>NZ_QFRX01000001.1:4451956-4629128 GCF_003143935.1 Streptomyces sp. Act143 | reverse complement strand
GGAGTTGCGCTGGACGAGGGTGGTGCCCAGGTCGCCCTGGAGCGCGCTGTCCTCGGTGCTGTAGTTGAGGGCCAGCGCACCGGCCTTCCACGTACCGGCGTCGGAGTTGATCAGGTCGCCGTCGCCGGGGTAGATGTCGATCAGGCCGGCGCAGTCGGCGGTGGTCGCCGAGGTGGGCGTGCAGGTGGCCGCCTCGTAGCCGAGCAGGACGTTGGCCGGCGCGTCGAGGGTGCCCTTGTAGATGAGCGGGCCGTTGGCGAAGTCCGCGGAGGCGATGTCCACGTCGGCGCCGTGGGTCAGCGTGTAGGTGACCTTGACGTGGACGTCCTGGCTGATGCCGACCTTGACCGCCTTGGCGATCTTCAGGTTCGAGAAGGAGACGTCCAGCTGGGCGGCGTCGGACGCGGCGAAGGCCGACTTGCCCGACGCGGCGGAGACCGCCTTGGCCGCGGCGTCACGGTACGAGGCGCTGTCGGCCTGCGCGGCCGGGACAGCGAGGGCGGAGAGGGCCAGGGCGCCGGAGACGGCGGCCACGGTGGCGCGAATACGCATGTCTTCCCCACGTGAAGAGAGGGGCCCCGGCGGTGGTCGTCCCCCCACGGTCGCGTCTTCACGCCGGGGCCCGTAATGATCAGGGAGTCTGTTGACTCACGTGATCAGATACGTGACACGGGGGAATGGTTGTATGACCGGTGAGAAATTTGTGCGGGAAATTTCACGATCAGCCGCGCCCCTCGCTCACCTCAGTCGAACCACCGGTCCCGGGCCAGTTCCTCCGTCCGCGACGGGTCCTCCAGCAGCGCCGCCACCTCGAACCGCCGCGGCCACTGTCCCGCCGCCCACGCCAGTCCGGCCGCGACACCCTCCAGGGTGGCCGCGTGCAGCACCCCGTCGCCGGTGAGCCGCCAGTCGATCTCCACGCCGTCCACGACGAGTTCCTCGTGCTCGACGTACGACGCCGGGGTCCGCGGGCCCAGCAGCACCCGCACCGGGTCCGGTACGTCGTGCTCGGTGCCCTCGGAGTCCACCGACCCGGTCACCGACTCGCTCAGCCGCCGCACCTGGAACAGTTCGGCCAGCTCGGCGGCGCGCGCCGGCCGTACCGGCAGCAGCGGTACGCCCTCGGTGAAGGGCAGCAGGTCCGGCGAGTCGACGACCACGGCGTCCGCGGCGTCCACGACCGTCACCCGCCCGTCCACCACGGCCCGCACCTCGTCCGGCAGCGTCACCTGTTCCGGGTCGAGGTCGGCCAGTGCCCCGTAGAGGGCGTGCAGTTGTGCCCCGCTGACCTCCCGCTCGGGGTCGGCGAGCCGGTCGAGCAGCTCCGCCGCGCCGCCCGGCTCGTCGAGCAGCGCGGCCACCGACGTCCGTACGCCCAGCGCCCGCAGGACCTGCTCGTCGTCGAACCCGGTCGCGTCGGCCTCGTCGTACAGTCCGCGGAGCAGCGGGTCCCCGCCGGCCGCCAGCAGGCCCGCCGGGCGGCGGCCGGCGAGCACCGGGTGCCCGCGCAACCACCATGCCGTGTAGGGCCGTACGACCTCGTGCGTGCCGTCCGGCAGCAGGATGCGCACCTGCTGGGTGAGCGCGTCGCGCAGCGGGGGCCGGGCGAGCAGGGCGAGGGCCTGGGGCCAGCGTTCCTCGTCGACGAGTTCCAGGTCCCGTACGGCGACCAGCTCGGTGGCGACCGGCGGCACCGGTGAGTCCGGGAAGCGGTCGAGGACGTCCTCGCTCCACACGTCCACCGCGTCCAGCAGACCGGCGTCGTCGGGTTCGGCGAAGTCCCCGTCGCGCGGCTCCAGTTCGTCCGGGTCGAGGACGACGTCGGTGGCGCGGACGAGGGCGAAGGTCGCCAGGACGCCGCAGGCGGCGAGCGGCTGTTCGCCCCAGCGCTCGGCCAGTTCGGCGTCGACGGTGGCGAGTTCGCCGTCCCGCATGACCTGGTGGAAGGGGCTGCCGGGGAAGACCAGTTCACCGGCGGGGGCGGGCTCGCCGTCCTCGTCGGGGAGGGCCAGCGCGCCCAGCCACGGCTCGTCGCCGGGTTCGAGACCCGCGTCCCGCACCAACGCCAGGACGGTGTCGGCGAGTTCCTCGGCGTCGAGGGTGTCCGCTTCCCAGTCGAGCCCGCCCTCGTCGTCCAGGGAGGCGGCGACGGCGGCCCTGACCTGCGGGGTCGTGAGGACGGCTCGCGGGGAGGCGGGCAGCGCGCCCAGCTTCTCCAGCAGGGGGTGGGCGCCGTCGGGGTGCGCGACCTTCAGGCCGAGCCGCGCGAGGACCTCGGGCTCGACGGCGGCACCGTCGGGCGTGGGCAGCAGCACCTGCCGGGGGCCGATGGTGGTCCGCCCGTCGGCGAGCGGCACGGGCAGCCCGGACAGCCGGTCCGGGTCGACCCCGGCGAGGCTGTCGTAGAGCCGCCGCCACCAGCCGGGCTCCTTCTCCAGCCCGGCGAGCCGGTCGACGGCGTCCGTGAGCGGGACGCGGGCGACCCCCAACGTCCGCAGCTCCACGCGGCGTTCGAGACCGGCGGGGAGCAGGGTGGGCAGTACTTCGGCGAGGACCCGGACGGTCTCCGCGCCCGCCCCCTCGACGACTTCCGCCTCCCGGGGGCGCAGCGCCTCGGGCAGGTCGTCCGTGGGCTCCAGGGCGGGCGGCAGGAAGGCGGTGCGCGGCAGCCGGTCCAGGATCGCCTGGCGCAGCGCCCCGTCCAGCTCGCCCTTGCCCAGCGCTCCGGGCACGAGGTCGATGATCCCGGCGGTCACCGGGCGCCACCCGCCGAGGAGTCCGGCGTAGGCGTCCGCCGCCCGCTGCACGAGGAAGTCGGTCAGCGGGCCGGGGGCCGCGTGCCGGCGGGTGGGGTCCAGGGGGAAGGAGGCGATGAGGAGGGCGGGGACGCCGAGCGGCTCGTCACTGGGGGTGGGGGCGTGGACGACGGGGGTGGTGCGGGGCCGGACGGGGGTCCCGTCGGCGTCCACCGGCACGGCCCAGGTGACCGACCAGTGGGGCCGCAGCCGCTCCTCGACGGGCCGGTCGGCGAGCAGGTCGGGGGTGAGCGGCCCGTGCGCGGACGCGACCCGCCAGCTGGTGGCGCCCTCCGCCGAGTCCTCCACGACGACGAAGACGCCGTCGGTGCGGCGGCGGAGCGTGCGGGCGTCGGCGTCCGCCTCGACCACGACCTCCTCCAGCCCGGGCAGGGCGAGGAGCAGGGCGTCGTCGACGGCGCGCAGCAGCCGCTCGGCGAGATCGGCGGCGGCCGTGTCGCGCAGCGGCAGGATGACGGCGGTGTCGTAGCCGTCGGGGGCGGTGCCCTCGGCGGCGAAGGGGAGCCGCAGCAGCGGGACGTGTCCGTCGCGCCGGCGGATCTCGTCGCCGAGCCCGGGGCTGTGCCGGGCGGTGTCGGCGGCGTGGTCGCGGGCCTCGGCGAGGGACCACCGCACGCCGCCGTGCCGCCCCACGACGGCGGGCTCGTCGGTGACGGCGAGCACGGCGGCGAAGCCGACGCCGAACCGTCCGACGGAGGGCGCCCCCGCGGAGGCGTCGCGCTTGGCGGAGGCGCGCAGGGTGGAGAGCGACTCGACACCGGCCGCGTCCAGCGGGGCGCCGGTGTTGGCGGCGACGAGGACGCCGTCGCGGAGGGTGAGGCGCAGCCGCCCGGGCACCCCTGCCCGCGCCGCCGCGTCGGCGGCGTTCTGGGCGAGTTCGACGACGAGCCGGTCCCGGTACCCGCCGAGGACGAGGTCCTCCTCGGCGTTGGCGTCCTCACGGAACCGGGCGGGGCTGGTCGCCCAGGCGTCGAGCACGCCCCGCCTGAGACGGGCGGTCCCGAACGGGTCGGCTCCCTCGGCTGCGGGCCGCACGTACTTGCTCACGATGACTCTCCTCGTCTGCGTGCGACGAAGGTACCGCGAGTCGGTCCCGGGTCTCCGCCCAGATCTCCCGACCGTGCGGTCAGCCGCGCGGGCGCCGCAGCCCCGCGACGAGGAGCCCGACCATGCGGCGCGCGTCGTAGCGGGGGTCGGTGTCGGCGCCGATGCAGAGGTTGCCGACGGCGCGCATGAGCTCGTAGGCCGTCAGGTCGGAGTGGATCTCGTCGGCGGCGGCGTCGAGCAGCGCGGCGCAGACGGGGACGAGCCGGTCGAGGAAGTGGGCGTGCAGCGCCTCGAAGTCGGCGTTGCCGGGCTGGAGGACGGCGGCGAGGCCGTGCTTGGTGACGAGGAAGTCGACGAAGAGGTCGATCCACCGGCGGAGGGCGTCGTACGGCGCGGGTCCGGCGGCCAGCAGCTCCGGTCCGGCCTCCGCGCACGCCTCGATCTGGTGCCGGTAGACGGCGATGACGAGGTCCGCGCGGGTCGGGAAGTGCCGGTAGATGGTGCCGAGCCCGACCCCCGCCTCGGCCGCGATGTCCCGCACGGGTGCGTCCACGCCCTTGGCGACGAACACCGTGGCGGCGGCGTCCAGCAGCGTCTCCTGGTTGCGCCGGGCGTCCTTCCGCCGGGACGGGGCGGCGGCGGGCCGGGGGGCGGGGTGGCTGTCGTTCACGGGCTCACCGTACGACATCCGGCGAGGACCGCTTGCAGAAACGGAACGAGGTTCCGTATCGTCTCTTCACATCGATACGGAACAACGTTCCGCTTTCTTGTCGGAGGAATGACCATGCAGTACCGCACCTTGGGCCGCACCGGCGTGCAGGTCAGCGCCCTGGCGCTCGGCGCCATGAACTTCGGCGCGATCGGCCGCACCACCCAGGAGGAGGCCACCGCCCTGGTCGACCGGGCGCTGGAGGCGGGGGTGAACCTGATCGACACCGCCGACATGTACGGCGCCGGCGAGTCGGAGGAGATGGTCGGCAAGGCGATCGCGGGCCGCCGCGAGGACATCGTGCTGGCCACGAAGGCGGCGATGCCGATGAACGCGGACAAGCCCAACTACCGCGGCAGCTCCCGCCGCTGGCTGGTGCGGGCACTGGACGACAGCCTGCGCCGCCTCGGCGTGGACCACGTCGACCTCTACCAGATCCACCGCTGGGACCCGGAGACGAGCGACGAGGAGACGCTGTCGGCCCTGACCGACCTGCAACGCGCAGGAAAGATCCGCTACTTCGGCTCGTCGACGTTCCCGGCCTACCGCATGGTCCAGGCCCAGTGGACGTCCCGCACGCTGCACCTGGGCCGCTACGTCACCGAACAGCCCAGCTACTCGATCCTCCAGCGGGGCATCGAGGCGGATGTGCTGCCGGTGGCGGAGGAGTACGGGATGGGGGTCCTGGCGTGGAGCCCGCTGGCGTCGGGCTGGCTGTCGGGAGCGGTCCGCGAGGGCCGCGAAGTGACCACGAACCGCTCGGCGTTCATGCCGGACCGCTTCGACCTGAGCCTGCCGTACAACCGGGCGCGCCTCGACGCGGTGGAGAAGCTGACGCGGCTCGCGGAGGAGTCGGGCCTGACCCTGATCCAGCTGGCGCTGGGCTTCGTCACGTCGCACCGGGCGGTCACGAGCGCCTTGATCGGCCCGCGCACACCGGACCACCTGGAATCCCAGCTCGCGGCGGCGGGCACGGTACTGCCGGCCGACGTCCTGGACGCGATCGACAAGATCGTGCCCCCGGGGACGGACCTGGCGACCCACGAGAAGTTCGCCACCCCACCGGCCCTGCTGGAGGCGTCACTGCGGCGCCGCTGAGGACGTGTGCGGCACCTGCGGACCCCGGCGAGGCCGTTTCTCTTGGGATCACCAGGGCTTCGTAATCCCCCGTCAAAATCCGCGGGGACCGTACAACCAGTCACATCCGCCACGGATCTGATCGTGCGAGTCAACAGACTCCACGATCACTGTCTCCACCTGGGGAACACATGCGTATACGCGCCACCGTGGCCGCCGTTTCCGGCGCCGTGGCCCTCTCCGCCCTCGCCGCGCCGGTAGCGCTCGCCGCCGACGCGACGGTGCCCGCCGATGTCGTCGCCGCCGCCAAGGCCGCCCACACCGCCTCCGGCAAGACCGCCTTCAGCACCGCCGCGACGGGCACCCCGTACGCCCTGAACGCCTCCTTCTCCAATGTGAAGGTCAACTCGGGCAAGGGCATCGTCGTCGGCACCACCGCCCTCGTGAAGGCGCCGGTCTCCTACACGCTGACGCACGGCGCGGACGTCGACATCCACGCCGCCGACTTCTTCTCCGCCGTCGAGCTGTACCGCGGTGCGGACTTCGCGAACGAGGACGCCTGGATCGACAGCAGCAAGGGGGCGTGCACGGACACCTCCGCCACCACCGCCAGCTGCACCGCCACGATCCAGCTCGACCCGGCGGACCTGCTGAACTCGGACGCCGGCAGCTGGAAGGCCGGCGCGTTCGCGGTCGCGTTCAACGGTGAGGACCCGAACAACCCGAACCTGGACAACGTCGGTGTCGCCACGCAGGACAACGTCACCACCGCCAAGCTCCAGCGCCGCTCCACCCTCACCGTCAACGCCGCGCCGGAGCCGGTGCGCAAGGGCTCGACCCTCACGATCACCGGCAAGCTCTCCCGGGCCAACTGGGAGGACGGCCACTACCACGGCTACTCCGGTCAGCCGGTGAAGCTCCAGTTCCGCAAGAAGGGCACCACGACCTACACCACGCTCAAGACCATCACCTCGTCCTCGACGGGCACCCTGCGGACCACCGCGAAGGCCTCGGTCGACGGCTACTGGCGCTTCTCCTTCGCCGGCACCTCCACCACCCCGGCGGTCAGCGCCACGGGTGACTACGTCGACGTGCAGTAGGCAGTACACAAATAAGCAGTAAGGGCCCGTCGGGCGGCCCTATGCGGGAAAGCGGCGGTCCACCCACTTCCACATCAGTTCCAGGGCGGCCGCCGCCACCACCGAGATCCCCACCGCCATCCACGGCATGGCCACGCCCACCAGCTTCAGCGCGAAGAAGTCCTGGAGCCAGGGCACCGCCAGGACGAGCAGGAAACCGGCCCCCATCGACACCACCAGCACCACCCGCCACCACGTGTACGGCCGGGCGATGATGGCCAGCACCCACATCGAGATCAGGAACAGGGTGAGGGTCGCCACGCTCGTCTCCGCGTCCAGCGCGCCCTTGCCCGTGTAGTAGTGACGGGCGATCAGGTAGGTCACGAAGGTCGCCACCCCGGCCACCAGCCCGCCCGGGATCGAGTACCGCATCACCCGCCGTACGAAATGCGGCTTCGCCCGCTCCTTGTTGGGGGCCAGGGCCAGGAAGAACGCCGGGACGCCGATCGTCAGAGTCGACAGCAGGGTCAAGTGCCGGGGCAGGAAGGGGTACTCCACCTGCCAGCACACCACCAGCAGCGCCAGCAGCACCGAGTACACCGTCTTCACCAGGAACAGCGTCGCCACCCGCGTGATGTTCCCGATGACCCGGCGCCCCTCCGCCACCACGTCCGGCAGCGTGGCGAAGCTGTTGTTCAGCAGCACGATCTGCGCGACCGCCCGCGTGGCCTCCGACCCCGAGCCCATCGAGACGCCGATGTCCGCGTCCTTCAGCGCCAGCACGTCGTTCACGCCGTCGCCGGTCATCGCGACGTTGTGCCCGTGGGACTGCAACGCCCCCACCATGTCCCGCTTCTGCTGCGGGGTGACCCGCCCGAACACCGTGCCCTCGTCGAGGGCGTCCGCCATCCCGTCCCGGTCCGAGGGCAGCGTGCGCGCGTCGACCGTCGTGCCCTTCAGGCCGAGCTTCCCGGCCACCGCGCCCACGGACACCGCGTTGTCACCGGAGATGACCTTGGCGCGGACGTCCTGCTCGGCGAAGTAGCGCAGGGTGTCGGCCGCGTCGGGGCGCAGCCGCTGCTCCAGTACGACGAGGGCGGCGGCGGAGGCATCGCGCGCGACCTCCGGATCGTCCAGGTCGCCCGCCACCCGGGCCAGCAGCAGCACGCGCAGGCCCTGTTCGTTGAGGCGTTCCGTCTCCGTCAGCGCCGGGTCGCCGGCGCCCAGCAGCACGTCCGGCGCCCCCAGGAGCCACGTACTGGACTCCCCGTCGCCCTCGCTGAAGCTCGCGCCGCTGTACTTGCGGGCGGAGGAAAAGGGGAGGGACTCGGTGCAGCGCCAGTCCTCGGCGTCCGGGTAGGCGTCGATGATGGCCTGCAACGAGGCGTTCGGGCGCGGGTCCGACTCGCCCAGGGCGCCGAGCACCTTGCGTACGTACGTCTCGTCGCTGCCGTTGAGCGCGCGCAGCTCCGTGACGTCCATGCCGCCCTCGGTCAGTGTGCCCGTCTTGTCGAGGCAGACGGTGTCGATGCGGGCGAGGCCCTCGATAGCCGGCAGCTCCTGGACGAGGCACTGTTTCCGGCCGAGCCGGATCACGCCGATCGCGAAGGCGACGGAGGTGAGCAGGACCAGCCCTTCCGGGACCATCGGGACGATGCCGCCGACCGTGCGGGCGATCGAGTCCTTCAAGTCGTTGCTCTTGACGACCAGTTGCGTGATGACCAGGCCGATCGCGGCCGGGATCATCATCCACGTCACGTACTTGAGGATCGTGGAGATGCCGGTCCGCAGCTCGGAGTGGACCAGCGTGAAGCGGGAGGCCTCCTCGGCGAGTTGGGCGGCGTACGCCTCGCGCCCCACCTTGGTGGCCTGGAACGCGCCGCCGCCGGCGACGACG
Source organism: Streptomyces sp. Act143 (assembly GCF_003143935.1). Classification (GTDB taxonomy): domain Bacteria; phylum Actinomycetota; class Actinomycetes; order Streptomycetales; family Streptomycetaceae; genus Streptomyces. The sequence goes on along the minus strand of NZ_QFRX01000001.1, from coordinate 4,620,503 downwards.
AAGCTGCCGGACATGACGGGGTCGCCGGGCTGTTTGACGACGGGGTCGGCCTCGCCGGTGAGCAGGGATTCGTCGATCTCCAGGCCGTCGGCCTCGACGCACACCCCGTCGACGACGGCCTTGTCGCCGGGCCCGATCTCGATCAGGTCGTCGAGCACGATCTCCGAGGTGCTGACCTCCAGGGCCTGTCCGTCCCGCCGTACCGTCGGCCTCGCCTCGCCGATCACGGCCAGCGAGTCCAGGGTCTTCTTCGCCCGCCACTCCTGGATGATGCCGATGCCGGTGTTGGCGATGATCACGTACCCGAACAGGCTGTCCTGGAAGGGTGCGACGAACAGCATGATCAGCCAGAGCACGCCGATGATGGCGTTGAACCGGGTGAAGACGTTCGCGCGGACGATCTCGGCGAGCGACCGGCTGCTGCGCACCGGCACGTCGTTGACCGCCCCGCGCGCCACCCGCTCGGCGACCTCGGCGGCGGTCAGCCCGCCGGTCCCGCCGGGGGCGGGGGCGGGTCCGGGATGCACAGGATCGAGTTCGGCGCCCGCGTCGATGTGCGTCATGCCTTCGACGGTACGTGCGGATTTGCGGCTTCACCCGCCGAGTGGGCGGAAGTTCCGACCTGGGGAGGAGAGGCTGCGGGGTCGAGTGGTGCCCTGGTAGTACGGGACTACGGGGCTTCCCGTAGGGCCTGGGCCCGCTTGATGGCGGCGTCGCGCCGGTGGACGTAGTAGATGCCGATCAGGCCGAGGCCCGCCCCGGCCAGGCAGGTCCACACCCACCAGGCGTGTCCGCGGTCGTCGAACCAGCCGTAGAAGGGGAGCTGGACGAGGAAGAGGACGAACCAGAGGATCGTGCCGCCAATGATGGTGGGCACGACGGGGCCCTCCAGGGGCTCCGGTGCCTCGTGCTTGGGGGTCCACTTCGCCATGGGCACAGCTTACGAGGCGGTCCGCCGCCCTTCGCGGGCGATCAGGTCTACGCGCGGAGATAGCTAAGTCCCGGTTCATATGTTCATACTGAAACGGTTTACGTCTGTCCACTTCTGCTCGTAGGAACATCCAATGTCCACCTCGGCCACCGCCAAGGCACCCGCGCCCGAACAGCCGGGCGGCACGCCCGCGTACGGCGCTCTCGACCGCTACTTCAAGATCTCCGAGCGCGGCAGCACCCTCGCCCGCGAGGTCCGCGGCGGTTTCGCCACCTTCTTCGCGATGGCCTACATCATCGTGCTGAACCCGATCATCCTGGGCAGCGCGAAGGACATGTACGGGCACCAGCTCGACAACGGCCAGCTCGTCACCGCCACCTGCGTCACCGCGGCCTTCACCACGCTCCTCATGGGCGTCATCGGCAATGTGCCGATCGCGCTGGCCGCCGGTCTCGGCGTGAACTCGGTCGTCGCCCTCCAGCTGGCACCCCGGATGTCGTGGCCGGACGCCATGGGCATGGTCGTGCTCGCGGGCTTCATCGTGATGCTGCTCGTCGCCACGGGCCTGCGCGAGCGCGTGATGAACGCGGTGCCGTTCGGCCTGCGCAAGGCGATCAGCATCGGTATCGGCCTGTTCATCATGCTGATCGGGCTCGTCGACTCCGGCTTCGTCTCCCGCATCCCCGACGTCGCCCAGACCACCGTCCCGCTCCAGCTCGGCGGCGACGGTCACCTCAACGGCTGGCCGGTCCTGGTCTTCGTCCTGGGCGCGCTGCTGACCCTCGCGCTGATCGTCCGCAAGGTCTCCGGCGCGATCCTGATCTCGATCGTCGCCATGACGGTCGTGGCGATGATCATCGAGGCGGTCGCCAAGGTCCCGTCCTGGGGTCTGACCACGCCCAAGTGGCCCGGCAACCCGGTCGCCAGCCCCGACTTCGGCCTGATCGGCGACGTCAGCCTGTTCGGCGGCTTCGACAAGGTCGGCGTGCTGACCGGCATCCTCTTCGTCTTCACCGTCCTGCTGTCGTGCTTCTTCGACGCGATGGGCACGATCATGGGCGTCAGCGACGAGGCCAAGCTGACCGACGCGCAGGGCCAGATGCCCGGCATCAACAAGGTCCTCTTCGTCGACGGCCTCGCGGTCGCGGCGGGCGGCGCCAGCTCCTCGTCCGCCACCACCGCCTTCGTCGAGTCGACGGCCGGCGTCGGTGAAGGCGCCCGCACCGGCTTCGCGAACCTCGTCACCGGCGGCCTCTTCGCCGTGGCCCTGTTCCTGACACCGGTCGCCACGATGGTCCCGTCCCAGGCGGCCACCCCGGCGCTGCTCGCGGTCGGCTTCATGATCCTGGCGAACTCCGTCAAGGAGATCGACTGGGCCGACTACACGATCGCGATCCCGGCCTTCGTCACGATGGTGATGATGCCGTTCACCTACTCCATCACCAACGGCATCGGCATGGGCTTCATCACCTTCGTGGTGCTGCGCCTGGCGGCCGGGCGGGGCAAGGACGTCCCCGCCGCGATGTACGTCGTCTCCGCCGTCTTCGCCTTCTACTACCTGATGCCGGCCCTCGGCCTCACGTGACGCCGTAGAACTTCTCTGTCTCCTCGACGGCGGTCTGGAACCGCTCGTCGAAGTCGTCCCGAATGAGCGTCCGGACCACATAGTCCTGGACGCTCATTCCCCTTTTGGCCGCATGGTCCCGGAGCCGGTCGAGCAGCTCCCCGTCTATCCGCAGGCTGAGCACGCTGGTCCCCATGAGTACGAGGGTCGCGGCCGGTACCGGGTGCTGTTCACTTTCCGCTGCCGTCTCACTCGTACGGGTGAAGGTCCGGTTTAGTGTCCAGGCTCACGGGAATCGTCGCGCGCGCCAGCTTGTTTAGCGAGAGTAATGAGTTATCCTAAAGAGATGCCGGACCTCACCCATGGCGACGACGCTGCCGCCGTGAACTCCCTACGCTCCGCCGTGATGCGACTGTCGCGCCGCCTGAAGCACCAGCGGGTCGACGAGTCGCTGAGCCCCACCGAGATGTCGGTTCTGGGCACCCTCTCCATCTGCGGCAAGGCCACCCCCGGTGAGCTCGCCCGCAAGGAGCACGTACAGCCGCCGTCGATGACCCGCATCGTGGCACTGCTGGAGGCCAAGGGACTGGTCCGCCTGGAGCCGCACCCCGAGGACCGGCGCCAGAAGGTCGTCACGAAGACGGAACAGGCCGAGGCGATGCTCGCCGAGAGCCGCGCCAAGCGCAACGCCTTCCTGGCCACCCTGGTCGACGGACTCGACGAGGACGAGTGGGCGAAACTGCGCGCCGCCGCCCCCGTGCTGGAGAAGCTCGCACACCTGTAAAGCAGCCGCAGTCGCAAGGAGGCGAACCCACTTTGAGTACGGGATCCGGAGCAGCTTCCGCCCCCGCACCGACCGTCCCTACCACCACCGGGGCCCCTGGCCGGTCCTCGATGTTCAGCTCGCTCAGGAACCGCAACTACCGCCTGTTCTTCCTGGGCCAGGTCGTCTCCAACACCGGCACCTGGATGCAGCGCATCGCCCAGGACTGGCTGGTCCTCAGCCTCACCGGCTCCGCGACCGCCGTCGGTGTCACGACCGCCCTGCAGTTCCTGCCGATGCTGCTCTTCGGCCTCTACGGCGGCGTCCTCGTCGACCGCCTCCCCAAGCGCCCCACCCTCCTGGTCACCCAGTCGGCGATGGCCCTGACCGGCCTGGCGCTCGCCTTCCTCACCCTCACCGGCCACGTCGAGGTCTGGCACGTCTACCTCGCCGCCTTCGCCGTCGGCCTCGCCACGGTCGTCGACAACCCGGCCCGGCAGACCTTCGTCTCCGAGATGGTCGGCCCCGACCAGCTCCAGAACGCCGTCAGCCTCAACTCCGCGAACTTCCAGTCGGCCCGCCTCATCGGCCCGGCGGTCGCGGGCCTGATGATCACCGGCGTCGGCACCGGCTGGGCGTTCCTCGCCAACGGCCTGAGCTTCATCGCCCCCATCACCGGCCTGCTGCTGATGCGCGCCCGGGAGCTGCACGTCGTGCGGCGCGCCCCGCGCGGCAAGGGCCAGCTGCGGGAGGGCCTGCACTACGTGGCCGGCCGCCCGGACCTGATCTGGACGATCGTGCTGGTCGGCTTCGTGTCGACCTTCGGCTTCAACTTCCCGGTGTACCTGTCGGCCTTCGCCGACGACGTCTTCCACGCGGGCGCCGGCTCCTACAGCCTCTTCAACACCGTCATGGCGGTCGGCTCCCTCGCGGGCGCCCTGCTCGCCGCCCGCCGCGGCACCGCCCGGATGCGGGTGCTGGTGGTGGGCGCGGTCGCCTTCGGCACCCTGGAGATGGTGGCGTCCGTCGCCCCGTCCCTGTGGCTGTTCGCCCTGCTGATGATGCCGATCGGCATGTTCGGCATGACGGTCAACGTCACCGCCAACAGCAGCGTCCAGATGAGCACCGACCCGGCCATGCGCGGCCGGGTGATGTCCCTCTACATGATGGTGTTCATGGGCGGCGCCCCGCTGGGCGCCCCGATCGCGGGCTGGATCACGGACGCCTACGGGGTGCGCGCGGGCATGGCCGCCGGCGGCGCGATCGCCGCGGGCGCGGCGGTCGTCATCGGCCTGGTCCTCGCCAAGGTCGGCAACCTGCGGCTGTCGGTCGGCTGGAACCACGGCCACCCGCACGTCCGCTTCGTCCCGCGCGAGGCGCAGGAGCAGCTGGCTGCGGCGGCGTGAGCCGTCGCAGGGGCCTGGCGGGCGTCAGACCCGCCGGGCCAGCAACTGCCCCGGCCACTTCTGCTCGCCGACCGTGAAGGCCTCGACGCGGCTGAAGCCGTTGTTCTCGTAGTAGCGGACGAGCTTGCCGTCGTCGCCCGCGTAGCAGTCCACCCGCAGCAGTCCGACCCCCGCGCGGCGGGTCTCGTCGGCCGCGTGCGCCAGCAGGGCACTGCCGACGCCCCGGCCCTTGAAGCGGCGCTCGGAGGCCAGCCAGTGGATGTAACGCTCGGGTTCGCCGGGCGCGGGGAGGTGGGCGAGGTAGGCGCCGGGCGCGTCGGTGAGGCTGAGGGTGGCGGCCGGTACACCGTCGACCTCGGCGATGTAGGTGACGCCCTCGTCCATGTAACGGGTCACGGACTCGACGGTCTTCGGGCTCTCCGACAGCGGCTTCGACCCCCACTGCCCGGTCCGCCCCTGTGAGACCAGCCACTCCACACAGCTGTCCAGCATGCCGAGTATCGCCGGGATGTCGTCGTGGTCGCCGTTCCTGATGGTGATCGCCATGACGGCAGCGTAGATCTTTGCCAGGGTGACGGACATGAGACTTTTCGCCGCGGTGCTGCCGCCGCAGGACGTCGCCGGGGAACTCGCGGCCGAGCTGGACGCGTTGAAGCGGCTCCCGGGGGCGGATGAGCTGCGCTGGACCGGGCGGCAGGGGTGGCACTTCACGCTGGCGTTCTACGGGGAGGTCGGCGACGACGTCGTACCCGGACTGTCGGCCAGGCTGGAGCGCGCGGCGGGGCGTACGGGGGCTTTTGAGATGGCCCTGCACCGCGGCGGGCAGTTCGGGCGGGGGCGGGCCCTGTGGATCGGGGCGGACGGCGACATGGCGGCTCTGCGGCTGCTGGCCGACCGGGCGGAGGCGGCGGGGCGCAAGGCGGGCGTCGAGATGGGGGAGCACCGGCGGTACAAGGCGCATCTGACCGTGGCGCGAAGCCGGTCGGAGGTGGATGTGCGGCCGTATGTGAAGGCGCTGGACGGGTTTGCGGGGCGGCGGTGGACCGTGGGTGAGCTGGTGCTCGTGCGGAGCAGCCTGCCGCGGTCGGGGGTGCCGGGGGAGCAGCCCCGGTATGAGGTGGTCGGGCGGTGGGGCTTCACAGGGGCCGGTTAGGCTCGGGGCGTGGACCCGAAGACCCGGAACCGGATTATGGCCGTAGTGCTGGTGCTGATGTTTGGCGTCGTCGCGTTGGCGGCAGCCCTCGGGAAGTGAGGGCGGGGGAACCGCGGGCCGGTTTCTCGCCGCGGGCCGTACGTGGCCGGTCGCGCAGTTCCCCGCGCCCCTAAAGGCGTCTGCCCCTGCCGGTGATCACCAGGCGAAGGCCTCCGGGGACGGGCCAGGACCCGGGAAGATCTCGTCCAGGCCAGTCAGGAGTTCCTCGCCCAGTTCCAGTTCCGTGGCACGGATCGCCGAGGCGAGCTGCTCCGCGGTGCGCGGGCCGACGATCGGACCCGTGACCCCGGGACGGGTCAGCAGCCACGCCAGGGCCGTCTCGCCGGGTTCCAGGCCGTGCTTGTCGAGGAGATCCTCGTACGACTGGATCTGCGCGCGCACGGCCGGGTTGGTGAGCGTCTCCGCCGTCCGGCCCGAAGCGCGGCGACCGCCCTCGACCTCCTTCTTGATGACCCCGCCCAGCATGCCGCCGTGCAGCGGCGACCACGGGATCACGCCGAGGCCGTAGTCCTGGGCGGCCGGGATGACCTCCATCTCGGCGCGGCGCTCGTAGAGGTTGTAGAGGCACTGCTCGCTGACCAGGCCCATGCGGCCGTGCCGGGCGGCGCTCTCGTTGGCCTGGGCGATCTTGTAGCCGGGGAAGTTGGAGGAACCGGCGTACAGGATCTTGCCCTGCTGGACCAGGACGTCGATCGCCTGCCAGATCTCCTCGAACGGGGTGGCGCGGTCGATGTGGTGGAACTGGTAGAGGTCGATGTGGTCGGTCTGGAGCCGCTTGAGCGACGCGTCGACGGCACGGCGGATGTTCACCGCGGAGAGCTTGTCGTGGTTGGGCCAGGCCTCGCCGTCGGCGCCCATGTTGCCGTAGACCTTGGTGGCGAGGACGACCTTGTCGCGGTGGGCCGGGCTCTTCGCGAACCAGGTGCCGATGATCTCCTCGGTGCGGCCCTTGTTCTCGCCCCAGCCGTAGACGTTGGCGGTGTCGAAGAAGTTGATGCCCGCGTCCAGCGCGGCGTCCATGATCGCGTGACTGTCGGCTTCGTCGGTCTGCGGACCGAAGTTCATGGTCCCGAGAACGAGCCGGCTGACCTTGAGTCCCGTGCGTCCGAGCTGCGTGTACTTCATGGGTTCTTAGCCAACGACGTGGAGTGTGCTCTAGGCAAGCATCTTGAGGAAGGCGGTCCAGGTGGCGGGGGTGAGGTGGAGGTGGGGGGTGTGGGTTTCGGGGGTTTTTGAGTCGCGGATGTGGATGGTGGTGGGGGTGACGGCTATTTCGAGGCATTCGCCTTCGCTGCCGCTGTAGCTGCTCTTGAACCAGGCGAGCTGCGTGCTCATAGCTTCCCTGCCACCTCTTCGATCAGCGTTGCCGACTCCTCGGGGTTGAGAGCCTGCGCCCGCAGCGTGCCATATTTCCCGAGCAGGTCTCCCAGGTCAGGTTGTTCGCTGACGAAGTAGCCGCCCCGATGTCCCTCGACGTAGGCGAGTTGGCGGCGTTCCTCGGTCTCCAGGAGGATCATGCTGCCGTTCAGACCGGCGTGCACTTGCCGGTCGTGTGGCATCACCTGGATCTCGACGTGGCGGAGTTCGCCGATGGCGAGGATGTGGTGGAGCTGCTCCTTGAGGGCCGCTGGGCCGCCCAACGGGCGTGTCAGCGTGCTTTCTTCGAGCACGTAGCTGACGTTGGGCGGGGGCTTCCGGGCGAAGAGTTGCTGCCGCCGGAGCCGGGTGGCCACCTGCTTCTCGATCTCCTCGTCTTCCAGGGTCGGGTAGCAGTTGCAGGTGATGACCGCCCGCGCGTATGCCTCCGTCTGAAGCGAACCCGGAATTAGGTGGGTCTGGTACACGTGCAGCGCGGCGGCCTTCTTCTCCTCCGCCAGATAGTCCTCGGTCCACGGGCGGAGCCCGCCCTTGCCGAATTCCTTCTCCGCCAGCACCGCCAGTGCACCTTGTGCACCGAGCACCTCATCGGCGATCTCCACCAACTGTCCCTTGGGCGACCGCTCTCCCCGCTCCACCATCGCCACCTGCGACTTGGAGTATCCGACGTGCCTGCCGAGGGCCTCCTGCGTCATCCCCGTACGTTCACGGAAGAACCTCAACAGCGCCCCGAACGTCTCCGACCCGCGATCACCGGAGTGCACAACCGCCTCCCCAAGTGCACAGCCCTGCACCACCCTTGAGTACCCCTGGTCACAGTATGTGAGCGCCCGCAACGATTTGCGGCATGAACGAGAGAATCGACGCCCCCTGGATCCCGCGCTGGATTCCCGCCGCCGGTCACGCCCTGCGCCTCGCCGGCGTGCACTTCGATGCCGTGCGCATGAGGGAACCGCTGGCCGAGCGCGTCGCCTCGGAGCTGCTGCGCTGTACCGACTTCGACGCGGGGCCGATCGTCACCGAGTCCACGGGCGACCGGAACATGTACTTCCTGTTGCCTCCGCAAACCGGCGGCGCCTATGCATGGCCGCCGGGCGTACGGGTGCTGACGCGCAGTCACGGCGGCATGGCCTACGTGGGGGTGCCCGCCCTGACCGGGATCACCTGGCCACTGGGGTGGCGGTCGGTGCCGTCGGCCGGGGTGCCGTTCGTGGACGGGGAGGTGCTGTGGGAGGTGGGGTGCCGACTCAGTCCCGGGGGAATTCCTCGGTCTTGAGGGTCAGGCCGAGGGGAGTTGTGGTCATGTCGATGTCCACTCCGAAGGCGACCGACAGCTCGGTGCGGTACTCGCCGCCCTTCGGCTGGGTGTAGAGGTGGCACTTGCCCTGGTAGGGGTCGGCGATGAGGAGAACGGGCACCTCCGCGATCGCGTAGGCGGTTTTCTTCGGCCCGTAGTCGTTCGCGGCGGTGCCCTTCGAGATGACCTCGGCGACGAACTCGATGTCCTCGAAGCGCCAGAGTCCCTTGGAGTTCTTCTCGGCGTTCTCGGCCACCAGCGTGACGTCGGAGGCGAAGCCGTTCAGGTGGCCGGGGTAGTCGACACGCACGTCCGACTTCACGCGCTTGCGCGGGTACTTGGTGCGCAGTTGCTCGTAGATGTCGGCGATGATCTCCCAGTGCGTGTCCCGCTGCGGTGACATGTAGATGGCCCCCTCGACGATCTCGACCTTGTAGCCCTCGGGGGTGTTCCGCTCCAGCGACTCGAACAGCTCGTCCAGAGTCAGCTCGCCGTCTGCGTCGGCCATCTCGATCCTGTCTTCAAGGACGGTCATCGTGGCGCTCCTCCCCGGCTGCCCCACGGGCAGGTGCAGCCGCGCAGTACAACGATACGCAGGGTGACCGAGGTGCGCCGATATCCAGTCAGCCTGTTCCGGCCTCGTACGTCTGTCCCCATCCCCACGCCTGGTACATCGCCTCGGCGAACGCTCCCGCGATCTTGTGCTCACCGCTCGCGTTGGGATGCGTCCCGTCGTACGTGTCGACGGTGAAGTCGTACGACTCCGGCGGCGACGCCAGCAGCAGCGGCGAGCGCGGCTCGTCGAGGTCGGCCACCGCCTTCGCGAGCAGCTCGTTGAAGAGGGTGACCTGGGCTGCGAAGTCGGCGTCCTCCTCGACGCGGACGTTCGTGAGCACCGGGAGGACGGCCATCCGGACGCGCGGGTTCGCTTCCCTCGCCGCCGCGATGAAGGCCCGCGCGTTCTCCGCCGTCTGCTCGGCGTTCGTGTAGAAGCCCAGGTCGATCAGGCCCAGGGAGACCAGGAGGACGTTCGCACGGCACGAGCGGACCGCCTCGCCGATCAGCGGCGCCATGTGCAGCCAGCCCTCGCCCCAGCCGGCCAGGTGGGCGGTGGGGAAGTCCGGGTCGGCGTACTCGTACGACGTCGGCGCGTCCGTCGCCTTGTCGTGCAGGGTCTCGCGCGGGCCCACGACGGCGAACGGGCCGCCGTACGTGTCGCGCAGGTGCTGCCACATCCGGTAACGCCATGTGTGTTCGCCCGCGCTTCCGATCGTCATGGAGTCGCCGACGGGCATGAACCTGAGCATCCGCTCATGATGAACGATCACGGCGAGAGGTGGGGTGTGACAGTCACCACGTGATCACCATCCCTCCCCATCTGGGGATGGCAAGCTTGACCGCATGCGTGCGCTACTGGGTGTCGTCGGAGCCTGTGCCCTGCTCGTTCTCACGGGCGCGGCCCCCGCCGTCGCCGCCGACGGGGACGGCAAGGGTGACCAGGACTTCACCATCGAGGACTCCCGTATCACCGAGTCCAGCGGCCTCGCCGCCTCCCACCAGCACCCCGGCATCTACTGGACCCACAACGACCAGGACACCGGCAGCTACCTCTACGCCGTCGACAGCGGCACCGGGAAGACCGTCGCCCGCATCACCCTCGCCGGGGTCGGTCAGCAGCGGGACGTCGAGGCCATCTCCATCGGGCCCGACAACCAGATCTACGTCGGGGACATCGGCGACAACGACGGGGTCAGCTGGCCGTACGTCTGGATCTATCAGCTTCCCGAGCCGAAGAAGCTCGTCGACCAGACGATCCGCGCCAAGCAGTACGTCGTGAAGTACACCGACGGCTCCCGCGACGCCGAGTCGATGATCGTCCATCCCAAAACCGGGCGCGTCTACATCATCGACAAGCAGGAGGACGGCGGACATCTCTACGAAGGGCCCGCCAAGCTCTCCACCTCCGGCACCAATGTTTTCAAGCCCACCACCGCCGTCGACCTCTGGGCCACCGACGCCGCCTTCTCGCCGGACGGTCAACACCTCGCCGTACGCGGGTACTTCGGGGGTATCTGGTACGACTGGAACGGCGGTGACCTGAAGAAGGAGGGGCGGCTGAGCGTGCCCCTCGGGCAGGGGGAGTCCGTCAGCTACTCCGCCGACGGCACCAAGCTCATGCTCGGCAGCGAGGGTGAGGGCAGCGAGGTGGTCGCGCAGGACGCGCCGGGGGGTGGCGGGTCCTCCGGTTCGTCCTCCGGGGGCGGGAGTTCGGCCCAGGGCGGCAGCGGGGACGGCGGCGGGGGCAACGGCACCGTCAAGGTCGGTGCCCTCGCCGTCGCGGCCGTCGTGGCCGTCGTGTTCGGGTTCCGGCGGCTGTTGCGGCCCCGGCGCTGACCTACTGCTCCTGGACCGCCGACCGGCGGTGCGCGACGAGCACCTCCAGGCCGTCGAGAATCCGTTGCAGCCCGAACTCGAAGTGGTCGAAGTCGGAGCCGAAGGCGTCGTCGGAGAGTCCGGCGAGGAGCGGGTAGCGGCCGGAGGCCATGACCTTCTCCAGCACCGGCACCTGCGCCTGCCAGAACTCCGCGTCCGTCAGGCCGGTCCGGCGTTCCACGTCCTGCTGGTACAGCTGGGTGCGGGCGGCGCCGACGACGTAACCGTCGACCATGACGATCGCCGAGACCAGCTCGGGGTCGGTCAGGCCCATCGGCTTGATGCGGCTGAGGATCTTCTCCATGCCGTCGAGGGCGCTCGGGCCGAGGATCGGGCGGGACTGGTTGACCTGGAGCAGCCAGGGGTGGCGGCGGTAGAGGGCGAGGGTGGCCCGGCCCAGGGCCTCCAGGGCTGAGCGCCAGCCTCCGTCGCCGAGGTCCGCCGGGTTCTCCGACGGGCGCTGCACCCGGTCCAGCATCAGGTCGAGCAGTTCGCCCTTGCCGGGGACGTACCGGTACAGGGACATCGTGCCGGTGCCGAGCTCGGTGGCGAGGCGCCGCATCGACACCGCCTCCAGCCCCTCCGCGTCCGCGAGCCGGACGGCCGCCGCCACGATCCGGTCCAGGGTCAGGGTGGGCCTCGGCCCGCGGCTGGGGCGCTTGGCGGTGTCCCACAGCAGCTCAAGGGTGCGGACGATGTCGCCGCTGCCGCTGGTCTCCGAACTGCTTGTCATGGGTGCAGCTTAGTTCCGTGCCGAATAACTGGGTACGGTGTACGCGTAATCGGGTACGGTGTACTCAGTTAATCGTCATCAGGGAGAGCAAGGGGGACCCATGACCACCGACGGATACGCCGTCCGCGCCGAGGCGCTGGAGAAGCGGTACGGCGAGAAACGCGCCCTGGACGGCTTCGACCTGGCCGTCCGCCAGGGCACCGTGCACGGACTGCTCGGGCCCAACGGCGCCGGCAAGACCACCGCCGTGCGCATCCTGTCCACGCTCGTCCGGCTCGACGGCGGGCGGGCGCAGGTCGCCGGGCTGGACGTCGCCTCGCGGGCGCGTGAGGTGCGGGCGCGCATCGGGCTCACCGGGCAGTACGCGGCCGTGGACGAGGTGCTCACCGGGCGGCAGAACCTGGAGATGTTCGGCCGTCTCTTCCACCTCGGCGGACGGCGGGCCAAGGCGCGGGCCGCCGAGCTGCTGGAGCAGTTCGACCTCACCGACGCCGCGGACAAGGGCGTCGGCAAGTACAGCGGCGGCATGCGGCGCCGCCTCGACCTCGCCGCCTCCATGATCCTCGCCCCGGCCGTGCTCTTCCTGGACGAGCCGACGACCGGGCTCGACCCGCGCAGCCGCGGTGAAGTCTGGGACTCCGTGCGGGCGTTGGTGGCGGACGGCGCCACCGTGCTGCTGACCACGCAGTACCTGGAGGAGGCCGACCGGCTGGCCTCCCGCATCACCGTCATCGACCAGGGGCGGGCCATCGCCGACGACACCCCCGACGGGCTGAAGAGCCGGGTCGGCGGCGACCGTATCGAGGTCGTCGTCGCCGAACGGGCCGACATCCCGCAGGTGGTGAAGGTCGTCGCCCGGGTCTCGGACGGCGAACCCGAGGCGGAGGAGGGTGAGTTGCGGGTCCACGCCCCCGTCGTCGACCGGGTCTCCGCCCTCACCGAGGTCGCCCGCACCCTCCAGGACGAGGGTGTCCGGGTGGAGGACATCGGGCTGCGCAGGCCCAGCCTCGACGACGTGTTCCTGCGCCTGACCGGACACCGCACCGAGACGGAGACCGAGGAGGCCGCCGCATGAGCACCCTGGAAGCGACCCGTGGCCGGACCTTCTGGGTCCTCGCCGACGTCTGGAACATCGTCCGCCGCGGCCTCACCCACTACCGGCGCCAACCGGTCAACATCGCCTGGCAGCTGGGCTTCCCGATCCTCTCCGTCCTGCTCTACGGCTATGTCTTCGGCAGCGCCATGCAGGTGCCCGGCGGCGGGGACTACAAGGACTTCCTGATGCCCGGGATGTTCGTGATGACCATGGCCTTCGGCTTCATCAACACCGCGACCCTGGTGGTGTACGACGCCACGAAGGGCGTGATCGACCGGTTCCGTTCCATGCCGATGACCTCCGCGGCCGTCGTCGCCGGACGCGGGGTCACCGATCTGCTCGTCGCCTGCGCCGAGTTGGCCATCATGATGCTGACCGCGCTCGCCATGGGCTGGCGGCCGGACGGCGGGCTCGGCTTCCTCGCGGCCTTCGGACTGCTGCTGTGGCTGCGGTTCGCGCTGATCTGGATCGGGGTGTGGCTGGGGCTCATCGTGCCCAACCCGGAGGCGGCGGGCGGCCTGTTCGCGGTGGCGTTCCCGCTCACGATGATCTCCAGCATCTTCGTCGCGCCCCAGCTCATGCCCGACTGGCTGGGCCATGTGGCCGCCTGGAACCCGATCTCCTCCACGGCCGCCGCGACCCGCGACCTGTTCGGCACGCCGGTGGGCGGCGGGGGCTCGTGGGTCGAGGAGCACGCCCTGCTCATGGCGTACGCGTGGCCGGTGATCCTGACGGCGGTCTTCCTGCCTCTCGCGGTACGCAGGTTCCAGAAGCTCAGTCGGTAGTGTCGCGTGTCTTGACGTGTCCATGTGACCTGACTTCCATGGGGGGAGCGGGTGATGGGAGCGCTCCCATCACGTTCCGGGCCCGCGCTCCCCGAGAGAAGGCAGCGACATGTTCCGCACCTTGCGAAGAGCGTTGTGCGCGGCGGCGCTTCTGTTGCCGCTCCTGGCCGGCGTCAGCCCCTCGGCGCAGGCGGCCGAGGCTGCCGCCGGTGCCGGCTACTGGCACACCAGCGGGCGCCAGATCCTGGACGCGAACGGCCAGGCGGTCCGGGTCGCCGGGATCAACTGGTTCGGCTTCGAGACCAGCAACCACGTCGTCCACGGCCTCTGGTCCCGCGACTACAAGTCCATGATCGACCAGATGAGATCGCTGGGCTACAACACCATCCGTATCCCGTTCAGCGACGACATCCTCAAGCCCGGGACCGTCCCCAACAGCATCGACTTCAGCAGCGGAAAGAACGCCGACCTGCAGGGGCTCGACTCCCTCGGCGTGCTGGACAAGATCGTGGCGTACGCCGGTCAGGACGGCCTCAAGGTCATCCTCGACCGGCACCGCCCGGACTCCGGCGGCCAGTCGGCGCTCTGGTACACCGCCGCGGTGCCCGAGTCGACGTGGATCGCCAACCTGAAGGCCCTGGCGACCCGTTACCTCGGCCAGAACACGGTCGTCGGCATCGACCTGCACAACGAGCCCCACGACCCCGCCTGCTGGGGCTGCGGTGACACGGCGACGGACTGGCGGCTGGCCGCCCAGCGGGCCGGCAACGCGGTCCTCTCCGTCAACCCCGACCTGCTGATCTTCGTCGAGGGCGTGCAGACCTTCAACGGCGTCTCCGGCTGGTGGGGCGGCAACCTGATGGGCGTCGCGCAGTACCCGGTGAACCTGAACGTCGCCAACCGGGTCGTCTACTCCGCCCACGACTACGCCACGAGCGTCGCCCAGCAGAGCTGGTTCAGCGATCCGTCCTTCCCGGCCAACATGCCCGGGATCTGGGACAAGTACTGGGGGTACATCTTCAAGCAGAACATCGCGCCCGTGTGGGTGGGGGAGTTCGGCACGACCCTCAGCTCGACCGTGGACCAGAAGTGGCTGGCCGCGCTCGTGGACTACCTGCGGCCGACGTCGACGTACGGCTCGGACTCCTTCCACTGGACCTTCTGGTCGTGGAACCCCAACTCCGGTGACACCGGCGGCATCCTGAAGGACGACTGGCAGACGGTCGACACGGTGAAGGACGGGTACCTGGCGAGCATCAAGGCACCGGGCTTCCCCTCGAACGGCGGCGGTGGCGGCGGCGGTGGCGGGGGCGGCGGCGGCTCCACGGCGAGCTGCTCGGCCGCCTACACCGTCAGCAGCGACTGGGGCGGCGGCTTCAATGCCGAGGTGAAGGTCACCAACACCGGTACCACGGCGCTCAGTTCGTGGAAGGTGACCTGGACGTTCGGCGGCTCGCAGCAGATCACCAGCATGTGGAACGCCTCGTACACCCAGTCAGGGGCTACCGTGACCGCGACCAACGCCGCGCACAACGGGACGGTCGCGGTGGGCGGTTCGGCGACCTTCGGGTTCGGCGGGACACCGGGGGGCGGGGGTGTGCCGAGCGTGAGCTGTACGGCGGCCTGAGCGCCGGGCGCCCGGCCCGGTACGCGCCGGGCGCCCTCACCGTCGTACGGGAGCGGGGTCCGCGGCTTCGGCGGTGCGCGCGTCGAACTCCTCGCGGGCCGTGCGGATGGCGTCGATGTTCGCCTGCGACCAGTCCGTGATGCCCTGGATCAGACCGCCCATCTCCCGCCCCAGGCCGGTGAGCCGGTACTCCACGCGCGGAGGCACGGTCGGGTACACCTCGCGGGCCAGCAGGCCCTCGCGTTCCAGGGCGCGCAGGGTCGAGGTCAGCACTTTCTGGGTCACGCCGTCGAGGCGGCGGCGCAGTTCGGTGAAGCGCATGGGCCGGCCGTCCTCCAGGGCCACCAGCACCAGCATGGTCCACTTGCTCGCGATGACCTCCAGCACGGCGCGGGTGGGGCAGTCGCGCAGGAAGATCTCCACGCCGCCGTGTTTCCTGAGGTCGAAGCCGGTATCCATGAGGAACCTCGATATCAGACAAGTGCCGTCTTCCGTGCGGGGATTGCCGCGGCCGAGGATGACCGCATGAACCGTATGCATGCCATCGTCCAGTCCTCCTTCGGCGGTCCCGAGGTGCTCACCTGTGCCGAGACCGATGTGCCCGAGCCCGGGCCCGGCCAGGTGCTGGTGCGGGTCGGGGGCGCCGGGGTGAACCCCGGGGACACGGTGTTGCGGTCCGGGCGGGTGCCGGAGCTGGTGACCCTGCCGTGGACCCCGGGGAACGACGTGGCCGGGGTCGTGGCGCGGGTGGGCGAGGGCGTGACGCGGTTCGGGGCGGGGGACGAGGTGTACGGCATGCTGCCGCTGTCGGCGCGGGGTGCGTACGCCGAGTACGTCGTCGCACCTGTCGCCGCGCTCGCCCCCAAGCCGAAGAACCTCGGCCTCGCGCAGGCCGCGGCGGTGCCGCTGGTCGCGATCACCGCGTGGCGGGCGCTGTTCGGCCTGGCGGAGGCCGGGCCCGGCGACCGGGTGCTGATCCACGCGGCGGCCGGCGGGGTGGGGCACGTCGCGGTGCAGCTCGCCAAGGAACTGGGGGCCCATGTCATCGGCACGGCACGGCCGGGCAAGCACGACTGGCTGCGCGGGCTCGGCGCCGACGAGCTGGTCGACTACACCGCCGGGGACTTCCGGACGGCCGTGGCGCCGGTCGACGTCGTGCTGGACCTGGTGGGCGGCGAGTACGGGACGCGCTCACTGGACGTGCTCAGGCCGGGCGGCCTGCTCATCGGGGCGGCGATCGACCCCGGCGTCGACGAGGCGCGGGCGGCCGAGCGGGGGCTGCGGTACGTGTGGGTCACGGCGGAGCCCTCGGGGGAGGCGCTGGAGCCGGTCACGCGGCGCATCGAGGACGGGCGGCTGACGGTCGTGGTGGAGCGCACCTACCCGCTGGCGGAGGCCGCCGCGGCCCACCGGGCGATCGAGGAGAAGCGGACGACGGGCAAGCTCGTGCTGGTGCCGTGACGGCCGGACGAAGAGGGGGCGCCCGGTCGGTGCCGTGACCGCCGGACGACGAGGGGTGCCGGGTGCCCGGCCGGTGCCGTGCCGGCCGGACGACGAAGGGCGCCCAGCGACGAGCCGGGCGCCCTTCATCGTCGTACGAGAGCGATCAGAGCTTCTCGATCACGTAGTCGATGCACTTCGTCAGCGCCTCGACGTCCGCCGGGTCGATCGCCGGGAACATCGCCACGCGGAGCTGGTTGCGGCCGAGCTTGCGGTAGGGCTCGGTGTCGACGATGCCGTTGGCGCGCAGGACCTTGGCGATCGCGGCGGCGTCGATCTCGTCGGAGAAGTCGATCGTGCCGATGACCTGGGAGCGCTTGGCCGGGTCGGAGACGAACGGGGTCGCGTGCTTCGACTCCTCCGCCCAGCTGTACAGGCGGGTCGAGGAGTCCTTCGTACGGGCCGTGGACCAGGCGAGACCGCCCTGGCCGTTGATCCACTCCAGCTGCTGGTTCAGGAGGAAGAGGGTGGCCAGCGCCGGGGTGTTGTACGTCTGGTTCTTGCGGGAGTTGTCGATCGCCGTGGGGAGCGAGAAGAACTCGGGCACGTGGCGGCCGGAGGCGTGGACGCGCTCGGCGCGCTCGATCGCGGCCGGGGAGAAGACACCGATCCACAGGCCGCCGTCGGAGGCGAAGGACTTCTGCGGGGCGAAGTAGTAGACGTCGGTCTCGGCGATGTCGACCGGGAGGCCGCCGGCGCCGGAGGTGGCGTCGACCAGGACCAGCGCACCCTCGTCGGCGCCGGACACGCGCTTGATCGGGGCCGCGACACCCGTCGACGTCTCGTTGTGGGTGAAGGCGTAGACGTCGACGCCCGCCTCGGCCTGCGGCTCCGGGTGGGTGCCCGGGTCGGAGGCGATGACGGTCGGCTCGGCCAGCCACGGGGCGAGCTTCGCGGCCTTGGCGAACTTCGAGCTGAACTCGCCGAAGTTCAGGTGCTGCGACTTGTTCTCGATCAGGCCGTGGGTCGCGACGTCCCAGAACGCGGTGGAGCCGCCGTTGCCGAGGATCACCTCGTAGCCCTCGGGCAGGGAGAACAGCTCACTGATGCCCTCGCGCACCTTGCCGACCAGGTTCTTCACCGGGGCCTGGCGGTGGGAGGTGCCGAGCAGAGAGGTACCGGTCGCGGCCAGCGCGTCCAGCGCTTCCGTCCGCACCTTGGAGGGGCCCGCGCCGAAACGACCGTCGGCGGGCTTGATGTCAGCGGGAATCTGGATCTCAGCCACGAGCCGGAGGGTATCTCCTCGGTGAAACCGGACGGAAACGTGTCCGTTCGATGAGACGACTTCTCCGGCCCGTGGACTTGTCGTGATCTACGAATCCTGCGGCGCCGTCAGCCGAACCGGCAGTTCGAACAGGTCGTTCTGGGTCACCACCGGCTTGTTGCGCAGGTTCGTCGGCGGGATCGCCAGGTCGAGGTCCGGGAAGCGGGCGTACAGGGCCGGGAGGGCGACGCCCGCCTCCAGGCGGGAGAGGGCGGCGCCGGGGCAGACGTGCGGGCCGTGGCCGAAGCTGATGTGGCGGTTCGGCGAGGTGCGGGTGATGTCGAACTCGCCCGCCGTGGGGCCGTGCGCCTGCTCGTCGCGGCCGATGGCGGCGTACGACACGATCAGCGCGTCGCCCGCGGGCAGGACCTTGTCGCCCACCTGGACGTCCTCCGTCGCGAAGCGGATCAGGACGTGGGAGGTGGGGGTGGAGTGCCGGAGCGTCTCCTCGACGACCGAGGACCAGTCGACCTCGCCCGCCAGCACCAGGGCACGCTGCACCGGGTGGAGTGACAGCTGGAGCACGGCGTTGACGATGAGGGAGATCGTCGTCTCGTGGCCGGCCGCGACCATCAGCTGGAGGGTGGAGACGATCTCCTCGTCGGTGAGGTGGTCACCGTTCTCGGACGCCTGGATGAGCGCCGAGGTGAGGTCGTCACCGGGCTCGGCGCGCTTGGCGGCCACCGTCTCCGCCATGATGCCCGCGAGCTCGGTGAGCGTCGCGATGACCTCCGCCGGCGGGGTCTGGGTGGAGAAGAACTTCTCGAACAGCTCCTTCAGCCGGGGGAGCTTCGCCTCGGCCAGGCCCATGAGGTCGGCGATGACGTACATCGGGAGCGGGTAGGCGAAGGCCGCCTTGAGGTCGACCACCCCGTCCTCGGCGGCGCCCTCCAGGTCGTCGAGCAGCTTCTCGGTCAGCGCCGTGATCCGCTCCCGCATCGCCTCCACCCGGCGCGGGGTGAGCGCCTGGGCGACCAGGGTGCGCATCCGGCGGTGGTCGGCGCCGTCGACGGTGAGCATGGAGCGGCCGGGGTTGGCCAGCCCGATCAGCGGCCAGTCCGGGGGGATCTCGCCGCGCTGCCAGGCACCCCAAACGTTGATGTCCTTCACCAGCCGGGGGTCGGTGAGCAGCGCCTTGGCCTCGGCGTGGTGCGTGACCGCCCACACGGGGACCCCGCCGGGCAGCTCCACGGCGGCCAGCGGACCGGCGGCACGCAGGCGCGCGCTCTCACCGTCCAGGTCCTTGACGAAGGGGTCGAGGGCTATACGGGTCTGTTCCGCGTCGGTCGTCATCTCAGTGGTCATACGGGTGCCTCCAGAGGGGCGGCGTGAGTGAGGGCAGACGTGTGGGGGCTCAGAGCGCCGGGACCGGCGTGAAGCGGACCGGCAGCGCGGTCAGCCCGCGCAGCCACGGCGAGGGGCGGCGCGTCAGGGAGTCGGCGGGGACGGCCAGGTCGATGTCGGGGAGCCGGTCCAGGACGACCTCGATCCCGGTGCGCGCGATGACCTCGGCGACCTCCTGCGCGGGGAACGGGCAGCGGTGCTCGCCGTGCCCGAAGGAGAAGTGCGCGCTGTTGCCGCCGGTGAGGGTGGAGCCGTCGGTGCGGACCTGCGGATCGGAGTTGGCGCCCTGGAGGCCGAGCAGCAGCAGGTCGCCGGCCCGGACCCGGCGCCCGCCGAGCTGGGTGTCGCGGGACGCCCAGCGGCCGGCCACGTTCTGGGTGGGGGTGTCCTCCCACAGCACCTCGTTCATGGCGTCGGCGACGCTGTTGCGGCCGCCGAACAGGGAGGCCGCGAACCTGCTGTCGGTCAGCATCAGGCGCAGCGAGTTGCCGATCCAGTCGGCGGTGGGCTGGTGCCCGGCCGCCATCATCACCATCAGGTCCTGGGCGATCTCCTCGTCGGTGAACCCGCCGGGGTGGGCGAGCATCCGGGAGACGACGTCGTCGGCGGGCTCGGCATGCCGGTCGGCCAGGAGCTGGAACATCGAAGTGGCCAGGTGCGTCTGCCCGGCGATCGCCCGCTCCCGGCCGTCGATCATGTCGTTGAGGGCCGTGACCAGGCCGGGGCCCTCCTCGTCGGAGAAGCCGTAGAGCCGGGCCAGGACCCGCACCGGCAGCAGCATCGCGTAGTTGCCGATGATGTCGGTCTCGCCCTCGGCGCACACCGCGTCGATCAGTTCGTCGGCGAACCGCTCGGCGTAGCCGCGCAGTTCGGAGGGGCTCACCGCCTCCAGCGCCTCGCTGATCATCGCGGCCCGCTCGCGGTGGCGTTCGCCGACCGTGTACAGGATCGACGGCTGCTTGCGGCCGATCATCGGCAGCAGCGGCCAGTCGTCGGGGATGCGGTCCCACTGGTTCCACAGCTCCGAGTCCCGGCTGAACAGCACCGGATCACCGGTGACTTGATGCAGCTCGCGGTAGCCGAGCACCAGCCAGGCCGGGATGTCGCCGTCGAGCAGGACCGGCGTCACGGCACCGTGGTCGCGCCGCATCTCCCGGTACAGCCGCGCCGGTTCGGTCTGGAACCTGGGGCCGCTGAGGGGTATGGGGGCGGTCACCGGGTCAACTCCTGTTCTCTTGTGGAGGCTTGGCGGGCGTAGGTGTGCTTGACGTGCTCGACCAGGGTGATCAGCACCTGCTTGCCGGAGGCCCGGGAGCGGGCGTCGCAGTCGAGCAGCGGGACGTGCGGATCGAGGTCGAGGGCCTCGCGGATCTGGCTCGGGGCGTAGGTGGGGCCGCCGAAGTCGTTGCAGGCCACGATGAAGGGCGTGCCGTGGTGTTCGAGACGGTCGATGGCGTACCAGCTGTCGTCGATACGACGGGTGTCGACGAGGACGACCGCGCCGAGCGTCCCGGAGAACAACCGGTCCCACAGGAACCAGAACCGCTCCTGGCCGGGGGCGCCGAAGAGGTACAGCACATTGCGGGCGTCGAGCGTGATGCGGCCGAAGTCGAAGGCGACGGTGGTCGCCTTCTTGTCCCGGATCTCACTGATGTCGTCGATGTGCTCGCCGGCCCGGGTCATCGTCTCCTCGGTGTTGAGGGGACGTATCTCGCTGACCGAGCGGACGAGGGTGGTCTTGCCGACGCCGAAACCGCCGACGACGACGATCTTGAGGCCGTTGTCGGCGGTGGCACCCAGCGGGGTGCGGGCGGCGGAGGCCGGCTCGGAGGTCGTCTCGGAGCTTGCCTCAGAGGTTGCGGAGTCCAACGAGCACCTGTTCCAGGACGTCGGGATCGGGGACGGCGGCTTTCCTCGGGTGACGGGCGCTGACGCGGCCCGTCGCGAGGAGGTCGGCGAGCAGGATCTTGGTGATGCTCACGGGCAGCTTCAGCTCGGCGGCCAACTCCACCACCGCCATGGGCAGTTCCGTGAGCCTGAGGATCGCCGCGTGCTCCGACTGCATACCGGGCACCGGATCGCACTCGGCGACCACGAGGGTCACCAGGTCGAAGGGGCTGTCCGGGGTGGCGTGCGCGCGACCACCGGTGAGGGTGTAGAGGCGGTCGGGTGAGTCGTCCCTGCCGGGGCGGCTCATGACGTCCGGGGCTGCGCGGTCAGATGGGCGCCGAGCTGCTCGACGAGCTCGCTCATGTTGTGCCCGACGAGACCGGCGTCCGCGTCCTCGGTGGTGACGACGGCCAGATGAGCGCCCTCACCGGCCTCCACGATGAAGAGCACGCCACCGTAGAACTCGGTCATCGCCGACCGCACGCCTCCGGTGCCGTCCCCGAACTCCACGGACGCGCCCTGCGACAGGGCCTGGATGCCGGCGGCGATCGCGGCGAGCTGGTCGGCCTGGTCGACGGTGAGCTCCGGCGTCCGGCACAGCTTCAGCCCGTCCCGAGAGAGGACGAGCGCGTGCCGCGCGCCCGGGGTGCGCTCAAGGAGGCCCTCGATGAGCCAGGTGAGCTTCTCGTCGGCGGTGGTGGTGCCGGTCATGACGTGGGATCGCCTTCCGGGGTGGAGTGCTGGTGGGAGGGGGCGGGGGCTGGGTCGGGGGTGGTGGGACGGTCGTGGGGGTTCTGGGCGTCCTGGTCCTGGGTGGTGAGGGTGCCCTCGTCGGTGGTTGCGGGGTTGCTCTGGTCGGAGAGGGAGCCGCGAACCGCTTGGCGGAAGCTGCTGAAGCGGAGGGCGCGGGTGGGGGCGTCGTCCTTGGGGTCCGTGGTTCCGGCGGTTCCGGTGGTTCCCGCGGTTCCGGTGGTTCCGGCTGTGGTGGATCCGGCCGCGGTTGCTCTGGCTCCGGTCGCTCCGGCGGTCGCTCCGGTTCCCGTCGCTCCGGTTCCGGCTTCTTCGGCGGCACGCGCGCGTATCCGCTCCCGCTGCTCCCGCTCGGCCGCGGCGAGGGCGCGGCCCCTGCGGCGTTTGGGGAGTCCGTCGGGCAGACCCTCGGAGCGGCCTCCGGCACGGTCTCCGGGGCGGTCTTGGGTGGCGCCTTCAGGAGTGCCTCCGGGGCGGTCCTTGGACCATTCCGCGGGCAGGCTTTCGGACCGCTCGGTGGGCCGGTCGCCGAGGAGGGACGCCGCGCTGTGCTCGGGGGACTCGTGGGTGGGCACCGGATCGTGGTCCAGGGCCGTGCTCCTGTCCGGCGGCATGTCCGTCTCCAGTGCCGTCTTCGGCTCCAGTGCCGTCGGCGTCGGCGTCTGCGTCCGCGGCGCCGAAGAGGGGGCGGTCTGCGCCGGCGGCAGCGGCTCCGGCGGGCGGGCGGCGAGCTGTTCCGGTACGAGGATGTCCTGGGGCACGAGCATCAGGACGCCGGTGCCGCCGCGGGCGGACGGACGGAACGAGACCGTGAGGCCGTACTTGCGGGACAGCCGGCCCACGACCGCGAGGCCGAGCCGGGTGCCGGTGAGGCCGCCGAGTTCGGCGTCGTCGCCGGAGACGGCCTGCTCGGCGCGGCGGAGCTGGACCTCGCCCATCACCAGGCCGCTGTCCTCCACGGAGACGATGACACCGGCCGGGACCTCCTCGACGTAGACGTGGACCTCGGCGGTCGGCGGCGAGAAATTGGCGGCGTTGTCGAGGAGTTCGGCGAGGGCGTGCATCACGCCTTCGGCGGCGTGCCCGGCGACGGCGGCCTCGCAGGCGGAGTGCACGCGCACCCGCCGGTAGCCGCTGATGCGGCCCATCGCGCCGCGCAGGATCGACTCCATGGCGATGGGGCGGGCCCAACGGCGGCCGGAGCGGGCGCCGGTGAGGACGGCGACGGAGTCGGCGAGGCGGCCCGCCTGGGCGGTGCGGTGGTCGAGGTGCAGGAGGTCGGCGAGGACGTCCTCGTCGTCGTGCCGTTCCTCCATGGCGCGCAGGTCGGCGAGCATGCCGGTGGCGAGCGCCTGCATGCGGCTCGCCGCGTTGGCGGTGGCGGACAGGGCGGTGGCCCGCTCCTGCTCGGCCCGGCGGGCGCGCTCGGTCAGGCGGGCGTTCGCGGTGGAGAGGCGGGCCCGCTCCGCCTCCGACTCGGCGGTGAGGCGGGCGCGTTCCTCGGCGAGCTCGGCGGCGTGCCGGGCTCGTTCGCGGGTCAGCTCCTCGGTCAGCTGGACCCGCTCCTGGTCGAACTCCGCGCTCTGCCGGGCGCGGTCCTGCAGCAGCCGCCCGGCGTCGAGGGTGACGGCCTCCAGGCGGCGGCGGGTGATCCGGGCGCTGTGCAGGGCGTGGACGGCCACGGCGACGGCGACGGTCAGCAGCAGGGCGCCCGCACCGCTGCCGAGGGCGAGCGGGACGCGCACCGACTCCGGCGCCCGGGCCACCGCGACGGCGACCGCGAGCGCGGCGAGGACGGCGGTGAGCAGGGGGGCGGGCAGGAGGGTGCGGGCGGTGGGCCGTTCGCCGGGCAGGCTTGGGGCGGTCATGAGTCGGGTCCTCGGTCGGGGGCCGCTGTGTGTTCCTGGGCGAGAAGCGACACCTGTCGCTCAATAAGCGGTCACTATATGAGAGTTGGTGATCAAATTGGGAAGGTTCTGGAGGCGTTCACAGATTCCGGTGGGGCATGACGGCTCCGTCACGGCCACTGCTCCGTCACGGCCGTTGCTTCGTCACTGTCAGTGGTCGGATGCATGCTTGAGCCATGACGGATCTCGAGTCGGCGCTGCGGGCGGCCGTCCGGGGTGAGGTCGGGTTCGACGTCACGTCCCGGGCGCTGATGACCATGGACGCGTCCAACTACCGCCGGGTTCCGCTGGGGGCGGTGGCGCCCAGGGACGCGGACGACGTGGCGGCGGTGCTGGAGGTGTGCCGGGAGCGCGGCGTGCCCGTGGTGCCGCGCGGCGGCGGGACGTCGATCGCCGGGCAGGCCACCGGCACCGGCGTGGTGCTGGACTTCACCCGCCACATGAACCGCCTGGTCTCCCTCGACCCGGAGTCCCGCACGGCCGTCGTGCAGCCCGGCCTCGTCCTGGACCGCCTGCAGGACGCCGCCGCCCCGCACGGCCTGCGCTTCGGCCCCGACCCCTCCACGCACAGCCGCTGCACCCTCGGCGGAATGATCGGCAACAACTCGTGCGGCTCGCACTCGGTGGCCTGGGGCACGACCGCCGACAGCGTCCGCGAACTGGACGTGATCACCGCGCGCGGGCAGCGGCTGCGGCTCGGGCAGGACTGGGCCGGCGCCCCGGACGGCCTGCGCGACCTGGTGGCCGGCGACCTGGCCCGCCTGCGCACCGGCTTCCCCGAACTGCCCCGCCGCATCTCGGGGTACGCGCTGGACGCGCTGCTCCCGGAGAAGGGCGCCGACGTCGCCCGCGCGTTCTGCGGCAGCGAGGGCACCCTCGGGGTGCTGACGGAGGCGGTCGTACGGCTGGTGGAGGCGCCCCGCGCGCGTGCGCTGGCCGTCCTGGGATACGCGGACGAGGGCGCCGCCGCGGAGGCCGCCGCCGGGCTGCTGCCCCACCACCCCCTGACCGTGGAGGGCATGGCGGCCGACCTGGTGCCGTCGGCGGTCGCGCTGCCGCGGGGCGCGGCCTGGCTGTTCGTGGAGACGGGCGGCGACACCGAGGCCGAGGCACGCGCGCGTGCGGAGACGATCGTGCGGGCGGCGGAGGGCGTGGACGCGCTGGTGGTGACCGACCCGGCCGGGCAGCGGACGCTGTGGCGCATCCGGGAGGACGCCAGCGGCACCGCGACCCGCATGCCGGACGGCTCCGAGGCCTGGCCCGGCTGGGAGGACTGCGCGGTGCCGCCGCCCCGACTGGGCGCGTATCTGCGGGACTTCAGGCGGCTCCTCACCGATCACGGGCTGCGCGGGACGCCGTACGGCCACTTCGGCGACGGCTGCATCCACGTCCGCGTCGACTTCGACCTGCTCACCGACAAGGGCATCGCCCGTTTCCGCCGCTTCTCCGAGGAACTCGCCGACCTGGTCGTGGCGCACGGCGGTTCGCTGTCCGGGGAGCACGGCGACGGGCAGGCGCGGGCCGAGCTGCTGCCCCGGATGTACGGCGCGGAGCTGGTGTCCCTCTTCGAGCGCGCGAAGGCGGCCTGGGACCCCGACGACCTCCTCAACCCCGGCGTGCTGGTCCGCCCGGCGCCCCTGGACACCAACCTCCGCTTCTCCGTCCTCCCGCGCGAGCCGGTCGACGTGGCCTTCGGCTACCCCGCCGACGACGGCGACTTCTCGGCCGCGGTCCGCCGCTGCGTGGGGGTGGCGAAGTGCCGTACGACCTCCGTGACGGGAGCGGGCGTGATGTGCCCGTCCTTCCGCGCGACCGGCGAGGAGGCGCACTCCACGCGCGGCCGTGCCCGGCTGCTGCACGAGATGCTGGCGGGTGAGGTGGTGACCGACGGCTGGCGCTCCGAGGAGGTGCGCGAGGCGCTGGACCTGTGCCTGTCCTGCAAGGGCTGCCGTTCGGACTGCCCGGTCGAGGTGGACATGGCGACGTACAAGGCGGAGTTCCTCCACCACCACTACGCGGGCCGACGCCGGCCGGCCGCCCACTACGCGATGGGATGGCTGCCGGTGTGGCTGCGGGCGGTGGCGCGCACCCGCACGGCGAAGGTGGTCAACGCCCTGGCTGCCGTCAGGCCGTTGGCGTCGGCGGCGAGAAGGCTGGGCGGCATCGCGCCTGAGCGGCGGCTTCCACGGCTGGCGGAGCGGACGCTGACCCGCTGGTGGGCGCGACGGCCGGCACCGGCCGGCACGGGGCCGCGGGTGGTGCTGTGGCCGGACACCTTCACCGAACACCTGTCACCGCAGGTGGGTCAGGCGGCGGTCCGCGTCCTGGAGGCGGCCGGTCTGACCGTCCTGCTGCCGCCCACGCTCCGCCCGTCCCCCTCCTTCGCCCCGCTCACGGCCCGCCGCGGCCGGGTCTGCTGCGGGCTGACGTACGTCTCGACCGGCCAGCTCGACCGCGCCCGTACGGTCATGCGCCGCACCCTGGAGCTGATGACACCGGTGCTGGAGACCGACCTCCCGGTCGTCGTCCTGGAACCCAGCTGTGCGGCGGCCCTCCGCACGGACCTGCCGGAACTCCTCCACACCGACCCGCGCGCCGCCCGCCTGGCCTCCCGCGTCCTCACCTTCGCCGAGGCCCTGGAGCGCCTGGCCCCCGACTGGACACCCCCGCAGGTGAACCGCCCGGCGGTCGGCCAGACCCACTGCCACCAGCACGCGGTCCTGGGCGACACGCCCGACCGGCGGCTGCGCGCGGCGGCGGGTCTGGACGGCGAGCTGAGCGGCGGCTGCTGCGGCCTGGCGGGCAACTTCGGCTTTGAAAAAGGCCACTTCGAGGTGTCGCGTTCGTGCGCGGAGGAGCAGCTGCTGCCGTCGGTGCGGCAGGCGCCGGAAGGCGCGGTGGTCCTGGCCGACGGCTACTCCTGCCGCACACAGCTGGAGCAGCTGGCGGGGGTGCGGGGGCGGCATCTGGCGGAGGTGCTGGCGGAGCGGGTGGAGGAGGTGGAGGAGGGACGGCCGGTTATTCCGCAGGAATAGGCGCCCCCGCCTCCCACTCCTCCCGCAGCAACCCGAACAACACGCTGTCGTGCCGCTCGCCCCTCACCAGCACCGCACCCCGACGCCGGCCCTCCTCGCGGAAGCCCGCCTTGGTGAAGGCGCGTACGGCGCGGGTGTTGCCGCTCCAGGTGTCGAGCTGGACGCGGTGCAGCCCGAAGGCGCCGAACAGGTGCCCCACCAGCAGCCGCAGCGCGTCCGAGCCGTGCCCGTGCCCCCAGCGGTCGCGGTCGCCGATGGTGATGCCGACCGTGACCAGCCCTGCGTAGGGGTCGAGTTCGCGGTAGTCCGCCATGCCGATCACTGCGCCGTCGGCGAGGTCCTCGACCGTGAGGACGGCCTCCTCCCTCGGGTTCAGCCGCAGCATCGTCTCGAAGGCGAGACCGACGGCCTCCGCGGTGACCGGCCCGAACATCGGGTCGCCGCCGGTGGCCCAGTGCACCACCTCCGGGTCGTTGCGCCACCGCAGATGGTGCTCCGCATCCTCCGCGCGCAGCGCGCGGAGCCGTACCAACTCGCCTTCGATCATGGGCAGATCCTAGGTCGGCGGATGCTTACGGCGGACGGAATATGTGGTGTCCTGAGCCGCTCCGACCGGCACGACCTGACCTGGGCGCCCCTGAGCCCGAACTCATCGATGGGACCATGTTCCTGACTCATGCAGAAATGAAAACGGCGTACTCCGAACTCCCATGGAATGGGGTGGAGTTGGCCATGTGCATTACCGGGCCGTCGGACCGTCTGCAATACGCGGGAGTCGGCCCGCATTTCATGACCGGCTCATGGGAACCGGCGAACTCGCATGCGCATCTTCGGGGAAATGACAAACGAAAGCTCCCGCCGCCCCCTCCGCGTCCAGCCGGTCTCCCGCCCCGACCACCTCGCCTTCATCGCCTCCCGCCCCTCCGCCAGCCACACCCAGATCCCCGCCTGGGGCGAGGTGAAGCCGGACTGGCGGGCGGAGAGTCTGGGGTGGTTCGACGAGGAGGGGCGGCTGGTGGGGGCGGGGCTGGTGCTGTACCGGCCGGTGCCGAAGCTGAAGAAGTACCTGGCCTATCTGCCCGAGGGGCCGATCGTCGACTGGTACGACCCCGAACTCGCGGAGCGCTGGCTGGAGCCGATGCTCGCCCACCTGAAACGGCAGGGCGCGTTCTCGGTGAAGATGGGGCCGCCCGTGGTCGTGCGCCGCTGGAGCGCCGACGCCGTGAAGGCCGCGATCGCCGACCCGGCCGCCCGGCGGCTCAGGGACGCCGAGGCGACCTCGTACGAACCGCGTGCCTTCGACGTCGCCGACCGGCTGCGGCGGGCGGGCTGGCAGCAGACGGAGCCGGGCGGTGAGGACGGCTTCGCCGCCGGACAGCCCCGGTACGTCTTCCAAGTGCCCTTCGCGGGGCGGTCGTTGGACGACATCCACCGCGGCCTCAACCAGCAGTGGCGGCGCAACATCAAGAAGGCCGAGAAGGCGGGGGTGGAGGTCGTCCGGGGCGGCCCCGAGGACCTTCCGGCGTTCTACGCCCTCTACACCGAGACCGCCGCACGCGACCGCTTCATCCCGCGGCCCCTCGCCTACTTCCAGCGCATGTGGACCGTACTGAACGCCGAGCACCCCGACCGTATGCGCCTCTACCTCGCCCGCCACGACGGCGGCGTCCTCGCCGCGGCCACGATGCTCACGGTCGGCGAGCACGTCTGGTACTCCTACGGCGCCTCCACCGCCCACAAGCGCGAGGTCCAGCCCAACAACGCCATGCAGTGGCGGATGATGACCGACGCCCACGAGCTGGGTGCCGCCGTCTACGACCTGCGCGGCATCACCGACACCCTGGAGGAGTCCAACCACCTCCTCGGGCTGCTCCGCTTCAAGGTCGGCACGGGCGGCCAGGCCATCGAGTACCTGGGGGAGTGGGACTTCCCGTTGAACCGGCTGCTGCACAAGGCGCTGGACCTGTACATGGCGCGGCGCTGAGCCTGCCCAGACGGGTGACAGTGGCAAAAGGGGTTCACGTACCTGACGGAGTCTATTACTCTGGACTTGACAGTACATCGAGATGAACGAATCGCGCATCGAATCCCTGGAAGGCCCCGTGACCACCCCCAGCACTGCCGCCTCGCCCTCGGCGACCCCGGCTGCCCAGACCCCCGCCGCCCAGCCGCCGGCAGGCACCCCGCACCGCCGACGCTCCCTCGGCTCCATCGGCCTGGTGCTGTCCGCGGGCATCTCCGTGCAGTTCGGCGGCGCCCTCGCGGCGAGCCTGATGCCGCGCGCCGGGGCGCTCGGCGTGGTGACGCTGCGGCTGGTGGCGGCGGCGATCGTGCTGCTGGTCGTGTGCCGGCCGCGGGTGCGCGGGCACAGCCGCGCGGACTGGGCCACGGTGATTGTCTTCGGCCTCACGATGGCCGGGATGAACGGCCTCTTCTACCAGTCCATCGCCCGCATCCCGCTCGGCCCCGCCGTCGCCCTGGAGGTGCTCGGCCCGCTGGCCCTCTCGGTCCTCGCCTCCCGCCGGGCGATCAACCTGCTGTGGGCCGGGCTGGCCCTCGCCGGTGTCGTCCTGCTCAGCGGCGGCGGCTTCGGCAGCCTCGACGTCGCGGGCGTCCTCTTCGCCCTGGGTGCCGGCGCCATGTGGGCGGCGTACATCGTCTTCAGCGCCCGTACCGGCCGACGCTTCCCGCAGGCCGACGGGCTCGCCCTCGCCATGGCGGTCGCGGCGCTGGTGTTCCTGCCGCTCGGGATCGCCGAGTCCGGCAGCAAGCTCCTCGACCCCACGACCATCGCCCTGGGCTCGGCGGTGGCCGTCCTCTCCTCGGTCCTGCCCTACACACTGGAGCTCATCGCCCTGCGCCGGCTGCCCGCCTCCACCTTCGCCATCCTCATGAGCCTGGAACCGGCCATCGCCGCCACCGCCGGCTTCCTCGTCCTGAGCCAGGCCCTGTCCGCCACCGAGGCCGTCGCCATCGCCCTGGTCATCGCGGCCAGCATGGGTGTGGTGCTGACGCAGACGGGGCGGGGGAAGGCGGCGGTGGCGGTGCCGCAAGAGCTCTGAACCGCGGGTCAGCCCGGGGCCGCCGCGTCCCGCGCGTCCCCCGGCAGTTCCGGAGCGCGCACCAGCCGCAGGAAGGCCCGCACGCCCGCGATGATCTCCTGGTTGTCGGTGAGCCGGTCCACCGTGGCCTCGAACTCCCGGCCCAGTGCGGCGACCTTCCGATCCGCCTCCTCCGCCCGCTCGTACGCGCTCATGGCCAGCGCGTCCACGGTCCGGCGCAGCTCGGCGAGGGCCCGGTACTGTTCCTCCGCCTTCTCCTCCAGCACCCGTGTCCCGGCCTCGGCGCGGTCCAGGCGGGCGTTGAGTTCGACGACGTCGTCCCGCGGATACGTGACGTCCTTGAGCAGGGCGCCCAGGCGCCGCCGGAGCTGGCCGAACCAGGCGCCGGCCGGCCGGAAGAACGTACTGAGCAGGAAGAACGCGGCGAACCAGTAGCCGGTGAAGGCGCCCGTCGCCCAGGTGACCGCGACGACGGCCGCCGCCGTGACCACATGGCCCGCGACCGCCGTCCGCAGCATCGCGCGGGCGATGCGCCTGGCCTCGGCGTCCCGCGCCGGGGAGATCTCCAGGCCCTTCTCCCGGCTCACCGCGATCTCGGCGAGCACGGCATGCGCCCGGAAGTGGAGATTCCACGGCACGGTCAGCAGGAGCATCAGCCACAGCAGGCTCAGCACCCCCGCCCCGGCCCCGAACACCACGTCCGCGGGCGCCCCCGCCAGATAGGCGACGACCAGCGCCACCCCGGCCGCGACCACGGCCCCGACCCCCGCCAGAAACCTGCCCATGCCCGCCTCCAGGCCTCGTCCCCGCCCTGGTGGCCATGGTCCCCGTGTCGCCGTGCCGTGGCATGAGTAGCCGTACTCAGAAGAAAACAATGCAAGCACGCTTGCTTGTTTCTGGGCCCGCTGCCATGCTCCCCCCATGGCCGACCCGACGCCCGTGTTCGAAGACCTGCGCGTGGAGAGTGAGGAACTCGACCGGCTGGTAGCCGAGTTGAGCCCCGAACGCTGGGACACCCCCACCCCCGCCCCCCGCTGGACCGTCGCCCACCAGATCGCCCACCTCGCCTGGACCGACCACTCGGCCCTGCTGGCCGTGACCGACCCGGACGCCTTCCAGGGGCTCGTGGAGGCGGCCCTGAAGGCGCCGGGGACGTTCGTCGACGAAGGCGCCGAGGAGGGCGCCGCGCTGCCGCCCGGCGAGCTGCTGGCACGGTGGCGCAAGGGCCGCGCCGCGCTCGGCACCGCCCTGCGCGCCGCCCCGCCCGGCACCCGTTTCCCTTGGTACGGCCCGCCGATGTCGGCCGCCTCCATGGCCACGGGCCGGCTGATGGAGACCTGGGCCCACGGCCAGGACGTGGCGGACGCCCTCGGCGTGGTCCGCCCGCCCACCGACCGGCTCCGGCACGTGGTCCGCATCGGCGTACGGGCCCGCGACTTCGCCTTCGGCGCGCACGGGCTGACCCCGCCCGCCGAGGAGTTCCGTATCGAACTCCGCTCGCCCTCGGGCGAGTTGTGGACCTACGGCCCCGAGAGCGCCGCCCAGCGCGTCACCGGCCCCGCCCTCGACTTCTGCCTCCTGGCCACCCAGCGCGCCCACCGCGCCGACCTCGCCCTGACCGCCGTGGGCGAGGACGCCGATCGCTGGCTGGACATCGCCCAGGCCTTCGCGGGCCCACCCGGCGACGGGCGCGCACCCAGGGGAGGCACCCCGTGACGCCACCCCTGCGCATCGGCAACGCCTCCGGCTTCTACGGCGACCGGTTCGACGCCCTGCGCGAGATGCTCACCGGCGGTGAACTGGACGTCCTGACCGGCGACTACCTCGCCGAACTGACCATGCTCATCCTCGGCCGCGACCGGCTGAAGGACCCCGGCGCCGGGTATGCCCGCACGTTCCTGCGGCAGTTGGAGGAGTGCCTCGGTCTCGCCCAGGAGCGAGGGGTGCGGATCGTCGCCAACGCCGGCGGCCTCAACCCCGCCGGACTGGCCGTGCGCGTCAGGGAGTTGGCCGACCGCCTCGGCCTGCCCGTCCGCGTCGCCCACGTGGAGGGCGACGACCTGACCGCCGCCCACCCCGGCAGCCTCGCCGCCCACGCCTACCTCGGCGGCTTCGGCATCGCGGAGTGCCTG
This sequence comes from Streptomyces sp. Act143, assembly GCF_003143935.1. Lineage (GTDB taxonomy): Bacteria > Actinomycetota > Actinomycetes > Streptomycetales > Streptomycetaceae > Streptomyces. The sequence goes on along the minus strand of NZ_QFRX01000001.1, from coordinate 4,588,394 downwards.
CGCGCGGGCGCCGACGTGGTGGTGACCGGGCGGGTGACGGACGCGGCGCTGGTCACCGGGCCCGCCGCCGCGCACTTCGGGTGGGGTCCGGGCGACCACGACCGGCTCGCGGGGGCGGTCGTCGCCGGGCATGTGCTGGAGTGCGGCACCCAGGCGACCGGCGGCAACTACTCCTTCTTCACCGAGGGCGGCCACGACCTCCGCCGCCCCGGCTTCCCGCTCGCCGAACTCCACGAGGACGGCACCGCCGTCATCACCAAACACCCCGGCACCGGCGGCTTCGTCGACGTCGGCACGGTCACCGCGCAGCTCCTGTACGAGACCCAGGGCGCCCGGTACGCGGGCCCCGACGTCACCGCCCGCCTCGACACCGTCCGCCTCACCCCGGACGGCCCCGACCGCGTCCGGATCTCCGGCGTGCGCGGCGAGGCCCCGCCCCCCGCCCTCAAGGTCGGCCTGAACCGGCTCGGCGGCTTCCGCAACGAGGTCGTCTTCGTCCTGACCGGCCTCGACATCGAGGCGAAGGCCGCGCTGGTGCGCGCGCAGATGGAGCCGTCGCTCACCAAAGCAGCCGTCAGCCGCTGGGAGCTGGTCCGCACCGACCGCGTGGACGCCGCCACCGAGGAGACCGCCAGCGCCCTGCTGCGGCTCGTCGTCCGGGACCCCGACCAGGCGACGGTCGGACGGGCGCTCAGCGGCGCCGCCATCGAACTCGCCCTCGCCAGCTACCCCGGTTTCCATGTGCTCGCACCCCCGGGAAAGGGCGCGCCTTATGGGGTCTTCGAGGATGTGTACGTCCCCCATGGCGCCGTGGACCATGTGGCCGTCCTCCACGACGGGCGCCGTGTCACCGTGGCGCCGCCCCAGGAGACCGCCGTACTGGAGGAAGTGCCCCGGCCCCCGCTGCCGTCCCTGCCGGAGCGGCTTGCCGGCGGGTCCGTGGTCAGGGCCCCGCTCGGGCTGGTCGTGGGGGCCCGCAGCGGGGACAAGGGCGGGAACGCCAACGTCGGGGTCTGGGCCCGCACGGACGCGGCCTGGCGGTGGCTCGCGCACACCCTCACCGTCGACCGTCTGCGGGAACTCCTGCCGGAGACCGCCGACCTGCCGGTCACCCGGCACGACCTCCCCGGTCTTCGCGCCCTGAACTTCGTCGTGGCGGGGATTCTCGGCGAGGGCGTCGCCGCCCAGCACCGCTTCGACCCGCAGGCCAAGGCCCTCGGCGAATGGCTGCGCTCCCGCCACGTGGACATCCCGGAGGTTCTGCTGTGACCGTCCTGCCGTCGGCGCTGGACACCACCGGCCCCGACTACCGCGCCCACCGCGAGGCGATGCTCGCCAAGCTGGACGAGCTGACCGCCGAGCACGCCAAGGCGCTGGCGGGCGGCGGTGAGAAGTACGTCCAACGGCACCGCAAGCGCGGCAAGCTGCTCGCCCGCGAGCGCATCGAGCTGCTCCTCGACCCCGACACGCCCTTCCTGGAACTGTCCCCGCTGGCCGCCTGGGGCAGCGACTACACGGTCGGGGCCTCCCTCGTCACCGGGATCGGGGTCGTCGAGGGCGTGGAGTGCCTGATCACCGCCAACGACCCGACCGTGCGCGGCGGCGCCAGCAACCCCTGGTCGCTGAAGAAGGCCCTGCGCGCCAACGACATCGCCCTCGCCAACCGGCTGCCCTGCATCAGCCTGGTGGAGTCCGGAGGCGCCGATCTGCCGTCCCAGAAGGAGATCTTCATCCCCGGCGGGGCGATCTTCCGGGACCTGACCCGGCTGTCGGCCGCCGGAATCCCCACGGTCGCGGTCGTCTTCGGCAACTCCACGGCCGGCGGGGCCTACGTCCCCGGCATGTCCGACCACGTGATCATGGTCAAGGAGCGCGCCAAGGTGTTCCTCGGCGGTCCGCCGCTGGTGAAGATGGCCACCGGCGAGGAGAGCGACGACGAGTCGCTGGGCGGCGCGGAGATGCACGCGCGCGTGTCCGGCCTCGCGGACTACTTCGCGGTCGACGAGCAGGACGCCCTGCGCCAGGCGCGCCGCGTGGTCGCCCGCCTCAACCACCGCAAGGCGTACGCCGACCCGCCCCTCGCCGAGCCGCCCAAGTACGCGGCCGAGGAACTCCTCGGCATCGTCCCCGGCGATCTGAAGATCCCCTTCGATCCGCGCGAGGTCATCGCCCGGATCGTCGACGCCTCCGACTTCGACGAGTTCAAACCGCTCTACGGCACCAGCCTGACGACCGGCTGGGCGGCCCTGCACGGCTATCCGGTCGGCATCCTGGCCAACGCCCAAGGCGTCCTGTTCAGCGCGGAGTCCCAGAAGGCCGCCCAGTTCATCCAGCTGGCCAACCAGCGCGACATCCCCCTGCTCTTCCTCCACAACACCACCGGCTACATGGTCGGCAAGGAGTACGAGCAGGGCGGCATCATCAAGCACGGCGCGATGATGATCAACGCCGTGAGCAACAGCAGGGTGCCCCATCTGTCGGTGCTCATGGGCGCCTCCTACGGGGCCGGCCACTACGGCATGTGCGGCCGGGCCTACGACCCGCGCTTCCTCTTCGCCTGGCCCAGCGCCAAGTCGGCCGTGATGGGCCCGCAGCAGCTGGCGGGCGTGCTCTCGATCGTGGCCCGGCAGTCCGCGGCGGCCAAGGGGCAGCCCTACGACGACGAGGCGGACGCGGCCCTGCGGGCCATGGTGGAGCAGCAGATCGAGTCCGAGTCGCTGCCGATGTTCCTGTCCGGCCGTCTCTACGACGACGGCGTCATCGACCCGCGCGACACCCGCACGGTCCTCGGCATGTGCCTGTCGGCCATCCACACGGCGCCGTACGAGGGTGCGCGCGGCGGCTTCGGCGTCTTCCGGATGTGAGGGACCTCCCGTGACTTCCATGATCACTTCTGTCCTTGTCGCCAACCGGGGCGAGATCGCCTGCCGGATCTTCCGCACCTGCGGCGAGTTGGGAATCCGAACGGTCGCCGTGCATTCGGACGCCGACGCGAACGCCCTCCACACGCGCGTGGCCGACACGGCGGTACGTCTCCCGGGGGCCGCGCCCGCCGAGACGTATCTGCGCGGCGACCTGATCGTGAAGGCCGCCGTCGCCGCCGGCGCGGACGCCGTGCACCCCGGCTACGGCTTCCTCTCCGAGAACGCCGACTTCGCGCGTGCCGTCCTGGACGCGGGTCTGGTGTGGATCGGCCCGCCCCCGGAGGCGATCGAGGCGATGGCGTCCAAGACGCGCGCGAAGGAGCTGATGGGGCTCGAACCGCTGGGGGAGGTGAGCGCGGCCGACCTGCCGGTGCTCGTGAAGGCGGCGGCGGGCGGCGGGGGGCGCGGAATGCGGATCGTGCGCCGCCTGGAAGAGCTGAGCGCCGCCCTGGAGGGCGCGCGCGCCGAGGCCGCGAGCGCCTTCGGGGACGGCGAGGTGTTCGTCGAGCCCTACATCGAGAACGGCCGCCACGTCGAGGTGCAGGTCCTCGCCGACACCCACGGCACGGTCTGGACCCTCGGCACCCGCGACTGCTCCCTCCAGCGCCGCCACCAGAAGGTCATCGAGGAGGCGCCGGCGCCCGGGCTCTCCCAGGGGCTCGAAGAAGAGCTGCGCACGCTGGCGGTACGCGCCGCACGCGCCGTCTCCTACGTGGGCGCGGGCACCGTCGAGTTCCTCGTCGCCGGCGACAAGGCGCACTTCCTGGAGATGAACACCCGCCTCCAGGTCGAGCACCCGGTGACGGAGGCGGTGTTCGGCGTGGACCTGGTGGCCCTCCAGATCGCCGTCGCGGAGGGACAGCCGCTCGCCGGGTCACCACCCCACGCGCGTGGCCACGCCGTCGAGGCCCGCCTCTACGCCGAGGACCCGGCCCGCGACTGGGCCCCCCAGACCGGCACCCTGCACCGCCTCGCGGTCCCCGGCGTCCGCCTGGACACCGGCTACGAGGACGGCGACGAGATCGGCGTCCACTACGACCCCATGCTCGCCAAGGCCGTCGCCCACGCCCCCACCCGCGCGCAGGCGATCCGCAGGCTGGCGGGCGCGCTGGAAAGGGCCACGATCCACGGCCCCACGACCAACAGGTCCCTGCTGGTCGACTCCCTGCGCCACGAGGAGTTCACGACCGCGGCCATGGACACGGCGTTCTACGACCGCCACCTGACGTCGTTGACGTCCGCACCCCCCGACCCGTACGCCCCGCTGGCCGCCGCCCTCGCCGACGCCCACGGCCGCTCCCGCTTCGGCGGCTGGCGCAACGTCCCGTCCCAGCCGCAGGTGAAGCGGTACGAGCTGGCGGGGGAGGAGATCGAGGTCCGCTACCGGCACACGCGCGAGGGCCTGGAGACCGTGGACGGGACGCGGGTGGTGCACGCCGACGCAGGTCTCGTCGTCCTCGAAGCGGACGGGGTGCGGCGCAGGTTCGAGGTGTCGAGGCACGGCGACGAGGTGTACGTCGGCCCGACCGCGCTGAAGGCCCTGCCGCGCTTCCCCGACCCCAGGACACAGCACGCACCCGGCTCCCTGCTGGCCCCCATGCCGGGAACGGTGGTCAAGATCGCCGACGGCCTGGCGGCGGGGGCGAAGGTCGAGGCCGGCGAACCGATCGTCTGGCTCGAAGCGATGAAGATGCAACACCGCATTTCGGCCCCGGTCGCGGGGACGCTCAGCGTTCTGCATGCCGTCGTCGGCGCTCAGGTCGCCGTCGGTGCGCTGCTCGCCGTCGTAGAGGAGGACCAGTGAGCTTCACCCTGGAGTCAGAGGAACACGCCGCCCTGCGCGCCGCCGTCGTCCAGCTGGGCAAACGCCACGGCCGGGGATTCGACCGGGAGGCCCTGTGGGCCGAGGCCGCCAAACTCGGCTACCTCGGCGTCAACCTCCCCGAGGAGTACGGCGGCGGAGGCGGCGGCATCTCCGAGCTCTCCATCGTCCTGGAGGAACTCGGCGCCGCCGGCTGCCCCTTGCTCATGATGGTCGTCTCCCCGGCCATCTGCGGCACCGTCATCGCCCGCTTCGGCACCCAGGACCAGAAGCGGGAGTGGCTCCCCGCCCTGGCCGACGGCACCCGGACCATGGCCTTCGGCATCACCGAACCCGACGCCGGTTCCAACTCCCACCGCATCACCACCACGGCCCGCCGCGATCCCGACACCGGGGACTGGCTCCTCACCGGCCGCAAGGTCTTCGTCTCCGGCGTCGACATCGCCGACGCCACCCTCATCGTCGGCCGCACCGAAGACGCCCGCACCGGCCGCCTCAAGCCCTGCCTCTTCATCGTCCCCAGGGACACCGAGGGCTTCGGACGCCGGCAGATCGACATGGAACTCCACGCCGCGGAGAAGCAGTTCGAGCTGACCCTCGACGACGTACGGCTCCCCGCGGACGCCCTCGTCGGCGACGAGGACGCGGGCCTCCTCCAGCTCTTCGCCGGCCTCAACCCCGAACGCATCATGACCGCCGCGTTCGCGATCGGCATGGGGCGCCACGCGCTCACGAAGGCCGTCGCCTACGCCCGCGACCGCACCGTCTGGAACACCCCCATCGGCGCCCACCAGGCCATCGCCCACCCCCTCGCCCAGGCGCACATCGACCTCGAACTGGCCCGCCTGATGATGCAGAAGGCCGCCCACCTCTACGACGCCGGAGACGACATCGGCGCGGGCGAGGCGGCGAACATGGCCAAGTACGCAGCCGCGGAGGCCTGCGTCAAGGCGGTGGACCAGGCCGTGCACACCCTCGGCGGCAACGGCCTCACGCGCGAGTTCGGGCTCGCCTCGCTGATAACCGCCGCGCGCGTGGCTCGTATCGCCCCGGTGAGCCGGGAGATGATTCTCAACTACGTCTCCCACCAGACCCTGGGCCTGCCCAAGTCGTACTGACCCGGCACAGCGTTGTGCGAGGAGGAACCATGTTCCGCAGCGAGTACGCAGACGTCCCGCCCGTCGAACTCCCCATCCACGAGGCCGTGCTGGGCCGGGCCGCCGAGTTCGGCGACACCCCCGCCCTGATCGACGGCACCGAAGGCACCACCCTCACCTACGCCCAACTGGACGCCTTCCACCGGCGCGTGGCCGCCGGGCTCGCCGAGGCGGGGGTGCGCAAGGGGGACGTGCTCGCCCTGCACAGCCCGAACACCATCGCCTTCCCCACGGCGTTCTACGCGGCCACCCGCGCGGGCGCCTCCGTCACCACCGTGCACCCCCTCGCCACGGCGGAGGAGTTCGCCAAACAGCTCACCGACTCGTCGGCCCGCTGGATCGTCACCGTCTCCCCGCTGCTCGGCACGGCCCGCAGGGCGGCCGAACTCTCCGGCGGCGTCCAGGAGATCTTCGTCTGCGACAGCGCCCCCGGACACCGCTCGCTCCTCGACATGCTGGGCACGACGGCCCCCGAACCGCAGGTCGACATCGACCCGGTCGAGGACGTGGCGGCCCTGCCGTACTCCTCCGGCACCACCGGTCTGCCCAAAGGCGTGATGCTCACGCACACCCAGATCGCCACCAACCTCGCCCAGCTGGAACCGCTGATCCCGGCGAAACCGGGCGACCGCATCCTCGCCGTCCTGCCCTTCTTCCACATCTACGGCCTGACCGCGCTGATGAACGCACCGCTCCGGAAGGGCGCCACCGTCGTCGTCCTGCCCCGCTTCGACCTGGAGACCTACCTCGCGGCCATCCAGAACCACCGCATCACCGACCTGTTCGTGGCCCCGCCGATCGTCCTCGCCCTCGCCAAGCACCCCCTGGTCGCGCAGTACGACCTGTCGTCCCTGCGGCACGTCCTCAGCGCCGCCGCCCCCCTCGACGCCCAGCTCGCCGACGCCTGCTCGCGGCGCCTGAACCTGCCGCCGGTCGGCCAGGCGTACGGCATGACCGAGCTGTCGCCGGGCACCCACGTCGTCCCCCTGGACGCCATGCGCGAGGCCCCCGCCGGAACCGTCGGCAAGCTCATCGCCGGCACCGAGATGCGCATCGTCTCCCTCGACGACCCCGCCAAGGACCTCGGCGTCGGCGAGGCCGGCGAGATCCTCATCCGCGGCCCCCAGGTCATGAAGGGCTACCTGGGCCGCCCCGACGCCACCGCCGCGATGATCGACCCCGACGGCTGGCTGCACACCGGCGACGTCGGCCATGTCGACGCCGACGGCTGGCTGTTCGTCGTCGACCGCGTCAAGGAGCTCATCAAGTACAAGGGCTTCCAGGTCGCCCCCGCCGAGCTGGAGGCCCTGCTGCTCACCCACCCGGGCATCGCCGACGCCGCCGTCATCGGCGCCTACAACGACGAGGGCACCGAGGTCCCGCACGCCTACGTCGTCCGCCAGCCCACCGCCGCCGACCTCTCCGAAGGAGAGGTCCTGATGTACGTCGCCGAACGCGTCGCCCCCTACAAACGCGTCCGCCAGGTCACCTTCATCGACGACGTCCCGCGGGCCGCCTCCGGCAAGATCCTGCGACGTCGGCTCCGGGAGCTCGCATGACCCTCGTCGACCGCACCCGCGCGCGGGGCGTCGAGACCCTCACCCTCGACTCCCCGCACAACCGCAACGCCCTGTCGGCCGCCCTGGTGGGGGAGCTGGCGGACGCGCTGACCGACTGCGCCAAGGACGCCGACGTCCGCGCCGTCGTCCTCACCCACACCGGCAACACCTTCAGCGCGGGCGCCGACCTCAAGGACCCGCCCCACCCCGACGCGCTGGTGGCCCTGCTCCGCCGGATCGTGGCCGTGCACAAGCCGGTTCTGGCCCGCGTCACCGGCCACGTCCGCGCGGGCGGCCTCGGCCTGCTCGCCGCCTGCGACATCGGGGCGGCGTCCACGACGTCGACGTTCGCGTTCACGGAGGTCCGGATCGGGGTCGCCCCCGCGGTCATCTCCCTCCCCCTCCTCCCGCGCACCGACCCGCGCGCCCTCGCCCGCTACTACCTCACCGGCGAGCGCTTCGACGCCGCCGAGGCCGCCCGCATCGGCCTGCTCACGGCGGCGGGCGACGACGTGGACGCCGTACTCGAACCCATCCTGGAAGGACTGCGCAAAGCCGCCCCCGAAGCCCTGGCGGAGACGAAACAACTGCTCACGGTTAGGGTTCTGGAAGCCTTCGACCGGGACGCGGCCGACCTCACCGCGCTCTCGGCCCGCCTGTTCGCCTCCGCGCAGGCCCGCGAGGGCATGACGGCCTTCCTAGAACGACGGGACCCCACATGGGCGCTGTGAGCACGGTCGGCGACCGTATGGACCGTTCCCCCCAGGAACGCACCCAGGAACGCACCCCCAAGCAGGACCGCAGCCGGGCCACCCGGCAGCGGCTCCTGGAAGCCGCCGTGGCCTGCCTCGCCGAACGCGGCTGGGCGGGCTCCACGGTCTCGGTCGTCGCCGAACGCGCGGGCGTCTCCCGGGGCGCCGCCCAGCACCACTTCCCGACCCGCGAGGACCTGTTCACCGCGGCCGTGGAGTACGTCGCCGAGGAGCGCTCCGGCGCGATCCGCGCCCTGTTCCCCGAGGGCGCGGCCGGTGACCGCACAGCGGTCGTGTCGGCCCTCGTCGACCTCTACACCGGACCGCTCTTCCGGGCGGCCCTCCACCTGTGGGTCGCCGCGTCCAACGAGGAGCAGCTCCGCCCCCAGGTGACGGAGCTGGAAGCCCGCGTCGGCCGCGAGACCCACCGCATCGCGGTCGACCTGCTGGACGCCGACGAGTCCCGTCCGGGGGTGCGCGAGACCGTCCAGGGCCTGCTGGACATGGCCCGGGGCCTGGGCCTGGCCAACCTGCTCACGGACGACAAGGGCCGCCGGGAGAAGGTGGTCGCGCAATGGACGGCACTGGTGGAGGCGGCCCTCAGGGACTGAGCCGCTCCACCCGCCAGCTCCCGTCCGTCTCCGCCACGTACCGCAGCCGGTCGTGCAGCCGGTTCTCCCGCCCCTGCCAGAACTCCACCGTCTGCGGAGCCACCCTGAAGCCGCCCCAGTGCGGCGGCACCGGCACCTGCTCGCCCTCCGGATAGCGGCCCGCCAGCTCGGCGTACGACGCCTCCAGCTCGGCCCGGGTGCCGATCACCGCGGACTGCTCGCTGGCCCACGCCCCCAGCTGTGAGCCGTGCGGCCGGGTACGGAAGTACGCGGCGGTCTCGTCCCGCCCGGTGCGGCGCGCGACGCCGGTGACGATCACCTGGCGGGCCATCGGATGCCAGGGGAAGAGAAGCGAGACGTAGGGGTTCTCGGCGAGGTCACGGGCCTTGCGGGAGCCGTAGTTGGTGTAGAAGACGAACCCCTGCTCGTCGAACTGCTTCAGCAGCACCGTCCGCGAACTCGGCCGCCCCTCCGCATCGGCCGTCGACACGACCATGGCGTTCGGTTCGAACAGATGGGCCTCCGTCGCGGCCTGCTTGAACCAGCGCGCGAACTGCTCCACCGGGGTGGCGGCCAGCTCGCCCTCGGAGAGCCCCTCGGCCCGGTACTGCTTGCGCATCGAGGCGGGGTCGAGGGCGGCGTCGGGGCCATGGGAGACGGCGTGTGCGTCGGTCACGTGGTCATCTTGCCGTATCGAACGCCACCCCACGGAAGGTGGCACTGAGTGCCGCAAAATCTGCCCAAGGCTGGCACTCGGGGATATGGTGCAGATGCCACCCCGTGGGGTGACCGCCGACCGAACGGGGCATCACAGGGGTGACCGCCCAGGACCGCGAGCCTCCGCACGGGCCGTGGATCCGTCGGCGTCATCCGCGCACACATCATGAGGAGCCGCCTGATGTCCGACCTCGACCACGGCTTTGACCCCTCCTTCGTACCCGGCCTCGAAGGAGTCGTCGCATTCGAGACGGAGATCGCCGAACCGGACAAGGAGGGCGGCGCCCTCCGGTACCGCGGCGTCGACATCGAGGACCTCGTCGGTCATGTCTCGTTCGGCAACGTCTGGGGCCTGCTCGTCGACGGCGCCTTCCGCCCCGGCCTGCCGCCCGCCGAGCCCTTCCCGATCCCGGTCCACTCCGGCGACATCCGCGTGGACGTCCAGTCGGCGCTGGCGATGCTGGCCCCCGTCTGGGGCCTGAAACCCCTCCTCGACATCGACGAGGCCCAGGCCCGCGAGGACCTCGCCCGCGCCGCCGTCATGGCCCTGTCCTACGTCGCCCAGTCCGCCCGCGGCCAGGGCCGCCCCATGGTCCCGCAGCGCGAGATCGACAAGGCCCAGTCCGTCGTCGAACGCTTCATGATCCGCTGGCGCGGCGAACCCGACCCCAAGCACGTGGCGGCGGTCGACGCCTACTGGACCTCTGCCGCCGAGCACGGCATGAACGCGTCCACGTTCACCGCGCGCGTGATTGCCTCGACGGGCGCGGACGTGGCGGCGGCGCTGTCCGGCGCCGTGGGAGCCATGTCCGGCCCGCTGCACGGCGGCGCCCCCTCCCGAGTCCTGTACATGATCGAGGAGATCGAGCGCACGGGCGACGCCGAGGCGTACGTCAAGCAGGCCCTGGACAAGGGCGAGCGCCTGATGGGCTTCGGCCACCGCGTCTACCGGGCCGAGGACCCCCGCGCGCGCGTCCTGCGCCGCACGGCCCGCGAGCTGGGCGCCCCGCGCTTCGAGGTCGCCGAGGCCCTGGAGAAGGCGGCCCTGGCGGAACTCCACGCCCGCCGCCCCGACCGCGTCCTGGCCACCAACGTCGAGTTCTGGGCGGCGATCGTCCTCGACTTCGCCGAGGTTCCGGCGCACATGTTCACGTCGATGTTCACCTGCGCCCGCACGGCCGGTTGGTCGGCGCACATCCTGGAACAGAAGCGGACGGGGCGCCTGGTGCGGCCCTCCGCTCGCTATGTGGGCCCGGGGGCGCGGAGCCCGCGGGACGTCGAGGGATTCGGGGAGATCGCCGCCCACTGAGGCGGGTGCCCCAGGAGCGCGGGCGACCGCGGACCGGCCGGTGGCCGGTCGCGCGGTTCCCCGCGCCCCGGGGGGCGCGACTAAGCCGGAGTCAGCAAGCGCCGGTGATGCCGTTCCGCCACCAGCGGATGCGCCCGCAGCTTGCCCTTCAGCTCGTTGTAGCCGTACTCGGCGAACAGCGGGTTGGCGGGATCGTCGGAGACGCCCGGCGCGGTGCCGGCGTGTGCGAAGGGCAGCGGCTCGACCCGCGCGTCCAGGCGCGGGTTGTAGAAGAACGGCACGGAGAACCGCTCGGTGGCGCCGGGCGGGGAGACCACCCGGTGCCGGGTGGCCATGAGATACCCGTTGGTCGCCACTTCCAGCAGCTCCCCGAGATTGACGACGAAGGCCCCCTCCAACGGCGGCACGTCGTGGAAGAGCCCGTCCGCGCGCTGCACCTGCAGCCCGCCGACCTGGTCCTGCAGCAGCAGCGTCAGGAACCCGTAGTCCTTGTGCGCCCCGACCCCCTGATCGGCGCCGTCACCGGCGCTCCCCGGGTACCGCACGAGCTTGAGGTGCGGATGGGCGTGCTCCCCGAAGACCGGGTCGTAGAAGTCCGGCGGCGCCCCGATGGCGGCGAGCAGCTCGTGCAGCAGCCGCTCGGCGACCGAGCTGAGCCGCGCCACCCAGGCGAGTGCGGCGGTACGCAGCTCGGGCAGGGACTCGGGCCACTGGTTCGGGCCCTCCAGCCACCAGTAGGCCGGCTCACCGGCCCCGGGTGCCCGGGCGGGCCGTTCGGCCCCGATGTCGAGCTGGTCCCGCCAGTCCCGGCTGCCCCCGGTCCGCTCGTCGCCGGTCCGGGTGTACCCCCGGAAATGCGGCGAGCGCACATTGTCGAGAGCGAGCCGCTCGGCCTCGGGCAGGGCGAAGAACCTCCGCATGGCGGAGAGCAGGGCGTCGACCTCACCTGCCGGGACCCCATGCCCGACGAGCTGGAAGAACCCCACGTCATGGGCGGCACTGTGCAACTGGGCGTGGAGCAGCGCACGGGCCTGCGGGCCGCGGTCGGCGGCGGAGAGATCGATGATCGGAAGCTGCTGGTACGACGGATTCGTCGACACGTCGGTCATGGGTGTGTCCGCAAGGGTGAGAAAGGGAAAGCGGCAGCGGATCGGCTGCACGGGGACCGGAGGCTCAGACCGAGCGTCGACAGCCCATGCTCGTGACGCGGACGTAGTCCACGTGGCGGCGTCGAACGAGCGAAAGCATGCGGTCAGGGTACTGCGCGCCGCAGAAGACGCGGGTGTCGCAGATCACTCCCGCACATCTTCCACCGGACCCCTGGATACGCAGACGACCCGCGAGCTCGGGTTCCCTCCGCCGAAGCGGGGGAGCCGGCCGGACGTACCGGCGAGCTCACGGGTCGGGTGACTGCTTGGGATTGGGCCGGCTGCACGCGTCTGTCGCGCACGGGTCCGGCACCGCACTGAATGTGGTGACGGGCCGCTAGCCCGCAGCCACCTCTTCCGTCCGGTATGAATACATCTGCCGAACCACCTCCCTTCCGAAGTAGCAGCAGCCTAAGAAACCGTCGGCGCCCGATCAACCGCTTTTTCGGAAAGGGAGAGGGAGGCGAGCCGCGGCAGGCGGAGAGGATCTCGCGGTCGCCGGTGATCCTGCGGTGCTCAGAGGACGCTCCTGCGCCCCGCCGCGAAGTAGTGTCCCTCCGCCAGGTCCGCGAGCAGTCCCGGCTGCTCCGGCTTCCAGCCCAGGCGCCGGCGGGTCAGGGCGCTGGACGCGCGGAGGTCCAGGGCGGCGAAGTGGGCGATCCAGCCGAAGTGGGCGGCGGCCTCGGCCCGGGGTATCCGCACCACCGGCACGCCCAGGCCGCGGCCGATCTCGGTCGCGATGTCGTGCAGGGGTACGCCCTCGTCGTCGACGGCGTGGACGCGGGTGCCCGCGGCAGCCTCCTCCAGGGCGAGGCGGTAGAGGCGGGCCGCGTCCAGGCGGTGGACGGCCGGCCAGTGGTTGGTGCCCTCGTCGATCATCGCGGAGACGCCCTTCTCGCGGGCCGTGTCGATGAGCTTGGGTACGAAGGCGCCGTCCTCGGGACCGTGCACGGACGGCGGCAGCCGGACGACCGAGGCGCGGACGCCGTGGTCGGCGAGGGCGAGGGTGGCCTCCTCGGAGGGGACGCGGAAGGGGGCCACGGAGTCCGGGTGGGCCGGGTCCTCCTCGGTGGCGAGGATGCCGGGCTCGACCAGGAACGCCGAGGTCGTCACGAAGGGCTTGCCGGTGCCTTCGAGTACCGCGCCCATCGCCTCGATGGCGTGCAGGTCGATCACGCCCGAGGCGGCGATGTTCGAGAAGTCGTGCTTGAAGGCGGTGTGGATGACCCCGTCCGCCGCGTCCGCGCCGCGGCGCAGGCTGTCCAGGTCGTCCAGGTCACCCCGGTGCACCTGCGCCCCGGCCGCCCGCAGTGCCGCCGCGGAGCGGTCGGAGCGGGCCAGGCCGAGGACCTCGTGTCCCGCGCCGATGAGTTCACGGACGACGGCGGAACCGACGAAACCGCTGGCGCCGGTGACGAACACACGCATGCCGATGACCTCCAGGAAAAGGGGATTCGCGATGCCTCCAGCCTCCGGACCGGAAGTGCCCCGCGTCCAAAGCCTGTTTCGTATACGGCAATGCGATCTGGGCATCACCGCAGCTAGACTCACTGGATGGCCGACTCCCAGCCGATCCATCCCACCCGGCCGGTCCAGTCCACCCGGCCGACGCAGCCGGTCCAGCCCACCCAGGCGGTCCAGCCCGCGCCCCGCGCACAGCCACGCCAGCCGGTCCAGCCCTCCTGGCCGACGCAGCCGATCCGGCCCACGCAGGCGACCCAGCCGGCCCAACCCACCCAGCCCGCCCAGCCGATTCCCGTGGACCTCGATCTCCGGCTCGTGCGGTACTTCACCGTCGTCGCCGAGCACCGGCACTTCGGCCGTGCCGCCACCGCCCTGCACATCACCCAGCCGTCGCTGAGCCGTCAGGTGCAGCGGCTGGAGCGGGAGCTGGGGGCGCGTCTGCTGGACCGGACGCCGCAGGGCACGCGGCTGACCGAGGCGGGGGAGGCCTTCCTGCCGGAGGCCGAGGCGCTGCTGCGGGCGGCGGCGCAGGCGGCCGTACGCGCGCGTGCCGCCGCGCAGCCCCACCGGATCACGGTCGGCTACACCTCGGGCATCATCGTCACCCCGGCGGTACGGGCGGTACGGCACCGGCACCCGGACGCCGAGGTGCAGGCCACCCATCTGAGCTGGGACGACGTGCACCACGCCCTGCTCGACCGCCGGGTGGACGCGGTGGTGACCCGGCTGCCGTTCCGCACCGAGCGGCTGCGGGTGACGGTCCTCTACGACGAGCCGCGCGTGCTGATCGTGCCCCTCGACCATCGGCTGGCCGGCAAGGAGTCCGTCACCCTCGACGACATCGCAGACGAGCCGCTGCCCCGCACGGCGGACCCGGTGCGCAGCGCGTTCTGGCGGTTCGAGCCGCGTCCGGACGGGCGTCCGGCACCGGACGGGCCGCTCATCGAGGCGGTCGAGGACAAGTTCGAACTCGTGGCCTCCGGCGAGTCGTTGGCCGTGGCCGCGCAGTCCGTCGGCAGGATCCTGCGGCCCGACCTGACCATGGTCCCGCTGACCGGCGTCGAGCCGAGCCATGTCGTGGTGGCCACCCGCGCGGACGACCGCAGCCGCCTGGTGACGGCGTTCCGCAAGGCGGCGAAGGAGCACCTCACCCCGGACGCGTGATCGTCTCCAGGAGATTCGCCACGAGCGGGCTGTCGTCGTCCCGGCGCCAGGCCACCGCGACCACGGTCCGCGCGTCCGTCCCGGCGAGGGGCCGGAAGGCGACGTCCTTGAGCCGGATGCGGCGGGTGCTCGCCGGTGCGATCGAGACCCCGAGGCCGGCCTCGACGAGGGCGCAGACGGTCTGCCACTCGGTGGCGTGCTGGGCGATGCGCGGGGCGCACAGGGCGGTGATGCGGTCGTGGAGACCGGGGCCGGCCTCCCGGGGGAGCAGCACGAAGGGCGACCGGGCCAACTGGGCGGGATCCACCGCGCGTTGTGCCGCCAGGGGATGGGCGCGCGGCAGCACCGCCATGAGCGGCTCGGTCAGGACCGTACGGAAGGACAGGTCCGGGTCGGCGGGCGGGGGTTCGCGGACGAGGCCGACGTCGAGGGTGCCCTCGCGCAGGGCGGTCAGCTGGGGTGCGCTGGTCATCTCCCGGATGTCCAGCCGGACTTGCGGATACCGGTCGACGTACGCGCGCAGCAGCCCGGGCAGCAGGGTCAGGGCGAGGGAGGCGGCGAAGCCGAGGTGCAGGCTGCCGGTCCGGCCGGCCGCCGCCGCGCGGGCCGCCGCGAGGCCGTCGGTGAGGGTGGCGAGGGCCTGCCGGGCGGCGGGCAGGAGCTCCCGTCCGGCGGGGGTGAGGGCGACGGGTCCCGGCGGCCGTACGAAGAGGGGCGCGCCGACCTTGTCCTCCAGCCGCCGGATCTGCTGGCTCAGCGGCGGCTGGGCGATGCCGAGCCGTGCGGCGGCCCGACCGAAGTGCAGTTCCTCGGCGAGGACGACGAAGGCGTGGAGCTGGGGGAGGGGGAGTTCCGGTCGCCGGTCCATTTCCATATCCCCATGGATATCACTTCATCAATCACCCCCTATTAGACGTATAGTCCCAGCTCACCTACCGTTCCGCGCATGACGAAGCGACGCGCGATTCTCAGCGGTTCGGTGTTCGAGGAGCAGATCGGGTACGCCCGCGCCGTGGTCGACGGTGACTGGGTGCACGTCTCGGGGACGACCGGCTACGACTACACGACCATGACCCTCTCCGACGACGTGGTCGAGCAGGCCGAGCAGTGCCTGCGGAACATCGAGGCGGCCCTGGCGGAGGCCGGGAGCGGGTTCGAGGACGTCGTCCGGGTGCGCTACCTCCTGCCCGACCGCGCGGACTTCGAGCCGTGCTGGCCGGTGCTGCGGCGGGCGTTCGGGCAGGTGCGGCCCGCGGCGACGATGCTGATGTGCGGTCTTGCCGATCCTCGTATGAAGATCGAGATTGAGGTGTACGCGCGGCGGGGAAGTGGAGGACGTGTCTGATCTTCGTATGTCCGACCTGCGGATGGAGCCGGCCCGCGGCGACGCGATGCTCGAACAGTGGCGGTACGTCCACAACGCGATCGTCCCGGCCGACCCGCTGGGCCTTGACGCCGTGCGGGAGCGCAGCACGCGCTACCGGCTGGAGAACGCGTACGTCGGTGACGTGCTCGTCGGCTGCTCGACCGTGCGCCCGCCCGAGGGCGAGGACGCGGTGGCGACCGTCATCGCGCGCGTGCTGCCCGAGTACCGGCGGCGGGGCTACGGGACGGCGCTGTACGAGAACGGGCTCGCCCACGCGCGCGGGCTGGGCGCGAGGACGATCGAGACCTGTGTGCTGGCCGTCAACGAGGACGGTCTGCGCTTCGCCGGGAGACGGGGCTTCGTCGAGGTCGAGCGGTATGTGCTCGACGGCGAGAGCGACCTGTGGGTCGATCTCCGGCTGGCCTGAAAGATGCCGGCCACACGCCGATACAGGAGCGGCGTACAACGATTCCCCCAACTTGTGGGAACTCGGTGTGTGCTGCGTCACGTTCCAGTTAGATGATTGCAAGTGAGCGAACCGACGTGCCGTACGTACGGACGCAGCCTGCAGGGGGTCCGGGTGAGTGCTTCCAGGCGTAGTGGGACCACCGACGAGCTGGGGCCGGACGAGCCCGAGCAGCCCGACCAGCCCGAGCGGGACGGCGCGGATCTGCTCGCCGCCCTGCTCGACGGCATGGACGCGGCGCTGTGCGCCTTCGACGCGGACGGCGTCGTCACGCACTGGAACCGCGAGGCCGAGCGGATTCTGGGCTGGACCGCCGCCGAGGCGGTGGGGCGGCACGGCTTCGCCGGGTGGGCCGTGCGCGAGGCCGACGCCGAGGAGGTCGAGGGGCGGCTGCTGTCCGCGATGCGGGCCCCGGGGCGGCAGGTGCACGAGTTCGCGCTGCTGACCAAGGACGGCGGCCGGGTCCTCGTACGGACGCAGTCGGCGGCCGTACGCGGTCCGGACGGCAAGCCCGCCGGGGTGTACTGCGCCTTCAGCGAGGTGCACGCGCAGATCGACCTGGAGCGGTCGATCGCGCTGAGCGAGGCGCTGTTCGAGGACGCCAGCTGGGGTGTCGTGCTGGTGGACGCGGATCTGCGGCCGGCGGTGGTGAACGCGCACGCGGCGCGGGCGCTGGGCATCGGCCGTACGTCCGTGCTGGGGCGACCGCTGGGTGAGCTGCTCGCGCAGGGCGTGGAGGAGCTGGAGAGCGCGCTGACGCATGTGCTGGCGGAGGGCGCGCCGCCCGCTCCGGCCGAGATCTGGGTCAGCGTGCGCACGCCCGAGGGCGAGCAGCGGCGGTGCTGGCGGTGCGGGTTCGTGCGGCTGGCCTCGCCGCTGGCGGAGGAGCCGGTGCCGCTGGGCGTGGGCTGGCTGTTCAACGACATCACCACGGCCAAGCTGGCCGAGCAGGAGGCGTCCTTGCTGCGCTTCCGCGGCAACCAGCTGCACCGCGCGGCCCGTGCCGCCGCCGAGTGCGAGGACCCGGCCGAGGCGGCCACGGTCCATCTGGACTTCGCCCTCGCCGGCTTCGCCGACCACGCGCTGATCGACCGGGTGGCGGGGGACGGCGCGCTGGCCGACGGGGACTCGGACGTGCCGGTGCGCCTGGTGCGGGTCGCCGCGACCCCCTCCGGGGCGCCGGGACCGAGCCTGCTGACCGGGCAGGCCGGGCTGCCCGTCCGGTACGCGGAGGGGCATCCGGCGTTGCAGTGCGTGGAGCGGGTCGGTTCGGTGCGGGCGAGCGTGGGTTCGGTGCCGGCGGAACGGGCCCGGGAGTGGGCGACGGCCCGGCAGTGGCCCGAGGACGCGGTGCACGCCCTGTGCGCGGTGCTGCGCAGCCGGGGGCGCACGCTGGGGGCCGTGACGTTTCTGCGGGGGGCCGGGCGGAGCTCGTTCGAGCGCTCCGACGCGGCGTACGCGGAGGACGTGGCGATGAGGATCGCGGCGGCGCTGGATCTGGCGGGGGCGCTGCGGGGGTGACCCGCACCCCCGGCCCCGGCGGTCAGCGCCGGTAGAAGATCCGGTCCCCGTACTCCTCGAACACCCGCTCGTTCCACTCCAGGCCGCCGTCGACGTTCCCCGACCTCAGCATCGGTGGCTCCACGCCCCGCTCGGCCAGGGACGTCGCCGCCGTCGCCACCATGGCCTGCATCAGGGCCGAGGTCACGACCGTGGAGGCGGGGGCGAAGGGGGCCGGGACCGTGTCCAGGGTGAGTTCCGCGTCCCCGATGGCGATCTTGGAGTCGAGGACGACGTCGCAGTGGTCCTTGAGGTACGTGCCGGAGCTGTGCCGGGACCGCGTCTCCGAGGCGTACGCCACCGACGTCACGCCGATGACCTTCACTCCCCGCGCGCGGGCGCTCATCGCCATCTCCACCGGCAGCGCGTTGCGGCCGGAGAGGGAGATGATCACCAGGGCGTCGCCCGCGCGCAGCGGCGAGCAGTCGAGCGCGGCGCTCGCGAGGCCGTCGACGCGCTCCAGGGCGGAGCCGAGCGTGGCCGGCATGACGTCGACGCCGACCGCGCCCGGCACCACGAGGAGGTTCATCAGCGCGAGGCCGCCGGCCCGGTAGACGACGTCCTGCGCGGCGAGCGAGGAGTGCCCGGCGCCGAAGGCGAACAGCCGGCCGCCGGCGGCGACGGTGTCGGCGAGGAGCGTGCCGGCCGCGGCGACGGCCTCGGCCTCCTCGTCGCGTACCCGTTGCAGCAGGCCGATGGCGGCGTCGAGGAACCGGTCGGCGGGCGTGCCGTCGCTCATACGAACCCCTTCGGGATGGCTGTGTCGCGGATCACCGTGCGGTCTGGACCACTGCGGTGTCAATACGGCCGTACGCACGCCCCCGGAGGGGCGTCCCGCGGCGGTGCGGCGGTCCGCGAAACCAGCTCGTTTCACCGGCGCGGCACGGTTGTCAGTGCTATGCGTCAGAATTGGGCTCAGGGCCAGCGCACGCGCCGCGGAGTGGTCGCGCTTCCGGCAGAGCTAATCGAGGGGCACGAATGTCCGGACTGATCGACACCACGGAGATGTATCTCCGCACCATCCTCGAGCTGGAGGAGGAAGGTGTGGTCCCCATGCGCGCCCGGATCGCCGAGCGGCTCGACCAGAGCGGGCCGACCGTCTCCCAGACGGTGGCGCGGATGGAGCGGGACGGCCTGGTCTCCGTGGCGAGCGACCGGCATCTGGAGCTCACCGACGAGGGCCGCCGGCTGGCGACGCGCGTGATGCGCAAGCACCGCCTCGCCGAGTGCCTGCTCGTGGACGTGATCGGCCTGGAGTGGGAGCAGGTCCACGCCGAGGCCTGCCGCTGGGAGCACGTGATGAGCGAGGCCGTCGAGCGCCGCGTCCTGGAGCTGCTGCGCCACCCCACCGAGTCGCCGTACGGCAACCCCATCCCCGGCCTGGAGGAGCTCGGCGAGAAGGACGGCGCCGACCCCTTCCTCGACGAGGGCATGGTGTCGCTGGCCGACCTGGACCCGGGCGTCGACGGCAAGACGGTCGTGGTGCGCCGCATCGGCGAGCCCATCCAGACCGACGCGCAGCTGATGTACACGCTGCGCCGCGCGGGGGTGCAGCCCGGCTCGGTGGTGAGCGTGACGGAGTCGGCCGGCGGGGTGCTGGTGGGCAGCGGCGGCGAGGCCGCCGAGCTGGAGGCGGACGTCGCCTCGCACGTGTTCGTCGCCAAGCGCTGACCGGCGGAACCTTCCCCTTCGGCGGCCAACTGCCGTGTCTGAAGGGTCAGTTGTGGCGACCTGGGGATCTTGCCGCCGCGGGGTCGAGGGTGAGCCGATTCGAAGATTCAGTGCGTCGAATCGCAGCGCTCCGGCGCCCCGCGTGCAAGGCTGTCGCGTGAGGCATATGACCTGAGGGGGCCGGGATGATGTGCCGCAGACGGGTGGAGGGCCCCGGCGCCCTGTGGCGCCGGGGCCTGTCCTCCCCTGTGCTGACCCGGAGCCCCGAGCTCTCAGGGTCATTCCCCTCGGACCGATTTCCCCGAGCGGTCCGCCTCCCGCTGAAGATCTCCCCTCGGCAGCGACGATCAATCCTTGAGTGAGGTCACTCGAATGAGGGGTGTTGGCGGCGGAGGACGCGTTTTCGAATAGGCATTCGATACCCTTCGGGTGACACGCCGGGCGGAACGTGCGCTTCAGGGAGAGGCGGCGGCGCGACAGCGAGCACGTCAGGCAGGGCAAGGCAGACATGGTTCACAGGACCGGCCGGCTGAGCGGGAGCAACCGGTCCGAGCGGAGCTAGGGGGGTGCCAGGACCAATGGCGCGGCGCATCGACGTGACCGGGGCGGGCGGCGTACGCCTTGCCGCCTGGGAGTTCGGCGACCCTCCCAAGCCCGACCCGGCGGCGGGGCCGACCGAGCACGGCGTACGGGAGCAAGGCGGCACGGCCGGCCGACGGGCCGGGCAGCGGACCGTCCAGGGAGCCCTCGACCGCTCACCCGGCGTGCTGTTATTGCACGGCCTCATGGGCCGCGCCTCCCACTGGGCAGCCACCGCCCGCTGGCTGTCCGAGCGCCACCGGGCCGTCGCCCTCGACCAGCGCGGCCACGGCCGCAGCGACAAGCCCCCGCAGGCCGCCTTCACACGCGAGGCCTACGTCGAGGACGCCGAAGCGGCCCTTGAACAGCTCGGCCTCGGCCCGGCCGTCCTCATCGGCCACGCCATGGGCGCCCTGACCGCGTGGCAGCTCGCCGCGAAACGGCCCGACCTGGTCTCGGGCGTGATCATCTGCGACATGCGGGCCTCCGCCCTCGGAGCGGCCTCGCAGCGGGAGTGGGCCGACTGGTTCAAGTCCTGGCCCCTCCCCTTCGCCACCCTGGCCGACGTACGGAAGTGGTTCGGCGAGGACGATCCCTGGGTCGAGCGCCCGAACCCCGCCCGCGGCGAGTTCTACGCCGAGGTGATGGCCGAGTCACCGGACGGCTGGCGGCCCGTCTTCGAACCCGAGCAGATGCTGAAGTCCCGGGAGACCTGGGTCTTCGACGCGCACTGGGAGGAGCTCGCCCAGGTCCAGTGCCCCGCCCTGGTCGTCCGCGGCCTCGACGGCGAGCTCGGGCGGGCGGAGGCCCAGGAGATGGTCCGGGTGCTGCCACGGGGGGAGTACGCGGAGGTGGCCGACGCCGGACACCTGGTGCACTACGACCAGCCGGAGGCGTGGCGGGCGGCCATCAAGCCGTTCCTCGACCGGCTCACGGGGCCGGACGCGACGTAGGGATGCCTCACCCCTTGCTGACCGCCGCCAGGATCTCCGGCAGCCGCGCGGCCGTGCGCGGAGCCGCCAGCCGCAGCCCCGCCAGCGTGATCGCCGCCCCGTACAGCGCCCCCACCGGCAGCAGCACCCAGCTCCACCGGTCGCCGTCCCGCGCCACGTTCAGCCAGATCGTCAGCGTGATGACGGGGGCGCACAGCAGGGCGGCGGCGATCATGCCGCCGAAGATGGAGATCCAGGCAAGCCCGGTCTGCCCGGGGGCCACGTTCTTGTAGCCCTCCTGCGGGATGGAGTACGGAAAGCGGGCCGAGGTCCAGGCACCCGTCGCCAGCATCGCGCCGAGCAGGGCGAAGGACAGACCGAGCGCCTCGGGCAGCCTGGCCCAGTCGCCCAGCATCGCGGTCGTCACGACGGTCACGAGCGTCGCGTACGGCAGCGTGATCAGCAGCAGCGCCAGGGCCCGGCCACGCAGTTCGACGTACGCGTCCCGGGTCGAGGAGATGGTCATCGCCACCATCCAGAACGCCGAGGTGTCCTGACCGAACTGGTTGTACATCTGGATGCCGAGCATCCCCGCGGCGAAGCACGCGAAGTAGATCGAGCCGGTGCCCTGAAGGGCGTTGAAGACCGGGATGATCAGGCCGATCGCGAGCGAGGTCACCCACGCGGCCTTCGTCTTCGGGTCGCGCCAGATGTAGCGCAGACTGCGCTCGATCACGGTCCCCGTGCGCCCGGCCGGCAGCAGCCGTGCCGGCCCCGTCGAGGTCCGCTCGCGGGCGGCCGGCTCGGTGGCGGCCTGGAGCGTGGAACCGTCCGGCGAGATCATCAGCCGCGTCAGATGCCGCGACCAGAGACCGATCAGCGCCACCAACGCACCCGCGCTGATCGCGAGTTGGGCGAGGGCGACGCCGTACGCCCCCGAACTCGCCGCGTCCACCGCCCCGAGCGCGGACGCAGGCGGCACCCACCGCAGCACCTCGCCGACCGGGTCGAGCTGCTCCAGGCCGCTCGAACCCAGGCGTTGCACGCCGAAGTTGGCGAGCTGCGCGCCGACCGCGATCACCAGACCGCTGAGCACGGCCAGGTCCCGCCCTTTGCGGCTGGTCAGCAACCGGATGTTGGCGACGGCGACGGCCCGCGCGAGCGCCACGCACACCAGCAGCGCGAGCACCACCCCGACGACGGCGACGACGTACGCCACCGCGCCGTGCGCCACCGACACCGCGGAACCGATCAGCAGGCACAGCGTGAACACCGGCCCGATCCCCACCAGCGAGGCCGCGAGCAGCGCCCGCACCAGCGGCCGGGGCCGCAGCGGCAGCATCACCAGCCGCGTCGGATCGAGCGTCTCGTCGCCGCCGGGGAAGAACAGCGGCATCACCGCCCAGCCGAGCGCCAGCACCGCCACCAGCAGGACGACGACGGACATCGCGTGCGCGTTGCCCCGCAACGCGATCAGACCGAGCAGTTGCAGCGCCGCGAACAGCAGCGTGATGACGGCCGACGCGACGTACGCGGCCCGCCGGCCACCGGACTGCCGCAGCCCGTTGCGCAGCAGCGACAGCTTCAGCCGTACGACGACGGCGGTGACGTCGGCGCTCATCGCGCCGCCCCGCCGCCCAGCCAGTCCAGATCGGACCCGGCGTCCCGGGCGCTCGCCCCGACCAGCTCCAGGAACGCCTGTTGCAGCGAGGGCGCCGCCCCGCGCACCTCGGCGAGCGTGCCCTGGGCCCGGATGCGCCCGGCGGCCATCACCGCCACCCAGTCGCACAGCGACTCGACGAGCTCCATGACGTGGGAGGAGAAGACGACGGTGGCGCCGGAGGCGGTGTAGCGCTCCAGCACCCCGCGGATGGTCTGCGCGGACACCGGGTCGACGCCCTCGAACGGCTCGTCCAGGAAGAGGACTTCGGGGTTGTGGAGGAGCGCGGCGGCGAGCCCGATCTTCTTCCGCATACCGGTCGAGTAGTCGACGACCAGCTTGTGCTGGGCCCCGGCCAGGTCGAGGACGTCGAGCAGCTGCCCGGCCCGCTTGTCGACCTCGGCCCCGGGCAGCCCGCGCAACCGCCCGGAGTAGCCGAGGAGTTCGCGGCCCGAGAGCCGCTCGAAGAGCCGGAGCCCTTCCGGGAGGACCCCGATCCGGGCCTTGACCTCGACGGGGTCCCGCCAGACGTCGTGCCCGACGACCTCGACGGTGCCCTGATCGGGCCGCAGCAGCCCGGTGATCATGGAGAGGGTGGTGGTCTTCCCGGCGCCATTGGGCCCCACGAGCCCGATGAACTTCCCGGCGGGCAGTTCGAGATCGATCCCGGCAACGGCAACTTGCTGCCCGAATCGCTTCCAGAGCCCACGCACACTTACGGCCGACGTCATGGAAGCCAACCTATGAGGGGCGCGGGGAACCGCGCACGCTATCGATCCCGACCGCACGCATAGGCAAGCGGCGAGATCAACTCCTCGGCATCCGGCAGCCACCGATTCGCAGGCGTGGGCCGGCAAGCCCACTGAACAGCCCCGCGAGACCCGTACCGAGTAGGCGGAGCGGCGACATACGCGCCCTCGCCCAGCGCCACCAGATCCAAGGAAGAAGGCGCCCACCCGAGCTTCCGCACCAGCTCCGGCACCTTCACCGACGCCCCCGGCAACACGAAGAAGTGCATCCGGCGATCAGGCGACAAGGTCACCGGCCCGAGCGTCAGCTCCATCCGCTCCATACGGGCCAGCGCGAGGAACCCGGCCGTCTCCGGCACGGACACCGCGTCGAAGGTCCGCCCGGTCGGCAGCAGGATCGACGCCAGCGGCTGCTTCTGCCACAACCGGCGCGCGACCGTCGCACTGCCGGTGGCCTGCGTCGCCCAGTCGTCCCGCGCCGGGTGCGCGCCGGGTGCGGCGCACGCCGCGTCGCCGCAGGAGCAGTGCTGCACCCCGTCGACGGCTTCCAGCCAGGTGCCGGGGAAGACGTCCCAGTGGCGCTCCTCGGCGTAGCGTACGGCTGTCTCCAGCAGCGATTCGCCGCGCTGCTTCGGAATCTGAGCGGCTTCGGTGCCCGCGATCGTCTCTTCCACGATGAACACAACTCCCGCACCCACCTGGAGTTACGGGGGTAACGCGCGCGGGGGAGGGGCATCGATTCCGCATCTGGGGCGCATGGATGCACGTGTGGGGGCGCGCGGGAGGAACGACGGCGTGATCGGGGTAGCCAGCTGTGGGGGCGGCAACCGCCTTTACCCCGGCAATCCTCACAAGCCTCGCATTTTCGGTCGGTTCGCGGGGCATCGATCTTCACGGCCGGATTTTTTCGGTGGAAGACACGTCAACTCGGTGCGTGGGCAGGCACCGCAGCCACAGGGGGTACGCCATGGCCGCAAGGCCTCTCGTCGCGCGGCAGCCGAACGAACGGCTGCAGGCGCTCATCCAGGAAGCGGGTTGCTCGAACGCCGGGCTGGCCCGCCGCGTCAACATGTGCGGCGCCGAGCACGGCCTCGACCTGCGCTACGACAAGACGTCCGTGGCCCGCTGGCTGCGCGGTCAGCAGCCGCGGGGCCGGGCGCCGGCGATCATCGCCGAGGCCCTGGGCCGCAAGCTCGGCCGTACGGTCACGATCGACGAGATCGGCATGGCCAACGGCAAGAACCTCGCCTCGGGCGTGGGTCTCCAGTTCTCGCCGACCGTACTGGGGGCCATCGAGCAGGTCTGCGAGCTGTGGCGCAGTGACGTGGGGCGGCGGGACTTCCTGTCCGGCTCGTCCGTGGCCGCCTCCGCGCTCGTCGAGCCGAGCCGCGACTGGCTGATCTCCTCGCCGGACTCGCAGGTGGCGCGCTCGGCGGGGCCCCGGGTGGGGCAGTCGGACGTGGCCGCCGTCAAGGCGATGACCCAGGCCCTCGTCGACCTCGACCACCAGTACGGCAGCGGTCATGTGCGGCCGGTCGTCGTGCACTACCTCAACAGCGTGGTCTCCGGGCTGCTCGCCGGGTCCTACCGGGAGGCCGTCGGGCGGGAACTGTTCGCCGCCGTCGCGCGGTTGACGGAACTCGCCGGGTACATGGCCATCGACACCGGCCAACCGGGCCTCGCCCAGCGGTACTACATCCAGGCGCTGCGGCTCGCACAGGCCGCGGGCGACCGCGGGTACGGCGGATACGTCCTCGCCGCGTCCATGAGCCATCTCGCCGCACAGCTCGGAAATCCGCGGGAGATCGCGCAGTTGGCGCGGGCGGCGCAGGAAGGGGCGCGGGGGCGCGTGACGCCGCGCGCGGAGTCGATGTTCTACGCGGCCGAGGCGCGCGGGCACGCGCTGATGGGCGACGCGCGGGCGGCACAGACGGCCTCCGGGCGGGCGGTGCACGCCCTGGAGTCGGCGGACCCGGACTCCGGGGACGACCCGGCGTGGATCGCGCACTTCGACGAGGCCTACCTGGCCGACGAGTTGGCCCACTGCCACCGCGACCTCGGGCAGGCCGACGCGGCGGCGCGGCGGGCGCAGGAGTCGCTGGCGGGGCTGCCGGAGACGAAGGCGCGGCGCCGGGCCATCGGTTATGTCCTGCTGGCCACCGCCCAGGTGCAGCAGCGCGAGATCGAACAGGCCTGCCACACCGGGCTGAAGGCCGTGGAGCTCCTGGAGACCGTCCGGTCCAACCGCGGCGCCGAGTACCTCGACGACTTCCAGCAGCGCCTCGAACCCTTCCGGGACGAGCCTGTGGTAAGGGAGTTCGGGGCCCGGCTGGAGTTGCAGGCCGCCGCGTGAAACCAGGCGCCACGCTGGGGTGAACCCCCGGGAAACGACGGCAGTTGGGGTGAAAGGAGGGCGTACGGAGAGGTTGCGAGCCCGGTTCTGTTACCGCGGTCACAGGGATGCAGGTCACGTCCCGTGCTGCGTGGCACCGGGCTCGGGGGACCCGGTAGCGTGAGCCGACGATTCACAAGGTCCCCCATTAGTAGGAGTCCCGGTGACGCAGAGTGGACAGGGCGAGGAGCCCTCGTCGCGCGTGGCGCGCGAAGGCATCGTGCTGCCCTCGGACGGTGGCGAACCGCTGCTGCCGGGCATGACCGGCGTTCCCGCGGGCGGTCACATACCGACGCCCGCGCCCGCCGCACCGCCCGCGGCGCCGCCCGGTGCCCAGGCATGGGGCACCCCGTGGGGGCCCGACCAGCAGCCACCGGCCCCGCGGCAGCCGGGCCCGGGTGAGGGCTGGGGAGCGCCGCAGGGACAGCCGTGGGACGCCCCGCCGAACCCGTACCAGCCGCAGGACCAGGGCCAGGCCCCGTCCCCGTACCAGGCGCAGCCGCCCGGTTACGAGACCGACCAGCCCACCTCCTACTACCTGCCGCCGGTCGCCCAGACGCCGCCCGCGTCCCAGCCGCTGCCGCAGGAGAACACCCCGGCGCAGCCCTCCGGTTACGACGCCGATCAGGCGACCTCCTACTACCTGCCGCCCGCGTCCCAGCCGCTGCCGCAGGAGGGCGTCGCGGCGCAGTCGTCCGGCTTCGAGGCCGATCGGGCGACCTCGTACTATCTGCCGCCGCAGACGCCTGCCGCGCCCCCCGTCGACGAGGGCGCCACGCAGTACATCCCGCCGGTCGCGCCGGGGGCCCTGCCGCCCGAGATGCCCGCCGAGCGCACCCAGTTCCTGGGCCAGGCACCGCACGGTCAGGAACTCCACGGACAAGCGCCCCACGGCCAGGCGCCGCAGGCCCAGGCGGCCGGGCCGCTGCCGCCGGTCACGGGGCCGGACGCCGAGGCGACGCAGTTCATCGCGCCCGTGACCGGGCAGCACGGCGGGGAGCGGCAGCCGCCCGCCGAGTTCGACAACCTCTTCCGCAGCGCGGGCGAGGAGAACCCGGCCGGCGCCACACAGCAGCTGCCCCGCTTCGAGCCGGGGCAGGCCCAGCCGCAGCCGTCGTACATCCCGCCCGTCGGCACCGGGCGGCGGGCGGCGCAGGCGGACGAGCGGGACCGCAGCGGGCCCACCCGGTCGCGGGTGCCCGCCATCGCGGCCATCGGCATCGGTATCGCGGTGCTCGGCATCGGCGCGGGCGCGCTGATGGCGAGCGGTGGTGGCGGCGACAAGGGCGACGACAACACGCCCGTCTCCGCGACGGCCCCGGCGACCGGCTCCGCCTCCCCGTCCACCGACGCGGCGAAGGAGCAGGCGGTCGCCCTGGACAAGCTGCTCGCCGACAGCGGTGACAGCCGGGCGTCCGTGATCAGCGCGGTGGGCAATGTGAAGGCCTGCAAGGACCTCGGCCAGGCGGCCACCGACCTGCGCAGTGCCGCGACCCAGCGCAACGGCCTGGTCACCAGCCTGTCCGGGCTGTCCGTCGATCAGCTGCCGAACAACAGCGAGCTGACCACCGCCCTCACCAAGGCGTGGAAGGCGTCCGCGTCGGCCGACAACCACTACGCGGCCTGGGCGGACCAGGTCGCCGCCAACAAGAAGGGCTGCAAGAAGGGCCAGGCCCGCTCCACCCCGCAGACCCTGGCCGGCAACGCGGCGAGCGGCGAGGCGACCGCCCAGAAGAAGACGGCCGCCCGGCTGTGGAACGCGATCGCGAGGAAGTACGGCCTGACCGAGCGCACCTACACCCAGCTGTAGCCGCGGCGGCCGGGTGCGGCCGGGTCAGCCGACGTCGGCGTTCGACAGGGTCCTGCGGACGTCGGTGAAGCCCGGGTGCGCGGCCACGAGGCGGCCCTTGCGGACGACCTGGAGCGTCACGTCGGTGTTGACCAGGCGGGTCAGGCCGATGCCGGCGAGGCCGTTCTCGTACTCCCAGTTCAGGGTCGGGGTGAGGCCGCCGGTGCCGACCTTCAGGCCGCCGTCGAGGGCCCTGCGGATGGCCGTGCCGGTCAGCTCGCCGTCGCCGAGGGACTCCAGGACGGCCTTGAGGACGGTGTAGGCGATCCAGGTGGTCTGCACTCCGGCGTCCGCGGGGTCGATGCGGTTGTCGCCGAAGGCCTCCTTCTTGATCACCTGCTTCATGGCGTTCCAGCGCTTGTCGCTCGCGACCGGGTACCAGCTGGTGATGTACGACCCCTCGTACGGCCCGGCCTGGCCGCCGGAGGCGTCGATCACCGTCTGGTCGACGCTGCCGAGCACGGTGGCCGTGCGCACGGCCGGGTAGTCCTCGCGGGCGCGCCGGAAGGAGTCCATGAAGATGCCGGTGTGGTCGCCGAGGGCGGGTACGACACAGCCCTTCTTCGCCGGGTCGGTGGTCGTGTGCTTCAGCGCGCGCTCGGCCTGGGCGGAGTACTCGGTGGCGTCCTCGTCGGCCAGCTGGTCCGCGGCGGTGGCATGGCCGCCCGCCTCGAGCCCGGAGTCGATCATGGCGTGCAGCTCGTCGCCCGCGATGGAGTCGGGGCGGACCAGGGCGACGGGCCCGCAGGCGCCGGCGAGTTCCTCGCCGAGGCCGGCCAGCAGGCTGGGCTGGCCGCCGTTGACGGGGAAGGACAGCGGGCTCTCCAGCTCGGAGTTGGTGATGCCGTAGCCGCCCAGGTAGGGGATGTCGGCGCTCTCCAGGGTCGGGAAGAACGCGTCGCCGTGCTGGCTGTAGGAGCCGACGACCGCGACGACCCCCTCGTCCGCCGCGCGCTGGGCGCACTTGGCGGCGGTGACGGTGTCGTTCTGGTCGTTGCAGACCAGGACGGACAGCTTGCGGCCGTTGATGCCGCCGTGCGAGTTGACCCAGCGCGCGTAGGCCTGCGCGAGGGCGGGCATGCCGGGCTTGTTGGTCGCGTTCGTGTCCATCGGGGCCCAGGTCATGACCTTGATCGGGTCGTCCCCGGAGCCCCCCGTGACACCGGGGACGACCCCGCAGCCGGCTATGAGTGACGCACACCCCACCAGGGCCCCCGCCGCGAGGGCGGTGGCTCTGACGGGCCGCGCGAAGGTGGGGAGGAAGGTGGTGCGGGTGCGTCGCCTGCCGGTCATGGGCACACACGTTTCCGTCACACCGCCAACCTGGGAGTGACGTACGGTCAACGGCTGGTGACGTGCAGGTGAATTGCGGGGGTCGGTGAAGCCGGTGTGAGGGGGAACGTACGATCGATGACCGTGCAAGGTTCGGAGAACTCTTCCCGTCGCGGCCGTCGCTCATCCACCATGGGCGCTATGCCACTGAACGACATGCCGTGGTGGCGCTGGCGCAGCAATGTGCGCTCCGCGCTGCACATGCTCTCCGACCCAGGGTTCCAGCGGGACGTCTGGCTGGCCGGTGTCGAGGGGTACGGGGACGTCACCGACGCCGTGTACCGCCTCGTCGAGGACACCTGGCTGGACAACTGGTCCGCCGAGAAATACGTCGGCACGATCTTCCGGGACTCCCAGGAAGCGGCCCTCGTCGACACCGCCGTGCTGCGCGTGCTGCGCATCATGCACCAGGTCGGGCCGGACGCCCCGGTCTCCGTGTACATGGAGAACCCGGGCTGGCCGGAGGCGGTGCGGGCGGCGCGGGACGCGCATGTCCGCATGGCGACGGCCGACGGGGAGGACCCGGACGCCCCGCCGCGCACCCTGCACGTGCTCCAGATCATGACGCGGTCCGCGTGACGGACTCGGTCACTGCGTCTCCGGTGGATATGGGACCCTGTCCTGCATGAACGAGCAGTCCACCCGAGCCGCGGCGCCCGCCGAGCAGTACGTCCTCACCCTCTCCTGCCCCGACAAGCAGGGCATCGTGCACGCCGTGTCGAGCTACCTCTTCATGACCGGTTGCAACATCGAGGACAGCCAGCAGTTCGGCGACCACGACACGGGTCTGTTCTTCATGCGCGTCCACTTCTCGGCGGAGGCTCCGGTGACCGTGGACAAGCTGCGGGCCAGCTTCGCGGCGATCGGTGACTCCTTCCACATGGACTGGCAGATCAACCGGGCCGAGGACAAGATGCGGGTCGTGCTGATGGTCAGCAAGTTCGGGCACTGCCTGAACGACCTGCTGTTCCGCGCCCGGATCGGCGCGCTGCCGGTGGAGATCGCGGCCGTGGTGTCCAACCACACCGACTTCGCCGAGCTCGTGGGGTCGTACGGCATCCCCTTCCACCACATTCCGGTGACGAAGGAGACCAAGGCCGACGCGGAGGCGCGGCTGCTGGAGCTGGTGCGGGAGCAGGACGTCGAGCTGGTCGTGCTCGCCCGGTACATGCAGGTGCTCTCCGACGACCTGTGCAAGCAGCTCAGCGGGCGGATCATCAACATCCACCACTCGTTCCTGCCGAGCTTCAAGGGCGCGAAGCCGTATCACCAGGCTCATGCGCGCGGTGTGAAGCTGATCGGTGCGACCGCGCACTATGTGACGGCCGACCTCGACGAGGGGCCGATCATCGAGCAGGAGGTCGAGCGGGTGGGGCACGACGTCACGCCGGACCAGCTGGTCGCGATCGGGCGGGACGTGGAGTGCCAGGCGCTGGCGCGGGCCGTGAAGTGGCATGCGGAGCGGAGGATTCTGCTCAACGGGCGCCGCACGGTGGTGTTCGCCTGATCGCTCGGGGCATTGTGCCAGCGGCGAACGGAACCGCCCCTACATCCGGCTCAAGCTCGCCGCCGCGAACAGCACGTCCCTGATCGCCTCCCGGTCACCGACCTGACCCGCCGCCGCTTCCTCCGGTGACACATGGCCCGCCGCCAGCCGGCAGAACTCCACGCCGTCCAGCGCCACATGCGCCACCTCGTGCTCGGCGGAGCCCACCGCCGCCGGGGAGTCCAGAGGGATCAGCCACTCGCCGCCTCCCAGGCCCTCGATCTCCAGCCGCAGGCTGCGTCCCGGCTCGCCGGCGACGCTGAGGTGACGGCCGTGGCCGGGTGAGGCCAGCCCGTTCCGGCGCCGCGTGGCAAGCGCCGCGGGGAGCATCCGGGCCGCGAGGTCGATCATGCGGTTGAGGTGGCGTGGGGACGGGGGTTCGTACGGGTAGTCGACGGCCTCGGCGATGTCCTCCGCGTGGACCCAGCACTCGAAGGCGCGGTCCAGCATCGCGTCGTGCAGGGGGAGTTCGAAGTCGCCGTAGGGGACGGACAGCTTTCCGGCGCCGCCGCCCGTGAACGACACGGTGCGCACCAGGTCGTGGCTCTGCTCGCGCCACGGCGCGCGCACGGAACGGGTGGGCGGGAAGTGCGTGCCGCGCCAGTACGCCTCGGTGCGGGCCGTCGGCGTGGGCGTCTGCGCGGTGACGTCGCCCAGCGGGTCGTCGAGGCCCAGGGCCAGCGCGACCAGGCCGTCGACGGTCAGCAGGTGCGCGATGACGCCGGCGACGGTCGTACGGCGGCTCGTCGCCGTGTCGGCCTCGAACCAGCGCAGCCGCACGGGCGCGTGCCACTCCGCGTCGCCCATGTCGCGGAGCAGGGCGTCGAGGCGGGCGGTCTCGGCGTCGTACGGCATCGCCCACTCGGGGACGGGGATGCGGGGCGGGCGCCGGTCCAGGCAGCCCTCCAGGACGCGGGTACGCAGGCCCGGGTCCAGGTCGAGGCTCTCGGGCGGGTGGAGCAGCCCGACCGCCTCGCGCAGCCGCAACGCCTCGTCCGCGCAGGCGCCGCACCCGCCCAGGTGGTCCTCGACGGCGGCCGTCTCCTCCGCCGAGCAGGCGGCCAGCGCCCAGGCACCGAGGAGGGACTTCAGTACCCGGTGCTCCAGGACGAGCGGGGGCTTCGGGAGCTCCTCCAGCGAGGGCAGCGGCTGTCCGGTGTCCTCGACGGAGGCGCGGGGGAGCGGTATGCGGGGCGGCTGGTCGGGGTGGGCGGGGTCGGAGCCGGTGGCGGCACCGGGGCCGCCGGGCGTGCCGGGGCCGCCGGCGGCGGGTGGGGTGGTCCCGGGCCGCTCGTGGGTCCCGTGTCGCCCGTGGCCGCCGTGCCGATCGTCGCCCGGGTGTCCTGCGCCCGCTTCGCGCTCCTCCCGGTTCTCCCCGCCTCGCTCGCCTCCCTGGCCGTCCTGTTCGTCGTACGCCTCGAAGCGGTTCGCCTCGTTCACGCCGCACCCCCGTACCCCGGAGGGGCTCCGGGGGTGCCGGCGTCGTGGGCCGTGGAGAGCAGTTGCAGACCCAGGCGGAGGCGGCGGCGGGCCTCGTCCTCGGTGACGCCGAGGTCGGCCGCGGTCTGGCGGTAGTCGCGGCGCTGGAAGTAGGCCAGCTCCAGGGCGGCGCGCAGCGGGGTGGGCATGGACGTGACGATGTAGTCGGCGCGGGCGGCGACCGAGGCGTGGCGGACCTTGCGCTCCAGTTCCTCGGTGGAGCCGGGGCCGCCCTGGGCGAGGGCGGCGGTCTCGGTGGCGCGCAGGCGCTGCACGGCGAGGCGGTGGGTCAGCCCGGCCACCCAGGTGCGCAGCGGGCCCTGCTTGGGGTCGTAGGCGTCGGGGTGCTGCCAGACGTGGGCGAAGACCTCGCGGGTGATGCCGTCGGCGGCGCGCTCGTCGCCGAGGACGCGGTGGGCCAGGCCGTGCACCAGGGAGGCGAAGCGGTCGTAGAGCTCGCCGAGGGCTGCCGCCTCACCGCGTGCGAGCCGCTGCTGCATCTTGCGGTCCCAGCGGGGCGGTGCGTCCTTCTTCGCCATGCGACCCCCTCACCCTTTGCGCCTGCCCGTCATGTCGGGCGGGGCGCCCGTCAAGCCTGAACCCGCCGTCTCCTCGAATGTAGTCGGCACGTCTGACAGCGCACGCCCCTTTGTCGCAATGCGCGCCCCCCGGGGAGTGGGGGGTGATAGTGGACCTTCGCCTACCCCGCCGTTTCGTGCTCATCCCCGATCGAACAGGATCGAAGGCGACTAAAACAAGCCTCTTCTGATCAGTTTCCGTTTCCGGTGCTGGGTTTCAGGGAACCGCCCGTGGGCAGCCGCGCTGCAAGGAAGCGTAGGAATCGCTTCCGTTTCCGGCGAGCGAAGGGCGTGGTGGTGGCGTTCAACGTGACCGGCGACGAGCACGGGGACTGGGCCGTGCTGCGGGTGTCGGGCGAGCTGGACCTGGTGACGTCGCCGGTGCTGCGGCAGCGGGTGCACGACGCGGTGGCCGAGGGCCGTCACAGTCTCGTCCTGGACCTCTCGGAGGTCTTCTTCTGCGACTCCAGCGGCGTCGGCGTCCTCATCGCCGCCCGCCGGCTGATCCGCTCCTGCCAGGGCCGTCTGCGACTGATACTCCCGGCCCAGGGGGCGACGGAGGGGTCCCACGTCAACCGGGTGCTGGGTGCGCTGGGCGTACGGCGCCTCTTCGACGTCCACCTGGACCTGGACTCGGCGACGGAGGACGAGGCGGGACCGCTGTCGGCCTGAGGCAGCCGACGTGCGCCTTGGCCGCCGCGACGAACGCGTCGATCAGCGACATCGTGTCCCGTCGACGGATGTCCAACTCCGCGGCGTCGGCGCCCCGGTGCACGTCCGAGACCGCGTCGAAGACCTCCTGCGCGAGCAGCGCGACGTCGGGACTGCCGCTGAGCATGCGGACGCGGAACAGGGCCTCCTGGACCTCGGAGCGCAGATCGTACGAGCGGAGGCGGGCGTCCTTCGCCTCTTCCGCGGGACGGTTCTCGTGCGCGCAGAACCACCGGGTGACCAGCACCCGCCGGTAGCTCACCACCAGCCCCGCGTACGCGCAGTACGCGTCGAGCCGTTCCTGTCGCAGCCGCTCGTCCCGGGTGAACTCCTCTGCCCGGAGCCGGGTCCGCTGCTGGAAGAGATGCGTCACCCCCGCACCCAGCAGGGTCCCCAGAACCGCCACGACACTCGCCGCCACTGCCTCCATACGCACAGTGCACCCCCTTTCTGCCACACCGTTGTCCCGAAATTCCCCCGGTCTTGGCACAACCGCCGCTTTCCGCCGCCCGGACCCGGCCGCGCGTCGTACGCTCCGAGCGAGATGCACGAACGCACCCCCACGTGACGTTAGGCGGCGGGAAAAGACATGGTCAGCAGCGAGTACGAGCGCAGGATCGCCGCCCGGTTCGCCACTTTCGACCAGGACGGCAACGGCTACATCGACCGGGAGGACTTCAGCGCGGCGGCCAAGGCGCTGCTCGCGGAGTTCGGCACGGCGGCCCGGTCGGACAAGGGCCAGGCCCTGTACGGCGGCGCCGAGGCGTTCTGGCAGGGCATGGCGGGGATAGCGGACCGGGACGGCGATCAGCGCATCACCCGGGACGAGTTCGTGGGCGGTGCGGTCAAGCGGCTGCGGGACAACCCGGAACGGTTCGCCGAGATCGCCCGGCCCTTCCTGCACGCGGCCCTCGCCGTGGCCGACCGGGACGGCGACGGGACGGCCACCGTGGAGGACACCGCGCGCGTGCTCCGGGCCCTAGGTGCGGAGCAGGACGTCGCCGAAGCCGCTGCCACCGCCCTGGACGCCGACGGCGACGGGAAGATCGCCGAGGACGAGATCGTCCCCGCCTTCGCCCGCTACTTCACCGTGCCCGAATAGGGCGCCTTCGCCCGCTGCCTCGCCGTGCCCGCGCAGGGCTGCTGCGTCGTTTCACCGTTCCGGGACGGTGGAGCCCGCATAGCGTTCCCGCAGCTTGTACTTGAGTACCTTTCGCAGCGTCTCGTTGCGCGGAAGGGCGTCCACCACCTCCAGCCGTTCCGGCAGTTTGTGGACCGACAGCCCTTCCGTGCGCAGGTAGGACGTGAGGGCGGGCAGGGTCAACTCCGCAGCGCCAGGCCGCTGTTCCACCACCGCGCAGACCAACTCGCCCCGTTCCTCGTCCGGCAGCCCGACGACCGCCACGTCCGCCACCGCCGGGTGCGCGGCCAGCAGGTCCTCTATCTCCTTCGCCGAGATGTTCTCGCCCTTGCGGATGATCACGTCCTTCAGGCGGCCGGTGAGGACCAGATGCCCGGAGTCCGTGCGGAAGCCCAGGTCGCCGGTGCGCAGGAAGCCCTCCTCGTCGAAGGCCTCCGCGGTCTGCGCCGGGTCCAGATAGCCCTGGCACACGGCCTCGCCGCGCAGCCGCACCTCGCCGTCCACGATCCGTATCTCCATGCCCTCCGGCGGGCGCCCCTCGGTCGTCGCGAGGTTCTCCGCCGTGTCGTCCGGTGAGCCCATCGTGATCATCGGCACCTCGGTCATGCCGTAGCCATGGGTGAGCTGGACGCCCATCTCGCGCACGACCGCGTGGTAGACCTCCGGCGGCTTGGGCGCCCCGCCGCCCGCGAGGAGCCGGAGGGTGGGGATGACGGGGGTGCCCGGCTGCTTGCGCTGCTCGGCCAGGAACATCGAGTAGAACGCCGTCGACCCGCCCGCCACGGTCACCCCGTGCCTGCGGTACCCCTCCAGCGCGTCCGGCAGCGCGAACTGCTCGAACATCACCGCCGGGAAGCCGTACAGCAGCAGCATCACCGTGTAGTCGGGCCCCGCGATGTGCGCGTACGGGAAGGCCATCGAGCCCACGTCGGCCGCGGACAGGTGCAGGGCGTGGGCGAGGCAGGAGCCGCCGGCTATCAGAGAACGGTCGGTGTGCAGCACGCCCTTGGGGTCGGAGGTGGTGCCGGAGGTCCAGTAGATCCAGCGCACCGAGGTGCCCTCGGCGGGCGGGGCGGGCAGTACGGCCGGGTCGCCGTCGGGGAGGTCGTCGTAGGCCGTGAAGACGCCCTTCGCGCCGAGTCGCCGGGCCATCGCCGGGTAGTCGAAGCCCCGCCAGGTGCCCGGGGTCGCGAAGAACTCCGCCTTGGACTCCCGCAGCGCGAAGCCCACCTCGCGGTCGCGGTAGAAGGGGATGACCGGGGACTGGACGGCTCCGAGGCGGGCCAGGGCGAAGGAGAGCAGGGCCGTCTCGATGCGGGTGGGCAGTTGCCAGGCGACGACCGTGCCCGGACGTACGCCCCTGTCGTACAGGCCCGCCGCCACCCGCTCGGCACGCGTGCGCAGCTCCCCGAAGGTCAGGGTGCGGTCGTCCTGGAGGAGGACCGGGCGGTCGGGGGTGAGGGCGGCGCGGCGGGCGACCAGGTCCCAGAGGGTGCGGGCGGAACTCAGGGAGTGCGCGGTCTCGTTCACGGGTGCCCCCTGCTTGGCTGACGACTCGTCAGGTGCCATGCTATCTGACGATCCATCAGATAGTGCCTGTCAGGTGAACACCGTCCGGCGGAGGGGATCATGCCGACCGAACTGCCCCGCATCATCAGCGTCGACGACCATGTGATCGAGCCCGCGCACCTCTTCGAGACCTGGCTGCCCGCCAAGTACCGCGACCGCGGCCCGCAGCCGCTCACCGCCGGGATCGGTGAACTCGCCTACGTCGGCGGCAAGTACCAGATCACGATGGACCCGGACGGCCCGCCCACCGACTGGTGGATCTACGAGGACCTGAAGTTCCCCTACAAACGCAACATCGCCGCCGTCGGCTTCGACCGTGACGACATGACCCTGGAGGGCATCACCCGCGAGGAGATGCGGCGCGGCTGCTGGGACCCCAAGGCGCGCCTCGCCGACATGGACCTCAACCACGTCGAGGCCAGCCTCTGCTTCCCCTCCTTCCCCCGCTTCTGCGGCCAGACCTTCGCCGAGGCACACGACAAGGAGGTCGCGCTGGCCTGTGTGCGCGCCTACAACGACTGGATGGTGGAGGAGTGGTGCGGGGACAGCGGCGGGCGGCTCATCCCGCTGTGCCTGATCCCTTTGTGGGACATCGAGTTGGCGGTCGCCGAGATCCGGCGCAACGCCGCGCGCGGGGTGCGGGCCGTGACCTTCTCCGAGATCCCGACCTGTCTCGGGCTGCCCTCCATCCACTCCGGCTACTGGGACCCGTTCTTCGCCGCCTGCCAGGAGACCGGCACGGTCGTCAACATGCACATCGGCAGCAGCTCGCAGATGCCGGCCGCCTCACCCGACGCGCCCCCCGCCGTCCAGGCGGCCCTGAGCTTCAACAACGCCATGGCCTCGATGATGGACTTCCTGTTCAGCGGCGTGCTGGTGAAGTTCCCGACGCTCAAACTCGCCTACAGCGAGGGCCAGATGGGCTGGATTCCGTACGCCCTCGAACGCGCCGACGACGTGTGGGAGGAGCACCGCGCGTGGGGCGGGGTGCGCGGCACCGTCCCCGAGCCGCCGTCCACGTACTACTACCGGCAGATGTACTGCTGCTTCTTCCGCGACAAGCACGGCGTCGCGTCCCTGGACGTGGTCGGCCGCGACAACGCCACCTTCGAGACCGACTACCCGCACGTCGACTCGACCTTCCCGCACACCAAGGAGGTCGCCCTCGACCATGTGAAGGGCCTCGACGACGAGACCGTCTACAAGCTGATGCGCGGCAACGCCATCCGCATGCTCGACCTCGGCTTCGACAAGGACCGCGACAAGGACCGCGACAAGGGCCTCGGCCGGTAATGGACCTGTCGCACACCCCCGAAGAGGAGGCGTTCCGGGCGGAGTTGCGGCGCTGGCTGGGCACCGTGCTGCCCGCGCTGCCGCCCAAGCCGTCCCCGGACGACTGGCCGGGCCGCCGCGCCTACGACATGGGCTGGCAGCGGATGCTGTACGACGCGGGGTACGCGGACGTCCACTGGGACGCCTCGCCGACGCTGCGGCTGATCTTCCTGGAGGAGACCGAGAAGGCCGGGGCGCCCTATGTGGGCGCCGGGTTCGTGGGGCTGCTGCACGCCGGGCCGACCATAGCCGCCGAGGGGACCGAGGAGCAGCGGGCGCGCTGGCTGCCGCCGATCCTGCGCGGGGACGAGGTGTGGTGCCAGGGGTTCAGCGAGCCCGACGCCGGGTCCGACCTCGCGGCGCTGCGCACGCGCGCGTGGCGCGACGGCGACGACTACGTGGTGACCGGCTCCAAGATCTGGACCTCGCACGCCGAAGTGGCCGACTGGTGCGAGCTGCTGGTGCGCACCGACCCGACCGCGCCCAAACACCGCGGCATCAGCTGGCTCGCGATGCCGATGGACGCGCCGGGCATCACCGTACGGCCCCTGAGGACCCTCGCCGGGTCCGCCGAGTTCGCCGAGGTGTTCCTCGACGAGGTGCGGGTGCCGGTCGCCAACCGGGTCGGGGACGAGAACGACGGCTGGCGCGTGACCATGGTGACGCTCTCCTTCGAGCGCGGCACGGCCTTTGTGGGCGAGGTCGTCGCCTGTCGGCGCGTGCTGCGCGAACTCGCCGCGGAGGCACGGAAGAACGGCCGCTGGGACGATCCGGTCCTCAGGCGCCGCCTGGGGGCCCTCAACGCCGAGTTCCGGGCGCTGTGGCGGCTGACGCAGTGGAACGTGAGCGAGGCCGAGCTGAGCGGCGGGGTGCCGGGGGCCGGGGGTTCGGTGTTCAAGCTCAGGTATTCGCAGGCGCGGCAGTCGCTGTACGACGCCGCCGCCGACGTCCTGGGTCCGGACGCCCTCGATCTCGACCGGCCCTGGGTGCTCGACCGGCTGTCGTCGCTGTCGTACACCATCGCCGCCGGCACCTCGCAGATCCAGCAGAACATCGTGGCCGAACGGATTCTGGGGCTGCCGAAGGGGCGATGACGTGCGCTTTCAACTGACCGATGACCAACGGGCGTTGCGCGACGGCGTGCGCGAGCTGCTGGCGCGGCGTTTCGGGGCCGAGGCGCTGCGGGCCGCCGTTGCCGCACCCGGACGGCTGGACCGGGCGCTGTGGCGGGAGTTGGGGACGGCCGGATTCTTCGCCCTGCGCCTGCCGGAGGCGCGGGGCGGGGTCGGACTCGGGCTGCCCGAGGCGGTGTTGGCCTTCGAGGAGGCGGGACGGGCGTTGCTGCCGGGGCCCCTGGTCGCCACGCAGCTGGCGGCGGGCGAGGTGCCCGGGGCGGCCGAGGGGGAGGTGGTCGTGGCCGGCGTGGACGGCGGGCTGGTGGAGTGGCTGGCGGCCGCCGATGTCGTACGGGGGGAGGCGGGGGGAGCGGTGGAGCTGCGGTCCGTGGACCCGCTGACCCCGCTGCACCGGGTGCCCGGGTCGGCCGCCGCGGACCCCGTCGCCGTCCTTCTCACCGCCGCCGAGCAGCTCGGCACCGCCACGCGCGCGTGCGAGCTGGCGGTGCAACACGCCCGGACCCGCGAGCAGTTCGGGCAGCCCATCGGGGCGTTCCAGGCCGTCAAGCAGCTCTGCGCGCACCTGCTGGTGCGGGTCGAGGTGGCCCGCGCGGCGGTGTACGCGGCGGCGGTCACCGCGGACGCGGCCGACATCGCCGCGGCCCGGCTGCTCGCCGACGAGGCCGCCGTCCGCGGGGCCCGCGACTGCCTCCAGGTGCACGGCGGCATGGGCTTCACCTGGGAGTCCGAGGTGCATCTGCTGCTGAAGCGGGCGTGGGTGCGGGCGCAGCGGGGCGGCGGACGTGCCGAGAGCGAGGAGTTGCTCGCGGCCGAGTTGGCGGCCTGACGGGGCCGCGCCCGCGGGTGCCCGGAAGCCCGCCCCGGAAATGTCGCGGACTGTGGCACACCGGAATCACGGAGCGTTGATATCGGGTTGTGTCCTATGCGTGACCCGTCACGGCCTGGAGTCGGTGTCCCGCTCCGGTACCTTCTGTGGGATGCGAGTGGTTCCGAGCACGAGCCGTGCCGGTGTTGCCTCCGAGGCGGCTCCGGATGCGGCGGTGCGCGCCGCTTCTCGCCGGGTCGGAGGGGTGTCGGCTCTCGCCTGTTCGACTCCCCGCCACGAGCGTCGCACAGTATGCCGCACGCGTACTCCTTCGCGCTGGAATATGCCCGAAGCGCTTGTTGGGGTGACTGTACGTCAACCATGCTGTCTCGTAAGGGACTCACGTTCTGTGACCCCGGTGCTGGCCATTGTTCTGGCCATGCAAAAAATGGCTACGATCGTGGCCCTCGTGAGGCGCGAGGCTATGTGTCTGCCGGTTCGGATGGTGTGAGCGGTGCAGGTGCTTCAAGTGCAGCTGGAGATCCGGCCCGACCCCGCTGAGGTGGGACGAGCCCGCAGGTGGGCGCGGTCGCGACTCGCCGGGTCCGGCATAGGGGCCGACGAGCCGCTCGCCGAGACCCTGATCCTGCTCGTGTCCGAACTGGTCACCAACGCCGTGGTGCACACCGGCCGCCCGGCCGTGCTCCGGCTGTCGCTGCCCGGCGCCGCGACCGAGGGGGCCACCGTCCGCCTCGAGGTGGCCGACTCCAGCAGTTGCGCGCCGGTGCCGCGGTGCGCCGACGGGGACGCCACGGGCGGCCGGGGGCTCGCCCTGGTCGACGGCCTCGCCGACCGCTGGGGCTGGAGTCCCGAGGGTGCGGGCAAGCGCATCTGGTGCGAGATCGACCGGTGCGCGCAGGGCGGCCGGGAAGCCACCTCCGCCTTCGGCGGCGGGACTTCGGCGTTCGAGGGCTACGAAGGTCTGGGCTACGAGGGTCTGGCGTACGAGGCGGTGTAGGGGCCGCGCGAGCGGGGCACGGCCGCACAACGGCCTGGCCGACGCCGCCTGGTGCGGGGCGGTGCGCCGTGACGTGCTTCGATGCGCGCCCATGGCAAACCGGGCGTAAGTAATAAAAACCCTGGCAGGTGTTGACGCCGCGTATCCGCTTGCTCACGCTTGTGGTCAGCGATTCGCCGCGAGGGGACGGCGAGGGCTTCGGTGACGGGAGCCCTTGGCGAGTGTGGGTCGTTGGTTCGGCGTCGGTTCCCTCGGGGCCGGGGACCGGGGCGGGTGCGCCGGAGCCGGACGGTGGCGCGCGGTGCCGCCGTCCGGCCTTGTCCGCGAGCCGGTCCGGAGCGCGGTCCAGGCGTCAGAGAACGGCGACCGGGGCCACCGGGGTTCCCGTCGCGCCGGTGAACGGCTCGGGCATCGCGGACAGCAGGAACGCGTAGCGCCCTTCTTCTCCACAGGCTGTGGACAACTCTTCGAGATTCCAGTTCTGGCCTTGCAGCATCCCCATCTCCACCAGGTCCAGCGCGTGCACC
The DNA here is from genome assembly GCF_003143935.1 of Streptomyces sp. Act143. Taxonomy (GTDB): domain Bacteria; phylum Actinomycetota; class Actinomycetes; order Streptomycetales; family Streptomycetaceae; genus Streptomyces. The sequence continues at coordinate 4,547,369 of NZ_QFRX01000001.1, read as the reverse complement.
GGCAGCCACAGGTCCTCGATCTCGGGCGGAAAGATCTCGAAGGTCAGCGTGTCGTTCGCGACGGCCGCGACATCGCGCGCGTGGAACCACTCCGGCGTACGGATCGACAGGCCGGGCGACGGATAGCCGTACCCGTGCTTGTCGCCCGCGAGGCAGACCTGTATCTGGCCCGTCCGTACCAGCACGATGTCGCCGGACCGCACCCGCGTGCCCGCGAGTTCCTCGGCCGCCTCCAGGTCCTCCGGGGTGACGGCGTGGCCGCCGTCGAGCCGGGCGACGCCCCGCGCGCGGGCCACGTCCAGGAGCACCCCGCGCGAGACGATGTGCCGCGCCTTGTCGATGCCGCTGAACTCGGCGCCGCCGTGCGGGGTGATGGTGCCGGCGGGGCGGCCGTTGTAGAGCCGGCCCGAGTGCGAGACATGGGTCAGCGCGTCCCAGTGCGTGGCCGCCTGGAGCCCCATGGTCACCGCGTCGTCGCTGCACGCGACCGTCCCCGGGCCGAAGATCTCCTGGTTGATCTGCACCATGGCGTGCAGCGGGTTGACCCGGCCCGGGATCATGCCGGTCTGCACGCCGTCCTGCTGGAGCGGCAGGGCGAGCGGGACGCGGCGACCCGACCTGACCTCGGCGGCGGCCCGGCGCACCACCTCGTCGGTGATCAGGTTGAGGGTGCCGATCTCGTCGTCGGCGCCCCAACGCCCCCAGTTGTTCACGCGCTTGGCGATGTCGTGGAACTCGGCCGGCAATGTCATCGGCGCTCCCCAGGGGCTTGTCTCCGGGTATCTGACGGGTCATAAAATCTAACGGTCCGTCAGAAACCGCGGGAAGGGGCCGGTCGTGGGGAACTTCTTGGCAGGCAAGGTCGTCGCCGTGACGGGGGCGGGGCGCGGCATCGGACGGGCGGTGGCGCTGGCGGCGGCGGCCGAGGGGGCGCGGGTCGTCGTCAACGACTACGGGGTGTCCGTGGACGGCACCTCGCCGACGAGCGAGGTGGCCGAAGGGGTCGTCAAGGAGATCGTGGCCGCGGGGGGCGAGGCCGTCGCCGTGGCCGACGACGTGTCCACCATGGCGGGCGGCCGGCGGATCGTCGACGTGGCGCTGTCGTCGTACGGGCGGCTCGACGGGGTCGTGTGCGTCGCCGGGATCCTGCGCGAGCGGATGCTGTTCAACATGACCGAGGAGGAGTGGGACCCGGTCGTCGCCACGCACCTGAAGGGCACGTTCACCCTGTTCCGCGCGGCGTCGGCGGTGATGCGCAAGCAGCGTGCCGGGACGCTGATCGGGTTCACCAGCGGCAACCACCAGGGGTCCGTGTCGCAGGCGAACTACAGCGCGGCCAAGGGCGGGATCATCTCGCTGGTCCGCAGCGCCGCGCTGGGACTGCACAAGTACGGGGTGACCGCGAACGCGGTGGCGCCGGTGGCCCGTACGCGGATGTCCGCGGGGGTTCCCATGGAGTTGGCGGAGATCGGGGAGCCGGAGGATGTGGCGGCCCTGGTGGTGTACCTGCTGTCGGACCGGTCCCGGGAGGCCGGGATCACCGGGCAGGTGTACACGGTCGCCGGGGCGAAGCTGGCGGTGTGGGCCCAGCCGCGGGAGCTGCGCGCCGCGTATGCGGTGGGTGGGTGGACGCCGGAAGCGATTGCGGAGTTCTTGCCGGGGTCGGTCGGGACGGACCCTATGCCGATGCTGGCGCGGGTGGCGGAGATGGAGGAGGCGGCGCGGGGCGGGGATCGGCCTAACGCCCAGTAGCCCTGGGGGACTTGTGGTGTGGCGGCTGCGGGTCCGTTGGGGCTTGTCGCGCAGTTCCCCGCGCCCCTGAGGGGCGTCGGCATCCCCGGTGTGGAGAGGAGAGGTTCGTGGACTTTGGGTTCACCGCCGATGACGAGGCGTTCCGTGCGGAGGCGACAGCCTGGCTCGGTGCACATGCCCAGGCTGACATCGATCGTCGTGCCTGGGAGCGGGAACTCGGCTCCGCCGGGTGGATCGGGATCGGGTGGGCGGAGAGGGGGTACGGGAACCGGACCCTCGGGCTCACCCAGCAGGTCGTGTGGGCCGAGGAGTATGCGCGGTCCTCGGCTCCTCCCAGGTCCGGGCACATCGGGGAGAACCTGCTGGCGCCCACCCTGATCGCCCATGGCAGCCCGGAGCAGAAGGAGCGGTTCCTGCCGCCCATCGCCGCCGGTGACGAGCTCTGGTGCCAGGGATACAGCGAACCCGGGGCCGGGTCGGACCTCGCCGGGGTGCGGACTGCCGGGGTGCGGGAGGGGGACTGCTACCGGGTCACCGGCCAGAAGATCTGGACCTCCCTCGCGCAGGAAGCCGACTGGTGCTTCGTGCTCGCCCGTACCGAGGCCGGGTCGCGGCGGCATCACGGCTTGTCGCTTCTCCTCGTGCCCATGGACCAGCCGGGGCGGATCGAGGTGCGGCCGATCCGGCAGCTCACCGGGACCAGTGACTTCAACGAGGTCTTCTTCGACGGGGCACGCGCGCGTGCGGAGCATGTCGTCGGGGGCGAGGGCGCCGGGTGGCGGGTCGCGATGAGTCTGCTCGGGTTCGAGCGGGGGGTGTCCACGCTGGCCCAGCAGATCGGGTTCGCCGAGGAGCTGGGACGGGTGGTGCGGGCCGCCGTCGCGTCGGGGGCGGTCGACGATCCGGTCGTACGGGAACGGCTCGTCCGGCAGTGGGCCGAGCTGCGGGTGATGCGGTGGAACGCGCTGCGCACGCTCGGGCGGGCCGGTGACGCGGGGGCGCCGAGTGTGGCCAAGCTGCTGTGGGCCGGCTGGCATCAGCGGCTGGGGGAGCTGGCGATGCAGGTGCGGGGGGCCGTCGCCGGGGTCGGGCCGGCGAACTGGTCGGCGTCGGCGCCCTATGAACTCGACGCGTTTCAGCACCTGTTCCTGTTCTCGCGGGCCGACACGATCTACGGCGGCTCGGATCAGGTGCAGCGCACGATCATCGCCGAGCGGGTGCTCGGGCTGCCCAGGGAACCCAAGGGGGTTGTGTGATGCGCGGTGTCCTGTTCGACGGCAAGCGGGTCGAGGTCGTGGACGACCTGGACGTGCGGCGGCCGGGGCCCGGGGAGGTGCTCGTGGCGATCTCGGCCGCCGGGCTGTGCCACAGCGACCTGTCCGTCGTGGACGGGACGATTCCGTTTCCTGTGCCCGTGGTGCTGGGGCATGAGGGCGCGGGTGTGGTGGAGGCGGTGGGGGACGGGGTCACGCACGTCTCGGCCGGGGACCATGTGGCGCTGTCCACGCTCGCCAACTGCGGTACCTGCGCGGACTGCGACCGGGGACGGCCCACCATGTGCCGCAAGGCCATCGGGCGGCCGGGGCAGCCGTTCACGCGCGGGGGGCGGCCGGTGTTCCAGTTCGCCTGCAACTCCGCCTTCGCGGAACGGACGGTGGTGAAGGCCGTCCAGGCGGTGCGGATACCGGAGGACATCCCGCTGACCTCGGCCGCGCTCATCGGCTGCGGGGTGCTCACCGGGGTGGGGGCCGTGCTCAACCGGGCCAGAGTGGACCGGGGGGACAGCGTGCTCGTCATCGGGACCGGCGGGATCGGGCTGAACGTCCTGCAGGGGGCCCGGATCGCGGGCGCGTCGCGGATCGTCGCCGTGGACGCCAACCCGGCCAAGGAGGCGGTGGCGCGGCAGTTCGGGGCGACGGACTTCCTGACGTCCACGGACGGGGTGCGCGAGCTGCTGCCCCACGGGGCGGACCACGCCTTCGAGTGCGTCGGGCGGGTCGAGCTCATCCGGCAGGCGATCGACCTGCTGGACCGGCACGGGCAGGCCGTGCTGCTCGGGGTGCCGCCGGCCGGGGCCGAGGCGGCCTTCGTCGTCTCCTCCCTGTTCCTGGACAAGTCCATCCTCGGGTGCCGGTACGGGGCGTCGCGGCCCCAGCGGGACATCGCCCTGTACGCCGAGCTGTACCGGGACGGGCGGTTGCTGCTGGACGAGCTGGTGACGCAGACCTATCCCGTGGAGGAGTTCGAGCGGGCGGTGGCGGACGCGGAGGCGGGGAAGGTGGCGCGCGGGGTGCTGACCTTCTGATCGCGCGGGGTTCTCCACGGGCGGGGAGCACCCCTGCCGGATTGCCGGCGCCGCCGCCTGCCGTCACCGCCCTGCGGCCGGGCGCGCTGATCAACCGCAGCCTGTCCCCGCGGGAGGCCGTGCCGCCCGGTGCCGTGGCCGCCGGGTACTCCGTGATGTACGCGGCGGCGGAAGCCGGGTACGCCGCGACCGGCTCCCTCGCCGGTGGGCTGCTCAAGGCCGTGGCGCTGGGGCCGCTGGTCACGGCGGAGGCCCGGGCGCAGGCGTCACGTGCGGCCCGCGGCACGGTCGGCGGCCTCGGTGCCCGCGCGGAAGGTGCGCCGGTAGGTGGTCGGGGTGACGCCCAGCGCAGCCTGCAGGTGCTGGCGCATCGACTGGGCCGTGCCGAAGCCGGCGTCCCGGGCCACCTGGTCGACGGTCAGGTCGGAGGACTCCAGCAGGTGCCGGGCGCGCTCCACCCGCTGCTGGGTGAGCCACTGGCCGGGGCTGATGCCGACCTCCTCGCGGAAGCGGCGCGTGAAGGTCCGTACGGACATCGACTCCTGCTCGGCCATGTCCCGCAGCTGGATCGGCTCGTGCAGCCGGGCCAGCGCCCAGGCGCGGGCCGCGGTCGTGGTGGCCAGCTGCGGCTCGGGCACCGGACGCTGGATGTACTGCGCCTGCCCGCCCTCCCGGTGCGGCGGTACGACCGTACGGCGGGCGACGGCGTTGGCGACCGCGGTGCCGTGGTCGCGGCGCAGCATGTGCAGACACAGGTCGACCCCGGCGGCGACGCCCGCGGAGGTCAGCACGTCGCCGTCGTCGACGTACAGGACGTCCGGGTCGACCTTGATCTTCGGGAAGAGCCGCTGGAACCGCTCGGCGTCGACCCAGTGCGTGGTGGCCGGGCGGCCGTCGAGGTAGCCGGCGGCGGCGAGGACGTAGACGCCCGTGCAGATGGAGGCGAGCCGGGTGCCGGGCCGGATGTGGGCGAGGGCGGCGGCCAGCTCCGGGGTGAGGACGCCCTCGTCGTAGATCGGGCCGAACTCGTAGGAGGCCGGGACGATCACGGTGTCGGCGGTGGCCAGGGTCTCCGGGCCGTTCGGGACCAGGATGTCGAAGTCGGAGTCGGTGCGGACCAAGCCCGGTGGCCGGATCGAGCAGGTGACGACCTCGTACAGCGGCCGGCCCTCGGCATCCCTGGGGCGGCCGAAGATGCGGTGCGGGATGCCCAGCTCGAAGGGCAGCAGGCCGTCCATGGCGAGGACGACGATGCGGTGCGGACGGAACTCCGGCCGACTGCTCGGCTCAGCGCCCTGCTCGCTGCTCGACTCGCTGCTCGGCTCGGCGCTCGGCTCGGCGCTCGGCTCAGGCTGACTGCTCATGGCCCGATCCTAACGAATGCTGTCCTTCGGGCCACTCGATGCGGCGTGATCCGGCCGGGATGCTCTATGACGTGACTCAGACGACACCGGCCGCAGCCGCCGCACAGGACACCCCGAGCCCCGGAAAGCCGCGTATCCACCGGGCGTGGTTCGTCGCCGCCGTCACCTTCGTGACGATCATCGGCGCCGCCGCGTTCCGGTCGCTGCCCGGTCTGCTCATCGACCCGCTGCACCAGGACTTCGGCTGGTCACGCGGCACGATCGGCGCCGCCGTCTCGATCAACCTCGCGCTCTACGGCCTCACCGCCCCCTTCGCGGCCGCCCTGATGGACCGCTTCGGCATCCGCCGGGTCGTCGCCGTCGCGCTGACCGTGATCGCGGTCGGGTCGGGGCTGACCGTGTGGATGACGGCGGCCTGGCAGCTGATGCTGTGCTGGGGTCTGCTGGTCGGGCTGGGGTCCGGCTCGATGGCACTGGCCTTCGCGGCGACCGTCACCAACCGCTGGTTCACCGAGCGGCGCGGCCTGGTGACCGGCATCCTGACCGCCGCCTCCGCCTCCGGGCAGCTGATCTTCCTGCCGGTGCTGTCCTGGATGGTGGAGACGCACGACTGGCGTCCGGCCGCCGTCACGGTCGCCCTCGCCGCCCTCGCGGTCGTCCCCTTCGTCTGGCTGCTGCTGCGCGACCACCCGGCCGACGTCGGCCTGAAGCCGTACGGGGCCACGGAGTTCGTTCCCAAGCCGGAACCGGTGCCGGGCGCCGCCCGCCGCGCGGTCACCGTCCTGGCCAAGGCCGCCCGTACCGGCCCCTTCTGGCTGCTGGCCGGCACCTTCGCGATCTGCGGCGCCTCCACCAACGGCCTGATCCAGACCCACTTCGTGCCCGCCGCCCACGACGCGCACATGCCGGTCCAGGCGGCGGCCTCGCTGCTCGCGGTCATCGGCGTCTTCGACGTGGTCGGCACGATCGCCTCCGGCTGGTTCACCGACCGCTTCGACGCCCGCCGCCTGCTGGCGGTGTACTACGCGCTGCGCGGCATCTCGCTGCTCTTCCTGCCGATGCTGCTGGCCCCGAGCGTCCACCCGCCGATGCTGTTCTTCATCGTCTTCTACGGCCTCGACTGGGTCGCCACCGTGCCGCCGACCGTGGCGCTGTGCCGGGAGCAGTACGGCGAGGACAGCGCGATCGTCTTCGGCTGGGTGCTGGCCTCGCACCAGGTCGGGGCGGCGCTCGTGGCCTTCCTCGGCGGCGTGGCGCGGGACGTCTTCGGGTCGTACGACATGGTCTGGTACTTCTCCGGGGCGCTGTGCGCGGCGGCGGCGCTGATGGCGCTGGTGATCCGGCGCGGGCAGACGGCCGCGCCGGTGGTCGCGGTGGCCTGAACCACGGGGCAGGTCCTAGCGGAAGCGCCCCTTGTGGAACAGCAGGGGCGCCGCTTCCTCGTCGCCCGTGCCCAGCGCGTCCACCCGGCCGACCACGATCAGATGGTCGCCGCCGGTGTGCACCGCGTGGATCGTGCAGTCGATCCACGCGAGCGCGCCCGCCAGGCGCGGGGCGCCGGAGCGGGGCGCCGCGTCGTACGCCACGCCCGCGAACTTGTCCGCGCCGCTGACCGCGAAGCCGCGGCACAGCGCGCCCTGGTGGTCCGCCAGGACGTTGACGCAGAAGACCCCGGCGCGGGCGATGCGGGGCCAGGTCGTCGACGTGCGGCCGACCATGAACACGACGAGGGGCGGGTCGAGGGAGAGCGCGGAGAAGGACTGGCAGGCGAAGCCGGCGGGGCCGCACTCGCCCTCGGCGGCGGGGGCCGTGATCACGGCCACGCCCGTCGCGAAGTTCCCCAGCACCCGCCGGAACTCGGCCTGTCCGACCGGTACGCGCTCGTCCTCGCCGACGCACCGGAGCTCGGGGCGCGGCAGCGGCTCCACCGGCGCCGCCGGCCGGGTCGACCTGAGGTAGCGGACGGCGGCCTCGGCCATGCCTGCTTGTCCCATCACACCTTCATTGAAGCTGACGGGGCGTCAGATGGGAAGGGGTGGTGCGCGGGCGCCCGAGGGCCTCCGTACCCTGCGGACATGGGGTGGGGAGAGACACGACGGCAGCTCGCGGACGCCTGGAAGTGGTCCGAGCTGCACACGGCGGCGGCGACGGCGGCCCTCCAGGTACCGGTGCTGTGGACGATCGCCTGGATCGCGAGCGTCAACGACGACGACTACGGCAGCGGGCTGGGCGGTGCGCTCGCGGCGGGCTTCTTCCTGCTGGTCCTCTTCGTGCTGCCGCTCCTGACGACCGTGCACGCGGCCCTGTTCACGATGCCCGCGGTCGTCCTCGCGCGCGTGGCCGCCCGCCGGACCCGCGGGCCGGAGTGGCTCTGGCAGCTGGGGTCCGTGATCGTGCTGGGCGTCTTCTGGGCGGCCGCCATGACCAGGTGGTCCGCGCCCGTGCCGGTGCTGCTCGCGGCGGCCGGCATGCTGGCCGCGTTCGGCCTCCTGCCCCTCCTGGCCGTCGCCCACGTCCGTCGGCGTGCCCGTGCCGGGAAGCGCACCTGGGGGTTCTTCGGCGTCTGGCTGCGCTCGGCGGGCGCCACCTTCGGTCTGTGCGTCCTGATCGTCGGCGGCGCGATCGCGGCGACCTTCGCCGGGCTGCTGAAGGAGTACGAGCCTCCGACCCTGACCACCGGGCAGCGCACCGGCGTCTGGCGCGGCGACGGCGGCGCCCTCCTGAACCTGCGTGCGGGCGGCCGGGCCGAGTTCACCGACCTGCCCCTCCAGGACCCCGGCGACTTCACGTACGTGCGCTGCGACGGCACCGGCACCTGGAGCGTCGACCGCGAGGGCCGCGACGACGCCTACGCCGAGGACGGACCCGAGGAGCGGGACGGGGTCGTCCTGCGCCTGGACGGCGGATGCGGCGCGCAGACGTACTGGACGATCGGCGGCACGCGGGACGACCCGGAGCTGTTCGTGGTGTTCGGTGACCCGGACTCGGGTGAGCTGCGGATTCTCAAGAAGAGATGATGCTGGTCAGCGCCCCTTGAACTCCGCGCTCCGCCGCGCCGCGAAGCTCGCCACCCCCTCCCGCGCGTCCGCCGTCGTCATGTTGATCTCCTGCGCGGCGGCCTCCGCGGCGAAGGCGGTGGCGCGGTCGGCGTCGAGGGAGGCGTTGACGAGCTGCTTGGTCAGGACGAGCGCCCGGGTCGGGCCGGCGGCGAGGCGGGCCGCCCACTCGCGGGCCGTCTTGTCCAGCTCCGCGTCCGGGACGACCCGGTTGACCAGGCCCAGGCGTTCGGCGTCGGCGGCGGTGAGCGCGTCGCCGAAGAACATCAGCTCCTTCGCGCGCTGGGGGCCGATCAGGCGGGGGAGCAGATAGGCGCCGCCGCCGTCGGGGACGAGGCCGCGCCGGACGAACACCTCGATGAACCTCGCCGATTCCGCGGCCAGTACGAGGTCGCAGGCGAGCGCGAGATGGGCGCCGAGGCCCGCCGCCGTGCCGTTCACCGCCGCGATCACCGGCTTCTCGCAGTCGAGGACCGCGGCGATCAGGCGCTGGGCGCCCGAGCGGAGCAGGCGCGCCACATCGCCGGCGACGCGCTCACCGGCCCCCGCCCCGCGCCGCAGGTCCGCGCCCGCGCAGAAGCCGCGCCCGGTCCCGGTGATGACCACGGCCCGGATGTCCGGGTCGGCGGAGGCGTCCGCCAACAGCCCTGTGACCAGGTCGCGTTGGCCGGGGGTGAGGGCGTTGAGGGCCTCGGGCCGGTTGAGGGTGATCGACGAGACCTGGTCCGTGACGGTGTGCAGCACCTCCGCGCTCACCGGCACACCACCAGCGCGTCCAGCGCCACCGCGCCCTGCCCGCGCGGCAGGACCAGCAGCGGGTTGATGTCCAGCTCGGCCAGTTCGTCGCCGAGTTCCAGCGCCATGCGCTGCACCCGCAGCACGACCTCCACGAGCGCGTCGACATCGGCCGGCGGCCGTCCCCGCACCCCGTCCAGCAGGGGCCGCCCGCGCAGGTCGCCCAGCATGTCCCGGGCCTGCTCCTCGCTGAACGGCGGCACCCGCACGGCCGCGTCGCGCAGCACCTCCACCAGCACGCCGCCGAGCCCGACCGTCACCGTCGGCCCGAACAGCTCGTCGTGGGTGACGCCGACGACCATCTCCACGCCCCGCTCCACCATCTGGCAGACCAGCACGCCGTCCAGGGACACGCCCTCGTAGCGGGCGATGTCCGTCAACTCCCGGTAGGCGTCGCGGACCTGGCTCGCGGAGGTCAGCCCGATCTTCACCAGGCCCAGCTCGGTCTTGTGGGCGATCTGCGCGCCGGACGCCTTCATCACCACCGGGTAGCCCACCAGGCCCGCCGCCCGCACGGCCGCCGCCGCGCTGGTCACCAGCTGCTCGCGCGGCACCCGGATGCCGTAGGCCCGCAGCAGCTGCTTCGCGGCGTGCTCGCTCAGCTGCCGGCCCGGGCGCATCAGGGCGTGCGCCTTGCGGAAGGACGGCGAGGTGGTGCGCGGGGCCTCGTCGAGGGGGGAGCGGTAGGCGGAGGTGAAGCGGTGGTGGTCGAGGTAGGCGCGGACCGCCGTGATGCAGTTGCCGACCGTGCGGAAGGTGGCCACGCGGGAGGAGCCCAGCAGGACCTCGCGGTAGGCCGGTTCGGTGCCCACCGGCGACCCCCACACCACGCACACCAGCTTGTCCGTCCGCTCGGCCGCGTCCACCAGGTCCCGCACCAGCCGGTCGCTGAGCGGCGGGAAGGGGCCGGTGACCGGGCAGATCAGCACCCCGACCGCCGGGTCGTCGAGGATCGCGTCGATGATCTTCCGGCCGCGCCAGTCGCCCACGGGGTGGCCGCCGTTGTCGACCGGGTTGGCCACGCTCAGGTACTCCGGTATCCACTGGTGCAGCTCGGCCTGCTTGGCCGCCGACAGCTCCGGCAGCCGCAGCCCCGCCTCCGTCGCCAGGTCGGCGAAGTGCGCTCCCGTGCCGCCCGAGATCGAGTAGACGACGACCCCGTCGGCCTGCGGCGGGCGGGCGCGGGCCAGCAGGGCGGCGGTGTCCTGGAGTTCGTCGAGGCCGTCGACGCGGATCACTCCGTACTGCCGCATCGCCGCGTCCACCACCGCGTCCGCGCCGGTCAGCTTGCCGGTGTGGGAGGCGGCCGTGCGGGCGCCGGTCTCGGTGCGCCCGACCTTGACGGCGACCACCGGCACCTTGCGGCGGGCGGCCCGGTCGGCGGCCAGCAGGAAGGAGCGGCCGTCCTTGAGGCCCTCCACGTAACAGGCGATGGCGCCCACGTCCGGCTGCTCGGCGAAGTAGGAGAGGAAGTCGGCGGTCTCCAGGTCGGCCTCGTTGCCCGTGGGCGCCCAGTGGGAGAGGCGGATGCCCAGCTCCTGGAGGGCGAAGACGGGGCGCCCCTGATGGCCGGACTGGGTGATCAGGGCGATCGCCGGTCCGTCGAGGTCGTCGCGGAACCGCTCGAAGGCGTTGAGGTTGGTGTTCGGTCCGAGCAGCCGCATCCCGGACTCCCCCACGGCGGCGGCCAGCCGGTCCTGGGCGGCGGCGCCCGCGTCGCCGGTCTCGGCGAAGCCGGAGGCGAAGACGACCGCGAACTTCACCTTGGCCCCGGCGAGTTCCTCGATCACGGGAAGGGGGTCGGCGACCAGGAGCACGGCGAGGTCGACCTGCTCGGGCAGGTCGGCGACGGACGCCACGCAGGGGATGCCGAACACGGTCGGGCGGCTGGGGTGCACCGGGTGCAGCCGGGCCCCGACGCGCTCGGCCCAGCCGAGGAGCTGCCGGGTGACGCCGGTGTTGGGCCGGCCCTCGGTGTCCGAGGCCCCGATCACGGCGACGGACTCCGGCCGGAAGAAGCGGTCCAGATCGGGGACGTCGCAGTACAGCGGACGGCCGCTGACGTCGAGGTCGCCGACGTCGGCGGGCCGGCCGTGGACGGCGGGCCCGGGTTGTTCGCCGCATGCGACGACCCGGGCCCGGCGGGAGTCGGTGGTGAGGGTGCCGTGGGTTGATCCAAGCATCGGTCCGCCCGCTCCTGTGTGACAGCGATTAACTGACGCAGTGTCAGATTAAAGGAACTGACGCTGTGTCAGGAATGGCTGTGCATGAAGAACAGGAATGGCTGTGCAGGAAGGAAGGGGGATCCGCGCCGCGGGTTCACAGCACCGCCAGCACCTCCTTGGCCACTCGCTCGCCCGACCGCACCGCGCCGTCCATGAACCCGGTCCAGTACGTGGAGGTCTCCGTCCCCGCCCAGTGGATGCCGCCGACCGGTGCGCGCAGGGCGGGACCGTACTGGGTCAGGACGCCCGGCGCGGCGACGGAGACGGGGCCGCCCCGGGTCCAGACCTCGTTGTTCCAGCGTTGCAGGACGAAGGAGGAAGGGGAGGCGGCTTTTTCGCCGAAGTACGTCACGTAGTCCTTCAGCACGGCGGCCCTGACCTCCGCCTCGCTCGCCGCGTCGAACTTACGGGCCTCGTCCGCCTCGATGAAGCCCATCAGGGCGCCGTAGGAGGCGTCGGGCGGGGAGTTGTCGAAGGTGGAGCTGACCACGCCGGTGTCGCTGACGACCTGGCCGTTGAGGCCGTCGGCGCGCCAGAAGGGGGTGTCGTAGATCGCGATCGCCTTGCCGACGGACGCCATGGGCAGGCGCTGGGTGAGCTGGTCGCGGGCGGCGGGGAGAGCCGGGGCGTAGGTGATGCGGGCGGCGATCGGCGGAGGCACGGCGACGACGACCCGGCGGGCGGTGACCGTGGTGCCGTCGGCCGTCACGGCGTACTGGGAGCCGGACTTGGCGATCGAGCGCACCGGCGCGTTCAGTACCACGCGGTCGCCGAGGGCGGCGGCGAGCCTGATCGGGACGAGCTGGGAGCCGCCGACGAAGCGGAGCTCCTGGGCGCCGCCCGCGGTCTCGGTGAGGCGTTCCAGGGTGCCGGGGGTCGAGGAGTTGCCCGCCGCGGCGATGTAGAAGAGCACGAACAGGAAGGACAGTTCCCGGGGTTCGGCGGAGAAGATCGATGTGCAGGCCACGTCGAAGAGGAACTTGGCCGAGGGGATCACGGCGTTGGCGCGCAGCCAGGTCTCGAAGGTCTGCCGGTCCCATTCGTCGGCCTTGGCGGCGGTCCAGGGGGCGTCGACCGGGATCTGCTTGGCCAGGTCGTCGAGGGTGGCCTGGACGATCGCGGCGTTGGCGAGGCCGGCCGCGTCGATCGGCGGGACCGAACCGAGGATGCCGTCGGTGGCGTAGGGCGTTTTCCTGCCGTCCTTGTAGAGGAGGTTCTTGCCGGTGTTGTAGGTGGCGAAGGTGGCGATGCCCAGGGAGTCGGCGAGGGCCTTGATGCGGTCCTGGGTCGGGCCGATGAACTCGCCGCCGCCCTCGGTGACACCGCCGTTGGCCAGCGGGAGGTTGAGCACCCGGCCGCCGACGCGGTCGCGGGCCTCCAGGACGGCCACCGACGCGCCGGCCGCCACCAGATCGCGGGCCGCGGTGAGGCCGGCGAGCCCGGCACCGACGACACAGACGTCGGCCGTCCGGGAGGCCGCGGCGGCCGGACCGGCGGCGGAGACGGTGAGCCCGGCGGCACCGGCGCCGGCGGCACCGAGCAGAGAACGGCGGGAGAGCTGTCTTTCGGTTGCCACGTGCGTCCTCCGAGGAGAGGGGTGGGGTGGAGCCGGAAAGAGGAGCGCCTGCTCGACGAAAGATGAGCAGTGCTCGCATTCTGGCCCCGCACGGTGGCGCGAAACAGTTCTCCTGGCTGACCAGTGAGTCACATCGGACACATGAGTAACAGCCGTCGTACTGCAGGGGGTTGAGGACTTCTACGTCCGCACGGCGTCCAGGCGGGCCGCCGACCCCGTCCGCGCGATCGCCTTCGCGATCTTCTGCGCGTCGATCGCCAGCTCGCGGAACATGCCGCTGATCGGGTTGGTGTAGCCGGTGAAGTAGAGGCCGGGGGCGTTCGGCGGGGTGTGGGCGCCGTGGACCAGCGGCCTGCCGCGGGCGTCGAGCACCTTCAGGTGGCCGACCAGGCCCTCCAGGGCACGGACGTATCCGGTCGCCGCGATCACCGCGTCCGGGGCGATGCGGTCGCCGTCGGCGAGGGCGACCTTGCCGTCCTCGAAGCCGTCGACGGCGGCGACGATCTCCACCTTGCCCGCCCGGACGGCGTCGATGAGGCCCACGTCCTGCACCGGGATGGAGCCCTCGTTGACCCGGCTGTAGAGGCCGGTGTCGGGGCGGGGCAGGCCCTGGGCGGAGAGGTCGGGGACGCTGAGTCTGCCCATCGGTCCGGCCAGCCTGTCGACCAGCCGGACGGGCAGGCGCCGCACGAGCACGCCCGTGTACTGGGCGGCCCAGCCGGCCGTCGAGCGGCGGACGATGTGCGGGGCGGTGCGGACCGAGAGCCGGACCCGGGAGGCGCCGCCCTCCACCAGGTCCACGGCGATCTCGGCGCCGGTGTTGCCGACCCCGACGACGAGGACGTCACGGCCGGCGTAGGGCTCGGGGTTGCGGTACTCCGAGGCGTGCACGAGGTCGCCGCTGTAGCCGTCCCGGCCGGGCCAGTCGGGCAGGCGCGGGGTGTGGTTGTAGCCGGTGGCGACGACCACCGCGGCGCCGGTCAGCTCCCGGCCGCCGGTGGCGTGCAGCAGCCAGCCGGTGCCGTCGGCGGAGCGCTCGACGCGGGAGACCTCGACGCCGGTGACGATCTCCAGCTCGTGGTGCTCGGCGTACTTCTCCAGATAGCGCACCACGTTGTCGCGGGACACCCAGCGTCCGAAGCGGCGCGGCATCGCAAGTCCCGGCAGGCCGGAGAGGCGGCGGGTGGTGTGCAGGTGGAGGCGGTCGTAGTGGCGGCGCCAGGAGGCGCCCACGCGGTCGGACTTCTCCAGGACGACGGCGCGTATGCCCTGGGCGCGCAGCGCGTACGCGGCGGCGAGTCCGCCGGGGCCGCCGCCGATGACGTAGACGGGGCGGGCGGCGGGGTTCGGCTCCGCACCGGCGGGTGAGGGCGCGGAGGACGCTGTGGAGTCGGCCATGTGCGCGAGCGTAATCACGCACTGGGTTGATGGGTCTCGGTCAAGACCGGAATTGGTTGCGGATTGATCACGCCTGTAGGAGGAGTGGGTGGGGCTCGTGGCGTAGGGCGCCTGGTTGTGGCGGTCCGGTGGGCACGGGCACGGCGCCGAGCCCGCTGCTCGCGGAGGGGCCCGGCGCCGTGGGTGCGGTGGCCTGGTTCTATGACGGGAAACCGGCACCGCGTTCAGGGGGCCCGAAGGCCCTGGCGGTCACTTCTTCTTGTAGCCGGTCACCTTGGCGATCCAGGTGATGAAGTCGCCCGGGTCGGTGTTGGCGCCGTGGCCCTGGTCCCAGTAGTAGAGGTGGTTCACGTTGTCGCCGAGGCCCTTCGCGGCGGCGGCGAGGTTGGCGGAGACGGTGTGCGAGGTGTCGGAGTCGTTGGTGCCCAGGCGGATCCACCAGTGCTTGGCACGCCGGCCGTTGACCTTCTCCACCAGGTGGTACATCGGGTTCATCAGCTTCAGCTTCTCGGGGATGTCGCTCGCGACCCGCTTGCCGCTCAGGCCCGTGGTGTCGTGCGCGGCGCCGTAGGCCGTGAAGTGGCGGCTCTCGGTGGTGCCCGCGCCGAACAGGTTGTTCTCGCCGGCCGACAGGTCGAAGGCGTCGAAGGCGGGGGCGGTCTTCTTGCGGGCGCCGACGTGGGCGAGGTAGTCGGCCCAGCTGAAGGTGGCCCTGCCGCCGGACCAGGTGATGAAGGTGTTCTTCGCCAGGTACGCCGCGCGGTCCGCGTCCGACAGTGCGGCCAGGTAGGCGGTGGCCGAGGGCTGCAGGTACTGCTTGAGCAGGTACGCGTCGTAGTTGCGGGCGGTGAGCGTGCCGAAGCCGTTCAGGCCGCGCAGCTTCAGGGACGCCTGGTACTCGGCGAACTGGGCCTGGAGAGCCTTGGAGACGGTCCCGTCGACGGTCGAGCCGGAGCCGGTGGCGTTGGCGCCCCAGTTCCACTCGTAGGCGCCGTCGGCGTGCTCCAGGTCGGTGATCGGGCACCAGGCGCCGACCGCGAAGATCGCGTCGGAGGCGTCGGCGGCGCCGATCTCCTTCAGGTACGTGTCGTAGAGCCCGCTGTCGCCGGACGCGCCGAGCAGCGAGGACAGGGCGCCGCCCGCGCTGGTGCCGGCCGAGACGATCCGGTCGGTGTCGCCGGGGACGCGGCCCTTGTTGTGCCTGAGGTAGCGCACCGCCGCCTTGAGGTCGACGATCGCGGCCGGGGCGGTGCCGTAGTACTCGCCGGCGGAGTTCTTCAGGGTGCGGCCACGGGCGCCGGGCTCGACGACGACGTAGCCGGCGGCCAGGGCCAGGAGCTGGTTGCTGCTCGTGGCGCCGCCGTTGGCGTTGGTGTTCTCGTTGGCGCCGGGCACCGCGGCCGAGGCGCTGGGCGAGGCGCTGCCGGAGGGCGCGCCGCCGGGCGCACCGGCGCCGCCCGCGCCGCCCATGCCGCCCGCGCCGATGCCGGTGGCGTCCGCCACGGAGGACGGCATGTAGCCGCCGACGGAGTTCGCGAACAGGATCGGGGCGTCGCTCGCGTCCACCGCGGTGCCGTCGATCTCGACCGGCACGCTGATGTTCAGGGACTGGTAGGCCTCGTCGACCGGCTTGGCGACGTAGGTGATGGCCTTCCAGAAGCGGTACGTGATGCTGTGCTCGTCGCCGGCGGTGTCGGTGACCGTCGTGGTCAGCTCGGTGTGGGCGTCCGGGTCGAAGACGAGGCTGTCGGCGGCGGACGCCGAGGTGCTGTCGGCCGACGCGTTGGCGGTCAGGGCGATGCCCCCGACCGCGGCGGCGCCCGCCGTCGCGCCGATGCCCATGACGACGCTCCTGCGCTTGACTGCCCTGTGCTTCACGGTTGGCTCCCTCGGCGGTTTCTGCTTGCGCCAGTGAACGTAGTCCGAGTGCAGACAAAATTGCCAACAATCTGCGCGCATTCTCAGGGACCCCACAGATTCCCAGCGGCCGCACAGCTTCCTCTCATGCTTTCTCACCCGCACCCCGGTCTTCCGGGCCCACCTCATCTGACGTACCGTCAGATCTCATGGACACGATCTGGCTCACCGGTGCGGAATGGCTGGCCGTCCTGCGCATAGGTCTCGGGCTGTGGTGGCTGGAGAGCTGGCGGCACAAGGACAAGAAGACGTGGTTCGAGGGCGGCGGGATCACCTGGGCCGCGGACATCGCCGCCAAGCACCGCTGGACCCCGGTCCGCAGCGGCTTCGACGTGGTCGTCAAGCCGCGCCCGAAGACGATGGCGTACGTCGTCGTCTACGCGGAACTGGCGCTGGGCCTCGGCCTGGTCCTCGGCCTGCTGACCCCTGTCGCCCTGGTCGGCGGGCTGCTCCTCAACGCCCTCTACTTCACGCTCATGATCCACGACTGGGCCGAGCAGGGGCAGAACTCGATGATGGCGCTGATCTCGGCGGTCGGTCTGTTCGGGATGTCCTGGCAGACGTGGTCGCTGGACAGCGTCCTGGGGTGGTTCCGATGAGCACGGCGAGGCACGACGTCCCCGAGACCGACGCCTTCACCCGCGCGTACTGGGACGCGGCGGCCGGAGGAACCCTCCTCCTGCGCCACTGCCGCGCCTGCGACCGCCCGCACCACTACCCCCGGGAGTTCTGCCCGCACTGCTGGAGCGAGGACGGCGAGTGGCGGCCGGCGAGCGGCCGGGCCGAGCTCTACACGTGGTCCGTCGTCCACCGCAACGACCTGCCGCCGTTCGGCGAACGCGTCCCGTACGTCGCCGCGGTCGTCCGGCTCGCGGAAGGACCGCGGATGATGACGGAGGTCGTGGACTGCGCCGCGACGGACCTGCGCCCCGGCATGGACCTGCGGGTCGGCTTCCGCGACGGCATCCCGGTGTTCCACCCCACGGACTGATCAGCGCCGGCTTCGCCGGCCGGCGTCCTGCCCCGGCGGGGTGATCAGCCGTCGGCCCGTCTTGCCGGTCAGTGGCCTGCCCCCGCGAGGTGATCGACTGTCCCCTCGGTATTCAATGGTCCGATGGCATCTGCAAGCGAACGGTCCCCGGATCTCCGTACCGCCCCCGAACTGCTCGGTCACGGCCTGCGGTTGGGTCCCTGGGACGCGGACTCCGACGCCGACGCCGCGACCTGGCTGCGCGCCCGCGCCGACCCCGAGTTCCGGCGCTGGAACACCCCCCTGAAACCGGTCACCGATCTCGCCGGCTCCCGCGCCTCGCTGCGTGCGGTGGCGGAGCGCGTCGCGGACGGCGACAGCGTGTCGTTCCGCATCGACGACGCGGCGAGCGGCACGACCCTCGGGCACCTCGGCGTCAACGCCATCGACCCCGTCATGCGGGTCGCCCGCGTCGGCTACTGGGTGCTCCCCGAGGCCCGCGGCCACCGCGTCGCCGCCCGCGCCCTCACCCTCGCCTCCCGCTGGGCCTTCGCCGAGCTGCGCCTGCACCGCCTGGAACTGGGCCACGCCCTCGGTCACGAGGCGTCCTGCCGGGTCGCCGAACGCAGCGGCTTCCCCTACGAGGGGACCCTGCGGGGCGCGATGTTCGAGGCGGGCAGGCTGGACGCCTTCCGGGACGTGCACCTGCACGCCCGCCTGGCGACCGACCCGCAACCGGCGGAACCACGATGACCCGGCACCTCGCCGGGGACCTCGCCCTTCAGGGCCACAGCAGCTCCCGCACCCAGCCGCCGTCGTCCGCCCGGCGGTAGCGGAGCCGTACGTGCCGTCGCCGGGCGTCCCCCTGGAAGAACTCCACCTCCTCGGGGACGAGCCGGTACAGCGTCCACGACGCCACCGGCGCCGCGGGCTCGCGCTGAGCCCGCTCCCAGGCCGCCTCCGATGCGTCTGCCAACTCCGCCACCGAACCGAGGACTTCGCTCTGCCGGCCGGTCAGCGCGGCGGCGAGGGCGCCGGTCGAGCGGGCGTGCAGATCCGCCTGCCCCGCCGCGGACGGCGCGGCGGCCACCGCCCCGCGCACCCGCACCTGGCGGCCCAGCACCGGCCAGTAGAAGCCGAGGGCGGCGTACGGGCGGGCCGCCAGGTGGCCGCCCTTGCGGCTGTGGGAGTGGCTCGCGAAGGACCAGCCGTCCGCGTCGGCGCCGTGCAGCATCACCGTCCGTACGTCCGGCCGGCCCTCCGCGTCCGACGTCGCGAGGGACATGGTGTGCGGCTCGGTCTGCCCGGCCGCGACCGCCTCGGCGAACCAGGCGGTGAACAGGCCCAGGGGCGCCGGGGGCGCGGTCGCCGGGTCGAAGGCCCGCAGCTCGGTGACCGCGTCGTCCCACACCCGCAGCGACCTCAGCAGCTCGTGAAGATCGGTTCCCATGGGCCGATTGTCGCGCGGCGGGGCGGCCCGGCCGCTCAGACCGTGCCGAGGTCCGACGACACCCACCGCTCGGGACGCATCCGTACGACCACCATCGGGCCGTGGTTCTTCCAGGAGAAGTCGACGTATTCGTCCACCTTCTCGGCGGGCAGATAGCGGGCCGAGATCTCCCGGAGCCGTTCGACGGTGGCGGGCTCGGAGCCGGTCACCGGTCCCTCCACGGACACGTACCTGATGGTGGGTTCGAGCCGGTCGACCATGAGGGAGAACCGGCCCGCCGCGCCGATGAGTTCGTTCTTGCGGGAATCCCGGCCCGTCAGAATCCACACGGTGCCGTCGTCCTCGTACTGGTACCAGATCGGCACCGTGAGCGGCGCTCGTCCTTCTCCCGCGTCCACCGCCAGCGCGGCGATGTGGGGTTCGGCCAGGAACTGTGCACGTTCTTCGCGGGTCAGGGCCATGCGGGACTCCTCGGGCGACTCGGAAGTGACTCCTGCGGAACTCCTGAGAAGCCACAACCGTTCGACGGCTCGGATCATTCCGAGCGGATGACGGCGCAGAGGCGGAAGAGGCGGAAGAGGCGGAAGAGGCGATGGGGAAACGGTGGAGCGGTGCGGCGATAGGAGCCGTCGTGCTCGCGGGCTCGCTCACCGCGTGCGGCGGTGCCGCCGGCGGGGCGCCCGACAAGCCCTTCATCACCGCGCCCGAGGTGTTCTATCTGCGTCCCCACGGCGACAAGGCCGGACCCCGCGACAAGATGCCGTACTCCCTGGTCGCCGAGGACACCGCGGGGTCCGGTGCGCGCACGCTCACCGCGGAGGTGCCGAAGAGCGCCGAGAAGACCGTGGTGCTCCGCAAGTACGGCGGCTGCAAGGGCAGTTCGACCCGTGTCACCTGCGAGGTCGACGCCGACTACAGCAACTGGTCCGACGCGCCCCGCGCCAAGGTCGTCGCCGCCGAGGGCGCGAAGACCGGCGACTCGGCCGTGGTGACGTACACGTACACGACGAAGGGCGGCAAGAAGCTCACCGCGCGGACCCGGTTCGTCGTCGGCGAGCCGGTCGTCGAGGCGGTGGCGCCGGAGTCGGTGCAGGGGGTGCGCCCCGGCTCCCGCCTCACCGCGCCCGTCGTCGTCCGCAACACCGGCGAAGTACCCGTCCGCGGCCTGGGGCTCGAACTGACCGTCGACGGCTCGGAGTTCACCGAGCGGTACGCCAACTGCCGTTACCCGCGGCTCCAGAAGGGCCACGTCGCCGTCTGCGAGTTCCCGGACCTGACGCTCGAACCGGGCCAGACCGTCACCCTCAGCCCGGCCCTGCGCCTGCGCACACCGCGGGCGCAGATGTACACCTCCTACCGCAGGGCGGTCTGGGCGCTGGACATGGGCCCCGGCCACTACGCGACGGTCCACGAGGGCGGCGACCACGGTGACGGCCCGGCGCTCAGACCCGAGCCCACCGGCAAGCACAGCGGCGACGCCTTCGTGGCGGGCGGCGGCTCCACCTACGTCGTCCTCGACACCCACGCCGACTACGAGGTGTCCGCCGTGAACCTGAAGGGCGCCCCCGGCGACAGGAAGACCTTCGAGATCGAGGTCCGCAACAACGGCCCCGCCGACGTGGGCTCCCCGGTCCGGCTCGTCTTCGAGCCGCCGCTCGGCACGTCGGTCGTCGAGCAGCCCATGACGGAGTACGACGACGGCGTCTACGAGCCGTACTGCAAGAGCGACGGCTCCGCCTACACCTGTGACGTGCAGGCCCTGGAGCCGGGGCAGACGCACCCCTTCGAGTTCACGGTGACCCTCGGCGAACCCGGCGCGGGCACCCTGACCCTGGAGGACAAGAAGCCGTCCAGCCCCTGGGACGTGGGCCGCCGGGACCCGGATACGGGCAATGACACGGCCGTCGTCAGGGTGTCGCGGTGACGGTCCGGTCGGGGTGTCGCGGTGACGGTCAGGGCAGGGGGGCGCGGTGACGGATCAGCCCCGCCCCAGCACCACCGTCCCCGACGAGCAGAACCAGCCCCCGGTGCCGGACGCCACCGCCAGTTCCGGCAGTGATCCGTCCGGGCGGCGGACCTGACGTTCCCCGGCCTCGCCGCGCAGTTGCCGTACCGCCTCCACCAGGAGGAACAGGCCCCGCATTCCGGGGTGCTGGGCCGACAGGCCGCCGCCGTCCGTGTTCACCGGGAGCGCCCGGGACTGGAGGTACGCCCCGCCCTCGCCCTTCTTGCAGAAGCCGAGGTCCTCCAGGGTGACCAGCGTCATGTAGGTGAACGCGTCGTAGATCTCGGCCAGTTCGATGTCGGCCGGGCGCACCCCGGCCCGCTCGAAGGCCAGGCGTCCGCTCACCGCCGCCGGGGACACCGTGAAGTCCGGCCACTCGGACATCGTGGCGTGCGAGACGTGCTCGCCGGTGCCCAGGATGCGGACGGGTGCCCCGCGGCTGTCGCGTACGTACTCCTCCGCGGCCAGCAGGACCGCCGCCCCGCCGTCGGAGCGGATGCAGCAGTGCAGCTTGGTGAAGGGGTCCGCGATCATCGGGCCGGAGAGCACGTCGTCGACCGTGATCGGGTCGCGGAACATCGCCTCCGGGTTCAGCGCCGCGTTCGCCCGCGCCTGCACGGCCACCTCCGCCAACTGCTCGATCGTCGTGCCGTGTTCGATCATGTGGCGGCGGGCCGCCATCGCGTACTTGGCGATCAGCGTGTGGCCGTAGGGGACCTCGAACTGGAGCGGGCCGCGGGCGCCGTAGGAGAGGTTCCCGGTGCGTCGGCCGGCGCGGATGTCCGCCCGCGCCGTCGAGCCGTAGACCAGCAGGACCGCGTTCGCGTGCCCGGCGGCTATCGCGTCCGCCGCGTGGGCCGCCATCACCTCCCACGTCGAGCCGCCCACCGATGTGGAGTCGACCCAGGTGGGGCGCAGGCCCAGGTACTCGGCCACCTCGACCGGCGCCAGCAGCCCCGTGCCCGCCGACGCGAAGCCGTCCACCACGGACCGGTCGAGCCCCGAGTCCGCCAGCGCGCGCCGGGCCGCCTGGGCGTGCAGGCGGTACGGAGTCGCGTCGTCCACCCGGCCGCAGTCGGAGAGGGCGACGCCGACCACGGCGACCTTCCGGGTGCCGGCCGTCCTGAATGCGGCAGCCATGAATGACCTCTCCCTCGCTCTGTGCTTATCGACCCGCCGCTCCTAATATGACGGACCGTCAGATCCGGAGGGAAGGGGTCGCCATGGACGCCGGCTTCACCGCCGAGCAGGACGAGATCCGCCGTACCCTGCGCGAACTGCTCCAGAAGCGGTGCGGGCCGGAGGAGCTGCGGGCCGCCGTCGACAGCCCCGCCGGGCACGACCCGGCCCTGTGGGCGGCCCTCTCCGACCAGCTCGGCCTGCCCGGACTCGCCCTGCCCGAGGCGTACGGCGGGGTCGGCTGCTCCGTCACCGAGCTCGCCCTCGCGGCGGAGGAGACGGGACGGGCCCTGGCGCCCTCGCCCCTGCTCGCCACCGCCGTCCTCGCCGCCCCGCTGATCCTGGCCCTCGGCACCGGGGCCCAGCGTGCGGACCTGCTGCCCCGCATCGCGTCCGGCGCCCTGACCGCCGCCCTCGCGGCCCCCGCCGCGGGCCTCGCCCTGACCGGCGACCACCGCGGGGACTGGGCCGGAGGCGGGCGCGCCGGGGGCGTGCAGGCGCGGCGGGCGGAGTCGGGGTGGACGCTGTACGGGGAGGTCGGGCCGGTGCCGGACGGGCACAGCGCGGACCTGCTGCTGGTCGCCGCGCACACCGGCGGATACGCCCGCTCCCGCATCCTTCTCTTCCTCGTCCCCGGCGACGCCGCCGGACTCGTCCGCACCCGGCGGACCGCCCTCGACGCGACCCGGCCGCTCGGCGGCGTCCAACTGCGCCAGGTGGCGGCCGAGGTGCTGGGCGACGAGGGGGGCGCGGACGTGCCCGGCGCCCTCGCCCGGGCCGGTGACGGCGCCGCCGCCGTCCTCGCCTGCGAGGCCGTCGGGGCCGCCGGCCGGGTGCTGGAGCGGACTGTCCAGTACGTGCAGCAGCGCGAGCAGTTCGGGCGGGCCGTCGGCTCCTTCCAGGCGGTCAAGCACCGGCTGGCCGACGTGTACGTCCAGGTGCAGGCGGCCCGGTCGGCCGCGTACTACGCGGCCTGGGCCACCGCCCGCGGGGAACGCGTCGGGGGCCTCGCCCTCGCCCAGGGACTGGAGGCGCTGCGCGCCGCCGCCGGTGAGGCGATCCAGCTGCACGGCGGCATCGGCTTCACCTGGGAGCACGACGTCCACCTGTACTTCAAGCGGGCCGCCGGTGACGAGCTGCTGTTCGGGCCGGTGCACCGGCTGCGGGCGCACGCGGCCGACGCGGCGGCCCTGTTCACGGCGACGGAGGTGCCGGTGTGATCGGCGAGAAGACGGTGCAGCGCATTTCGTCCACGCGGGGCTTCGCCAAGGTCGCCCCGCATGTCATCCCCGCCCTCGACCGGGCCGTCCACCGGCTCACCCGGGGCCGGGTCATCCTCAGCGCCCAGATGCTGCCGGGCGTCATCCTCACCTCGACGGGCGCCCGCAGCGGCCAGGCCCGCCGTTCGCCCCTCGCCTGCATGCCCGAGGAGGACGGCAGCTGGATTCTCATCGGCTCCAACTTCGGCCGGCCCGGCCACCCCGCCTGGACCGCCAACCTGCTGGCCCACCCCGACGCCGAGATCAGCTGGAAGGGCGCCGACATCGCGGTGACCGCCCGGCTGCTGGAGGGGGAGGAGCGTGCGGCCGTGTGGAAGCGGCTGCTGGTCTTCTGGCCGCCGTACGCGACGTACCAGGCGCGGGTGGAGCGGGAGATCCGGGTGTTCCGGCTGCAGCGGCGGTCGTAGCGCGGTCTGCCGCGGCGGTCATGGCGAGGTCTGCTGCGCCGGGTCATGGCGAGGTCTGCTGCGCCGGGTCATGGCGCGGTCTGCTGCGCCGGGTCATGGCGCGGTCTGCCGCGGCCGTCACAGCGCGGCAGGCGGCCGCCCACGGAAGTGGACAGCCGCCTGCCAGACAGGACTTGGGGTCCGGTGACGGAGGGACGGTTACTTCGTCGGCTTCTTGCCGGTCACGCCCAGGTGCACCAACAGCGCCAGGTTCGGCTTGAGTTCGGCCTGCTTGACGCCCCAGGTCTGGAAGCCCTTCTGGTGCGAGGCGACGGCCGCGAGCATCGCGACCAGCGAACCGGCGACCGCCGCCGGGTTCACGTCCTTGTCGACCTTGCCCTTGGACTGCAACTCGGCCACCGAATCGGCCAGGGAGTTGTTGACGGAGTTCAGGATCTTCATACGGAGCTTGTAGAACCGCTTGTCGCCCTCGGCGGCCCCGAGGTCGACGACCCTGAGGATCGCGTCGTTCTTGCGCCAGAACTCCAGGAAACCGTCGACGAGTTCCTGCGCGGTCGTCCAGCCCGCCTTGCCGACCCATGAACGGCCCTCCAGCAGAGCGGTCAACTGCCCGCCCTCGGTGGCCATTTGCTCGGCGATCTCCAGGACGGCGCCCTCGACGTCCGGGAAGTACTGATAGAAGGTGGCGGGCGAAGTGCCCGCCTTCCGGGCGACATCGATGACTTTGACGTCCCGGTAAGGGGAGGAGCTGAGCATCTCGCTGAGGCAGTCGAGCAGCTTCTGCCGGGTCGCCTGCCCACGCCGGCCGGCCACGCGGCCGTCGACGGTACGCACTTGTCCTGTCATGCCGTCAGCTTACCGAGGGGTGATCGGAGCGCGATTCGGCCGACTGCAAATGGGGTGCACGAGCTTCGGGAGGCGGGTGTGCCTGGTCCTGCGGGGTGCGTGGGTCGCCGTTAACTTGGCGGTATGGCCGAAAACAGGGCATCCGCAGACAGATCCGCAGGCGGGTACGGCGAGGGCGTCCCGTGCTGGGTGGACGCGCAGCTCCCCGACGTCGAGGCGGGCAAGCGGTTCTACGGCGAGCTCTTCGGGTGGACCTTCGAGGAGCGGCGCCACGGCGCCGTATGGGCGCTGCACGAGGGCCGTCCGGCCGCCGCGCTCACCCGCAAGACGGACGGGCGGATGCCCACCGTGTGGACGGTGTACTTCGCCACCCCCGACATCGAGGGCCTGGCCGACCGGATCTGGGCGGCCGGCGGGCAGGTGGTCACCGCGCCCATGCCGGTCGCCGACCTCGGCACCGGCGCCCTGGTCACCGACCCGGACGGCGCCGTCTTCGGCCTGTGGGAGCCGGACACCCACCCCGGCTTCGGCGCCCGGCACGAGCCCGGCACCTTCGTCTGGGCCGAGCTGTACGCCCGCGACACCGAGGCCGCCAACACCTTCTACGGCGGGCTCTTCCACGACGCCCTGTTCGGCCCGGACGCCGACCCCGACTTCGGCCGCGCCCCGGTCTCCGACGTCTTCCCGGCCGAGATGCCGCCGCACTTCCTCGTCCACTTCGGGGTCGCGGACTGCGACGCGGCCCTCGGGGCGGTGAGCCGGCTCGGCGGGCGGGTCCAGGCGCCACCCTTCGAGACGTCCTACGGCAGAGCGGCCGTCGTCACCGACAATCAGGGGGCGTCCTTCGCGCTGCTGGAGCGCCCGGCCCGGGAGTCCGGACCGTGAGGGCGGGCGTTTTGGCGTGAGACATCCCGATAGGTACCCGGGTTCGCCACCAGGCCGTCGGCCAGGAAGAATCGGGGTGCGTGCCGCCATGGCGGTGCGGTGGTGAGACGCTGCACGGGGTCGCGTACATAAGGATGTGACGTGGCCCGTACGGGGAGGTGGCAGGCAAGTGGTGGATCAGCTGACGCAGCACGATCCGCGGCGGATCGGGCCGTTCGAGGTGCTGGGACGGCTGGGTGCCGGCGGCATGGGGCTGGTCTATCTCGCGCGCTCGGCGTCCGGCCGGCGCGTGGCGATCAAGACGGTCCGGACGGAGCTCGCCGAGGACCAGCTGTTCCGGGTCCGCTTCACGCGCGAGGTCGAGGCGGCCCGGGCCGTCTCCGGCTTCTACACCGCGGCCGTGGTCGACGCCGATCCGCGCGCCGCCGTGCCGTGGCTGGCCACCGCCTACGTCCCCGCGCCCTCGCTCGAGGAGATAGTGAACGAGTGCGGGCCGATGCCGGCCCAGGCGGTGCGCTGGCTGGCCGCGGGCGTGGCCGAGGCCCTCCAGTCGATCCACGGCGCGGGCCTGGTCCACCGTGACCTCAAGCCTTCCAACGTCCTCGTCGTCGAGGACGGCCCCCGGGTGATCGACTTCGGCATCGCCTCCGGCGTCTCGAACACCCGTTTGACGATGACGAACGTCGCCGTCGGCACCCCCGCCTACATGTCCCCCGAGCAGGCCAAGGACTCCCGGTCCGTCACCGGCGCGAGCGACGTCTTCTCGCTCGGCTCGATGCTGGTCTTCGCCGCCACCGGCCACCCGCCCTTCCACGGCGCCAACCCGGTCGAGACGGTCTTCATGCTGCTGCGCGAGGGCCCGGACCTCGAAGGCCTCCCGGACGAGCTGCGCCCGCTCATCGAGTCCTGCATGCAGATGGAGGCCGCGGCCCGCCCCAACCCCGCCGACCTCCAGGCCCAGCTGGCCCCGCACCTCTTCGGCTCCGGCTCCGACGACAGCGGCACGGCCTCGGCCTGGCTGCCCGAGCGGGCGGTCGGCCTGATCGAGGCCCGCCGCAACGGCCGCCCGGCCGTGAAGCCCGGCCAGGCCGGACGCAGCGGCGGCGGCCGGGTCGCCCCCGTGCCCCCGCCGCCCTCGCACGACCCGGTCGTCCCGGCCCGCGTCCCCGTCGGCGCCCCCGACACCGGCCCGGTGCGCCTGGCGGGCGCCCCGGTGCCCATCGGGCCCGGCCCGCGCGTCGCCGACGCCCGCGCCGCCGCCGTGAAGGCGCCGCCGCCGGAGGCCGGCCTGGTGGCCAGCTGGTCCAAGCCGCGCCCCGGGGTCAACGGCACGGACGGTGCCGTAGGCCCTGCCGTACCGGCACCGCCCCCGCTCGCCCCCGAGACGGCGTCCGGCTGGCGCCCCTGGCGTTTCCGCATGTCGAACGACGTGTGGGGCACCCCGTCCGTCGCCGGTGACCTCGTCTACGTCACCTCCTTCGAGGTGCACGCCCTGGACGTGGCGACCGGGCGGCGCAGCTTCAAGACACGGGACGTCGCCTGGTCGATGGCGGTCGCGGACGGCCGTATCCACGCCTCCGACGGGCCCACCCTGTTCGCCCTGGAGGCCCGCGAGGGCGGCGATCTGTGGCGGCTCCAGACGGACGCCTGGGTGTACTCGCTCAAGGCCGAGCGCGGCACCGTCGTCACCGGCACCCGGGGCGGCGGCGTCCAGGGCTGGGAGGCCTCCACCGGCCAGAAGCTGTGGGAGATCACCGGCGCCCAGACCGACTTCGAGTCCCCCGAGGCGGGCCCGGCCCTCCACGAGGGCACCGTCTACGTCTGGCAGGACGCCCGGCTGCGCGCCCTGGACGCCCGCACCGGCGACGAGCGCTGGTCGTACCCGATCGGCGACGCGGCCTCCTGCGGCGGGGTGCCGGTCCGGGTCACACAGGCGCCGGACGGCTATGTGTACGTCTCCGCCGGCACCCGCGTCCTCGCCCTGGACGTCGCGAGCGGCCATGTGAAGTGGCACTTCGAGGCCCCGGCGGTGTTCCTGTGCCCGCCCGCCTTCGTGCCGGGCCCCGCGGTCACCGGCGGCGGGGTCTACCTGGCCGACTACCTCGGCACGGTGTACGCCCTCGACGCCGCCGACGGCCGCGACCGCTGGCGCATCGCCACCGAGGCGCGCTCCTCCATCGAGCCGGTACTGGTGGCCGCGGGCCACGTCCACGTGGGCAGCGGCAAGGGCCTCTACACGCTGGACGCGGTGACCGGTACGCCCAAGTGGCGGTTCCAGGCGGGCGGCGACATCGTGGGCGCCCCGGCGGTGGCGGAGGGCCGTATCCACTTCGGCTCCACCGACCACCTGCTCTACACCCTGAAGGCCGACGACGGCCGCTTGCGCTGGAAGCTGGCGACCGGCGGCGAGATCACCGGCGCCCCGGTGGTCAGGGACGGCGTCGTGTACGCGTGCAGCAAGGACCGCTGTGTGTACGCGCTGGACGCGGAGAAGGGCACGGGGACGGCCCGCACGGCCTGACGGGGCACAGCCCGGGACGGCCGTCGTACCGAGCGCTCGGAAGGGGTTCCGGACGGCGGCCGTCGATTCGGCGAGAGGGTGCACGCCTTCTTCACCGCTCTCACACCCGACGCTACGCCCGGGGCGGGAGGGGCGCCACGGGACGACTGCTAACGTGACGTGTTCACGATCAAGCAGGCGCTTTTGTCGCCTTTTTCTACGGGGGAACAGTGGTGAAGCTTCGCCATGTCCGCGCGGTGGCCGTCTTCGTCGGAGTGGTGGTCGCGCTGACCGGCGCGCGGCACTCGTCCGGTGCCGGATGCTCGGGTCACAGCTCCAACTCGGACAGCTCGTCGCACAGTTCGACGGGCGGCAGCGGCAGCCACCACGACGATGACGACGACTCCCTCCCGGGCGGCGGCGGTGTCCCGGAGACCACGCTGGGCCAGTCGACGCAGGACGTGACGATCAAGGAGTGCCGGGTCGAGGACCAGGGCCTGGTCGCCGACGTCCGCGCCACCAACAGCAGCACGACCGCGACGAACGACTACATGATCGAGGTCGTCTTCAAGGACGCCTCCGGCACCACGGTGGCCACCGAGCACAGCGGCCTCTTCGGCGTCGCCCCCGGCGCCTCCGACTCCGTCCTCGTCACCGCGGCCGGCACGACCGTCACCGACGGCACCTGCGAACTGGGCGAGGCGCAGGCCGTCAGCGCGTCCTGAACCCCGGCCGGCGGGCGGAGAACAGCTCCGCCTGCCGGTCGTCCGGCAGGTTGCCCAGCGCGATCAGATGCGGTGCCTGCGCGAACCCGGCGGCCAGAGCGGCCTCCCTGGCCGCCCACAGAGCCCGCACCGTGCCCTGCACACCGGCCGAGGGCTGCTCGGCGATGACGGCCGCGCGCGCGACCGCCGCGTCCAGCACCCCACCCGGCTCGCTGAGTTCGGAGACCAGCCCGATCTCGTACGCCCGCCGCGCGGACATCCGCTCCGCCGTCCCCATCAGCATCATCCGGGCGACCTCCCCGTACGGCATCCGCTGCGCCATGAGCACCGACTCGTACGCGCTGACCATGCCGTAGGTGGTGTGCGGGTCGAAGAAGGTGGCGTCGGGGTCGGCGACCACGAACTCGCTCTCGCCGAGCAGATAGAAGGCGCCCCCGCAGGCCATGCCCCGCACGGCGGCGACGACGGGCTTCCACAGGTCGTTGGACTTGGGGCCGACCCGCAGGAGCGGATCGTCCGCCATGTAGGGCGAGTCGGGCTGCGGGACCTCGGCGTCCCGGTCGAGCCCGGTGCAGAAGGCGCGCTCCCCGGCACCGGTGAGGACGATCGCCCGCACGGCGTCGTCGAACCGCAACGCCCGCCAGGCGGCGCGGAGTTCGTCGCGCAGTCCGAGGTCGATGGCGTTCAGGCGGTGGGGCCGGTCGAGGGTGACGACGGCGACGCCGGTGTCGTCGTCGGCGCTGACCCGAAGGCTCATGACCGCTCCGGCACCCACTGCGGCAGCCCGCTCGCCGGGTCGCACACGAACCGCACCCTGGCGCCGATGCGCACCCGGTCGGCGGGCAGCGAGTTGACCGCCGCCCCGGCCTCGGCGACGAGATTCCCGACCAGCCGGACGCGCGGCGCCTCCTCCAGCTCGACGACGATCACGTTGTACGGGGCCAGCGCGGCGTAGTCCGGCAGCAGCGGCGGGTGCGGGACGACGTACGACCAGACACGGCCGCGCCCGGAGACGGGCCGCCACTCGGCGTCGAAGGACCGGCAGTGCGGACAGCAGGGGCGCGGCGGGAAGCGGAACTCGCCGCAGCCGGCGCACGCCTGGACGCGGAGTTCGCCCTCGGCGGCGTACTGCCAGAAGGGCGCGCCTTCGGGGTCGATGACGGGGGAGAGCATGGTGTGTCTCCTTCAGTTCCTCAGCAGGAGCGCGGACGTCGGGACACCCTCACCGGCGGTGACCAGGCAGGTGGCGGCGCCCGGGACTTGGGCGGTACTGCTGCCTCTGAGCTGCTTCACCCCTTCGTTGATGAGGTTGAAGCCGTGGACATAGGCCTCGCTGAGCCCGCCGCCCCCGGTGTTGACCGGCAGCCGCCCGCCGATCTCCAGGGCCCCCTGCTCGGTGAAGGCGCCGCCCTCCCCGCGCCCGCAGAAGCCGTACCCCTCCAGGGAGAGCGGGACGAGGGCGGTGAACGCGTCGTAGATCTGGGCGACGTCGACGTCCTCGGGGGTGAAGTCGGCGTGCTTCCACAGGTGTCGGGCGGTGGCCCAGGACGGGCCGGTCAGGGGGTCGTCGTTCCAGTAGTTGACCATGCCGTGGTGCTGGGCGGGCAGCCCCTGGGCGGCGGAGTGGACGTAGACGGGGGCCTGCCGGCAGTCCCGGGCCCGCTCCCGGCTGACGACGACACACGCCAACGCTCCGTCGGTCTCCAGGCAGTTGTCGAAGAGGCAGAGCGGCTCGCTGATCCAGCGGGAGGTCATGTACATCTCGCGGGTCAGGGGCCGTTCGTACATGACGGCCGCCGGATTCTGGTTGGCCCTGTTCCGGCAGGCGAGGGCGACGTTGAAGAGGTGGTCGCGGGTCGCGCCGTACTCGTGCATGTACCGGCGCGTCAGCATGGCGATCTCGTCGACGGGCCGCAGGAGTCCGTAGGGCCGGGTCCACTGGGCCGGCGTGGGGAGTTGGGTGACGGTGTTGCGCCAGGGGCGGGGCCCTGAGCCGCGCTTGCGGGACCGCCAGGCGACCCCGACCGTGGCCTGCCCGGCGGCGATGGCGGCGGCGAGGTGCGCGACGGTGGCACAGGACCCGCCGCCCCCGTACCCGACCCGGCTGAAGAAGGTGAGATCCCCGAACCCGACGGCCTTCGCGAGCTCCACCTCGTCGGTCTCCTCCATGGTGAAGGAGGCGAGGGCGTCGACCTCGCCGGGATCGATCCCGGCGTCGTCGAGAGCGGCGACCACGGCACGGCAGGCGAGGGCGCGTTCGTCCTCCGCGAGCTGTTTGGCGAAGGGGGTCTGTCCTATCCCGACGATCGCGGTGGCGTCCTTGATCCCGGCCATGCGCACACACCTCCGCACTGCTGAAGGGCTGCTGACAGGCCGTCAGGGTACAGCTAATCTGACGGGTAGTCAGCTCCGGGGTTGGGAGGCGTGCTGTGCGCGGTGATCTGGAGTGGGGCGGTATTCCGGGACTCGTCCGGTCCGCGGTCGAGCGGTACCCGCAGGCCGAGGCGGTGGTGGAGGGCCGCACCCGGGTGACGTACGCCGAACTGGGCGCCCGCGTGGAACGCGCGGCGGCGGCCTGTCTCGCGAACGGCGTCGAACCCGGCGACCGGGTCGCGATCTGGGCCCCGAACTCCCTCGACTGGATCGTGGCCGCGCTCGGCGCGGTGTCGGCGGGAGCGGTCCTCGTCCCCCTGAACACCCGCTACAAGGGCACGGAGGCGGCGGACGTGCTGCGCCGCAGCGGGGCGCGGCTGCTGTTCGTGACGGGGACGTTCCTGGGGACGTCGTACGTGGCGTCGCTGCGACGGGCGGTGGGGGAGGGCCGCCCGGGCCTGCCGGCCCTGCAACAGGTGGTCGTCCTCTCGGACGACGCCCCCGCCGAGTACCGCACCTGGAAGGACTTCCTGGCGAGCGGGGAGGGGGTGGGGTCGGCGGAGGTGCGCGAGCGGGCGGGCGCGGTCGGGGGTGCCCACCCGTCGGACATCGTCTTCACGTCCGGCACGACGGGCCGCCCCAAGGGCGCGGTGATCACCCACGCGCAGACGCTCCGGGCGTACGAGATCTGGAGCGACCTGGCGGGGCTGCGGCCGGGCGACCGCTATCTGATCGTGAACCCCTTCTTCCACACCTTCGGCTACAAGGCCGGCGTGCTCGCCTGCCTGATGCGGGGCGCGACGATGATCCCGCAGCCGGTGTTCAACGTGGACACGGTGCTGGCGAACGTGGCGTCGGAGGCGGTGTCGGTCCTCCCGGGCCCGCCGACCCTGTTGCAGTCGCTCCTGGACCACCCGGCCAGGGCGTCGTACGACCTCTCGGCCCTGCGGCTGGTGGTGACGGGCGCGGCGGTGATCCCCCTGACGCTGGTGGAGCGCCTGCGGGACGAGCTGGGCGTGGGCACGGTCCTGACCGCGTACGGCCTCTCGGAGGCGAGCGGCATCGTCACGATGTGCCGCCGCGGCGACCCGCTCCCGGTGATCGCCTCGACGTCCGGCCGGGCGATCCCGGGCACCGAGGTCCGCGTGGCGGCCCCGCCCGGCGAACCCGGCGAGGTCCTGGTCCGCGGCTTCAACGTCATGCGGGGCTACTTCGAGGACGAGGCGTCGACCGCGGAGACGCTGACGCCGGACGGCTGGCTGCGCACGGGCGACGTGGGCGTCCTGGACCCCGACGGCAACCTCCGCATCACCGACCGCCTGAAGGACATGTTCATCGTCGGCGGCTTCAACGCGTACCCGGCGGAGATAGAGCAACTGCTGGCCCTGCACCCGGACGTGGCCGACGTGGCGGTGATCGGCGTACCGGACGCGCGCCTGGGAGAGGTCGGCAAGGCGTACGTGGTGCGCCGAAAGGGCGCGGCGCTGACGGCGGAAGCCCTGATCGCCTGGTCCCGCCGAGAGATGGCCAACTACAAGGTGCCGCGCTCGGTGGAGTTCCTGCCACAACTCCCCCGAAACGCAGCCGGCAAGCTGACGAAACCCACCCTCCGCCGCCAGGCGCAGACCGGCGAGTGGTGACTCTGTTACGCCGCGGACTCCGCCGACCTGCGCTTTTGCGGGCCGTGCCTGAGACAAAGTCACCACTCGCCTGGGGCCGATCGGACCTGGGTGATCAGGTGGTGGGGGGTGTGGACAACGGCGGGGCTGTGGACGCGGCGCACGGCGGGCAACCAGCCCCGACACACCTCGGCCGCGGCGGCTCCCCCTCCGCGCCGCCGCGGCCGATCCCCGTGCGGGAAAAGGTTCCTGTGGGTCAGGCCGGGTTGTCCGTGGCGTGGACGTTGTCCGTGGTGGCCTCGCCCGTGTCCGCGCTCAGCTTGAGCGGGTCGCTGGTGGCGTGCACGTTCTTGATGGTGACGGGCTCGGTGGTGGCGTGGACGTTGTCGGTCGTCGCGTCGCCGGTCGGCTCGCCCGTGGCGTGCACGTTGTCCGTGGTGGTCTCGTCGCTCATGTCCTGGCTCCCCTGACAGTGTGGTGCGATGGATGAACTGGATCCGCCCGGCAACTCCCCCGCGGGTTGCCGGGCGGATCAGCTGGGCCGGTTCACCCTAGAGGTCCGGCCCGTCGTCGCTCCGTCTGCCCCCCGACGCGACGGCTCGACACAGTTGAGAGTGCCGGGTGGCGATAAACGAATGATGAACGCGTGTTTGTGCCGGTCAGCGGCATCCGGCTCAGGCAACCGCCTGCGGTTGCAGCAGGCTTCGCACCTCGCCCGCCTCCGCCGAGCCCAACGTCTCGAAGATCTCCAGGGCTTCACGCCAGCACACCTGGGCCCGGCCGAGCTGACCGATCCCGGCGAGGGCCCGGCCGAGCACCGTCAGGACGTTGCCGTGCCGCCACTCGCCGCCGATGCCGCGCAGCAGGCTGAGCGCCGTCTCGGCGTGTGCCGCCGCCTGAGCGGGACGCCGGGCCGCGAGGTCCAGCTCGGCGAGACGGAACAGGGTCATGCCCTCCCAGAGGCGCTGGCGGCTGTCGCGGAAGATCCGCAGGGCCTGCTGAAGGCACTCGGTCGCCTCCGCCAGCCTGCCGCTCTGGGTGAGGGCGAGGCCCAGGGCGTAGCGGCCGTTGGCTCCCTTGAAGGCGTGGTCCATGTCGTCGTACATGGCCGTGCCCTGCTGTGCCAGCTCGACCGCGCTCTCCGTCCGCCCGGTGGCCAGATGGATGCGGGACAGGTTGCACAGGGCGCTCGCCTCGCCGGGGCGGTCGCCCAGGGCCCGGAAGCTCTCGATGGCATGGGTGAAGTACGCCATGCCCTCTTCGTTCCGGTTCTGGTAGAGCGCGATCACCCCGCCGATGTTGGCGGCCCAGCACCCCGTGAGGGGGTCGCCGGCCTCGCGGGCCAGTTCGGAGGCGCGCTCCGCCTCCTGGGAGGCGGTGTCGAACCTGCTGTCGGAGTGCTGGTGCACGAAGGCGAGCGCCACCGAGGACCGCGCCTCCGTGCGGGTGTCACCGGCTTTCTGGGCCACCTCGCGCAGCAGCGCCGCGACGGCCTCGTACTCCTTGGAGTTGGTGCCGGACTCCGCCAGGTCGACGGCGGCCCACAGCACGTCGACGGCCCGCCGCAGCGAACCGGCCTGGGCGGACTGCCGTACGCACGCCAGCAGTGAGATCGCCTCCGCGTACAGCCAGTCCTGGGCCGCGTGCCGGTCCGAGAAGACCAGCCCCGGGTATCCGGCGGGCTCCAGGTGCTCCACCAGCCGGTCTCCCGGCCGCTCGATCAGGTACACCCCGCCGACCGTCGCCAGATAGAAGTCCAGCAACCGCGACAGCGCCGCCCCCCGCTCCTCCGGCGGCCACTCGTCCCGTTCCGCGCACGCACGCGCGTAGAGCCGCACCAAGTCGTGAAACCGGTAGCGGCCGGGAGCCGCGGACTCCAGCAGTGAGGTGTCCACCAGGGACTCGAGGACGTCCTCGGTGGCCTCGACGTCCAGGTCCAGCATCGCCGCCGCGGCGGCCAGCGAGATGTCCGGGCCGTCCGCCAGTCCCAGCAGCCGGAACGCGCGGGCCTGGGCCGGCTCCAGCTGGCCGTAGCCCAGCTCGAACGTCGCCTTCACCGCCAGGTCGCCCGCCTGGAGCTCGTCCAGGCGTCGGCGTTCGTCCGCGAGCTTCGCCGCCAGGACCGACACCGTCCAGGTGCGGCGGGCCGCCAGCCGGGACGCCGCGATGCGGATCGCCAGCGGCAGGAAGCCGCACGCCGCCACCACGTCCAGCGCGGCGTCCCGTTCCGAGGCCACCCGCTCCTCGCCGACGATCTTCGTGAACAGGTGCAGCGCCTCGTCGGGGGACATCACGTCCAGGTCCACCAGGTGGGCGCCGGCCAGGTCGACCATCCGCACCCGGGACGTCACCAGCGCCGCGCAGCCCTCCGTGCCGGGCAGCAGGGGGCGGACCTGCGCCGCGTCCCGCGCGTTGTCCAGCAGGACCAGCACCCGTCTGCCGTCCAGCACCGAGCGGTAGAGCGCCGCCCGCTCCTCCAGCGAGTCCGGGATCGCCGAGTCCGCCGTGCCCAGCGCCCGCAGGAACGAGCCCAGGACCGTCTCCGGTTCCGCCGCCCGCTGCCCCGCGCCCTGGAGGTCGACGTACAACTGGCCGTCGGGGAAGGCCGAACGGGCCTGGTGGGCGACGTGGACGGCGAGGGTCGTCTTGCCCACGCCGCCGATGCCCGCCAGCGCCGACACCGCCATCACGCGGCCCTCCGAGGACGCCAGCACCTCGCCCAGCTCGGCGACGAAGGACGCCCGGCCGGTGAAGTCCGGTACGGTCGCCGGAAGTTGGGCCGGGCGGACCGGGGCCGCCGAGGGCTCCGTACGCGGCGACGACGGTTCCGCCAGGCCCGGGTCCGCCTGGAGGATGCGCTGCTGGAGCTCCTTCAGCCCCGGCCGCGGGTCGACGCCCAGCTCGTCCGCCAGCAGGCGCCGCGTGTCCGCGTACACGGCGAGGGCCTCCGCCTGGCGCCCCGAGCGGTACAGCGCCAGCATCAGCAGCTCGCGCAGGCGCTCCCGCAGGGGGTGCGCGGCCGTCAGGGCGGTCAGCTCCGAGACCGCCTCCGCGTGGCAGCCCTGCTCCAGGTCCATGTCGAGGCGGGATTCGAGCAGTTGCAGCCGCCACTCCTCCAGCCGGACCCGCTGCGAGGAGGCGTACGGTCCCGGCACCCCCGCCAGCACCTCGCCGTCCCACAGCGCCAGCGCGCGGCCGAGCACCTCGCGCGCGTGACACAGGTCCCCTGCGCCGCGGGCCTTCTCCGCCTCGGCCGCCCACTCCTGGGCCACCGTCACATCCAGCGCGCCCTCGCCGAGGGAGCGGATCGCGTAACCGCCCGCGTCGCTCACCAGGACGCCGGGGTCGAGGACCTTCCGCAGCCGGGACGCATACGTCCGGACGGCCGCGAGGGCCTGCGACGGGGGTTCCTCGCCCCAGAGGGCGTCGATCAGTTCGGCCGCGGTGGCCGTCCGGCCCTCGCGCAGCAGCAGGGCCGCGAGCAGGGCCCGTTGCTGGGGGGAGCCCATGGCCAACGGCTCCTGGCCGCGCCAGGCGCGCACCGGTCCGAGCACGCTGAAGCGCAGCGGCGGCACGGACTCCGTCGAGGAGCCGGGACGCCGCTGCTCAGGCACCCGCGGTACACCTTCCATCGCCGTCCCCTTAGACACAGACCCGGTCAGACACAGTGAGCAACCCCGCCAGACACAGTGGGCAACCCCGCCAGTTTGCCTTGTTCATGGCAGATGCGTCAGCTCTGGAGAGAGTGATCACAGGTAGGCGCGCGGTAAATCACAAGCCCCCCACGCCCCCTCCGCACACGTGCGGGTGCGGTCCGGGGCGTTTTCCGCGCAGAAACCACCACGAGCAGGCGCCGTCGCCGTAGCTGACGGGTCGTCAGATCGGCGCTACGGTGGCCCCCATGGAGACCGCCACCGGAAACACCTTCCCGTTGATCATCTCCGTCGACGACCACACCGTTGAGCCCGCCGACGTCTGGCAGAACCGGCTTCCGAAGAAGTATCTGGACGTCGGTCCGCGCGTAGTCCGCGCCCCGCTGAAGGAAATGACCTTCCTGGGCGGCCGGTTCAAGCCCGTCATGGGCACCCCGGGGCAGACGGACGGCCCGATCGGCGACTGGTGGGTCTACGAGGACCTCCATCGCCCCCTCACCCGCCTCGACACCGCCGTCGGCTGCAGCAGGGACGAGATCAAGCTGGAGATCATCACCTACGAGCAGATGCGGCAGGGGTCGTACGACGTCCCCGCCCGCCTCGCCGACATGGACGTCAACCACGTCCAGTCCGCCCTCTGCTTCCCCACCTTCCCGCGCTTCTGCGGCCAGACCTTCACCGAGGCGTCGGACCGCGAGCTCGGGCTGCTCTGCGTCCAGGCCTACAACGACTGGATGGTGGAGGAGTGGTGCGGCCCCGCCGCCCGCGGCCGGCTGATCCCCCTCACCCTCATCCCGCTCTGGGACGCCGAGCTCGCCGCCGCCGAGGTCCGCCGCATGGCGGCGAAGGGCGTCCGGGCCGTCGCCTTCTCCGAAATACCCCCGCACCTCGGCCTGCCGTCCGTCCACACCGACGCCTGGGACCCCTTCCTCGCCGCCT
The DNA here is from genome assembly GCF_003143935.1 of Streptomyces sp. Act143. Classification (GTDB taxonomy): domain Bacteria; phylum Actinomycetota; class Actinomycetes; order Streptomycetales; family Streptomycetaceae; genus Streptomyces. Next base: position 4,510,150 of record NZ_QFRX01000001.1, on the reverse strand, counting down.
GCGACGAGACCGGCACCGTCATCGCCATGCACATCGGCTCCTCCAGCCGTATGCCGTCCACCTCCGCCGACGCCCCGCCCGCCGTCGGCTCCACCATCACCTTCGCCAACTGCTGCTTCTCCATGGTGGACTGGCTGATGAGCGGCAAGTTCGAGCGCTTCCCGGACCTGAAGGTGATGTACGCGGAAGGGCAGATCGGCTGGATCCCGTACATCCTCGAACGCGCCGACGTGGTGTGGGAGGAGAACCGCGGCTGGGGCGGGGTCGCCGACAAGGTCCACCGCCCGCCGTCCGAGCTCTTCGCCGAGCACGTCTACGGCTGCTTCTTCGACGACGCCTTCGGGCTGCGGAACCTGGACGCCATCGGCGTCGGCAACGTCCTGTACGAGACCGACTACCCGCACTCCGACTCCACCTGGCCGAAGTCCCGCGAGGTCGGTGAGGCGCAGATGGGGCACCTCGCCCCCGACGTCGTCGACCGCATCGTCCGCGGCAACGCCATCGAACTGCTCGGGCTCACGCCGGACGGGCTGTGGGGCGGTCCCCGGTGATCGAGTACGGCATCCAGCTCCCCGTCCAGTCCCAGAGCACGCTCTACACCGAGCCCTGGGAGGCCGCCGCGGGCCCGGACGACCTCGTCGCCGTGGCCCGCGCCGCCGAGAGCGCCGGGTTCGGCTACGTCGCGAGCTGCGACCACGTCGCCATCCCGCGCCGCCTCGCCCCCGCGATGAGCACGGTCTGGTACGACCCCGTCGCCACCCTCGCCTATCTGGCCGCCGCGACCGAGGACATCCGGCTGCTCAGCCATGTCGCCGTCGTCGGACTGCGGCACCCGCTGCTCACCGCCAAGCAGTACGCCACCCTCGACCACCTGTCGAACGGTCGCCTGATCCTCGGGGTCGGGGCCGGGCACGTGGCGGAGGAGTTCGCGGCGCTGGGGCTGGACTTCCGGCAGCGCGGGGCCCTGCTCGACGAGTGCGTCGACGCGCTGCGGGCCGCGCTGGGGCCCGAGGAGTTCCCCGAGCACCACGGCAAGTTCTACGACTTCCAGGGCCTGGGCCAGCGGCCCCGCCCCGCCCAGCCGCACGTCCCGGTCTGGGTCGGCGGCTCCTCGCCCGCCGCCGTCCGGCGGGCCGCGCTCAAGGGCGACGGCTGGCTGCCGCAGGGCGACCCCAGGGACCGGCTGCCCGCGCAGATCGCCGAGCTGACCCGGCTGCGCGAGGAGGCCGGCATCGGGGAGCCGCTGACCGTCGGCGCCATCGCCGAACCCCTGTACATCGGCAGGCCCGGCTGGGACGTCGGCCGCCGCACCCTCACCGGCACCGCCGAGGAACTCGCCGAGTCCCTGCGCGCCTACCGGGCGATGGGCGTCCACCAGATCCAGGTGCGGTTCCGCAGCCGCGCCCGCACCGAACTCACCGACCAGATAGCGGCCTTCGGCGCCGAAGTGGCGCCCCACCTCTGAGGAGATGCCGGATGGGCAAGCTGGACGGACGCGTCGTCATCGTCACCGGCGCGGCGCGCGGACAGGGAGAGCAGGAGGCCCGGCTCTTCAGGGCGGAGGGGGCCGAGGTCGTGGTCGCCGATGTGCTCGACGAGCCGGGGGAGGCGCTCGCGCGGGACATCGGGGCGCGGTACGTCCATCTCGACGTCGGCGACGAGGAGCAGTGGCGGTCCGCGGTGAGCGTCGTCAAGAACGCCTTCGGGCGCGTGGACGGCCTCGTCAACAACGCCGGCATCCTGCGCTTCAACTCCCTCGTGGACACGCCCCTCGACGAGTTCATGCAGGTCGTCCGGGTCAACCAGGTCGGCTGCTTCCTCGGCATCAAGACCGTCGCGCCGGTGATGGAGGACGGCGGCACCATCGTCAACACCGCCTCTTACACCGGCCTGACCGGCATGGCGGCCGTCGGCAGCTACACGGCCAGCAAGCACGCCGTCCTCGGTCTCACCCGGGTCGCAGCCCTGGAACTCGCGGACCGCCGCATCCGCGTCAACGCCCTGTGCCCCGGCGCCGTCGACACCGCGATGGCCAACCCGGCCCAGCTGGACCCGGACGCCGACGCGGAGGGGATGAGCCGGGCCCTCGACGAGCTGTACCGCAAGCTCGTGCCGCTCGGCCGGATCGGACGGCCGGAGGAGGTGGCGCGGCTGGCGCTGTTCCTGACGTCGGACGACTCCTCGTACATCACGGGACAGCCGTTCGTGATCGACGGCGGGTGGCTGGCGGGGGTCAGCGTCATCTGACGTGCCGTCAGCTATTGACCTTTCTGACGGGACGTCAGAAAGTCTTAGGACTCACAGGACTAGTAGGACTCACCTGGACTGGGGACGGTGAACCGCCTTGGAATTCGGGCTCTTTGTACAGGGATACGTGGGCAAACGCGCCGAGACCGATCCGCTCGCGGAGCACAAGGCGCTGATGGAGGAGACCGAGTACGTCATCCAGGCGGACACGTCGGGCTTCAAGTACGCCTGGGCCTCCGAGCACCACTTCCTGGAGGAGTACTCGCATCTGTCGGCCAACGACGTCTTCCTCGGGTACCTGGCGCACGCCACGGAACGCATCCACCTCGGGTCCGGGATCTTCAACCCGCTCGCCCAGGTCAACCACCCCGTGAAGGTCGCCGAGAAGGTCGCCATGCTCGACCATCTCTCCGAGGGGCGCTTCGAGTTCGGGTCCGGCCGCGGCGCCGGCTCGCACGAGATCCTCGGCTTCCTGCCCGGCATCACCGACATGAACTACACCAAGGAGATCTGGGAAGAGACCATCGCCGAGTTCCCCAAGATGTGGCTCCAGGACGAGTACGTCGGCTTCCAGGGCAAGCACTGGCAGCTGCCGCCGCGCAAGGTCCTGCCCAAGCCGTACGGCAAGTCGCACCCGGCGATGTGGTACGCGGCCGGGTCGCCGCCGTCGTACGCGATGGCCGCGAAGAAGGGGCTCGGGGTGCTGGGGTTCAGCATCCAGAAGGTGTCCGACATGGAGTGGGTGCTGGAGCAGTACAAGAACTCCGTCGTGAACGCCGAACCGGTCGGCGACTTCGTCAACGACAACGTGATGGTGACGACCACGGCCATCTGCGCGCCCACGCACGCCGAGGCGATCGAGATCGCGGTCAACGGCGGGCTGCACTACCTGCCCTCGCTCGTCTTCCGCTACCACGACACCTTCCCGCGGCCCGAGGGGTTCCCGGTGTGGCCGGAGACCCTGCCGGAGTACACGCCGGAGTTCGTGGAGCTGCTGATCGAGGAGGAGCTGCTGATCTGCGGGGACCCGGCCGAGGTGCTCACCCAGTGCAAGCGGTGGGAGCAGGCGGGCGCGGACCAGCTGAGCTTCGGGTTGCCGGTGGGGGTGCCGAAGGAGGAGACGCTGCAGACGATCCGGCTGATCGGGGAGCACGTGATCCCGAAGATCGACACGGACCCGGTGCACCGGACGACGAGGTTCCGGCAGAGCGCGTAAGGGGGTTCAGGCAGCATGCTCGACCACCTCATCAAGGGCGCGACCGTCGTGGACGGTACCGGTGCGCCCGCCCGCATCGCCGACGTCGGCCTCCGCGACGGCCGGGTCGTCGCGATCGGTGCAGGGATCACCGCCGAAGCCGCCACCACCGAGGACGCCACCGGCCTCGTTCTCGCCCCCGGCTTCGTCGACCCCCACACCCATTACGACGCCCAGCTGTTCTGGGACCCGTACGCCACCCCCTCCCTCAACCACGGCGTGACCACCGTCGCGGCCGGGAACTGCGGCTTCACCCTCGCCCCGCTGCGGCCGGGGGACGCCGACTACACCCGCCGGATGATGTCCAAGGTCGAGGGCATGTCCCTGGTCTCCCTGGAGGAGGGGGCACCCTGGAGCTGGGAGTCGTTCGGGGAGTACCTGGACGCCCTGGAGGGGCGGATCGCGGTCAACGCCGGTTTCATGGTGGGGCATTGCGCCCTGCGCAGGTACGTCATGGGGCCGGACGCCGTCGGCGGGCAGCCGAGCGACGAGCAACTCGACGCCATGCTCCGGCTCCTGCACGAGGCCATGGACGCCGGTGCCTGGGGACTGTCCACCACCCAGTCGACCACCCACTCCGACGGCGACGGCAAGCCGGTCGCCTCCCGGCACGCCCGCCCCGCCGAACTCGTCGCGCTCTCCCAGGCGGTCGGCGAACACGAGGGCACACAGATCGAGGCCATCGTCGCCGGGTGCCTCGACCAGTTCAGCGACGCCGAGATCGACCTGTTCGTGGAGATGAGCGCGGCGGCCGGGCGGCCCCTCAACTGGAACGTGCTCACCGTCGACGCCACCGTCCCCGAGCGCGTGCCGCGCCAGCTGTTCGCGAGCGAGCGGGCGCGCAAGGCGGGCGGCCGGATCGTCGCCCTCACCATGCCGATCCTCACCCCGATGAACATGTCCCTGGGCACCTTCTGCGCGCTCAACCTCATCCCCGGCTGGGGACCGGTCCTCGGCCTGCCCGTCCCCGAGCGGATCGACAGGCTCCGCGACCCGGAGGTACGGGCGGGGATGCTGGAGCGTGCCCGGTCCAAGGAGGCCGGCGTCTTCCGGCGGCTCGCCGACTTCGGTCGGTACGTCATCGGCGACACGTACAGCGAGGCCAACCGCGGGCTGAGCGGGCGGGTCGTACGGGACATCGCGGCGGAGCGAGGACAGGACCCCTTCCACTGCCTCGTCGAGATCTGCGCCGCCGACGGCCTCCGTACCGTCCTGTGGCCCATGCCCACCGACAACGACCCCGCCTCCTGGGCGCTGCGCGCCGAGACCTGGCAGCACGAGGACGTGCTGCTGGGCGGCTCGGACGCGGGGGCGCATCTGGACCGGATGTGCGGGGCGCCGTACACGACCCGGTTCATCGGGGACTGTCTGCGGGGGCGGAAGCTCGCGACGCTGGAGCAGGCGGTGAAGATGCTGACCGACGATCCGGCCCGCCTCTTCGGGCTGCGCGAACGCGGACGGATACAGGAGGGCTGGCATGCCGACCTCGTGCTCTTCGACCCGGAACGGATCGACGCGGGCACGGCCACCCTGGTGCACGACCTGCCGGGCGACAGTCCGCGGCTGGACTCCAAGGCCATCGGGATACGGGCCGTGTGGGTCAACGGCATCGAGGCGATCCGGGACGACGTGGTGAGCGGGGCGGTCCCCGGGAAGGTGCTGCGCTCGGGACGGGACACCCGGACGGTGAGCACCCGGTGAGCTCGGGCGGCGGGCACCCGGCGGGACCGGGCGGTGGGCGGGCGGTCAGTGAGCGGCTGTTCATCGGGGGTGAGTGGACCGAGCCCGAGGGCGGCCACTACGCGGTCGTCGACCCGGCGACCGAGGAGACCGTCGGGTGGGCGCCGGAGGCCTCGCGGGACCAGGTGCGGGCGGCGTGTGCCGCGGCCCGCGAGGCCCTCGGGCCGTGGTCGCGCACGTCTCCCGAGGAGCGGTCGGCGATCCTGGGCCGGGCGGCCGGGGTCATCGCCGAGCGTTTCGCGCCGTACGCCGAACTCGCCCAGGCGGAGACCGGTGCCACCACCGGCACCGCGCGGGCGATGCAGGTCGGTGTCGGGGTCGCCCGCTTCCGGCGGTACGCGCGCGTGGAGAGCGCCGAGTGGGCGATCCCGCCGCAGATCAACGAGGCCGGTCCGATGGGGAGGGCCGGGGTGATGGGCGCGCTGGCCGTCCGCCAGCCCGTCGGGGTCGTCACCTGCATCACCTCGTACAACAACCCGTGGGCCAACCCGGCCGGCAAGATCGCCCCCGCCCTGGCGATGGGCAACACGGTGGTCGTGAAGCCGGCCCCGCAGGACCCGCTGTCGGTGTACCGGATGGCGGAGGCGCTGGAGGCGGCCGGGGTGCCGAGGGGCGTGCTGAACGTCGTCTCCGGCCGCTCGGCCGGGGTCGGTGAGGCGGCGGTGGACTCCCCGGACGTCGACATGGTCAGCTTCACCGGCTCCACGGCGGTCGGACAGCGCATCGCCGAGGTGTGCGGGCGCGGCATGAAGCGGCAGCTGATGGAGCTGGGCGGCAAGGGCGCGGCGGTCGTCTTCGACGACGCGGACCTCGCCTCGGCGGTGGCCGGCATCGGCACGACCTTCTCCTTCTACAGCGGACAGATCTGCACGGCACCGACGCGTGTGCTGGCCCAACGGGGGGTGTACGACCGCCTGGTGGACGGGCTGGCCGGATACGCGGGGCGGCTGAAGGTCGGGGACCCGCGCGAGCCGGACACGGTGGTGGGGCCGGTGATCTCCGCCGCGCACCGGGAACGGGTCGAGTCGTATGTGGAGCTGGGGCGGAAGGAAGGGGCGACCGTCGTCGCGGGCGGGGAGCGGCCGTCGTACGAGCACGGCTTCTACGTCGCCCCCACCCTCCTCGCGGACTGCACCCCCACCATGCGCGTCGTCCGCGAGGAGATCTTCGGACCGGTCGTCTCCGTGGTCCCCTTCGACGACGAGGAGGAGGGCATCGCCCTCGCCAACGACTCCGACTACGGCCTCATCGACTACGTCTGGTCCGCCGACGTGGCCCGCGCCTTCCGGGTGGCCCGGCGGCTGCGGGCGGGCGGGGTCGGTGTGAACACGGTCGGGCGGAACATGGAGGCGCCGTTCGGGGGGTTCAAGAGGAGCGGGGTCGGACGGGACGTCGGCTCCTACGCGCTGCACGCGTACAGCGAGGTGCAGGCGATCGTGTGGCCCGGGTGAGGTCCGGCTGATTCAGAGCGCGGCGAGCCGGTCCACCAGCAGTTCCAGTCGCTGTTCGGTGTATTCCGGCGGCAGCCTCCGTGTGCGGGTGAGGGTCGCGATGCCGTGCAGGCATGCCCAGAACAGCTCGGTGAACAGCCCCGGGGCGATGCCGTCCCCGGCGACCTCGCCGAGGCACTCCAGCAGGGCGGCGAAGGCGTCCTTGAGCTGCTCCGGGGTGTCCTCCTGCGCGTACGCGAGGCCGCCGTCGAGCTGGAACAGGGCGTCGTAGACGGCCGGGTTGTGCTCGGCGAAGTCCAGGTAGGCGCGGGCGAGGGCGGTGACCCGGGCGCGCGGGCCGTCGGCGGAGGCGGTCGCGGCGCGCATCGCGAGGGCCATCTCGGTGGCGCCCTGGAGGGCGACGGCGCCGATGATCTCCCGTTTGCCGCGGAAGTGGCTGTAGAGGACGGGCTGGCTGTATTCGATGCGCTCGGCGAGGCGGCGGGTGGTGACCGCGTCCCAGCCCTGCTGCTCGGCGAGTTCGCGGGCTGTCGCCACGATGAGGCGCTCGCGCTCGGCCCGTTCGCGCTGCTTGCGTTCTTGTACCGACATGATTCGATCCTAGCACCGCTAGACAATCGAGCGGCAGTAGTACTAGCGTTGCATCAACAGCTAGCAACGCTAGATCCAGCAGGGGGTCATCATGCTCAGCACGCTTGAGGTCGTCACCACCGTGGTCGTCGGGGTGATGGTGGGGGTGGAGTTCGCCGTCGCCTTCGTCATGAACCCGATCCTCAACGCCCTCCCCGAGGAGAGCGGCCAGCAAGGCCATGCCCACGGGGGCCGGATGCTCGGCGCGGTGATGCCGGTCTGGTACATCGGCTCGCTGGTCCTGGTCGGCGTCTGGGCCGTCGCCGCACGGAGCCATGACGGCACCGGCCTCGTCGTCACCGCCGGTGCGCTGCTGGTCCTCAGCGTGGTGATGTCGATCCTGCTGCTGGTCCCGATCAACAACCGCAACAAGACGTGGACCCCCGAGAACCGGCCCGCCGACTGGAAGCAGCAGCTCAACCGCTGGCTCCGCTGGCACTACGTCCGCCTCGCCGTCATCATCGCCGCCTTCGCCCTGCTGGTCACCGCCCTCGTCTGAGCCGGCCCGCGTCCCGTCCCTGACAAGCAAGGAGAAAAACAATGTCGCTGAGGAAGATCAACACCGTTCTGGCCGCCGCCTTCGTCCTCTTCATCCTCTGGTTCGGGACGGAGTTCATCCTGACCCCGGAGGCGGTGGCGCCGACCTTCGGCCTGCCGGCCTGGCCGTCCGGCGACGGCGGCGGCTTCCTGGTCATCAAGGGAATCCGCGACGTCGTCCTGGCCCTGGTCCTGGCCGTCCTGCTGCTGACGGGCCACCGCCGGGCGCTCGGCTGGGCGCTGCTGGTGGAGGCGTTCGCCGCGTACGGCGACATGGCCACCGTGCTGGCTCACCACGGCTCCGTGGCCACCGCGCTGAGCGTCCACGCCCTCACGGCGACGGTGATGGCCGGCACCGGCCTGCTGTTCCTGCGCGAGACCCGCAAGGCCGTGGCCGCCCCGGCGGCGACGCCCGCCCCGCAGCCCGCCTGACGCAGCGACGCCACGCTGCCGCGTGTCAGTCGGTCAGATCGACCCGCACCGTCAGCAGCCCCGCCCCCATCACCCGCACTCCCGCGCTGTTCACCCGGGGCAGGCCGCGCAGCCGCGCGACCGGATCGTCGTCGGGCAGCAGATGGGCGACCCCGTTGTGCCAGCGACCGCGCAGCCGGACCCGTACCCGCGGATCGGCCTTGATGTTGCGCACGTACTGCGACCGTTCGCCGAACTCCGAGACCAGCCAGAACGAGTCACCGACCCGGCGCCCGCCCAGCGGCGTCCGGCGCGGGAGGCCGGAGGTGCGGCCGGTGGTCTCCAGCAGGGTCTGGGTCGGCAGCCGGCGCATGACGGCGTTGAGCCTGCGCTGGAAGGCGGCGACGATCCGGTACTTGCGTTCGTTGTGACGGGGCATGGTTACCAAGTCTGCTGGAGGGGCGGGTGAGGTGGCCGTGCGGGTCGTGACATGGAACCTGTGGTGGCGGTTCGGACCGTGGGCCGACCGGCAGAAGGCGATTCTCGCCGTCCTGCGTGAACTGCGCCCGGACGTCGTCGGCTTGCAGGAGGTCTGGTCGGACCGCCGCACCGGCGAGAACCTCGCGCAGTGGCTGGCCACCGAGCTGAACCTGCACTGCACCTGGGCCCCGTCCCCCGCCCCCGAACGCTGGCGGCGCCGCATAGCCGACGACTCGGTGGACATAGGCAACGCGGTACTGAGCCGCTGGCCGGTGACGGACCGGGCCACCCTGCACCTCCCCGCACCCCAGGACCTGGACGACGGCAGACTGGCCCTGTACGCCCGCGTCGAACCGCCGGGCGGCGCCCCGGTCCCCTTCTTCACCACCCACCTCACCTCCCCCCTCCACGCGTCGGCGGCCCGCTGCCGACAGGTCCGGGCCCTGGCCGAGTTCACCGCCACGCACAGCGCGGGCACCCCCTTCCCGCCCGTCGTCACCGGCGACTTCAACGCCCGCCCCGACTCCGACGAACTCCGCCTCTTCGGCGGCATGCGCACCACGCCGGTCGTCCCCGGCCAGGTCTTCTTCGACGCGTGGGAGTACGCCGACCAGGCCGCCGACGGCACGACATGGGGCCCGGCCAACCCGTACGTCCACCCGGGCCTCGGCCCCGCCGCCCGCATCGACTACATCCACGTCGGCGGCCCGGCGGGCCCGGCGGGGGAGGGCACGGTACGAGGGGTACGACGGGTCGGGCACGGGCCGGTGGCCGGGGTCTGGCCGTCGGACCACGCGGCCGTCGTGGCCGACCTCCAGGGCTGAGTCACCGCCCGTGTGCTACCTTCCCGCGACCATGATCAGCCGCCGCCTCATCCCCGGGTCGAAGACCGCCCGAGCCCTGGCCGTCGCCGCGCTCGGTGCCCTCGCCCTGGTGACCGTGCTCGCCCTCACCGGCTTCTTCGGCCCCGCCGAATACGGCACCGACGAGCGGACCATCGGCGTCGAGGCCGGCGACGACTTCACGCTCACCGTTCCCGCCAGGCCCTGGATGGGCGAGCACTGGTACTTGGCCGCTGAGCCGGACGCAGACGTCCTCGACTACAAGGGCACCCGCGAGGAGATCGAGGGCGCCGACGACGACGTCGTGGGCGGCGGCGACGGCACCGCGTACTTCGATTTCACCGCCCGCGCCAGGGGCACCACCACCGTCACCCTGCTGCACTGCCCCATGGCCCGGTGCAGCGGCGTCGCGTCGGCCCGGGAGACCAGCCCGCCGGTGCCGACGGCCGGCGCGACGGACGAACCCGCCGACGAACCGGCCTACTTCCGGTACGAGATCACCGTCCGCTGACCGGAGGCGGCGACGCCGGCGTCACTGCGTGAAGAGCGACGCCGGGTGACGGGGATCGCCCGAGCAGACGTACAACCCCGCGTGCCCGCCCCGTCCGACCGTCATCCCCAGCGGCTCGCGCGCCGCCCGTCCCGCCTCGCTCATCGGATCAAGTCCCCGTTCCTCCAGCGGCCGGAAGCGGTCCTCCCCGGCCATGTCGTACTCGTACGTGTCGAGTTGGAGGAACAGCTCCAGCGGCGCCCGGCACTTCCCGCACTCCATCGTCTCCGGCAGATCCGTCACGCCCCAGCTCATGCTGCCGCCGAGCTTGCAGCCGGGGATCGTCGAGACGTCGTCCGGCAGACCCCGCTCCTCCCGCCAGGCCTCGTACCGGGCCGCGAGATCCGGCGGGAGTTCCTCGTGCCAGGGGTACTCCGTCAGCCGCTCGGGATGCAGCACGCACGCCCTCGGGACCATGTCCTCGTCCTCACCGGCAAGCGGCTGCCCGTCCGCGCCGAGCGGGTCGGTGACGTCCGCCGCCCGGCGCCAGACGAGTACGCACGCCTGCCCCCACCCCTCCGGATGCGGCTGGTCGTGCCAGTCCGTGCACCACAGCAGTTGCACCAGATCCGTACCGTCCGGGAAGCGGAGCTCCGGGAAGTCCGCCGCCGTCAATTGGGCCACCGGGACCAGTGGGTACGGGCCCAACTGCCGCCCCTTGACGTCCCGGTGCTCACCGCACGACGGCCACGGCTCGGCGGCCGGCCACCACAGCGGGCCGCCGAGGTGGCTGTCGCGCGGCCCCGGTGCGCCCCGGCGTGGGTGCAGCCGTACCGTCGGACGGGCGTACGGCGCCAACTCCGGGACGTCGCGGGCGGGGTCGTGGGAGGCGGGGCCGGTGGTGAGGATCATGCCGGCGACCCTAGATCCTCACGTCTTCCCCGTCCTCCCAGTCCTCCCAGTCCTCCCAGTCCTCCCCGTCTTCCCCGTCTTCCCCGTCCTTCTTGTCCTCCCCGCCCTCACCTGCCCAGGAAGATCGGGTTGGTGAACGCCGCCAGCGCCCCCGGCAGCGGCCCCGCCGCCGTCTCGTGCCGCAACTCGGCCCGTACGTACGCCGCGTAGGCAGGGGTCGTCCGCCACTCCACCACCCCCGACCCCGTCACCGGCAGGGGCGCACTCGTGAACAGCACCCCCTGGTCGGTGACGAACCGCGCGGTGCAGCGCGGCGCTCCGGAGACCTCCAGGCGTACCGTCACCGGGGTGTCCGCGTCCGCCGCCAACCGCCCTCCCACACCGGCGTGCTGTCCCTTGGCGTCGGAGGCCGTGAACGCCAGCGAGACGTTCTTCGACTCCGCGATGTACGACCGCCCGGCCCGGATGCCCTCCTGGATCGCCTCCCGGGTCAGGTCGTCGGCCAGCACCACCGTCTGCGGCGAGCCCACCACGTCCGGGTCCCGGTGCGCGTCGCTGTTGCCCATCGCGGGAATCCAGTCCCGTCCCTCCCGCGCGGACGCCACCAGCATGCTGTCCCAGTCGGCCAGCGCCACCTCGTCGTCGGGCGTGTAGGGCCCGTTCCAGACCTCCACCGCGTCCGCCTCGCCGAAGCCGAACTTCCAGTTGCAGCCGACGCAGGTGGCGTGCGGATGGGCCGGGACGACCAGGCCCCCGGCCCTGCGGATGCGGCGGGCGAAACGGCCGAAGCGGTGGTCGCGGGCCCGGTAGCGCCAGTCGACGAAGGTGCCGGGGTCGGTGCCGAGCGCGACGACATGGCCGTTGCGGGTGGTGATCTCCTCGCCCAGCATCACCAGCAGGTCGTCCCCGGCCACGTCCGCCCAATGGGCGTGCGCGGCATGGGTGTTGTGTTCGGAGGTGTTGATGAAGTCCAGGCCCGCGGCCCGGGCCAGCGCGCCGATCTCGGCGGGGGTGCGGCGGCCGTCGGAGTACCAGGAGTGCAGGTGGCAGTCGCCCCGGTACCAGGCCCGGCCGCGCCCCTTCGCCCGGCCCGGCGGATAGACCGGCTCGACGACGTCACCCGGCTCGCCGTACGTCAGCGTGATCGTGAGCTCGTACGACAGGCCCTGCGGCGCCACCGTGTACGGGCCGAGCGCGATCGACCAGGTGCCCTCGCGCACCGGCCCCGGAAGGTACCCCGGCGTCGCGTCGTCGGCCCGGATGAAGAACTCGCTCCTGGCCCCGCCCGACCAGCCCCGGAACCCCTCGCCGCCCAGCTCGGTGCCCCGCTCGTCGAAGATGCCGATGTCGAGGGCGTTCCCGGCAGTGCCCGTCGGGACGGTCGGGCGGTCGTAGGTGTAGGCGACCTTGATCTCCCGTACGCCGGAGGGGACTTCGACCGGGACGTACACGAAATCGGGGGACCCGGTGGGCAGCGTGCCCCGGATCGTCCTCGTCTCCGTCCCGCCGTCCGCCGCTGAAGCGAAGGTCACGCTTCCCAACGTAAGCGCGGCGGCTGCTCCCGTCACGACGAGTGTGCGTCTTTTGATGTGCTGCTCGTCACCACCCATGCGCTCCACTCTCGGGGACGACAGTGAACTCCCGTGGAAGAAAAGGGAATCAGGGATGACCGGCGTCTTCCGAGGTCGGATGCCGACCAGTCGGTATGGACTTATCGCGTCCGGCGCGGTACAGATGCCCTCATGCGAATCTCCGCCACGATCTTCCTCACCGACGAGACCATCACCCCGACCCGGCTCGCCCGTGAGCTGGAACAGCGCGGGTTCGCCGGTCTCTATCTGCCCGAGCACACCCACATCCCGGTCGAGCGGACCACCCCGTACCCGGCGGGCGGCGAACTGCCGCCCGAGTACGGCCGCACCCTCGACCCCTTCGTCGCCCTCGGCCAGGCGGCGGCCGTCACCGACCGCCTCGGGCTCGGGACCGGCATCACCCTCGTCGCCCAGCACGACCCGATCGACCTCGCGAAGCAGATCGCGACCCTCGACCACCTCTCCGGGGGCCGCTTCACGCTCGGCCTCGGCTTCGGCTGGAACGTCGAGGAGGCCGCCGACCACGGTGTGGAGTGGCGTACCCGGCGGGAGCTGGTGCGGGACCGGATGGCGCTGATGCGGGCGCTGTGGGCTCCGGAACCGACCGCCTACAAGGGGGAGTTCGGCGGCGTCCGGGCCAGCCACGCCCACCCCAAGCCGGTGCGCGGACACCTGGGCCCCCGCACCCTCGTCGGCGGCGCCGCCGGACCGAAGCTCTTCGCCCACATCTGCGAGTACGCCGACGGCTGGATGCCGATCGGGGGGCGGGGGCTGTCGGAGACGCTGCCGGCGCTGCGGGCGGCATGGGAGGAAGCGGGGCGTGACGGGACGGCGCTCCAGGTGGTGCCGTACGCGGTCTTCCCGACTCCCGGCAAGCTCGCGCACTACGCGGAGCTGGGCATCGAGGAGGTGGTGGTGCAGTTGCCGCCGGTCGGCGAGGAGGAGGTGCTGCGCGTACTGGACGGGTACGCCGAGTACCTGTGACCCACCCGCCGTTCCCCTGATCAAACCGAACGTATCCTCGAAGGATGACGACTTCCGCGACCTCCGGAAACGGCTCAGGCCCCACCGACAACGCGATGCGTCGCGCCCTCAAACGCGCCCGTGACGGCGTGGCCCTCGACGTCACCGAAGCCGCGGTCCTGCTCCAGGCCCGCGGCGCGGCCCTGGACGACCTCACCGCGACCGCCGCCCGCGTCCGGGACGCGGGTCTGCAGGCCGCGGGCCGCCCCGGCGTCATCACGTACTCGAAGAGCGTCTTCATCCCCCTGACCCGGCTGTGCCGGGACAAGTGCCACTACTGCACCTTCGTCACCGTCCCCGGCAAGCTCCGCCGGGCCGGGCACGGCATGTTCATGTCCCCGGACGAGGTCCTGGACATCGCCCGCAAGGGCGCCGCCCTCGGCTGCAAGGAAGCCCTCATCACCCTCGGCGACAAGCCCGAGGACCGCTGGCCGGAGGCGCGCGAGTGGCTCGACGCGCACGGTTACGACGACACCATCGCGTACGTCCGCGCGATATCGATCCGCATCCTGGAGGAGACGGGCCTGCTGCCCCATCTCAACCCCGGGGTGATGTCCTGGACGGACTTCCAGCGCCTCAAGCCCGTGGCGCCCTCCATGGGCATGATGCTGGAGACGACCGCGACCCGCCTCTGGTCCGAGCCCGGCGGCCCCCACCACGGCTCCCCGGACAAGGAACCCGCCGTCCGCCTGCGGGTGCTGGAGGACGCCGGCCGCTCCTCCGTCCCCTTCACCTCCGGCATCCTCATCGGGATCGGCGAGACCTACGAGGAGCGCGCGGAGTCCCTCTTCGCGCTGCGCCGCGTGGCCCGCTCGTACCACGGCGTGCAGGAACTGATCATCCAGAACTTCCGCGCCAAGCCGGACACCGCGATGCGCGGCATGCCCGATGCGGAACTCGACGAGCTGGTGGCCGCGGTGGCGGTGGCCCGCCTCGTCATGGGCCCGGCGGGCAACATCCAGGCCCCGCCGAACCTGGTCGACAGCGAGTACGAGCGCCTGATCGCGGCGGGCATCGACGACTGGGGCGGGGTCTCGCCCCTCACCATCGACCACGTCAACCCGGAACGACCCTGGCCGCAGATCGAGGAACTCACCGAGCGCTCCCGCGCGGCCGGGTTCGAGCTGCGCGAACGGCTGTGCGTCTACCCGGAGTTCGTGCAGCGCGGCGAACCCTGGCTGGACCCGCGGCTGCTGCCGCACGTGCGGGCGCTGGCGGACCCCGGGACCGGCCTGGCGCGCGAAAACGCCGTCGTCGAGGGCCACCCGTGGCAGGAGCCGGAGGAGGTCTTCGTCCCCTCCGGCCGCACCGACCTGCACACCACCATCGACACCGAGGGCCGTACGACCGACCGCCGCGACGACTTCGACGTCGTCTACGGCGACTGGGGCGCCCTGCGGGAGGCGGCGGCGCCGGGCATGGTCCCGGAGCGCATCGACACGGACGTCCGCGCGGCCCTGGCGACGGCGGCCGACGACCCGACGAAGCTGACCGACGCCGAGGCCCTCGCGCTGCTGCACGCGGACGGCCCGGCGCTGGACGCCCTGACGCGGATCGCGGACGACGTACGGAAATCCGTGGTCGGCGACGACGTGACGTACATCGTCACCCGGAACATCAACTTCACGAACGTCTGCTACACGGGCTGCCGCTTCTGCGCGTTCGCGCAGCGCCGCACCGACGCCGACGCCTACACCCTGTCCCTGGACCAGGTCGCGGACCGCGCGCAGCAGGCGTGGGACGTCGGCGCGGTCGAGGTGTGCATGCAGGGCGGCATCCACCCCGACCTGCCCGGCACGGCGTACTTCGACATCGCCAGGGCGGTCAAGGAACGCGTCCCCGGCATGCATGTGCACGCCTTCTCGCCCATGGAGGTCGTCAACGGCGCCACCCGCACCGGCCTGTCGATCCGCGAGTGGCTGACGGCGGCGAAGGAGGCGGGCCTGGACTCCGTCCCCGGCACCGCCGCCGAGATCCTCGACGACGAGGTCCGCTGGGTCCTGACCAAGGGCAAGCTGCCGACGGCGACCTGGATCGAGGTGATCGAGACGGCGCACGAGGTGGGCATCCGCTCGTCGTCGACGATGATGTACGGCCACGTCGACCAGCCCCGCCACTGGCTCGGCCACCTGCGCACGCTGGCGGGCATCCAGCAGCGCACGGGCGGGTTCACGGAGTTCGTGACGCTGCCCTTCATCCACACCAACGCCCCGGTGTACCTGGCGGGCATCGCCCGCCCCGGCCCCACCATGCGGGACAACCGGGCGGTGACGGCGATGGCCCGGCTGCTGCTGCACCCCT
This sequence comes from Streptomyces sp. Act143, assembly GCF_003143935.1. Taxonomy (GTDB): domain Bacteria; phylum Actinomycetota; class Actinomycetes; order Streptomycetales; family Streptomycetaceae; genus Streptomyces. The sequence continues at coordinate 4,494,239 of NZ_QFRX01000001.1, read as the reverse complement.
GGATTCCGAACATCCAGACCAGCTGGGTGAAGCTGGGCACCGAGGGCGCGGCGGAGATGCTGCGCTCGGGCGCCAACGACCTGGGCGGCACGCTGATGGAGGAGACGATCTCGCGGATGGCGGGCTCGTCGTACGGCTCCTACAAGTCGGTGAAGGACCTGATCGCGGTGGCGGAGGCGGCGGGGAGGCCGGCGAAGCCCCGGACGACGCTGTACGGCGAGGTCCCGCAGGAGCGGCAGCAGGCGGCGGCGGTCTCCGACGGGCACCTGCCGGAGCTGCTGCCGGTGCTGGACTGAGGAGAAGGGGGCGGGCGCACGGCAGTACGATGATCCGACCCTGTCGGTGAGCTGAGGAGATACGTGCCGTGCCTGCCTCGAAGGTCTGGGTGACCGGTCTGACGGTGGGAGCGATAGCCGTGGTCGCCGCTCTCGCCGTGCAGGCGGACAAGGGCGCCAAGCCCGAGGCCACGGCCACCCGCCCGACCGCCTCGGCGTCCGCGCGGCCCTCGGCCGGGCCCACGAAGCCGGCGGCGACCGCGGTGCCGGACGGCTCCGGCACCGGCCGCCGCATCGTCTACTCGCTCGGCGAGAAGCGGGTGTGGCTGGTCGACGCGAGCGACGCGCCCCGCCGCACCTTCACGGTGTGGCCCGGGACGGTCAGCCCGGACCCCGGCACCTACAAGGTCGACGTCCGCCGTGACGCCACCACCGGCTCCGACGGCGTCAAGATCGAGCACATCGTCTACTTCGCCAGCAAGTCCGGCCTGTCGATCGCCTTCTCCAACGCGGTGGACGGCTCGTCGCCGCCCGCCGTCGCCTCGGGCACGCGGACCAGCGGCATCCGCACGAAGAAGGCGGACGGCTCGGCGCTGTGGACGTTCGGTGAGACGGGCACGGCCGTCGTGGTGGTCAAGTAGCCCCGCAGGGACTGCACTTGGGCCGCCGATCTCCGTACGGTGACCGGATGGACAGCTCCGTCGTCTTCAACATCGTGACCACGGCCATCGCGGTCGTCGCCGTGGTGACCTCCGTCGTCTTCAGTGCCCGGCAGGCCCGCATCGCGAAGCACGCCAACCACATCTCCGTGATGATCGACCTGCTCGCGGAGTTCCGGTCGGCGGACTTCCACCGGCAGCACGACTACGTGACCATGAGGCTGGGCGCGGAGCACGACCCGCAGGCGGGCGTGCGCGGGCTGCCCGACGAGGCGAAAACGGCCTTCTACGGCGTCGTGTACTACTACCAGTCCTTCGCCAACCTCGCCGTCTTCGGGCTGCTCGACGAAACCCTGCTGGCCACGGTCCTGCGCACCCGGATCGTCTCGGTGTGGGAGGCGGTCCGGCCGTTCGTGGAACGCGAGCGGGAGCTGCGCGGCGAGGGCGGCGGCGGAACGTACCTGTCGATCTTCGAGGAGCTGGCGGGGCGGGCGGCGCAGTTGCCGCCGGAGCACGTCCGCGACCGGATGACCGAGATCCGGCGCAGACGCACCCGCGGGCTGACCTGACTCAGGCGTCCCGCGCCTGCGCCCCGGCGGACAGCTGGACGACCAGCAGCACCACCCCGCTCAGCACGAACACCCGCAGGGCGGCGTCCAGCCCGTTCCAGTCCGCCGACTGCCACATCGCGAACCACTCCCCGCCGATCGCCATGAACCCGGCGCCGAACAGGAGCATGACCATGAGCAGGCCGTAGGTGGCGAAACGGCGGCCACGCAGGTCATCCCGCCGGGCGAGGAGCCAGGTGCCGTAGCCCAGGACCAGCGCCGAGACCGTCTCCCAGACGATGATCGCGACGTACGCCGCGTCCTGAAGTCCCTTGGTGGTGACGGCCCGCCACATCAGGTCGTCGTCCCTGAAGGTCGTGTCCATCGCCAGGACATGCCGGACGAACTGCTGGTTCGTCCCGAAGTCCGTGATGTTCCCGAAGGCCACGAGGGCCATGTAGAGGGCGACGGTCGCGGTGAGGAGGGTGCTGGTGAGGTGCAGTGCGGAGCGTGGGGGTGTGGTGGCCATGGCGATCATTTTTCCCTGTGGGGGCGGGACCCCGCCGTACGCATTGAGCCAGAATGACGGGGAGCCGCCGCAGCGAGGGGACACACGGGGATGGCGCAGCCGCCGGGATGGGTGCCGGATGACGACGGGTTCGTCGGCCGGGAGGCCGAACGGGCCGCTTTCCTGGGCAACTTGGACCTGCCGCCGGACGCCCCGGACCACTGCCGCCGCTTCCACGTCCGCGGCGACTCCGGTGTCGGGAAGACTTTCCTCGTCGAGGAGCTGAAGAGACTCGCCCGCGACCGCGGAGCGCTCACGGCGTACGTCGACGAGGACACCGGGAGCGTGCCGGACGCGCTGGACGTGATCTGCCGTCAGTTCGCGGCACAGGGTCGCAGGCTGAAGCCGCTGGAGCGCCGGCTGGCCGTGTACCGGGAGCGGCGGCGGGAGGCGGAGGCGGCGCTGCGGGCGCAGGAGCCGGAGCCCACGTCCGCCGGGAGCCGGGCCGCCGTCGGACTGGGCCTGGGTGTCCTGGAGACCGCCGTGCCGGGGGGCGCCCTGCTCACCCGGGCGCTGCCCGCCGACCTGATCGCCCAGGGCGCGGACCGGCTGCGGGCCGGCCTCAGCACCCGCTTCCGCAACGCCGACGACATCGACCTGGTCCTGCACCCGGAGGCCGCGCTCACCCCGGTGCTGCTGCGTGAACTGCGCGCCGCTGCCTCCGCCGTGTCGCGGATCGTCCTGTTCTTCGACACCTACGAGAGGACCGGGCCCTTCCTGGACCCGTGGCTGCACGGCCTGTTCCGCAAGACGGACGAGCACGGCGGCCTGCCCGACGAGGTCGTCGTGGTCACCGCGGGCCAACTGCCCCTGCCGACGGGCCGCTGGAACGGCTGCGTGGAGCTGCCGCTCGCCCCGTTCACCGACGCCGAGGCGCGTCGGCTCCTCGCCGGGAAAGGGGTCGTGGCCGAGCCGGTGGTCGCCGAGGTGCTGCGGGTGACCGGCGGCCTGCCCGTCCTCGTCTCGACCCTCGCCGAGAAGCGGCCGGACGGCCTGGATCAGGTCGAGGATCCGAGCGCCGGTGCAGTGGAGCGGTTCCTCCGGGCCGAGCCCCTCGCCCGGCACGACGTCGCCCTGCTCTGCGCGCTGCCGCGCTGGCTGGACGGTGACGTCTTCCGGGTCCTGGTCGACCTGCCGGACGGTGAACTCGGCGCCCAGTACCGGTGGTTGCGGGGGCTGCCGTTCGTCGGGGAGCGCGGCGGACGCGTCCGGTACCACGACGTCGTACGGGAGCCGATGCTGCGCCAGGAGCGGCTGCACTTCCCGCACCGGTGGCGGGAGCGGCACCGGCGGCTGGCGGCGGCGTTCGCCGCATGGCGGCAGGACGTGGCGGACGGACTGGAGCCCGACGGTCTCTGGACGGACGAGGAGTGGCGGGCCCTGCGCCTGGAGGAGACGTACCACCTGCTGTGCGCCCGGCCGGCGGCCACCCTCGCCGGCGCGCTGCGGCTGTTCGTCGAGGCCTGCCGCGAGGACGAGGTCGAAGGGCGCCGCTGGGCCCGCATGCTCCAGGACGCGGGGGGTGCCACGGACCACACCCCGTCGGCCGACTGGGGCGCGGAGCTGGGCGGGGCGCTCGACGGCGAGGGCGGCCTGGGCCGCGCACTGGACCTGTTGCTGACCCGCCCGGGTCTGGACCCGCGGGGCCGGGCGGCGGCGCATGCGCTGCGCGGCCGCGAGTGGCGTCATGACCGGCAGTACGGGCGGGCGCTGGAGGAGTACGACCGGGCGATCGAGCTCGCCCCCGACACCGTCCTCGCCCATTACGGCCGGGGCCTCACCCTCCAGCTCATGGGCGACCACCCGGCCGCCCTGACCGCCCTCGACCGCGCCGACGCACTGTCTCCCGACACCGGCTGGATCATCGCCGAGCGCGCCGAGACCCACCGGCTGGCGGGCCGGGTCGAGGAGGCCGTCGCCGGCTTCGACCGGGCCATCGCCCTCGACCCGACCGATGCGGGCGCCCTGACCGGGCGGGCCGTGTGCCGGCATGCCCTCGGCCGGTACGACGAGGCCCTCGCCGACTTCAACCGCTCGTTCGCCATCGACGACAACCTGTGGACGCTGATCCGCCGGGCTCGGCTCCGCAGCGACCGGGGCGAGCCGGAGCAGGCGTTCGCCGACTTCGACCTCGCCGTCTCGCGCGCCCCGGACGTGGCCTGGGTCGCCTCGGAGCGGGGCGACGCCTACCGGCTGGCGGGCCGCTACGAGGACGCCGTCACCGAGCTGGGCCGGGCGGTGGCCGTGGACCCGGACCATGCTTCGGCGTGGGCGAGCCGGGGCACGGCGCTGGGTGAACTCGGCCGTGCGGAGGAGGCGCTGGCGGACCTGGACCGCGCGATCGCACTGCGGCCCGGATACGCCTGGGCGCTGGTGATGAGGTCGCGGGCGAGGTATGTGAACGGCGACGAGGCCGGCAGGTTCGCCGACCTGGAGGCGGCCTCGGCGGCGGCCCCGGACGCGTTGTGGATCCGCCGTGAACTCGGCTCGGAGTACCTGGACGCGGGCCGCCACGAGGAGGCGATCACCGCGTTGCGGCACTGCCTGGACCAGGACCCCGAGGACGCCAGCTCCTGGGCGATCCTCGGCATGGTCCACCGCGTCCGCGAGGACCACGCCGAGGCGCTGCGGCACCTGGACCGTGCGATCGCCCTGGCTTCCGACTACGGCTGGGCGTACGCCCAACGGGCCCGCGTGGGACTCGCGACGGGCCGCACGGACCAGACCCTCGCGGACCTCGACCGCTGCGTGGACCTGGGCAGGGAACCGGACTGGGCCCGCCGTACGGCCGTCGAGCTGCTGATGCTCTGCGAGCGCTGGGAGGAGGCCGAGGCCCGCCTGACCGACGGCATGGACGACCTGGCCCTCGAGCTGCACCGCCACGCGGGCCGCTGGGCGGAGGCCCGCCGCGTCGCCGAACGGATGCGCACCGGTGACGAACCGGTCGCGGGCACCTTCGAGGCCGCCCTGACCGTGAGCAGAGCGGAAGGCCTGCCGGCGGCGGCCCCGCTGTGGCGGGAGCTGGTCCGCCTGGTGGAGGAGGGCACCGGTCTGAGCCCTCTGCAGCACGCAGAGGCCCGCTGCTTCACCGGCTGCGCCCTCTCCGACCGGCCCACCGCCGAGCGTGGCGTCGCGGAGGTCCTGGCGCTGAACCCCGACTGGGAGTCCCTGGCCAGCCTGGCGTCCATCCTCACCGACCTCAGAGACAGCGAGGGCGCGGACGTCCCCGCGGTCACCGCCTGTCTGGAGCCGGTCGTCGCGGCCAGGGACGCGGTGCGGGCGCGGTACGACGGGTGCGACAGGGCCGGGGGCGATACCTGACCACCCGAGCCCAATACCGACCACTCGGCACACACTCCGCATACCGATTCGCCCCCTGAACTGACCGTTCCCGGTCGATTACAGTGCTGAGCTGTCGTGCGTCCGAGCGGTGCCGTGGGGAGGTCTTGGTGGGTGTGACAGCCGGGGCCGTCTGGGGGCGGGTGGAGCAGCAGGACTTCCGGAGCCGGGTCCGCGGCACCCTGCTCGGGGCCGCCGTCGGTGACGCGCTCGGGGTGCCCGTCGACCGGTTCGATCTCGCCGCCATCCAGGAGACCCACGGCGCGGAAGGCGTCGTCGACCTCGCCGCCGCCTACGGCAGACGCGGCGCCGTCTCCCATCTCACCCAGCTCACCCTCTTCTCCGTCGACGGGCTCATCCGCGCCCAGGTCCGCCGCGACACCGGCGCCTGGCATCCGCCGACCGACCTGCACCGCGCCTATCTGCGGTGGGCCGCCACCCAGCGGGACTGGGGACCCGACGAGCGGCGCAAGGACGACGGCTGGCTGGCCCGGGAGGAGTGGCTGTACGCCCGGCGCGATCCCGCCCGCTCCCTCCTCATCGGCTTCGGCGACGACATCATGGGCACCCTCGACGCGCCCAAGAGCCCCGGCGAGGCCGGGCCCGAGGCCGCCGCCCGCTCCGCGCCCTTCGGGCTGCTCGTCGGCTGGGAGCCGCAGCTCGTCGTCCAGCTCGCCGTGGAGTGCGCCGCGCAGACCCACGGGCACCCCGTCGCCTGTCTCACGGCGGGCGCGTACGCCGCCGTCGTGCACGGACTGGCCCGCGGCGAGAGTCTGGACGCGGCCGTCCAGCAGACCCTGGTCCTCATCGCCGCCCGGCCCGGGCACCAGCCCGTGTCGGAGGCGTTGCAGCACGCGCTGGGCGCCGTCCGGCAGGGGATGCCCACCCCCGTCCGGGTGGGGGAGCTCATCGGGGCGGGCACCGCCGAGGGGCTGCTCGCCGCCGCCGTGTACTGCGCCCTGGTGAGCGAGGACGTACGGCACGGGCTCTGCCTCGCCGTCAATCACGACGGCCCCTCCGCCGCGACCGGCGCCCTCACCGGCGGCCTCCTCGGCGCCCTGCACGGCGAAACGGCCCTCCCGCCGGCCTGGCTGGCCGAGCTGGAGGGCCGTCCCACGCTGCTGGAGCTGGCCGACGACTTCGCGATGGAGATGACCCAGGGGCCGGCGCTGCACGGCCCGGCGGGATCGTCGCCGGGCTGGCTGGCCCGGTATCCGCGGGGCTAGGCCGGACCTAGTCCTTCACCGGCATACGGTCCGCAGGGCCCGCCGGTGTCGGGATCGCCGCCGCCATCGTGCCGTCGCCGTCCGTGTTGATCTTCTCGATGATCGCGAGGCGCTCCGGGGTGTCCTCCGGCTTGAGGAAGCCGATCAGGATGTAGAGGACCAGCGACACCGCCAGCGGGACCGAGACCTGGTACTGGAGCGGGACTCCGCCGTCCACGTTCCAGTTGATCGGGTAGTTGACCAGCCAGAAGGCCAGCAGCCCCATCGACCAGCTGGTCAGCGCGGCCGTCGGGCCCGAGCGGCGGAACGGGCGCAGCAGGCCCAGCATCATCGGGATGGCCATCGGGCCCATCAGACCGGCGACCCATTTGATGACGACGGTGATGATGTCCTTGAAGGTGGGGGAGTTGACCTGGGTCGCCGCCGCCATCGACAGGCCGAGGAAGACGACCGTCGTGATCCGGGCCACCCGCAGCCCCTGGCCCTCGCTCCAGGCCCGCGCCCGCCGCCACACCACCGGCGCGCAGTCCCGGGTGAAGACGGCGGCGATGGCGTTGGCGTCGGAGGAGCACATCGCCATGGTGTGGGAGAAGAACCCGACGATGACGAGGCCCAGCAGGCCGTGCGGCAGGAGCTGTTCGGTCATCAGGCCGTAGGCGTCGGAGCCGTCCGGCTTCTGCGACTGCACCAGCAGCGGCGACAGCCACATCGGGATGAAGAGGACCACCGGCCAGACCAGCCACAGCACCGCCGACAGCCGCGCCGAGCGCTCCGCCTCGTGGGCGCTGCCCGTGGCCATGTACCGCTGGGCCTGGTTGAGCATGCCGCCGTTGTACTCGAAGAGCTTGATGAAGAGGAAGGCGAGCAGGAAGACCGTGCCGTAGGGGCCGACCAGCGGCTCGCCGTGGCCCTTCAGCTGCGGCTCGTCCCAGGCGCCCCAGAAGCCGATGCCCTTGTCGTTCAGCTCCAGGACCACGGCGATCAGCATGGCCACACCGGCCAGCAACTGGATGACGAACTGGCCGAGTTCGGTCAGCGCGTCCGCCCACAGACCGCCGATCGTGCAGTAGACGGCGGTGATGGAGCCGGTGATGAGGATGCCCTGGTTCAGCGAGATCCCGGTGAAGACGGACAACAGGGTCGCGATCGCGGCCCACTTGGCGCCGACGTCCACGATCTTCAGCAGCATGCCGGACCAGGCCAGCGCCTGCTGCGTCTTCAGGTCGTAGCGGTTCTTCAGGTACTCCAGCGGGGAGGCCACGTGGAGCCGGGAGCGCAGCCGGTTGATGCGCGGCGCGAACAGCTTCGAGCCGATGGCGATGCCGAGGGCGATGGGGAAGGACCAGGTGACGAACGAGGTGACGCCGTAGGTGTAGGCGATGCCCGCGTACCCGGTGAACATCACCGCGCTGTAGCCCGACATGTGGTGCGAGATGCCGGAGAGCCACCAGGGCATCTTGCCGCCGGCCGTGAAGAAGTCGCTGACGTTGTCCACACGCTTGTGCGACCACACGCCGATCGCCACCATCACGCCGAAATAGCCGATGAGCACGGCCCAGTCGAGACCGTTCATGTGCGCCCTCCCAGGGGTTCGACCCGGCGCTCATCGTGGGCGCTGCCGCGTGAACACGACAAGCGTGCGTAAGGTCAAGGGGAGGTAAATTCATTCGGCATACTGGCCTCTGTTCATCTACATGAACGTCACCGCATCAGCTCCCCCGCGTTGACCAGCAACGACTGCCCCGTGATCGATCGTGCCCGGTCCGACGCCAGGAACACCGCCGCGTCCGCTACATCCCCGTCCGTGGCGAGATCGGGCAACGCCATCCGCTCGGTGAGCCGCTTCAGCACCTCGGGCTCCCCGACCCCCTCGGTGTGCGCGGTGAACTGCACGTACGCCTGCACCGGCGGCCCCCACATCCAGCCCGGCAGCACCGTGTTCACGCGGATGCGGTACGGGCCGAGCTCCCGCGCCAGCGAGTACATCGCACTCGTCAGCGCACCCTTCGAGGCCGCGTACGCCGCCTGCCGCACCTGCGAGGGTGCCGCGACCGAGGACTGCGTGCCGATGAACACCACCGAGCCCCCGCACCGCTTCAGCGCCGGCAGACAGGCCCGCGTCATCCGCAGCGACCCGAGCAGGTTCACGTCGATCACCGACTGCCAAGTGGTGAAGTCCGCGTCCTCCAGGCCGCCGAAGTGGCTGTCCCAGGCCGCCACATGGACCACCGCGTCGATCTGCCCGAACCGCTCCTCCGCCAACTCCGCGAGCGCCGCGCACTGTTGCTCGTCGGTGATGTCGGTGGAGAGATACGCGGTGTGCGCGCCGTCCGGGTCGATGCCGGCGGCGGACTTCGCCAGGTTCGCCTCCGTGCGCGCCCCGAGCACGGCGTTCCCGCCGTCCCGTACGACGGCGGCGGCGACCTGGTGACCGAGGCCGGCCCCGACACCCGACACCACGACGGTCTTCCCCGAGAGCAATGACATCGACGTCCCTCCGGTCCTGGCTCTGGCGCATCATCTGACGGAGCGTCAGAGTATGGGCGACCGGAGGAAAGGGGAACCGCATGAGCGACGACACCCGCAGCGAGACGTACGCCGAGCTGGCCGCCGTAGGCCCCTACGGGGTCCGCCCGGGCCACGCCCTGATCACCATGGTCGAACCGCACCCGGGCCACGAGTACGCCTACAACCGCTGGTACGAGGACGACCACTACTACGCCGGCGCGATGGCCATGCCCTGGATGTACGCCGGGCGCCGCTGGGTCGCCACCCGGGACCTCCAGCTCCTGCGCTACCCGGAGAAGTCGGCGGTGGCCCAGCCGGTGACCGCCGGGTGCTACCTCTCGACGTACTGGATCACGGACGGCCGCTACGCCGACCACATGAAATGGACCGTCGGGATCAACAAGCGGCTGAACCGGGACGGACGGGTCTACCAGGACCGGACACACGTCTTCACGGCGTTCCAGGACCACGAGGCGACCGTGTACCGGGACGGGGCCGCGGGCCCGCGCGACCACCACGCGCTCGATCACCCCTACGCGGGCCTGGTGGTCGAGGTGATCGACGCCGAATCGGCCGCGCAGCGCGCGGAGTTGCTGGAGTGGCTGCGCTCCCGGCACCTGCCGAAGCGGATCGCGGGATCACCGGCCGCGATGGTGACCGTCTTCCGGCCGACGCCGCTGCCCGGCGACCGGATGACCTATGTGAAGCAGGTCGAGGGCGTCGACACCCGGCTGACCCTGCTGTGGTTCCTGGAGGCGGACCCGCGGGACTGCTGGGAGCAGTACTTCACGGGCCTGGACGGGCCGGTGGCGGAGGCGGGTCTGGGGAGGGTGGAACTGGTCGCGCCGTTCATTCCGACGGTGCCGGGAACGGACAAGTACGTGGACCGGCTGCGCTGACCCGGACCGGCCGGGTCAGGGCACAAGCCGAGCCCCCTCGGCAAGGACGGCGAGCTGGACGAGAGGGCTCTTGGACGGTGCTTGTGAAGTTGTGTCGTAACCGATCACTCGATCACTCGATGCCCGATGGCTCGATCTTCTGTACCGAACGGCCGACTTGCCCTACGCCTTGACCGAGCCGACGAAGGCGGTCCACGCGTCCGCGGGGAAGGCCAGGGTGGGGCCGTCCGTGACCTTCGAGTCCCGGACGGCCATCGCCGCGAGAACCGGGGACTTGATCTCGACGCACGCGCCATTGCCCTGCGAGTAGGAGGACTTGACCCACTCGTCCGTGACGCCCTGCTTGATTGCCATGTTCGCTCCGATAGCCAGTTGCTGAGTTGCTGTCACCGTGGTGTGCGTCTGTCTCCGGCTGCACGGCACGGTTTGCGCCAACGTTGTTGCTTGATGGCGTGATCGACGCTACTCGCCAACATCGGAGTGCGGAGGGGGTATTCACCCGCCCGGGTGGCATATTCAGTGGGGTCTTCCATCATGGCCGGACTTAGGTGTACCTTTCGGCGCCCGCCTTACAGAGTGGGCCGTTATGCCGTCAGCGGGCGTACTCTTTCGCCACCTTCGAGATGAAGTCCCGGCTTTGGTCCGCGTTCAGGGCCTGTGCCCGCAAATGCTCGTACATCACGCTGTACTTCTGCACGTCCTGCGCCTTCTCCAGGTACAGGTCGCTGGTGACGCCCTCGATGTAGACCACGCTGGAATCGGCCGCGTCCGGGAACTCCAGGATCGCGTACTGGCCGCTGACCCCGGGGTGCGCGCCCATCGTGAACGGGATCAACTGCACGGTGACGTGCGGCAGCTGGGACATCTCGATCAGATGCTCCAGCTGCTCGATCATCACCTGCCGGTTCCCGACCTCGCGGCGCAGGGTCGCCTCGTCGAGGACCGCCCACAGCCGCAGCGGGTTGTCGGCGGCAGAGATACGTTCCTGTCGGCGCAGCCGCACCTGGACGCGCTTGTCGATGTCGCCCGGCGTCGCCTCGGGGAGTGCGCCGGAGATCAGGGACTCGGCGTAGGTACGGGTCTGCAAAAGCCCCGGCACCACCTGGGGGTCGTACACCCGCAAGCTCGCCGCATCCGTCTCCAGCCCGATGTAGACGCTGTAGGGGATGTCGCCGAACGAATGCCACCACCCCTGCTGCCGCGAGTCCTTGGCCATCTGCATCAGCGAGTCGACGATCCGGTGGTCCTCGACCTCGTACACCCCGCACAGGTCGCGGACGTCGCGCTGGCTGATGCTGCGCCGTCCGTTCTCCAGACGGCTGATCTTCGACTGCGACACCAGCAGCCGTTCGGCGACCTCTTCGGCGGTCATGCCCTTGAGCTCGCGGAGCCGGCGCAGCTCCTGGCCCAGCCGGCGCCGCCTGACGGTGGGATTGACATTGGACGCCACGAGAACGTGCACCTCCGGCTGCGTGCCTTCGAAAATTGCCACTTTGCGTATCTGCTGTTGAGCAGACTGCCACCAAGGTGCTTTCTACCGCTGGGAAACCGTGTATATGCGCTGCACAGGCGCCGGTTCGCGGTGAACGCGGCCCGGCCGCGTGACGTTGGTGACGGTGTGGACTGCCGGTGGGGACGGGAAAGAGCGCGCGGGCGCGAAAAAACGCGCGGGACGGCGGGACCGTGGTGTCGTCCGGACACACGGTCCCGCCGCCCCGCGCGGACCAGCGGCTCCCGATTCCGGGTCTGGGGCTGCGCCGGCAGTGCGTGTGGTGCGGCTCGGTTCCTGAGGTGGTGTCGTGGGGCCCGCGGCTCAGTGAGCCACGACACGCGCCATGGAACCGCGGTGCGGTTGCGCCGGAACACCGCGAGCGGGTTCCGCTGCGGCCCTGCCGCCGGGTGCGGCCGGGCGGCCGGTCGCCGGGGCGGGGCTACGGCGTGGCTGGGCCGCCACACCGTTCTGGACGTCCATCACGGCGTGCGCGACGAGACCGCCCATGGGGTCGTGCCTGATCAGGTCCCGCAGCCGGGAGCGAGAGGAGCGTCCCTCGTTCCCCGGATACAGATGCTTGCCGAGGCCCACGGCGTGCGCCAGAGCGGCCAGCGCCGCGGTCCGCGGGTCCGGCGGCACGCCGGTGCGGATCGCCGAGTCCAGCCGGGCCCTGATCTCCCGGCTGATGGCGTTGTCCGTCGCCTGATAGCGAGTCGTCGGCAACACCCCGCACATCTGACCGGCCACGGCATGCACCATGCCGCACCGCTCCAGATGCGAGAGGTAGGTCTGGCGCAGCCCCAGGCGGGGCCCGCCGATCCAGTTCACTGCCCGCACGGGAGCGCCACGCCTTCGCAGCAACTCCAACGCGCAGTCCAGTGTCGGATCTCCAGTCGGCCGTGGTACGACCACGGCGATACGATCCCCGTCTGGGGCTATCCGTCCGGCCAGCGCCAGCTCCACTAGCTGTGCTCCGGCCAGACCGAGGTCGAGCGACTGCGGCTGTGCGGTGGTTCCCGTGGTCGGGTCCAACGCCAGCAGCAGAAGCTCCTCCGGAAGTGTTCTGCGGCTCCTGCCCATCCATGCCTCCCCGCGTGGATGAATGACAGGGTGACCCCTCTCACATTGGTCTGTCGAGGGTGCGTGACCTGTTTGTGAGGGAACCGGTAGGTATGTCGTTCTCGTCTACCGCAGGAGCCAAGCCCGCACACAGGACACTGGTACACGGTTCGGACAGTGCGGTGGACCGTGCCCCGGGCAGGCGGTCACAGTCGGATTCATCGGTTGACGGCTTCACGGGTCAACGGGTTCACGGTTTAGGAGGCATCGGTGGCGGGCGAGTCCCCCGACAGGTCGAAGCAGCGCGAGTCGTCGGCAGAACCGACGTCGGGGAGCGCGGGTCCGGTTCCCGAGGCCAGGACCGAGGTACGTGATCCGCGGCTGGCGGTGGCACGGGATGCCGACGCGCCCGGCGCGGGCGGGGAGTCCCGCGGCGCCGGCGGCGTGGACACGGCGACGCGCGTGTTCTCGGTACGGGATGTGGCGAAGGCCAGGGAGACCGCGGCACGCGCGGAGACGCCCCCCGAGCCCGAGGCCGCGGCGTCCGGCACCCCGGAGGACGCGCCGGACGCCACAAGCCCCGGCGAGGGCGGCGACGCGCGCCTGCGGGCCGCGGTGGCGGCATGGGTCCGCTCGGGCGACGCGACGGGGGACCGGGCAGAGGGGGAGCCCTCGGCCGACGCCGACGCCGACGCCGACACCGATGCCGATGCCGACGCCGGTGCCGACACCGGGGATGACGCCGACGGTGGGGCCGAGGCCGGGGCGGACACTGCCGACGCGGCGACGGACGCCGGAGACGCCGGTACGGACGCCGGAGACGCCGGTACGGACGCCGGAGACGCCGGTACGGACGCCGGAGACGCCGGTACGGACGCCGGAGACGACGCTGCGGAGGCCGAGGGCGGCCCCGAGGCGGCGGAAGGGCCCGAGGGCGCCTCCGGGGCCACGGAAGCGCCGGAGACGACCACTGAGCCCGCCGAGGCCGCCGATGCCGGGAAGCGGGCGGACGAGCCCGTGACGGCCGACGCCGACGAGAACGCCGAGCCGAAGGCGGCCGAGCGCAAGACGCCGGAGCCGGCCGTGTCCGAGGAGCCGACGGACCGGACGGAGCCCGAGGACGCCGTCGAGCCGAGCGACGAGCCCCGCGACGCGGTGGTCCCCGTCGAGTCCGCGGACGAGCCGAAGGACGAGCCGAAGGACGAGCCGAAGGGCAAGTCCGCGGTCGCCGGAGCGGGTGCGGGTGCCGCCGTCGCGGCCGACGAGCCCGAAGCCGAGCGGCCCGTGGACCAGCCCACCACCATGCTCAAGCTGCCCCGCAGCACCCCCACTCCCGACCACCCCACCAGCAAGTTCGTCCCCCTCAAGCCGGACGTCACCACCGCCGTCCCCCAGGTCGGCCCCGAGCGCACCACCCAGCAGCCGCTCCCGCCGAAGCCCCCGCTGGACCTGCTGGCCGAGCTGACCAACACGCCCCCGCCCCCGGAGACCCCCCTCCGCACCACCGTCCGCCGCGTGAAGATCTGGACGCCCCTCGTCGTCCTCCTCGCGATCATCTTTGCGGTCGTACAGTCCCTGCGCCCGTTGCCCGACCCCGCCCTCCAGCTCACCGCCGAGGAGACCTACTCCTTCGACGGCGGCAAGGTCGACATCCCCTGGCCCTCCGACGGCCAGGCCGCCCTCGACGTCCAGGGCATCGGTTCCTTCGGCTCGTCCGGCGAGCAGAAGCCCGTGCCGATCGCGAGCGTCGCGAAGGTCATGACGGCGTACCTGATCCTGCGCGACCACCCGCTGAAGAGCGGCGCCAAGGGCCCGAACATCAAGATCGACCAGACCGCGCAGGACGAGGGCGCCGCGAAGAGCGACGAGTCCAAGGTGGCCGTCACCGCAGGCGACAGCATCTCCCAGCGCGAGGCCCTGGAGAGCATCCTGATCGCGTCCGCGAACAACGTCGCCCGCCTCCTCGCCCGCTGGGACGCCGGTTCGGAGAAGTCGTTCGTCGAGAAGATGAACGCCGCCGCCGACGACCTCGGGATGACGAACACGACGTACACCGACCCGTCCGGGCTGAACAACACCACCGTCTCCACCGCCGTGGACCAGGTGAAGCTCGCCAAGAAGGCCATGGAGTACCCGGCCTTCCGCGAGGTCGCCGCGATGATGTCGTACGACGACTACAAGGGCCAGAACCACCCCAACTGGAACCAGCTCGTCGGCAAGAACGACGTCGTCGGCATCAAGACCGGCACCACCACCTCCGCCCTCGGCAACCTCGTCTTCGCGGCGAAGAAGGAGGTGAACGGCGAGACCCGCACCATCGTCGGCGCGGTCCTCCGGCAGCCCCCCGGCGGCGTCGACAACACCATCCTCAGCGCCGCCCTCACCGCGGGCGACCAGCTGATCCGCGCCGCCCAGGGCGCCCTGAAGTCCGCGACGATCATCAAGAAGGGCGATGTCGTCGGGTACGTGGACGACGGGGTCGGCGGCCACACGGCCGTGGTCGCGACCAAGGACGTCACCGCCGTCGGCTGGTCCGGCCTCACCGTGAAGCTGACCTTCGCCGCCGACGACGTACCGCACACCGCGAAGGCCGGCACCAAGGTCGGCACGCTCACGGTCGGTGACGCCTCGGCCGGTGCCGTCACGGTCCCGGTCGCGCTCCAGAAGGACCTCGTCGAACCGGGCTTCACGGACAAGCTGACCCGCGTCGCCTGACGAAAGTCCCGTACGCACCCCGCCGCCGACGCCCCCGCCCGGGCGCCCGTCGGCGGCGGGGGCCCGGACCCTCCCGCTCGGGCGGAGTCGAGAGAGGGGGAGCGTGCTAGCGTCACGAAAGGGGCAGGTCGCCGGTCGCCCACAACGCGACCGTGAACGAGGCCGGAACACCACACGGCCGAGAAAAGAAGACGGGACACGGGGAGTTGCCTTCAGGTGGCCACTGCGGAGCCGACACGCGCAGACGACGCCGATCCGGGCTCGGACATGAGCCCGCGAATACGCGTACCCGCACCGCGCACAGAGAGCACCGGCGACAGCAGCAGCCAGGCCGGCGACAGCAGCAGCCGGGCCGGCGGCAGCAGCGGCGACCGCGGCAGCAGCCGTACCGGCACGTCGGCTGAGCCGTCGCCCCCGGTGCCCGCCCGCTATCTCACCGCGTTCCTCGCCCTGCGCGAGCGCATCCTGCGGCATCCCGTGCTCTCCTTCACCGTGCTGTCCGGCGGGCTCCACATCATGTGGTTCTTCCTGTTCGCCAACAGCGGCGGCGACCTCGCCGCGCAGGACGCCTGGGCGGAGTTCGTCGGCCGGCACCCGGACTCGGCGTACAACCTCGCCTGGTACGGCGGCATGCACCCGGTGTCGTACAGCGTCGTCTCGCCGTATCTGATGTCGGTCCTCGGCGTCCGGACGACGATGATGATCGCCGGCACCGTCTCGGCCGGGCTGCTCACGCTGGTCCTGCTGCGCAGCCGGTCCGTGAAGAACCCCCTGTGGGCGTCGTTCGCGGGTCTCGTCGCCTTCTTCTGCAACGCCGTCTCGGGGCGGGTCACCTTCGGTCTCGGCACGATGTTCGGGCTCGGCGCGGTCGCGGTGGTGTTCTGCTGGCCGCACCGCTGGCGCTACAAGCGGTGGGCGAAGGCGCTGTGCGCCGCCCCGCTGGCCGCGCTCGCCACCATGGCGTCGCCGGTCGCGGGCCTGTTCGTCGGGTTCGTCGCGGTCGCGCTGTTCCTGCAGAAGCGGCGGCCCGGCGCCTGGGCCCTGGGGCTCGCGCCGAGCGCGGTGGTCGCGGTGTCGGCGTGGCTGTTCCCGTTCTCCGGCACCCAGCCGATGATCTTCGGCTCGGTGATCCTGCCGTTCCTCTACGGCGCGCTCGTCTTCGTCCTCGTCCCCAAGGAGTGGACGACGGTCCGGCTGACGGCCGCGGTGTACGCGCTCGCCGTCGTCCTGGTGTGGCTGATCAGTTCCCAGATCGGCTCCAACATCTCCCGGCTGCCGATGCTGTTCGGCGGGACGGTGCTGGTGGCGGCGCTGCCGTTCACGGTGCCGCGCAGCCGCAAGTGGTACGCGATCGTGCTGGCCATCGCCGGGTTCGGCGGCTGGGTCGGCTTCAAGTCGGTCGACGACGTCCTCAACACCACCCCGGCCGCCTCCTGGGCCCGCGAGCTCGCCCCGCTCGTCAACGAGCTCCAGGAGGTCGGCGCGGAGAAGGGCCGCGTCGAGGTCGTGCCGGCCCGCTCCCACCGGGAGGCGTCCGCGCTCGCCCCGTACGTCAACCTCGCCCGCGGCTGGAACCGCCAGGCCGACATGGAGCGCAACCCGCTCTTCTACGACGACACCCTGAACTCGGCGAACTACCACGAGTGGGTCAAGCGCTGGGCGGTGCACTTCGTCGTCGTCTCCAAGGACGAGCCGGACGGCGACGGGGCCAAGCGGGAGCGGGACCTCGTGCAGCGCGGGATGCCCTATCTGAAGCAGATCTGGGGCGACGCCAACTGGCAGCTGTTCCAGGTGACCGACCCGACCCCGCTCGCCGAGCCCAACGCGGTCGTGGACCGCGCCGAGCAGGGCGAGATGACCCTCCAGGTGCGCAAGGCCGGCCGCATCCTCATCCGCATCCCCTACTCGCCGTGGCTGAGCCTCGTCGACGCGGACGGCAAGAGCCTGAAGCCGCCGCAGGAGACGGAGGCGTCCAAGGACCGGGCCGACGGGGAGCCGAAGACGTACGACAACGTCAACGGCTGCCTGCTGGAGACGGAGGAGGACGCCCAGGGCGACCAGTGGACGGAGCTGATCGCGCCGAAGGCGGGGACGTACCGGCTGGCGGCGCCCTACCAGGTGCCGCGGGGGACGCCGTGTCCGGACGAGCTGAAGTAGGACCGCCTACCTGACCGGGAACGCCACGTCGCACACCGCGTCGTCCGGCCCGGCGGCCTCCCAGTCCGCGAAGTAGATCTCCCGGCAGGGCCCCGCCTGTTCCAGCCCCTGCCCGGCGATCCACTCCTCCACCGCCTCGAAGGCGGCGATGATCTGCGGATGGGCCACCTGGGCCTTGGTGATACGGGTGTAGGCGAACCGCTGCGCCGGCTCGACGCGGACCTCCGTCCCGCGCACCCGGCCCGGCCCCGTGGCCCACGCCTGCGCGGCGGCCTCGTCGGCGACCGGCATGCAGGACTCGGCGGGCCCGTCGCTCTCCATGGACACCTCGGAGTGGTAGCGGACGAAGGGGGCCGCGGTCACGCCCCCGCACTCCCGCGCGGCCTCCTCCAGGCGGCCGAGCGAGGCGCCGATCCAGGCCGGCAGCTCGTCCGCCAGCACGTGCCGCGTCTCGGTGATCACCACCTGCTCCGGCAGTTCCACCGTCTCCACCACGAACTTCCCGTACATCTCGGAGCTCCTCCCCGACAGTCGTCCACGGAGGAACTCGGCGAGCGTCCGCTGTCCCGCCACCCGCGCCTCGACGTCCGCCCAGTACGCGGCCAGCAGCTCCGCACCCGTGGCCCCGCCCGCCTCGACCACCTCGGCGATCCGCGCCAGGGGCATGTCGAGCTGCCGCAGCATCGCGACGAGCCGGGCGCGTTCCGCCTGGCCCGCCCGGTAGTAGCGGTAGCCGCTGGCCTCGTCGACGTGCGCCGGGGCCAGCAGTCCGAGACGGTCGTACAGCCGCAGGGCCTTGGCCGAGAGGCGGGCCCGCGCGGCGAAGGCGCCGATGGTGAGCAGGTCGTCGTCAGTCACCGGACCATCCTCGTCCTCCGTCACCGGGCGGCTCTTCCGCCCGGTGACGAGGAGGCTCGGCCCTGCCCCAGGGGCAAGGTCAACGGGCCAGCTGGGCCTCCACGGCGGCCACCAGCTCCGCCGACTCCGGCTCGGTCTGCGGGGAGAAGCGGGCGACGACTGTGCCGTCCCGGCCGATGAGGAACTTCTCGAAGTTCCAGCGGATGTCGCCGGTGTGCCCGTCGGCGTCGGCGAAGTCGACCAGCCGCTCGTAGAGCGGGTGCCGGCCCTCGCCGTTCACCTCGACCTTCTCCGTCATCGGGAAGCTCACGCCGTACGTCGCCGAGCAGAACTCGGCGATCTCCTCGGCGCTGCCGGGCTCCTGGCCGAGGAACTGGTTGCAGGGCACGCCGAGGACGGTGAAGCCCTGGTCGGCGTACTGCTTCTGGAGGCTCTCCAGGCCGCTGTACTGCGGGGTCAGCCCGCACTTGGAGGCCACGTTCACGACCAGCACGGCCTGGCCCGCGTAGCGGGAGAGGTC
Source organism: Streptomyces sp. Act143 (assembly GCF_003143935.1). Classification (GTDB taxonomy): domain Bacteria; phylum Actinomycetota; class Actinomycetes; order Streptomycetales; family Streptomycetaceae; genus Streptomyces. The sequence goes on along the minus strand of NZ_QFRX01000001.1, from coordinate 4,475,416 downwards.
GGCGGGGCCGCCCTGGAGGGTGCCGATCTCGACGGAGAGGGGGGAGGTGCTGTCAGCAGTCGTCATAAGCGGATGCTAACTCCGGTAAGTGTCGGGCCGGCGTGAGGCCTCGACGAGCACCGTCCCGGCCGCCGTCCGCTCGTACAGCACCGACCGCCCCGCCCGCCGCCGCTCCACCAGCCCCGCGTCCAGCAGCACCCGCAGATGCCGGCCCACCGACCCGAGCCCCTGCCCGGTCACGGCGACCACCTGGGTGGTGCTCATGGGCGTGCCGAGCAGCACCAGAATCCGGGCCCGCGCGGTCCCGACGAGCGCGCCGAGCCCGGCCGGCACGGGCCGCCGTCCATGGTCCTCGGCGAGCACCCCGAGACACGGGTAGACGACGGCGTACCGCTCCCGCCCCTCCCACGACACCCAGCCGGTCCCCACCGTCACCGGCACGAAGGCCAGATCGGCCCCGGCGGGGAGCTCCCGGGGCGGATACGCGTGCGTGTTGACCTGGAACCGGCTCTCCCCGAGCCACCGCGTCCACGGCCGCAGCGAGTCCAGCACGGCCGCCCAGCCGCCCTGGCTCACCCGCGCGGTCCGGGCGACCACGTCGGCCTCCAGGACCCGCCGCCGGCGCTCCCAGTACGGCCGTACGGTCTCCTCCCAGACGTGCGTGAGGACCGCGGTCGCCCGCTCGGGCAGGTCGTCCCGGTCCAGAAGCGCGGGCAGCGGGCCGGCGAGGGACACCCGGAGGTTGGCGCGCGCCTCCTCGGGGGCGGCGGCTCGCACCCGGTGCACGGTCTCCGCGAAGGTCTCCCCGGCGCACGGCGTGGGGCAGAAGAAGTCGGCGATCCAGGACGTGCCGACGCCCGCGGCGACGAGCGGCCCGGTCACCGGGTCGGCGGCCAGCAGCGCGCGATAACCCGGCAGGTGGGCGCGCAGCCACCCCTCCTCGCCCGGATGCGCCCCGACCCCGGCGTGCAGCAGCTTCAGACTTGCGAAGGTCTCGGCGAACGGGGAGACCAGGAACCGGCTGCGGGCGAGGGTGTCGGCGTCGATCAGCCACAATCCCATGCGTCCCACGACCTTTCGTGTCTGCGCGAAAGATTAACGACCGGCCGCCGATCACTCCGAGACTCCCCTGCATGCGCAGCTACCGCGAGCTCTTCCGCACCCCGGAGTTCACCCCCTTCTTCCTCTCCTACGCGGCCTACAACGCGGCCCTGACCATCGGCGGACTGTCCCTGGCCACGCTGGTGTACCGGGCCACCGACTCCCCGCTGCTGTCGGCGCTGAGCATGTTCGGACCGCAGCTGGCGCAGGTGCTGGGCGCGACCTTCCTGCTCTCCGGCGCCGACCGGCTGCGCCCGCGCTCGACCTTGGTCGGCATGGGTCTCGCCTTCGCGGCCCTCACGGCGGTGCTGGCGGTACCCGGACTGCCGGTCTGGGGCGTCTTCGGAGTCGTCCTCCTGCAGGGCCTGATCGCCTCGCTGGGCGGGGGAGTGGTCGGCGGCCTGCTGAACGAGATCCTCCCCAAGTCCGGCTTCGTGCTCGGCCGTTCGGTGTTCAACATGGCCTCGGGTCTGATGCAGGTCATGGGCTTCGCGCTGGGCGGCGCCCTTCTGGCGCTCCTGTCCCCGCGCACCTGCCTGCTGCTCGCGGCGGCCCTGTACGCCGTGGAGGCGCTGGGCTACCGCCTGGGCCTGACCGCCCGCCCGGCCCGCTCCGCGGGCCGCCTCTCGGTCGCCGCGACCTGGCGCACGAACGCCATCCTGTGGAGCTCCCGCCCCCGCCGCCTCACCTACCTGGGCCTGTGGCTCCCCAACGGCCTGGTCGTCGGCTGCGACTCCCTCTACGTCTCCTACGCGCCGGGCGCCGCGGGGGCGCTCTTCGCGAGCGGGGCGCTGGGCATGTTCGCCGGTGACGTGGTCGTGGGCCGCTTCGTACGGCCCGAGCTGCGCGCCCGGCTGGCGACGCCCCTGCTCCTGCTGCTGGCCACGCCGTACCTGATCTTCGCGCTGCGCCCGGAGGTGCCCGTGGCCGCAGCGGCGGTGTTCCTGTCCAACGTCGGCTTCGCCGCGAGCCTGGTCCAGCAGGAACGCCTGATGACCCTCACCCCGGACGACATGGCGGGCCACGCCCTCGGTCTGCGCTCCGCGGGCATGCTCACGATGCAGGGCGTGGCGGCGGCGATCGCGGGCACGGCGGCCCAACTGACGTCGCCGGCAACGGCGATGACGGCGACGGCGACCGCGTCGATCGCGGTGACGCTCGCGCTGTCAGCGGCGGGCAAGCGCGAGGAACGACGTCCAGGTGTCGGGGGTGACGGTGAGCGTGGGGCCGCTGGAGTTCTTGGAGTCGCGGATGTGGATGGTGTGGGGTGAGGTGGCGACTTCGAGACACTGACCGCCTTGGTCACTGCTGTAGCTGGACTTGACCCACTGAGGTGCGGTGCTCATGCGTCTCCTAGCAAACGGTCCAACAGGCCCTTGGATTCGACCGGGTTGAGAGCCTGTGTCCGCAGCATCGCATACCTCCGCTCCAGATAGGACACGTCGTCCGGGTCTGCGATCAACCAGCCGCGGCGCGGGGCCTCGGTGTAGACGATGCGCTGGTGATCGACGGTCTCGATCACCGTGAAGGGCCCGACGAGCCCGGCGTGGAACTCCCGGCCCACCGGCATGATCTGGAGGGTGATCGCCGCCAGGTCGGCCAGTGCGCGCAGGCACCGCAGTTGCTCGTGATGGACCTCCTCGCCCCCGAGGCGGTCCATCACCGTCACCTCGGAGATGACGAAGCTGATCGTCGGAGGCTCGCGCCGGTGGAGGATCTCCTGCCGCTCCATCCGCGCCGCGACCCGCTGCTCGATCTCGTCCTCGGTGAGCGCGGGCACGTCGTTGAGGAAGACGGCCCGCGCGTACTCCGGCGTCTGGAGCAGCCCCGGCAGCACCTGGTTGTCGTACCAGGACAGCGCCAGCGCCTCCTGTTCCAGGTCGATGTACTCCTCCGCCCACCTGGGGAACAGGTCGATCTCCGGCATGTTCGCCAGCGCCACACACAGCGCCCCCTTGGTGTCGAGGACGTCGTCGAGCAGGGCCGCCAGGTCCTCCTTGAGGGTCCGTCTGCCCTGCTCGACGGAGGCGATGGTCTCGTCGTCCACGCCCACTTCGTCGGCGAGGGCCCGCTGGGTCAGCCCGGCCGCCCGCCGGAACGTGCCGACGAGACTCCCGACCATCTTCACGGCGGACGCGTTCTTCCGCTGCCGCGTGGTGCGGCTCTTGTTGCTCATGCGGAGGAACTCCCCGCCAGGGGACGTACATTCACCCGTTCTCACCCGTACAAGAATTTTGTACGGGTCGCCGCCGGGCCTCCTCGACACGTTCCCGGCGGCGCCGCTTCCGGATCGCCTCCGACAGCCTTCCCGCGATCTCCAGGGGCGACATGTCCGCCGCCTCGATCCGTACGAGCTCGGCCACCGGGTCGGGAACGGCCGTGCGGTCCAGCCGTACGACGATCAGTGTCGGCGTGGGCGTACCGAGCGCGATGTCGAGCTCGCGCCGGACCCAGGAGGAAGCGGCGGCGGCCTCGGACCAGAAGAGCACGAACACGGTCGCGCGGCCGACGGCAGCGGTGATGTGCTCGGGCAGGGAGTCCCCCGGCAGCAGCTCCTCCGCGTCGATCCAGGAACCCACGGCATGCTCGGACTTCAGCAGCCGGTACGTCGCGGACACGAGATCCTTGTCGTGGTGCGCGTGGCTCAGGAAGAGCGACTCCGGGGACCTGGTCACCGCCTGGGTCCGCCGCCGCTCGACGTCGGCCTCAGCGGTGAGGAACCGGCATACGTTGACCATCCAGGCGGTGTTGTGAGGGCTCCCCCGCAGCCACGCGTCGTGGGTCACCCCGCCGGTCATCAGCACCACGAACCCCGCCCCGGCCTGACGCACCGACGCCCAGGGCACGGCGTCGGGCTCCGGTCCTCCGGCGGCGTACACCATGGTGGAGTCCTTGTTGCACGAGGCGAGCAGGCTCCCGGTCGAGGTGTGCCGCACCGGCCATCCGCAGACGATCTCGGGGATGCCGTCGTAGACGGGGCGCAGCCAGTCGCTGACGTACATCTGCTCGGGCAGGCAGCGGATCTGCTTGTGCGAGCCCCAGCACCGCTTGGTGTCGACGCTTTCGAGCGGCCATCGGCCCTGGAGATAGGCGGGCCTCGCGCCCAGGAACGAGGCCGCGTCCAGGTAGCCGGCCTGCTGCTCCTGGAGGACGGTCCGGTCGGCGTCCGCGACGACGAGGGTCCCGCCGTCCGCCACGAACTCCTCGGCGAGGTGCCGCTCGATCCGCCAGAAGCCGTCGCGTCCGGTGAACAGACCGTCCTCCATCACCACGACGTTCGGCGCGAATCCCAGAAACTCGGTCTCGGAGATGACGTCGCGGCGCACGGGGGAGTGCGCCGGGGGCACCTTGTCCTCCGGGTGCACGAGATGGCCGAGCAGCAGTTCCTCCGACTCGGCGCGGAGCCGGTCCACCAGGACCCGGCCACCGAGCGCGCCCCTGCCGTTCATGCTCAGCGACCGCTGCAGGTAGAGGGTGCGCATCCCGGTCAAGTCCTGCTCCCGGCCGGGCCGTCGCCGGTGATGGCGATGCCGATGTTCCCGCCGGCGGCGACGGACCGTTCGCCGGAGGCGATGACCGTCGTGCCTCCCGCGCCGCCCGGCAGCAGCGCGGCCAACTCCCGCTCCAGCTCGGGGTCCTTGCGCAGGGCCCGCCGGATCGGGTCGCCCAGTACCTCCGCCGAGGCGCCCTCCGCCACCGCCTCCGCCAGCAGCGCCCGCCCCAGGTCGTCGGTCCGCCGGTAGGCCGTGCGAACCAGCTGACGCCCGATGCCCGCCGCCTCGCTCGCCGTGGCGATCTCCCCGCCGTCCAGCAGGCCGTCCCCGTACGCGCTCAGCGCCTCCGTCAGGAACGGGCCCATCGTCTGCACGAACCCCGCACTCGCCATGCCGTTGCCCCCAGTTCTCGTTCAGAGCAAGGATGCCGGGATGTCCTCGTGCCGGGGCGGCCATCCCGGAATCACGTACGCGGGACGGAAGTTGGCGACCCGCCAGATCCGGTCCACCCGTCTCATCAACAGGGGCATCTCCTTCGACGGCGGTCCGTCGACCGGCGTCGGCAGCACCACCTGGTAGTCCCGGCCGACCGGGCGCGATGTGCCGCTGACATCCCACGTGCACGGGTCCCAGGCGGCGAAGTGCTGGTACAGCAGCTCCGCCCTGCTGGACACGAGAGGGTCCGCCAGGGGGTGTTCGGGGCTGCGCGAGGCGAGGGCGTTCGCGAGTTCGTCCCTGGGGCGCCGGGCGATGTCGGGGTGGTCCTTGTTCGCGAGGATCCAGTCCTGGGCGAGCGACAGCCGCAGGTCCGGGTCGAGGCCACTCCAGATCTCCCGCCGGTACCCGCCCCGCACGCACTCCAGCCAGGCGCGGGCGGCGGCGACGGGACCCTCCGGGCCGTGGCGCGCCTCGAACTCCTTCTGGTACTCGGCCGGCCTGCGCACCCCGGTCTCCGGCGGCGGAGCCACGGCTCGCGCGGCGTCGGGCGCGGACCCGAGCGGCGCGGGCACCGCCGCCGGTCGGGCGCGCAGCACCCGCAGCAGTCCCGTCAGGTCCGCGTCCCCGTCCCGCCCCATGACGTACGACGTCGTCAGGTTCAGCGGCGCCGGGACCAGCCCCTGGTCCTCGGGGCGGCCCACCACCGGCAGGAACCGGGCCCTGGTCCGCCGCCCGTAGTACATGTCCGCCGTGATCAGCGTGCCTTCCCACCGGACCCCGGACCCGGCCCCCGGCGGGGACTCCCGGTTGAAGCGCCGCGCGTACTCGGCGGTGATGACGAGCAGGACGAAGTCGGCCCGGTTCAGCTCCCGCCGCATCCAGTCCGGCCACGACTCGGGCGGCCGGTGCTCCTCGTACTGGTCGATCCAGGCGTCGACGCCCTCCTGGCGCAGCCGGGTGGCGAGGCGGAGGACGGCCGCGCGATGGCTGTCGCTGTCGTGCGAGTACGAGATGAAGACGCGAACGCCTGAGGCGGGGGGCACGGCCATGCCGTCAATGTAGATCGCGGCACCGGGAGCCGGAGCGGAACGGGCCGATCCGGCCAATCCGCACCCTTCCGTTGCGACAGGCACCCTTGACAGCGTGCGTACTGTTTCGCGACGTTTGAGCCCCACCACCATGCGCACCCGACGCACGGCGGAGGAAGGGGAGGGGCGCGGCCTACGCGTCTCTGGGGGGAACTGAGGGGGAGCGGTCGCCCATGCGATCCACGTACAACTCCACGAGCAACGAGATCACGATCCACAGACCCGAGGCACTCAGCGACGAACTGCGCACGGCCTGGCACCAGGTGATGGACGAGTCGCCGGACTACCAGAACCCGTTCCTGGCCCCGGAGTTCGCCGCCGGCGTCGGCAGACATCGCGGCGGGGCCCGGGTGGCCGTCCTGCACCGGGGCGCGGAACCCGTCGGCTTCTTCCCGTACGAGCGCACCGCCCTCGGCGTCGGCCGGGCCATCGGCCTGGGCCTGTCCGACTGCCAGGCCCTCGTCCACCGGCCCGGAGTCACCTGGAACCCCCGGGAGCTGCTCCGGGCCAGCGGGCTGTCCGTCTTCGAGTTCGACCATCTCGTCGAGGAGCAGAAACCCTTCGCCCGTTATGTCACCGGCATGTTCGCCTCCCCGGTCATCGATCTGAAGGACTCCGACCGCACCTACCCGGAGTGGCTGCGCGGCGCCTACCCGGGCCTCGCCAAGACGGTCCTGAAGAAGGAACGCCGGCTGGCCCGCGACCTCGGCGAGCTGCGGTTCGTGTACGACGAGCGGGACCCGAAGGCGCTGCGCACGCTCATGCGGTGGAAGTCGGCGCAGTACCGCAGGACGGGCCGCATGGACCGGTTCGCCCGGCCCTGGATCGTCGATCTCGTCGACCACCTCTTCGAGGTCCGCGAGGACCACTTCACCGGGGTGATGTCCGTCGTCTACGCCGGCGACCGCCCCGTCGCCGCCCATTTCGGGCCGACCTCGCGCACCGTCTTCGCCGCCTGGTTCACCGCGTACGACCCCGAACTGCGCTACTACTCACCCGGTTTGATCATGCACCTGCGCATGGCGGAGGCCGCGGGGCGGCAGGGCGTGCGGCTGATGGACCTGGGGCGCGGCGACAAGGAGTGGAAGGACTGGCTCAAGACCCGTGAGCTGCGCGTCGGCGAGGGCTTCGCGGCCCGCCCGCACCCGGTGGCGACCGCCCACCGCATGTGGCGCCGGCCGGTCCGCGGCCTGCGCAACACGGTCCTGGCCCACCCCCGGCTCCGCGCCCCGGCCGACCGCCTGCTGAAGACGGTCGGCGGCCTGCGCACCTCGGCGCACCCGAAGAGCGGCTGAGCCCCGGCGCCCTGCGGAGGGCCGGCGCCTCCTTCGGCGTCCCCTCCGCCCCTCTCTCAGCGACCCCTCAACAGACGAGGTGACGATGCCGTACGGAGCTCGGCTCGCCCGGACGATGACCCGGCGGCTCGGCCGGGAATGCGTGTACACGCCCTCGGCCCGGCTCGCCCTCTACCTGGCCCTGCGGCGCTGGTGCCGCCCCGGCGGCCGGGTCCTGATGTCCCCGGTCAACGACGACGTGATCCTCTTCGTCGTCCTGGCGGCGGGCCTGCGCCCCGTGACCGCCCCGGTCTCCCCCTGGGACGGCAACATCGACCCCGCGGCCGTACCGGAGTCCACCTGGCGCACCCTGGACGCCGTCCTGACCACCAACCTCTACGGCATCCCGGACCGTGTCACCGAACTCCGACGCCGCTGCGACCAGTTCGGCATCCCGCTGATCGAGGACGCGGCCCACGCCATCGGCACGCACGTCGCCGGGCAGCCCATCGGCACCTTCGGCGAGGCCGCCGCCTTCAGCCTCTCCAAGCACGTGGCGGCGATGGCGGGCGGCTTCCTCGCGGTCCCGGACGCCCGCACCAGGCGGGAGCTGGAGATCCTGCGCGACGACCTGCTCACCCCGGCCCGGCTCCGCGCCGACCTGGCGGTCACGCTGCGCCCCCTGGCCCGCTCCACGGTCAAGGCCCTGCACCTCGTCCGCCCCACCTGGCGCGCCATGCAACGCCTCGGCCTCCTCGAACGCGACGCCGGTTCCTTCCGGATGCCGCTGCACGCGCCGCGGCTGACGCTGGCCGCGCACGAGGCGCCGAGCCTGCCGCCGTACGACCCCTGGATACGCGTCGACCTGCACGACTACCGCATCCGGCAGGGCGCCTTCGTGCGGGCCCAGTTGAGTGTGCGGCTGTCCCGGCTGGACACCGACCTCGCCCACCGCAGGGCGGGCGTCACGCTCCTCGCGGGCACCCCGTGGGCCTCCCCGGCGGTGCGTGAGCGCGGCGGCCACGAGAGTCCGCTGCCGCTCTTCCGGGTGCCGCTGCTGGTGGACGACCGGGACACCCTGGTGGAGCGCCTGATCGGGCACGGCGTGGTCTCCGGCTACCTCTACGACCCGCCGCTCGACGACTACGCGGGCGCGGAATTCGTGGACCCGGCCCCGGACCCGGCGCCCGCCCGCTGGTTCGCCTCCCATGTGCTGCCGGTGGACCCGCTGCTGGCCCGCCGGGTGACCAAGGCGCTGACGAAGGGACGGGCGGTCCCGGCCGAGCCGGGTCCGGCGGTCACGGCACGATCGACACCGCGCGGTAGTCGTATCCGTCCTGCTTGAAGCCCGGTGCCTCCCAGGCGAGTTCCACCCGTTGGCCGGGCGTGAGGTTGCGGTAGTCGGGGCCCTTCGTCCGGATGTCGGAGTAGTGGGCGAAGCAGCCGCCCGGGGTCTCGGGGGAGTCGAGGACGCCCCAGCCTTCTTCGTCGTACCAGTCGCGGACGATCGCAGTCACCATGAACCGGACCCTACCGGCTCCCCTGTATGACTACTCACTGTTACGAGTGACGTCCGGACTCCTCGCGCTTGCGCAGGTCAGGGGGCGGGAAGGCAGCGCGTGCATCCTCCAACCGCCTTCCTTCGAGGTCCTCTTGCGACGCACCGTCACTCTCGCCCTGTCCGCCGCGCTCGCCGCGCTCACCCTGACCCCGGCCCCGTCCGCCTCGGCCGCCGTCCAGCCGGGGCACGTCTGCTTCTGGCCGCAGCCGGGCGAGATGGGCGGCGGCTGGTGCTACGACGCGAACCGCGGCGGATACGCCGAACTCGACGCCACGGTCCGCAGAAACGCGAAGTCCTTCAGCTCCCAGGTCAACCGGACCACCTACGTCCTGCACTTCCCCCGCTCGGGCGGCTGCCTGCAACGCACGGTCTACGGCGGTGACTACTCGGAGAACTGGGAGTGGGCGGACAAGGTCGACGCGATCGACACCACCCCGCACTCCGACTGCCAGCCGGGGTGAACCGCGGCCCCCGCCGCCCCCGGCGCGCACTCGCCACGCTCTGCCTGCTCGCGGCGGCCACGACGGCCACGGCGGCCACCGGCTGCGGCGCGTCCCGTGAACCGGCCGTGAACCTGACCCCCGCCGACACCCTCAAGGCGGCCCAACTCCTGCTCACCGACCGGTGTCTGACCGGCCAGGGCCTCACCCCGCCGCGTCCGGGCGGGCCGCCCGCGTCGGACGCCGTGGACCGCGCCCTGTTCGGCACCGGCCGCGCCGAACTCACCCTCGAACTGCCCAGCGGCCATGTCGTCGGCCACCACACCGACGGCTGTCTCGCCGCCGCGGAACGCCGTCTCTACGGCGACCAGCGGCGCTGGTTCCGGGCGGTCACGCTCGTGAACAACCTCAAGTCCCGGGCGCCGCGCGCAGACCGCGCCGCCTACCAGGAGCTGCGCGCCCACGGCCTCACCGAGGCACGGGCGTTGCTCAGCGCGTCGTACAACCACCACTAGAAAGGCACTACTTGTGAAGCAGTACGTCTCCCTGTTCGTCGCCGCCCTCCTCGCCACCGGCACGGGTCTGGCGACCGCCTCGCCCGCGGCGGCCGCCGAGTGTCCGAGCGGCAACTTCTGCGCCTGGACGGACGCCAACTTCGGCGGGCAGCGGATGAACGCGTCCGGCGACGACGAGTGGTGGGAGAGCTGGATCGCCGACAGCGACTCCTCCTGGGCCAACCACGGCATCTCCGGCCCCGGCGTCAAGGACCACGTCAAGGTCTACGAGTCCGCCATCCAGTTCCCGTCCACGGGCGGCGACATGACGATCTGCCTCCGCCCGGGCGACGAGGTGGGCTACAACGCCACCGCCAACGACCGCGGCGACGCACATGTGTGGGCGACGGGCTGCTGACCCGGCTCGCGCCGCGTCCGCTCAGCGTACGTCGACGAAGTCGCCCGTGGCCTTGGCCGCCGAGGTGGTGGCCGTACCGGCGAAGTTCCAGCGCCAGTAGCCGTCCTTGGAGGCGGTGACCGTGGTCTTGAGCCTGCCGGTGCTGTCGCTCGTCACGGTCTTGACCGTGGTGTAGGTGTCGCTGCCCGCCGGGCGGAACTGAAGACGCACGGACTGCCCGGTGTAGCCGGCGTAGACGTACTTGTCCCAGTTGGCGCGGGCCAGCTTGCCCGTGACCGTGATCGCCTTGCCCTTGCTCACCGGCTCGGGCGAGGCGTCCACGGAGACGGTGCCGCGGCGCTTGACGGGGTGGGTGCCCCAGTCGCCGCCGTAGTAGTCACCGTCCTTGGCCTTGAACTGGACGTACACGTTCCAGGGCCCCGCGAGGGTGTTGCGGGGCAGGTCGATGTCCTTCTCCAGCTGCACGGTGAGCTTGCAGGTGGACGTGGTGGAGCTGACGGCGGTGCAGGTCGGCTCGCCGTGGAAGGACCAGTAGTCGTCGCCCTTCTCGCGGTCGATCTGCAGGAACGCCAGGTTCTGGCTGATCCCCGAGTCGTCGGAGACGGTCGCCGAGATGGTGAACTTCTCCGTCCGGGACGTACCGAGGACGATGGACTTGCCGCCGTTCACGGACACCTTCTCGATCACCACGCCGGTCTCCGCGGCGGACGCGGACGGGACGGTGAGAGCGGCGCCGGACAGGACGAGGGCGCCGGTGAACACGGCCCCCCAGGATGCTGCACGCATGAATCCCCATGTGGTTCGAGCCGGCCCACGACCCTGGATCCCCCCAGGTCACAGGCGCGGCGGATGCCGTGAGGATACGACACCGCCGCGCCCTTCGCGCGGGTCAGCCCGTACTGCAGGAAACGGTGGGCCAGGTGCGGTTGCCGTTGTGCTGGATGGTGACGCCCCAGGAGTTGCCGCTGCCGTTCGGCCTGGCGGTCAGCACCTGGGCGCTGGGGTAACTGGCGGTGATGTTCCAGGTGGAGAGGATCTTCGCGGGGGCGGGCACGGTCATCGTCACGGTCCAGGTGCTGGACCCGGTCACCGAGACGTTGAGGTTGTACCGGTCGCTCCAGGAGGACCCGGCGGAGAGGGTGGCCGTACAGCCGGAGCCTCCGCTGCCGCCTCCGCCTCCGGTGTCCCCGCCGGGGGCGACGGCCCGGCCGGTGGCCGGCGAGATCATCCCGGCGCACAGGCCGCGCGCCGCCAGCCCCTGCGCTATCCGCGGGATCGCGGCGAGCGTGTTGGCGGACCAGTCGTGCATGAGGATGACCTGGCCGTCGGTGAGCCGTCCGGCGGCGGCGACGATGGCGTCCGTACTGGCGCCGTTCCAGTCCTGCGAGTCCACGTTCCACAGGACCTCGGTCAGCCCGTACTTGGCCTCGACCGCCTTCACGGTCGCGTTGGTCTCGCCGTACGGCGGCCGGAACAGCGTCGGCGTGCCACCCCCGGCCGCGGCGACGGCCTGCTGGGTGCGGGAGATCTCCGAGTCGATCTGGGACTGGCTGAGCGTGGTCAGGTGGGGGTGGGTGTAGCTGTGGTTGCCGACCCACATGCCGGCGCTGACCTGGGCCCTCACCAGGGACGGGTTGGCGGCGGCGTACTGGCCCTCGTTGAACATGGTGGCCCGCAGCCCGTTCTGGGTGAGCGCGTTGAGCAGGGCCGAGGTGTTGCCGGAGGGGCCGTCGTCGAAGGTGAGGCCGACGTATCCGGTGCAGGCGGCGGCCTGTGCCGGGGCGGCGGCCTGGACGGTGAGGGTGCTCGCTGCTGCCATGGCGAGGACGGCCAATCTCGTGAACAGGGAACGGAGGCTCACATCACCCTCCGCTGACGGTGATGTTGGAGCTTCCGCTGCTCTGGTAGCCCTCCGTCGCCATGATCATGTAGTAGCTGAAGCTGCCGAGTGGCATCCCGGCGCGGGACCAGGCGTCGAAGTGGTTGCCGGTGGTGATGGTGCCGCCGGTCCGCCTCGACTGCCGCACGCTCCAGTACTGGTTGAAGGTCTTGGTGCCCTCGACGGACGGGGCGTTGTAGCGGGTGGTCTGGTAGATGTCGTACGTGCCGCCGTCGCTGGTGACCGTGCCCTTGTACGTGCCCGTGGGCCGGTAGGTGCCCCAGTTGTCGACGATGTAGTACTCGACGAGCGGGTTCGAGGTCCAGCCGTAGAGCGCGAGGTAGGCGTTGCCGGACGGGCTGAAGCTGCCCGAGTACGTCACGTTCCTGCGGGCGCCGTTGCTCCAGCCCTTGCCGCAGACGAAATTGCCGGTGTTGCGCCATGAAGTGCTGTAGTTCCCGCCGGAGTTCAGGGTCATCGAGACCGTGCCCTGGGCGTCCGTCCAGAAGGAGTAGTAGTAGCCGTTGTTGGTCCCGGTCTGGTTCGTGGTGACGACCGTGGCGGCGTTGGCGGTCCCGACGGCCCCGGGCAGCGTGAGCGCGGCACCGGTGCCGAGCAGCAGGCCGCAGAGGCTCCTGCGGGTGAGGGATGCGGGGGCGGGGGTGTCCGCGGGCGTGATCGCGGTTGCGGCGGTGGTTGCGGGTGCGGGTGCGTCGTTCATGGACGTGTTCCTCCTCGTCCTCGGAGAGGGCGGTGGGGGCCGGAGGGGGGGAGCCCCGTCAACGCATGCAGTGTTGGTCTGTCCCCGTCAAGTGTCAATGGTTTCGGCTCGGTTGGCGAAACAGTCGCAGTTAGCTGAAGTGCGGAGCCGCTGACCGAGCTGGCGCGAATGGAGATCAACTTTCGATCGCAACCGTCGAATGTTTCGAGTAATTACCGGTTGTGCGCCGGTCGGTGTTTTCCGGTCGGCGTTTCTCTGATCGGTGTTTCTCCGGTCGATGTTTCTCTGGTCGGCGTTTCTCCGGTCGCCTCGCGGAATGTCCGGGTGCCGCGTGGTTTTTCCGGCCCGCCTCCCGGTCCGCCTCCCTCACACGCTCCCCGCATTTCACGCCTTTCTGTAACCGTTCCAGTTCGCACCGTTGACACCATGCACACCTCCCCTTACCGTCACGCCAATATTCCGCACGTCTGTCGAGATTTCGAACACCCGAAAGGCGACTGCCCTGTGCACTGCCGGGATCAGCACTTAGACGGCCTGAACGCCGAGGCGCCGCCCGGCGTACGGGGACACGCGCACTCCCGGCACCGGGATCACGGGGGCTGACCGGCCCCGGACGTCCGGCTGTTGCAAGGCACCGCTCGGCGACCCCAGGGCGCCGAGGCACCAGAACACCGACTCGGGCACCGTCCCGGACCGAGCCGCCCCGCACCCTCCGGGCGGCCCCGGCCGGCTGTCCAGCACCGTGATGTCCGTGCACCCGGCCTCGAAATCCGCGCACCAGGCCCCGATGACCTCGGCGGCGGCAGCGGCAGCGCGGACCGGCGAGGGCTCGGCCCAGGGCGCCAAGAACCACACCCCCCTCGACACCTGATACGCCGTCACCCCTCAACGACGAGAACGACAAGGACCATCACCGTGTTGGATCGAAGAGCCCTGCTTGCCGGAGTGGCCTCCCTGGCCCTCACCCTCTCCGCCTGCGGACTGGAGAGCGATGCCTCCGAGGCCGGCTCAGGGGGCGATGCCGAGGGCGCGACGATCGGCATCGCCATGCCGACGCGGGCCTCCGACCGCTGGCTCACCGACGGCAAGAGCGTCGTCGAGAACCTGAAGGCCAAGGGCTACAAGACCGAGCTGGTCTACGGCGACGACGACCCGAAGGCCCAGGTCGCCCAGATCGAGAAGCTGGTCGAGAAGGGCGTCGCCGCGCTGATCATCGCGGCCATCGACAACGAGTCGCTGGGCGGCGTGCTGCAGAAGGCCGCCGACGCGAAGATCCCGGTGATCGCCTACGACCGCCTCATCCTCGGCACCAAGAACGTCGACTACTACGTCTCCTTCGACAACGAGATGGTCGGCCGGATGCAGGCCCACTACATCATCGAGAAGCTGGGGCTGGAGGACGGCGAGAAGGGCCCGTTCACCATCGAGCTGTTCGCCGGTTCCCCCGACGACAACAACACCAAGTACTTCTTCGCCGGTTCGATGGCACTGCTCCAACCGTTCCTGGACAAGGGGGAGTTGGTCGTCCCGTCCGGCCAGACCCAGCTCGAGAAGATAACCACCCTGCGCTGGGACGGCCCCACGGCGGAGAAGCGCATGAAGGGAATCCTCGCCGACTACGGCAGCGGCCAGACGGTCGACGCGGTGCTGTCGCCGTACGACGGCATATCGAGAGGCGTGCTGGCCGCCCTGCACTCCGCCGGCTACGGCACCGGCGCCAAGCCCCTCCCGATCGTCACCGGTCAGGACGCCGAACTGGAGTCCGTCAGGTCGATCATCGCCGGCCAGCAGTCGCAGACCGTCTACAAGGACGTCCGCAAACTCGCCGACGCCGCCGTGACCGTGGTCGACGACATCCTCAACGACCGGCTGCCGTGGGTCGACGACTCCGTGGGCTACAAGAACGGCGTCAAGGCGGTCCCCGCGATCCTGCTCCAGCCGACGAGCGTCGACAAGACCAACTACGACGTCCTCGTCAAGGACGACTATTTCACCGAGGACGAGCTCAAGTAGCGTCCCGGGGAGGGGGGCGGCCTCAAGCAGCGCTCCGGAGAGCGGACTTGAGAACCCACCCGCCCGCCTCACCGAGAGCGCCCACGGGCCGCCGCGGGCGCTCTTGAACCGCGCGCGGCCTGTGTCCGTGGTCCGTGGCCCGTGGCCCGTGGTCCGTGTCCGTGGCCTGTGTCCGTGGCCCGTGTCCGTGGCCCGTGTCCGCGGTCGGGTGCCGGGCCACCCGTCGCCGAAGTGGTTCACGACCGTCCTCCCTCCCCCCGCCGTCGGGTGGCTGACCCGCAGGCGGTGCGTCAGCCGGTCTCGTGGTGGCAGTTCCCCGGAGCGCCACCCGTTCCCCTGGCCAGCGTCGGCGGCCGGACGGCGGGCGAGGGCGCGACCATGCTGGTCGGCTGGCACAGGACGAGCGCGATGTCGTCCATCGGCGTGCGGCCCGCGTGCGCCGCCGCCATGGCGTACAGCGCGTCGAGCACGTCGCAGGGAGCGAGTTCGGCCAGTGCGGCACCGGCCCGTTCGAGGAGCGGGAAGTCGGCGCCGTTCGCATCGCGTGCCTCGCTCAGGCCGTCCGTGTAGAACAGGAGCCGGTCCCCGCTCTGCAGGTAGAAGCGGTACAGCCGGGGTCTCGGATGCAGGCCCAACGGGGGCGCCGGCTCCAGTGGTTCCAGCAGCCCGACCTGCTTCCCGGCCCGGATCGGCGCGGGATGCCCGCAGTTGACGAGGCGGACCTCGCCGGGGGCGAACTCGGCGAGCACGGCGGTGACGAAGTCCTCCGGCCCCAGCTCCGGGGTGAGCCTCGCGTCCAGCGCCGTCGCCAGATCGGCGAGGCCGGGGGTGAGATAGGCAAGGTCCTTGAACGCCCCGATCGTCGCCGCGGTGGTCCGCAGGGCGTCCAGGCCGTGACCGCGTACGTCCCCGACGAGCAGCCGCACTCCGTACGGGGTGTGGACGACGTCGTACAGATCCCCGCACACCGTCGCCCCCTCGACGGCGCAGCGGGGCCGGGCGCACACCTCGATGCCGCCGAGCTGCGCCGACATCGGCCGCAGGATCGCGTTCTGCGAGGCCTGGGCGACCTCGGTGGCCCGGGCCAGTGCGTCCGCGTCGCCCGTGTGCCGGGCGGCGTCAAGGACGGCCAGTGCGCAGCCGGTCAGCAGGACGAGGAGTTCGATCCCGAAACCCGCGGTCGCCAGCAGGCCCCTCGCGGCGCCCACCCCGAGAGCGAGCAGCAGCGCCCACCCCGACACCACCGCGGTGCGCCATGCGTTCAGCCGGGCGCAGGCCAGTACGGGGCCGATGACCAGTACGGCGACGCCCAGCCGCCGGCTGTCCAGTCCGCTGAGAACGGCGAGCAGACCACTCGCGCCCAGCGCGAGCACCGGCCGGTACCTGCCGCGCCGACTCCGTGTGCTCGTCTTCCACCTCTGACTCCCGGCTGTCCTGACGGTCATGTGCGGCCCCTGCCTCCCCCGGCGTCTTGAGAGGTTGCGACAGAGGACGGCCACTATGGCCCAACGCGTGACCGGACAGGGCTGGTTGACCGGAGCGTGCTCAGAGGTGATCGGACATGTTTTCCGTGGTGCGGCCATATGAGCGCCTTGCGCGAAGAAGAGGGCGTCTCGCGGCGTGCGAGGCCCGGGGGCCGACCGGGAGCGGCCGGAAGCGGCCGGAAGTGGTGGGGCGTGGTGAGGAGCGGCCGGAAGCGGTGGGGAGTGGTGGGGAGCGGCCGGATGTGGTGGGGAGTGGTGGGGGGCGACCGGAAGTGGTGGGGAGTGGTGGGGAGCGACCGGAAGTAGTGGGGACTGGTGGGGAGCGACTCGGACGGAGACGCCACCGTGACGCGCGGGTGCGGCGGTGCCCGTCACGCCCGTCACGCCCGCCACGTCCGGCGCGCGCAAGGGCGGCGGTGAGTCGGGGCCGTTGCCCCGCATCACCGCCGCCGTCATCCGGGGCCACCTATCCCTGGAGTTTGGCCAGGGCGAAGTCGAGCCCGGTCGTGCTCGATGTCGCGCCGCCGGCGATGACGATGTCGTTGCTGCCGGTCAGTGCGATGCCGCGCGCGGCGTCCGCCCCGCCGGAGAAGTCGACGGTGGCGATGCCGTCGCCGCTGAAGCCGGTGTCCAGGCTGCCGTCGGAGTTGTAGCGGGCGACGAGGACGTCCCCGTCGACGGGGTCGACGGGGAACACGACGGACTCGCCGGTCACCCCGGCGATCACGATCTTGCCGTTGCCGTCCACGGCGACATCGCGTGCCTCGTCGGCGAGCAAGGTGTTCACGTCCGTGGTGACCTTGCCGTCGCCGCTGAAGCCGGTGTCCAGGCTGCCGTCGGAGTTGTAGCGGACCACGCCGACCTTGATGGGGCCGGTGACGCCGAACGGCTCGGGGGCGTCGACCGCGCCCGCGATCACGTAGTCGCCGCCGGGCGCCTGGGTGAAGCCGAACGCGAGGTCGGAGAACCCGTTGAAGTCGGTGGTGACGATGCCGTCGCCGCCGCCGAAGCCGGTGTCGAGGGTGCCGTCGGAGTTGTACCGGACCAGCAGGAAGTCACTGTTGGCGCTGCCGGCCGCGATCATCTTCCCGCTGGACAGCTCCTCCAGCGCGAAGAGGTGGTCCCCGGTGCCGAAGTCGGTGGTGACGATGCCGTCGCCGCCGCCGAAGCCGGTGTCCAGGGTGCCGTCGGAGTTGTAGCGGGCGATGAAGGAGTCCGCCCCGGCCGCCCCGGCCGCGAGGATCTTGCCGCCGCTGGTCAGGCTCAGGCCGCGGATGCCGTCACCGAGTCCGCCGGACACGTCGGTGGTGACCTTGCCGTCGCCGCCGCCGAACGACGTGTCGAGGCTGCCGTCGGAGTTGTACCTCGCCAGCGCGAGGTCGGCGATCTGCTCACCCTTGGTGAACCCGCCCACCAGGAGCTTCCCGCTGCCCGCCTCGATGATCGTGCGGGCCACCGCCACGGTGTCGCCGAAGCTGGTGGCGACCTTGCCGCCGGTGCCGAAGCCAGTGTCCAGCGCCCCGCCGGCGGTGTACTTGGCGATGCCGAAGGTGCTGTTCAGGCCGGTGCCGGGCGGGTTGAAGCCGCGGCGGCCGGTGACGAACAGGGAGCCGTTGGATGTACGCAGCAGATCGTTGCCGATCTCCGGCTCCGACGGGCTGGCGCCGAAGTCGGTGGTGACCTTGCCGCCGGTGCCGAAGCCGGTGTCCAGGTCGCCGGGTGCGGCCGCCGCGGCGGGTGCGAGGGCCATCACCAGGCCGACGGCCAGTGCGGACACCACTGCCAGGTGCGCTCTCCACGCCGGGCGGCGTTCGAAGGGCAGGAGACCTATGGTCATGAGCGCAACTCCTCCTGTTTGCCGGGATGAGGCGGGCACAATTGCGCGCTCCGCACCCCCCGCACAACCGGTGCGGCGGCGGCGCCCGGAGGTGCGACAGGGCGCGCTGTCCGGGCGCCGGAGCGCGCCGTCGACAACACTCCGAGATGTGCGCCGGTGGTACTGCGGCCCTACCGGTCGAGGCACGTCAGCGAACCGATCGCCACCGGCTCCGAAGTGAACAGCGAAGGCAGGACGACGCCGTGTTTCTGTCTCCGTACCCGGTGCTCCCGACGCGCGGAGTGCCGCCGGAGCACACTGTGCCGGGTCCTGACAGGACCGGGATCGGGGAGGGAGCACCGTGCCACATGAGGTGCCGGGGGAGACGGAGACGGGCGAGTGGTCGGGGAACCTGCCACCGGAGACACGCAGCTTCGTCGGCCGCCAGACCGAACTGACCCACCTCGAGAACCTACTGCGCCCACCCGGCGGGCCGGGTGAAGGCGGCGAGCCGGGCGGGGACGGCGGGCCGGGCGAGGGCCAGTTGAGCCGGGGCGGCGGGTCGGGCGGGGACGGCCGAGGGCAGTACGGCGGGAGCGGTCGGCTGACCGGGGGCGGCCGAGGGCAGTACGGCGGGAGCGGTCGGCCGACCGGGGGCGGTGAGGGGAAGCCGAGCGGGGGCGGTGTGGAGCGTCGGCTGGTGACTCTGCTGGGGCCGGGCGGGGTCGGCAAGACACGGCTGGCGGTGCGGGCCGCGCACCGGATGCGCCCCGCCTACCCGGACGGTGCGTGGCTGGTGGAGCTCTCCTGCCTGCACAACAGCGGCCTGACCGGCCCCGACACGCTGGCGCTGCTGGTGATGGAGGCGTTGCGGGTGGCCGACCAGACGACGCGCTCGGCGACGGACGCGCTGGCCGCGTGGCTCGCGGACAAGCGACTGCTGCTGGTCCTCGACTCGTGCGAACACCTGCTGGAGGACAGCGCGGCCTTCGTCGACACGCTGCGCCTCGCCGCGCACGTGCACGTCCTGGCCACCAGCCGCCGCCCGCTCGGACTGCCCGGGGAGCAGTGCCTGGAGGTCGAGCCGCTGCCGGTGGACGGGCCCGGTACCGAGGCGCGGGACGACGCGGTCGTCCTGTTCGCCGACCGGGCGGCCGCCGTGCACCCCGGCTTCGTGCTCGACGAGACCACCCGGCCGACCGCGGTCTCCGTCTGCCGGTACCTGGACGGCATCCCGCTGGCCGTCGAACTGGCCGCGGCCAGGCTGTCATCCCTGTCGCTCTCCGAGCTGGGCGATCACCTCGGAACCCGGACGGATCACCGGCTGGCCCTGCTGGACTCGGACCGCGGCACCGAGGACGCCTCGCGCCACCAGGCCCTGCGCACCACCATCGGCTGGAGCCATGAGCTGTGCGCTTCGCTGGAACGGCTGCTGTGGGCCCGGCTCTCGGTGTTCACCGGCGGCTTCGACGCCGAGGCCGCCCAGGAGGTGTGCGCCGGCGGCCCGCTGACGGCGGGACAGGTTCCCGTCCTGCTCGGCGAACTCGCCGCGCAGTCCATCGTCCAGCGCGTCCGGAGCACGGGCACGCCCCGCTTCCGGATGCTCGACACGGTGCGCGAGTACGGTGCCGACTGGCTGCGGGAGCTGGGCGAGGAGGACGCCGTACGGCTGCGCCACCGCGAGTACTACCGGCGCCTGGCCCGCGACGGCTGCGCCGAGTGGAACACCGGCCGCCAGGTGCAGTGGTGCGAACGCGTGCTGGTCGACCACGCCAACCTGCGCGCCGCGGTGGACTGGTCCCTAGACCGGCCCGACCGCGGCGCCGGTCTGGAGATGGCGGGCACCGCGGGTTTCCTGTGGCGGCACTGCGGCCATGTGCGCGACGCCCACCACTGTCTCGACCGGGCGCTCGCCGGCGACCCGGCTCCGGGGCCCGACCTGCTGCGGGCCCTGTGGACGCGCGGCGCCGGTGCGATCATGCAGGGCGATCTGGACACCGCCGCCGAGTGCGGCCGGCGGTTCGCCGAGCTGGCCGGGCGGCAGCAGGACCCGGTCGTCCGGTCCGTGTCCGTCTTCCTCACGGGCGGCCAGCTCTCCCTTCGCGGCCGGCCGGCCGCGGCGATCGGCCCCATGTCCGTCGCCGCCCGCCTCCCCGTCCGTGACGACTGGCTCGGTTCCGCTCAGCTCCAGACGATCGGCGCCCTGGCGTACGCGCACTTGATGAGCGGCGATCACAAGGCGGCCCGCGAGGTGGCCGAGGAGGTCCGCGACGAGTGCGCCCGACGCGGCGAGCAGTGGACGCGCTCGACCGCCGACGTGATCGTGGCGATGCTGGACCTCGCCCACGGCGACATCGCCTCGGGTGTCCGCAACGCCGCCCGCGCCGTCGCCGCACACCGGCTGCTGCACAGCGCCGGCAGCCTCGCGGCCCTGGCCCTCGACACCCTGGCGTCCGCCACCACCGCCGCGGGCGAAGCGCACCGGGCGGCCGGCCTCCTCGGCATCGCCCAGCGCCTGTGGGACCGCGCCGGGGGCCGTGCCCAGCTCAACTCCCCGGACCTGATCGCCGCCCGCCAGGCCTGCGAACACGCCATCCGCCACACGATCGGCGCCCCGGCCTACGAGCGCACCTACGACGCGGGCCGCGCCCTGTCGTACGAACAGGGAATGACCTACGCGACAGACCCCACCCTCCCCACCCCCGGCTGACCACGCCCCACACCCCCGCGCAGACCCCCACGACAGACGAAGGCCCCCGTCCACCAGGAACGGGGGACCTCCAACTGCCCGACCCGTTCGCCGCAAACTGTGAACTTCACGCGAAGACCACGATGACCACGGCCTCGACCGGGACAACGGCCACGGCGCTGACGATCAGCACCCCGGCGGCCAGCCCCGCTACGCCTATCGCCGAGTATGTGGCCACCTTCTTGACCGTCTCCCGGTTCTCAGCAGCCTTGACCCATTCGGCGACAGCCGATGCAACTTCCCGGCCCACGCCGTTCACGAGCCCCTTACCGAACTCCTCGAACATCGCACTCCACATGAAGAACCTCCCTGGCTCTTCCGTACCCGAACGGTCGTTCCCCCAAAGAGGAGTGAAGGCGCATACAGAGGGCGCTGAGGCGCGCCACCCGCCCCAGCGCACTCCCGCGATCTTCGACACACGGACACCATGTGCTGGTTGATCAGCGCCGCGCGAGGCGGCCAACGGCCGCGATCACGGCAAAGGGCCAGTTCGAGGGGATCAAGCCCCTGAACCGGCCCTTGGTCGCGTGCCCCCGGCAGGATTCGAACCTGCGACACCCGCTTTAGGAGAGCGGTGCTCTATCCCCTGAGCTACGAAGGCGACAAAGATCTCGGTGAGATCCGCGACCAGCCTAGCGGATAAGGGATGGGGGATGGGAAGGTTCCCGTTCTCGCAGGTCAGGTGTGGCTGGTGGGGGAGGGGACGGGGGGCGTGGGTGGGTCAGGTGGTCGGGACGCGGGTGAAGCGGTCCGCCGTGTGGAAGTCCCGCTCGATCGCCGTCGCGGTGGCCCGGAGCTCGGGCAGCAGATCGGTCACGCACTCCGCGGGGGTGCGGCGGGTGATGTGCATGGCGGTGTTGAGGGCCGCCACCACCCGGCCCCGGTGGTCGCGCACCGGGACCGCGATCGAGCGCAGGCCCGCCTCCAACTCCTCGTCGACGAGGGCGTACCCCTGGGCGTGGACCTCGGTCAGGACGCGGTCGAGGGCCGCGGGGTCCGTGAGGGTGTGCGGGGTCAGCGGGCGCAGCGCGCCGAGGGTGCGGCGCGTCGGCTGGAGGTCGGCCAGCAGGACCCGGCCCATGGAGGTGGCGTACGCCGGGAGCCGGGTGCCGACGGTGAGGTTCACGCTCATCACCCGGTTCGTGGCGACGCGGGCGGTGTACTGGATCTCGTCGCCGGCCGGGGTGAGCACCGCCAGGGACGCCGACTCGTGGATGCGGGCGGCGAGGTCCGACAGGTGCGGGGTCGCGATCTCGGCCAGTGAGGTCCGGGCCAGCGCCGGGAAACCCAGGGACAGCACCCGCGGGGTGAGGGTGAAGGTGCGGTGCGCGGTCGCGGTGACCAGGCCCAGGTGCTCGTAGGTGATCAGGGCCCGGCGGGCCGTCGCCCGCGCCAGCCCCGTCGCCTTCGCCACCTCCGTCAGTGTCAGGGCGGCCCGGCCCTCGCCGAACGCCGTCAGCACGGTCAGCCCGCGTGCCAGGGACTCCACGAACCCCCTGCCGAGTTCCTGCTTGGAGGCGCCGGTCCAGAGCGCCAGATCCGACGGGCCGGTCACCGGCTCCGGCGCGGACGCCTGCCGCAGTTCCCGCTCCATGTCCGCCACCGCCGCCCGTAGCCGGGGCAGCAGCGTCTCGCGCAGACCGGACGCCGTGTGCCGGCTGGTGTGGCTGACGACGCTCGCCGCGCAGGCGATCCGCCCGGTGCGCGGGTCGCGTACCGGGACCGCGACCGCCACCAAACCCGGTTCGATGAGCTGGTCGTCCAACGCCCAGCCGTCCGCCGCCGCTTGTGTCACCCGGCTCTCGAACTCGGCGTCCGGACAGGGGTGTTCGCGTGGCGGTACGGCCGGAAAGCCCCGGTCCTCGGGGTCCGCCGCCCGGCGCTCCCGCCACGCCCGCCGGTCCGCGTCCGTCCACTCCGTCGCGAACAGGGCGCCCGGCGCGGTGCGTTCGGCCGGGAGCAGGTCGCCGATACGGAAGCTCAGGGACATCGCGCGGCGCCGGGTGGCCTGGTGGATGAAGCGGATTCCGTCCCGGTCGGCGACCGCCAGGGACACCGACTCGTCCAGTTCGTCGGCGAGTTCGTCGGCGCGCGCGTCCAGCAGCGCGGGCAGCCGCAGGGCGGCCAGGTAGGCGTTGCCGAGTTCCATCAGGCGGGGGGTGAGCACCACGTCCCGGCCGTCGAGGCGGACGTATCCCATACGGGCGAGGGTGGCGGTGATGCGGTCGACCGTGGAGCGCGCGAGGCCGGTCGCCCGCTCCAGCGCGCTCGGGCTCAGCGTCCCGCCGGCCTCGGTCAGCACACGCAGCACCGCGATCCCGCGGATCAACGGCGTGACCGCCTCCGCCGGCACGGCGGCGGGGTCCGTCGCAGCCACGGCGTCGTCCGTGGTGGTGGTCGTCTTCGCGGGCATTCGGTCTCCGGTACGGCAGGCACGGGAGCCCTACGGTAATCCGGCGCGCGCCATCCAGGTCGTACCCCGTACGGCCC
>NZ_QFRX01000001.1:4072227-4451910 GCF_003143935.1 Streptomyces sp. Act143 | reverse complement strand
GAGCCCACCCACCCCCGGCACCCCTCACCCACCCCGACCGGCACCCCTACGCACCTGCCCCGGCACCCCTCACCGCCCCTGACTCACCCACCCCACCACCCCTCACCCACCCCCGACGCACCCACCCCCGGCACCCTCACCCATCCCTGACTCGCGCCCCGACTCACCCGCACCCGGCCCCTCACCCCCGACTCACCCGCACCCGGCCCCTCACCCCCGACTCACCCGCACCCGGTACTCCCCCGACGCATCCACCCCTACGACCTCGATCCGCACATGCCGCTTCCGGTCCTCGAAGAGCTGTCCCGGGGCGAACGGGGCGTCCGAGAGTTCCGCGTGGACGTTGGGGCTGCGGGTGCAGCCGCCGCTGTCACGGCGGGCGTCGAACACCGTGACCGGGCCCATCCCGGTGTCGACGTCCGCGTCGACCTTGTAGATCAGCGCGCCCGGCCGGCACACCGTCTCGTCGTTGCCCTCGCGGGTGCGCAGCTCCACGGCGTACCCGGTGCGCCCGCTGACCGGCACGAAGAGCAGTTTGGCACCGCCGACCCGGGCCATCGGGGTGAGCGTGTACTCGGTGGTGCCCGGCGTGGTCACGCAGGTGACCTGGGAGGCGTCCAGCCAGCCCAGCTTCCACTTGTGCCAGCCGAGGAGGTCGTTGTTGGCGCCCCAGTCCTCGCTCATGATGTCCCAGTGGCCGACCGCGCCGCCGCCGTCGGCGGTGTAGAGGTCGGGCAGGCCGAAGACATGGCCGTTCTCGTGGGGCAGGACCCGGTATCCGGTCCGGGCGAGGGAGCCGGAGCCGTCGTCCTGGCGGGAGTAGACGAAGGACGCGTTGGCGACCGGCACGCCGTCGGCGACCGGGGCGTCGGGGTTGCCGGCGAAGGTCACCGACAGGACCGTGTCCAGGGCGGACGGACCGGCGTTGGGGGTGACCAGCACGTTCAGGAAGTCGTACGACCGGAAGTCCACCTTCGGATCGGCGGCGGCCACGATGTCCTGGACCAGGTCCCGGTAGCCGGGGTCGAAGGGCGCGCCGCGCTCTATGCCGTACGACGCGAAGGGCTTCGGCATCCGCAGCCAGGTCGGGACCGGCGTCTCGGGGCGGTAGTCGAGGCGGCCGTAGGAGCTGGTGCGGAACCATTCCTGGGTCTGCGGGAAGAACTCACGGAAGCGGTCGAGGGCGGGGCCGCGGCCCGGCGCGTCGGAGAAGTCGATCATCAGGGTGAGGGCGCGGACGGTGCCGGTGGAGCGGGAGTAGCCGCCGGGGGTGGGGACGCCCTCCGACATCTGGATCGCGGTGCCGCCGCGGATCAGACAGGGGCCGTGGGCCGAGCTGCGGGCCAGCGCGATCGGTCCGGCGCCCGCGGGCGCGGGGGCCGCCGTGAGGTGACGTGTGCCGGCCGAGGTGCTGACCGCGAGGGTCAGCGCGGTCACGGACACCAGGGCGGCGACGCGGCGCGGGCGTATCCGACGGCTGGTCTGCTGCGCTGCCCGGCTGGTCTGCTGCATGCACGGCCCTCTCCGCCCACGGCAGCCGTCGGTTCACGGACTGCACCCTTTCGATCACCCTGTGTCGAGGGGGGTGCGGGCGCGCGCTGGAGGGCGCCGAACGTGGGTTTCTCGGGCGAAGTCATGTGACTCAGGTCACAACACTTCTTCTCCTCAACCTGAAATAACCGGGGAGCGTCTCCCCGTTTAGAAGTGTGTTCGCGCGAAACGGGGAGATCTTCCCCGGATCCGCCCGGACAGCCCGGATCAAGCCCGGACAGCCCTGACGGCCCGGACCGTCAGATCAGCCCGGATCAAGCCCGGACAGCCCGGACCGTCAGATCAGTCCGGACCGTCAGACCAGCCCCACTCCGAGGAGTACGCCGTGACCGCGACCACTGTGCAGAAGAAGGTGCCCCGGCCCCGCGCCGACGCCCTGCGCAACCGGGAGCGCATCGTCGCCGCCGCCCGGGAGATGTTCACCGAGTTCGGCCCCGATGTGCCGCTCGACGAGATCGCCCGCCGCGCCGGCGTCGGCAACGCCACGGTGTACCGCAACTTCCCCGACCGCGACGCGCTCGTCCGCGAGGTCGTCTGTTCCGTCATGAACCGGACGACCGAGGCGGCCGAGCGGGCGCTCGCGGAGACCGGGGACGCCTTCGAGGCTCTGGAACGTTTCGTGCACACCGCCGCCGACGAGCGGGTCAGCGCGCTGTGCCCGATGGTCCAGAGCACCTTCGACCAGAACCACCCGGACCTGGAGGCCGCACGGGTCCGGTGCGAGGAACTCATCGTGGAGCTGATGGACCGCGCCAAGGCGGCCGGTCAGCTGCGCCCCGACGTGGGAGCGGGCGACCTGATGGTCGCCGTCTCCCAGCTCAGCCGGCCCCCGTTCGGCACCGCGTGCTTCAACGCCGACCGTTTCGTCCACCGCCACCTGCAGCTGCTGCTGGACGGACTGCGGGCCCCGGCCCGCTCCCTCCTGCCCGGCACGGCCGTGACCGTCGAGGACCTCCGCCAGGCCTGACCGACCGACACCGATTAGTTCAGAGCGCCACACCAGTCCACATCACAGCGCCACACCAGACCACATCACCACGAATCTCACCGGCCGTCACCGACGACGGACCGTCCCCTCAGCACTGTTTTTTTCCGTCACGAAGTCCCGAAGTGGGTACTCCCATGTCTGAAACAGCCGCAAAGGCTCCCGGCGCACCGGCCACGGCCGGTGACGCCAACCGCTGGAAGGCGCTCGTCTTCATCGCGCTCGCCCAGCTGATGGTCGTCCTCGACGCCACCATCGTGAACATCGCCCTGCCGTCCGCCCAGGTGGACCTCGGCATCTCCGACGGCAACCGGCAGTGGGTCGTCACGGCCTACGCCCTCGCCTTCGGTGGCCTGCTCCTCTTCGGCGGCCGCATAGCCGACCTGTGGGGCCGCAAGAACGCCTTCGTCGTCGGTCTGATCGGTTTCGCCGGTGCCTCCGCGCTCGGCGGCGCGGCCCAGAACCAGGCCATGATGTTCGGCGCCCGCGCCCTCCAGGGCGTCTTCGGCGCGCTGCTCGCCCCCGCCGCGCTCTCCCTGCTCGCCGTGATGTTCACGGACGCCAAGGAGCGTGCCAAGGCGTTCGGCATCTACGGTGCCATCGCCGGTGGTGGCGGTGCCGTCGGCTTCATCCTCGGCGGTGTGCTGACCGAGTACATGGACTGGCGCTGGACGTTCTTCGTCAACATCCCGTTCGCCGTCGTGGCCGCGCTGGGCGCGTACTTCGTCATCCGTGAGCCCGAGGGCGGCCGCAACCGCAACCCGCTCGACATCCCCGGCGTCCTGCTCTCCACCCTGGGCCTGGTCGCGCTGGTCTACGGCTTCACCCGTGCCGAGTCCGACGGCTGGGGGGACTCCGTGACCGTGGGCATGTTCGTCGCCTCCGCGGTGCTGCTGCTCGCGTTCGTCGTCACCGAGGCCAAGGTCAAGGCCCCGCTGCTGCCGCTGCGCGTGGTGACCGACCGCAACCGCGGCGGCATCTACCTCTCGCTCGGTATCGCGATCATCGCGATGTTCGGCACCTTCCTGTTCCTGACCTACTACCTCCAGGTCGTGAAGGGCTTCTCGCCGATCAAGACCGGCTTCGCCTTCATGCCGATGATCGTCGGCATGATGGTCGGCTCGACCCAGATCGGCACCCGCCTGATGACCCGGCTGCCGGCCCGCATGCTGATGGGCCCCGGCTTCCTGGTCGCCGCGGTCGGCATGCTGCTGATGACGCAGCTGGAGATCGGTTCGTCGTACGCCTCGATCATCCTGCCCGCGATGCTGCTGCTCGGTCTCGGCATGGGTACGGCGTTCATGCCGGCCATGTCCCTAGCCACGCTCGGCGTCGAGCCCCGGGACGCCGGTGTCGCCTCCGCGATGGTCAACACCTCGCAGCAGGTGGGCGGCGCGATCGGTACGGCCCTGCTGAACACGATCGCCGCCTCGGCCACCACCTCCTACATCGCCGACCACATCGGCTCCGCGACCACCAAGTCGCAGCAGCAGCTGGTGGCGCTGGAGGGGCAGGTGCACGGCTACACCAACGCGATCTGGTTCGCCGTCGGCATGCTGGTCCTCGCCGCGGTCATCGTGGTGACCCTGGTCAACGCCGGCCGCCCGGACGCGCACACCGTGACCGGTTCCGCGGAGGGCGCCGAGGACGAGGTCCCGGTGCCGGTCGTCGCCCACTGACGCCCACGGCGTCACGACGACGACCGTCCGGTCGTACCCCTTCGTGCCGGTCGTACATACGGGGATGGGGACGCTCCGCACGTACGACACACCGGACCTGCCCTGGCTCAGCGGAGCCAGGGCAGGTCCGCACCCGCTTCCTTGGGCTGAAGTCCCTCGGCGACGATCTCCATGATCTCGCCGAGGGATTTCTGCTGTTCCGGGGTGAGCCGGTCGAACAGCGCCTGGCGTACGGCGCCCACGTGGCCGGGGGCGGTGCGGCGCAGCACCTCGTGGCCCTCGTCGGTCAGGATCGCGAACTGGCCGCGCTTGTCGGAGGGGCAGTCCTCACGGCGGACCCAGCCGTTCTTCTCCAGCCGCGCGACGGCGTGCGAGAGCCGGGAGCGGGTGATCTTCGCCTTCATCGCCAGCTCGGTCATCCGGAGCCGGCGCCGCGGCGCCTCGGCGAGGCCGACGAGCAGCCCGTAGTAGATGTGCGGCATGCCCGCGTCGCGCTGCAACTGGCGGTCGAGGTGGTCCTCGAGAAGGGTGGTGGCGTGCATGTAGGAGCGCCAGACGCGCTGTTCCTCGGCGGTGAGCCAGACGGGTTCTTCGGCCATGTCGTCCACTGTACGAGAGCGCTCCTTGAAAGTTAAACAAGTTGGAGGTATGTTCGCGGAAGTTGAAGCTTTAGATTTCAAGTAACGAAGTTTTAGACTTCAAGTAACACCGTGTAATGCCTGAAAACTGTGTTCATATAACACCTTTCGGAGGGAGCCGCGCCATGGCCACCGCGACCCAGGACAGCACCACAGGGCGCATGCCCACCCTCTACCTCAGCCACGGCGCCCCGCCGCTCGCGGACGACCCGATCTGGCCCGGCGAACTCGCCGCCTGGTCCGCGGACCTCCCGCGCCCCACGGCGATCCTCATGGTCTCCGCCCACTGGGAGGAGGCCCCGCTCGCCCTCGGCGCGGTGGAGACCGTCCCGCTCGTCTACGACTTCTGGGGCTTCCCCGAGCACTACTACCAGGTGCGGTACGCCGCCCCCGGCGCACCCGCGCTCGCCGACTCCGTACGCAAGCTGCTGCGCGCCCCCGGCACCCCCGTCCAGGACATCCCGGACCGCGGCCTCGACCACGGCGCGTACGTCCCGCTCGTCGAGATGTTCCCCGCGGCCGACATCCCGGTCCTTCAGGTCTCCATGCCGACCCTCGACCCGGTCGAGCTCATGGAGATCGGCCGCAAGCTCGCCCCGCTGCGCGACGAGGGCGTCCTGATCGTCGGCTCCGGCTTCTTCACCCACAACCTCGCCGCGCTCCGCCACACCGGCGGGGGAGTGCCGACCTGGTCCTCCGAGTTCGACGACTGGGGCCGGCGGGCGCTGGAGGCACGGGACTGGGACGGGCTGCTCGACTTCCTCCGCAAGGCCCCGGCCGGCCGCTACGCCCACCCGCGCACCGAGCATTTCGCGCCCCTCTTCGTGACGATGGGCGCGGCCGAGGTCTCCGGCGAGCTGGACTCGCAGAAGTCGGTGATCGACGGGTTCTGGATGGGAATGGCGAAACGGTCGGTGCAGTTCGGCTGAGGCTGCCGGGGCGCGGTTCGGTGAAGGCTGCGGGGTGCAGTTCGGCTGAGGGCGCCGGGGCGGGTGGCGCAGGGGTCGTAAGCGCCGGATGTGGTCTCGCTGTGAATTCCCTGGGAGTCCGCTGACCTGGCAACCATCGGAGGGCGTCGGCCGTCTTCTGGGGCAGAGGGCGGCCGACGACGGC
Organism: Streptomyces sp. Act143; assembly: GCF_003143935.1. Classification (GTDB taxonomy): domain Bacteria; phylum Actinomycetota; class Actinomycetes; order Streptomycetales; family Streptomycetaceae; genus Streptomyces. The sequence goes on along the minus strand of NZ_QFRX01000001.1, from coordinate 4,445,944 downwards.
GGTTCTCACGGGTGAGGGCCGCCGCACCGAGTGTGACGGCTGTCTCAGGGAAGAGGGGGCAGGAGGGTTTCATGAGGAGCCCGGGATCAGTCTCGACCCATGGCCTGACCTGCGCCTCCGTAGGGCTGCTCGGCACCGTCGGCGCGGATGTGGCCGCGCAGGATACTGCATGATCAGAAAAATAGGGGGGCGGGTTGGGAATTCTGTCCTGATTCCAGTCGTTGTTTCCATCAGAAGCAGGGCACCCGAGGAGAGTCCGGACCGGACAGTGCCGGACCGTATCGGGGCCAGGCCTCCATGGACCACCCGCCAGCCCACATCGCAAGGGAGCACACGCATGGCAACCCGTGCCGTCGCCCGTCGTCAGTCCGCCTCCGGCGAGGCCGTCGACAAGGCACGCAGCGTTCGCGCCCACGCCGGCGAGATCGCCGACCGCGACCTGGTCGGCATGTATCTCGACGAGATCGCGCGTACGCCGCTGCTCGACGCCGCCAAGGAAGTCGAGCTGTCCCAGATGATCGAAGCGGGTGTGTTCGCGCGGCAGGTCCTCGACGGCTACGAGGAGTCCAAGGCGGACGCCACCCGCGAGGAGCTGGAGGCGCTCGTCGCCGAGGCCGAGCGCGCCAAGGACATCTTCATCCGCTCCAACCTCCGCCTGGTGGTCGCGGTGGCCCGCCGCTACCCCCGCAGCGGTCTGCCCCTGCTCGACCTGATCCAGGAGGGCAACGCGGGCCTGGTGCGCGCGGTGGAGAAGTTCGACTACCGCAAGGGCTTCAAGTTCTCCACGTACGCGACCTGGTGGATCCGCCAGGCCATCACCCGCTCGATAGCCGACCAGTCCCGTACGATCCGCCTCCCCGTCCACCTCGTCGAGGAGCTCGGCCGCATCCGCCGGGTCCAGCGCGAGTTCAACCGGGAGAACGGCCGCGACCCGGAGCCCGCCGAGATCGCGCAGGAGCTGGGCTCCACCCCCGAGCGCGTCACGGACGTCCTGGACTGGGCCCGCGACCCGGTCTCGCTGAACATGTCGGTGGACGACGACGGCGACACCCAGTTCGGCGACCTGCTGGAGGACACCTCCGCGGTGTCGCCCGAGCAGTCCGTCCTGACCCTCCTGCGCAGCGAGGAACTGGACGGCCTGATCGGCCGCCTCGACCAGCGCACGGCCTCCATCATCAAGATGCGGTACGGCATCGAGGACGGCCGGGAGCGCACCCTGACCGAGGTCGGCAAGGAGCACGGCCTGACGCGTGAGCGCATCCGGCAGATCGAGAAGCACGCCCTGCTGGAACTGAAGAAGCTGGCCCGGGACACCGGGTTCGACGCGGTCGCGTAAGGCCCCCCGCAGCGCGGGTGTGCCCGCGCACGCCGGGTGCCGCAAGGCGGCGCAAACCTGGCGGTGTCGGTCTGCTTCAACAGGCAGGACCCTGGGAAAAAGACTTCAGGGTCCCCGAGTTCGAACACCTGGAGCTCCGGACAAGCGTCCGAGCCCCGAGAGCCAAGTCCCGACGCACTCCCCCCGGCGCCGGGACTCTCCCTGAGCCGGACTCCGGCGCCCTCCCCCCGGGCGCCGGGGTCCGGCTCTGCTTCTGTCGGGTGCGGGGTGCCTACTGGTTTCGGTCTTCAGGGGCCTGGTGCCGTCCACGGACTCCGGGAAACCGGGGCATGCTGGACGGCGGGCCACCCCGTACCTGAACCCCGGGGTGGCCCGCCGGATGGCAGATTGTGTCACATGGGCATAGCCTGCCGATGTGACCAGCCCCACCCCAGCATCGCGTTCCTCTCGAACCGCCCCCACCTCCCGCTCCGGCCGCGCTTCCCGTACCCCCTCGGATTCGGCCGCCTCGGTCTCGCTGACCGAGCGGCGCAAGGCGGAGACGCGGATGGAGATCGCCCGGGCGGCGGCGGGGCTCTTCGTCCGGCACGGGCTGCGTGCCACCCGCGCCGAGGACATCGCCCAGGCCGCCGGTATCGCCCCGCGCACCTTCTACCGCTACTTCGCGACCAAGGAGGAGGCCGTCGCCCCGCTGTACGCGGCGGGCGCGCAGCGCTGGGTGGCGGCGGTACGGGAAGCACCGGCGGAACTGCCGGTGCCGCAGGCCCTGGAACACGCGGTACGCCGGACCCTGACGCCGGGCATCGGGGTCTCCGCGTCCTCCTGGGAATGGGTCCGCACCCTGATCCGCCTGGCGGAGACGAGTCCGGCGCTGGGGAAGGTGTGGGCGGAGGTGTGCCGGGACTCGGAGCGGATGCTGGCGGAGGTGTTGGGGGAGAGGGGGGCCGGGGGTGCGGGGAGCGGTCCGGTGAGTGGGGCGGGTAGTGGAGTGGGCAGTGGAGTGGCGAGTGATGTTGACAACGTTGCCGCGGAGGCGGAGGCGGAGGCGGACGCGGGGGTGGGGGCGGGGGCGGGGGCGGACGCGGAGGCCGGGCCCGCCGTGACTGCTGCGGCTGCCATGCCCGCCATGCCCGCCATGCCCGCCATGCCTGTCGTGACTGCCGAGGGCCGCTTCACGGCGGCCGTGGCGAGTGCCGCGGTACGGACGGCGGTGGAGGCGTGGGTCGCGAGCGAGGCGAAGGCGAACGGGGCGGCGGGGCCGACGGAGTTGGCGCTGCGGAACCTCAGGGCGCTGGGGGGATTTCCGTGGGAGGGGCAGCCATGACGGTCGGGGCGAGGGCGCCCCATCGCTTCACCCACCCGCGGCCCGAACCAACCGCTCCCCCAACCCCCGTACGCACTCGACGAGTTCACCCGGCTCCTCCACGGTGAACTCCACCCCCACCATGGCCAGCCGAATCGCCAGCCACTCCACCGCGTCCCCCGTCTCTCCCCGCAACCGGCAGCGCTCCGCACCTGCTCCGCTCACCTCACCTGCCTCGCCTGCCTCACCCGTCTCACCTGCCTCAGTCGGCTCATCCGCCTCACCCGGTCCGTCCACCGCCTCCGGCACCCCCAACCACCCCGGCACCCGCGCCGCGACGACCTCGGCGGAAGCGGCGAACGTCACGGCGAACCCGTAGGTCTCCTGCCGCCGGTACATGGACTGCCGCAGATACTCCGCCGCATTCCCCGTCGGCAGCTCCCGCGGAGCGAACCGCGCGCCGGTGGCGAACGGCTCGCTCACCCGGTCGACCCGGAACGTACGCCAGTCGTCGCGATCGAGGTCGTACGCGACGAGGTACCAGCGCCGCCCCGTGGACACCAGCCGGTACGGCTCCACCACCCGCCGCGACTCGGTCCCGTCCTTCGTGCGGTACCGGAACCGCAGCCGCTCGTGCCCGGCGACGGTCGAGGCCATGACGGTCAGCGTCTCGGGTGCGATGCTCGCCCCGTCCCCGCTGGTCAGCGGCGTGGTCGCGGCCTGGAGGGTGGAGACACGGTGCCGGAGCCGGGACGGCAGCACCTGTTCCAGCTTGGCCAGCGCCCGCACCGACGCCTCGTCGACCCCCTCGACCGCGTGCCCGGCCCCCGCCCGCAGCCCGACCGCGATGGCGACCGCTTCCTCGTCGTCGAGGACGAGCGGGGGCATCGCCTTGCCCGCGACGAGCCGGTAGCCGCCGTCGGAACCCATGGTCGCCTGCACGGGATAGCCCAGCTCCCGCAGCCGGTCGATGTCCCGCCGCACGGTACGGCGGGAGACGCCGAGCCGGTCGGCGAGCTCGCCGCCGGGCCATTCGCGCGGGGTCTGGAGGAGCGAGAGGAGCTGGAGGAGCCGAGCCGGGGTGTCTGTCGTCATGAGTGCGAGGATGCCGCAGATCTAGGACATGATCTGACCTAATGCGGTCGTAGCTTGAGGACATGACCTCCACCGAAACCGTGGTTTCCACGTCTACGCCCACGCCTGAGCCCACGCTGGCGGCTATGCCTGAGGCGACGTCCGAGGCGACGTCCGAGGCGACGTCCGAGGCTGCGACCGGCCCCGTGTCCGCGCCCGACCGGCGTCGCTGGCTCGCTCTCGCGATCGTGATGACCGCGGCCTTCATGGACCTCGTCGACGTCACGATCGTCAACATCGCCATCCCGTCCATCCAGGCCGAGGCGGGTGCGAGCGTCAGCCAGATCCAGTGGATAACGGCCGGTTACGCCCTCGCCTTCGCCGCGGGCCTGATCACCGGCGGACGCCTCGGCGACATCCACGGCCGCAAGCGGCTGTTCCTCATCGGCATCGGCGGCTTCACGCTCGCCTCCGCGCTGTGCGGTTTCGCCGCGAACCCGGAGATGCTGGTCGCCTCGCGCATCCTTCAGGGCGGCATGGCGGCGCTGATGGTGCCGCAGGTGCTGTCGATCGTGCACGCGACGTTCCCGGCGGAGGAACGGGGCAAGGTCTTCGGCCTGTTCGGTGCGATCGTCGGCCTCGGCGCGGTCTCCGGACCGCTGCTCGGCGCCCTGCTGACGGAGTGGAACCTCTGGGGCCTGGAATGGCGCCCGATCTTCCTCATCAACCTCCCGGTCGGCATCGCGGGCCTGATCCTCGGCAGCCGCTTCATCACCGAGTCCAAGGCCCCGCGCGCCCTGAAGCTGGACCTGGTGGGCGTGGCCCTGGTGACCCTGGGCCTGCTCATGCTGCTCTACCCGCTGACCCGCGGCCGTGAGCTGGGCTGGCCGCTCTGGGGGTATGTGTCGATGGCCGGCGCGCTCGTCGTCCTGGCGGCGCTGGTGACGTACGAGAAGCGCAAGACCGCCCGCGACGGCTCCCCGCTCATCGAGCTCTCCCTGTTCCGCGTGAAGAGCTTCGCCGCGGGTGTCGCCGTCCAGACCGTCTTCGGTATCGGCCTCGGCATCTTCTTCCTGGTGTGGACGCTGTACATGCAGGTCGGACTGGGCTGGCGGCCGCTCAAGGCGGGCCTGACCGGGGTACCGTTCTCGATCGCGGTCTCCATGGCCGCCGGGCTGTCGGTGCAGAAGCTGGTGCCGAGGGTCGGAGGCCGTGCGGTCCTGCAGTCGGGCGCGCTGACCATGGCGGCGGGCGTCCTGCTCTACCTCTGGGAGGCCGGCCGGTACGGCACCTCCATCGCCCCCTGGCAGATGGCCCTCCCGCTCGTCGTGATGGGCCTCGGGATGGGGCTGATCTTCGCCCCGCTGACGGACATGGTGCTGTCGGGCGTGCCGCGCGAGCACGCGGGCTCGGCGTCCGGCCTCATCAACACCGTGCAGCAGATGGGCAACGCGCTGGGGCTGGGCCTGGTGTCGGTGGTCTTCTTCAACCAGATCCCGGACGAACTGCGACGCGACCAGGTGGGACCGGTGTTCGTGGATGCCTTCCAGCACGCGCTGGGGTGGGTCGCGGGCGTCATGGCGGCGATCTTCCTGCTGATGTTCGCGCTGCCCAAGCGGGGGGCGCAGCATCTGGAAGGGGCGGGGGAGGAGCCGGTGAGCCTCAAGGACCCGGAACTCGTCTGACCCGAAGGCGGAGAAGAGCGGGGAAGAGCGGAGAAGCGCGGGGAGAGCGAGGAAGAGCGGGGAAGAGCGGGGAAGCGCGGGGAAGCGCGGGGTAGAGCGAGGAAGAGCGGGGAGAGGCGGAGAAGGGCAAGAAAGGGCAGGAGAAAGAAGGCCCGGCGCGTGCTTCTGGCGTCGGGCCTTCCGCCTGCCCTGAGCTGACCGGAAGGTGCCCGGAAGGTGCCCGGAAGGCCCCGCTGAGCCTTGTTTCGGACAGGGATGGAAGTCCGTTCATGCCCGAATGGGGTCCGAACCTGTTTACTTCTCGGAAATCCGGGCGTAGCCTCCCAGCGAAACCACAAGTTCGGGCACCGGTCGGAAACGGCCGGACATCGAGTCGGAGGCGAGCGGACATGTACGCACCGGAGCGGCAGCAGGAGATCCTCCGGCTCGCGCGTGACGGCGGGCGGGTGGACGTGGTCTCGCTGGCCGAGGAGTTCCAGGTCACCGCGGAGACGATCCGCCGGGACCTCAAGGCCCTCGACCGCGCGGGCCTGCTGCGCCGGGTGCACGGCGGTGCCATCCCCGCCGGGCGCCTCGACTTCGAGCCGGACCTCGCCGAGCGCGAGACGACGGCGGCCGACGAGAAGGACCACATCGCCAAGGCGGCCGTCGCCGAACTGCCGACCGAGGGCACGCTGATCCTCGACGCCGGCACCACGGTCGCCCGTCTCGCCGCCGCCATCCCGCTCGAGGCCTCGCTCACCGTCGTCACGCACAGCCTGCCGATCGCGGCCCGCCTCGCGGACCACCCCGGCATCCAGCTCCACCTCGTCGGGGGGCGCGTACGACACCGGACGCGCGCCGCCGTCGACGCCTGGGCGCTCCGCGCGTACGGCGAGATCCGGGCAGATGTCCTTTTTGTGGCAGCCAACGGCTTCTCCGCCGACCATGGCCTGACCACCCCCGACCTCGCCGAGGCCGCGGTGAAGCGCGCGGCGGTCGCCGCCGCCCGCCGGGTCGTGCTGCTCGCCGACTCCTCCAAGCACGGCCAGGAGCACTTCGCCCGCTTCGGCGACCTGAGCGACGTGGACCTGCTGATCACCGACAGCGGGCTGAGCCCAGTAGACGCCACCGCCATCGAGCGCGGTGGCACGGAAGTAGTGCGCGCATGATCCTCACCGTCACCCCGAACCCGTCCCTGGACCGCACCTACGAGGTTCCCTCGCTGGAGCGCGGCGAGGTCATCCGCGCCACCGGCGAACGCATGGACCCGGGCGGCAAAGGCGTGAACGTCTCGCGCGCCGTGGCGGCCGCGGGCCGGCGTACGGTCGCGGTCCTGCCCCTGGGTGGTGCGCCGGGGGCGCTCGTGGCGGATCTGCTCGACGCGCAGGGCATCGAGGTCGCGCCGGTCCCGGTCGCGGGCGCCACTCGCTCGAACATCGCGCTCGCGGAGTCGGACGGCGTACTGACGAAGATCAACGCGCCGGGTCCGGAGCTGTCGGCGGAGGAGCAGGAGCTGCTGCTGGAGACGGTGCGCGCGCAGTCGCGCGACGCGGACTGGATCGCGTGCTGCGGGAGCCTGCCGCGCGGGCTCGCGCCGTCGTGGTACGCCGACGTCGTCGCGCGGGCGCACGCCGGGGGCGCGCGCATCGCGCTGGACACCTCGGGGCGTGCGCTCCTGGAGGCGCTGCGCGAACGCCCTGACGTGGTGAAGCCGAACGCCGAGGAGCTCGCGGAAGCCGTCGGGCGCCCCCTGTCCACGGTGGGCGACGCGGTGAAGGCCGCCGAGGAGTTGCGCGAGATGGGCGCACGCGCCGTGCTCGCGAGCCTGGGCGCCGACGGGCAGTTGCTCGTGGACGGCGCGGGCACGTGGTTCGCGAGCGCCCGCGTGGACGTCGTACGCAGCAACGTGGGCGCCGGCGACTCGTCCCTGGCCGGCTTCCTGATCGCCGGCGGCAACGGCCCGGAGGCGCTCGCCTCGGCGGTCGCCCATGGCGCCGCCGCCGTACAACTCCCCGGCAGCGTCATGCCGACCCCCACCGACCTGGACCCGGGCGCGGTGACGGTGACGTCGGAGGTGCCGGTGGACCGGGTGCTGAGGGAGCCGGTGTCATGACGAACGGCTCCGCCGCTGGGACGGCGAAGGCGCTGCGGGCGTGTCGTACGTGTTCTGCGGCGGTGAGGGCGCCGCAGGCGCACCTCGCACCGGTGCCGACGCACCCGTCACATCCCCATGAACCGGCCATGAAGCGGCGAGGCTCCCCGTTACTCGCCGCGGCCTGTGGGAGGCAGGGCCACCTGAGCCGCCCTGCCGCCCGGTGGGGGCGGGACATCCCCGGCCTCGCCCCCACCACCCCCACCACCCCCACCACTCCTGAAACCCCCCGCATCCCCGTCCCCACCCTCGCCCACCACCCCACTCCCCGGGCGATACGCGTGCGAAGGAGCCCGCGATGAGCGACATGATCACCGCGGACCTGGTCGATCTCGACCTGTCCGCCGATACCAAGGAAGCGGCGGCGCGCGCCCTCGCCGAGCGCATGGTCGCCCTGGGCCGGGTGACCGACCTGGAGGGCTTCCTCGCCGACGTGGCCGCCCGCGAGGCGCAGATGCCCACCGGGCTCGACGGCGGCATCGGCATCCCGCACTGCCGCAGCGCGCACGTCACCGAGCCGACGCTCGCCTTCGGGCGCAGCGCCGCCGGGATCGACTTCGGCGCGGCGGACGGTCCCGCCGACCTGATCTTCCTGATCGCGGCACCGGCCGGCGCCGACGACGCCCATCTGACGATCCTGTCGTCCCTGGCGCGGCAGTTGATGAACACCGAGTTCACCGACGCGCTGCGCGGGGTGGGTGACGCGGCGGCCGCGGCGGCGCTCATTCGAGGGGATGCGCCGGCGGCGGACGCGGCGGGCGTGTCTGGCGCATCCGGTGCCGGGGTGGGCGCTGCGGAGGGTGCTGTCGCCAGCGCTTCCGCCAGCGCTTCCGCCGGTGCTTCGGCCGGTGTTTCGGCGGGTGTGAGCAGCGCCGGCGAGGGCGCGAAGGGCGCTGCGAGCGCCCCTGCGGGCGCCTCTTCGAACTCCGTGGCGGTGTCGGGGGCGGCCTCCGCCGATACCGCCACGGGTACCGCGGCCCCGGCGCCGGGTGGCGCGACCGCTCCGGCGCCGGGCGCCACGGACGCGCCTGGGGCGGGCGCCACGGACGGGAGCGGGACGGGCGCCACGGACGCACGCCCCTTCCGGATCGTCGCCGTCACCTCCTGCCCGACCGGCATCGCCCACACGTACATGGCGGCCGAGTCCCTGGAGAACGCGGGCCGCGAGGCGGGCGTCGAACTCGTCGTCGAGACGCAGGGCTCGGCCGGCTTCACCCGGCTCGACCCGGCCGTCATCGAGGCGGCGGACGGCGTGATCTTCGCCCACGACGTCCCCGTACGCGACAAGGACCGCTTCGCCGGTAAGCCGACCGTCGACGTCGGCGTGAAGGCGGGCATCAACAGGCCTGCGGAGCTCATCACCGAGGTGCGCGGCAAGGCGGCGCGCGGCGAGGTGACGGGCGCCCCCGGGGCCGCCTCCACCCCGGTGGAGCGCGCGGGCGACGCCGGCGACAGCTACGGCACCAAGCTGCGCAAGTGGCTGATGACCGGCGTGAGCTACATGGTCCCGTTCGTCGCGGCCGGCGGTCTGCTGATCGCCCTCGGCTTCGCGATCGGCGGCTACCAGATCAATGAGGCCAAGCCGGTCATGGAGCACTTCGACTGGGGCCAGGTCGACAGCTGGGGCGCGCTGCTGTTCCAGATCGGCGGCGTCGCGTTCGGCTTCCTGATCCCCGTCCTCGCCGGCTACATCGCCTATGGCATGGCGGACCGCCCCGGCCTCGTGCCCGGCTTCGTCGGCGGCATGATCTCCGTCAACATCGCCGCCGGCTTCCTCGGCGGACTGGTCGCCGGTCTGCTGGCCGGTGGAGTCGTCCTCGGCATCCAGCGGATCAAGATCCCACCGGTGCTGCGCGGCATCATGCCGGTGGTCGTGATCCCGCTGATCTCGTCGATCGTCGTCGGCTTCCTGATGTTCATCGTGATCGGCAAGCCGATCGCCAACGCGCAGGAGGCCATGACGGACTGGCTCAACGGCCTCTCCGGCACCAACGCCATCCTGCTCGGCATCCTCCTCGGCCTGATGATGTGCTTCGACCTGGGCGGCCCGGTCAACAAGGTCGCGTACGCCTTCGCCACCGCCGGTATCGCCGTACAGGACCCGAGCGACTCGGCGATGAAGGTCATGGCCGCCGTGATGGCCGCAGGCATGGTGCCCCCGCTGGGCATGGCCCTCGCCACGACCGTCCGCAAGAAGCTGTTCACCGAGACCGAGCGCGAGAACGGCAAGGCGGCCTGGGTCCTCGGCGCCTCCTTCATCTCCGAGGGCGCGATCCCGTTCGCCGCGGCCGACCCGCTGCGCGTCATCCCCGCCTCCATGGCGGGCGGCGCGGTCACCGGCGCGCTGACCATGGCCTTCGGCTCCACCCTGCGCGCCCCGCACGGCGGCATCTGGGTCACCTTCCTCATCGGCAAGCCGTTCCTGTACCTGCTGGCCATCGCGGTCGGCACGGCGGTCACGGCCGGCCTGGTCATCCTCCTCAAGGGCCTGCGCAAGACGGGCCCAGGAGGGGCAGCCGCCGCGTCCGACGACCCCGCCTCCGCGCCGGCGTCGGAGCGGAAGCAGCCGGTGGCGGCGTAGGGGAAACACCGGCGCCGACGGCGGTCGGCCGCAGCCCTGGCGGCACGGGGCTACGGCCGACCGCAGCCGTTCGCCGCGTCGCGCATGTCACGCGCATGTCCCTTTCGGTCGCTGTGAGTTGTTCACGGCACCTGCGAGATACGTCACGGTCCGGGACCAAAGTCCCGGACCGTGGTGTCTACTGGGGCGCATGCCTGAGCACGTCTCGATCTTCCAGCTGACGGGCATGGCCGTCCTCGCCCTGGCGACCGTCGTCTGGGCGATCGGCCTGACCCGCGTCCTGCGCCGTGGCCGCGAAGCCGCCCTGTGGCGGACCGCCCCCACCCTCCAGGGCCTTCCGTATCAACGGCAGGCCGGCCCCGACCTGGAGTCCGTCCCACTGACCCCGGCGGAACGGGACGCCTTCGCGGGCCTGGTACGACAGCTCAGCGACGGCCGCTGACGCCCGAGCGCTCACCCGCTCGCCACGCGGGCGCGCGTCACGAGACGCGCGCCGCCCGCCGCTCCATCGCGTCCCTGGCCGCGTCCTCGGAGACGTACACCTCGCACATGTGCCGCCCGTCGGGCGTGGCCGTGTGCTCGACCTCCCACAGGGAGATCTCCTTGCCGTCACGCAGCAGGAACGCGTGCTCGTAGAGCGAGAAGCACAGTCCGATGCGCCCCGCGCGGCACGGCCTCCCGAAAGCCTGCGTGATCTGGTGCGCGAACGCGTTCGCCAGCAGCGCGGCCGTCTCCGCGCCCGGCTGGTCCGGGTTCTCGGCGCGGCGCAGAAGCCGGCGCGCGTGGTCCGCGGAGTCGTCGGGCACGTACGCGTGCCGGGGAGCGGGGATCGGCGACAGGTGCACCGTCACCGGGAGCTCGAAGTCCGGCGCGTCCGGAGGCAACGGCAACCGGGCCGTGGCCGCGCGCAGCTCCTCCTCGTCGACGTACACCTCGTGCTGCGGGTCGCTGCCCGGCGCGGTGTTGTGGACGAGCTCCCAGAGCGTGAGCGCGGAACCGTCGGCGAGCAGCCAGGTGTGGCGGTACGTCTCACGGTGCAGCCCCGCGCTGTGGTGTGCGGAGTGCAGTGAACTGTCGTGCGCCAGCGCGCAGTCGAGCCGCTGTATCGCCTCGTCGGGCAGTTCGAAGGAGTTCAGGGCACGGCCGAGGAGCCGCGCGAGGTGCTCCTCCGGAGACTCGGGCGACTCGCGTGGCTCGTACGCTGCTGTCTCGTACGGAACGCTCAAGGTTTCTCCCGGCGTCGCTGCATGTCACCTTGTGGGTGCATACCGTAGCCCCTCGGTCGGACATCATGTCCGGGAACCGAGAAAACGTGCGCACAGAAAACGCTCGGGCCGCGTGAGAAGTTCCCACGCGGCCCGAAGATCCGTCAAAAACCGCCGGTCAGACGGTACTTGGCGCGTTGTGCCCACCAAAGGGCGCACGGACGTCCGAGGGGCGCCCGGGTGCTCCGACAGCGCTCATGCCGCACCCGCGCGCAAGCTCACGCGGCGCTTCCCGCGGTCCACTCGCCCCACGACATGTTCCACCCGTTGAGCCCGTTGTCCGGCGCCACCGTCTTGTCGGGGGAGTTCTTGACGATCACTACGTCCCCGAGGATGGAGTTGTCATAGAACCAGGCGGCGTTCGTCGCCCCCTGGCCGCCCTGTACGTCCTGAAGCCCCACGCATCCGTGGCTGGTGCCCGACCGGCCGAAGGGCGGGTTGGCCTTGTTGTACCAGTAGTTGCCGTGGATGAACGTCCCCGACTGCGTCAGGCGCATCGCGTGCGGCACGTCCGGGATGTCGTATGCGTTGTCGAGCCCGACCGTACGGCTGTCCATCCGCAGCTTCGGGAACTTCTCGGTGATCACCATCTGCCCGTTGTAGGTGGTGAACTCCGCGCTGCCCGCCGAGATGGGCACCGACTTGAGGGTCTTGCCGTCGCGCGCGACGGTCATGGTCTGCGTGTCGACGTCGACCGTGGAGACCTGCGACCGCCCGATCGTGAAGCTGACGGTCTTCTTCTGCACCCCGACGACACCGTTCGCGCCCTCGACGCCGTCCAGGTCGATCTTCATCGTGACCTTGGAGCCGGCCTTCCAGTACTCCTGCGGCCGGAAGTCGAGCCGCTGCGACCCGAACCAGTGCCCGACCACCTGCTGCCCGCTGCTGGAGGAGACCGTGATGTGCGACTGCACGGCCTTCTTGTCGCTGATCGCCTTGTCGAAGGTGAACGACACCGGCATCCCGACACCCACCGTCGTACCGCCGTCCGGCGTGTACGTCCCGACGAAGCTGTTCGCCTTGCTCACCGTGGTGAACGTCGAGTCCGCGGAGGAGGCGCGACCGTCGGCGTCTTTCGCGGTCGCCGATATCTCGTACTTCGTCTCCCGCTCCAACTGCTCCTTCGGCTTCCAGCTCCCCCCGTCCGCGGCGAGCGTGCCCGGCACGGTCTGCCCCGTCCCCGCCACCTTCATTGTCACGCCGGTCAGCTTGCCCCCGCTGACCTTCACCCCGGTGGTGTTGATCGACGCGCCCGTCGAACCGTCCTTCGCCGAGATGACGATCTTCGCCGCCGACGTCTTCGGGGAGTCCCCGGCGCCCTTGCCGTCGTCCTTGCCGTCGGCGCCGCCGCCACAGGCGGTGAGGGTGAGGGCGCCGACCGCCAGGACGGCACAGGCCCCCAGTGCGCGCCTCGTTGCTATGTCCGGCGTTGTCACGAGCTGCTCCCGGTTCGTGTGATGTGCGTGATCTGCGCAAGTCCGTGAAGAAAGAGCGCATCCATGGCCGACCGGGTTCCCTGCGACCGCGGTGAACGCCATCACGTGACACAACCGGGACAATCCCCACACGAAACAAGCCACCCTCGGGGCCCGCCGCCGACGCTCAGCGCGTGGCAGACGCGCCTGCTCACCTCTCCCTGGCCGCGCGCTGGCTCCTGCCTGTGGCGCGACGCGGCGGGGGAGAGGCGAGGGCGCATGGGACGGGCGGCGAGGCGGCGCGAGGCGAGGCGGCGCGAGGCATGAGGCGCGGGGCATGGGGCGCGCACGCGCTCGCGCTCCGGCGAGGAACGCACCCCCCGTTGCCCGCGCCCCCTCACCGCCCCCCGTACAACTCCCCGTACGACAGCCACTCCCCGCCCGGCCCGCGCACCGATTCGGCCGCACGCACGGCGCGCACGATCGCGCGCGTCACCACGTCCGCTCCTGCCGCGAGAAGTTCGTTGAGCGCCAAGGGGTGCTCGGCGTCGAGCGCGCGCTGCCCGGTCGCCAGCGTGAACACGGTGTCGCCGTCGTTCAGCAGATGCACGGGCCGCACGGCACGCGCGATGCCGTCGTGCGCCGTGCCCGCGAGCTTCTGCGCCTGCGCCTTCGACAGGTTCGCGTCGGTGGCGACGACCGCGAGCGTCGTGTTCAGCAGGGGAGGGGTGTTCTTCGCCGCGCTCTCGGCGAGACGCCGGCGCGCGGCCTCGTGGACGTGCGCCGCGGGATAGTTCGCGCGCCCCTGGAACAACTCCCCGTACAGAATGCCCGTCTCCGGGTCCAGCACGGACCCTGCGGCATTGGCCACCACCAGCGCGGCGACGGTGATCCCCGACGCGAGCACGACGCTCGCACTGCCGACTCCGCCCTTCAGCGGCCCGACAGCAGCGCCCGTACCCGCGCCCACACCTCCCTCCCGCACGCGCGCGCCGGGGGCGGTCGCCGCGGCTGCCTCGACCGCCGCCCTGCCGAGGGCGGCATCGGGTCTGGCCCGGAAGTCCCCGCCCCGCCCGAGGTCGAAGACGCAGGCGGCCGGTACGACCGGGACGACATGCGTCGCCTCCACCCCGACCCGCACCCCGCGCCCCTGCTCCTCCAGCCACGCCATCACACCGGTGGCCGCGTCGAGCCCGTACGCGCTGCCGCCGGTCAGGACGATCGCCTCGACCTTCTGCACGACGTTGCGCGGGTCGAGGGCGTCGGTCTCCTTGGTGCCGGGCCCGCCACCGCGCACATCCACGGCGGCGACGGCGCCACCCTCCGGGGCGAGCACCACGGTGGTGCCGGTGAGCCAACCGTCGCCGGTGCGCGTCGCATGCCCCACGCGTACACCGGCGACGTCCGTCAGAGCGTCAACTGTCATGGCACCAGTCTCGTCCAGACCACCGACGCGAGCCCGGCGGCACCGCTACGTCGGTCCGGCGCCACCGGCGCGTCACACCCCCGGCGCCGCCTCCCGGCTCTCCCGGGCCACCAAGCGCGCCGTCAGCGCAGTCCCCGTCACCACCGCGAGCGCCGAGACGATGCCGGCCGCGAGCACCGCCCCGTCGCCCAGGAAGGTGCAGGCGATGACCAGCAGAGCCGTGACCGGAAGCACCAGCTGCTGCGTGATGCCCACCTTGAAGTAGCGCGAGTGCAGAGCCCAGACGGTGAGGAGGTAGAGCGCGGTAGGCAGTGTCACGGCGGCCGACGCGGCCAGCGTGGAGATGTGCGCCTTGCCGACCGCCTGCTCGACCGCCACCTCGAGGCCGGCGCCGATCGCGGCCGCCGAGGCGAAGATCAGGTAGTGGCCGTAGCCCCACAGGAACGCCTGCTTGTTGGTGCGCAGCCTGTCGTGGATCGGCACGACGAAGTAGATCCACCACGCCGAGAACACGATCAGCAGCCCGCCCGCGGCGATCGGAAGCAGTTCGCCGAGCGCGCCGTGCTCGTCGACGGCGGACTTCACGGCGACCGTGGCCGCGGCGATCGTCTCGCCGAGGACGATGATCGTGAACAGCCCGTACCGCTCGGAGATGTGGTGCGGATGCCAGGCCGAGTTGAAGTCCTTCTCCGCGTACGGCGGCACGCACATCTCGATCACCGCCATCACGAGGAAGACCCAGGTCCTCGCCCCCTCGGGCAGGACCACCAGCCCCAGCCAGCCCACCATGCAGAGCAGCACACCAGCGGCGTACCGCAACGCCATGGTCCGCTCCGCGCCCTCGGTGGACAGTGCGGCGCGTATCCACTGTGCGGACATCGCCAGCCGCATGATCACGTAGCCCAGCCAGACGGCCAGGAAGTCGTGGTCCTCGAATGCCCGGGACACCCCGGCCGCGAGCACCAGCACGCCGGCGATCTGGACCAGGGTGACGACTCGGTAGAGGACGTCGTCGTTGTCGTACGCCGAGGCGAACCAGGAGAAGTTCATCCAGGCCCACCAGATGGCGAAGAAGATCATCGCGTAGTTGAGGATGCCCTCGCCGGCGTGTCCCTCGGCGATGGCGTGCACCAGTTGCACGCCCGCCTGGGCGATGGCGACGACGAAGCAGAGGTCGAAGAAAAGCTCCAGAGGAGAGGCGACCCGATGTGCCTCGTCGCGCCCGCGGGCGCTGAGCCTGCGCAATGGGCTTCGGCTGGTGTGCGCATCGGAGGGCGCCGAGGACGGAGTCGTGCTGGAGGTCATGAGTCCAAGCACAGCAGATACCGGCCGGAAATTCTTGTGAACCAATTCACAAGCGGGCCAAGGTCCAAAGTCCCGAAGAAAAGGCCAGTTCAGACGGCCCAACCGCCTCCCCGGACGGCCAGTGCCGGGACGTTGGTCCCGCAAATCGGGACCAACGCGGCCCGCGGAGCCGCCCGTGCCGGCGTGGAATGGAGCCGTACCCACGAAGCGATGTGGAAGGTGCCGGCCATGACTGCCACCCCTGCGGAGACCACGACCGTCACGCCCGCCGAAGAGGCGGCCCAGCACTCGTCCGCGCCGGGCGACGCCTGGGCCGGCTTCCGCGGCGGCCTGTGGCGGGACACCATCGCCGTCCGGGACTTCGTCCAGAGCAACTACGTCCCCTACGAGGGCGACGCCTCCTTCCTCGCCGGCCCCACCGAGCGCACCACCCAGGTCTGGAACAAGCTCCTGGCGATGTTCCCCGAGGAGATCGCGCGCGGCATCCACGACGTGGACGTCAGCACCCCGTCCCGCATCGACGCCTTCGCGCCCGGCTACATCGACCCCGACCTCGACCTGATCGTGGGCCTCCAGACCGACGCCCCGCTCAAGCGCGCCATCATGCCCAACGGCGGCTGGCGCATGGTCGAGAGCGCCCTCAACGCCTACGGGTACGAGGCCGACCCCGCCGTCCGGGAGATCTACACCAAGCTCCGCAAGACACACAACGACGGTGTCTTCGACGCCTACACCCCCGAGATCCGCGCCTGCCGTTCCTCCGGCATCATCACCGGCCTGCCCGACGCCTACGGCCGCGGCCGCATCATCGGCGACTACCGCCGCGTCGCCCTCTACGGCGTCGACCGGCTCATCGTCGCGAAGCGAGCGGACAAAAGCGCACTCGAACTCGAGTGGCCGAGCGCGGAGGTCATCCAGGAACGCGAGGAAATCGCCGAGCAGATCCGCGCCCTCGAAGAACTCAAGACCATGGCCCTCTCCTACGGCCACGACATCTCCGGCCCCGCCCGCACCGGCCGCGAGGCCGTCCAGTGGCTGTACTTCGCCTACCTCGCCGCCGTGAAGGAACAGAACGGCGCCGCCATGTCGATCGGCCGCATCGACGCCTTCCTCGACATCTACCTCCAGCGGGACATCGAGCGCGGCCTGCTCACCGAGACCGAGGCGCAGGAACTCGTCGACGACTTCGTCATCAAGCTCCGCATCGTGCGCTTCCTGCGCACCCCCGAGTACAACGAGCTCTACTCCGGCGACCCCACCTGGGTCACCTGGTCCATGGCGGGCCTCGGCGAGGACGGGCGCCCCCTGGTCACCCGCACCACCTTCCGAGCGCTGAACACCCTCTACAACCTCGGGCCCGCCCCCGAGCCCAACCTCACCGTCTTCTGGTCCCCGCGCCTGCCCGAGGGCTTCAAGAAGTACGCCGCCCAGGTCGCCATCGACACCAGCGCCCTGCAGTTCGAGTCCGACGACCTCATGCGCCCCAAGTACGGCGACGACACCGCCATCGCCTGCTGCGTCTCCGCGATGGCCATGGGCAGGCAGATGCAGTTCTTCGGTGCCCGCGTGAACGTCGCCAAGGCCCTGCTGTACGCGATCAACGGCGGCCGCGACGAGGTCTCCGGCAAGCAGGTCGTCGAGGGCTTCGAGCCCCTCACCGACGACTACCTCGACTACGACACCGTCCTCGCGCGCTACGACGCCATGCTCGGCTGGCTCGCGAAGACCTACGTCCACGCGCTCAACGTCATCCACTACATGCACGACAAGTACGCCTACGAGCGCCTCGAAATGGCCCTGCACGACCGGGCGATCCTGCGCACCATGGCCTGCGGCATCGCCGGCCTCTCGGTCGCCGCCGACTCCCTGTCCGCGATCAAGCACGCACGCGTGAAGGTCGTCCGCGACGAAACGGGCCTCGCCGTGGACTACGTCGTCGAGGGCGACTACCCGGCGTACGGCAACAACGACGACCGGGCCGACGAACTCGCCCGCTGGATCGTCCACGAGTTCATGGAGAAGGTCCGCCGGCACCCGACGTACCGCGACGCCGTGCACACCCAGTCGGTCCTGACGATCACCTCGAACGTCGTCTACGGCAAGAAGACCGGCCACACGCCCGACGGCCGCCGCGCGGGCGCGCCCTTCGCGCCCGGCGCCAACCCCATGAACGGCCGCGACGAGCACGGGTACATCGCCTCGGCGCTCTCCGTCGCCAAGCTCCCGTACGACGACGCGGAGGACGGCATCTCGCTGACCAACACCATCACCCCGGACGCCCTGGGCCGCGCCCCCGAGGAGCGCGTCGCCAACCTCTCCGGCGTCCTGGACGGCTACATGGCCGACGGCGGCTTCCACATGAACGTCAACGTGCTCGACAAGGCGACCCTCGAGGACGCGATGGAGCACCCCGAGAAGTACCCGCAACTGACCATCCGGGTCTCCGGATACGCGGTCAACTTCATCCGCCTCACGCGTGAGCAGCAACTCGACGTCATCAACCGCACCTTCCACGGATCGCTGTAAGGGAGCAGAGCGATGACCACGCTTCTTCCGCCCGCGCCGACCACGCCGGCGCCGGGCGGCGGCGCCTGCGCCACGGCGGCCACCCCCGCCGCCGCGGCGATGCGGCGCCCGGTGGTCGGCTCGGTCCACTCGTGGGACCTGTCGACCGGCGTCGACGGCCCCGGCACCCGGTTCGTCACCTTCCTGTCCGGATGCCCGCTGACCTGCCTGTACTGCCACAACCCCGACACCTGGCGGATGCGCGACGGCAAGCGCACCACCGCGGACGACGTGATCGCCGAGGCCGGCAAGTACACGCGGTTCATCGCGGCGGCGGGCGGCGGTGCCACCGTCAGCGGGGGAGAGCCGCTGCTCCAGCCCGTCTTCACAGGCGAGCTGCTGCACCGCTTCAAGCACGAACTCGGCCTGCACACCGCCCTGGACACCTCCGGCTTCCTGGGCGTGCGCGCCACCGAGGCCCTGCTGCGCGACACCGACCTGGTCCTGCTCGACATCAAGTCCTGGGACCGCGCCACCTACCGCAAGGTCACCGGCCGCCCGCTGGCCCCGACTCTCGACTTCGCCCGGCGCCTGGCCGACCTCGGAAAGGAGGTCCACGTCCGCTTCGTCCTGGTGCCCGGCCTCACCGACGCCCCCGACAACATCGCCGGCGTCGCCGCCTTCGCCGCGTCGCTCGGCAACGTCAGCCGCGTCGACGTCCTGCCCTTCCACAAGCTGGGCGAGGCCAAGTGGCAGGCGTTGGGCCGCCCCTTCGTCCTGCACGACACCCCCAGCCCTACCGCCGAGCAGACCGCCCAGGCCAAGGGCATCTTCGAGGCCCACGGGCTCCACGCTGTGTGAGCCGTCCGAGCCGCCGCCACCGGGCTTCGGGCGCTCCGGACGTCGCTCGCCGCCGGGGCCGTACCCTGGACGCATGAGCACCGCCCCCAAGCCCGAGCCCCGCGCACCGAAGCCGTCGCTGATCTTCGACGACCCGCTGGACCAGAAGTCCTCGGACGACACGGACCGCGGATGGGGCGAGCGGCCCGGCACGGACAGCACGGAGAGTGCCGCGGACCTGAAGCGCTTCCTCGACGAGAAGCCGCCCCACCACCTCTGAGCCCGCCGAGCCATGGCCCGCCAAAGCCGGCGGGCCATGACGGCCGTTACCGCTCGCTGTGCCCCGAGCCGCGCTGCGCGACCAGCGCGTCGCGGATCTCCTTGAGGACTTCCAGCTCGGTGATCTCGATCACCTCGTGCGTCCCCTCCTTGGCCTTCCTGCGGGCCTCCTGACGCGCCAGGTACTTCGACATTGGCAGCACCATCAGGAAGTACACGACCGCCGCGGTGATCACGAAGGTCAGCGTCGCGCCGAGCACGGAGCCCCACAGGATCGGGACGCCGCTCTGGACCGTGCCGTCCGGAGCAACCTTGCACGGGTCCTTCAGACACGAGCTGTAGTTGTCGAGGTTCTTGGTCCCGATCGCCCCGACCAGCGGGTTGATCACGCCCTTCACCACCGAGTTCACGATGTTGGTGAAGGCGGCTCCGATGACCACCGCTACGGCCAGATCGACGACGTTCCCGCGCGTCAGAAAGGCTTTGAAGCCCTCCCAGACACTCGGCTTCTTCTCGCTCACCTAGGGGACTCTCCTCGCACGTACAGGGTGTGGAACAAACAGCTCCGCAACCTACGTCAACGCGAGGCGAACCTGCCCAATCAGGTAGCTCGAAAGGGGGACTTGACAGAAATTCGCGCAGTAGGCGGGCCGCACGGCTCAGCACAGCGTCACCCCCAGCCGGGCCGTGGCGCTCGCGCCCACCAGGCGTGCCGCGGTGGAACGCGGCACCGAGAGGACGACCAGCGCCCCGCTCTCGGCGGCGCCTTCCAGCGGTGTCGGCACCTTCTTCACACGCGCCCCGCGCGCGATCACTCGCGCGTCACCGCCACCCGTCGCCGTCGACTCGGCGGCGATCACGTCGACACGGTCGCCGGGCCGCAGCAGCAGAACCGTGGCACCGTCGGCGATACGCACCGGCGCCGTCACCATCTCGACGGCGCGGTGCTCCCGTACCGGCGCGGCCGAAGGGTGCCCGCGTGCCCCGTCCGCGTCGTCGGGGCCGACGGCCAGCAACGCGGCGGCCGTGACGGCGAGGCCTGCCGCGAGAGCCCGCCTGCGATGCCTTACGAGCCGGGCCAGTTGATAACGACCGCCCCGGACCCGCACAGGAGCGAAATGCGGCACCTCGCACGTGGCGGGGGCGTCGGTGCCCGGCGGGCGCGGAACGAGAGGGGAGGGAGAAGGTGCGAAGGACACGGGACCACCACCTGTGACGAGGGACCGGTTTGCAAGGCCACGATGAGGCCTCGCGCCGTATCCCGCTGAGACAGGTGGACGACCGGCGGGTTGTGGACAACTCCCTCACCCGAATGGGCAGTTCCGCCTCTCAGCGGCACTGCCCGCGCCACGTCAGGGCAGTTCGAAGCCCGGATCCATCCCACCGAGCGCCGTTGTGCACAGGCAGTCCCGCTCCTCGTTCGCCGGCAGCGCGGCCACCGCGTCGAACAGCACACCCCGCAGCCGGTCGACGTTCGCCGCGAACACCCGCAGCACCTCGTCGTGCGAGACGCCCTCACCCGTCTCGGCACCCGCGTCGAGGTCCGTGACCAGGGTCAATGAGGTGTAGCAGAGCTCGAGTTCACGGGCGAGCGCCGCTTCGGGGTGGCCGGTCATGCCCACCACCGACCAGCCCTGAGCCCGGTGCCACGACGATTCGGCACGCGTCGAGAAGCGCGGCCCCTCGATCACGACCAGCGTTCCGCCGTCCACCGCTTCCCAGTCCCGCCCGCGCGCCGCCTTCAACGCGGCGGCCCTGCCGACGGGGCAGTAGGGATCGGCCAGCGACACGTGCACCACGTTGGGCATCTCGCCGCCGGGCAGCGGAAGCCCGTCGAAGTAGGTGCCCGTTCGGGACTTCGTACGGTCGACCAGCTGATCCGGCACGAGCAGCGTGCCCGGCCCGTACTCGGGGCGCAGCCCGCCCACCGCGCAGGGCCCCAGGATCTGGCGCGCGCCGACCGACCGCAGGGCCCACAGATTGGCGCGGTAGTTGATCCGGTGCGGCGGAAGATGGTGGCCGCGCCCGTGCCGGGGCAGGAAGGCGACCCGGCGGCCCGCCAGGTCACCGAGGAAGAGGGAGTCGCTGGGCGGGCCGTAGGGGGTGTCCACCTGTATCTCGGTCACGTCGTCGAGGAACGAGTAGAAGCCCGAGCCGCCGATTACGCCGATCTCTGCGTTCGCCATGACCAGCACAGTAGCTGGCCCCGGAAGCGCGTCGGATCGGGCTCCGGGAAACACCGAGGACCCCGCCGTCGTACGACGACAGGGTCCCGTATGAGCGAGTCCTTAAGCGGCGGAGCTGCTGGAGGAGGCGCCGGTGCTCGACGGCTTCGAGTCCGAGGACGACGACGTCGAGGTGGACGAGGACGTCGTGGACGTCGACGACTTCGAGGACGACGCCGGCGAGCTGCTCGACGAGGAGCCGCGGCTGTCGTTCCGGTAGAAGCCGGAGCCCTTGAAGACAATGCCGACGGCGGAGAACACCTTCTTCAGGCGGCCACCGCAGTTGGGGCACTCGGTCAGGGCGTCGTCGGTGAACTTCTGCACCGCCTCGAGGCCCTCGCCGCACTCGGTGCACTGGTACTGGTAGGTCGGCACTTGTCTTCCTCCTGGCACTCTCACTCAATGAGTGCTAACGACGGTCCATAGTGACGTATTCCTGAGGATCAGTCCACCGTCACCGGCACGCGGTGACCGACGCCACGTGCGACCGTACGGCCCCGGGGGCGTGCCACGAGCCGTGAACGCAAGGTCAGAAGCGTCGCCAGGGCGAGCAGCGTGCCGGCCATCGGGACGAGGAATCCCGCACCGTCCCAGAAGCGATCCTCCAGTTGCCCGGCGACCGTGACGGCGCCGGCCTGGCCGAGCGCCACCGCTCCGGTCAGCCAGGTGAAGGCCTCGGTCCGTGCACCGGCCGGCACCAGCCCCTCGACCAGCGTGTAGCCGGTGATCAGTGCGGGAGCGATGGACATGCCGACCAGAAGTCCGAGGCCGGCCAGCGCGAGGACGGAGTGCGCGGCCCACAGGCCGGAGGCGGTCAGCGCGAGCGCCGCGTACCCGACCACCAGGCGCCGCTGCGGAGCGACCTTCCACGCGATGGCGCCGCACGCGATGCCGGAGAGCATGTTGCCCGCGGCGAAGACGCCGTACAGGACACCGTTCAGACCGGGCTCGCCGATCGACTCGGTGAACGCGGCCAGCGAGACCTGCATGCCGCCGAAGACGGACCCGATGCCCAGGAACGCCACGATCAGCACCCGCACGCCGGGGACGCGCAGCGCCGAAACGTGCGCCACGCGCGCGTGCCCGTCCGACACGACCTTCGGCTGCGTGCTTCTCTGCGCGGCGAACAGCAGGCCGCCGATCAGCGTCAGTGCGGCCTCCGTCACCAGGCCCGCCGCGGGATCGACGGCGGTGCACAGGGCGGTGGCCAGGAGCGGGCCGACTACGAAGGTCAGCTCGTCCGTGACGGACTCGAAGGCTGCCGCGGTGCTCATGAGTGGGGAGCCCTGGAGCTTGACCCCCCAGCGGGCGCGCACCATGGGGCCGATCTGCGGCACCGAGGCACCCGTGGGCACGGCGGCGACGAACAGCGCCCACAGGGGCGCGTCGGAGAGCGCGAGCGCCGTCAGAGTCAGACCCGACAGCGCGTGCACCAGCACACCGGGCATCAGCACGGCGCGCTGGCCGTAACGGTCGGTGAGACGGCCGCTGTAGGGCGCGAACAGCGCCATGGAGACGCCGGTGACGGCGGCCGCGGCGCCCGCGGCGCCGTACGAGCCGGTCGTGTGCTGCACGAGCAGCACGATGGAGATCGTCAGCATCGCGAACGGCTGCCGCGCCGCGAAGCCGGGGAGCAGGAACGTCCAGGCGCCGCGCGTGCGCAGCAGTTGCCCGTATCCCGGGCGGGAGGAAGCCGACGAGTCCTTCGACGGCTCGGTGGTGACCGTGGATGCCACGGCCCGTGCCTTTCTGCCGCCTGGTAGCGCGCCCGTGCGGGGGCGCCGAGAGCTGTCCTCGTGCGCGGAACTGCGGTAGATACCGGCGCCCACTGCGAGGGGTGTCCCGGCCGCCATACGGTCGCGCCAGCTCTGCGTCAGGCAGAGTTGGTTCGATCAAAGTGCGCCTTCATCGTACAGGGATCAACGGCCGATGGTCCTGTGAAAACGAGCACCATAGGGACGTTCACCTGCGATTGGGGAGGGTGTGAATTGCAGGAAACGCGCCCTTAACGGAACGGAATGCGGCGAAGCGCGTCGCGCGCCCCCTGTCCGATCGCCCCGCGCACACGCGAGCGCGGCCCTCAGCGCGGTCGGCGTCCCGGCGCCGTGCCGTCCGTCCCGAGCCATCCGGCCAGTTTGCCCCCGTGACCCACCGCGCGCAGTCGTTTCTCCGCCGCGTCCCGGACCGGGTCCGTGGTGACCACGAGCAGTTCGTCCCCGCGGCGCAGCACCGTCGTGGGAAGCGGAACAAACGATTTTCCATCGCGAACGACGAGAGTGACGGCCGCCCCGGCGGGGAGTCGCAGCTCGTTGACCTCGACGCCGTGCATCTTCGAGGCCTCGGGGATCGCGACGGACAGCAGATGTCCGCGCAGCCGCTCCAGGGGTGCCGACTCGATGCCCAGGTCGGCGGCCTCGGCGTCCTGGCCCAGGCGGAGCTTGCGGGCGAGCCAGGGCAGCGTCGGCCCCTGGACCAGGGTGTACGCGACGACCAGGACGAAGACGATGTTGAAGATGCGGCGACTGCCGTCGACGCCGTTCACCATGGGGATCGTCGCCAGGATGATGGGCACGGCGCCGCGCAGCCCCGCCCACGACATGAGGGTCTGCTCCTGCCACGGCACCCGGAACGGCACCAGGCAGAGCACCACGCTGAGCGGGCGCGCCACCATGGTCAGCACCAGCCCGATGGCGAGCGCGGGCCATACGTCGTCGCCGAGTTCGTGCGGGGTGACGAGCAGACCGAGCAGGACGAACATGCCGATCTGGGCGATCCAGCCGAGCCCGTCGGCGAATCCCCGCGTGGCGGGCCAGTGCGGGAGCTTGGCGTTGCCCATCACCATGGAGGCGAGGTAGACGCCGAGGAAGCCGCTGCCGTGCGCCAGCGCGCCCGCCGCGTACGCCGTCACCGCGATCGCCATGACCGCGATCGGGTAGAGGCCGGAAGCGGGCAGGGCCACATGCCTGAGCCCCCAGGAGCCCAGCCAGCCGACCGCGAGACCGATCGCCGCTCCGATGGCCAGCTCCAGGGCTATCTCGCCGATCAGCCCGTACCAGTGCTCGACGGGGCCCGCCGTGGAGAAGGCGACGACCAGGATGACGACCGGGGCGTCGTTGAAGCCGGACTCGGCCTCCAGCGTGCCCGTCACGCGCGCGGGGAGGGGGATCTTCCGCAGGACCGAGAAGACCGCCGCCGCGTCCGTGGAGGACACGACCGCCCCGATGATGAGCGCCTGCCGCCACTCCAGGCCGACCAGGTAGTGCGCGGCCGTCGCCGTGATGCCGACACTCACCGCGACCCCGCCCAGTGCCAGCGCCGAGGCGGCGGGCAGCGCGGGCTTGATCTCCTTCCACTTCGTGCCCAGGCCGCCCTCGGCCAGGATCACGACCAGGGCCGCGTACCCGATGACCTGTGTCAGCTCGGCATTGTCGAACTTGATGTCGCCGATGCCGTCCTGGCCCATGGCGATGCCGATGCCCAGGTAGACGAGCAGGCTGGGGAGCCCGCTGCGCGAGGAGATCCGGACCGCTGCGACGGCGACGAGCAGGACGAGCGAGCAGACGAGCAGGAGCTGGTTGAGGTCGTGGACGGTCAGCGGCTGTTCCCTTCCCAGGCCCACGGGCATCACGCGCGCGTGGGCTCCCGTACATAGGACACGAAGCGGCAGATCTCCGCACCCAAGTACTTCGTTACCTTACCTAACTCTTGACGATTTCTTGACACTCCTCAAGGCAAGATCGAACGTCCGCCCGCACGGGTTCCCCACTCCGCGTCAAGTGGCGTAGGGCCCTGCGCCTATGGTTGCTCCAGCGCTCATTCAAAAGGACAGCCCGCCCTGCCGCTCGCGTAAGGACAGCAAGGACAGCGATGCCCCCCAACACCACCGCCTCATCGGGTCAGAAGCCCGGCAAGTCCGGCAGGAAAAAGGGGCGCAAAGCCCGTCTGATCGTCCTCGTCCTGGTCCTGGCCATCATCGGTGGCGTCGCCTACGGGGCGTACTGGACCATCAGCACCGTCCGTGCCTCCCTCCCGCAGACCAAGGGCTCGATCACGCTCGACGGCCTGTCGGGACCGGTGGATGTGAAGCGTGACGGCTACGGCATCCCGCAGATCTACGCCTCCACCGACGAGGACCTGTTCATGGCGCAGGGCTACGTCCAGGCGCAGGACCGGTTCTACGAGATGGACGTGCGCCGCCACATGACGTCCGGGCGCCTGTCGGAGATGTTCGGCAAGGGCCAGGTCAAGAACGACGAGTTCCTGCGCACCCTGGGCTGGGACCGCGTCGCGAAGAAGGAGTACGACACCAAGCTGTCGGCCTCCACCAAGAAGTACCTCCAGGCGTACGCCAAGGGAGTCAACGCCTACCTGGAGGGCAAGGACGGCAAGGAGATCTCGCTGGAGTACGCCGCGCTCGGCTTCTCCAACGACTACAAGCCGGAGCAGTGGACCCCGGTCGACTCCGTCTCCTGGCTGAAGGCGATGGCCTGGGACCTGCGCGGCAACATGCAGGACGAGATCGACCGCGCCCTGATGACCAGCCGTCTCGGCCCCAAGCAGATCGCCGACCTGTACCCGGACTACCCGTACAACCGCAACAAGGCGATCGTCCAGGAGGGCCAGTACAACGAGCTCACCCAGACGTTCGAGCAGGACGGCTCCACATCCGCCTCAGGCTCCACGGGCGGCGCGACGGGCACCGGCGGCACCTCCTCGGCCTCCGCGGCCCTCCAGAGCCAGCTGGCGGGCCTCCAGGACGTCCTGGACGACGTCCCCGCGGCCGTCGGCGTGAACGGCAACGGCATCGGCTCCAACTCCTGGGTCGTCTCCGGCAAGTACACGATCACCGGCAGCCCGCTGCTGGCCAACGACCCGCACTTGTCGGCCTCGCTGCCGTCCGTCTGGTACCAGATGGGCCTGCACTGCCGCACCGTCTCCAGCAAGTGCCAGTACGACGTCAGCGGTTACACCTTCGCGGGCATGCCCGGCGTCGTCATCGGCCACAACGCGACCATCGCCTGGGGCATGACCAACTCCGGTGTGGACGTCACCGACCTCTACCTGGAGAAGCTCAGCGGCAACGGCTACCTGTACGACGACAAGACGGTGCCCTTCACCACGCGTGAGGAGACCATCAAGGTCGCCGGCGGCAAGTCCAAGACGATCGTCGTCCGCGAGACCAAGGACGGAATGCCGCTGCTGTCCGACCGTGACGACGAACTCGTCAAGGTCGGCAAGAAGGCCACCGTCGACGCCGCCGCACCCGACCGCGGCGACGGCTACGGCGTCGCCCTGCGCTGGACTGCCCTCCAGGCGGGCACCACCATGGACGCCGTCTTCGCCATGGACAAGGCGGCGAACTGGGAAGACTTCCGTGCCGCGGCCGCCCTGTTCGAGGTGCCGTCGCAGAACCTGGTCTACGCCGACAGCAAGAACATCGGCTACACGCTGCCCGGAAGGATCCCCACGCGCGCGAAGGGCGACGACGGCTCGATCCCGGCGCCCGGCTGGGACCCCAAGTACCGCTGGGCCGGCTGGATCCAGCAGGACGAACTGCCCTACGAGTACAACCCGTCGCGCGGCTACATCGTCACCGCCAACCAGGCCGTGGTCGACCCGGACAAGTACCCCTACACGCTCACCACGGACTGGGGCTACGGCACCCGGAGCCAGCGGATCACCGACCTGATCCAGTCGAAGATCGACGACGGCGGCAAGATCTCGACCGACGACATGCGGCAGATGCAGGTCGACAACAGCAGTGAGATCGCCAAGCTGCTCGTGCCGACACTGCTGAAGATCGACATCGACGACAAGGACGTCCGCGAGGCGCAGAAGCTGCTGGAGGGCTGGGACTACACCCAGGACGCCGACTCCGCGGCCGCCGCCTACTTCAACGCGGTCTGGCGCAACATCCTCAAGCTCGCCTTCGGCAACAAGCTGCCCAAGGAGCTCCGTGTCGAGGGCCAGTGCCTGTGGGTCGAGAAGGCCGACAGCACCGGCCCGTTGGACGAGGAGACCAAGGTGCGCGAGTGCGGTCAGCGCGACCCGGACCAGGCGCAGCCGGACGGCGGCGACCGCTGGTTCGAGGTCGTGCGCACCCTCATGGACGACGAGGACAGCGACTGGTGGAAGACCCCGGCCGGCGTGGGCGACCGCCCCAAGGCGGAGAACCGCGATCAGCTGTTCAAGCGGGCCATGATCGACGCCCGCTGGGAGCTGACCGCCAAGCTCGGCAAGGACATCGACACCTGGAGCTGGGGCCGGCTGCACCGCCTGTTCCTGAAGAACCAGACCCTCGGCACCGAGGGCCCCGGCTTCCTGCAGTACATGCTCAACCGCGGCCCCTGGAAGCTCAGTGGCGGCGAGGCGACGGTCAACGCGACCGGCTGGAACGCCGCCGGCGGCTACGGCGTCGTCTGGGTGCCGTCGATGCGGATGGTGGTCAACCTCGGCGACCTCGACAAGTCGAAGTGGATCAACCTCACCGGTGCCTCCGGCCACGCCTACAGCGCCCACTACACCGACCAGACGAGCAAGTGGGTCAAGGGCGAGCTGCTGGACTGGTCCTTCACGAAGGATGCGGTCGACAAGAGCACGAGCGACACACTGGTGCTCAAGCCGTGACCTGCTGAACGCAGCAGGTAAACACAGATGGTCGAAGGGCCCGTGCACGCGTGCGTGTACGGGCCCTTCGTGTGCCCCCGGCGGGGCGCGAGGCGCCAGAGCGCGAACAAACGCCGCACGCCTCCTGCGTGTTCAGCGATCCGCCGCCCGCGCGTCACCGCGGAAGCGGCGCACGCCCGACGGCGTCACCACCGCGTCCACCGGTCGGTCGTGCGCCTCCTCCGGGACGCGCTCGACGACCTCGGAGTCGTAGAGCAGCACCACCAGCGCGGGATGAGCACCGGCGCGCTCCAGGCGCGCGAGCACGCGGTCGTATGATCCTCCGCCGCGCCCCAGCCGCATGCCGCGCGCGTCGACCGCGAGGCCGGGGAGCAGCACCACGTCGGCGGCGGTCACGGCATCGGGGCCCAGGCGTTCGCCCGCGGGCTCGAAGAGGGCCATCTTCCCGCCGTGCTGAATCCGGGCGAGGGAGCCCTCGCCCGCATACGCGCCCCAGTCCAGGTCGTTGTCGGGCAGGAGGGCGGGAAGCAGGACGTGCACGCCCCGCGCGCGCAGCGCGTCCAGGAGCGTGAGTGTGCCAGGCTCGTTCCCCACCGAGACGTACGCCGCCACCGTGCGCGCCTGCGTCAGTTCGGGCAGCTCCAGCGCCTGTTTCGCCAGCGCGCCTGCGGCCCCTCGCACGTCATCGGCTGTCAACCTGCTCCTCACCATGAGGAACTCTCGCCGCAACATTCGTTTGTCAGGCTCGCCAGAACGTCCGATGTGACTCAAAGGTCGCTCCCGTATCCCTTCAATACGCTCATATCAGAGCTAATTAACCGGAGCCTCAGATTCCCTGCAAAGGCACCGGATAAGGTTGCGGGCATGACTCAGTCGCACCCTCGGATCAGCAAGGCTGTCATCCCAGCAGCTGGCCTCGGTACCCGGTTCCTGCCGGCCACCAAGGCCACTCCCAAGGAGATGCTGCCGGTCGTCGACAAGCCAGCGATCCAGTACGTGGTCGAGGAGGCCGTCTCCGCGGGCCTCGACGACGTCCTCATGGTCACGGGCCGCAACAAGCGCCCCCTCGAGGACCACTTCGACCGCAACTACGAGCTGGAATCCGCCCTGGGGAAGAAGGGCGACGCCGAACGGCTCGCGAAGGTGCAGGAGTCCAGTGACCTCGCCACCATGCACTACGTCCGCCAGGGCGACCCCAAGGGCCTCGGCCACGCCGTCCTGTGCGCCGCCCCGCACGTCGGGCGCGAGCCCTTCGCGGTCCTCCTCGGCGACGACCTGATCGACCCGCGCGACCCGCTGCTCCAGCGCATGGTCGAGGTCCAGGAGCAGCACGGCGGCAGCGTCATCGCCCTCATGGAGGTCGCTCCCGAGCAGATCCACCTCTACGGCTGCGCGGCCGTGGACCCGACCGACGACGGTGACGTGGTCAAGGTCCACGACCTGGTCGAGAAGCCCTCCGTCGCCGACGCCCCGTCCAACTACGCGATCATCGGCCGCTACGTACTCGACCCCCACATCTTCGACATACTGCGCAAGACCGAGCCCGGCCGCGGCGGTGAGATCCAGCTCACCGACGCCCTCCAGCAGCTCGCGGCGGACGAGAAGGTCGGCGGCCCCGTGCACGGCGTCGTCTTCAAGGGCCGCCGCTATGACACCGGCGACCGTGGCGACTATCTGCGTGCCATTGTCAGACTCGCGTGCGAACGTGAAGACCTGGGCCCGGACTTCCGGACCTGGCTTCGCAGTTACGTAGCCGAGGAGATGTAGCAACGTTGAGCAACGCCGCGCCCCGCACCACCGGCCAGGACCACCTCTGGTCGGTGGACGAACACCTGGAGGACATTCTCGCGACCGTCCGTCCCCTCGAACCCATCGAGCTGCAACTCCTCGACGCCCAGGGCTGTGTCCTGGTCGAGGACGTCACGGTGCCGGTCTCACTGCCACCGTTCGACAACAGCTCCATGGACGGGTACGCGGTGCGGGTCGCGGATGTCGGGGGCGCGAGCGAGGAGTTCCCCGCCGTCCTGGACGTCGTCGGGGACGTCGCCGCGGGCCAGGCCGACCTGCTCCACGTGGGCCCCGGCCAGGCCGCCCGCATCATGACGGGCGCCCCCCTGCCGCCCGGCGCCGAGACCGTCGTCCCCGTCGAGTGGACCGACGGAGGCCTCGGCGAGGGGCCCGTGACCGGGATGCGCGCCCGCGCGCTGTCCCCCGAGGGCGCCGAAGGGCATGTGCACGTCTACCGGCCGGCCGAGGCACGCGCGCACGTACGCGCCACGGGCAGCGACGTGAAGGCAGGCGACCGCGCCCTCGAGGCCGGTACGGTCCTCGGCCCGCCGCAGATCGCCCTGCTCGCCGCGATCGGCCGCGGCACCGTGCGCGTGCGCCCGCGCCCGCGCGTGGTCGTCATGTCCACCGGGAGCGAACTCGTCCAGCCCGACGAGGACCTGGGCAGCGGCCAGATCTACGACTCCAACAGCTTCGCCCTCACCGCCGCCGCCCGTGACGCGGGCGCCATCGCCTACCGCGTGGGAGCCGTCGCCGACGACGCCGAGACCCTCCGCGACACCATCGAGGACCAGCTCGTCCGTGCCGACCTCATGGTCACCACGGGCGGCGTGAGCGTCGGGGCGTACGACGTCGTCAAGGAGGCCCTCTCGCACGTCGCAGACGAGGACGAGGCCGGCAGCGGCATCGACTTCCGCAAGCTCGCCATGCAACCCGGCAAGCCCCAGGGCTTCGGCTCCATCGGCCCCGACCACACTCCGCTGCTCGCCCTCCCCGGCAACCCGGTGTCGTCGTACGTCTCCTTCGAGCTGTTCGTGCGCCCCGCGATCCGCACCCTCATGGGCCTGGACGACGTCCACCGGCCGCGCACACGCGCGAAGCTGACCGCCGACAAGGCGCTGACCTCGCCGAAGGGACGCAGGCAGTTCCTGCGCGGGACGTACGCCGACGGCACGGTGACCCCGGTCGGCGGCGCCGGCTCGCACCTGGTCGCGGCCCTCGCGCACGCGGACGCGTTGATCGTCGTCCCGGAGGACGTGGAGAGCGTCCAGCCCGGCACCGAGGTCGAGGTGGTCCTGCTCGGCTGAGTGCGCCTGGTTGGCGGTACCGTGTCGCGCACAGCAGGCCCGTGCGCCGCATCGCGGAGGGCCGAGACCGGGAGCGCCACACAGCATGAGTACGCAGGACCGACTGACGCACATCGACGAGGCGGGCGCCGCCCGCATGGTCGACGTATCCGAGAAGGACGTGACCGCGCGCACCGCCCGTGCCAGCGGGCGCGTTCTCGTCTCGCCCCGCGTGATCGAGCTGCTGCGCGGCGAGGGGGTCCCCAAGGGTGACGCCCTCGCCACCGCGCGGATCGCGGGGATCATGGGTGCCAAGCGCACCCCGGATCTGATTCCGCTGTGCCACCCGTTGGCGGTGTCCGGTGTGAAACTGGATCTGTCGGTCGCGGACGACGCCGTGGAGATCCTCGCCACCGTCAAGACGACGGACCGCACGGGCGTCGAGATGGAGGCCCTCACCGCGGTCTCCGTCGCCGCGCTCACCGTGATCGACATGGTCAAGGCGGTCGACAAGGGAGCGGTCATCACGGACGTGCGCGTGGAGGAGAAGACGGGCGGCAAGTCGGGCGACTGGAGCCGGGCGTGAGCGCCGGGGCGCAGGACGCCGCGCGTGCGCCGTATCGCGCGCTGGTCGTGACCGCCTCCAACCGTGCTGCCGCCGGCGTCTACGAGGACAAAGGCGGCCCCCTTGTCGCCGAGGGGCTGAAGGGCTTCGGCTTCGCCGTCGAGGGGCCCCAGGTGGTGCCCGACGGCGATCCCGTGGAAGCGGCCCTGCGCGCGGCCGTGGAGGCGGGATACGACGCAGTCGTCACCACCGGCGGTACCGGCATCTCGCCCACCGACCGCACCCCCGAGGCCACCCGCAAGGTGATCGACCACGAGGTGCCGGGCATCGCCGAGGCCATCCGGGCGTTCGGACGGGAGAAGGTGCCGACCGCGGCGCTCTCGCGAGGGCTGGCCGGGGTGGCGGGACGGACGCTGATCGTCAACCTGCCGGGTTCCACCGGCGGGGTGAAGGACGGGCTGGCCGTCCTGGAGCCCCTGCTGGCCCACGCCGTCGACCAGATCCGCGGCGGCGACCATCCCAGACCCGGCGCAGGCAGTGGGGGTGTGAGCTGAACAGCCCATCCTGGCCCGTCGTGCTCGCGGACGGCGATGTCGTCCTGAGGCCGATAAAGATGCGCGACCAGCGGGCATGGCGCGAGGTCAACCGGCGCAACCGCGACTGGTTGCGCCCCTGGGAGGCGACCATCCCGCCGCCCACGCCCAGCGGGCCGATCGCGCACCGGCCGACCTACCGACAGATGGTGCGTCATCTGCGGTCCGAGGCGCACGCGGGCCGGATGCTGCCGTTCGTCATCGAGTACCAGGGGCGGCTTGTCGGGCAGTTGACCGTCGCCGGGATCACCTGGGGCTCGATGTGCTCGGGGCACGTCGGCTACTGGGTGGACGAGGCGGTGGCCGGCCGCGGTGTGATGCCGTCGGCGGTGGCGCTTGTCGTGGACCACTGTTTCCGGACCGTCGGCCTGCATCGCATCGAGGTCTGCATTCGCCCCGAGAACGGGCCCAGCCGACGCGTCGTGGAGAAACTCGGATTCCGTGAGGAGGGTCTCAGGCCCCGTTATCTCCACATCGACGGAGCCTGGCGGGACCATCTCGTCTTCGCGCTCACGGCGGAAGAGGTGCCCGAGGGGTTGCTCGCGCGCTGGCAGCGGGCACGCTCACAGAAGGCGCCGCACACCGCGCCCCGGAACCCGCAGAACACCCCGGGGAATCCCGCGTAGGCCCAAGAAATTGAATAAGTGTTCGAGAATGATCGGTCGGCGACCGTCTCAGGGCATTAAATTCGCGCCCCCGGTGGCCTGCTGATCGCATCGATCACAAAAAAAGCTCGAAATATCAGCCAGATCGTGCGACACACCGGCCCAATTGGCGGATGGCCTCACGCAAACCCCTCTACCGTGTGAGGCGTGAGCAGCAGCGGCCTCATCTACGCAGTCATTGTCGGGGCCTGGGCCGCCTACTTGGTGCCGATGTGGCTCCGTAGGCAGGACGAGCTGAACGAGGCCCGTCCGACGGAACGCTTCAGCACCGCCATCCGGTTGCTGTCCGGACGGGCGGGGATGGAGCGCCGGTACGCCAAGGACCTGCGAGCGCGCTCCACCGAGGAGGAGGAGCCCAGCGCCGTCGACCCGGATGCCGTCACCGACTCGGTGGACGTCCGGGCCTTTGCCGTACCTCCGACGCGTCCACAGGTGCGTGCGGAGGTCCAGGCGCGCGCGGAAGCCCCGGCGCCCGGGCGCCGGGAAGCGGTGCGCGAACCGGCGCGCGAACGAGCAGCCGAGCCGGCGCCCGCATCCGCGCCCGGACCGGCGCCCGCATCCGGGTCCGCGCCAGCGCGCAGACCCGTGCCCACTCCCCGGCGCACGCCCTCGGCAGAGGCCGCCGCCGCGCGCGCCCGGCGCACGAAGGTGCTCGCGCGCCGGAGGCGCACCACCATCGCGCTCTTCCTCGCCTTCACGCTCGGTGCGATCGTCGCCGCCGTCGGAGGGCTCGCGTTCCTCTGGGCGCCCGGCGTGCCCGCCGTGCTGCTCAGCGCGTACATCGCCTACCTGCGCTCCCAGGAACGCCGCCGGTTCGCCTTTCAGATGGACCGCCGCCGGGCGGAGGCAGCGGCACAGCACCTGAAGGAGCGCGCGCGGCAACCGCGTCGGCGGCCGTCCGCGGACGCCCCCGCCGACGCCGACGAACCGGACGAGGGGCCAGAGCCGGAGCAGGACCCCGGCCTCTCGGCGCTCGCCGCCGACCGGCGCGCGCTTGTGGAGCAGACCGATCATGCGGAGTGGGTCGACCAGCAGCGGGAGCGGCAGCGGCGGCCGGGGCGCGGGGACAGCTGGGAGCCGGTGCCGGTGCCGTTGCCGACGTATGTGACGGCGCCGGTCGCTCCGCGGGCCACGGCAGATGTGGACCTGGGGGCGCCGGACGCGTGGAGTTCGGCGCGGTCGAGCTCCGTCGCGGCGGACCGCGAGGCGCACGGTTCCGGTGCGGAGGGCCTCGGCGGGCAGGACGGCTCGGGGGCGGACGGGGAACTGGAGCAGGCGCCCCACGCGGAAGCCGCCGGGTCCGCCGAGGACAGGACGGACGGGGACGGGCGCAGTGACGCTCGTCGGGCCGCGTCCGCGCGGCGGGCCCGGGAGCGGGGGCGTACGCCGTTGTTCGATCAGTACGAGGACGGGGACCGGCCGCGGGCGGCCAACGAGTAGCCGAGGCGGCGCTGCTTCCGGTGCCCCCCTGCCTGCCGTGCTCGACCGGTGGTCTCCCCGTTGCACCCGTCTGCGGCTGGGCTCCCTGGCCTGGCAGGGAACGGATTTCCAAGCACCCCGATCGGGGTGCTAAGGTTTCACTCGTTGCAAGGGCCTGTGGCGCAGTCCGGTAGCGCACCTCGTTCGCATCGAGGGGGCCAGGGGTTCAAATCCCCTCAGGTCCACGCAGCATAGAGCCCCTGTCGGCGAAAGCCGACAGGGGCTCTTGCCATGCGTACACGAGGACCAGACGTCCGCCGTCCAGCGGTCCGGCCGTTACCGTCGACCGCCGGCAGGACCCCGTAGTGCCAGACCCGCCGGGATCACCGCCGCGGCGACGGCCAGCAGGGCGCAGGCCGCGGCTGTCGCGCCGAGTTCCGGCCAGGGGACGTGGATCGGGGACCGTACCGACTGCAGGCCGAGGGCGGCCCACATGCCGGCGAGGTTGACGGTGGTCACCAGCAGGCCCAGGATCGCGCCGACCGCGACCACCGTCAGGGACTCCAGGGTCACGAGACGGAGCACCTGGGCGTGCGTCGCTCCGGCCAGTCGCAGGGCCGTCAGTTCGCGGGCGCGGTCGGACGTCGCCATCAGGAGGGTGTTGGCGAGGGAGAGGGCCGTGTAGAGGAGCGCTATGCCCAGGACCAGGAAGTGACCGAGGCGCGTGGTCGCGTCGCCGGACATGAGGCCGGGCGTGGGGTGGGCGGCGGCCAGCCACGCGTCGCGGGTGAGCAGCGTCGCCCCGGGGGCCGCCGAGCGCAGGGCCGCCCGGACCGACGTCGCGTCGGCGCCCTCCTTCACCCTCACCTCCACCCGGTCCACCACCGCCCCGGGCGCGTTGGCCGGGGTGACGTAGACCCCGTTGTCGCCCGTCCCGACCGGCATCACCGCGGCGATGCGCAGGGATCTGCGGGTGCCGTCGCCGAGCCAGACGGTGACGCGTGCGCCGACCTCGTGCCGTGCCCACTCCTCGTTGACGATGATCGAGCCGTCGGAGAGGTCACCGATCCGCCCGGCGGTCAGCGGGAGGGCGGTGGTCGTGGTCAGCAGCTTCGGATCGGCCGCCCGCGCCTCGGACTTGACCAGGGCCACGCCCTCCTCCAGGACGTACACCTCGCTCGACGCGGTCGGTGAGACCTCGGCGCCCGGGACCGTGCGCAGACGGTCCAGAGTGCGGGCCTCCAGGCCGGTTTCCGATGTCATCACGAAGTCGGCGTGTGTCCGTTCCCGGGCCTCCGCGGCGCGCGCGTCGTCGAGGGTCGCCGTCGCGCCCAGCAGCGAGCCCGTCAGGGCCACCGTGACCAGGACGGGGGCGGCGAGGGCGGCTGTGCGGCGTGCGGCGGTCGTGGTGGTGGCGCGGACCAGCATGCCGCGCGGGGTGAGGAGCCGGATCAGGGGGCGGATCAGGAGGGGTGACAGAAGAGCCGTCGCCGTGATCAGGAGCAGCGGGCGGCTGGTGTACGTCTTGCGGTGCAGCAGGTCGCCCGGGTCCGTCAGCAGCGCGAGTGCGAGGGTGACCGCCGCCGTCAGCAACAGGGCCGCCCCGCACAGGAGTCGGGCCCGCGTCAGGGGCCGCTCGTCTGCCGCGGCCTCGCGCAGGGCCTGGGTCGGGGCGGTGCGGCCAGCCCGCCAGGAGGCGGCCGTCGCGCCGCTCACCGCCACCAGCAGGCCCGTCCAGAACGCCGTCTGGTACGGCCACACGTGGTCGCCGATCGTGAACCAGGCCGGTGCGATGCCACCCTCCACCACCCGCTCCGCCAGCCATGGGGCGGCGTACGCCCCCAGTGCGCAGCCCGCCGCCGACGCTACGACACCCACCAGCAGCGCCTCCGCCAGCACCGTGCGGCGGACCTGGCCCGGTGTCGCGCCCGCGGTGCGCAGCAGGCCGAACTCCCTGCGGCGCTGCACCACCGCGAACGCGAAGGTGGACGCCACGACGAACACCGACACGAAGCCGGTCACGCCGCCGGCCGTGCCGAAGAGGGCGTTGAGCGTCGTCAGGGCCTCGGCGTCCCGGTCGGGGTCCGCGTCGGCGAGCCGCCGTTCGGAGCCGACCAGGACCCGGGCCCCCGCCCCGGAGGAGACCGTCCCGGAGAAGACGGCCCCGGAGGAGACCGTGCTTGATGAGGCCACCACCCGGCGTACCGCCTGCGGGGGCGCCTCGACCACTAGTTGTGTGCTGACCGGGGCCAACTCCGTGGCGCGCGCGTCGGTGTAGAAGAGCGCGTTCTCGAAGACGGGGGCGCGCACCGCGCCGTTCGCGCCCTTCGTCTGGACCACACGCGCCGTCCCCACGACCCGCACCGTGCCGTGCGCCGTGCGCACACGCTCTCCCACGGCCATGCCGTCGCCCGTGGCCACCACTTCGTCCGCGGCCCGGGGCGGACGGCCTGCCGTCAGGCGGTACGGGGCGAAGGCCGCGGTCGGCCAAGGGTGGCCGATCAGTCCGTCGCCCGCGCCCCCTTTCCCGCCCGCTCCCGCGCCCGCTCCCGCGCCCCCTTTCGCTCCCGCTCCCGCGCCCTCGCGTGCGTCGCCGTCGCCTACGGCGAAGGTGCGGTCCTGGGTGACCTTGCCGAGCTTGCGCAGCGCGGCCACCGTCTTCGGCGGTACCGGGCGGGGGTGAGCCAGGGTCTGGGTACGGTCGCCGATCGGGGTGGGTACGCGCAGTGTGGTCTCGCCCTGCACCACGGCCGGGGCCGCGGCGAAACGCTCCGGTTCACGCTCGGGGGCGTGGAGGGAGGAGGCGAGCGTCAGGCCCATCACCGTGAGCAGGGCGACGCCCAGGGACAGGGCGACGAAGCTGCCGGTGAAGGTGGTCCAGCGGGAGCGCAGGGTGCGCACGGCGAGGGTCAGCACGGGGCCGCCTCCAGCGTGGTCATTCGGGTGGCCACGTCGGCCGCCGACGGCCCCGTCAGCTCCCCGTGCACACGGCCGTCGACCAGGAAGACGACACGATCGGCGCAGGACGCGGCCACCGGGTCGTGCGTGACCATGACGATCGTGCGGTCCTCCGCGTCGACCAGCTCGCGCAGCAGGGACAGCACCTCGTGGCCCGTGCGCGTGTCCAGGGCGCCGGTAGGTTCGTCGGCGAAGAGCACCTCGGGGCGGGTGATCAGGGCACGGGCCAGGGCCACCCGCTGCTGCTGGCCGCCGGAGAGCCGATCGGGGCGGTGCCGGGCGCGGTCGCCGAGCCCGACCCGTCGCAGCGCCTCACGCGCGCGTGCCTTCGACACGCGCCGGCCGGCCAACCGCAGCGGCAGGACGACGTTCTGCTCGGCGGTCAGGGAAGGCAGGAGGTTGTACGACTGGAAGACGAAGCCGACGCGCTCCCGGCGCAGCAGGGTCAGGCGCCGCTCGCTCAGCCCGGTCAGCTCCGTGTCCCCGATGCGTACCGAACCCGAGGTCGGCCGGTCCAGGCCGGCCGCGCACTGCAACAGCGTCGACTTGCCCGAGCCGGACGGCCCCATGACCGCGGTGAAGGTGCCCCTGGGGAAGGTGAGCGAGACGTCGTCCAGTGCTCTCACCCCGCCCGCACCGTCGCCGTATCGCCTGTTGACGGACGTCAGTCGGATCGTCATCTGCCCTCATCGAGTGTGGAAGAGAAACCGTGGGAGGGCTCCACGAAACCGTGCGGCCGTGCCGCGGGGCAGTGCGGCAGAACTGAGACTTGGGGTAGGGCCAGGCATACCCCCGGCTCTCCGCCTGGACGGATTCCGCCCGCCCCGCCCGGCTCCTACCGTGATCTCCATGACGGTGTGGCAGGCGCTCGGCGGGCGCGGATATCTGAGGTCGGCGTGGCCGTGGCGGTCGGTCGCGTTCCTGGTCGGCGGAGCGCTGTTCGGGGCGGTCGTGCTGGTCGGGATCGTCGCCGGGGCCGTCGTGGGGGCGGCGACGGCCGTCGTCCTCGTCGGGCTGCCATTGCTCGTGCTCACCGCGCTGTCCGGGATTCCGGTGACCGCGGTGGAGCGGTGGCGGGTGCGGGCGGCCGGGGTGGGGGACGTGCCCGCGGGGCGCCATCGGGTGCCGGACGCGCCGGGGCTCGCGCGCTGGCTCGCCGTACGGCTCAAGGAGCGGGAGACCTGGCGGGAGTTGGCGTACGCCCTGCTGCTGGCGCTCGTGCTGTGGCCGCTGGACGCGCTCGTCGTCACCTTCGCGGCCGGCGTGCCGCTGTTCCTGATCGCGACGCCGCTGCTGGTCGCCGCCGACGGTGAGGCGAAGGTGGTCAAGCTGTGGACGGTCGACACCTGGCCGGCCGCGACCGGGGCCGCGCTGGCCGGGGGCGTGTTGCTCCTGGCGGGGGCGTACGTGCTGGGTGCGGCCGCCGGGGCGCGCGCGGAGGTGGCGAAGGCGCTCCTTGGGGCGCGTGTGGAAGACAGTGCGCGGGTGGCTGAACTCGTGCGCTCGCGCGTGCGGCTGGTGGACGCCTTCGAGGCGGAAAGGCGCCGGATCGAGCGCGATCTGCACGACGGCGCACAACAACGGCTTGTCGCCCTCACCATGCGCCTCGGCCTCGCCCGTCTGGACGTCCCGCCGGGCCCCCTCGCCGACCAGCTCGCCACGGCCCACGGCGAGGCCGAGAAGGCCCTCGCGGAACTGCGTGAACTCATCCACGGCATCCACCCCAAGGTCCTCGCCGACTACGGTCTCGAAGCCGCCGTCGCCGACGCGGCCGACCGCAGCGCGATCCCGGTCGACGTCCGCCTCGACCTGCCCCGGCGGCTGCCGCAACCCGTCGAGTCCGCCGCGTACTTCGTCGTCTGCGAGGCCCTCGCCAACGTCGCCAAGCACAGCGGGGCGAGCGGGGCCGTCGTCAGCGGCGGTCACGCCAAGGAGCGGTTGACGCTCGAGATCCGGGACGACGGGCGCGGGGGCGCGGACAGCGCCGGCGGCACCGGGCTGACCGGTCTCGCCGACCGGGTGTCAGTGCTCGATGGCATGCTCTTCCTGTCCAGCCCGCCGGGCGGACCGACCCTGCTGCGAGTGGAGATCCCTTGCCGGCCGACCGAGACCTGCGGATAGTCCTCGCCGAGGACAGCGTGCTGCTGCGCGACGGACTCGTCGGTCTGCTCACCCGGTTCGGGCACGAGGTGGTGGCCGCCGTCGGTGACGCGGACGCCCTCCTCGCCGCCGTCGCCGAGCACGCACCCGACGTGGTCGTGACGGACGTCCGCATGCCGCCCGGCTTCCAGGAGGAAGGGCTGCACGCGGCGGTGAAACTGCGCCAGGAGCGGCCCGGACTGCCGGTGCTGGTCCTCAGCCAGTACGTGCAGCGGGCGTACGCCGCCGAGCTCCTCGACTCCGGGGACGGCACCGGGGTCGGCTATCTCCTCAAGGACCGGGTGGGGCAGGTCGAGGAGTTCGTGGACGCGCTGCGACGAGTGGCGGCCGGGGGCACGGTCGTGGACCCCGAGGTCGTACGGCAGCTGCTGCGCCGCCGGCGCGATCCGCTCGCCCGGCTCAGCCCGCGCGAGCGGGAGGTGCTGGCGCTCATGGCCGAGGGCAGGTCCAACGGCGCCATAGCCAAGGCGCTGGTGGTGTCCGAGGCGGCCGTCGGCAAGCACATCGGCTCGATCCTCACCAAGCTCGACCTGCCGCCTGCCGAGGACACGCACCGGCGGGTGCTGGCGGTGCTGGCCTACCTCAGAGGCTGAGCTTCACCGGAACGCCGGAACGCCGCGCTGAGCTTCACCGGAACGCCGGAACGCCGGAACGCCGGAACGCCGTAACGCCGTAACGCCGTAACGACGCGCTTGGAGACGCGCCTCAATGCCCCGCACGCCCCGCACGCCCCGCACGCCCCCCACGCCCCCACGCCCCCCACGCCCCCACGCCCGCACGCCCGCACGCCCGCACGCTCAGAGCGCCTTCGCGTAGCAGCGGCTCGACTCGTAGTGGCGGTAGTACCCGAACTTCTCGCACGGCTCGTACCCACTGGAGGCGTACAGCGCGATGGCCTCCGGCTGCTTGATCCCCGTCTCCAGCACCATGCGGACCCGGCCCGCCGCCCGCGCGTCCTCCTCCAGCGCGGCGAGGATGCGCCGGGCGAGACCGTTGCCCCGCGCCTGCTCTATGACGTACATCCGCTTCAGCTCGGCATCCCCGTCGCGGTACCCCTCGTCATTGGCGTCCTGCGTGCGCCAGCCGCCCGTGGCGACCGGGCTGCCGAACTCGTCGTACGCGATGAGGTAGACGCCGTTCGGCGGCTCGAAGTCGGACGGGGCCAGGGGAGTGGCATCGCCGTCGTCGCCGTAGCGGACGGCGTACTCGGCCTGGACCTGGTCATTGAGCTTGATGGCGTCGGGGTGGTCGAAGGAGACGCGACGGATGACATGCATGTCGGAAACGGTAAGCCAAGGTGGTCCAGAACAGGACTCGGTCCAAGGTGCGGGTAGGGTGCCCTGGTGCTCACAGTGACCAGTGCGAATGTGAACGGACTCCGCGCCGCCGCGAAGAAGGGCTTCGTGGAGTGGCTCGCCGGCACCTCCGCCGACGTGCTCTGCCTGCAGGAGGTGCGCGCCGAGCCGCAGCAGCTGCCCGAGGAGGTCCGCGCGCCCGAGGGCTGGCACGTCGTGCACGCGCCCGCGGCCGCCAAGGGGCGCGCCGGTGTCTCCCTCTACACCCGCCGCGAGCCCGACCGCGTTCAGGTCGGCTTCGGGTCGAGCGAGTTCGACACCAGCGGGCGGTACGTCGAGGTCGACCTGCCCGGTGTGACGGTCGCCTCCCTGTACCTCCCCTCCGGGGAGGTCGGCACCGAGCGTCAGGACGAGAAGGTCCGCTTCATGGGCGAGTTCCTGGCGTACCTCAAGGGCCTGCGCGAGCGTGCCGCCGCCGACGGCCGCGAGGTCGTCGTCTGCGGCGACTGGAACATCGCCCACCAGCCGGCCGACCTGAAGAACTGGCGCGCCAACCAGAAGAGCTCCGGCTTCCTGCCGGAGGAGCGGGAGTGGCTGACGCGGGTCCTGGACGCGGGGGACGGCGGGTACGTCGACGTGGTGCGGGCGCTGCACCCCGAGGTCGAGGGGCCGTACTCGTGGTGGTCGTACCGGGGGCGGGCCTTCGACAACGACACGGGTTGGCGCATCGACTACCACGTCTCGACTCCCGGCCTGGCCGCTAAGGCGGTCAAGGGGTTCGTGGAGCGGGCGGCCACGCATGCCGAGCGCTGGTCGGACCATGCGCCGGTGACCGTGGTCTACGACCTCTAGAACGGAACGGGCCCCGCCGGGGCCCGAACCCCCTGGCTGATCACGACATCACACAGGCCCTAGGACTCCGGCCCCCGGCCGCCGCTCTGCTTGCGCAACCGCCGGTCCAGTGCCAGCGACAGCTCCGCCTCCACCACGCTCCGCGCGAGCGGGCGCAGGCGTTCCAGGTCGTTCTCCGTGGCGTGGCGGAGGACCAGGTCGGTGAACATCTCCGCCAGTTCGTCGACGTGGTCGCGGACGCGTTTGCCGGCGGCCAGGACCTCCGCGAGGGGGATGCCCTCCGCGACCAGGGCGGAGGAGACGTCGAGCAGGCGGCGGCTGATGTGGACGATCTCGCCGCCGTCGGTGCCGAGGTAGCCGAGGTCGAGGGCGGCGGCGAGGTTCTCGGGGGTGACCTGGCCCTCGAAGCGGGCGGCGAGTTCCTCCGGGGTGAGGTGGACCGGTTCCTCCTCCGAGGGCGGGTCCACACCCAGCAGGTCCGCCACGTCGCGGCCGTGGTCCAGGGCCTCGGCGAGTTCCGCGATGCCGGTGAGGGTGTGGCCGCGTTCCAGGAGGGCCGCGATCGTGCGCAGGCGGGCCAGGTGGTGGTCGTCGTACCAGGCGATACGGCCCTCGCGGCGGGGCGGCGGAATCAGTTTGCGCTCGCGGTAGAAGCGCAGGGTGCGCACCGTGATGCCGGCCAGTCCGGCCAGCTCTTCCATGCGGTACTCGCGTCGTCCGTCAGCCCCTGTCACGCCCGCAGCCTATGTTGTACCGCCGGTAACTTTCCTTCCCTCACCCCCTACCCATCGGTACGGAGCTGCTCTACCCTCCCATTGCGCCAGTGTTCACTGGCGGAGTCCGAAAGGCGTGGAGGCTTCGGCATGACCGAACACGAGGGCGAGCACGAGGGCGGGCACGAGCACGAGGGCGGGCGCGAACATGTGCGGGTGGCGGTGATCGGGTCCGGGTTCGGCGGACTCGGGGCCGCCGTACGGCTGCGGCGGGAGGGTGTCACCGACTTCGTCGTGCTGGAACGGGCGAGC
Organism: Streptomyces sp. Act143; assembly: GCF_003143935.1. Classification (GTDB taxonomy): domain Bacteria; phylum Actinomycetota; class Actinomycetes; order Streptomycetales; family Streptomycetaceae; genus Streptomyces. The sequence continues at coordinate 4,403,338 of NZ_QFRX01000001.1, read as the reverse complement.
AGCGTCGGCGGCACCTGGCGGGACAACAGCTACCCCGGATGCGCCTGCGACGTGCCCTCCCATCTCTATTCGTTCTCCTTCGCACCCAACCCCGACTGGCCGCGCACCTTCTCCGGGCAGGAGCACATCCGGGCCTATCTGGAGCACGTCGCCGACGTCTTCCACCTGCGGCCGCACATCCGCCTCGACTCCGAAGTGCTGCGGATGACCTGGGACGCGGAGCGGCTCTGCTGGGACATCGAGATCAGCGGCGGCGGACGGCTCCGCGCCGACGTCGTCGTCTCCGCCACCGGGCCGCTGTCCGACCCCAAGATCCCCGAGATCCCCGGGCTCGACTCCTTCCCGGGCAAGGTCTTCCACTCCGCCCGCTGGGACCACGACTACGACCTGCGCGGCAAGCGTGTCGCCATGGTCGGGACCGGGGCCTCCGCGATCCAGATCGTGCCCGCCATCCAGCCGCAGGTCGACCGGCTCACCCTCTTCCAGCGCACCCCGCCCTGGGTCATGCCCCGCATGGACCGCGCCATCACCGGCGCCGAACGCGCCCTGCACCGGGCGCTGCCGTTCACCGGGCAGGCCCGGCGCGGACTGCTCTGGGGCATCAGGGAGCTGCAGGTCTCCGCGTTCACCAAGCACCCCGACCAGCTCGGGTTCGTCGAGCAGTTGGCGAAGCGGAACATGGGGCGCGCCATCAAGGACCCGGCCCTGCGCGCCAAGCTCACCCCCGACTACCGCATCGGCTGCAAGCGCATCCTGCTGAGCAGCGAGTACTACCCGGCGCTCGCCCGGCCCAACGTGGATGTCGTCGCCAGCGGTCTGCAGGCCGTGCGCGGCTCCACCCTCGTCGCCGCCGACGGCACCGAGACCGAGGTGGACGCCATCGTCTTCGGCACCGGCTTCCACGTCACCGACATGCCCATCGCCGAGCGGGTCGTGGGCGCGGAGGGCAGGACCCTCGCCGAGGTGTGGAAGGGCGGCATGGAGGCCCTGCGCGGCGCCTCCGCCACCGGGTTCCCGAACTGGATGACCATCATCGGCCCCAACACCGGGCTCGGGAACTCCTCGATGATCCTGATGATCGAGTCCCAGCTCAACTACATGGCCGACTTCGTACGGCAGTTGGACGTCCTCGGCGGACGCGCCGCCCTCGACGCCCGGCCGAGCGCCGTGGGCGCCTGGAACCGGCGGGTGCAGGAGCGGATGAAGCGCACGGTGTGGAACACCGGCGGCTGCACCAGCTGGTACCTCGACGCGAACGGCCGCAACACCACCATCTGGCCCGGGACGACGAGCGAGTTCCGGCGGGCGACGCGGCGCGTGGACATCACGGAGTACGAGGTGATCCGCGCCCCGAAGGCGGCCGAGGAGCGGGCCGCGGCGCAGGCCGGGGCGGCGGAACAGGCCGCGCAGGCCGCGCAGGCCGCGAAGGCCGGGAAGCGCAAGGAAGACGAGAAGGACGAGGTGTCCGCGTGAGCCGGCTGATGTCCGTCGTGTCCGGGCCCTACGCCCCGCCCGCCCCCGCCCGTGAACTGACCGCCGTCTCCGCCGACGGGGCCCGTCTCCACGTCGAGGTCCACGGCCCCGAGGGTGCCCCCGCCGTCGTCCTCGCCCATGGCTGGACCTGCTCGACCGCCTTCTGGGCGGCGCAGATCCGGGACCTCGCCGTCGACCACCGGGTCGTCGCCTACGACCAGCGCGGCCACGGACGCAGTCCGGCGAGCCCGGCGTGCAGTGCGGACGCGCTCGCCGACGACCTGGAAGCCGTGCTGGCGGCGACCCTCGCACCGGGGGAGAAGGCCGTGATCGCCGGGCACTCCATGGGCGGGATGACGGTGATGGCCGCCGCGGCGCGGCCCGGCTTCCGGGAGCACGCGGTCGCCGTCCTGCTGTGCAGCACGGGGGCGTCGCAGCTGGTCGCCGAGTCCACCGTCCTGCCCCTGCGCCCCGGGCGGCTGCGGACCTGGCTGACGAAGCAGGTGCTCGGGTCACGGGCGCCGCTCGGGCCGGTCACTCCGCTCGCCCGGCGGATTCTCAGGTACGCGACGATGGGGCCGGGTTCGGCCCCGCACATGGTGGAGGCGTGCGCGCGGATCGTGCACGCCTGCCCGCGCAAGGTACGGCACGCCTGGTCGCAGGTGCTCGACCTGCTCGATCTCGACCACGGTGTAAGGGAGTTGCGGGTGCCGACGGCCGTCGTCGTCGGGACCGCCGACCGGCTGACGCCACCGGTGCACGCGCGGACGCTGGCCGCCGCGCTGCCGGACTGCGTGGGCACCACCGAGCTGCCGGGGCTCGGGCACATGACGCCGGTCGAGGCGCCGGAGCTGGTCAGCGGGCGCATCCGGGAACTGGTGACGACGTATGTGACGGTCGAGGAGAAGACCGCGGAGAAGGTGGAGGAGGGCGCATGAGCCGGGTGGGACTCGAAGGACAGGTCGCCGTCGTCACGGGCGCCGCGCGCGGTGTCGGGGAGCTGCTGGCGCGGAAGCTGTCGGCGCGCGGGGTGAAGGTGGCGCTGGTCGGCCTGGAGCCCGACGCCCTCAAGCAGGTCTCCGAGCGGCTGCACAGTGACAGCGGCCACTGGCACGCCGACGTCACGGACCACGAGGCGATGGCGCGGGTCGCGGCGGAGGTCAAGGAGCGGTTCGGGAAGGTCGACATCGTCGTCGCCAACGCCGGTGTGGCCACCGGCGGACCCTTCGTGGAGTCCGACCCGGAGGCGTGGCGGCGGGTCATCGAGGTCAACCTCATCGGGTCGGCCGTGACCGCGCGCGCCTTCCTGCCGGTGCTGACGGAGAGCCGGGGGTACCTGCTGCAGATCGCCTCGCTGGCGGCCATCACCCCGGCGCCGATGATGACCGCGTACTGCGCGTCCAAGTCGGGCGTGGAGGCGTACGCGCACAGCCTGCGGGCCGAGGTCGGGTACAAGGGCGTGCGGGTCGGGGTCGGGTATCTGTCGTGGACCGACACGGACATGGTGCGCGGGGCCGATCAGGACGACGTCATGCGGGAGTTGCGGCAGCGGCTGCCGTGGCCGTCCAACAAGACGTATCCGCTGGGTCCGGCGGTCGACCGGATCGTGGCCGGCATCGAGCGGCGCTCCAGCCACGTCTACGGACAGTGGTGGCTGCGCGGCATGCAGGGCGTACGCGGCTGGCTGCCGGGCCTCATCGGGACGGTCGGGCAGCGGGAGGTGCGGCGGTTCGGGGACCGGTTGGAGGGCATGCGGGTCGGACTCGTCGGCGCAGGTGGGGCGGCTGATGAGGAGGCGCGCGCTACGCGCCGTAACTGATCGAAATGCGCACTGTGTCCGGTCGTGTGAATCTGGTCGAGGCCCCGGCTCGGGGCTCTTCCCCCACCCACTACGGGAGTGAACCCACATGGGTATGAAGGACCAGGACAAGTCCGAGCAGTGGCAGGAGCAGGCCAAGCAGAAGGCCCAGCAGGCCAGGGAGCAGGCCCAGCAGCGCGGCCAGCAGCGTGGTCAGCAGCGGGACGAGGAGATGGAGCGCCTCCAGCAGGAGGAGCACGACCGTCTCGACCAGGACTACGACGCGTAGTCGCTGCGCTCGGCTTCGGCCGTTGAACATGGGGTGCCCTGAGGTTGAGGGCGCCCCATGTTCGCGTTGCTGTTCTGAGGTGCGTTGCGCCGTCGGGGGTACTGCCGGGTGACGGCCGGTGGCGGCTGGGCGCGCAGTTTCCCGTGCCCAGCCTGCGGCGTTGCGGGCCCCGTGGCTCAGGACCTCGGCGGCAGTTTCGGTCTCGACCTGTCCGGTACGTCGCTGTGGTCCGGCGGGGCTGCCGGGGGCGTCGTCGTCAACAGGTCCACCGCCAGCCGCACCGCGTCGTCCAGCTGCGCGTGCCGTCCCTCCGCCCAGTCCAGCGGGGTGCGCAGGACCTCCAGGTCCGGGGTCACGCCCCGGTTCTCCACGCTCCAGCCGTACGCGTCGAACCACGCCGCGTTCATCGGCACCGTGATCACCGTGCCGTCGCCCAGTTGGTGCCGTCCGGTCATGCCGACGACGCCGCCCCAGGTGCGCTGGCCGACCACCGGGCCGAGCTTGAGCAGCTTGAAGGCGGCCGTGATCATGTCGCCGTCGGAGGAGGTCGCCTCGTCCGCGAGGGCGACCACCGGGCCGCGCGGGGCGTTGGAGGCGTACGACACCGGCTGGGCGTTCCTCGTCAGGTCCCAGCCGAGGATCGTGCGGGTCAGCTTCTCCACCACCAGTTCGCTGATGTGGCCGCCGGCGTTGCCGCGCACGTCCACGATCAGGGCGGGCCGGGAGACCTCCATGCGCAGGTCCCTGTTGAACTGGGCCCAGCCCGAGCCGCCCATGTCGGGGATGTGCAGATAGCCGCAGCGTCCGCCGCTCAACTCCCGTACCACCTCCCGGCGTTTGGCCACCCAGTCCTGGTAGCGCAGGGGGCGTTCGTCGAGGAGCGGGACCACGGCCACCCGGCGGGAGCGGCCCTCGCCCTCCGCCGGGGTGAACGTCAGCTCCACCGTCGTACCGCCCGCCCCGGCGAGCAGCGGGAAGGGGCCCGTGACCGGGTCCACCGGGCGGCCGTCGACGTGGGTGAGGACCGCGCCCTCGCGGATGCCGGTGCCGGCCAGCGGGGAGCGGGCCTTGGAGTCGGAGGAGTCTCCGGGGAGGATGCGCTTGACCATCCAGCCGTCGTCCCTGCGCACGAAGTTGGCGCCCAGCAGGCCCTGCCGGCGCTGGTAGTGGGGCGGGCCCTCGTTGCGGCGGGCGGCGGTGACGTAGGCGTGGGAGGTGCCGAGTTCGCCGAGGACCTCGCGGAGCAGGTCGGCGAACTCGTCCGGGGTGGCGACCCGTTCGACCAGCGGGCGGTACTGGTCGAGGACCGCGTCCCAGTCGATGCCGCACATCCCGGGGTCCCAGAAGTAGGCGCGGATGATCCGGCCCGCCTCCTCGTACGACTGCCGCCACTCGGCGCCCGGGTCGGCCTCGTGCAGGATGCGGCGGGCGTCGATCCAGACGGTGGAGTCGCTGTCGCCGGACTCGGTGGCGGGCACCGCGCGCAGGTCGCCCTCGTCGACGACCACCAGCCGCGTGCCGTCGCCGCTGACCGCGAACCAGTCGAGGTCGTCGACGAGTTCGGACTTCTTCGCCTTGGTGATGTTGAAGTACTCCAGGGTGGGGCGGCCGCTGGTGTCGTCCGGGTTGGCGAAGGTCTCGCCCAGGGCGCCCGAGATCGGCCAGCGCAGCCAGACGAGTCCGCCGCCCGCCACCGGGTGCAGCGCGGAGTACTTGGAGGCGCTGACCGGGAACGGGGTCACCCGGCTCTCCAGCCCCTCCACCTCGACCGTGACCGTGCTGCCGTCGCCGGGCTCGTCCTCCGCCGGGTCCAGGCCGCCGGCCGCCGGGCGCCCTTCCGGGTTCAGGGCGAAGGGGGAGGGGGTCGCGGAGGACAGCGGGACCAGGTAGGGGCGGCAGCCCAGCGGGAAGGAGAGGTCGCCGGTGTGGACGTCGTACACCGGGTCGAAGCCCCGCCAGGAGAGGAAGGCGAGGTAGCGGCCGTCCCTGGTGAAGACCGGGTTCTCGTCCTCGAAGCGGCCGTTGGTGACGTCGACGATCATCAGCCGGTCCGCGCCCCCCTTCGGGGCGATGCGGGCCATCTTGATCTGGCGCAGCGAGCGGCCGATGCCCGGGTGCGACCACGTCAGCCAGGCGCCGTCCGGGGAGAAGGCGAGGTCGCGGACCGGCCCGTTGACGGACCGGATCAGCTCGGTGACCTCGCCGCCCGAGTCCTCCGTCGCGTCGATGAGGAGGAGTCGGCCGTCGTGGGAGGCGATGGCCAGGCGCTCGCCCTGCGGGTCGGAGACCAGCTCCAGGACCCGGCCCAGTGCGCCGGAGGCCAGCCGCCGCGGGGCGCGGTCGCCGGTCGCGCGCGGCAGGTAGGCGATCTCGATCGCGTCCTCGCCCTCCGCGTCGGTGACGTAGGCGACCTGGCCGCCGGAGCCGAGCATCTCCGGGAGCCGGACCCGTACCCCCGGGGTGTCGGTGATGGTGCGGGCCGGGCCGTCGCGGTGGGTCAGCCAGTACAGGCTGCCGCGGACGACGACGGCACTCGCGCGGCCCGTCTCGTCGACCGAGACGCCGTCCACGTGCTGGGCGGCCGGGACCTGGTACGGGCGACGTCCCGCGCGCGGGCCGCTCAGCCGGACGTCGAGCCTGCGGGGCGTGGCGGCCGGGGACAGGTCGTCGACGATCCACAGGTCGCCCGCGCACTGGTACACCACCCGGGTGCCGTCGCTCGCCGCGTGCCGGGCGTAGAAGGCGTCGTGGTCGGTGTGGCGGCGCAGGTCGGTGCCGTCGTACGCACACGAGTAGAGGTTGCCGACGCCCTCGTGGTCGGAGAGGAAGGCGATCCGGCCGCCGACGAACATGGGCGAGTGCAGATGGCCGTCGAGGTCCTCCAGGAGGCGGTGGCCGTGCAGCCACAGGCGGCCGGTGGCGCCGCCGCGGTAGCGCTTCCAGGCGGCCGGTTCGTGCGGTGGGGTGCCGGTGAGCAGCAGCGTCCTGCGCTCGCCGTCGAGGTCGGCGACCTGGAGGTCGGAGACCGGGCCCCAGGGGAGCTTGCGGCCGGGGTTGCCGTCGGTGGGGACCTTGTAGGCCCATGTGAAGTAGGAGAAGGGCTCGCCGTGGGAGGCGACGGCGAGGATCTGGGCGTCGCGCTCGCCCTCGGCGGGGGTCCAGCCGCACACCTGGGTGTCCGGCGATCCCCAGTAGGTGAGCTGCCGGCCGGGGCCGCCTGCCACGTCCACCACATGGATCTCGGGGACGAGGCTGCGCCAGCTCGTGTACGCGATGCGGCGGCCGTCGGGGCAGAAGCGCGGGTGGCCCACCTTGGTGCGGTCGACGGTGAGCCGCCAGGCGCGGTCCGCTCCGTCCAGGGGGGCCAGCCACAGGTCGTCCTCGGCCACGAAGCACAACAGGTCACCGCTCAGATGCGGCAGGCGCAGATAGCTCACCTCCCCATGCTTTTCCGCGGGATGGACCGGAGCAACTTATGAAAAATCGGCCCACTCCCTGCGGAGCGTGACGCGCAACACGAACGAAACAGTTTCGTTTCGCTGCGGTGGTGCGCTACATTCGTCGTGTACTCACGTACGAAACCGTGTCGTTCGGCACCGGTAGCCGGAGTGGGAAGGGTGAGAAACATGACTGAGGTCGCGACGGCGCGTCGCAGTCGGATCACGCCCGAGCGCGAGGCCGAGTTGTACGGGGCCGTGCTCGACCTGCTCCGAGAAGTCGGCTACGACGCCCTCACCATGGACGCCGTGGCCGCCCGGACCCGGTCCAGCAAGGCGACGCTCTACCGCCAGTGGGGCGGCAAGGCCGAGCTGGTCGCGAAGGCCGTACGGCACAACAAGCCGGGCGGTATGGCGCTCGAAGGGATCGACACCGGGTCGCTCAAGGGTGACCTGCACGCCCTCACGCTGCGCTCGGACGACTGCGAGATGGAGCAGAACTCCGCGCTGATGCGGGGTCTGGCCATGGCGGTCCACAGCAACCCGGATCTGCTGAGGGCGTTCAAGGAACATCTCATCGAGCCGGAGATGGCGGAGTTCCGTCGTGTGGTGCAGCGGGCGATCGACCGGGGTGAGGTCCGTGCGGACAACCCGGCCATCGACTACATGATGCACATGATGCTCGGCGGGTTCGCCGCCCGCACGCTGCTCGACGAGAAGCCGCCCACGCAGGACTTCCTCATCTCGTACATCGACGCCGTGGTCCTCCCAGCCCTCGGCATCCGTTAACCCCCGCCCCTCTTTCGCTCCCCCCCTTTTTCCTCTTTCCTCCCCGCCCCCTCACCTGACGTCACCGCTCAAGTCGTCGGGACGGTCACCCCTGCCTCCCCGCCGGGCTGATCACCCCTGTCCCTGAACCACCCCACGACCTGACCGGGAGTACGCCCACGTGGCCACTTTCCTGTACAAACTCGGCCGGCTCGCCTTCCGGCGACGGCATTTCGTCGCCCTGATATGGGTCGCCCTGCTGACGCTCGCGGGCGTCGGCGCGGCCAGCGCGCCCGCCGCCGGCTCCTCGTCCTTCTCGATCCCCGGCACGGAGGCGCAGAAGGCCTTCGACCTGCTGGAACAGCGCTTCCCCGGGGCCAGCGCCGACGGCGCCACCGGACGCCTGGTCTTCAAGGCGCCCGCGGGCGAGAAGATGACCGACGCCGCCAACAAGGCGACCGTCGAGAAGACCGTGACGGCGCTGGGCGACGGCTCCGAGGTCGTCTCCGTCACCGACCCCTACCAGACCGACGCCGTGAGCAAGGACGGCACGGTCGCCTACATCTCGGTGTCGTACGACGCCCCCTCCATGGAGCTGAAGGACTCCACCCGGGACGCCCTGGAGGCCGCCGGGGACCAGGCCCGGGACTCGGGGCTGACCGTCGAGGTCGGCGGTGACGCGTTGCAGGCCGGCGCCGAACCGGGCGCGGTCGGTGAGGTCGTCGGTCTCGCCATCGCCGCCGTCGTGCTGGTCATCACCCTCGGCTCGCTGGTCGCGGCCGGGCTGCCGCTGCTGACGGCCATCATCGGCGTCGGGATCGGCGTCTCCACCATCACCGCCCTCGCCAAGACGCTCGACCTCGGCGACACCACCTCCACGCTCGCGCTGATGATCGGCCTCGCGGTCGGCATCGACTACGCCCTGTTCATCGTCTCCCGCTACCGCGGCGAGCTGGCCGAGGGCCGCGACCGCGAGGAAGCGGCGGGCCGGGCCACCGGTACCGCGGGCTCGGCAGTGGTCTTCGCCGGCCTCACCGTGGTCATCGCGCTGGCCGGACTGTCGGTGGTCGGCGTGCCGATGCTGAGCAAGATGGGCCTCGCCGCGGCGGGCACGGTCGTGATCGCCGTCCTCATCGCGCTGACCATGATCCCGGCGCTGCTCGGCTACGCCGGCAACAAGATCCGCCCGGCGGGCGAGAAGCGCAAGAAGTCCGCGGGCCGGGCCGCCGGGAACGCCGCGACGTCCGCGGGCCGGGCCGCCGGGAACGCCGCGACGTCCGCGGTCGAGGCCGCCGGGAAGCCCAACCTGGGCACCCGCTGGGCGAGCTTCGTCATCCGCCGCCCGGCCGCCGTGCTGCTGGTCGGCGTGATCGGCCTGGGCGCGGTCGCGCTGCCCGCCACCTCGCTGGAGCTGGGCCTGCCCGACGACGGCTCGCAGCCGACGTCCACCACCCAGCGCCGCGCCTACGACCTGCTCTCCGAGGGCTTCGGCCCCGGCTTCAACGGTCCGCTGATGGTCGTCGGCGACGCCCAGGACAGCGCCGACCCGCAGGCCGCGGCCACCGAGGTGACCGACCGGATCAAGGGCCTGGACGACGTCGTGACGGTGACGCCCGCGACGTTCAACAAGGCCGGGGACACCTTCACCATCACCGTGATCCCCGACTCCAAGCCCTCCTCGACCCAGACCGAGGACCTGGTGCACGCCATCCGGGACGCCGGCGCGGACGTCAGGGCCGGCACCGACACCGACGTCCTGGTCACCGGCACCACGGCCATGAACATCGACTTCTCGCAGAAGCTCACCGACGCGCTGATCCCGTACCTGGCGCTGGTGGTGGGACTGGCCTTCCTGCTGCTGATCGTGGTCTTCCGCTCGATCCTCGTCCCGCTGAAGGCGGCCCTCGGCTTCCTGCTCTCCGTGCTCGCCGCGCTCGGCGCCGTCGTCGCGGTCTTCCAGTGGGGCTGGCTGGGCGGTCTGATCGGCGTGGAGGAGACCGGCCCGATCATGTCGATGATGCCGATCTTCATGGTCGGCGTGGTCTTCGGCCTCGCGATGGACTACGAGGTCTTCCTCGTGACCCGGATGCGAGAGGCCTACGTCCACGGCGAGTCCCCGAGCCAGGCCGTGGTGACCGGGTTCAAGCACAGCGCCCGGGTCGTGGTCGCCGCCGCGGTGATCATGATGGCCGTCTTCGGCGGCTTCATCACCTCCAGCGAGTCCATGATCAAGATGATCGGCTTCGGCCTCGCCATCGCGGTCTTCTTCGACGCGTTCATCGTGCGCATGGCGATCGTCCCTGCGGTGCTCGCCCTGCTCGGCAAGAGGGCCTGGTGGCTGCCGAAGTGGCTGGACCGCGCCCTGCCGAACGTGGACGTCGAGGGCGAGGGCCTGCGCGCCCAGGACGCCCCGAAGGACGTCGATCCGGACGAGGAGCGGGAGCTGGTACGGGCCTGACGTACCGCCCCTGAACCCGGACCGAAGCCGCGGTGCAGCCCACTGCACCGCGGCTTCGGCTGTTCGCTCCCTCATGGCGTGACAGGCGGGACGGGAGTCTGGAGGAGCACCGGAAGTCCCTCCACCTGCAAAGGAGACTCCCGTGTCCACTTCCGTCGCCGCCGCCAGGCAGTTCGTCGCCGACCTGCCGCTGTGGTTCCTGTTCAGCGGCGCCGCCGCAGCGCTGTAGGTCACGACGGACGGGGTGAGGGGGATCATCTGCGCGGCGATGACGCGGCTGGCGTCGCTGGGGGCGGCGGACGGCATCGCCGCCGGGCAGCGCGGGAAGGCGGCGGGCGAGTCCGGGGTCGCGACCGGGGCCGCGACCGAGGCCGGGGCCGGGGCCGCGACCGAGGCCGGGATTGCAGCCGAGGCCGGGGCGACTGTCAGTGCCCGGGGCTAACGTGGCGGGCATGACCACACTTGCCGCACGACCCCGCACGGCCCTGCTCGTGATCGACGTCCAGAAGGGCGTCGTGGCCGAGGCGCACCAGCGCGACTCGGTCGTCGCCAACATCGCCGCGCTCGTCGACCGGGCGCGCGAGGAGGGTGCCCCGGTGGTCTGGGTCCAGCACTCCGACGAGCACCTGGTCAAGGGCAGCGACGCCTGGGAGTACGCGCCGGAGCTGATACGCCGGGACACCGAGGCCCTCGTCCACAAGAACTTCGGCGACTCCTTCGAGGGGACCGAGCTGGAGGGCGTCCTCGCCGAGGCCGGGGCGGGTCACCTGGTGGTGACCGGGGCGTCGACCGACGCCTGCATCCGCTCCACCATCCACGGCGCGTTCGTCCGCGGCTACGACGTCACGCTCGTCGCCGACGCCCACACCACGGACGACAACAGCAAGTGGGGCGCCCCGCCGCCGGACCAGGTCATCGCCCACACGAACCTGTACTGGCGGTTCCAGTCGGCACCGGGGCGCACGGCGGCGGTGACGGAGACGAAGGACGTGACGTTTCAGGCCCCGGCTTAACCTGTCGCCCGCGCGCTGCACGCACCGCTAGCGTGCCGTGCATGACGACGACCGACAGCCCGGCAGGCACCGCCGACTCCGGAGCCCACCCCCTGTTCGCCGAAGCCCTGCGGGAGAAGGGGCTGGACGAGCTGCACGCGCGCGTCCGCCGCTTCCCGGACGCCACCCGCACCGCCGCCGAGGCCGCCGCGGCCATCGGCTGCGAGCTCAGCCAGATCTGCAAGTCGCTGATCTTCGCGGCGGACGGCGTGCCGGTGCTGGTGCTCATGGACGGGGCCTCCCGGGTCGACGTCGAGCTGGTCAGCAAGGAGCTCGGCGTCGAGAAGGTGACGCGGGCCAAGGCGGACGTCGTACGGGAGACCACCGGGTACGCCATCGGAGGGGTACCGCCCTTCGGGCACCGCACCAAGACCCGGGTGCTCGCGGACCGTTCGCTGCTCGACCACGACGTCGTGTGGGCCGCCGCCGGGAATCCGCACGCCGTGTTCCCCATCGCGCCCGAGGAGCTCGTCGCGCAGGCCGGTGCCACTCTCGTGGACGTGCGCGAGCGCTCCTCGTGACGCCGGCCGTCACCGCGGCCGTGCTGCTCGCCGCGGTCACGCACGCCGGCTGGAACGCGATCGCGCACAAGATCACCGACAAGCTGGTCGGATTCACGCTGATCGCCGGCGGCGGGATGCTGATCGGGCTGGCCATGGTGCCGTTCGTGGCGATACCGGCGGCGGGGGCGTGGCCGTACCTCCTCGCCTCCGCCCTGATCCACGTCGTGTACTACGTGCTGCTGATGAGGTCCTTCCGGCTGGGGGACTTCGGGCAGGCGTACCCGATCGCCCGCGGCAGCGCGCCCCTGGTCGTCACGGTGCTCGCCGCGCTCTTCGCGCACGAGGTGCCCGACGGATGGGCCGCCGCCGGGATCGCGGTGTCCTGCGCGGGACTCACCGGCGTCGCGCTGTGGGGGCTGCGGGGCCATCGGCCCAACTGGGCGGCGATCGGAGCCGCGCTGGCGACCGGGCTGTCCATCGCCGCGTACACCGTCGTCGACGGGCTCGGGGTGCGGGCCTCCGGGTCGTCCCTCGGGTACATCGCCTGGCTGATGGCCCTGGAGGGCGTGTTCGTACCCGCGTACGCCCTCTACCGCTGGCGCGGGCAACTGGTCGCCACGCTCCGGCCGTTCGCGGCGGTCGGGCTGCTCGGGGCCGCGCTGTCCGTCGCCGCGTACGGGCTCGTGCTGTGGGCGCAGACCAAGGCCGAACTGGCGCCGATCGCCGCCCTGCGGGAGTCGTCGATCATCGTCGGTGCCGCCATCGGCGCGGTGTTCTTCAAGGAGCGGTTCGGGGCGCCGCGGATCGTGGCGGCCGGCTTGCTGGTGGCCGGGATCGGGCTCATGTTGCACGCCGGGTGACGGACCGCTCACTGGCTAGTCTGAGCCCCATGGGCGGCGTCTTCATCAACTACCGCAGGGGCGAGCACTCGGGCGTCGTCGACGACCTCGACGAGGAGCTCGCGCGGCACTTCGGCCGGGGCCAGGTGTTCCTGGACCGTCCGTCCCTGCTGCCGGGCCAGCGGTTCGCGGACGCGCTGGCGGAACGGGTCGGCGACTGCGACGCCCTGATCGCCGTCATCCACCCTGGGTGGGCCGACGTACGACACCCTTCCGGGGGGCGGGGGTCGGCGGAGCTGGATTCTCCGGGGGGCCGGCGGATGGAGGGCCTGGATTCCTCCGGGGGCCGGTGGCTGGGTGACCCGGATTCCTCGGGGGCCCGGCGGCTGGACGATCCGGAGGACTGGGTTCGGCGTGAGATCGAATGGGCGCTGGCGGGTGGGAAGTTCGTCCTGCCGGTGCTGCTCGACGGCGCCCGGATGCCCACCGCGGCGGAGCTGCCCGGCTCCCTCCGGGCGCTCGCCGGCCTCAACGCGCCCCGGCTGCGCGAGGCGCACTGGAGCGCCGACCTCGCCGTCGTGATCGCCGCGCTGGAAGACCGCGTCCGCCCGGACTGGCAGCCCGTCGAGGCTCCCGAGGAGCGCGGGGCGCGGTTGGGCGGGCGATGGCTCGGGGCGCTGACCGCCGTGGTGGCCGCCGCGGTCCTCGTCGGTGTCCCCCTGCTGCCCCAGGACGACGACTGGGTCGGCACCGACGTGCTGCCGTACACCCTGACCGCCGCCCTGATGTGCTGCCTGCTGCTGTGCGCGCCGCTGGTCGCGGTCGCCGCCGTGCGGGTCGGACGGCGGTCCGTCGACGACCTGGAGCGGGAGCTGCACGCGGTCCGGCACCGGACGTACATCCGCCGGACCTGGCCGATCGGGCTCGGGCTCGTGCTGGTCGGGGTCTACGGCGCGCTCCGCGGCGACCTCGGCATGGTGCAGGCCCTGGTCCTGCTGCTGGTCCTGAGCGTCGCCGTCGCCCGCGCGGCCGTCGCCGACCTCCGCCTCCGCCGGCGCGACGACGACCTGTGGGCCCGCTGGCCGCACCGGCTGCCCGACCGCGTGCACCGTGCCGTGCTGCGCCGCGCGGTCGCCCGGCTCCACCTGCGCCTCGACCGGATGACCGCCCCCCTCTCGCGCGAGCAGCGGGAGAAGGCGGACTGGGAGCTCGGCGACATCGCCGCGGCCGTGGACCGGGTGGCGGCCGAGGCGCGGCGGACGCGAACGGCCTGGCTGCGGCAGGACCATCCCTGGCAGTTCGCGGCCTACGTGGTGTGGCTGGCGCTGATCACCGCGCTGGCCGCCGCGTCGGGGCGCGCCTTCGCCGACGCGGGGGAGGGGACGGTCCGGCGGTATGTGACGCTGGCGGTGGTGGTCGTCGTCGGCGTGCTGCTCGCGCTCGGCACGCTGGAGATCGCCTACCGGTATCAGCGCCGGCAGCGGCGGGAGCTGGTGCGGCAGGTCGTCGTGTTCCGGGAGGCGCTGGCCGTGCGGGTGGCCGCGATGAGCCGTCCCGCACGCACCAAGCCGACGGCGCCCGCGCGCCGGCCGGAGGAGTACGCGGAACCCGAGTAGGGCGTCTTGCCGTTGCCGTTGCCGATACCGGTCCGGACGACTGGTCGCGGCCGCCCCTCCGGTAGCACTCTGGAAGGAGTTCTTCCGGAGGTGATCGACATGATGCACACCACTGTGGGATGGCACGTCGAGCTGGAGTTCATGGAGGACGAAGAGCACACGCGGGCGGTGGCGATGGTCCGGCTGCCCGACGGCAGCGAGGTACGGGCCCACGGCCAGGCCAGCCGCCACCACACCGACTCCCATCAGCCGCGGGTCGGCGAGGAGATCGCCGGGGCCCGCGCGCTCAACGAACTCGCCATGCAACTGCTGACCAAGGCGCACGGCGAGATCGACGCGGCGTCGGGGCGGACGTCCCACCCGATCCACGTCTGAGGCAGGAAGCCGGGAAGCCAGGCAAGCCAGGAAGCCGAAACCGCAGTAGGCCCGGAACGCAGGAAGCCAGGCAAGCCAGGAAGCCGAAACCGCAGTAGGCCCGGAACGCAGGAAGCCAGGAAGCCCGGAATCCCGGAAGCCAAAAAACCAGGAAGCTAGGACAAGGCCGCCCGGACCGCCCGCACCAGCGCCTGCGCCCGCGGGTCCGCCGTGACCGTCTTGCGCAGGCCGTTGGTCACATAGCCGAAGGCGATGCCGGACTCGGGGTCGGCGAAGCCGAGGGAGCCGCCGCGGCCGGGGTGGCCGAAGGAACCCGGGCCGAGGAACGGCGACGCACTGCCGTGCAGCATGTAGCCGAGGCCGAAACGGGTGTTGACCACCAGGACGCGGTCCGGCCCCGACGACTCCTCCGCGCGGGCGCGCTCCACCGTGGCCGGGGCCAGCAGCCGCACGCCGTCCACCTCGCCGATCGTCGCCGCGTAGAAACGGGCCAGTCCGTCGGCCGTGGCGATGCCGTTGGTCGCGGGCAGGGCGCTCGCCCGGTAGGCCGGGGCGTTCTGGTCCGGGAAGGGGGTGATCGCGGCGAAGGCACGGTTGGTGAGGGAGCCGGGGTCCCGGTAGGCGTCCGTGACGGAACGTTTCGGGCGCATCCGCAGCGCGGCGGCGGCCTCCGGTGCCTCGACACCGCCCACCTGTCCGACCCGGTGCGCTTCCGGTTCCGGGAGGCCGAGCCACAGGTCCGCCCCGAGCGGCCCGGCGATCTCCGCCGCGATCCACTCGCCGGTGCCGCTCCCGGTCACGCGCCGCACCAGTTCGTCCAGCAGCCAGCCGTACGTGAGCGCGTGGTACCCGTGGTCCGTGCCGGGCTCCCACACGGGCGCCTGCGCGGCGACGGCCTCCGGTCCCTTCAGCGGGTCCAGGGCCTCCTCGGGCGTGATCGGCCGGTCCAGGACGGGCAGCCCGGCCCGGTGGTTCAGCACGTGCCGGACCAGCACCCGCTCCTTGCCGTGGGCCTTGAACTCGGGCCAGTAATCGCCGACCGGCGCGTCCAGGTCCAGGCGTCCGCGCTCGGCCAGCATCAGGAGCACGGCGGCGGCGACACCCTTGGTCGCCGAGCGCACGATCTGGGCGGTGCCGCGCTGCCACGGTGCGGTGCCGTCGACGTCCTTCGTACCGGCCCACAGGTCGACGACCTTGCGGCCCTCCCGGTAGACGGCGACGGCCGCGCCGCGGTCCCCGAGCTGCTCGAAGTTACGGACGAACGCGTCCCTGACCGGCTCGAAGCCCTCGGCGACCGTTCCGTTCACGTCCACGGCCGTACTCCTCCTCGTGCTGCTCGGCAGGGGGGCCGGCCCCTGTCGGCTGTCGGCCCCCACCTCACCCAAGCAGGATCGTCACGTCGATGTTCCCGCGGGTCGCGTTGGAGTACGGGCACACCTGGTGGGCGGCGTCCACCAGCCGGGCCGCGACGTCCTGGTCGAGCACGGGGAGCGAGACGCTGAGGGCGACCGCCAGACCGTAGCCCTGGTGTGCGTTGGGGCCGATACCGACCTTCGCGGCGACCGTGGAACCGGTCAGGTCGAAGCCGGCACGGCGGCCCACCAGCACCAGCGCGTTGTGGAAGCAGGAGCTGAAGCCCGCCGCGAACAGCTGCTCCGGGTTGGTGCCGTTGCCGTCGCCGCCGAGTGCCGGAGGCATCGCGACCTTCAGCCCGATCCGGCCGTCCTGGCTGGTGACATAGCCGTCCCGGCCGCCGTGGGCGGTGGCCTCGGCGACGTACATGATCTTCGTCGGGCGGGTGTCGGTGTCCGTCCTGGTGTCACTCATGGCTGGCCCCCCAGAGAAAGAGTGTGCGCAAATACATCGTGCACAAGGTACCGGTCAGTAGGTCGACCCTGGGGGAGTAGGGGGTTGCGACCGGCGGTAACAGGAGGTCAGTAAGGGCGCTCGGCCGCCGCGTGCGCCCTGTCCGCGAGCTCCCACAACTCCTCGCGCAACCTCGCGACCCCCGCGGCGTCGAGCCCCGTCGCGGACAGGAGCGCGCCCGGCACGCGCGCCGCGCGCTCCCGCAGTTCCTCTCCGCGCCCGGTGCACGCGACGAGCACCGAGCGCTCGTCGTGGGCCGCGCGCTCCCGGCGCACCACCCCCGCGCTCTCCAGCCGCTTGAGCAACGGCGACACCGTGCCGTAGTCGAGCCGCAGCGCCGCCGCCAGCTCCTTGACCGTCGTCTCGCCCCGCTCCCAGAGCACGAGCAGCACCAGGTACTGCGGGTAGGTGAGGCCGAGCTCCTCCAGCAGCGGGCGGTATGCGGCCGTCACCGCGCGCTGGGCGGCGTACAGCGCGAAACAGAGCTGCTCGTCGAGGAGCAGTGAGCCGTCGGGCGCAGTGGAGTCCTCGTTCGTCACGCGCCCATTGTCACGGACGGTCCGAAGCGGCGGACACCGAACGCGGGTCGAAGCCGAAGGGCAGCTCCAGGCGGTGGGCGCGCATGAGGGCGTCGTCGGAGAGCAGCTCGGACGTCTTGCCGTCGGCCGCGATGACGCCCTCGCTGAGGACGAGGGAGCGCGGGCACAGCTCCAGGGCGTACGGGAGGTCGTGCGTGACCATGAGGACGGTGACGTCCAGGGAGCGCAGGATGTCGGCGAGTTCGCGCCGGGAGGCGGGGTCGAGGTTGGACGACGGCTCGTCGAGGACGAGGATCTCCGGCTCCATGGCGAGCACCGTCGCGACGGCGACCCGGCGGCGCTGGCCGAAGGAGAGGTGGTGCGGCGGGCGGTCCTTGAACTCCGCCATGCCGACGCGCGCCAGCGCACGGTCCACGCGCGCTTCCAGCTCCGCGCCCTTCACGCCGGCGGCCGCCGGTCCGAACGCGACGTCCTCGCGCACCGTCGGCATGAACAGCTGGTCGTCCGGGTCCTGGAAGACGATCCCGACCCGGCGCCTGATCTCCGCCATGTGCTGCTTGTTGACGGGCAGCCCGGCGACGCGCACGCTGCCGGTGCCGCCGGACAGGATGCCGTTGAGGTGGAGCACGAGGGTCGTCTTGCCGGCGCCGTTCGGCCCGAGCAGCGCGACCCGTTCGCCGCGCGCGATCGAGAAGTCCACGCCGAACAGCGCCTGATGGCCGTCGGGGTAGGCGAAGGCGAGGCCGGAGACCTCCAGAGAAGCGGTCACGGCATCCGATCCATCCACGGCGTCCAGCCCACGCACAGCACTCACAGCATCCATCCCAGCAGACACACGAGCAGAGCCGCACCCGGCAGCGCGAACGCGTACGTCCACTGCGCCCGGGACGCGGTCACCTCGTCGATGACCGGCATCGAACCGGCGTAACCCCGGCTCACCATGGCGAGGTGCACGCGCTCGCCGCGCTCGTACGACCTGATGAAGAGGGCGCCCGCGGACTTCGCGAGCACTCCCCAGTGCCGCACGCCCCGTGCCTCGAAACCGCGGGACTCCCGCGCGATCCGCATGCGCCGCATCTCGTCGGTGATGACGTCGCCGTACCGGATCATGAAGGAGGCGATCTGCACGAGCAGGGGCGGCAGCTTCAGCCGCTGGAGCCCCAGCAGGAGTTCGCGCAGCTCCGTCGTCGAGGCCAGCAGCACGGACGCGGCGACGCCGAGCGTGCCCTTGGCGAGCACGTTCCAGGCGCCCCACAGGCCGCTCACGCTCAGCGAAACGCCCAGCACCTCGACCCGCTCGCCCTCCGCCACGAAGGGCATGAGCACCGCGAACGCGACGAACGGCACCTCGATCAGCAGCCGCTTGAGCAGGAATCCGGCGGGCACGCGCGCGACGTACGCGACGACGCCCAGGAGGACGGCGTACAGCCCGAAGGCCCACACCGCCTCGCGCGGTGTGGAGACGACGACCACCACGAAGCAGAACACCGCGGCGAGCTTGGTGTGCGGCGGCAGGGCGTGGACGGGGGAGTGTCCGTGCCGGTAGAGCCTGTGCGCGTGTCCGGCGCCCATCTCAGACGCCCGCGTTCACGGCAGAGACATCGGCGGCCGTGCGCCGCCTGCGTACCGCCCAGAACACCCCGCTGCCCGCGACGATCGTGGCGCCCACGCCGATCACGCCCGCGAGGCCGCCGGAGAGCCGGGCGTCGTCGACGTCCTTGACGCCGTAGTCGGCGAGCGGGGAGTCGGCGGCGGCGTGCTTCTCGGTGTTCTTGTCGATGCCCTGGTCGGCGGCGACCTTCTCCAGACCGTCGGGGCTGGCGGAGGCGTAGAAGCTGACGCCGCCCGCGAGGACGAGGGAGGTCGCCAGCCCGGCCAGCCACACCTTGCGGTGCGAGCGGGCGGCGACGGGGACGGCCACCGGGTCGGGGGCGTCGACGAGTTCGCCGTTCACCCGCAGCTTGAGCCGCTGCCGCAGGTCACGGGCGCCGTACACGAGATCCGGCCGTACCGCGACGACGGCGCCGACCGTCAGCGAGGTGATCACGGCCTCGCCGATGCCGATCAGGACGTGCACGCCGACCATCGCGGTCGTGACCTTGCCGATGGAGACGTCGGTGGTGCCGCCGATCCAGTACAGGAGCGTGAAGGCGACGGCCGCGGCCGGGACGGAGAGCAGCGCGGCGACGAAGGACGCGACGGTGACGGACCGCCGCTTGCGGGGCAGCACCTTGACCAGGGCGCGGAACACGGCGTACGCCACGACGGTCGTCACCACCGCCATGTCCGTGATGTTCACGCCGAGCGCGGTCAGCCCGCCGTCCGCGAAGAGGATGCCCTGCATGAGCAGCACGACGGACACGCACAGCACGCCGGTGCAGGGGCCGACGAGGATCGCGGCGAGGGCGCCGCCCAGCAGGTGGCCGCTGGTGCCCGCGGCGACGGGGAAGTTGAGCATCTGCACGGCGAAGATGAACGCCGCCACCAGCCCCGCCAGCGGCGCGGTCCGCTCGTCGAGCTCGCGGCGGGCGCCGCGCAGGCTCACGGCGACGGCGGCCGCGGCGACTGCTCCGGTCGCGGCGGATACGGGGGCGTCGATGAATCCGTCAGGCACATGCACCGTTAGATGATGCGGCTTAATGCGAACAACTTGCAAGAGCGATCTGATTGTGGACCCGCTGTGCCCCGCGCCCTGCGCCCCGGCGTGTGAGATGCCCGACGATGTCCGGCGTCCGGGGGCGCGCCCGGGAAAATATGCGACATTGGAAGGGAAGCGGTCGCACAGCTTCCGCACAGGTCACTCAGCGTAAGGGGCCGAGCCGATGTCCGTAGTCGAACAGTACGCGCGAGCCCACATCGTCACCGACGCCGACATCACGGTCGCGGAGCCCGAGGCCGTCCCCGTCGTCCTGCGCTACGACCCCGACGCCGACCCGCGCGCGGTGCGCGTCGGCCTGCCCGGGCCGCACGAGTGGACCTTCGAGCGGGCCCTGCTCGAACAGGGCCTGCGGGCGCCGGTGGAGGCCGGGGGAGTACGGGTGTGGCCGTGCGGGCGGGTCCAGGCTGTGGTGGAGTTCCACTCCCGGCAGGGCGTCTCTGTGGTGCAGTTCGAGTCCAAGGCCCTGCTGAGGTTCCTGCGCCGGACGTACACGGCCACCCCCGTCGGCAGCTAGCTCCCCCTCTTCAGCAGCGCCGCCACGATCGGCCCGGCGGTGTCACCGCCGTGCCCGCCCGCCTGGACGACACCGGCGGCGGCCAGGTCGCCGCGGTACGCGGTGAACCAGCCGTTGGGCTTCTTCTGGCCGTCGACCTCCGCCGAGCCGGTCTTCGCGCCGACGTTGCCGTAGACACCCTGCATCGCCTCGGCCGCCGTGCCGTAGGCCGCCGTGTACGCCATCAGCTCGCGCAGCTGGGAGAGCGTGCCCGAGGACATCGTGCGGGAGGCCTTGGCCAGCGTGCGGCCGTCCACGTCCGGGGAGACCAGGTACGGCTGCCGGAAGACGCCCGACTCCACGGTCGCCGACACCGACGCCATGTTCAGCGGGTTCATCCGCACCGCGCCCTGGCCGATCAGCGAGGCCGCCATCTGGGCCTGCGACTGCACCGGCACCGAGCCGTCGAAGGTGGGCACGCCGACCGCCCAGTTGTTCATGGACAGGCCGAAGACCTGCTGGGCCTGCTTGGTCAGGGAGTCGTTGTCCAGCTTGGGCGCCTGGCTGATGAAGGCGGTGTTGCAGGAGCGGGCGAAGCTCGCCTTGAAGGTGCCGCCCTTGATCTGGAACTTGTCGTCGTTCTGGAACTTCCAGCCGCCGTAGGTGAAGTACTTCGGGCACGGGTGCGGCTTGTCCGCCGACGCCAGGCCCTTCTCGATCAGCAGCGAGGACGTGACGACCTTCATCGTCGAGCCGGGCGCGAGCGAGCCCTGGAAGGCGACGTTGAAGCCCTTGTTGGCGTTGGCCACGGCGAGGATCTCGCCGGTCGAGGGCCGCAGCACCACGACCGACGACTGCGCCCGCTTGGCGACCTGCGCCTCGGCCGCCGCCTGGAGGGCCGGGCTGAGCGTCGTCTTCACGGTGCCCGGCGTGCCCTTGCTCAGCTCCAGCAGGGTCTTGTCGGACAGCTTGTCCTTCTTGGACTCCTTGCCGCGCACGACCTGGAGCTCGACGCCCGCCTTGCCGCCGGCCTTCTTGCCGTACTTCTCGCGCAGCCCGTCGAGCACCGACCCGAGCGAGGGGTACTTCGCGGTGGTGATCTCGCCGCCGTCGCGGTCGACGGCCTTGACGGGCGGGGTCCCGGACTCGCCGGTGACGAGGGTGTCGCCGTCCTTCAGGTCGGGGTGGACGACCGCGGAGTGCCAGTCGACCTGCGGCTTGCCGGTGGCGGTGTTCCGGACGACGGTGAGCGAACTGTCGTACGCCAGCGGCTTGGAGGTCCCCTTGTACGACACCGTCGCCTTCACCGCGAAGGGCACCTTGGCGCCGGTGCGGGTGCCGGGGGTGAGGGTGACGTCCTTGAGGTGGGCGTCCTTGGCGTAGCCCGTGAGCAGCGCGGTGGCGGCCTCGGTGTCGCTGGTGACGGCCGCGGCCTCGGTGACCTTGCCCTGCTGCCAGGACGTCAGGAACGTCCGGGCCGCGGTGTCCACCTCGGTCGCGGACAGCGGGCCCGTCTTCACCTCCGGCTTGGCGTCGGCCTCGGCGGCCGTCGCGGACGTGCGGTCCTCGGCCGCCGCTCCGCCGCCGTACAGCACATAGCCGGCGAACCCGGCGCCGCCGACGACCACGGCGACCATCCCGCCGATCACGGCGGGACGATGCGTCCTACGTCGCTCGGCGACGCGCCTTCTCTTGCCCACAGCCCTCGTTCCTCCGCGAAATACCCAGGGTCCCCGTTGCCCTCGTCCATCACCTCAACGACGGCGACCACCCTGGAGTCCCGTCCTGTGGGGGTGAGTTCGGTCTCCCGTTCAGTCCCCCGCCGCCAGTACGGCCTTCACGATCGGCCCGGCCGCGTCGACACCGTGGCCGCCCTGCTCGGTCATGGCCGCCGCGGCGACATCGCCGCGGAAGCCGGTGAACCAGCTGTTGGAGGTGGCGTTGCCGTCGACCTCCGCGGAGCCCGTCTTCGCACCGATGTCGGCGCCGCCGAGGCCCCGCATGACGTCCGCCGCGGTGCCCTGCGTGGCCGTCAGCCGCATCATCTGCTTCAGCTGGTAGACCGTGCTCGACCGCAGGCCCTCGGCGGTGGCCAGCTCCCGGCCGTCAAGGTCGGGCGAGACCAGGTACGGCTGGCGGAAGGCGCCGGTGATGGCGGTGGCCGTCACGGACGCCATGTTCAGCGGGTTCATGGTGACCTGGCCCTGCCCGATGGCGGCCGCCGCCCGGTCCGGGCCGCTGACGGCCGGGACGCTGCCGTCCTGGGAGGTGATGCCGGTCTTCCAGTTGTCGCGGCCGAGCCCGAACTTGTTCTGCGCCTCGGCCGTCATCGACTCGTCGGTCAGCGGCTTCTCGTCGATCAGCTTGATGAAGGCCGTGTTGCAGGACCGCATGAAGCTGTTGGCGAGCGTCGCGTTCTCGTTGGGCGGCAGGTTCTTGAGGTTGTGGAAGGTCTGCCCCTGCCAGATGGCGTCGGGCGGGCAGGGCGCCGGGCCGTTCATCGAGGTCACGCCGTTGTCGATGAGCATCGCGGAGGTGACGATCTTCCAGGTGGAGCCCGGGGCGACCTTGCCCTCGAAGGCCGCGTTGAAGCCGTCGTCCCGGTGGTTGGCGACCGCGAGCACCTCGCCGGTGCTCGGCTTGACGGCGACCACCGAGGAGTTGGCGTACCGCGTCACCGCCTTCTCGGCCGCCGCCTGCGCGCTCGCGCTGATGGTGGTCGGCAGCTTGCCCGCCTTGCCCTCGGCGAGCGTGAGCAGCGAGGTGTCGGGGGAGCCGTCGCCTTCGTGCCGGATGTACAGCTCGACGCCGGGTGTGCCGCCCGCCTTGGCGCCGTACTTGTCGCGCAGCGCGTCCAGGATCGGGCCCAGGGACGGGTACTTGTCCTTCTCTAGCACCTTGCCGTCGCGGTCCACCGCCTCGATGGGCGGGGTCGAGGCCGCGCCGGTGACGAGGCTGTCCTGGTCGGAGCGCAGCTGCGGGTGGACCACGGACGGCTTCCAGTCCACCAGCGCCTTGCCGGTGGTGAGGCCGCGCACGACGGTCAGGGAGCTCTTGTAGGACAGGGGCTTGGCCGTGCCCTCGTACGACACCTTCGCCTTCACGGTGAAGGGCACGGTGGTGCCCCGCGCGGTGTCCGGCGTGATCTTCACGTCGGTGATGTGCGCGTCCTCGGCGTACGAGGTGAGCAGGGTCTGCGCGGCCGCGTTGTTGTTGGTGAACTGGGCCGCGGTCGCCGCCGAGCCCTTCTCCCAGTCGGCGAAGAACTTCTCCGAGGTCTCCCGGACCTCGTCGGTGCCGGGCGGCCCGGTCTTCACCTCGGAGCCGCCCGAACCTCCGTCGCCGTTGAGCGCGGACACGATGTTGAACGCGCCGTACCCGGCCCCACCCACCATCACGGCGAACACGCCGCCGATGACGGTGGCCTTGACCCCCTTGTTCATGGAACTGAACCCCTCCCCGTTATTCAGTCCTCCGCACTGTAAGTGGGCCGAGTGACATCTGCGAGGGGAGTTTCCCTTTGTGGCCGAGTTGTTGAACTAGACCCAGGTATCCAGCCACATCCGTGAACGCCAGTCGTCGATCGGGATGGCCGTTCCGGTGTACAAGGGCCAGAAGTAGATGAAGTTCCAGGCGATCAGCAGCACCAGCACGCCCGCCCCCGTCGCGCCCGCCACCCGCCGGGTGTCACTCGCTCCCGGCGGTCCGACGATCGCGCCGATCATCATCGCCACGGCCAGGCACAGGAACGGCAGGAAGACCACGGCGTAGAAGAAGAAGATCGTCCGCTCCTGGTACATGAACCAGGGCAGGTAACCGGCCGCGACACCGCAGGCGATGGCGCCCGCCCGCCAGTCGCGGCGGAAGAACCAGCGCCAGAGCACGTACAGCACCGCGAAGGCCGCCGCCCACCACAGCAGCGGGGTGCCGATCGCGAGGACCTCGCGCGCGCACTTCTCGGTCGCGTCGACCGGGCAGCCGTCCTTGCCGGGGGCAGGGGACTCGTAGAAGTACGACACCGGGCGGCCGTCGACGATCCAGCTCCACGGGTTGGACTGGTACGTGTGCGGGGAGCTCAGGCCCACGTGGAACTCGTAGACCTGGTGCTCGTAGTGCCACAGGCTGCGCCACCAGTCCGGGAACAGCCAGGACCAGTTGCTGTTCCTGCCGTCGGTCACGGCCCAGTTGCGGTAGTAGCCGCCGGTGCCGTCGGTGGGGGAGAGGATCCAGCCGAGCCAGGAGACCAGGTACGTGGCGATCGCCACCGGGACCGTCGCCAGGAAGGTCAGGCCCAGATCGCGCCTGAAGACCGCCGCGTACGGGTGGCGGGCGCCGGCGACCTTGCGCGAACCGATGTCCCAGAGCACGGCCATCACACAGAACGCGGCCGTGATGTACAGGCCGTTCCACTTGGTGCCGATGGCCAGGCCCAGCATCAGACCGGCCAGCCAGCGCCAGGGACGCCGTCCGAGGCGGGTGTTCTCGGCGGTGTGCGCGTCCGGGCGGACCAGGCCGTCGGCGTCGGCCGGGAGGGCCGCCGCGAGTTTCTCCCGCGCCTTGTCGCGGTCGATGACCAGACAGCCGAACGCGGCCAGCACGAAGAACATCAGCACGCCGTCGAGCAGTGAGGTACGGGCCATCACGAAGGCCAGCCCGTCCACCGCCATCAGCGCGCCCGCGAGACAGCCGAGGAACGTCGAGCGGAAGATGCGGCGCCCGATCCGGCACAGCATCAGGACCGACAGCGTGCCCAGCAGCGCCGTCATGAACCGCCAGCCGAACGGGTCGAAGCCGAACATCAGCTCGCCCAGCCCGATGACGTACTTGCCGACCGGCGGATGCACGACGTACGAGGCGTCCGACGGGATGGTCACCTTGCTGCCGACGTCGAGGATGACGTCGTTGGCGTTCTTGTCCCAGGAGACCTCGAAGCCGCGGTGGACGATCGCCCACGCGTCCTTGGCGTAATACGTCTCGTCGAATATCACCGCCTTGGGGCTGCCCAGGTGCCAGAACCGGATCACGCCCGCGAACAGCGTGACGAGCAGCGGGCCGCCCCAGCCGGACCAGCGCACGAGCCGGTCGGTCAGCGTCCTCGGCAGACCGAGCGCCGCCCACATGCGCGGGTCGGGCCGCGTGTACGGCGGCACCAGCCGGTCCCGGACATCGCTTCTGGGCCCCGCCGCGTAGCCGAAACGGCGCAGCCGCTGCTGCCAGGACGGCTGCTTGTCCTGCGGCGACTGGTCCTGCCGGGTGTCCGTGGAGTCCAAGGACGACGCTGTACTGGTCACCGCGCCATCGTAGGGAACACGTCTGTGGGAGTCCCGTGGATGGGCCCTGCGAGGATGGAAACGTGACAGGAACCCTTGTTTTGGCAGGCACCCCCATCGGTGACATCGCGGACGCCCCGCCCCGGCTGGCCGAGGAACTCGCCGGTGCGGACGTGATCGCCGCCGAGGACACCCGTCGGCTGCGCCGTCTCACCCAGGCGCTCGGCGTCACCCCCAAGGGGCGTGTCGTGTCGTACTTCGAGGGCAACGAGGCGGCCCGCACCCCCGAACTGGTCGAGGAACTCGTCGGCGGCGCGCGCGTGCTGCTGGTGACGGACGCCGGCATGCCGTCGGTGTCGGACCCCGGCTACCGGCTGGTCGCGGCCTGCGTGGAGAAGGACATCCGGGTCACCGCCGTGCCGGGGCCCTCCGCCGTGCTGACGGCGCTCGCGCTGTCCGGGCTGCCGGTCGACCGGTTCTGCTTCGAGGGGTTCCTGCCGAGGAAGGCCGGAGAGCGGCTGTCGCGGCTGCGGGAGGTCGCCGAGGAGCGCCGGACCCTCGTCTACTTCGAGGCCCCGCACCGGCTCGACGACACCCTCGCCGCGATGGCCTCCGTCTTCGGCGAGGACCGGCGGGCCGCCGTCTGCCGCGAGCTGACCAAGACGTACGAGGAGGTCAAGCGCGGTCCGCTGGGGGAGCTGGCGGCGTGGGCCGCGGAGGGTGTGCGCGGGGAGATCACCGTCGTCGTGGAGGGGGCGCCCGAGAGGGGCGCGCAGGACGTGAGCGCCGAGGAGCTCGTGCGCCGGGTGCGCGTGCGCGAGGAGGCCGGTGAGCGCCGCAAGGAGGCGATCGCGGCGGTCGCGGTGGAGGCCGGGCTGCCCAAGCGGGAGGTCTTCGACGCGGTGGTGGCGGCGAA
Source organism: Streptomyces sp. Act143 (assembly GCF_003143935.1). Classification (GTDB taxonomy): domain Bacteria; phylum Actinomycetota; class Actinomycetes; order Streptomycetales; family Streptomycetaceae; genus Streptomyces. The sequence continues at coordinate 4,376,987 of NZ_QFRX01000001.1, read as the reverse complement.
GAACGCGGGCGCGTGACCGACGGCCCGCGGTGGGGCGCACAGGGCGCCTGAGCAGGGCGCTTCTCCTCTGAGCGCGCGCCCCACGGGTGGGTAAAGGGCGAGGGTCGAAGGCAAAGCCCAGCCCCTGCCTGCAGGGCCGTTTTGGCAAGGAAAGTCCAAATCGGCTCCAACAGTCGACAGGGCTGATGCATTCGCTGCCGCGGAAGCGTCCACTGGTCGAAGGGACGCACCCGTCCCGGTGTCCAGCGGACCAGAGGAGCTGGCATGAGCGAGATCGCAGGGCAGACCGCCGCACTGCGCAGTGGCGCCACCGCCGTCGTCCACGAGTCGTACTCCTTCGCCTGCATGCGCTGCGGGCACGGCTGGGAGCAGTCGTACGAGATAGAGCACCACACCGACGCCGACGGCCACGACTTCGTCATCTACGTCGCCGACCACCGGGTCGTCCCGTCACCGCTGTCCCGTCCCACGTGCCAGAACTGCGACGGACACGTCGTGCGCATCATGCGGCCCGGACAGGTCTCGTCGGTGCTCGACGCGGTCCACCGCCATCAGCACCGCACCCCGCCGGCCGGCCCCGTGGAGGTGCCGGAGGTGCCCGCACAGGGCAAGGAGCGCCACCACTGGCACCTGTCCGATCTCCTGCACCCCTTCCACCACCGCAAGGCGAGCTGAGCTCCGCCGATCGGCAGGGCATGCCCCTTTCGTAGGATCGGGGCATGCCTTCGAACTCCTCCGACGCCTCCGGCAAGAACGCCGCGCCGCCGCTCCCGGAGCCCCTCCGGGTGCCCGTCGCCGACTCCCACACCCACCTCGACATGCAGTCCGGGACGGTGGAGGAGGCGCTCGCGAAGGCCGCGTCGGTGGGCGTGACCACCGTCGTGCAGGTCGGCTGCGACATCAAGGGCTCGCAGTGGGCCGCGGAGACGGCCGCCGCCTTCGACAGCGTCCACGCGACCGTCGCCCTGCACCCCAACGAGGCGCCGCGCATCGTCCACGGCGACCCCGACGGCTGGTCCCGCCAGGGCGCGCGGCAGCCGGGGGGCGCGCAGGCGCTCGACGAGGCGCTCGCCGAGATCGACCGCCTGGCCGCGCTGCCCCAGGTCAAGGGCGTCGGCGAGACCGGCCTCGACCACTTCCGCACCGGCCCCGGGGGCAAGGAGGCGCAGGAGCGCTCCTTCCGCGCCCACATCGAGATCGCCAAGCGGCACGGCAAGACCCTCGTCATCCACGACCGCGACGCCCACGAGGACGTCCTGCGCGTGCTGAAGGAGGAGGGCGCCCCGGAGCGGACGGTGTTCCACTGCTACTCCGGAGACGCGGAGATGGCGGAGGTGTGCGCGCGCGAGGGCTACTTCATGTCCTTCGCCGGCAACGTCACCTTCAAGAACGCCCAGAACCTGCGGGACGCGGTGGCGGTGGCCCCGGCGGACCTGCTCCTGGTGGAGACCGACGCGCCCTTCCTGACGCCGGTGCCGTACCGCGGACGGCCCAACGCGCCGTATCTCATTCCGGTCACGGTGCGCGCGATGGCCGCGGTGCGGGGGATCGACGAGGACACGCTGGCCACGGCACTCGCCGCCAACACGGCACGCGCGTTCGGCTACTGAACACCACTCTGTGTACTCGCGTCGCTTTGGAGAGTGACGGACACTCCGCTAGGTTCTGGGTCTCTCTGGACCCTGGAGCGTGTCGTCGTGAGCAACTCCCAGTACCAGACGTACGAACCGTACGGCGCGGCCTACGACCCGCACAGTGCGGAGACGCTGGCGTACGGCGTGCGGGGGGCGCCGGCACCGCCGATGCCGGTGGCGTACGCGGACACCTACCGGCCCGCTTACGACCTTCCCGAAGCGCCTGTGCCCGTGCCCGCGTCCGTGCCCGCGTCCGTCCCCGCGCCCTCTTCGGGCGCCGTGGAGAGCCGTCGCGCCGCGCGCCGGCGCAAGGCGCGAGGACCCGAGCGCACGGACGGCACCATGCGCCGCCTGCTGCCGCAGGCACTGGTCGTCGCGTTCCTCGCCGGCGGCACCACCGCGTTCGTCGCCAAGGACAAGGCGATCGAGCTGACCGTCGACGGCAAGCCGCGCACCCTGCACACCTTCGCCGACGACGTGACCGAGCTGCTCGCCGAGGAAGGCGTCGACGTGGGGGCGCACGACGTCGTCGCTCCCGCCCCCGGCACGGCGCTCAGCAGCGGCGACGAGATCGCGGTGCACTACGGCCGCCCCGTGCGGCTCACGCTCGACGGGCAGCGGCACGAGGTGTGGACGACGGCGCACACGGTGGAAGGGGCGCTCAAGCAGCTGGGGGTGCGCGCGGAGGGCGCGTACCTGTCGATGGCGCGCTCCCAGCGCATCGGGCGCGAGGGGCTCACGCTGGACGTGCGCACCGAGCGCGCGGTCACCGTCATGGCCGACGGCCGGTCGCGGACCGTGCGCACCAACGCGGCGACCGTCCGGGAGGTCGTCGAGGAGGCCGGGATCACGCTGCGCGGGCAGGACACCACGTCGGTCGCGCCGGAGAGCTTCCCGCGCGACGGGCAGACGGTGACCGTGCTGCGGATCACGGGCACGAAGGAGGTCCGCGAGGAGACGATCCCGTTCCGGGTCGAGCGCAGCGAGGACGCCTCCCTGTTCAAGGGCACGGAGGTCGTCGAGCAGGCCGGCCGGGAAGGGGTGCGGCGGGTCACGTACTCCCTGCGCACCGTCAACGGCGTCCGGCAGAAGCCGCGCCGGATCAGGACCGAGGTGGTGCGGGAGCCGCGCGACCAGGTGGTGAAGGTGGGCACGAAGCCGTTGCCGACGTCCGTGCAGGGAGCGGACGGGCTGAACTGGCAGGGGCTGGCGGCCTGCGAGTCCGGAGGCCGGCCGAACGCGGTGGACCCCTCCGGGACGTACGGCGGGCTGTACCAGTTCGACACCCGGACCTGGCAGAGCCTGGGCGGCAGCGGACGGCCGCAGGACGCCCCGGCGGCGGAACAGACGTTCCGGGCGAAGAAGCTGTACGTGCGGCGGGGCGCGAGTCCCTGGCCGCACTGCGGCACGCGGCTGCACGGCTGACACCGCGCCGGGCACGGCGACCGGCTCGGGGGTGCCGTACCCGGCTCAGCGGTGTCCGAGCCGGGCGAGCCGCCCCCGTACCCTTGTCCCGTGACCAGCAGCCCCACCCCCGACGCCCTCCTCGGCCCCGCCGACATCCGTGAGCTCGCGGACGTTCTCGGTGTGCGGCCGACCAAGCAGCGCGGACAGAACTTCGTCATCGACGCGAACACGGTCCGCCGGATCGTCCGCACCGCCGACGTACGGCCGGACGACGTGGTCGTGGAGGTCGGGCCGGGGCTCGGGTCGCTCACGCTCGCGCTGCTGGAGGCCGCCGAGCGCGTCACGGCCGTCGAGATCGACGACGTGCTCGCCGCCGCGCTGCCCGCCACCATCGCCGCGCGCATGCCCGAGCGGGCCGAGCGGTTCGCGCTGGTGCACTCCGACGCCATGCACGTCACCGAGCTGCCGGGACCGGCCCCGACCGCGCTGGTCGCGAACCTGCCGTACAACGTCGCCGTGCCCGTCCTGCTGCACATGCTCGACACCTTCCCGAGCATCGAGCGCACGCTGGTGATGGTGCAGGCGGAGGTCGCCGACCGGCTCGCCGCCGGGCCCGGCTCCCGGGTGTACGGCGTGCCGTCCGTCAAGGCCAACTGGTACGCCGAGGTCAAGCGGGCCGGCTCCATCGGGCGCAATGTCTTCTGGCCCGCGCCCAACGTCGACAGCGGGCTGGTGTCGCTGGTGCGGCGCGCCGAGCCGATCGGGACCAGCGCCTCCAAGCGGGAGGTCTTCGCCGTCGTGGACGCCGCGTTCGCGCAGCGCCGCAAGACCCTGCGGGCCGCGCTCGCCGGCTGGGCCGGGTCCGCGGCCGCCGCCGAGGCCGCCCTCGTCGCCGCCGGGGTCTCGCCGCAGGCGCGCGGGGAGTCGCTGACGGTCGAGGAGTTCGCGCGGATCGCGGAGAACAAGGCTCAGCAGGAGCAGGGCCAGGAACAGGAGCAGGGTCGGGAGCAGGGCCAGAGCCAGGGCCAGGAGCAGGGCCAGAGCCAGGGCCAGGAGCAGGAGCAGGAGCAGCAGTGAGCGTCACCGTCCGCGTTCCCGCCAAGGTCAACGTCCAGCTCGCGGTCGGCGCCGCCCGGCCCGACGGGTTCCACGACCTGGCCAACGTCTTCCTCGCCGTCGGCCTCTACGACGAGGTGACGGTCACGCCCGCCGACGAACTCCGCGTCACCTGCGAGGGTCCCGACGCCGCGCTCGTCCCCCTCGACCGCACGAACCTCGCCGCGCGGGCCGCGCTGATCCTGGCCGAGCGGCGCGGCATCGAGCCCGCCGTGCACCTCCACATCGCCAAGGACATCCCGGTCGCGGGCGGCATGGCCGGGGGCAGCGCCGACGGCGCCGGTGCCCTGCTGGCCTGCGACGCGCTGTGGGGCACGAACGCCTCCCGTGAGGAACTTCTCGACATCTGCGCCGAGTTGGGCAGCGACGTGCCGTTCAGTCTGGTCGGCGGGGCGGCGCTCGGCATCGGGCGGGGGGAGAAGCTGACCCCGCTCGACGTCGGCGGGACCTTCCACTGGGTCTTCGCGATGGCCGAGCGCGGACTGTCCACCCCGGCCGTCTTCCGGGAGTTCGACCGGCTCACCGCGCACGAGGACGTGCCCGAGCCCGTCGCCTCCGAGCCGCTGCTCGACGCGCTCGCCGAGGGCGACCCCGACGCGCTCGCCGCCGCGGTCTCCAACGACCTCCAGCCTGCCGCGCTCTCCCTCTTCCCGGAGCTCGCCGACACCCTCGCCGCGGGCCGCACCGCCGGTGCGCTCGCCGCGCTGGTGTCGGGGTCGGGGCCGACGACGGCGTTCCTCGCGCGCGATCCGGAATCCGCGGCGAAGGTGGCGGAGGCGCTGCGCGCATCCGGCACATGCCGTTCTGTGCGCGTCGCGGCGGGGCCCGCGCCGGGCGCGACCGTCGTGGCCGGAAACTGACGTTCTGCCGACACCCCCCGGCGGCCCGGGGGTTCGGCCACGACGCGGCGTGACCGCGTCTTCGCGCTATCTCCACATGGATGACCGCGAAAGCAGTACGTGCGCGAAACCAGGGGCCTCTAGGGTCACTTGACACTTCGAGCGCCACTGTCGTCCGGCCCGCCGGACGCCGCCCGGCGCCCAGTCGAACGACCCCTTGGAAGGCACGTCCGTGTCCGAACAGCCCCCCACCACCCCGTCCCACCGCAGGAAGCGGTCCCTGTCACGCCGTGGCGTGCTCGGTGCCGCCGGAGCCGTCGCCGCCGGGGCCGCCCTGACCCCGGTGGTCTTCGCGGCGACCGACAGCGACTCCGACTCCGGTACGGCCGACTCCGGCACGACCCCCGAGAAGTTCCCGGCGACCCGCTCCGAGGCCACCACCGGCGCCGGTACGGTCACCACCGCCTTCGCCGCCTCCTATGTCGGCGTCCGCTGGAACGGCCCCGCGGCCTCGCTCCGCCTCGCCGACGGCGCCTGGCGGACGCTGAGCGGCGGCTGCGCGACCGTCGAGGACGGCGGTACGGCCCTGGTCGCGGCCGGTGACGTCACGTCGTACGTGGTGAAGGCGGCGGACGGCACGACCGACGTGCGCTCGCTCGCGATCGACACCACCGACGGCCCGAAGCGCACCGTGCGGGTGCCCTCGGAGCCCACGCGCGTGCGCGGTGTGCGCTGTCTGTCGCGGCCGGCGTGGGGCGCGGACGAGTCGAAGCGGTACAAGGACGGCGTGGTCAACTCGCCGGAGAAGTACTACCCGTTGCAGGCGATCACCGTCCACCACACGGACACCCCGAACGGCGACGCCGACCCGGCCGCGACGGTCCGGGCGATCTACGAGTACCACGCGGTCACCCTCGACTGGGGCGACATCGGCTACCACTTCCTCATCGACGAGGCCGGAGTCGTCTACGAGGGCCGCTACTCCGGCGACGACGGCGTGCCCGCCTTCGACCCGGACGGCAACGTCGTCACCGCCTTCCACACCGCCGGCTACAACTCCGGCAACCTCGGCATCGCACTCCTCGGCACCCTCACCGACCAGGGCCCGACGGACGCGGCGAAGGCCGCGCTGACCCGACTCGTCAAGGTCGTCGCCCGCTTCAAGGGCCTCGACCCGCAGGCGAGGATCACGTACACCAACCCGGTCAACGGCGTGACCAAGGACGCGACGACGGTCAGCGGCCACCGCGACTGGCTCCAGACCGACTGCCCGGGACAGACGATGTACGACCTCCTGGACGAGGTCAGGGCGGCGGCAGGGCGCTGACCTGCGCGGGGATCGGTCACCGAACGGCGCGGTCTAGGCTGGGAGGCTGATCGATCCCCCTGGGCAGGAGAGAAATGGCCGTCAACCTGGTCAATGTCGAGAACGTCAGCAAGGTGTACGGCACCCGTGCCCTGCTGGACGGTGTCTCGCTCGGCGTCTCCGAGGGCGATCGCATCGGTGTCGTCGGCCGCAACGGCGACGGCAAGACCACCCTGATCCGGATGCTGGCCAAGCTGGAGGAGGCCGACACCGGCCGCGTCACGCACTCCGGCGGACTGCGCCTCGGCGTCCTCACCCAGCACGACTCCCTGGACTCCACGGCGACCGTCCGCCATGAGGTCATCCGGGACATGGCCGACCACGAGTGGGCGGGCAACGCCAAGATCCGGGACGTGCTCACCGGGCTGTTCGGCGGGCTCGACCTGCCGGGCTTCCCGCAGGGGCTGGACACCGTCATCGGCCCGCTCTCCGGTGGTGAGCGCCGCCGTATCGCGCTCGCCAAGCTGCTCATCGAGGAACAGGACCTGATCGTCCTCGACGAGCCGACCAACCACCTCGACGTCGAGGGCATCTCCTGGCTCGCCCAGCACCTGCGCGAGCGCCGCTCCGCCCTCGTCTGCGTCACCCACGACCGCTGGTTCCTCGACCAGGTCTGCACCCGCATGTGGGACGTGCAGAAGGGTGACGTCTACGAGTACGAGGGCGGCTACTCCGACTACGTCTTCGCCCGCGCCGAGCGCGAGCGCATCGCGGCGACGGAGGAGGCCAAGCGGCAGAACCTGGTCCGCAAGGAGCTGGCCTGGCTGCGCCGCGGCGCCCCCGCCCGTACGTCGAAGCCGCGCTTCCGCGTCGAGGCCGCCAACGAGCTCATCAAGGACGTGCCGCCGCCGCGCGACACCAGCGAGCTGATGAAGTTCGCCTCCTCGCGGCTCGGCAAGACCGTCTTCGACCTGGAGGACGTGACCGTCCAGGCCGGGCCCAAGGTCCTCCTCAAGCACGTCACCTGGCAGCTCGGCCCCGGCGACCGCATCGGCCTCGTCGGCGTCAACGGCGCCGGCAAGACCTCGCTGCTGCGGGCCATGGCGCAGGCCGCCCGCACCGAGGGCGAGGCGCAGCCGGCCGGCGGCCGGGTCGTCGTCGGCAAGACGGTCAAGCTCGCCTACCTGTCTCAGGAGGTCGCCGAGCTCAACCCGAACCTGCGGGTCCTGGAAGCCGTCCAGCAGGTGCGTGACCGCGTCGACCTCGGCAAGGGGCGCGAGATGACCGCCGGGCAGCTGTGCGAGACGTTCGGCTTCTCCAAGGAGAAGCAGTGGACGCCGGTCGGCGACCTGTCGGGTGGTGAGCGGCGCAGGCTTCAGCTTCTCCGTCTCCTGATGGACGAGCCCAACGTCCTCTTCCTCGACGAGCCCACCAACGACCTCGACATCGAGACGCTGACCCAGCTGGAGGACCTCCTCGACGGCTGGCCCGGCTCGATGATCGTCATCTCCCACGACCGCTTCTTCGTCGAGCGCACCACCGACCGCGTCTTCGCCCTCCTCGGCGACGCCACCCTGCGGATGCTGCCGCGCGGTATCGACGAGTACATCGAGCGCCGCCACAAGATGGAGGAGGCGGCGGCAGCGAGCGCACCCGTCGTCCAGAAGGCCGTCCCGGAGAAGAGCGCGGCCGACCAGCGCGCCGCCAAGAAGGAACTCCAGAAGATCGAGCGGCAGCTCGACAAGATCTCCGAGAAGGAGACCAAGCTGCACGACCAGATCGCCGCGAACGCCACGGACTTCGCGAAGGTGGCCGAACTCGACGCCGAGCTGCGTGCCTTGGCGGGCGAGCGCGAGGAGCTGGAGATGCGCTGGCTGGAACTCGCCGAGGATGCGTGAGGCACCTCCGGCCGGCGCCTGCGGGCGGCGCGCGCGCCGCGTGAAGAGGGCGTGAAGGCGCATAACAGTGGCATCACGGGCCGGTCCTCCCTTGGGTACAGGGGGTGATCGGCCCGGGTTTCTGTCAGTCCCGAGTGATAGAAAGAGCCGTCTGAGAACTTTCTGAGTACGACTCTGAGCCGTTACGTACCTCAGGGCGTGGCTAAAAATCAGTGAACGAGGGGGAAGCCGCTGATGACTCAGCCGCCCAATCAGCCGCCCGGTCAGCCGCCCGGTTTCGGAGCACCGCAGGACCCGCCGCCGCAGGGTGGTTTCGGCGCGCCGCCGCCTCCCGCGGGGCCGCCGCAGACGCCGCCCCCGCAGGGTCCGCCGCAGCCCGGTTACGGCTACCCCCAGCAGGCCGACCAGCCCGGCCCGTACGGCCCGCCCCAGCCGGGTCCCTACGCGCAACCGGGCCCTTACGGCCAACCCGGCCCCTACGGCCAGCCGCAGCAGCCGGGCCCCTACGGCCAGCCCGGGTACGGCTACCCGCCGCAGCCGCAGTACCCCGGCGGCCCCGGCACCCCGCCCGGTCCCTCCGGCTCCCGCAACCCCTTCAAGGGCAAGCCCGCCCTCGTCATCGCCGCCGCCGTCGCCGGGCTCCTCGTCGTCGGCGGCACGGTGTGGGCGGTCAGCAGCGGTGGCGACGACCCGAAGAAGCCGGTCGCCAAGGAGAGCGGCAGCGCCAAGCCGACCGCCTCCGACGACCCGGTCAACCCCGGTGACGGCGACGGTGGCGGCGGCGAGGACCAGGAGGACCTCAACGCGGGCCGCCAGCCGGGTGAGGCCAAGGTGCTCTGGTACAAGTCCGGGCCGGACGCGCCCGGTTCCGGCGCCGACGCCCCCGGCATGTGGATCACCGACAAGACCGCGGTGAAGGCCGCGTACAAGCAGCTCTTCGGCTACAAGGTCGGTGACGGCGCCCCCGCCTGGGACCCGATCACCTTCGACCAGAAGATCTGCGCGGTCACCCCGCAGAAGACGGCCGCCAACAAGATCATCGTCGCCTACATGAGCGGCAGCAGCGACCGCGCGGAGTGCAACAAGCTCCAGGAGGTCGACCTCGACACCGGCGCCAAGGGCTGGACCGGGGAGGTCGCCGACGGTGACCTGTTCGACTCCACGCTCCAGATCGAGCTGACCATCACCGGCAAGACCCTGATGGTGGGCCGCTCGATGTCCGGCACCGCCTACGACGTCACGAACGGCAAGAAGCTGTTCGACAAGGCGAAGTACGGCGACGCCTGCTTCCCGAGCGCCTTCGCCGGCGGTCCCCAGCTGATCGCCGTCTCCTCCTGCGACGCCTCCGGGAAGAACGAGCACGACGAGGTGCAGGGGCTGGACCCGACGACCGGCAAGGTCAGGTGGACCCAGAAGTTCGACAAGGGCTGGCGGGTCACGCGCGCCTACTCCGTCGACCCGCTCGTCATCTACAGCAAGAACGAGGACAAGAACGCCTGGAACATCTCCACGTTCACCTCGGACGGCAAGTTCCGCTCCCAGGTCGCCTTCGACGAGGACTTCGCGCCCGCCTGCGACTGGGCGATCTTCGCGCGCGACCTGACCGGCTGCACCGGCACGGTCGCCGACGCGAACACCCTCTACCTGCCGACCGAGGCGTCGGGCGGCGCCAACGAGATCGTCGCGGTCAACCTCGCCAACGGCAAGGAGAAGTGGCGGGTGAAGTCCCCGGCGGACGAGTCGATGCTGCCGCTGAAGATCGAGAACGGCAAGCTCATCGCCTACGTGGAGCCGTCGTACGACGGGGGCGGCCAGGTCGTGTCCATCGCGACGGCCGGCTCGGACCACAAGCCGGCGAAGCTGCTCCAGAACCCGGCGTCCGCGGCCAAGGTCGAGAACGGCTTCTACTCCAAGGCCCTGGACTGGGTCGGCGGACGCTTCTACCTCTCCACCACCCGCCTGAGCGGCGACGACGACGCACAGGAGAAGTTGATGCTCGCCTACGGCAAGTAGCTCTCTCCGCCCTGCGCCCTGCCCTTCGCCCGGCCCGCTTCCGTCCCCGCTTCCCGAGGTACTCCGTCATGACCCAGCCGCCGCCCCCGCCGAACCAGCCCCCGCCCGGGGGAGGCTTCGGCCCGCCCCAGGACCAGCCGCCCCAGCAGCCCGGCTTCGGCGCACCACAGCCGCAGACCCCGCCGCCCCCGGCCCCGCAGCCGCAGCCGGGATACGGCTACCCCCAGGCACCCCAGGCACCCCAGGCCCCCCAGGCCCCCCAGACGCCCCCGCCCCCGCAGGGCCCCCCGCAGACCCCGCCGGGCCAGGGTTACGGCTACCCGGGCCAGCCGCAGCAGCCGTACGGCCAGCAGCCCGCCCCGGCGCCGAACCCGTACGGCCAGCCGCAGCCCGGCGTGTACGGGCAGCCGCAGCCGAACTCCTACGGCCAGCAGCCCGGTTACGGCTACCAGCAGCCGACCATGCCGCTCCAGCCGCAGGCCGGGCAGCCGGCGGCCGGCGGCCGGAAGATCAACTCGCAGATGGCGATCATCGTCGCGGCGGTCGTCGCGATCGCGCTGATCGTCGGCGGCGGCGTGTGGTACGCCAACTCCTCCGGGGGCGACGGCAAGAAGGACACCGCGAACAGCAGCGGCGGCACCGGTGGCGGCGGCGACGAGAAGGGCGGCACCGGCGGCACCGGCAGCAAGGGCGAGGAGAAGGTCCCGGCGAACACCGCCGCCTCCGTCCTGTTCCAGGTGCCGCAGCCCGAGGTCAAGGCCGACACCACCTACACGGTCAACGGCTCCTGGCTGACCGACAAGGTGTACGCCAAGAGCGGCATCGCCGAGGTCGTCGGCTACGACCCCGACAAGGGCACCAAGCTGTGGACGATCAAGCTGCCCGGCCCGGTCTGCGAGGCCAGCCGCCAGATGACCGACAAGCATCTGACGGCCATCGCCTACGAGCCCGCGATGCCGACCAAGGAGAATCCGACGGCCGGTTGCAGCCAGGTCGCGGCGATCGACCTGGACGCGGGCAAGCAGCTGTGGACGAAGACCGCCAAGTCCGGTGACCGGCTGATCACCTGGGACAACATCACCGTCAGCGCGAACACCGTCGCCACCGGCTCCACCAACGGCGGCGCCGCCTGGGACATCTCCACCGGCAAGTCGCTGTGGACCCCGAAGCCGACCGACACCTGCTACGACGCGGGCTACGGCGGCGGCGCGAAGCTGGTCGCGGTCCGCAAGTGCGGTGAGTACGGCGAGCGCCAGCTGCACATCCAGACCATCGACCCGGCCTCCGGGAAGGTGATCTCGGATTACAAGATGTCGCCGGGCATCGAGTACGCCAGCGTGGTCTCCACCGACCCGCTGGTCGTCGCCGCCGAGGTCGGCGAGGACACCGGCGCCAGCGGTATCTCCGACGTCTTCTCCATCGACAACAAGACCGGCAAGCTGCGCACCCGTATCTCCCTGCCGGGCGACCAGTACGCGGCGAAGTGCGACGGCATCTACCGGCCCGAGTACTGCTTCCAGATCGCCGTCGGCAACGACCGGGTGTACGTGCCGACGGAGGAGCACCAGGGCACCGGCAACGACTACAACCGGACCAACGAGATCGTCGCCTTCGACCTGGCCACGGGGAAGCAGACCGGCCAGCGCGCCGACGCGGGCGACGGCTACACCATCAGCCCGCTGCGCATGGACGGCGGCAACCTGATCGCGTACAAGCGCCCGCCGTACGACAAGGGCGGCCAGATCGTCAGCATCGACGGCGGCACCTTCAAGGAGACCAAGCTCCTGGAGAACCCGGCGACCAAGTCGGTGCGCGACGTGGAGACGAGCATGCTGCCCGATTCCTCGGAGCTCATCTACCACGAGGGCCGGCTGTTCATGTCCGAGGTCTACGCGAGCGATTTCGGCAGCAGTACGGGTGAGAAGGAGTACCTGGCGGTCGCCTTCGGCACGAAGTGATCACGAAACCGCTTCCTGCGCACTGCCCCGTCCCAGCTCAGGGACGGGGCAGTGCGCGTACCACCCATCAATCTCGAATGACGGAAATTCCGTCGATCCGGGGCACTTCTCACCGGTAGGGGGAGCGCAACGTCGAACAAGCGTGTAGCTTCCGGGGGCATGAAGGGCGGGGGAGCCGGGAGGGGGCTCCTGTCCGTGTGGACCAGTGGGCATCCATTGTGGGGCATCCATGTGCGGATCCATTGGGGGGGACTGGGGGGTTGCTCGATGGGAGTGCGGCTCATGGTGGTCGACGACCACCGACTGCTGGCCGAGGCACTGGCCTCGGCGTTGAAACTGCGGGGGCACCGGGTTCTCGCCGCGGCGGCACCGGCCGCGGGGGCGGCGGAGCTGGTGATCAGCCGGGCGCCGGAGGTGTGCCTGCTGGGCACGGCGACCCCGGCCGAGCCGGGCATCTTCGACCCGGTGGTGAAGATCAAACGGGACCGCCCGCAGGTGGCGGTCCTCGTCCTGGGCCCGGTACCGAACCCGCGCGGCATCGCCGCGGCCTTCGCCGCGGGTGCCTCGGGCTATGTACGGCACGACGAGCGCATCGAGGGCGTCGAGCGGGCGATCATGAAGGCGCGGGCGGGCGAGGCGGCGGTGGCACCTCAGCTGCTGCAAGGAGCCTTCAGCGAACTGCTCAATCCCGCGGCCCAGCCCGATGACGAGGGTCAGCGTCTGCTGCAGATGCTCACCCCGCGCGAGGTCGAGGTCCTGGTCCGGGTCGCCGACGGCGAGGACACCCGTCTGATAGCGGCGGGCATGGGCATCGCCCCGTCCACGGCCCGCACCCATGTCCAGCGGGTGCTGATGAAGCTGGGGGTCGGTTCGAGGCTGGAGGCGGCGGCGCTGGCGGCCCGGACGGGGCTGCTGGAACGGGCCGGTCCGGTGCCGCACCCGCCTTCCGACACGAGTGCGGGGCCGGGGTCCTAGAAGACCCCGGCCCCGCCCGGAACGAGGGCTACGCGCCCGGCCTGTCGCCGGGCGCGTCCTCGGGGACGGCCTCCGGCACCGGCGGCGGCGTCGGCCGCAGCTTCAGCCAGGCCAGGAAGAAGATGCCGAGGAGCAGCATCCCGAGGCCGGTCCAGAGGTTGATGTTGACGCCCTCGGCCTTGTCGAGGGTGGCGTCGGAGGGGTTGATGCCGGCGATCGTGACGATGACGCCGTAGAGGACGAACAGGCCGCCGATGATGCGGCGCAGGTCGAAGATGCGGGCGGCGGTGGCCGACTTGGCCTGCAGCTCGGTGACTTCGCGCTGGACGTCGTCCTCGGAGTATCCGTGGTACTCAGACATGGTTCCTCGATCCTTCCGCGCTCAGAACGAGAACGGGATGTAGCAGGCGGCGGCCAGCACGATCGCGCCCCAGCCCAGCAGGGCCGGCTTGCGGTACCAGGCGTCGTCGCCCTCGGCGGGGGCCTCGGACATGCCGGGGGAGCGGGTGCCGTAGACCAGGCCCTGGAGTTCCTCGACCGGCTTGGGCTTGGTGAACAGCGACACCGCGACCATCACCACCGCGCCGGCGACGAAGCCGACGATCGCGGAGACGAAGTTGGCGCCCTGGTCGGAGGGGATGTCGATGATGCCCTGCTTGTAGATCCAGAAGTAGTTGAGCATCGCCGCGACCGTGCCCGCCAGCAGACCCCAGAAGCCCGACTTCACCGACGCCCGCTTCCAGAACATGCCGACGATGAAGACCACGAACATCGGCACGTTGAAGAAGGAGAACAGCGTCTGGAGGTAGCTCATGATGTTGGAGAAGGAGGAGGCGAGGAACGCCGTGCCCACCGACGCGCACACGCCGATCACCGTGATCAGGCGGCCGAAGCGCACGTAGTAATCGTCCTCACGGCCCTTGACCGCGTACCGCGCCCAGATGTCGTTGGTGAACACCGTGTTGAAGGACGACACGTTGGCCGCCATGCCCGCCATGAAGGCCGCCAGCAGACCGGTGACCGCGATGCCCAGCACGCCGTTCGGCAGCAGCTGTTCCATCAGGTAGGGGATGGCGTCGTTGTACTGGTAGCCCGACTTGTCGGTGCCGAAGCCGGGGATGAGGGCGGCGGCCGTCAGGCCCGGGATCATCACCAGGAAGACGATGAAGATCTTCGGGAACGCGGCGATCAGCGGGGTGCGCTGGGCCGCGGACAGGTTCTTGGCCGACAGGGCGCGCTGGACCTCGGCGAAGTTCGTCGTCCAGTAGCCGAAGCTCAGCACGAAGCCCAGGCCGAGCACGATCGTCAGCCAGTTCGCGCCCAGCGGGTTCGCGCTGCCGATGCCCGTGCCGCCCCAGGCGGTGGTGAAGTCGGCGCCGTGCTGCGCGGTGAGCTTGTCGGTCAGGCCGTCTCAGCCGCCGACCTTCTTCAGGCCGAGGACCACGATCGGGATGAGGGCCGCGAGGATCACGAAGAACTGCAGCACCTCGTTGTAGATCGCGGAGGACAGACCGCCGAGGGTGATGTACGCCAGCACGAACGCGCCGGCGACCACGATGGCCACCCACTGCGGCCAGCCCAGCAGCGCCTCGACGACGATCGCGAGCGCGTAGAGGTTCACACCGGCGATCAGGATCGCGGCGAAGGCGAACAGGGCCGAACTGAGCAGGTGCGCCCATTTGTCGAAGCGCAGCAGCAGCATCTCGGGGACCGAGCGGACCTTGCTGCCGTAGTAGAAGGGCATCATCACCAGGCCCAGGAAGACCATGGCGGGGATGGCGCCGATCCAGTACCAGTGCACGGTGTACGCGCCGTACTGGGCGCTGTTGGCGGCCATGCCCAGGATCTCGGTGGCGGCCAGGTTGGCCGAGATGAAGGCCAGGCCGGTGATCCAGGCGGGCAGGGAGCGGCCCGAGAGGAAGAAGTCGAGGCTGGTCTTCACCGATCTGCGGGCGGCGAAGCCGATGCCCAGGACCACGACGAAGTAGATGGCGAGGATCGTGTAGTCGAGCCAGTTCGTGGGGAGACGTAGCTCGGCGGCCATGTATGTCGCTTGTGTGGGGGTCTGCATGGATTACTCGCTTCGTTGCGTGAACTGATCCAGAGCGGAACCTACGCCTCCGCGTTCAGTAATTGAACACTTCTGTTGATGCTCTTTGTTTGATTGTGATGTTGACGTCCCTGTCGAGTTATGGTTACTTGTGTTTAGTTCTGTTTGAGTGAAGGAGTCCGGCGGTGAAGAAGACCTCGACCCGGCTGGCCGACGGTCGCGAGCTCATCTACTACGACCTGCGTGACGACGCCGTGCGGGACGCGGTCGACCGCCGCCCGCTGGAGCGGACCGTCACCACCTCCGAGATCCGCCGCGACCCGCTGCTCGGCGACTCGGTGGCCATCGCCTCGCACCGGCAGGGCCGCACCTACCACCCGCCGGCCGACGAATGCCCCCTGTGCCCGTCCCAGGGCGACCGTCTCAGCGAGATCCCGGACTCGTCGTACGACGTCGTCGTCTTCGAGAATCGTTTCCCCTCCCTGGCCGGTGACTCCGGGCGCTGCGAGGTCGTCTGCTTCACCTCGGACCACAACGCGTCCTTCGCCGACCTCACGGAGGAGCAGGCGCGTCTGGTCCTGGAGGCGTGGACGGACCGGACGTCGGAGCTGTCGCATCTGCCCTCCGTTGAGCAGGTGTTCTGCTTCGAGAACCGCGGGGCCGAGATCGGTGTGACCCTCGGACACCCGCACGGGCAGATCTACGCGTACCCGTTCACCACGCCCCGCACCGCCCTGATGCTGCGCCAGGTGGCCCAGCACAAGGAGGCCACCGGCGGCGAGAACCTCTTCGACAGTGTGCTGGAGACCGAACTCGCCGGTGAGCGGGTCGTCCTGGAGAGTGAACACTGGGTCGCGTTCGTGCCGTACGCCGCGCACTGGCCCTACGAGGTCCACCTGTACCCGAAGCGCCGGGTCCCGGACCTCCTCGGGCTCGACGAGGACGCGCGCTCAGAGTTCCCCAAGGTTTATCTGGAACTCTTGAGGCGCTTCGACCGGATCTTCGGCGAGGGCGAACCGGCGACGCCGTACATCGCCGCCTGGCACCAGGCGCCGTTCGGCCAGCTGGAGGAGTTCGAAGGCGTCAGCCGTGACGACTTCGCGCTCCACCTCGAGCTTTTCACCATCCGCCGCACCTCCGGCAAGCTGAAGTTCCTCGCGGGTTCCGAGTCCGGCATGAGCGTGTTCATCAACGACATCCGGCCGGAGGCCGCGGCCGAGCGACTGCGAGAGGTAGCGAGTTCATGAGCGGTAAGTACCTGGTGACGGGTGGCGCGGGTTACGTCGGCAGCGTGGTCGCCCAGCACCTGCTGGAGGCGGGCCACGAGGTCGTCGTCCTCGACAACCTCTCCACCGGCTTCCGCGAGGGTGTCCCCGCGGGCGCGGCCTTCATCGAGGGCGACATCCGCGACGCCGCCAAGTGGCTCGACGCCTCCTTCGACGGCGTGCTGCACTTCGCCGCCTTCTCCCAGGTCGGCGAGTCGGTCGTGAAGCCCGAGAAGTACTGGGACAACAACGTCGCCGGCACCATGGCGCTGCTCGGCGCGATGCGCGAGGCGGGCGTGCGCAAGCTCGTCTTCTCCTCCACGGCCGCCACCTACGGCGAGCCCGAGCAGGTCCCGATCGTCGAGACCGCCCCGACGAAGCCGACCAACCCCTACGGCGCCTCCAAGCTCGCCGTCGACCACATGATCACCGGCGAGGCGGCGGCCCACGGCCTGGGCGCGGTCTCCCTGCGCTACTTCAACGTCGCGGGCGCGTACGGCGCGTACGGCGAGCGGCACGACCCCGAGTCGCACCTCATCCCGCTGGTCCTCCAGGTCGCCCAGGGCAAGCGGGACGCCATCTCCGTCTTCGGCGAGGACTACCCGACGCCGGACGGCACCTGCATCCGCGACTACATCCACGTCGCCGACCTGGCCGAGGCCCATCTGCTCGCCGTCGAGGCCGCCACCCCCGGCGAGCACCTGATCTGCAACCTCGGCAACGGCGAGGGCTTCTCCGTCCGGCAGGTCATCGAGACCGTCCGCCAGGTCACCGGCCACCCGGTCCCGGAGGTCGTGGCCCCCCGCCGCGGCGGCGACCCGGCGACCCTGGTGGCCTCGGCCGCCACGGCCCGCGAGAAGCTGGGCTGGAACCCGACCCGCGCGGACCTCGCGGGGATCGTCGCGGACGCGTGGGAGTTCGCGCAGAACATCTCTAGGGAGCAGTAGTGCAGGCACAGCAGGTGCGGGCCGGTTTCGTGGAGCTCTACGGCGCCGAGCCCGAGGGTGTCTGGTCGGCGCCGGGGCGCGTCAACCTCATCGGTGAGCACACCGACTACAACGACGGCTTCGTGATGCCCTTCGCGCTGCCGCACACCGCGGTCGCCGCGGTGTCCCGGCGCACGGACGGTGTCCTGCGCCTGCACTCGGCGGACGTCGAGGGCGGCGTCGTGGAGCTGCGCCTGGACGACCTCGCCCCGGAGTCGGACCGCGCCTGGACGGCGTACCCGGCGGGCGTCGTCTGGGCGCTGCGGGAGGCCGGCCACGCGGTGACCGGCGCCGACGTCCACCTCACCTCCACCGTCCCGTCGGGCGCGGGCCTGTCGTCCTCGGCGGCGCTGGAGGTCGTGGTGGCCCTGGCCCTCAACGACCTGTACGAACTGGGCCTGCAGCGCTGGCAGTTGGCCCGCCTGTGCCAGCGCGCCGAGAACGTCTACGTCGGTGCCCCCACCGGCATCATGGACCAGACGGCGTCGGCGTGCTGCGAGGACGGCCACGCGCTGTTCCTCGACACCCGCGACCTGTCGCAGAAGCAGATCCCCTTCGACCTGGCGGCCGAGGGCATGCGGCTGCTGGTCGTCGACACCCAGGTCAAGCACTCCCACAGCGAGGGCGAATACGGCAAGCGCCGGGCCGGCTGCGAGCGGGGCGCGGCCCTGCTGGGCGTGGACGCGCTGCGGGACATCCCCTACGCCGACCTGGACGCGGCCCTCGAACGCCTGGGTGACGACGAGGAGGCGGTCCGCCTGGTCCGGCACGTCGTCACCGAGGACGAGCGGGTGGAGAAGGTCGTCGCCCTGCTGGAGGCGGGCGACACCCGCGGCATCGGCCCGGTCCTGGTGGCCGGGCACGCCTCCCTGCGCGACGACTTCCGCATCTCCTGCCCCGAGCTGGACCTCGTCGTCGACACGGCGATGAAGGCGGGCGCCCTGGGCTCCCGGATGACCGGCGGCGGCTTCGGCGGCTCGGCGATCGTCCTGGCGGACGTGGCCGACGTGGACACCGTCACCAAGGCGGTCGAGGAGGCCTTCGCCACGGCGGGCTTCACGGCCCCGCGCGTGTTCGAGGCGGTCCCGTCGCCGGGGGCGCGCAGGCTCGCCTGAGTACCCCGCACCGGCCCCGCGCTCCCCGTGGAGCGCGGGGCTAGCCCCACCGCTTGGTCAGCGTGAACTCCGTGATCCCCGGCGGATAGTCAGGGATCACGCACACCACGTCGTAGCCCTGCTTCCGGTAGAAGTCCGGCGCCTGGAAGTCCCAGGTCTCCACCCGGGACGCCGAACACCCCCGCTCCTCGCGCGCGACCCGCTCCGCTTCCGTGAGCAACCGCGAACCCAGACCCGCCCCCCGGTGGCGCTCGTCGACCCACAGGTACGTCACATGGAGCCAGCTCGTCCAGGTGTGGCCCACCAGTCCGCCGGCGAGTTCCCCCGACGCGTCCAACACCCAGACGTGGAGCGGAAGTTCCCGTTCACCCGGGGTTCCGCGCAGCGCGCGCAGCACGGGGGAGGCCGCGGTGTTGGTGTCCCGCAGCCGGGTTCGCAGCAGATCGCGCCGGTCTCTGTCGACTTCTGTCTCCATACGAAACATGCGGCTCACCATAAACGCGCTGGACAGCCAGTTCTGCAAATTACCTTCCGCTCCTGCCCCCCGGCCGTACCCTGATGAACAGCACCGGTGGGGGCCGGTGCTCATCAGGGGGCGAGACAGTCGGGTACGACACCCGAAGTGGGGGTAGCAGTTCGGGCACGGCGGCGGCCGTGCGCAGCGCCATCGCGCTTCGGGCGTCGTACCTGCGCCTGGTCTTCCGTCTCCCGACGCTGGGGTATCCCCTGCTCTTCAGGAGCTTGGGGAAGGGGGTTTCGTGGTTCGCATCCGAGTCCTGGTCGTCGACGACCACCGCATCTTCGCCGAGTCGCTCGCCGCCGCTCTGGCGGCCGAGCCCGACGTCGACGTCTCCGCGGCCGGCAGCGGTCCCGCCGCGCTGCGCAGTCTGGATCGGGCGGCGGCCGAGGGGCGCCGTTTCGACGTACTGCTCGTCGACGCGGACCTGGGCGGCAACGTCCAGGGCATCCGGCCCGCCGTGCCCGTCCAGGAGGCGGGCGAGGACGGTCTCGTCGACGGCATATCACTGGTGGCCGGGGTGCGTTCCGCACAGCCCGGCGTCCGGATCGTCGTACTCGCCGAGAAGGACGATCCGCGGCGCGCCGCGCTCGCCCTTCAGGCCGGTGCGTCCGGCTGGGTGGCCAAGGACTGTTCGCTGTCCCGGCTGCTGACCGTCATACGCGGGGTGCTGCGCGACGAGACCCATCTGCCGCCCGCCCTGCTCACCGGGGTGCTGCGGGAGCTGACCGCCGCGCGCAAGCACCGCACCGAGAGCGAGCGGCTGGTGGAGTCGCTCACGCCGCGGGAGCGGGAAGTGCTGCGCTGCATGGTCGCCGGGCTGGGGCGCAAGGCCGTGGCCGAGCGGCTGTTCCTGTCCCCGCACACCGTGCGCACCCATATGCAGAACGTCCTCGGCAAGCTGGGCGTGCACTCCACCCTCGCGGCCGTCGCGCTCGCCCGCCGGGCCGGTGTCGGGCCGGTGGACCTGGAGCCGTCCGGACGCATCCGGGCGGAGGAGACGCACACCGCCTGAAGGGCGTGCTTCCTCAGCCGGGGATGTTGTCGAACGGGGCGGTCAACTGGCGCAGCAGGCCCGCCAGTTCGCCCCGCTGGGCGCGCGAGAGCTCCGCGAGGATCGCCCGCTCCTGGTCGAGCAGTCCGGCCAGGGCCTGGTCCGCGCGGTCCCGGCCCTCGTCGGTCAGCCGGACCAGGACGCCGCGCCGGTCCGAGGGGTCCGGCAGCCGCTCCACCAGGCCCTTCTTCGCGAGCCGGTCGATGCGGTTGGTCATCGTCCCGGACGTCACCAGGGTCTGCGTCAGCAGCTGTCCCGGGGAGAGCTGATACGGCGTGCCCGCGCGCCTGAGCGCCGTCAGGACGTCGAACTCCCACGGCTCCAGGCTGTGCTCGGAGAAGGCAAGACGGCGTGCGCGATCCAGGTGCCGGGCCAGTCTGCTCACCCGGCTGAGCACCTCGAGCGGTTCCACGTCGAGGTCCGGGCGCTCCCGGCGCCACGCAGCGACCAGTCGATCGACCTCGTCCTCCATGACGATCAGTGTAGTGGTTGTGTCGATGTGAAGTCTCTTGATGTCGAGTCTCTTGACGTCGAGAGATATCGCGGGGGACAGTGGATCTCATGACGACTTGGGACCCCGCCCAGTACCTCCGCCACGCCGACCACCGCGCCCGCCCCTTCGCCGACCTCCTCGCCCGCGTCCCCGACCCGCCGTCGGCCCCGGCCCGGGTCGCCGACCTCGGCTGCGGGCCCGGCAACGTCACCGCCCTCCTCGCCGACCGCTGGCCCACCGCCCGCATCACCGGCTACGACAACTCGCCCGAGATGCTCGACAAGGCCCACACCGAGCACGCCGGCCCCACCCCGGGCGGCGGTCGCCTCGACTTCGCCCACGCGGACGTCCGCACCTGGGCGCCCACGGGGACGTACGACCTCATCATCAGCAACGCCACGCTGCAATGGGTCCCCGGGCACGTGGAGCGCTTCGCGGAGTGGATCGGGGCCCTCGCGCCCGGCGGCACCTTCGCCTTCCAGGTGCCCGGCAACTTCGACGCCCCCAGCCACCGCCTGATGCGCGAACTCGCCGAGGCCGCCGGCCTCCCCGTCGCCCTGCGCCACGACGACGCCGTCCTCACCCCCGAGGCCTACCTCGTCCACCTCACCGCCCTCGGCTGCACCGCCGACGTCTGGGAGACGACGTACATCCACCTCCTCACCGGCGAGGACCCGGTGCTCGACTGGGTGAAGGGCACGGGACTGCGGCCCGTCCTCACCGCCCTCGCCGACGACCCGGCCGCCCGCGAGACGTTCCTGAGCGCCTATCGCGCCGCTCTGCGGGATGCCTATCCGGCGGGGCCGCACGGCACCCCGTTCCCGTTCCGCCGCATCTTCGCGGTCGCCCGCAAGGAGGGCTGAGCATGAACCCCGCCGCGCCACTCAAGGGAGTACGCCCGTGATCACCGCCGTCGACCACGTCCAGCTCGCCGCCCCGCCCGGCTCCGAGGACCGGCTGCGGGCCTACTACACCGGTGTCCTCGGCATGACCGAGATCCCCAAGCCACCGGTGCTCGCGGCCCGCGGAGGCTGCTGGTTCCAGGCCGGGACCGTCCAGCTCCACCTCGGCATCGAAGCCGCCTTCCGCCCCGCGATCAAGGCCCACCCGGGCCTGCGCGTCATCGACATCGACACCTGCGCCGCCCGCCTCGCAGCCCGCGGCGCCACCGTCACCTGGGACACCGACCTGCCGGGCCACCGCCGCTTCTACTCCTACGACCCCGTCGGCAACCGCCTGGAGTTCCTGGAGCCGGGTGTTTGAGCCACCGGGCCACGGTGCACCCGGCAGCCGGAAACCAACGAGACCGACGAAACCGGGAGTGAGCGACGTGTCGAAGGACCAGAAGGCCAAGGCCAAGAAGGAACAGGCCAAGGGCAAGGCCGAGGAGACCCTGGGCCGAGCGGTCGGCAACGAGCGGATGACCGCCAAGGGCCGTGCCGAACAGATGAAGGGTGACGCGCGCCAGGCGAAGGAGAAGGAGAAGGACGTCTTCAAGCACTGAGGACGGGGCCAGGTACCGCCGGGCCTCAGTTCTTCCGGCGCCCTATCAGGTGCGGCTTCGCCTCCAGGCCGTCCAGGCCGTGCCACGCCAGGTTCACCAGGTGCGCCGCCACCTCCGCCTTCTTCGGGCGGCGCACGTCCAGCCACCACTGCCCGGTCAGCGCGACCATCCCGACCAGCGCCTGCGCGTACAGCGGGGCCAGCTTGGGGTCGAAGCCGCGGCTCTTGAACTCCCGGCCCAGGATGTCCTCCACCTGGGTGGCGATGTCCGAGATCAGCGAGGCGAAGGAACCCGTCGACTGCGGGATGGGGGAGTCACGGACCAGGATGCGGAAACCGTCCGTGTACTCCTCGATGTAGTCGAGCAGCGCGAACGCGGCCTGCTCGCACAGCTCACGCGGATGGCCGGCCGTCAGGGAGCCGGTCACCATGTCCAGCAGCCGCCGCATCTCACGGTCGACGACCACCGCGTACAGCCCCTCCTTGCCGCCGAAGTGCTCGTACACCACCGGCTTGGAGACCCCGGCCTTCGCCGCGATCTCCTCCACCGACGTGCCCTCGAAGCCCTTCGCGGCGAACAGGGTGCGGCCGATCTCCAGCAGCTGCGCGCGGCGCTCGGCGCCCGTCATCCGCGTACGACGGGTTCGGCGCTGCTTCTCATTGCCCGGGGTGCTGCTGGAGTCGGTCGCCACGGCGTCAATCATGCCGCCTCGACGCTGTCCTTCCGGCGCCGGGAGCCGTCTTCGCCGGTGTTGCGGCGCGAATCGATACGCGAGCGTGACGGCCAGCGGACGTCGTACGCCCAGCCCGCCAGCTCGAACCAGCGGATCAGCCGCGCCGAGGAGTCGACCTGGCCGCGCATCACACCGTGCCGCGCGGACGTCGGGTCGGCGTGGTGCAGGTTGTGCCAGGACTCACCGCAGGACAGCACCGCCAGCCACCACACGTTGCCCGAACGGTCCCGCGACTTGAACGGCCGCTTGCCCACCGCGTGACAGATCGAGTTGATCGACCAGGTGACGTGGTGCAGCAGGCAGACCCGCACCAGCGAGCCCCAGAAGAAGCCGGTGAACGCGCCCCACCAGGACATCGTCACCAGACCGCCGATCACGGCCGGCAGGGCGAGGGACAGCATCGTCCAGTAGATGAAGTGCCGGGAGATCGCACGGATCGCCGGGTCCTTGATCAGATCCGGGGCGTACTTCTCCTGCGGCGTCTGCTCCTCGTCGAACATCCAGCCGATGTGCGCCCACCACAGGCCCTTCATCAGCGCCGGAACCGTCTCGCCGAACCGCCAGGGGGAGTGCGGGTCGCCCTCGGCGTCGGAGAACTTGTGGTGCTTGCGGTGGTCGGCCACCCAGCGGACCAGGGGACCCTCGACCGCCATCGACCCCGCGATCGCCAGCGCGATGCGCAAGGGACGCCTGGCCTTGAAGGAGCCGTGCGTGAAGTAGCGGTGGAAGCCGATCGTGATGCCGTGGCAGCCGAGGTAGTAGAAGAAGACCATCAGGCCGAGGTCCAGCCAGCTCACCCCCCATCCCCACGCCAGCGGCACCGCCGCCAGCAGCGCGAGGAACGGGACGATGATGAAGAGCAGCAGCGTGATCTGTTCGATCCCGCGCTTCTGCTCCCCGCCGAGGGTGGCGGAGGGCATGGGTGAGCCGTCGGTCCCCTTCGGGGCGTCTTCGATCACATCGGGGCTTGTGGTCATTGGGGCGTCCCCTGTGGGGTCGAGGGTTGGAGAAGAGTCGTGGTACCGGTAACCACGAGGGAGCCGAGCGGGACTTCCCTACGGTTCCGTAACCTACGGCGTCGTAAGTATGGCAGCGCGTCGCCCGACGGCAAGAGCCCGAGAGCCTGCGCGTCCGCACCGGCACCTATCCTGGAGTCGTTCGGACAGCGCGGTCCGCTCTCATTTCTTCCCGGATGACCGGCCCGTATGCGGCAGCCGCCGCGCGACCGGCAACCGGGTTCCCTCCCGGACGAGCTTCAACACTGCAAGGAGCCGCACCTGTGAGCAGTGCCGACGACCAGACCACGACGACGACCTCCAGTGAGCTGCGCGCCGACATCAGGCGACTCGGTGACCTCCTCGGCGAGACCCTCGTCCGACAAGAGGGCCCCGAACTGCTGGAACTCGTCGAGAAGGTCCGCCGCCTCACCCGCGAGGACGGTGACGCCGCCGCCGAGCTGCTGCGGGGCACAGAACTGGAGACCGCCGCCAAGCTGGTGCGCGCCTTCTCCACCTACTTCCACCTGGCCAACGTCACCGAGCAGGTGCACCGAGGCCGCGAACTCAGGGCCAAGCGCGCCGCCGAGGGCGGCCTCCTCGCCCGTACGGCCGACCGCCTCAAGGACGCCGACCCCGAGCACCTGCGCGCCACCGTGCAGAACCTCAACGTGCGTCCCGTCTTCACCGCACACCCCACCGAGGCCGCCCGCCGCTCCGTCCTCAACAAGCTCCGCCGCATCGCCGAGCTGCTGGAGACCCCGGTCCTGGAGACCGACCGCCGCCGCTACGACACCCGCCTGGCCGAGAACATCGACCTGGTCTGGCAGACCGACGAGCTGCGCGTCGTACGCCCCGAGGTCACCGACGAGTCCCGCAACGCCATCTACTACCTCGACGAACTGCACGCCGGCGCCGTCGGCGACGTCCTGGAGGACCTCACCGCCGAACTGGAGCGCGTCGGCGTCACCCTCCCCAAGGACACCCGCCCGCTCACCTTCGGCACCTGGATCGGCGGCGACCGCGACGGCAACCCCAACGTCACCCCCCAGGTCACCTGGGACGTCCTGATCCTCCAGCACGAGCACGGCATCAACGACGCGCTCGACATGATCGACGAACTGCGCGGCTTCCTCTCCAACTCCATCCGCTACACCGGCGCCACCGAGGAACTGCTCGCCTCGCTCCAGACCGACCTGGAGCGTCTCCCCGAGATCAGCCCCCGCTACAAGCGCCTCAACGCCGAGGAGCCCTACCGGCTCAAGGCCACCGCGATCCGTCAGAAGCTGGAGAACACCAAGCTCCGGCTGGCGAAGAACACCCCGCACGAGGACGGCCGCGACTACCTGGGCACGTCCGAGCTGCTCCAGGACCTCACCCTCATCCAGACCTCCCTGCGCGAACACCGCGGCGGCCTCTTCGCCGAGGGCCGGATGAACCGCACCATCCGCACCCTCGCCGCCTTCGGCCTCCAGCTCGCCACCATGGACGTCCGCGAACACGCCGACGCCCACCACCACGCCCTCGGCCAGCTCTTCGACCGGCTCGGCGAGGAGTCCTGGCGCTACGCCGACATGCCCCGCGACTACCGGACCAAGCTCCTCGCCAAGGAGCTGCGCTCGCGCCGGCCCCTGGCCCCCACCCCGGCCCCGCTGGACGCCGCCGGCGAGAAGACCCTCGGCGTCTTCCACACCGTCAAGCGCGCCCTCGACGTCTTCGGGCCCGAGGTCATCGAGTCGTACATCATCTCCATGTGCCAGGGCGCCGACGACGTCTTCGCCGCGACCGTGCTGGCACGCGAGGCGGGCCTGATCGACCTGCACGCCGGCTGGGCCAAGATCGGCATCGTGCCGCTCCTGGAGACCACCGACGAGCTCAAGGCCGCCGACACGATCCTGGAGGACATGCTCTCCGACCCGTCCTACCGGCGCCTGGTCGCGCTCAACGGGGACGTCCAGGAGGTCATGCTCGGCTACTCCGACTCCTCCAAGTTCGGCGGCATCACCACCAGCCAGTGGGAGATCCACCGCGCCCAGCGCCGCCTGCGTGACGTCGCGCACCGCTACGGCGTGCGGCTGCGGCTCTTCCACGGCCGCGGCGGCACTGTCGGCCGCGGCGGCGGCCCCTCCCACGACGCGATCCTCGCCCAGCCCTGGGGCACCCTGGAGGGCGAGATCAAGGTCACCGAGCAGGGCGAGGTCATCAGCGACAAGTACCTGGTGCCGTCGCTGGCCCGCGAGAACCTGGAGCTGACCGTCGCGGCCACCCTCCAGGCCTCCGCCCTGCACACCGCCCCCCGCCAGTCCGACGAGGCCCTGGCCCGCTGGGACGCCGCCATGGACGTCGTCTCCGACGCCGCCCACGCCGCCTACCGCAGGCTCGTCGAGGACCCGGACCTGCCGAACTACTTCCTCGCCTCCACCCCCGTGGACCAGCTCGCCGACCTGCACCTCGGCTCCCGGCCCTCCCGCCGCCCCGGATCGGGCGTCTCCCTGGACGGCCTGCGGGCCATTCCGTGGGTGTTCGGCTGGACCCAGTCCCGGCAGATCGTGCCCGGCTGGTTCGGCGTCGGCTCCGGCCTGAAGGCACTGCGCGAGGCGGGCCTGGACACCGTCCTCGACGAGATGCACGAGCAGTGGCACTTCTTCCGCAACTTCATCTCCAACGTCGAGATGACCCTCGCGAAGACCGACCTGCGCATCGCCCGCCACTACGTCGACACCCTCGTCCCCACCGAGCTGCGGCACGTCTTCGCCGACATCGAGGCCGAGCACGCCCTCACCGTCGCCGAGGTCCTGAAGATCACCGGCGAGGCCGAACTCCTCGACGCCCAGCCCGTCCTGAAGCAGACGTTCGCCATCCGCGACGCCTACCTCGACCCGATCTCCTACCTCCAGGTCGCCCTCCTCAAGCGCCAGCGCGACGCTGCCGCGGCAGGCGCGGAACCCGACCCGACCCTGGCCCGCGCCCTGCTCCTCACCGTCAACGGCGTGGCGGCCGGCCTGCGCAACACCGGCTGACGGTTCCTGCGCATACGACGGTGCCCCCGAGGACGAACCTCGGGGGCACCGTCGTATCCGGTCCTTATGCCTTGCGGCGACGGAACACCAGGTAGCCACCCGCGGCCACCAGGGCGGCGGCCGCGGCGCTCAGCAGGCCCACCGGGGCGCCGTTGCCGGTCTCGGCGAGGTCACCGCCCTCGCTGCCGCCGCTGCCGCCGCCCTGAGCGGACGGCGATGAGGACGCCGACGGCTCCCCGGACCCGCTACCGGCGGGCGCCGACTCGGACGGCGAAGCGGACGGAGAGGCCGAGGGCGACGCGGACGCGGACGGCGTCTCACTGGGCTTGCCGTCGTCGGAGCCCTCGCAGTCGGTCCAGAAGACCTTGTGCTTGGCGGCCCCCTTCTCGCCCTCGAAGTTCCAGAACAGCTTGTAGTGCCCGTCGGGCAGCGACAGGTCATCCGTACGGCCGTGACCCTCGGCATCGAGGGTGATCTCGCCGGACTTCACCGTCTCGCCCTTGACGTCGGCCGTCGGGGCCCACGCCTCGATGTGCCAGTCCACCTCCTGGACACCGTCGAAACCGAACGCGTCCAGATAGAACGTGCAGACGTGCGGTTCGTTGCGCCGCAGCTCCTCGCCGGTGGTGGCGTCATGGATCTTCACGGTGCCGTTGTCGCCCGGAGCGGTGGCGTGGGCGGAAGGGGCCGCGAACAGGGCGGCCACGGCGACGGCGGACAGGGCGCCGGCGCGGGTGAGGGTACGCATGGGGCATCCATCTTCGAGATGTGACAGGGAAGATGTGGAGGGGGCGGCTCAGCATCCAGCCTCGACTGACCTCAGGTCAATCACGAACAGACAACACTCACACGCGCCACAGAAAGAGAGAGCCGCGAAAGCTGTCAGACCGTCACGAAAGCCGCAGTGAGCAGCGCGACGCCCGCCCCCGCCATCACCCACGCGCCCCGCGTACGCCCCAGCCCGCCCGCCACCACGACCGACGCCAGCAACAGCGCACCGCCGAGCGGAACCCAGGCGTAGAGGACGCCCGCCGGCCCGGACCGTACGACATCGTCACTGCTGGGCTTCACGACGACCGTGTACGTCTCCCCCCTGCGCACCGCCACGGTCTTCTCGATGACGACCTCCGCGCGCGCCTTGGACCCCTCGGAGATCGGCGTGTACGGCCCGGTGCACGTGTCGTCCCCGCACCGCGTCACCTCGATCGTGCCGCGCTCCCGGCCCTTCGTCAGCATCACATGCTGCGCGGTGCCCCACGACGCCCACACCCCGGCGATCAGGATCAGCGCCGCCACCGTCCCCATCGCCGCCAGCCGGCCGAACCGGAGGGCGGCGACCGAGGCCTGGCGGGCGGAGGTGACGGCGGCTGTGGCGGGCATGGCCGGGATCATTGGCCATGCCTGAACAGCCCGTCAACTCGCCTGGGGGACAAGTCAGGAGTTGTACGTGCTTTGCGCCCGCTCCAGCCCCTCGACGACAAGACACTCCACCGCGTCCGCCGCCCGGTCCACGAAGTAGTCGAGCTCCTTGCGCTCGGCCGAGGAGAAATCCTTCAGCACGAAGTCCGCGACCTGCATCCGGCCAGGAGGCCGCCCGATCCCGAACCGCACCCGGTGGTACTCCGCACCGAACGCCTTCGTCATCGACTTCAGCCCGTTGTGCCCGTTGTCCCCGCCGCCCAGCTTCAGGCGCAGGACGCCGTAGTCGATGTCCAGCTCGTCATGGACCGCCACGATGTTCGCGACCGGCACCTTGTAGAAGTCCTTGAGCGCGTTCACCGGCCCGCCCGACAGATTCATGTACGACATCGGCTTGGCCAGGATCACCCGCCGGTTCAACGGCCCCGGCGGCCCGATCCGCCCCTCCACGACCTGCGCCTGCGCCTTCCCGGCCCGCTTGAACCTCCCCCCGATCCGCTCGGCCAGCAGATCGGCCACCATGAAACCGACGTTGTGCCGGTTGGCCGCGTACTCCGGCCCGGGATTGCCGAGGCCCACGATCAGCCAAGGGGCGTTGGCGGGGGTCGTCACGTCCATGTCTCCTCGATATGCGCCGGCCGCCGCTCCCGTACGGAAGCAGCGGCCGGCAAATTCTTGCAGAGCTTCAGGCTCAGGCCTCGGTGGCCTCGTCGCCCTCGGCCTCGCCCTCGGCGGCCTCCTCGGCCTGCGCGGCCAGGACCTGGAGAACGACGGCGTCCTCCTCGACGGCCAGCGTGGTGCCGGCCGGCAGCTTGATGTCCTTGGCGAGGACGGAGGCACCGGCCTCCAGGCCCTCGACGGAGACCGTGACGGACTCGGGGATGTGGGTGGCCTCGGCCTCGACCGGCAGCGCGTTCAGGACGTGCTCCAGCAGGTTGCCACCGGCGGCCAGCTCGCCCTCGGCGTGGACCGGGATCTCGACCGTGACCTTCTCGCCACGCTTGACCAGCAGCAGGTCGACGTGCTCAAGGAAGCCCTTGATCGCGTCACGCTGGACGGCCTTCGGGATCGCCAGCTCGTTGGTCTTGCCGTCGATGTCCAGGGCGATCAGGACGTTCGGCGTACGCAGCGCCAGCAGCAGGTCGTGGCCCGGCAGCGTCAGGTGCAGCGGGTCGGAACCGTGGCCGTACAGCACACCGGGAACCTTGTTGTCACGACGGATGCGACGGGCGGCACCCTTGCCGAACTCGCTGCGGGTCTCGGCGGAGATCTTTACCTCGGACATGCGGATCACTCCTCGTACGGGTGAGAAACGGACAAGGTCACCCGGCCACGAACGGCCTGCTACGAAGAGCGCGTCGATAACGGAGCGCCGATTCCCGCAATGGGGACGGCCTCCCTCGCCGAGCAACTGGAGCAGTCTACTCGGCGCGGGAGGCCGCAGAAAAATCGATCATGCAGAAGCGTTTGCCCCGCTCCGGGGACGCCTACTGCTCGTCGAAGAGACTGGTCACCGACCCGTCCTCGAACACCTCACGCACCGCACTCGCGATCGTCGGCGCGATCGACAGCACCGTCAGCTTGTCCAGGTCCCGACCCAGCTCACCCGGCGTCGGCAGCGTGTTCGTGAACACGAACTCGCTCACCCGGGAGTTCTTCAGCCGGTCAGCGGCCGGACCCGACAGCACACCGTGCGTGGCCGTGACGATGACGTCCTCGGCACCGTGCGCGAACAGCGCGTCGGCCGCGGCGCAGATGGTGCCACCGGTGTCGATCATGTCGTCGACCAGGACACAGACCCGGCCCTTGACCTCACCCACGACCTCGTGAACCGTCACCTGGTTCGCCACGTCCTTGTCACGCCGCTTGTGCACGATCGCCAGCGGAGCACCGAGACGGTCGCACCAGCGGTCGGCCACGCGGACGCGCCCGGCGTCAGGAGAGACGACCGTCAGCTTGTCCTTGTCGACCTTCGCCCCCACGTAATCCGCGAGAAGCGGCAGCGCGAAGAGGTGGTCGACCGGGCCGTCGAAGAAACCCTGGATCTGGTCCGTGTGCAGATCAACGGTGAGGATGCGGTCCGCACCCGCGGTCTTCATCAGATCCGCGATCAGACGAGCCGAGATCGGCTCACGCCCGCGGTGCTTCTTGTCCTGACGCGCATAACCGTAGAACGGCACGATCACGGTGATGGAGCGCGCCGAAGCCCTCTTCAGGGCATCGATCATGATCAGCTGCTCCATGATCCACTTGTTGATCGGAGCCGTGTGGCTCTGGATCAGGAAGCAGTCCGCACCACGCGCCGACTCCTGGTAACGAACGTAGATCTCGCCATTGGCGAAGTCGAAGGCCTTCGTCGGGACGACCCCGACACCCAGCTGCTGGGCGACCTCCTCGGCAAGCTCGGGGTGGGCGCGGCCGGAGAAGAACATCATCTTCTTCTCGCCGGTCGTCTTGATCCCGGTCACAGCACTGTCTCCTCAGAGGTGTCTCAGCTGGGTGTCGAGAGACCTCGCCGCTGGGCGCGACGGGGCCGTCTCAGCTGGTGGGGTGCGGGTGTGCACTTATCACGGTACGCCGTGTTTGACGCACCTGTTTCCGGTCAGCCGTCGCTACCCGGCTCCCGGGACGCCGCCTCGGCCGCCTTCGCCGCCGCGCTTCCCGGACGCTTACGAGCCACCCAACCCTCGATATTCCGCTGCTGGCCACGGGCCACGGCCAGCGAGCCGGGCGGCACATCCTTCGTGATCACCGACCCTGCGGCGGTGTACGCGCCGTCCCCGACCGTGACAGGCGCCACAAACATGTTGTCCGAACCCGTCCGGCAGTGCGACCCGACGGTGGTGTGATGCTTGTCCTGCCCGTCGTAGTTCACGAACACGCTCGCGGCACCGATGTTGGTGTACTCACCGATCGTCGCGTCACCGACGTAGGACAGATGCGGCACCTTGGTGCCTTCGCCGATGGAAGCGTTCTTGGTCTCCACGTACGTACCGATCTTGCCCTTCGCCCCGAGCCGGGTACCGGGCCGCAGATAGGCGTACGGCCCCACGGTCGCGTCCGGACCGATGTGCGCACCGTCGGAGACGGTGTTGTCGACGCGGGCGCCCGCACCGACGTGGGTGTCCTTCAGCCGGCTGTTGGGACCGACCTCGGCGTTGCCGCCGACGTGGGTGGTGCCGTGCAGCAGCGTGTTCGGGTGGACGACCGCGTCCTGACCGAAGGTGACGGTGACGTCGACCCAGGTCGTCGCCGGGTCGATGACGGTGACCCCGGAGAGCATGGCCCCGGTGAGCAGCCGGTCGTTGAGAATCCGGCGCGCCTCGCTGAGCTGGACGCGGTTGTTGATGCCGGCGATCTCACGGTGGTCGGCGGCGACGGAGGCCCCCACGCGGTGACCGGCCTCGCGCAGAATCCCGAGCACGTCGGTGAGGTACTCCTCGCCCTGGCTGTTGTCGGTGCGGACCTTGCCGAGGGCGTCCGCGAGCAACTGCCCGTCGAAGGCGAAGACTCCGGAGTTGATCTCACGGATCGCCCGCTGGGAGTCGGAGGCGTCCTTGTGCTCCACGATCGCGGTCACGGCACCCGAGGCACCGTCGCGCACGATCCGCCCGTACCCGGTGGCGTCCGGGACCTCGGCGGTGAGAACGGTGACGGCGTTGCCGTCGGCGGAGTGCGTGTGCGCGAGCGCGAGGAGCGTCTCCCCGGTGAGGAGGGGGGTGTCCCCGCAGACGACGACAACAGTCCCGTCGACGACCCCGCCCAGCTCTTCGAGCGCCATCCGTACGGCGTGCCCGGTGCCGTTCTGCTCCGCCTGCACGGCGGTCCGTACGTCGGGGTCGATGTCGTTGAGATGCGCGGCGACCTTCTCGCGCGCGTGCCCGACGACGACGACCAGATTCTCGGGGTCCAACTCACGGGCTGCGGCCAGCACATGGCCGACGAGGCTGCGGCCGCAGAGTTCATGGAGAACCTTGGGTGTGGCCGACTTCATACGGGTGCCCTCACCCGCTGCGAGAACGACGACGGCTGCCGGGCGGTTGGCGCTCACGGGATGCCCTTCGGCTGTGGAGAGGGTGGGGTGACATCCGCAGGATACCGGGGCGTTTCTTGGGGGACATGAGTGTGGGCCCTGACTGTGCTGTCAGGGCCCACATCGGGTTGGGCTCCCGGGGGAGGACTCGAACCCCCATAAGCGACACCAAAAGACGCTGTCCTGCCCTTAGACGACCCGGGATCGCCCTTATGTCCGGTTCGATAGATCGTCCGGACGGACAGCTCCTACTATGCCGTACCAGGCGCCCTCGATGCGACGGTACAGATCGGCTCCCTGTCGCACTTTGATCCCGAGGCAGCCTCGGTACGCGTCTCCTGTGTTCTTGCGTACGGTCGTTGGGTTGTGCTTCTTGCGGATTGTCTTGCCGAACGCTGTCGCGTCGATGCCAACGATGTCGGCCCAGTAATGCTCGGCGACTTCGACATCTGCGGATTCGTGGATCATCACGCGGCAGTTCAGTCGTTCTCGCCCCACTTCGAGCAGGTCGAGCCAGGCCAGGAAGACGGCGATCATGCCGGGGTCGCTGTTGACGAACTCCACCGTCTCCCGGCGCGCGTGAGGCTTGTCCTTGGTCCCCTCGGCCCAGTACAAGGCCACGCCGATGATGAACAGGTCGCGGTCTGACAGCTCGCCCACGGCTTCCGCTGCCGCCGCCTTGGTTGCCTGCCGTTCCTCGTCCCGAGCGGCTCGCAGTCGCGCAAGCCCCGCATTCATGCGCGCCCGCTGCTCCTCCGGCGTGCACTTGGGCTCTGGAGTCGGCAGGTCTCGTACCCACAG
This sequence comes from Streptomyces sp. Act143, assembly GCF_003143935.1. Lineage (GTDB taxonomy): Bacteria > Actinomycetota > Actinomycetes > Streptomycetales > Streptomycetaceae > Streptomyces. The sequence goes on along the minus strand of NZ_QFRX01000001.1, from coordinate 4,343,856 downwards.
CGACACCGAGCTCTTCGAGCAGCCCAGCTCGGCCTGGATCTGGTTGTACGTCCACCCCTGGCTGCGTAGCTCCCGCGCCCTCTCGCGGAGGTCGTCCCTCGCTCGCGGTCGCTTCGTCCACTCCGGAGGCGGCTCGCCCTCTACGAGGCGTTGGAGGGTCTCCTTGTTGTGGACCTGAAGCTCGTCGCGGATCTGCCGAAGGCTGTAGCCCCGCCTCCGTAACGCCACCGCCCGCCCCCGCAGCCCCTCGAAGTCGGCGTATTTGCCATGTGAACTTGCCATAGGCATACCGTCAGGCGGAATCTCCGCTTCCGGGGTCGAACAGGGGCTGGTTCAGCAGTTCGAGGGAAAACGGGCGGTTTCGCTTCTGGCCGGTCACGGCCTGTGGTGTAGGCCAGTACCGGAAACTCACCGGAAAAGCCGCGCCGACCGCCCGTAGGCTGGAGGCATGACCACGACGGGGGAAGACCACGCCGCGGCCCGGACGGGGCCGTGGTGGTGGGCCAGGTGGCGTACCGCACTGCTGGACATCGGCCTCGCGTTCGGCTCCGTGCTGGAGTGCGCGGTCGAGGGCGTCGACTTCGCCGGGGACGCCGGGATCCCGGTGGCGGCGGGGGTCGTCTTCGGGGTGCTCGCCGGAGCCGCGCTGCTCGTGCGGCGGAAGTGGCCCATCGCCGTGGTGCTGGTGTCGATCGCCATCACGCCTGCCCAGATGGGCTACCTCATGGGCATCGTCGGGCTGTACACCCTCGCCGCCTCCGAGCTGCCCCGGCGGATCATCGGGTCGCTCGCCGGGATGTCGTTCGTCGGCATGCTGATCGTGATGTTCGTGCGGGTGCGGCAGAGCATGGAGACGGGGGAGAGCGATCTCGGGAGCTGGTCCGTTCCGTTCGCGGCGATCGCGATTTCCATCGGACTGACCGCGCCGCCCCTGCTGCTCGGGTTGTACGTCGGGGCCCGGCGACGGCTCATGGAGAGCTTGCGGGAGCGGGCCGACAGCCTGGAGCGGGAGCTTCAGCTGCTCGCCGAGCGGGCGGAGGAGCGGGCCGAGTGGGCGCGCAATGAGGAGCGGACGCGGATCGCCCGGGAGATGCATGACGTCGTCGCGCATCGGGTGAGTCTGATGGTCGTGCATGCCGCCGCGTTGCAGGCGGTTGCGCGGAAGGACCCTGAGAAGGCCGTGAAGAACGCCGCGCTCGTGGGGGACATGGGGCGGCAGGCGCTGACCGAGTTGCGGGAGATGCTCGGGGTGCTGCGGAGTGGGGACGGCGGCAGCGGGGTGCGGCAGGCCGGCGTGCCGTTGGCCGCGGTGGGGGTCGCCGCTGCCGCTGCCGCTTCGCGGGCCGTGGAGGAGTCCGACGGGCCTTGTCTGTCGGAGTTGGAGGAGCTGATCGGGCAGTCGGCGGCTGCGGGCATGGTCGTGGACCTGTCCGTGGAGGGGGACGTGCGGTCGTATGCGGGGGAGATCGAGCAGACCGCGTACCGGGTGGTGCAGGAGGCGTTGACCAACGTCCACAAGCATGCGGCGGGGGCGAAGACGCACGTACGGCTCGCGCATCGGGGGTCGGAGATCGCGATGCAGGTGGAGAACGAGCCGCCGCCGGAGGTGTCGGTGGCGTCGTCGGCGCGGTTGCCGTCCGGGGGGAACGGGCTGGTGGGGATGAAGGAGCGGGTCGCCGCGCTGGGCGGGGTGTTCGTGTCCGGGCCGACGGACGCGGGGGGTTTCCGGGTGTCGGCGGTGATTCCGGCGTCGTAGCGGCGCGGTGCTTGCCCGGGGTGGTTCAGCCTGCCGTGAGGCGTACCGGTTCTATGCCTGCGACCAGGGCGGCGAGGGCGTGGTCGATGTCGGGGCCGAGGTACCAGTCGCCGGTGTGGTCGAGGGCGTAGACGCGGCCTTCGCTGTCGATGGCGAGGAGGGCGGCGGTCTCGGTCTCGGTGCCGAGGGGGCAGACGTCGGTGTCGAGGGCGCGGCCGAGGTCGGCGAGGGTGCGGGCCATGTGGAGGCCGTGCAGGGGGTCGAGGTGGAGGTGGGCGGGGGCGACCTGGCGACCGGGGCCGGTGGGGGTGATGTGGAGGCCGCCGAATTCGGCCCAGGCTTCGACCGCGGCGGGGAAGACGGTGTGGCGGTGGCCTGCGGGTGAGGTGTGGTCGCGCAGGGCGTCGGCCCATATCTCGGCCTGTTTGATGTCCCAGCGTCCGGGTTGCCAGCCGGCGGCGCGCAGGGCGGCGTCGACGGGTACGGGGAAGCGCGTGGTGTTGGTGCGGTCGGGGTGCATCTGCCCTTCGATCGTCGAGGTCATGGTGGTCGTGCTGTGGTGCCGGGTGGGGGTCAGTGGTCCGCCGTCGGGTCGACGATGCGTACGCCGAAGTGGGCGCTGAGGGCGGTGCAGGCGCGGCAGGGGGCGGCGAAGCTGCCGTGGAGGGGGTCGCCGTCCTCGCGGATGCGGCGGGCGGTGAGTTTGGCCTGCTTGAGGGCTTTGCGGGCCTCGCCGTTGGTCATGGGTTTGCGGGCGGCGCGTTTGGTGCGGGCGGCGTCGGCGGCGGCGAGGTGGCGGGAGATGAGGATCGTCTCGGCGCAGCGGCCGGTGAAGCGGTCGCGCTGGCTGGATGTGAGGGTGTCGAGGAAGTCCTGGACGAGTGGGTGCAGGGGTGGGACCTGGTCGCCGCGGGCGGCGGTGCCGGTGAGGGTGGCGCCGCGGACGGAGAGGGCGGCGGCGACGGTGGGGAGTATGCCGTCGCGGCGGTGGCGCAGGGTGGGGGCGTGGCCGGCTTCGGCGCTCCAGCTGATGCGTGGGTCGCCGGACAGGCCGGTCCGCGGGTCGCCGGTCGTGGCTGGTCGCGGTCCTGGGTGAGGTCCCGTCTGCGCCGTATTCATGATCATCATCCCCTCCGAGCATCCCCCCGGATCACACAGACTGCCAAATGCCGTGGCTGGTGCGGAAGCTGGGGCGGTGCGACACGCCCGGGTTTGGGCGGGCTGTCACGGCGGGGTGACGGCTGGTCACGGAAGCGGAGGGGTGGTGACCGGTGCCCGGTGACCGGTGTCGTCGTACCGCATAGGCTGTCGGCACCCGCATGTATGCGGTCAACGCGCTGGAGAACGTCGGAGAAGTCGAATACGGGCTGGGGTGGCGGGTCGGGGCCGGGTGGACCGGACCGGGGCCGGTCGCCGCGGGCCGTACAGAGTGCCGCAGGGGGCAACCGCCATGACGACAGGTCGGCTCGGGCAGCAAGCCGCGCCGCCGAACGCGGCCTATGCCGGGCAGGTCGTGCATTTCCCGGATCCGGTCCGGGCTGCCCGTCACCCGAGGGGGGTGCGGGTGGACGAGCACGGCTACCCGGACTTCTCGGCGTATGCGCGTGCGGCTGCGGAGATCGCCGATCCGCCGGAAGGTTTCGGTGTCGACGAGCTGCGGCTGACGGACTACGTGTCGGCGAACGCGGCGTTGGCGGCGACGGGCCATGAGCTGTGGGACACGATTCCCGCGGTGGCGACGCCGCACGGCTGGACGTGGCATCACGTGGCGAATGCGCGGCGGCTCGAGCTGGTGCCGGTCGAGGTGAAGGCGTTGCTGCGGCATCACGGCGGGATCGCGACGGCGGTGGTGGACCACGGGAAGCGGGGGACGCGGCCGTTGCAGGAGACGCGGCCGGCGCACTTCGGGTTGCCGAAGTCGGGTGTGGCGGTGTCGGAGTCGCAGGTGCTGGGGGTCGAGGAGGACCTCGGGTACCGGCTGCCGGGCGCGTATCGCTCCTTCTTGAAGGCGGCGGGTGGCTGTGCGCCGGTGGGGACGGCTCTGGACCCGGAGCTGGGGCTGCTGGTGGACCAGCCGTTCTTCACGGTGCGGGACGAGGCGGCCGTCAATGATCTCGTGTACGTGAACAAGTGCCTGCGCGACCATCTGACCAAGGACTACCTGGGTGTCGGGTTCGTGCAGGGCGGGTTGCTGGCCGTGAAGGTGAAGGGCGCGGGGATCGGTTCGGTCTGGTTCTGCGCGTACGACGACGCGCGTGACGTCGATCCTTCGCTGGCGCCCGCGGAGCGGGTGGAGCGGCTGTTGCTGCCGTGCGGCGATGACTTCGATGTGTTCCTGTCCCGGCTGGCGGGTTCTCCGCCGGAGTTGGAGACGGTGGCGAACCTGATGGTGGACGGCGGTTTCGCACGGTCCGTGCCGGTGGCTGGAGCCGGGGCCGGTGCTGGGGCTGTTGCCGGGGCTGGGGAGTGAGCTGACCGATGGTGACGTTCGCGCAGGCGCAGGAGCGCGCGGAAGAGTGGATCAACGGGGACGTTCCCGCGTACCAGCACCGTGAGGTGCGGGTGCGGGAGTTCGAGCTCGGGTTCGTGGTGTGGGCGGAGGACCGTGCGGACGGGCCGCGTTCGGACGGCGGCTCCCAGCGGCTGGTGCTGGCCCGGGACAGCGGGGAGGCCACGTTGTGGCCCGCGCTGCCGGTGGGTGAGGTGATTCGCCGGTACGAGGAGGAGTACGGGCGGGCTGCGGACGACGCGGCTGCCGCTGCGGCGTCGGCGCCTGCGGCTCGGGTGGATCTCAACCAGACGTCGTTCCTTTTGACGCCGCCGGAGTGGTTGCAGGAGGCGGCGGATCAGTTGGGGATTCCGGACCGGCGGGGGGCTGGGACCGGGGGTGGGGCGGCTGGTGCTGGTGCTGGTGCTGGTGCTGGTGCTGGTGCCGGTGCTGGTGTCGGGGTCGGTAGCGGGGCGGGTTCTGGGTCTGGGGCGGGTTCCGGGCCGGGGGTCGGCTTTGGTTCTGGTTCCGCGGCGTTGCCTGAGACGCAGGCCGGGGTACCGGTCGGGTCGGGGAACGGGGCGGGGGTGCCGGGCGTGGCTTCGGCGGGGAGTGCGCCGGGGGTGCCGGGCGTGGCTTCGGCGGGGAGTGCGCCGGGGGCGCCCGCTGTGTCGAGTGCGCCGGGTGCGTCGAGTGTGCCTGGGGTGCCTGCCGGGGCGACTCCGTGGGCCGGGACCGACACCAACGCCGATGCGGGCGACGACCGTTCGGTGCCGTTGCCCGCGACGGTGTTCGCGCCGCCGCTGAGCGGGACCGACGACGACACTCCGCCGCCTGCGATCCCGCCGGACGCCAAGACCGCGCTCATGTCGGGTGGCAGCCAGCTTCCGCGGACGGCTGTCGCACCGGCGCTCGACGATCCGAATGCGCGGGGTGTGTCTGCGGGTGCGCCGGTGTCTGGGGTTCCGGGTGCGCCAGGTGCGCCAGGTGCGCCAGGTGCGCCGGGTGCGCAGCCGGGTAGTACTCCTCCGCCCGCTCCGGGTGTGCCGGGTGCGCCGGGTGTGCCGGGTGGGTCCGCTTACGGGTATCCGCAGGATGCCGGGGGTGCGGGTGGTGCGGGAGTGCCGGGTACTCCCCCTCCGGGCGCTCCGCCCGCGCCTGCGACTGCGCCGGGGCCCGTGCCGGGTGCGCCGCAGGGCAGTACGCCGCCGCCTGTTCCGGGTGCTCCTTCTTATGGCTATCCGCAGGGGCCGGGGGGTGCGCCCGGGGCGCCTCAGCCTCCCGTGGGCGCCGGCGGGCCTGGTGGTCCGGGGGCGCCCGAGCGGCCTCTCGCGCCGAACGCCGGGGACATCGCCGACGCCGCGACCAGCAAGGCTGCGCCTCCGCCGCGCCGTGCGCGTGGGGGTGCGACGCCGCCGCCTCCTCCGGGTGTCCCGGGGGTGCCGGGTGCGCAGCCGGGCGGTACTCCTCCGCCCGCGCCGGGTGCGCCTGGTACGCCGGGTGGGCCGGGTGGGCCGGCCGGTGGGTATGTGCCGACGCAGCTCGTGTCCGCGCTCGGGCCCGAGGGGCCTGAGGGTGCGCCTGCGGCGCCCGGCGCACCGACTCCGCCGGGCGCCCCCCAGCCGCCCGGTGCGCCGAACCCGCCCGGCGGTACGCCGCCCGGCGGCATGCACCATGCCGCCACGATGCTGGCCGACCCGGGGCGTATGGGCCCGGGTGGGGGCGCGCCGCAGCCGCCGGGCGCCCCTGGCGTGCCCGGTGTGCCTGGCGCGCAGACTCCCCCGAGCGCCCCGGGTGCACCTCACGCGCCGGGCGCTCCGGGAGTTCCTGGCGCACCCGGAGCCCCTGGTGCGCCTGGCGGCCCCGGAGTCCCGCACCCCCCTGGCGTCCCGGGCGCTCCTGGCGCACCCCAGCCCCCGGGCGCCCCGGGTGTGCCTGGCGCGCCCGGCGCGCAGGGCTCTGCCGGGGGCGCGCGTGGTGCTGTTCACCACGCCGAGACCATGCTGGCCGCGCCTCCGGTGGGCGGCCCCGGCGCGCCTCCGCCGCCGCCCGCCCCGGGCGCACCCGCCATGCCCGGCGCACCCGGCATGCCCGGCGCACCTGGCATGGCGCCGGGCGCCCCGCAGCCGATGCCGCCCGGCGCCGTACCGCCCCCGGGGCAGCCCGGTCCCGGTCAGGCTCCGGCGTACGGATACCCGCAGCAGGGGCAGCCGACTGTCGGCCCGGGCTACCAGGCCGTGCTGCGCTATCGCGCGCAGGACGGGTCGGAGCAGCAGCTGATCCGGCGTTCGGCGCCGGGCACGCCGCACCCGGAGTGGCAGATCTTCCACGAGCTGCGGGCGATGAACATCCCGCCGGACCAGGTGCTGGAGCTGCACACGGAGTTGGAGTCGTGTGAGCTGCCGGGCGCGTACTGTGCGCGGATGATCCGGGAGCAGTGGCCGCAGGCGCGGCTCGCGAGCATCGCGCCGTACGGCACGGATCACGCGAGCCGGCAGCAGGGGATGCAGCAGTTGCTGGCGCACCAGGGCGAGTTGCACCAGGTGGCGGACGGGCCGGCGCGGCCGGGACCGGTGCGCGCCCCGCTTCCGCCGGTGCAGGCGGCGCCGCCGCTTCCGCCGGAGGGTGTGGCGCAGGAGCTGGCGGGCGCGTTCGGGCCGGGGGTCTTCCGGTTCGAGCAGGCCGCGGTGTCCCGGCAGGGGGTGCCGCCGGTGGTGGCGCACTCCCTGGTCGCGGCGGGGCTGCCGATGGACATGGGCCCGTTCTTCTGGGCGCAGGCCCAGCCGGGGCGGCCGGTGCCGACGCTGGCGGAGCTGGCGCAGGAGCGCGGGGTGCAGCCGGCCGCGGACGCGGGGTCGTACCTGGTGATGGGCAGTGACTTCGGCCGGGCGATCTGTGTGCAGTACGGGACGGCGAACATCGTGGCCGTGCCGGTGGAGGCGGGGCCCGGTGGGGCGCCGGTGCCGCCGCAGTTCGTGAACACGGGGCTGCCCGAGTTCCAGCGGTGTCTGGCGCTGCTGGGCCGGATGTGGCGGCTCAGGTTCGGGCTGAACCAGGAGCAGGCGGGCCGCTGGACCGTCGACTTCCAGGCGCAGCTGGCCTCGCTGGACCCGGCGGCGCTGGGTTCGCCGGAGAGCTGGTGGTCGGTGCTGCTCGAGCAGATGTGGGACGGGCTGCTGTAGGAGTCGGTCGCAGGAGGCGGGTCCGGTCATGGTGATCGAGCCCGCCTTCTGTCGTCCCGGATGCCGTCTCGAACGCCGTCCCGATGCTGTGCCGAAAAAACTTCCGCGGGCCTGTCACACCCTCCCTCCGCGCTCCGTCAGTGCAGTGAAAGCGGCTCACAGCGACTCGGAGCCATTCACCACGTGTTTCAGGAGGCAGGACCATGAAGGCTCGGATGACGAACCCCGCGTACGTGCTCCCCGGCGCGCTGAAGGGCATCGGCACGATCTTCCAGGCGGTCAATGAGAGCGGGCTGCCGCAGGAGCTGGCGGAGATCGTGGGGTTGAGGGCGAGTCAGATCAACGGGTGCGGGGCGTGTGTGCACGGGCACGTGCACAACATGCGGAAGGCGGGGGCGAGCGAGGAGCGGATCGCGAGCGTCGTCGCGTGGCGTGAGGCGCCCTGCTACAGCGACGCCGAGCGGGCCGCGCTGCAGCTGACCGAGGTGATGACGCGGCTCGCGGACCGTTCGCACGAGTCGGTTCCGGACGAGCTGTGGGACGAGGTGGCCGACCACTTCGACGAGAAGGAGCTGTCCGGGCTGATCCTCGTCATCTCGCTGACGAACCTGTTCAACCGCATCAACACCACCATCAAGGAGCCAGCCGGCACCACTTGGGGCTGAGCCCGCGGTCACCGGTACGGGACACGGCCGTACCCCCGCCTACCGGGGGACGGCCGTGACCTCTGTGCGGAGTGTCGCGTTATGCACTGTTCTGCCTGATACATCAAGATGTGCGCGAAATCATCATTTTGCGTCCTTTTGATGGAGAGGGGTTCCAGGATGAGCGGCACACCTGTCTCGTCCCACGGCTTCGTGGTCGTACGGGGGCGCGGCTACCGTCCCGAACAGGTCGACGCGTACGCCTCCGCGCTCTCGCAGGACCGCGACGCCTCCTGGGAGCGTGCCGCCCGTCTCACCGTGCTCGCCAAGGAGATGGAGGCGGAGCTGGAGGCGCTGCGCGAGACGGTCGCGCGGCTCGCGCCGCAGTCGTACGAGACGCTCGGGGAGCGTGCGCGCCTGATCTTCCAGCTCGGCCGGGAGGAGGCGGCGGCCGTGCGCGACGGCGCGCAGCAGGAGGCGCAGCGCCTTGCGAAGGCGGCGCAGGAGCGCGCGAACAGCGTGCACGACGCGGCACAGGCGCACGCCGACGCCGTGCGCGCTGAGGCGGACGAACGCGCCCGCCAGCGCCTCCTCGCGGCGCGCGCCGAAGCCGACGAGATCCGCATCGCTGCCCGGCGCGAAGTGAAAGAGGGGCGCGCGGAGGCGCTCGCGGCGTTGCGCGATGTACGGCAGCGCACCACGGGCATGCTCGCCGAGCAGGCCAGGGAACACGCCGAGCGCTGGGCCGAGGCCGAACGCGCGGAGAGGGAGCGCGCCTCGGCCCTGGACGCCCTGCACGCCGAGCAGGTCGCCCGCGCGGAGGCGGCGCTGTCCGAGGCGAAGCAGGCGTTCGCCGACGCGGAGGCGTCCGCGCGCCGCCGCCAGGAGGAGGCCAGGGCGCGGGCCGCCGAGATCCTCGCCGAGGCGCGGCTGCGGGAGGACCGCATCGCGCGCGAGACGGAGCGGGTGCTGCGCGAGCACGGGGAGCGCTGGGACGACGTACGCGCCCACATGGACCTCGTACGCAACAGCCTGACGACGCTGACGGGACGAGCGCCGGCGGAGTAGCCGTGTCATGCCGTCACCCCGTCACCCCGTCATGCCGTCACCCCGTCATGCCGTCACCCCGTAACGCCGTCACCCCGTAACGCCGTCACCCCGTAACGCCGTCGCCCCGTCGCGTTGTCGGCCCCTGGCACCCGCGGCTGCCCCGCTCTCAGTCACCCACTGGCCCCAGCCCGCGCCCCAGCCCGCGCCCCCGCCCCTGCTGCACCTCGCGGGCGATGGCCCAGGCGTCCGCCACCGGGCCCAGGTGGGTGAGCTTGTCGGGGTTGATGACGCTGCGGATCGTCTGGATGCGGCCGTCGAGGACGTCCAGCGTCCAGGTGTGGAGCACCTTGCCGTCCCGGTCACGGAAGAGGGCGCCGGGCTGGCCGTTCAGCTCCCGGGGTTCCATCGTCACGTCCACGCGCGCGTGCAGGGCGAGGAGCGAGGTGAGCATCCGGGTGACGTGGTCGGTGCCGACGACGGCGTTGGCCAGCTGCGGCGCCTTGCCGCCGCCGTCGCCGACCACCGCCACGTCGGTGGCGAGCAGGTCCCGCAGGGCGGTGACATCGCCTTCCCGGAAGGCGTCGAAGAAGCGTGAGGCGAGTTGCGCACGCTCCTCGCGGTCGGGGGAGAAGCGGGGCCGGCCCTCGGCCATGTGACGTCGCGCCCGTACCGCGAGCTGACGGCACGCCGACTCCGAGCGGCCCACGGCCGAGGCGACCTCGGGGAAGCCGAAGTCGAAGACCTCGCGCAGCACGAAGACGGCGCGTTCCAGCGGCGAGAGGCGTTCGAGGAGCAACAGGGCCGCCATCGACACCGAGTCGGCCAGTTCCGCCGACCGTTCCGGGTCCTGGTAGGGGTCGTCGAGCAGCGGCTCCGGGAACCACGGACCGATGTACGCCTCCCGCCGTACGCGGGCCGAGCGCAGGACGTCGATCGCGATGCGGGTCACCGTGGTGGAGAGGAAGGCTTTGACCGACCGTGGCTCGGTCGGGGAGGCCGCGTAACGCAGCCAGGTCTCCTGGACCGCGTCCTCGGCCTCGCCCACGCTGCCCAGCAGGCGGTAGGCGAGGGAGAACAGCAGGGGCCGCAGCTCCTCGAACTCCTCGGTCCTGCCCATCCGTCGGCTTCCCCCTTCGCATCCGGCGCGGGCCCCGTCGGCCGGGGCCCGTCTGGCGTCGCCGGTCAGCCTGTGAAGGCCCCGGGACCGAAGCGGCCCCACGCGACGACCACGGCCAGCAGGAGGTAGACCAGGTTCAGCGGTACGAAGCCGGTCTCGCCGCGCCGACCGTGAGTGATCATCGCGCCGATCATCAGCAGGGTCCAGCAAACGGCGGTCACCGGCACCAGCACCGGGGCGACGCCGACGACCGCGGGCAGGATCAGACCGACCGCGGCGAGGAGTTCGACGACGCCGAGCGTCTTGACGAAGCCGACGCTCCGGTCGGCGGTCCAGCCACCGCCGCTGTGCGCGGCCAGGGTGTCCTTCGGGACGAAGGTCTTGGCGATACCCCCGGTCAGCGCCACCGCGGCGAGTAGTCCGGCGGCGATCCACAGCGTGAGGTTCATCATCCACTCCCAGATCGAAGATGCTCTGCATCCCCTGGGACGAGACAGCGACCGACCCTGTGACATCTCCGGGACCCGGCCCTGTGACACGTCCGGGACCCGGCCCTCTGGCATCTCCGCGACCGGCCCTGTGACACGTCCGGGACCCGGCCCTCTGGCATCTCCGCGACCGGCCCTGTGACATCTCCGCGACCGGCCCTGCGTCACCTGGCGCCGCGCCGGCCCTTTGGCAGCCCCTTCTACTCCCCCCTCCGCACCGCCCCCGCCAGAATCCACCCTTCCACGGCCTCGTACTGCCGTCGTTGCTCCTCCGACCGGCGGGGTCCGGAGATCACCGTGCCCAGCCAGCCGAGGGCGAAGCCGGCCGGGATGGAGACGAGGCCGGTCGTGGTGAACGGGAACCAGTTGAAGTCGTGTTCCGGGAACGCCGACACGGGCGAGCCCGAGACGAGGTTCGTGCCCGGCATCAGCAGCAGGACGACCAGGCTGCCGCCGATGAGGGTGCACAGCAGCCCTGTCCGGGTGTAGCGGCGCCAGAAGAGCCCGTAGACGAGGGCCGGGGCGATCGCGGAGGCGCCCAGGCAGAACGACAGCGTCACCAGGGGCTGGAGGCTGCGGTGCTGGACGAGGGTGGCCAGCAGGATGGCCGGGATGCCCACGGCCAGCGCCGAGACGCGCGCCAGGGTCATCTCGCGGCGTGCCGACGTCGTCTCCCGCGCGCGGGCCGCGAAGACGTCGTGGGCGAGGGAGTTGGCGCAGGCGAGGATCATGCCGGCGACCGATGCCAGCAGGGTGAGGAAGATGGCGGTGGTGACCGTCGTGAAGAGCAGCGTCTCGGCCGTGGAGACCTCCGCGCCGAAGGCCGCCCGTGAGGCCAGCAGATAGGCCGTGTTGCCCTGCGGGTCCGCCTCCGCGATGACCGCGCGCCCGATCAGCGCGGTGGCGCCGAATCCGACGACCGTGATGACGAGCACGAACAGCACCACCGACGACACCGCCCAGGACATCGAACGGCGCACCTGGCGGGCGCTGTCGGCGGTGTACATGCGCATGGTGACGTGGGGGAGGCAGGCGCCGCCGACGACCACGGTCAGCTGCGAGACGATCATGTCGAGGCGAGGGGCGGGGCCGCCCGCGAACTGGAGTCCCGAGTGCAGGAACGCCGGTCCGACGCCGCTCTGCGCGGCGGCCGCGTCGAAGAGCGCGCCGGGGTCCCAGTCGTAGCGCTGGAGGATCAGTACGGCGATCACGGCGCCGGAACCCAGCAGCATCACCATCTTCAGCATCTGGATGAGGGCGGTGCCCTTCATGCCGCCGATCGCCGCGTAACTGATCATCAGTACGCCCAGTCCGAGGATGCAGCCCGTCTGGAGGGAGTCGCCGGAGAAGCCGAGGATGAATGCCAGGAGCTGTCCCGTGCCCGCGAGTTGGACCAGCATCAGCGGCAGCAGGGCGGCGAGGGTCACCGCGCTCGCCGCGATGCGTACCGCACGTCCCGGCATCCGGCGGGCCAGGGCGTCGCCCATGGTGAACCGGCCCGCGTTGCGCAGGGGTTCGGCCAGCAGGAACATCAGCAGCATCAGCGACAGGGCGGTGCTGAGGGCGAGGACGACGCCGTCGTAGCCGCACAGCGCGATCACTCCGCCGGTGCCGAGGACGGTCGCGGCGGAGATGTAGTCGCCGGCGATGGCGAGGCCGTTGCGCATGGGGGAGAGGGAGCCGTAGCCGGTGTAGAACTCGTCGAGGTCGTCGCGGTCGGGGCCGGTCATCACGCACAGCAGCAGGGTGATCGTGGCCACCGCGGAGAACGCCACCAAGGACATCGCCTGCGCGGAGTCGCTGAATCCGGTCATCGTGTCGCCTCCCGCTTGGCGTCCACCTCGGCCTGGCGGCGGATGCGGTCCGCGACCGGGTCGACGTGCACGCGCGCGGTGTGTTCGTACAGCGCGATCGCCAGCCAGGTGACGGGGAGTTGGAGCAGGGCGAGCAGCAGGCCGGTGGGGAGTCCGTCGGTGACCGTGCTCGTCATGAGGGAGGGCGCGACGGCGGACAGGATCAGGAAGAGGGTGAAGTAGCCGAGCGCGGTCAGGGTCGCGACCCGTCGCTGCCGGCGGTACGCGCCGCGCAGGACGCGCAGGTCGCTGTGGTGTCCGAGGGCGGGGCGGCGCGGGCGGCGGCGGGCCGGCTCCGGTGCGGCTCCGGCGGGCGGCTGCCAGGGGTACGTGGGATACGTGGGGTGGGACGGGGTCGGGGGTGGGGACGAGTACGGGTCGTATGACATCCCGGTGGCTCCTTGCGCGGCTCGGGTCCGGTGCGGACCGCAGGGAGTTGGGGGGTGGGCGAGCGGAGCCACGCACGCTACTCGTAGGTAGCCAACGGTTGCGAGCTTTTCACCAAACTGATTGGTCGGTATGCGCTTACTTCGCTGACCTCGGGTGTTACCCGGATTAACTCAGATTTTTGAACGTGACGTCCGGGCGGAAAGTGTCACCCATGTCTCATCGAGGCCGTGCGGCGTCACATCGCCCATCGCGCCGCTCTCTTGTCGGCACACGCCTTGAGGGGCATGCCCGTGCCCCAGGGCTCCGCGAACGAGAGGGGACACCCGTGAACATCGTCGTCTTCGGCGCCAACGGTCCGACCGGGCGCCTCGCCGTGGCCCGGGCCGCCGCGGCCGGGCACACCGTCACCGCCGTCACCCGCCGCCCCGACGCCTTCCCGGTGGGGGGCGCGCGGGTGGTGGGGGCGGACGTCCACGACGCGGCCGCGGTCGGTGCCGCCGTCGCCGGGCAGCACGCGGTGATCTCGGCGCTCGGCGTGCCGTACACCCGCGAACAGGTCACCGTCTACTCCGGCGGCCTCACGCACATCACCGGGGCCATGGCCGAGCACGGCGTACGACGGCTCGTCGCCGTCACCTCCACGGTGCTCTTCGGCACGCCCGCGCCCGGGGAGAACTTCCTCTTCCGCAGGGTGCTGGAGCCGTCGATCATGCGATTCATGGGGCGCACGGTGTACGAGGACATGCGGCGCATGGAGGAGATCGTGCGCCGGAGCGGCCTGGACTGGACCGTCCTGCGGCCGGGCGGGCTCTTCGACGCGGAGCGGGTGAGCGACTACCTGACCGGTACCTCGCGGCTCGCGGGGCGGTACACCGCGCGCGTCGACCTCGCCTGCGAACTGGTGCGGCAGGCCGCGGGGGAGCGGGGGCAGGTGGGGGAGTTCGTGGACGTACGGACCACCGTGGGCACCCCGAGCCTCCTCGACCTGATGAGGAAGGAGGCGGTCGGCGGCAAGGCGGCGTGAGGAGGGAGAGCGGGGCGCAGGGGCGCGCGACTGGGAGCGAGAGCGGGAGTGAGAGCGAGGGGTGGGACGGAAGGTCGCGCGACTGGGGGCGGGGGCGGGGGCAGGAGCGAGGGGTGGGAGGGGGGCGGAAAAGGGCGCGCGACTGGAGGCGGGGGCGGGAAGGGTGCGTGAAGGGGCGCGGGAGGCCGGAGGGGGCGTGAAGGCGCTCGGGGTTGTGAGGTGGTTCAGGTGGTGAGGAGCGCGCGCTGGTAGCGCACGCCGGGGCGGGTGCCGATGACGCACTCCCCTACGGGAGTGAAGGCGTTGCGTGCGAGGACCGTGCGGGAGGCCAGGTTGTCGAGGGTGGTGACCGCGACCAAGGAGGTCAGGCCGTACGAGGTCCCAGCCGTCCGGCACAGCTGCGCCACCGCCTGCGTCGCCACCCCGCGGCCCGCCGCCCGCTCGCCCACGCGGTAGCCCAGTTCGGCGCAGCCGTTCTCGACGTCGATGAGGTTCACCCGTCCCACGATCTCCCCGGACGGGTCCAGCACCACATGGAAGTGACAGATCCCGGCGTCCTGTTCGGCCAGCCGCGCGCGGTGCACTTCGGCGAAGTCGGCGAAGTAGGCGTCCCCGCGGTCCGAGATCGACCGCGTGAAGTACTCCCGGTTCTCCAGCTCGAACGCCAGCAGCGCGCCGACGTGATCCGCCCGCAGCCGCTCCAGCCGCAATCCCAGCTCCGGCCTCGGCCCCAGCCCCTGCTCCACCATGCCGGGCAGCCTACGCACAGCACGGTCCCCGAGCACCGTGAATTCCGCGGCGGCGTCAGAACCGGCAGCCCCCCGGCCGCCCCCGGCCGCCCCCGGCTGCCCCCAGCCGCCCCTGGCCGCCCCGGGCCTCGGCCGTGTCCGGCGGTCGGCAGGGCTCAGTCGCCGAGCACCGGGAATTTCCGCGGTGCCAGGAACAGCAGCACCAGGAACGCCAGCGCCGCAGCGCACGACGCCCCCAGGTACACGGCGTGGACGGCGTCCGCGATGGCCCGTCGGGTCGTCTCGGGGGCGGTACCGGCGTCCAACGCGCGCGTGACGGAGTCGAGGTCGCTCGCGCCGCCGAGCCGGGCGGCCAGCACCCCGTTGGCCACCGCCCCGAAGAGCGCGGCGCCCACCGTCTGTCCGGTCTGCCGGCAGAAGAGGACCGAGGCCGTCGTCGTACCGCGCTCCGACCAGCCCACCGTCGACTGCACCCCCACGATCAGCGGGAGTTGGAACAGACCCAGGGCCGCGCCGAGGACCAGCATCAGCAGCGTCGGCTGCCAGGCCCGGCCCGGATACGGCAGGAGGGGGAACGCGAACAGCAGCAGTGCAGCCGCCCCGATCCCCAGCATCGCGGTGTTGCGGAACCCGATGCGCCGGTACACGTGCTGGCTCAGCGCGGCCGACACCGGCCAGCTCAACGTCCATACGGACAGCACGAATCCGGCGGCCACCGGCCCCAGGCCCAGCACCGACTGGGCGTACGTGGGCAGGAACACCGTCGGCGCCACCATCAGCAGCCCCAGCGCGCCCAGTGCGAGGTTCACCGCGGCGATCGTGCGCCGCCGCCACACCCAGCCCGGGATGATCGGCTCGGCCGCCCGGCGTTCCACGGCCACCACGACCGCCACCAGCCCAAGTCCCGTACCGAACAGCGCCATTGACGGCGCCGACAGCCACGGCCAGGCCACTCCGCCCTGCACGAGCGCCGTCAGCAGCACGCCCCCGCACGCGAACACCGCCAGCGCGCCCGCCCAGTCGATGCGCGGGCGCACGGCCGGGGTCCGTTCCGGTTCGTGCAGGTGACGGACGATCAGCCAGAGGGCGACGGCGCCGATCGGCAGGTTCACCAGGAAGATCCAGCGCCAGTCCGCGTACGCCGCCAGCACCCCGCCCACGCCCGGCCCGGCCACCGCCGAGACCGCCCACACCGTGGACAGCTTCGACTGGATCTTCGGGCGCTCCTTGAGGGGGTAGAGGTCGGCGGCCAGGGTCTGCACGGTGCCCTGGAGGGCGCCGCCGCCCAGGCCCTGCACCACGCGGAAGGCGATGAGCGCGCCCATGTTCCAGGCGAGCGCGCAGAGCAGGGAGCCGAGGAGGAACAGCGCGGCGCCCGCGACCAGGACCGGCTTGCGGCCGAAGGTGTCGGAGAGCTTGCCGTAGACGGGGAGCGTCACCGTCACGGCCAGCAGATAGCCCGAGAACAGCCACGAGAAGACGGAGAAGCCGCCCAGGTCGCCGACGATCTGCGGGACGGCCGTGGAGACGATCGTGGCGTCGAGCGCGGCCAGTGCCATCGCGAGCATCAGCGCGGCCACGACGGCGCCGCGGCGGTGCGAGCCGCGTGGGTGCGCGTCCGTCGCGGCGGGCTGTATGTCCGTGTCCCCCTGGTCCACCAGAGATCCTTTCCCCTTGCATCTATCTGCCGCGGAACACCCTCTCACTTGACCCTCACGTCGCGGCAGGGTGCAGGCTGAACCCGCTGAAGGGTGGAGCGGACCCCGAGATCGGCTCCACCCGGGGGTGGACTGCCCCTAGGGGTCCCTCCGTACTACGGCTCGGGGAGGGTTCGTCCCGCTGGAGGACGAGACGGGCCATGGCCCGTCCTTAACCTGGCTTTACGCCGCTCGGGAGGGGTTCGGGGCGGCGGACCGCAGGTCCGGGGGTGGGGTTTTCCCCAGCAAAAGACTGCGCTGGGCACCAGCGCGCCGGACCCCCCGCGAGCAGCAGACTCAACGACGTAACCACCACGCACCGACTCAGCAGTACACGCGCTTCACCCGCTGACCGACATAGGAGACATACCGTGACATCGGCTGTGACCATCACCAGGCACGGGGGCACTGGAGGGACTACGGCCGTTGCCGCGCGGGCGCGGCAGGTCGTGAAGGCGTACGGGTCCGGCGAGACCCGTGTCGTCGCCCTCGACCACGTGGACGTGGACATCGCACGCGGCCAGTTCACCGCGATCATGGGCCCCTCGGGGTCCGGCAAGTCCACGCTCATGCACTGCCTCGCCGGGCTCGACACCGTCAGCAGCGGCCAGATCTACCTGGACGACACCGAGATCACCGGGCTGAAGGACAAGAAGCTCACGCAGCTGCGCCGGGACCGGATCGGGTTCATCTTCCAGGCGTTCAACCTGCTGCCGACGCTCAACGCCCTGGAGAACATCACGCTCCCCATGGACATCGCCGGCCGCAAGCCGGACAAGCAGTGGCTGGCGCGGGTCGTGGAGACCGTAGGACTGTCCTCGCGGCTCAAGCACCGGCCCACCCAGCTCTCCGGCGGCCAGCAGCAGCGCGTCGCGGTGGCCCGGGCGCTGGCCGCCCGGCCCGAGATCATCTTCGGTGACGAGCCGACCGGAAACCTCGACTCGCGCGCGGGCGCCGAGGTACTGGGCTTCCTGCGGCGCTCCGTGGACGAGCTCGGCCAGACCATCGTCATGGTCACGCACGACCCGGTCGCCGCCTCCTACGCCGACCGCGTCCTGTACCTCGCCGACGGCCGGATCGTCGACGAGATGTACAAGCCGACCGCCGACGCCGTCCTGGACCGCATGAAGGACTTCGACGCCCGGGGGCGCACGTCATGACCGTCATGAAGACCTCGATGCGCAACTTCTTCGCGCACAAGGGACGCATGGCCCTCTCCGCCGTGGCGGTCCTGCTGTCGGTGGCGTTCGTGTGCGGCACGCTCGTGTTCACCGACACCATGAACACGACGTTCGACAAGCTCTTCGCCACCACCGCCTCCGACGTCACGGTCTCCCCCAAGGAGGCCAAGAGCGACGACACCCCGCAGAACGGCAAGCCCGCCTCCCTGCCGGCCTCGACGGTCCAGCAGGTCGCGACGGCCGACGGTGTGCAGTCCGTCGAGGGCGGGGTCAGTTCGATGAACGTGACCGTCGTCAACGACGAGAACAAGAACATGGGCTCGTCCAACGGCGCGCCCACCATCGCGGGCAACTGGACCAAGAGCGACCTGCGTTCCATGGAGATCACCTCCGGACACGCCCCGCGCGGGCCGACCGAGACGATGGTCGACGCCGACACCGCCGACAAGCACCACCTGAAGATCGGCGACGAACTGCGCACCATCTCCGTCGTCGGTGACTTCAAGGCGAAGATCGTCGGCATCGCCACCTTCAAGGTCACCAACCCCGGTGCGGCGATCGTCTACTTCGACACCGCCACCGCCCAGCGTGAACTCCTCGGCGCCGAGGGCCGCTTCACCCAGGTGTTCGCCACCGCCGCGTCCGGCGTCAGCGACACCCAGCTCAAGCAGAACGTCACCAAGGCCCTGGACGGCTCGTACAAGATCCAGACGGCCAAGGAGAACGCCGACGAGAACCGTGAGGACGTCGGCGAGTTCATGAACGTCATCAAGTACGCCATGCTCGGCTTCGCCGGGATCGCGTTCCTGGTCGGCATCTTCCTGATCATCAACACCTTCTCCATGCTGGTCGCCCAGCGCACCCGCGAGATCGGCCTCATGCGGGCCATCGGCTCCTCCCGCAAGCAGGTCAACCGCTCCGTGCTGGTCGAGGCGCTGCTGCTCGGCTTCGTCGGCTCGGTCCTCGGCGTCGGCGCGGGCGTCGGCATCGCCATCGGCCTGATGAAGCTCATGTCCATGGCCGGCATGAACCTCTCCACCGACGACCTCACCATCAAGGTCTCCACCCCGGTGGCCGGCCTGGTCCTCGGCGTCGTCGTCACCGTCCTCGCCGCCTACCTGCCCGCCCGCCGGGCCGGCAAGGTCTCCCCGATGGCCGCCCTGCGCGACGCCGGCACCCCGGCCGACGGCAAGGCCGGCTGGGTGCGCGCCCTGATCGGCCTGGTCCTGACGGGCGCGGGCGGCTACGCCCTCTACGCCGCCGCCACCGCCGACACGGCCAAGGACGGCTCGCTGCTGCTGGCCGGGGGCGTCGTCCTGTCCCTGATCGGCTTCGTCGTCATCGGCCCGCTGCTGGCGGGCGGGGTCGTCCGGGTCATCAGCGCGCTGATCCTGCGGGGCTTCGGCCCGGTCGGCCGCATGGCCGAGCGCAACGCCCTGCGCAACCCCCGTCGTACCGGTGCCACGGGCGCGGCCCTGATGATCGGCCTCGCCCTGGTCGCCTGCCTGTCGGTGGTCGGCTCCTCCATGGTCGCCTCGGCCACGTCCGAGCTCGACAAGTCGGTCGGCGCGGACTTCATCGTCGAGGGCAACCAGCGGATCGTCCCGCAGGCCCAGAAGGCCATGGAGCAGACCCCGGGGCTGGCCCACGTGACCTCGTACAAGGAGGTCGAGGCGGTCCTGACCACGCCCGACGGCAAGAAGGACGACTCCCAGGTGACGGCGGCCGACCCGTCGTACGCCCAGGACCTGCGCCGCGCCACGACGGAGGGCACCCTGTCCGCCGCCTACGGCAAGGACTCCATGTCCGTCGGCTCCGACTACGCCAAGGACCACGGCGTCCACGTCGGCGACACCATCGCCGTCGCCTTCAAGGGCGGCGAGACGGCGAAGCTCAAGGTCGCGGCCATCACCGACGACAGCAGTGCGCTGGACCAGGGGGCGCGCTACCTCTCCATCGAGACGATGAAGAAGTATGTGCCCGCCGACCAGATCCCGCCGAACACGATCATGTTCGCCAAGGCCAAGGACGGCCAGGAGGAGCAGGCGTACGCCGCCCTGAAGAAGTCGCTGGACAACTACCCGCAGTACCAGGTCCGCGACCAGACCGACTACAAGGAAGAGCTGAAGGACCAGATCGGTCAGCTCCTCAACATGGTCTACGGCCTGCTGGCACTGGCGATCATCGTGGCGGTGCTCGGTGTCGTGAACACCTTGGCGCTGTCGGTGGTCGAGCGGACCCGGGAGATCGGTCTCATGCGGGCCATCGGCCTCTCGCGGCGGCAGCTGCGCCGGATGATCCGCATGGAGTCGGTGGTCATCGCCCTCTTCGGCGCGCTGCTGGGCCTGGGGCTGGGCATGGGCTGGGGCGCCACCGCCCAGAAGCTGCTCGCCCTGGAGGGCCTCGACGTCCTCGACATCCCCTGGCCGACTATCACCGGGGTGTTCGTCGGGTCGGCCTTCGTGGGCCTGTTCGCGGCGCTGGTCCCGGCCTTCCGGGCGGGACGGATGAACGTCCTGAACGCGATCGCCACGGAGTAGCCACAGCCGACGGGGGAGCAAGGGCCCGGCGTCGAGAAGCCACGGAGGACTTCTCGCCACCGGGCCCGCCGGCGTCTACGGGGGATCGGCGGCGTCGGTGCGGATTGCGGGGTGCGGTGGGGCGCGGGGCGCGGGGCGCGGGGTTGCCCGCGGGGTGGCCGGTGCGGGGCGCCGGCTGTGAGGTTGCCCGCCTGCGCGGCCGGTGGGAGGCGTTGCTGCGAGGTTGTCCGTGGGTACGGCCGCTGTCGGGCGTCGGCTGTCGGGTTGTCCACGGGTATGGCCGCTGCCTGGCCCCGGCTGTCAGGTTGCCCGCGGGTGTGGCCCGGTGCCGGGCGCGTCGGCTGCGAGGTTGTCCACAGGTGTCGCCGGTGCGTGGCGGTGGTTGTCCACAGCCCCCGCGCCGCCGCTCACCGCGACGTACGCTGGAACCACCCCCCGGCCGGTCACCGCGTCGGGCCCTTCGCGTTGCCCACCCCCGGACGAAAGCCGCCCCGAATGAGCCTGCACGGTCTGCTCGACGCCGTAGTCAAGGACACCGCCCTCGCGGAAGCGATCACCGCGGCCGCAGACGGCAACCGCATGCATGTCGACCTGGTCGGCCCCCCGGCGGCCCGCCCCTTCGCGATCGCCGCGCTCGCCCGCGAGGCCGGCCGCCCGGTGCTCGCGGTGACGGCGACGGGCCGGGAGGCGGAGGACCTCGCGGCGGCCCTGCGCTCGCTGCTGCCCTCGGAGGGCGTCGTGGAGTACCCCTCCTGGGAGACCCTCCCGCACGAGCGCCTCAGCCCGCGCAGCGACACCGTCGGCCGCCGCCTGGCCGTCCTGCGCCGCCTGGCCCACCCGCGCCCCGACGACCCCGAGACCGGCCCGGTGTCGGTGGTCGTGGCGCCCGTGCGGTCGGTGCTGCAACCGCAGGTCAAGGGCCTCGGCGACCTGGAGCCCGTGGCGCTGCGCACCGGCCAGAACGCCGACCTCAACACGATCGTCGAAGCCCTCGCCGCCGCCGCGTACGCGCGCGTGGAGCTCGTCGAGAAGCGCGGCGAGTTCGCCGTGCGCGGCGGCATCCTGGACGTCTTCCCGCCCACCGAGGAGCACCCCCTCCGCATCGAGTTCTGGGGCGACGACGTCGAGGAGATCCGCTACTTCAAGGTCGCCGACCAGCGCTCCCTGGAGATCGCCGAGCACGGCCTGTGGGCCCCGCCCTGCCGCGAACTGCTCCTCACCGACGAGGTACGCGCGCGTGCCGCCGCCCTCGCCGAGGAGCACCCGGAACTGGGCGAGCTGCTCGGCAAGATCGCCGAGGGCATCGCGGTGGAGGGCATGGAGTCCCTCGCGCCAGTCCTCGTCGACGACATGGAGCTGCTGCTCGACGTGCTGCCGAAGGGCGCCATGGCCGTCGTGTGCGACCCGGAGCGGGTCCGCACGCGTGCCGCCGACCTCGTCGCCACGAGCCAGGAGTTCCTCCAGGCCTCCTGGGCGGCCACCGCCGGTGGCGGCGAGGCGCCGATCGACGTCGGCGCGGCCTCCCTGTGGTCCATCGCGGACGTCCGGGACCGGGCGCGCGAGCTGGACATGATGTGGTGGTCGGTGTCGCCGTTCGCCGCCGACCTGGAGCTGGAGGCGGACACCCTCAAGCTCGGCATGCACGCGCCCGAGACCTACCGCGGTGACACCGCCAAGGCGCTCGCCGACACCAAGGGCTGGCTCGCCGACGGCTGGCGCACGGTCTTCGTCACCGAGGCCCACGGCCCCGCGGCCCGCACGGTCGAGGTGCTCGGCGGCGAGGGCATCGCGGCCCGGCTGGACGCCGAACTGGGCGCGATCGCCCCGTCCGTCGTGCACGTGGCGTGCGGCTCGATCGACTACGGCTTCGTCGACCCGGAGCTCAGGCTCGCCGTCCTCACCGAGACCGACCTGACCGGCCAGAAGGCGGCCGGCAAGGACGGCGCGAGGATGCCCGCCCGGCGCCGCAAGACGATCGACCCGCTCACCCTGGAGGCGGGCGACTACATCGTCCACGAGCAGCACGGCGTGGGCCGCTACATCGAGATGGTCCAGCGGACCGTGCAGGGCGCCACGCGCGAGTACCTCGTCGTCGAGTACGCCCCCGCCAAGCGCGGCCAGCCCGGCGACCGCCTCTACATCCCCACCGACCAGCTGGAGCAGATCACCAAGTACGTCGGCGGCGAGGCTCCCACCCTGCACCGCCTGGGCGGCGCCGACTGGACGAAGACCAAGGCACGCGCGAAAAAGGCCGTCAAGGAGATCGCCGCCGACCTGATCAAGCTCTACAGCGCGCGCATGGCGGCCCCCGGCCACACCTTCGGCCCGGACACCCCCTGGCAGCGCGAGCTGGAGGACGCCTTCCCGTACGCGGAGACCCCCGACCAGCTGACCACCATCGCCGAGGTCAAGGAGGACATGGAGAAGTCGGTCCCGATGGACCGCCTGATCTGCGGCGACGTCGGCTACGGCAAGACGGAGATCGCGGTGCGGGCCGCGTTCAAGGCGGTGCAGGACGGCAAGCAGGTCGCCGTCCTCGTACCGACCACGCTGCTGGTGCAGCAGCACTTCGGCACCTTCAGCGAGCGCTACTCGCAGTTCCCGGTGAACGTCCGCGCGTTGAGCCGTTTCCAGACGGACACCGAGGCGAAGGCCGTCCTGGAGGGCCTGAAGGACGGCTCGGTCGACGTCGTCATCGGCACCCACCGCCTGTTCTCCTCCGAGACCAAGTTCAAGGACCTCGGCCTGGTCATCGTCGACGAGGAACAGCGTTTCGGCGTCGAGCACAAGGAACAGCTGAAGAAGCTGCGCGCCAATGTCGACGTCCTGACGATGTCCGCGACCCCGATCCCCAGGACCCTGGAGATGGCCGTCACGGGCATCCGCGAGATGTCCACGATCACCACCCCGCCGGAGGAGCGCCACCCGGTGCTCACCTTCGTCGGCCCCTACGAGGAGAAGCAGATCGGCGCGGCCGTCCGCCGTGAACTCCTGCGCGAGGGCCAGGTCTTCTACATCCACAACCGGGTCGAGTCGATCGACCGCGCGGCCGCCCGCCTGCGCGAGATCGTTCCCGAGGCGCGGATCGCGACCGCCCACGGCCAGATGTCGGAGTCGGCGCTGGAGCAGGTCGTCGTCGACTTCTGGGAGAAGAAGTTCGACGTGCTGGTGTCCACGACGATCGTCGAGTCCGGCATCGACATCTCCAACGCCAACACCCTGATCGTGGAGCGCGGCGACAACTTCGGTCTGTCGCAGCTGCACCAGCTGCGCGGACGGGTCGGCCGCGGCCGGGAGCGGGGCTACGCGTACTTCCTGTACCCGCCGGAGAAGCCGCTGACGGAAACGGCCCACGAGCGCCTGGCGACCATCGCCCAGCACACCGAGATGGGCGCCGGCATGTACGTGGCCATGAAGGACCTGGAGATCCGAGGCGCGGGCAACCTGCTCGGCGGCGAGCAGTCCGGCCACATCGCGGGCGTCGGCTTCGACCTGTACGTCCGCATGGTCGGCGAGGCGGTCGCGGACTACCGGGCCTCCCTGGAGGGCGGGGTCGAGGAGGAGCCGCCGCTGGAGGTCAAGATCGAGCTCCCGGTCGACGCCCACGTCCCGCACGACTACGCGCCCGGTGAGCGCCTGCGCCTCCAGGCCTACCGCTCCATCGCCTCGGCGAACACCGAGGAGGACATCAAGGCCGTACGCGAGGAACTCGTCGACCGCTACGGCAAGTTGCCGGAACCGGTGGAGAACCTCCTGCTGGTGGCGGGACTCCGGATGCTGGCACGCGCGTGCGGCGTCGGCGAGATCGTTCTGCAGGGCAACAACATCCGGTTCGCGCCCGTGGAACTGCGTGAGTCGCAGGAGCTGCGCCTCAAGCGGCTGTACCCGGGGTCGGTCGTCAAACCGGCCGCCCACCAGGTCCTCGTACCGCGTCCGAAGACGGCGAAGGTGGGCGGGAAGCCGCTGGTCGGCCGGGAGTTGCTCGGATGGGTCGGGGAGTTCCTGGCGTCGATCATGGGGTCGTAGCGCGCCCGGGCGGCGAGGTGCGCGGGTGCTGTGATTCCGGGGTCGCGGCCCGACGGGGTGCGGCACCATGTCGAGCATGGCTGTCGGGGGGAGCGGGAGCAGGGTCGCCTGGGTGGGGGCGACCTGCGTCCTGGTCGGTGGGGCGCTGGTGTACGCACTGCGGGGTGCGCACGGTCCGCTCGGGGTGTCCGACCGCAGCGGCCTGGTGTCCATGGTCGTGGCGCTGCCGGCCCTGGTCGCGTCCGTCGTCGGGCTGCTGTGGGCCCGCTCCGGCGCACACGAGGACGAGACGGCGGCCGTCGCCAGGCTGGTACGGGAGGTGCGGTCGGTCGGCGAACCCCAGTGGATGCACAGCCTCGGGGGCGAACTGACCCCCATCGACGTGACGTTCGCCTTCCGTCCCTACGCCCACGCGCGTGCCGCCGAGCTGCCGCCCACGCCCGCCGGGCAGTTGGAGCGGGTGGTTGAGGACTACCGGGCAGTACGGCCTCGGCGGCTGGTGATCACGGGGGAGCCCGGGGCGGGCAAGACCGTGCTCGCGCGGAAGCTCGTGATGGAGCTCAACAAGGCACGGCAGGCCGGTGAGCAGGTCGCCGTGCTGATGGCGCTCGCCGACTGGGACACCCGTGAGGCGCTGGCGGACTGGGTCGTACGGCATCTGGAACGGGACTTCGGCATGCCGAGGCGGTCCGCCCGCAAGGTCATGGACGCGCGCATGGTCCTGCCCGTGCTGGACGGCCTGGACGAGATGGACGCGGCGGACGTCGCCGTCGCCGACGCGCGGGCCAGACATGCCCTGGAGGCGCTGGCACTCCACCAGGACGGCGCCGATCCGGCACCGCTGGTGCTGACCTGCCGTACCCGGACGTACGACGATCTGGAGGCCGAGGGCAGCCACATCCTCGACGCGGCCCGCATCGAGATCCACCCGGTGGACCCCGCCCGGGCCGTGGCGTTCCTCGAACGCCGCGGCGCGGCACGCCGCCCCGCGCTGTGGCGGCCGGTGCTCGACGAGCTCCGCACGTCACCCGACGGCGTCCTGGCCGCGGCCCTGTCCACGCCCTGGCGGCTGACCCTGGCGGCCACGGTCTACGAACGGCAGGGCGACCCCGGGGAGTTGTCGGCCAAGGCGGCCTCCGGCTCGGCCGACCAGGTGGCGGAGCTGCTGCTGAGCCGGTTCGTCGGGGCCGTCGCCCGCAACACACCCAAAGAGGCGGGGCGTTATGCGGAAGGGGTGATCCACGCCCGGCTGCACCTGCTCGCGGTGGGGCTGGGGGCGGGGAACACGGCGGAGACCGACCTGGTGCTGCACCGGCTGGGGGAGCGGGTGGCGGGGACGTGGCGTGCGGTGGTGCGGATCGGGGCCCTGCCCGGCGTCGTGCTGCCCGTGCTGTTCCTGGTGCGGGAGCCGGCTGATTCCGTCGCCTGGATCGACCTGGGGCTGGGCTGCGCCTGCAACCTGGTGGCGTGGCACTGGAGCGACGACATCGGGCTTGCGCTGGTGACCGGCTACTCGGCGCCGCCGCTGGGCAGCCCGCTGTGGCGGTTGGGTTTCCGCAGACTGGCGCACACCTTCCTGAGAAGGTTCCCGACCTACGCCATCCTGTACCTGCTGCTGTACGGCATCTGGCAGGCCCTGCTCGCGGTGACGGGCGGCGGCGGGGGGTTCACGCCGCTGGTCCCGGCCGTCGCGGCCGCTGTCGCCGGCTGGGTCCTGGGCGGCGTCAGCATGCTCGACAGCACGGCGGTGGGGCCGGTCGGGCCGGTTCGGGCCGGCTGGTTGTGGTGCGTACTCGGTACGGCTGTGCTGGGTTCGCTGCTCGCGTCCCGGGGCTCGGGCTCCGACACCTGGCTGAGCATCGCGCTCATGCCCGCGTTCGCCTTGGTGAACCTGAGGGCCTGGGTCGGCTATCTGACCTACCGCCTCGCCAACCCCCGCCTCGGCCCACGCCTTCCCGCGTTCCTCGACTGGTGCGTCACCGCCGGCCTGCTCCGGACCTCCGGCATCGCCTACCAGTTCCGCCACCGCGAGTTCCAGGAGTGGCTGGTACGCCACCCCCGACCGGTCACTTGATCCCCACGCCCCGCCCACGGCCGCTCCCCTGAGTCTCTGCGGCGGGCTGCGAGGGGCGCTGTGAGGGGCGTCCGCGTGTCACGGGGCGACCCCGAGTGACACGCGGGCCGCCCGCGGGAGGCGTCTCCGCGGGCGGCTTCCACGGGCGCGTGTTCCTCCGTGGTTCTCCGGCCTTACGGCTGCTCGGGCCTGTCTCGGTCCATGCCCATCGCGCCTTCGATCTTCTGCTGCGCGTCGTCGACCTGGCTCTCGTACTTGTTGCCCGTCTTCTCGTTGACCTTTCTCTCCGCCATGTCGGACATGTCCTTGGCCTTGTCCTGCATCTGGCGGTTGCTCTTGAACCTGTCGAAGATGCCCATCCAGAGCTCCTTCCGGAGGTGACTCGATTCGACGATACGCCCGATATGCGAGGTATGCCGCTTGAGGCCCCATATGGTCTGGACCTCTTGCCCGCTACGGTGAGACCAGGCAGCACAACGCCTGCGCGGGGCGGAGACGAACAGAACAAGGGGAGGGACGCACCGTGACGCGTCTGAGGGGTGGGGCGGCGGGAGCCGCCGCGGTGCTCGGCATGGTCGTACTGCTCACCGGATGCGAGGGCGTCGACCTGCCCTCGGACAGCGAGCCCTCCGGCTCCGCACCGGCCGTCGGCTCCGGCCGTGCCGTGAGCCCACTGGACAACCCCGACGGCACGAAACCGGGCCTCGCGGCCATCACCTCCGACGCCGACCGGACGAAGGCCAGGGAGCTCATCGCGAAGGTGGCGACCAAGGGCCGCGGCCCCAAGACGGGATACGACCGCGACGAGTTCGGCTACGCCTGGATGGACTCCGCCCCCGGCGGCGTCCCCTTCTCCCACAACGGCTGTGACACCCGCAACGACTTGCTCAAGCGCGACGGCGACGACGTCCGTCTCCGCTCCGGCTCGGACTGCGTCGTCACCTCCATGACCCTGGCCGACCCCTACACCGGCAAGGAGATCGACTGGGCCAAGTCCCGTGCCACGACGGTGCAGATCGACCACGTCATGCCGCTGTCGTACGACTGGCAGATGGGCGCCGCGCGCTGGTCCAAGGGCAAACGCGAGGACATCGCCAACGACCCGCTCAACCTGATCCCCGTCGACGGCCCCACCAACGGCTCCAAGGGCGACTCCGGCCCCGCCTCCTGGCTGCCCCCGAACAAGCGGATCCGCTGCTCCTACGCGGTGCGCTTCGCGCAGGTGTCCCTGAAGTACGAGTTGCCCGTGACGGAGGCGGACAAGGAGATGATGCTCACCCAGTGCGGCGCCTGACGACCCGATCCGGCGACGGCGCGGGCGTCCCGAACGGGGACCGAAACGGCGGGGGGCTGATGCGGCGGCCGCAGCAGGGGCCATGGCAGGGTCTGAAAACAAGTTCCCGCCCCCGCCGCCGCCCGCCTACGGTGGCCGCATGGAGCTGAAGGTCTCGAGTCTCGCCGAGCGCCCCGACGACCACGAGCGAGCGGTCGCAATGGCCGACAGCTGGCCGGAGTTCGTCACCCGGGACCTGGTGGGCGACTACCACTACGGTCGCATCGCCAAGGAGTTCCCGGCGTTCGTGCTCTTCGCCGAGGACGAGCGCGGCGAGGTCGTCGCCACGGGGTTCAGCGTGCCCTTCGCCCTCGGCGCCGAGGGCCGCGGCCACCTTCCCGCCCGGGGCTGGGACGAGGTGCTCCTGTGGGCCTTCGCCGACCTGCGCCGCGGGCGGCGGCCCGACACGGTCAGCGCCGTCGCCATCAACGTACGACCCGATCTCCAGGGCAAGGGCCTGTCGTCCCGCATGCTCTCGGCGATGCGGGACAACGCCCGCGCGCACGGCTTCGGCGAGGTCGTCGCCCCGGTCCGCCCCAGCGCCAAGCACCTCGAACCGCGCACCCCCATCGAGGAGTACGCCCACCGCGTACGCCCCGACGGCCTCCCGCACGAC
This sequence comes from Streptomyces sp. Act143, assembly GCF_003143935.1. Taxonomy (GTDB): domain Bacteria; phylum Actinomycetota; class Actinomycetes; order Streptomycetales; family Streptomycetaceae; genus Streptomyces. The sequence continues at coordinate 4,315,648 of NZ_QFRX01000001.1, read as the reverse complement.
CCGTGGCTGCGCGTGCACGCCAGAGCCGGCGCCACCATCGAGGCGGTGGCGCCGGCGTCCATGACGGTGGTCGGCTCACTGGAGCAGTGGCGCCGCTGGACCGGGCTGCCCTTCGACACCCCGGGCGACATCGAGGTGCCCGGGGCGCTGGTGCCGGTGCGCTGCGAGCCGGAGCAGGGGTACGCGGTGTACGTCGAGCCCAATGTGTGGATGCGGCACCCGCTGTAGCCGTACGGCGGTTCAGCCGCCCAGCGCGTCCAGGTCCAGGATCTCGCCGCTGGGCTTCTGCGCCGGGACCTTCTTGTCGTAGTCGCTGAAGGTGAGCGTGCCCGGGTCCTTCGCGGAGACGCTGTCCACCCGCAGCAGGTACGGCTTGCCCTCGGTGGCCACGTACAGCGTGTAACGCTCCTTGCCGTCCCGCTCGTTCAGCACGATCGCGGGCGTGCCGTCGACGGTGGTCGTCTTGCCGCGGGTCGCGTTCGTGTCGGCGTCGTCGGCGTCGCCGAGCACCGTGTCGAGGTCGCAGAAGCTCGCGATGTCCTTGGCGTCCTCGCCCTTCGCGGACATCTTGGTCCACTTCCCTGCCAGCAGCGCCACGGCCGCGTCCACGTCCGACTTCTTCTCGCCCTTGCTCTGCGCGCGCAGGAACTCCTCGTCGTACTTCATGTAGACGGTGTCGCCGACCTTGATCAGATCAGCCTTGCCCTGCCCGCCCATGCTCATCGTGCCGGCGCACTCGCCCTTCTTGTTCAGGGCCATGTCGATGGTGATGGTGCTCCCCGACTCGTCGTCGGGGACGTCCCCCTTCATCCGCAGCGACGACGCCCCGGTCGTGGCTTCCACGGCCTTGTCGGCGATCTCGGAGCCGGTGAGCCCGGCGAAGGGTTCCTGCGCCTCGCTCTTGCTCGGCGAGGACGAACTCGACGCACTGGAGCCGGCCTTGTCCGGCTGACTGTCGGCCTTGTCCTGCCCGGACTGGCAGCCGGTGAGGCCGATCGTGGCCGCGGCGGCGAGGCAGAGGGTGGCGAGTGCGGTGTGACGCATGGCAATTCCCGGATGGTGAGGCGGTGTGATGAGCGGGTACGGCGAGACCTGCCGCGGGTACGGCGCCACCGGCGTGGCGGGGTCTCGCCGCACGGGGACCGGTGTCAGCCGGTCTTCTTCCAGTCCGTGCAGCCGGACGTCTTGAAGTAGGTGTCCTTGGCGCTGATGGTGACGACGGCGCTGCCGGAGACGTTGTCGTTCGCGATGATCGAGTCGAGGCCGTGCTCGGCGTCCTTGGCGCGCTCCCAGTAGCACATGTCGTCCTCGTTTCCGGTGGACTTGTAGGTGCCGGGGGCTATGTCGGCGCCGACTCTGAACATGCCACCGTCACCGGCCATCTTGGAAGCGGGCGAACCCTTCGCGGCGGCGTCCGCCTTGGTGTCGACGGCCTCCCAGTCGTTGCAGTCGCTCGACTTGAAGATCTTGTCGGTGGCCTTGACGGTGACGTAGCTCGTGCCGGTGACATTGTCGTTGGCGAGGAGGGAGTCCATCTCGCCGGAGGCGTCCTTGGCGCGCTCCCAGTAGCACATGCCGTCTTCGTTGCCGGTGCTGCGGTAGGTGCCGGGCTTGATGTCCGAGCCGACCTGGAACTGGCCGTCCCCGTCGAACGCCGCCTTCTTCTCCTCGGTGGCCTTCGCCGAGTCCTTCCCGCCCCCGGGCTTCGCCTGAGCGGACGACGAAGAGCCCTTGCCGCTGCTCTCGGAGCCGCCGGTGGAGTCGTCACCCGAGTTCGCCGACACGGCGCCGATGACGACGATCCCCACGACGGCCCCCAGCGCGATCTTGCCCTTCATGCCCATGACTGTGTCCCCTCCCGACACGGTGACAGCCGCTGTTCGGCTGTCGCTCGTTCGCTGGGTCAATAAGACCAGAGCCTGTGAACCGAGTCAACACGGTTCACGGAATGTCTCGTGTACACGGGCGTGAATGCATAGATCTTGCGTACGCCGCTATGCTCGGCGTCACACACGCGGAGCACGGAGCGGTACGCGCACAGGGACCTGCGCGCGGGGACGACGAGGGAGCGGGCCGGTGCAGGACAACGCCACAGAGGTGACCGCCGCCGGGATCGCCCGGCTCGCCGGGGTCGGCCGCGCCGCCGTCAGCAACTGGCGCCGCCGTCACGCCGACTTCCCCAAGCCGGTCGGCGGCACCGAGACCAGCCCCTCCTTCGCCCTCGCCGAGGTCGAGGCGTGGCTGCGCAAGCAGGGGAAACTCGCCGAGGTCCCGCTGCGCGAACGCGTCTGGCAGCAGCTCGTCGGCCACCCCGAGGGGCCGGTGGCCGCGCTCACCCACGCCGGGTGCGTGCTGCTGCTCATCCATGACCGGCCCACCGTCTGGCTGGACGTGAGCGCCGGTTCGGACGAACGGCTCGCGGCGATGCTGCCGGGCGCGCTGGAGGAGGTGCTGACACCGCGCTTCGGGCCGGTGGTGCCTGTGAACTCCCGACGCGCTGTGAACTCGGGGCGCGTTGTGAACGGGGGGCTCGCTGTGAACTCCGGGCGCCCTGTGACGTCCGGGCGCCCTGTGAACGCCGCTCACGCCCCTCACGCCGCTGACAGCGGTCACGACCGTGTGAACACTCCGGCGGCCCTCAGCGCCGAGCGTGTGAACACCCCGGCGACCGCTCACACCGACCGTGTGAACACCCCGGCGACCGCTCACACCGACCGTGTGAACACCTCCGCCACCGACGCCCCTGTGAACACCGGCACCCGCCCCGCCGTCCATCTCCCCACCGGCCCCGAACTCCTCCCCTCCGCCCCCCTCCTGCGCAGCACCGCCGAACTGGCCGCCGAGCTGGGCGCCCGGCAGACCTTCGAGTTCCTGCTCGGCCGGCACCTCGACGCCAACCCGCGCCAGTACACGCTCACCCCCGCCGACCTCGCCGGTCTCATGGCCGACCTGGCCGGTCCCGCCCGCACCGTCCTGGACCCGGCCTGCGGCACCGGCGCCCTGCTGCGCGCCGTCACCACCCGCCCCGACCAGGAGCTCTACGCCCAGGACAGCGCCCCCGAGCTCGCCGCCCTCACCGCGCTCCGCCTCGCCCTGCACACCCGGGCCGTCGTCCACGGCGCCACCGGCGACACCCTGCGCGCCGACGCCCACCCCCAGCTGCACGCCGACGCCGTCCTGTGCCACCCGCCGTTCAACGAGCGCAACTGGGGCCACGACGAACTCGCCTACGACCCCCGCTGGGAGTACGGCTTCCCGGCCCGCACCGAGTCCGAGCTGGCCTGGGTCCAGCACGCGCTCGCCCGCCTCAGGGACGGCGGCACGGCCGTCCTCCTCATGCCGCCGGCCGCCGCCTCCCGCCGCTCCGGCCGCCGTATCCGCGCCGACCTGCTGCGCCGCGGCGCGCTGCGGGCCGTCGTCGCCCTGCCGGTCGGCGCGGCACCGCCGTACAACATCCCGCTCCACCTGTGGGTGCTGCGCCGGCCCGAGAAAGCGCCCGCGCAGCCCGAGGTGCTGCTCGCCGACACCGGGCAGTTCGCCGCCGACGGGCGCGGCGGCCCGGACTGGCGGGACGTGCGGGAGGCCGTGCTCGACGCCTGGCACGCCTTCGACCGCGCGGGCACCTTGGAGGAGCGGCCCGGCCTCGCGCGCTCGCTGCCCGTCATCGACCTCCTCGACGACGACGTGGACCTCGCCCCGGCCCGCCACCTCCCGCCCCCGACGGCGGCCGACGGCGCCGAGCAGCTCACGGCCGTGCGCGAGCGCCTCGGTGAGACCCTGCGCCTGACCGCCGACCTCACCCCGGCACCCGCCGACGCCGCGCACCCCGCCCGCTGGCCGCTCACCACCATCGGCGAACTCGCGCGCGGGGGCGCCCTGGTGATGCGCACCGGTGGAAACGGCGGCCACGCGCGCGTGCCCGTCCTCACCGACCACGACGTCCTCGCCGGAACGGCGCCCTCCGGCACGCTTCCGGAGAGCGACGAGGAGGCCGTGCTGGTCGAGCCGGGCGACGTGGTCGTGCCGGTGCTCGGCGGCGGGTCGGTGGCGCGCGTGATCGACGACGCGACGGGGGGCGCCGCCCTGGGGCGCAACCTCGTACTCCTGCGCCCCGAGCGCACGGCGCTCGACCCCTGGTTCCTCGCCGGCTTCCTGCGCGGCACCGCCAACAACCGCCAGGCCAGCAGCTACGCCTCCACCGCGACCCGTCTGGACGTGCGCCGCCTCCAACTGCCCCGGCTCCCGCTCGACGAACAACGGCGCTACGGCGCGCGTTTCCGCGCACTCGACGAGTTCGAGCGGGCGCTTCGGCGCGCGGGCCGGCTCGGGGAGCAGCTCGTGCGCGGGATGTACGACGGGCTCACGGACGGGACGGTCGCCCCCGACTGACACCCCACGGCGCACGCCCGCGCGGAAGCCGTCGCTCCGCCGTCGCTCCGCCGACACTTCGCCGACCTGCGCGGGCGGGAGAAGTGATCAGTGCGACAACGGTTCGGTACAACCCGGGACCGCTTGTCCGTGTCGGCCTATACGCTCGCCTGTACGCGCGAAGCGACAATCGCAGGAACGGGGTTGCCGGGCGTCGGCCGCCCTCGTACGCCCACCTCAGGCACCAGGAGCTGTCATGCATGGCCACGGCTACACGCAGCCGGTGAAGCAGCCGCCGCACCCGGCATGGCTGGTCTTCCTGCGCGTGCTGTTCGTGGTGCTCGGGATCTTCACCATCGGCCTGCTGTCCTGGGCGATGCTGCTGCGCCTGGCGCTCGTGACACGCAGGGCGCTCGACTGGGGCCTGTTCGTCGCCTCGCTCCTCACGCTGAGCCTCGGGCTCGTGCTGGTCGGCATCGAGCCGGGCGACGAGATCCACACCGCCGGCGGCTGGACCGGCATGGCGCTTCTGTTCGGCACGCTGGTGGCGGCCATCGCGTACTACCTCTCCGCGGACGTACGCCACTTCCACCAGCTCCGCTACGGCGCGTACGCCCCGCAGCCCGCCCCGGCGCCCGCACCGGCGTACGGCTATCCGCAGCCGCACCCCCAGCCGCCCCACCCGCAGTCGCCGTACACCTCCACGACGGTGCCCCAGGCACCGTCCCCGCTCCCGCAGCCGCACTCGCACCCGCAGACCCCCATGCCGCAGCCGCCCCCGCCCCCCACGCCCACGCCCCACACGCCCCCTCCCACGCCCCAGCGCCCCGCGCCCGCCCGCATCGACCAGGTCCGTGCCGAGCTCGACGAGCTGAGTGACTACCTGCGCCGGCAGGAGGGCCACCCGGGCGGCAACCACGAGGGCGGCAGGTGACCGTGGCGACAGGACGTGTCGTCGCGGGCCGCTACGAACTGTCCACGCTCATCGGACAGGGCGGCATGGGCCAGGTCTGGACGGCGTACGACCAACGGCTCGACCGGCGCGTGGCCGTGAAGCTGCTGCGCCCCGACAAGGTCGCCGGACAGGAGGCGGACGAACTGCGCCGCCGGTTCGTACGCGAGTGCCGGGTCACCGCGCAGGTCGACCACCCCGGGCTCGTCACCGTGCACGACGCGGGCAGCGAGGGCGAGGAACTGTTCCTCGTCATGCAGTACGTCGACGGCGCGGACCTCTCCGACCACCTCGCCGAGCACGACCCGTACCCCTGGCAGTGGGCCGTCGCGGTCGCCGCGCAACTCTGCGCCGTGCTGAGCGCCGTGCACGCCGTGCCGATCGTCCACCGCGACCTCAAGCCGCGCAACGTGATGGTGAAGCAGGACGGCACCGTCACCGTCCTCGACCTCGGCGTCGCCTCCGTCATGGACGCCGACACCACCCGCCTCACCCACACCGGCACCCCCATCGGATCACCCGCCTACATGGCGCCCGAACAGGCCATGGGCGGCGCCGTCGGCCCGTACACCGACCTGTACGCACTCGGCGTACTGCTCCACGAACTCCTCAGCGGCGACGTCCCGTTCTCCGGCTCCACGGCGCTCGGCGTCCTGCACCGGCACCTCTACGAGCCCCCGCTCCCCGTGCGCCGCCTGCGCCCCGAGGTGCCGGAGGCGCTCGAAACGCTCGTCCTGCGCCTGCTCGCCAAGGACCCGCAGCATCGCCCCGCCAGCGCGCAGGAGGTCTACGAGCACCTGGCGGTACTCCTGCCCGCGCGCGGGATGCCCACAGGGGCGCCCCTCGACCCCACGCGCCCCTTCCTGCGCCCGCACGCCCCCTGGCCGGACCGCGCCCGCACCCCCGCGCCCCAGCCGGCGCCCGCCATGCCGCTCACGCCCCCCGCGGAGAAACCCGACGTCGCGCGCGCCGTCGACGAGGTCAAGCGCCTCCTCGGCGAGGGCCGCATCACCCAGGCCGTCGACATCCTCGGCGCGATCCTGCCCGCCGCGGCCGAACAGCACGGCGAGCACTCCCCGGTGGTCCGCACCCTGCGCAAGCAGTACGCCGCCACGCTCATGGACGACGGCCAGTACCGGCGCGCGCTCCCCGAACTGCGCCGCCTGGCCGACGAACGCGCCGCCGAGGCCGGCCAGGCCGACCCCCAGTCCCTCCGCTTCCGGCACGACGCCGCCCAGTGCCTGGAACAGCTCGGCGAACCGGCGGCGGCGCTGGCCGAGTACCGGGCCCTGCTCCCCTTCTACGAGAACCAGTACGTGGCCGGCGACCCGGACATGGCCCACGACATCCGTCGCCGCATCGGCCACCTCCTCCTCGCCCTCGGCGACCGCCCCGCCGCCCACGACACCCTGGCCCGCCTCGTCCACGACGTGGAACACCTCCACGGCCCCGGCCATCCGCTCGCGACGGAGGTACGCCGGACACTGGAGTGGCTGGGACAGGTACGCGGCTGAGACAGCCCACCCGGCACCCGAGGACACGGCCCACCCGGCACCCGAGGACACGGCCCACCCGGCACCCGAGGACACAGCCCACCCGGCACCCGAGGACACAGCCCACCCGGCACTCGAGGCGCGCCGGTGCCCCAAGTCCTGGTGAATCGTTGGTCGAATGGGTTGGCCAGAGCTTGCCCACTGCCTACCATCGATCACCGCAAGACTTTGTGCACCGTCGCACAATCTCCTCGGGAGGCTTCCTTGCACCGCCGTCGTCGCACCGCGCTCCTCCTCTCCGCCGCGATCGTCGCAGCGCCCCTTCTCACCGCCTGCGGCAGCGACGCGCATCCCGGCGCCGCCGCCGTCGTCGGCGGGCAGCGGATCACCGTCGCGCAACTGGAGACCAGGGTGAACGAGGTGCGTGATGCCCAGCGCGCCGCCGTCGCGGACGACGCCCAGTACGCGCAGGCCATCACCAAGACCGGCACCCTCACCCGCGACACCCTGCACGGCATGGTCCTCGACCGCGTCCTGCACCGGGCCGCCGAGGACGCGGGCGTCACCGTCACCCGCAAGGAGATCCAGACCATGCGAGCCGGTCTGGAGCAGCAGGCGGGCGGCTCCAAGGGACTGGAGACGGCCTGGCTCCAGCAGTACGGCGTCGCCCCCGAGCGCCTCGACGACAACCTCCGCCTCCAGCTGGAGGCCCAGAAACTCGCCGCGGCCCTCGGTACCGAGACCAGCCAGCCCGCGTTCTGGGAAGCCCTGTCCAAGGCCTCCAAGGAACTGGACGTGGACCTCAACCCCCGCTACGGCAGCTGGGACGTCGAGAAGAGCAGCCGCGTCGACGCCAAGACGCCGTGGGTCCGCGAGGTCACCGCATCGGGCACGCAGCAGACGGCCTGACACGCCAGCCGCCCCGGCGACGGAACGGTACGCCACCCCCACCCCACGGCACCCCACCCCACGGCACCCCACCCCACCGCACCCCACGGCCCCGACGACGATCACCCTGTGGATAACTCGCGGTGCTGTCGGTGCCGTGGGTTAGCTTCGAACCGTGAACACCACCAGCCCCGCCGCCACGCCGGAGACCGCCGCCGCCCCCGGCCGCATCGTCCTGCTGACCACCAGCCACCGCGTCGCCCCCGGCCTGCTGTCCTGGCCCGCCTGGCAGGCACTGCACGCCGCCGACCGCGTGCTGTGCGCCGACGGCGCCCACCCGCAGCTGCCGTATCTGCGCGAGGCCGGGATACGGGTGGACGAGGCGTCGCCGACGGCGGAGGAACTGGTCGCCGCCTGCGCGGGCGGCCACACCGTGGTCGTCGTGGCGACCGGTGAGGGCGAGCCCGCCCTCACCGACGGCCTGGCCCGCCTCGCCGGCTCGGGCCGCGTGTCCATGCCCGAGCTGGAGCTCCTCCCCGCCTCCTACGACCTCCCGGGCGCCCGCCTCCTCGACCTCGTCCAGGTCATGGACCGCATCCGCGCCGAATGCCCCTGGTCCTCCCAGCAGACCCACAAGGGCCTGGCCAAGTACGGCATCGAGGAGGCGTACGAACTCGTCGAGGCCATCGAGGACGGCGACCGCGACGAACTCCGCGAGGAACTGGGCGACGTCCTCCTCCAGGTCGTCTTCCACGCCCGCATCGCCGAGGAGGACCCCGACGCCCCCTTCTCCATCGACGACGTCGCGGGCGGCATCGTCACCAAGCTCATCCACCGCCACCCCCATGTCTTCGGCGACGAGACCGCCACCACCCCCGAGGAGGTCAAGGCCCACTGGCTGCGGACCAAGGCGACGGAGAAGCAGCGGAAGTCGGTGACGGACGGCATCCCCCTCGGCCAGCCCGGCCTGGCCCTCGCGGCCAAGCTGGCCTCCCGCGTCCGCACGGCGGGCCTGGAGGTGCCGCTGCCGACGGGGGAGGGGATCGGATACGAACTGCTGGCACTGGCGGCCCGCGCCGAGACCGACGGCGTCGACCCCGAGGCGGCGTTGCGGGCGGCCGGGCGAGCGTACCGGGACGCGATCAGGGCGACGGAGGGCTGACAAACCGTCAGGCCGGGGTGAACCGCACGGGTAGATCCCGAAGTCCTCGCATGATCAGTCCACCCCGCCATCGCAGGTCCACAGGATCAGCGGCAAGTTGTAGATCGGGCAGGCGGCGCAGCAGGGTTTCGAGCGCAGCGCGGCCTTCCAGGCGCGCCAGGGGGGCACCGAGGCAGTAGTGAATGCCGTGGCCGTATCCGAGGTGTTGGTTGTCGCGGCGGGACAGATCAAGCGTGTCCGGTTCTTCGAACCGTGTCGGATCACGGTCGGCGGCGGCAAGTACGACCAGCACCGGGTCGCCGGTGGCGATGGACTGTCCGCCGATGCTGAGGGGCTCGGTGGCGTACCGCCAGGTGGCCAGTTCCACGGGGCCGTCGTAACGGAGCAGTTCCTCGATACCGGTGTCCAGCAGGCCGGTCTCGCCCCGCTCTATCGACTCCTGCAACCGGGCCCGCTGGTCGGGGTTGCGCAGGAGGGCGTAGGCGCCGTTGCCGATGAGGTTGATGGTGGTCTCGAAACCGGCGAACAAGAGCACGAAACACATGGCGGCGGCTTCGTTCTCGGTGAGGTGCTCACCGTGATCCGAGGCGCGGATGAGGCCTGAGATCAGGTCGTCGCCGAGGTCGTTGCGCTTGCGGTGGATGAGGTCGGCGAGGTAGCCACGGATCTTCTTGACAGAGCGTGCGACGCCGCCGCGGGGGCCGCCGCCGTGCCGGATCATCATGCCTGCCCAGTCACGGAAGTCGTCCTGATCCTCGCGTGGCACACCGAGCAGGTCGCAGATCGCGTAGATGGGGAGGGGGAAGGCGAACTCGTGGATGAGATCGGCTTCGCCCCGGGGCGCGAACCGGTCGATGAGGCCGTCCGTCAGCTCCTGTACCCGGGGTTCGAACTCCGCTACGCGGCGCGGGGTGAACGCTTTGGACACCAGGCGGCGCAGTCGTGTGTGGTCCGGAGGATCGATGTTGAGCAGATGCGTCATGAGGTTGGCGCTGCGCTCACCCGGAATACCGGTCCGGCTCTTGCCTTGAGCGTCCTCGGCGTGATGGGCGGGGTTCTTCGAAAGGCGCCCGTCCGCGAGCGCCTGGCGTGCGTCGGCATATCGGGTTACCAGCCACGCCTCGACTCCACTGGGCAGGGTGGTCCAGTGGACGGGGGAGTGTTCACGCAGCCAGGCGTACGCCGGGTACGGATCGCTGGCGAACTCCCAGGTGAAGAGTTCGGGGGCGGTGTTCGGGACGTTCACATGATGACCGTATCGGGAGCCGGGCGACGACGATGTGGCTGACCGCGAAAGCATGGCATAGCACCGCTATGCCCAAATAAGCGATTAGCTGGCCTTTTATGCGTTTGCCGGTGCTGCGTCATGACAAGCGTTAGATCCGGTAAACGCAGGGGCCCCGAAGCTGGTCAGAGCTCCGGGGCCTTGCCAGCCGTGAAGGGGCTGACGTGTTCAACGCTGTAGCTGCACCCGCGTCCGCGGTAAATCGTCGCGCCGAGCCGGTGCGCGCGGTGCGAGCCGCACTGATGCTGCGGGTCTCGGCACAAGAGCAGGCGCAGGGATACGGGCTCGCTGTCCAGGAGAGGGCGGGTCGCGCGCACGTCGAAAGCAGGCCGGGGTGGATTCTCGATCCCGAAATGGTGTTCAGGGATGAAGGGGTGTCGGGAGCCTTGGTCGACCGGCCCGGCATGCTGCGGCTGGAACAGGCTGCTCGGCGCGGCCTGATCGATGTGATCGTGGTCCACGAGTTCGACCGTATCGGCCGTACCGGCCGGGCGTTCTGGACGTGGATCTGAGCGATCGAAGACCTTGGTGTCCACTTCGCATCGGTCACGCAGGACGTCGACACCACCACGGAGTTCGGTCGGCGACAGTTGCACTTCCATGCGTTGATGGCTGAGGCCGAATGGAATCTCATTCGCGAGCGCACTCAGGGTGGTCGTCAGCGCAGGGCCCTCGACGGTGGTTGGGTCGGCGGTCCACCGCCGTGGGGTTACGCCATCGAGCAGACCGGAAGGCGTGGGTCCAGGCTGGTCGTCAGTGAGACCGAGGCGGATGTCGTCCGCGCGGCGGTGACCCTGATCGTGGAAGAGGGGAAGAGCATCTCCGAGACGGCCCAGGAGCTGAACGCGCTGGGGAAACTCACGCGGAGCGGTCGCCCCTGGACCGCCTCCGATCTCCATCGACGCCTCCGGAACCCCGCTCTGCTCAAGGGTGAGGTCGTCTTCCGTAACCCCGCCGGCAACAGAAAGAACGGTACGAAACTGGATCAAAATGGCGTTCCGTTACACGGGGACAGCGTGGTCATCCACATTCCCCGCATCCTCTCCGCGGAACAGGTCGAGGCCCTCGTCACGGCCCTGCGGCGGAGAGGTCGGCCGACCCGGTCGACCGCAGGCAACCATCCGCTGACGGGCCGGATCGTCGGCGCGTGTGGACACCGCTATGTCGGCAGCTACCGCAAGACCAACGACACGCGGTACTACCGGCGCGGTGGCGGCAACAACGGCAAGGGGCGGTCGACGAACTGTTCCGATCCGCACCTGATCGGCGCCGAGGTCGAAGCAGCCGTGTGGAGCAAGGTTCTGACGTTCCTGGAGGATCCGGAGAGGCGCACCGGATGGAGCCCACGCGGCCGCAAGGCCGCTCCGGGGAACGCCGGGAAGCAGCGTGAGCGCGTGGCTCGTTTGGAGAAGTCGCTCGATGAGAAGCGGCAGGCCGCGGCACATGCGCGGACCGAACTCGCCCGTGTGCCTGGTCTTGACCCGGTGGTGCGGGACGCGGCCGTGCGCCAACTCGCGGAAGAAGTGAGGAACATCAGTCTTCTGCTCGCCCAGGCCGAAGCAGTGCTGGCGGAGCAGGAGCGAGCGGAACTCGGCGCCAGGCTGATCGCCGGTGGGAAGACAGGGGATTTGAACCTTTGCGAGATGGCAGAGGTGATCGACTTTCTGGATGTCACGGTGCGGCCGCTCGGACAAGCGCGCAAACGATCCGGGGTCAAGTGCAAGGTGACGGAATGGCATGAGCGAACCGGGACGCTGGTTCCCGCCGAGGTTCCGGAGCGGGCCTGGAGCGCGGTCGAGGAGTTGATGGCGACCTACTTCCAGCGGCGCCAGTTCGCGCGCGGTGCGGTGGATGTGCGGACCCAGCTGGACGGGATCCTTCACCGGCTGCGGTCCGGTTGTCTCTGGGATGAGCTGCCTGCGCGTTACGGGCCCTGGGCGCTAGCCAAGGACCGGCAGAACACCTGGTTCGAGAAGGGCTTTTGGCCTGTCCTCGTGCACCACCTCAACTTCCGGGGTGAGGGGGCGCCAGTTCGACGTGAAGCACTCGTCCCTCCCCTTCGCATCACCCTGGGTGCCTTGGAACCGGCTAAACATGACAGGCGTTCAAGTCTGTGATCTTCACGTGATCTGCGCGGCATGAACTTGTGACAAGTGATCGTCTGCCGATACGTTCACCAACCAGCGTGGCGACCAGCACCACCCGTCACGCCGGTCACCGCTGTCTCGCGAAAGGTTCCCCGCATGCTCACCGGGAACGGTCGTCACCGTCGCCCCCGCCAGGCTCCGGCGCTTCTTGTCGCGGCCGGAGTGACCGGCTCCGCCATCGCGATCCCGCTCCTCGCCGCCACCGGCGCGAGCGCGGCCGACGGCGGCACCTGGGACAAGGTCGCCAAGTGCGAGACCGACGGTTCCTGGAGCCAGAACAACGGTGACGGTTCCTACGGCGGGCTCAACCTCTCCCAGGAGAACTGGGAGAAGTTCGGCGGCCTCGACTACGCGCCGAGTGCCGACCTGGCCAGCCGCAACCAGCAGATAGCCGTCGCCGAGAAGGTCCTCGCGGACCAGGGTGTCGGCGTCTGGGGTGCCTGCGGGCTGCTCAACGGGCTCAGTCAGGACTCGGGCTCGGCCGATGTCGACACCGGGGTCGGGAGCGGTTCCGCCTCGGCGTCCGGGGCGGAGTCCGATGCGTCCGGATCGGGGTCGGAATCGTCCGGCTTGCCCAATTCCGCGGAGTCCGGCTCGTCGGGCGACGCCTCGAGTGACGCCTCCGACGGCGCCTCCGACGATTCCTCGCCCTCGCCCTCGCCCTCCGCCTCCACCGATGCGGACAACTCCGCCAAGTCGGACAGGTCCGACTCCGGCCAGGGTGCCGCGCAGTCGCCCGACAGCTCGCCCACAGTTCCGGCCAATGAGGTCGAATCGGACAACTCCTGGCAGGAAGGCGGCTCTTCGAGCCTCGTCGACATCGGTGCGCTCGTCGCCGACGCCGAGGGCGGGGCCGACACCTCCGCGGGTACCGGCCGGCACCGTGGCGCGAGCGCCGACGAGAAGGCGTACACCGTCCGCGAGGGCGACACCCTCGCCTCCATCGCCGACTCCCTTGGTCTCGACGGCGGGTGGCGCCACCTCTACGCCGTGAACAAGAAGGTCATCGGCTCCGACCCGAGCGCCATCATGCCCGGTCAGACCCTCGTAGTCGGGTCCGAATAGGGCGAAAACCGGCGGGAGTTCGCGTCATGCTTCGCGCCGAATGTCCGGTTTGGCGAAAGTGTGGGATGAGTCTCAGAAGCCCTGATCGTCTTTGAAATTCCCCGGATTCCGTGTCTACGGTCAACACCGCTCGTCACCACGAGCCCCGGCTGCCGCAACGCCGAATCCTGCCAGCGGCCGTACGGGAACAGTCGTCGCGTCAAGCGCCGTAGGCAGGAGCGGGGGACCCAAGGTAAGTGCCGGGCCCAGCAGTTCACGCTGGACCGGCTTGGGGTGAAGCCGCGCAGCAGGCCGCAAGGCCGGGATGCGCGGCCGGGCAACTCAACCGGCCCGAACCCGACAGCTCACCTCGCAGGCGTCGGTGAGGGGATCGATCCATGCTGTTTTCCGGCAAGGGCAAGCACCGTCGTCCGTCCAAGGCCACCCGCGCCGCCGCGCTCGCCGGCGTCACCGGTGTCGCCATCGCCGCCCCGCTGATGGCGGCCGGCAACGCCTCCGCCGCCACCGCCTCCGAGTGGGACGCCGTCGCCCAGTGCGAGTCGGGTGGCAACTGGTCCATCAACACCGGCAACGGCTACTACGGCGGCCTTCAGTTCTCCGCGTCCACCTGGGCCGCGTACGGCGGCACGGCGTACGCCTCCACCGCCGACCAGGCTTCCAAGTCGCAGCAGATCCAGATCGCCGAGAAGGTCCTCGCCTCCCAGGGCAAGGGCGCCTGGCCGACCTGTGGCGTGGGCCTGTCCGGTGCCGCCTACACCGGCGGCGGCAGCTCGTCCTCCGGCTCCGGTTCGTCGAGCGGCAGCAGCACCAGCACCCGTTCCTCCGAGCAGTCGACCTCCCGTTCCTCGGAGCGCACGACCGCCAAGAAGACCGTCACCACCCCGACCGGCAAGAAGGTCAAGAAGGGTGACGGCGAGTACAAGGTCGTCAAGGGTGACACCCTCAGCTCGATCGCCGAGAAGCACGATGTCAAGGGCGGCTGGCAGAAGCTGTTCAAGCTGAACAAGGACATCATCGACGACGCCGACTTCATCTACCCGGGCCAGCAGCTGCACCTCAAGTAAGAGGCACGGGCAAGGCCCAGCCGAACCACAGCGCCCTCACATCCGTGGTCCTCATCATGGAGGCCCCGTGAGGGTCCCCCCGTCCCCGCGGGCTCCCCGCTCCGGTGCGTGTTCCCCCGTACGCACCGGAGCGGGGTTTTTCATGCCCGGGCACCCGCGTTTCTTTGTTCCGTTCGGAAACAATTTACTTTCGGTTCTGTCCACGGGGCGGTCTGCACGGTGGCCGATCGCCCGGAGCCGGTTAGGCTCGTCTCGCAGAACACACCGCGGTCCCGGCGGACCGTGTCACATCCCAAGAAGGAGATGCTCGTGCCGTCCATCGACGTCGTCGTAGCCCGGGAAATCCTGGACTCCCGAGGCAACCCCACGGTCGAGGTCGAGGTCGGCCTCGACGACGGCAGCACGGGTCGTGCCGCCGTCCCGTCCGGCGCCTCCACGGGCGCCTTCGAGGCCATCGAGCTCCGCGACGGCGACCCGAACCGCTACCAGGGCAAGGGCGTCGAGAAGGCCGTTCTCGCCGTCATCGAGCAGATCGGCCCGGAGCTGGTCGGCTACGACGCCACCGAGCAGCGCCTGATCGACCAGGCCATGTTCGACCTGGACGCCACCGACAACAAGGGCTCCCTCGGCGCCAACGCCATCCTCGGCGTCTCGCTCGCCGTCGCCCACGCCGCCTCCGAGGCCAGCGACCTCCCGCTCTTCCGCTACCTGGGCGGCCCGAACGCGCACCTGCTGCCGGTGCCGATGATGAACATCCTGAACGGCGGCTCGCACGCCGACTCCAACGTGGACATCCAGGAGTTCATGATCGCCCCGATCGGCGCGGAGTCCTTCTCCGAGGCGCTGCGCTGGGGCACCGAGGTCTACCACACCCTCAAGGCCGTCCTGAAGAGCAAGGGCCTGTCCACCGGCCTGGGCGACGAGGGCGGCTTCGCCCCGAACCTGGGCTCCAACCGTGACGCCCTGGACCTCATCCTCGAAGCGATCAAGCAGGCCGGGTACGTCCCCGGTGAGCAGGTCGCCCTCGCGCTCGACGTCGCCGCCTCCGAGTTCTACAAGGACGGCAAGTACCTCTTCGAGGGCAAGGAGCGCTCCGCCGCCGAGATGACGGAGTACTACGAGGAGCTCGTCGCGGCCTACCCGCTCGTCTCCATCGAGGACCCGCTGTTCGAGGACGACTGGGCCGGCTGGAAGGTCATCACCGACAAGCTCGGCGACAAGGTCCAGCTCGTCGGCGACGACCTGTTCGTCACCAACCCCGAGCGCCTCGCCCGCGGCATCGAGGAGGGCTCCGCCAACGCCCTGCTCGTGAAGGTGAACCAGATCGGCTCGCTCACCGAGACCCTGGACGCCGTCGAGCTCGCCCAGCGCAACGGCTTCAAGTGCATGATGTCCCACCGCTCCGGCGAGACCGAGGACGTCACCATCGCCGACCTGGCCGTCGCCACCAACTGCGGCCAGATCAAGACCGGCGCCCCGGCCCGCTCCGAGCGCGTCGCCAAGTACAATCAGCTGCTGCGCATCGAGGAGATCCTCGACGACGCCGCGGTGTACGCCGGCCGCTCGGCCTTCCCCCGCTTCAAGGGCTGAGCCGCAGCGCCACAAGAGGCGTCGTACGTACGTCCCCGTACTCGGTCCCGTACCGTGTGCGGGGACGTACGCGCGTGTGAACGGGAGTGAGAGATGGCCGTCAAGGACCGGGACCGTTTCTCCACCGCGACCCGGATCCGACTGCTCGGCGAGCAGACCGCGGCCCGGGTCTACCGCTCCCAGACCAAACGGCAGGCGCGCCGATCCCGGCTCACCGGCCGCGCGGCGCTGCTCGCGCTGGTGCTCTGCTCGCTGATCGTCGCGCTCGCCTATCCGATAAGGCAGTACGTCTCCCAGCGCGCGGAGATCGCCGATCTGCAACGGGAGCAGGAGCAGGCGCGGCAGCGGGTCGAGCAGCTGCGCGACCTCAAGGCGCGGTGGCAGGACGACGCGTACGCCGAGCAGCAGATCCGGCAGCGGCTGCACTATGTGATGCCGGGGGAGACGGGGTTCATCGTCGTCGACCCGGGTGCGGCCCAGCAGTCGCGCGCCGACCTGGGGGCGGCGGACCGTCCCTGGTACTCGAACGTCTGGGACGGGGTCGACAAGTCCGACGCCTCCGACCAGTGAAGCTGACCTAGAGAAAGACAGGCATGGAAACGCCCCCGCCCACCACCCCGCGCACCGAGCCGACCGACGCCGACGTCGAGGCCTTCAAGCAGCAGCTCGGGCGTCCGCCGCGCGGGCTGCGCGCCATCGCGCACCGGTGCCCCTGCGGGCAGCCGGACGTGGTGGAGACGGCCCCCCGCCTTCCCGACGGCACGCCCTTCCCGACGCTGTACTACCTGACGTGCCCGAAGGCGAACTCCGCGATCGGGACGCTGGAGGCGAACGGCGTGATGAAGGAGATGACGGAGCGGCTGGCAACCGACCCGGAGCTCGCCGCGGCGTACCGTGCCGCGCACGAGGACTATGTCCGGCGGCGTGACGAGATCGAGGAGCTCAAGGGTTTCCCGAGCGCGGGCGGCATGCCGGACCGGGTGAAGTGCCTGCACGTACTGGTGGCGCACTCCCTGGCCGCGGGCCCCGGAGTGAACCCGCTCGGTGACGAGGCTCTTGCGATGCTGCCGGAGTGGTGGAGCCGTGGGGCGTGCGTCGTGCCGCCCGCCGATCAGTGACCGTCCGTCCGGTCGCCGTACCAGGGGGCTCCGCCCCCTGGCCCCCCGGGCCTTCGCCCACCCATCACCCGTCTCGGCCAGTGAAGAAGTGAGGACCCCCATGACCCGCGTCGCCGCCATCGACTGCGGTACCAACTCCATCCGTCTCCTCGTCGCCGACTGCGACCCCGCCACCGGTGAACTCGTCGACCTGGACCGCCGTATGACGATCGTGCGGCTCGGGCAGGGCGTCGACCGGACCGGGCGGCTGGCTCCCGAGGCGCTGGAGCGGACGTTCGCGGCCTGCCGGGAGTACGCGGCGGTCATCAAGGAGCTCGGCGCGGAGCGGCTGCGGTTCGTGGCCACGTCCGCCTCGCGGGACGCGGAGAACCGGGACGACTTCGTGCGCGGGGTGCTGGAGATCCTCGGTGTCGAGCCGGAGGTCATCACCGGGGACCAGGAGGCGGAGTTCTCCTTCACCGGGGCCACGGGGGAGCTCAAGGGCCGCGAGGATCTGGAGCGGCCCTACCTGGTCGTGGACATCGGCGGCGGGTCGACCGAGTTCGTGGTCGGGGACGAGCATGTGCGTGCCGCCCGTTCCGTCGACGTCGGCTGTGTGCGGATGACCGAGCGCCATCTCGTCCGGGACGGGGTGGTCAGCGACCCGCCGTCCGAGGAGCGGATCGCCGCCATGCGGGCGGACATCGAGGCCGCCCTGGACCTGGCCGAGGAGACCGTGCCGCTGCGCGAGGCGCGCACGCTGGTGGGGCTCGCGGGGTCGGTCACCACCGTCTCCGCGATCGCGCAGGAGCTGTCCGAGTACGACCCGGCCCGGATCCACCACTCGCGGGTCTCCCACGACCGGGTCCGCGAGATCACCGAGTGGCTGCTGCGCTCCACGCACGCCGAGCGCGCGGCCGTTCCCGCGATGCACCCGGGGCGCGTGGACGTCATCGCCGCGGGTGCTCTCGTACTGCTGTCGATCATGGAGCGGATCGGGGCCGAGGAGGTCGTCGTGAGCGAGCACGACATCCTCGACGGCATCGCGTGGTCGGTGGCGTAGCTCTCCTTTGTTACCGATCGGTAGCCTTCTGCTGAGCAGGTCGGATAACGTATGAGCGCTTCCGGGGGGCCCGGAAACGGCCCTTCGGGGTGCGCCTCCGAGAAAGTTCGTGAAGTTCTTCACAAGGAATTCCGCCCTGTGGAACCAGGAAAAGAGGCCGACTGACCCTTCCGGGGGCTCAACTGGCCATTGAACGTGTTCAGAAGGGCGGTGCGAGGGGTCGGCGCGGAGGGTTCGCGAGGGTCTCGCGGGGGGTTGTTGCGGACCGCTCACAGGTGCCGCGAAGGCCAAGAGAGGCAGCTCACGCGGCATTGACAACGGGTCGCGGCCCCTCCTGGTTCCAGGTCTGCACCATGATCTGGATCACGCGGGTCGCGGAGGATAACACACCCCCTGTCAGAGCTTGTGAAGGGGCGCACGAGCGACCCCCCTGGGGCGGGTGGATACTCGATGGCATGAGCACCACGGAGCGTCCCAGGATCCTCGTAGTAGGCGGTGGGTACGTAGGCCTGTACGCAGCTCGGCGCATCCTCAAGAAGATGCGCTACGGCGAGGCGACCGTCACGGTCGTCGACCCCCGGTCGTACATGACCTACCAGCCCTTCCTCCCCGAAACCGCCGCCGGCAGCATCTCCCCGCGCCACGTCGTCGTCCCGCTGCGACGCGTGCTGCCCAAGGCGGAGGTCCTCACCGGCCGGGTCACCACCATCGACCAGGACCGCAAGGTCGCCACGATCGCCCCGCTGGTCGGCGAGGCGTACGAGCTGCCCTTCGACTACCTGGTGATCGCGCTCGGCGCGGTCTCCCGCACCTTCCCGATCCCCGGCCTCGCCGAGCAGGGCATCGGTATGAAGGGCGTCGAGGAGGCCATCGGCCTGCGCAACCACGTCCTGGAGCAGCTGGACAAGGCCGACTCCACCACCGACGAGGAGATCCGCCGCAAGGCGCTCACCTTCGTCTTCGTCGGCGGCGGCTTCGCCGGCGCGGAGACCATCGGTGAGGTCGAGGACATGGCCCGCGACGCGGCCAAGTACTACAAGACGGTCTCCCGCGAGGACATGCGGTTCATCCTCGTCGACGCCGCCGACAAGATCCTTCCCGAGGTCGGCCCGAAGCTGGGCACCTACGGCAAGGAGCACCTGGAGAGCCGCGGCGTGGAGATCTACCTCTCCACCTCGATGGACTCCTGCGTCGACGGCCACGTCGTGCTGAAGAACGGACTCGAGGTCGACTCCAACACGATCGTCTGGACCGCCGGCGTCAAGCCCAACCCGGTCCTGTCCCGCTACGGCCTCCCGCTCGGCCCGCGCGGCCACGTGGACACCGCCCCGACCCTCCAGGTCCAGGGCACCGACTACATCTGGGCCGCCGGCGACAACGCCCAGGTCCCGGACGTCGCCGCCCGCAAGGCCGGCGTCGAGAACGCCTGGTGCCCGCCGAACGCCCAGCACGCGCTGCGTCAGGCCAAGGTCCTCGGCGACAACGTGATCTCCGGTATGCGGGGCTTCCCGCAGAAGGAGTACGCGCACTCCAACAAGGGTGCGGTGGCGGGCCTCGGCCTCCACAAGGGCGTCGCGATGATCGTCATGGGCAAGATGAAGATCAAGCTCAAGGGCCGTCTCGCCTGGTACATGCACCGTGGCTACCACGGTCTGGCGATGCCGACGTGGAACCGCAAGATCCGCGTCTTCGCCGACTGGACGCTCGCGATGTTCCTCAAGCGCGAGGTCGTCGCCCTCGGCGCCCTGGAGACTCCGCGCGAGGAGTTCTACGAGGCGGCGAAGCCCGCGCCGGCGCCCGCCGCGGCGCAGCCGGAGAAGACCCAGGAGAAGGCCAAGGCCTCCTGACCGGCTCCGGTCGCTGAACGAACCGAAGGGCCTCCCGCCATCCGTGGTGCGGGAGGCCCTTCGGCGTACCCGGCGGCATCCCCCTCGGCGTGCCGCCGGGTCCCTCCCCGGCGCACCGGCGGAATCCTCCTCGCCGCGCCAGGTACGTGGTCCATGCAGTTATTTTGCCTGGTCGTGACGCCGTGGCGGGACTGTGCCCGGAGGCTTCCGGTGTTTACGTAGGTGGACAATTCCGGGATCCTCGTCACGGAGGTGGGCGCCATGGCTGACGCCGCGCTGCGGCTGAAGAACCTCTTCGAACTCCTGCTGGGAGCCCCGCTCCCGGTCCGCGTGCGGGCGTGGGACGGCTCGCAGGCGGGACCGCCGGGCGCCCCCGCGCTCGTCCTGCGCAACCGCCGCGCCGTGCGCCGGCTGCTGTTCAAACCCGGCGAACTGGGCCTGGCCCGGGCCTGGGTCGCGGGCGACCTCGACATCGACGGCGACCTCTACACCGCCCTCGACCTGATCGCCGGCCTCGTCTGGGAGCGCGGCGAGGACACCCGGAGCCGTACCGCGCTGCTGCGCGACCCCGAGGTGCGCGCCGCCCTGCGCGGGCTCGTCCGGCTCTCCGGGCTGCCGCTGCCGCCGGCCCCGCCGCCCGAGGAGGTCCGCCGGCGCCGCGGCCACCTCCACACCCGGCACACCGACAGACGTGCCGTCAGCCACCACTACGACGTCGGCAACGACTTCTACGAGATCGTCCTCGGCCCGTCGATGGTCTACTCGTGCGCCTACTGGGAGACGCCGGACGGCACCCTGGAGGACGCCCAGCGCGACAAGCTCGAACTGGTCTGCCGCAAGCTCGCCCTGACGCCCGGTCAGCGACTCCTGGACGTCGGATGCGGCTGGGGCTCGATGGCGATCCACGCCGCCCGCGAGCACGGCGTGAGCGTCGTCGGCATCACCCTCTCCCAGGAGCAGGCCGCCTACGCCCGCAAGCGCGTCGCCGACGAGGGCCTGACCGACCGGATCGAGATCCGCGTCCAGGACTACCGGGACGTCACCGACGGGCCCTACGACGCGATCTCCTCCATCGGCATGGCCGAACACGTCGGCGCGGAACGCTACCTGGAGTACGCCGAGAACCTGTACGCCCTGCTCAAGCCCGGCGGACGGCTCCTCAACCACCAGATCGCCCGCCGCCCCCAGCGCGACGAATCGACGTACCACGTGGACGAGTTCATCGACGCCTACGTCTTCCCCGACGGCGAACTCGCCCCCCTCGGCACCACCGTCACCCAGCTGGAAGGCGCCGGGTTCGAGGTGCGCGACGTCGAGGCGATCCGCGAGCACTACGGCCTCACCCTGCGCCGCTGGGTGACCCGGCTGGAGGCCGACTGGGACCGCGCCGTCCGGCTCGCCGGACCGGGCCGGGCCCGGGTCTGGCGGCTCTACATGGCCGCCAGCGCCCTCGCCTTCGAACGCAACAGCATCGGCGTCAACCAGGTCCTCGCCGTCCGCACCCCCGGCTCCGGGGACTCCGGGATGCCGCTGCGGGCCCGCACCTGGAACTGAACAGACGCAAGGGGCCCGCCACTTGCCAGTGGCGGGCCCCGACTGCCGTACGGCTACTCGGCCTTGATGGCCGACAGCATGTTCAGCCTCGCCGCGCGCCGGGCCGGCCACAGGGCCGCGAGGACGCCGACGAATGCCGCGCCGAGAAGGAACAGGGCCATCCGCCCCCAGGGCAGGACGAGTTCGTACGTCGCCATCTTGGTGCCCAGCAGCTCACCGGCCGCCCAGCCGAAGAACACGCCCAGGCCGATCCCGAGCACCCCGCCGAACAGGGAGATCACCAGGGACTCCAGGCGGACCATCCGCTTGACGCCCTTGCGGTCCAGGCCGATCGCGCGGAGCATGCCGATCTCCTGCGAGCGTTCGAAGACCGACATGGCCAGCGTGTTGATGACCCCGAGGACCGCGACCAGGACCGCCATGGCGAGCAGGCCGTAGACCATGTTGAGGATCAGCGTGAACATCTGCGCGATGTCGTCGGACACGTCCTGCTTGCTCTGGATCTTGATGGCCGGATTGGTGCCGAGTGCCTTCGCCAGCCTGTCCTTGGTCGCGGCCGAGGCGCCGTCGGACGTCTTGACCATGACCTTCATGTCGGCCGGGTCGCTCTGGTGCGGGGCGAGAGCCGCGGTGTCGAGCAGGATGCCGCGGATCAGCTCGTTGCCCTCGTAGACCCCGGCGACGGTCAACCGCTGCGCCTTGCCGTCCTCGTAGTGGACGGTGAAGTCCGACCCCGCCCTCCAGCCGTAGTGCTCGGCGGTGTCCGCGTCGACGACCACCTCGGTGCCGCCCACCTTGAAGGTGCCGTTGTCGACCTCGAGGTCGGTGAGCTTGCCGATGGCGGAGCCGTTGACGCCGGTCAGGTACTCGGTCTCGCCGTCGATGCGGGAGGCCGCGTTGCGCAGCGGGGTGGTGGCGGTGACGTCGCCGACCCGCTTCAGCCGCTGCTCCACGTCCGGGGACAGCTCGTTGCCGTTCGCCATGGAGACGACGTAGTCCGCCTTGACGGCCGCCGTGGCCATCTTGTCGATGGACTTCTGAAGGCTGCCCGCCATCACCGTCATGCCCGTGATCAGGGTGAGCCCGATCATCAGCGCGGACGCGGTGGCGGCCGTACGACGGGGGTTGCGGACCGAGTTCTGCCGGGCCAGCTTGCCCGCCGTGCCGAAGACGCGGAGTACCGGCGCCGCGGCGGCGATCAGCGGGCGGGACAGCAGCGGGGTGAGGATGAAGACGCCGATGATCAGCAGGACCGCGCCGATGCCCATGGGGGCCTGGCCGTCCGAGCCGTTCATCGTGGTGGCCGCGAGGACGACCGCGACACCGGCGCCCGCGAACAGCGCGCCCAGGGTGTTGCGCAGCACCAGCGACTTGGTGGTGGCCCGGGCGTGCACGCTGCTCATCGCGGCGACCGGGGGGATCTTCGCGGCCCGGCGGCCGGGCAGCCACGCCGCCAGCATGGTGATGAGGATGCCGACCGCGAGGGCCGTGGCGACGGTGCCGCCGGAAATGATCAGCGGGCCGTCCGGGACGGTCGCGCCGAGCGAGCCCATGAGGGACTTCAGCCCGACGCCGATGCCGATGCCCGCCACCAGGCCGGTCACACCGGCGACCGTGCCGACGACGAACGCCTCGACGAGCACCGACCGGGTGACCTGGCGCCGGGAGGCGCCGACCGCCCGCAGCAGCGCCAGTTCCTTGGTGCGCTGGGCGACCAGCATGGTGAAGGTGTTGGCGATGATGAAGGTGCCGACGAAGAGCGCGATGCCCGCGAAGACCAGCAGCATCTGACGGAAGCTGCCCATCTGGGAGGAGATCAGCTCGGCCTGGTCGTCGGCGAGTTCCTTGCCGGTCGTGGTCTCGACGAGCTTGCCGGGCAGCGCCTTGTCCAGCTCGGCCTTCAGCGCGGCCTGGGTGATGCCGGACTTCGCCGCCACGTCGATCTCGTCGTAGACGCCGGGCTTGTCGAACAGCCGCTGGGCGGTGGCCGTGTCGAACAGGGCCAGGCTGCCGCCGGCCGCGACATTGCCGTCGTCGGTGGTGAAGATGCCGGTGACGGTGGGGGTGAGGACCGGGCCGTCGACCGAGATCCGGACCGTGTCGCCGACCTTGTACCCGGCGCGCTCGGCGCTCTTGGAGTCGAGCAGCACCTCGTTCGCGCCGTGCGGGGCGTGGCCGCTGACCAGCGGGTAGCGGGGGTCCTCGGTGCCGGAGTAGTTGCCGCCCTCGGACTGCCAGCCGTCGCCGAGGAGGTCGCCGTCCTTGTCGGCGATGGCGGTGAAGCCCTTGACGACACCGATCGCGGAGGCGGCGCCGGGGACCTCGGCGCTCCGGTCAAGGATCGCCTGGGTCAGCTCGGGCGTCTTGCCGACCGTGTTGCCCCTGCTCTCCTGGTAGTCGGCCCGGACCGCCACGTCGACGTGGTCGAAGCCCTTGGCGGAACTGTTCTGGTAGGCGCGGGAGATGGTGTTGGTGAAGACCAGCGTCCCCGACACGAAGGCCACGCCGAGCATGACGGCGAGCACGGTCATGAGCAGCCGGGCCTTGTGCGCGAAGACGTTGCGCAGGGCGGTGCGGAACATCAGGAGGTACGGCCCTTCGCGTCGAACTGCTTCATGAAGTCCAGGACGTTGTCGGCGGTCGGCCGGTACATCTCGTCGACGATCCGCCCGTCCGCGAGGAAGACGACGCGGTCGGCGTAGGCGGCGGCCACCGGGTCGTGGGTCACCATGACCACCGTCTGCCCCAACTCCCGTACGGAGTTGCGGAGAAAGCCCAGCACCTCCGCGCCGGAGCGCGAGTCGAGGTTTCCGGTCGGCTCGTCGCCGAAGATGATGTCGGGCCGGGAGGCGAGCGCGCGGGCGACGGCGACACGCTGCTGCTGGCCGCCGGAGAGCTGGGAGGGCCGGTGCGCGAGCCGGTCCTTGAGCCCCACCATCTCAATGACGCGTTCCAGCCACTGCTTGTCGGGCTTGCGGCCCGCGATGTCCATGGGCAGCGTGATGTTCTCCAGCGCGGTCAGGGTCGGCAGCAGGTTGAACGCCTGGAAGATGAAGCCGATCTTGTCCCGGCGCAACTTGGTGAGCTGCCTGTCCTTCAGCGTGCCGAGTTCGGTGTCGCCGATGCGCACGGAGCCGGAGGAGAAGGTGTCGAGCCCGGCGACGCAGTGCATCAGGGTCGACTTCCCGGAGCCGGACGGGCCCATGATCGCGGTGAACTCGGCCTGCCGGAACTCGACGGAGACCCGGTCGAGGGCGACCACCTGGGTCTCGCCCTGTCCGTAGATCTTCGACAGATCCGTGGCGCGTGCGGCCACGGCGGTGGTCCGGCCGGCGATGGGTGTGGTGGTCACGGGTGGGTGCTCCTGACGGGACGACGACGTGTTCGGGGGACGTGAACCATCGTCTCCGTGGCTTCGCGCCGTGTAGTCACCCGCTGATCCGGTTCCGCGTACCGACTCGGGTCTGACCGCGCCCGGCCGTGTCATACCTGGGGATGACGGCGGCCCCTGACCGGAGCTCGCGTCGAGAACGGGTGGAGCCCCCTGGTTGAGGCGGTGAAATTCCGTCATTCCGCATGCGCGGGCGGGCCTCGCGCGTAAGGCTATTGGCAAGTGCGGATGGCTTGTTCCACGGGCTGATGCACCCTCAGACGTCAATAAAATAAGACAACATCGGTCCGCCCGTCCGCTGTTCGAGGGACGCGCCCCGATAGGCTCGGGACCTCGATGCGGAGCCCATGGCCTGCCCGGATGGTGGAATGCAGACACGGCGAGCTTAAACCTCGCTGCCCCTCGCGGGCGTACCGGTTCAAGTCCGGCTCCGGGCACTTCCATGCCTTTGATACCTGACCTGGTGAAAAGGCCGGGACACGCGCTCCCCTTTTCGTGTCGCTGGCGCACCGCTGGCGCACGCCTTCTCTACGTTGCCGTCATGGCGTACGTGAAGGCGATGGAGAACAAGGACGGGGTGGTCACGAGCCACCGCGTGAAGTGGCGCCTCGGGGGCGCCCGCAACGGGATGTGGCAGAGCGAGCTGTTCGACGGCGACGAGGCTGGGGCGGAAGCCGCGAGAGTCTTCTGCCAGGCCGTCAACGACAACGGCCAGCAGTGGCCGCTCGGCTGGGTGAAGGGCAAGGGGTACATCGACCCCGAGGCGGAGGTACCGGCCGAGGACCGCTACCGCTTCCGCACGTTCGCCCTGGCGATGTTCGAGACCAAGACCGGCATCCAGGAGCAGTACCGCAAGGACTGCGTCCGCGACCTCGAGCGCTGGGTGTTCCCGACGTTCGCCAACTGCGACGTGCGTTCGGTGGAGCACTTCAACCACGACACGGTGCAGGCGTGGGTGAGGTCGCTGGAGAAGACCCGGGTCCACAAGGGGCGGGCGCCGAAGAACGGCGCGGCGAAGCTGCACCCGATGTCGCCGAAGACGATCCGCAACCTGCACGGGCTGCTGTCGGCGGTGCTGCAGAAGGCGGTGCAGGCCGAGCCGCCGCTGCGGGACCGCAACCCGTGCGACCTCACCTCGCTGCCGCGCACGGACGACGACGGCGCCGAGGGCGAGGACATCGAGTTCCTCACCCCCGACGAGGTGGACGGCGTCATCCAGTGCATGGAGCGCCGCTCCGACCAGCTGCTGGCGCTCGTGAAGTACGGCACCGGCATGCGCTGGGGCGAGGTGTCGGCGCTGGCCCCGGAGTGCCTGGTCGACTGGCGGACGGCGAAGCCGATCATCCGAGTCAAGCGGGCCTGGAAGAAGGACGGCAACGGCGGCTACTACATCGGTGTGCCGAAGTCGAAGCGCGGCCGGCGCAGCCTGCGAGTGTCCTCGGCGGTGGTGGACGCCGTCGAGGAGCTGGGCGGCTACGACCACGCCGACCCGAGCCGGCTGTACTTCACCGGCGACCACGGCGCGCGGCTGCACTACTCGACGTTCTACGACCGGTGGCAGCGGGCCGTGCAGCGGGCGAAGGAGGCCGGTCTGCTGCCGAGCCACAAGAACCCGACGCCGCACGACCTGCGGCACTCGCACGCCGCGGTGCTGCTGTCGGAGGGCCGCGGCCTGACCTACGTGCAGCGCCGCCTCGGGCATGAGTCGATCAAGACGACGTCGGACACGTACGGGCACCTGCTGCCGGAGGCCGACGACGACGCGATGGAAGCAATCGACCGGTCGCTGAACCGCGGCCGCACCGACGGAGGCGGCGGACCTTCGGTGGCGGGCGGCCGGGGCCGGCCCGCGGTGCCCCGGCAGGCGGGCAGCACGCTGTACGTCGCCGTCTTCCCCGACCGGCACCAGGAGGCGTTCTGGCGGCCCGAGATCGCCCGTCTGGTGGCGGAGGTGTGGAAGCTGGAGCACCGCCAGGAGGTGAGCGTCGAGGAGCGGCTCGCGTCACTGTGGGCGGCCCGCCACGGCGGCCTGGACGACGTCCACGAGCTGATGCCCGCCCGCGCTCGCATCTGGTCCCTGGGGCCGATCGTCTACGGCCCGGACGGAGAGGAGCTGGTGGCCGCGCCGGGCGCGCACGAGCTGGCCGAAGCATGGGCGTGGCAGTGGGAAGAGGCCTTCACGGCGGAGCCGGTGAGCTGGTATGCCGTGCACCGGCCCGGTCCCGCCGCACATACGGAGGCGGCGGCCTGGGGGACGGACGCCAAGCAGGTCAAGGCGGGCTACGTGAAGGCTCGGGCGAAGGCGCTGCGGATCTGCACGCAGCACCCGGAGGCGGCCGGGGACCCGGTGGGTCAGGCGGAGTCCTGACGCTCGCCGGAGCCGTCGACGACGGAGAGATAGGGGCGCGGGCCGCGACGATCCGGGTAGGAGCGTCGCGGCCCGTGCACAGTGCCGGCCTGTCCGACAGCGATGGCCGGGCGGGGGGCTTCCTCAGGCAGGCGTGCCTGCGCGTCGTCCAGCACGGCCTCGTTCCACTCGCGGCACAGTTCCCGGTATTCGCCCTCGATCTGCATGCGCCGCTCTCGCTCGGCTGCGGCCTCTTCCCTGGTGATGTCGACGCGAGCGTAGGCGCTGGCGATCCGCAGTCGGGTGGTCCACTGGGTGCGTTGGAAGGTTTCCTCACGCTCGGCCAGCGACTTTTCCCGGGCTTCGAGGACCCGCTCGCGCTCGTCGTGCTGGCGCGCCATGGCCTTGAACAGCGCCCGCATGCGCTGTTCCTGGCGGATGGTGTACCGGCGGATGAACGCCGCCGCGGCGGCGGTGGCGCACACGATGGGCAGGACGCACCCTGGCTCGATCGGAAGGTCGACGTCGGTCGTGGCGAGAGTGCCTACTCCCACAGTGCTGACGCCGACGAGGGCGATGGTTGCCGTGGGGCTGGAAGGGCGCTGCATGGGTCCCCCGTCCTACCTGGCGACGGCTCTTCCCCCGGCGTCGCCGTCCTCGTTCTGGTCTGCCTCGCGCTGTAGTCGTACGGCCTCGGCGATGCTGGAGATGAGCATCTTACGGACGAAGGAATGGGTGATTCCGAGCATGTCCGCGATCGCCTCCGGGGAAGGCGGCTGGGCGATTGACACTACCGGCTGATTTGTGCGTTTGGCGCGATCGGGTCTGTTTCTGTACCCGGCCGTGTCGAGGAGCAGGTCCTCGTCGACCCCGAGGGCTGCTGCCAGGCCGCCGATGTTCTCGGCCTTGGGGAGGGTCTCGCCGCGCAGCATGCGGGCGACGGCCCACACGCTCATGCCGGCGTCCTCGCTCAGTCGTCGTCGTCCGGTTCCGCCGGGTGTGAGGTCGTAGGGCTCCGGCTGGGCCCGTGCCGCAAGTTCGGCTACCAGCCTCCCCAGGGCGACGGGACCGGTCAGCTCCTCGGTCCGTTCGGGTGATCCCTTGCTCCGCATACCCCGAAGGCTACTAAGCCCGCAACCGGGGCGGCAGGGGCGTGCATGGGTGCACAAGGTGCAGGTGATCGCCCTTGTGCCACATCAGCGCAGGTTGTGTTCACCAGTGACCAGGGCGTGCGCCCAAAAAATCACATTATTGATCCCCCTCGTGTCGGGCTTGTGTGCACGGATGCACATGATCTAGCTTGTGCATGCACGCACATAGGGCGTGCATGCACGCACACGAAAGGAGGGGCGCGTTGCTCCGCCTGGACACAGAACTCCTCAAGGCGAGGGCCGCCGAGAAGGGCGACCTGACCCACGAGGAGATCGCCCGCCGAGCCGGGATCGACAGAAGCGTGGTCACCCGGGTCTTCAACGGAAGCGTCCCGACGCTGCCCAACGTGACCGCCATCGCCTGGGCCTACGGCATCGCCCTGGACGAACTCGTGCCCAAGGCCGAAGACGCGGTCGGGGTACCGGCATGAACACCGCCGTCCGCCGCCAGACACGGCCCCACTGCATCTGCACCGTGGTCTGCAACTACGACTACGACCAGGCCGCCGAGAAGCTCCGCTGCAAAAAGCGGTTCCTTCAGGACCGCATCAGCTTGCTGCCGCACCAGAAGCTCGGCGAGTCCGTCGCGTTCTGCGACTGCGACCTGCGGGTCGTCCAGTCGATGTTCACGGTCGTCCCGGACGAGATCTGGGAGCGGCTGCTGAACCCGCAGCCGGACCAGGCGCCGGTATCCGCGCCGCCCTCGCTGCACTCCATCAAGCCCGCCGGGGCGCGACGCCCCAGCGCCGCCGCCGTCAGATGACGGCAACGGGGCCGCCCACGACCCTCGCACGGTCCGGGACGACCCCGCCACCAGGAGAAATCCTCATCAACGCCGAATTGAGGAAACCCCGTTGGACAGGAACCTTAGCGGAGAAGCGGCAGCCGCTGCCGCACTCGCGCACCTGCTCACCGACCACCCCGAACTGGGGTCGCTGATCTGGACGGTGGGCGAAACGCCTGGCGTTCTGACCGGCCACCAGATCACGGAGACCGGCCACGGCGAGATCGTCGACACGTGCGCCGAGGTGATGGGCGGCCACGTCGCCCGCACCTCGAACCACCGCAACGTCGGCGGCCAGGGCATCGCCCAGCTCGTCGCCTTCTACGACGACGTCCCCGTGAAGGTCTGGGTCAGCTACCCGCTGCCGAACAACACCCTCAACGCCGCCGAGCTGCGCCGCGTCTTCACCGGCCGTCACCTCGGCACTGTCGCTGACCTCGAAGGCGGTGACGAGAAGTGACCGAGATCCTCCAGACCATCGTCGGCATCGCCGCCGTCGGCTCCTTCCTCGTGCTCCCGGCCGCCGTCGTCGCCCGCCACCAGGTGGAGACGCACCCCGAGCGCCCGGCCCAGCCCGAGGACATCGACGCGTGGGGCGGTGAGGCCGCATGACGCACGACCACAACCCGCGCCGCTGCCACCTGTGCGGCACCTTCCGCAACGGCTTCGTCGGCATGCGGGTCCGCAAGACGCTCGTCGCCCAGACCCGCAGCAACGGCGAGAACGCGGGGGAGGCCAAGTGAGCAGCACTGCGGCCGACCACCGCGCCATCGCCTTCAAGCTGGAGTCGCAGCGCGGCACCGAGTTCCTCGTCCACGTCTACCCCAGCTCACAGAGCGGGCAGGCCGTCGCTCGCGGCATCTGCACCGGCAAGTACCCGTCGTACCAGCCGGCCGGTGCCTTCCAGGCCATCGCGTCCCAGCACGACGACGGCACCGCCGTATGGGCGCGCTACGTCGACGGCCTCGACCTGCCGCCGATCGCGCGGGAGATGACCGTCCGCGTACCCGACTACGGCACGCAGCCCGGTTACGAGGGCGTACGCCTCGTCGAGGTAACCATCTCGGCGCGCTGCCCGCGCTGCGGCGGCCCCCGCGGTGCCGTCCGCAAGGACCACTTCGTCCGTGACGGCGCCCGCATGGTCCGGGACGCGTGGCACAACGGCTGCGGCCACCAGGACGACTACCAGGCGGTGTTGGCCGAGGCCGCCCGCCGCGCCAAGCAGGTGACCAAGACCGCCGAGCCGCAGCCGCGAGGCGGCGAGATCGAGCCCGTCCAGGGCGGCCGGTACGAGAAGGCGGTCCGCCTCATCGTGGAGGCCCTCAAGGCAGCGCCGTGGGCACGGGTCCGGGTCGCCGCCCGCCTCCTGGAGGAGAACGGCGAGCGGGAAGCCGCAGACGCCGTGCGGCAGTTCATCGGGGCCAGCGCGACCCGCAACAACACGTCGGCCAGGGCCGTGGCCCGCTACCTCGTCCACCTGGACAGCAACGCCGCCGCCGACACCAGCACGGGGGGCCAGAAGTGACGA
Organism: Streptomyces sp. Act143; assembly: GCF_003143935.1. GTDB lineage: Bacteria > Actinomycetota > Actinomycetes > Streptomycetales > Streptomycetaceae > Streptomyces. Next base: position 4,284,872 of record NZ_QFRX01000001.1, on the reverse strand, counting down.
CTGCACCTGACCTGTTGTTCGACGTCGCCGACCTGCCGCCGGTGGGTCTGCCCGAGGCCCCGGCTGCGCGGCTGCTGCTGCCCTCCGGTGACCTCAACGACCCGGCCTATCGCCGTATGTGGGAGGCCATCCGGCTCGACGGGATCGGCGGCTCCGACGTCGCCGGCATCCTCGGGCTGGCCGGGAAGTACAACAGCCCGCGCCGCGTCTTCGAGGAGAAGCACGGCCGGTCGACGTTCCAGGAGACCGAGCCCGCCGAGATCGGCCGGGAGATCGAGGACTTCATCGCGATGATGTTCGCGAAGCGGTCCGGCCTGGACATCGCGATGCCTCCGGGCACGCTGCAGAACCTTGAGCGGCCGTGGATGCGGGCCAACGTCGACCGGTACGTCATCGGCTCCGACGGCTGCCCCGTGGTGCCGCTGGAGTGCAAGAACCGCAGCGAGTACCAGATCGACGACTGGGAGGACGGCGTCCCGGACGCCCCCGCGATCCAGTGCTACTGGTACATGGCCGTCGGCGGCTGGAGCCACGGCTACGTGGCCGCGCTCGTCGGCGGCAACAAGCTCCGCTGGCACCGGCTGGAGCGGGACGAGGAGATCATCGGCGAGCTGGTCGAGCACTGCGAGCAGTGGTACCAGCGGCACATCGTCGAGGGCTTCCCGCCCCCGGCTGACGGCCTGGAGGACACCGAGAACCTCCTGGCCCGTCTGTGGGAGGTCCAGCCCGAGGCGGTCGCCGAGGTCGACGCGGCCACGGCTGACCGGCTGCTCGGCGAGCACGAGCGGCTGACGGCGAAGGCGAAGGCCGTCGCGGACGAGGTCCGCGCGGTCGAGAACGAGATGCGGCTGATCGCCGGTCCGAACGAAGTCGTGAAGGACCCCACGGGCCGGGTCGTGTGGACGAACAAGCAGAACTCGACGTTCGCACCGAAGCGGCTGACGGAGGCGCGGCCCGATGTGGCGGAGCGCTTCACGGTGATGAAGCCCGCCATCGACACGAAGGCGCTCGCGGCCGAAGAGCCCGAGATCTACCGCCAGTTCCGCGCCCGCCAGCTCCGCCCCGCCAAGACCGCGAAGAAGAAGGCCGCCTGACCATGACGACGACTCTCAAGGACCGTATCCGCGCCGCCCGTCAGGGCGGCGGCCCGGCCGCCGTCGACCAGCACGAGGCGGCCGATGCTCCCGCCGAGCTGGCGGACGTCAAGGGGCACGAGCAGGTCGAGGCCCCGATGAGCAAGACCGTGATGGCCTGGCTGTCGCGGTACAAGGACACGTTCGACGAAGCGCTGCCCGCGCACATCGACGCGGACGCGTTCTTCGCGGCCGTGCGGGCGGTGCTGCCGACGCTGGCGAAGTGCACGCCGGCGAGCACCCTCCAGGCGCTGCTGACGTGCGCCAGGTTCGGGCTGGTCCCGGACGGCAAGCACGCCGTCATCAAGCGGGAGGGCACCACCGCCGTCTTCGTTCCGATGGCGCAGGGCTTCATCGACCTGATGTACCGCTCCGGTGCGGTCGACTCGGTGCACGTCGGCGTGATCCGCGAGCACGACGAGTACAGCTACGAGCCCACCGCCCCGGCCCCGCAGGACTTCGTCCACCGGCCGGACCTCACCAAGTCCAAGGAGGCGCGCGGGCCGGTCGTCCTGGCCTACGCGTTCGCCTGGCTCAAGGGCGGCGCCCGCTCGCAGGTCATCCTCCTGTCCCGCGAGGACGCGGAGGAGATCCGCGACGAGTACAGCGCCGCCTACCAGCAGGCCAAGGCCGAGGGCCGCACGGACACCTTCTGGCACACGCACTTCGAGCACATGTGGCGAAAGAGCTGCGTGCGCCGTCTGGCGAAGGTCGTCCCGATGTCGGCCGAGCTCGTCGCGCTGGTGAAGGCCGACGACGCCGGGGAGGCCGGCGAGGTGCAGGTGCTGCACGCCCCCGACCCGGAGACCGCGGCCCTCCTCGCGGACGCCGACGAGGCGCACGCGGCGGCCGAGGCGTCCCAGGACGCCACCTCCACTCCCATCACCCGACGGCTGCCCGTCAAGCGCAGCCAGCCCCGCCGGACGTCGCGGCGGGGCCGCCGAGGAAGGAACCGCGCGGCATGACCGTTCTCCCCTGGACCCGTAGGCCGCTAGTCGGATTCGACGTCGAGACGACGGGCACGGACGTCGAGAACGACCGGATCGTCACCGCCACCGTCGTCCGCTGGGGCGGCCCTCTGCCCACGCTGGTCCGCAACTGGCGCTCAAACATGGGCGGTGCGGAGATCTCAGCCGGGGCCACCCGCATTCACGGCATCACCACAGAGCAGGCCCGTGCGGAGGGAGACCCGGCCGCCGTCGTGGTCACCCAGATCGTCGAGGTCCTCTCCGAGTACGCCTCGCAGTCGTGGCCGATCGTGGTGATGAACGCGCCGTTCGACCTGACGATCCTGGAACGGGAGTGCGCCCGCTACGGGGTGCGGTCGCTGTGGAACTCGACGCCGGTCGTCCTGGACCCGTGGGTGCTGGACAAGCACCTCGACCGTTACCGCAAGGGCAAGCGGACGCTGGTCGACCTCTGCCACCACTACCGCGTGAAGCTGGAGGGCGGCGCCCACAACTCGGAGGTCGACGCCAAGGCCGCGTGCGGCGTGGTCTGGAAGATCGGCCAGCGGTACCCGTGGGTGGGCCGCGAGGACGTCGGCGAGTTGCACGAGATGCAGGCCCGTTGGGCGCGCGAGCTGTACGAGGACCGTCGGGCCTGGCAGCTGCAGCAGACCGGCACGTGCGACGAGTCGCCGTGGGACTGGCCGCTCATCCCCGTCCCCTCGGAGGTCGAGGCGTGACGAGCGCGCTCCTCCACGTCGGCACCGCAGCCTGCTTCGCGGGCTGCGGTGCCCTCCTCCTGGCCGCACAGCGGTGCGGCCGCCGCGCGGCGGCGTCCGACGCCCCGCCGACGCCCTTGCACTTCAGCGACGTCGAGCCGGCCCCCGCCATGGCGGGGACCGCCGGACTCGAGGTCCTCGACTTCTGGGGCGGTTGCCGGGCCGATCTGCTCGACGACGCCGAGTTCCGTTACTGCCCGGAGGACTTCCGGGTGACCAAGCAGACGGTCCAGGCGGACGGCTCCCGCCGCTGCATGGACTGCCAACTCATCTCGGGGGACGCATGAGCATGTACGACGACGGTCCTGAGCACGAGCCGTTCGGCCCGGAGTACGTCCGGCCGCAGAACGCTGGCTGCCCGGACTGCTCCTGTTGCACGGCGGCGCTGTGCGCTGTCGGCCGGGCCAGCGTGTCCGAGTGCGTCGGGCACGTTGACGACGCGGAGACGATCGCCCGGGTCACGGGCTGCCCGTGCTCGGCGGAGTTCACGCGCGGCACGATCGCCTGGCGGGCCGGGATGATCCGCGCGGTCACGTTCGCCACGGAGAAGCCGCTGCGGTCCCCCGTGGAGTCGCTGCTGACGCGGCTCAGCGAGGACCAGCCGTACGCGGACGTGGCGCAGCTACTGCCGAAGCTGACGGCGCGCCGGTACGTGCGGTGGAAGCCCGGCATGGAGCCGGTGGTCACCGACTTCGGGTGGGCGTACATCAGCGCCCGCTGGGGTGCCCGCCGGACGACGTCGCTGGTCACGATCAAGGCCGTGGACGTGGAGGCCGCCACCGTCCAGGTCCTCGCCTCGTCGTTCAGCGTCGACGAGCTGGTGACGGTGCCGCTGCACCAGGTCGTGAACTCCCGCACCGGCCTGACCGTGGAGACGGCCGTCGGGGCGACGCTGTACGCGGAGCTGAACGCGGACGCGCCCGCCGCGGACCTGGTGGTGCTGACGAAGGTGTCCAACCCGGCCATGGCGGTGACCGCCCGGCCGGACAGTCCGGACGGTGCCCGGTGACGGGCCTGTCCGACCGCGAGCGGGGCGAGCGGCTCATGCAGCTGCTCGCCCCCGAGGCGGGCGAGTCGTGGGGCACGATCCTGCTGGGGGAGCCGCACAGCAAGGCCCGGCCCCGGTTCGACAAGGACGGCCACGCCTACAAGGACCCGGCCGACGCGGCAGCCGAGCAGGCGACGCAGTGGAAGATGCGCCAGTTCTGGCGGCGCGGCCCGCTCACCGGGAACGTCGCCCTGGGCTGCGTCTTCTTCCGCTCGTCGCGGCAGGAGATCGACTCCGACAACATGCTCAAGCACGTCTGCGACGCCGGCAACGGGCTGCTGTGGGTGGACGACTCGCAGATCACGTCGAAGTACGGCGGGATCGAGCTGGACCGGGAACGGCCGCGCACGATCCTCGTCATCGCCCCGCACGTGTCGACGATGCAGCGCGGCACGGACTACGTGAGGCCATGCGAGGGCTGCGGCGAGCTGTTCACGCCGTCCCGCGAGCCGCAGAAGTGCTGTTCCCGCACCTGCGTGCCCGCTGCCCGCCGGAAGGCGGTGGCCGGGTGAAGCCGTCGTTCGAGAACCTCACGCGGATTCTGCAGGAGCGGCCTTGGGTGTCGGATGCCGAGCTGGGCTACCGGCTCGGCTGCGCCCCGGACCTCGTGGCCCGGGCGCGGGCGTCGCTGGGCATGGAGCCGAGGCCGCTGCCGCCGCACAACGCACGCTTCACCCGCGAGGAGCGGCTGCTCCTGTGGTCCGAGCCGCTGCCGGGCGGTCACCGCAGGTGGCTCGGCCGGGTCACCAACCACGGCGTGCCGGTCATCGACAACGTGTCGGCGCTGCGGATCGCGTTCCGCATCGAGCACGGCCGCGAGCCCGAGGGACCGGTGTTCCGGGACTGCCGGCGCGGCTGGTGTGTCTCCGCCCCGCACCTGACGGACCAGGTCCTGCGCGCTGCCCGGGACGGTGTGGCATGACGGCGACCTTGGAGCAGTGGCGGGCCGCGTTCCTGGCCCGCACCCGGCGCACGCCGAAGGGCGGGCACCGGCTGTGGCAGGGCCCGCTCGCCAGCGGTGGCACGCCGGTGATGTTCTTCGACGGCGAGAAGATCAGCGCGGCCCGGGTCGCGTTCCGCATCGCCTACGGCCGTCAGCCCGTCGGCTACGTCAAGTGCGGCTGTGAGCTGGCCGGATGCGTGGAGCCCCGGCACCAGACGGACCGGCTGATCCGCCAGGAGCAGCGGCGCCCGCCTGAGCCGGTCGTGGACATGGTGGCCGTGGAGCTGGCCGTCGCCGGCGAACTCGACGACCCCGGCCTCACCCCGGCCGAGAAGCGCGAGGCCGTACGCCTGGCCCCGCCGACGATGCCCGTCTACATCCTCGCCCGTCGGATCGGCGCCTGCTCCCGCACCGTCAAGGCCCTGCGGGCGGAGGTGACGACGTCATGACCCCGGAGAGGTGGGAGGAGATCGCCCGGCTGCTGAAGTCCGGGCCGATCTCGGACAACGCGGTCATCGAGCAACTGCACTGCGGCAAGAAGACCGTGGCCCAGGTCCGCCGTGACCTCGGCCTGCCCAGGTACCGGCCCCCGGCCCGCACGTGGGGACGCGAGGACTACGAGCGGCTGTCCGTGCCGCTGAGGGGCGGTCACCGCCGCTGGCGGGGCCGGTTCGACGCGTACGGGATTCCGTACGCGAACCGGTCGATGACGGCGTACCGGCTGGCGTTCCGTGTGCACCACGGACGCGAGCCGGTCGGCCGCGTCCAGAGCACGTGCACGTACAAGCGGTGCGTCGCCGGTGAGCACCTGGCCGACAGGCCGATGCGGCAGGCGATCGCGGACGGCTCGCTGCTGACCGAGCTGCCCGCCGGTGCCACGTTCCAGGGCATGGACCTGGTGGCGATCCGCCGGTGCCTGCGCGGCCCCGAGCCGTGGCCCGAGCTGGACCTGCGTGAGGCCCGGTTCGCGTTCCGCTTCTCCGACCCGGACATGTCGGCGGCCGACCTCGGCCGCCGCCTCGGCCTGTGCGCGGAGACCATCCAGCGGTACCGCACCAAGGGGGTCCCGAAGTGCTGACCGCCTTCCTGTGGTTCATCGACGCCGGCCTGGCCGTCGACCAGGCCCTCGGCGAGCTGCACACGTGGGGGCCGCTGCTCGCGGCCCCCGCCGTGGCCGCCGCCACCGCGGCCGGAGCCCGCTCGGATGCCGTCCGGACGCGCCTCCGGACGGTATCCGGACGCCTCGCGGCCTGGCCCTGCTCACCCCCGTTGACCTGCCCGGACATGCGTCCGGACGCGTCCGCGGATGCTCGTCCGGACGCGTCCGGACACGGATCAGGAGGAGGTTCCTGATGCTGCTTCCCCGCGCCAGTCACGGCGCTCCTCACGACACCCTGCCCCGCCCGGATCACTGGTCCGACGCCGGGGTGTGCAAGACGTCGCTGACGCCCGACATCTGGTTCGCCGAAGAACAGGACCCCGAGGCGGTCGCGGACCGGCAGGAAGCCAAGCGGGCGTGCGGCCGGTGCCCGGTCCGCACGCCGTGCCTGCACGACGCGCTCGCGCGCGGCGAGAAGACCGGTATCTGGGGCGGCCTGGACACCGCCGAGCGGTCCGAACTCCTCCTGCTTCCCACGGCGCGTGAGCCCGTCCCGACCGAGGAGGCGAGCAGTGGCCCCAGGCACGAGGCCGCCAAGTCGGCGTGACCTCCCCCCGGCCGGCGTCCTCGACTGGTCCAGCCGCAAGCACTGGAAACGCAAGGCACTGCCGTGCCGGTACCGGTGCGACGGCTGGCCCACCCACCTGCGGGACAGCAGCGGCAGCCCGGCTCACAAGGTCTGCGCCGAGCGGGCCATCGCCCAGCAGATCCAGGAGTACGCGGAGGCGTACGAGAACGAGAGGTTGCAACTGACGTGAAGACCCGACAGCCCCGCAAGGCGGGCCCCGAGCGCAAAGCGTTCGGAGAACGGCTCCGCGCCGACTACTACGCCGGTTCCTCCATCCGGAACCTGGCCGACCGCACCGGCTACGCGTACGGCACCGTCCGCAAGCTGCTCCTGGAGGCAGGCACCAAGCTCCGTAAGCGCGGCGGCGGACGTGTCCGCCCGGTCCCGGGCGAGGACCAGTGAAGGGCGGCCCCAGCAACCGGCTCCTCGCCGGCGCCGCCGCGCTCGCCATCCTCGTCGGCGTCGGCGTGGCCGCCTGCCAGCACCAGAACGACGACGACCCGCAGAGCTGCGCGGGCGTCGCCTACGCCCTCCCGGCCTCGACCAAGCGGCCCAGCCTCCCCAAGGCCCCCGCCCCGGTCCGCAAGGACCCGGCCCCCGCGCGCAAGCCATCCACCCCGGCCGGTAAGGCGCCCGCGCACCGGCCCGCCACCCAGCCGACGGTCACGGCCACCGTCACCAAGCACCCCCACCACGGCCGCGGCCACGAAATCGACATCGACGTCGACCTCGACGGCTGCTGACCCGCCACCCGCCCACCCCGAGGACCCCCCCCGCCATGAACCACCTCACGCAGGCCCACATCGCGGCAGCCGTACCCGTACCACCCCGCCTCGCCCGCCGCCCCCGCGACAAGCACGGGAGGCTGGTGCCCTGGTTCGTCGGCTACGTCAACGGCCAGCCCGACCACCGCCTGGTGCGCCCCGGCGGCATCACCGACGCCGTCCGCTTCAACCACTGCTTCCTGTGCGGCCAGACCCTCGGCGCCTACAAGACGTTCGTCCTCGGGCCGATGTGCACCATCAACCGGGTCTCCGCCGAGCCGCCGTCACACAGAGACTGCGCCGAGTACGCAGTCCAGGCATGCCCCTTCCTCACCCACCCGCACATGCGGCGCCGCCCCAACCTGCCCGAGGACACCGTCGCTCCCGACGGCACGATGGACCCTCGCAACCCGGGCGCCAGCGTGACGTGGACGGTGCGCACCTACTCGAAGAAGCCCGGCATGCAGCTGTTCGACCTCGGCGAGCCCGCGTGGGTCGAATGGTGGCGCGAAGGACGCCGCGCCACCTACAGCGAGGCCCTCGACGCCCTCGTGGCCGGCTGTGACGTGCTCCAGGACGAGGCCGCCAAGGACACGCACCCGCTGCGGGCCGCCGCGAGCCTCGACGAGCAGTACTGGAAGGCCACCAACTACCTCCCCGGCAACTTCACTGCGCCCGACGGCCGGAAGAACTACCTGCCCGGCGGCATGGTCGGAGGCTCCCGGTGATGACCTCGGAGGCGGCCGCGGAGGTCATCCGTGACGCGCTCGGCGCAGCCATGACCGGCGACGGCAACCGCGCAGCCGACCTGATCGCCCAGCTCGGCATGGACAGCGACGCGGCCCGCATGCTCGGCGTCTGCTACGCCATCGCCGAAGCCGGACACAAAGCACTGCGGGTCTGCTTCGGCGACGCCGCCCCCGACCCGGCCAACGGCGACGCCTGGGTCATCGAGCAGCTGGAGGACGGCGCGCTCGACGACCCCGTACAAGCCTTCGCGACCCGGTTCCTCATCGCGTACTGCAACGGCGACCGCATCGACGCCCAGGCCCACTACGAGGCCGCCCTACAGGCCGGCCCCGAGGTGTTCGTTCACGGCGTCTGCCAGCTGCTCATCGACGTCGCCGGCCTGGCCAACGCGGCATCCGAGCTGGAGCAGCAGGAGTGACCCCGGGGTCAGTCGTCGGACGGCTCGGACCAGGGGCCCGCTGCGGGGCGGGCTGGCAACTTGGCGCCCGGCCTGCGCATGTACCAGCGCATGAACTCGCGCAGGACGGCACCGCGGGGGCTGCGGCCCGTGGGGTGTACGGCGCGGGTGGCATCCCCGAAGCCGTTCCACTCCTCCGTGGGCGCGCGGAACTTGCGCTGCTCGTCGTACTCGGTCTCTTGCTGGGCGCTCATGCCCCAGAGGTTAGGGATCGTGGCCACAAAACGCAAACATCACCAGTGGCTGTTGTGGCCACAAACGACACGCCGAAGAACTTGTTTTGTGGCCACAAGACGATCTAGTGTTGTGGCCACAAAGTTGGTCGAGGCGGCCAACTTCGAAGCCAAAAGGACGACGCGATGAGCAAGAGCCGGAAGACCAAGCCGGTCCGTAACAAGCAGCTGGCCCGACAGAAGGCGAGAGCGCAGCGGGAGCTGGAGAACCTGCTGCGGTCCGCGCCGCCGTTCGCCCCGTACCAGGAATGGATCACCCTCCCCCGCAAGGGCCAGGGGTTCTCGGAGTACCCCTTCACCCCGGAGCAGGCCGCCGTGATCGGCCAGGAGGCACAGGACTTCCTGAACCGCGTGATGAGGCTCAGCCCCATCTACGGCGGCGACATGCCGATGGCCGCGCTGCACCTCGACATGCAGATCACCGCGGGCGAGCTGCTCATGGCGGTCACGGGCGAGCCGGACAGGGTGCGCCCGATGCCGGTGGCCCAGCTCGTCGAAAACCTCTCCGACCAGGAGTTCCTGGACCAGCTCCGCGCGGAGCACCCGGAGGTGGGCCTGTCCGAAGAAGCCACCGAGCTTTCACCGGAGACGTGCGCGGCCAAGATCCACGAGCTGCACGCCCGCGGCTACCTGGTCCTCGACGACAACCACGTGGTCAACCTCGCCGTCCCGCCCACGTCGCCCGGAGGCCGGTGGCTGCTGAACGGCCACGTCACGACGGCCTGACCCGTCCGTCCATTCCACACCTGGCACTACTTCCAGAGAGGACCGCGTGAGCAGCTCACTCAGCCGCACCCAGCGCGGCCCCGCACGTCGCCCGTCGAACACTCACCGGCCCGCCGTGAACCGCCCCGGAGCGGGCGGCCTGCGGTTCGGCATGTTCGCCGTCTGCGTCATCCGGGACTCCGAGCCTGAGCTGAACAAGGGCAAGGCCAAGTCTCTGTACGACCTCCTCGTCACGTACGCGGACTGCCAGGGTCGGGACACCGGCCAGGGCTACCCATACCGGGAGGCCCTGGCTGGGTACCTCGACTGCTCGCCGCAGACGATCGACCGCGCGGCGAAGTACCTGGAGCAGGAGATCGGGCTCATCACCGTCGTCCGCCGCAAGGTGGCCGGCAAGTCGGATGAGAACGACGCGAACCTGTACCTGGTCCACGACGCGTGGCTGATCCACGGCATGCCCGCTCCGGCGGACACTCCGCCGCAGCTCGTCGCCCGCTATGGGCACACGGTCCCCGGCTTCGATGTCGAGGCGTGGATGGCGGAGAACGCCCCCGACTTCGACCTGACCGGCTGGACGGCTGCTCACGAGGCCCGGATGAACGCCCAGCAGGAAGAACACCAGGAGCGACGTCGTAAGGACCGTGCACGCAAGCGCAGGTCGGAGACCAAGAAGAAGGGTGGCGTCACTGGTGACGTCACCCCGATGGCCGATCAATCCGAGGGGGGTGACGTCACCGGTGACGGTACCTGTCACGTCACACACGACGTCCCCGGTGACGTCACGGATGACGCCCTTTCCACAGTCGTTGCTCTAGAGCCTGTTTCGGGAAAGACGTCGGTGGCTGACGCCGAAGGCCAAGGTGCAGGTGGTTTCGCACGTGCGGGCGCGCCGGAAAGCGCGCCGGAGGAAAGGGAACTCGAGGGCGGCGGCTCCGCCGCGTCAGGAACCGACATCCCCACTCAGCGCACTGCCTCTCCCCGGCCCAAGCTGGTCAAGACTCGCCCCCGCGGTGAGGTGCCCGGCTTCGAGGCCGTCAGGGCCGCTATCCCGTCCTCTGTCGCCGCTCCGGGAACCCGCCTGTACTCGGGGCTTCACCGGGCGATCAACGAGCTTCTGACGGGCGACGAGGCGGCCGGTGTCCCGCGCCGCTCCCCGGACCAGGTCATCGCCCGCATCAACCGCCGCTGGTACGGCCAGAACGCCGAGGAGCGCTCGGCGGCCGGATACACCGGCGACGACCGCATCCGTAGCCGCTCCTCGTGGCTTGCCGAGGCGATCCGGCGTCAAGACTGTCCGGACCCCTCCTGCGAGGACGGCGAAATCATCGGCGCCGAGATGCCGTGCCGCGCGTGCCGTGAGCGCCGCGAAGAAGAGCGACGGGTCCGCCAGACAGCCGCCGAGGCCGCTGCGCGGTGGGAGGCCGAGACGGACGCTTCGCGGGCCGCTGCTGCTGCCGCCGACCGGCGGGAGGCGGAGCGCGCCGAGGAAGAGTCCCGTATCCGCGCCGACCTCAGCCGCGGGGGCGTGTACGGCGCGAAGCTCGAACACCAGGTGGCCAAGCACATGGCTCGCTGGCGGGAACGCAGCTCCCAGGCCGCCCAGCAGCCCGCCCAGAAGCAGAGCGCCGCTGAGCCCGTCCTCCCGGCCTCGGGCTATGGCTCGCCGAGCGACGAGTACCGCGCATGGCGCGACAGCCAGACCGCGACGCTCCCCGCCGCTATCGCCCGCGCCCGTGCCGACAAGGCAGCTCGCCGGGACACCCCCCACGACACAGGAGTGAACGAGCGATGACCCACACGACGACCGAGCTAGGTGGCGCGCTGCGCGACCTGGGCGAGCACGGCGAGCACCTGCTGGCGTTCGAGGCCTCGCCCGAGCAGCTCGACGAGATCGGTGAGGGCCTCGACCGGGCCCGCCGGCTGCTGGCCGACGCCCGCGCCGAGCTGGCGCCGACCGGCTGCCGGATCCACCCGGCGGCCCCGCCCGACCCGGCGACCGGGGCGGCGTGCCTGTTCTGCGCGACGAACCGCCGGCGCGGGCAGGTGTCCGCGCCCGAGCCGGTCGCTGACGCGGTGCCGCTGGACGAGATCTGCCGGTTCGTGGCCGAGCACGGCCAGGAGCAGGCCGTGCGCCAGTACGGGGCGCGGCAGGTGACCCGGGCGCTGCTGCGCTGCCGGTTCGACCCGATGCTGAGCGAGGAGTCGGCGTGAGCGAGGAGCTGACCCCGCGCGAGGAAGCCGTGCGCGCGATCGCCGACTTCGACCGGGCGCTGCACGACCCGAGCCGCAGCGTGGACCCGGTGGGTGTGCTGTTCCAGGCGCTCGGCGCAGCCTCTGCCCGGCACGCGCAGGAAGTGCGGGCGGCCCGGGTGGCGTGGCGGAACCGGCCGGAGGCGAAGGCCCGCCGGTCGGCCGGTGCGAAGAAGGCCGCGGCGACCCGGGCGGCGAAGAGGGCCGCCGAGCAGGCCGCGATGCAGGCCGAGGCCGAGCGGGACGCCCGCGTGCCCAAGGTCTGCTGCCCGCACATGGACTTCGTGCCGTGGGGCGGCGGCGAGACGGAATGCGCCCTGGCGCCCCGTCACCACGGCCAGGACCACGAGGACATCGGTGGCCACAGGTGGCCGAGCGACGACTGCACCCGGGACGACTGTGGAGAGACCTGTGGCTACTGACATGTCCGAGCGGCCGCCGCTTGTGGTCGCCGAGGCCCTGCTCCGGGCGGCGGCGGGCGACCACGTCGACGGCGGCATGCTCCTGGCCCCGCTCATCGAGGAGGGGCGCGCCTCGACGTACGCGCTCGCCGGGATGCTCGCGGAAGCCGCCTCGCATATCGCCCGCCGTGATCAGCGGCCGGGCGCGATGTTCGGCATCCAGATCGACCACGTGGTGACCGGCGAGCCGGGGCGCCCCGAGGACCTGCCGCCTGACGTCGCGTTCGCCGCGCAGTTCACGACGGCGTGGGCGAACCGCGACCAGGACACGGCGATGGCCCTGTTCAACGTGCTCGCTGACGGCGCCACCGGTTCTGAGGCCGGATCCGACGCGCTCATCGACGGCTTGCTCGCGCTGTTCGAACTCGCGGTGATCACCACCCGCGTGGTCATCGCCGAGCAGCGCAACAACCCCAACCAGCAGAAAGGCTGACTCTGTTGCAGTTCGACACCGAGGCCGAGGTGCGCGACTTCTTGCGCCTGTGCCTTGAACCCCGGCCGGGCATGACGCGCACCCCGGCCCGCCTCGCCGAGATCATGCCCGGCCCCCTCTACGAGGCCCTCGTCCGGCTCGCCCCTCACCTGGGCGAACTGCACGACGAGGCCGACCGGCTCGAAGCCGAAGCCCGCGCGGCCAACAGGGCGTACGCCCGAGCGCTGGCCGCGTGGATCGAGAACGAGCCGCACACCAACCCCCACCAGGAGGACTGACCTTGTCGACCGCCCTGCACATGCCGGGGTTCATCAGCCCCCCGAGCCGTGACCCGAAGCCCGTGGAACTCGCCGCCGTCAGCGAGATCATGGACGACTGCGAACCGGAGACCTACCTCGGTCTCGTCTTCTACCGGCCTGACGGCGGCTGCCGCCTGTGGCACGCCTGGACCGACGGCGGCGACGTCCTGGGCGACCAGATCGACGGCCTGGCCCTCGCCGCAGGCCTGGACGCCGGGGACTGGCTCCACATCGGCGACCGGCACAGCACCGTCCGGGACCGCGGCCGCATCCGCATCCAGGTGCACCCGCTGCGGCCGATCCTCGCCGACGTCCAGGCCGGCCAGCGCTGCACGGAGGAACGCCGCGCGGGCTTGTACCGCCTCCTCGACTGCGCCGCCGAACGCACCGGCCAGACGCCCCCGGCCGTCCTTCCCCGCTGGATCGGCTTCGGTCCGGCCCTCCTCAACCGAAAGGCACCCCGTTGAGCACCCTCACCCCGCAGCCCGGCGACATCGTCCGCGTCACCTACGCGGCCGTCTGGGCGCCCGAAGACGGCGACGCCCGCATGGTCGTCACCGGCAACGGCGACGGCGACCGCTGGCACAACATCGTCCCCGACGGCGCGGAGATCGAGATCGTCTGCCGGGCCGGCGAGATCCCGGGGCCCGACTCGCCCGTCCTGTGCCCGCAGAACCGGCGCGGCGACCAGCGGACGCCCGAGCCGCACTTCTACAAGCCGGACGACAACGGCATCCTGCGCTGCCTGTTCTGCAGCCAGCCCGCGCACTGGGGCGGCGAGTCCCCGCGGGCCTGGCGGACCCCGGACGGCCGCGTGTGGACGCAGGCCCGCGAGGTCAACGAGCACGGCGTCGCCCTGTACGAGGCCCCGTACGTTCCGCAGCGGTACACCGCGCTCGCGCTGGAAACCATGTACGCCGAGCAGGGCGCCATCGAGGCGGTCGACGACACCCAGGCCCGGCTGTACGTGCTCAACGCCCGCTCGGTGAACCGGTCTCCCGGCACCGCTGTGAAGCACATCCCCGACGGCCACGGCCGCACCATCTGCCCCGGCGAGTTCCAGGCCAGCCGGCCCCTGCCGCAGGAGGAGGCCGAGCAGTTCGCGCTGTGCAACGGCTGCCGCCGGACGCTGCTGGCCCGCTACGACGTCGCCGAACCCGCCCCCGCCGCCCGCCCGTGACCGAACAGACCGCGGCCGCCGCCCCTGAGCCGAATTCAGGGGCGGCAGCCACCCCCCCCAGCAAAGCAGGAGAGAGCACGTGAAGAAAGCAACGAAGGACGCGGCCGGCAACTGGATCCGCGAAGGCGACACCGTCGGCGGCACCACGTCCACGCTGTCAACGATCCTCGGCGAACTCGTCCAGATCGGCGCGAGCAAGGTCAAGGTGCTCCTGCAAGCCGACTCGATCCCGCTCGGGCGCGGCCCGCTCAAGGGCGAAGAGAAGTGGATCACCGCAGAGCGGGTGTTCCTCGTCCGACGAGCCCAGCCCACCCGGCAGGCCCTGTTCACCGGCGACGTCGACGACGACCTGTCCAAGGTCGACCGGCAGGAAAGCGCCTGGCTGCTCGTGCGCGCGGTCCAGGCGTGCGACTGCACCGACCCGCACCCCGTCGTCTGCGACGCGGGCTGCCACGCCGCACCCCAGGGCTCGCAGTGCCCCTGCCACCACATCGGCTCAGCCAAGGAGTACCGCGACCTGATCGCCGCCGTCACCGGCCAGCAGCTGCTCACCGACGACCTGCCCGACCTGCGCAAGTCCCTCGCCGAGACGTACGTCGAATCCGGCTGCCGCGACTCCGACGCCCAACAGTGGGCGGGCGAGTTCCTCGCCCACCACGCCCGCGCCCTCGCCGTGGCGATGCGCATGGTCCAGAGCTACGTCACCGCCGACGCCGGACACGACTTCGGCCAGGGCTTCGCCGGCGGCGTCTCCTGGCTCAACGCCTACGCCTACGGCCTCGACCCGGAAGGCAACGGCCGCAAGTGACCGCCCGCACGCACGAGTTGTGCCAGCCCGAGGAAGGCGACCACCGTTGAGCACCAGCGTCACCCTCCACTGCAATACGACCCGCGGGTTCTCGACCTGCGCGGCCTCCCTCCTCACCGACGGCCTCACCGTCGAGGAGGCCCGCCAGATCGGCGCCGTCAACGGCTGGCGGCACGTCAACGGCCGTGACTACTGCGCCGCGTGCAGTGGCAGCAAGATCAAGCCGCGGCTCGTCGTCGCCGTCAACGGGCACGAGCCCGCCGACGACGCCCGGGTCCGTGCGGACCTGCGCCTGCAGACCGCTCACAGCCTGCTGATGCCACTCGTCAACGGCGCCACCTCCGGCGACTGGTGGTACGACCCCGACAAGATGTGGAACGGCCCCGGCCCGCACTTCGGCGAGGAGTTCGTGGCGGCTGGCACGGTCGACCGCCCGGTGTGTGTCGCCGCAACCGGCCCCGCCGACCATCAGCAGTCCATGGCCGATGCCGCCTACATCGCCGCGGTCGGCCCCGAGGTCGGCCGCGCCCTCGCCGGTGTCCTGCACGAGGCGTTCGAGACGGTGCACCAGGAGCACGGCCTCGTCGAGGACTCGCTCGCTCAGGCCGCCGTCGACCTCGCCGACGCCATCCTCCGGCCGGGCGGATCGGCGGTGAACCGGTGATCGCCCTCGCCCTCGGCGTCGCCTCCTGGGCACTCGTCGCCTCCGCCGTCACCTGCATCGTCACCGGCCGCGTCACCACCGGCTTCGGCGTGCTGTCTCTGGCATACCTGGTTGGTGCTGCCGGGCACGCCGCGAACGGCAGCCCGGCCGGGGCGGCATGGGACGCCGGGTTCGCCGCGCTCTTCGCGTGGGTGTGGTGGAACCGCGGCGGCGGCGACGGCCCGCGCCGCAGGCTGCGCCGCTGGGCACGCAAGTTCCACGGCGTACGCCGCACCGCCCCCATGGCAGGTGCCGCGTGAACGAGCTGCCCCGGAAGAAACGGCCCTGCGGCCGCTGCCCGTGGCGCATGGACGTCGAGCCCGGCGAGTTCCCGCAGGAACGCTTCGACGCGCTGCGCCGCACCAGCCCCCAGGGCGAGGACGATCAGCCGTCCTTCGACGCGCCGCTGTTCGCCTGCCACAAGAGCCCCGAGGGCCGGGAGAAGGCGTGCGCCGGCTGGCTCGCCTCCGTCGGCCACGCCCACATCGGCGTCCGCGTCGCCGTCGCCCAGCACCGGCTGCCCCGCGAGGCCCTGGCGCCGGGGGAGGACTGGCCGCCGCTGTTCGCCTCGTACACCGAAATGGCCGCACGACAGGCCGCGCCCGAAGGCGAAACGTGCACACTACGTCGCCCCGCACGAAAGACCGCGCCATGAGCCACACCCTCACCCGAACCCACGTCTACATCCCCCTCGCCAACCCGTACTTGAAGTGCGAGCAGTGCGGCCACTGGGTGACCGGCTGGCACGACCCCGGCCCGTGCGGCTGCGACGCGGTCACCTGCAACGCGCCGTGCTGCTGCCGCGCGAGCACCGTCTCTGCCTGCCCGTCCTGGTCCCCGGTCGACGGCTGCACCTGCCCGCAGCAGGGCGGCCGGCCCGCCCACGAGCAGCCGCCCACCCGCAGCGAGCTGGTGTACCGCAAGACCCCGGCAGGAGGCACCGCATGACCACCCTCACCGCCCTCGCCCTCGCCGCCCCCATCGCCTGCCCCCTCACCGGCTACGGCTGCCGCCGCGCGGCCCGCACCTGGCGGAGGCGGACCCGATGACCCGCACCAGCAAGGCCCTCGCCGTCCTCTCCGGCCTCGGGATGGTCTTCGCCATCGCCAGAGGCGGCCAGTGCGTCAACGAAGCCCGCTGGCTGGACGCCGCCGCCGAGTACGCCCTCGCCGCCCTGCTCCTGGCCGGGATGCTCCGCGAACTCAGCCGCACCCAGCCCGGCGACTACACCGACGACCTCGACACCCCCGGCCGCGGGAGGCAGGCCAAGCCGGTCGGGAAGCTGCGCGCCGCACGGGCGGCACGCCGAGAAGTCCGCGCCACCGGCTGCGGCTGCAACCTCTACTGGACGACCGCCGGCGCCGAGCACGACGACTGGTGCCCGCAGCGCCGCTGGAGCTTCACGTGACCCCCGGCGTCATGCACCAGATGCCGCCCACCGGCGGCTCGTACACCAGCTGCTGCCTGACGCTGCCCGCCGACCTGCCGGACACCGACCTGTTCACCCGTGACCCGGCCCGGGTCACCTGCACCCTCCGCCAGACCGCCGAGCTGCCCGTCGACACCGACCGCGGCGAATCCCCCTTCGGCTGGACCGACCCCCGCTGACCCCGGCGGCCCCACCCAGCCGCCCCCACCCCCTTGGAAGGCCCCCCCCGTGAAGCTGTTCCGCCTCAGCCCCGAGCAGGCCGTCGCCGTCACCGAGCACCTGGAACGCGCCCGCGCCTGGTTCTCCCGGCTCCTCGACACCTTCCGCGCGATGGCCCGCCGGCTCGCCCGCACAGCCCTCGCCGTCGCCGACGCCTTCCGCCGCATGAACACCGCCGCCCCGGCCGGCGCAGCCAACGCCCGGCAGCGGCCCGCCTGGATGAGCCCCTACGGGCCGCCCGCCCGCCGCCACGCCTGACCCCTCCCACCCGCCATCCCGGCGCACGACCGAAAGACCCGCATCGTGGAACTCACCAAGTGGCCCCGCCTCCTCGTCACCGGCCAGCCCGTCACCGAAGAGCAAGCCAACGACATCCTGATCCGCACCGCGAACCTGTGGCTCATGCACACCAACGACCGCGAGTGGACAGCGATCGTCGGCGAAGTCCTCGGCATGGAGAACGGCCCTCACGGCTTCTGGACGCCCGACTCGACCAAGGCCGCCGTCGAACGACTCCGCTGCCTCGACCTGGAGTGGCTCTACACCTCCCGCATCGCCTCGTCGTGGATCGGCGGCCCCCACGGCTGGTGCAACTGGGACGGCACGATCGGCTCCACGAACTACAACATCGGCAAGTGGCCGGACGTCGAGTCCGTCACCGAGGAATGGCAGCAGATCGCCGCAGCCTTCCCGTACCTCGACCTGCGCGCCCAGCTCGTCACCGACGAAGGCAGCGGCGAACTCGCCGCCGAGTGGACCGTGGCCGCCGGCCGCGCCACCCACCGCGAACCGGCCCCCGGCGAACCGCTCATCACCGAACCGAACAACCTCGACGAATTCGACTTCCTGCACCGGCTGTTCGTAGGAGGCGAGCGGGGCGTCCCGTTGCCCAGGCTGCGCGCGGCCGTCGCCCAGGTCCTGGAGAGCGCGAGCGCATGAGCACCGACATCTGCACCCAACCCGACGACACGGACGACGGCATGCTGCCGCCCTACTCGGCCGAAGAAGCCGTCTGCCCCATGTGCCAGAACAACGAGGCGTTCACCTGGTTCCGGGCCGCCCTGCCCCCGAACACCGTCCAGACCGACTTCAACGGCACCACCCGCCGAGGCGCCCGCCCCCAGCGGCTGGAACGCGAGTGCGCCCGCTGCACCTACAAGTGGGACGAGGCCCTCGCCGTCGCCCGGCCCGGCATGACCATCGACGCCCTCGTGTACGCGCTCGACAACTCCACCCCGTACCCGGTGGAGCTCGACGCCGCCGTCCTCCACTCCATGGCCCTGCGCCTGCACGCCTGCCTGCGCATCACCGCCCGCCCCGACCACCCGCTGTGGCAGTACAACGACGGCCGCCCCCAGACCACCGCCACCCCGCAGACCCCGACCTGCGAAGAAACCCACGCCACCCGCGAAGACGAAGAGGCGTGCGAACAAGCCCGCCTGACGGACAGCAAGGAGTCGAGCCGATGACCTGTGAACTGCTGGAAGCCCTGGAGACCTCGATCAAGCGGTACCGGGTCACGCCCGAGCAGGCCGCCGAGCTGAACGTCGAGGCGGAGACCGTCACCGTCACCTGGCAGAAGCTCACCAGCCGCGCCGCGAGCGTCCTCGTCACCGTCCCGGCCGGCGAGGACGGATGGGCCATGCCGACCCCGCACCGGCCCGGCTGGCTTCTCACCCTCATCACCAAGGACGCGCCCGCCTGGTGGCTGAAGTGACCGACCACTCCACGCTCCTCGGCCTCCTCGGCCAGTGGGTCACCGTCACCCACCCCAGCGCGCCGGAACGTGTCTGGCACGGGCAGCTCGCCAGCCTCATGGACTGCCCGTCGATCGTCCTGCAGATGCCCGAAGGCGGCACCGAAGTCCTGCCCCAAGCCTTCGACGTCGCCGGTGCCGCCCCCGCGGGGGACGGCCCGCACCCCGACGTCGACAGCCGGGCCCGCTCCTTCGCGGAACTACGGGACTCCGGCCTGCTGTGGCTGATCAACCGGACCGCGCTCCACCCCCGCGGCCTGGCCCTCGCCCTCCACCTCGACGAGCACGGCCAGGCGTACGGCTGGAGCTTGGTGTCCAACGCCGAGGGTGAGCCCTGGCAGTTCGACCCGGCCACCGACAACGACGGCTACCAGCGGGCCGAGGCCACCATCACGAAGGCCCTCGACCGCGAACCCGACGCCACCCGCTGCATCGTGTGCGGCGGCGGGCCAGTCGTCTACGAGAACTTCAAGGACCAGCCGTTCTGCGCCGGATGCGCGAACTGCGACTGCGGCCAGGACATCTGCGCCCGCTCCCGCCAAGCCCGCTGCACCGCCACCGGGCACGACGCCTTCCACGGCCGCGCCCACTGCGCGCTCGCAGCCGGCCACTACACCTCCGACTACGACACGCACGAGGGCCAGACCGAGGACGGGTCGCTGCTGCGCTGGCGCGACGGCGACCGCGGCTCCACCCCGCACGGGCCGGACACCGCCCGCCCCCACCCCGACCCCGACGAGCCCCCTGCGCAGGGCGTCCGCGTCGAATACCAGGCCCGCGTACCCCGCCACCTCGCCCCCCTCGCCCTCGCCGAGGGCCTGAAGGCCGTAGCCGACGCCCGCGCCGCCCACGACACCGCCCGGACACCGCATCCGGACGGCACGTCCGGACGTCCGGACGCCCGCCCGGACACCGGCCCCCAGCCGTCCGGACGCTCCCGCCCGCCCGTCCTCGGCAGCACGTCCACCAGCACGGACACCGTCCGGACGACGCATCCGGACGCCACGTCCGGACGTCCGGACGCCGACGCGGACGGGTTCATGCCGCGGGCCGGACTGCGCGCCGCCGTCGCCGAGCTGATGGACCTCCCCCCGGACCTCCTCGGCGACAGCCGCTGCACCTGCGGCCAGGACAGCCCCCTCGTCTACGTCGACCCCGACGGCGGCCACTTCCACATGGACCCCGCCGACCACGAAAAGCTCATGCAAGGCCGCGACGACGTCAGCGCCGCCGCGGCGGCCTGGGGCCAGTGCTGGGACCGCGCCGAAAACCTCCGGACCCGCCTCGCCCTCGCCCGCCAGGTCCTCGTCGACGACGGCTACTTCACCGACGAGGAGATCGGCGACGACCTCGCCCCCCGCCTCGTCGAATGGGCCAGCGTCCACCGCGACCGCATCCGCGAACTCGCCGCAGCCCTCACCGAAGCCCTCGCCGAATTCACCGTCCCCGCCCAGATGAACGGCACCCCCAGCCTGCGCACCGGCTACGTCGAGGCCCGCACCGTCGAACGCTGGCGCAACACCCTCGCCCACGTCCGCAGCCTCCCCACCCCCGACGCCAAGCCCCGCGTCCAAGGCCGCTGCCCCACCTGCGGCAGCGAGACCCTCCACCTCGGCGACGGCGGACACATCACCTGCGCCCGCCTCGAATGCCCCGACCGCCACGCCGCCGGCGACCTCCTCGGCGACCCACCCAACCCCGGCTACGAATGCCGCCGCGACCAGTGCGACGCCACCCGCCGCGACCTCATCACCGCCGCCACCGCCTACGAGACCCTCCGCACCAACGCCATCACCGCCGCCAAGTACATCGCCCAACAGCAGGCAGCCGGCTTCCCCCTACGCGGCGGCGACAACCGCCACCGCATCCTCGCCACCCTCAACCTGTACGCAGGCGACCCAGGCCAGCTCAAGCTGACCTCACTCAAGGAGCACGCATGCCGCTGAGGGCCGCCCGCTTCGCCAGCACCTACGCCGCACTCACCGCAGCCCACGAAATCGGCGACTACTGGGCCCAGCAGGACAAAGACGCCATCACCAAAGGACACCCCGGGCCAGAAGGCGCCCAAGCCTGCCTGCGGCACGTCGCCGGATACACCACCGTCCAGGCCCTCGCCCTCATCACCGCCAACCACTGCCTCGGCCTGCGCCTCACCCCCGGCCGCATCGCCGCAGGCCTCACCATCAGCGCACTCACCCACTACGCAGCCGACCGCGGCATGGGCCGCTGGACCGACCCCAGCCCCGCCGCACCACCCGTCGTCCGCCTCGCCCACGCCACCGGACACACCGGCTGGCTCACCCGCGACCCCGCAGCCGGACCCCTCATGGACCAGGCGTGGCACAAGGGCTGGATCGCCGTCGCCGCCCTCGTCGCCGCCGTGGGGCGCACACCATGACGGCGCTGCCCCACTTCCTCGACGCCGTCCCCAGCACCCAGCCCGCCACCCCCTGCAAGGACCGGCCCGACCTGTTCGTCGACTCCAGCCGCACCACCCCGCAAAAGGACAAGACGACCGCCGCCAAAGCCCTGTGCGCCCGCTGCCCCGTCCGCGCAGCCTGCACCGACTACGCCATCGCCAACGACTTCCGCGACGGCATCTGGGGCGGCCTCACCGTCGACGAACGCGACCAGCTCGCCCGCGACCGCACCACCGCCCACACCTGACCCGGCCCGGCCCCGCCCACCAGCGGGGCCCCGGCCGCTACTCCAGAAACCCCAGCGCCGAATCCGGCCGACACCTCGAACACGCCGGAACCAGCTGCCGCAACGCCTCCAATGCCTGCTCCCGCGTCGCCGCCACCCGCCGCTTGCCCGGATCCCAGCAGTCCCCGCAATGCACCGCGACCAGGTTGTTCTTGTTCAGCCCCCGCTCGATCCACCACTCCGGAGGAGGCGGCCGCCGCTCCTCCGCACGCCGCCGCTCCGCCTCCCGCCGCTCCTCCGCCGCGATCCACCCGTCGATCTGCCGCAGAGCAGCCGTCGCCTGCTGCACCACCACCCGCCGGGTGAAGTACAGCAACTCCAGACGCGAAGGCTCGCTCACGCGTTCGAATATATATTGGCTATAGACCCACGGCACCCCGCACCCGCAGTCGGAGGACCAGCGGATGCCACGTCGCCACGACACGCCTACCTTGGCGACATGACCTACTCGTACGAAGGGCCGCAGGATTCCACCCGGCTCGCCATCGAGTTCCTCGGCCTCTGGATGGACCACGACCGGCCGGCCGCAGCAGCGCACATCACCCAAGTCCTCGACGGACCAGGCGGCCCTGACCGCAACTTCGCCATCGCCGGCCTGCTCAACCTGAGCCACTTCCTCGTCGCGGAGGTGGCGAACGCCCGCGGCGCAAGCAATCCGCAGGAAGTAGACCGGATCGCCCGCGAGTTCCTCACCGAGCTGTCGATCAACCTCCCGGACCCCGACGCCGACCCGGACCCCGACACCGACCCGGAACCCGACCGCTCCTAGTCCCTGACCTGCCCGCCGTCACCTCCGCTTAGGATCGCCGTCGTGGCAGACATCCCCGACGAACTGATCAAGCTGGAACGTTCCGCCGAAGCCGAGCGCGCAAAGCTCACCGGCCTCGACGGCAACGCCTACGACGCCCAGCGCGCCAAGTGGCGAGAGGCAGCGTTCGAGTTCCAGACCGCCGTCACCAAGCACGCCGAACGCGACGACGTCACCATGACCCGCTACGAGGTGGAGCAGGCCGCGAAGAACGCCGCCCGCCACCCCGAGCCGGCACCCGCCTAACACCAGCAGGCACGCACGAGGCCCCCGCCCAACCACGGCGGGGGCCTCGCCGCATCACCACGTCACAGACCGCGGTCCCGATTCCAGTTCGAGACGTGCCGCGCGTAGAAGTAGTTGCCGATCCCGCACGTCAGCCACAACAACCAGAAATGCACCCAGAAGCTCTGCCGCCGACGCCGCACCCCGTACCCCGCCGACGCGGCAGCCGAAGCCGACGCCGACGCCGACGACACGTTATTGATCACGATGTTCGGCATCTGCCCATACGGCTGGGCAGGCGGCTGCTCAGGAGTTGCCATAGGTCGATCCCTTCGGAGAATCCAGCACCACGGCCCCGGAACGTAGCCGACAAACACACACCGCCACCAATCGCACACGTACTGCTACCATCAGCGCTACCTTCGGAATGTGCGCCGACTCCACCCGGCACCACACCACGAGCCCCCTCCCAGTCGTCCGCAGCGCAGGGAGGGGGCTCGTGTATGTCCGGCTAGGTCAGCACCTCGTCGTCGAACAGGTGCGGCAGGCTGAGGATGCGAGCGTTCGCCACGGCCATCACCCGCGCCAGGTCGTCGTTGGTGATGCCGGTCGCTCGCAGGTCCCTGGCGATGCGCCGGCGCCGCTTCGT
This sequence comes from Streptomyces sp. Act143, assembly GCF_003143935.1. Classification (GTDB taxonomy): domain Bacteria; phylum Actinomycetota; class Actinomycetes; order Streptomycetales; family Streptomycetaceae; genus Streptomyces. The sequence goes on along the minus strand of NZ_QFRX01000001.1, from coordinate 4,261,439 downwards.
GATCAGGCGCCGACGTCCTTCCCAGGCCAGGCCACGGGCCGCAGCGCCGAGGTGCGCGGCGATCGCCTCGCCCTGCTCTCTCAGTTCAGGCATCACGTCATCTGGTGAAGCTGCGGCCTCGTCGTATGCCTGCATCGCCGCCTTGAGCTGGTCCAAGTCGGTTGGCCAGACGTCCCGCTTCCCGGTCCACATCAAGTACGACCGTCGACCCTTGCGTGGCGCCTGACCCGCATAGGCCCGTGTGCCCCACACGTTGCATGCCGGGTCCTCACGCCAGATGGCGAGGTATTCCGCCGCGAACGCATCGCTGCGTGTGCTGTGCCACTCGTCCGTCCGTCGCACGACGCGGGACCACCACGGTGTGGACTGATGCCGCACGCAGCGCCGGTCTGGGTCGTACGACGACCCGATGTAGAGCAACACCTCATCAGCTGCCCACAGTCGATAAACGGCCGCCGGGCGCTCCTCACTCGCTACCGCCTCCAGCTGGGTCATCGGTCTCGTCCTCCTGGTCGCGCTTCAGGTCCGTCCGCTCTCCCTGCCGCACGACCCGCGAGCTGAAGAACTCGAGGGCCTGGGCCCAGTCCCACAGGCGCAGCCGGCCGCGCTCGTACGCCGGAGCCGGGAAGCCCGGTTCGGCGGCGAGCTGGCGGATGCGGGCGGGGCCGACGCGCTTCAATCCGGCCGCCTCCAACAGGTCTGGCATCTCGGGGATGCTCACCAACTTCGCCTCCTTCGCCTCGCTCGCTCTCTCCTCGGAGGAGTCGGACATTGCGCCATCCTTCCAACTTATTTGCGTCAACGCAAATAAGTGGCTACTCTCGTGATCTCCACATAGGAGAGGCCCCGGCCGGAGGACGTCAATCAGCCGGTCGGGGCCCCTACGCCAGACCTGAGCACACAGGAGCTGACGCAATGAGCAAGGGTACTGATCTCCGCGCGAGCGGGGCACAGAGCCTCACCGACGAACAGAAGTCCAAGGCCGGCGTGGCGCTCGCCCGCGTGGCTGGCCGTCTCGCGGTCGACGGCCCGAGCGGGTTGGTCTACAGCTTCGACTTCGCCGCGCTGCTGGGCGCGATGGTGTACGAGGTCGGGTTCGAGAGCGGTACCGGCGGCGGCGAGATGATCCAGCGCGCGGCCACGGTCGCTGTGGGCGACATCCCCGACGGCGTGACCCGTGTCGACTTCGCGCTGCATGTCGCGCTGGTGGCGAGGGCTCTCGGCTACGACTGGTCGGGCGACAACCGGCACCTCATCCCCGGGCTGACCGAGGCGGTGGGCCGGTGAGCGCGCCGTCGGAGCAGGAGAAGGCTCGGGAGGCGTACCGGAACGGCGAGCAGAAGCGCGCGGACGGGAAGCTCGGCAATGGGCTGGCTCGTGCGGGCGGTGCCGCTGCCGCTCAGGCGGGTGGTCGCCGGTGACCAGGCGGATCGACACGAAGACGCCGAACCGTGTGGCTACGCCGCCGGCGACGGTTGAGGCGTGCCAGGAGGACCGGAACTCTCGTCCGGGCAGTGAGGATCGCACGCCGTCGCAGGTCGATGCGCTGCGGGCGGCTGAGGCGGCTGTGCAGCGCGGGTTGGTGAGTGGCCGATGAGCGAGCCGCGTGACCCGGTCGCGGTCGCGGTGTTGGCGCTGGCCGACCGAATCGAGCGGGATGACCCCAGTGGTGTCGCCACCATGTCGGTCGTCCTGGACGTCGCGGAGTCCGTGACGCAGGGCGCTGACCAGACGGTGCTCGCGGGGATGATCCCGCTGATCCTCACCCCGGAGCCCCGCGAGACGTGGCGCGCGTATGCGGCCCGTTTGCGTGAGGGGGTGGCGCAGTGAGTCCGAAGCACTGGCCGCCGTCCACGAAGGACATCGAGAAGGCCAAGAAGAAGGCCGTGAAGGAGGCCGCTGCCAGCAAGGAGCGGGCTCGGCGGCACAGGTACGAGGTCGCTCGGTTCGGGGAGAGGGCGCTCATCCGCTTCCCGAAGCGCAAGGGCGGCGATTGATCCCGGCCCGGCCTTCGCCTGTGCGGTGGAGGCCGGGCCGCACCCGGTGATGACACAGCTCGGAGGACGCCAGACATGACCGACAGCTTCGACCCGCAGCAGCAGCCGCAGCCGCGCGTGCCCGGCGTCCGCTACCGCACGGAGACGCGTACGCGCCAGGTGCCTTCCCAGGTGTTCGGGGAGGAGGTGATGGACGAGGAGGAGTACGACGTCGACGTGCCGGTTCCGCCGAGGGACTGGGACGTCGTTCTGATGCGGTTCCTGATGGCCGTGGCGCTCGGGATGACGGCGGTCGCTGCCGTCTGGTCGACCGCCAGCATCAGCCGCCTCCTCGGCCTGGTCGTCGCTTCCACCGCGATCGCCATTGCGGCGGCCTCGCTGTTCGAGCTGCTGTGGATCGTCTGCCTGGTGGCCGAGCACCTGCTGCGGGGTCAGCCGGACCGTGCCGAGCCGATGAAGAAGGCCGGATGGTTCGCGGTGCTGTGCGTGGTCGCCGCGGTGGTCGTGGAGGGTTTCCACGAGCACGAGCAGGCCGCGGGCATCGTCGGCGGCGCGGTGTCGCTGATGGCGAAGGGCTCGTGGTGGGTGGTGTTCCGGGTTCGGCAGGTCAAGCTGCGCCGCCCGATCGCGATGTGGCTCCAGCGGAAGATGGAGGACACCGCGGCGGCGGAGGCGCTGCTCGGCTTCAAGCAGCGGATCGGTGGCCGTCAGGCGTATGCGGCGCTCGTGTTCGGTGAGGACGAGTTCGCTGCCGCTCAGGCCGCGGTGCAGGCGGCGGGCCAGGCTCAGCCGTTGCCGTCCGGACAGCGTCCGGATGCGTCCGGACATCCGTCCGCGCCGGTGCAGCAGCCCGCCCCGGCGCCGGTCGCGCAGTCTGCTCCGCCGGTTCCTCCGGTTCCTCCCGGCACGGGCACCTCGGCACCGGCCCAGGCGGCTGCGCCGGCCCCGGCCCCGGCCCCGGTACCGGCGCCGAGCCCGGCCCTGGCTCCCAGCCCTGCGCCGGCCCCGACGCCCGCACCGCAGGCCCAGCCCGCCGGGCAGGCCGCTCCGTCGGTCCCGCCGGTCCCGCCGGTCGCGCAGCTCGGCACGTCGATCGCGGCCACGGTCCGCGCCGCCCTCGACAAGGACGAGGACATGGCCGACGAGGACCTCGTCGAGCACGTCCGCCAGGTCCACGGCGACCGGGCGAAGCTCGCCGAGACCGTCGCGACCTACCGCCGCAAGGAGATGAAGAAGCGGAGGAAGACCGCGTAATGCCGCTGATCTACGCACTCCAGCTCACCGGCGCCGTCGGCCTGTATTGGGGCGTGCGCGGCAAGCCCGACGACCTGGCGTTCCTGGGCCGCTGGGCGGCCGTGCTCGCCCTGATCGTCTCCCTCGTGTTCTGGGACGCCTGGTGACCAGACGCCCCTGAGAAGTCGAGGCCGGTCACGTCGTGACCGGCCTCACCTTCACCCGCTCCCGCTCCGCCTTCGTCCAGCTCCTACGCAAGGAAGCCGCCTGATGTCCCTCCTGCTGACCGCGGCCGCCATCGGCGGTGCGATCTGGGTCTGGAACCGTCTGGGTCAGCCCGGACGGCGCCCGAAGCCCGGCACGCCCGGCGCCTCGGCGCTGGCCCATGCCCAGGAGCTGCGCACCCCGCTGGTCCGTGTCGCGACCGCCCTGGGCATCGCCACCCGGGCGGCCCGGCTCGCCGACCGCTACGAGGCGGGCGGCAGGGGAGAGCAGGAGGTCGCCGGGCTCCTCGCCGAGCTCGTCGAGGACGGGTGGCGGTTCCTGTGGGACCGGCAGCTCCCGACCGGAACGACCAACATCGACGGCCTCGCCCTCAGCCCGCGCGGCCACGTCTACGTCCTCGACCCCAAGAAGATGTCCGCCCGCTGGCCGGTGGCCGTCAACGGCGGCCGGCTCTGGCACGGCACCAAGGACGTCACCGACCGCCTGGAGGGTCTACGGAAGGGCGCCCGCGCCGTCCGCAGCCTCCTGAGCGTCCAGCCGGTGGCCGTCGCCATCATCGTCGGCCGCCTCGCAGACGGCCGCGAGCACCGGCTGAACGGCGTCCGCATCATCCCCGCCGACCAGGCGTGCGTTGCCTTGCGCCGCATCGACGCCGAACGGCTGCCGCGCCAGCGGCCCCACAACTTCCTCGACATCGCGGCCCGACTGCTGCCGCCCTACACAGCCCGGAGGTCCTCGTGAGCGCGCCCGACATCGGCCTGCGTGACCTGGCCGAGGCGTACCACGCGGCCGCCCTGCTCGGCCTGACGAGCCCCGCCGCCGCCCTCGTGACGGACGGCGTCGGCCTGGTCTTCGCCGTCATCGCCCTCGCCCACAGCCACCTGCGGCCCGCCGCCACCCTCGGCGCGACGTCGGCCGCGACCTGGCTCATCACGACCTACGCGCACTGAGGTGAATGCAACCGTGACCGCCACTTCGTTCCCGCGCCCTCTGCCGGGCGTCCCCGACTTGAAGCCCGCCGTCCTGATCGAACGCTGGATCTGCCCCAAGGCCGACGGCTGGTACTCCTACGGCAGCACCCCGGCCGCCACTGGCGAGCCCACCCGCAAGTGGGTGCGCCGCCAGTGGTGGGACGTGAGGTCGCTGGTCGCCATCTGGTACCGGCTCGCCGACCGCTGCCCCCACGTCGCCGCCGGCATCGCCCTCGTGCGCGTCGCGGTCCGGGAGAACGAGTTCACCGTCGACCACCGCGGCGTGCACCTGCGGCACCTGATCGCCGCCTGCCCCGTCTGCCCCGACCCTGCCGACCGCGAGGAGGCGACGACGTCATGAGCGAGTCCCTGACGGACCAGGAGATCGAGCGCCGGATGGCAGCCGCCGCACAGGCGGCAGAGCAGGGCAGGAGCCGCACCGCTGTCCACCTCTACGACCAGCTGGGCCAGGACATCCAGGCCCGATGCGGGCGCTTCGACCCGCGGGCGCTGGACGCCTTCGAGGCGATGGCCCGCGTGATCAGCGGAGGCTACGGAGACGAGGAGACCACGAAGTGACCCGCATCGTTCTGATCGCCGTCTACCTGGTCTTCCTGTGCCTGGGCCTCTCGGCGGCGCCTCCGGGGCTGCTGCACACCTTCCTGCTGAACGTCGCCACCGTCGGTCTGGTCTGCATGGTCGTCCTGCAGCTGCGGTCGACGAAGAACGCGCTGGACTACGCCCTGGCCCGGGGCGCGCTGGGCGCCGCGGTCGTCGTTGTGGGCCTTCCCTTCGCGCTCCCCGTCCTTCACGTGCTCGTGGGAGGTGCCCGGTGACCACGGCAGACGAGCGCTGGACACGGCGCATCATGGGCGGCCTCGGCGTCCGCCCCGTCGGCCACGCCGACCCCAGCGAGGCTGACGGCCCGCAGATCCCCGAGCAGTCGCCCGTGCCGCCGCCGGCGACGCCGCCGTCACAGCCCCGCGTGCCGGACTGGTGGCGTGTCGCCCGGCCCCCGCTTGCCGCCGTCCCGGACCCGAACGAGCCGGACGACGACAGCGGCCACGACAGCGACGACCAGGACGACGACGAGCACCAGGAGCAGGACGACCAGCCCCAGGAGCACAAGCCCGACCCTGCGCGCCCAGCGACGCCACCGACGCCGCCGGGCCCGCCCGTCGCCAAGGTCGCCACCGGCGGCCCTAAGCGGACCGGGGTCCGCAAGCTCGCGGACAGTGCCGCCGACGACCGCACCACCAGGTGGGTCGTCTTCAACGGCACGGCCGCCGCCGTCGGCTACGGCATCGGCCTGGTCCCGTTCCTGGAGGCGTTCATGCCCGCCGCCGAGCAAGGCGCCGTCGGCATGCTCAGCCTGTTCACCGCGGCCGTCGGCGGCTATGGGGCCTGGCTGGTCTCCGGCTTCCCAGCCGTCAAGAACGTCCTTCCGCATCCGCCTGTCTCCCGCCTCATCATCACGGTCGGCGCCGCCGAGATCGGCCGCCGCTTCGCCCCGGTCCCCGTCGACTGGCTGAACGCGAACGGTGAGCGCTGGGGGCTCGGCCCGAGTGCCGTGAGCCTCCTGCTCACCGCGGGCTCCATGTGCGGCGGCCTGTGGTGGTTCATCGACCGCCGCACCCGCAACTGGCACTGGGCGGCCCGCTGGATCGTGCGCATCCCCCTGGCCTCGGCCGTCCTCGCTACCGGGCTTTATGCCCCCGGCACCACTTCCTGAAAGGCACGTCGTGTTCGACTACCTCGCCGCCCCGGCCCAAGCTCCCGGCATCACCGGCGGACAGATCTTCGGAACGGTCCTCACGTCCGGGGTCGCCCTGTGCGCGGGCGTCGGCCTGATCCTCGGCCTGCGGGGGAGCGACTGGGGCCCGCTGGTCATCAACAACAAGAAGAAAGCCGCCTGGTGGGGCATCTTCACCGGCACCGCGTGGATGGCGGCCGGCGGCACCTGGGCCGACATCGCCAAGGGCATCGGCTCCGTCCCGACCGCCCTGCTGTCCGGAGACAACGGCTTCGGCAACCCCGGCCTCGGAGCCATCGCCGTCGTCCTCACCATGATCGCCTTCGGCGGGAAGTGGGGGAGCAAGACGACCCCGCCCGCCGTGATCGGCCTGGCGGCCTCCGTCGTCTACGCCAGCGCGGGCGGCATCTGGGGAATCCTCGTCAACGTCATCCACATGCTCATCGGCATCGTCACAGGGCTGGGCCACTGATGACCATCAGCCTGGACAAGCCGCCGCTCCCCGAACCGGACCCCGTGGACGTCGAGCTGGAGGACGAGCCCGGGGGCGAGACCGAGGACGAGTGGGAGGAGGCGCCGCTCAGCCCGCGCGAGCAGCTGGCCGGCGCCGTCCGCCAGGTCCTCGACCTGGTAGAGCCCCGCGCCCTCGGCTGGAGCCTGCTGCGCGGCACGGGGATCATCCTGCTGTGGATCCCCGGCGCCCTGCTCGCCCTGCTCAAGCGCGCGACCGTCACGTCCGCACCCGCGGCGAAGCCGCCCGCCAGCAGTGGCACCGGCAAGGACGACGCCGGGAAGGACGGCAAGAGCGAGGCCGCGAGGAGCGGCAGCAGCAAGGGCAAGGGCAAGAAGAAGACGAAGAAGGCGACCAAGGTGCCGACAGCGGCAGCGAAGTCGAACTGGCTCGACCAGGCCGGGCTCGCCGTCCTCGTGTGTGCGGTCGGCGTCGGCGCCCTGATGGGGGTGGGCAAGGCCCTCGTGGCGGTGCTCCGGCCCTACAGCGGCATCGTCGCCGCGGTCGCCGTGCTCGTCTGGTTCTTCGGCGCGCTGACCGCCGACGCACTCAACCGTCCCGAAAACGATCATGACGAATCGGCGGGGGAGCAGGACCAGGAAGACGAGGAAGAAGCCGCCGAAGAGGCGGAACCCGAAGGCGACGAAGAAGCCAGGGAAGCCCGCTGGCAGGCCGCCCGGGAGCGCCTCCGCATTTTCGTGGAACACCGCGTCGCGGCAACAGCCCAAGGGCACGTCAAAGGCATTCGGGGAAAGGGATCCCGAGTCGACGACCTGCTCGCGGAACAGCAGGAAAACGGCGGCCTTCCCGGCATGGACCGAAAGGGCATGATCGAGCTGCTCGGAATGGCCGGAATCACCGTCCGCGACCAGATGAGTTTCCGCGTCCTGGAGACCACCGAAACCGGCGAGACGTGGGTCAAGAAAAACGTCCCCGGCGTACACGTGGAAGACCTCACGAAAGACCTCGGCCGGAGGCCGAATATCCCCGCCCACCTGGTGCCGTCTCTCGACCCCAGCGGCACCCCCATTTCGCCCCCGGATCCCACCCAGGATTCCGGCCCAGTTCCGGCCCACATTCCCGCCCAGGAATCGGCCGACATCCCGGCCGCCCGGACCCCCGCAGAATAGGCACGCCTGGGCCAGCCGTCCCGGCCGGCGCGGCGGGCGCGCGGGGGAGCGCCACGATCCGCGGCCCCTCCCCGACCCGAGAGGGGCCGCGGGTCCCTACTGGTAGGCCGGTCTACCGCCTTCCTACCGGCCCTACCGGCGGGGGCGGAGCGGGCAAAACGGACACGGCTTCCCGAGTGGTGACGGAGCGCGCTACGCTCGTGACACGCCGCGAGCAGAGGGCGCGGCGAGACGCAGCACAGTCCAGGGGGCCGCAGATGCACCGGTACGAATGCGGGAACTGCAATCTCGTGTCTCACCCGTTCACTCTCCGCCGTGGCGCTGAGGATTTCGGCTTCGAACACCGCCAGAGGCGGCATGACGGAATGCACCCGGACGAGGCGATCCTCAGCGGCGGCGGTGGTCGAATGCCGCAGGCCGGCGATTGGAAGATCTTCGCGATCGTCGCCGTCCTGCTCCTGGTCGGGCTGGTCTCGAAGGTCCTGTGACCGCCTGATCCCGAAAACGCGAAAGGGCCACGCTCCCCCGTCGTGGCCCTTTCGTCTGCCCGCCATCACCGCTTGACGATGGACGGATCTGCTCCCGGCTGCTGCACGTACCAGTCGTAAGGCACGACGACCGACTTCGGCTTTCCATTGGCCTCGATCAGCTTGTGCTCCGAGCCCCGCTTACGGCGGCGCGGCACATTGTGCGCGCGGGCAATCAGCCGGATCTGTTCCTGCGCCCAGGGGAGATGCGCGGCGATCTCGGCATTGGTCAGGTCCGGATTCGCCCGCAGCTCGTCGGCGATCGCCTTTTCCAGAGCGGCGCGCGCCTTCTTCTCGTCGTCGACGGCCAGGTGCCAGCCGGCCAGCTGGTCACGCAGCCGGTCACTCGGCGTGTACACCGGCGGGTCACCCTCCTCCTTGCGGTGACGCTCGCGCGGCGGCACGCCGCGCCCGGCCATGAGGAGGCGGATGTTCTCCGCCGTCCACGGCATGTGCTCGGCGAGCGTCGGCAGGTTCAGCTGCCGGTTCTCGGTCAGCTCGACGGCGATGCCGTCCTCGAGCGCCTTGCGGGCCGTCGGCTCTGCGGCCACGGCCTTGTTCCAGTCGTCGAGGTGCTGCCGGAGCTGGGCGCTCGGCTGGTAGCCGCTCTGGGGCGGGCTGTCGGTGGTGGCCATATGGCGAGTCTTGCACAAGCAGACCGGGATAAACACGGATGGCCGAGCCAAGGCAAAGTCAAACCTGCTGTGAACTGGGCTTTTCTCGACCAAACGAGGGTGGACATGGGTGGACAGGGGAGGAATGAAGTACGACAAACCACCGCACCACCCCAGGGAGAGAGTCATGAGCGCATCCACCATCGCCGCCACTGTCGTCAACGAGCCGGCCGTGCGGGTCACCCGGCCGCTGCCCGAGCTGCCGGACCTCGGCACCTGCGACTGTGGGCTGGAGCTGGTGTGCCTCACCGACAACAGTGACGTCGTGTTCTGCGAGCACTGCGACCTGGGGCTCCCGCTCGCCGGTTCGCGGCCCGCCCGTCGCTGACCGCCAGGCCGCCCCTCCACTTGCCGGGCGGGGCGGCTTCCCCTGGCAAGCATTCGACCAAATCCATCGGGATACGGTGTGTAATCCAGGGCTGTATGGTCCAGGATGAATGAGGACACACCACCCGCTCAGGAAGGAAACGCCGTGTACGACGTCGTCATCGAGCACCCCGCCATCGAGGACCGCAACTACAGCGCCGCCGACTCCAGCCAGCTGCGAGGCATCATCAGGAGCCTCGCCCTGGTGCAGGGCAAGCCGCCCACCGAGGGCCTCGCCCTGCACATGGACGTCGAGCTCCTGCGCCACGCCTGCGACAAGACGGGTGAGGGCGTGCTCAAGGTGCACGACATCACGGTCACGCTCAGGGAGGCCGAGGGCTGCGAGGGCCACCAGGGCGAGGACAGCGTCCTCCTCGGCGGCCCCGAGTTCTGCGACGGCTCGTGCAGGCCGCGGTCCCGCTTCGACAAGCAGAAGGCGTTCGAGCTGATGAACGCGATCGACGATGCCGAGCTGGACGCCTCCGGCGGCTGCGGACCCTGCGGGCTGGAGGCCGGCCAGATGTGCGCGGGCTGCGGCAAGTGCAACTGCCACACCCACGAGACGTGTGTACGCCCCGCCAGCGAGCAGAGCTGATCCCACCGACGACGGCGCCCCGCGACCGCGGGGCGCCCCACCCCTCACCGAACGGAGCACGACCCATGCGCAGCTACGCGACCGCCCAGAACATCGGCGGCAGGGGCATCCAGTGCGACGCGGCCGCCGTCCGCACCGGCGCCGACGGCATCCGCGCGTACGCCGTCCTCGACGGCATCGGCACCTCCGAGACGATCCGCGACTGGACCCGCACCATGGCCGCCCGCCTCGCCACCCGGGCCGCCCGCCGCGGCGACGCCGAGAGCGCCCTGCGCTCCCTGTACGAGGAGATCGCGGCCGACCCCGACCGCCAGGACCCCTACGAGCGCCGCTACCTCCCCAGCGCAGCCGCCGTCGTCGCCGTCACCGCTCCCGGCAAGCCCCTCGTCGTCGCCTGGGCCGGAGACTCCCGCGCCTACCTCCTGCACCACGGCATCGCCCACCGGCTGACCGACGACCACAACCTTCGCCGGGTCTACCCGCCGACCGCCACCCACCCCGAGGGCGGCAACCGCAACATGATCACCTCCTACCTCGGCGCCGTCCTCACCGACGAGGACGCCCAGGCCGGCTACGGTCACCCGGCGATCGAGACGGCGACCCACGACATCGCCGACGGCGACCGCCTCGTCCTGGCCACCGACGGCGCGTACGAGCCGCACGAGGAGGCCCGGCACGACCTGTTCGTGGAGCTGGACGACGAGCAGCTGCCCGCCATCGCCCGCCGCTTCGTCGACCTGGCCGTGGAGACCTCCCGCAAGAGCCGGACCGAGGACGAGCAGCGGTTCGTGGACAACGCCACCGTCCTCCTCGCCGAGCTCACCGCCTGAACGGGGCGCCCCGCCGCTGACCAGCAGCGGAGCGCCCTCTCTTGACCAATCCCTGACCAAATCATCCGGGATAACGCGGATAATCCCGAGCCATTCGGTCAATGATGAATGCACGACACACCACCCACCACCGAGGGAGCAGCGATGGACGCAACGCCGGTCACCAAGTGCCTCAAGTGCGGCCGGCGTCTGCGGAACTCCTCACCCGACGGCCTCGGCCCGAAATGCCGCCGGAAGGTGAGGCGGGCGCGCCGGTCCGAGGAGCTGACCCAGTACAAGCCGCACCTGGTCGACAAGGCCGAGGAGCTGCTCGAACAGGGCGGCGTCATCCCCCTCCGCGACACCCGCAAGAACCGCGTCTACCTCGCCGTCAGCAGCGACGGCCTGGAGGCCTACCGGACGGCACGAGCGGCCTGCACGTGCCCGGCCGGACTGCGCGGCATCCACATGTGCGCCCACCGAATCGCCGTCCACATCCTCGCGCTCGCCAGCTGAAAGGAACCCCGATGGAACGCCTGCCCCACCTCCACCACGTCCGCCCCGACTGGCCCCTCCTGGCCGCACCCGGCGAGTTCCTGCCCGACGACCAGCCCGTACCCGCCGACCAGTGGCCGACCCTGAACCTGCGCTGGTGGGAGACCCGCCCCGTCGTCCTCCCCTTCGACGAGCCCAACGGCGCCGTCACCGGCTGCCTGCTGGAGGCCGTGGGCGCCCCCGCCCCCGTCGCGCTCGTCTCCTACCGGCAGGAGCCCGGCGCCCGGCGCGGGCGGTGGGTCTGGCGCTGCGAGGTCCACGTCATCACCGGCGAGACCGTCGCCGCCGACGGCTTCAACTTCGACTGCCCGACCATCGGCCGCACCGGCACCACCCGCGACGGCGCCCGCGAGTCGGCCGCCGCCCACATCGCCAGCCAGCACCCCGACGCCGCGGTGCCCTACCTCGGCCGCCGCCAGCACGCCCTGCGCCGCTGGGCCTGACCACACTCCGAAGGGAACGCCATGAGTACCATCGCCACCACCGCCACCGAGGCCGTCGCCCGCAGGCTGCGCATCCTCGCCGGGATCGTCGAGGACCGCGCCCACCACTCCGACCGCTGGTACATCGGCCGCCTGGCCGCCAGCATCCGCTTCGCGGCCCTGACCGCCCCGGCCTACCCGATCGAGGACGGCCGCCGGCTGCCCGCCGAGACGCTCGACAGTCTGCAGGAAGCCCGCGACCTGATGACGGCGCACGACTTCCACCTCTCCCCGGCCGTCCTGGACTACGCGGTCGCCCCCGCCCTCGGCGAGGTCGGCCCGATGAGGGCCCTCGGCGCGGTGAGCGAGAAGCTCGCCCGCGACGACTTCGAGCTCCAGAAGCGCCGCAACACCGTCCTCCACGGCCGCCAGCTCGAATCCGACGACGACGAGACCGTGGCCTGGGCACTGCGCTCCCTGGCGGCGATCCACTACAAGCGCGACCAGCTCGCCAAGGTCGTGGCCGACGACAACGCCCGCCCGTACAACCAGGGCAAGCCGCCGTTCCACCTGGCCGCCCAGCGCGGCTACGCCAAGAAGGCCGCGGCCGCCGCAGGGCCGCACGACGGGGACAAGCTGGTCGCAGCGCTGGCGGAGTTCGGCGTCCCGGCCTTCCTCTACCTCGACGACGGCGGAATCAGCTACGTCCTGGTCGCGGTCGACCGCAGCGCCGACGAGGACGAGGCCCACACCGGCTCGAAGGTCTACCTGTACTCCGGCGAGAGCGCCTACCTCGACCCGGCCGACCACGAGGAGCCATGGGTGGCCGCCCTGTACAGCGCCAACGGCGAGCACGTGGACGTCCTGTTCGAGGCCCCGTCAGGGCTGGACCTGGCCGGCGAGTGCGCCGAGGCCGCACTGCGGCTGACGGTCTGGCTGGACGCCAACGCCCACCGCCACCCCCGCGCCTGACCAGCGGTTTCCTTGTCGATCCCTTGACCAAACCGGCCGGTACATCGAGGTTAACCGGCCAGGCTTGGTCAAGGATGAATGCACGACACACCACCACCCAGGGCCCGGCCACAGCCCCGGCCGGGCCCCACCCCCCACCCAGGAGGCCATCGTGTTCACCGAGACCGTCGACAGTGGCAGCAGCACCACCACCGGCACCGCCAGCGAGCCCCACGCCCTGGTCCTCCTGCGCCGGGCCTGCAACCGCGGCTACGCCATCGAGCCCCAGCGCACCGGCGGCGCCATCATCCGCTGGCGCCGGATCGACCCCGGCACGCTGACCCCGGCCCTGCGCTCCATCACCCTCACCCCGCAAGTCCCCGCCGACCCCACCGACTACGAGCTGTCCGACCTGCGGGTCATCGCCTCCGTCCCCGTCGTCCGCCTCGTCGACTCCGAGCGGTACACCCTGCCCGTCATCGAGGCCGGCGTCTGCCAGATCCCGCCGAGCCGGGCGGAGCGGCTCCTCGCCCAGGGGTTCCTCCTCAACACCGACAACGAGCACCTGCGCCTCACCCTGGCCGCCCGCCTCAGTCTGGTGGCCGCCGCCCACGAGCGGATGGACTCCAGCGACCGCACCACCACCTGGTGCTCGTGCGGGCTGGCCGTCCACGCCAGGGACGCCGAGGCGGCCGAAGCCCGCCAGGCCGCCCACCTCGCGGCCGTCGGCGCCGACTTCGTCCAGTCCCTCGACGCCGCTTTCACCGCCGCGGTCGCCACCGTCTGACCAGCGGTTTCCTTGCCGAATCCTTGACCAAACTTCCCGGGATAACGCGGTTATCCCGGGTGGTGGGGTCAATGATGAAGGTGTCACCACCCACCACTCACCGAACGGAGCCAGCCATGGCCACCACCACCTCCCACTTCGAGCAGTTCCTCGCCGACGGCACCGGCGGCGTCCACTACAACCTGCGCCTGGCCGACGGCCAGCTCATCAGCATCAAGGCGGCCTCCTGCGCGGCCACCGTGGACGTCTACCTGCCCGACGAGATCCAGACCCCCGACGGCGACAGCTGGGAGCTGGAAGACGCGTGGGAGGCATGGCTGACCGCCGGTGACGACCCGGTCAACGGCCGCTACTTCTACGAGGTCCAGGTGGCCGACGTCCGCAAGCTCATCGAGGAGCACGGCGGCGAGCACGCCGACCAGAGCGACCCCACCACCGACCGCTTCGACCAGGCCGTACTCGAAGGCACCGGCACCGGCCCCCGCCCGATGCTCCGCATCCGCCTGGCCGACGGCGAGGTCATCGCCATCAAGGCCGAAGCCGGCGACGGCGAGGTGGACGTCTACCTGCCCGAGGGCATCGAGCCGCCCGCGAGCGACGCCTGGGAGCTGGAGGAGACGAGCCTCCAGCTGACCCGCCTCAACGGCGACCCGCTCACCGGCCGCCTCTTCTACGAGGTCCCCGCGAACCACGTCCGCGCCCTCATCTGGAAGCGCGGCGGCGAGCACGCCGACCAGACCAACTTCTCCTGACCCACCGTCCGGACGGCGTCCGGACGGTATCCGCCCAGCTCAGCGGCCACCGTCCGGACGCCCCACCTCATCCAGAAAGGCAGCCATGAAGGTCACCGAGGCCACCATCCGGGGCGTCTACGCCACCGCCGCCACCTACCTCCCCGCCAGCGACGACCAGGCCGCCCCGTGGCACCTCCTGCGCGCGCTGGACGAGGCGATCCACCGGCGCCACCAGGACGAGCCGCTCAGCCCGCTGGAGCTGCGCACCCTGCGCGAGGCCAGCGCCGAGCGGCTCGGCTGGACGTCGACCTGGACGCTCCGCACGCTCGCGGCCGAGCTGCGAGACCTCTCCCTCGAAGGGCTCGACCTCGCCGAGCTGGTCGGCATCCGCCACGCCAACGCGGCCGGCCGGATCTGGGTCCACGGAGCGTGGAGCGCCCGCAGGGTCTACCTCGGCAGGCCTCGCCCGCAGCTGAACGGGCGGTCGTACTCCGGGCGGCCCTGGGTGCACCTGTGGGTGGACGACAGCTGGCACCGCAACCCGATCGTCGTCCACGCGGCCACCAATCCGGACGACGTCCCGATCGAGCGTCCGGACGTCGTCCGCGCAGGTGGGGCGGTCCTCGTCTGGTAGCACCCACCGCGTCCGGACACCGTCCGGACGCGGCATCCGGACGGCATCCGGACGCCGTCCGGACACCCCTCCTCCACCCCACGACGGAAGGCACAGCATGCCCGGCAAGTACCTGGAGACGCCTGAGCGCTACGGCGGCGAGCCCCTCTACGGCAACCTGCCCGACGACTACCGGCAGAACGAGCGGCCGTTCACCGTGGCCGTCATCGGCCCCGAGCGGCACGGCCGCACCGGCCCCAGCGGCGGCCCCACCCGCTACGTCCTCGACGCCTGCTCGACGGAGAAAGCCTGGGCGGCAGCGCTCGCCTGGCACATGGCGGCCGAGGAGACGCCCGACTGCATGGTGGTCGCCGACGAGTCGTACGAGGGCATGCCCCAGGGCGACCACAAGCTCGGTCACATCGACCTGCGCCCCGAGCACGCACGGCGGCGCGGCCTCGACGACGTCGCCGACGAGGCGACCGAGCTGCTGGGCCGGTACGACCTGCTCACCGGCACGTACGTCAGGGACGACGGCCAGGTGCCGCCCGAGTGGCGCGAGGCGTACGACAACACCCGGCGCTCGTTCTGGCGCGACGGCTGGGGCCTGGTCCGCAAGCTGGCCGCCCTCGACGGCCGCGACTGAAAGGAACGACCCCGGCATGACCGCAACCCGCCTCGTCGTCATCCCCTGCGCGGCCCGCAAGCTGGACCACCCGGCACCGGCCGGCGAGCTGTACGTCGGCAGCTATCACCGCGCGTGCCGGGCGGCGGCCGATCGGCTCATCGTCGACGGCGGCACGCTCCTCATCCTCAGCGACCTGCACGGCTTCGTCCGCACCACGCAAGTCCTCCAGCCGTACGACACGCGCCCCGGCGACCCGGACGGCGTGACCGTCGACAGGCTGCGCGAGCAGGCCGGAGAGCTGGGCGTCGACCAGGCGGAGGACGTCATCGTGCTCGCCGGGCGGTTCTACGTCGGCCACTGCCGGGAGGTCTGGCCGCACGCGCTGACCCCGCTGATCGGTGTAGGCATGGGGATTGGCCGCCAGCTCCAACGGCTGGCGGCCATCCGTGACGGCCGCGACCCCCGGCACTACGTCTGACCTGGGCATACTTGCCGATCTCTTGACCAAACAATCCGGGATAACGAGGTTATCCCGGAGGGTGGGAGCAATGATGAAGGTGTCACCAACCACCAACCCCAGGGAGCCCGACATGGCCACCATCCCCGCCACCACCCTCACCGCCCTCTTCGCCTCGGCGGCGGAGGCCACCCGCTGGCAGCGCACCACCCTGGGCCTGCGGACCGAGATCGAGCACGCGGGCTACACCTACACCGTCCAGCTCCCGCAGGGCAGCGGCGCGGCCTACATCGCCGGCCGCGCGGCCTGGGGCAACCACGAGTGCCTCTACATCGCGGCCACCCTCACCGAGACCCTCCCGATCGTCGAGGCCGCGATGGCCGCCACCCGCGTCCACTGACCACCCGGCCCGGCCCCCTCGGGGGCCGGGCCGCCCGCATCTCCCCAGGAGGAAGCATGGCCACCACCCCACCCGCCAAGAGCCCCAGCATCGCCCTCGCCCGCGCCCTGCGGCGCCTCGGCCTCACCCAGGGCCAGGGCAAGGACTTCCGCGTGGACGGCGACTACAACAAGGCCGGTGAGCGCGTCCGCACGTACGCGCTCCTCCTCACCGCGCACGCGGACGAGACGGCCGCAGCCCACGCCGACGACATCGAGCGCTGGACCGAGGAAGACGGCGGCTGGTCCTTCACCGTGTGCGTCCGCTACAGCGACAAGGGCCGCCCGCACTGCACGATCAGCAACGGGGCCGTCGAGAAGATCCGCGAGGAACCGCCTGCCCCGCCCGCCGCCGAGCCCGCGCCCGAGCCGGAGCCCGAGCCGGAGCCGGCCAGCGAGACGGCGGCCCTCGAGGAACCGGCTCAGCCGGAAGAGGCCGAGGAGCCCCCGGCCGAGGAGCCCCGGCCCTCCAAGGGCTCGCTCACCATCACCCACACCCGCGCGGACGGCACGCTCCTGGAGGGCTCCAGGAAGCACGACGGCGTGTACGAGATCGTCCGCCCGATCGGCTTCCGCTCCTCCCGCAACCTCGGCGCGCTCTACATCCGCAACTCCCGCGACCGAGAGGCCGACCACTGGCGCATCCGGCGTGCGGTCGCGGCTCTGCGCGAGGCCGGGTGGGAGGTGACCGTCGAGATCGACGAGAGCAAGCGGCGCAGCTTCAAAGAGGCCGAGGCCGAGCGGCTGGAACGGGCCGAGAACCGGGCCGAGCGGCACAGCGACTACGCCAGCAGCGCGGCCGCCCGCTCCAACGCCCGCCACAAGGCGGCCCTCGGAGCGCTGGACGGCATCGAGCCCGGCCAGCCGATCCTCGTCGGCCACCACAGCGAGCGCCGCCACCGCCGCGCCATCGAGCGCAGCGACAACAACATGCGGGCCTCGATCGCGGAGCAGGAAAGGGCCCAGCACCACAGCGACCGCGCGGAGACCGCCGCGCAGTACAAGGCCCGCCGCTACGACCCCAACCGCACCCGTCGGCGGCTGGAGAAGCTGAACACGGAGCTGCGCAAGCTGGAGCGCTACCGCGACGAGCAGCTGGCCGCGGGCCGGACCGCAGACCGGGCCGAGCGCCGGATCGAGGACCTCCGCGAGGAAATCGCGGGGTGGGAGGAAGTGGTCGAGGAGGCCCGCCAGGATGGCGTGAAGCTGTGGGAGCCCGACGACTTCGCCCCCGGCGACTTCGCGCTCTACAGCGGCACCTGGTACCAGATCAAGCGGGCCAACCCCAAGACGCTGTCGATCGCCTGGAACCTGCGGCTCACCAAGCGGGTCATGACGCTGGAGGACGCCACCGAGGGCGGCAGCACCTGGACCTTCGGCATGGACTACACGAAGATCCGGGCCCGCTGCCCCGAGGCGGCGATGCTCGCCTTCCTCGCCGACGGCACGGTGCCCGGCACGAAGTCGGCATGGAAGGCCCACCTGGCGCAGCCGGCGAGCGAGGTCCGCGCCGCGCTCGCCGCAAAGCCGAAGACGAAGAAGCGCAGCGATCCGAAGGTCCCGAAGAAGGTCAAGGTCGACTGCGGGTGGGACGCCACCGAGGCGACGCTGACGTACCTCGACGGCAAGGGCCAGCCGCACAAGCTGCACGAGCCGGTCACCATCACGGCGCCCGAGGGCACGAAGTTCACCGAGTCGGTGTGGTCCCGGTCGCTGCTGGAGGCAGTCACCCGGCGCCTGGCGGCCGACGGCTTCCAGTACCGCGAGGGCCGGTGGAGCGGCTCCCCGGGCCGCGGCATCGTCCACGGCATCGAGCCCACCGAACCCCCCGCGGCAGAGCCCGAGGCGGCCGGGCCCGACCAGGCCACGCTGATCGAGCCCCCGGCCGAGGAGCCCCCGGCGGCCGCCGAGCCGCCCGCAGAGGAGACGCCGGAGGCGGAGCCCGAGCAGCCGGTCGACGAGCCTGAGCCGGCCCACGAGGAACCCGCCGACGAGCCCGCGACGGCCGAGCCCGAGCAGCCGGTCGACGAGACCGCCCCGCCCGCCGAGGACCCGAAGGAGCTGCGCCTCCAGCGCGAGCAGGCCGCCGCACTCGGATGGTCGACCGGGCAGGCCGAGTTCGTCATCGCCGCGGCGGCCGGACGCCTCTACCTCCACCAGTTCGGCTCGCTGTACTGCCGGGACACCCCCGGCACCGCCGGGCGCCTGATGTCGGTCCACCGGCTGAGCGCCCTGCAGAAGGCCGGATTCGTCACCGTCGGCGCGGCCGACGCCAACCGTGAGCGGCCCGTCCTGGTCACCGTCGACGGACGCCGGGCGGTGGCGGTGTGGAAGCGCTGGAAGCCGACCCCGGTGGAGAAGAACCGCGAGCAGGAATGCGAGCGGCTGCGCCCCCTCCTCCACGGCGTCCAGGCCCGCAGGCTCGCCGAGCAGGCCGCGCAGGACGAGGCCGCACGGAAGGCGGCCAGCGCGGAGTTCCGGGAGGCCCACAAGCGGCTGATGGAATGGGAGGACCGGGAAGACCGGCTCTGGGCGGCCTGGGCGAAGGTGCAGGGCATCGTGTTCCGGCTCCAGCGGCGGCCGGCCGGCTGGGTGCCGACCGAGGAGGAGATCGAGACGCACGGCCTGGACGCCGCGGTGGTCGCCGAGCTGCGCGAGGACGCGGTCAATCCCCAGCCGAAGCCGGTCCTGCCGGACCTCAAGCAGAAGCCGATGCCCGAGCTGTCCCCGCTGGAGGCCGACGGCCAGACGCCCGAGCAGCTCGACCTGTTCGCAGTCGCCTGACCTGCGGTTTCCCTGACGATTCCTTGACCAAATTAATCGGTCTAGAGAGGGTACTCCCGAAGCCCTTGGTCAATGATGAAGGTGTCACCAATCACCACCAACCACCACGGAGGGCACCATGAAGGACCGGATCATCGAAATCCTCACCAACCTCGGCGGCACCCGGATCGAGGACGAGGGCAAGGCCCGCGAGGCGCTGGCCACCGAGTCGCGCGACATGACCCGGAGCCTCACCCCCTACAGCATGCGCAAGGCGATGGAGAAGACGGCGGACGCCATGCCCTGGCGGCTCCTGCTGGAAGAGCAGGGCGACGACGACCCGATCGAGGTGTTCCTCAAGCTCCGCAAGAGGCTGACGAAGCAGCTCGTCGGCACCACCTCCAGCAGCTCCAGCTGCACGATCTCCAACGAGCAGGACCGGCTCAAGTGGGACGGTATCCGCCGGTTCCTCCAGGACACCGACTGCATCGTCAGCGCCCTGGAGGCCGCCGAGCGGGCCGCCAACGAGCCGGCGCCCGAGCCGACGCCCGAGCCCGAGTCCAAGTCCGAGCCCGCCAAGCCGGTTCCGGCCCGCCGCCCCACCCCGGCCCAGCGCAAGGGCCTGGAGCTGATCGCCCAGGGTGGCGTGAAGCGCACGCAGTTCGGCCTGCGCAACCGGGAGCGCATCGGCAGTGAAAACGGCACCATCTATGCCGACACCTTCGAGGTGCTGCTCCGGGAGCGCTGGGTCACGCTGGACAGCTCGAAGTCCCTGTTCCAGGGCCAGCCGATCGAGCTGACCGAGGCCGGCCGGGCGCACCTGCCCGCCTGACCGACCGACGGCCACGGGCCCGGCTCCGGCCGGGCCACCGCCTCTGACCAGCGGCTTCCCTGACTACTTCTTGACCAAATTAATCAGGCTAGGGAGGGTACCCCCGAGGTATTTGGTCAATGATGAAGGTGTCACCAACCACTACAAACCCCAGGGAGCCCGACATGGCCACCACCACCGCCCGCAAGCCCATCACCCCCACCGCCCTCGACGCGGGCGAGCTGGCCGACTTCCTCACCGAGCAGGCCATGCCCCTCCGCGCCCTCTTCCACAGCGGCAACCCCGACACCGCCACGGGCTCCCAGCTGGTGCACGACGGAGTGTTTGCCCTGGTCCGGGCCCTGCGCGCCGGTGAGATCGCCCCGGTGGTCGCGCAGGTCCGGCTGATCGGCATCAACCGGACGGCCGCCCGCTACTGGATCAGCGGCGTCACCGCCCACCGCACGGCCTGAACCCGTTAGCTTTCCGGCCCGGCACCCGCCGGGCCGGGCCCCTCCACCCCCAGAAAGGCCACCATGACCGCCCAGACCCAGCCCGCCATCACCGCCGACGACCTCGGCGAGGCCGTCGGCAAGATCGCCGCCTTCGCCGCCCTCTCCCTCCACGAGTCGTTCCCGCACCTGGACCTGGACGAGCTGGTCGAGACGTTCACCCGCGAGTGCGCCACCGACTTCCTCAGCCGCCGGTTCCTCGCCGGGCTCGACGAAGGCAAGTCCCCCGGCCAGGCCGCCGGCGCGGCCGGGTCCGAACTCATCCGCAGGTGGGCCGACGCCCGCAACGCCGCCCGCCAGACCGTCACCGCCTGACCCCCGGAAGGAACAGCATGGCCACCCGACCCACCCCCGCCCAGATGAGGGCCCTGGCCCTCATCGCGGGCGGCCGAGTCCGCCTCATTCAGGCTGGACTCGGCTCCGACCGGATCGACAGCCCTGACGGGCCCGTAGCCTCCTCCACCCTCGACGTCCTCGTTCGTGAGCGCTGGGTCCAGGCCAGTGGCCCGGTGAGCCAGCCGCTTGACCTCACGGCAGTCGGCCAGTCGTTCCTGCCCGACCGCACCCCGGACATCGAGGCACCCACGAGTCCCCGCGGCTCCCTCGGCGACCTGGTCCTGGCCAAGGTGATGCGCAAGGCCATCCGCAGTGGCGATGTCGCCATCGACATGCACGCCACCTCGATCGATTTCGTCGTCGGCGACGACGAGTTGCTCTACCGCCTGGGCGGCAGCTTCGCGACCGTCGACGAGCTCGCCAGCTTCCTCGGCCTCGACCCCGCCGATATCACCGACGCCCGCTGAACCAGGAGGGAAAACGGCATGGCAGACATCACGATCAAGCACACGAGGGCCGAGGGCACGCTGATCGTCGGCTCCGAGCCCGGCGACGGCATCCTGGAGCTGCTGAACCCGTGGGGCTTCCGCTACGCCCGCACCGTCGGCTTCGTGTACCTGCGGGGCTCGCGGGACCGGGCGGCCGACATGCGCCGCATCCGAGGCGCACAAGCCGCCCTGGAGGCCGACGGGCACACGGTCACCCTTTCCATCGACGAGACCGTACGGCGCTCCTTCCAGGAAGCCGAGACCGAGCGGTACCAGCGGGCAGGGGGGCGGGCCGTACGGCGCGAGGCGCGGGCCGACCGGCTGCAGGCGTCCTCGGACGCCAAGTGGGCCGAGGGACGCCGGATCGCCGCCAGCTACATGGGGGAGCCGGTCAAGGTCGACCACTACTCGGCGGGCAGGCACCTGCGGGACCTGGAACGGTCGCGGAAGCTGTGCGGCCAGGCCGTAGCCGAGCAGGAGGAAGCCGACCGATGCCGGAGCCTCGCGGACGCGGCCGCCACCTACGAGCAGGGCCGCAAGCACGTCGGCACCACGCTGCGCCGGCTGGAGCGGCTACGGGCCGACCTCGGCTGCATCGAGCGGAAGACCGCGGGCACCCTGCGGGCCGCCATGCAGGTGGCCGGAACCAGCGCGGCCGTCGACCCCGACCAGCTCGCCGCGGACCTCGTACGGCTCGACGCCGAACACCACGACCTGACCGAGCAGATCCGCGCGTGGGAAGGCCACATCGAGCAGGCCGAGGCCGATGGCGCGAAGGTCTGGCGGCCGGACGACTTCACGCCCGGTGACTACGTCGGGCTGGGGGAGCGGTGGTACCTGGTCCTCCGGGTCAACCAGAAGACGCTGACCGTCCCGAAGTCGGTGGACTGGAAAGCCCAGGTCTACAACCGCGCCAACCAGCTCGGCAAGGCGACGAGCACCCTGCCCTACGACAAGGTCACCGGCCGCATGAGCGGCGACGAGATGGCCGCCAAGCTCACGGCGGAGACCGCCACCGCCTAGCGGGTCCCGGGGGCCCGCACGCGGCCCCCTGACGATTTCTCGACCAAACTTCTCGGGCTCCGGTGATTACCCCAGGGGCTTTGGCTCAATGAAGAGGATGTAACACACCACACCCCACCGAAAGGGACGGCAATGACCGCCGCCACCACCACCGTCAAGGTCCTCCCCGCCGACCTCGCCCAGAAGGTCGCGGACCAGGCCACGGTCGAAGGCGTCACCCCCATGCAGGAGGCCGGCATCTTCAACGCCCTCCGCACAGCCGGCTACTCCAACGACGAGATCGGCGAGATGACCGGCCACCGCGCCTGCTTCGTCGGCTGGCGGCTGGACCTGCTCACCCTGTGCGAACTCGGCCAGCTGACCCTCGAAGCCGGAAAGCTCCCGGTCAACCTCGCCGGGTACATCGCCAAGCTCGGCCCGGTCAACCAGGGAGTCATGCTCACCCGCTGGGAGCTGGGCCAGTTCGCCACCTGCATGGACGCCGAGAAGCACGCCCAGGGCCTCATCCGGGAGGAGAGCATGTGCGCCGAGCGCGAGCAGGCCATGCAGGAGGCTGAGCGCCTAGAGCGCGACCGCCGGATGCCCGAGCTGGAGCGCCTGGCCAGCGCCGAGACCGAGGAGTGGGAGCGGGCCAACCGCAGCGCCTGACCTGCGGCTTCACTGACGAACCCTTGACCAAACTCACCGGGATACGGAGGTTATCCCGGTGGGTGGGGTCAATGATGAAGGTGTCACCACCTCACCACCCACCCCGAAAGGCACGCAATGACCGCCACCCACATCCCGCCCAGCATGGCCCGCGAAATCATCGCCCACATCGGCCGCAACGCCCCGCTCCGCGAGGCCAGGGCGTACAGCTACCTGCGGGAAGCCGGATTCACCGTCGACGACCTGGCCCTGATGGCAGACAGGCGCCCGGCATTCATCGGCTGGCGCCTCGACCTCCTCAAGCTCTGCCAGCGCGGACAGACGGCCCTCGATGCCGGCGAGATCTCGTGGAACCTCGCCTGGGAGATCGCCCAGCTCAGCGAGCCCAACCAGAACCTGATGCTGACCCGCTGGGCGCGCGGCGAGTTCACCAGCTCCCGCCACGCCGAGCGCTACGCCCGCGCCATCGCCGCCGACGAGACCGGCACCGCCAGCCCGGAGCGGGCCCGCGGCACCGACAACGGCGGCACCCACTGGACGCCCGACGAGGACCAGTGGCTCCTCGACCACTGGGGCCACAGCAACGCCCAGCTCGCCGAGGACCTCGGGCGCACCGAGAACGCCATCCCGCACCGGCGCCGCGCGCTGCGGCCGGAGGAGTTCGCCCGCCAGGGCAGGTGACCTGACCGGCAAGGAAACCGGCCTCTGAGCTGCGGTTTCCTTGCCGATCCCTTGACCAAATCAGCCGGTGCAACGAGGTTATCCGGGTGGGTGGGGTCAATGAAGAAGGTGTCACCACCCACCACCACCCTCCAGGAGGGGTCATGGACAACATCATCATCACCGACACCGGCGCGACCGCCGACGAGGGAACCGGCATCGTCCTCACCGCCGGAGCGCTGGACCTCCTCACCCCCTGGCTCCGCGACACCCTCACCGCCCAGGACCGGGCCGACGAGAACTCGGACCTGTGCCAACTCCTCACCTCGATCCTGCGGGTGTCCGCCGACACCTACGGCACCCCGGCCCCCTCTCGGGCCACGTGCATCTGCCACGGGTGATCACCCGGTGGGGGCGCCCCGCGCCCCCACCTCCACCCGGCCACCCGACCGCAGCGCCCCGCCCTCAGTGGCGGGGCGCCCCCAGTTCTGCCCGCACGCACGAAGGAGCACCCCATGCAGATCCCGGCCGACGTCCTCGCCGTCCTCACCGACGACCGCACGATCATCAGCGGCGACCGCGTAGCCGTCCCCTTCGAGCTGGAGCCCGCGCTGTACCAGCGGATGAACCAGATGCTGAAGGACATTGGCGGCCGGTGGGACGGCAGGAAGGCCGTCCGTGCCCACGTCTTCCCCTTCCCGGTGGAGCAGTTCATGCGCGACTGCCTCGCGGCCGGCGAGTGGCCCAGCCGGTTCGAACAGGGCTGGTATCCGACCCCGCCGAAGGTCGTGTTCGACATGCTGGAGCACGCCTCGATCCGGGTCGGCCACACCGTGCTGGAACCGTCGGCCGGAACCGGCTCGCTCGCCAAGCGGGCCGCCGAGGAGATGGGCATCGTGGACTGCGTCGAGATCGACCCCCGCCGAGCCCACGTCCTCCGAGACCTCGGCATCGCCCGCCAGGTCGTTCAGGGTGACTTCCTCGACCTCGACCCGCTCGCCCTCGACGAGCCGTACGACCGCGTCCTGATGAACCCGCCGTTCAGCAACGCCATCGCCCACGTCATGCACGCGCTCGCGTTCATGAAGGACGGCGGCACCCTCGTGGCCGTCATGCCCGAGTCGATCGCCTGGCACTCGGACCGGGCCGCGGTCGAGTTCCGCAAGCTGATCGCCGACAACGAGGGCGAGATCGTCAAGCTCCCCGAAGACGCCTTCGCCCCGTCCGGCACGAACGTCCGCACCGTCCTCCTGGTGCTGGAGGCCGACCCCGACGGCAGCCTCCCCACCCACGGATGGCACCAGCGCCAGCCGCTCCAGCTCGACCTGTTCGCCATGGCCTGACCAGCCGTTTCCTTGCCGATTCCTTGGCCAAATCTACCGGGATACGGAGGTTATCCCGGGCGGTGGGGTCAATGAAGAAGGTGTCACCACCCACCACCACCCAGGGAGCCCGACATGGCCACCATCACCCGCACCATCACCGTCACCACCGCAGCCCAGGCCACGGCCGCAGCCCTCACCGGCTACGGCACGGTCGCCGGCGCCCGCGCCGACCTCCTGCGCTTCGGCTGCGAGAAGGAGGCGATGCGGTCGGCGGCCATCAAGGCCCACTCCCTGGCCCAGGCGCTGGAGCGCGGCGAGCACTTCACCTCCGAGCGGTTCGAGCTGCTCGCCCGCCAGATCGACGACGAGATGGCCTGGGCGGGCAAGGAGACGCGCCTCCCGGAGCGCGCGGACGAGTGGCTCGCCCTCTTCACCAGCTGATCGCCACCCACGGTGCCCCGCCCGCCGGGCGGGGCGCCCCACCACCCACCCAGAGAGGTAACCCCGCCATGACCAGCACGACCCCGGAAGTCGGCCAGCTCGAACTCGCCGGCGCCCTCGCCCTCATCCAGCAGATCGTCCAGGCCCGCGCCAGGCGCGACACCGGCGACGTCAACGGCACCGTCCACGTCGACCGCAGGGTCTGCCTCCAGGCGGCCGCGGGCATGCAGCCCAACGCCCGCTTCGACCGGCAAGCCTGGGTGAAGGCATGGCAGGACGCCCGCGAGGACGGCAGCCTCCCGTACCGCAAGGCGCTGTACCGGCGGCTCTGCCAGACGCTGGCCGACGAACTCGACTTCGACGGCGACAGCTGGGAGGGCGAGCACAGCCAGGCCGAGTTCTACCGGGTCGCCTCCGACCTCCGCACCGTGGACACGAAGGTCTGCATCGACGACATGCTCGGCCCGCTGGACGCCAAGGTCGACCCGCACAACCTGTGGAACGGCTTCGTCTCGCCCCGCTTCACCCTGGACGCCGCCCGCGAGCTGGCCGACCAGACCCAGCGGTGCGCCGAAGAGTACGGCGCCGACGGCATGGACACCGTGCACGTCATCGACATCGGCGCCAAGGGCCGCGGCGACAAGCCGCTGGCCGTCGTCCTCAAGATCTCGTGGATGTACCTGGAAGACGAGGGCGCACGGCAGGTCACCCACATCATCGAGCCCGACGACGACGGCCGGTACAGCATCGGCGGCTGGGAATGGTGCTGGAGCTACGCCAGCTGGTGGTGCCTGTGCAGCGAGGGCCACGACTGGCACGTCCCCCAGTGCGAGGGCTGCGGTATGACCCGCGAGCAGGCCGCCGCGCTCAAGGAGGCCGCGCCCCGCGTCGGCGAGATCCTGCACCGCCTCGCCCCCGAGGCGACCGCGGTCCTCTTCGAGGCCGACGGCGCTCCCCGCATCGTCGGCGCGGTGGCCGGCGAGACCGAGCTGAACCTCGGCGACGGCGGCCCGTTCGACACCGAGACGCTCGGCGAGGCCGACGCCGCCCTGCGCGCCATCCTCGGCGACAGCCTGACCGACAGCGGCCCCCACTGGCTCCGGTTCACCGGCCACGACGCCCACTGACCCCACCGCCCCACGAGAAGGGACCTCACATGGACAACCAGAGCCCCCCGGCACCCGCCCCCGAAGGCTTCCCGGCCGGGACCATGATCCTGACCCTGCGCGGCATCGTCCCCATCGAGACCGTCACCCCCGGGGACGAGGTGTTCACCCACGAGCGCCGGTGGCGCCCGGTCACCGAGACGATGACCGCGACCACCGAGACCGTCCGCGTCCACTGCGCCTCGTACATCAGCGGCTTCGCCACGACCGCCGACCATCCCTTCCACACGCGGACCGCGCCCGTCCTGCTGGACGGCGGCCCGGCCGGGGACCTGTCGGCAGCTGGCTGGACCAGGGCCCGCGACCTGACCGACCGCCACCGGCTGGCCACGCCACTCCACTTCGGGGAGCCGCTGCCCATCCCCGACCTGCCCGCCCCGCTCGCCGACGCGGACCTGGTGGACGTCCTCCACGCCGCCGGGGCGATGATCCGCCTCAAGGGCGCGGCCGCGGCCGCCGTCCGGCCCGAGCTGGTCGACTGGCTCGCCGAGCACTTCGGCCAGTACGGGGCCGGTCGCCGCTTCCCGGCCTGGGTGCTGACGATGCCCGAGACGCTGCGGATCGCATTCCTCGTCGGCCTGGTCAACGACGCCCCCCGCCGCCAGCAGAACCAGGTGCGCATGCACTCCAAGGCGTTCATGGTCGGCCTGCGGCTCCTCGTCTGCTCGCTCGGGTTCCCCGGCGGACTGAGCAACAGCAGCAAGCCCGGCAAGATCGGATGGCAGCTCTGCTGGAGGAGCGAAGGCGGCCGGCGCCCCGACTTCGACGGCTACCGGTGGCTGCCCGCCACCCGCGTCGAGCGCGGCCCCGCGACCGAGGTGTTCGCCCTGAGCGTCGCCGAAGACGGCTCGTACCTGGCCGACGGCATCACCTGCTGACCAGCAGCTCACTGACGAATCCTTGACCAACTCGGCCGGGATAACGAGGTTAACCCGGCCGGTGGGGTCAAGGATCGAGGACGTAGCACCCACCACACAGAACGGACACGGCATGGAACGCCAGACCCCTACCCGCCCCGCCTACGAACTGCCCGCCAGCCAGGCACTCGCCGAGGCCGTCGACCAGGCCCTCAACGACAACCGCACCACGCACGAGCAGCTCGGCCGCGTCATGCTCGTCGTCACCGCGGCGGCCGTCCGCGACATCCTCACCGGCCACCAGCCCGACGCCCCGTTCGACGCCGCACGGCTCGAACTGACCGAAGGCAAGGACTCGCTGTTTCCCACCGGCCGCTACTGGACGGCCGCCGGTGACGAGCGGACCTTCACCGAGGACGTCGGCGAGACCGAGGCCGGGAACGCCCTGCATGACCTCGGCGGCTGGACGGCGTACCTGGGCGACAGTACGCGCGACGTCTGGAGCCCGCTGTGCGAGGAGCTGCCCGGCCGGGACGGCCGGCCGGTCTGGTCGCTCGACCTCCCGCGCGCGGCCTCCCTCACCCTCGACCCGTCCGGCGCGGACGCCCCGGACGCAGTCCCGAGCTCCATGGTCGAGGTCATGGTGTGCGCGAACGAGCGCGACCGCTACCCGGCCCTCGTCGACCCGGCCGACCAGCGCGACGGCTTCGTACGGCCGTGGTTCGACCTCCCCACCGTCCGGATCATCGCGGCCGAGACCCAGGCCGAGGCCGCCCGCTACGGGCACGGCTTCGTGAACACCATCCACGTCCTGGACGGCACGGTCGACAGCCGTGCCGAAGTCGTCGTGCTCGAAATCGGCTGGATGTACCTCGGCGGCACAAGGCGAGAGAAGTCGGTCCGGGCGATCTGGCCGAACGAGGACGGCCGCTACTGCATCGGCGGCCACTTCGAGTGGTGCTGGTACGCGCTGGATAAGGACGGGCACCCGCAGATCCCGTTCCAGCCGGACGGCGTCTGACCTGCGGCTTTCCTGACGATTCTTTGACCAAACTCCCCGGGATAACGCGATTATCCCGGGGGGTGGGGTCAATGATGAATGCACGACACACCACCCCACCCGAAGGGACGGACCGCATGCCTTACATCTCCTCCACCACCCGCGCGATGGCCTCGGCCTCCAGCGGCGCCCAGACGTACGCCCGCCGCCGGCGAGTCAAGGCGTACAGGCACG
This sequence comes from Streptomyces sp. Act143, assembly GCF_003143935.1. GTDB lineage: Bacteria > Actinomycetota > Actinomycetes > Streptomycetales > Streptomycetaceae > Streptomyces. Next base: position 4,232,799 of record NZ_QFRX01000001.1, on the reverse strand, counting down.
ACGGCACCGAACTGAGCGTCATGGACTGGTTCTGCGGCGCAGGCGGCTCCACCCAGGGCGCGGACGCCGTCCCGAACGTCAAGGTGACCCGGGCCGCGAACCACTGGAAGCGCGCGATCGAGAGCCACGAGCGGAACTTCCCCGGCGTCGCGCACTACATCGGCGACATCCGCAAGGCCCCGGTCTGGGCCTGGCCGATCACCGACATCCACTGGGGCTCGCCCGAGTGCACCAAGTGGTCGATCGCCCAGGGCAAGAAGCGGGACTTCGCGAAGGCCGTCCAGGGCGACCTCCTCGACCTGTACGCGGAGCTGGAGGAGGAGAAGTTCCAGACCGAGGAAGAGCGCGACAGCGGCGGCCCCACCGAGGAGGAGCAGGCCAGCCGGGCGCTGATGGAGGAGATCCCGCTCTACCTGCGCGGCGTCCAGGAGCGCGGCGGGCTCGTCAAGGCGGGCGTCGTCGAGAACGTGGTCGACGTCCGGCAGTGGGCCGAGTGGGACCGCTGGGTGGCGGAGTTCCACAAGCTGGGCTACCGGACCAAGCTGGTCGCGCTGAACTCGATGCACGCCGACCCGCGCAGCGTCCACCGCGCCCCGCAGTCCCGTGACCGGCTGTACTTCGTGTACTGGCACGCCAGCCTCGGCCGGAACCCGAACTTCGAGAAGTGGCTCGCCCCCTCGGCGTTCTGCACCGGCTGCGACCAGATGGTCAAGGCCCGACAGGTGTTCCGCAAGCCCGGCGTCGACATGGGCCGGTACAAGAGCCAGTACGACTACCGGTGCCCGAACACCAAGTGCGGCCACCAGATCGTGGAGCCCGAGACGATCCCCGCGGCGGCCGCCATCGACTGGTCGATCCCCGGCGGTCGGATCGGCGACCGCAAGACGCCGCTGGCGGAGAAGACGATGCGGCGCATCCAGGCCGGGCTGGACAAGTTCGCCCGCCCGCTGATGGTGCCCACCGGCGGCACCTGGCGCGACGCGGCCACCGACCTGCTGGAGCCGATGCCGACCCGCACCACCCGCGAGAACGACGCGCTCGCAGTACCGCCGCTGCTCGTCCCCTGCGACGGCCGCGAAGGCAAGAACGCCCGCACGATCTACGGGCCGATGCAGACCCAGACCGCCAGGGCCGAGGCCGGGCTCGCGTGGCTGCCGTTCATCACCGAGATCCGGGGCGGCTCCAGCGACGTCCGCGCCATCACCGACCCGCTCGCCACGGTCTGCGCCAGCGGCAACCACCACGGCCTGGCCGCCGTCCCGATGCCGGGCATGATGATGCGGAACAACGGCTCCACCGGCGACGGCGGCGAACACTGCACCGACCTGGCCGAGCCGATGCGGACCCTCACCACCACCGGCCACCAGTCCCTCGTCACCTGGGAACCCTTCCTGGCCCCGTACTACGGCAACGGGACCCCGCGCCCGGTCAGCGAGCCCGTCGGCGCCCTCTCCACCCGCGACCGCTTCGCCCTCGTCCAGGGCGACATCAAGATCGAAGACGTCCTGTTCCGGATGCTCCAGCCCCACGAGATCCAGCGCGCGATGGCCTTCGCCGACGACTACGTGGTGCTCGGCTCGAAGCGCGACCGCGTCCGCCAGCTGGGCAACGCGGTCACCCCGAACGCGTCGGAGGTGCTGATCTGCATGCTCGCCGAGTGCATCACCGGCGAGGAGATCAGCCGCTACGACCTGGCCGCCTGACCAGCGGTTTTCTTGTCGATCTCTTGACCAAATCCGCCCGGCTAGGGAGGTTAACCGGGTGGGTTTGGCCAATGATGAATGCACGACACACCACCACCCACCAGGGACGGAGCGCCAGCCATGGACCAGACCCAGACCCCCCTCCTCCACCGGTACTGGGACCTGGAGGACAACGCGATCTCCGACGAGCTGTTCGAAGGCCCGTGGAGCACCCGAGTCCTGGCCTACGAGCTGGCGGCCACGTTCAGCCCGAACACGGCCAACCCCAAGCGGCGACAGTTCCTCGCCGAGTACGAGTCGGACGGCTGGGGCGGGTGGGTGCGCGGCAACATCTGCCGGGCCCTGGCCGCCGAGGGCGTCACCCTCCACCAGATCAACCGCCGCAAGTCCTGAACCGCCGGGGCGGCCGGCCGGCCGCCCCCAGCCCGCCCCCACCTCACCACCAAGGAGACAGCCATGACCGCCACCCGGACCCCCGAGTTCATCATCGTCGGCCGCGTCGACGCAGCCAGCTACACCCTGTGGGACATCGCGCCCGCCCCCGTCGACCTCACCCGCAGGCAGGTCGTCGTCGAGGAGCTGGACGTCGAGGCGGCCGACGCCCTCGGCGAGGTCAACATCATCAAGGGCGCCACCGCGGCCGAGGCGCTCGACAGCTTCCTCGAGGGCCTGCGGCAGGCATCCGGCAACCCCGAGTACGCGCTCGCCCCGAACAGCAACACCAGCAACCTCGCCGTCACCGCCGCCCACGCCAGCGGCGCCGCCAAGGCCGGCATGGTGCTCGTCGAGGCCACGGTCTGGCCCGGCGCGGACAGCTTCCGGATCGCCGGCTGGAACCAGTACGACAGCACGGCAGACGTCCGGATCCGCGACGCGATCACCCGCAGCGGCTTCACCTTCCCCGGCGGTGCGGTGTCTGTCCGCATCGACCATCACCGCAACGTCACCAGCACCCTCGACCTCGCGGCCGCCTGCGCCCTCCTCGCGGCCAGCGGCCAGCTCGACCCGCGCGCCCTCGACCAGGCCGTGCTCCTCGGCGAGCTGAACAGCCACAGCGGCGCGGTCGAGGCACTGCCCGGAATCGACGACGCGGCCCGAACCGCCCACGCCAACGGCTACCGCACCGTCATCGTCCCCACCGACCAGGTCCGCGACGTCCTCGCCCTGGGGCTCAAGCTCGACGTCATCGGCGCCCGCCGACTGACCGCCGCGGTCACCGCCCTCCAGCTGCTCGCCGAGGAGGGCTGACCTGCGGTTTCACTGACGATTCCTTGACCAAACTTCCCGGGATAACGAGGTTATCCCGGGAGGGTGGTGGAAGGATGAATGCAGGACAACACACCACCAACCACCAGGGAGCACCCGATGGCGATCCTCCTCATCAGCAACAGCACCGGCACGGTCACCGCGACGGTCAACGTCAGCCCCGCGCCCGTCCTCCCGGCGGCGCCCGTCAGCACCCCCCTGCCGGTCACCGACTTCGGCGTCTGCGGCGACTGCGGCGAGGACCTGGTCCCGCTCACCAACAACAAGGGGGAGGTGCGGACGACGTTCTGCGAGTACTGCGAGTTCGGCTTCTGACCCGGCCGGGCGGCCGGCCGGCCGCCCCCGGGGCGGGCGGCGCGACAGGCCCACGGGCCTGGTGCGCGCCGCCCGCCCCGGAACCGCCACCCCGGCGCCTCCGCTCACCAGAAAGGCCACCGCCATGAACGACAGCCGCACCCCCACCGAACGCCGCGCGACCGCCCGGGTCGGCACCGCCGACGGCATCGCAACGGTCCTCGCCCGGATCTGGCCCGACGCCCCCGACGCCAGCGTCATCCTCGGCGTCGACCACGAGCGCGAGACCCGCGACCGCATCCGCGCGGCCCTCATCAACAGCGGCTACGAGTGGCCCGACGGCACCGTCAACGTGCAGGTCACCCGGGACGACCACCGCCCGTACGGCACCCTGTCCGACCTCGCCATCGCCTGCGCCATCCTCGCCGCGGCCGGCCACATCCACGAGGGGGCCCTCGACCGCATCGCGGTAACCGGCGAACTCGACCTGGCCGGCTGGCTGCGCGCCCCCGAGGGCATCCTCGCCAGCGTCAACGCCGCCGCCGCCGACGGCCTCACCACCGTGATCGTCCCGGATGCCACGACCGCGTCCGAGCAGCTGCACCAGGCGCCCGTCGACCCCACCGCCACCGTCCACACCGCGACCTGCCTGCCCGAAGCCGTCCGCCTCCTCAACACCCTCCCGCAGCAGGGCAGGCCGGGGGAGGACGCCGGAACGTGCGCCCAGTGCGACCGGACGCTCGTCTGGGACCGCACCGGCAAGGGCGTGAACGACGAATGGGGCGAGTACCTGTGCTACTCGCCCCGCCGTCCGGGCAAGGCCGTCCACGTCCTGAGCCAGTAGCAGCCGGCGGGCCGGGGAGCAGGGAGCGCTCCCCGGCCCGCGCCCATCCTCCACCCACCGCACCCGGAAAGGACGCCCCAGTGAGGCCCTGGACGATCCGGCCGATCCGCCTGCCCGACCACCACCTCCCGCACGGCCTGGACAGCGGCCAGCCGGCCTGCCGCCCGTGCAACACCGCCTGGCCCTGCGGACCCGCACGAGAGCACCTGTCGGAAAGCCGCTGCACCTGCGGCGCGGCCGTCTGGCGGGACAAGACGACGCCCCGCAAGTGGCACGTCGGCCCCCTCTGCTACACCCCGGCCGACGTCACCCGGTGGCAGGCCGCCGAACTCAAAGAGGCCCGCCAGCCGCACTACCCGCCGAGCCACTTCTACCCGCCGAAGCCACCGCGGCCTGTACGGCAGCGCCCGCCCTACCGGCACACCCCGGCCGGACCGGGCGACGTGAACCTCGGCACGTGGGTCTGGGTCGCTCCTGGTGCACTGCACGCCGGATGGGGCGACATCCACCACCTGGCCATGATCACCGCGCTCGGCCTGCCCCGCTGCGAGGTGTGGCTGATCCTCGACGGCACGGTCCACCTCGCCCGCGCCGACCTGCTCGTCCTCACCGGCAACAGCAGCCGGCGAGGCGAGACGCCGCCCGCGTGGACCGGATGGACGGTCGCCGAGCACCTGGTCCACGGCAAGCCCGCCACGGCGCCGGTCGCCGAGCCGGTACAGGACGGGTTGTTCGGCCTCTGACCTGCGGTTTCCTGACGATTCCTTGACCAAACTTCCCGGGATAACGAGGTTGGCCCGGAGGGTTGGCGGAAGGATGAATGCAGGACACACCACCACCCACCAGGGAGTGCACGATGGACCTCGCTACCCTCCTCGAAGAGACCGAGCTGATCGCGGGCGCGGGCGACGCGGACGATGCGCTCGACCTCGTCAAGCGCCTGATCCGCAGCGAGCAGGTCGCCTGGGCGTGCGAGATCCGCCGCAGCGTCACCAAGGGCCAGCTGGACGCCGAGCGGCTGATCGCGGCCGGCGAGAAGATCCGTCGGGAGGCCATCGCGCACCGCGAGCAGGCCCGCCGCGACCTGATGGCCGCCACCCGCGCCCTGCTCCGGGGCGGCGAGGACAACATCATCACCCGCGGGGCCCGCGAGCTGGCCCGCTTCATCTAGCGGACGGCGGGCCGCCTGCCCTCGGGCGGGCGGCCCCCGGCAAGGCCCTGACCTGGGCATACTTGCCGATCCCTTGACCAAATCAATCGGTAAACCGAGGTTATCCCGAAGCTCTTGGTCAATGATGAATGCACGACACACCACCCACCCACTCACCACGGAGGGCACCATGACCGCCACCACCACCGCCACCCCCAAGGCCGCCAAGAAGGCCACCGGCAAGGCCCCCGCCAAGAAGGACGCGGCCAAGAAGGCGCCCACCGCCCGCAAGGCCCCGGCCAAGAAGGCCGCGGCCCCCGCCCCGGCGGCACCGGCCGAGCTGAAGACTACGCTGAAGGTCCTCCCAATCGAGAACATCGAGCGGGACGAGAACCAGCCCCGCGAGGTCTTCGACGAGGAGAAGCTCCAGGAGCTGGCCGACAGCATCAAGGAAATCGGCGTCCAGCAGGCCATCACCGTCCGCTACATCAGCCGCGGCAAGTACCGGCTCATCTCCGGTGAGCGCCGCTGGAGGGCCTCCCAGATGGCGGGCGTGGCCACGATCCCGGCGATGGTGATGCACGGCCTGGAAGGCGGCTCGGAGACGCTGGAGGGCTTCACCCGGTCGGTCGCCGAGAACCTCGGCCGGGCCGACATGACCCCGCTGGAGGAGGCCAACGCGTTCCAGAAGCTGGTGGACTTCGGCCTCACCCCCGAAGAGGTGGCAAAGCGGATCGGCAAGAGCTGGAACCACGTCGACAACCGGCTCCAGCTCCTCAAGCTCGTGCCCGCCGTGCAGGAGGCGCTCCTCAAGGGCCACGTCCCGGTCGGCCTGGCCTGGTACGCGGCGCAGATCAGCCCGGCCAACCAGAACGCGTTCCTCGCCCGCTGGAGCCGGGGCCAGTTCGCGACGATCAGGGATGCTGAGGGCTTCTGCCAGCGGGTCCGGGCCGAGGAGCAGGACGCGGCCAGCCAGAGCGTCATGTTCGTCCTGGCCGAGGACGCCGACCCGAGCAAGGTCGACGACACGATGTTCCCGGAGCTGGCCGAGGCCGACGTCGACCGGCGTGAGCGGATCATGAGCGACCGCAACAAGCTGGTTGGCAAGATCGGCAAGCTGGGCGCGGCCGGCGAGATCCTCCAGGAGATCGCCAGCATGGACCCCGACGAGCTGGCGCTCCTCCTCGCGGGTGCGCACGGCGGGATCCCCGGCAACCGGATGCGCATCGACCACCTGCGCCAGGTGGCCACGAAGGCGTCCCAGAACCTGGCCAAGGCGGCGACCGCGGCCACGGTCCGCGCGGGTGCCCTCCGGGTCGCCCCGGACGCCGAGGCCACCAACACCACCGAGACCAGCGCCTCCTAGCCCAGGAGGCGCAGGGGCCCCGCACACGGCGGGGCCCCTGGGCCAAATTCAACGGGATTATGAGGGTAAACCCGGCGAATTGGTCAATGATGAGAGCAGGACACACCACCACAGAAAGGCGCAGACCGGTGCTCGACGTACGCAAGCTCAACCTGGAAGGGCCGGAACAGCCGGTAGAACGGATCGAGGTCCGCCAGCCGATGGAGCTGAGCACGACCAGGTATCAGAATTGGCGGCCGGAGCTCGGCATCCTGCCCGTCGGCATCACCGTTGGACGGCCCCGCTTCGTCCGCTACAGCTTCGAGAGTGTCCCGGTGCTCGCCCCGCACGAGCTGATGCGCGGCCCGCTCAAGGGCATCGACAACATCGCGGTCGAGCGGATCGTCTACTTCGAGCGGCTGCGGGTGTACGAGCACGAGATCCTCGCCGCGCTCCAGGAGCTGGCCAAGCGGTACCCGGAGACGCCGGCCTGCCTGATGTGCTTCGAGGCGGTCGCCGAGAAGGGCGAGGAGTGCCACCGTCGTTGGTACGCGGAGTGGGCCCAGAAGCGGTACGGCTGGGACATCCCGGAACTGGAGCCGCGCGGAGGAGCTGTCGCGGCCCGGCCGGACAAGCCGAAGGCGGAGGAGCCGCCGACGCTGTTCTGACCGCAGCTGGTCCGAGGGCCGGGGAGGCATCTCCCCGGCCCTCGGCCATTCGCCAACCCCCATCACCCGCACGGACTTGGGCAAGGTGGGTCAAGGAAGGGCAACTGCTAACATTCTGACTCGGCGTCACGGCCGTCCGCGAGCAGCTCGATTGGATGGAGCACCGTCTCTCGAAGGCGGAGGTTGGAGGTTCGAGTCCTCCCTCGCGGTCCACCTCATCCGCTCCCCGGCCCCTCGGTCGGGGAGCGGACGCGTGTTGGGCGTGAAGGCGCGGGCAATCGGGTCGATGCGGCGCACGAATGCCCGTGCGCAATGCGGCTACCGCGAAATGTCGGCTTTTTAAGACGCGCTGACGGAGCCTCAACGTGACCTGACCTGCGGCTAGTCGTCCGAATCGCAAAAAGGCACATGCGCGTACCGACTTCGATTGGGGAATACTGCGGCGCTCACGGTATCTTTCGGATTGCTCCCTTCGAGGGGACGCAGGACGCACCCACCGCGCGGGGGCGCAGCCGCGTTCCCCGCAGTCCGGGGTTTTCCCCGGGTGACGGAGGGAGCCGATCTTGAAGCCGTTTCGCTGGTTGAGAGATCGGTGGCAGCGACACGTACGGCCGCACGTCTCTTCGGGGCGTGTGAGCGCGAGCTGTGAGGTGTTCCTTGTGATCGCCTGGCTCGTCGAGCACTGTCCGTGACGCGCGTGAGCCCCAACTGAGCGAAGCTCAGCCAGGGCCCACACCACCTCAGGGCCTCGTCCTCGTGGTCCGCGGGCGGCAACCTGCGGGAGGGCGGGGCCCTGCCTGTTTTCCATTATTGCGCCGTAACGCGGTACGAGCTTACCAATGATTCTTGGAGCAAAACTACGGGGAGCGTTCAGGGTAAGTCGTTCGCGAACGCTGCATTGTGCGCTGCCAGCAACTTTACAAATGCTGCTCGCGCAACTTTCGTCCACAACTTCGCCGGTCAGGCGTTGCCGAGCAAAGTTCCGGCATTGTTGGCGGCGTAGCGCATTGCTGGCAGACGCCGCCGCACCTCCCTAGCAGGTCAGCGGCTACCCTGTGCCCCCGAACGCTGCTGGTTGTGGGCCGAGCGGACCGCTGACCCCCTGGGACTCCCATGCCAGCAGGTTTCGCAGCACCCGGCGTCCTCTTCGCCGGGAACTCGTCCGCCCCGGACCGCGCCTTCTACCGGCAGGTCTTCAACAAGCTGCCCCGCGACCAGTACACCCGGTACGTCGAGGTCGGCGTGGGCTCGTTCGCCGCGGCCCTCGTCGCCGCCAACGCCGGTATCCCGCCGACGTGCATGGAGACCTCGGACGTCACCCTGTACACCGGCATCGTCGGCACGTACGTGTCCGGCGGCGATCTGGCCGGCCTGGGCATGACGCTCGACGGCGAGCCCGTCGAGATCCCCGACGCGCCGCCCCACGAGCAGGCCGCGCACCTCCTGTACGTCCACTGGCTGGCCCGCATGCAGGCCAAGCCCGAGGTGGACTACTGGACGAACCTCGTCACCGACATGGTCGAGCGCGAGGCCGAGCACAAGGCCCGGCTCGCCGGCTCCTTGAAGCAGATCGGCGACCGGCTCCCCGGCGTCAAGTTCACCCCGATGTGCATGTGGGACCACATCGCCCTCGCCGAGGACGACCCGCACGCGATCATCATCGCGGCGCCGCCCACCTACAAGGCCGGCTTCGAGAAGTTCTTCGACACCGGCGGCCGCATCGAGTGGGCCGAACCGAAGTACGCGGTGTTCGACCCGGACGTCGACATGCAGCGGCTCGCCGACCATATGCGGGACAAGCCGGCGCTGCTGATGTTCCTCCAGGAGGAGCGCTCCGGGATCGCCGCGCACGAGACCCCGGTGTTCGCCCACCCCCTCGGCGACGTCGCCCGCGCCTTCGTCATCAGCAACCGGCCCGAGGAGATTTTCAAGCTCACGGGAGGCCCCAAGGTCGCCCTGGGCATGTCCCGGTCGACCGGCCCTACCTCCCTACCGATCATCCCCCCGGACTACCAGGTCACCGACCAGTCCCGCGTTGGCGTACTTGCGGCAAAGGGGACGGAGGTTGATTACTACCGCGACCTGTGGATGCACCGGCTCGCCGCCGCGCCCGGCTCGTACAACATGCTCGTCGTCATCGACGGCTTCGTGGCCGGCGTCATCGGCTACGGCGCGGAGACGATGACCCGCCCGTACCCCGGCGCCACGAAGTACACGACGCACCTGCTGATGCGGTTCGCGTTCGGCGCCCCGCACTACGACCTGCGCCTGACCCGCCTCGCGACGATGCTCGCGCTGCGCCGCGACACCGCGAAGCTCGTGTTCACCGGCGCCTCGGAGATCCTCCTCGCCGCGTCGAACGGCCTCGTCACCGTCGAGTACACCCGGCACCCCGAGGCCAAGGGCCTGCGCGGGCTGATGCAACTCGAGTCCCGGGCCAAGCACCCGGACGGCTACAAGCTGTCGTACCGCGCCGACTGGGTCCAGGACGACATCCCCACCACCCTCACCACGTTCCTCGCGAAGGAGAAGGCATGGCGCGCAAGCCGCAAGAAGGCGAAGAAGTGACCACCCCGGCCCCGGAGGGCGAGCCGGAGCTGCTCACGCCGGGCGAGCTGGGGGAGGTGGTGCAGGCCGGCGCCAAGGTGGAGTGGTCGACGGAGAACCCGCCGCAGGACGTCATGCAGATCGGCGAGGACCTGTTCATCAAGTGGGTCGACGTCACCACGCTCCGCGAGCAGGACATCAACGCGCAGGTGATGCAGCCGCGGCACTTCGAGCGGCTCACCGGCAACATCCGCAAGCGCGGCATGCTCGAATCGCTGCCCTACTGCCACCAGCCCGGCGGCGCCGGCCCCGTCGAGGTGATCTCGGGCCACCACCGCTCCCGGGCGGCACGGGCCGCGGGCCTCGCCCGGATCCCCGTCATCGTCGACACCCGCACGATGCGGCGCTCCGAGGTCATCGCGAAGCAGATCGCGCACAACGAGCTGCACGGCGACCCCGACAAGGACGTCCTCGCCCAGCTCGTCGCGATGATCGACAACGTGGACGACCTGATCGCCACCGGCCTCGACGAGGACCAGCTCCCCACCGTGGAGCCGGACGACACGAAGCTCGCGATCCCGCACGGCGAGTTCGACTGGCGCGCCGCCACGCTCATGTTCCTCCCGCACCAGATGGAGGACTTCAAGGGCGCCGTCACCGCCATCGCCAACGGCACCGACCTGGTCGGCGTCGCCCCCGTCGAGGTGTTCGAGGGGTTCGCCGCCGCGGTGTACGCCTTCGGCCGGTGCAAGGACGTCCGGAACTTCACCACGATGATCGCGCTCCTCACCGACATCGCCCGCCGCGAAGTCGAAGAACACGCCAAGCAGGCCGCCGAGCAGGACGAGCCAGCCGCCACCTAAGCCCCGCACGTCACCAGACCCGTAGAGGGGCACACGCGTCCCCTCTACGGGCCTCCACACCCCCAGGGATCGTGACCAACATGAGCGACCGCATCACCCTCGACCCCTCCCTGGACCCCTGGGAGCGACAGTCCGGAGAAACCGCTAAGAGGCATGGCCAGTTCCTCACATTCCGCGACCAAGGCATTGCACGCTCACTGAGCGCCGTTGCAGAGGTCTTGAACTGGACCCACCGCAGCGCCCAGGTCACCGCGACCCGCTTCCGCTGGCAGGAACGCGTCGCCGCCTGGGACGCCCACCTCTCCCGCCAATACGCCGCCGAGATGGAAGAGGAGCGCCGACGAGCAGCCCGCGAAGACGTCCGCGTGCTCCGGATCATGACCGGCATGATCGGCCAGGCGCTGCCCCGCGTGCAGCAGCTGGCCCCCGACATGACGCTTGCCGAGTTCACCCGCTTCGTGGACACGACGATGAAGTGGCGCCGCACCCTCCTCGGCGATCCGACCGCCACGATCGCGGTCACCGGCCCCGGAGGCGACCCGCTCAGCGTGCAGATCGAGGAGTTCGCCGGCCTGCCCCCGGAGCAGCGGCGCGTACGCCTCGCCGAGCTGGCGGCGACCGTCGCCCGCCGCGCGCAGGCCACCGACGGCAGCGACGACGAGGACGATGGCGAGGAGAGCTACCCGCTCGACGGCGAGGACCAGGAGGACGAGCCCGACCCGGCCGGCGACGAGCACGACGGTGACGAGTGACCGTCACGCCTGCCTTCGGAGAGCTGGGCCACCTCGACGACGCGGAGGTGTTCCGGCGGCTCCAGGCTGCCAAGCTCGCGGCTGCGAAGGATCTGCTGCGGGACCCGGCGACGCTCGCGCGCGGGCTGGACCCGGGCTACCGGATGCGGCCGCACCTGAAGGTGATCAGCGATGCGCTGGTGGGCCTGGAGCGCGGTGACTACGACCGGCTCCTGGTCATCACCCCGGCCCAGGTGGGGAAGTCGACCACGACGGCTGAGTGGTTTCCGTTCTGGTGGCTGTGCCTGCACGGCGAGGACCGTGTTGCGGTCACCTCGTACTCCGATGACCTGGCGCTGCGGCGAGGCAAGACGATCCGGCAGTACATCGGCGAGTACGGCGGCGAGTACGGGCTGTCGCTGCTGCCCGGGTCGGAGGCCGCGCAGGACTACGACACGAACCAGGGCGGCGGCGTCCGCTCCGTCAGCCTGGGGGCAGGCCTCACCGGCTTCTCGGTCAACCTGCTCGTGGTCGATGACCCGCACAAGGACCGTGCGGAGGCCGAGTCGCGGAAGATGCGCGAGAAGGTTCACGACTGGTGGTCGTCGGCTGCGCTCAAGCGGCTCCAGCCGGACCGCAACGCCGTGGTCGCCATCCAGACCCGGTGGCATCCGGACGACTTCGCCGGGCGTCGGCTGGAGGAGGACGGGCGCTTGGAGGAGGGCGGCCGGTGGAAGGTCGTCCACCTCCCGGCCATCGCCAACCCCACCAAGTTCGGCCCTGACCCGCTCGGCCGGCGTGACGGTGACCCGCTGCCGCACCCGAAGATCCCGACGAAGAACCGGCGCAAGCTGATCGCCTGGTGGGACGACGTCAAGCGGACGTCGACCGTGCGGGACTGGCACGCCCTGTCGCAGGGCGATCCGCAGCCGTCCGAGGGCGCGCTCGTCTCCCGGGACTTGCTGCGCACGATCCGCGACGGCGTCACCGTGGTGGAGCCGCAGAAGATCGCCGTCTCGATCGACCCGTCGGGTGGCGGCCGGGACACCGCGGGCGTCATCGGCGGTTTCCTCGGCGCGGACAACCGGGTCTGGATCACGCACGACCGGACGAAAGCCATGTCGTCGGCGGAGTGGTCCCGTACCGCGTGCCTGCTGGCGTACGAGACGAACGCGGCCGTGATCTACGTCGAGTGGAACTACGGCCGCGACATGTGCACGCTCGCCATCGACACGGCGTGGAAGGCGCTCCAGGAGGAGGGCGCCATCCCGAAGGACCGGCTCAAGCCGATGATCGACGCGGTCAGCGCCAAGCAGGGCAAGCTCTTGAGGGCGGAGCCGATCGCGCAGCAGATGGTCGAGGACCGGGTGCGGCTGCGCGGAGCGTTCCCCGACCTGGAGAACGAGTGGGCGACGTGGCAGCCCACCGATGCCGACTCGCCGGGCCGGATCGACGCCTCCTGTGTCCTGGTGTACGGCCTGATCCCGGAGGCCAACAAGGGTGCGATCGTCCACGCCCCGCTGCCGACGGCGCCGCGCGGCGGGCTCGGGCGGGGTGTGTCGCCGACAGGGCCGGCGTCCTCGTACGGGCGGAGGATCGGCAAGTGAGACGCCTGTCATCCGCAGATGCAGGTGCGCGCGTCGGCCTGCTCTACGCGTACAAGAAGGGTGGTCGACCTATCCGCTGGTGGTGGTCACGTCTTCGGGGCTCAGATCGTCGCGCAGTCGCAGGAACCGGACTGGATGGCGGTAGATCCCCTCGTCCACTGACGTGTCGGCCAGGAACTCGGCGACGAGGTCCGGGGCGACGGGGTGGTACTGAAGCTCGCCGCGAGTGCCCCAGCCGGCCGAGAAGCGCCGCCCGTGCCAAGGATGATCGGGTCCGGCAGGGTGGAGGCGTCCGGCGAGGTCTCGCCGTACAGCGGTCGGCAGGGGAGTGGAACGGGCGACCAGCCGCAGCCGGCCCGCGTGGTCGTACCGGGCGAGCAGCAGTGAAGCCGGTGACGCGAGGGTGCCGGTGACGCCGCCGATCACTCCCTCGGCCGTCACGCGCGACCGGACCTTGATCCACGCCCGCTTGCCGGGCAGGTACTTTTGCTCGCTGCCCTTGCAGACGACGCCCTCGATCCCGGCCGCGCCCCACGCCGGATCGAGCCAGTCGAGCATGGTTGCTCGGTCCGTGGTCGCCGGGCACAGGGTGAACGGCCCGCCCAGCACCTCGCGGGCGAAGAGGTCCTCAAGCCGGGCGCGGCGCTCCCGGTACGGGCGGTCCAGCAGCTCGACCCCGTCGGCCTCCAGGACGTCGAAGACGATGAGGTAGGCGGGGTGCTCGGCGGCGGCCGCCACCGCGCCCCGGCCACGGCGGCGGGCCCGGTTCTGGAGCTGGCCGAAGTGCAGCCGTCCCTCGTGCGGCACGACGAGCTCGCCGTCGAGGACGAGGTCCTCCTCGAGCGCGGAGGCCGCGGCGGCGATCTCCGGGAACGCGGGCGTCAGGTCCGCGCCGTTGCGTGAGTGGAGCATGACCTTGCCGGTGTGGGCGAAGAGCACGGCGCGGTAGCCGTCCGGCTTCTGCTCGGCGACCAGGCGCCCGGGCAGCGCCCTGCCCGACGGCAGCTCGCGCCGCGCTTCGGCCAGCATCGGCTCGATGGGAGGAGACAGCGTCACTTGATCATCTTTAACCGGTGCGACGTCACTGCGCGCGTCGGTTCCAGCGGCCCGAGACGCGGTCTGAACGGCGTAGGCGCGCCCAGCTGCGGGACTGTGCGCTAACGTCCCGCTACTGCAGACGAGTTAGGGGAGATCGTGCCGCAAACCAACACGCAGGCACCCGCCAGGTCGAGACGTCGACCTCTGACGACGCGCATCGTCATCGGCGCTGGCATTCCAACGGGAGTCGCCCTCTTTGCCCTTGGCCTGTGGCTCGACTCAATCGCTTGGTGGTCGCGCCACAACTACTTCCTGAATATCTTCTCCGGCTTCACCGGTGTCTGCTTCGGTATCCCTTTCGCGCTCGTAGGACTGGACTACCTGACGAGGAAGCAGGAAGAGCACCGAGAGACCGAGCAGGCGCGTGCGCGGGCCTCCCTCTTCGTGGCGAGCCTGCTGGAAGTCTTCAACGGCCTCACCCTGGACGAGGTGTCAGGCAAGGTGCGCGCTCTGCTCAACGAGTCCATCGCTATCCGCGCGGTCCGCGGCGACGACCAGAGCCGAGAAGACCGCGAGCTCTCCCTGCTCGCCGCCTTCGACGAACTGCTCCCGGCTCCTGGGGGACAACCTCGCACCAGGTGGTCATCGTTTCGTAGGCAAAGTAACGAAACTGACCACATGGGGCGGTGGCGGACGGAGGTGGAAAGGAGTTGGACGAGGCTGGACAACGTGAGGGCCGCGGTAGCCGACGACTGGATCGACAAAGCCACGGACGTCGCCGCCCACCAGGCCGTCGGGCAGCTGCTGAGAGACGGCCGCAGCCCCTGGAAAGCGAATCGCGACCAGGAGAGTGCTACCGCTATGCGGTACTTCCTCCGTGACCTCAATGCGCTGTGCCAGGCGGCAAAGGCGCTGGAAGCCCACACGAGGTGACAGGGCATCCAGAAGCATCGCCCGCCTGGTGACCTGATGCCCGGTCTGCTGTACGTGGCAGACCGGGCATCGGCACACTGGTTTGCGTGAAGATGCCCCGAGTTGAGTGCGAGTTCTGCCAGCGGTCCATCGCGGCCGGGATAGTGGCTGGACGGCCCAGCAAGGGCCGGCTGTGGCGGCATGACCCGACGGAGCGGCCCGAGCTGTTCGGTGACGCCCTCGTGTCGTGTGCGGGCTCGCTGGCGATCGTGGACCTGCCGGGGCCCGGCGCGCAGCTGGAGTTCGTAGAGGCTGAGGACGAGCCGGCCGGTGAGGAGCCGGTGGGGTCGCTGGGGACGCTGGCCATGTTCTGACCGGCTACCGGCCCGTCAGGCGGCGGCGGGCCTCGTACCACCAGTTGAACGGGGAGCGGCCGCCGTGCGGGCAGTCCCGTTTCATGCCGCCGATTCCCTCGTCGTCTGCGTCGCGCATCTGCCAGGCCAGCACCAGGCCCCATTCGGCCATGCCGTGCGGCCGGCACCGCTCGCAGTCAGGGGACTTGCAGGCCATGGCATCGACCGTCCTGTGTCGCGGGCCCGCCAGTAGACGGGGCGTCAGGGCGGCCGTCCACCGGCGGGGATCTGCGGGCCTGCATCCGGGCCCCCGTGCTCGGGGTTACGGGGGCCCGGGAAAGCAGCCCGGGAGTGGTGGCACCGGCGGCCAGGGGATCGCACCCCCGCCGTCCGGACGCTGTAGCGGCGTGACCGCCGGTGCCGTTCTCCCGGCGCACGCTTGCTCAGGGCGTGCGCCGCGGACTGTAGCAGACCTGGCATATGGTGCGTTGACGCCCCAAGGAGATCAATTCCGGTCGTAGCGCGATCAGTTACGAAAGCACCTTGTGTCTGGAATGACCTATAGTGCCCGCCGCAACCGGAAGATCCTCAGCAAGGGGCGGACATGATCAGCATCCCGGCACTCCTCGTCCTCGCCGCCGCTGGCTATCGAGCAACCCAGCTGGCTGTTCATGACACGATCCTCGATCCCGCCCGAGCGGTCGTCTTCGACTGGCACAGCCGAAAGACCCACAGCCCCGTACGCAGCGCCGCAGTCACGCTGATCTCCTGCCCGTACTGCATGGGCTGGTGGATCTCCGGCGCCCTCCTCGCCACCTACCTCCTCGTCACCGGCCGCTTCGACGACGCCCCGCTCCTGATCCACGGCATCGAATGGTTCGCGGTCGCCGGCGCGGCCGTCCTCCTCAACCGCGTCGACGACACCCTCGGCGAGGTGGGCAAGTGACCCGACAGCTCACGGCCGCCGCCTCCCGCTACGTCGACCGCAAGGTCCGCACGCTCAAGGCGACCACCGACCAGGGATGGCAGACCCGAGCCTGGCAGCTGTACCACCAGGTCCCCGAGGTCCGCTTCGCCGCCACCTACGAAGCCAACGGCATGGCGGCCGCCACCCTGTACGCCGGACGTCGCGCCGACGACGGCACGATCGAGCCCGCCCCGAACAACCACCGTGCCGCCGATATCGTCGCCCAGATCGCCGGTGGACCCGACGGGCAGTCCAAGCTGCTGTCCGCCTTCGGCAAGCACCTCACCGTGGCCGGCGAGGGCTGGGTCCTCGTACGCCCCAACAGCGAAGTCCTCAGCCCCGACGTCCCCGAAGACGGCCACGACTGGCGGGTGCTGTCCACCCGCGAGGTCTCCCAGAAGTCCGGCAAGCTCATCGCCGAGATCGACGGCGAGGACATCGAGGTCCCCGCCGGCGACGAGGAGACCCTCGACCCGGACTCGCCGGTCGCCCTGCGCGTGTGGGAGCCGGACCCCGAGCACTTCGTCGAAGCCGACAGCCCCGTGCGCGCCAGCATCGACCTGCTGGAGGAACTCCTCCTGCTGAACGCCGCGGTGAAGGCCATCGCCCGGTCCCGGCTGACCGGCCGCGGCATCCTCCTCGTCCCCAAGGGCGTCCGCTTCCCCACCCGGCCCGGCCAGGGCGACGCCGAGGACGACCTGATCGAGCTGCTGATGATGATCGCCGAGACGGCGATCCGCGAGCCCGAGAGCGCAGCGGCCACGGTGCCGATCGTGCTGGAGGTCCCCCCCGAGTCCATCTCCGACTTCAAGCTGCTCACGTTCGAGAGCAACTTCGACGACCTGGCGCTGAAGCTCCGCGAGGAGGCCATCAAGCGGTTCGCCACCGGATTGGAGATCCCCGCCGAACTGCTGCTGGGCATGGGCGACACGAACCACTGGGGCGCCTGGATGCTCACCTCCGAGGCGATCCGCATGGGCATCGAGCCCAAGCTCCAGACCGTCTGCCACGCCCTCACCCAGCAGTGGATGCGCCCGCTGCTCCAGGCCGAGAAGGTCGAGGACTGGCACAGGTGGCTCGTCTGGTACGACACCGCCAACCTGCGGGTGCGCACCAACCGGTCGGAGACCGCGCTGCAGGCGTTCGACCGTGGCGTCATCAGCTCCGCAGCGCTGCGCCGCGAGACCGGCTTCGAGGAGTCCGACGCCCCCACCGCCGAGGAAGAGGCCGCCCGCAAGAAGCAGCAGCAGGACAACGGCCAGGACCAGCAGCCGGGCGACGGCCAGGACCAGGGGCCGGCGAAGCCGGACCTGCCGGTCGACGAGACCCAGGAAGAGCCCGACACCCTGCCCGCCTCCGCCGGCCGCCCCCTCGGCGAGGGCCTCGTCGCAGCCGCCGACGGCCTGATCTGGGCCGCCCTGTCCTCGGCTGGCGACAAGCTGCTCCGCACCCCGATCTGCCCGCGCAGCGAACGCGCCCGAGCACGGGAGATCGAAGCGGCGGCCCTGCACACCGAGCTGAAGGTCGAGCCCGGCCAGGTCGAGCAGTACCGGCTGCTGGAAGGGGCCTGGAACCGGGTCCCGGAGATCGCCAAGCGGTACGGGCTCAGCTCGGACTGCCTGACCGCCTCGCTCGACTCCTACGCCCGCGAGCTGATCGCAGCCGGGATCTGCCACTCGTACGCGGTCGTCCCCGCCGTCATCGGCTCCTGCGCCTCGCTGGAAGTGGCCGCGTGATGGCCTCCCCGGCGCCCCTGACCGTGATCGTCACCCCGGGCCCGGCCCGCGAGGACTGGTGCAAGACGTGCAAGGCGTGGACGCGCACCACCGGCGACATCCTCATGCTCACCCCGGGCGGCGTGTCCGTCGTCGGCACCTGGACGGCGTGCGAGATCTGCAACGACGAGGAGGACGACCGTGGGTGACCTCATGCGGGCGGCCCCCCTCGGCCATTCGAACCCCTCGCACCGCGTGCACGGCTTCTGCTCCCTCTGCCACGGCCGGACCGTCGCCGAGGAGCTGGCCGCCTGGCAGGTCCACGAGGAGGCCCGCTACGAAGCCGCCCAGCACGCCTCGACGGCCACGCCGGACGGCGACGACGAGGACGACGAGGGTGGCGGCCCTCTCATCGCCGACGTCAACTCACGAACCGTCGACTGCCCCAGCTGCGGGCGCAGCGACACCGTCCTCGACGCCGGTTTCACCGTGACCACCCCTCAGGGCGTGCATGAGGTCGGCCGGTTCGCGTTCTGCTTCGGCTGCGAGACGGCCCAGGAGGTCACCAGTGGCTGAGTGCCGTCGCGACCTCTCCCTGTGCGCGGCCTGCGGGGGCCTCCAGGTCCTCGAAGCCCGCCCCCTCGACGTCCTCGGCTTCACCCTGAACGGCCCCGACGGGCCGATCGCGACGAGCGGGCCCACGACGCTCTACCTCACCCGCCTCGAACCCTGCCCCAACACCCCCCAGGGAGACCAGCAGTGAGCGACGGAACTGACGAGCTGACGGTGGTGGAGCAGCCAAAGCTGCACGTCGCCCCGCCCGGCCACTCCCGCGCAGGGCACCGGGCGTTCGGCTGGTGCTCCCGCTGCCCAGGCCGGGAGGTCTGGGAGGAACTCCTCGCCTGGCGGCAGCGCGACAACCAGGCCATCGACGAGACGCCGACGCCCGACCGTGTGACCGTCCCCAGCCGGGAGGCCGAGAAGGTGAGCGCCGATGGCTGAGCCGGCCTTCCTGACGGACGACGCCTCACCCGAGCACGCGGCCGCCATCGTCGGCCTCATCCAGGACGCCGCCGCGGTGGCGGTCACCCACTTCGACCAGCTCCCCGACGGCGAGGAGGCCAGCGTCTACGTCACCCTCACCGCCGACACGGGGTACGGGACGATCCCGCTCGGGATGTGGGGCTTCCTCCGTGCCGCCGACAACTCCGTGACCCTCGCCGGTGCGACACAGGAGGGCACCGATGGCTGACGACCTGTTCCAGCTCCTGGAAGACGCCGAACAGCAGGTAGCCGACGAGGTGTCGGCCGTCCTGGGCGAGGTTGCCGACGAGTTCGCCCAGGAGCTGGCCGACGCCACCGAGCTCGTCGCCGCACGGTTCTCCGTGTCCCGGATCGCCGCGATGTTCACGGAGCGGGTGCCGCGCCTCGTGCGCCGCCTGCTGCGCGTGTCGGAGCAGGCCGCCGCCCACACCGCGGAGGCAACCGACAGTGAACTCCCCGAGGAGTGGCACGACCTGGAAGGCCGGTACCAGGACGGCCGCGACCTGCCGCCGGCGATGAGCGAGTACGTCACCGTCACCGAGCACCTGATGCGCGCGGTCGGTGACCGGCTCGCGGAGGCCGCCCGGGAGGAACTCGCCGCGGGCGTCGACGCGGGCGAGTCCATCGACCAGCTGCGGGCACGCCTGCGTGAGCGGTTCGCCCGGGAGGGCTCGCAGCTCGGCCCGGACCGTGAGGAAGGCATCGCGCGTACCGAAGCCGGCCGGGCCTGGAACACGGCCACGCTGGGCGCAGCGAGGGCGGCCACCGGCCAGGACCGGCCCCTGGTCAAGCAGTGGGTCACCAAGGCCGACACGCGTGTCCGGCACGACCACCGCGAGGTCAACGGCACGGTCCTGCTGCTGGACGAGGAGTTCAGCGTGGGCTCCTCGAAGATGAACGCCCCCCACGACCCCAGCGCCCCGGCCTCACAGGTCGTCAACTGCCGGTGCGTGCTGCGAGTCCACCCCGAGGTGCGGTCGTCGGCCTTCGATTCTCAAGTGGCCCCGACGGCGGCACTTGAGAATGCCAGGGACTCCACGGCCGCAGCTGATGGAAGTCACCTGTCCGGCGCGATGGTGGCCCTCATGCCCACCCCCGCCGACGCCGAGCGCCTGGCCATCGAGGGCGGTGAGCCCGTCGACGAGCTGCACTGCACGATGTTCTTCCTCGGTGACGACGCCGGCCAGTGGACCGAGGCCCAGCGCGCCGACTTCATCCAGGCCCTCACGACGGCGGCCGGGGACCTCGGCGGCCCCATCGCCGGGCACGCCACCGGCGCAGCCCACTGGAACACCGACACCGACAAGCCGTCGTGGGTGTGGACCATCAGCGACAGCCGAGACCGGCCCGACGACGCCCCGACCCTCGGCGACGCCCGCCAGGCCGTCACCGTGGCGCTCGCCGACACCGAGCATCCCGACGTGCCCCGCCAGCACTCCCCGTGGACGGCCCACACCTGCGCCGTCTACACGGCGGAGAGCGGGCCGTACAGCGAGCTGCTCGCGAGAGTCGGCCCCGTGACCTTCGACAGGCTGCGCGTCGCCTTCGGGGACGAGCACACCGACATCCCCCTCGGCCCCCAGCAGGAGGAAGAACCCATGCCTGACGCCAAGGCCGCCGCCACCGCGGCCCCCGACTTCGTTCCGCTGACGGTTCGTACCTGGTCGACGCCCGACCCGTGGGCGATCGCCTACGAGGACGAGGAGACCGGCGACGGCCGGATCTTCACCAAGGGCGCCCTGAAGTGGGACCGGCAGCCGCAGCCGCTCCAGCATGCCGACGAGATGCTGATGGGCCACCAGGGCGCCCGCCTGGCCGGCGCCATCAAGAAGGTGAAGCGGGACGGCAAGCGCATCACCGCCTCCGGTGCGCTGTACCTCAACCAGCCGGCCGGGCTCGACGCGGTGCAGCTCCTTGAGGAGGAGGCGCCGCTCGGTATCAGCGTGGACCTGGACAACGTCAGCATCCAGCTCGTCGACAAGACCCTCAGCCCCGAGGACGCGGAGTGGCTGTTCGCGTCGGCGACGCTCGCACAGGCAAGCGTGATGAGCATGGAGGACGGCTCGGTGATGCTGTCCGCCTCCACCCGGGCCGAGTGGACGGCGGCCGGTGAGGCGTTCTCCCGCAGCCGCTACGACGTCCAGCTCATCACCGGCCCCGGCGGCGTACTCACCGCCGCGGCGATCGCGCAGGCCTTCAACGGCACCGGCGCTCTCACCGCGGCGGCCGGTGACGCGGACGACCCGGAGTCCGGGCTGGTCATCCACGAGCAGAAGGCCGGCGAGTTCCTGCTGCGCATCACCGATGCCCGGTTGCGCGGCGCCACGCTCGTGTCGATGCCCGCCTTCAAGGACGCCAAGATCGTCCTCGACCCGCTCGACGAGACCGCGGCCGCGCCGGTGCCGGACATCACCGCGGCGGGGGAGACCCGAGACCGGGTCGTCCGCTACGTGTGCACCTCACCGGCCGCCGTCGGCGCCCGGGAAGTCTCCAACGCGCTCGGTATGGCCATGAGTACCGCGCGCGGGCACCTCAACGGGGCGGCGAAGGACGGCCGGATCGTCCGCCTGGCGCCCGGCCTGTTCTGCGGGCCGTCGACCCTGCCGGAGGGCGAGAAGACCGCGAGCGGTGAAGAGCGGATCGCCGAGGACGAGTTCCACGGCACGCCTGGGCGGCCCAGCTACCGCAAGTACCACCCCAGTGGCCGCAATGCCCGCGAGTCGCGCAGGACGCAGCACGCGGGCGGCGGCTGGGCGGGGAGCAACCTGTTCAGCGAGGAGCAGCACCTGGACGCCATGCTCGACTACCAGGGCCGCGCCTACCGGGACATGAACGCCCTGCTCCGCCGAGACGCCGAGCCTCAGCGGGCATCGCTGGACGAGACCCGTCACCGGATCTCTGCCCTCAGCGACCTGATCAGCATTCAGGACCCGCTGAGCGAGGACAGGAGCATGTTCCGGGGGACCCGGCAGCTCCGCCTCGGCTTGAAGCCCGGCGACGAGTTCCACGACAAGGGCTTCACCAGCATGTCCGACGACGAGGACGTAGCGCGCGGCATGACCGGCGTCGGCGGCTCCCTGTTCAGGATCAAGGCCCCCAAGGGCACGCAGGCCCTCGACGTGACCGCCCTCGGCGGTGAGAAGTCCGAAGCGGAGTGGATCACCGCGCCGGGCACGCAGTTCCGGGTCACGGCCGCCAACGAGCCGGAAGACCCGCTGGAGACGGCGGTCTACGACGTCGAGATCATCAACGGCCGGATGGCCTCGGGTGCGCTCGCAGGGCTGGCACTCGCCCTCACGGCGGCCTCCTCCGGCAGCGGCTTCGAGGACCGGATCTCGGACTGGGAGCCCGACACCCTGGTCATCGACCGTCGCGCGTCCGCAGCCGGTGTCGAGGACGAGCTTGAGGCGTCCGCGTGGACGGCCATGCAGCAGATGCCGCCGATGCCCGCCGCCTGGTTCGCCGAGCCGACCGAGGAGGAACTCCCCGACGGCGCGGGCGGCGTCCACCTGAAGGACGGCCGCGCCTACGGGTGGGTCGCCACCATCGACGAGCCGCACGCCGGCTACCCGGGCAAGAACCTGACAGTGCGCAAGCTCGCCGCGGAGGGCTTCGACTTCTCGCACTTCCTGCGGGCGAAGTTCCAGCTCGACGACGGCTCGTTCGCCCGGGTCGGCGCGATGACCATGAACGTGGGCCACCACAGGGACGGCGCCGAGTGTGAGACGGCGGCCTGCCAGTTCGACGACAGCAGGACCGTCGGGGCGATCGTTACCGTCGGCCTCAACGAGCGCGGCCTGTGGTTCAGCGGTGCGGCGGCGCCGTGGCTGTCGGAATGGGACCGGGCGGTGTTCGCGGCGTGCCAGCCGTCGTACCACCTGCGGCAGGCCCGAGACGGGTCGTGGCAGCTGCGGGCCGTGCTGACCGTGCCCGTGCCCGGCCACTCGACGCCGCTGCTGGCCGCCCTCCATGCGGTCGCCGAGCGGTCGAACCTGGCGCTCGCCGCCTCCGCCGCGGGCCTCCTCCCGCTCACGGACGAGGCATCCGAACCTTCTCCGGACACCCGTCCGGACGAGCATCCGGACGACATCCGGACGGCGTTCGCGAGTTCGACGGACATCAGCGTTGACCTGCCCGGACAGCGTCCGGACGGAGCGTCCGGACGGCATCCGGACGCCGGGGCGCCGGTCGTCCAGGTCGACGTCGAGGCGCTCGCCGCAGCCCTCGCGTCCGGGCCCCTCGTCGACCTCCTCACCGACGCCGTGACCCGCCGCCAGGAGGAACGGCGCACAGAGATCGAGGAGATGGCCGCGCTCGTCGCGCAGCACCCGGCCGCTGAGACCGTCGCCGTAACGAACGGAGTGATCTGAGATGGGATGCGCCTGCAAGGGTGGCAACAAGACCCGCTACGAAGTCGTCGTGACCACCGACGGCCGAGAGAAGGTGGTGTTCGCCTCGGCGAGCAAGCCCACCGCCGAGAGCGTCGGTAAGCGGTACGCCGGGAGCGTCATCCGCGAAGTGCCGCCGAAGAACGCGGCCGAGTCGACCGCCAAGTAGCCGAAAAGGGAACGCAGGAGGCCCCTCGACCGGTGCCGAGGGGCCTCGTGCGGTGCTCAGGGTCAGCCGACCATCACCCCGCCCCCTTCCCTGGTGCCACGGAGCACCACCGTCGAAGCCGCGGCGGCACCGACCGCCTGCGAGACGGCACTCACTTGGTCGGGCGGCAGGACCGAAGCGGCGCCGACGACGACTACGCCGACGAGGATGAGCTTGAGACGGCGCTTGCGGTGGAGGGGGTGGAGCGGTTCATCATGGTTGCAGGGCGTCAGCACTGGTGTCGTCCTATCTGCCGCGCGAGCGGCGGTCTGGCCGTCGGGTGTCCTCAACATGCTTTGGGAGCTAGAGGCGCCTGGCGGTCACTGGCTTGTCTGCCTGTAGTTTCGGGCGGCCTTGCCCCCCTGATAAGGGGGTCGAGAGAATGCGCCGACAATCTGCGCTCAATACGAGACAACAGGTGTAGACCAGATGCCGCGTCGAGCAACACCGCTCAATGACGACAGTCCGCAGGCCCGATTCGCCCGCGCTCTCCGCCGCCTGCGGGATGAGGCTGGCTTCGACGCCAAGACGGTCGAAGCGATCTCCAAAGAGACGCAGATCCCGAAGTCGACGCTCTACGCAGCGTTGAGGGGACAGCGGATCCCAACGAGGCCTGTCCTCGCGGCTCTCGTGACCGCCTGGAACGGTAACCATCGAGAATGGCTGTTGCTTCGCAGCGAGACCGAAGAACAAATCGAACTGCTGAGTGCCGCTGCCTCGGATGGCAAGGAGCATCCACCAGGCATGCGTCAGGCGTACTTCGGGAGGGGGCCGTCGCAGTGGTTCATTGATGATCTCTTGCAAGCGGATCCGTCAGAACTCGTGGGTGAGCAGCAGGCCGCTCGCGCGCTGCTGATGTCGAATCCGTTCCTAGGGCCGGTAGCCGAGGGAGGAACTGCGGCGGTCGGGTTCTGGGAGGCTGTTACGGCGGCCGACCTCCTTGATGCCCTGTCCACGACCGAACTTGTGACGGTGCTGTCGGTCCTCCCCCATATGGGATTCGTATGGGACGAACTGCGCAGGCGGGCGGGCGTGGTCACTGTGCGCACCATCGCTGACAATCTCGGTTTGGGGATTGTCACGGTAAGTAAGGTGGTGCACGGCAACCTGCTCAGGCGTGATTACGCGGAAGTTATAGCCAAGTTCCTACTCACGGGAGAGCGGCCGGCCGAGCCCATGCACCCGAGGCGTCGATTCACTCAGTAGCCCCTGACGCATAGTTCACCCGAAACTTCCGGACCAGCGGGCTACTATCTGCTACAGACGACCGCTGGTTTTGGGCCGGGTCTCCAAGATCGATCATTTGGAGACCGGCCCCATGGAAGAGTTCTCGCTTCCCGAGGACATCACCACCCTCAGCGACGAAGAGCTGGACAACCTTCTCGACGGCGCGGTCAAGGCGTTCGACGCCAAGGCTGGCAGCAGCACCGTCACCAGCGACGACCTGACCCAGCTTCGCGAGCTGGCCACCGCGGTCGAGAACATCCGTACCGAGAAGGCGGAGCGCATCGAGGCCGCCCAGAAGGCCGCCGCCGAGATCGAGGCGCTCGCCGCGACCGTCCGCGGCGACGAGGGCGGGCAGGAAGCCGCCACCACCGAGCCCGCCGCCGAGAACCCGGCCGAGCCGGCTGCCGAGCCCGCCGCCGAGCCGGCCAAGGAGCCCGTCACCGCCTCCGCCGCCGTCAAGTCCCGCGCCCTGGACCTGTCGCGGGTCCGGGCTCACCAGCCGCGCGTACTGCCCGCCGACCCCAACCCGCGCCCGGAGATCACCGCCTCCGTCGACGTCCCCGGCTACCAGCCGGGCCAGCCCCTCGACATGGAGGGCGTCACCGAGGGCATCATCCGGCGCGCCAACGCCCTCAAGACCGCCGGTGGCGGCGTGGGCCTGACCGCCTCCTACCGGCTGCCGTTCCCGCAGCAGCTCATCGTCAACGACAGCTCCTCGGGCACGGAGGGCACGCGTGCGGTCGTCCTCGCCGGCGACCAGTCCCGTCTCAACGGCGGCGACCTCGTCGCGAGCGGCGGATGGTGTGCGCCGTCCGAGACGGTCTACACCCTCACCAACATGTCCTGCCCGGAGATGCTGTGGGACCTGCCCGAGATCCAGCTCGCCCGCGGCGGCCTGCGCTACTTCCCGATGCCGTCGCTCGACGTCGCCGCCATGACGTGGATTCACACCGAGGCCGACGACATCTCCGGCGCGGTCAAGCCCTGCTTCCGCATCCCCTGCCCGGAGCCGGTCGAGGTCCGCTGTGACGCGGTCGGCGCGTGCCTGGAGTCCGGCATCCTGACGCAGCGGCACTTCCCGGAGCTGGTGGCGTACTACCAGTCGCTGGCGATGGTCGCGCACGAGATCCGCATCCGCCAGGAATTGTTCACGCAGGCCGTGGCCGCCTCCACCGCCGTCACGATCGCCGCCACGTTCGGCGCGTTCTCCGCCATCTTCGCCGCGGTCGCCCTCCAGGCCAGCGACATGACGGAGAAGCTGAGCCTCTGCCAGAACATCAACATCGAGGTCGTCTTCCCCTGGTGGGCGAAGAACCTGTTCCTGGCAGACATCGCCCGCCAGAACGGCGTCAGCTGCGACGACATCGACATCGCGTGCGTCGTCAACGCGTTCGCGCAGCTCGGCATCAGCGTGCAGTGGGCGCGCGGCCTGACCCCGGCCGTCCCGACCGACATCGGCGGCCCGACCCCGGCCACCGACTGGCCGACGTCCATCCCGTTCCTGATCTACCCGGCCGGCACCTTCGAGGCAGGGCGCGGCGGCGAGATCTCGCTGGGCGTGATCCACGACTCGACGAAGTTCTCGACGAACGACTACACGGCCTTGTTCACCGAGGAGTGCACCGCGCTCATCGCCCGGAACAACGAGGCCCGCGTCGTCACCGTCCCGGTCTGCCCCGACGGCCGCACCGGCGAGCAGCTCGGCGTCACCTGCCCGATCGCCTGACCCCTGCCCACGTCCAGCGCCGAGACCTACGGGTCTCGGCGCGGCACCCTATGAGGAGGTGCGCAGGTGGCATCCGCCGGCATGCGACGCCGCGTCGAGGCCATCCCCGGGCGTCCGCTCCCGTACGGGATCCTCGGCGGCTGTACCGAAGTCATCGACGTCCAGGACGAACACGAGCTGCTGGGCGTCGAGTGGATGGCGCTCGGCTGCTGCCCGGTCGAGGTGTGGAACGACCCCTGCGTGGGCACGGACGAGAGTCCCGGCGCCCCCACGCAGAAGCAGTTCTGCCGCCCGACCACCGAGCACGCCGACCCCATCACGGTCTATGCGGGCGCCGAGTGCGCCACGATGGGCTGGAGCTACGCCGAGGCCCGCCAGCACGCCGAGGCGTCCCTCGAACTCGGCGAGCAGGAAGCCGTCGAACTCGGCTTCTGGACGAACACCCTCGCCGCGACAGCCACGGACCTCACCCCGGCCGCCGGGCCTGTCGACATGGCGCAGGGCGTCGCCGCCTTGGAGGGCTGCCTGGCCGAGCAGTACGGCGGCGTCGGCGTTCTCCACGTCCCGGCCGGCGCCGCCGCGCTGCTGGGCTGCTGCAACGTCGTCCAGCGCGACCCGGGCGGCGGTCCTCCGACCACGCTCGCCGGGAACTGCGTCGTCATCGGCGCCGGATACAGCACCGCCAACACCGGCCCCGGGAACATCCCCGCCGACCCCGGCACGGCCTGGCTGTACATCACCGGCCCGGTCGTCGTACGGCGCGGCCCGGCCATGACCGTCCCGGATCAGCCCGGCCCGTCGATCAACTACCGGACCAACACGCAGCGCGTGCTCGTCGAGCGGACCTACGTCGTCGCGACGACCTGCACCGTCTGCGCGATCAACGTGTCGACGTGCCCCGCATGACCGCCGTACACGACCAGATGGGGGCCTTTGCCCGTGAGTAGAGCGTTCATCACCGTCCGGCCCGCCCCGCAGCGGCGGGTCGACTTCGCGCGCTGGGCGGTCACGCAGGACCCGAAGCTGCGCACGGTCTCGCCGTCGGACTTCGCCGTCCCGAACGAGCTGTTCACCACCATGCCCGAGCAGCTGCTCATCGGCGCGGTCGTCGACGGTCACCCGTACGTCAGCCCCGACGAGCAGGCGGAGCCGACCGAGACCGCCAGCGGGCCTGAACTCTTGGGCGTCGACCTGCCGGAGAGGGAGGGGATCCCCGGCGAGCCGCTGCCCGAGGTTCCGGCCGAGGCATACCCCGCCGACGCCGTGCCGCTCGACCCCGCCCCGGTCGAGGAAAGCGACGCAAGCGACGCAAGCCCGGAAGACGAAGGGCCGAAGTGCGCCGACTGCGACCGCCCCTTCAAGAACGACCGCGCTCTCGCCGCCCACCGCCGTAAGGCCCACCCGGAGGACTGACCCATGCCGGTCTCGCCCGTCCCGTGCGCTCCAGGCGGCGGCGGCACGCCAGGCGCCTGCGCCTGCGCGCCCTCGATCGCCTCCACGCCGCTGTGCCGCGCGGACGGCACGACCGTCCTCGTCGTCATCCGCTCCGAGTGCGTCGACTGCGGCGACCCGGCTGCCGCCCCGGCTGTTGTCGGCTGGATCGACCCGGTCACCGGAGTCTTCACCGAGGGCCCGGCACCGGCCGACGCCGGACCGTGCACGACGAACTGCATCGACACGATCTGCCGCCAGCTGTGCGACGACACGGACGGCGACGGCCAGGCGGACGCCACCTACAGGGAGCTGTGGTGCTTCCATGCCGACGGCACGGCCGAACTCGTCCTCACCTACCAGGACGACCCGAGCGTGCCGTACACGCCGACCGCGCCGGTCGACTGCACCTACGGCTGCCCCGAGTCCGAGACGGTGATGCTGTGCGACGACGGCGGGCCCTTCCTGCGCCGGTACACGTTCCTCAACGGGATCGCCACGTTCGAGGACGTCGCGCTCGACGGGCAGACCCCGCACGTCGTCACCGGCACCGTCGGCGCCTGCGCTAGCGACGCCTGCTGCTCCCCGTCGATCACGTCGACGCCGCTGTGCCGCGCCGACGGCACCACCGTGCTCTTGGTCGTCCGATCGGGCTGCGACACGTGTGGCTCGACTCCCGACGACCCGGTCATTGCGGGCTGGCTGGACACGGCGGGTGTCTTCACGGCCGGCCCGCCCCCGGTCGACGCGGGCCCCTGCACCTCGGGCTGCGTCGACACCGTGTGCCGCCAGCGCTGCGACGACACCGACGGCGACGGCGTCGCTGACGTCTCCTACAGCGAGCTGTGGTGCATCAAGGCCGACGGCACGGCCGAACTCGTCCTCACCTACCAGGACGACCCGTCCGTCCCGTACACGCCGACCGCGCCGGTCGACTGCGAGTACGCGACCGAGACGACCGAGACGCTGACCCTGTGCGACGATGCCGGACCGTTCCTGCGCCGCTACTCGTGGCTCGGCGACACGGCCTCCTACGAGGACGTGGAGCTGGACGGCTCCACACCGCACGTCGTCACCGGCACCGTCGGCCTGTGCCCGGCCGCCCCGGACTGCGAGGCGCAGACGACGCCGGCGGCGACGCTCGGCCTGTGCCTGGCGGACGGCACACCGATCGCCGTGGTGGTCACCCGCGACTGCGACGGCACCGTCACCCAGGACGGCTGGCTCAACCTCACCACCGGCACCTACACCGCCGGGGATCCCCCCGTCGGCACCATGGCGTGCGGCAACCCGCGCAGCATCAGCACGACCGGCACGTTCTGCGACGTCGACCCGGTCAGCGGCGACGTCCTCGGCCTGGTGCTGATCGAGTACACCTACGGTGCGGACGGCGCGGTCGACGCCGTGCGCCTGGTCGACGCCACCACCGGCACCACCTACACCCCGCAGGGCGAGGTGACGACCTGCCCGGTCGGGGTCGAGCAGCCCGAACGCGACCTGGTGCAGCTCTGCGACACCGCTGCAGGCGGCGCGGTCACCCAGTTCGTGCGGGACTACTCCCGCGACGAGACCGGCGCCATCACCGGCCACGCGGACTACCTGCTGGACGGCACCGCGTACACACCGACCGGCACCGTGGGCCGCTGCGTCGACCAGTGCCGTGACTGCGAGACCGTCGTCCTGTGCGACACCAACGGCGCGCCCCCGGCCACCATCGCCGGCACTGCCTCCACCGGCACGCTGTCCAACGGCGTCACCTGGGCGGCCACCGCCCCCAACCCGTTCGCGCCGAACAGGCAGAGCGACGGCGCGGCCTGGTGGGACGTGGCCGTCTTCCCCAACCCGGCCGTGCCCGTCACCCGGTGGACGTTCAACCAGCCGGTGAACGTCGACTTCAGCATCGCCATGACCTACTCGACCGGCACCGCGCCCGGAGAGAACCAGGTCCAGCTCCCCCCGGGCGCAGTGCCGTTGAGCCTGCCGTCCGGCTACAGCTACAACCAGGTCACCCACATCCTGCGCGTGGACTCCACCGTCACCAACGCCGGGTGCACCCTCAACACCCCCACCCGGGCGCAGTCGGCCAGGTTCCGCGTCACCGGCGTCACCACGTTCACGCTCCAGTACCTGGGCGGCCGCAACGCCAGCACCGAGTGCCGCCGGTTCGGTACCTGGGAGTTCGGCGCCTTGGACGTCTCCCTGGGCGGCCAGTTCGCCCGCACCGTGTGCCGGGACTGCACGGGCACCGTCATCTCCACCACGGACACGCTCCTGGACGGGTCCACCCCGTACACGCCCACCGGCCTGGTCGGCGTCTGCCAGCCGGCGGAGGAAGACCCGCAGCCGGTAGAGCCGGATACCGAGATCCTCGTCCTGTGTGACGTCGCCGCCGGCGGCACGAGCACGCCGTTCCTGCGCCGCCTAGTCTTCCCAGCCGGCGGCGGCACCCCCACCGTCACGGACACCGCCCTGGACGGCGTCACCCCCTACACAGCAACCGGCACCGTGGGCCGTTGCCCCTCCGAGGTGCCCGGCCCCGTTACGGTCACCCCGGACACCTTCCACGGGGAGCTGGTCCTGTGCGACGACGCCGGGCCGTTCGTCCGCAAGCTCGTCCAGGACGAGGCAGGCGCCGTCACCGCCGTGGTGGACCTCACCCTGGACGGAGCGCCCTACACCCCCGTGGGAACGCTCGGCGTGTGCTCACCGGAGCCCGAGCCGTGCCGTAACACGAGCACTCTCCTGCTGTGCGACCTGCCCACCGACGGCGCCCCGGCACCGACCGTCACGGACACCCCCGGCGCGCCGTACTACCCGTACACCACGGGCGTGGCCACGGCCGGGGCCCAAGCCCTGTGGGACGGCGGCACGCTGAACCTCCCGGCTGCTGCGGGCCCGCAGCCGGGCACGGGCGGAACCGTACGCACCGCCGCGGCGATCATCCAGGCCCCGCGGCCGGCCTGTGACACGGGCACCGCGCACGTGACGGCGCAGGTCGACGTCACCGCCCTCGGCCCCGACGTCGGCTGCCGCATCACCGGCTTCCTGGGGCTCTACAACGGCACCGGCGAAGCGAACCGGGTAGACATCTCGCTCGCCCCGGTCGACACCCCCGTCGGGTGGGCCGGCACGCTCACCGTCGAGGCCGACGTCCCCGCCGCCGACCTCGCCGCCGGGAACATCGCCGTCCTGCTCGCCTTCGACGCCTACGACGACAGCGGCGCCACCTGCCCGCCCCCGCGCCACACCGCGTGGCAGCTGTCCGACTTCGCCGCCACGGTGGTCTACGACCAGACCGGGTGCGACGTCCAGTTCCTGCGCAACGTCACCGTGGACTGCGAGACGGGCGCGGTCACCGCCGTGGTGGACACCACCATGGACGGCCAGCCCTACACACTCACCGGCGAGCCTGGCGAGTGCGCGGCCACCGGCGGATCGTGCTGCCCGCAGCAGCCGTGCGGAGACACCGAGGTCGTTCAGCTCTGTGACCTGACCTACGACCCGCAGGCCCCGATCCCGACCCCGGCGGGCGACTTCGCCCTCACCGGGAACGTGGTGGCCGCCAACGACGGCACGACCCTGTGGTTCGCCCAGGCCAACCAGCCGGCCGACGGCGTAGCCGAGTTGACCGTGGGCGGGCTGCTCCCGGCCACCATGTACGAGTTCCGGTTCGCGTCCGCGTGGATCGGCGCCGGAAACCCCTCCCCGGCCACCAACAACGCGATCTATCTGCTGGAGATCCTGGACGGCACCACGGTGCTCGCCGACAGGACGCGCAACGTCTCCAACGGGTCGAACGTCTTCCCGGGCGGTGTGCTGACCGAGGACCTGCCACCGGTGGCGTTCATCGCCCCCGCCACCGGCGCGGTGACCATCCGTTTCACCGACCAGACGACCGGCGGCCCGGTCAACGACCGCGACCTGTTCCTCATGCCGCTGGAGGTGCGGACCCAGGCACTGACCGTCACCCGCACACCGTTCCTGCGGCGCTTCACCCACGACTGCGACGGCGACCTCGTCTCCACCGTGGACGTCGGTCTGGACGGCGCGACGCCGTACACCGTGGCCGGTGAGGTCGGGCAGTGCGCGGCGGACGGTGACGGGTCATCGGTCACGGTCCCGCCGTGCGACGCGAACAACGTGATCCAGGCGTGCCGGTGCGACGACACGGACGGGGACGGCCTCCCCGACGTGGGCTATGTGGAGCTGCTCGCCGTCGACTGCGACGGCAACCTGAGCAGCCTGGGCACCTACACGGACGGCCTCACCGCCCCGTACACGCCCGTGGCGCCCGTCTCCTGTGATGCCGCCGACGAGGCCGAGGGCGCGCCCCCGGCGCTCGGCGTGCAGGCCCACCGCGTGGAGCTCGCGGCAGGCGCCCCACCGTGGGACGCCTCGGGGATCCCCACTCTGCAGTCCGTGACCGCCGTCGCGCACGGCGGCACCGGAACCATCACCACCGCGGACGGGGCCAGCACCCTGCACACGGGCGAGGCGGCCACCTGGAGCGTCGCCCGCGACGACGACGCGGCCCTCACCGGCCCGCTCACCATCACCGCCGACACCGGCACCGTCACCATCACGTGGACCCAAGGAGTAACGCTGTGAGTGGATGCTGCGGGCAGGGACCCGTGATCGTCAGCGGAGCGGCAGCCACGCCCCGTGTGGACGTGAAGACCGTCCTGCTGTGTGACGTGCTGGCGGACGGCACGGTCGCCGGCGTCGCCCTCGTCGAGCCGATCTACGACACGACCAGCGGCGCCCGAGTCGGCACCCGCACCGTGGACCCGGTCACCGGCGCCGCCTACACCCCGACCGGCACCCTGGGCCCGTGCTCGTCGTCGGGCGGCTGCAACGCCACCACCACGGCGCAGATCCTGTGCGACGTGGCGGCGGACGGCACCGCCACCCAGTTCGTGAGAGCCACCACGTACGACTGTGAGGGCGCGCTCCTCGCCACCCTCGACCGCGGCCTCGACGGCACGCCGTACACCGCCACCGGCACCGTCGGTGTCTGCCCGACCTCCCCGGACTGCGAGTCCCCGACCACCCCGGTCACCTCGGTCGGCCTGTGCCTGGCGGACGGCACCCCCATCGCCGTCACGGTCGTCCGGGACTGCACCGGAGCGGTCACCAGCGAGGGGTGGATCAACCTCACCACCGGGGCGTGGTCGGCGGGCGCGGTCCCGGCCGGGACTGTCGCCTGCGGAGAGTCCCGCAGCATCCAGGTGTCCGGCACGTTCTGCGACGTGGACGCAGGCGGCGACGTGGTGGGCCTGGTCCTCGTCGAGTACACCTACGACGACATCGGTGCCATCGCCTCCGTCCGCCTGGTCGACGCCGTCACCGGCGGCACGTACACCCCCACCGGTACCGTCACCGTGTGCCCGGCCGGCGTCGAGCAGCCGGAGCGGGACATCCTGGAGCTGTGCGACACCGCCACGGACGGCACCGTGACGGCGTTCGTCCGGGACTACGCCCGCGACGAGAACGGCGCCATCGTCGGCCACAGCGATTACACCCTGGACGGCGCCCCGTATACGCCGACCGGCACCGTGGGCTCCTGCTCTGTGGAGCCGTGCCGCGACTCTCAGACGGTCCTGGTGTGCGACGTCCCGGCGGACTCCACCACGACCATCACGCCCACCATCACGGACGCCACCAGCGCCGAGGCCGGGCTCCAGCGGTTCCCGACCCTGCCCGGCCCGTACACGTCCCTGTGGGCGGGCGGCTCCCTGGTGTGGCCCGCCGACCCGGGCCCGGCCCCCGCACAGGTCCACCCGGTCGCCACCGGCAAGATTGCCGCCGACCTGGCCGGGTGTGACGGCGCGTCCGGCACCCTCAACGTCTCCGTACGGGTCACGAACAACGGGCCCGGCAAGGGACAGGCGTGGGACGGCGCGCTCCAGCTCACCAAGGGGACGACGCTCCTCGCCTCCAAGGACGTGCTCCACGACGCGCCCGCCGGCACCGTGCAGACGCTCACCCTGAGCGTCCCCATCACGGCCGCCGAGGTCGCCGCCGGGAACCTCTACGTGGCGCTCGTCCTGGAGACCTTCCACCTGTCCTCGAAGCAGTGGACGGCCGACCAGTTCACCATGTCCCTGGAGCTGGAGGGCTGCGAGGCCACCACCGCCACGCAGTTCCTGCGGACTCTGGTCACGGACTGCGAGACGGGCGACGTCCTCGCCACGACAGACACCACCCTGGACGGGCAGCCGTACACCGTCACCGGCGAGGTCGCCCAGTGCGAGGCAACCGCACCGAGCACCACGCCGTGCGGGGACACCGAGATCGCCCAGCTCTGTGACCTGGTGTACTCGCCAGCCGCGCCCATCCCGGTACCGGCCGACTCCTTCACCCTCACGGGCAACGTCGTCGTCATCGGCGACACGCTCCAGTTCTCCCGGTCCAACGTCCCTGTGACTGGCGTGGCGGAGCGCGCCGTGACCGGCCTCACCAGCGGCGCCGCCAGTGAGCTGCTGTTCGACGCCGGATGGGGCGGCGGCGGCAACCCGCCGGCCACCAACGATGCGATCTACCAGGTAGACGTCCTGGACGGGACGACCGTCCTCGCGACGAGCACCGTCAACCTGTCCAACGGCAGCGGCTCGGCCGGGGCCGTCGTCGCTCAGCCGCCCCTCGCGTTCACGGCCCCGCCGAGCGGCACCGTCACGGTGCGGTTCACCGACCTCAGCACCGGCGGCGCTCTGAACCGGGACCTCGTCATCCGCCCCCTCACGGTGGAGACGGAGGGCACCGAGGCCACCGCGACCCCGTTCCTGCGGGCGTTCACCTACGACTGCACCGGCCTGCTCCTGGGCACCAGGGACACGGAACTGGACGGCAGCACCCCATACACGCCCCAGGGCGAGGTGAGCGTCTGCTCCGCAACGGCTGGAACGGGCACGACGGACTCGTGCGCGAAGCAGGTCATCGAGCGGTGCGGGTGTGACGACACCGACGGCGACGGCATCGGTGACGTCATCTACACCGAGCTGTGGGCCATCGACCCGTGCAACGGCACCGACCCGGTCCTCCTCGCCACCTACGAGGACGGCGACCCGGCCAAGCCGTACACGCCGGTCGCCCCGGTGGAGTGCACCGTCGACGACAGCACCACGGACACGAACGTCAAGCAGCTCCTGGAGCGGTGCGGCTGCGACGACACGGACGGCGACGGCATCGGTGACGTCCTGTACACCGAGCTATGGGCCATCGACCCCAGCGGCACGGACGCCCCGGCGCTCCTCGGCGCCTACCTGGACGGCGACCCCTCCCAGCCGTACACGCCGACCGCTCCGGTGGAGTGCACCGCCGAGGACTCCACGCCGGGGCCCCTGAGCACCGGCGTACGGGCCGTGACGGGCACCGCGGCCCAGGACCTGGCCGGGAGCTTCCCCGGCCTGCAGAGCGTCAGCCTGACCGTCCTCGCGGACACCGTGAACGTCACCATGACGGACGGCAGCGCCGTGCCGATCCCGGCCGGCGTGACGATGACGTGGTCCGTCGCCAAGGACGAGGACAGCGCCCTGGCCGCGGCCTCCTTCGCCGGCGCCTCGGCCGCCGCACAGTTCCTCCTGAACTACACCTACCGCTGACCCGCCCCAGGGGCCGCCGCCCGCGCCTGGGCGGCGGCCCCTCCAGCCCGAGGAGACGAGCCGTCATGAGCGACGAGCAGCCCACCCCGAACCCCCGCTACTTCACGAAGGAGGGCGAGGGCGTCCAGGTCATCTACAACCTCCGAGACGCCGCGCCCTACGCAGAACTCGGATACGAGGAGGTGGACGAGGCCGCCTACCTGGCCGCCCTGCCCACCGCCGACACCCTGACCCAGGAAGGTGCCTGATGGCTGGTAAGTGCTGCGGTGGCGGGACCATGGTGGTCCGCTCTGGCTCTGGCTCGGCGGCCACTGTCGACCCGGCCGCGTGCAACGCCCTGAGCGAGTCCGCTGCCGGTCTCCTCGTCCCGTCCGTCGCCCTCCAGGGCATCGCCCCGGGCGGCGCGGTCGGCACGGACCGCTCGGTAGACGTGGACGTGACCGCACCGGCCGCCGGCGCGTGCCCGGCCAACTGGCAGGTTGGGGCCAGGCTGACGCCCGTGTTCGGTGAGACGCTGCTCGCGGCGTTCGTGGACCTGGTGGCCACACCGAGCGGCGCATGGGTGGACAGCACCATGTCCGTCGTCCTGCCGGAGGCCGGCGTCTACGAGGTCACCGCGACCCTGCACACGGTGATCGCCACCAACCCGTCAAGCGGCTCGTACAACATCGCCATCGCGGGCCGCCTGTTCAACGTCACCAACGGCAACGCCGTGGGCGGCAGTCAGTACACCATCCAGCAGAACGCCGACAACAACCCCGGCAGCTTCATGAGCGACAGCGACATGGGCACCTTCCACCGGTTCATCACGACCGCCGGGTCCACCACCATCCGCGCGGAGGTCATGCGCCTCGACAGCAGCGGGAGCCCGGTCTCCACCACGGGCCTCCAGACCGCGAACTCCCGCCTCGGCTTCAAGAAGGTCAGCGACTGATGGCCGGGCCCTGCGGACGTACGTACCGGGTCGACCCGCGCCTCGACCCGGCCGCGTGCAACGCGCTCCAGGAGACGACGAGCGGGCTCCTCGTGCCGCGCGCGGTCCTCCAGGGCGTGGCCACGGGCGGGGCCATCGGCACGGACCGCTCCGTCGACATCGACGTCCAGGCGCCCGCGGCCGGGGCGTGCCCGGAGACGTGGACGGTCGGGGCGCGGCTGACCCCGGTCAGCGGGGAGGCATTCGGCACCGGGCCGGGCCAGGGCGCGGACCTCCAGCCGGTGGCGTCCGGCACGTGGGTGTCGACCGGCGCGCAGGTCCTGCTGCCCGAGGCCGGGACGTACAACCTGACCGCCGACTTCTTCTCCAGCATCACCGCCACGACGCCGTTCGCCGTGGCGATCGACGCCCGCCTGTTCAACGTCACCCTCAACGCCGCTCTGGCCAACTCCCAGCGGCGCGTGCAGTACGCCAACATCAACATCGCGGGCACCACGGCCAACATGCTGTTGCAGAACGCGGGCAGCCTGAACCACCGGCTCACCGTGAGCGGGCCGACCTCGGTCCGCCTGGAGGGCGCGCGCACGCACGTCGGCTTCAACGACTCCACCGCATCCTCCCTCTGGGGCGCGCGCCTCGGCTTCACGAAGGTGAGCGACTGATGACCGGCACCGCAGCGAGCCTTGACCGCGTAGACGCCTCCTGGGCGCAGGGCTCGACGCTCACCTTCGCCCACAACCTGACCGGCGCTGACCGCGTCTACGAGCAGATCACCGAGGTTCCGCCGCTGACGATCCCCCGGGCTGGGGTGTGGGAGGTGGACTACAACGCCCGAGGTGTCGTGCAGATGCCCGTAGGTGTCGCCGGTGCCGTGTACTCCTCTGCGGCGCTCTACAAGAACGGCGTGATCATCGGCGGCAGTGAGGCCATGCTCGCGGGCACCAACGGCGCGGGCTCCGTCGTGCAGGCGACCGGCGGCCTCAGCTTCCTGCACCCCTTCGCGGCCGGCGACGTCGTGACGTTGTGGGCCTACCGCATCGGCACGAGCGGCAACGCCTCCGTCGTCTCCAACGCGGACGGCCGAACCCGCATCTCCTGCCACTGGCTCGGCCCGCCAGACGACACGGCAGCATGACCGGCCCCGCCAGCACGGCTTAACGTCCCTGCCCCTCCCGATCCCGGAGGCCTCCATGTCCGGAACCAGTGCCGCCCTCCGGCTGCTTGAGCACGGCTTGGCCGAACAGCCCGCGCCGGGCTTTGCCATGACCTCGCTGGCCGCGAACACCTGGGCGGACACCGGGCTGGTGGCGCAGCTCCCGAGCGCTGGCACGTACGACCTGGACGTCACCGTTCGAGCGGCCCTGAGTATCGACTCCCCGGCCAACGTGTGGATCGTCGCCCGCCTCTTCGACGCCACCGCCGGCGTGGTCGTGCCGCGCTCCGAACTCCTGGTGAACCAGCAGAGCGTCATCACCCAGGCCGGGCAGCCGTCCATCGAGAGCGGCGACAACCGCACCGCCAGCACGGCCCTGGAGTACCAGGTCGCCACGCCCACCAGCCTGCGCCTGCAAGCGGCCTGGTTCGCCGCCAGCGGGACACCGAAGGTGGCGGGCATCGGCACCGACAACATCGGCCGCACCATGGTCCGTTTCAACCGCATCGCCTGACCGCACCGAGGAGACTCCGCCCATGTCCGGTACCAGCGGAAGCGTGGCAGCGGCCACGCCCGATGACGAGTACGAGATCCTGTGCGACGACGCCGGCAGCTTCCTGCGGCGCTACAGCACCGAGGACGGCGCGACGGTCGTCACCGACACCACCCTGGACGGCGCGACGCCCTACGTGCCCACGGGCACGGTGGTGCGCTGTGACGCCGAGCAGGCCCCCGCGCCGAACCCGCAGATCGACTCCACGATCCAGCGGCAGACCGGCGCGGGCAACATCACCATCCCGGCCGGCGCCCGCTCCGTGACCCTGGTCGTCTACGCAGGATCCCCGACCGTTGCTATCGGAGGCGGCACGGCCGTCACCGTGGCGGCCGGAACCTCCCTGACGTGGGGCGTGGACCGGGGCGGCGACGCGGGCGAGTCGCTGCAGGACGCGTTCGTGTTCACCGGCGTCGCCGGGTCCGATTTCCTCGTGACGAGCACCCGAGAGATCTAAGTGAGCACCGCGGGACGCTACAGCCCGACGACGGTCCGCGTGGAGCGGGCGACCGGCGTGACCGATGGGTCAGGCAACGTCACGTTCGCCTGGCCCGCCGGTGCGTTCTCGTCGCCTCCCGCCGTCACCGTCGGCCTCCAAGGAGCCAGCGCGTTCCGCTCGCACTCCATCACCGCCAACAGTGCGACGGCGACGACCGTCAATGTCCTCGCCTCAGCAGGCGTGACGATTCTCGGCATCGGCGTCCTGGCCGTGGGTTCGCCCGCCGCCGGTGTCACCGTGCACGCCCACGCAGTGGGCATCTGATCACCCTCGAACGCATCGACGCCGCTGGTTGTGGGCCGGGCGGGACTGCTCTCCACCTGGAGCCTTCTCATGGCCAAGTGCTGCGGCGTCTCGCCGTGCAACTGCCGCGTCACCGCCGGCCCCGGCGTCACCGTCACCGGTAACGGGAGCGCGGCCAACCCGTACACGATCAGCGCCGACGCCGCCGAGCCGACAGCGCTCGCCGTCGCCGACTCCACGACCGTCGACCTCGGCCTCACCGGCACCGGCGCGGCCGGGGACCCGTACACGGTCACGGCGGACGTCATCGTCGACCCCTCCCCGCCCGCAGGCGGAACGAACCTGCTCCAGTCCGGCCCTGACGGTCTGTTCGTCGAGTGCGCCGATGTGCGCGGCTGCCTGTCGGCCGGGGATGGCATCGACTACGACCCGGCGACCGGAGTGATCGCGGCCGACATCAGCGGCGACGCGGGAAACCAGACGACGATCGGCTCCGACGGCGGGATCTACACCCCGGCCGCGGCCGGAACCGCGCTGGAGGCCGCCGACACCACCACGCTGGACGTCACGGTGACCGGTACCGGCACAGCCGGAGACCCGTACGTCGTCTCCGGTGACGTCATCGTGGCGCCCGAACAGAACGGCGTCGAAGCGTCCCCGTCCGGCCTTCTCGTCGCGCCGTCGGCCGATGCAGGCAACCGGCTGGCCTTCGGCGCCGACAACCGGCTCTACGTCCCGCCGGACGTCATCGGCTGCGGCCTCCAGGGCGATGGGACAGCCGGTGATCCGCTGCGCGCGTTCCCGATCGCCGGTTCGGACGCCTGGGCTGATCACTGGGACTGCACAGACGTCGACCACTCGACGCTGAAGTGCGACCCCAACACTGGCGCGCTGTGGACGCCGCCCGAGCACTACACCGCGGCGGACCACATCTACCAGGAGCACATGAACCCGGTGGTGTCGAACATCGGCCCCACCGGCGGCTGGGCATTCCTCCAGCCCGGCGGCGTGGCCGCCGTGGTCGCGTTCGACGTGCCCGCCAACTTCCTCGGTAACGAGTGCCGGCTGTGGTCGTACACCTCGCACGTCCACGCCTCGATCGACATCAGCGCCAGCTCGACGGCCACGTTCGAACTCGGCTACGTCTACCAGGAGGACGGCGGCGCCCTCCAGATCCGGCCCCTCGAAGGCGTCCTGACGGCGTTCGGTACGGCCAGGCGCGAGCGGTACGCCGGCTCCGTATCGGAGTCCGGCTTTGACCGGGCCGCGAACAGCACCCTGGCGCTGCACTTCTTCTGCGCGGTCCGGGTGATCGCCGGAACGATCACCATCAACTCGTGGACGTCGGACGCCACGATCCATACCACCACGCAGGCGTAACGGAGGACGGATGACCCGCTACTACGCATCCCCTGACGGGCTGTCGTTCGCCACCACCGGAGACGGGCCGATCGCCGGCCCGTCGCTGCCGGACGACTGGACGGAGATCACCGCCGAGGAGTACCAGGCGCGGATCGCCGCAGCCCGTGAGGAGGCCGACGCCAACGCGGCCGAGTTCATCGCTGCAGACGGCGACGTACCACCTCCGCCCGAGGGCACGCCGCCGCCTGTCGTCCCGATCGACGAGCTGCCGGTAGGCGACGGCTCGACCGGCGGCGGTCAGTAGGTCGTGCGCGTCCTAGCCTTCCTGCCCGCCTACGGCGGCCTGCCGTCGACGGGCGCCCACGTAACCACCCGCGAGTATCTGCGGGGCCTGGTCGAGGCCGGGCACCAGGTCGACGTCGTCACCACCACGGCGACCGCACCCGCCGCCGTCCGCACCGAAGACGGTGTGCGGGTGTGGCCGTTCGGCTACTGGTGGCGGGCCGCAGAGGCGGTCCGGCCCGAACTGGTCGTCTCCCACCACGGCGATCGCCGAGCCCCCGGCATCGTCACCCAGGTACGCGGCGTGCCCCATCTGCTCCTCGTGCACGGCATGTCCGTCAACCGGCAGCTCGGCAGGCCGCGGCTGGCCTGGTTTCCGTCCCAGGCGTGCCGCGACCACTACAGCGGCTACCGGGGGCCCGCCGTCGTCCTGCCCCCGCCGATCGACCCAGGCCGGTACCGGACGACGCCCGGCCGGCTCGTCACCCTGAACGGCAGCAGCGTCACGAAGGGCGCCGACGTCCTGGCCGCCGTCGCCGCCGAACTGCCCGACACCCGGTTCCTCGTCGTGCGGGGGACCGGCCGGCCGGTGCCGCTGGACCTGCCGAACGTCGAGCTGGTCGACCGGATGGACCCGCGCGAGCTGTACGCGCGGACACGGCTGCTGCTGATGCCCTCGGCGCGAGAGTCGTACGGGCGGGCCGGTGTGGAAGCCATGCTGTCCGGCATCCCCGTCATCGCCGCCCCACTTCCCGGCATCCGCGAGGCCCTCGGCGACGCCGCCACCTACGTGCCCCGCGATGAGCCGCACCGGTGGGCGGCGCAGATCCGGCGCCTGGCCGACCCGGACGCCTACGCCGCGGCGGCGGCCGCGGCCCGAGCACACACCGCAGGCCTCGACCACGCGGACAGGCTGCGGGCCTTCACAGCCGTCTGCGAGGACATCAAGAAGGACCG
The DNA here is from genome assembly GCF_003143935.1 of Streptomyces sp. Act143. GTDB lineage: Bacteria > Actinomycetota > Actinomycetes > Streptomycetales > Streptomycetaceae > Streptomyces. Next base: position 4,191,188 of record NZ_QFRX01000001.1, on the reverse strand, counting down.
CCCCGCCCCAGCACGCGCACCCCGGAAACCGGCCCGTGCCGACGTGGTGGCGTGGGTGCACTACAGCGTCCCGTACCGGCGGGCCGGGTCAGAAACGATGCTCCAGACGATGATGCGGGCCCTGCACGAGGCCGGTATGAACGTCCTCGTCGTCGCCTCCCAGATGCCCGAGGCGCCCCCGCAGTGGGAGGTGGACGGTGTCCCTCACCGCAAGGCCGACCCGACGGCCGCGCCCGCCCTGCTGCGGTCCCTGCGGCCGAAGGTGATGGTCTCTCACCACGGGTTCGCCGAGCGGGCGCTGATCCTCGGACGCCGGCTGCGAGCCCGCTCCGTACTGCTGCTGCACTCCGACTTCGACACCAACGCCCGCGCGCTGCGGTTGCTGCCGGACCTGTGCGTCTACAACACGGCCTGGGTCGTCGCGTCCCTTGCGCCCCGCTACCCGGAAGTGGGCCGGGTGCCGCGCCTGGTCGTGCATCCGCCAGTCATCGCGGACGAGCACCGTGCGCCGGTGACCGGCGAGCACGTCACCCTGGTCAACCTCAACCGGGACAAGGGCGTCGACACATGGCACGCGGTCGCCGAAGCCCTTCCGACGGTGCCGTTCCTCGGCGTCACCGGCTCCCACGGCCCGCAGATCCTCGCCCCGCACCCGCCGAACGCCCAGATCATCGGGCAGACGTCGGACATGCGCGGCGACGTGTGGGCACGCACACGCATCCTGCTCGCCCCGAGCATCTACGAGTCGTACGGCATGGCCGCCGTCGAGGCGCTCGCCTCGGGCATCCCGGTCATCGCCCACCCCACGCCCGGACTGCAAGAGGCCCTCGGTGACGGCGCGCTGTTCCTGGACCGCTGGGACCCGCCCGCCTGGGTGGAAGCCGTCTCCGAGCTGCACGCCGGTGGCGACAGCTACCGGAAGGCGTCGATGGCAGCTCGGGCGCGCAGCGCGTTCCTCGCCGACCAGGCCCGCGAGGAGCTGAAGTTGTGGGTCGACGCGATCACGGATCTCGTCGGGCGTTCACGGCGGCTTCCTGACCAGGCGTAAGCCAGCGGTGTTCGAGGCGGGTCTCCTGGCTATGCTGGTCGCAGCCGCTGGCGCTAGGCCGGGCGCTTCACACGTTCGCTGCTGGTTGTGGGCCGAGCCACTGCACGCTTCGTGCTGGAGGGCCCCAGTGACCTGTCCCCTGATCGCCAACCTCGACACGGTCCGCGTGACCCGAGTCGACGCCTGTGGACGGCCCGTCTGCGGCGAGGACAACGGATTCGTCTTCGACTGCCTGGCGAGCGTCGCGATGAACCCGAACACCGACGACGGCGACGACGTGACCTACAAGGCCGCCAACGGCCGCCAGTGCGGCTTCAAGCGCGGTTGTCCTACATTCAACGGCTACGACGTGGAGGTCAACTTCTTCAGCGTCTCCCCGGAGTTCCTGGAGATCACGACCGGTAACCCCGTCGTCTACGACTACGCGGGCCGGCCGATCGGCTACGACGACTGCTCGCTCCAGTGCAACTCTGGTTTCGCCCTCGAACTCTGGGCGGAGGTCCTCGGCTCCGACGCCTGCGCCGCCGACGGCACCGGTGACGGCGCGTGGATCTACTTCCTGCTGCCGTGGGTCACCAACGGCATCCTCGGCGACCTGGAGGTGGGCAGCGAGGCGGTCACGCTCCAGCTGACCGGCGCGACCCGGGCCGGTGGCGGCTGGGGCGTCGGCCCGTACGACGTCATGGCAACGGACGCGGCCGGCACCCCGGGCCCGCTGCTCACGCCGCTCGGCGCGACCTGCCACCGCCGTACGTTCGTCACGACGGTGGCGCCGCCCGAGCCGGTCTGCGAGTACACCCCGGTCACCGGCGGCCTCTGCCTGGCGTCCTGACCGTGGCCGACCTCGACCTGGTCGTGCCGGTGCGGGAGCAGCCCGCCAACCAGCAGCTCCGCTACGCGCTGAGAAGCTGGCAGGCGTGCCTCCCGCACCGGCGCGTGTGGATCGTCGGGTACAAGCCGGTCTGGCTGGGCGGGGTCGGCCACATTCCGACGCGGCAGACGGGCACGAAGTACGCCAACACCACGGCGGCGATGCGGGCGGCCTGCGAGCACCCGGAGATCACGGACACGTTCCTGTACGCCAACGACGACATGTTCGTCATGGAGCCGCTGGACACGATGCCCGTGCTGCACCGCGGGCCCGTCCGCGAGGTCGAGAAGTACTACGCGGCCCGAGCCTCTGGCCCCTACCTGGCCGGTATGCGGGAGACCGCTGACCTCCTGGTCGACCACGGGTACATGAACCCGTGGTGCTACGAGCTGCACGTGCCTCTGCCGGTATCCAAGGCGGGGATGCTCCGCGCCTTGGACGCGGGCCGCGACATCGCGGTGCTGCACAAGCGGACAGCGTATGGCGTGCTGAACGAGATCGGCGGCACGGAGATCGAGGACGTGAAGGTCATGCACCGCGGGCCCCGCTTCAGCCGGGCCACGCCGTTCCTGTCGACGATGCCGGACAGCTTCGCCCACGGCGAGGTCGGCCGCGTCATCCGCTCCCGTTTCCCCTCGCCGTCCGACTACGAGTACCGGGGGCGCTGATGCCGATCGAGACAGGTCCATGCGACGCCTGGCCAACGAACCTGTGCTGTGACGTCGACGGCGTCGAGGCGGACGTCCTCGAGCGCTGGACGCTCGTCGCCTCGCAGATCCTGTGGGCGCTGTCCGGGCGCCGGATCGGCCCATGCCCGGTCACGGTACGACCGTGCCGCAGGGCCTGCCTGGAGTCGTCCAGCTTCATCTCCTTCCAGGCCGGGGCGGGCACGGGCCCGTGGATCCCGTACATCGGCTCAGACGGCCAGTGGCGCAACGCGAGCGTGTGCGGCTGCCGTTCGGACTGCTCGTGCGGCGAGCTGTGCGAGGTGTACCTGCCGGGCCCGGTCTACGACGTCACCGAGGTCAACATCGGCGGCCAGGTCCTCGCGCCCGAGCAGTACCGCGTCGACGCCCCTGGCCGGCTGGTGCGGGTCGGCGGCGGCTGCTGGCCGGACTGCCAGGACATGGCGGCCGCGCCCGGCGAGCCGGACACGTTCACCGTGACGTACCGGATCGGCCTGCCGGTCGACGAGGCCGCCGTCGCCGCGGTGTCCGAGCTGACCTGCCACCTCCTCAAGGGGTGCGGCGGCAGCGGCTCGTGCGGCTGCAAGGCCAACCGGAACCTCACGCGGCTGGTGCGCCAGGGCGTGGAGATGGAGCTCGCGGACCCGACGGTCATCTACAGCGAGGGCCGGACCGGGCTGCCGCTGGTCGATATGTGGCTGACGGTCGTCAACCCATACCGGCAGGCCAGCCCCAGCCGGGTCTACAGCCCCGACTTCCGGTATCCGAGGGTGCAGCAGTGCCCCTGAGCCCGCTCGTGATCCACGAGACCGCCGAGAAGCTCCTCGCCTGCGTGTGCGCGGAGCTGACGCTGATGGCCGCCAAGGTGGAGGATCAGCCGGGCTGCCCGTGCCGGTCGTGTGTGGTGGCGGGTACGCCGGCGTGGGACGACTGCGGCTCGGGAGAGTGCGGGAAGACGGTGACTCCAGGTCAGCTGACCGTGCACTTCGCGGGCATGGTGGCCACCTCGCACTTCCCGACGGAGACCCGTGACGTCCTCGGCAGCCGCAACTGCGCGCCGGTCCGTCCGGCCGCCGAGTACGTCATCACGCTCCTGCGGTGCGCGCCGACCTACAGCGAGGGCGGCTGTCCTCCGACGTGCGAGGAACATGAGGAAGCCGCCCGGGTCCTGGCCGTGGACGCGGCTGCGGTGTGGAACGCCCTTGAGTGCTGCTTCCCGGGAACGAGCACGGCCCGGCGTGGGCAGACCTACACCATCGGCCAGATGCGCACCGTGGGCCCGCAGGGGCAGTGTGTGGGCTTTGAGCAGCGGGTCACCGTGGCGCTGCCGTCGTGCGCGTGTCCGGAGGGAGAGTCGCCGTGAGCGTGGAAGTACGCCTGGATCAGGGCCGGCTGTCGCGGTTCCTCCGGCTGCGCGGCGGGATCGTCGAGCGGAACCTCGCCCGGCGCACGAGCCGGGTCGCGGACATCGCCCGCGGTCTCGCGCCGGGCAGCATGCCGCAGTACATCGACTGGCACATCGAGGAGGGCCGGGACGGCTTGCAGGGCGTCATCACCTGCGACCACCCCGCCACGCTGTACGTCCTCGAGGGCACCCGCCCCCACCTGATCCGGGCAAGGCGCGCGCGAGCCCTACGGTTCGAGGTCGACGGTCAGATCGTGTTCGCGAAGGTCGTACGGCATCCCGGGACCAGGCCGAACAACTTCATGGGCAGGGCGTTGCGGCTTGGTCGATAGGTGCGGCCGCGCTAGATGTTGTCGCGCCTCACGAGTTGCTTCCTGAGGAAGACGCATCGCCCGGTCGATCAGCGGTGTCGCGCTGTGCGTGGGTGTCGTGCTCTGATTCCGGCAAGGAGACTGTCTGCGGGCCTTCCTCCACCCAGTCCCGGTAGTCGTCCTCCGTTTCAGCGGGTGCGGGTGCACCTGGGGAGACTCCCACGCCGTTGTAAACCCACTTATTCTTCTTGTCGTCGTCTCCAGGACCTCGGGGATTTCTTCCAGCTTTTCGGCGCTTTGGCACGGCGTCCTCCTTCACGTTGAAGCGGCTGCGCCAGCAACTACTGTCAGTGTTTCGCAGAGGGTCAGCAATCCTGCTAGCCGGTACATCCGTACGCGGAAGTTCAGCTTTCTGTCGTTTTCGGTGATGGCCGCCGACATTCCATTTGTTGCTTCTTCGTAGATATCGGCGAGAGGTTTGTTGGCCGCGAGGATGGCGTCCGCCCTGGGGCTGTAGCCCCAATGTTTCAGCGGCCACAGGACAAACGTTGCGCAGAGGCCGATGAGGGCCATGAGCGCCATGAGCGCGATGCTGACTGGCAGGGGCAGTGGGTTCTTCTCGCCGGTGAGGCCAGCTGTGGAGGAAATCGACGCTATCAGACTGGCGACAGCAAAAAGACCAGCAGAGCGCTCTCGAAAGAAGTTCAAGGTCGCTTTCTGGTCGATGAGACGTTGTACCGCGGCGTCATAGGCGAGTTTCTTCCGTGCCTCGTCGCTCGTTTGGCTGGGCGGAATGGAAGCCGTCTGGGTACTCGGTGACATTTGCTTCATGGCCGTGCCTCCCTTGTGTGCGCGTCCAAGGGTTCGCCGCCTGGCCTGTCCGTAGCATTGTCTGTATTCCAGTCTGCTCCTTGCCGACGCGCCACGCATCCCCAGCGCGTAACCGCTACTATCGCCCGGCACGCTGCTGGTGTTAGGCCGGGCGTAGCGCGGGAGACAAGGGCACGCCCGTGGCAACCAAAGACTTCGCTGTCCGTACCGAACCCCACGTCGCCAACCTGGGCGCCCTGGGAGAACTGCACTTCGTTCCCGAGGTCTTCGGCGACGAGTTCCTCGACGGGTACTCCCGGATTCAGGAAGCGCAGGCGCTGATCGGCGGCGAGCAGGACCTCACCAAGATGGACCCGACGGCGCTGCGCGACGTCTACAGCAGCATGCGGAGCTTCCTTGGCCGGCTGATGACACCCGAGTCCGCCGAGCGGTTCCTGCGGTTCGAGGTCATCAAGGGCGGCAAGACCGTGGATCACTTCCGCAGCCGCGAGGACGCCGATGCGAAGGCGGCCGAACTCGGCGGAACGGCCCGCGTGGAGGACAAGAGCCTGCGCCTGCCCGACCGCGTCCTGGTCGAGCTGCTGGAGTGGACGACGGAGCTGTACGGAGGCGGCAACGACCGCCCTACTACACCGTCCAGCGGATCCTCGCGAGCGTCGCGGAGGGCTGGGACGCCTGGGAAGGGCAGCTCGCCCTCCAAGGGATCGACCCGCACCGCTGGACGCTCCGCACGCTAGTCAACGCCGCCGAGCAGGCCATGTACAACAGCTGCGAGGACGACAACGAGCGCCGCCGAGTCCAGGCGAAGCTGTACGCGATGCCGAAGGAGCTGCGCCGCCCGCGCCGCGCCGCGGCATTGCCGAGGGCGCAGCAGCAGCAGCCGCAGCAGCCGCAGCGCGGCGTGATGACGATGCAGGACGCACACGCGCTGATGGCCCAGCTCGCAGCCCAGGACGCCCAGCTCGGGGCGGGCTGAACCGCATATCCTGAGATCGCCGCTGGTGCTAGGCCGGGCAACCGCACTCATCCGTGAGGTTGCCCGATGGCAGGCGATGACGTCGACTTCGGATCCGCCCGGATCACTATCGACATCGACAGTCGCAGCGCGGACGGTGAAGCCCGGGTCGCCGGCACCCAGATCCAGCGGGCACTACTGCGGGCGACCCGCCGGATCGGCGAGCAGATCCGCCGGCAGATCCAGCGGGGCCTGAACGCCCAGGCCGTCACCGTCCGCGTCGAGCCGGACCTGCGCCGCTTCGACGCGCAGCTCCTGAACGGCCTGCGGTCGCTGGACTCGATCGACATCCCCGTCGCGCCGGACGTGACGGGCTTCGTGGAGCGGCTGCGTGCCCTCCTCGCGGACGTTGAGATCCCGATCCGGGTCGTGCCCGACCTGGACGAACTCGACCGCCGTATCCGGGCGCACAACACCCCCGACGTCACAGTCAACGCCAACGTCAACGTCGACAACAACCGGCTGACGCGGTCCCTGGCCGGGCTCGCCGGTGTTGCGGGCCGGGTCGGCAAGGTGCTCGCGACGGGCCTGAAGTTCGGCGCGTACGGGATCGCCGCGGCGGGCGCCGCCGCGGGCGTCGCGAAACTCCTCGCAGCGCTCGCCCCGGCCGCGGGCATCGTCGCCGCCTTCCCTGCGGCGATCGCCGGCGCGCAGGTCGCCCTCGGCACCCTCAAGCTGGCCGTCCTCGGTGTCGGTGACGCGCTGACGGCCGCCTTCTCCTCGAAGGCCGGCGACTTCGAGAAGGCGATCAAGGGCCTGGCGCCAGCCGCGCGGGAGGCCGTCACCGCTGTACATGACCTGGCGCCGGAGCTGAAGAAGGTCCAGCAGTCCGTACAGCAGCAGTTCTTCAAGCAGTTCTCCGGCGACGTCACCGGGGCGATCAAGAACCTGCTGCCGCTGCAGTCCGGCCTGGATCAGATCGCGGCCGCGTTCGGGCGGGCCGCTCAGCAGGGGCTGAAGTTCGCGGCATCGAAGACGGCGTTCACCGGCGTCCAGGGCGTCGTCTCCGGGACGGCGAGCGCGGTCGACGGCCTCGCGCGGGCCGTGCAGCCGCTGGCGTCGGGACTGCTGGCGGTCGCGAGCACTGTCAGTCAGGCGTTCGGCGCGCAGCTCGGCACGGCGATCGGCAACGTCGGCGTGCGGATCGGCGAGTTCCTGCAGAAGCTCGCCGACAGCGGTCGGGCGGTGTCGCTGGTCCAGGGCGCACTCACCGTGTTCCAGCAGCTCGGGCAGATCGCACAGAACGTCGGCAGCATCCTCGCCAACGTCTGGAAGGCCGCCAATGTCAGCGGCGGCGGGCTGCTCAACAACATCCAGCAGATCACCGGCGCGTTCGCCTCATTTGCTCAGTCGGCGGCCGGGCAGGAGGCGATCGGCAACATCTTCCGGACGGTCGCCCAGATCGCGGCGCAGCTCGGGCCGATCCTGTCCGCGCTGGTCACACAGATCGGCGCCATCGCGCCCGCCCTCGGCCCCGTCTTTGTCGCCCTGGGACCGGCGATCACCGGACTGATCACCGCCCTGGGCCCTGCGCTGGCGCAGATCGCGCCCGTTCTGCAGGAGGTCGCGACCGGGGTCGCCTCCGCCTTTGCCGCCATCGGCCCGTCCCTGGGGCCAGTCGGTGCAGCCCTGGGGCAGGTTCTGTCCGCGCTGGTGCCGATCCTGCCGCTGGCCGGCCAGCTCGTCTCCGTACTGGCGCAGGCCCTGGCGCCGACGCTTTCAGCCCTGGCCGGACTCTTCGCGCCGATCATTGAGGAGCTGGTCGGCGCGCTGATGCCCGTCCTCCCGCAAATCGCACAAGCGTTCGTTTTGCTGGTTCAGGCGCTGACGCCGCTCGCGACCGGACTAGGCCAGGCCCTGGGGCAACTGCTGGCCGGACTGGCACCCGTCCTGTCCTCCCTCGCGGGCGCCCTCGTCCAGGTCGCGGCTGCCGTCGCCCCCGTGATCACGCAGCTGGTCGACGCCCTGCTGCCGACCCTGCCGTCCCTGGTCGACGCCTTCTCGGCCATGGTCCAGGCACTCATCCCGCTGCTGCCCTCCCTGGCCGGGCTGGTCGCCGCCGTGGCGCCGCTGGCCGTCCTGCTGCTGCGGATCATCGGCCCGATCGCGCAGATCGCCGCCTCCTTCGAGACGTGGCTGATCATCAACGGCGTCGTCCCGGTCATTCAGAGCGTGATCGGCGTCCTGACCGGGCTGATCGACGGGGTCTCGTCGGTCGTCTCGTTCATCGCCTCACTGCCGGGACTGATCGTCTCCGGGCTGTCGTCACTCGGCTCGACCCTGGCCACGTTCTTCTCCGATCTGTTCACGACAATCGGCCAGTTCGTGGTGTCCGGCTTCCAGACCGTGGTCGGCTTTTTCACCCAGCTCCCGGGCATGATCCTCGCCGGACTACAGGCGCTGCCGGGCCTCCTCCTCGACCTGTTCACCTCCGCGGTCGCCGGACTGGCGATCGCCCTGCTGACCCTGCTCGCGGGCGTCGTCTTCACCTTCACCGAGCTGCCGGGCCGGATCGTCGACGGACTCTCCTCGCTCGGCTCGCTCCTGCTCAACGCCTTCGTGTCGGGGTTCAACGCGACCACGGCGGCGATCTCGTCGTTCGTGTCGCAGGCGGCCTCGTTCTTTGCCGCCCTGCCAGGCCGGATCTACTCGCTGCTGGCCTCCCTGCCAGGCCGGATCGCTGGCCTGTTCCGTTCGGCGGGCTCCTCGGCGCTCAGCGCCGCCCGCTCGGCCGGCTCGTCGGTGGTCTCGTACTTCTCCGGGCTGCCGGGCCGGATCGGGAGCACCCTGTCGAGCGTCGGCTCCAAGATCGCGGGAGCGTTCCACTCGGCGACCAGCGCGGCCAAGGGTGCCGTGTCGAGCCTGATCTCCGGGGTCGTCAGCCTGTTCTCCGGCCTCGGCTCCAAGATCGTGGGCGCGATCGGCAACGTCGGCTCCCAGATCATGGCCAAGATCAAGAGCGGGCTGCCGAGCAGCGTCAGAAAGTACCTGCCGTTCGCCCAGGGCGGCATCGTCTACGGGCCGACGCACGCGCTGATCGGCGAGGCCGGGCCCGAGGTCGTCATCCCGCTGACCAAGCCCAAGCGCGCCGCCGCGCTCGCCGCCCGCTCCGGGCTGCTGTCCATGCTCGGCGTCGTCCAGGCCAACACCCTGGCCGCCTCCAGCACCGCCGCGAACAGCGGCGCAGCCGCCAACAGTGCGATCGCCAGCCTCGGCAAGGCCCTCTCCGGCATCGCCGACCTGCTGTCGAACGTGGGCGCGCGGGTCGTGCAGGGCATGGTCGACGGCATCCGCTCGAACGCGCGGCTGGTCGCGGTCGCCGCTCAGGACATGGCAGGCACGGCCATCACCGCGGCCGAGGACATCCTCCAGATCGCCTCGCCGTCGAAGGTCTTCGCCAAGATCGGAAAGCTCGTCGGTGCGGGCTTCGTGAAGGGCCTGACCGGCACGGCCGCGCAGATCAAGTCGACGACCGAGTCCCTGGTCAAGGCCATCACCGACGCCTTCAAGGGCAAGAAGACCCGGGTCGACGACCGCCTCGTGTCGCTGCTCCAGTCCGGGAACAAGCGGCTGACCTCCCTGGCGGCGCAGCGCGACGCCCTCGTGCAGAAGCTGGCCGACGCGCAGAAGTTCGCGGCCGACACCGCGAAGTCGGCCGTCGACGCGTTCTCGCTGCAGAACATCGCCCAGGGCCTGGACAAGGTGACGGTCAAGGGCCTCCAGGCTGGGTTGCAGGCGGGCATCGACCAGGTGAAGCACTTCACCGCCGAGATCAACAACCTGGCCAAGCGGGGCCTGTCGAAGGATCTGCTGGCCCAGATCATCAGCCTCGGCCCAGTGCAGGGCGCCCAGCTCGCCGACGCCCTCAAGGCGACGACGTCGGACCAGCTGAAGAGGCTCAGCAGCCTCCAGGCGCAGCTGACGAAGGCGAGCGGCGTCCTCGGCAACACCAGCGCCGACCTGCTGTTCGATGCGGGCAAGCAGGCCGGCGCGGGCTTCCTGGCAGGCCTGAAGGCGCAGCGCAAGAACATCGAGCAGCTGATGCTCCAGATCGCCAAGGGCATGCAGGCGGCGATCCGGACCGCGCTGCGGATCAAGTCGCCGTCGCGCGTGATGATGCGCCTCGGCGACATGACCGGCGCCGGTCTCCACATTGGCTTCCTCAACCGGATGGCCGCACTGCTCGCGGCATCCCGGCAGGCGGCGCAGAACCTCGTGCGCGGGGTGTCTTCGGGGCTGTCCGGCCTGGGCGACGCCGCCCCCAGCCTGGGCGGCGGCAACGTGGTGCCGCTCACCAGAAGCCAGCGGCTGCGCCAGTCCGGGCTTGATCCGAGGGACGTCGCCGCGCTCGGACGTGGTAAGAGCGGCGGCGACGTGATCCACAACCACCACTGGGAGATCCGGGAAGTCGGCAACGCACGCACCACCGCGACGCGAGTGATGAACCGGTTCGTGCTTGAGGCAGGAGTGACGGGCTGATGGCGGCTGACTGGTACCTGACCTACGGCGGCGTCGAGGTGGTGAACCACGCCCGCTTGAACGTCTACCTGGACACCGTCGGCTCGCCGCTGGACGGCTACAGCGGATGCGGCTGCCCGACGTTCACGGCGGCCACGCTGGAGGAGCTGCCGTACACCACGCCCGACGACGCGGACAGTCCCGCACCCTGGTACGACGCGGACGTGCCCGAGTCGGCCGAGTTCGCCGGCGTCATGGTGCTCCAGGTCGACGGCCTCGACGACTATCCGGTCCAGCGCACCGTGACCGGCGGCATCGCCGGCGGCGGCGCCATCGGCCCGGCCCGTGCTCTGCCCCGCACGATCACGGTGACCGCGCTCGTGCTCGGCTCGTCCTGCTGCGGCGTCGACTACGGGCTGCACTGGCTCGGCGAGGTCCTCCAGGGCTGCGGCGACAGCGGCTGCGACGGCGACTGCCTGACGGTCTACAACTGCTGCCCCGGCGAGGAGCTGGACGCGGCCACCTTCAACTCAAGGCACCGGCGCACCCTGCGCCGGGTGGCGCTCGTCGAGGGGCCGAAGGTCACCGCCCGCGCGGGCAAGGGCTGCGAGACGGGCTCGTGCCAGAACGGCGCGGACATCCTGACCGTGGAGTGGGTGATGACCGCCGCGGTGCCGTGGCTGTGGACCGACCCGCTGCCGGTTCTGGAGGTCACGCCGCCGATGGACCTCGACGGCTCCTGCGTCGAGTGGTGCCTCCTCCCACCAGACGAGTGCGGAGGCTGCCGGTTCGCAGCCTGCCCGGACCCGACGGCCGCGTGCGCCGACCCGCGCTGCAAGCCGTCCGCGCCACCGCTGCCCGGAGCGCCGCTGACCACCTGCTTCTGCCTGCCGCTGGCCTCCGAACGGGCCTGCTACGAGCTGGACCTGACGGGCCGCCCGAACTGGAGCCGGGACGTCCCGATCGTCACCCTGCGGGCCGGATCGAGCGACCTGCGGAACATCACGATCGAGCTGTACGAGCACGGCGACCAGACGCTCACCTGCGATGAGGTCGCCGACATCAACCGGTGCTCTCCCGCGAACTTCTGGCACGTCACATTCGTGCCAGCCGGGGGCGCGGTGACCTTGGACGGCCAGACGGGCAGGGCCACCGTCGAGTGCGGCGGGGTGTGCGAGTCCAGCCCGGACGTCTACGGCCGCGACGGGCAGCCGCCGACCTACCAGGCGCTCGACTGCGCCCAGTACTGCGTCTGCATCTCCAGCGACATCGAGTCGCCGCCAGCGCTGGACTCGCAGGTCACGCTGAGCGTGTCGGGGCGGGGGCGCTGATGTCCGTAGCCGGCTGCGGAACGCATACCGCCCAGCTGCTCGACCGCAACGGCGCGACAGTCGCAGCGGCCAACGTGCTCACGGAGGTGGAGTGGAACAGGGTGCTGGACGGGACGAGCGCGGCCCGCGCCCTGATCCAGCCGGACGGCGACTGCTGTGGCCGGCTCGGCAACGTCGGGTCGTGGAGGAACCGGCTCGTGCTGTTCCGAGACGGCCAGTACGTGTGGGACGGGCCAGTCACGTCCGTCACCTGGTCGCTCGGCGAGGTCGAGATCCTCGCCGAGGACATCAGCGTGTGGCTGGGTGACCGAGTCCCCCATGAGAGCAAGTCGTTCACGAACGTCGACCTGTCGGAGATCGCCCAGTGGCTCATCGACGACGCGTTCGCGCCGGACGACCCGGGCCACAAGGTGAAGGTCATCGGCAAGGCCGGGATCAGCGGCTCCCGCTCGTACACGGCCGGGGTGGGGCAGAGCGGCGACCACCTCGACCAGCTCGCGGAGGCGGGCATCGACTACACCGTCATCGGGTCGACGGTCCTGCTGCTGCCCGAGACGCACCTGGTGTCGGTCGGCCGGCTGTCGGACGCGGACCTGCCCGACGGCCTGGAGGTCAGCGACGACGGCAAGGCCCTCGTCACCCGGTGGATCGTCGAGGGCAGCGACGACAGCGGCGTCATCGGCTCCGACGGTGGTGTCGACCCGGTGTATGGGCTGCACGAGCGGTACGTGCAGATGACGGAGATCACCGACACGGCTTCGGCGGTGGAGGCCGCGAAGGCGCGGCGGCGCACCTCGGCGCAGGTGCCGGTGTTCATCGACACCCAGCAGGTCACGATCAGCCCGCTCGCTGCGATCGACGTGCCGAACCTGGTGCCCGGGTGGGCGCTGGACATCACCAGCTCCAGCACGTGCCGCAAGGTCACCCAGCGGCTGAAGATCACCGGTGTGAAGGTCACGGAGACCGGCGGCGACGAGACCACGCCCGGCACGGAGAGCGTGCAGGTCCAGGTCGCTGCGGCCGCAACGGAGGTGGCGTAGTTGGCCAGGCGCGGAACTCCCGCCCGCCGCATGATCGGCAGCCCGCTCGGCGGTGTGCTGCGCAGCCTTGACCAGCGGGCCCGCATCGCCGGGCGGAGTCGCAGCCGTGGCGCCCCGCTGGAGAGCGATCCGGCCCCGCAGGCTGTCACCCCTGTCGGACCCGTGGCGGCCCCCGGCGGGCTCGTGGCGGCCGTAGTGACCACCGGCGAGGACGGGCGGGCCCGATGGTCCTTTCCTGCCCCCTACGAGGCTGCTCCGGCCGTGACGGCGACGGTGGTGGACCCGGAGCCCGGCAGCGACGAACGGACAGTCTGGGCAGCACTGGAGGAGGTCACCACCTGGTACGCGTTGGTGCGGGTGTGGCGGAGCCGGCCACGGCGCGGGACTGGTGTCGCCGAGTCGGCCGGGCCCGGCGTGACCGTCCACCTGCTGGCTGCGCCCGTATCGTCGTCTTATGACTGACCTCGCGCGGCCGTTCCAGCTGCATCTGCCCGGCGAGCGCATCCTGCACGGTGCGCAGTTCCCCAGCGGACGCGTCCTGATCGACGGAGACGAGGACGAGCAGGTGCATCCGCTGTACGCCATCAGTCTGGGGGCGGCGCTGGAGTCGTTCCCGGGCGGCGTCGTGCTGTGGCCGGAGGACCTGGCGAAGCACCGCGCGAGCGGACGCGGTTAACCTGCTCCCGTAGTCGCTGGTTTTGGGCCGGACTCACTTCGCACCGCAGGAGGTGAGTCCGCTGGCCGCAGTGTGCGTGGACCCGGAGTACTTCGACGTCGGCGACGATGGCCGGCTGACGATCGTCCCGGGCAGTGCCGATCTCCGGCAGATCGTGTACTTCAAGGACCCCGGCAACGACACGTTCGAGAAGGCCGACTATCCCTGGCTCGCGCGGGTTTTCGTTCAGGTGCAGGCGGCCGGGGGAGGTGCGGCCGGGGCGAAGGCGAGCGCCAATCAGCTTGTCGCGCACCCAGGTGGCACGGGCGGCGGGTACTCGGAGCGGCTGATCGAGGCGTCGGCGCTCGGCGCGAGCGAGACGGTCATCGTGGGCGCGGGCGGCACCGCGGGCACGCCGACGGTCGACGGCGGCAATGGCGGCAACTCCAGCTTCGGCGGGCTGTGCACGGCGAACGGCGGCTTCGGCGGGCAAGTCGTCATGACGTCGGGCTCCGCGCCCACCTGCTTCTCGGGGGTGGCTGGTCCGCTTGCTGGGATTGGCGACGTGTCCCAGGGCGGCGGCGCCAGTGGCGGCTCTATCCGCCTCGACGGCGGGCAGGGGCAGTCCGGTCCGGGAGGTGAGGCGCGGCTCGGGCATGGCGGCTGGCAGCGCGCGTCCAGTGGCGCGGGCGGCGGTGCACGAGGCTTCGGCGGCGGCGCGGGCGGCGCCCTCGCCCGGGACGGCGACAGCGTCAACGGGACCCCCGGCAATGACGGCATCGTGATCGTCTGGCTGTTCGCCTGACCGCGTCCGGACGCCGCGTCCGGACGGCATCCGGACGACATCCGCCCAGGTCACAGGCGTGGACGCTGCGGCATCCGGATAGTGTCCGGATGCCATCCGCGGACGCGTCCGGACGGCATCCGCAGGGCCGTCGATAGACTCGACCCTGCGCGCCGCTGGTTCTGGGCCGGGCCGAGACAACCCCGCAAGGACGGTGGGACTGTGGCGCGATGCGGCTGTGGCGGAGGCCAGTGCGACTGCACGGTGCAGGCCGGTGACAACGTCACGATCAGCGGGTCCGGTTCCGCTGCCAACCCCTACGTGGTCTCGGCCGAGGTGCCGTGCGAAGCCGTCCGGCCGTGTCTGTCCGGTGGCCCCGGCATCACCTACGACCAGGGCTCGGGTGTGATCGCCGCCCACCTGTCGGGGCAGGCCGGGAACAACGTCAGCATCGGCCCCGACGGCGGGCTCCTGGTACCCACGGCCGGCGGGCAGGTCCTCACCGGCTGCGGCCTGTCCGGCAACGGGACCGCGGGCAGCCCGGTCAAGGCGAACACTCAGGCATGGCCGTACCCATGCAGCGTCGACACCTTCGGCGGCGTCGTCGCCTGCGACAGCCAGGGCCGGTTGCGCTCCGAGCCACGCGGCATGGTGTCGTTCACGAGCTACTCCGAGAGCCGCGACTACAACGACGTGCCGATCCCGGCCGCGCAGAACACGGCCCTGGACACGTTCTCGGTGAATATCACCAACCCGGACACCTGCCGTCCGGCGAAGGTGTTCACGGAGCGCGAGATCGACGTCTGGATGGTTCTCCCGGCCGGTGCCGCTGGCGGAACCGGGGTGGCGTCCGACGAGATGTTCTACATGCGCAACACCGGCACGGGCTCGATCGTCGGCGTCCACTCCCAGGGCACCAAGTTCCTGGCCGAGAGCTTCACCCTCGCCCCGGGGGCGTCCGCGCCGATCACGCTGACCGCGACGGGTGGCCGAGGCAGCGGCGGGGCCTACTACTACTCGATCGTCTTCATCATGCGGGCCATGATCATCAGTCTGTGAGGAGGCGCCATGCTGGACATCCCTGGCCTGCCCGTGGGCGAGCTGGAGACGCGGTTCGTGCAGTTCGCGGACGGCGTCCTCGGCCGGATGGAGGTCGGCGTCGGGCTGGACCCGGAGCTGCCTGAGGGCGCGAAGTTCGTGACCGAAGAGGTCTACGAGGAGCTGCGGGCGACGCTGCGGGAACAGCACGACGCCCGCGTGGCGGAGATGCTCGCCGCGGAGAAAGACGCCCGTAGGCAGCAGTACGAGGACCTGGTGGCGGCCAGCATCCCCGAGGCGACCGCGCGGGCCCTGTCCGGGCACGGAGGGCCGCTCGACGACGATCCGCTGCTGACGGGCGCCGGTAGCTAGACTCCTGGTAGCCGCTGGTTCTGGGCCGGGCAAGGACTCTCCACCTCAGGAGTGATCTCCTTGTCCAACTGCGGATGCAGCCGCCGGTGCACCTGCACTGTGACCGCCGGCCCTGGCGTCACGGTGGACGGCAGCGGCAGCCCGAGCAGCCCCTACGTCATCAGCTCCGACGCGGCCGCCACCCCCACACCCGTGCAGGCCGGGGACACGCCGACTGTGGACACCACGGTCAGCGGCACCGGTACGGCAGGCGATCCGTACGTGGTGAGCGCCGCGGTGATCCTCGACCCGGCCCCGCCGGGCGGCGGAAGCAACCTGGTCCACAGCGGTCCTGACGGTCTGTTCGTTGAGTGCGCGGACGTGCGCGGCTGCCTGTCGGCCGGGGACGGCATCGGCTACGACCCCGCGACGGGCGTGATCGAGGCGCAGATCAGCGGCGACGCAGGAAACCAGACGACGATCGGCACTGACGGCGGGCTCTATACCCCGGTCGCGGGCGCCACGGCGCTGGAAGCGACTGACACCCCGACCGTCGACATGACGGTGACGGGCACCGGAACTGCGGGTGATCCGTACGACGTGAGCGCCGCCGTCATCGTGGACCCGGCACCGCCCGGAGGCGGGCCGAACCTGCTCCAGGCCGGTCCCGACGGCCTGTTCGCAGAGATCGCCACCGAGTGCGGCCTGACCGGTGACGGCTCGGCAGGAGCCCCGCTCGCCGCGTCCGTTGGCGCCTGGGGCTACCCCTGCGACCTCGACACGGAGGCCGGTCAGGTCTACTGCGACAGCACCGGCCAGCTCCGCAGCGAGCCGCGCCCCCGGGCGACGTACCTCTCGGACCTCGTCGACCAGGCGTACCCGTCGCTCATCGTGCCCACGGTCACCGAGGCGACGGTCGTCACGCGCTCGCTGTCCATCACCAACCCCGATCCCTGCCGGGACGCCTTCGTCATCGTCGAGATCGAGGTGGACGTCGACCTGCGGCTGCCGGTCAACGCCACGGCCATGTACGGAATGGGCGGCGACGACACGGTCTACTTCGAGAACCGCGGCAACAGCGTCCAGAACAACATCCACTGGCAGACGACGAAGGCGTACCACCGCACCATCGCGCCTGGTGGAACGCTCGTCGAGCCGCTCCCCGTGACCATGGGGCTCGGGTCCAACGGGGCTACCTATCAGCGGATTCAGACCATCATCCGCGCCTTCGTCTTCAACCTGTGAGGTGGCCTCCGTGGCAGACAGGACCCTGTACTACCAGTACGCGGA
This sequence comes from Streptomyces sp. Act143, assembly GCF_003143935.1. Classification (GTDB taxonomy): domain Bacteria; phylum Actinomycetota; class Actinomycetes; order Streptomycetales; family Streptomycetaceae; genus Streptomyces. Next base: position 4,174,074 of record NZ_QFRX01000001.1, on the reverse strand, counting down.
CGGCTCGGTGAGCAAGCGGACCGTGACGGACACCGGTGAGCCGGTTCCGCCGCCGCCGGGCGGGACCGAGATCACCGCCGAGGAGTACGCGCAGCAACTCGCCGCCATCGAGCAGACGAACGCGGACGCCGAGGCCGAGCTGCACGACCAGGAGCAGCAGCAGAGCTTGGAGGACTACCAGGCGCTCCTGGCGCTGAGCGTTCCCGAGGCGACCGCCCGGCGGCTGAGCGGCTACACCGGCCCGGCCGAGGAGGTGTGAGGTGGCGCAGCCTGCGACCCCTGCGCAGTGGCGCGCCGCGCTCAAGGCGGAAGGCGTCCGGTTCACCGAGTACCCCGGGTGGACCGAGCGCGGCCGGGACGCCGCGACGGGCAAGGTTTTCGGCCCCGTCCACGGCATCCTCAACCACCACACCGCAGGCACCAACTCGCTGACGACGATCGCAACGGGGGGCCGGCCCGGCCTGCCTCCGCCGCTCGCGCACGCCTACCTGCCCAAGAGCGGCGAACTGGTCCTGGTCGCCGACGGCCGCGCCAACCACGCGGGCTTGGTGGCGACCAACGTCTTCAACGCGATCGTCGCCGAGAAGCCGCTGCCCAAGCAGGACAAGTCCAGCACCGTCGACGGCAACGACGCCCTTTACGGGCTCGAAGTCGAGAACTTGGGCAACGGTGCAGACGTCTACACGCGCGCCCAGTACGACACCTGGGTCCGCTTCGACGCCGCGCTGTGCCGCCTCCACGCCTGGAGTGCGGCCAGTGCCGCCGGGCACCTGGAGACCTCGGTCGAGGGCAAGCCCGATCCGGCCGGCCCGGTCGAGGGCTACGCCAAGCGCGGCCGGTTCACCTTCACCATGGCGCAGTTCCGCGCCGACGTCGCCGAGCGCCTGGCGCATCCGGCGAGCTGGAGCCCGCCAACAGCACAGGAGACGACCCCCATGCAGCCCGCATACGTCAATCTCGGCCTGGTCCACGGCTACCAGCTGGCGCCCGGCGAGTGGACCGAGATCCCGTTCACGCAGGAGTGGAACGACGAGCCCGGCGACCACCCCGCGAACGGCGCGGTGTTCGTCGCGGGCGCGGCCCGCTTCACCGGCACCCTCGGCCTGCGCTTCGAGGGCCTGGCGGAGGGCGACGTCGTCCAGGTCCGCCAGTCCGAGTACGAGGGGACGACGCTCAAGCAGGAGCACCCCATCGACGAGGTGATCGGCACGGCGGGCGGCACGTTCCGCACCATCCCGCTGGTGAACCGACTCGGAGAGGGCCGGACGATGCGGGTGCGGCTGCTGAACCAGGCCGACACCGGGATCGAGGTCGTCAGCGCTGTGCTGAAGGCCCTGGTCTGGAAGGAGGACTGACCGATGGCCGGTCCCATCGAGCACAAGGTGGGCTGGGCGACCGCCGCGGCCTACCTGGCGTCGTCCGGGCTTCTCGGTGTCCTGGGCGCTGTCCAGGACAACGCGCGGATTCTGGAGCCGTTGCCGGACAGCCTCAGCCCGCTCGTCCTCGCCCTGGTCCCCGGTCTGCTCACGTTCGCGGCCGGCTGGAAGGCAAGGCACACCCCGCGTCCCGATCTGGGAAAGGAGCGGAGGTGATGGACATGAGCACGGGGGTGCCCGCCGTCGACGGGGTGCTGGTGTGGGGCGGGGCGATATCGCTACTGCTCGGCGTCGGCACCGCGGTCTGGCGAGTCGGCCGGGCGGCACTCCAGCTGTTCCAGCGGACCACGCAGTTCCTCGACGACTGGTACGGCGAAGGCCCCCGCCCCGGCGTACCGGCTCGGCCGGGGGTCCTTGAGCGGATGGCGGGCATGGAGGAGCGTCTGGCCCGGGTCTACCACGAGGTGTATCCGAACGGCGGCGACAGCCTGCGGGACGCCGTGAACCAGGCGAACGACCGGCTGGCCATCCTGTGCCCGGACCCGTGCACGCAAGAGCCGCCTTCCGAGCCGCCGATCCTTGCGGCCCAGCCGGACCCGCCGGACGAATCGTCCGGCCGCTGAGCGGACGCCCGCCCCTCGTGCGCCGGGGGCGGGCGTCCACCTTTCGGGCGTTTATGCACGATCGTTGACCGAAATCCCCCCTGCGTCGGCACGCTGGTCTAAGAGAGGCTGGTTCCACATGCCAGACGCATAGTCAGGGGGAGTCATGGCCAAAGCCGCTTCGTGGAGGCGCATGTGATGGGCCGTCACGCGGGCGCAGTAAGGTTGCCCCGCGCAGACGGCTCTACAACTCGGCGCAGTGCAAGACCCGTTGGCACGAGAAGAGGCGTTCGGGAGAACGCCGTCTGACCTCGGCCCGGGTGGCGCAATTGGGAGACGCAGCCGCCTTAAACGCGGTCAAGTGTGGGTTCGAACCCCACCCCGGGCACCCAGCCCGCCTCCATGAGGCGGGCTGTCCTGTTTGTGGCATCCTGTCCGCCGCATGAGACGGAGGACACCGTGACCGCCGACACCGACCTTGACGACCTGCTGGCCCGCCTGCCGCAGAAGTCCACCCGTGAACTGTTCGCCGAGATGGAGGCCGCTCGCCGCGCGGACGCGGCCCGCATCCCTCAGCGCACGATCATCCCGGAACCAGACGTGCCGCCGCTGTGGCCTCACCCGGGTAGTGGCATCGTCCGTTTCGCGTGCATCCTCGGCTGCGGCTGGGCGCACGAAGAGGACATGTACGCGGATGACGTAGACCCGATCAGCGTGCCGCTGAGCGCCGGCCCGGAGGAGATCAGCCGGGTCTTCTCCGAGCGGGCAGAGCAGCGCGCCCACCAGTTCCGTCAGCGGGTGGAGGCGGCGATCCTGGCGCACTTCGACGACGCGCACGAAGGTCAGGAGCCGCCGGAGCGTGAGGTGTGGTGACGGAGTCTCACGAGCCGGCCGGACTGTGCCCGCTGTGCTGGCATCCGGTCGACACGCACGCCGTCGAGGCGGGGCACCGGGTGTGCACGCGCGGCTATGGGCGGGTGTCGTGCCGGGAGTGCGCGCACGGCCAGGCGCTCCTCGCCGTGGAGCGGTTCGGGAAAGACGTCGCCGAGGGGATCACCGAAGGGCTGCGGCGCGGACAGACGCTGCGGGTGCCGCGCAGCTTCGCGCTGGCCCGGCCTGTCGTCGACGGCTGGTCCGCTTCGGGCGGTATGTTCGGAACGTCCACAAGCTGAGCGTGCTACTCGCGGAATCCTGGACACGAGGCCCCACCCGAACCGGCCCGGCACGGGTGGGGCTTCGTCATGCAGCTGGCTCGACGTCGCTGCGCGTCGCCTCTGCCCAAGTGCGCAGCAGGCTCTGGTACTCCTCGCTGCGTTCAGCGCTCTCCGGCTGATCCATCAGGATACGGATACGGGTGTTGACCTGGTCGCGGGCAGGCGCTTTCTGGCCGTGAGGCCGTCGAAACAGGGGCATACCCACACCGTACGACCCAGCACTGACATCCGGGGCGGAGGTTCTTCGTCTACACCGTCTGGCCTGTGAGATCTCGGAGCATGCAGTCGTACAGAGGTGCCTCGTCCCACGGATGGGACACGCCGACCTTCCGGTAACCCCACTCGATGTAGGCGGACCGCGCGGGCGCGGCCTCGGGCTCGGGCCGCACAGTCAGGGTGACCCGCTCGGCTTCCAGCCCTTCCAGGAGTCGCGCGTGCAGTTCGGCAGCGATGCCGCGCCGCCGCCACGGCTTGCGCACGGCCAGTTCGATGATGACGAACGTACGCCTGCCGTCCTCGCGCGTGAACTCCTCAGGCAGTCTGACGTCTTGGAGGTTGTGCCACCAGCGGGTGTCAGGCGAGAGGTAGTAGCCGTACGTGAAGCCGACGACGTCGCCGCCCTCGCGGGCCAGAACCAGGCGCATCCCCGGCCGCCGGGCCTGGACCCGGTAGTGCTGGATGAACTCGGCTACGTCGGACGGTCCTTCGCAGTACGGCGGCTCCTCGTAGACCTCCTCGTACGCGTGGAGGAACGTGTCGAGCTGGTGGGCGGCATGTTCCGCGTCGTGGCGTTCGTAGGTCACCTCGCTCATCACGCTGCTCCGCTCATCTCGACGTACTCGGTCAGATGGTCGGCCGCCTCCTGCGCGCTGGCGGAGTCGACGCCCCGCAGCAGGTGAGTGACCTCTCTGAGCCGCCGGGTGACGCGGCCGGATTCCACTTCCTCCAGGTGGTCAAGGCTCTCGACGGCCTGATGCGCGGCTTCGTCAGCCTCTCCCGACTGGACGAGGCTGCGGGAAAGAGTGAGCCGGTACAGGGCCCGGTTGCGGCCGTAGGTGCGGTCCTGGTGGTCGAGGGCGGCCCGCAAGAACTGCACGGCCCTGCCGTGGTGACCGGCCTCGGTGAAGTACAGGCCCTGCGCGTAGTCGAGTTCGGCATGGCCGTGGAACGCGGCCCACTCAGGCGAGGGCCGTCCGCGCTCGCCCTGGTCGACGAGCTTCATGGACTGGACGAGCCGCCGCTTTGCTGCATGCGTGTCGCCCATGAGCGAGAGGGCGCGTGCTTCCCGGGAGGCGAGGAGGGATTGCAGCATTGGGGAGCCGTACCGCAGGGCGCGTTCCTGGGCTGCTCGGGCGAGGTCGAGGCCTTGGCGGGGCCGCCCTTCGTAGCTAGCCTGCATGCTCAATGAGGCGAGGACCATGATGGCGAGGTTGTCGTCGCCGAGGACGGTCGCCGTCGTGAGGGCCTCTCCCCAGTAGCGGCGGGCGCGGCCTTGCTCGTCGGCGTCGTAGTAGAGCCAGCCACAGTGCTCGGCGGTCTCGCCGGCGAGGAGCTGGAGCTGCCGGCCGATCGTTTCAGGGTAGCTGGCGGTGTTGATGATGCGCTCGATCCGCTTGAGGTGCTTGCGGGCGAGCGAGCGGACGTCACCGCCGCCGTAGGCGTCATCGAGTTGGTAGAGGGAGCGGAGGCCTTCCCGGAGCTCGATGACGTGGGCGGTGCCGACTGCACCCTTCGGTCCGGTCGCTGTCGTTCTATCCGCTGGGGCGGGAATTCCTGCTGCGGCAGCGACGCCGACGGTGTCCTTCATGAACGCCCGACGATTCACGCTCTCGGGGCCTTCCTGTGCGAGGAGCGGTGCACTCCCCACGGTGACACCCGGCGGGCGGTTGCGGAATCCCAGCTCGATCGGATCGAAGCCGAACATCGCATGCAGTACTCGCCATGCCCGCGCCCGCGGTGTCGGGGGAGGGTAGTCCCGGCGCCATCGCCGGGCCTGCCGGTCCGTCACATTAACGGGCTCGCCGAGGAGCTGAGCTGTGTCCTCGAATGTCCGTAAAAAGTCCGCTGGTTCCTTCAACCCGGCCGCGATGCAGGCGTGTTCGAAGGGCGTCAGCTCAGCCACTTCGTACCTCCGCAGATTCACTCGTGTACTGACCGTAGCCCCTTTCTCCAACCCTGAAAGTCCGGTCCGCTGAAAAGTCCGGTCGAAAGTCCGGTCGCAGTTCCGGCGCTCTCGGCTGCACGGGAGTTGGCTCGTATGTGAGCGAGCGCGAAGGAGGCCGGAACCGTGAAGTGCACGCAGACGAGCCAGCCCGAGGCTGGGGTGATCATGGGCGCTGAACGCGCCCGCGCCGTCGAGGCGTGGCTCCTCCTCGCGGCGCCGGACACTGCCAAAGCGCGCCAGGAGTGGGAGACGCAGGGAACGGCGATCTTGCGGTGCGGCCCGTTTTTCGACGCTATCCGCATTCCCGGAGCGATCGTCAGGGCCGCCGCCGGCGAGGATGACGCATTCGCCGTCGACCCCTTCCTGTTGCAAGCGCTCGACAGGGGACCGGTGTTTGCGACCGCCGGACTCGAGCGCTATTACGCCCTCGTCCCGGGTGGAGTCGCCTACGACTGGCGCGTGCCTGTCGCCGAGAGCCTGCCTCGCGGTATCGGCCTCGGGGTCCCCGCCGTGAGGCTCACCCAGTACGAACGGGACGTGTCGTACTGGGCATCTCCGATGGACGAGCCCGGCAAGCTGTGCGACGCCGACAAGGTCGCCGAGCTGGTCGCGACGGGCTGGAGACGACTCACGCAATCCAGCCCGAGTGATCGGAGTGCGGCATTCATGAACGCCACACACGGGCAGGCCGGTGGCTGAGGTGATGACACGGCGCCATCTGCTGCATGGCCACTTAGCCGCGGACGGCACGCCGGAGGTGAGCGAAGTGTTCCGGCGCGTGCCGGAATCGGTGCCCGCCGCGCGCCGCTTCGCCTGCACCGCGGTGACGGACTGGAAACTGCCGGATCTGGTCGACAGCGCCGAGCTGGCCGTCTCCGAACTCGCCTCCAACGCCGTCCTGCACGCCCGCCGTGAGGTTTTCCGCGTAACCGTCCGCCTCCTCGACGACGGCCAGGTGCGCGTCGCCGTCGTCGACTTCAGCCGCACCCTGCCGAAGCGGACTGCCGCAGGGGACGACGAGATCCACGGCCGGGGCCTGGCCCTCGTGGAAGCCGTCTCCCGGCAGTGGGGCGCTGAACCACTCCCGTGGGGCAAGCGGGTCTGGGCGGATCTGCAGGCGCCCGATGCGGTGCCGATGCCCGACCCGGACGTGCCGATATTCAGCAGCCCCCGCGCCCAGGTCGTCTACGTCCTGATACTCCTCGCCGTTGCCGCCGCAGTCCTCACCGGCATGGCCGCGCACTACTGACGCACCGCCCGTCACCACAGACCCCGCCCCGGTCGCAGACGAAATGGCTCTCCCTCCGGCCGGGGCGGCCCAATCCTCCCGTTTGGAGCCCGCATGCACCGCCTCATCGTCAGTCCGTTCCTGGAACAGCGCGTCCTCATGCGGCCGGGGAGCCGAGGCGGCGCCCTCCTCCCCGCGCCTCGCTACGAGGAGCTGCGCGCCCTCGACCCCGCCGAGCCGGCCCCGGCCTGGTACGTCGACGCCGTCCGTGAGCAGTGGGATGACCTCGACGTCGGCGGCCCGCTCGGCGAGTCCACGCTCGTGCGCCAGCCGTCGAGCTGGGGGTACGGCAAGGCGAGCTGGGAGATCAACCTCGGCTGCAACTACGCCTGCAAGCACTGCTACCTCGGGCTCAAGATGAACTCGGGCATGCCGTGGGAGGACAAGAAGCGCTGTCTGGACGTCATGGCCGAGGCCGGCGTGCTGTGGCTCCAGATCACCGGCGGCGAGCCCACCGTCGACAAGGACTTCATGCGCGCGTACCGGTACGCGTTCGAGCTCGGCATGATGATCACGATCTCGACGAACGGCTCGCTGCTGTGGCGGGAGAACCTGCTCCGCCTCTTCCGTGAGTGCCCGCCGTACCGGGTCACGGTGTCGATGTACGGTGCGACGAAGGCCAGCTACGACGAGCTGACGCAGCGCGAGGGCGCGTGGGACCAGTTCGTGCAGGGGATGAACGCCGCCCGCCACGCGAGGCTGCCGCTGCGCATGAGCGTGATCGTCACCGACGACAACGCGCACGAGCGGGACGCCATGGTCGCGCTGTGCGAGTCGTGGGGCGTGGAGCACGTCGTCTACACGAACATCACGCCGACGATCTACGGCGGCGGCGAGGTCCTGACCGCGCAGTCCGAGGAGCACCTGCGGGCACGGAAGCCTTTCACCGGCTGCAACGCCGGACACATCTTCTTCCACATGGACCCGCACGGCCTGGTGTCCATCTGCAAGATCGGCCGCGACGACCAGATCAGCCTGCCCCACGAGGGCATCCAGGGCCTCGCCCGGCTGGGAGAGATCGCGGACCGCCTCATGCTTCGCACCGGCGGCTGCTCAGGCTGCACGCTGTCCGGTTCCTGCACCGTCTGCAGGCCCCTGGCTAAGCACTTCCAGGCGGCGAAGGCCCCGCTGGCGAGCTACTGCCAGCACGGATCAACGAAGGCAGGTTGAACATGACAGCTGTGACGGTCGAATTCTCACCGCGGCGCCCGCTGGCCGACGACGGGCCGCCCCGCCAGCCCGACGACCGCCGGTACTTCACCAGGCCGGTCCTCGGTGAGGTCGAGCCGGTCACCACGATCCAGTCGATCCGCAACCTCGACGAGATCGCGGAGGGCGCGAAGTGCTCGTGTGAGGCGGGCGACGACAACCCGCACTAGGGTGATCGGCGCTCGACCGGCAAGGTGATGCAGCAGGCCCCCGACGTGCTTCGCCGGGGGCCTGCGGTGCGTGCGGGAGATGGGTAGCGTGCGGGGTATGCGCTTTCACAGGGACTGGCTTGAGCCCGTGATGACCGTGCCGTACGTGCCCACCCTCGGCCCCGTCCGCAAGGACGACCCGGTGCACGGCCTCTTCGAGGCAGTCGTCGAGAACGCCGGCACCGGCCGCTTCCTGCCCTGGGACAAAGACCAGCGATGGTTCGACACCAAGACCGAACGCGTCCTGGCCGACGCCATCGAGCACAGGCCTGGCCTGACACTGATCCCTACGCTCGCCGAGCGCGCCGGGGGCGTGGTCAAGGTCTACGTGTACGGGACGGCCATGGACAGCCCGTCGCGCGGTGCCGACCTGGCGCGCAAGCTCGTCGCGGCGCACGGAGCGAGGAAGGCGCGCATCGTGCACTTCCTAAGCGCCGACCAGCCCGACGCGCACGCGACGGGCGGGACGCGCGTCCAGTTCAAGGACTTCACCGACGGCCCCGGACCGGCCGCGGACACTCCGGTGCTCGACTACAAGGAGCTGCCCGAGCCCGAGCGGTTCGCGGTCTTCGCCGAGCTGATGGCAGGCGACGGCTTCGCGTTCCTCTACGAGCAGATGCAGGCTGGCACGGTCGGCCCGGTCCTCACCATCCTGGACGGGGACACCGTCGCGGGAGCCATCGGGCCGATGGAGACGATGGGCGACGCTGCCGGCCGGGCGCGGCTGCTGCCGCAGTACTTCGGAGTCCTGCCGCACTACCGCGGGCGAGGCTACGGCCGGACGCTGTGGCGGGCCGCCATGCACTGGGGGCACCAGCACGGCGCCGCCTACCAGCTCCTCCAGACGGAAGTCGGCGGCGCGTCCGACAGGCTCTGTTCGAGAGAGGGACTGGCGTCTCTCGGATATGTGATCCAGACGGAGGCGTAGAAGCACGAACGTCCGAATACGTAAGCGCGGTTGTGCGCGGTACTCAACAGCGTGGCGCACAATCCACCACGCAGCCCTCACATTTCAATGCAAGATGGTTGCCGCAGAGAACCGCTCGTGTTCGTCTGGAACTCGCTGCTCCCGAAAGGGGGTGGCGTAGCGGCTCTGGCCCTTGCTCCGCATAAGCAGGCGCCCAGAGTCGTGACGCGAGTCCGGCACCCCTTGCTCCGCGGCAGGATGCCGGACTCGCTAGGTGGACCCGGCAGAGAACGTGCCGGGTCCACCGTCTTATACGAGTCACTCGTGCGGATCAGATGCAGCTGAGCAGAAAACTGCCACGAACCGCCAGAGCGCGGAGCGTAAGAAGCGCGTCAAAGCCGTCTGTTGGTCGCTCAGGCGCGCGAGGTCATGGCTCTGCGAGAGCGGGGAACCGAAGCGATCCGGCCATGGCAGACGGTGACGTTCGGACGAGGGCAAGACGTGCCCAGATGGGCGTCAGCGCAGGCTGGGAGGTGGTGCGCCAAAGCGTGCGCCACTGGCGCACCGACTACGGGCCGTGACGGGGGAATGCGGGCCGATGCGTGCAGATCGGGGGGTGTCACGCGAGGTCAGGGCATCGCACCAGGTCAGAAGGGGTCCCGGGTCAGGTTCAAGTCCGGTTCCGGGCACTTCCGACCTCTCTCGCCCATTTCCGTAGAACCGGCGGCTGGATGCCGCTTGCGGCGGCACGCTCCGTTCAACTCTTCACGCCGGCGTCCGGGCCCGCGAAGCGGCGCCCCTCGCGCTCCTGATCCCCGCGGCGCCCCGACCGTTGACAGCCGCCGCGGGCCGTCGCAGACTCGACCAACAGTGGTGAAGGAAATTTCACTGTACGAACAAACAGAGCGTCCCACCCACGCGAACAGAGAGGTCCGTCGATGCGCACCACCGTCGGCATCATCGGAGCCGGCCCCGCCGGACTCCTCCTCGCCCGGCTGCTCCACAACGCGGGCATCGGATCGGTCGTCCTGGAGGCCCGTGACCGCGCCTACGTCGAGCAGCGCCAGCGCGCCGGAATCCTGGAGCAGGGCACCGTCGACGTACTGCGCGCGGCCGGGGCCGGGGAGCGCATGGACCGCGAGGGGCTGCGGCACGACGGGATCGAGCTCCGGTACGAGCGCAGACGGCACCGCGTCGACTTCCCCGCCCTCACCGGCGGCCGGTCCGTGATGGTGTACGCGCAGACCGAGGTCTGCAAGGACCTCATCGCCCTCCAGCTGAAGGAGGGCGGTCCGCTGCTGTTCGAGGCGGAGGCGCTGGCCGTGGCGGGGGCCGACACCGACACCCCGGTCGTCCGCTTCCGGCACGAGGGCCGCGAGGACGTGCTGGAGTGCGACTACGTCGTGGGGTGCGACGGATTCTGGGGGGTGGCCCGCAAGGCGGTCCCCGAGGAACTCACCCGCGTCTTCGAGCGGTCGTACCCCTTCGCCTGGCTCGGCATCCTCGCCGACGTCCCGCCCTCCCACGACGAACTCGTCTACGCCCGCCACGACCGCGGCTTCGCGCTGCTGTCCATGCGCTCCCCGACCGTCTCCCGGCTCTACCTCCAGGTCCCCGAGGGCACCGACGCCGACGCCTGGGCCGACGAGGAGATCTGGGACGAGCTGGAGCGCCGCTTCGAGACCGACGACGACTGGACGCTCGACCGCGGCCCCATCACCCAGAAGTCCGTCACGCCCATGCGGTCCTACGTCCACGAGCCCATGCGGCACGGCCGGCTCTTCCTCGCCGGGGACGCCGCCCACATCGTCCCGCCGACCGGGGCGAAGGGGCTGAACCTCGCCGTCGGGGACGTCGTCACCTTCGCGCGGGCACTGACGCACCAGCGGGAGACCGGGTCGGCCGCGCTGCTCGACGCCTACTCGGAGACCTGTCTGCGCCGGGTGTGGCAGGCCGAGCGGTTCTCCTACGACATGACGAGCCTCCTGCACCGGGCGCCCGACGCGACTCCCTTCGAGGACCGGCTCCAGGTCGCGCGGCTGGCACGGATCGCCGGGTCCCCGGCCGCCGAGGCCGACCTCGCCGAGGGCTACACGGGGTTCCCGCTGGACTGAGCGGCGTCGGGCCGGCGTAAGGAAGTGATCTCCGGCGGATTCCGGCCATGTCCCGGGTTGGTCATGATTCGGCCCCTCCGTGGCTGGGAATCAGGGGGCCGCGTAGCGTGTTGCGCAGCACAGCGAGGGAAAGATCCTCCTCAAGCACTAGGGTCATTCCTTTGCCTTTCCATTACTCTTGACGCCAAGGCCACGCACGGTGGCCATGGAGGAGTGAAATGAGGAGCAGCAACCCGGTCTTCTCGCGACGGGGGTTCAGCCGCGACAACGGCTACGCGGGCTTCAACGCCCAGCCGCAGGCCGGGGGCGCAGCCGTGGGTACGCAGGGCAACCCGTACGCCCAGCCGCAGGGTGGCAACCCGTACGCGCAGCCGACCGACGGCAACCAGTACGGCCAGAACCCCTACGCGCAGAACCCTTACGCCCAGCAGGACCTGCAGTACGGCGCGCCGCCGCAGGCCCCGGTCACCACCGGCCGGATGACGATGGACGACGTCGTCATGCGCACCGGCACGACCCTCGGCGTTCTCATCGTCACGGCCGCGGTTGCCTGGGCGGCGCTGCCGGTCGACGACGCCAACATCAGCCGGTCGTACGGCATCGCCGTCGGCGCCGGTCTGATCGGCATGGTCCTGGCGCTCGTCCAGTCCTTCAAGCGCAAGGCCTCGCCCGCGCTGATCGTGTCGTACGCCGCGTTCGAGGGTGTCTTCCTCGGTGTGGTCTCCAGCGTCGTCGACAACCGCATCGCCAGCGGTGCGGCCATGCAGGCGGTGATCGGCACCCTCGCGGTGTTCGCCGCGGTCCTCGTGGCCTACAAGGCGGGCTGGATCCGCGTCAACCGCCGCTTCTACGGCTTCGTGATGGCGGCCGCGCTCGGCTTCGTCCTGCTGATGGCCGTGAACCTGCTGTTCGCCGTCTTCGGCGGCGGTGACGGCCTCGGCTTCCGCAGCGGCGGCCTCGGCATCGTGTTCGGCATCATCGGCGTCCTGCTCGGCGCCTGCTTCCTGGCCCTCGACTTCAAGCAGGTCGAGGACGGCATCGCCTACGGCGCGCCGAAGGAGGAGGCCTGGCTGGCGGCGTTCGGCCTGACGCTGACGCTGGTCTGGATCTACATGGAGTTCCTGAGGCTCATCTCGATCCTCAACAGCGACTGATCACCCACGGTCGTACAGAAGGGCCCCGGGCATCCGTCCCGGGGCCCTTCGGCGTCTTGGGTGTGTGCGTGCGCGTCCAGGGCCTGTGCAGCGGATCATGCCGCAGACGCGGGGCCTGGCACGCCGGTCTGCGGCGTTGTCGTCGGTTGCCGACGCTCCGCGTCGCCGCCCTTCTCCGCCTTGCAGTTCGACGCGCCAGGCCCCGCTCACCTGCGCTGACAAGGCGCCGCCGCTTTCCTGCGACCTGATCCGCCGGACAGGCCCTAGAGGAACTTGCGCGCGGCCCTCCTCAGGTCGTACTCGTGGACGATCGCCTTCGCGTGGCCGTACGCGAGGTTGTGTTCGTGGCGGAGCCAGCTGACCTTTTCCTCGAAGCGGAAGAGAGCCGGGCCTTCTTCGACGGTGCGGAGCCAGTCGGAGACTTCACGACCGGTGCAGTGGGGGATGCGGGCGAGCATGTTGCGGTGGGTCTCCTCGGAGAGGACGTGGGACATCGGCGCCTCCGGACGCAAAGGGGATGTAAGCCGGTCCTTCAGGTCACCGTGCCTGAGCGTTCGCGTGTTGGCAACAGTCCCGGTGCGGCGCGTACGGTTGCGCCGTGGCTGATACGACGCGTCTGACGCAGGCTGTGGATCACTTCGCCGACCGTTTGCGGGCCGCTCCGCAGAGCCGGCTGCAAAGGGGAGCGGCGGCGGAAGCGCTGGGGCTGGCCAGGGAGTTCGCCCGTCGGGCGCAGCTGCTCGAAGATCCGTCCAGGGAGCCTCGGGAGATGCCGGACGCGGGGATGTTCGCCGCCGCGGACCAAATCACCGTCGCCGTGCACGACTTGGCCCTCGTCCTCACGGACGAGGGCCAGATCGAGGAAGCCGTAGGGCTGGTGGCGGAGGCGCAGCGCCGCGCGGGCGTGTGAGCTACAGGCTCGCTATGACCCGGTCCGCCAGGATGTAGACGTTCTCCGCGCCGCAGGCGAACGTCAGCGTGTACGCGCCCGAGATGCCCGAGCCGCCCAGCAGTATCGGCGTCTCGCCCGCCGTCAGGGCCGCCGAGAGGCGCTCCGCCGTCTCCTTGTGGCCCGGCGTCATGCACAGGGTGGTGCCGTCGGCGAAGACGTAGACGTCGAGGGTGCCCAGCGGGCCGGGGCGGACGTCGGCCAGTTCCGTGCGGGACGCGGCGAGTTCCTCCAGCGTGGCCACCGTGCGCTCATGGTCGTTCACGACCGGTGACTGGACCGGCACGAAGTCCGGGTGCGAGGGGTGCCGGCGGCGGGCCGCGGCCAGCTCGGGGGAGTCGGCGGCGAACTCGTCGGCGTCCGGGGCAGGCTCGGCGACCGGCTCCAGGTGCTCCAGGCCCGCGAAGTCGCTCTGCCGGGGCAGGAACAGCTCGCTGTCGGTCAGCCCGAGGAGGGTGGGGGCGTCGGCGTCCCGGGCCTCCTGGGCGGCCCAGAAGGCGCGTGCCTCGGCCAGCTCCCGCTCCCGCTCCTCCGCGAGGGCCTCGGCCACCGCGGCGCGTATCTCGTCGGCCTCACCGGCGAGACGGGCGGCGGGCACGAAGCCGTGCGCGGCGGCTGCCGCACTCGTCTCGGCGAGCTGGGTGTGCAGGGCAGCCACCTGTCGACGCAGCTGCAAGAGGGTGCGCAGGACGGCGACGCCCACGGCGCCCGTGGCGGCCGTGGTGACCAGCAATGCGATCGGCATGGCGCTCACTGACGTACTCCCGGTTCAAAGTCGACCCCCGACTTCCTACATCAGCTTGAAGGGCGGACTATCCCGCTGTCAGTGCGTAACGTCACGAAACGGACAGGACTTTGGGCCCGGGGTTTAGTGTGAGAACGGTTCTGACCTGCGTAAATCCCTGCGCGAAGGGAGATAGGTCACATCCTGGGGGAGATTGGATCACAAAACGGCCCAGAACCCTGGTGGTTCAAGGGTTCTGGGCCATGGCCTCACGGCGGGTGTGCGGGCGACTACTTTCGGCGTTGCGCCGAAAGAGGCGCCAACTCGGCTAGCTCAGGCGCTCGATGACCATCGCCATGCCCTGGCCGCCGCCGACGCACATCGTCTCCAGGCCGAACTGCTTGTCGTGGAACTGCAGGGAGTTGATCAGCGTGCCGGTGATGCGGGCGCCGGTCATGCCGAAGGGGTGGCCGACGGCGATGGCGCCGCCGTTCACGTTCAGCTTCTCCAGCGGGATGTTCAGGTCGCGGTAGGAGGGGATCACCTGGGCGGCGAACGCCTCGTTGATCTCGACCAGGTCGATGTCGTCGATGGTCAGCCCGGCCCGCTTGAGGGCCTGCTGGGACGCCTCCACCGGGCCGAGGCCCATGATCTCGGGGGACAGGCCCGAGACGCCGGTGGACACGATGCGGGCGAGCGGGGTCAGGCCCAGCTCGCGGGCCTTGGTGTCGCTCATGATGACGACCGCGGCGGCACCGTCGTTCAGCGGGCAGCAGTTGCCGGCCGTGACCAGCCCGTCCGGGCGGAACACCGGCTTCAGACCGCCGACGGCCTCCATGGTGACGCCGGCGCGCGGACCGTCGTCCTTGCTGACGACCGTGCCGTCGGGCAGCGTGACCGGGGTGATCTCGCGCTCCCAGAAGCCGTTCTTGATGGCTTCCTCGGCGAGGTTCTGCGAGCGGACGCCGAACTCGTCCATGTCCTGGCGGGTGACGCCCTTCCAGCGGGCGAGGTTCTCCGCGGTCTGGCCCATCGCGATGTAGGCGTCGGGAACGAGGCCGTCCTCACGCGGGTCGTGCCAGGTGGTGCCCTCCTGCGCGGCGACCGCGGCGGTACGGGCCTCGGCCTCGGCGAACAGCGGGTTGTGCGTGTCCGGGAGGCTGTCGGAGTTGCCCTTGGTGAAGCGGGAGACCATCTCGACGCCGGCCGAGATGAAGACGTCGCCCTCGCCGGCCTTGATGGCGTGCAGGGCCATGCGGCTGGTCTGGAGCGAGGAGGAGCAGTACCGGGTGATCGTGCAGCCGGGCAGGTGGTCCATGCCCATCTGCACGGCGACGATGCGACCGAGGTTGTTGCCCTGCTCGCCGCCGGGCAGACCGCAGCCGAGCATCAGGTCGTCGATGTCCCGCGGGTCCAGCTCGGGGACCTTCGCCAGGGCGGCCTGGATGATCGTGGCGGTGAGGTCGTCCGGGCGCAGGTCCTTGAGGGAGCCCTTGAAAGCGCGGCCGATGGGGGAGCGGGCGGTCGAGACGATCACTGCTTCGGGCATCACGGCTCCATTGGCGGTACGGGGTTCTTCCGGGCAGGGCTGGTTGGGAAGTTACCCGTACGTATGGGCGAGGTCACGGGTGTCGCGGTGTGACCCTGGCCGCAGTTTTCTAAGCGCTTGCTTTTTTGCTGGGCGGGAGAAGCGACGGGCTCATGTCTCGACCGACCGCGTCACAGGCGTCGGCTCCGGCTCGGGCACCCGGCGCCGCCGCCTCCTCTTCAGCAGCGCCCACGGCCCCTTCGGCCCCGTCGGCATGGCCGCCGTGACCTCGGTGCCCGGCTCCGCCACGGCCTCCGCCGCGGCCCGCGCCACCGGCAGGAAGCCCTCGCGGCGGCTGACGTCCGGACGCTCTTCCTCCGCCGGCCACAGCCCCAGCGCCGCGCACACCGTCGGCAGGACGGCCATCGCCGCCGTCGCGTACCCCTCCGCCGACGGGTGGTAGTTGTCCGGCCCGAACAGCTCCCGCGGATTCGCCGCGAACTCCGGGCCCAGCAGGTCGCCCAGCGACACGGTGCGGCCGCCCTGTTCGACGACTCCGATCGTCTGGGCGGCCGCCAGCTGACGGGAGGCCCGTCGGGCCAGCCAGCGCAACGGCTGCTGCACCTGCTCGACCGTGCCGAGGTCGGGGCAGGTGCCGACCACCACCTCCGCGCCGGCCGTGCGCAGCCGCCGTACCGCCGTGGACAGATGACGCACCGAACGGGTCGGCGGCATGCGGTGGGTGACGTCGTTCGCGCCGATCATGATCACGCAGATGTCCGGCAGCCGGCCGGGGTCCGCGAGAACGAGCGCCACCTGACGGTCCAGGTCGTCCGAGCGGGCGCCCGGCAGTGCCACGTTGCGCAGATCCACCGGACGCTCGGCCACCGCCGCCAGTCCCGACGCCAGCAGCGCCCCCGGGGTCTGCCCCGAGCGGTGCACGCCCTGACCGGCCGCCGTGGAGTCGCCCAGCATCGTCAGCCGCAAGGGTGGTTCACCGGGAGTGGAATAGGACAGGCCGTACAGACCTTGCGCGTTGGGGACGTGCGGCGACGCGCCGTTGCCGTTGCCCACCTGCCGCTTGGCCAGCTGCACCTCGGCCAGCAGCAGGCCCACGGCCGCCGCGCCGACGAGCCCGATACCGCCGCCGCCGTACGCCGCGCCCGCCGCGATCCGCCGGGCCACCCTCGCCCTCGACATGCTCGTCATGCGCCGCCGCCACCTCCTCGTTGCCGTACATCCACTCCTTGCCCCGTACGGACCGTCGTCCAATCGCAACGAGGAGTGAACAACCGCCACGGGGCCGTAGGCTGGCGGAACCACTACGACCACATCTTTTGCAGCATCCGGAGACAACGGTGCAATTCCACGACTCGATGATCAGCCTCGTCGGCAACACCCCGCTCGTGAGGCTCAACAACGTCACCCAGGGCATCCAGGCGACCGTCCTGGCGAAGGTGGAGTACTTCAACCCCGGCGGGTCCGTGAAGGACCGCATCGCGCTGCGCATGATCGAGGCGGCGGAGGAGAGCGGCGCGCTCAAGCCCGGGGGCACGATCGTCGAGCCGACCAGCGGCAACACCGGCGTCGGGCTGGCCATCGTGGCCCAGCAGAAGGGGTACAAGTGCATCTTCGTGTGCCCCGACAAGGTGAGCACCGACAAGATCAACGTGCTGCGCGCGTACGGCGCCGAGGTGGTCGTCTGCCCGACCGCCGTCGACCCCGAGCACCCGGACTCGTACTACAACGTCTCCGACCGCCTCGTCCGCGAGACCCCGGGCGCGTGGAAGCCCGACCAGTACTCCAACCCCAACAACCCGCTCTCCCACTACCACTCCACCGGCCCCGAGCTGTGGGAGCAGACGGAGGGGAAGATCACCCACTTCGTGGCGGGCGTCGGCACCGGCGGCACCATCTCCGGCACCGGCCGCTATCTGAAGGACGTCAGCGACGGCAAGGTCAAGGTCATCGGCGCCGACCCGGAGGGCTCGGTCTACTCCGGCGGCTCGGGGCGCCCCTACCTCGTCGAGGGTGTCGGTGAGGACTTCTGGCCGACCGCCTACGACCGGACCGTCGCCGACGAGATCGTCGCCGTCTCCGACAAGGACTCCTTCCAGATGACCCGCCGCCTCGCCAAGGAGGAGGGCCTCCTGGTCGGCGGCTCCTGCGGCATGGCGGTCGTGGCGGCCCTGCGGGTCGCGGAGCGCCTGGGCCCGGACGACGTGGTCGTCGTCCTGCTGCCGGACAGCGGTCGCGGGTACCTCTCGAAGATCTTCAACGACGAGTGGATGGCGGACTACGGCTTCCTGGAGGACGAGGGCCCGTCCGCCCGCGTCGGTGACGTCCTCGACGACAAGGAGCACGGCGCCATCCCGTCCCTCGTCCACATGCACCCCGACGAGACGGTCGGTCAGGCCATCGAGGTGCTGCGGGAGTACGGCGTCTCGCAGATGCCGATCGTGAAGCCGGGCGCCGGACACCCCGACGTGATGGCCGCGGAGGTCGTCGGCTCGGTCGTCGAACGCGAGCTGCTCGACGCCCTGTTCACCAAGCGGGCCTCCCTGGAGGACCCGCTGGAGAAGCACATGTCGGCGCCGCTCCCGCAGGTCGGCTCCGGCGAACCGGTCGGCGACCTGATGTCGGTGCTGGGCTCGGCGGACGCCGCGATCGTCCTCGTCGAGGGCAAGCCGACCGGTGTCATCAGCCGTCAGGACCTGTTGGCTTTCCTGGCCAAGGGCGGGAAGCAGCGGTGAACGTCCGGTGAACCGGCGGGGCGGGCGGCGAACTTGTGTTGCGTCGTCGCGGCGGTGGACTTCGCGGAAGTGGTACGAGCGTGTCACGTCCGCGCAGCACTCGCTTAACACGGGTCCGGCACATTAGTGGGTGTCGGCAGGGCGGGAGCGGCTCCCCGCCCCGGCCGGCGCCGAACGTCCAAGGACCTCCGGAGCGGCTCCCGGACCTCCATGGACGCCGGACGTGAGACCTGGCCCTGACCCGGTCGACGTCCCTCGCGGGGACCGCCGTCGTCCCGCCCCCCGGTAACGGGGGTGCGGCGGTCCCCGCGACATATCTCTTTGCGGGATCTCAGCGGGCGGGAGCGGACTCCCAGCTTCCCAGCAGCGCGAGTCGCTCCGCCGTCTCCGAACCGGGCTCCGGTGTGTAGACGACGAGGGTGCGGTCCGGGGTCTCCGGGAGGGTGAGCGACTCGTACGGGAAGGTCAGCAGGCCCGCCACCGGGTGCCGGACGCGCTTCACGCCGTACATGCAGGCCTTGACCTGGTGGTCGGCCCACAGGCGGCGGAAGTCCTCGCTCTTGAGGGAGAGTTCGCCGACGAGGTCGCGCAGGCCGGGGGCGTCGGGGCGGGCGCCCGCGTTCAGCCGCAGATGGGCGACGGTCTGGGCGGCGACCGCGGCGAAGTCGGGGTAGAGGTCGCGGCCCTCGGGCTCCAGGAACAGCTGCCGGACGACGTTGCGCCGGGCGGCGGGCATCCGGCTGAAGCCGCTCACGGCGTCGGCGAGGGCGTTCCAGGCCAGGACGTCCATGGCGGGGCCGAGCACGAACGCCGGGGCGCGTTCCATGCTGTCCAGCAGCAGCTGGACGCCGGGGCGGATGCGTGGCGCGGCGGGGCGGCGGGCGGTCTTCCTGCCGGGCCGGGCCACCGCGCGCAGATAGGCGTGCTCCGTCTCGTCCAGCCGCAGGACGCGCGCCACGGCGTCCAGCACCGCGTCCGACACGCTTGCGCCACGGCCCTGTTCCAGACGGATGTAGTAGTCGACGCTGACTCCCGCGAGCTGGGCCACCTCCTCGCGGCGCAGGCCCGGTACGCGGCGCCGCCCGTGCGAGGGCAGTCCCACCTCCTCGGGCCGGATGCGGGCACGGCGCGAGCGCAGGAAGTCTCCGAGATCCCCGTCCATGGGTTCGATCGTAGGGGAGGGGGCGGGTCGGAACCTGGTACTGCCAGACCCAGGAAAAGCGCATCCCTGGGTACGGGCGGCCGGGCCGCGCAGGGTGGTCGGTGCCGCCGGGGAGCAGCCTGGCGGACTTCCGAGACCGAGGAGCACCGCAATGTCGTACGAGAACCTGGCCGGCCGTACTGCCGTCGTCACCGGCGCCGCGAGCGGGATCGGTGAGGCCGTCGCCGTCCTCCTGGCCGCTCAGGGCGCACAGGTGGCGGTGCTGGCGCGGCGCCGGGACCGGTTGGACGCCGTCGTCGAGAAGATCCGGGCCGACGGCGGGCAGGCGCTCGCCGTGGTCGCCGATGTGACCGACGACGGCTCGGTGGCCGCGGCCGTGGAGCGGATTCACGCCGCCTACGGGGCCGTCGACCTGGTGGTGAACGCGGCGGGCGTGATGCTGCCGAATCCCGTCGACGACGGGCGCAGCGACGAGTGGCAGCGGATGATCGACACCAATGTCACCGGGGTGCTGCGGATGATCCGGGCCTTCACCGCGGACCTGGTGGGCACGGCCGCCGAGGGGCGGACCGCGGACCTGGTCAACATCTCGTCCATCGGCGCGCACCTCACGTTCCCCAACTACGCGGTCTACGGGGCGACCAAGGCCGCGCTGACCTACCTCTCCCAGTCTCTGCGGAGCGAGTTCGGGCCGCGGGACGTGCGGGTCACCAACGTGGAGCCCGGGCTGACGCGGACCGAGCTGGCCTCGCACATCGACAGCGAGGGGCTGCGGGAGCAGATCGACGGCATGGTCGACGCGTTGGGCACGCTGTCCGCGGCGGAGGTCGCCGACGTCGTGGCCTACGCCGCCGGCCGTCCCCGGCACGTCAACCTGCGTCAGATCATGGTGCTGCCGACCCGCCAGGCGTGACCGGGCCGGTCAGTCCTCCCACTCGCTGTCCTGACCGGAGGCGCGGTGCCGTCGGCCCCGGAACAGCTCGGGGTTGGTGCGCACGGCCTGGAAGGCGTTGACGCCGACGATGCCGGCCCAGGCGGCCAGCAGGCCCGGGAGGTGGGCGATGCCGCCGCCGATCGCGGACAGCGGGATCGCCAGGACCAGCGAGACGATGCCGAACCCGAAGCGCTCCCCCCAGGAGTCCGTGGACTTCGGCGACCGGGAGCCCCGGGCCACCACCATCTGCTGCTCGGCCATCTGCCGGCGCACCCGGCGCTCCACCGCGCCGTCGATGCGCTGGTCGACCTTCTCCAGGAAGGAGTCGACCAGCGCGGACTCGTACTCCTCGCCCAGTTCCCTGCGGGCCTGCAGGGTGGCGTCGAGTTCTTTCTTCAGGTCGGCGTCCCGCGCGTCCATTCCCGTCATACGGTCCACGCTAGGGAGCCGGGGCGGCGGCCGCACTGGGGATAGCCCCCGTGTTGGGATTCGGGACATCGGGGCGGCGGCAGCCTCAGGGCAGTACGGAGACGAGCCCGGTGCCGAGGTCGAAGCGGGCGGCCGCCATCTGGGCCCGGCGGAAGGCCGGGTCGGCTCGGATGGCGGGTCGGGGACGGCGGAGGCCGCCGCCGCGGGGACGGTGGCCGGCGCGCCGATGGTGGTGGCCGTCAGGAAGGCCCTTCGGTTCGAGGTCATGACGCATCCTCAGGGGATCATCGTGCTGTGCTGATCGCGCGGCGAGCCTTTAGCGCACCTTTTTCACCTTATGTGTGCGGTCTGTCACCCCGAGTGCCCGTTTGGTGGCACCTGGCTGATCCGTCGTCGGATCATCGCCCTTGCCATACCGGCGCCTGATCGGGAACCTTGTGCCTGCATAAGGCCATACAGGGCGCTTAGACTCTGAATAGGCCGCGGTCGGTGAGGGAGTACGGCGTGATGCACACGGGCCTGGTGGTCCTCGACGGCGTCGCGCTCGGCGTCGCGGACGTCGTGCGCCTGGCCGACGGCACCGCGCGGCCGGTGCCCGGCACCGAGGCGATGAAGCGGGTGGCGGAGTCCTGGGACGCCGCCCGCCGGATCGCCGCGACCGGACGCGTCTACGGCCGCTCGACCGGCGTCGGCGCCAACCGCAACGAGCCCGTCCCCACCGAGGCCGCCGCCGAGCACGGCCTGAGGCTGCTGCGCAGCCACGCCGGTGCGATCGGGGAGGAACTGCCCGCCCGGCAGGTGCGCGCCATGCTCGCCGTACGGGCCAATCAGCTGCTGGCGGGCGGGGCCGGGCTGCGGCCCACGGTGGTCACCGCGCTGTGCGAGGCCCTGGAGGGCGGGGCGTACCCGGTCGTCCACGAGTTCGGGTCGGTCGGGACCGGGGACATCGCGGCGCTCGCGCAGGCCGGGCTCGCACTGGCCGGGGAGCACCCCTGGAAGGGCGCGGGGCCCGAGCCGCAGCCCCTCGACAACAACGACGCCCTCGCCTTCATCAGCAGCAACGCCCTCGCCCTCGGCCAGTCCGCGCTCGCCCTGCACGAACTGCGCGGGCTGCTTGAGGCCACCCAGGTGGTCGGCGCGCTGTCGCTGCTCGCGGTGGACGGTTCGCACGAGGCGTACGCCGCCCCCGTGCACGCCGCCCGGCCGCACCGGGGAAGTGGTGAAGTCGCCCGCGCGATGCGGGAGTTGATCGGCGCCGCGGACCGGCCCACGCCTCCGCTCGGCCGTATCCAGGACCCGTACGGCTTCCGCTGCCTGCCGCAGATCCACGGCCCGGCGCACGATGCCGCCGACGCCCTGGAGCAGGTCCTGGACGTCGAGATCAACGCCGCCGCCGAGAACCCCCTGATCTCCCCCGAGGACATGGCCGCCTATCACCACGGCGGCTTCTACCAGGCCCAACTCGCCCTCGCCCTGGACCACTTCAGACTGGCCCTGACCCAGGTGGCGCGGCTGTCGACCTCCCGCCTGTCCACCCTCAACGAGCCCGCGTACACCCGCCTGCGCCCCTTCCTCGCCGACCAAGAGCCCGCCTCCTCCGGCGTGATGATCCTGGAGTACGCCGCCGGTGCCGCGCTCGGCGATCTGCGGGCCTTCTCCGCCCCCGCCTCGCTCGGTCACGCTGTACTCTCCCGGGGCGTCGAGGAACAGGCCAGCTTCGCCTCGCTCGCCGCCCGGCAGACCCTGCGGGCGTGCGGTGCGTTCCGGCTCGTCGTCGGCTGCGAACTCGTCGCCGCCGTACGGGCGTTGCGTCAGCGCGACCTCGGCCCCGACCCGGAGCTGCCGGTGGGGCGGGCGCTGGAGCTGGCGTTCTCGGCGCTCGACGAGGACCAGGCCGACCGGCCGCTCACGCACGACGTGACGGTGGCGGCCGCACTGCTCGACCGGTTCACGGACATCTGGAGGGGGAGCGAGGCATGAGCGACATGGGTGTGAAGGACACTCCCGCGGCACGGCTCCAGGCGCTCTTCGAGGGGCACCGGCTGACGCCGACCCAGCGGCGCATCGCGCACAGCATGGTGCGGCGCGCCGCCGACGTGCCGTTCCTGTCCAGCGTCGAGCTGGCCGAGCTCGCCGGGGTCAGTCAGCCGTCCGTGACCCGCTTCGCGGTCGCCCTCGGCTTCGACGGCTACCCCGCCCTGCGGCGCCACCTGCGCGAGGTCGCGCCCGCCGAACAGCAGCCGCCGGCGGACGCGGCGTCGTACAACGAGTACCAGCAGGCCGTGGAGGCCGAGATCGCCAACCTCCGGCACCTCGCGGAGGTGCTCGCCGACCCGCGGCCCGTGCAGCGGGCGGGCCGGGTGCTGGCCGCCTCCCGGCCGCTGCCGGTGCTGGGGCTGCGGGCGGCGGCCTCGCAGGCGTACGGCTTCGCCTACTTCGCCGCCAAGGTCCATCCGGACGTACGGCTGCTGCACGAGGGCGGCACGATGATCCACGACCGGATCGACGCCGCCGTCCGCGCCGGCGCCTCGGCGCTGCTGTGCTTCGCGCTGCCCCGCCATCCCCGCGAGGTCCTCGACGCGCTCGGCTACGCCAAGGAGGCCGGGCTGACCGTCGTCACCGTCGCCGACTCCGCCTTCGCGCCGGTCGCCAAGGTGTCCGACCTGCTGCTGCCCGCCGCCGTCGGCACCGGGCTCGCCTTCGACACGGCGTGCGCGCCGATGCTGCTCGGGCGGGTGCTGCTGGAGGCGATGTGCGACGACCTGCCGGAGGCGCAGGCCCGCCTGGAGGAGTTCGACGCGAAGGCGGCGGCGCGGGGGCTGTTCGTGGAGTAGCCGCGCACGTCTCCCGGGCTGATGGCGCACGGCTTTCCGGCGCACGCCCCCGCGGCTCGCGTTTTTTCAGACTCGTCTCACGTTCGGCCGCTAACCTGCCCGGCCGACAGGACTGTGCCGGTAGGACGAGGAGGCGGAACGTGGCACGCGGGGATCGCAGGGCTCAGGGGCTGGCTCGGGTGGCCGTCGTCGTGCGCGCCGGGGCCGCGCCGCTGTGGTGGGCCGGGGTGTTCGCGGCGGGTGTCGGGCTGCTGGTGCCGGGGGTGACCGGACGCCGGATCGGGGTCATGGCCGGGGCGGCGCTGTTCCTCATCGGCGCCGCCGTCGTGTCGTACCGCCGCCGCAGGCGCTACACCGCCCTGGCCCGCGGTGCCGCCCGGGCCGGGAGGCACGACGTGCTCCAGGACCGGGGCGTGACCGTACGGAACTGGCGGCACGGACATCGCTGGTGGCTGCTGCTGGTCTGGCTGGTGGCGCTCGGCGCCAACTTCGCGGTGCCCGTCGCGGGTGGGCTGCTGCTCGCCGGGACGGGGGTGGGCCTGTGGCTGAAGGCCGCCTGGCTCGGGCGGCGCGAGCGCGCCGGGGACGCGCTGCTGTGGGTGCGGGTGGACTGGCTCGACGCGCGCGGCGGACGCCCGGCCGGCAAGGCGGTCAAGGCGTACCGCGGCACGGGCATCGCGGCGGGCGACGCGGCCCCGGGTGGGGCCCGGCGCCGCGCCGCCGCACTGGTCTGAGGCCCGTCAGACCTCCAGCTCCTCCTCGATCTTCTTCAGCTGGTGGCGGGCCATCGCGAGGTTGGCCCGCTTGCCGTCCAGGACCAGGTACAGGAACAGTCCGTTGCCGCCGCGGCCGCTGAGCAGCCGGATCAGGTGGTACTGGTCGGACAGGGTGATCAGGATGTCCTCGATCTGGGCCTTGAGCCCGAGGTGCTCCATGGTGCGCATCTTGGAGCGGACGACGTCGGTGTTCCCGGCCGCGGCCACACTGAGGTCGAAGCTCTTGCTGCCGCCCAGCGTGCCGAGGGCCATGCCGCTGGTGTAGTCGACCAGTGCGACGGCGGTCGCGCCCTCGATGGTGGCGAGGCATTCCTTGAGGGATGTTTCGGTGTTGGCCATGACTGTATGCCCTTCTTGTTGTTTCAACTGTCCGTAGAGGTACGTGCGTTGGTGGTACGGGGGGTGCGGGCCGCCCTGGTGCGGGCGGCCCCTCGGGCCGGTTTGGCGGCGGCGCCGGGTGCCTCGGCCGGAGCCCGGGAGTCGAGGAACTCCCCGATCCGGGTGCCGGCCCGGCGGCCCTCCAGATGGAGCCGGCCGGCGTTGACCCGGTCCTGGGCGAGCAGGGTGAGGACGGCGGTGCGGCCCGCCGCGTACGTCGCCACGTAGCCGTACGCGCCGCGCACCGTCAGTTCCCGGAAGCCCCCCTGCCCGGTCGCGTCCGTCAGCCGCACGGCGATGCCGAGTGCGGCCGAGGTGAGCGCGGCCATGCCGTCGGGTTCTACGCCCGGGGTGTCCTGGGCGAGGACGAGGCCGTCCACGCTCGCCGCGAGGGCTCCGGTGAGATACGGCACCCGGCTTCTCAATCGCCGCAGCTCGTCCAGGATTTCGGGGTCGGCCGCCATCTGGTCACTCCTCTCGGCACGGGTGCGTTGTCGTTCAAAGGGACTCCAGCGCATCCCTGAGCCTCTTCAGCAGCGTGATGTCGGGGTCGGTGGTCTCGTACAGGGCCGCTTCGGGAGGTTTCATGGCGCCGCGCACCAGGACTCCGGCCGCCGCGAGCCGCCGTACGTCCACCAGGGTGTGGAATGCCGGGCGCCCCATCGCGCGGGCGATGTCCAGTGCCGTGCGGACGCCGTCGACCAGGTTCACCACCGCCCGCTGCCGGGCGGTGAGGGCGGGGGCGGCGGCGGTGGCGGCGCGCAGCAGCGGCGCCTCGTCGGTCCCCGCGTCGGGCCAGATGCGGTGCAGCAGGTCGCGGCGGCGCAGCGTCTCGTGCTCCAGGGCGGCCACCGGGGTCGCGCGCACCGAGCCGAGCCGGTCCGCGTCCGTGTACCGGAAGCGGCCCGGGGCGCTGCTGGGGGCGAGCGCGAAGTAGGCGGCGTCGTAGAGCGCTTCGAGGTGGCACAGCTCCAGCGCGCCCCGGGTGAGCAGGCCGCGGGCGACCAGCAGCAGACCGGCGCCGGGGGGCCCGCCCGCCTCCTCGACGGCCCGCTGCCAGGTGGCCGCGTCGAGCGTGCCGTGCGCCGTGAGCAGGACGTCGAGGCCGGGTGCCGCGGGGCTCGCGGCGTGCACGACCCGGCCCTCGGAGAGGTGCAGGGTGCCGCGCTCGCGGGCCAGGACGCCGGTGGCGCGCTCGGCGGCGAGCCGGGTCAGCATCGGCGAGACGCCGCCCCAGGCCCGCTCACGGGCCTCCGCCTTGTCGCGCACCGGCAGCCGGGGCGGCGGTGTGGTGGTCACCGCGGTCATCCGAGAACCAGCCGTCCCGTCATCTCGCCGAGCCGGATGCGGGCCAGCGCGAGGTTGCCCTCCACGCGGGTCAGCCACAGATGCAGGAAGACGCTGCTGTCGAAGGACGTCTGGACGAAGCACAGGACGTGGTAGCTGTCCCGGTTGCTGATGATGACGTCCTCGACCGGGGGGTCGGTGGCGTCGTCGTCCGGGGCGAACACCCGGTGTTCGGCGGCCATTCGGGCCAGCTCGGCCGCCTCCGCGGCGGCCGTCTCGTAGTCGCCGCCCGGTGACTCGCCGGCGGTGCCCAGGGCCAGTCCGCTCGTCCAGTCGACGAGCGCGGCGCCCCGGGCACCGGGCAGTTGCATGACTTCGAGCAGGCACTCGTCGATACCGGGCACCGTGAGTTCCCCTCCCGCCTGGGGTTCGGCTGAGTGACGCCGAAACTACGCAGGGTGTGGGCGAGGGGTGAGGATTCCGGCATTTTCCGGTGGAACATGCGCCGGATGGCTAAGGTGGGTCAACTGAGCTCGTTTCCGGATCAGTTGACCTGCATGCCCTCCGGCGTGCGTCAAGGGCGCGCGCCTGCTCAGAGGGTGGTGAGCGTGGCGGCGTGCGCCCCTCCGGACTCGGCCACGATCTCGTCGAGCGTCTGCGGGGTGCGGACGGTCGCGAAGGCGATCCCGCCGCCCTCGGCGGGGGCGAAGCCGTGGATGCCGGGCCGCGCGAGGGAGTTGTACGCGTAGTGGTGGGCGAAGTAGTACGCCCCCGTGTCCAGCGCCGCGGCGTAGTCGCCCTGCTCCAGCAGGGGCAGCGCCCTGGCCTCCGCCAGCAGGTCGCCCGAGAAGCAGGCGGGCCCGGCGATGTCCTGGACCACCTCGGGCCCCTCCTTGGGCCGCCCCTTCGCGTCGTAGGCGGCGATCCTGAGCGGCCATGACCCCGGCACGTACACCGTCCGCGTCGCCACCTGCACGCCCGCGTGCGTCACCGCGACCGGCCGCCCGCCCGCGCTCTTGGCGTACTCCACCCGAGCCACGACCGTGCCGTGCTTGGCCAGCAGTGACCGCCCGAACTCGGTCACCAGCCCGTACCGCCCGTCGAACAGCCCCGGCACCGCCTCGCTCAGCAGCCGCGCGTACTGCGCGTAGGTCGGCGCCGTCGTGTCCGAGGTGAAGTTCACCGGCAGTCCGCCGCCGATGTCGATGGTGTCGATCTGCGGGCGCCCGATGTGCCGGTTGATCTCCTCGGCGAGCGCGTACGTCTCCGCGACACCGCGCGCCATCAGTGACAGCGGGATGCCCTGGGAGCCGGTGTGCGCGTGCAGCCGGTTCAGCCAGGGGCGGTCGGCGTAGGCGCGCAGCAGCCACTCCCGGGCCCCGGGGTCGCGCAGCGCCACCCCGAACTTCGAGGTCGCCGTCGCCGTCGAGGTCGCCCCGATGGAGCCCCCGCCGACCTGCGGATTGACCCGGATGCCGAGCGGTGAGCGGCTCGTCGCGGACCGCATGAGGGCGTCGATCCGGTCCAGCTCCTGCGGATTGTCGGCGTTCACCGCGATCCCCAGGGCGAGGGCCTCGCGCAGCTCGGCCGGTGTCTTCGCGGGCGAGTCCAGCACGGTCTGCTGCGGCGTGACGCCCGCCGCCCGGGCCAGCGCCAGCTCGCCGGGGCTCGCCACCTCCGCGCCGATCCCGGCCTCCCGCAGCAGCCGCAGCACCGGCACCAGCGGGGTCGCCTTCACCGCGAAGGCGTGCAGCACCGGTGTGCCGGGCGCGGTGACCGAGTCGAACGCGGCCCGCAGCTCGGCTGCCGTCTCCCGGATGCCGGTGACGTCCAGAAGCCCGACGATGGGGGAGCCCGGCCCCAGCAGCCCCTGCTCCACCGCGGCCCGCACCGCCTCGTCGCGCCGCGCGGCGCGCTCACCCTGTCCTTCGTTGTCCATGACAGCCCCCGTCAGGTCGTCGTCCGCACCCATGCGTCCAGCCAAACACCCATGGCGCGCCCGCGCTGACGGACCGCGCTATTGACTAGCTCTATTCAGGTGGTCAGGATGTGAATAGAGAGCCAAACAGTCCGCTAGGAGGCAGACCATGTCAGGACCCCGCCCCGTACGAGCGCCGCGCGGTACGGAACTGAGTGCCCTGGGATGGCAGCAGGAAGCCGCCCTGCGGATGCTCCAGAACAACCTCGACCCCGAGGTCGCCGAGCACCCCGACAAGCTCGTCGTCTACGGCGGCACCGGCAAGGCCGCCCGCGACTGGCGCTCCTTCGACGCCATGGTCCGCACGCTGCGCACCCTGAAGCAGGACGAGACCATGCTGGTCCAGTCCGGCCGCCCCGTCGGTGTCATGCAGACCCACGAGTGGGCCCCGCGCGTCCTCATCGCCAACTCCAACCTGGTCGGCGACTGGGCCAACTGGGAGGAGTTCCGCCGCCTGGAGGCCCTCGGCCTGACCATGTACGGCCAGATGACCGCCGGCTCCTGGATCTACATCGGCACCCAGGGCATCCTCCAGGGCACCTACGAGACCTTCTCCGCCGTCGCCGCGAAGAAGTTCGGCGGCACCCTCGCCGGGACGATCACCCTCACCGCCGGCCTCGGCGGCATGGGCGGCGCCCAGCCCCTCGCCGTCACCATGAACGACGGCGTCGCGATCTGCATCGACTGCGACCCGCGGGCCATCGAGCGCCGCATCGAGCACCGGTACCTGGACGTGAAGGCGGACTCCCTGGAGCACGCCCTCCAGCTCGCCGTCGAGGCCCGCGACCAGCGGAGGCCCCTCTCCATCGGCGTCCTCGGCAACGCCGCCGACCTGGTCCCGCAGCTCCTCACCATGGGCGCGCCCATCGACATCGTCACCGACCAGACCTCCGCCCACGACCCGCTCGCCTACCTGCCGACCGGCATCGCCTTCGAGGACATGGCCGACGCGGCGGCGAAGGACCCGGCGGGCTTCACCACCCGCGCCCGTGAGTCCATGGCGAAGCACGTCGAGGCGATGGTCGGCTTCATGGACGCCGGCGCCGAGGTCTTCGACTACGGCAACTCCATCCGCGGCGAGGCCCAACTCGCCGGCTACGACCGCGCCTTCGCCTTCCCCGGCTTCGTCCCCGCCTACATCCGCCCGCTCTTCTGCGAGGGCAAGGGCCCCTTCCGCTGGGCCGCCCTGTCCGGCGAGGCCTCCGACATCGCCAAGACCGACAAGGCGATCCTGGAACTCTTCCCGGAGAACGAGTCCCTGGCCCGCTGGATCAAGATGGCCGGGGAGCGCGTCCACTTCCAGGGCCTGCCCGCGCGCATCTGCTGGCTCGGCTACGGCGAGCGCGACAAGGCCGGTGAGCGCTTCAACGACATGGTGGCGAGCGGGGAGCTGGCGGCACCGCTCGCGATCGGCCGCGACCACCTCGACTGCGGCTCCGTCGCCTCCCCCTACCGCGAGACCGAGGCCATGCTCGACGGCTCCGACGCGATCGCCGACTGGCCGCTGCTCAACGCCATGGTGAACGTGGCCTCCGGCGCCTCCTGGGTCTCCCTGCACCACGGCGGCGGCGTCGGCATGGGCCGGTCCATCCACGCCGGCCAGGTGACGGTGGCGGACGGCACCAAGCTGGGCGGCGAGAAGATCCGACGCGTGCTGACCAACGACCCCGGCATGGGCGTCATCCGGCACGTGGACGCCGGGTACGACATCGCCGAGACGGTCGCCGACGAGCGGGGCGTGCGGGTGCCGATGCGCGAGGGTGACGACGCGTGACCTTCCAGAGCATGTGGGCGGAGCTGCTCCCCCTGGGCCGCAGCTCCGCCTCCGGCGGCTACCGCCGCTTCGCCTGGACCGGGGCCGACGCCGAATGCCGGGCCTGGTTCAGGGAACAGGCCGTGAGCCGCGGGCTGGCCTACGAGGTCGACCGGAACGGCAACCAGTGGGCCTGGCTCGGCGACCCGGCCGCCGGGGACGCCGTCGTCACCGGGTCGCACCTGGACTCCGTGCCCGACGGCGGCGCCTTCGACGGACCCCTCGGGGTCGTGTCCTCCTTCGCCGCCCTCGACGAACTGCGCGCCCGGCAGGTGGCGTTCACCAAGCCCCTTGCCCTCGTCAACTTCGGCGACGAGGAAGGCGCCCGCTTCGGCCTCGCCTGCGTCGGCTCGCGCCTCACCTCCGGGCAGCTCACCGTCGAGCAGGCGCACCGGCTGACCGACGGGGAGGGCATCAGCCTGCCCCGGGCCATGGAGGCCGCCGGCTACGACCCCGACGCCATCGGGGCGGACCCGGAGCGGCTCGGCCGCATCGGCGCCTTCGTCGAACTGCACGTCGAGCAGGGCCGGGCGCTGGACCTGTCCGGCGACCGCGTCGGCATCGCCAGCGCCATCTGGCCGCACGGGCGCTGGCGGTTCGACTTCCGGGGCGAGGCCAACCACGCCGGCACCACCCGCCTCGCCGACCGGCACGACCCCATGCTGTCGTACGCCGAGACCGTCCTCGCCGCCCGCCGCGAGGCCCGCCTCGCCGGTGCCGTCGCCACCTTCGGCAAGATCGCCGTCGAACCCAACGGCGTCAACGCGATCCCCTCCCTCGTGCGCGGCTGGCTCGACTCCCGCGCCGCCGACCAGGCGAGCCTGGACCAGGTGGTCGGCGGGATCGAGAAGGCCGCCCGCGAGTACGCCGACGCCCACGGCATCGCCCTCGACATCGTCCGGGAGTCCTTCACGCCCGTCGTCGAGTTCGACCACGCCCTGCGCGACGAACTGGCCCGCATCCTGGGCAAGGACACCGACTCCGCCGTCACCGTCCCCGTCCTCGGCACCGGCGCCGGACACGACGCCGGAATCCTGTCCGGGACGATCCCGACCGCCATGCTGTTCGTACGCAATCCCACGGGCGTCTCGCACTCCCCGGCCGAGTTCGCCGCCGAGGACGACTGCGTGGCCGGGGTGCTCGCCC
The DNA here is from genome assembly GCF_003143935.1 of Streptomyces sp. Act143. Classification (GTDB taxonomy): domain Bacteria; phylum Actinomycetota; class Actinomycetes; order Streptomycetales; family Streptomycetaceae; genus Streptomyces. Next base: position 4,143,146 of record NZ_QFRX01000001.1, on the reverse strand, counting down.
TCGCCGACGTACTGGAAGGACTGGCCACCTCGTGACGACGTACTGGCTGGAGCACGCCTGGCTCGACACCCACGTCGAGCCGGGCGTCGCCGTCGAGGTCGCGGACGGCCGGATCACGGCCGTCCGCACGGACGTGCCCACCCCGCCCCCCGGCGCCGAGATCCTGCGCGGCCTCACCCTCCCCGGCCTCGCCAACGCCCACAGCCACGCCTTCCACCGCGCCCTGCGCGGCACCGTCCAGGTCGGCTCCGGCACCTTCTGGACCTGGCGCGAGGTCATGTACGCCACCGCCGACCAGCTGACCCCGGAGACCTACCACGCCCTCGCCCGGGCCGTGTACGCGGAGATGGCGCTCGCCGGAGTCACCTCCGTCGGCGAGTTCCACTACCTCCACCACGCCCCCGGCGGCACCCCCTACGCCGACCCCAACGCCATGGGCGAGGCCCTCATCGCGGCCGCCGCCGACGCCGGCATCCGCATCACCCTCCTCGACACCGCCTATCTCTCCGCCGGTTTCGGGCAGCCCCCCACCGCCCACCAGCTCCGCTTCTCCGACGGCACCGCCGAGGCCTGGGCCGAACGCTGTGCACTTCTCAAGGAACGGGATCACGCGCGGATCGGGGCCGCCGTCCACTCCGTACGGGCCGTGCCCGCGGACCAGTTGGCGACCGTGGCCGCCTGGGCGGAGCAGCGGCGGGCCCCGCTGCACGTCCACCTGTCCGAGCAGACGGCGGAGAACGACGCCTGCCGCGAGGCCCACGGACGCACGCCCACCCAGCTCCTCGCCGACCACGGCGTCCTCGGCCGCCGCACCACCGGCGTCCACAACACCCACCTCACCGACGAGGACATCGCCCTCATCGGCGGCTCCGGCACCGGCACCTGCATGTGCCCGACCACCGAACGGGATCTCGCCGACGGCATCGGGCCCGCGCCCGCCCTCCAGCGGGCCGGCTCGCCGCTCTCCCTCGGCTCCGACAGCCACGCCGTCATCGACCTGCTCGAAGAGGCCCGCGCGATGGAGCTGAACGAGCGGCTGCGCACCCGCACCCGCGGCCACTGGACGGCCGCCGCCCTGCTGCGCGCCGCCTCCGCCGACGGCCACGCCGCGCTCGGCTGGGACGAGGCGGGCACCATCGAGACCGGCGCGCTCGCCGACCTCACGACGATCGCGCTCGACTCGGTCAGGACAGCGGGCCCGCTGCCCAGGCTGGGCGCCGAGACGGCCGTATTCGCGGCGACCGCGGCGGACGTACGGCACACGATCGTGGGCGGCCGGCACGTCGTACGCGACGGGGCGCACACGCTCGTACCGGACGTGCCGCGGGCTCTCGCGCAGGCCGTCGAAGCCCTCCGCTCCTGAAGACGACCGACAAGGACGCCATGAGCAGCACCGTCATCACCAACATCGCCGCGCTCGTCACCAACGACCCCTCCCTCGGCGACAGCTCCCCCCTCGGTCTGATCCAGGACGCGGCCGTCGTCATCGACGGCGACCGCGTCGCGTGGACCGGTGAATCAAGCAAAGCACCCGCCACTGACAACCGGGTCGACGCCGGGGGACGGGCCGTCCTGCCCGGCTTCGTGGACTCCCACTCCCACCTCGTCTTCGCGGGCGACCGCACCCAGGAGTTCAACGCCCGCATGTCGGGGCGCTCCTACACCGCCGGCGGCATCCGGACGACGGTCGCCGCGACGCGGGCCGCGAGCGACGCCGAACTCGAAGCGAACCTCACCCGCTACCTCACCGAGGCCCTGCGCCAGGGCACGACGACCTTCGAGACCAAGTCCGGCTACGGCCTCACGGTCGAGGACGAGTCCCGCGCCCTGCGCATCGCCGCCGCCCACACCGACGAGGTCACCTACCTCGGCGCGCACATCGTCTCCCCGGACTTCGCCGACGACCCGGCCGCCTACGTCGACCTCGTCACCGGTGAGATGCTCGACGCCTGCGCCCCGTACGCCCGTTGGATCGACGTCTTCTGCGAGAAGGGCGCCTTCGACGGCGACCAGGCCCGCGCGATCCTCACCGCGGGCAAGGCCAAGGGCCTGCACCCGCGCATCCACGCCAACCAGCTCTCCTACGGCCCCGGCGTCCAGCTGGCCGTGGAACTGGACGCGGCGAGCGCCGACCACTGCACCCACCTCACGGACGCCGACGTCGACGCCCTCGCGAACAGCGACACCGTCGCCACCCTGCTCCCCGGCGCCGAGTTCTCCACCCGCGCCGAGTGGCCGGACGCCCGCCGCCTCCTCGACGCCGGCGTGACCGTGGCCCTGTCGACCGACTGCAACCCGGGCTCGTCCTTCACCTCGTCCGTCCCGTTCTGCGTCGCGCTCGCCGTGCGGGACATGGGCATGACCCCCGACGAGGCGGTCTGGTCGGCCACGGCGGGCGGCGCGGCGGCCCTGCGCCGCACGGACATCGGCCGCCTCACCCCGGGCGCCCGCGCCGACCTGGTCCTCCTGGACGCCCCGAGCCATGTGCATCTGGCGTACCGGCCGGGAGTGCCACTGGTCAGCGGGGTGTGGCGAAACGGCGTACGCGACCTCTGACCGCCCCCCGACACCTCATCAACCGCTCCACTACCGCCCCGGCCGTCACCCCGCCCCCGCCTCAGCCCCCGCCCCGGCCGTCACACCACCCCCGCCTCAGCCCCCGCCCCGGCCGTCACCCCGCCCCCGCCTCAGCCCCCGCCCCGGCCGTCACAGCGCCCCGGCCGTCACAGCGCCCCGGCCGTCACACCGCCCCCGCCCGCCACCGCTGCTCCCGGCCCCCGGTCAGCGGACGCAGCACGAGTCCCCCGTCGTCGTCCGGCGTCAGGGCGGTCGCGATGGCGATGGCCGGGCGGATCACGCCGTCGGGGTCCACGGTGAAGCGCAGGTTGTCGCCGTTGTCCCCGTCGACCGACCCGCACTCCCAGATGCCGACGCCCCGGTCCACCGAGCCCCGGCTGTCCAGGCAGAAGTCGGGGTCGGCGGACGACTGGAGGACGCCGCGTCCCGTGTCGACCCGCCAGCGCTGGGTGGGGGAGGAGGCGCAGGGCGCGGTGATCACGTCCGTGCCCTGCTCCAGGTCACCGTCGCGGATGTCCAGACAGCGGCCGGAGGCGACGTTCACCACCTGGGCGTACGTCGCGCCCGGCGGCCGTACCGGGGAGGGCGACGGTGAAGGCGTCGGCCGGGCGGTCCGCGACGGCGACGGCGACGGCGACGGCGGTCGGCTCGTGGGGGAGGGCGTCGGGGCGGCGGAGACCGTCGCGGTGGCGGTCACCGTCACCGGCGGCGGGACCACCGGGGCCGGGGTGCGTGCCGTGTCCTGAGGTCCGCGGGGCGACGAGCTCTGCGCCATGAGCAGCAGCACCAGGGGCGTCACGGCCACCCCGAGCGCCACCGAGGTCAGCACCACCCGCCGGTGCCGGGGCCAGGTCCTGGGCGAGCCCGGCGCACCGACCCGCTCCCCGGCCGTCTCCCGGGTCACGTACGCCGTGCCCGCCCACGGCAGCAGGCCCTCCGCCAGGGCCGTGCGCGGGTTGTCGCGCAGCGCGGACAACTCCTCGTACGCCGCCGTGCAGTGGACGCAGAGCGCCATGTGGGCCCGCAGATCGGCGCTGTCGCGCGGGGTGCCCGGACGTACCGACTCCTCGATGAGGCGGCGGAAGTCCGCGCAGTCGGGATCGTCGGAGGCGGCGAGGCGGAACCTCGGGCACGCCTGGGCCAGGGACTGCAGGGCGGGCTCGGTGCCGTACACCACGTCCTCGCGGGTGAGGCCGAGGAGGACGGCGGTACGGGTCTCCGGCTCGCGCTCCACCAGCCGGTACCAGACGAGGCCCTGGGCCCGGGCGGGCAGCGACCGGAACGCGGCGAGCATCGGGGGCGGCGGGCCGCCGGGTGCCGAGGTGTTCAGGATCAGCAGCAGGCCGGGGTCGAGGCCGGCCGCGCGGTCGTCCGCGGCCCACGAGGACGCCGACCGCACGGTCAGCAGCAGGAGCCGGTGGCGCCAGGGGACGCCGGGGTCGGTGCCGCGTGCCGTCTCACGGGCGGCGGTGGTGAAGACCTGCGCGGCCAGCTGCCGGGCCGCGGACTCGCTCGTGGTGCACAGCCGGGCGTACGCGAGGCCGGGTTCCCGGTGCCGGGCGCGCAGTTCCAGGAGCGCCGCGTACGCGGTGGCGGTGTCGGTGCGCAGCAGCCCGGTGAGCCGTGCGTCGGACGCGTCCGCGTGGACAGCCATCCCCTGCCTCCTCGCCGTCGTACCCGCCGGAGTCCTGGCCTACCGGCGGGTATGACGGCTCATGGTGGAGGAAGCGCACCCGTGGGAAAAGCGTTTCTGTGGGTAACCGGGGGAGAAGTTGTCATTCCTCCACGGTCAGCCCCTTGCGCAGCCGCACCAGCGTCCGCGACAGCAGCCGTGACACATGCATCTGGGAGATCCCGAGTTCGTCGCCGATCTCGGACTGGGTCATGCCCGCCACGAAGCGCAGGGAGAGGATCTTCCGGTCCCGGGGCGGGAGGTCGGCGATCAGGGGCTTGAGGGACTCCACGTACTCGATGCCCTCGATCCCGTGGTCCTCGTAGCCGATCCGGTCGGCCAGCGCGCCCTCGGCGTCGTCCTCCTCCGGCTGGGCGTCCAGCGACGACGCGGTGTACGCGTTGGAGGCGGCCATGCCCTCCACGACCTCGTCCTTCGTCAGCTCCAGGCGCTCGGCGAGCTCGGCCACCGTCGGCGCCCGGTCCAGCTTCTGCGCCAGTTCGTCGCCGGCCTTGGCCAGGTCGAGCCGGAGCTCCTGGAGCCTGCGCGGGACCCGCACCGACCACGAGGTGTCACGGAAGAAGCGCTTGATCTCGCCGATGATCGTCGGCATCGCGAAGGTGGGGAACTCCACGCCCCGGCTGAGCTCGAAGCGGTCGATCGCCTTGATCAGGCCGATGGTGCCGACCTGGATGATGTCCTCCATCGGCTCGCTGCGGGAGCGGAAGCGGGAGGCGGCGAACTTGACCAGGGCCAGGTTGAGTTCGACGAGCGTGTTGCGGACGTACGAGTATTCGTGGGTGCCCTCCTCCAGCGACTCCAGCCGCGCGAAGAGGGTCTTGGACAGGGCCCGTGCGTCCACCGGCCCCACCTCGTCGTACGGGGGGATCTCCGGAAGCCCGGCGAGCAGGTCGTCCTGCTGATCCTGCTGATCCTGCTGATCCTGCTCGATCTGCTCGATCTGCGTGATCTGTCCGACCTGTTCGATCTGCTCGATGGGATCCAGATGTTCCGGGGGGGATGTCGACGTCGCGTTCTGGGTATGCGATGCGTCGAGCCGGGGTGACATGATGTCCTCCATCGTTCTCGGCATGTGGCTGCCGATGCCATGCGTGCACTGCGGTGTGCGGCGCCTCCAAAGCCGGCCGTGTCGAGTACGTGTCCTTACTAGCCCTACCCGCTATCCCGACCTCGCCGCAAGTGCGTTCTGTGGGGAAATGTCCGTTTGCGTGCGGATGTTCAGGTGTCAGGGTGTGTGAGGAAGGCGTAGTGTTCGAGGGCGTCAGCAGCAGCCACGACGTCGGGAGAGAGAGACGGCATGGACCGCGGGACGGTCGGCAGCGCACAGTCTGGCCGGCTTCTGGTCGAGGTGCGGGAAGAGGGCGCCAGCGCCGTCGTGACCCCGGCAGGTGAGCTGGATCACCACACGGCGGATTTGTTGCGTGAGCCACTCGAGGAGTGCCTCGCCAAGGGCTTCAGTCGTCTGGTGGTCGACTGCTCACGCCTGGAATTCTGTGACTCCACCGGCCTGAACGTACTGCTCGGTGCGCGACTGAAGGCGGAGGCCGCCGGGGGCGGGGTGCATCTCGCGGGGATGCTGCCCGTCGTGGCGCGGGTCTTCGAGATCACGGGTGCCGACGCGGTCTTCACCGTCCATGACACGCTCGCCGCGGCCCTGGCCGACGAGACCGGCTGAGCCGGTCCGCGCCGGCCGCGCCGAGCCCTCCGCCGTCCCGGCGGGCACGGCACTTTCCCCGTGTGACGCTTTCCGTGCCGAAACAGGGGGTGTTCTGCCGGTTCGGTCGGGCAGGAGACATCCTGGACGTCGCGCCGGCGGCATCCAGAACGTCGCGCGGGGGCCCGTACGGCATGTATCGCAACGTGACCATTGAATCGTGAACTGGTGAATCGGTGAGGTGAAGCGCTGATGAGCAGCACCCGGCCTTACTCGCCGGGCGACCGCGGCCCGGAGGCCGACGGCGCTTCCGGGGCGTCCGAAGGGGGTGCGGTCGTGCCGTCTGAGTCCTCGGCGGGCCGGCAGGTCCGCAGGCTGAGCTTCGACGGTGCGAGCGGGGTCGTCCCGCTGGCCCGCGACTTCGCCCGGCAGGCGCTGTACGCGTGGGGCTGGCTGCCCGCCGCCACCGCGGACCAGCGGGCCGCCGCCGAGGACGTGCTGCTCGTCGTCTCCGAGCTGGTCACCAACGCCTGTCTGCATGCCGAGGGACCGGACGAGCTGTGGATCGCCTGCGACAACAAGGTGATCCGCGTCGAGGTCTCCGACCGCGGCGCGGGCCAGCCGGCACCCCGCACCCCCCACCGAGCGGGCCGCCCCGGCGGACACGGCATGTTCATCGTCCAGCGGCTGTGCCTGGACTGGGGGGTCGTCCGCAACCCGGGGGTCACGGGCAAGACGGTCTGGGCGGAACTGGGCGCACCCGCGTAAGCGGAGCCCCGCCCCGCGTAACCGCCCCCCGCACCCCCCGCAACCGCCCCGCGTGCCCCCCCCCGCAACGGCCCCGAGAAATTCGTTTCCGCCGCTCCCGCCCCGTGCCCTACCCTCACCGGCAACGCGCTGACGGAGCCAAGTAGCCCGGGTCACGCGAGTCGAGAGAGCTGTCGGCAGGTGTGAAGGCGGCCTCGCCGATCCGGTGCGAATCCACTCCCGAGTGCGGGGAGGAAATGCCCCGCCGGCCGGCCCCCGTCATCGGGCCAGAACGAGATCGCCGCACGGACGCACGGACGCACGGACAAGCGGTCGTACGGCGATGAAGGCGTGGTGGCACCGCGAGCACCCTCTCGCCCACGCCCCGAGGGATCAGCCCCGGGGCGGCGCGCGCCGTTCCGGACGAGACCGGACGGAGCGCAGCGACATGCTCGACGTCACCCTCATCCGACACCACCCCGACCAGGTCCGCGACGCCCTGCGCAAGCGGGCCGTCGACGCCGACATCCCCGGCTTCCTCGCCCTCGACGCCGAGTTCCGCGCGGCCCGTACCGCGGTGGAGGCGCTGCGGGCCGAGCGGCGCCGGATCTCGGCCGCCGTCGGCGCCCGCCGGCGGGCCGGTGACCCGGTCGGCGAACTCCGGGCCGAGGCCGGGGAGTCGGCCGACCGGCTCGCCGAGGCCGAGGCGGAACTCGGCAGCCTCGCCCGGCGGCACCGGGAGTTCCTCGACGGTCTGCCCAATCTCCCCGACGACGACGTCCTCGCGGGCGGCAAGGAGAACAACCAGGTCGTACGGAGCGTCGGCAGCCCGCCCGAACTCGCCCACCCCGCACGGGACCACGTACAGCTCAGCGAGGAGCTCGGGCTCGTCGACCACCGGCGCGGCGTCCGCCTCGCGGGCAGCGGCTACTGGGTCTACCGGGGCGACGGCGCCGCCCTGGAGTGGGCACTGCTCAATCACTTCCTCGATGCCCACCGCAGAGCGGGCTACGAGTTCGTGCTGCCGCCGCACCTGCTGACCGAGGAGGCGGGCTACACCGCGGGCCAGTTCCCGAAGTTCGCCGACGAGGTGTTCCGCACGGGAGGCACCGGCGAAGGCACCGGCGGCCGCTTCCTGCTGCCCACCGCCGAGACCGCGCTCGTCAACCTGCACCGCGGCGAGACCCTCGACGAAGCGGACCTGCCGCTCAAGTACGTCGCCTACACACCCTGTTACCGCGTGGAGAGCGGCAGCCACCGCACCGCCGAGCGCGGCACCCTGCGCGGCCACCAGTTCAACAAGGTCGAGCTGTTCCAGTTCGCCCGGCCCGCCGACTCGGACGCGGCCCAGCTGGAACTCCTCGCCCGGGCAGAGGAGCTGGTCGCCGGTCTCGGGCTGCATCACCGTGTCACCAAGCTCGCCGCCGCCGACACCAGCCCCGCCCAGGCCAAGACCTACGACGTCGAGGTGTGGCTGCCCAGCCTCGGGACGTACACCGAGGTCAGCTCGGTGTCGAACGCCCGCGAGTACCAGGCCCGGCGCGGCGGCATCCGCTACCGCCCGGCCGGCGGCGGCAAGGCCGCGTACGTCCACACCCTCAACGCCTCGGGCCTCGCCACCAGCCGTCTCCTGCCCGCGATCCTGGAGCAGCACCAGCGGGCGGACGGGACGGTGGAGGTGCCGGAGGTGCTGCGGCGCTGGGGGCTGCCCGAGGTGCTGCACCCTCGGGTTACCCGGGGTTAGCCCCGGGGGCGGTCCTCCACCCGAACCCCCGTGCGTGCGCGCCGGATCGTCACAACTCCGGCGCGCACCTTGTCTTCCCTCCTCGCGACCCCGGGCGTACCTTGACGGCCCATCTGATGTGCCGTCAGGAACCGAGCAAGAGGGAGCGGAACGTGTCGTACCGGAATCGAACCGCCGCGCTCGCGTCCGCCGCGGCCCTGGCCGGCTCGGCGGTGCTGATGGCCGCCCCCGCCGCCCATGCCGAGGTCGTCGACGTCAAGTACCAGTGCAAGACACCGATCGGTGACAAGAGCGCCGTCTCGCCCATCGACATCAAGGGCGTCAAGAGCGGCAGCGGTTACAAGATCACCATGTCCTGGCAGAAGGGCGTCTCCTCCAGCCCGGTCGACCTGGGCAAGGGCGCGATGTCCCCGAGCGCCGTCATCAAGCTGGGCGGCGCCGACAGCGGCACCCTGAACGTGTCCGGGCCGGCCAACCAGGCGGTCGTCCCCGCCAACACCCCCATCAAGATCAATGACTTGAGCGGGACGTACACCCCGAAGAAGTCCGGCAAGGTCACCTTCACCGCGGGCGTCCTCACCATCAAGGCCCTCGGCACCACCACCACCTGCACCCCGACCAACAGCCCCGGCCCCTCGCTCAGCCTGGACGTCACCGCCGCGGGCGGCGCCGCCGGCAGCGGCACCCAGAGCGGCACCGACTCCGGCGACGCCCTTCCGCAGACCGGTCCCGAGGACTCGGCGATCGCCCTCGGCACCCTCGGCGGCACGGTCCTGCTGGCGGGCGCGGCGGGCGCGCTGTGGCTGACGAGGAGGCATCAGGCGGCGGCCCGTCGCTGACCCCCGCAAGCCGTACGACCGCCGGAGCCGCCGATGCCGCCGATGCCATCCGCCGTCCGTGTCCTGGGCCTGACCCTGCTGACCCTGCTGAGCGCCGTCCCGGCCGCGCACGCCGCCGCCGACGGCTGGTCGGCCGCGCCCGCCGGGGAGGCGCGGCCGTCCTTCTACGCCGAGGGCGGCCCCGGCACGGTCCTCCAGGACGCGATGACCCTCACCAACCGCGGCAAGGCGCCCGTGGACGTCTCGCTGCGCGCCGAGGGCGCCGAGGTCACGTTCGCGGACGCCCGGCTCCGGCTGCCCCCGCGCACCCGCACCGAGGTGCCCTTCACGGTGACCGTCCCGGCCCACGACGGCACCGCGCAGCTCGTCGCGCGCGACACCGACGGCCGCACCCGGCGGGTCCCGGTCCATCTGCGCGCCACCGTCCCCACGGTCGCGGCCCTCACCGTCGAGGACCTGGCCGTGCGCGCCGACCGCATCACGTACACGCTGGTCAACCGCGGTACGACCACCCTCGCCCCGCGGCTCGCCGTCCACGTCGACGGCCTCCTCGGCCCGCTCCTCGACCGTGCCCCGCGCACCCTGCCGGCCGCCCTTGAGCCGGGCCGCCGCCTGACCCTCAGCGAGCCCTGGGACGGGCCCGTCCTGGACTCCGTCGAGGTGCGGCTGACCGTCACGGCGGCGGGCGGGGCGCGGGACGAGGCCCGGGTCTCGGCGGGCGTCGGGCCGTGGGGCGCGGTGGCGGGCGGTGCGGGGGCGGCGGCGGCCGGGGGCGCGCTGCTCCTGGTACGACGCCTGCGGGCTGTACGACGCCGCCGGCGCCCCGAGGGCGGGCGGCCCGAATCCTCCTCCCCGGAAGCCGAGTTGACGGGAGCGGTCTCGTGAAGCTGCGCATGCTGGTGGCGGCGGTGCTGCTGGCGCTGGTGTCGGCCGTGGCGGCGCCCGGCGCGTCGGCCGCCGACCGGCCCACCGTCAAGCTCTCCAAGTCCCAGGCCGGCACCGGCGGTTCGGTCACCGTCAGTGGCAGCGGCTGGCGGGCGAAGGCGCTGCTGATGATCCTCATCTGCGGCCAGGCCGTACCGTCCCGGGGTGTGCCCGGCGGCACCAACTCCTGCGCCAACGCCGACGGACGGGCCGTCACCACCGACGCCGAGGGCCGTTTCAGCCGGAGACTGCCGGTCGCCGAACCGCCCGTGCCCTGCCCCTGTGTGGTGCACGTGGCGACGGTGACCGGGGCGAAGGCCGAGGCCGACGCGATCTTCCAGGTTGCCGGGCACGCCGTGGAGCCGCTGCCCGCCGACACCGCGGGCGGCCGGCTGTCGGTCCTCACCGACACCCGCCTCGACGGCTCCAGCGGGCTGCTCACCTGGTTCGGGGCGCCGCCCGCCCGCACCCTGGTCTTCACCGTCGGCAACGTCGGCACCTCGGCCGTCAAGAACCCCGTCTTCCAAGTCGGCACCTCCCACGGCGTGTTCGCCCCGCAGTGGGAGGAACAGCAGTGGCGCGGCACGATCGGGCCCGGCAGGCGGGCTCGCATCGAGCTGCCCGTCGAGCTGACGGGCGGTGCGCACGGCGACTACACGGTCTCGCTCAAGTACGGCGGCAAGGTCCTCGCCGAACAGCCCTGGGGCGTCGGCCGGCCCTGGGGCGTGACCCTGTTCTGGGTCCTGGTCTGCCTGGTCGTGCCCGCCGCCCTGTTCCGCGCCGGGATGGCCGTCGTCGACCGGGTACGGCCCCGCCGCCCGGGCGGCCGGTCCCGCCCCGCGCTGCGGCTGCGACGACCCGAACTCACCTTGCGGCTGCCGGGGTTGCGCAGCGACCCGGCCGAACAGCCGCCCTCGTCCTCGACCCTGCCGTGGTTCACCCCGGACTCCGATCCGGGCACGGCCGGCCGGCTCTCCGCACCGCACGACGACAGCCCGACGACCCCCACCAGAAAGGGACCCACGTGAGCAAGCGAAGGAGAGCCGCCGTACCGGACCGTGCCAGAGTCGCGCTGGCGCTCTGCGGGGCGGGCGTCCTGACCGGCGTCGTCGCCGTCGCGCCCGCGCAGGCCGCGGAGGTGTCGTACGCGACCCACTGCGTCCCGCCCGCCGGCGTCGGCCTCGACCCCGTGGACGGCACCACCAAGGTGGAGATCACCGCACCCGCCACCGCCGAGGTCGGCGACGAGGTCGAGGTGGTGTGGAAGTTCGTCCAGGCCGCCTCGAAGAACCCCGACCTCATCGACATCGGGGAGAACCAGGTCAAGCCGGCCGGCACCCTCAAGGCGGCCGGTGCGCAGAGCGCCGACATCGCCATGGCGGGGCCGCAGGAGAACCCGCCCATCCCCAAGGGCGGCGCCATGGTGCTCTCCGACATGAAGGGCACCCTGAAACTGACGACCGCCGGCGAGGTCACGCTGACGCCGGACGCCTACACGGTCACCGCCTACGGCACGGACACCAAGTGCACGCCGAGCGCGGCCGTCCCGGCGGCGGCGACCATCGACGTCCGGGCGGGGGACGGGAGTTCGTCGACCCCCACCTCCTCCGACGAGCCCGGCGAGAGCCCGAGCCCGACCTCCGGCACCTCCGACGAGCCCGGTGAGAGTGCCTCCCCGACCCCGAGCGCCACGGCCTCCGACAGCGGGCAGACCGACTTCAGCGGCAAGGTCGTCGACATCCCCTACACCTGCCAGTCGCCCATCGGCACCCAGAAGGCGACGTCCACCATCCAGATCGACGCCAAGAAGGACGGCGGGAACTTCGCTCTCACCGTGCAGTTCAAGAAGTCGCCGATGAACAGCCCCGCCAACATCCCGAAGGACTCGATCAAGCCGTCGATGGAGGTGGTCCTGGGCGGCGCCGACAAGGGCTCGGTGCGGGTGGCGGGCCCGACCAACACCGAGGACATCAAGGCGGGCGACCCGATCGAGATCCCGGACATGACCGGCACCTACAAGCCGGGGGCGACGGGTGAGTCCACGCTGTCGCCGGGCGTCCTGACGATCGAGGCGCTCGGTACGACGACGACGTGCAAGCCGGACTCCACGTCGGTGTCCCTGAAGCTGGACACGACGCAGCAGGAGGGCGGCGCCTCCGGAGGCGGCGGCTCCGCGTCCGGCGGAGGCACGTCCGGCGGGGGCTCGTCCGGCGGCCTGGCGGCGACCGGTTCCGAGGACCACGGCGCCCTGAAGGCACTGGGGCTGGTGGCCGGCACGGCCGTGCTGCTGGGCGCGGCGGTGTTCACGTTCCTGCCGGGCAGGCGGCGCCTCTGAGCCGGCCCGGGAAAACCCCGAAGGGCCGCCGCACCGGATGGCGCGGCGGCCCTTCGCAGGTGAGGTTCTCGGCTCAGCGGACGCTGCCCATGAGTTCCTTGACCTTGTTGCGGTACATCCACACGGCCGCACCCGCGACCACGGCGAGCGTGGCTTCCAGGGCGACGATGCCCGTCTTGTTCAGGTCGACGCCGGCGATGGAGAGCAGACCGGTCGTCGCGTCACCCGCGGTCACCGCCAGGAACCAGACACCCATCATCTGGGAGGCGTACTTGGCGGGCGCCATCTTCGTCGTCACCGACAGGCCGACCGGGGAGAGCAGCAGCTCACCGACGGTCTGGACGAAGTAGATCGCCACCAGCCAGGCCGCCGCCGCCTTGTGACCGCCGTCGGCGATCGCCAGCGGGGCGAGGAAGAGGAAGAAGGACGCGCCGACCAGGACCAGACCGGAGGCGAACTTCACGATCGTGCTCGGCTCCTTGCCGCGCCGGTTCAGGGCCAGCCAGAACCAGGCGAAGACCGGGGCCAGCGCCATGATCAGGACCGGGTTGACCGACTGGTACCAGGAGACCGGGAACTCCCAGCCGAAGATGGTGTTGTCGGCCGAGGAGTCGGCGAAGATCGACAGGGTCGAGCCGCCCTGGTCGTAGATCATCCAGAACACGGCCGCGGCGACGAAGAACCAGATGTACGCCGACATCGACTTCTGCTCGGTGCGGTCCAGGTCCTTGTCGCGCTTGATGCGGGCCAGCACCATCACCGGGATGATCAGGCCGAGCAGGGTCAGCGGGACCAGGATCCAGTTCAGCGTGTAGTGGCCGGAGAAGCCGACGATCGCGTAGAAGACGACGGCGATGCCCGCCCAGATGGCGGCCTTGCGCAGCGTCGAGGCCTTCTCCTCCGCCGACAGCGGCGTCGGGACGACGCTGGAGCGGTCCGCCAGGTGGCGGGAGCCGATCAGGAACTGGCCGAGGCCCAGCGCCATGCCGAGCGCGGCGAGCGCGAAGCCCAGGTGCCAGTTGACGTTCTCACCGATGGTGCCGATGACCAGCGGCGCGGCGAACGCGCCGAGGTTGATGCCCATGTAGAAGACGGTGAAGCCACCGTCGCGGCGCGGGTCGTCCGGACCGTCGTAGAGGTGGCCGACCATCGTGGAGATGTTGGCCTTCAGCAGACCCGAGCCGATCGCGACGAGGCCCAGACCGGCGTAGAAGGTGCCGGAGGACGGCAGCGCCAGGGTCAGGTGACCCAGCATGATCACACCGCCGGCGACGGCGACGGTCTTGCGCGGACCCCAGACCCGGTCGCCGAACCAGCCGCCCGGCAGGGCGAGCAGGTAGACCAGCGACACGTACACGGAGTAGATCGCGGTCGCGGTCGCGGCGCTGAGGTGGAGGCCGCCCGGGGCGACGAGGTACAGCGGGAGGAGAGCCCTCATGCCGTAGTAGGAGAAACGCTCCCACATCTCGGTCATGAAGAGAGTGGCCAGTCCGCGGGGGTGGCCGAAGAAGGTCTGCTCGGTGCCGGGGGTGCCCCGGCGGGACGAGTCCTTCGTCAGGCTGGACGCCATGATCGTTCCTTGCTGGTCGGGACGCGCTCGTTTGCTCTGAGCGGCTCACGCGCCCGGTGGTCGCCGTCCCCTCCTGGGGGCCCGGCCACGGGTCACTGCTTCCAGGCCGGCGAGGGCCGGCCCGCACACAAAAGAGACCTTCAGCGTCACATCCTCGCCAAAGGTCCCCGCGGTGCTACAGGCGTTCAATCACCATACGACAGGACAGTGCCGGAAATGGAAGGACTTGAGACGCGAATCACAGGCGGCCAGGGAACCGTACACACCTTTTCTAAGGTCCTCACTCCATTCTCACCCTGGAGACAATGGTTCGTACCAGTACGGCCGATGGTAAGAATCACGCGCTTGCGATCACACCCCAGCATCTGCAGCGAGCGGTCTACCATCAGCTCATGACCCGTGTACTGCTCGCCGAGGACGATGCGTCCATCTCGGAGCCGCTGGCCCGCGCACTGCGCCGGGAAGGGTACGAGGTCGAGGTGCGTGAGGACGGACCCACCGCCCTCGACGCCGGAATGCAGGGCGGTGTCGACCTGGTCGTGCTCGACCTGGGTCTGCCCGGCATGGACGGCCTGGAGGTCGCCCGCCGGCTGCGCGCCGAGGGCCACGCCGTGCCGATCCTCATCCTGACCGCGCGCGCCGACGAGGTGGACACCGTCGTCGGTCTCGACGCGGGCGCCGACGACTACGTCACCAAGCCCTTCCGCCTGGCCGAACTGCTCGCCCGCGTCCGGGCCCTGCTGCGGCGCGGCGCCGCCGAGCCCGCGCAGCCGCCCGCCACCCACGGCGTGCGGATCGACGTCGAGTCGCACCGCGCCTGGATGGGCGACGAGGAGCTCCAGCTCACCGCCAAGGAGTTCGACCTGCTGCGGGTGCTGGTGCGGGACGCGGGCCGGGTCGTCACCCGCGACCAGCTGATGCGCGAGGTCTGGGACACCACCTGGTGGTCCTCCACCAAGACCCTCGACATGCACATCTCCTGGCTGCGCAAGAAGCTCGGCGACGACGCGGCGAACCCCCGCTACATCGCCACCGTGCGCGGCGTCGGCTTCCGGTTCGAGAAGAGCTAGCCGACCCCCGTGCGCCGCCGCCTCATCCAGTCGACGCTCGCCGTCGTCCTCGTCGTCATCGCCGTGTTCGGGGTCTCGCTCGTCATCGTCGAGACCCGGACCATCAGCAACAGCGCCCAGGAACGCGTCGACTCCGAGGCGGTCCGGCTGGCCAGCATCATCGACAGCCGGCTGCTCGGGGAGCAGACCGTGGACGCGGAGATGCTGAAGGACCAGGTCGCGGGGGAGCGGTACGCCGAGATCCGCATCCCCGGCAAGCCGGTCATCGAGGTCGGCAGCAAGCCGGCCGGTGACGTCATCAGCTCCACCGAGAAGGGCGAGGAGGGCGAGACGGTCACCGTCCAGGAGCCGCGCTCGTCCGTCACCCGGGAGGTCGGCCGGACCCTGCTGATCATCGGGGCGGTGGCCCTGCTCGCGGTGATCGCGGCCGTACTGCTCGCCGTAAGGCAGGCCAACAAGCTGGCCTCACCCCTGACCGACCTCGCCGAAACGGCGGAACGCCTCGGCTCCGGCGACCCGCGCCCCCGGCACAAGCGCTACGGCGTCCCCGAGCTGGACCGGGTCGCCGACGTCCTGGACTCCTCCGCCGAACGCATCGCCCGCATGCTCACCGCCGAACGGCGCCTGGCCGCCGACGCCTCCCACCAGCTGCGCACCCCGCTGACCGCGCTGTCCATGCGCCTGGAGGAGATCACCCTCACCGACGACCCGGACACCGTGAAGGAGGAGGCGACGATCGCGCTGACGCAGGTGGAGCGGCTGACGGACGTCGTCGAGCGGCTGCTCACCAACTCCCGCGACCCCCGCACCGGCTCCGCCGTCTCCTTCGACCTCGACGAGGTCATCCAGCAGCAGCTCGCCGAGTGGCGCCCCGCCTACCGCAGCGCGGGCCGCGCCATCGTCAGCTCCGGCAAGCGGCATCTGCGGGCGGTCGGCACCCCGGGCGCGGTCGCACAGGTGCTGGCGGCCCTCATCGAGAACTCCCTCATGCACGGCGGCGGCACGGTGGCGCTGCGCACCCGCGTCACCGGCAACCAGGCGGTCATCGAGGTCACCGACGAGGGGCCCGGCGTCCCCGCCGACCTAGGGGCGCGGATCTTCGAGCGGACCATCAGCGGGCGGAACTCCACGGGCATCGGCCTGGCGGTCGCCCGTGACCTCGCGGAGGCCGACGGAGGGCGACTGGAGATGCTTCAGGCGCAGCCGGCGGTGTTCGGGCTGTTCCTGTCGCGCACGCCGTTGAAGAAGCCGACGGTGGACGAGCCGGAACCCACGGTCCGGTGAGCGGTTCCTTCAACTGACCCGCTGCTTGGAGGGCGGCCTGTGCTGCGCCGCCGCCAGGATCTCCTCCGCGCTCGCCACCAGCTCCGGCGCCGGCAGGGCCTTGAACACCCACGTCCGGTAGGACCAGAAGCGGAACAGCGTCGCGATGCCGATGCCGAGGAACTTGAAGACGTTGCTCTCCAGCGGGCTGTCCCAGCCGAAGCCGTACGTCGCCACGTACAGCACGCCGTTCTCGATCACCAGGCCGACCGCGCTGAACAGCAGGAACAGCGTCAGTTCCTTGGTGCGGCCGGTCTTGTCGCGGTCGCGGTACGTGAAGTAGCGGAAGCCGATGTAGTTCGAGATGATCGCCACCACCGTCGCGATCACGCTGGCCCGCACCACCTGGAGGTCGGTCGTGTGCCGCACCAGGTTGAAGACGAGCAGATTGACGAGCAGCCCCGCACCGCCCACGGCGCCGAACTTGGCGATCTCGTGGACAAGCCTGCGCAGCCCTGAGGAACCACGTCCCATGGAAGTACAGGCCCCCAGTCGGTCGGTTTCGTCAACCCAGCCATGCTAACCATCCCCCCTGCCGGTTGCCTGTGGGCAGACGCACACCGCCGTAAAGAAGCTGGTATGAGCGGCGGAAAGCGGGCGGAAAGCAGGCACAAAGGGGGCGGAGGAGGAGCGGAATCCGGCCGCCGTGGCGCGGCCGATACCCTAGGAGCGTGACGTTCCCGGTAGTCGGCATGGTCGGCGGAGGCCAGCTCGCTCGTATGACACACGAGGCAGGCATCCCGCTCGGCATCAGGTTCAAGCTCCTCAGTGACACCCCTCAGGATTCCGCGGCGCAGGTCGTGAACGATGTCGTCATCGGCGACTATCGCGACCTCGACACGCTGCGTGAGTTCGCGAGGGGCTGCGACGTGATCACCTTCGATCACGAACACGTACCCACCGAGCACCTCAGGGCTCTGGAGGCGGACGGCATCCCCGTGCGCCCCGGCCCCGACGCTCTCGTGCACGCCCAGGACAAGGGCGTGATGCGGGCGCGGCTCGACGCGATCGGGGTGCCGTGCCCACGGCACCGGATCGTGACCGATCCGGCCGACGTGGCGGCCTTCGCGGCGGAGGGGGACGGCTTCCCGGTCGTCCTCAAGACCGTCCGCGGCGGCTACGACGGCAAGGGCGTGTGGGTCGTGGACTCGGAGGAGGAGGCGGCCGACCCGTTCCGCGCGGGCGTCCCCGTCCTCGCCGAGGAGAAGGTCGACTACGTCCGCGAGCTCGCCGCCAACGTCGTACGGTCCCCGCACGGCCAGGCCGTCGCCTACCCGGTGGTCGAGTCGCAGCAGGTCAACGGCGTCTGCGACACCGTGATCGCCCCGGCTCCCGACCTGGACCCGGCCCTCGCGCTCAAGGCCGAGGAGATGGCCCTGACCATCGCCAAGGAACTGGGCGTCATCGGCCACCTCGCCGTCGAACTGTTCCAGACCCGCGACGGCCGCATCCTCGTCAATGAACTGGCGATGCGCCCGCACAACTCCGGCCACTGGACCCAGGACGGCGCGGTCACCTCCCAGTTCGCCAACCACGTCCGGGCCGTCCTCGACCTCCCCCTCGGCGACCCGCGCCCGCGCGCCGAGTGGACGGTCATGGTCAACGTCCTCGGCGGCGACTACCCCGACATGTACTCCGCGTACCTGCACTGCATGGCCCGCGACCCCCAGCTCAAGATCCACATGTACGGCAAGGACGTGAAGCCCGGCCGCAAGGTCGGCCACGTCAACACCTACGGCGACGACCTGGACGACGTGCTGGAGCGCGCACGTCACGCTGCCGGTTACCTGAGAGGCACGATCACCGAATGAGCCCAGTCGTAGGCATCGTCATGGGGTCGGACAGCGACTGGCCCGTCATGGAGGCCGCCGCCCAGGCCCTCGACGAGTTCGAGATCGAGTACGAGGTCGACGTCGTCTCGGCCCACCGCATGCCGCGCGAGATGATCGCGTACGGCGAGGAGGCCGCCGGCCGGGGCATCAAGGTGATCATCGCCGGCGCCGGTGGCGCCGCCCACCTGCCGGGCATGCTCGCCTCCGTCACCCCGCTGCCGGTCATCGGCGTGCCCGTCCCGCTGAAGTACCTCGACGGCATGGACTCCCTGCTGTCGATCGTGCAGATGCCGGCCGGCGTGCCGGTGGCGACGGTGTCGGTCGCCGGCGCCCGCAACGCGGGCCTCCTCGCGGCCCGCATCCTCGCCGCCCACGACGAGGAACTCCTCGGCCGCATGAAGGAGTTCCAGCAGGAACTCAACGACCAGGCCACCGAGAAGGGCAAGCGGCTGCGCGCCAAGGCCGAGGGGTCGGCCAACGGCTTCGGCTTCGGGAAGTGACGGCCGTGAGCGCACTGGAGAGCGCCCGGGAACTCCTCGCCGAGTTCCCGGTCGTCGACGGCCACAACGACCTGCCCTGGGCGCTGCGCGAACAGGTCCGCTACGACCTCGACGCCCGGGACATCGCCACCGACCAGAGCGCCCATCTGCACACCGACCTCGCCCGGCTGCGGGCGGGCGGCGTCGGCGCGCAGTACTGGTCGGTGTACGTCCGCGCCGACCTGCCCGACGCGGTGCCGATGACGCTGGAACAGATCGACTGCGTACGGCAGTTGATCGACCGGCACCCGGCCGACCTGCGGGCCGCGCTGACCGCGGCCGACATGGAGGCGGCGCGGGCGGAGGGCCGTATCGCCTCCCTGATGGGGGCCGAGGGCGGCCACTCGATCGCCAACTCCCTCGCCACGCTACGCGCGTTGTACGCGCTCGGCGTCCGCTACATGACCCTCACGCACAACTACAACAACGACTGGGCGGACTCGGCGACGGACGAGCCGAACGTCGGTGGTCTGTCGGCCTTCGGCCGTGAGGTCGTGCGGGAGATGAACCGCGAGGGCATGCTCGTCGACCTCTCCCATGTGGCGGCCACGACCATGCGCGACGCGCTCGACACCTCCGCCGCCCCGGTGATCTTCTCCCACTCCTCGTCCCGGGCGGTCTGCGACCACCCGCGCAACATCCCCGACGACGTCCTGGAGCGCCTGCCCGCCAACGGCGGTGTCGCGATGGTGACGTTCGTGCCGAAGTTCGTGTTGCAGGCGGCCGTGGACTGGACGGCCGCGGCCGACGAGAACATGCGCGAGCACGGCTTCCACCACCTGGCCACCACTCCCGAGGCGATGCAGGTCCACCGCGCCTTCGAGGAGCGCCGGCCGCGCCCGGTGGCCACGGCCGCGACGGTCGCCGACCACCTCGACCACATGCGCGAGGTCGCGGGCGTCGACCACATCGGCATCGGCGGCGACTACGACGGCACGGCCTTCACCCCGGACGGCCTGGACGACGTGTCGGGCTACCCGAACCTGATCGCGGAACTCCTCGACCGCGGCTGGTCCAGGCCGGACCTGGCCAAGCTGACCTGGCAGAACTCGGTGCGGGTGCTGGGCGCGGCGGAGGACGTCGCCCGGGACCTTCAGGCGACGCGCGGCCCGTCCAACGCGACGATCGAGTCGCTGGACGGCTGAGACGGCAGGTCCTCGAGGGCGGGGTAGTCGGTGTAGCCGGCCGCCCCGCCCACGTACATCAGGTACCGGTCCCGTACCGGATTGAGCGGCGCCCCCAGCCGCAGCCGGGCCACCAGGTCGGGGTTGGCGAGGAACGGCCGCCCGAGGGCCACCAGGTCGGCGCCCGCGGCCAGCATGTCCCGCGCGGCCCGGGTGACCGCCTCGGTGGTGAGGTCGGTCAGCACCGGGTTGCCGATCAGGGTGCCCGGCCAGTCGGCGCGGATGCGGCGGTACCACTCGGCCGCCGGGTCGGCGTGCACGAGGTGCAGATAGGCGAGGTCCAGGTCCTTCAGAGCGGCCACCAGTGCCGGGTAGAGGGTCTCGGTGTCGTCCTCGACGATGCCGTTGACCGTGCCGCCGGGGGAGACGCGTACGCCCACCCGGTCGGCGCCGATCGCGTCGGCGACCGCCTCGGTGACCTCGACGGTGAACCGCACCCTGCGTGCCGCCGGACCGCCGTACGCGTCCGCCCTGCGGTTGGTGTTGGCCGCCAGGAACTGGTGCAGCAGATGCCCGTTCGCCGAGTGCACCTCCACCCCCTCGAACCCCGCCTCGACGGCCCGGCGCGCGGCCGCGGCGAAGTCGGCGGCGGTGGCGCGGATGTCGCCGAGGCTCATCTCCCGCGGCACGACGGCCGGTTGGTGCCCGCGCGAGGTGAAGATCGTCTCCGGGAGCGGGACGGGGGAGGGGGCGACGGGCCGCAGCCCGGTGGTGTCCGGGTGGCTGACCCGCCCGCCGTGCTGGAGCTGCAGGAACATCCGCCCGCCCGCCGCCCGCACGGCCCGGGTCACCCGCCGCCAGCCCTCCACATGCCGGTCGGTGTGGATCGCGGTGATGTTCGGATACGTCTGTCCGACCGCGTTGGGCGTCGCCGCCTCGCCGATGATCAGGCCGGCGGAGGCACGCTGGGTGTAGTGCGTGACCATCAGGCCGGTCGGCGTGCCGTCCGCCTCCGCGCGGTTGCGGGTGAGCGGGGCCATCACCAGGTGGTGGGGGAGGGCGAGGCGGCCGAGACGGGCCGGGGCGAGGAAGTCCGTTGAGTTCGTCATGCCGGGACGGTAGAACTTGACACTGATGTCAGATTCAAGTCCCTCCGGAAGGGGGCACGCATGCGGATCGGCGAACTGGCCCGGCGCACCGGCGTCAGCGAGCGCTCGCTGCGCTACTACGAGGCCCAGGGCCTGCTGGCCGCCGAGCGCACCCCCGGCGGCCACCGGGACTACCCCGAGGCGGCCGTCGACCGCGTCATCCGCATCCAGGAGCTGTTCGCGGCCGGACTGCACAGCCAGAAGATCCGGCAGCTCCTGCCCTGCATGCGGGACCAGGACGGCGGTCCCTCCACCGCCGCCACACCACGCCTCGTCGCCGACCTCACCGCCGAGCGCGACCGCATCGACCGCATGATCGCCGACCTGATCCGCTCCCGGGACACGCTGGACGAAGTCATCCAGGCCGCCGGGGCGGACCAGTACGCCCGAACGCCCCACCCACCAGGAAGCCTTCCGCGCCCCGTGCGACGGTGACCGTACTGCTGATCATGTCGCCGATCACGACGGAGCCCGCCATGGCAGATCTCCAGGACGAACTGCACACCGCCGGCGAGCTCGGGGAGCTCGACCGGCTCCCCGACCCGTTCGTGGCCCCGGAGCCCGTCAGGCCGGTCAGCGACACGGACACCGAGCTCCTGGAGCGGGCGCACGCCGTCCTCGCCGCGCACCCCGTCGCCGACGGCTACAGCGGACTGCCCTGGGCGCTCCGGCATCTGCCGTGGTTCGACCTCGAACTCGGCGAGAGCTCCGTGGACACCGACGTGCCCCGGCTGCGCGAAGGCCACGTGGGCGCCCTGTTCTGGTCGCTGCACCTGCCCGAGAGCATCGGCGGCGACCGCGCCGTGGGCGCCACCCTGGAACAGCTCGACCTCGTCCGAACGGTCGTGGGCGCCCACCCCGAAGGCCTGCGCCTCGCCCACACCGCCGGGGAGACCGCCGACGTACGGCACTGCGGCCGCGTCGCCGTCCTGCTCGGCCCCGCCGGCGCCGCCGCCCTCGGCGACTCCCTCGGCATCCTGCGCTCGCTGCACGCCCTCGGCCTGCGCGCCCTGACCCTGTCCGGCGCCTCCTGGGCGAGCGAGGCGGGACTCACCCGGTTCGGCGAGGAGGTGCTGCGCGAGATGAACCGGCTCGGCGTCCTCGCCGACGTCTCCGGCGCCTCCGCCGACACCGTCCGCCGCGCGATCGCCGTCTCCAAGGCGCCGGTGCTGTGCACCCGCTCCGCCGCCCGCGCCCTGCGCCCGCACCCCGCCAACCTCCCCGACGACCTGCTGGCCGAGCTCGGCGCCGCCAAGGGCCTGTGCATGGTGCCGCTCACCGCCGAGCAGACCGGCCCGAGCGTGCGGGACGTCGCCGACCACCTCGACCACGTCCGCGAGGTCGCGGGACCGGAGTGCGTCGGCCTGTCCGGCACCTACGACGCCGGCACCGCGCACCCGCAGGACCTCGCCGACGCCTCCTGCTACCCGCACCTCGTCGCCGAACTCCTCCGCCGCGACTGGACCGAGTCCGACATCGCCCTGCTGGCCTGGGGCAACGTCCAACGCGTCCTGCGCGGCGCGGACTTCACGGCCCGAGCGGCCCGCGAGCGA
The DNA here is from genome assembly GCF_003143935.1 of Streptomyces sp. Act143. Lineage (GTDB taxonomy): Bacteria > Actinomycetota > Actinomycetes > Streptomycetales > Streptomycetaceae > Streptomyces. The sequence continues at coordinate 4,120,474 of NZ_QFRX01000001.1, read as the reverse complement.
CGCGAGCCGTCAACGGCAAAGATCTCCGACCTGGACGGCTGACCCGACGGTCCGAACCGGCCGCCGATCCGGTACTGGGCGGGTGGCCGTGAGTCAGGTCGGGCGCCGACCCGGTACTGGACGAGCGGCCACCCTCCGGTTCAGATCGGGTCGATCCGGCAGAGGCAGAACGGATGCCCCGCCGGATCGGCGTACACCCGGAAGTCCTGCTTGTCGTCGGCGTGCAGCGCCCGCGCGCCCAGCGCCAGCACCTTCTTCTCCGCCTCCTCGACCTCCTCCCACGTCGTTCCCGCGTCGAAGTCGAGATGGAACTGCTGGGAGTTGCGGTCCGCCCGCGGCCACTCCGGCGGGGCGTACCCGGGCGCCCGCTGGAAGGACAGCCGCGGCCCGCCACCGGGCACCTGGAGGACCACCCAGTCGGGATCGTCGTCCTCGGGGACGCCACCCGCGACCCCGGCGTAGAAGCGGGCGAGCGCCCGCGGGTCGGGGCAGTCCAGGACGACGGAACGGAAACGTGCCACGGTCACGGCGAACCCTCCTCGTTCAGCAGGCACACAGACAGAACGGGTGCCCCGCCGGGTCCGCGTACACACGGAACGAACGGGAGCGGTCCTCGGCGTCGAGCACCTGCGCGCCGAGCGCCAGGACCTCCTTCTCCGCGGTGTCCAGGTCCGCCACGGTCAGGTCCAGATGGAACTGCTGGGAACGGTCCGGCGAAGGCCACCGCGGCGGGGTGTGGCCGGGCGCCGCCTGGAAGGCCAGCGACGGCCCGCCGGGCACCTTCACGTCCACCCAGTCCCCCTCCCCCTCCACGGTGCCGCCCAGCACCTCGGCGTAGAACCCGGCCAGCGCACGCGGGTCGGGACAGTCCAGGACGACGGAACCCAGCTTGGCGAGAGCCATGATCTCCTCCTGCGTTACCTGTAGATGAGGTCAACCAGTAACGGTTACTGCATGCTCCCCCATAAGGGGTAACGTCGCAAGCATGAGTGACAGATCGGCCGCTCCCGGCAGCCTGGCTCTGGTCGAGTCCCTGGTGAACACACTGGACATCGAGTCCGGAGCGGACGCCCTCGACACCGCCGACGGCCGGACCCGCTTCGGACTCACGGAGCCGGACGTCCCCGCAGCACGCGAACTGCGGGAATCCCTGCGCGCGACACTGCTCGCCCACGCGGGCCACCCCGCGCACACCCCGGTCACCCCCCTCGACGAGCTGCTGGCCTCCGCACCCCTGCGGCTGACCGTCGACGCGACGGACGGCTCCGCCACCCTCACCCCCGCCGACACCGGGCGCCTGCACTCCCGTATCGCCGCCGCCGTCGCCGAAGCACTGGTCGCCGGCACCTGGCTGCGCCTCAAGGCCTGCGAGTCCGACACCTGCCACTGGGCGTACTACGACCGCAGCCCCGCCGGACGCGGCCGCTGGTGCTCGATGCAGGTCTGCGGGGCGCGCGCGAAGATGCGGCGCTACCGCGCCAAGGGCCAGTGATCCGGCCGATGCTCCACCGCCGGTTCACCGGCCGCGCGCAACCCCCGTGGTGCAGAATGCAACAAGACGCCGGTTCGGCCGACTGAGCCTCGGCCGAACCGGCGTCGCCTTGCGCCCGCGGGGATCAGGCCGTCGGCCGGCCCATCGCCCGGTACGTCCACCCCGCCTTGCGCCACAGCACCGGGTCGAGCGCGTTGCGCCCGTCGAGGATCACCCGGTGCGCCGTGGCCTCGCCCAGCGCCGCCGGGTCCAGCTCGCGGAACTCCCGCCACTCCGTCAGATGCAGCACGACATCGGCACCCCGCACCGCCTCCAGGGCGCTGTCGGCGTAGCCGAGCGTCGGGAAGACGCGGCGGGCGTTGTCCATGCCCTTGGGGTCGTAGACGGTCACCTGGCCGCCCTGGAGGTGGATCTGCCCGGCGACGTTGAGCGCGGGCGAGTCCCGTACGTCGTCGGAGTCCGGCTTGAAGGTGGCGCCCAGCACCGCGACCCGCTTGCCCAGGAACGGCCCGCCGCCCAGCGCCTCGCGCGCCAGCTCGACCATCTGCCCGCGCTGCCGCATGTTGATCGAGTCGATCTCGCGGAGGAAGGTCAGCGCCTGGTCGGCCCCCAGCTCACCGGCGCGGGCCATGAAGGCGCGGATGTCCTTCGGCAGACAGCCACCACCGAACCCGATCCCGGCCCGCAGGAACTTCTTCCCGATCCGGTCGTCGTACCCGATGGCCTCCGCCAGCTTCGCCACGTCCCCGCCCGCGGCCTCGCACACCTCCGCCATCGCGTTGATGAAGGAGATCTTCGTGGCGAGGAAGGAGTTCGCCGAGGTCTTCACCAGCTCGGCGGTCGGGAAGTCGGTCACGACGAACGGCGTGCCCTCGGCCAGCGGCGTCGCGTACACCTCACGCAGCAGCTTCTCCGCCCGCTCGCTGCGCACCCCGACCACGATCCGGTCCGGGTGCAGGGTGTCGTCGACGGCGAAGCCCTCGCGCAGGAACTCCGGGTTCCAGGCCAGCTCCGCGTCCTCGCCGGCGGGGGAGTGCTCGGCGAGATAGCGGGCCAGCCGCTCCGCGGACCCGACCGGGACCGTGGACTTGCCGACGACCAGGGCGGGGCCGGTCAGGTGGGGGGCGAGCGAGGCGAAGGCGGAGTCGACGTAACTCATGTCGCAGGCGTACTCGCCGTGCTTCTGCGGAGTGTTGATGCACAGGAAGTGCACATCGCCGAAGGCGCCGATCTCGGCCCAGTCCATGGTGAAGCGCAGCCGCCCGGAGGACCCCTCGATCCCGGCGACGTGCTTGCGCAGCAGCTCGTCGAGGCCGGGCTCGAACATCGGGGCCTCGCCGCGCTCCAGCTTCTCGATCTTCTCCGGTACGACGTCCAGGGCCAGCACCTCGAAGCCCAGCTCGGCCATCGCCGCGGCGTGCGTCGCGCCGAGATAGCCGGTGCCGATCACGGTGATCTTGAGGGCCATGGATGCTCCAGATGGGGGGATGCCGGTGATGCGGAGCCGAGCATAGTCGGGCCGTTCCGCGGGCAATTTTCCCGCTGTCGCCAAGCTCACGTATCACTCCCGTGGGCAGGCCCCTAAAATTTGAGTTACTTAACGGTAATTAGCGTGGACCACCGCAGCGCACTGGGAGCGTGAGACACCTTGGCCGGATCGGCTGACTTCGACCTGTACCGCCCGTCCGAGGAGCACGACATGCTCCGCGACGCCATCCGCTCGCTGGCCGAGGCGAAGATCGCGCCGTACGCCGCCGCGGTGGACGAGGAGGCCCGCTTCCCGCGCGAGGCCCTCGAGGCCCTGGTCGCCAACGACCTGCACGCCGTCCACGTGCCCGAGGAGTACGGCGGCGCCGGCGCCGACGCGCTGGCCACGGTGATCGTGATCGAGGAGGTGGCGCGCGTCTGCGTCTCGTCCTCCCTGATCCCCGCGGTGAACAAGCTGGGCTCGCTCCCGGTGATCCTCTCCGGCTCCGAGGAGCTGAAGAAGAAGTACATGGCCCCGCTCGCCAAGGGCGAGGGCATGTTCTCCTACTGCCTCTCCGAGCCCGACGCGGGTTCCGACGCGGCCGGCATGAAGACCCGCGCGGTCCGTGACGGCGACCACTGGATCCTCAACGGCGTGAAGCGCTGGATCACCAACGCGGGCGAGTCCGAGTACTACACGGTGATGGCCGTGACGGACCCCGAGAAGCGCAGCAAGGGCATCTCGGCCTTCGTCGTCGAGAAGTCCGACGAGGGCGTCTCCTTCGGCGCCCCGGAGAAGAAGCTCGGCATCAAGGGCTCCCCGACCCGCGAGGTCTACCTCGACAACGTCCGCATCCCCGCCGACCGCATGATCGGCGAGGAGGGCACCGGCTTCGCCACGGCGATGAAGACCCTGGACCACACCCGCATCACCATCGCGGCGCAGGCGCTGGGTGTCGCCCAGGGGGCCCTTGACTACGCCAAGGGCTATGTCCAGGAGCGCAAGCAGTTCGGCAAGGCGATCGCCGACTTCCAGGGCATCCAGTTCATGCTCGCCGACATGGCGATGAAGATCGCCGCCGCCCGTGCCCTCACCTATCAGGCCGCGGCCGCCTCCGAGCGCGGCGACAGCGACCTGACCTTCCAGGGCGCGGCGGCCAAGTGCTTCGCCTCGGACGTGGCGATGGAGGTCACCACGGACGCGGTGCAGCTGCTGGGCGGGTACGGCTACACGCGGGACTACCCGGTGGAGCGCATGATGCGTGATGCGAAAATCACACAAATCTATGAGGGTACGAACCAGGTCCAGCGCATCGTCATGGCGCGGAACCTTCCGTAACGGCTCAGACGGGAAGGGGGCGCCCGGTGACACCCGGGCGCCCCCTTCCCGTCTCGGTCCGCCTCAGTCCTCGAACCCCTCCGCCGCCCGCTTCTCCCGCAGCTCCATGATCGCGCGGCGCCTGGCCAGCCGGTGGGTGCGGCGGATCTGGGCCTCCTGGTAGCGCCGCTTGTCGCGTTCGGTCTCCGGGATGACCGGCGGCACCGCGCGGGGCTTGCCGTCGGCGTCGACCGCGGCGAAGACGAGATACGCGGAGCCGACCTGGGTGGCCGGGGCGGACTCGTTCCAGCGCTCGGCCAGCACCCGCACCCCGACCTCCATGGAGGTCCGGCCGGTCCAGTTGACCTGGGCCTTCACATGGACGAGGTCGCCGACGCGGACCGGCTCCAGGAACGCCATCTCGTCCATGGACGCGGTCACGGCGGGCCCGCCGCTGTGCCGTCCGGCCACCGCGCCCGCCGCGTCGTCGACCAGCTTCATGATCACGCCGCCGTGCACCGTCCCCAGAAGGTTGGTGTCGTTGTGGGTCATGATGTGGCTGAGCGTGGTGCGGGACGCCGACGTGGGCTTGCCGGGAATGTCGGACTCCGCTGCGGGGGCCTGGTCTGTCATGCCCTCCACCTTATGCCGAGGTCACATCAGCGGCTTTTGTGTTGGGTTCGCAACAGCAGTGCCCTGATTTTCCTACGACCCTTGTAAAGGGCACAGCCGATCCCTGCACACTTGGCCGCATGAACGATTGGCCCGAGGCATGGTCCGACGAGAACCGCGGCAACCGGTACGGACGCGGCAGCGCGAGCGCGCAGCCTGAAGGCGCGCGCGCCATGCGGCAGGTCCGCCGGCCCGCCTCGGGCGGGCACGGGGGCGGCCCCGGCCAGTCCGCGCCGCCCTACGGCGGCGGAGTCCCCCCGCAGCCCTCCTACGGCAGCGGCGGGGGCTACGGCGGCGACACCGCCGTCGACGGCTACGACAGCGGCTACAACACCGGCCAGGTCTACGGCGGTGGCGGCCCGGCCGGCCCCGGTGGCCGTACCCGCGGCGAGCGCCCCGCGCCGAACTGGCGGCGCCGGATCAAGTGGACGGCGATCACGGTCGTGACCGTGCTGGTCGTGACGACGATCGGCACGTACTTCTGGGCCGACTCCAAGCTCAACCGCGAGGTCGACCTGTCCAAGGTCATCGACCGGCCGGACTCGGGCAAGGGCACCAACTACCTGATCGTCGGCTCCGACAGCCGTGCGGGCATGTCCGCCGAGGAGAAGAAGAAGCTGCACACCGGGTCCGCCGAGGGCAAGCGCACGGACTCGATGATGATCCTGCACACCGGCGACAACGGCGACACGCTGATCTCCCTGCCGCGCGACTCCGACGTGGAGATCCCGACGTACAGGGGCTCCGAGTCCGGCAAGACCTACCAGGGCACCGGCCGCCACGTGAAGCTCAACGCCGCCTACGCCGAGGACGGCCCCGAGCTTCTCGTCCGCACCGTCGAGTACAACACCGGCCTGCACATCGACCACTACGTCGAGATCGGCTTCGCCGGCTTCGCCAACATCGTGGACGCGGTCGGCGGCGTCGACATCACCATCCCGAAGGGCGGCATGAAGGACACCAAGTCCGGCGCCGACTTCGAGGCGGGCAAGCAGACCCTGAACGGCGAGCAGGCCCTGGCCTTCGTCCGCACCCGGTACGCCCTCGCGGGCTCCGACCTGGACCGCACGAAGAACCAGCAGAAGTTCCTCTCCGCCCTCGCCAACAAGGTCGCCACCCCGGCGACGGTCCTCAACCCCTTCAAGCTCTACCCGACCATGGGCGCGGGCCTGGACTCCCTCATCGTCGACAAGGACATGGGCCTGTTCGACCTCGCGGACATGTTCTGGGCGATGAAGAGCGTCAACGGCGGCGACGGCAAGTCGATGAACATGCCGATCTCCGGCTCCACCGGCGGCAACCTCGTCTGGGACAAGGCGAAGGTGAAGACGCTGGTGGAGGAGCTGAAGAACGACGAGAAGGTGACCGTCTCCGGCAACTGAACCCCTCTCGGCGGCCTCCTGCAGCGCCGCGCACCGACGGACCAAGGGCACCCCACCGGGTGCCCTTGAGTGCTGTCAGGGCACACCCCACCGGGTGCCCTTGAGTGCTGTCAGGGCAGGGCCCTCACATCGTGGCGCCCGCCATGCTGCGGCACATGTCCGCGCAGCGGCGACACGCCTCCGCGCAGCGCATCATCATCGGGTCGTCCGGCATGGCCGTACACGCCTCGGCGCACATGTCGCACGCCTTGGCGCACATCGCGCACATCTCGGCCGACATCGGGGAGCGGCGCATCATCATGTCCGCGCACATGCGGGTCATCTCGGAGCAGTCGATGAGCGCGCGCATGATCTGCATCTGGGCCTGGCCGCCCCTCTGCATGCACGAACTCATGGTTTCCTCGCACGTGCTGTGGCAGGACATGCACGCCTCGACGCAGTCCTGCATCTCCTTGCTCATGGCGGTCATGCCGGCCATTCCGGGCTGGGTCATGGCTCCTCCTCGGGGGATGCGGAGCCCGGGGCGGGCCCCGTGCGTTTCCGTCCTACGCCCGCCCGCGGCTCGGCGCCATCGGGCGGACGGTAATAATCCGGAACGTGGCCGACGCACACGCACGGTCCCGGCGATTCCACCGGAAGAGACCCTGCCGCCGCCACGGGGGTCACGGCTTCCTGGCCACCCCTCCGAAGTGCGTGACCTCCGCGATCTCGCCCTCCGGCGCCTCCGGCCGCCAGCGTGAGCAGGAGACGATGCCGGGTTCCAGGAGCTCGACGTCCTCGAAGAGACGGGCGAGGTCGGCGCGGCTGCGCAGGGTCATCGGGGCCGACCCCTGGCTGTTCCAGTACTCCACCGCCGTCTTCATCGCCTCGCCGTCGACCTCGGTGGTCGGGTGGGAGATCACCAGGTAGCTCCCCGAGGGGAGGGCGGCCATGAGCCGGCGCACGATCCCCACCGCCTCGTCGGTGTCCATCACGAAGTTGACGATGCCGAGCATCGTGACCGCGACGGGGCGGGTGAGGTCGAGGGTCTCGGCGGCACCCCGCAGAATCGCCTCGGGGTCGTGGACGTCCGCCTCGATGTAGTCGGTGGCGCCCTCGGGCGTGCTGGTGAGCAGGGCGTGCGCGTGGGTCAGCACCAGGGGGTCGTTGTCGACGTAGACGATCCGGCACGCGGGGTCGACGCGCTGGGCGACCTCGTGGGTGTTGTCGGCGGTCGGCAGTCCGGTGCCGATGTCGAGGAACTGCCGTATGCCCGCCTCCTCGGCCAGGAAGCGGACCGCGCGGGCCAGGAAGGCACGGTCCGCGACGGCCGAGCGCGGCAGGGCCGGGACGAAGGACAGGATCTGGTCGCCGACCTCCTCGTCCACGGGGTAGTGGTCCTTGCCCCCGAGCCAGTAGTTCCAGATCCGGGCCGAGTGGGACACGTCGGTCCGGAGCCGGGTCATGCGTGCGACGCCTTCGTCACGGGGGCCTGCGGGGTCGGACATGAGCCTGGTCTCCTTCGGGCGGCACTGACCGGACGTCACCGGTCGGGATGCGCACCAAAGTAGACACAAGTTCGCGGCCGTGGCCGGAAGTTGACCGAAGTTCCGGCCTGACGGGCAGGGAAGTCAGACGCACCCCACCTCGTCCCCCGTCACCACCCCCAACTCCCCCTGGTAGGGATCCTCCGCCCGCACCTTCCGCACCTGCTTGAAGTCGGCCCCGGCGATCACCTTCAGCAGCGCCCCCTGCCCCTTCACGGCCCGCAGCTCGCTGCCCGGCAGGGCTGCCGCGAGGGACTTCGCGGAGCGGTCCCAGCGGGGGTCGTAGGCGACGACCGTGCGCTGGACGGAGCGGTTCGCCGAGGTGAGCGGCTGGTGGGTGGTGCGGAAGCCGGTCGCGGCCAGCTGGGCGTCCACGCGGCGGCCGAGTCCTGCGGTGGCGGTGCCGTTCTCGACCTGGACGCGGATCTGCTGCGGGGCGACGGCCACCCGTACGGCCTTGCTCTTCGGCTTGTGCGCGGCGAGCGGCTTGTCGTCGCGCAGGGCCTGGAAGAGGCGGCCGGCCTTCTTCGCATCCCATTTCAGGGTGGAGCCGACGCCCTTCACGGCGTACCCCATCTGTCCGATCGGGACCGTCGTGAACTCCGAGGAGGAGGGGGAGAAGTTCCGCATCGCCCGTCCGAGGTCCAGCAGCTCGTCCGTGCCGAACTCCTTGTCGGCCCGTACGGAGCCGAGGACGGCCCGCGTGACGTCCCGGAACTTCATCGGGTTCAGGAGGATGCCGGAGGACGTCGCGCGGTCGATGAGCGCCGCCATGAAGCGCTGCTGGCGCTTCATGCGCCCCAGGTCCGCCGCGCCGTCGATGTGCCGTGAACGGACGTACTGGAGGGCCTCGCCGCCCATCAGGGTGTGGGTGCCGGCGGGCAGGTCCAGGCCGGTGTACGCGTCCTTCAGGGGCTCGGCGGTGCAGATCTTCACCCCGCCGAGCACGTCCACCGTCTTCATGAAGCTGGTGAAGTCGACCTCCAGGTAGTGGTCGATCTTCACGTGCGTCATCGTCTCGACGGTCCGGACGGTGAGCTGGGGGCCGCCTTCCGCGTATGCCGCGTTGATCTTGATGGGGTGGCCGTGGTGCTTCTCGCCGGTGGTCTGGTCGGTGTGCGGGGGCGTCATCGCGTAGGAGTCGCGCGGCAGGCTCACCACGCTGGCCCGCTCCCGGTCCTCCGAGATGTGCACGATCATGATCGTGTCGGTGCAGTGGCAGGGCGCGCCGCCCAGCCGGTACTTCTGCCGCTCGGCCTCGGTGATCTTGTCGCGTCCGTCGGTGCCGACCAGCAGCACGTTCATGCCGTGCCCCGCGCGCGGCCGGTTCTTCATGTCCTTGAAAGGGTCCACGCGGGCGATGTCCGCGTCGAGGCCGGCGAGCACGCCGTGCCCGATGCCGGCCGAGGCGAGGACGACCACGGAGAGCGTGGTCACCGCCCGTGCGGCCCAACGCGGCTTCCGCCGCCGGGCGGGCGGCTGCGGCCTCGGTCGGGGCCGGGCGGCGGGGGAGCGGCGGGGCGGCGTGGGCATGGGGGACACCTCCGCTGGGACCGGACCAAAAGGGCCTTAGATGGGATCTTCAGCACCGTAGGCCCATACGATCTGCGGCCCGGTGCACCGCACCCGGCGGCGCGCACCGGTGTCCCCCGTTCGCGGTAACGTGAGCCCCCTATGAACGCCAAGCCCGACGTGCAGCTCCCCGCCGTGTCTGTGATCATGCCCGTCCTCAACGAGGAGCGGCATCTGCGCGGAGCCGTCCAAGCGATCCTCGCGCAGGAGTACGCCGGCGAGATGGAGGTCGTGATCGCCCTCGGTCCGTCCCAGGACCGTACGGACGAGATCGCCGCCGAGCTCGTCCGTGAAGACCCGCGCGTGCACACCGTCCCGAATCCGACCGGCCGCACGCCCGCCGCCCTCAATGCCGCGATCAAGGCCTCCCGCCATCCGATCGTCGTCCGCGTCGACGGCCACGGCATGCTCTCGCCGAACTACATCGCCACCGCCGTACGGCTCCTGGAGGAGACCGGCGCGCAGAACGTCGGCGGCATCATGCACGCCGAGGGCGAGAACGCCTGGGAGGACGCGGTGGCCGCCGCGATGACCTCCAAGATCGGTGTCGGCAACGCGGTCTTCCACACGGGAGGCCAGGCGGGCCCCGCCGAGACCGTCTACCTCGGTGTCTTCCGGCGCGAGGCGCTGGAGCAGCAGGGCGGCTACAACGAGGAGTTCATCCGCGCCCAGGACTGGGAGCTGAACTTCCGGATCAGGGAGGCCGGCGGCCTGATCTGGTTCTCGCCCGAGCTGAAGGTGTCGTACCGCCCGAGGCCGTCGGTGAAGGCGCTGGCCAAGCAGTACAAGGACTACGGCCGCTGGCGGCACGTGGTCGCCCGCTACCACTCCGGCTCCATCAACCTGCGCTACCTCGCCCCGCCGGTCGCCGTGTGCGCGATCGCGGCCGGGCTCGTGGTCGGCGCGGCGCTGACCCCGCTCGGGTTCGTGATCCCCGGCGGCTATCTCGCGGCGATCCTGCTCGGCTCGCTCCCGGCGGGCAAGGGGCTGTCCCTGAAGGCCCGGGTCCAGATCCCCGTCGCGCTCGCCACGATGCACATGTCGTGGGGGTACGGCTTCCTGACCAGCCCGAAGTCACTGGCGCGGAAGGTCATCGCGTCGCGGCGGCCGGCGGTGCTCAGCTCGCACTGAGCACCGCGGGCCCCGCCCGGCACCGACCCGGACTACCAGGTGAAGTCCGGGTCGACGTGCATGCACTTGGTGTCGTCGGCGCCGTTGATCGCGTCCGCGGTGGACGGCGTCCGGTCCGACTCCTCGGGCGCCTTGTACGTCGTACCGGACCGCCAGTCCGCGCCGACGACGAGCGTCACCCCGGAGACGTCCGTGGACTTCTTCACCGCACTCGTCGGGACGCCGAGGACCTTGGCCACCCGCAGGGCGTCGCCCTTGAGGTCGACGCTCGGGTAGCGGATCAGGGTCTTCTCCGCGGCCGTCGCCGTCGTCCGGTCCGCCGCGGCCTTCGTGAAGCCCTTGCCGACCAGGAGGCCGGCCACCGTATTCGCCCGGCCGGTGACCGGGGCGAGGGTGTCGGTGCGGGTGCCGTTCTCGACGGTGATGCCGATCTCGTCGTCCGCGGCGGCCTCGTCGGAGGTGGTCGTCTCCTCGACGGTCTTCTTCTTGTCCTTGCCGTCGAGGGCGATGTCCTCGCGCACCAGCCGGAACAGGGTGTCCGCGTCCTCGGTGGGCTCCACGCGCGCGCCGACGTACCGGTTCGGCATGGTCGTCATGGTGATGCGCTTGGTGGGGACCTGCTTCAGCTCGCCCGCGAGGTCGTAGAGCTTCTTGACGGTGTCGAGGCCGTCGTCGACGGTGAGCGCGTTGGTGGCGGCCTCCGCGAGGCTGCGGAGCTTGCCCGGGTTGCTCAGGGTCGCGTTCTCGCGGAGCTGGCGGACCATCGAGTTCATGTACATGTGCTGGGCGCGGGCCCGGGCGAGGTCGCTGCCGTCCTCGAAGCCGTAGCGCGTGCGCAGCCACTGCAGGGCCTGCTTGCCCTTGATCGACGTCGTGCCCTCCTCCAGCTTCAGGCCCGAGCCGTGGCCGCTGGAGGTGTGGGAGTAGATGTTGGCGTCCACGCAGACCGGGACGCCGCCGATGGCGTCCGCCATCGACACCACACCCGAGAAGTCGATCATCATGAAGTGGTCGATGTGGATGTCGGTCAGCTTCTCCCAGGTCGCCACCGTGCAGCCGGGGCCGCCGCGGCCGAGCGACTGGTTCGTCATCGTGCGGCCGGTGGTCGCCGGGTACACCGTGTCGTCGTCGGGGTCGGTGCACTTCGGTATCTGGAGCAGGGTGTCGCGCGGCATGCTCACCACCGACATGTTGCTGCGGTCGGCCGAGACATGGACCAGCATCTGCACGTCCGCGAGCGGGGTGCCGTTGAAGGTCTCCTTGGCGCCGCCCAGCTTCTGGTTCTCCTCGCTGTCCCGGGCGTCCGACCCGATCAGCAGGATGTTCAGCGGCTTCTGTCCGGCCGCGTTCGCCTTGGACTCGGCGGCCCGGTCCTTCTCGTCGCCGATGTTCAGGGCATCGTTCTTGATGTTGCCGTTGAGGTGCTGGTAGTAGAGGTAGCCGGCACCCGCGGTGCCCAGGACCACCACCGACAGCACGATCGCCGACCAGCGCAGGACACGCCGCCCACGCTTGCCGTCGCCCTTCCCGCGCCGCCTTCCGCCGTCTCCGGCGGGCGGCGTCGGTGCCTGCGGTGTGAGGGACATCGTGTCCTCCACCGCGGGCACCTCTCCGCGCACGCTTTGCGCCAACTCCTTGCCCTCCCCACCCTGCGCCAGAAGGCGGACCTCGTGCCGCCCCGCCGGGCCTCCCCTTGCCCGGCGGGCAGCTGGTCGACTGTGCGCCCGGTCCGCCTGGTCGGAAGCGTACGCGAGCGCGGCTCATCATTCTTCAGCCAGTTAGGAGTTCGCTGTGGGGGAGGGGTTTCCCTCGGTCGTCCCCCGCAGCGGACTCCTACCACTGGTACGGCGGGTACACGTCCATGCACTTGCTGTCGTCGGCCGCGTTGATCTCGTCGGAGTTCTCCGGCACGTCCCCGGCCTTCGGGTCGGACTGCTTCGGGTACGTCGTGCCCTCGCGCCAGTCGGCGCCCACGACGAGCGTGATCCCCGAGACGTCCGTCGACTTCTTCACCGAACTCAGCGGAATCCCCAGGGACTTGGCGATGCGCTGGGCGTCACCCTCCAGGTCCGCGCTCGGGTAGCGCACGACGGTCGCCTCCTCGGAGAGCCCCGGCGTGGTGTCCGCGGTGGCCCGGGCGAAGCCCTTGCCCAGGAGCACGTCGGTGACCGTACGGGCCCGTCCGTCGGCCGGGCCGAGGGTCGAGGACCGGGTGGCGTTCTGCACGGCGACCGCGATCTGGTCGTCGGCGGCGGCCGGGTCGTCGGAGACCTTCTCCTTGGTCTTCTTCTTGCTGTCCGCGCCCTTGTCGTCGAAGGGCACGTCGTCGCGGAGCATCTGCCACATCTTCGCGGCGCCCGCGGGCTCCGGGAGCAGGTGGTTCCTGTCCTGCGTGTCCTGGATGTTCGGCATCGTCGCCATGGTGAGCCGGTCCGTCGGCACCGACTTCAGCTGCTGGCCCAGGTTGTACAGCTTCTTCGGGGTGCCGATCTCCTCGGAGACCGTCAGGGACTTCGTGGCCGCCTCGGCCAGGTCCATCAGACGCCCGCCGTCGGTGAAGACGTTCTGGCTCTTCAGCGTGCGGATCATCGAGTTCAGGTACATGTGCTGGGCCCGCGCGCGCATCTGGTCGCTGCCCCACGCGTGCCGGGTGCGCAGCCACTGGAGCGCCTTCTTGCCCTTGACCTCGTGCCGCCCCTTGGTGAGCCGCAGGCCGGAGCCGCCCTTCTGGGTCGCCGTCGGGTGGTCCCACACGTTCTGGTTCACACAGACCTCGACCCCGCCGACGGCGTCCGCCATGCGCACCACGCCCGCGAAGTCGATCGTCATCCAGTGGTCGATGTAGACGCCGGTGAGGTTCTGCCACGTCGCCAGCGTGCACCCCGCCCCGCCGCGCGCCAGCGTCGTGTTGATGATGCCGTTGGTCGCCGGGTACACGTGGCCCGTCTTGGGGTCCGTGCACTTGGGGATGTCGACGCGGGTGTCGCGCGGGATGCTCACCACGGCGGCGCTCTTGCGGTCCGCGGACAGGTGGATCAGCATCTGCACGTCGCCCAGCGGCGGGTTGCCCCGGTTGTCCTTGCTGCCGCCGAGCTTCACGTTCTCGTCGGAGTCACGGCTGTCGGAGCCGATCAGCAGGACGTTCAGCGGTGTCTGCCCGGCCGCGTTCGGCGCGGTCTTCTTCGCCTTGGAGTCGCCGCTGCTGCGCTCGCCCTTGCCGATGTTGTCGCTCAGGTGCTGGTAGTACAGATAACCGGCGCCGGCCGTGCCGAGTATCAGCACCGCGAGAGTGGTCGCCGACCACCGGAGCACGCGGTGTTTGCGGCGTGGTCTCGCCCGGCGTCGGCCGTGTCTGCCGCCCCCGCCGTCCCCTTCGGTCGCCCCCTCCGCGACCCCCGGCTGTTTCTCTTCCTCCCGGACACTGCTGTGGCTCATCTCCCCGTCCTCCCCACCCTCAACGCACCGAACAGGCCCGCCGTACGCCCTGTTAGACGTTCGACAGGCCTGTCTGGTCACACTTCAACTGTTCAACGGGCACCGTTGCCCGCGGGTTCGGCGCTCAGCTGGCGCACTTCACCTCGTTCGCCGTGGTCTTGTCGACGTTCGTCGGCGCCGCCGAGGAGTTCATCTTCACCCCGGGCCCCTTGAAGTCCTCGCCCAGCGTCAGCGTCATCGTCGGCAGCCCCTGGGAGTTGGTGACGCTCTTGCCCGGCTTCATCATCGAGCCGGTCAGCCCCAGGATCGAGGCGAGCCGGCGGGCCTGATCGGCCTGGTCCGGGGCGTACTCCAGGGTCGTCTTCGCCTGCGACGCACCGGCGTTGCCCGCGTTCTCCGACTTGGTCACGCCCGCCTCGGTCTGGAGGTAGGTGAGTTCCTCCTGCGCGCTGCCGGCCGCGGCACCGCCGTTGAGGATGCGCACCCGGACCTCGGAGGCGTCCGACTTGGTGCCCTTCAGCCGGGCGGCGACGGCGGCCTTCTCCTTCTTCTCCTGGGCCTTGACCTCGGTGAAGGAGGTGTCGCTCTTGATCATCTGGAAGACCTGCGGGGCCCGTGAATCGTCGGGCACGACGGTCGCCTTGATCTTCTCGGCCGGGTTGTCGACCACCGGGACCGTGGTGAAGGTGATGTTCTTCATCGGCACCTTCTTCAGCTCCAGGGCCACGTCCTTGAGCGTGCTGGCCTTGCCGATGCCCGTGTCGACGGTGAGCGCCTTGGTGGCCGCGTTGGCCAGCTTGATCAGCTTGGTGGGGCTGGTCAGGGTGTCGCCGGAGGTCATCTTGCGCATCAGCGAACTCATGAACTGCTGCTGGACCTTGATGCGGTCCAGGTCGCCCTGGTTGCCGAAGCTGTGCCGGGTGCGGACGAAGGCGAGAGCGGTCTCGCCCTCGATGGTGTGCTTGCCGGCGGACAGCTTGAGGTGCGAGTCGGGGTCGTCGACGTCCTTGGCGAGGCAGACCTCGACGCCGCCGACCGCGGTCGTCAGCGTCTTCACCGCGTTGAAGTCGGCCATCGCGAAGTGGTTCACGTCGATGCCGGTGAGCTCCTCGACGGTCTTCATGGTGCAGCCGGGGTTGCGGCCGCTCTGGCCGAGGCTGGTGTTGAAGCGGACGTTCTGGGTGCCCGGGATGACCCCGTTCTCCCCGTCGCAGTCCGGCACGTCGACGATCAGGTCCCGCGGAATGCTCATCGCGGTCGCGTTCGTCCGGTCCTTGGAGACGTGCAGCAGGATGTTGGTGTCGGCGTGTCCGACACTGCCCTTGTCGCCGTAGCCCTCGTTGCCCGACCCGGTCCGCTTGTCGGTGCCGATGATCAGGATGTTGAAGGCCTCGTCCTTGCTGAAGCCGTCGTCGGCCACATTGCCGACGTCCTCGGTGGTGACGTTGCCCTCGAGGTGCTTCAGGTACAGATAGGCGGCACCGGCCGTGCCGACCAGCACGAACGCCATCACGCCGCCGGTCCACAGCAGTATTTTCTTGCCGCGGGCCTTCTTCTTGACCGGCCGGCGGCCGCGCCGCCCGGGCGGCGGCTCCTCGGGCGCACCACGGCGCCGTCGCGGTCCCGGCACGTCACGGCCGGGAGCGTCACGGCCGGGGGCGTCCGCGGGCGACGTACGGCCCGGCGCGGCTGTCCTGCCGCGCGGTGTTCCGGAAGATCCCGCCGGTCGAGAGGCGGATCTGCTGCGGGGCCCCGGGACCGCTGATTGCGGTGCGGAAGGAGTCAGTCGCAGTTCGTATTCACCAGTGTTCGGATTGAGTACCCACTGGTCTGCGGGGTCGATGTTGTCCGCCCGCCCACGGCCTTGCGCGTCCACGGTTGTCTGAATCCTCCGTCGGGGCCACGCGGCGCCTTACCCCCCAAAGGCGCTCGGGTCTCGGTCATACAGTGCACGACCCCAGGAAGGACCTCGCGGCCTGGTGCACCGGATCGCTCACACTATCCGGCCAGTTCATCTGCAAGCGGCGACGGTGACAAATTCCACGTCCCTACAACTGGGCAATCCGCCCATTTCCTTGAACAGATGTGCGTCGCCTTGGGAATTGCTTTACTCGCAAGTGTCCTCGGCGGCGGTGTTCCCGCGGAACGTGGGCGCGGGCGAAACGGCGGCGGCGGGCCCGTCGGGCCGCCTGGTACCGGACTTTCCGTCGTAGTAGTCCCCGTACTCGTCGTAGTCGTAGTCGGACGACTCCTCGTAGTCACCCGCTTCTTCTTGCGAGCCGTCGCTCGAATTGGGGTTTTTTGTCGGGGAATCCTGTGGAACTTCCTCGGCGACCGCCACCGGCGCGTCCGTGCGCAGCCGGGCGAACAGCTTCTCCGCCTCGGCTTCCACGAGCTGGTCGCGGTTGGCGTTGTGGACGTACGACTCCCGTGGCACGGTCAGGAATTGCACACGTTCGGTGGGGATGTCGCGGAGCCCGCGCACGAGTTCGTACAAACCGCGCAAGCTCGCCAGATCCGGATCGGTGGTGAGCGACGAGGTGGCCGCGTCCAGCACCGGGTAGAGCTTCACCGGATTGAGCAGGATGTCATTGCTCTGCACCTTGTTGACGAGCGCCCCGAGAAACCGCTGCTGCCGGTCCATCCGGTCGGTGTCGCTGCCGTTGCCGAGTGACTTTCTGGCCCGGACGTACCCGAGGGCCTGCTCGCCGTTCAGCGTCACCCTGCCCGCCGGGAGCCGCAGCTTGGCGGCCTTGTCGCGGATGGGTTCGGTCAGACAGATCTGTACGCCGTCCACCGCGTCGACCATGTCCTTGAAGCCGTGGAAGTCGACGACCATGTGGTGGTCGACGCGGATGCCGGTCAGCTTCTCGACGGTCCGGATGGTGCAGGCCGAACCGCCCTTCTGGAAGGCGTAGTTGAACATCGCGAACATCGGCTCGGTGCGGCTGCCGTCCGGCTGGAGACAGGCCGGCACGTCCACCATCAGGTCACGGGGGAGCGAGACGGCCGTCGCGCTGCGCCGCCCGGCGGAGAGATGCAGCAGGATCGTCGTGTCCGACCGCTCGGTCCCCGAGTCCCGCCCGTAGCGCGCGTTGCCGTCCCCGGAGCGCGAGTCCGAGCCGATCAGCAGGATGTTCTGCGCGTCCTCGACGAGCGCGGTGGGCCGCTCCTTCTCGTACCGGGCGAGCTCCGCGGCGGCGGCGTCGTCGGGCGTGATGTTCCCGTCGAGCTTCGCGTAGATCGCCCAGCCGGCCCCCACGGCCGCCACGAGGACGACTCCCACCCCGATCGCCCCGCCCCGCAGCCACCACCGCCGACGCCGCCGTATCAGCCCCCGCCCCGTCGCGGACGACCCCGCTCCCGGACCGAGGATGCCTTTGGAGGGCGTGCCTGCGGTGTCGGTCACGGTTGGGTCCACCCCTCATGGCGTACGAGCGTGTGGTGCGGGTCGCTCTTACGACCATGGCGCGGATGGGGGGAGGGGGCGTGTCGGGTTGGGCCGGACGGGGGACTGACGGGTCCTTCTCGAGGGCGGAGTGGATGGCGCCGTCAAGGGGCGCGGGGAACCGCGCGACCAGCCCCGACGCGCCCGCACCCGCCGGACGGCGAACCCTGGCAACCCCCCCTCAGCGCGCCGTGGCCGTCACCCGCTCACTCTCGACCCGCTTCGCCAGCCCTTCCTCGCCCAGCCGCTCCAGGTTCCGGCACAGCACCACGGACCCCCCGGTGGCCAGCGGCGAGTACAACCCCGCGCACAGCCCCTCCCAGGTGTCGTACGGCAACCCGGACAGCAACCGCGACCCGGGCCCCGCAAGCCCCAGCCCGGAGGCCTGCGCCGCCGCCCGCTCCACGACCTCCGCCCCGCTGAACTCCCGCCCGGCCACCACGAGCGCGGGCTCGTCCGGGTCGACCGGCGCGAACGGGGCGAAGCGGTCGCCCTGCCCCGGCACCTCGACGGCGTAGTCGGCGAAGCCCTCCGGGGTCTGCGGGAAGCGTCCGCCCAGCGGGCGCAGGGCGAGCGCGATCCGGGAGCCGGAGCAGGCACGCGCCGCGTCCAGCGTGTCCGGGCCGCTCACCACGATGTCGGCCGCCTTGGGGTCCCCGGCGACATCGGCGACCACGCCCACCGACGAGCACGCCAGCAGCCACACCGCCGTCTGCCAGTGCGCGGGCAGCAGCAGCGCGACCCGGTCGCCGGGCTCCGCGGAGAGCTCGCCCTGAAGCAGGTTGGCGGTCTTGGCCACCCAATTGGCGAAGGTGGCGACGGACAGTTCGACGCGTTCGCCCGTGGCGTCGTCGTAGAAGGTCACCAGGGGGCGTCCGGCATCCGCGGCGAGCGCGGAACGCAGCAGGTCGGCAGGGGTGCGATCGGTGGCGTTCACCCGGGCAAGCGTACGCGGGGGCACCGCGGGGCGGCGAGGGACCGGCCCGCTGCCGGCTCACCGGTTCGGGGGAACGCCAGCCGACGCCCCGTCAGTTCCCGGATGGACAGATATGTATGACTATGTCCAACATCGTTCGCATGCGTGGATTTCTTGCTTCCTCGATCGGTGTCACGTGCGCGGTCGCCCTCGCCCTTCCGCTGACCCCGCCCGCCGCCGCGACCGTCGCGCGCCCGGCGCCGAGCGCGGAGGCGGCCGTCCCCGGCAGTACGCAGTCGCTGCCGCTCACTCCCCTCGGCGCCGACCGCTCCCTGGGCTCCGCCGCCGTACAGGGCCTGCCCCGGCGTGACGTGCACCGCTTCTCTATGGTCGGCGTCGTCTGGGACGACCCGGACACGGCCCTGCACGGCCGCGTCCAGGTACGCGCGCGTACCCTCGCCTCGGGTACGTGGTCCCCCTGGCAGGACGTCGAGACGCACTACGGCGACGACGGCGCCGACCCCGGCACCCCCGAGCGCGCCCCGGGCCGGGTGCGCGGGGCGACCGCACCGCTGTGGGTGGGGGACTCGGACGGCGTGGAGGTGCGGGTACGGGCCGGCGCCGAGACCCGGGAGGTCGGCGCGGCGCCGAGCGCACTGCCGACGGGCCTGCGCCTGGAGCTCGTCGATCCCGGCGAGGCCGCCGTCCCGCAGGGCGCCCGCGTGGGCGGTCCGCGGGCCGGCGGAGGAGCGGGCGCCGAGGCCCCCGAGACCGTCGCCGCCTCCGCCGCCAACGCCGACCTCGTCGCGCTCGGCGCCACCGAGATCCCCGCCCTCGACCGCGCGCAGACCGAGCGGGAGCTGTTCGCCCTGCGGGCGGGCGAACTGACGGAACGGCAGCGGGCGAAGCCGAAGATCGGCCCGCGCCCGCGCATCGTGACGCGGCGCGGCTGGGGGGCGAACGAGAAGCTGCGCGAGAAGAAGTTCGTCTACACGAAGAAGGTGAAGGCCGCCTTCGTGCACCACACGGCCACCGGCAACGGCTACCGCTGCTCCCAGGCCCCCTCCGTCATTCGCGGTATCTACCGCTACCACGTCAAGAGCATGGGCTGGCGTGACATCGGCTACAACTTCCTCGTCGACAAGTGCGGCCGGATCTACGAAGGCCGCGCCGGGGGAGTGGCGAAGCCGGTCCTGGGCGCCCACACCCTCGGCTTCAACACCAACAGCATGGGGGTCGCCGTCCTCGGCACCTTCGGCTCCGCCCGTCCGACGTCCGCCGCGGTGAAGGCCGTAGCCCGCCTGACGGCCTGGAAGCTCGGTCTCTACGGCGCCGATCCGAGCGGCAAGACATACCTGAAGTCGGGCGGGGGGAATCTCTACCGCAAAGGCAGGAACGTACGACTGAACGTGATCTCCGGCCACCGGGACGGCTTCTCCACGGCCTGCCCCGGCCGCCAGCTCTACCGCAAACTGGGCTCGGCCCGCTCGACCGCGGCGCGCTACCAGGGAAGGTAGGAGAGGAAGGGAGAGAGAAGAGAAGGGGGACGGAGAACCACACCGCCGTCGATTCCGTCGATGCTGTCGAAAGCGCCGCACAACGGTCTGCATACACTGACCGGCCGAAAGGCAGTTCGGTCGGTCACCGGCAGGAAGCAGAGACGACAGGTGACAGAAGCGATCCTCCTGGTCGGGGGCAAGGGCACGAGGCTGCGCCCGCTGACGGTGTACACGCCGAAGCCCATGGTCCGCGCGGCCGGGGTCCCCTTCCTCACGCATCAGCTGGCGCGCGCGAGAGCGGCGGGCGTCGACCACATCGTCCTGGCGACGTCGTATCTGGCCGAGGTCTTCGAGCCGTACTTCGGCGACGGCTCGGCACTCGGCCTCCACATCGAGTACGTCACGGAGGAGGAGCCGCTCGGCACGGGCGGAGCGATCCGCAACGTGGCGTCCCGCCTCCACTCGGGCCCCGACGACCCGGTCCTGATCTTCAACGGCGACATCCTGACGGGCCTGGACATCAGGGCACTGGTGGCCACGCACGCATCGACGAACGCGGACGTCTCCCTCCACCTGACGAAGGTGACGGACCCGCGCGCCTACGGCCTGGTCCCCACGGACGAGACCGGCAAGGTCCTGGCCTTCCTGGAGAAACCCCAGACCCCCGAAGAGATCGTCACCGACCAGATCAACGCGGGCGCGTACGTCTTCCGCCGCTCCCTCATCGACACGATCCCGGCAGGAAGACCGGTGTCGGTCGAACGCGAGACCTTCCCCGACCTCCTCGCGGCCGGCGCCCACCTCCAGGGCATGGTCGACTCGACGTACTGGCTGGACCTGGGCACCCCGGCGGCGTTCGTACGCGGCTCGGCCGACCTCGTCCTCGGCCGTGCCCCGTCCCCCGCGGTTCCCGGCCGCTGCGGCGACCGCCTGATCCTGCCCACGGCGACCGTGGCCCCCGACGCGAAACTCACCGGCGGCACGGTGGTGGGCGAGGGCGCCTTCGTGGCCGAGGGCGCCCGGGTCTTCGGCAGCACCATCCTGCCCGGCGCGGTGATCGAGCCCGGCGCGGTCATCACGGACTCCCTGATCGGCACGCGCGCCAGGATCGGCGAGCGCTCGGTCCTGACCGGCACGGTGATCGGAGACGGCGCGGTGGTGGGCGCGGACAACGAACTCCGCGACGGCGCCAGGGTGTGGTGCGACGCCCGCATCCCGGCGGGGGCGGTGCGCTTCTCACCGGACCAGTAGCCGACCGCCCGGACGTTCAGGGGGCGTCTTCACGGCCCCGCACCGTCTGCGGGGGCTCCTGGACGCGCAGGCAGGGGGCTCGGACTCGCAGCGCGGGCGGATGCGTCTCGGCATCCCCCGCCCACCCGACAGGGGGCCTTGCCCTCCCAACCCTGGCCCGCATCACTCAGCCTGTCCGGCGTTTGAGGACAAGGCCCGTTCAGGGCCGACGGGGGGCCAGGGGGCGGAGCCCCCTGGGTGCGGCGGGGTCGAAGGGGCGGCAGCCCCTGGGGACGGGGACGGGTAGGGGCGGCGGGGGCGAGAACCAACCGGGCGTGACCAGCCGGGCGTGAACCAATCGGGCGTGACCAGCCGGGCGTGAACCAATCGGGCGTGACCAGCCGGGCTTGAACCCCCACCCACCCGCATTACTCACCCGCACTCACCCGCCCCCCGTCACAACCGCCCGATATCCCCCCGCGGCATCCGAGGCGCCCGCCGCGCCGGCGTCCGCCCACTCAGCAGGATCAACCGCGCCGCCCGATGCCGCTGCCCCGCATACGGCTCCAGCAGCGACAACATCAGCGCGTCATCCGCGTCCCGGTCCCCCGCGAGCGCCCACCCCACGATCCCCGGCAGATGCAGATCCCCCACGGTCACCGCATCCGCCGCCCCATGACTGCGCTGCACCACTTCCGCGGACGTCCACGGCCCCACGCCCGGCACCACCTCCAACCGGGCCTGCGCCTCCTGCGCCGGCATCCCCACCGCCTGCTCCAGCCGCGCGGCAACCCGCACGGCACGCAGGATCGTCGACGCCCGCTTGTTGTCGACCCCGGCCCGATGCCACTCCCACGACGGGATCAACGCCCATGTCCGAGGTGCCGGCATCACCCACAACCGCCCTCCGGCCGCGGGCCCCGGCGCCGGCTCGCCGAACTTCCGTACCAGCAGCCGCCACGCCCGGTACGCCTCGTCGGTCGTGACCTTCTGCTCCAGGATCGACGGGATCAAGGACTCCAGCACCAGCCCGGTCCGCGTCAGCCGCAACCCCGGCCGCCGATGCCGGGTCACCGCCAGCAACTTGTGCCGGGGCACGAACGCGGACGGGTCGTCGGCGGCCCCGAGCAGCTCGGGCAGCCGGTCGAGCAGCCACTGCGCCCCCGGCCCCCACGCCTCTCCGCGGACCTCCCCGTCCCGCCCCGCGGCGACCCGCAGCGTCCCCGGCCCGGCCGGCGTCAGACTGGCCCGCCACACCGACCCGTCCGGCATCGCCCGGAACGTCGGATCGGCGGGCCCGCGCCGCAGCGGCCCGAGCACCAGCCCCAGATCCAACGGCCACTCCGGCACGAACGTCCGCACCCGCCCCGGCGCCGCCGCGGGCCGCGGCACGCCCCCGGGCACGGCGACATGCCCACCGCGCACCGTCGTACGAGTGGGCCGCGGAGCGAACCGTCCAGCCACGAATGATGTCCCGGGTGAGATGAGTGAGGTCCTACCGGCCCTACGAGGGTAGAGCGACGCGAGCGTCCGTCACCGCACCTCGATGAACATCCCCGCGTCCCGCTCCGCCCGCGCCTTCGGCTCCTCCGCCGGGTGCCCGACCGCGACCGCCCCCATCGGGTCCCAGTCCGCCGGCAGCCCCAGCACGTCCCGCACCACGTCCCGGCAGAACATCGTCGACGACACCCACGCCGACCCCAGCCGCTCCCCGGCCAGCGCGACGAGGAAGTTCTGCACCCCGGCCCCGGTGGCGACGACGAACATCTCCCGCTCGGCCCCGTCGCGCCGCGGATCGCCGTAGGTGTGCGAGCCGTCCATGACCAGACACGGCACCACCAGGTAGGGCGCGTTGCGCAGCACGTCCCCGCGCCGCACCCGCTTGGCGATCGACTCCTCGGTCTTGCCGTCCCGCCGCAGGTCCGCGATCCAGGCGTCCCGCATCGCGTCCAGCAGCCGGGTCCGTGACTCCGCCGACTCCAGCAGCACGAACCGCCACGGCGTCGTGTGGTGCGGCGCCGGCGCGGTGACCGCCGCGGCGACCGCCCGCCGCACGGCACCCGCGTCGACCGGCTCGTCCGTGAACGCCCGCACCGTACGCCGCTGGGTCACCGCCTGCCGTACCGCCTCGGACGTGCCCAGCCGGAACATGTCGTCGCGCGCGCCCCGCACCATGGCGCCCGCCCCCTCCCCGTGCTCGCCCGCGTCGGACACGACCTGCGCCAGCCCGCGCACCACGGCGACGGGCAGCCCGGCGGCCTTGCCCTTCACCAGATCGCCGGCCGCGGCCAGTTCGTCCGCCGTGGCGACGACGGTGGCGCTGAGCGGATTGCCGTACGCGTCCGTGCCCCCGCGCAGATCGTCGAGCACCCGCACCCCGGCGGCGCCGATCGCCACATCCGTGAGTCCCGAGCGCCACGGTCGCCCGAAGGTGTCGGTGACGACGACACCGACGTTGACCCCGAGCAGCTCCCGCAGGCCTTCCCGGAGCACGCGCGCGGAGGCGTCCGGGTCCTCGGGCAGCAGCAGGACGGTCCCGGCGGCGGTGTTGGAGGCGTCGACCCCGGCAGCCGCCATGACCAGCCCCTGCCGGTTCTCGACGATGCGCAGCGCACCGCGTCTCGCCACCACCCGCACCGTCTCGGCGTCGATCGCCGCCTCCCGGTCGGCCGCCTCGACGATCCGGCCCTCCGCCTTGGAGACGATCTTCGAGGTGACGAGCAGCACGTCACCGTCGGCGAGGCCGGGTTCGGCGGCGGCGATCAGCTTGGCGAGGTCGTCGCCGGGCGCGATCTCGGGCAGGCCCGGCACGGCCCACGCGCGGAAGCCGTCCGCACCGCGGCCCGCGCCCGCATCCCCGCCCGTGTCCGAGCCCGCGTCCCCGTGCACGTCCGCGCTCATGCCCCCCGCACCTCTTCCGCCAGCGCCAGCGCCTCGCGGGCCATCTGCGCGCTCGCGTCGAGGTCCGTCATCATCAGCGGCACGGCCCGGCAGCGGATGCCGGCCGTCTCGACGCGCTCCACGGAGGCCGCGTCGACGGTGTCGACGAGCCAGCCGTCCAGCAGCCCCGAGCCGTAGTGCTCGGCCACCGCCGCGGCCGTCGACTCCACGCCCACCGCCGCGAGCACCTTGTCGGCCATGCCGCGCACGGGCGCGTCCCCGACGATGGGGGAGAGGCCGACGACCGGCACCCCGGCCTCGGCGATCGCCTCGCGGATACCGGGGACGGTCAGGATCGTGCCGACCGAGACGACCGGGTTGGACGGCGGGAAGAGGATCACGTCCGCCTCGGCGATCGCCTCCAGCACGCCCGGCGCGGGCTTCGCCTGCTCGGCGCCCACCGGCACGATCGCCTCCGCCGGGACCGAGGCCCGCAGCCGTACCCAGTACTCCTGGAAGTGGACCGCCTTGCGTTCGCCGTCCACCTCGACCGCCACATGGGTCTCCACGCGGTCGTCGGACATCGGGATCAGCTTCACGCCCGGCTTCCACCGGTCGCACAGCGCCTCGGTGACCGCGCTCAGCGGGTATCCGGCGCCGATCATCTGGGTGCGCACGATGTGCGTGGCGAAGTCCCGGTCGCCGAGCCCGAACCACTCGGGTCCGACGCCGTACGCCCCGAGCTCCTCCTTGAGGTGGAAGGTCTCGTCGGCCCGGCCCCAGCCCTGTTCCTCGTTGATGCCGCCGCCGAGCGTGTACATCACCGTGTCGAGGTCCGGGCAGACCTTCAGCCCGAAGAGGTGGATGTCGTCGCCGGTGTTGCCGATGACCGTGATGTCCGCGTCCGGCACGGCCCTCTTCAGACCGCGCAGGAAACGGGCACCGCCGATGCCGCCTGCCAGAACCACGATTCGCATGGGCCCAAGTCTCGCAGGCGGGTACGACAACGCGTCAGGCAGTCACCGGACGCGCTTCGCAGGCCTGTGCGGTGTGCATCGGCATCTCGGTGAGGCCCGGGTAGTAGACGTGCAGGCTGACCGCCGGCTCCAGCGCGTCGTTGACGACCTCGTGCACATAGCCGGGTGCGAACACCCGCTGCGCGCCGGCCCGCAACGCGCGCGTGCCGCGCTCGGTGCGCTCGGTCAGCTCGCCGTCCAGAACGGTCAGCACGCCGGAGGAGCGGCCGTGGTCGTGCAGCCCGCTGCCCTGACCGGGCACCCAGGACAGCAGCCACACCTCGTAACCGGGCCCGGTGCGCAGCCGGTGGTACCAGCGGGTCGTGGCGTCGTACCGGACGAGGTGCTCCCACTGGGAGCGGTCGGCGGCGAGGGAACGGGCCAGGCCGACGAATTCCGCGACGGTTACGGGGTACACGCGCGGGGGCTGGAGGAGGTGCGGGACTTCGAGGATGTCGCCGGCGATCTGGAGGTCACTGTCGCTGTTCATGGGTGCGGTGGTTCCTCAGTGAGAGAAGGTCAGAGGGAACGGAAAAGGCCGAGCCCCTGGGGGATTCGGCCTTCAGCTGGAGCGGCGGGTGCGGATCGCCGGGCTCAACAGCTGGAACAGCAACAGCTACAGCGAGCGCGGGCAGCACCGTGGGACCCGGCGGTGCGGGTCGTGGTGAGTGCCAAGTTCGCGAGCATGCCCACAAGGACAGCGGTTCACACCCGCACTGTCAACTCGACACCGGCATGTGGGACAGGTTTCACCTCATCCGGTTCATCTCGTAGGTGAAAGGTTTGTTCAGGCGTCTACCGGGACACATGGCGCACAACCGGCGCGCACGGAACGGGAACGAGCTCCCGGGCGTCCTTCTCCGTACAGGTCCTGCACGGGGCGGAGGCCCCGCGGACCCCGTCTGCTTGTCAAGGTTTATGGCGATTTGAACACTTTCCGCTAGGCCTTGGTTCCGCAGAGTGAATAAGGGGCCCAATAGCAGATCTCGGCTTGACTCGCCCGGAGCAGCACACTTGTAATTTCACTCGTGTCGTTCAGCCGACATCGGTAACGGCTACATCACGGGGACGCGAAAGACAGACGAGGGGCGCACATGACCGAGCTGGTGCAGCAACTGCTGGTCGACGACGCGGACGAGGAACTCGGCTGGCAGGAGCGCGCGCTGTGCGCCCAGACCGACCCCGAGTCCTTCTTCCCCGAGAAGGGTGGCTCCACCCGTGAGGCCAAGAAGGTCTGCCTGGCTTGCGAAGTCCGTTCCGAATGCCTTGAGTACGCCCTCGCCAACGACGAGCGCTTCGGCATCTGGGGCGGCCTGTCCGAACGGGAACGGCGGCGCCTGAAGAAGGCCGCGATCTGACCCGACCGGGTCCGTGAAGCGTCCGCATCCGCACGTACATACGGGACTTACGGCCCGTCGCAGGTGGGTTGTCCACAGGCGGCGGGCCGCTTCATTGCCCAGCCGATAGTGTGGTCGCTCGTCCGAGACGCCCCGCTGCCCCCTCGGGGCACAGGCGTCCACCGCAGTCCACCGAACCGGGGCCCGTACCTCGATGTCCGTGCACAGCCACACGGCAGCCCACGACGCTGCTGCCACTCCTGAGTTCCCGCGTCATGTGGTGACCGCGGTCCTCGTCTCGCATGACGGCGCCCGCTGGCTGCCCGACGCGCTCGCCGGGCTGCTCGGCCAGGAGCGCCCCGTCCAGTTCGCGATGGCCGCCGACACCGGCAGCGCCGACACCTCCGCGCAGCTGGTCACCGACGCCCTCGGTCCCGACCGGGTGCTGCACCTCGCCCGCCGCACCGGCTTCGGCCAGGCCGTCGAGGAGGCCAACCGCACCGCGCCCGTCCTCACCCCGGACGAGCTGCCGTACCTGAAGCGCCCCAGCGGCTGGGACCCGGTCACGCGCACGTGGCGCGACGACGCCTACGACCTGCCCGAGCTCCCGCACGGCGAACCGGTGCAGTGGCTGTGGCTGCTGCACGACGACTGCGCCCCCGAACCCGACGCCCTGGCCCAGCTGCTGCGCGTCGTCGACCAGGAGCTGGAGCTCGGCCGCGACGACGTGGCCGTCGTCGGCCCCAAGCTCCGCGGCTGGTACGACAAGCGGCAGCTGCTGGAGGTCGGCGTCACCATCGCCCACTCCGGCCGCCGCTGGACCGGCCTCGACCGCCGCGAACAGGACCAGGGCCAGCACGACCACGTCCGGCCCGTGCTGTCCGTCTCCACCGCCGGCATGCTCGTCCGGCGCGACGTCTTCGAGGAGCTCGGCGGCTTCGACCGGCGCCTGCCCCTGATGCGCGACGACGTCGACCTGTGCTGGCGCGCCCACACCGCCGGTCACCGCGTCCTCATCGCCCCCGAGGCGGTCGTACGGCACGCGGAGGCGGCCTCGCGCGAGCGCCGCGCCGTCGACTGCGTCGGCCGCACCGCGGCCTCCCCGCACAAGGTCGACAAGGCGGGCGCCGCCTACACCCTGCTCGTCAACAGCCGTACGGCCGTGCTGCCCTGGGTGCTGATCCGGCTCGTCGTCGGCACCGTCCTGAGGACGGTCGCCTACCTCGTCGGCAAGGTCCCCGGACAGGCCCTCGACGAGATCCGCGGTCTGCTGAGCACCCTGCTGCGGCCCGAGCGGATCATCGCCGGACGGCGCAGACGCGGCACGCCGGCCGTCGACAAGGACGAGATGCGGCCGCTGTTCCCGCCGCCCGGCGCGACCGTACGGGCCACCGTCGAACAGGCCGCGGGCAGCCTCGTCGGCCGCTCCGACCCCGAGCAGACCTCGGGCGCCGGACGCCATGGCGGCGCGGTCGAGTCCGGGCCCGGCGGCGACGACGCCGACTTCCTGGAGATCGAGCAGTTCGCGCGCGTGAAGCGCATCGCCCGCAAGCCCGGGCCGGTGCTCTTCCTGGTGCTGCTGCTCGTCTCGCTCGTCGCCTGCCGCGAACTCCTCGGCGGCGGCGCGCTCACGGGCGGCGCCCTGCTGCCCGCCCCCGCCGACTCCGGCGAACTGTGGTCCCGCTACCTGGACGCCTGGCACGCCGTGGGCGCCGGTGGCGCGTCCTCCGCGCCGCCGTACCTGGCGATCGTGGCGATGCTCGCCTCCGTGCTGTTCGGCTCGACCGGGCTCGCGGTCACCGTCCTGCTGGTCTGCTCGGTGCCGCTGGCCGGATTCACGGCCTACTTCGCCTCCCGGCCCCTGGTCGAGTCGCGGCTCCTGCGCGCGTGGGCGGCCGTCGCCTACGCCTTCCTGCCCGCCGCCACCGGCGCCCTCGCCGGCGGCCGCATCGGCACCGCCGTCCTCGCGATCCTGCTGCCGCTCATCGCGCGCGCGGGCATCGCCGCCGGCGGCCTCGCGAACGCCTCCGACGCCCGCGGCAGCTGGCGCGCCACCTGGGCGTACGCCCTGCTCCTGACGATCACCACCGCGTTCACGCCGATCGTCTGGCCGATCGCGCTGCTGCTCGGCCTCGGCGTCCTGGCCGTCCGCCGCGCCGACCTCACCGCCTACGGCCTGCGCTTCCTGGCCCAGCTCGGCACCCCGCTGCTGATCCTCGCGCCCTGGTCGCTGACCCTCCTGCCGTTCGGCTTCTTCGACGAGGCCGGTCTCGCCTACGGCGCCTCGGCCGCCTCCGCCACCGACCTGCTCGGCGCCAGCCCCGGCGGCCCCGGCACGGTCAGCGGGCTGATGCTCATCGGCGTCGTCCTGGCCGCGCTGGCCGCCCTGCTGCGCTCGGAGCGCCAGGCCGGGATCTGGACGGCCTGGGCGGTCGCCCTCGTGGGCCTCGTCTTCGCCGTCCTGTCCAACAACTCGGCCTGGGCGGGCCCCGCCACCCTCGTCTACGGCCTCGCCCTGCTGGCCGCCGCCGTCCTCGGCGCCGACGGGGCACGCTCGCGGGTGGCCGAGCAGAGCTTCGGCTGGCGCCAGCCGGTCGCCGCGCTGATCGCCTTCGCCGCCGCCGCGGGCCCGCTGCTCGTCGCCGCGGGCTGGATGATCCGCGGCGCCGACGGCCCCCTGGAGCGCCGCGACCCGGTGCAGGTGCCCGCGTTCGTCGCCGAGGACGGCAACAACCGCGACCGGGCCCGCACCCTCGTCCTCGACAGCGACTCCGCCGCCCACGTCGGCTACATGCTGGTGCGCGGCTCGGGCGCCCGCCTCGGCGACGCCGAACTCGCGACCGCGAACGGCGAGAACGCCGCGCTCGACAAGGTCGTCGCCAACCTCGTCGCCGGCTCCGGTGCCGACCAGGCCGACCAGCTCGGCAAGTTCGCCGTGCGCTACGTCCTCGTCCACAAGGGCGCCTCGCGCGAGGTGACCCGCGTCCTGGACGCCACCCCGGGCCTGTCCCGGCTGAGCGAGCAGAACGGCAGCGCCCTGTGGCGGGTCGACCAGGACGTCGCGCGCGCCACCATCGTCAGCGGCTCCGGCACCCCGACCCTCGTCGCCGCCGGACCTGTCGAGATCCACACCACGATCCCGTCCGGTGCCGACGGCCGCACCCTGCGGCTCGCCGACACCGCCGCCGAGGGCTGGACGGCCACCCTGGACGGCAAGCCGCTCACCGCGACCACGGTCGACGGCTGGGCCCAGGGCTTCGCCCTGCCCGCCTCCGGCGGCAAGCTGGACGTCGTCTACGACGACCCGATCACCCACACCGCCTGGCTGTGGGCGCAGGGCGCCCTCGCCCTCGTCCTCGTGGTGCTCGCCCTGCCCGGCCGCCGCCGCGACATCGACGACGACCTCCCCGAGGAGGAGCGGGCCATCCCCGCCCAGGCGACGGAGGGCGAGGGCCGCCGCGCCCGCCGCCTGCGCGCCCAGGCGGAGGCCGAGGAGGCCGCCCAGGGCGACGAGCCCGGGCCTCCTCCCGCGGAGGAGACCCCGGTACCGGTCCCGCAGCAGCAGTCCTACGGCGACTGGGACCAGGCGAATTACGCGGGCGCCGGCTACGACACCTACCCCGCCGACCAGTACCAGGCCGCCCAGCAGTACCCGGCGGGCGGCTACGACCAGCAGGGCTACGCGGACCCGTACCAGGGCGGCCAGTACGACCCGTACGCGTACGGGGGCCAGGCGCAGCAACCGTCGTACGACCAGTACGGCCGGCCGTACGAGCAGGGTTACGACGCGACGTACGACCCGGCGCAGCCGCATCCGCACGGCGGCGAGCACCCCGACGGGAGCCAGCAGTGAACCGCACGACCCTGTCCCTGATCGCCTGCGCGACCGCTCTCGCCGCCATCACCGGCTTCGCCTCGCTCAGCGCGCCCGACGGGTCCGGCACGGACACCGCCAAGGCGGCCGCCGAGCTGCCCGTGGAGCGCACCAGCCTGCTCTGCCCGAGCCCCAGCCTGTCCGACATCGCCGACACGTCCTACACGTCCTTCACGCCCGTCACCAAGGGCACGGGCAGCGACGGCAAGGCCCAACTCGTCTCCGCGGCCCAGGAGTCGGACGCCGGCGACAAGAAGGCGGACGACAGCGACAAGAAGGCGGACGGGAAGAAGGCCGCCAAGCCGGTCCTCACCGCCAAGGAGCCCGGCACGCCCGACACCGAGGACACCTCCGGCGGCGACTCGCCCGCGCTCATCGGCACCGCCGAGGGCCGGTTCGCGCCCGGCTGGACCGTGCAGGAGACCACCGAGGTCGCCGCGGGCACCGGACGCGGCCTCCAGGGCGTCAACTGCTCGGCCGCCGACACCGAGTTCTGGTTCCCCGGCGCCAGCACCGCCGCCGACCGCACCGACTACGTGCACCTGATTAACCCCGACGACTCGGCGGCCGTCGTCGACATCGAGCTGTACGGCAAGGACGGCGCCGTGGCGACCACGGCCGGCGAGGACATCACGGTCCCGCCGAAGTCCAGCGAGCCGATCCTGCTGTCCACGCTCACCGCCGACAAGCAGACCGACCTCACCGTGCACGTCAGCGTCCGCAGCGGGCGCGTCGGCGCCGCCGTGCAGGCCCTGGACGACAAGATCGGCGGCGACTGGCTGGCCGCGTCCGCGGACCCGGCGGGCAGCCTCGTCCTGCCGGGCATCCCCAAGGACGCCACCGCCGTGCGCCTGGTCGCCTTCGCGCCGGGCGACGCGGATGCCGACCTGAAGGTGCGCCTCGCCTCGCCGTCCGGGTCGATCACCCCGGCGGGCAGCGAGACGCTGCACGTGAAGGCCGGCATGACGACCGCGATCGACCTGGGCGAGGTCACGCGCGGTGAGGCCGGTTCGCTGGTCCTGACGCCGACCGGCGAGTCCGCGCCGGTGGTGGCCGCGCTGCGGGTCACCCGGGGCAAGGGCGACAAGCAGGAGACGGCGTTCATCCCGGCCACCCGCGCGGTCGGCACGCGCGCGACGGCCGCCGACAACAGCGCCAAGGGCACCACGCTCTCCCTGGTGGCGCCCAGCACCACCGCGCAGGTCAAGGTGACCGCGTCGGCGGGCAGCGACGGCGGTACGGCGGCCTCGAAGACGTACACGATCAAGGGTGGCACCACCCAGGACGTGGAACTCCCCGTGCCGAGCGGCCTGAAGGGCACGTACGCGCTGACGGTGGAGCCGGTGTCGGGCGGCCCGGTCTACGCGTCCCGGACCCTGGCGGCCACGGAGGACGGCATCCCCGGCTTCACGGTGCAGACGCTGCCGGACGACCGGGGCATGGTCGCGGTGCCGGAGGCGGACGAGGACCTGTCGGTCTTGCAGAAGTAGCCCGCAGGGGGCGCCCGTCGGCCCCCGGCCCGAAGTGGGCGCCCGTCAGTCCTCGTCGCCGTAGCGCGGGTCCACCGTCTCCGGTGTCAGCCCGAGGAGCTCGGCGACCTGCTCGACGACGACCTCGTGGACCAGGGCCGCGCGTTCGTCGCGGCCCTTGGTGCGGATCTCCACCGGGCGGCGGTAGATCACCACGCGCGCGGGGCGTCCCTCGCGCGCGGGAATCGTGCCGCCCAGGGGGACGGCTTCGTCGCTGAAGCCCCGGCCGTCGAGGTGCGGCACCTCCAGGACGAGGAAATCGATGTCGGCGAGCTGCGGCCACCGCCGCTCCAGCCGCTCCACGGAGTCCTGCACCAGATCCGCGAACACCTCGGCACGGCTCGCCGCGAGCGGGACCTGGGGCGGCGCGATCGGGCCGCGCATGCCCCGGCCGTGGCGATCACGTCGGCGGGGCCCGGGGCCGGCGGCGCGGGGCGGTACGGGGTTGTCCATCACTGGTGAAGCGTAGTCCCCGGGAAGGCCGGGCGCCGGGGGCCCACGCGGGGCCCGGGGGCTGTTCGGCCGCCTCGTGCGGCATGTCGCCGGATGACCATTCCAGCCAAGGTTGGGCTCGATTCCGTATCTCTCCGAGACCGGTGAACTCATGGCAATTGACCTTGTTTGTACGGAGTGATGACCGGTTCCGATGCTGTTCGAGATCCCGGGAGGCGGTGTCCACGCAGGTCAGAAAGGTGTGCCCGGAGGGGCATGTGGGACGTTTCACGCCACGACACGGTGGAGTGACCTGAGGGAGAGTCGTCGCGGCCCGCTCAAGAGTGCGGTACCGTCCAACGTCGTGAGCCCTGTACGTCGCTGTTCGCGCACCGCTTGCGGCCGTCCCGCCGTCGCGACGCTGACGTACGTCTACGCCGACTCGACCGCGGTCCTCGGCCCGCTCGCCACCTACGCCGAACCCCACTGCTACGACCTGTGCGCCGAGCACTCCGAGCGCCTCACCGCGCCGCGCGGCTGGGAGGTCGTCCGGCTGCTCGACGGTTCGGCTCCCGCCCGCCCCAGCGGCGACGACCTGGAAGCGCTCGCGAACGCGGTCCGCGAGGCGGCCCGCCCGCAGGAACGCGCCGCCCAGGCCGGTGGCGGGGGGCGCGCGGCGGACCCGATGGAGGTCGCGCGGCGCGGTCATCTGCGGGTGCTGCGCTCGCCGGACAACTGACCTCCCGGTCGGCAACCACCCCTTTTCCGTGTGCATTTGGTGCACGTTCCGCTCAGTGACGCACACCCATTGACGCGACCTTGGCGCGGACACGACCATTCCGACAGCCGAAACGAGAAATCGCTTTCCGCATGACGGAAGACGGGAATCGGATCGGACGCGGATCGGAATCGGACCGGGGAGGCGCCCGTGTACGTCCAGGAACTCGAACCCGTGGCCGACTCACTGGGCCTGTCCGCCCTCGTCGCCGCCCTGCCCCTGGTGATCGTCCTCGTCCTGCTCGGCGGCGTCCGCCTCAAAGCCCACCTCGCGGGCCTCACAGGGCTTCTGGCGGCCGTTCTGGTCGCCTGGCTCGCCTACGGCATGCCACTGAGCCAGACGCTCTCCAGCGGCGCCCAGGGAGCCGTCTTCGGCCTCTTTCCCATCCTGTGGATCGTCGTCAACGCGCTGTGGGTGTACCGGATGACGGTCCGCACCCGGCACTTCGACATCCTGCGCCGCTCCTTCGGGCGGCTCTCCGACGACCCGCGCATCCAGGCCCTCGTCGTCGCCTTCTGCTTCGGCGCCCTCCTGGAGGCCCTCGCCGGCTTCGGCGCACCCGTCGCGATCTGCTCGGTCATGCTGGTCGCCCTCGGCTTCGACCCGGTGAAGGCGGCCGTCGTCGCCCTGGTCGCCAACACCGCGCCCGTCGCCTTCGGCGCGATGGGCACGCCGGTGGTCACGCTCGCCCAGGTGACCGGGCTGCCGCTGGACACCGTGGCCTCCGTGGTGGGGCGTCAGACGCCGCTGCTGGCCCTGGTGGTGCCGCTCGTGCTGGTGTATCTCGTCGACGGACGGCGCGGGTTGCGCGACACCTGGGTGCCCGCCCTGGTCTGCGGAGTCGCCTTCGCCGTCGCCCAGTTCGCCGCCTCCAACTACGTCTCCGCGCAACTCGCCGACATCGGCGCCGCCTTGGCGGGCGCGGGCGCCCTGGTCGCCGTACCGCACGCGCGCGTGCCCGCGGAGGAACCGGTCCGCGCCTCCGTGCTGACGGGAGCCAGGAGCGAAGAGCTCGACGAGGACGACCCGCGCGGTGAAGTCGTGCGCGCCTACGCCCCGTACGCCCTGATCGTCGCCATCTTCTCGATCGCGCAGATCCCCGCCGTCAAGGACTGGCTGGCGAACGCGACCCAGACCTACGACTGGCCGTTCCTGAACGTCGTCGACCCCGGCGGCGATCCGGTCGGCGGCAACGTCTACACCTGGCCGATCGTGTCGACGGGCGGCACGCTCGTGCTGCTCGCCGGCCTGTGCACGGCCGTCGTCCTCGGCGTGCACGCACGCGTGGCCGTCAAGGAGTGGCTCGCCACCGTGCACGAGTTGAGGTTCGCGATCCTGACCGTGACGAGCGTCCTGGCGCTCGCCTACGTCATGAACCTCTCCGGACAGGCCGCCACCATCGGCCACTTCGTGGCCGCGGCGGGCGCCGGGCTCGCCTTCCTCTCGCCGGTCCTCGGCTGGTTCGGCGTCGCCGTCTCCGGCTCCGACACCTCCGCCAACGCGCTCTTCGGGGCCCTCCAGGTGACCGCGGCCCGCGAGTCGGGGCTCTCCCCGGAGCTGCTGGCCGCCGCCAACAGCTCCGGCGGCGTCCTCGGCAAGATGATCTCCCCGCAGAACCTCACCATCGCCTGCGCCGCCGTCGGCCTCGCCGGCCGGGAGGGGGACCTGCTGCGCAAGGTGCTGCCCTGGAGCCTCGGGCTGCTGCTGGTGATGTGCCTGATCGTGGTCGGGCAGAGTTCGCCCGTGCTGGACTGGATGCTGCCCTGACCTGAGGTTACGTTCTTGGGTCTACTCGGCGGACCCACAGCGGGCTGTCGGTGACGGCGGGTAGTTTGGGGGGACCGACAGGACTTTTGGAGGGGTTAGGCAGTGGCTGCTGATCTGTCACAGCTCGTCAAGGCGTACGACGTGCGAGGGGTCGTTCCCGAGCAGTGGGACGAGACGCTCGCCGAGCTCTTCGGGGCAGCCTTCGTGCAGGTGGTCGACGCGAGCGCGATCGTGATCGGCCACGACATGCGGCCCTCGTCCCCCGGCCTGTCGCGCGCCTTCGCCCGCGGAGCCGCCGCCCAGGGCGTCGACGTGACCGAGATCGGTCTGTGCTCCACCGACCAGCTGTACTACGCCTCGGGCGCGCTGAACCTGCCGGGCGCGATGTTCACGGCCTCGCACAACCCCGCGCAGTACAACGGCATCAAGCTGTGCCGCGCGGGCGCCGCCCCGGTCGGGCAGGACACGGGGCTCGCCGAGATCCGCGACCTGGTCGAGCGCTGGGCCGACACGGGCGCCCCGGCCCCGGCGGCGACGCAGGGCACGATCACGCGGCGCGACACGCTGGACGACTACGCGGCGCACCTGCGGGGCCTGGTCGACCTGACCTCCATCCGCCCCCTGAAGGTCGTCGTCGACGCGGGCAACGGCATGGGCGGGCACACCGTCCCCACCGTCTTCGCGGGCCTGCCCCTGACCCTCGTCCCGATGTACTTCGAGCTGGACGGCACGTTCCCCAACCACGAGGCCAACCCCCTCGACCCGGCGAACCTCGTGGACCTGCAGAAGCGCGTCCGCGAGGAGTCCGCCGACCTGGGCATCGCCTTCGACGGCGACGCCGACCGCTGCTTCGTCGTCGACGAGCACGGCGCCCCCGTCTCCCCGTCGGCCGTCACCGCCCTGGTGGCCGCGCGCGAGCTGGCCAGGAACGGCGGCGCGGGCATGATCATCCACAACCTGATCACGTCCTGGTCGGTCCCGGAGGTCGTCAAGGAGAACGGCGGCACCCCGGTCCGCGTGCGCGTGGGCCACTCCTTCATCAAGGCCGAGATGGCGAAGTCCGGCGCGATCTTCGGCGGCGAGCACTCCGCGCACTACTACTTCAAGGACTTCTGGAACGCCGACACCGGCATGCTGGCCGCCCTCCACGTCCTCGCCGCCCTCGGCGGCCAGGAGGGCCCGCTGTCCGGCCTCGTCGCCGAGTACGACCGCTACGCCGGCTCCGGCGAGATCAACTCCACGGTCGCCGACCAGGCCGACCGCCTCGCCGCGATCCGCGCCACGTACGAGGGCCAGGCGGGCATCACCCTCGACGACCTCGACGGCCTCACGGTCACGTCCGCCGACTGGTGGTTCAACGTCCGCCCGTCCAACACGGAACCGCTGCTGCGGCTGAACGCGGAGGCGCGGGACGAGGCGCTGATGGCGAAGGTGCGGGACGAGGTCCTGGCGATCATCAGGGCCTGAGACCGGCCGTCGAAACCGCGCTCGCCGTGACTGCGGGCACCCGTGCCGCTGGGGCGGCACGGGTGGGCGCAGCGGCACCCCGCGAGCGCGGGCGAGCGAAACCCCGCTACCCGCACACCGACGCCGGTCACCCGCCGACCCCGGTCATCCACAACCCCGGCACCCACCTCCCACCGGCGGTACGCTGACCAGGCACATCCGCACAAGCAGCCGTACCGCCCCGAAGGGACACCCCATGCCGCTCGAAGCCGGCCTCCTGGAGATCCTCGCCTGCCCGGCCTGCCACGCCCCCCTCAAGGAGCAGGACGCCGAGCTGATCTGCACCGGCCAGGACTGCGGCCTGGCGTACCCGGTGCGCGACGGCATCCCCGTCCTCCTCGTCGACGAGGCCCGCCGCCCCGCGTGACGACACCGCCCGGCCCTCCGAGGTCCGACGAGGCCACGCGCGCGTAACCGACGAACCCGGCGATCGGAGGAGTCCTCCGCCCATGCTCGACGAATCGCTGCTCGACACCCCCGAGGCGCTCTCGGAGGCCGACCGCCGCGGCCTGCTGCGCGGCGCCGCCGAGGCCGGCGCCCGCGTCCGCACCGCCGCCCGGCACGCCGCCGAGGCCGGGGTCAACGACCTCAAGCCCGACGGCCGCCCCCGCGCGGTCCTCATCGCGGGCCCCGGCGCCGCCGCCATCTGCGCGGCCGACCTCCTCGGCACACTCGCCGGCGCCGGCAGCCCCGTCATCCGTCTCGCGCCCACCGGCGTCGCCCCCGCCGCGGGCGCCCTGCGCTGGGAGCTCCCGGGCTGGACCGGCTCGGTCGACCTGCTCCTGATCGCCACCCCCGACGGCACCGAACCGGGCCTGTCCCTCCTCGCCGACCAGGCCTACCGCCGCGGCTGCACGGTCGTCGCCGTGGCCCCCGCCGGCACCCCGCTCAGCGAGGCCGTCGAGGGCGCCCACGGCCTGTTCGTACCGCTCGCGACAGCCCCGTACGAGCAGGACGAACAGCAGCTCACCGCGTCAGCCCCCGGCGTGCTGTGGGCGCTGCTCACGCCACTGCTCGCGCTCCTCGACCGCACCGGCCTGCTCGCCGCCCC
The DNA here is from genome assembly GCF_003143935.1 of Streptomyces sp. Act143. GTDB lineage: Bacteria > Actinomycetota > Actinomycetes > Streptomycetales > Streptomycetaceae > Streptomyces. The sequence continues at coordinate 4,083,216 of NZ_QFRX01000001.1, read as the reverse complement.
GCCGGACGCGCTGGAGAAGGTGGCCGACCGTCTCGACCACATCGCCGAACGCTGCGGGCCCGCCATCGCGACGTACAGCAACCCGGCGAAGACCCTGGCCGCCGAGCTCGCCGACGCGCTTCCGGTGATCTGGACCGAGGGCGTCTCGGCAGGCCCCGCGGGCCGCCGCTTCGCCGCCGCGCTCGCCGAACTCTCCGGCCGCCCCGCCCTGGTCGCCGAGCTGCCCGAGGCGCTCGCCGCCCACAGCGCCCTGCTCGCCGGGCCGCTGGCCGCCAGCGCCGACCCCGACGACTTCTTCCGCGACCGCGTGGAGGAGCCTCCCGCGCTGCACGCGCGCGTGGTGCTGCTCCGCGACCGCCCCCTCGGCGGCCTCACCGCCGCGCCCGCCGCCCGTGACCTGGCCCTGAGCCACGACACACCGATCAGCGAGCTGGAACCGGAGGAGGGCGCCGAACTGGAGACCCTCGCGGAACTGATCGCCATCACGGATTTCGCCGCGGTTTACCTGGCGCTCGCCTCGGGCGCCTGATCATGCCCAGGACGACCTGACCGCCGTAGCGCAGCGGACGGGCCGCGCCCCGACCGCCGTACAGAAAGAACCCGATGGACCGCCTCGACAACAGCATCCGCCCCTACGCCTGGGGTTCCACCACCGCCATCCCCGACCTTCTGGGCGTCGCACCGAGCGGCGAGCCGCAGGCGGAGATGTGGATGGGCGCCCACCCCGGCGCACCCTCGCGCACCGCGCGCGGCACCCTCGTCGAGGTCATCGAGGCCGATCCGGAGCGGGAGTTGGGGGCGGCGGCCGTCGCGAAGTTCGGCCCGCGCCTGCCCTTCCTGCTGAAGATCCTCGCCGCCGGCGCCCCGCTCTCCCTCCAGGTGCACCCCGACCTGGCGCAGGCGAAGGAGGGTTACGAGGACGAGGAGCGCCGCGGCATCCCCGTGGACGCCGGGCACCGCAACTACAAGGACGCCAACCACAAGCCCGAACTCATCTGCGCGCTCACCGAGTTCGACGGCCTGTGCGGCTTCCGCGACCCGAACCGGGCCGCCGAACTGCTGGCCGGCCTCGGCGTCGACTCCCTCAAGCCGTACGTCGACCTCCTGCACGCCCACCCCGAGGACGCCGCCCTGCGCGAGGTCCTCACGGCCGTCCTCAGCGCCGACCGCGAGGAGATGGCCCGTACGGTCACGGAGGCGGCCGCCTCCTGCGCGCGCCTCGGCGGCGAGTACGCGCCGTACGCGGACATCGCCCACCACTACCCGGGCGACCCCGGCGTCATCGCGGCCATGCTCCTGAACTTCGTCCGACTCCAGCCCGGCGAGGCGCTGTTCCTCGGCGCCGGCATCCCGCACGCCTATCTCAGCGGCCTCGGCGTCGAGATCATGGCCAACTCCGACAACGTGCTGCGCTGCGGCCTGACCCCCAAGCACGTCGACGTCCCCGAACTCCTGCGCATCGTCCGCTTCGAGGCCGCCGACCCCGGCGTGCTGCGCCCGGAGGCCTCCCCGGACGGCGAGGAGGTCTACGAGACCCCGATCGACGAGTTCCGGCTCTCGCGCTACGTCCTCCCCGAGGGCGGCGCCACCCACGACCTGACCCGCACCACCCCGCAGATCCTGCTGTGCACGGCGGGGTCGGTGCGGGCGGGGGAGCACGAGCTGAGCCCTGGTCAGTCGGTGTTCGTCCCGGCGGGCGAGAAGGCCGAGGTGTCCGGCACGGGCACGGTCTTCCGGGCAAGTGTGATCGTATGACCGGCGCTGTGGACGCCTGACGAGCCGACCCCGGGGGAGGCTGCAACAATGGCCCACCGGCAAAGCACGGGCAAAGGCGGACAGGGCCGCGCCCGGCACGGCGTACGAAGGGACAACGCGAACCAATGAGCGCGTCAGGCGGCACCAAGGCGATCGTGGCGGCACTCGGCGCCAACCTCGCGATCGCGGCATCGAAGTTCGTGGCGTTCGCGTTCAGCGGTTCCTCGTCGATGCTCGCCGAGGGCGTCCACTCGCTCGCCGACTCCGGCAACCAGTTCCTGCTCCTGCTCGGCGGCAAGAAGGCCCAGCGCGAGGCCACCCCGCAGCACCCGTTCGGCTACGGCCGCGAGCGCTACATCTACGCCTTCCTCGTCTCCATCGTCCTGTTCACGGTCGGCGGCATGTTCGCCATCTACGAGGGCTACGAGAAGATCAAGCACCCGCACGAGATCGAGCACTGGTACTGGCCGGTCGGCGTCCTCGTCTTCGCGATCGTCGCCGAGGGCTTCTCCTTCCGTACGGCCATCAAGGAGTCCAACGAACTGCGCGGCTCCCAGACCTGGTCCCAGTTCGTCCGCCGCGCCAAGGCGCCCGAGCTGCCCGTCGTCCTCCTGGAGGACTTCGGCGCCCTCATCGGTCTGGTCCTCGCCCTCGGCGGCGTCGGCCTGGCGCTGCTCACCGGCGACGGCGTCTGGGACGGCATCGGCACCCTCTGCATCGGCATCCTGCTCATCCTGATCGCCCTCGTCCTGGCCGCCGAGACCAAGTCGCTGCTGCTCGGCGAGGCCGCGGGCGCCGACGAGGTCAAGAGGATCGAGACCGCGGTCGTCGACGGCGACACCGTCACCGGCGTCATCCACATGCGCACGCTCCACCTCGGCCCCGAGGAGCTCCTGGTCGCCGCCAAGATCGCCGTCCAGCACGACGACACGGCCGCCGAGGTCGCGAGCGCCATCAACGCCGCCGAGGCCCGCATCCGCGAGGCCGTCCCGATCGCCCGCGTCATCTACCTGGAGCCGGACATCTACAGCGAGGCCGAGGCGGCCAAGGGCCCCGACCGCGAGGCCACGCCCGGGGGACCGGCACAGCAGCCCACCGCCGGACACTGACACCGGCGCGATCAACAGGGGCCCACCGGAATCCGGCGGGCCCCTGTCTCACACCTGCACCGCCCAAGGAGGCGGGGGCGGCACCAGGGCGCGCGCCCTGCGCCGTACGACGAAGGCGGCGATCCCCAGCCCGACGGCAACCAGCACCAACACCACACCGGCCACCATCGCCACCACGAGCAGCGTCGGCACGGAGTAGTCGTCGATCACCCGCCCCCGAATCACGGACACCGGCAGCGTCCCGTCCTGGTCGTCGAGAAACGCCCGCGAGTCACGCGAGTTCGCACGATGGTCGCCGAGCAGGAACAGCCGCCCCTCGGGGACCCGGACGTCGTAGGAGAGCGGGTACCCGCCGTGTGCGTCCCCGTCCTTCACATACGGCTCCCGCAGCGGCTTCCCGTTCACGGTGATCCGCGCGCCCGTTCCCTCCCCGGTACAGCACTCCACGTGGTCGCCGCCCACACCGACGACCCGCTCCAGCACCAACCAGTCGGCGCCGTACCGGTCCGGCGCCGAGAACAGCACCACATCGCCCCGCCGCACCTCGCTCCCGTCGACCTTCTCGTAGACGACCCGGTCGCCCGGCCCGTACGTCGGCGACATGCTCTGGCTCGACACGACAGAGCCCCCGAAGGCATGCCGCGCCCAACCGAGGCCGCCCAGCCCCAACAGCAGCCCCGCCAGCCCCACCACGACGGCCGCGATCCCCAGTCCCCGCCCCTTGCCGGACATCAAGTTCCTCTCCCTGCGGACCCTCCGCGGGCGCAGAGCGTAGCCGGTCACCGGGTCCGGGCCGTGCGTGCCATGTCCTCGTCCTCGGCGGACACGGCACGCACACCAGGCGCCGGATCGACCGGACGCCGCGGCCGGCTCGCTACCGGATCTCGGCCAGCACGCCGAGGACGGCCCGCTCGTCCGCCGCGGCACCGAGCCGCTCCCGGAACCCGGTGTCCATCAACTTCCGCGACAGCAGGGCCAGAATCCGCAGATGCTCATCGCCCGCGGCCGCCTCCGGCACGGCGATCATGAACACCAGCCTGGCCTTCGTCCCGTCCAAGGAGCCCCACTCGACGCCCTCGTCCGACCGCGCGAACCCGACCACGGGCGCGGTCACCGCATCCGTCTTGGCATGCGGAATCGCGATCTCCTCCCCGAGCCCGGTCGTCCCCTGCTCCTCACGCCGCAACGCGGTCGCCACCAACTCGTCCGCATCCACGACCTTGCCGCTGCGCGCCAGCAGCCCGGCCATCTCCCGGACGGCGGCCTCCTTGTCCCGCGCGTCGAGCCGTACCTTCACGGTCCGCTCGGTCAGATACCCGGACAGGACTTCGGGCACGGCGTCCGCCGCGGCCTCGGCGGGGCCCGCTGCCGGCCCGTGTACGGTCTTCTGCGCCACGACGCCGGCGGCGCCCGGCGCCACCTCCCCACCGGCCGCCCCGACCAGCACCGGCTCGGGACGGGCCGCCGGTACGCCGGACACCGCCTCCCCACGCCGCATGCGCTCACTCAGGTCGACAAGGGCGACCGTCGTCAGCGCGGTGACGACCGTGCCGATCACCACGGCCACGAAGAACATCGGCACACCGCTCACCGCGCCCAGCACCGCCACGATCGGCCCGCCGTGCGGCACCGCGTCCTCGACCCCGGCGACCCCGGCGATCGCGCCGGCCACCGCGCCGCCGAGCATGTTGGCCGGGATGACCTGCGCGGGCCTGGCCGCAGCGAACGGGATCGCCCCCTCGGAGATGCCGAAGCAGCCCATGAAGAGCGAGGCGAGCCCGGTCTCCCGTTCCTGCTCGGTGTAGAGCCGCTTGCGGATGAGCGTCGCGAGCCCCTGCCCCAGCGGCATCACCGGGATCGCGGCGGCACACATGCCCATGACCGTCTGGTTGCCGGTCGCGATGAGGCCGGCGCCGAAGAGGAACGCCGTCTTGTTGACCGGCCCGCCCATGTCGAACGCGATCATCAGCCCGAGGATCGCGCCGAGCAGGATCGCGCTGGTGCCGGTCATGCCGCTGAGCCAGTCGGTCAGGTGCTCGAACACCCAGGAGATCGGTTTCCCGATGACGTAGATGAAGAACAGCCCGAGCGCCGTGGTCGCCACGATCGGGATCACGATGATCGGCATGATCGGCCGCACGAACTTCGGGACGGTGACCTTCTTGATCCACAGCACCAGATACCCGGCGAGGAAGCCGGTCACGATGGCCCCGATGAAGCCGGCGCCCGCCTTGGAGTCGTAGAGCTCACCGGTGTTGGCTATCCAGCCGCCGATCATGCCGGGGACGAGGGCGGGGCGGTCGCCGATGGCGTACGCGATGTACCCGGACAGGATCGGCACCATCAGCGTGAAGCCGATGACGCCGATGTTGTTCACGTCCATCCAGAAGGAGTCCTTCGGGATGACCAGACCGCCCGAGGGGTCCGTGTGCCCGCCGAGTGAGAGCGAGATCGCGATCAGCAACCCGCCCACCACCACGAACGGGATCATGTAACTGACGCCGTTCATCAGCGCCTTGTAGCCGACGCCGCGCTCCTTGCCGCCGGACGACGCCACCGCCGCCGTCCCGCCGGACCGGTGCACCGGCGCCGAGAGCACCTGCTCGAGCAACCGCTCGGGATGGCGAATGCCCTCGGCCACCCCGACCGTGAGCACCCGCTTGCCTGCGAAACGGCTCAGGTCCACATCCTTGTCCGCGGCGACGATGATGCCGTCCGCAGTTCTGACATCGTTGTCATCGAGGACGTTCTCGGCCCCGATCGATCCCTGGGTCTCCACCTTCATGTCGATGCCGCGGCTCTCGGCAGCCTGCTGGAGCTTCTCCGCCGCCATGTACGTATGCGCGATGCCGGTCGGACACGCGGTCACCGCGAGCAGCTTCAGCCTCTGCTGCTCGCCGCTGCCGCTGCCCGTGGGGGGAGGGCCGGCCGGACTGGTCACGTCGATCTCCTAACGCCTCTGTCACGCGGAACGCCGTCCCGGACGTCCCGCGCAATCGATCGGATGGGCCCGATCTCGTCGCATCCTGCACCACCTGCCGCCAGGCCCGAAGGAGCAGAAGTCCCTGCTTGCCCCTGTCTGCCGGCCCCTGTTCCGGCGACCGTCGGTGTCCTGTTATCGCTGTCCCCTCCACCGCTTCTCATGCTTGAGCCTGCCTTGATGGACGCAATGGATTCGGAGGTGGACTGGGGACGGCCGGGCGTACCGGTGTAGCTTGGGATGAAGCCAGACGTCGCTGCTGATGGCGGTCGGGCGGTCCCTCCGCGGACCGGCCGAGGGAGAGAGGGCCTCCGACGGACTGCGCTGCGCGCACGTGGGCATGCCTGTGTCCTCTTTCGGGCACCCCTGTGTCCGCCGCCGCGCAGACCAGCCCTACCCACCTCGCCCCAACACCGAGGAGCAGCTCGCAATGACGACTGTCGACAACCGACAGGACTTCAAGGTCGCCGACCTCTCCCTGGCCGAGTTCGGCCGCAAGGAGATCACCCTCGCCGAGCACGAGATGCCCGGCCTGATGGCGATCCGCAAGGAGTACGCCGAGACGCAGCCGCTGGCCGGCGCCCGCGTCACCGGCTCCCTGCACATGACGGTGCAGACGGCCGTCCTCATCGAGACCCTGGTCGCCCTGGGCGCCGAGGTCCGCTGGGCGTCCTGCAACATCTTCTCCACCCAGGACCACGCGGCCGCCGCCATCGCCGTCGGCCCGAACGGCACCGTGGACAACCCGCAGGGCGTCCCCGTCTTCGCCTGGAAGGGCGAGACGCTGGAGGAGTACTGGTGGTGCACGGAGCAGGCGCTGACCTGGCCGAACAGCCCCACCGGCGGCCCGAACATGATCCTGGACGACGGTGGTGACGCCACCCTCCTCGTCCACAAGGGCGTCGAGTACGAGAAGGACGGCAAGGTCCCCTCGGTCGACACCGCCGAGAACGAGGAGCACCGCGTCATCCTCGAACTCCTCAACCGCACCATCACCGACGGCTCCCAGAAGTGGACCCAGCTCGCCTCGGAGATCCGCGGCGTGACCGAGGAGACCACGACGGGTGTCCACCGCCTGTACGAGATGCAGCGCGACGGCACTCTGCTCTTCCCCGCGATCAACGTGAACGACGCGGTGACGAAGTCGAAGTTCGACAACAAGTACGGCTGCCGCCACTCCCTGGTCGACGGCATCAACCGCGCCACCGACGTCCTCATCGGCGGCAAGACCGCGGTCGTCTGCGGCTACGGCGACGTCGGCAAGGGCTGCGCGGAGTCCCTGCGCGGCCAGGGCGCCCGAGTGATCGTCACCGAGATCGACCCGATCTGCGCGCTGCAGGCGGCGATGGACGGCTACCAGGTCACGACGCTCGACGAGGTCATCGACAAGGCCGACATCTTCATCACCACGACCGGCAACAAGGACATCATCATGGCCTCGGACATGGCCAAGATGAAGCACCAGGCCATCGTCGGCAACATCGGTCACTTCGACAACGAGATCGACATGGCCGGCCTCGCCAAGATCCCCGGCATCGTCAAGGACGAGGTCAAGCCGCAGGTCCACACCTGGAAGTTCCCCGACGGCAAGGTGATCATCGTCCTCTCCGAGGGCCGCCTGCTGAACCTGGGCAACGCCACCGGTCACCCCTCCTTCGTGATGTCCAACTCCTTCGCGGACCAGACGCTGGCCCAGATCGAGCTGTTCACGAAGCAGTCCGAGTACCCGATCGGCGTCTACACGCTGCCCAAGCACCTCGACGAGAAGGTCGCCCGCCTCCACCTCGACGCGCTCGGCGTGAAGCTGACGACGCTGCGCCCGGAGCAGGCCGCGTACATCGGTGTCGAGGTCGAGGGCCCGTACAAGCCGGACCACTACCGCTACTGAGCCCGCGGCTCCGCAGCAGCACCACCTTCGAGGCAGGCCCCCGCACCCCCGTGCCGGGGGCCCGCCCCTTTGGCTTCGCGCCGGCTCCTGTGCCGCCTCCCGTACCGCCTTCTCGTCGGTCCCGCGGCCTACCGACCGAGGCCGAACCAGCCCGTCAAGACCCAGGACCCCCATGCCCCGCGGCCGTTATTCGCTCCACGATCCGCACGATCACACCCCCCTCGCAGAAGAGCACTTCCACTGCGCCCCCGGCCCGTCCGGCTGGCGCTATGTCTCCCAGCTGACCACCCCCGCGGGCGATCACACGGGCTCCGTCGACCTCGCCCTGGACGAACTCGGCCGCCCCATCCGGCTGGAACTCCACGCCGCCGCCTGGCAGGTCCGCGGCGCCGCCCTCGACGGCGTCACCTGGGTCCGTACCGACCCCACCGGGGCTCACGCCACGGAAGGCAATGTCCCCGCCCACGCCTTCACCGGCACATCCCCCGCATTCCTCATCGCCATCACCCGACTCCTACGCCTCACTCCTTCCACCTCGGCCACCCGCGTACGGCTCGTCGCCTTCACGGACCCGGTCCTCGCCCCGCGCACCGTGGACCAGTCCTGGGCGCTGATGAAAAGCGAAGCACACGCCACTGACAACGGCCCCCTGACCGTGGACGAATACCAGGTCACAGCCCTGGACACCGGCGAACAGCACACCGTGCACATCGCCGGGGACGTGGTCCTGGCAGCCCCCGGCATCGAGCTGGAAGACCTGGAATCGCCGCCGTCCGTGTTTCCTTGAGGCCGAGCCCCGCCAGGGACGCGAAGAAACTAGGCGGGGGGCGCGAACCCGGTACGAGGAGGCTCGGACGACGGTGCCTCCGACGGCGTCCGACGGGACTCGGACTCATGCCCGCCGACAGCCTGGACAGCCGTCACCGCAACGGGCGAGGAAACCTGAGCAGGAGCAGGAGCAGGAGCAGGAGCAGGAGCAGGAGCAGGAGCAGGAGCAGGAGCCTGGGTGGGAGGGGGAGCCTGGGCAGGTGGCCCGTAAGTAACCGGCTCGCCGACCGCAGGGGCGGGCGCTCCGCTCGCAGCTGTCGGGCCGTTGGCGAAGGCCCGCCGAGCCTCCCGCGCCTGCCGCTCCTGTACCACCGCCGCGAGGTAGGCCGCCGGCGGCACACCCTGCGGCGCCGGAGACCCCGTACGCGCGACGAGGTCGGCGGCCAACCGCTCGGCCATGGCCCAGCCCACCTGCGGATCGAGCTGCTGCATCCGCGACAGGTACTGACGAATGGCGAGCCACAGTCCATCAGGTACCGCCGACAGATCGAGTCCCGAGAACCGGCCCGCCAGCCAGGGCGGCGGCGGGGGCAGGAAACCCGTGGGCGAGACCGGAACCCGTTCCCGTACGACGAGCGTGCCGGCGAAAACGTCCCCCAGCCGTCGCCCTCGCGCAGACACGAGGGAGGCGACACAGGCGACGACCCCGAAGGTCAGCAGGATCTCGATCACTCCGATCCCACCCCGTACCAGGGCATGCCGGAACCGGATCGGCCCACCGTCGTCCCGCACCACCCGTAGCCCGCACGCCATCTTTCCGAGCGAACGACCGTGGCTGAGCGTCTCGACCGCGATCGGCCCGCCCACCATCACGAGCACGAAGGCGGCGAGAGACACAGCGAATTGTGCGGCCTCGTCCAACGAAGCCGTCGAAGCCACCAGAGCAATGGTCACGATGATGTAGGCGACAGCGGCCACCAACAGATCGAGCAGCACAGCCAGCGCTCTGCTCGGCAGCCTCGCGGGACGCAGTTCCAGCGCCACCGCCTCGCCCGTCACCAGCTCACTCACGCCCGTCGTCCTTCCCCTGACCCGCCCCGAGAACCGTCAGTCTGCCAAGCTGAGGGCGCATCGCGCCCCAGTACGACAAGCTGACACCACGACGAGCCGCCGACGACCAGCCGAGGAGCAGCCGAACCGATGGACCTCGACGTCTTCGTCTCCGCTCACAGAGCGGAGTGGGACCGCTTGGACGCCCTGCTCCGCCGCCAGCGCAGGCTCACCGGCGCCGAGGCAGACGAACTCGTCTCTCTCTATCAACGCACGGCCACCCACCTCTCGCTGATCCAGTCCAGCGCCCCCGACCCCCAGCTGACGGCGCGGCTCAGCCAACTCGTGGCGCGCGCGCGTAGCGCGGTGACAGGCACTCGCCGTGCCTCCTGGCGCGACGTCACCCGCTTCCTGACGTACGGCTTCCCGGCGGCGGTCTACAGGGCACGCCACTGGTGGGTCCCCACGGCACTGCTGTCCACGGGCGTGGCAGTTCTCCTTGGTTGGTGGATAGGCACTCATCCCGAGGTGCAGTCCTCGATCGCAGCCCCCAGCGAGCTGCGCGAGCTCACCCGCCCGGGAGGCCAGTACGAGACGTACTACTCGAGCCACCCCGCGGCCTCGTTCGCCGCCCAGGTCTGGACGAACAACGCCTGGGCCGCCGCGCAGTGCCTGATCCTGGGCGTGTTCCTCGGACTCCCGGTCCTCTGGATCCTCTTTCAGAACATGCTCAACCTCGGTGTCGGCTTCGGCCTGATGTCCTCGGCCGGCCGCCTCGACACCTTCCTGGGCCTTGTCCTGCCCCACGGTCTCCTCGAACTGACCGCGGTCTTCGTGGCCGCGGGCACGGGCCTGCGCCTCGGATGGACCGTCATCGACCCCGGCCCTCGCACCAGGCGTACCGCCCTCGCGGAGGAGGGGCGCGCAGCCATCGGCATGGCCATCGGCCTCGCCCTGATCCTCTTCGTGTCGGGCGCGATCGAAGGCTTCGTCACCCCTTCCGGCCTGCCCACCTGGGCCCGCATCACCATCGGGGTCGCCGCCGAAGTCGCCTTCCTCGCCTACGTCTACGTACTGGGCGGCCGCGCGGCCCGCACCGGTGAAACGGGCGACGTGGAAGCCGCGGAACGCAGCGCAGCCGTGCCCATGGCCGCTTGATGTGCGTGTGGAGCTCCTGAGCTGCTAGTATCCTCTTCGCCCCACAAGAGCCGTTGACACGGATCGAGCGGGGAGGTAGATTCGAACAGTTGCCTGGAACTGGGTATGATCCGGTCGGCGACAGTGAGTGTCTGTCTGCTTCTCGAAACATCGCTTTCGAAGAAGCCCCTCCCGATGAATCGGAAATGAGCAGCCGGTCAGACCGGCTCAAAACTTCTGATAAAGTCGGAACCGCCGGAAAGGGAAACGCGGAAGCGGGAACCTGGAAAGCACCGAGGAAA
>NZ_QFRX01000001.1:4065988-4070322 GCF_003143935.1 Streptomyces sp. Act143 | reverse complement strand
GTGGAACGTTGATTATTCGGCACACTTGACCTGCTCTGGTCGCTAGTACTGCTTCGGCGTGGAACGCGAGATGGAGAAGGCGAGGGTGTCGGGCACGCTGTTGGGTGTCTGAGGGAATGAACGCCCTCGATGCCGGCCCCAGTGAACTTGCCTTGAGTGGCAGGGTGATGGGTGGCTGGTCGTTGTTTGAGAACTGCACAGTGGACGCGAGCATCTGTGGCCAAGTTTTTAAGGGCGCACGGTGGATGCCTTGGCACCAGGAACCGATGAAGGACGTGGGAGGCCACGATAGTCCCCGGGGAGTCGTCAACCAGGCTTTGATCCGGGGGTTTCCGAATGGGGAAACCCGGCAGTCGTCATGGGCTGTCACCCATACCTGAACACATAGGGTATGTGGAGGGAACGCGGGGAAGTGAAACATCTCAGTACCCGCAGGAAGAGAAAACAACCGTGATTCCGGGAGTAGTGGCGAGCGAAACCGGATGAGGCCAAACCGTATGCGTGTGAGACCCGGCAGGGGTTGCGCATGCGGGGTTGTGGGATCTCTCNGGACGAGTCAGAAACCGTTGATGTAGGCGAAGGACATGCGAAAGGTCCGGCGTAGAGGGTAAGACCCCCGTAGTCGAAACGTCAGCGGCTCGTTTGAGAGACACCCAAGTAGCACGGGGCCCGAGAAATCCCGTGTGAATCTGGCGGGACCACCCGCTAAGCCTAAATATTCCCTGGTGACCGATAGCGGATAGTACCGTGAGGGAATGGTGAAAAGTACCCCGGGAGGGGAGTGAAATAGTACCTGAAACCGTGTGCCTACAAGCCGTGGGAGCGTCGGACATCAGCTTGCTGGTGTCTCGTGACTGCGTGCCTTTTGAAGAATGAGCCTGCGAGTTTGCGGTGTGTTGCGAGGTTAACCCGTGTGGGGAAGCCGTAGCGAAAGCGAGTCCGAATAGGGCGACTTCAGTAGCACGCTCAAGACCCGAAGCGGAGTGATCTAGCCATGGGCAGGTTGAAGCGGAGGTAAGACTTCGTGGAGGACCGAACCCACCAGGGTTGAAAACCTGGGGGATGACCTGTGGTTAGGGGTGAAAGGCCAATCAAACTCCGTGATAGCTGGTTCTCCCCGAAATGCATTTAGGTGCAGCGTCGTGTGTTTCTTGCCGGAGGTAGAGCACTGGATAGGCGATGGGCCCTACCGGGTTACTGACCTTAGCCAAACTCCGAATGCCGGTAAGTGAGAGCGCGGCAGTGAGACTGTGGGGGATAAGCTCCATGGTCGAGAGGGAAACAGCCCAGAGCATCGACTAAGGCCCCTAAGCGTACGCTAAGTGGGAAAGGATGTGGAGTCGCACAGACAACCAGGAGGTTGGCTTAGAAGCAGCCACCCTTGAAAGAGTGCGTAATAGCTCACTGGTCTAGTGATTCCGCGCCGACAATGTAGCGGGGCTCAAGCGTACCGCCGAAGTCGTGTCATTGCNGTGATGGGTAGGGGAGCGTCGTCTGCCGGGTGAAGCGGCACTGGAAGGTAGTCGTGGACGGTTGACGAGTGAGAATGCAGGCATGAGTAGCGATTCACACGTGAGAAACGTGTGCGCCGATTGACTAAGGGTTCCTGGGTCAAGCTGATCTGCCCAGGGTAAGTCGGGACCTAAGGCGAGGCCGACAGGCGTAGTCGATGGATAACCGGTTGATATTCCGGTACCCGCTGTGAAGCGTCAAACATCGAATCCAGTGATGCTAAGGCCGTGAAGCCGCCCCGGAGCCTTCGGGCAAAGGGGAGTGGTGGAGCCGCTGACCCGATCTGGTAGTAGGTGAGTGATGGGGTGACGCAGGAAGGTAGTCCATCCCGGGCGGTGGTTGTCCCGGGGTAAGGGTGTAGGACGNNNTGTGTCTGAGACCTGATGCCGAGCCGATTGTGGTGAAGTGGATGATCCTATGCTGTCGAGAAAAGCCTCTAGCGAGTTTCATGGCGGCCCGTACCCTAAACCGACTCAGGTGGTCAGGTAGAGAATACCGAGGCGTTCGGGTGAACTATGGTTAAGGAACTCGGCAAAATGCCCCCGTAACTTCGGGAGAAGGGGGGCCACACCTGGTGATAGCACTTGCTGCTTGAGCTGGGGGTGGCCGCAGAGACCAGCGAGAAGCGACTGTTTACTAAAAACACAGGTCCGTGCGAAGCCGTAAGGCGATGTATACGGACTGACGCCTGCCCGGTGCTGGAACGTTAAGGGGACCGGTTAGTGACCTTTCGGGGTTGCGAAGCTGAGAACTTAAGCGCCAGTAAACGGCGGTGGTAACTATAACCATCCTAAGGTAGCGAAATTCCTTGTCGGGTAAGTTCCGACCTGCACGAATGGCGTAACGACTTCTCGACTGTCTCAACCATAGGCCCGGTGAAATTGCACTACGAGTAAAGATGCTCGTTTCGCGCAGCAGGACGGAAAGACCCCGGGACCTTTACTACAGTTTGATATTGGTGTTCGGTTCGGCTTGTGTAGGATAGCTGGGAGACTGTGAAGCTCGGACGCCAGTTCGGGTGGAGTCGTCGTTGAAATACCAGTCTGGTCGTGCTGGATGTCTAACCTGGGTCCGTGATCCGGATCAGGGACAGTGTCTGATGGGTAGTTTAACTGGGGCGGTTGCCTCCTAAAGAGTAACGGAGGCGCCCAAAGGTTCCCTCAGCCTGGTTGGCAATCAGGTGTTGAGTGTAAGTGCACAAGGGAGCTTGACTGTGAGACCGACGGGTCGAGCAGGGACGAAAGTCGGGACTAGTGATCCGGCGGTGGCTTGTGGAAGCGCCGTCGCTCAACGGATAAAAGGTACCCCGGGGATAACAGGCTGATCTTCCCCAAGAGTCCATATCGACGGGATGGTTTGGCACCTCGATGTCGGCTCGTCGCATCCTGGGGCTGGAGTCGGTCCCAAGGGTTGGGCTGTTCGCCCATTAAAGCGGTACGCGAGCTGGGTTTAGAACGTCGTGAGACAGTTCGGTCCCTATCCGCTGTGCGCGTAGGAGTCTTGAGAAGGGCTGTCCCTAGTACGAGAGGACCGGGACGGACGAACCTCTGGTGTGCCAGTTGTTCTGCCAAGGGCATGGCTGGTTGGCTACGTTCGGGAGGGATAACCGCTGAAAGCATCTAAGCGGGAAGCCTGCTTCGAGATGAGGACTCCCACCCACTTGATGGGGTAAGGCTCCCAGTAGACGACTGGGTTGATAGGCCAGATGTGGAAGCCTAGTAATGGGTGAAGCTGACTGGTACTAATAGGCCGAGGGCTTGTCCTCAGTTGCTCGCGTCCACTGTGTTGGTTCTGAAACCACGAACGGCCCCATGCCATGGTCACGGTATGGTGCGGCATGTTTGACAGTTTCATAGTGTTTCGGTGGTCATAGCGTGAGGGAAACGCCCGGTTACATTCCGAACCCGGAAGCTAAGCCTTACAGCGCCGATGGTACTGCAGGGGGGACCCTGTGGGAGAGTAGGACGCCGCCGAACGACGCCGCGGGGTCGGGCCCAGGCGTCGACGGTGGCCTGGAGTTCGCGGGCGTGCTCGACCTGGCCCCGCAGCGCCGCCAGCAACCCCAGATAGGCGCGGGTGTGCTGAGCGAGCAGGTGATACCCGTGCGACAAGGTCAGCTCCAGGCACCGCTGCCCGGTCCGCTCGGCCGCGTCCCACTCACCCACCGCCATCTGGTCCAGCATGATCAGATGGCGCGTGGTCATACCGTTGCGCACGAAGCCCGTCTCGGCCTCGCGGTCCGCACTGCGCTGCAGATACGGCCGGTACTGGCTGAGCGTGTCCACGTGATAGGCGGCCACCGACAGCCGTGTCACGTCCCAGGGCTCCAGGTCGGAGACAGCCGCGAACTCGCGCTCCACCCGCTCACGCACCCCGGCCCCGTGCCGCACCACGTCCCCCCACGCGTCCTGGTACACCAGCGAGCGTGCCGGGGTCAGCTCACCCAGCGTCCCGAGCAGCGCCCGCGTCTCCGCCCAGCGTGCCGGGGAACCGGCGTACTGGCTGATGGCCAGCAGCAGGTCGATCAGCCGCGTCAGCACCTCGTCCGGCTGCCGCACCCCGCGCTCGCGCAGACTCTCGATCGCCGCCGACACCTGACGGTGCGTGTGCCGTACGTCGCCGTCCTCGACGAGCGCCACATAGGCCGAGGTCACCACGGCGGCGGGCGACTCGGCCGTGCCCGGGGCGCGGGCGGAGCACAGCAGCCGCTGCGCCTGGTCGAAATGCCCCGCCTCTCCGGCGATGTAGGCCGCGTCGCCCAGTCGGCGGGAGCGTTCCTGGGGGTTCTCGCTCAGTTCGGCGGCGCGGGTCAGCCAGGCCAC
>NZ_QFRX01000001.1:4058009-4065940 GCF_003143935.1 Streptomyces sp. Act143 | reverse complement strand
GACGTCGGCGAGGACCGCGTGCGCGGCGCGGCGTTCGTTCGGGGTCGCCGTCTGCACGACCGAGGAACGCACCAGCGGGTGCCGGAAGACGAAGTCACCGCTGAGCGGATCGACCTCCAGCAGCCCGGCCGCCACCGCCTCCTCGGCGTCCCGCAGGCGATAGCGGCCCGCTCCGGGCGAGCGTTCCGCACCTGGCGAGTGTTCCGCACCTGGCGAGCGTTCCGCACCGGGTGCGGACGATGCGGCCGAGGCCACCCCGACACCGTCGAGGGCACCCCGCAGCAGCTCCCCGCGGACCCGCTCACTGAGCGCCCTGAAACGTGTGCCGTAGGCATGCTGGAGTCGCCGCGGCACCGTGAGCGAGACGTCGTGCAGCCGGGATCCGGCGCTCGCGGGCCCATCGGTGTCAGCGCGGGCGACGCGGTGAAGGTGGGTCGGCAGTTCCAGCAGGGCCAGCGGGTTCCCGCGGGCATGGTCCAGCACCAGCCGACGCACCCCCGCGTCCAGATCCGGGTGCCGCAGCTCCAGCAGCTCCCGCGCGGCGGCGTCCGAAAGGGCCGGGACCGGCAGCTCCGGCAGCGCGGCCGTGTCCCAGCCGGACGCGACCTCGGAGCGCAGCCCCACCGCCAACCGCACCGAGCTGCCGGCGAGCCGGCGCCCCACGAACCCGATCACCTCGGCGCTGGAGGCGTCCAGCCACTGACCGTCGTCCACGACCAGCAGCAGCGGCCGCGCCGCCGACGCCTGCCCCAGCAGGTCCAGGACGGCGATGCCGAGCGCCATGACCGACGGCGGTCGCCCGCCGCGCTGCCCGAAGGCGGTGCCGAACACGGCACGGTGCACCTCGTCCAGCCGCTCCACGCCGGGCAGCAGGGTGTGCAGCACCTGGTGCAGACCGGCGAACGGCAGCCCCGACTCCGCCTCCACCCCGGCCGCCCGGATCACCTCGTGGCCGGACCGTGCCGCCAGCTCGGCGACATGATCGAGGAGCGCGCTCTTGCCCACCCCGGTCTCCCCTTTGAGAACCAGGGTCTGGCCCTCGGCGGTCGCCACGAACGCAGACAGCCGCCCTCGTTCGCCGTCCCGGCCGATCATCGTCATGAGCGACTCCACGGCGCCCCACTCCCTTCCCCACAGGACCAGCCATGTGTGTGCACCTTTGAGCGTAGGTGTGCGCGGGGATTCTTTCGCGCCGAGAAGGAGTGTAAATACGTGTGAATATGGGATCGGGCGTCCGATGGTGCCGTCCCTGCGGCCGGGCGGGGCCGGGCAGAGCGCCGCCTGCCCTCGCAGCTGATGCGCGAGGGCAGGCGGTCCTGCTTCGAGGGTCAGGCGCACTGCCCCTGATCCACTGCGGCGGGCCTTGCGACGCTCCTCAGTGCGAGGCGCCTGCCGTGGCCGGCGGCAGCTCGACCTGGACACCGGAGTCGCCCGCGTCCGCCGTGTAGTCCTCCGGCCTGGTCTCGTCCACGCCCTCGGGAGCCTTGACGGCCTTCAGGACGAAGGTCAGGACCACCGTCACCACCACGTTCAGCACGAACGCCGTCAGGCCGATGTAGCCGATCTCGCCGATGCCCGGGATCTCCTTCGCGGAGCCGCCGAAGTGCTTCTGCGTCGGCGAGGCGACCCCGTACGCGGCCACCGTGCCGTAGACCATGCCGACCGCCCAGCCCGCCAGCAGCGCCCAGCGGTGGAACCAGCGCGTGAACAGGCCGCCGACCACCGCCGGGAAGGTCTGGAGGATCCAGATCCCGCCCAGCAGCTGGAAGTTGATCGCCACCGTCTTGTCCAGGGTGAGGACGAAAACGAGCGCGCCCACCTTCACCAGCAGGGACACCAGCTTGGAGACCTTGGTCTCCTGCTCGGGCGTGGCGTCCGGCTTGATGAAGTCCTTGTAGATGTTGCGGGTGAACAGGTTCGCCGCCGCGATCGACATGATCGCCGCCGGGACCAGCGCACCGATACCGATGGCCGCGAAGGCCACCCCCGTGAACCAGTCCGGGAACATGTCCTCGAAGAGCTGCGGGATCGCCAGCTGACCGTTCGTCACCTTCACACCCGCCGCGATCGCCACGAAGCCCAGCAGCGCCAGCAGCCCCAGCAGCAGGGAGTACAGCGGCAGGATCGCGGTGTTGCGGCGGATCACCTCACGGCTCTTGGAGGACAGTGTCGCGGTGATCGAGTGCGGGTACATGAACAGCGCGAGGGCCGAACCCAGTCCGAGCGTGGCGTACGTCCACAGACCGGGCTCCCCGGGAACCAGGGCGCCGCGAGGCTTGCCCGTCGCCGGGTTGGTCTGCGCGAACGCCGTGCCGACCTTGGCGAAGATGTCGTCGAAGCCGCCCAGCTTGATGGGGATGTAGATGATCGCCACCGCGATGACGATGTAGATCAGGGCGTCCTTGACGAACGCGATGAGTGCGGGCGCCCGCAGACCGGACGAGTAGGTGTACGCGGCCAGCACGCCGAACGCGATGAACAGCGGCAGGTCCTTCACGAACCAGTTCGTGTGCGCGCCACCGCCGACGCCCAGGACATCGAGGACGGCCTGGATGCCCACCAGTTGGAGGGCGATGTAGGGCATGGTCGCGAGGATGCCGGTGACCGCGACGGCCAGCGACAGGCCCTTGGAGCCGAAGCGTCCGCGCACGAAGTCGGAGGTCGTCACATAGCCGTGCTTGTGGGAGACCGACCACAGGCGGGGCAGGAAGGTGAAGATCAGCGGGTACACGAGGATCGTGTACGGCACCGCGAAGAAGCCGGCCGCGCCCGCCGCGTAGATCGCCGCCGGAACGGCGACGAAGGTGTAGGCGGTGTAGAGGTCACCGCCGAGCAGGAACCAGGTGATCCAGGTGCCGAACGACCGCCCGCCCAGGCCCCATTCGTCGAGGCTGTGCTCGTTCTCGGCCTTGCGCCAGCGCGCGGCCAGGAAGCCCATGACCGTGACGGCCAGGAAGAAGAAGATGAAGACGCCGAGCGCGACGCCGTTCACGCCGTCGTTCACCGGGCACCTCCACGACGGGCGCGCTGGTCACGCTGCCACAGCAGGTAGGCAGTCCCGGTCAGTGCCGAGGCGATGACCACCCACAGGATCTGGTACCAGTAGAAGAACGGGATACCGATGAAGGTCGGGTCGACCTTCGCGTAGGAGCCGACCCAGAGGATCGCCACCCAGGGCGCGGCAAGAAGCAGGCCGATGACGGCTCGCAGCGGAGTCACCACCGGCCTCCTGCTCTCCGGTGCAGACGACATCAGGGGATCTGCCTTTCACTGAATTACATGTATACGGCAAATATGTGGTCGGTCGCCTCTGTGGTGCGAGGCGCGACGAAGGAGTGGCCAGGCGCGGCCCAGCGCGCGGCGCGGCCACTCACACCCCGTTAACGCGAGGGCGGGGCCGGATGGTTCACACCCGCGGCTCTCGCAATAGTGACAAGGTCACCCGCACCCGGACGATCTTCCACGGGCTATATGAACATGTGGACACATGTGAAGGGGAAGCGCACACCCGATATGGATCACGTGTGACAGGGTGCACGGTGGCGAACCGGCCGATCCCGATGGATGCCCCACGGTACGTGTCCTCGCCGGCCGGCCCGCCCGGGTCGAGACGACCGGGGCCGGCCTCTCACCCGCCTCACTCTGGAGAGAGAGCATGCAAGGTCCGAGACGCCGACGCGGCGGCAGAAGAGCGACGACGCTCGCCATCGCCGTCACCGTCGGCCTCACCCTGGCCTCCCCGTACACCGCCCCACCGGCAGCCGCGGCGTCGGCCTCGGTGGCCACCCCCATCTACCAGGACACCCGTTACTCCTTCGAGGAGCGGGCGGCCGACCTCGTCTCCCGGATGACGCTGGAGCAGAAGGTCCGCCAGCTCATCACCAACGACGCCCCGGCCATCCCCAGCCTCGGCGTCCAGGGCTACACCTACTGGAGCGAGGCCCTGCACGGCATCCAGTCGCTGGGCAACTCCAAGAACGCCGGGAACGACACCTCCTGGCCGGTCAAGGCCACCGGCTTCCCCACCTCCCTGGCCACCTCCATGGCCTGGGACCCCGCCCTCCAGTACCAGGAGGGCTCGGCGATCTCCGACGAGGCCCGCGGCTTCCTCGACAAGTCGCTGTTCGGCACCAGCCGCAACAACCTCGGCAGCTCCGCCGACAACTACGGCGCGCTCACCTACTTCGCCCCGACCGTCAACAACGACCGCGACCCCCTGTGGGGCCGCCACGACGAGTCCTACGGCGAGGACCCCTACCTCCAGGGCCAGTTGGGCAGCCAGTTCGTGGACGGTTTCCAGGGCCAGAACCCCGACGGCACCTCCGTCAACGGCTATCTCAAGGCCGCCGCCACCGCCAAGCACTACGCCCTCAACAACGTCGAGGACGCCCGCACCGCCATCAGCTCCGACGTCAACGACAGCCAGCTGCGCGACTACTACACCAAGCAGTTCGCCACCCTCATCGGCCAGGCTCACGTGGCCGGCCTGATGACGTCGTACAACGCCATCAACGGCACCCCGGCGGTCGCCAACACCTACACCAACAACACGCTCGCCAAGCGCACCTACGGCTTCAACGGCCTGACCACCTCCGACTGCGGCGGCGTCGGCACCACGTACAAGCTGCCCGACGACGGCCACAACTGGGCACCCGCGCCCTGGTCCACCAACGGCTCCAAGACCGACCCGCAGTGGATCGACGGCCAGACCGGCGACACCGTCGACGCCCGCGCCGCCGGCCAGGCCTACGCGCTGCGTTCCGGCAACGACCTCAACTGCAGCGGCGACGAGATGACCACCGCCAACGTGATGGAGGCGGTGCGCGCTGGCCTGCTCAGCGAGGGCGTCCTCGACACCGCGCTGGTGCGGGTCTTCACCATCCGCATGAAGACCGGCGAGTTCGACCCCGCCGGCAGCGTCCCGTACACCTCCATCGACAAGTCGGTCATCCAGAGCCCCGCCCACGTGGACCTGGCCACCAAGGCCGCCGACGCCTCCATGGTGCTGCTGAAGAACAGCAACCTCGCCGCGACCGGCAAGCCGCTGCTGCCGCTGAAGGCGTCCGCGGTGAACAAGGTCGTCGTCCTCGGCGACCTCGCCGACACCGTCAGCCTCGGCAGCTACGGCAACGCCCCCGACCAGCAGACCTCCATGCGCAAGGGCATCACCGACGCCCTGAAGGCGGCCAACCCCAACGCGACCGTGACCTACGACGCCGCGGGCACCAGCACCACCAGCACCGCCGCCGCCACCCTCAGTTCCACCACCCAGTCCGCCATCAAGGCAGCCGACGTGGTGGTCGTGGTCGCCGGCACCGACCAGAACACCGCGAGCGAGGGCAAGGACCGAGGCAGCCTCGCCCTGCCCGGCAACTACAACTCCCTCATCGACCAGGTCGCCGCCCTCGGCAACCCCAACGTCGTGCTGGACCTCCAGGCCGTCGGCGCGGTCGACATCTCGGCCCGCCAGTCCAAGGCCGCCTCGATCGTCTACAGCGCCTACAACGGCCAGAGCCAGGGCACCGCCCTCGCCGACGTCCTGTTCGGCAAGCAGAACCCGCAGGGGCACCTGACCTTCACCTGGTACAAGGACGACTCCCAGCTCGCGGGCAAGAACACCTACGGCCTGACCCCCGCCGAGACCGACGGCAAGGGCCAGACCTACCAGTACTTCACCGGCACCCCCAGCTACCCCTTCGGCTACGGCCTGAGCTACACGACGTTCTCCTACTCGGCCGCCACGCTCGACAAGAGCAGCATCACCGCCGACGGCACCGTCAACGTCTCCTTCGACGTCACCAACACCGGCACCGTGGCCGGAGCCACCGTCGCCCAGCTCTACGCCGCGAACACCTTCACCGTCTCCGGCGTGACCATGCCCAAGCAGCGCCTGGTCGGCTTCAAGAACACCGGCGTCCTCGCGCCCGGCGAGAAGCTGCACGTCACGCTGCCGGTCAAGGCGTCCGACCTGAGCGTGTGGAACCCGGCGACGTCCAAGCAGACGGTCTTCCCCGGCGCCTGGGCGCTGAAGGTGGCCTCCGACTCCGCCACCGTGCAGAGCACCGCCACCGTCACCGTCTCCGGCACCCTCACCCCGAAGGTCGCCACCGTCACGGTCCAGCCCGGCCAACTGGTCTTCCACGCGGGCGAAACGCTCGACCTGACGAAGAAGAACCCCTGGATCAAGGACGACACCGACCCGGCCAAGGAGCAGCGCGACACCTCCATCACGGCCGACGGCATCGTCGAGGCGGTCAACAACGACCAGTCGATGGTGAACCTGGCGAGCGCGTCCGTGACCTACGCCAGCAGCAACCCGGCCGTGGCCACCGTCACCTCCGCCGGTGTGGTCACCGCGGGCGCGGACGGCGTCGCCACCATCAAGGTGACTGTGGGCGGCGTGACCGGCTCCATGGTGATGGTCGTCAAGGACTCCCTGGCCGTGCACACCCCGCAGTTCGTCACCGCGGGCCAGCCGGCCACCGTCACCACCACCCTCACCAACGGCACCGGCCTCGCCCTCAGCGGCGTCAACGTCTCCCTCCCGGCCCCGTCCGGCTGGACGGTGAAGGCCACCACCGCGACCTCCTTCACCACCGTCGCGGCCGGGACGGCGGCCACCACCACCTGGCTGGTCACCCCGCCCTCCGGTGTGTCCGCGGGCACCTACCAGCTGACCGCCACCGCCACCTACAGCGGCGGCTCCTACACCGCCGACGCCACCCTCCTGGTGCCGTTCGCCTCCCAGAAGGCGGCCTACACCAACGTCGGCGTCACGGACGACGCCGACCCCACCCCCGGCAAGTACGACGGCGGCGGCTTCAGTTTCTCCGCGCAGGCCCTGGCCGCCGAGGGCCTCGCCCCCGGCAAGACGTTCACCCATGACGGACTGACCTACACCTGGCCGGACGTCGCCGCGGGCACCCCGGACGCCATCGACACCAAGGGCCAGGCGGTCCTGATCTCCGGCACAGGCGGCGAGCTGGGCTTCGTCGGCAGCGGCACCAGCGGCCCCGCCCAGGGCATCGGCACCATCGTCTACACCGACGGCAGCACCCAGCAGTACGGCCTGAGCTTCTCCGACTGGTGGGACAACCAGAGCGTCGCCCAGGGCGGCGACCGCCTCGGCACCTACGCCTACATCAACTCCCACGACGGCAAGGTCGACCAGAAGGTCAGCCTCTTCACCACCACCGTGCCGCTCGCGCCGGGCAAGACGGTCCAGGCCGTCATCCTGCCGAAGTCGGGCGAGGCCGGCACCCCGCAGGGCCACATCTTCACCATGGCCATCGGCGGCACCTCACACACCCCGGCCCCCCAGCCGGACGGCCCGACCGGACACATCACCGGCCAGGGCGGCAAGTGCGTCGGCCTCGCGGCCGGTCCCGCCGCCGGAGTCCAGGCGGTCCTCACCACCTGCGGCGACGACGCCTCCCAGCAGTGGACCATGGGCGCCGACAAGACGGTGTGGAACCAGGGCAAGTGCCTGTCCACCGCCGACGGCGGCACCAGCAACGGCACCGACGTCGTCCTGGACTACTGCGACGGCTCCAAGAACCAGCAGTGGACGGTGGACGCCACCAACAGCTACCTCGTCAACGCGCAGTCGGGCCTGTGTCTGGAGAACTCCAACGGCAGCACCGCCGACGGCAACCCGCTGATCATCTGGACCTGCAACAACGGTGACGTCGGCCAGAAGTGGCAGGTCCCGGCGGACGTGACCGGCCCCACCGGCCGCATCGCGGGCTACAACGGCAAGTGCGCGGAGGTGACCGGCGGCGCGACCGCGGACGGCACGTCGATCCAGCTCAACACCTGCGGGACGAGCAGCAGCCAGTCGTGGACGGCCGTCTCGGACGGCACGCTGCGGGCGCTGGGCAAGTGCATGACGGTGGCGGGCGGCGCGACGGCGGACGGCACGCAGGTGCAGT
>NZ_QFRX01000001.1:4057729-4057958 GCF_003143935.1 Streptomyces sp. Act143 | reverse complement strand
GACGTGTGCGGCTTCCGACAACCAGTTGTGGAGTGTGCCGTCGTCGCGTCCGACGGGTGTGATCAGCGGTTACGGCGGTAAGTGCGCCGAGGTGGCCGGGTCGTTGTCGGCGAACGGTACGGCGATCCAGCTCAACACCTGTGGGACGGGCAGCGGTCAGGCCTGGACGGCTGTTTCGGACGGCACGTTGCGGGCGCTGGGCAAGTGCATGACGGTGGCGGGCGGCGCG
>NZ_QFRX01000001.1:4054865-4057724 GCF_003143935.1 Streptomyces sp. Act143 | reverse complement strand
GACGGCTGTTTCGGACGGCACGTTGCGGGCGCTGGGCAAGTGCATGACGGTGGCGGGCGGCGCGACCGCGGACGGCACCCAGGTCCAGCTCTCCACCTGCACGGGTGCGACCTCGCAGAAGTGGACGTCCGATTCCAAGGGCCAACTGGTCGGCAGTCAGTCCGGCAAGTGCCTGGACGCCACCGGCCCCAGCTCGGCCAACGGCACCAAGCTCCAGATCTGGACCTGCGCGGCCAGCGCCAACCAGCTCTGGAAACTCCCCTCCTGATCAGTCACCCCTTCCCACCTAGGAACATCGTGTTGCGAAGACACCGCAGCTCCGCCCCCGCGTTGGGCCTGGCGGCCCTCACCACGCTGGCGGCGCTGACCGTGAGCCCCACGGCCACGGCGGCCACCACGGCCGACACCCCGATCGTGGTGAACGGCGGCACCGTCCTGCCCGGCCGGGTCGCCGGCAAGACCGGCGCCCTCGGCGTCACCTTCGGCTTCTCCGACATCACCATGGCGGGCGGCCCCTACGACCAGCCGGTCAACAAGAACTACAACCAGCCCATGTACCAGCCGAAGGCCGACGACCCGGCCTCCTTCTGGGACAACTACGTCGAGGAACTGGTCACCGCCGGCGTCGACTTCGTCGCCGTCGACCTGCGCGGTTTCGGCCCGGACCAGGCCGTCCCGGACGGCGCCGGCGACCCCCGCGCCCTCACCCCGCTCATCGACGCGATCAAGCGGCGCGGCGTCGCCGACAAGCTCAAGATCGCGGCGTTGGACGACACCCCCGCGTCCCTCACCGACAAGAAGAACCGGGCCGTCCACCACACCGGCGGCTACGACCCCGCCTTCGACATCGGCGACGCCGACGGCACCGGCGAGGGCGGCTACAAGTACTTCTGGGACTACAACCAGCGCGAGTTCTTCTCCCGCGTCCCCGCCGACATGCTCTACAAGGTGGACGGCCGCCCGCTGATCTACGAGTGGTCCGTCAACGACTTCGCCTTCACCAATCAGGGCAACGGCAACCTCTCCAAGCTGCTCCAGTACGCCCGCAGCCACGCGAAGTCCGAGTTCGGCCTCGACCCGTACTACGTCGTCGACAGCAGCTGGCCCGACCGGGACCCCAGCGTGATCTCGCAGATCGACGGCATCAACAACTGGTTCCAGCTGCCCGCCGGCTGGTCCGACATGACGTACCAGCCCATCATCGACAACGGCCAGTTGAAGTTCGACGGTGCCTGGGACTACCAGACCTCGGACGGGGCCGGCGACTACAAGAACACTTACCAGAGCACGTCCACGGCAGGCGCCTCGGTCACCTATTCGTTCATCGGCACCGGCGTGCAGTACCTGGCCCGGACCGCGAGCGGCCAGGGCAGCGTCGACGTGTCGATCGACGGTGGCGCGCCCGTCACGGTGTCCCTGTCCGGCAGCGCCCTGAAGACACAGCAGACCGTCTTCGACAAGCAGGGGCTGACCGAGGGCACCCACACCATCAAGGTGACGAACAAGGTGTCCTCGCCCGTCACCGTCGACGGCTTCAAGGTCCTCACCAGCCGCCCGACCTCCGTCAACGGCCGCACCTACGGCGTCGCGACGCCCAGCTTCCGGGTCGTCAACGACGACGTGAACATGGTGATGGACGCCGACCACGGCAACCACCTCAACCGCACGCTGGACGCCACCGTCAACAGCGGCGCGGACATCACCCTGGTCGAGGGCTTCACGGACTGGGAGGAGAACGCGATGGTCGCGCGTACGGCCGACGGCACGTACGCGGAGCGCCTGACCGACTACCCCAACCAGATGATCGACATCGTCCGGCAGTACTCCACCGACCCGTTCCCCACCGACCTCAAGATCGAGGCGGAGACGGCGGACGCGTACACCGGAGCCACCCCCGGCAACACCTGGGGCGTCTACCGCGGCGGAGACATCGACGTTCAGCCCACGGGCGACACCGGCGGCGGCTGGAACGTCGGCGACATCGCCGCGGGGGAGACCCTGACCTGGAACAGCGAACCCCTCCAGGGCACGGTGAAGCTCTCCGCCCGGGTCGCCACCCCCAACACCGGCGCCCAGCTCCGCTTCGTCGTCGACGGCGTGCCCGGCCCGACGGTCACCGTGCCGAGCACCGGTGACTGGCAGACGTACACCACCGTCGACGCGGGCACCTTCCAGTTCCCGGCGGGCACCCATCACACGGTCCGCCTGGAGTTCCCCAACGGCTCGCTGAACGCCAACTACTGGACGGCGACGACCACCGCCCCGCCCCCCGACCCGGCCCCCCTCGGGGCGACCGGCCAGATCACCGGCCAGGGCGGCAAGTGCGTCGACCTGGCGGGCGGCAGCGCGGCGAACGGCACCCAGGCCGTCCTCAGCACCTGCGGCAGCGCCACGACCCAGCAGTGGACGGTCGCCCCCGACAAGTCGCTGCGCGTCCTGGGCAAGTGCCTGACCACCCAGGACCAGGGCACCGGCAACGGCACCAAGGTCCAGATCGCCGCCTGCGACGGCTCCAAGGCCCAGCAGTGGACACCGGACTCCGCCAACGGCTACCTGGTCAACGCCCTCTCGGGGCTGTGTCTGGAGAACTCCAACGGCAGCACCACGGACGGCAACCCGCTGATCATCTGGTCCTGCAACAGCGGCGACGCGGGCCAGAAGTGGAAGGTCCCGGCGGACGCCGCCACGGGCCCCACCGGCCGTGTCGCGGGCTACAACGGCAAGTGCGTGGAGGTGGCCGCCGACGGCTCGACCATCCAGCTGAACACGTGCGGGACGAGCAGCAGCCAGTCGTGGACGGCTGTTTCGGACGGCACGTTGCGGGCGCTGGGCAAGTGCATGACGGTGGCGGGCGGCGCG
>NZ_QFRX01000001.1:3969945-4054804 GCF_003143935.1 Streptomyces sp. Act143 | reverse complement strand
GACGTGTGCGGCTTCCGACAACCAGTTGTGGAGTGTGCCGTCGTCGCGTCCGACGGGTGTGATCAGTGGCTACGGCGGCAAGTGCGCCGAGGTCGCGGGGTCGTTGTCGGCGAACGGTACGGCGATCCAGCTGAACACCTGTGGGACGGGCAGCGGTCAGGCCTGGACGGTGGCGGCGGACAGCACCCTGCGCGCGTTGGGCAAGTGCATGACGGTGGCGGGCGGTGCGACCGCGGACGGCACCCAGGTGCAGCTCTCCACCTGCACCGGTGCGACCTCGCAGAAGTGGACGTCGGACTCCAAGGGCCAGTTGGTGGGCAGCCAGTCCGGCAAGTGCCTGGACGCCACCGGCCCCAGCTCGGCCAACGGCACCAAGCTCCAGATCTGGACCTGCGCGGCCAGCGCCAACCAGCTCTGGAAACTCCCCGTCTGACCGACGGACCTCACCGGCACCGGGCCGAGCGGGACACACACTCCCGCTCGGCCCGGTGTTTTCCTGCTACCGACGACACACTACATATGCCGATATGTAGCGCAAAAAGTACAAACGTCAGGTAGCTTGAGTACCCATGCCACGTAGATACGTGTCGACCACTGCATCCGCGGCCTGTCCGGCGCTCAGGTGTGTCAGCTGCTGGGCGGCCAGGTGCACCAGTTCGGGCAGCAGGGACCCGGCCCACCCCGGCGGCTGGTCCTTGCGCAACAAGCCCTCCTCGGCGGCGCGTTGGAGAAAGGCGTCGACCTCGGCCAGACAGGCGTCCCGGCGTCGGCGGGCGTCGCCGTCGGTGAGCATGCGGGCGAGATCAACCGGCCAGGTCCGGTTGATGACGATGATGTTCTCGACGTAGCGGTGCAGGGCGACGGCAACGGGGGCCTCGCGCAGACGCGCGTCCTCAAGGGCCTGCTCGATGGCGCAGAGCCGGGCCTCGTAGATCGCCGTGAGCAGCTCGTCGCGGTTGGCGAAGCGTCGGTAGACGGTCCGCCGGTCGACGCCCGCCTCGGCGGCGATGCCCGCGACGCTCACACCTGGATCGGCGGCGAGCATACGTGCCCCGGTGGTCAGGACGGCTTCCAGGTTGCGTGCGGCGTCGGCTCTCATCCTTCAACAGTACCGCCAGTGTAGAGCATCATAAGTCTTAGAACCACTACAATGTGCAGCTAGCGAACTGAAGTGCTACATTGAAGTGGCAGTTAGAGATGACACGGCAAGACAGTGCACCGGAAGAGAGAAAGCACATGATCACCTACGACCGACTCTTCATCGGCGGCTCCTGGGTCGAGCCGAGCAACCCGGAGTTGCTGGACATCGCCTCGCCGCACGACCAGTCCGTGGTCGGCCGCGCCGCACAGGCGCAGCCGGCGGACATCGACCGCGCGGTCGCCGCGGCCCGCGCCTCCTTCGACGGGGGCGAGTGGCGCCTGACCCCGCCGGCGGAGCGGATCGCGGTCCTGCGCCGCTTCAACGCACTGCGCGAGGAGAACGCCGAGAAGATCGCGGACCTGATCGCGCTGGAGAACGGCTCGGCGGGCTGGTTCACCCGCGCCGGACAGCCCGGTCTGACCCGCCAGGCCAACGCCTACCTCAAGGCGGCCGAGGAGTTCGCCTGGGAGGAGACCCTCGTCCCCTCCGACCCGGCGTCCCCGGTGCGCAGCGTGGTGCGCCGCGAGGCGGTCGGCGTCGTCGCCGCCGTCATCCCGTGGAACTCGCCCTTCTCCTCGGCCACCTCGAAGATCATCCCCTCGCTCCTCGCGGGCAACTCGGTGGTCCTGAAGGTGTCCCCGGAGAACTCGCTGAGCATGGGCTTCCTGGCCGAGCTCCTCGCACAGGTGGGCCTGCCCGAGGGCGTCATCAGCGTGCTGCCCGCGGACCGTGAGACCAGTGAGTACCTGGTCTCCCACAAGGACGTCGACAAGATCGCCTTCACCGGCTCGACGCGGGCCGGCCGCCGCATCGCCTCCATCGCCGGCGAGCAGCTGAAGAGGGTCAGCCTGGAGCTGGGCGGCAAGTCCGCCGCGATCATCCTGCCCGACGCCGACCTCGACAAGGCCATCGCGGGCCTGAAGTTCGGCTCCCTGCTCAACAACGGCGAGTCCTGCATCGCCCAGACCCGCATCCTCGCCCCGCGCAGCCGCTACGAGGAGGTCGTCGCCGGACTGAAGACGCTGGTGGAGTCGCTGAAGGTCGGCGACCCCAACGACCCCGACACCTTCATCGGCCCGATGATCCGCCCCGACCAGCAGGAGCGGGTGCGCAACTACATCCAGCTCGGCATCGAGGAAGGCGCCCGCCTGGTCACCGGCGGCCCGCAGATCCCCGAGGGCCTGGAGAAGGGCAACTACGTCACGCCGACCGTCTTCGCCGACGTCGACAACGCCATGCGCATCGCGCAGGAGGAGATCTTCGGCCCGGTCCTGGTGGTCATCGCCTACGACGACGAGGACGACGCCGTCCGCATCGCCAACGACTCCGAGTACGGCCTCTCCGGTGGCGTCTGGTCCGCCGACGAGGAGCACGCGCTGGCCGTGGCCCGCCGCGTCCGCACCGGCACCATCACGGTCAACGGCGCCTCCGTCGCCTTCGACGGCCCGTTCGGCGGCTTCAAGGCCAGCGGCATCGGCCGCGAGTACGGCGCGGTCGGCCTCGGCACCTACACCGAGTACAAGACCATCACCGTCTGACCCTCGTACGACACACCTCTCACAGCACGGACCGCCCACGGCGGCAGGTGGCCTCGACCGCCTGCCGCCGGCGTCGTGTCAGGGGGACCGCGCGAGGCTGTTTCCGGCACAGGGATCAGGCCCGCACGCACACGCCGAAGCCGCGACGGGCGGTGCCACGTCGCGGCTGTCCTGCGGAATGGTTCCGGTCAGGGATCAGGCGTTCACCCAGTACGGCCCGTCCTCGCCCGTCGCGATGCGCTTGAAGTCGAGCCCGGGCTGGTGACTCATGCCCAGAGCGACCTGCCGGCCGGTGAACCGGTCGAAGAGGCCGTCGCGGGTCTCCTTCGCCTTCGCGCCGTCGGCGTCCGCGTGGAAACCGATGCCGCGGTCGGTCAGCATGAGCGGATGCTGCACGGTGTCGCCGAGCAGATCCACCTCCTGCCCGCCGTCGAAGACCTGGACGGTGTAATGGCCCGGCGTGTGACCCGGGGTGTGATGGGCGACCACGCCGGGGGCTATCTCCACGACCGCGCCCTCGACCGGTTCCAGGATGCCGGCGGCACGCGCGGCCTCCATGACGGTGCGCGAGAGGTCCCCCTCCGGCGCCGGGGCGATCAGCGCGTCCCAGTCGGCAGCCCCGTACAGGACCCGGGCGTTGGGGAAGAAGGGCTCTCCGCCGTTCGGGGCCACCCAGCCGACGTGGTCCATGTGCAGGTGGGTGAGGAAGACGATGTCCACGTCCGCCGGTGCGACACCGACCCTCGCCAGCTCGTCGGGCAGAGCCCCGCCGACCGCGATGAACTCGGGAGCGTGCTCCAGCCCGGCGGCGGCGGCCATCTGCGGCGGGTAGGGCAGCTGCACCGGCCCCGTACCCGCGTCCACCAGCACAGTGAACCCCTCGCCCTGGACGAGGTAGCAGGCGGTGGGCATGTGCCAGGTGCCGTCGCTGTCCAGCAGGCCGGGATGGGCGTCGAAGTCGAGACCGGCGTAGGCGATCTTGGGGAGGTAGTTGAACCCGTCGTTGAGTGCCGTGACGGTGATGCCGCCCACCTTCAGTTCTGTCGACACGCGCGTTCCTTCCGCTTGGTGCATGAGCTTTGTGCAGGGGGATGACTCGGGGTGAGGTGCTCACCACCGAGTGGGGAAAACGGGCAGGCGGCCGCCACGGACCGGAAGCAGCAGGGGAGTCCGCCCCACCGGCTGCCGGTCAGGCAGACCGCCTGTCCGTCGTGAGAGTCAGAGCACCGCGTTCTCGGCGGCGCCGGGGAAGTCCGTGCTGAAGGCCAGCTCACGGCCCGCCTCGAACTCGGCGCGCAGCTGGTCGAGCTTGACCCCGATGCGACGCTGGGCGTCGCTGCCGAGCACGACCCAGTGGGCCGGCTCCGGAGCGTTGACGGCCTCGAAGATCGCCTCGGCGGCCCGCTCCGGGTCGCCGGGAAACATCTCCGGCGTCAGGCTGCCCATCATGGCGCGGAACGCGCCCGCCGTCGCGGCGTAGTCCTCGATGGCCTCGCCGGACACCTTCGTCCGGTTCTCGATGCCGGTACGGAAGGAGCCGGGCTGGATGATCATCGCGCGCAGGCCGATCGGCTCGATCTCCTGCCACAGGGCCTCGGTGAAGCCCTCCAGCGCGAACTTGCTGGACGAGTAGAAGCCGTTGGCGGGCAGGCTCGCCAGGCCGTCCATGGAGGAGACGTTGACGATGGTGCCGGTGCGGCGGGCCCGCATCCCGGGCAGCACCTGACGGGTCAGTTCGACCGCGCCGAAGAAGTTGACCTCGAACAGGCGGCGGTAGTCGCTCTCCTCCTGCTCCTCCAGGGCGCCGACGAAGTCGATGGCGGCGTTGTTGACGAGGACGTCGATCCCGCCGAAGCGCTCCTCGGTGGCGCGCACGGCGGCGACACGGTCCGCGGCGTCGGTGACGTCGAGCCTCAGCGCGAGCGCGGTCTCCGGGTAGCGCGCGGCGAGTTCGGTGGTGGCCTTCGTGGAGCTGGCCGTCGCCACCACCTGGTCCCCGTGGGCCAGGACGTGTTCGGCCAGGGCCTTGCCCAGGCCGCTGGAGGCGCCGGTGATGAGCCAGGTCTTGCGTGACATGGAGAGATCTCCTTCAGGTGGGGTGAGAGATGTGCCGTGGCCCGAGGGGCCGACACGTGTGAGCGGTTGCCGGGCGGACGGGGGAGTGCGGCCCGGTGTGGCGGCGGCTGCTCCCGCCGGGCGGGGGAGTGCGGCCTGATGTGGGGCGGCGGCTGCTCCGCCGGAGCGGGAGTGCGGCCTGGCGGTGGGGTGCGGCTGTTACTCGCCGGCCGGGAAGTCCGCGGCGGCACTGGCCGCGGCCCACTTGCGCGTCTCCGCGGCGCGGGCGTCGCCGGCCTCCAGTGCCATGGTCACGGCCTGGCCGCCGAGCAGGATCCGGCGCGGCGGGTCGTCGGCGCGCACGACGTCGATGAGCACCTGGGCGGCGCGCACCGGGTCGCCGGGCTGGTTGCCGTTGTTCTCCGCCCGGTACTTGTTCATGGCGCCGACGGTCTCCTCGTAGTCGGGGCCGACCGCGTGCAACTCCATCGACGAGCCCTGCCAGTCCGTGCGGAAGGCTCCCGGCTCGACGATGACCACCTTCAGCCCGAACGGCGCGACCTCGTTGGCCAGGACCTCGGAGAAGCCCTCCACGGCGAACTTCGCGCTCTGGTAGGCGCCCATGCCGGGCGTGCCGCCCACGCGTCCGCCGAGCGAGGAGAACTGCACGAACATGCCCGAGCGCTGGCCGCGCAGCACCGGCAGGGCCGCCCGGGTGACGTTGACGACGCCGAAGAAGTTGGCCTCGAACTGGCCGCGGAAGTCGTCCTCCGCCATCTCCTCGATGGGCGCGCTGTTGGCGTAGCCGGCGTTGTTCACCACCACGTCCAGCCGGCCGAAGGCCTCGACTCCCGCCTGTACCGCGGTCCGGGCGGCGGCGGGGTCGGTCACGTCCAGGGCCACGGCGCGCACGCGGTCGCCGTACCGGTTCACCAGGTCCGCCAGCTGGTCCGGACGACGAGCGGTCGCGACCAGTTGGTCACCGGTCGCCAGCACCGCTTCCGCCAGCGCACGCCCGAAACCTCGGGATGCGCCGGTGATCAACCATGTCGTAGCCATGAGAGTGCCTTTCCTGTTCTGTGCCTCACGGAAGTGGAAGTCGACGAGGCCTCTCTCACTCTGCTCACCGGATCGGCCTGAGACGTCCGTCGATTTGCTGCCCGTTGCCGTACGGGCAGTAGGCACAAAAAAGAGACATGTAAGTCATTAGACTGATTTGTGATCTCAGTCCGGCTTCACATACATGTGCCGTGACCTGGCCTCATGGCCACAAAAGCCGTCTGCGCAGGTGGCCGAACACCTACGCAGGCGGCGACTCGGAACGGGCGGAAAAAGGGGCCGGGTCCGATGACGAGATGTCACCGGGCCCGGCCCCCTTCACTCACTCACACGTCATTCCTCCGGCGCGGAGGTCAGGCCGGGGGCAGTACCTGACGGCCCCGGTACGTTCCGCAGTGCCGGCACGCGGCATGAGGTGGGGTCGGCAGACCGCAGGCCGATTTGGCGCACTTCACCAGCAGCGGCGCAGCCGCCTTCCAGTGGGCCCGGCGGTGACGGGTTCGTGCGCGGGACTTCCTGTTCATCATGGGCGATGGTCCGTTTTCCTGTGTCATCGCTCTGACCGGACAGCACACGGCGAGATCCGGCGACACCACGCACATGCAACCGGGCAGCCGTCCTGCTCGGGCAGGACGCACCTGTGGCAGGGGCGGAGGATCGGCGGAGAAGCGGGCCGGCGAAGGTCAGAGCCGCTGAGTTTGGGCGGAATGAGCCGATGTTCGCCGTGCCGGTTGCTGGAAGGGACCCTGACGACTCGTCACCAGGGCGTGGAAGACACACGACACCACTGGTACGCGAGCTGGAACCCGGACCGGTCCGGTGGACGGTCGGCTCGGGTCAGGCTCTGTCTACTTCGATCAGCACGCCGTGGACCGTAGCAACTGACCGACCGCACCGCAACGCGGCCGATCATGAACCCCCTTGCGGTCAGAACAGCGGCACGCCAGGGTCGAAACCGAAGCGGACACGTCCTACGGCCTCGAAGAAGGGCGCGGAGTGGTTGGCGTGCTGGAGCGCCACCATCCCGTCCCGGAAGAGCCGCTCGACGGGGTTGTTGCGGTAGATCGAGGACGAGGCACCCAGCTCGTACATGGCCACCAGGACGTCCCGGCTGACCTCGGCGGCATGACACATCGCGGTGTGCAGAGCGGCCCGCTCGTCCAGCGTGGCGGGCCGGCCGATCATCGCGGCGGCGTCCACCGTCGCGGCGGCGGACAGCAGCAGCAGCCGGGCCGCGTGCAGGGCGGCCTCCGACCGTGCCACGACCCGCTGGGCGTGAGCGGACTGCGCGAGCGGGTCGCCGGTGAGGGTGCTCTTTGTCCTGGCCAGTTCCACCGTCGCGTCGATCGCGCTCTGCGCGACCCCGAGGACCACGGCCGAGCAGCCGGGGAAGACGAGCGTGGGGGCGAACCGCTGGTAGAGGGGCCGCTGGAGGCGAGGGGGTGTGTCGAAGCGGGCCACCAACGCGTCGGGCACCCACGCGTCCTCGACGACGACGGTGTGGCTCCCCGTGCCCCGCAGGCCGGTGACGTCCCAGGTGTCCTCGACCGACACCTCTTCTCGGGGGAGTGTGAAGAGCCGCACGTCGGGTGTGCCCGCCTCCGTCATCCGGGGGCCGCCCTCCGCCATGACGACGCCGACGGCCACGAACCAGTCCGCCCGATTGATGCCGCTGACCAGTTTCCAGTTGCCGGACAGCCGGTAGCCGCCCTCCCCGGGCACGGCGGTGCCGGGCTGACCGGCGTTGGCGAAGACCGGGGCGGCGCCGTCCGCCCAGATCCGGGCGGTGCCCTCCTCGCCGAGCAGCGCCGCGAGGAAGCCCCAGTTGGCGTTCCACACCACCCAGGCCACCGAGGCGTCGAGCCGGCCGAACCCCTCGTACACCTGGAGCACCGTCTCCAGCGGTGCCTCCAGGCCGCCCAGCTCGCGAGGCGTCAGCAGCGCGAAGGCACCGCTGTCACGCAGCTCGCGCACCAGCTTCTCGGGCAGGTCACGACCGGCCTCCATCTCCTCGGCCGCGGCTTGGACGGAGGCGGCGAGCCGCTCGGGGAGGAGCAGGGGGTCGGACGCGAAGGCGGTCATGAGAACTCCTTGGTGAAATGGACACCCGATGACGACATCTACTAGAGAAACACGTTTTGGCCGTCAGCGGCCCGACAGCGCCTGCGCACACCTCAGTCGTCACACGTTTCTGATCGCACGGCCCTACGATGTTGTCACGTTTCATTCCCTGGGAGGTGTGATGGGTCGGTTCACGAAACTGTCCGGATGGTGTGCGGGAGCCCTGCTCGTCGCCGGTTCGACGGTGGTCGGCGGCGCCGGAGCGGCGCAGGCGGCGACAGTCCAGCGGGCGGTCAAGGTCTGTTCCTTCGGCAACTACACGTCGTATGCGAAGGTCGTCGGGGGCGGGCTGAACACCCAGCTCCAGAGGGTTCCGGCCGGCTCCTGCTGGACCACCACGTATCTCAGCAACGGTCAGCCCGCCGACATCTACCTCTTCGGGCTGTACAACATCAGCCACAAGGGATTCGAAGTCGGCGTCTGCCACTCCGTGACGAACTCCCTGGTCAACTTTGGCGCGGCCGGCCAGACCACGGCTCCCGAGTTCGCCGTCAGTTTCGGTGGCGACGGCCCGTCCTCGTGGTGCACGCCGGGACCCGGCGTGAGCTGAGGCGCAGCGCCGCGCACGAGGTGGGCCGGACCGGCCGGCCCCTCGGAGCGGCGTCCTGACTCTCCCTCAGAACATGTATCTCTACATATACGGAATAGCAGTCTATGACCGTTACTTGAACACCTATGTACGGCCCGCGCGGCCGATGAGGCATGTCGTGACGGACTCTGAGGGAGAGCCAGATGCACCGAGAAACGCGGGCAGCCGCCCACTGGCAGGAGATGAGCGCCTGCAGACGCGAGGACCCTGAACTCTTCTTCCCCATCGGTGACACCGGCCCGTCACTGGCTCAGATCGAGGAGGCCAAGACGGTGTGCCGGGAATGTGCTGTCGTCGAGCCCTGCCTCCAGTGGGCCCTGGCGAGCCGGGACACCCATGGCATCTGGGGTGCGACGACCGAGGCCGAACGACGCCGCCTCCGCCTGGCGGCGATACGCACCGCCGCCCGGGCCTGACCGGCCGGCGCACCACCGACGCACCCCGAGCCTGCGACGGCCTCCGCACGGCAGGGACCGCACAGGTCCCGGGCACGGAGGCCGCCGGCGCTGTCAGTCCTCCCAGTGGCGGACCGCTTCCGTGGCGGTGACGTCACCGGCGTAGACGAGTGCCACGCGGTGGTTGAACTGCACGGTGTACATCTTCTTGCCTCCGATCACGACCGCCCCGCTGGAGGGGAAGTAGTCGTCGGTGGCGGCGGGCTCGGTGGTGGCGACGTAGGCCTGGCCCGCGGGGATGGCGTACATGCTCAAGGGGGCCTGCGTGGAGGCGCCCAGACCGGCCGGGTACTCGGCCTTGTCCGGGTAGCTCGAACCGTACACGGAGACGGCAGAGGAACCCGTGGGGCGGATGACCTTCACGCCGTAGCTGATCTTGGTGTTGGTGCCGTCCGGGTTGTGGAACCAGACCTTGGCGCCGCTGTACCAGATGGCGGTCCAGTCGTCCTGGGTGTCGGCGACGACGAACTGCTGCCCCGACTGGGCGGTGCTGCCCCAGTCGTTGATCCGGTCGGTGCCGGCCGCCGTCCCGTGGATCGCCTGGTCGCCGAAGAGCGGGGCCGTCTCGCTCGGAGCGGTGCGCAGGTAGACGAAGTTCGCCTGCTGGCGCCGTTCGGCGCAGGCGGTCGTCTGCCCGGTCGGGTCGTCGGACGGGCACACCTGGACGGTCTGCTCGTTGGTCGCGAACGGAGGGGCGATCGTCACGACGTCACCGGCCCGCGGTACGCCGGGAAGGCCGTTCGACGGGGCGCCCACCAGGTCCATGAAGTGCTGCCAGTCCCAGGCGGGGCCCGGGTCCCAGTGCATGCCGGAGACCAGCGCCGAGTTGGGCCCGGCGACGTTGTCGTGACCGATGACGTGCTGCCGGTCCAGGGGAATGTCGAACCGCGCGGCCAGGTACTGCACCAGGGCTGCCGTGGCCTCGTACTGGGCCTCGGTGTACCAGACGGCGCCCTGCACGGCATAGCCCTCGTGCTCGATGCCGATCGAGTGCAGGTTGGTCGAGTAGTTGCCCGCGTGGAAGGCGATGTCCTTGGTGGGCACCATCTGGGTGACCGCGCCGTCCGCGGACATCACGTAGTGCGTCGAGGCGGTGTTCGTGGGGTTGGCAAGACCCGCCACACCGGCGTCGTAGGTGGTCTCCAGGTCGTGGATGACGATGGTGTCGATCCTGATGCCGTTGGCCGGGCGGTCGGAGACCTGGCCCCCGCGGGGGGAGCCGGCCACGAAGGTGCAGCGCACGGCGGGCGGGCACTCGGTGTCGGTGCCGGCCGCCGGGTCGGTGGCCGCCGCCTTCAGGCGCAGCCCGGCGAGCTGCGAAGGCACCGCCGCCGCGGACGGGTCGGCGGCCAGCCGGACCCGCTGACCGTCCTGCGTCGTGGCGGTGGCGCCGCCGCGCAGGGTGGCGAAGACCCGGTCGGCGAAGCCCGCCGCTCCCGCCTTCTGCTGGGCCTGGCTGTAGCGGGCCACGGCGCCATACCATCGGGAGGCGTCCGCGGGCGTGCCGCCGACCAGTTCCTTCTCGTACGAGGCGAGCAGTGCCGCGCCGCCGCGGATGTTCGCCGCGTCGTCCGTACGCAGCCGGCGGGCGGACAGCCCGGTCAGTTCGGCGGCCCGCCGGAGGGTGTGCAGGGCGGGGTCCGCGGCGAGGGACTTCAGGTCGGCGCGGCCGGCAGCGCCCGCGGCGCCGCCCGCCAGCATGTCGGGGGTGACGTCGGTGAGGTGCATCAGTCCGTAGCCGCCGTCGGTGCTGGCCTGCGAGCCGTGCGACTCCCAGCGCGACTCCTGGTAGGACAGCGCCAGCAGGACGCCGGGCGGGACGTGGTACTCCGCTGCCGCGGACAGGAACGCCCGCTGCCGGGCCGTGGACGCGCTGCCGGACTGACCGTGCGGGGTGTCGGCCGCCGCGGTGAGCGGGGACACGAGCAGGCCGCTCGCCGCCAGCACGCTCGCGGCGATGACGAGGGGCGCGCCGGCTCTCTTTGGTTTGTGCAAGGCGTGGATCCTTCGGAACCGTGAGACAGGGGACAAGGTGTCGGAGGGCTGCCCGGGCGAAGAAATTGCATGCCCGAGGCAACCTCCGAGCGTCCCGCTGACTATAGAGGGCTGACTGCCACCCGTGGCGCAAGTGCGTTTCCCGTAGGGGTAGTTGCCGCTCTCACCTAAACGCACTTACCGATCAGTAAGTGTGTCTTCGGGCAACACTGGAGCGGCGTCGATATACTCACACGTATGACCAATGAACATGCGGTGTTTGAGGCGGCCGAGGCCTTTCAGGCGGCCACGGAACAGCTCACCGGCATCCTTCCGAACGGCTTCCACGAGCGCGGTCCCGCCGACGCCCTGCTGGCCGTCACCGGCTCCATGATCCCGGTGCTGAACGGCATCATGAGCGTGGCCGACGAGCCGGACGCGGAAGAGATCAAGCTGCTGTGCGAGAAGGCCGAGCCGCATGTCCAGCAGCTGCCCTGGAGCATCCGCCTGCGCGGCGAGGCCGGTGCGGAGATCACCGCCCTGGCCGCACAGCACGGCCTGTCCACGCAGCTGCGGCAGCCGTTCATGCTGCTCCCGCTGGCGGACGGGCGTGCGGAGGGACGGGAAGCCGACCCGCGGCAGGAGCACTCCGGCCCGGAATCCGTGACCGTCCGCCCGCTGGGCGATGACGAGTACGAGACCTTCGCCGCGGTCCTCGGCACGGCCTTCGGTGCCCCGCCGGTCATCATCAGCAGCCTCTACACGCCTCATGTGCTCAGCCAGCCGTTCATCAAGGCGTACGTCGCCGAAGCGGACGGCGCACCTGTCGCGGCCGGACTGGCGATCGTCACCGAACGCCACGTCGGCCTCGCCAACATCGGTACCCTGCCCGAGCATCGGCGGCGCGGGGCAGGCCGGGCGGTCGTCGAGGCGATCCTCCGGGACGCCCGGGTCGCCGGCGCGCACACGGCGTACCTGCACTCGAGCGACGAGGCCCTCGCGTTCTTCGAGGAGGCCGGCTTCCGCACGGAAGAATCGTGGGTCGCCTTCACCGCCTGAGCGCCGCCGATCATCCTGAGCTCCGCCGACCCGCAGACCAGGTCGGCGGGGCTCAGGCTTTGCTCTGGTTGCCCTCTGCTCGGCGAGGCGGCCATGCCCTCAGTGCGCCAGCAGCATCCGCCGGGCCAGCCGGGTCAGTTCCCGGGTGGCGGGGGACAGGACCGTTCCCTTCGCGGCCCGCCGCCGGAACGCGCACCCAGTGTCAAACGTGCACGGTGTCCTGGCCTTCACCGGCGAGGTGGAGGACACCGCCAGCGGTCCGGCGGAGCCCTCCCGGGCCTGACCTGGTGAGCACGTGTGCGCAACTCCTCACGCGTTAACACCACATATCCAACTGCTTTACATGTCTCCCCGAAGATGGTCGGATTCGACCGATCACGATCATGGAGGACATGTGCCCATCCCTTTTTCCCGAATATGTACAACCTCGGCGGCAGCGCTCCTTGTTGCCGCCCTGGGTGTTCCGACAGCCGCCCATGGCGCCGATCCGCCACCCGCTGCCGCTGTTTCGCCGACCGAACACCGCATCTCCCGCGGTGCGCCCCTCACCGTCACCCTGATCACCGGCGACAAGGTCATGGTGAGCCGGGGGCCGGGCCACGCCATAGCGGTCGAAGGGGTGCAGCGTCCGCCGGGAGCCGCCGGTTCGGTGCGGGTCGCCGCCGAGGGCGGTGACACGTATGTCTACCCGGACGAGGCCATGGCCTACATCGCGACCGGCCGACTCGACCGTCAGCTCTTCAACGTCACCCAGCTGGTGGCCCAGG
Organism: Streptomyces sp. Act143; assembly: GCF_003143935.1. Classification (GTDB taxonomy): domain Bacteria; phylum Actinomycetota; class Actinomycetes; order Streptomycetales; family Streptomycetaceae; genus Streptomyces. Next base: position 4,042,046 of record NZ_QFRX01000001.1, on the reverse strand, counting down.
GCTACGACGACGCGCACACCAGCGCCCTGCCCCTGATCATGACCCGCGCGCAGGGCACCGCCATGGCCAAGGCCGGCGCCGGCACCGGACTGCCGGGTGCCGAAGCCACCTTGCAACTCCCCGCCATCCGGGCGCAGGCCGTGCACGCCCGGCGCGCGCAGGCCGCCGCCTTCTGGTCGGCCCTCACCGGCACCGCGGGCCAGGACGCCGAGCGCTCCACGGCGCCCTCCGCCGACCGCGCCCCGGCGTTCACCGCGGGTGTCGGCACGGTGTGGCTCGACGGCAAGGCCCACGCCGCCCTGGCCGACACCACCGCACAGATCGGCGCCCCCCAGGCCTGGTCCGCCGGCGGCACCGGCGCCGGGGTACGGGTCGCCGTCCTGGACTCCGGCGTCGACACCACCCACCCCGACCTCGCCCCGCGCATCATCGGCACCCGCAGCTTCGTCCCGGGCGAGGACGTCACCGACCGCAACGGCCACGGCACCCACACCGCCTCCACCGTCGCCGGGACCGGCGCCGCGTCCGGCGGCAAGGAGCGCGGCGTCGCCCCCGGCGCCGACCTGCTGGTCGGCAAGGTGCTCGACGACTCCGGCTCCGGCTCGATGTCGCAGATCATCGCGGGCATGGAGTGGGCGGCCCGCACCGAGCACGCCAAGGTGATCAACATGAGCCTGGGCACGCCGGTGTGGCACACCGAGGACGACCCGCTGAGCCAGGCGGTCAACCAGCTCAGCGCCGAGACCGGCGCCCTCTTCGTCATCGCGGCGGGCAACGCGGGCAACAGCCCCTACAGCGTGAGCTCCCCGGGCACAGCCGACGCCGCCCTCACCGTCGGCGCGGTCGACGCCTCCGACCAGCTCGCCGGGTTCTCCAGCACCGGGCCGCGGCTCAACGACGACGGCCTCAAGCCCGACATCACCGCACCCGGCGTCGACGTACTGGCCGCGCGGTCCCAGTACTCGCAGGGAGGCGAGGGCTACTACCGCACCGACAGCGGCACCTCCATGGCGGCCCCGCACGTCACCGGGGCGGCGGTCCTGCTCGCGCAGAAGCATCCGCAGTGGACCGGCCAGGAGATCAAGGACGCGCTGATGAGCACCAGCGCGCCGACCCCCGCCTACAGCCCCTATCAGGCAGGCGCCGGCCGGGTCGACGCAGCCGCCGCCTACCTGCACGACCAGGTCATCGCCGACGGCTCGGTGGACGCCGGACTCGTCCGCTGGTCGGCGGACCACCAGCACAAGCCGGTCGAGCGGCATCTGACGTACCGCAACACCACCGACCACGCCCTCACCCTCGCCCTCTCCGTCGACCCCGGCAGCACGCCCGCCGGAGTGTTCACCCTGGCCACCTCCCACGTCACCGTGCCCGCCCACGGCACCTCCACGGTCGGCCTCGTCGCGGACCCGAAGGACCTGGCGCCGGGGCAGTACGGCGCACAGGTCGTCGCGCGCTCCACGGCGGGTGCCGTCCACACGGCCGTGGGGATGTCCGTCGAATCGGAGAAGTACGACCTGACGATCCATCTGAAGGACCGCCGCGGCAAGCCCGTCGACAACGATGTCGAGATCACCGGCGCGGACGGGCGGACCACCATCATGTGGGTGCCGGACGGGACGCTCACCGCCCGCCTGGCGCCCGGCTCGTACACGATCGTCTCCACTCTCGACGTGGAGGGACGCCACGGCCCCCACTCCCTCGGCTACGCGGTCCTGACCGCCCCCGAGCTCGACCTGACCGGCGACCGGGACGTCGTCCTCGACGCCTCCCGCATCCGTCAGGTCAAGGTGGACACTCCCAAGCCGACGTCCGTCACCACCAGCCGGATCGACCTGTTCCGCTCCTTCACCTCGACCACCCCCTCGCCCAGCGACGGACAGGCCCTGCACGAGATCCTGATGCCCTCGGCCGGCTACGACAGCCTGTGGGCGCTGCCCACCAAGGGCCGGGTGAAGAAGGGCAGCTTCGTCTTCACCACCCGCATCCGGGCCGAGCAGACCCCCCTGAAGATCACCTACCGCGGCGGGCACCGCCTCGACGACACCCTGCTGGTGCAGCCGGGAAGCCACCCGTTCCCGGACGGCACCACCCATGTCGACGCCGTCTTCGCCGGCACCGGCACGGCCGTCGAGTACGCCGGTCTCAACGCCCGCGGCAAGGCCGTCGTCGTCCGGCACAGCACCGGGGTCGCCGCCACCGACCAGGCTGCCGCGGCGCGCACCGCGGGCGCGGCGATGCTCCTGGTCGTCAACGACGGCGACGGCCGCGGCCTCGACTGGTACGGCGACCCGGACGGCAGGACCGCCGGACAGCTCCCCGTCACCTCCCTCACCAGGGACGACGGCGAGGCCCTGATCCGGAGCATCGAGGACGCGGGCCGTAACCAGATCAAGCTGACGGTCCAGGCCCACCCCTCGCCCGCCTACCTGTACGACCTGGCCGACTACCACCAGGGAGGCGTGCCGGACGACCCGTCCGCGAAGACCGATCCCGGCAGCCTCGCGCGCATCGACAACACCTTCGCCCCGCCGGCCGGCAAGCAGGTCACCGAGAGCCGTGAGGACAGCCCGCCCTACGAGTACTGGCCGGCCGCCTACCCCTACGCCGGGTTCGGGATGACGCGTGTGCCGCCGTTCCCGCGCGAGCCGGTCGCCGCGGGGCACCGCACCGACTGGGTGTCCGCCGGGAACGGCGTCAAGTGGCAGCAGTACGCGGCCGTCGACGGCTGGTCGACCTTCACCGACGTGGTCGGCTACCGGCCGGGCAGCACCCACGAGGAGCGGTGGTTCGGACCCGTCGTCCGGCCACGCATGGTCGGCTTCGAGGTGCCGCACCGGGTCGGCAACGCCATGGGCGGCACACTCGCGGGCTTCGGCGACGGAGGTTCCGCCCACAGCGGCGACACCAACCTGATGACGCGCAGCTTCGCGCTCTACCAGGGAGACACCCTGCTGGTACGGAACGGGGCCCGGCCGGACTTCGGCGTGGGCGACCTGGCGCCGGAGACACTGCCGTACCGCCTCGTCGCCGACACCCGATCGACCAGCGACCTCCTGCCGTACTCCAGGACCACGCACACCGAGTGGACCTTCCGCTCCGGCACCGCCGACGACCAGGCGCTGCCGCTGGTGCAGCTCGACTACGGCACGGACGTGGACCTCGCGGGCCGCGCCCAGCGCACGTCGACGTTCTCCGTCGAACCTGTCGTTGTCGGCAGTACCGCCCCCGCGGACGCCGTCTCCTCGGTCCGCCTGGAAGTCTCCTACGACGACGGGGCGACCTGGCGACAGCAGGACCTGAAGCAGGACCGGAGCGCCTGGCAGACCCGGCTGCACGCCCCGGCCGGGGCCGGATACGTGTCCCTTCGCGTCAGCGTGCAGCAGCGCAACGGCGGCGGCGTCACCCAGACCGTCACTCGCGCCTTCGGTCTGCGCTGACCCGCACCGTACGAGTACGGCCGGTGCCCCACGCCCCGCACGGCGTGGGACACCGGCCGTTCGTCATACACCTCTGTGTGTCACCGGGTATGTACGCAGCGCACCGCACCTGGCACACACAGGCATCCGCATCCGTTTGAGGTAGTTTCTACTGAAAGAGCGCTCCGCAGACACGTGTGATCTCATGGAGACCTGTGGGTGTGCCTGTCACCGGATCGGAAGAGCGGTAGCGCACTGCTGTCGTGCCGCTTCATTGCAGGAGGTTCCGTGCTCACCGCGTTCACCCAGGCGTTCCGGACGCCTGACCTGCGCAAGAAGCTGCTGTTCACGCTGGGCATCATCGTGCTGTACCGGATCGGTACGCATGTGCCGATCCCGGGCGTGGACTACAAGGCCGTCCAGGAATGCGTCTCCCAGGCGGACGGCAACCAGGGACCGTTCGGCCTGGTCAACCTCTTCAGCGGCGGCGCGCTGCTCCAGATCACGATCTTCGCGCTGGGCATCCTGCCGTACATCACGGCGAGCATCATCCTGCAGCTGCTGACCGTCGTGATCCCGCGCCTGGAGGCCCTGAAGAAGGAGGGCCAGGCGGGCACGGCGAAGATCACGCAGTACACCCGCTACCTGACCGTCGCGCTCGCCATCCTCCAGGGCACCGGCCTCGTCGCCACCGCCCGCAGCGGCGCGCTGTTCTCCGGCTGCACGGTCGCGTCGTCCATCGTCCCGGACCGCTCGATCTTCACCACGGTCGTCATGGTGGTGACGATGGCCGCGGGCACCGCCCTCGTGATGTGGCTGGGTGAGCTGATCACCGACCGCGGCATCGGCAACGGCATGTCGATCCTGATGTTCATCTCGATCGCCGCGACCTTCCCGTCCGCGCTGTGGGCCATCAAGAAGTCCGGCACCCTGGCCGACGGCTGGATCGAGTTCGGCACCGTCATCCTCGTCGGCCTGGTCATGGTCGGCCTGGTGGTCTTCGTCGAGCAGGCCCAGCGCCGCATCCCCGTGCAGTACGCCAAGCGCATGATCGGCCGCCGCGCCTACGGCGGCAGCTCCACGTACATCCCGCTGAAGGTGAACCAGGCGGGCGTGATCCCGGTCATCTTCGCGTCGTCGCTGCTCTACATCCCGGCCCTCGTCGCGCAGTTCGCCGGCGGCAACGCCGGCTGGAAGACCTGGATCGAGCAGAACCTGACCAAGGGCGACCACCCGATCTACATCACGGCGTACTTCCTGCTGATCGTGTTCTTCGCGTTCTTCTACGTCTCGATCTCCTTCAACCCGGAAGAGGTCGCGGACAACATGAAGCAGTACGGCGGCTTCGTCCCCGGCATCCGGGCGGGCCGGCCGACCGCGCAGTACCTGTCGTACGTCCTCACCCGGATCACCTGGCCGGGCGCCCTGTACCTCGGACTGATCGCCCTCGTGCCCACCATCGCCCTGATCGGGTTCGGCGCGACGAACAACTTCCCCTTCGGCGGCACCAGCATCCTGATCATCGTCGGCGTCGGCCTGGAGACTGTCCGCCAGATCGAGAGCCAGCTCCAGCAGCGGCATTACGAGGGCTTCCTGCGCTGAGTTCGCCGGCTGCGGAAGGCCCGCGCCGCGTCTAGTGCTCTGACCGCATAGGTTCACCGGGTTCTGTGGCCCGCCGCTGTGTGATTGTTCAGGGAGTGTTCGCGGTCGCCCAGGAGCGGAACAAGGTGAGGGCTTCGGTGAGGTTGCCGGGGCCGCATCTGGCGTGAAAGGTCTTCTCGGAAGTCCAAGCCCAGACCCAGTCGTGAGGGCTGCGGTTGACGTCCTGGCGGGGGTACTCATGGTGCTCCAGGTCCGTCTCCTCCAGGTCGATGGTGACGGTCCAGCCGGGGTTATCGAGCGTGGCGATCTTCACGCCCCACTCGTGCTCCCAGTCCTCGTTGCACTGCGCGGCGTACCAGTTCTGCAGCCAGTCAAGAACGTTCTCCGAATTGCTCACGACAGGGGATGCTAGTGCTCTGACCATAGGTTCGCCGGGTCGCTCAGGCCGCATTGGCGAGGGGGCGTCCGCCCCAGCGGATGCCTTTCTCGCTGCGGATGCGGGCGCGTTCCTTGCGCTCGGCGGCCAGGACATCGCGGTGGCGGGCGTTGGCGTTGCGCCAGCGCAGGTAGGCGTGCAGGGCCCGGGTCTGCACGGTGTGGTTGGGATAGTTCGAGTTGGCGATGGTGAACTGCCGCAGCGGTCCGAAGTGAGCCTCGATCGGGTTCGCCCAGGAAGCGTAGGTCGGGGTGAAGCACAGCTCGACCTTGTTCTTGCTCGCCCAGCGGCGGATGTCGGCGCCTTTGTGGGCGGACAGGTTGTCCAGGATCACGTAGATCGGTGCGCCGTCGGGCCGTGCGGCGCGGATCGACTTCAGCGCGGCCAGCGCGTTTGTGGCACCTTTTCTGTGGTGATTGACGCCCCACAGGCGGTCGTCGCCGACCGAGTAGCAGCCGTGGAAGTAGCGCACCCCGTGCGTGCGGTGATAGGTGGCCGGCACCCGGTCGGGACGTTTGCGTGCGGCCCAGCCCGAGCCTGCGGTGGGCCGGATTCCGAGCGGCCCGAACTCGTCGAAGGCGAACACCCGGTCCGGGAAGCGGTGAAGGACCTCCTCGATCCGGTCCAGTTTCGCCTCGCGGTCCGGATCGGGGGACTCCTTCCACGTCTTGGTGCGCTGGAAGGTGATCCCGCGGCGGGCGAGCAGGCCGCGTAACGCCTCGCGGCCGATGCGGATGATCCGGCCGTGGACTTTGCGCAGGTAGGCCACGAGTTTGCGCAGTGACCAGCGGGTGAAGGGCTGGCCGAGCTTGGTGGGGCGGGTGGTGGCCGTCTGGATGACGAATTCCTCGTCGTCAGGCTGGAGCAGGCGGGGACGGCCTCCCGCCCACTGAGGGTCCAGGCAGGCCAGGCCGATCTCGTTGAACTTGTGGATCACGTCGCGGACGGTGTCCTCGTCGGCCCGCACCAGCTGGGCGATCACCGGCATGCGGTTCCCGCCGGCCGAGGCCAGCAGCATCATCGCGCGCCGGTAACGCACCGAGTTGGTGCGCTGCCCCGACGCACGATCTGCTGCAGCCTCTGCCCCTCCTGGTCAGTCAGTCTGCGCACACGGACAGGCTCGGCCACTCACGCCCCCAGCAGTCGGATCGGAAGTCACTGCCCATCCAACCGCCACGACCACCGACCACCGACCCGGCGAACCTATGCGGTCAAAGCACTAGGGACGCCTGGTGAGGTCGGTCATCAGCGCGCGCATGTCGCTGATCATCGCGGGCCAATAGGTGGAGACATCGGGGAGGTCAGGACCGTCCCCGGCGGTGTCGGCGGCACCGGCGGCGTCGGCACCGGCATCGGTCTCGTAGTAGCTGGTGGTGGACAGGCCCAGCGTCACGACCGCCGCCCCGTCCAGCACCCTGAGTTCGGTGTGCCCCATGTCCTCGGCGATCAGGAACGCCTCGTCGCCGAGGTCGGGCACCGGCCTGACCTGATCCGCCGCGACGACACCCGAATCCGTCACCCGCCGGTCGGCGTCGAACTCGTCGCGTGGATCGGTCCTCTTGTGCAGTGCCACAGCGATGTCGACGGTCGTGGCCACCGACCAGTGCCCGCCCTGCCCGCCCTGTCCGGTCGCCTTGTCCGCGGCCCTCTTCCGGAAGGCCAGGGAGCAGTGCACCTGGTCGAGAGCAGGGTGGTGCAGCAGCTCGTCGCTGATGGTGTCCGGCACGCTCTCCAGCGCGAGCGCCTCCTGAAGGGACGCCAGGCGTGCCGACTTGCACGATTCCCGGTCCAGCCGGTACCCGCGCAGATCAGGGCTGTGGTTGTCCGAGGGGAGCAGCAGGAGCGTCGCGGCCCAGAGCGCGGACGCCGCCGCTGCGCCGCCCAGAGCCCACAGCCACGGCCTCCGGCGCAGCGGACTGCCGGCGGAGTGCTGCGCGAGGTCGCTCACCACCTCGGGGACTTCCTGCGGACCGAATCCCTCCGCCATCTCCGGCTCGGAAATCACTCAGCGCCTCCTCGACGTCGATGCACACGTGTGAGAGGCGATGGTCGCACAGCGTGGGCGGCATGTTGGCCAGTCATGGGACAGCCAAGGGTGATTCAACAGCGCACACATTGATGCAAAGAAACGGAATGCGACGAACCGCTTCCGCCGGGAAAGCCTCATACATACCGAAGGCCTCAAAATGGTCATTCGGAAGGGGACACACCATGTTCTTCAGCGGGCGCACCCACCGCATCGTCACACCCGCCGCCCTCTCGGCAGTCGCCGCAGCGGCGCTGATCGGCATCACCGCGGGTCCGTCACAGGCCGCGACCCGACCTGTCTGGGCCGACACCTCCTCGCTGTCCGTACGCGTGCACGCGCTGGACTCGGGCGCGGGGCAGCGCTACGCGACGGTGATCCTCACCAACAAGACCCACAAGACGGTCCGGACCGAGGGATATGTGGGGCTTCAGCTCCTCAACTCCCGTGGCAAGGACGTGCCCACGCACGTGGTCCGCGACCGCGGGCGGGTCGTGCTGATCACTCTCAAGCCGGGGCAGAGCGCTTACACCCGGCTGCACTGGGGGGACGTACCGGCCGCGGGCGAACCGACCAAGGCGGAGAAGAACCCCGCCCGCCTGGAGGTCACGCCGCCCGACTCCCGCCACCACCTCAACACGGCCTGGAAGCTGGGTGAGGTCCTCCAGAAGGGCCGCATCGACATCTCCCCGCTGGCGAAGGGCACCGGCCCGAAGTTCTGACGGTCCGTATTGCCTGGGGGCCCTGCGGCGGCAGGGCCCCCAGGCATGTCCGTGCCCGGCCAGATCCTGGTCAGGCCCTGACCACCCGGTAGCTCCACGCCGCCCACGGAAGGTTGGTCTGGGCGAGCGAGCCGCTGCGCCACGCGGCGGCGCCGGTGCAGCCGGCACCGGGGTACAGCTCCAGGGCCGCGGAGCCGGAGGCGACCTGAACCGACAGGGCCGACGTCGGCAGTGTGTGGCAGGTTCCCAGGTCACCGAGGTCGGCCTCGGTCTCCGTGCCCGTCCCGCTGGTGCCCGAATAGAGATACGCGCCTTCCCGCAGCACGGACCAGTCGGCGGCGAGCGCCGTCTGGGCGCCGAGGCCGATCCCCACGGTGGCAAGGGCCGCCGCGGTGGCCGCAGCGCGAAGTCTCGTCCTGGAGGCAAACATGTGATTCACCCTCTCCTGAGCGTGTCCGGCGGCAAACTTTTGCACGTTCAACGATGAGGGGGAGAGAGCAAGACCGGCCACCTCCACACGTGTGAGTCGACCGGCTGAGAGCCCGCCCGCGGACGACGTCAGTCGTCGGCGACGCTACTTGTTGGCGCCGAGTTCGATCGGGACGCCGACGAGGCTGCCGTACTCGGTCCAGGAGCCGTCGTAGTTCTTGACGTTCTGCACGCCGAGCAGCTCGTGCAGCACGAACCAGGTCAGCGCGGAGCGCTCACCGATGCGGCAGTAGGCGATGGTGTCCTTGGCGAGGTCGACCTGCTCGTCGGCGTAGAGGGCCTTGAGCTCCTCGTCCGACTTGAAGGTGCCGTCGTCGTTGGCGTTCTTCGACCACGGGATGTTGCGGGCGGACGGCACGTGGCCGGGGCGCTGGGACTGCTCCTGGGGCAGGTGGGCGGGGGCCAGCAGCTTGCCGGAGAACTCGTCGGGCGAGCGCACGTCGACCAGGTTCTGCGAGCCGATCGCGGCGACGACGTCGTCACGGAAGGCGCGGATGGAGGTGTCCTGGGCCTTGGCCTTGTACTCGGTCGTGGGGCGCTGGGGCACCTCCTCGACCAGCTCGCGGGCGTCCAGCTCCCACTTCTTGCGGCCGCCGTCGAGGAGCTTGACGGGTCCGTGGCCGTAGAGCTTGAAGTACCAGTAGGCGTAGGAGGCGAACCAGTTGTTGTTGCCGCCGTAGAGGATGACCAGGGTGTCGTTGGCGATGCCCTTGGCGGACAGCAGCTTCTCGAAGCCGGCCTGGTCGACGAAGTCACGGCGGACCGGGTCCTGGAGGTCCTGGGTCCAGTCGATGCGGATCGCGTTGCGGATGTGGTTCTTCTCGTAGGCGGACGTGTCCTCGTCCACCTCCACGATCGCGATGTTCGGGTTGTCGAGGTTGGCCTCGACCCAGTCGGCGTCGACCAGGACGTCGCTGCGGCTCATGCTCTTTCTCCTCCGGGGCAGTTGCGGGGGCGTAGTGGCTTGATTCACGCACGACCATCCCGCCAGTACGTTCACATCGTGGACGCACCGGCACACCCGCGGGGTTCAGCCGGTACGCGACGCCCCTTCCACGCCGGCGCCGACGCGGACCTGCTCAGGCGGGCCGAAGGCGGTCCCGGCTGCCGCTCCGGGCCCCGGCAGGGCAGGGCATCATGGGTGGGTGGCCGACGACAGCACAGGACGCGCCCGCCGGCGCCCGGAGAGGAAAGCATGAGTGCGCAGACCGGTGACCGGCGGCGGCCGTACCGAAATGACCGGCGGGCCGAAGCCGCCGCGGGGACCCGGACCGCGATTCTCGACGCCGCTCTGCGGCTCTTCGTGGCGCACGGGTATGCGAAGGTCACGATCGGCGACATCGCCCGGGAAGCCGGCATCGCGGTGCCCACCGTCTACGCGAGCACCGGTGGCAAGTCCGCCATTCTCACCGTCCTGATCAACCGGGGTGTGGACGATCCGGTCGTCGAACGGACGCTGGACGCCGTCCGTACCGCGACCGACGCCGAGGCGGCGGTCGCGGCCCTGGCCCACGGAGTGCGTCTGGACAACGAACGTCATCTGGACGTCGTCCAGGTGATGATCACGGCCGCCGCCGTGGAGCAGCATGTCGAGGAGGAACTCCGCCGCGTCTCCGCCGCCTACCGCCAGGCGCTGGGAGTCCTCGCGGAACGCCTCGCGGAACTGGGCGCGCTGCGCCCCGGCCTGAGCATGGAGCGCGCCACCGACATGCTGTGGTTCCTGTTCGGGCTGCCGTCCTGGCGTCTGTTCGTCGCGGAACACGGCTGGTCCTGGGACGAGACCGAGCGCTGGCTGACCGAACAGGCGGTCGCCGCGCTCGTCGCGGAGCCGAACGGCGACTGACGCCCGCGCCGCGTCAGCCGAGGAGACCGGCCAGCGTGTCGGCGACCTCGCCGGGCGAGGGCATCGCCGCGATCTCCTTGGCGATCCGCTGCGCGTTGGCGCGGTGTTCCTCGCTGTCGAGGACCGCTGCCGTCGCCTCCGCGACAGCCTCCGCCCCGGCGGGAGGCATGACGGCGACGCCGACCCGTGCGGCGGCGACCGCGCCTGCCTGGAGGAACTGGTCGGCACCCTGCGGTACGACCACCATCGGCAGCCCGCGCGAGAGCGTGGCCAGCGTCGTACCCGCACCCCCGTGGGTGACGACCAGGTCGATGCCGTTGAGGAGTTCGGCCAGCGGGGTGAACCCGACGAACTCGACGTGGTCGAGGCCGTCGCCGTAGTCGGCCGCCGTCGCGGTCAGCCCCAGGGTCACCACCAGGTCGGCCTTCGTGGTGAGGGCGTCGATCACCGGCCGCAGCACCCCGGGCTCGGCGAAGTGCGTGCCGAAGGAGAGCAGCACCTTGGGCCGGGTACCGCCGTCGGCGGACACCGCAGCGGGCGCCTGCGGGCTGTCGGGCCCGCGGTGCGGCTCCGGGCGCAGCGGCAGCCGGCCGTGCGGCGGCTGCCAGTCCGGGCCCTGGAGCGTCTCGGGGCACGGGTCCAGGTACCAGGTGGGCCGCGGCATGGTCAGGCCCCGCTGCTGATAGCGGCGCTCGGCCACCGCGTCGAAGACATCGGTGAACTGGGCGGGTATCAGCGGGCCGAACGCGAGCTTGGCGTAGGGGACTTCGAGCGCGGCGGCGACCAGCGGGCCGACGTAGTCCGTGGCCTCGGCGACGATCAGGTCCGGCGCGAACTCCCGTGCCGCGGCGATCGCGGCGTCCGCCGTCAGGTCGATCCGGGCGCCGGCGAACAGTTCCGCGGCGACGGCGGGGTCGGGCACCGTCGGGTCGTCGACCCCGGCCAGCCGGGCCGCCTCCGCGAGGAGTTCGGGGATCTCGGGCCCGACGGGGAGCAGCGTGATGCCCTCGGCGGCGAACAGCGGCCCGAAGGACGCGGCCGTGATCACGGAGACCTCGTCGCCGCGGTCACGGAAAGCGCGGGCCAGGGGCAGCGCCGGCAGGAGGTGGCCATGCTGCGGAGTGCTGGAGAAGAGGATACGCATGTGCGGAGTCTAGGGCATTCGATGAAGTGTGCCTCTATCCAATTTGGTGAGTGGGCAACATGTCTCCTGATGCTGCTCCCCGCGCACCGCACCCTTGGTCCCCGGCCGCAGCCGTGAACTTCCGCCCCTGACAGACACGTGTTCTGTATGAACACCCCGCCGCGCATCCCCCCGGTCGTACGCGTCCCGCGTACACACGCGGCACGGAGGCCGAACGATGACACCCCTCGCCGACGCGATCGCACAGACACTCGCCGACGACGGCGTACGGCACGCCTTCGGCGTCGTCGCCAACGGAAACGTCCTCGCCGTCGCCGGCCTCACCCGCCACGGCGTCTCCTACCTCTCCGCACGCCACGAAGGCGGTGCGGTCACCATGGCGGACGCCTACTACCGGACCACCGGCGACGTCGCCGTGTGCACCACCGGCGCCGGACCGGGACTGACGAACACCGCCACCGGCCTGGCCGACGCGGTCAAGCACCAAAGCGGCATCCTGCTGCTCTGCGGCGACGTGCCCACGACCGGTCCGCGCCGCATCGACATCGACCAGGACACGTTCCTCGACTCCCTCGGCGTCCCCGTGGTCCGGCTGGCCGACCTTGCCACGGCCCGCACCGACACCCTGCGGGCCCTGCGCCTGGCCCGCACCGAGCAGCGCCCGGTGGCCCTGTGCCTGCCGCAGGACCTGATCACGGCCCAGGTCACCGAGCGGACGCCGACCGACCGCTTTCCGCAGCGACCGCCCCGCCAGGCAGCGGACCCCGCCGGGACGGCCACGGCCCTGGAGGCACTGGCCACCGCCCGGCGCCCCCTGATCCTCGGCGGCCTGGGCGCCTGGCGCTCCGGGGCCGCCAAGTCCCTCACCGAACTCGGCGACCGGCTCGGCGCGCTCCACACGACCAGCGTCATGGCCGCCGGTCTCTTCGCCGGCAACCCCTGGTCGCTGGGCGTGTGCGGCGGCTTCGCCGCGCCCCGCGCCGCCGAGCTGATCGGCGAAGCGGACGTCGTGCTCGCCTTCGGAGCGAGCCTCGACCAGTGGACCCTCGCCGACGGCCGGCTCCTCGCCCCCGACGCGGTGCTCGTCCAGGTGGACACCCGGCCCGCCCCCACCACCGACCGCGTCGACCTCCACCTCACCGGCGACGCCACCGACGCGGCCACCGCCCTCCTCGACGGTGTCCGGTCCCGCTCCCTGCCCCGGTCCCCCTGGCGCGACCAGGCCAAGGACCGGATCACCGACCTCGGTTGGGCCTACGAGCCCTTCGAGGAGGCGCTGGCCGCCGACCGGATCGACCCGCGCACTCTGACCCTGCACCTGGCCGGCCTGCTCCCCGAGGAACGCACCCTCGTCACCGACGGCGGCCACTTCGTGGGCTGGCCCGCCATGTACTGGGCGGTCCCCGACCCGGCCGCCTACGTCTTCACCGGAGCCGCCTTCCAGAGCATCGGCCTCGGTCTCGCGGGCGCGGTCGGCGCGGCCGTCGGACGGCCCGACCGGACGACCGTGGTCGCCCTCGGCGACGGCGGTGCGCTCATGGGCCTGCCCGAACTGGAGACCCTGATCCGCACCGGACGCTCGGCGCTCGTGGTGATCTACGACGACGGCGGCTACGGCATGGAGGTCGTCCTGTTCGGGAACCGCGGCGCCGATCCCGCCTCCATGCTCTTCGGTGACACCGACTTCGCCGGTACGGCCCGCGCCCTCGGCGCCCGCGGCGTCACCGTCCGCTCGGCGGCCGACCTGGAGGTGGTCCGCGACTGGCAGGCGCAGGGCGCCGAGGGGGTGCTGCTCCTCGACTGCAAGGTCACCCCGGGTGTCGTGGCCGCCTGCTTCTCCGGACTCGCCACGCTCATCACCGGCCGACAGCCCGACCATCAGGACCAGCGGTAGCGACCGAAGCGACCGACCTCGCCGCACACCACCCCTGAAGATCTGGTAACAGCTGTTACCATGCCTGTATGGCAAAGACACAACTGGGCGCCCGCGTCGACGACGAGGTCGCCGAGCTCGCCAAGGCCCGTGCCAAGGACCGCGGTCTGAGCGTCGGCGACTACATCGCCGCCCTCGTGCGCGAGGACACCGACGGCCTGCGCGCCCGCGGCCTGGAGGCCGCCCGCCGCTTCCTCGACGAGCACCAGGCCCTCTTCGACGAGGCCGAGGACGCCGACCGCCCCGCCCCGGGAGCCCACGCCGCCTGATGGACCTGCACATCGACGTCCCCTGGATCCTCCAGGTCGCCGAGCTCGCCGGCGCCCGCGACCCCGCCCCCGACGACTACGGCATCCCGGTCGCCGCCGTCGCCGCCCACCGCGCCGAACTCCTCGACCAGCCGGTCTACGACGGCCCCTACGCCCGCGCCGCCGCCCTCGTCCACATCCTCGGCCGCTGCCGCTGGCTGGAGCGCTCCAACATGGCCGTCGCCGCCGCCACGGGAGTCATGTACCTGGAGGCCTCCGGCATCCCCCTCAAACCCACCCGCGACGACGCCATCGCCCTGCGCGACCTGCTCCGCGACCCCGCCTGCACCACCGCGAGGATCGCCACCCAGCTGCGCACCTGGCCCACGGCCGGCTGAGAGGGCACGACACCACCATGGCGCGCGCAGGACTGACCGCAGATCGCCTCACCCACGCCGGGGCTGACCTGGCCGACGAGATCGGCTTCGACCAGGTCACCGTCTCGGAGCTGGCCCGCCGCTTCGACGTCAAGGTCGCGAGCCTGTACTCGCACGTGAAGAACTCCCACGACCTCAAGACCAGGATCGCCCTCCTGGCCCTGGAGGAACTCGCTGACAAGGGCGCCGTCGCCCTCGCCGGCCGGGCGGGCAAGGACGCCCTCACCGCCCTGGCCGACGTCTACCGCGACTACGCCCGCGCCCATCCCGGCCGCTACGCCGCGGCCCAGATGAGACTCAGCCCCGAGGCGGCAGCGGCCAGCGCGGGTGCCAGACACGCCCAGATGACCCGGGCGATCCTGCGCGGCTACGACCTGGCGGAGCCCGACCAGACCCACGCGGTCCGCCTGTTGGGCAGCACCTTCCACGGCTACATCAGCCTGGAGATGGGCGGCGGCTTCAGCCACAGCGCCCCCGACACCCAGGAGACCTGGACCCGCGTCCTCGATGCCCTGGACGCCCTGCTGCGCAACTGGCCGGCCGCGCCCGCTGCCTGACCTGCCGTCATGACGCCTGCGTCGGAGCCCCGTCCCGTTCCGCGGTCTCCTCTCCCGTCCCCGACCGGCCGGCCCACCGTCGGGTGATCAGCAGGGCGAGCCCCGGGAAGGCCATCGCGGCGAGGAACGCCAGGGCGAAGGAGTTCACGGACACCGACCACGCGCCGGCCCCCGCGTAGACGACGGCCACACCGAGGTTGGACCATGTGCACACCAGGAGGAACCGGCCGGGCCGTACCCGCGTGGTGCCCGCCAGTACCACGCTCGCCTCCGCCAGCACGGGCACAGGACGGCACAGGGCGAGGGCGACCAGGCCGTGGCGCCGGGCGGCGTCGGCGGCGCGGGCCAGTCCCGCCTCGCCCACCAGCCGCCGCGTCAGGGACACCGAGCGGGCCCCGACCAGGTAACCCAGCACGCACGAGACGGTCATGCCGGCCCAGACGACGGCCGTACCCCACACGAACCCCAGGAGTACGCCCGCGGCGGCCGAGACCACGCTGGAGGGCACGGGGAGGAAGACGTCCAGGGCGAGCAGGCCCGCGATCACCGCCACGGCCACGGGGGTGGACAGCCGGTGCTCCGCCGCCAGGGAGGCGAGGGCATCGAAGTAGTCCCCGAAGAGGAAGAACGGGACGAGGATCGCGGCGAGCAGCCCGGACACGAGCCAGAACCAACGCATGGCGTGCAGGGTAGCGATCATGGGGCGGGCGTGGGGCGGCGGCAGGGACTGAAGGGACTGGGATTTCGGATTGCGAACGGTTCCGGGGGCTCACTCCTGGAGCAGGTGCGCGCGGCCGAACAGGGCCGCGGCGGCCCGGCCCGTGGGCGTCCCGGAGTCCAGGTCCGCACCGGCCCGCCGCAGGACCGCCACCACGTCGTCCGCGCCCTTGAACAGGGCGCCGGCGACGGGCGACTGGTCCCGGGCGTTGCGCAGGTCCGGGTCGGCGCCCAGCTCCAGCAGGGCTCGTACGGTGTCGGCGTGGCCGTGGTACGCGGCCAGCATCAGCAAGGTGTTGCCGGCCGCGTCGCACACGTCCACCGGCAGACCGTGCGCCACGAACTCCCGCAGCGCCTCGGTACGGCCCTCCCGGGCCAGGTCCAGGGCGATGGCCACGACACGTTCCGTCTGCTCAGGTGTCAGACCGGCGCCGCTGGTCATGGAGGTGTCCGCTCCCGGTCAGGCGCCGTGCGGCGTGGCGGCCGCCAGCGCCTCGACCGCCTTGCGGACACCCTCGCCGTAGGCCGGGTCGGCCTGCGTGCAGTTGGCGATGTGGCGTTCGACCGTCTGCCGCGACGCCCCGTCGATCGCGCGCGCCGTGTTCTCGAAGAGGGCCTGCCGCTGTTCCGGGCTCATCAGGCGGAACAGGTTGCCGGGCTGCTCGAAGTAGTTGTCGTCGTCGGCACGGAAGTCGAACCGGTCGGCGACGGCGCCCACGGCCTGGCGCGGCTCACGGTAGGCGGGCTGCTCCTGCCAGCGGCCGTAGGAGTTGGGCTCGATGCCCGGGGTGGCCCCCTGGTTGCCGTCGACCCGCATGGCGCCGTCGCGGTGGTAGGAGTTCACCGGGTTCCGCGGCGCGTTGACGGGGATCTGGTGGTGGTTCACCCCGAGGCGGTAGCGCTGGGCGTCGCCGTAGGAGAACAGGCGGCCCTGGAGCATGCGGTCGGGGGAGAAGCCGATGCCCGGCACCACGTTCGCGGGGCTGAAGGCGGCCTGCTCGACGTCCGCGAAGTAGTTGTCGGGGTTGCGGTTGAGCTCCCACTCGCCGACCTCGATCAGCGGATAGTCCTTCTTCGACCAGACCTTGGTGAGGTCGAAGGGGTGGAAGCGGTAGGTCTCCGCGTCGGCCTCCGGCATGACCTGGATGAACAGCTTCCACTTCGGGAAGTCGCCGTTCTCGATCGCGTCGAAGAGGTCGCGCTGGTGGGACTCCCGGTCCTTGCCGACGAGCGCCTCGGCCTCGGCGTCGGTGAGGTTCTTGATGCCCTGCTGGGTGCGGTGGTGGAACTTGACCCAGAACCGCTCGCCCTCGGCGTTGACCAGGCTGTAGGTGTGCGAGCCGAAGCCGTGCATGTGCCGGTAGGAGGCGGGGATGCCGCGGTCGGACATCACGATGGTGACCTGGTGCAGGGCCTCGGGAAGCCGGGTCCAGAAGTCCCAGTTGTTCTCGGCGTCGCGCAGGTTGGTGCGCGGGTCGCGCTTCACCGCGTGGTTGAGATCGGGGAACTTCAGCGGGTCGCGGAAGAAGAACACCGGGGTGTTGTTGCCGACCAGGTCCCAGTTGCCCTCGTCCGTGTAGAACTTCAGGGCGAAGCCGCGGATGTCCCGCTCGGCGTCGGCCGCGCCCCGCTCACCGGCGACGGTGGAGAACCGGGCGAACAGCTCGGTCCGCTTGCCGACCTCGGAGAAGATCTTCGCGCTCGTGTACCGGGTGATGTCATGGGTGACCGTGAAGGTCCCGAATGCGCCCGAGCCCTTGGCGTGCATCCGGCGCTCCGGGATCACCTCACGGTCGAAGTGGGCGAGCTTCTCCAGGAACCACACGTCCTGGAGCAGCATCGGGCCGCGCGCTCCGGCCGTCAGCGAGTTCTGGTTGTCGGGAACCGGCGCGCCGGCGACCGTCGTCAACGGCTTCTTGTTGTCCTCGGGCAAGGCTGGCTCCTCGATATGTGGTTCACGGCTCCTGCCTTCACATCCTATGGAGGAACATATCTCCGTCAAGCCGAAATCCGGGACACATGTGTCTCTCGTCCGAGGCTCTGACATGTTTGCCCGTCCGGGGGCTCAGACCGCGGCCAGCGCCTCGGTCGGCGGCAGCCTTGAGGCGCGCACGGCCGGGTACACCCCGGCCGCCATCCCCACGACGACCGCCCCCGCCACACCCCCGGCCAGCACGAACGGCGGGAACACCACCGGCCAGGAGTGCGCGACGGCGTACCCCGCCGCCCCCGCTGCCCCGAGCACGGTCCCGGCACCGCCCCCGAGCGCGGACAGCATCACCGACTCCGCCAGGAACTGCCCCCTGATCTGCCCGCGGGTCGCGCCCAGCGCCCGCCGCAGCCCGATCTCGCGCCGCCGCTCCAGCACCGACACGACCATGGTGTTGGCCACACCCACACCCCCGATCAGAAGGGCGACCCCGGCCAGCCCCAGCAGCAGCACCGACAGCGTCCGTTCGGTGGCGCGCTTGGCGGCCAGGGCGTCCGAGGGGCGGCTGACCTGGACCAGGCCCGGCAGTTGCGGGTGCACGGTGGCCGGCAGCACGGCCCGTACCTCCTCGATCCGCGCCTCGCGGGCGGTGACGTAGACGACCGTGGGATGCCCGTCGAAGCCGAGCCGGTCCCGCGCCGCCTTCCAGCCCACCAGGACCGCGCTGTCGAGGTCGGGGGCGAGCGGGAGCGGGTCGAGGATGCCGATGACGGTGAACCAGCGCCCGCCGATGTAGAGCTGACCGGGTTCCTGGCCCGCCCGCACCCGGTCGAAGCCGAGCCGGGCAGCGGCCCGGAAGCCGAGCACCACGGTCGGGAAACGGGCCGTCGTCGCGGTGAGGAACGCCCCCGACCGGACCCTTCCGTGCACCGCCCCGAGCAGGTTCGTGCGGGCGGCCAGGACACTGATGCCGGACGCGTCCGCCGGGTCGGCGCGGTCCGAACGCAGCACCGTCGTGTGGGTGTTGGCGACCGCGCTCGCACCCGTCACCGGCCCGATGCGGGCGGCCATCGCGTCGGCGTCGACGGGCAGCACCACCGGCGGATCGCTGTCCGCCTGCGGCGCCACCCGCAGCATGTTCGTGCCGAGCGCCGACAGCTGGTTCACCAGCGCACGCTGGCCGGCGGCGGGCACGGCCGTCACGACGACGAGCGTCGCGATCCCGAGGGAGATGCCCAGCGCGGACAGCGCGGCCCGCGGCCCCCGGGTCCGGATGCCCAGCAGACCGAGCCGCAGGATGTCGGAGAACGCCAGGCGGACCGGGCGCGGTCCGTGCCCTGTCATCCTGCGCGTCATACGGCACTCACCTCCCGCCCGTCGGCGGTGACACGGCCGTCCCGCAGCTCCACCCTGCGGGGGAGCCGGGCGGCGATGTCACGGTCGTGGGTGATGACGGCGATGGTCGTGCCCTGCGCGTTCAGCTCGACGAGCAGCTCCAGCACGGCCTCCCCGTTGGCCGCGTCGAGCGCCCCCGTCGGCTCGTCCGCGAGCACCAGCGAGGGACGGTTGACCAGGGCCCGCGCGATGGCGACCCGCTGGCGTTCGCCCCCGGACAGCTGCTGGGGGAGGTGTGTGCGGCGGTGCGCGAGGCCCACCCGGGCCAGCGCCTCCCGGGCCAGCGGCGCACGCCTGCGGCGTGGGACACCGGCGTACAGCAGGCCGGTGGCGACGTTCTCCGTGGCGTCCAGGCCGTCGGTGAGGTGGAAGTGCTGGAAGACGAACCCCAGCGACCGGGCCCGCAGCGCGGAGAGCTGACGGTCGCGCAGCGTGCGGACGTCGTGACCGTCGACGCGGACGGTGCCGGTCGTCGGACGGTCCAGGGTGCCCATGATGTGCAGCAGCGTCGACTTGCCGGACCCGGACGGGCCCACGACGGCGAGGAGTTCACCCTGGTCGACCCGCAGCGAGACCCGGTCCAGCGCGGTGACACCACCGGGGTGGCGTTTGGTGACGTCGTCGAGGACGAGAACCGGCGGCGGGACAAGGTCAGTTGGCGTGGGGGCGCTCACGAGGCCGTCACCACCTTGCTGCCCGCGGTCAATCCCTTGCCGCTGACCTCGACCAGACCGCCCGCGAACATGCCGGTGCGCACCGCGATCAGCGTGCCGTCCGGGCGTTGCAGGGCGTACCCGCCCTCACGCAGCGCGAGCAGCGCGCTCACCGGGACGGCGAGCACCCCCCTGCGGGTCGTCGTGTCGAACCTCACCTGCACCGCCGCCGCGTCCAGACCGCCCACGTCCTTCGCCCGGTCCGGGGCGACGCTCACGTCGACGGTGGCCGGACCGGCCTGCGTCGCGGAGTCCTGGGCACCGCTGCCCTGCACGGTACGGCCGAGCGCCGTGACCGTGCCGCGGACCGACCTGCCGTCGGGCAGCGTGATCTCCGCCTTGTCACCGGCCTTGACGGTCCCCACGTCGGTGGCCTCCACCGGCACGGTGACGGACTTGGCGGCCGCGGTGTAGGTCAGCAGCGGGGCGTCGGCCGGATCGCCCGGCTGCGCCTGCACGGTGTCGACCCGCACCGCGCCGGGCAGCACCACCGCACGGCCCGGCACCAGGGTGCCCGTGGCGTCCTGGCCGCTGTCGTGCTGCCACCGCTTGAGCGCGGCGGCCAGCGCCGGGGTGAACTCCTCGCCCTCGATGCCCGTCCGGGACGTCCCGGCGGGGCCGGTGTCGTACCCCAGCGCCCGCAGGTTGTCCCCGAGCACGCTCACGTCCCGGCCCCGCACCCCCGGCTTGGTCAGCGGGCGGAAGAACGGGGTGTCGCCGAAGAAGACCGGCACCGGCCGGTCGTCGACCCGGTACAGGGCCTGCCCGCGCACCGCACGGGCGCCCGGCTTCGGCAGCGCGGTGACCACACCCTGCCCGGCGCCCTTGAGCACGTGCGGCCTGCCGAAACCTAGGGTGCCCGGCAGCGTGCGGCTGTCGGAGAGATCCGTCCTGGTCACCGTCGCGGTCCGCACCCGCACCGGAGCCGTGGCCCGCGTGCCCTCACCCGAGTGCGCGCCGCTCCACACCACCGCCCCGGCCCCCGCGACGCCCACGACCAGCACCGCGCTCAGCGCGACGGCGGCCCTACCGCGTCTTGCCACCGAAGGCCTCCAGGGTGCAGCTCTTGTCGACCTCGATCTGCCGGGCGTTGCCCATCGTGGTCTGGCCGTCGTACGTCCAGCCCGAGTTGTCGGGCAGCGCGTGGACCTTGAGCCCCTCGCGGTTCAGGCACTTCACATAGGCGCGGTAGTCGTCGTCGTAGTGCGGATTCGTCGACCGGTCCAACTCGGGCGGCTGGAGCGGCAGTTTGCCGGCGCAAGCTTTGGTGGCGGCCTTGGCCGTGGGGCTCTGGTCGGTGTCGTCGACGGAGTCCGGGCCGCGCTGCGGAAGCATCTTGTGCCCGTGGTCCTTCAGGCAGGTGGCGTAGACGTGCCAGTAGCGGTCCCGCTCCGCATCCGAACTGTCCAGACGCAGCTGGGGGCGGCCGGAGTCGGCGGCCGGCGCGGCGCTCGCGCTCGTCGCCCCGCCGGCGGCCGGGGCCTCACTGCGCAGGGAGGCCACGTCCTGCCGCTCGGAGCCGTCGTCGTCCGTTCCGCCGCAGCCGGTGAGCAGGAGGACGGCGACGCCGGACAGCAGGGCGGTCGCGCCGAGCACACGACCGCGGCGGGTACTGGTGGGATGGGTCATGGCCGTCATCGTCCGTGCGATGTGTCGGGAAGCCGTCAGGAACCCTTGCCGGTCCGGTGCCCCTGCGCGGCCCGCCCGTCGCGGCGGCACCGGCAGGCCCCCACACGAACGGAACCGTTCGCCGACAGGATCCCGACCCCGGCCTCCTACGCTCCCGCCCATGCCGAAGACTTCCAGCCGCCAGAACCGGATGTTCCGCCCCCCGCGTCGGGGGCCCGTCCTCGTCGCGGCGGCCCTCGCCGCGGGCATCGCCGTGTCCGCACCCGCCTCCGCGACCACGCCGGACGGCGACGGCGTCGCCGTCCACGCGCAGGCGGTCACCACCGCCCAGCAGCGGGCCGTACTCGACTACTGGACCCCGGACCGCATCGCCGCCCTCACCGAGCCGGCCGCCGCCGACCAGCCGCCGAAGAGCGGTCCTGACGGGGCGCCCTGGACCGGCTCCGACACCCTCGCCCGGACCGTGGGCAGGCTCTTCTTCACCGACCACGGCGAGGACGCCAGCTGCACCGCCACCGTCGTCACCAGCGCCAACCACAGCACCGTCGTGACGGGCGGGCACTGCGTGAACAGCCCGGACCTGCTCGGCGAGGACAACCAGTGGGCGACGAACGTGATGTTCGCCCCCGGCTACCACGACGGCCGCGCCCCGTACGGGAAGTTCGTCGGCAGACTGGGCGTGGCCGACACCACCTGGCTGCGCTACGACGCGCTCGACTCGGCGCGGTACGACGGCCACGACCAGGCGTTCGTGGTCCTCAACCCCGACAGCCGGGGCCGTACCGTGCAGGACGCCGTCGGCGTCGCCCAGCGCATCGCCTTCGACCGGCCCGGCGACCGGACGGCGTACGAGTTCGGCTATCCGCGCTCCGCGTCCGACCCGGCGCGGCAGGGCCTGCCCGAGTACACCGGCGCCCGCCTCGCCTACTGCGCGGGCCCGACCCGCGAGGACCCCGGCACCCCCGACTTCCCGGAACCCGCGGGCCAATGGGGCACCGCGTGTGTGATGGGCGGCGGCGCCAGCGGCGGACCCCGCATCGCCGGCTTCGACCCGGAGAGGGGCCTCGGCACGGTCGTCGGGGTCAACACCTACAGCGCCTACCTGACCCCCGCCGGTGAGGTGTGCGCCGACTCCGGCACTCCGGACTGCGAGCGCCACCTCGTCGGCCCGCAGTTCACCTCCGCGATCACCCGACCCCTGTACGAGGCCGCCCAGCGCGCCAACTGACCGTCACCGGAGCCCTCGTCCAGGCAGCCGCACCGAGAACACCGATCCCTTCCCGACCACGCTCGACACCTGCGCGCTGCCGCCGTGCGCCTCGGCCAGCTTGCGGACGATGGACAGCCCCAGCCCGCTGCCCCCGCTCTGCCGGCTCCGGGACTTCTCCGCCCGCCAGAAGCGGTCGAAGACCTTCGGCAGGTCCTCGGCGCCGATGCCGGACCCGGTGTCCTCGACACGGAACACGACGTCGTCGCCCTCCCGGTCCGCGGACAAGGTGACCGTGCCGCCGGCCGGTGTGTGCCGTACGGCGTTGGAGACGAGGTTCCCGACCGCCTGCCGCAGCCGCATCGGATCGGCGGACAGCATCAGCCCCTCCTCGGCCGCCACCCGCAGCTCCACCCCCGCCGACCCGGCGCCGCCCTGATGGGCACGGGCGACCTGGCCGAGCACGGCGGCCGCGTCGACGTCCTCCGGATGCAGGCGCAGCGCGCCGGCGTCGGCCGCCGAGAGGTCGCGCAGGTCGTCGATGATGTGCTGGAGCAGCATCGCCTCCTCCAGCAGCGAGGAGACGAGGCTCTCGTCGGCGGGTACGACACCGTCCTCGACGGCCTCCAGCCAGCCCCTCACATTGCTGACCGGCGCCCGCAGCTCGTGCGCGACGTCGCTCACCAACGCCCGCCGCAACTGCTCCAGTTCCTGCCGTCTGCTCGCCATCAGGTTGAACGCCGCGCCGAGCCTGCCGAACTCGTCGTCCCCGGCCACCTCGACCCGCGCGTCCTGGTCGCCGTCCGCCATCCGCTGCGCCGCGCCGGTCAGCGCCCGCAGGGGACGGACCATCCGGGTGCCCGCGACGAACGTGACCGTCACGGTGGTCAGCAGCACCGCGACGGTCACTGCGGCGATCCGCGTGCGGTTGGCGCCGGACAGGTCGAAGAACGTGGCGATCTTGCGGTCGGGCGCGGTGGCGAAGAGCAGCGCGGGAGGGGCCACGTACGGGTCGAGCTGCTCGCGCCGGGCGGTGGCGAGACAGGCCGTCACCGCCCGGGTGTCGGGGGCCCCGCGCACGTCGGCGGGGAGCCAGGTCAGGTCGGCGGCCAGCCGGACCGGCGCGGCATGGCGGTCGGCGAGGCAGTCGTTGACGAGTCCGCCCAGCTGGGTGAGGGCACGGCTCTCCGTACGGGTACGCCGCTGGAGGCCGTCGGCCCCGCACCGGTCCCCGGTGTCGACGACATGGCCGTCGACCTCGACCTGGGCCCGTCCGTTGGCCGCCCGCGTCACCTCGATGTCCTGCGGGGGACCGGCACCGCGCAGGCACTCCGCGATCCGGGACGCCCGCGCTTCCAGGTCTTTCCTCTCCCGCCCGTCCAACCGGAAAGGGCCTACCGCGCGCGGGTCGATACGGTCGGCCGAGGTGCCGTCCGTGCGGCGGGCGAGCGCGGTGTCCACGGCCAGCGCGTCGACCGTCGCCGACGCCCTCGACGGGAGTGGGCCTGCCGCCCCTTCGCTGTCGGAGTCCGCCAGCGGACGGCGGCTTTCGTCGGTCAGCGTGATCCGCCTGCCCGTCTGCCGGGACAGGGTGTGCACCGTCGGCCCGGCGCCGGTCCAGTCCGGATGCGTGGCCGCGTACCCGACGAGCGTGTCGTAGATCCGCGCGTCGTCGGCGAGGACCTGCCCCCGTTCCCGTCCGATGGCCACGGCGGTGAGGCTGACGACCAGCCAGGCCGTCGCGACGATCGAGCACAGCGAGACCAGCGCGGACACCCACAGCAGCCGCGAGCGCAGGCTTCTGCGCAGCGGGAGGTCACGGGGCATGAGGACCGTCCGCGTCCGCAGGGGGGCGCACCTCGGCGATCTTGTAGCCGACCCCGTAGACCGTGAGCAGCAACGTGGGCCGCGCGGGATCCCCCTCGATCTTGCGGCGCAGGTTCATGACGTGCCCGTCGACCGTACGTGTCGTCACATACCGGTCGATGCCGTGCAGACGCTCCAGGATCTGCTTCCTCGTGAACACCCGCCCGGGCGCCGACGCCAGCACCTCCAGCACCCGGAACTCGCCGGGAGTGCACTCGGCCGTCCGTCCGTCGACGCGTACCTCGAAGCGGCCAGGATCGACCACGAGCGGTCCCACGACGAACACCGGCTCGTCCTGCTGCCCGCCGCCGGGGGCGCCCCCGCGGCCGGTCCTCCTGAGCAGGGTGCGGACGCGGGCGACCAGCTCCCGTGGGCTGAAGGGCTTGGTCATGTAGTCGTCGGCGCCGAGGTCGAGCGCCAGCAGCAGGTCGTCCTCCTCTGCGCGCGCGGTGAGCATCAGCACCGGCACGTCGGACTCCCTGCGCAGCACCCGGCACACGTCGAGTCCGTCCACGCGGGGCATCATCCAGTCCAGCACCACGAGATCGGGCATCCGCTGCCGGATCTCGTCCAGGGCCGCCCGCCCGTCGTGGACGACCCCGACCGCATGGCCCTCCCGTTCCAGATAGCGCCGGATGAGATCGGCCTGCTTGGGATCGTCGTCGGCGAGCACCACGTACGCACACATGCGGTCATCGTAGGAACCGCGGCGGCCCCCACCTGGTCGTTGCCGTGGAAACCGGCCGGAGGGCACCGGACGGCGACAGGAACCCAACACGTTCCTGACATTCGGCCGACGAGAAGCCCTCGGTCACATGTTTCAGTGCGGCAAAACGGGGTGTTTGCCGCTGAAGATCCGGCCGGAGGCGAAGTGGTGCATTCCGTGACGAACGGGCGCTACGGCGTGGAGTGTGCCAAGAGGTGGTCGACGGCGTCGACGACGTCGTCAGCCGTGTGGTGCGGAACCGTGAGCCCCTCGGGCCACACCCGCCCGCGCACCCAGATCGTGCGCAGTCCCGCCGCCGCACCGCCGGCGATGTCGGACTCGGGATTGTCGCCGGTCATCCAGTCACCGGGCGTCAACTGTGTGCCGCACCGGGCGGCGGCGAGCTCGAAGAGCCGCGCGTCGGGCTTGCGCACGTCGATGTCGCCGGACGCGGCGATCCCGTCGATCAGCTCGGCGAGACCGGTCGCCCGGACCTTGGCGCGCTGGATGTCACTGGCCCCGTTGGTCGCGACCCCGATGCTCCAGCCGGCGTCCTTCAGCCGCGCCAGACTGTCGAGCACGACGGGCCGGCAGTGCACGGCGGACGCCATGCGGTCGACGTACACCCGCCACAGGTGCTCGGCCGACTCCTCGACGCGGAACGTGGCACGCAGCCGCTCGAAGTCGGCGCGGTCCGCGGTGTCGGCCAGTTCGGTACGCAGCCAGCCCTCGATGTCCGGCCCGTAGGCATGGTCGTGGACCAACTCGGCTATGGCGTCCGCGAACGCGGCACGGCGGTCGACCAGGGTGCCGTCCAGGTCGAACAGAGCAAGGCGCATGCCGCCGACCCTAACCCGGGCGGATCTTCACGGGACCCGGCCGTCGGACGACCGCCCGGCCGGGCCCGTCAGCACGAGGTCAGAATGACGTCAGCACATCGTCAGCACGTGCGTGTCAGGCCCCGGGGTCACAGGGCCACTGCTGGATGGACCGGATGCGGTTGTCCCACGAGCCGAGGCCGCTGTACCAGCCCCAGGCCTGGATCTTGAAGGCGCTGCCCACCCCCCAGTCGTACTCGGAGCCGCAGAACGTCGCGCCGGTCCTGTTGATGATGGACGAGACGTTGTAGCCCAGGAACCCGTAGTGCTCGCTGATGCTGCCCAGCTTCCAGAGCTCGTTCCAGGGAACGCCGATCCCGCTGCCCTGGTAGTTGCCCTGGTCCCAGATGCACAGGGCGTACTGGCTGCCGCACTTGTCGGCCCCGGAGCCGATCCAGGCGTCCGCCGACGCCGAACCGGCGGTGCCGAGCGTGATGGCCGCGGCGGACGCTCCCGCCACCGCCAGGGTGGCGAGTCGTGTCTTGAGGTTCCCCATGCCCAACCGTCCTTCCTGTCCCCGCTCCCGCTGCTCGGAAGTGGATCAACGTCGCACAGGGGAGACGGTGGGGCGGCGGAGGAAAGTTCACCCGGCCGCCCGGCGGGGGAGACGGACCGCCCCTGTCGTTCGCCGTTCCCTCCCGTGGGATGGCAGCATGCACGAGAGCGCTCTCGGCGTCGGAGGGGAGCGTGCGCGCCACAGCAGGGGGACCGATGAACGGGCACGGCAGGTTCGCCTCCCCCGCCGGGGACGAGGACGGACGGTCCACCTCCACGCCCGCGCCCGCCTCCCCGCGCACCTCCACGCCTCCCCCCTCTCCGCACCCGGCGCACCTCGGCGACCTGGGCTTCGTCGGCCGTACCGCGGAACTGGGTGCGCTGCGGGAGGCCCTCGTCGCGGCGACGACACCGGCGGCGACCGCGACGGACCAGGGAGCGGCCCTGGTGCTGTCCGGGCAGCCCGGGACAGGCAAGTCGGCGCTGCTGGAAGCCGCGGTCCGGGCGGCGCGGACCGGGGGCATGCGGGTCCTACGGTGCGCCGGCATCCGCGGGAGCAACCCGCCTGACCTGTCAGGCCTGCTCCAGACCGTGTGGCCGGTGCTGCCGGACGCGCTGGACCAGGCGGACGGGCTGGACCCGGCGGACGCGGCACGTCCGGCAGGCGCCGCAGACCTGGCGGACCCGGCAGATCCGGCC
This sequence comes from Streptomyces sp. Act143, assembly GCF_003143935.1. Lineage (GTDB taxonomy): Bacteria > Actinomycetota > Actinomycetes > Streptomycetales > Streptomycetaceae > Streptomyces. The sequence goes on along the minus strand of NZ_QFRX01000001.1, from coordinate 4,014,955 downwards.
ACTCCGCACCACCCACCGGCCATCGACCCCCCACCCCGCGCGTCGAGTCTCGACGCGCTGGTCAGCGTGCTCGTCGACGGCGCCCCCGCGCCCGGCACGGGACACTCCTGGCTCGCCTTCGCCGTCCTGGACGTGCTCACGGCCGTCAGCCGGGCCGGACAGCCCCTCCTGGTCGCCGTCGACGACTGGGACGCCCTGGACGCACCCAGCAGGCAGGTGCTGGCGTTCGTCGCCCGGCGCGCCAAGGGGCATCCGCTGGCCCTGCTGATGACCTCCCGCCCGCCCCACGCCCTGCCGGACCCGCTGACCGGAGTTCCCACGCTGTCCCTCGGCCCGCTGTCCCCGGCCGAGTCCGCCCGGCTGCTGGCCTCGCGGCGGCCCGGCCTGGACGCGCAGGCCGTCCGCGAACTCCTGGCGACCGCGGCCGGCAACCCCCTGGCGCTGCTGGAACTCCCCGCGCCCGCCGAGGACTCCCTGCCCAGCCTGCCCGCCTCCTCCGACCGGCTGGCCGCCGCCATGGCGCCGGGCGCCGCGCGCCTGCCCGCCGGCACCCGGGACCTGCTTCTGGTCGCGGCGCTGCACCCCGAGGGAGACCTCCCGCTGCTGCTGTCGGCCGCTTCCCGGATCGGCGGTACGGCGCTGGATCCCGCCGCGCTGGAACCCGCGGAACGCGCGGGCCTGGTGTTCTTCGACGGCATGCGGCCGCACTTCGCCCACCCCGCGACGGCGGGCGCGGTCGTCCACGGCACCGGCCCCGACCGCTGCCGGGCCGCTCACGCGGCCCTGGCGGCCGTCCTGCCACCCGGCTCGGTCAGGACGCTGTGGCACCTGGCGCAGGCGGCGGAAGGACCCGACCCGGAGCTGGCGGCCCGCCTGGAAGCGGTGCGCGGCGACGCCCTCGAACAGTGCCCGCCGACGATGGCCGTACGCCTGCTGCGCCGCGCCGCCGACCTCCACCCGCACCCCGCCGACCGGGGCCGCTGCGCGCTACGGGCCGCCCAACTGGCCCAGCTCCTCGGCCTGGACCGCATGACCCGCACGCTGGCGCACCACGCCCTGCGCCACCCGCTGGGCCCCCTGGGCACGCTGTGCGCCCAGGCCCTGGCACACCCCGGCACCACCGGCGCGCAGCCGCCGACGCACGCCACCGGCCCTGGCACGGGTGCCGTCCCCGACCCCACCGACCCGTCCTCCTGGCCCACCCCCGTCGGGCCCGCCGAGCAGCAGAACGCGCTGGAGCTGGCCCGGATCACGGCGCCCGTGGCCGCCGGGGACGAGCAGCGGTCCAAGGCGCTGCTGGCCTTCCTCGACGGGATGCCCGACCGCGCCGACGACCCCCGGCTGCTGTACGCCATGGCCACGGTCCGCCCCCTGGGCCGGGCCGCCACCGTCCTCGCGGGCGTCTGCGCCGACCGGGACCTGGGCGATGTGTCGGTGCGCGACATCGAACGCCTCGGGGAGGCCGCGCTGCTGGCCGGGGACCCGTTGCGGGCCCTGGACCTGTGGCGGCGGGCCGAGCGCCGCCGCCGCTTCCACGCGCTGCCCGCCCAGTTGCCCTGGGTGCTGCTCAGACAGGGACTGGCGCACCTGGGGATGGGCAACTGGGCGCAGGGCGAGCACGCCTTCCGGCGCTGCGCGCAGTCGGCGGAGGGCACGTACGGCCAGGACCACCACGTGGCCGCCGCCCGCCTCCTGACGGATCTGGTGCGGGGCCTGCGCACCGGCACGCCGGTCGGACCGGCCGCCGACCGTGACCTGGCGGCGGCCCGGCGCTCGGTGCCGTCGATCGACGCGGTCCTGGCCGTCGGCGCGGCCTGGACGCTGGCGGAGTGCGGCGAGTCCGCTGCGGCCTTTCCCGCCCTGTCCTCGCTTCTCACCGATCCGCGTACCCGCGCGGCGGCCCTGTTCGCCGTGGTGGCCTTCGCCGAGGCGGCCAAGGCCGAGCAGGCATCCCGGGAGGCGCTCGCGACGCTCGACCGCCTGGAGCGGGAGCTGGGCGCGCGGTGCCCCCGCGTGATCGGCGTCCGGTTCACGGTGGCGCGAGCCGTTCTTGCGGACGACGACGCGCGGACGATGTTCGAGCGGGCCTTCGCCGAGGACCTGTCCCCCTGGCCCTACCTGGAGGCGCCGCTGCGGCTGGCCGAGGGGAGGTGGCTGCGGCTGCGGCGGCAGTTCGCCGACTCGCAGGCCACCCTGCGCCAGGCGGCAGCCGGCTTCACGATGCTGGGCGCCGAGGCACGCGCCCCGCGGATCGCCGCGGAACTACGGGCCTCCGGGGAACGGGCGGAAGGCGCCGCCCCGGGCGGGTTTCGGCCCGCCGCGGCGCGCGATCTGCTCACCGCCCGCGAACTGCGGATCGCCGAGCTGGCCGCCCGCGGCTTGTCCAACCGGGAGATCGGCGAACAGCTCGGCCTCGCCTCCCGGACCATCGGCGCGTACCTCTACCGCATCTTCCCCCGCCTGGGCGTGACGTCCCGCGCACAGCTCGCCGAGGCCCTGAGGAACCCGGACACACCCTGAACCGCGCCGTGTCGGTCGGTCGGTCGGTCGGTCCCGAGCCTGGCGGCGAGCTGTGCGCACCGCGCAGGGAATCCGGGTCCTCCCGCACCGGTCGGCGCCGAACCTCGCGGTCTGCCGCGTGGGCCTCGCACACCTGCCGACTCCTCCCGCGTCAGTCGGCCCCGAACCTCGCGGCGAGCTGCGCCCGGGAGGAGACGCCGAGCTTCGGGAAGATCTGGTACAGGTGCGAGGCGACCGTACGCGGCGACAGACGCAACTGTTCGCCGATCGCCCGGTTGGACAGGCCGCGGGCGGCCAGGCGGGCGATGGTGAGCTGCTGCGGTGACAGCACGCGGGCGATGTTGTCCGCGGCGTCCTCCGCGGGCTGCCCGTCCGCGGCCCAGCCCGTCGCCCGCAGCTCCGCGGCGGCCTGTTCGGCGCGTGACGGGGCGCCCAGCTCCCGGAAGACCGCCTCGGCCGCGGCCAGCGGCGTGCGGGACTCGGTGACGCGCCGCCGACGCCGGAGCCGGGCCCCGTGGCCGAACTGGGTCATGCCGTGCAGCAGCGGCCACCGCTCGATCCCGGGCCGCAGCGCGTGCCGGAAGCGCTCCTCCGCCTCGTCGTCCGGGGAGAGCACCGCGTCGGCATAGGCCACGATCCGTTCCAGCAAGGGGGAGCAGCCCGCCCGCGTCAGTGCCGGGAACGGGGCGAGCACGGTCCTGGCGTCGGCCTGCTCCCCGGCGGGCAGCGCCGCCTCCGCGAGGAAGGCGAGCCCCCAGAACTGCTCGAAGGCGTACGGCGTCGCCGGATCGGCGAACAGCGAGCGCAGCCGGACGTAGGCCTCCGCGTAGCGGCCGGTGCCGGACGCGGTGAGCGCGCGGGCCAGGACGGCCAGGCTGAGCTGCCGGTTCTGGCCGAGGCGCAGAGAGGACTCCTCGACCTCGGTGGCGCACTCCGACGCCCGGTCGAACTCCCCGCGCAACGCCGCGACGATGGCCAGCATCCCCGTGGCCCGCGCCGCCCAGTCCGGCTGCGCGGTCCGCTCCGCGATCATCCGGCTCTCCTCGGCCAGCGCCAGGGCCGTGTCCCACTGGGTGCCGAGCCAGATCTCGCACATCGTCCTCGGCACGAGGATCAGCGGCAGCTGCCCGTACCGGCCGGCGGCGCGCAGGGCGCGCTCCACCTCCACGTGCAGCGGCGCGGCCTGTTCGAAGTCGATGGTGAGGGTGGTCACCTGGCTGAACAGGTTCCGCCCCTCGACCTGGGACGGCAGGGGAACGGGCTGCGGGACCGGCGGCCGGGGCACTTTCAGCGGGTCGATCAGCGACAGCACAACCAGGTACCACCCGTCCCGCGGCCCCGATCGCAGCTCTTCCGCCGTCCTCAGGACCAGGTCGCGTTCCCTCGCGCCGACCTGCTGCCACCGGCATCTGCGGGCCGCCGCGAGCAGGAGCTTCGGGGGGAGTACGGGATCCAGCGCGGCGACCGCGCGCGCCGCCTCGCACAGGGCGACGATCCGTTCCCGGCCGGCCGCGCTGCTGCCCGGCAGCAGATCGTGCACCCGCAGCAGCAGGGCCCGCCCGAACGCCCCCAGGTCGATCGGGTCGATCCGGCTCACCAGCCGCAGCGCCTGGTCCGTCAGACCGTGGTCGCCGGCGAGTTCGGCGGCCCGCAGCAGCCGCACCCCGCGGCGTTCCGGATGCGCGGAGAGACGCGCCGCGGCCTCCAGCGCGGCGAGCGCCACCAGCACCCCGGTGACCGTACGCGCACCGGCCGCCAGCCGCTCCAGCCGCCCCGCGAGTTCCTCGTCGGGACCCACCGCGCACTGGGCCGCGTGCCAGGCGGCGCGGACGGAACCGCCGAGGCTCCGCCCGAGCGCGGCATGCCCGCTCATACGCCGCGCCGCCGACGCCAGCCGCAGCACGGCGATCCGCATCAGCGGCTCACGGAACCGCACCCGCGAACCGCCGCCTGCGCGCCCTTTCCCCGCGTCTTCCCCCCTCCGGCTCGCGTCTCCCGCGTTCCCGTTGCCCGCGTTCCCGCCCCCGGCGCTTTCGTCGGCCTCATCCGTGTCGTCCGACTCCACGACCTCCACGACCAGTCCGCGCGCCACGAGTTCCGCGAGAGCGGCGCGGGCCGTGCCGTCGTCACCGCCCAGCAGACAGGCGCCCGCGGCCAGGACGTCCCGCGTGCGCGGCGACGTGCTCAGCGCCGCGGTGAGCAGCACGTCGCGGGCGGCTGCCGACAGCCTCTCCCAGTCGTACGCGTACGCCTCCGCCAGGCGCGGCGTCGCGGTCGGCATGCCGAAGCCGGCCGCGTCACCGAGCGGGCTGCCGCCCAGGGAGAGCTCGGTGAGGGCGAGCGGATTGCCTTGTGCCACGGCGAGGACGAGCTGTTCCTCGCCGTACCCGGTGACACGTCCGGCGCGGGCGACGAGTGCGCGGGCGTCCGGGCCGGGCAGCGGCCCGAGCGTCGCGGCCGTCCCGCGCGGAAGCGACCTGGCGCCGCCGCCGACGGCACGCTCAGCCACGATCATGCCTACCGGCGCCACCGTCCGGGAACCGTCGGCCATGATCGTGGCCAGGGCGCACAAGGTGTCGCGGCTGGATGCGTCGATCCGGTCGAGGTCGTCCACGCACAGCAGCACCGGCTCCGGCAACGCGGCCAGCAGCAGGAGCGCCGCCGCGGCCAGCTCTGTCGGCGTCGGCAAGGCGTCGCCGCCGGGGAACGCGGCGCGCAGGACAGCTCGTTCCCGGTCCGGCAGGTCGTCGGCCCACGCCAGGGCGGGACGCAGAAGGCCATGCAACGCGGCATGGGCCAGCCCCTCTTCGCCGGGCGCCCAGCCCGTCGACAGCACGCGTACGCCTTGCCGCGCGGCCTCCGTGGCGGCGAAGCGCAGGAGCGCGGACTTTCCCGCACCGGTCCCGCCGCTCAGGTGGAGCACCCGGATGCCGTCGCCCGGCAGGTCCGCCAGCAGCGCGCTCACCAGCTCCCGCTCCCGCACTCGACCGACCAACCTGGTGCCGTCCGGGCCGGTGTCCGGGCCGCGGTCACCCGATTCGCGGTCACCCGATTCGCGGTCACCCGGGTCGGCCTCCCCGGTCAGGCCGGCCGCCGCTGTCCCGGCGTGCGCGCTGATCACGTGCCCTCCTGCTCTCCCCGCCCCTCCGCAGGCGCGCCCCCGTGCCTGGTCACCCCTATCGTTCCAGGCCCGGAAGGCTCCGGCACCTCACTCAAGTGCCTCTTCTGCCGCGAGCCCGCTGTCCGCGCCGCCGACCGCAGCCGCCGCGTACAGGTCACGGATGCTGAAAGCTGCCCCGGACTCCAGACGGCTGAAGACCCAGTCGATGGGATGGCACTCCCGTGCGTCGGGCAGCACGACGATGAAGGGGGCGGTCGTGGGGTGGGCGGCCGTAGTGGGCCGCCATGCGCCGCCGATGTGACGCGTCACGATCTCGCCGAGGTAGCAGCCGAAGCCGACGAGTGATTCGGCCATCTCCTCGCTGCTCACCCCCTCGGCCCGGAAGCCGTCGACGATGTCTTCCACGACGTCGATGCTCTCCGGACTGTAGTCCAGCGCCGCGTCACTGATGTCGGCAGCCGCCGCCACGATGGCGGCGGCGAGCTGGGGCGCACTACCGGGTTCGAGCGGGGGGTTCAGGTGCACCTGCATGTTGGTCCTCGGACTGTGGCCGTCAATGACGACAAAACTAGCCGCAGAACACCTGTTTAGACATGTGCCTGCCCGGTTCGCGCCGGAATGCCACCGTCCGGAGGTGCCGAGTCGGCCCCTCCGGTTGCTACGTGTGCGCCGGGCCGGGCCGGGCTGGTCCGGCCCGGCCTCGTCTTGTCCTGGCCGGAACGGGTGCGTATATGCCTCCGCAGTCGCCCCTGTGGCACACATGTGCCGCCCGTGCGCGCGCCATCGAAAAGCAGCCAAAGTTCTGAAGTGGCCGGATGTTGCCGTGGCGTAAAAGCGCCCGTCGGCGGCCCGGCCGGGCCGTACGCCCCGGGGCGCACGAGTGGCCGGATTTCGGACAGCGATCACCGGAGTGCTGACAACACGCGTGTTACCTGCAACGATCCCGTCGCTTCCGCTGCGTCGGCCTCGTACCGCCGTCGCACCCGCCTCTCCGTCCCACAGGCGCCCCACCGTCGCGGCACCTGTGTCACCTGCACCTCCGAGCCAGGAGACCCATGTCCCGCTTCCAGAACGCCGCACGTGTGTCACGCGCGGACCGGTCGGCGTCGCGCCTCAGACCCGTGGGCCCCCTCGCGGTGGCCCTGGCCGTGACCCTGGGCGCCCTTGTCCTGACCGCCCCGCCCGCGACCGCTGTCCCAGCCGCCGAGAGCACCGCCCGCGACGCCGCGCACGTCCCGGCGCCCCCGCTCGTCACCGCACACGCCAGAACCGGCGCCAAGGCCGTGCCTCTGGGCTCCGCCGAGCGCAAGTCGCTGCTCGACCGTGCCGCCGACGTCCGCGCCGGCGTCCGGAAGACAGTGCACGCCGGGAGCCACGAGAACCTCGTGGCCAAGGACGTCATGAAGGACGCCGACGGCACGGTCCACACCCGCTACGCGCGCACCTACCAGGGACTGCCCGTCGAGGGCGGCGACCTGGTCGTGCACGACGGCCCGCACGGCCGCCGGATCGACGACTCCCTGCGCGACCCGCTGTCCGTGCCCGCCGTCAAGGACGGTGTGACGGCGGCCCACGCAAGGAGCGGGGCGCTGGCCGAGGCCAGGAAGGAGCACCTCGCCCACGCCGCCGCCGACGGTTCCGCGCGCCGCGTCGTCTGGGCGGGCTCCGGCACTCCGCGGCTGGCCTTCGACAACGTTATCGACGGCTCGCGGGCCGATGGCACGCCCAGTCGCCTGCACGTCGTCCTCGACGCCGCCACCGGCAGCCGGCTCGCCGCCTACGACGAGGTGACCGCGGGCATCGGCAACAGCCAGTACAGCGGCACCGTCCAGCTCGACACCCAACGGGTGGGCGACACTTACCAATTGGTCGACACCCAGCGCGGCGGCAACAGCGTCCGCGACGTCACCAACGGCGGTCTCGGCGTCCTGTACACCGACGCCGACGACGTCTGGGGCGACGGCACCGCCGACGACCGGGCGACCGCCGCCGTCGACGCCGCCCACGGCTCCCGTACGACCTGGAACTTCTACCACGACGTCTTCGGCCGCAACGGCATAGCCGACGACGGCGTCGGAGCCGTCTCCAACGTCCATGTCGCGGGCCTGGCCAACGCCTACTGGCTGGACAGCTGCTTCTGCATGACCTATGGCGACGGCCTGGACAACCGGCACCCGCTCACCGAACTCGACATCGCCGCCCACGAGATGACCCACGGCGTCACCTCCGCCACCGCGGGCCTGCTGGAGACCGGCGAGTCCGGCGCCCTCAACGAGGCCACCAGCGACATCATGGGCACCGCCGTCGAGTTCTACGCGAACAACCCCCAGGACGTCCCCGACTACACCATCGGCGAGCTCGCCGACGTCCGCGGCACCGGCAAGCCCCTGCGCTACCTGGACCAGCCCTCCAAGGACGCCTCGGAGAAAGGCACTTCACAGGACTACTGGACCCCCGGCACACACCTGCTCGACCCGCACTTCGGGGCCGGGGTCGCCAACCACTTCTTCTACCTGATCTCCGAGGGCAGCGGCCACAAGACCATCAACGGCGTCCACTACGACAGCCCCACCTACGACGGTCTCCCGGTCTCCGGCATCGGCCTGCGCAACGCCACCAACGTCTGGTACCGCGCCCTGACCCACTACATGACCAGCACCACCGACTACGCCGGCGCCCGCACCGCCACTTTGAAGGCCGCCACCGACCTGTTCGGAACCACCAGCGACGCCTACGAGTCCGTCGCGAACGCCTGGGCCGCGGTCAACGTCGGCCCCCGCTACGTCAAGCACATCGCCATCACGTCCCTGAACACCCGGGACGCGGCCGTCGGCCAGCCTGTCGCCCGGACCGTCTCCGCCGTCTCCACCCGGCCCGGCGCCGTCACCTACGCCGCCACCGGCCTGCCCACGGGCCTGTCCCTCGACACCGTCTCCGGTCTGATCTCCGGCACCCCCACCACGGCGGGCACCTTCCGGACCACCGTCATCTTCACCGACTCGGCCGCCGAGAAGCGCCGTTACACCTTCGACTGGACCGTGGTGGCCTCCGGCGGCGACTTCTTCGTCGACCCCGACCGCCACGACTACGCCCCCTGGCAGAGCGTCGAGACACCCCTGACGGTCACCGGCCGCACCGGCAACGCGCCCGCCGGCCTCAAGGTCTCCGTGGACATCGTCCACACCTTCATCGGCGCCCAGGTCGTCGAACTCGTCGCCCCGGACGGCACGGTGCTGCTGGTCAAGGACTTCCAGTGGGACACCGGCACCGAGCTCCACGACTCCTTCACCGTGGACGCCTCGGCGCTGCCCGCCAACGGCATCTGGAAGCTCCGCGTCACCGACTACACCCCGGCCGCGCCCGGCATCGCACCGAGCGAGGGCGGCTACCTCGACCGCTGGAGCCTCACCTTCTGAGCGGCAGGCCGGGGTAGAGCGCGGCGGCGTTCTGCCCCGGCCGGCACTCACCGGATGTGCTTGGCCGGCCTGGTGGCCGCGTTGAGCAGATACTCCAGCGGGCCGCGCCGGAAGAAACGGGACCAGATCGCGGCGAACACCGTCGCCCCTAGGACGAACATGAGCAGCGGCACCCACGACTGCTGGGTGCTGGTCCCGGCGGGCACGGACAGCGCGGACTGCGCGAGGAAGTGGCCGACGTAGGCGGTCAGGGACATGGTTCCCACGGCGATGACCGGCTTCGCCAGGCGGCGCAGCCGCGGCAGCCGCTCCATCGCCACCGTCGCGCCCACGATCACGAGGATCGCGACGCCGACGCTGCCGATGATGTCGAAGGTGGTGCCGCTGTGCGGCCCGGCCGTCAGCAGCGACGACGCCGGCATCTCGGGGAACGACCCGTCGAGGGGCGCCGACCCGCTGCCGAGAGGCATCGAACCCGAGCCCCCGGAGGAAGACGAAGACGGCCCGTCCTCCGCCATGCTCCGCAACGCGCCCTTCCCGGCCAGCAGCAAGGAAAGACCGTACGCGGCGGCGGTGAGACCGGCACCGAGCGCGGCCAGGCGCCGCTGGACAGTCCCGGAGGACAGGTCGAGGCGGCCCAGCGCCATGCCCGAGATCACGAACGGCAGCCAGGTGAGCGCCGGGTAGAAGCCGGTGAGCAGCAGATCGAGCACTCCCACCTCGCTGAGCCGGTGGAGCGGGTCGTAGGCGTTGATGCTCTGCCGGACCGAGTCGGTCACCCACGAGTTCAGGACGTACGCCAGCTGCGGCGCGACCAGCGCGAGCGCCGCCGCGACGACCGCGAGCGTCCTGGCGCGCAGGCGCACCAGCGGCAGGGCCAGCAGGAAGTAGACCCCGTAGAAGCCGAGGATGATCACCCCGCCGTACTCCATCGCCATCACGGTGCCCAGCGCCAGCAGCACCACGGCACGGATCGCGATCCGCGCCCGCGCCTGCCGGCCGGCCAGGCCGGTCTTGGGCTCCCGGCGCCCGGCGATCAGCATCAGCGAGAATCCGGCGAGGGTGGCGAACAGGACCGACGAGTGGCCGTCCGCGATGTACCGCACCCAGCTGGCGACGCCGTGCGTGGCCGACAGCGGGGGGCCGATGTGCACGACGTACATACCGAACACCGCCAGCGCGCGGGCCAGGTCCACCCCGACAAGGCGCCCCATCGAGGGGCCGGGGGAGTCGCGGGGCGGCGGCGAGTTCTCCTGGGGAGCCGGCTTCTCCTGCGGCGGCTGTGTCTGTGTCATACGAAGAACCTCGCGCGAGCGTCACCCGGCGGAGTATCCGGCAGTCCTCGGTACCGCCCCCGCCGATCGGCGGGTACCGCCCTGCCGACCGGCGGAGCCGCATCCCCGGCCGGTTCCCGTCAGACCTGAGACCGATCGGCTTCCGCCACCCGGCGGGGGTGGCCCCGACGGTTGCCGGATGGGGCGCGGGCGGACGGGCTCCCAGGCTGGAGGCATGACACACCGTGCGCGACACACCAAGCGCGAGGACTTCAGGGGCGAGTTCCTGGAACTCCTCGGTCTGACGCTGACGGGAGGCGTCTTCGTCCTGTTCGTCGTCCGTCCCGAGGTCGGCCAGGCGTTGGTGCACATCTTCGCCACGACCACAGCAGGACTCGTCCACTGACCCGACACCTGTACCCAGCGAACCGCAGAACAAAGGAACATCGTGAACACCGCATCCGCCCCGACGACGGATGAAACGCCTCTGCCCGCCCGAGAAACAATCAAGGCCCTGTACGCCTACGTCCGGCCGCACCGCTGGCCCGTCGCCCTCGGCCTGCTGTGCGCCCTGGTCGGGGCCGCCGGAGGCCTGCTGCAACCACTGGCGACGAAGGCCCTGGTCGACCGGCTCGCCTCCGGTTCGACCATCGCCGGGATCCTGATCGCGCTCACCGTGCTGGTGGTACTGGGCACGGCGGTCGAGGCGTTCGGCACATATGTGCTGGAGCGGACGGCGGAGTCGGTGGTGCTGGCCGCGCGACGCACCCTGGTGGGGCGGTTGCTGCGGCTGCGGCTCGCGGAGTGGGAGCGGGTCCCGCCGGGTGATCTGATGTCCCGGGTCACCTCGGACACGACACTGCTGCGGGCCGTCAGCACCCAGGCGGTGGTCTCCGCCGCGACCGGCGCGGTGGCCTTCGTCGCGGCGGTCGTGATGATGGCGTACCTGGACGTCGTCCTGCTGGGCGTGACGCTCGGCGTGGTCGTGCTGGTCGGCGGGGCCGTCGCTCTGGTGATGCCGAGGATCGCCCGCGCCACCGAGCGGGCGCAGGAGGCGGTCGGGGAGATCTCCGTCGCGCTGGAGCGGGCTCTCGGGGCGTTTCGCACGGTGAAGGCGTCCGGTGCCGAGGAGCGGGAGACCGCCCGGGTGGAGGCCGCGGCGCGGCGGGCGTGGCGGCACGGTGTGAGGAGCGCGAAGTGGGAGGCCGCGGCGGGCTCGGCCGACGAACTCGCCGTACAACTGGCCTTCCTCGCCGTCCTCGCGGTCGGCGGGGCACGCGTGGCGTCCGGGGACATCCCCGTCTCCACCCTCATCGCCTTCCTGCTGTACCTCTTCTACCTGATCGAGCCGGTGGGCAAGCTGGTCGACGCCGTGACCTCCTACCAGGAGGGCGCGGCCGCGATCTCCCGGATCGCGGCCGTTCAACGCCTGGCGACGGAACCGTCCGCCCGCCCCGGGCAGGCGACAGCCGCACCGGGACCGGCGTCGGTCCGCTTCGAGGACGTCTCCTTCCGCTACCGCCCCGGCCTGCCGCACACCCACCACCAGGTGAGCTTCGCAGTACCGCCCACCGGGATGACCGCCTTCGTCGGACCTTCCGGTGCGGGCAAGTCGACGGTGTTCGCCCTCATCGAGCGGTTCTACGAGGCCACCGGCGGCCGGGTCCTGGTCGACGGCAAGGACGTACGGGACTGGCCGCTGCCCGAACTGCGATCCGCCATCGGCTACGTCGAGCAGGACGCCCCGGTGCTGGCCGGCACGCTGCGGGAGAACCTGCTCTTCGCGGCGCCCGGAGCGACGGACGACGACATCCGCGGCGTGCTGTCCCGCACCAGACTCGACACCCTCGTAGAGCGCCTGCCCCACGGCCTGGACACCCCGGTCGGCCACCGCGGCTCCAAGCTGTCGGGCGGCGAGCGCCAGCGCATCGCCATCGCCCGCGCCCTGCTGCGAAGCCCCCGGCTGCTGCTCCTGGACGAGGCGACCTCTCAGCTCGACGCGGTCAACGAGCTGGCGCTGCGGGACGTCGTCGCGGAGGTAGCCGGCGAGACCACCGTGCTGGTGGTGGCCCACCGCCTGTCGACGGTGACCGGCGCCGACCGCATCGTCGTCATGGACGCGGGCCGGGTCCGCGCAGTGGGCACCCATGAGGAACTGCTGGACGCTGACCGGCTGTACGCGCAGTTGGCGGCCACCCAACTGCTGGCCCCCACCCGCTGAGGCGCCGGTCAGTCCGCGCCGAGGGGAATGCGCAGCCGCACCCGGTAGCCGCCCTCCGCGGTCGGGCCCGCCTCCAGGGTGCCGTGCAGGATCTCGGCCCGTTCCCGCAGCCCGACCAGCCCCTGCTGCGAACCGGGCAGGGGCAGGGAGGGCCGCGTGGGCGGGGTGTTGGTGACGGTCACTCCGACGCCGTCGCCGTCCTGCCACAGCTCGACACACGCGGTGGCGCCGGGGGCGTGCTTGCGGACATTGGTCAGCGCCTCCTGGACCGTACGGTAGAGGGCCCGTTGCGCGGGTGTGCCCACGGCGGCCGGGAGCTCACCCGTCAGTTCCGCATGTGTGCCGCTGGACTCCACCAGTTTGCGCAGGTCGGCCAGGGTGGGCTGCGGCGTCAGCTCGGTGGTGTGGCCGCCGGAGGCGCGCAGCAGCGTGACCATCGTGCGCAGCTCGTCGAGGGTGGTGACGCTCAGCGAACGGATCGTGCGAGCGGCCTCCTTGGCGTCCGCGTCCTTGGCGGCGACCTGAAGGGCCCCGGCCCGTACGGCGATCAGGCTCACCTGGTGGGAGACCACGTCATGCATCTCACGGGCCAGTTGAGCGCGCTCACGGGCGAGCACGGCCTGCGCATGCAACACCCGCTCGTGCTCCCTGGCCTCCTCGATCTCGATGAGCCGCCGCGCCAAGTCCCGCCGCACCTGCAGAAGTTGGGCGATGAGGACCGGCGCGGCGGCCGTCGCCAGGCTGTACACGAAGGTGACCAGCGTCATGGTCCGGCCGACCTCGGTGAGGCTGGCCAGGGGCCACGGGGTGCTGTTCGCGACGGCGGTCAGGGCGACGCACACGGCGAGGAGGGGCCGCTTGCGGGACCGCTCGGCCAGCGTGAACAGCGCCACGAGCGGAGCGACGGCGACCGGCTGTGTCAGGGCGATGGGCAGGGTGAGCACGAAGACACCGAGCGGGAACCGGCGCCGGAAGGCCAACGCGGCGCAGCCGAGCACGGCCAGCGTGATGCCGAGGGGGGTGTCGTCCCACAGGTTCGCCCGCACGTCCACGGCCGCCGCCACCACCACGAGGGCATCGACGACCGGCGCGGGCACACGTGCCCACAGCGCACGGACGCGCTTCACCGCCCCGCCTCCGGCTGCGGGCGCGCGTCCAGCAGCCCGGCCCGCTGCGCCAGCAGCGCGGCCTGCACCCGGCTCGCCACCCGCAGCTTCGTGAGGATCGCGCTGACGTGGTCCTTGACCGTGCCGGCGCTCAGGTGGATGCGCGCCCCGATGTCGGCGTTCGACAACCCTTCCGCCACCAGGACGAGTACGTCACGCTCCCGTGCGGTGAGCAGCCGGACCCGGCCGGCCTCCTCGTCGACGGCGGCCTCGGCGCCGGGATGGCTGTGCAACAGCGCCCGCGACGCCTTGGGCGAGAGCACCACACCGCCCGCGGCCAGGGTGCGCACCAGATGGGCGAGCTGCTCCGGCTCCGTGTCCTTGAGCAGAAACCCGGCCGCACCGCACTGGAGCGCGGTCAGGATGTACTCGTCGGCGTCGAACGTCGTCAGCATCGCCACCACCGGCGCATCCGGCCTCGCCCGCAGCTCACGCAGCACGGTGAGCCCGTCGACGTCCGGCATCCGGATGTCCAGCAACACCACGTCCGGCCGTACCCGCCGCACGGTCTCCACGGCGTCACCGCCGCCCGCGGTCGCGACGACCTCGATGTCCTCGGACGCGCCCAGAATGAGCTGGAAGCCCGAGCGGACCAACGCCTCGTCGTCCACCACCACTACCCGGATCACGCGCGCTCCGCCTCATCTTCGTTCCTGCCGTTCACCCATGCCGCCTTGACCTTAAAGCCAGGCAGGTCGCGCGCCGGCCCGACGAGCGGCCGCTCCAGCCACCCGGCGGGGTGGCACCCACCAGTCGGGAGGGCATCGCGGCCCGCCGCCGGATCGGCCATGACCGGCCCGGCAGCGGCACCGCGGCTCTACCTGAGACCGAACGCCCGGACCACCGTCTGGGTCACCGCGTTCCCGTCGGCGTCCCGAGCGGACGCCCGCAGCGTCACGAACCGCGCCTGCGCGGGGGCGTCGAGATGGAACCGCACCCCGTCACCGCCCCCACGCGCCGGGTCCGTACGACGCCAGGTCGCGCCGTCGTCGTACGACACGTCGAGCGTGACGGGACGGAACCGGCTCCCGGCGACGCCCGCGAGGTGTGACGGCGTGACCGGCACCTCGGTCCGCCGCCCCGCCTTCCCGGACAGGTCCGTGGCCACCGCGTAGTCCACCTGCACCAGCGGCAGCGTCTGGAGGGCCGTGTCGCCCGCGTGCCCCGAGCGGAAGGCCCACTCGGTGTGCGTACGGGTCGAGTACGGGCGGTCGGGCAGATCACGCGCGGTGTCCTGCACCAGACGGTAGGCCAGCGTGTCCGGCGCGACCTCGGCGGCGATGTAGTCGTCGCCCTCGTCGCCACCACTCGGTTCACCGCGCAGGGCGCGGCCCCCTCGGGCTCCTGGACGGCCACGGGGCACACGACCGTCAACTCCCTCATCGGCGCCGAGGGGGTGGCCACCCGTGCGGACGGCACCCTCGTCCTGCGGGGGCCGGGCAGCATCCCGGTGTCGGTACGGGCCCATGGCTTCCAGCATGTCGGGGACCTCGACATCGCAGCCGGGTACGTCTTCGACTCCTACCAGGGCCCGCGGGCGAAGTCCGCCAAGATGTTCCTGGTGACGAGCCCCGACGGCAAGCGGCGGGAGTACCGTCACGACCTCGACGCCGGCGAGCTGTTCAACCACTCCTTCGCCGCGGTCTCGCCCGACCACCAATGGCTGGTCCCGGCGAGTTCGGGACCCGCGAGCGGCTCCAGGTGTTCCCCACGCCCCTGCTGAACACGTCCACCCCGCGCGACGGCGGTCCCCTCCCGCAGAACGGGCAGATCACCCTCGACCGCCCGGTCAAGGACGTCCAGGGCTGCGACTTCTTCTCCGACCGGCGCCTGGTGTGCGACGCCGACCAGGGCAGGGTGTTCCAGGTCGACCTCGACCGCGCGCTGGACGGCCGGCAGGTCGGGGGCAAGGTGACCGATGTGCTGAAGTTGCCGAAGATCAGCAAGTGCTCGGGTGCCTACGAGGCCGAAGGCGTCGACTACGACCCGAGGACCAGGACGCTGCGCGCGTCCATGCTGTCCCCCGGCCTGTGCAAGGGCGCCACGGTGGTCTTCTCCTACCACTGGGAGCATGACTAGGAGTGCTGTCCGGGCACGTTGCGCGACCGCAGTACTTCGCCCCGCCGATCCGACGACCGGCGGGGCGAAGCGGACGACCCTGCGGGGCGTCGGCCGTTACTTGTTGATGCCGATCGTCACCGCTAGGTCGTTCGCGCTGCCGAGGTACGACAGCCATTGGAACTTGTCACGCCGTAGAACTCCCCCTGGTAGTTGGCGTCCTTGAAGACGCAGAACTCATAAGTCGCCGAAGGACACCAGTTGTTGGCCGTCGCCGCGGAGGCGGAACCGGCGGTGCCGGTCACCACCCCGGCCGCGGCCACCATGCCCATCGCCAGGGCCCCCGAGACGCTTCCTGAAGATCATTCTGCTGCCCTTCTACAACCTTTGCCGGCGGGCCCGAGGCCCCCTCAGAAACGACAACGGCGCAGCCGCCGGAACGTTCAGAACCCGCACCTGCCATCAGTGCGCGCACACCTCGCAGCGGCGCAGCAGACCGAGCCACACCAGCGAGGTGGCGGCGCCGGCCCCCGCCGCCAGCGCGTGCCCCGCCGTATAGGCGACGCCCGGCGCGGACCAGGCCGGTACCGCCCCGGAGACGGCCCCCGCGAGCAGGATCCCGCCGGTGCCCAGCCCGGTGAGCGCTACGAACATCAGCGGGCCGGTCACCAGGAGCGCCCCGGCCCGATGGCGCCGCCCCGACGCGGCGCGCACCCCGCCGAAGCGGGCCAGCACCGAGGCGCAGCCGCAGGTGACGGCGAGGACCAGCAGGTCGGCGCCGATGACATCGCTGGGCCGGTGCCACCCGGCGGCCACGGTGTAGGCGCCGACGAAGGACGCCCATACGGCGCACACCCCCACGGCGGCGGCCCGCAGCCGGTACGGCACGACCAGGGCCAGCCCGAAGACCACGCTCATCGCGATCGCCGTGTGCCCGCTGGGGAAGCTGTTGTCCAGCAGCCGGGGCGACGCCCCCACCAGGTCCGGGCGTCCGAGCACCAGGCGCTTGAGCACCTCGCTCAGGACGAGTGAGCAGCCCACCACCCCCACCGCGGCCGCCGTTGCCGCGTGACACCGTCGCACCGCTCCGATCAGCACCACCACGGCCACGGCGCCGGCCAGGGACATCAGCGTGATGTGGTCCAGCACCCGGTCGGCACGGTGCAGCGCGGCCAGCGACTCGTCCTGGGCGCGCCCGGCCCACACGGCGTTCTCCCAGCGCTGGCCCGCGGCCGTACGGACGAACGCCGCGTACACCAGCAGGCCCGCCACGGCGGAGGCGGTCCCGGCTGCGGCGAGCCGGACCGCGATCCGCTCCGCGAAGCGCCGGTTTCGCCGATCCGCCCGGACTTCCTCGTCTCGCTCACTCCCGGCAGCATGCAACGACACACGTACGAATGTAGGTGTGCCCCCTGCCGGGACATATCGCACGGACATGTGATGTCGGGTATGGAGTGCCGAAACTACCTTGACCTACTGAAATCCAGTCGACTTCGCGGGCCAGCCCCCTCAAGGAGAGACCCATGCGAGCACACACGTATGCCATCTGGCCCGCCCTCACGACCGCCGTGGCCCTCACCCTCACCGGTTGCAGCGGTGTCGGTGGCTCCGACGGCGGGAACGGTAGCGGCTCCGACGTGCTCAGCGCGGTCTGGGGCGACCCGCAGAACCCCCTGGAGCCGGCCAACACCAACGAGGTGGAGGGCGGCAAGGTCCTCGGCATGATCTTCCGCGGGCTCAAGGAGTACGACCCGAAGACCGGCAAGGCCGAGAATGCGGTCGCCGAGAGCATCACCACCAAGGACTCCCGCACCTTCACCGTCACGCTGAAGAAGGGCTGGAAGTTCAGCAATGGCGAACCCATCACCGCGCACTCCTTCGTGGACGCCTGGAACTACGGGGCGAGCCTGAAGAACAACCAGAAGAACGCCTACTTCTTCGGCTACATCGAGGGCTACGACAAGGTCCACCCCGACAGCGGCAAGCAGACCGCCGACACCCTGTCCGGCCTGAAGGTGATCAACGACCAGACCTTCACCATCCGGCTCACCCAGAAGTTCTCCACGTTCCCCGACACCCTCGGCTACGTCGCGTTCGCGCCGCTGCCCAAGGCCTTCTTCAGCGACCACGCCGCCTGGCTGAAGAAGCCGGTGGGGGACGGGCCTTACACGATCGAGTCCTACACCGAGGGCTCGCAGATGCAGCTGCGCAAGTGGAACGGCTACCCGGGTGCCGACAAGGCCCAGAACGCCGGCGTGGACCTGAAGGTCTACACCGACAACAACACCGCCTACACCGACCTGCTGGCCGGCAACCTTGACCTCGTAGACGACGTCCCGGCGCAGCAGCTCACCAACGTCCACAAGGACTTGGGCGATCGCTACCTGAACACCCCGGCCGGCATCATCCAGACCATCGCCTTCCCGTTCTACGACAAGGCCTGGAACACCCCCGGCGCCGCCAAGGTCCGCAAGGGCCTGTCCATGGCGATCAACCGGGCGCAGATCACCAAGACGATCTTCCAGAACACCCGCACCCCCGCCACCGACTGGACCTCCCCGGTCCTCGGCGCGAGCGGCGGCTACAAGGCCGGCCTGTGCGGCGACGCCTGTGAGTACAACCCCACCGAGGCCAAGAAGCTCATCCAGGAGGGCGGCGGCATACCAGGCGGCCAGCTCAAGATCACGTACAACGCCGACACCGGCTCCCACAAGCAGTGGGTGGACGCGGTCTGCAACTCCATCAACAACGTCGTCGGCAACGACAAGGCCTGCGTGGGCTCCCCCGTCGGCACCTTCGCCGACTTCCGCAACCTCATCGGCCAGCACAAGCTGACCGGACCGTTCCGGGCCGGCTGGCAGATGGACTACCCGCTCATCCAGGACTTCCTCCAGCCGCTGTACTACACCGACGCCTCCTCCAACGACGGCAAGTGGTCGAACAAGAAGTTCGACCGGCTCGTCGACCAGGCCAACGCGCAGACCGACCCGAAGAAGGCCGTGGAGCTCTTCCAGCAGGCCGAGGAAGTTCTCCGGGACGACATGGGCGCCATCCCGCTGTGGTACCAGAACGGCAGCGCCGGCTGGTCCAGCAGGCTGTCGCAAGTCGCCCTCGACCCGTTCAGCGTCCCGGTCTACAACGAGATCAAGGTCGGCTGATCGATGTGGGCCGGTATCTGATACGCCGTCTGCTCCAGATGATCCCGGTGTTCATCGGAGCCACGCTGCTGATCTTCCTCATGGTGAACGTGCTCGGCGACCCGGTGGCGGGCCTGTGCGGCGACAAGGCGTGCGACCCGGCCACCGCCGCCCAGCTCAAGCGGGAGTTCGGCCTCGACAAGCCGGTGCTGGAGCAATACCTGACGTACATGGGTCACCTCCTCACAGGTGACTTCGGCACCGCGTTCAACGGCCAGAAGGTCATCGACCTGATGAGCACCGCCTTCCCGGTCACCATCCGGCTGACCGTCGTGGCCATCCTGTTCGAGATCGTCCTCGGTCTCGGCCTCGGCGTCCTCACCGGCCTGAGCCGAGGACGCGTCCTGGACACGGCGATCCTGCTGCTGACCCTGGTCGTCATCTCCATCCCGACCTTCGTCACGGGCCTGGTGCTCCAACTGCTCCTCGGCGTCAAGTGGGACTGGATCTCCCCCTCGGTGTCCACGGAGGCACCCTTCAGCGAGCTGATCGTGCCGGGTCTGGTGCTGGCGTCGGTCTCCCTGGCCTACGTCACCCGCCTGACCCGCACGTCGATCGCGGAGAACCGGCGCAGCGACTACGTCCGCACGGCGGTGGCCAAGGGCCTGCCGCGCCGCAGGATCATCACCCGCCATCTGCTGCGCAACTCGCTCATCCCGGTCGTGACGTTCATCGGCACCGACATCGGCGCGTTGATGGGCGGGGCGATCGTCACCGAGCGCATCTTCAACATCCACGGCGTCGGCTACCAGCTCTACCAGGGCATCCTGCGCCAGAACTCCCAGACGGTGGTCGGCTTCGTCACCGTCCTCGTCCTGGTCTTCCTGGTCGCCAACCTGCTCGTGGACCTGCTGTACGCCGTACTCGACCCGAGGATCCGCTATGCCTGAACCCCGAGAGCCCGAGGGCGCGATCGCCGGGACCGGCATGGGCGGCGCGATGGACCTCGCGGCGAGCGAGGCCGCGTCCTTGGAGACGGCATCCGGCGCCTCGCAGGACGCGGCGCGCAGCCTCTGGTCCGACGCCGCCCGCGACCTGCTGCGCAACCCGGTCTTCGTCCTCTCCGCCCTGGTGATCCTCTTCCTGATCGTGATCTCCCTCTGGCCGTCCCTGATCGCCTCCGGCAACCCGCTGAAATGCGACCTCGCCAAGGCACAGGAGGGCTCCCAGCCGGGCCACCCGTTCGGTTACGACGGCCAGGGCTGCGACGTCTACACCCGCACGGTCTACGGCGCCCGCACCTCCGTCACGGTCGGCGTCTGCGCCACCCTCGGCGTCACGGTCCTTGGCTCGGTGCTCGGTGGCCTCGCCGGCTTCTTCGGCGGCCTGTGGGACACGATCCTGTCCCGCATCACCGACATCTTCTTCGCCATCCCCGTCGTCCTGGGCGGCCTGGCCCTGCTCTCCGTGGTCACCGGCGGCACGGTCTGGCCGGTGATCGGCTTCATGGTGCTGCTGGGCTGGCCCCAGGTGTCCCGGATCGCGAGAGGCTCGGTGATCACGGCCAAACAGAACGACTACGTCCAGGCCGCGCGGGCGCTGGGCGCCTCCAACACGCGTTTGCTGCTCCGGCACATCGCCCCGAACGCGGTGGCCCCGGTGATCGTGGTGGCGACCATCGCGCTCGGCACGTACATCTCTCTCGAGGCGACGCTGTCGTACCTCGGCGTCGGCCTGAAGCCCCCGACGGTCAGCTGGGGCATCGACATCTCCGCCGCCTCCCCGTACATCCGCAACGCCCCGCACATGCTGCTGTGGCCGGCCGGCGCCCTCGCGGTCACCGTCCTGGCGTTCATCATGCTCGGCGACGCGGTCCGCGACGCCCTCGACCCGAAGCTGAGGTGAGTCGTGCTCCTGGAAGTGCGTGATCTGCACGTGGAGTTCAGGACCCGGGACGGGGTCGCCAAGGCCGTCAACGGGGTCAACTACGCCGTGGACGCGGGGGAGACCCTCGCCGTGCTGGGTGAGTCCGGGTCCGGCAAGTCCGTCACCGCCCAGGCGATCATGGGCATCCTCCCGTCCCCGCCCGGCCTGGTCACGGCGGGCGAAGTTCTCTTCCAGGGCCGGGACCTGCTGAAGTTGAAAGAGAGTGAGCGGCGGAAGGTCCGTGGCGCCGAGGTGGCGATGATCTTCCAGGACGCGCTGTCCTCGTTGAATCCGGTGCTGAGCGTGGGTGATCAGCTCGGTGAGATGTTCGTGGTCCACCGGGGCATGTCGAAGAAGGACGCGCGGGCCAAGGCGGTCGAGCTGATGGACCGGGTGCGCATCCCGGCGGCGAAGGAACGCGTCAAGCAGTACCCGCACCAGTTCTCCGGCGGCATGCGCCAGCGCATCATGATCGCGATGGCGCTGGCCCTGGAGCCGGCCTTGATCATCGCCGACGAGCCGACCACGGCCCTGGACGTCACCGTCCAGGCCCAGGTCATGGACCTGCTCGCGGAGTTGCAGCGCGAGTACAACATGGGCCTGATCCTCATCACCCACGACCTCGGCGTGGTCGCCGACGTCGCCGACCGCATCGCGGTCATGTACGCGGGCCGCATCGTCGAACAGGCCCCCGTGCGCGAGATCTACAAGGCCCCGGCGCATCCGTACACGCGCGGCCTGCTGGACTCCATCCCCCGCCTGGACCAGAAGGGGCAGGAGCTGTACGCGATCCAGGGACTGCCGCCGAACCTGATGAACATCCCTTCCGGGTGTGCGTTCCACCCGCGCTGCCCGATGGCGCAGGACATCTGCCGCGCCCATGAACCGCCACTGGAGCAGCTGGACGACTACCGCACCAGCGCCTGTCACTTCTGGGAGGAGTGCCTCGATGGCTGAGCCGATCATTGAAGTGACCGGACTGGTCAAGCACTACCCGCTCACCCAGGGCATCCTGTTCAAGAAGCAGGTCGGCGCGGTCAAGGCGGTCGACGGCGTCGACTTCACCCTCAACAAGGGCGAAACCCTTGGGATCGTGGGGGAGTCCGGCTGCGGCAAGTCCACCGTCGCCAAGATGCTGGTCAACCTCGAACAGCCGACGGCCGGTTCGATCAAGTACAAGGGCGAGGACATCACCAAGCTGTCCGGCCGGGCCCTCAAATCCGTGCGCCGCAACATCCAGATGGTGTTCCAGGACCCCTACACCAGCCTCAACCCCCGTATGACGGTCGGCGACATCATCGGCGAACCGTACGACATCCACCCCGAGGTCGCCCCCAAGGGCGACCGCCGCAGACGCGTCCAGGACCTCCTGGACGTGGTCGGCCTCAACCCCGAGTACATCAACCGCTACCCGCACCAGTTCTCCGGCGGCCAGCGCCAGCGCATCGGTATCGCCCGGGGGTTGGCCCTGCGCCCGGAGGTGATCGTCGCCGACGAACCCGTCTCCGCCCTCGACGTCTCCGTCCAGGCCCAGGTCATCAACCTCATGGACCGCCTGCAGAACGAGTTCGACCTCTCCTACGTCTTCATCGCCCACGACCTGTCGATCGTGCGCCACATCTCCGACCGCGTCGGCGTGATGTACCTCGGGCGGATCGTGGAGATCGGCAAGGACGCCGAGATCTACGACCACCCCACCCACCCCTACACCCAGGCCCTGCTCTCCGCGGTCCCCGTCCCCGACCCCGAGGCCCGCGAACACCGCGAACGCATCATCCTCACCGGCGACGTCCCCTCACCCACCAACATCCCCTCCGGCTGCCGCTTCCGCACCCGCTGCTGGAAAGCACAGGAACGCTGCGCGACGGAGGTCCCGGTGCTCGCGGTTCCCGCCGGACTCCGTGACGCCGGCGGGGCGGCGGCCCACGACTCGGCGTGCTTCTTCGCCGAGAAGTGAGGGCCGCGCCCCGGGCATCCGGCGCGCTGTCAGTCCCGGACCCGCAGCACGATCGGGTTGGTCAGCGCGGCCATCGGCCCCCATTGCAGGTCGGCGGCCATGGTGTTGCCCTTGCCGGGCGTGCCGTCCGCCTTGGGGTGGCGGACCTCGGCGCGCACGTAGGCGGCGAGGGAGACCGTCGTACGCCACACGACGGTGCCCGTGCCGGAGGCGCCCAGCGACTCCTGGTGCATCTGGCCCTCGTCGGTGATGAGGCGCACCGTGCCGTTCGGCACCCCGGACACCTCCAGGCGGACGTCGACCGGTGTGTCCGCGGGCAGTTCGAGCGTCTCGGCGATCCCGGCGGACCGGCCGCCGCCGGCCGCGCTGAAGGAGACGGTGACGGCGGAGGACTCGGCGACGTAGGTGCGGCCCTTGCGGATGCCCTCCAGGATCGATGCCCGGTTGAGGTCGTCGGCGTACACGACGGTCTGCGGCAGGCCGATGACCTGGGGCACGCTGTGCGCGTCGCTGTTGGCCATGGCGGGCAGCCAGTCCTTGCCGGAGCGCATCGCGGTACCGAGCATGGAGTCCCAGGTGTCGACGGCGGACTCGTCGTCGTAGGTCCAGGGGCCGTTCCACACCTCGACGGCGTCGGCGTCCTCGTAGCCGAACTTCCACTGGCAGGCGACGTACGGGCAGTAGGGGTGCGCGGGGACGACCAGGCCGCCCTGGCGGCGCACCTGGCGGGCGAAGCGCGGGAAGGCGTCGTCGCGCGAGCGGTAGCGCCAGTCGATCCAGGAGCCGTTGTCCAGGCCCAGCGCCAGCCAGTGGCCGTTGCGGGTGGTGATCTCCTCGCCGTTGATGACGAGCAGGTCGGGTCCGGCGTACTCGCCCCACACCGCGTGTGCGGAGGAGGTGTTGTGGTCGGTGGAGACGATGAAGTCCAGGCCCGCGGCACGGGCCCCGGCCGCGACCTCGGACGGCAGGCGCTTGCCGTCGGAGTGCACGGTGTGCAGGTGGCAGTCGCCGCGGTACCAGGCCCGGCCGCGGCCCTTGGCGCGCTCGCTGGGGTAGTTGGGCCGGAACGGGGCGCCCGCCGGGCCGTAGCGCAGGGTGATGGTCACCGAGTAGTTCATGCCCTGCGGGGCCACCTGGTACGGGCCGAGGGCGACGTGCCAGGTGCCGTGGTTGACCGGGCCGGGCAGGTAGCCCGGTGTGGTGGTGTCACCGCTGTCGATGACGAAGGAGGTGCGGGCGCCACCGGACCAGCCGCGGAAACCCTTGCCGCCGAGGGCGAGGCCGCGCTCGTCGAAGATGCCGATGTCGCAGGAGTTGCCGGGCGTTCCGCTGGGCACGGAGGGCTTGTCGTAGGTGTAGGAGACGGCGATCTGGTTGACGCCGCGCGGGACTTCGACGGGCAGGTAGACGAAGTCGGCGGCACCGGTCTGGAGGTGGCCGGTGACGGTGCGGGCCTCCTCGGTGCCGTCGGCGGGTGTGCCCGTCGCGGTGTTCTCGTCGGCCGCGGCGAAGCTGACGGGCGCGACGGTCAGTGCCCCGGCCGCGCCGAGCACCCCGCCCGCCATCAGCAGGGCCCGGCGGCCCATGTCCGTGGTTCCGGTCTCGGACTGACACATGTGACTCTCCCGCGGGTTGCGTGTGTGACGCCGGAACATTTGTCGGCCCAGGTGAACATCCCGCACGGCGCGAAGAACCCCACACCACGTTTGATTGAAGCGCGGACGACTTCTGTCTCGCGCTTGTGACACTTGTCACGGGAAACGCCTCTGCGGTCGACAAGAGTCCAGTGGCCTCTTAAGCTGGAGGGCAGTAAAGGTCCAGCGGCCTCTTAAGAGATCGCGGCTCCCCGCCCACCAGAACAGAGGCACCCCCATGAGCAAGACCTGGCTGATCACCGGCAGCTCCCGCGGCCTGGGCCGCGCCATCGCCGAGGCCGTGCTGAAGGCCGGCGACAACCTCGTCGCCACCGCCCGGCGCACCGAGCCCCTGAACGACCTCGCCGACCAGTACGGCGACCGCGTCCGGCTGGTCACCCTGGACGTCACCGACGCCGAGGCCGCGCGCCGGGCCGTGCGGGCCGCCGTGGACGCCTTCGGCCGCCTGGACGTCGTGGTGAACAACGCCGGCTACGCCGACATGGCCGCCCTGGAGGACATGTCCGACCAGGCCTTCCGCGACCAGATCGACGCCAACCTCTTCGGCGTCGTCAACGTCACCCGCGCCGCCCTCCCCGTCCTGCGGGCGCAGCGCTCCGGCCACATCATCCAGATCTCCTCCGTCGGAGGCCGGGTGGCCGTCCCCGGACTGGGTGCCTACCAGGCGGCCAAGTGGGCGGTCGGCGGCTTCTCCGAGGTCCTCGCCCTGGAGGTCGCCCCCCTCGGCATCAAGGTCACCGTCGCCGAGCCGGGCGGCATGCGCACCGACTGGGCCGGCTCCTCCATGGACACCCCGCCGGTCAGCGAGCCCTACCAGGAGGTGGTCGGCGGTGCCATCGCCGCCATCCGCGGCCAGGACGGCAAGCAGCCCGG
This sequence comes from Streptomyces sp. Act143, assembly GCF_003143935.1. Lineage (GTDB taxonomy): Bacteria > Actinomycetota > Actinomycetes > Streptomycetales > Streptomycetaceae > Streptomyces. Next base: position 3,989,631 of record NZ_QFRX01000001.1, on the reverse strand, counting down.
CGACCCGGACCGCATCGCGCAGGTCCTGCTCGACGTCGTGGCGGCCGAGCGCCCGCCGCGCCGGCTGCTGCTCGGCAAGGACGCCGTCCAGGTGGCGCAGGCCTTCGCTGAGAACCTCGCCGCCGGGGACGCCGAGTGGCGCCACGTGAGCGAGTCCGTATGACCCGTGTGGCGGTTGTGGCGGCGGGGCTCGGCAGCGCCCCCGCCGCGGCCGGACCCGGTACCGCCTCTGCCGCAGCCGGGCCCGGCAGCACCCCTGGCTTAGGGTTGCCGCAGGCGGCGCCGCACGGGCCGCCGGGACGTTCCCCGGGGAAGCGACGACGATGACAGACGACCAGGCCGCCGGCTTTCAGCGCGCCCGCAGCGCCGAGCAGCGGGAGATCCGCAAGCAGGCCATCCTCGACGCCGCCACACAGCTCCTGACCGAGATGCCGGTGAGCGAGATCAGCCTGCGGGAACTGAGCCGCCGGGTCGGGCTGTCGAAGACCAACGTCGTCCGCTACTTCGAGACCAGGGAAGCGGTGTTCTTCGAACTCCTCAACCGCTCCCTGGCCCAGTGGATCGAGGACCTGACCGCCGAACTGGCCGCGACCGAAGAATCCTGCGCGGCGGTCACCGGCACCGTGGCCCGTTCGCTGGCCCGCCGCCCCCTGCTGTGCGACCTGTTCAGCGCCCTGGGATCGGAGCTCGAACGGAACATCTCCGCCGAGTCGGCACGCACGTTCAAGCTCGCCCATGTGCGGCTCCTGGGGGCCCTGGCCGACCTGCTGCGGCAGCACATCACCGGGCTGACCGCGGAGAACGCCCGCGAACTGGTCTCCCTGACCGTCGTCTGCACGGCCGGGCTCTGGCCGTTCGCCCACCCCTCCGAGGCCGTCGCCGAAGCCCAGCGGCATCCCGAACTCGCCGCCACGAAGGTCGACTTCGCCGCCATGCTCGGCCGCACCCTGTACCTCCTCGTCACCGGGCTGCGCGCCGGGTGAGCGCGGGCCGGTGGGCCGGCGGTGACCCACCGCCGGCCCACCGGCCAGGGCGGCTCAGCGGTACAGGCCGTTCACCGCGCCGTCGACGCAGAGGTTCTGCCCACTGACCCACCGCCCGTCCGGGCCGGCCAGGAAGGCGACCACGTCGGCGATGTCGGACGGCTCGCCCAGTCTGCCGAACGGCGACAACGCGGCGGCCTGCCGCAGGGTCTCCTCGGAGTTCGCGGAACGCAGCAGATCCGTGTCGGTGAAGCCCGGCGAGACCGTGTTGGCGGTGATGCCGCGCGACCCCAGTTCCAGTGCCGCCACGGCCGTGAACTGCTCGATGGCGCCCTTGCTGCCCGCGTAGACGGCCGCCCCCGGCACCGCCAGCCGGGTGTTGATCGTGGACACGGTGATGATCCGGCCGCCGTCCCGCATGTGCCGGGCCGCTTCCCGCAGCGCGAGGAACACGGCTGTGGCGTTGACGGCCATGACCCGGTCGAAGTCCTCGTCCGCGGTTTCCGCGAGCAGGGCGGGGACCACGCAACCGGCGTTGTTCACCAGGATGTCGAAGCCGCCCAGCCACTCCCGGGCCGCCGCCAGGAAGCCCCGTACCGCGTCCGGCTCCGCCAGATCGGCCCGGAACCCCTTCGCGGCGCCGCCGCCCGCCGCCGCCGTGCGCTCCAGCTCGGCGGCGGGTTCGGCACCGGAGAGGTAGGAGAAGGCGACGCGGGCCCCGTCGGCGACGAGGCGTTCGACCACCGACCGGCCGATTCCGCGGGACCCGCCGGTGACGATGGCGCCCATGCCGCGCAACTTCTTCGGCACGGCGTCCGCGCCCTGGTGGTGCGTGCTGGTGTTCATGGTTCCTCTCTGAGCAAGGTCGGCATCGGCGCGTTCCTACGGCGCCGCACATGACATGTGTGGGGAATCACCGGGTTCCGGCCCGACGGGTGACCGCGGCCGAGACGGTCGTCGTCGGCATGCTCCACTTCTGCTGGTCGGAACCGCCGCAGGTCCAGATCTGGAGCTTGGTCCCGTTGGCGGAACTGGCGCCGGTGGCGTCCAGGCAGCGGCCGGACAGGGTGTTGACGAGGCTGCTGTTGGGGCCCGCCGTCCACTTCTGGCCGTTGCTGCCGTTGCACACCTGGAGCGTCACCGCGGTACCGCTGGCGGTGCCGTTGCCCGCGACCCCGGCACAGCCGCCGAGGATCTGAAGGCTGCCGTCGGCCGCGACGGACCAGTCCTGCGAGATGCCCGTGCCGCAGGTGTTCAGCTGGAGCGCGGTGGCGGCCGTGTTGGTGGAGCCCGAGCCGTTCAGGTCGACGCACTTGCCCCCGATGCCCGTGACGTGCCCGATCGGCACCCCCGCGGGCAACTGCCAGCGCTGGTTGTCGGAGGTCGCGCAGGCCCAGATCTGCAACGGGGTGCCGTTGGTGGAGCTGGGGCCGGTGGCGTCCAGGCAGGTGCCGGATCTCTTGGAGACCAACCCCCGGTTGGCCGCCCAGGTCCACTGCTGCTCGGTGGCGGCGGCGTTGCAGTCGGCCAGCACCACCCGGGTGCCGTCGGCGACCCCGCCGCCCTTCAGGGCGATGCACTTGCCCAGCACACTCACCGTGCCGTCCGTGTGCACCGTGAACCGCTGGGACGTGCCGGTACCGCAGGTGTTCAGCTGCACCTGGGTGCCCACCGCGCTGGTCGAGCCCGACCCGGCGAGGTCGGCGCACTTGCCGCCGTAGCCGGAGATCCGGCCGGTCGGATCCTGGGCGACGGGCAGCTGCCACACCTTCGCGTCGGTCACCGGACCGCAGTTCCACAGCCACAGGATCGCGCCCACCGCGGAGGAGGTGTCCTTGACGTCGAGGCACTTGCCGGTCAGGTCGTTGACGACGCCACCGTCGGCGCCCGCGTGCCACCGCTGGGCGGCGGAGCCGTCGCAGATCTGAAGCAGCACCTGGCTGCCGTTGTCGGCCGTGCCGCCGCCGTCGGGCGTCATGCACCGCGAGTCGAACAGCCGCAGCGTGCCGTCCGCGGCGACCCGCCACTGCTGGGAGTCGGCCGAGCCACAGGTGTTCAGCACCAGGGCGGTGCCCGGCTGCTGGCCGCCGCCGTCGCTGTCGGCGCACATGCCGCCAATACCGGTCAGGTGCCCCTGCGGGCCGGCCGGGGTGACGGGCGGATCGAACTTCTGCCCGGCGGTGGAGGTGTTGCACACCGCCGTCGCCAGGGCCGTGCCCGCCGTGGTCGAGGAGCCCTTGACCTCGGCGCACAGCCCCGACGCCTGGTTGACGAGCGTGCGGTCCGACGTGGCCTTCCACTGCTGGGCGGTGGAGCCGTCGCAGGCCGCCAGCACCACCGCGGTACCGGCCGTGCCGCTCTTGCCCGCGGGCATCGCACACCTGCCCTGCACCCACAGCGAGCCGTCCCGGCCCGCGATCCACATCTGCGAGGCGCCGCCGTCACAGGTCCCGGTCTGCACGGCCGTACCGCCCGCGAGCCCGGGAGCATGGCCGACGCACAGCCCGCCGACCGCGGTGAGCGCTCCGACCGGACCGGCCGGGGCGGGCGAGGCCGGGAAGTCGAGGCCGATCTGCGTCCTGCCCAGATGCTTGGCCAGTTCGGCCGCCGTCCCGCTGACCTTCTGGAACGGCAGCGAGGTGATGGGCGCCGACTTCCGCTGGATCAGATAGGCGTGCCCGGCCTTGGCGGGGATGGTGAACTGCGCGGCCGTGGAGTACGCCACGACCGTCGAGCCGTCCGCCGCGTCCACGACCCCGGCCGACTCGCCGGGCCACGGGTTGCGGGTGACGAAGGACGCTGCCGAACCCGCCTCCAGCACGACGCTGACCGGGACGCCGCCCCTGGTCTGCACATCCACCTTGGCGTTGTCGTGCACGCTCACCGTGCCGTCCACGTCCCAGTCCGACGGCACCGCCGGGGCGATCCGCAGCACGTCGTCGTAGTCCTGCACCAGCGCCTCGTTGACCCCGGCAGCGATCACACCGACCGTCTCGCTGTACGCCTCACGACCGGTCAGCACGTTGTTGTTGCTGGTCAGACCCGAGGGATAGAGCTGGTTGGTGACGTTGTACAGCAGCCCGGCCTTCACCTCGGCCGCCTGGCCCAGTCGGGCCGCCTGGAGCGCGTCGAAGCTCCAGTTGGCGTCGTTGGGCCAGCGGCGGTTGTCGAAGGTGCGCACTGCGAGGTCGTGCAGCCCGCCGGAGTCGGTGATCAGGCCGTAGGGCCACACCGCCTCCAGGTCCAGGTTCTCGGAGTTGTGGGTCTCGGCGGCCGGCTCGGCCGACAGTGCGATGACGTCGTCGCCGGCGCTGTCCGCGGCGGGGGTGAGGACCTTGGTGTGGGTGGCTGCGTCGGTACGCGGCAGCGGGGGCAACTTGGCCTGCGCGGCCGTCAGTTGCGTCTGGAGGTCACTGTCCGTGCCGAGCGCCTTCGCCGCGGAGACGACCACCGGGAACAGCGCCTGCATGGCGGCGATGTCCGTGACCGGGTCGTTGACGTTCCACTGCGTCTCGTGGGCGTTGGCCTTGGTGTGCAGCAGACCGTCGCCGCCGGTCGTGGCGTACGACAGCAGGAACTGCGCGCTGGACTTCATCAGCGGGTAGCTCTCGCGCAGGAAGGACAGGTCACCGCTGGTGCGGTACTGCTGCCACAGCGCCAGCGACACCTCCGCGCCGGTGGAGACGGTCTGCGCGTTGTACGACGTCTCACTCGCCTCGCAGGAGGAGTTGTTGCCGCCCGCGTCGAAGTAGCCGTTGCCGTTGAACCGCATGGTCTCCGGAACGCAGGCGCCGGTGTGCCCCGGCATGTGGTCCTTCGTCCACGCCTCGATGTTCGCGAGGTTGGACGTGTACAGGTCGTAGAACGGCTTGTTGAGGTCGGAGACACCGGAGGTGAGGTGGGCGGCGGCCTGCATCCGCAGGTTCCACCACCAGTAGTTCCGCGGCGACCAGTCGTGCTCGTCACGGGTGAAGGAGAAGAGGTCCGCGACACCGGCCTGGGTGCCCGGCAGGGCGCCGCGGTTGCTGGCCGCCGACTGGTACAGGAAGACGGTCCGCAGGTTCTCCACGTAGGAGCCCGTGCCGTCGGCCGACTCGATCTTCACCGGGTTCGCCCGGTCCCAGAAGCCGTGCCACCAGGAGGTGTGCGCCGACTTCAGGGTCGCGGACGAGACGGCGGCGTCACTGCCCAGGTACGACGTGGCCGTCGCCTGCGCGTCCCCGCCGGCCCAGTGCGGTGCGGCGACGACGACCCGGAACGAGCCGTCGGCCGCCGGGTTGAAGGCGACCTGCACGGTGTCGCCGTCCGTCACGGAGGATGTGACGTTGCGCCCGCCGGCCGTCAGCCCGAGCAGGCTTCCGTAGGTGTCGCCGGTGCCGCCCGTGCCGTCGTCCTTCCAGGTCTCGGCGAGGGTGGCCACCGCGCCGGAGGCGGCCGCGGACGGCGAGCGGCCGTCCCACAGATCACCGCGCACCGTCTGCGAACTGCCCGGATCGGCGCCGGTGACGTCGACGACGAGCTCGTCCCGGTCGGCGCGCGTGTAGATCGTCGCCGTCATCCCGCCGCCGGACTCGGTCAGGACACCGTCGTACAGGTTCAGGCGGGCGGAGAAGTCGTCGGCCTCGGTGATGGTCCTCAGCCCCGGGATCGTCACCCGCCCCGGGGACTTGCGGTCGGGGAAGGTGTCGCCCCGGTTGAGCTGCGCGGTGAAGCCGTCCGCAGCCCACACCGCCGCGCCCAGCGTGCCGTTGCCCAGCGGCATGGACTCGGCGGGCCCCGTGCCGGGCCGCCCCAGCACCACGTCCGAGCGGTGCACCAGAGCGGCACGGTCCACCTGGAAGGCGCCGTTCTGCCACGCGGTCGTCGCGACGGCCGTGGCCGCCGCCGTCTGCTGGGACGCTTGCGGAGCGGCGAGCGCGGGCGGGGGGACGACACCGAGGGCCACGGCGCACACGGCACCGGCCACGAGGGTGCGCCGGCCGGGTCTGTGCCGGTGCGACGGACGCTGCGCGTCGACTGAAGTCCGCCGGTCGGCGGGCATGCTGTTTCTCACATGCCGATGACGTGTACGGGGCGACACCGAGTTCACACGGACAGCGGTCGATGGCCGAATACGTGTGCCACGCGGTGACACCTTCGATACGGGACGGGACCGGTCAGCGGGCGAGCGAGGCCGCGTCACCCATCACGGCCACGGGGTGCTGCGACGGGTCGAGCGTGCGCAGCAACTCCCGCATGTGGGTCTTGGTGAGGCTGATGCAGGCGTGGGTGGGGCCGCCGTGGTCGACGTGGATCCAGATGCCCCCGCCGCGGTTCGCCCCCATCGGCTTCGTGCCGTCCATCGGTGAAGTGCCCGGCTGCCGGTTGTAGTTGAGGGCGATGACGTAGTCGAAGGAACCAGCCAGCGGCTCCCCCTCGAAGCCGGTGCCGCTGACCGAGAAGGCACTGGACTGGTGGTAGGGCAGCTTGGTGCCGGGGTCCGCCAGCCGTCCGCCGGCGTCGGTGAGACCGAACACCCCTATGGGACTGTGCAGGTCGCCCTCGTAGTGCTCGTCCGTCCAGCCCTTGTAGCCGTTGTGGGCGGCCCACGTCCGCCCCTGGCGCCAGCCGCCGTCCACCCGCTCCCAGAGCACGACCCGCGAGGCCGACGAGTGCTTGCCGGTTCCCGTCACGACGACGACCTGCCGGCTGTCGGCCGGGACGCGGGCCAGCGTCTTCGGGCCGAGCCCCGGCAGCTGGGCGGGCAGTTGGGGCCGTGACTGAACCGTCGCCGACGGAGCGGCGGACGCCGGCCCCGACTCTCCCGTCGCCGCTCCGTCGGCCTGCTCGGCGCTCGTGGCATGAACGCGAACGCCGGAGCCGTCACTGCCGGCCAGGTGTTGGTACGTGGTGAGCCCCAGCGCGGAGACGACGAGCGCTGCGGTCGCTGAGAGGTAGCCCTTGTTCAGGCGCATGAGTATCGGCTTTCTAAGAAGGAGGTACGTCGAGACATGTCGAGGTACGAGGAGGCAGGGGCGGCACAGGGGCACGGCGGGGCACAGGGCGCCATGAAGGGCGCCGGCGACGGGCGTGCGGTGCCGGACGGCCGGTCGCGGCCGTGTGGTGCGCGGCGGGGGAGGACGCTCCGGCCGCGCCTTCGGAGCCGCGCCCCTGGCGGGGGCGCGGTCCGGCGGTGTCATGGTCGTGACTGCGGGACGGTGCGCGTGGTCGTGACTGCGGGACGGTGCGCGTGGTCGTGACTGCGGGAGGGTGCGCGTGGGCGTGACCGCGGAACGGTGCGCGGGCGCCCCGGATCAGCCGTGGGCGTTCTTCGGCACGGTGATCTGGTGGTCGCTCCAGCCCATCCGGCTGGTCGCCTGGTAGGTGACCACGGTGCCCGCCTTCAGGCCCGTCGCCTCGGCCTTGGCCGACGGGTCGACCAGCAGGAGTTCGTCGCTGAGCATGTCACCGGTGGAGGCGTCGATGACCAGCCGCTGCTGCGTGGTCCCGAGCGCCGTGCGGTAGGTGCCGGGGAACTCCACGCCCACACCCTCGCGCCCCAGCGGATCGGTGACCCGACCGACCACCCGGACTCCGGGCAGCCCGGCCATCACCCGGTACGCCGCTGCCCGGACGGCGGGCTTCACGGGCATCGTGACGAGGTTGCCCGCCTGGCGCAGCATCCAGGCGCTGCGCCCCGACGCGCCGCCGTCGGCGCCGTTGTCCCGGACGTACAACTCCTCCAGGTGGCGGCGGAGGCCGGCGGTGGTGGTGGGCAGTGCCCGCAGGTCCTGGTAGGAGACGTTGTCCGGGCCGACGGCGTAGATCTTGCCGCCGATGTTCGTCCGCAGGACCTGCGGCCGCCCGGTCCCCATCTTGAACGGGGTCGAGTGGGAGCCGGCCGACGGCGACTGCCCGACCTTGAGCTGCACCGTGCGGGGCGAACCCGCCGCCTGCCAGGCCGCCTTGTCCGCCGGTGCCAGCGGCTCGGTCTCGGAGTCCAGCCCGGAGACCATCAGACTCTTCGTCCCGGGCCGCACGCCCACCGACCAGTTCTCGGTCGACGAGGTGCGCACGGCGAAGAGCCGTCCGTTCATGTCGGCGACGTCCACGTACTGCGCGAGCGTGGTGGTCTGCCAGTACGTCCCCTCGGCGGGCGAGGCCTCGGCCTTCTTGGCCGCGCTGAGCAGTTCGATACGGCCGTCGACCCGCATGTCCGTGACCCCGCCCGGCGCCTGGGCCTCGGTGGAGGTCCGGGGCCGCGCCGCGGCGCCGTCGGCCGGTGCCTGCCGGTCGAAGGTGCCCACGGACACCACCACGGACGCCGCCACCGCCGCTAGGGCGACCGCTCCCACCGGACGGAATCGCAGCGAACGCCGCGCCGCACGCCCGCCCGTGGGTCCGGCGACGATGCGGACCAGGTCCCGCTGCTGCCGCGCGGGGTCGGTCAGCCGTGCCGGGTCCAGTTCGTCGGGCCGGGCGTCCGCGAGCACCTGCATGATGTCGGGTCGCTTCGATCGGTCCTGTGCGTTCTTCACGCGGCTGCTCCTTCGCAATGCGTTCGTGGGGTGCCGGCGGCGCGTGCCGGCGCCGCTTCGGAGGGGTCGGACGGCTCGGACGCCTGTGCCGCCTCCAGGGCCTTCTCCAGGCGTCGGCGTGCGCGGTAGAGGCGCACGGCCAGTGCCGCGCTGGTGCATTTGAGGACCTGGGTGGCTTCCTTCGTGCTCAGGCCGTGCCAGGCGATCAGGGTCAGCAGCTCCCGGTCGCTCTCCGGCAGGCTCGCCAGGGCCTGCAGCGCGACGTGCCGGTCGGCGACCACCGTCGCCACGTCACCGGCCTGGGTTTCGGCGCCGCCGGCCAGGCGTTGTGCCTCCTCGGCGGCGAGGAGGTAGCGCAGGGCGTCCCGGCGGCGCATCTCCCGCACCAGATTGCGGGTCACCCCCAGCAGCCACGGCAGCGTCGGGTGAGGGACGTCGTCATGGATCCGCCGCCAGGCGACGGTGAACGTCTCGCTGGTGATGTCCTCGCCCACCTGGCGTCCCACCAGGCTCGTGGCGTAGGCGAGGACACGCGGGTAGCACTCCTCGTAGACCTCGTGGAAGCGCTCGGCAGGTGTCACGAGCACCCCCTCATCTCGGCTTTCATACCTGGAAATGCGCGCAGCGGCCCGTTTCTTACAGGCGGGGCGGAAAACCCTCGTGTGATCGGCGTCACGTCCTCGCGGGTGTCACGCCTACGCACACGTCACGCACACGTCACGCATACGTCATGCACACGTCAGGATGAACCCGGGGGCGCACACGTCTCGTTGTGGTCGATGGGGAACCCGTCCCCGTGGAACCCCATTCCGCAGAGCCGTGGAGCCGTCCTCTTGCACCCTCAGAACAACGCGTCAGCGTCCGAGACCCGGGTGGCGTCGACAGCCCCCGGAGAACGATCGGTGCCGCCCGCCCTCCCCGACCGTGAATGCCCCCGATGCGGTTCACCCGGTATCCACCGGGGTCCCGGCGCCCACCCGGGCATTCTCACCGTGCAGTGTCCGAACGAGGGGTGCGGTTGGCGGTCGGACCGCGAGGCGTGACGCCTGACGGCTCGGCTCGGGCCGCTGGATCGGCTCGCGCTGCTGGGGGCGGCGCTCCGGGCGCCGCCCCCAGCAGGTGTGTCCTTGTCAGAGGTCCGCGGCCCTGATCAGGACTCGCCGGCCCGGGTCGCGGAGGCGGTGGCGAGCGCCTTCAGCGCGGGCCAGTCCACCTTCGGCCGGTCCAGGTTGCGCTTGCGGAGATAGGTGTTCGTCGCGCGACGAGCGGTACGCAGGGTGCGCGCGCCGCCGTCCCCCGACGGCTCGATGACGCGGTGCGGCACCAGCAGCCAGCCGTCCTCGCCGGAACGCCGCAGCTCGCCCCGCACCAGCGCGTTGTACAGGCCGGCGAGCCGGTCGTCGTGGCGGTGCACGAGCAAGGAGGCCGGACCGGCCACCACGTCGCAGTCGTCGGCGGTCTGCACCAGGAATCCCTCGGGCGTGGCCTGGACGGGCGTCCGCATCAGCAGGGGGGCGCCGGAAGCGTCCCGGGCGCCGAGGACGGCGGTGGGGAAGCGCGCGAGGATGTCGGCGCCGGGCAGCGAGAGCTGCGTGTCCGCGGCGGGCCGCGCGGACAGGCGCGGGCGGGTCGTCACGCCCGTGGGGGTGACGGTGATCAGCAGCCGCAGGTAGTACCAGTCCATGAGCCACCGGACGGGCAGGTCCACATAGCGTCGGCTGTCGGGCTGACGGTCGAAGAGCATCGACCAGTACGCCTCGTTGCCGGACGGCGAGGTGACGAGTTCCTCGGGGCAGACCGCCGTACCGGAGACGAACACCTGCTCGGCACCGTCCAGTCCGCTGCCGGTGGGATCGGAGAAGAGCATGGCGACCCTGCCGTCGCGACGAACGTTGAGGGCCTTCTGGGCGAAGGCGATCGACGTGGTGACGAGGAAGGTGTCGTCATCGAGGCGCAGGGTCGCCGTCGGCCAGGCGATCGGTGTTCCGTCCCGGGCGAGGGTGGCGAACTCACAGGTCCGGTAGGCGTCGACGGTCTTGGCAACAACGGAATCCAGGGGCACCGGGTATGCGACCTATCTGTGTCGGAGGGGACGGAGCGAGGGCTCGAACGGTCTCGTGCCGTACGGCTGACGTACGGGAGCGCCGCTGCCCAGTGATCCGCCGGACGGCTGCCGGGCGACGGACTCCTGCATGCGGCAGGGCACCGGGGTCGGACGCCTCGGCGAGCCGGCCCACCGGGCAGGGCGCTCCCGTCACTGAAACGGCAGTGACCCCGCCCCGGGTTCACCGCGAGGGGCCGTCGACGGCGGGGACGACTTCCCCACCGCCGTGCGCCCGGCCCCCGGCGTCACCGTGAACCTCCGGGACCGTCCGCACCGTTGCCTGGTTGAGGCCGTGCGGGCTCGGTGCCCGGCTGTAGCGCGGACACGGGGCGAGGAAGGGCGGCACCTGTGCGCGACCCCCACCTGGTTCAGGCGCCGATGCCGGTCGGGCCGTCCCCGAAGCGCACCGGCGGCTACGCGGATTCCGCCCGGCCCCCCGCCGCCCCGTCATGGCCGTCGGCGTCGCCCCGCTCCCGCGTCGCCGACGCGGGCCGCTCCGGTGCCTGTTCGCCGTGCGTGGCGGCGAGGGGGCCGAGATGGCGGGCGGCGCTGTCCAGCAGTCCGAGGTCGGCCTTGGTGTGCGCGATGGCGGCGTCGATGAGGACCGCGACCAGCGGCTCGCCGGAGTGCGCCCGGCGCTGCTGGCCCAGGCCCGCGAGCTCGGACAGGTAGGTCTGCCGTTGCGACTCGACGAACGTGGACAGCGCCTCGGGGCCCACGGAGACCGCGCCGAGCAGCTTCAGGAACAGCTCGTCGCGGAAGCCGCCGACCCGCACCCACGGGGTCGTCGCCCAGGTGTGCAGCTCGGTCTCGCCGGCCGGTGTGAGGGTGTAGAGGGTCTTGTCGGGCCGGTCGGTCTGGGCGACCTGGGAGCGAGACACATATCCGTCACGCACCAGCCGTTCCAGGATCTGGTAGAGGTGGCCGATGTTCAGGCCGCCCCACTGCGGGCCGATCGTCTCCTCGAACCGGGCCTTGAGTTCATACCCGTGGTTCGGCCGCCGGCTCAGCAGTGCGAGCACGGCATGGTGGATCGGCATCGGCCTGCACCTCCCTTCCCCTTCTGCATTGTGACAACATACCGCTGCATTGTGACAATGTATGAGGCGAGGCGGTACCTATGGCTGTAAGCGTGGCGTTGCGTGCGGTGAGCCGCCGCTACCCCCAACTGACCGCTCTGGACGGGGTCGACCTGGAGGTCGCGGCCGGCGAGACGGTGATGCTGACCGGCCCCTCCGGCGCCGGCAAGTCCACCGTGCTGCACCTGACCGGCGGCATGGACCGGCCCGACGAGGGCCATGTCGAGATCGACGGGGTGCAGCTCACCCCCCGCGACCTGGACGCCCACCGGCGCCGTATCGGCTTCGTCTTCCAGCGCTTCCACCTGCTGCCCGCGCTGACCGCGCTCGACAACGTCCTCGCCCCCGTCCTGCCCCGCCGCGTGGACTTCGACCGGCACGAGCGCGGCAGGGAACTGCTCGAAGCGGTCGGCCTCGGCGACCGCGCCGACGCACTGCCCTCGCAGCTGTCCGGCGGTCAGCAGCAACGCGTCGCCGTGGCCCGCGCCCTGATCAACCGGCCGGGGCTGCTGCTGGCCGACGAGCCGACGGGCAACCTCGACAGCGTCATCGGGCGGGAGATCATCGACCTGCTCATGGCGCTGCGCGAGCGCTACGGGATGACGATGCTGATCGCCACCCATGACGCGGAGGTCGCGGCGAGCGGCGACCGGGTGGTACGCCTCCAGGACGGCAGGATCACCTCGGACCAGCGCATCACCCCCGCCGCCGACGTGCTGGGACGACTGGGGGGCCTGCGCCCGTGATAGCGATCATCCTCGAACAGCTCCGGCGCAGACGCGGACGCGCACTGGCCCTCGCCGCCGGGATCCTGGTGGCGGCGACCAGCTTCACCCTGCTGACGGCGACCGTGAGCACGAGCCGGGCGACCACCGTGGGCACCGTGCAGAAGAACGCGCGGTCCGCGTACGACGTCCTGGTGCGCCCGCCGAACGCGCAGACCGACGCCGAACGCCGCGACGGCATGGTCGTACCGAACTTCCTGTCCGGGACGTTCGGCGGCATCACCCTGGACCAGTACCGGCGCATCCGCGGCATGGCCGGAGTGGACGTGGCCGCACCCGTCGCCAACATCGGCTACCTCATGGTGAACAGCCGCGTCACCGTGGACGTGTCCCGCTTCCTCGACGGCAAGGCGTCCCGGCAGATCCTCCGCATCCGCCCCACCCTGACGGCCGGACTCGGCAGCTACCGAACCTCCGACCAGTACGTCTACCTGACCCGCAGCCCGCTGACCTCGGTGACGGAGGACTACTTCCGGTCGAGGACCTTGGAGAAGGCCGCCACGGAGAAGAGCACCCGGCGCTACCAGCTGGACGGCAAGTACGACGTCTGCTTCTACTTCAACCGGGACAAGACGCAGCTGACGGAGTTCGGCGTGGACCTGCCCATGAAGCCGAACCTCATCTCCGAGGACCGCAGGGAGATCTCGGCGTTCGACCCCCGGCTCAACTCGTGGATGAACTGCCAGTCCGGCCAGGGCAAGGCCACCATCGACATCCCGGTCAGCTACCCCGTGCTGCTGTCAGCCATCGACCCGCAGGCCGAGGACCGGCTCGTGGGCCTCGGCGGCACGGTCACCTCGGGCCGCATGCTCACCGAGAACGACAAGCCGTGGAAGGTCCCGCCCCCGAAGAGCAGCTACGGCGGATACGACTTCTACGTACCGGCGTTGCTCAGCAGCAACCCACTGACCACCGGCACCCTCGACGCCACCGTCGAGCGGCTCGACGTCGGTGACCCGGCCCGGCTGCCGTCCAAGCTGGGCAACCCCACCGCCGTCGACTTCGTCCACGGCCTGCACGGCACCCCCGTGGGCCGTATCGGCGCCGACCTGAGCAAGGGCTACCGCAAGGCGCTGGAGGAGGACTCCTTCGACACCAGCGACTACTGGACGGTCGGCCCGGTCACCTACCGCCGGACATCCGGCGACCACCTGGAGGTGCAGACACAACCGGCACAGAAACCCGGCCTGTGGGTGACGAACCAGGACCGGCAACCGGTTCCCTACGTGCCCGAGGAGAACCAGGGCACCCAGTACCGCAAGGTGGTCAGCCACCCCTCCACCAACTGCTTCGGCATGGACGCCTGCAAGGAGACCGACTACGGGCGCCTGCCCAACCCCCTCGTCCGCCTGGTCGGCCGCTACGACACCGGCAAGCTGCCCGGCTTCTCCCCCCTGTCCGACGCCCCGTTGGAGACCTACCAGCCGCCCCAGGTCACCGGCGCCGACACCGCCACCCGCGAGGCGCTCCACGACAAGGCCCTGCGCCCCGACCGCAACCTCGGCGGCTACGTCAGCCCGCCCCCCACCATGCTGACGACGATGGACTCCATCACCGCGCTCACCAAGAGCCGCCGCACCCCGACCCTCCAGGACAAGGCACCGGTCAGCGCCATCAGGATCCGGGTGGCCGGCGTCAGCGGCGTCGACGCCGCCTCCCGCGCCCGGGTGAACGCGGTCGCCGGCCAGATCCGGGCCGCCTACCCCCGCCTCCAGGTCGACGTCACCGTCGGCAGCTCACCCGCCCCCCAGACGGTGGTCCTCGACGCCACGACCCACGTGACGGAACGCTGGGTCGCCAAGGGCGTCGCCCTGCGGATCCTGCGGGCCGTGGACACCAAGAGCGCCCTGCTCTTCGTCCTCGTCCTCGTCGTCTGCGCCCTCTTCATCGGACAGGCGGCACTGGCCTCGGTGCGCTCACGCCGCACTGAGATCGGCACGCTGCGCTGCCTGGGCTGGAGCAGTGGCGAAGTGCTCCGCCTCGTCCTCGGCGAACTGTTCGCGATCGGACTCGCCGCCGGAGCCGCCGGCACGCTGCTCGCCTACGTGCTGGGCCGCCTGCTCGGACAGCCCGACGCCGGCACCAAGTCCCTTCTGGTCCTGCCCGTGGCGCTCGTCCTGGCCACGGTCGCGGGCCTGATCCCGGCCTGGCTCGCCACCCGGATGGGGCCGATGGAAGCGGTCCGGCCGCCGGTGGCAGCGGTCCGCCGCGCCCGCCCGGTGCGTTCAGTGGCCGGTCTGGCCCTGCTCAACCTGCTGCGGGTCCGGGGCCGCACCCTGCTGGGCGCGGCGGGACTGGCCCTGGGCGTGGCCGCGTTCACCCTGCTGCTCGCTCTGACGCTGGCCTTTCGCGGCCAGGTCGCCGGCTCACTGCTCGGCAGCGCCGTGGTGGCGGAGGCCCGCGGGGCCGACTACCTCAGCGTCGCCCTGTGCCTGCTGTTGGGCGCCGCCGGTGTCGTGGACGTGCTGGTCATCTCCCAGCGCGAACGCGCCGCCGACCTCGCGGTGCTGCGGGCGACCGGCTGGAGCGACCGGGAGCTGGCGCGAGCGACCCTGTACGAGGGCATCGGCCTCGCCCTGCTGGGCGGCCTGTCCGGCGCGGTGGCCGGGCTGCTCGTCGTGCTGGCGCTCGGGCAGGGGGTGCTCCACGGACACCTGCTCGTCGTCGCCGGTGCGGCGCTGCTGGCCACGCTCGCCGCGACCGCCCTGGTGACGGCGGCCCTGGCGATCCCGATCCGCAGCCTGTCCCGGATAGCCCCCGCGCACCTGCTCGCCGCCGACTGAACCGGCCGGCCGCCGCGGTGGCGTGCGCTCACCAGGCGGTCTCGACGGCCGGACCCTGTCCGGCCGTCGGGACGCGGCCCTGAGCCCCGGGCACCCAGCTTCCGGTCCTCAGCTCGCTTCCCCGCCGCCGAGGGGGTACGCGGACAGCTCCCGCGGGGCCGCTATCTGACGGAAGACGAGATCGGCGCGGTGCTCGAAACCCAGCGAGCCGTACAACCGCAGCACCGCCTCCTGATCCGCCTTGGCGTGCAGGAACGGGGTGGCGCCCTGCTGGGCGACGAGCCGGCACAGATGCATCACCAGGCGCCGGGCCAGGCCCCTGCCCCGGTACTCGGGGAGCGTGCAGACCGTGCTCACCTCGGCGAACCCCTCCGGGCGCATCCGCAGACCGGCCACGGCCACCAGCTCCCCGTGCACACGGAACCCGAAGTACCGCGCGTACTGCAGACTGCGGGGCAGGAACGGGCCCGGTTTCGTCTCCTCGACCAGGGCGAGGATCTCCAGCGCGTCCTGGAACCCCAGCACCCGCACCTCCTCGTCGTACCGGGCCACCGGGCGGTCCGCGACGAGTTGCACACCCCGGCTGTGCGAGACCCCGGTCCAGCCGGGAGGAAGCTCCGGGTCCTGGCCCACGAGGTACAGCACCTGCCCCGGCCCTGCGAGCGCGGCGGCGTCGTGCCAGTCCTGGGGCTCCGGGTCGTCCGGCAGCGCGGCAAACGTGGCGAGGCCAGGTTTGTATCGCAGCACACGGCCGCGTCGGACTCCGAAGCGAGCATGATCCCCCGTGAGCGAGGCCCGCACCGGCACGTCCAGGAGGTGAGATATCGCTTCTGTGGTCATCGTGATCGTCTTTCTGTAACCACCGCGGGCACAGGACATGGCCCGGCTCCGCGATGGGCGATTCCAGCAGAACGTTACGAGCGCGGCAGGGCCGCCGCGGCGAGAGCCAACACCGTCGAGCTCCGGGCGTCGCCGGCTGGAGCCGAGTACCGATAGGTGTGACTGAAACGACTGTTTCACCTATGGTATCCCGGTGACCACACCTCAGCGCAACTCTCCCCGCCAGAAGGAACTCCTCGAGGCGGCATACGTATATGCCTTGCACAGCGGAATCAGCGAACTGTCCCTGCGCCCGCTGGCCGAAGCGATCGGCTCCAGCCCACGTGTGCTGCTGTACCTGTTCGGCAGCAAGGACGGACTCATCCGTGCCCTGCTCGCGCGCGCCCGAGCGGACGAACTCGACCAGATCGAGGTGCTGGCCGACCTGCGCGCAGCGGACGAGGGAACCACCTCGGTCGCCCGCCGTCTGTGGCGTTGGCTCTCCGACGACGCCCGCCGGGGCCTGGTGGCGTTGTGGGTCGAGAGCTACGCCCGGTCCATCATGGAGCCGGACGGCCCCTGGGGCGGCTTCGCCCGCGAGACGGTCAATGACTGGCTCGAACTCCTCGCGGCGGGCCGCCCCGCCGAGCAGCACGGGACAAAGGCCGCGGAGGCGGAGTGCACCCTGGTCCTGGCCGTGCTGCGGGGCGCGCTGCTCGATCTGCTGGCCACGGGCGACGTTGCCCGCACCACCGCCGCGGTGAACCTTCAGCTCGACCTGCTGGACGGAGCACGACCCCACCGCGAAGGTCTCTCCCCCTGAGCGCCCGCGGTCACACACACTTCCCGATCAGCGCAGCGCGCGGTACACACTCGCCCCCACGAAGCCGTACGCCAGGTGCGGCACGATGTCCGACACCCACGACGAGGGGCCCCAGGTCCTCGGGTCGGTCACCTTCAACGCGGTGGCCGGTACGTCGCTGCCCACCATGGCCGCGGCGCCGAGCAGCGTCCCGGCGGCCCACACCGGCAGCGCGGCGCGGCGGCAGAGCATCCCGTAGGCGGCCCCGACCCCGAGGCCCGTGACGTACCCGAGCAACGCCCCGACGGCCTCCTCACGGTGGGTCTTCGGCTCGCCCTCTCCCAGCCCGATCCCGACGCCGCTGGTCAGACGCCCCGCGATCGTGGCCGGCAGGTGATGCGGAGGAAAACGCCAACTGCGACAGGCGTCAGTCCGTATGTTTCTCGATCACCCCGACCCGCGCGATGGACCAGCCCCCACGTTTGCCATCGGGACGTGTAGAGACGGCCCTACGTCCGTGTCATACCCGCACGAGGTGTCCGTACATCACATGTGTCTCGTTGCGGCAGTGCCCGGCGCAGGTGTGCCCCTGAGGGCAGACCGCGGGGCCGCCCCCTACCGCCCGCCCACGGCCCTGCCGAGACCCCCGTCGAACCGGTCAGGTCCGCCCAGCGGATGGCGGAGGGCCTCCGGCCCAACGACGCGCCGTACGTGTTCGGCGTCCCCGGCGCGAAGATCGACACCGTGTACGACGCGCTGGCCGACACGGGACCGCAGGTCGTCGTCTGCCGGCACGAGCAGAAAGCGGTCTTCACGGCCGCCGCCGTGGGACGGCTCACCGGCGTACCGAATGGCTATCCCTCGATGCCGTAGTGCCTCGTCACCGCGCGAACGGTGTCATGCTCCTCCAGAGCGGCCACGGCCGTCAGGAGCGCGGCGGCGCGCTCGGCGGGGACGACTCCGGCGACAGCGGTCCGGAACTTGCGCTCGATGTCCTCCCGGGTGGCGGGACGGCTGGAGTGCCCGGGAAAGCCGGCTTGGTAGGCGCTGAGAACGGTGCCGTCGTGCAGTTCGATGTCCACCCGGGTGCTGAAGACCGGGTCGCCCTCGGGGATCGGCATCGCGTACGCCTCGACGAGATCACCGATGCCGAGGACGTCCGGGTCGGTCCAGCGAGCGGGATCGAAGTAGTCGGCAGGGGCATTGGCGCCGGTGACGAACTGCAGGCCGATGCTGAACGCGAGGCTGAACTGGGCAGTGATGGCGTCGGTGGGCCGCGTGATGCTGGCCCCGTGCCCGACGGCGAAGTCGACCAGGCCGACCCGGATCCGGGCGACGTCGGCCGGTTTGACGCCGTACTGCTTGCGCAGCTTTCCGATGACGTCCAGCGGGGTGTGGTTGGTGGCGACACCGGGGAAGAAACGAATGATCGTTTCGAGGATGAGCCAGCGGTCCCACTGCGCCTCCAGCGCCGCGATGTTCCCGCCGCCGGCGAAGAGGTTCAGCAGCCCCTTCCTGCCGTCGAATATGGTGGGCGGGCCGGTGAAGCCGAGCTGCGCCAGTTGGGCGGCCTCCACGCCCGCGCGGGCGGCCGACCCCGGGTACATCCGCTTCACCTCGCCCCCGTGCTCGTCGTACTCGACCGTGCCCCCCGAGTCGCCGCCCGCGATGCCGAAGGCGTTGGTCTGTTGTTCCGGAGTGAGGCCGAGGATCACCCCGGCCGCCGCTGCCGCGCCGTGCACGCCCAGCACTTTCGCGCCGTGCCAGCCCGTCGCCAGCATCGGCGGAGTGCCGGCGGAGCCGAGCAGCGCCATCGTCTGCACGCCCGCGACGACGGCGGTGATCAGGTCACGTCCGGACGCCCCCTCGCGCTCCGCGAGGGCGAGGGCGGCGGGTACGACGACGGACGTGACGTGCCACGCCAGCGGATGGGCGTCGTCGCACTCACCGCTGTGCCCCAGGGTGCCGTTCACCCAGGCGGCCTGTGAGACGGTGGATGCCCGGCCGGAGTGGGCCAGGGTCGCCTGGGCCGCTCCCGGCTGCCGCTCCGCCAGCCGCAGGACCGGCTGGATGTTGGGCAGGACGGCACCGGCCAGTTCACAGCCGATCTGGTCGAGGACGAGAAGCTTGGTGAAGTCCCGCACCTCCGGGGGGATGTCTTCATAGCGCAGGGCCGTGACCCAGCGGGCGATGCGTTCCGCCAGCGGGGTGGTGGTGCCGGGGTGGTCAGCGGCGGGGGCGGTCACGGCAGCCCTCCTTCGAGGTCGCGAACGGGGAAAGCGGCGAGCCACGTGTGCGCGCCGGATCCACGATCGCTGCGCGAGCGGAGGAAACACATCGGTCAAGTGACGGTGCGCGACACATGTGCGACACCGTTCAGAAAGCCTCGGAACATCATGAACTGCGCACAGTGCGGCAGATCGTCAGTCAAAGGACTGGCCCGGCGGCACGGTGACCACATGCCGACACCTGCCGAGGCACCTGACCGCTAGGACAGCACAGCACGGCACGCCCGGCCCGTGGTGAGCCGGGCGCCGCGCCGTGGGTCACTTGGCCAGGTGGGTGGTGAAGAAGTCGGCGAGCTTGTCGACGGCGGGGTCGATGTACTCGCGCTTGTCGTAGAGGTCGACGTGGCTGGCTCCGGGGATGCGGTGGAGTTCCTTGGGGCCGGTGGCGGCCTGGTGGGCGTCGGTGGCCATCCAGGCGGTCACCGCGCGTTCGCCGATGATCTGCAGGACCGGGCGGGGGCCGATGAGGGGCACGGCACGGAAGACGTCGCTGGCGGCCATCTTGTCGACGCTGTCCCAGGTGAGG
>NZ_QFRX01000001.1:3803490-3969935 GCF_003143935.1 Streptomyces sp. Act143 | reverse complement strand
GTAGCCGCGCGCGCCGCAGTAGTACTCCCAGCCCTCGACGCCGTGTTCGCCGCCCAGGGCGCCCGCTTCCTCGGCGGTGTCGGGGAACATCGTCAGCACGCCGGGGTCCTCGCCACGGGCGGCGCGGGTGCGGGCGGTCGCGGCGGCGTCCAGGAGGGCCTGGAAGACGGCCGGGTCCTGGGAGCCATCGGCACCGAAGCGGAACTGGCGGGCCGGTTCGGCGGTGCTCACGGCCGCCACGGCCTTGACGCGGTGGTCGCCGCCGGTGGCGGCCAGCGAGTAGCCGCCGGAGGCGCAGATGCCCAGCAACCCGATCCGCTCGGCGTCGACCTCCTCGCGGGTGGTCAGGTAGGACACGGCGGCCTTGAAGTCCTCGATGCGCTGGGCGGGGTCCTCCAGACCGCGCGGCAGCCCGCCGGACTCGCCCTGGTGGGCGGCGTCGAAGGCGAGGGTGACGAAGCCGCGCTCCGCCAGCAGCTGCGCGTAGGTGCCGGAGGTCTGCTCCTTCACCCCGGTGCCCGGGTGGCCGACCACCAGCGCCGGACGCGGGCCGGGGGCCTCGGTGTCGGGCAGGTAGAGGTGGGCGGCGATCTCGATACCGGCACTGTCGAAACGGACACGGGTCCTGGCCATGGAAAACACTCCTGGGGAGTCGGTGACGAACGAGGTGGGAGCGCCCGGTCCTCACCGGGCACACATCCACCATCCGCCGCCCGTCCCGTCCGCGGGAGAGGCGGGTTTCTGCCTGGGAAAGAACCTGCCCCCTCACACCTGCGCCGGCCCGGCCACGGCCGCAGCACACTGAGAACCATGGAACCCACACCCGCCTCCCGCCCGGCCCCGCAGGAGTGCGCAGGCATCCCCCACCGAGGTACACCGATGACCGCCTGGACCCCCGAGGAGCAGTCCCTGTTCCGCGAGACCTACTCCCTCGTCCTGACCGCCGGAGACACCGACCACCCCGGCGTGGAGATCGGCATGGCCGTCGTCGATGGCGAGCTCTACGTGCGCGCCTACCGCGGCGACCGCTCCCGCTGGTACCGGGCGGCGCACGACCACGGCCACGGAACGATCCGACTGGGCACCGTACGCCGCGACGTGGTGCTCACGACCGACGGCCTCGTACTCCCCGCCGGCCTCGACGCCGCCTTCCGCGGCAAGTACGGCGCGGTCGCGGCCGCCCTCGTCGCGAACCCGCAGGCCCGGGCCGCGACGATCCGCATCGATCCGGCCCCGGCATGATGGCCGCATGAGCGAGCGCGCACACATGCGGTGGTCCAGCACCGAGGTCGAGGCCTCCGACGCCCTCAGCTACTGGGCCGACGTCGTCTGTGACACGTTTGTCGGAGTCGCGGTACGCCCCGGGCCCGACGCGGTCTTCGAGGGCCGCATCGAGACCTCCGTCCTGGACGGAGTCGCCCTGACCTCGCTGACCGCGGGCCCCCAGCAGGTGGCCAGGACTCGGCGGCTCATCGCACGGGACGACCAGGACGTCCTCCTCGCCAACATCCAGCTGCACGGCCGGGCCAGAATCGAACAGGACCGGCAGGTGGCGGTGCTCGCCCCCGGCAGCATGGCCTTCCTCGACAGCTCCCGCCCCTACGCGCTGGACTTCGCGGACGGCTTCTCCCAACTGGTGGTGAAGGTGCCCAAGGCGCGGCTGTCGCACCGCTCCCTGAACAGCGCGACAGCGGTGGAGTTGAGCGCCGCCGGCCCCGGCAAAGTGATCGCGGACTTCCTCATCGGGCTCGGCCGTCTGCACGGCACGGGCACGGACCCCGGGGCGGCGACGGCCCTGCTGCCGCACGCCGTCGACCTGCTGGACACGGCCCTGGCCTGGGCCGCCGGCACCGTACGCCCCCCGACGTCGACGGCGTTGACGCGGGAACGTGTCCACCGCTTCGTCCGCCGCCACCTCACCGACCCCGGCCTGGACGCCGCCGCGGTGGCCGCGGCCTGCCACGTCTCACGGCGCACGATGTACCGGGCCCTGGCCGACGACGGTGAATCGCTGACGCAGCTGATCCGCAGGCTGCGCGTCGCACACGCGCAACGCCTGATGGCAGCGGACCCCGACCAGACCCTCACGGTCCTGGCCCGCGCCTGCGGGTTCGGCGGCGAAGCTCAGCTGCACCGGGCGTTCAGGTCGGTGACGGGTATGACGCCCGGCATGTACCGGGCCCAGTGCCGGCACCGGTAGCGCTCAGACCGGCACGGGCCCGCGCCGCGGCATGAGGTCCGCGACCAACTCGATGAACCGGGGCGGGGCGGGCGGCATCGGCGCCGTCACGAACTCCCCGAGACCGACGTCGTAGCGCCGGCCCTGCTGCGGGTCGACGACCAGGTAACCGTCCTGCCGGAGTTGGTCCACGTTGCGGTGGACGGCAGGCTTGACCCACATCTCGTCGCTCATCACCGGGAAGAACACGACGGGGAAGTCCGCGGCGGTGATCGTGGCCGTCAGCATGTTCGGGACGGCGCCCGAGGCGACAGCGGAGAGCACGTTGGCCGTAGCCGGCAGAACGGCCATCATGTCGTGCTCGGCCGCCAGGGTCGCGTGGTTCTCCCGCGCCCAGTCGTCGGGTGCGGTGCCGGTGACCACCCGGTCGGCGAACAACCGGACGGTGTGCGGCGGCAGGAACGTGGCAGCGGTGTGCGTCATGAGGACGGTGACGCTGCCCGTGAAAGTGGCACGCAGCGCGTTGATGTACGCCGGGAGCGTGGCCACTGCGGCCGAGCCGGTGGCGCCGATGAGCAGACGCCCACCGAAGGCGGCGGAGTTGTTGCTGGTCATGCCCCCACCATGCGCTCGTCATACGGCCGGGGCATGACCATGTGCGCCACCTCCACTGACCATCCGTGCCGTCGGATTCCCCGCTCCGTGGCGACACCGTCGACACGGGAGAGGCCCCCGTGCGGCCCGGCAACGCTGTCGCGCCGTCTGCTTCTCGTCCCGGGACAAGCACGCTTCAGCAGGCCACGAACCCGCCTGTCCCGAGACGGCTGAAGCAGCCGGGACCAGGTTGTGGAGCGGCTGTGAGCTGCGCAAACTCCTCTCACCGACCGCGTTGTTCGCCCCTGACGGCGAGCGCACGTCGGTTCTGAAGGCCGCATCGGCCGACTCCTCGCACCCCCCTCGAAGGGACCTCCGCATGACGTCCGTACGTATCCTCCTGCCCTCCCTCGCGGCAGCCGCTGTGACCGTCCTGGGCGCGGCTCCCGTCGCTCCCGTCTCCGCCGCCTCTGCTCCCGTCTCCCATGCGGTCGGCGCGGAGACGTACCGCAACGTGCACACGGGGCTGTGCATGGACGACAGCGACGGCGGCGGTCTGCGGGGCTGGCAGTGCAACGGGCTCAACCACCAGAAGTGGGTGGTGACCCGGCACACCGACGACACCCGGCAGCTGTCGAACATGTCCACGGGCCGGTGTCTGGACGACAGCCCGGCCGGCCTGCGCACCTGGCCCTGCAACGGCCTCGACTACCAGAAGTGGACGGTCGAGAAGCTCACCCAGAGCCGCATCGCGTTCAAGAACGTCAAGACCGGGGCGTGCATCGCCGACCCCGGCGAGAACAGGCGCCTGGTCGCCCTGCCGTGCGTCACCAACTCGGCCAACCAGCAGTGGCAGTAGAGGGCCGAACCCCGGCCTCTGACACGGCCATCCCCCCTCGAACCTCTCGAACCTCTCGAACCTCTCGAGCCCCTCGAGCCCTTCGAACAAGGAGAACGAGCATGTCCCACCGACCCGGCAAGCTGCGCAGGATCCTGCCCGCCCTCGCCCTCACCTGCATGACCGCCCCAGCCCTCACCGTGGCCCTCCCCGCCCACGCCGCGACGGCGAACACCGCAGCCGCGCCCCCGGCGAGCGTCTTGCGGGCCGACGCCTCCTTCCCCACCTGGGGCACCCGGTGGGTCGTGCACGCCACGCCGGACGTCAACTCGCCTTCCGTCGGCATGATCAACCAGAACTCCGCGGGTCAGGACCGCATCACGGCCGACTACCAGGTCGACACCGGCCGCCGCGTGTGCGAGGGCAGCGCCTGCTCCACCTTCATGGCCCACATCACCGCCCCCGTCACGGGCTTCCTGACCGTCGTCGCCGTGGACATCCCCGAGGACCGGCTTCCCGGTGTTCCCGTCAAGGACGCTCCTCCCGGCGGCGGCTCCGAGACCGGCTCCCGGCAGCGCACCTTGGAGCGTGCCGCGACCTGGCTCACCGCCAACAACGGCCGTCCCGTCCCCTACAGCCAGTCCGCGTACTGGCGGGACGGCTACCGGCAGGACTGTTCCGGCTACGCCTCCATGGCGCTCGGCCTGCCGGCGCCCGGCACCAACACCGTGGGTCTGACCAACCGGAACATCACGCGTCCCCTCTCGATGGGCGAACTCCAGCCCGGTGACCTCGTCATCGACGCCATCGGCAACAGCAACACCCGACACGTCGTCATCTTCGAACGCTGGACCGACGCCGCCCACACCTCCTACCTGGCCTACGAGCAGCGCGGCGGCCCCGGCACCAGCCACCGGGCGCTGACCTACGGCCTGAACGCGGGCAGCGAGTACCGGGCCTACCGGCCCGTCCAGTACGGCGACTGACCCGTCACCACTGGTGCGCTCGGCCCGCCCCGGCCGAGCGCACCCCGGCCTGCCTCCACCTGGCCGGCCACTGACGGCCAGTGCGGCCATCCGGGTGAACCGTGCGGCCGGTGAATCGACTCTGCAACCGGCCGCCGCCCACTGTCCGTTGCGCCTTTTAAGTCGCCATAAATACAGTCCTGACCTGCTGGGGCAGCCCGTCCCGGACCATGAAGCAGCCAACGACACCTCGTTGCCGAACCTCAGGAGTCGTCCGCCATGACGGACAGCGGACCCAGCGACCGCCTCGCCGCGCAACGACAGCTCGGCGCGGCGCTGCGCGCTCTGCAGCACCGCTCGGGGCGCACGTTGCGCGAGCTGGAGAAGCAGGTTCCCGTCAGCGATTCGTCGCTGTCGCGCTACTTCCGCGGCGACGCCGTCGTGCCCTGGGCGGTGGTCGTCGAGATCTGCCGGGCCCTGAACGGCGATCCGAGCGAGTTCCGCAGCCTGTGGGAGACGGCGTCCGCACTGTCGCCGGAGCGTCCCGCGGTCCCTCCGGCGCCCGCGTCGGCGCCGGAGGACGGTTCGCCCGCCGCCGCGCCGGTCGCCTTCCGGCAACGCCTGAGGTTGCCGGCCGGGTACCCCCGATCCCGGCTCCGGGCCGTCGCCGTGGTGGTCAGTGCCGTGGCGGTCGGCGCCTGTCTGGTGGCGTACGGGGTGCGGTTCGCCGCCGAGTCCATGAACTCGGACGCGAGCAGAGCCTCGTCGGGGCAAGGAGCTCAGCGTCAGGACTCGGGCGAGCGGCGCGCTGTCTTCCACGAGGCCGAGAAGGCGCGGATCAACCAGGTGACCATCCGCGACGCCGTCGGGGCGCGCAGCGGCAAGGCCATCGCCCGTATGGACTACCGCGACAGCTTCGTCGAGTTCACCGTCGTCGCGGCCTCGGCGGGCCCCCGGGCCATGAGCGTGCGCTACAGCAACGGCTCACAGGACGACGCCGGCGGCCCGTCATGCGCCTCGCACAGCCTGTCGGTCAACGGCGTCGTCGCGAACCCCGTCCACTACTCGTACACCGGCTGGGAGAACTGGCGGAAGACCGAACCGGTGACGGTCGTCCTCCGCGAGGGCCGCAACACGATCCGCTTCTCCAGGGGCGACCTCTTCACCGAACTGGACGGCATCGAACTGGCGTAGAACCAGCAGGAACTGGCGCAGAACCAGCAGGAACTGGCGTAGAACCTCCGTCCCACACCGCCCGCGCTCCGTCGCTCACCCATGCCCGTGACCCCTCAGGAGGGCCATATGCCCGTGCGACATCTGATCCGCCGATGGAGGAGAACGCTCGCTCTTCTGGCAGCCGCCTTCTGCCTCACCCCGGCACACCCCGCGCCTGCCGTGAACCGCCCGCCCCCGCTCGTGCTCGACCATGACTTCGCCGACCCGGACATCGTCAGGGACGGCGGTGTCTTTCACGCCTACGCCACCAACAGCGGCGGCCGCCATGTCCAGCACGCCACCTCACGCGACCTGCGGCACTGGACCCTGGACGACAGTGATGTGCTGCCCACCCTCGGCGCGTGGGCCGTGCCCCGGCCCGATCTCGTGTGGGCGCCGGAGGTCTTCGACCATGGCGGCGGCTTCACGATGCAGTACACCGCCCGTGACCGGGCCGGCGACCGGCAATGCATCGGCGTGGCCCGCTCGGCCTCGCCGGACGGCCCCTTCCGGCCGGTCGGCGACGTCCCACTGATCTGCCCGGCACAGGAGGGCGGCGCCATCGACGCCTCCACCTTCACCGAGGGCGGTCGGCGCTACATCCTGTGGAAGAACGACGGCAACTGCTGTCACCTCGGCAAAGACACCTGGCTGCACCTCCAGCCCACCTCGTGGGACGGCACCCGTGTCACCGGGGAACCGATCCGGCTGATCCGCCAGGACCAGCCCTGGGAGAACCACCTGGTGGAGGCCCCCACGCTGGTCAAGCGCGCCGGGCACTACGTCCTCCTCTACTCCGCCAACGCCTACGACGGCAGCGCCTACGCGACCGGCTACGCCGTGTCCCGCAGCCTGGCCGGCCCCTACGCCAAGGCGCCCCGCCCCCTGATGACGACCAGCAGTTTCTCCGGCGCCGTACGGGGCCCCGGAGGACAGGACGTGGTCACTGGCCCTGACGGGCGCGACCGCATCGTGTTCCACGGCTGGAAGGGTGCAGGCCGCGCCCTGCACATGGCTGACCTGGGCTGGGCCGACGGCTGTCCGGTGGTACGCGGCAGCAAGGTGCTCTACCAGGCAGAGAGCGCGCACCTGCACAGCGCGGCCGTCCGCGACGCTCCCGAGGCGTCCGACGGCAGAGCGGTCGGCCACATCGACGACCCCGACAGCCGCGTGGAGTTCCGCGTGTTCGCCGCCTCCGCCGGCTCCCACAGGCTCTCCGTGCGCTTCGCGAACGGCTCACTGGACACCGCCGGCGCACCCGCCGCGGCGACGCACCGCCTGTCCGTCAACGGAACCGATGCCGGCGCCGTCCACTACCCGCACACCTCTTGGGGCACCTGGCGATCGGCCGACAGGACCGTCACGCTGAAGACCGGCTGGAACACCATCGCCCTGTCCAAAGGTTCGCTCTTCGCCGAACTCGATCACATCGAAGTCGGCTGACGGCCGGACGCCTACCGTGTCCCGGCAGATGTCTCCTCGGCGTCCTGCCGCGCGGCCCGGGCGGATTCCGCCGAGGGCAGCGGGTCACTCATGGGTCCGGGAGAACTGCGGTCCGCGGCGGGCGGCGGTAGGCGCCGTGCCACCAGATCCGGGCGAGTTCACGGGCGAGGGCGGCATCGCCGCTGCCGTCGTCGACCGCGATGTGGTGGGCGATCGCCTGGGCGCCTCCCCAGACGATGACCCGGCTCGCGGCGACGACATCGACGTCGGCGGGGGTGGTGCCGGCGGCCTGCTCCGCGCGCAGCGTGCGCCGTACGGCCTCGTCGAAGCCCTCCAGGTCGGCGGTGTAGAAGTCGCTCACCGCCGGGTCGTAGGCCGCCGCCTCACGGACCGCGGTCAGCACGCCCTGGTGGGCGCGGTGGATCGTGATCACCTCCGCGAAGAAGCGGGCGAACCGTTCGGCGCCGTCCTCCTCCGCGCCCGGGTCCCACTGCTCGGCCAACGCCAGCAGGGCTGCCCGCAGTTCGTCGGTGAGCCGCACCAGGACGTCCGTCTTGCTGTCGAAGTGCGCGTAGAAGGTGGCCCGGGACACGCCCGCCTCCTCCAGGATCCGCTGCACGCTGATCTCGGAGAAGGCCTCGCCGGAGTCGAGGAGCCGCTCCAGGGCGCGCATCACCTGCGCCCGGGTCGCGGCGGACCGTGCGGCGTGGTGGTTCGTCTGGCGTCGCGTGGCAGGCCTCATGAGGTGCCGCGGGCGATCTGTTCGAGGAGGTCGGCGAGTTTGTCCGGCATGGAGAGCAACGGGGTGTGGCCGCTCGGCAGGCGGTACGCGGCGCCGGTCCGCCGGGCGAACGGCTCCTGGTAGGACGGAGGCAGGCTCTGGTCGTCGTCGCAGAGGACGTAGCTGGAGGGGACGGTGTGCCATGCGGCCCGGCTCACCGGCTCGGCGAAGGAGAGCGCGCTCTGGGGCAGCAGGCGGGCCAGCGCGGCGTCCCTCTTGTCGTCGGGTACGTCGTTGTAGAGCGTCGTTCCCGGGTTCTCCCGGACGGGGATGACGCCCTCCACCGTGGTGAGGTCCGGCTGTTCGCCGCCGAAGCACGTCATCAGGCTCTCTCCGACGTCGAGGGCGAAGGCGGACACGTACACGAGGTGGGACACGTTGGCCGCGCCGACGGCCGCCTGGGTCACCGGGGCGCCGCCGTAGGAGTGTGCGACGACCACGAGGGGTGCCTCGACGGCGTCGATCGCCTCGCGGACCGCTCGGGCGTCGTCCATCAGCCCGGGGAGCCTGCCGTGCGCGTCCTCGGCCACGACGCTCGGCAGGTCGACGGTGTGGCTGGTCCAGCCGCGTTCCGTGAGGAGGTCCTGGAGGTCGCGCCAGCACCATGACCGGTGCCATGCCCCGTGCACGAGGAGCAAGTGGGGTGCCTGTGGGCCGTCGTTCATGTCGTTCTCTCGCATGTCGGGAGGCAGAGGGGCAGGGGCGCGGGCTCAGCCGACGACGGACAGTGCGAGGTCCCACAGGCGGTCGGCGGCGGCCGGGTCCATCGACCACTTGGCCACACCGGCCATGACGTCGGGGCCTCCGTCGACGACCTCGGACTCCTGGTTGTCCTCGAAGTAACGTCCGCTGACACCGTCGAGCAGCGGGGACGCGGCCAGCAGCACCGTGGTGGCCGCGCCCTGGGCCGGGGTCTTGTAGTGGGCGGGGGTGAGCAGGTTGCCGTCGGCGTCCATGGCGCCGAAAGCCCGCATGGTCGCCGGATCGAGGTGGCGCGTGAGGTTGGTGTGGATCCAACCGGGCGCACAGGCGTTGGCGGCGATGCCGTGGTCGGCCCAACGCTGGCTGATGCCGACGGCGAGCAGTACGTCGGCCGTCTTGGACTGGGCGTAGGCGAGGAAGGGGTCGTAGGGGCGGCGCTCGAACTGCGGGTCGTCGAAGTCGAACCCGGCCCGCAGCTGGGCACCGGAGCTCACGACGGTGACGCGGGGTGCGTCGGCCGCCTGGAGCGCGGGACGCAGACCGACGGCGAGGGCGAAGTGGCCGAGGTGGTTGGTGGCGAGCTGCATCTCCCAGCCCTGCGCGTTGACCTGCCGGGTCGGGAGCATCATCACGCCGGCGTTGGCGACGAGCGCGTCGAGCGGCCCGCGCCAGTCGGCGCAGAAGGCGCGGACGGAGTCCAGGTCGGACAGGTCGAGTGCCACGGCCCGTACGCCCGGCAGCTCCTGCACCAGCGGCGCGGCGGCGCCGGGGTCGCGAGTGGCGACCGTGACCTGGGCACCCGCGCCGGCGAGCGCGCGTACGGTCTCGACACCGAGGCCGGAGGCTCCGCCGGTGACGATCACGCGCCGTCCGCTCAGATCGACTCCGTCGAGTATGTCCGCCGCGGTGGCGCGGGGCCCGAACGGGGTGGTTGTCAGCGTCATACCTGTGCCGCCTTCGAGGAGTGGGTTTCTCGGTGCCCAAACCATACAACGTGTTCACACATGCTGTGAGGGCCAGAGCGTCACAGCGCGACCAGGCGGGCTGCGCTTGCATACGTATGTGGGCGCCGACGAACATGTCCGGGTCAACATGTATGCTTCTTTATGCCCAGATGACAGATATGCGGATGACGCATGCGTCGACACGTACGGCCAGGTGGAGGCGCTGACGGTGACGAATCCGTTCGAGGACGAGGGCGCCGGGTTCCTGGTGCTGGTGAACGCGGAACGGCAGCATTCGCTGTGGCCGGCCTTCGCCGCGGTACCCGCCGGCTGGGACGTCGTCTTCGGCGAGGCCACCCGTCAGGAGTGCCTGGACCACGTCGAGCGCACGTGGTCCGATCTGCGGCCCAAGAGCCTGGCCGACGCCGTGGACGGTGACTGAGCCGCATGGTCGAGTACGCGGGTGACAGGTGGCCGTTGACCGCCGGACAGCTCGGCATATGGAACGCCCAGCTGCTCGAACCGCACAGCGCCGCCTACAACATCGCCGAGTACGTGGAGTTCCGGGGGCCGCTGGACGTCGACACGTTCCTGTCCGCGCTGTGCCGGCTGGTCGAAGAGGCCGACCTGGCCCAGGTGCGCTTCGAGATCGCCGACGACGGTTCGGTCACCCAGCGCTTCGCCCCGGACCCGCAGTGGCGCCCCGTCCTCGTGGACCTGCGCGGCGAGGCGGAGCCGCAGGCCGCGGCGGAGGCGTGGATGCGGGACGACGTGCGGCGTCCGGTCGATCTGCTGAAGGGTCCCCTGTTCACGCAGGCGCTTCTCGTCGTGGGGGACAGCCGCTCCCTCTGGTACCAGCGCGTGCACCACATCATCGGTGACGGCTACAGCGGCTCGCTGATGGTGGCGCGCTGTGCGCAGATCTACACCGCCCTGACCCGCGGAACCCCTGCCGAGGAAGGCGCCTTCCCCGCGTTCCGATCGGCCGTCCCCTGCCGGGGCCCCGGGCCTACGTGCTCGACGCGCGTCTGGAGCTCTGCCCGCCCGGTGTGGCCGGCGAGCTCTACCTGTCGGGGCCGGGACTGGCCCGCGGCTACCTCAGCCGCCCTGGACTGACGGCAGAGAGATTCGTCGCCGACCCGTACGGCCGGCCCGGCGAGCGGATGTACCGTACGGGCGACCTGTCCCGCTGGGACCGCAACGACCGGCTGGAGTTCCTGGGACGAACGGACCGGCAGGTCAAGATCCGCGGCTACCGCGTCGAGCCCGGCGAGATCGAGAGCGCGCTGCTCTCCCTGACCTGCGTGCGCCAGGCCGCCGTCACCGTGCGGGAGGACGGCCCCGCAGGACGCCTGCTCGCCGCCTACGTGGTCGGCGCGCCGGGCGTCGACATCGCGGAGGCACGTGTCCGCGAGGAACTGGCCGCCCTGCTGCCCGCCCACCTGCTCCCCGCGACCCTCACGGTCCTGGACGCGCTGCCCCTGACGGCCAACGGCAAGGTCGACCGGGACGCACTCCCGTCCGTCGGCCCTGCTCCCAGGACCCCGTCGGGCGAGCCGCGCACCGCGCGCGAGGAGATCCTCTGCGAACTGTTCGCCGACGTCCTCGGCATCCCCCGGGCAGGCATCCACGACTCGTTCTTCGCCCTGGGCGGACACTCACTGCTCGTGGCCCGGCTGGTCACCGAGATCCGCAAGAGGCTGCACGTCGACGTGCCCTTCCGTGCCCTGTTCGCGGCGCCCACCGTCGCTGAACTCGCCCCCCGGCTGGGGCCGTCCACCCAGTGGGAAGCCTTCCGCACCGTGCTCCCCATCCGCGCCGCGGGAACGGACAGCCCTCTGTTCTGCGTCCACCCGCTGACCGGACTGAGCTGGGCCTACGCGCCGCTCACCCGGCACGTCCCCACCACCACACCCATCTACGGACTCCGGGCCCGCGGCTTCCACGACAGCGCCCCGCTGCCCGGTTCCCTGCGGGAGATGGCCGCCCAGTACCTCCGGGAGATGCGCAGGATCCAGCCGTCCGGCCCCTACCACCTCCTGGGCTGGTCCCTCGGCGGCGTCATCGCCCAGGAGATCGCGGTACAGCTCCAGGAGGCCGGTGAACACACCGCGTCTCTCATCCTGCTCGACTCCTTCCCCTCCCTGGAGACGGAACAGCAGAACCGACCACCAGCCGGACCGCACACGGCGACGAACCCCGCCGCCCCGCTCCCTGACGAACCGTCACGCGACCCCGCGGGAAACGGATTCCGCCTGGAGAACCTGGACGACTACATCCGCGCCAACCCGGTGCAACTGACCGACGAGGAGTTCGCCACGGCCCGGCGCATCATCCTCAACAACGGCCATCTGTACCTCACCCACACACCCCGGCGATACGACGGCGACGCGTACCTGGTGGTGGCGACCGCCGACAAACCGGCGCACGTCGACCCGGTCGAGGACTGGGCGCCGACCATCACCGGGCACATCGAGGAACGCAGGCTGGACTGCGGACACCACGACGTCGTCCTGCCGGAGCACCTGGAACGGATCTGGACGACGTTCCAGGCACAACGGCCTTGACGGCCGGTCTCGTTGCACCGGCGGGAAGGTCAGCGACTGAGGCTGATCCAGGAACTGCAGTTGTGGTACGTCTGGTTGCCGAATTCGCACACTGGGAACTGAGAGACGTCACGGGACAGGCCCACTTCGGAGGTACCGTCCTCCGGCGGACCCCACCCATAAGAGGTGTTGTCCCCGTAGTACTTGACGTGGGCTATGGCTCCCAGTCCATCGCGGTGACGATAGTCCGCGAGCCAGAGCCAGCTTTCCGACCCGTTGCCCGGACGGTTGTCCACCTGAGCCTGGAATTCCGCTCCGTCCCACCACGTCGTGGCGAGAGCGGCGGTCGGACTGGCGGCCGAAGCGGACGCGGGAGCCGCGAGGCCCACCCCCAGCCCCACCGTCGCCGCCAACACCGCTGCCGTCCGAGTGATGCGCTTCAGAATCACCGGGTGTGCCTTTCCGTCAGCCTTTTCGATCGCTCGATTTCGGCATCGGACAATGAGCGATCATGACTCGCTGTCCCTTGAACGCATCCCGCGTCACCGCAGGTTCAGCGCCCCGTGTCAGCGCAGGGACATTCCCCGCACCAGCAGATCCAGCAGGGCGCAGACGAAAAGGGCGATGCCGATGAATCCGTTGACCTGCGCGAAAGCGCGGTTCAGACGGGACAGGTCGTGCGGACGCACAAGGGTGTGCTCGTAGCAGAAGGCCCCGGCGACGATCACCACACCCAGCCAGAAGAAGACCCCGGCATGACTGGTGAGGCCGAACCAGACGAACAACGCGGTCGTCACGGTGTGGCAGACGCGCGCACCGTGAACGGCGGCCGGGACACCGAACCGCGCGGGAACGGACCTGACACCGATCCGGCGGTCGACCTCGACGTCCTGGCAGGCGTAGAGGAGATCGAACCCGCCGATCCAGATGCCCACCGCGAGCCCCAGGATCACGGCCGTCCAGGACCAGTGTCCGGTCACCGCCAGCCAGGCACCCACCGGGCCCATGGTCTGTGCCAGTCCCAGGAACGCCTGGGGGAAGTCGGTGAACCGCTTGGCGTAGGGGTAGACCACCATCGGCACGACAGCGAGGGGCGCCAGCGCCAGACACAGCGGGTTGAGCAAGGCGGCGGCACCGAGGAACACGACCACGGCGATCCACGCGCCCGTCCACGCGTGCCGCACGGACATCGCGCCGGTGACCAGCTCACGTCCGGCCGTGCGCGGGTTACGGGCGTCGATCTCCCGGTCGATGATCCGGTTCGCGGCCATCGCGAAGGTGCGCAGCCCCACCATGCAGACGGTGACCAGCAACAGCGTGGTCCAGTCGACTCGGCCGTCCCGTTCCTCCATCGCCGTCAGCGTCGCGACGTAGGCGAAGGGCAGGGCGAAGACCGAGTGCTCGATCATCACCAGCCGCAGGAACGCCCGGGTACGACCCGGTCGGGGGACCGTCGGCGACACTGAACTCACGGGCCCTGCTCCTTGGGGGTGCCCAGGCGAACCTGAAGACATACGTGTGCGATTCCTGTCCGGGTGTGGCGGCGTCTCAGCAGCTGCCGGGACGCAGGGAGCTGATCTTGTCGTTCCAGTACGGGTTCGGGTTGCGCATGTCGACGATCGAGGTGTGCGCGGCGATGGTGAACCGGTCACCCGAGTAGTTGTTGTCGACGTACAGGCAGAAGGCCGAGTCGGTGTAGTTCTGCACGGACGAGGTCTTGTCCTGCATGCTGCCGCTGGGAAGTGCCGCGATCTTGCCCAGGTCGCTCTCCGATTCCCACGAACTGAAGCAGATGTGGGTGCCGTTGTAGCTGACGTTGTCCCAGAGCACGAGGGCGCCGTCACAGCTCGCGGCGGGCGCGGCGGGCGCGGCCGATGCGGGGGAGACACCCAGAGCCAGGGCCGCGGCGGCACCACAGGCCACTGCCATGAGGGAACGAACAGACACGGAGGGTCCTTCCGGTCGGAGGTGGAACAGAGACGGCCCCTCGGGGCACGACGGAAGGCCGTCGTGTCGCTGGGCCAGTGTGTACACGGGACCGGTGGGGCCGCGGGTTCACGGGCACACCTGGTGGCGGTGAGCGACTTCCGGTCCGCCGGTCCGCCGGTCGGCACATGCGGCACGGCGAGGCCGGATGAGACGTGGTCTCACCCGGCCCCGCCGGACGTGCGGGCCTGCTGCGGTCAGCGCAGGCTGTACGCCTGGGGAATCGTCTGCGTGACGGTGTTGCCCTGGCTGTCGGTTGCGCTGATCCTCAGTCCGACCCCCTTGGGGGCCTGGTCGCGCCGCGGGTTTTTGATGGTCGTGGTGAAGGTGTTCCTGCCGGTCGCCTTGCTGGGGGCCGGGTGCCAGGTGCTGCCCCCGTCGAACGTGGTCTCCGCCTTCAGGGAGGTGACCTCGGGGAGGGCGGAAAGGCGTTCCTGGTAGTAGCCGACGACCGTGACCTCGTGCGCCGCCCCGGCCCTGGCCGTGTTGTCCAGGGCCAGGCCGAAGTCGTAGCGCAGGAAGATCAGCGGCTCGGGGCGGCAGGTCGCCTGGTTGCTGCCGACCAGCTCGCCGATGCACGGGCTCAGGGTCGCGGTGTCGTCCTCGGTCGCCTTGGCGGAGCTGTACCGCCACACCGTCCTGACGCCGTCGGTCTCCGTCTCGAACGTGTACCGGGCCGACCGCGCGGGGAGTTCGTACGAGACGAGATCCCCGCCCTTGCAGCCGGAGAGCAGCAGGGTGGTCGCCGCTGCGAGCAGGACGAGGACACCCCTGCGGCGTCGCACCGAGGGCACGCGGATGTGGTGCATCGTGTCGGTCTCCTTGTCGGTGTCGGGTGCCATCAGAGGATCGGGTCCAGGTTCTGGTCGGGCAGGTGCACGGTCTGGCGCTCGATCTCCTTGCCGGAGGCGTCCTTGAGCCTGAAGTCGCAGACGGAGTCCAGGTTCGGGATGGTGGGTGAGGGCGTTGTGCTGCACGAGGGCAGATCGGTGAAGTCGTGCGTGAGCGTCTCGTCGTCGACGATGCCGATCAGGGCCTGGCGGCCGCCGCCGGCACTCGTCAGGTAGAGGGTGGGGTAGAAGCTGTCGCCCTGCCGGCAGCCCGCGCACGGCCCCCGCTGGAGGGAGAAGCCGGACGCGGTGCGCACCGGGGGTACGGCTCCGGGTACGGACGGCCCCGCGTTGAAGTGGATCTCGTCCCCGCCGGTCAGGACCAGCTCGTCGATCTCGGTGCGGCTGTGCGTGATGAGGCGGCCCGCCCCGACCTCGGCCCAGCCGGCCGCGAACCGGGTGATGGCGTTCTTCTCCCGGTTGACGAAGACGGTCATCGTCCGCTGGGTGGCGGGCCGGGGCAGCTGCACCGGTGAGGAGACCGCGGCGTCTTCGGTGATCTGGGTCCAGTTCAGCTGGTGCACCTCACCGGGCCGGGCCGAGTGGAAGGAGAGGCCGACCCGGTCGAGGTCCTTCGTCCCGAGCCGGAAGGTGGTCGCGCCGGTCTGTCCGGCCTCGTGGAAGGTGGCGGCGTACACCCGCGGCACGCTGGTGCCGCCGAGGGCGATCCGGACCTTCGGGCCGTGCGCCTTGATCCGCCCGATCAGGGCTTGCGCCTGGGCGTAGGGCAGGCTCAGGACGGGCACCGCGGCGTACGGCTGGATCGCCGGGCAGCTCTGCGGCCCGTCCCAGCACTGGTCGGCGTCGGCGGAGCGGCCCAGCGAGGTGAGGCCCGGTGCCGCGACGAGGACGCCGACGGCGCCCGCGGAAGCGGCCGCGCTCACCCGCTCACCCTGGAGCTTGGCGTAGTCGCAGGTGCCCTGGCAGATGTCGGTGGGCGTCAGCAGGACGAGCTTGCCCCGGACGTCGGCGGCCGCGAGTTCCGCTGAGGTGCCGGAACCGGCGTAGGCCACCGGCAGTTCGCCCTTCACCGGGAGCCGGGGGACCTTGATCGAGGCCTCCTGGGTACCGCCGGAACCGGCGTCCCGCAACCACATCTGCGTCTGGGACAGCGCGGAGTCCGGGCTCACGTAGCGGGCGGACAGCGCGGAGGGGGCGCCGCCACCGGTGGCGCGCAGGCTGACGACGGGCGTCGTACCGGAGTGGTAGAGGTCGTGGGTGAGGGTGCCCATGGTCACCTTGCCGGTGGGCAGCAGCCACCGGTTCGCCTCGGTGGCCCGGTAGTCGAAGGCGACCGACGTGGCGGTCGTCCACGCCCCGGTCTTGGAGACCCGGTTGACGGCGTCCGACATGGTGTACGTCTCGGTGGGCTCCGGGTACTGCACGGTCAGCGGCTTGGCCTTGC
Source organism: Streptomyces sp. Act143 (assembly GCF_003143935.1). Taxonomy (GTDB): domain Bacteria; phylum Actinomycetota; class Actinomycetes; order Streptomycetales; family Streptomycetaceae; genus Streptomyces. Next base: position 3,953,447 of record NZ_QFRX01000001.1, on the reverse strand, counting down.
GCAGGTCCAGGGTGACCGTGGTGGCCTTGGTGAGGCTCACCTGTGCCGCGATCGGTGTGGCCTGCTGGACGTCGCCGACCGCGTCGCGCCAGCTGACCGCCACGTCAGCGGCGTAGGTGCCGCGGAAGAGGGGCGCGGTCGTGGTGTCCGCGCCGGGCACGTAGGTCTGGCCCGGGTGGAGGTACACCTGGTCGTCGACCGGGGTGAAGCCGACCGTCCCGTAGCGGACGTCGGTGGCGCCGTCCGGGGGGATGACCTTGAGGGTGAGCGGGAACTTCTCGGCCTCCAGGAAGGCGTGGATGCGGGAGTCGAGGTGTATCCCGCCCGAGTCGTCACGGGCGGTCAGCAGGGCGGTGTAGCTCCCGTGCGGGTCGTCGGCCCCGAGGACGCTGCCGTCGACCGTCACCGGTACGTCCGCGGTCCCACCCGCGGGGATGACCATCTGGTCGGCGCCGAGGGTGAACAGCCCCGCCTTGGCCGGCTTGCCGTCGCCGAAGGCGGCCGCCAGCGACAGGTGCAGCGTGACCGGCTGGTCGGTGCGGTTGGTGTACACGATCTTCTTGGTCTGCGCCGACTGCGGGTAGGCCTGGCGGCCGAAGTTGAGGGTGCCCTTCGGCAACACCTTCGGGTTGGTGGCGGCCGCCAGGTTCACCAGACCCGTGCCCTGGGAGTACATGTCGTGCCCCAGGTCGGTGGCGGTGTCCATCAACAGCGCCTTGAGCTGCTGGGCGTTCATCTCCGGGTGCTGCTGGGCGACGATGGCCGCGGCCCCGGCCACATGGGGCGTGGCCATCGAAGTGCCGCTGGACGCCGTGTAGTACTGGTCGACCGGCGTACCCATCGAGGTGCCCGCCGCGCGGGCCGCGACGATGTCGACGCCCGGTGCCGAGATGTCGGGCTTGGCGGCGCCGTCGCCGAAGCGCGGTCCGGTGTTGGAGAACGTGGCCATCTCGTCGTTGTCGTCGACGGCGGCCACGGTCAGGGCATCGTCGGCGGACCCGGGGGAGGTGACCTTCTGGGTGCCGAAGCTGTGGTTGCCGGCGGCGACCACGAACAGGGTTCCCGTGGTGCGGCTGAGTTCGTTCAGCGCCTGGCTCGTCGGGTCGGTGCCGTCGGTGGGGTCACCGCCCAGACTCAGGTTGACGACCTTGGCGCCCGAGTGGGCGGCCCAGTCCATGCCCGCGATGATCGCGTCGTCGGGACACTGGCCCTGGTCGTTGCAGACCTTGCCCACCAGCAGCTTGGCGCCGGGCGCCACCCCCTTGCGCAGCCCTTTCGAGGCGGCGCCCTGCCCAGGACCGTGGAGGCCACGTGGGTGCCGTGCCCGTGGCCGTCCTTCGCCTCCGCGGACGTACCCGTGAAATCGGCCTTCCCGACGACCGCCGCGGACACGTCGGGGTGGGTGGCGTCGATACCGGTGTCCAGCACCGCCACGGTCACCCCGGTGCCGTCGTAGCCGCGCTCCCAGGCGATCGGCGCACCGATCTGCGGCACCGACCGCTCCAGGTCGACGTGGGACAGGCCGTTGAGCCAGACCTTCCTGACCCCGGCGAGGGAACCGGACGACCGGGCGGTGGCCGGTGTGGCGGCCCTCTTGCCCCGCACCCCCTGCCACCACTGCCCGTCATCGGCGATCTTCAGCGAGCGGCCGTTGATGCTGGGCAGCGACCGGCCGCCGGACGCCCCGTCGACCTTCCGCTTCTTGGCGGCTTCCGAGTCGCCGGTGTAGGTGACGAGCACCGGCACGTTGTCGGACGTGCCCGCCGCGGCGAGCCTCACCAACTCCCGCAGGTCGAAGAGGGACCAGTCGAGCAGCCCCTGGCCGACCAGGACGAGCGCGTCGTCGGGCACGACGTACACGCTGCCCTGGCGGGTGAGGGTGTGGAACACGACCGGCAGGCCGTCGGCCCGGGGTGCGCTGTCGGTCGCGCGGACGACCGGCCTACCGGCGTCGTCGACACCCACCCGCAGGGTGTCGCCGGTGACCAGCGTGACCGGCACGGACCCGCCGGCCGCGGAGACGGCCCGCGCCAGCTCGTCGTCGGCCGCCTTCGGGGCGGTCGCCGGTGCGACACCGGACGACGGCGTCTGCCGCGCCGGTTCGGTGGCGTCGGCCGTCGTCGCCGGCACGAGCATGCCGAAGGCGGTCAGGCCGACGGTCACCGCGCCCCAGCGTCTGCCGACGCCCCTTCTTGCGCTTGACCTCATCGATGAATCTCCCTCGAGAGCAATGAGCGGAACGTGGACACGGGTCAGGGCCGCGACGTTGCGGCGCCTCAGCGATCGGGATGTGAGCGCGAGTGAGGACGCTCGGCCGGGGCGGGCCGGGGCGTGCGGCGGCACACGTCATGGACGCGTGTGTGAAAGGGGGTTCGCAGCCGCGCGGTACAGGAGTGCGTGTCAGAGCGGCTCGTACTCGGTGTCCTCGTCGGTGCTGATCGTCCCTCCGCGGACGTCGGCGCTGCCCTCCGGGACGGGCGCCTCCGCGGCCGGTACGGATGCGTCCTGAGGACGGGCGTCCGACCCGGGCCGGTCGTCCTTCGGGTCGGGGGTCGGTAATTGAGCGGACTGCATGGCACGAGTGTGCGATCGCACCGGCGACCGGCACGATCGGTCAGATGCGGGATTTAATCCCGCCGTTCGGCCCTCGCCTTTTCGTCGTCGTCGGCGAGGCAGCCGCCATTCACTCGTCGTTCACCGGCTGCCGCGCCGGGTCCCCGACGAGGCCCGACTCCACGACCCTGACCGCGAGTGCCGTGCGCGAGGCCACGTCCAGTTTGCGCATCGCCGACTTCACCTGGCTGGCCACGGTCTGCGCCGACACCGTCAGCGCGTCGGCGATCTGACGGTTCGTCATCCCCGCGACCAGCAGCCGGGCCACTTCCAGCTCGCGCGGCGAGAGCTGATTGCCGTACCCCGGACGCCCCCGGCCGCGCGGCACCCCGAGGCCGTTCCGCCCCCGCCCGGCGAGGAAGCGGCCGATCCGGTCGGCGTCGTTGCGGGCGCCGAGCTCCGACAGGGCCCGCGCGGCCTCCGACAGCACCGGCAGCCCCTCCTCGTCCCGCCCGGCCGCGATGAGACACCGCGCCGAGCGCTCCCGGGCGAGGAGGGCGTCGTACGGGCGCGGCAGCGCTTCCCACGCCGCCGCCGCACGGTGGAACAGCGCGGCGGCGTCGCCGAGTTGTCCTTCGGCCTCCGCCAGGATCGCCCGGCACAGCACCAGGGACGCCTGGGGAGCCGGCGCGTCCCGGTCGCCCAGCGCCTCCCGCAGGGCGTTCACGACGTCCGAGGCGGGCCCGAGCCGCCCGGCGGCGGCCAGCGCGGCGGTGCGCACGGGAGCGAACTCCACGCCCCGGGACCACGTACCACTGCCGAGGGTGACCTCGGCGAACCGGTCGGTCAGCCGGACCGCCTCCTCGACGTCGCCGTCGTCCAGGCACAGGCGGGCCAGCGCGGCCGTGGCCTCGATGCGCTGCTGGTCGTCGCGGCCGGCGAACCGCAGCCGCCCTCGGGCCGCCTCCCGGTCTCCGGTGGCGGCCTGCAACAGGCCCGCCACCAGCGCCGCCTCGCACCGGTCCTTCAGCCGGACCCCGCCGTGGTCGTCGAGGAGCCTCGCCGTCCGCTCGGCCAGCCCCGGCCAGGCGCCGGTGAACCAGTCGAGGTGGGCCCGTGTGGAGGCGATGCTGTCCAGATAGTGCAGGAGGTGGTGGTGCTCGGCGAGGGCCCCGGCCCGGTCGAGCCGCGCCCTGGCCTCCGCGTACCGCCCCCACCGCATCGCCTCCTCGCCGATGTTCGAATGGCCGACGGTGACGATGGACGCCGCCCGCGGATCGACGACCTCGTCCGGGATCTCGCGCGCCGCGTCCCACCCGGCCTCCTCGCCCAGTGTGAGCAGCGCGAAAGCGCGATCCGCGGCCAGGTGCAGGCGGTCCAGGGAAGGCAGCGACTCCGGCAGCGGCGGCGCCTGCCGGAGCCACCGCAGGTGCTCCGCGACCGGCCGCGCGTCGCCCAGCGGCAGCGCCAGCAGGATGCGGCCGCGCGCCATCTCCGCCGAATCGGGCGGCAGATGGGGCAGCGCGGTGAGGATCTCGCCCCGGCCCGCCTCGATCTCACCCGCCGCCATCAGCAGCCGGCCGATCTGGTAGCGGACCGACGCCTTCACCACCGGCGTCAGGCCCTGACCGCAAAGCGCCGTACGCAGCGCCCCGACGACCGGCGCATACGGGTCGGAGCCGGACAGCGCCTGGAACTGAAGCTTCGTCACCAGACGCACCAGCACCCCGGCGGGCAGTACGACGGTGGTGACCAGACTGTGGATCAGCAGCGCCGCGGTGGCCACATCCCCGGACTGGGTGCTCAGATCCGCCGCTTCCTCCGTGTACCGGCAGGCCGCCTCGACCTCGCCCGCCAACCGGAAGTGCCGCGCCAACTGCGCCACGGGCGGCACCGGCCACCGCTCCAGCGCCCGGCCCGCCCGCAGGTGCAGGGCGCGCCGGTCCACGGCCGGAATGACGTCGTACACCGCGTAACACGCCAGCGGATGCCGGAACGACCACTGCCCGGACCGGCCCTCCTCGCGCAGCAGCCCACTGCCGAGCGCGTCGGCCGACTGCGCCGCGAACCGCTCCTGCGGCAGACCGGTCACCGCGAGCAGCGTCGCGGGATCGGCCGGGCCGGAGAGCACCGCCGCCGCGTGCAGCACGGCACGGGTGTCCGGGCCGAGCCGCTGGACGCGCTCCAGCATGGCGTCGCGGATGGTCGGCGGCACCTCGATGCGGTCCAGCCGACGCCGCGCCCAGCCGCCGCCCCGGTGGATCAGGTCCGCCCGGTCGTGCATCAGCCGCACCGACTCCTCCACCGCCAGGGGGACACCCTCGGTGCGCGCGTGCACGAAGGCCGCGAACTCGGTGGACACATGCCCGCCGGCCAGCATCGACGAGACGAACGAGGCGGTCTCCTCGACGTCCAGCGGCCGCGGCGTCAGCCGCACCAGGCGGGAATCGGGGGACAGCCGCGAGGACAGCCGCAACAGCAGCGACGACGAGGGCACTTCGTCGCGCCGGTAGGTCAGCACCACACCGACCGGTTGCGGCCGGCGCGAGACCAGGAACAGCAGGAACTCGAGAGTGGCCTCGTCGGCCCAGTGGACGTCCTCCAGCGCCAGGACCGCGACGTCGAGCCGGTCGAGGACCTCGACGAACGCCCGGAACAACCGGTGCCGGGCGGCGGTGGCATCGTCCAACGGCTCCGGGGCAGGGGGCAGAACGTCGGACCACTCGGGAAACAGCGGCCTGAGCGCCCCCGCGAGCCCGCTCAGCCGCAACCGCCCGATGTCGTCGATGCCCTCGCGCACCGCGTCGACCACCGCGCCGAGCGTGTACGGCACCCGCAGCTCCAGACAGGCACCGACGAGGGCGTGCCGGCCCCGCTGCGCCTCGGACGCGAGGAACTCCCGCAGCAGCCGGGTCTTGCCGATGCCCGCCTCACCCTCGATCAGGACGACGGCGGGGTCGCCCGCGAGCGCCGACCCGAGCGCGTCGAGCTCGCCGTCCCGGCCCACGAACCGCGGCGCGGACAGCGCCGGAAGCCGACGACCGTTCCCCAGGGCTCCCGCCATCACCACCGCCACATCCCCCCTCGCCGGCCGCCATCACACCCGCCGGCCTCGCGGGCGGCGCCGCGGCTTGCACGGGCGCGATACCTGTGGGGACGGCTGCAAGACTGTAAACCACATGTGACGACATTGGTGTTACGGCCGACAACATCGCGCGACACTCACTCCGGCGGAGGCGTCGCAAGACAACCGTGTGCCTGCCTCGTGACCGGCCCACACGTGGACACCACACACGCCGACCGGACAGCCCCCGCTGGTCAAGGACGGCCCGATGTCTACGTGTCGGGATCGCGGTTGGCCCCGCTGATCCGCATGAGCTCCTGGACGGTGACCTCGGGCCGGTCGCTGGGGCGGGTCGTGGAGCGCATGCCCGCCAGCTGGATGTCCAGGTGCCGTGCCCATGCGTGGGGAGCCGCCGAGCCGCTGGTGGTGATGATGCCGCGGATCGCCCACACCGTCGTCATGACGTCCCCGAGTGTGATGTCCGGGCGGACCCGCCGGTGTTCCTGTGCCTGCGCCAGCAGTTCGGCTACCAGCTCGCGCAACCGGTCCGCATGACTGGCGCTGGTACGGCTGATGAGCTGGTTGCCATACCCTCGGTGCTCGCTGAGGGAACCGCCCAGCGCCCGGAGGAACTCCTCCAGTCCGGTGCCGTCGCCCCGGGCGAGCGCACGCCGGGCCGCGTCGATGTGTTCGTCGTGGATGAGCCGGATCAGTTCGTCCACGAGGGCTTGCTTGCCGGGGAAGTGGCGGTAGACGGTGCCGACGCCGACACCGGCCCGTGAAGCGATCAGCTCCATGCTGGCATCGGTGCCGGCCTCGGAGACGACCTGCCGGGCGGCGTCCACGATCTGCCGCTGGTTGCGCACCGCGTCGCGCCGCAGCGGGCGGACGCCCCTGTCCTGCCCCGTCATCGTCGTTCCGCACTCATCCCCGGTCGGTGTCCGCACTGTGGATCAGGAACCCTGCATCGTCCCGTCGGTGACGTCCTCCGTGAGGACGCCGAGCGGCTTGTCCGGCGCGTGCGTCCCGACGACGTGATGCCGTCGAGCGGTCGCCGGGATGACGGCCGCCGCCCCGGCGGCGATGAACAGAGCACCTGCCAGCAACACGAACCCATGGGTGTAGCCGGACTCCGCGGGCAGTCCGCCCGGGCCGAGGCCGGCGGTGACGGTGCTGGACATCAGCGCCGCGCCGATGGCGCCGCCGATGGTCCGGATGTTCGTGTTCATGCCGCTCGCGACACCGGTCTGGGAGACGGGCACGGCGGAGACGATCAGACTGGACATCGTGGCGAAGGCCAGCCCGAAGCCCACCCCGAGGACTCCGGTGCCGAGGTACAGCTGCCAGGTGGAGGTGTGCGCGAGAGCGATCCACAGCATGGCCGCGACGGCGATGGCGCACCCGACCAGGACGACCGATTTCTCGCCGATCCGGCCGGCGAGCCGGCCTGCGACCAACCCCAGAACGAACGTCATGAGCGTGAGCGGCAGCAGGATCAGTCCGGCCTGAGTGGTGGAAGCCCCGAAGCCGTAGCCCGCGGAGGACGGCGTCTGGACGAACTGCGGCACGAACGCGAACGCCCCGTACAGACCGGCGCCGAACAGCAGGGACACGAGATTGGTGGTCCAGACCATGGGCAGCCGCATCATCTTCATGTCGATCAGGGGTGCGGCAGACCGCCGTTCCACCTGCACCCAGGCGACGGCGAGAACAGCGGCGGCGGCGATCAGGCCGAGGGTCCGTCCGGATCCCCAACCCCACTTCGGAGCCTGGCTGAAGGCGACCAGCAGCGCCACCAGCCATGCCGACAGCAGCAGCGCGGGCTGCCAGCTGATCCGGCCCGGGGTCCGCTGCGGTGACGACGGGACGAAGAAGTGTGCGGCGAGCGCCGCGGCGAAGGTGACGATCATCGGCAGCCAGAACAGCCAGCGGTATCCCAGGGCGTTGACGAGCGGCCCTGCCAGCACGATGCCGAAGCCACCGCCCACCGCCGTGAGGGACGCCAGCAGTCCGACGGCGCCGGAGACCTTCTGCGGGGGGAACTCGTCGCGCACGATACCGAAGGCCACGGGCAGCACGCCCCCGCCGATGCCCTGTATCGCCCGCGCGATGATCAGCACGGTGATGTTGCCGGCGACGGCTGCCAGCAGCGACCCGAGGCTCAGGGCGAGCAGTGTGGCGACGAACACCTTCTCCTTGCCGATCGCGTCTCCGACCCGGCCCATGATCGGCGTGAAGACCGACGCCGAGAGCAGATACGCGGTCAGGACCCAGGTGACCGTGTCCTGGGTGGTGTGCAGGTTTGCCTGGATGGTCGGCAGTACAGGTGTGACGAGCGACTGGATCAGCGCGTATGCGCCGACACCCGCTGTCAGTACCGCGAACGTGACCTGGTGGTGTGCGCGCCGCGTCTCGGACGCCATGGTCCTCCCTCGTTTCACCGGCCGATGCGCCGGAGTAGAAACGGAAGCATGATTCCGCTTGCTGCAGTCTAAGCAGTCGACATGTGTGTCTGGTCGGCGGGGGTGTCCGGAGGGGCGCACGGCGCCGTACGCCCCTGGGCCGGACGCATGGGGAGTGCGCATTGCATCAGGTGTGTCCTACACATAAGTTGACGCTGTTCTCATACGTGTGAGATCTCGGCGAGGGTGGCCGCCAAGGGTCGCCTGGGCAACGCCTTCCCCCTGCGGTAGGTGTCGACGACGGTCCGGGGCCGGATCGCGGGCCGACCGCGACCGGTGCCGACGTGTCACGCCCGCGCCTGACCGACGTGACGCAGAAAGGACACACATGAACACCACCGGAGGGAGCCGGTCGGCTCCGCTCGCGAGGGGCCGGAGCCTGCGGTCCCGCGGAGCGAGAGCGGCGGCCGTGCTGTCCGCCCTCGCGCTCACGACGCTGGCCTCATCGCACGCCGTGGCCGCCGGGCCGACGGACCACGACCCCCGGCGGACTTCCGTCACCGCGGCCGACGACCCGTCAGTCTCCCGGCTGCGCCGGGAAGTGACGTCCGGTTCGCTGCTGGACCAGCACGGCGTGCACACCGTCTGCCCGCGGTGCGCGGCCCAGGTCGTGACGGAGAAGAAGGGCAGCGACACCCCGCTGCGCACCGCCGCGCCCGCGGGCTACGGCCCCGCCGACCTCTCCAAGGCGTTCGGACTGCCCGCCACGACCAAGAGCACGGCGACCATCGCGATCATCGACGCGGGAGTGGACCCCCACCTCGCGTCCGATCTCGCCGCCTACCGCGCCGCCTTCCACCTGCCCGCCTGCGACACGGCATCCGGCTGCCTGACGCTGAAGGACTACACCGGCGGCGAACAGCCCGCCCCGCAGAAGAGCGGCGCCGGCGCGGCGCTCGAAGAAGCGGTCGCACTGGAGACCGCCCTCGACATGGACGCGGCCTCCGCCGCATGCCCCACCTGCCACCTGCTGGAGATCTCCGTGCCGTGGCAGGACGGCGAGGACGACAACGATGTCTCCACCGGCGACTTCGCCCAGGCCGTCAACACCGCGGTGGCCGAAGGCGCTTCCGCGGTGAGCATCAGCTACGGCTACACCGCGGACGTGACCAACACCAGCGGCTCCATCCTGAAGGCGCTCACGCACAAGGGCATCGCGATCACCGCCGCGACCGGCGACGAGGGCTTCAACGGCGGCATCCACCAGCTGTGGCCGTCGAACCTGCCCTCCGTGGTCGCCGTGGGTGGCGTCACCCTGTCCCCGACGGACCCGGCGACCGCCTGGTGGTCCGCGGGCAGCGGCTGCGAAACCCGCTTCACCGCGGCCACCGGCCAGCCCGCCCCGGCGGCAGCGGCCTGCGGCGGCCACCGGGCGGCGGCGGACGTCTCCGCGGACGCCGACCCGGCGTCCGGCCTGGCCGTGTACGACACCTACGCGCCGAGCAGCGGCGAGCCGAACGACTGGACCATCGTGGGCGGCACGAGCGCCTCGGCACCGTACATAGCGGGCCTGTACGCCCGGGCCGGCCACCTCGCCTCCGTGCAGGGCCCCAACACCCTCTACAAGGCCCGGTCCTCCGACTTCACGGACATCACGAGCGGCAACAACGAGACCTACCACGCGTGCGCCGCGTACCCCGGCGTCAGCACCTCCCTGTGCACCGCAGGACCGGGCTGGGACGGACCGACCGGCATCGGTGTGCCGCACGGCCTCGGCGCCTTCTGACCCAGCCCGTTCCTTCCCACCCACTGCTCTCCGGACGACAGACGATCCTGCGGGCGACAAGAGAGGACCTGTTCCCATGCGGCGTAGAACCCGAGTCTCGGCGGTCGCGGTCACGGCCGCGCTGGGCGCCACCTTGCTGACCGGCTCAGCGACGGCGAGCGCCAACGCCAGCGCCGATCCCGGTGCCCCCAAGCCCTCGGTCCGGCCCTGCGGTACCGACAACGTCTCCTTCTACTTCGGCGGCTACTCCTACGGGCTCAGTCATCGCAGCTTCGACATCACGCTGCTCGCCCACGACGGCATCACCTGCACCCTCAGCGACACCCCGTTGCTCACCCTTCGTACGCCACCGGACGAGACCGCGAAGATCCCGCTGACGGTCAACGGCCGGGGCGGCACGCTGGTGCTGCGCCCCGACTCTCCCCTTCATGCGACCGTCGCCTACTCGATCCCGGACCTGCCGGAGAACAAGGTGCAGGTCAACGGACTCACCCTCGCCATGCCCGACGGAAGCAGCCGCGGCACGAGCTTCCTCTTCCCCGGGACGACCGACATCTACAAGGGCGGGGTGCTGGTCACCTCGTGGACGACCGGTATCGGCGGAGGCGAGGGCGAGGAGCACTGATCCGTACGCCCCGGGGACACCGTGCGAACGCCGAGGAGGCGGTCCACGGTGTTCCCGTGCGCCGCCGCCGGACCCGTCACCGGTCGACAACGCGCGGAACGTGTCGCATCACCGTCGCCGACCTCGTCGCGCGCGGCCGGCAGCCGCACCGGAAATGGTGGCAGCAGTGGTCGCAGGCGGACGAGAAAGCCGTCACCGAGGCCCTGGAGCGCACCGACACCGCCGACCTCGCCGACCACCTAGTGGACGCGCTGTCCGGCGGCCGGCGGCAGCGCGTGTGGATCGCCATGGCCCTCGCCCAGGACACGGACCGGCTCCTGCTCGACGAGCCGACGACCTGCCTGGACATCACCCACCGGGTCGAAGTGCTGGACCTGGTACGGCACTTGGACCACGAACGCGGCCGGGCGTCGGCGCCGTCCTGCACGACCTCAACCAGGCCGCCCGCCACGCCGATCACCTCGTCGCCATGAAGGCCGGCGGGATCGTCGCCCAGCGCCCGCCGGACGAGGTGGTCAACGCCGAACTCGTTCAGGAGGTCTTCGGCCTGCCGGCGGTCGTCGTCCCCGACCCGGTAACCGGCGGCCCGCTCGTCGTCCCGGCCCGCACCTGGCGGCCCGCACCGGCACCGGCACCGAAGAAGAATCCGCTCCAGGACGAGCAGGAACGAGTCGGCACGCCCGAGCCCGGGCAGGCACGCCCGAGCCCGAACGGCCCTACGGCACGGTGTAACCGGCGGCGCGGAAGAGCTCGTACCACTCGGCGCGGGTGAGCGGCAGCTCCGAGCCCTGCGCCGCGGCGGCCACCCGCTCGGGCGTGGTGGTGCCGAGCACGACCTGCATCCGCGCGGGATGGCGGGTGATCCACGCGACGGCGATCGCCTCGGCCGGAACGCCGTACTTGTCCGCCAGGCGGTCGACCACGGCGTTCAGCTCGGGATAGCGGTCCGAACCCAGGAAGGGACCGTCGAAGAACCCGGCCTGGAACGGCGACCAGGCCTGGATCGTGATGTCGTGCAGACGGCAGTAGTCGACGATGCCGTCGTCCCGCACGACCGACTGGTCCAGCCCCTGCATGTTCGCCGCGACGCCCTGCGCGATCATCGGCGCGTGCGTGATCGACAGCTGCAGTTGGTTCGCGACGATCGGCTGGGTGACGTACTTGCGCAGCAGGTCGAGCTGGCGCGGGGTCTGGTTGGACACGCCGAACGCGCGCACCTTGCCGGACGCCGACAGCTCGTCGAAGGCGCGGGCGACTTCCTCGGGTTCCACGAGCGCGTCGGGCCGGTGCAGCAGCAGGATGTCGAGGTAGTCCGTGCCCAGCGCCGCGAGCGAGCCGTTCACCGACTCGACGATGTGCTCGTGGGAGAAGTCGAAGTACGGCCCGTCCGTGACGATGCCCGCCTTCGACTGGATGACGAACTGCTCGCGCTCGGACGGGGTCAGCTTCAGCGCCTCGGCGAAACGGCGCTCGCAGCCGTGCAGGCTCGACCCGTACACGTCGGCGTGGTCGAGGAAGGTGATGCCGCAGTCGCGGGCGGTGCTCACGAGCGTGCGCACCTCGTCGTCGGTCTTGTCCTGGATCCGCATGAGTCCGAGGACGATGTTCGGCACCACCATGTCGGTGCCGGGCAGGGTGAAGGTCTTCACGGTTCTCTCCGGGTCGGATCAGGCGGACAGACGGGCGACCTGGTCGGCCGTGAGCACCAGGTCGGCGCTGCCCGCGGAGTCGCGGATGGTCTCGGGGCGGGAGGCGCCGGGAATGGGGACGACGACCGGCGCGAGGGCGAGTTCCCACGCGAGGGTGACCTGGTACACGCTGGCACCCACCTCGTCCGCGACCTCCTGGAACACGCCGTGGCCCGCGGCCAGGTTCTTGGCGTTGGCGATGCCGCCCAGCGGGCTCCAGGGCAGGAACGCGATGCCGAGCCGCGCGCAGTGCTCCAGCTCGCCCAGGCTGGAGCGGAACGCGGGGGAGAACTGGTTCTGCACCGATACCAGCCGGCCGCCGAGCACCTCGCGGGCCTGGTCGATCTGCGCGATGTCGGCGTTGGAGATGCCGGCCATGCGGATCACGCCCTCGTCGAGGAGATCACGCAGCGCACCCACCGACTCGGCGTACGGCACGGCCGGGTCGGGGCGGTGGAACTGGTACAGGCCGATGGCGTCCACGCCGAGCCGGCGCGCGGACTCCTTGGCCGCGCGCTTGAGGTACTCCGGGTCGCCGTTGCGCGTCCACGTCCCGTCGCCGGGACGGAGATGACCGCCCTTGGTCGCCACGAGCACGCCGTCGGCACTTGAGCCGTACGCGCGCAGGGCCCGGGCGATGAGCTCTTCGTTGTGACCGACCTCGTCGGCGTCGCGGTGGTAAGCGTCGGCCGTGTCGATGAGGGTGACGCCCGCGTCGAGCGCGGCGTGGACGGTCGCGATGGAGCGGGTCTCGTCGGGGCGGCCCTCGATGGAAAGGGGCATGCCGCCCAGGCCGATCGCCAAGACGACGTGACCGCCGATAGTGCGTTCTCGCATGTGTCTTCTCCCGTCAGCAGGCGCTGATCGACGCCGCGCGTTCACTGTAGAAATCAGTGATCTAGAAGTCCAACAACTGTCAATTGTCGAACTCAGAAACTGAAGTGATGAATGCGGTGCGACGGCCGGAATCCACTGATCTGCGAAAACGCGAGTGCCCTCCGCGCCTGGGTGCTGCCGACAGCCGTCTGGCCGGCGGCATCGGCGCCACCGGCCAGACGATGTCCCGGATCCGGTGGCCTACGAGGTCGTGAGGTAGGCGCGTTCGATCGTCTGGACCAGCGTGTTGCCCTGGGTGTCGGTCAGTTCGGCCCGCAAGGAGACCGACCCCGCCTCGGCCGGGTGCCGCAGGGACAGATGCGTACCGCCGACGGCCTCGGCGGACTGCCAGGTGCTGCCGTCGTCGTACGAGACGGCGAAGGCGAGCTTCTTGAGCCGGTGTCCCGTGGCCGCGCCCTCGATGTGGAAGGGCACGTCGAACGTCTGGCCCGCCTTGGCGGTGCTGGCCTGCGTCAGACGGGGCGTGAAGCGGACGACGGACAGCGGCAGCGCGGACCAGGCGCCCTGCGGCGTCTCGGCGGAGCGGAAGGTCCACACCGACCTGACCCGGGTACTGACCGGCGTGAGCGCGGGATCACGGGAGGAGTCCAGGGTCAGCCTGTAGGTGCTGTCCTTCGCGGGCACCGTGTACCGGGCGACGTCCTCGGCCGGGGAGACGCCGCCGGGATCGGAGACCTCCGTGCCGTCGACCTGGAGCGAGCTCTCCCGCACTGTCCCGGCGTGTGTGTTCCAGTGCCGGGCGCCGTCGTTGTACTGCGGCAGGTAGGCCCGGATGACGTTGCCGCTCCGCGCGATGCCGGGAGTGAGGATGGGCGGCGCGGTGCTCGTCTCCCCGAGGGCCGGACCGAAGACGCCGACGTTGAACCGCTCGGTGTAGTGCCGGCCGGCCCGGTACGTCCTGGTGGTCCACAACTCGTTGTCGGGACCGGAGCCCGCCACGACGAGGACATTCCACCTGATGTCGTCGCCGAGGACGTAGTCGGTGCTCCGCAGCGGCAGGGTGCCCGTGACCGGTGCGCCCAGCGAGGTGAACTGGCCGTCCGGGGTGAGGGGCTGTGCGAAGAGGGACACGGGCGCTCCCGCCGTGGGCGATCCGATCCGGAAGTCGACCGCTGCGAGTTGCCGCGGTGCGACCTCGGTGCTGAAGCCACCGAGCCGGCCGGTTCGTTTCCACGCCAGGTGGTAGTTCACGGGCGTACTGCCGTCCTGGTGGCTCCAGGTGCCCGCGTACTGGGCGTAGGCCTGGTCGGCGGGCAGCTCCGGGCCGAGCTGCCCGACCGTGAAGCTGTTGAAATCGGGGTAGCTGTAGCTGAAGAGGCCCTTGGCCAGGCCTTCGCCTCGTTGCCAGCCGACGGCGATCAGCGCGTCGATGTTCGTGGCCGCCGGATCGGGCAGGGTGGCCCGGACCGGCTGGGTCTGCCGGGCGTCGAAGGTGACGGTGGTGTCCTTGTCCAGCCGCAGTCTCGGCTGGAACACCAGCGCGTGGCTGGGGGACTGCGGGGCCGGGTGGATCATGTCGCTGAGCGAGTAGGTGCCCTTGGGCAGCCGGACCGTGAGTTCGCCGTCCTGTTCGTCGGCGTAGGAGGCGTTGAAGTCGCTGTCCACGCCCTGGACCTGGGCCACGGCGTCGCCCGTGGCAGCGCCGGTCTCGTCGATGTGCTTCAGCGTCAGGTCGTACATCTCGACCTCGCGCTCCACCCCGACGGCGGTGCGTATCCTCGCCTTGCCGTCGGCGGAGACGGCGGACACCGCACCGCCGAACGTGCCGTCGGTGGTTCCCGCCCGGGTGTCGGCCGTGACGGTGGCGCTCGCCTCGCCGCCCGCGGGGACGGTGAGCCGCTGCGGAGAGAGGGTGAACATGCCGTCGGCGGCGGGCCGGCCGTCGACCGAGAGCGCGTCGACGGACAAGTCCAGCGTGACCGGCCCCGTGCCCAGGTTGCGGTACGTGAGCTGCTTGCTCACCGGCGCGTCATCGTCGTGCGGCCATTCCTGCCGGCCGAAGTCGAGCGGCCCCTGCTCGGTGACGACGCCTTGCCCGAGGGCACGGGCCACATCGGTACGGCCGGTGCCCTGCTGGAACGAGCTGTACGCGCCGGGCTCGGCGGAACCGGTCAGCACCGCCTTGATCCGCGCACCGCTCCAGTCGGGGTGCTGCTGGGCCACGAGGGCGGCCGAGCCGGCGACGTGCGGGGTGGCCGCGGAGGTGCCGTCGAGGGTGACGTAGCCCGGGATGCCGGAGGGGTGGTCCGTCTCCAGCACGCTGCCGGGGGAAGCGGCCGCCGTGATCGCGACACCGGGCGCGGTCAGGTCCGGTTTGACCCCGCTGTCCCCGACCCGCGGGCCACGGCTGGAGAAGCCCGCGAGCCGGTCCTCCTTGTCGACGGCGCCGACGGTGAGCGCCGCCGCGGCGCTGCCCGGGGTGTCGATCGTGTGCTCGCCCGGCCCCTCGTTCCCGGCCGCGACGACGAAGAGCGTGCCGGTCTCGGCGGAGAGCCGGTCGACCGCCTCCTCCACCGGATCGGTGCCGGGGGTGTCCTCACCGCCGAGGCTGAGGTTGACGATGTCGGCGCCCTGCGCCACCGCCCACTCCATGCCGGCCATGACGTTGGACTCCTCGCCGCTGCCGCGGTCGTCGAGGACCTTGCCGTCGAGGATCTTCGCCCCGGGCGCGACGCCCTTGTACCTGCCGCCGGACTCGGCGCCGGTCCCGGCGACGATGGACGCCACGTGTGTGCCGTGTCCGAAGTGGTCCTCGGTGTCGGGGGAGTCGGAGAAGTTCTGCTCCGCGATCACCTGGCCCGCCAGATCCGGGTGGTCCTTGTCCACGCCGCTGTCCAGCACGGCGACCTTGGTGCCCGTGCCGTCATAGCCGGCGGCCCAGGCGGTGGGGGCGCCGATCTGCGGGACGCTCCTGTCGAGGGCGGACCGCAGAGTGCCGTCCAGCCACACCTTCCGCACGCCCGCCGAGGCGGCGAACCCGCCGCTGGAACGGTCGCGTTCCGATGCGCCGGCCGCCGTGCCGGCCCCGGTCAGGGCGTCCCAGAAGGCGGTACCGCGCTTCTTGGCGGAGTGCACCGCCGCCCCGTTGACGACCGGCAGCGTGCGCTCGATCTGCGCCCCGGCCTCGGTGAACATGCTCGCCGAGCGCTTTCCCCGGTCCCGGTCCCAGAACGTGACGATCAGCGGCAGGTCGGGACGGTGTGCGTCGTCGTAGTGGTCCGCCACCAGCTCGCTCATGTCGAACAGCCGCGGGTCCAACCTGCCGGTCGCCAGAAGCAGTTCCGCGTCGCCGGGCACCACGTGGGTGTGTCCGGCGACCTTCCGGACCGAGTACGGGACGCGCTCGCGGCCTTTCGCCCGTTTCACCCCCACGACCTGGCCGGTCGCGTTCACCATGACCCGGTCGCCGGTGATCAGCGTCACCGTCTTCGACGCCTTCGCAGCCTTCGCAGTACCGGCGCCACCGACGCTGTGTGCACCGCCCTGCGGCGCTGCGGCGGCTCCACCGACTAATCCTGAGGTGAGCGCCACGGCGAGGGCGACGGCCCCCGTGACGTATCTGGGTCTGCGCATGAGAAACGGCTCCTGTCCGTCGTCTTGGTGTGAGACAAGGACCGGTTCGCTGAAGCGCTGATCGGACGGGCCGATCCAGCGGGCGAACCGCCTTGCCTGTACGAGGCCCTCAGCGGACCTCGTGACCATGGGGGAAGTCGCCGACCGGGTGCGGGCCGCGGTCGCCGAGCTTCGCCATGTGGTGCCGCCCGGGATCACCGGGCGAGAAAGGCCCCGTCAGCGGTCACCGACAGGGCTGCCGGTTGCTCTGGAGCTGGTGGAGGCAGGCGGCGACGCCGAGCGCGGACACGATGACCGCCGCGGACGCCGACAGACGGGGCCTGTGGAGGCGCATGGGCGGCAGGCTCTCCCGAAAAGAGAGCAGGAGTCGGGAGACGCCGCGCAGTGGTGGCACACCGCCCCAGACCCACGTGAAAGTGCTCGGCACGCGCCACGCGCCCTCCTCCCGTCCCGGCGTTCACACGGAGTAATGGGCGCAGCGACACGTTTCTTACACGGGGGAGCGCCAAAACCTCTGTGATCGGTGTCACGCCGAGGATGGTCGCGGGCCCCGGGACGTTCGCGTCACATGTGCGGAGCCGATCAGCGAGCGCGTCACGTCGTTCCTTCCACGACCACGTCCGAGCAGCCCTCGGCGGCCACCAGATGGGCGTCGGTGACGGTTTCCGCGCCGGCGCCCGTCACGCGGTTGCCGGTGACGGTCAGCCCGCCGACTGAGCGGGCGCGGATCACCGGGGCGTGGGCGTCGTAGAAGACGTTGCCGCTGATGGTCACGTTGCGGTGCACGGGGTGAGCGGGGTCGAGGTCGGTGGTGCTCGGTGCGACGAGGATCGCGGGGGTGGACGGGCGAAGGAAGGTGTTGTTCCGGACGGTGAGGTCGGTGACCGGGCCGGCCTCGTACCACTCCTCGGCGTCGGCGGAGACTTAGACGTCATCTCATTTGGCTCGCTATCCTGTCGGTCGTGGTTTCGATCGTTGAGCGGCTGGTGCCGGATGAGTTGTGGGAGCTGTTCCAGCGTGTGGTGCCGGAGCCGCCATCACGGCCTCAGGGCGGTGGACGTCGCCGGCATGGCGACCGCGAAGTGCTGGCCGCAATCGTCTTCGTGGTCACGTCGGGCTGTACGTGGCAGCAGCTGCCGTCCGCGTCGTTCGGGCCGTCGGGTGCGACGGCTCACCGGCGCTTTGCCGAGTGGTCGAAGGCCCGGGTGTGGGCCAAGCTCCACCGCCTGGTCCTCGACGAACTCGGCTCCCGCGGTGAGTTGGACTGGTCGCGCTGTGCGATCGACTCGGTGAACATGCGGGCGTTGAAAAGGGGGAGCTGACAGGCCCGAATCCTGTGGATCGGGGCAAGTACGGCTCAAAGATCCACCTGATCACCGAGCGGACCGGTCTGCCCCTGTCCGTGGGGATCTCCGGGGCGAACCTGCACGACAGCCAGGCGCTGATTCCACTGGTGAAGGGGATACCGCCGATCCGCTCCCGGCGCGGACGCCGACGGCGCAGGCTGGCCAAACTCCACGCCGACAAGGGATACGACTACGACCACCTGCGGCGATGGTTACGGGGAGGCGGCATCCGGCACCGCATCGCCCGCAGAGGCATCGAGTCCTCGACCCGGCTGGGCCGTCACCGCTGGACCATAGAACGCACGATGTCCTGGCTCGCCGGATGCCGCAGACTGCACCGCCGCTACGAGCGCAAAGCCGAGCACTTCCTGGCCTGCACCAGCATCGCCTGCACCCTCATCTGCTACCGCAGACTCACCAAATGAGATGACGTCTTAGCCGGCGTCGGCTGGACGGTGTGGAACTGGCAGACGCCTTCCCGGTTCGTGGGGCCAGACATCTTCTGCGGAGTCCTGATCGGTCTGTGCATCGGCGGAGCCGTAGCCGACTCCCGATGGCACAGCCCTGAACAGAGACTCGTCGACCTGGAAGACGAACTTGAGATCCGGCGAGAAACCGCACGCATCGTGAATGCACTTCGCCAGCCCCCGCTCTGGACCGCGTTTACCCGGTTGTCTTCGTGGATGCCATCAACGTCAAGATTCGCGATGGCAAGGTCGCCAACCGCCCCATCTACGTTGCGATGGCCGTCACGGTCGAGGGCACCCGGGACATTCTCGGGATTTGGGCGGGTGACGGTGGTGAGGGCGCCAAGCACTGGCTGCAGGTCTTCACCGAGCTGAAGAATCGAGGAGTTGAAGATGTCCTGATGCTCGTCTGTGACGGGCTGAAGGGTCTGCCGGACGCGGTCGAGACGGTCTGGCCCCGTACTGTGGTGCAGACGTGCATTGTTCCCTTGATTCGCAACAGCATCCGGTACTGTGCTTGCCAGGACTGGGCCCAGGTCGCAGGGGATCTCAAGCCCGTCTACACCGCTCCCAGCGAGGCCGCCGCAACCGAACAGTTCTTGGAGTTCTCCGTGAAGTGGGGCACCAAGTATCCGGCCGTGATCAAGCTGTGGTCCGACGCCTGGGCCGAGATGGTGCCCTTCTTGTCCTTCGACGTCGAAATCCGCAAGGTCATCTGCAGCACGAACGCGATTGAGAGTGTGAACGCCCGGATCCGCAAGGCGGTTCGGGCCCGCGGGCACTTCCCCTCGGAGGCCGCCGCGTTAAAGTGCGTCTACATGGCGCTGATGAGCCTGGACCCGACGGGCAAGGGCCGGCACCGCTGGACGATGCGCTGGAAGGCACCCCTGAACGCCTTCCAGATCGCCTTCGATGGCCGCCTGACCCCCACCGACCAGCGATAACTCAACAACCAAGATCAGCCGTTAACTTGACACACCCCGGCCACCGTGTGGTCGCGGGTGGGTACCAGGGGTTCCGAGGTGGTCGATGATCCGGTCGGTCGCCCTCGTAGGAGATGCCGAAAAGCGGGGGTAGTTGAGTCCGGGTTTTCGAGGGGCGAGGAAGGCGGTGAGGGCGGCTGGATAGTGCTCGCGCAGGTGTGACCGAAGCCGGTTGATCATCTGCTGACGGCCCCAGATTGCGTCCTGGTGAGCGCGGGCATCAATCCTGATGCCGCGCGGTGACCAGGCCGTGTTGGACGGGGTGAGTTCTGTGGCCTGTCACCGTACGGCAGTGGCCCGTGGGTTGACGTCACAGCGAGCGATCTCGTCCACGGGGCCTGCGCTGGCCACGGCCACCCGGACCGTCGCTTTGCTTTTCGCAGGCACCGATACCTGGTTGTAGGTCTCGGCCATGGTGAAGCCGTTTGCGGTCTTGTAGCTGATTTTCACGGCGAAAAGCCCCCGGCGCCCGTTTGGGTTGCGAACTGTGACGGTCGCGTAGGGGTCGTCGTTGTCCGCGCAGTGCGTGAGTACGGCGGTGCCGTCCTTCAGAGGCTGGGCAGCAGTGGCGGAGGGGGACGCTGTGGGGGTGGAAGGGGCGGTTGGCTGCGCACTCTGTTTGCCGCTGCTTTCACCGGTACTCGGCGCGGAGTCGGCGCTGGGGGCGCCGACCGCGCTGCCAGACTTTGCGGTTGACGCGGTCTGCGGAGTGGACTTCGCTTTGTCCGACTTCGTGGCGCCGCATCCGGACAAAACTATGACTGCTGCCAAAGCCATCCCGGCGGTCATGTGCACCCGCTTGATCACGTCACTCTTTCCAAGAACCGAGCCGCAGGATCGATTCCAGAACGGCTGCGCTGGTCAGCACGTGCAGAGGCTACCAGCGGGCGGAGATCGGGAACCGGCCGCCGTGAGGCGATCACGTGATCACCATGTCAGGGCCCACGGCTTGCCCCACAGGCAGGCCTCATGAGGAGAATGCTAGAGGTGCAGCGCCGGGTGCCGGGGAGTAATCCGGCCGCACTGCGCGTGGCGGCCGGAGTGGTCGTCGCATTGGCGGGTGTGGGTCGGGTGGGGGACGCCAAGGAACATGTGTGTCCGCGTTGTGTGGTTATGTGTTGCTGGGTGGGTTGTTAGTCGGGGAAGAGAGGGTGTCCATTTCTGACGTTCTCTCAGTTGATGTTCCGTCAGAAATCTCTGGCGGAACATCAACTCGCTTGTTCAGCATCTTAGTTGCTGCCGCTGAGGAGGCCGCGGAGCGGGCTCCGTCTCCCGGATCGCGGAGCGATCCGGGATTCCGGGCCACGGAGTGGTCCGGTCCGGCGGCGGAGCCGCCGGGAGGGCGAGCGCGGAGCGCTCGCTTGGGGGTGCCGCGTAGCGGCACCGCGTCGTGTCTGCGGAGCAGACCGCGCGCCGGCGACGTCCCCTCACCCACCAACATCCCCTCCGGCTGCCGCTTCCGCACCCGCTGCTGGAAAGCCCAGGAACGCTGCGCGATGGAGGTCCCCGCCCTGGCGGTCCCCAGCGAGTTCCGCCTCACCTCCGGCCCCGCGGCCCATGACTCCGCCTGCCACTTCGCGGAGGAGAAGCAGGTGGTGCCGCCGGAGCAGCCGACGGATGATCTCGCGGGGGGACGGGAATAAGCACACAAACACTCATCAACCGCGTTAACACGCAGGCAACTTGACTGACCCGATCCCGATATACGGACGCGTCAGTCTGAACGACGTACGGCCGTGCGGGTGCCGTAAACGGACCGGGGTACGCCATGTCACCCCGGTCCGTTGCCGTCTCCGCGCCCCCTACAGCCCCAGCGACCGCTTCAGGAAGTCCACCTGGAGCAGCAGCAGGTTCTCCGCGACCTGTTCCTGCGGGGTCATGTGGGTCACCCCGGACAGCGGCAGCACCTCGTGCGGGCGTCCCGCGGCGAGGAGGGCCGAGGACAGGCGCAGGGCGTGGGCGAAGACCACGTTGTCGTCGGCGGTGCCGTGCACGATCATCAGCGGACGGTGCGGCTCGGCGGGGGCGGACAGGCCGTCGTCCGTCACCAGGGAGCTGTGCGCGTACGTCTCCGGGGACGCCGCCGGGTCGCCGAGGTACCGCTCCGTGTAGTGGGTGTCGTAGAGCCGCCAGTCCGTCACCGGGGCGCCCGCGATCCCCGCGTGGAAGACGTCCGGGCGGCGCAGGACCCCGAGGCCGGCCAGCCAGCCGCCGTACGACCAGCCGCGGATCGCCACCCGGTCCAGGTCCAGCGGGTACCGCTGCGCCAGGTCCCGCACCGCCTCCACCTGGTCGTCCAGGGACACCGTGAAGTCGTCGTGGATCGCCTTCTCCCACGCCGGCGAGCGGCCCGGCGTGCCCCGGCCGTCCGCGACCACCACCGCGAAACCCTGGTCGGCGAACCACTGGCTGGTGAGGTGCGCGTTGTGCGCCGCCAGGACACGCGGGCCGTGCGGTCCCCCGTAGGGATCGAGCAAAACCGGAAGACGACCATCCCCTTGGTGGTTCCGAGGCAACAGCACGGCGCACGGGATACGCCGTGCGCCCCCCTCGGTCAGCGTCACGCGCGGGGACATACCAGGATCTTCGGCGTACGAGGCGATCGTCGCCGTCGGCTTCCCGTCCCGCAGCACCTGCGCCGACGACCCGGCCCGCCCCGGCGTCGCCGAGACCAGCACCGTCACGTTCCCGGCCCGCACCGCCGAGTGCACCCCCGGCTCCTGCGACACGCGCTCCACACCGAGCTCGTTCACCCGGTACACATGCACCTCGCCGGTCTCCGGCGCCGCCGCCCGCTCCCCGGCCGACGCCGAGACCAGGACGTCGTCGTCCGACACGTCCAGCGCCGCACGGACGTGCAACTGCGGCCCCGTCAGCGGACGTTCGCCCACCGCGAGAACCCGCGCGCCGCCCTCGTCCACGATCCGGACCAGCCGCCCGGACGGGCTCCAGCAGGGCACCCCGGGGAAAAGATCAAGCCAAACTGGATCTTCGTCCGCGTGCACCATCCGGGTCGTCCCCGACGCCGTGTCCACGGCCAGGAACAGCTGACTGCGCTGGTCACGCGCCTGTACGAGCAGCAGCGGCGCACCCGCCGCTGACCAGTGCACATGCGCCAGATACGGGTAGCGGGAGCGGTCCCACGTCACCTCCGTGCGGGTGCCGTCGAGCCCGATCGCGTACAGCCGTACCTCCGCGTTCGCCGTCCCCGCCGCCGGGTACGGGACGTGCTGTGGATCACGTTCCGGATGCGCGGGGTCGGAGATCCACCAGCGCCGCACCGGCGTGTCGTCCGCCCGCGCCACCAGCAGCCGGTCCGACTCCGGCGACCACCAGAATCCCCGCGACCGGCCCATCTCCTCGGCCGCGATGAACTCGGCGAGACCGTAGGTGATGTGCTCCGACTCCGGCGCCGCCAGCGCCCGGTCGTCCTCACCCGCGGCCCCGACGACCCGCAGGGCGCCCTGGGCGACGTACGCCACGAACCGGCCGTCGGGGGAGGGGCGTGGGTCGATCACCGGCCCGGGCACCCGGAGTTCGGTCGCCGTACCGGCCCGCAGCTCTGCCGTGAACAGCCGCCCTGACAAGGCAAAAGACGCCAACTCCACCGCCGCGTCGGTGGCATAGCCGACGATTCCGGCACCGCCCTCACGGCTGCGTTCGCGCCGCGCCCGCTCCTCGGGCGACAGATCCTCCGTGGCCCCGCCGAGCAGGGCGCGCGGGTCGGCCGCCACGCGCTCCCCGCCGTCCACGGGATCGAGCACCCACAGCGAACTCGCCCGGTCCGTACCGGAGGACGAGCGCAGGAACACGACACGGGAACCGTCGGGAGCCACGGTGAACGCGCGCGGCGCGCCGAGGGTGAAGCGCTGGGTGCGGGCGTGCCGGCGAGGGAAGGAGTCGGACGTCGTCGTCATGCCTCGACCATATTGGCCATACGCCCCCTTGTGCGTCCGTGCGCCGACCGATGCGCGAGTACGGATAGTTATGATCACTAGCGCATAGTGGGTATGAACCTGCTGGCTGTCGTATGGATTTATCTGCCCCCCTGGTCCGAACCCCCCGCGCTCTTGGGATCTTTGGAGGTGAGCCGCCGTGGCACTCTCGATTTCGGCGGTGGTGCTGCTGGCGATCATCGTCTTCCTGCTGATCAAGAAGTCAGGACTGAAGGCCGGACACGCGATCGTCTGCATGCTGCTCGGCTTCTACCTGGCCTCTTCGACCATGGCGCCGACGATCAGCGAGCTGACGACGAACATCGCGGGGATGATCGGCAGCATCAAGTTCTGACCCTTCCCGAGGTCGCCTTTAGGGTGGTCCCATGACGGAACCATCCGCCCGACGCCTCCTCCTGGTGCACGCCCACCCGGACGACGAGTCGATCAACAACGGCGCGACGATGGCCCGCTATGCCGCCGAGGGTGCCCGGGTGACCCTGGTCACCTGCACGCTCGGTGAGCACGGCGAGGTCATCCCGCCGGAGCTCCAGCACCTCTCCGGCGCCGCTCTGGGCGAGTACCGCCTCGGCGAGCTCACCGCCGCGATGCGCGAACTCGGCGTCGAGGACTTCCGTCTCCTCGGCGGTCCGGGCCGCTATCACGACTCCGGGATGATGGGCCTCGCCGACAACGACGACCCCGCCTGCTTCTGGCAGGCGGACGTCGACGAGGCGGCGGCCCATCTCGTCCGGGTGATCCTGGAGGTGCGTCCGCACGTCCTCGTCACCTACGACGAGAACGGCGGCTACGGACACCCCGACCACATCCAGGCCCACCGCGTCGCCATGCGCGCCGCCGAACTGGCCGCGGACCAGGGCTGGCGGATCCCCAAGATCTACTGGAACCGCGTCCCGCGCACGGTCGGCGAGCAGGCCTTCGCCCGTCTTCACGAGGACCTGCCCGGCCTGCCCTTCACCAAGGAGGGCGTCCTGGACGACGTGCCGGGCGTCGTCGAGGACGAGCGGATCACCACCGCGGTCGACGGCACCGCGTACGCCGCCGCCAAGGCCGCCGCGATGCGCGCGCACGCCACCCAGATCACCGTGGCCGAGCCGTACTTCGTCCTCTCCAACGACCTCGCGCAGCCCCTCTTCACCACCGAGTACTACGAGTTGGTCCAGGGGGAGCGGGTACCCGGGAATCAGGAGACCGACCTCTTCGCCGGCACCGGGGACCTCTCATGAACGACCGCGGATCGATGCTCGCCCAGCCCCTCAAGGCCCCCTCCGCCGGACGCGCCCTCCTCTACCTGGGCCTCTTCGTGCTCGGCGCCGTCGTCGGGGCCGCCGGATCGCTCGTGCAGTCCGGCTGGTTCCCGGGCGGGCTGCTGCTCGCGCTCGCGGGCGAGGCCGGGCTCTGCCTCGGCGGCGCGCGGGCCGTCGGCGGCCGGGCCGGGGCCGTCGCGCCGGCGGGCGGCTGGATGCTCGCCGTCGTCCTGCTCACCGCCAGCCGCCCGGAGGGCGACTTCCTCTTCAGCGCGGGAGCCGGCTCGTACCTCTTCCTGCTCGGTGGCATGGCTACTGCTGTGATCTGCGCCACGCTCGGCGCGGGGCGGCAACCGGACGGCGCCGCCGTCCGACTTGGCAAGTGACGTACCACTTCGCCGCGGCAGGGACGTGCGAGTCCCGTGTGGGTTTCCCCAGCGGTCGTGGGATACGGGCCAGAAGTGGCCAGTATGGTGGTGCGCGCCGCCGAGCCGCCCGAAGCACTGAGGTCGACACGGGCGGTGGAGCCAACCGGGAGAACCTGCCTTGAGTCGTGAAACTGACACTCCGTCCTCCGGGCCCAACGGGCACGGCGGAGCCGCCTACCCGTCGGGCACGCCGCCCTACGGGACCCCCATGGCTTCCGACGACGGTACGGGCGCGGGCCGTTCGGCCGCGCAGTCCGATGAGCGCAAGACCGAGACCACGCTGACGACCCGTATCCGGATCAACATCCCCGGATCGCGGCCGATCCCGCCGGTCGTCGTGCGGAAGCCCGTCGCGGACGCCGAGGGCACCACGGGCGACACCACGGCCGAGACGCCGGCACCGAGCGCTCCCGTCGCCAACGGCGCGGCCGGCAACGGCACGGCCGAGGTTGCCCCCGAACCGGCTCCGCCCGCCGAGGAGAAGACGAGCGACTGGTTCGCGCCGCGCAAGTCCGGCCCCGCCAAGGGCGGTCAGGGCGGCGGCGCCACCAACGGAGCGGGTCTGCCCGGAGGTTCGGCGTCCGCGCCGAACGGTGCCGGCGCCGCTCCGGAGGCTCCGGCCGGCGGTGCTCCCGGCGGTGCCCCCGGCGGTGCGCGGCCCGGTGCCGGGCGCCCCGGCGGTGTGGTCGGCTCCATGAGCGTGCCCGGCGGCTCCCGTTCCGGCGGCACCAACGGCGCGGGCCTGCCCGGCGCGACCGGCGGCCCCGTCGCGCCCGGCCATGGCGGCGGCACGGGTTCCTTCGACGTGACCGAGGCGCTGGCGGCGGGCCCGCTCGGCGGCGGCACCCGCCCCGGCGGCGAGCCGCGGCGCGACGACCTGCCGTACTTCTCGGACAACGGCGGCGCGCAGCACGGCCAGAACGGCCAGGGCGTCCATCCCGGTCAGAACGGTTACGGCGCCCAGGGCGGCCTCCCCGGCACCCCGGACGACTTCAACAGCTCCACCGGCTCGCACCGCTTCCCGCCCGCCAACGACTTCAACGGCCCCAACGACTTCAGCGGCCCCGGCGGCTACGGCGGCCCGCAGGGCCCCGCGGGTCCGACCGGCGGCCCGGTCACCGGCGACGGCCCCGTCGTCCCGCCGGTCAACGGCCCGCAGGGTGGTCCCGGTGGTCCCGGTGGGCAGCACCGCCCCGGCGGCCCGGGTGCGCCCGCTGCCGCCATGGGACTCGCGGGCCCCGGCGTCGGCGCCCCTCCCGGAGCTCCCGGCGTCGGCCCCCACGGCGGCCCGCAGGGTGCCCCCGGTCGCGGCCCCGGCGGCGGTCTGAGCGACGACACCGCGATCCTCACCCCGCAGAAGCCCGCTCCCGAGCCGGGCACCCCCGGCTACGGCACCCCGCCGGACAACGTCTCCGGGCACACCGTCACCAGCGGCATCCCGGTCGTGCCGCCCACCGCCCAGAACTCCCCGTTCGGGCCGGGCGCCGCCACCGACGGACCGCTGCCGCACACGCCTCCGAAGCTGCCCGAGCCCGTCGCGCAGAACGTGCCGGCGTCCTCGTCCTCGAAGAAGAAGACGAAGAAGAAGGGCCGCAGCAAGCTGACCCTGGTCGGCGTGGGCGTGGTCGTCATCGCCGGCGGCGCCTACGGCGCGGGTCTGCTGATGAACCACTCCGACGTGCCCAAGGGCACCACGGTGCTCGGCGTCGACATCGGCGGCGGCACCCGCGACGACGCGGTCAAGAAGCTGGACGCGGCCTTCGACAAGAAGGTGAACCAGCCGCTGAAGCTGTCGGTGGGCGGCCGGACGGTCCAGCTCCAGCCCGACCAGGCCGGCCTCCAGTTCGACATGCAGGCCACCGTCAGCAAGGCCGCGACCAGCGACTACAACCCGGTCTCGGTGATCGGCTCGCTCTTCGGCGGCCAACGGGTCGTCGAGCCCGAGATGCCGGTCGACGAGGAGAAGCTGACCGCGGCCCTGGAGGACGCCTCCGGCAGCTCCGGTTCGGCGACCGACGGCACGATCAAGTTCCAGAACGGCAAGGCCGTCGCCGTGTACGGCAAGACCGGCAAGGGCATCGACGTCGCCAAGTCGACGGCGGCGGTCGAGCAGGCGTACCGCACCCAGGTGGAGACCGGCTCGGCCGGCGCGGTCACGCTCCCGACCACGACCAAGCAGCCGACGATCTCGAACGCCGAGGTCGACGAGGTGATGAAGTCGATCGCCGAGCCCGCGATGACCGACCCCGTCCAGGTGCAGACCGACGCGGCGCACTCCATCAAGTTCGGCCGGCTGTCGTTGCCGGACATCCTCAGCTTCAAGGCCGTCGACGGCAAGCTCGTGGACTACTACGACCTCAAGGCGTTGAAGACGGCGTACGGCACCACCTTCGCCGGCGTGCAGATCAACGGCGCGAGCGGCAAGCGGGACGTCCTGCCCGAGGACGTCGCCTCGGCCCTGCGCAAGGCGCTGCGCGGCAAGACGGCGGCCGAGCGCGTCGTCACCATCGACACCGACCCGAGCTGACCTCACCAGGCTCTGACCAGGGGGCACCCGGCACCCGCCGGGTGCCCCCTGCTCGTCGTATGACATCTGTCATCCGGGAGTCGGGATCGCCGACACTGCCGGTCAGGGGGCCGCGGCGGCCACTCTGGATCACATGACGACGACAGCGGTCGCATTCGACCAGGTGAGCAAGGCGTACGGCGAGGTCCGGGCCGTCGACGGCCTGACACTGAGCCTCCACCCCGGAGAGACCGTGGCCCTGCTGGGCCCCAACGGCGCCGGCAAGTCGACCACGCTCGACCTGCTGCTCGGGCTCAAGCAGGCGGACAGCGGCAGCGTCCGGCTCTTCGGCACCACCCCGCGCGAGGCGATCGTCGCCGGGCGGGTGGGCGCGATGCTGCAGAGCGGCGGGCTGATGGACGAGGTGACCGTCGGCGAGATCGTCCGGCTGGCCTGCGACCTGCATCCGCGGCCGTACCAGCCCTCCGACGTGCTCGCCCGCGCGGGCGTCACACAGATCGCCGACCGCAAGGTCAACAAGCTCTCCGGCGGCCAGGCCCAGCGCGTCCGCTTCGCGCTGGCGACCGCGGGGGACAGCGACCTGATCGTCCTGGACGAGCCGACCACCGGCATGGACGTCAGCACCCGCCAGGCCTTCTGGGCCACCATGCGCGAACAGGCCGACCAGGGGCGGACGGTCCTGTTCGCCACCCACTACCTCGAAGAGGCCGACGCCATCGCCGACCGCGTGCTCGTGCTGCACCGGGGGCGGCTGCTGGCCGACGGCACGGCCGCCGAGATCAAGGCCAGGGCGGGCGCCCGGCGCATCTCCTTCGACCTGGCGGGCCCGATCGACGCGGAGGCGCTCCGGGAGCTGCCCTTCCTCGCCCACCTCAGCGTCTCCGGCTCGACCGTCCGCATCCGGTCCGCCGACGCCGACGCCACCGTCCACGCCCTCTACGGCCTCGGCCTCTACCCCCGCAACCTCGAAGTCGCCGGGCTCGGTCTGGAGCAGGCCTTCGTCGCCATCACCGAGGCCGAGGAGGCCCGTACGTCATGAACAGTCTCATCAAGCTGGAGCTCCACCGGGCCCTGCGCAACCGCAAGTTCCTGTTCTTCTCCGTCCTCTACCCGTCCCTGCTCTTCCTGCTCATCGCGGGCAGCGCCGACAGCACGGAGAAGGTCGACGGCACGGGCCTGACCCTGCCGACCTACATGATGGTCTCCATGGCCTCCTTCGGCGCCCTCACGGCCGTCCTGATGGGCAACAGCGAGCGCATCGCCAAGGAGCGGGAGAGCGGCTGGGTGCGGCAGTTGCGGCTGACGACGCTGCCCGGGCGCGGCTATGTCCTCGCCAAGACGGCGAGCGCCGCGGTGGTGAGCCTGCCGTCGATCGTGGTGGTCTTCGTCGTCGCCGCGGCCGTGAAGGACGTACGGCTGGACGCCTGGCAGTGGCTCGCCCTCACCGGCGTGATCTGGGCGGGCAGCCTGGTCTTCGCCGCGCTCGGCGTGGCCATCGGGTACCTGGCGAGCGGGGACGCGGTCCGGCCGATCACGATGATCACCTACTTCGGCCTCGCCATCCTCGGCGGCCTGTGGATGCCGACCACGACCTTCCCCTCCTGGTTGCAGGACATCGCCAAGTGGGTGCCCACGCACGCGTACGCTGCCCTCGGGCAGGCGATCGAGCAGAGCCGGGCCCCGCAGGCCAAGGACATCGCCGTGCTCGCCGTCTTCTTCGCCCTGTTCACCGGCGGTGCGGCCTGGCTGTACCGGAAGGACACGCTGGAGGCGTGAGCGCGATGACGGACGACCAGCTGCCCGCCGACGTCCGGGCCGAGCACTCGGTCCGGGTGGGCCGGCCGCCCCGCACCCGGGCCGAGGCGGTGCGCAAGCTCGTGTGGATCCTGCCCTGGCTGATCTTCCTCGCCTCGCCGGTGCAGGACCTGAAATCCGGGGACCACGGCACCGCCGCGACGGCCGCCGGCTGGGTGGCCCTCGTGTTCTTCACCGGCGTCTACCTCACCCTGGTCTTCCGGAACATGGGGCGGCCGTTCTCCGAGCCGATCGTGGGCGTCCTCGTCGCCCTGCTCGGCGTCCTCGCCGTGACCCTGTGCCTCACCCTGGGCGGCGAGTGGATCGGCCTGTTCGTGTACGTCTCCGTCGCGTGCGGCGCCACCCTGCCGCAGCGGGCCGCCTACTGGGCGGTCGGGGGGAACACCGTGGCGATGGCCCTGGTCGGCCTGCGGGTCGGCGCGGACTACTGGAGCCTGGTCCTGGTGGTGCTGCTGCTGGGCTTCTCCATGATGGGCGTGAAGCAACTGGTGCGCACGACGGTGGAGTTGCGCAAGGCCCGCGCCACCGTCGCCCAGCTCGCCGCCAACGAGGAGCGCCTGCGCCTCGCCCGCGACCTGCACGACCTCCTCGGCCACTCCCTCTCCCTGATCACCCTGAAGAGCGAGCTGGCCGGCCGGATGCTGCCGGACCACCCCGACAAGGCGGCCCAGCAGGTCGCCGACATCGAACAGGTCAGCCGCCAGGCCCTGGTGGACGTCCGCGAGGCCGTCACCGGCTACCGCAGGCCCCGGCTGTCCGCGGAACTCGCGGGCGCGCAGGTCGCGTTGACGGCGGCCGACGTCATCGCCGACGTGCCCGCCGAACCCGACCTCGCCGGGGTGCCCGAGGAGAGCGAGAGCGCCCTCGCCTGGTCGCTGCGCGAGGCGGTCACCAACGTCGTACGGCACAGCGGCGCGACCCGCTGCACGATCGAGGTCCTGCGCCGCCAGACTTTGGACGGGCCGGTGCTGGAACTCTCCGTCGAGGACAACGGCTCCGGCGGCTCCGGCAAGGGCCCCGGCAACGGCCTCACCGGCCTGACCGAGCGCCTGGAGAAGGCGGGCGGCGCGCTGGAGGCGGCCCGGACCAGGCACGGCTTCCGCCTGGTCGCCCGGGTGCCCGCGGGCGCGGCGACGCCCGTAGGATCCGGGGCATGAGCCGCACGATCAAGGTCCTGCTCGCCGAGGACCAGTCGATGGTCCGCGAGGCCCTCGCCGCCCTGCTGGGCCTGGAGGACGACATCGAGGTGGTCGCCCAAGTCGCCCGCGGCGACGAGGTGGTGGCCGCGGCTCAGGCACACGGCATCGACGTGGCCCTCCTGGACATCGAGATGCCCGGTATGACCGGCATCGAGGCGGCGGCCCAGGTCCACAAGGCCCTGCCGGACGTGAGGCTGGTCGTCCTGACCACCTTCGGCCGCCCCGGCTACCTCCGCAGCGCGATGGAGGCGGGCGCCGACGCGTTCCTGGTCAAGGACGCCCCCGCGGCCCAACTGGCGGCGGCGGTACGCAAGGTGCTGGCGGGGGAGCGGGTCATCGACCCGACGCTGGCGGCAGCGGCCCTGGCCGACGGCGCGAACCCCCTGACGGACCGGGAGCGCGAAGTGCTGCGGGCGGCGGAGGACGGCTCGACGAATGCCGAGCTGGCGGCGAAGCTGCACTTGTCGCAGGGGACGGTACGCAACTATCTCTCCACGGCGATCCAGAAACTGGCGGTGCGGAACAGGGCGGAGGCAGCGCGCCTGGCAAGGGAGAAGGGCTGGCTGTGAAGCCGCCACGGCGATGTCAGTTGAGCATCGCCCGCGCGGCCCGAGCCTGCCTCCGCACCCGCTCGGCCGCCCCCTCGTCCACCGCCCCCACCACCTCCGCGTAAGCCTCCAACTCCGAGGCCCCCACGAGGAAATCCCCCCGCTCGACAAGCAACTGCGCCCGCTCGTACCGCAACCGTGCCGGATGGGAAGGCAGCAACAGCGACAACTCCACGGCCCACAGGGCGACATCCGACCTTTCCGGCCGCGCTGCCGCCCACGCCCGCACGTTGTTGAGAATCCGCAGCACCACATCCAAGGGGTCGGCAGGCGTCAGCATCGACGGATCAAGTGCCGCCCCCGTCGCCCCCACCACCAGCAGCTCCGCGTCCGCCCCGGCCAGCACCCGCCCCCCGTCGAACGGATCGGCCAGCACCTGCTCCTCCGCGGCCCCGAAACCCACCACGAAGTGCCCCGGCAGTGCGACCCCGTAGACCGGTGCCCCGGCCCGCCGAGCCACCTCCATCCACACCACGGACAGCAGGATCGGCAACCCCCGCCGCCGCCGAAGCACCTCGTGCAGCAGCGACGACTCCAGCCGCTGATAGTCCGCGGCGGAGCCGCGGAACCCGCACCGCTCCCCGAGCAGCTCCCGCAGCGCCACCGCCCACGACCGCGGCCCGCCCGGCCGGAACGGCAGCCGTCCGGCCAGCTCGTCCAGTGCGATCTGCGCGGCGTCGATGCCCGCCTCGTCCAGGCCCCCGTCCGCCTCCGCGCCCAGCAGCAGGCACAGCGCGGACAGGTCGGGCCGCTCGGAGCGGGCCTCCTCGGCGAACCGCCGGCGCAGTTCGGCGGAGCGTTCCGGGGACGGTGGATGCGGACGACGCATAGCTGGCTCGTGCCCTCTCACAGCGATCGCTACCGGCCGCCGCCGGGAGTCGCCGGCTCCCGGTAGTGGTGGTACGCGTGATGCGCCGCGAAGCCCATCCCGGCGTACAGCGCCCGCGCACCGGCGTTCTCGTTCTCGACCTGGAGCCACGCGGCCGACGCGCCCTCGTCGAGCGCCCGCCGGGCCAGCGCGGCCATCACCTCGGTGGCCAGGCCCCGCCGCCGCTGGGCGGGGTCGACCTCGACCGCGGCGAAGGACGCCCACCGCCCGTCCACGACACACCGGCCGATGGCGGCGGGCACCGCACCGCTGCCCGGCACCTTCGCGAACCACACGGACGGCCCGCTCCCGAGCACTTGCAGCGCTACCTCGCTCACCCCTTTGCGCTGGTACCGGGCGAGCCACGCCTCGTCCGCGTCCCGGGACAGCTCCACGTCGACCTGCGGGGCCCGGTCGGCGACCGGCGCCAGCGCCCCGATCCACAGCTCGGCCGTCACCTCACGCACCCACGCCCGCCGCTCCAGCTCCGCGCACAGCAGCTCCTGCGTGCCCGCGGCGCCGGTCGCGGTCTGGAGGTACGCGGGCAGGCCGCGCTCGCCGTACCAGCGTCGTACGGTCTCCAGCGCGTCGTCCAGCGGCAGGCCGGGGTCGCCGAGCGGCAGCACGGAGTTGGCCCGCCGGGTGAAGCCGGAGGCGGCCCGCAGCTCCCACTCGCCGAGCCGCTCGCTCTCCACCGGCCGCCACGCGCGCGAGCAGACGTGGGCCAGTTCCTCGTAGGTGGCGGAGGGGCCCCGGCGGCGGGCCGGGGCACTCGGCACCACCTTGCCCGCGACCAGCGAGGATTCCGCGATGTGGACGGTCTCGCCACCCTTCCGTGTGATCAGCAGCACACCGTTGTCCCATGATGCGAGAACACCCACCGTGTCGGTGAACTTCTCGCCCGGAACCGCAGGATCGTCCAGACGGCGCACGGACACCCGTTTACCCACGTCAGCAGCGGTGATGCGGACCTCGTGGCGTCCTGTCGCTGAGATTTCCACAGGTCAGTTCACCCCTCCTGTTCGGATCATGCCCAAGAACGGAGATACTAGGGGCGGGCATCGACGACGCCGCGCTCCCGCGCGCCAGGCGGCGGAGCCTATGGAGGCCCGCCAGCGCCCTATCGAGGAGGAACGACAGCGTGACCTACGTCATCGCGCAGCCTTGTGTCGACGTCAAGGACAAGGCGTGCATCGAGGAGTGCCCGGTCGACTGCATCTACGAGGGCCAGCGGTCCTTGTACATCCACCCGGACGAATGCGTCGACTGTGGTGCCTGTGAGCCGGTCTGCCCGGTCGAGGCGATCTTCTACGAGGACGACACTCCGGAGGAGTGGAAGGACTACTACAAGGCGAACGTCGAGTTCTTCGACGAGCTCGGCTCCCCCGGCGGCGCCAGCAAGCTGGGTCTGATCGAGCGGGACCACCCCTTCATCGCCGCGCTGCCGCCGCAGGCGTAAGCGCACAAGCGGCCCGCAGCTTCGTGCCGCCTCGGTCCCGTACGGCCGGATCAGCTCCGATCGCCGTACGGGACCGAGGCGTTTGCCGTACGTACCAGAAAGTGAGCCAGCCCCCGTGTCCGCAGTCTCCGACCGCCTCCCCACCTTCCCCTGGGACAAGCTGGAGCCGTACAAGAAGACGGCCGCAGCCCACCCGGACGGCATCGTCGACCTCTCCGTCGGCACCCCCGTCGACCCGGTCCCCGAGCTGATCCAGAAGGCCCTGATCGACGCGGCGGACTCCCCGGGCTACCCCACGGTCTGGGGCACCCCGGCACTGCGCGACGCGATCACCGGCTGGGTCGAGCGCCGCCTCGGCGCCCGGGACGTCACCCACCGCCACGTCCTGCCGATCGTCGGCTCCAAGGAACTGGTCGCCTGGCTCCCCACCCAGCTGGGTCTGGGCCCCGGCGACCGGGTCGCCTACCCGCGGCTGGCCTACCCGACGTACGAGGTGGGCGCGCGGCTGGCCCGCGCCGAGTACGAGGTCTACGACGACCCGACGACCCTCGACCCGGCCGGCCTGAAGCTCCTCTGGCTCAACTCCCCGTCGAACCCGACCGGCAAGGTCCTGTCGAAGGCGGAGCTGACCCGGATCGTCGCCTGGGCCCGTGAGCACGGGGTGCTGCTCTTCTCCGACGAGTGCTACCTGGAGCTCGGCTGGGAGGCCGACCCGGTCTCGGTCCTGCACCCGGACGTCAACGGCGGCTCGTACGACGGCATCGTGGCCGTCCACTCCCTCTCCAAGCGCTCGAACCTGGCGGGCTACCGGGCGGCCTTCCTGGCCGGCGACCCGGCCGTCCTCGGCCCCCTGCTGGAGATCCGCAAGCACGGCGGCATGATGACGTCGGCCCCGACCCAGGCGGCGGTCGTCGCGGCGCTCGGCGACGACGAGCACGTCCGGATCCAGCGCGAGCGGTACGCGGCCCGCCGCGAGGCCCTGCGCGAGGCGCTGGTGCAGCACGGCTTCCGCATCGAGCACAGCGAGGCCAGCCTCTACCTGTGGGCCACCCGCGACGAGTCCTGCTGGGACACCGTCGCCCACCTGGCCGAGCTGGGCATCCTGGTGGCGCCGGGCGACTTCTACGGCGAGGCCGGCGCGACGTACGTACGCGTGGCCTTCACGGCGACGGACGAACGGGTGCGGGCGGCGGTGGAGCGCCTGTAGCCGCGGGACAGCGCGATGGGGCCAGGGAGATCGGTCTCCCTGGCCCCATCGGCGCTTCAGGCCGCTGTTCAGCCGAGCGGCAGCGACTTCACCGGCAGCGAGTCCGCAGCGGGCAGCCCGCCCTTGGTGAGGGAGTCCGTCGGCAGTCCGCCCTTCGTCGCGGTGGACGCGGTGTCACCGAGGATGTCCCCGGCCGATCCCGCCGCCTCGCCCGCGGTCTGCTGCGCGGCGGGCGCCGCCTTCTTCGCGACCTTGCCGCCGGTCTTGCCCGCCGTCGGCACCGCCTTCTTGACCGCGTTGCCACCGGTGTTGCCGGCGATCTTGGTGACGTTCTGCGTGGCGCCGTCGACGCCGTTGCCCACGCTCGCCCCGTCCAGAGCGGTCAGACCGCCCAGGTTGGGAGTCGCGGGCAGCTCGGCGGGGGCCGCACTGGCGGAGCCGGCCGCACCGACCCCGGCTGCCGCTCCCGCAGCGACGAGCAGCGCGGCACGGGCGATCCTGCGGGTCAGGGGGAGGGACATGATGCTCCTTTGACGCGAGAGAACGAGGAAGTGTCCGCCCGCTCCCGGCAGTTGATCACCGGGCTCGGACGCAGTGACTACCGCTCGAAGCCCGCGAAGGTTGCGGACGGCCAACGTAAAGAGTTGGCAATGCGTCGCATTATCGGCTGCGGATAAAAGCGGGCAAAACGCGCCCGATCCGAAAGTCCGCCGAATCCATACAGCCCTGTGTTCTCAAGGGATTTCACGCATACGAGGGTGAGGTGACGAAAACCTGCGCACACCCGCGTCCGAACCCGGCCCGCATAACTCCTGCGAGTGACGCCCCGTACTACTGAGCAGTCACGATCCGCACGGACCCGGCGGTCTTCTCCGCCCCGCCCGCACCCTCGCCGTCCACGGCCCGCCACTCGCTCTGGGTGTTCCCGGCGGTCCACCGCCGCCCCGCGTAGTCGACGCTCTGGATGTGCAGGGTGGAGGCGTTGGCCACCGCCCAGTGCGCGAGCTGCCAGCCCCGCTGCCGCGCCGTGCGCTTGGCCGCGGAGCCGTCGGCGGTGACCGGCACGACCAGCGTCCGCTCGTCGGCCGTGGTCGCCCCGGCGGACGACGGCGCGCCCTTCGCCACCTCGTCGGCGGTCGTGTCGAGCGCGTCCCGCCCGAAGTCCTTCACCAGCGCGTCACGCACCCCCGCAGGACCCGCGGCCACGGTGGCGGCAGGCCGCCCGTCGCAGGTCAGCGTGGCCGGCGAGGTCCCGGTGAGCGCGGCGGCCAGCAGGGTGGCGTCCGGCTCGTGCTTGGCGTACGCCTCCGGATAGCCGCTGCGCTGCACCCGCTGCGCGGCGACGGTGAGCGGCAGCTCCATGTACCCGGAGACCTTGACCAGATGCTCGTAGAACTTCCCCGCCGCGTACGACGGGTCCATGATCTGCTTCGCCGTGCCCCAGCCCTGCGACGGCCGCTGCTGGAACAGGCCGAGGGAGTCCCGGTCGCCGTGCGTGATGTTGCGCAGCCCCGACTCCTGGAGCGAGGTCGCCAGCGCGATCGCCACCGCCCGCTCGGGCAGCCCGCGCCCGGTGCCGACGGCCGTGATGGTCGCCGCGTTCACCGCCTGCTCCGGCGTGAACTCGTACTCCGTCCCGTCGCCCTTGCCCGAGACGACCTTGCAGCCGGGCGCGCCCGCGCCCCCGGTGACGTACTGGATCACGAGATAGCCCGCGACGGCACACAGGACCACGAAAGCCGCCCCGAAACGGAGGAGGCGACCACGACGACGGCGTCGGGGAGCGGGTGACGGCTCTGGCATCCGTACAAGGTACTGGAGGGTTCCGCGGCCCCTCAGCCGGGTGGGGACGGCGGGCCCGAAGGGCTGGGCGCTAGGGTCGGGGCCATGGCCGATACCCCGCTTGACCTCACGCTGGACGCTGCGGAGCTGACCGCGCAGCTCGTCGACTTCCCCTCGGTGAGCGGCACCGAGAAGCCCCTCGCGGACGCCATCGAGGCGGCGCTGCGCACCCTCCCGCACCTCACGGTCGACCGGTACGGCAACAACGTCGTGGCCCGCACGAACCTGGGCCGCGCGGAGCGGGTGATCCTCGCCGGCCACATCGACACGGTCCCCATCGCCGACAACGTGCCCTCTCGCCTCGACGAGGACGGCTACCTGTGGGGCTGCGGCACCTGCGACATGAAGTCCGGCGTCGCGGTCCAGCTGCGCATCGCGGCCACGGTCCCGGCCCCCAACCGCGACCTCACCTTCGTCTTCTACGACAACGAAGAGGTCGCCGCCCACCTCAACGGGCTCGGGCACGTCGCCGAGGCCCACCCGGAGTGGCTCGCGGGCGACTTCGCGGTGCTGCTGGAGCCCACCGACGGCCAGGTGGAGGGCGGCTGCCAGGGCACGCTGCGGGTGCTGCTCAAGTTCAAGGGGGAGCGGGCACACTCCGCGCGCGCGTGGATGGGCTCCAACGCGATCCACGGCTCCGCGCGCGTGCTGGCGAAACTGGCGGAGTACGAGCCCCGGCAGCCGGTGGTGGACGGCCTGCGCTACCACGAGGGACTGAACGCCGTCCGCATCGAGGGCGGCGTGGCCACCAACGTCATCCCGGACGAGTGCACCGTCACCGTCAACTTCCGCTACGCGCCCGACCGCAGCGAGGAGGAGGCGGAGGCGTTCGTCCGCGACTACTTCGCCGACTGCGGGGTGGACGAGTTCGTCGTCGACGACCACACGGGCGGGGCGCGACCGGGCCTGAACGACCCCTCCGCGGCGGCCTTCGTGCAGGCCGTGGGCGGCGAGGTGCACCCCAAGTACGGCTGGACGGACGTGGCCCGCTTCAGCCGGCTCGGCGTCCCGGCCGTCAACTACAGCCCCGGCAACCCGCTGCTCGCCCACAAGGTCGACGAGCGCGTGAAGGCGTCCCTGATCCCGGTGGCGGAGGAGCGGCTGAGGGCGTGGCTGACGGCATGAGGCGGTAAGGCTGCACGGCGGACACGCACACGTCCCCCCTCCGTAACCGGCGTGGATCTACGCTGAAGCGGAACTACCCGCTACTGGAGGGAGCGCACATGGCTACCGGCAACCCCGAGGGGAAGGACCAGCCGCCGTCGGAGCAGCGCCTGGGACCGGTGCTCCGCAGGCGCGGGCAGGTGACGGCGAGCACCACCGACCAGCGGCTCCTGGACGCGGGCGGGCCCTCGGACTGGGTCCACACCGACCCCTGGCGCGTCCTGCGCATCCAGTCGGAGTTCATCGAGGGCTTCGGCACGCTCGCCGAACTCCCGCCCGCGATCAGTGTGTTCGGCTCGGCGCGGACACCGGCCGAGTCCCCGGAGTACGAGGCGGGCGTGCAGCTCGGTCGAGGCCTGGTCGAGGCCGGCTTCGCGGTGATCACAGGTGGCGGTCCGGGCGCGATGGAGGCGGCCAACAAGGGCGCCTGCGAGGCGAACGGCATCTCGGTGGGCCTCGGCATCGAGCTCCCCTTCGAGCAGGGCCTCAACCCGTACGTCGACATCGGCCTGAACTTCCGCTACTTCTTCGTCCGCAAGATGATGTTCGTGAAGTACGCGCAGGGCTTCGTCGTCCTGCCCGGCGGCCTCGGCACCCTGGACGAACTCTTCGAGGCTCTCACCCTCGTCCAGACCCAGAAGGTCACCCGCTTCCCGATCGTCCTGTTCGGCAGCGCCTACTGGGGCGGCCTGGTGGACTGGCTCAAGAACACCCTGATCGCCCAGGGCAAGGCATCCGAGAAGGACCTCCTGCTGTTCCACGTCACGGACGACGTGAACGAGGCGGTGGCGTTGGTGTCGAAGGAGGCGGGCCGCTAGCCCGCCACCCGGTGGGGGCGGCGGCGCCTTACGCCAGCCCCCGCCGGGCCACCGCCGGGGGCCGGTACCCCGCGATCGACGCCACCATGTCCAGCACCTGCCGCGTCTCCGCCACCTCGTGCACCCGGTACACCTGCGCCCCCAGCCAGGCCGAGACGGCCGTGGTCGCCAACGTCCCGAGCACCCGCTCCTTCACGGGCTTGTCCAGCGTCTCGCCCACGAAGTCCTTGTTCGACAGGGACACCAGCACCGGCCACCCCGTCTCGACCATCTCCCCGAGCCGCCGCGTCGCCTCAAGACTGTGCCGCGTGTTCTTCCCGAAGTCGTGCCCGGGATCGATCAGCACCGACTCCCGAGGCACCCCCAGCGCCACGGCCCGCTCGGCCAGCCCCACGGTCACCCGCAGAATGTCGGCCATGACGTCGTCGTACGCCACCCGATGCGGCCGCGTCCGGGGCTCGGCGCCCCCCGCGTGCGTGCACACCAGCCCCACTCCGTACCGCGCCGCCACCTCCGCGAGCCCGGGATCGACCCCGCCCCACGCGTCGTTCAGCAGATCCGCCCCCGCCTCGCACACGGCCGCACCGACCGACGCCCGCCAGGTGTCCACGCTGATGACGACGTCGGGGAACCGCCGCCGCACCTCCGCCACGAACCCGACCGTCCGCCGTACCTCCTCCTCGGCGGACACCTCCTCGCCCGGCCCGGCCTTGACCCCGCCGATGTCGATGATCGCGGCACCCTCGGCCACCGCCTGCTCCACGCGCGCGAGGGCGGGCTCATCGCGGAAGGTCGCGCCCTGGTCGTAGAAGGAGTCCGGGGTCCGGTTCACGATCGCCATGATCACCGGCTCGTGCGGCTCGAATTCCCGCCTGCCCAGCCTGAGCATCCCCTGTGACCTCTCCTAGTACGTCCTGGCAAGTCGCCGGCCTGCGGCCGTCTGCGACCCTAACTGTCAGACTCGCATGGCACGATCGGACTCTGACACATTCGACTCCGACACACTCCGACCCGTTCGAGTCGGACACTTTCACCCAGCGTGGGGGCCCACAGCGATGGTTATGTTCTTGTTCCTCGTCGTCGCGCTCGCCGTCGTGGTCGCCGCGGTGACGCTCGCCGTGGTGGGAGGCGGCGAGACGGGTCCGCTCCCGGAGGCCGCCCCGGAGCGCCTCCAGGACCCCTTGCCCTACGACCGCCCGGTCAACCGCGCCGATGTCGAGGCCCTCCGCTTCCCGCTCGCCGCCCGCGGCTACCGCATGTCCGACGTGGACGACGCCCTCGGCCGCCTCGGCGCCGAGCTCGCCGAGCGCGACGCGCGCATCGCGGACCTGGAGTCGGCCCTGGCCGGCGCCCAGGCCGCCGCCCACGGCACGCCCGCCTCCCACGGCTCCCATGTCTCCATGGAGAAGCCCGCCCAGGAGGACCAGTGAGCGACGGAGCCGCTCTCGCCGGCCCGGACGGCCGGCCGCGCTGCCCCTGGGGCCTGTCCACCGAGGACTACATCGCCTACCACGACGAGGAGTGGGGCCGCCCGGTCCGCGGCGACGACGCCCTGTACGAGCGCCTCAGCCTGGAGGCCTTCCAGTCCGGCCTGTCCTGGATCACGATCCTGCGCCGCCGGGAGGGCTTCCGCGCGGCCTTCGCGGGCTTCGAGATCGCCAAGGTGGCCCTGTTCACCGACGCCGACCGCGAGCGCCTCCTCGCCGACGAGGGCATCATCCGCAACCGCGCGAAGATCGACGCGACGCTCGCCAACGCGCGCGTGCTGGCCGACTGGGCCCCAGGAGACCTGGACGCCCTGATCTGGTCGCACGCCCCGGAGACGCCGGGCCCGGCCCCGCGGACGCTGGGGGACGTCCCGGCGATCACCCCGGAGTCGACGGCCCTGTCGAAGGCCCTGAAGAAGAAGGGCCTGCGCTTCGTGGGACCGACGACGGCCTACGCGCTGATGCAGGCGTGCGGTCTGGTGAACGATCACCTGGCCGACTGCTCGGCCAGGCGGAGCTGAGCCCCCTCAGCGGCCGAGGTACTTGGGCTGCTCCTTGTTCACGAACGCCCGCACGGCGATCGTGTGGTCCTCGGACGCCCCCGCCCGCGTCTGGAGCTCGTCCTCCTTCTCCAGCGTCTCCGCCAGCGAG
Source organism: Streptomyces sp. Act143 (assembly GCF_003143935.1). Lineage (GTDB taxonomy): Bacteria > Actinomycetota > Actinomycetes > Streptomycetales > Streptomycetaceae > Streptomyces. The sequence continues at coordinate 3,912,787 of NZ_QFRX01000001.1, read as the reverse complement.
TGCGAGAACCCGTAGGCGACGGACTCCTTGATCGCCGCGTACGCCACGGTCGGTCCCTCGGCAAGGGCCCGCGCGACGTTCTCGGCCTCCGCGTGCAGCTCACCGGCGGGCACCAGACGGTTCGCGATCCCCAGCTCGTACGCCTCCTGCGCCTTGATCGTCCGCGGGAAGAGCAGCAGGTCGGTGGCGCGCCCCGGCCCCACCACGCGCGGCAGGGTCCAGGAGATCCCGGAGTCCGCCGTCAGCGCGACCCCCGCGAACGAGGTGTTGAACCCCGCGCTGTCCGCGACCACCCGGTAGTCCGCCGCGAGCGCCAGTCCGAACCCGGCCCCGGCCGCGACGCCGTTCACCCCGGCCACCACGGGCTTGGGCATCTCCGTCAGCGCCCGCACGATCGGGTTGTAGTGCTCCTTCACCGTGCTCATGACAGAGGTGGAGCCCTCGGCGAGCAGCCCGATGTGCTCCTTGAGGTCCTGTCCCACGCAGAACGCCCGCTCCCCGGCGGAGGTCAGCAGCACGGCCCGTACGGCGTCGTCACCGGCCGCGGCCCGGACCGCGTCCCGCAGCGCCACCTTCGTCGCGATGTTCAGCGCGTTCATCGCCTCGGGCCGGTTGATGGTGATGGTCGCGAGTCCGTCGCTCACCTCGTAGAGCACGGTGTCGGCCATGTGTGTCGCCTCCTGCGTCCTGTTCCGCGTCTGCGGGTTACTTGCGGGTTCAGAAGGACAGCATGGCGGAGATCGCCGCCGGGGGACCGGAACGGACGTGTGACCTGCGTCAAAGAATCCGCGGCCGATTTTCGTCGCCGAACGTGTGCGCGGCCGCGCAGTATCGCAGTCACATCGCCGAATTGAGTGGTTTTGCTCGCGCGCGTTGCCCAAGCGATGCCGACTGATGTTGGTCATCGGGTCCTGAGATGCGGGATAATGGCTTGGAAGCAATATGTTCGATGCCGGTGTCGCGTGCCCACGCACGACACGCGTGCCCTCCCAGGGCCGTCGGCTTTGACGATGAGCTGGTTTCAGGAAGGGGAACGAGCATGGCGGCCATGAAGCCGCGGACGGGCGATGGCCCGCTCGAGGTGACCAAGGAGGGGCGGGGCATCGTCATGCGCGTTCCGCTCGAAGGCGGCGGTCGGCTCGTCGTCGAGCTGACCCCTGACGAGGCCGACGCGCTCGGCGACGCCCTCAAGAAGGTCGTCGGCTGACGCGGAAGCGACCATACCCTTTCGGCAACCCCGGCATCGCATGCGGTGCCGGGGTTGCCGTTTGCCGTCTTACGCCGCGCGCTACCGCTTGACCGCGCAGAGCAGCCCGTCACCCACCGGCAGCAACGACGGCACCAGATCCGGGCTCTCCCGCACCGCGCGCAGCAGCTCGCGCAGCCGCAGCACCTCGGTCGGCTGCGGACCCGAGTCCACCGTCCGGCCGTGCGCGAAGACACCCTCGAAGACCACGAGGCCGCCCGGCCGCAGCAGGCGCAACGATTCAGCGAGGTAGTCCATGACCTCCTGGCGATCGCCGTCGCAGAAGACGAGGTCGTAGCCGGCGTCCGCGAGACGGGGCAGGACGTCGAGCGCGCGGCCGGGGATGAAGCGGGCCCGGTTGCTGGCGAAGCCGGAGGCGCGGAAGGCCTGACGGGCGAACTGCTGGTGCTCCGGCTCGGGGTCGACGGTCGTGAGGACGCCGTCGGGGCGCATGCCGTGCAGCAGATGAATGCCGGAGACTCCGGTACCGGTACCGATCTCGGCGACCGCCTTGGCGTCCACCGAGGCCGCCAGCAACCGCAGGGCGGCACCCGCGCCGGGCGACACCGAGCGCAGCCCTGCCTCACGGGCCCGGTCCCGGGCCCAGTGCAGCGCTTCGTCCTCGGCGACATAGGCGTCGGCGAACGCCCAGCTCGTCTGCCGGTTGCCGGTAATGACCCTCTCCTGTCCCCGTGGTTGCCTCGGCGTGACTGTATCCGTTGGGGGCGGGAACCTGCTGATGGGACCGGGCGTTTAGAGGGGTGGAGACGCACGCGGGGGGACACAGTTGGATCACGACGACGAGCAGGGATCGGAGCGAGAGCTCCACAGATCAAATTCTCGTAAAACCGCTTATCCGGAGCTAACGGGCGAGGTGGCTATGGTAGGGGCTCCACTGGACACCACCAGAGCCGACAGGGGAGGTGCGGCTGCGCCTGTGGATCGCGGAGGAGTGCTGCGGCGCTTCCTCGGATCGGCGGGCAGGCCGAAATCCGTGAACGACACCGCTGCTGACCCCAGCCACGACGAGTACAGCCAGACCGCGACCTTCTCCACCGACGCGGACGGGCAGGCGTGGACTCCTCCGACGTGGGAGGAGATCGTCAGCATGCACAGCGGCCGGGTGTACCGGCTCGCCTACCGCCTGACGGGCAACCAGCACGACGCGGAGGACCTCACCCAGGAGGTCTTCGTCCGCGTCTTCCGCTCCTTGTCGACCTACACGCCCGGCACCTTCGAGGGCTGGCTGCACCGCATCACCACCAACCTCTTCCTGGACATGGTGCGCCGCAAGCAGCGCATCCGTTTCGACGCCCTCGGCGAGGACGCGGCCGAGCGCCTGCCCAGCCGTGAGCCCTCGCCCCAGCAGGTCTTCAACGACGCCCACTTCGACGCGGACGTCCAGCAGGCCCTCGACACCCTGGCGCCCGAGTTCCGCGCCGCGGTCGTGCTGTGCGACATCGAAGGGCTGTCGTACGAGGAGATCGCCGCGACCCTCGGGGTCAAGCTCGGCACCGTCCGCTCCCGTATCCACCGTGGCCGCTCCCAGCTGCGCAAGGCCCTCGCGCACCGCTCGCCGGAGGCCCGCAAGGAGCGCCGCTCCTTCGTGCCCCGCGTCGCGGCACTGGGGGGAGGGGGCGCGACCGCGTGAGTGGATCACGGCCCAATCCCGCCGAAGGGCGTCTCGCGGAGCAGCATCTGGGAGACCGACTCGCCGCGCTGGTCGACGGCGAGCTCGGTCATGAGGCGCGGGAGCGCGTCCTCGCTCACCTTGCCACCTGCGCCAGGTGCAAGGCCGAGGCCGACGCCCAGCGCCGACTGAAGAACGTCTTCGCGGAAGCGGCCCCGCCGCCTCCGTCCGAGAGCTTTCTGGCGCGCCTCCAGGGGCTGCCCGGGGGAGGTGGCACGGACGACGGCGGTGGCTCGCCGTTCGGGGGAGGCTTCACCGACGGCTTCGACGGACGACCCGGTGCCGCCGGGGTCTTCGGAGTGAAACGCGGTGAGCGTTTCGAGTTCGACTACGTCCCCGCCCGCCCGCACGGCTCCGGCCTCCCGGCCACCGCGGGCCGCGGCGGCTTCCGCATCCACGACGTCAGCCGGCACGAGACCGAGCGGACGGCGTCCCGCGGCATGCGGTTCGCGTTCGTCGCCGCCGGTGCGGTGTCGCTGGCCGCGATCGCGCTGGGCGGTGTCACGACCGGCGCACCGACCGACACCGACGCGCGCGGCGGCTCGGGGGGCAGCAATGTGACCCCGGCCCGCTCGTCGCAGGGCGCCGGGGCCGCGACCACGCCCGACAGCCAGCGCCGCCGTGCCGTGGGCCCGCTGCTCGCCGCCGGCCAGTCCCGCGTCGGCGACACCCCGGTCGCGCCGACCGAGGCGTCCGCCCCGCTGGTGCCCGGAGTGCCGGCCCAGCCGGTTGCGCACTCGCTGACCACGCCCGTCGTGGCCGGCGCGGCTGCCATGTCCCCTCTGATACGTCCGCTCAGCACTACTCCCCAGCTGACGCTGACCTCGTGGTCCACGGCACCGGACCTCACCCCGCCCGCCCTTCTCGCCGCACCCGTCCCCGACGCGACCTCTTCTCCTTCCACCTCCTCCGGCCCCACCGGCTGACCGGCGTCTGCGCGCCGGCCGGTGAACCTGGTTGAATCCAGGGAGAGCCGTGCCGTGTCCTGTCCGGCAGCTCGGGCCGTGCCGTCGAGGTGACGCGCCCGAGAGGTGTAGGTGAGTGGGGTCTGCCGTGCCGGACAGGCCCTGGCTGTGGGGAGAGCATGAACGAGGGGAAGCCCACGAAGGCGAAGTGGTGGAGCCGTGCGGGCGCGGGTGACGCGGACGCGGGCCTGCCCGACGGTGACTACGAGTTGAGGCGGCCTCAGGACGCCCCGCCCGTGGCCGACGCCGAACCGGCCCTCCCCGGGGGCGATTTCGAGCTGCGGTCACCACAGGACGCGCCGACCGCTCCCGAGGACGCCCGCGAGCCGGACCACCCCACCCAGCCACCCACCGCGTCCACACCCGAGGCTCCCGCCGCGTCCACGCCGGAGCCACCCGCCCGGGACGCGACCGGGACGTCCGCCACCGAGGCACCCGCCCCGGACGCGACCGGGACGCCGGCCCACACTGCCCCTGCGGACCGTCCCAAGCCCCTCCATGACCCCGACCCGTACGGCACCCCGCCGTACGGCGAACCCGGCCCCTGGGCCCCTGCCCCGCCGGTCCAGCACCCGGCGACGACCCCGGCCCACGGAACCCCCGCCACGGCCCAGCCCCACGGCGCCTCCACGCCCGCCCCGCCACCCGGCGCGGCCCCGGCCCCGGCCCTCGCCGCGCCCACCCCGGCCCAGCCGCACGGAACCCTCGCACCGCCCCCGCCCCACGGCACCTCCACGCCCGCCCCGCTGCCCGCAGCCCCCGCGCCCGCCCAGCTCCACGAAGCGCCGCCCCTCACCGCGACACCCGCCCCCACCGCCGCACCCGCCCCGGCCCCCACACCCCCGGGCGCCACCCCGCCCCCCGCCAACCCCTGGCAGAACTACGACCCCTGGGCCCCTGTCCCGGCCACGCCCCCTCAGACCTCCCTCCAGGCACATCTCCAGACCCCCTTCCAGCAGAACGGCGCCGCCGTCCCCTCCAAGGACCAGCGCCGGAAGCGGGCGAGGAAGGCGCTCGTCGGGGCCGTCGTGCTGCTCGCGCTCGTGTCAGGGGGCGTCGGCGGGGTCGTAGGGGCGTATCTGGAGCGCAACGGCGGCGTGGGGGACGTAGAGCTGCCGCAGGCGGCGGAGGAGCCCGCGGGGCGGGCGCCGGACAGCGTGGCCGGGATCGCGGCGCGTGCCCTGCCCAGTGTGGTCACGCTGCATGTGACCGGCACCGAGGAGTCCGGCACCGGGACCGGCTTCGTGCTCGACGACCGGGGCCACATCCTCACCAACAACCACGTCGTCGAGCCCGCCGGGGCCGACGGCGAGATATCGGTGACCTTCCACAGCGGGGACACCGCCAAGGCCACCGTCGTCGGCCGGGACAGCGGCTACGACCTCGCGGTGGTGAAGGTCAGCGGCGTCAGCGGGCTCGACCCCATGCCCCTCGGCAACTCCGACAGCGTCCAGGTCGGTGACCCGGTGGTCGCGATCGGCGCCCCCTACGACCTGGAGGGCACCGTCACCTCCGGCATCATCAGCGCCAAGGAACGGCCCATCACGGCCGGCGGCGAGAGCGGCGACGGCAGTGACGTGTCGTACGTCGACGCCCTGCAGACCGACGCGCCGATCAACCCCGGCAACTCCGGCGGGCCGCTGCTCGACTCCAAGGGCCGGGTCATCGGCATCAACTCCGCCATCCGCTCCGCCGACAGCGGCTCCGACGAGAGCGGCGGCCAGGCCGGTTCCATCGGCCTCGGTTTCGCCATCCCCGTCAACCAGGCCAAGCGCGTCGCCGAGGAACTGATCAACACCGGCAAGGCGACCCACCCGGTGATCGGCGTCACGCTCGACATGGACTACTCCGGCGACGGCGCCCGCGTCGGCAGCAAGGGCAACGACGGCGGCGCCGCCGTCAACGCGGGCGGCCCCGGCGACAAGGCCGGCATCAAGGCGGGCGACGTCATCACCGAGGTCGACGGCCAGCGCATCCACTCCGGCGAGGAGCTGATCGTCAAGACCCGCGCCCACCGCCCGGGCGACCGGCTGGAGCTGACCGTGGAACGCGGCGGCAAGGAGATGACGATCTCCCTGGTGCTCGGGTCCTCGGACGGCGACTGAGCGGACCGGCGGTGCGCAGTGATTGACAGAAACCTCATAGCCGCGCCCGGAAACCCCCTCCCACTTGGCAAACAACCCTCAAAACCGCTCATGCGCACGCAGTCGGAAGCCTCGGGACAGTACCGGTCGTACCGGATCGCCGGGTACCGTGGACCCGGCCCGGACATCGCAAGGAGCTTCAGGTGTTCAATGACATAGGACCGCTCGAGCTGGTCACGCTCGTTGTCCTTGCCGTGCTCGTCTTCGGTCCGGACAAGCTCCCGAAGCTCATCCAGGACGTCACGCGGACCATTCGCAAGATCCGTGAGTTCTCGGAGAGCGCCAAGCAGGACATCCGGCAGGAGCTCGGCCCCGAGTTCAAGGACTTCGAGTTCGAGGACCTCAACCCCAAGACGTTCATCCGCAAGCAGCTGGACAACGACGAGCTGGGGCTCAAGGAGATCCGCAACGGCTTCGACCTGAAGAAGGAGATGGCCGAGGTCACGGACGCGGTCCACGGCCGCGACTCCGACTCCTCGTCGTCGAGCTCGTCCTCCTCTTCGAGTGGCCGGATCGACATGACCAAGAAGGACGACGACGGCAAGGACGACCGGCCGATCTTCGACGCGGACGCCACCTGAGCGACGCCACCCCGTACCTCCCGGAGCCGCACATCAGCGATGTGCGGCTCTGTCATGTGTGACGCGTTTCATACGCCTGTCCGGCCCCGCCCGGCCTGAACCCGACGCCCGGACGCCCCGCGTGCCGGGCGGTTTCGCTGCTGGTCCCGGAGGGGTGGCTATGCTGCCGAGTTGTTGTGCGGACCGGACGAGTCGCCCGAAGGGGGGCGGGCCGTTCCGGTTCGACGAGGAACGAGGAGGCGTCCGGGCACATGGAGACGACGAGTCAGGCAGTCGCGCAGGCGCCGGCCACGGAGGGCGGACAGCAGGTCCCCTCCGCCCGGCGCACGGTCGACGGCTACCTGCAGGCGCCCTTCCCGTGGTACGGCCTCGACGAGGCCTTCACGGGGCCGCGGTGGCTGATGCAGGTCGGAACGGCGGCCGACGGTGCCGTCGAGCACGGTTCGATCGGGCACGGTGACGAGCCCTCCGTGCGCAACGAGGCCTCGGAGGACAAGGAGAAGTTCGCGGTGGTGGTCACCGTCGCGGCGAACCCGTCCCGGCGCAGCGCCGACGGCACGGGCCTGCTGGAGGCCACGTCGGTCTCCTCGGCGGCCTGGCTCGCCGGTGTGGGGCTGCTGTCCTTCACCTGGCCCGGCTCGATGGACCACTCCCTGCGCGACGACTGGCTGGACCAGCAGACCGAGACGGCGTGGGCGCTGGCCGACGACCTCGACGGCCCCGACTGGTCGACGCTGTCGCTCCCCGTGGACGGGGTGCCGACGTCCTTCCACTACCGCGAGTCCGAGTTCGGCTGGGTGCTGGCCGGGTCGACCCCGGAGGGCGTGCACCTGGGGGCGTACGGAAGAGGCATGAGCGCGTACGGGCTCGGCTTCGCCATGATCAAGGACATCGGCGAGTACGCATAGCGGTACGACGACGGGGCGCCCTCCGGCCGGGAGGGCGCCCCGTCGTCGTAGCGGCGGCTAGAACTTGTTCCGCGGGGTGATGCCCAGCGACAGGCCCGCGAGGCCGCGCTGGCGGCCGCCGAGCTTGCCCGCGATGTCGCGCAGGGCCTTGCCCGCCGGGGAGTCGGGGTCGGTGAGGACGACCGGCTTGCCCTCGTCGCCGCCCTCGCGCAGGCGGACGTCGATCGGGATGGCGCCGAGGACCGGGACCGTGGCGCCGGTGGTGCGGGTCAGGCCGTCGGCGACCGTCTGGCCGCCGCCCGTGCCGAAGACGTCGACCATCTCGTCGCAGTGCGGGCAGGGCAGACCCGACATGTTCTCCACGACGCCCACGATCTTCTGGTGCGTCTGGACCGCGATGGAACCCGCGCGCTCGGCCACCTCGGCCGCCGCCTGCTGCGGGGTCGTCACGACGAGGATCTCGGCGTTCGGCACCAGCTGGGCCACCGAGATCGCGATGTCACCGGTGCCCGGCGGGAGGTCCAGGAGGAGGACGTCCAGGTCGCCCCAGTAGACGTCCGCGAGGAACTGCTGGAGCGCGCGGTGCAGCATCGGGCCGCGCCACACCACCGGGGCGTTGCCCGGGGTGAACATGCCGATGGAGATGACCTTCACGCCGTTCGCCGACGGCGGCATGATCATGTTCTCGACCTGGGTGGGACGCCCGTCGGCGCCCAGCATGCGCGGCACGGAGTGGCCGTAGATGTCGGCGTCGACGACACCGACCTTCAGACCGTCGGCCGCCATGGCCGCCGCCAGGTTCACCGTCACCGAGGACTTGCCGACGCCGCCCTTGCCGGAGGCGACCGCGTACACGCGCGTGAGCGAGCCGGGCTTGGCGAAGGGGACCTCGCGCTCGGTCTGGCCGCCGCGCAGGGCCGTCGCCAGCTCCTTGCGCTGCTCGTCGCTCATCACGTCCAGCGTGACGTCGACGCGGGTGACGCCCTCGACGGCCGAGACGGCGTCCGTCACGCGTTGCGTGATCGTCTCGCGCATCGGGCAGCCGGAGACCGTCAGATAGACGGTGACCGCGACGGCTCCGTCCGCGCCGATCTCCACCGACTTGACCATCCCGAGCTCCGTGATGGGCCGGTTGATCTCGGGGTCGTTCACCGTCGCCAGTGCCTCGCGCACCGCGTCTTCGCTAGCCATAAGGACGATGGTACGGCTGAACACGGGGGCCCTGGAAAGCCCTCAGCGGTCGTCTGCGTCACGTCCCGCTGACCGTTCTGCCGGGAATACACCGTGCCCGTCCTGTCTCTCCTCCAGCTCCTTCATCAGGTCCTGGAGTTCGGAGCGGATCCAGTCGCGGGTGGCGACCTCGCCCAGGCCGATGCGCAGGGCGGCGATCTCGCGGGTCAGGTACTCGGTGTCGGCGATGGACCGCTCGTTCTGCTTGCGGTCCTGTTCGAGGTTGACGCGGTCGCGGTCGTCCTGCCGGTTCTGCGCGAGCAGGATCAGCGGGGCGGCGTAGGAGGCCTGGAGGGACAGCATCAGGGTCAGGAAGATGAAGGGGTAGTTGTCGAAGCGCAGGTCGCGGGGTGCGAAGACGTTCCACAGCACCCACGCGATGATGACGACCGTCATCCAGACGATGAACCGGCCGGTGCCGAGGAACCGCGCGATGCGCTCCGACAGCCGTCCGAAGGCCTCCGGGTCCCATTCGGGCAGCAGTCGGCGCCGGGGCGCCCGGGGCTGGTCGAGGCGGATGCGCGGGCGGGTGGTGGCCGTGGCGCCGCTGGGGGCGCGGTCGCGGACGGTCTCGCGCTCAGGAGGCATGCGGGGCCACCTCGCCCTCATGACCCTCGTCCAGATGGAACTCCGTCTCCCGCCAGTCCTCCGGCAGCATGTGGTCCAGCACGTCGTCCACCGTCACCGCCCCCAGCAGCGACCCCGCCTCGTCCACCACGGGCGCCGCGACCATGTCGTACGTGGCGAAGAACCCGGCGACCACCGGCAGCGCGGCGTCCGGGTCCAGCGGCTGGAGGTCGTCGTCGATGATCGCGCTGACCAGGGTGTACGGCGGATCGCGCAGCAGCCGCTGGAAGTGGACCGTGCCCAGGTACTTGCCGGTCGGTGTCTCGTCGGGCGGGCGGCACACGTAGACCTGGGCGGCGAGGGCGGGGGAGAGGTCGGCGTTGCGGACCCGGGCGAGGGCGTCGGCGACGGTGGCGTCGGGCCGCAGCACGATCGGCTCGGTCGTCATCAGACCGCCCGCGGTGTGCTCCTCGTACGACATCAGGCGCCGCATGTCGGCCGCGTCGGACGGCTGCATCAGGCTCAGCAGCCGCTCCTGGTCCTCCGTGGGCAACTCGCTCAGCAGGTCGGCCGCGTCGTCCGGGTCCATGGCCTCCAGCACGTCGGCCGCCCGCTCCTCCTTCAGCTTGCCGAGGATCTCGATCTGGTCGTCCTCCGGGAGCTCTTCGAGCACGTCGGCCAGGCGGTCGTCGTCGAGGGCGGCGGCGACCTCGGCGCGGCGCTTGGGGGAGAGGTGGTGCAGGACGTTGGCGAGGTCGGCAGGGCGCAGCTGCTCGAAGGTGGCCAGCAGGCTCTCGGCGCCCTGTCCGTGCTCCTCCAGGGAGAAGCCGGTGACGGCGGACCACTCGACGGTCAGCGTCTCGCCCCTGGACCGCCGGAAGGCGCCGCCCTTCCCCTTGCGCACGAACACGCGGTCGATCTCCCAGTCCCGGCGGGCCGGGAGGTGCTGCACGGAGACGTCCAGGACGGTGACCTCCTCGCCGGCCTCGACCAGCGTGACGCGCCGGTCCAGGAGCTCCCCGAAGACCAGGCGCTCGGTGGGCCGTTGCTCGAAGCGGCGGACGTTGAGCACGCCGGTGGTGATGACCTGGCCGGACTCGATGCTGGTCACCCTGGTCATGGGCAGGAAGATGCGGCGCCGGGTGGAGAGTTCGACGACCAGGCCGAGCAGCCGCGGCGGTCTGCGCCCGACCCGCAGCATGACGACGAGATCGCGCACGCGCCCCACCTGGTCGCCGTTCGGGTCGAAGACGGCGACTCCGGAGAGGTGCGAGACGAAGATCCTGGGCACACCCCCTGCCATCCCTGCGCCTCCTGTTCGTGCCGATTGCCCGCCCGGGTCGGCTTCAGGCTAGCCCGTCCCCATCCGGTACGCCCTGGTGAGGGGTCCGGACGGACTGGCTCCGCCCGGCCCGCGGGGCCCCGGTACTCTGCCGTACGCCGCTTGATGGACACCTCGTCGGAAAGGCGCCCCACCTGTGACTGCGATTCCCCAGGTCCGTACCCGCCGGACGGGACTGAGGGGCGCGGTGTGCGCCCTGGTCGTGACGGGAACGGTCCTGACGGGGTGCAGTGACGACCCCGACGCGGGCACCAACGGCGTCGGCAAGCTGCCGGCCGACCAGATCCAGACGAAGACCCGGGCCGCCGCCGAGACCGCGGACGCGGTGCGTCTCTCCGGAACCGTGGTTACCAGTGGGCGCACTTACAAACTCGACATGCGTCTCAAGGCGGACGGCGGTACCGGCTCGGTCACCGCCGAGGGCGCCACCTTCCAGCTGCTGCGGATCGGGGAGAAGCTCTTCCTCAAGGCCGACGCGGGCTTCTGGAGCCACGAGGACGGCGAGGGCGACGACAAGGGCTCGGACACGGCCGCCGCCGACAAGCTCGACGGCAAGTTCGTGAAGGTGCCTCAGGGCGACCCGTCGTACAAGAAGTTCAGCGGCTTCACCGACAAGGACGTCCTGCTGTCCGGTCTGCTGACGCTCCACGGCGACCTCGCCACCGACGGCCACCACGAGCAGTCCGGCACCCGCACCATCCGCATCACCGGCGACGACGGCTCCGGCGGCACCCTGGACGTCTCCCTGGAGGGCAAGCCGTACCCGCTCCGCCTGGAACGCGCGGGCGGCGCGGGCACGCTGACGTTCTCCGGCTGGGGCAAGCCCTTCGAGCTCCGGGCCCCGGCGAAGGGCGAGACCGTGGACTACGGCAAGCAGCTCCCGACGTCCTGACTACTTCCGCCGGCGCCGCTTCAGCAGCAGCTTCGGCAGTCCCGCCGGGATCGGCCGACGGGTCGTCGCGGACGTCGGCACCGGCGCCGCGGCCAGGTCGCCGTCGGGCAGCGCGGCGGTCGCCCCGGTGGGTTCGAGACGCAGCACCCGGCACTCCCGCGCCCAGCGCTCCGGCATCGCCTCCCCGTCGGGCGCGTTGAGCCGCTTGCCCTTGAGCTCGGCGACCGCCGCCTCCCACGCCTCCGACCCGGACGACAGCTCCACGACCTTCGCGGTCCAGGAGACCAGCCGTCCGCCCTTGTCCTTGCTGCGGACCGTCACCTCGGCCGAACCGCCGTCCGCCAGCCCCGGCAGCGGCTGCTCGCCCGGCCCGTCGCCGACCAGGCACGCGGCACCCTCGTGCCACACGTGCCACAGCGCCCGGGCGGGCCCCTCGGGACCCCTGACCCAGATGAGGCCGGACTTCTTCGTGGCCTCCTCGACGAGGGCCTGGTCGAGCAGCTCGCTTGTCATGGGGGCAGCCTATCGAGGCATGGTGAAGGGCCCTTACAGCCAGCCGTTGCGCTTCAGGGTGCGGTGGATGCCGAGACAGATGACACCGGTGATCATCATGATCACGGGGTAGCCGTACTTCCAGTGCGTCTCGGGCATGTAGTCGAAGTTCATGCCGTACACGCCGCACACCATCGTCGGTACGGCGATGATGGCCGCCCACGAGGTGATCTTCCGCATGTCCTCGTTCTGCGCGACGGACGCCTGCGCGAGGTTGGCCTGGAGGATCGAGTTGAGGAGCTCGTCGAAGCCGATGACCTGCTCCTGGACGCGGGCGAGGTGGTCGGCGACGTCCCGGAAGTACTTCTGGATGTCGGGGTCGATCAGCCGCATCGGCCGCTCGCTCAGCAGCTGCATGGGCCGCAGCAGCGGCGACACCGCCCGCTTGAACTCCAGCACCTCGCGCTTGAGCTGGTAGATCCGACCGGCGTCCGAACCGCGCGGGGAACCCTTGCGCCCCGGCGAGAAGACGTCCGTCTCCACCTCGTCGATGTCGTCCTGCACCGCGTCGGCGACCGCGATGTAGCCGTCGACGACGTGGTCGGCGATCGCGTGCAGCACCGCCGAGGGGCCCTTGGCGAGCAGCTCGGGGTCGTCCTGGAGGCGGTGGCGCAGCGCCCTGAGCGAACCCTGGCCGCCGTGCCGGACGGTGATGAAGAAGTCCCGTCCGGTGAAGCACATGACCTCACCGGTCTCGACGACCTCGCTGTTGGCGGTGAGCCGGTCGTGCTCGACGTAGTGGATGGTCTTGAAGACGGTGAACAGGGAGTCGTCGTAGCGCTCCAGCTTGGGCCGCTGGTGCGCCTGCACGGCGTCCTCGACGGCCAGCGGGTGCAGCCCGAACTCGCTCGCGATCCCGGCGAATTCGGCCTCGGTCGGCTCGTGCAGGCCGATCCAGACGAAGCCTCCGTCGCGCCGCACCTGTCGCATCGCCTCGTGCGGCGTCAGCGGTGTCGGCGTCTCGACGCGGGCGCCGTCGCGGTAGACGGCACAGTCGACGACGGCCGAGGGGGTACCGGGGTCGCGGGTGGTGTCGTACGCCCCGCTGTCCATCCGCACGCCCTTGCGGAGCGAGGGGCGGGACGGGCGGACCACGGCGCGCAGGTCGCGGATCATCGACATGGCAGGCTCCTTCGCGACAGGCAACGAAAGGCCGCTTCAACGGGTGGAACTGCCCGGAATGGGGACGTCCGAACAACGGGTGTCTCCCGCCCTTAAGGCAGGGGAAGGATGTTTGGCACGTCCACAAAGCGGGGAGCACCGCACCATTGCGGTGGCAGGCTTCGTTGCTGATTCAGATGCTGATTCGAATCAGACAGATCAGATAGATCAGGCAGATCTAGACGAAGTGCTCTTCCGATGAAGACGCGAGCGTGAAGAGAGGCGGCGATCAGCCGGAAATCCGGATCAGCTACATCGATCAGCTACATCAGCGGGCGGAAGAACGAGTGGTACTGCACGGGTGACTTCGATCCATGACAGCCCCACCTCCTCCGGCCGGTCCCTCGTAAGGGACGTCCATTCCCCGTAGGGGAGTTCCCCCGCAGGGGATTTCCATGGCGTCGGGACTCGACCGCTACGCTTCTGCGTGCTGCCCCGAACGACCGGGCAAGAGTATCAGCCGACTGAAGTGTCAAGGCGCTGCTTTGCCCGGTACTGACGAGTTCTATGCTCGCGACATGGCTGATGTTCTTCCTCTGGTCGAGGCCCGGTTGCGCACCGCGCTGGGCGAGCCGGACGCCCGCGCGGCGGTCACCTTCCTGGGCACGGACCGCATCGAGGTGCTCCGCTTCCACGAGGGCGACATCGTCCGCTACGCCACGCTCGGCATGTCCGCGGCGCCGATGGGCGACCCCACCGCGATGCTCGCCGACCCGGTCAAGGGCCCCCGCGCGGAGCTGGTCCTCTCGGTCCGTGCCGGGCTCGCCGACACCGACAAGGCGCTCCGCGCGCTCGCCGTTCTCGCCGCGTCCCCGCAGGTCGAGGGCGTGATCGTGGCCCCCGGCGCGTCCCTCGACGTGGGCGGGCCGCTGTGGCCCGGCGCCCCCTTCACCTCGGTCCTGGTGGCCGAACCGGGCGGCCTGGTCGAGGACCTGGAGCTCGACGCGCCCATGGACCCGGTCCAGTTCCTCCCCCTGCTCCCCATGACCCCGAACGAGGCCGCCTGGAAGCGGGTGCACGGCGCCCAGGCCCTCCAGGAGCGCTGGCTGACGCACGGGACGGACCTCAGGGACCCGTCCCGGAAGTCCGTCCCGCTGGAGTGAGCAACCTCACCAAGTGCTGCCCGCGGCACGTCAGTTGGCGAAGACGGCCACACCGTCCTCTGTGGCGTGCCGCGACTCCAGCTCCGCCGCTTCCCGAGTGAGCGCCTTCCGCCGTACGACGACCACGAGCGCGCCCACGAGCGCGGTGACCGCCGCCACCACGAACGGGATGTGGATGTCGGTCCACTCCTCGATCTTCGGCGCGAAGTAGGGCGCCGCGGCGGCCGCGAACCACCGTACGAAGTTGTATCCCGCGCTGGCGACCGGGCGCGGCGCGTCCGAGACGCCGAGGGCCAGCTCCGTGTAGACGGTGTTGTTCACGCCGATGAAGGCGCCGGACAGGACCGTGCAGACGATCGCGGTGGTGTGGTTGCCGTAGCCGAGGACGAGCACGTCCGCCGCGAGCAGCACCAGCGAGCCGCCCAGTACCCGCAGCGAACCGAACCGCTCCTGCAGCCGCGGCGCCACGATCACCGAGAACACCGCGAGCAGCACACCCCAGGCGAAGAACACGGCCCCCGACTTGTACGGGGTCATGTCCAGCACGAACGGGGTGAAGGCCAGCACGGTGAAGAACGTGTAGTTGTAGAAGAACGCCGAGGCGGCGGCGGACGCGAGACCGCCGTGGCCGAGCGCCCTGACCGGGTCGAGCAGCGAGGTCCGGCGGGCCGGCCTGGGCTGCTCCTTCAGGAACACCGTGATGCACAGGAAGCCGACCGCCATCAGGAAGGCCGTGCCGAAGAACGGGTAGCGCCAGCTCGCGTCGCCGAGCAGGGCGCCCAGCAGCGGGCCGCACGCCATGCCGAGGCCGAGCGCGGACTCGTACAGCAGGATCGCCGCGGCGCTCCCTCCCGCCGCCGCGCCGACGATGACCGCGAGGGCCGTCGAGACGAAGAGCGCGTTGCCGAGGCCCCAGCCCGCGCGGAAGCCGACGAGTTCGGCGACCGAGTCCGACGTCCCGGCGAGGCCGGCGAAGACGACCACGAAGGCGAGGCCGAGCAGCAGGGTCTTGCGGCCGCCGATACGGCTGGAGACCCAGCCGGTGACCAGCATCGCGAACGCGGTGATCAGGAAGTACGAGGTGAAGAGCAGCGACACCTGGCTCGCGGTGGCGTCCAGGCCCTGGGCGATGGACGGCAGGATCGGGTCGACGAGTCCGATGCCCATGAAGGCGACGACGGAGGCGCCGGCCGTGGCCCAGACCGCCCTGGGCTGTCGCAGGAGGCTGCCGCCCGCTCCCGCGTCGAAGGCGTCCATGGTTCTCCCTTTCCGACGAGTAGATAGTTGGCGTATGCATATAGTAAGTTAGGGCGACTAATTAATGCAAGGTACATCTAGTTCCGTGCGGTGACCGGTTCCGCCCGGACGGGTGATCGTCCTTGACGTGGCGGTGAAGGGGTAGGACCGTGGGGCCCTATGAGGGGCGAACCCAGTTGCCCGAAGTGTGGTGGCCGGGTCAGGGCTCCCGGACTCTTCGCCGATTCCTGGCAGTGCGATGTGCACGGGACCGTGCATCCGCTGCAGCCCGTGATCCCGCCCAGCGTCGAGGCCCTCGGCGTCGTGGTGCATCGCACGCAGGTGCCGGTGTGGATGCCGTGGCCGCTGCCGGTCGGCTGGCTCTTCACGGGCGTCGGCAGTGCCGGTGACGACCGCAGTGGCGGCCGGGCGACGGCTGTGGCGTGCTCGGGGCCCGGGCCGCTCGGCGGCTTCGGCGAGCTGATCCTCGTCGCCGAGGAACTCGGCGTCGGCCTCGGCGCGTACTACGCGGGCATCGACGGCCCGGACCCGGGGCCGTACATGAGCGTCGAGAAGCCACCCCAGGCCAAGGTGCTGGCCGCGGGCCGGCCGACACCGCTGTGGCATGTCTCCGGTACACCCGACGACCGGGCCGTTTTCGCGGGCGAGGCGCTCGGGCTGTGGCTGTGGGCGATCGTGTGGCCGGAGCAGTCGGGCCTGCTGATGTACGACGAGCTGGTGCTGACGGACCTGCGGGACGCGGGGGCCGAGGTGGAGCTGGTGCCCTGCGGGGCGTTGTCGCCGCGCTTGCTGAAGCCGTGACGCCACCGGGGCGCCGGGAACGCCCGATGGGCGGTCGCGGGTTCGGTGTGCCCGGTCGCGCCGTTCCCCGCACCCCGCGGGTGCGGGTGTGTAAAGGTCGCTCACAGGTTTCGGGTGTGACATGAGGGATCGAAAATCCGGTTATCCTTGAGCGTCCCTTCCGTACCGTCACCGCCTGGAGTCCGCGTCGTGCGTATCGACCTGCACACCCACTCCACGGCATCCGACGGCACGGACACCCCGGCCGAGCTGGTGCGCAACGCCGCCGCTGCCGGTCTGGACGTCGTCGCGCTGACCGACCACGACACCACCCGCGGGTACGCCGAGGCCATCGCCGCGCTGCCCGAGGGGCTCACCCTCGTCACCGGCGCCGAGCTGTCCTGCCGTATCGACGGTGTCTCCATGCACCTGCTGGCCTACCTCTTCGACCCCGAGGAGCCGGAGCTGCTCGCCGAGCGTGAGCTCGTGCGGGACGACCGGGTGCCGCGGGCCCGGGGCATGGTCACGAAGCTTCAGGCGCTGGGCGTACCGGTCACCTGGGAGCAGGTGGCGCGGATCGCGGGTGACGGCTCGGTCGGCCGGCCGCATGTCGCGACCGCGCTCGTCGAGCTCGGCGTCGTCCCGACCGTGAGCGACGCCTTCACCGAGGACTGGCTGGCCGACGGCGGCCGGGCCTACGTCGAGAAGCACGAGACCGACCCGTTCGAGGCGATCCGGCTGGTCAAGGCCGCGGGCGGGGTCACCGTCTTCGCGCACCCCGGCGCCAGCAAGCGCGGCCGTACCGTCCCGGAGTCCGCGATCGCCGAGATGGCCGCGGCCGGGCTCGACGGCATCGAGGTCGACCACATGGACCACGACGCCGAGACCCGGAACCGGCTGCGCGGCCTCGCCGCCGACCTGGGCCTGCTCGTCACGGGCTCCTCGGACTACCACGGCAGCCGCAAGACGGTGACGCTCGGCGAGTACCGGACCGACCCCGAGGTGTACGGCGAGATCACCCGCCGCGCGACCGGCGCGTTCCCGGTACCGGGGACCGGCGGGGCCTGAGGGCCGTCCGCACCCGAGGACTACCCGCACCTGAGGACCGTCCGTACTTCAGGACCGTCCGTGTCTGAGGGTCGTCCATACCTGAGGACCATCCGTACCTGAGGACGGTCCGTGCCTCAGGACTGTCCGTACCTGAGGAGTTTGCCCTCCTCCAGGACGCCGCCACGCTCACCTGCACCATCTCTCTCCTGCAAGGCTCACCTGTGTTCGACGCTGCCGTTTTCGGCTCTCTCTTCCTGACCCTGTTCGTCATCATGGATCCCCCCGGGATCACCCCGATCTTCCTCGCCCTGACCGCCGGCCGGCCCGGCAAGGTGCAGAAGCGGATGGCCTTCCAGGCCGTCTGCGTGGCGGGCGGAGTGATCACGGTCTTCGGCCTTCTCGGCCACCAGATCCTGAACTACCTGCACGTCTCCGTCCCCGCGCTGATGATCGCGGGCGGCCTGCTGCTCCTGCTGATCGCCCTGGACCTGCTCACCGGCAAGACCGACGAGCCCAAGCAGACCAAGGACGTCAATGTGGCGCTGGTGCCGCTGGGCATGCCGCTGCTGGCCGGACCGGGCGCGATCGTGTCCGTGATCCTCGCCGTGCAGAAGGCCGACAGCGTCGCCACCCAGGTGTCGGTGTGGGCGGCGATCCTCGCCATCCACGTCGTGCTGTGGCTGGTCATGCGGTACTCGCTGCTGATCATCAAGGTCATCAAGGACGGCGGCGTGGTCCTGGTGACCCGGCTCGCGGGCATGATGCTGTCCGCGATCGCCGTGCAGCAGATCATCAACGGGGTCACTCAGGTGATCCAGGGCAGCTGACCCCGGCGGCCATGGCGCCGGACAGCGCAGAGCCCCCGCACGACATCGTTGCCGTACGGGGGCTCTGAAGCTGTGTCGGTTACGAGGCCGAGGTGTCGGCCGGGCGAATCCAGAGGCGCTGTCCGATGGCGGCGGCCTGCTGGACGATCCCGTTGACGGAGGCGGCGTCCACGACGGTGCTGTCCACGGGGGTGCCGTCGACATCGTCGAGTCGCATGATTTCGAAGCGCATGGGCTTCTCCCTTCGTCTGGTCATCCTCCTGAGGAGAACATCTGCGTACGTCTGTATCTAACGGGCTGCGTGTTACAAACATTCCCTACGCTAAAGAAATTTTTCGAACGACTAACTACTGACCGGTAAGCGGTCCGGATGAGACTGACCGGGACCGGTTGTGTTCGCAGCGTGACCGCCGGGACAATGGTGGCGATGAACGACGACCTCCAGGCGCTGGGCGCCCGCATCGACCACACCAACGAGCTGTTGCAGCGCATGCTCGCCGAGGTGGCGAAGACGCCCTCGACCCACGCGATCTTCGTGGACGCGGGGTATCTGTACGCGGCGGCGGGGCGCTTGGTCGCAGGGACGGAAGACCGCCGCGCCTTCGACCTCGACGCCGAGGGGCTCATCGAGGCGCTCATCGACCGGGCCCGCACGATCTTCGCGGACAGCAGACTGCTCCGGGTCTACTGGTACGACGGCGCCCGGCGGCGCATCCACACCGCCGAGCAGCAGTCGATCGCCGAACTCCCGGACGTGAAGGTGCGGCTCGGCAACCTCAACGCCAACAACCAGCAGAAGGGCGTCGACTCACTGATCAGGTCCGACCTGGAGTCCCTCGCCCGGCACCGCGCGATCAGCGACGCGGCCCTGCTCGGCGGCGACGAGGACCTGGTCTCGGCGGTGGAGGCGGCGCAGGGTTACGGCGCCCGCGTGCACCTCTGGGGCATCGAGGCGCCCGAGGGCCGCAACCAGGCCGAGCCCCTGCTCTGGGAGGTCGACAGCCAGCGCGTCCTCGACCTCGACTTCTTCAAGCCGTACGTCGCCCGCCGCACGGCTGCCGCGTACGAGACCTCCGTGAACCGGCCCACCCGCGAGGACGTCCGCTTCGTGGGCGCCCAGATCGCGGCGAAGTGGCTGGCCGCCCGGGGGCGCGAGGCGCTGGTGGAGCTGCTGCCGGGCCACCCCTATCTGCCCGGGTCGGTCGACCAGGACCTGCTGGTCGAGGCGGAGGGGCTGCTCCAGTACTCCCTGCGCGGCCAGGCGGACCTGCGACGGGCGCTGCGGGACGGGTTCTGGGAGCACTTGCAGACGCTGTACTAGGCGGCTGCGAAGAGGGTGCCTCCGCTGTACTGGGTGTCTTCGGGGGCCCTGCTGTGCTGGGCGTCTCGGGGACGGTGGTTCCGTTGTGGTCAGGCGTTTTCGGGGACGGTATCGCCGCTGTGGTCAGGCGTTTTAGAGGGCGGTGTCCCAGAAGTCGGCGAAGGCGCGGGCCGTTTCCTCGGGGCGGTCCGTGTTGGGGGAGTGTTCGGCGCCGGCGACGATCGTCCGGCGCGCGTCGAGCCGTACGGCCATCTCGTCGAGGAGCGGCACCGGCCAGGTGTCGTCGTGCGCCCCGGACAGCACGTGGAACGGCAGCGGAACGGCGGCCAGTTCGTCCACGCGGTCCGGTTCGGTGCACAACTGGCGGCCAGTGACGATGAGTTGGGCGGGCTTGTTGGCCAGCCAGCGCCGCCGCAGATCGTCCCGGTCGTCCAGGCCCTCGTCGAGGTCGCCGGTTTCGGTCTCCTCGGGCGGCTCCATGGCCTGGATGGCGTCCCACACCTCCGCCATGCTCATCACGGCGAGCGCGTCCCGGAGCAGCTTGACGCGCTGCTGCTGGGAGCCGGAGATCTGGGCGGGCCCCGAGGCCATGAGGGTGAGGGAGCGGAAGGGCGCGGGGTCGAGGAGTACCGCGGCCCGGGCGATCTGCCCGCCGAGCGAGTGCCCCACGAGATGCACGGGCGCGCCGACCGCCGTGGCCTGCGCGAGCACGTCCTTCGCCAACTCGTCCTGGGCGTAGGCGGATTCGTCGGCCTCGGGCCCGTCCGACTCGTACTGGCCCCGCCCGTCCACGGCGACCGTCCGGTACCCGCGCGCCGCGAGCGGCACGTGCAGCGGGTTGAAGTCCTCCTTGCTGCCGGTGAACCCGGGCAGCAGCAGGGCGGTCCCACGGGCCGGGACACCCTCCGCCACAGGGGCGTCGACGACGGCGAACTCACCGCGTGAGGTGCGCAGGGAGTAGGCGCGGGCGCCGGGGGGTGGCGTGAAGGTGGGCGGACGGCTCATGGCTTGAGGCTATCCGGCGGGGGTGGGGAGTGCTGGGTGGGGTGGGGAGCGCGGGGGGTGGGGATCGCGCGGGGGTGGTGGTTTGCGTGGGGGCGCTGGGGCGCGGGGCAGTGGGGGCTTGCGTGGGGTGGTGGCCTGCGTGGGGGCAGCGGGTCGCGTGGGAGTGGCGGGTCGCGTGGGAGTGGCGGGTCGCGCGAGGTGGTGGCTTACGGAGGGCCGGTGGATCGCGTGACGTCGGCGGCTTGCGCAGGGCTGGTGGCTGGCTGGGTCGGTGGCTTGCGCAGGGCCGTCCCCCACGGACCTGAATGCCGACGGCCCGGCCCACACGGGGTGGACCGGGCCGTCGGCGACAGGCGGACGCTCAGCTCTCCGCGGGCTCCGCGGCAGCCGCAGCCTTGCGGGTACGCCGTGCCTTGGGCTTGGCCTCCGCCTCATCGGCGGCCTGGGCCGGGATGTCGGCGGCAGCGGCGGCGGTCTTGCGGGTACGGCGAGGCTTGGCCTCGGTCGTCTCCGCGGTGGCGGCCGTCTTGCGGGTCCGGCGTGGCTTGGCCTCGGCGGTCTCGGCCGTGTCCACGGTGGCGTCGGCGGTCGCGGTGGCGGCCGTCTTGCGCGTGCGACGGGGCTTGGCCTCGGTGGCCTCGGCCGTGTCCACCGCGGTCTCGGCTGCAGCGGCGGCCGTCTTGCGGGTGCGGCGCGGCTTCGACTCGGTGGCCTCGGCGGCAGCCTCGGCAGTGGTCTCCGCGGTGGTCGCGGTCTTGCGGGTACGCCGTGCCGTCGGCTTGGCCTCGGTGGCCTCGGCCGTGTCCACCGCGGCCTCGGCCGCAGCGGCGGCCGTCTTGCGGGTGCGGCGGCGCGGCGCGGCGGCCGGAGCCTCGGGCTCGGTGGCGACAGGCGCGGCCTCGACGGTCTTCGCGGCCACCGGCTCGGCTGCCACCGGCTCCGCGGCCTTGCGGGTGCGGCGGCGCGGCTTGACCTCGGCGGCCTCGGCGGTGTCGACCGCGGTCTCGGCGGCTGCCGTGGCCTTGCGGGTGCGGCGGCGCGGCGCGGGTGCGGTCGCCTCGGTCTCGGTGGTGACCGGCGTGGCCTCGACGACCTCCGTGGCGACCGGCGTGGCCTCGGTGGTGGTCGGCTCGACCGCCGTCACGGTCTCCGCGGCGGCCCTGCGGGTGCGACGCCGACGCGGCTTCGGCTCTGTTGCCTCCACCGTCTCGGCCGTCTCGACCGCGGTCTGCGCGGCCTCGGACGTCGCGGCCTCGGGCGTCGTGGTCTCGGCCGTCGTCACCGCAGCCGGTGCCTGTTCCGCCGAGGCACCGCCACGGGTGCGGCGACGCCTGCGCGGGGTGCGGGACGCGGGGGCGTCCTCGGTCACCGCGCTGTCCGCGGAGGGCGCGACCGCCTCGGCGGCGGGCGCAGTCGCTCCGTCCAGTGCGGCACCGCCGCGGGTACGGCGGCGACGGCGCGGCGTACGGGACGAACGCTCGCTGTCGGCGGAACGGGACTCGTCCCGGCCGCCACGACCGCCACGGCCACCCCGGTCGGCACGGCCGCGGCCACCGCGGCCACCGGTCTCGCCCAGGTCCTCGAGCTCCTCCGCGTCGAGCCCGGCGCGGGTGCGCTCGGCCCGCGGCAGGACACCCTTGGTGCCCGCGGGGATGTTCATCTCCTCGTAGAAATGCGGGGAGGTGGAGTACGTCTCCGGCGGGTCGTTGAAGCTGAGCTCCAGCGCCTTGTTGATGAGCTGCCAGCGCGGGATGTCGTCCCAGTCGACGAGGGTGATCGCGATGCCCTTGGCACCCGCGCGGCCGGTACGGCCGACCCGGTGCAGATACGTCTTCTCGTCCTCGGGGGACTGGTAGTTGATGACGTGCGTGACGCCTTCGACGTCGATACCGCGCGCGGCGACGTCGGTGCAGACGAGCACGTCCACCTTGCCGTTGCGGAACGCGCGCAGCGCCTGCTCGCGCGCGCCCTGGCCGAGGTCGCCGTGGACCGCGCCGGAGGCGAAGCCGCGCTGCTTGAGCTGGTCGGCGAGGTCGGCCGCGGTGCGCTTGGTGCGGCAGAAGACCATGGCCAGTCCCCGGCCCTCGGCCTGCAGGATGCGCGCGACCATCTCGGGCTTGTCCATGTTGTGCGCGCGGTACACGTGCTGCGAGATGTTCGCGACCGTCACGCCCTCGTCGTCCGGCGCGGTGGCGCGGATGTGCGTGGGCTGCGACATGTAGCGGCGCGCGAGACCGATGACCGCGCCCGGCATGGTCGCCGAGAACAGCATGGTCTGGCGTCGCGCCGGCAGCATGTCGATGATCTTCTCGACGTCGGGCAGGAAGCCCAGGTCGAGCATCTCGTCGGCCTCGTCGAGGACGAGCGCCTTGATGTGCTTGAGGTTGAGCTTCTTCTGGCCCGCGAGGTCGAGCAGGCGGCCCGGGGTGCCCACGATGACGTCGACGCCCTTCTTGAGGGCCTCGACCTGCGGCTCGTAGGCGCGGCCGCCGTAAATGGCCAGTACGCGTACGTTGCGGACCTTGCCCGCGGTCAGCAGGTCGTTGGTGACCTGGGTGCACAGCTCGCGCGTGGGGACGACGACGAGGGCCTGCGGGGCGTCGGTGAGGTCCTCGGGCCCGGCGCGGCCGGCCTCGACGTCGGCGGGGACGGTGACGCGCTCGAGGAGCGGGAGGCCGAAGCCCAGCGTCTTGCCGGTGCCGGTCTTGGCCTGGCCGATGACGTCCGTGCCGGAGAGGGCGACGGGGAGGGTCATCTCCTGGATGGGGAAGGGGTTGATGATGCCGACGGCCTCGAGGGCCTCGGCGGTCTCGGGAAGGATTCCGAGATCTCTGAACGTCGTAGTCAGGGTGCTGCCTCTTCTGTGTACGCGGTGCGAGGCGAGCTCGGGGGTCTCTTGAGACCGTGCTGGGGACGTCGACTGCCTTACGGACCAGCCGTAATGGCACGGGACCTCTGCCGACGCTCTAGCGCTCGAACCGCTGAGGGTCTCTCCCCGGATGCCGTACGCACAGTGCCGTACGGGCGAGGAGAGCTGTCAGGTCGGAGCCGATCGGGCCACCGACCGGGCATCCTCATACGCGCGGCCCGTCGAACACGGCGTCGTCGTAGACGCACGTACTCAGCAGGCGCATTACCACCATACCCCGGAAACGCGCACATGCGATGGCCGATTTGGTCACGTAGTCGTCGTCACACTGATTGACCAGGGCCTTCCGCCGCGCGGAGAGCGGGCTATTGTGCGCTTCATGACGACGCCTGACAACACCTCTGACGCTTCCGCCGAACACACCGGAGTGGCGGCCCAGGACTGGGCCAAGGCCTCCGCGGAGCCGCAGTACCGGGCCGCGGTCGTCGACCTTCTCGGCGCTCTCGCATACGGCGAACTCGCGGCGTTCGAGCGGCTCGCGGAGGACGCCAAGCTGGCGCCGACGCTCGCGGACAAGGCGGAGCTGGCGAAGATGGCGTCGGCGGAGTTCCACCACTACGAGAAGCTGCGTGACCGGCTGACCGAGATCGGCGCCGAGCCGACGGCGGCCATGGAGCCGTTCGTCGCCGCGCTGGACGGCTTCCACCGGCAGACGGCACCGTCGGACTGGCTGGAGGGGCTCGTCAAGGCCTACGTCGGCGACTCCATCGCCAGCGACTTCTACCGCGAGGTCGCGGCCCGGCTGGACTCGGACACGCGGGAGCTGGTGCTGGCCGTGCTGGACGACACCGGGCACGCCGGGTTCGCCGTCGAGAAGGTGCGGGCCGCGATCGACGCCGATCCGCGCGTGGGCGGGCGTCTCGCTCTGTGGGCTCGGCGTCTCATGGGCGAGGCCCTGTCGCAGTCGCAGCGGGTGGTCGCGGACCGGGACGCCTTGTCGACGATGCTCGTGGGCGGGGTCGCCGACGGGTTCGATCTGGCCGAGGTAGGACGGATGTTCTCGCGGATCACCGAGGCGCACACGAAGCGGATGGCTGCGCTGGGCTTGGCGGCGTAGCGTCCTGCGGGGGCGGCTCGGGTCGTTCCACGGCGTGCACGGGAGCGTGGGGGCTGGCCGCGCAGTTCCCCGCGCCCCCTTGAGGGCGTTGCCGCCGCGGCGCCTCAGTGTCTAAGCCGCCACCGACCTACGGCGGAGTCTTCCCGCCGGGCGGAGCAGCAGTGACAGGGACGCGATGGAGACGACCGCCGCGCCGATCAAGGTGAGCAGGACGTTGCCGGGACCCAGGGCGCTGTGGGTCACGAAGGCGCCGAACAGCGATCCGGCCACGCCCGTCGCGAAGACCAGGGACCGGGCCGGCAGACGGTGGGCCAGGCGATGGGCGGCCACGGCCGCCAGAACGAGACCGAGCAGAGCGGAGCCGAGCGCTTCCAGCAACATCATCGAGGGTCCCTCCCACACGGCCACGCTGCCTATCACGGTCGTAGCCCGTCATACCCGTGACCTGCGGAATGCAATCCTCCTCTGTGCGTGACCTGTGCTCCATATGTGGAGAAAAAAATCTTGCCGAGTTCTGCCCGGACGGCGAGAAGAGCCCGGCGGCTACGGCGGCAAGGGCCCGGCGGCTGTACGTCGACGAGGGCCCGGTGGCTGTACGGCGGCAAGGCCCCGGTGGCTGTACGACGAGAAGGGCCCGGCGACTTTGAAGTCGCCGGGCCCTTCCTCATGCGTCTGCCTACAGCGCGCCGAAGCCCACCTTGCGCGGGGCCGGCTCGCCGAGCTCCACGTAGGCGAGGCGGTCGGCCGGGACCAGGACCTTGCGGCCGTGCTCGTCCGTGAGGCTCAGCAGCTGCGTCTTTCCGGCGAGTGCCTCGGCCACCACGCGCTCGACCTCCTCGGCACTCTGACCGCTCTCCAGAACGATCTCGCGGGGCGCGTGCTGCACGCCGATCTTGACCTCCACGGCTATGTCCCTCCGACGGTCAGTGAAGTGCGCGACCTTCCGCGCCGTACTCCGCACACATTAGCCCGGTGAGGGGACGTACACGCTCCGCGCAAGAACGCCAGGAGCGAACAGCGAGCGGGAACAAATGCCCCCGGCCCGCCCCGGTCAGTGGTGGTCGATGCCGTGCAGCGGGAATCCGGCGATGCCTCGCCAGGCCAGCGAGGTCAGCAGCTGGACCGCCTGGTCGCGCGGCACGCTGCGGTCGCTGTGCAGCCAGGAGCGGGCCACGACCTGCGCGAGGCCGCCGAGGCCGGAGGCCAGCAGCATCGACTCCGCGCGCGAGAGGCCGGTGTCCTCCGCGATCACGTCGCAGATCGCCTCGGCGCACTCGTTCGTCACCTTGTCCACGCGCTCGCGCACCGCGGGCTCGTTGGTCAGGTCCGACTCGAAGACCAGGCGGAACGCGCCACCGTCGTCCTCGACGTACGCGAAATAGGCGTCCATGGTCGCCCGTACGCGCTGCTTGTTGTCGGTCGTCGACGCGAGCGCCTGCCGCACGGAGCCGATCAGTGCCTCGCAGTGCTGGTCCAGCAGCGCGAGGTAGAGGTCGAGCTTGCCCGGGAAGTGCTGGTAGAGCACCGGCTTGCTGACGCCGGCGCGCTCGGCGATGTCGTCCATCGCGGCCGAGTGATAGCCCTGCGCCACGAAGACTTCCTGTGCGGCGCCCAGCAGCTGATTCCGTCGGGCACGGCGCGGCAGGCGCGTGCCTCGCGGGCGTGCCGCCTCTGTCTGCTCGATGGCTGTCACGCCGCCTCCCATAAGTCGTCCACTTGCGGTGTGCGCCGCGCCGCCATCGTACTTTTCGGTAACCGTGGTGTGCGCGGTGCGAGCGCAGAATTTCACGTACCGGACGATGGCGAAACCCGCGCAAAGGTTTCAAAGGGGGATCGGGCGGGCAGCGGACGCACCGCCCCTGCTCACCGTTGGTCGGTGGGGGCGTCAGCGGTAGTCGTCCTCGTCGATCTGGACGACACGGGCCTGCTCGATGAGATCGGCCTCGTTCGCCCGCGCGGGGTCCACGCCGGTCAATGGATCGTCGTGGTCCGCGGTGACGTCCGTCTGCTGTTCGGCGGCGTCGTTCTCGGGGGCCTCGACGTCGAGCTCGGCGGGGTCGCCTTCCTCGAAGATGTCGGGGTCGCTGGGGTCGTGGGCCATGACGGGCTCCCTTCCTAGAACGTCCCTGGGGAAGCAGGGGGCCACATGCGGGTGCCCTGCGTACGAGCCTAGGAGACACCCGATCCGGGCGCTATGCGATGCGCGCGCGAACTATGGGTGCGTTGTCCCGGAGTGCGAGCCGGGAGTGAGCGGGGAACCGAGTGCCGCCTGTGACGGCGAACACATGAACCAGTGCGTGATCGTCTCGTAACATTGCCGCATGTCTTCGACCGAGCTGCCGTTCGTGCCGGCCACCAATGTGCTCCCGAAGGTGGCGGCCGTCAGGGTCGCGGAAGGCGAGCGGCTGCGCTCGGTCGGACTGCCGGGGATCACGCTGACGGTGCGGTCGAGACCACCCGCGCGTGAGGGGCTGCCGCCCGCGCTCTACATCCATGGCCTCGGTGGTTCCTCCCAGAACTGGTCGGCGCTGATGCTGGAGCTGGAGGGGGCCGTCGACGGTGAGGCCGTCGATCTGCCCGGCTTCGGGGACTCGCCGCCGCCGGACGACGGCGACTACTCCATCACCGCACACGCGCGTGCGGTGATCCGCTATCTCGACGCCTCCGGCCGCGGGCCCGTGCACCTGTTCGGCAACTCTCTCGGCGGTGCGGTCTCGACCCGGGTCGCCGCGGTGCGCCCCGACCTCGTCCGCACGCTCACCCTGGTCTCGCCCGCGCTCCCTGAGCTCCGCGTGCAGCGCTCCGCCGTGCCCACGGCGCTGATGGCGCTGCCCGGCGTGACGGCGCTCTTCGCCCGGCTCAGCCGTGACTGGACGGCCGAGCAGCGGGTCCGCGGGGTCATGGCGCTCTGCTACGGCGATCCCGCGCGTGTGTCGCCGGAAGGCTTCCGGCATGCCGTGGAGGAGATGGAGCGGCGGCAGCAGCTGCCGTATTTCTGGGATGCGATGACGCGTTCCGCGCGCGGGCTGGTCAACGCGTACACGCTGGGCGGGCAGCACGCACTGTGGCGTCAGGCCGAGCGGGTCCTGGCGCCGACACTCCTCGTCTACGGCGGCCGCGACCAACTCGTCGGCTACCGCATGGCCCAGAAGGCGGCCCGCGCCTTCCGCGACTCCCGGCTGCTCAGCCTGCCGGACGCGGGGCATGTGGCGATGATGGAGTACCCGGAGACGGTGGCCCGGGCGTTCGGTGAACTCCTTGTGAGCCGAGGGGACTTGAGGCGCTCGGGAGACTCGGGGAGTGCGGGGGCTGTCGGGGCTTTGGCACCGGATGACCTGGCCGAGAGGGTTGGCGGGGCTACGGGCTCGGGTGGCGTCTACGAGGGTGCCGGCGAGGTGTTGGGCGCGGGTGACGTCTACGAGAGTGTCGGTGAGGCATCGAGCGCGGAGGGCGTCTCCGCGGGTGCGGGTGAGGCGTCGGGTGAGGGGGGCGTCTCCGCGGGTGTCGGTGAGACTGCGGGTGCGGGTGCGGGTGCGGGTGCGGGTGCGGGTGCGGGTGACGGCTCCGGCGATGGTGCCGTCGAGTCTTCGAGTGCGGGGAGCTGAGGCGCGCGGTGGGACGCCACAGCCGCCGCGGGTCCGCCCCCAAGGGTGACTCCGCGGAGACAGCCGCAAGGCGAGGCGGTCGGGGGGACGCGGGTGCCGCACCTCGGCCCGGTGTCGCCCCTGGGTCCGGTGCCGTGCCTGGGGCGGGTGCCGTACCTCGATCGGGTGCTGCGCCGGGGCAGGGGATGCCCTCGGCGGGCGGGCCCTCGGTGTACGGGGACCCGGTGTATCGGCTTGCGCAGGGGGCGCGAATCCCTGACGGCACGCCTGCTCATGGAGTGCCTCGGCTTCCGGACGGGACGCCGGCGCGGGGTGTGCCGCGGTTTGCCGATGGGACGCCTGCGCATGGGGTTCCTCGGCTTCCTGATGGGACGCCTGCGCATGGGGTTCCGCGGCTGCCTGATGGGACGCCTGCTCGCGGTGTGCCGCGGTTTGCCGATGGGACGCCTGCTCATGGAGTTCCCCGGCTTCCGGACGGGACGCCCGCTCGCGGTGTCCCCCGGTTCCCGTTCCCCGATGGCACCCCCGCGCACGGCACTCCCGGGGTTCGGGGCGGTCATCCCGAGCAGCGTGAGAACGGGGGTGGCTGGGGCGAGTTGGGGGCGCACGGCACCTCCGCCACCGCCGGGCCCGGTGTCACCCTGCCCCGGCAGCGCCAGGCGCCTCCCGGTGGTCCTGGTGGCCGCCGGCAGCCCGGTCCCCGGCAGGACTATCTCGACGCCTTCGAGGGCGAGGACGTCGATCTGTTCTCGCGCCGGCCGGATCAGGGCCCCGGGTTCGCGCACCGTACTGCTCACGCTTCCGTGGCCGCGGACCCGTACGCCTCCGTCACCGACTGGCAGACCACCCCGGAACCGCGTACCGACGCCGATGACGAGGACGCCCCGCCCACCGGCGAGCCCGTGCGCGGCAAGGGCGGCAAGGGGCGGACGTTCACCGGGATCGCGGCCGCCGCCGTCACCACCGTGCTGGCCGTCGTCGTCGCCGGTCAGGTCGCCGACGGGCGGGACGACACCGCCGTGCAGTCGCAGGCCGCCACCGACCGCGCGCGGGACGCCCGTGACTCCGCCTCGCGCGGGGACGGGCGGCCCACGCCGTCGTCGTCGCCCGGCGTGGCGACGCTGACGTACGAGCAGAAGATGGACCAGAAGTACGCCCTCGCGGCCGGGCTCACCGGGTCGGGGAAGTTCGATGCGGTCAAGGGCGTCGCCAAGGCGCCCGGCAGCGGGCAGAAGTTCACCTACCGGGTGGACGTCGAGCAGGGGCTCGGGCTCGACGGGGAGCTGTTCGCCGAGGCGGTGCACAAGACGCTCAACGACGACCGGAGCTGGTCCCACAACGGTGCCCGCACCTTCGAGCGCGTCTACTCCGGCAAACCCGACTTCGTGATCACGCTCGCCAGCCCGGGCACCACGGCCAAGTGGTGCGCCAAGTCCGGTCTGGACACGACCGTGGACAACGTGTCCTGCGACTCGGCCGCCACCGAGCGCGTGATGATCAACGCGTTCCGGTGGGCCCAGGGCTCCAAGACCTACGGCGACCAGATCCACGCCTACCGGCAGATGCTGATCAACCACGAGGTCGGTCATCGGCTCGGCTACAGCCATGTGACCTGCGACAAGAACGGCGAACTCGCCCCGGTCATGCAGCAGCAGACCAAGTTCCTGACCCACAACGGCATCACGTGCAAGCCCAACCCCTGGCCGTATCCCGGGAGTTGACGGACGTCTCCCAAGTCACGTTGACATGCGCAGAAAAGTCGTACTAATTTTCTGCGCATGTCGTCCCGTCACGCCTCCGTTCGCGCCGCCATCGAGCTGGCGCTCATCGGCGTGACCGCGCTCTGCGTGGCCGACATTCACTGTCGCTGACGTCCGCCTCTGGCGTTCGCGTCGCGATCTTCTTCCTTGTCTGTGGGCTCTTGCCCACGGTTCTTCGACGACCTGACGCCCGGGCAGACGTCTGTTCACTCCTGTCTCACCCTTCGTCAATCTGTCTCGTCATTCGAGATGCAGAGAATCATTCCTCGAGAGGTCGTCTCCGATGCGTCAACCGTCCGTCATCGCGCGCCGCGTGGCCGCGGCATCCGTAAGCCTGGTCCTGGCCGCGGGCGCCGCCGCCTGCGGCCCTGAGGACAACGATGCCGAGAGCTCCGGTGGCGACTCCACGCCCCACAAGGGCGGCACCCTCACGGTCCTGAACTCCGAGCCGCAGACCGACTTCGACCCGGCCCGCCTCTACACCTCCGGCGGCGGCAACGTGCCCTCGCTCGTCTTCCGTACGCTCACCACCCGCAACCGCGAGGACGGCGCCGCCGGCGCGAAGGTCGTCCCCGACCTCGCCACCGACACCGGGCGTCCCAACAAGGACGCGACCGTGTGGACGTACACCCTGAAGAAGGGGCTCAAGTACGAGGACGGCACCGCGATCACCTCGGCCGACATCAAGTACGGCATCGAGCGCTCCTTCGCGCCCGAGCTGTCCGGTGGTGCGCCCTACCTGCGGGACTGGCTGGTCGGCGCGGCCGACTACCAGGGGCCGTACAAGGACAAGGGCGGGCTGGGCGCCATCGAGACGCCGGACGACCGGACCATCGTCTTCCACCTGAACAAGCCCGAGGGCGAGTTCCCCTTCCTGGCCACGCAGACGCAGTTCGCGCCCGTCCCGAAGGCCAAGGACACCGGGACGAAGTACGAGGAGCACCCGGTCTCGTCCGGCCCCTACAAGGTCGTCAAGAACGAGAACGACGGCGAGACCGTCCTCCTGGCGCGCAACACGTACTGGTCCGCCTCGACGGACGCCGAGCGCAAGGCGTACCCGGACAAGATCGACGTCAGGTCCGGGCTCGACGCATCCGTGATCAACCAGCGGCTGTCCGCGTCCCAGGGTGCGGACGCGACCGCGGTCACCACGGACACCAACCTCGGCCCCGCCGAGCTCGCCAAGGTGACCGGCGACAAGGAGCTCGCCGCGCGCGTCGGCACGGGCCACTTCGGCTACACGAACTACATAGCGTTCAACCCCACCGTCAAGCCGTTCAACAACGTCAAGGTGCGGCAGGCGATCGCGTACGCCGTTGATCGTTCGTCGGTGGTCAACGCCGCCGGCGGCTCGTCGCTGGCCGAGGCCGCCACCACCTTCCTGCCGAACCAGAAGTCCTTCGGCTACGAGCCGTACGACCACTTCCCGGCGGGCGCCACCGGCGACGCGGCCAAGGCCAAGGAGCTGCTGAAGGAGGCCGGCTACCCGAACGGGCTCACCGTCACGCTGACCCACGACAACGCCCAGAACTTCAAGACCAGCCCCGAGATCGCGACCGCGATCCAGGACGCGCTCAAGAAGGCCGGGATCACGGTCAAGCTGCAGGGCCTGGAGGACAACACCTACTCGGACACCATCCACGACGTGAAGACCGAACCGGGCTTCTTCCTCTCCGCGTGGGGTGCCGACTGGCCCTCCGGCGGTCCCTTCCTCGCCCCGATCTTCGACGGCCGTCAGATCGTCGAGGACGGCGCGAACTTCAACTCGGGCCTGCTCAATGACAAGTCGGTCAATGCCGAGATTGACGCGATCAACAAGTTGACCGATCTTGACGCTGCCGCCAAGAGGTGGGGTGCACTGGACAAGAAGATCGGTGAGCAGGCGCTGACCGTCCCGCTGTTCCACCCGGTCTACAAGCGTCTGGTCGGCAAGGACATCAAGAACGTCGTGATCAGCGACTGGACCGGTGTGCTGGACATCTCGCAGGTCGCGGTCAAGTAACCCGATGAGCGAGGCACTTGTCGCCGTCGAGACCCCCGGGGCACTCGCCCCGGGGGCCTCGGGGGCTCGTCAGTTCTGGCGGCGGCTGCGGGCGCAGCGGGCCGCCATGGTCGCGGCCGGCGTTGTCGCGTTGCTCGTCCTGGTCGCCCTCGCGGCGCCGCTGTTCACCGCGTTGGAGGGCCAGGACCCGAACACCTATCACTCCTCCCTGGTGGACTCCGCGCGCGGAGGCGTGCCGATCGGGTCCCTCGGCGGGATCAGCGGGGACCACTGGCTCGGCGTCGAACCGCAGACGGGGCGCGACCTGTTCGCGCGGCTCGTGTACGGCGCCCGGGTCTCGCTGGGCGTCGCGCTGGCCGCCACCGTCGTCCAGGTGTTGATCGGTGTCGTCGTGGGTGTATCGGCCGCGCTCGGCAGTCGATGGGTTGATCAACTGTTGAGCAGGTTCACGGACGTCATCGTCGCCATGCCTCTCATGATCATGTCGTTGGCGCTGCTCGCGATCGTCCCGGCGAGCTTCCCGCGACCCGTCCTCGTCGCGCTGGTCATCGGGTTGATCGCGTGGGGCAACATCGCCAAGATCGTGCGCGCCCAGACGCTCACGCTGAAGGGGCTCGACTACGTCTCCGCCGCGCGGCTCAGCGGCTGGGGCACCTGGCGGATCGCCCGCCGTGAACTGCTGCCCGGCATCGCCGCGCCGGTGATCACCTACGCGGCACTGCTGGTCCCGGGCAACATCTCGGTCGAGGCGGCCCTGTCCTTCCTGGGCGTCGGCGTGAAGCCGCCCACGCCGTCGTGGGGGCAGATGCTCACCGCCGCCGACGTCTGGTACCAGGCCGCCCCGCAGTACCTGCTGCTGCCGGCCGGCGCGCTCTTCGTCACCGTCCTCGCCCTGACCGTCCTCGGCGACGGCGTGCGCACCGCCCTGGACCCGCGCGCGGCGTCCCGGCTGCGCGTCGGCACGGGCCGCAAGAGGGAGGCCAAGGCATGACGGGCTCTCAAGCCACGACGGGTTCTCAAGCCACGAAGGACTCTCCAGGCACGGCAGGCTCTCGAGTCACGGCAAGCCTTCCGGGGCTGGCGGGGCTGGCGGGGCTTCAGGGCATGCTGGGCTTCCTCGTAAGGCGCACGCTCGGCGCCGTCGTCACCCTGTTCGCCATCTCGGTGATCGTCTACGTCGTCTTCTATGTCACCCCCGGCGACGTCGCCCAGATCACCTGCGGTCCGCGCTGCTCGCCGGAACAGGTGCACCAGGTCGCCCAGCAGCTCAGGCTCGACGACCCGCTCTACGTGCGCTATTGGCACTTCCTGGAGGGCCTCGTCGCCGGCCAGGACTACTCGACCGGCACGTCCGTGCAGCACTGCTCGGCACCCTGCCTCGGGCTGTCGTACCAGAGCGACCAGCAGGTCACCCAGCTGATCCTCACCAAGCTGCCGGTCAGCCTGTCGCTGGTGTTCGGTGCGATGGTGCTGTGGCTGATCCTCGGCGTCGGGACCGGCGTCCTGTCCGCCTGGCGGCGCGGCCGGCTCAGCGAGCGGCTGCTGACCGGCGTCACGCTCGCGGGCGTGGCCACGCCGGTCTTCGTCATCGGCCTGGTCCTGATGATCGTCGTCTGCGGGCAGCTCCAACTGCTGCCGTTCCCGCAGTACGTGGACTTCACCGACGACCCCGAGCAGTGGGCGTGGAACCTGCTGCTGCCCTGGCTGTCGCTCGCGCTCATCGAGGCCGCCGCGTTCGCCCGTCTGACCCGCGCGTCGATGCTGGAGACGCTCGCCGAGGACCACATCCGCACCTTCCGGGCGTACGGCGTGGGGGAGCGGTCCGTGATCGGACGGCACGCCCTGCGGGGCGCGTTGGCGCCGGTCATTGCGCTCAACGCCAACAACTTCGGCAGCGCGGTCGGGGGCGCGGTGCTCACCGAGACACTGTTCGGCCTGCCCGGCATCGGACAGGAACTGGTCCATGCGGTCAATGTGGTCGACCTGCCGGTCGTGGTCGGCATGGTCCTGGTCATCGGCTTCTTCGTGGTTCTCGCCAACGCCGTCGCGGACGTGCTGTACGCGGTGGCCGACCGACGGGTGGTGCTCGCATGAGCCTCGTGGACGTCAAGGACCTGACGGTCGAGTTCGGCTCGGTGCGTGCCGTCGACAAGCTCTCCCTCCGACTGGAGCCGGGCGCCGCCCTCGCCCTGGTCGGGGAGTCCGGCTCCGGCAAGTCCACCGTCGCCGCCGCCCTGCTGGGGCTGCACCGCGGCACGGGCGCGTGGGTCGGCGGCTCGGTCGAGGTCGCCGGCATCGACGTGGAGCGGGCCACGGACGAGGAACTGCGGCGACTGCGCGGTGGAAGGGCGGCGATGGTCTTCCAGGACCCGCTGTCGTCCCTCGACCCTTACTACGCGGTCGGGGACCAGATCGCCGAGGTGTACCGCGTGCACACGCGCGTGTCGCGACGGGCCGCACGCGCGCGTGCGGTCGACGTACTCGACCGGGTTGGAATTCCGGACGCGGTACGGCGGTCGCGGTCCCGCCCGCACGAGTTCAGCGGCGGCATGCGCCAGCGCGTGCTGATCGCCATGGCGCTCGCCTGCGAACCGGACCTGCTGATCGCCGACGAGCCGACCACCGCGCTCGACGTCACCGTCCAGGCCCAGATCCTCGACCTGCTGCACACGCTGCGCGAGGAGACCGGCATGGGGCTGCTGCTCGTCACGCACGACGTGGGCGTCGCGGCGGAGAGCGTCGACGAGGTGCTCGTGATGCGGCACGGGCGGGCGGTCGAGCACGGGCCGGTCGGCGCGGTGCTCGGGGCGCCTCGGGAGGCGTACACATGCGACCTGCTCGCCGCGGTCCCGCGCGTGGACGCGACCCGGACGGCCGGCAGGGAGGCCACCGAGAAGGCCGCCGGGAAGGCCGGCGACAAGGCCGGTGAGAACGTCGGCGAGGGGCTCGGTGAGAAGGTCGGCGAAGAGCTCGGCGAGGAGCTCGGTGGGAGGGTCGGTGAGGACCTCGGTGAGGTCGTTCTGGAGGCCACCGGCCTCCGGCGCGAGTTCGGGCGCGGGAAGACGGCCTTCACGGCCGTCGACGACGTCTCGCTGACCATCCGCCGGGGCGAGACCCTCGGTGTCGTCGGTGAGAGCGGCAGCGGCAAGACGACGCTCGGCCGGATGCTGGTCGGGCTGCTGGAGCCGACGGCGGGGGAGGTCCGTCACGACGGGCACGCGCGCGTGGGCGTGCATCCCGCCGTGCAGATGGTCTTCCAGGACCCCGTCGCCTCCCTCAACCCCCGCCGCAGCGTGGGCGAGTCCATAGCCGACCCGCTCCGCGCGCGGGGTGAGCGCGACGAGCAACGCATCAGGGGGCGCGTGACAGAGCTCCTGGCGCGCGTCGGGCTCGAAGGGGCGCACTACGACCGCTACCCGCACGAGTTCAGCGGCGGACAGCGCCAGCGGGTGGGCATCGCGCGTGCGCTCGCCGCCGACCCGCGCGTCATCGTCTGCGACGAGCCCGTCTCCGCGCTGGACGTCACCACACAGGCCCAAGTGGTCGCCCTGCTGGGGGAGTTGCAGCGCGAACTCGGACTCGCGCTCGTCTTCGTCGCGCACGACCTGGCCGTCGTAAGACAGGTCAGCGACCGGGTCGCGGTGATGCGGCGCGGCCGGATCGTCGAGACCGGGCCTGCCGACGAGGTGTACGACAGCCCGCAGCACCCCTACACCAAGCAACTGCTGGCCGCCGTACCGGCACTCGACCCCGAGGTGGCCGCACGGCGCAGAGCCGCACGTCGGGAGCTGGCCGCGCCTGACGGAACGTAACTGCATGATCTCTTAGCGCGATCGAACGCGACCCGCACGGGAAAGTTACGACCGTTCACCCCTTTTGGTGGTGCGACGGACAACCGTCCGTCGCACCACCGCCTTGTCCGCATACGTTCGTCCCGCTGCGAGCCGCCGGGTCAACGGCGGCTCCCCATACGGGAGATCGGGGGTGTACTCGTGCGCATCGGACTGCTTACGGAGGGTGGCTATCCGTATGTGAGCGGTGACGCCAGGCTGTGGTGCGACCGGCTCGTGCGCGGGCTCGATCAACACGAGTTCGACATCTACGCGCTCAGCCGCAGCCGGCGGCAGGAGGACGAGGGCTGGGTCGCCCTGCCGCCGCAGGTCAGCCGCGTACGGACGGCGCCGCTGTGGACCGCCGAGGACGACGGGATCGTCCTCGGGCGCCGTGCGCGCCGGCGGTTCGCCGAGCACTACGGGGAGTTGGCGGCGGCCCTGTGCGCGGGTGCGGGCCCTTCCGGTGGTGCCGCTATCGAGGGGGCGTCGACTGCGGGGTCCTCGGTTGAGGGACCCTCGGCTGAGGGGTCGTCGGCCACTGAGGCGGACCGTTTCGGCAGCGCGCTGTACGGTCTCGCCGAACTCGCCCGTGACGAGGGCGGCCTCGGCGGGGCGCTCCGCTCCGAGACCGCCGTACGCGCCCTGGAGCGCGCCTGTCGTACGCCGGGCGCCCCCCAGGCGGCCCGCGAGGCACGCGTCCCCGATCTGCTCGCCGTCGCCCGCCACCTGGAGCGCGCGCTGCGCCCCCTGTCGCTCGACTGGTACGAGGACGACGGCCTCGGCTCCGTCGACCTCTGTCACGCCACCTCCGGCGGTCCGGGAGCGCTCCCCGGCCTGCTTGCCCGGCACTTCTCCGGCGCACCGCTGCTGGTGACCGAGTACGGCGTCCAACTGCGCACGCACCACCTGTCCGCCGCCGAGGCCGCCCCGTCGGTACGCGCCCTGCTCGCCGCCTTCCACGGCAGGCTCGCCGCGGAGATCTACGCCCGGGCCGCCCTTGTCACACCCGGCAACGCCCACGCCCGCCGCTGGCAGGAACGCTGCGGCGCCGACCGCGACAAGATCCGCACGGTCTATCCGGGCATGGACGCCACCCGCTTCGCGGAGGTCGGCGAGTCCCCGGAGTGCGCCGACCCCGACACGCTGGCGTGGGTCGGTCGCGTGGAGCCGACGAAGGACCTGATCTCCCTCCTCCACGCTTTCGCGGAGATCCGCAAGGAGGAGCCGAAGACGCGTCTGCGGATCATCGGCGTCCCGGCGGGCAGCGAGGGCGTGGCCTACCTCGGCCACTGCAAGGCGCTCGCCGCCCAGCTCTTCCCCGACGAGGCGGACGGTCTGCACGCGGTCGGCGACAACCCGGTGTCCTTCGAGGAGATCGGCGGCCCCGACATCCCGAGCCCGGCGGAGGCGTACGCGTCCGGCGCGGTGACCGTTCTGTCCAGCGTGGTCGAGGGCTTTCCGATCAGCCTGGTGGAGGCCATGTTCTGCGCCCGCGCGACGGTGTCCACCGACGTCGGCGCGGTGGTCGAGGTGATCGGCGGTACCGGTCTCGTCGTACCCCCGCGCAATCCACGGGCGCTCGCCGAGGCGTGCGTGGCGCTGTTGCGCGACCCCGAGCGCCGGGCACGCCTGGGCGCCGCCGCACGCGCGCGTGCGCTCGAGCTGTTCACCGTCGAACAGAACATCGCGGCATTTCACGGCATTTACCTGGAGATCGTCTCGCGCCACCCGGTCCGCCGGGTCGTTCTCGACGACGCCACGGGGGAGCCCCTGCCCTTCGCCGTCCCCGCCGAGGCCCACGTGCCCGGCCGCTGGACCGGCCCCGGCGCCCGCGTCGTGGCCCGCGGCGGCCCCGGCTGGGCGGCGGGCCCGCCGGTACGCGCCAACACCCCGCTGCCCGCGACGGAGGGAGCGCGATGAGCGAGCTGGACGAACTCGGCGCACTGGACCGACCGGGCACCCCTGGCAGCCCTGGAGCGTGGGATGCGCGCTCGGAGGTGTGGGCGACACAGGAAGGGGAGCGGGAGGAGGAGCGGAAGGGTGCGCGGACGGATGAGTGGAAGGCTGAACGGACAGGGGAGCGGACAGAAGGTCAGGCGGCCGTCGGCGACGGAGGGATCGACGCATTGGCCGAGGTCGGTACAGAGGCCGCCACACGGCCCGGTGCAGAGGCCGACGGCGAGATGACCACCGGCGCGGCTGCGCGGCAGGGCGGGGTGCCCGATCTGGTGCCCCGTAGCGGCGAGGCCTCCCGCGCGGCGGTCACCGCCGGAGTCGCTTCGGCGCCTGGGGAAGCTTCTGCCGCCACAGGAGCCTTCGCCTCCGCTTCCCCCGCCGTCTCCGTCACCACCACCGACCGCACCGCGGTCGCCACCGCCCAGCGGGCCACGCTCCCGCCCTCACCCCCACGCTCACCCTCGCCCTTCGCGGTCCGCCCCCCGCAGCCCGCCGCCACCGCACGTCGAACGACGGCCGCGGACCCGGTCAAAGCCCTGATGCACCGCCACCGCGAGCTGTGCGCACGAGCCGTCGACCCCTTGGAGATCGCGGCGGGCCTGGAGGCGCACGGCGTCACCGACCGCACCGCGACCCGTTTCCGTCACCGCGACGTCTTCTCGCTCGCCGAGGAGATGTACGCGCGCGCGTCCCGGGACGGCGAGTCGCCGGCACCGGCGGCGGCCCCAGAGGTCCCCCGAGCCCGCGCCGACTGGGCGCTGCTCACCCTCCTGCCGGGCGCGCTGTGCGCCGCGGCATTGACCGGCATCCACCTCACCGACGGTCGGGCCCGCCTGATCACCGTGGCCGTGGGCATCCTCGCCGTCACCCTGTCCCTGCGCGCGGCACTCGCCAGAGGCCCCCTCGGCACCACCCACTACACGCCGCCCCGAACCCGCACGCTCACCTGCCTGCTGATCGTCTACGCCATGCTGGGCGACGGTCTGCTCCAGCAAGCCATCACCGGCGGCCCCGACAGCCTCCCCACCGGCGCCGCGGACGCCCCTTGGCCCACGGCCGGCGTTCCCGTCCTGGCCCTCGCCCTGTCCCTGGCCCCCGCGGCCTGGGCCGCCCACCTGCTGACCGCGCGGGCCCGCCGCAGGCTGACCGCCAGCCGAGGTCTGGAGGACTTCGCGGCAGCCGTACGGCCGCTTCTCCTGGGCGCGTTCGCCCTGTACCTGTCCGCGCTGACGGCCCTACTGGCCTTGTCGGCCGTGGCCCTGGACGAACCGGTCCCGTACGCCCAGACGATGGCCCTCGGCGCGCTTCTCTTCCTCTCCCGCCTCCTCACCACCCACGGCTTCACCCGGGCGCCCGCCCTGGTCCTCACGGCGACCGCCGCCACCCAAGTGACGGCCCTGGCCACGACTTTCGCGTCCCGCCTCCCCGGCTGTGGCTTCCTGGGCACCCCGGTGACGACGCTCGTAGCGGCCTGGGGCCCAGGCGCGGTCCAGGCGCTCGCCTGCGGTGTCGCGGCCATGACCCTCCTCGTCCACGCGACCCGCAGGCTCACGAGGGCGTCGGCCCACGCCAGCACGGACGCCCAGTGGTGAGCCGGGCACGCCCGCGTGGAGCCGTAGGGCCGCAATGGCGGGAGACGGACGCGTGCGGCGCCGGGGCCCGGCTTGCAACGCGCGCGCCCGCGGCCCGGCTTGCAACGCGCACGCGCACCCTCGCGGCCCGGCCCGCAACGCGCACCCGCCCGGATCACCGGTGCCCCCCGAAGCGCACCCGCCCGGATCACCGGCACCCTCCGAAGCCCACCCCTTGGAGCCCGCAGCGAGCCACCTCCACCTCCGTCCTCGCCCACATCACCCCCACCCCCACCCCCACGTCCACCCATCTCGCACAGGCCGCCCCAGGCACCCCCGCCCACCGCCGGAGTCCGGCGGCCCCCTTGCTGAAGGAGAGCACCAGATGATCACCTCCCGACCCGACCACGAGGCCCCGGGAGCAGCGCGATGAGGGTCCTGCTGATCGGAGCCAACGGCTACCTCGGCCGCTTCGTGGCCGACCGTCTCCTCGCCGACCCCGCCGTCCAGCTCACCGCGCTGGGCCGCGGCGACGACGCGGACGTCCGTTTCGACCTCGCGTCCGGCAGCCCCGGCGCGCTCACCCGCTTCCTCGACGCGGTCCACCCAGGAGTCGTCGTCAACTGCGCCGGCGCCACCAGGGGCGGCGCCCGCGAACTGACCCGCCACAACACGGTCGCCGTGGCCACCGTCTGCGAGGCGCTGCGCCGCAGCGGCTGCGGCGCGCGGCTCGTCCAGATCGGGTGCGGCGCCGAATACGGCCCCAGCCAACCCGGCAGCTCCACCGCCGAGGACGCCGTCCCCCGCCCCGGCGGCCCGTACGGCGTCAGCAAACTCGCCGCCACCGAACTGGTCCTGGGCTCCGGCCTGGACGCGGTCGTCCTCCGGGTCTTCTCACCGGCGGGCCCCGGCACCCCCGCCGGCTCCCCGCTCGGCCGCCTCGCCGAGGCCATGCGCCGCGCCATGCAGTCCGGCGACGGCGAGCTGAAGCTCGGTGGTCTCGGCGCTCAGCGCGACTTCATCGACGTCCGGGACGTCGCCCGAGCCGTGCACGCGGCCAGCCTGTCCGCCGCGCAGGGGGTCATCAACATCGGCTCCGGCCGTGCCGTCCGCCTGCGTGACGCCGCTGCCATCCTCGCCCGCGTGGCCGGCTACGGCGGCGCGCTGCACGAACTCGACGGCCCGCCCGGCCCGCCGCTGCGCGCGTCCATCGGCCACCCCCGTTCCGAAGCGGAGCACGCGGCCCCGGTCGCCTACCCGTACCCGGACGGCTGCGGCAGCTGGCAGCAGGCCGACGTCCGCACCGCCCGAGACCGCCTCGGCTGGCGCCCCCGCATCAATCTCGAAGAGTCGTTGGCAGACATCTGGATGGAGGCGGCATGCCGCATCTGACCAGCCCGAACGCGACGAAACAGGGCACTGGCCTGCACATCGGCCTCGGCATCCCCGGCTTCGCCCACCCCCTCGTCGCCCCCGCCGAGTGGGCCGAACTCACCCGCCCTCGCTCCGCCTCCCTGCACTGGGTCGTCCTCAACGTGGCCGACGGCCCGGGCAGCCGCCCCGACCCGCACTGTCTGGAGGCGGCCGGGCGGCTGCGCAACGCCGGCATCCGTGTTCTCGGTCACATCGACGCCACGTACGGGGCCCGGTCCTTCGGCGAGATGGTCTCCGACGCGCAGCGCTACATCGACTGGTACAAGGTCGACGGCTTCTTCCTCGACCGCTGCCCGACCGAACGGACCTCGCTCCCCGAGATCCGCCGCACCGTCACCACGCTCCGGGCGATCCGCGCCGACGCCCACGTCGTCCTCGGTCACGGCACCCACCCCTACCCGGGTTACGCCGAGAGCGCGGACCAGCTGGTCACCTTCTCCGGCCCGTGGAGCGACTACCGCTGGTCGCAGGTGGCCGAGTGGACCGCCGACTACCCTCCGGACCGCTTCTGTCACTTCGTCCACGGCGTCCCGGGACCCCACCTGGACGAGGCCCTGCGCATCGCCCGCTGGCAGGGTGCGGCCACGATCTACTTCACCGACCGCACAGACCGAGGTGGCCGCACCGACCCCTGGGAGACGATGCCCGGCTACTGGGACGAAATCGTCTCGCGGATCGGGACGGGTGTCTCGGAATGAAAAAGGCCATGGCAGTGTTACGGGGAGAACAACCGTAATGATTGACCGACCAACGGAGTCCCCGTGTCGCTGCCACCCCTGGTCGAGCCCGCTGCCGAGCTCACCGTAGACGAGGTCCGCAGGTACTCCCGCCACCTGATCATCCCCGACGTCGGGATGGACGGGCAGAAGCGGCTGAAGAACGCCAAGGTGCTCTGTGTGGGCGCCGGCGGCCTGGGCTCGCCGGCGCTGATGTACCTGGCCGCGGCGGGCGTCGGCACGCTCGGCATCGTGGAGTTCGACGAGGTCGACGAGTCGAACCTGCAGCGCCAGATCATCCACAGCCAGGCCGACATCGGCCGCTCCAAGGCCGAGTCCGCGCGCGACTCCGTCCTCGGCATCAACCCGTACGTGAACGTGATCCTTCACGAGGAGCGGCTCGAGGCCGACAACGTGATGGACATCTTCAGCCAGTACGACCTGATCGTCGACGGCACGGACAACTTCGCGACGCGCTACCTGGTCAACGACGCCTGCGTGCTGCTGAACAAGCCGTATGTGTGGGGCTCGATCTACCGCTTCGACGGCCAGGCCTCCGTCTTCTGGTCCGAGCACGGTCCCTGCTACCGCTGCCTCTACCCGGAGCCCCCGCCGCCGGGCATGGTCCCCTCCTGCGCCGAGGGCGGCGTCCTGGGCGTGCTGTGCGCGTCCATCGGCTCCATCCAGGTCACCGAGGCCATCAAGGTCCTCACCGGCACCGGTGAGCCCCTGGTCGGCCGCCTGATGATCTACGACGCCCTGGAGATGCAGTACCGCCAGGTCAAGGTCCGCAAGGACCCGAACTGCGCGGTCTGCGGCGAGAACCCGACCGTCACCGAGCTCATCGACTACGAGGCCTTCTGCGGCGTCGTCTCCGAGGAGGCCCAGGAGGCGGCCGCCGGCTCGACGATCACTCCCAAGCAGCTCAAGGAGTGGATCGACGACGGCGAGAACATCGAGATCATCGACGTCCGCGAGATCAACGAGTACGAGATCGTCTCGATCCCCGGCGCCAAGCTGATCCCGAAGAACGAGTTCCTCATGGGCACCGCCCTGGAGAGCCTCCCGCAGGACAAGAAGATCGTCCTGCACTGCAAGACGGGTGTCCGTAGTGCGGAAGTCCTCGCGGTGCTGAAGTCCGCGGGCTTCGCGGACGCCGTGCACGTCGGCGGCGGTGTGATCGGCTGGGTCAACCAGATCGAGCCGGAGAAGCCGGTCTACTGACCTCAGGTCTCCCGTATGGCGGGGGCCGCGTGCACCACGGGTGCGTGCGGCCCCCGCCGTCGTCATGAGCAGACCTTGCCGTCCTTCGGCGCCGTGCCCTTGAGCAGGTACGCGTTCACCGTCGAGTCGACGCAGTCGCTCCCGCTGCCGTACGCCCCGTGTCCCTCGCCCTTCCAGGTGAGCACCACACCGACGTCCTTGCCCAGTTCGTCCGCCATCTTCCGGGCGCCCTCGTAGGGGGTCGCCGGATCGCCGGTGTTGCCGACCACGAGGATCGGCGCCGCGCCGGGCGCGCTCACCTCCGGGGTGTCCCACTGCCCGGCCACCGGCCAGTCGTGGCACCAGCCGGCCGTGTCCCAGCCCAGGAACGCCCCGAAGACGGGCGAGAGCTTCTCGAACGTCGGCAGCAGCTTCTTCGTCTCCGCTGCGGTCGGCCGTTGCCTGTCGTCCAGGCACGATATGACCCGCTGGGAGTGGGTGGTCGTGCCGTAGCGGCCCGAGGTGTCCCGTTCGTTGTAGCCGTCGGCGAGCGTCAGCAGCTCCGAGCCGTCACCGTTCTCCGCGGCCTCCAGCGCGCTGGTGAGGGTGGGCCAACTGGCCTTGCTGTAGAGCGGCAGCACGATGCCGGTGACCGCGAGCGTCTGGGTCAGCTTCCGCGAACTCCCCGTCGGCAGCGGATCGGCATCGAGGTCCTTCAGCAGGGCGGCGATCTTCTGGGTGCCCTGCTTCGGGTCCTGCCCGGTCGACTTCAGGTAGTCGTCCAGCGCGCGCTGGAAGCCCTTGGTCTGGTTCTCGGCGTGGCCGACCGTGTCGGCGCTGGGGTCGACGACCGCGTCGAGGATCAGCCGTCCCACGTTCTTCGGGAACAGATGGGCGTACACGCCGCCGAGTTCGGTGCCGTACGAGATGCCGAAGTAGTGCATCTTCGTGTCGCCCAGCACCTGACGCATCAGGTCCATGTCGCGGGCGGTGTCGGTGGTGGAGACGTGGGCCAGCAGGTCGCCGGCCGCCTCCTGGCAGCCCTTGCCGAAGTCGGTGGCGTCCCGGAAGTAGGCCGCCTCCTCGGCCGCCGTGTCCGGAGTGGCGTCGACCGACTCGGCGGACTGGATCTCCTTGTCGCTGCGGCAGCGCACGCCTTCGCTTCCGCCGACCCCGCGCGGGTCCCAGCTCACCAGGTCGTACCGCTCGCGCAGCTGCGACACCGTCGCGCCGTACAGCGGCATCATCGACACGCCGGAGCCGCCCGGGCCGCCGAAGTTGAACAGCAACGAGCCGATTCTGTCGCCGCCACGGGCCTTGGCGCGGATCAGCGCGAGGCCGATCGTCTTCCCCTCCGGCTTCGCCCAGTCCAGCGGCACCTTGAGCGTCGCGCACTGCCATTCGCTGGCCGGCGCGGGGGAGTCGGAGGTGCCCTTGCAGCCTTTCCAGCCGAGCTTCTGCGAGGTCAGCGAGGCGGGCAGGGCTGCGGCGGCCTCGGTGTCGGAGGGGGCCGACGAAGGAGTCGTCGCGTTCGTCTCCTCGTCGTTCTTGTCGTCGCCGGGCGAGCTCCCACTGCAACCCCCCACCAGCAGTGCCGCGGCGGCGGCCAGAGCCGTCCACCGTACGAAACGCGTCATCGCACATCCCCCCTCGCGAGCCGTCCGCACCGTGCCGCGGATGGCGGTCATGCCATGGTAGGCGGATCACACGACCGCCGCCGTTGCCTGTGGATAACGTTCTGACCTGCACTTTTCGAGTGATCCGAGCGTCAGGAGCACACGGTCCCCGCCGCCGGCACCTTCCCGTTCAGCAGATAGCCGTTCACCGCGCCCTGCACGCACTTGTTCTTGCTGTCGTACGCGCCGTGCCCCTGCCCCTTGTACGTCAGCTCGACGCCGACGCCCGCGCCCAGCGCGTCCACCATCTTCCGGGCCCCCTCGTACGGAGTGGCCGGGTCGCCGGTGTTGCCGACGACGAGGATCGGCGCCGAACCGGCCGCGCTCACGTCGGGGTGGCCGGCGGCGCCCGCCACGGCCCAGTCGGTGCAGCTGACCATCCCCCAGGCCAGGTAGTCGCCGAACACGGG
The DNA here is from genome assembly GCF_003143935.1 of Streptomyces sp. Act143. Classification (GTDB taxonomy): domain Bacteria; phylum Actinomycetota; class Actinomycetes; order Streptomycetales; family Streptomycetaceae; genus Streptomyces. Next base: position 3,868,014 of record NZ_QFRX01000001.1, on the reverse strand, counting down.
GGACGCGGACCGGAACTCGGGAAGCTTCCGCTCGACGTCGCCCTCGGTGTACCGGGCCTTGTCGTCGGCGCAGTTGATGGCGATGTTCGCCGCGGTGAGGTTGCTGTACGTGCCGTCCTCGTTGCGCCCGTTCATGGAGTCGGCCAGCAGCATCAGGACCCTGCCGTCCCCGTCGTACGCCTGCTCCAGCCCCTCGGTGAGGTACTCCCAGAAGTCCTGCGAGTACAGCGACTGTGCGATGCCGCTGGTCGCCGCCGTCTGGGTCAGCTTGCGCAGCCCGACGCCGGGGATCGGTGTGCGGTCGAGGTCCTTCAGCAGCTTGGCGATCCGGTTCTTGACGTCCTGCGCGGTGTCGCCGATCGGGCAGTCCTCGGTCTTCGACACACAGTCCTCGGCGAAGTTGTCGAGGGCGAGCTGGAAGCCCTTCGCCTGTCCGAGCGAGCCCTGTTCGGAGTCCTCGGTGGGGTCGACGACGGCGTCGAAGACGGCCCGGCCCACCTTCTTGGGGAACAAGTGGGCGTAGACACCGCCGAGTTCGGTGCCGTACGAGATGCCGAAGTAGTGCAGCCGGTCGTCGCCGAGGACCTGGCGCATCAGGTCCATGTCGCGGGCGGCGTCCGTGGTGCGCACATGAGGCAGGACCTTCTTGGAGTTGTCCTCGCAGGCCGCGTTGAACTCCTTGGTGTTGTCCAGCAGCTTGGTGCGCTCGGTCGCGTCGTCAGGTGTGGCGTCCTGCTGGAAGTAGGCGTCGAGCTGGAGGTCGTCGAGGCACTCCACGGGGGCGCTGCGGCCCACCCCGCGTGGGTCGAAGCTCACCAGGTCGTAGCGGGTGCGCAGTTTCGCGTAGTCCTCGCCGAAGGCGGGCAGCGTGGTGACGCCGGACCCGCCGGGGCCGCCGAAGTTGAAGATCAGGGAGCCGATCCGGTTGCTCTCGGCGCCGCTGGCCTCGGCCCGGATCAGGGCCAGGTCGATCGTGTCGCCCTTGGGTTCGTCCCAGTCGCGGGGTGCCTTGAGGGTGGCGCACTGCCATTCGTCGCCGTTGGGCAGAGGTGACGGGGCGTCACCGCCGCCCTCGGCCGTGGACGGGGCCGGGCAGTCCTTCCAGCTCAGCTTCTGTGCCGTCAGATCCTGGTCCTGGGAGTCGTCGCCGCAGCCCGTCAGCACGGTGGACAGCAGGACGGCGGAGGCGGTCAGGGCAGCGGCGCGCAGGCGAGGAGGGTTCGGCATGCACCCATCCTGCGGTCGGGCAGGTCCGCCCGCTCGGGGCACGGGCCGTACGAGGGATGGGCGCACTTGAGGGCCCAGGCGGGCCGTACGAGGGTGCGTGCACTTGAGGGCCCAGGCGGGCCGTACGAGGGTGCGTGCACTTGAGGGCCCAGGCGGGCCGTATGAAGGATGCGCGCACCTGTGAGCCGAGGCATGCGCGCGTACGTCGTGCGACCGGCACGCGCGCGTGGCGGACCTGCGCCTCGCGCGCCTACCTACAGCGCTCCCTTGCGGGTCAGGTGGTTGAACGCCAGCCACCCCGGCAGCACGGGCAGCCACAGCGTCAGCAACCGGTAGAGCAGCACCGCGGGCGCCGCGACCTCGCTGGGCAGGCCCACGGCGATCAGACCGACCGTCAGGGTTGCTTCCACCGCGCCCACGCCGCCCGGCGTCGGAGCCGCCGAACCGAGCGCGTTGCCGGCGAGGAAGACGACGGCGACGCTGGCGATGCTGATCGAGGACCCCTCGGTGCCGAAGGCGCGGATCGAGGCGTCCAGGCACATCACGAAACAGGCGGTCAGCAGAAGCATGCCGCCGATGCCCGTGAGGAGCTTCTGCGGCCGCTGCAGCACGTCGAGCATGCGCGGGATGACGCCCGCGAACAGCGACCGCACGCGCGTGACCACGAACTTCCGCAGGAACGGCACCGAGGTGACGACCAGCACGAGCACCGCCACCGTCAGCAGGCCCGCGATGACCGTCCGGGACGGCGACAGCGACGGGGTCTTCTCGGTGCCGGTCAGGTAGCCGAAGGACAGCAGCATCAGGATGTGGCAGCCGAGCCCGAACAGCTGCGAGGCGCCGACACTGGCCACCGCGAGCCCCGGCCGCACCCCCTGGCGTTGCAGGAACCGCGTGTTGAGGGCGACGCCGCCCACCGCGGCCGGCGCGACGATCTTCACGAACGACCCGGCGACCTGCGCCCCCACGGTCCGCATGAACGGCACCCGCTCCGGCACGAACCCCAGCAGGGACATCGCCGCCGCGAAGTAGCTCGCCGCGGAGAACAGCACGGCCGCGGCCACCCAGCCCCACTCGGCGTTCTGGATGAGCGGGCCGAACTCGATGTGGGTGAGCTGCGTCAGCAGGAAGTACGCGCCGATGGCACCGGCGATGAAGCTGATGAGGGTGCGCGGGCGAACCCGCTCCAGGCGGGCCGGTTCGACGGGCGCCTGCGGCCGGATCAGCAGTACCTCGTGGCGGATCAGCGTGAGCAGGTCGTCCTCGCGCGCCTCCTCCACGGCCTCGTCGATGGCCCGCTTCTCGGCCCGCGCCTCCGCGCGTACGGCCTTCTTGTCGGGCTTGTCGGGCTTGTCGACGACCGGCCGGGCGTCGTCGTGCGCCTCCTCGAGCCTGGCCTGCTTGGCCTGCCGGGAGGCCTCCAGGATCGCGTCGCGCTCGCGCTGGGCGCGTTCCCGGGCCAGCGCGCGCAGCGTCGCGCGCGTGGAGCGACTCAGCGCGATGGGCTGAAGCATCGGCAGGCAGTCGGCGACGGCGTCGGGACCGAGCACGCTCACCGCCGCCGCCACCGCGCGCTCGGCGCCCACCCGCAGGCCGAGCGTCACCAGCAGCTGGGAGATGTCCATGCGCAGCAGCAGGTCTCCGGCGGCGATCTCGCCGACCCGAAGATCGGTGAGGATCACCGTGCCGGAACGATCCACCAGAATCGCGTCACCCACCAGCCTGCGGTGCGCGATGCGCCGCGACTGGAGTGCGCGCACCTGGTGCCAGGTGTCGCGCAGCAGGTCATCGGTGATCTCGTCGTCCGCCAGCGAGTCCAGGGTGCGCCCGCCGGTGTGCTCGTAGACGAGCATCACGGCGTCGGGGCCGAGTTCGGAGGTCGCGATCAGCTTGGGCGCGTTGGCGCCGGCCGCGATGGCCGCGTAGGCGAGCAGGGCCTCCTGCTCCAGGGCCTGGCGCAGGGACGGCAGGCTGCTGCGGGTGGCGAAGCCGCGCAGGGTCAGATTGCGCCACGCGCGGTAGAAGAAGCCCTGGGCCTGCTGTTCACGGTCGACCACCGTGACGTCCAGGGGCGGGCCGTCCTCCAGGGTGACGAAGTAGCGCCGGCCGCGGTCGCCGGTCTCGGGCGTCTCCACGGTCTCCTCGCGGGCCGCGCTGACCGGGTGGAAGCCGACGTGCCGCAGGCCCGCCATCAGCGTGCGCCCGGTGGGCCGGACATTGGGCGAGCCGACCGCGTACAGCGTGCCGTAGGCGACGGTCCAGCCGATCAGTACCGTCAGGATGATCGAGAACGGCGTCGTGTAGCCGGTGACGAGCATCGAGAAGGCGTCGAGCATCAGCACGATCCACAGCACCGCGCGCCAGCGCGGGCGGCGCGACATGCCGACCGCGGTCATGTACGCGATGACCGGCGCGAGGTAGCCGTGCACCGGGTCGGTGAGGGCGTGGATGTCGCCGGGGGAGGGCTGGGTGAGCGCCTCCTGGATCGAGTCGGGGGCGGCCTTGGCGACCCAGAGGTCGGTGGCGAGTGTCACACCGTGCGCGAGGACGGCCGCGAGGACGCCGTCCGCGATGCGCAGTCCGTCGCGTTTGATCAGCCGCTCGATCGCGAAGGCGACGGGCACCAGCAGGATCGCGATGCTGGAGGCCAGCCCGGCGATCTTGATGAGCAGGTCGGGTGCCTGTCCGGTGCCCTTGTTGATGTCCTGTTCGAGGCCCGAGGTCGTGCCGTGCGCGAAGGCGGCGATCGCCAGCAGCACGACGACCGCGAGCACGCCCACCAGGAGCCGCATGAGGTCCGACGGTCGGTGCACGCGCGCGGGGAGCAGGGGTTCGTCGCCCTCGACCTCGTCGGTGTGGACCTCGTCGTCGAATTCGGCGCCGGTCGCGGACGTCTCGGCCACCTCACTGGTATCCGGGCGCGACGAAGCGTCAGAGGTGCTCTCCGCGTCCTCCGGGTGCACGCCCTGTTGCTTCATCGTCTCTTCTTGATCTCGTATCACCGGTCACCGCCCGCACGATGGTGGCATGCTCCACCGACACACGGGGGCATCAGGGTGCAAACGCGGGGGCGCACAGTCTGCCGGAAGCGCCGCTCCAGGGCGAGGGTCACTCGCGGTGCTGAGCGCGTCGCATTGTCGGTGGGGTGGGGCAGGATGGGGCGGATGAGTGACGAGAGCCTGCCGCAGGACGTCCCGCCGGACGCGCTGCCGGAGTACGCCGAGCGGGTCCTGGAGGTCGCCGAACTGATCCCGCCCGGCCGCGTCATGACGTACGGCGATGTCGCGGAGTGGCTGGAGGAGGGCGGCCCGCGTCAGGTCGGCCGTGTGATGGCCCTCTACGGAAGCGCGGTCCCGTGGTGGCGTGTCGTCCGCTCGGACGGCGTGCTGCTGCCCGGCCACGAGCTGCGGGCCCTCGGTCACTACCGCGACGAGGGCACGCCTCTGAAGGCGGCGAGCAGGGCCGCCGAGGGCCACGTGCCACGCCTGGACATGAAGCGGGCGCGGTGGGACGGCGGCGAACGCGCGGAAGGTCACACCTGACAGCTTCCGCCATCGGGCGGGGCCAGGGGGAGCCTGTGGTCCGTACGGGGGAACAGGGGCACGCCCGTGGCATGGCGTACGTTCGTGGGGCGAGGGACGTACGTGTCGCGAGTGCCGCGAGCGCCCCGAGGGAAGAAGCGGAAGCCCTGCTTCCGATCCGTTCGGCGGCGTAGCGTCGGCTGCACGCGCCCCGCTCACCCCGCGATCACCGCCCTGCTCGCACGGCGGACAGCCAACCAGCACACCCACCAGGACCGGCGAACCACGTGAGCTCCTCTTCCTCCACCAGGCGCCTGCCGCACCCCCAGGTGCGCCAGGGGAACCGTGGCGCTTACCGACTGGTGCGTACCCCGCCGGCCCGAGTGGATCCCCCTCCTCTGGACGCCGCACAGCGCTCCGTGGTTGAGCACAAGGGCGGACCGCTGCTCGTCCTCGCAGGTCCGGGCACCGGCAAGACCACCACCCTCGTCGAGTCCGTGGCGGCGCGGATCGCCCGTGGCGGTGACCCCGCGCGCGTGCTCGTGCTGACGTTCAGCCGCAAGGCGGCCGTCGAACTGCGCGACCGCATGGCCCTGCGCATAGGAGCCGCCAGGGCGCCGCAGGCGACCACCTTCCACTCGTTCTGCTACGCCCTGGTCCGCGCCCACCAGGACAGCGACCTGTTCGTGGAGCCGCTGCGGCTGCTGTCCGGCCCCGAGCAGGACGTCACCGTCCGTGAACTGCTGGCGGGCCAGCCCGACCTGGAACGCCTCGGCCTCGCCCATGTGCGCTGGCCCGACGAGCTGCGCGCCTGCCTGACCACCCGCGGCTTCGCCGACGAGGTCCGCGCGGTCCTCGCCCGCAGCCGCGAACTGGGCCTGGACCCGGGCGCCCTGGACGCCTTCGCCCGCCGCATCGGCCGCCCCGACTGGCGGGCCGCCGCGGCCTTCCTCGCCGAGTACCTCGACGTCCTCGACCTCCAGGGAGTGCTCGACTACGCCGAACTCGTCCACCGCGCGGTGCTCCTCGCTCACCGCCCCGAGGTCGCCGGGCGGCTCGCCGCGCAGTACGACGCCGTGTACGTCGACGAGTACCAGGACACCGACCCGGCCCAGGTCAGGCTCCTGCACGCCCTCGCCGGCGGCGGCCGCACCCTGGTCGCCCTCGGCGACCCCGACCAGTCGATCTACGCCTTCCGGGGCGCCGACGTGAACGGCATCCTGGACTTCCCGCACGCCTTCCCGCGCGCGGACGGCCGCCCGGCGCCCGTGCAGGTCCTGCGCACCTCCCGCCGCTCCGGCGCCGACCTGCTGACCGCGACCCGTCTGCTGACCCAGCGCATGCCGCTGACCCGGCTGCCCGCGGAGAAGGTCCGCGCCCACCGCGAGCTCGTCCCGGTCCGGGAGGGCGGCCGGGTCGAGGTCTTCACCTACCCGACGCCCGGCACGGAACTGGACAACATCGCCGACATCCTGCGCCGGGCGCACCTGGAGGACGGCGTGCCCTGGGGCGAGATGGCCGTCCTGGTGCGCGCCGGGTCACGCAGCATCCCGACGGTGCGCCGAGCCCTCACGGCGGCGGGCGTGCCGCTGGACATCGACGGCGACGACCTGCCGCTGCGGCACGAACCGGCGGTGGCGCCCCTGCTGACCGCGCTGCGGGCGGTAGCCATGGCGGAGGAGGGGGCGCGGCCCGAGGAAGCTCGTTCCACGGATGAGGGGGACGAGTTCCGTCCTCAGGAGCCCGGCAGCTCTTGGCTCGACACCGAGACCGCCCTCGCTCTCCTCACCTCCCCCCTCGCCGGCATGGACGCCGCCGACCTGCGCCGCCTCGGCCGGGCCCTGCGCGACGAGGAGCGGGCCGCGGGCAACCCCCTCCCGCCGCCTTCGGACGAGCTCCTCGCGCGGGCACTGGCGGAGCCGGAGCGGCTGGCCGTGCAGGACCCCGCCTACGCGCGCGGCGCCCAGCGCCTGGGCGCGCTGCTGCGCAAGGCCCGTGAGCGTCTCGCAGGCGGTGGCAGCGCCGAGGAGGCCCTGTGGGACCTGTGGAACGGCACCCCCTGGCCCGGCCGCCTGGAGCGGGCCGCCCGGCGCGGCGGCGCGGCCGGCCGCAACGCCGACCGCGACCTGGACGCCGTATGCGCCCTGTTCGCCACCGCCGCCCGTGCGGAGGAGCGCAGCGGTGGCCGGGGCGCGCTCAACTTCCTGGAGGAGATCGACGCCGAGGACATCGCCGCCGACACCCTCACCCGGCGTGCCGTACGCCCCGACGCCGTCCGCCTGATGACCGCCCACCGCTCCAAGGGCCTGGAGTGGCGCCTGGTCGTCGTCGCGGGCGTCCAGGAGGGCCTGTGGCCCGACCTGCGCCGCCGCGGTTCCCTCCTGGAGGCCGACCGCATCGGCCGCGACGGCCTCGCCGAACCGCTCACCCCGGGAGCGCTGCTGGCGGAGGAGCGCCGCCTGTTCTACGTCGCCGCCACGCGCGCGCGTGAGCGCCTCGTCGTCACCGCGGTGAAGGCCCCGGCCGACGACGGTGACCAGCCCTCCCGATTCCTCACCGAACTCGGCGTCGAACCCAAGGACGTCACCGGCCGCCCGCGCCGCCCCCTGTCCGTCGCCGCGCTCGTCGCCGAACTGCGCGCCACCACGGTCGACCCGCGCGCGTCGGACGCTCTCAGGGAAGCAGCCGCCCGCCGACTGGCCCGGCTCGCCGCCCTCACCGACGAGGACGGCCGCCCGCTCGTCCCGTCCGCCCACCCTTACCGGTGGTGGGGCATGTTCGAGCCGACCGAGTCCAAGGTGCCGCTGCGCAACCGCGACCAGCCGGTCGTGCTCTCCGGCAGCGCACTCGACCAGCTCGCCAACACCTGCGCCCTGCAATGGTTCCTGGGCCGCGAGGTGAAGGCGGACGCGCCCGCGACGGCCGCCCAGGGCTTCGGCAACGTCGTGCACGTCCTCGCCGACGAGGTCGCCTCCGGACACACCCCGGCCGACCTCGCCGTCCTCATGGAACGCCTCGACTCCGTGTGGAACGCCCTCGCCTTCGACGCGCCCTGGAAGTCGGCGCAGGAGAAGGAGAACGCGCGCGTGGCGCTCGAACGCTTCCTGAAGTGGCACGTCATGGACCGCACCGGCCGCACGCCGGTCGCCAGCGAGCACGACTTCGACGTCACCCTCGAAGCCGGCGACTACGAGGTGCGCATCCGCGGCCAGATGGACCGCGTCGAGGCGGACGGCGACGGCCGCGCCTATGTCGTCGACTTCAAGACCGGCAAACAGGCGCCCACCGCGCGCGAGGTGGAACACCATCCACAGCTCGCCGTCTACCAGCTCGCCGTCCGCGAGGGCGCCGTCGACGAGGCCTTCGACGGCGTACGCCCCGAACCGGGCGGCGCCGAACTCGTCCAGCTGCGCCAGGGGGCCGCCAAGCGGGACGGCGGCGAGACGCTGCCGAAGGTGCAGGCCCAGGAGCCCCTGGAGGGGGAGTGGGTCGGCGATCTGCTCGCCACGGCGGCCGGCAAGGTCCTCGACGAACGGTTCACCCCGACCACCGGCCAGCACTGCACCCACTGCGCCTTCCGGGCGTCGTGCAGCGCACGGCCCGAGGGACGGCACGTGGTGGAGTGAGCCCGCGCCCCCCGCTGTGACCAGTCGCACCACACGTGCTGACCTGCGCTTCTCTCGAACCCGGAGGCGATTCGTCCACGACTGTCAGTGGCCGCCGCTAGCCTCTCCGACATGCCCGCCCGTATCACCGATCCCGATCAGCTCAAGGAGCTCCTCGGCATCCCGTTCACCCCGGAGCAGACGGCCTGCATCACCGCGCCGCCCGCCCCGCAGGTGATCGTGGCCGGCGCGGGCTCGGGCAAGACGACGGTGATGGCGGCCCGCGTGGTCTGGCTGGTCGGCACCGGCCAGGTCGCCCCCGAGCAGGTCCTCGGCCTGACCTTCACCAACAAGGCCGCCGGCGAACTCGCCGAACGCGTCCGCAAGGCGCTCATCAAGGCGGGCGTCACCGACCCCGACGTCATCGACCCGGACAACCCGCCCGGCGAGCCGGTGATCTCCACGTACCACGCCTTCGCCGGCCGTCTGCTGACCGACCACGGCCTGCGCATCGGCCTCGAACCGACCTCCCGCCTCCTCGCCGACGCCACCCGCTACCAGCTCGCCGCGCGTGTGCTCCGCGAAGCCCCCGGCCCCTACCCGGCGCTGACCCGCTCCTTCCCGGACCTCGTCGGCGACCTGCTCACCCTCGACGCCGAACTCGCCGAGCACCTCGTACGGCCGGAAGCCCTGCGGGCGTACGACGCCGAGCTGCTGCTCGCCCTCCAGGGCGCCAAGCTCACCAACGCCGACCTGCGCAAGATCCCCGAAGCCGCCGCCGCCCGCCGCGAACTGGCCGAGCTCGTCACCCGCTACCGGGCCGCGAAGCGCGAGCGCGACCTGCTCGACTTCGGCGACCAGATCGCGCTGTCCGCCGAACTCGCCCAGATCCCCGAGGTGGGGCGCGTCCTGCGGGACGAGTTCCGGGTCGTGCTGCTCGACGAGTACCAGGACACCTCGGTCGCCCAGCGCATCCTCCTGGCGGGCCTGTTCGGCCGGGGCACCGGACACCCCGTGACCGCCGTCGGCGACCCCTGCCAGGCCATCTACGGCTGGCGCGGCGCCTCCGTCGCCAACCTCGACGACTTCCCCGAGCACTTCGCCCACCCCGACGGCCACCCCGCCACCCGCCAGGCGCTCAGCGAGAACCGCCGCAGCGGCGGCCGCCTCCTCGACCTCGCCAACGGCCTCGCCGAGCCCCTGCGCGCCATGCACGCGGGCGTGGAGGCCCTCCGCCCGGCCCCCGGCGCCGAACGCGACGGCCTGGTGCGCTGCGCCCTGCTGCGCACCCACGCCGAGGAGATCGACTGGATCGCCGACTCCGTCGCCCACCTGGTGCACACCGGCAAGGCGCCCGGCGAGATCGCCGTCCTGTGCCGCACCGCGACCGACTTCGCCGAGATCCAGGGCGCGCTCGTCGCCCGGGACGTACCGGTGGAGGTGGTGGGCCTCTCCGGCCTGCTGCACCTGCCCGAGGTCGCCGACCTCGTCGCCGTCTGCGAAGTCCTCCAGGACCCCGGCGCCAACGCCTCCCTGGTCCGGCTGCTGACCGGCCCGCGCTGGCGCATCGGCCCGCGCGACCTCGCCCTCCTGGGCCGCCGCGCGCGCATGCTCGTCTCCCACGCGCGCGTGGGCGCCGGCGACGACCGGGACCGCCGGCTCGCCGAGGCCGTCGAGGGGGTCGACCCGTCCGAGGTGATATCGCTCGCGGACGCCCTGGACACGTTCCTGGAGCTGCCCTTCGACGCCGACCAGGAGGACGACGGCCTGCCGTTCTCGCCGGACGCGCGCGTACGGTTCGCGCGGCTGGCCACCGAACTGCGCGACCTGCGCCGATCGCTCTCCGACCCGTTGATGGACGTCCTGCACCGCGTCCTCGCCGTCACCGGTCTGGAAGTGGAGCTGTCGGCGTCCCCGCACGCCCTGGCCGCCCGGCGCCGCGAGACCCTCTCCAACTTCCTGGACGTCGCCGCCTCCTTCGCCGCGGGCGACGGCGAGGCCACCCTGCTCGCCTTCCTGGGTTTCCTTCGCACCGCCGCCCAGTACGAGAAAGGCCTCGACAACGCCCTCCCCGGCGGCGAGAACACCGTCAAGGTGCTCACCGCGCACAAGTCCAAGGGCCTGGAATGGGACGTCGTCGCCGTCCCCGGCCTGGTCACGGGCACCTTCCCCAGCACCCAGGGCCGCGAGAAGTGGACCGCCCAGGGCAAGGTGCTGCCGCACGACCTGCGCGGCGACGCCGCCACCCTGCCCGACGTCGAGTCCTGGGACTCCCGCGGCCTGAAGGCCTTCCAGGAGGCCATGAAGGACCACCAGCACACCGAGGAGCTCCGCCTCGGCTACGTCACCTTCACCCGCCCCCGCTCGCTGCTCCTCGGCTCCGGCCACTGGTGGGGCCCGGCCCAGAAGAAGCCCCGCGGCCCCTCCGACTTCCTCCAGGCCCTCTACGACCATTGCGAGGCCGGACACGGCGAGATCGAGGCATGGGCCGACGAGCCCGCCGAGGACGAGGAGAACCCCGCCCTGCACCAGGCCACCGCCGACCAGGTGTGGCCCCTGCCCCTGGACGACAGGTCCCTGGCCCGCCGCCGCGCCGCCGCCGAGACGGTTCTGGCCCACCTGGAGCGCCTCGCCTCCCGCGCGGACGCGCACGACCCGGACGACTACGAGGACCCGGACTGGCCGCCTCCGCCCGAGGACGACGAAGTCCCCTACGAAGAGGGCCCCTTGGCCGTGGACGACCCGGACGACTGGGACTCCTGGACCACGGACCGCCCCTCGGTCCCGCACCAGGCCACCGCCCCGGAACCCCCGGCCGGGACCCCCCAGGCACTCCCGCACCCCGCACACCCGGAACCAGAACCGGTGCGCCCCTTCGCCCTGGAAGAGCCGCTCGTCCCGGAGGAATCCTTCGCCCCGGAGGAGCCGCTCGTCCCGGAGGAGCCCTTCGCCCCGGAGGAACCCTTCACCCCCGAAGAGGCCCGCACCCTCGCCTCCTGGGACCGCGACCTCGACGCCCTCACCGGCGAGCTCCTGCGCGCGCGGGAAGCCGTCACCGACGTACCCCTGCCCGCGTCGCTCACCGTCTCGCAGCTCCTGCGGCTGGCCGAGGACCCGGACGGGTTCGCGCAGGAACTCGCACGCCCCATGCCGCGCCCCCCGCAACCGGCCGCGCGCCGGGGCACCCGATTCCACGCGTGGGTGGAAGCCCGCTTCGAGGAACTGACGCTGCCCATGCTGGGGCCGGAGGAACTCCCCGGCATCGACGACACCGAGATCGACGACGAACGCGATCTGGAAGCCCTCAAGGAAGCCTTCGAACGCACCGAGTACGCCCACCGCACCCCCCACCGCGTGGAGGCACCCTTCCAGCTCGCCATCGCCGGACGCGTGGTGCGAGGCCGTATCGACGCCGTCTACAAGTCGGACGACGGCGACAGCACGACGTACGAGATCGTCGACTGGAAGACCAGCCGCGACCGCACCGCCGACCCCCTCCAGCTCGCCCTGTACCGGCTGGCCTGGGCCGAGCAGCAGGGCGTGCCCCTGGAGTCGGTCACGGCCGCGTTCGTGTACATCCGCACCGGCGAGGTCGTACGGCCGGACGACCTCCCCGCGCGGCGAACGCTCGAGCGACTGTTGCTGGAGGAGTCCTCCGCGCAAGCAAACTGTGAGGAACCGCCCACCGAGGATGTCGGTGCGGGCCGATAGGCTCGTGACCATGAGCCATCCCGTTGACAGCGTCGTCAGCGCCGTCCGTACGTACATCGAGCAGCACCGCACCGACTTCCTCGGCGACCTCGCCGAGTGGCTGCGCATCCCCTCCGTGTCGGCCCAGCCCGACCACGCCGCCGACGTACGCCGCAGCGCCGACTGGCTCGCCGCCAAACTGACCGAGACCGGCTTCCCGACCACCGAGGTCTGGGAGACCCCGGGCGCCCCCGCCGTCTTCGCGGAGTGGCCCTCCGACGTCCCCGGTGCGCCCACCGTCCTCGTCTACGGCCACCACGACGTACAGCCCGCCGCCCTGGCGGACGGCTGGGACAGCGACCCCTTCGAGCCCGTCGTCCGCGGCAACCGCCTCTACGCGCGCGGGGCCGCCGACGACAAGGGCCAGGTGTTCTTCCACACACTCGGCGTCCGCGCCCACCTCGCCGCCACCGGCCGCACCGCCCCCGCGGTCAACCTCAAGCTGCTGATCGAGGGCGAGGAGGAGTCCGGCTCCCCGCACTTCCGCGCCCTCGTCGAGGAGCGCGCGGAGCGGCTCGCCGCCGACGCCGTGATCGTCTCCGACACCGGCATGTGGTCCGAGGACACCCCCACCGTCTGCACCGGCATGCGCGGCCTCGCCGAGTGCGAGATCCAGCTGTACGGCCCCGACCAGGACATCCACTCCGGCTCCTTCGGCGGCGCCGTCCCCAACCCGGCGACCGCCGCCGCCCGCCTCGTCGCCGCCCTGCACGACGAGCACGCACGCGTGGCCGTCCCCGGCTTCTACGACGGCATCGTCGAACTCACCGACCGCGAGCGCGCACTCTTCGCCGAGCTGCCCTTCGACGAGCAGCAGTGGCTGCGCACCGCCAAGTCGTACGCCACCCACGGCGAGGCCGGGCACACCACGCTGGAGCGCATCTGGGCCCGCCCCACCGCCGAGGTCAACGGCATCGGCGGCGGCTACCAAGGCCCCGGCAGCAAGACGATCATCCCGTCCTCGGCCATGGTCAAACTGTCCTTCCGACTGGTCGCCGGCCAGGACCCCGATCACATCGAGAAGGCCGTCCGCGCCTGGGCCGCCCAGCAGGTGCCCGCGGGAATCCGCTGCGAGATCACGTTCGGCGCAGCGACCCGCCCGTGCCTGACCCCGCTCGACCACCCCGCCCTGCAGTCCGTGACGCGCGCCATGAGCCGCGCCTTCGACAAGCCCGTCCGCTTCACCCGCGAGGGAGGCTCGGGACCGGCCGCCGACCTCCAGGAGGTCCTCGGTACGCCCGTGCTCTTCCTCGGCATCTCCGTCCCGTCCGACGGCTGGCACGCGCCCGACGAGAAGGTGGAGCTGGATCTCCTCCTCAAGGGCGTCGAGACCACCGCGTACCTGTGGGGCGACCTGGCGGAGCACTGGCGCCATGAGCCCTGAAACTCGTCCGTCCCGCCGAACCGCCCGCCGAAACAATCCGTTCCACCGGGGGAGTTGGAAGCACCCGTGACCACCTGGACCGACCACACCGCCGACCGACCCATCTCGCTCACCGCCCCCAGCGGCATCGACCGGGCCGCCCACCACCGGCTCGACGAGGCCTGGCTCGCGGCGGCCTGGAGCCACCCCACGACCCGCTGTTTCGTGGTCTCCGGCGGTCAGGTCCTCATCGACGAGACGCCCGACGGGCGCACCGAACTCGTCATGACGCCCGCCTTCGAGGCCCCGCTCACCGAGGCCCACCGCTACTTCCTCGGCATCGACGAGGAAGGCGTCCGCTACTTCGCCCTCCAGAAGGACACCCTGCCCGGCCGCATCGACCAGTCCGCGCGGCCCGCGGGCCTGCGCGAGGCGGGCCTGCTGCTGTCGGCGCGCGACGCCGGACTGATGGTCCACGCGGTCGGCCTGGAGAACTGGCAGCGCACCCACCGCTTCTGCTCCCGCTGCGGCGAGCGCACCGTCATCGCCGCCGCCGGGCACATCCGCCGCTGCCAGGCCTGTGGCGCCGAGCACTACCCGCGCACCGACCCCGCCGTGATCATGGCCGTCACCGACGAGGACGACCGCATCCTGCTCGGCCGCCAGGTCCACTGGCCCGAGGGCCGCTTCTCCACGCTCGCCGGCTTCGTCGAGCCCGGCGAGTCCATCGAGCAGGCGGTGCGCCGGGAGGTCTTCGAGGAGGCCGGCATTGCCGTCGGCCAGGTCGAGTACGTCGCCAGCCAGCCCTGGCCGTTCCCGTCCAGCCTGATGCTCGGCTTCCTGGCCCGCGCCACCTCCACCGAGATCAACGTCGACGGCGACGAGATCAGCGAGGCCCGCTGGTTCTCCCGCGACGAACTGGGCGCCGCCTTCGACTCCGGCGAGGTCCTGCCGCCCTACGGCATCTCGATCGCGGCCCGCCTGATCGAGCTCTGGTACGGCAAGCCGCTGCCCACGCGCAGCGTCTGAGCATGCACGTGGGGCCGCCCTCAGAAGAGGGCGGCCCCACTGCTCGCACGAACGCCGGTTACGCGGCGATCTTCTGCTTCACCTGAGCCAGCGACGGGTTCGTGAGCGTCGAACCGTCGGCGAACAGCACGGTCGGAACCGTCTGGTTTCCGCCATTCGCCTTCTCCACGAAAGCGGCGGACGCCGGGTCCTGCTCGATGTTGATCTCGGTGTACGCGATGCCTTCGCGGTCCAGCTGCTTCTTCAGCCGCTGGCAGTAGCCGCACCACGTGGTGCTGTACATCGTCACAGTGCCCTGCATGTCTCGCGCGCTCCTCTGGTGGCTCGGGGGATGAGGTCGTCCAGTGGGGAAACGTACGCGACCGGGTCACCATTCCCACCCGGGGTATGCCCGCGCACGTGACGCCTGCCGCATTAGTACGACTGCGGGCCCCTGCCTGTGGACAACCGGCACAGCCGTCTCCGCCGACCTGGCAGCATGGCGGTGTGACAGCAGCAACGCACTCCACCCTCTTCCCGCAGGTACCGGACTCGGCCGACGCGGTGCTCGAAGGGCTCGACCCCGAGCAGCGCGAGGTGGCCACCGCCCTGCACGGCCCGGTGTGCGTGCTGGCCGGAGCCGGGACGGGCAAGACCCGGGCGATCACCCACCGGATCGCCTACGGAGTGCGCGCCGGCATCCTCCAGCCCTCCAGCGTGCTGGCCGTCACCTTCACCAACCGCGCCGCCGGAGAGATGCGTGGGCGGCTCCGTCAGCTCGGGGCCGCCGGGGTCCAGGCCCGTACGTTCCACTCGGCCGCCCTGCGCCAGCTCCAGTACTTCTGGCCGAAAGCCGTCGGCGGCTCCATGCCCCGGCTCGTCGACCGCAAGATCCAGCTCGTCGCCGACGCGGCCGCCGCCTGCCGCATCCGCCTCGACCGGGGCGAGCTGCGCGACGTCACCGCCGAGATCGAGTGGTCCAAGGTCACCCAGACCGTTCCCGGTGACTACGCCCTCGCCGCCGTCAAAGCCGGGCGCGAGGCCCCCCGCAACCCCGCCGAGATCTCCCAGCTCTACGCCGCCTACGAGGACCTCAAGCGCGACCGCGCCGTCATCGACTTCGAGGACGTCCTGCTGCTGACGGTGGCCGTCCTCCAGGACCGGCACGACATCGCCGACCAGGTCCGCGCCCAGTACCAGCATTTCGTCGTCGACGAGTACCAGGACGTCAGCCCCCTCCAGCAGCGGCTGCTGGACCTGTGGCTCGGCGACCGCGACAGCCTCTGCGTGGTCGGCGACGCCAGCCAGACGATCTACTCGTTCACAGGCGCAACCCCCGACCACCTTCTCGACTTCCGCACCCGTCACCCCGGCGCCACCGTCGTCAAGCTGGTCCGTGACTACCGCTCCACCCCGCAGGTCGTCCATCTCGCCAACGGCCTGCTCGCGCAGGCCAGCGGTCGCGCCGCCGACCACCGCCTGGAGCTGGTCTCCCAACGCGCCCCCGGCCCCGAGCCCGTCTACACCGAGTACGTCGACGAACCCGCCGAGGCCGAGGGGGCCGCCCGCCGCATCCGCGAGCTGCTGGCCGCCGGTGTCCAGGCCGCCGAGATCGCCGTGCTGTTCCGCACCAACGCCCAGTCCGAGACCTACGAGCAGGCCCTCGCCGACGCCGGTGTCCCCTACCAGCTGCGCGGGGCCGAGAGATTCTTCGACCGCCCTGAAGTGCGCAGAGCCATCGTCAACCTGCGCGGAGCCGCCCGCTTCGGCGGCAACGACTCGCGACTGGACGACGCCCCCGACCTGCCGTCCCAGGTCCGTGCCGTCCTCTCGGGCGAGGGCTGGACGTCCGAGCCCCCCGCGGGCTCCGGCGCGGTCAGGGAACGCTGGGAGTCGCTCGCCGCGCTGGTGAACCTGGCGCAGGACTTCGCCGCCGCGAGATCCGATGCCACACTGGCCGACCTCGTCGCGGAGCTCGACGAGCGGGCGAACGCCCAGCACGCCCCGACCGTGCAGGGCGTCACCCTCGCCTCCCTGCACTCGGCCAAGGGCCTGGAATGGGACGTCGTCTTCCTGGTCGGCGTCGCCGAGGGCATGATGCCGATCACCTACGCAAAGACCGACGAGCAGATCGAGGAGGAGCGCCGGCTCCTCTACGTCGGTGTCACCCGCGCCCGCGAACACCTGCACGTCTCCTGGGCCCTGTCCCGCTCGCCCGGCGGCCGCCCCAACCGCCGCCCCAGCCGCTTCCTCGACGGACTGCGCCCCGGCTCGGCCACGACGGCGGGGCGGGCGGCCGCCGCGGGCTCCGGGGGCGTCGAGCGGGGCTTCACAGGCGGCACAGCGGCGGACGTCGTGCCCCGCCGGACCCAGCGCACCCCCGCCCGCTGCCGGGTCTGCGGACGCACACTCACCGACGCGGGCGAGATGAAGCTGATGCGCTGCGAGGACTGCCCCTCCGACATGGACGAGGGTCTCTACGAGCGGCTGCGCGAATGGCGCGGCATCCAGGCCCGGCTCAGCGGACAGCCGGACTTCTGCGTCTTCACGGACCGGACCCTGATGGCCATCGCCGAGACGGAGCCGAGCACTCCGGTCGAGCTGTCGCGCATTCCCGGCGTCCTCAAGCGCAAGCTCGACCGCTACGGAGCCGATGTTCTGGCCATCTGCGCAGGCCAGGACCCCGGGGCGGAAGAAGTTGGGGACTGAAGCGAACTCGTCGAAAAAATAGTTTGCGCATGCCCCAGCAATCCCCATAGGTTCTTAGCCACGGGAACGGAGGCCTTCTCGGAGGCCCCGATTCCGTGCTGTACTTACATACCCGAAGGACTGGCTCACCCCAGTCCCCCGAGACGCCGAGAGGAGGCGAGTCCAGTGACCAGCATCAACGCCAGCTTCACCGCGAAAATGACCGATCGCTCGGTCGTCGCCTCCCTGTGCATGCTCGCCGTCTCGAACCAGGGCACCGGTCTGTCCGGCATTCGTGTCGCCGGCCCGGCGTCCTCCGTGTCTCTCGCGGGTCTCCCCGTTCGTGAGCGCAATGAGCGACCGACCAAGGCACTGGAAGCAGTAGAGGGACAGGCGCACGCCTATGCCTTTACGGCAGCCGGTGCCGGAAGCCGGAAGCAGGCAACGCAGCACCACCTGATGTGGGCCTTCCGTGGGCCAGAACCCTGGAGTGATCCAGCCTGATCGTCGATCAGGCCGGCGCCTTCAGGGCCGCGGAACCCCATCCGGGATCCGCGGCCCTTCTGTTTGTCCCCGAACGGGGATGACGGAGCGAAGGGGCCTCGGGACAGGAAAAGAACCCGGTACCAAACCGACCACCGGACCAACAGGGCCGGACCGAAAAGACGAGGAAGACCAACCGTGCAACTCGAAGCGCACGCCCCGTCCGTACCGCCTTCAGACGCGATCCCCAAGCCCGGCCTCACGGAGGACTCCACCTTGACCCCGCTCACCGCGCTCACCGCGCTCGACGACGCCATCGAGAACCTCGGCGTACCCGTCCCCTGCCGTTCCTACGACCCGGAGGTCTTCTTCGCCGAGTCGCCGGCCGACGTCGAGTACGCCAAGTCCCTCTGCCGCACCTGCCCGCTGATCGAGGCCTGCCTCGCCGGTGCCAAGGAGCGGCGTGAGCCCTGGGGCGTCTGGGGTGGCGAGCTGTTCGTCCAGGGTGTCGTCGTCGCCCGGAAGCGGCCCCGTGGTCGCCCGCGCAAGAACCCGGTCACAGCATGAACATCACAGGAACGATCGACCGCCCCCTCACGCACGACCCCAAGAAGCAGGCCCCGATGAAGCCGTCCACCACCGAGCCCGCCGGCTCCGCGATTCCAGACTTCACCACCGTTGGCGCGACCGACTTGCGTCAGAACAGGACCCGAGAGATGCAACTCCAACCAGAAGCCCTGGCTCGTGCGCATATGCACGAGCGACTGCACGCCGCGCAGCAGGAACGCCGGGCCGTGAGCCTGGCGGCCGCGCGCCGGATGCAGCGCAAGGCCGAGCGCGCCTCGATGCGCGCCCGCCGAGCGCTCGCCATCGCGGTCATGCAGTAACAACCACCACCTGAAGCGGTGGCCTCCCGGACCCGGGAGGCGAAAGCTCCCCGCGGGGGCCGGTCCGTCCGAACGGACCGGCCCCCGCGGTGCGTTGTGCGCGCCGTTCCGGCGGCCACGGCGATATCGTCGCGGCGTGACGAGTCATCCCGGCGGACGTGACCAGGGCGGCTCCGCCCCGCAGCCCGAGCCCCTCGTGTGTGCCCGCTGCGGCACCACCGCCGACGGCCCGCGCCCCACCTGGACCTGTTCCGTGGAGAACGGCATCCGTCAGTACTTCTGCGACACCTGCTCGCGGGAGAACCTCAGGGCGATCGAGGGGCGACTGGACTCGGCCTGGTGGTAGGACCCGCCCAGCCGCCGCTCGTGCCTCCGCTGCTCAGCCGCTCACGCCTCCGCCGCCGGTTCCCCGGCCGCGTCCTCCTCCGGTACGAACCCCGGTAGCCAGGTCTCCAGTTCCTCGCGCAGCCGGACCGTCGCACCCAGTTGGCACAGGACACCGATCGTGCTGAGGGTCACACGGTGGATGAGCAGATAGGCCGGCGGCAGGTTGAGCTGCTTGCCCAGCTGGTAGGCGGGGGAGCGGATGTCGGCGATGCGGGCCGCCTGGCTGCGCATCCAGCCTCGGGTGAAGGTGAACTCGTCCACCAGGGCCGGTTCGATGATCGGCCGGAGATAGTCGAGGACGGCATCGGGGTCCAGATCTATGGAGTCCTTGACGAAGCCCTCCGCGCGCAGCAACTCGTAGACGGCCTCCGCCTCGTCGTCGAGGGTCATGCGCAGGGAGTCGCCGATGGGTGTCGGCAGGCCGCCGGGGAGGCGGTCGACGGTGCCGAAGTCCAGGACGCCCAGCCGCCAGTCCTCCTCGCTGTCCGGGCCGCCGGGCAACAGGCGGAAGTTGCCGGGGTGCGGGTCGGCGTGGAGCAGTCCGGTGCGGGCCGGGCCGGAGAACAGGAACCGGGCCAGCAGCTGGCCGGCGCGGTCGCGCTGCTCCGGGGTGCCGTCCGCGATGATCTCCGACAGGGGGACGCCCTCGATCCACTCGGTGACCAGGATCTGGTCGCACTGGTGCACCACGCCGGGCACCACCACGTCCGGATCGTCGGCGAACTCCTCGGCGTGGACCTGCTGGGCCTGAGCCTCCAGGCCGTAGTCCAGTTCCTCCGAGACCCGGTCCCTCAGCTCGGTGATCAGCGGCTTGATGTCCATGCCGGGAATCAGCGGGCCCAGCAGACGGGCAAAGCGACTCAGCTGGTTCAAGTCGGACAGGAGCGCCTCTCCGGCGCCCGGATACTGCACCTTGACCGCGACCTCGCGGCCGTCGTGCCACACCCCTCGATGCACCTGCCCGATCGACGCCGCCGCGGACGGCTTGTCCTCGAACTCCAGGAACAGCTCCTGCCAGTCCGCGCCGAGCCGGTCCTCCAGCACCCCGTGCACGGTGCGCGTCGGCATCGGAGGCGCGGCCTCCTGGAGCTTCGTCAGGGCCGCCCGGTAGGGACCGGCGACCTCCTCGGGCAGCGCCGACTCGAAGACGGACAGGGCCTGCCCGAACTTCATCGCACCGCCCTTGAGCTCGCCGAGCACCTTGAACAGCTGCTCGGCGGTGCGCTGCTGAAGCTCACGGCCGACGATCTCCGCGGACTCCCCGACGATTCTCTTGCCGAGCCCCCAGGTCGCCCGGCCGGCGAAGCCGAGCGGGAGCGCGGCGAGCTTGGCGGTCCGGGTGACCGCCTTCCGGGGAAGATCAGACATGCGCCCTCCAAGTCCCAGCCGGCCGTGCCACGGCTGCCTTGCGGCGTGACTCCATCGACGGCCCTTGTTCCGTCATTGTCTCGTGCGACTCCTCGGCATTGGAGGGGTGTTCTTCCTTACCTTTCTCCGCGGCCCCGCAAGGACACGCGGGATGCGGCCAAACCGGCCGCGCGTGCCAGTCGAGGGCGGGCAGCGCGACCTCCCACCGGGCGCCGGCACTGGACGGCACCCGGCCGTCCAGGAAGGCCAGGGCGTGCGCCGCCGCCAGCCCGGCGACCGTCGTGGCCAGCGCCAGGTCGCACGCCGGTACCCGGCGCACCCGGCGCGTACCCGACCGCCACTGGGCGACCAGCCGCGGCCAGGCCGGGTCCCGGTCGGTGCGCCACTCCTGGAGACAGCCCGCGCAACTGGTCTCGCCGGGCAGGACGAGCGGACCCACGACCCCGGTTCCCTCCACGACCCCGGCGTACAGATGGGGCGTACCGGTGCTGACGAAGGCGTCGGCAGCGGGCGGCGCGTGGACGGAGACGTCGTCCCGCGGGGCGAGGATCACCAGGGAGAACCCCGGATCGCCGTCCCCGGGCGGTGACTGCGGACCGCGGCGCAACGGGTTGTCCGGCGCCCAGTGGCGTACGGTGCGCCGGGCGGCGTCGTCCCTGCGGCTGCCGACGGAGTCGGCGGGCAGCCCGCCCGGGGCGACGTCCCACGGTTCGACATGGCCGCCGTCGCGTACGTCGACCTCGCCGATCCCGGCGGCCGAGAGCAGAGACGCCAGCACCGCGCCGACCCGGCCCGCGCCCCGCACCTGGACGCGCAGGGTGCGCCGGGCGGCCAGCAGTTCCATCGCCTCGCCCGGTTCGGACGTGGTCAGGGACAGTGAGGCCAGGTCGGGGCGGAGCCGGTCGAGGAGCTTCTTCTTCCTCCGCAGGGTCTCGACGGCCGGACCGCCGCCCCGCGCGTCGTCGAGCAGCCCGGCCCGCGCCAGCCGCTCCAGCAGGCCGTCGACGTGACTCTCCGGCAGATCCAGCCGCTGCCCCTCCTCGCGGAGCAGCGCCGGGCCGCGGGTGCCGTTGAGCAGGTCCAGGAAGCTGCCCGTCGCCGTGTCCATGGGACCCAGCGTCATCGCATGCGCCGGGGTCATCCCGAACTGCACGGTGTTGAGATCGCGCCAGCCGCGCCGCAGCGCGGGCTTCAGCAGTGGTACCACCGGAATCCGCACGAGCGGAGGCGCCGCCTCCGGTGCCGGAACCGGTGAAGTCTTCGACCGCATGACAGGCCCCCGTACCTTCAGTCCATCCCGTACGCCGCGCGGAGCCCTCCCCCTGGTCGGCCGGGAGCCCGGCGGCGAGAGCCAGCATGCCCGGACGCGGCGGACCGTGCCGAAAGTTGTCCACAGGCGGGGGGTATTCGTCGTACAAATCAAACGCATGGTGGGGGATCGAGACCGAACCGTCCCGGAGTCGGGACTTCCGCCATGTACAGCGGGTAACGTCGGGGCGTGTCCGCCGACCCACTGCACCGTGCCGGAACACCACAGCGCAGCACGACGAGCCAGCCGCCGAGCGGCTCGGGGGCTACCGCCATCGAGGTGCGCAGGAGCGCTCGTCGACGCCGGACGGTCTCCGCGTACCGCGAGGGCGATCGCACCGTCGTGCTCATCCCTGCCCGGATGTCCGAGGCGGAGGAGCAACGCTGGGTGAGCGTCATGCTCGACAAACTCGCCGCCCAGGAGAGCAAGCGAGTGCTCGGCGACGACGAGTTGGCCGAGCGCGCCGAGCGATTGTCGGCGCAGTACTTCGGCGGGCGCGCCCGGCCCAGGTCCGTGCGCTGGGTCACCAACCAGAACACGCGCTGGGGCTCGTGCACCCCTTCCGAAGGCAGCATCCGCCTCTCGCACCGGCTCCAGGGCATGCCCGAGTACGTCGTCGACTACGTCCTGCTCCATGAACTGGCCCATCTGCTCGTGCCGGGACACGGGCCGCGTTTCTGGCGGCTCCTGGAGACGTACCCCCGGACCGAGCGGGCCCGGGGCTATCTCGAAGGCGTGGTGGCCGCGGAACGGCTGCCGCATCTGCCGGGCGCGCGCGGGGAGTGAGTGACCGCCTCCCCGGGCGCGGCCGGGCGGGGTTTGTGTACCGGCTCTGTACCGACTTCGTCCGCTCTCGGCGTTTGCCGTTAGCCTGGCGCGACGCACTCGCATTTGGATGGGGGACGGTCGTTACGCATGGCCAGGGAATTCCAACGCGGCCACAAGGCCAAGATCAGTGACCTCACCGCGGGCACCGATCTGTACGTAGGCGTGCAGATCACCGGCCCCGGACTGACGTTCGACATCAGCTGCTTCGGCCTTGACGCCGACGAACGGCTCTCGGACGACCGGTACTTCGTCTTCTTCAACCAGCCGAAGTCCCCCGAGGAGTCCATCCAGCTCCTGGGCGCCCAGGCGGGCGACACGGAGTCCTTCCGGGTCACCCTCGACCGGATTCCGGCGCAGATCCAGAAGCTGTCGTTCACGGCGACCCTCGACGGCGCCGGGCAGATGTCGCAGATCGCCCCCGGATACCTCCGGATCGTGGCGGGCGGCGAGGAGGTGGCCCGCTACGCCTTCAACGGCTCGGAGTTCTCCACCGAGCGCGCCGTGATGCTGGGCGACATCTACCTGAAGGACGTCTGGCGCTTCGCCGCGGTCGGACAGGGCTTCGACGGTGGCCTGGACGCGCTGCTGAAGAACTTCGGCGGCGAGGTGCTGGAGGAGGAGGCCCCCGCGGCCCCCGCCCCGCAGCAGCCGCAGGCCGGTGCCACGCCCGGGTTCGCCCCGCCGGCCCAGGCCACCGCGCCGCCCGCGTTCGGCGCTCCGGCTCCCGCTCCTGCCCCCGCCCCGGCCCCGCAGCCCGCACAGGGTTACGCGCCTCCGCCCGGAGCGACCCCGCCCCCGGCACCTGCCCCGGCCCCCGCGCCGAACGTGCACGCCGCGCCGACGATCGTCGCGCCCCTGACCCCGCCCGGCGGCGCCCCGGTGCCGCCCCCCGGTCCCGCCGCGCCCTACGGCCAGCCGCCCCAGCAGCAGCCGTACGGCCAGGGCGCCCCCGGCCAGACCGCGCCCCCGCCCCCCGGCTACGGCGCCCAGCCCCACGCCCCGGCCCCGCCGCCCGGCTACGGCCAGCCCACCCCGCCGCCCGGCTACGGCCAGCAGCCTCCTTACGGCCAGGTCCCCGGCCAGCAGGCCCCCTACGGCGCCCCTCAGGGCGCCCCGCAGGGCACGCCCCAGGCGCCCGGAGTCGCCGCCGCGCTCCAGCAGTACAGGGAGACGCCGACCGGGCAGCGCTGGACGCAGCAGAACAAGAAGCTGGTCCGCGTCGACCTCGGCATCGGCGGCCAGCCGGTGCTCGCCCGGCAGGGCAGCATGGTGCTCTACCAGGGCAAGGTCGACTTCAGCTACAAGGGCGCGGGCTTCGCCGGCCGGATCGTGGGCAACGCCACCGGCCAGGAGATGCAGCTGATGCGCTGCACCGGCCAGGGACAGGTGTTCCTCGCCGAGAACTCCACGATGCTGCACCCCATCGAGCTCCAAGGGGACGGCATCTGCGTCTCCGCCGAGAACGTCCTCGCCTTCGACGAGGGCCTCCAGTACGAGGTCCGCCGCATCGAGGGCCACGGCATCCCCGGCGGCGCGCTGTTCACGATGCAGTTCACCGGCACCGGCACGATCGTCGTGAAGACCCACGGCACGCCCGTGGTCCTCCCGGTCACGCCGACGACGTTCGCCGACGCCAACGCCGTGGTCGCCTGGTCGTCCGCCGCCCAGGTAGTCGTCTCCAGCCAGGTCCGGATGCGCCGCAACGCCTACCCCGGCGACACCGGCGAGAGCGTCAACCTCCAGTTCCGGGCCGCTCCCGGCAACTTCATCGTCGTCCAGCCGTACGAGATCTGAGGGAGCCCGTCATGAACCAGCCGCTCGCGGGCTACGCCCCCGCACCCGTCACCGCCCGCATGGAGAACCACGGCAACCACATGCTGAAGGTCGCCATGCAGACCGGGAACGACCTCTTCGCGCGCGTGGGCTCGATGGTCGCCTACGAGGGCTTCGTCCAGTACGAGCCCAACCCGCCCGCCGTCCGCCAGATCGCCAAGGACTGGATGACCGGCGAGGGCGCCCCCCTGATGAAGTGCTCCGGCGACGGACTGCTCTACCTCGCCGACTACGGCGCCAACGTCGTCGTCATCAACCTCAACGGCGACGGCATCTCCGTCAACGCCACCAACCTGCTCGCCTTCGACGCGCACCTCCAGTGGGGCGTCGAGCGGGTCAAGGGTCTGGCGAAGTTCGCCGGACAGGGCCTGTGGAACACCAAGATCTCCGGGCAGGGCTGGGTCGCACTGACCTCCCGGGGCAAGCCGATCGTCGTCGACTGCGGCGGTGGCGAGGACGAGACGTACGTCGACCCGGACGCGCTCGTCGCCTGGTCGCCCAACCTCAAGGTCAAGGGCAAGCGCAGCTTCAAGGCGCAGTCGCTCATCGGCCGGGGCAGCGGTGAGGCCTACCAGATGGCCTTCTCCGGCCAGGGCATCGTCGTCGTCCAGCCCAGCGAGGACAGCACCGACCGCCTCCGGGTCCGGGGCTGAGGGGGAGCCAGAAACGCCATGCAGAGCCCGATTTTCACCTACAACGACCAGCAGACCCAGGACCGCTGGAGCCTGCAGAACAAGCAGATGCTCCGCGTCACCCTGGAGGGGCACGACGACATCCTCGCCCGCAAGGGCACGATGGTCGCCTACCAGGGGCTGATGGAGTTCGACGCCGAGTACCAGTCCAACCAGCAGGGACGCGCGCGTGCGCACACCGGTGAGGGCCTGGACCTGATGCGCTGCCACGGGCAGGGCACGGTCTACCTCGCCAACCTCAAGCAGCACGTGCACCTGGTGGACGTGGAGCAGGACGGCCTCACCGTCGACAGCTCCTACGTCCTCGCCATGGACTCCTCGCTGCACCACGAGGTCATCGCCGTCGACAGCCTCTACGGCATCTCCGGCTCCGGGAAGTACCAGCTCAACATCACCGGCCGCGGCAAGGTCGCCCTCATGACCTCCGGCATGCCGCTGATGATGCAGGTCACCCCGGACAAGTACGTCAACTGCGACGCCGACGCGATCGTCGCCTGGTCGACCTCGCTGCGTGTCCAGATGCAGGCCCAGACGCACTCCACCGGGGTGTTCCGGCGCCGCGGCAACACCGGTGAGGGCTGGGAGCTCAGCTTCATGGGCAGCGGTTACGCGATCGTCCAGCCCAGCGAGCTGCTGCCGCCGCAGAACGCCCAGATCGGCTCGGGGCTCGCCGCCCAGTACGGCATGGGCCAGCAGGGGGCCCGGGGCCAGAACCAGGGCAACGTCTGGAGCTGATCGCTCCGCGGGTCGGGCCGAGGGGCACGGGTGGGCTGCGGCCCGCTGCGGCTTCGTCGTGGCTGGTCGCGCAGTTCCCCGCGCCCCTGACGGGGCGCCGGCGCCAACCTGTGTAAGGGGCGACCGTCCATGGCGGTCGCCCCTTACCTGTCACAGCCGCGCGCGGGTCGCCTCCAGCAGTCGTACGACCGAGTCGTCCGCCACGTCCGCCACCTCGTCGTAGGCGAACCAGCGCAGGTCCAGTGACTCGTCGCTGATCGCCTCCCGGGCACCGGCCGGAGCGAGTGCCGCGTACTGGACGTCCAGATGCCAGGCGCACGGCGTCAGGTGGCGGTCCAGGCGGACCGGGCCGCCGGGCAGCAGGGTCAGGCCCTCGATGCCGGACTCCTCGGTGCCCTCGCGCAGAGCCGCCGCCGCCAGCGAGACGTCCGCCGGCTCGCAGTGGCCGCCCATCTGGAGCCACATCCGCAGCTTCTTGTGCAGGGTCAGCAGGACCTGCCCGCGCGACGGGTCGATCACCAGCGCACTCGCCGTGATGTGCCCGTCGCCGCAGGCCTTCCACATCCCGTCCGGGTGGGTCGCCAGATGGTCGAGATAGGTCTGGCGCAGCTCTTCCTGGTCCTCGTAGCCCTTCAGTACGAGGACCGCGTCGTCGAACAGGCTCACTCGGTGTCGTTGTCCTCGGAGTCGTCCTTCTTGCGCAGGTCGGGCTTCTCCGCCGCCTCGCCGAGCATCTTGTCCAGCTCCGAGAAGTCCAGCTGCTCGCGGTGCACGAAGCCGTCCGGGTCGTCCAGGTCGGAGGCGGTCGGCAGCATGTCCGGGTGGGCCCACAGGCCGTCCCGGCCGTCCACGCCGCGCGCGTCCGTGAGCGACGCCCACAGACGGGAGGCGTCCCGCAGGCGGCGCGGGCGCAGCTCCAGGCCGATCAGCGTGGCGAACGTCTGCTCGGCCGGGCCGCCCGAGGCGCGGCGGCGGCGCAGCGTCTCGCGCAGCGCGTCCGCGGACGACAGACGGGGCTTGGCGGCCGCGTGGACCACCGCGTCGACCCAGCCCTCGACGAGCGCCAGAGCCGTCTCCAGACGGGCCAGGGCCGCCTTCTGCTCCGGGGTGTCCTCCGGCTGGAACATGCCCT
Organism: Streptomyces sp. Act143; assembly: GCF_003143935.1. Classification (GTDB taxonomy): domain Bacteria; phylum Actinomycetota; class Actinomycetes; order Streptomycetales; family Streptomycetaceae; genus Streptomyces. Next base: position 3,841,198 of record NZ_QFRX01000001.1, on the reverse strand, counting down.
GCTGGAGCGCGTCCTGGAGCTGCTCGGGGTTCTGCGGGTCGAACTGGCCGACCACGTCCTCCAGCTTGGCGGTGTCGACCTTGATCCCGCGCGCGTAGCCGTCGACCGCGCCGAACAGATGCGAACGCAGCCACGGCACATGCGCGAACAGGCGCTGGTGGGCGGCCTCGCGCAGGGCGAGGTACAGCCGCACCTCGTCCTTCGGCACGCCCAGGTCCTTGCCGAACGCCTCCACGTTCACCGGCAGCAGCGCGGCCTTGCCGGCCGGGCCGAGCGGCAGGCCGATGTCGGTCGAGCCGACCACCTCGCCCGCGAGGACGCCGACGGCCTGCCCGATCTGCGTGCCGAACATGGCACCGCCCATCGAGCGCATCATGCCGATCAGCGGGCCGGCCATGGCCTGCATCTCCTCCGGCAGGACGTCGCCCATGGCGGTGCCCACACGCTCGGCGACCGGGTCCACGAGCTCCTTCCACGCGGGCAGGGTCGCCTCGACCCACTCCGCGCGGGACCAGGCCACGGCGGAGCCCGCGCCGGACGGCAGGGACGTGGCGTCGTCCAGCCACAGGTCGGCCAGGCGGACGGCCTCCTCGACCGCGGTGCGCTCGGCGGGGCCGACACTGGAGTCCTTGGTGCCGTCCGCGGTGCCCTGGGAGACCGTCTGACGGGCGATCTGCTTGGCCATGTCCCAGTTCACCGGGCCGCCCTCGTACGAGAGCATCTGGCCCAGCTGCTGGAACGCGGCGCCCAGGTCGTTGGGGTTCAGGGAACCGAACATGGCAGCGAACGGGTTGTCGGCACCGGGGGCGCCAAAACCTCCGGCTCCGGGCAGCCCGCCGAAACCGAACGGGTTGGCCGGGCCCTGACCACCACCGCTCTGCTGGTCCTTCTTCTTGCCCTCGTCGCCGTCTTCCGGCTCCTCCGGCGGAAGGCCGAATCCGAATGGGGTGTCACTCACGGGATTCCTCGGCTGGTAAGGCCACCGGTGTCCCGGCGGCGCGACTGCCCGATAACACCACCCAGCGTAGACACCGTCGGCGGTTCGGGCCTCGGTGCTCCGCCGACTCGCTGCCTGCGGCAGGATGGATGCCACCTGGTACGTACGCGTCACTCGCGCTCGTACTGAAGACAACCGCTGGAGACGCCCGGTGAGTTCCCCTGATCCACAGGTTCGCGCAGCGCGAAACCAGTCAACCGGTCCCGGTGTGCGCGGCCCGGTCGTCGCCGTGACCGGTGCCGCGGCCGGCATCGGCGCGCTGCTCACCGAGCGGCTCGCCGCCTCGGAGGAGATCAAGCAGGTCATCGCCATCGACGAGCGGCGCGGTGAGTGCGCCGCGGCGCAGTGGCACATCCTCGACGTGCGGGACCCGGCGATCGCGGACAAGCTGCGCGGCGCGGACGTCGTGGTGCACCTGGCGCTGGACCTGGACCTGGAGACGGACGCCGCCGCCCGTACGGCGTACAACGTGCGGGGGACGCAGACCGTGCTGACCGCCGCCGCGGCGGCCGGCGTGCACCGGGTCGTGCTGTGCACGTCCGCCATGGTCTACGGGGCGCTGGAGGACAATGAGCTGCCGTTGTCCGAGGACGCGGAACTGCGGGCGACCGCGGAGGCGACCGGCGTCGGCGACCTGCTGGAGATCGAGCGGCTCGCGCGGCGGGCGCCGCGGGCGCATCCGGGGCTCAATGTCACCGTCGTGCGCCCCGCCGTCCTGGTGGGCGGCACCGACACCGCGCTGACCAGGTATTTCGAGTCGCCGCGGCTGCTGGTCGTGGCCGGGTCGCGGCCCGCCTGGCAGTTCTGCCATGTCGAGGATCTGTGCAGTGCTCTGGAGTACGCCGTCCTGGAGAAGGTCGAGGGCGAGCTCGCCGTCGGCTGTGACGGGTGGCTGGAGCAGGAGGAGGTCGAGGAGCTCAGCGGGATCCGGCGGATGGAGCTGCCGTCGGCGGTCGCCCTGGGGGCGGCGGCCCGGCTGCACCGCATCGGGCTGACGCCCTCCCCGGCGGGGGACCTCGCGTACACGATGTACCCCTGGGTGGTGAGCGGGAGCCGGCTGCACGACGCCGGGTGGCGGCCGCGGTGGACCAACGAGGAGGTGCTCGCGGAGCTCCTGGAGGAGGTTTCCGGGCGGCACACGGTGGCCGGGCGGCGGCTGGGGCGCAAGGACGCGACGGCCGCGGGCGCGGCGGGCGCGACGGTGGCGCTGCTGGGTGCGGCGGCCGTGGTGCGGAGGGCTCGCAAGGCTCGGCGGCGGATCTGAGGCGGCTCCTGTAGAAGGCTCCAAACGCGTACACGCGCGTGCCGGGCGATGACGCTATTCCGTCCGGTTCCGCGCGTGAGGCACGATGGGGCCATGGGAACCACCTACGACCACCCCGGTGAGCAGGCCGGCGACGAGCCGATCAAGCTCATCGCCATCCGTGAGACGCCCCTCTCCCTGGACGAGGTCTTCCGGGCCGTCGGCGACGAGGCCGCCGGGGGGACCGCGCTCTTCGTGGGGACCGTGCGCAATCACGACGGGGGAGCGGACGTCGATCAGCTCGGCTACTCCTGCCACCCCAGTGCCGAGGCCGAGATGCGGCGGATCGCGGAGAAGGTCGTCGCGGAGTACCCGGTGCGGGCGCTGGCCGCCGTGCACCGCGTGGGGGACCTCGGGGTCGGGGACCTCGCCGTCGTCGTCGCCGTCTCCTGCCCGCACCGCGGCGAGGCCTTCGAGGCCTGCCGGAAGCTGATCGACGACCTCAAGCACGAAGTGCCGATCTGGAAGCACCAGAAGTTCTCCGACGGCACCGAGGAATGGGTCGGCGCCTGCTGAGTCCGCGCCCGCCCGCTGAGTCCGCGCGTATCCGCCGCTGTTCCCCCGCCCATCCCACCTGCCACTCCTTCCAGTTGCGTAACCGCCCCCCGCGCGTGAGCGTTGTCAGTGCGGATGGTTAATCTGCTGATCAGTCAGTTGCGGTCGCTCATCTGGGGTTGGGAGGTCGGCATGGCGGCGCTCGCCTGGTTGCTGATTCCGCTGTTGGCCGCGATCGGTGCCGGTCTGTGGGGAAGCTGGGCCAACCGCACCCGCAAGGTGCGGAGCGACGGACCCGAGCTGGACGGGTACGCCCGGTTCCGCAGGGCGATGGAGAAGCAGCCCTGACGGGACGCTGACAGACCCGTCCCGTACTGTCGTTCCATGCCACGCCGCACCGCGACGATGCTCGCCTCCACCCTGATGCTGATCGCGCTCCTGTGCGCGGGAGTCTTCATCCCCGTGCCGTACTCGGAGCTGTCCCCGGGGCCGACGGTGAACACCCTGGGCGAGCACGACGGCGAGCCGGTGCTGCAGATCTCCGGGCACAAGACCTACGCGACCTCCGGACACCTCAACATGACCACCGTCCGGGTCACCAGCGCCGACTACAAGATGAACCTCGTCGAGGCCGTCTACGGCTGGCTGGCGCACGACAACAAGGTCGTGCCGCACGACACCCTCTACCCCGACGGCAAGACCGAGGAAGAGTCCACCCAGGAGAACGCCGAGGAGTTCAGCCAGTCCCAGGAGAGCGCCAAGGTCGCCGCCCTGAAGGAGCTGGACATCCCGGTGAAGTCCTTCGTGATCGTCTCCACGGTCTCCAAGGACTCCCCGGCCGAGGGCACGCTGCACGCGGGGGACGTCATCAAGGCCGTCGACGGCACCGCCGTCAAGGTGCCCACGGACGTCGCCGACCTGATCACCAAGCACAAGCCCGGCGAGAAGGTCACCTTCACGATCGTGCCCGCCAAGGCGCAGGCCGCCGCGGAGAAGGAGAACAAGACGGCGACCCAGACCGAGGAGGTGACCATCACGACCAAGGAGTCCGACGACGACCTCGAGAAGCGCGCCATCGTCGGCATCACCGCCGGGATCGACCACACCTTCCCGTTCACCATCGACATCAAGCTCGCCGACGTCGGCGGCCCGAGCGCCGGTCTGATGTTCTCCCTCGGCATCTACGACAAGCTCACCCCGGGCAGCCTCACCGGCGGCAAGTTCGTGGCCGGCACCGGCACGATCGACGACGACGGCAAGGTCGGCCCCATCGGCGGCATCGAGATGAAGACCGTCGGCGCGCGCGACAAGGGCGCGCAGTACTTCCTGACCCCTGCCGAGAACTGCGCCTCCGCCGCGAAGGACACCCCCGACGGCCTCACCCTGGTGAAGGTGAACACCATCGAGGATGCCCTCGGCGCGCTCAAGGACATTCGGTCCGGCAGGACGTCCGACCTGCCGAAGTGCACGACGAAGTAACTCGGGGACCGCGCCAGGACCTCAGTCCTCGAACGTCGCCGACAGCGCCTCCGCCAGACCCGGCACCAGGTCGCCGCCGGTGAGGACCTCCGTCGGGGAGTCCTTCTCGCGCAGGCGCAGGGCCGAGTCGCGGGTGCCGTCGCGCAGGACCGCGACCGTCATGCGGACCTCCTGACGGTCGGGATGCTGCGCGACCCACTGGGTGAGCTTCTTGTCGCTGAGGCCCTCCGGGACCTGTGCCTCGGCGGACGGGGGCAGCATCAGACGCTCCACCGTCAGGGCGCAGCCGGCCACCGCGTCGGGCCAGGCGATCGTGCCGAGGAACTCGTCGAGCGGCTTGCCGGCCGGGATCTCCTCCTGCTCGATCGGGGTGAGGCCGGAGGACTCCTGCTCGTCCTCCAGGCCGAGCTGGGCCGCGAGGGCAGGTTCCTGGGCTCGCAGCCGAGCGGTGTCTACGAGGGCGAAAAGGCGAGCGGGCTGGTCCCAGCCGAGGCCGGAGACGTACTCGTCGATCTCGAGTACGGCCCGGGTCAGGGGGCTCGCTGCCATGGGAGTGTTGGACATGGTCACAATCCTGCCTCGTTCATGGCCGGAATCGGGAACCGAGTAAAGCGTGAGTAAGTTGCATAGGTGAGGGCCTACGATCACGAGGCCCACGGCCGGCCCGTGAACACGCGGGTCTGACGAACCAACAGCGAACTTCGAGGTGCGCACCTTGGCTTTCCAGATGCCGGACCGCGGCGGAGGCCCGACGGGGCCGCGGATGAGAGTGGGCCGCCCGTCCCGGCGCGTCCGGACCCTGCTCATGACGCTGGGCGTCCTTGCCGTACTCGGCATGGCGTTCACCATGTTCGCCGGGTTCTGGACCGACTGGCTCTGGTACCGGTCGGTGAACTACTCGTCGGTGTTCACGACCACCCTGTGGACGAAGATCGGACTGTTCTTCGTCTTCGGCCTGCTCATGGCCGTGGCGGTCGGCTTCAACATCTGGCTGGCGCACCGGCTGCGGCCGCCGCTGAGCGCGATGTCGATGGAGCAGCAGAACCTCGACCGCTACCGCATGGGCATCGCGCCGTACAAGAAGTGGCTGCTGCTGGGGATCACCGCGCTGGTGGGTCTCATCGCCGGCGCCTCGGCGTCGAGCCAGTGGCGGACCTGGCTGCTGTGGGTCAACGGCGTGTCCTTCGGCGAGAAGGACCCGCAGTTCAAGCTCGACATCTCCTTCTACACCTTCGACCTGCCCTGGTACCGGTTCCTGCTCGGCTTCGGCTTCGCCGCCGCGATCCTGTCCGTGATCGCCGCCGCGCTGACGCACTACCTGTACGGCGGACTGCGGATCACCTCCCCGGGCGCGCGCGCCACGGCCGCGGCCACCGGCCACCTGTCGGTGCTGCTCGGCATCTTCGTCGCCCTGAAGGCGGTCGCCTACTGGCTGGACCGGTACGGCCTCGCGGTGAAGTCCAGCGACTTCAAGGCGACGGACAACTGGACCGGCCTCAGGTACGTCGACGCCAACGCCTACCTGCCGGCCAAGACGATCCTGTTCTGCATCGCCGTCATCTGCGCGCTGCTGTTCTTCGCCACCCTGTGGCGGCGCACCTGGCAGCTGCCCGTCATCGGTTTCGGCCTGATGGTGCTCTCGGCGATCCTCATCGGCGGCCTGTACCCGGCGATCGTCCAGAAGTTCCAGGTCCAGCCGAACGAGCAGGCCAAGGAAGCGCCGTACGTCACGAAGAACCTCAAGGCGACGCGTGAGGCCTACGGCATCGACGACGCCCAGGTCGACGAGTACGAGGGCACGTCGAAGACCCAGGACAAGACCAAGCTGCGCGACGACGTCGCGGACGCGGCCAGCATCCGTGTCATCGACCCGAACGTCGTCTCGCCGACGTTCCAGCAGCTCCAGCAGATCCGGAACTACTACGCGTTCCCGACCAACCTGGACGTCGACCGCTACAGCAAGGACGGCAAGGACCAGGACACGGTCATCGGTCTGCGTGAGCTGAACCTCAGCGGCATTCCGAAGAACAACTGGATCAACGACCACTTCCGCTACACCCACGGCTACGGCGTGGTAGCCGCCAAGGGCACCGACGCCGACGACGAGGGCCGCCCGGTCTTCACCGAGTCCGACCTGCCCTCGCAGGGCGACCTCGGCACGTACCAGCAGCGGGTCTACTACGGCGAGAAGACCACCACGTACTCGATCGTCGGCGGTCCCCAGAAGGAGATCGACTACTCCGACGACAGCGGTGAGAAGACCTTCACCTACACGGGCAAGAGCGGCGTCAACCTCTCCAACCCGATCAACCGGGCCGCGTACGCGGTGGCGTTCAGCGAGCCGCAGATCCTCTACTCCGGCGCGATCGGCGAGGGTTCGCGGATTCTGTACAACCGCACGCCCAAGGAGCGCGTCGAGGCCGTCGCCCCCTGGCTGACCATCGACGGCGACGCCTACCCGGCGGTCGTGGACGGCAAGATCCAGTGGATCGTCGACGCGTACACGACGACGAACGGCTACCCGTACTCGTCCCGTACGACCCTCGGTGACACCACGGCCGACTCGCTGACCGCGACGAACAACTCGCGCGCGGTGGTGGCCCAGCAGAACCAGGTCAACTACATCCGCAACTCGGTGAAGGCGACCGTCGACGCTTACACCGGCCAGGTCAAGCTCTACCAGTGGGACACCAAGGACCCGGTCCTGAAGACCTGGATGAAGGCGTTCCCGGGCACGGTGAAGGACAAGAGCGAGATCTCGCAGTCGCTCATGGCCCATCTGCGTTACCCGCAGGACCTGTTCAAGGTCCAGCGCGAGCTGCTCAGCCGGTACCACGTGAAGGACGCGACGACGTTCCTCTCCGGCTCCGAGGTGTGGCAGGTGCCGGACGACCCGACCAACACCTCGGGCGACGCGGTGCCGCCGTACTACCTGAGCATGAAGATGCCCGACCAGAAGGAACAGGCGTTCTCGCTCACGACGACGTTCACTCCCAACGGCCGGGACCAGCTCAGTGCGTTCATGTCGGTCGACGCCGAGGCGGGCACCAGCGGCTACGGCAAGATCAGAATCCTGAAACTGCCGGCGAACACCACCGTCAGCGGTCCCAAACAGGTGCAGGCCCAGTTCAACTCCGAGCAGAACATCGCCGAGACCATCAGCCTCCTCAACAGAGGCGATTCCAAGGTCGAGTACGGCAACCTGCTGACGGTGCCGCTGGACGGCGGACTGCTGTACGTGGAGCCCGTCTACGTACGCGGTGGCGGACTGAAGTACCCGCTGCTGCGCAAGGTGTTGGTGACCTACGGAGGCAACACCGCCTTCGAGAACACCCTCGACGAGGCGCTCAACAAGGTCTTCGGGGCGGAAGGCAGCACCACCACGCCACCGGAGGACGAGGGCGGGGGCACGACGAAGCCGCCCACCTCCGACAACCCGACGGTCCAACAGGCCCTGGACGACGCCCAGAAGGCCTTCGACGACGGGCAGGAAGCCCTCAAGAAGGGCGACTGGGAGGCGTACGGACAGGCGCAGAAGGACCTGGAGGACGCACTCCAGCGGGCCGAGGACGCGCAGTCCAAGCAGGACAAGACGACTCCGAAGCCCAGTGCGAGCCCCAGCCCCGGTTCGAGCGCGAAGCCCAGCTCCAGTCCGAGTCCGAGCAGCAGTCCCAGCGGCTGATCAAATGCCCCGCCCCGCGCCGTGGTACGGTTGCCGCACAACGGCGCGGGGTGGAGCAGCTCGGTAGCTCGCTGGGCTCATAACCCAGAGGTCGCAGGTTCAAATCCTGTCCCCGCTACTGAAAACGAAGGCCCGGATCCTGATCAAGGATCCGGGCCTTCGTGATGTGCGAACGGTCTACGAACGCGTGTGCCGCAAGGAGGGATGGACGTGCCGCCGTGGGGAGTTGGGGGAACTGTGTTTGACTTGTCTCTCTGTGGGCATGTCGACAAAACGCTGTAGTGACCTCACTGGCTGCGGTATACCAGGTGTACCCAGGTTGCAGGTGGTGCGACGATGGATGTTATGGGGGACAAGGCAACTCTGTACGAGACAGGGCGATTTGTGCAGCCCTCCGACCGTGACGGGGCGGTTGAGGGCGCCGAGGAAGCGGCCGAGGAGGTGCGCCGGCGGCTCGCCGCCGAAGCCGGCGACGTCGAGGCGATGAGCGTCCTCGGAGCCATGCTGCTGCGCCGCGGTGATCTCGACGGAGCCGAACCCCAGCTGCGTGCCGCCACCGCCGCCGGCGACCGTGCCGCCGCCAACAACCTGGGCGTCCTTCTCCACCAGCGCGGCTACGCCGACGAGGCGGCCGGCTGGTGGCGGATCGCCGCCGTCGCCGGCTCCGCCCCGGCCGCGCACGCGCTCGGCCGCCACCACCGCGAACGGGGCGACGAGCCCGCCGCCGAGTACTGGCTCCAGCAGTCCGCCGAACAGGGGCACGCGCTGGGCGCGTACGCCCTCGCCGACCTGCTGGAGCACCGCGGGGACGCGGGCGCCGCGCGGTGGATGCGGGCCGCCGCCGAGCGCGGGCACCGCGAGGCCGCGTACCGGCTCGCCCGCGCGCTCGACCGACAGACGCCGGCCGAGGGGGGCGACGGCCCTGACAACGGTGTCTCGCAGGCCGCGGAGGCCGAGCAGTGGTACCGGCAGGCCGCCGCGCGCGGACACCGGCGGGCCGCGCTGCACCTGGGCGCGATCCTGGAGAAGCGCGGCGAGCTCAAGGAGGCCGGGCGCTGGTACCTGACCTCCGCCAAGGACGGTGAGGCGCGGGCCGCCTGCGCGCTCGGGTTCCTGCTGCGCGACGCCGGGGACACCGAGAGCGCCGCCGTGTGGTGGCTGCGGGCCGCCCAGGAGGGCGACGGCAACGCCGCCAACGCGCTGGGCGCGCTGCACGCCGAGCGGGGCGAGACCCAGACCGCCGAGCGCTGGTACCGGGCCGCGATGGACGCCGGGGACGTGAACGGCGCGTACAACCTCGGACTGCTCTGCGCCGAGCAGGGGCGGACCGCGCAGGCCGAGCAGTGGTACCGGCGGGCCGCGTACGCCGGGCACCGCGAGGCCGCCAACGCGCTGGCGATCCTGCTGCTCCAGGTCGGGGACGCGACCGGTGCCGAGCCGTGGTTCTCCAAGGCGGCCGAGGCCGGGAGCGTGGACGCCGCGTTCAACCTCGGCATCCTCTTCGCGGGGCGAGGTGAGGACGACGTCGCGCTGCGCTGGTACGAGCGGGCCGCGGCCGCCGGGCACACCGAGGCCGCGCTCCAGGTCGGCATGGCGCGGCTGCGGGACGGCGACGAGCAGGCGGCCGAGCGGCATCTGCGGTGCGCCGCGGGGGGCGGCAGCGCGGAAGCGGCGTACCGGCTGGCGACCGTGCTGGACGCGCGGCGGCCGCCGGCGCCCGCGCACGAGCTGGGCGAGTCCGTGCACCTGTCCAAGACCGAGTGCGAGGAGTGGTACGAGCGGGCGGCCTCCCAGGGGCACCGGCGGGCGCAGGTGCGGGTCGGCATGCTCGCGGCGGGTCGGGGGGACGTCGTGGAGGCGGCTCGGTGGTACCGGGAGGCGGCCGAGGCCGGGTCGCGGAACGGGGCGTTCAACCTGGGGCTGCTGCTGGCCCGGGAGGGGAGCGAGCCGGAGGCCGCCGTGTGGTGGACACGGGCGGCTGACGCGGGGCACGGGCGGGCGGCGTTGCGGCTGGCCCTGGTCTACGCGCGTCGGGGGGAGCTGGCGGAAGGGCAGCGGTGGGCGGACCGGGCGGTGTCACTGGGGCCGGAGGAGGTCTCGGAGCGGGCGGCTCGGTTGCGGGACGCGTTGCGGGAGGAACTGTCGGCGTGACGGTGCGGCGCGGTCCGGTGTGATGCCGTGCGGGTTGGTGTTTCGGGTGCGGCTGGGTGGGGGCCGGGGTGGGGCGGTGCTCGCCCGCGCCGGCGGGGTGCCGCCGCGCCCACCCGTGCCGCCCCAGCGGCACGACTGCCCGCAGCTGGGAGGCGCGCGGTCCCCGCAGCCAGGAAGTGGGCGTGCGGTTGTCCGAGGCTGGGGCACGCGGCGTCGGCGGCTGGGAGGCAGGCGTGCGGTTGTCCGGGGCTGGGGAGGCATGCGGCGCCCGCAGCCAGGAGGTGGGCGTGTGGCTGTCTCGGGGCTGGAAAGACCCGCGGCGTCGGCAGTCAGGAGGTGGGCGTGCGGATGTTCGCGGCTGGGGAGGTTGTCGATTTGCCTCTGTTCTTGTTCTTGACGTAGTGTTCAGTTCATCGACGCGGGGTGGAGCAGCTCGGTAGCTCGCTGGGCTCATAACCCAGAGGTCGCAGGTTCAAATCCTGTCCCCGCTACTGAAGGCCGAGGGCCGGAATCCGAAAGGGTTCCGGCCCTCGGTGTGTTCAAGGGGCCTGGCCCACGGCCTCCTCGTACAGGGCGCGGTCCACCGTCCGGGACTCCGGGAGCGGGTCCCCCTCCATCACGCCCTGGGCCTTGTACGCCGCCTGAAGACGGTCCGCCGTGCCCTTGCGGATCTCCCAGTCCATGCGCAGGGACGGGGTGGATTCCAAGATCTTGCGGTCGGACTTCAGCAGCTTCGCGAGGTATGTGACGAAGGCCTCGTCGTGTTTGTAGTCCGTCGCGAAGTACGAGTTCACCGTGCGGATGTACGCCCGCAGCACCGCCACCCCCGCGTCCACGTCGTCCTGGAGCAGACTGCGGCCGTAGAGCATGCCGCCCAGCGGCTCACCGGCCGGCTGGCCGCCCAGGAACGCGTAGCCCGGCTTGTCGTCCACCTTGCGCCACACCGGGTCCAGGAGCCACGCGGAGTCGACGCCGCCGTTCTGGAGGGCGGTGAGGACGTCGGCGGAGCCCAGCTGCTGGTAAGTGATCTCGTCGAGGGCGCCGCCGTGCCGTTCCAGGGCCTTCTCCATGGGGTACGCGATGACCGAGCCCTTGCCGATCATCGTGCCGAGTCTGCGGTCGGCCATCGACACGTTGTCCGGTGTCTCGCCGTCCTTCAGCCGCACCCACAGGCCGCTCTTCGACTCCGGGGCGGGGGAGAAGTTCCCGGCGACCCATTTGATGTCGAAGCCGCCCCGGATGCCGTTCATCACGGCCGCCTCGGGCGCCGCCCAGACCGCGTCGACGTCCCCCTTGGCGAGGAGGGGCAGCGCGTCCGGAGTGGGCAGGACCTTGAGGGTGACGTCCAGGCCCTCCTTCTTGAACTCGCCCTTGTCGACAGCCACTTGCAGCGGCGCCACGTACTCCGCGCTCAGCGTGCCGGTCGCGATCGTGACCTTGCGCGGCTCGGCGAGGGGCCGCGCGGGCGGGGCGCCCTGCTGGCAGCGGGCCGGTTCACGGGTGGGGGACAGGTCGGCGGGGTCCGTCCGGGCCGTGTCCCCGCAGCCCTCCACGGGGCTGATCGTGCGGTGGCCCGCCCCGGTCCTCGGCTTCGTGTCCGATTCGTACGGCGACCCTCCGCAGGCGGACGCCGTCAGCAGGACGGCCGTCACGGCGGCCAGCACACCGGTACGTCCCCTCATGACTGCCCCCGGCCCCGGTCCCGCGGTGCCCAGGGCGTGAGCAACCGGCCCGCCACCCGCACCAGTTCCGAGAAGACCACGCCGAGCACGGCCACGCACACGATGCCCACGAACATCACGTCGTTCTGGAACAGGGCCCGTGAGTCGAAGATCAGGTGGCCCAGGCCGTTGGTCGCGGCGATCTGCTCCGAGGCGACGATCACCAGGACCGCCACGCCCGCCGCGATCCGCGCGCCCACCAGGACCGCGGGCAGCGAGGCGGGGAGCAGCACATGGCGGAACATCTGCCAGGGGGAGGCGCCGAAGACCTGGCCGGCGTCGCGATGGCCGGACGGGATCGCCAGGACCGCGGACATCGTCGAGATCCACACGAAGAAGAAGACGGTCGTCGCCACCAGGGCGACCTGCGGGCCCTCGCCGAGGCCGAACATGTTCAGGAAGACCGGGAGCAGGGCCAGTTTGGGGACCACGTACAGGGCGTCCAGGAGGGGTTCCAGGGCCGCGCGGACCAGGGCGAGCGAGCCCATGAGCAGGCCCAGCGCATAGCCCGCCGCCGTGCCCACCGCGTAGCCGGCGAGGACGCGTCTCAGCGTGGCCCACACGTCCGGCCACAGGTCGCCCGCCGCCGCCCGGTCCCAGCCGTCCGCGAAGATCGTGGACGGTGCCGGGTAGACGCGGGCGTCGATCCACGCCTGGTGCGCGGCCAGTTGCCAGAGGAGGACGAGGACGAGGGGGACGGCCGCGGCGAGGGACAGTTCCACGGCCCTGCGGCGGCGGTGGGTGCGTACGGGATGGAGTTCTCGGGGGCCCGGGGCGCGGATCAGCACCGACTCCCGGTCGGGGGTGAGCGTGGTCATGCCGGTACCGCCTCCTTGCGCAGCAGGTCCCACAACTCGCTCTTGAGGGACGTGAATGCGGGGGTGTCGCGGATGTCGCCGGTGCGTGGGCGGGGGAACGGCGGGCGGTGCTCGGCGAGGATGCGGCCCGGGCGGGCGGACATCACCAGGACCCGGTCGCCGAGGACGATCGCCTCCTCCAGGCTGTGCGTGATGAAGAGGGTGGTGGTGCGCAGGGCTTGGGTGAGTTCCAGCAGCTCGTCCTGGAGGATCATGCGGAGTTGGGCGTCGAGCGCCGCGAACGGCTCGTCCATCAGCAGGAGTTCGGGTTCCACGGCCAGCGCCCTGGCGATGGCCACGCGCTGGCGCATACCGCCCGACAGCGCGGCCGGGTAGGCGTCGGCGAAGTCGGCCAGGCCCAGTCGGGCCAGCCAGGAGTCGACGCGGGCGTCGGCCTCGTGGCGCGGGACGCGCTGGATGTCGAGGCCGAAGCGGACGTTGGCGCGGACGGTCTTCCAGTCGTAGATGCCGTAGTCCTGGAAGATCATGGCGGCCGGGCGGGAGGTGGACGTACGGATCTCCAGAGTGCCCGTGCTCGGGCGCAGCAGGCCGGCGGCGATGCGCAGCAGCGTCGACTTGCCGCAGCCCGAGGGGCCGACCAGGCAGACGAACTCGCCGGGGGCGACGGTGAGGTCCAGGGGGCCGAGGGCGTCGACGGTCCGCGGTGGGCGGCCGAAGGCGCGGGTCAGGGCGGTGGCGTGGAGTTTGGGGTGCGGATCTCCCACGGTTGCTCCTCGCGGAGGGTGCGGTACGGAGTGATCGGTACGAAGTGGGGGTGTCGCACGACGATATGACGGGGCGTCAGATTCGGGAAGGCTGTAGACGGCACAAAGCCCCGGCACCATAGAGGGGCCGGGGCTTCGGGAGTGCTCGCTCGCCTGTGCTTGCTTATGCCGCCGCGCAGTTCGGGCAGATTCCGCGGTACGTCACCTCGACGTCCGAGACCTTGAAGCCGAAGCGCTCGGAGTCGGGGAGGTCGGCCAGCGGGTTGCCGCTGGGGTGGACGTCCTTGATCGCGCCGCAGCGGGCGCAGACCAGGTGGTGGTGCGGACGGTGCGCGTTGGGGTCGTACCGCTTGGCGCGCTTGTCGGTGGCGACCTCGAGGACTTCGCCGAGGGAGACCAGCTCGCCCAGCGTGTTGTAGACGGTGGCCCGGGAGATCTCGGGCAGCTTGGCGACGGCCCGCGCGTGGACCTCGTCGGCCGTCAGGTGGACGTGTTCGCCTTCGAGGACCTCGGCCACGACGCGCCGCTGCGCGGTCATCCGCCATCCACGTCCGCGCAGCCGTTCCAGAAGGTCACTCATACGCGCCAGCCTAACAGAAGGGGACCAGGTCGCGAATGGGTGTGATTTTAGACTTCGTCCAATCTAGCCTCCCGGCTCCTGCTGGCTCCTCCTCCCTCTTCCTGGCCCTTCCCGGTGCTTCCGGGTGCTTCCTAGTGCGACAAGGTCATCTGCTGCTGCCGTACCGGTGCCCAGCAGCGGATGATGTCGCGCACCGACACGATGCCGATGGGCTCGCCCCGGTCCAGGACGATGAGGTGCCGGAAGCCGCCGTGGGCCATGGCCCGGGCCGCCTCTTCCAGGGTCCAGGACGGCGCCGCGAAGACGACGTCGGTGGTGGTGTGGGCGTGGGTGGGCTCGGTGTCCGGGTTCTGGCCCAGGCCCACCGCGTTGAGGACGTCGCGTTCGGTGAGGATGCCGATGCCGGTGCCGTCGGGGTCGAGGACCACGGCCGCGCCGACCCGGCGGGCGGACATCAGGGCGGCTGCCTGGCGGAGGGTGTGAGTGGGGCCGATGGTGAGGACGACTGTGCTCATGGCGTCGCGGACGAGCATGGGTGCGGAGTCACCTCCTGAGGAACCGCCGAGCTAGTTCGGCGGTTCACAAGTTCACAAATGAGGGTCCCCTCAGAGTCGCAGGTAAAGCGACGGTCAACAAGGGGGCGCGTGCGGCCAATTGAGGGCGCACGCGCTCATCTGCGCTTTTCGGCGAGGACCGCGAGGAACGGGAGCGGGCCGCGCGGAATGGTCAGTACCGCTGGTTCAGATAGCCCAGCAGCTCGTCGTGGAGGAGGCCGTTGGAGGCGGCCGCGTTGCCGCTGTGCGGGCCCGGGCGGCCGTCGAGGCCGGTGAAGCTGCCGCCGGCCTCGGTGACGATGATCGCGTTGGCGGCCATGTCCCAGAGGGAGAGCTCGGGCTCGGCGCAGATGTCGACGGCACCCTCGGCGACCAGCATGTAGGGCCAGAAGTCGCCGTACGCGCGCGTGCGCCACACCTCGCGGGTCAGGTCCAGGAAACCGTTCAGCCGGCCCTGCTCCTCCCAGCCGCTCAGCGAGGAGTACGCGAAGGAGGCGTCGGAGAGCTTGCCGACCTGGGAGACGTGCAGCCGGGACGCCGAGGAGAGGCTGCGGCCGGTGAAGGCGCCGTGTCCCTTCGCGGCCCACCAGCGGCGGCCGAGGGCGGGGGCGGAGACCACGCCGACGACGGGCTGGAAGCCGCTTTCGCCCGCCTCCATCAGGGAGATCAGCGTGGCCCAGACGGGGACGCCGCGGACGTAGTTCTTGGTGCCGTCGATCGGGTCGACGACCCAGCGGCGCGGGCCGGTGCCCTGCACGCCGTACTCCTCGCCCAGGATCGCGTCGCGCGGGCGGGCGCGCTGGAGCTGGCTGCGGATCAGTTCCTCGGCGGCCTTGTCCGCCTCGCTCACCGGGGTCATGTCCGGCTTCGTCTCGACCTTGAGGTCGAGGGCCTTGAAGCGGTCCATGGTGGCAGCGTCGGCCGCGTCGGCGAGGACGTGGGCGAAGCGGAGGTCGTCGAGGTAGTCCAGCATGCGACGAACGGTATCTGCCGGGGGTGGTACGGGGCTACAGGGGCCGGAGTGTGGACAGCGGACACGGTCCGGACACGGCCCGGCGGTCCGCCGCATACCCCCCGCCCCGCCCGCACCGCCGGCTTCGCGCGCCGCCACGCCGATGGCCCCCCTGTCTCCACGCCGGTGGCTCGCTCGCCGCCACGCTGACGGCTCGCCTACCCCTCCGCCGACGGCTCGCCCGCGGCCGTACCGATGGTCCGCCTGCCGCGCCGACGGTGCGTCCGGCGTCGTGTCCGGCGGGTCCGTCAGGGTGTGGCGGCGTGCTGCCGATCAGGGGCGCCCCCTCATGCTTTCGCGAACCCTTGACAGTGCCCCTGTGCGCGTCAAATCTGGGCGCAGAGCCGCTCGCCCCTAGGAGGCGATGATGCCTGCAGCGAGGGAATCTCTGCTGGACGCCGCGTACACGGCACTGGCCCGCCGGCCGTGGTCCGCCGTGCGGATGGTGGACGTCGCCGCGGCGGCCGGAGTGTCCCGGCAGACGCTGTACAACGAGTTCGGGAGCAAGGAAGGCCTGGCCCGCGCGCTCGTCAGAAGGGAGGCCGACGGCTATCTCGCCGGGGTCGACCGCGCGCTCTCCGCCCCTGCCGACACCCGTGAGCGGCTGGCCGCCACCGCCGAGTGGACGGCCGCCACGGCCCGCGAGAACGCGCTCGTACGGGCCATGCTCACCGGCTGCTGGAGTGAGCGGCTGCCCGCGCCGACACTGTCCGCCGTCCCGTCCTCCTCGGCGGTACCGGCACAGCGCCGCGCCGACGGCCCGCTGCCCTCGCCCGGCGACTTCGTCGCGCTCGTCCGCGACCGCGCCGTGGCGGTGCTCGGCGGGCCCGGCATGTCCAAGCCGGACGCCGCCGACCTGGCCCGCGCCTGCGAACTCGTCGTACGGCTCGCCATCTCCTGTGTGTCGGCGCCGCCGGGGGAGGGCGGCGTCACGGACCTGGTGCGTGCCGCGCTGTACCGGCAGCCCGTCTAGCGAACGCGGTGCTCAGTGGGCCGAGCCCGACAGTTGCAGCCCGATCACGCCGATGATGACGAAGCTGATCGAGACGATCTTCAGCGTCGAGACCAGGTCGCCGAGGAAGATCATCCCGTAGATCGCCGTGCCCGCCGCGCCGATGCCGGTCCACACCGCGTACGCCGGACCCACGTCGAGCTTCTTCAGGGACAGGGTCAGCAAGCCGAAGCTGCCGAGCGCGAAGACGCAGAAGGCGATCGTGGGCCAGAGCCGGGTGAACCCGTGGGAGAGCTTCAGACACACGGCGAATCCGGTCTCGAGCAACCCGGCCACCACCACCAGCAGCCACGCCATGTGCTGTCCTCCCGTACGTCCGGCTCGGTCCGGCTCGGTGCGATTATGCACTTGCCGGACTCAGGGACCCACAAACAACGCGAAGGTCAGTCGCCTTCCTTCCGCTCACGGGTGGCCAGCAGGCGGCGCAGTGAGTAGAGGCGGGCGGGATCCGCGTGACCGTCCGCCACCCACTGGTCGAGCGCGCAGTCCGGCTCGTCGTGACTGCACGCGCGCGGGCAGCCCTCGGTTCCCGGTTCCAGGTCCGGGAACGCGTGGATCACCCGGGACGGGTCGATGTGGGCGAGGCCGAAGGACCGTACGCCCGGGGTGTCGATGACCCAGCCGTCCGCGCCCTCCAGCGGGAGCGCCAGCGCCGAGGTCGTGGTGTGCCGGCCGCGGCCCGTCACCGCGTTCACATGGCCGGTCAGACGCCGCCGCTCCTCCGGGACCAGCGCGTTCACCAGGGTCGTCTTGCCGACGCCGGAATGCCCGACGAACGCGGTGATCTTGCCGCCCAGCTCCTCGCGCACCCGGTCCGCCGCGTCGCCGTTCTCCAGTTCGTCGCGGCTGGTGACGACATACGGGATGTCGAGGTCGCCGTACAGCTCCAGGAGCTTGTCGGGCGGGGCGAGGTCCGACTTCGTCAGGACCAGGAGCGGTTCCAGGCCGCCGTCGTACGCCGCGACCAGGCAGCGGTCGATGAGACGGGGGCGCGGCTCGGGGTCGGCGAGGGCGGTGACGATGGCGAGCTGGTCGGCGTTGGCGACGACCACCCGCTCGTACGGGTCGTCGTCGTCCGCCGTGCGGCGCAGCACCGACGTGCGTTCCTCGATGCGGACGATCCGCGCGAGGGTGTCCTTCTTGCCGGACAGGTCGCCCACGAGGGCCACCCGGTCACCGACGATCGCGGCCTTGCGGCCCAGCTCACGGGCCTTCATCGCCAGCACGATCCGGTCCTCGACCAGACAGGTCAGCCGCCCCCGGTCCACGGTGAGGACCATGCCCTCGGCCGCGTCCTCGTGCTTGGGGCGGATGTTCGTACGCGGCCGGTTGCCCTTGCGGTTGGGCCGGGAGCGGATGTCGTCCTCGTCGGTGTGCTTGCCGTAGCGGCGCATGGTCGTACGCCCCTACGCCCCGTCGCTCCCGAGCATCCCTGTCCACAGGTCCGGGAAGTCCGGCAGGGTCTTCGCCGTCGTCGCCACGTTCTCGATCTGCACGCCCTCGACCGCGAGGCCGATGATCGCGCCGGCCGTCGCCATGCGGTGGTCCTCGTAGGTGTGGAAGATCCCGCCGTGCAGCTTGCGCGGGCGGATGTGCAGGCCGTCGGCGGTCTCGGTGACGTCACCGCCGAGCTCGTTGATCTCCTTGGTGAGCGCGGCCAGCCGGTCCGTCTCGTGCAGGCGCAGATGGGCGACGCCGCGGAGCGTCGACGGGGAGTCCGCGAGGGCCGCGACCGCCGCGATACCGGGGGTCAGTTCGCCGACCTCGCTCAGGTCGACGTCGATACCGTGAATCGCACCCGATCCGGTGAACTCCAGACCGTACTCGGTGAGTTCGCAGGAACCGCCCATCTCGGTGAAGATCTCCCGCAGCTTGTCGCCGGGCTGCGTGGTGCGGGCCGGCCAGTCCGGGACGACGACCTTGCCCCCGGTGACGAGCGCCGCGGCGAGGAAGGGCTGGGCGTTGGACAGGTCGGGCTCGATGGTGAGGTCCCGGCCGAGCAGGGCACCGGGGGTGACCCGCCACACGTCGGGCTCGCCGCCGGACTCCGGGGTGTCGACCTGGGCGCCCACCGCCCGCAGCATGTCGACCGTCATGCGGATGTGGGGGAGGGAGGGGAGCGCGGCGCCCACGTGGCGGACCTCCACCCCCTGGTTGAAGCGAGGGCCGGAGAGCAGGAGGGCGCTGACGAACTGCGACGAGCTCGACGCGTCGATCTGCACCGGGCCGCCGTCCAGCGCGCCACCGCCGTGGACCGTCAGCGGCAGCGCGCCACGGCCGTCGTCGTCGATACGGGCGCCGAGGACGCGGAGGGCGTCGATGACACCGTTCAGGGGGCGCTCGTACGACCGCGGGTCACCGTCGAAACGGACGGGGCCGTCGGCGAGGGCGGCGACGGGCGGGAGGAAGCGCATGACGGTGCCGGCGTTGCCGACGTTGACGGTGGCGGGGCCGCGCAGGCCGGCCGGCAGGACACGCCAGGTCTCGCCGGTGCCGTCCGGGCCCACGCCCTCCTCGATGCCGACGCCCATCTCGCGCAGCGCGGCCGCCATGAGGAGGGTGTCGCGGGAGCGGAGGGGGCGGCGCAGCCAGCCCGGCTCGCTGGCGAGGGCCGCGAGCACGAGGGCGCGGTTGGTGACGGACTTCGACCCCGGTACATGGACCGTCGCGTCGACGGCTCCGCTTGCGTGAGGGGCGGGCCAGAGGGCGGTTTCTGAGGGGTTCAAAGCCATGAGGTCCACTTTAGTGGGGGGCCGTGGTCCGAGTGCTGCGCCGTGGGGGCCGGGCGCGCGGTTCCCGGCACCCCTGCGAGGCGCCTCTTCGGGGCCGCGTCACACCTCCAGCAACCACCGTCCGCCGCCTATCAACGCACACAGGCTCACCGCGTGGAACAGGAACAACCACAGCCCGGCCGGCACATGCGTCAGCCGTGACAACTGGTCCGCGTCCGAGTCGCCGGCGCCTCCCCTCGCCCGCTTCGCCTGCAACTCGAATGCCGGTCGAACTCCACCGAGCAACAAGAACCACACGACCGCGTACGCGAACGCCGCCTGCACCTGCGGTCCCGCCAGCCACGACACCACCACGAACGTGCCGCCCGTGAGGATCACCGTCAGGGCGCCGTACGCGTTGCGGATCATCACCAGCATCGCCACCAGCAGGGCCGTCGCCGCCCACAGCAGGAGGGTGATGCGGCCGGCGGCGAGCAGGGCCGCGCCGCCCAGGCCCAGCAGCGGGGGAGCGGTGTAGCCGGCGGACGCGGTGAGGATCATGCCGATGCCGTACGGCTTGCCCTTGCTGACCGTCAGGCCGCTGGTGTCGGAGTGCAGCCGGATGCCGGTCAGGGTGCGTCCGGTGAGCAGGGCGACCAGGCCGTGCCCGCCCTCGTGGGCGATGGTGATGGCGTTGCGCGAGATACGCCACAGGACGTGCGGGACGACTATGGCGAGCGCCGCCACCATGGTGGCCAGCACCACCCACAGATCGGGGTCGGGCTGGGTGCCGACGAGCTCGTCCCAGAGAGAGGACGCGGTACTGGTGTCCATGTTCGGCGGTGGCTCCCTCTCCTCGTACGGAGTCTGGCAGTGTGGCACGTATGTGCGGACGGTATGCAGCGAGTCGTAGGCCCGAGGATCTCGCAGGAATCTTTGAGATCGAGCAGTGGGAGCCGGAGGAGACGTTGGCTCCCGACTACAACGTGGCCCCGACCAAGGAGGTCTACGCCGTCCTCGACCGCCCTCTGAAGGACGCCGACGACCCGCGGCCGGTTCGGCAGCTGCGGAAGCTGAAGTGGGGGCTGGTGCCGAGCTGGTCCAAGACCCCCGAGGGCGGCGCCCGGATGATCAACGCCCGGGCCGAGACCGTCCACGAGAAGCCCTCCTACAAGCGGGCCTTCTCCTCGCGCCGCTGCATCATCCCCGCCGACGGCTACTACGAGTGGGTCACCGCCGCCGCCGAGCGGGAGCTGGAGGTCGAGGGGAAGAAGAAGCGGCCGCGCAAGCAGCCGTACTTCGTGCTGCCGGCCGACGGGTCGGTGTTCGCGATGGCCGGGCTCTACGAGTTCTGGCGGGACAGGACCCTGCCCGACGACCATCCCCAGGCCTGGTGGGTGACCTGCTCGGTGATCACGACCGAGGCCGAGACGACCCCGCTGGCCGTGGCGCCCGCCGAGGGGCCGCACGCGCTCGCCGACATCCATCCCCGGATGCCGCTGATGCTCACCCCCGACCGCTGGGACTCCTGGCTGGACCCGTCCCGTACGGATGTCGAGGACCTGCGGTCCCTGCTCGCACCGCCCCCTCCCGGGCTCATGCGCGCCTACCCCGTCTCCACCGCCGTCAGCAACGTGCGCAACAACGGGCCGGAGCTGCTGAAGGAGCTGGAAGGTCCGGAAGAAGGCACACTCTTCTAGCGTGACGACCGAGATCATTGCCACCGACGCCGGGGACGCCCGCATCACCTGGCACCCCGCGAAGAAGGCCCGCCTCGTCCTAGCCGTCAGCCACGGCGCCGGGGGCGGCATCGAGGCGCGGGACCTCCAGGCCCTCGCGCGCGTCCTCCCCGCGCACGGCGTCACCGTCGCCCTCGTCGAGCAGCCCTGGCGGGTGGCGGGCAGGAAGGTGGCGCCCGCGCCGAGGACCCTCGACATCGGGTGGCGCGGAATCTGGCCCGCCGTCGCCGAGCGCGGACTGCCCGTGATCTCCGGCGGACGCAGTGCCGGGGCCCGGGTCGCCTGCCGTACCGCCGGGGAACTGGGCGCCGCCGCCGTGCTCGCGCTCAGCTTCCCGCTCCACCCGCCGGGCAAGCCGGAGAAGTCCCGCGCCGCGGAGCTGCTCGGGGCCGGGGTGCCCACGCTCGTCGTACAGGGAGGCAACGATCCCTTCGGGAAGCCGGAGGAGTTTCCCGGGGACGGTGCTCACGAACTGGTCGAGGTGCCGTACGGCGATCATGGATTCGCGGTGCCGAAACGGGCGGGCATCGGTCAGGACGAGGCCGTGACGGTCATCACGGACGCGGTCGTGAAGTGGGTCGGGTCACTCAGGTGAAGCGCCGGGAATGCTGGGCCGCGAAGCTCTGTTGTGGCGGACAGAAGTGCTGAAGAACCAGCACCGACCGTCGTAGGAGAGGAAGTCCGCCGCATGGGTTCGACCTTCTGCCCGACCCGCAGCAGCCGCGCTGACCTGGACTGGACGGTGCTGCACGCGGGCAAGACCGCGCCTATTCGAGGCGCGGCGGGGACGGGTAGTCGTCTATCCTCCGATTCTGGTGGTACCGGCTTCGGTGCTGCCCGGAATCTTGAGGAGGTGGGTCCGGTTCCCGGTACCGACGCAGGGACCGATCACGGCCAGGCGGAGCAGCCCGAGGGCCAGGGCACGAGCGTGGAGACCAGCACGGACACCAGCACGGAATCCACCGCGGAGCGCAGCGCGCGCTTCGAGCGGGACGCGCTCGAATTCCTCGACCAGATGTACTCGGCCGCCCTGCGCATGACGCGCAACCCGGCCGACGCCGAGGACCTGGTGCAGGAGACCTACGCCAAGGCGTACGCGTCCTTCCACCAGTTCCGCGAGGGCACCAACCTGAAGGCCTGGCTGTACCGGATCCTGACCAACACGTTCATCAACTCGTACCGCAAGAAGCAGCGTGAACCCCAGCGCTCCGCGGCCGAGGAGATCGAGGACTGGCAGCTCGCGCGCGCCGAGTCGCACATGTCGACCGGTCTGCGCTCCGCCGAGTCGCAGGCGCTGGACCACCTGCCCGACTCGGACGTGAAGGAAGCGCTCCAGGCGATCCCCGAGGAGTTCCGCATCGCCGTCTACCTCGCTGACGTAGAGGGCTTTGCCTACAAGGAGATCGCGGACATCATGGGGACACCCATCGGTACGGTGATGTCCCGGCTGCACCGGGGCCGCCGCCAACTGCGCGGCATGCTCGAGGACTACGCCCGTGAGCGCGGACTGGTCCCGGCCGGCGCCGGAGAGTCGAACGAAGTGAAAGGTTCGGGCTCATGAGCTGCGGAGAGCCGCACGAGACGGACTGCAGTGAGGTACTCGACCATCTCTACGAGTTCCTCGACAGCGAGATGCCGGACGTCGACCGCGACAAGTTCAAGCAGCACTTCAGCGAGTGCTCGCCGTGCCTGGAGAAGTACGGGCTCGAAGAGGCGGTGAAGAAGCTCGTCAAGCGCTGCTGCGGCCATGACGACGTCCCCACCGACCTGCGCGCCAAGGTCCTCGGGCGGCTCGACCTGATCCGCTCCGGGCAGGCCGTGCCGGACCACGACATCGCTGCCGCACCGGCCGCCCCGCAGGAATCCTGAACGCACGATCGTCACTCGAACGTGCTAATCCGCGGGTCATAAGCCCGCGGACCTCCCCCTCGCCGCCCTAGGCTCCCGTGCTGCAAGCGCGTGCCCGGGGAGGGGTGTATGGAGGCGATACCCGCACGGGCCCGTGCGTACGTCGGCTGTGTCGCCCTCGCCGCGCTGTACTGCCTGCATCTGCTGCCGTCGGTACGCGCCCCGTGGTGGGCGGTGGCCCTGCTCGCCGCCCTCTACGCCGCCGGCGAGCGGCTCTCCGGCTCGTTCTACCCCGTGCTGCTCGCCGGGGCCTTCCTGCTGCCGCCGCCCGCCGCCGCGCTCGTCGCGGTGCCGGGGGCGCTGCTGTCCCCGGTCGTCCGCCGGCCGCGGCCGGTGCGGCGGATCTGGCGGGCGTCCCAACTCGCCCTCGCCGTCTGGGCGGCGTCCTGCGCGCACTGGGTGCTGGGCGGCCGGGACGCCGTCGTCACCTCCGACTTCCCGTACGCGCTCGTCCCGGCGGGGGCGGCCGTCGTCGCCTTCTGCCTGGTGCTGACGGTGCTCGACGGCGGAATCCTGGCCCTCGCCGAGGGAGTGCCCCTCCGGCCGGCCTGGCGGGGGCAGCTCGTACGCTCCCTCCCGCCGATCGCCGTCCACGGGCTCGCCGGGCTCATGATGGCCGTCCTGTGGCGCAGCCCCTTCGGGCCGGTCGCCGCGCTGCTGGTGCTGCTGCCGATGTGCGTGTCCTGGTGGGCGTTCGCGCAGTACCACCGGGAGCGGGCCGCCCATCAGGCGACCATCCGCGCGCTGGTGCAGGCCGTCGACATCAAGGACGAGTACACGCGCGGGCACAGCGAACGCGTCGGCCAGGCCTCGATGATGATCGCCCGCGAGCTCGGGATGGACGAGGGCCGCATCGAGGTGCTGCGCTTCGCCGGCATCCTGCACGACGTGGGCAAGCTGGGCGTCCCGACCCGGCTGCTGCGCAAGGACGGGCCGCTGACCCCCGAGGAACGCCGGATCATCGAGCTGCACCCCGAGTACGGGCACGAGATGGTGCGGGGGATCTCGTTCCTGGGGGAGGCACGGGCGGCCGTACTGCACCATCACGAGCGGCTGGACGGCAGCGGCTACCCGTACGGGCTGGTGGGCGCCCAGATCCCCGAGTCGGCGCGGGTGGTGGCGGTCGCCGACGCCTTCGACGCGATGACGTCCACCCGGTCCTACAGCCGGGCCCGGCCCGTGGGCACGGCGCTGGAGGAGCTGGAGCGGTGCGCGGGCACGCAGTTCGACCCGCGGATGGTCACCGCTCTCGTCCGGGCGCTGGGACGGCACGGCTGGCATCCCGCGGTCACCGCGGACGAGGCGTCGGCGCGTCCGCCGGAGCCGCGGCGGCCGGTGGGAAGCCGGCCCGGGGTGCGGCCATGAGCGTGGCCGCGCCGGGAGCGGCGCCCGAACCGCGGACCGAGGCGCCGCCGCGCGCGCCCCGGCCGCCGTCCCTGCTCACCCTCGTCCACACCTCCGCCGCCCTCCTCGCCGCCGGCTCCCTCGCCGGCAGCCTCTGGAACGGCCTGGAGGAGCGCGGGGCCGCGCTCGCCTTCGGGGTGCTGATCCTCGTCGGTGAGCTGACCCGGTGGACCGGCGCCCGGGTCAGGGAGGCCGCGCCGATCGGAGCCGCGGGCGCGCTGTCGTACGCGCTGCTCGGGGCGGACGCCGGGCGGGCCACGCAGCACGGGGCCGCCCAGGTCGTCACCGTCGTCGTCGCGGCCGCGCTGCTCGGCAGCGTGCCGCACATCTGGCGCGGCGACCGGGGCACCGCGGACCACCTCGCCCGGCGCGTGCTCAGCACCGGGTTCGCCGCCGTCTGCTTCCAGCCCCTCTACAACCAGGGCGTGTTCAGCGCCTGGGGCGGACCGGCGTACGCGCTGCTGCTGCTCGCGCTGCTCGCCCTCACCGCGCTGTGCGACGCCCTGCTCGCCGCCGCGCTGCGGCACTCCCGCACCCGCTGGCCCTTCGGTCCGCTGCTCCGCGACGAGCTGCGGGCGCTGCTCGGCATCGGGTCCGCTGTCTGCGCGACCGGCGCGGTGATGGCGCTCGCGGTCGCCGTCGTCGGCCTGTGGGCGCTGCCGGTGTTCTGTGTGCCGCTGCTGCTGACCCAGCTGTCCTTCCGGCGGTACGCCGCCGTCCGTGCCACCTACCGGCAGACCATCGCCTCCCTCGCCCGGGCCACCGAGATCGCCGGGTACACCCCCGCCGGACACGCCCGCCGGGTCGCCGCGCTGAGCCGGGCCGTCGGCCGCGACCTGGGGCTGTCCGGGCGCGACCTCACCGTCCTGGAGTACGCCGCCCTGATGCACGACATCGGACAGCTCAGCCTCGTCGACCCGGTCCCGGCGGGGGCCACCGCCGCCCTGCCCGCCGAGGAGCAGCGGCGGATCGCGCTGCTCGGCGGGGCCGTCGTACGGCAGACGGGGGTGGACGGCGCGGTCGCCGTGGTCGTGGAGCGGCAGGCCGACCCCTACCGGCAGCAGCCGGTCGCCGCCCGGATCGTACGGACCGTGAACGCCTACGAGGAGAAGGCGCGGGACGCCGGGCCCGGCGGGCCGCTCACCGCTCTGGAGGAACTGCGGCTGGCGACCGCGGGGGACCACGCGCCCGAAGTGGTGGAGGCGCTGGCCAGGGTGCTGGCGCGCGACTGTCTGACCCTGCCCCGGGGTGGGTAACCCATGGGTAATGAGCGCCCTTCCAGCCGCACGTGGTTGGATGCGAAGGAGAGGGATTCCGGGGGCAGTGGCGAGGTCACTGAGGGCAACTGGCAGGCGGGAATCGTGAGGATCTTCGGCAAAGGACGGCACCGGCCCTCCGCCTCCTGGCGGCAGGCCACCGACCGCGCGTTCACGCTGATCGGCGACGGTCGGTACGAGGACGCGGGCGCGCTGCTGACGCGCGCCGCCGACCTGGAACCGTGGCTGTCCGAGTCCTGGTTCAACCTCGCCCTGCTGCACAAGTTCCGGCACGACTGGGAGCAGGCCCGCGCGGCCGGACTGCGTGCCGTCGCCCTCCTCGACCGCGAGACGGGCGCACCCGACTGGTGGAACGTCGGCATCGCGGCCACCGCGCTCCAGGACTGGCCGCTGGCCCGGCGGGCCTGGCAGGCCTACGGGCTGCGGGTGCCGGGCGGGGCGGCCGACTCCGGGGAGCCGGTCGGCATGGACCTCGGCAGTGCCGCCGTACGGCTGTCCCCGGAGGGGGAGGCCGAGGTGGTGTGGGGGCGGCGGCTGGACCCGGCTCGTATCGAGGTGCTGTCGATTCCGCTGCCGTCCTCCGGGCGGCGCTGGGGCGAGGTCGTGCTGCACGACGGGGTGCCGCACGGGGAGCGGACCACTGCCGCCGGGCACTCCTACCCCGTCTTCGACGAGATCGAGCTGTGGGCGCCGTCGCCGGTGCCGACCTGGGTGGTCCTCCTGGAGGCCGCCACCGAGGCCGACCGGGACGCGCTGGAGCAGCTCGCCGCCGACGCCGGGTTCGCGGCGGAGGACTGGTCGTCGTCGGTGCGGCTGCTGTGCCGGATGTGCTCGGAGTCCCGGATGCCGTCGGACGAGGGCGACGGGGAGCATCTCGACCCGCACGACCACAGCGAGCCGGGGCATCCCGGGCCGCTGGGGCACCGGACGGACGGGCAGCTGTGGGTGCCGGAGCGGGAGTGCGGGGTGGCCGCGCCGGCTTCGCTGGTGCGGGGGCTGCTGGACGGGTGGGTCGCCGACAGCCCTGATTCCCGGGACTGGCGTGATCTCGAAGAGGTGTGCTGACGGATTTCGGGTGCGGCGCCGTGGCTGGTCGCACCCACGCGGCGGAGCCGCACCTTGACACAGCCCAGCGCCCCTGAAGGGGCGCATCCCCTTACCCTGTATCAGCAACTTTCCCCTTGTTTGGTTTTAGGAAGGCATCGTCGGTCATGGCGCAGCAGGACACCGATCAGCAGCACGCGGGCGTGCTCCCCGTGGACGATGAGGGTTTCGTCATCGACACCCAGGAGGCCGAGGAGCGCGAGAACGCCTGGCGTGAGCGCGGCACCTCGCGGCCCATCACGGTCGTCGGCAACCCCGTGCTGCACAAGGAGTGCAAGGACGTCACCGAGTTCGGCGCCGAACTGGACCAGCTGGTGGCGGACATGTTCGCCTCGCAGCGCACCGCCGAGGGCGTGGGCCTGGCCGCCAACCAGATCGGCGTCGACCTGAAGGTCTTCGTGTACGACTGCATGGACGACGAGGGCACCCGGCACGTCGGCGTGGTCTGCAACCCCAAGCTCGTCGACCTGCCCGCCGAGAAGCGCCGCCTGGACGACAGCAACGAGGGCTGTCTGTCGGTGCCGACGGCGTACGCGCCGCTCGCCCGCCCCGACTACGCCGAGGTGACCGGGCAGGACGAGAAGGGCAACCCGATCAAGGTGCGCGGCACCGGCTACTTCGCTCGGTGTTTGCAGCACGAGACCGATCACCTGTACGGGTACCTCTACATCGACCGGCTCTCCAAGCGTGAGCGCAAGGACGCGCTGCGGCAGATGGCCGAGAACGAGCCCCGCTACCCCGTCGTCGCGAACGGCTGAGACCGACTCGGGCCCCACAAGTACCGTCTGCACGGCGTCTGTTCAGGAACCCCTTCCTGAGCAGGCGCCGTGCGTCTGTCCGTCGTACGTTCGATCGCCTGTGCCCTCTTAGTGATCCAGAACCAGTCACACAAGGGGAGATTCTCGGCACTGTGGGGTAGTGAATGGTGCAAATCCGTTCCCAGAACGGTCAGTTGTAGTGCTGAATGGGAAGTGCGGGGATACGCAACGGCGCACGCCCGGTACAGCGGGAGGGGCGTGCGCAACTGGCGGCTGAGAGGGGTTAGTTCGTGCACGCTTTCTCACACGGCACCACATCGACACCGACAGCGGTCGCGGTTCCACCGTCGCTCTCTCTCCCGGTGATCGAGGCAGCGTTTCCCCGGCAACTCCACCCGTATTGGCCCCAGCTCCAGGAGAAGACGCGCACCTGGCTGCTGGAAAAGCGGCTCATGCCGGCCGACAAGGTGGAGGAATATGCCGACGGACTTTGCTACACGGACCTCATGGCGGGCTACTACCTCGGTGCCCCCGACGAGGTCCTCCAGGCGATAGCGGACTACAGCGCCTGGTTCTTCGTCTGGGACGACCGGCACGACCGCGACATCGTCCACGGCCGGACCGAGGCCTGGCGGCGGCTCAGGTTCCGGCTGCACGCGGCCCTCGACTCCCCCGGGGACCATCTGCACCACGAAGATCCGCTGGTCGCCGGGTTCGCCGACAGCATGGAGCGGCTGTACTCGTTCCTGCCGCGTACCTGGAACGCGCGGTTCGCCCGGCACTTCCACGAGGTGATCGAGGCGTACGACCGGGAATTCCGCAACCGCACCGAAGGTGTCGTGCCGACGGTCGAGGAATATCTCGCACTGCGCCGCCTCACATTCGCGCACTGGATCTGGACGGATCTGCTGGAACCCAGCGCGGGCCGCGAACTCCCGGACCGGGTGCGGAAAAACCCGGCCTATCGGCGGGCGGCGCTGCTGAGCCAGGAATTCGCCGCCTGGTACAACGACCTCTGCTCACTCCCCAAGGAAATCGCGGGCGATGAGGTCCACAATCTCGGAATCAGTCTCATCAAACACGAGGGGATGACCCTCAAACAGGCCGTCGGGGAAGTCAGGCGACGCGTCGAGGAATGCATCGACGAATTCATCGTCGCCGAGCACGACGCCCTGAGGTTCGCGGACTCGCTGGCGGACGGAACGGTCCACGGAAAAGAGCTGAGTCACACCGTGCGGGCCTGCGTCGGCAATATGCGCAACTGGTTCAGCACCGTCTACTGGTTCCACCACGAGTCCGGCCGCTACACGGTCGACAGCTGGGACGACCGGTCCACGCCTCCGTACGTCAACAACGAAGCAGCAGGTGAGAAATGACCGTCGAGTCTGTGAAGCCCGAAGCCCCGGTGACCCCGGCGCCCGAGCTTCGTGAACCACCCCTCGCGGGCGGCGGCGTCCCGCTCCTCGGACACGGCCTGAAGCTGCTGCGCGACCCGCTGGCCTTCATGTCGCAGCTCCGCGACCACGGCGACGTCGTACGGCTCAAGCTGGGCCCCAAGGAGGTCTACGCGCCCACCACACCGGCCCTCACCGGAGCCCTCGCGCTCAACCCCGACTTCGTCATCGCCGGACCGCTCTGGGAGTCCCTGGAAGGCCTGCTCGGCAAGGAGGGCGTGGCCACCGCCAACGGCCCGCAGCACCGGCGTCAGCGGCGCACCATACAGCCCGCCTTCCGGCTCGACGCGATACCCGGCTACGGGCCGATCATGGAGGAGGAGGCGCACGCGCTCACCGAGCGCTGGCAGCCCGGGGAGACCGTCGACTGCACCACCGAGTCCTTCCGGGTCGCCGTCCGCATCGCCGCCCGCTGCCTGCTGCGCGGCGACTTCATGGACGAGCGCGCGGAGCGGCTGTGCGTCGCCCTCGCCACCGTCTTCCGCGGGATGTACCGGCGGATGGTCGTGCCCCTCGGGCCGCTCTACAACCTGCCCCTGCCGCCCAACCGGAAATTCAACGCGGCCCTGGCCGATTTGCATCTCCTCGTCGACGAGATCATCGCCGAGCGCCGTGCATCTGGTCAAAAGCCGGACGATTTGCTGACGGCATTGCTGGAGGCGAAGGACGACAATGGCGACCCCATCGGGGAACAGGAGATCCACGACCAGGTCGTCGCCATAGTCACCCCCGGCAGCGAAACGGTGGCGTCCACGATCATGTGGCTGCTCCAAGTCCTCGCGGAACACCCGGAACACGCGGACAGGGTGCGCGACGAGGTTCAATCCGTAACCGGTGGCCGTCCCGTCGCATTCGACGACGTCCGCTCGCTCGCGCACACCAACAATGTCGTCGTCGAGGCCATGCGTTTGCGTCCCGCGGTATGGATATTGACGCG
This sequence comes from Streptomyces sp. Act143, assembly GCF_003143935.1. GTDB lineage: Bacteria > Actinomycetota > Actinomycetes > Streptomycetales > Streptomycetaceae > Streptomyces. The sequence goes on along the minus strand of NZ_QFRX01000001.1, from coordinate 3,811,338 downwards.
CCGCGCGGTCGCCGACACGGAACTCGGTGGGTATCGCATTCCGGCCGGTGCCGACATCGTGTACAGCCCGTACGCGATCCAGCGCGATCCGAAGTCGTACAAGGACAGCCTGGAGTTCGACCCCGACCGCTGGCTTCCGGAGCGGGCCAAGGACGTGCCGAAATACGCCATGAGCCCGTTCAGCGTCGGCAACCGCAAGTGCCCGAGCGACCACTTCTCGATGGCGCAGCTGTCACTCATCACGGCGGCGCTCGCCACGAAGTACCGCTTCGAGCAGGTGGCGGGGTCGAACGACGGGACCCGGGTGGGCATCACGCTCCGGCCGCACCAGCTGCTGCTGCGGCCGGTCGCGAGGTGAGGGAGCCGGGGCCGGCGGTTCAGGCCGCCTGCGGGCCCCTGAAGGCACGCCGGTAGGCCTGGGGCGTGGTCCCCAGCGCCCGTACGAACTGGTGGCGCAGTGCGGCCGCGGTGCCGAACCCCGTTCGGCTCGCGACCGCGTCCACCGTTTCGTCCGTCCCTTCCAGCAACCGCTGGGCGAGCAGCACGCGTTGCCGCAGGATCCAGCGGTAGGGCGTGGTTCCCGTCTCCTGCTGGAAGCGGCGGGCGAAGGTGCGCGGCGACATGTGCGCGCGGGCGGCGAGCTGCTCGACGGTGACCTCCTCGTCGAGATGCCGCTGCATCCAGACGAGGACCTCGGCGACGGTGTCGCAGGCCGACGCGGGCAGCGGCCGCTCGATGTACTGCGCCTGGCCGCCGTCCCGGTGCGGCGGTACGACCATCCGCCGGGCGATCGTGTTGGCGACCTCGGGGCCCTGTTCCTTGCGGACGATGTGCAGACAGGCGTCGATGCCGGCGGCGGTGCCGGCCGAGGTGATCACCGGGTCCTCGTCGACGTAGAGCACGTCCGGCTCGATGACCGCCCTGGGGTAGCGGATGCCGAGCTCGGTGGCCTGCTTCCAGTGCACGCTGCACCGCCGCCCGTCGAGCAGCCCGGCGGCGCCGAGCACGAAGACGCCGGAGCAGACGCTGAGGACGCGGGCGCCCCGGTCGACGGCCCGGACGAGGGCGTCGAGGAGTGCGGGCGGGTAGTCGCGCACGACGTAGTCCGACCCCGCCGGTACGGCGATCAGGTCGGCCTCCTCCAGCCGCTCCAGCCCGTACGGCGTGCCGACGGTGAGGCCGCCGACGTGCGTGGTGAGGGTCGGTCCCTCCGCCGAGGCCACGGCGAAGTCATAGGCCGGCAGCCCCTCGTCGCTGCGGTCGATGCCGAACACCTCGCAGACGACGCCGAGTTCGAAGGGGTGTACGCCGTCGAGGAGGACGGCGGCGACGTTTCTCAGCATGCTGCCAGTGTGCCTCGGGATTGGCAGTAAATCGAGGTACTGCGGCAGTCCTGCCACTGTCAGGAGTGACGTGCGCCCGTGATGCTTACCTCATGGACGCATTCATCGGATACGTGACCCTGCTGATCCTCTTCGCCCTCCTCGCCGCCCCGGGGCTCGTGGGGTGGGCCCACGAACACCGGATCGACCGGCAGCTCAAGGAGACATAACCTCTCCTGCACCAACAGGGGAGGAACATGAGACACAGAATGCCGGCCGTGGCGGGCGGGGTTGCGGCCCTTACCCTGCTCACGGCCACGGGGGCCCACGCCGAGGGGCGGGGCGACATCCGGGTGACCAACACGGTCGTCAACCGCGGAAGCAACGTGATCATCGGGGTGGCGAAGACCGTCAGGTACCCGATCGCGATCACCGTCAAGGACGACTCGGGCGTCAAGAAGATCACGGATCTGAGCACGTTCAACAGGTCCAACGGCTACGGCTTCATCACCTGGGACGGCGACTCGTCGTGCGTGAAGAAGAGCGCCACGACCTCGGTGTGCACGGGCACGATGACGGTCGACCCCGGCTGGATCGCCGACAGCGACGACATCGACAGCAACAAGGTCGCCGGCGTCTGGCAGGTCAACGCCACCGTCAAGGCCAACGACGGCGACTACTGGATCTCGGACGACATCGCCGAGTACAAGGTCAAGCGCGCCTCGAAGCTCACCACGGACGCCACGCCCGAGCCGGTGGCCAAGGGCGCCAGGCTCACCATCAACGGCAAGCTCTCCCGCGCCGACTGGGAGGACCTGAAGTACCACGGCTTCACCGGGCAGGACGTCAGACTCCAGTACCGCCCGGCCGGCGCCGCCCACTACAGCACGGTCAAGACCGTGCGGACGGGCGACGCCGGGAAGCTGACCACCAAGGTCACCGTCACCTCGGCCGGCAGCTGGCGCTGGTACTTCCCCGGCACGACGACGACCGCGCGGATCGTGTCGGCCGGGGATGCCGTCACGCTGAAGTAGCGTCCGCCGGGATCAGAAGTCCTCGTCCAGGTCGACCGTGCCCTCCACGGCGACCTGGTACGCGGACGGACGCCGCTCGAAGAAGTTGGTCAGCTCCTGGACGCCCTGGAGCTCCATGAAGGAGAACGGGTTCTCCGAGCCGTACACCGGCGCGAAGCCCAGGCGGGTGAGGCGCTGGTCTGCGACGCACTCCAGGTACTGGCGCATCGACTCGGTGTTCATGCCCGGCAGGCCGTCACCGCACAGGTCGCGCGCGAACTGGAGCTCCGCCTCGACGGCCTCCCGCAGCATGTCCGTCACCTGCTGCTGGAGCTGGTCGTCGAAGAGGTCCGGCTCCTCCTTGCGAACGGTGTCGACCACGTCGAACGCGAAGCTCATGTGCATGGTCTCGTCGCGGAACACCCAGTTGGTGCCGGTGGCGAGGCCGTGCAGCAGGCCCCGGCTGCGGAACCAGTAGACGTACGCGAAGGCACCGTAGAAGAACAGGCCCTCGATGCACGCGGCGAAGCAGATCAGGTTGAGCAGGAAGCGGCGGCGGTCGGCCCTCGACTCCAGGCGGTCCAGCTTCTCGACCGAGTCTATCCACTTGAAGCAGAACCCGGCCTTCTCGCGGATGGACGGGATGTTCTCCACCGCCGCGAAGGCCGCCGCCCTGTCCTCCGGGTCGGGAAGGTAGGTGTCCAGGAGCGTCAGATAGAACTGGACGTGCACGGCCTCCTCGAACAGCTGGCGCGACAGGTACAGGCGCGCCTCGGGGGAGTTGATGTGCTTGTACAGCGTCAGCACCAGGTTGTTCGCCACGATCGAGTCGCCCGTCGCGAAGAACGCCACCAGGCGGCCGATCAGGTGCTGCTCCTCGGGGGACAGCTTCGCCAGGTCGGCGACGTCCGAGTGGAGGTCGACCTCCTCGACGGTCCAGGTGTTCTTGATGGCGTCCCGGTAGCGCTCGTAGAAGTCCGGGTAGCGCATGGGGCGGAGAGTCAGCTCGAAGCCCGGGTCGAGAAGGTTCTTGGCTTCGCTGGTCATTACTGGCAGGCCTCGCAGGACTCGGGGTTCTCAAGGGAGCAGGCGATCGCTTCTTCCGAAGTGACCTGCTGCACGGGGACAGTTGCCTGGGCCGCGCGGGCGATCCTCGTCGCCGGGCGCGAGCGCAGGTAGTACGTCGTCTTCAGCCCGGACTTCCAGGCGTACGCGTACATCGAGGAGAGCTTGCCGATGGTCGGCGTCTCCAGGAACAGGTTCAGCGACTGGGACTGGTCCAGGAACGGGGTGCGGGCGGCGGCCATGTCGATGAGGCCGCGCTGCGGGATCTCCCACGCCGTGCGGTACAGGTCGCGGACCTCCTGCGGCACCCAGGTGAAGCCCTGCACCGAGCCGTTGGACTCGCGCAGCGCCTCCCGGGTCTGCGCGTCCCACACGCCGAGCTTCTTCAGCTCGGCCACCAGGTAGGAGTTGACCTGGAGGAACTCCCCCGACAGGGTCTCGCGCTTGAAGAGGTTCGAGACCTGCGGCTCGATGCACTCGTACACGCCCGCGATCGAGGCGATCGTGGCCGTCGGCGCGATGGCGAGGAGGAGGCTGTTGCGCATGCCGACCGCGGTGATCCGCTCCCGCAGCGCCGCCCAGCGCTCCGGCCAGGTCAGCTCGACGCCGTAGTGGTCGGGGTGCAGGACGCCCTGCGCGGTACGGGTCTTCTCCCAGGCCGGCAGCGGGCCGTTGCGCTCGGCCAGGTCGGCGGAGGCCTCGTACGCGGCGAGCATGATGCGCTCGGCGATCCGGGTGGAGAGCGCCTTGGCCTCGGCGGAGTCGAAGGGGAGGCGCAGCTTGAAGAAGACGTCCTGGAGGCCCATCGCGCCCAGGCCGACGGGACGCCACTTGGCGTTGGAGCGGCCCGCCTGCTCGGTCGGGTAGAAGTTGATGTCCACCACGCGGTCGAGGAAGGTGACGGCGGTGCGGACGGTCTCGTCCAGCCGCTCCCAGTCGATGTCGCCGGTCTCCTGGTCGACGAACGCGCCCAGGTTCACCGACCCCAGGTTGCAGACCGCCGTCTCGCCGTCGTCCGTGACCTCCAGGATCTCCGTGCAGAGGTTGGAGGAGTGGACGACATGGCCGGGCAGGGCCGTCTGGTTGGCGGTGCGGTTGGCGGCGTCCTTGAAGGTCATCCAGCCGTTGCCGGTCTGCGCGAGGGTGCGCATCATGCGGCCGTAGAGGTCACGGGCCGGGATGGTCTTCCTGGCGAGACCGGCCGCCTCCGCCTTGCGGTACGCCGCGTCGAACTCGTCGCCCCACAGGTCGACCAGCTCGGGCACGTCCGCCGGGGAGAACAGCGACCACTCGGCGTCGGCGTTCACGCGGCGCATGAACTCGTCCGGGATCCAGTGCGCGAGGTTCAGGTTGTGCGTACGCCGGGCGTCCTCACCGGTGTTGTCGCGCAGCTCCAGGAACTCCTCGATGTCGGAGTGCCAGGTCTCCAGGTACACCGCGGCGGCACCCTTGCGCCGGCCGCCCTGGTTGACCGCGGCGACCGAGGCGTCCAGCGTCTTCAGGAACGGCACGATGCCGTTGGAGTGCCCGTTGGTGCCCCGGATCAGCGAACCGCGGCTGCGGATACGGGAGTACGACAGCCCGATGCCACCGGCGTGCTTGGAGAGCCGGGCGACCTGGTGGTAGCGGTCGTAGATGGAGTCCAGCTCGTCCAGCGGGGAGTCGAGGAGGTAGCAGGACGACATCTGGGGGTGCCGGGTGCCGGAGTTGAACAGGGTGGGGGAGGAGGGGAGGTAGTCGAGGCGGCTCATCAGGCCGTAGAGCGCGGCGACCTCGTCCACGGCACGGGTGGTGTCGTCCTCGGCGAGGCCGGACGCCACGCGCAGCATGAAGTGCTGGGGCGTCTCGATGACCTGGCGGGTGATCGGGTGCCGCAGGAGGTACCGGCTGTGCAGGGTGCGCAGGCCGAAGTAGCCGAAGCGGTCGTCGGCGGCCGGGTCGATCAGCGCGTCGAGGCGCGCCGCGTGGAGCCGTACGAACTCCGCGGTGCGGTCGGCGACCAGGCCCTCGCGGTGGCCGACCGCGACCGACTCGGTGAAGGACGTGACGCCCTGGGAGGCGGCCTCGGCGGCGATGCTGACGGTCAGCAGCCGGGCGGCCAGCCGGGAGTAGGCGGGGTCCTCGGAGATGAGCCCGGCGGCGGCCTCGGTGGCCAGCTCACGCAGCTCCGCCTCGTCGGCCCGCGCGGAGCGGCCCCGCAGCGCGGCGGCGGCGACCCGTCCGGGGTCGGCGTCGGGCAGGTCGGCGGTCAGCTCGGTCAGGGTCCGCAGCAGCGCGGCACCGGGACCGTCGTTCTCCACCTGGACCGCTGAAGCCGGATCGGCTGGCGCGATGGTCACGTGGGGCTCTCCCTCGCTCGGCAAGGGGCCTTGCGGAGGGCAGGGGGCAGCACGAGCGCACGCGGCGTCGCGTCCACCGGCCCACTCCACGAGGCCCGGACGTCATGGACCCGGGCCACGGCGGCCTGGGCACGCTGTCGGCAGGTCCTCGGACTGACTCCCGTACACGCCCAAGGCGTGCACAAGTACACCGTTGCGGGACAGTTCCGGATTCGCACCGGATTCCCCTGCGGCGACAGCGAGCATGAGCATACATCTTGTGCCGGGGCGCGGTGGCACCCCTAGATGTTGTGTCGCGGTGACTTCAGAGCGTCAACTCATAGGTGAGAAGCGTGAAGTCGTCGCCGGGGATCGGCTTCCAGTCGCGTTCCGGTACGCGGACGAAACCGAGACGTTCGTAGATGCGGTGGGCGGCCTGCATGGTGGGCTGGGTGGACAGCACGACGCCCGCGCACCCCGCGCTTCTCGCCCGGTCGACACAGGCCCGTACGAGGGCCTCGCCGGCGCCTCTGCCGCGGGACGCGCGGCTGACGGCGAGCATGCGGATCTCGGCCTCGCCGGGGCGGGCGAGGTCGGCCATGGGGCCGGGGGCGGGGACGAAGGTGACGCTGCCGAGGAGCCGGTCCTGTTCGGCGGCCACGAGGATGTCCGCGGCGGCCGCGCGCTTGGCCACGTCCCGCAGCTCGCCGAGGTACCAGTCGCTCTCCCCGAAGGCCAGAAGCCCGTCCTGGAGGTAGGCCTGGGCGGTGATCTCGCCGAGGGTCTCGTATTCGGTGGGGTGCGCTGCCCGGATCACGATGTCCATGCGGGTGAGTCTGCCCGACCGGCACGACGACGGGCCGCCGGATTTCCCGACGGCCCGCTGACGGTCGTGACACTCAGTGCGAGGTGCCTGCCGTGGCCGGCGGCAGCTCCACCTGGACGCCGGGGTCGCCCGCGTCCGCCGTGTAGTCCTCCGGCCTGGTCTCGTCGATGCCGTCGGGGGCCTTGACGGCCTTCAGGACGAAGGTCAGGACCACGGTGACGACGACGTTGAGCACGAAGGCCGTGAGGCCGATGTAGCCGATCTCGCCGATGCCCGGGATCTCCTTCGCCGAGCCGCCGAAGTGCTTCTGGGTCGGGGAGGCGACGCCGTACGCGGCGACGGTGCCGTAGACCATGCCGACCGCCCAGCCCGCGAGCAGCGCCCAGCGGTGGAACCAGCGGGTGAACAGGCCGCCGACCAGGGCCGGGAAGGTCTGGAGGATCCAGATCCCGCCCAGCAGCTGGAAGTTGATGGCGACCGTCTTGTCCATGGTGAGGACGAAGACGAGCGCGCCGACCTTCACCAGCAGGGACACCAGCTTGGAGACCTTGGTCTCCTGCTGGGGCGTGGCGTCCGGCTTGATGAAGTCCTTGTAGATGTTGCGGGTGAACAGGTTCGCCGCCGCGATGGACATGATGGCGGCGGGCACGAGCGCGCCGATGCCGATTGCCGCGAAGGCCACCCCCGCGAACCACGCCGGGAACATGTTCTCGAAGAGCTGCGGGATCGCCAACTGGCCGTTGGTGACCTTGACTCCGGCCGCGATCGCCATGAACCCGAGCAGCGCCAGCAGCCCCAGCATCAGCGAATACAGGGGCAGGATCGTGGTGTTGCGGCGGATCACCTCACGGCTCTTGGAGGAGAGCGTCGCGGTGATCGAGTGCGGGTACATGAAGAGCGCGAGCGCGGAGCCCAGCGCCAGCGTGGCGTACGTCCACTGCCCCGGCTCGGCCGGCGTCAGCGCACCGCGCGGGGCGCCCGTCGCCGGGTTGGTCTGGCTGTAGGCCTCGCCCGCCTTGGCGAAGATCTCGTCGAAGCCGCCCAGCTTGATCGGGATGTAGATGATCGCCACCGCGATCACGATGTAGATCAGCGTGTCCTTGACGAACGCGATCAGGGCGGGCGCCCGCAGACCGGACGAGTAGGTGTACGCGGCCAGCACACCGAACGCGATCAGCAGCGGCAGGTCCTTGACGAACCAGTTGGTGTTCTCGCCGCCGCCCACGCCCATGACGTCCAGGACGGCCTGGATGCCCACCAGTTGGAGGGCGATGTAGGGCATGGTCGCGAGGATGCCGGTGACC
>NZ_QFRX01000001.1:3570161-3803390 GCF_003143935.1 Streptomyces sp. Act143 | reverse complement strand
GACGCCGTTCACGCCGTCGTTCACCGGGCACCTCCACGACGGGCGCGCTGGTCACGCTGCCACAGCTTGTACGCGGTCATCGTCAGCGCGGTGGAGATGATCACCCACAGCATCTGGTACCAGTAGAAGAAGGGGATACCGATGAAGGTCGGGTCGACCTTCGCGTACGACCCCACCCACAGCATCGCCACGAAGGGCGCGACGAGGCAGAGGGCGATGACCACGCGCACGGGTGTCACCACCGGTGGTCTGGCCTCGGGCGAATCTGATGACATTCGGCGGCTCCGTTCCCCTCACTGATCACCACTGATCACCGTGTAACGCGCAGGCAATCTAGGTCACGGTGTGACGGGAGTGGAAGACCTCGTCCGCATATCGGTATGTCGATTCGGTGAAGGTGCGCCGTGCCGGCCGTGCGGCGCTGTCAGCAGCAGCGGAATCCCTGGCGCGGATCGTGTTCCTGCCGGTCCGTCCGCATCCGCTCGAAGGCCCGCCGGGTCGGCACGTCCGCCTGCGGGTGGTCCCGGCGGAGGTGCGCGACATAGCGGTCGTACGCCGATTCGTCGGTCAGCTCGCGCAGGTACCAGCGGACGCCCCTAAGTGCCCGCCGGAGTGCCGACCTCATGGCGTGCCTCCTCCTTCTCCTCGCGGGTCGGGAACAGCCCGGCCGGGGCGACGAGACGCGACTCGACGTACGGCGCCTCGCTCAGCGTGGACAGGGCCGGGCGGCGGACGTGGCGGACGCAGACCCTGAGCGCGTCGGCGATCACCACCACGATCAGCAGGGCGAGGACCGCGGACAGGACGCCGTCGACCGTGGAGTTGGTGACCACGGTGTGCATGTCGTCCATGTTCTTCGCGGGCGGCAGCACCTTGCCGTCGTCGATGGCGTCCTGGAAGACGGACCGCTGCTTGAAGAAGCCCACCTTGGGGTCGCCGGAGAACACCTTCTGCCAGCTCGCGGTCAGCGTGACCGTGGCGTCCCAGGCGAGCGGAATCCCGGTGATCCAGGCCCACTTGAGGCGTCCGGACTTCACCAGCAGCGTGGTGCAGACGGCCAGCGCGACCGCGGCCAGCAGCTGGTTGGAGATGCCGAAGATCGGGAACAGCTGGTTGATCCCGCCGAGCGGTTCGTGGACGCCCACCCAGAGGAAGTACCCCCACAGCCCGCACACCAGCGCGCTGGTGATGACGAGACCGGGCTTCCAGCTCACGTTCCTGAAGGGCTTGATGACGTTGCCCAGCATGTCCTGGAGCATGAACCGGCCCACGCGCGTGCCGGCGTCCAGCGCGGTCAGGATGAACAGCGCCTCGAACATGATCGCGAAGTGGTACCAGAAGGCGCGCAGACTCCCGCCGGTGACCTTGGAGAAGATCTCCGAGACGCCGACGGCGAGCGTGGGCGCACCGCCGGTCCGGGACAGCAGCGACGACTCCTCGACGCGTTCGGCGGCGCGGGCCAGGTCGTCGGGGGAGATGGAGTAGCCCCAGCCGGTCACGACCCGGGAGGCCTCCTGCACGGTGGTGCCGATGGCTCCGGAGGGCGCGTTCATCGCGAAGTACAGGCCCGGGTCGATGATGCTCGCCGCGACCAGCGCCATGATCGCGACCGACGACTCCATCAGCATGGAGCCGTAGCCGATCATCCGGACCTGGGTCTCCTTCTGGATCATCTTCGGCGTGGTGCCGCTGGAGATGAGCGAGTGGAAGCCGGAGAGCGCGCCGCAGGCGATGGTGATGAAGACGAAGGGGAACAGCGACCCCGCGAACACCGGGCCGTTGCCCCGCGAGGCGAAGTCCGTGACCGCGTCCATCCTCAGCGTGGGCAGCGCGATGACGACACCCAGTGCCAGCAGGAGGATCGTGCCGATCTTCATGAAGGTGGACAGGTAGTCGCGCGGGGCCAGCAGCATCCACACCGGCAGGATCGACGCGACGAAGCCGTAGGCCACCAGCCAGACGACCAGCGTCGAGGGCGCGAGGGTGAAGGCGCCGGCCCACGACGACTCCGCCACCCAGCGGCCCGCGACCAGCGCGAACAGCAGCAGGGTCACGCCGATGAGCGAGACCTCGCTGACCCGGCCGGGGCGCAGCACGCGCAAGTAGAACCCCATGAGCAGGGCGATCGGGATCGTCATCGCGATGGAGAAGGTGCCCCAGGGCGACTGGGCGAGGGCGTTGACGATGACCAGCGCCAGCACCCCGAGCAGGATGATCATGATGGCGAAGGCGGCGATGAGGGCCGCGGCGCCGCCGAACGGGCCGATCTCCTCGCGGGCCATCTGGCCGAGGGAGCGGCCGTCCCGGCGGGTGGAGAAGAACAGCACCACCATGTCCTGCACGGCCCCGGCGAAGACGACGCCCGCGATGATCCAGACGGTGCCGGGCAAGTACCCCATCTGTGCGGCCAGGACGGGCCCGACGAGCGGTCCGGCGCCGGCGATCGCGGCGAAGTGGTGGCCGAGCAGGACCCGTCGGTCGGTGGGGTGGAAGTCGATGCCGTTGTTCAGGCGCTCGGCCGGGGTGGCCCGGGTCCGGTCGACCTTGAGGACCTTGTACGCGATGAACTTCGCGTAGAAGCGGTAGGCGATGGCGTACGAGCCGAGGGCGGCGGCGACCATCCAGGCGGCGGAGACGTCCTCGCCGCGGGCGAGCGCGAGCATGGCCCAGCCGGTGGCTCCGACCAGCGCGACGAGGGTCCAGATGACGGTGGTTCGGACGTTCGCGGTACGCACAGGGCGGTCCTCCCGTCCATACGGAGACGGGAGGACCGTAGAGCAGCAGCGGCAGTTGCGCTACACCGCGAGCATCAGTCGACGGGCCGCTTCAGCCGCGCCACGAACTTGTACCGGTCCCCCCGGTAGACCGACCGCACCCACTCCACCGGCTCCCCGTCCTTGTCGAAGGAGTGGCGGGACAGCATCAGCATCGGCAGGCCCACGTCGGTGCCGAGCAGACCGGCCTCGCGCGGGGTGGCCAGCGAGGTCTCGATGGTCTCCTCGGCCTCGGCGAGATGGACGTCGTAGACCTCGGCGAGGGCGGTGTAGAGGGACGTGTACTTGACCAGTGAGCGGCGCAGGGCCGGGAAGCGCTTCGCGCTCAGGTGGGTCGTCTCGATGGCCATCGGCTCGCCGTTGGCCATGCGGAGGCGCTCGATGCGCAGTACCCGGCCGCCGGCGGTGATGTCGAGGAGCTCGGCGAGGCGGTCGTCGGCGGTGATGTAGCCGATGTCGAGGAGCTGCGAGGTGGGTTCGAGGCCCTGGGCGCGCATGTCCTCGGTGTAGGAGGTGAGTTGCAGCGCCTGCGAGACCTTGGGCTTGGCGACGAACGTGCCCTTGCCCTGGATGCGTTCGAGGCGGCCCTCTACGACGAGTTCCTGGAGGGCCTGCCGCACGGTGGTGCGGGAGGTGTCGAACTCGGCGGCGAGCGTGCGCTCGGGCGGGACGGGGGTGCCGGGCGCCTGGGTCTCGGTCATGTCGAGCAGGTGCTTCTTCAGGCGGTAGTACTTGGGCACGCGCGCGGTACGGACGGTCGCCCCACCCTCGTTCTCCGCGCTGCTGACCTCGGTGCTCATGCCTCTGCCTTCCCGGCTCCGGATGCGGCTCACATCGTGGCACGGCAGCGTACCGGGATGCCCCTCGCACGCTCCGTGATCCTCTCTGTATACCGCCGCCGCCTTGTTCTGGTCTAGTCCAACAGGTCAAGTGGTCTAGTGGAATTGTGCGCTCCGGCGGCGCTCTTTTCGACAGCTTGTTACTTAAAGGTTCCTGCATATGTAGGTCCCATAACGGCTGGTCAGGGCCGATTCGGCCACCCTTGACAGGCTTGTTGGTCTGGGCCAAGCTCCGATTGCTGGTCTACACCATTGGTCCAGTTCCCGGCCCCACGTACCGCGGGGAGGCAGGGGGGTTTGTGGCATCCCTGAGGAGGGTGGCGTGAAGCGCAAGCTGATAACCGCGATCGGTGTCGCGGGCATGATGATCTCCATTGCGGCGTGCGGGGGCGACAACGGCGACGGCGGCGACAAGGCGGGGGCCGACGGCTACGCCGGTCAGACGCTCACGGTCTGGGTGATGGACGGCTCCTCACCGGACCAGTGGCAGAAGGACGTCCAGGCCGCCTTCGAGAAGAAGACCAAGGCCAAGGTCAAGTTCGAGATCCAGCAGTGGAACGGCATCCAGCAGAAGCTGACCACCGCCCTGTCCGAGGAGAACCCGCCGGACGTCTTCGAGATCGGCAACACCCAGACCCCGGCCTACGCCAAGACCGGAGGCCTCGCCGACCTCGCCGACCTCAAGTCGTCGATCGGCGCCGACTGGACCGAGTCGCTGAACAAGTCCTCGATCTACGACGGCAAGCAGTACGCGGCGCCCTGGTACTTCGCCAACCGCGTCGTCATCTACAACAAGAAGGTCTGGGCCGACGCCGGCATCAAGGACACCCCGAAGACCCGGGATGAGTTCTACGCCGACCTCAAGCAGATCGGCGAGAAGACCAAGGCCGAGCCGATCTACCTGCCCGGCCAGAACTGGTACCACTTCGTCGGTCTCACCATCGGTGAGGGCGCCGAGCTGGTGAAGCAGGACGGCGACAAGTACGTCTCCAACCTCGACGACCCCAAGGTCACCGCCGCCATGGAGACCTACAAGAAGTTCCAGGCCCTGTCCAAGGCCCCCAAGGACAAGGACGAGGCCACCCCGCAGCAGGCCGAGGTCTTCGCCAAGGGCAACGTCGGTGCCTTCATCGGCATGGGCTGGGAGGCCGGCACGGCCATCGCCGCCAACAAGAAGATCGAGTCGGACATCGGCTACTTCACCATCCCGGGTGCCACGGCCGACAAGCCCGAGGGCGTCTTCCTCGGCGGTTCCAACCTCGCGGTCGCCGCGGGCAGCAAGAAGCAGGAGCTCGCCAAGGAGTTCCTGAAGATCGCCCTGTCCGACAAGTACGAGGGCGAGCTGGCCAAGCTCAACGGCGTCATCCCGAACAAGGAGGCGCTGCAGAGCAACCTGAAGGGCAACGCCGTCGCCGAGGCCGCGGCTCCCGCCGCCGCCGGTGGTGGCACCACGCCGCTGATCCCCGAGTGGGCCGCGGTCGAGAACGCCCCCAACCCGGTCAAGACGTACATGACCGCCGTCCTCAACGGCAAGACGCCGGCCGAGGCCGCCAAGCAGGTCGAGAGCGAGTTCAACAAGCGCCTCGCCCAGCAGCAGTAAGGGCAACGGGGCGGGGGCCGGTCGACGGTCCCCGCCCCGCTTTCCGGTAGGTCGAGTAGAGAGACGCGAGCATGACCGTGCAGACCGAACGGCCGCCCTCCGGTCCGGTGGACGTGACGAAAGTGGACCAGCGGGGGCCCGGTGAGCAGCGGCCCGCCTCCCGCGCGGGCGCGCTCGCCCCGTACCTCCTGCTGCTGCCGGCCTGCGCGGCCACCGTGCTGCTGCTCGGCTGGCCGCTGCTGAAGGACCTGCTGCTGTCGTTCCAGAACCTCAACATGGGACAGCTGATCCAGCATGTCACCGAGTGGAACGGCATCGAGAACTACAAACAGGCCCTCACCGGCGAGGACTTCTGGCGCGTCACCGGCCGCTCCATCCTGTTCACGGCCGTCAACGTCGTCCTGACCATGCTCCTCGGCGCCCTGGTCGGCCTGCTGCTGGCCCGCCTCGGCCAGCGGATGCGGGTCACGCTGATGATCGGGCTCGTGCTGGCCTGGGCGATGCCGGTGGTCGCCGCGACCACCGTCTACCAGTGGCTCTTCGCCCAGCGCTTCGGCGTCGTCAACTGGGTCCTGGACAAGCTCGGTTGGCACTCCATGGCCGACTACAGCTGGACCAGCAGCCAGCTGTCGACGTTCTTCGTCGTGACCGTGCTGATCGTCTGGCAGTCGATCCCCTTCGTCGCCATCAACCTGTACGCCGCCACGACCACGATCCCCGGCGAGCTGTACGAGGCCGCGGCCCTGGACGGCGCGGGCGCCTGGAAGAGCTTCACCACCGTGACGCTCCCCTTCCTCCGCCCCTTCCTCTACGCCACGACGTTCCTGGAGGTCATCTGGATCTTCAAGGCGTTCGTGCAGGTCTTCACCATCAACGGCGGCGGCCCCGACCGGCTCACCGAGATCCTGCCCGTCTACGCCTACATCGAGGGCGTCGGCAACCAGCACTACGGCATGGGCGCGGCGATCGCCGTCCTCACCATCCTGATCCTGCTGGTGATCACCGCGTACTACCTGCGGATCGTGCTCAAGCAAGAGGAGGACGAGCTGTGAAGCGCTCGCTGTTCAGCCGCATCTGGCCCAACGCCACGGCCGTCATCCTGTTCGCCGGCTTCGTCTTCCCCGTGTACTGGATGTTCGCCACGGCCTTCAAGCCGACCGGCGACATCATCTCGGAGAACCCCGTCTGGTTCCCGACCGACATCACCTTCGAGCACTTCAAGACGGCCACGGGCGTCGATCACTTCTGGACCTACGTCAAGAACTCGCTGATCGTCACGGTCTGCGCGGTCGTCCTGTCCCTCGCGGTCGCCCTGGCCGGCGCCTTCGCGCTCGCCCGGATGCGGTTCAAGGGCCGCCGGGGCTTCATCATCGGGTTCATGCTGGCCCAGATGGCGCCCTGGGAGGTCATGATCATCGCGATGTACATGATCGTCCGGGACGCCTCGATGCTGAACAGCCTGGTCCCGCTGACCGTCTTCTACATGATGATGATCCTGCCCTTCACGATCCTGACGCTGCGCGGCTTCGTCGCCGCCGTGCCCAAGGACCTGGAGGAGGCGGCGATGGTCGACGGCTGCACCCGCGCGCAGGCCTTCCGCAAGGTGATCCTGCCGCTGCTCGCCCCCGGTCTGATGTCCACCTCGCTCTTCGGCTTCATCACCGCCTGGAACGAGTTCCCGCTGGTCCTGGTCCTGAACAAGGAGGCGGAGGCCCAGACGCTGCCGCTGTGGCTGTCCAGCTTCCAGACGGCCTTCGGTGACGACTGGGGCGCGACCATGGCGGCGTCCTCCCTCTTCGCCGTCCCCATCCTGATCCTCTTCGTCTTCCTGCAGCGCAGGGCCGTCAATGGTCTGACGGCCGGCGCGGTGAAGGGATAACGCCACCCGATGACGACTTTCGCCAAGGGCACCGACACCCTCACGCGTGACGCGCTCACGGTCCTCCAGCCCGGCTTCACCGGGACCACCGCCCCCGACTGGCTGCTGCGCCGCCTCGGCGAGGGCCTGGCCTCGGTGGGCCTGTTCGGACGCAACATCGCCTCGCCCGACCAGGTCGCCGCGCTGACCGCCCAGTTGCGCGCCGAGCGCGACGACGTCCTGGTCGCCATCGACGAGGAGGGCGGTGACGTCACGCGCCTGGAGGTGCGGACGGGCTCCAGCTTCCCCGGCAACCACGCCCTGGGCGCGGTCGACGACGTCGGCCTCACCCGCGAGGTCGCCTTCGAACTCGGCCGCCGCCTCGCGGCCTGCGGGGTGAACCTCAACTGGGCCCCGTCGGCCGACGTCAACTCCAACCCCTCCAACCCGGTGATCGGCGTCCGCTCCTTCGGCGCCACCGCCGACCTGGTCGCCCGCCACACCGCCGCCTACGTCACCGGCCTCCAGTCGGCGGGCGTGGCCGCCTGCACCAAGCACTTCCCGGGCCACGGCGACACCGCGACCGACTCCCACCACGCGCTGCCCCGCATCGACGCGGACGCCTCGGTCCTGCCGGAGCGCGAACTCGCCCCGTTCCGCGCCGCGATCGCCGCCGGCAGCCGCGCGGTGATGAGCGCCCACATCCTGGTCCCGGCCCTGGACCCCGACCACCCCGCGACGTTGTCCCGCAAGGTGCTGACCGACCTGCTGCGCGGCGAACTCGGCTACGACGGCCTGATCGTCACCGACGGCATGGAGATGCAGGCCATCGCCGCCACGTACGGCATCGAACGCGGCAGCGTCCTCGCCATCGCGGCGGGCGCCGACGCGATCTGCGTCGGCGGCGGCCTGGCCGACGACGAGACCGTACGGCGCCTGCGCGACGCCCTGGTCTCGGCCGTCCGCGCCGGTGAACTCCCCGAGGAACGCCTCGCGGACGCCGCCGAGAGGGTCCGCTCCCTGGCCCGCTGGACGGCGGCGGCGTCGGCCGCGGACGCCTCGGCCGCCGGGGACCCGGACGTGGGCCTGCGCGCGGCCCGCCGCGCCCTGGCCCTCACCGGCGCCGACGGCTTCGCCCCGCTCACCGAGGCGCCGTTCGTCGCCGCCTTCACCCCGGTGGCGAACATCGCGGTCGGCGACGAGACCCCGTGGGGCGTCGCCGCGGAACTGACCCGCCTGCTCCCCGGCACCGACACCGGCAGCTTCGTCGGGGACGGCGCCGGCATGGCGGCCCTGGCCGCCGCGGGCCGCCGCCGCATCGTCGCCGTGGTCCGCGACGAGCACCGCCACCCCTGGATGAGCGCGGCCCTCGACTCGGTCCTGCGTACCCGCCCGGACACGATCGTGGTCGAGATGGGCGTCCCCCAGGCACCGCCCCGCGGCGCCCTGCACATCGCGACGCACGGCGCGGCCAGGGTGTGCGGACGGGCGGCGGCGGAGGTCATCGTGGGGGAGTAGGGAGCCCTACGACACGACGGGCGCCGGTTCCCCGCCAGGGAACCGGCGCCCGAGGCGTTTCCGCGGGGGGTCAGATGCCCTGCCACTCCGGCTTGTTGACGTACGTGTGCCGGAAGTAGTCCGCCAGCTTCAGCTTGGAGGCGGCACCCTCGTCGACGACGACCGTGGCGTGCGGGTGCAGCTGGAGAGCGGAGGCGGGGCACACCGCGGCCACCGGGCCCTCCACCGTCGCCGCCACCGCGTCCGCCTTGCCCTCACCGGTGGCCAGCAGCACCAGGTGCCGGGCCTCCAGGATCGTCCCGATCCCCTGCGTGATGACGTGGTGCGGCACCTGCTCGATGTCCCCGTCGAAGAACCGCGCGTTGTCGACCCGGGTCTGCTCGGTCAGCGTCTTGATCCGGGTCCGGGAGGCCAGCGAGGAGCACGGCTCGTTGAAGCCGATGTGCCCGTCGGTGCCGATCCCGAGCAACTGCAGATCCACGCCCCCGGCGGCGGCCAGCGCCGCGTCGTACGCCTCGCAGGCGCCGGGGATGTCCTCGGCGGTCCCGTCCGGCCCCATGAACGCGTCCATCCCGATCCCGAGCGGCTCCAGCACCTCACGGCGCAGCACCGAACGGTACGACTCCGGATGCTCCGCCGGCAGCCCCACGTACTCGTCGAGCTGGGCGATCCGCGCCCGCGAGGCGTCCACGGCACCGGACCGCACCTTGGCCGTCAGCGCCTGGTAGATGGGCAGCGGCGTCGAGCCGGTGGCCACTCCGAGCAGGGCGTCGGGCTTGCGCCGCAGGAGCCGCGCCATGGCCTCGGCGATGAGCTCGCCACCCGCCTTGGCGTCCGGGACGATGACAACTTCCACGCTGGGCCTGCCGATCTGAGAGACGGTCTGTGAGAGGGCTCGACTGGACCCGAAAAGGGCCATGTGGTTTAGACCAATCTAACAGAATCAGGCCATCCGGCCCAGGTGAAAGCGGGATGACCGGCCCCGCTCACCGAAGACCCACGGCACGCCACACGGAGGACGGGCGGCGTTCCGCTCGAAGGCGTGAAATGGGACTGCCGGCACACCACCGACCCCGTTTCCTGTCCCGACTGCCGGCGCACCGCCGGACCCGAGATTCGCCCAGACTCCCGCCGCACCGCCGGTCCCGTTTCCCGCCCCGACTCCCGGCGCACCGCCGGACCCGTTCCCCGCCCGACTCCCGGCGCACCGCCGGACCCGGGATTCGCCCCCGCACCTCGAGAGGCCCCCGCCATGACGGACACCACCCCGCCCCCGACCCCGGTCGGGACCTCGACGCCGGATGCCCGGAGCGACCTCCCCGGTCGGATCATGGCCCGGGAGATGGCCGAGCAGCCGGCCGTGCTGCGCCGCATCCTGGAGCAGGGCGCCCCCGGCATCCGGCAGACCGCCCAGCAGATCGCCGCCCGCCGACCCCGCTTCGTCCTGCTCACCGCCCGCGGCACCTCCGACAACGCCGCCCTCTACGCCAAGTACCTCCTGGAGATCCGCCTCGGCCTGCCCTGCGGCCTCACCTCCATGTCGACGACCACCGCGTACGGCGCCCGCCCCGATCTCACCGACGTCCTCGTAGTCACCGTCAGCCAGTCCGGCGGCTCCCCGGACCTCGTGGCCTCGACGCGGGCCGCCCGGGAGGCCGGCGCGATCACCCTCGCCGTCACCAACAACCCCGACTCACCGCTGGCCGGTGTCTCCGAGTATCACGTCGACATCATGGCCGGACCGGAGAAGGCCCTCCCCGCGACCAAGACCTACACCGCCTCCCTCCTCGCGCTCTATCTCTTCGTCGAGGGCCTCGGCGGCGGCGACGGCGCTCGCGCCAACGCTCTCCCCGACCTCGCCGGACGACTCCTCGCCCGGCAGGACGAGGTCCGCGCCCTCGCCTCCCGCTACCGCTTCGCCGAGCGCATGGTGATCACCTCGCGCGGCTACGGCTACCCCACCGCCAAGGAGGCCGCCCTCAAGCTGATGGAGACCAGCTACATCCCCGCTCTCTCCTACTCCGGCGCCGACCTGCTGCACGGCCCCCTCGCCATGGTCGACAACGTCTCCCCGGTCATCGCGGTCGTCACCGACGGCAAGGGCGGCGAGGCGCTCCAGCCCGTTCTCGACCGGCTGCGCGGCCGGGGCGCCGACCTGGTCGTCATCGGGCCTCGCCACCAGGTCGAGCAGGCCTCGGCCGGCTTCGTCCTGCCGACCGAGGGCGTCCCCGAGGAACTCCAGCCCGTCCTGGAGATCATCCCGCTGCAACTCCTGGCCTACGAGGTCACCATCGCCCGCGGCCAGGACCCGGACGCGCCCAGGGCACTGGCGAAGGTGACGGAGACGCGGTGAGCGCGAGGCGATCAGGCCCGGAGATGACGGAGGTGCGGTGAGCGCCAGGCGGTCGGCCGTTGAGGTGGCTGGGACGTGGTGAGCGCCAGGCGATCAGGCCCGGAGATGACGGAGGTGCGGTGAGCGCCAGGCGGTCGGCCGTTGAGGTGGCGGAGACATGGTGAGCGCCGGGTGATCAGGCCCGGCGATGACGGAGACGTCGTCGGCGCGGTGCGGTCGGCGCCAGGGATGACATACCGACCCGGCCGACCTACGTCAGCGAGCCACCCGTCACATCCACCCAGCTCCCCGTGACCCACCGCCCGCCGTCCGACGCCAGGAACGACACCACGTCCGCCACGTCGGCCGTCTCGCCCACCCGGCCCAGCGCGGAGAAGGCCGCCGCCTGCGCCCACGCCTCCTCGCTCGCGTGCAGCAGCTCATAGGTGTTGTCGGTGGCGATGATGCCCGGGGCCACCGAGTTCACCGTGATGTTCCGGGGGCCCAGGACCTTGGACAGGTCCCGGGAAAAGACGTCCAGCGCGCCCTTCGTCATGGCGTACGCCATGTTGTTCGGCATGACGGCGGTGCGGGCCAGGCCGGAGGAGATGTTGATGACGCGGCCGCCGTCCCGCAGGCGGCCCATGCCGTGCCGGACGACGAAGAACGGTGCCTTCACATTCACGGCGAAGACACGGTCGTACTCCGCCTCGTCTATTTCGTCGATCGGGCGGGACACCCCTATCCCGGCGTTGTTCACCAGGATGTCCAAGCCGTCCGCATGCCGGTCGAACTCCTCCCACAGGGCCTCGGCGTCCCCGGGCGACCCCAGCTCCACCCCGATCGCGAACGCCGAGCCGCCCGCCGCCTCGATCGCGGCGACCGTCTCCTTCGCCGCCGCCTCGTTGCTGCCGTAATGCACGGCCACCCGCGCCCCGTCCCGGCCCAGCCGCTCGGCGATGCCCCGCCCGATGCCCCTGCTCGCCCCCGTGACGAGTGCCGTCCTGCCCGCAAGCACGCCCATGCCGGCGCCCCTTTCACATTTCCCTAGTGGTCGCTACAGAAAGACCGTACAACAGCCCGCCGACATTTCTCTAGCACCCCCTATAGAATTCACTCCATGGAGCGCACCGAGGAGACGAAAGCGCAGGTCAGGGCTTCGGACGGCGGCCCTGGAGCCAGCCCCGCCCCCAAACCCCGTGGCCGCCCCCGCTCCTTCGACCGCGCCACCGCCCTGGAGAAGGCGATCCTCGCCTTCTGGGAGCACGGCTACGAGGCCACCTCGGTCTCCGACCTCACCCGGGTCATGGGGATCGGCGCCCCGAGCCTGTACGCCGCGTTCGGTGACAAGCGGGCCCTGTTCGAGGAGGTCGTGCGCGAGTACGGCGTGCGCTACGGCTCCTTCGGCGACCGGGCCCTCGCCGAGGAGCCCACGGCCCGGGCCGCCGTCGAACGGATGCTGCGGGAGGCGGCCTCCGAGTACACCGCTCCGGGCCGCCCGCACGGCTGCCTCGTCATCCACGCGGCCACCAATTGCAGCAGCGCCGAGGTGGAGGGATCGCTGCGCGACCGGCGCAACGCCAACATCGCGGCCTTCGAGAGCCGTATCAAGGCGGACATCGCCGCGGGGGAGCTGCCGGCGGGCACCGACGCCGCGGCCCTCGCCCGGCACGCCGGAGCCGTCATCCAGGGCATGTCGCAACAGGCGCGGGACGGGGCGAGCCGGGAGGAACTGGAGGCGCTCGCGGAAATTGCCATGGCCATCTGGCCGCGCACATGAACCCACACGGGTTAGGCTGCGTGGTGGATGCTAGGGCGTCCCACTAGTTCTCCAGTCGGGGTCGAGGCGTCAGCGGGACCCTGGAAGAACTGACAACAACAAACAGCCTCCAACGCATGGACACACCGAGTGGTCTAGTCCACAATCAAGGTGATGTGCGTCGACGAGAACTGAAAACACGTACTTCCGTCTTCCCCGCACAGGAAGACGGACCGAGGAACCGGAGCTCTCTGCCCTGACTGCCCCGGCTCCTCATCCTTCGGCCGTCCGGGACCGCACACCCCGTGGCCGATATTGCTCCGGGCTGCGGTGCCGGGAGGGTTGAGGGTCCCTCCCAGGCGCCGCGGCCCGCGGGTGTTTTCACGCCGCTTTTAGGCCACCCACATACCGCCAGGTACGCTCGCATCCGTGCCCTCCATGAACGAACTGGTCCGCCAGCACACCGCGCTCGACGACTCCGACCTCGAGTGGCTCCATCTGCTGGTCTCGGAGTGGCAGCTGCTCTCCGACCTCTCCTTCGCCGACCTCGTCCTGTGGGTCCCCACCCGGGACGGCGCCCGCTATGTCTCGGTGGCCCAGATGCGGCCCAACACGGGGCCCACCTCCTACCAGGACGACATGGTCGGCCACCTCGTCCCGCGCGGCCGCCGCCCCCTCCTCGACGCCGCCCTCGACGAGGGCCGGATCGTGCGCGAGGGCGACCCGGAGTGGCGTGAGGAGGTCCCCGTCCGGGTCGAGTCGATCCCCGTACGACGGGACGGCCGCGTCCTCGGTGTCATCGCCCGCAACACCAACCTGCTCACCGTGCGCACCCCGAGCCGCCTCGAACTCACCTATCTCCAGAGCGCGTCGGATCTCGCGCAGATGATCGCGGCCGGCTCCTTCCCGTTCGCGAACCAGCAGATGGACATGGACGCCGCCCCGCGCGTCGGCGACGGGCTGATCCGGCTCGACGCCGACGGCATCGTCCAGTACGCCTCCCCGAACGCGCTGTCCGCGTACCACCGCCTCGGCCTCGCCTCCGACCTCGTCGGCCACCACCTCGGCAAGACCACCGCCGAACTCGCCCCGACCCGCGGCCCGGTGGACGAGGCGCTCGCCAAGGTCGCCAGCGGCTGGGCCCCGCGCGAGTTCGAGATCGAGTCGGGTGACGGGGTCATCCAGTTCCGGGCCATTCCGCTCAAGCCCAAGGGCACCCGCATCGGTTCCCTCGTCCTGCTCCGTGACGTCACCGAACTGCGGCGCCGTGAGCGCGAGTTGATCACCAAGGACGCCACCATCCGGGAGATCCACCACCGGGTGAAGAACAACCTCCAGACGGTGGCCGCGCTGCTCCGCCTCCAGGCCCGCCGTATCGAGTCCGACCGCGGCCGTGAGGCACTCGAAGAGGCGGTGCGCCGGGTCGGGTCGATCGCGATCGTGCATGAGACGCTGTCCCAGAATCTGGACGAGCGCGTGGAGTTCGACGAGATCGCCGACCGGGTCCTCGCGATGGTCGCCGAGATCTCACCGGGCAAGGTGACCGGCCGGCGCACAGGACGCTTCGGCATCCTCGACGCCGAGGTCGCCACCCCGCTGTCGATGGTGCTGACCGAGATCCTGCAGAACGCCCTGGAGCACGGCTTCCGCGAGGGCGACACCGGCACGGTCGAGGTCTCGGCGGTCCGCGGCGGCACGACGAAGGAGGCCCGTCTGCTCGTCACAGTCCAGGACGACGGGGTCGGCCTGCCCGAGGGCTTCGACCCGCACACCGCGGGCAACCTCGGCCTGCAGATCGTACGGACGCTGGTGGAAGGCGAGTTGGGCGGAACGTTCGACATGGTCCCGGCACCGGAGCGGGGCACGCGGGTCATCCTCGACGTCCCGGTGCGCGCCAACAAGTAAGGCGCGCACTGCCAAGTAAGTCTCAAACGCCGCCTGTTCAGAAAACGAGCGCAGCAAGAAGCCCCGGACCAGAAGCGGTCCGGGGCTCGAATGCTCGTTGCCAGCTTGTGCTGCGCACCGGGGGTACTGCGCGCTGCGGCTCGGGGGCGGGAGATGCGTACTCGCTGTACGCGCCGCCAAGCTCAGGCGGGGTGGGTGTGTCAGGCAGAAGCCTGACGGGCCCGGTTGCGGGCGGCGCGGCGCTTCATCGCACGACGCTCGTCCTCGCTGAGACCACCCCAGACGCCGGAGTCCTGACCGGACTCGAGCGCCCACTGCAGACACTGATCCATAACGGGGCAGCGACGGCAGACGGCCTTGGCTTCCTCGATCTGCAGCAGCGCAGGACCGGTGTTGCCGATGGGGAAGAAGAGCTCGGGGTCTTCCTCGCGGCAAACGGCGTTGTGACGCCAGTCCATGGCTGCTACCTCTCCTTGGTATTACGTGCAAGTTGCTTGTGAATGTGAACGCTTTCACGAATCCCTCAACAAGTGAAGGGCCGACCGTCAGGTTTCCCTGGCGAGGTCCTGTGATGTGAAGAGGGGTTCCGGTGATCTGTGGAGCCGGTGTTGCGGGCTGTCCCGATCGCCACGTAGAGACTCGCAAACCTCAGCGGCGGATACAACCCCTTCCGGAAAGTTTTTTTTGATTCCTCGGTGTCGACTAGGTCACAGCCGTACTTCCATGGGGTGGATGCTGGCCTAAACGTTCGAGTGAAAGGACTTTAGCCCCTTCTGCTCACACAATCACACGCAGTGCACGGCGTACGCCTGTGAACGTCACGCTCGTACGCAGCCCGAGGTGGTCGCCGTCCATCTGAAGGGGCAGAGGCACCTTCGAATGCAAGGTGAACTGGTCAAGGTCGTGCAGGGACACCGCATGCTTGCCATGGGGTCCACGCTCCGGGGACGAAGTGAGCAACTGGGTGCCATACCGGGCAACCGCGGCCGTCGTCATACGGCTGAGACCGAGTACGTCGAGTCCCTTATCGAACGACGCCTTAGGCGATGCGTACATCGGGTGATTGCCCAGGAACGTCCACGGAGACGTGTTCGAGACTATGGACAGGACCAGATCGGTCACCGGCTCCGCGTCCGCACGCTCCAGCGTGATCGTCCCGTGCCGGCGGTGGGCCTCGCCGAAGAACTGGCGCAGGGCCTGGCGGACGTAGAGGGCGTGCGTCGACTTCCTGCCGCGCTCGCGCTGCTGCTCGACCCGGCCCACCACGCCGGCGTCGAAGCCCAGGCCGGCGTTGAAGGTGAACCAGCGGGACGGGACGGCCTCGTCCTCGGTACCCGGGGTGCCGGAGGTGAGCCCGAGCCCGACCGTGCGCTCACTGCCCTCGCGCAGGGCGTCCAGCAGGGCGCCGGTCGCCTCCACCGCGTCGTTGGGCAGGCCCAGGGCACGGGCGAAGACATTGGTGGAGCCGCCGGGGACCACGGCGAGACCCGGGAGGTGCTCGGGGTTCGGACCGGCGTGCAGCAGGCCGTTGACGACCTCGTTCACCGTGCCGTCGCCGCCGAGGGCCACGACCAGGTCGACGTCCTCGCTCTCCGCCGCCTGCCGGCCGAGGTCGCGCGCATGGCCGCGGTACTCGGTGGTGACCGCGTCCAGCTTCATCTCGCTCGCGAGCGCATGGATCAGGACATCGCGCGTACGTGCGCTTGTGGTGGTTGCCGCCGGATTGACCACGAGAAGTGCACGCATGACTGGCAGCGTACCTACTGGGGGGTACCGGGCACAGGCCGAGGTAGGGATCACGTAAGACTTCGGGACGTGAATCTTGCCACGGGCGGGCCGGGCAACCCCCGCGAGCGGCGGTGCGTTGCCCCCGCCTGGCCGGGGGAGCCGAGGCGGCGACGGATACCCTTCAGGGGTGACCAGTGAGCAGACGCCCGCCCCCGAGGAAACCCCCGGCCCGCGCCCGCGGCGCCTGACCTACGCCGCCGCCCTGGCCGCGCTGGAGGGGCTCGCCCTCGTCGTCGGCGGGGTCTGGATGCTCGTGGAGGGACTCGCGGGCGACCCGGACGACCGGCAGACCGCCGTCACCGGCGGCATCACGCTCGTCGTCCTCGCCCTGCTGCCGCTGCTCGCCGCGCGCGGCCTGCTCGCGCAGCGAAGCTGGAGCCGGGGACCGGCCGTCATCACCCAGATCCTGGCGCTGCCGGTGGCCTACAACCTGCTCCAGGCCGACAGCGTGGCGATCCCGGCGGGCATCGCGCTCGCGGTCGTCGCGGTGGCCGCCCTGGTCCTGCTGGTCAACCCGGCGACGACCCAGGCCCTCGGGATCAAGGGGCCGGGTCGCACACAGGACGGGGAGCGGTAGCCGGTCGTACGGCCTCACAGGCGCCGGAAAACCGGGACCGGACCGTCACTCCTCCACGAGGAGCTTCTCCCGCAGCTGGGCCAGGGTGCGGGCCAGCAGCCGGGAGACGTGCATCTGGGAGATGCCGACCTCCTGCGCGATCTGCGACTGGGTCATGTTGCCGAAGAAACGCAGCAGCAGGATCCGCTTCTCGCGCGGCGGGAGGTCCTCCAGCAGCGGCTTGAGGGACTCGCGGTACTCGACGCCCTCCAGCGCCTCGTCCTCGGCGCCGAGGGTGTCGGCGACGGCCGGGGACTCGTCGTCGGTGTCGGGGACGTCCAGGGACAGCGTGGAGTAGGCGTTCGCCGACTCCAGGCCCTCCAGGACCTCCTCCTCCGAGATGGCCAGCTTCTCGGCCAGCTCGTGCACGGTCGGGGAGCGGCCGTGCTGCTGGGACAGCTCGGCGGTGGCCGTCGTCAGGGCGAGACGCAGCTCCTGCAGCCTGCGCGGGACGCGGACCGCCCAGCCCTTGTCACGGAAATGCCGCTTGATCTCGCCGACGACCGTCGGGGTCGCGTACGTCGAGAACTCGACGCCGCGCTCCGGGTCGAAGCGGTCGACGGACTTGATCAGGCCGATGGTGGCGACCTGCGTGAGGTCGTCCAGCGGCTCGCCGCGGTTGCGGAAGCGGCGCGCGAGGTGCTCGACGAGCGGCAGGTGCATACGGACCAGCCGGTTGCGCAGCTCCGCGTACTCCGGGCTGCCGTCCTTCAGCTTGCGCAGCTCGACGAACATCGCGCGCGCTCCGCTGCGGTCCTGGGAGTCGTGCTGCGCGGCCTGTCCGCTCTGCCCGCTCCGGCCGCTCTGCTCGCCCTGCTGATCGTCCCGCTCGTGCTCGCTCATCGTCCTGCCCGTCGCCCTTCCCCGAGCCCTCGTCTCCGCTCGGACAGGGGACACCCCGATCCGTCCGTCCAGAGACGTGCTCCGCACGGCACCTTCCTGATCCCGCTGCCCGTCGTCCAGGAAGCCGGCCCCGGGGGAGTCGTCCTCCGGATGCGGCCGGGCCTGTTCGGGGATGCCGGCGATGCCGGCCGCATCGACGGCGCTGTCGATGGAGTCCCCCGTGTGTCGGGACCCGCCTGTGCCCTCGGCCGGCAGCTCCCGTGTGCCGCGCTCTTCGTCACGCACCGGCCCGTCCCCTGTCCTCACGCCGGCCCGGGTCCCGCGCCGCGCTGTTTGTAGAGGCTGATCGAAACGGTTTTGTCCTCGTCCACGGCGGAGGAGACCTTGCCCGCGAGTGCGGACAGGACGGTCCAGGCGAAGGTGTCCCGCGAAGGGGCATGACCGTCCGTGGTCGGCGCCGAGACAGTGACTTCGAGTGAGTCGTCGACGAGGCGGAAGACGCAACTGAGCACCGAGCCGGGCACGGCCTGCTGGAGCAGGATCGCGCAGGCCTCGTCCACCGCGATGCGCAGGTCCTCGATCTCGTCGAGGGTGAAGTCCAAACGGGCCGCGAGACCGGCAGTCGCCGTACGCAGCACCGACAGGTAGGCACCCGCAGCCGGCAGCCGGACTTCCACGAAGTCCTGGGTCGCGGGCTCGCCTGCGATCTGGGACACCCTCACCTCCAAGGTGGTACAAGCTTTTCGGGGCCGAGGGTCGCCCCCCGGGGTAACGCGAAGTGTGGTTCAGCGGTGACGCTATCGCGCTCTCAACTTTCCTGTCCCCGGGACCCCGACCCCTTGCCGTTACTCACAGTAAAACTGCGGACACGCTCCGTGTCTAGAGGTCTGCGGCTCCAATTGGGAAGAACGCGCGCCGGGTTGACGTACCCAGACGTCAGACCGTCGAACCGTCCGGAAACGGAGTCGGCGCCGGGCCGGCCGGCCGCGCGGGAACTCACACGAGTACGTGGTCCTCGAAGCACCAGCGCCAGTCCTCACCGGGCTCGAACGTGCGCATGATCGGATGCCCGGACTCCTTGTAGTGCGTGGTGGCGTGCCTGCCCGGCGAGGAGTCGCAGCAGCCGACATGACCGCAGGTGAGGCACATCCGCAGCTGCACCGGGTGCGTACCGTCGCGCAGACACTCCGGGCAGGTGTCGGAGAGCGGCGCGGGTTCCGGGTGCGGCAGCGCGTCGGCGTGCGTGCACTGTTTCATGATTGCCAGGTTACGACGGGTGTGCGGACGGTCGCGCGGAAAATCGACGGCGGGCGGAAGACGATGGACGAGGGCGGGCGAGGGCCATGGACGTGATGCCACTGCTGTTGCTGGTGGCGGGGAGCGCCGCGATCGCCGCGGCGGCCCGGCGCACCCCGGTGCCGGCGCCGCTGCTGCTGGTGGCGGTGGGGCTCGCGGTGTCGTACCTGCCGGGCGTGCCCGACTACACCCTCGACCCGGAGATCGTCCTGCCGCTCGTGCTGCCCCCGCTGCTCTACAAGGAGGGCACCGAGAGCTCCTACCTCGATCTGCGGGCCCAGTTGCGGCCGGTGGCGCTGCTGTCGGTCGGGTACGTGCTCTTCGCGACGGTCGTCGTCGGCTGGGTCGCCTATCTCGTCGTACCGGGACTGCCGCTGGCCGCCGCGCTGGTGCTGGGCGCGGTGGTGGCGCCGACCGACGCGGTCGCGGCGGCGGCGATCGCGCGCCGGGTCGGGCTGCCGTCCCGGATCACCACGATCCTCCAGGGCGAGTCCCTGCTCAACGACGCCACCGCCATCACCGCCTACCGGGTCGCCGTCGCGGCCGCCGTCGGCGAGGGGGTCTCCTGGGCGGAGGGCATCGGCGAGTTCCTGCTCGCGGCGATCGGCGGTGTGCTGGTCGGTCTCGTCCTCATGGTCCCGATCCACTGGCTGCGCACCCACCTGAAGGAACCCCTCCTCCAGAACACCCTCTCCCTGCTGATCCCGTTCGTCGCCTACGCCGCCGCCGAGCAGTTCCACGCCTCCGGCGTCCTCGCCGTGGTGGTCGTCGCCGTCTATCTCGGCCACCGCGCGTGGGAGGTCGACTTCGCCACCCGCCTCCAGGAGGACGCGGTGTGGCGGATGGTCGCCTTCCTGCTGGAGACCTCCGTGTTCGCGCTGATCGGACTGCAACTGCCGGTCGTGCTCAAGGGCCTCGGGGAGTACGAGGGGTTCGACGCCGCCTGGTACGCGGTCGCCGTCTTCCTGATCGTCGTCGCGGCCCGGTTCGTCTGGGTGTATCCCGCGATCTTCCTGCCGCGACTGCTGTCCGCGCGGGTCCGTGAACGCGAGAAGGCGCCCACCTGGCGCGGGCCGGCCGTGGTGTCCTGGGCCGCCATGCGCGGCGTGGTCTCCCTCGCCATCGCCTTCTCGATCCCGCTCACCCTGCACGACGGCGACGAGCCCTTCCCGCAGCGCAACCTCATTCTCTTCCTGACCTTCACCACGGTCATCGGCACGCTGGTCGTGCAGGGGCTCACCCTCGCCCCGCTGATCCGGCTGGTGAAGTTCCCCGAACCCGGCGCACAGGCCTCCACCCTCGCCGAGGCCAACGCCCAGGCCCAGGCGTCCCGGGCCGCCGAACGCCGCCTGGACGAACTCCTCTCCGACGAGCGCAACACCCTGCCGCCCCCGCTCGCCGACCGCCTCCGCACCGTCCTGGAGCGCCGCCGCAACGCCGTCTGGGAACGCCTCGGCGCGGTGAACCCGGTGACCGGGGAGACCGCCGACGACACCTACCGCCGGCTGTCCCGGGAGATGATCAGCGCCGAACGCACGGTGTTCGTGAAGCTCCGGGACGGCCGCCACATCGACGACGAGATGCTCCGGACGCTGCTGCGGAGACTGGATCTGGAGGAGGCGGCGGCCTACCGGGAGGCGGAGTGAGGACTTCCGTGGTCACCCCGTGAACGGCGCCCCTGTGATCACCGCCACCACTCTGCTGCCCACCGGGAACGCCCCCTCCTCCGTCAGAGTCAGCACCCCGTACAGCAATTTGGCGACATAGAGACGTTCCACGGCCACCCCGTGTCGCCTCTCGAAGTCGTCGGCGAAGGAGTCGAGTTCGGGCGTCACACGCGCGTAACCCCCGAAATGGAACCGGTCGTCGAGGGACCAGTCGCCCCGCCGCCCGCCGAAGGCCGCCTCCTGAAGGCCCGCTATGTCAGCGGTCAGGAAACCGCCCTTGAGCACCGGTATCCCCACCGCCCGCTGCCCCGTCCCCAGCCCCGCCGCGAGCCCCGCGAACGTGCCCCCGGTGCCGCAGGCCGCCGCGACCACGTCCGCCCGTCCCCGCAGCTCCTCGCCCAGCGCCCGGCACCCGCGTACCGCCGGGACGTTGCTGCCGCCCTCCGGCACGACCCACGCGTCCTCCGCCTGCGTCGCCCGCAGGATCGTTTCGAGCACCGGTGGCTCGGCCTTGCGGCGATACGTCGGCCTGTCGACGAAGTGCAGGCGCATGCCGTCGGCCACGCACCGGGTCAGGGACGGGTTCAGGGGGCGGTCCGCCAGTTCCTCGCCCCGCACCACCCCCACCGTCGGAAGCCCCAGCAGGCGGCCGGCGGCGGCCGTGGCGCGGAGGTGGTTGGAGTAGGCGCCGCCGAAGGTGAGGATCGGGCGGCCGGCCGCGGACCGGAGGTTCGGGGCCAGTTTGCGCCACTTGTTGCCGACCAGGTCCGGGTGGATCAGGTCGTCGCGCTTGAGGAGCAGCCGGACGCCCCGGCGCGCGCACCGGTCGTCCTCGATCTCCTGGAGCGGCGACGGGAGCCGGGGACGCAGGGAGGCGAGGTCGGGGCCGGTCACGCCCCCATTGTCACTTGAGGCGGTCCCTGACGCGCTCCCGCATCGACGCCATGGTGAAGCCGCGCGGGTCCACCTTGCCCGGCTGCCACTCCAGGTGGCCGATGACCGACCGTTCCGTCCAGCCGTGGTGGCGGCAGATCGCGGCGGACACCCGCTCGATCGCCGCCAGCTGGGCCTCCGGCCAGGGATCGCGGCCGTCGCCCAGGTTCTCGCACTCGAAGCCGTAGAAGTGGCGGTTGCCGTCGGTGTTCGTCTCGTTGTCGTGGGGGAGGGACTTCTCCGCGATCACCGCCCGCAGGACGTCGTCGTCGCCGAGGCCCGCGTGGTTGGCGCGGCCGTAGCCGACCAGGTGGACGCGGCCGTCCTTGGTGATGACACCGTGGCAGAGGGGGCCCGGGAGGTCCGCGTAGCCGTCGCGGCACAGGTCGACGGTGCGCTCGCTGCCCTTGGTGACCGTGTGGTGGATCATCACGCCGTGGACCGGGCCCCAGGGGCCCTTGTGGTTGCGGTTGTGGTGTCTCCAGTCGCCGACCTCGACGACGGTGACGCCCTCGTCCTTCAGGGCGTCCAGGAACTCCGTCGCGGACATGGGTGGGGCCATGCCGCCTCCTTCGCGTGCGCGCCGGCGCCCGCCTCTCGCGGTCGCCTCGTAACCGTGCTTGTACCGAAAGCAGACCCTCCGGACTACTCGTTCGTACGGCGTGCGAGCCGTTTCGGACAAAGGCCGGGCGGCCGACCGGAAAGGCACGCACGTACGAGAACGCGATCAATGCCCAGCAAGCGAAAGATCCATTCCCGCTCTTTCGGGTAATAGCACCGCCACGCTCCGTGAGGAAGGCTTGCGCACACAGATGCCCCGGCGCAGACCGGCGCCCGGGCATGTTCTCGGGAGGGCGTTTCACATATGTCGGTAGGCGAAGAGGTCCGCACGGAGCAGGGCCGGCCGCAGCAGAGTCTCGGTACGGAAGCCGCGCGGAACCTGGCCACCACCACCAAGTCCGCACCCCAGATGCAGGAGATCAGCTCCCGCTGGCTGCTGCGCACGTTGCCATGGGTGAACGTCCAGGGTGGTACGTACCGCGTCAACCGCCGCCTGAGCTACGCCGTGGGGGACGGCCGGGTCACCTTCGTCAAGACGGGCGACCGCGTCGAGGTCATCCCGGCGGAGCTGGGTGAACTGCCGGCGCTGAGGTCGTACGAGGACGAGGAGGTGCTCACGGAGCTCGCCCGGCGCTGCCAGCAGCGCGAGTTCGGGCCGGGAGACGTGATCACCTCCTTCGGCAGCCAGGCCGACGAGGTCTACCTCCTCGCGCACGGCAGGGTGGAGAAGGTCGGCACGGGCCCCTACGGCGATGACGCCGTCCTCGGAGTCCTCGCCGACGGCTCCTACTTCGGCGACCATGCGCTGCTCGACCCCGACGCCATCTGGGAGTACACCGCCCGCGCGGCCACCGCCTGCACGGTGCTGGTACTGCCGCGCAACGACGTCGAGCAGGTCGCCGAGCGCACCGACACCCTGCGCGAGCACCTCCGGCGGCAGCGCTCGATCCCGGAGCAGAGCACCAACAAATACGGTGAGAAGGAGATCGCGCTCGCAGCCGGCCACAGCGGTGAGCCGGACATCCCGCACACCTTCGTCGACTACGAGGCGAGGCCGCGGGAGTACGAACTGAGCGTCGCCCAGACCGTCCTGCGCATCCACTCACGCGTCGCCGACCTCTACAACCAGCCGATGAACCAGACCGAGCACCAGCTCCGGCTGACCGTCGAGGCGTTGAAGGAGCGCCAGGAGCACGAGCTCGTCAACAACCGCGAGTTCGGACTCCTCCACAACTGCGAGTACGACCAGCGGCTCCAGCCGCACGACGGCGTGCCCAGCCCCGACGACCTGGACGAGCTGCTCAGCCGGCGGCGCGGCACCAAGCTGCTGCTCGCCCACCCGCGCGCGATCTCCGCGATCGGCCGCGAGCTCAACAAGCGGGGGCTCGTCCCCGAGACCATCGACGTGGGCGGCAACCGCATCCCGACCTGGCGCGGTGTGCCGATCTACCCGTGCAACAAGATCCCGGTCACCGAGGCCCGTACGACCTCGATCATCGCCATGCGTACCGGTGAGGCCGAGCAGGGCGTCATCGGTCTGCAGCAGACCGGCATCCCGGACGAGATCGAGCCGAGCCTGTCCGTCAGGTTCATGGGCATCAACGAACAGGCGATCATCAAGTACCTCGTGACCGCCTACTACTCCGCCGCGGTCCTCGTGCCGGACGCGCTCGGCGTCCTGGAGAACGTCGAGATCGGCCGCTGGCGGTGACCCTGCGCGCCCCTGATGCGCCGTGCCCCCGCCCGCGAGGGCGGGAGCACCCTGGTGCGGTGCGCCCGACGGCAGCGGATGCGCCACCGTCCGCGGACTTACCGAGGTGACCCATGGGTGAGTTCATGACGGCAACACGGCGCCGTCGCTCCGAGGCACTCGAAGGGCGGCGGCCCGTCGGGGCCACCGGGGATGACCGCCCGGCCCCGGAGACCGGCCGGTCTGCCCCGATCGACGGGCATGAGGCGGCGGTGATCCTGGAGCGGACGCGGGAGGTGGTCGACCCCGCGCTGCGGGCCGCGATCGACTCGCTGCCGGGATCGATGCGCCGGGTCGCGCTCTACCACTTCGGCTGGGAGCACGCCGACGGCACCCCGGCCGCGGGCCATGCGGGCAAGGCGATACGGCCCGCGCTCGTCCTCGCCGCGGCCACCGCGCTCGGCGGGCCCGAGGCCCGGGCCGCGGCGGTACGGGCGGCAGCGGCGGTGGAACTGGTCCACAACTTCACCTTGTTGCACGACGACGTGATGGACCGCGACACCACCCGGCGCCACCGGCCCACGGCCTGGACGGTCTTCGGCGACACCGACGCGATACTCGCCGGGGACACTCTCCAGGCGCTGGCCCTGCGGCTGCTCGCCGAGGACCCGCACCCGGCGTCCGCGGCGGCCGCCGCCCGGCTCGCGGACTGCGTCGTCGAACTCTGCGCCGGCCAGCACACCGACGTGGCGCTGGAGAAGCGGAGCCCCGGCGAGGTCACCCTCGACGAGGTGCTCGGCATGGCCGAGGCCAAGACGGGCGCCCTGCTCGGGTGCGCCTGCGCGCTCGGCGCGCTCTACGCGGGCGCGTCGGAGGACGACGTCGAGGCGCTGGACTCGTTCGGCCGCGAGGCCGGTCTCGCCTTCCAGCTCATCGACGACGTCATCGGGATATGGGGCGACCCGGGCCGTACCGGCAAGCCGGCCGGTGCCGACCTCGCCGCCCGCAAGAAGTCCCTGCCGGTCGTCGCCGCGCTGACCTCCGGCACCCCGGCGGCCGTCCGGCTGGCCGAGCTCTACTCGGCTCCCCGCGCGGAGGAGGACCTGGACGGCACGGCCGTCGCCGTCGAGCAGGCCGGCGGACGCGACTGGGCGCAGGATCAGGCGGCCGACCGGATGGGCCGTGCGGTGGGCCAACTGGCCCGGGCGGTGCCCGATCCGGAGGCGGCAGGCGGGCTCCTGGCCCTCGCGGAGTACGTGACACGGCGCAGCAGTTGAGCGCTGGGACTACAGGAGGCCGTACTCACAGGCACGGGCGCGAGTACGAGCACAAGCACGAGCGCGAGTACGACCGCGTGCACCAGCGCGGGCACCAGCACGGCCGCGGGCACCAGCACGGCCGCGGACACGAGCACGCATACGGACACGAGCACGAACACGGAGGCGGACGCAGTCCACCCAGACCCCGGAACCCCCGGGGCCGCGCGGCTCCTGACCCCGCGCGGTCCCGGGAGGCTCCGGCCCGGCGGGTCCCGCACATCCCCACGGCGTGCGGGCCCCGCCACTTCCGCTCATCCACGCCCCAGGGGCCCTTCGCATCACACCCCCGATAGAGTCAACCCCCGCATGGACAGAGTGAGTTGGCGAAGAGGGGCGGACCATGGGCGTGGCGATCCGGGCGGCGGGCGAGGATGATCGCGAGCTGGTCGTACGGCTGTTGGACACGGCGTTCCAGAGCGACCCGGTCAGCCGGTGGGTCTTCCCGGGCGACGAGTACCGCCGGGCCACCCATCACCGGCTCATGGCCGCCTTCACCGACATCGTGCTGGCCGACGGCCGCATCGACCTCACCGAGGACGGCACGGCCTGCGCGCTGTGGCTGCCGGTGGCGGCCGAGGAGCACGACGAGGGCGACGACGACGGCCCCGCCCAGGTCCGCGCGAGCGTCGACCCCGACAACGAGCGGGTCGAGCTGATAGCCCGGCTCACCCAGGACGTCCACCCCGCCGGCCGTGCCCACGAGTACCTGTGGATGATCGGCGTGCACCCGGAGCGGCAGGGCGAGGGGCTCGGCACCGCCCTCATCGGCTCGGTCCTCGACCGCTGCGACCGCGAGGGGCGGCCCGCCTATCTGGAGGCCAGCAGCGCCCGCAGCCGCGGCCTGTACGAACGCCTCGGTTTCACGCTCGTGGACCGCCCGCTCGACCTCCCCGACGGCCCGCGGATGTGGCCGATGTGGCGCGAACCCCGAGTCCGAGACTGACCTACGCCTCGGGCACCACCGTCGCCACGATCCGCTCCACCAGCCCCTCCGGAATCCCCACCCCCGGCAGCACCCCGTCCAGCACCCCCGGCAGGGTCAGGTGCTCCAGGATCAGTCCGAGCATCGCGAGATAGAGCACCACGACCGTCTCGTCACCGCCGGGCAGCCCGGCGTCCCGGTGGAACTCCATGCCGTACTCCAGGTCGCCGCGTACCGACTTGGTGTACGACTCCCGCAGTTCGGGCCTCCGGGTGGCCTCCAGGCGCATCTCCAGCAGGGCCAGATAGCCGGTGCGGTCGGCGGTCGCGCGGGCGATCAGATCGTGCATGAACGCCGTGACCAGCGCCCGGTCCTTCGGCCTCGTCAGCAGTCCGGCGAGCACCTCGGGGTCGGGCGCCAGCCGCACGTGCAGCCGGGTGTCGATCTGCCGCAGCAGGTCGTCGCGCCCGGTGAAGTAGTTGGAGGCGGTGCCCACCGGCACCCCGGCCTCGGCGTCCACCGCGCGGAACGTCAGCCCGCGCGCCCCCTCCCGGGCGAGCACCTCGACCCCGGCGTCGACCAGCGCCGCCCGCCGCTGCGGATTGACGGCCATGCGGAACCCCTTCTCCCACTTCCGGTCGCACCCGGAAACTCCCTTGCAACCACTACAACCGAAGTACTACAACTGAAGTACTACATCCGAAGTGGTTCGTAGAACAGAACGCAGCCTACGAAAAGAGACCCGCTTGCGAAAGCTCACGTACTTCGTCGCCTGCTCGATCGACGGCTTCATCGGTGACGAGAGCGGCGACGCGTCGTTCATGTACCCGTTCGTCGACGAGGAGTTCATCGCGTTCCTCACGGCCGAATATCCGGAGACCATGGCGGCCCACGGCCGCAGGGCGCTCGGCGTCCACCACCTGCCGCACAAGAGGTTCGACACCGTCATCCAGGGCCGCGGCAGCTACGAGGTCGGCCTGAAGGAGGGCTTCACCAGCCCGTACGGCCATCTGCGCGAGTACGTCGCCTCCCGCACCCTCACCGAGTCCCCCGACCCGCACGTCGAGATCATCGCCACCGACCTGCTCGGCAGGGTTCGCGAACTCAAGTCCGAGGAAGGCGAGTTGGGGATCTACCTCTGTGGCGGCGCCCAGCTCGCCGGTCAACTGCGCGACGAGGTCGACGAACTCGTCATCAAGACCTACCCGGTCGCCCTCGGCACCGGCATGCCCATGTTCGCCGCCGGCTTCTCGGTCGACGAGTTCGCCCTCGACGCCGTGCGCGCCTTCGGGAACGGTGTCCTGGTGCGCACGTACAGCAGGAAGCGCTGACGCCCCGGACAAGACGCTCGGTCGTCCGTCCGAGCAGCCGTGATTGCGGAGGCGGGCGGCGCGGCTGAGGCCGTAGCGTGGCCCGTATGACCGAACACGTCGTGCACCTCACCGAACGCTCCCTGTGGGAGGAAGCCCGCGCCCGGGGCACGTACGAGATGTCGACCCGTGGCAAGACCCTCCAGGAGGAGGGCTTCATCCACTGTTCGACGCGCGCCCAATGCCCGAAGGTCGCGGCCTTCCTCTACGGCGACTACGACGGCCCCGACGAGCTGGTACTGCTGGTCATCGACCCCGACCGGCTCGGCGTACCCCTGAAGTACGAGGCCCCGGAGCCCGGCGCGGAGGAGTTCCCGCACATCTACGGGCCGCTCCCGGTGGCCGCCGTGGTGGACGTGGAACCGTGGGAGGTCACCCCGCGCTAGGCAGCCCGCCGGTCTCCGGGTCCCGGCCGGTCAGGCAGTACGTGCCGCCGGCCGGATCGCGCATCACCGTCCAGTGCCTGCCGTGGGCGACCGTCGCCGCGCCCAGCCCCTCGTGCCGCACCCGGGTCGCCTCGATGTCGGCGCACGCCAGGTCCAGATGGGCGGAGGCGCCGCGCTCCTCGCCGAGCCGCTGGAGCAGGATGCGGACCGGCAGCCCGGGCGGCGGGACGAGCACGTGGAACTCGGGCAGTGAACCGGGCCGCGCCTCCCAGCCGGCCAACAGGGCGCTCCAGAAGGCGACTTCGGCGTCGTAGCGCGAAGGTGCGAGGTCCAGGCAGACCTGGTCGAGGCGGCTGCCGTGCACGACGGGCGGGCGTACGGACTCGCCGTGCCAGG
This sequence comes from Streptomyces sp. Act143, assembly GCF_003143935.1. Lineage (GTDB taxonomy): Bacteria > Actinomycetota > Actinomycetes > Streptomycetales > Streptomycetaceae > Streptomyces. The sequence continues at coordinate 3,775,018 of NZ_QFRX01000001.1, read as the reverse complement.
GCACCGCGCAGAACAACTGCCCGGCGGGGGAACGGAGTACGGCCCACCCCTCGTGCTCGGCGGCCAGGGTCGCGCCCTGCCGCAGCGCCGACCGCACGAACTCCGGTACGTCGTCCACCGAGAAGTCGAGATGCGCGCCACCGGCCCCCGAGTCGACGCCCTGCGCCTTGACGCACGGGTCGGCGCCGGACGGCACCAGCGTCACGAACTCGCCCCGCGGCGCGGACAGTTGCGTGTCCGTGACCGCCGTCCAGAACTCATGGGCGCGGGCGGCGAGTTCGGCGGGGCGGTCGATGAAGGCGTACGTCCAGCGGATGCTCATGCCGGGGATCGTAGGTCAGGGGGCCTGCATGAACCGCAGCATGTTTCCGGCGGGGTCCCGGAACGCGCAGTCGCGCACGCCGTACGGCATGTCCGTCGGCTCCTGGAGCACCTCGGCGCCGGACTCCTTGACCCGGGCGAAGAGGGCGTCGCAGTCGGCGGTGGTGAAGTTGACCCCGCGCAGCACGCCCTTGGCCAGCAGCTGCTCCATCACGTCCCGGTCGGCGGGGGAGAGGTCGGGGTTGGCGGCGGGCGGCTCCAGGACGATCGACACGTCCGGCTGGAGCGGCGACCCCACGGTCGTCCAGCGCATGCCCTCGTACTTGACGTCGTTGCGGACCTCCAGGCCCAGGACGTCGCAGTAGAAGGCGATCGCCTTGTCGTGGTCGTCGACGGCGATGAAACAGGTGTGGAGTTTCAGGTCCATGGAGCCAACCTAAGGTCGATACCGGCCTCACGCCCGCCTCGGGCGGGTGTACGCCCGCACCACACAGGGCGGGATCTCCGCGCTCTCCTCGTGCGAACGAGCCCGGTAGGAGCTCGGCGTCTCGCCCACCAGCTGGGTGAAGCGGGCGCTGAAGGACCCCAGCGACGTACAGCCGACGGCCATGCAGACCTCGGTGACGGAGAGGTCGCCGCGGCGCAGCAGCATCTTCGCCCGCTCGACGCGGCGGGTCATGAGATAGCCGTACGGGGTCTCGCCGTAGGCCTCCTTGAAGCTGCGCTGGAAGTGGCCCGGGGACATCAGGGCGGTGCCGGCGAGGGCCGCCATGTCGAGCGGCTCGGTGTACTCCCGGTCCATACGGTCGCGGGCCTTGCGCAGGCGCACCAGATCCTCACGGTTCACGTCGCCAGCATCGCACGGGCACGCACGTGCAGAACACGCGCTCGACACGCGACGGCGGCGCAGTGATCTGTGTCACTGCGCCGCCGTACGGCGAGACGTGGTGAGGCTCAGGCCTTCTTGGTCTCCCAGAAGATCTTGTCGATCTGGGCGATGTAGTCCAGCGCCTTCTGGCCGGTGGCCGGGTCGGTGGACGCCTTGGCGGCCGACAGGGCCTTCAGGGCGTCGTTGACCAGCTGGTGCAGCTCCGGGTACTTCTCGAAGTGCGGGGGCTTGAAGTAGTCGCTCCAGAGCACCGACACGTGGTGCTTCGCGAGCTCGGCGCGCTGCTCCTTGATGACGGTGGCGCGAGCCTGGAAGTGCGGGTCGTCGTTGCCGGCCATCTTCTCCTGGACGGCCTTCACCGACTCCGCCTCGATGCGGGCCTGGGCCGGGTCGTACACGCCGCAGGGCAGGTCGCAGTGGGCGCTGACCTTGACCTTGGGGGCAAACAGGCGGGAAAGCATGGAGCATTCCTTCCTCGTGATCGTCTTCTCAGGTGGGACATTACTCCCTGCGAGACGGGTTTTCGCGAGTGCCCCCATGGGCTTAGGACAAAAGTCCGGGGTCAGACTGGGACTGGTGGATGAACGTACCGGGGAGGTGCCGGGGATGCCGGAGCTGTCGCAGGAGACCGAACACGGAGCAGCGCTCCCGCCCTTCGGGTGGGTCGAGGTGACCGGGCCGTCGATGGTGCCCACGCTCTACGACGGGGATCAGCTGCTGGTCCGCTACACGGGCCGGGTGCGGTCCGGCGACATCGTCATCCTGCGCCATCCCCTGCAGCAGAACCTGCTCGTGGTGAAGCGGGCGGCGGAGCGCCGGCCGGGCGGCTGGTGGGTGCTGGCCGACAATCCGCTGGGCGCGACCGCCGACAGCAACGACTTCGGCGTCGTGCCCGACGACCTGATCCTGGGCAAGGTCCGCTTCCGCTACCGCCCGCCGGAGGCCGGTCAGCGCTCGCCGCTGGCGCTGGCCCGCTGGGTGCTGTCGGCGGCCCGGCCCGTCTTCTCCGACCGGTCGGCCTCCAGGCGCTTGCGGGCGCGGTAGGCGGCCACGTTGGCGCGGGTCGCGCAGCGGTCGGAGCAGTAGCGCCGGGAGCGGTTCGTGGACGTGTCCAGGTAGGCGTTGCGGCAGGGTGCGGCCTCGCACAGGCCGAGGCGGTCCACGCCGTACTCGGTGAGGTGGAAGGCGAGCCCCATTGCGGCGATGGCGGCGTACCCCGCGGTCACGTTGGACGGGTGGTCGGCCAGGTGCATGTGCCACAGCGGGCGGCCGTCCTCGTCCCGGTGGTCGTGCCCGGAGATCTGCGGGCTGACCGGGAACTCCAGCAGCAGTGCGTTGAGCAGGTTGACCGCCAGTGCCTCGTCGCCGCCGTCGGCGGCCTCGAAGACCGCGCGCAGCCGGGCCCGGACCGAGCGGAAGCGGGTGACGTCGGACTCGGTGGCCCGGCGGGCCGCCTCCTGGCTGGCGCCGAACAGGTCGCGGACGGCCTCGACCGAGGTCAGTGCGTCCTTGCCCCGGGCCGGGTCCTCGCTGTTGACGAGACGCACGGCGTAATCCGAGTAATAGGCCAGTTCCACTTGTAGTCCTTACGGAGGCGTTCTATGGTCGTGGTGCGGTCGGTTGGTAATGACTGATCGTGCTTCCAGGGTATTACGTGTGCGCATGAAGAGGGGGCTCCCATGACGACCCGTACCGAAACCGACTGGCAGGCCTGGCAGCAGAGCTGGGGCCGGCAGCAGGAGTGGTACATGCCCGACCGCGAGGAACGCTTCCGGATCATGCTCGACATGGTCGAGGCCCTCGTCGGACCCCGGCCGCGCGTGCTGGACCTCGCGTGCGGCACGGGAAGTATCACGGCCCGGCTGCTCGCCCGGTTCCCGGAGGCCACCAGCACCGGCGTCGACCTCGACCCGGCCCTCCTCGCCATCGCCGAGGGCACCTTCGCCGGCGACGACCGGGTCACCTTCGTGACCGCCGACCTCAAGGACCCGGACTGGACCACGACCCTGCCGTACGACTCCTACGACGCCGTCCTGACCGCCACGGCCCTGCACTGGCTGCACAGCGAACCCCTCGCGGCCCTCTACGGTCGGGTCGCGGAACTCGTCCGCGACGGCGGTGTCTTCATGAACGCGGACCACATGATCGACGAGACGACGCCCCGGATCAACGCGGCCGAGCGCGCCCAGCGCCACGCCCGCATGGAACAGGCCAAGCGGGACGGCGCCCTGGACTGGGCCGAGTGGTGGGAGGTCGCCGGGCAGGACCCCGTCCTCGCCGGACCTACCGCCCGCCGCTTCGAGATCTACGGCGAGCACGCCGACGGCGACATGCCGTCCGCCGCGTGGCACGCGCGCGTGCTGCGTGAGAAGGGTTTCGGGGAGGCACGACCCGTGTGGTGCTCGCCTTCGGACACGCTGCTGCTCGCGGTCAGGTGAGGACATGGGAAAGGGGCGGTACGGGAGACCCGTACCGCCCCTTTCCCGTGCGCTCACACGCGCTTACAGGACCTTCGACAGGAACGCCTGCGTCCGCTCGTGCTGCGGGTTGGTCAGGACGTCGCGCGGGTTGCCGGACTCGACCACCACACCGCCGTCCATGAAGACCAGGCTGTCGCCGACCTCGCGGGCGAAGCCCATCTCGTGGGTGACGACGACCATCGTCATGCCCGACTCGGCGAGGTCGCGCATGACGTCGAGGACGTCACCGACCAGCTCCGGGTCGAGGGCCGAGGTGGGCTCGTCGAACAGCATCAGTTTCGGGTCCATCGCGAGGGCCCGGGCGATGGCGACGCGCTGCTGCTGGCCGCCGGAGAGCTGGGAGGGGTAGTTCTTCGCCTTGTCGGCGAGACCCACGCGCTCCAGCAGCTCGCCCGCCCGCTCCCTGGCCTGGGCCTTGCTGACGCCCTTGACCTGGACCGGGGCCTCCATGACGTTCTCCAGCGCCGTCATGTGCGGGAACAGGTTGAACCGCTGGAACACCATGCCGATGTCCCGGCGCTGGAGGGCGACCTCGCTGTCCTTGAGCTCGTACAGCTTGTCGCCCTTCTGGCGGTAGCCGACCAGCTCACCGTCGACGTACAGCCGGCCGGCGTTGATCTTCTCCAGGTGGTTGATGCACCGCAGGAAGGTCGACTTGCCGGAGCCGGAGGGGCCGATGAGGCAGAACACCTCGCCCTGCTTGACCTCCAGGTCGATGCCCTTGAGGACTTCCACCGGGCCGAAGGACTTGTGCACGCCCTCGGACTTCACCATTGCGTTCATGGTCATCGCCGCCAGCCGGAGAGGGAGATCATGTTGGCCTTGACCTTCTGCCACGGCGTCGCCGGCAGGTTCCGGGACGTGCCCCGGGCGTAACGGCGCTCCAGGTAGAACTGGAAGACGCTGAACACGCTGGTCATGACCAGGTACCAGATGCACGCCACGAACAGCATCTCCATGACGGCGTACGACGTGGAGCCGATCGTCGAGGTGGCGCGCAGCAGTTCGTTGTACGTCACCGCGTACACCAGCGACGAGGTCTTGAGCATGTTGATGAACTCGTTGCCGGTCGGCGGCACGATCACCCGCATCGCCTGCGGGATCACGATCCGGCGCAGCGTCTTGGCGTGGCTCATGCCGAGCGCGTGCGAGGCCTCCGTCTGGCCCTCGTCGACGGCCATCAGGCCGGCACGGCAGATCTCCGCCATGTACGCCGCCTCGTTCAGACCCAGGCCGAGCAGCGCGGCCATGAACGGCGTCATGACGTCGACCATCTCGTCCTTGTAGATCGGACCGAGATTCAGCGTGGGGAAGATCAGCGCCAGGTTGAACCAGAGCAGGAGCTGGACGTAGACCGGGGTCCCGCGGAAGAACCAGATGTAGACCCAGGCCACCCAGCTCGTCACCGGGTTCTTGGAGAGCCGCATGACGGCCAGGATCACGCCCAGGACCACGCCCATGACCATGGCGAGCACGCTGATCAGCAGGGTGCGCCCGGCGCCCTTGAGGACCGTGTCGTCGAAGACGTAGTCGCCGACCGCGTGCCACTGGATCTTGTCGGCCGTGGCGAAGGCGTTGACCAGCAGGCCGACCAGCGCCAGCACGATGACCGCGCTGACGTAGCGGCCCCAGTGCCGGACCGGGACGGCCTTGATCGCCTCCGGTGCGACGGAGGCGGCGGAGGCCTCCTTGGAGACCGGCGGCGCCGCGTCCGCCGGCTCCTTCTCGAACTTGTCAGTCACCGTGACTGCCCTTCAGTGGTGCCGGGTCGGTCACTTGCCGCCGTTGATCGCGGCCTTGTCGATGGCGCCGGACTGGGCGCCCCACTTGTCGAGGATCTTCTTGTACGTGCCGTCCTCGATGATGGCGTTGACGGCCGCCTCCAGCGCGGAGGTGAGCTCCTTGTTGTCCTTGTTCACGGCGATGCCGAACGGACCGGCGTCGACCTGCTCGCCGACGACCTCGAAGGCGTTGCCGCCGTCGGCCTTGCGGGCCAGGTCGACCGCGACCGGGTAGTCGTTGACACCGGCGACCGCGCCGCCCGACTTCACGCGGGTCTGGGCCTCGGTGTCGTTCTCGAACGACTCGATGTCGATCTTCTTCTTGCCGTCCTTCGTGCAGGCCTTGGACTGCGTCTGCAGGGCGGCCTCGTACGTCGTGCCGCGCTGCACGGCGGCGGTCTGGCCGCAGAGGTCCTCGATGGACTTGATGCCCTTCGGGTTGCCCTTGGCGACGTAGACGGCGGTGCCGGCCTTGAAGTAGTCGACGAAGTCGACACCCGGGCCGAGCTTCTTGCCCTTGTCGTCCAGGCCCTCCTGACGCTGCTTGGTGTCCGTCATGGACGACATCGCGAGGTCGTAGCGGCCCGAGTTCAGGGCGGTGATCAGGCCGTCGAAGGAGCCGGAGGTGAACTTGAACTCCACGCCCAGCTTCTCGCCCAGGGCGTTGGCGATGTCGATGTCGACACCGACGATCTTGCCGCCCTCCTGGTACTCCATGGGCGCGTACTCGGCGTTGGTGCCGGCCTTGAGAACGCCGGCCTTCTGGATGGCCGCGGGCAGCTTGTCGAAGAGCGGCGCCTTGCTGGAGGACGCGCTCTCCTTCGTGCTGTCGTTGCCGCTGTCGTTCGTCTGGTCACCGCAGCCGGTGAGAAGCAGGGCGCCTGCGACCGCGATCGAGCCGACCGCTGCGAGCCGGGAGCGGGCGGCGGTCGTACGACGGGTGGAGCTTGCGGTCATGGTGGGTTCCTCCGGCGGATGGGTGGAGTTGCCGATGGGGCGGGCTTCTGCCGATGGGGTCGGCAGTGGCCTTGGTTTCCTAGGTCGACGAGAGCACACGCCTTCGAGTGCCGCGACCTCGTGTGATTACGGCATCTTGCCATTCGGACTGTGCGATTCAGGGGGCCAGCCATGTCAAAATCGGATAACGGGTGACCCCCGAACCGCATCAGGCCGGACATCAAGGCCGCACCTCTTGCGGGAATCCATCCTTCCAGCCGGAGGATCTTCGGCGCATCTCACGATGTGAGCGCCGACCTCCTGGCCCGTACGGCCGCTCGACCCGCTGTCAAGGGGGTGTCGAGGACGTGTCCACATATTTGTTCATGATTCATGTCACCGATATGTGGTGTGCGGGGTCCGTCATGTGACCTTGCACGTATTGGACTCGTCGCAGGTGCCGTCCGTCGGGTAAGAAGGTTCTTTACACCCCTCATCCGGGGCTCAGGGCGCGTGTGCGGCGCGCCCGTCGTGCACGGCCCGTACGCATCACCGACACAGGGCCGTACGCGGTGCCCGCCCACTTCTCAACCAGGAGTGGCCACCCTCAAACCATGAATATCTAAGGGGTAGAACCAGTGGCAGCGGAGATCGTCAATCCTCGCAGCGACAGCGATACGGGCCAGGACGGCGGGGCGGAGCCCCTCGATTCCTTCGACCCCGCGTTCGCGCTGCACCGCGGCGGCAAGATGGCAGTGCAGGCCACCGTGCCGATCCGCGACAAGGACGACCTGTCCCTCGCGTACACGCCCGGCGTGGCGAAAGTGTGCAGCGCCATCGCCGAGCAGCCCGAGCTCGTCCACGACTACACGTGGAAGTCGTCCGTCGTCGCCGTCGTGACCGACGGCACGGCGGTCCTCGGACTCGGTGACATCGGGCCCGAGGCCTCCCTTCCGGTCATGGAAGGCAAGGCCATCCTCTTCAAGCAGTTCGGCGGCGTGGACGCGGTGCCGATCGCGCTGGACTGCACGGGCGTCGACGAGATCGTCGAGACCGTGGTCCGCCTCGCCCCCTCCTTCGGCGGGGTCAACCTGGAGGACATCTCGGCGCCGCGGTGCTTCGAGATCGAGAAGCGCCTCCAGGAGCGTCTCGACATCCCGATCTTCCACGACGACCAGCACGGCACGGCCGTGGTCACGCTGGCGGCCCTGCGCAATGCGGCGCGGCTGAGCGGGCGGGAGATCGGTCAGCTCCGTGCGGTCATCTCGGGCGCCGGCGCGGCCGGGGTCGCCATCGCCAAGATGCTGGTCGAGGCCGGCATCGGCGACGTGGCGCTCGCCGACCGCAAGGGCGTCATCTCGGCAGGCCGTGCGGACCTGACGGACGTCAAGCGTGAGGTCGCCTCCTTCACCAACAAGGCCGGGCTGACCGGTTCCCTCGAGGACGCCCTGGCCGGCGCCGACGTCTTCATCGGCGTCTCCGGCGGCACGGTCGCCGAGGAAGCGGTGGCGTCGATGGCGGAGGGCGCCTTCGTCTTCGCCATGGCCAACCCGAACCCCGAGGTGCACCCGGACGTCGCGCACAAGTACGCGGCGGTCGTGGCCACGGGCCGGTCCGACTTCCCGAACCAGATCAACAACGTCCTCGCGTTCCCCGGCATCTTCGCCGGCGCGCTCCAGGTGCGGGCCTCCCGCATCACCGAGGGCATGAAGATCGCGGCTGCGGAGGCGCTGGCCTCGGTGGTCGGCGACGACCTGGCCGCCGACTACGTCATCCCGTCGCCGTTCGACGAGCGGGTCGCGCCGGCCGTGACCGCGGCCGTGGCCGCGGCGGCTCGCGCGGAGGGTGTGGCTCGCCGCTGAGGTGAGTGGGCATGGGGTGGCCCCGTTCGGCTTCGTGCCGGGCGGGGCCGCTTTTTACCTGCCGGCGGGGCTGTCCGGGTGGTGACGGCGCCCGTGGCAAGAGGGCGTGTGTCACAGGGCCCTCCGGTTCCCTCGGACGGCCGGGGAACCTATCGTCAACATCATGTTCGCTGCCTACGCCGCCCGCATCGACCGTGACCAGCCGCTCAGCGGCCTCGAGTTGGGGGAGCGTCCGGCTCCCGAGGCCCGCCCAGGCTGGAGCGTCGTCAACGTCAAGGCCGCTTCCCTCAACCACCACGACCTCTGGTCCCTCAAGGGCGTCGGCCTGTCCGAGGACAAGCTGCCGATGATCCTCGGCTGCGACGCGGCCGGTGTCGACGAGGACGGCAACGAGGTCGTCCTGCACTCCGTCATCGGCCAGAGCGGTCACGGCGTGGGCCCCAAGGAGCCGCGCTCCATCCTCACCGAGCGCTATCAGGGCACCTTCGCCGAGCAGGTCGCCGTGCCCACCTGGAACGTCCTGCCCAAGCCCAAGGAGCTCTCCTTCGCGGAGGCGGCCTGTCTGCCCACCGCGTGGCTGACGGCGTACCGGATGCTCTTCACCAACGCCGGGGTACGGCCCGGCGACTCGGTCCTCGTGCAGGGCGCCGGCGGCGGTGTCGCCACGGCCGCGATCGTGCTCGGCAAGGCGGCCGGGCTGCGGGTCTTCGCCACCAGCCGGGACGAGGCCAAGCGCAAGCGGGCCGTCGAGCTGGGGGCCGTGGAGGCGCTGGAGTCCGGCGCGCGGCTGCCGCAGCGGGTCGACGCCGTCATCGAGACGGTGGGCGCCGCCACCTGGTCGCACTCGGTGAAGTCGCTGAAGCCGGGCGGCACGCTCGTCATCTCCGGTGCCACCAGCGGCGACCGCCCCTCGCACGCCGAGCTGACCCGGATCTTCTTCCTGGAGCTCAAGGTCGTGGGTTCGACGATGGGCACCAAGGACGAGCTGGAGGACCTGCTGTCCTTCTGCGCCGCCGCCGGGGTCCGCCCGGTCATCGACGAGGAGCTTCCGCTGGACCGGGCCCGGGAGGGCTTCGAGCGGCTGGCGTCGGGGGAGCAGTTCGGGAAGATCGTGCTGACGAACTCCTGAGTCACCGGCGGTCGGTTGACGGGCGGGTCCGGATGTCCGGGCCCGCCTTTTCCGTACCACGCTTGTCAACTTTGGTTGACGTCGACCGCATGTCAACGTAGGTTGACGGCATGACCGAAGCAACGGATCTCGCCGAGCGGGCGGGTGACCGCGACCCCCGGGTCGGCCTGCGGGCCGTCGCCGCGCTGCGCCGCCTGCTGGAGCAACTGGAGTCGGTGCAGGTGCGCAGCGCTCGCAACCAGGGCTGGTCGTGGCAGGAGATCGCCGCGGAACTCGGGGTGACCAGGCAGGCCGTGCACAAGAAGTACGGGAGGCATTGATGTTCGAGCGGTTCACGAAGGATGCGCGGGCCGTGGTGACCGGCGCGGTGGAGCAGGCCGAGCGGACGGGGACGTCGACCGTCGACTCCGAGCACCTGCTGCTCGCGGTACTCGATCGCGAGGCGAGCCGCGCGTCCTTCGCGCTGGCCGCACTCGGGCTCACCGACCGGAAGGAGTCCGTACGACAGGATCTCGCCGCCGCACGCCGACGGGCCGGTCTGTCCCGGGCCGAGGCCGACGCCCTGGCGGGACTGGGCATCGACGTCGCCGCGATCGTCGCCCGGGTGGAGGAGGTGCACGGCGTCGGCGCGATGTCCGGGGACCGCAACGACAAGGGCTGGTGGTCCGGACACCGCTCCTTCAGCCGGGACGCCAAGGGCGTCCTCGAACTCGCCCTGCGCAACGCGGTCTCCCGCCGGGACCGGCACATCGGCGACGAGCACATCCTCCTGGCCCTCACCGCCCGCCCCGGCGTGGCCGGCGAGGTGCTCGCCGACCACGGGGTGACGTACGAGTCGGTGACCCGTGTCCTCTACGGCGGGGGAGCGGCCAAGGCGGGCTGAGCTGTGGGGCGCCTGGGCTGTGGGCCGCCGTAAGCCGTGGGCTGCCGTGAGCCGTGAGCCGTGAGCCGTGAGCCGTGAGGTGCCGTGGGCCGCCGAGCCCTGCTCGGTCAGCTTTTCGGTGTCCTCAGCAGCGCCCCGATGTGGGCCGCCGCCGTGGACAGATGGCGGCGGGCGTCGCGGAGTTGGTCCGCGGTGACGCCATGGTCGCGGGCCGCGTCGCGGATGTCGTCGCGGAAGCGGTCCAGGAGACGGTCCAGGTCGCGGGCCGGGTCGCCGGTGCCGGACTCGTGGGCCCAGGACGGCTCGTAGTCGGCGGGAAAGTCCTCCGGTGTCCGGGAGTACTCGGGGGAGTGCTCGGGCGCCGGCGCCGACTTGTGGGCGTTGCCCCGCCCGAACCCGAAGTCCTTCCCGAACTCCTTGCCGAAGTCCTTCCCGAACTCGCCGAACTCCTTGGCCAGTTCGGTCAGGCCCTCGCGCACGCCCGTGGGCCAGTCGCCCCGCGCGAAGTGGTCCTGCACCTGCTCCTGGACCCGCCGGGCGATCCGCTGCACCTCCTCCTGCGCCTGCTCCCGGGCCCGCTCCTGGGCCTCCTTGGCCTGTCGCCGGGCCCGCTGGGCCTCCTCGCGGGCCCGCCTGCTCTCGTCCTTGGCGCGCCGGGCCTGCTCCTTCCACTCCTGCTTGACGCGGCGCATCTCCTCCTTGGCCGCGCGCCACGACTCGTGGTCCGCGTACTCCGCGAAGTCCCCGAGGGGGCCGTCCTGTCCGCGGCCGGTACCACCGCCGCGGCGGGCCTCGGAGGCGGCGGCCCGCATCTCGCGCCGCAGATCACCCGCAGCGCCCCGCACATCGGCCCGGATCTCGGCGGCGAGCTCCGCCACCGACTCCCTGATCTCCAGCTCCAGGTCGGCCAGTTCCCCGCTGCGGTCGGCCAGTTCGGCGCGGCCCGCGTCCGTGATGGCGTACACCTTGCGGCCGCCCTCGGTGGTGTGCGTGACCAGGCCCTCGGCCTCCAGCTTGGCCAGCCGCGGGTAGACGGTGCCGGCCGAGGGCGCGTACAGCCCCTGGAAGCGCTCCTCCAGCAGCCGTATCACCTCGTAGCCGTGTCGCGGGGCCTCGTCGAGCAGCTTCAGGAGGTAGAGGCGGAGGCGGCCGTGGGCGAAGACGGGGGGCATGTCAGAGCACCTTCTTGTCGGTCGTGCCGTCGGCCGGGGTGGTGTCGGTGACGTCGGTGGCGTCCGGGTCCTGCGGGGCGCCACCCGGGCCGGAGACGGAATTGTCCCCCGAGTCGCTCTTCGGGCCGTCCATCGGGTCGGCGACGGAGGGTCCCGGTTCACCGGCCTCCGGCTCGGCGTCCACCACGACATGCTCGACGCGGTGATCCGTGTGGCCCCCGGCGCCGTCCTCCGTCACCCGCTCCACGCGATGTTCCGCGGGGCCGTCGAAGCCGCCGTCCTCCTCCCAGCCGCCGTCTGCGTCCTCGTCCTCGCGGGGTGGCCGGTGCAGGAGGGCGATCGAGCCGGAGACCGTGGTCGCGCGGAGCTTGCCGGTGCCGGCGCCGAGGCGGCCGGTGACCTTGTGGGCGCCCCACTGGCCGTGGACCCTGAGGCCGTCGAAGGCGTTGGAGATGGTGCCGCTGGCGGTGTTGGCCTCCACCTCGGCGTCGGCGGGCTGCGGCAGCCTGATGGCGATCTCGCCCGAGACGCTGGTCAGCCGGACGTCGGTGGGGCCGTTCGGATCGAGGTCCACGATCATGGAGCCGCTGACCGAGTCGGCCTTCACGGAGGAGCCCGACCCCTCGACGACCGTGAGGTCGCCGGAGACGGAGTTGAAGCGGAGGTCGCCGGTGACGGCCTGGGCCTCCAGATTCCCGGAGACGGTGTCGGCACGGACCGGGCCGGAGAGGCCGACCAGGGTCGCGTCGCCCGTGACCCCCTTCACCGACGACGGTCCTCGGATGCCCGAGACGACGGCCCCGGCGCCCACCACCCCGACCTCGACGCGGGTGTCGGCCGGCACGGCCAGGGAGACGACGGCGCTGCGCCGCCAGCCCTTGCGGTCGAGCCACTTGAGGAAGCCCTTCCAGGGCAGGTCGTCGTAGGCGACCGTCAGGGTGCCGCCCTCCTGGTGCACGACCAGGGGCGGGCCCTCCAGCTCGGAGACCTCCAGGCGGGCGGAACCTTCGTCCGTCCCCACGACGTTCACCGTTCCGTTGACGATGCGCACATGGAGCTCGCGCACCGGCTCGTCGAACGCGAGCTTCCTCGGCTCTGCGACGGACCACTCGGACATGGCACAGACCTCCCCGTGACGACGACACGCAACACCGCACCACACGCGCCATATCGCGTATTCCGCTATTCACGATATATCGCGGATGCCGAAAGTCAAGACACCCGTTCTGGGGACGTCCAGCCCTGCAAAAGTGCCTAAAACGTATGAATCCGCCTAGCGTGTGACCATGCCGACGGAACCCGCTGCTCCCGCCACCGCGCCCGGCGCCCTGCTCCTCTGCCGCGCGGAGCCCGAGGCCGTCGCCCCCGCCGCCCGGCTGCTGCGCGAGCGCATGCTGCTCACGAGCGCGGGCCGGGACTGGAGCCTCCTCGTCCCCGAGGGCAAGCCCTGGCGCGACGGCGGCGAACCGGTCGACCGCGTCCTCACCGGCTGGGCCACCGCCCTCGCCGTCGGCGCCCCCTGGCCGGTCCTCGCCCTGTGGTGGGACACCGAGCGCAGCGGCTACACCCTCGCGTCCGGCTTCCGCCGCCCCGTCGGCTACGTCTGGCTCGCCAACGGCACCCCGGCCGGCGAGGACGAGGCGATGCGCACCTTCGCCGCCCGGCTCGGCCTCGACCCGGTCCTGGACGTGCAGTCCCTGGACGAGCTGACGAAACCGGACTCCGTCGCCGACGCGCGTGCCCGCCTGACCGGCCTGCTCGCGGTCCTCACACGCGCGGGCCTCACCCTGCCCACCGGCCTCGCCCCCGGCGAACCCGCCGACCGCCTCCGCGAGGTCGCCCGCGTCCAGCCGGACGCCCGCGCCGTCGAGTGGGAGGGCTGGCGCGAGACGGTCCGCGGCGAGCTCGAAGTCGTCGCGGGCCGCGACCTGGCCCGCTGGCTCCCCTGGTCCGGCGACCCGAGGGCCCGCGCCCTGGCCCTCGCCCAGGTGGCCGCCGGCCTCCCGCTCACCGCCTTCGGCCTACGACGCCGCAGCGGCGGCTGGATCACGGCGGGGGCCCTGCTGCTGGCACACGGGGCGCTGGGGCTGGCGTACGACCTGAGCCACCCCCGCGACTGACAGCCGAACCGCCCGCGCGGTCGGCGTACGCGCCCGCGCGCCCGCACGCACACGACCCGCGCACACACGACCGACGCGACATACCGGCGCCCGCGCGCGGGCAGGGCGCGGGCCAGCCGCCCCCGCCCCCGCGGCTTGCATAGGCTGTCCACGGAACCGGAGACCGGGAAACGGACCCGAGCTCGAGAAACGGAACCCGAGACCGAGACGCAGGACCGGGAACCCGGTACCCGGTACCCGGAGCCCGGAGCCCGGAGCCCGGAGCCCGGAGCCCGGAGCCCGGAGCCCGGGAGCCCGGCCCCGGAACTCCGGAACCGGCACCCACACGACACTCAGAACACGGACGTACGCAGGAGAACCCCATGTACTTCACCGACCGCGGCATCGAGGAACTGGAGAAGCGGCGCGGCGAGGAAGAAGTCACCTTCGAGTGGCTCGCCGAGCAGCTGCGGACGTTCGTGGACCTCAACCCGGACTTCGAGGTGCCGGTCGAGCGGCTCGCCACCTGGCTGGCGCGGCTGGACGACGAGGACGACGAGTAGGAGCCCCCCGGCCACCGGCGGAAATCGCCCAACTGGGCCCTCTCGCACTCCACTTCACAGGGAGTTAGCCTTCTCCTCCCATCGCGGTGGGGATGCTTCCCTCGATGCGGGGGAGCCGGAAGTCAACGGACGGGGGAGTCGTGGGCGGAGGGATCGAACGGATAAGGCTCGACGACGGAACCGTCGTATGGGCCAGGATCGGCGCGGCGGACGGTGCCGCGTCGCACGGGGGCGGTTACCGGGACACCGGCGCGGGAGAGCGGATCTCCTCGCTCGCGGGCGGCCTCGCCGGCACGGTCGGCGGCGTCGTGCGCTCCCTGCGCGCCGGGCTGGAGACCACCGCACCCGTGGAGGTGTCCGTCAGCTTCGGCATCGAACTGTCGGCGCAGGCCGGCCGGGTCGTGAGCGCCATCGCGGGAGCGGGCGGACAGACCTCGCTGACGGTGCAGCTGACCTGGACGGAACCCGCCCGCGACGGCACCGGGCAGGACCCGGGGCAAGGGGGCGGCGGCACCCCCGGACCCTCGCCCCTCCCCGGCGAATGACCTCCTTCGGGGAGCCCTTGAGCTCCCTCGAAGCGATGGTGCGCCCCGCGCTCGCGCGAATCGTGGCGGGTGGTGACGGGTATGCACCTGACGGTGACGACTACTGGGGCAGTGGTTTCTTCGTCGCACCAGGTTGGCTGCTGACCTGTGCGCATGTCGTGGGGGAGGGGGGAGCGGCCGTGATGCGAGCGGGCGGCCCGGTCGGTGTCAGCTGGCAGGGCGGCACCACCACCGGCCAGGTCATCCTCGCCAAGCCCGGTCATGAGGCGCTCGGCCGCGGCCGTGGCTCCTGGAAGTTCCCGGACATCGCCCTGGTCAGGGTGCGGGACGCCGACGACGCGCGGTGCGTGTGGCTCAGCGACCGGGCCCCGGCGCTGCACGCGAGCGTCAGTCTGCACGGCTGGTCGCTGGAGACCGGCGATCTCAGCGTCCGCTACGGCACCGGCCGGATCAGCGGGGTGGACGGCAAGGCGCTGCTGCTCAGCGGTGCCCTGCCGGTGGGCGGCCTGTCGGGCGGGCCGGTGCTCGACCGGCGGTCCGGTGCCGTCATCGGCATGAACAAGGGACGCGGGGAGAACGAGGGGGCCGCGGTCCCGGTCACCGCCCTGCGCGAACTGTTCGACAGCGACGGCGGCGACGTCCTGCACACCGTGATCCGCGAGCACGACCTGCACCACCTCCGGCACTTCACCGACTCACCGGCGACCGCCTGGACCACGGCCCAGGCCGATCTGCACCGCTCGGGGGCCCCGGGCCTCGACCCCGAACTGCGGGTCCGCCTCTACGGATACTTCGCGGAACTGCGCCCGCCCACCGGCCCCGGCCCCGTCGTCGACCTGGTCGCTCAGGTCAAGGCCGCGGTGACCGGCGAGGACACCCCGCCGCTGCTCGTGCACGACCCGCGGACCTGGCGGGAGGGCGTCGGACTGCTGCACGGCCTGCGCGACCGCAGCGGCAGCCGCGGCAACGCCGACGTCGAACTGGACGCCGTACTGCTGTACGCGGCGCACGTGGCCCGGCGGGCCGCGGGACAGGACCCGCGGCTGCTGCGGGCGTTCGCCGCGTGGCTCACCGAACAGGCCGAGCGGCACGCCTACTGGCCGGTCGGCGAGGCGATCCGCACCCTCCTCGCGGACCTCGGCGGGGCCTCCCGCACGGCCCCCGCGTTCGCCGGAACCGCCGCCGTCCCCGACGCGGCGGCACCGTCGACCCGCGTCGACGTCCTCGTGCGGATCGGCGACGTGCAGTACGGCGACCGCTATCCGTGGAGCGTCCAGCTCCTCTACGACGGACAGGTCGTCACCCCCGTGGACGGCGACGACGTCGGGGTGCCGCTCGGGAAGCTGGAGGAGTCCGTACGGGGTCCCCTGGCGAAGGCGCTCAGCCTCGGCGACCACGACGAACACCTCGCCGCCGTCGAGGTGTTCCTGCCGCGCCGCCTGTTCGACCTGCCGGTCGACGAGTGGCAGCTCACCCCGCACGGCACGGGGGACGACGACTCCGACGCGCTCGACGAGCACGCCATGCCCATCGGCCTGCGCAGAACCGTCGTCCTGCGCGCCCAGCACCGCAACACCCGGCCGCCCAGCCCCGAATGGCGCCGCCGCCAGAAGGGCGTGACCCGCGGCCCGCTGACCGCGGTGCCGCTGCGTGCCGAGGCGCCGGCGGACGGGCATGCGCCCGGTGTGCGCCGGGAGGGCGCGCTGGCCGTGTACGGCCGGCTCGGCGGAGCGGACGACGCGTGCGTGCCCGTGCACTGCGGTCCCGTGGGCAGCGGCGACGGCCACGAGGCCATGGGACGCGCGCTGCTCGCCGGGCACAGCGTCGCGGTGTGGCGCCGGGACGCCCACCGGCCCGACGAGTGCGCGGCGTTCCACGCGCAGGCCGCCCGGCTGCTGGAGCTGGCGGGCCGGGCGGACCGCCTCGCCCGCCAGGTACGCGAACTGCGCATCCGCCTGTCCGACCCCGACACCGCCGAGACGCAAGGCCTCAAGGGCAGGATCGCCTTGCTCCTGGACCCGCCCGACCGACCACGCCATGGAACGGAACCGATGCAACCCCCGGCCCTGGCCGGACCCGAGCTCTGAGCCCGTGTCCGCCCACCCGCCGATCCGCACGTCAACTCACCTTTCGGACAAGGGGGTTGATCCATCGTCAGCGCTATTCGACACGCCGGAACCTCGGCAGGCCCGGCCGCCGGGCGGTAACGTGGCGGCGGACGGCCGGGCCCGCTGCATGATCACCAGAGCCGGGAGGAGCCCATGGTGAACGACTGGCGGATCTACCGCGGTGCGGGTCAACCGCACGACGGACTGCGGCAGTTACCCGCGCCCCCGCCCTGGCGGGACTTCGCGGCGGCGCGCGACGGCGCCGAGGCCGGCCCGGAAGACCCCAGCAGCGCCCGCCGGCTCGGAGTGCAACGCCGGCTCGTGGAGAACTACGCCCCCCGCGCCGCCGAGGTCGACGCCGTCAACGCGGCCCTCTATCTGCGCCGTCCGCTCCTCGTCACCGGCAACCCCGGCACCGGCAAGTCCACCCTCGCCTACGCGATCGCCCACGAACTGGGCCTGGGCCGGGTGCTGCGCTGGCCGATCGTCAGCCGGACCGCCCTCCAGGACGGCCTCTACCGCTACGACGCCATCGGCCGCCTCCAGGACGTCCAACTGGAGCGCGCCCAGGGCGATCGGAACGCCGGAAGCCCCGCGGCGGCCGCCTCCGGCATCGGGTCGTACATCCGGCTCGGCCCGCTCGGCACCGCGCTGCTGCCCGCCGAGCGGCCCCGCGTCCTGCTCATCGACGAGCTGGACAAGAGCGACCTCGACCTGCCCAACGACCTCCTGAACACGCTGGAGGAAGGCGAGTTCGGCATTCCCGAGCTGGAGCGCCTCGCCGACCGCGAACCCGTCGTCGACGTCCTCACCGACGACGGCGAGCGGGTGTCCGTGCACGGCGGACGCATCGCCTGCGCCGCCTTCCCGGTGATCGTGCTGACCTCCAACGGCGAACGCGACTTCCCCGCGCCCCTGTTGCGCAGGTGCGTCCAGCTGGAACTGGAGCCGCCCGGCGAGGAGCAGCTCACCGCCATGGTCGAGGCGCACCTCGGCGCCGAGGGCGCCGCCGCGGGCCGGGACCTGATCGCCCGGTTCCTCGCCCGCGACCCGGGCGAGGTGGTGGCCGCGGACCAGCTCCTCAACGCCCTCTTCCTCACCCAGCACACCCCGCACGCGGAACGCCTCACCCGGGAGCGGATCGCGGACATGCTCATGCAGCCGCTCGACCGTTCGAGGTGATGACCGGATGCAGGAGGGGCATCTGGACGAACTGATCGCCCGACTGCGCCGCGCCGGCCTCGACCTCTCCGCGGAGGACGTGGCGGACGCGGTGTGGCTGGCCCGGTGGCTGGACCAGGGCTCGCCCCGCGCCGCCCCCGGCGGGCCGCCGCTCCCCCCGGCCGCCCAGGAACCGCCGGGACCGGGCACGCCGGTGCGACCGCCCGTCGGCCCCGGCGCGCCCGACCGCCCCGGAACCGCACCGGATGCCCGCCCCGGCGCCGTACCCCTGCACGCGGCGCACCCCGGCCCGCGTCCGCGGACCGGCGGCGGCCAGCCCGCCTTCCCGGTGCGCGCCCCCGCGGCCACCGCGCTGCCCGGACTCCTCGGCCTGGAGAAGGCCCTGCGCGCCCTGGGCCGCTACCGGGTGGCCACCACGACCGCGCAGGACGAGCGGATCGACGAGGAGGCGACCGCCGAACACGCGGCCGCCGCCGGCGTACTGGTACCCCTGCTGCGCGCCGACCGCCGCCACCGCTGCGACATCCAGCTCCTGATGGACACCGGCCCCGCCATGTCCGTATGGGGCCAGATGGTCGAGGAACTGCGGCAGGCCTGCCAGCAGTCCGGCGCCTTCGCCTCCGTACAGGTCCACCAGCTCTACGACGACGGCTCCGGCACCCCCCTCGTCGGCACCACCGCGGGCCCGGGCCGGCACACCCGGCTGCGCGGCGCCGACGAACTCCACGACCCCACCGGCCGCCGCCTCACCCTGGTGATCAGCGACTGCGTGGGCCCCCTGTGGCAGCGCGGCGGCGCACAGCGGCTGCTGCACCGCTGGCCCCGCACCTCCCCGCTCGCCGTGGTCCAGCCGCTGCCGCCCCGGCTGTGGGGCCGTACCGCGCTGCCCGCCGAACCCGGAGTGCTGCGCCGGCCCGCCGAACTCGGCGGCCGTCTCGCCTTCGAGCCCGACGAGGACCCCTGGGACGAACCGGCCGGGTACGCCCGCCCCGTCCCGGTGCTGCAGCCGACCCCCGCGGCCTTCGCGACCTGGGCCCGGCTGCTGTCCGGCACCGGCCCCACCAGCGAGCGCGCCTGGGCGGCCTGGACCACCCCCGACGCGGTACGACCGGCCGCCGGACCGGTGCCCGTGCGGCGCACCGACGACGAACTCCTGCGCGCCTTCCGGGCGAGCGCCTCACCCGGCGCCCTCCGCCTCGCCGTCTACCTCGCCGCGGCCCCCCTCACCCTGCCGGTGATGCAGATCGTCCAGCGGGTCATGCTCCCCGACACCGGCCCCATGGAACTGGCCGAGGTGCTGCTCGGCGGCCTGCTGCGCCGCCTGCCCGGCCCCGACGACCAGCCCTGCTTCGCCTACCCGGGACGCGTCCAGGAACTGCTCCTGGGCGACCTGGAACAGGAGACCGCCGGGCTGGTCCTCAAACACTGCTCCGCCTACGTGGAACGCCACTTCGGCAAGGGCACCCGCAACTTCGCCGCCCTCGCCGCCGCCCAGCTCGCCGACCACGACCCGGCCCCCGCCACCCCGGTCCTCGACGACGGCGGGCCCCCGGACGCCCGGAGCAGCGTCGCGGCCGAGCTGTTCGCCAGCATCCCGGCCCGCGTCCTGCGCTTCTACCAGCCCGACCTGGTGACCCCCGAGCCGCTCGAAGAGGCGGCGCGGCTGCTCGGCCAGTGGCGCACGCTCGGCGACCCGGCGGTCCTGCACCGGGCCAGGGAACAGGCCGAGGCCGCGGTCCGCACCCCCGCACCGGCCGAGGAGGGCGTACGGGCCGTACGGGCCCGGCTCGTCCTCGCCCGGGTCCTGCGCGCCGAGGCGGGGACCGTCGCGGGGCGGGTGGGGGAGCGGAGGGCGGAGCTGCTGCGGGACGCCGTGGCCGCACTCGCCGCGGCCCACGGCGCGGCACCCGACGACAGCGCCGAGCAGGCCGAGTCGGCCCTGGAACTGGCCGCCTCCAGGCATGAGTTGTGGCAGCTGACCGGCGAGCCCGAGCAGCTGTCCGCGGCACTCGACGTGCTGGCCCCCGGCCTGCCGCCCTGGCCCGCGGCGGCCCGCCGGGCGGCGTCACCGGACGAGCCCGTGCCCGCGTCCTGGCCGCCCACCGCCCACCGCTCCCGCCTGCTGCGCCGCGGACGCCTCCTGCTCGACCTGCGGCGGCCCGGCGAGGCGGTACCCGAACTGCGTCAGGCGTGCGCCCTGCTGGACCGCGAGGGTGCCCCCGCCGCCGTGCGCAGCCCGGCCCTGCTCGATCTGGTGCGGGCGCTGCGCGCCGCCGGGGCCGACGACGCCGAGACCCGGGACACCCTGCTGCGGGCCGAGCGGGCCGCGGCCGACGACCCCGGCCTGCTCCAGCCCTGCTATGCGGCGCGCGCCGCGTTCCTCGACGCGACGGGCGCGCCGGGGGAGGCGGACGAGGTGTACGAGAAGGCCGCGCTGCTCGCCCCCGCCGACGGCCCCCGACGCGTCGAACTCCTCGTCGCCTGGGGGGAATCGCTGCTGCGGCGCGCCTCACGGGACGACGGCGAGGGGCTCGTGGACCGTGCGGAGAACGTCCTGCGCGAGGCGCTGAAGGCCCTTCCCGCCCGCTCCGCGCAGCGTGGCCGGCTCCAGGCCCTGGTGGCCGGCGCACTGGCCCAGCGCTTTCGCCATCTCGGCTTCCTGCCGGACCTGTTCGAGAGCCGCCACCTCCTCGGCCAGGCGGTACGCGTCGCGGCCGACGCCGGGGTGCGGGCCGAGGCCTGGCTCCAGCTGGGCCGGGTCCGCCTCGAAGGCTGGTACCGCGCCGGGGCGCCGGTGCTGGTCGAGGCGCTCCAGGCGTACGAGAACGCCGAGCGCGAGGCCCGTCTCGCCCACGGCGCCGATCCCGGGTCGGTCACCGCCGCCCGGGCCCGGTACGGGTGCGGGGCGGTGCTGACGCTCATGGGCCGCTCCAGCGCCGGCCGGGCGGCCTGCCAGGCGGCCCGGGAGCAGTGGCAGCGGCTGGTGGGGGCGTTGCGGGAAGTGGACTGGGCCGATGTGGAACTGGCCCGCCGCAGGGACGAGCATCCCGAGGAGGACCTGGCTCCCGCCGCTCGCGGCCGGGGCATGTCGGAGACGGAGTGGCAGGCGTGGGCGCCGCCGTGGTGGCCGTGGACCGAGGAGTGGAGCAACTGGGCCGAGCATGACCGGAGTTGATCTGGGCCGGGTTTCTGGTTCCGGCCTGTCGGGAAGAAGTGGGCAGCCACTGCGGCCGCGCGGGGGTGGGCCGAGGCAGGGAGGAGCCGAGGGTGGGGGACCAGAGGAAACGGGCAGCCGGCCCCGGTGCTGAGGATGCGCGGGGCGCCTTCCTGCCCGACCTCACCGACGTCGACCTGCGGACCTTGCGTGCCATGGACGACCCGGGCCTCATCGCGGCCGTCGGCCGCGTGCTGCGGACCTCCGCCGCGTTCCGGGAGATGTGGTACGGCGACACGGACCCCGAGGTGACCCGCTCCGGGCCCGGTGAACGTACGTTTTCGGTCGGCCTTGCCGACAAGGACCGGCGCGGGGGCACCGGAGGATGACCGGGACAGCGGTCCCCTCCGAGGTCTTCGCATCGCTCGCGAGGACCCGGCCCACCCTCGCGGGGACGGCGGCACTGCGTGCCGCACTCCACGCGCGTCGCATGCTGCTCGTGAAGTCCCTTCTCGTCCGGGTCGAACAGCAGAGCCGGCTGCTGCCCGCCGCGGTGCGGCGCCGCTTCGAGGAGGACTGGGCCCTGCTGGTGCGGGCCGAGCAGACCGACCCGCTCGCGGCCCGTGACGTCCTCGACTACCCGCTCACCGGCGCATGGCTCGTCGAGGCGCTCGCCACACCGGCGGGCGCCGCCTTCGACCGGCACCTGGCCCATCTGGGAGGCGTGGCGCTCGCGGCCGCCGTCCGCGCAGGCCGGGAGGTCGGCGGCACGCTGCCGGTGCCGTCGGGGACCCTGGCCCTGCCCGGCCTCGGTGTCCTGCGCTGCCCCTCCGGCAGCGTCCGCCTCAGCGCCGGGGCCGGGCTCGTCCACATCAGGGACGCCGAGGGGCACAGCGGCGTCGTGCTGCAGAGCCCGGTGGCCCGTCCGGTCGTCGGCGCTCCGCGCGGGATCGGCAGCGGCCCCGGCTGGTCCGCGCTGCGCACCCTGCCCGGCAGCGTGGTGATTCTCGACGACCTCGACCCGTACCGGGTGCCGCCGCTCGGCATCGGACCGCGGGCCCTGCGCGCGGCCGAGCGTCCCGACTGCCCCCGCCGGCTGTGGGTCCGCCGGTGGGGCGAGGCCCGTGAGCTGCTGGCGGCGGTCGATCCGGGGCGGGCCGCCGAGCCGGGCACCGTGCTGCGGGCCGTGGTGCCGCTGGCCACCGCGGTGCCCCGGGGAGCCGCGCCGGTGGGAGCCACGCTGCGGGCCGCTCCCGGCGCTGCCCTCAGCCAGCTGCCCGCACAGGCCTGGGAGCTGGCGGAGACCCTGGTGCACGAGACCCACCACACCAAGCTGGCCGTGCTCGACGAGCTCGTCCCGCTGTGCCGACGCGGCGGCCCCGCCACGCACCGGGTGGGCTGGCGCCATGATCCACGGCCCGTCCCGGCAGTGCTCCAGGGCGCCTACGCGCATCTCGCGCTCACCGATCTGTGGTGGCGGGTACGGAACGAACCGGCCGCGCCCGCCGCCTGGCGGAGCCGGGCCGACGAGCGGTTCGCGGGGTTCAGGGAAGACGTCGGGCAAGCCTTGTCCCTGCTCCGGGAATCCGATGAACTGACCACTGCTGGAAGGGAGTTCGTCCACGAGATGGGTAGGCATCACGCCGGTCTCGGCGTGCCGACCCATTGCGGACTGTGACGCTGCGTGGGCGAATGACCGCTTTGCGTTAGCGTGTGGCGCGAGAGTGCGGCGGACGCGGGAACAGGGAGCGTGTGATGGCGGAACAGCAGCGGCCGGACAGCGATGGCGCCTCGGCGTCCGAGCGCGTCCTGGTGGTCTTCCCGGGCTACCACCGCTCATGGGCGACATGGATCGCCCAGTGCCTGGAGAGCCACGGACACCAGGCCACACTCCAACGCTGGGACCCGCCGCGCGAGACCCCGCTGGAGGACTCGCTCGGCGACCTGCTGCTGTCCTCCGGCCCCGTCCTGCTCGTGCTGGACGACTGGTTCTTCGAACTGGGCCCCCGTCCCGCGGGCGAGTGGAACGACGCCCTGCGCGGATTCGTCGCGGCCCACGCCGACCGGTTCGCCGCCGTCAACCTCACCAACCGGCCACTGCTCCCGGCCACCGCCGTCCTGGAACCGGCCAGCCTGTGGGGACTGAACGAGGAGGCCGCGGAGGAACGCCTGCTGAGGCGGCTGGGCCTGCAACGCCGACGCGTCCCCAGAGCGGTCGCCCACCGGGCCCGCTATCCCGAGACCCGGTGCGAGATCTGGGGCGAGGTGCCGCGCCGCAACCCCCGGTTCACCGGCCGCGACGACCTGCTGACCACGCTCCACCAGCGTCTCGCCGACGCCGAGCGGGGCGCCGCCGTGTGCACCCTGCTCGGCATGTCCGGCATCGGCAAGACCCAGCTCGCCGCCGAGTACGCGCACCGCTTCAGCCCCGACTACGACGTGGTGTGGTGGATCAACTCCGACGACCGCAACATCCAGCGCGACCGGCTCGGTGAACTCGCCGTCGAGCTGGGGCTGCGCATCGGCAGCGAACCCGGTGAGCGCATCCGCGCCGCCCGCGAGGCGCTGCGCCGCGGGGAGCCGTACACCCGGTGGCTGGTGATCTTCGACGGCTGGGACGACACCGACGGCGTCAACACGCTTCTGCCGCAGGGCCCCGGACACGTCCTGATCACCTCGCGCAACCGCGGCTGGAGCGAGCACAGCGAGGTCGTCGAGGTGCCCGCCTTCCTGCGCCCGGAGTCCACCGGCTACCTCATGCGCAGGGCCCCGCACATCACCGCCGAACAGGCGGACGAGGTCGCCGCCGAGTTCGGTGACGTACCGCTGCCGCTGGTGCAGGCCGCCTCCTGGCTCGGCGAGTCGCGGATGGAGGTGCCCGAGTACCTGCGCATGGTCCGCGAGCGCAGGCTCACCACGGTCGACGAACCGGCCACCGGAGAAGGCTTCCCGCAGTCGTCGATGACGTCCTGGTCGATACTGCTCAACCGGCTGCGCAACGCCCAGCCGCAGGCCATCGACGTCCTCGGACTGTGCACGTCGTTCGCCCCCGGCCGCATCCCGCTCGGCCTCATCCGCGCCTACCCGCAGACCGACCTCCCCGAGGAACTGCGCTGGATGGCCACGGACCTGCCCTCCTGGACCCGGGCCCTGGACACCCTCGTCAACTACTCCGTGCTCACCCGCGAGACCCGCGGTCCGGTCGGCGTCGAGATGGGCCCGCACCAGGAGTCGGTGCACATGCACCGCCTCGTCCACGACATCGTCTCCAAGCTGACCAGTGAGGACGGCCGCGACCTGCACCGCCGGGCGGTCCGCAGCCTGCTGGCCCAGGCCGACCCCGGCAACCCGCTGGACAGCCGCAACTGGCCCCGGTACGCCGAGCTGCTGCCCCACCTGGAACCCTCGGGCGCGCTCAGCAGCACCCAGCCGCGAATCCAGGAGACGGTCCTCAACTGCCTCCGCTACTGCATGCGCAGCGGGGAGTACAAGAGCGGTCTGAACCTCGCCCAGCGGATCCGCGACCACTGGTCGCACATCATGGACCCGCTCGCCCAGCCCATGCTCGACCTGACCACCCAGGAGGGCAACATCCTGCGGGCCAGCGGCAGGTTCCGGGAGGCGTACGAGCTCGACCGCACCGTCCACGCGCGGCTCCGGAGCGCCGAGCCGCGCATGGAGCTGCCCGAACTGTCGGTCAAGGGCGCCATCGCCGCCAGCCTGCGCCACCTCGGCCGCTACGACGAGGCGCACGAGCTCCAGCAGGAGGTGCGCGACGGATACGCCCGCCTGCTCGGCCCGGAGGAGAACCTGACCCTGATCGCCCGGCACAACCTCGGCGTCGGCCTGCGTCTGCTGGGCCGCTACCAGGAGGCGTACGACCTCGACCTGGACACCCTCGCCCGCCGCGAGAACGTGCTGCGCGCACGGCACATCAGCACCCTCAGCTCGGGCAACGCCGTCGCCCAGGACCTGCGCCTGCTGGGGCGCTACCGGGACGCCCTCGCCCGCCAGGAGCCGGTGGTCCGCCTCCATGTGCAGGTCCTCGGCGCCCAGCACCCGCAGACGCTCTCGGCCCGCGGGCAACTGGTCATGTGCCGCCGCCGCGAGGGCGGCCACGTCCAGGACGTGGGCTCCGAGATGGCGAGCCTGCTGGACCAGCTGGCCCAGGTGCACGGCCGCGACCACTACCGCACCCTGGCCTTCATCACCAACTACGGCAACTACCTGAGGGAACACGGCGACCTGAGCCAGGCGCGCGACCACATCGACGAGGCCGAGGCCGGCTACCGCGCCCTCCTCGGCCCCGCCCACCCCGTGGCCACCGGCATGGTCGCCAACACCGGTCTGGTGATGCAGGCCGCGGGCGAGCGGGCCGAGGCCATGGCGATGTTCGAAGCCGCCCTCGCCGGGCTCACCGCCACCCTCGGTCCGGACCACCCCTGGGTCCTGGGCTGCGCCCTCAATGCCGCCAGCGCCCGCAACCTCAACGGCCGTATCGCCGACGCCGTCGAGCTGAGCCGGGACACCCTGCGCCGGGTGCGGCACCAGCTGGGCGACGAGCATCCCCTCACCCTGTCCTGCCAGGTGGCGCTCGCCGCCGACCTGCGGGCGGCCCGCGAGCAGGAGGAGGCCGGGAAGCTGGAGGAGGACGGCCTGCTCGGCCTGACCCGCACCCTGGGCGCCCAGCACCCGCACACCATCTCGGCCCGCCAACGCACCAGGCCCTACTGGGACTTCGAACCCTTCCTGGGCTGACACCGGACCGGCAGGCCGAAGGCCCGGCCCCCCTGAGGGGACCGGGCCTTCCGCATGCGCCGGGTGCGCGAGACCTACGCCTCGAACACCTCACGCACCAGCTGCTCCTGCTCCGCCTGGTGCCGCTTCGCGGAACCCACCGCCGGGGACGAGCCGTGCGGCCGCGAGATGCGGCGCAGGCGCTCGCCGTGCGGGACGTCCGCGCCGACCGCCAGGTCCAGGTGGTCGATCAGGTTGAGCGCGATGAACGGCCAGGCACCCTGGTTCGCCGGCTCCTCCTGGGCCCACAGGTACTTCTCGGCGTTCGGGTACTTGGCGATCTCGGCCTGGAGCTCGGCACCCGGCAGCGGGTACAGGCGCTCGATGCGGATGATCGCCGTGTCCGTGACACCGCGCTTCTGACGCTCGGCCTCCAGGTCGTAGTAGACCTTGCCGGCGCAGAAGACGACCTTGCGGACCGCGGCCGGGTCGACCGACGCGTCGCCGATGACCGGGCGGAACTGACCGGTCGTGAACTCCTCCGCCTTCGACGCCGCGGCCTTCAGACGCAGCATCGACTTCGGGGTGAAGACGATGAGCGGCTTGTGGTGCGGGTTGTGCACCTGCCAGCGCAGGAGGTGGAAGTAGTTCGACGGGAGCGTCGGCATCGCGACCGTCATGTTGTTCTGGGCGCAGAGCTGGAGGAACCGCTCCGGGCGGGCCGAGGAGTGGTCCGGGCCCTGGCCCTCGTAGCCGTGGGGGAGGAGCAGCGTGACACCGCTCGTCTGGCCCCACTTCTGCTCCGCCGACGAGATGAACTCGTCCACGACCGTCTGCGCGCCGTTGACGAAGTCGCCGAACTGCGCCTCCCACATCACCAGGGACTCGGGGCGGGCCAGCGAGTAGCCGTACTCGAAGCCCATCGCCGCGTACTCGGAGAGCAGGGAGTTGTAGACGTTGAGGCGCGCCTGCTCCTCGGAGAGGTACATCAGCGGCGTGAACTCGTCGCCCGTCTCACGGTCGATGATGACCGCGTGGCGCTGGCCGAAGGTGCCGCGCTGCGAGTCCTGGCCCGCGAGCCGGACCGGGACGCCCTCCAGCAGCAGCGAGCCGACGGCGAGGGTCTCGCCCATGCCCCAGTCGATGGTGCCGTCCTCGACCATCGCCGCCCGGCGCTGCAGCTGCGGCAGCAGACGCGGGTGGACGGTGATGTTGTCCGGGATGTTGACCTGGGACTCGGCGATCCGCTTGACGATCTCCGTGGAGACCGCCGTGTTCACGGCCACCGGGAACTCGGCCTGCGGGTCCGAGGACTCCGCCGAGGCCGGCTGGGACGTGGCCTCACGGACCTCCGTGAAGACCTTCTCCAGCTGGCCCTGGTAGTCCTGGAGCGCCTGCTCGGCCTCTTCCAGGGTGATGTCGCCACGACCGATGAGGGACTCGGTGTAGAGCTTGCGCACCGAGCGCTTCTTGTCGATCAGGTCGTACATCAGCGGCTGGGTGAAGGCCGGGTTGTCCGACTCGTTGTGACCGCGGCGGCGGTAGCAGATGAGGTCGATCACCACGTCCTTGTTGAACGCCTGGCGGAACTCGAAGGCCAGCCGGGCAACCCGGACGACCGCCTCGGGGTCGTCGCCGTTCACGTGGAAGATCGGGGCCTCGATCATCCTCGCCACGTCCGTCGCGTACATCGACGAGCGCGAGGACTCGGGGGCCGCGGTGAAGCCGACCTGGTTGTTGATGACGATGTGGACCGTGCCGCCGGTGCGGTAGCCGCGCAGCTGCGACATGTTCAGGGTCTCGGCCACCACGCCCTGGCCCGCGAAGGCCGCGTCGCCGTGCAGGGCCACCGGCAGGACGGTGAAGTCCGTGCCGCCCTTGTTGATGATGTCCTGCTTGGCGCGGGCGACGCCCTCCAGGACCGGGTCCACCGCCTCCAGGTGCGAGGGGTTGGCGACCAGGGAGACCTTGATCTGCTCGCCGTCCAGACCGGTGAAGGTGCCCTCGGCGCCCAGGTGGTACTTCACGTCACCGGAGCCGTGCATCGACTTCGGGTCGAGGTTGCCCTCGAACTCGCGGAAGATCTGCGCGTACGACTTGCCGACGATGTTGGCGAGCACGTTCAGCCGGCCGCGGTGGGCCATGCCGATGACGACCTCGTCCAGGCGCGACTCGGCGGCGGAGTCGATGACCGCGTCGAGCAGCGGGATGACGGACTCGCCGCCCTCCAGGGAGAAGCGCTTCTGGCCGACGTACTTCGTCTGCAGGAAGGTCTCGAAGGCCTCCGCCGCGTTCAGCCGGCGCAGGATGCGCAGCTGCTCCTCGCGCTCCGGCTTGGTGTGCGGGCGCTCGATGCGGTCCTGGATCCACTTGCGCTGCTTGGGGTCCTGGATGTGCATGAACTCGACGCCGGTGGTGCGGCAGTACGAGTCGCGCAGCACGCCGAGGATGTCGCGCAGCTTCATCAGGGACTTGCCGGAGAAGCCGCCGACCGCGAACTCGCGCTCCAGGTCCCACAGGGTGAGGCCGTGCTCGGTGATGTCGAGGTCGGGGTGCTTGCGCTGGCGGTACTCCAGCGGGTCGGTGTCGGCCATGACGTGGCCGCGGACCCGGTAGGAGTGGATCAGCTCGAAGACACGGGCGGCCTTGGTGACGTCGTCGTCGTGCGACGCGTCGATGTCCCGCAGCCAGCGGACCGGCTCGTAGGGGATGCGCAGGGCCTCGAAGATGTCGTCGTAGAAGCCGTTCTCGCCGAGGAGGAGGTTCGCGACGATCCGCAGGAACTCGCCGGAGGCGGCGCCCTGGATGACCCGGTGGTCGTAGGTCGACGTGAGCGTCATGACCTTCGAGATGCCGAGCTTGTTCAGGGTGTCCTGGCTCGTGCCCTGGAACTCCGCCGGGTAGTCCATGGAGCCGACGCCCATGATGACCGACTGGCCGGGCATCAGGCGCGGGACGGAGTGGACGGTGCCGAGGCCGCCGGGGTTGGTCAGGGAGACCGTGACACCGGAGAAGTCGTCCATCGTCAGCTTGCCGTCACGGGCGCGGCGGACGATGTCCTCGTAGGCCTGCCAGAACTCGAAGAAGTTCAGCGTCTCGGCCTTCTTGATGCCCGCGACGACCAGCTGGCGGTCGCCGTTGGGCTTCACCAGGTCGATGGCGAGGCCGAAGTTGACGTGCTCCGGCTTGACCAGGGTCGGCTTGCCGTCCTTCTCCATGAAGGAGTAGTTCATCGACGGCATGGCCTTGATGGCCTGCACCATCGCGTACCCGATGAGGTGGGTGAAGGAGATCTTCCCGCCCCGGGCGCGCTTCAGGTGGTTGTTGATCACGATGCGGTTGTCGAAGAGCAGCTTCACCGGGACCGCGCGCACGGACGTGGCCGTGGGCACCTCGATCGAGGCGTTCATGTTCTTCGCGACCGCGGCGGCGGGGCCGCGCAGCGTGACCAGCTCGGGACCCTCCGCGGGGGCGGCGGCCGCCGCGGCGGGCGCGGCCTTCGCGGCCGGCTTGGCGGCGGCGGGCTTGGCCGGAGCGGCAGCCGGGGCCGCGGCCGGAGCCGGGGCGGCCGGCGCGGGGGCCGCGGCGGCGGGCTGCGGGGCGGCGGCCGGGGCCGCGGGAGCCGGAGCGGGCACCGACGGGGCCGCGGGCGCCGCCGGGGCGGCGGGCGCCGCCGGGGCGGCGGGCGCGGCCGGAGCGGCCGCGGCAGGGGCGGCCGGCGCAGCCGGGGCGGCAGCCGCGCCCGGCTTGTAGTCGGCGAAGAAGTCCCACCAGGCTCGGTCTACCGAATTCGGGTCCTGGAGGTACTGCTGATAGATCTCGTCGACGAGCCACTCGTTCGGTCCGAACGCGGCCGCGGGGTTCTTGCCCGCTTGGTCTGCGTCGGTCGAGATGCTCGAGTTACTGGGGGACTGTGGCGACACGGCGGCAACCGCCCTCTTCCGCTTCACAAGGTGATGGACAGCGGGAATAAAGGCTACGCCTCCAAGACCCAGAAGGTCAGGCCGGGCCGGTTCATCGTCGTGTAAGTCACATGAAAAAGCGTGTTTCGGCGCTGGAAATGGCGGGAAACAAGCGTGGTTCCGGTTCTCACGGCGTCACCCGGGAAGGGGTGAGCGGGGCCCTGGACGCCGATGGCGCGGGCCTGTGGCCTTGCGGAGCCCGGTCACACGTGTTCGTCAGCGCGGACGCCCGTGGATCTTGAAGCTCCGCTTCGAACTTTACGTCAACTTGGCAGAGATGGAAGTCCCGGGAGAGTGACAAGAATCCTGCATCCCCGCTCGGATTCGGCCACTCCGATCCGGCCGCCGTGCAGATCCACCGCCCAGCGGGCGATCGCCAGCCCGAGCCCGGTGCCGCCGTCGCTGCCCGGGCCGTGCGGCCGGGTGATGTTGCCGCGGTTGAAGCGTTCGAAGACGCGGTGCCACTCGGAGCGCGGAATGCCCGGACCTTCGTCGAGGACCTCCAGCTCCAGGGACTCCGGCAGCACCCCCCGGCGCGCCTTGACCGTCACCCGGCCGTGCGGCGGACTGTGCTTGACCGCGTTGTCGATGAGATTCGCCACCACCTGGTGGATACGCTCCGGGTCCGCGTGCGCGGTCAGCTCCGGCGGGGTCACGTCCAGGTGCAGATGCACGTCCGTACGCGTGTGGCTGCCGGACCCGGAACCGAGACCGGCGCGGGCCGAGGCGACCATGTTGGCCTCCTTCAGCACGCCCGACAGATACGGCCACACCTCGAAGCGGCGCTTCTTCAGCGGTACGACGCCGTTGTCGAGGCGGGAGAGGTCCAGCAGCGTCTCGACCAGCCGGCCGAGCCGCTCCGTCTGCTTCAGGGCCGTGCGCATCGTCTCGGGGTCCGCGGGCGACACCCCGTCCACGATGTTCTCCAGCACCGCCCTGAGGCCCGCGATGGGCGTCCGCAGCTCGTGGGAGACGTTCGCCACGAGTTCCTTGCGCTGCTGTTCCTGGGCCTCCAGGTCGTCGGCCATCCGGTTGATCGTCTCGGCGAGGTCGCCCAGCTCGTCCCGGCGGTTCTCGCGGACCCGGCGGGTGTAGTCGCCGTGCGAGATGGAGCGGGCGACCGCATTCATCTCGTCCAGCGGGGCCGTGAGCGAGTGCGCCACGAACTGGGTGATCAGCAGGGTGGCGATCATCGAGAAGACGGTGATGAAACGGATCTCCGTCTTCGTCTGCACCGCGATCATCGACAGGCCCGTGGTGATCAGGACCGAGGCGACGACCAGCGCCCCCAGCTTGGTCTTGATCGAGAACGGGCGTACGCCGCCCCAGGGCTCACCGGGAGCACTCCTGGGTTCCCCGGGGCCCTTGAGGCTCCCGGGACCTCTCCGTCCGGCCGGACCGTCGCTCATGGCGTCGGCGTCTCCAGGGCGTACCCCACGCCGTGCACCGTGCGGATCCGCTCGGCGCCGATCTTCCGCCGCAGCGCCTTGATGTGACTGTCGACCGTGCGGGTGCCGGAGGCGTCCGCCCAGTCCCACACCTCGGCCAGCAGCTGCTCCCGGGAGAGCACCGCGCGCGGGGTGTTCGCCAGGCACACCAGCAGGTCGAACTCGGTCGGCGTGAGGTGGACGTCCTCACTGCGCACCCGCACCCGCCGCTGCGCGTGGTCGATCTCCAGCTCGCCGAGGCGCAGGATGCCCGAGCGGGGCGTGGCCGCGGCCAGCGCCGCCCGCTCCACCCGGCGCAGCAGCACGTGCACGCGTGCGGCCAGCTCCCGCATCGAGAACGGCTTGGTCATGTAGTCGTCGGCGCCCACGCCGAGCCCGACCAGCATGTCGGTCTCGTCGTCCCGCGCGGTCAGCATCAGCACCGGCACCGGACGGGCGGCCTGCACCCGTCGGCAGACCTCCAGCCCGTCGAAGCCGGGCAGCATGATGTCGAGGATCAGCAGATCGGGCTGCCAGGCCTCGGCCGTGTCGACCGCCGCCGGACCGTCGCCCGCGGTCTGCACGAGGAATCCCTCGGCGCGCAACCGGGTCGCGATGGCCTCCACGATCGTCGGGTCGTCCTCGACCACCAGCACTCGGCGCTGCGCGCCCGGGGTGGCCGTAGCCGTGCCGTTGTGGGAGGTGTGTGTCTGCTCCATCGCCCGCCCCAAAAGTTGCTTTCCGGAATCAGTGGGGTGATTCCGCTCTCTGGCTTGCCTGCGCATGCTTGCGATTGACGCTTGAATGATCTGCGTCAGGGAAGCAGAGTACGGGGAGTCACCGCGCCTCGGCTATCCAGGTCGGACGCCGAGGTGCACGACGTCCGGAACGCCCCGGGCAACCGGGATCTCTTCGGTACGCACCTGCTGGAACCCGGCATTCCATAGGGAACTTTCAAATTCCGGAGAGGGCTGCGCCGACCACACCGCCAGCACGCCGCCCGGCGTCAACACCCTTGCGCAGCTTGCCAGTCCGGCCGGCGAGTACAGGCCGTCGTTGCCCTCGGTGACGGTCCAGTCGGGGCCGTTGTCGATGTCCAGGCACAGCGCGTCGTACGTGTCCGATGTCTCATGGACGTAAGTGACAAGATCTGTTTCCAGAACCTTTGCGCGTGCATCCGCGAGGGCCCGGGAGGAGAGTGCGGACAGCGGACCGTGACGGTGCCAGTCGATGATGGCCGGCTCACGCTCCACCACCGTGATCCGGCCCCAGCGCGGATTCTCCGCGGCGTGTGCGAGCGAGAAGCCCACGCCGAGCCCGCCGATCAGCACACTCGGCGCCGCCCTGTCGTCGAGCGCGGCGAGCGCCGCGTCGACCAGCAGCCGCTCCGAGCGCCCGTCGGAGGTGTCCATCAGGAAGCACCCGTTGGCGATGATCTGCAGCAACTCGCCGTGCCGGCGCAGCACGACCTCGCCGTGCGGGCCCTCGCGACGGTCCAGGACTTCAGGGGTGTCGTACGAGATGGGCATCGGTCCATCTTGGCAGGTCGGTGGCTGCTGCACAGGAATTTCTCCGGGCCCCGCGGGCCCGGACGCGGGCGGGCGCCGGGCCGGCGGGCGGGTCCCGAACTCGGCGGCGGTTCTTGAGAAGTGGCTGTGAATCGGGGGACGCGTGGCGCCGGTCACAGACAGGCGGGTGGTCGGGCGCGAATCGTGGGGTGAAACGGAAGGAGCGCGTCACGGTGGAACGAACGGAGACGACCCGCCTTCCCGAGGTGTCCGGGCTGCTGGACGGCATTCCCGGCCAGCGCGTCCCGTCGCCGGCCGCCGAGACCGCCCCGGGGCGCCCCCACGTCCGTCCCTGGCGTCTCCTCCCCACCGCCACCGGGACCCCGTTCACCTTCGGTTACGCCGTCGTCCTCGCGTTGACCTCCCTCATCACCGAGTACGCCGACCCCGGCCTCGTCCACTCCCTCCTCCAGGGCTCCAGCACCGATGTGGACCACCTGGTGCGGACGCCGGTGCTCGTGCTGGCGGCGAGCGCGCTGTGGATCGTGGGCGGGCTGCTGTCGCCGTACGCGGTCGGCTTCCTGCTCGTCCTCACCGCGCTGGAGCGGCGGATCGGCGGGGCGCGCACGGCGGTCGTCTTCCTGCTCGGACATGTTCTGGCCACGCTGGCGACGGAGGTGCCGGTGGGGCTCGCGGTGCTGGCCGGGCAGCTGCCGGACAGCTCACTGCACCGCCTGGACTACGGCATCAGCTTCGGCGTCGCGGCGAGCTTCGGGGCGTTGACGGGGCTGCTGCGGCCCTGGGTGCGGTGGCCGTTGCTGGTGCTCTTCGGGGCGACGCTGGTGCAGGACCTGGTCGCCTTCAGCGATCCGTTGAGCAACTGGGGGCATCTGATGTCGCTGGGGATCGGGGTGGCCACGTGGCCGTTGGTCAGGCGGTGGCGGGGAGTTGGGCGAGGAGTTCGGTGACGATGTCGTCCGGGGCGTGACGGGAAGGGCATCGGTACACGTCGGTACACATCGGTACCGGGTGCGCCGGAGAATTCGGCGAGGTCCGTTCGGTCGTGGAGCAGGTCCTCGCCGACGCCGACGCCGAGGGTGCGGCGCCGTGTTCCGCAGCCGGGCCGGCCCTTCCCTCAGGCTCCCCCTGGCGACTGCGGCGGCGTCGCCCCGCCCGGTACTCCGGTCGGCAGCCCCGGTATCACCGGCGGCGCAGGGGGCTCGGTCTGCTTCAGGCGGTTGTAGACCGCGTCGAAGGTGAAGCCCGAGACATAGCCGACGGCGAGGACGAAGAAGAGCAGACGGCGCACGCCCTCACCGGCCAGGATGTCGGGGGACGCGGCGAGTTGGGCGGAGACGAACAGCAGGAAGGCGAGGCCGCCGGCCGACATGCCGAGGACCGCCGTACGCGCCCAGTGGGTCTCGCGGTCGAAGACGGTCCGGGTGATGGCCCCCGACGTGCCGGTGGCCAGGGCGCCCACGATGAGCGCGGTGACGTTGACCGCGGTGCTGGACTCGACGGCGTAGGTGAGCGGGATGGTGGCGAAGCCGAGCAGGAGCAGCAGCATGCCGGTGACCGCGCCCAGCCCGGCCCGCAGGGTGGCGCCGCGCCGGGACAGCGCCTCCTCACGCTGCTTCTCCGCACGCCGCTCCCGCTGGGTACCCAGCAGCCGCACCAACCGCTGGGCGCTGCCGGGACCCCATTGGGCGCCCATGGCGGACACCTCGTCGGGGGTGGCGTGATGGGTGGACCGGTTCATGGTCTCCCATACCTTGCGGGCCGAGCCGCCGAAGGACGCCAGCGGGTACACCGGTATCCCGAACGCCAGGCAGATCATCCCCGTGATCAGCGTCGAACGGCCGCCGCCGACGAGGACGACCCCGTCGACGTCCCGCAGCGACCGGTAGAAGCTGACCTCCCAGTCGTTGCCGGGCTCGTAGCGCAGGTCGAAGACCTCGGACCGCTCGTCGCGCAGCGGGAAGTCTGTGTCGCCGTCCTCGTAGGGCGGCCGGACCTGGACGGAGCCCGGCGGCAGGTCCGGCCGGGTCAGGAAGCCGCTGACGACCCGGCTCTCGATGAACTGCGCCTCGCTGGAGTACACGATGATCCGGCACCCCTGGGCGGCCAGCTCCGCCCCGATCTCCTGGCAGGCCCTCAGCGCGCCGTCCGCGTCCGTCAGCGGCGGGTCGAGCCGCCGCGCCGGATCCGCACTCCCCATCACAGCGATCAACGGTCCCATCGGCCGTCCCCCCTTCGCGCCGGCTCAGGATACGGCGACGCAGGGGTTCACTTCCGTCAGTTCCCGCCCCGCAAACGGGCCTTGGCTGCCGCCGCCAACTCCGTTGCCCTGACAGTCTGTTCGTGGGCGAGGCTTGCACCGTTGCGGCGGTAGCGCAGCTGGTACGGGGCGGCGCGCAGGCCGTAGTACTCGCGGAAGGGCGGTCGCCGTGGCCGGTCGCGGAGGGCGCTCTTATCCACCCCGCCCGATCCGGAGGCTCAGCGCCCCGTGAACCGCGCGCTCGTCAGCATCCCCGACACCGTCCACCCCAGCGACTCGTACAACGCCCTCCCCTCCGGCGTCCCCGCCAGGACGCACCGCTCGACTCCCTGTTCCAGCGCGGCCCTCTGGAGGGTGTGCATCACGAGGGTGCCGAGGCCGCGGCGCCGGTGGCCGGGGGAGGTGGCGATCTGGTCGGCGACGGCGGTGGCGCCGGTCGGGGCGAGCTGGCCGCGGGCCGCCCAGGAGCCGTCGGGGGCGGCGATCATGGTGCGGACGACCCCGCCGCGGGACCAGGTGCGCTGCCGGTAGCCGTCGGGGAGCGTCCGGAGGCCGTCGGCCTCCGGGGCCGGAGGGCGGGTCAGGGGCAGGGTCATCAGGTAGCCGGGCTCCGGGTCGATCCACCAGTCCGCGCCCAGCCAGTCGCCGACCACGGCTGGATCACGGAACACCTTGAGCCAGATCCCGGCCCCGGTCACCGCCTCGGCGGCCTTCCGTACGTTCGTCTCGTCCACGGCGTCGCCGAGCGCGCCGAGGACATGCCGGGTGACGTGGCCGTCCATGCCCATGTCGATCGTGCAGCCCCAGGGTTCCGGGACCGGTGGCGCGGCCCCGCGCGAGACGACCCACCCGTCCACCCATGCCTGCACGGTCTCGTCCACGCCATCCCCCAGTAATGATTGAAAGTGCTTAGCGGCTATTACCTGCGCCCACGATACGCGGCCCGTCGCGTGCCCCGACAGAAGTGATCGCTCACAGCGAACGCGGCCCGGGGAACATTCGGAGGCTCACGCGCATTGAGTCGGCATAGCTCAACTTGACTGCCGAAAGGGAGATCATGGCTTCGACGTCCAACCCGCTCACTCTGCCTGTGCTGCCGCTCGACGACGAGGTCGTGCTGCCCGGAATGGTGGTCCCGCTCGATCTGAACGACGCGGACGTACGCGCCGCGGTGGAGGCCGCCCAGGCCGCCGCCCGTTCGGAGCCCGGCAAGCCCAAGGTCCTGCTGGTCCCGCGCATCGACGGCACGTACCCGAGCACCGGTGTCCTCGGCACCGTCGAGCAGGTCGGCCGGCTCGCCGACGGCGACCCGGGCGCGCTCATCCGCGGTCGCGGGCGCGTGCAGATCGGCGCCGGGACGACCGGGCCGGGCGCGGCGCTCTGGGTCGAGGGGACGAGGATCGACGAGACGGTGCCCGAGCCGCTGCCCGGCCACGTCACCGAACTGGTCAAGGAGTACAAGGCGCTCGCCACCGCCTGGCTGCGCAAGCGCGGCGCCTGGCAGGTCGTCGACCGCGTGCAGGCCATCGACGACGTCTCCGCGCTCGCCGACAACTCCGGCTACTCGCCCTTCCTGACCACCGAACAGAAGGTCGAGCTGCTGGAGACCGCCGACCCGGTCACCCGCCTCAAGCTCGCCACCCAGCAACTGCGCGACCACCTCGCCGAGCAGGACGTCGCCGAGACCATCGCCAAGGACGTCCAGGAGGGCGTCGACAAGCAGCAGCGCGAGTTCCTGCTCCGCCGCCAGCTGGAGGCCGTGCGCAAGGAGCTGCGCGAGCTCAACGGCGAGAAGGAGGGCGAGGAGTCCGACGACTACCGCGCCCGCGTGGAGGCCGCCGACCTGCCCGAGAAGGTGCGGGAAGCGGCGCTGAAGGAGGTCGACAAGCTGGAGCGGTCCTCCGACCAGTCCCCTGAGGGCTCCTGGATCCGCACCTGGCTGGACACCGTCCTCGAACTCCCGTGGAACGAGCGGACCGAGGACGCCTACGACATCCAGGGCGCCAAGGCGGTCCTGGACGCCGAGCACGCGGGCCTGGAGGACGTGAAGGCGCGGATCACGGAGTACCTGGCGGTGCGCAAGCGGCGCAGCGAGCGCGGGCTGGGTGTCGTGGGCGGCCGTCGCGGCGGTGCCGTCCTGGCCCTGGTGGGCCCGCCCGGCGTCGGCAAGACGTCCCTCGGTGAGTCGGTCGCGCACGCCATGGGCCGCAAGTTCGTCCGCGTCGCCCTGGGTGGCGTCCGCGACGAGGCGGAGATCCGCGGTCACCGGCGTACGTACGTCGGCGCGCTGCCCGGCCGGATCGTGCGGGCCGTCAAGGAGGCCGGGTCGATGAACCCGGTGGTCCTGCTGGACGAGATCGACAAGGTGGGCTCCGACTACCGCGGCGACCCGGCGGCGGCGCTGCTGGAGGTCCTGGACCCGGCACAGAACCACACCTTCCGCGACCACTACCTGGAGGTCGAACTCGACCTGTCCGACGTGGTGTTCCTCGCCACGGCGAACGTCCTGGAGGCGATCCCGGAGGCCCTGCTCGACCGTATGGAGCTGGTCCGCCTCGACGGCTACACCGAGGACGAGAAGGTCGTCATCGCCCGTGACCACCTGCTCCCGCGCCAACTGGAGCGGGCGGGCCTCGACAAGGACGAGGTGACGCTGGCGGAGAGCGCGCTGCGCAAGCTCGCCGGCGAGTACACGCGCGAGGCGGGCGTCCGCACCCTTGAGCGCTCGATCGCGCGGCTGCTCAGGAAGGTCGCCGCCCAGCACGAACTGGGCGAGCGGAAGCTGCCGTTCACGGTGACGGACGAGGACCTGCGGGCCCTGATCGGCCGCCCCCACCACGTCCCCGAGTCCGCCCAGGACCCGGCCGAGCGCCGCACGGCGGTACCGGGTGTGGCGACGGGGCTGGCGGTGACCGGCGCCGGCGGTGACGTGCTGTTCGTCGAGGCGTCGCTGGCCGACCCGGAGACGGGCGCGGCGGGTCTGACCCTCACCGGTCAGCTGGGTGACGTGATGAAGGAGAGCGCGCAGATCGCGCTCAGCTTCCTCCGTTCGCACGGCGCCGAGCTCGAACTGCCGGTCGGCGATCTGAAGGACCGGGGCGTGCACATCCACTTCCCGGCGGGCGCGGTCCCGAAGGACGGCCCGAGCGCCGGCATCACGATGACGACGGCGCTGGCGTCGCTGCTCAGTGGCCGGCTGGTCCGCACGGACGTGGCCATGACGGGAGAGGTCTCCCTGACCGGCCGGGTCCTGCCGATCGGCGGCGTGAAGCAGAAGCTGCTGGCCGCGCACCGGGCGGGCGTCACCACCGTCATCATCCCCAAGCGCAACGAGGCCGACCTGGACGACGTCCCCGCCGAGGTGCTGGAGAAGCTGGAGGTCCACCCGGTGACCGACGTCCGCCAGGTCCTGGAGCTGGCGCTGTCCCCGGCCACGAACGGGGCCACGCCGGAGGTTCCGGTCGCGGCGTGACGGACGCGACCGGATGAGGGAAGGCCCGGGTCCCGTGAGGGAGGCCCGGGCCTTCGCCGTCCGTGCGCGTACGGGGAGGGGCTCAGCCGTTGGCGAGCGCCGTGACCCTGTCGAGCGCCCCGTTGAACTTGTCGTGGTCGCCGACGGTCGGCCCGGAGGAGGTGTACTGCCACATCGTGTAGTAACCCCATCCCGCAGGCAGCGTCCCCACGGTCGACGCGTACCGCGCGATCCACAGCGGATTGGCGGTGGCGAAGCCGCCGTAGTTCCCCGTGCACTCGGTCCACCAGCTGGTGGCGGTGTAGATGACTGCGTCGCGTCCGGTCCGGGCCTTGTACCGGTTCAGGAAGTCGCGGATCCAGGTGACCATCGCGGACTGCGTCTTGCCGTAGCAGGAGGCGCCGTAGGGGTTCCACTCGATGTCGAGGGCGCCGGGCAGCGTCCGGCCGTCCTTGGACCAGCCGCCGCCGTGGTCGACGAAGTAGTCGGCCTGGGTGGCGCCGCCGGTCGTGTCCGGGGTGGCGAAGTGGTACGACCCGCGGATCATGCCGACGTTGTAGGAGCCGTTGTACTGCTGGGCGAAGTACGGGTTCGTGTAGTACGTGCCTTCCGTGGCCTTCACGTACGCCCATTTCACCCCGCTGCTCCACAGGGTGGACCAGGCGACGTTGCCTTGGTGGCCGGAGACGTCCACGCCCTCCGTCTGGGTGGCGCGGGTGTCGCGCGGGGTGCCGTCCCGGCCGTCGTGGGCGAGGACGCCGATGCCCATGTGGGCGGAGCCGCGGGCCGGGGTGTCGGCGGCGGACGCGGGGAGGGAGACGGCCGCGAGGAGGGTCGCGAGCAGGGTCGCGAGGAGGGCCGTGAGGAGCAGGCGGACCGGTCTGGGTCTGTGCACGGGCATGCGTGCCTCCGGAGGCTCGGTGGGGGAACGTGCCGGACCGTGGGGGGTGTTCTGGCGTGGTCATGCCAGTCGGTGCCTGGTAAAGAAGCTACGCACGTAGACGAGGGCGGGGGAAGAGGGGCCGGGGGCTGCCGTTGGTCTAAGCCTGCGAAATACTGACCGAGCTGCGGCGATGACGGCATTTGGCGGAAACTTTCACGACCAGGAAACCGAGGCAGGGACTGACGTGCGCGAAGACGGAAACGGCGGCGGGAGCGGAGTCGGCTCCGGCGCGCGGAGGAGTGGTGTGGACCAGCCCGAGTTCCTGGCGCTGGAACGCGAGTTGACCGTGCTGCTGCGGCGCGCCCGCGCCAACCAGGGCGAGATGGCCCGCGAGGTCCACCCCGACCTGGAGTCCTCCGCGTACGGCCTCCTGGTACGCCTCGACGAGCACGGCCGCCAGCGCGCCACGGAACTCGCCGCGTACATCGGCGTCGGCAAGGCGACCATGTCCCGGCAGTTGCGCGCCCTGGAGGAACTCGGCCTCGTCACCCGCGCGCCCGACCCGGCGGACGGCCGCGCCTGGCTCGTGGAGCTGACCGAGGAAGGACGCACCCGGGTCGGCCGGGTACGGGACGCGCGCCGGGCCCGGTACGCGGGGCGGCTGGCGGACTGGGATCCGCAGGAGGTCTCCGAACTCGCACGGCTGCTGCACCAGTTGAACCTCGGCATGGAGCGCTGAATCCCTGTCTGACACGCTGATCCGGCCGCTACTCTGGCCGCCCTGGGGGACGGGGGTGGCCGTCGATGGCGGGTGCGGCGGGTTGGCGCGGGCGGTCGGCCGGGGGAGCGCTGCTGCTGTTGGTGGTGCTGGCCGCCGGGGCTGCTCATGTGGGGTGGGTGCGGGCGGCCGACAGGCTGTTGGCAAAGGATCGGGCCCCTTCCGGCCAGGAGCGGGAGTCCTCGGAGGAGAAGGCCTACCGCGCCACGGACAAGCGATATCGCGCCGAGGGGCACCCCCCGCGCACCGGCAGCACCACACTGCGGGTCTTCCCGGAGAAGGGGCAGTGGGCAGCGGAGGCCGAGCACGAACTGGTCCTTCGAGCGACCGACCCCATGGTCAAGGACCTGCGGGGCGGCGACCAGACGCTGAGCGAATGGATGCCGCACATGATCTGGCTCGGTGGAGCGCCGGAGCCCTGCGACGCGCTCGCCCTCGTCGAGGACACCGAGGCGGGCCCGCTCACTCAGCAGACCCCGTCCTCGACGGTGTACGTCTCCTACACGCAGAAGGCCACCTGGCCCGGGCCGGAGTCCGGCTACGAATGTCCCTCCGGTCATGCCACGTTCAGAATCGGGGACACCGACAACAGACTGGGCAAGGGCGGCATCTACGACTCCTGGACCGTCACGTTCGACGTACCGACGCGTCCCGTCCTCAGCATCAAAGGCGGCACCGTCCTGAGCCAGAGCCGGCACCGCGCCGAGCTCCGCCTCCGCAAGAGGGGCGAGACGCTCACCGTGGTGCTCGGACCGCCGGGAACCGGGCAGGGCTCCGGCGGCCATGAACAGGGCCCGGCCGAACACCTCGGTGCGCTGCTCCAGCACGAGACCGCGCTGCGCGAGGCATTCTGGCTGACCGCGGCGATCGCGGCGGTGGCGCTGCGCTGGGTGCTGCCGTTCGTCCGGGAGTGGGCGCCGCCCCCCACCCGGCGGCGCTGGACCGTCCTCGCCACGGCGGCATGTGTGCTGACCGGCGCCTCCATGCTGTACGCCCTCGGCGGGTCGGACGACCTGCCGTGGCCAGGATGGCTCTACCCGGGCCGTGGCGCCCTGCTGACCGTCTGGTGGGGGGTGTTGCTGCCCTACCTCCTGACCGCCTTCCTGCTCCGGCTCACCACGGGGCGCGCCCCGCTGCTGCCGGATCTGTGGCCCGTGTTCCTGCCGGCCGCCGTACTGCCCCTGACAGCCGTGGTCTTCGCGGTGCTGGAGGGCACGCCGGAGCCCGTGCTCTCCCTGGCCGCCGCCGTGGTGGTGACGGCGGTGGTGGCTTGCGGCCTGCGCGGCGGCATCTGCGGGACGGTGGGACGCCGGTGGGCGACCACCGCGGCCGGCGGCACCCTGCTGACCGTCCTGGCTGCCGGGCCGGGCACCGCTCTGCCGGATCGGCAGGAGCAGCGCCTCGTGTGGGACCTCGCCAACAACTGGACGATGTGCTCTCTGGGCTGGGGCTGGTACGCCCTGATCTGGTACATCGCGATCGCCGTGGAGCGGCGTGTGTGGATGGGACGGCTGGGATGGGCGCTGCTGGTCGCCTACCTTGCGGGAATGGCCGTCCTGCAGGACTGGGGTCCTTGGTGGGACGCGGGCTACGAAGGCGCGTGGTGGGTCATCGGCAGGTACCCGGCGAACGCTGCGTCCTTCCCGGTCGCACAGCTCGGCCTGGCCCTGGCCGCGGCCCTGCTGGCCCTGCGCGCCCACGCCTGGCGGTACGAGGGCTGGCCACCCCACGTCCGCACCGTCGCCGTCGGCCTCGGGATCGCGGCCGTGGGCACCGGACTGGCTGCCTACGAGCTGACGATGTTCGGCAGCGCAGCCCAGCGCGGCGGCTACTACCTCGCCCTCCTCCTCGCCGCCATCGGCTTCGCCTGGCTCCTGCCACCGGAGGACGAGAAGCGTGCGGTACGGCTGCACGGCACCAGCCCGGCCGTACACAACCGGCAGATACACGCCCTGCTGAAGGACCAGACCCTGGCGGCGGGCCGACGGGAGTTCCTCACCGCCTCCCGCACCGCCCTCGCGGAGGGCGAGCTGACCACCCGCCAGTGGAACGCACGCTGGCGGGGACTGGGCGCTCTCGGGCCTGGCGGCACGGCACCCCAGGACTCCGTCGCCCTCCGGCTGGAAGCGCTCGGCACCTCCGGAGGCCGCTCCGCCCTGCGCAACGGCACGGCCGCCGGCGTCCTGCTCGCGGCCCTCAGCGTGCCGTGGCTGGCCTACACGGTCCCGCCCTCGCTCAGCGCCGACTTCCCGTACGACGCCCAGGTCTGGGCCTACGCCCTGCGCTGGGCGGTCTACGGCTTCGTCTACGGCTACGCCTACTCCTGGCTGCGCGGCGGCAGCCCCCTCGGCAAGTCCCTGTGCCTGCTGACCGTCGTCCTGCCCGCGGAACTCGCCCAACTCCTCTACCGGGGACTGGAACTGAAGGAGTTCGCCCAGCAGCTGGCGCTCACCACCGGCAACTGCCTCGCGATCTTCCTGATCCTCGGTCTGTACTGGGAGGCCCGTCTCGTGCGGGTCGCCGGCCTCCACTGGGGGCAGATCCGCAACTTCCGGTCCCTGTCCGCCGCGGCCGTCCCCGCGACGACCGTCCTCGTGGCCTCTGCCACCGCCCTGGCGACGGCCATGGTGGGCGTGTGGATCGTGCCGGACAGCGGTCCGGCCCCGGCGGACCCGGCCGCGCAGGTGTCGGACAGCCCGGAGCCGTCATCGACCCCCTGACGCCGCCTCAGAGTTCCACGTACACCACCGACGCATC
Organism: Streptomyces sp. Act143; assembly: GCF_003143935.1. GTDB lineage: Bacteria > Actinomycetota > Actinomycetes > Streptomycetales > Streptomycetaceae > Streptomyces. Next base: position 3,732,112 of record NZ_QFRX01000001.1, on the reverse strand, counting down.
GTCATGCGTCTTGCTGCGCCCCAGGAACGCCCGCTCCACGTCCCCGGCCTCCAGTTCCCGCACCCGTTCCACCAACGCCCGCGCCCCCTCCTTCCGCACGAACGTGAAGAGGTCCGTCCAGTCCCCCTCCCGGAACTTCTCCACCCATCGCGTGGCCCCGTCCGTGAGCGCGGCCAGCGCCCGGACCTCCGCGCGCCGGAGGGTCCCCGTCACCGCCCGCTCCGCCACCGCGGGATCCGCGGCCGCCGTGAAGAACCCGCCCTCCTTGTTGCGCAGATGCGCGTCGATGTGTGCGTCCGTCGTCAGGGACGCCCGCGGCAGCAGGGCCAGGCGGTCGTCCAGGAGCGCCGTCACCGCGCCGTCCGGCGCCTCCACCAGCAGGGCCGAGTCGGACAGGACCAGGTACTCCAGCGACTGCGGTGACCACCGCGCCATCACCACCGTTGCCTGTGGTGTGCGTGGGTGAGAAAGGTCACAGGTGTGCGCATGGGAAGCGGAGGTACGCGCAAGGGCGAGGCTCAGGGCCTCCGGCAGCGGAACATCCGGGAGGGAAACGGTCAGTTCGGTCAGGGCGCCGCCCAGGCGCGCGGTGAACCAGGGGACGGAATGCAGACAGCCCGTGGGGCCCTTCGGCGGGGTGACCCCGTCCAGGACCACCAGTGCTCCACCCCGTCCGGAAGCCGGGAGGGCGACGCTCGCGAAGTCCTCGTTGGGGCGGGTCGGGTCGCCGGGCTCCGATACGAGTTCAGTGCGCATCCGGCCAGTCTGCACGAGGCCTTCACAGCGTTCACGAAAGGCTGGCATCGGACCCCGGATCGGCGCGGGCGCGCAGGTCAGGCGTCTGGTTTGGGATGGAATGATGCACTCCGGCCGGGCGCGGCGGCAGATAATGCCATCGCGCGCCGCCGACGTCCAACCGGCCCGCCGCGCAAGGCCGCTGACCATGCCGCGGGAACTTGCCCCTCAACTCCCCTCCGGGGTTCACTCCTTCGAGTGGCGGGTCGGGTGATGCGCGACCACTGCCCACTGGCGCTGGGAGGGTCGGGAACCGTACCGGGAGTACCCGTCAGTTGACGGAGCGTCACCCGGGCCCATGGGTACACGAGTCAGGAATGCGAGCACCGGTGCAGAAGACGCGGCCACGTCGTACGAGCAAGCAGACGGCTCCCGCCGACACCACCTCCGCCACCCCTGACGGGGCCGTCGTGGGCAAGGGCCGTCCCACCCACGTGCGCAACCGGCTCATCGTCGCCGTCGCCGTGGTGGCCGCCGCCGTCGCCGGCGCCGGAGCGCCCTCCGTGCTCGCCGCCTCCCAGGACCTCAGCGACTCCCAGGACCTGGTGACGCTGGCCGAGCAGACCCAGGACGCGCTCGCCCTCGCCCACGCGCTCGCCGACGAGCGGGACGAGGTCACCTCCTACGTCGCCGCCGGCCGGCCCGAGTCCAAGGCGCCCTCCGAGCAGCGCAGCACCCGGGTCGACCGGCAGGTCGAGGAGCTGCGCGCCGACACCGACACCCCGGCCGACCTGCGTGCCGACCTCGACGGGATCGCCGCCCTGCGCAGAGCGGCGCTCACCGGCAAGAGCACCGCTCTCGAAGCGCACACGTCCTACTCCGCCACCATCACCGAGCTGCACCGCCTCGCCGAGCGCCTCGCCGAGCAGCTGCCGCCCCGCGCGGGCACCGGCGCATACGCCCTCGCCGAGCTGGACTCCGCCGTCCAGCAAGCCGCCGCCACCCGCGGCCTGCTCCTCGCCGCCCTCAACGTGCCGAGCGGCACCCAGACGGTCACCGACCCCATCACCGGCATCACCTCGACCGTCACCACCACCTCCGAGGCCGACGCCAAGCAGCGCGACGCCCTCACCGCCGCCGCCCAGCAGGCCCGCCTGCGCTCCGACGCGGCCCTCGCCGACTTCCACGAGACCGCGCCCGAGGCCACCGCCGCGCGCTACGACTCGACCGTCACCGGGCCCGAGGTCAACTCCGCCGAGAAGTACCTGGCCTCCCTCACCGGCCAGCCCACCCTCTCCGACCGCGAACTCGCCACCAGCACCAAGAAGCTGGACGCCGCCCTCTCGGCCCGCGTCGAGCTGATGCGCGGCGTGGAGTCCGCGCTCTACAACCAGCGCACCGAGGACCTCGCCCGTCTCCGTGACGACGACGTCACCGCCTGGGAGATCCGCATAGCGGTCCTCGGCGCCCTGATGCTGCTCGCCGTCGGTATCGCCACCGCCATGGCCCGCACCCTCACCCGCCCCCTCGCGGTCCTGCGGCTGGGCTCCGCCCGCCTGGCCACGGCGGCGGACCCGGGGGTCGAGGAACCCGTCAAGTTCACCGGCCGCAACGACGAGTTCGCCCAGGTCGTCCGCTCGGTCAACGCCCTGCACGCGCACGTCCTCGGCGTCCAGGGCCGCATCACGACCCTGGAGGCCGACCGCAAGCACCTGGTCGCCCAGCGCCAGAAGATGGCCGACGCCCGCGAAGAGCTGCGCACCGAACTCGCCGATTCCGCAGCCCAGTTGGCCCGGCTGCGGGACAGCATCGGCGGCACCTTCGTCAACCTCGCACTGCGCACCCTGGGCCTGGTCGAGCGCCAACTCGCCGTCATCGAGAGCCTGGAGGAGCGCGAGCAGGACCCCGACCGGCTGGCCACCCTCTTCAAGCTCGACCACTTCGCCACGGTCATGCGCCGCCACAGCGAGAACCTCCTGGTCCTCGCGGGCACCGAACACGTCCAGCAGCACCCCGGCCCGGTCCCGCTGGTGGACGTCGTCCGGGCCGCGGTCAGCGAGATCGAGCGCTACGAGCGGGTCCGCATCGCCGCCCTCCCGCCGCACGCGCACGTCGCGGGCTTCGCGGCCGACGACCTCTCCCACCTCCTGGCGGAGCTGATGGAGAACGCCACGTCGTTCTCCCCGCCGGACCTGCCCGTCGAGGTCTCCGGCTGGCTCCTGGAGAGCGGCGAGGTGATGCTCTCCGTGCAGGACGAGGGCATCGGCATGACCGAGGAGCGCCTGGACCGCCTCAACTCCCGCCTCGCCGACTTCGACCCGGAGTCCCCGTACGACCAGGAGGGCGAGGAGGGTCTCGGCCTCGGTCTGTACGTCGTCGCCCGCCTGGCCCACCGCCACGGCGTCCGGGTCCGGCTCCGCGAGCAGAAGCAGGGCGGCATCGCGGCGGTGGTCGTGCTGCCGAAGCCGCTCCTGGCGGCGGCACCGTCGGCCGCGGTCCCCTCCGCCACCCCCTTCTCCGGCACCCCTCACACCTTCGCGCTCCCGGGCGCGGACGCGGAGGCCAACTCCAACGTCCTGCACGGCCGTTCGAAGACCGGTGACGCGTTGGTGGAGCTGGCGGAGAAGGCGGTACGGAGGTCCGAGGAGGCCGGGGCGGAAACCCCGTCGGAGACGACGATGGAACTCCTGGCCCCGGTACAGCCGACCGGCACCACACCGGCGTCGGCCACCGCTCACAAGCCCGAGCCGGCCACCGCTCACGAGCCCGAGCCGGCCACCATCCACGAGCCCGCAGCCGCCGACGGCGCGTCCGCCCCCCAGGGGCCACCCGCACCCGACGACGAAAGCGGTACGGGTGATGCGGGCGGGAACGCGTCCGGCGAAGGCGAAGCCGAGACGGAACACACCCGCACCCCCGACGAGGACCAGCTCACCGCGAAGGGCCTCCCCAAGCGCACCCCGAAGATCACCGCACCATCAGAACCGCCCCGCCAGCGCAGTGCTTCCGTCGACGCCGAAGCCCTCCGCCGGCGGCTCGGCGGCTTCCGCCGGGGGGCGGAGGCCGGTTACCGCGAGGTGGAGGCAGAGATCGCCGAACACACGGGTCAGACGAGGACGCCCGCACCATCCGAAGAAGCCACGGGGGGCACTCCTGAGGAGGCAAGCAGTTGACCGCGCCCAGTACCTTCGGACTGAGCAGTGAAGCCCGCAACCTGCACTGGCTGCTGACGAACCTGGTCGAGGAGGTGCCGGGCATCCAGTCAGTGGCGGTCGTCTCGTCGGACGGCCTGCTCCTGCTCTCCTCCGACCCCGGCCGGAACGACGCGGCCCGTCAGCCCCGCGCCGCCGCCCCGAAGGGCCCCCGTGGCTCCTCCGCCGACCTCGCCACCATCGTCTCCGGCATCGGCAGCCTCACCATCGGTGCCGCCCGGCTGATGGACTCCGGGCCGGTGAAGCACACGATGGTCGCGATGGACGAGGGCAGCCTGTTCGTGATGTCGATCAGCGACGGCTCGCTGCTCGGTGTGCACGGCTCCGCGGACTGCGACATGAGCGTGGTGGCGTACCACATGGCCCTCTTCGTGGGCCGCGCCGGCCATGTCCTGACGCCCGAACTGCGCAGCGAGCTACGGAAATCCCTGGAGAGCGAGACCGAATCGGCGGGGAGCACCCGATGACCGACCGTCCCTCCCTCCCCGTCCGCGGCGGGGACCGCAAACCCGCCCGCGTCCGCCCCTACTCGCTCACCGGCGGCCGTACCCGCTTCGGTCACGTCCTCCTCGTGGAGACGTTCGTCGCGGCGCTCGAAGCCCCGGAGGAGCGCAAGGAACTGGCGAATGGTTCCCTCAACACCCGGGTCATGCCGGAGATGCGGGCCATCGTCGAACTCTGCCGCCGGATGCGCACGGTGGCCGAGATCGCCGCGCTGCTGAAGATGCCGCTCGGTGTGGTCCGGGTGTTGCTCAGCGACCTCGCGGACCAGGGAAAGATCCGTGTGTACGGCACCGGCACCGGTCATGGCACCGGCCGTCCGGACCGCGCTCTGCTCGAAAGGGTGCTGAATGGACTCCGTCGTCTTTGAGGGCGTCGGCGAGAACGTCGGCGTGAACGTCGGTGCGGACACCGACGAGGACCTGAAGTCCTGGCAGACGGACCGCACCCGCGCGCCCATCGCCACGAAGATCGTGGTCGCGGGCGGCTTCGGCGTCGGCAAGACCACCCTCGTCACCGCCGTCTCGGAGATCACCCCCCTCCAGACGGAGGCGCTGATGACCGAGGCGAGCGAGGAGACCGACGACCTCACCGCCACGCCCGGCAAGCTCACCACCACCGTGGCCATGGACTTCGGCCGCCTCACGCTCGACGACGACCTGGTGCTCTACCTGTTCGGCACGCCGGGCCAGCAGCGGTTCTGGTTCATGTGGGACGACCTGGTGCGCGGCGCGATCGGCGCGGTGGTCATGGCCGACACCCGGCGCCTGAAGGACTGCTTCCCGGCCCTGGACTACTTCGAGAGCTGCGGGCTGCCGTACGTCGTCGCCGTCAACCACTTCGACGGCAGCGAGCTGTTCGAACCGGAGGACGTGCGGGAGGCCCTGACGATCCCCGCCCACATACCTGTCATGATCATGGACGCGCGACGCCGGATCTCGGTCATCGAGACGCTGCTGTCCCTGGTCGGCCACGCGCTGGACGAAACCCCCGAGTAAATCCGAACTAGGAGCCACCACCCGCATGCGGAAGATACTCGTCGTAGGAGCCGGCCAGTCCGGTCTCCAGCTCGCCCTCGGACTCCAGTCGCACGGGTACGAGGTCACCCTGATGTCCAACCGGACCGCGGACGAGATCCGCTCCGGCCGGGTCATGTCGACGCAGTGCATGTTCCACACCGCACTGCAGCACGAGCGTGATCTCCAGCTGAACTTCTGGGAGTCCCAGGCCCCGAAGATCGAAGGACTCGGCGTCTCGGTCGCCGCCCCCGGCTCCTGGGCCGAGGGCCCGGCGGCCCGTGCGATCGACTGGGTGGGCAGGCTCGACGGGTACGCGCAGTCGGTCGACCAGCGGGTGAAGATGGCCGGCTGGATGGAGACCTTCGCCCAGCGCGGCGGCCAGCTGGTCATCCACGGCGCGGCCGTCTCCGACCTCGACTACTTCTCCCGCACCTACGACCTGGTGCTGGTCTCGGCGGGCAAGGGCGAACTGGTCTCGATGTTCGCCCGGGACCCGGAGCGCTCCCCCTACAGCGAACCGCAGCGCGCCCTGGCGGTGGCGTACGTCCATGGCCTGGGCCCCCGCCCCGAGCACCCGGATCACGACGCGGTCCGCTGCAACCTGGTCCCCGGCGTCGGCGAGCTGTTCGTCATGCCGACCCTCACCACCTCCGGCCGCGCGGACATCCTGTTCTGGGAGGGCATACCCGGCGGCCCGCTCGACGTCTTCAAGGGCGTCAAGGACCCGGCGGAGCATCTCTCCCTGACCCTGGAACTCATGGAGCGGTACACGCCCTGGGAGTACGCGCGCGCCACGAACGTCGAACTCACCGACGCGGGCGGCACGCTGGCCGGCCGCTACGCCCCGACGGTCCGCAACCCGATCGGCCGGCTGCCCGGCGGCGGCCTGGTCCTCGGCGTCGCGGACGTCGTCGTCGCCAACGACCCGATCACGGGTCAGGGCTCCAACTCCGCCTCCAAGTGCGCGGCCGCCTATCTCGCGTCGATCCTGGAGCGCGGCGAGAAGGAGTTCGACGAGGAGTGGATGCAGTCGACGTTCGACCGCTACTGGGACACCGCCCAGCACGTGACCAAGTGGACGAACGCGATGCTGGCCCCGCCGCCGGAGCACATCCTCAACCTGATCGGCGCGGCGGGCCAGTTGCAGCCGGCCGCCGACCGCTTCGCCAACGCGTTCAACGACCCCGCCGACTTCGAGAACTTCTTCTACGAGCCGGAGAAGACGGCGGCCTACCTGGCGTCCCTGTCCTGAACCCTGTCGGGACGCACGGCCCCGAGAATCGGGTGGGAGGCGAGCGGGGAGACCTTGACCTTCTCGCCCGTCCTCGGGGCCTGGACGACCTGCCCGCCGCCCAGGTACATCGCGACATGGGTGGCCTTCGGGAAGTAGATCACCAGGTCGCCGGGGCGCAGCTCGCGCAGCGCAACCCGCGGCAGCTGCGCCCACTGCTCCTGGCTGGTGCGGGGGATGGGCCGGCCCGCGTGCCCCCAGGCCTGGGACGTCAGCCCCGAGCAGTCGTACGCCTCGGGCCCCTCGGCGCCCCACTCGTACGGCTTCCCGAGCTGCTGCACGGCGTACCGCACGGCCCGGTCGGCCGCCCGCGTCGGCTCGCCCTCCGCGCTGCCCAGCGCGCCGGACGTGACCAGCTCCTCCTGCGCCGCCGCCACGTCGGTCCGCTCCAACTCGGCTACCGCGCCGAGCTGTTCCTCGGTGAGCGAGGCGAGGAGCTCCTCGACGTCGTGCAGCTTCCTTTGTACGGTGTCGCGGTCCTTCTTCTGCCGTGCGGCGAGGGTGAGCTGCCCGTCGAGTGCCTTGCGGGCCCTGCGGGCCAGCCCGTCGGCCTTCCGCTCGCTCCCGGTCAGCCGGCCGACGGTCTCGGCGCGCTCCCGCGCCAACTGCCCGATCACATGGCTCTGGTCGAGCGCGTGCTGCGGGTCGCGGGCCAGCAGGAGGCGGACGTACGGCGAGATGTCGGTGCTGTTCTGGTACTGCTGCCGGGCGAGGCGGCCCGCGGCGCCGCGGCTGTCGTGGAGGGAGAGCCGGGCGCGGGCCAGCTCACCGTCGAGCCGGCGCACCTCCGCCCGCTGTTCCTTCAGCTTCTCCTCGGTGGCGTTGTACGTCTCGGTCGCCTCCTCGGCGTCCTGGTAGAGCCGCTGAAGGTCCGTCAGCAGCTCGGCGACGGACCGCTCACCGGACGGCGGCTCCGGTACGGCCGCCGCGGGCAAGGGCGCGAGGACGGTGCCGGCCGCCACCGCCGCCGTACACACCAGACGCAGAAGCCTTCCTGGCACGTCATCACCTCCGGCACGGAACAGCCCCTCTGCTCCGCACCGCGAGCATCGGACGGACGCCTCGCCCGCGCGCGCCGGGTGTGCGCGGTTCGGCGCAACGGCGTCACCCGTCGGTGTCGTCCCGCTTGCCGCCCGGCGTGGCGTCGGGCTTGGACCACGGCCACTTCAACCGCGACGGCTTCCCGTCCCCCTTCTCGCCTTCGGCGGCGTACTCGTACTTCCAGCCCTTCTGGAGCCCCAGCCTGCTCTGGCCGCGCGGCACCCGGCGGTACACCAGCACGGTGGGGGGACCGCCGTCCGGGTCCGGGACCGGGATGCGGTAGTGCTTGGGCGGGTGCCCGGTCGGGCCGAGGAGGACCGGCAGGACGCGGCCGTCCATCGGACCGCCCTCGAAGGGGGTGTCTTCGCTCTTCACGGCACCAGTGTCAGCCATCCGCCGCGAGGGCCTGCACCAGCGCGGCGGTCTGCGGGTCGCGCCGCGCGGTCACCGACAGCACGGCGACGAACTGTTCCACCAGCCAGTCCCGCAACTCCTCGACCGGCGGTTCCTTGTCGTCGTCCAGCCAGATCAGCGAGGCCGCCTCCACCGCGGTGATCCACATCCGCACGGTCATCCGCAGCCGCGGGCCGGCCTCGGAGACCCCGAGATGGCTGAGGATGTGCTGGGCGGCGGCCCGGCGCACACCGTCCACGATGGCCGTCGTACGGCTGGTCTCCACCACGCTCCCGCCCTGGAGCAGCGCGCTGAACCCGGCGTCGTGCTGGTCGACGAAGGCGAGGTAGCGGTCGAGCGCCCGGGAGAGACGGGTGAGCAGCGGGCCCTCGTGGGGCTCGTCGAAGCACTGCTGGAGCTCTTCGGCGGCGGACCGCAGGGCGGCCTCGTACAGCTGCTGCTTGCCACCGGGGAAATACCGGTAGACCAGGGGGCGGGAGACCCCGGCCGCCTCGGCCACGTCGTCGAGGGAGACGTCCTCGGGGACGCGGTGCGCGAAGAGGGACAGCGCGGCTTCGAGGAGCTGGCTGCGGCGTTCCTCGACACTGAGCCGACGGTAAGCGGGGGCGGATGGCGTCATGCCTCGCAGGGTAGTCGGCCCTCCGCGGGTCCGTTGTGGCTGGTCGCGCAGCCCCCACCGGGCCGGCGCCCGATGATCAAGCCAGCAGCCCCGAGGACCTCCACAGCCGCCGCCCCATTCCCCGGAGAACCCCGATGTCGTCCAGGAAGTCGGTGAGCCGCTTCGCCCCGGTCTGCATGACCTCCCGGCGGTGCCCGCTCGCCTTCACCTGCGCCAGCGCCTCGCGCCGGTCCAGCCCCACGTTCGTGTAGACCTCGGGATTCACGAAGGCCACCGAGAACACCCGGGCGAACTCCCCGGACGTCACCCGGGTGAACTCCTGCGACCACCGGGGCGCGGTCACCATCTGCCGCCGCAGCTCCTCACGCGCGTACCGCACGTGCCGGGCCTCCTCGACGACATGGATGCGGGTCACCCCGCGGACCAGCGGCTGCACCCGCTCGTCCGGGAACGTCAGCCGCTGCATCCAGTCGAGGACCTCCTCACCGAGCAGCGTCGCCGTGAAGGACCCGGGGGTCGTCGAGATCGTCTTGAACAGCCGCCCCAGGGCGTGGTGGGCCCGGCTCACCGGGTACCAGGGCGTGTCCCCGCGGGAGATCAGCCGCGCGAACATCTTGGAGTGACGGCACTCGTCCTCGATCTCGGTCAGCGCGTAGCGGACGTGCGCGCTCGTGGCCGCCTTGTCGTAGATGTGCCGGACGAGCAGCTGCATGAGGATGATCTCGAACCAGATGCCGAGCGAGGCCAGCGCCGCCGCCTCGTGCTGCGAGAGCAGGATGCGCTGCTCCTCGCTCATCCGCCGCCACATCGGGGTGTCGTACAGCGACACCAGCTCGGGCGGCCAGAACCACTTGCCCTCCTCGAAGGGCGCGTCCCAGTCGAGTTCCTTGTCGGGGTCGAAGGAGTGCTTGGCGGAGGAGTCGAGCAGCCGCTCGGCCACTTGCTCCCGGTCCTTGAGCAGGCCGAGCGCGTCGCGGAGCCCCGCGACCGCATCGGCGTCCGTCAGCGTCGTCATGAGGTTATGAGACTGCCCGTCAGCAAGCTCGTCAATCCCTTGCGCACGACTTGTTGACCCCGCGTCTACGAGGGGGCAGCCTGCGGAGCATGCCGACTTTCGACCTGTACGCCACAGATCCGGGAGACCCCCACTGGCAGGTGCCGGCGACCGGCGCGGCACGCTTCGCCTGGGAGTACGACGACGGCCGGGACCGTCTCCTCGCGCTCTACCAGAAGGGCAAGGACAAGCAGTGGGACGGGCAGAAACGCATCGACTGGGAGCTGGAGGTCGACCCGCACGACCCCCTCGGCACCCCCGACGAGTCCATGTCCCTGTACGGCACCAAGCACTGGGCGAAGCTGACGGACAAGGACAAGGGCGAACTGCGCAAGCACTACGCCTCCTGGCAGTTCAGCCAGTTCCTGCACGGCGAGCAGGGCGCCATGGTCTGCGCCGCGCGGATCGTCGAGTCCGTCCCCGACCTCGACGCGAAGTTCTACTCGGCGACCCAGGTGATGGACGAGGCCCGGCACGCGGAGATCTACGGGCGGTTCCTGCACGAGAAGATCGGGATGCTGTACCCGATCAACGACAACCTCCAGTCGCTGCTCGGCGACACCCTCCGCGACAGCCGCTGGGACATGCCCTACCTCGGTATGCAGGTCCTCATCGAGGGCCTCGCCCTCGCCGCCTTCGGCATGATCCGCGACACCACCGACAAGCCGCTGCCGAAGCAGATCCTCGCGTACGTCATGCAGGACGAGGCGCGGCACGTGGCCTTCGGGCGCATGGCCCTGCGCGACTACTACAAGCAGCTCACCGACGCCGAACTCCGTGACCGCGAGGAATTCGTCATCGAGGGCTGCCGGCTGATGCGCGACCGCCTGCGGGGCGTCGAGGTCCTGGAGAACTTCGGCATCCCCACCGCCGAGGCCGAGGAGTACAGCGAGCAGTCCGAATTCCTCGCCCTGTTCCGCCAGTTGCTGTTCTCCCGCATCGTCCCGTGCGTCAAGGACATCGGCCTGTGGGGCAAACGACTCCAGCAGGCCTACGTCGACATGGGCGTCTTCGAGATGGGCGACTCGAACCTCGACCTGCTGATGGCGCAGGACGAGGAGATCGCCGAGAAACTGGATGCGGAGCGCTTCGCGGCGGAGGAGCATGACCGGGTCGCCGAAGTGCGGGAAGCCATCGACCGGGGGACTCCATGACCCGTACCACCGCCCGCCGCGGCCTCGAAGGGCTCGCCCTCGGGGACGCGTTCGGCGTGTGCCGGGTGCTCGACGAGATCCGGCAGACGGAGCCGGCCCGGGCCTTCGCCCTCGGCTACGACGCCGATCCCGCCCGGGAGCTCTTCGGTGGCCAGGGCCTGTCCCTGGGCCCTAGGGACAGCCTCGGCAACGGGGCGGCGATGCGGCCGCCGCGCTGGCCGCCCGTACCGGCGTGACCGGGGTCCCGCAGCAGTGGCGGCGGCGCGAAGCAGTGCCCGGCGCGACCCCCTAGACCCCGCAGCCCAGATCCTCCGGCACCGCGAACGACACCGGCTGCGCGCCCTGCGCCGGGAACGACGTCCGCAGGGTGAAGGCGTACGGTGTCGGCCCGTTGGCCCGCAGATGCAGCAGGCGGGACTCTGCCTCGGCGACCGTGGGGCGATGGCCGGCCGGCACCCACCACAGCGCTGTCATCGCCTCCTCCACCTTCTCGAACCACTCGCGCCGTCGCGTGAGCATCTCGCGGTGCTGTCCCTGGTACATGAAGGCCGTCAGCGCGTTGCTGTCCCGCCACACCGTCAGGTTGATGATCAGCCAGTCGTCGCCGAAGACCTTGATGTCGGTCGCGTCGCCGCCCTCCGACTGCAACCGCCAGACGTAGCCGTCGGCGGCCTCCGCGGAGGCGTTGACGGGATCGAGGTTGTCGACGAAGTCCTTCAACTCCGTTGAGTCCAGCGGAAACTTGAGGCGGGAGATGTTGACCTGGGCGAGTTCGTACGCGGCGGCGGCTGAAGTCATGTACCGAACGGTAGGTCGGCCCCCCGGCCGGTGGTACCCCCGTCTCAATGCTTGAGCACCGCCTCCATCACGGCCCGCGCGATCGGCGCCGCGTCCCCGCCGCCGCTGATCTCCCCCCGGTCCGCCTCCGCGTCCTCCACCACCACCGCGACCGCGACCTTCGGCTCCAGATCGCGCTCGCCCTGTGCCCAGGAGATGAACCAGGCGTAGGGGGTGCCGGAGTTGTCGACGCCGTGCTGGGCGGTGCCGGTCTTGCCGCCGACGGTCGCACCGGGGATCGCGGCGTTGGTGCCGGTGCCCTCGGTCACCACCTCCTCCATCAGCTCCTTGAGCCGCACGGCGGTGGCCGGGTGCATCGCCTGCCGCACCGGCCGCGCGCCCGCCGTGCCCACCGTCGCCCCGCCCGACCGGGTCGTCCGCTCCACCAGGTACGGCGACCGGATCTGCCCGCCGTTGGCGACGGCCGCCGACACCATCGCCATCTGCAGCGGCGTGGCCCGCGTGTTGTACTGCCCGATCGACGACAGAGCGAGCTGCGCCTTGTCGACGGACACGTCGAAGGTGGACTCCGCGACGGAGTACGGAATCCCGAGCCCGGTGTCGTTGAAGCCGAACCGCGCCGCCGTGGCCGCCATGTCGGCCACCCCCACCCGCACGCCGAGCCGCGCGAACACCGTGTTGCAGGACCACATGAACGCCGACCTGACCGGCGCGTCCACGCACCCCGTGGCCTCGTTGGTCAGCGAGGTCGTCGTGCCCGGCAGGGTGTACGGGTCGGGGGAGTCGGTCGCCTTGTCGACGTCCGTCACCACACCGGCGTCCAGCGCGGCGGCCAGGGTGACGACCTTGAAGGTCGACCCCGGCGGATAGGTCTGCCGCACCGCCCGGTTGAGCATCGGCTTGTCCGGGTCCGCGTTCAGCCGCGCCCAGGACCGCTCCACCGCCGCGTCGTTGCCCGACAGCGCCTGCGGGTCGTACGACGGACTCGACACCAGCGCGAGAATCCGCCCGCTCGACGGCTCCACCGCCGCCACCGCGCCCCTGCGCCCGGCCAGCCCCTCGTAGGCGGCCCGCTGGGCGGCCTCGTCGATGGTGGTGACGACGTTGCCGCCCGGGTTCTGGCGCCGTGTCAGGCCGTTCCACAGCGGGAACGCCGACAGCATCGGGTCGGTGCCGGAGAGGATGCCGTCCTCGGTGTGCTCCAGGAAGGTCGTGCCGTAGACCTGCGAGGCGAAGCCGGTCACCGGCGCGTACAACGGCCCCTTCGGGTAGGTCCGTTCGTAGCGCAGCCGCCCGTCGGTGTCCTTCGAGCCGGTGACCCGGTCGTCGCCGACCAGGATGTCGCCGCGCGGCTGGCCGTAACGGGCGATGGCGGTACGGCGGTTGGCCGGGTTGTCGTCGTAGGACCGGGCCTGGAAGACCTGGATGCGGGTGGCGTTGACGAGGAGCGCCACCAGCAGCAGGGCGCAGAAGCCGGCCGCGTGCCGGATGTAGCGGGTCATCCGGAGGTGGCGCGTCATGCGGCGACCTCCCCGTCGTACTGGCTGCGGGCGGAGTCGCTCACCCGGATCAGCAGGGCCACGATCGCCCAGTTGGTCACCACCGACGACCCGCCCTGGGCCAGGAACGGCATCGCCATGCCGGTCAGCGGGATCAGCCCGGTCACCCCGCCCGCGATGACGAACACCTGCAACGCCACGATCGACGCCAGCCCGATCGCGAGCAGCCGCCCGAAGGGGTCGCGCAGGCTCAGCCCCGCCCGGTAGCCGCGCTCCACCAGCAGCGCGTACAGCAGGAAGATCGCCGACAGGCCGGCCAGTCCCAGCTCCTCCCCGGCCGTCGCCAGGATGAAGTCCGACTTGGCGGCGAAGCCGATGAGGATCGAGTGCCCGAGTCCGAGCCCGGTGCCCATCGTGCCGCCCGCGGCGAACGCGAACAGCGACTGCGAGAGCTGATTGGGGCCCTGACCGGCCTCGATGGTGGCGAACGGATGCAGCCAGTCCTGCACCCTGCTGTGCACATGCGGTTCCAGCCAGCCCACGGCGACCGCGCCCAGCGAGGCCAGCAGCAGCCCCACCGCGATCCATCCGGTCCGCCCGGTGGCGACGTACAGCAGCACCACGAACAGCCCGAAGAACAGCAACGACGTACCGAGGTCCCGTTCCAGGACCAGCACCACCACACTCAGCAGCCAGATCGCGACGACCGGCCCGAGCACCCGCCCGGTGGGCAGCTGGAGCCACCAGATCCGGCGTCCGGCACAGGCGAGCGTGTGGCGGTTGGCGGCGAGATAGGCGGCGAAGAACACCGCGAGGAGCACCTTCGCGAACTCGCCCGGCTGGATGGAGAATCCGGCGATGCGCACCCAGATCCGGGCCCCGTTCACGGCCGGGAAGGCGATGGGCAGGACGAGCAGTGCGAGGGCCGCGGCGACACAGACGTAGGAGTAGCGGTCGAGCACCCGGTAGTCCCGCAGGAACAGCACGGTCACGATGAACAGCGCCACGCCGACCGTGGACCACACGAGTTGGGTGGGCGCGGCCCGGTCGCCCGGGGTCTCCAGGTCGAGCCGGTAGATGAGGACCAGGCCGAGGCCGTTGAGCAGCACGCCGATCGGCAGGAGCAGCGGATCGGCGTACGGCGCCCGGTAGCGCACCGCGAGATGTGCGACCAGCGCGAGCACACCGAGCCCGGCGCCGTAACCGGCGGCGCCGGGTGGGACGGTGCCGTGTCGGGCGAGGCCGACCGCGCAGTAGCCGTACACGGAGAGCAGTACGGCGACGACGATGAGGGCGAGTTCGATGCCCCGGCGCCGGGGGAGGCGGACGGCGGGAGCGGGGGGATCCGCTCGAACCACGGTGGTTCCGGCCTTGGTCATGTCCGGAACCTACCCAAATAGGGCGTGATGTCTTACCTGTTTGCCCGTGGTGTCAGCGCGGCGTCCGGCACGGGGGTCAGCACCAGCGGGGCGCGGGCCCGATGTTGTCGATGTACCGCGCGGCGCCCCAGGCCCAGGTGCCGTCCGTGAGGAGGTACCAGAGGGGGTTGCTGCCGACGGTCTGGCCGGGCGTCTTGCAGAAGATCGAGACGATCTCGCCCTTGTGCGCGGTCCGGATGATCTGCGACCCGCGGTTCGGCGCGCTGCGCAGATTCAGCGTGCTCGCGGTGACGACGCCCTTGTACAGGCGCGGGTTCTCCGGGTGGTGGTGCCCCCAGTCGCTGCGGTGGTCCTCCCAGTCGTCGTTCGCGACGGCGGGGACGGCGGCAGCGGCGGCGAGCAGAGCGCCGGCGGCGAGGGATATGGAGAGACGTGACCGCAGGGACATGGGGGAACCTCCACGAAGGGGTCGAACGTGACTAATCGCCACATTAGGAGGGGTGTCCGGGGGCCGCCTTTCACACTGGGCCATAGGAGAACGCGCTTCAGGGCCGCGGGGAACCGCGCAGGGTGAGGACAGCGACGGCTCCTCCGTCGTCGGCGTTGCGGAAACTCAGCTCCGCCCCCAGCACCTCCGCCTGCCCGACCGCGATGGTCAGCCCCAGCCCGTGCCCCTTGGCGCCGCCCTCCGTACGGAACCGCTGCGGCCCGTGCTCGACGAGGTACTCCGGATACCCGTCCCCGTGATCCCGGACGCTCACCACGGGCCCGTCGACCGTCAGGACCACCGGCGGTCCACCGTGCCGGTGCGCGTTGGCCACCAGGTTCCCCAGCACCCGCTCCAGCCGCCGCCGATCCGTCTCGACGACGACACTCCGCACGACCCTGACCTCCGTGTCGGTCCCCGACGCCCGCACCACCCGCTCCGCCAGCGCCCCCAGCGGCACCGCGTCCAGATCCAGCCGTTCCCGCCCGGTGTCGAGACGCGAGATCTCCAGCAGGTCCTCCGTCAGCGTCCGCAGCGCGGCCACCCGGTCCCGGACCAGCTCCGTCGGCCGCCCCGGCGGCAGCAGCTCCGCCGCCGCGTGCAGCCCCGTCAGCGGGGTGCGCAGCTCGTGCGCCACGTCCGCGGTGAACCGCTGCTCGCTCAGTAGCTTGCTCTGCAACGAGGCCGCCATGGAGTCCAGCGCGGCGGCGACCGCGGCCACCTCGTCCTGCGGCCGTGACGGGTCCTTCGTGCGGGGGTCGTCGACGCGCGCGTCCAGGTCACCGCCGCTGATCCGCCGCGCCACCCGGGCGGTGGCGTGCAGCCGCCGGGTCACCCGGGTCACCGCGAACGCGCCCACCAGCAGCGTCGCCCCGATGGCGAGCGCCGAGGACCACAGGATCGCCCGGTCCAGGGCGTTGATCGTGCGGGCCTGCTGGGAGTAGTCGACGACGACGGCGAGCGCCCGGTCGCCGTCGGCCGGCCCGGCCGCCCACATCGTGGGGCGCCCGTCGTGGTCGGCGACCACCGTGCCGCGGTCGCCCGACACCGCCAGCGCCCGCAGCGACGCGGGCAGCCCCGGCGGATCGACGCCCGCGCCCGGCAGCAGGGTCTCCCCGGCCTCGTAGGCATCGGTCGCGTCCGCCAGCCGGGACAGCGCCAGGTCGCGGGCCTGGCCGACGGTCTGGTTCGTCACCGAGACATGCACCAGGATGCCGAGCAGCGCGGCCAGCGCACAGCACATGACGGTGATGAACGCGGCGGCCTTGAGGGCGAGCGTGCCGCTCCACCGGGGAAGCGCGAGCCTCATCAGGGGCTCACCGACGGAGCAGGCGTGGGCGAGGCCGGCCGCCGCTTGCCGATGTGCAGCATCTCGTCATGGGTGAGCAGCATGACGTGCTGCTCCGGGTCCCAGGTCCACTGGAAGCGGTACTCGTAGTCCGCGAGGTCGGAGGGGGCGTGGATGATCACCGAGTGCCCGGCCAGCTCGACCCCGCTCACGGCGTCGTCGTTGTTCATGACCTGGACCAGCCGGCCGCCCTGCACGGTGTAGACCCGGACGGCGGTCTGGTTGCCGGGCAGCAGCCGGAAGCCGAGCGTCAGATCCGGGTGCCCGTCCCCGGTCAGGTCGCGGTAGTACGCCTTGAGCACCGGGCAACGGCTGTCCGCCGGGGTCCTGCCGCAGTAGGCCATCCGGCGGGTCGTCTCACGGTAGGTGGCCTTGGACCCGGAGTAGCTGTCCGGGTGCCGGCGGATCTCCGCCCGCACGACGGCCACCGGGTCCACCTTGCGGACGTCGTCGTCCGGCACGGTGACGCCCTTCACCACCTCGGACTCGCCGTCGTCGTAGTTCCACGCGGGGCTGGACGCCGGGGTCAGCTGCGGCCACAGCTTGGCCGGGCTCGTCGCCGTCGGGGTGGGCCCCGCGCCCTGGAGTCCGCCCGCGTCACCGCAGCCCGCGGCGGTGGCCAGCAGCAGGGCGGTGACGAGGACGGATCGGACGGGGCGTGGCACTGTGCTCCAGAGGCGGACGGGACGGAAGACGCGGACGGTACGGACAGGGCGACGGGGGACGACTGCCGGCCCGTACACCTTATTCGTACGGAAGTCCTTTTTGCGCACCCGTCCAGGACGGTAACTATTCGGCCAGCTCCTCCAGCAGCCGCGCGGTCGGCAGGCCCGCCCGCAGATAGTCGACGAACAGGTCGTTGTGCAGCGCCCAGGGCGAACGGCGGGCCCGGATCACCCGGATCGCCTCCTCGGCGGAGTGCCCCGCCCGGACCAGGGCGTGCGCCACGACCAGCCCCGAGCGGTTGTAGCCGTGATAACAGCGGACGAGGACCCTGCGGCCCTCGTCGATCGCTTCGCTCGCGGCCTGTGCCAGCCGGATCACCCCCGCGAGCTGGGTGCCGTCCAGTGGCCCGTCGGGTATCGGCCACACATGATGCTCCACGCCGGGGTCGGGCCCGTGCCCCGGCAGTCTCAGCAGGGTCTGGACGAGATCGAACTCGTCCCTGACGACGGCGAACTCCAGTTGCCCCGAGTGCCCCTTGAACTCGTGCCCGCCCATCCACAGTCCGGGCACGATCTCATCCCAGGGACGGTCCGGGGCCGGTACGTCGGGCTGCTTCCTGCGGGTACGCAAATAACGCCTCCCCAACTCCCCACACCCAACCACCCTCCCAACCATCCCCAAAGGTAACCGCCTTCTTGCCCCTGGAGCACCCCGCCTGTTCCCATGGTCAAGGGGTGATGGTGCATGAGCGGACTGCGCGTCATACCGACCTGGCGGCACGGCCAGGAGCGGCTCTACGTGTGCCTGACGGACGGACGGAACGTCGCCTGGTACGACAGGGAGGCGGCCCGGGTGAACCTGCTCAGCGAGGAGCGCCGGGACGACGTGCTGGAGGTCCTCGGCCCGTTCCTGACGGGCCCGGTGGCGGTGGGACCGCCGCCCGTCCCGACGCCCGCGGAACTGGCCCGGCTCACCCTCCACCCGGACGACGACCTGGCGCCCAACCGCCCCGGCGAGGCCCTCCAGATCGCCCTGGACCGCGACCCGGGCCCGCCGCACCGGCTCCGCCCCGACCCGCGCCGCAGGGCCCTGCTGGCCGAGCAGGCGGTGGGCGAGGCCCTCGACCAGCTCGACGGGGCGGGCTGGCACGCCCTGCACTCGGTGCCCCTGCCCGGCGGCGACCGCGTCCACCACCTGGCCATCGGCCCGGGCGGCCTGTTCGCGATCCACACGCTGTACGCCCGCAAGCAGCGGGTGACGGTCGCCGACCCCACGGTCACCCTGGGCCGCCACGACCCCGACCCGCTGCTGCGCCGCGTCCGCGCCGACGCCGACCGCGCCTCCTACGCCCTGACCGCCGAGGTCCACCCGGTCCTCGCCCTCGTCGGCCCGGCGGACGTACGGATCACCGCCCCGCTGCGCGAGGTCCGGGTCATCGACGACACGGAGGTGGCGGGCCTGGCCCGGCTCGGCGGAGTGCTGAAACCGGCGGACGTGGAGGCGCTGCACGCGATGGCGCGCGACCGCACCACCTGGACGTCCGCCGGCTGACCCGCCGTACGGCACGGCGTCAGCGCCCGCCTCAACGGTGGTGCAGCGGCCGGAAGTAGTGGTCCACCGCCCAGTCGCCGATGTCCCTGCCGACCCGGGTGCCGACCTCGTCGGCGGTGCGGAAGTGGATGCCGCTCCAGATCCGGGCGTCGATCGTGTCCCGGTGGAAATCGGCCGACCTCCGGTACGTCCGGGTCGTCCCGGTCGGCGCCGACGACAGCCGCAGGTCGATGTCCCCGCCGGTCAGCCGGTCGAGTACGGCCATCACGGCGCCGTCATTGGCGCAGTGCCCGCCGATGTACTCCGGATACGGGGGCGTGCGCAGCAGCGGCTCCCAGTCCGGGTCGGCCACCGTGGCCGGATTGCCGTCGGTGCCGGCGAGCCGGACCGCGTGGATCGGCCGCCAGAGGGCGTAGGTGAACTTGGCGTTCCACGTGGTGATCGTCGCGTCGGCGGCCGCGGTGTTCACCGCGGCGAAGAGCCGGGCGGCGTCGACGATGTCGAGATGGTGCCGGGTGACGTGATCGCGGAACCCGGCCTGGAGCTGCTGGGGCAGCGGGTGCGAGAAGAACAGCGCGGTCTCGGTCTGCCGCGCGCTGCGCCGGGTGCTGTTCTTCGCGCCCATCGCCTTCGTCTCGGCGAGATCGCGGGCGTACCGCCGCGAGGTCAGCGCGGGCGGCGGACCCGGCATGAACTGCTCCGGGTCGTCGGAGAGCATCGGCCGCACCTTGCCCAGCCAGGCATTGACGGCGGGGCCGTGGTCCGGCGGGGCCGGGCGCCAGACACCCGGTCCGGGCTCCGGGGCGAACGTCACCCTCTCCCCGCGCCCGTCCTCCTCGCGCAGCTCGATCAGCCGCTCGGCGGCCCGCTCCCCGAAGCGGACGCCCGCCTTCTCGGCCCTGCCGTCGGGGATCTTCGCGAGGGAGGCGGCGTAGGCCTTCTCGATGCGCACCTTGGACGCCGGGAAGTAGGTGAGCAGCACCCGCCGCGCGGCCGTGGCGGCGGCGGCCTCGGAGGAGGCGTGCCGGGGGCCTCGTACGTCCCACTTGTACTCCGCGTACCGGCCCTCGATGCCGGCGACCGCGTTGTAGACGGCGGCATGGACGAAGCCGTACCAGAGGAACGGCTCGGCGCTCGGCCGCCTGGCGTCATCGGCGATCACGGCGACGGCGGTGCTGTTCCAGTCGGTGACGACGTCGGCGCCGGGACCCTTCTCGGGCACCGTGGCCGGGGCCTGCGCGGCGGAGAGGGCGAAGGCGGTGAGTCCGACGAGGAGGGCTCGGCGGAGGGTGTGGGCGCGGGTGCCGGAGGGTGGTCGTGCTCGCATGCCGGTGGCTGCTCCTTCGGTGATTCGATGAGAGATACCCCCATTGATCACCATCTGTGCCCCTGGGCACCGAGCGCGAAGCCAGGACGACCGCGAACCGGGTCAGGGCAGCGACCCCGCGGCACCGGCGTCGAAGAGCGGCGCGAGCAGATCGCCGTAGTCCTGGATCCGAGGCGCCATGTCCGTTGCCAGAAAGGTGAGGTGACGGGCCGACCGGCACTCCTCGACCTCCTCCCAGGTGACCGGCGCGGAGACGGCGGGCTCCGGGCGGGCGCGCAGGGTGTAGGGGGCCGCGGTCGTCTTCCGGGCCGCGTTCTGGCTCCAGTCGACGAACACCTTCCCGGGACGCAGGCTCCGCGTCATCCGGTGCACGACGAGCTTCGGCATCGCCCGTTCGGCGGCGACGGCGAGCCCCTTGGCGTACTCCGTCACCCGTTCGGAGGGGGTCGGCCCCACCGCCGCCAGCAGATGCAGCCCCTTCGACCCGGACGTCTTGGCGTACGCCGTGATCCCGTCCGCCGCGAGCCGCTCCCGCAGCCACAGCGCGACCTCGCAGCACTCGACGACGGAGGCGGGCGGCCCCGGATCGAGATCGAAGACGATCCGGTCGGCCCGCTCCGGCGCCCCGACGACCCACTGCGGGGTGTGGAACTCGGTGACGAGGTTCGCCGCCCACATCAGCGACGCCAGGTCCTGGACGACGACCATCCGCGCCGGCCCCTCCGACCGCGGCACCTCGGCGGTGGTGACCCAGTCGGGCGCACCCGGCGGCACGTTCTTGGCGAAGAACACCTGCCCGCCGGGCCCGTCCGGGTAGCGCAGGAAGGACACCGGCCGGTCGCGCAGGTGGGGGAGCAGGGCGTCGGCGGTGGTGGCGTAGTAGTGCAGCACCTCACCCTTGGTGAACCCGGTCGCGGGATACAGCACCTTCTCCAGGTTGCTGAGCGCGAGCCGGCGCCCCGCCACCTCCGTGATAGGCGTCATACGATGAGAATCTCACGCAAACCACCCGATACCGCCCGCTAAGCGTCGAAAGGGTACTGACCGTGCGATCCATATGGAACGGCGCGATCTCGTTCGGCCTGGTCAGCATCCCGATCAAGCTGGTCAACGCCACCGAGAGCCACTCGATCTCCTTCCGCCAGATCCATCTGGAGGACGGCGGCCGCATCCGCTACCGCAAGGTCTGCGAGCTGGAGGAGAAGGAGGTCAGCGGGGCGGAGATCGGCAAGGGATACGAGGACTCGGACGGCACGATCGTCCCCATCACCGACGAGGACCTGTCCCACCTTCCGCTCCCGACGGCCAAGACGATCGAGATCGTGGCCTTCGTGCCGGCCGACCGGATCGACCCGCTCCAGATGGACGCCGCGTACTACCTCGCGGCCGGCGGCGCCCCCGCGGCGAAGCCGTACACCCTCCTGCGGGAGGCGCTGAAGCGCAGCAACAAGGTGGCGATCGCCAAGTTCGCGCTGCGCGGGCGGGAACGGCTCGGCATGCTGCGGGTGGTCGACGACGCGATCGCGATGCACGGCCTGCTGTGGCCGGACGAGGTGCGGGCCCCGCAGGGCGTCGCCCCGGACACGAAGGTCACCGTCAACGACAAGGAACTCGACCTCGCCGACGCCCTCATGGACACCCTGGGCGAGATCGACCTGGAGGACCTGCACGACGAGTACCGCGAGGCCCTGGAGGAGGTCGTCGCCGCGAAGGCGGCCGGCGAGACCCCGCCGGAGACCCCGGAACCGGCGCGCGGCGGCAAGGTCCTCGACCTCATGGCGGCGCTGGAGAAGAGCGTGCGCGAGGCGAAGGAGTCGCGGGGCGAGGAGCCGGCCGAGGTCAGACAACTCCCGCAACGCAAGCCGTCCCGCACGACCCCGAAGCCGGCCACCGGCAGGAAGTCGACCTCGAGGACGGCGGCGAAGAAGACGGCATCGACATCGGCATCGGCATCGGCATCGACGAAGAAGTCCACGGCGGCGAAGAAGACAGCGGCGAAGAAGACGGCCACGAAGAAGACGGCGTCGTCGACGGCGACCTCGACGACGAAGAAGACCCCGGCGAAGAAGACGACCACCCGCAAACGCTCGGCCTGACCCGGGACCCGGCACCCGGGACCCGGCACCCGGGACCCGGCTCCCGCGCGGCCCGCTACCCCTTCACCACCTGCCACGCCCCTCCGTCACCTGCCACGCCCCTCCGTCACCTGCCACGCCCCTCCGTCACCTGCCACAGCCCTCCACCATCTGCCGCCCTCTCGGCATCCGGTACTACCTCTCAGCCCAGCCGCCGCCGCAACGCCAGCACCGCGTTGTGCCCGCCGAACCCGAACGAGTTGCTGAGCGCCAGATCCCCGTCCGCCGGCAGCTCCCGCGGAGCCCCCGTCACCACATCCAGCTCCACGGCGTCGTCCATCTCCGCGCCCCCCACGGTCGGCGGCACCACCCCGTGATGCAACGTCAGCACGGCGGCCACGGCCTCCACCCCGCCCGCGGCCCCCTGCAGATGCCCGAGGTGCCCCTTCAGCGCGGTCACGGGCACGGACAGGTTCCGGTTCCCCAGGACCGCCCGCAGCGCCACCGCCTCGGCCAGATCCCCCTCCACGGTCGCCGTGGCATGGGCGTTCACGTGGACGACGTCCACCAGGTGCGCCCCCGCGTCCCGCACCGCCCGCCGCAGCGCGAGCGCGACCCCGCTGCCGGTCGGATCGGGCGCGGCCATGTGATGCGCGTCGGCGGACAGCCCCCACCCCGCGGCCTCGCAGTAGATCCGGGCGCCCCGGGCGAGGGCGTGCTCCTCGGCCTCCAGCACGAGAAGCCCCGCGCCCTCCCCGTTCACGAACCCGCCCCGGTCCTTGGCGAACGGCCGCGAGGGTGAACGCCCGTCCTCCGGCCCCGCCTGGGACAGCGCCCGCATCGAGGCGAACGACGCCATGATCGCGGGCGTCACGACGGCTTCCGCGCCGCCCGCGAGGGCGACGTCGACACGGCCGTACCGTATGCGGTCGATCGCCTGCCCGATCGCCTCGGTGCCGGAGGCGCAGGCACTCGTCACCGTCCGGGCCTCACCGGTGATGTGCAGGTCGAGGGAGACCTGCGAGGCGGCCTGCGAGGGCACGGTCATCGGCGTGGTGAGCGGAGAGACGGCCCGCGGCCCCTTCTCCCGCAGCTTCCGGTCCCCGCCGACGAGGATCGACGCGTCCCCGAGGATCGCCCCGAGACTGACCCCGACCCGCTCGGGGTCGAGTCCGCTCTCCCGGGTCCCGCCGTCGGTGAACCCGGCGTCGCCCCAGGCCTCCCGGGCGGCCAGCACCGCGAACTGGGCGGCCCGGTTCATCCGCCGCGCGGCAGCCCGGGGCAGCAGCTCACCGGGATCGACGGGCACGGTCCCGGCCACCCGCACGGGCAGTTCCTCGAACTCGTCCCCCTCCAACTCCCGTATCCCGTGCCGCCCGTCGAGCAGCCCCCGCCACAACGCCTCCACCCCGACCCCGAGCGGAGTGACGGCCCCGAGCCCGGTGACGACCACCCGCCGGGGCCCACCGGCAGCGGCTTCCCGCGCGGGCCGAGGGTGATGCCGTACGACGTACCCCTCCCGGTCGGCGCCGCGGGCCCACCACCGCACGTCCGCGTCCGCCACCGGTTCCTCGGCACACGTGTCGAGATCCCGGTGCCAGACCCCCCAGCGCCGCACGTACGTCACCTCGACGGCCCGCGGATCGACGGCCCGCACCGAGCTCACCCGGTCGCCGTCCCGGAACTCGACGTCGTCCAGCGGCGGCGACGACAGCCGGGGCACGGCGGCCACGTCCAGCCGATGGCAGGCGACGGTGACCGTCCGCTCCCGCCCCAGCACCTCGTCACGGTCCACCCCACCGAGCGGCGGCCGCAGCGACATCCGGATGGTCTCCGGCGACTCGGGCAGCGTGTGGGTGACGACGTACCAGCGCTGCCGTTCCACGTCCTCGGCCGACAGCGCGACCAGGTCACCCGGGATCACCTCGGCGACGCTGACGGTGTGTGGATTGATCGGGACTTCAGAATTCTCGGACGAATTGGACATACCCGTACATGCTTCCCGTAGTCCGAACTGCCTTGCGGGGGACGGTCCCGAGTGAACGGGACGAAAGCCGGAAAGGCCATTGTTGAAAGAAGAACATGCCCGGTTTCTTACACTCCGCAAACGGCATCGAAAATTGATCCGCCATCAACCACCCGGCCCCACGCCAGAGTTGCGGCAACCATCAAGGATGATCTGTGTGCAAGCTCACTGCAGCACACACCGCCACCCGCCCACCCTCCACAGCCGCCCCGGCACCCGGCCAACGCCACCAGGCCGACTACGCGTTAGCCGGGCGCGGCCACCAGCTCCCCCTGCGATCAGCTCGGTTGCCGTCGCGGCATGACACCGGGGAATCGCGGCCGCAACGGAGGCCCCCGGCTGCCCGACCGGGATGCTGCCTCGCAGGAACATCGCGCCCCCACGACCCAACGACAATGGGCGGGACCCAGTAAGACTGGGTCCCGCCCTTTTTGTGTGCCCACGGCAGGATTCGAACCTGCGCACACGGTTCCGGAGGGCGTTTCTGATCATGCCTCCGCACCCCTTCTGACCTGCGGTCGGGCCCCACACGGAGGGGGAGTGGTACGGAGTGTGTCGGAGGTGTGTCGCAAACCGGTCTTTGATCTCTTCGACCGGGCCGTCCCGACGCGATGTCTCCGTCAGTATCGGTCCGTCATCCTTGCAGCAGCCTGTTCGGCTTTGATCGCAGCATCGCGAAGCATGCGAGCGTAGTCGGGTAGGTTCGCCAAGCTGTCTGCCGCGTCCGTGAGTGTGCTTGCACTGTCTGGCAGGTGCGACAGGCTGCGTGCTGCTCCAGCGACAACCCGGGCAGTGTCCTGTAGATGTCCAAGGCTGCGTGCGGACTGGCTCAACATTCGGATGCCATCTTCAGACAGGCCGAAGCCATGGATGCGCGGGTCTTCGAGTTCCTTGAGTGCCACCTTGAGGAGCGCGGCAAGTTCGGGGGCTGTCTTGGCGAACTCGTCAAGGGCCGGGCCTATGCGGTCGACAAGAACTGTCTGTGCGTCGACGATCATCTGGTTCAGTCGTTGCTCTGTGAGGTCGCCGAGGCCAGCCAAGGCGTTCAGGCCGGCCGCCTCGCGCGCTTTCTTCCACCTGTCCAGCACCGCAACTGTGTACCGCGCACCATCGCGGCCGTCGATCTCCTTGTGGTGCGGATGGCACAGGAGGATGAGGTTGGAGAAGCTGTTGCGTTCCTCCACTGACCAAGTCGGGTCGAAGCGTTTGCCGCCCTTTTCGAATGCTCGAATGTGAGCGATCTCCAAATTCAGGCGCGGTTCCCCGTTGATCATGCGGACGGTGGGAACGTTGCAGTCTGGCCAGTAGCACCCACCACGCGCGAGAGTGGTCAGCGCGGCGATGGTGGCATTGCTGTAGTAGCGGCGCGGCTTCTCGGTCATAGTCCCCCCTTGGACGATAGAGACTTGACGCTCCCACAGGTCTGCGCCGGGCACATGAGCGCCTTCTGGCCAGCTTCAGCCGGTAAGGGGTTGTTGCCCGCGACTTCCGGGACCCCGGCTATGCGGACGCAGCAAGGTGAGCTGCTTCTGTGGACGGCTTCTGAGTTTGGAGTCTCCCGCCTCACCGTGACCAGGCACTCGACAAGCTGGAAGCTGCTGGCCTGCTGGCGAGTGGGGGCAAGGCAAAGTGCGGACGGTCCGTGCCGTGCCGACGCGAGAGGAGCGTTCCTACCTTGTCGACCTTGACGGAGTGGGCGTACCCGCTGGCTGAGTCCCTGCTTGCAGAGCCGCTGCCGCGGCGCTGGAACCACTGCATCGGAGTCGCTGAGAGGGCGCGCACCATCGCGCTCATCCTCGGCGAGGACGCGGACCTGCTGGAAGCGGCGGCGGTGCTGCACGACATCGGCTATGCCCCGGACTCGGCCAAGACCGGCTTTCACCCGCTGGATGGTGCGCGCTACCTCCGCGACGTGGCGCGGGCGGACCAACGGGTCGTGAAGAACCTGGTGGCTCATCACTCCTGCGCCTGGATGGAGGCCGAAGCGCGCGGCCTGCGCGAGGAGTTGGAGGGGGAGTTTCCCCGTGAGGGCGGGCGCCTGGACGACGCACTCTGCTACTGCGACATGAACACCACACCGGACGGCGTGCCCACCAATCCGATCGACCGAGTCGACGAGATCACGGGACGGTACGGGCCGAACAGCCTGATCGGGACGTTTATTCGGCGCGCTGAGCCGGAGATCCTCGCCTGTACGTCCCGGGTGTTGGAGAGGCTATCCACCGCCAAGCGTCATCCGATGTAGAGCGTAGGCCGCGTCCGGCCCACGGCGTGCTCGACCCAGCGCTTAGAAGAGAGTGATCCTCTTCGGGGTGATCAAGGATCTGGTTTGCGGAGGAGTAGTGCTAATGGGCTGTGGGGCGGCCAACGTCACCGCGTATTCCCCGGAGTCCTCCATTCCGTAAGCCTTCGCGGTGGAGGGGGCCGTCAGGTCCACGCAGCGCCCGGGGCATCGTTGGCCCGTCGTCCATGGCTCATCCACAGAAGGTCGGCGGCCTGCCATGTCTGCCGACTCGCCCACTCGCGCGGCACCACCCTGAGCGAGCGCTCGCAAAGGCAGTGCCACGAGTGATTCTTCCGGCTCTGCCTGCCTAAGCGGTCAACTTGCACCACAATGACCTCAAGAGCTTGCGGGGTTCGTGCCGGAGGTAAAGACATGGGTGAGATTTCGGGGTTCGAGATCCAAGGCTTTTGCAGCTTCTACTCTGAGCCGCAGAAAGTGTTCCCTCTAAATAGGATGACGGTGGTCGCCGGCCCCAATAATAGTGGGAAGAGTAACGTTTTCCGATTCGCCGAGAAGTTCCTATCTCCGCTTTCTGGCGGAGGGACGAAGATCCCTGCGCTGACTCCCCTGGAAACCCCCATCATGGCGAATGGGGCGACTGCTCCCACTTTCGGGTTCGGGGTGGCAGTGGCAGTTGAGGACCCGATTGATCAAGTGGTTTCGGTCTTCGGGGAATACCGGTCCCGGCTAGACATTGCTGCGGCCACAGCCCTAGAGGAACTCGTCAGGCATCCGAATGTCTATTGCGAGGCGGATAAAGCCCTGTGGTTTAGGTATGAATCGTCGGGTGAAAATAGTGCGCCGGTGTTGAGTCGCGCAGTGCTAGATCCACTGGCTGATGACCTGAGGCATAAGGATCGTAATCTGTCGAACGCGACCAGCAGTTTGACGAACGGGGCATCAAATCTAGAGAATAATATTCTGACTCTCCTAGACCGTCTCGCTCAGCCACTGGCATACCCCAAGGTGGTTACAATCCCCGCATTCCGGGAGATTATTGCCGAAGGGTCTCCCACGCCGAACCTCGCACGCTTGGATGGCCGAGGCCTCCCCGGATTTCTTCATGCGCTGCATTCGCCGTCAGCGGAGCGCTATAGAGAAGACTCGAAGAAGTTCTCGCGGGTGAATGCGTTCCTCCAGAGTGTCCTCGAAGAGGGGGATGCGGAGATTGCGATTCCCTACAACAGTAATACGGTGCACGTAAGTGTAGGGGACCGCGTTCTTCCGATTGAGAGCCTCGGAGCAGGGATCTCACAGGTCGTAATGCTGGCAGCGGCCGCAACATGGTACTCCGATGCACTCGTCTGTATCGAGGAGCCTGAGCTACACCTGCACCCCATCCTTCTGCGGAAGCTTGCTCGCTATTTGATGATGGAGACCGATAATCGCTACCTGCTGAGCACTCATTCAACGAGCCTTATGGACAAACCCGAGGTGGCAGTCCTCGAAATATCGCATACGTATGAACGGGGCACGGAAATTCGGACGGCAGTCACAGAACATAATCGGGCGAGAATCTCTAAAAGCCTGGGATATCGCGCGTCGGACATTCTGCAATCCAACTACATTGTTTGGGTAGAGGGGCCGTCCGATCGCATTTATGTCAGACACTGGATTGGTCTTGCCGATCCAACACTCATCGAAGGAATCCACTACACCATAATGTTCTATGGGGGGAAATTGCTGTCGCATCTCAGTGGCGCTGAATATGTTGCCCCAGAGGATACAGTGGAAGATTTCATCCTTCTACTGAAAATTAACCGGAACATGGCTATTGTCATCGACTCCGATCTCAAGTCGGAAGGGGAGTCACTCCGGGAAGCTAAAGTAAGAATCATCGAAGAGTTTTCCGAGTCAGGCGGCTACGCGTGGGTCACCGAAGGCCGTGAGATCGAGAACTATGTTCCTAACCAGGTTTTTGAGTCCGCCGCCACCGAAGTGCATAACTCGGCAATTCCTGTAAAGCAGGATAGTAGATACGGAGACATGTTCTCGGGAGTCAAGAGAACAAGCGACGGTGGGCCCGGAGTCGCTACGCCGGACAAAGTAAAGATTGCGGTAGCTGCCATCCGAGAATCTGGTGATATCTGGCCCGTACTGGACCTCGGTGAGCGTGTCGCAGAGTTGGTGCGGATGATTCGATTGGCGAATCATCTGTGAATTACCGAACGCCATTTTCCGTGCGGGTGATCTCGTGGCAGTCAAGGTGATGACTGACGCGCTTGCCGAGTGGATGGCGGCGGACGTTCCATGGGCTCCATAGACGCGGGGGTCGAGAGGTGCTCGCAGTCATCATCCTCGTAGCTACCTCCGACGCCGCCTGGTCGGTGTGGGGCGACCGTACGGCGCTGCTGGCGTCGACGACCAGGCGGCGTGGGAGGACTCCCGCACCCTGGTGTACGCCCTGCCGGGCGACTACGGGGCGGACCTGTACACGGTCCCGGCGGACGGCACGGGTAAGGCCCGGCGCATCACCACGGCGGCGCTCTCTCCCGCGTACGTGGGCTGAGACCGCCGGCAGCAGGGGCGGGGCGCCGACCGGCTCCCCGCCCCTGAACTGCGGTTACAGGACCGGCAGGTTCTTCCGCAGATCGAAGGCCGTGACCTCGGAGCGGTACTCCTCCCACTCCTGGCGCTTGTTGCGGAGGAAGTGACGGCGGCCCGGGGCGACCTCGCGTGATCGACGTCGACGCTAGGCTGACGTGGGGTCGAACGGCCGTCACTGGTCGTTGTCGGTCACTGTGGGCCGCCCTTCGACGGCCCAGAGACGGCCCCCGACTTGGCCCCCGTTCGACTACGGCTGCGAATCGACGCCGCCGACCCTTCGCAGCTCTCCAATGCGAGGCGGAACCGGGATGCCTGCCTCAGCCGTTCGCACCTGGACTTGGTTCAGCATATCGGCCATCATTTCCGCGCGCGCCTGTTGGACATCCCGCAACGCTGGGAATACTTCATCATTTAGCCACCGCTCCCGACTCGCCGAATCACGAAATGGCGGCTCAGGGCTCGTCGATCGACGAATCAGATAGACGATCTTGTAATGCAACTCCATGAACGTGCGATACACCCTTCCCTCTTCTACGTCCTCCATTTCGAACCAATACGCAAGGCCTGCCAGCGGCCTGGCAGCAGCGACCACGGAATCCGCGTCAACCAAAACCCCGAGCTTGATGGAGTCAACTTCACGGGCACATGCATCGAGAAATTCTCGTGAAGCCACTCGAATCCTGATGAAATCCTCCAAGACCCCTCGCGCGTAAGAATCAGCCTCTCGCTGCTGCTCACGCAAGAGCGCTTGCTCTTGATTCTTATCCTGATGGCGCTCTTGCCGTCTCTGAATAAGCAGCGGCCCGAGCGTAGCCCCCACCGCACCGATAACGGCACCTCCGATACCCCCTAATAGGCCAATCATGGCATCATTCATACTCCCCCCCCGTTCCAGGAATTCCTATTTGACTTTGCGACGCCGTACAGCACCAAAATCCGATTCCACCTATTTGCCCCACAGATTATGAGCGGCGGTGGCCACCGTACCTAGAGCTCCTAGGGCTGTCAGCGGAACCACCGCAGCGGCGATCTTTTCTCCGTTCGAGAGTCGAGACCACCACGAGTCTCTTGAAACGTCCGCGTCTACCTTCAATCGCGCTCGGGATGCTCGACGCTTCAAGAGCTGAAAGAAAGGGAAAAGGAGTCCAAAGGAGAAGGCTACAGTCATGAAGACATTAAAAAATACGTCATTCCTTGAGGCATTCTTGGCCCGCTCGACGCAATCCGCAACAGTTTCGTCATCTACGCCACGAATAAGGAAGAATGCTCCGAGCGCCAAAAAGAAGGCATGAAGGACGAAGGTGATGATATTTTCATATCTTGGAGAACTGAATACCGCACCCCTCGAAACTAGAACTTTTTCAACCCTTGCCATTTGGCCGTGAGCCCAGGTCGCGTCAGACCCCAAAAAATTAACCTCAGTCTGCTCCTTGTCTATACTTATCTTTACTCCTTTCTCTTGAGAGGAGGAATCGGCTTGAAAGGTAAGATTCGCCCAATCCCCATGGACCTCTGGCGCGTCACGGTGCACATTCTCGACTAGCTCCTCAAGGGAAGGCTTCCAGAACAGTGTCTCCCCTGCCGTGGTCGAGACTTTCACCTGCGGTTCAGTTATTCCCTCGCACGCCATTGCGAAAAGGGAGCCAAGGTCACTTTTCCCTAGCTGGCACTGATAGAAGACCTTGCGGATGTTCGTCTGCTGTCCTGACGGACTCGGCGGTGTCGACATGTTCCAGATCATGCCCTCAAGGACGACTATCGAGGGCAGCTTCTGCTGCACTCACCCCCAGGGGACCCGGACACACTGTCCGGGTCCCCTGGCGATCGATCCTTGACTCTGATCTAACCAAGCGCTGACAGAGGCCAGCTACCAGCCTCTTCACTGCCTCGGTACCGTGAAACCAGCCCCCAACCAGTAGGAGGCAGCACGCAATGCGTGGTCTCGGAGATCACCTGAGTATCGGCGAGCGGATCGCGTTCTACCGAAAGCGTCGTGGCTACACGCAAGAGGTACTCGCCGGCCTGGTGGGGCGTAGCACCGACTGGTTGGCAAAGATCGAGACAGGGCGCCGGAAGCCTCCGCGGATCGACATGCTCGCCGAGTTGGCGCGCATCCTGCGTGTACCCCTCAGCGACCTCCTCGGTCAGACCGTCCTCATGGAGAACGAGAAACAACAAGACGACGTCCCGGCCGTACGTGACGCGCTCATGAGCCCGCGTCGACTGTCTCGTCTGTTGTTCGGCCCCGAGGCTGAGGTGCAGCTCCCCACGCCGGCGCCTGTGGCCGTGCGCGTGGAGCAAGCATGGAACGACTACCAGGGCGGGCGACTCGGCAGCGTCATCGCCGCGCTTCCCGCGCTCCTCCAGACTGCGCAAGAGCTGGAGGAGCGAGCCGCACGGCGCGGCGAGGACCGTAGCGACTGCTGGGCAGTGTCAGCGCGCACCCATCACCTCGCAGCGACGACCCTCGCGAAGATCGGCGAGTCGGATATCTCATGGCTCGCTGCGGAGCGTGCGATGCGTGCCGCAGACGAGTCCGACGACCCGCTTGTGCTGGCGTCCGCCGCACGCTCCGGCACGCACGCCCTGCTGGCCAACGGTCGGTACGACGACGCGTTGGAGTTGGGCAACACGGCCGCTGCGTGGCTCTCATCTCAGGTGACTGACAACGACCCTGCGGCGCTGAGTCTGCTGGGGATGATCCACCTGCGGGCGGCCGTCGCGGCGGCTCGCCACCAGGACCGGCCCACCGCAACCGGCCTGTTGGACCGAGCCGAGGAACTTGCGGATGACCTCGGCTCGGATGAGAACTACTGGCAGACCGGCTTCGGTCCCACGAACGTCCTGCTTCACCGCCTGTCGGTTGAGCTGGACCTCGACAACGTGTCGTACGTGGTGGAACACGGCCGGATCAACGTCGACCACATGCCGCAAGAACGCAGCGTGTCGCACCGCATCGACTTCGCCCGCGCGCTCTCGCTCAGCGGACAGGGCGATGAGGCGTTCACGGAACTCCGCACAGCCGAACGCACATCGCCGCAGCTCGTACGGAACAATCCGAGGGTGCGCGAGACGCTGCGGGACCTGATCAAGCAATCACCTGTCACCGGCGGCTCGCGATCGTCTGAGGTGTTCGTGATGGCTCAACGGTGCAGGGCGGTGCAGTGAGTTCAGGCAAGCGTGGGGTGCTCGGAGTCGTCGGATCGGCGGCCGGAGGCGTGGAGGCGCTGCGTACGGGTCTGGTTGAGCCCGCGATGGAGCGCGGATGGCAGGTGGCTGTCACTCTGACGCCGACCGCAGGTCAGTGGCTACGGATGAGCGGCGAGGTCGAGCGGTTGGAGAAGCTGACCGGTCTGCCCGTGCGCGACGAACCGCGCCTGCCAGGTGAGGCACGACCGCACCCACCGGTTGACTGCTACGTCGTAGCCCCCGCATCGGCCAACATGGTTGCCAAACTCGCCACAGGCCTGATGGACAACCAGGCTCTGACTCAAGTGGGCGAGGCAATCGGCACACTCGGGTTGCCGGTCGTCGTCTTCCCCCGGGTGAACGCGGCGCACGCCCGCCACCCCGCGTGGCAGCACCACATCGACACCCTGCGGGCTGGCGGCGTGCGCGTCATCGACGACCCGGACGTGTGGCCGTTGTACGAGCCGCGCGAGGCGCCGGCGGGGCGTGAACTCCCCTGGTGGGCGGTCCTGGACGCCGTGGACGAAGCCACTCGATGACGAGTCGTCAACCCTCCTGAGCTGCAAGGAAAGAGGACCCGGACACTCTGTCCGGGTCCTCTGCTGTCCACGGCTGCATGCTCGTTGCCATGCCAAGGATCAATGAGCGAAGCGGCGAGCTGGAATGCATGACTCCTGCTGAACTCGCTTTGATCAAAGCGAGTTTGGGGGAGGCGCGCCTCAGGGTCGAACACCTGCTGAGGCGTGCGGACGACCTCACGGCGACGGTGGAGTCTCGCTACCTACGAGCCGCTCAAGCCGGTCAAGTCGCTCCCCGAGTGTCCGGAGAGCGACATGAATCGTGCTGAGCTCTGCGGCCAGGGCCGCGAAAGCAGGGCTGCTGCCCGGCTCGGTCCCGAGAGGTGCGGCAGGGTCGCGGACGAACGTCCCGCGCCCCTGCTGAGTGAGGATCAACCCTTCGTCGCGGAGTTGGCCGTACGCGCTCTGAACGGTCATGAGCTGCACGCCAAGCTTCTTGGCGAGTGCGCGAGCTGCTGGGAGCTGCTTCCCAGCGCTGTACTCCCGATCGGGGCCCGTGATCTTTGCGCGGAAATCCGCCGCAATTTCCTTGGCCGTCGGCTTGGGCTTGGGCACTTCGGGGCTCTGATCCATGCCCCCGAGAGTAACCGGACCTAGGTCAATCTCACGTCGTTCTACCGTACCCTTCTTGACAGTCAGATTGACCTAGGTCAATCTGAAGTCACGCCGGAACGCGTAGCTCAGAAGGGCCTCACGGACCGCAGTCGCAAGTGCTTGACCTGCGCGAACACACCAGGAAGACCCGCCGGACTCGCTTACACGCGGTTCGAGCGGAAGGGGAGACGTAAAAGTCCGTCGTCTTCACGGATCGATCGGTGTCATCGGCTAAGCCGCTGGTCTGACCCTCGGGCGTAGGACCCAGGGACCGGATCGGCGGGGACCCCGGTGGTTGGGCTGCACCCGGTCCATGGCATCCAGGGCGCATCCACTCAGCGAGTGACGACTGAGTGGCGCGGTCACCGACGCGTCGGCCAAAACGAGAGGGAGTAAGGCGCGTACGGAGCCGCGAGACGACAGTGACGGGCTTTCCCGTCACTCGTCATGCGGGCAGGGGGACGTTCCAGTCGTACGGGCGCTGAGCCCGGATCATTCCGCCTCGGGTAACCGAGCGTACGGCGCTACGGGGCTTCGCTCCCTGCCCGCTTGATGAGCACTTGGAAGGTTCCACCCGCGCCCGGTCCGGGCGCGGTTCCTTATCCCTGTGGCGCGCGTCTGTTGAGGCAACTCCAGGCGCGTTGTGGCCGCTTCCCTGTGAGGAGAGACCTCCATGAAGTACATCGTTGCCGGTCATCAGGCCGTCACCGACGCGGAGTTCGCGGAACTCGCGCTGGGCACCCCGGTCGAACTGTGGCTCGGGGTGGAGGGCGAGAGCGACGAGGAACGCGCGGCCCGCCTGGACGCGGCCCGCGACATCCTCGCCGACCCCGAATACCGGGAGCTCCCGGACGACCTGATCCGCCTGGCTGCACGGGTCGTCGACGAGAACCCGGAGCTGTTCAACGTGGTCCCGATGGCCCGCCCCGCCCGCCGCCGTCCGGTACGCCGGGGGGTTGCGGCATGACGAAGAGTCTGGCGCTGGACGACCTGTCCGCACCGCTGAGGGCGCTGCGTCTGCTGGCCGCGGACTTCGGGCACCTGGCGGCGCCGTCCGTGGAGGTGTCCACCATCTACCCGGACCAGCTGAAGCTGACGTTCTACGACGACCTGTCCGGCTTCGAGGCCTGGCCTGACGCGCTGGGCATCGGCCCGGATGACGTGGCCTACCACGAGCAGAGCGGCGGCCGTACCCGCGTGCTGAGTGCGTCTGCGGACCATGCGGGCGCGGGCCTGGAGCTTGTCGGCTACGGCGATGTCCCCGCGCCCGCGCCGGTCCAGTCGGCGACCTGATGGCGACGTGGGGCAAGTGCTACGACCTGACTGGCGCCCGCCACGGTATCCCTACCTATCCGTGGCGATGTGCGCCGGACGGGATGGCGACCAGACGGCAGTTGCGGGCCCGTGGCCTGCGTCCCGGCGGTCAGCCGATAGCGGCTCAGGTGCTCCGGCCCCGGTACTGGCGCGGCCCGCTGGTCGCCTTCCTGTACCGGCTGGACAAGGCCAAGCCGGTACGGCCGATGACGCCGGCCAAGCGTGCCGCGCTGGACAGGGCGAACACCGCCCGCCGCACCTGCCCGCAGTGCCGCACGGACGCCGGTTACGTCATCCCCGTCTCGCTCGGGGTGTGCGTGCCGTGCGCCTACCCCGACGACCAGAACAAGGAGTGATCACATGCAGTGGAAGACCGCCGCCCGCCGGGCGGCGCAGTGGGGTCTGCCGGCCGGCCTGACCGGCCTGTCCCTGGGCTGGACCGTGTACGCGGTGGGCGAGATCCTCGCCCACCAGGCCCCGGCACCGCTCGCCTGCACCGTGGCCGGGATCTACGACGCGGTGTGGCTGTACGCGCTGGCCATGGAGACCGCGCACCGCCGCCAGGGTTCCAAGGGCACGCTCCCCGCCACGCTGGGCTGGGTGTTCCTGCTGACCTCGGTCGGGGTGCTGTTCACCCACGGCCTGCTCTACGCCACCGCCGTCGTCGCGGTCATCGGCGCGGTGGTACCGGCCGCGGCCAAGGCCACGCTCATCATGGCGGTGGAGCGGGATGCCACCCGCATCTCCGCCGCAGCGCAGCAGCAGATCGACGCCGTGCGCAGCGCCACCCGGGACCAGGTCGCCATCGGCCGGGCCGTCACCCGCGCCAAGACCGACCGGCAAAAGACCGCCGCCGCCCTGGAACGCGAGGAACTCAAGGCGCGCGGCAAGGCGCAGAAGGTGCGCCATGAGGCGGCCGAAAAGCTGACGGAGGTCACCACCGGCCACCCGGTGACCGAGGCGCCCGAGGAGGTTCCGGCGCTGTTCTCGGACGAGGATCTCGCTCGGGTGCTGGGGCAGTGGTCGCACGGGGGTGTGTCCCCGGCCGTGTCCCCGCCCGTGTCCCCTGTGTCCCCGCAGGTCGGGCCCGTGTCCCCGCCGCGCGAGATCGCCGCGCCGCAGGGCGGGGGACACACCTCGCTGGACTGGTCGCGGCTGGTTCAGGTGGCGGCCGTGGCCGGTGTCGAGACGCCGCAGCCGGGCGAGCAGTTGACCGAAGAGCAGCTCACGGTCGTGCTGCGGTGGCTGCGGCATTCGGAGAATCCGCCGCTGTCCTACCGCAAGGCCCTGGCCGCGTACCGCGCGGCGGGGTTCTCCGCGAAGGAAGAGCGGGTGCGCAAGGCGTACGCCGACCTGGTCGAAGCCGAGGACACACAGCCGTAGAAGCCGTCCGGCACACATCAATGAGGGCCAGCCCACGGGAATTGGGCTGGCCCTCGTTGCGACTGCCGGAAAGCAGTCGACGCAACCAGTGAAGCAGACCCGGTGAGCCCTGGGGAGCGGACCCTTCGCAGACCCGGCCGCGCAGACCCGGCGAGCTGAGCAACCCACCGAACCCCGTTGACCGGAAGGGAAGTTCCCCGGTGAACCACACCCCATCGGCCGTCCGCCGCCGCCTGCTCGCGGTGGGCATCATCGCCGTGTCCACGGCCCTCGCGGTCGCCATCGCGGCCCGGCTGTCCGGCTACGGCGTGCCCGTCCTGCTGGTGATGGCCTGCGGTGCCGCGTGCCTGTCCGCCTTCTGCGACCTGCTCTTCCGCGTGGCCGACGCGGCTCAGGCAACGACGCACCGCTGTACGCAGCCCGGCTGCGACTTCCACGTTCGGCTGACGAACGTCGACGCCGCAGAGTCCCGGCGCTGGCAGGAGATCGCCGCCACCCACCCGCACCACACCCGCTGACCTGAGGAGATCGCACCCGTGACGACGCAGGGGCAGGGCACGCATCACTTCGTGCTCACCCTGGAGAAGCCGGGTCAGTTCTCCATGACCCAGGAGGGCACCTTCACGTCCCCGCCCGGTTCCACCCGGCAGGACGCCTACGTGGCCATCTACCGGTCCGTGACCGAGCAGGACCCCCACCTGCGGGGCGCCTCGGTCGGCTTTCTCCAGCTGGAGCCCAACCAGCTCTGACCGGCATCGTGCAGTGGCCCGGACGCCAGGCCGTGCAAAGCATCGCGTCCGGGCCCTGCTCTCCAAAAGGAGCGCACTCAGCATGACCGACACCACCACCGAACTGGTAGCCGTCCCGGCTGCCACCACACCCCCCGATCCACCGGCCATCCCCACACCCGCCTCCGCTGCTTCCACGGCTTCGGATGGGGTGGCGCAGACCCCGGGTGGTATCCCGGTGCTGCCGCTGACCCTGACCGGCACGAACAGCACGATCAGTGCGGTCAGCACCGTGACCCTGGTGGGCGGCGGGCCGGTTGCGCTGGCCTTGGTCGGGGGCGGCGCCGTCGTCCTCGGCACCGCCGCCGCCATCCGCGCCTACCGCCGTGCCGCCCAGGAACGCCGCGCCACCGCCACCGGCGCCGGTGTGGCGCGCGGTGGGGCCCAGCGCAGTGTGGGCGCAGCATCCCGCCGCAGCGCCGGCGGCGCCGGGGGCACGGGGGCGGGCGGGCGAGGCCGCCGTGTGGGCCTCAAGTCCCGGACGGGATCGGGTACTTCGGGCCTGCGGCCGTCCGGTCGCGGTGCGGGGCGCCATGCCGCCCGCCCCAACGGTCGTGGCACCGGCGCCTCGCGCACTGCGGCCCGCAGCACGAGCGGAGGCTTCGGCGGCGGGCGCCTCGGACAGGTACGGGCACTGCGGCAGGCGAACCGGGCGCAGACGCCGACCCGTTCGGCCGCCCGCCAGCAGCAGACCGCCGCGCGCCGTTCGGTCGCCGACGCCCGCCGCGACGCCCGCGCCGCCGCCCGCCAACAAGCCGCACAGACCCCCGGCCGCGGCGTTGCGCGTCGGGCGGCCGGGTGGGCTGCTGGCCGTACCGCGTCCGGCACCCGTGCCCTGATCAACCGGGCCCGCGACGCCCGCGATCGCCGCAACGGTCAGCAGGTCGCCGACCGGCGGGCCGCGGTCCGCAAGGCACCCGCACGCCGCCGCGCCCGCTGGGGTCTGCTGCGTTCGGCAGCGCGCTTCCAGGGCCGCCGGCTACTCGCCGCCCTCGCCGCTGGCGCGGTCGGCCTGCTCGGGTGCGTGACCACGCCGATCGGGCGTCGACTCGGCTGGCGGTGGCTGATGCACCCGGGCCGCCGCTTGTACCGGCGCCTGATGGACGCCGCCCACGCCAACCGTGCCCAGCGCGATGGTGCGATCCGCGCCCGGCGGGCCGAGGAAGAGGCCGCCGCCGACCGCGACCTGAACGAGATCGGGGACCGCGTCGCGCGTCCCGCCCGGATCATCCCCACCGCTCCCACGTCTGCTCAGGAGGTCGTCAACGTGTCTGGTTTCAAGTTCGAAGAGGCCGCGGCCGAGATGGAGAACGCCGCCCGCTCCTACGAGCCGGACGGCAACATGGAAGTTCTCACGATGATCGAGAACCTGCCCACCGCGCTGCTGTCGGTCGCCAACACCTTCCGCATCCTGGCCGAACGCTCCGATGAGGAGTTCGCCTTCGAGAAGGACGTGGCCGGCGCGTTCGACGACATCCACCAGCAGCTCCTGAACGGCGTGGACGCGGCCGAGACGCTGGTGCCGCTGTTCCGCAACGTGCACGAGCAGGACATCGCCCGCCACGAGAGCCCCCGCAACGGCAGCGAGGCAGAGAAGGGCTGGAACGTCTGATCATGACCAACACCGACACGACCACCACGATGATGTCGGGTCCGGTGTGGGACTGGACGGCCGGTCACGGACCCGTGACCGGCGCCCTGTCCGCCACCACCGGCATGTTCGCCGTCGCCACCACCGGCGCCGCAACCGGCATGCCCCCAGGCTGGGCCCTCGCCGTCGGCGCCGCCGGGGCCATCGGCCACACCGCCGCCGGCATCCGGCTCAGGAACGCGGGCCGCACGATCGCGGCCCGTGCCTCTTCCTGGTTGATCGGGGCCGGGTGGACGACGTGGGCCATGACGAACGGTCCGCTCACCTTCCAGGCGCTGGGTTCCCTCGCCGTCATCGGCGTGGGCATCGGCACCGCGACCCGGTCGACGAACCTGTACGAGGAAGCCCGCGAGGAAGAAGCCATCCACGCCGAAGAGCGCGCGGTGGCAGCGGAGTTGTCCGCGGAGCGGCGGGCGATCGCCGAGGAGTGGGTGGACCGCATCCGCCGGGTGTGCGGCATCACCGTGCGCGTCCTCGCCGTCGAGCACTGGGCGACGGGGACCGGGTTCACGATCGACGCGGAACTGCCGGGCGGGACGACGTACGGCAAGATCGCCGCCCGTGCGGAGGGACTGTCGTCGGATGCGCATCTGCCGCACGGCTGCACGGCCACCGCCGGGCCCGGCATCCATCAGGGCCGCACGCTGATCGACGTGGCCACCGTCAACGTGCTGGAGACGGAAACCCACTACCCGGCCGACTACTCACCTCTGTCGGTCCTGACCGGTATCCCCTGGGGCTACCGCTCCAACGCGGAGCAGATCCTCACCTACCTGCGCGAACAGTGCGCGCTGGTGGTCGGTCCGACCGGGTCAGGCAAGACCAACATGGTCCACAACATCCTCGCGGGGTTCGCCCGCGCCACCGATGCGCTCACCTTCGTCATCGACCTCAACGCCGGCTCCGCCGGCCTGTCCTGGGTGCTGCCCGCACTCCAGCACCAGCCCGCCGAAGGGGAGCGCCCGCTCAAGCCGGGCATTGACTGGCTGGCGGGCACGGTGGATGAGGCGCACACCATGCTCGATGCGGTGCTGCGGATCGGGAAACAGCGCAAGATCGCCTATCAGTCGCTGATGGCCAGGGAGGACACCGACCTGTTGCCCATCGGCCCGACGATCCCGCAGATCATGCTGGTCGTCGACGAGGGCGCGGAGATCCTGGTCAGCACCGACCGGGAACTGAAGAAGCTGGCCGCGAAGATCCTGGAGGTCATCCGTCTCCTGCGCGCCATGGGCGTACGCACCGTGCTCACCGCGCTGGGCGCCACCGGCGCCGTCCTCGGCAACCTCATGATCCGCCGCGAGGCCAAGGTCCGCGTCGCCCTCACCGGCGGCGAGAAGGAAGGCATGGACCTGAGCAAGCTGTTCCCCGGCACCCGCGGCCTGACGGTCGAGCAGGCCCCGTACAAGGGCGCCGGGTTCATGGGCACACCGGAATCCCCGGCGGGGTTGTTCAAGTGCTGGCGCATCCTGCCGAGTCAGATCCGCGAGATCGTCGCCGCCACCTCCGAACGGCACCCGGTGCTCGATGCGGTGTCGGTGAAGGCGGCCGGCGAGGCGTACACCCGCCGCTGGGACGCGGACCGCATCGAGTGGATGCACAACCCCGCCCCCGCAGCCCCTGCGGCTCATGAGGGCGGCGAGCCGGGGCGGGGGCTGAACCTGACCGCCCTGCGCGAACGTCCCGAGCCGCGCCAGGATGGGCGCTCCGAGGCGGACCGGCTGGCGGATGCGTTCATGCAGCAGATCGACGCAGAGTTCGGCACCACCCCCGAACCCGGCACCACCCGCCCCGAACCGGACCGGCCGCGCTCGCCCCGGCCGGGGCTGAACCTGTCCGCGCTGCGTGACGACGACGGCGACAGTCCGACCGAGTCGAATCCGGCGGGGCGCGAGGGCGGGCCGGACTGGCTGGCGGACGCGATCACAGCGATCGCCGACGCCGGGGCGGCGGGGATGAAACCGTCCGCGGTCGCCGACCTGGTCGGCCGCAGCCGGCAGGCAGTGCGGGATGCGCTCAAGGCCGCCGCGGAGCGTGGGGAGCTGGTCTACCGGGACAACGGACCGCATTCGGTCTACGTCCACCCCGACCACGCCTGAACGCTCACACACAGCTACTGGCTACTGGCTAGTGACCACTTGCCACTAGCCAGTAGAACAGCCCGCTACTGACCACCAGGGGCCCCAACAGGTCTTTGTCGGTTGCCAGTAGCCACTAGTCAGTAGTCACTACGACCACACACCGTAACCAGCAGGCGCCCGCCCGGAACACCCGGTGCGGGCGCTCTGCATACCCACGGCTCGCCGGAAGGGAGCACCACATGCACCACCGCGAACCGCCCCGCAGCATCGCCCCGCACATCCCCGCAGAGGTCTACCACCACGCCCAGGCCACCGGACAGCCCGTCGTGATCGTCACCCAGCCCGCCACCGCGAGCAGCGTCCGGTGGCAGCGGTTGCTGTACCCGTTCGCGATTGCCGGGGCCGTTGTCGTGGGCGGCTGGGGACTGGTCTTCGCCTTGTGTTGGCTCATGGAGGCCGCCGCCCACACCGCCACTGTCATCGCCGGCGCCGCCGGGCCCGTCGGTGTCGGCGGCCTGACCCTCAAGCTCGCCCGTTCCAAGTAGCCGTATCTGAAGGAGAGATCAGCATGTCGTTCGGAGAGACCCCCATCACCGTCATCGGCAACCTGACTGCTGACCCCGAGATCAAGGTTCTCGAATCCGGGCAGGCTCTGGCCCGCTTCACTGTCGCCTCCACCCCGCGCACCTTCGACAAGGAGTCCGGGCAGTGGAAGGACGGCACGTCCACGTTCTTCCGTTGCGCCGCCTGGCGCGCGCTCGCCGAGCACGTCGCCGATTCCCTGACCAAGGGCTCGCGGGTG
Organism: Streptomyces sp. Act143; assembly: GCF_003143935.1. GTDB lineage: Bacteria > Actinomycetota > Actinomycetes > Streptomycetales > Streptomycetaceae > Streptomyces. Next base: position 3,690,705 of record NZ_QFRX01000001.1, on the reverse strand, counting down.
GTGCTGTCCGGGCGTATACGCCAGCACGACTGGCAGACCCCGGAGGGCGAGAACCGCTCGATGCTCGCCGTCGAGGTCGACGACATCGGCGCCTCCCTGCGCTTCACCACCGTGACCATCAACAGCAAGCGGACCAACGGCAACGGCGGCACTCCGTCGGACGACCCGTGGAACACCGCGGGTGGCGGGCAGCAGCCGCCGTTCTAGATCCGCCCGGGGCGGTCGCTCTCTCGCCAAGGAACCGCGACCGCCCCGGCCTTCCCGTCACTTCCCACACCCAACTGGAGCCGAAGCTGTGCTGACGCTGACCGATCTGTTCTGCGGTGCCGGGGGTTCGTCCACCGGTGCCGTCGCGGTGCCCGGGGTGAAGGTGGCGATGGCCGCCAACCACGCCCGGCACGCCGTCGACACCCACCAGGCCAACCACCCCGACGCCGACCACGACTGCGCCGACCTCTCCCAGGTGGAGCCGCGCCGCTACCCGGCCACCGACATCCTGTGGGCGTCCCCGGAGTGCACCAACCACTCCATCGCCAAGGGCCGGCGACGCGGGCACGGCGAGTACGCCGACGGCCTGTTCGCCACGTCCGGGGTGGACGAGGCCGCGATCCGCTCCCGCGCGACCATGCACGACGTGCCGCGCTTCGCCGAGGTCCACCGCTACCGGGCGATCGTGGTGGAGAACGTCGTGGACGCCTACTGGTGGGGCCCGAAGGAGGCCCCGGGCGCGGTGTTCGACGCGTGGCTGCGCACCCTGCACGCCTGGGGCTACGAGCACCGCATCGTGTGGATGAACTCCATGCACGCCGCCGCCTACGGGGCCCCGGCCCCGCAGTCACGGGATCGCATGTACGTGGTGCTGTGGCGCCGCGGCGAGCGCGCCCCCGACTTCGACAAGTGGACCCGCCCGGCGGCCGTCTGCCCCGTCCACGGACGCATCCGGGCCATGCAGGGCTGGAAGCAGACGAAGATGTGCAGCCCCACCCGCCCGTGGGGCCGCTACGGGAAGCGGGCTCAGTACGTGTGGCGCTGCCCGCGGGTGGAGTGCCGCAACCAGGTGGTGGAGCCGGCCGTCCGGTCTGCGGCCGAAGTCATCGACTGGCGCCTGCCCGCGGCCACCATCGGCGAGCGCAAGCAGCCTCTCGCCGACGACACCCTGCGCCGTATCCGGGCCGGGTTCGCCGCATTCAGCGAGCCGCTGGCCGTGCCGGTGGAGGGCCGCGACGGCAAGAAGGCCGCCCCCGCCTCCGCGCCCCTGCGCACGGTCACGACCCGCAACGAGACCGGCCTCGCGCTGCCCCCTTACATGATCGAACTGCGCGGCGGGGGTTCCTCGCACCGGGCCATCACCGCGCCCTTGGCGACGGTGACGGCGGGCGGCAACCATCACGGCATCGTCACCGCCCCCGACCTGGTCATCCCCTACTACGGCAACGGCACCGCCCGCCCTGCGGCCCGGCCGCTGCCGACGGTGACCACGGTGGAGCGGCACGGCGCCCTGTACGGCGGCACCGTGACCTCGGTGGAGGAATGCCGCTTCCGGATGCTGGAGCCGCACGAGTACGCCGCAGCCATGGCCTTCCCCGACGACTACCGGCTACTCGCCAACGACAAGCGCACCCGCGTCCTGATGCTCGGCAACGCGGTCACCCCGCCCGCCGCCCGCGACCTTGTCGCCATGGTCGCTGAGGCCATCACCGGCGAAACGCTGGAGGTGGCGGCATGACGACCACGACCGAGCCGATCAAGGCGTTCAGCTTCGGCGGCGGTGTGCAGTCGACCACGGCTCTGGCGCTGGCAGCGCGCGGGGAACTGGATTACCGCACGTTCATCTTCGCCAACGTCGGTGACGACTCCGAGAAGCCCGCCACCCTGCGCTATGTCGAGCAGTATGCGCGCCCCTTCGCCGAAGCCCACGGGCTGGAGCTGGTCACCGTCGGCCGCGTCCGCCAAGACGGCACATCCGAGACCTTGTACGGGCGCATCACCCGGGAGGGCTCACGGTCGCTGCCCATCCCGGTGCGGCTCTCTCCGAGCGGGGCGCCGGGCACCCGGGCCTGCACCGGCGACTTCAAAATCAAGGTGATCGGCAAGGAACTGAAGCGGCGCGGCGCCTCCCGCGACAACCCGGCCACGGTCGGCATCGGCATCAGCCTGGACGAGATCGGCCGCGCCAACAAGCGGCGCTGCGAGCCGCACGAGCAGATCGAATACCCGCTGCTGGATCTCGGCATCCGACGGGCGGACTGCCCGCGCATCCTCCGCAGCGTGGGGCTTCCGGTGCCGCCGAAGTCGGCGTGCTGGTTCTGCCCGTTCCACCGGCCGGAGAACTGGCACGACATGCGCCGCAACGAGCCGGAGCTGTTCGCCAAGGCGTGCGACCTCGAAGCGCTGCTCAACCGGCGCCGGGACACGCTCGGCAAGGACCACGTGTATCTGACCAGCCTGCTTCGGCCGCTGGCCGACGCGATCCCGGACGGGGTCGACACGCTGCCGTTCGACGACACCGACACCGGCTGTGACTCCGGCTGGTGCATGACCTGAATACGCCCGGGGCGGTCGCTCTCTCGCCAAAGAACCGCGACCGCCCCGGCCTTCCAGTCACTTCCAACAGAAACTGGAGACCTCCAGCATGCCCCAACACCTACACACCCCGCTGCTGTCCGTAGCGCTCGCCGCCGCGGCCCGCGGCTGGCACGTCTTCCCCCTGCGTCCTGGCAGCAAGCAGCCCGCCCTGCACGGTGCTGCCCGGTGCCGCACCACCGGCGACTGCACTGGCGGGCACCTGAAGTGGGAACAGCGGGCCAGCACCGACCCCAGGCGCATCGCCCTGTGCTGGGAGACCTACCCGGCCAACGTCGCGATCGCGACCGGCCCGTCCGGTCTGGTCGTCGTCGACCTGGACGTCCCCAAGGAGAAGAACGGGGAAGGCAGTTCGGACACGCCTAGCGGCGTGAGCTCCTTCCTGGCGCTCTGCGAGCGCGCCGGACAGCTCTGGCCTTCCACCTACACGGTGCGGACACCCAGCGGCGGCATGCACCTGTACTTCACCACCCCGCCCGGCACCCGACTGACCAACACCGCGGGCATGCTCGCACCGCTGGTCGACACCCGCGCCTGGGGCGGCTACGTCGTCGCCGCAGGCAGCACCCTCCCCCAGGGCGACTACGAGATCACCACCGCGGACCGGGTCACGGAACTGCCCGCCTGGCTGGCGAGCCAGCTACAGGCGCCCGTCACCGCCCCGGTGGCACCCGCGCCGCTCATCGTTACCGGCCAGGCCACCCGCCGGGCCACCGTTGCCCTGGAACGCGAGACCGCCATCGTGCGGGCCACCCCGGAGAAGGGGGGACCGGAGGGCGGCCGGAACAACCAGCTCATGGTCAGCGCCCGCGCCCTGGGCAGGTTCGTCGCCTGGGGCGAGATCCCGCGAGGCATGGTGGAGGAGGCTTTTCAGGCGGCAGGTGAAGCGGCGGGACTGTCCGCCGGCGAGTGCCGGACCACGATCCGCAGCGCCCTGGACTGGTCCATCCGCACCGCCCGCCCGCAGGGGGCCGCATGAGCCCCCACCCCCGCCCTGAAAAGCCTCACCCGCTCACGTTGGAGGGTTCGCGCCTGATGGCCGGTGTCCCGGACGGGGGCCGTGGCACGAAGGACGACGGCCGTCAGGCCGTCCTTTCAGCCCTTCCCCCCGACGACACCGACACGGTCGTCATCACCGGCATCTCGCCCGGCTTGCAGGTCCAGTTCACCCACCCGCCCGTCGCGGACTGGCTGTGCGCCTGCGGCCACCACGAACGCGCCCGCGGCAAGGCGGCGGTCATCGAACTGACCACCCGCGTCCGCGTCGGCCACTGCCCCCACCGCACCACCCCCGCACACGAAAGGAGGAACGCCGCATGACCAGCACCAACCCGCCCGCACCGCCCATCGACGGCGCGGTCCTGCTCGATGAGGTCGAAGCGTTCCACCGGCGCTTCAACGTCTTCCCCACCGAGCACGCCTATGTCGCCGTCACGTTGTGGGACGCGCACGCGCACCTGATGGACGCCCTCGACGGCACCGCCCGCATCGCCTTCCTCAGCCCCGAACCGGGGTCGGGGAAGTCCCGGGCGCTGGAGATCATCGAGACCCTGACCCCGCGCGCGGCAACCACCGTCAACGCCTCCGCCAACGCCCTGTTCCGGCTCGTGTCGGCGGATGAGGGCACGCCCACGCTGCTCTTCGACGAGATCGATACGGTGTTCGGGCCCAAGGCCGGCGGGAACGAGGAAGTCCGCGGGTTCCTCAACTCCGGCTACCGGCGCGGCGCGAAGTCCCTGCGCTGCGTCGGGGAGGGTTCGGACCAGAAGGCGGCGTTCCTGCCGTCGTTCTGCGCGGTCGCGATGGCCGGACTCGGCTCCCTCCCGGACACGATCCTGACCCGCTCCGTCATCATCCGCATGCGCAAGAAGGCACCCAACGAAAAGTGCGAGCCCTACCGGCGGCGCATCCACGAAAAGCAGGGCCACGCCCTGCGCGACCGGCTCGCGGAGTGGACGGCACCCCTGCACGACCAGGTCGCCGGAGCATGGCCGCAGATGCCCGAGGGCGTCACCGACCGGCCCGCGGATGTGTGGGAACCCCTGCTCGCCGTGGCGGACGCGGCCGGCGGGCACTGGCCCGAGCGGGCCCGCGCTGCCTGCGTGGCGCTCATCAAGGCCGCATCCGAGGGCGACCAGGCATCGCTGGGGGTGCGGCTGCTGACCGACCTGCGCGACAAGGTGTTCTGCGGCGTGGACCGGATGCCCACCGCGGCCATCCTCGAAGTCCTCCTCAACCTGGACGACGCCCCGTGGGCCGACATGAGCGAGGACGGGCAAGGCATCAAACCGCTCACCGCACGCGCCCTGTCCAAGCTCCTGAGCCAGTACGTGCGCCCCGACAACAGCCCCATCAAGCCCCGCGGCATCCGAGTCGGCGCCACCACCCCCAAGGGCTACTACGCGGAAGACCTCCAAGACGCCTGGAACCGCTACTGCCCCCCGGACTCCCAGAAGTCCGCAACGTCCGCCACATCCGCAACAACGCAGGTCAACGGGGGTGAAGTTGTGGCGGAAGCCCCCTCCGCCAGCCGCCACATGCACGCGGAAACCGACACACGCCAACTTCGCATCGCTGGCTGACCAGCCGCGCCCGATAGCTGCCGCCGCGCACCTGCGTGGCGGCAGCTATCCGCAACACAAACGGCATCCGCCACAGATTCAAGCCGCTGACCAGCAATGTTGCGGCGTGGCGGATGTTGCGGATTCCCAAGAGGGGTGAAACGGCCCTCCCAACGCCGAAAACGGAACAGAGGAGTGCGGCATGAGCGCCCGCGCTGGGGACGAGAAGTTGACCATCAAGGAGGTCCTCGCGGACCTCAAGGTAGCCCCCGCGACCTTCTACCGGTGGCGCCAACTCGGGAAAGGCCCCCGCTCGATCAAGCTGCCGAACGGGGACGTACGCATTCGCCGATCCGAGTATGAGCGTTGGCTTGCGGAGCGGGAGGACGCTGCGTGAGCACTGAGAACGACACCCCGGCCGGGCGCCCTCGTGGGTCTGCCCGGCCGGGCTACACCTTTGATGTCAAGCTCTGGAAAATCGCCAAGACCGGCCGCAAGTCCCGCCCATGGAGAGTTCGTTGGGTGGTGGCTGGTCGAGTATGGGGCGACACATTCGCCACGCTCCCGCTCGCCGAGAGCCGACGCAATGAGCTGCTGCACGCGATGAACCGGCGCGGCGAGCCATTCGAGATCGAATCGGGTCTGCCCGAGTCGGAAGTGCGACAGGAGGAAGCGGCCGAAGCGGCAAAGGCCGAGGCGAAGTTGGACCCCACATGGTGGGAATTCTCGCGTGAGTTCATGCAACGTCGTTGGCGCACCGCCGCGGCGAAGACGCGGGAAGGGTACGCGGACAGCCTTGCATCGGCGGCCCTGGGCATGATGGGAGAGGGCGCGGATGTTCCCGAACTGCGCGCCGTGCGGCGGGCCGTGAGGTGGGCCATCGTGCCAGCTCACGTGAAAGAGGAGCCGCCGCCGGACCTGGAAAAGGTCTGCACGTGGCTGCGGGAGAACTCCCTACCGCTCTCGGCTCTCACAAACTCCAGCGTCGCGGAAGACGTCCACTACCGGCTCGTCTACAAGCTCGACGGCAAGTTGGCGGCAAAGGACACCTACAAGCGTCGTCGCCGTGGGTTCAACATGGCCATGGCGTACGCAGTCCAGAAGGGGTATCTCAAAGAGAACCCGATCGCCGGGTTGGAACGGCCGTCCACTGCTGCCAGCGGCCCTATCGACCCGCGCGTCCTCATGAACGCAGCGCAGGGGCGGGAGTTCTTGACGGCCGTTTCCTATGTGGGGTCGGTGCACCGAAACCGGGGGAGACGTCTCGTTGCCTTCTTCGGCTGCATCCTCTACGCCGCAATGCGCCCGGCTGAAGTCGTGGGGCTGAAGCTGGAGAACTGCCACTTGCCGGAGAAGGGGTGGGGCGTGCTCACCCTCCGGGAAACGCGCCCCGTGTCCGGTAAGAAGTGGACCGATTCCGGCGAGCGGCATGACAAGCGTGGCCTCAAGATGCGGGACCCCGCCGCAGACCGGCCCGTGCCGATTCCGCCAGTCCTGGTGGCGATGCTCCGAGCGCACGTGAAGGAGTTCGGCACGGCGGCGGACGGCCGGCTGTTCCAGAACGAGCGGGGCGGCCTGGTCGGCACGTCCAGCTACTGGCGTGTCTGGCAGGAGGCTCGGCAATACGCCTTCCCGCCGTACAAGTACGCGTCGCCGCTGGCTCGGAAGCCCTACGACGGCCGCGCCACGTGCATCACAGACTGGCTCCGCTCGGGCCTCCCCGTAGCGGAGGTGGCCCGCCGCGCGGGCACCTCTCCAGAGGTCATCGACCGCCACTACGCGGGCTGCGTCGACAACAGCGAGGAGGAGAACAACAGGAAGATCGAGAAGACCATGGGTTGGGAGCCTGAGAGCTCCGGGAGCGGGGGGCGCGACACGGCTTGACGACTGTGTCGGAGGTGTGTCGGGAACACTGAGAGGCAACGAGAGAGGGCGGGAGTCAGTGAGACTGACTCCCGCCCTCTTCTCTCGGCGTATGCCCTGGTCAGACCCTGGTTGAGAGTCTCTGACCGGCAAGTGCCCACGGCAGGATTCGAACCTGCGCACACGGTTCCGGAGACCGTTGCTCTATCCCCTGAGCTACGCGGGCGTCCGCTGCGCTGTGCGCGGCGACGGGTAGAACCCTACCAGCTTCGATGGGGTCTTCATGAACAGGTATTTCCAGTGGTCGGACTCCGCCCGTGGCCCCCGGTAGGGGTGGAAGTCGGGAAAACCCGGACGCGGTGGCCGGTCCGGACCTACTCTCGAGTTGTGCCAGGCGCGTCGGGTCGGGTGCTTGTTGTGGACGACAACAAGGTCATCCGGCAGCTGATCAGGGTCAATCTCGAACTGGAGGGTTTCGAGGTCGTGACCGCGGCCGATGGTGCCGAGTGTCTGGATGTCGTTCATCAGGTGGGGCCCGACGTGGTGACCCTTGATGTGGTGATGCCGCGGCTCGACGGGCTTCGGACCGCCGCTCGGCTCAGGTCCGATCCCCGTACGCGCGATCTCCCTCTCGCCATCGTCAGCGCCTGCACGCAGTACGAGATCGAGAGCGGCCTCGACGTCGGCGTCGACGCCTTCCTCGCCAAGCCCTTCGAGCCCACCGAACTCGTAGGGGTCGTACGGCAGTTGATGGAACGCAGGCGCGGTGCCACGCCGGACGGGGGAGAGGGTGCGGTCTTCGACAGCGTCCTCGGCGCCGGTGAGGCCGAGCGCGCCGGGCGGGCCGGCGGCTGAGGCCCCGGCGTGCGGAACCGCTGTCCACGGGCGTCCACATCCCGGACCTTCGGATAAACCGACTCGCCTACCCACCCCCCTCCTCCCATACGCTTGTCCCGTGACCCCCGTCGAGCTCTCCCGCACCGTGCTGCGCGCGGTCCGTCGCGCTGTCGACGGCGGAGAGCTGAGCGTGTCCGTGCCGGGACGGGCCGTCGTCGCGCCCCCCGGGCCCGGCGGCTGCGGTGACTACGCCACCAACATCGCCCTCCAGCTCGCCCGGCCCGCAGGGCAGCCGGCCGCGAAGGTCGCCGAGATCCTTCGGACCCGCCTGCTCGACAGCCCCGGCATCGGCGACGTCGTCGTCACCGGGCCCGGATTCCTCAACATCAGCCTGCGTGACAGAGGGTCCGCCGCACTCGTCGAGGAGATCCTGCGCCGCGGGCTCCGCCACGGGTTCGCCGACCCGGCCGGGCAGCTCTGGCAACCCCACGGCGCCCGCGAGGTCCGTGCCGTCGTCGTCATGGACGCCGCCGCCCGCATCGCCAGGTCCCAGGGCATCCTCGTCCGCACCAGCTGCGAAGGCATGCCCGACCCGGAGTGGGAGCGCGTTCTCGGCGCGCGGGTCGATGTGTACGGCACTCCCGGATCACCCGCGCCCCTCAAGGTCGACGTACGGCCCGTGCCCGCCCCCGCCGACCCCACCCCCCTCGGCCGCGACGCCGCCCGCTGGGCTCTGCTCCACCCCGCCGCCCACGACCGGCCCCGGATCACCGACGAGCACCTCGTCCAGCGCGAGAGCAACCCTCTCTTCCGTGTCCGCTACGCCCACGCCCGCACCCGGGCCCTCACCCGCAACGCCGCCGACCTGGGCTTCACCGCCGAACCCGGCGACGTACGGCACAGCGTCATCCCGCTGCTCGCCGACCACCCGCGGGTGCTCGCCCAGGCGGCGGCCCACCGTGCCCCCGACCGCCTCGCCCGGCACCTTGTCACCGTCGCCGATGCCGCGCTCGCCCTTCTGCCCGACGTGCTGCCGCGCGGCGACGAGAAACCCTCGGCCGCCCACCGTGCCCGGCTCGCCCTCGCCGAAGCCGCCGGGACGGTGCTGGCCGGCGGCCTGTCCCTGCTCGGCATCGACGCCCCCGAACATCTCTGAGAAAGCCCACCAAGAGCCATGAGCCGTTCCGCCCACCCCGCCGGGCCCCGTCACGCCGACGTCCTCCCCGAGGGCCACTACTCCGCGCCGCCCGCCGACCTCAACACCCTCGACCCCAAGGTCTGGGCCCAGACGGTCACGCGCAACGAGGACGGTGTCCTCACCGTCGGCGGCATCACCGCCACCCGGCTCGCCGAGGAGCACGGCACCCCCGCCTACATCCTCGACGAGGCCGACTTCCGCGCCCGCGCCCGCGCCTGGCGCACCGCCTTCGGGCACGACGCCGACGTCTTCTACGCCGGTAAGGCCTTCCTGAGCCGTGCCGTGGTGCGCTGGCTGCACGAAGAAGGGCTCAACCTCGACGTGTGCTCCGGCGGTGAGCTCGCCACCGCCCTCTCCGCCGGCATGCCCGCCGACCGCATCGCCTTCCACGGCAACAACAAGTCCAAGGACGAGATCCGCCGGGCGATCACCGAAGGTGTCGGGCGGATCGTCCTCGACTCCTTCCAGGAGATCGTCCGCGTCGCCCACATCGCGCAGGAACTCGGCAAGCGGCAGCGCGTGCAGATCCGGATCACGGTGGGTGTCGAGGCACACACCCACGAGTTCATCGCCACCGCCCACGAGGACCAGAAGTTCGGCATCCCGCTGGCCGGCGGACAGGCCGCCGAGGCCGTGCGTCGTGCGCTCCAGCTCGACTCGCTCGAAGTCATCGGCATTCACAGCCACATCGGCTCGCAGATCTTCGACATGTCCGGGTTCGAGGTCGCCGCCCACCGGGTCGTCGGGCTCCTCAAGGACATCCGGGACGAGCACGGCATCGAGCTTCCCGAGATCGACCTCGGCGGCGGTCTGGGTATCGCCTACACCTCCGACGACGATCCCCGCGAGCCCCACGAGATCGCCAAGGCGCTCACCGAGATCGTGACGCGGGAGTGCGAGGCCGCCCGGCTGCGGACTCCTCGTATCTCCGTCGAGCCGGGACGCGCCATCGTCGGCCCCACCGCCTTCACCCTCTACGAGGTCGGCACCATCAAGCCCCTCGACGGGCTGCGCACCTACGTCTCCGTCGACGGCGGCATGTCCGACAACATCCGCACCGCGCTCTACGACGCCGAGTACAGCGTCGCCCTGGTCTCCCGCGTCTCCGACGCCGCGCCGATGCTCGCGCGGGTCGTCGGCAAGCACTGCGAGAGCGGGGACATCGTGGTCAAGGACGCGTTCCTGCCCGCCGACATCGCGCCGGGCGACCTGATCGCCGTACCGGCGACGGGTGCGTACTGCCGGTCCATGGCGAGCAACTACAACCACGTCCTGCGCCCGCCGGTCGTCGCCGTGAGCGACGGTGCGTCGCGGGTCATCGTCCGGCGGGAGACGGAGGAGGACCTCCTGCGTCTCGACGTCGGCTGAACACGCCGACACGCTGAGAAGGCCGAAAGGAGCGGCGGGCGGAAGATCTCCTGTCATCCGCCCCCGTACAAATGAAATAGATGTCTCACGATCCGGACGAAGGGTAGAAACTCCCGTCCGGTGAGTGAGACTGGACCAACCGTAGACGGTATGAGGAAACGAGGTCGGATGATGCGTACGCGTCCGCTGAAGGTGGCGCTGCTGGGCTGTGGAGTGGTCGGCTCAGAGGTGGCGCGCATCATGACGACGCACGCCGACGACCTCGCCGCGCGCATCGGTGCCCCCGTCGAGCTGGCGGGGGTCGCGGTGCGCCGCCCGTCCAAGGTCCGCGAGGGCATCGACCCGGCCCTCGTCACCACCGACGCCACCGCCCTCGTCAAACGCGGGGACATCGACGTCATCGTCGAGGTCATCGGCGGTATCGAGCCGGCCCGCACCCTCATCACCACCGCCTTCGAGCACGGCGCGTCCGTCGTCTCCGCCAACAAGGCCCTCCTCGCCCAGGACGGCGCCGCCCTGCACGCGGCGGCGGAGGAGCACGACGCCGACCTCTACTACGAGGCCGCCGTCGCCGGCGCCATCCCGCTGATCCGCCCGCTGCGCGAGTCCCTCGCCGGCGACAAGGTCAACCGGGTGCTCGGCATCGTCAACGGCACCACCAACTTCATCCTCGACAAGATGGACAGCACGGGGGCCGGTTACCAGGAGGCTCTGGACGAGGCCACCGCCCTCGGGTACGCGGAGGCCGACCCCACCGCCGACGTCGAAGGCTTCGACGCCGCCGCCAAGGCCGCGATCCTCGCCGGTATCGCCTTCCACACGCGCGTGCGGCTCGACGACGTCTACCGCGAGGGCATGACCGAGGTCACCGCCGCCGACTTCGCCTCCGCGAAGAACATGGGCTGCACCATCAAGCTGCTCGCCATCTGCGAGCGCGCCGAGGACGGTGGGTCCGTCACCGCGCGCGTGCATCCGGCCATGATTCCGCTCACCCACCCGCTGGCCTCCGTGCGCGGGGCCTACAACGCCGTCTTCGTCGAGTCCGACGCGGCCGGGCAGCTCATGTTCTACGGTCCCGGCGCGGGTGGCGCCCCGACCGCCTCCGCAGTCCTCGGCGACCTCGTCGCCGTCTGCCGCAACCGGCTCAACGGCGCGACCGGTCCCGGCGAGTCCGCGTACGCGGCCCTTCCCGTCTCGGGCATGGGCGAGGTCGTCACGCGGTACCACATCAGCCTCGACGTGGCGGACAAACCGGGCGTTCTCGCCCAGGTGGCCACCGTGTTCGCCGAGCACGGCGTGTCCATCGATACGGTTCGCCAGACGGGCAAGGACGGCGAGGCCTCCCTCGTCGTCGTCACCCACCGGGCCTCGGACGCCGCCCTGGGCGGGACCGTCGAGGCGCTGCGCAAGCTCGACACCGTGCGCGGTGTCGCCAGCATCATGCGGGTTGAAGGAGAGTAACCAGCAATGACCCACCAGTGGCGCGGAATCATCGAGGAGTACCGGGACAGGCTGCCGGTCTCCGCCACCACGCCGGTCGTGACGCTCCGCGAGGGCGGCACGCCCCTCGTGCCCGCGCAGGTGCTCTCCGAGCGCACGGGCTGCGAGGTCCACCTCAAGGTCGAGGGCGCGAACCCGACGGGGTCCTTCAAGGACCGCGGCATGACCATGGCCATCTCCAAGGCCAAGGAGGAGGGCGCCAAGGCGGTCATCTGCGCCTCCACCGGCAACACCTCCGCCTCCGCCGCCGCCTACGCGGTCCGCGCCGGCATGGTTTCGGCCGTTCTCGTGCCGCAGGGCAAGATCGCGCTCGGCAAGATGGGCCAGGCCCTCGTCCACGGCGCCAAGATCCTCCAGGTCGACGGCAACTTCGACGACTGCCTCACCCTCGCCCGCTCGCTCAGCGAGAACTACCCCGTGGCGCTGGTCAATTCGGTCAACCCGGTCCGCATCGAGGGCCAGAAGACCGCCGCCTTCGAGATCGTGGACATGCTCGGCGACGCCCCCGACATCCACGTCCTCCCGGTCGGCAACGCGGGCAACATCACCGCGTACTGGAAGGGGTACAAGGAGTACGCCGCCGACGGCGTCGCCGCCAGGACGCCCCGGATGTGGGGCTTCCAGGCGTCCGGCAGCGCCCCGATCGTGCGCGGCGAGGTCGTGAAGGACCCGTCGACCATCGCCACCGCGATCCGCATCGGCAACCCGGCGTCCTGGCAGTACGCGCTCGCCGCGCGGGACGAGTCCGGCGGCCTCATCGACGAGGTGACGGACCGTGAGATCCTGCGCGCCTACCGCCTGTTGGCCGCCCAGGAGGGCGTCTTCGTGGAGCCCGCCTCGGCCGCGTCCGTGGCCGGTCTGCTGAAGGCCGCCGAGCAGGGTCTGGTCGACCCGGGCCAGACCATCGTGTGCACCGTCACCGGCAACGGCCTGAAGGACCCCGACTGGGCCGTCGCGGGCGCCCCGCAGCCCGTCACCGTCCCGGTCGACGCGGCGACGGCTGCCGAGCGCCTCGGTCTGGCGTAGCCAACCGCGGCCGGCGACATCCCTGCAGGGGGTGCACAGGGGGCTTACGACACGCATCGTGCGCCTCCTGTGCGCCCTATGTCGCCACAGAACCTTCCTTCGATAGGCTGTACCGAACCCGCCCGCCGCATATGCCCGTGCGCATGGCCGGGAGCCGCGTCATCTCCGCGGCCCGCGGGGTCTCCACGTACGTATCGAATGTCTTCGACAATCACGCAGCTCAAGGAGAGTCATCGAGCGATGGCCGGTCCAGCGTTCCGCGCCGCCGCCGTCCGGGTGCGCGTCCCCGCCACCAGCGCCAATCTCGGCCCGGGCTTCGACGCCCTCGGCCTGTCGCTGGGGCTCTACGACGACGTCGTCGTCCGGGTGGCCGACTCAGGGCTGCACATCGACATCGCGGGTGAGGGCAGCGAGACCCTCCCGCGCGACGAGAAGCACCTGCTCGTACGGTCCCTGCGCACCGCCTTCGACCTGCTCGGCGGACAGCCGCGCGGCCTGGAGATCGTGTGCGCCAACCGCATCCCGCACGGCCGCGGCCTCGGCTCCTCCTCCGCCGCCATCTGCGCCGGCATCGTCGCCGCGCGTGCCGTGACCATAGGCGGCGAGTCCAAGCTCGACGACGCCGCGCTCCTGGAGCTCGCGACCGAGATCGAGGGCCACCCCGACAACGTGGCGCCGTGTCTGCTCGGCGGCTTCACGATCGCCTGGATGGAGGCCGGTGCCGCCCGGGCCATCAGGCTCGACCCCGCCGATTCCATCGTTCCGGTGGTTTTCGTGCCGGGGAAGCCGGTTCTGACGGAGACCGCGCGCGGTCTCCTCCCGCGCACCGTGCCGCACGTCGACGCCGCCGCCAACGCCGGCCGCGCCGCTCTGCTCGTCGAGGCCCTCACCCGCAGCCCCGAACTGCTGCTGCCCGCCACCGAGGACCGACTGCACCAGGAATACCGGGCTCCGGCCATGCCGGAGAGTGCCGCGCTCGTGGAGCGCTTGAGGGCGGACGGAGTTCCGGCGGTGATTTCCGGCGCCGGACCCACCGTTCTCGCGCTGGTCGACGAGGCCAGCGCCGACAAGGTCGCCCATCTGGCGGGCGAGGGATGGGCCGCCAACCGGCTCGAACTCGATGCCCAGGGCGCGAGCGTATTGCCGCTCGCACCCGCCAGTGACATCTGAAAACGTTCGGTTGCCGGATTTCGAGAGGGGGAATGTTTGTTGGATCCGGTAGTGTTAACCTCAAGTCTGCACCCGACCCCACCATGGCGAGGTGCTTCACGTCCCCGTCCGGGACAGACATTCTTCCGGGAGCCTCCCAAGCCGCACTGTGTTTCGTACGACGTACGCGGGCAGTACGTAGTACGCGAGCACTGAGCGACTTGCCGGGCACGCTCCGGAACCGGTGCGACCGAGCCGTGTGACACAGCCAGTCGGTGTCACTGCTCCGGGAAGCGCCATCACCAGATTCCTCCGCCGCCCAGGCGGACCACCGCCCCGGCACGGTCCACAAGGATGGGACCGACGTCGGACAGCACAACCGGTCGCCGAGCCAGACAGGCCGACGTCCGCTCCAGGGAAGGACCCTTCGTGAGCGACACCACCGATCTGATGGGCGCACGTGTCGAGGAGACCGCTGCCGCGCCCGCCACGGACGCCTCCGCGCCTGCCACCGGTGCCGGCTCCCGGCGGCGCCGCGGTACCGGCCTCGAGGGCATGGTGCTGGCCGAGCTGCAGCAGGTCGCATCCGGCCTCGGCATCAGGGGCACCGCGCGCATGCGCAAGAGCCAGCTGATCGAGGTCATCAAGGAGGCGCAGGCCGGAGGCGGCGCCGCCCCGGCCGCGAAGGCCGCGACCGCCGCGGGCGACGCCACCGAGACCAAGCCCAAGCGCCGCGCCACCTCCAAGGCCCGTACCGGCGAGACCGCCGAGAAGAAGGCGGACGCGAAGGCCGAGGCCGCCGCCGAGAAGGCCGTGGCCCAGCAGCAGATCGAGATCCCCGGCCAGCCGGCCTCCGACGACGCCCCGGTGGAGCGCCGCCGTCGCCGTGCCACGGCCGAGGCCGGCAGCCCGGAGACGGTGGCCGCCGAGGCGAAGAGCGAGCCGAAGGCCGAGACGCCGGCGCCCCAGCAGGCGCAGGGCGACGCCGGTGACGCCGAGGGCCGCCAGGGCCGTCGTGACCGCCGTGACCGGGGCGACCGTCAGGACCGTGACCGTGGCGGCCGTGACCGCGACCGCCGCGGCAAGGGCGACGACCAGCAGGGCGGCGGCCAGCGCGGCCAGCAGCAGAACCAGCAGCAGGGCGGCGGCCGTCAGGACCGCAACGCGGGCCCGCAGGACGACGACGACTTCGAGGGCGGCCGCCGTGGCCGTCGGGGCCGTTACCGGGACCGCCGTGGCCGTCGTGGCCGTGACGACATGGGCGCGGCCGAGCCGCAGCTCGCCGAGGACGACGTCCTGATCCCCGTCGCGGGCATCCTGGACATCCTCGACAACTACGCCTTCATCCGTACGTCGGGCTACCTGCCCGGGCCGAACGACGTGTACGTCTCGCTCGCCCAGGTCCGCAAGAACGGCCTGCGCAAGGGCGACCACATCACCGGTGCGGTCCGCCAGCCCAAGGAAGGCGAGCGGCGCGAGAAGTTCAACGCGCTGGTGCGTCTGGACTCCGTCAACGGCATGGCGCCCGAACACGGCCGTGGCCGCCCGGAGTTCAACAAGCTGACCCCGCTGTACCCGCAGGACCGCCTCCGCCTGGAGACGGACCCCGGCGTTCTCACCACCCGCATCATCGACCTCGTCTCGCCCATCGGTAAGGGCCAGCGCGGTCTGATCGTGGCCCCGCCGAAGACCGGCAAGACCATGATCATGCAGGCGATCGCCAACGCGATCACGCACAACAACCCCGAGTGCCACCTGATGGTCGTCCTGGTCGACGAGCGTCCGGAAGAGGTCACCGACATGCAGCGGTCGGTCAAGGGCGAGGTCATCTCCTCGACCTTCGACCGCCCGGCCGAGGACCACACCACGGTCGCCGAGCTGGCCATCGAGCGTGCCAAGCGCCTGGTGGAGCTGGGCCACGACGTGGTCGTGCTGCTCGACTCGATCACGCGTCTGGGCCGTGCGTACAACCTCGCGGCGCCCGCCTCCGGCCGCATCCTGTCCGGTGGTGTCGACTCGACCGCCCTGTACCCGCCGAAGCGCTTCTTCGGTGCGGCCCGCAACATCGAGGACGGCGGCTCGCTGACCATCCTCGCCACCGCCCTGGTGGACACCGGGTCCCGCATGGACGAGGTGATCTTCGAGGAGTTCAAGGGCACCGGCAACATGGAGCTCAAGCTCGACCGGAAGCTCGCCGACAAGCGCATCTTCCCGGCGGTGGACGTGGACGCGTCCGGCACCCGCAAGGAAGAGATCCTGCTCGGCAACGAGGAGCTGGCGGTCGTCTGGAAGCTGCGTCGCGTGCTGCACGCGCTCGACCAGCAGCAGGCCATCGAGCTGCTCCTCGACAAGATGAAGCAGACGAAGTCGAACGTCGAGTTCCTGATGCAGATCCAGAAGACCACGCCGACCCCTGGCAACGGCGACTGACATCAGTCTTCGCAAGTCTTCAGCGAAGGGCCACCCCTGGTGCAGGGGTGGCCCTTCGCGGTGTGTGGGACCGGTGTACGATCGCGCTCTTCGGTCACTGATTCGACCGCCTGAACTTCTGATCCCGAGGGGGGACTTGCGTGGGTACACCCATGTCCGGAGGCCGCCACAGACGCCGTATACGGATCGGGCTGCCGGTCGCCGCGGCCGGTGTCGCGGGCGCCGTCGCGGCCGCGCTCATGATGACGTCGGCCGGGGCGGCCACCGCCTCCGAGCCGGCGCTCAGGACGCCCGCTCTCACCACGGTGTCGCAGGCCGAGCTCCAGGCCAGGGTCGCGGGGGGTCTGGCCGGTGGTGACATCGCCGGGCAGACGACCTCGAAGTCCTCGCTGAGTTCCAGCACCAGCAGCGGCACGGTCGACGCGAAGATCATCGGTGGCACCACCACGACCATCACCTCGGCGCCCTGGATGGCCCAGCTCTTCTACCAGGACTCGACCAACGACGTGTACTTCTTCTGCGGCGGCGCCGTCGTCTCGCCGACGAAGATCCTCACCGCCGCGCACTGCGTCAAGGGCTACAACTGGGCCAAGTACGGCGCGATCGTCACCGGCACCACGACGCTGCCGGACGCGAACGGCAACACCAACGGCACGGTCACCGGCGCGGTGCGCCAGTGGAGCCACCCCTCGTACAGTGCGCGGACCATCGACAACGACATCGCCGTCGTCACCCTGAACCAGCCGGTCAAGGCGACGCCGATCCGCATGACGACGTCCACCGACACCACCTCGTACAAGGCCGGGACGAGCGCGAAGCTCTACGGCTGGGGCCGTACCAGCTCCACCACGCAGGACATCTCCGACACCCTCAAGACGGCCACGCTGCCGATCCAGTCGGACACCACCTGCGCGAACTATTACGGTGCCGACTTCGTCAAGGGGCACATGGTCTGCGCGGGCAACCCCGCCACCGGCAGCGACGCGGGCACGACGTCCGCCTGCAACGGTGACTCCGGTGGCCCGCTGGTCGTGAACGGCCGCATCGTGGGTGTCGTCTCCTGGGGCGTCACGGACTGCGTCGAGAAGGGCGCGTACAGCGTCTTCTCGAAGGTCAGCACCTACCTCGGCGCCGCTTACGCGCAGGTCGACGACGCCAACTTGAGCTACACGGACAACAAGGCCGACCTGTTCGTGCGCAACGCGTCCACGAAGACGGGCTACGAGAAGGACTCCAAGGGAACCTCCTTCGGAGCCCGGCAGGCCCTCGGCTACTGGGGCTCCTACAACGTCGTCGTCCAGACCGACCTGAACCGCGACAGCGTCCAGGACTTCATCTACCGCAACAGCTCCACCGGTGCCGTCTACTGGGACCGTTACGTGTGGTCGACGGGCGAATTCACCCGCAAGAAGATCTTCGACAACTGGAAGACCCGCACGCGCATCATCGCCCCCGGCGACCTCACCGGCGACTACAAGCCGGACCTGGTCTCCGTGGACTCCGCCGGCAAGGCGTGGCTCTACCCGAGCAACGGCGACGGCACCTTCGCGGCCCGCAAGCAGATCGGCACGGGCACAGGCTGGAACGCGTACAACATGGTGCGCGGCAAGGGCGACTTCAACGGTGACGGCAAGGCCGACCTCATCGCCCGCAACCGCAGCACCGGCGCCCTCTACCTCTACAAGGGCACCGGCAACGCCTCCAGCCCCTTCTCCGCCCGCGTGAAGGTCCGCACCTGGAGCAACACCACGTACAACGCCTTCGACGCCATCGGCGACATCACCGGTGACGGCAAGGCCGACTTCCTGGCCCGTACGCCCGGCGGCACCCTGTACCTGTACAAGGGCACCGGCAAGGCCACCAGCGAGATCTTTGCCACAAGGATCTCGGTCGGTACCGATTTCAAGCAGTACGACATCTTCGGCTGAAATCGCAGGTGAGCCGGGTACACCCCGACTCCTCGACTACGCACTGTGCCCATCCGTCCACCGGATGGGCACAGTGCGTTGTGCAACCCTTTCCCCGGTTTCCCCGTCTGACCCGTCGGGGCGACCATGGTGAGGTCCGGGTCGTTCGCGACCACGTCTGACCCTGAAAGCAGGGGGTAACCGACCCGACGAGAACGAGGAGAACATGGCCGCCGAGAGCACGCCGGAGCCCGGCATACCGGGAGAGTCCGGCACCACGGGCCCGCGCCACCGCGCCAAGGGCCGCCGCCGCAAGACCCGAAGCGGGCACAAGGGCCTGAAGATCGCGGCCTGGACCGCCGCGGGCGTCGTCGTGCTGGGCGGCACCGGGGCCGGCTACCTGTACTTCAAGCTCAACGGCAACATCAAGAGCGTCGACATCGACCAGGCCCTCGGCACCGACCGGCCGACCAAGGTCGACAACGGCTCCGAGAACATCCTGGTCCTCGGCTCGGACACCCGCTCCGGCTCGAACAAGAAGCTCGGCGGCGGCGCCGACGACGGCAGCGCCCGCTCGGACACGGCGATGATCGTGCACGTCTACGAGGGCCACAAGAAGGCCAGCGTGGTCTCCATCCCCCGCGACACCCTCATCGACCGCCCCGAGTGCACCGACACCGACGGGAACGAGCACGACGCCGCGTCGATGGTGATGTTCAACTCCGCGTACTCCACGGGCGGCGCCGCCTGTGCCGTCAAGACCGTCGAGTCGCTCACCGGCATCCGCATGGACCACTACCTGGAGGTCGACTTCTCCGGCTTCCAGAAGCTCATCGACGATCTCGGCGGCGTCCAGGTGACCACCACCAAGGACATCTCCGACCGCGAGAGCCACCTCGACCTCAAGGCCGGCACGCACACCCTCACCGGCAAGCAGGCCCTCGGCCTGGTCCGCACCCGGCACGGCGTGGGCGACGGCTCCGACCTCGGCCGCATCCAGCTCCAGCAGGCGTTCATCAAGGCGCTGATCGACCAGATCAAGCACGTCGACGTCTTCGGCAACCCGAAGAAGCTGTACGACCTCGCCGACACCGCCACCAAGGCCGTGACGGCCGACTCCGACCTGGGCTCGGTCAACAAGCTGATGTCGTTCGCCAACGGACTCAAGGGCATCAGCTCCAAGAACATGACCATGGTCACCATGCCGGTCCAGTACGACCCCGCGAACGCCAACCGCGTCCTCGTGGACGAGGCGAAGGCCAAGGTGGTCTGGAAGGCCCTGGAGGACGACCGGGCGATCCCGAAGAGCGCGACCAAGGGCACGGCCACGGGCCAGGCGGAAGGCGTCGTGACGGCGTCCTAGCCGCTCTGCCGCACCGCTGGGAATAGATCACCACCACCCCCCGTTTTGGGGGATGCGGCCAGTCCTGGCAGACTGGTACGTCGGCCCCGGTTCACGCCCCCGCAGCCCGCGGGTGCGACCCGGTGCCCTCCCGAAACTAGGAGACACCTTGAAGCGCGACATCCACCCCGAGTACGTCGAGACGCAGGTCAGCTGCACCTGTGGCGCGTCGTTCACCACCCGTAGCACGATCGAGAGCGGCACCATCCGTGCCGAGGTCTGCTCCGAGTGCCACCCGTTCTACACGGGCAAGCAGAAGATCCTCGACACCGGTGGCCGTGTGGCCCGCTTCGAGGCCCGCTTCGGCAAGGCTGCTGCCAAGAAGTAGCGAGCCACCAGCGCCGGTCCGCGGTCGCGCTCCTCGGAGCGCGCCGGGACCGGCGTTTTTGGTCGCCCGCCTTCCCCTTTTCATCCGCAGTACAGGAGCCCTGAGATGTTCGAGGCCGTCGAGGAACTGGTCACTGAGCACGCCGACCTGGAGAAGAAGCTCGCCGACCCGTCGGTCCACTCCGACCAGGCCAACGCGCGCAAGCTGAACAAGCGCTACGCCGAGCTCACCCCGATCGTCGCCACGTACCGCTCCTGGAAGCAGACCGGCGACGACATCGAGACCGCACGCGAACTCGCCGCCGACGACCCGGACTTCGCCGCCGAGGTCAAGGAGCTCGCCGAGCAGCGCGAGGCGCTCACCGAGAAGCTGCGGCTGCTGCTGGTCCCCCGCGACCCGAGTGACGACAAGGACGTCATCCTGGAGATCAAGGCGGGCGCCGGCGGTGACGAGTCGGCCCTGTTCGCCGGCGACCTGCTGCGGATGTACCTGCGCTACGCCGAGCGCGTCGGCTGGAAGACCGAGATCATCGACGCCACCGAGTCCGAGCTGGGCGGCTACAAGGACGTCCAGGTCGCCGTGAAGACCAAGGGCGGCCAGGGCGCCACCGAGCCCGGCCAGGGCGTCTGGGCCCGCCTGAAGTACGAGGGCGGCGTGCACCGCGTACAGCGCGTCCCGGCGACCGAGTCCCAGGGCCGTATCCATACCTCCGCGGCGGGCGTCCTGGTGACCCCCGAGGCCGAGGAGGTCGACGTCGAGATCAACCCCAACGACCTCCGCATCGACGTGTACCGCTCCTCCGGCCCCGGCGGACAGTCCGTCAACACCACGGACTCCGCCGTGCGCATCACGCACATTCCCACCGGAGTCGTCGCTTCCTGCCAGAACGAGAAGAGCCAGCTTCAGAACAAGGAGCAGGCCTTGCGTATCCTGCGCTCCAGGCTGCTCGCCGCGGCGCAGGAGGAGGCGGAGCGGGAAGCCGCCGACGCCCGCCGCAGCCAGGTCCGTACCGTCGACCGCTCCGAGAAGATCCGTACGTACAACTTCCCGGAGAACCGCATCTCGGACCACCGCGTCGGGTTCAAGGCGTACAACTTGGACCAGGTCCTGGACGGCGACCTCGACGCGGTGATCCAGGCCTGTGTCGACGCGGACTCGGCGGCGAAGCTGGCGGCCGCGTAAGAGGGACCTACGCACGACCGAGTACGACACGGAGGACTTGCGTGCAGCAATCATTTGGGGGGCGACCCCCAAACCCCCGCAGTCTGCTGCTCGCTGAGGTAGCTCAAGCCACCCAGCGGCTGGCCGACGCCGGCGTGCCCTCGCCGCGCAACGACGCGGAGGAGCTCGCCGCGTTCGTGCACGGCGTGAAGCGGGGCGAGCTGCACTCCGTGAAGGACGCGGACTTCGACGCCCGCTACTGGGAGGTCATCGCCCGCCGTGAGCAGCGCGAGCCGCTCCAGCACATCACGGGGCGGGCGTTCTTCCGGTACCTGGAGCTCCAGGTCGGCCCGGGCGTCTTCGTGCCCCGGCCCGAGACCGAGTCCGTGGTCGGGTGGGCGATAGACGCCGTACGCGCCATGGACGTCGTCGAGCCCTGCATCGTCGACCTGTGCACCGGCTCCGGCGCCATCGCGCTCGCCCTCGCCCAGGAGGTCCCGCGTTCCCGCGTGCACGCCGTGGAGCTGTCCGAGGACGCCCTGCGATGGACGCGCAAGAACATGGAGGGGTCCAGGGTCGACCTGCGCCAGGGCAACGCCCTGGACGCCTTCCCGGACCTCGACGGCCAGGTCGACCTGGTCATCTCCAACCCGCCCTACATCCCGCTGACCGAGTGGGAGTACGTCGCTCCCGAGGCGCGGGACTACGATCCCGAACTCGCCCTGTTCTCGGGCGAGGACGGCCTCGATCTCATCCGCGGCCTGGAACGCACCGCGCACCGGCTGCTCCGCCCCGGCGGCGTCGTCGTCATCGAGCACGCCGACACCCAGGGCGGCCAGGTGCCGTGGATCTTCACCGAGGAACGGGGCTGGGCCGACGCGGCCGACCACCCCGACCTCAACAACCGCCCCCGGTTCGCGACGGCCCGCAAGGCGCTGCCGTGACCACCCCCAAGACTCTCAGCCAGCAGTACGTGTACGAGGAGGCCCGCTAGATATGGCACGGCGATACGACACCAACGACGCGACCGACCGCTCGACCGGTCTGCGCGAGGCCGCGTCCGCCGTCCGCCGTGGCGAGCTGGTCGTCCTCCCGACCGACACGGTGTACGGCATCGGCGCCGACGCGTTCTCCTCGGAGGCCGTCGCCGATCTGCTGGAGGCCAAGGGCCGCGGCCGGAACATGCCCACGCCCGTCCTCATCGGCTCCCCGAACACCCTGCACGGCCTCGTCACGGACTTCTCCGAGCTGGCCTGGGAACTGGTCGACGCGTTCTGGCCGGGCGCGCTCACGCTCGTCGCCAAGCACCAGCCGTCGCTGCAGTGGGACCTGGGTGACACGAGGGGCACGGTCGCGGTCCGCATGCCCCTGCACCCGGTGGCGATCGAACTGCTCACCGAGGTGGGCCCGATGGCGGTCTCCTCGGCGAACCTCACCGGCCACCCCGCCCCCGAGGACTGTGACGCGGCGCAGGGGATGCTCGGCGACTCCGTCTCCGTCTACCTGGACGGCGGCCCGACCCCCGGCAACGTCCCGTCGTCGATCGTCGACGTGACGCGCGAGGTGCCCGTCCTGCTCCGCGCGGGCGCGATCTCCGCGGAGGAGCTCAGGAAGGTCGTACCCGACCTCGAGGTGGCGAATTGACGGCCCCTGACGCGGGGCGTGGCATATGGGACATGGAAGAGACGCGGACCTTCACCGGTCTCCCGCGTGACTCCTTCCGCATCCTCCACGTCAGCACCGGCAACGTGTGCCGCTCGCCGATCACCGAGCGGCTGACCCGGCATGCCCTCGCGAACCGGCTCGGCGACCCGCTGTGGGGCGGCCTCGTCGTGGAGAGCGCCGGCACCTGGGGCCATGAGGGCGCGCCCATGGAGGCCAACGCGGAGACGGTCCTGGCCGACTTCGGCGCGGACGCCTCCGGCTTCACCGGCCGCGAACTCCTCGACGAGCACGTCATCATGGCCGACCTGGTCCTGACGGCCACCCGCGACCACCGCGCCCAGGTCATCTCCATGGGCCACTCGGCGGGCCTGCGCACCTTCACCCTGAAGGAGTTCACCCGCCTGGTCCGCGCGATAGACCCGACCACGCTGCCCCCCCTGGAGGACGGCGTGGTCGACCGTGCCCGCGCGCTGGTGCGGGCGGCGGCGGCGCTGCGGGGGTGGTTGCTGGCGCCGACGGCGGAGGCGGACGAGGTGTACGACCCGTACGGGGCGCCGCTGGGGTTCTTCCGGTCGGTGGGGGACGAGATACATCAGGCGCTGGATCCGGTGGTGACGGCGCTGACGGGGGTACCCGCGAGGGCGTAACGGCCGAGCACCTCGGGAGCACCGGGCCTACATTGGTCGTACGTCATCGTCGACGCCCCGGAGTCCACCATGTCGGTCACCCATGCGCCCGAGACCGCCGACGTCCTGCGGCGGCAGGATCCCGAGCTGGCCGAGATCCTGCTCGGTGAGCTCCAGCGGCAGTCGACGTCGCTGCAGCTCATCGCGGCCGAGAACTTCACCTCGCCGGCCGTGCTGGCCGCCCTGGGCTCGCCGCTGGCCAACAAGTACGCCGAGGGCTACCCGGGCGCCCGGCATCACGGCGGCTGCGAGATCGTGGACGTCGCCGAGCGGCTGGCCGTGGACCGGGCGAAGGCGCTGTTCGGGGCCGAGCACGCGAACGTGCAGTCCCATTCGGGGTCGTCGGCCGTACTCGCCGCGTACGCCGCCCTGCTGCGGCCCGGTGACACCGTCCTCGCCCTCGGGCTGCCGTACGGCGGGCACCTCACGCACGGGTCGCCGGCGAACTTCTCCGGCCGCTGGTTCGACTTCGTCGGGTACGGGGTGGACGCCGAGACCGGGCTCATCGATCACGAGCAGGTGCGGACCCTCGCCCGCAATCACCGGCCCAAGGCCGTCGTGTGCGGGTCCATCGCCTACCCCCGCCACATCGACTACGCCTTCTTCCGCGAGGTCGCCGACGAGGTGGGCGCCTATCTGATCGCCGACGCCGCCCACCCCATCGGGCTCGTCGCCGGGGGAGCGGCGCCCAGTCCGGTGCCGTACGCCGATGTCGTGTGCGCGACGACGCACAAGGTGCTGCGCGGGCCCCGCGGCGGGATGATCCTGTGCGGTGCGGAACTGGCCGAGCGGGTCGACCGGGCCGTCTTCCCGTTCACCCAGGGCGGTGCGCAGATGCACACCATCGCCGCCAAGGCCGTCGCGTTCGGCGAGGCGGCAACACCGGCGTTCACCGCGTACGCCCATCAGGTGGTCGCCAATGCGAGGGTTCTCGCGGCGGGCCTGGCCGCCGAGGGGTGTGTCGTCACCACCGGCGGCACGGACACCCATCTGCTCACCGTCGACCCGGCGCCGCTCGGCGTCGACGGGCGCACGGCGCGGGGGCGGCTGGCGGCGGCCGGGATGGTCCTCGACTGCTGTGTGCTGCCGCACGGGGACGCCCGTGGCCTGCGGCTGGGGACCGCCGCCGTGACCACGCAGGGCATGGGGGAGGAGGAGATGGCGGGCATCGCCGCCCTGCTCGCGGGGGTGCTGCGCGGGGAGACCGAGGGGCTGAAGGCCCGTGAAGAAGTGCGGGAGCTGGCGGGCAGATTTCCGCCGTATCCGGCCTGATACGGGGTAGGCGCACCCCCGTCGATCCCGTCGTACACCTGGTTGACACCCGGGTGCACAGCCACACGTGCAACCATCGTCGCTACCCGGAAGTCCCCAACCATATGCGTCCGTCGCTAGGGTGTGGGGCTGAGATGGCCAGCGAGACCTGTGGGGAAGCCCGTGCGTGAATACCTGCTGACGCTCTGCATCACGGCCGCGGTGACGTATCTGCTGACAGGGCCGGTGCGGAAGTTCGCGATCGTGGCCGGAGCGATGCCGGAGATCAGGGCCCGTGACGTGCACCGGGAACCGACTCCGCGGCTCGGCGGTATCGCCATGTTCTTCGGCCTGTGCGCCGGGCTCCTGGTCGCCGATCACCTCACCAACCTCAACGGGGTCTTCTCCCAGTCCAACGAGCCGCGGGCGCTGCTCTCCGGCGCCGCCCTGATCTGGCTGATCGGCGTGCTGGACGACAAGTTCGAGATCGACGCCCTGATCAAGCTCGGCGGGCAGATGATCGCCGCCGGCGTGATGGTCATGCAGGGTCTGACGATCCTGTGGCTGCCGATCCCGGGCGTCGGCTCGGTCGCGCTGACCCAGTGGCAGGGCACCCTGCTGACGGTGGCGCTGGTCGTCATCACCATCAACGCCGTCAACTTCGTGGACGGCCTAGACGGCCTCGCCGCGGGAATGGTGTGCATCGCGTCGGCCGCGTTCTTCCTCTACGCCTACCGCGTGTGGGTGTCGTACGGCATCGAGGCCGCCGCCCCGGCGACGCTGTTCTCGGCGATCCTGATGGGCATGTGCCTGGGCTTCCTGCCGCACAACATGCACCCCGCGCGGATCTTCATGGGCGACTCGGGCTCGATGCTGATCGGGCTGGTGCTGGCCGCGGGCGCGATCTCCATCACGGGGCAGGTCGACCCGGACGCGCTGAAGCTGTTCGCCGGGTCCGAGAAGGCGGCCGTGCACCAGACGGTGCCGGTCTACATCCCGCTGCTGCTGCCGCTGACCATCATCGCGATCCCGGCCGCCGACCTGGTGCTCGCCATCGTGCGCCGCACCTGGCGCGGTCAGTCGCCGTTCGCCGCCGACCGCGGGCATCTGCACCACCGGCTGCTGGAGATCGGGCACTCGCACAGCCGGGCCGTCCTGATCATGTACTTCTGGTCGGCGCTGATCGCGTTCGGCGCGCTCGCCTACTCGGTCAACTCGGCGTCCATGTGGATCGTGCTGGGTGTCGTGTTCCTCTCCGCGATCGGGCTGCTGCTGTTGCTGCTGCCGCGCTTCACGCCGCGGGTGCCGATGTGGGCGCAGGCCCTCGTGCCGCCCCGTTACCGCCGTCGCCGCAAGGCCGTTGCGGAATCCGTGCCCGCCGCCGAGCCCCTGGCTCCCGCGACGGAGGAGGAAGAGCGCACTCCGGTCGCCGTCGGCGTTCCCGGCGTCAACGGGGCGACCGCCATCGGCGCCCGTTCGCGCTTTCTGGACCGGCGGAAAGCGGAGTCGTCGCGCTGACGCGGCAAGGTAAGAATCTGACTAGAGCATTGCCAAGTCGTGGGAGTGGGTTGGGGGTGCAAAGCGCCCCAATACCAGACATGTTGGTTGCGTTTCTGCACAGACGCGCACTGTCACTCTCATGTGTGACAGCAAGCACACCAACCAGGTAAAGACCTCATCAAATAGTTTGTGATACGGTTCACGAGAACCCGGGATAGAGCCGAAGGACCGTAGTGCGACGGTCCATTGGTGTGAGGTTCCCTCTCAGCCCGGGACTACGCTCGTCCATGACGACACCCCTTCCCCCCGTTGAAAGCGGAGTTGCCGCCATGCCGTCCAACGACGTCCGGATCCTGGCCCAGGCCGCTGTGCCCACAGCTGCCGTCGGCGCGATTGCCGCCGTCGTCAGTGGTGTGGTCGCCGGCGGTAAAGGGGCGATCGGGGCGGGCGTCGCGACGCTGATCGTGATCCTGTTCATGGGAATCGGTCTTTACGTACTGCAGCGCACTGCCAAATCGCTTCCGCACTTGTTCCAGGCGATGGGCCTGATGCTCTACGCGGCTCAGATCCTGCTGCTGTTCGTGTTCGTCGCGGCTTTCAAGAACACGACGTTGTTCAACCCCAAGGCTTTCGCACTGACTCTCGTCGCCGGCACCCTCGCGTGGATCGCCGCACAGACGCGTGCCCACATGAAGTCCAAGATCCTCTACGTCGAACCCGATTCGGGTAACAAGCCCGAAAAATCGGGGCACTCGTCGTGAGGGGTAGGGGCGGGATAAAGGCGCACGAGAAGTCCTGCTATCGTCCGGTGCCAACTGCGGCATCGCGGGCGCGGGCATCTGAGCTGACGCCTGCTCAATCTCACTCGCGAGGCGAGATGCCCCCCAGCCGCCCCCACATCCGTAACACCAGTCCCGTGCCGAACCGCGGCCCTGCGCCGCGCCGACACAACGAGGTTGCCGTACCTATGCGCCACGATGAAGGAGCCCGCGGTGAGTGCTGACCCGACGCAGACGCTCGCTTTCGACACGAGCTGTCACCTGTTCGACGGGTGTGGCTTCGACACGGTCGCCCCGGGCCTCCACTCGTTCCTGTTCGAGCCGCTCCTGGGCGACGCGGACGGCAACGGCTTCTACTTCAACAAGCCGATGCTGCTGGCGCTTGTCGGCTCCGTCATCATCGTGGGCTTCTTCTGGGCCGCTTTCGCCCGGCCGAAGCTCGTGCCCGGCAAGCTCCAGATGGTCGCCGAGGCCGGCTACGACTTCGTACGCCGCGGCATCGTCTACGAGACGATCGGCAAGAAGGAAGGCGAGAAGTACGTACCGCTCGCCGTCTCCCTGTTCTTCTTCATCTGGATGATGAACCTCTGGTCGATCGTTCCCGTCGCCGCCTTCCCGGTGACGTCGATCATCGCCTACCCGCTGGTCCTGGCCCTGATCGTGTACGTCCTGTGGGTCTCGCTGACCTTCAAGCGGCACGGCGTCGTGGGTGCCTTCAAGAACTTCACCGGCTACGACAAGTCGCTGGGCGCGGTTCTCCCGCTCTCCATGACCATCGAGTTCGCCTCGAACCTGATCGTCCGCCCGTTCACACACGCGGTGCGACTCTTCGCGAACATGTTCGCCGGCCACACCCTGCTGCTGCTCTTCACGATCGCCAGCTGGTACATGCTCAACGGCATCGGCATCGCCTACTCGGCCGTCTCCTTCGTGATGGTCATCGTGATGACGGCCTTCGAGCTCTTCATCCAGGCGGTGCAGGCGTACGTCTTCGTCCTCCTGACCTGCACCTTCATCCAGGGCGCGCTCGCCGAGCACCACTGAGCACCGCCCCCTGCCACACCCCCAGAGACATCCGGTGGCCAACCCCCACCGGTCACGTAAAGAGAAGGAAGAACTGGCATGTCCCAGATGCTCGCTGCGGTCGACGGCAACCTCGGCTCCATCGGCTACGGCCTCGCGGCGATCGGCCCGGGCGTCGGCGTCGGCATCATCTTCGGTAACGGCACCCAGGCTCTCGCCCGCCAGCCCGAGGCCGCCGGTCTGATCCGCGCCAACCAGATCCTCGGCTTCGCCTTCTGTGAGGCGCTCGCCCTCATCGGTCTGGTCATGCCGTTCGTCTACTAAGACGAACTCTCACGACCGACCCTTTCGACGAAAGGCACTGATGTGACATCCGCCCTGGTTTTCCTGGCGGCTGAAGAGGGGCACAAGGAAAACCCCCTCGTTCCGCCGTGGCCGGAAGTTGTCATCGGCCTCATCGCTTTCGTCATCGTCTTCGGCTTCCTCGCCAAGAAGCTCCTCCCGACCATCAACAAGGTTCTGGAAGAGCGGCGCGAGGCCATCGAGGGCGGTATCGAGAAGGCCGAGGCCGCCCAGACCGAGGCCCAGAGCGTCCTTGAGCAGTACAAGGCCCAGCTCGCCGAGGCCCGTCACGAGGCTGCGCGGCTGCGCCAGGAGGCGCAGGAGCAGGGCGCCACGCTCATCGCCGAGATGCGCGCGGAAGGCCAGCGGCAGCGCGAGGAGATCATCGCCGCCGGGCACGCCCAGATCGAGGCCGACCGCAAGGCCGCCTCGCAGGCGCTGCGCCAGGACGTCGGCAAGCTCGCCACCGACCTGGCCGGCAAGCTCGTCGGCGAGTCCCTCGAGGACCACGCCCGGCAGTCCCGCGTGATCGACCGCTTCCTCGACGAGCTCGAGGAGAAGGCTGAGGCGGCTCGATGAACGGAGCGAGCCGCGAGGCCCTGGCAGCCGCACGTGAGCGTCTTGACGCGCTGACGGACAACACGTCCGTGAACGCCGGCACGCTCGCCGAAGAGCTGGCCGCCGTCACCGCGCTGCTCGACCGCGAGGTGTCGCTGCGTCGGGTCCTGACCGACCCGGCGCAGGCCGGCGAGGCCAAGGCCGAGCTGGCCCAGCGTCTCCTCGGTGGCCAGGTCGGCGGCGAGACCGCCGACCTCGTGTCCGGCATGGTGCGCTCCCGCTGGTCGCAGTCGCGCGACCTGGTGGACGCCCTGGAGGAGCTGGCGAACCTCGCCGACCTCACGGCCGCGCAGCGGGCCGGAGCGCTCGACGACGTGGAGGACGAGCTGTTCCGGTTCGGCCGGATTGTCTCCTCGAACACCGAGCTGCGGGCCGCGCTGACCGACCGCGCCGCGACCGGTTCGGCCAAGGGCGAGCTGCTGCGCAGCCTGCTCGGCGGCCGTGCCCACGCGACCACCGAGCGCCTGGTGACGCGTCTTGTGACCGCGCCGCGGGGACGTAGCCTGGAAGCGGGACTGGAGTCCCTGTCCAAGCTCGCCGCGGACCGTCGCAACCGCCTGGTCGCCGTCGTCACCTCGGCGGTCCCGCTGAGCGACACCCAGAAGCAGCGCCTGGGCGCCGCGCTCGGGAAGCTCTACGGCCACCAGGTCCACCTGAACATCGACGTGGACCCCGAGGTCCTCGGCGGTATCCGGGTGCAGGTCGGCGACGAGGTCATCAACGGCTCCATCGCGGACCGCATCGAGGACGCCGGCCGCCGCCTGGCGGGCTGAGCAGCAACTTCATAGCAGTACGTACTTACGACGGCCCTGGTTGGGCCGTACATGAAGAATCCTGGGGGTCGCCCCCAGACCCCCAAAGTGAAACTTCGGGCCCAACAAGGAGAGCAGGGAACCCAGATGGCGGAGCTCACGATCCGGCCGGAGGAGATCCGGGACGCGCTGGAGAACTTCGTCCAGTCGTACAAGCCGGACGCGGCCTCGCGCGAGGAGGTCGGTACGGTCACCCTTGCCGGCGACGGCATCGCGAAGGTCGAGGGTCTGCCCTCGGCCATGGCCAACGAACTGCTGAAGTTCGAGGACGGCACCCTCGGCCTCGCGCTCAACCTGGAAGAGCGCGAGATCGGCGCCATCGTCCTCGGTGAGTTCAGCGGCATCGAGGAGGGTCAGCCGGTCACGCGCACCGGTGAGGTCCTCTCCGTGGCCGTCGGCGAGGGCTACCTCGGCCGCGTCGTCGACCCGCTCGGCAACCCGATCGACGGCCTCGGCGAGATCGAGACGTCCGGCCGCCGCGCCCTCGAGCTGCAGGCCCCCACGGTCATGCAGCGCAAGTCGGTGCACGAGCCGATGGAGACCGGCTACAAGGCCGTCGACGCGATGACCCCGATCGGCCGTGGCCAGCGTCAGCTGATCATCGGTGACCGTCAGACCGGCAAGACCGCCCTGGCCGTCGACACGATCATCAACCAGCGCGACAACTGGCGCTCGGGCGACGTGAACAAGCAGGTCCGCTGCATCTACGTCGCCATCGGCCAGAAGGGCTCCACCATCGCGTCGGTCCGCCGCGCGCTGGAGGAGAACGGCGCGCTGGAGTACACGACCATCGTCGCCGCCCCGGCGTCCGACCCGGCCGGCTTCAAGTACCTGGCGCCGTACACCGGTTCGGCCATCGGCCAGCAGTGGATGTACGAGGGCAAGCACGTCCTCATCATCTTCGACGACCTGTCGAAGCAGGCCGACGCCTACCGCGCCGTGTCCCTGCTGCTGCGCCGCCCGCCGGGCCGTGAGGCCTACCCGGGTGACGTCTTCTACCTGCACTCCCGTCTGCTGGAGCGCTGCGCCAAGCTCTCCGACGACATGGGCGCCGGCTCGATGACCGGTCTGCCGATCGTCGAGACCAAGGCCAACGACGTCTCGGCGTTCATCCCGACCAACGTCATCTCCATCACCGACGGCCAGTGCTTCCTGGAGTCGGACCTGTTCAACGCCGGTCAGCGCCCCGCGCTGAACGTCGGTATCTCCGTCTCCCGAGTCGGTGGTTCCGCGCAGCACAAGGCGATGAAGCAGGTCTCCGGCCGTCTGCGCGTGGACCTCGCCCAGTTCCGTGAGCTGGAGGCGTTCGCCGCCTTCGGTTCCGACCTGGACGCCGCGTCGAAGGCGCAGCTGGAGCGCGGTCAGCGCATGGTCGAGCTGCTCAAGCAGGCTCAGTACCAGCCGATGTCCACCGAGGACCAGGTCGTCTCCGTCTGGGCCGGCACCACCGGCAAGATGGACGACGTCCCGGTCGCCGACATCCGCCGCTTCGAGAAGGAGCTCCTGGAGTACCTGCACCGCAAGGAGCAGGGCCTCATGACCTCCATCCGCGAGGGCGGCAAGCTGTCGGACGACACCCTCACCGCTGTTGCCGACGCGATCGCCGACTTCAAGAAGCAGTTCGAGACCTCGGACGGCAAGCTTCTCGGCGAGGACGCCCCGGCCGCCGCCAAGTGACGTAAGGAAGGGACCTGACTCATGGGAGCCCAGCTCCGGGTCTACAAGCGTCGCATCCGATCCGTCACCGCGACCAAGAAGATCACCAAGGCGATGGAGATGATCGCCGCCTCGCGTGTCGTCAAGGCGCAGCGCAAGGTGGCGGCCTCCACGCCGTACGCGACCGAGCTCACCCGCGCGGTCACGGCGGTGGGTACCGGCTCGAACACGAAGCACCCGCTGACCACGCAGGCCGAGACGGTCACGCGGTCCGCGGTGCTGCTCCTGACGAGCGACCGTGGTCTCGCCGGTGCCTTCAACTCCAACGCCATCAAGGCCGCGGAGCTGCTCACCGCGCGTCTTGAGGCCGAGGGCAAGCAGGTCGACACGTACATCGTCGGCCGGCGCGGTCTGGCCCACTACAACTTCCGCGAGCGCAAGGTCGCGGAGTCGTGGTCGGGCTTCACCGACGAGCCCAGCTACGCGGACGCGAAGAAGGTCGCGGGTCCGCTGATCGAGGCCATCGAGAAGGAGACGGCGGACGGCGGCGTGGACGAACTCCACATCGTCTACACCGAGTTCGTCTCGATGATGACGCAGACGGCAATCGACTCCCGACTGCTGCCGCTCAGCCTCGACGAGGTCGCGAAGGAAGCAGCCCCCAAGGGCGAGATCCTTCCGCT
Source organism: Streptomyces sp. Act143 (assembly GCF_003143935.1). GTDB lineage: Bacteria > Actinomycetota > Actinomycetes > Streptomycetales > Streptomycetaceae > Streptomyces. The sequence continues at coordinate 3,658,377 of NZ_QFRX01000001.1, read as the reverse complement.
GTTCGACTTCGAGCCGTCGGCGGAGGACGTCCTCGACGCCCTGCTGCCGCGCTACGTCGAAAGCCGTATCTACAACGCGCTGCTCCAGTCGGCTGCCTCCAAGCACGCCGCCACGCGCCGCGCGATGAAGTCGGCCACCGACAACGCCGGAGAGCTCATCACCACGCTCTCCCGACTTGCCAACGCGGCCCGCCAGGCCGAAATCACCCAGGAAATCAGCGAGATCGTCGGTGGCTCCGCAGCCCTGGCCGACGCGACCGCGGGGAGTGACCGCTAATGACCACCACTGTTGAGACCGCGACGGCCACGGGCCGCGTCGCCCGGGTCATCGGCCCGGTCGTCGACGTGGAGTTCCCCGTCGACGCGATGCCCGACATCTACAACGCCCTTCACGTCGAGGTGGCCGACCCGGCCCAGGACGGCGCGAAGAAGACGCTGACCCTGGAGGTCGCCCAGCACCTGGGTGACGGCCTGGTCCGCACCATCTCCATGCAGCCCACCGACGGTCTGGTCCGCCAGGCCGCGGTCACCGACACCGGTGCCTCCATCACGGTCCCGGTCGGCGACTTCACCAAGGGCAAGGTGTTCAACACCCTCGGTGAGGTGCTGAACGTCGACGAGAAGTACGACGGCGAGCGCTGGGGCATCCACCGCAAGGCCCCGAACTTCGACGAGCTCGAGTCGAAGACCGAGATGTTCGAGACCGGCGTCAAGGTCATCGACCTTCTCACCCCGTACGTCAAGGGTGGAAAGATCGGTCTGTTCGGTGGTGCCGGCGTCGGCAAGACGGTGCTCATCCAGGAGATGATCTACCGCGTCGCCAACAACCACGACGGTGTCTCCGTGTTCGCCGGTGTCGGTGAGCGCACCCGTGAGGGCAACGACCTCATCGAGGAGATGTCGGACTCCGGCGTCATCGACAAGACCGCGCTGGTCTTCGGCCAGATGGACGAGCCCCCGGGCACCCGTCTCCGTGTGGCCCTCGCCGGTCTGACCATGGCGGAGTACTTCCGCGATGTGCAGAAGCAGGACGTGCTGTTCTTCATCGACAACATCTTCCGCTTCACGCAGGCCGGTTCCGAGGTGTCGACCCTGCTCGGCCGTATGCCCTCCGCGGTGGGTTACCAGCCGAACCTGGCCGACGAGATGGGTCTCCTCCAGGAGCGCATCACCTCGACCCGTGGTCACTCGATCACCTCGATGCAGGCGATCTACGTCCCCGCGGACGACCTGACCGACCCGGCCCCGGCCACCACCTTCGCCCACCTCGACGCGACGACGGTTCTCTCCCGTCCGATCTCCGAGAAGGGCATCTACCCGGCCGTGGACCCGCTGGACTCCACGTCCCGCATCCTGGACCCGCGGTACATCGCGCAGGACCACTACGACGCCGCCATGCGCGTCAAGAACATCCTGCAGAAGTACAAGGACCTCCAGGACATCATCGCGATCCTCGGTATCGACGAGCTCGGCGAGGAGGACAAGCTCGTCGTCCACCGTGCCCGTCGCGTGGAGCGCTTCCTGTCCCAGAACACCCACGTCGCCAAGCAGTTCACCGGCGTCGACGGGTCGGACGTCCCGCTGGACGAGTCGATCGCGGCCTTCAACGCGATCTGCGACGGCGAGTACGACCACTTCCCGGAGCAGGCGTTCTTCATGTGCGGTGGCATCGAGGACCTGAAGGCCAACGCCAAGGAGCTCGGCGTCTCCTGAGCCGTGTGCTCTTGAAGAGGGGGCGGGGTACGTCCCGCCCCCTCTTTCACGCCTATTAGACTTGTAACCAACACCCGGCAGACCTGCCGGGTGGTGACCCGAGGAGCCACCTTGGCTGCTGAGCTGCACGTCGCGCTGGTCGCGGCCGACCGAGAGGTCTGGTCCGGCGAGGCCACCCTGGTCGTCGCGCGCACCACGTCCGGCGACATCGGCGTCATGCCCGGTCACCAGCCGCTGCTCGGTGTGCTGGAGTCGGGCCCGGTGACCATCCGTACGAGTGATGGTGGAACGGTCGTCGCCGCGGTGCACGGCGGTTTCATCTCGTTCGCGGACAACAAGCTGTCGCTGCTGGCCGAGATCGCCGAGCTGTCGGACGAGATCGACGTCCAGCGCGCGGAGCGCGAGCTGGAGCGGGCGAAGGCGGAGGGTGACGCCGCCGCCGAGCGTCGCGCGGACGTACGTATCCGTGCGGCGGCGACGCGCTAGCCTGCGCTGGACCGTATGACGTCACTCAGCCGCGGCTGGGACCGGAGAAATCCGGCCCTGGTCGCGGCTGAGGCGAATGTGGATGTTTTTTCCAATCCGTTACCGAGTGATCCGTTACCGAGTAGACGAGGAGGTCGGTGTCGATGGTCCTCGCTCTGACTGTGTGCGGAGTCGTGGTCGCCCTGGTGGTGCTGGGACTGTTCGTCTTCGGCCTGCGCCGCAGACTGATTCAGCGCTCGGGCGGCACTTTCGACTGTTCCCTGCGCTGGGACGTCCCGGAGAAAACCGACACCAGCGGCAAGGGCTGGAGCTACGGTGTCGCCCGCTACAACGGCGACCGCATCGAGTGGTACCGCGTCTTCTCCTACGCCTACCGGCCGCGCCGCGTCCTGGAGCGCGCCGCGATCGAGGTCGCCGGCCGCCGTCTGCCCGAGGGGGAGGAGGAGCTGGCGCTGCTGTCGGACGCCGTCGTCCTCACCTGTCTGCACCGCGGCACCCGGCTCGAACTCGCCATGAGCGAGGACGCGCTGACCGGTTTCCTCGCCTGGCTGGAGGCGGCCCCGCCCGGTCAGCGCGTCAACGTCGCCTAGCGACTCAGGCCAGCGGCACGCTCGTACCGGCGTAGCCGACCGAGAAGACGGCCGTGGTGCCGACCTCGTCGACCGTGACCCAGGTGCCGTTGTGGTCCACCCCGTCGTCGTTGCCGACGCACGGCTCACCGACGGCCGGAACGGTGCCGGTGGTGCTGGTGCTGCCGAAGCCGGTGAGGGTGAAGCCGGTGATCTGGGTCTGCACGCGCGGGTCGTAGGCCACCGTGTTGCTGACGCCGGTGTGGCGGTTCAGCGTGATGTCGTGGGTCTTCTGGCCCTTGGTGCCCGCCCCGGTGATCCATTCGCAGACCGCGCTGTAGTGGGTGGTGGCGTCGTACGCGAACGTGACGCCGGGCGCGTTGGTCTGGAGCTGCTTGTTGTTCCAGCCGAACGCGGTCTGGACGTCGCCCTTGCCTACGAACCCCGTGCCGGTCGCCGGGTCGAAGGTCACCGCGGCCAGAGCCGGTCCGGTGGCGAGGGCGACGGCGGCCGCCGCGCCCGCGAGTACTCCGACGGCGGTCTTCTTGGTCCTGAGGTTCATGATTCCCCCTGAATGAACAGTTCCGTTTGCTGGCTGACGGATTCACTGTGGGGGCGGGGGTGACATGTCCGGCATTGGCCGACCGACCCCGCGGTGGGGCCGAAGGTCCCGGTGGGGCGCATGCGCCGGGGGCGCGCGGTATGCACCGCGCGCCCCCGGGTTGAACGATGGAGCAGGTCAGCTCAGTCCGCTGTTGATGGCGCTCACCAGCTCGCCGTTGCTGCTGTCGCCGCTGAACTCCCAGAAGAACGCCCCGCCCAGGCCCTGGTTCTTGGCCCAGGTCATCTTGGTGCCGATGGTGGCGGGGGTGTCGTACGACCACCAGTTGCTGCCGCAGTAGGCGTACGCGGTGCCGCCGACGGTGCCGGTGGCGGGGCAGGACGTCTTGAGGACCTTGTAGTCCTCGATGCCCGCCTCGTAGGTGCCGGGAGCCGGGCCGGTGGCGGTGCCGCCGGGGGCCGCCTGGGTGACGCCGGTCCAGCCGCGGCCGTAGAAGCCGATGCCGAGCAGGAGCTTGCTCGACGCCACGCCCTTCGCCTTCAGCTTGGCGATCGCGTCGGCCGAGTTGAAGCCGGCCTTCGGGATGCCCGAGTAGGAGGTGAGGGGGGAGTGCGGGGCGGTCGGGCCCGTCTTGTCCCAGGCGCCGAAGTAGTCGTACGTCATCACGTTGTACCAGTTGACGTAGGCCGAGGCGCCGCCGTAGTCGGCCGCGTCGATCTTGCCGCCGTCGGAGGCGTCCGCGGTGATCGCGGCGGTGACCAGGTAGTCGCTGCCGAACTCCGAACGCAGCGCCGCCATCAGGTTCTTGAAGGCCGCGGCACCGGAGGTGTCACAGGTCAGACCGCAGGCGTTCGGGTACTCCCAGTCGATGTCGATGCCGTCGAAGACGTCCGCCCAGCGCGGGTCCTCGATGACGGACTTGCAGCTCGCGGCGAACGCGGCCGGGTTGGCGGCGGCCTGGGCGAAGCCGCCGGAGTAGGTCCAGCCGCCGAAGGAGTACAGCACCTTGATGTTCGGGTACTTGGCCTTCAGCTCGCGCAGCTGGTTGAAGTTGCCGCGCAGCGGCTGGTCCCAGGTGTCGGCGACGCCGCTGACGGACTGGTCGGCGGTGTAGGCCTTGTCGTAGGCGGCGTAGGTGTCGTCGACGACGCACTTGCCGTCCTTGACGTTGCCGAACGCGTAGTTGATGTGCGTGATCTTCGACGCCGAGCCGGAGGTCACCAGGTTCTTGACGTGGTAGTTGCGGCCGTAGACGCCCCACTCGGTGAAGTAGCCGAGCTTGACCTTGCCGCCGGTGCCGGGGTCCGGGTCGGTGCCGCCGCCACCTGTCGTCGTCACCGAGAGCGCGCCGCTGACCGGGCCGGTCTGGTCGGCGGTGTCGCGGGCCTGGACGGTGTACGAGTAGGAGGTGCCGGCGGTCAGGCCGGTGTCGGTGTACGAGGTCGTCGTCACCGTCGCGACCTTGGTGCCGTTGCGCAGGACGTCGTAGTTCTTGACGCCCTTGTCGTCGGTGGCCGCGCTCCAGGAGAGCTTCACCGAGGTGTCGGTGACGCTCGACGCGGTCGGAGTGCCGGGCGCGCTGGGCGCGCTGTCGCTCGGGTTGGTGGTGCCGCCGTCGCAACTGCCGCCGTTCAGCTTGCAGTTGGACGGGGCGCCGGTGCCGGAGCCGTTGAAGCCGAAGGAGATCGAGGCGCCGGGGGCGAGGGTGCCGTTCCAGGACTTGTTCTTGGCGGTCCAGTGGGTGCCGGAGGAGGTGACGTCGGCGTCCCAGGCGGAGGTGACCGAGGTGCCGGAGGGGAAGTCCCACTCCACGGTCCAGGAGCTGAGGGTGGTGTCACCGGTGTTCTTGACGGTCCACTTGCCCTCGAAGCCGGTGCCCCAGTCCTGGGTCTTGGCGTAGGTCGCGGTCGCGGACGTCGCCGCCTCGGCGGGACTGGCCAGCCCGACCAGTCCGGCGAAGGGGAGCAGCAGGGTCGCGAACCCTGCCGCGGCTCTGTGTCTGAAGCGCATGCCGCGCCTCCTTTTCGGGGGTGGGGGCACGACTGAGCCTTCGTGCCCACGGTGCGGTGAGAATAGAAAGGTCTGGACCATCGGTCAATAGGTCTGGACCACTCTCGTATGCAACCGCTCAGACACCCAACTCCTGCGCAAGGACGGCCGCTTGGACCCGGCTCCGCAGCTCCAGCTTGCCCAGGAGGCGGCTGACGTGCGTCTTCACCGTCGCCTCCGCCATGTCGAGGCGCCCCGCGATGTCGGCGTTGGACAGTCCCTCGCCGAGGCAGGACAGCACCTCGCGTTCACGGCGGGTGAGGGAGTCCAGGACGGCTGGGTCCGCGCTCGACTGCCGTACGGGCTTCGCCGCGAACTCGGCGATCAGGCGGCGGGTGACGGCCGGGGCGACGATGCCCTCGCCGCGGGCCACCGTGCGGACGGCCTCGATCAGGGCCTTCGCCTCCGTGTTCTTCAGCAGGAACCCGGCCGCGCCCGCCCGCAGCGCCCCGAACACGTACTCGTCGAGGTCGAAGGTGGTCAGCACGAGGACGTCCGCGAGTCCCTCCTCCGTGACCTTCCGGGTCGCCGACACCCCGTCCAGACGCGGCATCTGGACGTCCATCAGGACCAGGTCCGGCCGCAGTTCCCGGGCCAGCGCCACCGCCTGCTCGCCGTCCGCGGCCTCGCCGACCACCTCGATGTCGGGGGCGCTGCGCAGGATGAGGACGAGGCCCGCCCGGACGGCGGACTGGTCCTCGGCGACGAGCACACGGACGGGGCGGATCATGCGGGGTCTCCTTCGGTCAGGGGGAGCATCGCCCGTACCGTCCATGACTCGCCCTCGGGGCCTGCCTCGAAGGTGCCGCCCAGCAGCGCGACCCGCTCTCGCATCCCGACCAGACCGGAGCCGGAGCCGGGGGCGCGCGGGCCGTCCCGGTGACCGTACGGGCTGGTCACGAGCACGTCGAGGGAGCCGTCGCGCCGGGCCAGGGTGACGGTGACGGGGCCGGGGCAGGCGTGCTTGAGCGCGTTGGTCAGGGACTCCTGGACGATTCGGTAGGCGGCCAGCTCGACGGGGGCGGGCACGGTCGTGCCGTGCCCGGCGTCCAGCGTCACGTCGAGACCGTTGGTGCGGGCGTCCTCGACCAGGGCGGCGAGACCGTCGAGGGTCGGGACCGCGCTCGGCTCCTCGTCGCCGTCGCGCAGGATGCCGATCAGCCGGCGCATCTCCGCCAGCCCCTTGACGCTGTTCTCGCGGATGACGCCGAGGGCCTCCGCGGAGGTCCTCGGATCGTCCAGCGACAGCGCGGCGGTGGAGTGGATCGCGATCGCGGACAGATGGTTGGCGACCATGTCGTGCAACTCCCGCGCCATCCTGGCGCGTTCGGCGACGACGGCCTGGCTGCGGTCCATCTCCGCGAGCAGCGCGGTCTGTTCGGCGCGCAGCCGGGCGGCCTCGGCGGCGTCGCGGTGGTTGCGGACGATCCAGCCGGTGGCGGCGGGCCCGTACGCCACGACCCCGACGACCACACCGATCAGCAGCGCCTCCGGCACCCGCCACACCGCGAACGGCACCAGCGTCGCGACCACCGTGAGCAGGCCGGTGATCCACTGGATGCGGCGGGCGGAGGCGAGCGGGCCGTACAGGACGGCGGCGTAGACGAGGTCGGTGAACATCAGCACCGAGGCGAGGCTGCCCTGCGTCACCAGGTCCGCGCAGATCGCGAGCGTGCCGGTCAGCAGGGCCGCGCGCGGTGCCGCGCGGCGCAGCAGCTCGCAGCCGGCCAGCACGGTGAGCGGCACCAGCACCGGCCAGGGCCCGTCGAAGAGGGTGATCGGGTCGTCGGACGGCCGGGTGCCCAGCCCGAAGAGCACCAGCAGCAGGCCGCCGAGCAGCCCAGCGCCCGCGATGTACACGTCGAAGCGGTGCGGGCGGGGCAGTCGTACGGCCATGTCCCCATGAAACACGGCCGCCGGGCCGCCCGCCTGATCCCCGGGGACGGTCCTGGACTGCATCTTTCGATGTACGGCGGGTTCGTCAGCGACGACGACGAAAGCGGGGGACCGCGGCCCGAACCTGGGAGAGGAGGGAAGGGAGCGGGTTCATGATCGTCGGACTGATCGTCGCGTGCGAGGTGGCGTTCTGGGTGCTGCTGGCCGCCGGGCTGGCCTTCCGGTACCTGCTGAAGATGCCGCGCCTCGGCCTCGGCCTCCTGCTGTGCGAGCCGCTGCTGGAGCTCATGCTGTTCACCGTCACGGCGATCGACCTCCGCAACGGCGCCGAGCCCGACTGGAAGCACGGCCTGGCCGCCGTCTACATCGGTTTCACCGTGGGGCTCGGCCACTCCACGGTCCGCTGGGCCGACGCCCGGTTCGCCCACCGCTTCGCGGGCGGACCGCCGCCGGTACGGCCGCCGAAGTACGGCACGGCCCGCGCCGTCCACGAATGGAAGGTCGCGGGCCGCTGGGTCGTCGCCGCGGTCGTCGCCCTGGCCCTGCTCCAGGCCGCGATCTGGTACGTCGGTGGCGCCGGCGAGACCGACTCGCTGCGGGCGTGGCAGCAGCGCATGCTCTGGCTGATCGGCATCAACCTCGTCATCGCCGGGAGCTACACCCTGTTCCCCAAGCGGGAGCGCTAACGCTCCCCGCCGGGCACCCACAGCACGTCCCCGACCTCGTTGTTGGCGGTCCGGGCCAGGATGAACAGCAGGTCCGACAGGCGGTTGAGGTAGGTCGCGGTCAGCGGGTTCATGCTGCCGTTCTCTCCTTGGGCGCCGTGCACCTCCAGCGCCGCCCAGGTGGACCGTTCGGCGCGCCGGACGACCGTGCACGCCTGGTGCAGCAGGGCCGCGCCGGGCGTGCCGCCGGGCAGGATGAACGACCGGAGCTTCTCCAGTCGCTCGTTGAAGCGGTCGCAGTCCGCCTCCAGCTTGTCGACGTAGAACTGCTCGACCCTGAGCGGCGGGAACTCCGGGTTCTCGACCACGGGCGTCGACAGGTCGGCGCCGACGTCGAACAGGTCGTTCTGCACGCGGGTGAGGACCTCGACGATCTCCTCGTCGAGGCCGCCCAGCGCGATCGCCGTCCCGATCACCGCGTTCGCCTCGTTGGCGTCGGCGTACGCGGAGATCCGCAGGTCGGTCTTGGCGACCCTGCTCATGTCGCCGAGGGCGGTGGTGCCCTGGTCGCCGGTCCTGGTGTAGATGCGCGTCAGATTGACCATGGGCTCAGCCTAGTTACGCCCCGGCCGTCCGGAAGACGCGTGTGCCCACTGTCACGGCGAGCGCCGAGAAACCGAGGGCGACCAGCACGCCGTACGCCATGTGCGCGGTCGTGTACGCGCCGACGTACGCGTCCCGCATCGCGTCCACCAGATAGCGGAACGGCATGAAGTGGGACAGGACGTCCAGCCAGGCCGGGCCCAGGGTCATCGGGAGCATCAGGCCGGACAGCAGCATCGACGGCATCGACACGGCGTTGATGAGCGGACCGAACTCCTGGGGCGTGCGGACCTTCATCGCCACCGCGTAGGACAGCGAGGCGAGCGAGACGGTGAGCAGCCCGACGAAGGCGAAGCCGATCAGGATGCCGGCGAGTGGCGCGCGCAGCCCCATCACCAGCGCGGCCAGCACCAGCAGCACCGCCTGGAAGACGAAGACCGTCGCGTCCCGCAGCACCCGGCCGAGGAGCAGCCCGAGCCGGCTGACGGGCGTGACCCGCATCCGGTCGACGATGCCCGACCCCTTCTCCAGGATGATCATGAACCCGGCGAACAGGGCCCCGAACAGACCGAGTTGCAGGAGCAGCCCCGGCACCAGCACCTGCCACGAGCTGCCCCGCCCGCCGAGCGGCAGATCGGTCAGCAGCGGGCCGAAGAACAGCAGGTACAGCAGCGGCATCAGCACCCCGAAGAGCAGTGCGAAGCGCGAGCGCAGGGACTGGCGCAGATAGCGGCCGTAGATGAGCGCGGTGTCGTGGAGAAGCATGTCGCGGGGTCCTATACGGCTACGGGGGCGGCGTCGGCTGGGGTGGCGCTGCGGCCGGTGATGGCGAGGAACGTGTCCTGGAGCGTGGCGTCGATCGAGCCGCCGTGCTCCAGCTTGAGCGCGCTCGGCGTGCCCTCGGCCACCACCACGCCACGGTCGACGATCACCAGGCGGTCGGCGAGGGCGTCGGCCTCGTCGAGGTAGTGGGTGGTGAGGAAGACGGTGGTGCCGTGCTCGGCGCGCAGCCGCCGGATCAGGTCCCACAGGTCGGCGCGGCTGCCGGGGTCGAGGCCGGTGGTCGGCTCGTCGAGGAAGAGGACCTGCGGGCGGTGGGTGAGCGCCATCGCGATGTCCAGGCGGCGGCGCTGGCCGCCCGACAGCTCCCCGCACTTGCGGTCGAGCAGCTCGGTCAGGCCCAGGTCACGGGCCAGCTCCGCGGCGCGTTCCTTGGCCTGGGGCTTGGTCAGGCGGTACATCCGCCCCTGCGTGACGAGTTCCTCGCGCACGCTGATCTGCGGGTCGACGCCGCCCGACTGGGCCACGTAACCGCAGACCCGGCGCACCCCGGCCGGGTCCGTGGCGAGGTCGTGCCCGGCGACCGTGGCGGTGCCGCCGGTCGGGGCGAGCAGGGTGGTGAGCATGCGCAGGGTGGTGGTCTTTCCGGCGCCGTTGGGGCCGAGGAAGCCGAGGATCTCGCCCTCGCGGACGGTGAGGTCGATGCCGCGCACGGCCGCCACGGGGCCGTGCTTGGTCTGGAAGGTACGGGCCAGTCCGGCCGTACGGATGACGGTCATGGCCCTAGAAAAACAGGGTCTCTTAAATTTTGCAATGGCCCCAAAGTTTCATGGAGTCCAGCGAAGCTAGGATGGTGACCATGGCAGAAGGGCTCAGGGAGCGGAAGAAGCGCGAGACGAGGCAGCGGATCTCGGACATCGCCACCGGGCTGTTCCTGGAGCACGGCTTCGTGACCGTGACCATCGCGGAGGTGGCCGAGGCGGCCGACGTCTCCGTCAACACCGTCTACAACTACTTCCCCGCGAAGGAGGACCTCTTCTTCGACCGGTCCTCCGGTGTCGTCGAACAGCTCTCGCGCTGGGTGCGGGCCCGGGACGCGGGGGAGTCCGCCGCCCGCGCCGTCCTGCGCGAGCTGCGCGGCGAGGCCGAGGCGGTCTCGCCCAGGCTCGGCCTCATGAAGGGCTACGACCGCTTCATGCGCTGCATCCACGAGGCGCCGCCGCTGCGTTCGCGGCTGTGGAGTCTCCAGCAGGAGATCCACGACCACCTCGAAGCGACACTCCGGGAGGAGACCGGCGCCGCCGACGCCGACCCGCTGCCGGGGCTGATCGCCGGTCAGATCTGCTGGGTCCACTCGGAAGTGTTCGTCCACATCGGGCGAGAGATGGTCGCAGGGCGCAATCCGGGCGAAGTGTCGCGTGAGGTACTGGTGCTCCTGGACGACGTCGAGGAGCTGTTGAGCGAGAAGGTGCTCAACTACGCCGTACGAGACCCCTCGTGACGTCTGCCGGTGTGATGTCCGTCAGATGAGACGTGACGCGCATTACTTACCGGTCACACAGCCCCTCACGAGCGCTAGGGTCCGCCGGAGAGGCAACTTAAACAGCGTGTAAGGCGTTCAAAAGGGGAGTCGCAACAGTGGCACGGAAGCTTGCCGTCATCGGCGCCGGCTTGATGGGTTCCGGGATCGCCCAGGTCTCCGCGCAGGCGGGCTGGGACGTCGTCCTGCGGGACGTCACCGACGAGGCGCTGAAGCGTGGCACCGACGGCATCAAGGCCTCGTACGACAAGTTCGTCAGCAAGGGCAGGATGGAGGCGCACGACGCCGACGCCGCCCTCGGCCGGATCACCGCGACCACCGATCTCGACGCCGCCGCGGACGCCGACATCGTCGTCGAGGCGGTCTTCGAGAAGCTGGAGGTGAAGCACGAGATCTTCCGCACGCTCGACAAGATCGTGCGGGAGGACACCGTCCTCGCCTCCAACACCTCCGCCATCCCGATCACCAAGATCGCGGCGGCCACCGAGCACCCCGAGCGGGTCGTCGGCGTCCACTTCTTCTCGCCCGTGCCGATGATGCGGCTCGTCGAGCTGGTCCGCGGCTACAAGACCAGCGACGAAACGCTCGCCACCGCGCGGGAGTTCGCCGAGTCCACCGGCAAGACCTGCATCGTCGTCAACCGGGACGTCGCGGGGTTCGTGACCACCCGGCTCATCTCGGCGCTCGTCGTCGAGGCCACCAAGCTCTACGAGTCGGGTGTCGCCACCGCCGAGGACATCGACCTCGCCTGCAAGCTGGGCTTCGGGCACGCCATGGGCCCGCTCGCCACGGCCGACCTCACCGGCGTCGACATCCTGCTGCACGCCACCAGCAACATCTACACCGAGTCCCAGGACGAGAAGTTCGCTCCGCCGGAGCTGATGCGCCGGATGGTTGACGCCGGTGACATCGGGCGCAAGAGCGGGCAGGGCTTCTACTCGTACTGATCAAGACGGGCAGGGCTGCTGCTCGTACTGATCAGGAACCGAAATCACACACGCCCCTCAGGTGTCACACCGGGGGGTGAATTCGGTATCGGTTCGCTTACAGACGGCAACCTCTGACCGCTTTGCGCAGTCAGAGGTTGCATCACCGGACATCACATTCGCGGAGCACGAGACGCACCACGGGGAGCGCATATGTTCATCAGGGGCGACCACGCCGAGCTGGTCGTCGGGGGCCGCCTCGACGTCCGCAGCGCGGCGGACGCCCGTACGGTCCTGCACTCGGCCGTCGACGACGGAGTCGGCGATCTCGTGCTGGATCTGTCCGAGCTCGACTCCTGGGACGCCACCGGACTCGGGGTGATCATGGGGGCCCACCGCAGGGCCGGCCGCTGCGGCCGGCGCCTGGTGCTGCGCGACGTACCGCCGCAGATGCAGCGCCTGCTGGTGGCCACCCGGCTGCACCGGATCCTGGCGATCGAGGGCGGCATCGGGGTGGAGTCGCTGCCCTGGGTGTGAACCCTTGTGTGGAAGCGGTGTGAGGGCCGGGTGTTGCCATCGTGAAGAGCGCGGTGAGCACAATCCTCACGAGACTGTGACGTCTCGGACGGCGCGGTACCCCGGGCTGTCGTAGATACTGTGCGAAGGTTTAGGGTTCGGTCGCCCGCTGGAAGCACGTCCCTGAACGAGCGGGCCCGGACCAGAAGCGACAGCGCGGTGTGCAGCAGGCCGGAGGGGGCCTGGGTCCCGGCGGACCCACGACACACGAGACGCTTTTGGGGGGCTTGAAACCTATGGACCCGAACAACCGGGGACCCGAGGAGTACGGCCACGAAGGTGACGGCAGCGCGCCGCGCCAGCGTCCGCCCCGGGATCCGCTCACACCCGACTTCGGCCAGAGCGCGCCCGCCCTGGCCCGCACGGTGCAGCTGGTCTCCGGCGACCACCTGCTCACCGTCAACCCCGTCGACGGCAGCGAGATAGAGGCCTGCCCGCCGGGCGAACGCCCCGCCCGGCCGCAGAAGCTCAGCGCCGTCGCGCGCGCAGAGGCCGACCGCGCGGCCCGCCCGCCGGCCCCGCCCGGCCCCACCCCGCCCCGGCTGCCGCTCCTGGAACGCCAGGACGAGCGGGAACGGCTCGTGCGGCTGCTCGCCCGCGGTCGCTCCGTCCGCCTCACCGGCCCCGCGGGCTCCGGCCGCACCAGCCTCCTCGACGTCGTCGCCGAGGACTGCTCGGACCTCGCGCCCGACGGCGTCGTCCGCCTCAACGGCTTCCACCGCAGCGCCGACGACCTCCTCCACGACCTCTTCTACGCCGTCTACGACGCCCCCCTGCACCGCCCCGGCCACGAGGACCTGCTCGCCCTCGTCCGGGAGATCGGCGCGGTCGTCGTCCTCGACGACGTCGAGTTCGGCGGCGCCGCGCTCGACGACCTGCTCGACGCCACCCCCGAGTGCGCCTTCCTGATCGCCGCCACCCCGGACGTGCCCGCGCCGTCCGCCGACTCCGCTCTCGAAGAGGTCTTCCTCGGCGGCCTGGACCGGGCCGGGGGAGTGGAGCTCCTGGAACGTGCCGTCGGCCGCGTCCTCACCGAGGAGGAGGCCAACTGGGCCGGCGACCTGTGGTTCGAGTCCGAGGGCCTGCCGCTGCGGTTCGTGCAGGCCGGCGCCCTGCTCCGGCAGCGCGACGAACTGCGGGCCAGCGCCGACGCCTTCGACGAGTTCGGCGTCTTCCAGGGCGCCCAGGTCGACGCCCCCTACGACGCCGGCGACGGCCACGACGTGCCGCTGCCCTCGCTCGCCGAGGGTGCCGCGCCGGCCGCGCTGCTCGCGGGCCGGCTCAGCGAGTCGGCGCGCGCCGCGCTGCGGTTCGCCGTGGCGCTCGACGGCGAGATACCGCACCAGGCCCATCTGCCCGCCCTCGTCGGCGACACCCACGCGGACGCCGCGCTCGGCGAACTGCTGAGCTGCGCCCTCGTCACACCGGTCGGCTCCCGCTACCGGCTCGCGGCGGGCGTGCGGACGCAGCTGGCGAGCGCCGGGTACGGCGACGACATCGAGGACCAGGCCCTGGCCGCGGCCCGGCACTACGCCTGGTGGGCCGGACACCCCTCGGTCACGCCCGAGCGGGTGTGCGCCGAGGCCGACGCCGTGCTCGCCGCCCTCGCCGTGCTCGTGCCGGTCGTCGCGCCGCCCGCCGACGGCGAGGACAACGTCACCGTCCAGCTGGCCCGCACCGCCGCGCCCGCGTTCGCCGCCGGGCTGCACTGGAGCGCCTGGGAGCGGACCCTGCGGTTCGGCGCCGAGGCCGCCCGGGTCTCCGGCGAGGTGGGCGAACAGGCGTACTTCCACCATGAGTTGGGCATCCTCGCGCTCTGTGCCGACCAACTGGACCGGGCCCGCGCCGAGCTGGAGGCCGCCATCGCGCTGCGCGGTGCCCTCGCCGACAAGCGCGGCACCGTCGCGGGCCGCCGTGCCCTCGCCCTGGTCGCCGACCGGTCCGGCATGCCGTCGGCCCTCACCGCGACCGCCGGTGAGGAGGTGCCCGACGCCCGCCACGAGGAGTCGCAGTCGCCGCCCGGCGGCATCCCGGCGGCCTTCCCGCCGCTCCAGCCGCCGAACGACACCGCGACCCTGGTCACCCACCGGGCCGTGGCACCCGCAGGGCCCGCCCCCAACCGCAAGGCCCGCGGCGGCCTGAAGGGACTCGCCCGGCGCAACCTCGTCGCGGCCGGCGCGGGCGCCCTCCTCGCGGCCGTCCTCGGCACGGTGGTGACGCTCGGCGCCACCTCCAACCAGGACACCGACGACCCGTCCACCAAGGTCGGCGTCAACCCGTCGGCGAGCCAGGGCACGGACGACGGCAGCCTCGGCGCCGACGTGCCGAAGAGCGACGACGGCAAGGGCGACACCGGCACGGCCACCAGCCGCCCGACCGACCCGGGTCCCGACGGCACCTTCGGCACGTCCGACGACCCGACGCCCACCGAGTCCGCGCAGCCGTCCGACGACCCGAGCGGGACCAGGCCGCCGTCGTCGAGCTCGCCGTCGAAGACCCCGACGACCAGGCCGCCGTCCTCGTCGACCAGGCCGCCGACGTCGTCCACGCCCACGCCGACGCCGACACCCACCGAGTCCGAGACGTCCGCCCCGCCGTCGCCGACGACGAGCCCGACGCCCACGGAGGAGCCGTCCACCACCAACTCCGCCAGTGGCCCGGCCTCCTCCAGCGCACCGGCCAGCGCCCCGGCGAGCAGCGCCGCGGGGACGCCGAGCACCTCGGGTTCGGCGTCGGACGCGGTGATCTGACGCGCGTACGCATGCGCTGAGGGCCGGATTCCACGATGGAATCCGGCCCTCACCGTCGTCATGGGAAGGCCCCTCAGGCCCCCTCAGGCCCCCTCAGGTCCCTCAGGCCCGTCGGCGCCCCTCAGGCCCCGGTCGGTCAGAAGAGCCGCAGCTTGTCGTCCTCGATGCCGCGCAGGGCGTCGTAATCGAGAACCGTGCAGCCGATGCCGCGATCGGTGGCGAGGACGCGGGCCTGGGGCTTGATCTCCTGGGCGGCGAAGATGCCGCGGACCGGGGCGAGATGCGGGTCGCGGTTCAACAGCTCCAGGTAGCGGGTGAGTTGCTCGACGCCGTCGATCTCGCCGCGCCGCTTGATCTCGACCGCGACGGTCTGGCCCTCGGCGTCCCGGCACAGGATGTCGACCGGGCCGATGGCGGTCATGTACTCGCGGCGGATGAGGGTGTAGCCGTCGCCGAGGGTCTCGATGCGGTCGGCGAGGAGCTCCTGGAGGTGCGCTTCCACGCCGTCCTTGATCAGGCCCGGGTCGACGCCGAGTTCGTGCGAGGAGTCGTGGAGGATCTCCTCCATCGTGATGATCAGCTTCTCGCCGGCCTTGTTGATGACGGTCCAGACGCCCTCTTCGTCGCCCGCCCCCTCCTTCAACGTGCAGGGCGGCGACATCCAGTTCAGGGGCTTGTAGGCCCGGTCGTCCGCGTGGATCGAGACGCTGCCGTCCGCCTTCACGAGGATCAGGCGGGGCGCGGACGGGAGGTGGGCGGTGAGCCGGCCCGCGTAGTCGACGGAGCACCGGGCAATGACGAGACGCATGGTGGGCAACGCTACTCGACGGCCCGGCGTGGAAGCGATTCGGCCCGTAGCACCCGGAACGACCCCTGTTCATTTGTGGCCGATTGTGTGCCCATTGGGGCCCCTCTATGTACGCAATCTCCTGGTGCCGTCACGGTCGGTTGCCTACCGTAGTAAACGGGAGGTCGTGGGGCATGTACTCAGCGTGTTCGGCCTCACGGACTCCCTCATCTGTCCGGCAACCCCTGTTGTTCGGGGGTGCGAGAGGAGAACCCATGTCGCTCGACGTCTCACCGGCCCTACTCGAGAAGGCCGAGCGAGGCGAGGTCGACGAAGCGGAATTCGTCGACTGCGTCCGGACCTCCCTGCCCTACGCATGGGAGATGATCAGCTCCCTGGTGGCCCAGCTGAAGGTCGACGGCGGTTCCTTCGCCGACAACCAGACGCCCCCGCCGGACGAGCAGGCGCGCGGTCAGCTGCTGCGTGCGCTCGCGAGTGACGCGATACGCGGCGCGCTGCAACGGCACTTCGGGGTACGGCTGGCCTTCCAGAACTGCCACCGAGTGGCAGTGTTCCCCCTGGACGCCTCGGTGGACGAGACGTTGGCCCGCTTCACCTCGGTCCGCAGTCAGCTGCTGAACCAGTCCCCGGAGTTCCGGGACTGCTGACGCAGCGAGCCGTCTTGCTTGCCGCTCCGTACGCGGGAGGTGCATTCAGTACCGGGGCGGCAAGCTCTGCGCGGGGCCATGGTCAGCCGAGGTGAGGGAGCACCTCGGCGCCCAGCCTGCGTACGTTCTCCTCGGTGGCCGCGAGGTCGCCCGAGCCCTCGACGAGCAGGGCGAAGCGGGAGATGCCGGTCCGCTCGCTGGTCGCGGCGAGCCGGTCGGCGCACAGCCGGGGGGTGCCCACCGGGTGCAGCCCGCAGAGCAGTTCGGTGTACGCCAGGGGATCGCGCATCGAGCGGTGCCGCCCGTCGACCGTCACATGGGCTTCCAGCCCCTGCCGCAGCCAGCCCGGCATCGCCTTCACCAACGCTTCCACGGCGTCCGTGCGCTTGTCCGCGATCTGGCAGACGCCGGCGGAGACATGGGCCGCGCCCGAGATCTCGTCCTGCGAACGGCCCGCCGCGCGTGCGTGGTTGCGCCACAGGGCCACCATCTCCGCCTTCTCCTCGTCCCCGACATGCATGCCGAGCAGCATCGGCAGCCCGCGCTCGGCCGCCAGCTTCACACTCGCCGGGGACGTGCACGCCACGATGACCTCGGGGCCGGAGCCCGGCTCGTCCGACAGGGACTCCGACGGACGGGGTACGACGGGCACCTCGCGGAAGCGGTAGCGCTCGCCGTCGGCCGCGACGGACGGTTCGCGCAACCAGCGCACCAGCAGATCGAGTGATTCCGGGAACCCCTTCTCGTACGCCGCGAGCCCCGAGCCGAACACCTCCAGATCGACCCACGGCCCGCCGCGCCCGACGCCCAGCGAGAAGCGCCCGCCGGACGTGAGATGCAGCAGCGCGGCCTGTTCGCCGAGGGCTACCGGGTGGGCGGTGGGCAGCACGCTCACCGCGGTGCCGACATGGAGCCGGCGGGTGCGGCCGAGCAGTAACGCGGCCAGGGTGATCGCCGACGGGCAGGTGCCGTACGGCACGAAGTGGTGCTCGGCCAGCCAGACCGAGTCCAGCCCCGCCTCCTCGGCCACCTCGGCCGAGCGGACCGCGCGGTGCAGCGCCTCCCCCTGGCCCTGTCCCGGGAACTGGGCCGCCAACACGAAACTTCCAACGCGCATGTGCTTTTCCTGCTTCCTTGGCTCCGACGCGGAGCTCCCCCACCCGGCATAACCGTCTGACACGTGCCGAGGACACGGCCTGGCGAAGAGATTTGCGGATTGTCTGCCGAATGCGGCGTCCGCATGGGGGACTTGCGGGGGTTGGTGCCCTTCGCGTACCCCTGTCCACGCCGCGTAGGCTGGACACGGCCCGTGTTTCCTGTATAGCCCCGAGAGGTGTTCCGTGTCCCCGCGTCGCAACCGACCCAAGGGTGCCGATTCCGGCCGGAGCGCCGAGGACGACCGGTCCGGCCGGTACGGCGGCTGGCAGTCCACGGAGAGCTGGCAGGGCGAGGAGTGGAACGTCCGTCATGTGGCGGGGGCGAGTGCGCAGGGCAAGTCCTATCGCTGCCCGGGCTGCGACCAGCTGATCCCGGACGGCGTCCCGCACGTGGTGGCCTGGCCCGACCACTCCGGCGTCGACGAGCGCCGGCACTGGCACAAGGCCTGCTGGAACGCGAAGGACCGCCGCACCACGCGGGTGCAGCGGTCCCGTAACGCGCCCAGGTTCTGAACGTCTTCGGGCGTCCTGCTCAGACGTCCCGCTTCTCCAGCAGCGCGCAGGCGCCCGCGAACGCGACGGCCGTCACGCCGAGCATGATCCACAGCGGGTCCCAGCCGGACGGGCCGGACTCGGTCAGCGAGTTGGAGTAGAAGACGCTCAGCTGGTTCGGGATGGAGTACTCGAACAGGGCCTCGCGCAGCTTCTCCAGCGAGGACGAGAACATGAACAGCGCGATGACCAGCGGGGCCAGCACCACGCCGATCATGATGGTGATCGCGCCCGCCGAGTGCCGGATGATCGAGCCGATGAGCAGCGAGAGCAGGCCGAGCAGCGCCAGGTAGAGCGAGATGCCGAGGGTGCCCTTGAGCCACTCGCCGCCCGAGGGGTCCCGGACGCCGGTGCTGTCCAGCAGGGCCACGTCCGCGAGGGCGACCAGGAGCGCCGACCCGAAGGTCACCACGAAGGCGACGGCGAAGAACACGATGGCCTTCGCCGTCAGCACCCGGACGCGGTTGGGGCACGCGGTCGTCGTGGTGCGGATCATGCCCGTGCCGTACTCGGAGGCGGTGGTCAGCACGCCGAGCGTGATGACGCACATGCTGCCGAGCAGCAGCCCGAAGAAGCCGAACGACAGCGGGTTCTCCCCGGCGAGGTCGGTCTCGCCGGCGCTGCTCGACACCACCACGGCGGCCAGCAGACCGATGCCGACGACGAGGAGGATGAACACGCCGAGCGTCCACATCGTCGACCGCACGGAACGGATCTTCGTCCACTCCGAGGCGATCGCGTGCCCGAGGTGCGTGCGGACCACGGGGATCGGCGAGGTGTACGTCGGGTACGCGGGGGCGGGCGCCGCCTGCCAGTGGGGCGCGGCGGCCTGCGGCATCGGAGGCTGGGGCGTGCTCATCGGGCGTCCTCGGGCTTGGTCAGGTCGGCGGCGGGCTGGGCGGGCGCGGCGCTGGGCGCGGGGGCCGGGGCGGCGGACTGCGGGGCGGCGGCGGGCTGCGCGGCCGACGGCGCCGGGGCTGCGTCCGCGGGGGCCTGCGCCGGGGCCTGGGGCGCCGGAGCACCGACCGGGGCGGCCTGGGGCGCCTGCGGAGCCGTGTGGGCGTACGGATTGGCCGTGCCCGCGCCGGCGGCTGCGGGCGGAGCGGCCGGTGCCTGAGCGCCGTACGGACCGGCGGGCGGCTGGGCGCCGCCGGGGGCGCCCTGGGCGGCGTACGGGCCCGCCGGGGGCTGTGCGGCGCCGTACGGGCCCGCCACCGGTCCGCCCTGCGCAGCGGACTGCTGGGGCGGCGGCGGGGCGTACCAGTCGGGCTGGCCCTGGCCGGGCACCGGCATCGGGGGCTGCGCGCCGGGCGGCAGGGGCTGCATGAGGCCGGCCTTCTGGTCGATCGTCGAGCGGTAGTCGACGGCCCCCTGCGTCATCCGCATGTACGCCTCCTCCAGCGAGGCGGAGTGCGGGGACAGCTCCCACAGGCGTACGTCGGTGTCGTGGGCGATGTCGCTGATGCGGGGGAGCGGCAGCCCGGTCACCCGCAGCCCGCCGTCCTGCTCGGGCATCACATGGCCGCCCGCCTCGGTCAGCGCGGACGTCAGCTTCTCGCGCAGCTGCGGCTCGGTGTCCGGCGTGCGCACGCGCGCGAATCCGGCCGAGTTCGCCGCGATGAAGTCCTTCACGCTCATGTCGGCCAGCAGCTGCCCGCGGCCGATCACGATGAGGTGGTCGGCGGTCAGCGCCATCTCGCTCATCAGGTGGGAGGAGACGAAGACCGTACGGCCCTCCGCCGCCAGCGCCTTCATCAGGTTCCGCACCCAGAGGATGCCCTCGGGGTCGAGGCCGTTGACCGGCTCGTCGAAGAGGAGGACCTGGGGGTCGCCGAGGAGCGCGGCGGCGATGCCGAGCCGCTGGCCCATGCCGAGCGAGAAGCCCTTGGAACGTTTCCGCGCCACGTCCTGGAGACCGACCACACCGAGCACCTCGTCGACCCGGCGGGCCGGGATGCCGGAGAGCTGGGCGAGGCACAGCAGGTGGTTGCGGGCGTGCCGGCCGCCGTGCACGGCCTTGGCGTCGAGGAGGGCACCGACCTGGCGGGGGGCGTTCGGCAGCTTGCGGTACGGGTAGCCGCCGATCGTCACCTGCCCCGAGGTGGGGTTGTCCAGGCCCAGGATCATCCGCATCGTCGTCGACTTGCCGGAGCCGTTGGGCCCCAGGAAGCCGGTGACGGCACCGGGCCGCACCTGGAAGGAAAGGTTGTACACAGCGGTCTTGTCGCCATATTGCTTGGTCAGGCCGACTGCCTCGATCATGCTCCGCACCCATCGAAAGGTTCAGGACAGCAGGGCGCACGCCCCCGTAAGGGTTAGGAGCTTATCCGGGCGCTGACGGTTCCACTCAAGAGCAAGCAAAGCCCGAGTGCTGTCAGAAGTCCCCTTTTCCTGTCAGGCGTCCCTCTTCTTCAACAGCACGTACCCGCCCGCGATCGCCGCCACGACCCACACCACCATGATCGCCAGCCCGCCCCAGGGGCCGTACGGAGTGTCGTCGTCGACGGGGGTGACCACCTGCATGATCTTGCTGCCGGCCTGGTCGGGCAGGTACCGGCCGATCTTCTTGGTGGCCGGGACATTGCCGAGGATGTTGGAGATCAGGAAGAAGAACGGCATCAGGATGCCCAGCGACAGCATCGGCGAGCGCAGCATCGCGGCGACGCCCATGGAGAACATCGCGATGAGGGTCATGTAGAGACCGCCGCCGATCACCGCGCGCAGCACGCCCTGGTCGCCGATGTGCGCCCGGTGCTCGCCGAGCATGGCCTGCCCGAGGAAGAACGCGACGAAGCTGGTGGCCAGGCCGACGACGAGGGAGAGGCCGGTTGCGACCGCGATCTTGCTGAACAGGAAGGTGCCCCGCTGCGGCACGGCGGCCAGCGAGGTGCGGATCATGCCGGTGCTGTACTCGTTCGAGACCACCAGCACCCCGAACACGATCATCGCGAGCTGGCCGAGGCTCATCCCGGCGAAGCTGATGTAGGTCGGGTCGAAGGAGAGCTGGTCCTTGCGGTCCATCTTGTCGAACTCGTTCTTCGACAGGGCCGAGATCAGCATGCCGAGCGCGAGCGTGACGACCACGGCGAGGGAGAGCGTCCACACCGTGGACGCCACCGACCGGATCTTGGTCCACTCGGACCGGACGACCTGGGCTGCCGCCATGGTCAGTTCCCCTTCCAGCCGTCTCCCCAGGTCTGCTGCTCCCGGGGCGTCTCGGCGTGCGCGTGGTACTCGACCGACTCGGCGGTCAACTGCATGAACGCCTCCTCCAGGGAGGCCTGCTGGGGGCTGAGCTCATGCAGCACGATCTGGTGCTGCGCCGCCAGCTCCCCGATGTGCTCGGGCTTGCCGCCGTCGACCTCCAGCGCCCCGCCACCGGTCTCCACGACCGTGATCCCGGCCCCGTGCAGCACGTCCAGCAGCCGCTCGCGCTGGGGGGTGCGGATACGGACGTACGACCGCGAGTTCTGCTCGATGAAATCGGCCATGGACGTGTCGGCGAGCAGCCGGCCCTGTCCGATGACGACCAGGTGATCCGCGGTCAGCGCCATCTCGCTCATGAGGTGACTGGACACGAACACGGTCCGCCCCTGCGCGGCCAGCGATTTCATGAGGTTGCGGATCCAGTGGATGCCCTCGGGGTCGAGCCCGTTCACCGGCTCGTCGAACATCAGGATGCGCGGGTCGCCGAGCAGCGCGCCCGCGATGCCGAGCCGCTGGCCCATGCCGAGCGAGAACCCCTTGGCCTTCTTCTTCGCCACCGCGGTCAGGCCGACGGTGTCGAGCACCTCGTCGACCCGGCCGCGCGGGATGCCGTTGCTCTGCGCGAGGCAGAGGAGGTGGTTGAAGGCGCTGCGCCCGCCGTGCATGGCCTTGGCGTCCAGCAGGGCGCCGATGTACCGGAGGGGGTCCTTCAGCCGGTCGTAGTGCTGTCCGTCGATCCGGACGTCGCCGGCGGTGGGCCGGTCGAGGCCGAGCATCATGCGCATCGTCGTCGACTTGCCGGCGCCGTTGGGACCGAGGAAGCCCGTGACGATGCCGGGCCGGACGGTGAAGGTCAGGTTGTTGACCGCGACCTTCTCGCCGTACCGCTTGGTCAGGCCTTCGAGCTCGATCATGCGGCCACGCTAAGACGGGCCCTGGGGCGCTGCCACTTGAGCCTGTCGCCGGTACGACGAAGGGCCCGCACCGTTCGGGGGAGAGGGTGCGGACCCTTGTCGTTGCCGTCAGGCGGTGTTACCGGGACTTACCGGGACTGCTGCGCCGGAACCCCACGGGAGATCGGCTCGTCGTCCGTGGCCGGGGAACCGGCCGCGGCCACCGCGGCGCCCGTGAGCGTCGCGAGCATCTCGCGGACGTTCGTGAGCTGGGCGTTGATCGAGTCGCGGCGGTTGGTGAGGGCGGCCAGCTCGCGCTCGGATTCCGAACGGATGCGGTCCGCCTTGGCGTTCGCGTCCGCGACGATGTCCTCGGCCTGACGCTGGGCCGTCTCCACCGTCTGGCGGGCGCGGCGCTCGGCGTCCGTGCGCAGCTTCTCGGCCTCCAGGCGGAGCTGCTCCGCGCGGTGCTCGATCTCCGCGAGACGCTTCTCGGCCTTCTGCTGGCGGGACGCGAGGTCGCGCTCCGACTGCTCGCGACGCTTGGCGAGGTTCGTCTCGAAGTCGGCGGCGGCCTGCGCGGCCTTGGCGCGGGTCTCCTCGAAGAGGGCGTCCGCCTCCTCGCGCTTGGACTGCGCGTCCTTCTGGGCCTCGCTGCGCAGCTGGGAGGCGTCGCTCTTGGCCTTCTCGACGATCCGGACGCCCTCGTCCTCGGCCTTGGCCTTGCGCTCCGCGGCGAACGACTCCGCGTCGTTGCGCACCTGCTGGGCCGCCGACTCGGCGAGCTCGCGGTGCTGCTCGGCCGCGCGACGGGCCTCCTCGCGCAGGTCCTTCGCCTCCTCCTCGGCGAGGCGGAGGATCTTCTCGACACGCGCGCCGAGACCGGCGTACGACGGCTCGGCGTCGCTTACCTGGGCCTGGGCGTTCTGCGTCTCGAGGTGGAGCTCCTCGATGCGCTTTTCCAGAGCAGTGATGCGGGTGAGAGCGCTGTCACGGTCGGAGACGAGCTTGGAGATCCGTTCGTCCACCTGAGCGCGGTCGTACCCACGCCGCACAAGCTCGAAGCCGTAGGGGGAAGTGTCGCTCATGGGGTTCCTGTCAAATGAGACCGGTGAGGTGATAGGGGGAATCCTAGGGGCCGAAGCGGTGTGTCATCGAGCGGATACGTGTTTGATCTGGAGAATGACACCCCTTTTGAGTGGCTAACCCTCGGACGGCTTGCCAAAAACTTGGTCAAAGGCCCCAGACGGCACCGCAGTTCGACTGGTTGTGACCAGCCGGAACCTGTCGGTTAACTGTCCGAAGGCTTACCCGAACGAGGGGCACCGACCGAGACGCCCGCCTTGACGCCGCCGTCCTTGCCCCCCGCGGGAGCCTCGAAGGATTCCAACGCCTCCAGGACGTCCTGGACACGGGAGATCTCGGCATTGATGTCCTCGCGGCGCCGCACCAGGATCTCCAGCTCGCGCTTTCCTTCCTCCACCGTGCGCTTGGCCTCGCGGATCGCCTCCGCCTTGAGCTCCTCGGCCTCCTTCACGAGGGCCGACTTCTTCTGCTCGGCCTCCTTCAGGAGCAGCTCGGCCTTCTTCACGGCGGCGATCCGGACCTTGCCCGCCTCCGAATTGGCCTCCGAGACCAGCTCCTTGGCCTTGGCCTGCGCCTTCGCCAACTGCTCCTCGGACGCCTTGATGAGCGCGTCGCAGCGGTCGCCGGTCGACTTCATTGTCTCGGCGGCCTCGCGGCGGGCCCGCTCGTGCAGGTTCTCGATCTCGGTCGTGATGCGGTCGCGCAGCTCCTCGGCGCGCTCCCTTATGGCGGTGGCGTCCCGGCGCGCCCCGACGAGCAGCTCGTCCGCGTCCGTACGGGCCTTCTCCACCAGGGAGTTGCCCTCGACCGTCGCCTCGGCGACCAGCCGGTCGGCCTCCTTGCGGGCCGCGCCGACCATGGTGTCGGCCTGCGCCTCCGCGTCCGCGGTGGTCTTGTGCGCCTGCGTCTGCGCCTCGTTGAGCAGCTTGTCGGCCTCGGCGGTGGTCTCCGTGATGAGCGTGTCCACCTGCTCGGCCACGTCCTGGCGCCGCTTGGCGGCGTCCTTGCGGGCCTCGTCGAGGGTGCGCTCGGCCTCCTCGCGCGCGGCGCCGACCGTGCGCTCCGCCTCGGCCCGGGCGTCGGCCTTGACGCGCTCGGCCTCGGTGCGGATGCGCTCGGCGTGCTGCTGGGCGGAACCGACCGTCTCGGCGGCCTCGGCGCGCAGCCGCTCCGCGTCACCGGTGGCGTCCGCGATGAGCCGCTCGGCCTTGGCGACGGCCTCGATGCGGACCCGCTCGGCCTCGGCGGCGGTCTCCTGACGCAGCCGCTCCGCGTCGGCGACCGTGTCCTGACGGAGCTGGTCGGTGTCCCGGATGGTGTCCGTGGTGAGCCGCTCGGCCTCGTTGCGCGCCTCGGTGATGAGGGTGTCGGCCTGCGAGGCCGCGTCCGAACGGATGCGGTTGGCGTCCTCACGGGCGTCCGCCCGGGTCCGGGCGGCGGCCTGGTCGGCCTCGGCGAGCGCGTCGGAGGCCTCCGTGCGCACCCGCTGGGCGTACTCGGACGCGTCCGTGCGCACCCGCTCGGACTCGGCCATCGCGTCCGCCATGGTGCGCTCGGCGAGCGCCTTGGCGGCCTCCGACTCCTCGTTCGCCTCGCGCCGGACGCGGCCCGCGTCCTCGCTGGCCCGCTCCCGCT
This sequence comes from Streptomyces sp. Act143, assembly GCF_003143935.1. Lineage (GTDB taxonomy): Bacteria > Actinomycetota > Actinomycetes > Streptomycetales > Streptomycetaceae > Streptomyces. Next base: position 3,633,277 of record NZ_QFRX01000001.1, on the reverse strand, counting down.
CGGCGTAGGCGTCGGCGCGGACCCGGTCCGCCTCCTCCTCGGCCTCCCGCCGAGTACGGTCCGCCGCGTGCTCGGCGGCACTGCGCAGCCCGGCGATCTCCTCCTGGGCCTGCTCGTGCAGCCCGGCGACGGAGTCCCGCACCTGCTGGGCGTGCTGCTCGGCGGCGGACACCATCTCGGTGGCCCGCCGGTCGGCCTCCTCGACCAGCCGCACCGCCTCGGCCTGCGCCTCCTCGACCCGGTTGCGCGCCGAGGCCAGCAGCTCCTCGCTCTGCTCGCGGGCCCGCTCCCGCTCCTGGTCGGCCTCGGTACGGGCCGCGCCGAGGGTCTCCTCGGCCTCGCGACGCCGCCGTACGGCCTCCTCCTGGGCGGCGGCGAGCGTCTCCGACGCCTCCGCGGCCAGCCGCTCGGCGGCGGCCTGCGCCTCCGCGCGGACCCGGTCGGCGGTGTCCTGGGCCTCCGACTTCAGCCGCTCGGCCTCGGCCGCGGCCTCCGAACGCAGCCGTACGGCGACGGCCTCGCCCTCGGCCCGGGACGCGGACGCGTCGGACGCGGCCTCGGTGCGCAGCCGTTCGGCCTCCGCCTCCGCCTGCTGCTGAAGCGTGCGGATGCGGTCGGCGGCCTCGGCGCGCAGCCGGTCGCTCTCCTCGGCGGCCTCGCGGCGGATCCGCGCTGCCTCCGCGCGGGCCTCGGTCAGCGCCTGCTCGGCGGCGGCGAGCCGCTCCTCGGCCTCGCCCTGGAGCCGGCTCAGCTCCTCGGCGGCCTCGGCGCGACGGGTCTCTATGGCGCGCTCGGTCTCCTCGCGCAGCTCGCGCGCGGCCTGCTCGGCGTCGTTCTTGATGCCCTCGGACTGCTCGATGACCTCTTCGCGGTGGCGCTCGGCCTCCTGCCGGGTGCGCTGGAGGGTCTCCTCGGCCTGCCGGCGCAGCGTCGTCGCCCGCTCGATGGCCTCGGTGCGGACCTTCTCGCTGTCCGCCGTCGCCGTCTGGCGCAGCTCGTCGGCGTCCGCCTTGGCCTTGGCCAGCAGCTCCTCGGCGGTCTTGGCCGCCTCCTCGATCTGCTGGACGGCCTCCTTGCGGGCCTCCGCGCGGATCTTCTCGCCCTCGGCGACCGCGTCGGCGCGCAGCTGCTCGGCCTCGCCGCGCAGCCGCCGGGCCTCCTCCTGGAGCTCGACCGTCTTGGCGCGGTACTCCTTGGTGTCGTCCTTGGCCGCGCCCTTGAGCTGCTCGGCCAGGTCGTGCGCCTCGGCGCGCAGCCGGTCCGCCTCGGCCTCGGCCTCGGAACGGATCCGCTCGGCCTCCTCGGCGGCGGCCTTGGTGGTGTTGCGGGCGTCCTCGGACGCCTTGTTGAGGACGTCCTCGGCGGTCTTGGCAGCCTTGCCGAGCTGGGACGCGGTCTCCTCGGCGGTGATCGTGCGGGCCTTCTCGGCGGCCTCGGCGACGATCTTCTCGGCCTCCGCGCGGGCGTCCGCGACGATCTGCTCGGCGTCCGCCTTGGTGGTCTCGGCCTCCTGGGTGGCCTCGCTGACCAGCCGGGCGACCTGCTCCTTCGCCGTACGGACCCGCTGTTCGTTGGCCGACTCGGCGCTCGACAGGGCCTTCTCGGCGGCCGCCTTGGCCTCGGTGACGAGCTTCTCGGCCTCGGTCTGCGCCTTGCGCAGTGCCTCCTCGGCCTCGGTCATCCGCTGCTCGGCGGCCCGACTGAGCTCGCTGGCCTGGCGGCGGGCGGCGTCCGACTCGGTCGCCGTGGAGCTGCGCAGCTGCTCGGCGTGGTCGGTGGCCTCCTGGGCCTGGGTGGACGCCGCGTTCAGCAGCCGCTCGGCGTCCGCGCGGGCCCGGCGCAGCAGCTGCTCGGCCTCCGCGCGGGCCGACTCGGCCTCACTGGTCAGCCGCTGGCGGGCCTCGGCGGTGAGCCGCTCGGCCTCCGCGCGGGCGGCCGCCATGGCCTGCTCGGCCTCGGCGCGGGACTCCTCCAGGAGCCGGCGGGCCTGCTGCTCGCTGCGGGCGCGCAGCTGCTCGGCCCACGCCACGTTCTCGTTGACGTGCGACTCGACGGTCTGGCGGCGCTCGGCGAGCTCCTGGTCCAGCTGCTGGCGACGGGTGACCGCCTCCTGGTGCAGCTCCGCCTGGAGCCGCGCCGCGTTCTCGGCGTGCTCCTGGAGGATGCGCTGGGTCTGCGCCCGCGCCTGGCTCAGCTCGCGCTCGGCGTCCTGACGCAGCTGGTCGGCCTGCATCTGGGCGTTACGGAGCAGCTGTTCGGCCTGGTAGCCGATGTCGCCGCCCGAGAACTCGGGCCGGGACATGATGGTGCGGCGCGCCTCGTGCAGCTTGGCGCGCAGCACCTCGACCTGGTAGCCGAGGTCCTCGGCGTGCTGGATCGCCTTTTCCCGCTCGGTCTTCAGCCGATCCATCTCGGCCTCGAACCGAGAGAGGTGGTCGACGTCAGCCGCCGGCTCTCGCTCCTGGCGTTCGTAGCCCCGCACTGCGCGGTCCCATCCGTCCCCTGGTCGCAAGTCTGGCCAAACGAGCTCCGTCCGTCCGCCGAACGAGGCCCCCGGGGAATGGTGTCAGATCAACGGCAGAGCCTGGGCTGCTGCCCCGACGCTCGCCCCCCGAAACCCGGACCCCGGCATGCGGCCACCCCTGTTGTCGGGGCGACCGCCCCCAACCCTACCGGCCCATATGTACGAGGGTCAGTGCTCAGGTGACTCAACCGGCGCCGAAGTGACCAGTTCTGTCAGTACGCCATGGCAATCCTTGGGGTGCAGGAAGGTGATTCGTGACCCCATGGAGCCGCGTCGCGGCTCCTCGTACAGAACGCGTACGCCCTTGCTCTTGATGTCCGCGGCGTCCGCGTCCACGTCCGCCGTGCCGAAAGCGATGTGGTGGACGCCCTCGCCGTTCTTGTCGAGCCACTTGGCGACGGTCGAGTCGGGGCGGGTCGGCTCCAGAAGCTGCAGGTAGGAGGCGCCGCCGTCGGAGGTTTCGTTGATCTTGAGCATGGCCTCGCGGACGCCCTGCTCCTCGTTGACCTCGGAGTGGAAGACCTCGAAGCCGTAGGTGGCCCTGTAGAACTCGACAGTCTTGTCGAGGTCGAAACAGGCGATCCCGATGTGGTCGATTCGCGTCAGCATGGTGTTCAGTGCAGCGCTAGAGAGATGGTTACGCAACGTGCCAGCGATCACACTGACGGGCCGGTGACGGCACGGAGTGCCACTCAGTACATTCGAAGTAAACCCTCGTTCACTCCTCGGCTGTCCAGCTGGAAGGGGATCGCACCTCATGTCTTCCGGAACTACTTCTGTGATCGTCGCGGGCGCTCGTACGCCCATGGGACGGTTGCTCGGTTCGCTGAAGTCCTTCTCCGGGGCCGACCTCGGCGGCTTCGCGATCAAGGCCGCCCTCGACCGTGCGGGGATCGGTGGCGACCAGGTCCAGTACGTGATCATGGGCCAGGTCCTCCAGGCCGGCGCCGGTCAGATCCCGGCCCGTCAGGCCGCCGTCAAGGGCGGCATCCCCATGAGCGTCCCGGCGCTCACCATCAACAAGGTGTGCCTGTCCGGCCTCGACGCCATCGCGCTGGCCGACCAGCTGATCCGCGCCGGCGAGTTCGACGTGATCGTCGCGGGCGGCCAGGAGTCCATGACCAACGCCCCGCACCTGCTGCCCAAGTCCCGTGAGGGCTACAAGTACGGCGCCATCGAGATGCTCGACGCCATGGCGTACGACGGGCTGACCGACTCCTTCGAGGGCATCGCCATGGGCGAGTCCACGGAGAAGCACAACACCCGCCTCGGCATCCAGCGCCCCGAGCAGGACGAGATCGCCGCTCTCTCCCACCAGCGGGCAGCCGCCGCGCAGAAGAACGGCGTCTTCGAGGCCGAGATCACCCCGGTGGAGATCCCGCAGCGCAAAGGCGAGCCGGTCGTCTTCAGCAAGGACGAGGGCATCCGCGGCGACACCACGGTGGAGTCCCTCGGCAAGCTCCGCCCGGCGTTCACCCGCGACGGCACCATCACGGCCGGCACCTCCTCGCAGATCTCGGACGGTGCGGCGGCCGTGGTCGTGATGAGCAAGGCCAAGGCGCAGGAGCTGGGCCTGGAGTGGATCGCGGAGATCGGCGCCCACGGCAACGTGGCCGGTCCGGACAACTCCCTCCAGTCGCAGCCCTCCAACGCGATCCTGAACGCCCTGAAGAAGGAGGGCCTGGAGGTCTCCGACCTCGACCTGATCGAGATCAACGAGGCCTTCGCCGCCGTCGCGGTCCAGTCAATGAAGGATCTGGGCGTGTCCACCGAAACGGTGAACGTCAACGGCGGAGCCATCGCCCTCGGCCACCCGATCGGCATGTCCGGCGCCCGGCTGGTCCTCCACCTGGCGCTGGAGCTGAAGCGGCGCGGCGGCGGGGTCGGCGCGGCGGCGCTGTGCGGTGGCGGCGGTCAGGGTGACGCGCTGATCGTGCGGGTACCCAAGGCCTGAGTTCTCCTTTCAGGACCTCTGCAGGACCTCGGTAGGACCTCTTTGTGAACGGAGCTGTGATGCAGGACGTCTCCACCCTGGTGGCCCAGGCCAGGGAAGGCCGGCCGCGGGCCGTGGCCCGGCTGATCTCCCTCGTGGAGGGGGCGTCCCCGCAGCTCCGTGAGGTCATGGCGGCGCTGGCCCCGCTGACCGGCAACGCGTACGTGGTGGGCCTGACCGGTTCGCCGGGTGTCGGCAAGTCCACGTCGACGTCCGCCCTGGTGACCGCCTACCGCAAGCAGGGCAGGCGGGTCGGCGTCCTGGCCGTCGACCCGTCCTCGCCGTTCTCCGGCGGCGCACTGCTCGGCGACCGGGTGCGGATGTCGGACCACGCCTCCGACCCCGGTGTCTACATCCGCTCGATGGCGACCCGTGGGCATCTCGGGGGACTGGCGTGGGCCGCCCCGCAGGCGATCCGGGTGCTGGACGCGGCGGGCTGCGACGTGATCCTGGTCGAGACGGTCGGCGTCGGCCAGTCCGAGGTGGAGATCGCCTCCCAGGCCGACACCAGCGTGGTCCTCCTCGCCCCCGGCATGGGCGACGGCATCCAGGCGGCCAAGGCCGGAATTCTGGAGATCGGTGACGTGTACGTCGTCAACAAGGCCGACCGCGACGGCGCCGACGCCACCGCCCGCGAGCTCAACCACATGCTGGGCCTCGGCGAGTCCCGCGGTCCCGGCGACTGGCGTCCCCCGATCGTCAAGACGGTCGCGGCCCGCGCCGAGGGCGTCGACGAGGTCGTCGAAGCCCTGGAGAAGCACCGCGCGTGGATGGAGGAGCGCGGTGTCCTGGCCGAGCGCCGCCAGGCCCGCGCCGCCCGCGAGGTGGAGACCATCGCGGTCACGGCCCTGCGCGAACGCATCGGCGACCTGCACGGAGACCGCCGCCTGGGCGCCCTGGCGGAACGCATCGTGGCGGGCGAACTGGACCCGTACCGCGCGGCCGACGAGCTGGTGGCGGGGCTGACGGAGGGCTGACGGAGGGCTGACCCTGGTCAACCGCCGGACGATGTTGGTACGTTGATCCGCATGTTCCTCCTCTTGGCATAGAGCGCGCCCGTGCCTGCGATCCGCTGATCACAGCCGTCGTGGCACTTCGGCGTCCCTTGCTCATGCCTCCCGCAGAGGAACCTCCCTCATGTCCGCGTCCTCCACGCGGCGGCCCTCGTATGCCGCCGTGCTCTCCGTTCCCCGTGCCCGCCGCACCTTCGCCGCGGCCCTCGTCGGCCGGCTGTCGTACGGCGTGGCCCCGCTCGCCGTGATGCTGGCGGTGACCCGGACGACCGGGTCGTACGCCGTGGCCGGTGTCGTCATGGCGCTGTTCGGCGCCACGGTCGTCGTCCTGGCGCCCTACCGCGCGGCACTCGTCGACCGCCACGGCCCCCGGCGGGCCCTGATCCCGATGTCCCTGCTCCACTCCGGCCTGCTCTGCGCCCTCGCCGCGGTGAGCTGGCGGCCGGGTGCGTCCGCGGTGGTACTCGGCGCCCTGGCCGCCGTCGCGGGCGCCTGCGCGCCGCCGCTGGGCCCCACGATGCGCTCGGTGTGGGGCGAACTCGTGGGCGACCGGCGGCTGTTGCAGCGCGCGTACAGCCTGGACGGGGTCGCCGAGGAACTTCTGTACGTCAGCGGCCCGTTGCTGGTCGGCGCGGTGATCGGCGTCGCGTCGGCGGCGGTCGGTGTGCTGCTGGGCGCGCTGCTGATGGCGGTGGGCACGCTGGTCTTCGTGTCCTCGCCGGCGGTGGCGCTGGTACGGCCTGCGGGGCGGCCCGAGTCGCGGGAAGGCGGCGGGGGTTCGCTGCGGGGGCGGGGGCTGGCGCAGCCGGTGGTGGTCGCGGCCGGCATGGGGCTCGCGCTGAGCGCCGTGGACCTGCTGGTGGTCGCCTTCGCCGCGGAACACGGGCGGGGGGACGAGACCGTCGCCTGGGTGCTGGCGGCGCTGTCGGCGGGCAGCGCGGTGGGGGGTCTGCTGAACGGCGCCGTCGACTGGCGGGTGACCGCACGGGTCCGACTTCCGCTGCTCGCCGCGGGGTTGGGGGTGACCCTGGGGCTGGCGGGACTGGCTCCTGGGGTCGGGGTCCTCGCGATCGCCGCCGCCTGCGCCGGGTTCTTCGTCGCGCCGGCGTTGACGACGGCGTACCTGATCGCCGACGAGGCCGCTCCGGAGGGGTTCCGTACGCAGGCCGGGACGTGGGTCAACACCGCGGTGAACGCCGGGAGTTCGACGGGGGCGGCGACGGCGGGGCTGCTGGTGGAGCGGCTTCCGTCGGCGGTGTGCTTCGTGGTGGCCGGGAGTGTGGCGCTGGTGGCGGCGGGGGTGGCGGGGCTGAGGGGTCTCGCGCCCGCCGCCCCGGCCGGCGCCGGACAGGCCGGCTAGTCCCGGTCCGCCGTCAGCTCGCCCGTGGTGAGGTCGACGTTCCACTCGCCCTTCGTGGTGTCCACGCTCCACACCACGCTCCGGCTGTCGTCATCGTCGTCGAGGCCCACCTCGGTGACCGTCCCCTTGGCGGCGGCCGCCAGCGCGGCCTCGCGGGCGTCGGTCCCCGCACCCTTCAGTGCGGCGAGCTCGGCACGGTCCTCGGCGTCGTCGCGGTCGTCGTCGGTGTCCTGGTGCGCGCCGGTGACCTTTCCGGTGTCCGGGGAGACCGACACGGTCCACTCGGTGCCGTCGCCCTTGATCACGTCGACCTCCCACACGCCCGCACCGTCGTCCTCCAGGTCCACGGAGGCGGCGGTGCCCGGCGTCTGCTCCAGTGCCGCGGCGATGGCGTCGGCGGCCGTCACACCGCTCCTCCCGGCGACCGCGGTCGCCGTCGCGTCGTCGTGGTCGTCGGTGCGCTCGTCGTCGCGGTCGTCGTCCGTCACCCGCACGTTCGCCTGCTTCGACGCGCCGTCGTCGGACGAGGACACCGCGAGAGCCGTGGCCGTACCGCCCCCGATCAGAGCGGTCGCGGTGAGGGCGGCGATCACGATGTTGCGCTTCATGCGAGTTCCTCCAGGTCCGTCGTGCTTCGGTTCGCTTTCGACATGAACCACCCTCGCCGACCGACGCTGAGGGGAACCTGAAGCCGCCTGAAGGGATCTTCAGCTTGGCTTTGCGAACCTGTACCCATGCGCCTGCTGATCGTGGAGGACGAAAAGCGGCTGGCCCTGTCGCTCGCCAAGGGCCTGACCGCCGAGGGGTACGCCGTCGACGTCGTCCACGACGGCCGGGAGGGCCTGCACCGGGCCGGCGAGGGGTCGTACGACCTCGTCATCCTCGACATCATGCTGCCCGGCCTCAACGGCTACCGGGTCTGCGCCGCCCTGCGCGCCGGCGGCCACGACGTGCCGATCCTGATGCTCACCGCGAAGGACGGCGAGTACGACGAGGCGGAGGGGCTGGACACCGGCGCCGACGACTACCTCACCAAGCCGTTCTCGTACGTCGTGCTCGTCGCCCGCGTCAAGGCGCTGCTGCGCCGCCGGGGGCGGAACGGGGCCGGGGCGTCGCCGGTTCTCGTGCACGGTGATCTCAAGGTCGACACCGCGGCCCGCCGGGTCTTCCTCGGCGGGGACGAAGTGACGCTCACCGCCAAGGAGTTCGCGGTCCTGGAGCAACTCGTCGCGCGCGCGGGCGAGGTGGTCTCCAAGGCGCAGATCCTGGAGCACGTCTGGGACTTCGCCTACGACGGCGACCCCAACATCGTCGAGGTCTACGTCAGCGCCCTGCGGCGCAAGCTGCGCGCCGGGCTCATCCGCACGGTGCGCGGCGCCGGGTACCGGCTGGAGACGGAGGAGCGGTGAGGCGTCTGTTCGGGTCCGTGCGGGCGCGGGCCACGCTCGGTGCGACCCTGGTCGTGGCCGTGGCGCTGGTCGCCGCCGGCACCGCCGTCCTGCTCTCCCTGCGGGCCAGCCTGACGGACCAGGCCGACACCAAGGCGGAGCGCACGGCACGCAACGTCGCCTCTCAGATCGCCGCCGGGACGCCCTACGACCAGCTGGAGATGGACGACGACCGCCCGGTCCAGGTGGTCGACGCGCACGGCACGCTCGTCGCGGCGAGCGACGACCTGGAGCGGATCAGCGGCACGGGCACCGCTGCGGTGACGCCCCGTCAGCAGGGCGCAGGGGCAGGGAAGTCCGGCGAGGAGGACGCGGACGACGACGACACCTCGCTCGAACCCGGTGAGATCGACGAGGACACCGGCTTCTCCGACGGCTCCGCGACCGTCGACGGGAAGGACGACGAGTACCGCTTCGCCACCGTCCGCGTCGAGACGGACGACCGGGGCCCGCTCACCGTCCACGCGGGCGCGTCCCTGGACGCCGAGCAGAGTGCCGTGCACACCACGACGACCGGCATGCTGACCGGCTTCCCCCTGCTGCTGGGGGTCGTGGCGGCGGTGACCTGGCTGGTCACCCGGCGGGCCCTGCGCCCGGTGGAGGACATCCGGCGCGAGATGGCCGCGATCACCGCCTCCGAGGACCTCGCCCGGCGTGTCCCGGAACCCGTCACCCACGACGAGGTCGCCCGCCTCGCCCGCACCACCAACGAGACGCTCGCCGCGCTGGAGAGTTCGGTGGAGCGGCAGCGCCGCTTCGTCGCCGACGCCTCCCATGAGCTGCGCAGCCCGATCGCCTCCCTGCGCACCCAGCTCGAAGTGGCCGCCGCACACCCGGAGTTGCTGGACCTCGACGGTGCCGTCGAGGACACCGTACGACTCCAGCGGCTCGCCGCCGATCTGTTGCTGCTCGCCCGGCTGGACGCGGGGGAGGGGCCTGGGGACAGGCGTCTCGACCTCGGTGCGGTGGCGCGACGGGAGGCGCAGGGCCGGGACGGGGTGAGCGTCACGGCGGAGGCCGTCGAAGTGACCGGCTCCCGGGGGCAGTTGGAACGGGTGCTGGGCAATCTGCTCGACAACGCCCGGCGGCATGCCCGTACGGCGGTCACCCTGACCGTGCGCCGGGAGGGGGCCTGGGCCGTGGCCGAGGTCGCCGACGACGGCGACGGGGTGGCGGCGGCCGACCGGGAGCGGATCTTCGAGCGGTTCGTACGGCTCGACGAGGCCCGCAGTCGTGACGACGGCGGTGCCGGGCTCGGTCTCGCCATCGCCCGGGACATCGCCGCACGCCACGGCGGTACCCTCACCGTCCGCGAGGCACCGGCGGGCGGCGCCCTGTTCGAACTCCGCCTGCCGCTCGCCTGAGCGCTCGCGTCACGGACGCCCGCGCTGCCCCCGCAGGTGCTCCGCGATGGGCTTCAGGGACTTGTCGAGCTCGGCCAGCGCCTCGGGGGAGACCAGGTCGATGAAGTGCCGCCGCACAGACGCCACATGATGGGGCGCGACCTTCTTCATCGTCTCCATGCCGTGCTCGGTCAGGACCGCGTACAGGCCGCGGCGGTCCGACTCGCAGTTCTCGCGGCGCACCAGGTCCGCGTTCTCCATGCGGGTGATCTGGTGCGAGAGGCGACTCTTGGACTGGAGGGTGGCGGACGCGAGATCGCTCATCCGCATCCGGACATCCTCCGACTCGGAGAGGTTCACCAGGATCTCGTAGTCGTTCATCGTCAGCCCGAAGGGCTGGAGGTCCTTCTCGAGTTGGTACGTCAACAGCCTGTTGACCTCCAGGTGGGTGCGCCAGGCGCACTGCTCCGCATCGGTCAGCCAGCGCGTGGCCGTCTCGGTCTCCATGAATGAAGTCTACCTAAGAAGTTGAAAGGCGAACTAGTGAGGGTCTGATCGTGACGGCGCGCACACGTTCGACGTCACACTCCGCAGACTACCGCTCACAGCCCGAAGCGACGCTGGAGGTCTCCCAGCTGTCCGGGAAGGCGCGGTACGCCTGATTGCTGTGAAGGGCCTGTGGAGGGCACTCCGGAACCGGGCACTCCGGCCTGCTGGGGGACGGCTCCCGCCGCCTGCTCCGCCATCAGCGTCTCGGACGACTGGAGCAGCACGGTGCCGGCCCCCACGAACTCGAACTGATGCTCCTCCCCGGAGGCCCCTCCGAGGCCCGTCATCGCACGTAGACCGCCCATCAGGCCGGTCATGTAGCCATGGTCGTAGTGGTGGCACGGCGACGGGCAGTCGGCCCAGCCGACAAGCGCCTGAGGGTCCACCCGGATCGGCGGTTCCATGAACACCACCGGACCGTTAGATGCGGCCACGAACTTTCCGGTTCCGATCAGGGTCAGAAAACCCGGCACGATCGATTGCTTGAGCGCGAGACTTGGCTGAAAAGCGAGCAGGTTGCCCGAGCGAATGGTCAGGTTGCCGTCCTCGAGGTCGTACGAATTGACGTCGAAGGCCCGGTCGGCGAGGAGCATCTTGCCGGAGCCCTCCGCCACGACCCAGTCGCTCGCGTGCAGAGGCGAATGGAAGGACGTACGGACAAGTCGGTCGAGTCGGCCGTGCCCGATGCCGTTGAAGTCGATCGAGCCGTAGTAGGCGATCATCTTCCCCTTCTGCAGGAACCACTGGCTCCCCTTGAGCTCCACGCAGAAGGTGTAGTTGTTGACGTTGTCGTCGGAGGGCAGCGTCATCGGGTCGTGCACGGTCGGGCCCGCGCCCGGGTAGGTGCTCACAGCTTCTCCTCCGAGGCCTGGACGTACACCGTGCCGCTGCCGCTGAGCTCCAGCTGGAAGGCCTCGCCGGAGCCGCGGCCCACCATGTCGCGCCAGCCGAGCGCGGTCGACAGCTTGTTGCGCACGTCGCCGTGGTGGGCGACGTACGCCTGCGGGTCGACGTGGACCGGGCGCTGCGGGGTGATGGGCAGCTCGATGACCCCGCCGTGCGCCATCACGGCCACCGCGCCACGGCCCTTGAGGGTCGTGGTGAACAGGCCCTGGCCGGTGACCTGGCCGCGGACCATGCCCATGACGCCGCCCTGGGAGCCCATGAACATCGTGCCCTGCTCCAGGGTGCCCTCGAAGGCGAGGAGGCGGTCGGCCTCCACGTAGAGGGTGTCGCCGGAGAGGTTGATCACCTGGACGTGATGGCCGCCGTGCCCGAACAGGACGGTGCCGCTGCCCTCGACGGTCATCAGCGGTGTCGCCTCGTTGGCCACCCGGCGTCCGATCATCGACATCAGCCCGCCCTGGCCGCCGCTCATGTTGGGGGTGAAGGACACCTCTCCCCGGTAGGCGAGCATCGCCCCGCGCTGACTGAACAGCCGCTGCCCGGGCGTGACGGTCGCCTCGACCATCTTGGAGTTGAGTTCACGGAAACCCACGTCACACATCCCCCGCGATCGTGTTGCGCTCGCTGGGCTGGACGTACACCAGGCCGTCCCCCTCGAAGCGGATCTGGAAGGCCTCGCCGCCGCCCTCGCCCATGAGCGTGCGGAACGTCACACCCGACTGGAAGGACTGCCGCAGATTGCCCTGGTGCGCGATGTACGCCCCCGGGTCGACGCTCAGCGGGAACTGCGGGCTGACCCGCAGCACCACGGCCGGTCCGTCCGAGGTGATCGCGGCCTGGCCGTGGCCCTCGACCGTCGTCGTGAACAGTCCGTTGCCCTGCGAGGCGCCGCGCAGCCCGGTGAAGCTGGTCCCCGTCCGCAGGCCGCTGTCGGTCGCCAGCAGGTTGCTGGACTCGACGTACAACGTGTCCCCCTGGAGCGCGACGAGATTGATCTCGGAGGCGCGGTCGGCGAACCAGCAGGTCCCCTGCCCCCTCACCTCCATCACCGTCATCTGCTCACCGGTGATCCGCCGGGTCACCATCCCCCGGATGCCCTCACCGCCACCGCTGAGCTTCTTGAACGCCATCTGTCCGTCGTACGCGACCATCGAGCCGTTCTTCGCCTTCACGGCGTCCCCGGTCATCTCGACGGCGAGCACCTTGCTGCCTTGAAGTCGGAACATCGCCACGCTGCGAAGGTAGCCCGCGGCAAGGCATTGCCGACAGGGCCCGTGGGTGGAGACGGACCCTGATCGGGCCCCTAGGGGGATCAGCCGCGCGCACCCCGAACGCGGATCCGCCCCGCGTTCCGCCAGGGCGGCGCCCCCGACCGGCCGGCCCGCAGCAACAGCTGGTCGACTAAGGCCGGCACGGTGAGCAGCACCACAAGGCCCGGCAGGGTCATGAAGAAGACGAACCGCACACCCACTCCTCAGTGTCTCCGCGGACCCCCCGAGCCTGCCTCCGCTCAGCCGTTTGCCACAATGGACGAACGTTTGTGCATGTGTTCACAAACCGGCAGGCCCCCTCTCGACGCAACTCCCACCGAAGGTGACCCGTGGACATCAAGACCGCCAGCGCCCTCCGCCGCCTCCGCCTCGTCTCCGCCCCGGAGGCGGTGTCCTTCCTGCTTCTGCTCGTCTGCTCGGTGCTGAAGCGGACCACCGACTTCAACGCGGTCCCGGTCATGGGCATGGTGCACGGCGTTCTCTTCGTCCTGTACGTGGTCTTCTGGGCGGACGCCTGGAACCGCGCGAAGTGGCCCCTCGGCACCGCCGCCCTCTACTTCGTCCTCTCGGTCCTGCCCACCGGCGGCTTCTTCGCGGAGCGCAAGCTCCGGCGCGAGGCCGAGGACGCGGTCATCGCCTCCCGCGCGCGTCAGGAGCAGGCGGTGAAGACCTCGTGATCGTCGCCTTCTCCGTGACGCCGCTGGGGGTCGGCGAGGACGTGGGGGAGTACGTCGCCGACGCCGTCCGGGTCGTGCGCGAGTCCGGTCTGCCGAACCGCACCGACGCGATGTTCACCTCGATCGAGGGGGAGTGGGACGAGGTGATGGACGTGGTGAAGCGTGCCGTCGCCGCCGTCGAGGCCCGCGCGCCGCGTGTGTCCCTGGTCCTCAAGGCGGACATCCGTCCCGGCGTCACCGACGGACTGACCTCCAAGGTGGAGACGGTCGAGCGGCACCTCGCCGAGTAGACGCGCCGTTCCGTATTCCGGTGAACCCCGGCCCGCGCGGGCCGGGGTTTTCTCGTGCCGTGTGTTTGAGCGATCGCTCAAAGAGGTGTACTTTCTGGAGCTGAGAGTTTGAGCAGTCGCTCAAACGATGGGCTGACCTGGGGGAATCAGATGGGTCACAACAGCCTCTACATAGAGGCGCACATCCGCGCCGATCTCGACGACGTGTGGTCCCGCACACAGCAGCCGTCCGAGCACCAGCGCTGGGACCTGCGCTTCACCGAGATCGACTACCTCCCGCGCGCGGACGGGGAGCCGCAGCGCTTCCGGTACGCCACGCGCGTGCTGCCCTTCCTCACCGTCGCCGGGACCGGGGTCTCCGCCGGCGAGAAGGAGCGGCCCGACGGTACGCGCACCTCCGCCCTCCGCTTCTCCTCCCCGCACCCGCTGTCCCTCCTCGCCGAGGGCAGCGGCTACTGGCGCTACGTCCCGGACGGCGACGGAGTCCGCTTCCTGACCGGCTACGACTACCGGCCCCGCTGGGGCGCCTTCGGCACGTGCGCCGACCGGCTGCTGTTCCGACCGCTCATGGGGTGGGCGACGGCCTGGTCCTTCGACCGGCTCCGGCTGTGGCTGGAGCGCGGGATCACACCGGAGCGGGCGCGGGCGAACTGGCTGCTGGAGATGGCGGGGCGGGCGCTGGTGATGGTCTTCGCGTGCACGGGCTTCGGGTTCGGCAGCCTGCTGCGGCTGACCGGGCCGCTCGCGCCGCTCTTCTTCTACTGGATGCCCACGCTCACCCTGGTCGCCTTCGCGCTGGCCCTGCTCGCCCCGCCCCTGCCCGGCACCCCGGCCGCCCGCCGCTGCCTGCGCCGCCCCGCCACCCGCGTCCACGCACCCCGGCTCCTGAGCACCCTGGAGAACCAGCGATGACCACGCGCCCCGAGCCTTCCGGCGACCTGACGGAGACCGGGCACTCCGCCTGCTCCGGCGACCTGACGGCGACCGGGCACCCCGCCCCCTCCGGAAATCCCACCCCCTCCGGAAGGCCCGCCCCGGCCTCCATCTTCCGTACCGTGATGGGCCCGGCCTTCGATGACCTCCACCCTCAGCTCCAGCGCCGCTTCTCGGTGGGGCTGGCGAGTGGTGAGGCCTGTACCGGCCGGGGGGTCATGGACCGCATCTGGCACGGCGGGGCGTTCGTCAAGCCGTTCCTCGCGCTCGGCACCACCCGGAACATCCTCGTCCCGCGCACCGGCCGCAACGTCCCCTTCGTCATCGAGAACGTGCCGTACACCGACACCCACGGCCGTGAGACGGTGACCTTCGTGCGCACCTTCGACCTGCCCGGCCGCCCCCGCCGCTTCGACGCCCAGATGGTCCTGAGCCCCAAGGGCGACCGCGTCCTCGACTACCTCGGCACCCACCAGCACCTCGCCAGCGACCTCCACTTCCACGCCGAGCCCGACGGCTCCCTGCTCATCCGTTCCGGCGAACACCGCTTCCGGGAGGGCGTGGTGGACGTCCGGGTGCCCGAGCTGATCGGCGCCACGGCGGAGGTCCGTGAGTCCTACGACGACCACTCGGGCCGCTTCCGCATCCGGGTCAGGGTCGTCAACAAGTACTTCGGGCCCCTCTTCGGCTACGAGGGTTCCTTCCGGGCGACGTACAGCGACATCCGGTCCTGCGGTGTCCGTCCCGGCCTGCGTCCGGTCCGCGAGGAGTCGCGCGCGTGAGCCCCGAGACCGCGAAGGCGCAGGAGACCAAGACCAAGCTGCTGGAGGGCGCCCTGCGGACCCTCGTCGACCAGGGCATCGCGAAGGCGTCGGCCCGCACGATCGCCTCCGCCGCGGGCGTCAATCAGGCCCTGGTCTTCTACCACTTCGGCTCGGTCGACGAACTCCTCGCGGCGGCCTGCCGGTACGGCGCCGAGCAGGCCGTGTCCCGCTACCGCCCGCGCTTCGACCAGGTCACCTCGCTCTCCGAGCTCCTCGTGGTGGGGCGGCAGATCCATGAGGAGGAGCGCTCCGGCGGCCATGTCGCCCTCCTCGGGCAGCTGTTGGCCGGCGCCCAGACCCACGAGAGCCTCGCGACGGCCACCGCGGCCGGCCTGGAGTCGTGGATCATCGAGATCGAGAAGGTCCTCCGAAGGGTGCTCGCGGGCACCCCGTTCGAGGAGTTCACCGACCCTGCGGGGCTGGCGAAGGCGGTCGCCGCGTCCTTCGTGGGCATCGAGCTGTACGAGGGCGTGGACCTGCCGGGTGCGACGGCCGCGCTGGACGCGCTGGAGCAACTGGGCGCTCTGGTCGCCGCGTTGGAGGAACTGGGCCCGGTGGCCCAGCGTGCGGTACGGCATCATCTGCGGCGCACGAACCGGCGTTGACGACCCGCAGGACGCCCCGACCCGCAGGACGCCCCGATCCGAGAGGACCCCATGTCCACCGACGGCCTGTACGAGATCCTGGACGACCGCTTCCGCACCGGGCGTTGCACGCTCGGCGACAGCAGGCTGGAGGTGCTGCACGACGGCTGCCGCTGGGCCGAGGGGCCGCTGTATCTGCCCGCGTGGCGGCAGCTGATCTGGAGCGACATCCCCAACGACCGCATCCTGCGCTGGGACGAGGCCACCGGCGGCGTCGGGGTGTTCCGCGCCCCGGCCGGACACAGCAACGGCAACACCCTCGACCGGCAGGGCCGGTTGGTGACGTGCGAGCAGGGCAACCGCCGGGTCACCCGCACCGAGGCCGACGGCACGGTCACCGTCCTGGCCACGCACTGGGCCGGCAGGCGGCTCAACTCCCCGAACGACTCGGTCGTGCGCTCCGACGGCACGATCTGGTTCTCCGACCCGGACTTCGGCATCCTCACCGACTACGAGGGGCATCGCGCCGAGTCCGAGATCGGCGCGTGCAACGTCTACCGGATCGACCCGGTGACGGGGGAGGTGCACCTCGCCGCCGAGGGCTTCGACGGCCCCAACGGCGTCATCCTGTCCCCGGACGAGCGGCGGCTGTACGTCTCCGACTCGCGGGCCGCCCGCATCCACGTCTACGACGTCCGTGACGACGGCACGCTCACCGGCGGCAAGGTCTTCGCCGAGGCCCGCGGGGGCGTGCACTTCGACAACATCCGCCTCGACGACCAGGGCCGCCTGTGGGCCGCCGCCCTCGCCGACGGGGTCCACTGCTACGACCCCGACGGCACCCTCATCGGCCGGCTGCGGGTGCCCGAGCCGGTCGCCAACATCGCCTTCGGCGGCCCGCGGAACAACCGCCTGTTCATCGCCGCCACCACCTCGCTGTACTCGCTGGTGATGTCCGTGACCGGGGCCCCGCGCCTCTGACCGCACGGGTCGCCCGGCTGGACCCTCCCAGTTCGACACGCCCGAGAAACTCCACTTTTGTGTGCATATCGGGCATATCGGGCGTTTCAATCACTGGAGGGCGCTGTGCGGCCGGAGGGCTACGACTACGACACCTACAGCCGACTCGCCGGGCCGCTCACCGAGCCGTCGGGCACGTCGTACCAGGTGCAGTACACCTCGCTCCTCTCCCGCGAGCCCCACCGAATACGCGCCATCGTCCTGATGACCCTCGCGCCCCTGCTCACCGGCGTCCTGCTGGTCTACCTGGTCTGGCCGACCCACTGGGTCGAGCGCGAGGGCGGCGACGAGTGGATGGTCGGGCTCGACATCGCGATGCTCGTAGCCATCGGGCTCATCGAGCTGTTCATGGTCGTCAACGTCGCCTCCGTGGCACACGCGACCCTCGTCGCCCGCGACCCCGTCCCCGTCACCCCCGAACCCGGCACCCGCGTCGCCTTCCTCACGACGTACGTCCCGGGCAAGGAACCCCTCTCGATGGTCCGCGCCACCCTCGAAGGCGCCGTGCGGGTCACCCACACCGGCCCGCTCGACGTCTGGCTTCTCGACGAAGGGGACGACGCACAGGCGAAGGCCCTGTGCGCGGAGCTCGGCGTGCGGCACTTCACCCGGCACGGCGTCCCGGAGTGGAACCGCCCCAAGGGCGCCCACAAGGCCCGCACCAAGCACGGCAACTACAACGCGTGGATCGCCCGGCACGGCGACGACTACGACTTCTTCGCCTCGGTCGACACCGACCACGTCCCGGTGCCCAACTTCCTGGAACGGATGATGGGTTACTTCCGGGACCCGGACGTCGCCTTCGTCGTCGGACCGCAGGTGTACGGCAACTACCACAACCCCGTCACCAAGGCCGCCGAGTCGCAGCAGTTCCTCTTCCACGCGCTGATCCAGCGGGCCGGCAACCGCTACCGCTCACCGATGTTCGTCGGCACCAACAACGTCGTACGGATCGCGGCCGTCAAGCAGATCGGCGGGCTGTACGACTCCATCACCGAGGACATGGCCACCGGCTTCGAACTGCACCGGCACCGCAACCCGAGGACCCGCCACCACTGGCGTTCCGTCTACACCCCCGACGTGCTCGCCGTGGGTGAGGGGCCGGCCTCCTGGACGGACTTCTTCACCCAGCAGATGCGCTGGTCGCGGGGGACGTACGAGACGCTGTTCAAGCAGTACTGGAAGGCGCCGTTCACCATGCCTCCCGGGCGGCTGTTCTCCTACACGCTGATGCTGGTCTACTACCCGATGACGGCCGTCAACTGGTTCCTCGGCATCCTGAGCTGCTTCCTCTTCCTCTGGTTCGGCGCCTCCGGCACCCAGGTCGCCGCCTCCGTCTGGCTGATGCTCTACAGCGACGCCGCCGCCCTCCAGATCGGCCTGTACCTGTGGAACCGCCGGCACAACGTCTCCCCGCACGAGCCCGAGGGCTCGGGAGGCCTGGCCGGGATGGCGATGTCGGCCCTCTCGGCGCCCATCTACCTCAAGTCCTTCGGTGAGGCGCTGATCCGCCGGCCCAGCCGCTTCGTCGTCACCCCCAAGGGCGGGGACGCCAGCCCTGACCGGCTGCTCACCTTCCGTATCCACCTCTTCTGGGCGGCCCTCCTCGCCACCTCGCTGGCCGCCTCGGTCGTCCTCGACCACACCCATGTGGCCATGCGCACCTGGGCGGTCCTCGCGATGGTCATATCGCTGGCCCCGGTGGGGATCTGGGCGGCCACGCTCCTCAAGGAGCGCCGGGAGCGGCAGTCGCTGCACGCGACCGCCCGGGTCGTCGACGGCGCCGAACCCGCCCTCGCCACCACCTCCAGCACCACGACAGGAGGCAACTAGGCCATGGCCTACCAGCCGTCCCAGAAGACCAAGAAGACCGTTCTCGGCATCGGCGGCATCGCCATCCTCGCCGGCCTCAACGCCCCGGCCGCGCTGGACTTCGCCGGGAAGCAGTACGACGCGTACAAGATCGCGCAGCCCGAGTACCAGGCGAAGTACGGGAGTTGGGCGACCGTCGACATCCCGGAGGAGTACCGCACCAACGCCATCCACGCGGCCCTGCTGCACACCGGCAAGGTGCTCATCGTCGCGGGCTCCGGCAACGAGCAGAAGAAATTCGACGAGGGGTCGTTCGACACGATCCTGTGGGACCCGAAGGACGACACCTTCAAGAAGATCCCCACCCCGGACGACTTCTTCTGCTCCGGCCACGCCCAACTCCCCGACGGCCGCCTGCTGGTGGCCGGTGGCACCGCCCGCTACGAACTCCTCGACGGCGAGATCGACCGGGCCGGCGGCGGGATGCGGGTGAAGAACGAGAACCCCGACAAGGCGATGGTCCTGAAGAAGGGCACCCGCTTCCGCTCACCCGCCGGGGTCGAGTACGTCACCAAGTTCGACGTCACCGTCCCGAAGGCGAAGAAGAAGTTCAAGATCACCTACAACGCCCGCGGCGTGATGCAGCCCTGGCAGACGAGGGTGACGGCGTCCGAGGCCCGGGTCTTCGTGGAGGCCGTGGAGAAGGGCGCGATGTCGGTCACCGAGAAGCAGGCCCAGTACGAGGTCGTCGGCCTGACCGGCAAGGACGCCGACAACGTCTACGGCCTCTCGGAGAAGATCACCCTCGACAAGCAGGACTTCCAGGGCATCCGCGCCGCCTACGAGTTCGACCCGGTCGCCGAGCGGTACATCCCCGTCGACCCGATGGACAAGGCCCGTTGGTACCCGACCCTGGTCGGCCTCGACGACGGCCGGGTCCTCGCCGTCTCCGGCCTCGACGACGTCGGCGTGATCGACCCCGGTGACAACGAGATCTACGACCCGAAGACCAAGAAGTGGTCGCGCGGCCCCAAACGGTACTTCCCGACCTACCCCGCGCTCTTCCTCACCAAGGGCGGCAAGCTGTTCTACCCGGCCTCCAACGCCGGGTACGGCCCCGCCGACAAGGGCCGCGAGCCCGGCCTGTGGGACCTGAAGACCAACACCTTCCAGAAGGTCCCGGGCCTGCGCGACGCCGACGAGACGGAGACCTCGGCCTCCCTGCTGCTGCCGCCCGCACAGGACCAGAAGGTGATGATCCTCGGCGGCGGAGGCGTCGGCGAGTCCAAGAAGTCGACCCCGCGCACGGCGGTCGTCGACCTGAAGGAGGACAACCCCGTCTTCAAGGACGGCCCCAACCTCCCGCAGGGCACCCGCTACCTGAACAGCGTGATCATGCCGGACGACACCGTGTTCACCTCCAACGGCTCCGAGGACTACCGCGGCCGCAGCGCCAGCAACATCCTCAAGGCCCAGTTCTACGACCCCAAGGACAACGTCTTCCACGAGGCCGCGTCCCCGACGGTCGGCCGCAACTACCACTCGGAGGCGCTGCTGCTGCCCGACGGCCGGGTCGCCACCTTCGGCTCCGACCCGCTCTTCGACGATCAGCAGAACACCAAGCTGGGCCACTTCGAGCAGCGCATGGAGGTCTTCACGCCGCCCGCCCTGCACAGGGCCGGCGCCGACAGGCCCGTACTGCAGGACGGCGCGGAGGTCCTCCCCGAGGACCGCCGGGCCACCTACCGCACCGACCACCCCGACCGGATCGTCAAGGCCCGGCTGATGCGGCCGAGCGCGGTCACCCACACCACCGACGTCGAGCAGCGGTCCATCGAACTGGGCCTGACCAAGGACGCGCACTCGGTGACGGTCGAGGTGCCGAAGGACCCGACCCTGGTCCCGCCGGGCTGGTACATGCTGTTCGTGACGGACGCGGACGGCACCCCGTCGGAAGCGAAGTGGATCCAGGTCAAGTGACGTACTAGCCCTGGGAGTTGCGGGCCAGCCCCAGGGCGTACTCCGGCCACCACTGCCCGGCGTCCGGACCGCCCTCGCAGGTGCCGTCCGACTCGCCGGGCCGCTTGACCCAGAGATAGGCGTCGAGGGCGGGCTCGCCGGTCTTCGTGGTCGGCCGGGTGCCCAGGGCCCTGCCGGGCGGGTTGCACCACGCCCCCGGCAGCGGCCCGTTGCCGTTGCGGCTGGAGTCGATGACGAAGTGCTTGCCGCCGAGGTCCCGGGACAGGCGGAGGCCGTACTTCTTGGTGACGTCGTCCGTCTGGAAGTTGGAGACGTTGAGCGAGAAGCCGTCGGCCCTCTCCACGCCGGCCCGCTTCAGCGGTTCGACCAGCTTCCAGGGGTCCCTGATCCAGGACGGGTTGCCCGCGTCGAGGTACACCTTGGTGTTCGGCTGCTGCTTCAGCCGGTCGATCGCCTCGCCCAGCAACTGCTCGCGCTCCGCGTGGTACTCACCGGGCGTGCAGCCGTCCACGATGTGCGCGACCGCGTCCGGCTCCAGCACGACCAGGGCCCTGGCATCGCCGAGGGCGTCGGCGAACTTCCCCATCCAGTCCCGGTAGGCCGCAGCGTCCGCCGCCCCGCCCGCCGAGTGCTGGCCGCAGTCCCGGTGCGGGATGTTGTACGCCACGAAGAGCGCGGTGCGGTCCTCGGCCTTCGCCGCCGCCGTCGCCGTCCGCACGGTCGGGCCGGGGTCGATCTCACCGGCCGGCCACAGCGCGACGGGCTGGTCGGCGATCTTCTGGAGCAGCGCCGCGTCCGCCGTACGGCCCTCCCGCCGCCACAGCTCGATCTGCTCGGCGGCCGGACTGGCCGGGTCGACCCAGAACGGCGAGTCGGGGTCCGGGCTCGCGTTCCCGCTGGCCGCGCCCGCGACGGAGGCCTCCCCGACGTCGGAGGCGGACGAGCAGCCGGCGGCGAGCCCGAGGGCGGCGAGGGTGGTGAGGGCGGCGAGGGTGTGGGTCAGCCGGGACATGCTGCTCCCTTGCGCGAGAGTGACCTGAAGTGACGATTGGTCACCCATCGTGACATGGGTCATATGTCCGAGCCGGATGCGACACCGGGCCCCGCGGACGCCAGCGCGATCCCCAGCGGAGTCCGCTCGTACAGCACCTGATGGCCGTAGCGCCGCGAGGTCAGCAGCCCCGACTCGCGCAGGACCGTCAGATGCGCGGAGACGGAGGAGGGGGCGAGCCCCAGCCGGTGGGCGAGGGCGGTGGTGGCGGCGGGTTCGTCGAGGGCGGCGAGGACGGCGGCCCGGCCGCGCCCGAGGAGCCGTACGAGCACGTCGTCGGTGCGGTCGGCGGACGCGGTCCACAGGCCGCCGATGCCGCGCGCCGGATACACCAGCATCGGCTGCCACGGCGGATCGAAGCCGCTGACCACGTCCGGCCACACGAAGACGCTGGGCATGAGCACCAGCCCCCGCCCCGCCAGCCGCCGCTCGTGATGGCCGTTGCTCTCGACGGTCAGCGTTCCCGCCTCCCAGCCGCAGCGCCGGTTGATCTCCGGCAGCAGCCCGCCGAGCCCCACCTCGGCCAGCCGCCGCGAGTGGAACGCCACGTCCGCCTCCAGCAGGGCCCGCAGCCGGGGCCAGTCCGGCTCGATGAGCCGGTGCCAGGCCTCCTCCATGGCGTCCGCCAGTTCCCGGACCATCCGCGCCGGATCGGCCAGCCAGGCCCGCCCGTACGCCGAGTCCAGCGCGCCCGGGGTGTCGGCGAGGGACTTGGCGGTGTCCTCGCGGGCCGCCTCGGGATCGGCGGCGCGGACCGCCGCGATCTCCTCCTCGAAGGTGGCCGCCGCACCGCCCGGCGGCGGGCACAGCCAGTCGGGGGAGTGGCCGCGGCGCGGCATCAGCAGCCAGAGCGGGGTGAGGTCCAGTTCGACGGCGGCGGCACGGATGCGCCGCAGCCAGGGCACGTGATAGCCCTGCCGGTCCGGCCGCTTGAGGGTGCGGACCGCGTCCTGCGTCTCCCACAGCGGCGACACGGCGAAGCGGCAGCGGAGGAAGTCCTCCTCGCCGAAGTGAAGTCGCGACGGCATACCTGTCCCTTCGGCGCGGAAGATTCGGCTGGTGCCGAAACTCTAGGACGCCGTCGTCGGCTCCGGCACGCTGCCCGGCATGACGGACACCTCGACCGCCGCACCGACCGGCTACGCCCGCGTCTTCGCCGTAAGGGAATTCCGCGCGGTCTTCACGGCGCACCTGCTCTCGCTCCTCGGCGTGGTGGTCGCCGAGATCTCGCTGTCCGTCCTCGTCTACGACCTCACCGGCTCCCCCCTGCTGAGCGCGCTCGCCTTCGCCCTCGGCTTCCTGCCCTACGTCGTCGGCGGCACCCTGCTCGCGGGGATCGCCGACCGCTTCCCGGCCCGGCGGGTGCTGGTGCTGTGCGACCTGGTGTGCGCGGCCTGCGTGCTGCCGATGACGCTGCCGGGCGCCCACATCGCGGTGCTGCTCGCGCTGCGCTGCGCGCTGGCTGTCGTGTCGCCGGTGTTCGGCGGGACACGGATGGCCACGCTCGCCGACATCCTGGGCGACGGCGACCTGTTCGTGCTGGGCCGCTCACTGCTGCGGATCGTCTCGCAGGGGGCGCTGCTCGCCGGGTACGGCGTCGGCGGCCTGCTGCTGACAGCCGTGTCCCCGCGTCACGCCCTGCTGGTCACCGTGGCGACCTTCTGCGCCTCGGCGGCGGTGCTGCGTCTCGGCACCCGGCGGCGGCCCGCGCGGGCGGCGTCGGCGGGCGGGGGGACGCTGGTGACGGACTCCCTGAAGGGCGCGCGGCAGGTGCTGGCGGACCGCAGGGTCAGGGTCCTGCTGCTGCTGTTCTGGCTGCCGCCGATGTTCGCGGTGGTGCCGGAGGCGCTGGCGGCGCCGTACGCGGACGACCTGGGCGCCGGTTCGGTGGGTCTCGGGCTGCTGATGTGCGCGCTGCCGGTGGGGACGATCGCCGGGGAGCTGTGGGCGGGCGCGCGCCTGCGGCCCGCGGCGCGGGAACGGATCGCGCTCCCGCTGGTGTGCGCGACGCTCCTGCCGTACCTCGGCTACGCCCTGCACCCGGGGCTGCCGGTCTCGCTGCTCCTTCTCTTCGTCTCCGGGGCGGGGTCGGCGTACACGCTGGGCCTGGACCAGTGGTTCGTACGGGCCGTCCCCGAGGCGCTGCGCGGCCGGGCGATGACGCTGCTCACGGCCGGGCTGATGACGATCCAGGGGATGGGGATGGCGCTGGCGGGGGTCGCGGCGGAGTTCGCGGGGGTGGCGTGGACGGTCACGGGGGCCGGGGTGGTGGGGGCGGTGTGCTGCGCGTTGCTGGCGGCGGAGGCCCGGCGGACGGCGTGAGCCGGGGCGGGGCGGACCGGGTGGGGCCGGGGCAGGGGCGGACCGAATGCCAAGACAGTGCTGACCAGCATGTGACTGGCCGGTAAGGTCGGTGCCGTGCCGAAGCCCCTCAGTCTTCCCTTCGATCCCATCGCCCGCGCCGACGAACTCTGGAAGCAGCGCTGGGGAAACGTGCCGTCGATGGCCGCGATCACGTCGATCATGCGCGCCCATCAGATCCTCCTCGCCGAGGTCGACGCGGTGGTCAAGCCCTACGGACTGACGTTCGCGCGCTACGAGGCCCTGGTCCTGCTCACCTTCTCCAAGGCCGGCGAGCTGACCATGTCCAAGATCGGCGAGCGCCTGATGGTGCACCCCACGTCGGTCACGAACACGGTCGACCGCCTGGTCAAGTCGGGCCTGGTCGACAAGAAGCCCAACCCCAACGACGGCCGCGGCACCCTCGCCGTCATCACGGACAAGGGCCGCGAGGTCGTCGAGGCCGCGACCCGCGACCTGATGGCCATGGACTTCGGGCTCGGGGTGTACGACGCGGAGGAGTGCGGCGAGATCTTCGCGATGCTGCGACCCCTGCGGGTGGCGGCGAACGACTTCGACGAGGACTGACCCGGGCCAAGATCTCCCGGAACCGGCGGTTACGCTCGAACGCATGAAGAAGAGCGTGCTGACCCGCTACCGCGTCATGGCCTATGTCACCGGCGTGCTGCTCGTCCTGCTGACCCTGGGCGTCATCGCCAAGTACCTGTTCAAGATGGACGGCGCGGACAGCTTCACCAGTGTCGTCGGCATCGCCCACGGCTGGCTGTACGTCATCTACCTGGTCTTCGCCTTCGACCTGGGCTCCAAGGCCAAGTGGCCGGTCAAGAAGCAGCTCTGGGTCCTGCTTGCAGGAACGATTCCCACGGCCGCCTTCTTCGTGGAGCGCAAGGTCACGCACGAGCTGGAGGCCCAGGTCGCCGAGGACGGCGCGGCCGTCGCGAAGGCGTAACTCCACCGCCGCGAGAGTTTCTCCCGAGGGCTCGCGGCGGTTGACCATCGACATTTACTAGGACGTCCTAGTAAATTCGAAGCATGGACGCTGACGCCATCGAAGAGGGCCGCCGACGGTGGCAGGCCCGGTATGACGCCTCTCGTAAGCGGGAGGCCGACTTCACCACCTTGTCCGGGGATGCCGTGGAGCCGGTGTACGGGCCTCGGGCGGGGGACCGGTACGAGGGGTTCGAGCGGATCGGGTGGCCGGGGGAGTTTCCCTTCACCCGGGGGCTCTATCCGACCGGGTACCGGGGGCGGACGTGGACCATCCGGCAGTTCGCCGGGTTCGGGAACGCCGAGCAGACCAACGAGCGGTACAAGATGATCCTCGCCAACGGCGGGGGCGGGCTGTCCGTCGCGTTCGACATGCCCACCCTCATGGGGCGGGACTCCGATGACCCGCGCTCCCTCGGGGAGGTCGGCCACTGCGGGGTCGCCATCGACTCCGCCGCCGACATGGAGGTGCTGTTCAAGGACATCCCCCTCGGGGACGTCACCACCTCCATGACCATCAGCGGGCCCGCGGTTCCGGTTTTCTGCATGTATCTCGTTGCCGCTGAGCGGCAAGGGGTTGATCCCCGCGTGCTCAACGGGACCCTCCAGACCGACATCTTCAAGGAGTACATCGCCCAGAAGGAGTGGCTCTTCCAGCCCGAGCCCCATCTGCGGCTCATCGGGGACCTGATGGAGTACTGCGCGGCGGGCATTCCCGCCTACAAGCCGCTCTCCGTCTCCGGGTACCACATCCGGGAAGCGGGGTCCACCGCCGCTCAGGAGCTCGCCTACACCCTCGCCGACGGGTTCGGGTACGTGGAGCTGGGGCTCTCGCGCGGGCTGGACGTGGACGTGTTCGCCCCCGGCCTCTCCTTCTTCTTCGACGCGCACGTCGATTTCTTCGAGGAGATCGCCAAGTTCCGTGCGGCCAGGCGGATCTGGGCGCGCTGGATGCGGGACGTGTACGGCGCCGAGTCGGAGAAGGCCCAGTGGCTGCGGTTCCACACGCAGACCGCCGGCGTCTCGCTGACCGCCCAGCAGCCGTACAACAACGTCGTGCGGACCGCGGTCGAGGCGCTCGCCGCCGTGCTCGGCGGCACCAACTCCCTGCACACCAACGCCCTCGACGAGACCCTCGCACTCCCCAGCGAGCAGGCCGCCGAGATCGCGCTGCGTACCCAGCAGGTCCTCATGGAGGAGACCGGCGTCGCCAACGTCGCCGACCCGCTGGGTGGTTCGTGGTACGTCGAGCAGCTGACCGACCGTATCGAGGCCGACGCCGAGCGGATCTTCGAGCAGATCAAGGAGCGGGGGCTGCGGGCGCACCCGGACGGGAAGCACCCCATCGGGCCCATCACCTCCGGGATTCTGCGCGGGATCGAGGACGGCTGGTTCACCGGGGAGATCGCCGAGTCCGCGTTCCAGTACCAGCAGGCCCTGGAGAAGGGGGACAAGAGGGTGGTGGGCGTCAACGTCCATCACGGGTCCGTCACCGGCGACCTGGAGATCCTGCGCGTCTCGCACGAGGTCGAGCGCGAGCAGGTGCGGGCGCTGGGCGGTCGTAAGGCGGCGCGGGACGACGCCGCCGTGCGGGGGGCGCTGGACGCCCTGCTCACCGCCGCGCGGAACGGGGCCAACATGATCGAGCCGATGCTCGACGCCGTGCGCGCCGAGGCGACGCTGGGTGAGATCTGCGGCGTGCTGCGGGACGAGTGGGGGGTCTACACGGAGCCGGCCGGGTTCTGAGAGGTACGGCTCGGCCGGGGTGTCACGCAGGCGCGGACGCCCCGGCCAGCCCCAGCAGCAGCACCCGCGTGAACCCCCGTACCCACTCCTCGTCCGCCGGTTCCGCGCTCACCAGGGTGCGGTGCACCACCGCGCCCGCCACCACGTCGAAGATCAGGTCGACCGTGCGGGAGGCGTTCGCCGGGTCCGTCTCGGGGGGCAGTTCGCCGCGGGTCTGGGCGCGTGCCCGGCCCTCCAGGACCAGACGCTTCTGGCGGTCGACGATCGAGGCCCGGATGCGTTCGCGCAGCGCGTCGTCACGGGTCGACTCCGCGACGACCGCCATGAGGCCGCTCTTCGCCTCCGGGCGGGCCAGGATCGCCGCGAACTGGAGCACCACGCCCTCGATGTCGGCGGCGAGCGTGCCGAGGTCGGGAAGTTCCAGTTCGTCGAAGAGCTCCGCCACCGCGTCCACGACGAGTTCGTTCTTGCCCGGCCAGCGGCGGTAGATCGTCGTCTTCGCAACCGCGGCCCGCGCCGCCACGTCTCCCAGGGTGAGCTTGGACCAGCCCAGCTCCACCAGCGCCTCACGGGTGGCCGCCAGGATCGCGGCGTCCGCGGCGGCGGAACGGGGGCGTCCTGTGGCGCGCGGGGCGGGAGTGCGGCTCTGCATCCCCCGACCATAACCGGCGATTCCTGTGAAGCCGTGAGGGAGATCACCGGGGAGTGGTCGCCAGGAGGCACTGAGTGCCATTACGCTACGACTCGTAGCGAAACCACTGGCGTGGGGTGGGGACCCGGCGTCGAACACTGCAGAAGCGGTGCAGAGCCTGACCAGCTTTCATCGTGCTTTTCACCTACGCGCGCGAACGGGGGAGGATAGACGCATGCAGCCACGGAACATGTCCATGAGCGGAGTCGTCGACCTCGCCGCGGTGAAGGCGGCCCAGGAGGCCAAGGCGAAGGCGGAGCAGGCGCGCGCCGAAGCGGCCCGGCAGGGCGGCGGCCCGGGGGCCGTGTCGCCCGCCGATCTCGTCATCGACGTCGACGAGGCCGGGTTCGAGCGTGACGTCCTGCAGCGCTCCACCGAGGTGCCCGTCGTCATCGACTTCTGGGCCGAGTGGTGCGAGCCCTGCAAGCAGCTGAGCCCGGTGCTGGAGCAGCTGGTCGTCGAGTACAACGGCCGTCTCCTCCTCGCCAAGATCGACGTCGACGCCAACCAGATGCTGATGCAGCAGTTCGGGGTGCAGGGCATCCCGGCCGTCTTCGCCGTCGTCGCCGGGCAGGCCCTGCCGCTCTTCCAGGGCGCCGCCGGCAAGGAGCAGATCCAGCAGACCCTCGACCAGCTGGTGCAGGTCGCCGAGCAGCGCTTCGGCCTGACCGGCCTCACCGTCGACCCCGACGCCGCGCCCGGTGCCGCGCAGGAAGCCGCCCAGGCCGTTCCCGCCGGGCCCTACGACGCGCTCCTGGAGGCCGCCGTACAGGCCCTGGACGCGGGGGACTTCGGCGGCGCCGTCCAGGCGTACAAGAACGTGCTGAGCGACGACCCGGGCAACACCGAGGCCAAACTCGGCCTCGCCCAGGCCGAGTTGCTGCACCGGGTGCAGGGGCTGGACCCGCAGCAGGTGCGCCAGGACGCCGCCGCGAAGCCGGCGGACGTGCCGGCCCAGGTCGCCGCCGCCGACCTGGATCTGGTCGGCGGACATGTCGAGGACGCCTTCGGGCGGCTGATCGAGACCGTGCAGCGCACGGCCGGCGACGACCGGGACGCCGTACGTGTGCGGCTTCTCGAACTGTTCGAGGTCGTCGGGCCGGACGACCCGCGGGTGGTCGCGGCGCGCCGGGCGCTCGCGCGGGCGCTGTTCTGACCGGGGCGGGGTCCCTGTTCTGAGCAGCCCCTAAACGCCCGGGCATGTGGTGCCCGAGTGAAAGATTTGCCGACGAGACGTCACTGCGGCCGCGCTTTACCAAATCTTGGTAATCGCGGCCGCTGTTACTGCAAGTAAGTTCTGGGCGTTGTTCTGTCGGATTTTGTCCATTCGTAAACGGCTTTGTCCGCCCCCTCGGAGCTACCGGGAGTCGTCGGTCGAGACCAGCGGGTCGTTGTTCGGTTATCCGGCCGTTACTACCGAGTAACGAAGCCCCTTGTGCGGGCGGCGAGAATGCACCACGATCGGCGACGCTCGGTCCATTCCCGTACTACCCGACAGCCGGTCGGGCCCGCGGGAACTCCTGGGTCCCCACCGAGCAGAGCCGGCGGCAGTGGCGCCGGCTCTTGGACAGGGGGGTCTTCGCCCACCCGGCGAAGCCTGTCCAGGTTGTGCGTGATGTGCGTCAGGCGCGACCAGTGGTTGTCGCTCGGGGGTGATCGCCGGTGATTCGGGCGCTGTTGGCGCCTCCGAGCACGGGCGCTCCCCTTCCCGAGGACGTAGCACTTCTCCCATCCCTGCCCGGCTGAGCCGTCTTGTTCGACAGGGGCAGTCAGGGTCAGGAGATGTACGTCCGAGAAGGAGGAAATATGGAGTCCCAGGTGCGTGGCGGGACCAGATGGAAGCGGTTCGCCGTCGTCATGGTGCCCAGCGTGGCCGCCACGGCAGCGATAGGTGTCGCCCTCGCGCAGGGCGCTCTCGCCGCGTCGTTCAGCGTGTCGGGTCAGTCGTTCAAGGTGACGACCGACCAGCTCGACGGCACCGGCTTCGTCCAGTACGGAGCCATTGACTCGGGTTACACGCTCGACGGCAAGAAGACGGCCCACCCGGTCGCGGTCTCGGCCTTCAAGTCCGCGACCATCAAGAACCTGTGCCAGTCGGTTGTCACCCCTGACATCCCGCTGCTCGGTTCCGTCAGCCTCATCCTGAAGGCCGGCGGTGGCAGCACCCCGGTCGAGGCCGAGAACCTGTACATCGACGTCGAGGACCTCAGCGCCGACGCCACCTTCCGTGGCATCGACATCGGCGTGGCGGCCAAGGACGCGGCCAAGGGTCCGGGTATCGCCAAGGGCGACACCGCGAACCCGTACGGGTTCGCCCAGCAGGCCGACTCGGTCACCCTGACCGACGTGAAGCAGACGGCGTGGGCGACCACCGCCGGAACCTTCAAGCTCAGCGGCCTGAAGATGTCGCTGTCCAAGGGTGTCAAGGAGTGCTACTAAGCACTCGCTGACGGGCGGGGGAGCCGGTGGCGCCCCCGCCCGTCCACTCTCCGGCGGCTGTTCGCACCTTCTCCACAAGCGGCCGCACGAAGCACAACTCACCACCACAGCAACGCCGTGACAGGGAGCTGTTTTCCATGAGCGCCGAGACTCCTGCCGTACCCGGCCACGATGAGCACTACCTCCGGGTCGCCAAGCGGAAGTTCCGCGCCTGGCGGGGCACCCGGCCGTTCTGGGCCGGCCTGTTCGTCATGCTCGGCGGACTCCCCATCGCTTACTTCCCGTACGCAAATCTCCAGATCGGCCATCTGACCCTGGCGATGGCCACCACCGCGGGCGCGGGATCCCTGATCATCGGCGTACTGCTGGTCGTCCTCGGCATCAGCCTCTGGTTCCAGAAGCACGTCCGCACCTTCGCGGGCGTCGCGGCGATCCTGCTGGCCCTGGTGTCCATCCCGGTCTCGAACCTGGGCGGCTTCCTCATCGGCTTCCTCTTCGCCCTGGTCGGCGGAGCGATGGCCGTGGCGTGGGTGCCGGGCGAGGCGCTTGAGGTGCAGCCGGTCCCGGAGGCCGGCGCGGGAGAGAGCGATGCGCCGCAGGGCGCGGTCCCCACGCTCTCCAAGGACGCGTACGACATCGGTGAGCCGAACGATCTGTCAGGAACGAGCCCGGCGAACGGGGCGAACGGGAGGCACAGTGCCGGCTGACGAGGTGACCCACGGGACTGATGTGGACGAGTCCCGTGTGAGAACCGGGCCGCGCCACGCGGCACCCAAGAAGCCGCTGTTCACCCGGTTCCACATGCCGGCGGGCAAGGCGATAGCCCTGGCGGCGATGCCGACGGCGGTCCTCATGGGGATGGGGTTCACGCCGACGCTCGCCAACGCCGAGGACCAGCCCGCCGCGAAGAGCCTGACGGCGGACGAGTACAAGGACTGTGTCGCGGCCCTGGAGGACGGCGCGTCCGCGTCGGCCTCGCCGTCCGCGAGCGCGAGCGACTCCGCCGACGAGGCGACGCCGACCCCGTCGGCCTCCGCGTCGAAGGACTCCGGCTCCGGCTCCTCGGACTCCGGTTCCTCGGGCGGCGGCTCTTCGTCGGATTCAGGTTCCGACGACGAGGCCACGCCCACGCCGTCCGCGTCCGCCTCCAACGAGGCGCAGTCGGGTTCCACGGCCACGCCCACGCCCTCGGCCTCCGAGAGCAGCGGCAATGTGCTGGACCAGATCGGCGACGCGATCACCGGCATCTTCACGGGCGGCGAGAGCGCGACTCCGTCCGCGAGCGCCAGCCCGACGCCGTCGGCCTCGGCATCCCCGAGCGGGGACTCCGCGGGCGACGCGACGGACACGGTCAAGGACACCACCGAGAAGGTCACCGACACGGTCGAGGACACCGTGAAGGACACGACCGACGCGGCGGCCAAGGCGGCCGAGGACACCACCGAGTCGGTCGAGAAGGCCGCCGAGGAGGCCACGGCCAGTCCGTCGCCGTCCGCGAGCTCCACCACGGACGCCGAGGACTGCCCGGTCGCCACGGACGCGGAGGGCGGTGTCGACAACACCGTGCCGCTGCCCGACGACCCCTGGTACCTGAACGCCAGCTCGCTGCTGCTGAAGGGCGCCGACTACAAGGGCATCGTCGAGGTGAGGACGGCCAACGGCACCAAGAAGAAGGTGCTGAAGTACGTCATCTCCGACGGCACCGACATCGGCGACCTGCACCAGACGGTCAACGACGAGCAGTCCGGCAAGACCTACCACGTGCAGGCGGCCAAGGGCTCGACGTCGACCATCCGCGACGGCAAGACGGTGATGTACACGGAGTCCATCTCCGGCAACCTGCTGGGCCTGATCCCGGTCACCTTCGACCCGGACAACCCGCCGCCGCTGAACATCCCGCTGATCTACTTCACCAAGGTGAAGGTCGTGCAGGCCGGCCAGTTCGGTGGCACCCTGCATGTGCCCGGGCTGCATCAGTACATCGACTGAGCGCCCCAGCAAGCCCGTTCGGGAGCCGCACAAGCGCCGAGGGCGCCCCCTGGTCCAGGGGGCGCCCTCGGCGTCGTACCAGCCCTTGTGGGGTCAGTTCTCCCCGCCCAGGTGGTGGACGCGGACCATGTTGGTGGTGCCCGGGACGCCGGGGGGCGAGCCGGCGGTGATGATGACGATGTCGCCGTCGTTGAAGCGGCCCAGCTTCGAGACCTCGGAGTCGACCAGGTCGACCATCTCGTCCGTGCTGTTGACGAACGGCACGATGTGCGACTCCACGCCCCAGCTGAGCGTCAGCTGATTGCGGGTGCCCTCGTCGGTGGTGAACGCGATGATCGGCTGGGCGGCGCGGTAGCGGCTCAGACGGCGGGCGGTGTCACCGGACTTGGTGAAGGCGATCAGGCCCTTGCCGCCGAGGAAGTCGGCGATCTCGCAGGCGGCGCGGGCGACCGAACCACCCTGGGTGCGCGGCTTCTTGCCCGGGACCAGCGGCTGGAGGCCCTTGGCCAGCAGCTCCTGCTCGGCGGCCTGGACGATCTTCGACATCGTCTTGACGGTCTCGATCGGGTACGCGCCCACGGAGGACTCGGCGGAGAGCATGACCGCGTCGGCGCCGTCCAGGATGGCGTTGGCCACGTCGGAGGCCTCGGCGCGGGTGGGACGGGAGTTGGTGATCATCGACTCCATCATCTGGGTCGCCACGATCACCGGCTTGGCGTTGCGGCGGCACAGCTCGATGAGCCGCTTCTGCACCATCGGGACCTTCTCGAGCGGGTACTCGACGGCGAGGTCACCACGGGCGACCATCACGGCGTCGAACGCCATCACGACGTCCTCCATGTTCGCCACCGCCTGCGGCTTCTCCACCTTGGCGATGACGGGGACCCGGCGGCCCTCCTCGTCCATCACCTTGTGGACGTCCTGCACGTCCTGGGCGTCCCGGACGAAGGACAGCGCGACCATGTCGCAGCCCATGCGCAGCGCGAAGCGGAGGTCCTCGACGTCCTTCTCGGACAGCGCGGGCACGTTCACGGCCGCGCCGGGCAGGTTGATGCCCTTGTGGTCGGAGACGACACCGCCCTCGATGACGATCGTCTTGACCCGCGGGCCCACGACGTCCAGGACCTTCAGCTCGACGTTGCCGTCGTTGATGAGGATCTGGTCGCCGCGCGAGACGTCGCCCGGCAGGCCCTTGTAGGTCGTCCCGCAGATGGACTTGTCACCCGGGACGTCCTCGGTGGTGATGACGAACTCGTCACCACGCTCCAGCTCGACCGGGCCCTCGGCGAAGGTCTCCAGGCGGATCTTCGGGCCCTGCAGGTCGGCGAGGACACCGATGGCCTTGCCGGTCTCCTTGGCCGCGGCACGGACGCGGTCGTACCGCCCCTGGTGCTCGGCGTGCGTGCCGTGGCTGAAGTTGAAGCGGGCCACGTTCATGCCGGCTTCGATCAGGGACACGAGCATTTCGTGGGAGTCGACCGCGGGGCCGAGAGTACAGACGATTTTCGAACGGCGCATGGGGCGATCCTATCGGTTTGTTTCGCTACGGAATATTCCGTCTGGCGGAAGATACAAATGGGCGGCCGGGCGCTCAGGCGTGTTACTCGCGTGTAATTGCTCAGCTGTTCCGTTATTCGCTCAGTTGCCCACGCGGCGGCGCCGCATATCGTTACTTCTCGACCAGTGCGTAAGTCTGAGTGGCGATCTCCAGTTCCTCGTCGGTCGGCACCACGGCCACGGCCACGCGCGCGTCCTCCGGCGAGATCAGCCGCGGCTGGTCACTCCGTACGGCGTTCAGCCCGCCGTCCACCGCGAGGCCCAGTTCCTCCAGGCCCGCCACCGCAGCCTCCCGCACCGGACTCGCGTTTTCGCCGACTCCCGCTGTGAAGGCGACCGCGTCCACCCGGCCGAGCACCGCGTAATAGGCGCCGATGTACTTCTTCAATCGGTGAATGTAGATGTCGAAGGCGAGTTGCGCCTGTTCGTCACCCTCGTCCACCCGGCGGCGGATCTCGCGCATGTCGTTGTCGCCGCACAGCCCGATCAGGCCGCTCTTCTTGTTGAGAAGAGTGTCGATCTCGTCGATGGACATTCCGCCAACCCGTGCCAAATGGAAGATGACGGCAGGGTCCAGGTCACCGGAACGCGTACCCATCACGAGCCCCTCCAAAGGCGTCAGCCCCATGGAGGTGTCCACGCACCGGCCGCCCCGTACGGCGGAGGCGGACGCCCCGTTGCCGAGGTGCAGCACGATGACGTTCACGTCCTCGGGCGCCTTGCCCAGCAGCTTCGCGGTCGCCCGGGACACGTACGCGTGCGAGGTGCCGTGGAAGCCGTAGCGCCGCACCCGGTGCGCGTCGGCGGTCGCGGTGTCGATGGCGTAGCGGGCGGCGGACTCCGGCATCGTCGTGTGGAAGGCGGTGTCGAAGACGGCGACCTGCGGCAGGTCGGGACGGAGTGCCTGGGCGGTGCGGAGGCCGGTGAGGTTGGCCGGGTTGTGCAGCGGGGCGACCGGGATCAGCCGTTCGATCTCGGCGAGCACGGCGTCGTCGACGACGGTCGGCGCGGTGAAGGTCTGCCCGCCGTGCACGACCCGGTGCCCGATGGCGGCCAGCTCGGGCGAGTCGAGCCCGAGCCCGTCCTGGGCCAGCTCCTCCGCCACGGCCTTCAGCGCGGCCTCGTGGTCGCGGATCGGCCCGCTCCACTCACGGGTGACGTCGGACTCGACGTGCGTGTGCCTGAGCCGGGAGGTCTCCTCGCCGATGCGTTCGACGAGCCCCACGGCCAGCCGGCTGCTGTCGCTCATGTCGAGCAGCTGGTACTTCACCGACGAGGAGCCGGAGTTGAGGACGAGGACGCGGGACGAGCTCACTGGGCGGTGGCCTTCTCGATCGGGGACGGGGCGGGGGACTGGGCCTGGATCGCCGTGATGGCGACGGTGTTGACGATGTCCTGGACGAGGGCACCCCGGGACAGGTCGTTGACCGGCTTGCGCAGACCCTGGAGCACGGGACCGACCGCGATCGCGCCGGCCGAACGCTGCACGGCCTTGTAGGTGTTGTTGCCGGTGTTGAGGTCGGGGAAGATCAACACGCTGGCCTGACCGGCGACTTCGGAGCCCGGCAGCTTGGTGGCGGCGACGGACGGCTCCACGGCGGCGTCGTACTGGATGGGTCCCTCGATCTTCAGATCCGGCCTGCGCAGCCGGACCAGTTCCGTCGCCTCGCGCACCTTGTCGACGTCGGCGCCGGAGCCGGAGGTGCCCGTGGAGTACGACAGCATCGCGATCCGCGGCTCCACGCCGAACTGCTCGGCGGTCGCGGCCGACTGGATGGCGATGTCGGCCAGCTGCTCGGCGTTCGGGTCGGGGTTGACCGCGCAGTCGCCGTAGACCAGCACCTTGTCGGCGAGGCACATGAAGAAGACCGAGGAGACGATGTCGGCGTCCGGTTTGGTCTTGATGATCTCGAAGGCCGGGCGGATGGTGGCCGCCGTGGAGTGCACGGAGCCGGACACCATGCCGTCCGCGAGCCCCTCCTGGACCATCAGGGTCCCGAAGTAGTTGACGTCGCTGACGACGTCGTAGGCCAGCTCCACCGTCACGCCCTTGTGGGCGCGGAACCCGGCGTACTTCTCGGCGAAGGAGTCGCGCAGTTCGGAGGTGGCGGGGTCGATCAACTGGGCGCCGCCCAGGTCGATGCCGAGGTCGGCGGCCTTCTTGCGGATCTGGTCCTCGGGGCCGAGGAGGGTGAGCTCGCAGACCCCGCGGCGCAGCAGCACCTCGGCGGCGTGCAGGACGCGGGCCTCGGTGCCCTCGGGCAGCACCACCCGGCGCTTGTCGGACCGGGCCTGCTCCAGGAGCTTGTGCTCGAACATCATCGGCGTGACGCGGTCGCTGCTCGGCGCGGAGACCCGCTTCAGCAGGTCGCCGGTGTCGACGTGCCGCTCGAACAGGCCGAGCGCGGTCTCCGCCTTGCGCGGCGTGACCGCGCTCAACTTCCCTTCCAGGGAGAAGAGTTGCTCGGCGGTGGGGAAGCTGTTGCCGGGTACCGAGAGCACCGGGGTGCCAGGGGCGAGGCGGGCGGCGAGGGTCAGGACGTCGTCGCTCGGCACCTCGTCCAGGGTGAGCAGCACGCCGGCGATCGGCGGGGTGCCGGCGCTGTGCGCGGCGAGCGAGCCGACGACCAGATCGGCCCGGTCGCCCGGCGTCACGACCAGGCAGCCCGGGGTCAGGGCCTTGAGGAGGTTCGGCAGCATCGCCCCGCCGAACACGAAGTCCAGCGCGTCCCGGGCGAGTCCGGCGTCGTCGCCGAGGAGCACCCGGGCGTCGAGGGCGTGGGTGACCTGGGAGACGGTCGGCGCGGCGAGGGCGGGCTCGTCGGGCAGCACATAGCAGGGCACGGGCAGCCGGGAGGCGTCGAGGCGCTCGGCTATGAGGTCGCGGTCCTCGCGGGCGACCCGGTTGGTGACCATCGCGAGGACGTCGCAGCCCAGGCCGTCGTAGGCGCGGTAGGCGTTGCGGGTCTCGGCGAGCACGGACTCGGCGGGCTGCTTGCGGCCGCCCACGACCGGGATGACCGAGGCGCCGAACTCGTTGGCGAGGCGGGCGTTGAGGTTGAGCTCGTCCGGGAGCTGGGTGTCGGCGAAGTCGGTGCCGAGGACGAGGACGACGTCGTAGTCCCGCGCGACGAGATGGAACCGGTCGACGAGCGTCGAGACCAGCTCGTCGGTGCCCTTCTCGGCCTGGAGCGCGGACGCCTCGTGGTAGTCCATGCCGTAGACCGTGGCCGGGTCCTGGGAGAGCCGGTAGCGGGCGCGCAGCAGTTCGAACAGGCGATCGGGGCTGTGATGCACGAGGGGCCGGAACACACCCACCCGGTCGACCTGCCGGGTCAGGAGCTCCATGACCCCCAGCTCGACGACCTGACGGCCGTCGCCGCGGTCGATACCGGTCACGTACACGCTGCGGGTCACGCGTGCTCTCCAATCGCTGGGGCTCGGCGTCGCTGTCACACAAGTCGCTGTCATAAAAATCGCCCACCAGGGTGAGCGGAACCCCCTTGACAATACCCCGCACGGTGGATAAGGCGCCCGTCAGGACGGGGTGCGGCAGCGCACTGTGGGACGTGGAACAATCGGACACGGCTCACCGGTATCAACAGCGAGCAGGAGACACAGCACGATGCGCATCGGAGTTCTCACCGCAGGCGGCGACTGCCCTGGCCTGAACGCAGTGATCCGGTCGGTCGTGCACCGAGCGGTCACGCAGTACGGCGACGAGGTCATCGGCTTCGAGGACGGCTACGCCGGCCTCCTCGACGGCCACTACCGCACCCTCGACCTGGACGCGGTGAGCGGCATCCTGGCCCGCGGCGGCACGATCCTCGGCTCGTCCCGTCTGGAGCGCGACCGGCTGCGCGAGGCGTGCGAGAACGCGCCCGACATCGCCCGTGACTTCGGCATCGACGCGCTGATCCCGATCGGCGGCGAGGGCACCCTGACGGCGGCGCGGATGCTGGGCGACGCGGGCCTGCCGGTGGTCGGCGTCCCCAAGACGATCGACAACGACATCTCCTCCACCGACCGCACCTTCGGTTTCGACACGGCGGTGGGGGTCGCGACGGAGGCGATGGACCGCCTGAAGACGACCGCCGAGTCCCACCAGCGGGTGATGGTCGTCGAGGTCATGGGCCGGCACGCGGGCTGGATCGCGCTGGAGTCCGGGATGGCGGCGGGCGCGCACGGCATCTGCCTGCCCGAGCGCCCCTTCGACCCGGCCGACCTGGTCAAGATGGTCGAGGAGCGCTTCTCGCGCGGCAAGAAGTTCGCGGTGATCTGCGTGGCCGAGGGTGCGCACCCCGCCGAGGGCTCGATGGACTACGGCAAGGGCGAGATCGACCAGTTCGGCCACGAGCGCTTCCAGGGCATCGGCACGGCACTCGCGTACGAGCTGGAGCGCCGGCTGGGCAAGGAGTCCAAGCCGGTCATCCTGGGGCACGTCCAGCGAGGCGGCGTACCGACGGCGTACGACCGCGTGCTGGCGACCCGCTTCGGCTGGCACGCGGTGGAGGCGGCGCACCGGGGTGAGTTCGGGCGGATGACGGCCCTGCGGGGGACGGACATCGTGATGGTGCCGCTGGCGGAGGCGGTGACCGAGCTGAAGACGGTGCCGAAGGACCGGATGGACGAGGCGGAGTCGGTCTTCTAGGCCTTCCTGTCAGGTCTTTCTGCCCGGCCTTTCCGCCCGGCCTTTCTACCCGGCCTTTCTTCCGGGTCCTTTTTCTAGATCCTTTTCCTGGGTCCTGTTTCTGGGTCCTGTTTCTGGGTCTTTTTCTGGTGTTCGTGCGGGTGGCTAGCCGGTGATCTCCTGGACGTTCGTCCAGAAGTTGTCGACGATCCGGTCGAGGAAGTCCTGGCCCGACGCGCTCGCGCCGTTGTCGCCGCCGCTGCCCCAGCTGAGCGTCGCCACCATCTGCCCCTGGTACTGCCGGTGCAGTTCCTGGAGCGCGTCCTCCAGGAGCCGCCGGTCCAGGGGCACGATCTTGCCGACCGGACGGACGTAGGCCTGCCAGCGGGTGGTGACCGCGCTGCGCAGGTGCTCGGCGAGGCGGGGTTCGCGGCCGGTGACGGTGATGAAGTCCGGCAGGTCGAGCTCCAGCAGCTCGGCGAGCGCGGCGGCCTGCCGGTCGGTGCCGCGCCAGTCGTTGTTCTCCTCCATGCGCAGATAGGCGAGGATCTCCAGGCCCAGCACGCGGGCGACGTCGTCGGGAGCGAGGCCGCGGGTGATGCGGTGCTCGCGCAGGGTCCGCGGCCGCCCGATGAGCTCACCGGGGGAACACCACAGCACCCCCGCGAGGGCGGTCAGCTCCGGGCTGGTCGGGGAGACCATGCCGCGCTCCCAGGCGATCACGAGGTCCGGGGTCACGTACGGCATCCCGTACGAGGCCCGCATGCCGTAGGCGACATGCTCGGGCCCCATGTTGAGGGCGGTCCGCAGGCGACGGGCGGCGGGGGCGTTGAAGGGAGGGCCTGGCTGGTTCGGAAGAGCTGGGGGTCGGCGCACGGGGCACAACGTAGGGGTGTCCGCCGGTCGTGACTACGGTCTGTTCGGCCAGGATCACGGATTGTAGGAACGTACGGTTTCGGCCAGGGGTTCGGGTGTCCGGGGAGCGCCTGTCTGCGGGGCGGGGGCGGTGGTGAGGCCGGCGCCGAAGGGCTGTCCGGCGGCCGGCGAAAGGCGTGACGGCTCCGTGTGCGAAGGGAACGGCAAGGTAGAGGGGCATATTCGCCAGCGCCTGCCGGGCCCCGGCTTCCGGTACCTCGCGACGGTGGGGGACGACGGAACGCCGCAGACCTCGCCCGTGCGGGCGGATCTCGAAGGCGCGTACGCCATGGTCGACACGGCGATCGGCCGCGCGAAGGGAGAGAACCTGCGGCGCAATCCCGCCGCTTCGCTGTCCCACCACGACGCGGCGAGTTGGCCCGTGCTCATCTCCTCCTGCTGCCTGACCGCCGCGGACGCCTTCACCC
Organism: Streptomyces sp. Act143; assembly: GCF_003143935.1. Taxonomy (GTDB): domain Bacteria; phylum Actinomycetota; class Actinomycetes; order Streptomycetales; family Streptomycetaceae; genus Streptomyces. The sequence continues at coordinate 3,593,956 of NZ_QFRX01000001.1, read as the reverse complement.
GTGCCGGGGCCCCGGACCGGGGCGTGGCGGCACGGACCGCAGCGGCCCCACCACTCACCCCTTGACGGCTCCCCCCAACGCGAACCCTCCGCCCAACCGCCGAGCCACCAGCACGTACAGCAGGATCACCGGCGTCGAGTAGATGACCGAGAACGCCGCCAACTGCCCGTACGCCACCATCCCCCGGTTCCCGAAGAACTCGTTGATGCTCACCGCCGCCGGCATCTGGTCCGGGGTGAGGAGCAGCATGAAGGGGACGAAGAAGTTCCCCCACATCATCACGAACGAGAAGACGGTCACCACCGCCAGCCCCGGACCCATCAGCGGCAGCACGATCCGGACCAGGGACTGGAGCGACGACGCCCCGTCCGTCCACGCCGCCTCCTCCAGCTCCTTCGGCACGCCGTCCATGAAGTTCTTCATCAGCCAGATGGCGAAGGGGAGTTGGGAGGCGGCGAAGAAGAAGATCGTGCCCTGGAGGGTGTCGATGAGGTTCACGCGGACGAACAGCGCGTAGACCGGCACCATGACGGCCGTGATCGGCAGGCTTGTCGCGAACAGGACAGTGAGGAGGAAGGGGCGGTTCAGACGGGAGCGGAAGCGGGAGAGGGGGTACGCGGCCAGCGCCGCGCACACCACCGTCAGCGCCGTTCCGCCGCCGCAGAGGAGGAGGCTGTTGAGGAGGGGGGTGAAGGTGATGTCCGGCGTCAGGATGGCGTCGAAGTTGTCCAGGGTCAGACGGTCGGGGACCTTCACCTTCAGGTTCGCGTCCGGGTCCAGGGCGGAGAGCAGCACCCAGGCGAGAGGGAGGAGGAACGCGGCGGTGGCGACCAGGAGGCCCGCGTCCGCGGCCAGGCGGCGGGTGGCGCCGCTGGTTGTGCGGGATGTCGGGGTCGGAGCCATGGTGTCAGACCTCCGTCCGCAGCAGCCGTACGTAGACCATCGAGAACAGACCGCCCACCAGCAGGAGCAGCAACGCCACCGCCGTGCCGTAGCCGATCATGCTCTTCTGGAACGCCTCCTCGTACATGAACAGAGGGAGCGTCTGGCTCTTCCCGCTCGGCCCTCCTCTCGTCATCACCCAGATCAGGCCGAAGACGGACAGGGTCTGGAGGGTGATGAGCATCAGGTTCGTGCCGATGGAACGGCGGATCATGGGGAGCGTGATGTGCCAGAGGCGGCGCCAGCCGCCCGCGCCGTCGACCTCGGCCGCTTCTGTGATCTCCTTCGGGATCTCGTTGAGTGCGGCGGAGTACACCAGCATCGAGAACGCCGTGCCGCGCCAGACGTTCGCGAACGACACCGCCAGGATCGGGAGCGTGAACAGCCAGTTCTGGGTGGGGAGATGCAGCCAGCCGAGGATGGCGTTCAGGGTGCCTTCCTTGCGGAAGAAGGCGTAGAGGAGGAAGCCCGCGACCACCTCCGGGAGTACCCAGGCCGTGATCACTGTCGCGCCGGTCAGGGTGCGGACCGGCTTCGAGGCGCGTTGCATCAGGGACGCCAGCGCCAGGCCCAGGGTGTTCTGGCCGAGCAACGCCGAGACGACCGTGAAGACCAGCGTCAGCCATACGGCGTTGCGGAACGCCTCGTCCCCGAACGCCGTACGGAAGTTGTCGAAGCCTACGAATGACTCCTGTGCCTGACCGGTGAGCTGGAGGTCGGTGAAGGCGATGTAGGCGCAGTACGCGATCGGGCCGCCGAGGAAGAGGAGCAGGAGAACCACGGCGGGGGCGAGAGGGAAGGCGCGGACCAGCGAGCGGGGGCTCATTTCTGGATCACTTGGCCGTCCGTCGCCGACTTCAGTTCCTCGGCGTAGCCCTTCGCCGCGTCCGCCACCGACGCGTCACCGGTCGTCACGCCCTCCATCGCCTCCTGGATGGCCGTCGACACCTTCGGATAGGCCGGATAGGCCGGGCGGTAGTGCGTGCTCGCGACCAGGTCCGTGAAGAACTTGATACCGGGCTGGGCCGAGACGTACGAAGGGTCGCTCGCGACGTCCTTGCGGACCGCGATGCCCGAGTTGGCGATGTACCACTTCTGGGCGTTGGCCTTGGTCTGCATGGTCTTGATGAAGTCGAAGGCGAGGCCGGGGTTGGCCGCCTTGGCCGGGATCGCCCACGTCCAGCCGCCGGACATGCTCACCTTGCCGGGGGCCTGGCCGTGCTGGGTGGGCATGTGGGCCAGGCCCAACTCCCGTGACCACTGCGGCCATTCGTGGCCACTGCCGGGCAGCCAGTCCTGCGGGAGCCAGGAGCCGTCGAGGGCGATGCCGAGCTTGCCCTTGGGGAGCAGGTCGCCGCGGACGATGGTCTGGATGTTGGGGTCGAGGGCGGTGGCGACGTCCGGTCCCAGCTTCTCCCGGTACACCGTCTCCACGAAGCCGAGGGCGTCCTCGAATCCCTGGCCGCCGGCGATCCACTTCTTGGACGCCGGGTCGTACAGGGGGTCCGTCTTTCCGTCGCCGGTGCCGTAGAGCAGCATCTCGAAGGTCTGCATCGTCGCCGCCTCGCCCGCGGGTTTGCCCGTGTAGAGGTTGAGGGGCGTGACGTCCGGGACCTTCTTCTTGATCGTGCGGGCGGCTTCGAGGACGTCGTCCCAGGTCGTCGGCTGCCAGGTGGCGGGGAGGCCTGCTTCGGCGAAGACGCCCTTGTCGAACCAGAGGCCGCGGGTGTCGGTGCCGTCCGGGACGCCGTAGATCTTTCCGTCCTCTCCCTTGGCCGCCGTCTTCGCCGTGTCGATGAACTGGTTCCAGTCCGGCCACTTGGCGAGGTAGTCGTCGAGGGGCTTCAAATAGCCGCTGGTGATGTCGGAGTTGATGAGGAAGGTGTCCTCGTAGACCAGGTCCGGGGCGGTCTTGGGGGAGCGGAGCATCTGCTGGACCTTGGTGTAGTACTCCGAGTCCGGGGCCTTGATGGGGATGAACTCGACCTTCTTGCCCGGGTACTTCTTCTCGAACTGCTTCTTGATGTCCGCGAGGAAGGTGTCCATCACCTTGACGTTGTTGTCCGTGGACTGCTTGAAGGAGACCTTCAGGGTGTCCGGGTCGCTCCCGGAGCTGCTGCACGCGCCGGTGAGGGCTGCGGTGGCGATGAGGGTGGGGGCGAGGAGCAGAGCGGCGGCGGTGGGGCGCACGGGCATGACCTCCTGCGGGCTCACGTGGGGGTGGGCGCGGGATGGGTGCCTGGTGAACGTAGGTGGAGTGGTCTAGTCAGGTCAATGTGTGTGCGGAGTATTCGGCACGGTCGGCTTCGTCGGGGGCGTCGGCCGGCGCAGGTCATTCAACTCGCTCCGGACGACGGGGTTTTCACCTGGGAGTCGAATGGGGCGCGGGCGAGGCCACCGCCGGGCTCCTCGTCCTGTCCGTCGTCGAAGCGCTCGCGGTGATCGGGCTCGCGGCCCAAGTCGTCCTCTGCACGCGGCCGTTCGGTGCTACTGCCCCTTGACCCACCGGTACTGCAACTCCGGCCGCCCCACCGTCCCGTACTGCGGACTCCGCGCCGCGCGTCCCGCGTCGACGAGATGCTCCAGGTACCGGCGAGCCGTGATCCGCGAGATGCCGACCACCTCCGCGAGGCCCGTCGCCGTCAGCCCCTCCGCGCAGTCCCGCAGCGCCACCGTCACCCGCTCGAGCGTCGGCGCGCTCAACCCCTTCGGCAGCGCCGCCGGCCCCGGCGCCCGCAGGGTCGCCAGTGCCCGGTCCACCTCGTCCTGACCGCTCGCTTCCCCCGCCGCGGCGTGGAACTCGGCGTACCGCACGAGCCGGTCCCGCAGTGTGGCGAACGTGAACGGCTTCAGCACGTACTGCACGACCCCCAGCGACACCCCCTCCCGCACCACCGTCAGATCCCGCGCCGACGTCACCGCGATCACGTCCGCCTGATGCCCCGCCGCCCGCAGCGACCGCGCGAACTGCAAGCCGTGCACATCCGGCAGATGCAGGTCCAGCAGGAGCAGGTCAACCGGCGTCCGGTCCAGCAGCCTCCGCGCCTCCGCGCCCGTGTGCGCCTTGCCGACCGCGACGAAACCCGGCACCCGGCCCACGTACATCACATGCGCGTCCGCGGCGACCGGGTCGTCCTCCACGACCAGGACGCGGATCGGCTGTGGCTGGGTCGTCATGCGTCGCCTCCGGATGCGGTGCCTTGCGCAGCACGCCGGTCTTCCGCCGGGACGGCGGCTGTCGTCGACGCATCTTCGACCATGACCCCGGCCGCCGCACCCCCGGCACCCCCGGCACCCCGCAACGGCACCCGCACCTCGAACTCCGCCCCACCCCCGGCCGCCTCCGCGACCGACAGCGTTCCGTCGTGCCGGCTCACCGCCTGCCGTACGAGGGCCAGGCCCAGGCCGCGCCCGCCCGGCCCGGCCGGCTTCGTCGAGAAGCCCCGCTGGAACACCGTCTCGGCATGGGCCGGGTCGACCCCGGCCCCCGTGTCCGCGACCCGCAGGACCAGTTCCGAGCCGGCGGTGTACGCCGTCACGGTCACCTTCGCCCGCACACTTCCCTGCGCCGCGTCCACCGCGTTGTCGATCAGGTTGCCGAGGATCGTCACCAGGTCACGGGCGGGGAGGGACGCCGGCAGCAAGCCGTCGTCCAGACGGCTGTCCTGCGATACCACCAGCTCCACACCCCGCTCGTTGGCCTGTGCCGTCTTCCCCAGCAGCAGCGCGGCCAGCACCGGTTCGCTCACCGCCGCGACCACCTGGTCGGTCAGCGCCTGTGCCAGTTCCAACTCCGCCGTCGCGAAGTCCACCGCCTCCTCCGACCGGCCCAGCTCGATCAGGGAGACCACCGTGTGGAGGCGGTTGGCGGCCTCGTGCGCCTGCGACCGCAGCGCCTGTGTGAAACCGCGCTCCGAGTCCAACTCGCCCATCACCGACTGGAGTTCCGTCACGTCCCGGAGCGTCACGACCGTCCCTCGCCGCTCGCCCCCCGACACCGGTGACGTGTTGACCACCAGCACCCGGTCCGCCGCCAGATGCACCTCGTCCACCCTCGGCTCCGACGCCAGCAGCGCGCCCGTCAGCGGCGCGGGCAGGCCCAGTTCCGCCACCGAGCGGCCGACCACGTCCCCCTCCGCGGCGAACCCCAGCAGCTCCCTTCCGCCGTCGTTGATCAACGCCACCCGGAACTGGCCGTCCAGCATCAGCAGCCCCTCGCGCACGGCGTGCAGCGCGGCCTGGTGGTAGTCGTGCATCCGGCTGAGCTCGGCCGCGTTCATGTTGTGGGTGTGGCGGCGGAGGCGGGCGTTTATGGCGTACGTGCCGATCGCGCCCAGGGCGAGGGCGCCCGCCGCGACGCCGAGCAGGGCCGTGAGCTGACCCTGCACCCGCTTGCTGATCGCCTCGACCTTGATGCCGGCGCTGACCAGGCCGATGACCTTGCCGTCCTCCGTGATCGGGGTCACCGCGCGGACCGAGCGGCCGAGGGTGCCGGTGTAGGTCTCGGTGAAGGACTCGCCGGCCACGGCGGGGGCGATCCGGCCGAGGAACTTCTTGCCGATCTCCGTCTGCGTGGGGTGGGTCCAGCGGATGCCGTGCGTGTTCATGATCGTGACGAAGTCGACGTCCGCGTCGCGCATCACGCGGAGCGCGTACGGCTGGAGCCGTGCCGAGGGGTCGGGGGTGTGGATCGCCGCCCGGACGGAGGGCGAGTCCGCGACCGCGCCCGCCACCGCCATGGCCTGCCGGCCCGCCGCCTCCTCGGCCTGGCTGCGGTCGCTGACGTACGTGAACAGCGCGTACCCGGCCACGAGCACCGCTATCAGCACGGCCTGCATGGCGAAGAGCTGGCCGGCGAGGCTGCGGGGCCGGGGGACGGGAATGCGCATGTCGTCAGTGTGCCTCCCTGGTTAAGCGTGAACTAAATGAACGGAAGGGTGACCGCCCTCACAGGGCAGGAGATAGTCACCGCATTCCTCAATCAGCCCGGACGTGAGCCGCACGCCGGTCATCCCGACGAAGACGTCAAGGAGGGCAGCCGTGGCCGCCAGCACCCCCGCAGCACCCGATACGACACCCAAGATCAAGGTCAAGAAGGACCGGACCCACTATCTCTACATCGCGGTGATCGTCGCGGTCGCCCTCGGCATCGTCGTCGGCATGGCCGCGCCGGACTTCGCCGTCGAGCTGAAGCCGATCGGTACCGGCTTCGTGAACCTGATCAAGATGATGATCTCGCCGATCATCTTCTGCACGATCGTCCTGGGCATCGGCTCGGTACGGAAGGCCGCCAAGGTCGGCGCCGTCGGCGGTATCGCCCTCGTCTACTTCATGATCATGTCGCTGGTCGCGCTGGGCATCGGCCTGATCGTCGGCAACATCCTCGACCCGGGCAGCGGGCTCGCGGTGACCGACGCCGTCAAGGACGTCGGCCAGGCCCAGGTGGACGCGGAGGCCAAGGACACCACCGAGTTCCTGCTCGGCATCATCCCGACCACCTTCGTCTCCGCCTTCACCGAGGGCGAGGTCCTCCAGACCCTGCTCATCGCCCTGCTCTGCGGCTTCGCCCTCCAGGCCATGGGCCCCGCCGGGCAGCCGATCCTGCGCGGTGTCGAGCACATCCAGCGGCTCGTCTTCCGGGTCCTCGCCATGGTGATGTGGGCCGCCCCCATCGGCGCCTTCGGTGCCATCGCGGCCGTGGTCGGATCGGCCGGTGTCGACGCCCTGAAGGACCTCGCACTGCTGATGGTCGGCTTCTACATCACCTGCTTCCTGTTCGTCTTCATCGTGCTCGGCGCGCTGCTGCGGGTGATCGCGGGCCTCAACATCCTCAAGCTCTTCAAGTACCTGGGCCGTGAGTTCCTGCTGATCCTGTCCACCTCCTCCTCCGAGTCCGCGCTGCCGCGGCTCATCGCGAAGATGGAGCACATGGGCGTCAGCAAGCCCGTCGTCGGCATCACCGTCCCGACCGGCTACTCCTTCAACCTCGACGGCACCATGATCTACATGACCATGGCCTCGCTGTTCATCGCCGACGCCATGGGTACGCCGATGTCGATCGGTGAGCAGATCCCGCTGCTGCTGTTCCTCTTCGTCGCCTCCAAGGGCGCCGCCGGTGTCACCGGTGCCGGTCTGGCCACGCTCGCCGGCGGCCTCCAGTCGCACAAGCCCGCCCTGGTGGACGGCCTCGGCCTCATCGTCGGCATCGACCGCTTCATGAGCGAGGCCCGCGCCCTCACCAACTTCGCGGGCAACGCCGTTGCCACGGTGCTGATCGGTACCTGGACCAAGGAGATCGACCGCGCCCGGGTCGACCAGGTGCTCGCCGGTGAGCTGCCCTTCGACGAGAAGACGCTGCTGGACGAGGACGGCGCGGGCGACGGTCACGGCGCTCACGCGGGCGTGCCGGAGCAGGGCGGCGAGAAGGAGCTGGCGAAAGCCTGAGCCCGAGGGCGTAAGCCCACAGACTCCGGGCGGCTGAGCAGCTCCCCCGTCGCTCAGCCGCCCGGCACCGCCACCACCAGGGCCGTCGGTGCACGGGAACTCACCGAACTCTTACCCGGCCCCACTAGCCTGCCGCGCCTGCCCCCTACCGGCGCGGCAGGCTTGTTCGGTGTGCGTGGAGGGCGCGGGGGATGACGATCGACTGGGACCGGCGGACGTGCGCGCGGCGCGGACATGTGACGTACGCGCCGGACGACCCCCGGCTGCGTATCCGGCTGCACGCCGACACCGCCCTCGGCGAGGTCTGGCGCTGTCTGCGCTGCGGCGACTTCGTGCTCGGCGAGCCGCACGGCTCGGGTCCGGCCGCGGAGGCGCCCCTCGTGCCGCGCGGCAAGGTGCTGCGCGACCTGTTCGTCCTGCGTTTCCTCGCCGTCGAGCGGGCCGTGCGCGGCGTGTTCATCGTGCTGGTCGCGGCGGCCGTGTGGAAGTTCAGCAACTCCCAGGACGCGGTACGCCGGCTCTTCGACGAGTACCTCGACGTCTTCCGCCCCGTCTTCAGGCACTTCCACTACGACCTGGACCACTCACCGGTCGTCGGTACCATCCAGAAGACCTTCGGGTACCACCACGACACCCTGGTCCTGGTGGCCGGCCTGCTGCTGGCCTACGCGCTGATCGAGCTCGTCGAGGCGGTCGGCCTCTGGTACGCCAAGCGCTGGGCGGAGTATCTGACGGTCGTCGCCACGGCCGCCTTCCTGCCCCTGGAGATCTACGAACTCACCGAGCACATCAGCTGGTTGAAGATCGCCACTCTGGTGCTGAACATCCTCGCCGTCCTGTACATCCTGCTGACCAAGCGGCTGTTCGGACTGCGCGGCGGCCACCGCGCCTTCGAGGCGGAACGCCGGAGCGCGTCACTGCTGGAGGTCGAGGAGGCCGCGAAGGTGCCCGCCCGGACTGTCTAGGCCCACGGGTCGGTGATCTCCCGCAGCAGCGACAGGGCCTCGCGCAACTGCTTCATCCGGCGCCTGCCGAGGTGTTCCTCCCACTCCTTCTCCACCTCGGCCACCACCCCGTCGGCCACCTCCTTGGCCGCCCGCGCCTTCTCCGCCCCGCACACCAGCCGGGCCCGCTTGTCCGTCGGGTCCGGTATCCGGGTCACATAGCCCGCCTTCTCCAGCTGGTCGACCAGGAAGCCCGCGGTCTGCTTGGTGATCTGGGCCTGCTCGGCCAGCTCGGTCAGCCGCGTGCCGTGCGGGCCGATGCGCTGCATGACCCGGGCCTGGGCGGGCGTGAAGTCGTCGAAACCGGCCTCGGCGAGCGCGGCGAAGACACGGTTCTCCAGGGCCCGGTACGGGAGGAACAGCAGCACGCCCGTGTTGAGCTCGCTCTCCGTCGGCATCGTCGACGCTCCCTCGGTATCGCCGGTATGGCTGGTATCGCTTGACAGTGGTCAGAGGCTCTGACTAATTTGGTCAGAGAAGCTTACCACTTGAGTGGGTGGTTCCCATGGGTGTCATGCTGGAGACCGGCGAGTTGTGGCAGGTCGTCGACCGCGAGCGCGCGAGCCTCGCCGACCTGCTGGAGAGCCTGAGCGCCGAGGAGTGGGAGACGCCCACCCGCTGCGGGGACTGGCGGGTGCGGGACGTGGCCGCCCATCTGACCCTCGCCGCGCGCATCACATGGGGACAGGCCCTGCGGGAGATGGTCCGGGCCCGTGGCGACTGGAACCGGATGATCCATGACACGGCCGTCCGCGAAGCCGCGGCGCCTGTCGAGGCTGTCGTCGGGCATCTGCGGTCGGTCATCGGCTCCCGGCGCCTCGCCCCCATGACCTCACCGCACGAACCCCTGCTCGACCTCCTCGTCCACGGCCAGGACATCGCCCTCGCGCTGAGCCGGGAGCGGGCGGTGTCGCCGACCGCCGCCCGCTCCGCCGCCGAGCGCGTGTGGACCATGCGGTTCCCGCCCCGCCCCTGGCCCCTGCCGAAGGCGCGGCTCGTCGCCACCGACATCGAGTGGACGAGGGGGGAGGGCGCCGAGATCAGCGGTCCCGTCCGCGCACTGCTGCTCCTGCTGACAGGGCGCACGGAGGCGGCGGCGCCATGGCTCGACGGGGCCGTGCCGAAGGCTGGTTGAGCCCCGACCGACCCCTTCGGTCCTGGTCGGCTCACCAGTCGTCGTCGACGTCGAAGTTCGCGTCGATCGGCGTACCGTCGTCCAGGAACGCCGCCACCAGGTACGTGCCGGCGGAGACGAGCCGGGTGTAGAGCCGCTCCGCGAGCTGCCAGCTCTCCACGTCGTAGGCTTCCGGCGGCTCCGGCCCGCGCTTGCAGCCCGTCGGTGTCCAGACCGTAGCTGATGGCCCGCAGGCCGGGCGCGGTGGCGGCCTCCAGCGTCTCGACCTGCAGCACCTGCCGGAAGCCTTCCGGAGTCGCCGTCAGGATGAGGTTGACGTCCGGCCGGACGTCCTCGTAGACCGCCCGGGCCCCGTCCAGCCGTGGCTCGGGAAGGGTTCCCGGCCAGCCGAGGGACACCGACCGGCCGGCGTCGCCGATGGTCACCAGGTCCGCGCCGGAGCCACCGCCGGAGAACGACGTCCCGACAGCGGCGGCCCGCGGCCCCACCGAGCCGTCCGCCCGCTTCACCAGCGTCGCGTCCGGCCGGACCCAGCCACCGTCCGCGGCGGCGACCCGGACCGGGACGATCGACTTCTCCAAGGTGAGCGTGCTGCCGTCGGGGTTGGCGAACACCGTGTCCTGTTCGGTGCGTTCCTCGACGACCTCCACCCGTTCACCGGTGGCCGCGGCCTCGGCGATGGCCTTCTCGGAGGCGGTCGGTGCGGCGGCGTCCGACGGCGCGGCGCTTGCCCGGCCGGCGGCGAGCGGCATCCCTGGCACCAGGGTCAGCGCCAGTGCCAGCGTGACTCCGGCACCCGCCAAGCGCGCCGCGCGCCCTCGGGTCGGTCTCATGAGGGTCTCCATCTGAGCGTGAAAACGAGCATGGGAATAAGGCGTGTGTTCGATTGCGCGAGAAGGGGCGGCGTGAGGGTCTAAGTGAAAACGGCTATCGGATGGGCGCCTGTAACCGGACGCGCCGCAACGGCTTGAACAATGGACCCCCGTATGCACCCTGCTGATGCACCCCACCCCTGACGTGCTTGGATGCAGAGTAAATGGCAAACACATGACAAAAACACGGCAAATTCACAGATCCCGCCACTTCATGCGAGGATCCGGAGCCGACCGTTCACATCGAGGGAAGAGCGCATGCGTATCACCACCGCGGGCAGGGCCGTACGGATGGCCGCCGTGGCCGCAGGGGCGGTGCTCGTCACCGGATGCGGCAGCGAGACCGCGCCCTCCGCCGACGCTTCGACGGCGGTGACTTCACCGGCGGCGTTCGGGCAGAAGACGGTACGGGCGGACCTCGACGCGGCGCTCGAGGCTGCCGGACTCCCGGAAGGGAAGACGGAGATGGGCTACCCCGCCGCCGACCGTCTGACCGGGCAACGGTCCGTGGCGGAGCGGCAGAAGCTGGCCGCCCTCGCCGAACGGCTGTCACCGTGCGTGGTCTCCTGGAAGTCCTCCGAGCCGCGCCGGCGACTGGACCTCGTGCTCTCCGGGCTTGAGGCGCGGGGCTGGAAAAAGGGCGAACCGTACAAGGAAGTGCCGATGACCGGGAGCAGCACGTACTTCATAGCCACGTACAAGAAGCAGGGCTGGACCCTTGGTGTGCGACACATCAGCACGGAGGCCCGGGACCGGTCCCAGGTCATGGTCACGGAAGACACCTGCTTCGCCCAAGTCACCAACGAAGAGCGTGACCTTGTCGAAGCGTGGTGACCTTGGTTCCGCCCGGCTGACTTCTCCCGCCCTTTTCCGGCCCCTTCGCGATCGCTTGCCCGAAATGCTTTGACCCGCCGACGCGTGGGGGCCCAGGCTGAGGAGCCACGAAGGGCACGGCCACGGCGCATGGAGGCGGACAGGGTATGGCGGAACCGGGCAAGGTCACGGTGGAGATCCTCGGCACCGACGAGTACGAGGCCAAGTACGGCGAGAGCCGCGAACCCTCGGCCCTCTCGATCGACCGCATCAACGAGCTCTTCCACGAGTTCCTCATGGCCGTCGCCCGCCCCCGGCGCGCCGACCCCGACGGCAGCCGCGACCTCGCCAAACGCCTCCGCGACCACCTCGGCTCGGCACCCACGGACCGCCCGGTGGTCAAGGCGGCGTACGCCTCCTTCGACCTGCCCAACGTCCATCTCGCCCTGGAGCGCTGGTTCGCCGCCGGCGGCCGGACTTACGAGCTGATCGGCATGCGCGGCGCCCAGCACCACGGCGACCTCACCCTCGGCGACATCATCGACGCCGCCGACCGCTACGACCGCTTCGTGGTCGGCGCCGTCGACTACGCCCAGCTCCCCGTCTCCCCGGACGCCGAACTGGCCTGCGTCTCCTGCGGTTTCTACCTTGGCACCGACGGCGACGAGCGGTTCGCCGTACTCCTGCGCGGCCCGCAGGACGAGTACGGGCGCAACAAGGTCGAGGTCGAAGTCCTGGCCACCGAGAAGGAGTTCGCGGACCGGCTGCTCGCCGAGGTCGACGCGCTCGTGCGCGAGCACAACATCTTCCGCGGGCAGGTGCTCTCCTTCGAGGGCTCCGAGTTCGGCCACGGCCTCGGCCCGTTCCGCTTCCACCGCCGCCCCGGCCTGACCCGCGACGACATCGTGCTGCCCACCGGCCTGCTGGAACGGGTCGAACGCCAGGTCGTGGGCGTGGCCCGGCGCCGCGACCAACTGCGCGCGGCCGGTCAGCACCTGCGCCGCGGCCTGCTGCTGTACGGGCCGCCCGGCACCGGCAAGACCCACACCATCCGCTATCTCCTCTCCCACCTCCCGCAGTTCACCGTGGTGATCCTGTCCGGCGAGAGCATCGAGGCCATCGGCCCGGCGTGCGCCCTGGCCCGGATGCTCCAGCCCGCCCTCGTCGTGCTGGAGGACTGCGACCTGATCGCCGAGGCCCGCGACTACGGCGGCGGCGAACAGCCCCTGCTCTTCCAGGTGCTGAACGAGATGGACGGCCTCGGTGACGACGCCGACGTGACCTTCCTCCTCACCACCAACCGCGCCGACCTGCTGGAACCCGCCCTCGTCCAGCGCCCGGGCCGCGTCGACCTCGCCGTCGAGATCCCCCTCCCGGACGCCGAGGGCCGCGCCCGCCTCCTCGGCCTCTACGGCGGCGGCCTCGGCCTCGGTCAGGAGATCGCCGACGAGGTCGTGGCCCGGACCGACGGCACGACCGCCTCGTTCACCAAGGAGCTCGTACGACGGTCCGTGCTCATCGCCGCCGAGCGCGAGTCGGCGCGCACCGAGGCAGCGGACGTCCGCGAGGCCCTCGACGAGCTGCTGTCCGACCGCGACCGGCTGACCCGGCGGCTGCTGGGAGTTCAGGGCGCGAGGGACATCGAGGACGAGGACTGGACGCTGGAGGAAGACCCGGCGGACTGACCGGGAGGCTCCAGTCGCGCCAGCTCCGCCCCGCTCAGCACCAGCTCCGCCGCCCCCGCCGAGTCCCGGATCGTCTCCGGACGGCTCGCCCCCGGGATCGGGATCACGGCCGGGGAGGTCGCCAGCAGCCAGGCCAGACAGACCTGTTGGACGCTGACCCCGCGCTCGGCCGCGATCGCGTGGAAGGCGCCGAACCGCGAGGTGCCCGCAAGGGCCGACGGCCCGTCCAGCGCGCTGCGCGACAGGCCGCCGAGCGGGCTCCACGGCAGGAAGGCGAGCCCCAGTTCCGTGCAGAGTCGCAGCTCGGCCTCGCTGTCCCTGACCTCCGGCGAGTACCGGTTCTGCACGGAGACCAGCCGGTCGCCGAGGAGGGCGCGGGCCGTACGGATCTGCGCCACGTCCGCGTTGGAGACACCGGCCAGCCGGATCTTGCCCTCGTCGAGCAGTTCGCGCAGTGCGCCGACCGATTCCTCGAAGGGGACCCGGGGATCGGGCTTGTGCAGCTGGTAGAGGCCGATGGCGTCGACGCCGAGCCGCCGCAGGGAGCCCTCGGCGGCCCGCTTCAGATGGCGGGGGTCGCCGTTCACCGTCCAGCTGCCGTCGGACGGCCGGCCCCGGCCGCCCTTGGTGGCCACCAGCACCTCGTCGCCGGTGCCGGACAGGGCGCGGGCCAGCAGCAGTTCGTTGTGGCCGGGGTCGGCGCCGGGGAGATGGTAGGAGTCCGCGGTGTCGAAGAGGGTCACCCCCGCGTCCAGCGCCGCCCGCACGGTCGCCAGGGCGCGCTTCTCGTCCGGCCGGCCCTCGATGGACAGCGGCATCGCGCCGAGTCCGACGGCGCTCACCCTCAGGTCGCCGAGTCTGCGGTAGCGCATGTCAGTCGCCGTCCTTCCCGAGGGTCTCCGCCACGGCCGCCGGCAGCCACTCCGGGGCCGCGTGGAAGGCGAAACCGAGCCGTGCGGCACGGGAGTTGTCCATGCCGTAGGAGCGGAAGAAGGCGAACGGCGAGACCTCGCCGACCTCGACGAGCCGGAACACGACCTTGCCCTCGGGAAGGTGTGCGGCCACTGCCGCGCACAGTTCCTCCGTGGTCAGCGTGCCGTGGGAGGCCGCGTTGACCGGGCCCGTGAAGTCCTCGCCCACCGTCCAGGCCAGGAAGTCGGCGATCTCCTCGACGTGGATGTAGGTGGCGGGCTGGTTGGAGAAGGGGACCGCGATGGGTTCCCCGGTCCGGATGCGGGAGGCGTAGTGCTCCAGACGTCCGGTGAAGTCGTCGTCCCCGCCCAGCACATGGGCCACGCGCACGGCCACGTGGGGAAAGCCGGGGCCGGCCGCGAACACCGCCTCCGCCTGCCGCTTGCCCTCCCCGTAGTGGGAGACGAGGAACTCCGGGTCGTCCCAGGGCAGTTCGAGATCGACGGGCACCGTCAGCGGGTCGACGGCGTCCTCCCGTACCGGTGTGACGGAGTCCTCGTACTCGTACACCTCGACCGTCGACGTCATCACATAGCGGCCGGTGCGGCCGGTGAACACGCGGCGGGCCACGGCCGCCTGGCGCGGGGTGTAGCAGACCTGGTCGACGACGACGTCGAAGGTGCGCTCACCGAGCGCCGCCAGGAGGGACTCCTCGTCATCGCGGTCGGCGACGAGATGCGTCGTGCCCGGCGGCGCGGCCGACGAGCCGCGATTGAGGACCGTCACCCGGTCCCCGGCGGCCAGCAGCCGGGATATCAGTCGCTTTCCGAAATAGCGGTTGCCGCCGATGACCAGTACCTCTCGGGCCTTTTCCATGACCATAATTCTCCTGCCGTACCACCACGTCCTGAAGGGGGAACCATGGGAGTTCAGGCCGCCGCGCCGAAAGAACCTCGGCAGCTGCGCGCCGCCACCAGCGAAACGTCGGTGGCCTTCGACGCGCTGGACCGGGACATCCTCCAGCTGCTCCAGACCGACGGGCGGATCAAGCTGAGCGAGCTCGGGCGCCGGGTGCGGCTGAGCCCGGCGGCCGTCACCGAGCGGGTGCGGCGGCTGGAGGCGGCGGGCGTGATCAGCGGGTACGGCGCCCACGTCGTCCCGGCGCGGCTCGGCTACGGCATCCAGGCGTTCATCCGGGTCAACCCGCACGGCGGCTACAACCTCAAGCACCCCAGGACCCTGGAGCTGATCCAGCGCCCGGAGATCATCGAGGTGCACCACGCGGTCGGCGAGGACTGCTGGATCCTCAAGGTCGCCGTCCGGGACACCGTCCACCTGGAGGAGGTCCTGGAGCAGGTCTCCGCGCTCGGGCGCACCACGACCTCGATCGTGCTCACCTCACCGGTGGAGCGGAAACCGCTGTTGCCTTGACGTCGGCGTCAAGGATTACGGTCGGGGCATGCGAATCGGCGAGCTGGCCGCTCGGGCCGGGACCACGACCCGGACGCTGCGGTACTACGAATCACGCGGGCTGCTGCCCGCCCGGCGGGGCGGCAACGGATACCGGACGTACGACGAGGGCGATCTGAAGCTGCTGCGGCAGATCCGCACGCTTCAGGATTTCGGGTTCGACCTGGAGGAGACCCGGCCCTTCGTGGAGTGCCTCCAGGCCGGGCATCCGGAGGGGGACACCTGCCCGGCCTCGCTGGACGTCTACCGGCGCAAGCTCGCGGAACTGGACGAGCTGATCGGCGAGCTCCAGGCGGTACGGGCGCAGATCGGCGTACGGCTGGCCACGGCCGGGAGCGAGGCGCCCCGGTGTGAACTGGGAGGGCATGAGCTGTGACGGATGTGACGGATGTGAGGGACGTGACGGACGCGGACTTCGCGGCCGAGGTGATCGGCTCCGAGCTGCCGGTGCTGGTGGAGTTCACGGCGGACTGGTGCCCGCCGTGCCGGCAGATGGGGCCGGTGCTGCGCGCCCTCGCCGCCGAGGAGGCCGGCCGCCTCAAGGTGGTGCAGCTGAACGTGGACCACAATCCGACGACCACGAACGCCTACAAGGTGCTGTCGATGCCCACGTTCATGGTCTTCCGCGGCGGTGAGCCGGTGAAGGCCATGGTGGGGGCCCGGCCCAAGCGGCGGCTGCTGGAGGAAATCGCCGACGTGCTCTGACGCCGTGCACGGCCTCGCATACGAAGAAATCCCCCGGGCAATTGCGCCCGGGGGATTTCCTTGCGTATATTGAGTGATTCGCGACTTCAACGGGGTGGAGTCGCAAGGAGATTCACTAGAGGCATCTTATCCGGGCGGGAGTCAAATTGTCAAACGCCGATTTTGAATTGCGGCGCGAGCAGGAATTCATCGACGACCTGTACGCACGCGTGGACGCTCTGCGCGGCGACACCGAGACATCCGTCACGGACGCGCTCGCCCAGGGCAACACGCCCATGCAGGCCCGCCTGGAGCGGGACATCCTGGTCGCCGAGCGCTCGGGGCTGCTCGCCGCGCTCAACGCGGTGGACGGCTCCCTCTGCTTCGGCCGGATCGACCTCACCTCGGGCACCACCCACCACATCGGCCGCATCGGCCTGCGCACCGACGACGCCGAACGCACCCCGGTCCTCATCGACTGGCGTGCCGACGTCGCCCGGCCCTTCTACCTGGCCACCGGCCACACCCCCATGGGCCTGCGCCGCCGCCGGCACCTCACCACCGAGGGCCGCACGGTCACCGCCCTGCACGACGAGATCCTCGACCTCGGCGACCAGGAGCGCACCGGCCACGAGGACCCCACCGGCGACGCCGTGCTGCTCGCCGCGCTGGACGCCGCCCGCACCGGCCGGATGCACGACATCGTGCAGACCATCCAGGCCGAGCAGGACGAGATCATCCGCGCCCCGCACCGCGGCGTGCTGGTGGTCGAGGGCGGCCCGGGCACCGGCAAGACCGCCGTCGCCCTGCACCGCGCCGCCTACCTGCTCTACGAACACCGGGAACTGCTCGCCAAGCGGGCCGTGCTCATCGTCGGCCCCAACCCGGCCTTCCTCGGCTACATCGGCGAGGTGCTGCCCGCGCTCGGCGAGACCGGGGTGCTGCTCGCGACGGTCGGCGAGCTGTTCCCCGGCGTGAAGGCGACGGCCGCCGACACCCGCGCGGCGGCCGCCGTGAAGGGGCGCGCCGACATGGCGGACGTCCTCGCCGCCGTCGTACGCGACTGGCAGGCGCTGCCCGACCCGGTGATCGCGATCGAGCACGACCGGGAGGTCCTGATGCTCGACGACGGGCTGGTGAAGATGGCGCGGGAGCGGACCCGGGCCGCGCGGCTGCCGCACAACGTGGCGCGCGAGCACTTCGAGGGCCACATCCTCAACACCCTCACCGAGCTGTACGCCGAACGCGTCGGCACCGACCCCTACGACGGCAGCAGCCTCCTCGACGCCAGCGACGTCACCCAGATCCGCGACGAACTCGCCGAGAACCCCGAAGTGTGGGCGGCCATCGACCAGTTGTGGCCGCGGCTGACCCCGCAGCGGCTGGTCGCGGACTTCCTCGCCGACCCCGTCGGCTACCTCCCCGACGAGGACGCGGCCGCCATCCACCGCCCGGTGACCCGGAGTTGGACGGTGGCGGACGTACCGCTGCTCGACGAGGCGGCCGAACTCCTCGGTGTGGACGAGCGGGTGGCGCGGGCCCGGGCCGAGCGCGAGCGGGAGACGCAGGTGGCTTATGCGCAGGGCGTCCTCGACGTGTCGTACGCGTCCCGTACCTACGAGTTCGAGGACATCGACGACGAGGACTCCGAGGTGCTGTCGGCGCACGACATCATCGACGCCGAACGCTTCGCCGAGCGGCAGGAGGAGGACGACCACCGCAGCGCCGCCGAACGCGCGGCGGCCGACCGGACCTGGGCGTTCGGGCACATCATCGTCGACGAGGCGCAGGAGCTGTCGCCGATGGCGTGGCGGCTGCTCATGCGGCGCAGCCCGACCCGCTCGATGACCCTGGTCGGCGACCCGGCCCAGACGGCGGAGGCGGCGGGCGTCGGGTCGTGGGAGCAGATCCTCGAACCGTATGTGGCGGACCGCTTCGAGCACACCCGCCTCGGCGTCAACTACCGCACGCCCGCCGAGATCATGGACCTCGCGGCGGCCGTCGTACGGGCCGAGAACCCGGACTTCGAACCGCCGAGCTCGATCCGTTCGACGGGGGTACGGCCCTGGGTCCGCGCCACCGACGACCTGCCCGGCGCCGTCGCCAAGGCGGTGGAGGAGCTGACCCCCGCCGAGGGCCGGCTCGCGGTCATCGCCCCGCGCCATCTGCACCGCAAGCTCGCGGCCCGGCTGGACGGAGTGACGGCGGGCGCCGAACCCGACCTCACACGGACCGTCGTACTCCTCGATCCGCGGCAGTCCAAGGGGCTGGAGTTCGACTCCGTGCTGGTGGTCGAGCCGGGGCTGTACGGGACCAGCGACCTGTATGTGGCCCTGACCCGGGCGACGCAGCGGCTGGGGGTGCTGCACACCGGGCGGCTGCCCAGGGCGCTGGCCGCTCAGGAGGTCGGGGTCGCCGTGGGCGAGTAGGCCGGGTGCAGGGACGGGGCGAGGGGCTCCAGGGAGGTGCACAGGGCGGTCGGGAAGTCCGGCTCCCTCTCCCGCACGGCCCGGCAGCCCCCTGTCGCGGTCCGGAAGAACGGCTTCCAGCCCGCCTCCTCGGCCTTGTAGAACCAGCGGTCGCCCAGACGGGGCGCGCACGCGTCGTTCCCCGGGTCGCCGCAGACCGGGCCGGTGGGCCAGGAGATGTCCAGGACCAGCCACTTGCCGTCGCAGTGCTCCGCGTCGCGGTAGGTGTGCGCGGGCGCGTCGACCGCCTGCACCGCCTGCTCGTAGGAGCCGGTGGTGCAGCCGGTGGCCGGCGGGGTGCAGCCCAGGTCACCGCAGAGCCGCAGGGCGGGCAGGGCGGCGCCGTCGGCGGTGAAGACGGCGGCGGGGTAGCCGACCGCCAGCTCGCGCTCTCCCAGCGGTTCGGGGAGCTTGACCCGGGCCTTCGCCGTGGCGGACTCCGTGCAGCCGGAGCGCCGGTCCCCGGACGGCGAGGTGAAGGTGACCTGGACCTGCACGGTGTTCGCGCCGGGCGCGGTGAGTTCCGCCTTGAGGTCGCGCACACACGGATGCGGGCCGCTGGGCACGTCCACGGCGATGGTCACCGTGCGTCGATCGCTGCCGAGTTCCGCGCCGTCGATCTGACTGCGCGTGGGCGCCGACAGCGTCCACGGGAGCGCCGTGGCCGACGGGGTGGGGTCGCCCTGGCCGGCCACCTGAGTCCCGCACGCGCCGAGAAGCAGGACGGCGAGCGTGCAGAGCAGGGCGGCCACGGCCGCCCCGCGCGCACCTCCGGATCGCATGAGCCCTCAACTCCCCCGTGGCACACGGACATCGACCCGGATCACTCTAGAGAGCGCCGCTCCCGGCTACGCGGGCCGTAGCCAGACCGTTGCCAGCGGCGGCAGCGTCAGCTGGATGCTGGCCCGGCGGCCGTGCCAGGGGTTTCCCTCCGGCTTCACGGCGTCGGGGTTGGTGACGTCGCCGCCGCCGTACTTGCCCAGGTCGGTGTTGAGGGTCTCGTGCCAGGCAGGGATGTCGTCGGGGACGCCCAGGCGGTAGTCGTGGCGGACCACGGGGGCGAAGTTGGAGACCGACAGCAGCGGGCCGCCCTCGGCGTCGTAGCGCAGGAACGCGAAGACGTTGTCGTCCGCCGCGTCGCCCACGATCCACTGGAAGCCGTCGGGGGTGGTGTCCCGCTGCCACAGCGCCGGCGTGTGGCGGTAGACGGTGTTGAGGTCCCGGACCAGGTCCCGCACGCCCCGGTGGTCCGGCTCCGCACCGTAGGCCGGGTCCAGCAGCCACCAGTCGGGGCCGTGGGCCTCGGACCACTCCGCGCCCTGGGCGAACTCCTGTCCCATGAAGAGGAGTTGCTTGCCGGGGTGGGCCCACATGAAGCCGAGGTAGGCCCGGTGGGTGGCGCGCTGCTGCCACCAGTCGCCCGGCATCTTCGACACCAGGGACCGCTTGCCGTGCACCACCTCGTCGTGCGAGATGGGCAGCACGTAGTTCTCGCTGTAGGCGTAGACCATCGAGAAGGTCATCTCGTGGTGGTGGTACTTGCGGTGGATCGGCTCGTGCTGGACGTAGTCGAGCGAGTCGTGCATCCAGCCCATGTTCCACTTCAGCCCGAAACCGAGCCCGCCGAAGCCGCCCGGGCCGATGTGGTGGGTGGCGCGGGTGACGCCGTCCCAGGCCGTGGACTCCTCGGCGATGGTGACCACGCCCGGCACCCGCCGGTACACGGTCGCGTTCATCTCCTGGAGGAACGCCACCGCGTCCAGGTTCTCCCGGCCGCCGTGCTCGTTCGGCAGCCACTGGCCCGGCTCGCGCGAGTAGTCCAGGTAGAGCATCGACGCCACCGCGTCCACCCGCAGCCCGTCGATGTGGAACTCCTCGCACCAGTAGAGGGCGTTGGCGACCAGGAAGTTGCGCACCTCGCGGCGGCCGAAGTCGAACTCCAGGGTCCCCCAGTCGGGGTGGGCGGAGCGCAACGGGTCCTCGTGCTCGTACAGGGGCCGCCCGTCGAACTCGGCCAACGCCCAGTCGTCGCGCGGGAAATGGGCCGGCACCCAGTCCATCAGGACGCCGATCCCGGCCTGGTGCAGGGCGTCGACGAGGTACTTGAAGTCGTCGGGCGTGCCGAGGCGGGCGGTCGGGGCGTAGAAGCCGGTGACCTGGTAGCCCCAGGAACCGCCGAAGGGGTGCTCGGCGACCGGCATCAGCTCGACGTGCGTGAAGCCCAGGTCCTTGACGTACGGTGGCAGCTGTTCCGCCAGCTGGCGGTAGGTCAGTCCGGGCCGCCAGGACGGCAGATGGACCTCGTACACCGAGAACGGCGCCTCGTGCGCCGGCCTGTCCGCGCGGTGTTCGAGCCACGCCGCGTCCTGCCACTCGTGGTGCGATGTGTGCACGATGGACGAGGTGTCGGGCGGGGCCTGGGTGCGGCGGGCCAGCGGGTCGGCGCGCAGCGTCTTCGAACCGTCCGGGCGCGTGATCGCGAACTTGTACAGCTCGCCCTCGCCGATGCCGGGCACGAACAGCTCCCAGACGCCGGAGCCGCCGAGCGAGCGCATCGGATGGCCGGTGCCGTCCCAGAAGTTGAAGGTGCCGGCCAGGCTGACGCCGCGGGCGTTGGGCGCCCACACCGTGAAGCGGGTGCCGGTCACGCCCTGGTGGGTCATGGGCCGGGCACCGAGCGCCGTCCACAGCTGCTCGTGCCGCCCCTCGCCGATCAGATGCAGGTCGAGCTCGCCGAGGGCGGGGAGGAAGGCGTACGCGTCCTCGGTCTCCTGCTCGGTGCCCTCGTACGCCACGATCAGCCGGTAGGCCGGGACCTCGCGCAGCGGGAGGAGACCGCTGAAGAACCCGTCCCCGTCGTCGTGCAGCTCGGCCCGCAGGGTCTCGGTGAGGACGGTGACGGACAGGGCGTACGGCCGGAAGGCGCGGAAGGCGATACCGCCGGGTACGGGGTGGGCGCCGAGGACCGAGTGCGGGTCGTGGTGGGTGGCGGAGAGGAGCCGGGCACGGTCGTCGGGGCCGAGGGCGGCGACGGCTGGGGACACGGGGGCCGGTGCCTCCGGCGGCTGGACGGGGGCGGTGACCTTCTTGGCGGTGATCTTCTTGGCCGTGCCCTTCTTGGCCGTGCTCTTCTTCGCGGGAGTCTTCTTGACGGCGGCCGTCTTCTTCGGCGCGGCCGGCTTCTCCGCCGTGGCCTTCTTCGCCGTCGCCTTCTTGACCGCTGCCTTCTTGACCGCTGCCTTCTCCACCGTTGTTTTCTCCACGGCCGCTTTCTTCACCGCTGCCTTCTTCACCGCGGCTTTCTTCGCTGTCGCTTTCTTCTTCGGATCCGATCCGCTGGGCGTGGGCGGAGTCACGGGGGAGCCTCCTCGGCGAACGTGAAGAACGTGACGTCAGAACAGGTCGGATGCGGCGTACCGCTCGATCGCCGCCATCGGCACGGGCAGCCAGTCCGGGCGGTGCCTGGCCTCGTAGACGACCTCGTAGATCGCCTTGTCCGTCTCGTACGCGCGCAGCAGCACGGGGTCCGTGCGCGGGTCGACGCCCGCGATCTCGGCGTACCCGGAGCAGAACGCGGCCCGGCAGGCGTGTGCCCAGCCCGGTGCCGGCGGGTCGGTCGAGAGCGCGGCGTAGTCGAAGGAGCGCAGCATCCCGGCCACGTCCCGCTCCACCGGCTGCGGCAGCCGCCGCTCGGACAGCGGCTTCGCCGGCTCGCCCTCGAAGTCGATCAGCGACCACTGCCCGCCGGGCGAGCGCAGACACTGGCCGAGATGCAGATCGCCGTGCACGCGTTGCGCGGTCCAGGTCCGGCCCTCCGAGGCCAGGTCGGCCAGCGCGGTGAACGCCGAGTACAGCCCGGGGGCGTACGACCGCAGCGCCGGGACCGCCTGCACGGCCGCGTCCAGCCGCTCGATCATGCCGTCCACCAGCAACTGCACCTGGGTGTGGCCCAGGGTCACCGTGGGCAGGGCCCGGGCGAGTGCCGTGTGCACCTCGGCGGTGGCCCGCCCCAGCGCCCGCGCCTCCGCCGCGAAGTCCTCGCCCTTGGCCAGCTCCCGCAGCGCCAGCTCCCAGCCGTCCGCCGCGCCCTTGACGAAGGGCTGGAGCACGCCGAGGACGTACGGCTCCTCGTCGAGGTCGGCGAGCAGCCACGCCGTCGGTGCGGGCACCCGGGGGCAGCCCTCGCGGGCCAGCGCCAGCGGCAGCTCCAGGTCGGGGTTGACGCCGGGCACGATCCGGCGGAGCAGCTTGAGGATGAACGTATCGCCATAGACGATCGACGAGTTCGACTGCTCGGCGGTCACCACGCGGGGCACCAGACCGGACCGGATCTCCTGGCGCCGGTCCCGTTCGAAGCGCAGCCCGCCGATCCGGGCCTGGGAGCGCAGCGCCTCCAGGAGCAGTTCGGCGGGCCGGGGGTCGTACAGGGCCTCGTACACCGTGCGTCCGGCGAGCGGGCCCTCTGCCAGATGTCCGATCAGCGCGGGCGCGAGATGGGGCGGCAGCGCCTCGCGCGCGCCTATGAGCAACTGGTAGCAGTCGCCCGCCGTCATGGGCTGGTGGGCGCGCACCAGCAGGTGGTACAGGCCCAGCTTGCCGTCGGCCGGGAGCAGTTCGGTGGCCGCGACCAGCGAGAACCCGGTGACCGGACGGCCCTTGCCCGCGAACCAGCGCTGCCGCGGCAGCCACTCCCGCAGCAGTGGATCAAGTGACGCAAGCAGGGCGGGACTTGTCGTGGCAGTGCGGGTGACGGCTTCCGACATGGCGTCGCGTCCTTTCCCCGGGGGGTCGGGGTGTTACTGATGCGTGCCCAGGGCGGGGCGGGAGAAACCGGGAACCCGGGGAACCGGTGACCGCCCCGCCCGGGCTCTCAGGCGGCTTCCTTGCGGAGCCGGAACCAGTAGAAGCCGTGTCCCGCCAGCGTCAGCAGGTACGGCAGTTCGCCGATGGCCGGGAAGCGCACCCCGCCGAACAGCTCGACCGGGTGGCGCCCGTTGAACGTGCTCAGGTCCAGCTCCGTCGGCTGCGCGAAGCGGGAGAAGTTGTGCACGCACAGCACGAGGTCGTCCTCGTACTCCCGCAGGAACGCGATCACCGCCGGGTTCGACGACTGGAGTTCGGTGTAGGAGCCGAGTCCGAACGCCGGGTTCTGCTTGCGGATCTCGATCATGCGGCGGGTCCAGTGCAGCAGCGACGAGGGCGACGACATCGACGCCTCGACGTTGGTGACCTGGTAGCCGTAGACCGGGTCCATGATGGTCGGCAGGTAGAGCCGGCCGGGGTCACAGGAGGAAAAACCTGCGTTGCGGTCGGGTGTCCACTGCATCGGGGTGCGGACGGCGTCGCGGTCGCCGAGCCAGATGTTG
>NZ_QFRX01000001.1:3560033-3570061 GCF_003143935.1 Streptomyces sp. Act143 | reverse complement strand
GCCGAAGTAGTCGACGACGTCCTCGGGCCACTGGTTCGCCTCCGCCAGCAGCACCGTGTCCGGGTAGTGTGCGTCGATCTCCTTGCGGACCCGCTTGAGGAACTCATGGGTTGCCGGAAGGTTTTCGCAGTTGGTGCCTTCCTGCTGGTACAGGTACGGCACCGCGTCGAGCCGGAAGCCGTCGATGCCCAGGTCCAGCCAGAACCGCAGGGCGGAGATCATCTCCTCCTGGACCGCCGGGTTCTCGTAGTTGAGGTCCGGCTGGTGGGAGAAGAACCGGTGCCAGAAGTACTGCTTGCGGACCGGGTCGAAGGTCCAGTTGGAGGCCTCGGTGTCGACGAAGATGATCCGCGCGTCCTGGAACTGCTTGTCGTCGTCGGCCCAGACGTAGTAGTCGCCGTAGGGTCCGTCCGGGTCCCGCCTCGACTCCTGGAACCACGGGTGCTGGTCGCTGGTGTGGTTCATGACGAAGTCGATGATGACGCGCATGCCGCGCTGGTGGGCGGCGTCGACGAACTCCACGAAGTCGGCGAGGTCGCCGAACTCGGGCAGCACGGCGGTGTAGTCGGAGACGTCGTAACCGCCGTCGCGCAGCGGTGACTTGAAGAAGGGCGGCAGCCAGAGGCAGTCGACGCCCAGCCATTGCAGGTAGTCGAGCTTGGCGGTCAGGCCCTTGAGGTCGCCGACGCCGTCGCCGTTGCTGTCCTGGAAGGAGCGGACCAGCACCTCGTAGAAGACGGCGCGCTTGAACCAGTCGGGGTCCCGGTCCTTGGCCGGGGTGTCCTCGAAGGTGTCCGGGACGGGCTCGTTGACGATCATGTTGTGGGTGACCCTCCGATCTGCGGGGTGGACGGTCGCAGGACGGTGAGGATGTGCGCGGGGCGGGTGCCCGGTTCGAGACGCACGTAGTTCGCCCTGCCCCAGTGATAGGTCTCACCGGTGAGCTCGTCGCGCACCGGCACCGACTCGTGCCATTCCAGGCCGAGTTGCGGCATGTCCAACGAGACCGTGGCCTCCTGGGTGTGGTGAGGGTCGAGGTTCACGACCACCAGAACCGTGTTCGAGCCGCTGCGCTTCGAGTAGACGATCACCTCTTCCTTGTCCGCGTGGTGGAAGTGGAGATCACGCAGTTGGCGGAGGGCCGGACTCCGCCGCCGGATGGTGTTCAGCCTGGTGATGAGGGGGGCGATGGTGTCGGCGGTGTCCCAGTCGCGGGGCCGGAGCTGGTACTTCGAACTCGTACCACGCGCCGTACAGGGCGCGTTCGCGTTCCACCAGCAGCGGCAGCGGCTCGGAGGCCGTGACGAACTCCCGCAGCGGATAGGCCGCCAGCACCGCGTCCACCTGCGGCGTCAACGCCGCCGCCAACCGGGCCACGGCCGGCCGGGACTCGTCGCGCAGGGCGGCAATGGCGGCCCGGAGGATCTTCCGCTGCTCCTTGGGAGCGCCCTCGGCGGCCCGTTCGTACAGGCGTGCGCCCTCCTCCAGGACCAGCTCGGTGTCCATGCCGGCCGGGATCTTGATGTGGGCGTGGTGGCGCCAGGTGGTGATCGGGTCGCCCCAGGCCTCGACGTGGAACGTCCAGCGGCCCACCGAGCCGGGAGTGACCTCGGCGCCCCAGCGGTCGGTGCCGGGGGCGAGTTCACGCATCGGCGTCCAGGGGCCGGGCCGGCCCTCGGGGTCGGTGAGGACGACGTTCGCGGCGACCGCCTCATGGCCTTCGCGGAACACCGTGGCGGTGACCTGGAAGGTCTCGCCGGTGACGGCCTTGGCGGGGCGGCGGCCCTGCTGGACGACCGGGCGGACGTCCAGCACGGGTATCCGGCCGATGGTGGGTGTGTCGTCCGCGGAGGGTGGCTCCGCTGTGGACGGTGGCCCGGTGACGGCGGGCCGGGTGTTCGGCGTCGGGGGTGCTGACGTGTGGTGCGTGGCGGGCATGACCGCTCCTGTCCGCGTCAACTGAGGGTGGGCGGATGGCTGTGGGGAGGTGGGTCCTGCGTGGTGTTCCCGTGTGTTCCCGTGATGTGGCTGGGGTGTACCGGAGGAGCCTTCCCACCCTATTCGGGTGGGCAATCCGGCACTTTGTTAACTACTCACGCGTATGTCTACACACAAGACCGGCCCCGTCCGAATCGAACAGGGCCGGTGTCCGCATTCCGTGCCTGGGGCCTGTCCGGCACCGCATCAGGAGCCGCGGCCTTCCCGCTGCCTGATCCGCCGGACAGCTCCCTAGGAGCCCGGTACCTGGAGGAGCCTGTCCGGTGAGCCCGGTCCGCGGGCGGAGATCCTGCCCGACGCCGCCAGCGTGACCAGGGCGCTGGACACCTGCGCGGGCGTGGCCTTCGGGTGGTCGGCCAGATAGAGCGCGGCGGTGCCCGCGACGTGCGGCGTCGCCATCGACGTACCCGACTGGGTGGCCTTGGCGCTGTCGCCCTTGTTGGAGGCCGACGTGATCGAGACGCCCGGGGCGAACAGGTCCAGGGCGGAGCCGTAGTTGGAGAAGCGCGCCCGGGTGTCCGTGGTGTCGGTCGCGCCGACCGTGATCGCCTGTTTCACGTCCGCGGGGGAGTAGAGGCCGGCGGGCAGCCCGTCGTTGCCCGCCGCTACCGCGTAGGTGACACCGGACTTGATCGAGTTCCGTACGGCGGCGTCGAGTTGGCCGTTGTGATAGCCGCCGAGGCTGAGATTGGCGACGGCGGGCTTCCTCGCGTGCCTGGTCACCCAGTCGATGCCCGCGATGACCTGGGCCGTCGTACCCGATCCGGCGTTGTCGAGGACGCGGACGGAGACCACCTGGGCCTGCTTGGCGACACCGTACCTGGTGCCCGCGACGGTGCCGGCGACGTGGGTGCCGTGACCGTTGCCGTCCCCCGCGTACTTGTCGTTTCCGACGAAGTCCCAGCCGTAGCGGGCCCGTCCGCCGAAGTCCTGGTGCGAGATGCGGATGCCGGTGTCGATGACGTACACCGTGACCCCGGCGCCCGCGGACTCCGGCCAGGTGTAGCTCCTGTCCAGCGGCAGGTCCGGCTGGTCGACGCGGTCGACGCCCCAGGACGGGGGGTTCTGCTGGGTGTGGTCGAGCCGCACCCGGGTGTCCTGGACGACCGAGGCGACCCGGGAGTCCGCCGCGAGAAGCTTCGCCTGTCTCTCGTCGGCCCTGATCGCATAGCCGTTGAGGACCGTGCCGTAGGTGTGGCTTATTTTCGCCCCGTATTTCTCGGCGAGGCTCTTTCCCGCCGACGACGGGGCCTTCGTTCCCCCCTTGAGTGTCACCAGGTAACTTCCGCCGACGGCTCCGGGGTCTCCGGCGCCGAGTATCCGCCCCTCCGGTACGGCGTGCGCGGGCAGGGTGATGGCCGAAAGCGCGGCGGCACAGATCGCCGCGGTCAAGCCCCCCGCCCGGCGCAGACGCCGTGTTCGCGTCCGTGCCATGGTGTGAGTTCCCCTCCTCGATGCGGCGTACGGCGGTCGCGCCGCACCCGGGAGTCGTCCGGGGTGAACCTCTGTGACCGGTACGCCACTTGCAGCCTCTCGTGGGGTGTGAAGTCACCACAAGGACGCCTACGGGGGCGGAATCGGCCATATCCGCCATGGGGAGTGCGTGAAGGTTGCGGCGATTTCCGGCCTGATTCCGATCTGTCCGCCGCCGCGGCACCGTGGTTACGGCGGCTCCTCCCCGATACCGTCGATGTCCACGACGGGACGCACAACGCGGTGCGTCCGCTTCCGCACGCCTGACGAGGTGGCAGTGCCCATGAAGGCTATCCGTCGCTTCACCGTCCGACCCGTACTCCCCGAGCCGCTCCGCCCGTTGAGCGACCTGGCGCGCAACCTGCGCTGGTCCTGGCATGCGGAGACCCGTGACCTCTTCCAGTCCGTCGACCCCGAGCAGTGGGCCGCCTCGGGCGGTGACCCCGTACGCCTGCTGGGCAGCGTGCCGCCCCGGCGCCTCGCCGAGCTGGCGGAGGACCGGCGCTTCCTGCGCCGGCTGCAAGCGGCCGCCGACGACCTCAACGACTATGTCAGCGGTGACCGCTGGTACCAGTCCCAGCCCGGCGAACTCCCGGCCGCCGTCGCCTACTTCTCACCCGAGTTCGGCATCACGGCCGCGCTCCCGCAGTACTCCGGCGGCCTGGGCATCCTGGCCGGCGACCATCTGAAGGCGGCCAGCGACCTGGGCGTGCCGCTGATAGGGGTCGGCCTGCTGTACCGCCACGGCTACTTCCGCCAGTCCCTCTCCCGGGACGGCTGGCAGCAGGAGCACTATCCGGTCCTCGACCCCAACGAACTGCCGGTGGCGCTGGTACGGGAGGCCGACGGCACCCCGGCGCAGGTGTCGCTGGCCCTGCCCGGCGGCAAGCAGCTGCACGCCCGCGTCTGGCTGGCCCAGGTGGGCCGGGTGCCGCTGCTGATGCTCGACTCGGACGTCGAGGAGAACGACCTCGGCGAGCGCGGGGTGACCGACCGGCTGTACGGCGGGGGCAGCGAACACCGGCTGCTCCAGGAGATGCTGCTGGGCATCGGCGGGGTACGGGCGGTACGGACGTACTGCCGCCTGACCGGCCACGCGGCCCCCGAGGTCTTCCACACCAACGAGGGCCACGCGGGGTTCCTGGGCCTGGAACGGATCGCCGAACTGTGCGCCGCGGACGGCCTGGACTTCGACGCGGCACTGGAATCGGTCCGGGCCGGGACGGTCTTCACGACCCACACCCCCGTCCCCGCCGGCATCGACCGCTTCGACCGCGAACTGGTCGCCCACCACTTCGGTCCCGACGCCGAACTGCCGGGCATCGACGTGGAGCACGTCCTGCGCCTGGGCATGGAGACGTACCCCGGAGGCGAGCCGAACCTCTTCAACATGGCGGTCATGGGGCTGCGGCTGGGCCAGCGCGCGAACGGCGTCTCCCTGCTCCACGGCCACGTCAGCAGGGAGATGTTCTCGGGCCTGTGGCCGGGGTTCGACCCGGACGAGGTCCCGATCACCTCGGTCACCAACGGTGTGCACGCCCCGACCTGGGTCGCCCCGGAGGTCTTCCGCCTGGGCGCCCGGCAGATCGGCGCCCAGCGCACCGAGGACGCGCTGACGGTCGGCGCGTCGGACCGCTGGGACGCGGTGGGGGAGATCCCGGACCAGGACATCTGGGAGCTGCGGCGGAACCTGCGCGAGCAGCTGGTGGTCGAGGTACGGCAGCGGCTGCGCGCCTCCTGGCGGCAACGGGGCGCGGGCAGCGCTGAGTTGGGCTGGATCGACGGCGTGCTCGACCCCGATGTGCTGACGATCGGATTCGCGCGCCGGGTCCCGTCGTACAAGCGCCTGACGTTGATGCTGCGGGACCGGGACCGGCTGATGGAGCTGCTCCTGCACCCCGAGCGCCCGATCCAGATCGTGGTGGCGGGCAAGGCGCACCCGGCGGACGACGGGGGCAAGCGGCTGGTGCAGGAGCTGGTGCGGTTCGCGGACGACCCGCGGGTCCGCCACCGGATCGTGTTCCTGCCGGACTACGGCATGGCGATGGCGCAGAAGCTGTATCCGGGGTGCGACATCTGGCTCAACAACCCGCTGCGCCCGCTGGAGGCGTGCGGCACGTCCGGCATGAAGGCCGCGCTGAACGGCTGTCTGAACCTGTCCGTCCTGGACGGCTGGTGGGACGAGTGGTTCCAGCCGGACTTCGGCTGGGCGATCCCGACGGCGGACGGCACCGGTACGGACCCGGACCACCGGGACGACATCGAGGCGGCGGCGCTGTACGACCTGCTGGAGCAGCGGGTCACACCGCGCTTCTACGAGCGCGGCCAGGGCGGCCTGCCCGACCGCTGGATCGAGATGGTCCGCCAGACGCTGACCTTGCTGGGCCCGAAGGTGCTGGCCGGCCGCATGGTCCGCGAGTACGTGGAACGCCTCTACACCCCGGCCGCGCACGCGCACCGCGCGATGGACCCGGAGGCGGCCCGGGAGCTGGCGGGATGGAAGGCGCGGGTGCGGGCCGCCTGGCACGGCGTGACCGTCGACCATGTGGAGACGTCCGCGACGACCGCGACGGCCGAGCTGGGGACCACGCTGGGGCTCCGGGTGCGGGTCGGGCTCGGTGAACTGAGCCCCGAGGACGTGGACGTACAGGCGCTGTCGGGCCGCGTGGACGAGGAGGACCGGATCGCGGACGCGCTGACCGTGCCGCTGAAACCGGTGGGCGGTCCGGACGCGGAGGGGCGGTGGGTGTACGAGGGGCCGCTGTCGCTGGACCGGACGGGGCCCTTCGGCTACACCGTGCGGATTCTGCCGGCGCACCGGCTGCTGGCGTCCGGGGCGGAGCTGGGGCTGCTGGCAGTGCCGTCCGAAGAGGCGGTGGAGGCGGCGGGGGTGCTGATGCGGTGACGGCCGGAGGACTGGGCGGCCGTCTCGGCGAGGCCGCGCCGGTGCCGGGCGTGCCCGCTCAGTCCTCCGCCCCGCCGGACAGCCGGCGCAGCACCACACCGCAGCGGCGCGCGTACGCGTGCTGGAGTCCTCGTGTCGCGGGGCCGCCCGCCTTCGCGTACCACTTCGCCGCCCGGCTGAACGCCGAGATCGTCAGCCACACCGTGCCGTCCCCCGTGCGGTCGACGACGAAGGACTCCTCGCCGCACTCCGGATGGCCGGAAAGCGTTCCGTACGCCCAGCCGGCCCGGCGCGGTTCCTCGACCGTCCACACCACCCGGCAGGGCGCCTTGATCATCCCGGCCAGGGTGACCGTGACGTCGACGTCCGGGGCGGCCCGGTCGGCCGCCGCGTCGATGCCCACGCCCATCGCGCGGTGCATCTCCCAGGTCAGGACCGCTTCCGAGGCCCGCTCGAAGACGTCGTGGCCCTCGCCTATGCGGGTGCGGACGTGGAGGGCGTGGAAGTCCGGCGGGCAGAAACCCGGCTCGCGGGTGGCGCCCACGTCGGCATAGGTGAAGTCGTTCGACGGCTTTATCGGCGGCATGGGAGACAAGGGTAGGGCGGCACCCCGGAACGCCTTCCTCCCGGGTGCCGCCCGCCGAACTCCCTCGGACTAGCTCACGTTCACGGCCGACCAGGCCGCCGCGACCGCGTTGTACTCGGTGCTGCCGGAGCCGTACAGGGCCGCCGCCGCGGACAGGGTGCCGGTGCGCGCCGCCTTGTAGTTGGTCGTCGACGTGAAGTACGTCGTCAGCGCCTTGTACCAGATCTGCAGCGCCTTGGCGCGGCCGATGCCGGTGACCGTGGAGCCGTTGGACGTGGGCGAGTTGTAGCTCACGCCGTTGATCGTCTTCGCGCCGCTGCCCTCCGACAGCAGGTAGAAGAAGTGGTTCGCGACGCCGGACGAGTAGTGGACGTCCAGGTTGCCGACGGAGGAGGACCAGGAGTCCGCCGAGCCGCCGTCCTTGCTGGGCTTGTCCATGTAGCGCAGCGGGGTGCCGTCGCCATTGATGTTGATCTTCTCGCCGATGAGGTAGTCGCCGACGTCGGAGGAGTTGTTGGCGTAGAACTCCACACCGGTCCCGAAGATGTCCGAGGTCGCCTCGTTGAGCCCGCCGGACTCGCCGGAGTAGTTCAGGCCCGCCGTGTTCGAGGTGACGCCGTGGCTCATCTCGTGGCCCGCCACGTCCAGCGAGGTCAGCGGGTGGGTGTTGCCCGAGCCGTCGCCGTAGGTCATGCAGAAGCAGCTGTCGTCCCAGAACGCGTTGACGTACGCGTTGCCGTAGTGGACGCGGGAGTAGGCCGCGACGCCGTTGTTCTTGATGCCGCTCCGGCCGAAGGTGGACTTGTAGAAGTCCCAGGTCTCCGCGGCGCCGTAGGCGGCGTCGACGGCGGCCGTCTGGTCGGTGGTGGAGCTGGAGGCGGCGCCGGTGCCCCACGTGTTGTCGGCGTCCGTGAAGAGCGTGCCCGCGGTGGAGCTGGTGCCGTGGGCCTTGTTGTACGTCTTGTGGCCGCCGCGCGTGCCGTCGGTCAGCTGGTACGTCGAGCCCGACAGGGTCGTCTCCAGGCTGACGGTGCCCGAGTACAGGCTCTTGCCGGTGCCGGTCGCGTTCTCGATGCCCTGGTACTCGAAGAGCTTCTCGCCGGTCGCCGCGTCCGTGAT
Organism: Streptomyces sp. Act143; assembly: GCF_003143935.1. Classification (GTDB taxonomy): domain Bacteria; phylum Actinomycetota; class Actinomycetes; order Streptomycetales; family Streptomycetaceae; genus Streptomyces. The sequence goes on along the minus strand of NZ_QFRX01000001.1, from coordinate 3,561,980 downwards.
GACGTGCAGCTGGTTCGGGGTGCCGTCGTCCTGGAAGCCGCCGACGATCGTCTCGTAGGCGAGGACGGGGGTGCCCGAGCCGGCCCAGATGACCTTGCGCGCGCCGTCGGCGGCGGTCTTCTCCGAGCCCGCGGCCTTGGCGGCGGACAGCGCCTGCTTCTCCGCCTTGGCGACGGTGAGCTTCGGGGTCAGGGAGGCGACCTTGATGGTTCTGGTGGTCGCCTTGGTGACGCCCTTGGCCGCGCCGGACTTCGACTCGTGGACGACCAGGTCGCCGCCGAGGACGGGCAGGCCCTCGTAGGTGCGCTCGTAGCGGGTGTGGACCGTGCCGTCGGCGTCCTTCACGACGTCCTTGACGACCAGCTTCTCCTTGGCGCCGAGGCCTATCTCCTCGGCGGTCGCGGCGGCGCCGGCCTGCTGCTGCTTGATGAGCGTGGTGCGTGCGGTCGCGGACAGCTGGAGGGGCGCGGCGGCGAGGGTGGTCGCGCCGGTGCTCTCCGCCGGGGTCTGGGCGGCGGCCGTACCGGTGGTCAGACCGGTGGTGAGAAGGGCTCCGGCGGCGACGGCGGTGGCGATGGCCAGAGTGGTGCGCTTGTGACGCGCGTAGAGGGGGGTCACACAAGCTCCTTCGTGGGGGAGCCCGGACGGCGGCTGGGGCCGCCGGCCCGGGATGGTTGTGAAGTTGTGCGGCGGGTGTGAGGAAGACTGGCATCAAGGACGCGTACATGTCAGGACCCCCACGTGATGTTGGCCGAAAAGCGACCGGCCGGTGAATGTTGCCGCCGCGTAAAGCGGCGTGACCTCGGCAAAGGCCCAACAAGCGGTCGGTAAGCGGACGGCAAAAAGAGGGCGCCGCCCCGGGGAGTCGAACCACCGGGGCGGCGCCCTGTCCAGGAGGCCTCAGAACGGGACGGCCTACGGGAAGGTGAGCTTCCAGCTGTTGATGTAGCCGGTGTCGAGGGCCGCGTTGTCCTGGACCCGCAACTTCCACGTCCCGTTGGCGACTTCGGAGGAAGCGTTGACGGTGTACGTGGTGTTGATGTTGTCCGCGCTGCCACCGGTGCCGTACGCCTTCAGGGTGTACGCCGAGCCGTCGGGAGCGACCAGCTGGACCTGGAGGTCACCGATGTAGGTGTGCACGATGTCCACGCCGACCTGGAGGTTGGACGGCGCGTTGCCGGACCGCCCGGAGACCGTGATCGACGACGTCACCGCGGCGCCGTTGTCCGGAATCGATACGTCGGCGGTGTTCTCGAAGGAGGTACCGCCACCGCCGCCGCCGGAGCGCGAGCCGACGGCCACGGCCGCCCACGCGTCCTGCACCGCCTTGTACTCGGCGCTCGTGGTGCCGTACAGCTCACCGGCCGCCGAGAGGGTGCCGGTGCGGGCCGCCGCGTAGTTCGTGGTGGACGTGAACTTCGTGGTCAGCGCGCGGAACCAGATCTTCTCCGCCTTGTCCCGGCCGATGCCGGTGACCGGGAGGCCGTCCGAGGTGGGCGAGTTGTAGCTGACGCCGTTGATGACCTTGGCGCCGCTGCCCTCGGACAGCAGGTAGAAGAAGTGGTTGGCCGGGCCCGAGGAGTAGTGGACGTCGACCGAGCCGATCCCCGAGTACCAGCTGTCCTTGGACGCGCCGTCCTTGCTCGGCTTGTCCATGTAACGCAGCGGCGTGCCGTCGCCGTTGATGTTGATCTCCTCGCCGATGAGGTAGTCACCGACGTCGTTGGAGTTCGCCGCGTAGAACTCGACCGCCGTGCCGAAGATGTCGGAGGTGGCCTCGTTCAGACCGCCGGACTCGCCGCTGTAGTTGAGTCCCGCGGTGTTGGAGGTGACGCCGTGCGTCATCTCGTGACCCGCCACGTCGATCGACACGAGCGGGTTGGTGTTGCCCGAGCCGTCGCCGTAGGTCATGCAGAAGCAGCTGTCGTCCCAGAACGCGTTGACGTA
>NZ_QFRX01000001.1:3519973-3560023 GCF_003143935.1 Streptomyces sp. Act143 | reverse complement strand
CCGTTGCCGTAGTGCACCCGGCTGTAGGCCGCCACCCCGTCGCCGCGGATGCCGCTGCGGCCGTGGATGTTCTTGTAGTAGTCCCACGTCAGCGCGGCACCGTAGTGCGCGTCCGCCGCCGCCGACTCCAGGTTCGACGGGCTGCCGTTGCCCCAGACGTCGTCCGAGCCGGAGAACAGCGTGCCGGTGCCGGAGGTGCCGCGGTTGAGGTTGTACGTCTTGTGGCCGCCGCGGGCGCCGTCGGTGAGGTTGTACGTCGAACCCGACTGCGTGGTGGTCAGGTTGACCGTGCCCGAGTACACCGTGTTGCCGGTGCCGGTCTCGATGGCCTCCCACTCGTACAGCTTCGCGCCGGTCGCCGCGTCGGTGATGACGTGCAGCTCCTGCGGGGTGCCGTCGTGCTGGAAGCCGCCCACGACCGTCTCGTAGGCGAGCGTCGGCTTGCCGTCGGCCGCCCAGATCACCTTGCGCGGGGCGTGGCTGACGTCGGGGCTCTTGGCCTTCTCCGCCTTCGCCGCGCTCAGGGCCTGCTGCTCGGCCTTGGCGGTCGACAGCTGCGGCTTCACCGAGGCGACCTTGATGGTGGCGCGGGTCGCCTTGACGACCCCCGCGGTGGCGTCGGCCTTGGTGGACGTGACGACCAGGTCGCCGCCGAGGACGGGCAGGCCGTCGTAGGTGCGCTCGTAGCGGGTGTGGACCGTGCCGTTGCCGTCCTTGACGACGTCACGGACGACCAGCTTCTCCTTGGCGCCCAGGCCGAGTTCGCGGGCGGTGTCCGCCTTGCCGGCGTTGGCCGTGCGCAGCAGCTCGGCACGCTGGGCGGGGGTCAGCTTGACCGACTCGGCGCCCGGTATGACCTTGCCCGCGGCCGACGGTGCCTTCTCCGGGGCTGCGGTGGCGGCGCCCGACTGGACGGCCGCGGCGATCAGGGCGGACACACCGACGAGCGCCACGGCGGCGGCACGGCGGTGCAGGGTGGTGCGCGGTGCGGTGTGGGAGGTGCGTCTGTGGGAGGAACTCTCTCTCAACACTGACTCCTTCTGCGGGCCGCGGGTCGCGCGGCCGGGGAGACCGGACGGCTGGTGCGCCGTCCGGGCACAACAAGGGCAGTACGCAGAGCAGGGCAGTACGCGGAACATGGCGGCGCGCGCGAAAGCGCGGCGAGCACTTCACACGGTGGTGCTGTGGGGTTGCTGTGAAGCGGCCGTGGGAAGAGTGGCAGGGGATCGCGGTTTCTGTCAGGAGCGCGTCAGAAGGTTGGCCGGAAATCGTCCGTTGCCCGGTTGGTCATGTTCGGTATACGGAGAATTGGTCTAGCCGTGTCCGGGCCGGTCGCCGTGCCAGGAGTGCCACAGGGCCGCGTACGCCCCGTCCGCCGCCACCAGTTCCTCGTGGGCGCCGAGTTCGGTCAGGCGGCCGTCCTCCATCACCGCCACCCGGTCCGCGTCGTGCGCGGTGTGCAGTCGGTGGGCGATCGCGATGACGGTACGGCCCTCCAGCACGGCGGCCAGGGCGCGCTCGGTGTGCCGGGCGGTCGTCGGGTCCAGCAACGCCGTCGCCTCGTCCAGGATCAGCGTGTGCGGGTCGGCCAGCACCACCCGCGCCAGGGCGAGTTGCTGGGCCTGCGAGCCGTCGGTGCGGTGACCGCCCTCCCCGAGCGGGGTGTCGAGACCGTCGGACAGCTCCCGCACCCAGGCGTCGGCGCCGACGGCGGCCAGCGCCGACCACAACTCCTCGTCCCCGGCGCCGGGTTCGGCGATCCGGAGGTTGTCCCGGGCCGTGCCCAGGAACACATGGTGCTCCTGGGTGACCAGCACGACCTGGCGGCGCAGCTGCTCCGGTCCGAGCGCCCCGACCGGGACGCCGCCGACCGTCACCGTGCCCGCGGTGGGCGCGTCGACGCCCGCGAGCAGCCGGCTCAGCGTGGTCTTCCCGGCGCCGGACGGACCGACGACCGCCAGCCGCTCACCGGGCCGCACCGTCAGGTCCACCCCGTGCAGCACCTCCACGCCCCGGCCGTACGCATAGCGCGCGCCGGTCACGTCGATACGGTCGTCGGCGGGAACCAGGGCGTTGTCGAGGGCGGTGGCCCGCGGGGCCTGCGCCAGCCCCTCCACCCGGGCGAACGAGGCGCCGCTGCTCTGGAGTTGCTCGACCCGGACCAGGATCTGGTCGAGCGGCCCGGTCAGTTGCTGCAGATACAGGGCCGCCGCGACCACCGCCCCCAGGCTCATCGCTCCGTGCGCGTGCAGCACACCGCCGACGATCAGGACGCCGGCGATCGGCAGGACGTACGACACCTCGACGGCCGGGAAGAAGACGCTGCGCAGGTAGAGGGTGTGGAAGCGGGTGCGGCGCGCCGTCTCGATCGCGTCCCGGCTCGCCGCGGTCCGCTTGTCGGCCAGCCGCAACGCCTCCACCGTGCGCGCCCCCGACGCGGTCGCCGCGACGATCTCGGCGATCTCCGAGGTGGCCGAGCCCTCGGCCAGATAGCCGTCCCGGGCGCGCCGCAGATACCAGCGCAGCGCGCACCAGATCGGCATCAGGCCCAGCAGACCCACGGCGCCGAGCAGCGGGGCGAGCACGAACACCGCGACCAGCGCGATCAGGAAACGGACCGTGTTGATGAGCAGGTCGGGACCGGCGTCGCGGAGCGTGGTGCCGACCGTGGAGACGTCGGCCGTGCCGCGGGCCGTCAGGTCGCCGGTGCCGGCCCGCTCGACCGTGGACGCGGGCAGGGCGAGGGTGCGGTCGACGAACTCCTCGCGGACCCGGGCGAGGGTGCGCTCGCCGAAACGGTGGCCGACGAAGCGGGCCCAGCGGGCGAGGAGCAACTCCGCGACGGCGCATACGAGGAGCGCGAGCGCGAGGCGGTCGACCGCGTCGACGCCGCCCTTCGCCCGGACCTCGTCGATGATCCGGCCCAGCAGCCAGGGGCCGCCGAGCCCGGCGACGGCCGCGGCGGCGTTGAGGGCGAGGGTGGCGGCGAAGGCGCGCCGGTCGGCGCGGACCAGGCGTCCGGCCGCGCGGCGGACGTCGGCGGGGGCGGCGACGGGCAGATGGCCGGAAGTCGTCACCGTACGGGCTCCTCTGCGTCGGTGTCCCTCGCCACGAGGGCCCTGTACGCCGGGTCGCCGTCGAGGAGTTCGTGGTGGGTCCCGATGGCCGCGACCTGGCCGTCCACCAGGTGGATGACGGTGTCCGCGTGCGCCAGGACGAGCGGGGAGGTGGTGGTGACCACGGTGGTACGGCCGCGGCGTGCCTCTCTGAGGCGGGTGGCCACGCGGGCCTCGGTGTGGGCGTCCAGGGCTGAGGTGGGCTCAATGGCGAGCAGGACCTCGGGGTCGGCGGCGAGGGCCCTGGCCAGCCGGATGCGCTGGCGCTGGCCGCCGGAGAGGTTGCGGGCGTTCGCGTCGACAGGGGAGTCGAGGCCGTCGGGGAGGGCCTGGACGATGTCCTCCGCCGCGGCTGTGTGGAGAGCTTGGGTGAGGTGCGCGGGAGGGGGTGCCTCGGATTGTCGTGCGGCGGGTGCGGGTGCGGGTGCGCTGTGGCTGGTCGCGCAGTTCCTTGCGCCCCTTGGCGGCGTCAGCACCTCCCGGAGTGTTCCAGCGAACACCTCCGCCTCGTGGTCCGCCACCAGGATGCGCTCCCTCACCTGGGGCAGCCGGATCTCGTCCAGGGGTACTCCGCCCCACGTGGCCCTCGACGGGGCGTAGCGCCCCAGGCGGTCGAGGATCTCCGCCGCGTCCGCCGGGCGCGCCCCCGCCAACGCCGTCAGACGGCCCGGCAGCACCCGCACCCCCGACTCCGGATCATGCAGCACCGACGGTTCCGCGGGCGCGTCCCGCGTCCCCCTGTCCGCCATCGGCTCCAGGCTCAGGAACCGTACGACCCGCCGTGCCGCCACCACCCCCCGGCTCAGCATGTACCCGCACTCGACCCAGAACGCCACCGGCCCCACCAGCACCGCCACATAGCCGTACACCGACACCAACTCGCCGATGCTGATGTGCCCTTGGGCGGCCAACCGGGCCGCCAGCCAGGTCACCACCGCGAGGAACAGCGTCGGCAGGCCGACGCCCAGGGCCTGCACCCAACTGGTCACCGCCCCCACCCGGTAGCCCTGTTCACGCAGCCGCTGGGAGTCGCGCCGGAAGGCGTCGGCGAACAGGCCCTTGCCGCCCAGGCCGTTGAGGACGCGCAGGCCGCCCGCGAGGTCGGCGATGCGGGCGGTGAGGATGCCCTGGCGTTCCCGGTACTCGGTCTCGGCGCCCTGCAGCCGGGTGAGGAACGGGCCGACCAGCCCGACGATCACCGGCATCCCGAGCAGCACGACCGCGGCGATGACCGGTGAGATCGAGAGCAGCAGTCCCGCGACCACCAGGTAGGCGATGACGGCCCCGACGCCGGGGCCCACCACGGTCAGTGCGGAGGCGATCGTCTGGACGTCGCCCACCCCGATCGTGACGACCTCACCGGCCCCCGCCCGCCGGGACAGCGCGGCGCCCAGCCGGACCGCGTGGCCCACGACCACCTTGACCGTGCGGAAGTTGGCGTCCATCCGGACCCGGGTCATCGTGCGGTGCCGCATGATGCCCAGCCACGCGTTGAACGCGCCGACGAGGAACAGCGCGGTCGCCCAGAGCGTGAGCATCCCCAGGTCGCCGGGTTCCAGGCCCTCGTCGATCGCCTTCGCCATCAGGTACGGCGTCGCCGCCAGCAGCACCATCCAGACGCTGGCGATCAGCGCGCCCAGCGCGGAACGGCCCGGCTGGCAGCGCACGAGCCACCACAGGTAGTGCCAGCCGCCGCGCCGGTCGGGCGTGCCGGGATCCTCGTACGCGTCGATCACCTGTAACCCCCTGAGAGACTCACGCCAGGCTGTCCCGCCAGGCCCGGTGCAGATCCGCGAACCGGCCGGTTCCCGCGATGAGTTCGGCCGGCGAGCCGTCCTCGACGATCCGGCCGTGCTCCATCACCAGCACCCGGTCGGCGATCTCCACCGTGGACAGCCGGTGCGCGATCACGACCGCCGTTCGGCCCTGCAACACCGTCGACATCGCGCGCTGCACGGCCCGTTCGCCCGGGATGTCGAGCGAACTGGTCGCCTCGTCGAGGATCAGCACGGCCGGGTCGGCGAGCAACGCCCGCGCGAACGCCACCAGTTGGCGCTGCCCCGCCGAGATACGGCCGCCGCGCTTGCGGACATCGGTGTCGTAGCCGTCGGGCAGGGCGCTGATGAACTCGTGGGCGCCGATCGCCTTCGCGGCCCGCTCGATCTCCTCGCGCGTGGCGTCGGGGCGGCCGATGGCGATGTTGTCGGCGACCGTGCCCGAGAACAGGAACGCCTCCTGGGTCACCATGACGACCCCGCGCCGCAGTTCGGGAACGGACAGCTCGCGCAGGTCGACGCCGTCGAGGAGGACCCGGCCCGCGGAGGGGTCGTAGAAGCGGGCGAGGAGCTTGGCGAGGGTCGACTTGCCGGCGCCCGTGGAGCCGACGACCGCGACCGTCTGCCCGGCGGGCAGGGTGAGGTCGAAGCGGGGGAGGATCTCGCCGCCGGTGCGGTAGGCGAAGCGGACGCCGTCGAAGACGACCTCGCGGCCGGGGTGCTCGGACTCCAGGGGCGGCAGTTCGCGGGGCGTGGCGGGCTCGGGGACCGACGGGGTCTGGGCCAGCAGGCCCGCGATCTTCTCCAGCGAGGCCGCCGCGGACTGGTAGGAGTTGAGGAACATGCCCAGGCGGTCGATCGGGTCGTACAGCCGGCGCAGGTACAGCACCGCCGCCGCCAGCACGCCCAGCTCCAGCGAACCGCCCGCCACCCGGTAGGCGCCCCACAGCACGATCAGCGCGACCGCCGTGTTGGCGACCAGCCGGGAGCCGACGACATAGCGGGCCATCTCCAGCAGCGCGTCGCCGTTGGTGCGCTCGTGGCGCTTGTTCAGTACGGCGAACTCGGCGTCGTTGGCGTCCTCCCGGCGGAACGCCCGCACCGGGCGGATGCCGTTCATCGTCTCGACGAACTTCACGATGACGGCGGCGATGGCCGTGGAACGCAGCGTGTACACGCGGCCCGCGCGCCGCCGGTAGTTCCGGACGAGGAGGTAGAGCGGCACGAACGACGCCACCGCCACCGCGCCCAGGCCGAGGTCCAGCCAGAGCAGCATCGCCGAGATGTAGACGAAGGACAGGATGACCGTGATCAGCTCCTGGAGGCCCTCGTTGAGGAGCTCGCGCAGCGACTCGACGTCCGTGGTGGAGCGGGAGATCAGGCGGCCGCTCGTGTAGCGCTCGTGGAAGTCGACGCTGAGTGCCTGGGCGTGCCGGAAGATCCGGCCGCGCAGATCCAGCAGGACGTCCTGGTTGACCCGGGCGGAGGCGCGGATGAACGCGTACTGGAGGCCGCCGGAGGCCACCGAGCACAGCAGGTAGGCCGCCCCGACCGCCATCAGCGGCCCGTGCCGGTCCTCCCGGAACGCCGGTACGGCACGGTCGATCGCGTATGCCACCAGCAGCGGGCCCGCCTGGACGGCCGCCTGCTGGAGCAGCAGCAGGAAGCTGGTGAAGGCGACACGGGCCTTCATCGGGGCGAGCAGGGAACGCAGTAGGCCCGAGGTCGCGCCGGGCGGGGTGGGCAGGACGTCACGGTCGAATGGATCGCCCGCCCGGTCCGGGACCTCCGCTACCGGCTCGTCGCCGTCGGCGGTGGCGGGCGCGGCCGTCGTCGGCGCGGTCATCGGGCGTCCTCCATTTCCCCGGAGCCGTGCGTTTCTCTGGAGCCGGACGGGGGGCGGGTGTCGTGCGTGTCTCCGGAGTCGGACGGGGGGTGGGCGTCGTGCGTTTCTCTGGAGCCGGGCAGGGGACGGGTGTCCGCCGTTTCTCCGGAGCCGGGCAGGGGACGGGCGTCCTCCGTCTCTCCGGAGCCGGACATGAGGTGGGCGTACTCGGCGTTCGTCCGCAGCAGTTCGTGATGGGTGCCGACGGCGGTGATACGGCCGCCTGACAGCAGCGCCACCCGGTCGGCGAGCAGCACGGTCGACGGGCGGTGGGCGACGATCAGGGCGGTGGTGTCGGCGAGCACGTCGCGCAGCGCGGCCTCGACCGCGGCCTCCGTGTGCACGTCCAGCGCGGACAGCGGGTCGTCCAGGACGAGGAACCGGGGCCTGCCGACGACCGCCCGGGCCAGCGCCAGGCGTTGCCGCTGGCCGCCGGAGAGGCTGAGGCCCTGCTCGCCGATCCGGGTGTCGGTGCCCTGGGGGAGGGCGTGCGCGAAGTCCGCCTGGGCGATGGACAGGGCACGGTCGAGTTCGTGATCACCGGCGCCCATCAGGACGTTCTCGCCGACACTGGCGGAGAACAGGGTGGGTTCCTCGAAGGCCATCGCGACGAGCGAGCGCAGCTCCTCGCGGGACATGGCGGTGATGTCCGCGCCGTCGAGCGTGATGCGGCCCTCCGTCACCTCGTGCAGGCGCGGGACCAGCGCCGTGAGGGTGGTCTTGCCGCTGCCCGTCGCGCCGACCAGGGCCATGGACTCGCCGGGGCGGATGTGGAGGTCGATGCGGTCCAGCGTGGGGGGTGAGTCGGGGGCGGCGTCGGGGTAGCGGAAGCGGACGTCGTGGAACTGCAGACCGCTGCCCGAGGCGCGCGTCGAGCCGGCCACGGAGGTGTCCTCCGGGGCCTCGTCCAGCACCTCGAAATACCGCTCCGTCGCACTCGCCGCGTCCTGGCTCATCGCCAGCAGGAAGCCGATGGAGTCGATCGGCCAGCGCAGCGCCAGCGCCGTCGACAGGAACGCCACCAGGGTGCCCGCCGACAGCTCCCCGTCCGCCACCTGCACCGACCCCAGCACCAGCGTCGCCCCGATCGCCACCTCCGGCAGCGTCACGATGACGGTCAGGATCGCGGCCAGCAGCCGCGCCTTGCGCAACTCCGTCCCGCGCAGCGTCCGGGACAGCTCCCAGAACGCCCGCGCCTGGCTGCGGTGCCGGCCGAAGCCCTTGATGATGCGGATGCCGAGGACGCTTTCCTCGACGACGGTCGTCAGATCGCCGACCTGGTCCTGCGCCTGCCGGGCCACCGAGGAGTACCGCTGCTCGAAGAGCAGACAGGAGATGATCACCGGAACCGCGGGCGCCAGGATCACCAGCCCGAGGGTCCAGTCCTGGAGCAGCATGATGATCACGCCGACGAGGATCGTCACGCTGTTGACCAGCAGGAACGTCAGCGGGAACGCGAGGAACATGCGCAGCAGCATCAGGTCCGTGGTGCCCCGCGACAGGAGCTGGCCGGACGCCCAGCGGTCGTGGAAGGCCACCGGCAGCCGTTGCAGATGCCGGTACAGGTCCGACCGCATCTCCGCCTCGACGTGCGACAGCGGCCGGGCCACCAGCCAGCGCCGCAGCCCGAACAGCAGTGCCTCGCCGAAGCCCAGCAACAGCAGGAACAGCGCGCCCAGCCAGACACCCGCGGGGTCCCGGTCGGCGACCGGGCCGTCCACCATCCACTTCAGGACGAGCGGGATCACCAGGCCCGTGCAGGAGGCCAGCACCGCGACGAACGCGGCGGTGAACAGCCGCGCCCGCACCGGTCTGACGTACGGCCACAGGCGCAGCAGGGTTCTGACGGCGGAGCGTTTCCCGGGGGTTGCACGTGTCGTGGGCATCAGCAGCGAGCCTACGGATTGCCACTGACAACGCCCACCGAGTTTTGGCCGGACCGGGCTCGGCCGCTGGTCCTACGACCTGCGCGTTCGACCCGTCGGACGCGCTGTCCGCGGCATCGTCGTACCCCCGCATCAACCGATCGGCTGATGCCGGTCCGAGCGCGACGGCCGATGTGCCCGCACCCGCCCTCCGGCGACGCTGCTGCCATGTCCGTCATCGAAGTCAGCGAACTGCGCAAGGCCTACGGCGGCCGGACCGTCGTCGACGGTGTCTCCTTCGCCGTCCAGGAGGGCGAGATCTTCGGCGTCCTCGGCCCCAACGGAGCCGGCAAGACCACCACCGTCGAGTGCGTCGAGGGGCTGCGCGTCCCCGACGGCGGCCGGGTCCGGGTCACCGGGCTCGACCCGATCGCCGACCACGAGAAGGTCGCCCGCGTCCTGGGCGCCCAGCTCCAGCAGAGCGAGCTCCAGGCCAAGCTCACCGTCCGCGAGGCACTGGAGCTGTACGCCTCCTTCCACGACCACCCCGCCGACTGGCGGCCCCTCGCCGAACGCCTCGGTCTGACCGGCAAGCTCACCACCCGGTTCGCGAAGCTGTCCGGCGGGCAGAAGCAGCGCCTGTTCATCGCGCTCGCGCTCATCGGCAACCCGAGGGTTGTCGTCCTCGACGAGCTGACCACCGGCCTGGACCCGCGCGCCCGCAGGGACACCTGGGAGCTGATCGAGGACATCCGCGCGGGCGGCGTCACCGTCCTCCTCGTCACCCACTTCATGGAGGAGGCCCAGCGGCTCTGCGACCGGATCGCCGTGATCGACAAGGGCCGGATCGCCGCCCTCGACACCCCGGCCGGGCTGATCCGCCGCTCCGCCGGAGCCACCGTCATCAGCTTCACCCCGTCCGCCCCGCTGGACGACCGCGACCTGAACGCCCTGCCCGCGCTCGCCTCGATCGCCCGCAAGGACGGCCGCGTCACCCTCTCCGGCACCGACGAGACGGTCAACGCCGTGATCACGCTGCTGGCCCGCAGCCACGTCACCGCCCACCAGCTCCGCGTCACCGAGGCCACCCTCGACGACGCCTTCCTCGACCTGACGAAAGAGGCCGCGGCATGAACACCGCCGTCCTGCGCACCGAGATCCGCCTCTTCCGCCGCGAACCCGGTGCCCTGTTCTGGATCCTGCTCTTCCCGACCCTGCTGCTGGTCATCCTCGGCTCGATCCCCTCCTTCCGGGACCCCGAGGCCGACCTCGGCGGGCTGCGCACCATCGACGTCTACGTCCCGGTCGCCGTCCTCCTCGGCCTGATCGTGGGCGGCCTCCAGGCGATGCCGCAGACCCTGACCGGCTACCGCGAGCGCGGCATCCTGCGCCGGATGGCCACCACGCCGGTACGGCCCGCGGCGCTGCTGGCCGCCCAGATGACGGTGTTCGGCGGCGCCGCGCTCGCCTCCGCGCTGCTCGCGCTCACCGTCGGGAGGCTCGCCTTCGACGTACGGCTGCCCGAGCAGCCCGCGGGCTACCTCCTCGCCCTCGTCCTGGCCGTGTCGGTCGCCCTCGCGCTCGGCGCCGTCGTCTGCGCGCTGTCCCGGACGACGAAGATCGCCGGTGCCGTCGGCTCGGCCGTGTTCTTCCCGGCGATGTTCTGCGCGGGCCTGTGGGCGCCGGTGCAGACCATGCCGGACGTCCTCGCCCGGATCGTCGGCTGCACCCCCTTCGGCGCGGCGGCCGAGGCCCTGAACCGGGCGGCGGCGGGCGACTGGATCGGCTGGACCCACCTGGGCGTCCTCGTCGTCTGGACGGTCCTGCTGACGGCCGGCGCCGCGCGCTGGTTCCGCTGGGAGTAGGCGGCCCACCGTGCAGACTGGGGTCATGACCGCGGCTGACGAACAGATCGAGCGGCGCTGGAACCAGTTCCACACCTGGGGCCCCTACGGGCTGCTCGCCGTCGGCACCTTCCTCTCGGCCGTCACCGGCGACCTGATGATGGGGCCCGCCGAGTGGTACGCGGCCGGTGCCCTGGTGGTCGCCGCGATCGCACTCCAGCTGTGGCACGGACCCCGCCGGGGCCGTCGTCTCCCGTCCCGGCGCGGTGTCGTCTACTACGTCCTGCGCTGGGCGATCGCCTTCGCCCTCACCTGGATCAACCCGTTCTTCGCGTTCTACGCGGTCACCGGCTACTTCGACGCCGACGAGGTGATCCCGGGAGTACGGCGGCAGCGCCTTGGGCTGTTCGCCACCTCCGTCGTGGTGGCGGGCTCGCAGTCCGGCGGGCTGCCGTTCCGCAGCTGGGCCCAGGTGGCGGTGTTCGGCGGGCTCCTGGTGGCCAACAACGCGCTGCTGATGGCCGTCGCCCACCTCACCTTCCAGGAGGAGCAGCGCTCCCGCGAACGCGCCGCCACCATCGAGGCGTTGCGCCAGGCGCTCGACGAGAACGCCGCCCTGCACGCCCAACTCCTCGTCCAGGCGCGGGAAGCGGGCGTCGCCGACGAACGCCGGCGGCTCGCCGCCGAGATCCACGACACCATCGCCCAGGGCCTGACCGGCATCATCGCCCAGCTCCAGGTGGTCGCGAACGCCCCCGACCTGGAGGTGGCCCGCACCCACCTGGCCCGCGCCTCCGACCTGGCCCGGCACAGCCTCGGCGAGGCCCGCCGCTCGGTGCACAACCTCGCCCCCGTCGCGCTGGAGAACGCGGGGCTCGCCGAGGCCCTGAAGAAGACGGTCGCCGAATGGGGTGAACGGACGGGCACACGGGCCGAGTTCACCGTCACCGGCACCGCCGAACAGCTCCACGACGAGGTCTCGGCGACCCTGCTGAGGATCGTCCAGGAGGCCCTGTCCAACGCGGCCCGCCACGCGCGGGCCGACCGCGTCGGCGTCACCCTGTCCTACCTGGGCGACGAGGTCATCCTCGACATCCGCGACGACGGGCAGGGCTTCGACCCCGCCGCCGTCCCCGAACGCACCCGCACCGGCGGCTTCGGCCTCGACGGCATGCGCGCCCGCGCCGAACGCATCGCGGGCTCCCTCACCGTGGAGTCCGAGCCCGGCCACGGCACGGCCCTGTCGGCTCGCGTACCGTTGGTCCGCCATGAATGACTCCGCGATGAACGCGTCCCGCGTCGACGCCGTCTCCCTGCTCATCGTCGACGACCACCCCGTGGTACGGGACGGCCTGCGCGGCATGTTCGAGAACGCCCCCGGCTTCCGTGTCCTGGGCGAGGCGGCCAACGGCGTGGAAGCGCTGGAGCGGGCCGCCGCCCTCGACCCGGACGTGATCCTGATGGACCTGCGCATGCCGGGCGGCGGGGGAGTCGACGCCATCCGGGAACTGACCCGCCGCGGCGCCCGCGCCAAGGTCCTGGTGCTGACGACGTACGACACCGACTCCGACACCCTCCCCGCCATCGAGGCGGGCGCGACGGGCTATCTGCTCAAGGACGCCCCGCGCGACGAGCTGTTCACGGCGGTCCGCGCGGCGGCGGAGGGCCGTACGGTGCTGTCCCCGGCCGTGGCCACCCGGCTGGTCTCGGCCGTCCGCACCCCCGGCAACGAGCCGCTCTCCGCACGCGAACGCGAAGTGCTGTCCCTCGTCGCCAAGGGCACGTCCAACCGCGAGATCGCCCGCGAGCTCTTCATCAGCGAGGCCACCGTGAAGACCCATCTCACCCACCTGTACACCAAGCTGGGCGTCAACGACCGCGCGGCAGCGGTGGCCACGGCCTACCAGCGGGGGATTCTCGGGTAGCCCGGCGCGCGGGAAGGGACGTCCTCAGTCGGCCACCTTCAGCAGCAGCACCGCCCGTGCCGGCACCGTGATCGACGCCCCCGCCCGGTGCACCACCTCCGGTGCCGCCCCCTGGTCCTCCCGCGAGGTGTCGACGACGACCTCGTACCGCTCCGCCCACGGCGGACCCGGCAGGACGAAGGACGCCGGGCGGTCCCCGGCGTGCAGGACCGCGAGGAAGCTGTCGTCCAGGACGGGATCGCCGCGGTCGTCGCGCCCCGGGATGTCCCGCCCGGAGAGGTACATGCCGAGCGTGGCGGCCGGCGCGTACCAGTCCCGTTCCGTCATCTCGGTGCCGCGGGACGTGAACCACGCCAGATCGCGCAGCCCGTCCGCGGAGTGCGCCCGCCCGGAGAAGAAGGCCCGGCGGCGCAGCACGGGGTGCGCGTGCCGCAGCGCGATCAGCCGGGACGTGAGCTCGAACAGGGCCTTCCAGCCCGGCTGTTCCAGCAGTTCCCAGTCCAGCCAGCTGATTTCGTTGTCCTGGCAGTACGCGTTGTTGTTGCCGCGCTGCGTGCGCCCCAGCTCATCGCCCGCGACCAGCATCGGCACCCCCGTCGACAGCAGCAGGGTGGTGAGCAGATTGCGCAACTGGCGCCGCCGCAGCGCCCGTACCCGCTCCTCGTCGGTCTCGCCCTCGGCCCCGCAGTTCCACGACCGGTTGTCGTCCGACCCGTCCCGGTTCCCCTCGCCGTTGGCCTCGTTGTGCTTGCGCTCGTAGGACACCATGTCCCGCAGCGTGAAACCGTCGTGCGCGGTGATGAAGTTGACCGAGGCGTACGGGCGGCGACCGCCCCACGCGTACAGGTCGCTCGACCCCGACAGCCGGTACCCGAGGTCGCGTACGTCCGGCAGCGCACCGCGCCAGAAGTCCCGTACGGCGTTGCGGTACCGGTCGTTCCACTCCGTCCACAGCGGCGGGAAGGCGCCCACCTGGTAGCCGCCGGAGCCGACGTCCCACGGTTCGGCGATCAGCTTCACCCGCCGCAGCACCGGGTCCTGCGCGATCACCGCGAGGAACGGCGACAGCATGTCGACGTCGTGCATCGAGCGGGCCAGCGCGGCGGCCAGGTCGAAGCGGAAGCCGTCGACGCCCATCTCGGTGACCCAGTAGCGCAGCGAGTCGGTGATCAGGCGCAGGACGTGCGGCTGCACGACGTGGAGCGTGTTGCCGCAGCCGGTGTAGTCGGCGTACCTGCGGGCGTCCGACTGGAGCCGGTAGTAGCCGCGGTTGTCGATGCCCTTCAGCGACAGCGTGGGGCCCAACTCGCCCGCTTCGGCGGTGTGGTTGTAGACCACGTCGAGGATGACCTCGATCCCGGCCTCGTGCAGCGCCCGCACCATGCGGCGGAACTCGCCGACCTGCTGGCCGGTGGTGCCGGAGGCGGCGTAGGCGGCGTGCGGGGCGAAGTAGCCGATGGAGTTGTAGCCCCAGTAGTTCTTCAGGCCGCGGCGCAGCAGATGGTCCTCGTGCGCGAACTGGTGGACGGGCAGCAGCTCCACGGCCGTGACGCCGAGCTTCGTCAGGTGCTCGATCGCGGCCGGGTGCGCCAACCCGGCGTAGGTGCCCCGGAGTTCCTCGGGAATGCCGGGGTGCAGCTTCGTGAAGCCGCGCACGTGCAGTTCGTAGATGACGGAGTCCGCCCAAGGGGTCTTCGGGCGCCGGTCGTCGGCCCACTCGTCGTCGGGGGCGTCGTCGTGGACGACCACGCCCTTGGGGACGTACGGCGCCGAGTCCCGGTCGTCGCGCACGGTGTCGGCGACCTGCTGCTGGGGCCAGTCGCGGACGTGCCCGTACACCTCGGGCGGCAGGCTGAAGTCGCCGTCCACCGCGCGCGCGTACGGGTCGAGGAGCAGCTTCGCCGGGTTCCAGCGACCGCCGGTCCAGGGGTCCCAGCGCCCGTGCACCCGGTAGCCGTACCGCTGCCCCGGCATGACGCCCGGCACGAACCCGTGCCAGATCTCGTGCGTCAGCTCGGTCAGCCGGGCCCGGGTCTCCTTGCCCCGCTCGTCGAACAGGCACAGCTCGACGCCCTCCGCACCCCCCGCCCACAGCGCGAAGTTGGTCCCCGCGACCCCGTCCGGACCCACCCGGAACCGGGCGCCCAGCGGCACGGGCGCACCCGGCCACACAGGCACTGCCGGCGCCGACGGCGTGCGCCGGGCACCGTTCACGACGGCCGGACGTACGTCCTCGGCCACCGCCTCCTGCTCGGCTGCGCTGGACACCTCAGGCCTCCTACGGCTCACGGAACGGCGCGAAAATGGGCGCACGGCGTCCCGGCCGCGGCTCCCCGTCGCGTCGTCCTCCCCACTGTTCTGCCCAGAGCTGGGCTCGCACTCACGTTTCCCCAGGGCGGGCCCCGTCGTTGGGTCCCCTGTGAGGCATGCACACGGGCGCGCTCGGCGCGTGGCGACCGCTCTGGCCGCCGTACTGACATGGGCAGGACTGCTGGCCGGCTGCACTTCGGGCTCGGGCGGGCTCGACCTCGGCGGGCTCGGGAAACCGCCGGCACCCGAGGACGTCATCCGGGTCACCCCCGACGACGGGGCCAGGGGCGTAGGGCGGGAGAGCAGGTTCACGGTGCGGGTGCCCAGCGGGCGCCTGGAGTCCGTCACCGTCGTCAAGTCCCAGGACGCGCAGGACACCCCGGTGCCCGGGCACATCTCCGAGGACGGCCTGCGCTGGGAGCCCGACGAGGCGCGGCTCGCCCTCGCCGCGAAGTACACCGTCGACGCCGTCGCCCTCGACGGCCACGGGCGGCGGTCGGCGCGGCACTCGACCTTCACCACCTACGTCCCCGACGAGCGCTTCATCGGCTACGTCACCCCGGAGAACCGTTCCACGGTCGGCACCGGAATGATCGTCTCGCTGGAGTTCAACCGCGAGATCACCGACCGCGCCGCCGTCGAACGCGCCGTCCACGTCACCGCCGAGCCGCCCGTCGAGATCCGCCCGCACTGGTTCGGCAAGGGCCGCCTCGACTTCCGCCCCGAGCGGTACTGGAAGCCCGGCACCCGGGTGACGGTCGCGCTGCGGCTGCGGGACGTCGAAGGCGCTCCCGGCGTCTACGGCCTGCAGTACAAGACGTTCGCCTTCACCGTCGGCCGCAGCCAGGTCTCCCTCGTCGACGCCGCCAAGCACACCATGCAGGTCAGGCGGGACGGCGAGCTGCTGGCCACCGTGCCGATCACGGCCGGGGCGCCCCGGACCACGACCTACAACGGCAAGATGGTCGTCACCGAGATGCTCGAAGTGACCCGCATGAACAGCCGCACGGTCGGTTTCGGCGGCGAGTACGACATCCCGGACGTCCCGCACGCCATGCGCCTCACCGACTCCGGCACCTTCCTGCACGGCAACTACTGGGCGCCGAACGCCCCCGGCAAGGTCAATGTCAGCCACGGCTGTGTCGGTCTCAGGGATGTGAAGGGCGGCGGCTCGGACACCCCCGCGGGCTGGTTCTTCGACCGCAGCCTCATCGGGGACGTCGTCGAGGTCGTCCACAGCAATGACAAAAAGGTCGCTCCTGACAACGGCCTCGGAGGGTGGAATATGGGATGGAAGGACTGGAAGGCGGGCAGCGCGGTGAAGTAGCCAGGTGAGGGGGCCGGGGCGACGGCCGGTGCAGGGGGCGCGGTTGGGACCGAACGGTGACAATCGCACCCCGCCGATGGCCGGGATCTTGCGGTTAATATGCGCCGAGTGCGCGGGACGCGCAGGGGGTTGCGGGCCTGGACCGGGCCCGGCGAGGGGAGAAAAACTTGAAGGTGCGACCGATATCGGGGGCGTCGGTTGACGCACGCGCGCGGCGGCGCAAGGGCTGGATGGCCGTGGTGTCCGGAGTGATGCTGGTCGCCGTCACCGCGTGCGGCGGAGGCGGCGGGGACTCGGACGGCAAGGCCGGTTCCGGCAAGGGCGAGGACGCGAGCGCCGCCGAGAGCAAGCAGTCGGCGGCCGTCGTCGCCATCGCGCCCAAGGACGGCGCCAAGTCCGTGGAGACCAGCGGCGCCCTCAAGGTGAGCGCCAGCAAGGGCAAGTTGACGACCGTCGAGGTCAAGACGGCCAAGGGCGACAAGGTCGAGGGTGAGATATCCGCGGACGGCGCCTCCTGGACGCCGTCCACCCATCTGGCCGGGTCCACCCGGTACACGGTGCACGCGGTCGCGAAGGACTCCGAGGGCCGTGAGGCCGCCGAGGACTCCAGCTTCACCACGCTGACGCCGAAGAACACTTTCGTCGGCAACTTCACGCCGGAGGACGGCTCGAAGGTCGGCGTCGGTATGCCCTTCTCGATCCGCTTCACCCGGGGCATCACCAACCCCGAGGACGTCGAGAAGGCCATCAGCATCAAGACCGAGCCGGCCGTCGACGTCGAGGGACACTGGTTCGGCAACGACCGCCTCGACTTCCGCCCCGAGGAGTACTGGGCGGAGGGCACCAAGGTCACCGTCGACCTCAACCTCGACGGTGTCGAGGGCCGCGACGGCGTCTACGGCAAGCAGGCCAAGACCGTCTCCTTCACCATCGGCCGCAACCAGGTCTCGGTCGTGGACGCCAAGAAGCACACGATGAAGGTCATGCAGGACGGCAAGGTCATCAAGACCCTGCCGGTCACCACCGGCAAGCCCGGCTACGACACCTGGAACGGCCAGATGGTCATCAGCGAGCGGCTGCGGGTGACCCGGATGAACGGCGAGACGGTCGGCTACGGCGGCGAGTACGACATCAAGGACGTCCCCGACGCCATGCGCCTGACCAACTCGGGCACCTTCATCCACGGCAACTACTGGGGCGGCGACGCCTTCGGCAACTACAACGCCAGCCACGGCTGCGTCGGCCTGCGCGACATCCGCGGCGGCGGTGACCGTTCCCTGCCGGCCGCGTGGTTCTTCGACCACTCGATCATCGGCGACGTGGTGATCGTGAAGCACTCCAACGATGCCACGGTGGCGCCGGACAACGGCTACAACGGCTGGAACATGTCCTGGGCGGAGTGGAAGAAGTAGACGCACGACAATGAGATACGGCCCCGGTGTGAGCAACTCCACCGGGGCCGCTGCCGTTGGTCCCCGTGCTGTGTCTGCCCGGGGCGACCCCCGGACCCCCGGCCGGGTGTGACTGACGGCACCTTGGCCGCTCGCCGTTAGTCCCCGTGCTGTGTCTGCCCGGGGGCGACCCCCGGACCCCCGGCCGGGTGTGACTGACGGCACCTTGGCCGCTCGCCGTTAGTCCCCGTTAACCTGCCCCCATGACCGTAACTCTGGAAGTCGCCGAAGGCGTCGGCACCCTTCTTCTCGACCGTCCGCCCATGAACGCCCTGGACGTCGCCACCCAGGACCGCCTCAAGGAGCTCGCCGAGGAGGCGACCCGGCGTGAGGACGTGCGGGCCGTGGTGATCTACGGCGGGGAGAAGGTGTTCGCGGCCGGCGCGGACATCAAGGAAATGCAGAACATGGACCACACCGCGATGGTCCTGCGCGCCCGCGCCCTCCAGGACTCCTTCACGGCCGTGGCCCGCATCCCCAAGCCGGTCGTCGCGGCCGTCACCGGGTATGCGCTGGGCGGCGGTTGCGAGCTGGCGCTGTGCGCGGACTTCCGGATCGCCGCCGACAACGCCAAGCTGGGCCAGCCCGAGATCCTGCTCGGCCTGATCCCGGGCGCGGGCGGCACCCAGCGGCTCGCCCGCCTCATCGGCCCGTCCAAGGCGAAGGACCTGATCTTCACCGGCCGGATGGTCAAGGCGGACGAGGCCGAGCGGCTGGGACTGGTCGACCGGGTCGTCCCGGCCGCCGATGTCCACAGCGAGGCGCAGGCGTGGGCGGCGAAGCTCGCGCAGGGTCCGGCGATCGCACTGCGGGCCGCGAAGGAGTCGATCGACACCGGTCTGGAGACGGACATCGACACCGGCCTCGCGGTCGAACGGAACTGGTTCGCGGGCCTGTTCGCCACCGCCGACCGTGAGATCGGCATGCGCAGCTTCGTCGAGGAGGGCCCCGGCAAGGCGAAGTTCCTCTGACGGTCGCCCGGGCAGGGGGGCGGGGAAACTTCCCTGACCCCCTTGCAATTGACGGGATGTCTGATCCGGGTCCCTCGATGGGGCGGTTTATGGGAGCCTTAACGCAACCTTAAGTCTGCCTTGTCGAGGGGGACCGTCGATTGCCTCCAACCGAGCCTCCGCCGCAGGTCGGAGGGGCTGTCGAAGGCCCTGAACTGCCCCTGGCATATGCCGAACGGAAACTGCGGAACGGTGGATTCCGGGGGGCGTATTCAGCAGGAACGGCCCCGGACGGCAGCCGGTGCGGCCATGATGGGGGCATGGCGGGGCTGGAGGGCATCGAACAGCCGCGGGGACAGGGCCGTCCGACCGCGGCGCGCTGGTCGCCGACGGTCGAGGACGAACACGCGCAGAAGGCGCTGGAGTTGTTCGGGAACCCCACCGAGGCGGAGGTTCCGCTTCCGTCCCGTCCCGAGTCCGCGGCCACGGCCCGCCGGCTGACCCAGGTGGTCGTCCTGCGCCAGTGGGGGCTCTCCCCGAAGCTGACCGAGGACGCGGTCCTGCTGGTCTCCGAACTCGTGGGCAACGCGGTACGGCACACCGGGGCGCGGGTGTTCGGACTCCGGATGCGCCGGCGCCGGGGCTGGATCCGCGTCGAGGTGCGCGATCCCTCGCGCGGGCTGCCCTGTCTGATGCCGGTGCAGGAGATGGACATCAGCGGCCGGGGGCTGTTCCTGGTGGACAAGCTGTCCGACCGATGGGGCGTCGATCTGCTGCCGCGCGGGAAGACGACGTGGTTCGAGATGCGGGTCGCTGACCGGTAGCGGCAGCCGTCGATCGGCAGGGACCGGGGGCCTCGCCGGTAGGGACGCGTGTCGCCGATCGCCAGAGATGCGGGTCGCTGACCGGTAGTCAGGGCAAACCGCCCTTAAATGGGGCGAGTGACCACTACCGATCGTCGGGCCGTGCTCCGTGCCACCGCCGGGCTTGCGTTCACCGCCGGATGTGCCACCAGTGGCGCCGTCGCCCGTCCGGCGCCTTCCCCCAGCCCCTCGGCCAGACGCCCCGGCCCCGCCCCCGGCCCCCGCCGCTTCCCCGGCCGCCCCGCCCAGCTCACCCACGGCCCCCGCACCCGCCCCCGCGTCGCCCTCACCTTCCACGGCAACGGAGACCCCGCCACGGCCACGGCCCTGCTGCGGGCGGCCGAGGAGCACGGCGCCCATGTCACCGTCCTCGCCGTCGGCACCTGGCTCGACGAGCATCCCGGGCTGGCCCGCCGCATCCTCGACGGCGGCCACGACCTCGGCAACCACACCCTCCACCACCTCGGCGTCAACGACATGTCCGAGGCGGACGCGCTCGCCGAGATCGAGGGCTGCGCCGACCGGCTCCGCCGGCTCACCGGCTCCATCGGCAGCTGGTTCCGCCCCTCGCGTGCCGCCCGGGCCTCGCCGCTCGTTGAAGGGCTGGCCCGCCGCGTCGGCTACCCGCACGTCCTGTCGTACGACGTCGACTCCCTGGACTTCACCTCTCCCGGCGCCCCGGCGATCACCCGCAAGGTGCTCGGCGAGGTGCGCAACGGGTCCGTGGTGAGCCTGCACTTCGGGTACGCCGACACGGTCGCCGCCCTCCCCGCCGTACTGGAAGAACTCGACCGCCGCGGTCTCGCCGCGGTGACGACCACGGAGCTGTTCAGCTGATGCACCGCCTTGTGAAGCAGACCCTGGCCGCGGGTGTCGTCCTCGCCGCCCTCACCGCCTGCGGCACCGAGACCCGGGACCACGCCGCCCCCGACCACACCCCCACCCGGGCGGCCGTCCCCGCGCCGCCGAAGAAGAAGCCCGTCCAGGGGCTGCCCGGCATGCCGCCGGTCCTCGACCCGAAGGACGTGTACGCCGCCGACCGCCCCAACCGGCTCTCCCCGGTGGTCAAGGACTTCCCGTCCCGGGTGTACGTCCCCAACACCGAGTCCGACACGGTCTCCGTCATCGACCCGGAGACGTACCGGATCATCGACACCATCCACGTCGGCCGGCAGCCCCAACACGTCGTCCCCTCCTGGGACATGAAGACCCTGTGGGTGAACAACAACCGCGGCCACACCCTCACCCCCATCGACCCGAGGACCGGCAAGGCGGGCAAGCCGGTGGAGGTGCACGACCCGTACAACCTCTACTTCACGCCCAACGGCAAGTACGCCGTCGTCATGGCCTCCCTCGACCGCGAGCTCGTCTTCCGCGACCCGCACACCATGAAGCGCAAGAAGACCGTCCCGGTCACCTGCTACGGCGTCAACCACGCCGACTTCTCCCTGGACGGCCGGTACTTCATCGTCTCCTGCGAGTTCAGCGGCGAACTGCTCAAGGTCGACACCGAGAAGATGAAGGTCGTCGGACAGCAGAAACTGCCCTTCGACGGGGCCATGCCGCAGGACGTGAAGATCTCACCCGACGGCAAGCGGTTCTACGTCGCCGACATGATGGCCGACGGCATGTGGGTCCTCGACGGCGACACCTTCGGCAAGCCGAGGCTCATCCCCACCGGCAAGGGCACCCACGGCCTCTACGTCAGCCGCGACTCACGCGAGATGTACGTCTCCAACCGGGGTGAAGGCACCATCTCCGTCTGGGACTTCGCCCAGGACAAGGTCACGAAGAAGTGGCACCTCCCCGACGGCGGCAGCCCCGACATGGGCGGCGTCTCGGCCGACGGCAAGGTGCTGTGGCTGTCGGGGCGTTACAACTCCGAGGTGTACGCCGTCGACACCCGCACCGGCGAGCAGCTGGCCCGCGTCAAGGTCGGCAGCGGTCCGCACGGACTCGCCGTCTACCCGCAGCCGGGGCGCTACTCCCTGGGCCACACCGGCATCTTCCGCTGATCCCCGCTCAGTTGACATGCCGTCGTACGAGTGAAGATCCACAACCCGTCGCCGCGGAAGCGGAAGTGTGCTCATCATGATCACAGCTCACCTGCGGCGGCGGGCCGCTGCCGCCGTCCTGTCCCTGGCCGCCGTGTTCGCGACGACGGCGGCCGCCGCTCCCGCGAAGGCCCCGGAACCCCGCGACTGCCCGGTCCAGTTCGACGACCCCGTCAAGGCCGCCGCCGACCGCACCGTCGACGTCGGCCGGATCACCCCCGAGCCGGTCTGGCGCAAGACCTGCGGCACCCTCTACCGCAGCGACGGCCGCGGTCCGGAGATCGTCTTCGCGGAGGGCTTCAAGCCGAAGGACGTCGTCAACGGCCAGTACGACATCGAGAAGTACGTCCTGGTCAACCAGCCCTCCCCATACGTCTCCACGACCTACGACCACGACCTGTACAAGACGTGGTGGAAGTCGGGCTACAACTACTACATCGACGCCCCCGGCGGCATCGACGTCAACAAGACCATCGGCGACACCCACAAATGGGCCGACCAGGTCGAGGTGGCCTTCCCCGGCGGCATCGCCCGGAAGTACATCATCGGGGTCTGCCCGGTGAACAAGACGACCAAGGTCGAGATCATGAGCGGTTGTCAGAGCAACCCGCACTACGAGGCCTGGCACTGAGCAGGATCTCCGCCCCCACCGGCCGGTAACCGGCCCCCAGGAACGCCCGCGTGCTGCGGGCGTTCCCCGGTGCGATCTGCGCCCACAGCGGCTCGGCGGCGAGATGCCGGGCCGCGATCGCCAGGAGGCGTCCCAGCCCGCGGTGCCGTGCGTCCTCGTCGACCTCGGCCGAGACCTCCAGGCGGCCACCGATCCCGCGCCCCATGACCAGCACCCCGCCGTCCGCGGTCCAGGCCCGCACGCCGTCGCGGCGGCCTCGGGCGTAGCCGATCCGCGGGTGGCCGGCGTCCTCGATCTCCCGCAGCGCCAGCGGGGGCTCGCCGGGCAGCGGCGGGCCGACCAGCATCGTGTCGACGGTCTCGGCGGTGCGCCCCGTCCGCTCCAGGAAGGCCGCCAGGAACCGCGGGTTCATGGTCGCGGCGAGCGGGTCGCAGTCGAGGCCGCGCAGCGTCTCGCGCACCCACTCGGGATCCTCGTCGGTGAAGACGACGGAGTGCGCGGTGAAGGCGAGCACCCCCGCGTCCCGGGGCGAGTGCTGCGGGACGACCGTCGTACCGCCGTCCGCCGGCGGGAAGACCCCGCGGGCCGCCGCGTCGAGAATGTCACGAAGAGTCTTCACCGCACCCGCCCTTGAGTCTCCACCCACTGGAAGGCCCAGACTCGCAGACATGATCGACGACGGCACCGGACTTCTCACCATCGGCGAGCTGGCCCGGGCCTCCGGACTGACCGTGCGCACCATCCGCTACTGGTCGGACGAGGGGGTCCTGGAGCCGGCGGCCCGCTCGACGGGCGGCTACCGGCTCTACGACGCCACGTCCGCCGCCCGCCTGGAACTGATCCGCACCCTGCGCGAGCTGGGCCTCGGCCTGGACGACGTACGGAAGGTGCTGGCGGGGGAGCGGACGGTCGCGGAGGTGGCGGCGGCGCATGTCACGGCGCTGGACGCGCAGATCCGGTCGCTGAAGGCTACCCGGGCGGTGCTGTCGACCGTTGCGCGAC
Source organism: Streptomyces sp. Act143 (assembly GCF_003143935.1). Lineage (GTDB taxonomy): Bacteria > Actinomycetota > Actinomycetes > Streptomycetales > Streptomycetaceae > Streptomyces. Next base: position 3,537,025 of record NZ_QFRX01000001.1, on the reverse strand, counting down.
GCGGGTCGACCGCGGAGGAGATGACGCTGATGAACAAGCTGGCGCGGCTGTCGGCCGCCGAACGGAAGCGGATCATGGAGGAGTTCGTGGACGAGGTCTTCCACGGGCTCGACACCGCCGACCCCGACATCCGGCGGCGGATGCGGCACACCGCGGTCGACCTGCCCGACGAGCCCACCCCGCAGCAGGTGGACGCCTGGGTGGAGCTGGCTGAGCTGGTGCAGGACCCGGAGTTCCGGGCGCGGATGCGGCAGATGGTGGAGTTCAACGCCCGGGACCGCGGACCCGACGCTCCGCCGGGTGCCTCGATGTGGTTCTTCAAGCGGCTGGTGGAACTCGCCGCACGGGCCCGTGCGCAGGGCATCGCACCGGAGGCGCCGGAGGCCGGACCGGTCCTGGACGAACTGCTCGGACCGGACGCCGACCAGGCCGCCGTCCTGGAACGGCTGGAGGCCGGTTTCCACGCACGGGCCAACCGGTACCGGCAGTTGATCGCCCTGGTGAACGGCCGCGAACCGGGCGACGAGCACGCCGAGGAGTTCGCGTGGGTGGTCGCCGCTCTGCGTGCTCGTACCGCCGGTTAATCTGACCCACGGCAACAAGCCAGCAAGGTACGACGAAAAGGGGCGGATCGGTGGCCGACATCGACGAGGCACGCAAGCAGTTCGAGCGGATCGACACGGACGGTGACGGCGTCATCACCGCGGCCGAGTTCAAGACCGCCCTGGCCCAGGGGGGCGACTGGAACGTCACCGAGTCGGTGGCCGAGGTGATCATCAAGTCCCGTGACCTCAACGGCGACGAGGTGCTCGACTTCGACGAGTTCTGGGCGTACCTGAGCAAGTGACGTGCGCGGAAGGGGGCGCCCGAGGAGCTGCGAGAGGCTCCCGGGGCGCCCCCTTCGTCATGCCCGGCGCACGCTCCAGCGGCCGCCCTGCCGGTCCAGGACCAGGGGCAGGTCGAAGCACTTGGAGAGCTGGTCGTCGGTGAGGACGTCGGTGGCCGCGCCCTGCGCCAGGACCCGCCCGTCCCGCAGCAGCATGGCGTGCGTGGTGCCGCCGGGCAGCTCCTCCAGGTGGTGGGTGACCAGGACCGTCGCCAGCGGCGGATGCTCCTGGCGCAGCTCGTCCAGCGCCCCGATCAGCTGCTCCCGGCCCGGCAGGTCCAGGCCGGTCGCCGGTTCGTCCAGGAGCAGCAGCCGCGGCTCCGGCATCAGCGCACGCGCGATGAGGGTCCTGGTGCGCTGCCCCTGCGACAGCGTGGGCCAGCGGGCGTCGCGCAGGCCCGCGAGACCGAGGGTGGCGATGAGCCGGTCCGCCCGGTCCACCTGCTCGGGCGTCGGACGCCAACGCGGCAGCGGCGCCACGGAGTTGGTGAGACCGGTCAGGACGACGTCCCGGATGTGCAGCGGCTGCGCCAGCGGGTGGCGCGGGTCGACATGACCGACGTACGCCCGCAGTTCGCGCAGGTCGACCCGGCCCAGGCGGCGCCCGAGCACCTCCACCGTGCCGTGGGTGGGATGGACCTTGGCGCCCAGCAGACTCAACAGGGTCGACTTGCCGGCCCCGTTGGCGCCCAGGAGCGCCCAGTGCTCGCCGGCCCGGACGGTCAGGCTCACCTCCTGGAGGATCGGCCGCCCCTCCCGTACGACGTCCACGCCTTCCGCGCGGAGTACCTCTGTCACCGCAGCCCCCGGTTCACCGCGGACAGCACCGCCGCCGTCGCGCTCTCCCCGGCGCCCCACGCCGTGCGCCCGGCCACCTCGACCTCGGCGTAGGCCGCCCGGTCGTCCTCGGTGAAGTCCAGGACGCGCACGGCGAGACCCGCCCCCGTCAGGGCGTCGACGAAGGCGGAGACCGGGCCCGCGCCCGTGCCCTCGTAGTCGCCGCTCCGGTCACCGGTGCGCAGGGTGCAGACGAACCGGTGCGCGCCCGTCCCGTCCTCGTGCACGGACCACGCCTCCAGCGCCACCTCCCCGTCCGTGACCACGTACGTCGAGCGGAACAGGTCGTACAGCTCCTTCGGGGTCATCTCCCGACCGCTGTCGTCCGTGGTCTCCTGCACCGCCCGGGAGAAGTCCGGGCGCATGCGTGGTGGCAGGTCGACACCGTGGTGGGTGCGCAGCAGGTACGCCGTCCCGCCCTTGCCGGACTGGGAGTTCACGCGGATCACCGCCTCGTAGGAACGGCCGATGTCGGCCGGGTCGATGGGCAGATACGGGACGTTCCAGGGTTCGTCCGGGTGGGCGGCCCGATGGGCGAGGCCCTTGCTGATGGCGTCCTGGTGGGTGCCGGAGAACGCGGTGTGGACGAGGTCCCCGGCGTAGGGGTGGCGGGGGTGCACCGGCAGCCGGTTGCAGTGCTCGACCGTCTCCTTGACGCGGTCGATGTCGCTGAGGTCGAGCATGGGGTCGACGCCCTGGGCGTACAGGTTCAGGGCGAGGGTCACCAGGTCGACGTTCCCGGTGCGCTCGCCGTTGCCGAACAGACAGCCCTCCACGCGCTGAGCCCCCGCCAGGACCGCCAGTTCGGCGCAGGCGACGCCGGTGCCGCGGTCGTTGTGCGGGTGGACGGAGAGGACGACCGAGTCGCGCCGGGACAGGTTGCGGTGGGCGTACTCGATCTGGTCGGCGTAGACGTTCGGCGTCGCGATCTCGACCGTCGCCGGGAGGTTGTGGGTGACCGGGCGGTTGGGGCTCGCGTCCCACAGTGCGGTCAGCATGTCGCACAGTTCCAGGACGAAGTCCGGTTCGGTGAGATTGAAGGTCTCGGGGCTGAACTGGAAGCGCACGGAGGCGTCTCCGGCCCGCCGCGCCATGTGCTCGGCCGCCTCCCGCACCGTCCGCCGCACCGCGTCCCGGTCCCGGCCCAGGACCATGTCCCGCCACACGGGGGAGGTGGCGATATACAGGTGCACCACCGCGCGGGGCAGCCCGGCGACGGAGTCGAAGGTCCGGTCGATCAGATCCGCCCGCGCCGCGGTGAACACCACCGGCGTCACGTCGTCGGGCACGGCGTCCTCGGTCACCAGATGCCGTACGAAGTCGAACTCCGCGCGGCTGGCCGACGGATAGCCGACCTCGATCTCCTTGAAGCCGGTCGCGACCATCAGGTCGTAGAAGCGCCGCTTGCGTGCGGTGTCCATCGGCTCGGCCAGCGCCTGGTTGCCGTCGCGCAGGTCCACGGGGACCCAGAGCGGGGCGCGCTCGATCCGGGCGGAGGGCCAACTCCGGTCGGTGACGGGGACGTTCACCCGCTCGTGGTACGGGCGGTAACGGTGGTGGGGCATGGGACTGGGCACTTGCGGATTCCAGCGGTACACGGTGGCTGACGTCCTTCATCTGCCGAGGAGGGGAACCGGCAAGCACGACGACCCGCGGCGGGGTGCCGGTCGCGTCAGGCCCCGCCGCGGCGCCCGAGAAGAAGGAGACCACGGAAGATCATGCGAGTAGGCTAGCCAGTCCTCAGGTCCTCAGACAAGTAAGAAATGTGTATGCCCATGTCGTCCTCGCCCCTGGGCCCCCTCCGCCCCAGCCCCTTGGTGGAACAGGCCGCCGACCGACTCCGCGCCCAGATCGCCGCCGGCCACTGGGCGGTCGGCAGTCGGCTGCCCGGCGAGACCACCCTGGCCAAGGAGTTGGGCGTGGGCCGCTCCACGGTCCGTGAGGCACTGCGCGCGCTGGCCGGGGCGGGGCTGGTCCAACCCCGGCAGGGCGCCGGAGTCTTCGTCATCGCCACGGAACCGGCCGAGGACTGGCCGACCCGGCTGCGCCGGGCCGCGGTGACGGACGTCTACGAGGTCCGGATGGGACTGGAAGTCCACGCGGCCCGGCTGGCCGCGCGGCGCCGGACGCCGGAGGACGTGGCGGCGATGGAGCGCGCGCTGGCGGGCCGCCGGGCGGCCTCCCAGCTGGACGACGAGGCCTTCATCGACGCCGACATCGCCCTCCACGCGACGGTGGTGGGGGCCGCGCACAACTCCGTACTGGCCGATCTGTTCACGGAGTTCACCCCGGCCCTCAGGCGGGGCCTCCTCGACCTCCTGACCCTGACCGGCGCGCGCACCCGCGACCCCAACACGGCCGACGAGGCCCACGAGGCGCTGGTACGGGCGGTGACCGACGGGGACGCGGAGGTCGCGGCGGAGGTGGTACGGGCGGAACTGGAGGACCCCTTCGGGGGGTAAAAAGAGGTTCTGGCCGGGAGGCCCCGGTCAAGAGGCCTTCCTCCGGTACTGCCCCGGAGCCACCCCGTACTCCCGCTTGAACGCCTTGGCGAAGGCGAACTCCGAGGTGTAACCGGTGCGTTGGGCGATCTGGCGGAGCGGCAGGTCGGCCTCGCGCAGCAGCCGTCCGGCCGTCGTCATGCGCCACCACGTCAGATACGCCAGGGGCGGCCGTCCCACCAGCGCGGTGAACCGGCGGGCGAACGCCGCCCGGGACAGACCGCCGTGGGCGCCGAGCTCCTCCACCGTCCAGGGGTGGTCCGGCGCGGCGTGGACGGCCTGGAGCGCCGCGGTCACCGCGGGGTCGGCGAGCGCCGCCGCCCAGCCGGTGGGATGCCGGTCGGTGCGGGCCTCGCCCTGCCACCAGGCGCGCAGGATGTAGAGCAGCAGGGTGTCCAGCAGCGAGGCGACGATGGTGTCCGACCCCGGCTGCGGCTCCTCCAGCTCCGCGCCCAGCAGTTCCACGGTCGCCCGCAGCGACCGGTGGGCGCCGACCGTGGCGGGCAGATGCACGACCTCCGGCAGCTCTGCGAGCAGGGGATGCGCCCGGCTGCGGTCCAGCCAGTAGGCGCCGCACAGCAGGACGGTGTCCGGCACGGCGTCCCGTACGGGAGGCGGGGGCGGGGGCGGGCTCGCGTCGGGCTGGAACCGTACGATCGTCGGTTCCACGTCGGGCCCGCTGGTCAGCGCGTACCCCCGCCCGTGCGCCAGGAACACCACGTCCCCCGGCGCGAGCGCCACCGGCTCGCCCGCCGAGGGCAGCAGCCAGGCCGACCCCCGCAGCACCACATGGAACCCGGCGCCCTCCGAGTCCTCGATCCGCATCCCCCAGGGCGCGAACTTGTCCCGGCGCCCGGAGTGCGGCCGCCCGGTGCGCATCGCGGCGATCGCGTCACTGAGTACGTCCATGTCCGCCACCGTAGCCGGGAGTTGGAGCGGTGAGACGTTCGGACAGGAAACGGAGATCGGTGGACATGGATCGTCTCTCCGGGGCCTCCTAGCCTGGACGCCATGCCAACCACCGCACGTACCGTGCTCTTTCATGAAATCGGCGGCCCCGACGTCCTGACGATCGAGGACCTGCCGGTGTCCGGCCCCGGTCCCGGTCAAGTCGCCGTCCGTGTCGAGGCGTTGGGCCTCAACCGCGCGGAGGCCCTCTTCCGTTCCGGCGCCTACTACTACCAGCCCGCCCTCCCCGCCTCCCGTCTCGGCTACGAGGCCTCCGGCGTCGTCGAGGCGGTCGGCGAGGGGGTCACCGCACTCGCCGTGGGCGACCCGGTGATGACGGGGCCCGGCATCGAGATGAGCGCGCAGGGGGTGTACGCGGAACGGGTCGTGCTGCCCGAGATCTCGGTACTGCCCCGCCCGGCCGCCGTGGACGCCGTCACGGGCGCGGCGTCCTGGCTGACGTACACGACCGCCTACGGAGCCCTCCTGGAGACGGCCGGACTCAGGCCCGGAGACCACGTCCTGATCACCGGCGCCTCCAGCGGTGTGGGCACGGCGGCGATCCAGGTGGCCCGCCGCATCGGTGCGATCCCGCTGGCCACGACCCGTACGGAGGCCAAGCGGCAGGGGCTGCTCGACGCGGGGGCGGCGGAGGTGATCGTCTCCGAGGGCGGCGCCGAGACGGTGGCCAAGGAGGTCCGGCGGATCACCGGGGGCCGGGGCGTCGAGGTGATCTTCGACGCGATCGGCGGCCCCGGCTTCCGGCCACTGGCCGAGGCGCTCGCGGAGGGCGGCTCGGTGGTGGCCTACGGCTGGCTGGACCGCCGGCCCGCCGAGATCCCCTGGAACTGGCCGTTCACGATCCACACGTACGCCAACCTGATCCTCACCGCGACGCCGGGCGGCCGCCGCCGCTCCACCGCGTTCCTCGACGCGGGCCTGGCCGACGGCGGCTTCCGGCCGGTGATCGCCGAGGTCTTCGACGGGCTGGACCGCATCCGGGACGCCCATGCCCTGATGGAGTCGAACCGCCATACGGGGAAGATCGTGGTCCGGATCTGACCCAGTCGGAATACCTCCCGGCCGCCCCCGGTTGATGCAAATCAGACGTATGCACATGCATCGACTTCGGAAGGGTCTGCCATGAAGATCGGCATCATCGGCGCGGGCAACATCGGCGGCAACCTCACCCGACGGCTGACCGCCCTCGGACACGAGGTGTCCGTTGCGAACTCCCGCGGCCCCCACACCCTCACCGCGCTCGCCGAGGAGACGGGCGCGACGCCCGTCCCGGTCGAGGAGGCCGCGCGCGGCGCGGAGGTGGTGGTCGTCACGATCCCGCTGAAGGCGATCCCGGACCTGCCGAAGGGCGTGCTCGACGGGGCGGCGGACGGGGTGGCGGTGATCGACACCGGCAACTACTACCCCAAGCAGCGGGACGGCAGGATCGCCGGCATCGAGGACGAGGGCCTGACGGAGAGCCGCTGGACGGAACGGCACCTCGGCCACCCCGTGATCAAGGCCTTCAACGGCACCTACGCCCAGGACATCCTGGACCGCCACCGCCCGGCCGGCGCCCCCGACCGCCAGGCCCTCCCGGTCGCGGGCGACGACGAGGCCGCCAAGGCGAAGGTGCGCGCCCTCATCGACGAACTCGGCTTCGACACGGTCGACGCGGGCGGCCTCGACGACTCCTGGCGCCAGCAGCCGGACACGCCGGTGTACGGGCTGCGGGAAGGCGTCGAAGGCGTCACGAAGGCGCTGACGGCGGCGACGCCGGAACGCCCGGCGGAGTTCCGGGGCTGACGGCGGTCCGGGCGCGAGGGTGCGTGTCCGTCAGGGGGTCTTCGCCTTGGGCCGGCGGCGCAGCCAGGAGAGCTTCAGGGGATAGCGCTGGGCGAGGCGTTCGTAGCGGGCGCGGATCTCGTCCTCGGGGAGGGCGAGGGCGGCGGCGGCCTTGGAGACGGCACGGGTGCTGATGACTGTTCTGGGGTCGATGGCCGGTGATTCGCCGTCGAGGTCTGCGGAGAGCAGAGTACGGTCGGTCGCTTCCGCCTCCAGACGCGCCAGGGACCACAGCGCTTCCCGGCGCTCTTCGGCGTCCTTGCTCGCCATGGCGCCTCTGAAGGCGGCGACGGCTCCGGGCTCGCCCAGGGCGGCGAGGGCGGCCACCAGAGCATCGGTCGGATCGAAGGGCGGGTCCGTACCCAAGACGCGCAGGAGGGGCCCGACGGCCCGGGGGTCACCCAGTCGGGCCAGCGCCTGCGGCACACCGTGGAGATCGGCTCCCCGGAACTCGGAGAGGAGCTCCAGCAGTGGCTCCAGGGCGCGCGGCTCACGGAGTCTGCCCAAGGTGATGGCGATGAGGGTGCGCAGGCGTCCGGCTGAGTCGGGGAGCAGGGCCAGCAGGGGGCCCGCGGCGCGGGTGTCACCGAGCGTGCCCAGGGCTTCGACGGCCTGCATCCATCGGCTGTCGTCCGCGTCGGTCAACAGGGCCAGGAGCGCGTCGAGGGCCGCCGTGCTGTTCAGCCGCGCCAGCAGGAATGCCGCGTCGGCACGGACCGCGGCCTTGGGGTGGCGGGTGAGCGGGAGCACCGGGTCGTCCATGCCGGGGCAGACCCTGACGAAGTGGTCCGCGAGCGCGGCGCGGGTCTTGTGATCGGCGGCGGCGAAACCACGCATGACCGCCACTGCAAGATCGGGGCATGCGGCTGCTGTCGGCTCGTCGATGTGCCACAGCAGGAAGTTGACAGCCTGTGGCGGGACGCCTGCGGTCGTGATGACGTCCGCCAGTTCCGCACGGTCCTCCGGTGTGGTCGTCCACGGGCCTCCGGGGCGGACGCGGCCCGGACTGTTTCCGGTCAGCCAGCCGAGGGCCCAGGCGCCGGCGACCGCCTCACCCGGCCCCCGCCGCAGCAGCGCTTTGAGCCCTGGCACCAGGCCTGGAATCAGCGGCGCTCGCTGTTTGAAGGCGACGTGCATCAAGGCAAGCGCCGCCTCGGCAGCCACCTCGGTCTGCGGCTCCCGCAAGAGACCAACCTGGTTCTCGGTCCAGTTCTTCGCCCCCGGTTCATCGTCGGGGACGGTGGAACCGAGCACCATGGCCGCCAGGCCGGCCATGCCCATGCGCTCTTCCACGTCCCCCAACCACGCGGTCACCAGGCGGCGGCTCAGCTGTGATCCCCAGAGGCAACCTGCGACTTCCCCGGCGGCCCGGTCAGCCGTGGTGATGAAGCTGCCCAAGCCGTCCTTCTCCGTGACCTCGGCGACGAACCGATCCAATATCTCGCCCGCCACCTCCTCACTCACATTCGGTTCGTCGGAGAGGCAGGAACAGGCGAGCACCGCTCGTGGCCTGGCGGTGACGGCCGCGTCCTCGCCCTGCAACGGGCGGGCGATGGCTCTGAGGACACTGTCCACGTCGTCGTCGTTGCACGACATCACACAGAGCCGAAGGGCTTCGCGCCAGGCTTCCGAGACCGCCCTGTCCCCGACGAACCCGAGGGGATTCTCGGAACCCGTCCGCGCCGCAAGCCTCGCCACCTGATCCGCCAGCGACCGCTCGACGTCCCGTCCGGGATACCGCCCCTCCACCAGCGCCAGCCCCGCCAGATACTCCTGGAACGTCAGATGGCGGAACTCGTACACCGGGACGAGGCGCCCCTGATGGCGCACAAGACCGCTCTCGGCGAGGATTCCCGTCCGGCGCTCCAGCAGCCGCAGGAAGGACATCGGGGAATGCCGGCGCGCGTCCCGTACCTTGGGAAAGTCGCGGCGCATCCGCTCGAACGCGTCGACGACCTCGTCCTCCCGCAGCCGCTGCACGCCCGCCTCGCACATCGCGTAGGCCAGGTACTGGAGCTGCGGCAGCGCCTCGTACCGGTCTATCCGCTCGTCGACGTCGCTGCGCCAGTTCAGGAGCACGTCCACGGCCTCCCGGTACAGGTCCGCGCGACGGCTGGGCAGCTTGCCGACCTTCTTCTTGACCAGTGCCATCGTCGTCAGGAGCATCGGGTTCCCGGTGAGCCGCTCGATGCGGTCCGTGCTGTGGATGTCGCTGATGAGCTGTCGGGTGGCGAGCTCCTGCCGGGGGAGAGGCTCGGCGACGACGCACCAGCGCCGCGCGAAGTCGTCCTTGTCCTCCGGGGTGAGGTCGAGCACGGTCACATGCTCGAAGCCGCGGGTGATGCGCAGGCCCATCTCCTTGTAGCCCACGATCCGCGAGGTGACGATGATCGAGGACTTGGGGTACGCCACATGGATCTTGTCGATCTGGCGGCAGAACCGGGCACGCGCCGCCGGGTCGGAGATCTCGTCCAGGCCGTCGATCAGGAGCAGCACCCGCCCGTCGCGCAGCCCGTCGAGCAGACTGCCGGTGAGCTTTCCGGCCTCCTCGTCGGAGAAGCCGGAGGTGCACAGGTTCTGCCGGATGATCCGCTCCAGCGAACCGAGGTCCCGGGTCTCGTCCAGCTCACGGCAGCGGATGAGCAGCGGGAGCAGGTCGGCGTCGGGAAGCGTGGCGACGTCGGGGAGTTGGCTCCAGTCGGGGTCGGAGCGCAGCCGCAGCAGGTACGCCGTCGCGATCCACCGGAGCATGGTGCTCTTTCCGGAGCCGGGATCGCCCAGCACGACGAGCCGCTTCGAGGCCTGGAGGCGTTCTCCGACCGAATGACGGGTGCCGGAGTCCGCGGGCCGTCCTTCCGTCCCCCGGCGGGACTCCATTTCCAGCAGCCGGTGTTCGAGGTCCTCGGCCTCGACGACCCCCGGCGGAATGTCCACCGAGACCCGCAGCGAGACGTAGAGGCTCCGCAGCAGCAGTTCCTTGGTGACCAGATCGCGGTCGCCGATGGGCAGGTTGGCGAGGTCGACGATGTCGCAGGTCCTGAGCGCGATCTCCCGGTACCGGTGATCGAGGTCGTGCAGTACCTGACGGTCTCCGGGGGCGCCGGGAGGGTAGTAGCGGGACAGCGCCGCGACCAGCTCGGAGACGGCCCTGCCGGGGTCCTCCCAGTAGCGGGCGACCTTGTGATCGAGGGTCAGCATGTCCAGATAGGCGTTCTTCTCCATCTGGAGGGCGAAGATCCGCGCGCCGGAATGCCCCCTGGCCGCGAGGACGACACGGTACGCCCAGCCGGTGCCGAGCGCGGCGACCGTGCCGCAGAGGACGACGGGGCTGCCCTCGGCGATGGCCTTGGACGCCTCCTCGCCCAGGGATTCTCCGACGAGGATCGTCCCGTAATGCAGTACCTCATAACCGGCCTGCGCGATCGGTCCGGCGATCTTGGCGGCGAGGTCCTCCTCGCCTTCCGCGTGCGCGATGAGGACCCGCGTCATCAGCGGATCGCCCGCAGGAGTTGACTCACCCCGAGGTCCCAGTCCGCCGCCAGATCCGCGTACTTGATGTCGGCGAGAATCGCGGGGGCCGTGCCACCGAACTTCACCGGCAGAATGCGGACGCCGTGTCCTTCGAGCTGGCGATGGAGCGCGGACATCCATTCCCGGCTGATCCAGGGGCTCGTGACCCCGTCCGCCGAGTAGCACAGGACCAGGTAGGACGTGCCTTCGAGGCCGGAGTTGATGCGCTCCACGATGGAATCGCCCAGCTGGATCTCCCATTCGTCGAACCAGACGCGGTGCCCGGCGGAGGTGAGCTCGTCAGCGAGTTTGCGGGTGCTCGGCGCATCGTCCATGCGATGGCTCAAAAAGACGTTCGCCATGCCGACGATGCTACCGACTCCGCTCCCGCCCCAGCCGGTCTTCCGGCCCGAACTCGTACCGGCGGAGCATCAGTTGCCCCCGGCCCACTCCCGCAACGCGGCCCTGCTCGCGAAGTCCGCCACGTTCTTGTCGTGCGGGTCGTCGGTGTACTGGTGGAAGCGCCACTTCGCCTTGATGCGGGGCTTGCCCGCCGTCACGTAGTCGGCGATCCAGAGTCCGTCGCCGGCGTAGGAGGTGGTGTCGACGTTGAGCCAGTAGTTGCGGTTCGTGTAGAGGACGACCCGATGGTGCGGCCGCAGTTCCTTCACCTTCCGGATGAACCGGTCCTTCTCCGCGTTGCTCGCGTGCGTCCCCTCCCCAGTGGTCTCCCAGTCCACGGCGAGGATGTCGCCCGCCCGCTCCGGGGCCTTGCTCACGAAGTGCTCCGCCTGGGCCGTCAGATTGCCCGGCCAGAGGAAGTGGTAGAAGCCCACGACCAGACCGGCGTCACGGGCCCGCTTCGTCTGGGCGGACAGCTTGGGATTGGTGTACGTACGCCCCTCCGTCGCCTTGACGAAGACGAAGGAGAGGCCGTCGGTGCCGTAGGAGGAGGACTGGTACGCGCTCACGTCGATGCCGCGCAGCATGGGGAGCTCCTTGAAGTGCCGGTGGGGACAGCGGAGTTGAAGTCTGCATGGTCTCGGCACGGTTGATCCCCTGCCCGCGGGTGCGGAAACCGGCGTTCTGGTTCTGACCGCCGTCGGCCTCCACCGCGCCATGGGCCGGTCGGTGGCGGGACCGGGACCGTCGGCCCTGCGGCAGGGGGCGTACGGCCGCTGGGTGCGTGACGCGGCGCGGGCGGACGGTTGAGAGGTCGACGACCGCGCCCTGGGGGGACGCACCGACACATGTCGAGTGAGGAGGGCCCATGTCCAGGCCTGAGCCACGTGCCATAGAACTGACGCAGATGATCGCCGCATTGCGCGGCTCCTTGGAGACCGCGCAGCGGGACGGTGACCGCGAGGGCGGGCCCCGTTTCCAGGTCAAGGAGATCGAGGTCGAGGCGACCGTGCAGGCGACCCGGGACCGGCAGGTGGCGGGGGGTGTGAGGTTCTCCGTCGTCAACGCGAAGGGGCAGGCCGCCAAGAGCGACGGCGTCGTCCAGCGCGTGCTGCTTCGACTGGGCGTCAACCAGGACTACCTGATCTCGCGTTCGCATCTGCCAGGAGCCGGTCATGCTCTCCCCTGAGCTCCGGCGGACGGCGTTCCTGTGGACGGACCGGGAGCAGTCCTCGGGCTACCTGGTCACACCACGGCTGGTGCTCACCGCCGCCCACTGCGTCGGTGAGGTCGGCGAGCAGGTGAGGGTGCAGGCGCTCACAGCCGGTTCGTACCGGAGTGCCCTGCGGGCGAGCGATCGCGTGCCCTTCCGGGTGGCGGCGCGTGCCGAGAATCTGCTGGGGCCCGGCAGCGACGGGTTCGCCCTGCTGGGCGTGGAGGAGGGCGACCCGTTCGGTCTGGAGGACCTTGCCCCGGTGCGATGGGGGCGGGTGGCCGGCACCGACCCGCTGCCGGCCCGGGTCTTCGGCTTCCCGGAACTGGCCGGCGACGACGGCCGGGCCAACCTGGAGCAGGCCCGTGGCCGGCTGATCCCCTGCTCGGGAGCGGTGACCGGGGAGGACAGGCCCGGCTGGCACCAGGCCTTCCAGGTCGAGAGCGGCACCCCGCTCGTCGGGACCGGGGGCGGCGCCCTGTGGCATGGTGCCTCCGGTGCGGCGCTGCTCGTGGAGGACAGCCTGCTCGGTGTGCTCGGGGAATGGCAGCAGAGCGTGGACGGACGCCTCAGGGCGATCCCCGTCGAGCTGCTGAAGGACCAGGACGACTTCCTGGACCTCCTGGCGAAGGACCGGGCCGGCCCGGTGGTGTTCGAGCCCCTGTGGCGGGGGCGCCAGGTACTGGACCCCGCCTACAACCGGCTGCCCGAGAGCTGGTCGGCGGCGGACCTGCTGCGCGCCCGCTACCAGGTGGTCCGCTTCTGCGGGCGGGAGGAGGAACTGGACCGGCTGATGACCTGGTGCACGGACCCGGCCCCGCAGGTGTCGCTGCGGTTCCTCGTCGGCAACCCGGCCGTCGGCAAGACCCGGCTGGCCCGTGAGCTGTGCGCGCGGATGGCGGGCCAGGGCTGGGTCGCGGGGCAGCTCGGACCGCTGGTGACGGATGTGTCGGGCCTCATGAAACTGGCCGAGGACCGGCTCGTCGTCGTCGACGACGCGGACAACAAGGTCGGCCAGCTCGACGCCCTGCTGCGGCACCGGGGTGGCAGTGGGCGCGTCAGGGTCCTGGCGATCGCCCGGCACGAGGGCGAGTGGTGGCACGCCTTCAGCCGCCGGTTCGTGGAACTGACCGAGGACGCCCTGTTCCCGGTCGAGGGTCCGGAACCCGCGGCGCGTGAGCACATCTACCGGCAGGCTTACGACACCTTCCTGGACAAGGACCGCGAGGTCCACGAGAAGGCGAGGGGTTCCGCGCCGGGCGGAGAGCCGTCGGCGGACCTCGGCGACCGGGACTTCGCCAACTGCCTGTTCATCCTCATCCTGGCGCTGATCGACGTACGCCGGGCCTGGGACCCGGAGTGGAGTGCCACGCTTCGAGGAGGGGCGGCGTCCCGCGAGGAGGCCCTCTACGAGTGGGCGCTCGACCTGGAGCGGAAGGACTGGGTCGACCACGCGGGACCCGCCGGTCTGCCCACGGACAGGATGCTGCTCGACCGGGTGGTCGCGGTGTCCAGTCTGGCTCATGCCGGAGGCAAGAGCGACGGTGAACGGGAAACCGCGGCCGCACGTCTGCTGCGTCTGGTGCCCGACCTGGAGGACGCGAACGAACAGATCCTCCGCCGCTTCGTCCGCTTCTTCCAGGAACGCATCTCGGCGTACGGCACGCTGCGCCCGCTGCGGCCGATGCGGCTGGCCCAGCACCTGGTGTCGAGCATGGTCCGGGACTTTCCGGAACTGGTCTCCCGGCTGCTCGCACTGGACCACGTGCGGTCATCCGAAGACGCCGCGCAGCAAGCGCTGTTGACCTTGCAGACGATGAACGCCGCGGTCTTCGGCGAGGAGCCCGACACGCCGTCCGATCCTGACCTCCACAAGGCGCTGCGCGAGGCGCTCGCGGCGCACGCGCCTGCCCTGATCAGGCTGGTCAGGAAGGTCATGGAGAACAGGGACAGCCCGACCGGAAGGTCTCTCGCGGCCGCGCTCGAATCGGTCTTCCGGCGGATGCCGGCGGATCGGTTCACGGCCGAGGCCGCCCGGGAACTGGAGGAAGCCAGCCCGGACATGCTGGAGACCCTGGCCATCGAGCTGCGCAGGAAGGCGCTGGAGTACTACCGCTCCCAGCCGTCGCAGGATCACCGGACACGGTACGAACTGGGCACGCAGAACCGGCTTCTGTCCCGGGTGCTGGCCGAGGCCGGCCAGCGGCGCGAGGCGTATGAGTGTGCCTGGGACGCGGTGCTGTTGTTCAACGCGCTGGTGCGGACCGACGACTCGTACGAGTACTCGCTCGGCAAGGCCCACGCGCTGAGCAACCTGGGCGTGCGCAATCGGGAGGTGGGGCGGTTCACCGAGTCGCTGGAGGCGGCCCGTGAGTCCGTCCAGGTCTATGAACGACTGCGGCATGATCATCCCGACCGCGTTCACCACCGGTACCTCAGCCAAGCCATGGGGAACCTGTCCGACTCGCTGGCGGTGCTGGGGCGTTGGCACGAGGCTCTGGAGTACGCCCTCGACGCCCGCGACCTGCCGCCCGAGTCCGCGGGACCGCCGCTGGCGGCCTGCGAGGTCACCGAGGCGAAGGCATTGGCCCTGCGTGTGCTGGCCCGACGGCAGGCAGATGCGCAGCGGTACGAGGAGGCGATCTCGTCGGCCATCGAGGCCCGGGACCTCCTCCATGACCTGAAGCCGCAGCGCAGCGGCCGCTGGGACCGTGACTACGCCCTGGCGTTGGCCGTGCTCGGCCGCCGCTACATCGAGGCCGAGCAGTATCCCTTGGCCATCGAGACCTTGTCCCAGGCACTTCAGGAGTACGAGGGGCTGGAGCACGTCTATCAGGAAGCCGAGCGCCCGCAGCACGCCGACGTGCTGCGCGACCTCGCCCTTGCCCATCTCCGCAAGGCCCGGGACGGCGCGGGACGCGGCTCGGGGAAGTGCGTGAGCGTCGGCATCAGGTGGGCCGAGCAGGCACGTGAGTACCACGACTTGATGGCCCCCGAGGACAGGACCGCCCGACGCCAGAGCAAGGCGCGGACCCTGTGCGTGCTGGCCGAGCTGGAGCTGGCCGGGCGCAAACCCAGGGCGAGGCAGGCCCGCGACCATGCCCGCGAAGCCCTGGACATCCTGGAGAAGTGCGCCCCGGCGGCCACGTGGCGGGACAAGCAGTGGACCGCCCAGCTGGCCGCCGTGTACGGCACCGCCCTGGCCCGGTGCGGTGACCTGCCGGCGGCGACGGAGCAGCACAAACGGGCCGCGGGACTCTGCCAGGACCTTCGCGAGGAGGAACCCGACCGGCAATTCCACGACCTTGAAGACAAGCTGGCCGATCTCGAGGACTGCATGGGACGCACGAGCGTGCCATTCGTGCGTCGTCCGCGGGGTGTCCTCAGCACTCGATGATGTTCACCGCGAGCCCGCCCCGCGCCGTCTCCTTGTACTTCACGCTCATGTCGGCGCCGGTGTCCTTCATGGTCTTGATGACCTTGTCGAGGGAGACCTTGTGGGAGCCGTCGCCGCGCATCGCCATCCGGGCCGCCGTGACCGCCTTCACCGCGGCCATGCCGTTGCGCTCGATGCACGGGATCTGGACCAGGCCGCCGACCGGGTCGCAGGTCAGGCCCAGGTTGTGCTCCATGCCGATCTCGGCGGCGTTCTCTACCTGCTCCGGGGAGCCGCCGAGCACCTCGGCCAGCGCGCCCGCGGCCATGGAGCAGGCGGAGCCGACCTCGCCCTGGCAGCCGACCTCGGCGCCGGAGATGGAGGCGTTCTCCTTGAAGAGCATGCCGATCGCGCCGGCGGCCAGCAGGAAGCGGACCACCCCGTCCTCGTCGGCGCCCGGCACGAAGTTGATGTAGTAGTGCAGGACGGCCGGTATGATGCCGGCCGCGCCGTTCGTCGGGGCGGTCACCACCCGTCCGCCGGCCGCGTTCTCCTCGTTCACCGCCATCGCGTAGAGCGTGATCCACTCCATGGCATGCGCCAACGGGTCGCCCTCCGCCCGGAGCTGACGTGCCGTCACGGCCGCCCGGCGCTTGACCCTGAGGCCGCCGGGGAGGATGCCCTCGCGGGACATGCCGCGCGAGACGCAGGCCTGCATGACCCGCCAGATGTCGAGGAGGCCCGCGCGGATCTCCTCCTCCGTGCGCCAGGCCCGCTCGTTCTCCAGCATCAGCGCGGAGATCGACAGGCCGGTCTCCTTCGTCAGACGCAGCAGCTCGTCGCCGGTACGGAAGGGGTACTTCAGGACCGTGTCGTCCAGCTTGATGCGGTCCGCGCCCACCGCGTCCTCGTCGACGACGAAGCCGCCGCCGACCGAATAGTACGTCTTCGACAGGAGCTCGGCCCCGGAGGCGTCGTACGCCCACAGCGTCATGCCGTTGGCGTGGTAGGGCAGCGCCTTGCGGCGGTGCAGCACCAGGTCGTCGTCGAAGGAGAAGGCGATCTCGTGCTCGCCCAGCAGGTTCAGCGAGCCGGCCGCCTTGATCGCCTCGATCCGCTCGTCGGCCGTCTCCACGTCGACGGTACGGGGGGACGCCCCCTCCAGACCGAGCAGCACCGCCTTGGGGGTGCCGTGGCCGTGCCCGGTCGCGCCCAGCGAGCCGTACAGCTCCGAGCGGACGGCCGCCACCGAGGACAGCACGCCCTCGTTGCGCAGACGGCGGGCGAACATACGGGCCGCGCGCATCGGGCCGACCGTGTGCGAGCTCGACGGGCCGATGCCGATCGAGAACAGGTCGAAGACCGAGATGGCCACGGGGAACTCCTCCGAAAAGGGCGGGGGGCGCACGTCGTCGGGCGCCCCCCACCAGGGAACTGCTGGGACTACTACTTGCTCAGGCCGGGGTAGAGCGGGTGCTTGTCGGCCAGGGCCTTGACCCGGGCCTTGAGCGCCTCGGCGTCGTACGACGGCTTC
>NZ_QFRX01000001.1:3423480-3519873 GCF_003143935.1 Streptomyces sp. Act143 | reverse complement strand
TCATCTCCAGCGTGGACTGCTGACGGTGCAGCTCGGCGTCGACCGCCGCGGCGACCTCCGGATCGAGCTCGTGCAGGGGGGTGTTCAGTGCGGACATCAGGTACGGACTCCTCAGCCGGCGGAAAAGGCGGTGTACTCGTCGGCGGAGAGCAGGTCGGCCGGCTCCTCCGCGACGCGTACCTTGAACAGCCAGCCGCCCTCGAAGGGGGCGGAGTTCACCAGCGACGGATCGTTGACGACGTCCTCGTTGACCTCGGTGACCTCACCGGACACCGGGGAGTACAGGTCGGAGACCGACTTGGTCGACTCCAGCTCGCCGCAGGTCTCGCCCGCGGTCACCGTGTCCCCGACCTCCGGGAGCTGCACGAAGACGACATCGCCGAGCGCGTTGGCCGCGTGCTCCGTGATGCCGACCGTCGAGACGCCGTCCTCGGCGCCCGACAGCCACTCGTGCTCCTTGCTGTAACGCAGCTGCTGGGGGTTGCTCATGGCCTGAATTCTCCTGTACGCGGGGGAGTGCTGGTGAATGGGGGACTGCGGAAGGCGTGCGGGAGCAGCGGTTCCGTGCTCAGCATCGCCTACGGCGGCTACTTCTGGCGCTTGTAGAACGGCAGCGCCACGACCTCGTACGGCTCGTGGCTGCCCCGGATGTCCACCCCGACGCCGGTGGTGCCCGGCGCGGCGTGCGCGGCGTCGACGTACGCCATCGCGATCGGCTTGCCCAGCGTGGGCGAGGGGGCGCCGGAGGTGACCTCGCCGATGACCTTGCCGTCGGCGACGACGGCGTACCCGGCGCGCGGGACGCGGCGGCCCTCGGCGACCAGGCCGACCAGGACGCGCGGCGGCGCGGTCTCGGCGCGGGCGGCGGCCTCGGTGAGCGCCTCGCGCCCGACGAAGTCGCCCTCCTTGTCGAACTTCACCACGCGCCCGAGGCCCGCGTCGAAGGGGGTCAGCTCGGTGGAGAGCTCGTGCCCGTACAGCGGCATGCCCGCCTCCAGGCGCAGTGTGTCCCGGCAGGACAGCCCGCAGGGGATCAGACCGACGGGCGCGCCCGCCTCGGTCAGCGCCTGCCACAGCCGCTCCGCGTCGGACGGCGCCACGAACAGCTCGAAGCCGTCCTCGCCGGTGTAGCCGGTGCGGGCGATCAGCGCCGGGACCCCGGCGACCGTGCCGGGCAGACCGGCGTAGTACTTCAGACCGTCGAGGTCGGCGTCGGTGAGGGACTTCAGGATGCCGGGGGACTCGGGGCCCTGGACGGCGATCAGGGCGTAGGCGTCCCGGTCGTCGCGCACCTCGGCGTCGAAGCCGGCGGCCCGCTCGGTCAGCGCGTCCAGCACCACCTGGGCGTTGGAGGCGTTGGCGACCACCATGTACTCGGTCTCGGCGAGCCGGTAGACGATCAGGTCGTCGAGGATGCCGCCGTCCTCCCGGCAGATCATGGTGTAGCGGGCGCGGCCGACCCCGACGGAGGCGATGTTGCCGACCAGGGCGTGGTTCAGCAGGGCCGCGGCCTGCGGGCCGGTCACCGTGATCTCGCCCATGTGGGAGAGGTCGAAGAGCCCGGCCCTGGTCCGCACGGCGTTGTGCTCGTCGCGCTCGGAGCCGTAGCGCAGGGGCATGTCCCAGCCGGCGAAGTCGGTCATCGTCGCGCCGAGCGCGCGATGCAGGGCGTCGAGCGCGGTCAGGCGGGGTGCGTTGCTGCTCATCGGACGGTTGTCTCCCAAGGCGATGGGGGTACCTCCCGTGCGAGCTCGTTCGAGCATGGGGGAGGGCGAGGTCGTTCCTCCCCATCTGTCATCGGAACCTGAGAGGTTCGCCATGACCGCAGGGGACATGACTTGCACCTTGGGTGGAGCCACCGGAGGGCGACTCGCTTTTCAGATGTGCCTCGCCCGCGCGGTAACGGGGCCTGAGAGATTCAAGGGAGGGACTTGCTCCTTCGGCGCCCCAGCTCTGGGCTGGGAACTCTCCCGCGCGGATTCGAACGGCCGGTATGCAGTTGGCGCGGACATCATTGCACGCATCGGGCGCCGACGGCAGAGCCGCATCAGGCGCTGCCGTTTGTGACCGGCTTGTGGCACGACGATCACGAAAACAGGAGACACACCCCATTACCTTCTCTTTACGCTCGGTGGGGAGGGGAACCCCTGACCCCGGAGGAGGACGATCACGGTGAACAGGCCCACTGCGTACGCCACCACCTCGGCCGTCGCGCTG
Source organism: Streptomyces sp. Act143 (assembly GCF_003143935.1). Lineage (GTDB taxonomy): Bacteria > Actinomycetota > Actinomycetes > Streptomycetales > Streptomycetaceae > Streptomyces. The sequence goes on along the minus strand of NZ_QFRX01000001.1, from coordinate 3,517,656 downwards.
CCCGCGCAGCCGGGCGCCCCGGCCCGGGAGACGGTCGGGGAGTCGTGCGCACCGCGGCCGGTCGTCCGCGACCTGCGCGACCGAGCCGGCCACAGCCCGCACGCCCTGCTCTTCGCCCCGGACGACCTGGTCGTGATCACCGGCCTGCCCGGCAGCGGCAAGTCGACGCTGATGCGGCGCGCCGTCACCGGCATCCGCGTCGACTCCCAGGACACCCGCGACCGCTGGGACACCCGTACGCCCCGCTTCCTGCCGTACGCGGTCTACCGCCCCCTCGTCCGCCTCGCCCACTACGTCGGCCTGCGCCGCGCGCTCCGTTCCGGCGCGGGCGTCGTGGTGCACGACTGCGGCACCCAGTCCTGGGTGCGCGGCTGGCTGGCCCGCGCGGCCCGCCGCCGCGGCGGCACCCTGCACCTGCTGCTGCTCGACGTCACCGCGGACACCGCGCTGCGGGGCCAGCGGGAGCGCGGCCGGGGCGTCTCGCGCTACGCCTTCCTGCGCCACCGCACGGCGGCCGCCCGTCTGATCCGCTCCGTGGAGAAGGGCGAGCTGCCGCAGGGGGTGGGCTCGGCGGTGCTCCTGGACCGGGCCGCGGCGGACACCCTGCGCAGGATCGGCTTCACCGGCTGACGGCCGGCACCCTGCGCAGGATCGGCCTCACCTGCTGACGGCCGGGGTGCCCGGGGGCCGGCACCCGTTAGCCTTTCAGCCACATCAGCGGTACTCGGCAGGCGGACGGACAGATGGACTTCCCGGCACAGGACTTCCCGGCACAGGCACACCCTCATCCGCACGGCGGCGGATGGCCCGGCAACGAGCTGGAGGAGGTGCTCTCGGCCTCCCTCGGCGTGCCCGGGGCCGGCGGCCGGATCGTCGAGGTCCTGGGGCGCAGCTTCGTCTGGGTCCCGCTGCCCAACGGCGGCGGCGCCCACACCGGCCCGCTCGACCTGCCCACCTTCGAGATCGACGGCCAGGCCTACGTCCCGGTCTTCAGCTCCGAGGAACAGCTCCGGCAGGTCGCCGGCGCGCACATGGCGTACACGATCGCCCCGGCCGTGGAGTTCGCGCGCGGCCTTCCCCCGCAGGTCGGCATCGCCGTGAACCCGGACGGTGTGGTGGGCGTTCCGCTGCCGCCGCCCGCCGTGGCCGAGCTCTGCCGGGTGGGCCGCACTCCGCTGGACGGCCCCAGCAGCGGTGGCCGCGTCAAGCTCTACGAGCCGGACTGGCAGGACGATCCGGTCGACTTCCTCGCCGCCGCGTCCGCCGAGTTCGCCGCGACCGGCGTGGTCCGCACCGCCCGCCGCTGTCTCGCCGCGATCGAGACCGCCGACCCCGTGATGTTCGTGGGCGTGGAACTCTCCTCATGGGAGGGCGACTTGCGTACCCTCCCGATGGACGCCCTGGGCCGGGCCCTGGGCCAGGTCCCTGTGGCCTGGCCGGTCAACCTGGTTCTGCTGGACGTGGCGGATGATCCGGTCGGCCACTGGATGCGGGAACAGGTGCGGCCGTTCTACCAGGGTGGCTCGTAGCCGCCCTCAGGGCAGCAGGACCAGGGGCGCGGGGCCGTGCCGGTGTGCGGCTCCGCCGCACGGGCGCCACCCGCCCCCACCGATCCGCACCGGCGGACCACCGCAAGCCCCGAGCCCCCAACGCTTAAGCTGTCGGCAGACACACGCAACTTTCCCGAAGGGGCGGTAGAAGGTGAGCGCCAGCGGAACCGGCACCGCGACCGGCACGGTCGAGCACATGCTGCGCCAGGTGACGCCGGGGCGCTACGACGCCTACGAGGCACTCCTCCGCGCCCTCGCCACCCCCTCCTCCGGCCAGATCTGGATGCTCCTGTGGCACGGCCAGGCAGGCTCGCCGGACGCCCAGTACGGAAACATGGAGGTCGACGGCTACGGCTACGCGCCCTGTGTCACCTCCGCCCAGGAGCTGAGCGCCAGCGGCTGGAACCGCTCCTACGAAGTCGTCGACGGGGTCGACGTGGCCCGCACCCTCTTCCCCGACCACTACGGTCTCTGGCTGAACCCGCACACCCCCGGCGGCGGCGTCGGCATCCCCTGGCTCGACCTGCGCCGGATCGCGACGGGCCTGGAGCGCCAGCCGGCCGGCCCGCTGCGGCTGTCGGAACCCGGCATCGAGATCCCGCAGTTCTACGCCCTGATCGCGCAGAACGCCCACCGCACCCCGGCGGTGCGCTCGCTGCGCCGCGCCTGGGTGCAGCCGGCGCTCGGGGCGCCGTATCTCGCCATCGGTCTGGACGTCTACGACACCAGCCCGCCCGCCGTCGACTCGGTGCGCGCGATGATGCAGCAGTCCATCGGCGCGGTCCCGGACGGGCTGCCGGTGTCGACCGTCGCCATGTCCGACGAGTACGACCCGGTCGCGATGTGGATGCGGGCCGGCGCCCGGCCCTTCTACGACCGGGAGGCCCACGGGGCCCCGGCGCAGGCCCCCGCGGCGGGGTACGGCTACCCTCCGGCACCCGGCGGCTACTGAACCGACCCTGCGCCCCGGCGGTCACAGACTCTCGTGTTACGGGAGTGTGTCTTCGCGCGTAGATGTGGGCAGAAGGCCCCATGAGGTTCGCATTTGCCCCAACTGGGCTGCGTCCGGCGGCCGTTACCTGCTGTCCGGATAACGGAACCCTGCAGCCCGCATCACGTTTATGCATCCTTTCCTCGCCAAGTCTGGCAACAGATCGCCAAAGCGTTGAAGACTCCCGCACCAGGGGTGAGTTCGCCCCTGTGTACGACGGACTGATCACGCCGCTACAAGCGGCAAGTGCGGGCCGGTCACCGCCGGTTGAGAGGGGTCCCTGCCAGATGACGGCACCATTGCACGAGCCGACCGCGGAAGCGGCCCCGAGCGCGGCCGAAGAAGCGGCGGTCAACGCCGGCGCCAAGGCCGTACAGGGGCGTTCCCTGGGTCGGATCGCCTGGGAACGCCTGAAGCGGGACAAGCTCGCCCTGACGGGCGGCATCGTCGTGCTGCTGCTCGTGCTCGTCGCCCTGCTCGCGCCGGTGATCACCAGCCTGTACGGACAGGATCCCGACGCCTACCACGAGAACCTGATCGACCCGCTGTTCGGTACGCCGACCGGGTCCCTGGGCGGTGTCAGCGCCGACCACTGGCTGGGCGTCGAGCCCGTCAACGGCCGCGACATCTTCGCCCGCATCCTCTACGGCGCCCGGATCTCGCTGCTGGTCGGCTTCCTGTCCGCGGTCGTCGCCGTCGTCCTCGGCACGGTCCTGGGCGTGCTCGCCGGGTTCTTCGGCGGCTGGGTCGACTCCGCGATCAGCCGCGTCATGGACGGCCTGCTGGCCTTCCCGCAGCTGCTGTTCATCATCGCCCTGGTCTCCGTCATGCCGAACGAGCTGCTGGGCCTGACCGGTTCGTCCGTGCGCGTCTTCGTGATGATCCTGGTCATCGGCTTCTTCGGCTGGCCCTACATCGGACGCGTGGTGCGCGGTCAGACGCTCTCGCTGCGCGAGCGCGAGTACGTCGAGGCGGCCCGCTCGCTCGGCGCCGGGCGGCTGTACATCCTGTTCAAGGAGCTGCTGCCCAACCTGGTCGCGCCGATCATCGTCTACACGACGATGATGATCCCCACCAACATCCTCACCGAGGCGGCACTCAGCTTCCTGGGCGTGGGCGTCAAGCCGCCCACCTCCTCCTGGGGACAGATGCTCTCGAGCGCGATCGACTACTACGAGTCGGACCCCATGTACATGGTGGTCCCGGGTGTGGCGATCTTCATCACCGTGCTGGCCTTCAACCTCTTCGGCGACGGCGTGCGTGACGCGCTCGACCCGAAGGCCGGCCGCTGAGCTGCCGTACCGCAAACGTCCCGTGGCACCGACTACGGGGTCTCTCATCAAATCCGGAGGATCCGAGATCGTGACTACCCAACGCACCTCAGGGCGGCGAAAGCAGGCATTGGCCGCTGTCGCCGCGGTCGCCGCGCTGCTGACCACGGCGGCGTGCGGCGGCGGTGACAGTGACAGCGACAACGGCTCGAAGACGGGCGCGGCCGGCTTCGACGCCGCGAACAACAAGGTCGCCCAGGCCTCCCTGGCCAAGAAGGGCGGCACGCTGAAGTTCGGTGGCGCCCAGGACGCCGACTCGTGGGACACCACGCGCGGTTACTACGGCTTCATGTGGAACTTCGCCCGCTACTACAGCCGCCAGCTGGTCACGGGCAAGACGGAGCCGGGCAAGGCCGGCGCCGAGCTGACCCCGGACCTCGCCACGGGCCTCGCCAAGGTCACGGACGACGGCAAGACCTACACGTACACCCTGCGTGACGGCATCACGTGGGAGGACGGCAAGCCGATCACGTCCAAGGACATCAAGTACGGCATCGAGCGCGTCTGGGCGCAGGACGTGCTGTCCGGCGGTCCGGTGTACCTGAAGGACGTCCTCGACCCCAAGGGCGAGTACAAGGGCCCGTACAAGGACACCACCAAGGACAAGCTGGGCCTGCAGGCGATCGAGACGCCGGACGACAAGACCATCGTCTTCAAGCTGCCGAAGGCCAACTCGGACTTCGAGGAGATGCTGGGCCTGATCTCGGCCTCGCCGGTCCGCCAGGACAAGGACACCAAGTCCAAGTACCAGCTGCACCCGTTCTCCTCCGGCCCGTACAAGTTCGAGTCGTACAGCCCGGGCAAGAACCTGACGCTGGTCCGCAACGACCAGTGGAAGCAGGCCTCGGACCCGATCCGCAAGGCCTACCCGGACAAGATCACCATTCAGTTCTTCTCGGACGCCAACCAGCTCGACCAGCGTCTGATCAACGGTGACCTGGACCTCGACATCAACCAGACCGGCATGTCGCCGCAGGGCCGCACCACCGCCCTCAAGCAGCACAAGGCCAACCTGGACAACCCGGTCTCCGGCTACATCCGCTACGCGGTCTTCCCGCAGAGCGTCAAGCCGTTCGACAACGAGCACTGCCGCAAGGCCGTGATCTACGGTGCCGACCACGTCTCCCTGCAGACCGCCCGCGGTGGCCCGATCGCCGGTGGTGACATCGGCACCAACATGCTCCCGCCGTCCGTCCCGGGCGCCGAGGGTCAGAAGTACGACCCGTACGAGCTGGCCGGTGCCAACAAGACCGGCAACGCCGCCAAGGCCAAGGAAGAGCTGAAGGCCTGCGGCAAGCCGAGCGGCTTCTCCACCACCATCGCGGTCCGCAACAACAAGCCGGTCGAGGTGGCCACGGCCCAGTCGCTGCAGGCCTCGCTCAAGAAGGTCGGCATCAACGCGGAGATCGAGCAGTACGACGGCTCGCAGACCACCGGCATCATCGGCAGCCCCTCGAACGTCGAGAAGAAGGGCTACGGCATCATCATCATGGGCTGGGGTCCGGACTTCCCGTCCGTCCAGGGCTACGGTCTGCCGCTGTGGGACAGCAAGTACATCCTGGAGAGCGGTAACTCCAACTACGCGCTGATCAAGGACAAGACGATCGACGGCCTGTTCGACCAGTACGTCAACACGCTGGACGACGCCGGCAAGACCCAGATCGCGACCGAGATCAACCACAAGGTCATGGAGGGCGGCTACTACCTGCCCTTCGTCTTCGAGAAGTTCATCAACTGGCGCTCCGACCGCCTGGCGAACGTGTACACCTCCGACGGCTACAGCGGTATGTACGACTTCGTCAACCTCGGTCTGAAGTCCGCCTCCTGACACCCGGCACACCCGCCGTACGGCACGAAAGGCAGGTGAAGGCCGGCGCAGCGTGATCGCGGGCCATCGGACGACCTCCGGTGGCCCGCGGTCCGCGGCGGGCCGAGAGCTGTGCTCGCTTACCTCATCAGGCGGTTGTTCGCCGCCGCAGTGATGCTCGTGGTCATCATCCTGGTGGTCTTCAGCATCTTCTTCCTCGTCCCCAAGTGGGCAGGCGTCGACATCGCCACGAGCTTCGTGGGCAAGCAGGCCGACCCCGCCGCCGTCGAGGGCGTGCGGCAGAAGCTGGGTCTGGGCGACCCGATCTACGCCCAGGTCTGGGAGTTCTTCAAGGGCATCTTCGTCGGTCGCACCTACACCGGCGGCGGTGACTCGGTGCACTGCTCCGCCCCCTGCTTCGGCTACTCGTTCCGCAGCGAGCAGGCTGTCTGGCCCGTCCTGACCGACCGCTTCCCGGTGACCCTGGGGCTGGCGCTCGGCGCGGCCGTGCTGTGGCTGATCTTCGGCATCGCGGCCGGCGTGCTCTCCGCGCTCAAGCGGGGCAGCATCTGGGACCGCGGCGCGATGGTCGTCGCGCTGTCCGGTGTCTCGCTGCCCATCTACTTCACCGGTCTGCTGTCCCTGTCGATCTTCGTCTTCGGACTGGGCTGGTTCGACGGGCAGTACACGCCCCTGGAGGACAGCGTCGGCGGCTGGTTCGGCGGCATGATCCTGCCCTGGATCACGCTGGCGTTCCTGTACGCGGCGATGTACGCCCGGATCACCCGCGCCACCATGCTGGAGATTCTCGGCGAGGACTACATCCGCACCGCCCGTGCCAAGGGCCTCAAGGAGCAGACTGTCATCGGCAAGCACGCCATGCGCTCGACGATGACCCCGATCCTGACCATGCTCGGCATGGACCTCGGCGCCCTCATCGGCGGCGCCATCCTGACCGAGACGACGTTCAACCTGCCCGGCCTCGGCCAGGCCGTGCTGAGCGCCATCCGCAACCAGGACCTGCCGATCATCCTGGGCGTCACCCTGATCACCTCCCTCGCGGTGCTCATCGCGAACCTTGTGGTGGACTTCCTGTACGCCGCGATCGACCCCCGAGTGAGGCTGTCATGACCGAACTCAGCAAGAGCGGAGCGGCCGTGGGCGAGCCCGTCGCCGCCTCGCCCGCGCCGACCGCCTTCCTCGAAGTGCGCGACCTGAAGGTGCACTTCCCGACCGACGACGGCCTGGTCAAGTCCGTCGACGGGCTCTCCTTCCAGCTGGAGAAGGGCAAGACCCTCGGTATCGTCGGCGAGTCCGGCTCCGGCAAGTCGGTGACCTCGCTCGGCATCATGGGCCTGCACACCGCGGGCCAGTACGGCAAGCGCAAGGCGCAGATCTCCGGCGAGATCTGGCTGGACGGCACCGAACTGCTCACCGCCGACCCGGACCACGTGCGCAAGCTGCGCGGCCGCGAGATGGCGATGATCTTCCAGGACCCGCTGTCCGCGCTGCACCCGTACTACACGATCGGCCAGCAGATCGTGGAGGCGTACCGCATCCACCACAAGGTGGACAAGAAGACCGCCAAGCGCCGTGCCGTGGAGATGCTCGACCGGGTCGGCATCCCGCAGCCGGACAAGCGGGTGGACAGCTACCCGCACGAGTTCTCCGGCGGTATGCGCCAGCGCGCGATGATCGCGATGTCGCTGGTCAACAACCCCGAACTGCTCATCGCGGACGAGCCGACGACCGCCCTGGACGTGACCGTCCAGGCGCAGATCCTCGACCTCATCCGGGACCTGCAGAAGGAGTTCGGCTCCGCGGTCATCATCATCACCCACGACCTGGGTGTCGTCGCCGAGCTCGCCGACGACATCCTGGTGATGTACGGCGGCCGCTGTGTCGAGCGCGGTCCGGCGGAGAAGGTGTTCTACGAGCCCCGCCACCCCTACACCTGGGGCCTGCTCGGCTCGATGCCGCGGCTGGACCGCGAGCAGCAGGAGCGTCTGATCCCGGTCAAGGGCTCCCCGCCCTCGCTGATCAACATCCCGTCCGGCTGCGCCTTCAACCCGCGCTGCCCGTACGCGGACATCCCCAAGGACAACGTCACCCGCACGGTCCGCCCTGAGCTCACCGAGGTGGGCAGCCAGCACTGGGCCGCCTGCCACATGACGCAGGAGCAGCGGGAGCGGATCTGGATCGAAGAGATTGCGCCGAAGCTGTGAGCGAGGACAAAGTGAGCATCCCTGCGCAGAGCGGAGGCACGCCGGCCACCAAGGCCGACGCCGCCCCGGGTGAGACCCTGCTGAAGGTGACCGGGCTGCAGAAGCACTTCCCGATCAAGAAGGGTCTGCTCCAGCGGCAGGTCGGCGCGGTGCACGCGGTCGACGGCATCGACTTCGAGGTCAAGGCCGGCGAGACCCTGGGCGTCGTGGGCGAGTCCGGCTGCGGCAAGTCCACGATGGGCCGGCTGATCACCCGGCTGCTCGAACCCACCGGCGGCACGGTCGAGTTCGAGGGCAGGGACATCACGCACCTCGGCGTGGCGGGCATGCGTCCGCTCCGCCGCGACGTGCAGATGATCTTCCAGGACCCGTACTCCTCGCTGAACCCGCGCCACACCATCGGCACGATCGTCGGCGCCCCCTTCAAGCTCCAGGGCGTCACGCCCGAGGGCGGCATCAAGGCGGAGGTCCAGCGGCTGCTGTCGGTGGTCGGTCTCAACCCCGAGCACTACAACCGCTATCCGCACGAGTTCTCCGGCGGTCAGCGCCAGCGCATCGGCATCGCCCGCGCGCTGGCCCTGAACCCGAAGCTGGTCGTGGCCGACGAGCCGGTCTCCGCGCTCGACGTGTCGATCCAGGCCCAGGTCGTGAACCTCCTGGACGACCTCCAGCAGGAGCTCGGCCTGACCTACGTGATCATCGCGCACGACCTCTCGGTCGTCCGGCACGTCTCGGACCGGATCGCGGTGATGTACCTCGGCAAGATCGTCGAGCTGGCGGACCGCGACGCGCTGTACAAGGCGCCGATGCATCCGTACACCAAGGCGCTCATGTCGGCGGTGCCGATCCCGGACCCGAAGCGGAAGAGCGCCAAGAGCGAGCGCATCCTGCTCAAGGGCGACGTGCCCTCGCCGATCTCCCCGCCGAGCGGCTGCCGCTTCCACACCCGGTGCTGGAAGGCGACGGAGATCTGCAAGACCACCGAGCCGAAGCTCGTCGAGCTGAAGCCGGGTCAGCAGGTCGCCTGCCACCACCCGGAGAACTTCGAGGACCAGGCTCCGCAGGACACCGTCCTGCTGACGGTCGCGAAGGAGGCGGCGGAGCTGGTCGCGGACGAGGTGCTGGCGGAGTCGGCGGAAACGTCGGCGGCGGTGGCGGCGGAGGTCGCGGAGGCCGGTGGCGCCACCGAGGAGACCGGCGAGAGCCAGGAGTCAACCGACAAGTAGCGCATGACAAGTTGGCAAAGTCATGCACATGACCGATCGGGAGAGTCCAGAGTCGTCCGTGTCCGACTTATCGGCACACGCTCGAAAGGGACGACACATGAGACTCTCCCGTTCGGCACGTTTAGGGGCCATCGCCACCGCGGTGGCCTCTTTCTGTGTCATCGCGGCCGCCCCCGCCCCGTCACCCGGAGCCCCCGGTCTCGGCGACACCTACTTCCCCCTCCTCGGCAACGGCGGCTTCGACGCCCGCCACTACGACCTGGACGTGGCGTACAACCCGGACACGGACCGCCTCGACGGCCGTACGACCCTCACCGCCCGCGCCACCCAGAACCTCTCCGCCTTCGACCTCGACCTCCAGCAGCTGGAGGTCACGAGGGTCGAGGTGAACGGCAGACGCGCCGCGTTCACGCGCGACGGCGACGAACTGCGCGTCACCCCGCGCGGCACGCTCCCCAAGGGCCGCGACTTCACCGTCCGGGTCACCTACGGCGGCGTCCCCGAACCCCTCGGCGGCCCCATCGTGTTCGGCTCGGACTACGGCTGGATGAAGACCGCCGACGGAGTCTTCGTCGCCTGCGAGCCCAACGCCGCCTCCACCTGGTTCCCGTCCAGCGACCACCCCGACGACAAGGCCACGTACGACATCCGCATCAAGGCGCCCAAGGGCCTGACGGGCGTCTCCAACGGCCGGCTGGTCTCGACGTACGACAAGGGCGGCTCGACGTACACCCACTGGCGCGAGAGCAGGCCCATGGCGACCTATCTTGCCACCGCCACGATCGGGAAGTTCGACGTGCGGACCGGCACCACCCCCGGCGGCACCCCGATCTACGTCGCGATCGACCCCGTCCTGACGAACAGCAACAACGTCGACGTGTACGCGGTCACGGCCGCCGCCACGGACTACTGGTCGGAGGTCTTCGGGCCGTACCCCTTCGAGGAGACCGGCGCGATCGTCGACGACATGCCGGAGGCCGGGTTCTCGCTGGAGGTGCAGTCGAAGCCGGTCTACTCGGCCGTGCGCAGCGAGACGACGATCGTGCACGAGCTGGCCCACCAGTGGTTCGGCGACTCGGTGTCGGTGGAGCGCTGGAAGGACATCTGGCTCAACGAGGGCTTCGCCACCTACGCCCAGTGGCTGTGGGCCGAGCACCAGGGCACCCGCACCGCCCACGACTCGTTCCTGGCCGGGTACGACGCCCGCCCGGCCGACGCCCCCTTCTGGCAGATCACCGTCGGCGACCCGCAGCGCGACACCATGTTCGCCTCCGCGGTCTACCAGCGCGGCGCGATGACCCTCCAGATGCTGCGCGAACGCATCGGCGACGCGGCGTTCTTCAAGCTGCTGCCGACCTGGGCGAGGATCCACCGCTACGGCAACGCGAACACCGCGGACTTCATCCGGCTCGCGGAGAGGATCTCCGGGCAGCAGCTGGACGACCTGTTCCAGACCTGGCTGTTCACCACAGGGAAACCGACCCTTCCGGCCGCGTAGCCCTTGCATTGCAAGGTTCTCCCCCGCTCATAGGTAAGAATGTGGGGTGCTTGAGCCACTGTTTGCCCCCTCCGTCCAGCACACGCTCGACCTGATCGGCATCTTCGTCTTCGCCATCTCCGGCGCGCTGCTGGCCGTGCGCAAGAACTTCGACGTCTTCGGCATCGCCGTCCTCGCCGAGGTCACCGCGCTGGGCGGAGGGCTGTTCCGGGACCTGATCATCGGCGCGGTACCCCCGGCCGCCTTCACCGACCTGGGGTACTTCGTCACCCCGCTGCTCGCCGCGCTGCTGGTCGTCTTCCTGCACCCGCAGGTCGAGCGCATCCAGCTCGGCGTGAACGTCTTCGACGCGGCGGGCCTCGGCCTGTTCTGCGTGACCGGGACGACCAAGGCGTACGACTACGGCCTCGGCCTCACCCAGTCCGCCACCCTCGGCCTCGCCACCGCGGTCGGCGGCGGTGTGCTGCGTGACGTGCTGGCCAACGAGGTGCCGTCGCTGCTGCGCTGGGACCGCGACCTGTACGCGGTCCCAGCGATCGTCGGCGCCACGATGGTGGTGCTCTGCATCCGCTACGACGCGCTGAACCCGGTCACCAGCTCCCTCGCCGCGATCACGGCCTTCGTGCTGCGGCTGCTGGCGATGCGCTACCACTGGCGAGCTCCGCGGGCGTGGAACCGCCGGTCGACCGTCCGCGAGGAGTAGCGCCGCCCGTCTTGCCGTGCAGCAGCCCCATCTCCTCGGTCAGCCAGCGGAACGCCGGGACCACCTGGGGCCGCCACAGGGCCATGGTGTGGCCGCCGGCGCTCTTCGGGACGTAGACGACGTGCACGGTCGTCGGCGCCTTCGCGACCTGTGCGAGGCCCACGCCGGCCTCGTAGCCGTCGCCCGGCTGGCCGGACTCGTAGAGCGCGATCGCGGGCGGGGTGCGGGCCTCGCGCAGCAGCACATAGGGGTTGTTGGCGCGGCGCAGGGCGGGGGTCTCGGCGGCCAGCGAGGCGCGTTCGCCGATCGGGTCGTTGTAGCCGGACATGCTGATCGCGGCCCGGTAGCGGTCGGGGTGCGCCACGGCGAGCTTCGTCGCGCAGTGCCCGCCCGCGGAGTACCCGGCGGCCGCCCAGCCCGCGGGGCCCGACTGGGCGCGGAAGTTGTCCGTGACCATCTTCGGCACATCGAGGCTCAGCCAGCTGTCGGCGTTCACCGTGCCCGGGATGTTGGCGCACCCGGTGTCCGCCCCGGCCAGCAGGTTCATGCGCGGGGCGACCAGGATGAACGGCGCCACCTTGCCGTCCTTCATCAGCGGGCTCAGCTGGTTCACCGCGTGCAGCGATCCGAACCAGGCCTTCGCCGAGCCCGGGTAGCCCGACAGCAGTTCCACGACGGGGAACTTGTGGTGCCGGTAGGCGGGCTGCCGGTACTGCGGCGGCAGCCAGACGTAGACCTCGGCGTTCACGCCCGACACCCTGCCTTTGAGCTGAGTGACGCTGACGCCGTCGAGGCCGGCGGGGGAGAAGTGCTGGCGGATCCTGGGCAATCGTTTCAGCGCGATGCCGCCGGTGCCGTCGGGCCCGAGGTCCGCGGCCTGCTGGACGTGGTCGCCGGTGCCGAGGAGGTCGGCCCAGTTGTCGTACAGGTTGTTCTCGTTGTTGACCAGCACGAAGACGAGTGCGACCGCCGTGCCCTGGGCGAACAGCACCATCAGCAGCCGGCCCAGGGCACGCAGCGCCTTCGGTCCGCGCAGCCGCGACCACAGCGCGAGCGGGAGTACGACGGCGACGACGAACAGCACGATCAGCGTGTAGAGGAACGCGGTCCCGGTAAGGCTCATGCCCCTACAGAGGGCCCGGCGAGGCCGCGGGTTCACGGACGAGTGGGGACACTTACCGAGAAATTGCCCGAGTCTCACCTGGGAGGCGGGGAGGCGGGGAGGCGGGGAGGCGGGGAGGCGGGGAGGCGGCGAGGCGGCGAGGCGGGGAGGCGGGAGGGGCTGGGAAGAAGGTGAAGGAGGTGCAAAGCTACCGCTTAGTAGTTAGCTGTTGTACCGTTCAGCCATGCCAGAAGCAGCCTCCGCCACGCGCGCCACGATCGGCGACAGCGAGTTCGACCGGGACACCGCGGTCACCCGCCGCGAACCCGGCGTCTACGACATCGACCTCTCCGCCGGCTGGACGATCATCAACGCCGTCAACGGCGGCTACCTGCTGGCCGTCCTCGGCCGCGCCCTCGCGGACGCCCTGCCGCACGCCGACCCGTTCACCATCTCCGCGCACTACCTCACCGCGTCACAGCCGGGCCCCGCGGTGATCCGCACGGAGGTGGTCCGCACCGGCCGCACCCTCTCCACCGGCCAGGCCTCGCTCCTCCAGTACGACGAGCAGGGCGCCGAGATCGAACGCATCCGCGTCCTGGCCTCCTACGGTGACCTCGACTCCCTCCCCGACGACGTCCGCACGACGGCGAAGCCGCCGGTGTTCCCGCCCATGGACCAGTGCTTCGGCCCCGAGGACGGGCCCGCCCCCGTCGAGGGCAGCTCGGCCATCACCGAGCGCCTGATGCTCAAGCTGGACCCCTCGACCCTGGGCTGGGCCCTCGGCGCCCCGTCCGGCAAGGGCGAGATGCGCTCCTGGTTCGGCCTCGCCGACGGCCGCGACGCCGATCCCCTCTCCCTGCTGCTCGCGGTGGACGCGCTGCCGCCGACCGCCTTCGAGATCGGCATCTCCGGCTGGGTCCCGACGGTCGAGCTGACGGTCCACGTCCGCTCCCGCCCCGCCCCCGGCCCCCTCCGCGTCTCCATCACCACCCGCAACCTCGCCGGCGGCTTCCTGGAGGAGGACGCCGAGGTCTGGGACAGCGCGGACCGCCTGGTCGCCCAGTCACGACAGCTGGCGAGGGCGAGGCTGACGTAAGGGCTTGTGCCGCCGGGGCGAGGAGTGCCCCGGCGACGCCAACGCCGTCGTCCGGGTCCTCTGTCACGGACCTGTACCAGCGAATAGGCCGGGCCCCGGAAGAGAACCCCAGGTCAGAAGGGTGACTTTGGCCCCGCTTTGCCTGACGCACAGGCCGGGGACAGCGCGGGCCCAAGGAAGCCCTAAGGCGCGTTGATTGAGTGCCCGCCTCAAGACTCTCCTCATCTTTCCTGGAGTTGTTTCTCATGAAGCGTGTGCGTCTCGTCCCCGCAGTGGCTCTGCTGGCGCTCTCGCCCCTCGCCCTGGTGGCCTGTGGCTCGGGTGACTCGTCGTCGTCCTCCTCGAACAGCGGCAACTCCGCGCAGTCCTGCCAGGCACCGTCCGGCGCCCCCAGCGGCAACCCCTCGGGGGCGCCCGGCGGCGCCCCCTCGGGTGCTCCGACGGCGGGCGGCACGGCCCGGCCGTCCGGCGCGCCCTCGGGCATGCCGAGCGGCGGGCCGGGCGGCGGCCAGGGCGGTCAGGGGGGTCCCGGCGGCGGCCAGGGCGGCGGCTGCGGCGGCCCCGGCGGTGGCGGCGGCGCGATGCCCAGCGGCGCGCCGAGCGGCGCGCCCAGCGGGCAGCCGTCGGCGTCGGCGACGAAGAGCTGACGCAGAGCTGCCGACCTGACGTCTCAGGGCGTACGACGAGGGCGGCGCCCCCTGCTGAACGGGGGCGCCGCCCTTCGGTGTTCCCGGCCGGAGCGTCAGTCCAGCCAGTGCTGCCGGCCGATGCTGATCAGCCGCATCTGGCGCGTCGCCACCTGGATCACCCGGTCCCGCTCCTCCGGCGTGGCCTCCTGGGCCTCCAGGAACAGGGAGGCGGTGATCAGCATCTGGTCGACGTACAGGTTGGCGAGCATGAGCAGGTCGTCGTCGCTCCAGCCGGCCGACTCGGGGTCCTTGGCCAGCTCGTCCTTCACCTCCTGGCCGAACCGGGCCAGTTGCTCCCGGATGGCGTCCCGTACCGGCTGGACCCCGCCATGACGTTCCCGGGCGATAAAACGGACATGTGCGGGGTACGCGTCCACGTGACGGGCGATCAGCTCGACGGCGCGCGCTATGCGTTGCTCGCTGTCGTCCGCCGTGGACACCGTCGTCCTGATCATCGGGTGCAGGCTGCCCAGCGCCTCCTCGACCAGTGCCGCGCCGAGATCCGCGATGGAGCGGAAGTGCCGGTAGAAGGCGGTCGGGGCGACGCCGACGGCGCGCGTGACCTCGCGCAGACCCAGGCTGCTCAGGCTCTGCTCCTCCAGCAGCCCCAACGCCGCGTCCAGGAGCGCCTGTCGGGTCTTCTGCTTCTGGGCCTGCCGGATGCCGAGGGTGTGACTCATGCCATGCAGTAAACAACTGTTCTCTGGAATTGAGAAGTCGTCGTACGCGCTAGACTTTGTAGTCAGTGAACAACTGTTACTACAACTGTTCACCGAAACGTAACGAGAGATGCCCACGGGTGTCTCGGAGGGGGATTCATCCCATGCTGTTCCTCGTCGCCGCACTCCTGCTCTTCGGCGCCGTCCTGGGCACCGTCGCCCACGCGCCGTTCGCCTTCACCGCCGTCGCCGCGGCCGTCATCGCCGCCTGGCTCGGCATCTTCGCGCTCCGCGAGCGCCACGCCCGCCGCAACTCGTCGGCGCACTGAACCAGCCGGGCCCACAGAACCCGCCGGGCCCACAGAACCCGCCGGGCCCACAGAACCCGCCGGGCCGACTGACCCGCTCACCCACCGAACCGCTCAACCCACCGAACCGCTCGACCCACCGATCCTGGGGGACTGATCACCATGCAGCTCACCGCACCGGCCACCGGCAACACCACCCGCCGCACCGGCACCCGCGACGCCGACGGCATGGCCGTGGCGTCCTTCATCCTCGGCCTGCTGGGCCTGCTCGTCCTGAACATCTTCCTCGGCCCGGTCGCCATCGCCCTGGCCGCGGCGGCCCTCTGGCGCGGCACCGCCCGCCGCGGACGCGCCTTCCTGGGCCTGGGCCTGGGTGTCGCCGACCTCCTGGTCCTGGTGACGGTGATGCAGCTGGACAGCACGGTGTCCTGGAGCTTCTGACGCCCCCGGTGCCGGGGAGCCTTGCCATGAGGCTTCCGAACGCGGCCCCGTAGAATCGACCCACCATGGCTTACCTCGACCACGCCGCGACCACCCCGATGCTTCCCGAGGCAGTCGAGGCGCTCACCGCCCAGCTGGCCGTCACCGGCAACGCATCCGCCCTCCACGCGGCCGGCCGCCGCGCGAGGCGTACCGTCGAGGAGTCCCGCGAGGCGCTCGCCGAATCCCTCGGCGCCCGCCCCAGCGAGGTCGTCTTCACCTCCGGCGGCACCGAGGCCGACAACCTCGCCGTGAAGGGCCTGTACTGGTCCCGCCGCGACGCCGACCCGGCCCGCACCCGGGTGCTCGCCAGCCCCGTGGAACACCACGCCGTCCTCGACGCGGTCCACTGGCTCGGCGAACACGAGGGCGCCACCGTCGAGTACCTCCCGGTGGACGGCTACGGCCGCGTCCACCCCGAAGCCCTGCGCGAGGCCATCGCCCGCGACCCCGACGACGTCGCCCTCGCCACCGTCATGTGGGCCAACAACGAGATCGGCACCGTCCTGCCGGTCCATGAACTGGCGGGCGTCTGCGCCGAGTTCGGCGTCCCGCTGCACGCCGACGCCGTCCAGGCCTACGGCCAGGTCCCCGTCGACTTCGCCGCCTCCGGCCTCGCCGCGATGACCGTCTCCGGCCACAAGATCGGCGGCCCGTACGGCATCGGCGCCCTGCTGCTCGGCCGCGAGTACACCCCCGTCCCCGTCCTGCACGGCGGCGGCCAGGAGCGCCACGTCCGCTCCGGCACCCTCGACGTCCCCGCCATCGCCTCCTTCGCCGTCGCCGGCCGGCTCGCCGCCGAGCAGCGCGAGTGGTTCGCCCGCGAGATCGGCGCCCTGCGCGACGCATTGGTCGACGCGGTCCGTACGGCGGTCCCGGACGCGATCCTCGGCGGCGACCCGGTCGACCGGCTCCCCGCCAACGCCCACTTCACCTTCCCCGGCTGCGAAGGCGACTCCCTGCTCCTGCTCCTGGACGCCCAGGGCATCGAGTGCTCCACCGGCTCCGCCTGCACCGCCGGCGTCGCCCAGCCCAGCCATGTCCTGCTCGCCACCGGCACCGACCCGGACCTGGCCCGCGGCACCCTCCGCTTCTCCCTCGGCCACACCTCCACCGAGGCGGACGTCGAGGCGGTGGCCAAGGCGATCGGCCCGGCGGTGGAACGGGCGCGGGCGGCGGGTCTGACGTAGGGGCGCGAGGCCGAGGAAGGAGCGGGGTCCTCAGGCCACCGCCGTACGCGCCTTCCGCACCAGCTTCATGTACCGGTCCCAGTCCCAGTGCTCGCCCGGGTCGGTGTGGTCCGTCCCCGGCACCTCCACGTGCCCGATGATGTGCTCGCGGTCCACGGGTATGCCGTAGCGCGCGCAGACCCTGGCCGTCAGCCGGGCCGAGGCCGCGTACATCTCGTCGGTGAAGTCCTCGGGGCGGTCGACGAAACCCTCGTGCTCGATGCCGACACTGCGTTCGTTGTAGTCGCGGTTGCCCGCGTGGTACGCCACGTCCAGCTCGCGGATCATCTGGGTGACGCGGCCGTCCCGGCCCACGATGTAGTGCGCCGCGGCCTGGTGGCCCGGGTCCTGGAAGGCCTTCACCGCGCTGGCGATGCTGCCCTGTGTGACATGGATGACCACCATGTCTATGGGGTAGTCGGCGGGCCGGTCCGCGCGCCGCCAGTTCGCGTCGGACGCCGCCACCCAGCGCGCGCCCGCGTAGTCGACCTCGCCCTCCTTGCGCGGCTTCTCCACCCCGGGCGTACGCCACCACAGCCGCGCCAGCTCGTCCCGGGCCAGCACGGCGGTGCCCACCGCGGCCGCCGCCCCGCCGATCAGCAGGGCACGCCGGCCGATGCGCCGGTCGCCGTCCTTGGATGCCTCTGTCGCCCCCATGTGATCGTGAACGGATACTCGTGGGCTCCGGTTCCCGCGCCCCCGTACCCTGGAGGGGTTATGACTCACTCCACGCAGCGCCCCCTCCGCGTCCTCGCCGCCATGTCCGGCGGCGTGGACTCCGCCGTCGCAGCCGCCCGCGCCGCGGAAGCCGGCCATGACGTGACCGGCGTCCACCTCGCCCTCTCGGCGAACCCGCAATCGTTCCGCACGGGCGCGCGTGGCTGTTGCACCATCGAGGACTCCCGCGACGCCCGCCGCGCCGCCGACGTCATCGGCATCCCGTTCTACGTGTGGGACCTCGCCGACCGCTTCCGCGAGGACGTCGTCGAGGACTTCGTCGCCGAGTACGAGGCCGGCCGCACCCCGAACCCGTGCCTGCGCTGCAACGAGAAGATCAAGTTCGCGGCGCTCCTCGACAAGGCGCTCGCGCTGGGCTTCGACGCGGTCTGCACCGGCCACTACGCCCAGGTGATCGTCCGCGAGGACGGCTCCCGCGAACTGCACCGCGCCTCCGACATGGCCAAGGACCAGTCGTACGTCCTCGGCGTCCTGGACGAGAAGCAGCTCGCGCACGCCCTGTTCCCGCTCGGCGACACGGTCACGACCAAGGACGAGATCCGCGCGGAGGCCGAGCGCAGGGGCCTGGCGGTGGCGAAGAAGCCCGACTCGCACGACATCTGCTTCATCGCCGACGGCGACACCCAGGGCTTCCTGGCGAACCGGCTCGGCAAGGCCGAGGGTGACATCCTCGACGAGTCCGGCGCCAAGGTCGGCACCCACGAGGGCGCGTACGGCTTCACCATCGGCCAGCGCAAGGGCCTGCGCATCGGCACCCCGGCCGCCGACGGCAAGCCCCGCTACGTCCTGGACATCTCCCCGGTGAACAACACGGTGACGGTCGGCCCGGCCGCCTCCCTGGACGTCAGCGCCCTGACCGCGATCAAGCCCCGCTGGTGCGGGGTGGCCCCCGCCGGCCCCGGCACCTACACCGCCCAGCTCCGCGCCCACGGCGGCGAGACCGAGGTGACCGCGGAACTGGTCGACGGCGAGCTGCGGGTCTCCTTCACGGAGCCGGTCCGCGGGGTGGCCCCCGGCCAGGCGATCGTCCTGTACGACGGCACGCGCGTGGTGGGGTCGGCGACGATCGCCTCGACCACGCGCGCGACGGCGGGCGCTACGGCGTGAAGTAGTCGGCCAGCACCGGGGCCAGGACGGTCGGGTCCACCATGTGGGTCTGGCCCTCCAGGTTCCGGTACGACCCCTTCGGCGCCGCCTCCGCCACCGCCCGCGTGGCCTCCTGGAGCCACTCGGGGCTCGCCCCGCCCGCCACGGCCAGGACCGGCACGGAGACGGACGCCAGCCGCTCGCGCGGCACCAGGCCGTCGCCCATCACGGCGTCGTCGTGGGCCAGCGTCGGCGCGACTGCCTCCATGCCGGCCCACAGGGGCGACTGCCGGGCGCCCTGGATCATCTCGGGCGCCATGCCGGTCAGCGACAGGAACAGCTCCACCGCGTCCCCGCGCCGCCCCTCCGCGAGCGCCGCCGTCAGGTGCGCGGTGTACGCGGCGCGTTCCTCAGCGCCCTGTGGGGAGAAGTCGGCGAACGGCGTCTCGTACACGGCGGCCCTGCGGACCGGCAGCCCGCTCGCCACCGCCTCCAGCACCAGCGCCCCGCCCGACGAGACGCCGCACAGGCACGCCTCACCGCCCGCCGCGTCGACCAGCGCTGCGAGGTCCTCGACCTCACGCTCCACCGCGTACGGTGCCGTGTCGCCGCTCTCGCCGCGGCCCCGCCGGTCGTACACGAAGGCCGTGAACCGGTCGGCGAGGGCCGCGGCCAGCGGTGCCATCGTGCCGCCCGTCGACATCGCGCCGCTCACGAGGATCACGGCGGGGCCCTGGCCGGAGCTTTCGTAGGCGATGGAGGTGCCGTCGCGGGAAAGAGTCCTCTTGTCCATGCCTGTGGAGACTTCCACAGGCCGGGGAACTAATCGGCGATTTCCACGTCGTAGAAGCAGAGGTGGTCCTTGATCTGCGCGACGTCGGGCTTGGGGTCGGGATAGGACCACACCAGGTCGGCCGCGTCCGGCAGCGACCAGTAGGAGGCCGTGCCCTTGAAGGGGCAGTGGGTGTGGGTGTCGGACGGGGTCAGGAGGTCGAGGCGGACGTCCTCGGCGGGGAGGTAGTACCGCACCGGACAGCCCGTCTCCCGGAGGATCAGCGGGTGCCGACTCTCCGCCAGGATCTGGTCGCCGTGCACCACGCGCACGTGCCGGTCGCCTTGCTCGATGGTGATCGTGTGTCCTGAGGCCATGGGAGGCACAGCGCCGGCGGAGCGCGCGTTCTTCCCCGGGCGCCGCCCGGATTCGGGCTCCGCGTACCGTGGGCCCCATGCGCATCTGTGTCTTCCTCTCCGCCGCCGACCTCGACGACCGTTACACGCGCCCCGCGCGGGAGTTTGCGAAACTGCTCGGCAAGGGCGGGCACACGCTGGTGTGGGGCGGCTCGGACGTGGGTCTGATGAAGGTCGTCGCCGACGGTGTGCAGGAGGCGGGCGGCCGGCTCGTCGGGGTGTCGGTGGAGTTCCTCGCCGCCAAGGTCCGCCCCGGCGTCGACGAGATGGTGATCGCCAAGGACCTCGCCGAGCGCAAGAGGCTGCTCCTGGAGAAGGCCGACGCCGTCGTGATCATGGTGGGCGGCACCGGCACCCTCGACGAGGCCACCGAGATCCTGGAGCTGAAGAAGCACGGCCACACCGACAAGCCGGTGGTCCTGCTCAACACCGCGGGCTTCTACGACGGGTTGAAGGACCAGTTCCGCCGCATGGAGGACGAGGGCTTCCTGCCGCTGCCCCTCACCGACCTGGTGTTCTTCGCGGAGGAGCCGGTGGGGGCGCTCGCGTACCTGGAGGAGAGCCGCGGCGTCGCGTGACGCGCGGGTGATGCGAGCATGGCGGGCATGGCTACACATGTGATCACCGGGGCGGGCTCCGGAATCGGCGCGGCCGTCGCCCGCCGCCTCCACGCGCGCGGGGACGACCTCGTGCTCCACGCGCGCGACGCGGGCCGCGCGAAGGAACTGGCGGCGGAGTTCCCCGGCGCGCGGACCCTGGTCGGCGACCTGGCCGACCCGGACAAGCTCAGCTGGGCCTTCTCCCACCAGAGCCTGCCGGACCGGGTCGACTCCCTGCTGCACATCGCGGGCGTCGTCGACCTGGGCCCGGTCGGCGAACTGACCCCGAAGTCCTGGCGCCACCAGCTCAACGTCAACCTCATCTCGCCGGCCGAGCTGACCCGCCACTTCCTGCCCCAACTCCGCGCCGCGCGCGGCCACGTGGTGTTCGTGAACTCGGGCGCGGGCCTGAACGCCCACGCCGACTGGTCCGCGTACGCCGCCTCCAAGCACGGCCTGAAGGCCCTCGCCGACTCCCTGCGCCACGAGGAGCACGGCAACGGCGTCCGGGTCACCACGGTCTACCCCGGCCGCACCGCCACCCCGATGCAGGCCAAGGTCCACCAGCAGGAGGGCAAGGAGTACGACGCCGAGCGGTGGATCGACCCCGAGTCGGTGGCGACGGCCGTCCTGATGGCCATCGACCTGCCCAGGGACGCGGAGGTCAACGACCTGACGGTGCGGCCGGGACGCTGACGGGCCGGGCGGCGGAGTTGCATACGCTGTCCCGGTGAGTGCCAACAGTCAGTTCACCTTCGCCGCCGCCACCGGCGTCGGCTCCCTGCCCGGCGGCGACGCCCGGGAGGCCGCCAAGACCAGCACCGGGTCCTTCGAGGACTTCCCGTTCCTCGCCGAGCTGCCCGCCCGCGGCCCCGGCGCCGACATGATCGGCCGGACCGCCGGGATGCTCGTCGAGGTGTTCGCGCGCGTGGAGCCCAGCGGGTGGCGGATCGGCGACCGGCCGGGCCGGGACACCAAGCGGGCGAGGTCCTGGCTGGGGGAGGACCTGGACGCCCTGGAGGAGTTCACCCAGGGGTACGAGGGCCTGCTGAAGGTGCAGGCCGTCGGCCCCTGGACGCTGGCCACCGCCCTGGAGCTGAAGAACGGCGAGTCCGCCCTCTCCGACGCCGGCGCCTGCCGCGACCTCACCGGGTCCCTCGCCGAGGGTCTGCGCGAGCACCTCGCCGAAGTGCAGCGCCGCGTCCCCGGCGCACAGCTCGTCCTCCAGCTCGACGAGCCCTCCCTCATCGCCGTGCTCCGCGGCCAGGTGAAGACCGCCAGCGGCTACCGCACCCACCGTGCCGTGGACCGGCAGGTCGTCGAGTCCGCGCTCCGCGACGTCGTCGGGGTTCACGGCGGCGGCCCCGTCGTGGTCCACTCGTGCGCACCGGACGTCCCGTTCGCCCTGCTGCGCCGGGCGGGTGCGGCGGCGATCTCCTTCGACCTCTCGCTTCTCACCGAGCGTGACGACGACGCGATCGGCGAGGCCGTGGAAGGGGGAACCCGGCTCTTCGCCGGTGTCGTACCGGGCACGGACACGGCATTGTCAGACCCTGCCGGTAGCGTCATGGGTGTCAGGACGCTGTGGCGCAGGCTGGGGCTGCATCCGGGGCTTCTCGCGGAGGCGGTCACGGTCACTCCGGCGTGCGGGCTCGCGGGGGCCTCCCCGAGTTACGCGCGCAAGGCTCTCGCCCACTGCGCCCAGGCGGCGAGATCCCTCGCGGACAACCCAGAGTAACGGGAGGACAACACGGTGGCCGGCGACAAGCAAGCGGAGACGACGGTGCCCGCCGAGGCACGCGAGAAGCACGCGCAGCTCGCTGAGCAGATCGAGGAGCACCGCTTCCGGTACTACGTGAAGGACGCTCCCGTCATCAGCGACGCGGACTTCGACAAGCTCCTGCGCTCCCTGGAGGCGCTGGAGGACGAACACCCCGAGCTGCGTACCCCCGACTCGCCGACGCAGAAGGTCGCGGGGGCCTACGAGACGGAGTTCACGTCCGTCGAGCACCGCTCCCGCATGCTCTCCCTGGACAACGCCTTCAGCGACGAGGAACTCGCCGCGTGGGCCGACCGCGTGGCCAAGGACGTCGGCGGCGCCGAGTACCACCTCCTGTGCGAGCTCAAGGTCGACGGCCTCGCCGTCAACCTCACGTACGAGCACGGACGGCTCACGCGCGCGGCGACCCGCGGCGACGGCCGCACCGGCGAGGACATCACGCCCAACGTGCGGACGATCGCCGAGATCCCGGACCGGCTGAAGGGCGACAAGGTCCCCGACCTCGTGGAGATCCGCGGCGAGGTCTACTTCCCGATGGAGAAGTTCGAGGAGCTCAACGCCCGGCTGGTCGAGGCCGGCGACAAGCCCTTCGCCAACCCGCGCAACGCGGCGGCCGGTTCGCTGCGCCAGAAGGACCCGCGCGTCACCGCCACCCGCCCCCTGCACATGGTCGTCCACGGCATCGGGGCCCTGGAGGGCTTCGACGGCATGACCCGCCTCTCCCAGGCCTACGACCTGCTCAAGACCTGGGGCCTGCCCACCGCCCAGCACAACAAGGTGGTCGACGACCTCGACGGCGTACGGGAGTTCATCGCGTACTTCGGCGAGAACCGGCACTCGGTGGAGCACGAGATCGACGGAGCGGTCATCAAGCTCGACGAGATCCGCCTCCAGGGCCGCCTCGGCTCCACCTCCCGCGCCCCGCGCTGGGCGATCGCGTACAAGTACGCGCCCGAAGAGGTCAACACCAAGCTCATCAACATCCGTGTGGGCGTGGGCCGTACGGGCCGGGTCACGCCGTACGCCCAGGTCGAGCCGGTGACCGTCGCGGGCTCCGAGGTCGAGTTCGCCACCCTGCACAACCAGGACGTCGTGAAGGCCAAGGGCGTCCTCATCGGCGACACCGTGGTGCTGCGCAAGGCCGGTGACGTGATCCCGGAGATCCTCGGGCCGGTGGTCGACCTGCGGGACGGCAGCGAGCGGGAGTTCGTGATGCCGGGCGAGTGCCCCGAGTGCGGGACGCCGCTGCGGCCCATGAAGGAGGGCGACGTCGACCTGCGCTGCCCCAACGGGCAGACCTGCCCCGCCCAGTTGCGCGAGCGCCTGTTCTACCTCGCGGGCCGCAAGTCCCTGGACATCGAGCACTTCGGGTACGTCGCCGCCGCGGCCCTGACCAAGCCCCTGGAGCCCGCCGAGCCGCCGCTGACCGACGAGGGCGACCTGTTCGACCTCACCATCGAGCAGCTGCTGCCCATCAAGGCGTACGTCCTCGACCAGGACAGCGGGCTGCCGAAGCGGGACCCGAAGACCGGCGAGGAGAAGGTCGCCCTGGTCTTCGCCAACCAGCAGGGCGAGGCCAAGAAGAACGCCGTCGCCATGCTGGAGAACATCGCCGCGGCCAAGGAGCGCCCCCTCGCCCGCGTCCTCACCGGCCTGTCGATCCGTCACGTCGGACCGGTGGCGGCCGAGGCGCTGGCCCGCGAGTTCCGCTCCCTCGACCGCCTCGAACAGGCGACCGAGGAAGAGCTCACCGCGGTCGACGGCGTGGGCGGGATCGTCGCCAAGGCCCTCAAGGAGTGGTTCGCCGAGGAGTGGCACCAGGAGATCATCCGCAAGTGGAAGGCCGCCGGCGTCCGCATGGAGGAGGAGAGCTCGGGCGAGGACGAGGGCCCGCGCCCCCTCGAAGGGCTCACCGTCGTCGTCACCGGCACCCTGGAGCGCTTCACCCGCGACGGAGCCAAGGACGCGCTTCAGTCGCGTGGAGCGAAAGTGACCGGTTCTGTTTCCAAGAAGACGTCTTTCGTGGTTGTGGGTGACAATCCTGGTTCGAAGTACGACAAGGCGATGCAGCTCAAGGTGCCTGTGCTGAACGAGGACGGCTTCACCGTCCTGCTGGAACAGGGGCCGGAAGCAGCCGCCGAAGTCGCGCTTCCGACGGAGGAGTAGACGGGGAGCACGAGACAAGTAGGCCGGAGCAGCGGTTGAAGGCCACCCGATCGGCGCATATCAGATGCATACGGGTGGGCGGGGCGCATTCGGGCAACCGTCGACGACCGCTGCCCGTGGAAGCCTTCTGCGGCCTACTGTTGAGATGTGCGCCTGCCGTGCCCAGCTGCGGTTGGGGCAATCCCCTGCTCCTCAGGAGCAGGGGAAAGGGTTTTCCAACGCGGCGCCGCAGAGGGTTTGTCGGGCAACGGGCCGCGTGGCGTGGGCACCGCCGGCTGTGAGAGGGACGGGAATGGAACCGACCGAGAGCGCCGCCCCGTACTCACGGCTGCGCCGGATGGCCGGCGCGTGGTGGGGGAGCCGACGGACGCCGGGCACCGGGGAGCGCCCGCGCGACGAGGGGCGAGCCACCGGACCCGCCGGACCGTACACCACCGTCGACGACCGCACCGCCGTACAGCTCACCGCCGACCACGCCCCGGGTCTGCCCGGGGGCGAGCACGAACGACATCTGTCCTGGCCCGCACTGCCCGCCGCGGTCGTCGCGGCGGCCGGGTTCGTCCTGGGGGCCGGCTTCTACCGGGCGTTCACCGGCGGCCACGCCCTCTTCCCGTCCGGCACCGTCGGCTGGGCGCTGGCCGTGCTCACCGGCGTCATCGTCGGCCACCTGGTCGCGCTCGGCCGCGCCCGCTGGTGGGGCGGCACCGGCTCCGGCGCCGCGCTGACCCTCGCCGTCCTGATGCTCTACGGCTGGGTACCGGCCGGCATGGTGAGCCTCACGGTCGTCGTCCTGGTCGGCATAGCCAGGCGCCACCGCTGGCGGCAGGGCGTCCTGCACGGCGCGGTGGACATCCTCGGCATCGCCGCCGGCGCCCTGGTCCTGGCCGTCTTCGGCCGCGTCCCCAGCGTCGAGGCCCCCTGGGACCCCGGCACCTGGACCCTCTACACGGTCCCCGAGATCGTCCTCGTCGCGACCACCTACCTCGCGGTCACCCGCACCCTGCTGTGGTACCTGCACGCCCCGCGCGTCGGCGGACTCCCCACGGTCGCCCGCACCGCCCTGGTCAGACAGGGCCTGGTCGCGGTCGCGCTGCTCGGCATCGCCCCGCTGGTCTGCGTCGTCGCCGTGGCCAAGCCGGTGCTGCTGCCGCTGTTCGCGATCCCGCTCATAGCCCTCGACTCCACCCTGTGGATGGCCAGGGCCCGGGCGGAGGAGCAACTGCGCGACCCGCTGACCGGGCTGCCCAACCGTCAGTGGCTGCTGGAACGCATCTGGACCGCCCTGGACGACGCCGAACGCATCGGCGCCCGCTCGGCCCTGATGCTCATCGACCTCGACCGCTTCCGGTCGGTCAACGACACCCTCGGCCACCTCGCCGGTGACCGGCTGCTGCTGCAGATAGCCGACCGGCTGCAACAGGCCCTGCCGCGCGGAGCGGAGGCCGCGCGGCTCGGCGGCGACGAGTTCGCCGTCTTACTGCCGGTCGCCGATTCCACGACGTCCGCGACCCGCGTCGCCCGCAACCTCGTCTCGGCCCTCAGCTCCCCGCTCGACCTCGACGGGCTCACCCTCGTCCTGGAGGCCAGCGCCGGAGTCGCCGTCTTCCCCGACCACGCCCTCGACGCCGAGGGGCTGCTGCGCAGGGCGGACGTGGCGATGTACCAGGCGAAGCGGGACCGTACGGGCGTCGAGGTCTACGAGTCGAAACGGGACTCGAACACCCCGGACCGCCTGGGCCTGCTGGGCGACCTGCGCCGCGCCCTCGACGCCCGCGAGGTCGAGCTGCACTACCAGCCCAAGGTCCGCTTCGACGGACAGGTGGCGGGCCTGGAGGCCCTGGTCCGCTGGGTGCATCCCGAGCGCGGGAAGGTGCCGCCGGACGAGTTCATCGCGATCGCCGAGTCGTCCGGACTGATGCCCCACCTCACGGAGTACGTCCTCGACACCGCGCTCGCCCAGGTCGCCGAGTGGCGGTCGCAGGGCCTGTACGTACCGGTCGCGGTGAACGTCTCCCCGCGTGACGTGCACACCCCCGGCTTCGCGGGTTCGGTCGCCGCCCGCCTCGCCCGCCACGGCGTTCCCGCGGGCTCGCTCCAGCTGGAGATAACGGAACACGTGCTGCTGGAGGACCCGCAGCGCGCCGCCGACACCCTCGCCGGCCTGACCGGCCACGGCGTGAAGATGTCCCTGGACGACTTCGGCACCGGGTATTCGTCCCTCGTCCATCTGCGCCGCCTCCCCGTCAGCGAACTGAAGATCGACCGCTCGTTCGTGGCCCGCCTCGCGATCGACACCGAGGACGCGGAGATCGTCCGCTGCACGGTCGACCTCGCCCATTCGCTGGGTCTGCTGGTCGTGGCCGAGGGCGTCGAGGACGACGAGACCTGGGAACGCCTGCGCGACCTGGGCTGCGACGCCGTACAGGGCTGGCTGGTCGCGGCGGCGATGCCGCCGGAGGAGACGACGGCGTGGCTGCGGGCGCGGGGGTCGCGGGGCTGGCAGCGGCCTCGCGCGGCCTTGCCGGCCGCCGAGTAGCCGTTCCCACCGCACCACCCGTGCAGGTTTCGTGGTCGGGCGCGGGCGGCCCCTGCGGGGTGGAAGCGCCGTCGGCGGCCGCGGCCCGGCAAACCGTTTAACGGCCAGAGGCACTCGCCCCATAGGATTGGGGGCTAGTCGTCACATTCCCGTCTGTCGCGCGACGCCTGGCGCGTGCGACCCGCCCTTCGGGCGGACGACGGGAATGTGACGACTGGCCCCCGCCCCAAACCACACACACTCACCCCAGAGGATCGCTGCATGCCTGGCATCACGCGCGAGGAGGTCGCCCACCTCGCCCGGCTGGCGCGTCTGGAGCTGAAGCCCGAAGAGCTCGAGCACTTCGCGGGACAGCTGGACGACATCATCGGCGCGGTCGCACGCGTCAGTGAGGTCGCCGACCAAGACGTACCGCCGACCTCGCACCCGCTCCCGCTGACGAACGTCATGCGGGCGGACGAGGTCCGTCCGTCGCTCACCCCCGAGCAGGCGCTCTCCGGCGCTCCGGCCCAGGAGCAGCAGCGTTTCAAGGTGCCGCAGATCCTGGGGGAGGACTAATCGCCATGACGGACATCATCAAGCTCACCGCCGCCGAGACCGCCGCGAAGATCGCCTCCGGTGAACTCACGGCCGTCGAGGTCACCGAGGCCCACCTCGCCCGCATCGAGGCCGTCGACGAGAAGGTCCACGCCTTCCTGCACGTCGACCGCGAGGGCGCCCTCGCGCAGGCCCGTGCCGTCGACGAGAAGCGCGCCAAGGGCGAGAAGCTCGGGCCGCTCGCCGGAGTGCCCCTCGCGCTGAAGGACATCTTCACCACCGAGGGCATCCCGACGACCGTCGGTTCGAAGATCCTGGAGGGGTGGATCCCGCCTTACGACGCCACCCTCACCAAGCGTCTCAAGGCCGCCGACGTCGTCATCCTCGGCAAGACCAACATGGACGAGTTCGCCATGGGGTCCTCCACCGAGAACAGCGCCTTCGGGCCGACCGGCAACCCGTGGGACCTCACCCGCATCCCCGGCGGCTCCGGCGGCGGTTCCTCCGCCGCGCTCGCCGCGCACATGGCGCCCCTCGCCATCGGCACCGACACCGGCGGTTCCATCCGCCAGCCGGCCGCCGTCACCGGCACGGTCGGTGTGAAGCCGACGTACGGAGCCGTCTCCCGCTACGGCATGGTCGCCTTCTCCTCCTCCCTCGACCAGGGCGGGCCCTGCGCCCGTACGGTCCTGGACGCGGCCCTGCTCCACGAGGTCATCGCCGGGCACGACCCGATGGACTCCACGTCCATCGACGCCCCGGTCCCGCCGGTCGTCGAGGCCGCCCGCAACGGCAGCGTCCAGGGCATGCGCGTCGGTGTCGTCAAGCAGTTCCGCGGCGAGGGCTACCAGGCCGGCGTCATCCAGCGCTTCGACGAGTCCGTCGAGCTGCTGAAGGAGCTGGGTGCCGAGATCGTCGAGCTGGACTGCCCGTCCTTCGACCTCGCGCTCTCCGCGTACTACCTGATCGCGCCCTCCGAGTGCTCCTCCAACCTCGCCCGCTTCGACGGCCTGCGCTACGGCCTCCGGACCGGCGACGACGGCACCCGCTCCGCCGAGGAGGTCACCTCCCTCACCCGTGAGGCGGGCTTCGGCCCCGAGGTGAAGCGCCGGATCATGCTCGGCACGTACGCGCTGAGCAGCGGGTACTACGACGCCTACTACGGCTCCGCCCAGAAGGTGCGCACGCTCATCACGCGCGACTTCGAGAAGGCCTTCGAGCAGGTCGACGTCATCGTGTCGCCGACCACGCCCACCACCGCCTTCCCGATCGGCGAGCGCGCCGACGACCCGATGGCGATGTACCTGGCCGACCTGTGCACCATCCCGACGAACCTCGCGGGCAACGCGGCCATGTCGCTGCCGTGCGGTCTGGCCCCGGAGGACAACCTCCCGGTCGGTCTCCAGATCATCGCCCCGGCGCTGAAGGACGACCGGCTGTACAAGGTCGGCGCCGCCGTCGAGGCCGCCTTCGTGGAAAAGTGGGGGCACCCGCTTCTCGAGGAGGCACCGTCGCTGTGAGCAAGCTGACCAAGGCCAAGGACTTCAAGAAGTCCAAGTCCGGTACGTACCTGTCGATGGCCACCACCGCGTTCGGCGCGTTCGGTGTCGCCAAGCAGATCAAGAAGGCCCGCACCGAGCAGGACACGCTCCGGCTGATCGACGCCACCGTCTCCGCGGTCGCGATCGTCACCGGCCTCGCCATCCTGTACCGCGAGCTGAAGCGGCTGGGCGACGACGACGTCCTGCTGGGCTGAGAGGGAAGTTTCACCGTGACCACCACGACCGACCTGGTGTCGTACGAGGACGCACTCGCGTCGTACGACCCCGTCATGGGCCTTGAGGTCCATGTCGAACTCGGCACCAAGACCAAGATGTTCTGCGGCTGTTCGACCGAGCTCGGTCAGGACGCCAACACGCAGACCTGCCCCGTCTGCCTCGGCCTGCCCGGCGCGCTCCCGGTCGTCAACGCGACCGGCGTGGAGTCGGCGATCAAGATCGGTCTCGCGCTGAACTGCGAGATCGCCGAGTGGTGCCGCTTCGCCCGGAAGAACTACTTCTATCCGGACATGCCGAAGAACTTCCAGACCTCCCAGTACGACGAGCCGATCGCCTTCAACGGCTACCTCGACGTGCAGCTGGAGGACGGCGAGACCTTCCGCGTGGAGATCGAGCGCGCCCACATGGAGGAGGACACCGGCAAGTCGACCCACGTGGGCGGCGCGACCGGTCGTATCCACGGCGCCTCGCACTCGCTGCTCGACTACAACCGTGCCGGTATCCCGCTCATCGAGATCGTCACCAAGCCGATCGAGGGCGCCGGCGAGCGTGCTCCCGAGGTCGCCAAGGCGTACGTCCGTGAGCTGCGCGAGGTCATCAAGGCGCTCGGCGTCTCCGAGGCCCGCATGGAGATGGGCCAGATGCGCTGCGACGTGAACCTGTCGCTGCGCCCGAACGGCACCGAGAAGTTCGGTACGCGTTCCGAGACCAAGAACGTCAACTCGCTGCGCTCCGTGGAGCGTGCGGCCCGGTTCGAGATCCAGCGGCATGCCGCGGTGCTCTCCTCCGGCGGCACGATCATCCAGGAGACCCGGCACTTCCACGAGGACACGGGGTCCACGACCTCGGGCCGAGTGAAGGAAGAGGCCGAGGACTACCGGTACTTCCCGGAGCCGGACCTGGTCCCCGTGGCCCCCTCGCGCGAGTGGGTCGAGGAGATCCGCGCCGGTCTGCCCGAACTGCCGCTGGCCCGCCGCAACCGGCTGCTCGCCGAGTGGGGCATCTCCGCCACCGACATGCAGGCGATCCTCAACGCCGGTGCGCTGGACCCGATCGTCGCGACGATCGACGCCGGTGCCGACGCGGCGTCCGCCCGCAAGTGGTGGATGGGCGAACTGGCGCGCAGCGCCAACGAGTCGGGCACGTCGCTGGACGAGCTGGCCATCACGCCGGTGCAGGTCGCCCGCGTCTCCGAGCTGGTCTCGAAGGGCGACCTCAACGACAAGCTGGCCCGTCAGGTCATCGAGGGCGTCCTCGCGGGCGAAGGCACCCCGGACGAGGTCGTCGAGAAGCGCGGTCTGAAGGTCGTCTCCGACGAGGGTGCTCTCGGTACGGCCGTCGACGAGGCCATCGCCGGCAACCCGGGCATCGCCGACAAGATCCGCTCCGGCAAGGTGGCCGCCGCCGGCGCCCTGGTCGGCGCGGTCATGAAGGCGACCCGCGGTCAGGCCGACGCGGCCCGCGTCAAGGAGCTGATCCTGGAGAAGCTGGGCGTCAGCGAAGGCTGAGACCCATACCGGCCCACGGCCCCGGAGGGATGCCCTCCGGGGCCGTGGTGCTGTCTACTTACGGCGTCCCACGAGGCGTACGAACCCCAGGGTCCGTCCCTGGTCGGCGCGGACCATCTCGCCGACCCGGCGGGCCATGTCGCGGTGGAACTCCTCGGGGCTCTCCTCGGCGACGACCTCGCACCACAACAGCCAGTCCTGCCAGCCGTCGTCCAGCCAGTCGGCCGTCTCGACCTCGACGGCCCCGCCGCGGGTCCAGTGGCGGCGCCACCAGCCGGCAGTGTGGAAGCACCAGAAGTCGGGCTCCCACCACTGCCGGAGGTGCTCCGGCGGCTCGGTGCCCTCGATCTCCTCGCGCAGTGCGGGGACGACCACCCCGATCCGCCCGCCCGGCTTCAACAGCCGTGCCAGCGTGGGCAGATAGAGATCGTCGGTGCCGAAGTACTGGTACGCGTCGATGCTCACGATCGCGTCGAAGCCGCCCTCCGCGAACGGCAGGTCGTGCGCCTCGGTGTGCACGGGCAGCACCCGGTCGGCGAAGCCGGCCTCGGCGATGCGCCGCGCGTTGTCGTCCGGCTTGACCCACAGGTCGGCCGCGGTGACCTGGACGTCGTACTCCCTGGCCAGGAAGACCGAGGTCATCGCCCGGCCGCAGCCCAGGTCCAGGACGCGGGCACAAGGGCGCAGGGCGTCCAGGCCGAGCGCGGGCGCGAGCCACTCCAGCAGCCACAGCGCGTTCGGGCCCATCTGGTTCTCGATGACCCAGCGGACGTCGTAGTGGTTGCTGCGCGGGTAGCGGGTGTGGGTCAGCCGCCGGGTGAGGTCATCGTCCGAGGTCCTCGGGGTGGTGATGTCTGGCATCGGTGAACGGGCTCCTTGAGTCCGGGAAGACGGAAAGGGATACGTCGGAGCTCGGTCGGACGCTCAAACAATGCACCTGCTTCGGCCAGGGGCGGACAGGCCCGGGATTCTCAGCCGGACACGCTACGCTCGCCCGCCATGAACGCGCACCCTGATTCCGAGCCCGACATACGGGAGGAGTACGACGACCAGGACGTTGACGCCCGGCGGGCCCGCTGGACGGCGTCCGGGACCGGGGCGCTGCTGGCCCTCGCGGGCCTGGCGGCGGCGGCCTTCCGGCTGAGCGGCACCGCGCCCGCGCTGGTGCCGGCCGCCTATGCGTTCGGTGCCGTCGTGTGCGCGCTCGCGGCGGTCCTCGGCTCGCGCGGACGGACCCGACGGGCGCTGTGGCTGTTGATCGCGGGCGTGATGGTGATGGCGTGGGGCGACCAGTTCGACTGAGGATGACAGAGCGGCCGTTACTGTCCTGTGATCTGTCTCGCACTCCTGTGAATAAACCCACGAATGGCATAAACGATCATTTCTGCCTGCAAGAGTGGTCCTCGCATTGCTCATGCGTTCTTTGCGGGCTGTTCACCTCATGAACGACTGTTCCCGGTCAAAGATCCACAATTCACCCCTGGGAGCAGCAACGTGGCAGCCCTCGCGCGCTGGTGTGTCCGACGACGGCTCGTCGTCGTCCTCCTGTGGCTCCTCGCCCTCGGCGGGGTGAGTACGGCCGCCGCGCTCACCGGCTCCGCGTACTCCAACGACTACGAGGTCCCCGGCACCGAGTCGGGCCGCGCCACCCAGCTGCTCGAAGAGGGGTTCCCGCAGCTCGGCGGGGACAGCGACACCGTCGTCTGGCACACCACGTCCGGCACCGGCACCGTGCGCGCCGCCGCCGTCGAACAGACGATGACGCAGACCCTGGACACCATCGCCGACCTGCCCGGGGTGGCATCCGTAGTCGGCCCGTACGACACCCAGGGCAGCGCGCAGATCAGCGCGGACAGCCGCACGGCCTACGCGACCGTCACCTTCGAGGACCGGGCCGAGAACCTCGACAAGGCCGAGGTGCGGGCCGTCGTGCGGACGGCCGAGGGCGCCGCGTCCGACGCGCTCCAGGTGGAGCTGGGCGGCAGCGCCGTCGCGCTCACCGAATCGTCGGGCGGACATCTCGCCGAGGTGGTCGGCGTGGCCGTCGCGGCGGTCGTGCTGTTCCTCGCCTTCGGGTCGCTCGCCGCCTCCGTGCTCCCCATCGCCACCGCGCTGGTCAGCGTCGGCACCGCCTACGCCGGGATCGTGCTGCTCGGGCACGCCATGACCGTGGCCGACTTCGCGCCCATGCTCGGCATGCTCGTCGGGCTCGGCGTCGGCATCGACTACGCCCTGTTCATCGTCACCCGGCACCGGCGCGGGCTGAAACGGGGGCTGGACGTCGCCGAGTCGATCGAGAACGCCGTCGCCACCACCGGACGGGCCGTCGTCTTCGCGGGTGCCACCGTTTGCATCGCCCTGCTCGGGATGCTGATCCTCCGGCTCAGCTTCCTCAACGGCGTCGCGATCGCCGCCTCGCTGACCGTCGTCCTGACCGTCGCCGCCTCCGTCACGCTGCTGCCCGCCCTGCTCTCCCTCATCGGCATGCGCGCCCTGAGCCGACGCGAGCGCCGGCACCTCGCCGAGCACGGGCCCCAGCCCGAACTGCCGACCGGGCTCGCCGCGCGCTGGTCGGCGTTCGTGGAACGGCACCCCAAGCTGCTCGGCGCGCTCGCCCTCGTGGTCATCACCGTCCTGGCCCTGCCCACCCTGGGCCTCCGGCTCGGCACCTCCGACCAGGGCAACAACCCGACCTCCGCCACCACCCGGCAGGCCTACGACCTGCTCGCCGACGGCTTCGGCGCGGGCGTCAACGGCCCGCTGACCCTGGTGACGCACGTCGACAGCGCCGAGGACAAACTGCTCCTCGACAACCTCGACGCCACCATCCGCACCACCGAGGGCGTCGCCTCCGTGACGCCGGTCACCTACAACGCGGGCGGTGACACCGGGTACTTCACCATCGTCCCGACCTCGTCCCCGCAGTCGCAGCAGACCAGCGACCTCGTGGACCGGCTGCGCACCGAGGTGCTGCCGCGTGCCGAGACCGGCTCGACCCTCGACCTCCAGGTCGGCGGCGTGACGGCGTCGTACGACGACTTCGCCGACGTCATCGTCGGCAAGCTGCCGCTGTTCGTCGGGGTCGTCATCGGGCTCGGCTGCCTGCTGCTCCTGCTCGCCTTCCGGTCCGTCGGCATTCCGCTGAAGGCCGCCGCCATGAACGTCGCCGCCGTGGCCGCCGCGTTCGGGGTCGTGGTCGCGATCTTCCAGTGGGGATGGGGGAGCGAGTTCCTGGGACTGGGCAGGGCCGGGCCGATCGAGCCCTTCCTCCCCGTGATCATGGTGTCCGTGCTCTTCGGGCTCTCCATGGACTACCAGGTCTTCCTGGTCAGCCGGATGTACGAGGAGTGGCTGGAGACCGGCGACAACCGGCGGGCCGTCCGCGTCGGCCTCGCCGAGACCAGCCGCGTCATCAACTCCGCCGCGGTCATCATGATCTCCGTCTTCCTCGCCTTCGTCCTCAGCGGCGACCGTGTCATCGCCATGTTCGGCATCGCGCTGGCCGCCGCGGTCGCCCTGGACGCCTTCGTCCTGCGCACGCTGCTCGTCCCGGCCCTCATGCATCTGCTGGGCGGCGCCAACTGGTGGCTGCCGCGCTGGCTGGACCGCCGGATGCCCCGTATCAGCATCGAGCCGCCCGAGTGCCGGGCCGCCCATGAAAGGGTGGAGGCCGTTGTGGGGGACATCGAGAAGGAGCGGAACGAGGATGTACGCGATATCGCTGGGTGACGGGGCGGAACTCCGGCCGCTGGAGCCCTGGCACGCCGAGGAGTTCCTGGCCAACCTGGAGCGCGGCCGGGAGTTCATCGGGCAGTTCATTGCCTTCGGCTCACAGGTGGTCGACGTGGACTCCGCGCGCGCGACCCTCCAGCGCTACGCGCAGATGCGCGTCGACGACACCGGCGGCTACCACGGCATCTGGCTGGACGGAAAACTCGTCGGAGGGGTGCTGACCCTCAACGTTGACGCCGCTCAGGGCAACGCCGAGGTCGGCTGCTGGCTGGAGCCCGCCGCCACCGGGCGCGGGCTGATCACCCGGGCGATGCGGCTGCTCATCGACTGGGTGATCGAGGAACGCGGCATCCACCGCGTCGAGTGGGTCGCCGCCGCCGGGAACACCGCCAGCCTGAACGTGGCCCGGCGACTGGGCCTGACCCGGGACGGGGTGCGGCGTCAGAGCCACCTCCACCACGGGGTGCGGCACGACCTGGAGATCTGGTCGGTGCTGGCGCCGGAGTGGCGTTCGGCACGCACGCGTGCCGCTCACAACGATCATTAAGAGACCTCTCAGACTCGCTCCGTACGGTGCGGAGCATGGGAACGAAGACTGTTGACGAGACCGGGGCCGAGACGGGCCCCGAGACCAAGGCCGACGAGGAGACGGTGGCCGCCACCGATCTGACCAAGGCCGACCCGACCGGTGACGACACGGACGCGACGGACGCGACGGACGCGACGGACGAGGTGACCGACGAGGACCTCCTGGCGTCCGAGGGCGCTGCCGGAGACGCCTCCGAGGGCCCCACCGGCGTCGGCCAGGGCGCGGGCGCCGTGGTCTCCGCCGTGCTCGGCCTCGTCTCGCTCACCGGCGGCTGGATCGGCACCGTCGCCGCCGCCCGCGAGACCCTGGTCGGCCAGTTGCAGACCTCGTCGACCGCGAGTGTCGCCAAGCAGGTCAAGGAGGTGTACGGCGACGCCTGGCACACCACCGCGGTGTGGGGCGGCCTCTTCGCGCTCGCCGCGCTCTGCGTCGGCGCCTTCGTGCTGGCCCGGCCCGCCTTCGGGGCGCCCGGCAAGCCGCAGGCCGTCTGGATCAAGTCGGTCGCCTGGGCGGGCGTCTCGCTCGGTGTCATCGGCCTGCTCCTGGCCGTCCTCAAGTACACCGACATCCTGCTGGGGCTGCCCTCCACCAGCTGAGTCGCCGCAGAGTCGGCCCAGGTCAAGAGGGGTCTTAGTCCTGCCGTAAGCACCTTAGGCAGGGTCTGAGGCCCCTCACGCACGTCTAAGGCCCCGCAGGCCGCCGAAGATGCGGAACTCTCCCGATGTGGCGCACCCGCCTTGGAGACGAAGGTTGAGGCATCGCAGAAAGCGAAGCACGAAACCGAGTCCCACAAGGGCGAACAAGGGGTCCACACCATGTATGAGTACGAGCTCTCCCAGCTCCGTTCCGACGACCTGCTCCGCCAGGCCCGGCACCAGCGCCTGGTCCGCGAGGCCATCCAGGGCCGTCGCGCCGCCCGCCGTGAGGCGGCCCGCCGCGAGGCCGAGAGTGAGGTGCATACCGGGCGCCCCCGCCGGTACCGGTTCCTGCGCGCCGCATGAGCGCCGGGGGGAGGGAGGACGGCCGACAGCCGAGCACACAGACGGCCGTCCTCCCGGCAACCGAGGTACCACGCACTTCCGAAGTACCGCGCACCGCCGAAGTACCGGGCACCGCCGAAATACCAGGCACCTCCGAAGTGCCACGCACCTCCGCAGCACCGCTCACATCCGACGCCGTCCCGTACGCCGGGGCGGCGTCGGAGGGCGTTCTGCGCGGGGTGGGGGCGGCGGGCGTTCTGCGTGGGGCGGTGTCGCAGGGCGATGCCGCCGGTGTCGCCGCGCGGGGCGTGGCGTCCGGGCCGGCCGCGGTCAAGATCGCGCCGTCGGCGAAAACCGGTGCCGTGCCGCCGGACCCGCGTGCGATGCTCGGGCCCGTGGAGACCAGGTCCGTCAGTCCCGTGTTCGTCGGCCGCGCAGACGAGCTCGGCATCTTGAGCGACGCGCTCGCCCGTGCCGCCGCCGGGGAGCCCCAGGCACTGCTGATCGGCGGTGAGGCCGGGGTCGGCAAGACGCGTCTCGTCGAGGAGTTCGCAACCGCCGCCTGCGGCCAGGGCGCGGTCGTCGCGCTCGGCGGCTGCGTCGAGATCGGCGCCGACGGGCTGCCCTTCGCCCCCTTCTCCACCGCCCTGCGCGCCCTGCGCCGCGCATTGCCCGAGGAACTCGCCGCCGCGGCCGCCGGCCAGGAGGAGGAACTGGCGAGGCTCCTGCCCGAACTGGGCGAGGCCCCCGCCGGACGCCACGACGAGCAGAGCATGGCCCGCCTCTTCGAACTCACCGCCCGCATCCTGGAACGCGTCGCCGCCGACCGCACGGTCGTCGTCGCGCTGGAGGACCTCCACTGGGCCGACGCCTCCACCCGCCACCTCCTCGCCTATCTCTTCCGCACCCTGCGCGCCGGCCGCCTCGTCGTCGTCGCCACCTACCGCGCCGACGACATCCACCGCCGGCACCCGCTGCGCCCCCTGCTCGCCGAACTCGACCGGCTGCGCACCGTCCGCCGCCTCGAACTCGGCCGCTTCAACCGCGCCGAGGTCAGCCGCCAGATCGCCGGCATCCTCGCCGCCGAACCCGACCCGGCCCAGGTCGACGAGATTTTCGAACGCTCCGACGGCAACGCCTTCTTCGTCGAGGAACTCGCCGTCGCCGCCCACGAGGGCTGCTGCACCGGCCTCACCGACTCCCTCCGCGACCTGCTCCTCGTACGGGTCGAGGGGCTGCCGGAGAGCGCCCAGCGGGTCGCCCGGATCGTCGCCGAGGGCGGCTCCACCGTCGAGTACCGGCTGATCGCCGCCGTCGCCCGGCTCGCCGAGGACGACCTCATCGAGGCCCTGCGCGCCGCCGTCAACGCCAGCATCCTCAGCGCCGCCCCCGACGGCGACGGCTACCGCTTCCGGCACTCCCTGGTCCGCGAGGCCGTCAGCGACGACCTGCTGCCCGGCGAACGCTCCCGCCTCAACCGCCGCTACGCCGAGGCCCTGGAGGCCGACCCCACCCTGGTCGCGGCCGACGCCCGCGTCATGCGCCTGGCCAGCTACTGGTACCACGCCCACGACGCCGCGAAGGCCCTGCCCGCCGTCCTGGACGCCTCCGTCACCGCCCGCCGCCGACACGCCTTCTCCGAACAACTCCGGCTCCTGGAACGCGCGATGGAGCTGTGGGACAGCGCCCCCGAGGAGGTCCGGGACGCCCTGCGCCCCGTCGACTACACCGAGGCCTTCCCGCCCTGCGGCTGCGACCCGGCCACCACCCCGCTCCGCTACCTCGACCTCATGGCCGAGGCCGCCGTCGCCGGCCGGCTCTCCGGAGAGCGGGAGCGCGCCCTGAAGATCACCAAGCGGGCCCTCAGCCTGCTGGAGGACGACGACGACCCGGTGCGCGCCGCCTGGTTCTGGGGGCAGCGTTCCCGGCTGGTGCAGGCGCTGGCCCGGGGCGACGGGTGGCAGGAACTCGCCACCGCCCAGGAGCTGGTGAAGGGGCTGCCGCCCTCGGAGGTGCACGCCGACGTGCTCTCCCAGGTCGCCAACTGGTCCATGGTGCACGTCCCCGGACCCGAGGCCTTCACGGCCGCCGAACGCGCCGTGGAGTACGCACGCATGGTCGGCGCCCGCGAGACCGAGATGAGCGCCCGGCTCACGCTCGGCAGCCTCATCGTCCATGCCGGTGACCTCGAAGCCGGTCTGCAGGAGATGTACGAGGTCCGACGGCAGACCACCGAGAACGGCATGACCGCCATCGCGGCCCGTGTCTACGTCAACTTGCCCGACGCCCTGGAGGCCGTCGGCCGCTCCGCCGAAGCCGTGCCCATCCTGGAGGAGGGCGTCGCCCACACCCGGAGGTACGGGCTTCCCGACAGCGAGGCCTGGGTCTGGGGCAACCTCGCCGAGTCCCTCGTCAGCCTGGGCCGCTGGGACGAGGCCGCTGAGGCGGCCGGTAAGTCGGAGCATGTCGGCCAGAGCGCGAAACCCCGCGGCTTCCGCGCCACCCTCCGCGCCGAACTCGCCCTCGCCCGAGGTGACCTGGCCGAATGTGCCGCGCAACTCGCCTCCGCCCGCGCCCACTTCGGCACCCATGACCGGGCACCCCAGCATGAAATCCCCCTCGCTCGCCTCACCATCGGTGTCACCGCGGGCGAAGGCCGCCTCCTGGACGCCCGCGTCGAACTCCGCCGGGCCCTGGACGAGGGCTTCCCGCCCGACACCCAGCGCTACGCCTGGCCCCTGCTCCTGACCGCCGCCACCGCGGAGGCCGATGCGCTCGGCCTGCCCGCCGCCGAGGCCGGCCGCGCCGAGATCGTCCAAGGCATCCGCAAGGCCGCCAAGACCCTCGCCGTCAACGTGCCCGTCTGGCACGCCTACGAGCACTGGGTCCGGGCGGAACTGCGGCGCGCCGAGGGCCACAGCGACCCCGACGCCTGGTCCGAGGTCACCGCCGCCTTCGAGATGCTGGACCGCCCCTACGACCTGGCCCGCGTCCGCCACCGCCTCGCCGAGCCCCTCCTCGCCGTCGGCGGCGAGGACGAGCGCGACCGCGCCACCGAACTGCTCCGCCTCGCCCACGCCGTCGCCGACCATCTCGGCGCCCGCCCGCTGGCCGACTCGATCGCACGGCTCGCCCAGCGCGCCCGCCTCGGGCTGAGCCGCGTCCCGAAGCAGTCCCCGGCGCCCGCGGACCAGGCCGAGACGCTCGGCCTCACCGACCGGGAACGCGACGTCCTGCGCCTGGTCTCCGCCGGCCGCACCAACCGTCAGATAGCCGAGGAACTGTTCATCTCCCCGAAGACGGCCAGCGTCCATGTGTCGAACATCCTGGCCAAGCTCGGCGTCTCGGGGCGGGGCGAGGCGGCCGCGGTGGCCCACCGGCTGGGGCTGTTCTCCGCCGAGCGGCTCCCGAGTCGGTCGGCGAGGTGACGTCTTACGCTGTAGGTGACACCGACCCAGGGAGGTCCCGTGTTCAACCCCTTCGAGGAACTGTTCGCGCCCGGTCGCAAACACACTCGGGACGAACAGAACCGACTGGAACTGACTCGGGTGGATGTCGGTGACGGCGACCCAGGACACGGGCCGATAGATCTCTCCTCCGGAAAGGTCGTCGTACGCCGGCCGGAGGCGGCCGAGGCGGTCGAGACCTCGGAGGTGGTGCCGG
Organism: Streptomyces sp. Act143; assembly: GCF_003143935.1. Taxonomy (GTDB): domain Bacteria; phylum Actinomycetota; class Actinomycetes; order Streptomycetales; family Streptomycetaceae; genus Streptomyces. The sequence continues at coordinate 3,477,879 of NZ_QFRX01000001.1, read as the reverse complement.
AGGCAGGGGTGCCGGAGGAGGGCTGAGGGTTCTCGCCGGTCAGCTCACCTGTATCTCCAGGATCCGGTCGTCCCCGTCCTTCGGGTCGCCCCGCCCGTCCGTGTTGCTGGTGACCAGCCACAGTTTGTCGCCGCCCGCAGACACCACGGTGCGCAGCCGGCCGTACTCGCCCTTCAGGAAGGACTGCGGGTCGGCTGAGGCCTCCGTACCCTTCAGCGGGATGCGCCACAGGCGCTCGCCCCGGAGGCCCGCCATCCATATCGAGCCCTCCGCGTAGGCGATGCCGCTGGGGGAGGCCTCGTCCGTGGCCCACTGAGCCACCGGGTTGTGGAAGCCGGCGTCGTCCGACTTGCCCTCGGCCTCGGGCCAGCCGTAGTTGTCGCCCGGCTTGATCGCGTTGAGCTCGTCCCAGGTGTCCTGGCCGAACTCCGAGGCGAACAGCCGCTGCTTGGCGTCCCAGGCGAGACCCTGCACATTGCGGTGGCCGTACGAATACACCGGGGAACCGGGGAACGGGTTGCCCGGCGCCGGCTCGCCCTCCGGGGTCAGGCGCAGGATCTTGCCGCCGAGGGACTTCTTGTCCTGGGACAGACCGGTGTTCCCGCTCTCGCCCGTGCCCGCGTAGAGCATCTTGTCGGGGCCGAACGCGATCCGGCCGCCGTTGTGGATGACACCCTTGGGGATGCCCTTGAAGACCGTGTCCGGGGCGCCCAGCTGCTCGCCGGAGGGCTTCGCCTCCTCGTAGAGCATGCGGACGACGCGGTTGTCCGAGGCCGAGGTGAAGTAGGCGTACACCATGTGGTCCGAGGCGTAGTCGGGGGAGAGGGCCAGGCCCAGGAGACCTCCCTCGCCCGCCGGGGAGACCCCCGGGACCTCGCCCAGCACCGTCTTCTTGCCGGTCTCCGTGTCGACCCGGGTGACGGTGCCCTTGTCCCGGGAGGCGACCAGCAGGTCCCCGTCGGGCAGCGGGGCCACGCCCCACGGGGTGTCCAGGCCGGTGGCGACCGTGCGCAGCACCTTCGCCGAGCCCTGTGCGGGCGGTGTCTCCTCGGCGGCCTGCCGGGTGGGGGAGGACGAGCCGCCCGACGCCGTGCTGCCCGGTGGCGTACCGCCGTCGGCGGCGCCCCCGCTGCCGTCGTCCGAGGAGCAGCCGGCCGTCAGCAGGAGCGTGGTCGCGGCCAACACGGCCGTCACAACTCGACGTTGCACGATCTGGTCCCTTCGACGCGGCGGGTTCTACTTTTCATACACCGCTCGCGCCTCGCGAGTTCCCGATCTCCACGACCCGATGCACGAGGGCACCCACGACCTGGTTCCGGCGATCTGGTGGGTGGCGGTGGCCGGGGGTTTTGGAGGAGCGGAGGCCGACTGTCCGGGGGCAAGGGTGTTGGTGGAGCGGAGGCCGGCTGTTTGGTGGTGGCCGGGGGTGTGGGAGGAGCGGAGGCCGACTATCCGGCGGTGGCCCGGGACCCGTGCAGCCTTCCCTCACACCCCGAGATCTCCCCGCCCCACAAGCCCGCTCCGCCCCGGCGCCCCGCCCACGCCTCCGCCTCCGCCTCAGGAGCTCAGTCCCACGACCCCTGTGCCCCCGGCAGCTCCGCCAGCTCCGTCAGGTCCTGGGACGACAGGTGCAGGTCCGCCGCGCCGGCGTTCTCCCTCGCCCACCGCTCGTGCTTGGTGCCCGGTACCGGTACCACGTGGCTGCCCCGGGTCAGTACCCATGCCAGTGCGACCTGGGCCGGCGTGACGTTGTCGCCGTGTCGGGTCGCAATACGGCGGAGGGTGGCGATGATCGGCTGGTTGGCGGCCATCATCTCCGCGGTGAAGCGGGGGTGACGGGCGCGCAGGTCGTCCGGTTCGAAGCCCTCACCGGGGGTGAGGGTGCCCGTCAGGAAGCCGTTGCCCAGGGGCATCGCCGCGAGGAACCCGACGCCCCGGGCCGCGCACCACGGCAGCAGGGACTCCAGCGCCTCCGGTGACCACACCGACAGCTCCGCCTCCACCGCGCTCACCGGGAAGACCTGCTGCACCCGTTGCAACTGCCTGATCGTCGCGTCGTACAAGCGGGCGCCGGAGCGGCGGCCGCCGCGCGCTCCCATCGCGCACAGACCCAGCGCCCGCACCTTTCCCGCCCGCACCAGCTCCGCCATCGCGCCCCAGGTCTCCTCGACCGGGACCTCGGGGTCCGCGCGGTGCAGCTGGTAGAGGTCGATGACGTCCGTCTGCAGGCGCCGCAAGGACGCGTCACAGGCCCGCTTCACATACCCCGGGCGGCCGTTGGCCACGATGTGCTGCTCGCCCACCAGCAGGCCGACCTTGGTCGACACGAACGCGTCCCCGCGCCGCTCCTTCAACACCCGCCCCACCAGCAGCTCATTGGTGAACGGGCCGTACATGTCGGCCGTGTCCAGGAGCGTCGTGCCCGCGTCGAGCGCTGTGTGCACGGCCCGCAGCGACTCCTCGCCCCGTTGCCGTGACCCGCTGTACGCCCAGCTCATCGGCATACAGCCGAGTCCGACGGCCCCCACCGCGAGTGCCCCCGCGCCGATCGTCCTGCGCTCCACCTGCTCGTGACCCTCCTCTTCCGGCACCCCACAACCTAACCTCTGCGTCCTCGCGTACCTGACATAGCCTCGTGACCATGACCGCTGACGTGTGGCTTCCCATCCCGCCGGACGAGATCGCCGGGCTCCCCGAGGGCCCCAACTACCTTTTCTGGGACGGGGGTGAGGAGGGTGAGCAGGAGTTCCCCGGGGACCCGGCCGAGTGCGTCGTCTACGTCGTGCCGTACATGAAGCGGCAGGCCGTCAAGGTGCGCCCGCTGAAGGAGATGCGGAACCTCCAGCTCGTGCAGACGCTCACCGCCGGCGTCGACGACGTCATGGCACAGCTGTCCGACATCGCCCCCGGCGTACGGCTGTGCAACGCGCGCGGAGTGCACGAGGCGAGCACGGCGGAGCTCGCCCTCACCCTCACCCTCGCCTCACTGCGCGGCATCCCGGGGTTCGTGCGGGCCCAGCAACAGGAGCACTGGCAGGGCGACTTCCACCCCGCGCTGGCCGACAAGAGCGTGCTCATCGTCGGGTACGGGTCCATCGGCGCCGCCATCGAGGACCGGCTCGTGCCGTTCGAGCTCGCGCGGGTGGTGCGCGTCGCGCGCTCCGCGCGCACCACGGAGCGCGGACCGGTGCGCCCGCTCGCCGACCTGCCCGTTCTGCTGCCCGAGGCGGATGTCGTCATCCTCTCCACGCCTCTGAACGACTCCACCCGTGGCCTGGTGAACGACGAGTTCCTGGCCCGGATGAAGGACGGCGCCCTCCTCGTGAACGTCGCGCGCGGTGGCGTCGTCGACACCAAGGCGCTCCTCGCCGAACTGGAGAGCGGCCGCATCACCGCCGCCCTGGACGTGGTGGACCCCGAGCCCCTGCCCCAGGGGCACCCGCTCTGGCAGGCGCCGGGTGTGCTCATCAGCCCGCACGTCGGCGGGCCCACCTCCGCCTTCCTGCCGCGCGCAAAACGGTTGCTGGTGGATCAGTTGGGGCGTTTCGTGAACCGGGAGCCCTTGCGCAACGTGATCCTTACGACGGGTTCCGGCGATGCCGCGGCGGGCCCCGCGGGCGCCCAGGACCGCGGAACAGCAAGCACGTAATCCGCTTCCGGCACCCTCCGCAACCTTACGGACGCGGTCCGTGCCCACAACGCCGCTGGTCGTCACGGAGCGTAGAGGAACTATGTCCCTGAGTGACGAGACTGGTGTATCGTCCCGACAGGGGCTGCGCCGCGCACCGTTCGGCGCCGGGGATGGACATTGCAGACTGTGAGGGGGGCGACGGGCGATGCACGGCCTATGGACGAACGATCCGACGCGGCGGGGCAGCCGGCGGCGACCCTGGCACACGGCCGCGCACAGACGCGGTCACCACGGCAGCCACAGCTGCCGTCACAGCCATCACCACCGCAGGCACAGCGGCCGCAAAAGGCATGCGCACCCAGCGACCCGGGAGCCGCTGGACCCGGGGGCGCAGCGGACCTGGAGGGTCCGGTGAGCTCGCCGCCGCCTCCCACGACCACCCTCAACGGAGCGCTGCGCGACCGGCCTTCGCCAGGGGCGCTGCTGTCCCGTCCGCCGTCCGCCGACGGCGGGGCGAGCCTGGTCCATCAACTCGTCCTGGCCCTGATCTGCGCGGGATACGCCATCGGTTCCGCACTCGGCTGGGGTTCTGACGAACTCGCCCTGATCATGGGTGACTTCGGGCTGAGCGCCGCGGCGGGCATCGCCGCCGTGTCCTGCTTCCTCTACGCCCGTCGACGCCGTATCCGCTTTCGGCCGGCCTGGCTGCTCTTCGCGCTCTCCTCGGCCATGGCCTGCCTCGGCAACCTGGTCTGGGGGTGGTACGAGGTCGTCCTGGAGCGGCCCGTGCCGAGCCCGAGCTATGCCGACGGGTTCTTCCTGTGCTTCGCGCCGCCCGCCATCGTGGGCCTGCTGGTCCTCGCCAAACGGCCGGTGACGAAAGCCGGTTGGGTCTGTCTCGCGCTCGACGCCTGGCTGATCGGCGGCTCGCTGCTCACGCTGTCGTGGAGCCTCGCGCTCGCCCAGGCGGCCAAGTCCGAGGGGCCCAGCGTGGCCCACACCGCGCTGTCCCTCGCCTATCCGCTGCTCGACATCGCCCTGGTCAGCATGGTGCTCGCGCTGCACTTCCGGCGCTCGGCGATGAACCGCTCCGCGGTCAACACCGCGATCGGCGCGCTCGCCCTGACCGTGATGTGCGACGCCCTGTTCACCTCGCCGCTGCTGCACAACGACTACCGCTCGGGGCAGCTGCTGGACGCGGGCTGGTTCGCCGGCTCGCTGCTCCTCGCCTACGCCCCCTGGGCCACGCCCCGGCACGGGCACGGGGACGACGAGCCGCACACGCGCGTGGTGCACGAACACCTGCCGAGGCCGCGTGGCGGCATCCACCACCACCCGTCCCCGCAGGGGGGTGATCACAGCCGGTATCCGGCCGCCCGGCCCATCGCCGGCTCCCTGGCCGCCCTCACGCCCTACCTCGCCGCCGCCGTCTGCACGCTGGGCATCCTCTACAACGTGCTCAACGGCCGCAGCGTCGACCGCGTGGTGCTGCTCACCTGCGGCACCGTCGTGCTCGCCCTCGTGGTGCGCCAGGGCATCATGCTGCTCGACAACATCACCCTCACCCAGGAACTGGCCCAGAAGGAGAGCCACTTCCGCTCCCTGGTGCAGGGCTCCAGCGACGTCATCATGATCGCCGCACCCAACGGCATCCTCCGGTACGTCTCCCCGGCCGCCGCCGGGGTCTACGGACGCTCCGCCGAGGACCTGGTGGGTACGGAACTGGCCAACCTCATCCACCCGGAGGACCTGGGCTGCGTGGTGCACGAGGTGCGCCGCTTCCTCGCCGCCAGCCCGCTGGAGGAACCCACCACCCGCATCGAGTGCCGCTTCAAGTCCGGCGACGGCGGCTGGCTCAACGTCGAGTCCACCGTCAACCGCCACCACGGCGGCCTCATCTTCAACAGCCGGGACGTGACCGAGAGAGTGCGCCTCCAGGCGCAGCTCCAGCACAACGCCGAGCACGACCCGCTCACCGACCTGCCCAACCGCGCCCTGTTCACCAAGCGCGTCCAGCAGGCGCTTTCCGGCCGCCGCGCCTCCGACCGCGGCACGGCCGTCCTCTTCATCGACCTCGACGGCTTCAAGGCCGTCAACGACACGATCGGGCACCAGGCCGGGGACGAGCTGCTCGTCCAGGCCGCCCGCAGACTCCAGGACGCGGTCCGGCACGGCGACACCGCGTCCAGGCTCGGCGGCGACGAGTTCGCGGCCCTGATCGTCGGCGACGGCACCCGTGACCGCTCCGCCCGCGAACGCCACATCCTGGAACTGGCCGACCGGCTCAGGATCACGCTCTCCCAGCCCTACCTCATCGACGGCAACGATGTCCGGGTCGCCGCCTCCATCGGCGTCGCCTTCTCCGAGCCGGGCCTGGGTGCGGGCGAGATCCTGCGCAACGCCGACCTGGCGATGTACCGCGCCAAGTCGGCCGGAAAGGGACGCGTCGAGCTGTACGCGCCCCAGATGCAGCAGGACGTCGTACGCAAGGCGGAACTCGCCACCCGCCTGCGCGCCGCGCTGCACGACGGCGAGTTCGCGCTGCTGCACCAGCCGGTGGTGTGTCTGGAGGACGGCCGGATCACCTCGGTCGCCGCCCAGGCGCGCTGGCGTTCCTCGCAGGGTGTCCTGTTCACGCCCGCCGAGTTCCTGCGGGTGGCCGAGGACAGCGACAAGACGCAGGAACTCGGCCGCTGGATCCTCGAGGAGGCCGTCGAGCAGGCCGCCGAGCGGACCGGGACCGGGGTGTCCGTGCCGGTGACGGTCCGGATGAGCGCCCGCCGGCTGCTGGACCGCTCGCTGCCGCCCGGCTCGATCGAGGCCCTGCTGACCCGGCACGGGCTGCCGTCCGGGTCCCTGGTGATCGAGCTGTCCGAGACCGACCCCCGGGTCTCCCTGGACGAGCTGGAGCGCCGGTTGGCGGCGCTGCGCCGGCTCGGTGTCCGGATCGCGCTGGACGGCTTCGGCAGCGGATACGCGGCGATCACGGCGCTGCGCAGACTGCCCGTGGACATCCTGAAGCTGGACCGCAGCCTGGTCGACGGGGTCGTGGAGTCCGCGCGGCTGCACAAGATCACCAGCGGACTGCTCAGGATCGCCGGTGATCTGGGGCTCCAGTCCGTGGCCGACGGCGTGGATCTGCCGGAGCAGGTCGTGGCGCTGCGGGCGATGGGCTGTACACACGGTCAGGGGATGGCGTTCTCCGGCCCGCTGGACGAGTACCGGCTGCGCCGGGCGCTCACTTCCGGCCACTTTCCGGTGCCGCACGGACCGATCGAGCCGGCGTTCGCGGGCGGCGGTGCGGGGGTGTACACAAGTGGAGTCACCAGTGGCGTGACGGCCGTCCTCAAGGGCGGAACCGCAGTCCTCGGAGGCGGAAGTGCCCTTCGCTCACATAATGAGACTCCCGTCCCACCCACTTGACACGTGGTGCGCGCCGGGGGGAGGGTCAGTGCCATGCGCACCCGAATTCTCGTACTTGGAAAGCGCGTCGGCTGAAGCTGAGCCTCGACCGCTCAGCGACCACTCCCGGCGCGCTCCCCTCGCTTGCCTTCCGGCACGAGGGGTTTTTTGTTGCACCAGCACCGAACGTAAAACCGCCCACACCGCACGAACCTCGCAAAAACCCTCAGCATCGAGAAGAGAATGACGATGACCGAGCAGGCCACCGGGGCCCACCATCCGCAGCCGCGGCCCCGATCCGGAGGACAGCAGTCCGCACCCGAGCACGTCACGGGTGCGAAGTCCCTCATCCGCTCTCTCGAGGAGGTCGGTGTCGACACGGTATTCGGTATCCCCGGCGGCACGATCCTGCCGGCGTACGACCCGATGATGGACTCCACCCGGGTGCGCCACGTCCTGGTCCGCCACGAGCAGGGCGCCGGTCACGCGGCCACCGGTTACGCGCAGGCCACCGGCAAGGTCGGCGTCTGCATGGCGACCTCGGGTCCGGGCGCGACCAACCTGGTCACCCCGATCGCGGACGCGAACATGGACTCGGTGCCGCTGGTGGCGATCACCGGTCAGGTGGTCTCCAAGTCGATCGGCACGGACGCCTTCCAGGAGGCGGACATCGTCGGCATCACGATGCCGATCACCAAGCACAGCTTCCTGGTCACCAAGGCCGAGGACATCCCGCGGACCATCGCGCAGGCGTTCCACATCGCCTCCACCGGCCGCCCCGGCCCGGTGCTGGTGGACATCCCCAAGGACATCCTCCAGGCCCAGACCACGTTCTCCTGGCCGCCGGTCATGGACCTCCCCGGCTACCGCCCGGTGACCAAGCCGCACGCCAAGCAGATCCGCGAGGCGGCCAAGCTCATCACCGCCGCCAAGCGGCCCGTCCTCTACGTCGGCGGCGGCGTCATCAAGGCCCAGGCCACCGCCGAGCTGAAGGTCCTCGCAGAGCTCACCGGAGCGCCCGTCACCACCACCCTGATGGCGCTCGGCGCATTCCCCGACAGCCACCCGCTGCACGTGGGAATGCCGGGCATGCACGGTGCGGTCACCGCCGTCACCGCGCTGCAGAAGGCCGACCTGATCGTCGCCCTCGGAGCCCGCTTCGACGACCGCGTCACCGGCAAGCTGGACAGCTTCGCCCCGCACGCCAAGATCGTCCACGCCGACATCGACCCCGCGGAGATCGGCAAGAACCGCGCCGCGGACGTGCCGATCGTCGGTGACGCCCGCGAGGTCATCGCCGACCTGGTCCAGGCCGTGCAGAAGGAGCACAGCGAGGGCCACCGGGGCGACTACACCGCCTGGTGGAAGGACCTCAACCGCTGGCGCGAGACGTACCCGCTGGGCTACGAGCAGCCGGACAACGGCCAGCTCTCCCCGCAGCAGGTCATCGAGCGCATCGGGCAGCTCGCCCCGGAGGGAACGATCTTCGCGGCGGGTGTCGGCCAGCACCAGATGTGGGCCGCGCACTACATCGAGTACGAGAAGCCCGCGACCTGGCTGAACTCCGGCGGCGCCGGCACCATGGGCTACGCGGTCCCGGCGGCGATGGGCGCCAAGGCCGGCCGGCCGGACCGGACGGTCTGGGCGATCGACGGCGACGGCTGCTTCCAGATGACCAACCAGGAACTCACCACCTGCGCCCTGAACAACATCCCGATCAAGGTCGCCGTCATCAACAACGGCGCCCTGGGGATGGTCCGCCAGTGGCAGACCCTCTTCTACAACCAGCGGTACTCCAACACCGTGCTCCACAGCGGCCCGGACGACGTCAACCCGGACGCCCGCGGCACCCGCGTCCCCGACTTCGTGAAGCTGTCGGAGGCCATGGGCTGCTACGCGATCCGCTGCGAGGACCCGGCCGACCTCGACAAGGTCATCGAAGAGGCGAACTCCATCAACGACCGCCCGGTCGTCATCGACTTCATCGTCCACGAGGACGCCATGGTGTGGCCGATGGTCGCCGCCGGCACCTCCAACGACGAGATCATGGCCGCCCGGGACGTCCGCCCCGACTTCGGCGACAACGAAGACGACTGAGCGAGAGAGACGTAAAAGATCATGTCCAAGCACACGCTCTCCGTCCTGGTGGAGAACAAGCCGGGCATCCTCGCCCGGATCGCCGCGCTGTTCTCCCGCCGCGGCTTCAACATCGACTCCCTCGCCGTCGGGGTCACCGAGCACGCCGACATCTCCCGCATCACCATCGTGGTGAGTGTCGAGGCGCTGCCGCTGGAGCAGGTCACCAAGCAGCTCAACAAGCTCGTCGAGGTCCTCAAGATCGTCGAGCTGGAGCCGTCGAACGCCGTTCAGCGTGAACTCGTTCTGGTGAAGGTGCGCGCCGACAACGAGACGCGCTCGCAGATCGTCGAGATCGTCCAGCTGTTCCGCGCCAAGACCGTCGACGTCTCCCCGGAGGCCGTCACCATCGAGGCCACCGGCTCCAGCGACAAGCTGGAGGCCATGCTCAAGATGCTGGAGCCCTTCGGCATCAAGGAGCTCGTCCAGTCCGGCACCATCGCGATCGGCCGCGGTGCGCGGTCGATCACGGACCGGTCGCTGCGCGCGCTCGACCGTTCCGCCTGACGCCCATACGGGCGGCCGTCGTCGGCCGCCCGTATAGCGAGACCCCGAAACTTCACTTCACCCCGCCGTCATACGGTGGGACGCAACACCTGCACTCAAGGAGAGAACCCAAAGTGGCCGAGCTGTTCTACGACGCCGACGCCGACCTGTCCATCATCCAGGGCCGCAAGGTCGCGGTCATCGGTTACGGCAGCCAGGGCCACGCCCACGCGCTGTCGCTCCGTGACTCGGGTGTCGACGTCCGTGTCGGTCTGCACGAGGGCTCCAAGTCCAAGGCCAAGGCCGAGGAGCAGGGCCTGCGCGTGGTGACCCCGTCGGAGGCTGCCGCCGAGGCCGACGTCATCATGATCCTGGTCCCGGACCCGATCCAGGCCCAGGTCTACGAGGAGTCGATCGCCCCGAACCTGAAGGACGGCGACGCGCTGTTCTTCGGCCACGGCCTGAACATCCGCTTCGGCTTCATCAAGCCCCCGGCGGGCGTCGACGTGTGCATGGTCGCCCCCAAGGGCCCGGGTCACCTGGTGCGCCGCCAGTACGAGGAGGGTCGCGGCGTCCCCTGCATCGTGGCCGTCGAGCAGGACGCGACCGGCAACGGCTTCGCGCTGGCCCTGTCGTACGCCAAGGGCATCGGTGGCACCCGCGCGGGCGTCATCAAGACGACCTTCACCGAGGAGACCGAGACCGACCTGTTCGGTGAGCAGGCCGTCCTGTGCGGTGGTACCTCCGCCCTGGTGAAGGCCGGCTTCGAGACCCTCGTCGAGGCGGGCTACCAGCCGGAGATCGCCTACTTCGAGTGCCTGCACGAGCTGAAGCTCATCGTCGACCTCATGTACGAGGGTGGCCTGGAGAAGATGCGCTGGTCGGTCTCCGAGACCGCCGAGTGGGGCGACTACGTCACCGGTCCGCGCATCATCACCGACGCCACCAAGGCCGAGATGAAGAAGGTCCTGGCCGAGATCCAGGACGGCACCTTCGCGCGTGAGTGGATGGCCGAGTACCACGGCGGTCTGAAGAAGTACAACGAGTACAAGACCCAGGACTCCGAGCACCTCCTGGAGACCACCGGCAAGCAGCTGCGCAAGCTGATGAGCTGGGTGGACGAGGAGGCGTAAGTCCTCGAACGACGGGGCCGGAGCGGCATGCTCCGGCCCCGTTGTCCAACCTGTCCGACCACGGACGGGTGATCCTTCCGCAGCGGCGTAAAACGACGTTCGCGACGCCACTACACTGCTGCACTACATACGCGTCAGGCCCACAGCGTCGTGCGTCTTCCACGCGGCTAGCAACCCTCCACCGCCTGCGGCCGTCGGGACGGCCGTCCGCATTGGACATGTGAGGACTCACGTGAGCTCGAAACCCGTCGTACTCATCGCTGAAGAGCTGTCGCCCGCGACCGTCGACGCGCTTGGCCCCGACTTCGAGATCCGGCACTGCAACGGCGCGGACCGCGCCGAGCTGCTGCCCGCCATCGCCGAGGTCGACGCGATCCTGATCCGCTCCGCCACCAAGGTGGACGCCGAGGCCATTGCCGCGAGCCGTCGCCTGAAGGTCGTCGCACGAGCCGGCGTCGGCCTGGACAACGTGGACGTCTCCGCCGCCACCAAGGCCGGCGTGATGGTCGTCAACGCCCCGACCTCCAACATCGTGACCGCCGCCGAGCTGGCCTGCGGTCTGCTGCTGGCCACCGCGCGCCACATCCCGCAGGCCAACACCGCCCTGAAGAACGGCGAGTGGAAGCGCAGCAAGTACACGGGCGTCGAGCTCGCCGAGAAGACCCTCGGTGTCGTCGGCCTCGGCCGCATCGGCGCGCTCGTCGCGCAGCGCATGTCCGCCTTCGGCATGAAGGTCGTCGCCTACGACCCCTACGTGCAGCCCGCGCGGGCCGCGCAGATGGGCGTCAAGGTGCTGTCCCTGGACGAGCTCCTCGAGGTCTCCGACTTCATCACCGTCCACCTGCCCAAGACCCCCGAGACCCTCGGTCTCATCGGCGACGAGGCCCTGCACAAGGTCAAGCCGAGCGTGCGGATCGTCAACGCCGCGCGCGGCGGCATCGTCGACGAGGAGGCGCTGTTCTCGGCGCTGAAGGAGGGCCGGGTCGCCGGCGCCGGTCTCGACGTGTACGCGAAGGAGCCCTGCACGGACTCCCCGCTCTTCGAGCTCGACCAGGTCGTCTGCACCCCGCACCTCGGTGCCTCCACCGACGAGGCCCAGGAGAAGGCCGGTATCGCGGTCGCCCGCTCGGTGCGGCTCGCGCTCGCCGGTGAGCTCGTGCCCGACGCGGTCAACGTCCAGGGCGGTGTCATCGCCGAGGACGTCAAGCCGGGTCTGCCGCTCGCCGAGCGCCTCGGCCGGATCTTCACCGCGCTCGCCGGTGAGGTCGCCGTCCGCCTGGACGTCGAGGTCTACGGCGAGATCACCCAGCACGACGTGAAGGTGCTGGAGCTGTCCGCCCTCAAGGGTGTCTTCGAGGACGTCGTCGACGAGACGGTCTCCTACGTCAACGCCCCGCTGTTCGCCCAGGAGCGCGGCGTCGAGGTGCGGCTGACGACCAGCTCGGAGTCGTCCGACCACCGCAACGTGGTGACCGTGCGCGGCACGCTCGGCAGCGGCGAGGAGGTGGCGGTCTCCGGCACGCTGGCCGGACCGAAGCACCTGCAGAAGATCGTGGCCGTCGGCGAGTACGACGTGGATCTCGCCCTCGCCGACCACATGGTCGTCCTGCGCTACGAGGACCGTCCGGGTGTCGTCGGCACCGTGGGCCGCATTTTCGGCGAGGCCGGGATCAACATCGCCGGCATGCAGGTCGCCCGTGCGGCGGTGGGCGGCGAGGCGCTGGCCGTGCTGACCGTCGACGACACGGTGCCCTCCGGGGTGCTGGCCGAGGTCGAGGCGGAGATCGGCGCCACGTCGGCCCGCGCGGTGAACCTGGTCTGAGGGACCACGTAAGAAGGCGGGGCGTGCCGAGGTTCGACCTCGGCGCGCCCCGCCTTTCTGCCGTCAGGCGGACACTGTCTCCGGTTCCGCTTCCTGCCCCGGTTCCGCTTCCTGCCCCGGTTCCCGCACCTTGACGCCCCGCAGCATCACCGCCGCCAGTACCGCGGCCGCCGTCAGGAACACGGCTCCTCCGATCGCCGCTCCCTGCATCCCGCTGGTGAACGCCTCCCGGGCCACCGTCGCGAGACCCGGCACCCGATCGGCCACCGCCAGCGCCCCGCCCAGCGTCTCCCGGGCCACGTCCGGGGCCGAGGCCGGCATCTCGTGGCGGTAGACCGCCGTACCGATGGAGCCGAGCAGCGCCATTCCCAGCGCGCCACCGAACTCGGAGCCGGTCTCCATCAGGGAGGACGCGGAGCCCGCCCGCTCGGCCGGGGCGGCGCCCATCGCCAGGTCCATGATCTGGGACATCACGACGACACCGCCGACGGCGAGGACCGCGCACGCGGTCAGCACCAGCCACAGCGAGTCCGTACCGGCGAAGGACAGGACGACGAACCCGGCCGCGGCGATGACGAAGCCCGCGGTGACGACCCGGGCGCGGGCGACGCCCTTCTGGACCAGGCTCGTCGCGACCGGCGCCGCCGCACCGATCGGCACCGACGGCAGCAGCGCCCACAGGGCCGCCTCCAGCGCGCTCTTGTCCAGCACCGACTGCAGATACTGCGTGGTGAAGTACGCCGACCCCATGATCCCGAACGCCGAGACGAGGTTCAGGGCGACGGCGGGGGCGAAGCCACGACCACGGAACAGGGCCGGGTCGATCATCGGTGCGGCCGTGGTGCGCTGGCGGCGGACGAACAGGGCCGCGAAGAGCAGGCCGACGGTGATCGAGACGACGTAGCGGACGTTCCAGCCCTCGGAGGGGATCTCCTTCAGGCCGTAGATCACGGGGAGCACGGCGGCCATGGACAGCGGCACGCTCAGCCAGTCGAAGCGGCCGGGGGCCGGGTTGCGGGACTCCGGGAGCAGGATCGGCCCGAGTGCCAGCAGCAGGGCCATCGCGGGCAGGTTGACCAGGAAGACCGAGCCCCACCAGAAGTACTCGACCAGCACCCCGCTCATCACCGAGCCCAGCGCGATGCCGGCCGTCATCACGCCGGACCACAGGCCGATCGCCTTCGCGCGCTGGCCGGGGTCGGTGAACATCGTGCGCAGCAGCGCCATCGTCGACGGCATCAGGGTCGCGCCGCCGATGCCGAGGACCGCGCGGGCCGCGATCAGGGTCTCGGCGCTGTCGGCGTAGGCCGCGAGCAGGGAGGCGGCGCCGAAGGCGGTGGCGCCGAGCAGCAGGAGCCGGCGGTGGCCGATGCGGTCGCCCAGCGAGCCCATCGTCATCAACAGGCCCGCCAGCACGAACGCGTAGATGTCGAAGATCCACAGCTGCTGGGTGCCGGACGGTTCCAGGTCCGCGCTGATCGAGGGGATCGCGAAGTAGAGGACGGAGACGTCCATCGAGACCAGGAGCAGCGGAAGCATCAGCACGCCGAGGGCGGTCCATTCGCGGCGTCCGGCACGGGGCGGGTTCGTTGTCATGCCGAGGAATGTACGCGCGTCTTAAACGCTTGTCTAGAACGCTTGTGTAAGTCGCTCGTATAGGACGGTTGTATAAGTCCGGGCTAGGATGACGGCATGGGACACCGTGAGGATCTGCTCGAAGGCGCCAAGCGCTGCCTGCTGGCCAAGGGCTTCACGCGCACGACGGCGCGCGACATCGTCAAGGAGTCGGGGACCAACCTCGCCTCGATCGGCTACCACTACGGCTCGAAGGACGCCCTGCTGGTGCAGGCGTACGTCTCCCTCATCGAGGGCATGGGACACCGCTTCGAGCCCGGCTGGGGAGCGGGCGGTGCGACGCACACGGCACCGGGCTCCCTGGAGCGCTTCCACGAGGTGTGGACGAACATCGTCGGCGCCGTCGGCGAATCGCGGGCGATCTGGATGCTCAGCTTCGAGGTGGTCATGCAGGGGGAGCGGCTGGCGGAGATCCGGCGGATGCTCGTCGAGGCGGAGGAGCAGGGCAGGTCGGGGCTGCTGCCCCTGTTCAACGGCCTCCCGGAGGAGGAGCAGGACAAGGAGACCGTCGACTCCGAGGGCCGCTTCTACCAGACGCTGCTCCAGGGCCTCATGGTCCAGTGGGTCTTCAACCCGGACACTGCGACCGACGCCGACCAGCTCACCGAGGGCCTGCGGCGCGTGATCGCCGGCGTCAACGCGAGCTGATCCGCCCGTCCCGCATCGTCAGCACCCGGTCCGCGAAGTGCCGTACGACCGCGCGGTCATGGCAGATGAACAGGTACGCCAGGCCCAGCTCGTCCTGGAGGTCGGCGAGCAGGTTCAGCATCCCGGCGCGGACCGAGGGGTCCAGTGCCGACACCGGTTCGTCCAGCACCAGCAGGCGCGGGCCGGCGGCCAGCGCGCGGGCGATCCCGGCGCGTTGGCACTGGCCGCCGGAGAGTTCGTGCGGGCGCCGGTCGCCGTACGACGGGTCCAGGCCGACGCGGCCGAGGAGTTCGGCGACCTGGGTGCGGGTGGGGCGCAGGCCCCGGGGGCGCAGCGGCTCCGCCACCGCGTCCCGGATGCGGTGGCGAGGGTTCAACGAGCCGTACGGGTCCTGGAAAACAGGCTGCATACGGGGGCGGAGCGGGCGGAGTTCGCGTTCGGTGAGCCCCGACAACTCCCGCCCCTCGAAGCGCACTTCGCCGCTGTCCGGGCGGCGCAGTTGCAGCACGGCCATGGCTGTCGACGACTTGCCGCAGCCGGAGGGGCCTTCGACGGCCAGGGTCTCGCCCGCCTCCAGGGAGAAGGAGACGTGGTCGACGGCCGTCACCGTGCCGTAGCGGACGACGAGGTCGCGGACGTCGAGCAGCGGGGTGCTCATACCTTCTCCCGGTGGTGGCAGGCGACTTCCCGGCCGTCCACCCGCTCCGGCCGCGGTTCCTCGCGGCCGCACAGCTCCGTGGCGTGCGCGCAGCGAGGCGCGAAGGCGCAGCCCGGCGGAAGCGCGTCCGGCGTCGGGGGTGTGCCGGCAAGGGTGGGCAGGCGGCGGGCCCGCGGATGGTGCGGCTGTGGCAGGCAAGCCAGCAGGCCCGCTGTGTAGGGGGCCAACGGGCGGTCCAACACGTCCCGGACCGGCCCGAGTTCGGTCATCCGCCCCGCGTACATGATCAGCGCGCGGTCCGCGAACCGCCGTACCGCGTCCAGGTCGTGCGTGACCAGCACGAGCGCCGCGCCGACGGCTTCCCGCTGCTCGGTGAGGAGCCCCAGCACCTGGTCCCGGCGCTCCTCGTCGAGCGCCGTGGTGGGCTCGTCGGCGATCAGGACGTCCGGTTCGTTGATCGTGGCCATCGCGACGACCGCGCGCTGCCGCATGCCGCCGGAGAACTCGTGCGGATACGACCGGGCCCGGCGCGCGGCGTCCGGGATGCCCACCCGGTCGAGCGCGGCCACCGCCCTCACCCTGGCCTCCGCACGGGAGACGCGGGTCACCGACCGTACTGCGGCGGCGAGTTGCTCGCCCACGGGGTGCACGGGGGAGAGGGCGGACAGGGCGTCCTGCGGGACGAGGGCGATACGGCGGCCGCGGGCGCCCGACAGGTCCGGGTGCACGGAGCCGGTTCGAGCGGCCCCCGCCGGGAGCATCCCGAGCAGGGCCCTCGCGGTCAGGGACTTGCCCGCCCCCGACTCGCCCACGAGCGCGAGGACTTCGGCCGCGTGGACGTCGAAGGAGAGTCCGCGGACGACCTCGACGCCGCCGAAGGCGATGCGCAGGTCCCGTACGGAGAGCAGAGGTTCAGGCGGCAGCAAGGGGCACCTTCCCTGTGTCGTCGCCACGAGGCGCTCGGCGCCCCTGCGCGTACGCCGCCCCCGACACCGCGAGGCCCGCCAGCAGGGCCAGGGCCGCCGCGGGGGCGAGCGCGGCCCAGGGGGCGCGTTCGACGTAGGCGCGGGACTCGTCCAGGAGCAGGCCCCACTCCGGGGCGGGCGGCTGGGCGCCGAGGCCGAGGAAGCCCAGGGAGGCCAGGGCGAGGGCGATGCCGGGCAGGCGGAGGAGGGCGTGCCGGGCCACCGGGGCGGCGACCGACGGCAGGACGTGCCGGGTGAGGATCCACAACGGGGGTGCGCCGATGGCCCGTTGAGCGGTGAGGAAGGCGGACGCCCGTACCTCCTGGACCAGGGCCGCCGCGTGCGCGGCCAGTGGCGGCCAGGAGATCAGGGCGACCGCGAGGGCCGCGCCGCCGGTGCCGGGGCCCGCGGTCGCGGCGACCAGGATGCCGACGATGACCGGCGGGAGGGCGTTGGCGATGTCGGCCGCGCCCGCGGCGACGCCTGGCAGGAAGCCGAGGGCGAGCGCGACGAGGAGGCTCAGCACGCAGACGGCGGCGGCCGTGCCGACGGTGGGGGCGGCGCCGTGTCCGAGCCGGGCGAGGACGTCGCGGCCGAGTCCGTCGGTGCCGAGGGGGTGGGACCAGGAGGGCGCGGCGAGCCGGTCGGCGGTGTGGACGGCGTACGGGTCGCGCAGCAGGCCCCAGCCGATGGCCACGGCGAGGATTGTGAACAGGGTCAACGGGATCGCCGGGTGTGTACGGACCGGGCGGGCCGGAGGCAGGGCGAGCGCGGCGTCACGCAGGGCGGGGCCCAGCAGCCGACGCCGTGTGAACGCCGCCAGCGCCCCGATGACCAAACCGAGCGTCAACAGCGCCAGCACCGATCCCTGGAGCAGCGGCAGGTCCTGCGACTTGGCCGCGCCGAGCGCCGTACGCCCGATACCGGGCACGGCGAACACGGTCTCCACGGCCACCGCACCGCCCGTCAGCCCGACCGCGGCCATCCCGAACTGCGGGACGAGCGGCGGCAGTACGCGCCTCAGCGCGGCGCCCGCAATGATCCGCCGGCTCACCCCGGCCCCCCGCCACAGCTCCACCCACCGCTCGTCCAGCACCCCGGGCAGCGCGTCCGCGACCAGCCGCCCGAGCAGCCCGCCGGCCGGCACCCCGAGGGCGAGCGCGGGCAGCACCAGGTACTCCGGCCCCTGCCATCCGGACGTCGGCAGCCACCCCAGCCACACCCCGCACACCAGCAGCGCGACGGTGGCCAGCAGGAACTCGGGCACGGCCGCGAGCATCGCCGCGAACGCCCCGGCCGACCGCCGGCCCCGCACCAGCACCGGCGCGACCAGCACACCGGCCAGCAGCACGGCCACCGCGAAGGCGGCCCCCATCAACGCCAGCGACACCTGAAGCCCGGCCCCGACCGACGGCAGCACCCCGGTCCCCGACACCCACGACGTACCGAGGTCCCCGCGCACCAGCCCGGACGCCCACCTCCCCAGCAGCGCCAGGGGACCGGCGTCCAGCCCGAGATCCCGCCGTACGGCGTCCAGCGCCTCCTTCGTCGGCTCCTGTTCGGCAGACCGGGCCCGCAGGACGGTGAGGGCGGGGTCCTTGCCGGAGAGCCAGGGGAGGAGACCGACGGCGGCGACGACCGTGAGCAGGCAGAGGGCGCGCGTCACGCCCGCCGCGCCGGGCAACGCCCTTGTCCAGGAGCTCACTTGACGTAGGTGTCCGCGGTGACCAGTTCGCGCTCGCGCGGGTCGTGCGCGGCGCCGACGACTCCGGCGGCGTCGCCCTGGATGACCCGCTCGTGGAGCATCGGTATCGCGGCGTCGGTCGCGAGGACGGCGGCCTCGGCGGCGGCGACCGCCTTGCGCCGGGCCTCTCCCGTGCCGGTCCCGGCGGCCTTCCGCAGCGCCGCGTCCACCCGGGCGTCGGCGAGCTGGGAGAGGTTGAAGGAGCCGTCGGAGGCGAAGTCGCTGTAGAGGTAGGCGGCCGGGTCGCCGGAGTCCAGGACGGTGGCGCGGGACAGGATGAACGCGTCGAACTCCCCGGCGAGCGCGTCGGTCTCGATGTTGGCGTACTCGCGGATCTCCAGCTTCACCCTGAAGCCGGCCTTCTGGAGCTGCTGTTGCAGCGTGGCCGCGACCTCCGGCAGTTCGGCCCGGTCGGTGAAGGTGCCGATGGTGACGGTCCGCCCGTCCGCCTTCGAGGCGGCGGGGCGCTGCACGGCCGACCGCAGCTCGGCGGCCCACGGCAGCGCCGGCCCCAGCAGCCCCTCGGCGACATCGGCGCGTCCCTCGTACACGCCCGCCACGATCGACTCGGCGTCGATCGCCTCGCGGGCGGCGGCGCGCAGGGCGGCGTCCCGGAAGGGGCCGGCGGAGGTGTTGAGGTAGAGGGTGTTGGTGCGCGGCATCGGCACCTCGGTGATCAGCTCCTCGTCGAGGAGCGCGGCCTGCGAGACCGGGACGGCCTCGACGATGTCGGCCTCGCCGCTGCGCAGGGCGGCGGCGCGGGCGGTGCCGTCGGGGACGAACTTCACGTCGATCCCGGGGGACTTGGCCTGCTCGCCCCAGTAGCCGTCGTAGCGGTCGAGGGCGGCCGAGGAGGTGCCGTTCACCCGGGTGAGCTCGAAGGGGCCGGTGCCGGCGCCGACGGGGTTCACGGTCTTCCCGCGGTAGGCCTTCGCCGCGAGGATCGACAGCTGGGGCGAGCTGAGCCGCTGCGGGACGAGGGGGTCCTCGTCGGCGGTGGTGACGGTGACGGTGTCGTGGTCCACCGCCTGCACGGTCAGCTCGACGCCGTCGAGGATGCGGGGCTTGGGGGCGGCGCCCGCGGCCTTGCCGAGCGACCGGACGACGGCTTCGGCGTTGAGCTCGCTCCCGTCGTGGAAGGTGACGCCGTCGCGTATCTCGAAGGTCCAGGTGCGGCCGGACTGCTGCCACTCGGTGGCGAGGGCGGGTGTGGCGTCCCCGTCGGCGTCGAGCTTCACCAGCGTCTCGGCCGTCGACCAGCGGGACAGCTTGAAGGCGTCGTCGGAGAGCGGGGAGAGCCCCGAGCGCGGGGGCTGCATCATCGCGACGCGGACGCGCTTGCCGTCGCCCTCCGCGGCGGACCCCGCCCCGGAGAAGCATCCGGTGAGCAGCGCGGACGTCGCCGTGAGGGCGGTGACGGGGAGCAGGCGGCGAGCGGGCAGGCGCACGGGACCCTCCGGGTAAAGGGGCGGTCAAGAGGTGGTGTGCGCCGACCGTAGCATGATGACAATCATTTTCAATAATTGCCCCGGCTCGCGGCCCCCGCCCCCGATTTCCGGCCCCCCGCCGCCTCAGTCGGACGTGCGGCGATACCGCTCCGCCAGCCGGGCGAGGGCGACCGCGCCGAGCAGCAGGCCGAAGTCGCGCAGGGCGATGTCGTAGTAGTCCGGGATGGTCAGCAGGTCGACGATGATCCCGGCCAGCCATCCGGCCACCAGCCAGCCGCCGAAGCGGGGCGCGACGGCGACGACGAGGCCCGCGACGATCTCGATGGCGCCCACCGCGTACATGGCCTGCTGGGCGCTGCCCGGAGTGATGTCGTCGATCCACGGCGCGAGATAGCCGGGCCAGTCGACGAGCAGGTTGGCGAACTTGTCCAGGCCGAACAGGATCGGCGCCACCGTGAACCCGACGCGCAGGATGGCGAACGCCTGGTAGCCGGGGTCGGTGAGGGATTCCCGGGGATGCGGGGTGGTCGCAGGGGCTGAGGTCATGGCGACTCTCCTTCTATCAACAACTCTCGCTAGTTATAGAAGCGCTCCAGCCCTCTTTAGTCAACCGCCGCTGCTTTTACACTTGTGTCCGTGACCGCTCCGAAGGCAGCAGCACCCGACCCCGACGTCTCCGCCGTCGCCGCGCTCGACGAACCCACCCGCCGGAGGCTGTACGACCATGTCGTGCGCGCCGCCGGACCGGTCGGACGGGACGAGGCCGCGGCCGCCCTGGGGCTCGCCCGGCAGACCGCGGCCTTCCATCTCGACCGACTGGCCGAGGAATCACTGCTCGACGTGGTCTACGAACGGCGCACCGGACGCTCCGGCCCCGGTGCGGGCCGCCCCGCCAAGCTCTACAAGCGCTCCGCCCGGCAGGTCACCGTCAACCTGCCCGAGCGGCACTACGAACTGGCCGGCCGGCTCCTCGCCCAGGCCCTGGAGGAGTCCGAGGCCACCGGCGAGCCGACCCGGACCGTCCTGCACCGCAAGGCTCACGAGCTGGGCACATGGCTGGCCGAAGAGGACGGCGGCGACGGCGTGTTCGGGCTGCTGGAGCGGTACGGCTTCGAACCCCGGCGCGACGGAGCGACCGTCGTCCTCGGCAACTGCCCCTTCCACGCCCTGGCACGCGACCACACACAGACCGTGTGCGGCATGAACCTGCATCTGATGCGCGGCGTGCTGCAAGGGCTGGAGGAAGACGGCTCCGCCGGGAACGGCTACGAGGCGTGTCTGGCACCCGAGCCCGGCCACTGCTGCGTGCGGCTCCGGCCGCCCTCGCCCTGACCGCCCGCCTAGAGGCGCGCCCCCTTCAGGGCCATGTGCAGCAGCAGCCGGTCCTCCCCGTCGTCCAGGTCCAGGCCCGTCAGCTGCTCCACGCGCGAGAGGCGGTAGTAGAGGGTCTGCCGGTGGATGCCCAGCTCGGCCGCCGTGCGCCCGGCCTGGCCCGCGCAGTCGAGGTAGGTCTCGGCCGTGCGGGCGAGTTCGCGGTGGGCGGGGGAGAGGAGCGGGCGTACGGCGGGGTCGTGGGCCGCGTCCGGGGGCAGCGCGGTCAGCAGCCGGTACGGGCCGATGAGCGACCACTCCGCCACCGGGCCGAGGGCCGGTTCGGCGAGGGCCGCGCGGGCGGCGGCCGACGCCTCCTGCCAGGCCGCCGGCAGATCGGTGAGGCTCGCGCGCGGTTCGCCGACACCGGCGGCCCGCGCGGCATCGGTGTCGCCGAGCAGCCGCTGCGCCGCCGTCAGCGCCGGGATGCGCACCTCCGGTGACCGCAGCCGGACCAGCACCGCGAGGCTCTGCGCGGCCGTGCCCCACGGGACCGTGCACAGCGCCGTCGCGTGCGGGACCGTACGGGCCGACGGGGCGTCGTCCGGGTCGGCGGACGGCCACGGCGCGACGCACACCACCGCGTGCGGGCCGTCGCCGCGCGGGCCCAGGGCCGTGCGCAGTGCCGCCACCGCCATGTCGCCCTGCCAGCCCCGCCCGGCGGTCAGCGCCGCCCGCAGCTCCCGGCTGAGGTCCGCGCCGTGCTGCGCCTCGTCCGCCAGCAGCGCGCCGATCCGGACGGTCACCTCCATGGCGGCGGTCAGCTGGGCGTCGGTGGGGCCGGGGTCGGACTCCAGCAGCCAGACGTACCCCAGGACGACACCCCGATGGCGTACCGGGAGACAGATCCGTCCGCGGTACACCCCCGCCTCCGGGGTCGGCGGGATGCGGACCGGGCCGGTCGCGCGGGTGATGCCGAAGCCCTCGAACCAGGTGCGGACCGCCGCCGTCGAGCGCCGGGTCAGGATCGAGCGGGTGCGGACCGGGTCCAGGGCCGACGGATCGAGGTCGCCCTCGCTGTCGTAGGCCCCGAAGGCGATCAGCTCGAAGTCGCGGTTCTCCAGGGTCGCGGGGACGCCGAGGAGCTCGGAGATCTCGTCGACCAGCTCCTGGTAGTCACTTCTGTAAGCCGACGTCACTCGGGCATTCTGCCGCAAAAGATCGGGCCCTTCATACATCTGTCTGAGATCTGCGGCACGGATGCGTGACAGCTGTCGATGGCCGACGATCGGAGGGATCCTTAGGTTTCACGGTGGTTCTCCGTGCCGTTCCCGAGTTGTTGGGTTCCGGCATGTTCCTGCTGGTTTGTGGAGGTGCCCCGTGCTGGGTCCCGTGATTCTCGCCGCGTCGCGCAGCGACAGGATGCGACGTCTGATTTCGGCGATGCCGGTGACTAAGCAGGTCGTCGACCGCTTCATCCCCGGCGAGACCGTGGACGAGATCGTGCCGATCGTCAAGGACCTCACCGGCAAGGGCCTGGAGCTGACGATGGACGTCGTCGGCGAGGACATCACCACCCCCGCGCAGGCCGAGGCCGCCCGCGACGCCTACCTGGCGCTCGTCGACCGGCTCAAGGAGCTGGAGCTCGGCACCCGCGCCGAGATGTCCGTGAAGCTGTCGATGTTCGGGCAGGCCCTGGAGGGCGGCCACGAGCTGGCCCTCGCCAACGTCCGTCCCGTCGTCGAGGCCGCCGCCGCCATCGGCACGACCGTGACGCTGGACGCCGAGGACCACACCACCCTCGACTCGATGTTCGCCATCCACGAGGAGCTGCGGAAGGACTTCCCGCAGACCGGCTGTGTCATCCAGGCCTACCTCTTCCGCACCGAGGCCGACGCCCGCCGCCTCGCCGAGGCCGGCAGCCGCGTCCGCCTGGTCAAGGGCGCCTACAAGGAACCCGCCGAGGTCGCCTACCAGCAGAAGCACGAGATCGACAAGGCGTACGTCCGCGTCCTGAAGACCCTCATGGAGGGCGACGGGTACCCGATGATCGGCTCCCACGACCCGCGCCTGATCTCCATCGCCCAGGAACTCGCCCGCAAGGCCGGCCGCAAGCTCGACGAGTACGAGTTCCAGATGCTGTACGGCATCCGCAGCGACGAGCACCTGCGCCTCGCCGCGGAGGGCCACCGCATGCGCGTCTACACCGCCTACGGCACCGACTGGTACGGCTACTTCATGCGCAGGCTGGCGGAGAAGCCGGCGAACCTCCTCTTCTTCGTCCGCTCGATCCTCACCAAGGGCTGACCGAACACCCGCTCACGTACAAGGAGTTACGGAACCCATGGACGCTGTGACCCAGGTCCCCACCCCCGTCAACGAGCCGGTGCACGGCTACGCCCCCGGCTCGCCCGAGCGCGCCCGCCTGGAGGCCAAGCTCAAGGAGCTGGCCGAGAACCCGATCGACCTGCCGATGACCATCGGAGGCGAGAAGCGGATGGGCGGCGGCGACGCCTTCCAGGTCGTGCAGCCGCACAACCACAAGGCGGTGCTGGGCACTTACCGCAACGCCACGCAGGCCGACGCCCAGGACGCGATCGACGCGGCGCTCGCCGCCGCGCCCGCCTGGCGCGCGCTGTCCTTCGACGACCGTGCCGCGATCATCCTGCGCGCCGCCGAACTCCTCGCCGGCCCCTGGCGCGAGACGCTGGCCGCCTCGACGATGCTCGGCCAGTCCAAGACCGCGCAGCAGGCCGAGATCGACACCCCCTGCGAGCTGGTCGACTTCTGGCGCTTCAACGTCGCCTACGCCCGGCAGATCCTCGCCGAGCAGCCCCCGGCCAACTCCCCGGGCGTCTGGAACCGCCTCGACCACCGCCCGCTCGAAGGCTTCGTCTACGCGATCACGCCGTTCAACTTCACGGCGATCGCGGGCAACCTGCCGACCGCGCCCGCGCTCATGGGCAACGTCGTCGTCTGGAAGCCGTCCCCGACCCAGACCCACGCCGCCGTGCTGCTGATGCAGCTCCTGGAGGAGGCGGGCCTGCCCAAGGGCGTCATCAACCTGGTCACGGGCGACGGCATCGAGGTCAGCAAGGTGGCGCTGGAGCACCGCGACCTCGCGGGCATCCACTTCACCGGCTCCACCAAGACCTTCCAGTACCTGTGGAAGACGGTCGGCAACAACATCGAGAAGTACCGCTCCTACCCGCGTCTGGTCGGCGAGACCGGCGGCAAGGACTTCGTCGTCGCCCACCCGAGCGCCGACAAGGCGATCCTCAAGACCGCCCTGACCCGTGGTGCCTTCGAGTACCAGGGCCAGAAGTGCAGCGCCACCTCCCGCGCCTACATCCCGGCGTCGATCTGGAACTCCGGCTTCAAGGAGGAGTTCGCGGCCGAGGTCGACTACCTGACCATGGGTGACGTCACCGACCTGTCGAACTTCATCGGCGCGGTCATCGACGAGCGCGCGTTCGCCAAGAACAAGGCGGCCATCGACCGCGCCAAGGCCGACCCGACCTGCACGATCGTCGCGGGCGGTTCGTACGACGACTCGGTGGGCTGGTTCGTCCGCCCGACCGTCGTGGAGTGCACCGACCCGGAGAACGAGGTGTTCACCACCGAGTACTTCGGCCCGTTCCTCGCCGTGCACGTCTACGAGGACGAGAAGTACGACGAGATGCTGACCCAGATGGAGTCGGTCTCCGACTACGCCCTGACCGGCTCGGTCATCGCGGGTGACCGCGCGGCGGCGGCGTACACGATGGAGAAGCTCCGCTACGCGGCCGGCAACTTCTACATCAACGACAAGTCCACGGGCGCCGTCGTCGGCCAGCAGCCCTTCGGCGGCGGCCGCGCCTCCGGCACCAACGACAAGGCCGGCGCCCCGCAGAACCTGATGCGCTGGACCCTGACCCGCGCCATCAAGGAGACGCTGGTCCCGCCGACCGACTACACGTACCCGCACATGGGCTGACGTCGGATCGCAGGACAGGAGGGGCCGGGCGGTTGTCCGGCCCCTCCGCCGCGTTCAGGCAGCCGGCGAGACCGGCAGGTGGCGGCCCAGGAAGTCCCGGACGAGGGCCGCGATCTGCGCCGCGTGCGTCTCCAGGGCGAAGTGGCCCGTCGGGAGCAGGTGGATCTCGGCCTTCGGCAGGTCCCGCTGGTAGGCGAGGGCCCCGGCCGGGACGAAGATCTCGTCGTGGGCGCCCCAGGTGGCGAGGAGCGGGACCTGACTGGCGCGGAAGTACTCCTGGAAGGCCGGGTAGAGCGCGAAGTTCGAGCCGTAGTCGGAGATCAGGTCGAGCTGGATCTCCGGCTGGCCGGGACGGGCCATCAGGGCGGCGTCGTGCTCGTAGGCTGCCGGGGCGACGAGGTCCCGGTACTCCTCCGGTACGCCGTGCAGGTACTGCCACTTGATGCCGTCCGGTGAGCTGATCTCCCGCACCGGCGCCTCGGTCTCCGGCGTCCGCCCGGCGATGAGCGCCAGCACCGGTGCCCAGGCCTCCTTCCCCAGCCCCTCCTCGTAGGCGTTGCCGTTCTGGGTGACGATCGCCGTGACGCGCTCGGGGTGGGCGAGGGCGAGACGCAGGCCGATGGGGGCGCCGTAGTCCTGGATGTAGAGCGCGTACCGCTCGATGCCCAGCTGCTGTGTGAACTCGTCGGTGATGTCGGCGAGTTCGGCGAAGGTGTACGGGAAGGCGGCGGCGTCCGGCGCGGCCGAGCGGCCGAAGCCGATGTGGTCGGGGGCGATGAGGCGGTAGCGGTCGGCGAGGAGGGGGATCAGGCCGCGGAACATGTGCGAGCTGGTGGGGAAGCCGTGCAGCAGGAGCAGGACGGGGGCGTCCGCCGGGCCGGCCTCGCGGTAGTGGATGTCGAGGCCGCGGACGGTGGTCGTCCGGTGGGCGGTGGCGGTGACACGGGCCATGGCTAACCCCTTAACTGCTCTTTAGTGGTTAGCCAAGTTCAGCATGCACCGCCCCAACCGGTCAAGTGCTTGTGAGGGGTTAGGTGTGATCGTTGATGTTTTGATCAAAACCCCAGGTCAGAGGCGTGTGACTCAATCCACCGTCTCAGATAGTAGGAAGTCCGAGTAATTGTGGAGACAGGCACGGCCTCCTCCCTTAGCTTTGTAGGAGCCGAACGTCTCGCTCGATCAAGCGAATGGCGGTCGTGAGCCGGGCCCCGTGCAGGCAACCCCTGCGGCCACCGCTCCCCGCCCCTTCCGGCGTCTCGCAACCCCCTTGTTGCCTCCATGCATCCGAAGGAGTCGATCCCTCATGGCCGAGACGACCGCCCGCCGTCGAGTCCGTCACATCTCCCGCACGAGCGAGTCCGACCGCAAGAACGCCGCGGCCGCCCTCCAGCGCGCCCTCGACCGCCGTGACAACGGCGGCTCGACCGGCCACTGAGACACCCCACCGCCGGGAGCCGCACCCGCCGGGGTGCGGCGCGGACTCACGCGCCGCGCCGCACCTCGAAATGGTCGATCCGGTCGCCGTTCTGCGCGAGCGCCGACACCTTCAGCCGCGGCGCGCCGCCGCTCTCCGCCTCCACCTTGAGGAAGGAGAAGCCCCGGTAGCGCACCCGCGACCACTCCACGGTCTCCGCCTTCGAGGACCGTGACGTCGTCCACTGGAAGGTGTCGACGGAGTCGAGGTCGCGTACATGGCCCTCGTAGCTCTCCGTCACCCCCGCCGGGAAGCCGTACAGCTCCTTGCCGCCGCCGCCCGCGGTGACGTACACCGTGCCGTCCCGTGTCGGGTCGGTCGACGCCCCGATCGGCACCCGGCGACCCACCTCGCCGTCCTTGACGGCGTCGGTCCGCTCGTAGACGTGGTTGTGCCCGTTGATCACCAGGTCCACCTGGTGCTTGTCGAACAGCGGCAGCCACTCCTCGCGCACCCCGCCGTCCGAGGCGTGCGACGAGGTCGAGTACGCGCAGTGGTGGAAGAAGACGACCACGAAGTCGACCGCCTTGCGCAGTTCCCCGAGCCTGTCGTCCAGCCAGGCCGTCTGCCTGCCGCCCGTGTAGCCGAGGTTGGCGGGGATCTCGTACGACACGTCGTTGGCGTCCAGCGCCACGAAGCCGACGTTGCCGTAGACGAAGGAGTACACCCCCGGCGCCCGGCGGGGGTCGAAGCCGCTGTCCGGCAGCGACCAGCGGGCGAGCTGGCCGCCGTAGCCGTCGGGGTAGTACCAGGCCTCCATGTCGTGGTTCCCGGTCGTCACCATCCACGGCACCGACCGCGCGACCTCCTCGTTCTGCTTCAGGAACAGGTCCCAGTACCCGGGGTCGTAGCCGTCCGTTTTCTCGCCCCGGCCGTTGACGTCGGCGTAGCAGATGTCGCCCGCGTGGAGGTGGAAGGCCGGGTCCTGCTTCAGCAGGATGTGGTCGTTCGCGGTCGCGGCCTTGCTCACGCCCTGGTCGCCGAAGGCCGTGAACACGAACTTCTCCGGACGGCTGGGTGCCGTGCGGAACGAGGCGATCGTCGAGCGGTGCTCGGGCGCGGCCGGGTCGTGACCGTCGTGGCCGACGCCGTAGTAGTACGTGGTGCCGGGGAGCAGGTCGTCCAGGGCCGCGTGCACGTAGTACTGGTCCAGGGCGAGGCGGACGCCGGTGACGCCGGGGGTGTGCAGGGCGCGCACCTCCGCCGCGGTCTTCCGGCCCAGGTCGTCGGGGCGGGTGCCGATCCGGACGTACGGCTTGCGGACCGCCGCCGGCACCTGCCAGGAGATCCGCATCCGGGTCTTCGGGTCGGCGCCGAAGGCGAGGTGGCGGCCGAAGGGGACGACGGCCGAGCCGGGCGCCCGGGTGGTGGCGGACGCCGAGGCGGTCGTACGGGCCGACGTGCCCTTCCCGTCGGCCGAGCAGCCGGTCAGCAGGCCGCCCGCCACCGCGCCCGCCGTCACCAGCGTGCGCCGCCGGGTCAGCCTCGTGCGCAGGTACTCGTGCTGTTCCGCCATGCTCATCCGGCGTGCGAGCTGCGGCGGGATGCCTACGTCGGGAAGGTCCATGCCGGTGAAGTTCCCAGCGAACCCCAACGTGCGCCATACATACGGGTGAACGGAGGGAGAAGGGCTGACGCCCGGGCCGGCCGCCCGCTCCCGACGGTGTCCGCATGGCGGACATGTCGTGTCATCCCATGGGACGCGGGAGTAGGGTGCCGTACATGTCTCGCAGCATCAATCTCGCAGTGATTCCCGGTGACGGCATCGGCCAGGAGGTCGTGGCCGAAGGTCTGAAGGTCCTCTCCGCCGTCCTTCCGCAGGATGTGAAGCTGGAGACGAAGGAGTACGACTTCGGCGCCCGGCGCTACCACGCCACCGGTGAGACCCTCACCGACGCCGACGCGGAGGCGCTCAAGCAGCACGACGCCATCCTCCTCGGCGCCATCGGCGACCCGTCGGTCCCGTCCGGTGTCCTGGAGCGCGGCTTCCTGCTGAAGCTCCGCTTCCTCTTCGACCACCACGTCAACCTGCGTCCGTCGAAGCTCCTCCCGGGTGTCGACACGCCCCTGAAGGGCGAGCCGGCGATCGACTTCGTCGTCGTCCGCGAGGGCACCGAGGGCCCGTACACCGGCAACGGCGGCACCATCCGCAAGGGCACCCCGCACGAGGTCGCCACCGAGGTCTCCGTGAACACGGCCTTCGGTGTCGAGCGTGTCGTGCGCGACGCCTTCGCCCGCGCCCAGGCCCGTCCGCGCAAGAAGCTCACGCTGGTCCACAAGAACAACGTGCTGTCCTTCGCGGGCCACCTGTGGACGAACATCTTCAACCAGGTGGCCGAGGAGTTCCCCGAGGTCACCACCGACTACATCCACGTCGACGCGGCCACCATCTACCTGGTCACCGACCCGGCCCGGTTCGACGTGATCGTCACCGACAACCTCTTCGGCGACATCATCACCGACCTCGCCGCGGCCGTCTCCGGCGGCATCGGCGTCGCGGCGAGCGGCAACATCAACCCCTCCCGCGAGTTCCCGTCGATGTTCGAGCCCGTCCACGGCTCGGCCCCCGACATCGCCGGCCAGGGCAAGGCCGACCCCACCGCCACGGTCCTGTCCGTCGCGCTCCTGCTGCGTCACCTCGGCTACGAGGCCGAGGCCGCCCGCATCGAGGAGGCCGTCTCGGCCGACCTCGGCGAGCGCGCCGGCAAGCCCGCCCGCTCCACGTCGGAGATCGGCGACGCGCTGGCCGTACGAGTAGCCGGCTGACCCCGCCGCCACTCGAAGCACCTGCACCACTTCGAAGCCGCCGGGTCGCAACCGCACCCGGCGGCTTCCACATGTCCCCGCCGGGTGCCACCATCATCCCCTGGGTCGCATTCACGCCGTTTTCTTCCTCGGCCCCCCGCGCGCGATAATCGAACGCGGAGCCGCGGAATGAGGGAATGCTCGGACGTCCTAGCACTGGTCACTGACAGTAAAAGGGCGTGAGCGCGGCCCGTGTCACTACACAACCGGTGAAGGACAACCACTCATGACGACGCCCACGATCGAGCTCAAGCCCTCGGCCTCGCCACTCTCCGACGCGGAACGCGCCGCGATCCTGGCCGGCCCCGGGTTCGGCCGCCACTTCACCGACCACATGGTCGTCATCAAGTGGACGGAGGGCCGCGGCTGGCACGACGGGCAGCTCGTGCCGTACGCGCCGCTCTCCCTCGACCCGGCGACGATGGTCCTGCACTACGCGCAGGAGATCTTCGAGGGCCTGAAGGCCTACCGCCAGCCCGACGGCACCGTCGCCACCTTCCGCCCCGAGAAGAACGCCCAGCGCTTCCAGGCCTCCGCCCGCCGGCTCGGCATGCCGGAGCTGCCGGTCGAGACGTTCATCGAGGCGTGCGACGCGCTGGTGAAGCAGGACGAGGCATGGGTCCCGGCGCACGGCGGCGAGGAGTCCCTCTACCTCCGCCCGTTCATGATCGCGACCGAGGTCGGCCTGGGCGTGAAGCCCGCCAACGAGTACCTGTTCCTGGTCATCGCCTCGCCCGCCGGCGCCTACTTCCCCGGTGGCGTCAAGCCGGTGTCGATCTGGGTCTCCGAGGACCACGTCCGCGCCGTCCCCGGCGGCATGGGCGACGCGAAGACGGGCGGCAACTACGCCGCCTCGCTCCTCGCCCAGGCCGAGGCCGCCGAGCAGGGCTGCGCCCAGGTCTGCTACCTCGACGCGGTCGAGCGCAAGTGGGTCGAGGAACTCGGCGGCATGAACCTGTACTTCGTGTACGGCAACAAGATCATCACGCCGACCCTGACCGGCTCCATCCTGGAGGGCGTCACGCGTGACTCCCTGCTCGCCGTCGCCCGCGACCTCGGCTACGAGGCCGAGGAGGGGCGCGTCTCCGTCGACCAGTGGCAGGCCGACTCCGCGAACGGCACCCTGACCGAGGTCTTCGCCTGCGGCACCGCCGCCGTCATCACCCCGGTCGGCACGGTCAAGCGCACCGGCGCCGAGTGGACGCAGGGCGCGGGGGAGCCCGGCGAGGTGACGCAGCGGCTCCGCCAGGCGCTCCTCGACATCCAGCGCGGCACCGCCGAGGACCGGCACGGCTGGATGCACAAGCTGGGCTGAGCCCCTCGCGGCATTCACCCGGGGCCCGTTTCTGCAAGGCAGGAGCGGGCCCCGGGGCCGTGTGGGATGGTGTCAGGAGCGTCCGGCGGGGGGTGGGGCGTCCATGGATGTCCTCGATTTCGAGGCCGAGATCGCGGCCGCGGAGCACGGTGTCTACACCGTGACGCTGCGTGGTCCGGACGGAGCCGAGACCACCGCCCGCACCCGCCTGCCGCTCTCCCCGGACGAGCTGCGGACCCTGAGCGAGCGCATCCCCGACGCCGTCCTCGCCTCCTCGGCGCGGGTCCGCCGCAGCGCGAGCCCCGACGAACAGCCCGTGCAGCTCCTCGGCCGCGCCCTCTTCGAGACCCTCACCGCGGGCGACGGGCGGGCCCTGCTCACCGCGGCCCGGCACACGGCGGCACGCGCGGAGGCGCGACTGCGCATGGTGCTGCGCGTCCAGCCCCCGGAACTGGCCGCCCTCCCCTGGGAGTTCCTGTTCGACCCCGCGCACAGCGGCTATCTCTGCACCACGACCCCGCTCGTCAGACGCCCTCAGGTGTCGCTTCCACAAAGGCCGTTGAGGGTCGAACCGCCGCTGCGCGTGCTGTGCATGATCGCCCGCCCCGGAGACCAGGAGCCGCTGGCCGTGGACGCGGAGCGGCGTCGGCTCGCCGCGGCGCTGGCAGGACTGCGGCGGGCGGGGCTCATCGAGCTCGCCTGGGTCGACGGCGGGCGATGGCGTGAGCTGAAGGGAGCCCTGCGTCCCGGACGCGGGCCCTGGCACGTCCTGCACTTCATCGGCCACGGAAGCTTCGACCGGGCGGCCGGGGAGGGCGCTCTGGCACTGGACGACGGCAACGGCGGCACCTACCACCTCGGCGCCGAGAACCTGGCGATGGTCCTCCAGGGGCATCCGTCGCTGCGCCTCGTCGTCCTCAACGCCTGCGAGACCGGCCGGGCCAGCGCGGCGGACCCGTTCTCCAGCGTCGGCGGCGCACTCATGCGGGCCGGGCTGGCAGCCGCGCTGGTGATGCAGTACCCCATCTCCGACCAGGCGGCGGTCGAGTTCAGCCAGAGCTTCTACGAGGAGCTCGCGCAGGGACGTTCCGTCGACGCGGCGGTGACCGACGCCCGCCAGTCGATACGGCTGGCGCTGCCCGGGACACTGGAGTGGGGCACGCCGGTGCTGTACATGCGCTCGCTCGACGGGACGCTCTTCGCCATCGACCACGAGCGGACGGCGCCGGCGGCACGGCCGACTCAGGCCGGTGACCTGTACGTGCAGGGTCTGGCGGCGCTCTACACGCGGCGCTGGGACGACGCGGTGACGGCCTTCCGGGCCGTGCTGGCCGCGGACCCGGGCTACGAGAACGCGGCCGCGAAGCTCGAAGAGGCGTTGCGGGGGCGCCGGTTGGAGCATCTGTACACGGCAGCCGTGGGCGCCGCCGACGCCGGGCACTGGGACGACGCGGTGGCCCATCTGACAGCCGTCCTCGCGGAGGAGCCGGGGTACCGGGACGCCCGGGAGCGCCTGGAGACGGCTCGCAGACAGAGCGAGGCCGCGTCGCTGCGGTCGGAGGCGCGGGCCCTGTACGCCGCGGGGCAGTGGGCGGCGGTGCTGGCGGCCGGGGAGCGGCTGGCGGAGCTGGTGCCGGAGGACGCCGATCCCGACGGGGTGGTGGGGGAGGCGCGACGAAGAGCGCATGCGGCGCGGGAGGAGGCGCCGCGCGCGTCCGCCCCGCCCGGTGCGGAGAAGGCGTCGGCGGCGCGGCCGGAGAACCGCCGGGTGGCCGAGCTGGCGACGCCCATGGCCGCCTGGTCGGTCGCCTTCGCCCCGGACGGCACCCGCGTGGCGGTGGGCGGGACGCACGGGCAGTCCCGGGTGTTCGACCTCCCGGCCCGGCAGCCCGACGTCGTGCCGCCCTCCCCCGCGGTGCTGTACGTCGCGATGGCCAACCTGATCACGTCCAGGTACCGGAAGCCGAAGGGGGGTCGGGAAAGGCCCGCGGACAGCAGGCGGGTCCGGGCCGTCGCGTTCGAGCCCGGCACCGGACGGCTCGCCTTGGCGGACGCCACCGAGGTCGTCCTGCGCGACAGAAACGATCCGGCCCGGCTCTCCCGGTTCATCGCGGGCCGGCATGACGTGACGGCGCTGGCGTTCTGCCGCAGCCGGCTGCTCGCCGTGGCGGATCACCACACCGTCGGCCTGTGGTCCCTGCCGGAACCCACCAGACAGAGCACCCTCGACCACGAGGACGCCGTCTACGCCCTCGCCGCCACCCGCGACGGGACCCGGATCGCCACGGCCGGTCACTCCTCCCTGCGGGTATGGGACACCGGCACCGCCGAGCAGGTGCTGTGCGTCGACTACCACCCCATGGTGTTCGCCGTCGACTTCAGTCCCGACGGCACCCGCCTGGTGACCGGTGCCCTGGACCACACCGCCCGGGTGTGGGACGCGGCGACCGGCGACTGCCGCATGCGCCTCGAACTCCCCGACCGCGTCCGGGGGGTGGCCTTCGGCCCCCACGGCGACACCCTCGCGATGGTGTGGGGCTCGACGGTCACGCTGCTCGACCTGTCCACCCGCCGTACCGTCCTCGAACTGGACGGGGACTTCGGCGACGTGTCCCTGCTCCAGATCGCCTACAGCCCCGACGGGACCCGGCTGGCCACCGTCGGCGGCGGCAAGGCCTGGCTGATCCCCGTTCCGAAGGAGCGCCGTGCCTGACGACGAAGCCCCCGACGCGCAGATCGACATCTACGTCACCTCCGGTACCCCGCCCGCCGCCGAACAGCCCCTTGTCGACGCCTTCACCGCCCCCGGCGTCCACGTCCGCGTCCGCGCCTGGCCCGCCCGCCGCGGCACCGACGCCCTCGACTGGCTGTTCCTCGTCGCCCTGCCCCTGCACGCCTTCCTGGGCGGCTTCGGCGGCAGGCTCGCCGACGACACGTACCGCAGGCTGCGCGAGCTGACCCGCCGTACCCCGCAGGCGCCGTCGGCGCCCCCCTTCGTCCTCCAGGACACGGCCACCGGCATCCGTGTCGTCCTCGGTCCCGAGGCCGACGAGGAGGCGTACCGCAAACTGCGCTCCCTCGACCTCTCGCAGTTCCGGTACGACACGCTGCGCTACGACGCCGCCGAGGCCCGCTGGGTCTCCGTCCCGTCCGGTGACGACAGCGGCGCCTGAGCGGGGCTGCGGCCGGTCAGCAGGACGTAGCCGAGTCCGCCCACCGCGCCCGACAGCAGGAAGCTGCAGTCCACCCCGCCCGTCAGCGACAGCAGCGGACCCTCGTACGACGGCAGCGACACCGCCAGCAGCCCGACCACCGCGCCCAGCGCCCACGACACCGTGGCCGGGATGTTCCAGCCGCCCCGGAACCAGTAGACGCCGCCCCGCGCGCGCCGGTTGAAGACCTGGAGGGCGTCCGCGTCGTACCCGCCCCGGCAGCGCGCGAAGCCGATGAGGGTGATGACCGCCCAGGGCGTGCCGATCGCCGTCAGCAGGAGCACGAAGGACGTCATCGCGTCCTGGGCGCTGGAGGCGTAGTGGCCGACGAAGACGCAAGCCGTCGCCACCACCGCGACCGTGTAGGTGGCCCGGGCCCGGGAGGCGCGCGGCAGGATCGCGTCCAGGTCGAGGCCCATGGAGTACAGCATCAGACCCGCGTTGCCGACCGAGCCCGCGGAGGCGGCCAGCAGGAGGGGGATGAGGTACCAGCCGGGGGAGGCGTCGACCAGCGGCCCGGCGTAGTCCAGCGCCGCACGGGCCCCGTAGGCCGTGAACGTGCCGAAGAGCTGCGGCACCAGCAGGCCCAGCAGCAGACCGAGCCAGGTGGCGTGCAGGACACGGCGGTCGGAGTGGCGGGCGGGGGAGATGTACCGGGTGTAGTCGCCGAGGAGGGTGATGAAGGCGATCGGTCCGGACAGGCCCGCGGCCACGGCCGCCAGGAGCCAGGTGGGCCAGTAGCCGCCCAGCAGATAGCCGCCCGCCTCGGGCAGCGCGTCCGTCGTGAAGTCGGGGGCGTAGGCCGCGATCCCCAGGGCCAGCAGGGCCGTCATGCCGATCGCCAGCACCCGCGACATCGTGAGCAGCACCCGGTAGCCGTACACCGCGCCCGCCACGGTCGCCGCCGCGAGCAGGCCGTAGACCACGCCGTACGACCATCCGTTCGCCGGCAGCCCGACCAGACGCCCCAGTACGCCCACCATCACATCGCCGCCGATCCACACCGTCAGCGCGGTGTAGCCGAGGGCGAGGAGCAGGCCCACCACCGAGCCGACCAGCCGGCCGCGGACGCCGAACTGGGCGCCGGAGGAGGTGGAGAGGTTGGTGGCGGTGCGCAGCGAGACCAGGGCGAGCGGGGCCGTCAGCAGGGTGCCGACCACCGTGCCGGCCACGATCGAGCTCACCGACGACCACCAGTCGAGGCCGAAGGACGGCGGCAGCCAGCCGAAGACGATCACGCCCAGGCACAGGTTCGAGCCGAGCAGGATCGAGACGAGGTCCCGCGGCCCGCTGGTGCGTTCCTCGTCGGGGATGGTGTCGACTCCGCGCTGTTCCATCGGCATGGTTCGTCTCCCAGGGGTTTGAGTGACGTTCAATGTGATGTGTACGGGTGACGGTCGTCAACCCTTGGGCTCCAGCGATTCAAGGTTTAGAGTGGTGCTCTAAATCGAAGGAGTGACATGCGGCTGACCCCCACCGAACGCGACCGGCTGCTGCTCTTCGGAGCCGCCGAGCTCGCCCGCGCCCGCCGGTCCCGCGGGCTGCGGCTCAATGTGCCGGAGGCCACCGCGCTCATCGCGGACACCGTGTGCGAGGCCGCCCGGGACGGCGCCCGGCTCGCCCAGGCCGTCGAGCGCGCCCGGTCCGTCCTCGGGCCGGACGACGTGCTGCCCGGCGTCGCGGACGTCGTCACCGAAGTGCATGTCGAGGCCGTCTTCGACGACGGTTCGCGGCTCGCGGTCGTCTCCGACCCCATCGGGGGCGGCACCCTCGGCGATCAGGCGCCGGGTGCGCTGCTGCCCGGGCCCGAGCATGCCGACCCGGACGCGGTCGTGCGGCTCACCGTCACCAACACCGCGACCGTCCCGGTCTCCGTGACCTCCCATTTCCACTTCTTCGAGGCCAACCCGCGGCTGGACTTCGACCGGGGCGCCGCCTACGGCCTGCGGCTCGCCGTCCCCGCCGGCTCCTCCGTGCGGTTCGGGCCGGGGGAGTCGCTGGAGGTCGGGCTGGTGCCGATCGGGGGCGCCCGGGTCGCGATCGGGTTCGCCGGGCTCGTGGACGGGCCGCTGGACGCGCCCGGCGCCCGCGAGGAAGCGCTGCGCAGGGCCGCCGCCTGCGGATATCTGGGAGTACGCACCGAGGAGACCGACCGATGAGCCGTCCCGGAGGCCACCCGGCCGAGGCCCGGCGCCTCACCCCGCACGAGTACGCCGCCACCCACGGCCCCCGGGCCGGCGACCGGGTCCGGCTCGGCGACTCGGGGCTGGTGATCCGCGTCGAGGCCGACTCCCAGCGCCACGGCGACGAATTCCTCGCCGGCTTCGGCAAGACCGCCCGTGACGGACTGCACCTCAAGGCCGCCGCCGTCCGCGCGACCTGCGACGTCGTGATCAGCAACGTCGTCGTGATCGACGCGGTGCTGGGCATCCGCAAGGTGTCGATCGGCATCCGCGAGGGGCGGATCTGCTCGATCGGACGGGCCGGCAACCCCGACACCCTCGACGGCGTCGACGTCGTCGTCGGCACCGGCACGTCCATCGTGTCCGGCGAGGGGCTCATCGCCACCGCCGGCGCCGTCGACACCCACGTCCACCTGCTGTCGCCGCGGATCATGGAGGCCTCGCTGGCGTCCGGGGTGACCACCGTCATCGGGCAGGAGTTCGGGCCGGTGTGGGGCGTCGGCGTCAACTCGCCCTGGGCGCTGCGGCACGCGTTCAACGCCTTCGACGCCTGGCCGGTCAACATCGGTTTCCTGGGCCGGGGTTCGTCCTCGCACGAGGCGCCCCTGATCGAGGCCCTCGCGGAAGGCGGCGCCTCGGGCTTCAAGGTGCACGAGGACATGGGCGCCCACACCCGGGCACTGGACACGGCCCTGCGGGTCGCCGAGGAGCACGACGTCCAAGTCGCCCTGCACAGCGACGGGTTGAACGAGTGCCTGTCGGTCGAGGACACCCTGAGGGTGCTGGAGGGCCGCACCATCCACGCCTTCCACATCGAGGGCTGCGGCGGCGGACACGTCCCGAACGTGCTGAAGATGGCGGGCGTGCCGAACGTCATCGGCTCCTCCACCAACCCGACCCTGCCCTTCGGCCGGGACGCCGTCGCCGAGCACTACGGCATGATCGTCTCCGTCCACGACCTGAAGACCGACCTGCCCGGCGACGCGGCCATGGCCCGCGACCGCATCCGCGCCGGGACCATGGGTGCCGAGGACGTGCTGCACGACCTGGGCGCGATCGGCATCACCTCCTCCGACGCCCAGGGCATGGGGCGCGCGGGCGAGACCGTCCGCCGCACCTTCGCCATGGCCGGCAAGATGAAGGCCGAGTTCGGCGCCGGGAACGACGACCACGACAACGAGCGCGTGCTGCGCTACATGGCCAAGCTGACCATCAACCCCGCCATCGCCCACGGCCTTTCGCACGAGGTCGGGTCCATCGAGGCCGGCAAGCTGGCCGACATCGTGCTCTGGCGGCCGGAGTACTTCGGCGCCAAGCCGCAGCTGGTCCTGAAGGCCGGGTTCCCGGCGTACGGGGTCGTCGGCGACCCGAACGCGGCCACCGACACCTGCGAACCGCTGGTCCTCGGACCGCAGTTCGGGGCGTACGGCGCCACCCCCGCCGACCTCTCGGTCGCCTTCGTCGCGCAGGCCGCCGTCGACCAGGGCAACGACTCGATGCCGACCCGCCGCCGCAGGGTCGCCGTCCGCGGCACCCGCGGCATCGGTCCGGCCGACCTGCGCCGCAACTCCCGTACCGGAGCGGTCGACGTCGACCAGCGCACCGGCCTGGTCACCCTCGACGGCGAGCCGCTGCACTCGGAACCCGCCGAGTCCGTGTCCCTCAACCGCCTTTACTTCCTCTAGGACTCCTTCATGACCGACTTCCGCATGCCCGCCGAGTGGGAACCGCACGAGCGCACCTGGATGGCCTGGCCCGGCCCCAACCCGACGTTCACGAACGACGAGGAGCTGGCCGAGGCCCGTTCCGCCTGGGCGTCCGTCGCCCGTGCCGTGCGCCGCTTCGAGCCGGTGACGATGGTGCACGGGCCGGGGCAGGGTGCGGTGGCCCGTGAACTGCTCGGCCCGGACGTCGAGCTGGTGGAGCGCGAACTCGACGACGCGTGGATGCGGGACATCGGGCCGACGTTCGTGACCGGCGGGCAGGGGCAACTCGCGGCCGTGGACTGGACGTTCAACGGCTGGGGCGGGCAGGAGTGGGCCCGCTGGGAGCACGACGCCAAGATCGCCGGACAGGTCGCCGACCTCGCGGGCGTCCCGTCGTACCCCTCGCCCCTCGTCAACGAGGGCGGCGCGATCCACGTGGACGGCGAGGGCACGGTCCTGCTCACCGAGACCGTCCAGCTCGGCGCCGGGCGCAACCCCGGCTGGACCCGCGAGCAGGTCGAGACGGAGATCCACGCCCGGCTCGGCACCACCAAGGCCATCTGGCTCCCGCACGGACTGGCCGGCGACTACGGCACGTACGGCACCCAGGGGCACGTCGACATCGTCGCGGCCTTCGCCCGGCCCGGCGTCGTGGTCGTGCACAGCCAGCGCGACCCGGCCCACCCGGACCACGCCCGCTCGCGGGAGTACCTGGAGATCCTGCGCGGGGAGACCGACGCGAAGGGGCGCCGCCTGGAGGTCGTCGAGATCCCCGCGCCCACGGTGCTGACGGACGGGGACGGCGACTGGGTCGACTACTCGTACATCAACCACTACCTCTGCAACGGCGGCGTGGTCCTGTGCGGCTTCGACGACCCGAACGACGAACGCGCCGCCGGCATCTTCCGCCGCCTCTTCCCCGAGCGGACGGTCACCCTCGTCGACGCGCGGGCGATCTTCGCGGGCGGCGGCGGCATCCACTGCATCACCCAGCAGCAGCCGAAGCGGGGCGTCAGGTAGAACGTACGGGTGAACGTGCTGACTCAGCTCCCGCCCGCCGCGGTACCGGTGGCCGCCCCATGACCACCCCCCGCCGCACCCCGGCCCCGCCGCGCGAGCGCATCCTCACCGCGGCCATGGAGATGATCGCCGACCGCGGTCTGGAGAAGCTCACCATGGCCGCGCTCGGCCGCGAGGTCGGCATGAGCAGCGGCCACCTCCTCTACTACTTCCGCTCCAAGGACGAGCTGCTGCTGCAGACCCTGGAGTGGAGCGAGGGCCGGCTCGGCGCCGAGCGCGGCCGGCTGCTGGCACGGACCGGGCCCGCGCGGGAACGGCTCGATGCGTACGTCGACCTGTACGTCCCCGACGGCCACCGCGACCCCCACTGGACCCTGTGGCTGGAGGTCTGGAACCGCTCGCAGAACGCCGCCGACGACGCCCGCGACCGGCAGGCCGCCATCGAGGGCGCCTGGCACCGCGACCTGGTGGCCCTGCTGGCGGAGGGGGTGTCGAGGGGCGAGTTCAGGCCGGTCGACGCGGACCGCTTCGCGGCCCGGCTGCGGGCGCTCCTCGACGGCTTCTCCATCCACGTGGCGATCGGCCTGCGCGGCACCGACCGGGCGCAGGTTCTCGGCCACGTACGGGAGTTCCTGGACGAGGCGCTCCTCGCGGACGCCTGAGCCCACGTCCGGGTTGTACGCAATTCGGGGGATTGCCCTGGGCCTCGTGATGCGCTTGCCTCGTGGAGAGCCCTCGGCACAGGGCCGGGGGGAAACCGTGTCAACGGGGGACATGCGCAGGGCGAGACCCACGACATCCGCGAGGTCTTCGTCCGCCGTGCGCGCCGAACTCCCTCGCAGGCAGGGGAAAGCGCGGGAAACCGCAGCACAGCAGGGGAATTCCGGGGGGATCTTCCATGCGTCTCGCACGCCGCACCGCCCTGAGCGCCGCCGTCGTGGCCGCGCTCGCCGTGACCGTCTTACCGGCCCACGCCGGCCCGCACACCGCGCAGCGCACCGAACGGGTCAGCGTGGACACCCACGGCCGTCAGGCCGACGGTGCCTCCGGCCGCCCCGTGCTCAGCGCGGACGGCCGGTACGTCGCCTTCGTGTCCGCCGCCACCGACCTCGTCCCGGGGGACACCGACGGCGTCGCCGACGCCTTCGTCCACGACCTGCGCACCGGCCGCACCGAACGCGTGGGCGTGGGGCCGGCGACGGACGTGGCGCTCAGCGGCGACGGCCGCCGCGTGGTGGTCGCCACCGCCGCCGCGCTCACGAAGGACGACGACAACGGCCTCGACGACATCTACCTCGTCGACCGCCGCACCCACCGCACCGAGCGCATCAGCCACGGCCACCCGGACGCGCCGCCGCGCCACCTGCTGAACTACTCGCCTGCCATCAGCGCCGACGGCCGTGTCGTCGCGTACACCACGTCGGCCCCGGACGCCGCGCCCGGTGACACCAACGGGCGGGACGACGTGATCGTCCACGACCGTCGCACCGGACGCGACGAACTGGTGCAGTACCGCACGGACGGCACCCTCGGCGACGCCGACTCCCTCGGCGCGGCCCTGAGCGCCGACGGCCGGTACGTGGCCTTCGAGTCGGCCGACCGCCTCGACCCGGCGTACGACTACACCCACGCCCGGAACGTGTATGTGCGCGACCGTGTGACGGGGACGACGGAACAGGTCAGCCGCCCCGCCAAGTACGTCTACAAGGAGGGGTCGTTCGACTCGTCGCTCAGCGCCGGCGCCCGTGTCTTCGCCTTCGCCTCCCACGTCCGCTCCCTGGTGCCGGACGACACCAACCGGGTCACCGACGTCTTCGCCTTCGACCGGGAGCTCCAGGCGACCGTACGGGTCAGCACCGCCGCCGACGGTACCCAGGGCGACGGCGCGAGTTCCGGGGCGTGTGTGAGCGGGGACGGCCGCCGGGTCGCGTTCGTCTCCGCGGCCACGAACCTCGTGCCGGACGACACCAACGGCGTCGCCGACGTCTTCGTGAAGGACCTGCGGACCGGCGCGATCGAGCGGGTCGCCACCGCCGCCGACGGCACCCAGGCGGACGGCCCGGCGACGGGCGGCACCGCGCTGAGCGGGCGCCGGGTCGCCTACTCCTCGGAGGCCACCAACCTCGT
This sequence comes from Streptomyces sp. Act143, assembly GCF_003143935.1. GTDB lineage: Bacteria > Actinomycetota > Actinomycetes > Streptomycetales > Streptomycetaceae > Streptomyces. The sequence continues at coordinate 3,437,042 of NZ_QFRX01000001.1, read as the reverse complement.
GCCGGACGACACCAACGGGGTGGCGGACGTCTTCGCCCGGCGCCTGCACCGACCGTAGGACCCGCGAGCCGGCACCGACCGAACCAGCACAGGGGGAAAAGCACTTGTACGCCAGCACCCGCACACGCACTCGCACACGCACCCGCACCGCACTCGCCATCGGCATCGCCGCAGGCCTCCTCACTCTGTCCGCCACCACGGCGTCGTCCGCCCCGGCGTCGGCCCGGGCCCCGCACACCGAACGCCTCGCCGTGTCGCCCACCGGAGAGCAGGGCGACAGCTACACCTACGGCCCGGAGTTCAGCGCCGACGGCCGCTTCGCGGTCTTCTCCTCGGAGGCCGCCAACCTGGTGCCCGGCGACACCAACGGACAGCGGGACGTCTTCGTCCGCGACCTGCGCAAGGGCACCGTCGAGCGGGTGAACGTCAGCTCGGACGGCGCCCAGGCCGACAACACGTCCACCTCCTTCGACATCAGCCGCGACGGCCGGTACGTCCTGTTCACCTCCCAGGCCCGCAACCTCGTCCACCGGGACACCCCGCCGCCCGCCGAGGAGTGGGTCGACGACGTCTATCTGCACGACCGCCGCACGGGCACCACCGAACGGCTCAGCTTCGGGCTCGACGGCCGCTCCGTCGACGCCGGCGGCGCCGCCATGTCGGCCGACGCCCGCTGGATCGCCTTCACCGCCCGCCCCAACCGCATGGAGGCCGACGACCCCAACGGCTACCGGATGCTCTACCTCCTCGACCGCGAGACGGGCACGGTGAAACGCGTCAGCGAGCGCACCCGCCCCGACTGGACGTCCGTCCTGTACGACGTCAGCGACGACGGCAGCCGCATCGTCTACAACCAGCTCCAGTACCGGGGCCCGGGCTCGGCGCTGTGGGCGTACGACATCCGCGAGGGCACCCGGCAGCAGCTGAACGTCACCCCCGACGGCACCCCGACCACCGTCATGGCCGTCGATGCCTCACTCACCGCGAACGGCCGGTACGTCGCCTTCAGCTCCGGCGCCCCGGACCTGGTCCCGGACGACACAAACGGCACGGAGACGGACGTCTTCGTCCGTGACCTGGTCACCGGGAAGATCCGGCGGATCTCCCACGACGCGGAGACCGCCTTCGGCACCCAGAGCCCCGAGATCAGCCCCGACGGCCGGTACGTCGCCTACGAGGCGACCCCGCGGAACCGGGACACGGGCTACTTCGGCGTCGGCAACGTCTATCTGCGCGACCTGCGCACCGGTTCGGTCCGCCTGGTCAGCCAGTCGGCCACCGGAGGCACCGTCGAGGACCAGTCCGTCACCCTCTACTCCGTGACCCGCGGCGGCAAGGAGGTCGGCCTCGCGTCCGGCTCGACGCAACTGGTGCCGGACGACACCAACGGGGTCACCGACGGCTTCGTACGCCACCTGCGGTGACCAGCGCACGGTTCGCATCCTGAGACGGACGGTGAGCGCGGGGGCGACTTGTGCCAGACTGCCCCCGTGCTCTCGTTCGCCATGATTATTGGCAGCAGGCGCGCCGGTCCGCAGTGACCGTCTCGTACGACCAGGTACGGGCGGACACCGTCGTCCTCGACCCGCGCGCAGACCTCTCGCACCCGCGAGAGGTTTTTCGCTTTTCTGGCCCACCCGCAGCCGGAGGCGAGAGCGCGAGGGAGTATGTGGGGACGGTGGAGCCGGTCATTCCGGTACAGACCGCGATTTCATCCTCAGGAGCCTTGAGACCATGACCGCAACCAGCGAGCTCGACGATCAGTTCCACGTCTTCGACACCACCCTGCGCGACGGCGCCCAGCGGGAGGGCATCAACCTCACCGTCGCGGACAAGCTGGCCATCGCACGGCACCTGGACGACTTCGGCGTGGGCTTCATCGAGGGCGGCTGGCCCGGCGCCAACCCGCGGGACACCGAGTTCTTCGCCCGCGCGCAGGCGGAGATCGAGTTCAGGCACGCGCAACTGGTCGCCTTCGGCGCGACCCGCCGGGCCGGTGCCAAGGCGAGCGAGGACCCGCAGGTCAAGGCGCTGCTGGACTCGGGCGCCCCGGTGATCACCCTGGTCGCCAAGTCCCACGACCGGCACGTGGAGCTCGCCCTGCGCACCACGCTGGACGAGAACCTGGAGATGGTCCGCGACACGGTGTCGTACCTGGTCGCGCAGGGCCGCCGGGTCTTCGTCGACTGCGAGCACTTCTTCGACGGCTACCGCGCCAACCCCGAGTACGCCAAGGCCGTCGTACGGGCCGCCTCCGATGCGGGCGCCTCCGTCGTCATCCTCTGCGACACCAACGGCGGCATGCTCCCCGCCCAGATCCAGGCCGTCGTCTCGACCGTCCTCGCCGACACCGGCGCCCGCCTCGGCATCCACGCCCAGGACGACACCGGCTGCGCGGTGGCCAACACGCTGGCTGCCGTGGACGCGGGCGCCACCCACGTCCAGTGCACGGCCAACGGCTACGGCGAGCGGGTCGGCAACGCCAACCTGTTCCCGGTGGTGGCGGCGCTGGAGCTGAAGTACGGCAAGAAGGTGCTGCCGGAGGGCAAGCTGCGCGAGATGACGCGCATCTCCCACGCGATCGCCGAGGTCGTCAACCTCACCCCCTCCACCCACCAGCCCTACGTCGGCGTCTCGGCCTTCGCCCACAAGGCCGGCCTGCACGCCTCCGCCATCAAGGTCGACCCCGACCTGTACCAGCACATCGACCCCGAGCTGGTCGGCAACACCATGCGGATGCTGGTCTCCGACATGGCCGGACGCGCCTCGGTGGAGCTGAAGGGCAAGGAACTCGGCGTCGACCTCGGCGGCGACCGCGAGCTGGTCGGCCGGGTCGTGGAGCGGGTCAAGGAGCGCGAGCTCAAGGGCTACACCTACGAGGCCGCCGACGCCAGCTTCGAACTCCTCCTGCGCGGTGAGGTCGAGGGCAGGCCGCTGAAGTACTTCGCCGTCGAGTCCTGGCGCGCGATCGTCGAGGACCGCCCCGACGGCAGCCACGCCAACGAGGCCACGGTCAAGCTCTTCGCCAAGGGCGAGCGCATCGTCGCCACCGCGGAGGGCAACGGCCCGGTCAACGCCCTCGACCGCGCCCTGCGCGTCGCGCTGGAGAAGATCTACCCGCAGCTGGCCAAGCTCGACCTGGTCGACTACAAGGTCCGCATCCTGGAGGGCGTCCACGGCACCCAGTCCACGACCCGCGTCCTGATCTCCACCTCGGACGGCTCCGGCGAGTGGTCCACGGTGGGCGTGGCGGACAACGTCATCGCCGCGTCCTGGCAGGCCCTGGAGGACGCGTACACCTACGGCCTGCTCCGAGCGGGCGTCACCCCCGCCGAGTAACCCCGCTCAGCACGAGTCCTCGGCGAGCTCCTCGAACTCGCCGAGGCTCATGGGGCGGTCGTCGGCCCAGACCTGGCCGGGCTTCAGGGCGGTGAGGTCGGCGGCGGTGAAGCTGACGATGCCGTTGTACGAGTCCCCGGTGATGTAGTGGCCGAAGGCCAGGACGTAGGTGTGGTCCGGCAGCAGCCGCTGGGCGCCGACGGGCCGGGCCTTCCAGGCGGGCGGCGGCGCGAACAGCGGGAATTCGTCGTCCCCTTCGGCCTCGCCGTCCGTGCTCCACCCCGAGGCGACGGCACCCGCCTCGGTACGGCCCGCCCGGCCCTCCAGATCCGGCTCCCGGTAGCTGTCGTCACCGCACGGCCGGATCAGCGCCCATGGCCGCCCGTCCGCGCCGACCCGCACCGCCGCCAACGGCAGGTCGACGGCCGCGCACCCACCGAGCAGCAACGCCCCCGCCACGGCACCCGCCAGAGCTGCCACCCGCCGCCTCAACACCCGTCCCCCACCAGCTCGTCGAAGTCCTCCCGGCTCATCGCCCGCCCGTCCGTCCGGACTTCACCGGCCGCCGGCGCGGCCAGGTCCTCGCCCCGGAAGGTGACCTCCCCGACGTAGTCCACGAAGTCCTTGTGCTCGTACGCCGTGAACTGCACGTGGCAGCCGCGCCGGAGAGCATCCGCCGCGGTCCGACCGTCTCCGGGTGCCAGGTGCCGGGCGGGGTGAAGAGCGGGAACGTCGTGTCGGCGAGCGCGGGCACGGCCGGTGCCGTCCAGCCGTTCGCGGCCCGGTGGCCCCGGCCGTCCGTGTCCGGCCAGACGCCGACCAGCGACAGCTGCGCCGGACTGCACCCGCTCAGCAGCAGCCTCCCGGCCACCGCACCCGCCACTGTGACCTCCACACGTCGCACGCCCCGCCCCCTCCACCGTCGTACCGACGACATCATCCGGCATGCGCCCGCACCACCACCGTTCGGCACCGGTCTCGTTGCGGTCGTACAACATGCCTGGTGAGGGCGAGAGTTGAAGGTGCGCCCCGGGAGCCCGAATGGCTGACGCGATGCCTTGACGGGCTCGCGGGGCACCATTTAACTCACGGCGTGAGGTAAGTCATGAGTGGACGATGAGACCCACGCGAGCCAAGGGGGAAGCTCCATGCGAAGAACCGCCCTGCTCACCTCCGCCACTTTGCTGGCGGCCCTGTTGCCGGCCGTGGTCGCACAGGCCGCCGACGATCCCGCCCCGGTCCCCGTCGACCGCTTCGAGGGCGAAGTCCCCTTCGCGAACCCGCCGGAGGGCGGCCTCTTCACCTGGGGCGGCGACACCGACGACCCGCCGGCTCTCCGACTCGACGCGCGGGACGACGCCCCCGAGGGCGGCAAGGTCCTCTCCGGCACCTACGACATCAGCGGCTACGGCGGCTTCACCCACGACTTCGCCTTCGCCGAGCCCGCCCACGACTGGTCGGCCCACAAAGGCATCCGTTTCTGGTGGGAAGGCCAGGACAACGGCAAGAAGATCGCCTTCGAACTGAAGGACGGCGGCGCCAACGGCGAGGCCTCCGAGCTCTGGACGACCTCCTTCACCGACGACTTCAGCGGCTGGAAACAGATCGAGATCCCCTTCACCGACTTCGTGTACCGCACCGACTACCAGCCCGTCGGCGGCATCGACCACGTCCTCGGCCTCACCGAGACCTGGGGGTACGCCGTCACCCTGCCCGTCGGCACACCCGGCCGGTTCGCCATGGACGGCGTCGAGTTGTACGGCAAGGCCGATCAATCCCTGCGCGCGAACGTCCTCACCGACGCCGCCGTGTACCCCGTGCAGGAGGGCAAGACGGCCTCCGTCGCGGTCACCGTCGCCACCACCGGTTCCGCCCCCCTCGACGAGCCCGTGACCGTCGCCTACGCGACCGTGGGCGGCAGCGCCTCGACCGGCGACTACACGCCTGTCGAGGGCGAGTTCACCTTCCCCGCGGGCACCGCATCCGGCACGACACGGAGGATCGAGGTCCGGACGGCGAAGGACCGGGACGCCGAGGCCGCCGAGACCATCCCGCTCAAGCTCACCGTCACCGGCGCCAAGCCCCCCGCCGAGACCCCGCAGATCGTCATCGACGCCCACGGACTGCCGTACCTCGACAGCAGGTTGCCCGTGCAGCGGCGCGTCGCCGACCTCCTCTCGCGGATGTCCCTGGAGGAGAAGGCCGGCCAGATGACCCAGGCCGAGCGCGGAGCCGTCGGGACCGGCGGCGACATCGCCGCCTACGCCCTCGGCTCACTCCTCTCCGGCGGCGGCTCCACCCCCACGCCCAACACCCCCGAGGCCTGGGCGAAGATGATCGACTCCTTCCAGCTCCGGGCGCAGGCGACCCGTTTCCAGATCCCCCTCATCTACGGCGTCGACGCCGTCCACGGCCACAACAACCTGGTCGGCGCCACCGTCATGCCCCACAACATCGGCCTCGGCGCCACTCGCGACCCCCGACTCGCCCAGCGCACCGGCGCGGTGACCGCCGCCGAGGTCCGCGCCACCGGCATCCCCTGGGACTTCGCCCCCTGCCTCTGCGTCACCCGCGACGAACGCTGGGGCCGCTCCTACGAGTCCTTCGGCGAGGACCCGGCCCTCGTCGACTCGATGGAGACGATCATCCAGGGCCTCCAAGGCGCCCGGAACGGCGCGGACTTGAAGGACGACGACAAGGTCCTCGCCACCGCCAAGCACTTCGTCGGCGACGGCGGCACCGCCTACGGCTCCTCCACCACCGGCACCTACACCATCGACCAGGGCGTCACCACGGTCACCCGGCAGCAACTGGAGGCGATCCATCTCGCCCCCTACCAGACCGCCGTGGACCGCGGCGTCGGCACGGTCATGCCGTCGTACTCCTCCCTCGACGTGGTGGGCGACGGCCTCGGCCCCGTCAAGATGCACGCCCGCGGCGACATGATCAACGGCATTCTCAAATCACGTATGGGGTTCGACGGCTTCGTCATCAGCGACTGGGACGGCATCAACCAGATCCCCGGCGACTACACCTCGGACGTCCGCACCTCGGTCAACGCCGGCATCGACATGGTCATGGCCCCGTACGCCTACCGCGACTTCCGCACCGCGCTCGTCGCCGAGACGCAGGCCGGCCGGGTGAGCGAGGCACGGATCGACGACGCCGTCTCCCGCATCCTCACCCAGAAGTTCAGGCTCGGCCTCTTCGAGAAGCCGTACGCCGACACGAGCGGCGCCGCGCGGATCGGTTCCCCGGAACACCGCGCCGTGGCCCGGCAGGCGGTGGCCGAATCGCAGGTGCTGCTGAAGAACGCGGGCGGCGTGCTGCCCCTGAAGAAGTCCCAGAAGGTGTACGTCGCCGGCTCCGACGCCGACGACATCGGCAACCAGTCCGGCGGCTGGACCGTCACCTGGCAGGGCTCCTCCGGCGACATCGTCCCCGGCACCACGATCCTGGAGGGCCTGCGCGAGGCCGGGGGAGACGTGACGTACTCCAAGGACGCCTCCGCGCCCACGACCGGCTACGACGTCGGCGTGGTCGTCGTCGGGGAGACCCCGTACGCCGAGGGTGTCGGTGACGTCGGCAACGGCCACGACCTGGAGCTGTCCGCGGCCGACAAGGCGGCGGTCGACAAGGTGTGCGCGGCCATGAAGTGCGCGGTGCTGCTCGTCTCGGGACGCCCGCAGCTCATCGGCGACCGGCTCGGCGCGATCGACGCCCTGGTGGCGTCCTGGCTGCCCGGCACCGAGGGCGCCGGAGTCGCCGACGTGCTCTACGGCAGGCGGCCCTTCACCGGGCAACTCCCCGTCACCTGGCCGAAGTCGGAGGCGCAGCTGCCGATCAACGTGGGGGACGCGACGTACGACCCGCAGTTCCCGTACGGCTGGGGTCTGACGACCCTGACCAGGGTCCCCGAGGGCGGCGCGACGACGTTGAAGGCCCTCGCCGTCGCGGCGGCCGTGGCCGAGAAGGCCGGGGCGGACGAGGCGGGCCGGGACCTGGTGACCAGGGCGCGGCTGATCGTGCAGCAGCGGCCGGTGACGGCGGCGCTGGCGAAGCCCTTCGCGGAGGCGGACCACCTGCTGCTGACCGGGCGGTACGGAAAGGCGGTGGAGAAGCTGGCCGAGGCATTTCGGGCGACGGCGGGCTGAGGCCGTTACGGGAGGCTTCGGGTAGCTTCGAAGTATGAAGTCCGCCGCACGGACCCGAAGCCTCCCGGGACTGCTGGCAGCCCTGGTGCTGGCGGTCCTGACCACGCTGTGGCCGGCCGCTCCGTCCGCCTCCGCGGCGACCAGCGTCTCGACGATCGCCGAGGCGCTGCGCGAGAGCCCGGTCTACGTCGATCCGGCGGCATCCGGACAACTGCCGTCGGAGGCGGCCGCCGCACTCACCCGGCAGATCGAGGACGCGGACAAGCCGCTCTTCGTGGCGGTCCTGCCGGCGGGCTACCCGACGCAGGACCTGTTCCGGAACCTGCGCACCGCCACCGGCGTGACCGGCCTGTACGCGATCCGCCTCGGCGACCGTTTCGACGCGCGCGCCGACTCCGCCGTCCTCTCCCGCTCCGCGGTGCGCAACCTGGTGACGAGCGTCCAGGGCGAGCAGGACACCACGACCCAGCTGAACGACTTCACGGGCCGGGCGCTGGCGAATCTGGGCGGGACGGCCCCGGCGAGCTGGGGCTCCTCCCCGGACGACGGAGGCGTCCCGACGGCCGCGCTGATCACGGTGGGCGCGGTGCTGGTGGCCGGCGGGGCGGGCGGGTACGCCCTGGTCCGCCGCAACCGGCGGCGCCACGCGGAGGAGCAGCGGGCGGCGCTGGAGAAGCTGCGGGTGGTGGTCGACGAGGACATCACCGCCTTCGGCGAGGAACTCGACCGCCTCGACTTCCACCCCGCCGAGCAGGGCGCGGACGACGCGATGCGCGCGGACTACGAGCGCGCCCTGGACGCCTACGAGGAGGCGAAGCGCCTGATGGCGGAGGTGCGCAGGCCGGAAGAGGTGCGGGCGGTCACCCAGGCCCTGGAGGACGGCCGCTTCTCCCTCGCCCAACTGGCGGCCCGCCGGGAGGGCCGACCGCTCCCGGAACGACGGGTCCCCTGCTTCTTCGACCCCCGCCACGGCCCCTCGGTCACGGACGCCACCTGGACGCCCCCGTCCGGCACCCCGCGCGAGGTCCCGGTCTGCGCCGCCGACGCCACCCGCCTCGCCGACGGCCGCGACCCGGTGATGCGCGAGGTCGACACGGACGCGGGCCGCCGCCCCTACTGGGACGCGGGCCCGGCGTACGGCCCCTGGGCGGGCGGCTACTTCGGCGGCGGCATCCTCCCCGGCCTCCTCGTCGGCACGGTCCTGGGCAGCATGATGGCGACCCCCGCCTACGCGACCGACTACGGCACGGGCTACGGCGACTTCGGCACGGACGCCTACGGCGGCTACGAGGGCGGCGACATCTCGGGCGCGAACTTCGACTCGGACGACTTCAGCGGGGGCTTCGGGGGCGGGGACTTCGGCGGCGGGGGCGACTTCGGAGGGGGCGGGGGAGGGGACTTCGGGGGCGGGTTCTGAGGACGGGACGGGGGCCTCGCCTCTCGACCCAGGTCCGGTCACTGCCTTCCCGCGCCGAAACGGGCCCGGCGCACCACACGCCGGGCCCGTGTCAGGCCGTACGGGAAGCAGCCGCCGTCAGAGAGTCGACGCGGCCGACGCTATCGCCGAGGCGAACGTGGACACCTCGGTGTACACGCCGGGCGCGTTGGGCCGCGCACACCCCTCGCCCCAGCTGACGATCCCGACCTGGATCCAGGCCCCGGCGTCGTCCTTGCGGAACATGGGCCCACCGGAGTCGCCCTGGCAGGTGTCGACGCCGCCGGACGCGAACCCGGCGCAGATCTCCTCGCTCGCGACCAGGTCGCCGTAGGACCCGCCGTACGCCTTGCAGGTGGCGTCGCTAACGAATGGCACCGTGGCCTTCAGCAGATACCGCTGCTGGGCCCCGCCCTCGCGCGCCGCACCCCACCCGGCAACGGTGAAGTCACCGGCGTTGTACTGCGTGTTCGTGGCGATCCTCAGCGTCGGCAGACTGATCGGCTGCGCGAGCTTGATGAGCGCCCAGTCCTTGCCGGTGCCGTTGTAGCCCGGTGCCTGGAGCACCTTCGTGGACCGCACCTGCACCCGCCCGCTGGTCGACTGGAGGTCGACGACCCCGGCGGTCGCGGTGATGCTCGTGTTGTTCCCGGAGCCGCTCACACAGTGCGCGGCGGTCAGCACGATCTGCTGGGTGTAGAGCGCCCCGCCGCAGCCCATGGAGAGCCGGACCATGAACGGGAACTCGCCCTGCGCGGCCCGGGTTCCGCCGACGACGGGCGCGGGGGCCGCCTGCGCGGCCGAGACGGGCTGGAGACTGGCGATCGCGAGGGCGGCGGCACCGAGGGCCGCGCATCTCTTGAGGGCCGTGAGGAGTCTCTTCAACGTGATGCCTTCCGTGGGGGGTGGAAGTGCTCGGATCACAGAAGTGACGTGCACATGCCAGGCAGCACAGCAAAGAAGTGCCCATTGAGTGACATGGGCAAGTCAAATCTGTCGGTGGATTATGAGAACGCTGTGAGGCCCGGGGCAAGGGGTGCGATCCGGCCACGCCCGGGCCGCGCGTCCCGGGGGCGCCCGCGGAGGGATCGACGGCAGCACAGCGCGAAGCGCCGGCGAGTCCCGAGGACTCACCGGCGCCGCCGCGGCAACCTCACGCGTTCTTGATCGCCGAGATGTCGAAGTGCAGCTTGATCTTGTCGGAGACCAGCACGCCACCCGTCTCCAGCGCGGCGTTCCACGTCAGCCCCCACTCCGAGCGCAGGATCTCGGCCTTGCCCTCGAAGCCGACGCGCTCGTTGCCGAACGGGTCCTTCGCGGCGCCGTTGAACTCCAGGTCGATGCTGAGCGGCTTGGTGGTGCCGAGGATGGTCAGGTCGCCGGTGATGCGGTAGTCGTCGCCGCCCAGGGACTCCGCCTTGGTGGAGCGGAAGGTCATGGTCGGAAACTCGTCGATCTTGAAGAAGTCCGCGCTCTTGAGGTGGCCGTCACGGTCGGGGGAGCCGGTGTCGATGCTCTCCATCTTGACGTCGATGGAGGCCGACGACGCGGACGGGTCGCCGCCGTCGAGGTGCAGCGAGCCGCTGAAGTCGCCGAACTTCCCCTTGACGTTGGTGACCATGGCGTGGCGGACGGTGAAGCCGATCGTGGAGTGGGCCGTGTCGATCGTGTAGTCACCGGTCAGGGCGGTCAGGTCGGTGGTCGCCATGGTGTGCTCCTTCGGAGTGAGTAAGTTGAACGTTGAACTACCCAACACGGATGACGGTAGACCTATTCCATTCAAGTTTCAACATCATCCGCAATGTGTTGGCGTGGTGACGCCGAGGTGGTAGATGCCCAGGGCATGAACCCACGTCACGGCGCCTCCAGGAGACTCACCCGCAGAGCCCTGTTACTCGCGGCGACCCTCGTCGCCACCGACACCTCGCTGAGCCGGGTGGCCGCCGTCGAGGCCGACCCCTACACCGCGCTCCGCCTCCGCTGGCTCGGCATCGCCCTCGGCACCGGCTACGACCCCACCGCCGAGCCCTACGCCTCCCGCCTCGCCGAGACCGGCGAACTGGCCCGCGCCTTCCGCGCCGCCATGGCCCCCACCGCCACCTCCCTCTGGCCCGACCGCCCCTACGACCCGCCCTCGGGCATCACCCAGAGCTACAGCCGCCTGTGGACCATGGCGCAGGCCTGCCTCCAGCCCGGCACCGGCTCCACCGGCGACGAAACCCTCCTCGCGGACGTCGTGCACGGCCTCGACCACCTCTCCGCCACCGTCTACAGCCCGGCCACCACCCGCTACGGCAACTGGTGGGAATGGCAGATCGGCAGCCCCCGCCTGCTGATGGACACCGCCCTGGCCCTCCACGACCACCTCACCGAGGACCGGCGCGCCGCGGCCTGCGCCGCCGTCGACCACTTCATCCCCGACGCCGTGCTCACCGACTACTCCGGCATCTCGACCGGCGCCAACCGCGTCGACCTGTGCCGGTCCGTCGCCCTGCGCGGCATCCTCGGCCGCGCCCCCGACCGCCTCGCGCTCGCCCGCGACGCGCTCTCGCCGGTCTTCCCGTACGTCACCCGAGGCGACGGCCCCTACGCCGACGGCTCCTTCGTCCAGCACACCTGGGTCGCCTACTCGGGGACCTACGGCCAGGTCCTCCTCGACGGCCTGGGGCGCCTCTTCGCCCTCCTCGCGGGATCGGAGTGGGAGGTGACCGACCCGAACCGGCAGATCGTCCTCGACAGCGTCGAGCATGCCTACGCGCCGCTGATCCACGACGGGTTGATGATGGACAGCGTCAACGGCCGCGCGATCAGCCGGGGTCACCTCAAGAGCGACGACCGGCACGTGATGCGCAGCGACCACTTCCACGGCCAGGGCATCATCGCCGCGATCACCCTCCTCGCGGCCGGCGCGAGCCCGGCGGAGCGACAGCGCTGGTACGGCCGGGTCAAGGACTGGATCGAACGGGACACCGTGACACCCGTCCTGACGGCACGTCAGTTCGACGTGGCGGACCTGGCCCGGCTCCGGGCCGTGGCGGAGTCACCGGTGCCCGCCGTCCCCGCCCCCGTCGGCCACCACCTCTTCGCCGCCATGGACCGCGCCGTCCACCGCCGCCCCCGCTTCGTCGCGAACATCGCCATGGCCAGCGACCGCATCGCCCACTACGAGTGCGGCAACGGCGAGAACCCGCGCGGCTGGCACACGGGCGCCGGCATGCTCTCCTGGTGGGCCGCGGGCAACGGCGGCCAGTACACCGACTGGTACTGGCCGACCGTCGACTGGTACCGCCTCCCCGGTACGACGGTCTCCACCCGCCGACTGCCCGACAAGGCCGGCGGCGAATGGGGCGAACCCAGACCCGACGTGCGCTGGGTCGGGGGCGCGACCGACGGCGAGTACGCCGCGATCGGCCAGCACCTGAAGGGCCTCGGCTCCACCCTCCAGGCCCGCAAGTCCTGGTTCTGCGTCGACGACGCCGTGATCTGCCTGGGCGCCGGCATCACCTGCGCCGACGGCGTGCCGGTGGAGACGGTCGTCGACAACCGCAACCTCGGCGAGAACGGCACCCAGACCTTCGTACGCGGCCACGGCTGGGCCCACCTCGAAGGCCACGGCGGCTACGTCGTGCCGTACGGCGAACTCCGCGCCCTCCGCGAGGACCGCACCGGCGCCTGGTCCGACATCAACACCACCAGCACGACGGAACGGGCCACCCGGCGCTGGCAGACCCTCTGGCTCGACCACGGCACCGACCCGGTCGACGCCACGTACCTCTATCTCCTGCTGCCGGGCGCCGGCCGGCACGAGACCGCCCTGCGCGCCGTCGACCGGCACTGGCTGTCGGTCCTCGCCAACGACAGCACCCGGCAAGCGGTCCGTGTCCCCTCCCTCGGCCTGACGGCGGCCGTCTTCTGGCGGGCCGGTACGGCGGGACCGCTCACCGCCTCCGCGGGCGCGAGCGTGCTCGTCCGCCGCCGGGGCCGCGCCGCTACCCTCTGCGTGAGCGAGCCGCCGCGCACGGGCGAGCCGCTGGAGATCACCTGGGACCACCCCGTACAGAACGTCCTGCGGGCCGACGACTCGGTCGAGATCCTCGGCACGGGCCGCCGGCTGCGCCTGCGCGTCACTCCGGGGAGGGCATGCGCCACACACGAATGTGAGGTGGCTCTCGGCTGAGCGCTTTGTGCGACCCCTACAAGCGGGACGCCCCCTGAGCAGTCGGAACGGCTGCATGCCGCTCAGGTTCTGTTCAGGGGTACCAGGAAAACGGGCCGGAGACTGTACGGAGTCGACGGCCCGCTTTCCTTGCCGTGCTTCGTAAGGTCACTACATGACCGTTTTGGATGACGCGCCGGGTGAGCCGACGGACGCACGCGGACGAGTGGCCGAGCTGCACGAGATCCGCGCCCAGGCACTGGCCGGACCGAGTGAGAAGGCGACCGAGGCGCAGCATGCCAAGGGCAAGCTGACCGCCCGGGAGCGCATCGAACTCCTCCTCGACCCGGGGTCGTTCCAGGAGGTCGAGCAGCTGCGCCGGCACCGTGCGGTCGGCTTCGGTCTGGAGGCCAAGAAGCCGTACACCGACGGTGTCATCACCGGCTGGGGCACGGTGGAGGGCCGCACGGTCTTCGTC
>NZ_QFRX01000001.1:3403476-3423380 GCF_003143935.1 Streptomyces sp. Act143 | reverse complement strand
TCGCCCGCATCCACCTCGCCCACGGCATCCGCCAACGCCACACCCACGGCCCCAAAACCGCCCGGCCGTATCTGACGCGGGCCGCTGAGGTGTTCGAGCGCCTAGGCGCGGCCACCTGGGCGGAGCGGGCCAGGGCCGAGCTGCGGGTGGCGGGGATGGCCACCCGTGCCCCGTCCGTGCCGTCGGCCGAGCTGACGTGGCAGGAGCGCCGTATCGCGGATCTCGCGGCGAGCGGCCTGACCAACCGGGAGATCGGCGAGCGCATGCATCTGTCGCCGCGCACGGTCAGCTCACACCTGTACCGGGTCTTCCCCAAGCTCGGCATCACCTCCCGCGCCGCCCTGCGCGACGCGCTGGCCAAGCTGGAGGGCGAGGAGAGCGGGTGAGGGGCGGAGGGGCCGCGCCGCGGATGGCTTAAGCCGCCGTACGCCAGGGGGCGCCTCATACGCTTCACCGTCACATGACTGATGTGTCCGGTTTCGATGGGGACGAAAGTGTGTGCCGCCAGCCCCGTTCACGGGTCTGCGGGACGGTCATCGGAAACACGACGGAAGGCTTCACATGATCAACAGGCGCACCTTCAGCAAGGCCGTCGGCCTCGGTACCGGCGCGGCCGCGGTCTCGCTGTCCGGCCTGCAGACCAACGCGTCCGCCGCGACCGCCGGCCAGCAGTCCGGCACCGCTGTTCCGACGGTGCCGACCATCACCCCCGGCACGCACACCGAGTTCCCGGTGATCAAGCAGGTCAAGGCGGGGCTGCTGGACGTCGGCTACGCCGAGCTCGGTCCCGCCCACGGCCCGGTCGTGATCTGCCTGCACGGCTGGCCGTACGACATCCACAGCTTCGTCGACGTCGCGCCGCTGCTGGCCGCCCAGGGCTACCGGGTCCTCGTGCCCTATCTGCGGGGCCACGGCAGCACGCGCTTCCTGTCCCGGCACACGCCGCGGACCGCCGAGCAGTCGGCCATCGCGCTGGACATCATCGCGTTCATGGACGCCTTGAAGATCCACAAGGCGGTCCTGGCCGGCTTCGACTGGGGCTCGCGCACCGCCGACATCATCGCGGCGCTGTGGCCCGAGCGCGTCAAGGCGATGGTCTCCACCAGCGGTTACCTCATCACCAACCGCAAGGCGCAGCTCGCGCCCGCCGCGCCGGGCGTCGAGCACACCTGGTGGTACCAGTGGTACTTCGCCACCGACCGCGGCAAGAAGGCCATGGAGAACGTCGACGACCGCCTCGCGCTGTGCCGCTACGTGTGGACGCTGGTCTCCCCGAACTGGAACTTCGACGACGCCACGTACCAGCGCACGGCGCAGGCGTTCCTCAACCCCGACTACGCGGCGATCGTCCTGTTCAACTACCGCTGGCGCATCAGCCTCGTCGAGGGTGAGCGCCGCTACGACCGCTACGAGAAGCTGCTGGCGGCCCAGCCGCCCATCGGCGTCCCGACGGTCACGCTCGACGCTGCGCTGGACCCGTTCACCGCGCCGGGTGACGGTTCGGCGTACCGCAGCCACTTCACCGGTCCCTACGAGCACCGCACCATCGCGAACATCGGTCACAACCTGCCGCAGGAGGCGCCCACGGTCTTCGCGCAGGCCGTGGTCGACGCCGATCACCTCTGACGGCGCCGCTCACCGCCGACGCCGCCGATCACCTCTGACCACGAGGAGCCCCGATGAGTGAAGTCCTGTGGAACCGTCTGACCGCCGCCGAGCTGCGCGCCCTCGCGGCGCGGGACGCGGTGGTGCTGCTGCCCATCGGGGCCACCGAGCAGCACGGCCCGCATCTGCCCACCGGTGTCGACGACTTCCTGGCGGCGGAGGTGTGCCGGCGGGCGGCGGTGCTGGCGGCCGAGCAGACCGGGGTGGTGGTGACGCCGTCGGTGCCGACGGGCCTGTCGGAGCATCACATGGCCTTCGGGGGCACGCTCACCCTGAGCCTGCCCACCTTGCACGCGCTGCTGCGTGACATCTGCCGCTCCGTGATCCGGGCGGGTTTCTCACGCATCCTCATCGTCAACGGGCACGGCGGGAACATGACCGCCCTCAACGCCCTCACCACCGAGCTGACCGCGGAGCTGGCGACGCCGATCGCGTTCGCCAGCTATTTCGGCGCCGGGCGGGAGGTGGTGCGGGACACCCTGGAGACGCAGGACGGTCTGATGCACGCGTGCGAGGGTGAGACGTCCATGATGATGGCCGCCCACCCGGACCTGATCCGGTCCGAGCACCTGGTGGAGGCGCACGGGCCGCGGATCACCCTGCCGGCGGAGTCCACCGAGCCGGTGTACATGGCCGTGTCCTTCGACCGGATCACCGAGTCGGGGGTGGCGGGCGACGCCCGGGTCGCCAGTCCTGAGAAGGGCGAGCGGATGCTGTCCGGGTGCGCCTCGGCGCTGGCGGACATCATCGTGCGGGACCCCTGGGCGAAGTAGTACACGGGTGGTGCGGCGGGGAAAGGTGAGCACCGTCCCCCGCCGCACCGCGGGTCACGCCTCGGCGCGCTTGGGCAGGCGCCAGTTGGGGCGCGGGAAGTGGCAGGTGTAGCCGTCCGGGTAGCGCTGGAGGTAGTCCTGGTGCTCCGGTTCGGCCTCCCAGAACGGGCCGGCCGGCACCACCTCTGTCACCACCGGTCCCGGCCACAGCCCGGAGGCGTTCACGTCGGCAATGGTGTCCTCGGCGACGCGGCGCTGTTCGTCGTCGTAGTAGAAGATCGCCGAGCGGTAGCTGGCGCCGATGTCGTTGCCCTGGCGGTTCCTCGTGCTCGGGTCGTGGATCTGGAAGAAGTACTCCAGGATCGTGCGGTAGTCGGTGACCTCGGGGTCGAAGGTGATCTCGATCGACTCCGCGTGGTTTCCGTGGTCGCGGTAGGTGGCGTTGGGCTTGTCGTTGTCACCGCTGTAGCCGACCCGGGTGTCCTTCACCCCGGGCAGGGCCCGGATCAGCTCCTGCATGCCCCAGAAGCAGCCGCCCGCCAGTAGCGCCCTCTCCTCGGCGTCGCTCATGGCACCTCACCTTTCCGTCGCTTCTCTTCGCGCTCGTTCGCGCAGGTCTCAAGGCTCGCACGTCGGCGGGCCGGAAACCTCCACACTCGCGTCACCGTCTTGACAGGTGACGCACTGCATGACAGATTCGTCACCAGTCAAAGCGGTGACGAACCTTGCAAGGCCGAAACACCGCAGTCACCGATAAAAATTCCTGAGAGGGGTTCGTCATGATGAGCATCAAGGGTGGACGCAAGCGGCTGGCCATGGGAGCGGTGGCGACGGCCGCCGCGGGGGTCGCCCTCGGCGCCTTCGCCCTCAGCGGCACCGCCAACGGCGCGACCGAGACGGCCGAGGCCGCGAACGCCGGCAAGCACCCCAAGCCCACCGTCGTCCTGGAGCACGGCGCCTTCGCCGACGCCTCCAGCTGGAACGGCGTCATCTCGCGCCTGAAGGCCGACGGCTACCCGGTCGTCGCCGCCGCCAACCCGCTGCGCGGCCCGGCCTCCGACGCCGCCGCCCTGCGCTCGCTCCTGGACCACATCAAGGGACCGAAGATCGTCGTCGGCCACTCCTACGGCGGCAACGTCATCAGCGAGGCCGCCACCAACGACCCCGACGTCAAGGCGCTGGTCTACGTCGCCGCCTTCCTGCCCGCCCCCGGCGAGAGCGCCCTGGAGCTGACCAACAAGTACCCGGGCTCCACCCTCCCCGGCACCCTGGACCCGGTCACCTACCAGCAGACCGACGGTTCCTCGGTCACCGACCTGTACATCCAGCAGGACAAGTTCCGCCACCAGTTCGCCGCCGACGTGGCTCCGAAGCAGGCCGCCCTGATGGCCGCCGAGCAGCGGCCCATCGCGCAGTCCGCGCTGGAGGAGAAGGCCACCACCGCCGCCTGGAAGACCATCCCCAGCTGGGACATCATCACCACCGAGGACCTCAACATCCCGCCGGCCGTGCAGCGCTTCATGGCCAAGCGCGCCCACGCGCACACCACCGAGGTCGCCGCCTCCCACTCGGTCGCCGTCTCCCACCCCCGCCTGGTGGCCGACGTGATCGAGCGGGCCGCCCGCGCCACCGTTCGCTGACCCCCTCGAAGGACGGCGGGGCACCACACCCCGCCGTCCTCGGGCCACGTCACACCTGTGCCGGCTCCGCGGGTGTGCGGACCGCAGGAGAATGGACCCATGGCCTCACCCTCCGCCCCCCGCGCCCTCGGTGCGTTCCTCAAGGCCCGCAGAGCGCAGCTGGACCCGCGCGACTGCGGCCTGCCCGCCACGGACTCCGCCCGCCGGGTCGCCGGGCTGCGCCGTGAGGAGGTCGCCGCCCTCGCCGCGATCAGCGTGGACTACTACACCCGCCTCGAACAGGGCCGCGTCCGCGCCTCCGCCCCCGTCCTGGCCACCCTGGCCCGCGCCCTGCGCCTGGACGAGGACGAGGAGCGCTACCTGTACGAACTCGCCGGCCGCTCCGACGACCGGCCCCGCCGTCGCCGCCCCGTCCAGCGGGTACGGCCCCCCATGCGCCGCCTGCTCGCCCAGCTCCCCCACGCCCCCGCCCTCGTCCTCGGCAGGCGCCTGGACATCCTGGCCTGGAACGCCGCCGCCACGGCCCTCTACACCGACTTCGCCGCCGTACCGGCCGCCCGGCGCAACTACCTGCGCCTGATGTTCACCGACCCCGCGATCCGCGGCATGCACCGCGAGTGGGCCCACGACGCCCGGGACGCGGTCGCCGCGCTGCGCATGGAGGCCGCCGCCGACCCCGACGACCCGGACCTCGCCGCCCTCGTCGGCGAACTGACCATCCGGGACACCGACTTCCGTACCTGGTGGGCCGAACACCACGTCAACAGCGCCACCTACGGCACCAAGCACTACCGCCACCCCTTGGTCGGCGACCTCACCCTCGACTGCGACACCTGGGCCGCGTCCGACGGCTCCGGCCAGCGCCTGATGGTCCTGACCGCCGAATCCGGCAGCCCCTCCCACGACGCGCTGCGCATCCTCACCTCCTGGACCGCGGAGTCCGCGACACCGGACGCGGCGAGGAACAGGACCTCATAGGCAAGGCACAGGTGAACCCGCGCGCCGCCCTCTCTCGTGCTCCTAGGGAAGCTCATGCAGCTGTGATGCAGCTCGTGCGGCTCATGTTCCCGAGGAACGTGTGAGAAAGGTGGCGCATGCTCGCGTACGACGTCCACGGCAGCGGGCCCGGTCTGGTGCTCCTGCCCGGTGTCGGCGGCACCGCGGCCCTGACCTGGGAGACGCTGCTCGCCGGCCTCGCGGCCGACCACACCGTCGTCCTCATTGACCTTCCCGGGTCCGGGCGCAGCGCGCTGCCCGTAGGCCGTCTGACGCTCGACGCCGTGGCCGAGCAGGTGGTGGCGACGGCCGAGCGGGCCGGGCTGAGCGACTTCGTGATCGCCGGCCCCTCGCTCGGTGCGGCCGTCGCCATCAAGGTCGCCGCCCGGCATCCCGAACGGGTGCGCGGCCTCCTCACCCTGTCCGGCTTCGCCCGGCCCCACACCTCGTTGTGGCTCCGGCTGGAGACCTGGGCGTCGTTGCTCGCCCGCCATGACGACAAGCTGCGCTCCTTCCTGACCATGCTGGCCTTCTCCGAGGACTATCTGGCCGCCCGCACCCCGGAGACGGCCCAGTACCTGGCCACCCGGCTGCTGACGGCCGCGGCCGGCACCGCCCGGCAGATCGCCTTGACCCTCGACGTCGACGTCCGCGAGGACCTTGCCACGGTCACGGCTCCCACGCTGGTCGTGGCGGCCGCCGGGGACCGGTTCGTGTCACCGAAGCACTCGGTGGAGCTCGCGGACGGCATGCCCGGGGCGCGGCTGGCCGCCGTACGAGGCGGGCACGCGGCGACCTTCGAGGAGCCGGACCGCACGCTGGAGCTCCTCACCGACTTCTTCCGCGGCCTGCACCCCTCCCTCGCCGGCCGCACCCACCGCACCACCACCTATTCACACGTGTGACTCACACACGGCTGTCACACCAAGCAAGGAGACGCCCCCCATGGCCAAGATGTTCTACGACGCCGACGCCGACCTGTCCGTCATCCAGAACCGCAAGGTCGCGGTCATCGGCTACGGCAGCCAGGGCCACGCCCACGCGCTGTCGCTGCGCGACTCGGGCGTCGACGTCCGCGTCGGTCTGCACGAGGGTTCCAAGTCCCGGGCGAAGGCCGAGGAGGAGGGCCTGCGCGTGCTGACGGTGGCCGAGGCCACCGCCGAGGCCGACGTGGTCATGATGCTCATCCCGGACCCGCTCCAGGGCGAGGTCTACGAGCAGCACATCGCCCCGAACCTGAAGGACGGCGACGCGCTGTTCTTCAGCCACGGCTTCAACGTCCGCTTCGGCTTCGTCAAGGCCCCGGCCGGTGTCGACGTGTGCATGGTCGCCCCCAAGGGTCCGGGCCACCTCGTCCGTCGTCAGTACGAGGAGGGCCGCGGCGTGCCCTGTCTCGTCGCCGTCGAGCAGAACCCCTCCGGCGGCGCCCTCGCGCTGGCGCTGTCGTACGCCAAGGGCATCGGTGGCACCCGCGCCGGCGTCATCGAGACGACGTTCACCGAGGAGACCGAGACCGACCTGTTCGGTGAGCAGGCGGTGCTGTGCGGCGGTACGACCGCACTGGTCAAGGCCGGTTTCGAGACGCTGACCGAGGCCGGGTACCAGCCGGAGATCGCCTACTTCGAGTGCCTGCACGAGATGAAGCTGATCGTGGACCTGATGTACGAGGGCGGCCTGGAGAAGATGCGCTGGTCGATCTCCGAGACCGCCGAGTGGGGTGACTACGTCACCGGTCCCCGGATCGTCACCGACGCCACCAAGGCGGAGATGAGGAAGATCCTCGCGGAGATCCAGGACGGCTCGTTCGCCAAGAGCTGGATGGCGGAGTACCACGGCGGTCTGAAGAAGTACGACGAGTACAAGCGGCAGGACTCCGAACTGCTGCTGGAGACCACCGGCAAGCAGCTGCGCAAGCTGATGAGCTGGGTGAACGAGGAGGCGTAGAGCCTCTCGCCGCCGGGGCTCAGTCGGTCAGACGGTCCAGGACCACCGTGGCCAGGCGGAGCGCGGCGTGCAGCTCTGTCACCTCGGCGACGGTGGGCCGGACCACCCCGGACCAGTCGCCGCGCAGGCCCGGCCAGACCGCGAGCAGCACCTGAGCGCCGGCGAGGCCCAGATGGGCCGTGACGTCGGTACGGTCGCCGCCCGCGGGCGTCCAGGCCAGCAGGACCCGGCCCTGCGGGATACGGGAGGGGCCGTCCAGCGGCATCCAGGTGGCCATGAGGGCGCCGCGCACGGGGGTGACGATCGCGCCCCGGACGTCGGCGGGCATGGGCTGCCGGGTCAGCGTGGACAGTTCGACCGGGGCGTCCCCTCGGGTGCCCGGCACGAGGCTGAGGGCGGGCCGGGCCGGACGGTGGCCGCCGGGCCGCGGTCCGGACGGTGACGTCGTGGCCTGTGCGGGGCCGCCGCCCGGTCGGCTGAACCTGTCGTGTCTCGTCATGTTCTCTCCCCCTCCGCGCCCGGTGCGTGCTTCGTGGTGTGAAGCCCGTTGTGTGCTTCGTGGCGTGTAGCTTCGCCGAGCCGGAGGGGAAGCACATCCGTCATCTGACTGCGGGCGCGACTCAGAACACGTCGTCGTCCTGCCGGGGTATGCCGGCGGCCGTGCGCTCCAGCAGGCGTGCGGCCTCGGACAGCACGGGATGGCGCACGGCGTGGGGGGCGGCGTGCGAGGTCACCTCGTGCAGCCCGGCCAGCAGGCCGGCGAGGCGGCCCCCTCCGGCGTACGCCAGGGCGACGCTGCCCTCCCAGAGGGTTTCGCGCAGCCGGTCCGGGGTGAACTGACCGTCTCCGGCGCAGGCCACCAGCAGGCGCCCCGCCAGCGTCCGTTCCAGCGGTCCAGGGACCCAGGCGCCCTGGTCGAGGTCCGCGCCGAGGCCGGCGGTCAGCGAGGTGAGCCGCTCCATGGCGGACAGGTGCCGCTCCGGGGCGGCGCAGGGAGCGGCGGTGTCATGGGACATGGGTTTCGATGGCCTTCTGCTCATGAGTGACATGTGTCCGCCGGGCTCCGGCGGACATGTCGGTGTAAGTTCCCATCAGAATACGTGTCTCGGTGAGGTCACATGAAATGTGTGTATCCCGCGGAGAAGACCGGAGCATCGATGAGATCGGACGCACTGTCCAACCGTTTGCGCATCCTCGAGGCGGCGGCTGAGGTGCTCGCCGGCCCCGGCGACACCTCGCTGAAGTCCATCGCGCGCCGGGCGGGCGTGGGCCAGGGCACCCTCTACCGCCACTTCCCCAGCCGGGAGTGCCTGGTGCTCCAGGTGTACGGGGAAGAGGTCGAGGAGCTGGTGACCGCCGTACCCGGCCTGCTGACCACTCTGTCCCCGCAGCACGGGCTGTGCGCCTGGCTGCGGCGCCTGCTGTACGTCGGCCGGTGCGCGCCGGAGTTCGCCGAGGCGATGCGCGGAGCCGGCGGGGTGCTGACGGAGCCGTGCCGGGAGGCGTACCGGCCGTTGCTGGACGCCCTGTCGGCGCTGGTGGACGCCAATGCGGCGGCCGGGACCATCGCCGCCGGGACGACGGCCGAGGACGTGCTCACGCTGCTCGGTCCCCTGTGGCGCATCAGTGCGGACGGCGGCGATCAGGACCGGGACCGGGAGACGCGGCTCTTCGAGGTCCTGATGCGGGGACTGTGCCCGGGGGCCGGGCCGGCGGATCAGTAGAAGTCCTCGGCGGGGTAGAGGGTCAGCAGCCTGACCATCTCCACATACAGCCAGGTCAGGCTCAGGGTGAGCCCGAACGCGGCCGGCCAGCGCTGGTCGCGGGGGGCGCCGTGGGTGACAGCGCCCTCGACCTTGCGCAGGTGCAGGGGCAGGAAGGACACCGCGAGGGCTACGCCGACCAGGCCCATCAGGATGCCGAGGCCCGGGGAGCGCACACCCAGGCCCTCGGCGCCCATGAGCGGGAACAGGGCCGTGTCCGCGAGGGCCAGGAAGCACAGGGCGCACACCACGGCGGCGACGAAGCCGTACCGCCGCCGGTGCACGCGCATCCAGCGCAGCCGGTAGGCGAGGAGGACTCCGGCGGAGGTCGCCATCGTCCCCAGGACGGTCTGGACGAGCAGGCCCGGGGCGAGGCGGCTGAAGGCCGTGGCCGAGAGAACCCCGAGACATATGCCCTGCAACGCGGCGAACGTCAGGGCCAGGGTCGGCGACGGCCGCTTGCGGCGGCACTGCACGACCACCAGTACCGCGGCCGACAGTCCGGCGCCGCCGGCGATGGCGTAGGCGGCGGCCATGCCCACGGGCAGGTGGGGCAGCAAGATCCAGGACAGGGTGACGGCGAGGGCCGTCACCCCGAGTCCGGCCAGCCAGCGGGGCAGAACGTCGGCCATCGTCATCAGGTCGCCGACCGTGAGGGGCAGCGGGCCGGTGTCGTTCTCATGGGCCTGGTCGAGGTCCTGGCCCGTGGCGCTCCGGCCTTGTACGACGGCGATGCCCGCGCGCGGGTCTCTGGCCACCGTCTTCTGGCCGCCCCGCCGCTCGAACTGCGGCCAGGCCAGGATCGGGTTGCTGCTCTTCAGGGAACGCTGCTGCTCGACCGGTGTCACGCCAGGTCCTCTCTCCGTGTCGGACACGCCGGAGGCGTCGGCTGCCGTCAGCCTGCATTGCCGGACAAACGGTGCACATCAGTCAGTTGACGGTGGAGTCGGGCGTATAACTCCGCACGGCGCGAACCGTCACGGCACCGGGAACCCGAGCTCCCGGGCGGCCGTCCCGGGGGTGGGCTGGGACCAGAGCTCGGCGACCGCCTCGTTCGTGGACAGCGAGCGCGGCTGGGCCACGTCCAGGTAGAGCGTGCCGTTGAGGTGGTCGGTCTCGTGCTGGACGATGCGGGCGGGCCAGCCGGTGAACACCTCGTCGACCGCCTGCCCGTGCTCGTCCTGGCCGCGCAGCCGCACCCGGGCGTGCCGGGCCACCACGGCCTGCCAGCCCGGCACGCTCAGACAGCCCTCGAAGAACGCGGCGAGGGTGTCGCCCTCCGGTTCGTAGGAGGGGTTCAGCAGCACCCGGAAGGGCAGGGGCGTACGGCCGCGTGCCTCAAGTGCCTCGCGGGGGCCGCGTGCCCGGTCCTCCACCACGGCGATGCTCAGCGGGACGCCGACCTGGGGTGCGGCCAGGCCCACGCCCGGAGCGTCGAGCATCGTCGTGCGCAGCGCGGCCACGAAACGCTGCAACAGAGCGTCGTCGAGCTGGCCGTCGTACGGTTCGGCGACGCCGCGCAGGACGGGGCGGCCCGCGGTGACGATGGGCAACGGGCCGCCGGGGGCGAGGAGTTCCTCGACGCACTCGGACAGCTGGTGGGAGTTTGTGCGGGTGCTCATGAGTCAGCTCGCCAGGGTGTAGAAGCGCATCGGGGAGTTCGGTTCGAAGCCGATCCTCGGGTACACGGGGGCGCCTGCGACGGTGGCGTGCAGGGTGGCCCGGGTCAGGCCGGTGGCGCGGGCGCCCTCGTACAGGGCCTTGCGGGTCACCGCCTCGCCGTAGCCGCGGCGCTGCTGGCCCGGCTCGGTGGCGACGAGGATCACGAACAGCCTGCCCTGCGCCTCGACGGTCGCGGCGCACGCGACCGGGGTGCCGTTGCGCAGGGCCAGGTAGGCGTACACGTCCCGCTTCCACAGCGCGGAGCCGGCGAGTCCGTCGCGGCCGTCCGCCAGATCGAAGCCGTAGGCGCGGGAGTTGATGTCGGCGTAGGCCGTGAGCTGTTCGCCGGTGGTGACCCGCTGGAAGGTGAGGTCGGGGTGGTGGGGCTCCGGGATGGGCAGCAGGTCGCCGGCCATGCCGGTGCCGGGAAAGGCGTGCACGAGGCCCGCGCGTTGTGCCGCCGCGTCGAGGGCGGCGCCGGCGTCGTCGGCGAGCAGGTCCTCGAACAGCCACAGGAAGCCGGGCCGTTGCTTCGACCGCATGATGTCCGCGGCCTGGGCCAGGCGCTTCTCCAGGAGCTCCGGGTCGACTCCCACCTCGTTGAGGGTGATCGCGTTCCAGAAGGCGAAGCGGCAGTCGGCCCAGCGGACGGCGATGCCCGGCAGGTCGCGTACGTCGGCCTGCTCGTCGCGGTCGAGCACCATGGCGCGCCAGACCGTGGACAGCTGTGCCACCGATTCCACCGCGGCCGCGAGATCCGTCACTGCAACTCCCTCACCTTGTCGGGTATGTGAATGTCCCCCGTCGCTCCAACGATCGGCGCAGGACGGCAGTCCCGGGCTCTCTTTTCCTTTCTCGCCCCCACAGCGAGGCCGGGGAGAGCCCGGTGGGTGGCCGCCCGGATGCGCACCAGTCGGCACGGCCGCCCTGCTCCCGCCCCGGCCGTGACGGGAGCCTGCCGCTCTTCACACGGATACGGGGACACCACGGGTTCACCGACGACGCCGTTTGTTCACCGGGCGAGGCACACTGGAGTAACACGTATCTGAAACACCTGCCGTGAATCTCACACGTGTGAACCAATGGGTGAGACGGGCGCGTGTTGATGCTGCCGCGGAGCCTCCCGCACACCCCTGCGACGCCGGCCCCGCTGACTCACGATGAGGAGAATCCCATGACCCTGACAGGCGAGGGCAACACCCGGCAGTCTGTGGCCGTGGTCGGTGCCGGAGCGGTCGGCGGCGTGTTCGCGTCGGCCCTGCACCGAGCCGGACACGACGTCTCGCTCTGTGTCCGGACCCCGTTCGACGAACTGGTGATAGAGACCTCCGGCGGTACGGAACACGTGCCGGTGACCGTGGTCACCGACCCGGCGGACGTGCGGCCGGTGGACTGGGTCCTGCTGGCGGTGAAGGCCTTCGACACCGCCGGCACGGCCCGCTGGCTGGCCGCCCTGTGCGACGAGCACACCACCGTCGTCGTCCTGCGCAACGGCGTGGAGCAGACCGATGACGTGCAGGCCTTGGTCCCGAAGACGACTGTCCTGCCGGCCCTGGTGTACATCCAGGCCGAGCGGCTGGCGCCGGGCCACATCCGGCACGGCTACGGAAACAGCCTCGACGTCCCCGCGGGCCCCGCGGCGGACCGGCTGACCCGGCTCTTCCAGGGCAGCGGCACGGACATCCGCCCGCAGCAGGACCTGCTCACGGCCGCGTGGCGCAAGCTGATGCTCAACGCCGCGGTGAACCCCTTGACCGCGCTCACCCTGCGCCGGATGGAGGTGATGGGCGACCGCATGATCCGTGACCTCGCCGAGGGCCTGATGCGCGAGACCCAGGTGGTGGCCGAGGCCGTCGGGGCCCGGCTCACCGGCGCGGACGTGCTCCAGACGCTGGCGTTCATGGAGGAGTTCAGCGACGGCAACGGCACGTCGATGCTGTACGACCGGCTCTCCGGCAACTCCCTGGAGTGGGAGGCGCTCAACGGGGCGGTGGTCCGGTACGCCGACCTCTACGGGATCGACGTACCGCTGAACCGGGCCATGACGGCGCTGCTCCACGCGCTCGCCCCGCTGCACGCTGCGCCGACGGCGGAGGAACCCGCAGGCACCCAGCTCGCGGCCGCCTGAGTCACCGCATCGGTGTGAACCACGCCCGGGGGCACCACCGTTCAGCCCATGAGGGAGGGCGCGGCGCGATCTTCCGCGCCGCGCCCTCCCGGGTCTCGGCACCACCGGCCCGGTGACCACGGCCGAACTCGCCGCCTCGTTCCAGGCCGACCCGAAGGTGAGCTACGACAGCTCACACCTCGGCCCCGTGCGCCACGGCAGGACGCCGCGGCGCACGGGGCCGAGGTTCGATCAGGCGGGTGTGATGTTGTAGTTGAAGCGGAACACGTTGGCCGGGTCGTACGTCGTCTTCAGAACGGCCAGCCGCTCGTAGCGCTGCGTCCCGTACACCTCCCGCACCCCCGCGCTGTCGGTCGCCTCGTCCGGCGAGAGGAAGTTCACCAGGCTGCGCTCGGCCGCCCAGGGCGCCAGGCCGTCGAAGACCCGCGTCAGCTCGGCCCGCAACTCGTCCGCCTGGTGCGGTGCTCCCACCGCGAACCCGAAGACGACGTACGGAAGGCCCCGGCTGGGCACCGAGTTGGGGAACTCCGGCTCCCGGTCGAAGGCGCCGCCGAGCGCCCGTATCTCGACGCTCACCAGGGAACACCCCGAATCCGGGCCGGTCAGCTCCACGAGCGTCTGCGCCGTCTTCCCGGAGAACTCCTCCAGGCTGAGACTGCGGTCGTAGTACGGCATCGGGTCGACGGGGTCCAAGTGGATCTCCCCGATGCCGGCGAACGGCTTCTCCCCCACCAGGTCGAGCAGGGCCGGCGCCGCGTCCCGCAGCGGATCGATGAGCCGCTCGCCGTCGGCCGCCGTACCGAGGTAGCCGATCCGCAGGTGGACCACGAAGGCGCCGCGCAGCGGGTCCGGCAGGCCGGGGAGATCGGGCAGCCGCTGGATGGCGAGGGAGGAGGTCATGTCCTCCCCCACCGTGGGCAGCCAAACACGCCAGGCGTCGAGGACCTGCTCCAGGTGCTCGCCCGCGAAGTAGATGCCGCCGCCGTAGAAGCGGGAGACCGGGAACGCGTCGAACTCGATCTCGGTGACGACGCCGAAGTTGCCCTTGCCGCCCAGGAGCGCCCAGTACAGGTCGGGGTCGCTCTGCGGGGTGACCCGGCGCAGCTCGCCGTCCGCGGTGACGACGTTCAGTCGGCGCACGTGGTCGGAGGCGTAGCCGTACTTGCGGCCCAGCAGCGGGCTCTGGCCGCCGCCGAGCGTGTAGCCGACGACGCCGACCTCGGGGGCCGAACCGGCGACCGGGGCCAGGCCGGCCTCCGCGGCGCGGGGCAGCACCTCGCTCCAGCGCACGCCGGCCTCGACGCGTACGGTGCCGTTCTGCGCGTCGACGGACATGCGCTTCATCCGCCCCGTCGTGATCAGCAGCGCGCCCTCGGCCGCGGAGACCACCTGGTGGGCGGCGGACTTCACCGCGACCGGCAGGCCGTGGCGGGCGGCGAAGCGGACCGCCGCGACGACGTCCTGCTCACTGCTCGCGCCGACCACGACGGCCGGCCGCAGGGGGCAGACCAGGTTGAACGTGGCGCACTCGGCCTCGTAGCCGTCCTGGCCCGGCTCCAGCACCGGACCCGTGACAGCGTCCCGCAGCGCCGCCACCCGCTGCGGGCTCAGCCGCAGGGCCGCCGCATCAGACATATCCGCACTCATCTTGATCGCAACCTCACTCACACACGCGGAGCATCCCGTGGCGCGCCCGCGCGAAGCGGCGCGGGAACAGGCGACGGGCGTCGAAACCTGACGTGACTGACACGAGGCGGACGGCCTTCACCGTTCACACGAATGTGTCCGAAAGTGTGTGTCGGCCGCCGGGGCGGGCCGGTCCTGCCGCGGGCACCGGCCCGATCGCCCCGCTACGGTGCGGCACCCCGGTGCGACCGGCGGCTCACTGCTCGTTCATGAGGTACTCGGCGTACCACTGGGCCCACTTCTCGTCGTCCTCGCCCGTGCGCTCCAGGTACTCGGTGTGGGCCGCCGCCGCGCGCTGAAGGGCCTGCGCAAGGGCGTCGGTGGAGGTGAAGGCCGCCGTCGGGGCGTCGACACGGCCGGGCAGCCGGGTGGTGACCTCCTGCACCAGCCAGGTGTTGCCGTCCGGGTCCTTGAACGGGAAGTGCGAGCGGTAGCTCTCCCGTTCGGGGTGCAGCCCGGGATGCGGAGCCGGCCCGCCGGTGTGGTAGTAGTCGCCGACCTCGACGCCGAGGGCGGTCAGCCGGTCCCGGGTGGCGACGATGTCGTGGACGCACAGGTACATGTTCTGCGCCGAGCCGGGCACAGCGGTGGTCAGGCCGGTGCCGAACTGGACCGAGCACGCGGAACCGGGCGGGGTGAACTGCACCTTGGTGGGCGGTGTCCGGTCCAGCCGCCAGCCGATTCGCGCGTAGAACTCCTTCGCCCGTTCGACATCGGACACCGGGATGGTCACCACTTCGAGCCGCTCCACTGCCATGACGGTCTGCCTCTCCCTCGGCTGCACATGAGAACGCTGGGACATCACCGGTAGGGTATCTACATAAAGGGTGCAAATCCCATCAAACGTATTTTTACCGCTTGAGAGATCGGGGTGGTGTGTGTGCAATCGATACACACCTACCCCCTGGCTGGAGATACATTGCATCCGGCAGGGTGTCCGGATTCTTTCCATCGGTAGGCGGGGCATGAACGCGCAGCAGGAGTACAGAGGGCGGCGGCTGGGGCTGACGAGCCTCACGGTCGCGGCGAGCGGCCTGCTCGCCCTGCTGCTCGGCGTGGCGTTCGCGGTCCTGCTGTGGGCGATCTCCGACGCCAACAGCTCCACCTCCGCCCGCCGGGCCTCCCGTACCGCACTCGTCGAGGCCGGAACCATGGAGCGGCTGCTCCTGGACCTCGAGACCGGCCAGCGGGGCTTTGTGATCACCAAGCACGAAACGTTTCTCCAGCCGTGGCGGCAGGCCCGTTCCGAGCTGCCCGCGGAGGCGCGGCGGTTCACCGGGAGCGCCACGTCCCCGGAGCAGCGGCGTGCCGCGGAGCAGATCACCCGGGGCGTCGAGTCCTTCCTGACGGACTACTCGATCCCGCTGGTCGAGATGGTCCGGCGGGACGACCCCGCCGCGTCCTCCCTGAAGACGACCACCGAGGGCAAGGAACGCATCGACGCCCTGCGGGACCAGTTCGGCCGGTACATGGCGGACGAACGCGCCCAGCTCGCCGAGCGCACCGACGCCGCCGGCACCAACAGCCACCAGGCGGTGCTCGCGGCGGCCCTCGGGCTCGCGGCGTCGATGGCGCTCGTGGCCGTCTTCACGATCCTCCAGCACCGCGCGGTGGTCCGGCCGGTGCGCGGGGCCGCCGCCGCGGCGCAGGAACTGGCGGGCGGTGACCTGAGCATGCGGATCCCGCCCAGCAAGGTGGCGGAGATCGGCGCGCTGGGCAGCTCCTTCAACAGCATGGCCGCCTCGCTCCAGGACAGCCGCCGCCGGATCATGGAGAGCACCGAGGCCGTGCACCGGCGCACCGCCCGCGACCTGCACGACGGGGCGCAGCAGCGCCTGGTGAGCCTGATGATCGGGCTGCGGCTCGCGCGGGAGATGCTGCCCGAGAGCGAGGCGGCGACGGCGGACCTGCTGGACCAGTCGATCGACAACGCGCAGACCGCCATCAACGAGCTGCGCGAACTGGCGTCGGGCATCTACCCGCTGGTGCTGACGGTGAAGGGGCTGGTGGCGGCGGTCAACGACCTCGCGTCCCGCTGCCCGGTGCCCACCGTCGTCGAGACCAAGGACGAGCGGCGGATCTCCTCCACCGTCGAGTCCAACGCGTACTTCCTCGTGGCCGAGGCGGTGACGAACGCCGTCAAGCACGCCGAGGCGTCCCGGATCGACGTGTCCATCGAGTTCGGGGACGCCCTGCGCATCAAGGTCGCCGACGACGGCATCGGCGGCGTGGGCAAGGAGACGGCCGGCAGCGGCGTGACCGGCCTGACGGACCGGGTGGCGGCCTTCGACGGCAAGCTGTCCATCGACTCCCCGCCGGGCGGCGGCACCACCATCCTGATCCAGATCCCGCTGCGGGACTGAGGCCGGTCCGGCCCGGCTCGGGCCAGGGGCCGCGCCAATACCTCGTGCTCAGGCGCCCGTAGCGTCCTCAGGCGGTCCCAGGGGGACGGTCGCGGTGAGAGTGGTGCCGGTGCCGGGGGTGTGGTGTGCGGTCAGGGTGCCGTCCAGGCTCGCGGCCCGTTCGGTCAGGGCGCTCAGGGCCGCCAGGTCGGGCGGAGTCACGGGCGGTGCTCCGTCGTCGGTGACGGTGAGCAGCAGGTGGGGGTCCAGGTCGGCGGTCACCTGGACATGGTCGGCCCCGCCGTGGTCCAGGGCCCGCTCGACGGCTTCCGCGACCAGGAGATACGCGTGTGTCTCGACCAGCCGCGGCAGCCGTCCGGACAGGGTGCCGGAGACGGTCAGCCGTCCTGGGTGGCGCCGGGCGAGGGCGGCGAGCGCCGCGGGCAGTCCGCCGGCCCGCAGGGCGCCGGGGCACAGGGCGTCGGTGACCTCCCGCACGCCGGCCAGCGCCTCCTCGGTGTCGCGTACCGCGTCGTGCAGCAGATCGGCCCCCGGGGACGGGGCCGCGCCCAGCTCCTGTCGCGCCATGTTGAGCCCGAGCAGAGCCCTGACCAGGCGTTCCTGGACCCCGTACTGGAGGGTCCCGGCGTACTGGCGCTCCCGTTCCGCCTGCCGGTGCGCGAGGAGCCGGAGCGGTGCCTCGGGGGTGTGCCGGCACAGGTCGCGGGGGGCGGGCTCGGCGAATGTCTGGAAGAGGTACAGCGCTGCGTCGCCGCCCGCTCCGGGCAGCAGCACCCGCGTCCAGCGGACCGGCAGCAGCGAGCCGTCGGCACGGGCGAGCGCGCCCTCGCCCCGCGGTGCGGTGGCAGGAGCGGCGGGGCCGGCAGGGCCGGCGGGTCCTGGTCCGGGTGCTCCGGGGCCGGCGGGCGCGGCGACCGGACGGCCGTCGCGGCCCAGCAGGTCGGAAGGGTGTGCGCGGCCCGTCGCCTCGGCCGCCGCGGGGTTCGCATACCGCACGATGTGCGCGGCGTCCACGGCCCAGACGGGCTGTCGTACGACGTCGAAGACGCTGCCCCAGGCTTCGAGGACGCTTTCCCAGGTTTCAGCGATCGCCGTCATCGCGCATGTCCTTCCCCCCGGCCGGGCG
This sequence comes from Streptomyces sp. Act143, assembly GCF_003143935.1. Lineage (GTDB taxonomy): Bacteria > Actinomycetota > Actinomycetes > Streptomycetales > Streptomycetaceae > Streptomyces. The sequence goes on along the minus strand of NZ_QFRX01000001.1, from coordinate 3,405,634 downwards.
ACTTGTCCGCCGCAGTCCGCCGCTGAGAAGAACTCTGGCAGGCGGTTCTCGGCCAGGCATACGTCATTTGACTAGGCTCCTAGGGCCGCCTCCGATGCGCCTCGCCCGGGACGTCGGCCGGTCCCCGGCGGGTCGACGACGTGACGTCGGAGTCGGCGAGGCGTTCGAGGATGGTCACGAGGACGCCCAGAGCGGTCCGTTCCACGCCGGTGAGGGTGCCGTCGATGGCCTCGGTGAGCCATGCCTCGCGTGCCTGGAGCCACTGCTCCACCTCGTCCTGGCCACGCCGGGTGGCCGAGAAGAGGACGCGGCGGCCGTCGCCGGGGTCGGGCGCCCTGCTGACGAGTCCCTGCTTCTCCAGTACGGCGAGGGTCTGCGCCATCGACTGGGGCTTCATGTACTCGGCCGCGGCGAGGTCGCTCGTGGTCATGGGCGGCCCGGCCGCCACCCGGTGCAGAGCGGCCAGTTGACTGCGGCTCCAGGGGCCCGCGTGCATGCCGCTCTCCGACCGGATGCGGCCGCGCAGGCGGTCCATCGCGCGCACGAGGCCGAGTGCGAGGTCTGCCGTAAGGGCTTCTTCCGAGGCTTCTTCGGGGTCCACGTCAGAACCATACAGGCTGCCTGAAGATCCATGGCTCCCTCACATCTACATATACAGGCAACCTGTTCAGGTTGCCTGTATTATTGAAGTCATGGAGATATGTGAAACAGTGCCGCGGGGCCACACCCGCGAGGTCGCGGGCCCTGGCTGGCGGTTCACCCTCCCGTTGATGCTCGGCTCGTCCCTGAACCCGATCAACAGCTCGATCATCGCCACGACACTCATCGCCATCGGGCACACCTTCCACGCCGGGGCGGCGTCCACCATCTGGCTGGTGTCGACCCTGTACCTGGCCAGCGCCATCGGGCAGCCCACCATGGGACGGCTGGCCGAACGCCTCGGTCCGCGCCGCGTCTTCGTGACCGGACTCGTCCTGGTCGGGATCGGCGGCGCACTGGGCACCGTGGCACCCAACCTGCCGACCCTGGTGGCCGCCCGCGTCATCCTCGGCGTGGGCACCTCGGCCGGCTACCCGACGGCGATGGTGATCGTCCGCAGGTGGGCGGCCCAGCACGAGGCAGCGCCGCCGGGCGGCACCCTGGGCGCCCTGGCGATCGCCGCCCAGGTCACCTCGGCCCTCGGGCTGCCGCTGGGCGGGCTGCTGGCCGCCGCCGCCGGATGGCGGATCACCTTCTTCATCAACGTCCCCCTGGTGCTGCTCGGGGTGCTGATGACCCTCGCCTGGGTGCCGCGCGACCCGCCGCGCGCCGAGCGGACCGCGGCCGGCGCGGCCCCGTCCCCGCTGGATGTCCCCGGCATGGTGCTGTTCGCGGGCACCATCGCCTCCCTGCTGTTCTTCCTCAACGACCTGCACCACCCGCGCTGGGCGCTGGGCGCGCTCACCGTCGTGCTGCTCGCCGCCCTCGTCCTGTGGGAGCGCAGGACCGGCGACCCGTTCGTCGACGTGCGCATGCTCGCCGGGAACAAGGCGCTGAGCGCCACCTATCTGCGGGTGTGCCTGACCTTCCTGCTCAACTACTGCATCCTGTACGGCCTCACACAGTGGTTGCAGGAGACGCGGGGGCTGTCAGCGATCGGCGTGGGTCTGCTGATCCTGCCGATGTCGGTGTTCGCCGCCCTGGTCTCCCTCCCCTTCGCCCGGCGTAACCTGGTGCGTCCCGCCCTGTACTGCACCGCCGCCGCCGCGGTCGTCGGTCCGGTCGGGCTGCTGCTGTTCACCTCGACCACACCGGTCTGGGCCCTGGTACTGATCACCATGGTGTTCGGGGTCGTCTCCGGCCTGGGGGTGATCGGGAACCAGGCCGCGGTGTACCAGCAGGCGCCCGCCGAGGCCGTGGGCGTCGCGGCCGGGCTCATGCGCACCTTCACCTACCTGGGCGCCGTGCTGTCGTCGAGCCTGATCAGCCTGTCCTTCGGCGACCGGGCCACGGACGGCGGCCTGCACACCATCACCGTCGCGCTGCTCGGGCTGGGGGTCGTGCTGTGCGCGATCACCCCGTCGGGAGCCCGCCGTCTGAAGGCGAAGCCGTAGGGCCGCGGTCGGGCCGCGGGTCGTGGGGTGTCAGGGTGCTGTGGGGGTGAACAGGCTCTTCAGGT
>NZ_QFRX01000001.1:3387649-3403454 GCF_003143935.1 Streptomyces sp. Act143 | reverse complement strand
GAGGTCAGCACGATCTTCGGCCGGTCCTCCTGCTCGCTGAGCCGGCGCGCCACGGTGAGCCCGTCGGTGTCGGGCAGGTGCAGGTCGAGCAGCAGCCCGTCGGGACGGTGGTCCCGCACCGCGGCCAGCGCCGAGGCGCCGTCCTGGGACTCCGCCACGACACGCAGGCCCCGCGCCGTCAGCAGCGTCGCGGCGATGCGGCGGAACCCGGGGTCGTCGTCGACGACGACGATGTTGATGGACATGCTCCCAGCATGCCGAACCCCCTCCCGGCGAAACCATAGGGGGAGCCCTACGGTTATGTCGCGCTCCGGCAAAAAGGCCCCCCACCAGCGAGTGAGCGGGGACCGCACGCCACCCGTAGGGGAAGCCCCACGCCCCCGGAGAGGGAAACCTGGGGTGCACTCCATCGAACAAGCTGCCCGCAGCGAGAAACATATGACGTGGCCTCCCGGAGCGCCGCGGCCCGCTGGGGACAACGCGGGTCGCGGCAGGTGTCACCGGGCGTCTCTGTGAGGGATGGCGCCCGGCGACACCGTTTCCCGAGCCCTCCGGGGCCGGACCGCTGGAGCTGTGACATGCCGCGTGCGCCGAGGATCCGCTGGACCTGGTCGGTGCTCGGCGCGATCTGTGTGTGGCTGACCGTGGTCTGCTGGTGTCTGGCGACCCAGCACAGCCCCGCCGCCCCCGCCGCTCCCGACCCCGAAGCGCTGCGTGCCGACGCCGCGACGGCCGTGCACCGGCAGGACGCCGCCTCCTTCCAGCGCCTGTTCGCGCCCGGCACGGCGGGCCCCGGCTATGCGAGCCGCTACTTCACCGAACTCTTCGCCGTCCCCGCCACCGACCTGCGGCTGACTCTGGTGCGCCACGACGACCAGCGGTTCCTCGTCCTGCGCGGGCACCTGGCCGACGGCGGCCACCTGTGCGACGCCTGGCCGGTCCAGGACTCCGGCGGGCGCAGCGTCCTGAGCGCCGTACCCCCGACCTCCGGCCCCTGCGACCCGCACGTCGCGAGTGCGCGAGAGGATCGCCGTACGACGGACTGACCGAGGCCCGTCGTACGGCGATCCCGCGTCCGGGGTCAGGAGTTCCGCCTCCGGTGGGAGCGGGGGCCGTCGACGGGGGCGGAGGTCTCCGCGGGGCCGTCGGTGTCCGTGGCGTCCGTGACCGCGGCGGCCTCCGCAGCCGGTGCCGTGGCCTTCCTGCCGGCCGCCGCCTGGACCAGGCCGCTGGAGGCGCGCAGCGGGACCTCCTTGATGAAGAGGGTCACCAGGAAGGACAGCAGGGCGATCGGGGCGACGTACATGAAGACGTCGCCGATCGCGTGGCCGTAGGCGCCCTCCAGCCAGGTGCGGACCGGGGCCGGGAGCAGGGCCAGGTCGGGCAGTTCGCCGCCGCCGGAGGTCTTCGCCGCGGTCGCCCGGTCCTGCGGGGCGAGCTGGGTGATGGTCTCGCGCGCATAGTGGCCGATCCGGGTGGTGAGGACCGAGCCGAGCACCGAGACACCCACCGCGCCGCCGAGGGACCGGAAGAAGGTGACCGTGGAGGAGGCGGCGCCCAGGTCGGCCGGGGACACCTGGTTCTGCGTGCACAGCACCAGGTTCTGCAGGGTCATGCCGACGCCGAGGCCCATCAGCGCCATGCACAGTGCGATGAACACGTACGAGGTGTCGTAGCGGAGCATGCCCAGCAGCGCCAGGCCGGCCGTCAGCAGCACACCGCCCGCCAGCAGCCAGGACTTCCACCGGCCGGTGCGGGTGATGATCCGGCCGGAGACCGTGGAAGCGATGAACAGGCCCGCGATGAACGGGATCGTCATCAGGCCGGACTTGGTCGGGGAGTCACCGCGGGCCAGCTGGAAGTACTGGCTGAAGAAGACGGTGCCCGAGAACAGGGCGACGCCGGCGAACAGCGAGGCGAGGGAGGCGAGGCTGATGGTGCGGTTGCGGAAGAGCCGCAGCGGGATGATCGGTTCGCTGGCCTTCGTCTCGACGAACAGGAAGATCAGCGCCAGCACGATGGAGGCGCCGACCAGCGTGTACGTCTGCCAGGACAGCCAGGCGTACTTGTCGTCGGCGAAGGTGACCCAGATCAGCAGGGTGCACACGGACGCGGTGACGAAGAAGGCGCCGGCCCAGTCGACCTTGACCTGCCGCTTGGTCACCGGCAGGTTCAGCGTCCGCTGGAGCACGACCAGGGCGACGATCGCGAACGGGATGCCGACGAACAGGCACCACCGCCAGCCGAGCCAGCTGGTATCGGTGATGACGCCGCCGAGGAGCGGGCCGCCGACGGTGGCGACGGCGAAGGTCGCGCCGAGGTAGCCGGAGTAGCGGCCCCGCTGCCGCGGGGCGATCATCGCCGCCAGGACGACCTGCGACAGCGCGGACAGACCGCCGCCGCCCAGGCCCTGGACCACCCGTGCGGTGATCAGCGTCGCGGGATTCTGTGAGAGACCGGCGAGCAGCGACCCGGCGGCGTAGACGATCAGCGCCGACTGGACCAGGATCTTCTTGCTGAACTGGTCCGCAAGCTTGCCCCACAGCGGCGTGGAGGCGGTGACCGCCAGCAGGGACGAGGTCACGACCCAGGTGTAGGCGCTCTGCCCGCCGCCGAGGTCGCCGATGATCCTGGGCAGCGCGTTGGTGACGACGGTCGAGGACAGGATGGCGGCGAACAGGCCGAGCAGCAGTCCCGACAGCGCCCGCATGATCTGCGGGTGGGTCATCGGTACGGCGTCGTCCGCCACCTGTGCCTGGTCGGCTGGTGCGCCGGCCCTGTGGGTGGTTGTCATGGGGTATCTCGTCCTTACAAGGTGACTGCGGGGGTACGGGTGGGGGTGTCGTCGAAGCTGGCACGGAGCCGGGTCAGCAGCGACGTCAGCCGGCCGACGTCGTCGTCGCTCCAGTCGCTCAGCCGCAGGGCGAGCAACTCGGCGGCGCGGTCGGAGAGTTCGGCGAGCCGGTCCCGGCCCTCGGGGGTGAGGCGCAGGATGCGCGAGCGCCGGTCGGCGGGGTCGGGGCTGCGGTCGATCCAGCCCCGTCCGGCCAGGTGGGTCACATGGCGGCTGGTGACCGACATGTCGACGGCGAGCAGTTCCGCGAGCCTGCCGATGCGCAGGTCGCCCTCGCGGTCGAGCAGCGCCAGCACCACGGCGGTGCCGCTGGAGCAGCCGCCGGGGAGGTTCCGGTCGAGCTGTCGTCGTACGGCGCCGACGGCGCTCAGTTGGCGCGTCAGTTCCTCGTACTGGGCTTTGTCGGCCACAGGTTTCTCCTGTCGGGTGTGCCCTTCATTGCTTGGGGCAACCATGCGGTCGCCCGTCGGTCCGGGCAGGTTTCTCGGGGGTGCGCCGGGTCAGCGCAGGATCCGGCGGGCCACGTTGGTGGTCACCAGATCGAGCAGTTCCTCGCCGCGGCCGGAGAGGATCGTGCGGATCGCGTAGAGGGTGAAACCCTTGGCCTGCTCCACCGAGACCGCGGGCGGCACGGACAGTTCCTGCCGTGCCGTCATGACTTCGACGAGCGCCGGACCCTCGTGGGCGAAGGCGCCCTTGAGCGCCTCCTCCAGGTCGCCGGGCCGCTCGACCCGGCGGGCCCACAGCCCGATCGCGGCGGCGACCTCGGCGAGCTGCGGATTGTCCAGCTCGGTCGCGTAGTTCACGATGCCGGCGGCCTTCATCTCCAGTTCCACGAAATTGAGCGACCCGTTGTTGAAGACGACGATCTTCGCGGGCAGCCGGTTCTGCCGCAGGGTGAACAACTCGCCGAGCAGCATGGTCAGTCCGCCGTCGCCGGACAGCGAGACGACCTGCCGGCCCGGGTACGCCGCCTGGGCGCCGACGGCGTGCGGCAGCGCGTTGGCCATCGTGCCGTGGTTGAACGACCCGATCAGCCGCCGGCGCCCGTTGAAGGACAGATAGCGGGCCGCCCACACCACCGGGGAGCCGACGTCGACGGTGAAGACGGCGTCCTCGGCGGCAAGCCGGTCGAGGGTGCGCGCCACGAACTGGGGGTGGATCGGGGTGCGTTCGCGGTCGTTGACGGCGAGCGCGTCCAGGGACTTGCGGGTGCGGGCGTAGTGGGCGCGCGCCTGGCCGAGGTGGTCGCGGGCGGCCTTGGCGGTCTTCACCGACAGCAGCGGCAGCAGCGCGGGCAGGGTGTCCCGGACGCTGCCGACCAGCGGCAGGTCGACCCGGGTGCGGCGGCCGATCTGCTCGCCGCGCAGGTCGAGCTGGATCACCTTGGCGCCCTGCGGATAGAACTGCCGGTAGGGGAAGTCGGTGCCCAGCATCAGCAGGGTGTCCGCCTCCTCGATCGCCTTGTAGCCGGAGGCGAACCCGAGCAGGCCGGTCATGCCGACGTCGTAGGGGTTGTCGTACTCGACGTACTCCTTGCCGCGCAGCGCGTGCACGACCGGGGCCTTGAGGGTCTCGGCGAGCCGGACCAGGTCGTCGTGGGCGCCGGCGGCGCCCGCGCCGGCGAGGATGGTGACCCGCTGCGCGTCGTTGAGCAGCTCGGCGGCCTCGGCGAGCGCCTCGTCGTCCGGGCGGACGACGGTCCGGGCGGGCCGTACGACGGTGGGGGCGAGGTCCCGGCCGGTCTTGGCGAGGAAGTTCTCGCCGGGGACGACCACGACCGCCACTCCCCTGCGTTCGACGGCCGCGCGCATGGCCGTCTCCAGGATGCGCGGGCCGGTCTCCGCGCTGGTGACGACCTCGGCGTAGACGCTGCAGTCGGCGAACAGCTCCTGCGGGCGGGTCTCCTGGAAGTAGCCGGAGCCGATCTCGCTGCCGGGGATCTGGGCGGCGATGGCGAGGACCGGGACCCGGCTGCGCTGGGCGTCGAAGAGGCCGTTGATGAGGTGCAGGTTGCCCGGGCCGCAGCTGCCGACGCAGACGGCGAGCTCGCCGGTCAGCCCGGCCTCGGCCGCCGCCGCGAGGGCCGCGCTCTCCTCGTGGCGCACATGTACCCAGTCGACGCCGTCGTGCCGGCGGATGGCGTCCGTCAGCCCGTTGAGCGAGTCACCGGGCAGACCGTAGAGGCGGTGCACGCCGGAGGCCTTCAGCGAGGCGATGACGTGGTCGGCGAAGGTGGGCATGCGGGTTGCCTTTCGTCGGGTGTGAGCACGTACCTGATCAGTTTCGGGAACATGCATTACGCACACATCCGTCGAATGACTGCGTGGGTCGGATGACCGGAGCGGGGGCGGCTGGGTCGGACGACTGCCGGATATGCCGGTTTCATACGACGTGAGCCCGCACCCCGTGACGGGGTGCGGGCTCACGGGCACCTACGGCTCCCGGCTCGCGCGCAGGACCGGGTACCGGCTACAGCCCCAGGTCGAGGGCGAGACAGGAGAAGGTGTGGTACGCGGCCGGGTCGTCGGGCGAGGCCTTCACCGCGCCGCTCGGCTCGGACTGCACCACTTCCGTCATCTGCTCGTACCGGATGCGCTCGGGCAGCTTGCCGAAGCGTGCGTGCCGGATCGCCGCGGCGGCGTCCATCGTGGCTTCCTGGCTCATGGCCAGCCTCCACTTCGTCGATCGTGAACGGCCCCGTCAGCCGGGGTCGCCCTCAGCTTGCGCCCCCGATGCGTCACCTGTCAAGCCGGTGACGATTTATGGGCGTGAACCTCTGGACCCGGCTGCACGTTCACACGTATGCCGACCACGGAAAGGGCCGGCCCTTGCGACGCCTCCAGGAGCCCAGTGATGACGAACCCGCCGAGCCTGCCGCAGAGCGAGAACACGCTGCTGATCCGCACCGACTTCTCCGACGAGACGGCCTGGCAGGCACTTCGCACAGCGGTGAGCTCGCCGAACGAGGACGGTTTCGTCGCCTACGTGCACGTCATCGACGACCGCGCCTGGCGCGACCTGACCGCCGAGCAGCTCGTCGCGCTCGCCGGCGTCGACCAGGAGCTGCTGTTCGTGGCCGACGGCAGGGCTGTGACGGACCCGGAGATGCCTCTGCTGGCCGTCATGAGGGCGGACGAGGACGACGCTGCGCCCGCCCGGGGCCACGAGGAACTCCGGGTCGCGGCAGCGCACTTGTCGGCCGTCGAGAACAACCTCTCGATGACCAACATGGACTGGGAGGAGTTCGTGGACGCCGCCGGGGAGGACGGCGTTTTCCGTGGTTTCTGACTCACCTCAGGCGGTAGCGCACCGGCAGCGACAGCACGCCCCGCACCATGCCGGCCGGGAACCAGTCCAGCGACTCGGCCGGCACCGCCAGTTCCAGGTGCGGGGCGCGGGTGAGCAGAGTGTGCAGGGCGACGCGGGCCTCCAGGCGGGCCAGCGGGGCGCCCAGGCAGTGGTGGATACCGTGCCCGAAGGCGAGATGGCGGGCGACGGGACGGGTGATGTCGAGCGCATCGGCGTCGCCACCGCCGGGCAGCGGGGCGGCACGGTTCGCCGACGCGAGCGCCACCGCAACGATGCCACCGCGGGGGATGTGCACCCCTCCGAGCTCCAGATCCTCGGCCGCGTACCGGTTCGTGGTGCGCTCGACGGAGGTGTCGTAGCGCAGGAACTCCTCGATCGCGTCGGGCAGCAGCCCCAGGTCGCCGCGCAGCAGCCGCAGCTGTTCGGGGTGCTGGAGCAGCGCCAGCACGGAGTTGCCCAGAAGGTTGACGGTGGTCTCGTGGCCGGCGATGACGAGCAGGGCCGCAGTACCGGCCAGTTCGTCCTCGGAAAGGCGGCCGTCGTCCTGGTCACGGACGGCGACGAGCGCCGACAACAGGTCGTCGCCGGGAGCTCGGCGCTTGTCCTCGACCAGTTGGCGCAGGAAACCGTGCAGGCTCGCCACCGCGGTGGCGTACTCCGGGTGGCCCACCTGGAAGGCGAGGGCCGTCCAGCGGCGGAAGTCCTGCCGGTCGGCCTCCGGGATGCCCAGCAGCTCGGCGATCACCGTGACGGGCAGCGGCGCCGTGAAGGACTGTACGAGGTCCAGCTCACCGAACGGCGGCATGGCGTCGATGAGCTCGTTCGCGATCTCGGCGATGCGCGGTTCCATGGCCGCCGACCGCTTCGGGGAGAAGGCTCCCGACACCAGTCGGCGCAGCCGGGTGTGCTCGGGCGGGTCCGTCTCCAGCATCTGCCCGCCGAACCCGGTACCGCGCTTGTGCCCGAGGAAGCCCACCGCCTCCAGCATCTCGGCGGCCGGCTCCGGGTCCTTCAGCAACGCCGGATGGGTCAGCGCCTCACGGGCGAGGTCGTAGTCGACGACGATCCAACCGGTGAGGCCGGGGAAGAACTGCGCCCGGTGGATCGCCCCTCTGGCCCGCAGCCGCGCGAAGCGCCGGGGAGCGTCCGCCTTGAACTCCGGTCCCATGACGACCAGTTCGTGCGGATCGCCCGGACCGTGCGGCTCGTACGGTTCCCCGTCCGATCGGGTCTGTTGCTGCGTGTCCATCTCTGATCCCTCGATCCGGACGCCCTGCCGGGTGCAACGGCGGTCATGGAGGACACGAGGCCGGTTGTGCGGAAGGTTCACACATACACCGATCGGCACAGCGCACGGTGCTGACTTGCGCACTCCTACAATGGGCGGGCACCGATGAAGGGATGTTGCCTGTGTTCACTGACGCGGCGCAGGCCGGTGCCATCGACCACCTGATGGGGCGTGAACGTGACCTGCGTCATATCCTAGGCGTGTTCGAGCAACCTGACGGCAGCGCTCTGCTGCTGTCCGGAGACGCCGGTGTCGGCAAGTCCGCGGTGCTGGACGCCGTGGCCCGGGCGGCCACCGAAAGCGGCACACGTGTGCTGCGGGCGGCGGGCGCCGAGTTCGAGGCGGACGTCAGCTACTCGGCACTGAACCAGATCCTGCTGCCGCTGTACGACGCCCTCGACCGACTCGACCCCGCCGGCCGGGAGGCCATCAGTGTCGCCCTGGGTTTCGGCGCGGGGCGGCCCCCCAAGCGGCTGGTCGTGTGCAACGCCGCGCTGGCGCTGGTGCGGTCGGCGGCCGAGGACGGCCCCGTCCTGCTGATCGTGGACGACCTGCCGTGGGTGGACCGGGCCAGCGCGGCCGTCTTCGGTTTCGTCGCCCGCAGGCTCTCCGGCGAGCGCATCCGGTTCCTCGCCGCCTCCCGCACCGGCGTCGGCAGCTTCTTCGACACCGGCGGCCTCACCTCGTACGAACTGCTCGCCCTGGACGAGGACTCCGCCGCCCGCCTCGTCGACCAGCGCTTTCCCGATCTGGCGCTCCCGGTGCGGCGACGGCTGCTGGAGGCCGCGCAGGGCAATCCGCTGGCCCTGCTCGAACTGCCCGGCGCGCTGCGCGCCGACCAGCGCCGGGCCCGGGAGATCCTGCCGGCCTTGCTGCCGCTGAGCGAACGCCTGCAGTCGTTGTTCGTCTCCCGGGTCCAGGCCCTGCCCGCCGCGGCCCGCGACCTGCTGCTGCTCGCCACCCTCGACGGCACGGGCGACCTCGGCGTGCTGTCGGCGGCCGCGCGGGAATGGACCGGCGAGGCGGATCTGCGCGCCCTCGACGCGGCCGAGGAGGACGGGCTCGTCGGAGTGGCGGAGTCCCCGCGCCGGCTGGTGTTCCGGCATCCGCTGATCATGTCCGCCGTGGTCGAGGCGGTCCCCAGCAGCGCCCGGCGAGCGGCGCACCGCGCCCTGGCGGATGTGTCGGCCGACAGGCCGGAGCAACGGGCCTGGCACCTCGGCGAGGCCACCCTCCAGCCCGACGAGGAGGTGGCCCTCCTCCTGGAGCGCACCGCGCGGCACATCCTGGACCGCGGGAACGCCGTCGCCGCGATCGCCGCGCTGACGCGGGCCGCCGACCTCAGCCCGCGGAACACCGACCGGGCGCGCCGGTTGTCGGAGGCCGCCTATGTGGGCGCCGAGGCGATCGGCGCCCTGCGCAGCGCCTCCGAGCTGCTCGCGGACGCCTCACGGGCGGACCCCGGACAGGGCATGTCCCTGCACTCCGCGAACGCCGCCGTGCAGCTCGTGCTGAACAGCGACGGCGATCTCGCCACCGCCCACCGCCTCCTGGTCGGCGCCATCGAGGAGGGCGACCACGGCTACGACGCCGAGGACCCCGCGCTCATCGACGCCCTGCACTTCCTGCTGCTGCTCTGCAATTACGGGGCCGACGAAGGCCTTTGGGAGCCCTACTACCGGGCCGTCAAGCGGCTGCGCCCCGCTCCCCCACCGCTGCTGCTGGTCGCCGCCCGCACCTGGGGCGACCCCGCACACGCCGACGCCGCGACGCTGCGGGAGCTGGACGAGATCATCGAGGGCGCGTTGCAGGAGACCGATCCCGCGCGCGTCGTACGCGTGGGAACGGCCGCCGTGTACCCCGACCGGCTGGCCGCGGTGCGGGAGGCGGCGTGGCGGCTGGTCCGGCAGGGCCGCGAGGGTGGTGCGGTGCGCCGGCACATCGGCGCCCTGCTGCATCTGTGTCTGGACGACTACCACCGGGGCAGGTGGACCGAGGTCCTGGAGCTGTCCGAGGAGGGGCTGACGCTGTGTGAGCGGTCCGGCTACGCGGTCTGCACCTGGTTCTCCCAGTACACCAAGGGGCTGGTGACCGCGTCCCGGGGTGACAGCGAGACCGCGCACGCGCTCGCCGACGCGATGACCAACTGGGCGGCGCCGCGCGGCATCCGGGAAGCCGTGCACTGCGCGTTGCACGTCCATGCCCTCGCGGACATCGCGGACGGCGACTTCGACGCGGCGTTCGGCCGGCTCACCTCCATCAGCCCCGCGGGCCGGTTCCCGCCGTACGTCGCTCACACGTCGTGGGTGTTCTTCGAGCTGGTACAGGCCGCCGTGCGCACCGACCGGCGTGCGGCGGCCGTCGCGCATGTGCGGGCGCTGCGGGAGACGAACGTCGCCGGGCTCTCCCCGCGGCTGGGCATGATGGCCGACTGTGCCGAGGCGCTCGTCGCGGACGACGACGGCGAGGCCGCCCGCCTGTTCGCCCGTGCGCTGGCCACGCCGGACGCGGAACGATGGCCGTTCTCCTTGGCGCGGGTGCGGTTGGCCCAGGGCGAATGGCTGCGCAGGACAAGGGCGTTGTCCGAGTGCAGAGCTCCGCTGACGGCCGCGCTGAAGACGTTCCAGCAACTGGACTCCGCGGCCTGGGCCGAGCGGGCACGCAAGGAACTGCGGGCGGCCGGCCGGGCCGTACCGCAGCCGGACGACCGCAGCGGGGGCGTGCTCACCGCGCAGGAGCGGGAGATCGCGGAACTCGCCGCGACCGGCCTGACCAACAAGCAGATCGCCGAGCGCCTGTTCATCTCCCACCGCACGGTCGGCGCCCACCTGTACCAGATCTATCCCAAGCTCGGCATCGCCTCCCGGGTGGCCCTGCGGGACGCGCTGCGGCAGCGTGACCCAGGCTGACGGCTGTCCCCGAATCCCTCAGTCGCCGTCCGCCAGCCGGTCCAGCCATTCGCCCAGCAGGGCCCGCTCGCCGGGGCTGAGGGGCGCAGTGTCGTCCTGGTCGAGTGCGGTGCGCAGGGACATGGCGCGGCTCGGCAGAGCGGCGTCGCCGACGTCCTTTGGCGCCGGAAGCGTCAGCGTGTCGATCACCATCTCGCGGGTGGTTGCGGAGGTCCGCAGGTCCCGCATGTCCTCAGGCAGACTCAGCAGCGTGATGATCGTGCCCACACCGGCGGAGTGCATGACCTGGGTGGCGCGCTCGATGCTCATCCGCAGCCGCCCGGCCGCGGCGACCCGGGTGATCATGCCGCGCAGGCCGGTGACGGCCCGCTGTCCGACCTGCGGCAGGTGACCGGTGCGGACCTGGCCGTAGACGAGCCCGTAGTAGCCGGGGTGTTCGAGCCCGAAGCGGATGTGCAGATCCCACGCGTCCCGCAGCACCTGGACCGGATCGTCGCCGGAGAGCAGTTCGGCCTTCATTTCCAGATAGCGCTTGAAGCCGTGGTCCGCCACCTCCTCCAGCAACCCGTCCTTGTCACCGAAGAGCCGGAAGATCGACGGTGCCGGTACGTCGGCGGCGGTGGCGACGGCCCGGGTCGACACTGCTTCCAGGCCGTCTTCCTCCAGCAGCCTGGCGGCGGCCAGGACGATCCTCTGCCGCACTGTCAGGCCTTGGTGTTCCGTTTCCGCCCGTGTCTCCATCGTCATGAATCGACGATATCAACGCCTGAGTATCGGCGATCCGTTCAGTGATACGTTTGATAGCGGACCCGTCGACCGTCCAACTCACACGTATGAACATCGAGGGAGCCTCGTAGCCATGGACCGTCAGTACTCAGCAAGTTCCCCGGCCCCCGCCGACCCGGAGCGCGTCGCGAACCAGGTGTACGACGTGATCGTGGTCGGCGGCGGATCGGCCGGCTGCGTCCTCGCCGCCCGCCTCACCGAAGAAGCCGATGTCCGCGTCCTGCTCCTGGAGGCCGGCGCCGCCACGGCCGACATGCCGGATCTCATGGCCTACCCGCCGGCCTGGCCCGCCCTGGGCGGGACGTCGGCCAACTGGGGCGACGTCACCGTCCCCCAGCACTCCGGCTCCGCCCTCCACGGGCCCGGCCCCCGTGTCCCGCTCCCGCGCGGCAAGGGACTCGGGGGTTCGTCGTCGATCAATGCCATGGTTTTCGCCCGCGGTCACCACACCAGCTACGCGGACTGGGGCGACCACGGCGCCAAGGGCTGGAGCTTCGACGACCTCCTGCCCTACTTTCAGCGCACCGAGACCGCCGTCAGCGGCGCCCCTGGGCGTGGTGTCGACGGCCCACTGATCGTCGCGCCGGCAGCCGAGCCCAACGAGGTCCTACTCGCCTGTCTCGACGGTGCGATCGCGACGGGACAGCGCCGGGCGCACGACATCAGCGGCGGCCTCGAGGAGGGCTTCGCCCCGGTCGACCTGAACATCGTCGACGGCCGCCGGCAGAGCGCCGCCGACGCTTACCTCACCCCCGCTCTCGGCCGCCGCAACCTCGAGGTCGTCACCGGGGCGACGGCCCACCGGCTGCTCTTCGACGGACTGCGCTGCACGGGAGTCGAATTCGGCGTCGGCGGCCGCGTCTTCACCGTGCGGGCGGCACGCGAGGTCGTCCTCACCGCCGGCACCATCGGCTCCGCCCACCTGCTGCTGCGCTCGGGCATCGGCCCCGAGTGGGAGCTGCGCAAGGCCGGTGTGGAGCTCTTCCACGAGCTGCCCGGCGTGGGTCGCAACCTGCACGACCACCCGCGCGTCAGCCTCGTGCACAGCGCCCGCCGCACGGTGCCCGAGCCGCGCGGCAACCACGGCGAGATCATCGGTCTGCTGCGCAGCACGCCCGAACTCGACGGCCCCGACCTGCAGATCCTCTTCGTCGACGTCCCGTTCCCGAATGCGGTCGCCCCCGTGGAGAACGGCTTCACCATCGGGGTCTCGTCGCTCCGCCCCCACAGCCGGGGCACCCTGCGGATCACCTCCGCCGACCCGTACGCGCGGCCGGTGCTGGACCCGGGCTACTTCACCGACGAGCGGGACGTCCGCGTCGTGCTGTCCGGGATCAAGACGGCGCGCGCGATCGCCCGGTCCGCTGCGTTGGGTCCCTGGGGAGCCGAGGAGGTCGCCCCCGGTCCGGACATCACCGACGCCGAGACGCTTGCCTGGTACGCCCGTACCTCCGTGACGTCCTACTGCCACCCCGTGGGCACCTGTGTGCTGGGCGAGGACGAGGTCTCCGTGGTGGACTCCGCGCTGCGGGTCCGGGGGCTGGAGGGGCTGCGCGTGGCGGACGGTTCCGTCATCCCGTCGATCCCGTCCAACAACACCAACGCGACCGTGTACGCGATCGCGGAGCGCGCCGCGGAGTTCGTCCGCGACGACGCCTGAAGCTATCCTCGCTGATACGTGTTCACACATATTCGCCTGCGGACAGCTGACACGACCCTAGGAGCAACGATGACCGCCACCTCCCACACCACCGCCGACACACCGGCCACCGATGTCGGCATTCTGATGCCCGTGGTCGTCCACTTCGACGACCTGGACTCGATGGGCCTGCTGCACAACGGTCACTACCAGGTGCTGGTCGAGCGGGCATGGGGGTGGTTCTGGCGGGGCAAGGGCGTGGGCGGCACGAGCGGTCTCGAAGGGGACGGCTTCAACGCCGCCAAGACGTTCGACATCACCTACGACCGTCCCATCGCGGGGATCGGCGAGTACGCCGTACACCTGTGGATGCAGCGCCTGGGCACCACCTCGGCCACCGCGGGCTACCGGGTGTGTTCGGCCGACGGAAAGGTGACATACGCCCACGGCAGCCGTACGGTCGTCCGCCTCGACAGCGCCACCATGAGGCCCACTCCGTGGTCCGGGCAGGTCCCGGAGATCGCCCGCACCCTCGGCCTGCCGGAGGGCGAGGACCACCATGCTGGATGAGTCGACGAATGTCTGGCTGCGCGATCTGCTCGACCGCCACGAGGCCGTCGCCGGGACGGTTCATGTGGTGCGTGACGACCTGCTGCACATCACGGCCGCGCACAACATCCCGCCCAAGGTCCAGGAGATCACCGCGCGCATACCGCTCGGCAAGGGCATGGCGGGCCTCGCCTGGGAGCAGGACCGGCCGATCCAGACCTGCAATCTGAAGGAGGACGACAGCGGCACGGTCAAGCCGGGGGCCAGGGCCGTGGACGGCAAG
Organism: Streptomyces sp. Act143; assembly: GCF_003143935.1. Taxonomy (GTDB): domain Bacteria; phylum Actinomycetota; class Actinomycetes; order Streptomycetales; family Streptomycetaceae; genus Streptomyces. Next base: position 3,389,834 of record NZ_QFRX01000001.1, on the reverse strand, counting down.
GCCGCCGTCGCCCTGCCGGTGCGCGGCGCGCACGGCACGGTGCGGGCCGTCGTCGGCCTCGCCTGGCTGGACGAACGAGACCTGAGCGAGGGCGAGTTGGCGAAGCTGGACGCCGAGGCCGGGTCGCTCCCCACCACGGAGGTTCTCGTGCCGCAGCCCCGACAGTCAAACGACTGATCCCGGGCGTGACAGCGGGTTCCAGACTGACGGCACAGGCGACCATCAGGAAAGGAACCGCATACCCATGACGGTCATCAACAGCCCACTGCCGGACCAGGAACGCAAGATCGCGGGCAGCGCCCTCCAGGCGACCCTGGTCGACCTGCTCGATCTGTCCCTGGTGGCCAAGCAGGCGCACTGGAACCTGTACGGGCCGCGATTCCGCTCCATCCATCTGCAGCTCGACGAGGTGGTCACCACCGCGCGCGAGTACGCCGACACGGTGGCCGAACGTGCCGCCGCGCTCGGTGTCAGCCCGGACGGACGGGCCGGCACCATCGCCGCCACCAGCGGACTGCCCTCGATCGCGGCGGGGTGGACGAAGGACGTCGATGCCGTGGAGGCCCTGGTCGAGGCGTTCTTCGCCGTCATCGGGCGGGTGCGGGAACGCATCGAGGTGACCGGCCCGGCGGACGCCGTGACGCAGGATCTGCTGATCGGCCTGACCGCCGACCTGGAGAAGCAGAGCAGGATGTTCCAGGCCGAGAACCGGGGTTGAGAGAAGCTCGGCTCAGGTTCGCGCAGGCGGGCGTGACACCTGTACGACGGAGACCGCCCCCTCCTACAGGTGTCACGCCCGCCTGCGTGCCCGCAGGGCGGCTGCCTTGACGCGGTTCCCGCAGGAACGCATCGCGCACCACTCCCGGCGGCGGCCCCGGGAGCGGTCGAGATAGACGTGGGTGCAGTCGGGGCGCCCGCACTCCCGCAGCAGCGTGGCTTCCTCCCCGGCAAGGATCTCGACGGCCTCGCGGGCGAGTTCGGTGAGGGCCTGGGCGGCCCGCCCGGAACGACTCGTCCCCGCGGCGTCCAGGCGCATGACCACCGGCATCCCGGCGGCCTGCCGGTTCACCGCGATCACTGCCCAGACGGGCCGCGGGCGGGCGGTGAGCCGGGCCTTGAGCAGCGCATAGATCGCTTCTCGCAGTTCCAGCGCCGCGCGCAGGTCGGACCCGTCCGATCCGGGCCGCCGGTCCAGCAACCCGGCCTCGACGAACCAGGAGTCGAGCAGTGCGGGCGAGCCGATCCGCTCGATCGGAGCCGGCGTCCGTCGCTCCTGCAAGGTGCCCACGAAGTCGAGCGCGGGCGTCCCGCAGGGAAACACATGTCTCACGTGACCCTCCTGGCTGGAACCTGGCTACCTTTCGAGAGTAACCATCTTGACAGGTGACGCACACCTTTGGGAACCTCTCGTCACCGGCCAGAACGGTTACTTCTCGGCCCGCATCCTTCCCGGCCCGCTTCTCAGTGAGGACATCCCATGACCGTCGTACGCTTCCACCTCGTCTCCCGGCTCGCCCCGAAGGACGTGCTCCAGGTATTGACCGACTTCAGCCCCGCGCGAGCCGAGGCATGGCCCACGATCGACGCCGCACACTTCGAGGTCCACGACCTCGGCGACACCTGGGCCGAGGTCACCGAAGGGACCGCCGCGGCCTGGGAGCGGGCCCGCTACGAGTGGGAGCCGGCCGGTGACACGGTCACCATCACCACGCTCGACTCCAAGCTCTTCGGCGCCGGCGGGGGCTGGGTCTTCCGGATGACCCCGGAGGGCGCGGGCACCCGGGTCGACGTCGAGCTGACGCGGCAGCCCAGCACGGTCAAGGGCAAGGTGCTCGCCGCCCTGCTGCCGCTCGCCGCCCCCGGGTCCCTGCGCAAGTCCTTCGCGGGGCCCTTGCAGGCGAAGTGACCCGCTGTCGGTCACTTGGTGAGGTTGCCGGTGAAGAAGTCGGCGAGCTTGTCGACGGCGGGGTCGATGTACTCGCGCTTGTCGTAGAGGTCGACGTGGCTGGCCCCGGGGATGCGGTGGAGTTCCTTGGGGCCGGTGACGGCCTGGTGGGCCTCGGTCGCCATCCAGGCGGTCACCGCCCGCTCGCCGATGATCTGCAGGACCGGCCGGGGCCCGATGAGGGGCACGGCACGGAAGACGTCGCTGGCGGCCATCTTGTCGACGCTGTCCCAGGTGAGG
>NZ_QFRX01000001.1:3244636-3387644 GCF_003143935.1 Streptomyces sp. Act143 | reverse complement strand
GTAGCCGCGCGCGCCGCAGTAGTACTCCCAGCCCTCGACGCCGTGTTCGCCGCCCAGGGCGCCCGCCTCCTCGGCGGTGTCGGGGAACATCGTCAGCACGCCGGGCTCCTCGCCGCGGGTGGCGTTCATCGCGGCATGCGAGGCACTCGGCCGTGGGGACAAGCCCGCCGAGCACATCCGCCAGTACGGCTCCGGCGTCGAGCACCGGCCGACCGGGCAGCACGAGACCGCCCGCTTCAGCGAGTTCAGCTACGGCGTCTCCAACCGGGGCGCCTCCGTGCGCATCCCCTTCCAGGTCGAGATCGACAAGAAGGGACACATCGAGGACCGGCGCCCACCAGGCGTCCTCTGAGCAGCCTCGCGCAGAGGCTGCTCAGAGGACGCGGCCGAACAGGGCCAGCAGCTCCGTCCAGTGCCGCTCGGCCGCCTCCGGGTTGTAGGCCGCCGTGTCGGACTGGGTGTAGCCGTGATGGGCGCCCGCGTAGACCTCGCACCGGTGCCTGATCCCCGCGTCGGCGAGCGCCTTCTCCAGTCGGCGGACCTGCTCCTCGGGCATCGAGGGGTCCTCGTCGGCGTGCGCGAAGTACAGCTCGGCGGTGATCCGGCCGGCCAGCAGGTGGGGGCTGTCGGGTGCCTGGCTCGCGAGGTCGCCGCCGTGGAATCCGGCCGCCGCGGCGACCCGGTCGGGGTGAGTGCCCGCCGTGTAGAGCGCGAGCCGCGCCCCCATGCAGTACCCGGTGATGCCCACCGGCCCGTCGGTGACCAGCGGCGACTGCGCGAACCACCCGAGGTAGGCCTCGGCGTCACGTTCCGTCAGCTCGGGTGTGAGCGCCTGCATCAGTGGGACGACCTTCCCCACGATGTCCGGCCGGGCCGCCATGTCGATGAACTCGGGCAGCTCCACGACCGGGATACGCCCGTGCCGGTAGAAGACGTTCGGGACGAGCACCGTGTAGCCTGCGGCCGCCAGCCGGTCGGCCATGGCCGTCAGATGCGGACGCACCCCGAACGCGTCCTGGTACATGAGCACACCCGGGTGCGCCTCCATGTCGTCGGGGTGTGTGAGATACGCGTCGGCGAGGCCGTCGGCGGTGGGGATGTCCACGAGGGTTCCGGTCACGGAGTTCATAGGGGTGAGCCTCTCTGATCTGGGTCTTCACTCACACGTCGGCAACGCCTGCGCCCAGGTCCCGATTCCCGGTGGCGCCGACAATTTGGACACGTGTGTATTGCGCGTAGACTCACATGCGTCATTGCACATGTGCGGCCAGCAGCCGAATCCGGCACGCTCACATGCGGCCGTCGTCCCCGTGGGAGCCATACGGTGACCGAACACGACCCCGACACCGCGTCGTCCCCGACGGTCTCGCGGGCCGGCGACCGCATTCACCTCGTCCACCACGGGGCCCGGCCGCCGCACTGGCTCACCGAGCTCGCCGGACGGCTCTCCCCCGCCCGCCCGGGCGAGGCCCTCGTGGTGGTCGGCGCGCCGCTGCACGAGGACGGTGCCGAGGCGTTGTGCGAGTGGTTGGCGCCGAGCCTGGACTCGATCCGGGATGCGCAGGTGCGGCTCCTGACGCTGGTGATGTCCGCGGGCGCCCACGAGAGCGGAGGACACCCCTCGGCGGCCGCGCTGATCTGCGAACGGTGGGGGCTGGACGTGCTGGCGGCGGCCGGCACCGCGCTCGTCACCGCCGACGGCACCCTGTTCTCCCCCGACCTGCCGGGCGCCTCCGGCGGCTGGTGGCACTTCTCCCCCGGTGCGGAAGCCCGGCGGGTGAGCAGCCATCTGCCGCTCCCGGACTGGGAGATGGCCGTACGGCGACTGGGCCGGCAGACGGTGGCCGGTCATGTGGTCGAGCCCGTTCCGTCCGGCCTCGCCGTCCGGCCCGCGGGCCCGGCGCCCGTCACCGCTCACACCCGGCCGCACACGATCCCACCGGAGCGCGACCGGCCGCAGCTGATCCTCGCCTCCCCTCAGGTGCCCGCCGCCGTCCTCGCCGTGGTGATGGCCGCCCTGCCCGAACCCGTGCGCGCGGCACTCCGGTTGCTGTCGCTGGACGGGCAGCCGCTGCTGCGGCTCGGGGAGGAACTGGCGGACCTGCTGGACAGCGACGTCCACGTGGCCGTGGGCGCCCCGGTGGCCCCGGTCGGCTCCACCCCGGACGGCGCCTCGGCGGGCGGCGCGGCGGTGGAGCTGTGGCTGACCGACTCCCGCGGCCGACCGTCGTGGCGCCCCTTCGCCCGCACCGTGGTCTGCTCCCCCGCGAGCGCCGAGGGTGCCGAGGGTGCCGAGGGTGCCGAGAGCGTCCGGTCCCCGCGGGTGACGGAATGGCAGGTGCCCGCGGACTGCATGCACTTCACGGACTGCACGGACCACACGGACCACACGGACTGCGCGGACTGCGCGGACTGCGCGGACTGCGCGGACTGCAAGGCCGTCGTGACCCCGGCCGGTCTGTGGCTAGGGCCGCGCGACGCCGAGCCGCCCCTCCTCGCCCTGCTCCGTCCGCCCGTCGCGGAGGCCGTCGCGGTCGACCTGGGAGTGCCCGGCCGGCCGCTCGCCGACTGCCTGTGGCCCGCGCTGGACACCCTGCTCGGCCGGCTGGAGCCCAACGTCCTGGAACGGGTCGTGGTCCACGCGTGCGGCGATCTCGGCACCCGGGACCGGGAGCGCCTGCTCGAGTTCTCCGCCCGGCACCGGTTCTCCATGGCGTCCTAGGTCCTCGACCCAGGACGCCATGGCCGTACGACGCGTCAGGCCGTACGCCACTTCTGGTTGGCGGTGCCGGCGCAGCTCCACAGCTGAAGGACGGTTCCGGCCGCGGTGTTCTTGTCCTTGGCGTCCACGCACAGATCCGGGTTGGCGTTGACGACGATGTCGTAGGAGCCCTTGAGGACGAGCCTCTGGTACGTGGCGCGCGAGGAGGAGCAGTTCGCGAGCCGTACCAGGGCGCCGTCGCCGAGGCCGGAGACGTCCAGGCACATCGTGCCGCCGAAGTCGCGGATGGTGCCGTCGGAGGGGAACGTCCAGCCCTGCGACGGGTCCTTGCTGTCACAGTCGGCGAGCACCGTCTGGGTGCCGGCCGCCCGTGACCCGCCCTGGGTGGCCAGGCAGCGGCTGGAGGAGAAATTGAACAGGAGCTTGCCGGTGAATCCGCCGGACGTGGTGGTCGTCTTCGGCGGCTTCGGCGTCGACTGGGTGCCGGAACCCGTCGTACCGCTTCCGGTGTCGCTGCCCTGTGCGGTGCCGCCACCACCGGCACCGCCGCCGCTCCCTGCGCCCGGCGGGGCGGCTTCCACCGGCAGCCCGGAACCGGCGTCCTGCGCCGACGAGCCGTCCTTCTTGGCCGAGGAGTGCCCCTTGGGTTTGCTCGACGGTTGCTTGGAGGGGTGGGTGGAGTCCGCGGAAGGGTGGTCCTTCGACGGGCTGGACGTCTTGTCGGTGGCCTGGACGGTGGCCGCGGCCTGTGCGGTGTCGTCGCCGCCGAGCCGCGCGATCCCGGCGACCACGCCGGTGCCCACGACCGCCAGACCGGTCACCCCGGCCAGCGCGATCGCCACCCGGCGGCCGGGCTTGAGCAGCCGGGCGCCGGAGAAGTAGTGGCGGCGGGCGAAGTCGGCCGCGAAGGACCGACCACCGGGCACCGAGGTCCCGGAGGAGAGGCGCACCAGCGGCGTCTCCTTGATGGACCGGGTCTCACCGGTCGGCGGCAGGGGCTCCTCGTCGGGCGAGGGCGACTGCGGGCCCGGCGGCTGGGGCCCGTCGGATGAGGAGGATGTCGTCATGTAACTCTCTCCGGATGCAGGGGTCGTGGGCGGTCGGGGTCAGGGCCACTCGGGCAGGTCCTGCGGTCGCAGCGTGATCAGGTCGGTCTCGTCGGGAGCCGCCATCTCCGCCACCCGGTACGCCTGGCGCTCGGTCATGGCCTGGAAGGTCTGGCGGGCGGTACGGCCGTTGCCGAACCGTTCGCCGCGCGGTGTCGCCTCGAAGTACGCGACGAGCGCCTCACGGGCGGAGTCCGTCAGCCGGTACTGGTGGCGTTCGGCATGGTGCTCGACGATGTTCACCAGCTCGGGTGTGTCGTAGTCCTCGAAGAGCAGGGTGCGGCTGAAACGGGAGGCGAGGCCGGGGTTGGAGTCGATGAAGTGCTCCATCTCGTCCGGGTATCCGGCCACGATGACCACGACCGAGTCCCGGTGGTCCTCCATGAGCTTCACCAGGGTGGCGATGGCCTCGTGGCCGAAGTCGTTGGAACCGGCGGCCGGGGTCAGGGAGTACGCCTCGTCGATGAACAGGACGCCCCCCATGGCCTCTTCGAACACCCGCTGGGTCTTCGGGCCGGTGTGGCCGACGTATTCGCCGACCAGGGAGGACCGGTCGGCCTCGACGAGATGGCCGCGAGCGAGCAGGCCGACCGCGGCGAGGATGCGGCCGTAGAGCCGGGCCACCGTCGTCTTGCCGGTGCCCGGGTTGCCGGCGAAGACCAAGTGCCGACTGAGCGGGGGCGCCGCGAGCCCCGCCTCCTCCCGGCGCCGGACCATCTGCATGAGCTTCACCAGCGATGAGACGTCGTTCTTGACTCGCTCCAGGCCGACGAGCACGCCCAGTTCAGCGAGCAGGTCCTCGAGGTTCTCCTCCGGTACGTCCTTCTCGGCGTCGCCCGCTTCGGCCGTACCGCCCGCTGTCCCCTGCGGGCCCGCCACCGCGAGCCTTGCCGTACCGACGGCTTGGCCGGATCCCGGGGCGGAGGTGCCGGGGGCCGGCCACACCGCCTTCTTCACGTCCCGTGCGGCACAGCCCGTCACCTCGGGCTCGGCACCCTCGTCCACGCTGAGGTCCTCGGCGGTGTCCGTCACCAGCAGGTCGCGCAGCACCGGCCGCGCCTCGGCGGCGACATGGACGGCCGGGTACGCGGTGGCCGACAGCACGCACTCCTCGTACCGGCCCTTCGCGCCCTCACCGACGAACAGGCCGTTCTTGCCGGTGTCCTTGACGGTCAGGCGCAGCACCGTGGGATCGCCGTCCCGGGCGACCACCAGTCCAGAGCCCACGGTGTTGGACACCGCACAGTCGCGGAGTGTGGGTGCCGCCTTCTCGGCGACGACGACACCGGCCGTGCCCGCGCCGCTGACCCGGCAGTCGGTGAACTCGGGGGCGCTGTCGGGGCCGCAGGTCAGTCCGGCGCGATCGACATCGGTGATCCGCACGTCCCGGACGCGGACCTCACCACGCGACTGGGCGGTCACGCCGTTACGGCCGCGTCGTACGGTCATGCCGTCGACGGTGGCCACCGCGTATCCGTCGAGATGCAGCCCGGACAGTCCGCAGTCGGCGGCCTGGCAGTCCTCCAGCGTCAGCCGGCCGCGTTCGGCGGCGCCGATTCCGTGCTCCGGGGTGTCGGCCACGCGCAGGGCGACGAGTTCGGCCGTGGCCTCACCGCCGACGTGCACGGCGCTGAAGGCGGTCTCGCGCACCGTACCGCCGGTGATGCGGGCCTCGGCCCGCTCGCCGACCAGGATGCCGTTGCCCTCCGCGCCGCGCACGGTGGTGTCGGTGACGACCGCGCGGGCGGAACCGCGCACGATCACCCCGCAGGCGCCTGAGCCGTTGATACGGCAGTCGACCAGTTCCAGCCGTGCGCTGCCGTCGGCCGACACCCCGGCCGCACCGCTGTCCCGGACGGAACACGCCGACACCAGCACGTCCCCGGTCCCGGCGGCGAGAATCCCGGCGGCACCGGCCCCGGTGACCTCTCCGCCGGTGATCCGCACTCCGCCGCCCCCGTCGTCCTCCGCGCGAGGGGCGGACCCCAGGACGCGTACGGCTTCGGCGGCGGCATCCTTCAGCCGGCACTCGTCCAGCACCACGGACGCCTGCTCCTCGACGAGCAGTCCGTTGCGTCCGGTGCTTTCGACGACACAACGGCGGATGACCGCCGTGGCCTCGCCCCTCACCCGAATGCCGGAGCCGCTGACCGAGCGCACGGTCGAGTCCGTGAGGTGGGCGGTCGCGGTGCCGGACACGACGGCACCGGTGCCCTCGACGTTCGTGACGAGGGTGCCGGTCAACCACAGTTCGCCGCTGGTGTCGGCGTGCACGCCGGCCAGTTCCGCCTCCCGGATCACGCTGCGGATGATCCGCAGTGAGGCCGTGCGTACGGCCTCCACCCGGCCGCCGGCGACGTCGCACTCCCGCAGCTCGGCGGTACCCGCCGTCACCAGCACCAGCGGCCGGGACGGGTCCGCGCCCAGCACGGTGAGGCCGCTGAGCGTCGCGGAGGCCGACACCTCCAGCGCGGGCAGCCCCGGGGCGACCGGGGTGAGCCGTACCGTGCCGGGCCCGTCCTCCGCGACGAGCGTCACCGCGCGGTCGATCAGCAGACGTTCGGGATACTCGCCCGCGGCGATCCGGATCTCGTCCTCGTTGTCCGCGGCACGTATCGCGTCGGCGACCGTACGGAACGCGCCGCGGCGCGCGTTCGGCCGTACGTGATGGATGGCGGGACTCACTTCTCGGTTCCCTCTGTGGGTGTGGGGTGTGTGCCGGGCTCCACGAACCCGGGGTTGGTCAGATAGCGCCCGACCGGTCGGCCGCCCTCCAACTGCTGCGCGCCGCGGATGTGGCGGCTGTCCACGCCACCGGGGAAGAGCACCTCGACGCGCTCGGGGTGGGGTGCGGCCAGGTCGAGCGTCGCGGCGACGTCGACCCCGCCCGGCGCGGCGACGTCGTACCGCCAGCCGTAGTGGGCGAGCAGTGCCTCCCCGCGGGACGGGTCGGCCGTGGCCTGTGCGCGCAGCCAGTCGATGGTGCGGGTGGCGGTGAGCCAGGCACTGTCCGGGGTGTCGCCGGTGCCGACGTGGGCCGCGACGTGGACCAGGTGGTCGCCCGGCGGGCGCAGTCCGTCGGCGAAGACGGCGGCGGGGTGCTCCGCCCCTGCGGGTCCGAACACGTACAGCTCCTCGTCGTCCGCGCGCCAGTGCAGGCCGGCGCGCCAGGGCGCGGCCGCCAGCTCCGACATGAGGGGGTCCGCCGGGTCGGCGGTGATCGGGGCGGGCGTGGGGGCGGCGCTGTGCGCTGTCGCCGAGGTCGGCAGCTTCAGGGGCGTCACGGCCACCGGCCCGCGGTGTCCGGGCAGCTGCCAGTGCCAGGCTCCGACCCCTCCGTCCGCGGTCGGCGGCACGAAGACACCCCGTAGCCCGAGCGCGTCGTTCTCGATGGCGTACGCCGAGGTGTGCGGTGTGTCTCCGTCGTGGCCCCACATCGTCCAGTGTCCGGTGTGCACCAGAGCGTCGGGGAACTGCTGCCGGACGGCCTCGAACGCCTCCGCCGGGTCCGGGTGTGCCGTTATTGCCGCCTCAGGTTCCCTGACCGGCACGGCCGCCTCCTCGACAGTGGCATGTGTTTCGGTGGCGACCCTATCCCGGGAAGGTGTCGGTTCCGTCACCGAAGTGTGCGATGTGAACACATTGCCCGATGCGGCAGCACCGGTGTGTGCTGACACAAGTGTGCCATCCCCGGTGAGTGTGTCCGGTGCGAGGGCGGTCGGCCTGACCGCTCCGGGCTCAAGTATCTCGACGGTGAACCCGTGCCCCGCCTCCTGGGCGAACTGCTCCAGCCGCGCCTGCTGTTGGTGCGCCGGCGTACCGCCCTCCCGGACGAGCACGACCCGCTCCACGTCCTCCCAGCGCACCCCGCCATGCAGTTGGACCTCGAAGAACCCGACGAGATGGCGCTCCAGTTCCCCGGCGTCCCGCAGCAGCCGGAACTCCTCGTCGTAGCGGAAGCCGGTCGCCTCGGCGAAGGCGAGCCGGACCACTCGGTCGGGGCCGTGGTTCAGCAGCGGCAGCAGGTTGCCGGAGCCGGTGATGCTGCGGGCGCCCTGCCGCCCCGGGCTGAAGCTGTCCCCGGGGGTGAACGTGGCACGCTCCAGCAGCTCGCGCTTGAGGTGGAAGACGGCGTTGCCGTACAGGCCCAGGCCGCGCGGCCGGTGCTGTGAGGTGAGGGCGGCGTAGTTCGGCAGGTCCGCGCGGTCCGCAGGGGTCGGGGCGAAGGACTCGTCCCAGGCGTCCAGGCCGGGCCTGGGCGGGTAGATCCCGGCTGCGTGGGTGGTCCGCTTGACGCTCGCGGGGTAGCCCATCGCCTCCTCGGCGGCGCCGCGCCGCTCGAAGTACCGCGAGTAGCCGGGGACGACCTCCCACACGTTGCGCAGCAGCCGCTCGTCGCCGGTCATCGCGTCCAGCAGCGTGCCGTCGCCCACCCGGGCCCCGAGATCGATGTTGACCGTCAGCGAGAGGTCGGCCAGCAGATGCCGGTGCACCCGCTGGACGACCGGGCCGAGGTTCTCCTCGTCGAGCGGATAGGACCGGGCCCAGCGCCAACTGCCTCGGGCGCTCAGCAGGTTGTCGGCCAGCCGGTCCCAGTCGGCCGAGAGAGTGCGCAGGGCCCGCCGTTCGGCGAGCACGACCGTGACGAGCTGAGCGGGTGCCAGCTCCCGCAGCGACGTCCGCTCCTCCAGGACGCGGAACAGCCGGACGTCCTCCTCGAACGACGTCGCCTGTCGCTCCAGCACCTTCTTCAGCTGGGACGTGCCCTCGGCGGCCGTCAGCGCCTGGTCCAGCAACTGCCGCTGTACGGCGATGTCCCCCGCGTACGCCTCCTGGCCGGTGGCCGGGTCGGCGGGCCGGCCGTGGGCGGACGCCGGGTCGCTCACCCAGTGCGCCACCGTCAGGTCGGGGCCGCCGGGGACCAAGGCGTAGCCCTCTCCGTCGTCGGTGTCGAAGACGACGTGGCTGGCGGACGGGATGTGCTCGACGGACACGACGGAACCCTCGGGGGCCGGGGAGCCGGACGGCACACCGCCTCTCGGCGACCGTGACCAGTGCGGCGCGCCTCCGCCCAGCCCGGGCACGGCCCCCTCACGGCTGACCGGGACCGGTAGCGGCCTGCCGCCTGTCACCTCGGACCAGTGGGCCTCCGCCAGGTTCTCGGCGGCCTCGGCCCGCTCCAACTGCGCCTGGGCCAGCGCTCGCCGGGTGCCGTCGCCGTCGGCGACGCCGCCCACGCCGGTGTCCTGCCGCTCCTTCAGCTCGCTCAGCACCCGCTCGGCCTCGGCCCGCAGCCGCCGGGCATCACTGAGTGCGGCGCCGGCGTCGATGGCCTCGTGCTCGTCCACGGTGGACTCGGCCGGCTGTCTGCCCGTGCCGAGGGGGCGGGCGGCGGCCGGCTGTTTGCCCTTGTCGAGGGGGCGGGCGGCGGCCTGTTCCGTCGGCCGGGTGAAGACATGGCCCTGGTCGACGACGACGCGTTCGGTGATCTGCGCCGACGGCACCGAGACGCCGACCGGGACGACACCCGAGGCCTCGGTGCGCGTGCCGCCGTGGTGGAAGGTGAAGGTGAACTCGACGTGGCCGTCGTAGTGCTGGAGCGGCGTCGGGATCTTGGCGTTGGTGAAGGTGCGGCCGCCCGTGAACCGGTCGCCGCGGGTGCGGCGCCGGAAGCCGCCACCGAAGGTCACCGCGGCTCCCAGCTTGCTCTCCAGGGTGCCGGCGACCGCGCCGGCCTGGCCCAGCAGGAAGAACTGCCGCGAATGCAGGTCGCGTCGGCCGAACACATAGGTCTTCTCGGCGGCGAGGGCGACTTCGGCCCTGGGCTCGGGGCGCGCGTGCGTCAGGCCGAGCAGGTCCGCCCTGACCGACACCCATGCCTCACGGCCGTGCACCCGGAACGACTCGCTGCGCAGCTCGCCCCCACGGGTCAGCTCCGGGAGCGCGGCCATCAGCCGGTCCTTGGTGAAGCCGCCCATCACCAGCTCGCCGCGCCGCTGCCCGGTCCGGGTGACGTCCGACCAGGCGCTGCCGAACACCTTGCTGCCCTCGTTGTCGAGCAGCCCCCGCAGGGACTGGACGTCGGGCAGGTCCCGGACGAGCTGCCCGTCGGACATGCCGTGCGTCAGCAACGACTCCGGCGGTCTGGGCACCTCGACCTGTGCGGGGGCCACACCCGGCCGCTTGGGGGGCTGAGGCCGTCCGACGCCGAGTTCGGGAGCCGTGAAGCGGGCCCGGTCGGGTGCGGCAACCTTGACGGTGTCGGCACTCGGGAGCAGGGCCTGGAAGCCGATCTCCGCCTCGCCGACGCCGCGTACCCGCACCCCGAAGGTCCGCTTGGTCATCGGGGCGAAGCCGAGCGTCCCCCGGCCGGTCCGGCGGGCGTCGATGGCGTCCCGGATGCGGGTGCTCTGGTCCGTGAGCGCTTTGTCGAACGAGGCCTTGGCCTGGTCGAGCCGTGTCTCCAGCGCATCGATCTCCCGCTGCGGCCGGCCGGCCGCCGAGGCCTCGTCGACCTCCCGCTGCCGGTCGGCGACGTCCTCGCGCAGCCCCTTGAAGCTGATCTGCTGGTCGATCGCCTGCTTCGGCACATGGGTGTCGACCCCGCGCCCGAAGGGCCGCCACCGTTCGCGGACCTCGAAGTGCAGCCGCGCCACACCGTCGTAGACACTGCCGGGCACCTTGGTCTTGGTTCCGGCGGCGGAGCGGATGCCGGAGGAGGAGTCGGCGAGGTGCTCGGACTGGGTGGTGTGGGCGAGGGTGCCGCCGCCGAAGACCTCGGCGGGTGAGCCGCCGATCGGGTCGGAGGTGCCGACGACGGTCACGTTGGTGCCGTCGGAGGTGATCTGCGGGCCGTTCAGTCCGTTCTCCGTGCGCCCGCCGCCCGTGCCGCCCACGGTGGCCGAGTTGAACTCGGTGGCCTTGGTGTCGGCGGTGTGGGTCATCTCCTTCACGCTGGCGCGGATGGCCAGCTCACGGCCGTTCACCCGGACGACCCACGGCTGTCCGGCCATCATCGACTTCAGCCGGCGCTGGAACTCCGAGGCGGGCAGCCGCTCCGCGAGCTTGGCCCGGGCCGTCTTCCAGTCGGCGGCGGAGCCGAACAACTTCGGCCCGTTCGGGTCCAGTTGCCGTAGTACGTCTTCCACCAGTCGGGTTCCGGCCGCGTCCCCGCGCACCGGACGGGCATCGAGGACGACGTCCTCGGCGCCGAGCCGCAGCGAGTCGGCGATGCGGTCGGGAACCCGGCGGTACTGCTCGGGCCGCAGGGCCGCGCCGGTCGTGGGGTCGGTGGGCAGGTCACGGACGGGGAAGGCGAATTCGCCGTCGTTGGTCACCGTGAACGTCCGCTCTCCGCCCCGGCCCGGCAGCGCGTGGGAGACCTTCGCCTCGACGGTGTAGGTCACCTCGCCCTTGAACACGGCCGCCGGTTCGACGGTCTTGTTCTTGGCGACGACGCCGCCGCGGACGTCGGTGCCGTGACCGGCGACGGACTCCTTGTGGCGCACATGGCCGAGCGTGAAGGTGACGTGCGGGGCCTTGAATCCGGCGCGCTCCCACAGGGTGCGCCGCGCATGCGAGTCCTTCTGGACGGACGCTGCGGCGGCGGACTCCGTGCCCTGTTCGAACTCGAAGTCCTTCTCGACGCGCAGGTATTCGGTCATCCGGGCGTCGGCCGCGGTGATCCGGATGTCGGCGGTCACCGGCCCGGCGCGGAAGCTGCCGCCCCAGGTGTCGCCCGCGGTGAGACCGGCGGTCCTGGGCTGCAGGGCGATCGAGTCGAAGTACTGCGCCACCTCGCCCTCGACCTGGTCCCAGCGTTCCCCGAACGTGTCCGCGAGCTGCCGCCGGAGCTCCTTGACGACCTGGTCGCCGGGCAGTTCGAGTACGGCATCGCCGTTGCCGATCCGCCCCGAGTCGGCCACCCGGAGCGGCGGCCGCACGCTGAGCTCGGTCCCAGCGGGCGCGGGGCGGGTGGACGTGACGGTGTTCGGGCGGTGGAACACCTGGGTGCCCGCGGCCTCCTTCGTGACCTCGTACCGCTGTGTGTGGCTCTTCGGGAGGGCGACGACGAACCGCACGTCGGTTCGGCCGCCGTGGGTCGCGCTCTCCCCCACACGTCCGATGTGCGCCTCGACGCCGACCGTGGCGATGTACACCGTCATCGGCTTGGGGTACTTGGCGGCGGCCACGCTGCTGTGCCCACTGGACACCCCGTCGGCGGTGCGGGACCGGTGGGCGATGCCGCCGCCGGGGGCGTGCACGGCGAGGGTGAAGTCGCTGCCGAGCTCCGGCTGCACGCCGCCCTGCGCCAACTGTCCATGCCCGAAGGCTGAACCCAGACGGCCTCCCGTCTCGTCCGCGACATCGCTGAGCAGGTTGATCTCGGCGGCGTCGAGGGTGCGCACGTACTCCAGCGACTCCAGGCGCCCGCTCAGACTCAGCTGTGCGTTGGAGCGCAGGGGCGTGGGCAGCGGGGTGCTGCGGGCGGTGGTGCCCCGGGTGAGCTGGGGCAGGGTGGCCGCGAGCTGTTCGCGGGTGGCCATGTCGTGCGCGGCCGGGCGTACGTCGGCCCAGTCGGCGCCGAAGTGTTCGCGGCCGGCTCCGTCCACGAGGTCGGTGAGCCGGGGCGACTGCGCGGCGCCCAGAGCACGTTCCTCACCGGAGAGGACGTCGAGCACGACCGCGTGGGAGGGCAGTCCGTCCCACACCCCGGCCGCGGGCCGCCATGCGTGGTCGCCTTCCTGGAGGGCGGGAGCCGTCATCCGGCGCGGGCCCTGGGGCCGGGTGGCGGCGGAGAAGGCGCCGGGTTCGGCGACCGGGCGGGCGTCGGCTGCGTCCACCAGGACCTGGAAGCCGAGCTGGGCCCGTCCGCCGGTCGGGGTGTCCACCGCCGGGTGCGGAGCGCTCGCGGTGGACGGGGCGCCGTGGGCCGGCGTCGGGGCGCCGTGGGCCGGGGCGCCGAGGGGGTCGGCGCGGTGGACGAAGGAGAGCGTGGCCACTCCGTCGAAGACGGCGCCGGGCACCTTCATCTTGACCGCGGTACCGGTCCGGACCGACTCCTGCACCAGCAGCGCGCCCTCGCGGTCGAACTCGCCGTGCCCGACGCCGGTGACCGTGGTCGGCCCGGCGTGCAGGTCGGCGCTCTGCACCTGCATCGTGGCCCGTACACCGTGCTCTGAGCTGCGCGTGTGGGTGTAGACCCGGGTGACGTCCGAGCCGGTGTTGAACTCGGTCTTCTCGGTGTTGCGCAGGTGCTTCATCGTCGTCACCTCGGCGGTGACCAGCAGGCTGCCGGCGTCCGGACCGAGGTCGATCTCCAGCGCCTCGCCCGCCGTCATGCCCTTGAGCCGGTACTGCAGGGAGTCCAGGGAGCCGATGCGGTCGAGGACCAGCTCTCGTACCGCGGGCCAGCGGTCGCCGAAGGCCCGCTTGCCGTACGCCTCCAGCGAGTGCGGGTCGGCACCGCTGCCGAGGAGTGCCTGGTGCAGGCTGCCGGAGACGCGTACGCCGTCGGCGTCGACGAGGAACAGGTCGCGGACGGTGTCCATGCCGCCCAGCGCAAGGGTCTGTTCGACCCGGGCCGGCGGCAGGTAGTGCTGCGTGTCGGCCGACGGGCGGACATCCGCCTCGGCGACGGCCACGGGCACCTTCGCCGACACCTCGACCCGGCCGGCCCGCGCCCCGTCGGCGGCGCCCGGGCCGAGGTGCTTGCCGGAGGGGCCGCTCACGGCGGAGACGTCGAACTCCAGCCGGACCTCGACCTCGAGCTTCAGCGCCGGTTCCGGCGTCTTGGTACGGCTGAACAGGCGCCCGCTGGAGGTCATGCGGTGCGACTCGGTGCGGGACCAGTTCGAGGACAGGTGCCCCGTCAGATCGGTCTGTGCGGCGGCCTTGCCCTTGACGAGCACACCGGCGGTGACGACCGACCGTGTCTCGCGCTGGAAGCCGTCGCGGACGAGGGACTCGCTGCCGTCCTCGAACTCCAGGCTCTGGAAAGCGCCGTCCGGCTCCGCCTTCGTCACCTCGGCCCTCACCGTGATGTCGCCGCTGAAGCCGGCCACGTCCACGGTGAGGGTGCGGGTCTCCCCGCGGGTCATCGCCGACAGCGACGGCCAGACCTCCCGGCCGAGCTGCGCCTGAAGGTCGGCGCGGAGCGTGTCGCGCTGGGCCGGGGTGAGCACGTCGTCGAAGTGCGCGACGAGGTCCCGGGTGACGGTGGTGGTGGCCTCCTGGGACGGCAGCACCCGGTCGGCTCCGCCGATCTGACGGGAGACGGTCATCCGGAGCGGGGCCTGCGGCACCGGCTGCGGCGCCGGAGGAGCTTCCTGGACCTTGCCACCGGCAGCCTCGGCCGGTTCCGGCGAGGCCGCGTGGCTCGTCGTCGACACGTCCGGGCGACTGGCCGACGGGGCGTGGGGGCTGATGTCCACGGCCCCACCGGGGTGCGGGGCCGTGAGGTAGTCGACGATCCGGTGTACGTCGTTCTCGGCGAAGCCCTTGGTGTGATGGGCGGCGACGGGCTTGAGGTTCCTGACGTAAGCGCGGTCGCCGCCGCCGGGAACCCAGCCGGGGTGCTCGTAGGCGTGGGTGAGGTCGTTGAGCTCCGCCTGGATGTGCGGGGGAAGGTTCTTCCCCTTGCCGTCGTACTCGGCCTTCTTGGCGTGCTTCAGCTCTCTCACCTCGACGGTGATCTGGCCGGAGCGCGTAGGCGGGTGCTCGATGACAAGGCGTTCGTAGCCGGGGGGCATGCCGTTGCCCTCGGTCCGACCGGTGCCAGGAATCTCGTGCCACTTGGCCATGCGCTCGCCGCCCGCGCTGCCCGGCTCCTCCAGATAGCGGACCTGATGGCCGGACAGCGCCATCGCTTCGAGGTTGCCGCTGCGGAAGCCGAGGTGCTTGAGCCGGCCGTCGCTGGCCCGGTTCAGGTACTCGAAGAGCCGCATCTGGCCGATGCGGGTGTTGCCGCCCCACGTGTGCAGGCCCTCGGGGTTCTTCCAGAACGCGGTGAGGTCGTGCACGTCCAGACCGATGGCCCGGAAGTCGGTCGCGATGCCGGGGAACTTGCTCGGCCGGCCGGAGTGGGCGGAGGCGTCTCCGGCGATGATGACGAGCGGACTCTGCGGACGGTCGGCGGTGCGGTGGTGCAAGGCCTGAAGGATCTGTCGTACGCCGGTGTGGCTGGTGTCGTGCTCGACGTGGATCTCGCCGCGCTTGCCGCTGAACCGGGTCCACAGCACGACGACGTCCCGCCCGGCCACGTCGGGCACTCCCCTGCCCTTCAGCCAGTCGCCGACCGCCTCCTGCAACTGGGGGGTGAAGTGGGCGTCGTCGAGCTTCCAGCCGGCCCGCAGGTCGTCGCGCAGCCCGGCGCTGAAGCGTTTGCCGACCCAGGTGGTGGCGGCGCTCACCGAGACGACGTAGTCGTCCATCTGCCTGCTGGCGGGTGCCGTACCACCGCTGCTGAGCACGGAGTCGTTGATCTCCCGCCAATGGTTCAACCGCAGCTTGTTGGCGTTCTCGCGCTGCTTCACCTCCCGCACGCTGATGCGGTCCGCGTCGATGCCGCTGGCCACGTAGAAGTCGCGGATGTCCTCGCTGCGGTCCCGGTGGTCCAAGGGGTTGCGGATCAGCAGCACATGCAGCTTGGGGTCGCTGTGCAGGGCGGCGGCGACGCCGAACTGGTCGCCGGTGGCGTACCCGTTCTGGAACAGCAGTTTCTGCAGCCGTTCGTCCGGCTTCTTCGCCTCGAACTTCGCCGCTTTCTCCGCCTTGTCCGTCGTCGGCGCCTTCGCCTTCTTCGACGTGGGGGCGTTCGGGACGGCCGCGTGTTCGCCGTGGTGGTTCAGCTTGTTGAGGTGCTCGACCAGGGCGGTGCGGGTGCGGACCGCGAGCCTGCCCAGATCCTGATGGCCCTTCAGCAGCTTGAACTCGGCCGGGGAGAGCACCTGCTTGGTCAGGGTGGCGCCGTCCATCCGGGTCAGCTTGGAGCCGTCCGAGACGATCTCGTGGAAGGCCAGCTTGTGGAGGATGTCCAGCATCCTCTTCTGGTCCACACCCGGGTGATGGAGCGCCAGAAAGTGCTCCATCTGCTTCTTCCAGGTCCCCGGATGCGCATGGCTCTGGGTGAGCCCGGACATCAGCTTCTGCGGGTCGGCGGACATCTTGTCGGCGATCCGCCCGCCGTCGGTGACCAGGGCCAGCTCGGGGTCGAACTTCACCATCTGAGCGGGGTGTTCGATCCACGCCGGGTTGGTGATCTGCCGGGACTTGATGAGGTTGTCCAGCAGGTGCTGACCCTCCTGCGCCTCGAAGGAGAAGGCGTTGTGGTTCTTGCCGCCCACCTTGCTCTTGTCGACCGCGCCGAAGTGGATTCCGTCGTCGAGGGTGTCGTAGGCGGCCGTGTCGACGCGTACGAACGTGTTCGGTTCGGGGAAGTAGATGGCCCGGGAGTCGACCGTGCCCATGGCGCCGCGCACCGCCAGGTCGAGATCCGCGGCCTTCATCCCGGCCAGGGACTTCTCGGTCGTCCCGGCGGGCAGCTTGTAGCCGCCGCTGATCGCCTCCGGGTAGTGCACCGAACCGTCGCTCTTGTACGTGAACTTCGCCCCTTCGATGGCCGTGACAGCCCGGTCGAACAGCGGCCTGCCGTCGACGGCGAACTCCTGTACGTCCGAGTCGCCGATGTGCAGATACAGCTGCCCCTCCGACTCTCCGGCCGGCTTGAGCTTGCTGATCATGTCCCGGGTGAGGTCGTCACGGATGATCGCCTCCCGGATCGCCCCGTACGGCACCTCCTTCTGCTCGCCCTGTCCCACGGTGATCTTCTTGGGGTCGGGCTGGCGCCAGGTGAAGCCCGTCACCGAGACGGAGAAGGTGCCCTCCTGCTCCCACTGCCGGGCGAACTCCTTGATCTTTGCGAGGATGAGGTCCTGCTTCCCCGCGCGCCCGTTCAGGCCGATGACGAGGCCCAGACGTTCGTTCCAGCCCTGTCCCGCCCCGAACGACTCCCCGTACTTCTTCGCCACGTTCAGCAGCAGGTCGGCCTTTTCCTCCACCTTCACGGGGACGGTGGCGACGAACCGGAGGTCGTCACCCGGCTTCAGCGCCCCCTTGGCGGCGCCGTTGTACTGGGCCACCGGCTGGAGTTCGTAGTACTCGTATGCCTGCTTGAAGTCGGAGTTGCTGCCGAACCGGCCGGGATCGACATGGCTGGTCCACGGGTCCGGCGGCGGGGGTGCCGCCGCCTGCTTCTTCGCCTTGGGTCCCGGGGCCGGCGTCAGGTCCACGGAGTGCGGCGGAAGAGGTGCGGTCAGGGCGTGGCCGGTGTCGGCGTAGGCGTCAAGGGTCTGCTGGATCATCTGGAGATGCCACGAGCGCACAGCGCTGCCGTTGAGGCCCTCGGTGTAGTCCCCCATCAGGCCGGCCTTGTTGTCGGGGCGATGGCCGGCGTCGGCGGCCCGGTACTCGTCCCGCAGGCCCAGCTGGTGGCCGAGCTCGTGGGCGAGATCCGTCTCGGACGCGTCCAGCGGCCAGTGCTCCTGGTTCGCCCCGGAGCCCGGCTGACCAGCCGTCACCTTCAGATGCGGGCTCAGCGTGCCGTCCGCGCGCTCCAAGGTCACATGCAGCACGCTCCCGTCCGGAAGCACGTGTCCCGGCTGGTTGAACAGATTGTCCACACCTGACACGGCGCGCTGCCACAGCGCGTCCGCATCGGCCTTCGGCACGCCGTCGTCGGCGAGCTTCACCCGGATCGTCAGGTCCGACACGGCGTGCCCGTCGACCGTGAACGTGCGGATGTCGAACCCGGCCTTGACCACATAGCGCGTGAACCCCGCGTTGTCGCGGATCGGCCCCGAGAAGGGCTTCGCGCGGCCGGGATGGGATATCGGGTCCGTCCAGTCCCGGTTGCGCACGGTTTTCGGTACGGCGGCGTCCCGTGCCGCCTTCCACGACCCGTGCGAGGCCAGATCGCCCCCCACATGTGCCAGGTCGCTGCCGAAGTGCCCGTCCGGCACCGCCTTCGCCACGGCACCGGGGGCGCTCGGGGCGACGCCGTGCACGGCCGGCTTGTTGAGTTTGTTGATCTCGGTGACCAGGACGTTCCGGGTGTTGAGGGCCATCTTGATGAGGTCCTTGGCGGGCTCCTGCATATGCAGGGACTTCGACGCCTGCGCAAAGGACCTCATGTCGTCCTGATGGGCCTTGACCAGCGCCGAGCCCTCCAGCTTGACGAGTTCGGAGCCGTCGGTCCTGATGTCGTGGAAGGCGAGGTCGGCGAGCGTGCGCGCGGCGTTCGGGTCGGCGGCCAGCAGACCGGCGTGATGCGTCTGCAGATAGTCGGTGATCTGGTCGGTCCACACCTTCTTGTCCGCGTGGCTCTGGGTGAGGCCGCCCATGAGGGACTTGAGATCGCTCTTCAGGTCCTTGGCGATGCGGCCACCGTCCGTGACGAGGGCCAGTTCGGACCTGAACCGGACCATCCTGGCCGCGTCGGTGCCCCACGGGTTGTTGCGTGCGTCCATGACATTGCCGAGGAGGTGTTTGCCCTCCTGGGCCTCGAACTGCCACTTGTCGCCCTGCTTGAGGCCGAAGTGGATCTGGTCCTCAAGTCCCCCGTAGATCTCGGCTTCGACGCGGACGAACGTGTTGGGTTCGGGGAAGTACACGGCCCGGGAGTCGATCTGGCTCATCGCATCGCGCACCGCGAGGTCCAGGTCGGCGGCCTTCGTCGCGGCGGCACTGTCCTGGAGCTTGTAGCCACCGCTGACGATCTCGGGGAACAGGGTCTGCCCCCCGGTCGCATCCGACGTGACCTTCATTTCGTGGATGGCCGTGGTGGCGCTCTCGAAGAGCGGCCGGCCCTCGACCGTCATGCTCTTGACGTCGTCGTCGCCGAGATGCAGATAGACCTGCCCGTCGGAGCCGGCGACCTTCGCGATCATGTCGCGGGTCAGATCGTCACGGACGATCGCCTCCCGGATCGCCCCGTACGGAATCTCCTTCTGCGTACCCGCCGCACGCAACGCCGGATCAGGCTGATGCCACGTGAACCCCGTCACGGACACCGAGAACGTGCCCTCCTGGTCCCACTTCTGACGAAACTCCCGGATCGCCCTGAGAATGTCCCCCTCAGTACCCGGACGACCGTTCACACCGATGACAAGCCCCAGCCGCTCCCCCCGCCCGGACTCACCACCCAACGCCCGCTCGTACTTCTTCGCCAACTCGAACAACTTGTTCCCGGCCTGACCGGCGGAGCCCCTCGCGACGTTCTTGACCTCGTCGGCGGAGGCGGCGACCGTGGCGATGAAGCGGGTCTCCTTGCCCGGCTGCAACGCCCCCCTCACCGCACCGTCGTACTGCGCCACCGGCTTCAGTTCGTAGTGCTGCGCGTACGAACGGAACTCGGGGGTGAAACGCGTGACGTCCGTCGACTGCGTCAACTGGCCGTGCACCACGACCGGCTGCGGAACCGGCGCCGCCTGCGCCCCGTGTGCCTGACGGCTCGGCGCCTTGGGGGCCACCCCGCCCACACCATGCCCATGGATCTTGTTGACCGCGTCGACCAGGGCGTTGCGTGTGTTGATCGCGAGCCCCGCCAACTGCATGTTCCCCTTCAGCACCTCGATCTCGTGAGGGGACAGGAGCGACTTGAGCAGCTGGTTCGCACCGATCTTCGTCAGCGGGGACCCGTCCATGGTGATGCCGTGGAACGCCACCTTCGTCAACATGTCCCGCATGCCGTTGGGGTCGTCCAGGTGGGGATGGTGCACGGACAGGTAGTGCTCGATCTGCTTGGTCCAGGTATTCGGGTGCGCATGGCTCTGTGTGAGTCCGGATGCGAAGGTCTTCACATCGGGCGTCACCTTGTCCGCGATGCGGTCCCCATCGGTGACCAGGGCCAGCTTCGAATCGAAATGGACGATCTTCGTCGGATGGGCGCTCCACACATCCGCTTTCGACAGCGCCCGCTGACCGATGAGGTTGTCCAGGAGGTACTGACCCTCCTGCGCCTCGAACTTGAAGGCGTTGTGGTTCTTGCCGCCCACCTTGCCCTTGTCGATCGCACCGAAGTGAATCGCGTTCTCGAAGCCGTCGGATTCACTGGTCTCGAGCCGTACGAACGTGTTGGGCTCGGGAAAGTAGACGGCTTTGGCATCGGCCTTCGCCATGCCGTCGCGCACCGCGAGATCGAGATCCGCGGCCTTCATCCCCGCCAGGCTCTTGTCTGTGTCGCCGGCGGGCAGTTTGTATCCGCCGCTGACGGCCTCAGGATGGTGGACGACGTTGTCGTGCGTGAACTTCAGATCGTCGATGGCGCCGGCGGCCCGCTCGAAGAGGGGCTTGCCGTCCACCACCAACTCCTTCACATCGGAGTCCCCGATGTGCAGATAGACCTGCCCGCCGGTGCCGTCGACCGACTTGAACTTGCCGATCATGTCCCGGGTCAGGTCGTCACGGACGATCGCCTCACGGATCGCGCCGTACGGCACTTCCTTCTGCTCGCCGGATCCTGGGGTGATCTTCTTCGGGTCGGGCTGACGCCAGGTGAAGCCCGTGACGGAGACGGAGAACGTCCCCTCCCGCTCCCACTGCGCGGCGAACTCCTCGATCTTGGCGAGGATCTTCCCCTCGGTGCCCGCCCGTCCGTTGAGGCCGATCACGAGACCGACCCGCTCGTCCCAGCCCGTTCCGGTCCCGAGCGAGGCTCCGTACTTCTTGGCGAGATCGAGCAGGAAGTCCTTCTTGTCGTTGACCGCCGCGGGAACGGTGGCGACGAACCGGATGTCCTCACCCGGCTTCAGCGCCCCCTTGCCCGTGCCGTCGTACTGGGCGACCGGCTTGAGCTCGTAGTAGTCGTGCACATACCGGAAATCACCTCCGGCACCGAACCGGTCGGGATCCGTGAGCTTGGTGGTCAGCTCGGCGCCCGTGAGCGGCTGCGGCGCCTTGCCCGCCTTGGCCTTGCTGCCCTTGCCCTTGCCCTGAGGGGCCACACCGTCGAAGGGCTTGGGTGGGACATGTGCGGTGAACGCGTGCTCGGCGGCGGCGAGGTCGCTCAGATGCCCCTGGATGGTGTGGAGATACACCCCGCGCATACCACCGCCGGTGAGACCGTCGAGGTAGTCACCCATCAGAGAGCCGACCTTGTCCGGACGGTGTCCGGCATCCGCGGCCCGGTACTCGTCCTTCAGCCCCAGCTGATGACCGATCTCATGGGCCAGGTCCGTCTCCGAGGCGTCCAGCGGCCAGTGATACTGATGCGCCCCGGCCCCCGCATCCCCGGCCTTGACGGTCAGATGGGCGCCCGTCACACCGTCGGCCCGCTCCAACGTCACATGCAGCACGCTCCCGTCCGGAAGCAGATAGCCCGGCCGGTTGAAGACATCCCCGACACCCGACAGCGCGCGCTCCCACAGCGCGTCCACCTCGGTCGCGGGCCTGCCGGACGCCGACAGGTTCACCCGCACCGTCAGATCCGACACCGCGTGCCCGTCCACCCGGAACGTCCGCACGTCGAATCCGGCCCGGACCACGTACCGCGGCGCGTGCGCGTTGCTGTGGATCGGGCCCGAGAACGGCTCCGTACGACCAGGGTGCGACACCGCGTCCACCCAGTCCCGGCCCCACACAGGCCGCGCGACGGCGCCGTCCCGCGCCGCCTTCCAAGAAGGGTGCGCCCCCAGGTCCACTCCCACCGACGGCGGAACCTCGAATTCGTCTTCCGGCGCCGCGTCGGCACGCTTCACCGACGACAGCTCGTGAGGCGCCGGGGCGGGCCCTTCCAGAAGCCGGCTCGGACGCGGTCCGGGTATGCCCAGCTTGTCGAGATGCCACTCGATGGTGGCGGCGTCCATGCCGAGCCGGGCCATCTTGACCTTGGCGGCGTCCACAGCGCTCTCGGCGTGATGCAGGTCCAGTTTGGCGGCGGCCTGGTCGATGTTCTCGGAGGGGTGTCCGATCTTGCCGCCCGTCGCGTCGAGTTGCCGCTTGGCGTCGGCGACGCCGGCGCTCGCCAGCTCGTATTCGTTCCAGGCGGTCAGCCGCTCCGCGCCGGTCTTGCCGGTAACACCACCGGTGACCGCCTCGAACTTGCTCAGCGGAGCCGGCCCGCCACCAGGCTGATGTGATCCCGGCTTCGGGGTCGGGGTCGGGCGCAGGGCGATGTGCTCGCCGACCACGACCGCGCCCGAGCCGTCGTCCAGCACACGTACGGCACCGGTCGGCGATGCGCCGCCGGTCTTGACGTGGGTCGCGGCAGCCGCGCCCGCGGTGTCACCGGTGCCCTCACGCTGACCGAGCAGGTCCAGATCCGCACGGGCGGACACCCCGAGGTGGTCGCCCTGCGCGGTGACCGAGGGGGATACGGGTTCCTCGACCAGCCGCTCCGGCGCACCCGTCCCCTTGGCCCCGCCGGAGAGCCCGTCGAGATCCCGTACGCCTGTCTTGGCGCCCCCGGCAGACTGTCCGGCTGTACCACCGCCCTTGGCGCCTTCCGTGGACAGGCCACCCACCGAGCCGGCCTTGACGTCACCGCCGGCCGAGGAGGCACCGCCGAAACCGGTCTTGACCTCGACGCCGGACGCCGAAACACCAGCACCCGCCTTGACCTCGACCGCCGACGCCTTGACGTCCGTCGGCAGAGGTGTGCTCCCGAGCGTGCCGGCCTTCACATCCACCGTCGCCATCGACGTGTTCGGCGACCCCGCCTTCACATCGGTCGTGCCCGAAGCCGTCGGTGCCGTGCCCGTCTTGACGTCCGTCGTCACGTGGCCGGTCGTCGCGGTGGGGGGCGGGGTCTGGAGACCGTGGGTGGCTCCGTGGGCCGCCATGATGTCGGCGGTCCCGATGGCCTCGTGCACCTCGGGGGCGACGACGACCTGCTTGCCCTCGCCGTTGGTGACGGCCGTGCCGCGGTAGTCGACGTGCAGCGTGGTCGGCGTGCCGCTCTGGGCGCCGACCTGCATGCTGATGCCGTCGTGCGTCATCCGGATGCCGGAGATGTCGCCGTCCACGATGCTGCGCAGTTCGGGGATGCCGAGCGCGTGGAAGTCCTCCACGTGACCGGTGGCGACCCGCACCGAGGACAGAGCGTCGCTGAGCGACGCGTTCAGACCGGTGCCGGAGGGCGTCAGGTCGCCCCGCAGGGCGTGCAGGCCGGCGGCGCTCAGATCCGAGAGGTTGTGCGCGCCGGCGAGGCCGGTACCGCCCAGGCTCGTGGGCAGCGGCTCCAGCAGTCCGGCGTTGGTGCGCTGGAAGCCGGTGGCGTGGTCGAAGGCGGTCAGGTGGTCGACGGAGTCCAGGCCGCCCGCGTTCGCCATCAGGTTGCCGACGGAGCCGGGATGGCTGGTCCCGTTCAGCGAGGGCAGCGAGCTGAGACCCCCGTTGACGCCCCCGATGTCGGTGCCCAGGCCGATGCCGTGCAGGCCGCCGAACTGGGCGTCGACGCCGGTGTTGAGGCCGTGCAGCCCGCCGGGGTTGAAGCCCTGCAGGGCGCCGTGGCCGAAGCCGTCGAACGAGACTCCGGTTGGCAGCCCGGTGATCCCGCCGTGTCCGCCGGTCAGCGCGCCGATGTGCAGGCCGCCGCCGAGCGCCGACTGCGGCAGATGCGCGGTCGGGGACAGCAACCGGGTGCCGAAACCCATCTTGAAGGCGCCCTTGAAACCGACGCCGAGTTCGAAGAAGTCCACCGGCAGCACAGCGCCGAGCACGAGCCGTCCGCCGAAGCTGATGGGGTAGACGGCCACCTTGCCGAGCGTGGTGCTGATACCGGCGGTGGCGACCTGGAAGTCGGTACGGAAGGTGTTGGCGAGCAGCTTCAGACCGGAGGCGGTGATCTTGACGCCCTTCATCGCCAGGTTGGCCAGTCCGTTCAGCCCGCGCAGGACCAGCCCGGGCAGCGCTGTCACCGAGGTGAAGACGCCCCTGATGCTGATGCCGGTGGTGAGGATGTGGGCCAGGCCGCCGCCGATGCTGGTCAGGCCCGCGGAGAGCGTCTTGGGCAGGTTCTTCAGCGCGTTGAAGAGGCCCTTGGCCAACGCGCCTACGTTGAGGCCCTTGGTGGAGGGGAAGAGGATGCCGACGAAGGAGAGTACGACGTCCAGGAGACCTGCCTTGCCCTGGGCGTAGTCGACGAGAGAGCTGATGAACACGACCATGCCGAGGCCGAAGGCGAGCAGGCCGATCCAGCCGCCGAAGATGGCGCCCACGATGGCCAGGATGATCTCCAGGATGCCCAGGCTCTTCAGGAACAGGTGCCAGCCGTCGATGGGCTGCCGGATCTCGTGCCCGGCGTCCCGCATCCGTTGCTCGAACAGCCTGACCGCGTTGCGGTAGTCGTCCTGCGCGGCATGCGCCTGAGCCTTGTGGTCGGCCAGCTGCGGGTCGTCCTTGGCCAGCCCCTGCGCTGCCACCTGCGCCTTGTCGGCCTTCTCCTGCGCCTCCATGAGCGCCTGCCGGTAGGCAAAGGTCGCGTCCGCCGCGATGGAGAAGGACTTTCCGATGGCGTCGATGAACTGCTTGAGGTGTCCGTCGATCTTCTCGCGCACCGCCTCGGCGGTCTTGCCGATGAAGCCGTTGCCCGACTGGTCGAGTACGCGGTTCAGGCCACTGGTGATCTCCTCGCCCAAATGCTCGGTGTCCCGCAGACCTTGGTAGAGGGAGTCAAGGGCTTGCGGATCGCCGGGGGTGGGGTCGCTGTGCATGCCCAGCGCACTCCAGTCCTGCGGCCGTGGCATGTGCACTCTCCGTACCGTCGAACAACCCCATGGCGCACCGCGCATCGGGGCGGTTGGTTCACATGTATCTCTTCATCGTAATGTGAGTACTACCGCGTCCGCGCTGGGGTCGGACACACAGGTCGGCAACACATGCCGGAAACACACGTATCGTCCGTCGGTGCGGTGGCGGTCAGGCGAGCGGAAGGAGAGAACATGCCGGATTTCGACGTGGTCTTCGACTACGAGTTGCTGAACACACTGGCCAAGGACATGGACCGGGCCCAGGACCAGCTCGCAGACTCCCGGCTGCTGGGCCGCGGCAACTTCTTCGACGAGGCCGCCCTCGGCGACGGCTTCAAAGCCGTCAACCACTTCCTCTTCGACTGGATCGGCCCCTTCGAGAACGCCAGGGAGCTGCTGAAATCCCTCGGCGAGACCTATCGGTTCGTGGCCCAGCGGATGTTCGAGCAGGACGCGGGTTACGCGGCCAGCGCCACCGCCCAGCAGCAGGGCCTGATGCACAACGCCTGGAAGATGAACAAGGACTCCTACGAGTTCTGGAAGTGGCTGACCGAGCACTCCATCACCGTCCACGCCTGGGACGACAAGGGGCACGAATACCTCAAGGAGCAGAAGCTCGCCGACCCCAACGCCCCGGACGCCCCCAGACCGCCGGGCTACGAGCCGACCCTCTACGACTACACGCACGACGGCGACGGCACCGACAATCTGCACCACGAGGCACACCTCACCTATGACTCCGACGGCAAGGTGACGTCGACCGACACCACGATCGACGACGGGGAAGGCGGCCTGAAATACCACGAACACACCGACTACGGGCCGAACAACAGCTACACGACGACGATCACCCACAGCGACGGCTCGAAGACGGTCATCGAGGTACACGGCAACACGGACGGCACCGGGACCAGGGACATCACCAACACCGACAAGGACGGCAAGACCACCGACACGTCGAGCTGGACCGGCACCGGCCTGGGCGGCGACCACCCGGACCCGAAGTGGACCAACAAGGACCCGGACGCCACTGACACCGACGGTGACGGCAAGGACGACAAGAGCGACGGCGGCACGCAGCACTCGAACACCGGCGTCGGCAGCACCTACTGACACACCCGCGGACACCTCTCAAAGGAACCCACATGCCCAGCAACAACGTGCAGCTCCAGTACGGCCAGATCGATACCGTCGCCACTCAGTTGAACAACGCGGTGACGAACATCAACCCGCAGCTGCTGCAGTTGAAGGCGTCGGTGGACACCCTGCTCACCGACGGTCTGTGGCTTCAGCAGACCAGCCCGGAGATGCAGCGCGCCTACGAGCAGTTCACCGGTCAGCTGACGCAGATCGTCACCAAGATCGAGGACTTCGCCAAGCAGTTCACATCGATCAAGACCCAGATCGACGACATGGACCGCACGATGGCCGCCCAGATCAAGGGCCCGAACTAGTGACACTGCAAACGTGAGGAGGGGGCGCCGCTCGGAGCGGCGCCCCCTCCTGCGTCGTGCCCGTCAGCGGGCGTCGGCGGCCACGGTCTCCGGCACCAGGACGGTCACCAGGGACCCCGCGTCATCGACGGTGAAGGCCCGCCCGGGAACCCGGTTGACGCGGACCACGTTGTGCGGCAGCCGCAGGCCCAGGACGTCGCCCTCGCTGATGGTCTGCGGGGACAGCAACAGGCCCTTGCGGGATCGCCGTACCTGGCCGATCCAGGTGCTGAGCGGCGACACCAGCGCCTCGCCGGGTCCAGCGATGGCCAGGCCGACGGACCGGTCGCGGCCGGAGGAGGCGATATCCCGCAGCATGCCGTCCAGCGGCGACATGGCCAGCAGGTCGGCGTCGTCCACCATGACGACCGCGACGCCACCGACCGCCTCCAGCGCGGTCCGCAGCTCCTCCTCGCCCGGGGCGGGCGACGACAGCACCATCGCCTTCGGATGACCTGCCAGCCCACGCAGCGGCGACTCCCTGGGAGTGATGGCCACTACGCCCGTCCCACCGCGCAGCAGAGACGCGGCCAGGGACAGCAGCGCGGTGCTGCGGCCGGACCCGGGCGGGCCGACGATCGTGTACGTCGAGGCGACGCCGGCGAAGTCGACCCACACGGGGGCCACGTCGTCGCCGCCGAGGCCCAGCATCGCGGTCAGCGGGCCGCGCGGGGCCGCGCCGATCCGGCCGTACGCCTCCTGGAAGCCGATCGTCATCGGCAGGGTCTCCACGCGGGCAGGTCGCGCCGACGCCGGTACGCCCAGGTCCCGGGCGGTCGCCTCGGTGCCGATCTTCTGCAGCGCCTCGGCCTGCTCCGCGCCGCTGAGGCCGCCGGGCAGCACGGCGACCTGGAGCTCACCACCGGTGTCGGTGCGGAAGCCGCGACCGGCCGGGATCACGGAGGGCACCTGCTCGCGCGGGATGCCGTTCATGGTGTAGTCGCCGATGTCGTTCATCCGCAGCAGCAGCTTGTTGTCGTTGAGCGCCGCGATCCGCCCGCCCATCAGGGCCCGTTCGGAGGTGGCGACGACGTGCACGCCGACCGCCGCGCCCTCCCGCAGCAGCATGCCGACCTGGTTGACCATGCGGCCTTCCTCGATCTCGCCGATCAGCGCGCTGAGCGTGTCCCAGCCGTCGATGAGCAGCATCAGGTGCGCGGGGCGCCGGCTCGGGGGCAGCGTCGCGCGCAGTTCGGTGATGTTGCCGGCCGCGTGCGCGGTCATCAGCTCTTGGCGGCGCACGAGTTCGGCGGTGAGCCGGTTGAGGAGGCGGCCCAGGCGTTCCAGGTCGGCCCGCGGCACCACGGCCCCGGTGTGCGGCAGCGCGGACAGCGCCGACAGTGCGCCACCGGCCGCGTCGACCGCGTAGAAGTGCAGATCGGCGCAGGAGTTGGCGCGGGCCAGCGCGCTGGCCATGGTGCGCAGCGTCTGGGAGCGGCCGGAGCGCGGCATGCCCAGGACGAACAGGTGGGAGAAGGTGTTCAGGTCGAGGAACACCGGTGGCTGTGCCTGGAGTTGCGGCAGGTCCTCGCGGGCCCAGGCGACCGGGACCAGTCGTCCGTCGTCGGTGGGGGCGGCCGGTTGCGGCAGGTCGGACAGGGTCAGGGTGTCGACCAGTGGCGGCAGCCAAGGGCTGGGCTGCGGCTGGTGGCCGTACTGTTCGGCCGCCTGTACGAGCGCGTCGACCAGGGCCATCAGATCGGTCGGCCCCTCCTCGTCGTCGGGGAAGGCGAACTCGTCCTCGGTCTCCTGGGGTGCCTCCACCGGGCGGCCGAGGCCCTGCCAGGACAGTGGAGTCGTCCACACCCCGGTGTCGTCGTCGGGGAGTTCGACCTGCCGCTCCGCGGGTTCCACCCCCTCGGCCAGGTCCTGCGGGCGCGCGGCACCGACGTAGGCGGTTTGGAAACTCATCGCCGAACGGTGCCCGGTGCGGACCAGGGCGCGTCCCGGTGTGGCCGCGGAGATGCTCGCGGCGTCCGGTACGTCCAGCACGTCGGTGCTCTCGGTGGCGTCGGTGACGCGCAGCGAGATCCGCAGGTTGGTGTTGGCGCGGATGTCGCTGGTGACCACACCGGCGGGCCGCTGGGTGGCCAGCACCATGTGCAGGCCGAGGGAGCGGCCGCGCTGGGCAATGCCGACGAGGCCGGGGATGAAGTCGGGGATCTCCCGGGCGAGGGTGGCGAACTCGTCGATGACCAGCAGCAGTCGGGGCATCGGCGGCAGGTTCGGGTCACGGCGGCGCAGGGCCCGGTACTCGGGGTGGTCCTTGGCGCCCGCCGCGGCGAGCAGGTGCTCTCGGCGGACCAGTTCCGCGGTGAGCGAGGCGAGCGCGCGCTGCACGAGGTGGCTGTCGAGGTCGGTGACCATGCCCAGGGTGTGCGGCAGCCGCACGCAATCCTTGAAGGCGCTGCCGCCCTTGTAGTCGACCAGCACGAAGGTCAGTTCGTCGGGGCGGTTGACCGCGGCCAGCGAGGCGACGAAGGTCTGCAGCAGCTCGGACTTGCCGGAGCCGGTGGTGCCCGCGATCAGGGCGTGCGGGCCGTCCTTGACCAGATCGAAGGCAATCGGCCGGTCGAAGCCCTGCCCGACGAGCGCGGACGTGGAGGCCGGGCGGCGGCTCCAGCGCCGGCCCACCTCCTCTGCGGTGGGCGGTTCCAGGTTCAGCAGGTCGAGCAGCGAGACGCTGTCGGGCAGTCCGCCGCCGGCGTCGGGGGTGACGTCGTGGACCGGGGCGATGCCGCGAGCCAGGCGCTCGGCCCACTCGGCGGTGACGTAGTCCGGGCGGATGCCGGTGGTGTCGGGCAGGCCGGTGCGGCGCAGCGTGAGGGTGTCCGCGGCGATGGACACCACCGCGCTGGCCTCCTCCGGCAGCATGCGCTCCTCTCGGTCCAGGCACAGCAGGTGGATGCCGCGCAGCGGCCCCTCCTTGAGGACCTGAACCATGCCGGGGACGTCCCGAAGTTCACGCGCCCCGTCCAGAACGACGAACACGTCGGGCTCGCTGAGCAACGCGCCGCGCATCGTGGCCTGCTGCGCCTGGTTGCGGTTGCGGATGACGTTGATCAGCTCGGTGACCCGGTTGGCGACGGTCTCGGGGTCGTTGCCGAGCAGGATGACGGGGGCGTTGTCCTGGGAGGCGGACAGGCCGGAACGGGCGTGCGGCAGCCAGCGGGCCCACTCCCACGCGTCGGCGGCCTTGCTGTCGGTGAGCACACAGATCTTCAGGTCGCGCGGGCTGTGCAGGACGGCCGCCTGCGCCACCGCCCAGCGGGCCAGTGCCCGGGCGGGTTCCTCGGGACCGGCGACACCGACGACCTGGCTGCCGGCGAGGTCCACGCCGATGGGCATGTCGGGGATCTGCCAGTGGGCGGTGCGGTGGTTGTCCTCGCGGGAGCCGTCGTCGATCTGCAGCAGCGACTGCTGCTGGGTGGTGCCGATCCGCAGGACGAGGTTGTCGGGGTCGGACGGCCGGCGCTCCCACAGCCGGGCACCGGGTCCTACGGCCATCAGCCCGACGACCGCCGGGTCCGGCGCGGAGGCGACGCGCACCCGCCGCTCGTGCTCCACCTTGGCCCGTACGTCCGCCTCCAGCGAGGCGCGGCGCAGCCGGTAGTTGGCGACGCCTTCCAGATATTCCTTGCGCCCGCCACGCCGGCCGCTGATCCAGCTGCCGATGGCCAGGACCGGGCTGAGCACCATGAACATCAGGTAGAGGAAGGAGTGGAAGAGCCACACCATGGCGACGCCCATGAACATCGGCGCGATGATCACCAGGAAGGACAGGGGTCGGCGCTTGGGAGGTTCGGGCGGGCCGGGCAGCCGGAAGGTCTCCGGCTGGAGCGGGGGCAGCAGGCGCGGCGGCCGGTTGAAGTCCAGGCTGGCCTTCGGCGAGGCCACCACGGCGGCGTCGGCCAAGGTGGGCCGGACCGCGCGCAACAGGTGCTCGCCGACGACGAGTTCACCGTCCAGTTCCCAGGGCGTCCAGCCGCGCGGCAGCCCGTCGTCCTCCTGCTCCTCGGGGCCGGGGTCGGGTTCGGGGGGCAGTGCCACCACGTCCGCGCGCGGTCGCGGCGGCGGCGCCTCGGGAAGCGACAGCCGGACCTGAGCGTCGTCCTCGGGCAGCACGGCGAGGACCGTGCCGTCCGGACGCACTGCCAGCCGCAGCCCTTCCTCGGGCACGCCTCTGCCGGTGAGCGGCACGGAGCTCCCGGTCCGGGGCCCGATCAGATGGGTGCCGATGCCGAGTTGGTACACCTGCCCGGCCTCCGGGCCACCGATCACCTGGATCTCGACCACGGGGGCGGAGCCGGGTGCCTTGGGCGTGGGCATGGCGTCGCGGGAGGGGCCGTAGACCGAGGCGGCGTCGGCGACGGGCCGACCCAGGCCGAGGGTGCTGCCGTCCCGGATCCCGGAGGAGGCCAGAGCGAGGTCGGGATCGAGCAACCGGTCGCCGAGGTAGAGCGGGATGTCCTGCTCGGCGGCGACCGCGTCCGGCTCTTCCTCGGGGGCGGCCCCCCGGTGCGCGGCCGACAACTGGGCGGCGAGCCTGCGGACGGGGGTGGCGGCGGCCGCGTTGACGAGGACGTCGCGTTGCTCCCGCGCCTGGTCGTCCACGGTGGTGACGAGGAACTTCACGACTCGTTCCGCCTTTCGGCTCGGGGGTTCTCGAAGGGCTCTGGGTCACCGGTTCCGGCTCCGGCCGCCGAGGCCCCGCTGATCTCCGGCTCGGCGAACAGGTCACGGATGGCCGGGGCCAGGGGTTCCGTGACCACGGGCGCGGTGCGACCGACGACGACGGGGGTGGCGGTGGCCCCTGTGGTGGCAATGGTCTCAGCGGCGGGGGACGCCCCTGGTCGGGTACCGGACCCCACAGGATGCGGCACCGGGCGATGCCGCTCCGGCCCCGCGGCGGGGAACTGCGGACCAGCAGGTGGCCGTGGACCGGCAGGCCGCCGCGGCCCCGTCGACCACGTGGCCCCGCCCGTCGACGGAACCGCGCCGCCCGCCGGCCCCTCGTGGCGCGGCCTCCGCGTACTGCCCCTGCGGGCAGCGCGGGCGACGGCCGGACCGAGCGGCGCGGCGTCGGTCTCGATGCCGAGGCCGGGGGTCTCGGTGCGACCGCGCGAGTTGACCCGGATCTCCCAGCGGTGGACCGAGACCGGCCCGACCACCACGGCGCACAGCGGTCCGGCAGCGGCCAACTCGGCCAGCCGTGCCGCCTGTTCGTCGTCCGGCGCCGCGCACACCACGACCACCGGCCGGGTGCGGTCGGACATCAGGTACACGAGGGAGTTCAGCAACTCGTCCAGATCGGGACCGTCGAAACGGGGGTGCACTCCGCGCGCCACGAGCACGTCGGCCGGGCTGCCGGGCAGGTCGAGGTAGGCCGCGACGGCCTGGACGAAGGCGCGGATCGCCCGGCGTTCGCCGTAGGCATTGAGGATGCGGGGCCCGCGCAGGAGGTCGAGGAAGACCACGCCGTCGTCGCTCAGTCCGAGCGGCACGAGCACCCGGCCGGTACCGGGCGACAGCCCATCGCCGGCCTCTGCGTCCGGCGTTGCCCCTGCCGCATCCGTGTCCTCCGCCTCCGGTAGCGGCGAGCGCTCGGCATCGACGGCGGAGGCGTACCAGAGAAGCGGATCGTCGTCGGTCTCCCACGGATGCCGGGGCTGCGGCAGGCTTCGGCCCGCGACGGACACGGCGACCTCGCCGTCGCTGCGCCGGGTGGCGGGCCGGACCGCGACCGCGAAGGCGAAGGCCTGGGGCGCGGTGGGACGGACGGCGGCGTCGACGCCGTCGAGTGCGTGCCGGGCGACGCTCACGGGTCCGTCGGACGACAGCAGCCGGGTGAGTCGTCGTACGGCGGCTCGGAAGCGCAGGAACTCGCGTACCGGCTCGGAGAAGGCCTGGCGGGTCAGGCGGACCTGCCGGGTCAGCCGGCGCCAAGCCCGGCGTCGGCCGCCCTGCCTGCGCACCAGCCAGCGCACCAACAGCCAGACCAGCAGCAAGAGTTCGGCCAGTGCGAGGATCAGGGCACTGGCACCCGAGTCCCAGGAGAGGGCGAGTGTCCGGTCGGCTTGCGCCACCGTTGTCCAGGCTTCCATCGGACCTGCCTGATGGATGTGCACGAGAACCCCTCGATAAGTCGCCGACCGAAGAACGACCAGGTGTCTGAAGGGCTACGACACATATACCAGGGGGGTGCTCACTCACCCCGGCCCTATGGCCGCCCCGGCCGCACAGGTGTGACCGCGACCGTCTGCCGCCGCTGTCACCGTCGAGTCTAAGCGGAAACATGTCCTTTGCAGGTGCGGCCGGCCCGGCGGGGGGTCCGGGACGGCCGCTGTGCCCCCCACGCCTCAGCCGCGAGAAGGGCATCTGTACGGAACAACGGAACCGGGTCGCGAAAGGTTCACACCCACCCGCTGTGCAGGACGTGCCGGTGGCAGACACATATGCTCTTCGGCGACATGTCATGATCACCCGCTCACACTCACCGAGGACGAGACCGACGTGAACGACTTCCATCCCGGCCGCAGGCGCCTGCTGAAGATGTTCGGCCTGGGCGCCACCGCGACCACGGCGGCGATCCTCCAGGCCGATCCGGTGCTCGCGGCGACCCTGGGGTACGACGAGAAGACCGGGGTCTCCCCCGCCACCTACCGGGCCCCCAAGGGGCTGGCGCAGAACACCGCGGCCAAGCAGACCGCACTCGACTGGATCACGGCCGAGCAGGACGCGATCACCCGGCTCAGCGACGAGGTGTGGCAGCACGCGGAGCTGTCGCTGCGCGAGTGGAAGTCCTCCCTCGCGCACGCGAAGTTACTCCAGGACAACGGCTTCACGGTCACCTGGGGCGCGGGCGGCTTCCCGACCGCGTTCGTCGCCACGTACGGCACCGAGGGCCCCGTCATCGGCTTCAACGCCGAGTACGACGCGCTGCCCGGCCTGTCGCAGAAGAAGGGCGTGGGCACCCACGACCCGCTGGTCTACAACTACGACGCCTACGGCCCCACGTACGGTGCCGGTCACGGCGACGCCCACAACGCCCTCGGCGCGGGCGGCACCGCCGCCGCCATCGCGGTCGCGCGGGCGATCCGCGCCCACGGCCTGAAGGCCACCGTCAAGCTGTTCGGCAGCGCGGGCGAGGAGCAGCTGGTCGGCAAGGCGTACGCGGTCAAGGCGGGCGTCTACGACGGCCTCGACGCCTTCCTGGACTGGCACCCCTTCAACATCACGGTGCCGTTCTGGAACACCACCAGCGCGCTGATATCGGCCACCTTCACCTTCCTCGGCGCCTCCGGCCACGGCGGCACCCCGCTGGGCAACAAGTCCGGCCTGGACGGCGCCCTGCTGATGGCGACGATGTCGGAGTACCTGCGGGAGAAGAACGTCGCCCCGTCCGGCCGCTTCCACTACGCGATCATCAACGGGGGCGGCGCCCCGAACGTGACCCCGGACATGTGCTCCATCTGGTTCTTCGTCCGCGAGGGCAGCCCGGCACGCGCCAAGGTGCTCTACGACAAGATCGTGGAGTGCGGCAAGGCCGCCGCCCAGGCCAGCCAGACGCGCCTGGTGCACAAGTTCCACTCCGCGACGTGGAACCTGCTGGCCAACAAGGCCGGCGCGGAGCTGCTCAACGACAACATGCGCCAGATCGGTGCCCCGCGCTTCACGGACGCCGATCACGCCCTGGCCAAGGCGGTCCAGAAGTCGCTGGGCAAGCCCGAGGTGGGCATGCCGACCGACCTGACCCCGCTCGCTCCCCCGGCGGCGGCCTACACCGGCGGTCTGGCCACCGACACCGCCGACATCAGCTGGCAGGCGCCCACCGCCGTGCTGCTGTCCGCGGCCTACCCGCCCGGCATCCCGAACCACAACTGGGGCGCCACGGCGACGGCGGCCACCAACATCGGCCACCAGGCGCTGCTGTCCGCCGCGCGCTATCTGGCGGCGGGCGCGATCGACCTGATCGAGCAGCCCGACCTGCTGGCCGCGATGAAGCAGGAGTTCCAGGACCGCACCGAGGGCGTCGAGTGGGCCTCGATGATCCCGGACGGCAACCAGCCGCCGCTGTACGAGCCACCCGGCGAGTTCCTGAAGGCGACAGGGCAGTCCTGGCCGCCGAAGGGTGTGACCTGGCCGGTGCCGCCGATCGTGTCCACCGAGCAGCTGGGCGGCACCGGCCCCGCCCTCGCGCCGGTGACCTGACGGCACCGCGTCCCGCACACCCCTCCGCCCGTGGTCGTCGCGCCCCCGCGACCGCGGGCGGAGGTCTTGGGTGACTTACGTCAGACCACCCCGGGGCGGGCGGGACACCTGAGCCGGTGTCCGGTCGGCCGTTGACCGTCAACTGACCGATGTGCGAGGAGCGCGCCCGGCAAAGAGTGGTGCACACAGACTTCGTTCCACGGAGGGGGAACTCCTGTCATGCACCGTGATCAGTCACCCCTGCGGGCGCGTTCGGCGCCCGAGCTCGTGCCCTCGCTGTACCTGGATGTCGACCAGATGGTCGACGAGTTCACCCGGCAGCCGATCACCGCGAAATTCCGGTTCGACCCGGACATGCCGGCGGTGATCGCAGTCGAGTTCATGGCGGAACGAGGGCCGGCGCTCGTCTGGCGCATCGGCCGCGAGCTGCTGCACCGCGGCCTGACGGCGATGAGCGGCAACGGCGACGTACGGATGTGGCCGATGGCGCCCGGAGAGCGGGCCTCGTCCTGGCTGCTGCTGGAATCGGCGGAGGTGGACACCCTGTTCGAGGTCCCGATCCCGCCGCTGGCGGACTGGCTCGACGCGACGTACCGCGTCACCTCCGCCGAGGCGGAGATGGCCGGTCTGGACTGGGACGGCTTCCTCAGGGAGCTGCTCGACGAGCCGGGAAC
Source organism: Streptomyces sp. Act143 (assembly GCF_003143935.1). Taxonomy (GTDB): domain Bacteria; phylum Actinomycetota; class Actinomycetes; order Streptomycetales; family Streptomycetaceae; genus Streptomyces. The sequence goes on along the minus strand of NZ_QFRX01000001.1, from coordinate 3,352,694 downwards.
GGACTCCGAGTGACCGTGGCCCGGCCCACACGGGGATGACTTGCCCCGCCTTGCGTCACCTGTCAGAGTGGTGACGCACAGAGTTTCCGTCTGACGACACACCTGTGCCGCAGGCCGCACGTGTGCGGCGGACGAGGAGGACCGAAGTGAGGACCAGCAACCCATTCCTGTCCCGCTGGGACAGCGCCGGTGACCCCGGCCGCACCGCACGCGCAGGCCGACCGGTGGGCGCGACAGTCGGCGGCGGACCGGCCGGCGACTACACCACCAACCCCTACGCCCCGGGCGCGGACACATCCCTGCGGACCGGCGGCAACGCCGTCACCATGGACGACGTCGTCGTCCGCACCGCGACGACGCTCGGCACCGTGGTCCTCACGGCCGTCCTGTCCTGGCTCCTGCTCCCCGTCGACGAGGCGAACGTCGGCCACTCCTACGGCCTCGCCGTCGGCGCCGCCCTCGTCGCGTTCGTCCTGGCGATGATCCAGTCCTTCAAGCGCACACCGGCACCGGCCCTGATCCTCGGCTACGCGGCGTTCGAGGGCGTGTTCCTCGGCGTGCTGTCCAGCACCATCTCCACCTACATCGCACCCGGTGTCGTCGTGCAGGCGGTGCTCGGCACCTTCGCGGTGTCCGCGGGGGTGCTCATCGCCTACCGGATGCGCTGGATACGCGTCACCCAGCGGTTCGCCGGCTTCGTCGGCGCCGCCGCGACCGGCTTCGTCCTGCTGCTCCTCGCCGACGTCCTCTTCTCGGCCTTCGGCGCCGGGGACGGCCTCGGCTTCCACAGCGGCGGCCTCGGCATCGTCTTCGGCCTCGTCGGCATCGTGCTCGGCGCCGCCTTCCTGGCCCTGGACTTCAAGCAGGTCGAGGACGCCGTCGCCTACGGCGCCCCGCGCGAGGAGGCATGGCTGGCCGCCTTCGGTCTCACCACGACCCTGGTGTGGATCTACCTGGAGGTGCTGCGCGTGCTGTCCCTCTTCAACAGCGACAACTGAGTCTTCTCCGGGGAAGGGGCACGCGCGGCGGCGCGTGCCCCTTCGGCATGTCCGCGCGCGGGCGCACTCGCTGAACCCGACGGGAACCCGGCTCGTTCTCCTGGTGACGCCCCGACCGCCGGACCGGGAGAGACACCGCATGAGTGCCCAGGAGCAGTGCCCCCACCAGGCCGCGAGGGTCGTCATCGACCCTGCCTTCAAGGCGGATGCCCCCGCCCGCTACGCCCGCCTGCGCGAGCTCGGCCCCATCCATCCGGCCGAGTTCCACCTCGGCCTCAAGGGCTGGGTGGTCGTCGGCTACGACCTGGCCCGCGAGGTGCTCACCCACCCCGCGCTGCTCAAGGACGCCACCCCCGCCGCCGAGGCCCTGGCCGCCGCGGGCTACGTCCTGAACAAGCCCTCCGTCGGGCTCGGCGCCCAGATGATGGAGGCCGACCCGCCCGAGCACACCCGCCTGCGGCGCCTTGCTTCAGCCGCGTTCACCCCACGCCGTACGGCCCAACTGGCGCCGCGCATCGAGCAGATCGCCCACGACCTGATCGACGCGCTGCCACCGGCGGGCGAGGCGGACTTGGTGGAGGCGTTCAACGCCCCACTGCCGGGCATCGTCATCGCCGAACTCCTCGGCATCCCCGAGGAGCACCACCTCGACTTCCGCCGCTGGTCGACCCAGGCCCTGCGCGTGGCCTCCCCCGAACACCGGGCGGCGCTGGCCGGCCTGCACGGCCTGCTGGCCGACCTCGTGGCGGCCAAGCGCCGCAGCCCCGCGGACGATCTGCTGTCCGCCCTGGTCGCCGTACGCGACGAGGAGGACGGCCGGCTCTCCGAGGAGGAACTCGTCGGCACGGCGCTGATGCTGGTCGTCGCCGGCCACGAGAGCACCGTGAACCTGCTCGGCAACGCCGTCCTGTCCCTCCTCCAACACCCCGATCAGCTACGGCAGTTGCGCAAGCATCCGGAGCTGATGCCCGGAGCGGTGGAGGAGTTCCTGCGCCACGACCCTTCCGTCGAGCGCTCCACCAGCCGCTACGCGGCCGAGGACCTCGAACTCGCCGGGGTGCCCATCCCCCGGGGCGGCATGGTCGTCGTGGCCCTCGGCGCCGCCGGGCGCGACGCCCCGCAGGCCGAGGACACCGACCCCGCAGCCCTCGACGTGACCCGCCCCGCCGCCCGGCACCTGGCCTTCGGCCACGGCATCCACTACTGCCTGGGCGCCCCGCTGGCCCGCCTGGAGGCGACGATCGCCCTGCGCACCCTGCTCGCTCGCGTCCCGGAGCTCGAACTCGCCGTGTCCGCCGACGCGTTGGAGTGGATCGGCTCCGGCATCGTCCGCGGGGTGCTGTCCCTTCCGGTGCGCTACCGCGTGGGCTGACGCCCCGCCCGTACGACGACGTCCCGCCCCGCGCCGTGGAGGCGCGGGACGGGACGTCGCGGGGGAAGGACCGTCAGGCGGTCCGGGTGCGCAACTGGCGGGACTTCCAGCCCAGCAGCAGCGCCTGGAGGATGAACCACACGCCGCCGCCCGTGGCGTACACGGACAGCACGTCGAGTGTGGGGTTGTCGCCCGCGGCCTGGATGTTGTAGGTGATGCCGACGAGGAAGGACAGTCCGCCCGAGATCAGGGTGGGCCACTGCTTGCCCAGCTCGGGGCCGCGCCGGCGCACTCCGACGATCAGCTGGGCGGCGCCGGAGACGACGGCCCATACGCCGAACACATGGAGTGCCGCCGCCAGGCTGTGGGCCCCGGCGAAGGCGAGGGCGATGGCCGCCAGCGTGCTGAGCACCCCGTTGAACGCGGTGACCCGTCGCTCGGAGCCGTCCGGGGTGGCGCGGTAGTCGATCAGGGAGGACACCGCGTCGATCAGCGGGTAGACGACCAGCAGGACGATGGCCCCTGCCTTGAGGTCCTCGTGGTCGCCTTGGACGCCGGCGAACGACAGCGCCCAGGCGACGGCGAGGATGCCGCGGGTCAGGTACAGCTTCAGCAGGGAGGAACGCTCTCCCGCGCCGGCGTGGCCGGTCGGGGTCGAGGTCGCGGTCGAGGTGCTCATGTCGGTTCGGCCTTTCTCAGGTCAGGGAGGTGTCGCCGACCCGGTCAGTGCCGGGAGGGGGCGGCGGAGACGCAGCGGAAGCTGGAGGCGGCGGCGGGGTCGCCGCCCTGGTAGCGGGACACCTGCGGGTAGCTGCACAGGTTGCGGGAGACGCTCTGGCCGTCGGCGTTGATCAGGGTGGCGGGCAGCGTCCTGGGCGCCTTGCCGTGCTCGACCCACGCGGTCAGTGCGGCGAGGCCGTCGGCGGAACCGTCCTGGCCGTTGAGGCCGCAGTGGCTGGTGCCGGGGGCGAGGAAGAGACGGTAGAAGTCGTCGACCCGCTTGGTGCCGCCCATCTCCCGCTCGACCTGCTTGCGGTAGTGCACCGTGCCCTGGGCGGGGATGTACTGGTCGGCCAGGCCGTGCCAGGTCAGCAGCTTGCCGCCGGACTTGCGGAAGGCCGTCAGGTCCGGGTCGTCGGTGCCGATGACCTTGTCGTACTCGGCCTGGGACTGCCTGAACAGCTCGGTGAAGCGGCTGTAGGTGATCGTCGACAGGTCGAGCGAAGGGTCCTTGGCGACCCAGAGCTTGACCCAGGCCGCGGGCACCGGGAAGGCGTCGGCACCGGCCAGGGCGCTGATGTCGGCGCCGACCGGGACGCCGTACCAGAGCTTCTTGCCGGACGGGGTGCGCGGGCCGTCCCAGATCTTGCGGACCACGGCCACGTCGGCCGCCGTGATGGTGAGCTCCCTGCCCTCGCACACGACCTTGGTGCCGATCAGCCGGCGCGGGTCGAAGTCGCACCGGGACGGGTCGTTGACCAGGCCGTCCTTGACACCGTCGAGCTTGTCGCAGGACTTGACGGCGGCGTCGGTGAAGGTCTTGAACTCACACGCCGAGGGATGGGTCTTCTCGTTGTTCATGACGACCTGCGGCCACAGCGTGGCCACCTCGAACTCGTCCCAGTTGACGGCGGGCGCGTCGGCGAGGATGCCGTCGTAGTCGCCGGGGTAGCGCTGGGCCTCCATGTAGCCCTGGCGTCCGCCGGTGGAGCAGCCGGTGAAGTAGGAGTAGGCGGGGCGCTTGCCGTAGACGCCGTCGACGACCTCCTTGCCCACGACCGCCGCCTCGTGCTGGGAGCGGGAGGCGAAGTTCTTCAGCGGGGTGGTGTTGACCTGGCCCGCGCTGTTGAGGGCCCAGCTGGTGTCGAGGACGTCGCCGACGCCGGCGTCGGTGGTGACGGCGGCGTAGCCCTGCTTGACGGCGGTGGCCAGGCCCACGTTGTTGTCACCGGCCAGGTAGGCGGATCCGCCGAGCCCCTGGAAACGGCCGTTCCAGCCGCTGACCGGCAGCCAGGTCCGCACCTTGGCGTGGTCGCCGGCGCCCGGGTGGGTGAGCGTGACAGTGACCTCGCAGTAGGCGGGGACGTCGGTGACCGTGCCCTGGAGGATGCCGGTGCCCTGGATGGTGCCGCCGGCCTGCTGGACCGCCGTCACGGACTCCACCGCGGTACCGGCCGGGGCCTTCACGGAGGGCGTCGTGCAGGAGAACGCGGTGGCGGTGGAGGCGTTCTGGGTCTCCGCGGAGGCGGTCGGCAGGTAGACCGCCGCGGCGAGCGGCACGCCGGCCGCGAGAACAGTGAGAAGTCGTCTCATCGCTTGTCCGTCCAAGGAAGTGGATATGCGGGAAGTAGAGGTGCGGGAAGCAGCCCGCGAGAGGGAGGTGCTCAGGTGTGACACAAACGTGTGTGCACGGCTCACTCTGGCCGTTCGGGGCTGCCGCGCACGACAGTCAGTTGACTGTCTGCTCTGCCGGCCCGTGACCGGGGGGTGTGAACGTCGCGTTAGGTCATTCGACGGTCGGTCGGCCGTCGTCCTCGCGTTCCTCGCGCAGCCACCGCGAGTGCTGTCGATCGGCCCACGACCGGCTGACCCATCCGGTGCGCATGCCGAGCCGCGCCTCGGGGTCCTCGAAGGCCCTGCGCATGTGTCCGATCAGGACGAAGGTGATGGCCCAGGCCAGCAGGTCGTGGACAAAGATCGCGCTGGTGCGGGAGATGGCGGGCAGCAGGCCCATGAACCACATCAGCAGGCCGGTGAACATCATCACCAGCACCGCTCCGGCGATCCAGCCCGCGTAGAGCTTCTGGCCCGCGTTGAACTTGCCGGCCGGCCGCGCCTCGGGCGACTTACGGCGTCTGCGGACGGCCCGCAGCCACTGGCGGTCGTACACCGCGAAGCGGTTCAGGCGGCGCAGGTCGGCGCGGAAGGCGGGTGAGAGGAGCCCCAGCAGGAAGGGCAGCGGCAGCGAGATGCCGGACCACTCGTGGACCGTGACCATCAGGTGCCGCCGGCCGACCAGTTGGGCCAGCGGGCCGAAGTAGAGGCAGGCGGCGGAGACCAGGCACAGCAGCATCAGGTAGCCGGTGGCCCGGTGGACCAGGCGTTCGGCGGTGGTGAAGCGGCGGATGCGGCCGGGGGGTTCAGGCCGCATCCCGGTCGGCGCCGTCGAGCCAGCCGTCGACCGCATAACCTCGCTCCTCCCAGTAGCCGGGGACGACCTTGTCGGTGACCGAGATACCGGACAGCCACTTGGCCGACTTGTAGAAGTACATGGGCGCCACATAGAGGCGGACCGGGCCGCCGTGCGCGTGGGAAATGGGCTTGTCCTGCAAGTTCAGCGCCACCAGGACGTCCGAGCGGCGGGCCTGCTCCAGGGTGAGGCTTTCGCTGTAGGCGCCGTCGAAGCAGGTAAACCGGATCGCCGCGCCCGACGAACGCACCCCGGCGTCATCGAGGATGTCCGCCAGCTTCACTCCCTCCCAGGGCGTGCCGTCCACCCGCCAGCCGTCGGTGCACACGGCATCGCCGACCACCCGGGTCTGCGGCATCGCGCGCAGTTCGTCGAGGGTGTAGGTCTTCGGCTTGTCGACCAGTCCGCCGACCGTCAGGGCGTAGTTCGTCTCGTCCTTGTGGGGCACCGAGCCGACGACGCTGTAGTACCGGAAGCCACCCGGGTTGGGCAGCAGACCGGTCAGGCCCGTGGCGTCGACCTCGGAGGCCTTGGCGAGGAACCCCTCCCAGCCGCGCTGGAGGTAGGGCGCGGCGGCGAGGCCGGCCGCACCCGCGCCGAGCATGCCCAGCATCGCCCGCCGTCCGACAGGGGCGCCCCCGGTCCTCGGCTTCGGCTTTTCCGCCATGGTGTGCGCTCCTTCGGACACGTGTGAGTTGCCCGGCCCGTCCGTCATTCGTTCGTCACCGGTTTAACTGGTGACGATGCTGGCATGGGGGCGTCGGAGCTGTCAACCGCAAACGTATGAAGAGACGGCTGCTGGGTATGAAAGGACGGCTGCTAAGCTGGAAGCGACGTTGACCGTGTATCGAGGAGTCACAGACGTGGTGGGTGAAGACGACATCTCCGGGTGAGATCCGGAGCTGACGGCCACCGGCCGGCGCACAGGAGCGCTGCCGAGGTGGTCCGTCTCGTCGTACCCCTTTCCCCACGTCTGCCCAGGGCAGAGGCCCACCCTTTGCCCTCAGTCCCATCGAGGTCGCCTCCATGTCCGACGCCGCGATCGTCTGCTCGAACCTCTCCTTCGCCTGGCCCGACGACACGCCCGTCTTCCAGGACCTGTCCTTCTCCGTGACCCCCGGCCGAACCGGCCTGGTCGCCCCCAACGGATCCGGCAAGTCCACCCTGCTCAAACTGATCGCCGGCGAGCTCAAGCCCGCCACCGGCTCGGTGTCCGTCGGCGGCACCCTCGGCTACCTCCCGCAGAGCCTCCCGCTCACCGGCAACCTCACGGTCGCCGAGGTCCTCGGCGTCGCCGCGGTCATCCGCGCCCTGGACGCGGTGGAGTCCGGCGATGTCGCCGAGGAGCACTTCGCCACCATCGGCGACGACTGGGACATCGAGGAGCGCACCCGCGCCCAGCTCGACCGCCTGGGCCTGGCCGACCTCACCCTGGACCGCAGCCTGAGCACGCTCAGCGGCGGCCAGGTGGTCTCCCTCGGCCTCGCCGCCCAGCTCCTCAAGCGCCCCGACGTCCTCCTCCTCGACGAGCCCACCAACAACCTCGACCTCCAGGCCCGCCACAAGCTCTACGACGTCCTGGGCGACTTCAACGGCACCCTGCTCCTGGTCAGCCACGACCGCGCCCTGCTCGACCGCATGGAGCGCATCGCCGAACTCGGCAGCGACGAACTGCGCCTGTACGGCGGCAACTTCACCGAGTACGAAGAGGCCGTGCGCGCCGAGCAGGAGGTCGCCGAGAAGAACGTCCGCAACGCCGAGCAGGAGCTCAAGCGCGAGAAGCGCGAGATGCAGCAGGCCCGCGAACGCGCCGAGCGCCGGATGAGCAACGCCTCCAAGAACCTCAAGAACGCCGGTCTGCCCAAGATCTTCGCGGGCAACATGAAGCGCGGCGCCCAGGAGGCCGCGGGCAAGTCCGGCACCATGCACGCCTCCCGGGTCAGCGAGGCCAAGGCCCGCCTCGACGAGGCCGGCCGCGCCCTGCGCGACGAGCAGCGCCTCACCCTGGAGCTGCCCGACACCCAAGTGCCCGCGGGCCGCAACCTCTTCCTCGGTGAGGGTATGCAGGTGCGTCTCGGCGAGCGTGACGTGTTCGCCCCGGGCGGCGTCGACCTGACCGTCCGCGGCCCCGAGCGCATCGCCCTCGTCGGCCCCAACGGCGCCGGGAAGACCACCCTGATGCGGCTGGTCACCGGAGAGCTCACCCCGGACAGCGGCGAGATCAAGCGCAACGACGGCCGGATCGCCTACCTCTCCCAGCGCCTGGACCTGCTCGACCTGGACCGCACGGTCGCCGAGAACTTCGCCAAGTTCGCCCCCGAGCGGCCCGAGGCGGAGCGCATGAACCTCCTCGCCCGCTTCCTCTTCCGCGGCGCCCGCGCGCACCTCCCGGTCGGCGTCCTGTCCGGCGGTGAACGCCTGCGCGCCACGCTGGCCTGCGTGCTGTGCGCCGAACCGGCCCCGCACCTGCTGCTGCTCGACGAGCCGACCAACAACCTCGACCTGGTCAGCGCGGGCCAGCTGGAGAGCGCGCTCAACTCCTACCAGGGCGCCTTCATGGTGGTCAGCCACGACGAGCGGTTCCTCGCCGAGATCGGGGTGAACCGCTGGCTGCGGCTGGCCGACGGCACGCTCAAGGAGACGGGGGCGCCCGCGGTGTGAGCCGGTGACGTGTGCCATGGCCCGCGTCCGAGGCGCCCTGCGCCCGGCGGGCCGCCCACCGCTCACCCCTGGGGGACCCCTGTGTCCGCACTGATCGCTCACGACCTCGTCCGCAACCTCGGCGGCCGTCGCGTCCTCGACGGCATCTCCCTGACCGCCTCCCCCGGCCACCGCATCGGCCTCATCGGGGAGAACGGCGCCGGCAAGTCCACCCTGCTGCGCGTCCTCGCGGGCGTCGACGAACCCGACGCGGGCAGCGTCACCCGCCCCGCCGACCTGGGCTTCCTGCATCAGGAGATGCCCTACGACGCCGACGCCACCATCGCCGCGGTCCTGGACGAGGCGCTGCGCGAGGCCCGCGAGGACCTCGCCGAACTGGACCGGCTGGGCGAACAGCTGGCCCGCACCCCGGAGGACCCCGACCTCCTCGACGCCTACGGCAGGCGCCTGGAGCTGGCCCAGCACCGGGAGTCCTGGGACGCCGACCGCCGCGCCGCCCTGGTCCTGGACGGCCTGGGCCTCGGCGCGTTCGGCCGCGACCGCACGCTGGGCTCGCTCTCCGGCGGCCAACGCGGCCGGCTGGCTCTCTCCGCCCTCCTCGTACGACGCCCGTCCGCCCTGCTCCTCGACGAGCCGACCAACCACCTCGACGACGGCGCCGCCGCCTTCCTGGAGGAGCAGCTCCGCGCTCTGCCCGGCACGGTCGTCGTCGCCAGCCACGACCGGGCGTTCCTCGACGCCGTCTGCACCGACCTGGTCGACCTCGACCCGGCGGTGGACGGCCCGGTCCGCTACGGCGGCAACTACAGCGCCTACTTGGCGGAGAAGCGGGCCCAACGGGATCGCTGGGAAAGGCAGTTCGCTGAGGAACAGGAGGAGCTGGCGGCACTGCGCGAGTCCGCGGGCGTGACCGCGCACCGGGTCGCGCCGGACCGGGGCCGTACCGACAACGAGAAAATGGGTTACGGCCACCGGGCGGGCCGGGTGCAGAGCCAGATCTCCCGCCGGGTCCGCAACGCCACCCGGCGCCTGGAGGAGCTGGAGCGCACCCGGGTCGCCGAGCCGCCCCGCCCGCTGCGGTTCGCGGCCGGGGAACTGGCGGCGCGCAGTGAGGAGGGCCCGCGGCCCTTGGTGTCGCTGAGCGAGGTGCGGGTGCCGGGCCGGCTCGCGCTGTCCGGCCTGGAGGTGTCGCCCACCGACCGGCTGCTGGTCACCGGCGGCAACGGGGCGGGCAAGTCCACGCTGCTCGCGGTGCTCGCCGGGCGGCTGCCCGCCGAGGGCGAGGTGGCGCGGCGGCGCAGGCTCAGCGTGGGGCTGCTCACCCAGGACACGACCTTCGAGCGGTCCGACCGCACGGTCCGTGACACCTACGAACAGACGCTGGGCGCGCAGCGGGCGGAAAAGGTGCCCCTCGGCTCACTCGGCCTGCTGCACGAGGCGGACCTTGACAAGCCGGTCGGGCAGCTGTCGGTGGGACAGCGCAGACGGCTGGCCCTGGCCCTGCTGGTGGCCCGTCCGCCGCAGCTGCTGCTGCTCGACGAGCCCACCAACCACCTCTCCCCCGCCCTGTGTGACGAACTGGAGGCGGCGCTGGGCCCGGGCCCCGGCGCGATCGTCGTGGCCAGCCACGACCGCTGGCTGCGCCGCCGCTGGCAGGGCCGGGAGCACCGCTTGGAACGGTAACGTTCCTTGCGCTCAGCGGGAGTCACCTGTCAAGATGGTGATGTGAATCTTGACCACGTCTTCGTATGCGGGAACCCGGCCCTGGACTTCGCGGCCACGCTCCGGGCCCGGCGCTCGACCCGGTTCGAGATGTTCGTGACGCCGGAGCGGCTGAACGCCTGGTATCTGGAGTCCGGCCTGGTGGACACGATCACCCCAGGTCAGGACGGCGACGTACGCGAGGCCACGGCCGTACGCGAGGCCATCTACCGGCTCGTCACCGACCGCCGGCTCGGCGAGGAATTCGATCAGCAGGCGCTCGACCTGGTCAACGCCGCCGCGCGCAGGACGCCCGTCACGCCCCAGCTCACCCTGACCGGGCGGCTCACCGAGGCGACGCCCGAGCAGGCGCTGGCGACGGTCGCCCGGCAGGCGGTGGAGCTGCTCAGCGGTCCGGACGTGCCGCTGATGAAGGAGTGCGGCAACCCCGAGTGCACCCGTGTCTATATCGACCGCTCCCGGGGCATGCGGCGGCAGTGGTGCGGCATGGAGTCCTGCGGCAACAAGATCAAGGCCGCCGCCTACCGGGCACGCAAGAAGTCAGCGCCCGCCCCGGCCGCGCGCTGACCCTGACCCACGGCAGCGCACCTCCCGGGCGCGGGGCTCAATCGGCCGCGAGGTCCCTTAGGGTCCTGCGGAACCGGTTCATCAGCACGCTCCGGGCCCAGCGCACCGGCGGCGGGAAATTCGCGCTGACCCGTTCCCGGCCGGGAACGGGCTCCGGGTGTTCCAGGAACCCGATGGCCAGGTGCGGCTCACCGCGCCAGACGCCTTCGGCCGCCGCCTTGCGGAGGACTTCGAGATCCTCTTGCCCGGCCTTGGCGAGCAGCCCCTTGAGCAGGGGGCGTATGACGGAGGAGTGCCCGGTCAGCCCATCGCGGACCCGGTGGGACGCGAGCGTCCCCTCCTTCATCGCGTGCCCCCAGCTGACCGATCCGCCGACCCGGCGTTCCTCGGCGATCCGTTCGATGACGCTCTCCAGCTCGTCGAGCGCCTCGGCCATCGCGTCGTCGTCCTCGTCCAGCAGGTCGAGACTGCGCACCGTTTCCGGGCAGCGTGCCCGCAGCACCGGGTACAGCAGCTCGTCCTCGACACGCCGGTGATGGCGTACGAAGTCGACGAACCACCGCGCGGTCGTCACCAGGGCGCCGGTTTCGACGGCCGCGCCGTCCGCCAGCCGGGTGAAAGACTCCGCGACCAGCTCGGCACCCCGGGTCATGACCGTGTGGGCGGCGAGCAGTTCTTCGAAGAGACGGGCGCCGTCCGTGACCGGCGCCTGTGTGGCGGACATCCGTGAACCCTTCTGCACCAACGTGAGCGCACCGGCGGCCCGAGGGGGGACCCGGGCCGCCGGTGCGGGGACGGGGACGGATCACGCTCGCGTGGACGAACCACGCGCGCGTGGCTGGACTCCGAGCGTCCCGTCCCGGCTCCCCCGTCCGCGTGTTCGACGACGGAGCCTTCCAACTGGAGAACGTGAGGGTGGATCTGAAAGGTTCACCACAACATGTGGAACTGAAGGTTCCGGCGCCACACCTCGGACACACTCAGAGATACATGGCCCGGTGGCTTCGGTAGGCGAAGGCGTCACCCGAGCTGAGGATGGTCACGATGTCCTCGCAGAAGCGCTGATACTCCTGCTCGCGTTCGGTCGGCAGGGTCACGCGCACGGCGACCCCCTGGGCCACGACGAACCGCAGGATGTTCAGCAGCCCCGACGGGGGCGGCAGCAGCAGCACGTCCATGACGCGCCGGAAGACATCGGCGAGACGCTCCTCGCCGCCGGTCGGCCCCGAACCCGCCCCGGCACTTGCATCGATGCCGGCGAACAGGTCGAGGCAGGCCGTCAGATGCCCGAGATCGACCGCGGTCACCTCGATCGGGTACAGGCTCGTCAGCTGGTCGCCGCGCATGCTGTGCAGGGTGTATCGGGGCGGGGGCGGCTCCGCCGCGGCGGCGACGGCGGGCACGTCCTCGGTGTGCCAGCGCGCCCACAGCGGCAGTTTCAGCAGGACCTGCACCCAGCTGTCGTAGGCGTCCGAGATGATCCGCTCGTCGTCGGACTCCGCGCCTGTGTGATGCAGCCGGTAGAGGTGGCGCAGGAGCGGCTCCTCAAGGCTCTGGAACTTCGCGTAGAACACGGGGTCGTCGGGGACCAGAACGTACAAGGCGCCTCCTCTCACCGGTACGACTCGCCCGGGCGGCAGGGCCGGTCATGAGGTTGAACGGAGCGAGTGACCGCAAGGTTCACAGGAGCACCCGCCGGGCCCGCGCCGACCTTCGCAGACATACGTCACCACCTTGACTGGTGACGCACGACACGAGAACATGGAATAGCGTCGTCACTCATTGAAGCGGTTACTCGCTTGAGGAGTGCTAAGTCACGTGACCGATCCACCGACTGTCACCTCCCCGTCAGACTCGACACCGCACCCCACCGGGACACCTCGCACCGCGCACACATGTCACGGAACATGGCTACACTTCGCGGTCTTGGCCACACGCCCCGCACGCGGAGACGGCGTGGGTCCCCCACCGACGCGGTGACGACGGACCGGATGGGCGACCAGCAGCACCACTGGAGAAACAGCGAGGCCAGCCGCGAGATGGACGCGACAGTGCGCTACTCACTTCTCGGCACCGTACGGGCGACGCGCGGGGACACCGAGATCGACGTGGGCCCCCCGAAGCGCCTGGCGCTGCTCGCCCTGCTGCTGCTCCGCGCCCCGGGACCGCTCACCCTGGGCGAAGCGGTCGACATCCTGTGGGACGAGGAACCACCGCCCAGCGCCGTCAACGTGGTGCACCGGCACATCGGCGCCCTGCGCAGAACGCTCGAACCCGAACTGCTCAGCCGCAGCAACGCCGAACACCTCGTCCGCGCCGCCGACGGCTACCGGCTCCTGGTCGACACCTCCAGCTCGGACCTGCTGCGCTTTCGCGACCTGCGCGCCCAGGCCCAGCTCGCGCTCCGCGACGGAGCACCCGCCGAAGCCGCCCAGGACTTCGTCGAAGCCCTCCGGCTGTGGCGCGGCCCCGTTGTCGCGGCCGGCACTTCCGTGGCCCGGCACCCGGTCTTCACCTCCGTGGGACACGAATTCGTCGCCACGGTGAAGGAAGCCGCCGACGCCGTTCTGACCGCGGCGCCCGCGCTCACCGAAGAAGTCCTGACCGTGCTGCGCAACGCCCTGGAGAACCACCCCTTCGACGAGGCCCTCCACGCCCGCGCGATCGCCGCCCTGGCCGCCACCGGCCGACAGGCCGAAGCCCTCCGGCAGTTCGAGACCATCCGCGGGGCACTCGCCGAGGAACTCGGCGTCGAACCCGGCCCCGAACTGCGCGCCGCCCAGCAGCACTTGCTCCAGCGCCAGGCCTCCCGGACACCGGACGCCCCGCCGCCCCCGCCTGCGGCGACCGGCCGCCCGTCCCAACTCCCGGCAGACTGCGCCTCCTTCGCCGGCCGCCGCCAGCCCCTGAGCCAGTGCCTGGAACTGCTGCCCATCGAAGGCGAGAGCCGCCCGCCCACCATGACCGCGGCCATCTGCGGCATGGCGGGAGTCGGCAAGACCACGCTGGCCGTGCACTGGGCCCACCTGGTCGCCGACCACTTCCCCGACGGGCAGATCCACATCGACCTCCAGGGCCACCACCCTTCACGGCCCCCGCTCGATCCGGCCGAGGCCATCAGCGAGGTGCTGCGCACGCTGGCCGTCGAGCACGACCCCGCCCGCACCAGCACCGCCGCGCTCACCAGCCTCTACCGCAGCGCCCTCAGCGGACGCCGACTGCTGTTGGTCCTGGACGACGCGGAGAACTGTGAGCAAGTACGTCCGCTGCTCCCCGCCGCACCCGGATGCGTCGCCGTCGTCACCAGCCGACGGCGGCTGGAGGGCCTGGCGGTGACGGACGACGCCCGCATCATCACGCTGGAGCCCATGACCCGCGCGGAGGGCCTGGAACTGCTCGACCGACGGCTGGGCACCGACCGCATCCGGGCCGAGCACACCGCCGCGGAAGAAATCGTGGAACTGTGCGGCGGACTGCCCCTGGCGCTGGCCGTCACCGCGGCCCGGGCCCTGGTGCAGCCGCGGTTTCCGCTGGCCTCGCTCGCGGCCAGGCTCCAGGACGCCGACGACTGTCTCGACGCGCTGTGCTGCCACGACGACCGCACCGACGCCCGCAATTCCTTCCACCGCTCCTACGAAGCGCTGAGCAGCAGCGCCGCACGGCTGTTCCGGCTGCTGAGCCTGCACCCCTCGCGCGACATCGGGATGCCGGCCGCGGCCAGTATCGCCGGCACCGATCCGCGCAGGACCCGGCAGGACATGGCCGAGCTGATGGACCATCACCTGCTCGTCGAACTGACCGCGGGCCGGTACACCTGCCACGAACTGCTGCGCACCTACGCCAGAGAACTCAGCGCGGTCCTCGACTCCCCCACCGTCCGCTCCGAGGCCCTGGCCAGGATGTTCGAGCACTACCTCTACAGCGCCGACGCCGCCACGGCACACCTGGCGCCCCATCGCGGCACCGTGCTCCTGCCGCCCCCGCGCCCCGGCGTCCGTCCCCAGCGGTTCCGCGGGCGCGCGGACGCCGCCGAGTGGATCGTCGCCGAGCAGTACCTGCTGCCGGAACTCGTCCGCTCCATCGAAGACCACCCCCAGGACGAGACCCTCCACCGCCGCCTGACCTCGGCCCTGGAGATGTGCTTCCAGCCCGCCAATTCCTGAGAGGGCGTCCGAAGAGGCCGAAAGGCCGACGCCGGGCTAGGAGCCTGGCGACGTGGGTTCGGACCGCGTAGGTGCCAGAGAAGGTGAGGACGCCGCCTGCGACGGAGGCGTGAAGCCATCCCGCCGTTCCCACCGGTGCCCGCGAGGAAGGCGCAGGTGGGGCCGGTGCTGCTCCCTGGCGAGGGTGCCCGCGATGAGGGTGGTCAGCATCTCCTGCAGGGTGATGGTGAAGTCCATGCGTAGGGCGGCGAGCGAGGGATCGGCGGCGTAGGCCGTGAGCATCGCGGCGGACGGCCGGGCGTGGGTCCATACCGCGCCGCTGACCATGACGGCCTGGGCGCAGAGCTGATCGGCGCGGCTGCCGAGTTCGGGGAGATACCGGCGGGTGAGCGCGGCCAAGGCGGCGACGTTGTCGAGGGCCGCTCGTTTGTATCGAGCGGCCACCTCCGCGGAGATGTTGTGCTCCAGCACGCCCGCCTGAGCGCTGAGCAGGTCGCACAGCACCCGGTGTTGCGCAAGGGAGCGTGTCATGGCCGTCGCGAACTCCTGGCCGCGCTGGATCGGCGGGGCATCGGCGGTGATCGATGCGGCGAGCTGTTCGGAAAGGCTCGCTGTCCATTGCCGCCAGTCACGGTCCAGCAGTTCCAGCAACACCGCTTCCCGTGACTCGAAGTAGCGCAGCACATTGGACTTCGCCAGGCCCACACGCCGACTCAGTTCGTTCAGGCTGAGTGCGCTCACGGACATCTCGTCGAGCATCGCTGCCGCGGTATCGAGAATCGCCTGCCGCCGGATCTCGCGCTGTTCCTCGCTGCGCGCTCGCTGGAAGGTTGTCATACCCACCATGTTACAGACTGCCGGTCTTTTGACATCAGACCAATGGTCTCTTATTGTTGTTCTCAAGAGACCGGCGGTCTATTAGAACCGGATCGTCGGCCGTGCTCACTTTGCGAAAGAGGACCACCGTCATGAGCGTCTCCCGCATCGCCCTGATCACCGGAGCCACCCAAGGCATCGGCAAGGAGACCAGCCTCCTGCTGGCCCGCACCGGCCATGCCGTCGTCGTCTCCGGCCGCCGCAAGGACGCGGGCGAAGCCGTCGTCGACGAGATCCGCGCCAACGGCGGGGAAGCCGACTTCATCGCCGTCGACGTCGACTCCGAAGAATCCGTTGCCGCCCTGGTCGCGGCCACCGTCGAGCGCTACGGCCGCCTCGACGTCGCCGTCAACAACGCCGGCATCTCCCTCGACGCCGGCCGCATGGCCGACGAGCCCACCAGCCGCTTCCAGCGGATGCTCACCACGAACGTGCTCGGCGTCTTCTGGAGCATGAAGTACCAGATCCAGCAGATGCTCGCCCAGGACAACCCCGGCGGCTCCATCGTCAACCTGGCCTCCATCGCGGGCCTGAGCGGCATCCGCTACGCGGCCAACTACTCCGCCACCAAGCACGCCGTGGTCGGCCTGACCAAGTCCGCCGCCCTGGAGTACGCCACCGACAACATCCGCATCAACGCCGTCGCCCCCGCCGCGATCAAGACGGACATCCTCAACGCCGCCATCGAGGCCGGCACCTGGGACGAGGCCGGCATCGCCGCCCTCCAGCCCGTCAACCGCATGGGCCAACCCACCGAGGTCGCCGAAGCCATCACCTGGCTCGCCTCACCGGCCGCCTCCTTCGTCACCGGAACCGTCCTCAGCGTCGACGGCGGCTACAAGGCCCAGTAATCCCCTGGCACAAAAACCCGAAAACACCCCGACACATGCCTGTGTCAGACCCTCCAGCCTGAAAGACCGGAGGTTCTGACACAGGCATTGGGCTTGTCTCACCACTCCCGCGCGGTTGCGTGCGGATCGTTCACAGACCCCGCGAGCACGCTCCGCCGCGACGGCGCTCCTCCACACTTCGCCCCCCAGCCCCTCCACGGCTCGGCGGACACCAGGGTCCGGTATTCGCGTTCGCACACGCAACGCTCAGCTGAAGCGGGTCGGCGACCTCGCGCAGGGCGGGGTGAGCGGCAATCTGATCAAGCAGAAGTACACGCGGCGCGTATCCAGCTCGGCTGAGCTCGGCCGTGTCGATGAATCCGCAGTTCAGAGCGTCGTACCACCGGAGTCGGCACAGTGCAGGCGGCCGTGCACTCCAGGGTGGCACATCATGGGTAAGCGGCCTCTGAGCGGCCGTCAACTCCTAAGCAGCCTCCGGCCGCACCACTCCCCGCAGCTTGCGCAGGGCGTTGTGGTGGCGGCTCTTGACCGTGCCGGCCGGGACGCCGAGGATGCCGGCCGTCTCCTGGATGCTGCGGTCGCACAGGTATATGTGCACCAGCACCGCCCGGTGCTCGGCGGACAGCCGCTGCAGCAGGGGCCTGGTCACCAGGGCGTCGTGCACCGCCTCGGTGCCGTCGGTCCGCGACACGGGGTCGTTGTAGGTGACGCCGACGACCTCCCGCCGCGCATGCGGCTTGCGCACCCAGTCGATGACCAGGTGCCGGGTCACGGTGAAGAGCCAGCCACGGACCGACCCGTCCATGCCCAGCAGACGGTCGATGTTGCGCCAGGCCCGGATGATGGTCTCCTGGACGATGTCCTCGGCGAGTCCGTGGTCGCCGAGCATCTTCTCGGCGTACGAGACGAGGCTTTCCCGGTGTTCCCTCATGATGCTGCCGAGCAGGTCGGATCGGGACATAGCCGTGAGGGGCGTAGCCATAGTGTTCTGAACCATCCTGGTTCTCTGTGGTGCGGCGACCGGGGGCCGGATGTAACCCCCGCATTTGCACTGTAGGCAGCGGCGGGTGCCAGAAAAATGCTGCGTTTGTGTCGTCCTACTGCCGCGCCCGTGCCCAGTGAACACGTGTGGCTAAGAGGGGGCTCAGCCACACCCTCTCACCAGCGATTTTGCCGTCCCGATCAGCAATTCCCCGTGCTAACAGGTTCCAAACAACTACCACACATGAGTTGTATGTCACGCGCCGCCGAGCCGCCTTGACCCAAACGCAATGTGTGCGCCTGACGGCCATTGAACACGTGTGTGAGACTGCCGCACTGAGGAACCACCAGAAAGGCATGACTCCCATTGCGTAAGAACCTGCTGCGGCTGGGCGTGACCCTGGCTGCCGCCGCCGGCCTGTCCCTCGGCGCGGGCACCTCGTTCGCCACCCCGGCCGGTCCGGGCGTGAGCGGCAAAATCATCTCCCAGACCACCATCGGGAACACGGACTACATCCTCCGCCAGATCACCATCCCGCCGGGCCAGAGCACGGGATGGCACTACCACGACGGAACCCTCTACGGCTTCGTCCAGCACGGCACGCTCAGCCACTTCGACTCCGACTGCCAGGCCGACGGCGTCTACAAGGCCGGCCACTCCCTGACCGAGCCGTCCGGCGCGGACCACGTGCACATCGGCCGCAACCTCGGCAAGACCGACGTCGTCCTCGACGTCCTGTACGTCCTGCCGCACGGCGCCCCGCTGTCGGAGGACGCCCCGAACCCGGGGTGCGACTTCCAGTAGGCCGCGCTCCGTACAAAGCGAGCCCGCCACGGCATCTCACCGTGGCGGGCTCTTCGCGTCTCGACCCCAGGAACCGGCTCAGTCGTCCGCGGGACGCCAGGACCGGAACACCGCGGCCTGCCCGTGGATGCCACCGCCGGCGTCCATCAGGTCCCACATGGTCACGTCCTCGATCCAGAACGGCCGGCCGTTCCTGCCGACCCGCAGTCCCCGGTAGCCGGTGGCGAAGTGATCCACCGTCACGGCCCGGACGAAGGCGTCCCGGTCCTCTTGGCCGTCCGGGCGGGCGGACAGCCGGGACGGCAGGCCCACGAACTCGTCCCAGGAATAGCCGAAGCAGCCCTGCGCGGTGCTGTTGGCGTAGAGGAAACGCGGGTCTGCGGAGGTGTCGTGCGCCAGCAGCCCGAACGGGGCCTTCTCGTACAGCCACCGCGCGGCGTCCGGTCCGGACTGCCACTCGGTGGGGCACAGGGGCTCGCCCACCAGGCGCAGATGGCTGGAGAGCAGCAGTTCGGCGAAGTCGTCGTCAAAGGGGGTCATCACCGTTCACATGTTTCTTTTGTCCGGGGACGGCTGTGGTGGTTCCGGGGGTTTCTTTCTCGTCAAGAGCCTTGACAGGAAAGTGTCCGCCCCAACAGCCTATGGCAACGTTGTCAGATCGCGGAGGCCGCTTCCGCGTGCCCGGCAGCACCCACGCCACCGCTCACTCACACGCTGTGATGGGACGATCACACATGGCCGATCAGTCGTGCTCCTCACGACACACCTCCCGGCGCACCGTCGTCGCCGCCGGCTCCACCCTGTTGGCCGGGTTCGGCCTGGGCACGGTGTTCGCGCCCACGGCCGAGGCCGCCGACGCCACCGCCGGCAGCACTCCGTCCGCACCGGGTGAGATCGCCGCGTACCGCCCCGTCCGCGCCTCTACACAGGCCTACGCGCCGACCCCCGCCGGATTGGTGGTGGACGCCCTCCCCCAGTCCGGCGTGCGCGGCACCGGATGGCGGGCCGAGGCGGGCGACCCGCAGTGGATCGAGGTCGACCTCCAGGCGGACTGCCGCGTCGACCGTGCCCGGCTGACCTTCGAAGCCGACGCGAGCGACCCGGTCTTCACCCCGCCCACCAGCGGCAACCCGCGCCAGGGCACCACCGGCAAGGAGATCCTCTCCAGTTACGCACGCGAGTTCGTCGTAGAGACCTCCCGCGACCACACCACCTGGACGAGCGTCTACCGCACCACGGCCGGCACCGGCGGTGTGGTGGACATCCCGCTGCCGATCCCCGTCACGGCCCGCTGGGTACGCCTGACGGCCCGCCGTCGCTCCAGCCCCAACCCCCTCGGCCTCAACGGCTTCGAGGTCTACGGCACCGCCCCCGCCCACCGCCCGAAGGCCACCGGCTGGACCGACTGGGGCACCCACCACGGCGACGCGCCCGCGCTCACTGTCGCCACCGACGGCACGGTGCCGCTGGAGTCGGGCTGGACGCTCACCCTGGACGACTGGGTGGACGGGGACGGTACGGCCCTGTCGAAGACCGGCGTCGACACCAGCCGCTGGCTGCCCGCAACCGTGCCCGGCACCGTCCTCGGCTCCCTCGTCGACCAGGGCAAGCTGCCCGACCCGGTCACGGGCCTGAACAACCTGCGCATCCCCGAGGCTCTGTCCCGCCACTCCTGGTGGTACCGGCGCGCCTTCGACCTGCCGCGCGGCCTGCGCACCGGCCGGGGGCGGCACGTCTGGCTGGAGTTCGACGGCGTCAACCACAAGGCCGAGATCTGGCTCAACGGACACGGAGCGGGCGAGGTGACCTTCCCCTTCGCCCGCTCCGCCCACGACGTCACCGAACTCCTCAGCCCCGAGGGCGGCAACGCGCTCGCCGTACGCATCTCCCCCATGCCCGTGCCCGGCAGCCCCGGCGACAAGGGTCCGGCGGGCGAGGCCTGGGTAGACGCCGGAGCCAACACGATGAACCTCAACTCACCCACGTACCTGGCCTCTTCGGGCTGGGACTGGATGCCCGCCGTCCGTGACCGCGCGGCCGGCATCTGGAACCACGTGCGCCTGAGATCGACCGGCCACATCGTGCTGGGCGACCCGCGCGTGGACACGGTGCTGCCCGAGCTGCCGGACCTGTCGGTCGCCGAGCTCACCCTGACCGTCCCGGTCCGCAACGCCGGCTCCGCCGCCCACGAGGCCACGGTCACCGCCGAGTTCGGCGACGTCAGAGTCTCGCGCACGGTCACCGTCCCGGCGGGCGAGGACATCGATGTCACCTTCACTCCGGATGCGTTCGCGGCCTTGCGGGTGCGCGACCCCGAGCTGTGGTGGCCCAACGGCCTGGGCGAGCCCACCCTCCACGAGCTCACCCTCACCGCCCGCAGCGGCGGCTCCGAGAGCGACCGCCGCACCACCCGCTTCGGCATCCGGCAGTTCGGCTACGCCTACGACACCCCGCTGAAGTTCACCCCGTCCTCCGACGCGTACACCCAGACCGTCCCGCTCGGCACCCAGAAGGCCCGCCACATCCGCGTCCGCTGCCTGACCCGGGCGACCGACTGGGGCAGCTCCCTGTGGGCCCTGTCGGTGTACGACAGCGCCCGCCCCGGCACCGACCTTGCCCTGCACGCCCCGGCCGAGGCCTCCAGCACCGACGAGGACGGCCACACGGCCGCCAATGTCACCGACGGCGACGCGAACACCCGCTGGTCCTCCGCCTTCGCCGACGACCAGTGGATACGCGTCGACCTCGGCGCGACGCAGACCTTCGACCGGGTGGACCTGGTGTGGGAGCGGGCCTACGCGCGCACCTTCGTCGTCCAGGTCTCGGCGGACGGCGAGCAGTGGACCGACGCCGCGTCCGTCGACAACACGGCCGTCCCGCTGCCGTTCAACAGCGGCGACGCGAGCCTGCGCATCACCGACTTCGAGGCCCGTACGGCCCGTTACGTCCGCTTGTCCTGCGGCCTGCGCAACACCAGCTGGGGCAACTCGCTGTGGTCCCTCGCCGTCATCGACAGCGCGGAGCCGGGCACCGACCTCGCCCTGCACCGCCAGGCCACCGCCTCCAGCGAGGAGGACGGCCACCCGGCCGCCCACGCCACCGACGGCGACCCGAACACCCGCTGGTCCTCCGCCTACGAGGACCACCAGTGGCTCCAGGTCGACCTCGGCTCCAGCCGCCGCTTCGACCGGGTCGCGGTCGTCTGGGAGCAGGCGTACCCGAAGACGTACACCGTCCAGGTCTCCGACGACGGCGACACCTGGACCGATGTCACGACCGTGTCCAACGACCCCGACCCGCTGAAGATCAGCGTCAACGGCGTGCGGGTGCTGGTGCGCGGCGGGAACTGGGGCTGGGACGAGCTGCTGCGCCGGATGCCCGCCGAGCGGATGGACGCGGCGGTGCGCATGCACCGGGCGATGAACTTCACAATGATCCGCAACTGGGTCGGCAGCAGCAACCGCGAGGAGTTCTACGCCGCCTGCGACGCGCACGGCATCCTCGTCTGGAACGACTTCCCCAACGCCTGGAGCATGGACCCGCCGGACCACGAGGCGTTCCTGTCCGTGGCCCGCGACACCGTCCTGCGCTACCGCAGCCACCCGAGCATCGCGGTGTGGTGCGGCGCCAACGAGGGCAACCCGCCCGCCGCGGTCGACGAGGGCATGCGCAAGGCGGTACAGAGCCAGGCGCCGGGCCTGCTGTACCAGAGCAACTCGGCCGGCGGTGTTGTCACCGGCGGTGGCCCCTACGGCTGGGTCGAACCGGAGAAGTACTTCGACCCCGCGACCTACGGCAGCAAGGACTTCGGCTTCCACACCGAGATCGGCATGCCCGTCGTCTCCACGGCCGCCAGCACCCGCGCCATGCTCGGCGACGACGGCCCGGAGTGGCCGATCGGCGGCGCCTGGTACCACCACGACTGGAGCGAGCGCGGCAACCAGGCCCCGCAGAACTACAAGTCCGCCATCGAGACCCGCCTCGGCACCGCCCGCGACCTGGACGACTTCACCCGCAAGGCGCAGTTCGTCAACTACGAGAACTTCCGCGCCATGTTCGAGGCCTGGAACGCCCATCTCTGGGACAACGCCAGCGGGTTGATGCTGTGGATGTCCCATCCCGCCTGGCACAGCACGGTCTGGCAGACCTACGACTACGACTTCGACGTCAACGGCGCCTACTTCGGCTGCCGCACCGCCTGCGAGCCCCTGCACGTCCAGGCCGACCCGGTGAAGTGGCAGGTCATCGCCGTCAACCACACCCGCGAGGCGCTGAAGCGGGCGACGGTCAGGGCGGAGACGTACGACCTGTCGGGCCGTCGTATCGCCGAGTCCCGGCATGCCCGGGTGGACGTGGAACCGGCCGCCAAGGCGGCGGCCTTCACGGCGGCCCCCACGGCCGACCTGCCGGACCTGCACCTGCTGCGCCTGACCCTGGAGGACGCCGACGGCAGGCTGCTGTCCCGCAACACCTACTGGCGCTGCCGCACACCAGAGGCCCTGCGCGCCCTCGACCACGTCCGGCAGGCCAAGCTGTCGGCGTCCTTCTCCCGGGTGTCCCACGACGGGGACCGACGCACGACGACCGCCACGGTCCGCAATCGCGGCTCCATGGTTGCCGCGATGGTCCGGCTCTCCCTGCTGGACGAGGAGGGCACCCGCGTCCTGCCGACCCTCTACGACGACAACTACCTGTGGCTGCTGCCCGGGGAGTCGCGCACGGTGACCCTGTCGTGGCCCGCGTCCGCGCTGCCGTCGGGCCGACCGAAGCTACGGGTGGAGGGCTACAACACCCCGCCGGTCACGGTGCGCGGCTGAACCGTACGGAGGGGGCCGGGGCAGGCGTCAGACGCTGCGTTCGTAGCTGGCCCACGCGATGTGCGACTCGTGCAGGGTCACGGCCACCTCGCGGATGCCCCGGGCCCCATCCCCCAGTGTCCCCGCGTGGATCGCCTCGACGAGGTGGTCGGCGATCACCTTGGCCAAGTACTCCGTCGAGGTGTTGATCTGCCCGAACCGCTCCTCGTCGTCGAGGTTGCGGTAGTTGAACGCAGCGATCACCTTGCCGAGTTCAGCGGTGGCCAGCCCGATGTCCACGACGATGTTGTCGTCGTCCAGTTCCGGGCGCCGGAACGTCGCGTCCACCACGAAGGTGGCCCCGTGCAGCCGCTGGGCGGGCCCGAAGACCTCACCGCGGAAGCTGTGGGCGATCATCATGTGGTCACGTACCGTGATGCTGAACAAGGGTCCTCCTGGTGAGGTGTGCGCTCGGCAGCGAGCATATAGCCGAGGCACATGTGACTTGATGTGTGAACCAAATGTGAGATCCTCTCGTGTCCTTGGTGTGTCGGGTGGCCGCGCCGGCAGAGGAGGACTATGGAGACACCACCGGTGAGACGCCTGGAGCTGGCGCTTGCCGACTTCGCCGAGCGGTACGGCGCTCTGACCAGAGCGCGGGAACAGATCAGGGCGCTGTCGGTGACGGCCTGCTCCCGGGACGATGTCGTCGAGGTCACCGTGGGTGCTGACGGCCGCCCGGCGAGCATTCGCTTCGTCGACGAGCGGTTCAGGGAGATGCCCGCGGCCCAGCTCGGCAACAGCGTCATGGAAGCCCTGGGCACGGCGCGAGCTGAGGTCGAGGCCCGGTTCAGCGCCGCGATGAACAGCGTGGGCCTGCCGGTGCAGGCCTCCCGTGAGACGGCGCGGTCACGACCGCAGGGGCCGCTGTGGGGCCGCAGGCCCGCTTCGTCCTCCACCCCGCTGCCGCCGGACCTGCGAGCGGCGGTGCTGGCGCTGACGGACTCCGTGTGTGACGCCGTCCGATGCGTCTGAGGCCGGACGGCCGAGCAGAGACACACAATGGCTTCGCTATACACACAACACTGTTTTCACTATACACATATCGCCGCCCTGTCGAGAGACATCGCACACAAGGGCAAGGATCGGAACAGTCATGCCGAAATCCCCGCGACCGGACGACATCGTCCGCGTCGAGAGCAACGTGTACTCCGTGTCCGGCAGCAACACCAACTGGGTGATCGTCAAGGACGGGGACAGCTGCACCCTCGTCGACACCGGCTACCCCGGCGACCGCGAGGCCCTGCTGGGCTCCCTCGCCGCCCTCGGACTGGGGCCGCGCGACGTAACCGCCGTTCTGGTCACGCACGCGCACAACGACCACATCGGCGCGGCCGAGCACCTGCGCGCCGGCTACGACGTACCGGTTCTCATGCACCACGAGGAGGTCCCGCACGCCCGCCGCGACTTCCTCGACCAGGTGACCGTGGGGCAGGTGCTCGCGCAGGCCTGGCGGCCCGGGGTGCTGCCGTGGGCCGTGCACGCGCTGCGCGCCGGCGGCACCACTCATGTGCCGGTCTGCGAACCGCAGGCATTCCCGGCGCCGGGTGCCCTGGACCTGCCCGGGGCACCGGTGCCCGTGCACACCCCCGGGCACACCAAGGGCCACTGCGCCTACCACCTGCCCGAAAGCGGCATCCTCATCACCGGCGACGCCCTGGTCACCACGCACCCCACGTCACGGATCAGCGGCCCGCAGCTGCTGCCCGACATGTTCCACACCGACCGGGCGCGGGCTCTGGAGTCCCTGACCGTGCTGGAGAACCTGGACGCCGGCCTTCTGCTGCCGGGGCACGGGCCCGTGCACCACGGCTCCGCGAAGCAGGCCGCCGCGACCGCCCGCGAGCACGCGGCCCGGTGACCGGAGGCCTCCCTCGGACGGCGGAACGACGTCATCGACGGTTCAACCACACACTTACCGGGCAGTACGTTCGATGGGGCCCCTCATGCGAGTGACACCGTCGGCGCTTGAGAGAAACAGAAGAACACCCACACTTCCGCTGTGCAGGGGCACATCAGCGCTTATCGTGAAGAGTGAGCATGTCGGAGAAACCATCTGACGTTGACACTTATCCACACGGGCCCCTCGGCGTGGGTACCATGCCCAACGTCATCCATATCGAGGGAGTGAACGGTTGTGACCAGCCAATCAGCCGCCACGCTCCGGTCGCGGTACGTAGCACAGGCCGCGTCGGACCTGGAGGAAAACCGTCGGCTGCAGCAGCAGCTGGCGGACCGGATTTCCGCGTTGAAGCAGGAGGAAGCCCTGCTCGCGGACATTCTCAAACTCGCCGAGCAGTACGAGGGTTTCGCCGATGCCTCCCGGCTGCCTGAACAGCTTCAGGACGAGCCCGTCGTTGCGAAGGCGAAGAAGACGTCCGCCGACGTCGCCCGTCGCCCCGCGGCGGCCAAGAGCACTTCCGGCGGCAGGACGGCGAAGGCCGGCGCGAAGGGGAAGTCGCGTCAGCCTCTGCTCGGGGACCTGCTGGCGGAGCTGCTCGGCCAGTACGAGGAGCCGCGTCTGGCGAAGGAACTGCGCGACGAACTCCTCGAGAAGCACCCGGACCGCAACCCCACCCCGCAGGTGGTGCGAAACACCCTCGAGTCCCTGGTCGCCAAGGGCCGCATCCGGCGTCACAAGCAGCAGCGCTCCGTCATGTACACCCTGGTCAAGCCGGACGGGGCGGACAGCGGCAGCTCCGACTGACCCGTCTGCTCGTCCCGCGGGCGGTGGTCCGCAGCCGTTCGGCGGCACACACCGCGTGTACATCCCGCCTCGCGGGGCGAGCTGACACCTCGACCGACCATGTGAACCGTAGGGGCCCCCTCCCCGTTGGGGAGGTGAGGGCTTCTGCTCCCGGAAGCGTCCTCCCCAGCCACGTCAGCTGCAGGAACGGTTCATCATATGTCGGACGAGCATCGCGTCATGGAATTCCTCGAGCGGGTGGCCGCGGACAACGCCGCCGCCTTCGCCGGGCTGTCGACCTCCCTGGGGGTCCGCCTCGGGCTGTACCAGGCGATGGCCGGTGCCGGGCCACTCACCTCGGCCGAGCTGGCCGACAGGACCGGCCTCGTCGAGCGCTATGTCCGCGAGTGGCTGGACGGGCAGGTCGCCGGCGCCTACGTGACCCACTCCCCCGCAACGAACACATATCTCCTCCCGGACGAGCACGCGGCCGTACTCGCCGACTCCTCCCTGCCCACCTACGTCGGTGGCGGCTTCACCATGCTGAGGGCGCTCTACGGGGCCGAGGAGGCACTGGCGAACGCCTACCGCAACGGTGGCGGCGTGAGCTGGCAGGCCTTCGGTCCGGAACTGGCCGAGGGCGTGGCCGCCTTCTTCAAGCCCGGCTACGACGCGGTCCTCGTCCAGGAGTGGCTGCCCGCCCTGGAGGGCGTCGAGGCCAAACTGCGGCGTGGCGCCTCGGTCGCCGACGTCGGATGCGGTCACGGCTACTCGACGGTGCTCATGGCCAAGGCGTTCCCGCAGTCCCGCTTCCACGGCTTCGACTTCCACGAGCCCTCCATCGAAGCGGCCCGCGAACTGGCCAAGGAGTCCGGCGTCGACGACCGCGTGACCTTCGAGGTCGCCGCCGCGCACGCCTTCCCCGGCGGCGACTACGACCTCGTCACGTTCTTCGACTGCCTCCACGACCTCGGTGACCCCGGCGCGGCGCTCCGGCGCGCCGAGGAGGCCCTCGCGGACGGCGGCAGCTGCCTGGTCGTCGAGCCGAACGTGTCGGCCGAGCCCACAGAGAACATCAACCCGATCGGCCGGTCCTTCGCCTCCACCTCACCCGTCCTGTGCCTGCCGGTGGCCATGGCGCAGAACGGCCCGCACGCGCTCGGCAACCACCCCGGCCAGGACGCCCTCAAGGAGATCGGCGCCGAGGTGGGTCTGCGCCATTGGCGGCTGGCCGTCGAGACCTTCACCAACAGGGTGTACGACGTCACGCGCTGACGGACGGCGCCGCTGCGGCTGTGCGGCGCCTACCAGCCGCGCCACACGTTGTCGAAGGCGGCATTCTCGACATCCCGCCGCAGTCGTAGGGCCTCCAGTTGCACCACCGCGTCACCAACGGCGATCAGTACGGTCGTGACGGCGTCGTCGAGACGGCCGTCGTCCGGGTCGGACGGCAGCGCCTCCTCGGCTCCGGAACCTTCGTCGTCCCGGCCGTCGATGAGCCGCGGCTCTACAGGGGACGGCGCCTCCTCGGTTCCGGAGACGTCGTCTCCGGGCGCATCGGTGAGCTGCGGTTCCACGAGCCCCGAGGCCACCAGCAGGCCGGCGAGGACGGGCTCGCCGGAGGCCCTGCGCTGCTCCGCCTCACGCCGGGCCGGTGAATCGGCCAGTTCGGCCCGTCCGGACACCAGCCGCAGGCCGTGGCCGTGCGGGTGGGCGACCAGACCGGCCAGCTCCAGGGCCTCGGCATAGGCCGGTACGAGGTCCTCGGCCCGGCGCCACAGCCACTCCTCGACCGTCTCGTACGGCTCCCGCCGGACCAGTGCGGCATCCGCCTGGTCCAGCAGCGGGTCGCCGGACGCCATCCGCGGGCCGGGCACGATGCGGTCGCCGTCCAGGCGCAGTGCCCCGCTGTGCAGCAGGTCGATCGCCTCGGCTCCGGCGAGCGCCAGCGACAGATCCCCCTGGCCCACGAGCTGATCGGCCGGCATGCCCAGTGTGACGAGGACGAGGTCGCGCGCGGTGGTCATGCGTCCCTCCTCGTCTCCAGCAGGCGCAGCCACACCTCGCTGATGGTGGGGAAGGCGGGTACGGCGTGCCAGAGGCGTTCGACCGGCACCTCCGCGGTGATGGCGACGGTCGCCGAGTACAGCAGTTCGTCCACGCCCGGGCCGACGAAGGTGGCGCCGACGACGACCTGCCGCTCCCGGTCGACGAGGATGCGGGCCTTGCCCTTGTAGTCGGGCCGGTACTGGACGGCGCCCGCGAGGTGCCCGATCTCGTAGTCGACGACCTCGACGTCCCGGCCGAGGCGCTCGGCCTCCTGCGCGGTCAGGCCAACGCTCGCGACGGGGGGGTCGGTGACGACGACACCGGGGACGGCCTCGAGGTCGGCCGTGCTGCTGTGCGGCGCCCAGCGGCCGGTGTCCAGCCGCTCGCCCCGCGCCCGGGCGGCGATCACCGAACCGGCGACGCGGGCCTGGTACTTGCCCTGGTGGGTGAACAGGGCCCGCCGGTTGATGTCGCCGACGGCGTACAGCCACTCCCCCGGGACCGCGGTGACGGTCAGGGTGTCGTCGACGGTGAGCCAGTCCCCCGGCTCCAGCCCCACGGTGTCGAGGCCGATGTCCTGCGAGCGCGGGGCGCGGCCGGTGGCGAAGAGGATCTCGTCGGCGGTGAGTTCGGAGCCGTCCGACAGCCAGATCCGGACCTCGCCCGCGCCGTCGCGGTCCTCGCCGTGCGCCCGCTTGGCCTCCGCTACGGAGACGCCGAAGCGGACGTCGGCACCGGCTTCCCGCAGCCGCTCGGTGACCAACTCCCCCGCGAACGGCTCCATTCGGGGCAGCAGTCCGTCCTCCCTGGCCAGCAGGGTCACCTGGCTGCCCAGGGCCTGCCAGGCGGTGGCCATCTCGACGCCCACCACGCCGGCGCCCACGATCACCAGCCGCCCGGGCGGCTGCTGGGCGCTGGTGGCCTCCCGGCTGGTCCAGGGACGCAGTTCGTCGATGCCGGGCAGCGGGGGCAGGGCCGCGCTGCTGCCGGTGCACACGGCGACCGCGTGCCGGGCCCGCAGCCTGACGACGTCGCCGTCGGGCGTCTGCACCGACACCTCGCGCTCCCCCGCCAACCGGCCGTGCCCACGCACCAGATCGATACCGGCCGACTTGATCCACTCGACCTGCCCGTCGTCCTTCCAATGGGCGGACATGCGGTCGCGGTGTGCCAGTACGGCGGCGACGTCGAGCGGTGCCTTGACGGCGGGATCGAGCCCCGGCATGTGCACGGCGTCGGCCCGGAACAGCGCGGGGCGCAGCAGGGCCTTGCTGGGTTCGCAGGCCCAGTACGAGCACTCCCCGCCGGCCAGTTCGCTCTCCACGATGACGGTGCTCAGACCGGCGGCGGTGGTCCGGTCCGCGACGTTCTCACCGACCGGCCCAGCGCCGATCACTATGACGTCGTACGTGCGGATGTTCTCGGTCGGCATGTGTCCTCCGTTGGCTGTGTGCCGGGCGGTGGGTGGGGGTCAGGCGGGGGTCAGCGGCCGGGGGCGCGCTCGGTGACCTCCTGGAGGAACCACTCGTTGCCGTCCAGGTCCTTGAAGGCGGCGAAGGTGCCGTAGCTGGCCCGCTCGGGGTGCACGCCCAGCACGCGGTGGGTGTCGCCGGCGTGGTGGAAGGCGCCCGTCTCGTCGCGGAACGGACCGAAGACCTCCACGCCGTACGAGGTGAGCTCCTCCTGGGCCTTGAGGATGTCGGTGACCGTCAGCTGGAGCCCGTGGAGCGTGCCCGGCTCCTGCTGGGTGAGGCCTTCGCCGAAGATGATCGAGCACTCGGAGCCGGGCGGGGTCACCTGTACGATCCGGTATCCGTCGTTGATCGGGAAGTCGGCGTCCAGGCGCCAGCCGAGCTGCTCGACGTAGAAGCCCTTGGCACGGTCGACGTCGGAGACGGGCAGGATGACGACTTCGAGCTTCATGTCCATGGTTGTGATCTCACTTTCGATGATGGGGTCGCCTGCGCGGGCGGCTGCCGGGTGCGGAAGGCGACGTGTGTTCAGTGTCGACCTCGGTCGACATGTGTCGCCTCAGTCAAGTGACGGTTCGTCTCGGAGTACGTGTGTTGGCCGATTCGTTATCGAAGCCACCGCACCCGGCAGTTGCTTGATACGTGTGTCTGTTGAGGCCCCGATTGGGGCCGTCGACCGAACGAAGTCGACCCATTGGAAGGACGGATCTTGAGAAAACTCCTCCCCACCTCCCGCGCCGGCCGGGTACTGACGGTGGGTGCCACGCTGCTCTCCGCCGCGGCCGCCCTCGCCCCGGCCGGGACGGCCGCGGCCGGCACCGAGAACCGGCACCGGGTGGACTACGTCGCCCTCGGTGACTCGTACGCCTCCGCGCCGCTCGTGCCCACCCAGGTCGACCCGACCTGTCAGCGGTCCGGCCAGAACTACCCCTCGCTGGTGGCGCGTTCGCGGTCCGCGGTGCTGACGGATGTCAGCTGTGCGGGTGCCACCACCGACGACATGACGGCCCCGCAGACCGACGGCGTACCGGCGCAGCTCGATGCCCTGAACCGGGGCACCGACCTGGTCACGGTCACCATCGGCGGCAACGACATCGGGTTCTCGACCGTGCTGGGCACCTGTGCTCAGCTCACGTCCGGCAACCCGGCGGGCGCCCCGTGCCAGGCCCACTTCGCGGGCAGCGGCACGGACCAGATCTCGGAGGCGGTCACCGCGACCGGGCCGAAGGTCGCCCAGGTCCTGCGGGGCATCCACCGTCGGGCGCCGCACGCCCGTGTCGTGGTCGTCGGCTACCCCGACCTGTTCCCCGAGGACGGTGTCGGCTGCACCAGCAGCAAGGTGCCGCTGGCCGCGGGCGACTTCGCGTGGCTGCGCGACAAGGAGAAGGAGCTCAACGCGATGCTGGCCCGCCAGGCCCGTCGCGGCGGGGCGGCATACGTGAACACCTACGCGCCGACCGTCGGACACGACCTGTGCAAGCCGGCCGGCGAGCGGTGGATCGAGACCTTCGCGCCCGAGTCTCCGGCGGCGCCGGTGCATCCCAACGCCACGGGTGAAGGGGCGATGGCCACCGCGGTCGAGGGCGTTCTCGCGGGCCACTGGCGCCGCTGACGTTCTTGCGGTGCGGGGCGGCCGGTCCGGCACGAGCCGGTGCCGGGTCAGGCCGCCCTTCTCGCGCATCGGGCCGCCCGTCACAGCAAGCTGCCGGGACCGGGACCGTATCCCGCCAGCACGACACTCTCCGCCCAGCCCCACACCTGTGTGTCCGCCGGCCAGCCCCGACCGCTCTCTCGGTTCACACCTTGAGGCATCTTCCCGTCAGAAACATGCTCACCGGAGGTGCGCCGGGCATGGGCCCGACGTTTCTCGGCGGACCGTACACGTATGTGCGTCAGCGAGGCCATGGCGTGCTCTCAGGCGGCTGCGCTGGCGTTGATGGTGACCGGGACGTTGTCGCGCGTGGCCTTGGAGTAGGGGCAGATCTGGTGGGCGGCGTTCGCGAGTTCCTGGGCGGTGGCGTCATCGACGCCGCCGAGCACGGGGCTGAGGACCGCGGAGAGGGAGAATTCGCCGTCGTCGCCGTGCGTGAGCGTGACCTCGGCCGTGATGGCCGTGCTGGTGAGGCGGATCTTGCGGCCGGTGGCGGCGCGGCGCAGGGCGCCGAGGAAGCAGGCGGCCCAGCCGGCGGCCAGCAGCTGCTCGGGGTTGGTGGCGGTGCCCGCGCCGCCGAGCTCCTTGGGGAGGGCGAGGGTGGTCTCCAGCAGACCGTCGGAGGAACGGACGTGACCGCCGTTGCGGCCCTCTCCGTCGACGTTGACGACGGCGGTGTAGCTGACTGCCATGGCTGTGCTCCCCATCCGGGTCGAAGATTCTGCATCGATAAGTCGTTGCCCGTGCCCTGACCAGCGACTTCTGATGTCACCGGTTGAGGCGGTGACGCAATCATGGCAGCCTCCTACGTCACCCGTCAAGGCGGTGATTCGAGCTGCCCTGGTTCACATGTCGTCTGGCGCCCTTGTGACATGTCCCAGGTGTGCCACCGGCATCGAGTGACACCTACCGGACGGCCGACGGATTCTGTCGCGCAGATGAACAGCACACAGCGCGCCGGAGAGGCACGGATTCGATGAGACACATCCGCTTGTTGGCGACGTTCACCACGGGCGTCGCCCTCGCCGCGGCGGCAATCACCCCGTCGTTCGCCGACCAGCCCACCCCGCCGCACAGCAGCGCCGTAGCCGCCATGCCTCCCGGTGCGGCAGCCGTCCACCTGATCACCGGCGACCGCGTCACCGTCGCCAAGGGCCCGGACGGCCATCAGACGGCCGCGATACGACCCGGCACCGGCCGCGACGACATCGTCTTCCACACCTTCGAACAGGACGGACACCTCACCGTGCTCCCGTCCGACGCCTCTGCCCTGGTCTCCCAAGGTCGCCTGGACCAGGCCCTGTTCGATGTCACCGCCCTCCTCGCCCAGGGCTACGACGACGCCCACACCGATGCGCTGCCCCTGATCGTCGCCAGCCCTGGCGGCACGGCCGCGCGCACCGCGGACCGGCTCTCGACGTTCGCCGAACCGGACGCTCCGGCACGGGAGTTGCCCAGCATCGACGCCCGCTCCCTGCGCGTCGCGCAGGCCGACCTCACCCGTTTCTGGACCCAGTTGGCCCCCACCGGTACGAAGGCGAAGCAGGCCGCCGTCCCCCACATCTGGCTCGACGGCCGTGTCCACGCCGTACTGGACCGCAGCACCGCCCAGATCGGCGCTCCGACCGTCTGGCAGACGGGCGCGCACGGCGAGGGCGTCAAGGTGGCGATCCTCGACACAGGCGTCGACCAGACCCACCCCGACCTGGCCGGACGCGTCACGAAGACAGCGAACTTCTCGGACAGCGCGACCACCGACGACCCCTACGGCCACGGCACCCACGTCGCCTCCATCGTCGGCGGCAGCGGAGCGGCCTCCGCCGGCACCCGCAAGGGCGTGGCTCCCCAGGCCGACCTCCTCGTCGGCAAGGTCCTCGGCGACAACGGCTCCGGCTCCGAGTCCCAGGTCATCGACGGCATGGAGTGGGCCGCCGCCCAGGGCGCCAAGGTCGTCAGCATGAGCCTCAGCTCCAACCAGCCCAGCGACGGCTCCGACGCCATGAGCCAGGCCGTCGACGAACTCTCCCGGACCACGCCCACGCTGTTCGTGATCGCCGCCGGCAACAGCGGCCGGGACGGCGTCTCCACCGTCGGCTCCCCCGGCGCTGCCGAGTCGGCGCTCACCGTGGGCGCGGTCGACCGCGACGACTCCCTCGCGGACTTCTCCAGCCGCGGCCCCCGGGTCGGCGACGGCGCGGTCAAGCCCGACGTGACCGCCCCCGGCGTCGGCATCGTGGCGGCCCGCGCCGCGGGCACCACCGAAGGCGATGTCGTCGACCAGTACTACGTGGCCTACTCCGGCACCTCCATGGCCACCCCTCATGTCGCGGGCGCCGCAGCCCTGGTGGCCCAGCGCCACCCCGACTGGACCGGACGCCGGCTCAAGGACGCCCTGGTCAGCACCGCCCACACGGTCACCGGCCAGCAGGTCACCGAGCAAGGCGGCGGCCGCATCGACGTCCCCGCCGCGGCTCTCGGCCCGATCACGGCGACCGGCACCCTCACCCCCGGCCCGTTCCAACTCGGCGACCCGGCGCGCACCTTCGACCTGACCTACACCAACACCTCCGACCAAGCCCTGACCCTCAGCCTGGCCCCCCACCTCACCGACTCAGCGGGCCGCCCGGCCCCGGCGGACGCCCTGCGCCTCGCCGCCTCCGTCACTGTCCCCGCCCACGGCACCACCACCGTCCCTCTCACGGCAGACCCGGCCAGGGCCGGACAGGGCACCTATTACGGCTATATAGCCGCCACCCCCGCCGACTCCGCCGGCCCGCCCGTGCACACCACGCTCAGCCTGATCGTGCACGGCCCCGTCCACCGGCTGACGGTTCGGACATACGACGAGCACGGCACCCGTATCCCCGCACAGCCCCTCATCTGGGGCCCGGGTGGCTTCGTCACCTACACCGACCCCGAGCACGGCATCGCCGAGGTCGAGGAAGGCACCTACCAGGTCAGCCACAGCTCCGTCAGCACCGCCGAGGACGGCCAGGAACTGCGCGAGGTCGTCCTGCCGGAGGTGAAGGTCACCAAGGACACGACGGTCACCGTGGACGCCCGCAAGACCGTCCCCGTCCAGATCCGCACACCCCGCCCCGCCGAGCAGCGCGGAGCGCTCAGCTACCAGACCTACCGCGAACTCGACGGGCACGCCCTGGTGCAGGGCACCATGTTCTTCGACATCGCCAAGCGCCTCTACGTCAGCCCAACCGCCCCCGTGCACAACGGCACGTTCGAGTTCGCCTCCCGCTGGCAGCTCGTCGCCCCGCTCCTCCAGGCCCGCGCCACCGGCCTGCCCGACCCCCTCGACGCCTACTACATGCCGGCCTCGCCCCTCTTCAGCGACCACGGCACCACCCTGCGCGCCGCGAACGCCGGCGACGCCGCCTCCCCCCAACTCAGCGGCCTGCGCGGCCGGCTCGCCGTGCTCACCGACAACCAGGGCACCGGCACGGACCAGGCACTGCGGCAGATCGCGGCTGCGGGCGCCAAGGGCGTCCTGCTGGTCCACTTCGACGACAACCCCTGGACCCGCTGGACCCCGGACGGCGACCGCTCACCGCTGCCGGTCGTCCGCGTCGGCGCCACCACCGGCGCCAAGATCCTGTCCCGAATCCCCCACCACACCACCGAACTCACCTTCCGCGGCACGGCCCGCAGCCCCTACCTATACGACGTCCTGCAGGTGTCCAGACAGCAGATCCCCCAGCACGTCGTGCACACCGTCACCGCCCGCGACAGCGCCGTACTGCACACCACCTACGCGGGCAACGGCGGCAGCGGCTGGGCCTCCGAACAGCGCTTCGCGCGCCGCCCCTACCAGCAGACGGCCTGGCTCCAGTACAACCGCTACGTCCCCACCGGCTTCACCCGCACCGAGTACGTCAGCGCCGGTGACACCAGCTGGCAGCACCTCGTGCACCACACCACGGTCTACGACCCCGACCTCCCCCTGGCACTCGGCATGCGCGACACCCCGCGCACCTACCGGGCGGGCACCACGGCGAAGGAGACCTGGCAGGGCGCCGTCGTCCGCCCGTCGATCCCCGCGCACACCACCGACCCGACCGTGCGCCAAGGCAACGTCATGCGCCTGCGCATACCGGAGTTCACCGACTCACAGCCAGGCCACTGGTCGCGCTACCTGCCCGACGACGGAGGCGGCATCGGCACCAGCAGTACGGAGGCGTCCCACGACACGGTCAGCGCGACCCTCTACCGGGACGGCACCGAACTCACCGACCTCAACACCGCCTGGTCCGACGTCGAGGTGCCGACCGACCCGGCCAACTACCGCCTGGAACTGCGCACTTCCCGCACCTCGCCCGACTGGCACTACGCCAGCAAGACCACGACGACCTGGAGCTTCCGCTCCTCCCCCACCGACAAGCCGACCGCGCTCCCCCTGCTTCAACTCGACTACGCCGTACCGGTCGACGCCCACAACACGGTTACCGGCAAGGGCTATTACGGCGTAATAATCACCGCCCGCGCCCAGGACCAAGCCCCCGCCCCGCACCATACGAAGATGCGCGTGGAGATCTCGTACGACGACGGCCGCACCTGGCGTACGGCCGACATCAGCGACCGTGGACAGAACAGCTTCCGCGCCACGCTCAACCGCCCGCACCACAGCGGCGCTACCGCCTACGCGACCGTGCGGGTCACGGCCCAGGACGCCGCGGGCCACAGCATCCGGCAGACGGTCCACCGAGCCTGGGCGGTGCGCGGCTGACGATCACGGCGTGGAGTACAGTCCTCGAACTGTCCACGCCACCATGAGCGGAGAAGGCCTTCGGGATGCTGGAAGCTGCGGGAATCGCACCAGAACTGGAGGCCGTCTACCGGCTCCTCGTGACGGCGGGCGGAGCAACGGCCGAAGACATCGCCCGCCGCACGGACCTGGACGGGACCGACAGCACCCAGGTACTCGAAGCCCTGGTACGCCAGGGGCTGGCCACTCACACCGACGGCACACCACGGATGTTCCGGGCGGTCCCCCCGGACATCGCGCTCCTCCCCCGGATCAAGCACACCGCCGACGCCCTGGACACCGCACGAGCGGAGGCGGGCCGCCTGTTGGAGACGTACCGCGAGACCGCGCGCCGCCACGACGCCGGACAGCTGCTGGAGGTCATCACGGGGGCGGAGGCACTGCGCCAGCGGCTCAAGCAGATCCAGGTCAACGCCCGTGAGGAGATGCTCTGGTTCTGCCGCGCCCAGTACGTGGCCATGCCCTCCGGCAGCAACTCGGAGGAGTTCGAGGCCCTCGCCCGAGGCGTCCGCTACCGGGTGCTGTACGAGAAGGCCTTCTTCGACGACGAGGGGGCCATCGACAACGTGGCGGCGGGCGTGCGCGCCGGCGAAGTCGCCCGCTCCGTCCCGTGGTTGCCCCTGCGCCTGGCGATAGCCGACCGGTCCGTGGGCATCTTCCCCCTGGTGCCCGGTGGCCCCCACGGCAGTCCCGGCGAGCCCACCACCGCACTGGTCAGGGACAGCAGTCTGCTCGACGCCCTGGTCGCCCTCTTCGAAAGCTACTGGGAGAACGCCGTCCCTCTCCATCTCTCGGCGGAAGGTGACGACCTGTCCCCGGACGACTCCATGCCCCACCACCCTGCCTTGTCACCGGCCGACAGCAAGCTGCTGTCTCTGCTGGTTGCAGGGGTCGCGGACAAGGCGATCGCCTCCCAGCTCGGCCTCAGCCGACGGACCGTCCAACGCCGTATCCAGAGTCTGATGACCCGCGCCGGGGCGGGCACCCGCATGCAACTCGCCTGGCAGGCGGCCCGCCGCGGCTGGCTCTGACGGGTTCTCAACTCCGTTGTGCAGCAGAGCCCTTACGGCAGCCGAAACCCCAGGTGCTCGGAGGCCGCCGTGACACCAGCGACCCCCCAGCGCTCCACGACCTGCTCCGTCGTGGACAGGGACCGCAGCTCAGCCCGGTCGAGATAGAGCATCCCGTCGAGATGATCTGCCTCATGCTGCACAATCCGCGCCCCGAGCTCGGCGTACGTCTCGACGTGCTGTCGTCCCCGCTCGTCCTCGCGGGTCACGCTGATCCGGTCCGGTCGAGCCACAACCGCCTGCCAGTCGGTCACGCTCAGACATCCTTCGAAGGCCGCCGTACGCAATCGGCCCACCGCCTCGTAAGAGGGATTGACCAACACCGTGAACGGCACAGGCTGCTGGCCGAGTTCGATGAGCCGGGCGGAGAACGCCTCGGGCGTCTCCAGCACCGCAAGCCGTATCGGAAGACCGACCTGCGGCGCGGCCAGTCCGACGGCTCCAGAGATCTCACCCATCGTCTCGCGCATCCGGGCGATCAGACGCTGCAACAGGTCGTCGTCGAGCTGCCCGTCATAGGCAGGGGTCTTCTGCCGGAGCACGGGATCGCCCGCCTGGACAATGGTCAGTGGGCCCGGCTTCTCAAGAAGTTGAGTCACCTTTTCGGTGAGTTCACTGCTCTCCATGTCTGCACAACCGCAGCCCGAGCAAGGCGAGGTTCACCGAGTGGTTGCAGGAGTGAGGAAGGGCACAGTTCAGGAACAGACAAACAGCTCACATCGGAAGCTCGTGAGCGTGAGCGCTGCTCCGCGGCAATGAGGCCTCGCACGGGAGAATCGTTCTGAGCGAAGAATCGAACTGTTCGAACGAGGGTTGATGTGCGCAAGTTTGTCACCTTTTGCGCCTTGAGTGAAATACCCGCCTTACTCACCAGCGACATTGCCCAGATGGCAGACAAGGCGTCCCGTGGATCGTCCCTCATGTACGTGACGTCAATGAGGGACGATCCACGGGACGCCTACGCAGTTCCGTCAGGTAGCCCGCCGCAGTGGAACGACGACCCGCTCCCCCAGCCTCCCGGGGGTGATCCGGTAGTACCTGATGTGCCCGATCTTCTCGGTCTCTTCCAGCCAGCCGAGCCCGATGACCTGCTTGCGGGTCCGCGAGAAGACCGGCGGCGCCATCCCGACCAACTTGGCCAGCTGAGCCGCCGTCTCCAGAACGGCACCGGAGCGGTCCGTCGGGTGCAGCGCGTAAAGCATGACGACGAGACGCTGGTTGGCGGTCATGCCGGCCGTGGCCTCCAGCAGCCTGAGATTCTGCTGCTTGTCGTCACTGGTCACTTTGCCTCCCACCGTGCGGGGGTGTTCTCGTCGAAGCCCGGGATGTCCGGCGGATTACATGCTTTCACCGCTTCACGCTGTTCCAAGCCTGTTCCGTGAAAAGCAATGTAAGGGGTGATGCGGTACAGGTTGTAGTTCCCGATGCGTCCACGGATCACCAGAACCCGGTGCTTCAGCAGCTTCCTGTTGATCTTCCCGACCGCGTCCGTCGACATGCCCACGCGCTTGGCGATGTCGGCGCCCGTGGCCCGCAACGGCTCCATCCCCTCGGGCGAGACACCGATCCACCACAGGACGAGGAACTTCTCGCTGGGCGTGAAGGCCCTGGACTCAGTAATGGCCTCGACTCTGGCCTTGTCCACCTGAGTGTGCCTGCCGGAGAAGGCGTAGGGGGCATAGGGAATCGGTTCACCGGTGTCGGCGTCGACCAGTCTGCGTACTGCTCCCAACACGTCCTCCGTGCCTAGGTCGTTGCCGCACTGTCCGTTCGGGACGGCCCGTCAGACCGCCGTCATGAACTTAACGTACATGAGCATCAAGTCAATTAACTCTGCCTGTCGGCCGTGTCGTTTGCCTGACAGCACACGATCACGCCCGGCCTTCCCTCACGCGGACACGGGCCGAACCCTCGGCGAGACATGTACGTGACGTCAATTTACCGCTGTCCTGGAACAGTGGTGCTCAGTTCCTGCGAACTGCCTGTACGGCCACAGGAACTGCCTGGCAGTTCGCACAATCGTGGTCCGAACCTCTATCTCTGCAGGTCAGAGCCCCTTTGCCGAGATGTCGCTCTTTTACTTGTGACACAGCCCGGCACTCCCCTCCCCCCACCTCCTCTCGCCCCAGTGACGTACGGGCTCGCGACCACCTCCGCCCCCTCTCCTCCCGCACCACGGAAAGCCAGCCACGACGGACCGGCGCGCGGTCACCCAGGCGCGCGTATGCCTCGGTCAGCCCCCACCCGGCTCAGCCACGTCATGGCCTGTGAACCGGAGGGCTTCAACGGCGAGGAGCCCTCCGTTGAAGCGGACGGGCCCGCGGCCGAAGGTGTAGAGCCGGACTTGCCTCCAGGCTCCTGCTCCTGGCTGACCTATTACGGCGTAATAGGTCGAGACAGCTGTGGCCGGTACGAGACAGTGCTCGTACCGGCCACAGACGCGACAGTCCTCGACAGCCAGGATGCTCAGATCCGCGACTCCATGCGCTGGCTCTGATGCTCGTTGAGGATGTCGAGCATCTTGTCGAACTCCGTGTCGCTCATCTTCTGGATGAGATGCATGGCGATGAACGCCCCATCGTCGTACGGGAGTCGGCGTGCGGTACCCGGTTCGGCCGGGGCCTGGTCCACGTCCCCGCCGACACTCTCGGCCGCCCGGGGATCGGGCAGAGTCTC
Organism: Streptomyces sp. Act143; assembly: GCF_003143935.1. Classification (GTDB taxonomy): domain Bacteria; phylum Actinomycetota; class Actinomycetes; order Streptomycetales; family Streptomycetaceae; genus Streptomyces. Next base: position 3,313,271 of record NZ_QFRX01000001.1, on the reverse strand, counting down.
CCCGGGTTCCGCCGTCGCATCCTTCTTCGCCGTCCGGTCAACCGCCGTCACCGTTGCCGGTGTTGGGTCGGCGGCCGGAGGAACGGTCCTGGAGGGGTGCGGAGTTGGCGTCTCGACGGGAGCTTCCCAGTCGTTGACGGCCTGCGGGGGCACGGACGGCTCCGGTGCCACTTCCTCCCGAGCGACAGCGGGCGCCGGGGCGGGGGCAGGGGCCGCGGCTGAGGCAGGCATCGGTGCGGGTACGGGGGCCGGAGTCGGAGCTCGACGTTCCTCCTCCTTGCGCGCACGCTCCGCCTTGAGTTCCTGGAGGGCAGCCTCCTGGCGCTCGTGGGGTTCCTTGGCGACGGAGCGCAGGAGCTCGACGGGCTCCTCCCCCACCGCGGCTTGGAGTTCTGGGGTCAGGTTCAGCAGCGCCAGCCGCTGGGACACCCAACCTTGCGACTTGCTCAGCCGCTTGGCCAGCTTCACCTGTGACCCGTGGATCGAGAGCAGGCGCTGAAGTGCCCGAGCCTCGTCCAGAGGGTCCAGATCATTACGGTGAATATTGGCGACGAGCGCGGACTCAAGGATGGCGTCGCCATCACTCCCCTGCTCGTCGTCGACCATCACGTTGAGATGCGTGAGTCCTGCCTCGCGTGCGGCCGCCAGTCGGCTGCTGCCGTCCACGACAACATGGGTGGTGTCGGGTTCAAGGTCGTCGGCCCGGGCGGGGTTGGCCTTGAGGTAGGCGTCACGGTTCATGACCGTGATGGCCTGCTTCTGGCCGTGTTCCTTGAGACTGCCCGTGAGTTCGGTCAGATCGCCGAGGGAGGTGCGGGGGTTCTCGGGGTTGGGGCTGATGCGCGTGACGGGCAGTCGGGTCGGAGGTGCCACCCCATCGGTGGGCACACCGGTGGCTGCGCCGATGGCGGCTCGACGAGCGCTGACGGGCCGGGCGCCTCCCCCGAATCGTCCGGCTCCGAGCTGGTCGGCCTTGCTCATGAGATCTCCCGGGCCAGCGCGCGCATGGCGATGGCCTGCTGTGAGGCAGGCGCATAGCTCAGCAGCGGCTGCTTCATACGGACGGCTTCCTTCTGTTCCTTGAGGTCGCTGATGAGGCCTACGACGCGCGGATCCTTTATGTCGATCCAGCCCTGGAGGGAGGACGTGGCGATGTATCCACGTCGGCCGTCGTAGAGGTTGACGACGATGCCCAAGTAGTCGATGTCGAGGGCGAGGTCGTTGCGGAGATCCTCTATCTGGTTCGTCAGCAGGTCGTAGGCGTCAGCAGAGCTGTCCTCGGCCTGGACCACGATCAGGGCCCCGGACTGCCCCGGGCCTTCACTGTCACGGCGGCGCCCGTAGTAGGCCGCGGCATCCATGCTGAGTCCGAGGCTGGGCGGGCAGTCCACGATGACTACGTCGTAATCGGCTTCGAGCGGCAGGAGGGCCCGCTCCAAGGCGGCTTCTCGAGCACGCACTGCGGACAGGCGTACATCGAGGAGGAAGGCATCATGGCACGCGGGCAGCAGATGCAGTCGTCCACCGAAGTGGTCCTCATCGATCGAGACGATCAGGTCCTTCAGCTCACCCTTGGGGTCGCCGGCCATGTGATTGGTGAGGCTGTCACCGTTCATCGCCAGGGGAGCGGCACCCAGTTGATTGGTGAGGTGGCACTGGGGGTCGAAGTCGACCAGCAGGACGCGGAGTCCAGGCCCGGGAAGCTTCTCCACATCCAGCGGGTCGTTCTCCACGACGGTCTCATCAGCGTCGTCGGCCCGGAGCGCCGAGGCCAGGGCCTTGGCAACCCGAACGGGGAACAGCCGGTTGGGGTCTTCGGAGAGGGCTTCCCCTACTCCGGCAGTAATGGCGGTCTTGCCGACGCCGCCCTTCTGGTTGCACACAACGATCCGGCGGGTGATGGCGGGTCGCTGCACATCGGGTGCGGGGTTGGTGTCGAGCCAGAGCTGAACGGACTGGGCGAGGCCCTGAATCAGGGAGACGCGTCGGTCCTCCGCAACCTTGCGGAACGCTTCCCACTGTCCCGGTGGCAGGAAGGTGGAGAAGGACTCCGCTCCAGCGGTGTCGACCGTCGCGGTGGCTGAGGCAAGGTCGCACCAGGCGGTGATGCCCTGCTCGACGGCGGTCTGAATCTCGATGCCGAGCTGGGCGGTTCTGACTTTGAGGTTCTGCCGGAGCCATCCCGGCAGCTTGGAGACGACCTTGGCTCGGTCGCTTGAGGTGGCTGGCATACTCATGGCGCTACCTTACTAACGTCAGAGATCATCTGCTGCATCGACACGTTAGTTAGTGCGAGTTGGCGATGCGAGGAACCCTCGTGCCCCTATTACGGCGTAATAGCTCGGCCGGGTTCACAAGACACGTCGTACGGCACGCCGGGACCACTCAGACTCCACGAGTGCCCCTCTCCTTACAAGCCCCTGCGTCGCACAGGACTCATCCTCACGACGAGGGATCAAGCGTCTGTCGAGTCCTCAGACCTATTACGCCGTAATAGGTTCCTCGCTACTCCTGCTGTAGTTCCACCGCCGCGGCCAGTGCCAGACGGGCCTCATCGGTGAGGGCGACAGAACGGGCGCTCTGCTGTTCCAGTTTGGTCAGGGACCGCAGCGCGGCGTCGAGATAGCGCTTGAGGCTCACCATTTGCAGTGGGGTCCGGCAGTGGGGGAGTACCGCCTCGATCTCCTCCAGCCAGTAGTCGGTGTCTTCGTCCCGCACCAGCGCCTCGCGTTGCTCCAGCAGCCGAGTGGCCACGGGGACCATGAGGGCGTGCCGACGCTGGGCTTCTTCCTGAGCCCTCCGCTCAGCGGCCTCCGCTCGGGCCAGCCGGCGCTCGGCCTCCAGTACCGCTTCAGGTGTCCGCCTGACGTGGTGGCCTGACGAAGGGTCATCGATCAGCCCGGCCGCCTTCAAACGCTTCGCTTTGTTGTACGCGGCGCTTGCCGCGCCCACTGCCAGCACGGGGGCCAGCTGGATCCACTGGGCTCCTGCGCCCCGGGCATCGTCCACTGCCCGCGCCTGATGGAGCTCGGTCTGCTCGCGGAGGTACTCCCACAACTGCACCCGCTTCAGCGCTGCGGCGCGCTGCACGGCAGGAGGTTGCTTGCTCAACGCCCTGGCGTGCTTTTCCAGATACAGCAGCGCACCGAACAGCTCCTCGTCGGCGGGCATCAGCTCCACGTCCGGGTCTTCTGCCTCCTCATGCGTCTGCCGCAGCTCTGCGACCACAGCAGCAGCATCCAGGGTCCCAATTCGCATAGGTGCCCTGACCAGGGGATTCGTCGGCCGGGCCGCACTCCGGGCGCGCTTCTTCATGCCAACATCCTGTCCCACAGAGCCTGTTTCACATTCTGTGAAACGCCACCGGCCCAGGACAGTCTTCCTGACAGGGGCGCTACTGGGTGGGCAGCCTCCCCTGGCGGGGCTATTACGGCGTAATAGCCCGCGGGGGAGCGGAGGAGTCCCCTCCGGTCCAGCTGCCTGGAGCAGGCACGGCCGTCTCAGGGACTGAAACGTCATCCGCCCCACCCACGACGGGGGAGTGGCTTCGCGAGTTTCTGGTCCCTGCTCCTCCACTCCCCACATCAGAGCAACGAGTGCAGGGACCGAAGAGGTTCACGCCATTTCGGACCTGGAAGCAGCAGGCCTCAGGGACCAGGGTCTGAAGGCGGGGACTGAGAGGGACCGGGGGAGTTTCGGTCCCTGCGTCTCGGTCCCTGGTGTTTTCGCAGGTCAGAGGGCTTTTGCCGGTCAGGATAGGGACTGAAGGGACTGAACGTCGCCATTATGACGTAGACAAGACATGTATTCGTACGCGCGGGCGTATACGAACCACATATCTAGTACAGCTCATAATGGCGGAGTTCAGTCCCTACAGTCCCTGTTCCGCTAGGCTGTACCTCTCTGACCTGCGGCGATACCCAGGGACCGAAGGGGGACCCCATGAAGTACAGCCCCTGCCTCTTCGGTCCCTGGACCCTTTGGTCCCTCTGAGCCCCTCCCAGAGGCTGCCAACGGGTCTCCGAGTCTTCGGTCCCTGCCGCCCCTAGGGTGGGACCCCGACGCGGGGACCGAAGGGACCCAAGGGACTGAGGAACCTGATAGAAACGGCACGCCGATTGGACAACCTTCCTTTTGCGCAGGTGGGCCTTACACTCTTTTCGCATCAGAGTCCCTTCGGTCCCTGACGGGGTGGCAGCGCGTCAGGTGTGTGAAGTGATCGGGCAGACAGAAGTGACAAGGACGATTCCTGTGCCGCGCGAAGGTGAGGACCGAGACAGTGCCGCCAGAGTCGCGCCCGCGTCCCCTGCGCCCCCGCAGGCCGTCGCCCGATGGTGTGCGGCGCAGGGCTGGCCGGTGCATCCCCTCTCCCCGGGTCGCAAGACCCCTGTCGGCAACTGTGCTTCCTGCTCGGGGCAGCGACATGAGCCGACGACCTGCCCTTGTCTCCCCGCCGGTCGCCCTTGCCATGGCTTTCATGCGGCAACGACCGATCCTGAACTCATCGACCGGTGGTGGGGCGACGCGCCGTCCGCAGGAGTGGGTGTCGCCTGTGGCCCGGCAGGTCTTCTCGTGATTGACATCGATGCCCACCAGGTGTCTGTCGTGGACCGGGCGCACCTGTTGCCGGGTATCTCGATTCCTGAGCAGGTCGAGCTCACAGGACTCGCCTCGGGCTTCGACACGTTGGCACTTCTGGCGGCCTATCGCGGGGAGAAGAATCCTGCCCAGGACGAGGACACGCTGAGGGTCCGCACCCCGTCCGGCGGCCTGCATGTCTGGTACCGAACTCCCGACGCCGCTACCCGCTACCGCTGTTCGACCGGTTCCGGACGCAACACGGCGCTCGCCTGGCAGGTCGATGTCCGTGCCGAGGGGGGCTACATCGTGGCCCCGGGCACCCGTACGCCCCAGGGTGTCTACCGTGCCGAAGGGGCCGCCCGGTATCCGGCCGTAATACCGCGGTGGCTACAGAGCGAGCTGCGCCGCACAGGACATGTCATCGAGCCTAGGGCTGCAAAGCCCGCAGGCTTCGAGCACTCGGCACCTGCCCTGTCTCCCGCGGCAGCACCCCCGGTCAGGAACGGCCCGAAGCGAACAGGGTCCGCTCATCAGGTCATCGACCCCCTGATCGCTCAGGTCGCGGAGTGTGCTGCCGCTGCGGAGGGCACGGGCTTCTCCGAAAAGCTCAACAGGGCCGCTTACACAGCCGGTGGGCTGGTCGGTGCGGGCCATCTGGAGCACGCCGCCATTCGCGACCGACTTGTCCGTGTCGCTCACTATGCCCGCCCTTGGCAGCAGTCCAGGAATGAAAAGATCGTTGACGACGCCCTTGCCGTAGGGTCCGTCCGCCCTCTTCACCTCAAAGGACGTCCATGAGCAGCAGTGCCGAAGGCTCCCCGCGTTTTGATCCGCAGGCTGCCGCTCAGCAGATGCTCGACCTTCAGTCGGCGGACATGGCTCCCGGCGCTGCCCGGCTCCCGGCGCAGGGCTTCACCGGTTCCTCGGTCGCCACGGTCCCGCAGGCGGCTCCGGTGCCCCAAGTCGTCGCTCCCGGCGCCGGCCTCAGCGTTCCCACCGTGCTGCCTCCCTCGCTCTCCGACCGGGGTAACGCACGGCTCTTCGTCCAGCTGCACCGTGACCAGTTCCGCCACGTCGAGGGTCTGGGCTGGTTCTCCTGGGACGGCTACCGGTGGAAGCGCGGGGGAGGGGAGAAGGCCGCACTGTGGGCCGCGGGGGAGATGGCTGAGGACATGCCGCTCAACGATCCGCGCGGTGTCTTCAGCGACCGCGAACTCGCCCAGCACAAGCGGCGCACCCTGTCGACCACCGGCCTCAAAGCCCTTCTGACGCAGGCGAAGGCGTCCCCGGACATCTCCGTCGACCCTGACCGGCTCGACGGCGACCCTTATGCCCTGTGCACGCCTGAGGGCGTGGTGGACCTGAACAACGGACAACTGCGCAAGGCCGATCCCACTCGCGACTTCCACTCCCGTGCCACCAGCGTCGCCCCGCAGGACATGGACACCCCTCGCTGGCACCGCTTCCTCGCCGACACCTTCGGGGACGACGACGAGGGCCAGGAGATGATCGACTTCCTGCACCTGCTGCTCGGGTACTCGATCACGGGCGACGTGGGCGCCCAGGTGCTGCCCTTTCTCCATGGTGAGGGCAAGAACGGCAAGTCCGTGCTGCTCGACATCATGATCCAGATCCTCGGCGACTACGCTGACGCGGCCCCGCCGGGCTTCTTGATGGACCGCGGTGCTTTCTCGGAGCACTCCACCGAGCTGACCGAACTGCACGGGCGCCGCCTGGTGGTGTGCAGCGAGCTGAAGCCCAACGATAAATTCGACGAGGCCCGGGTCCGGCTGCTGACGGGTGGCGACAAGATCAAGGCCCGCCGCATGCGGCAGGACTACTTCTCGTTCACCCCCACGCATCACCTGTGGCTGCTGGGCAACCACCGCCCGGAGGTCTCCACCGGCGGCTTCGCGTTCTGGCGCCGCATCCGCCTGCTGCCCTTCACGCGCACAGTTCCGGCGCACCGCAGGATCGACAACCTCGCCTTCGAACTCGTACGGGACGAGGGCCCAGGGATCCTGCACTGGCTGATCCAGGGCGCGCAACGGTATCTGCGCACCAGAGACCCGCTGGAGGGCCCCGACCGGGTCCGTATCGCCACCACGGCCTACGCCACCACCGAGGATCACATCGGCCGCTTCCTCGCCGAGTGCTGCACCCGGGACTGCGATCCCGGCAAGGACCTGCGGGTCGAACAGGGGCTGCTCTACGCGGAGTACAGCTCGTGGTGCAACGCAGGCGAGGGCATCCGGCCGGCGACTCCGAGGGCGTTCGCGAACCGCGTCCGTCAGGAAGTGGGAGTGGCCTCACCGAACGACATGATCAAGTCGAACGGCCGTAAGTATTACCCCGGTATCGGCCTGCTGGAGCAGGCATGAAGGCTGGCGTCGGGCAGCCGTCCACCCGACGTGCCCTACACCGGTGTCCCGGTGCGCTCTACGATGGTGGCCCGGCCCCGCACGCGGTGGTCCTCACAGAGCGGCCCGTCACTTTGCGGCGAGCGGGCCGGAGCGGGACGGATCGATGCCCGGACATGCCTCCATGGCGGGGGAGCATGCCGACGAAGGAGGGGCTGCAGCCATGAGTTCGCTGTTGACCGAGAGCGACCTCATCCACGAGGCCGAGGTGGTGTGGCTGGAGAACCTCGAACGGCTCGACTACGTCCGTCAGGCGCTGGACAAGACCAGGAGGCGCAACACCAAGCCGCCGTACGCGCGCGACGGCAGGATGGTGGGTTACGCGCTGCTGGACGAGGATGCCTCCCCGGACCCCGACAGTGGCCTGTACAAGCGGCGGGTCTTCTTCCTGCTGCCCCACGACCGTGACAGCCTGCCCGACGGTCTCTACCGCGAGGGTGCGCCGGGCGAGGCCGTCGACCCGCGCACCATCGAGCCGAAGAAGCCGGGCGCCAAGACTCCCCGCTCGCAGTCCGGCTCGGTCGCCGTGGCGTCGGCGCCCTGACTGCTTCACCGTCGACTTCCGGAGCAAGCACGCACAGGCTCACAGGCGGTGGCATCCGGAGCGTGCAGACAAGTCCCCTCTACTACGACGCACCGCCGCCCGTACCGGGTTCACGTGCGTCGACCCTGACACAGCCGACGCACGTGAACCTGGCGCTGCCTACGCCGTGTCCCGCAGGACGAAGTCCCGGACAGCCGCCGCGAACGTCTCGGGCTCCTCGACGTGCCCCATGTGTCCGCTGTTCTCCAACACCAGCAGTTGTGAGTCGGGGATCAGCTCGTCCAGTTCATAGCCCCAGCGCGGCCCGCAGATCACATCGTGACGGCCCACGATCACGAGCGCGGGCGGTTCCAGCTCCTTGAGCGCGGCGCGGTCGTCGATGACGTCGGGGGCGAGGTGCTCGTCCAGGCCTGAGATGTAGGTGGCCCGGACCGCGTCCCGGAACGGGGCCAACTGTTCTTCGTTGCCCCAGTAGTCGGCGAAGTACGAAGGCAGTACACCCCGTGCGACCGCCAGGGTCTGCTCATCGCTGGAGATGCTGCCCATGGCACCGAACGCGGCCAGGACATCGGGGAGGCCGGGATGGCCCGCGTGCTTGGCGATGAACGCCTCCACCATGCGGTTCGCCTCGGCGCCGTGTTCGGGTCCGGTGACGGGGGCCCCCTCGTACAGCACGACGCCCGCCACCTGCTCGGGGTGGTGCAGGGCGTGGTAAGCGGCGACGAAGGCGCCGTGCGAGTGCCCCAGCAGGTGCACCTTGCGCACGCCCAGCCGGTTGATCAGCACCTGGAGGAAGCGGCTGTAGCGCTCGCGGGTGTAGCCGTGGGGGTGCGAGGGCAGCCGGCTGTCCTCGGACGTGCCCACGGGTTCGACGTAGACCATCGTCAGGTGCTCTTCGAGGGCCGGCATGCGCAGGTACTCCCAGAAGATGCCGGGGCCACCGGGATGCGCCACGCACACCGGCCCGCGGCCGTGCACGTGATAGCGCTGGGTGATTCCGCCTGTCTGATAGGAGTGAACACCGGGGGAGAGGGGGTCGGTGTGGGTGGGGGGCGTGGTCATAAAGATCTCCGTCAGGTCCGCGAGGGTCAGTGACACCGACAAGACGCCCCGGAACCGGAGAAGTTTTACCGCCATGGTGTGATCTGGATCACGCTCGATGGGGGCCGGTCATCAGGCCGCTGTAGGCGCCTGCACAGGCGTCGGCTGTGGGCGTGCCGCGTGGTACAGGGAGACCCGGTCGAAGCGGCCGCCGTCGAGCGACATGATCCAGGCGACACCGGGCGGGCAGTGCTCAGGGTCGTCGGGCGGGCTGACCAGCTCCATCTCCCACACGACCAGCGACCGTCCGGCCACCACGTGCAGCGGGCGCTGGCGCACCCCCGCCGAGAGATCCCCGTCCATGCCCGCCAGCAGCAGGTCGGCGCCGCCGAGCCGTTGCCCGCCGGCCAGCAGTGCGACCTCGGGGGAGTAGCGGTCCTTGACCACCTTGTCGAAGTCGCCGCGCTCGGCGGCCGCCAGTGTCTCGCGTGCCTCCTGCCAGCTGGCTTCGGTACGACGTGAGGCGTCGTCGTGAGCCGAGGCGGCGGTGGCGGTGAGGGCCTGGGCCAGGGCGGTGCGTGCCTGGTTCAGTCGGCTGCGCACCGTGCTCACCGGAACGGCGCAGGCCTCGGCGATCTGCTGGTAGGAGGTGACTCCGGTGGAGAAGTACCGCAGGATGAGCGGCAGCCGCAGGGTCGGCGACAACGCCTCCACCGCTTCCCAGACCCAGTCCCGCAGCGCATGGCTCTGCAGGACCTGTTCGGGCGTGGCGCCGGAAGAGGGCAGGGGGAGCGTCTCCATGGGCTCGACCCGCCGAGCGTCCCGCAGCAGCGTGCGGCAGCAGTTGCGTACGACCATGCGCAGCCAGGGCCCCACAGCCTCCGGGTCACGCACGTCCACGATCCGGCGCAGCGCCACCAGCGCCGCCTCCTGCATGACGTCGTCCACGTCCGGGCCCGGCCCCAGCAGACTGAGCGCCACCGCCCGCATGCCGGGCCGGTGCCGCTCCAGCAGGAGAGCCAGCGCGGACACGTCGCCCGACTGCGCCGCAAGGGTCAGAGCCGCGTCCTGCGGCGGGCCGGCGTCTCCCGGTATCGCGTTCATACCTGTCCTCCCGGCCACGACACGTGTCTTCGACCTTAACTCGTGGCGCGGGGTCGGGGCTCAGTACCAGTGGTTGGCCTGCCAGAACGTCCATGCCGCGCAGGGGCTGCCGTACACGCCGTTCATGTAGTTGAGGCCCCACTTGATCTGGGTGGCCGGGTTGGTCTGCCAGTCGGCGCCGACCGAGGACATCTTGGAGCCCGGCAGCGCCTGGAAGAGGCCGTAGGCGCCGGAGGAGGCGTTCACGGCGCGGTAGTTCCAGCTGGACTCGTGGTCCACGATGTTGCTGAAGCACTGGAACTGGCCGCTCGGCACCATCTGGGCCGCCATCGCCTGGATCTGCGCGACCGTGTAGGAGCTCTGCACGGGGAAGCTGGACGCGGACCGGGAGGCCGCCGTCTTGGCCTCGGCGCGTTCCTTGGCTTCCTTCGCCGCTTTCTCGGCGGCTTCCTTCTTCTCGATCGCCGACTTGGCAGCAGCCTTGCGGGCCGATTCCTCGGCGTCCTTCTTGGCGCTCGCGTCCGCCTGGATGGCCTGGACGTTGGCCTGCTGCGTCAGCGACGCGGTCTGCACCTGGGCCTGCTGGCCTGCGGGTATGCCCGCGAGGAGCGTCGTCTCGGCTGCTGTCGCCTCGGCGTCGTTCGTCTGTGCGGTGCTGCCCGAGGCAACGCCTACGACGCTTCCGACAGCGGTGACCGCGGTGGCAGAGGCCACTGCGAATCCCCGGACCGAGATGGGGCTCACGCGATTTCCTTCCGGTGCGTCCGCGGGGGAGTGCCGGGACCGTGGCGGGCAACTCGTCTGACGGCCCTGGTAGTTGGAAAACTCTGCCGTTCGTCGACAGATAGCGCAAATGTTGGAGCAGGTGTGAATACTCACACCTGTTGTCGCTCGCGCGGCTGCGACGACTGAACTTTCCGCAGGGTTCGACACGTGTACCAAGAAGCCCCCTACCAGGACAGGTGGCTTGACGCGGAAAGGCTGGTCATCGGACATGTCCAAGGCATTCACGAAATCCTTCGAGGTCCGCTGGGACGATGTGGACGCCAACGGCCATCTGCGCAACACGCGATACCTGGAGTACGCCGCCACGGCCAGGCTCGGCTTCCTGATGGAGGCGGGCTGGACCCCACGGGCCATACACCAGGCGGGTGTTGCCCCTGTGACGCTCAGCGACGAGGTCCGCTATCTGCGCGAGGTGTTCCCGGCCGAAGCGGTCACGGTGGACACCCGTGTCATCGGGCTGAGCCAGGACGTGTCACGCTGGCGGTTCGAGCACATCCTCACCCGCGAGAGCGGTGAGAAGGCCGCCGAGGTGCGCACCCTGGGTGCCTGGATCGACCTCGCCACCCGCAAGATCGCCGCGCCCCCGGCCGAACTGCAGGCTCTTTTCGAGACCGTCCGGACCGCCGACTGCCAGGACCTCACCTCCACCAGGTCCTGATCCTCGGCCGTGGGTGGGGTGGTCGTCCTCATGTCGGGGAAGAGCACGAGGACGACCACCCCGTCCTGCGTCCAGGCCAGCCAGTGAACACCCTGGCGCAGGAGTTCTTCTCTGAGGCAACGGGGTTGAGGGCACGGCAGGTTCACAGGCAAGAGAATCAACCGGCCCCGGCGGTGCGATTCGGCACTGTTTGTCCCCTCACGACCGCATGCGAACCGGAGCACGGATGACGAACGACCCGACGACGACGCCTGCTTCGGCACCGCTGGCGGTGCCGTTGCCGGACACCGCGCGGCTGCGCCGGCACGTGGAATTCCTCGCCGCCGAGCCTCGCAGCCGGCTGCGGGCGCCCCAGGGCATGGGTCGTGCCGAGACCTACGTCCATGACCAACTGGCCGCGGTGGGCTGGTCGGTGGGGCGGCGACCGTTCGACGTGCGCTGGCAGATCGGCTCGACGGACCGGCACGGCCACCGGGCGCTCGCTCTGAAACCGCGCCTGCACCGGCGCTTGCGCGGAGCGAACCTCATCGCCTCGCTGCCCGGCTCCGGTACCGGACCGGCCGTGGTGGTCGGCGCTCATCTGGACAGCGTCAGCGGCAGTCCGGGCGCGGACGACAACGCCTCCGGCGTGGCGGTCCTGCTGGAGACGGCCCGTCTGCTGGCCGAGGCGCCGGCGCCCGCGCGCGTTGTCCTGGCCGTGTTCGACATGGAGGAGCTCGGGCTGATCGGGGCTCGTCAGGCCGCCCGCGAACTGGCCGGGGGCGGCGGTGTGCGGGGGATGATCTGCCTGGAATCCGTCGGGTATTTCGCGGACGACCCCGGCACGCAGAAACTGCCCGTCGGCTTCGAGCGGGTCTTTCCCGAGGCGTCCGCGGCGGTTCGCGCAGGCGGCCACCGGGGCGACTTCACCCTCGTGGTGCACCGGCATTCCTCGACCGCGGCGGCACGGGTGTGGCAGCAGGCCGCCGCGGCTGCCTCCCCCTCGCTCCCGGCCCTGCTGCTGCGCGATCCACGGCCCGACGGCCCGCTGGGCCTGCTCATCGGTCTGGCCGTTCCGCCCGCCAACCATCTGGGACGCAGTGACCACGCCCCGTTCTGGAACCGCGGGATTCCCGCGCTGATGCTCACCGACACCGCGACCTTCCGCAATCCGCACTACCACCGGTCGACGGACGTGCCGAGGACTCTCGACTACGACCGCCTGACCTCGGTCACCGCGGCCACCGCCCTGTCCGCCGCCGCGTGGCCCGAGCCACAGCGCACGCCACGCCCCCGGCACTGACGAAGGCGCCGACGCTCAACGCGAGGTCAGTCGCAGTGGGGCTGCGGCTCCTGGAGCAGGTCCGCGGTCGCGGCATCCCAGTCGATCTCGCTGAGCTCGGCACCGGCGGGCACCAGCTCGTACGTGTCGGCCAGCCACTGAGCCAGCGGCGGTACGGGCAGCTCGAACAGGGCCGCCGTGTCCCGGGAGGTCAGTTGCAGACGCGCGGTGGCGCCGTCTCCGAACGAGGACGGCCACATCTGGATGTCGCCGAGACCGCTCACCGAGTGGAGCCCCTGCTGCAGAATCTCGCGGCCGATCCGCCACAGGACTCGCGGGCCGTGCTCGACGGCCAGCTCCACGGAGACGACCCACGGCGCATCGGGGTCGTATCGGAACGTCGCTCGTACGGCCTGCCGGGCAGTGAGGTCCAGCACGCGCTCGATGTCCAGGACCAGCTCAGGACGACCGTCCGATGCCGTTCGGCGGGTCTGTCGGTCTGGTTGGTTGCCGCTCATGACGAGTGGATCCCTCTCTGTGGCAGAAGCTGGCCCGATCCACTGTGGTCGCCCCGGCAGCGACGTACATAAGTAACTTGACCGGCCATCTTCACCGCCTTACGGAGCACAGACGGTCTGCGCCGGTCCGCGGGCGCCTCTCGAGACGGACCCGTGTCCGTTTGACGGCGGCCTGGCCGGGCGCCTGGTCCGGGCTGTCCGGCTCTGCCCGGGGCCACCGGCCATGAACATTAAGTCATTCGACTGTCGCCCCTGACCTGCGCCTGAACGATGCTGAACGGGTCGCCCGCGTGCCGGTGCCGGGTCGTCGTCGTGCTCGGAGGAAGCAGCCGTGAACCGTACTCCCGTTGTCTTCATCCATGGCGCGTGGCTGCACGCGCTGTCCTGGGAGTCGTGGGCGGAGCGTTTCGCGAGTCGCGGCTTCCTCGCCTTCACACCGGGCTGGCCGGGGGAGCCCCTCACCGTGGGGGAGATGCGCAGGTCCTCCGAGGGGCTGACCGACGTGGGCCTGGATCTGCTGACGGACCACTACGCCAAAATCGTAGACTCGTTCGATATTGCGCCGGTGATCATCGGCCACTCGGTCGGCGGGCTCATCGCCCAGCACCTCATCGGGGCCAACATCGGCCAGGCCGCGGTGGCCATCGCCCCCGCCCCCGTCAATGACATCGTGCTGCCCGCCCCGCCCACCGGACTGTGGATTCCCGGGCACGCCGACGGCGACGCTCCCCCGGCATCCGGCACCCTGGCGTTCGACCCCTTGGTGTCCCTGTCCGCGGAGCAGTTCCACCGCTTTGTCGCGAACACGGTCACCGAGGAGGAGTCGGCCCGGCTCTACGACCGCTACGTGGTACCGATGCCCCGCCGGCTGCTCGCCGACCTCGGGTGCGCGGACTCGCCCCGCAGCCCGCGTGCCGTGGCCGACGTCGGCAACGCGGACCGCGGCCCGCTCCTGCTGATCTCGGGGCAGGAGGATCTGCTGGTGCCCGACGCCGCCACGCGCGCGGCCTACAAGCAGTACGGCGACTCGATGGCCGTGACCGACCTCAAGCAGTTCGCGGACCGTGCGCACTCACTGATCATCGACAACGGATGGCGGTTCGTCGCGGACTATGTGCTCGGCTGGCTCGACGAACACGGCCTGCGGGCCCACTCGCTGTAGGAGGCCGGCGGGAGCGCACTCATACGTTCTGGTCATCCGGAATCTTGCCCAGCGCGTCGCGCAGGGCGGCGCGGGAGGTGATGCCGAGCTTGGGGAAGACCCGGTACAGGTGTGAGCTGACCGTGCGCGGCGACAGATGCATGCGCTCGCCGATCTCTTTGTTGGTCAGGCCGCTCGCCGCGAGGTTGGCGATGCGGCGTTCTTGCCAGGTGAGTTCGGCGAGCTGTGTGGTCGCGCGGGTGGCGAGGCCGGAGACACGGAGTTCGGCGTGGGCCCGTTCGGCCCAGGTGGCCGCGCCCAGCCGCTGGAAGGTCTGGGCGGCCAGGGTGAGGGAATGCCGGGCGGTTTTGGGGCCGTGGGTGTGGCGTTGGCGGATGCCGTGGGCGAGGTGGATGCGGGCGAGTTCGTAGGGGAAGTGGTGGGCTTGGGGGTGGGTTTGGGCTTGGTGGTAGTAGTGGTCGGCTTGGGTGGGGTCGGGGGTGGTCATGGCGAGGGCGCCGTAGGTGGTGAGGGCGAGGCGGGGGCTGATGTGGGGGAGGCCGGCGTGGTGGGCGGCCTGGGCGTGTTGGTGGGCTTGTTGGGTGCGGCCGGTGTGGAGGGCTGCTTCGACGAGGTCGAGGAGGGTGCGGGGGGCTTGGTGGGCGTAGGGGTGGAAGGTGCCGGGGGGTGTGATGCCGATGGCGTGGAGGTAGGCGGCTTCGTAGTCGCCTTCGGCGAGGGCGGCGGTGGTGCCGATGGTGTCGGTGATCTGGGTGAGGAAGCCGACGCCGCGGGGTCGGGCCCAGGCGTCGACGGTGGCCTGGAGTTCGCGGGCGTGCTCGACCTGGCCACCTGAAGAGCCTGTTCACCCCCACAGCACCCTGACACCCCACGACCCGCGGCCCGACCGCGGCCCGGCCCCCCCAGGGCTACGTACCTACTGGCCGAGGTAGCGCAGCACCGCCAGGACCCGCCGGTGCTGGCCGGTGGCCGTCTGGCTGAGGCCCAGTTTCATGAAGATGCCGGTCACATGCCGCTCCACCGCGGCGACACTGACGAAGAGTTGCTCGGAGATACCTGTGTTGGAGTGGCCCTCGGCCATCAGCGCCAGGACCTCCCGTTCCTTCGGCGTCAGCGCGGCCAACGGATCCTCCGGACGCTTGCGCCCCAGCAGTGCCGCGATCACATCGGGGTCCAGGGCCGAGTCACGTGCCAGGACACGCTCGACGGCGTCTATGAGGATCTGCGGGCTGGCCACCTTCTCCTTCAGCAGATAACCGACCCCGCTCGGATCGTCCCCGACCAGGTCCAGCGCGTAGGAGGCGTCCAGGAACTGGGAGAGGACGATGACGGCGGTCTCCGGCCGGGCGGCGCGGATCTTCTGCGCGGCCCGCAGACCGTCCGCCTCCAGGCCCGGAGGCATCCTGATGTCGGTGATCACCACGTCGGGGCGGTGCTCCGCGGCGGCCCGGACGAGGTCCACCGCGTTGTCGACGGCCTCGACCACGTCGATGCCCGACTTGCGCAGGATGGCCGCGATACCTTCGCGCATGAACGGCTGGTCTTCTCCCAGCACCGCCCGCAGTGGTTGATTCATGCCGGGATCCTAACCCGCGGTGCGCCCGCGCCGAGTTGGCGAGGAAGGTGAGACAACCGTCCTGGCCTGCGCGGCCTCAACGCGACACCGCGAGAGCGGCCAGGACATGTCTGGTGCTGCCCGTCTCGGCGATGCGCGGGTAGATCTTGGTGAGGGTGTGCTCGTGGGCCACGCCGTCGGTGTCGGTGACGGCGTCGACCGGGACCGTGACATGGAAGTTCTGCTCGTGTGCGTCGCGGACGGTGGACTCCACACCGCTGCTCGTGGCGATACCGGTGACGACGACCTGGGTGACGTCCCGCCAGCGCAGCCACTCGCTCAGGCCGGTGCCGGTGAAGGCACTGCGCGAGTACTTGGTGATCAGATGGTCGTTGTCGTCCGTGCCCAGCTCCGGAACGAGTTCGGTCCACTCCGGGGCGACCTGGGCGGGGAAGCTCGCGCCGAGGTCGTTGCGGCCCTGGGGGCCACCGGCGACGTTGACGAGCACGACGGGCAGCCCGCGGCGGCGGAACGCGGCGAGCAGTTCGGCGTTCCGGGCGAGGACGTCGGCGGCCGGGTGCGCGAGGGGCAGTTCGACGATGCCCTTCTGCAGGTCGACGACGATCAACGCGGTCCTCCGGTCTAGGGCGGTGATCGGCACGGTCACTCCTGGCTGCGGGTGGACACCTCGTGACGAGCACGGATCACGAGGTGACAGGCATGGGTGCTGTTTGCACCTGTTTCGCTTTTCGACGTTAACACGTGTGCGTAGCGTCGCTGATCGGCCAGAGCCTGTAGGTGTTACCCGCTCACACGGAGACGCCGATGGATTCGACCTCGCGGGCGTACAGGCGGGCCAGCTGTACCCGGGAGCGGACACCCAGCTTCTCGAAGGCGTGCCGCAGATGGGTGTTCACGGTGTGCGGGGACACGAACAGCCGTTCCGCCGCCTCGCGGTTGGTGGCCCCCTGCGCGATCAGGCGCACCACACCGAGCTCCGACCTGGTCAGTCCGCGCCATTCGGCGGCCGGTGCCGCGGGCGCGGCGGACGCCGTGGCCAGGGGCCGGGCGCCGAGCGCACGCAGTCTTCCGCGCACCCGTTGGGCGTCGCGTTCGGCCCCGCAGGCGGCGTAGCCGTTGAGCGCTTCCTCGAGACGGGACAGAGCACCGCGGGCGTCGGCCGCCGCGAGACACGCACCGGCGTCCTCCCGGGCGCGGGCCCGCAGCAGGGGGCGGACATCCCCGTAACCCTCCGCCGCCGCCACGAGCAGCTCCGCGTCACCCGCGTACAGGCCCCGCGCGTGCGTGGCGGCGGCGGTGAACAGCGGCAGGCCGGGATTGAGCCGGGCCCGTTCCTCGGCGAACTCCACCGCCGCGGCGGCCACCTCACGCTGCCCGGAGGCGAGCGCCGCCGCCACCAGCAGCACGACGTCCCCCGCATCGACGCAGGCCACGTGCAGGAAGCCGCGGCGCAGATGGGCGGCGGCGCCCTTGAGCCGCTCGCCGCTCAAGGGCTCGTCCCGATAGAGAGCGACCAGGACCGACACCCACGCTCCGGCCCGGCGCAACTGCCGGTCGCCGTCAGCGAGACAGACCTCCGCGCGCTCCGCACACGCCTCCAGCTCCCGGTCGTCGCCGGTATGGAAGGCGGTCCGGGCCCGCGCACACAGCACGGCCGCCTCGGCGGCGGCGTCGGAGGTGCCCGCCGTGGCCGGTTGCTGTTGCCCGGTCGGCTCATGGATGACGGCGAGTTCCCGTACCGCCTCCCGCAGCCGGCCGCCGCCGAGCAGCATCCGGGCCCGCGCGGGCCGCCACAGCGCCGCGTACGCCGCACGGCCCCGCTGTTCCGCCTCCGCCAGACCGCTGTCGATGAGATCCGCGGCGCCTTGGTGGTCGCCGGCCAGGCCCAGCAGCTCGGCTCTCCAGATCAGCGACAGGACGACCTCGGGCAGCATGGGCCCGTACGCCGGATCGAGTTCGGCGGCCTGCGCCGGCACCGGTTCGCTGTGCCGGAGGGCGTCACTCCAGCGCTGCCGGTGACAGGCGCTGATCGATCTGAGGGTGCGCTGTGTGAGGTCGTTCAGCGGATGGGTGCCACGGGCGTGTGTCAGGGCCCCGGCCACGGTCCCGCCGGCCTCCTCGGCCGCGCCTGACAGGAGACGGTTCAGCAGGGTCGTCGACCGCAGCTGGTCCTTCACCGGCAGCGGGACGTCGGTGTGTTGCAGGGCCCGGCGCAGGTGGGCGTCGGCCTGGGGCACCGGGAACGGGCCGCCCATCCGGGCCAGTTCCAGGCAGACGTGCGCATGGGTGACCGGGTCGGGAGGGGCCTGGAGCACCTCACGGGCCAGGGCGCGGGCCTGGTCGGGCTCGCCCGCCTCCCACAGCAGCGGCACCAGCCGCGCCGCGAGCCGCGACCGCCGGGGCGTGGCGGGCAGGGCCAGCTCCATCGCACGGCGCACATAGGCGGCGCCCGCCGCCGGTGCGAGGGGGGCGGCCTCTCGGGCGGCGGCCTCCAGGACGCGGATCGCCCGTTCGTCGCCGGGGTCCGCCAACGCGCCGATCTCGGCCGCGAGGGCCGTCGCGGGGGTGCCGTCCGCGAGCCGGAGGTCGACCGAACGCCGGCGCAGGGACACGCGTACCGGAAGCGGCAGCGTCGCGACGACGGCCGCACGCAGCGCCGGATGCACGAAGACGAGATGGTCCTGCTCGGTGCGCATCAGCCCTGCCGCGAGCACCTCGCGCAGCGGGCTCAGCAGCGCCGGTTCCCTGAGCTCCAGCATGCGGGACAGGTGCCGTACGCCGATGCTGTCGCCCAGCACGGAGGCGGTGAGCACCAGTTCCCGGGCGGGCGGCGTCAGCTGGTCGAGCCGGCGTGTGACGACGGCCGAGGCCACCTCGTCCCGTCCGGGCGACGAGGTGAGCAGCGCACACGCGTGCCGGATCGTGCCCGGCAGTCCGCCGAGGAGCGGCAGATACGGTTCGGCCTCCGCGGCCCGCGGGCCCATCAGGTCCGTCACGAGCCGTCGTACGGCATCGGGGGCGAGGGCGGTGAGTTCGAAGCCGTCCGTCTGCTCGGCCGGCAGGTCGCGGCGCAGAGCGGTGACCGCGGGCACGTCGAGGTGGGAGCGTGCGGCGAGAACCCACAGCACGGGCAGCCCGGCCAGCCGTGCGGTGAGCGTGCGCAGAGCCAGCAGCGTCAGGTCGTCGCACTGGTGCACGTCGTCGTGGACGACGAGGACCGGCCGCTGTCGGGAGAGTTCCCGCAGTCCGTCCTCGACCTGCCGCAGCACCTGGTACGGAGAGCCGGACTCCCCGGCTCCCGCCTCGGGTTGCTGCTGCGCGAGGGCGCCCAGCAGCGGGGCGGTCAGGACCGTTGCTCCCGCCGGGGCCGCCTGCTGGGCGGCGAGGGCCAGCAGATGGGACTTGCCGGAGTCGGCGGGCCCCTCGATCCACAGCACTCCACCCTCATGACGGTGGACGAGACGCAGCACGCGCCGTAGGAGCAGCTCCGGGGTGTCGGTCATCGTCGCCTTCATCAAGGCAGCCTCCAGTGTTCCGTGTGCCGCACGGCCCGGCCGGGTCACATGTGAGGTGTCCCGGCGGCATCGTGAGGTGTGTCGCACGCGACTCAGCATGTGTCCTCGTCGCGGCCGGTGGCTGTCAAGGACACCGGAGCCGCTCAGAGGGCCCGCCTGACGGAGGATGTAGGGAAAACCCGAGCTCTGGGTGCGGACGGGCCCGGACCCGACGGTTCCGGTCCGGCCGGGGTCCGGACGCCGCCGCAGGTCACACGGCCGGTCTCCGCCCCAGGGTGGGGTGGGCCCTACAAAGCCTCGGGGGAACCCCGAGGAAGGCCGAGGGAACACACGACAGACCGAGCTGCGGCCCGCTCAGAAACTTGTGCTCGGCTCGGAAGTTCCGCTCAAGAACGTGAAGTGTGGGGGACGGCCGATCCCACTGGACATCCCTTGGGCCGCCCCCCACCGGAAACAAGGTCTCACCGGCAGTACGAGAAACGTGTCGCAGTACATCGAACACCTGTGGCGCAGGAACGGGGAACAGAGATGGCTCAGCTGGAAACACCTCCCCATGAGGTGCGCGACCGGATGCGCCAGCCCGTACCTCATCCGGCATCTCAGCAGGTGCGCCGCTCCGGCGCCCGGTGGGACGCCCGCCCGGGCGGTGCCCTCACCCGGGCGACGATGCTGGCCGGCTCGCTGGTCTCGGCGACCGTGGGCGGCCTGCTGATCGTCGTGCCCGTGCACACACCGGCCGCGGCCGGGACGCTGTTCGGGGTGCACATCGCGGTCCAGGGGGTGCTTCAACTGCTGGCCGTACGCCGGTCCACGGCCTCGGCGGCTGTCCACTGGCTGCTGGCCGGCGGTGGCGTCGCCGCGCTGCCGCTGGGCGCGATCCTCTTCGCCGGCCGCGCCGACACGGTGTTCCTGCTCGCTCTGTGGACCGGCTGCGCCTGGCTGCTGCGCGGCCTGACCATGGCGATCTCCGTCACCTCGCCCTCGGTGAGCCACGTCTTCGTCTACGACGACGTCCTGAACGCGGTGATCGTCTCGGCCGGTCTGTTCATGACCGCCTTCCCCTTCGTGTCACCGGAGCAGCTGGCCCATGTCGGCGGCTTTGTGCTGGTGGCCACCGCGGCCTTCGAGGCGCTGGCCGCCGCACGCCGAAACCCCCGCACACTGCGCGCCATCGACTGAGCTCAGCACCACGCAGCAGCACCATCCACGTTCCACGCCGAACGACCGGCTGAGGTCCTAATAGGAGGCGACCATGAAGAAGTGCCACCTCGCACTGGAGATCACCCACTGGGTGTGTTCCGAGCTCGATCTGCCGCTGCAGTGCGAATTCTCCTACGACACCCAGGACCCGCTCGCCGTCACCGTGGTCTTCGACACCGAGGGCGTGCGACCGGTGACCTGGGCCCTGTCCCGGGATCTGCTGGCCGACGGCATGGTCGCCCGGGTGGGCGAGGGCGACGTGATGCTCTGGCCGGTGCTCGATCTCGACGGTGAGCCGTCGTCCTTCTGCGTCCGTGTGGGCAGCACCCGCAAGGCGGTGTTCGAGGTGCCCGCCGAGCCGGTCATGACGTGGCTGGCGAGGACCTACGACATGGTCCCGCGAGGCACCGAGCTGGACGGCGTGGACTGGGACGAGTGGGCCCAGCTGGCGGAGTGATGCCGCCGGGCCCGGCCGCCGGGGCCGGACCGGCGCAGGGAGACAGGGAGAGAGGAAGACCATGCGAAACACGCCGAAGAACACACTGCGCCCCTTGCTGGCCGACTGGCAGTGGCAGCAGCGCGCCGCCTGCCGCGGGATGAGCAGTTCCACCTTCTTCTCGCCGCCGGGCGAACGGGGCCGGGCACGCCGCCTGCGCGAGGAGCGGGCCCGCGCCGTCTGCGGCCGGTGCGAGGTCGTCGACATCTGCGCGGCCACGGCCCTGAGGCACGGGGAGACCTACGGCGTCTGGGGCGGGCTCTCCGACGACGAACGCCGACAGCTCGGTACGGACATGGAAAGCAGCTCCGACAGGACCGACACACACGACGTGGCCTCGCGGTGACGAGCGGGCCCGGGCCCGCAACGGTCCCGTCGGCCCTTCCCCCCCAACTCCCTGCACCCTCCTGCTCCGCCGCCACCGGCCCCGGAGCACCGGCTTGAACGCCGGGCCGCGCAGCAGCAGAACGCGGGCGCCACGTCTCGTCCCGATCGGCGCCGGTCACCATTGCGTGATCAGCGGTGTGTCCGGTCCGTGCCGCCGCCAGGCTTCGGTGAGACGGACGAGGCGGGCAGGGGCGGCGATGCCGCGCACGGTGGCGATCCTGCCGCCCGTGAGGTCGAACGTCACCGCGCCGACGACCTGGTCGCCGAGCACGAAGAGCAGAGCGGGTGCGCCGTTGACGAGCGCGTAGTGGACGGCGGGCGTGCCGCCGGCAAGACGCCGCTTCGCGGCTGTCGGTTTGAAGCCGGCCCGTGCCACGGCGGCGATGCGCTGCGGGGTGTCGAACCGCATCAGCTTCTCCGTCAGACCGGCGCCGTCGGAGACCGCGGTCGCGTCGTCGGTGAGTAGCTCCCGGCCGGTCAGGCGTCCGACGATCGCCTCGATGGCCTGTCGGCCGGTGTAGCCGGCGGAGCCGCAGGACATCGGCAGCGGGCGGCCGTTGTCGCCGACGGCATGGACACTGTCGCCGACGGCGTAGATGTCCGGATGCGAGATTGAGCGCATGGTGCGGTCGACGACGATCCGGCCGTCGCCGGTGACCTCCAGCCCGGCGGCGGCAGCGAGGGAGCCGACCGCGAAACCGGCCGCCCACACGGTGGCGTCCGACGCCAGGACCGTGCCGTCGGCGCACAGCACCCGTGCCCCTTCGACGGCTTGGACGCCGGTGTGCTCCACGACGGTGATGCCCAGCCGGTCGCACGCCCGGCGCAGGTGGCCGCGGGCCCCGGCGGAGAGCCGGGTGCCCAGCTCGCCGCGGGCGATCAGCGTCACCGACAGGTCGCGCCGGGTCTCGGCGATCTCGGTGGCGGTCTCGATGCCGGTCAGCCCGTCGCCGACGACCACCACATTGCCCTCTCCGCCGCCCCTGCCCAGGTGCTCCAGGCGGGCACGCAGACGCAGCGCCGAGGGCCGGGCGGCGACGTCGAAGGCGTGCTCTGCCACGCCGGGGACGCCGTGGTCGTGTCCGTGGCTGCCGAGCGCGTACACGAGCGTGTCGTAGCCGAGATCCCCGCCACCGGCGGTGTCCGCGACGGCAACGCTCCGGCGCTCGGGATCGACAGCGGTCACCCGGGCCACCCGCAGCCGGATCGCGGTGCCCGCGAAGACGTCGGTGAGCCGCGGCGCCTCGATGTCCCGGCCGGCCGCCAGCTGGTGCAGCCGCAGCCGCTGGACGAACTCCGGCACGGCGTTGACCACGGTGATCTCGGTGTCCGCCGAGGACAGCCGACGGGCCAGGTTCCCGGCCACGTAGGCGCCGGCATAGCCGGCGCCGAGCACGACGATGCGGTGCTTCATGTGATGCTCCTGTCGGTTCGCTTGCTCCCGGCGACTTGAGCGGGACAGCGGCGCGATTGCTGACAGGAGCTGCATGTGGCGTGGGTCATAGAGCATCGGCGGAGGGCGGCGGATCAGCCGTGGGGCGCGGGCGCCACCGCCGGCGCTGCGGCGGGCAGGGAGACGCCCTTGGGCCGGGACAGGCCCGCCAGGCGATGGGTGGTGTACACCAGCAGGGACAGGCTGACGGCCGCCAGCACCGCGTAGGCGGTGTCGTCGTCGAAGCTGTCCCAGGCGGTGTGCAGGCCCACGGCGACCGCGTAGACCAGGACCAGTACCCCGACGGAGCGGCGGCGCCAGTGGTGCGCCGCGGCCGACCACAGTGCGGCGCTGGTCAGCCCGGTCCACGCCATGTGGGCGGCCGGGCTCAACAGGCCGCGCACCACCAGCAGATGATCCACCACGTGCAGGTCGCCACCGGACTGGACGAGTTCGACGAAGGCGTACCCCATCGTCTCGAACACCGCGAAGCCCGCGCCCGACGCGACGCCGATGAGCAGGCCGTCACCGGGGGAGCGGTGCCGAATGAACAGCAGCAGCACGAGCGGCATGACCAGTTTCGCCGCCTCCTCGATCACCCCCACGGCGGCCATCGGCAGGACGTCCAGCAGGATCAGCGTCCGGTACTCCAGGAACCCGGCCGTGGTCACCCCGATGGCGCCGCCGACCAGCGCCGTGACGCCCACGACGGACGATCCGACGCCGAAGTCGAGCCGCCGCCCGGCCACGAAGCTCACGAACGCCGCCGGTACCAGGGCTGCCCCGAAGAAGAGCAGGGCCGGGACGAGATTGGGGTTCCCGGTGGAGATCAGTGCCGAGTGGATCAGCCAGAACAGCAGCAGGCCGACGGCCAGAACGGCCAGCCAGCCCCAGCGCCGACCCACCCGGACCAGTCTGCCGTCGTCCCTGCGGACCGAGTTCTGAATGTCGAACACGGGATCCTCCTTTCGCGAGAGCGGAGTGTGCTCCGCCCGAGGCTGCCCTCGCGGGACGGCGGACCGCATCGCACAAACATGCCAAAAGGGGCAAAGGGGGGGAGGGCTCCCGGTCGGCCGGCGGCCAATCACTCACATGTGTGATGTCTCGCCGCGGGCGCCGACGACAGCATGTGCGTACGCAGCCCCCGGGACGGCGAGTGTGAGGAGCCCTCAGGTGCCAGGATTCACGCAGGAAAGGGACGACAGCACATACCCGCCCGACACCTTCGGGACGTCGGGACGCCGCATCCGGGTGCTGAGCGGTCACGACGTGGCGCTGGTCAACGGGCCCGTCTTCCTGGTCGGCCTGTTCTACGCGGTCTCCCCCTGGGTGCTGGGCTTCGCCCGCACCCATCACGACCTCGCGGTGCACGACCTGGTCGTCGGCAGCGCCATCTGTCTGCTGGCCGGCGGCTTCACGGTGGCCCCGGAACGCATGACCGGACTGAGCGGCGCGCTCGGGGTCACCGGCCTGTGGATGGCGGTCTCGCCCTGGGTGGTGGGCCACGCCCCGGGCCGCGCCACCGCCGTCGGGGGAGTGGTCCTCGGCGTGCTCGCCCTGATGCTCGGCCTGGTGTCGGCCGTCCTGGTCCGCCAGGCCAACCGAGTCCCCTGACGTCCGTGCCCCGCTTGTGAGGAGAGGCCGATGGCCGCACCCGTACCACCCCGCCACGACCCGCGGTCCCCCTGGCGCTCCGAGGGAGTCCCCGGCGGACCGCCCGCCCCGGACGGCCGCCGCTCCCGCAACGGCTGCCTGCTGCAAGTCCTGATCTTCCTGGCCATCTACCTGGGGACCGGCTTCCTCTACAACGGCATGCACGGCGACGGCACCACGTCCGTCGACTACACGGTCTTCACCGCCCAGCTGGACACGGGCAACGTCAAGACCGTCTACTCCCGCGGCTCACAGATCCAGGGCACCCTGAAGCAGGCCCGCAAGGTTCCCGGCAGCACGCAGGACACGACGTACGTCCACTTCAAGACGTACAAGCCCGCCTTCGCCGACAACGACCAGCTGTGGAAGGAGATCGAGCAGAAGAAGGTGTCGGTCTCCGCCTCGCCGGTCGCGCAAGGACCCGGGCTCGGCCAGTCCCTGCTGGTGTCGCTGCTGCCGACCGCGCTGCTGATCGGGGTGTGGGTGTTCGTGGCCCGCAAGGCGGGCGGCGGACTGGGCGGCATGAGCGGCGTGTTGGGCCGTAAGCCGCCCAAGCCGGTCGAGGCCGAGCAGGAGCGTACGAGTTTCGCCGACGTGGCCGGCATCGACGAGGTGCAGGACGAGCTCAACGACGTCGTCGACTTCCTCAAGCGCCCCGACGCCTACCGCAGCATGGGCGCCAAGATGCCGCGCGGTGTGCTGCTCGCGGGTCCGCCCGGCACCGGCAAGACGCTGCTCGCGCGGGCGGTGGCGGGCGAGGCCGGGGTGCCGTTCTTCTCCGCCTCGGCATCCGAGTTCATCGAGATGATCGTCGGCGTGGGCGCCTCCCGGGTGCGGGAGCTGTTCGCCGAGGCGCGCAAGGTGGCCCCGTCGATCGTCTTCATCGACGAGATCGACACCATCGGGCGGGCCCGCACCGGCTCCTCGGTCGGCGGCCACGACGAGCGCGAGCAGACCCTCAACCAGATCCTCACCGAGATGGACGGCTTCTCCGCCTCCGAGGGCGTCATCGTCATCGCGGCCACCAACCGCGCCGAGATCCTCGATGCGGCGCTGACCCGACCCGGCCGCTTCGACCGGGTGGTGACCGTCTCCCCGCCGGACCGCACCGGCCGCGAGGCCATCCTGCGCATCCACACCCGTTCCATGCCGCTCGCCCCGGACGTCGACCTCGCCCAGGTCGCCAAGACCACCCCGGGGATGACCGGCGCCGAGCTGGCCAACCTCGCCAACGAGGCCGCCCTGCTCGCGGTCAAGCGCGACCAGGTCCGGGTCACCGGGCACGATCTCGCCGATGCCCTGGAGAAGGTGCAACTCGGCGCGCAGCGCCCGCTGGTGATGCCCGAGGAGGAGCGCCGCCGCACTGCCTATCACGAGAGCGGTCACGCCCTGCTGGGCATGTTGCAGCCGGGCGCCGACCCGGTCCGCAAGATCACGATCGTGCCGCGCGGGCGGGCGCTGGGCGTGACGCTGTCGACGCCGGACGCCGACAAGTACGCCTACACCGAGGAGTACTTGCGCGGCCGGATCATCGGCGCCCTGGGCGGCATGGCCGCCGAGCAGGTCGTGTACGGCGTGATCACGACCGGCGCGGAGAACGACCTGGAACAGGTCACCAACATCGCGCGCGGCATGGTCGCCAGGTGGGGGATGAGCGAGCGGGTGGGCCGGCTGTCGGCGCTGCCCAACGACGGCCAGCAGGCGTACGGGCTGGCCGCCGCGCCGCAGACCCTCGATGTGATCGACGGCGAGATGCGCCGCATCGTCGACGAGTGCTACGAGGAGGCCTGCACTAAACTCCGCGACCACCGAGCCCAGTTGGACGCCCTGGCGCACGCTCTGCTGGAGCACGAGACCCTGGACGAGGCGGACGCCTACCGCATCGCCGGAGTCCTGTCCCTCGCGAAGGACTGAGAGCGGCCGACCCCCCTCCCAGGCGCTCTTTCAAGTCAACAGGGTGTTCTTTCAAGTCAAATGACTGATGCGTGCCCCTGGACCGGATGTGAGAGTCAGGCCAGTGGTGGGGCGCGGTGGGCGAGCCGCCGGGCCCGGGGGGAAGGAACCTGCGCGATGACGTCGATCGCCGGCGATTGGGGATGCGTCTTCGACGTCATACGGCAGCCCGTCTGGGCCGTGGACGCCGCCCAGCTCGTACGCTACGCCAACCCGGCGGCTGCGGAAGTGATGGGCTACGGCGCCCCCTCCGAGCTGCTGGGGCTCGACGGCCGCCCGTTCCCGGCTGCGGACCTCGACGGTCGTGGCGAGGGCACACTCACCCGGAGCGACGGCTCGCTCCTGCCGGTCGAGTGGACCCGGCTGCCGCTGCCCGGAGCGCGCGGCGACGCGGTCCTGTACGTCTTCCGTCCACTCGGCGCCGAGCCGTTCCTCGGCAACCGTGGCCCCGGGGAGACGGGCCCGCCGTACCGGCGCCTCGCGCACCGGCAGGCCGAGCGGGAACGCCGTCACGCCAGGATCCTCCAGCACGAGGTGCAGGAACGGATGGTCAGGACGCTGCTCGGGCTGAGCATGGCCCGCGAGGAGCTGACCGCGGCCCCGGCACAGGCGGTCGCACTGCTCAGCGACGCGGTCCGTGACACCGAGGAGGCGCTCGCCACGGTCCGGGAGGTCACCGACGCCCTGTGCCCCGGCGCCCTGCGCGCCGGAGGACTGCCCGTGGCGCTCGCCGCCCTCGCCCGGCGCCGGCCCGGACGGCTGACCGTCTCCGGCACCCTGTCCGAGCGGCTGCCTCAGCTGGTCGAGACCCACGCCTACCTTTTCGTCGCGGAGGCCATGGAGCGGGCCGTGGTCGGCGGTGCCGCCGACCACGTCCACGTCACCGCCGACCACGTCCACATGGACTCTGAGGGGCCCGCTCTGGTGGTCACCGTGGCGGACGACGGAACGGAACCCGCGACGGGCGCGGACCTGGCCGCCTTGACCGAGCGGGTGGCAGCCCTCGACGGCACCCTGACGGCGCGGCACATTCCCGGCACCGGGACCACGGTCACCGCGACCGTGCCGTTGGCCCCCGCAGACACCGCCTGAGAAGCGGTCGCGCCGCCCGCCTCTGACAGGCCGTCCGGCGCAGGGTGCACGGGGAAGAGGACCGGGAACTGGGCCCGGTGGCACACCGACCACCTCATGCGGAGGCTCAGGCCGCGAACCCGATGTTGGTGACGTACTCGTACTGCCCCCACTGCGAGCCCAGGTCCACGATCTGGTCGACCCAGGCGTCGTCGAGGGCCTGGAGGTTGTCGGCGGCCCAGGCCTCGACGATGCGGTCCCAGTGGCGGACGTTGAGGGTGCGGTACTCCACCATGCGCTGGCGGGGGCGGGGGACCTGGGACTGGTTGAGGGGATGGATCTCGACGCGGGTGCCGCGGCCCTCGCGGTTGAGGCGGGCCAGGAGGTAGCGGGCGGTGTTGTGGCGGCGGACGGTGCGGTAGGCCTGCTCGATGCGGTCCAGGTTCTTCTTGGAGGGGCTGCGCCTGCCGTCCAGCCACGCCTTCAGCGTGCGGTCGGTGACCGTCAGTCCCGCGGCGCGCGCGGCGGCCCGGGCGTGGTCGGTGCGGGTGAGGTAGTGCAGGCGGGCCAGCAGACCACGGCGGGCGGTGACAGGGGTGGCGATGTACCCGGCGAGGGCGTCCAGGCGACGGGCGACGGCCTCGTGGCCCTTGATGCCACGGGCGCCGTACATGCCGAACTCATGAGTGCGCTCCGGCATTTTCCTCTCCTCGCTCGCCCCGGGTGTCCCGCAGGAGATCAGTATGGGCCAGGAGGGGGAGAAGTTCGCCGTACGGGGTAACGGTGTTGCCGCGTGGCCCGGTTCCGGGGGAGTGGGGCTTGGGTCGCTCGCCTGCGTTCTCGGTCGCTGTCAAGAAGGCCCAGGTCAGGGAGGTTTCGGCGGGGAACAGCGACTGAAGCGATTGAATTTCGAAGTTGTGCGCGGGAGTCGGTGCGCGCACCAGTGCTTTTCGGACGGCCCGGCCTGGGCCGGCCCGGCCCGGCTTCAGGTCGGCTGCAGAGTCGCTTGAGTCGCTTCGGTCGCTTCAGTCGCTGGCCCGTGGGCGGGGTCGGCTTCGGTCGCTGCCCTCCGATCGGCCCGAAGAGCCGCCGATGAGCGACCAGCGACTGAAGTCCAGCTACCGAAGCCGGTTCGGTAGCTGTTCAGTCGCTGTGAAGAAGTTGCAGGTCAGAGGCGGTTCGGTCAGGGAAACAGCGACTGAAGCGACTCAAGGCCCGGGTATATGAAGACATTGGCGCGTGCGTGCGTGTGCGCGTGTGCGCGTCATATATTCAGTCGCTGAGTCGCTTCAGTCGCTGTTTTGGTCTCTCTACCCTCTCTGACCTGCGGTTTTCTTCGAGCGACTGAACAGCTACCGAAACCCGTTCAGTCGCTGGGTCGCTTTCGTTGAGTAGCTGAGCCCTCGAAGGAAATCGAAACTCTGTTTTCCACAGGGGACGCTCGTTTCCCACTTGCTTCGCTAGGCTGTTCCGGTCGCTCAGTCGCTTCGGTCGCTGGTGGGGGGTGCGCATGGCCTCTGAGCTGCACAACTGGCGTAGCTACTCATCGGCGTCCGCACCGTCCGCGGGCCCGCTGGTGACGGCTCGGTGGTGTGCCAGCCGGGGATGGCCCGTCCATCCCCTGGCCCCGGGGCGCAAGACCCCCGCGGGCAACTGCGAGGACTGCCGTCGGCCCGGCCATCACCACAAGGGCTGCGGCTGCCCGGCCGCGGGCCGCTGGTGCCACGGATTCCACGCCGCCACCCTGGACTTCGCCCGCATCGACAAGTGGTGGGGCGCCAACCCGGGCTTCGGCGTGGGCATCTCCTGCGGCCCCGCGGGACTGCTCGTCGTCGACATCGACGCGCACGAACGCCAACTGCCGCACCGGGACCGTCTGCTGCCGGGCATCGCGATCTCCGACAGCATCGACCTGACCGGACTGGCCAACGGCTTCCACACGATCGGTGTGCTGGCCGCCCTGCGCGGCTTTCCCAGCCCCGCCGACGACGAGACCACCCTGCGCGTCAGGACCCCCTCCGGCGGCCTGCACGTCTGGTACCGGGCCCACGGCGGGCACCGCTGGCAGTGCTCCACCGGCTCCGGCGGCCGCGCGCTGGCCTGGCAGGTCGACGTACGGGCGCACGGCGGGTACATCGTCGCCCCCGGCACCGTCACCGACGCCGGGATCTACGAACCCGTCGGCCCCGCCCGGGAACCCGCACCGCTTCCCGACTGGCTCGCCCGCGAACTGGAGCGCACCGGCCACCTGCCGCCCCCGTACGTCCCCGCGCCCCGTCCGGTGCCCCCACGGGCCCGGCAGGCCGTCCTCGCCGCCGGAGGCGGCCAGGGAGCCGCAGGGCGCGTCCTGGCCGCACTGCTCGCGGAGGTGGCCGCCTGCGCCGCCATGGCCGAAGGAGCCGCCTTCTCGGAGAAGCTGAACCGGGCCGCCTTCACCGCGGGCGGCCTGGTGGCCGGTGGGCAGCTCGCCGAGGCCGAGGCCGAGCACGTCCTCAAAGAAGCCGCCGAACACGCCAGGCCGGGCCAGGAGCGGCGCTACACGGCCATCATCCGCAGCGGGCTCGACGCCGGCCGCACCCGCCCGCTGCTGCCGGGAGGTCGCGCATGACGTCCCGCCAGGAGGACACCCTCTTCGACGCCCAGGCCGTCGCCGCACAGATCCTCGCCCAGCCCCCGCCCGAGCCGGCTCCCCGCCCGGAGGAGGCCGACCCCGTGCAGACGGAGGCCACCGCCGACGGGCTGCTGCCCGACACCCTCAGCGACCGGGGCAACGCCAAACTGTTCGTCAGGCTGTACTCCAACGACTACCGGCACGTCCCCGGGCTCGGCTGGTTCCGCTGGGACAGCACCCGCTGGCAGATGGACGAGGACGACACCGTGATGTGGGCGGCCGGCGACCTCGCCGAGTCCCTCGCCAGCAACGACCCGCGCGGCGTGTACACCTCCCTGGCGCTGCAGCAGCACCGGCGCCGCGCCCTGAGCACCAGCGGCATGAACGCGATGCTCGCCCAGGCCAAGTCCGCCCCCGGCATGGTCCTCAACGCGGCCCGCCTGGACGCCGACCCGTACGCGCTGTGCACCCCGGCCGGCGTCGTCGACCTGCGCACCGGGCTGATCCGCACCCCCGACCCCGACAAGGACTTCCACTCCCGCTCCACCACCGCGGCGCCCCAGGCGATGCCCACCCCGCGCTGGGACCGCTTCCTCACCGACACCTTCGGCGACGGCCCCGACGGCGCGGAGATGATCGACTTCCTGCATCTGCTGCTGGGCTACTCCATCACCGGCGACGTCGGCGGGCAGGTCATGCCGTTCCTGTTCGGTTCCGGCAAGAACGGCAAGTCGGTGCTGCTGGACGTGCTGATCAAGCTCGTGGGTGACTACGCCGACGCCGCCCCGCCCGGCTTCCTGATGGCCCGCCCCTACGAGGGGCACCCCACCGACCTGGCCGAACTGCACGGCCGACGCGTCATCGTGTGCAGCGAGGTCAAGCCGGGGGACCGCTTCGACGAGGCCCGGGTCAAGCTGCTGACCGGCGGCGACCGGATCAAGGCCCGGCGGATGCGCCAGGACTTCTTCAGCTTCCAGCCCACCCACAAACTCTGGCTGCTGGGCAACCACCGGCCCGAAGTGGGCACCGGCGGCTTCGCGTTCTGGCGCCGCATGCGGCTGATCCCGTTCGAGCGGGTCGTCCCGGACGACCGCAAGGTCGACAACCTCGCGGACATCCTCGTCACCGAGGAAGGCCCCGGCATCCTCAACTGGCTGATCCTGGGCGCCCGTCGCTACCTGGGCGGCCAGAAGGACCTCAACGGGCCCGAGCGGGTCCGGATCGCCACCACGGCGTACGCGGAGACCGAGGACCACACCGGACGCTTCCTGTCGGAATCCTGCCGACTTGCCCCGGAGTTGAGGGCCGAACAGGCACAGCTCTACGCGGTATATAAGAGCTGGTGTCACAATGAGGGCGCCCCGGCACTCTCATCCCGGGCCTTCGCGGCGCGGGTCCGTGAGGTGGTGGGACTGGAATCACCCAAGGAGATGATTCTGTCCAACCAGCGTAAGTACTACCCGGGCATCGGACTTGTCGCCGACGAGGAGACAGCATGAGCGCCCTCATCGCCGAGGACGAGCTCGTCCACGAGGACGATCTGGTCTGGCTCGAAGACATCAGCACGCTCGACTACGTACGCCAGAGCCTGGACCGGCTGCCGACGCGCCGAGGCAAGCCGGCCTACCACCGCGACGGCCGCATGGTCGGCTACGCGGTGCTCGGCACCCGCGCCAAGCCCTCCCGCTCCTCGGGCACGTTCCGCCGCCGGGTCTTCTGGCTGCTGCCGCACGACCGGGACACCGACCCCGAAGGCCTGTACACGACGGGCGCGCCGGCCGAGGCCATAGACCCGCGCACCCTCGCGCCGGGCAGCAAGGGCCGCAAGACCGAGCGCTCCGAGGGCGGCCCGCTGTCGTCGGACGTGGCACAGCTGCAGCCGTGACGGCGGGGCACTGAGGCGCTTGACTATCCCTCGCCCTGCTCCGGCTCGGCGGCGTCGTCCGAGGCTGTCTCCGGTGCGGTGTGCAGGACTTCACGGGCCTGCTCGGCCGCGCGCAGGATGCTCTCGCTGATGAAGTCCAGGAAGCGCGCGATGTTCTCGAGGCGGGCCGCGGCAGGGGTGTCGGGGCCGAGGACGGCGACCCCTTGGCGGGCGGTCGCGACGAGCTGGTCGTTGGCGCGGGCACTGGCGATGGTCGCCTGGTAGAAGAGCTCGTCGTCGACGATGTAACGGTCGCGGCGGCGTTCGTCGCGTTCGCGGCGGACCAGGCTCTGGCTCTCCAGGAACGCGATCGCCTTGGAGATGGACGCCGGGCTGACCTGGAGGCGCTGGGCGAGCTGGGACGCGGTGAGGCTGCCCGCGTCGGTGGTGAACAGACACGTCAGCACCCGGGCCGTCATCTTGGGCAGGCCCGAGCCCATGAGGACGGTGGTGAACGTCTCCTCGTACTCGGCCACGGCCTCCGCGTCGCGTCCGCCGCGCTGCGGGGTGGCCTGCGCGCCGCGCGCGGGCGTGGCACGACGCCGGTGCGCGCGCCGCTCGGTGGCACGTTGGGCCAGGTCGGCGCGGTAGCCGGTGGGGCCGCCGTTGCGCATCACCTCACGTGTGACGGTGGAGGTCGGGCGGTCGATGCGACGGGCGATCTCGGCGTAGGCGAGGCTGTCGGCCAGTCCCAGCGCGATCTGCTGGCGTTCCTGCTGGGTGAGTCTGCCTCCTGGCACGGGGTCTCCTCGGCGGTCCGTGGTGGCGGTGCGCGTGTTTTTCAACTATAGCTGGTTGCAACGATTTCATTATCTCGAACTGCAGATATGTCGATCTCTCGCAACGAATTGGCCGTCTGGGGAGCAGAAAGCGACGTGGCGTTTCCGCGGACGCGCACCGGCGGACCGGCCGCGGCCGGCGGGTGGCGCGCTGTGGTGCCTCATGAGTGGCTGCGGGACAGTTCCGGCTCGTGCTGCGCCGTCCGGTCCTGTCGGGGAAGCAGGAGCGGGCTGGTCAGGATGAGCAGTCCCGCGACCGTGAGCGCGGTGCGTGGGCTGGTGACGTCGGCGAACAGCCCGGCGAGCGCGGTGAGGACGGCGATGGACGCCTGCTGGCCGATCGACCAGGCCGACAGGGTGCGGGCGACGAGATGCTGGGGGGTGTGGTCGAGCCGGTAGGTGGCGAGCACCGGGCCGTACAGACTCATGTTGATGATGATGGCCAGCTCGACGGCGATCACCGTGACGAGGCCGACGACCCCGGGACGGACGAAGGCCAGGCCGATCAGCCAGATGGCGCGCAGGGTGCCGACGGTCCGGAAGACCCGGTGCCGGCCGAAGCGGGCCACGACACGGCGGGCCAGCCGGGAGCCGACGAGTCCGCCGAGGCAGGGAGCGGCGAAGGCGAGGGCGTACTGCCAGGGCGGGAACCCGAGCCGGCGCAGCAGGAGCACGGCCAGCAGCGGCTCGGTGGCCATGATCAGACCGGCGACCAGCAGCTGGTTGAGGTAGAGCGGCCGCAGACCGGGGTGGCCCATGATGTGTCGCCAGCCGTCGAGCAGCGCGCCTGCCCGGACCGGGTTCTTGCCGGTGGTTCGCGGTGCTTCTTCCTGGCCGCGGATCGCGGTGATGCCGAGCGCGGAGAGCAGGTAGCTGAGCGCGTCGGCCACCACGGTCGTGACCGGCCCGAGCAGGCCGATCGCCGCCCCGCCGAGCGGTGGCCCCACCGCGATGGAGCTCCAGTTCGTGGACTCGAACCGCGCGTTGGCGACGAGCAGGTCATCCGGCCGGACGAGGGCCTTGAGGTAGGCGCCGCCGGCCGCGTTGAAGGCGATCTTGGCTGCGGCGACCACGGCCGAGACCACGAGCAGTTGGACGAAACCGAGCCATGCGAAGGCGTAGGCGACGGGGATTGTCGCCATGGCCGCGAACCGGGTCAGATCCATCATGATCATGACCGGGCGCTTGCGCCGGAACTCCACCCACGGCGCGAGCGGCACCGCGATCAGCGCACCCACCGCAGGTCCCATCGCGGACAGCGCGGACACCTCGGCGGGTCCGGCATGCAGCACCAGCACGGCGATCAGCGGCAACGCCCCGAACCCCAGCCCGGACCCGTATGCGCTCACCGCATACGACGCCCACAGCCAGCCGAACTGCCGGCCCAGCCGTCTCCTGCCCACCATGCTCAGCGCACTCCCCTTGGTCCCCACCCGAACAAACCGACGTTGACCGATGAGAGACAAGCGGGCAGGACAGCAGCAGGTCAAACAACTGACCTGCCTACGATCCACAACAATCAGTTGTTCACTAAGGTGGGTCGGCGTGGATCTCGAAGCAGTGCGCACCTTCGTCGCCGTCGCTGATGCGGGTCAGTTCCAGAAGGCCGCCGCCGACCTGTCGATCACCCAGCAGGCCGTCTCCAAACGCATCGCCGCGCTGGAACGCGCCCTCGGTGTGCGGCTGTTCACCCGTGCCCCGCGCGGCGCCGAGCTCACCATCGACGGTCAGGCGTTCTTGCCCCACGCACGCGAACTGCTGCGCGTCGCCGAGCGGGCGTCCGCGTCCGTGCGCCCCGGCCGGCGTCCGCTGCGCGTCGACGTGATCGCCTCGCGCAGCGCGCAGTCCAGCCTGATGCGCGGCTTCCACCGCGCGCACCCCGAGATCGACCTCGACGTGATGATGCTGTTCGACATCGAGACCGCCGTCACCGCCCTTCGCTCCGGTGCGATCGACGCGTCCTTCCGTGCCGTCGCCGCGCCCGGCCGGCCTCTTCCCGAGGACATCGCCTCCGTCCGGGTGCTCGACGAGCCGCTCCAGCTCCTCACCGGCCCCGCCCACGCACTGGCGGGCGCCCGGTCGGTGACCGTCGCCCAGCTCACCGGGCACCGGATCTGGATGCCCGGCATCGCCCCCGGAACCGAGTGGGGCGCCTACTACGACGACCTCGTCGCCGAGTTCGGCCTCACCATCGAGGTGACCGGCCCCAACTTCGGCTCCGACGCGCTCCTCGACACCATCGCCGACACCCCGGCCCTGGCCACCTTCATGGGCGAGCACACCCGCCTCATCTGGCCCGCCGACCACGGTCTGCGCCGCATCCCGGTGACCGACCCGACACCCGTCTACCCGCACTCGCTGCTCTGGCACCGCGACAACCCCCACCCAGCGCTGGCCACCCTCCGCACCCACCTCGCCGCCACGACGACCGGCCACGACGCCGCCGGGACCTGGACCCCGGGCTGGGTGATTCCGCGCTGAACGCCCCCGCCCCCGCCCGCGCTGCTCGCCCCCGCCCCCGCCCGCGCTGAACGCCCCCACCCGCGCGGGCCGGCCCCGACCGGGGCCAGGCGGTCGACGGCGGGCGGCGCCGGGGGCGAGCAGGCTGGTCGGCCCGGAGATCGCCGCTGCTTCAAACCCTCCCCCGAGGCGATCTCCGGCTTCTTGTGCCGGGACTTCGCCCTCAGCATCCAAGGCAGTTCGCGGGTCTCTCACGGCAGGTGCGGGTCACGCCGCCGTCAGGGCAACGCGGCATGGCCGCCCCTCCGCGGAGAAGGCGGCCACACCACACGCGCACAAACTTGCCCGCGCCCTGCGCCCAAGGCCCCGAAGGCCCCACGGCCCGTGTCCTAGGTCAGCAGCGCGAGCTCCCTGTCGGACGCCTCCGGGTTCTGGCGCTGCCTGGGCAGGCAGGCGGAGAGGTCCAGGGGCGGGGTCGTCTCGGTCTCGGGGGTCAGGAAGTCGTCCAGCATCAGCGAGTGACCCCCGTTGGCCAGCGGGATCCGGGCGAGGAACTCCTCCGGAAGGTCGAACGCCTCCACCAGCAGCGGCAGTTGAGGGGCGAGGCGCTCCATGAGCTGGTCGACGGCGACCGGCAGCTCATGGACGTGATCGGGGGTCAGGTGTCCTTCGGCCAGCAGATCACCCGTGTGCGGGGTGAGCTCCTGGAGCAGGAAGAGCCGGCACAGGTCCTCCAGCAGGGAACGCGCCCCCGGCTCCGTGGTGCGGGCGATCGCGGCGAGGAAGGCGTCGGCCGCCTGGAGCCGGGCGTGGGCCCGGACCATCTCGATGCCCGCGTTCGAGGCGACGTTCCAGCGGGCCAGCGGATTGCCCGACGGACCGCCGCGCAGCGCCGTCCTGGCCCTGGCCTGCCACAGGTGCTCCACCTTGGCCATGAGCCCCCGCAGGAAGGACAGTTCGGCCAGCGGCTGGAGATCCAGGGGCATGGTGAGAGAGGTGCTGTGGTCCGTCTGGTGCCCGAAGACCATCTCCGCCGCGGCCTTGGCCCAGACGACCAGGTTGTCACCCTCCGCCGTGATGGCGCCCTCCAGGTTCTGGGTGAAGTCGGGCAGCGCGTTGAAGGAGAAGAATCCGGCCGCGCCGCAGCGCTCACGGCACTCCATGGCGATGTCACGCCCCTGCCAGGTGATCCACCCCTTGGTGATCGCGACCAGCCGCTCCACCTCCTCGCGTTCGGCCTCGACGGCGTCGACGCAGCGGGCGAGGACCGCACGGTGCAGGAAGGTCATGGCGTACGTCGTGGCGACCGCCTGAAGCAGCCTGCTGTGGTGGGTGCGGTGGGCGGCCAGCGGAACGTGGGTACCGACCTTCGGGCCGCTGATGGTGCGCAGGTGCGCGCGCCGTACGGCGATGGACAGCGCGGCCCGGGCGACCCCGATGCCGGCGCCGCTCATGCAGAGCTTGCCCCAGGTGACCCGCTTGATGGAGTGGAGGAAACGTTTGCGCGGATTGCCCAGGCCGCTGAGGAGACCGGCCTCCGGGGTGAGACGCCCGTGGTCGCCTTCCAGCAGGGCCTCACGGGGCAGCCGTACCCGGTCGAAACTGGTGAGGCAGTGGTCGACGGGGCTGGCCAGCCGGGTGGGCAGCGGACGTATGCGGACGCCCGGCCGTGGGCCGTTCTCGTCGGTCAGGGGGGTCAGGAAGAGGAAGACGCCCTGGTCCTGGCCGTCGATCAGGAGCCGGGCTGCCACGACACCGCTCTTGGGACCGCCGGCGAGGCTGGTGTTGGGCATGAACTTCCGGGCGCCCGGTGTGGGCGTGTGCAGGATGAACTCATTGGTGGTGCGGTCCAGTTCGCAGGTGGTCTGCAAGGCCGCCGCATCGTTGCCGTGGTCCAGCTCCGTGCACAGGAAGGTTCCCGTGCGCTGCATGGAGGTGAACTGGGGCAACTGGTGGCGCTCGCTGTCGTCGTGGTCCAGCAGGCTGCCCAGGAACAGGTTGTAGTGGATGCCGGCCAGTGTGCCGAGCGCTCCGTCCACCACCCCCGTCCACTCGTGCAGGCCTGCCAGCAGGTGCGGATCGCGGGCCAGGGACGCCGGGTCGTCGATCGACTCGTTGACGAGCCGCAGGCGCTCGTAGGACAGCGCTATGCGTTCGTCGGAGGTGAGCCCCGGGCGGTATCGGAACTTCTCGTTCCCGATGAGATCCCGCCAGGTTCCGTGCAGTCGGCCACGTTCGTCTTCGTTGAACAACTGGTGCGTCAACTCGCTGATGATCGCCCGGTCGGGGGCGGTCTCCGCAGCTCCGTCGAAGCTGGGAGCCTGGCTCTGCATGGTCAGCAGGGTCATAACCCTCTCCACAAGTGGGGTTGGAGTGATGTGGGGGGGAGAGGAGCGCCGGACTAGCAAAATACAAACCCACCGGTTTCTTTCTCAAGGCTCTTTAGCAACGCTTGACCATCGGGATCCGGACGGCCGTATTCCAAGTGAGAGCTGGCGGAACAGGGTTCTCACTCCGTCGCTGCTCAAGGCGGAGCCGACCGGTATGCCCTAGTCGGAGGCCCTTGAAAAACCGGATGCCAGGTTTTATTGTCCCCTCGGGGGATGCACCAGAGCGCCTGACAGGGCAAGAGGCTGAAGCTGACCGTCCCGTTGACAGAGGTGGTGCCACTAGAATCGAACCTGTCGGTTTCTTTTCCGGGCCGACAGACCGAGCGATGCCGTAGAACGGTATGGAGGTGCGTTGTGGCGCGGCAGGATCGAGCCATCCGGACCCGGCAGGCGATCCTGGTTGCCGCCGCCAAGGTGTTCGACGACGTCGGATACGACGCGGCAACCATCTCCGAGATCCTCAAAGAGGCCGGGGTGACGAAGGGTGCGCTGTACTTCCACTTCACGTCGAAGGAGGAGCTCGCCCAGGCCGTACTCGCGGAGCAGGTCAGAGCGCTGCCGTCGGTCCCGGTGCCGCCGCTGAAGCTGCAACAGGTGGTGGACGAGGTGCTGTTGCTGACGCTGCTGCTTCAGAAGGAGACGGGTGATCCCATTATCCGCGGCAGCGTGAGCCTCACCATCGATCCGGCGGTGGGCGCGGCGGGGCTGGACCAGAGGGTCCCGATGCGGCTGTGGATCGACTACAACAAGTCGCTGTTCGCCGAGGCGAAGGCGGCCGGGGAACTGCTCCCGAACGTCGATCTGGAGTCCATCGCACGGCTGTCCGTGGGTGCCTTCACCGGGGTCCAGATGCTGTCGAACATCATGGAGGGACGCTCCGACATGATGCAGCGGGTCTGCGACCTGTACTCGTACATCCTGACGGCCGCCGCGGTGCCCGGCGTTCTCGTACAGCTCGACTTCACTCCGGAGCGAGGCAAGAAGGTGTACGAGACGGTCATGAAAGAACGACAGCCCGCCACTGAGGAAACCGCCATGACCGCTTGACGACAACCTCGCAGCGATCCATCGCGGGGGGACGCGAGGAGCTGTACGCAGCAGCCTCCTCGGCACGTATCAGATCAGAAGCGACTGATTCGGATGGAGCGCACCAATGGAAACTGCTGTCTGCCCCTATCGGCTGGACGTCTCGGCGCGCGACCTCGCGGGGGAAGCCGCGATGCTGCGGGCCCGGGGGGCCGCCGTAGAGGTGGAGCTGCCCGGCGGCGTGCGCGCCTGGGCGGTGGTCCGCGAACAGCAGGTCAAGCGCCTGCTGGTCGATCCCCGGGTCTCCAAGGACGCCCGGCTGCACTGGCCGGCGTTCATCGACGGACGGATCACCGAGGACTGGCCGCTGTATCCGTGGGTGGCCAACGAGAACATGCTCTTCACGTACGGCGAGAAGCGCGCCCGGCTGCGGCGCCTGGTTGCCGGCGCGTTCACCGCACGGCGTTCCGAACTGCTGCGGCCCCGGGTCGCGGAGATCACCACGGAACTGCTGGACGATCTGGCGGCCCTGCCCCCGGGCGAAGTCGTCGATCTGCGGGCCGCGTTCGCCAAGTTGCTGCCGATGAGGGTGATCTGCGAGCTGTTCGGCATCGACCGGGACGACCGCGACCAGCTGTGCGGCGCCATGGAGACGGTGTTCAGCACGTCCGTCTCGGCCCAGGCGATGGCCGCGGCCCAGATGAGGGTCTTCGAGCTGCTGGGCGAGCTCGTCATGAGCAAGCGGGCCCAACCGGGCGATGACCTGACGTCCGCGCTGATCGTGGCGGGGGACGAGGGCGACCGGCTCACCCAGGAGGAGCTTCTCGGCAGCCTCAACCTGCTGATAGCGGGCGGCCAGGAGACGACCAGCACCCTCATCACCAACGCGGTGGGGGCGCTGCTGAGCCACCCCGAGCAGCTGGCCCACGTGCGGGAGGGGCGGGCGGACTGGGACGACGTGATGGCCGAGACGATGCGCACGCACGCCCCTGGCGCCTACTCGCCGATGCGCTTCGCGGTCGAGGACATCGACCTGGACGGCGTCCTGATCAAGAAGGGGGACCCGATCCTCGTCTCGTTCGCGGCGGCCGGACTGGATCCCGACCGCTACGGCCGGGACGCGGCTGATTTCGACCTTCTGCGCACAGACCGCGGCGACGGTTTCGGACTCGGCTTCGGCCACGGTGTGCACCGCTGCCTGGGAGCCCCCCTGGCCACGGTGGAGGCCGGGGAGGCCCTGGCGGCGCTCTTCGAGCGCTTCCCCGACATCGAACTGGCTGTCGGGGCGGCGGAACTGGCCCCGGTCGAGTCCTTCCTGATCAACGGTTACCGGGAACTGCCCGTCCGGCTGGGGTGACCCCGCCTGCCGCACGGGAACCGAGGACTCCGCAGCCCCACCGGGTTGCGGAGTCCTCGGCATTCCGGCCGGCGCGCGGCTCTTCGGGCGCAGACCCGAAGCGGACTTCAAGCGGAACGAGACCGGTTCTTGAGCAGCCCGGCAGACCGTGTCCACAAGCCTGAGAAGGGAAGTGGGGGACATGGGCAACGGCGAACCGATGCTGCGCGTCGAGCGCGGACAGGCCGGGCCGGAGGAGCTGGCCGCGCTCGCGGTCGTTCTTCTCGCGCTCCAGGGGGCCGTCGAGGAGCAGCCCGAGGAGCCGCGCCGCGGCGGCTCCGGCGGGTGGCGGTCACCGGGTGTGTACCGGGCCCCCGACAGCTGGCGCTGACAGAGGTTCAGGAAAGTTGCACCCCGAACTGGAAACCGCGTGGGCGGTTTGTTAATCTGATCTACATGGACCTGGGGCGGGACTTCTCATCGGCCGCGCCCCAGAAGGGACCTGGTATGGCGATGACAACCGCCCCGGCGCCGATCGACCTGGAGCCGACCGGCATGTACGGGCGAGTGGCCGAACTGGACGGTATCCGTGCCCAGGCACTGGCCGGACCGAGCGAGAAGGCGACCGAGGCGCAGCATGCCAAGGGCAAGCTGACCGCCCGCGAACGCATCGAACTCCTCCTCGATCCGGGCTCGTTCCAGGAGGTCGAGCAGCTGCGCCGGCACCGGGCGACCGGTTTCGGCATGGACGTGAAGAAGCCGTACACCGACGGTGTCATCACCGGCTGGGGCACGGTGGAGGGCCGCACGGTCTTCGTCTACGCGCACGACTTCCGGATCTTCGGCGGCGCCCTGGGCGAGGCCCACGCCACGAAGATCCACAAGATCATGGACATGGCCATCGCGACCGGCGCGCCGCTGGTGTCGCTCAACGACGGCGCCGGCGCCCGTATCCAGGAGGGCGTCTCCGCGCTCGCCGGGTACGGCGGCATCTTCCAGCGCAACACCAAGGCGTCCGGGGTGATCCCGCAGATCTCGGTGATGCTCGGCCCGTGCGCGGGCGGCGCGGCCTACAGCCCCGCCCTGACGGACTTCGTGTTCATGGTCCGCGACACCTCGCAGATGTTCATCACCGGCCCGGACGTGGTCAAGGCGGTGACCGGCGAGGAGATCACCCAGAACGGCCTCGGCGGCGCCGACGTCCACGCCGAGACCTCCGGCGTGTGCCACTTCGCGTACGACGACGAGGAGACGTGCATCGCGGAGGTGCGCTACCTCCTGTCCCTGCTCCCGCAGAACAACCAGGAGGCTCCGCCGAGGGCGTTGGCCGACGACCCCGTCGACCGGCGCTCCGAGGTGCTCCTGGACCTGGTCCCGGCCGACGGCAACCGGCCGTACGACATGGCCAAGGTCATCGAGGAGATCGTCGACGACGGCGAGTACCTGGAGGTCCACGAGCGCTGGGCGCGCAACATCATCTGCGCACTCGCCCGCCTCGACGGGCAGGTTGTCGGTATCGTCGCCAACCAGCCCCAGACCCTGGCAGGCGTGCTCGACATCGAGGCCTCGGAGAAGGCCGCGCGCTTCGTTCAGATGTGCGATGCCTTCAACATCCCGCTCCTCACGCTGCTGGACGTCCCCGGCTTCCTGCCGGGTGTCGACCAGGAGCACGGCGGCATCATCCGGCACGGCGCGAAGCTCCTCTACGCGTACTGCAACGCGACCGTGCCGCGGATCTCGCTGATCCTGCGCAAGGCGTACGGCGGGGCCTACATCGTCATGGACAGCCAGTCCATCGGCGCCGACCTCACCTACGCCTGGCCGACGAACGAGATCGCGGTGATGGGCGCCGAAGGTGCCGCCAACGTGATCTTCCGCCGGCAGATCGCCGAGGCGGAGGACCCCGAGGCCATGCGCCAGAAGATGGTCAAGGAGTACAAGTCCGAGCTGATGCACCCGTACTACGCGGCCGAGCGGGGGCTGGTCGACGACGTCATCGACCCGGCGCAGACCCGCGAGGTCCTCGTCCGCTCCCTGGCCATGCTCCGCAGCAAGCACGCCGACCTGCCGTCCCGCAAGCACGGCAATCCCCCGCAGTAGCACCACTTCCGTGGGACTTGGGACGTCGGCGCGGCGCCGGCCCTCGACGTCCCGGTTCTCAGGAGACACCACATGGTCAAACAGGAGCGAGCGGCCCGTACCCGGCATGCACTGATCCAGGCCGCCGCCGCGGTCTTCGCCGAGGAAGGCTTCGTCACTGCGTCGCTGAGCACCATCAGCAGGCGGGCCGGTGTCAGCAACGGGGCGCTGCACTTCCACTTCGCCAACAAGAGCATGCTCGCCGAGGCGGTGGAGACGCAGGCGGCCAGGGCCGTGCGCGACATCACCGAGGCGGCGCTCGCCCGGCAGGGCAACTCGCTCCAGACGGTGGTGGACGCCACGCACGAACTGATGGGAGCGCTCGCTCACGACATCGTGGTCCGCGGGGGGTTCGAGCTCGCGGGCGACTGCGCGTACCGGGGGGAGTGCTCCCTGCGGGCGCAGTGGCAGGAGTGGGTCGAGGACACCCTGCGCGGGGCCGAGCGCGACGGGGCTCTGGCGGAAGGGGTGTCCTGGGCGGACGGCGCCCGGCTCATCGTCGCCGCCACCGCGGGCTTTGAGGTGCTCGGCGGCGATGACGCCTCCTGGCTGTCCCGGCAGAACGTCACCCGCTTCTGGGACGTGATCCTGCCGCGCCTGGCCGACCGGCGGAACCTGGACGGACTGGCGAGCGCGGGCACCTGGCCGCAGGCCGGCATCCCCGCCCAGGACCGGCCTGCCCTGCGGGCGAGTACCGAGCAATAGCAGACCTTCCGGTCTGTTTAGAGATCAACTTTGCCGACCTAGGCCCCTTCTTTGCCTCAAGGCCCCCTGGAGATCCGCACCAGGGGGCCTTGAAGTGTGCTGGAGATTTTGCATCGTCGCAGGTCAGGTCTTGTGTGGCGTTAGATCCTCGCTTGGAAAATACAGGGCATGCGGTTTGATATTGACAGACCGCATGCGCTGTTTTTAGTCTGGTCCATGGCGCCGGACTGACATCTGACGACGGTTACGGAAACGACCGGAGCACTCGGCACTAGACAGGGGAGATCGCGTGGACATCGAGGTACTCGGCGCATTGGCCGTGAAGGAGAACGGGGTCTCCATCACACCGACGGCCCCCAAGCCGCGGCAGGTTCTGGCTCTGCTGGCACTCCACGCCGACCAGGCGGTGCCGGTCTCCACACTGATCGAGGAACTGTGGGGCGCCGCACCGCCGCGCAGCGCCCGCACCACCCTGCAGACCTACGTCCTCCAGCTGCGCGAACTCATCGCCGTGGCGCTGGAGAAGGGCGAGCGGGACGGCGCGGACGAGGGCGGCAGGCAGCGCACCGCCAAGGACGTGCTGATGACGATGCCCAGCGGATACATGCTGGCCGCCGGCGGCGGACAGAGCGACGTCCGCACCTTCGAGCGCCTCGCGGGCACCGGCTACCGGGCCATGGACGCGGGCGACTTCCCCGACGCGGCCCGGCATCTGCGTGAGGCGCTGGCGCTGTGGTCCGGCACCGCCTTCGCGGACGTCCAGGCCGGCACCCAGCTGGAGATGGAGATCAGGCGCCTGGAGGAGAGCCGGCTGTGCGCACTCGACCAGCGCATCGAAGCCGACCTGCGCCTGGGCCGCCACCGCGAGCTGCTGTCCGAGCTGACCGTGCTGGTGAACCGTTACCGCACCCACGAGAGCCTGCATGCCCAGTTCATGCTCGCCCTGTACCGCTCGGGGCGCCGCGGCGAGGCCCTGGAGGTCTACCAGCGGCTGCGCGCCACCCTCGTGAGGGACCTCGGCCTGGAGCCGTCGGCGGGGCTGCGACGCCTGCAGCGGTCCATCCTCACGGCGAACCCCGAGACCGCGCCGGCAGCCCCCAGCGTGGCCAAGGAGCGCCTGGTCCACACGAGCTGAGAGTCGGGCGCGCACGTCAGCCGGGCCGGCACTGCGGGGACACGGGTCCCTCGGGCCGGCCTGCTGCGTTTCCGGAGGCGGCCGGCGTCGTGCGGTGCCGGGCGAGATGCCCCATCTCGACAAACGGCGTCAAGCATTCCGCAATTTGCTTTGTTCGCCACGGAATTAAAAAGAGCGAAGTAATTGGCGGGGATGCCTTTGGGGCGATCAATTTGCAGACAGAATAGGTAAGTTGAAGCGTCCTCAAGCCCTGGTCGAGGAAAAGCGGGCCTGGCGCGATTCCCGCTAGTGTGCTTATGGCGACGGAATTCAGCCACGAGAGGAACTCGCGAGCTAC
The DNA here is from genome assembly GCF_003143935.1 of Streptomyces sp. Act143. Lineage (GTDB taxonomy): Bacteria > Actinomycetota > Actinomycetes > Streptomycetales > Streptomycetaceae > Streptomyces. The sequence continues at coordinate 3,269,071 of NZ_QFRX01000001.1, read as the reverse complement.
GGAGGAAAGCAGTGAAGATTCAGGTTCTGGGTCCGTTGAGTGCCGAGGTCAACGGGGGATCGATCGTCCCAACGGCCGGTAAGCCGCGGCAGATCCTTTCCCTGCTCGCCCTCTACCCCGGGCGGGTGATGCCCGTTCCCATGCTCATGGAGGAAATCTGGGGGACCGAGCCGCCGCAGAGCGCACTCACCACGTTGCAGACCTACATCCTTCAGCTCCGCCGGCGCCTGGGCACCGCGATGGGCCCCGACGCTCCCGACGCGGCGAAGGAGGTGCTCGCCACCCGGCACGGCGGCTATCTGCTGCAGATACCGCCCGAGAGCGTGGACGTGCACGAGTACGAACGCATGGTCACCGAAGGACGGGCGGCCTTCGAGGCGGGCGACGACGAGATGTCCGCCGACCGGTTCCGCAAGGCGCTGGAACTGTGGCGCGGCCCCGCCCTGGTCGACGTACGCGTCGGACCGATTCTCGGGATCGAGGTCATGCGCCTCGAGGAGAGCCGGCTCGGCACCGTCGAGCGCCGCATCGACGCCGACCTTCGGCTCGGCAGGCACTCCGAACTCATCGCGGAGCTCGCCGAACTGACGGCCCGCTACCCGCAGCACGAGGGGCTGCACTCGCAGGCCATGGTGGCGCTGTACCGGTCGGGACGGCAGGCGTCGGCCCTCGCCGTCTACCGCAAGCTGCGCATCCGGCTGATCGAGGAACTGGGCGTCGAGCCGTCCCCCCAGGTGCAGCGGCTGCACCAGGCCATGCTGGCCGTCGACCCGCAGCTGGACGTCGTCGCCGGGGAGCGGCGCTCCTCGACGTTCGATCTCTTCGCCGCCTGAGGCCGGCCGGAGCGGGGGCCCCGTCGTACTCAACGCCTGATCGCCGTCGGACGGCAGGGCCGGTTGCGGAGCCGGCCCGACGGACGCGGAGGCGGAGGCGAATGCGGAAACAGGATCGCCGAGGAGGCCGGGTGACCTGGCCCCGGCCTTCTCGGCGCGGCGAGCGGTCGCGGTGACTGACCTCGGTGGCCGTCCGAGGCGCACCACTGCGGTGATCGACCCCGGTGATCGGCCACGGCCGCTGTTCGCGGGTGACTGACCATCGCGACCGTTCACGGCCACCGACCACGGCCACCGACCACGGCCACCGACCACGGCCACCGACCACGGCCAGCGAGCACGGCCACCGAGCAGGGGAACCGAGCGGGGGCGCCGGCCACGGCGGCTGTTCGTGGCCCAGGCGCCCTCCCCGGTCCCTGGGCCGGGACGGAGGAGGGCGGGAGGTGTCCCGCTCGGGTCCTCCGATCAGGTTCAAGCGGCACTTGAGGGGGTCCGGCAATCCTCGAATCCCACCCCGTGCGACGCAGGTCGGGGTAGAGGAGGATGCCATGTCGGACGAAAGGCCGGTGCGCCTGCACTGTTTCGCGCATTCCGGAGGGGGTGTCTCCGTCTTCGACCACTGGTCGGAGAACGTCGGCCCCGGAGTGGAGGTGGTCCCGGTCCCCGTGCCGGGCGGACCATGGCATCGATCCGACACCCGTACGACCGCGTACGAGGCCCTGCTCGCCGACGTGCTGCCCCGGTTCACCGACCCGGAGCCCGGCCCGTACGTCCTCTACGGACACGGCCTCGGCGCGATGGTCGCCTTCACCGTCACGCGGATCCTGTACGAGGCCGGCCTGCCCGGCCCCGCGCTCCTCGCCCTCGCGGCCTGCCCGCCGCCCCGCATGGCCCCCGCACTGCCGGACGCCCGCACCGCGACGGACGCCGAACTGCTGGACGCCCTGAGCGCCAACGGGTCCGTGCCGCCCACCAGCGACGAGGGCATCTGGCTGCACGCGATGCTGCCGGTGCTCCGCGCCGACCTGGAGCTCGCCCAGTCCCTCGAGGACGCGGCCGCCACACCCTCTCCGGCCGGGCCGCTCACCACCCCCATGCTGATCGTCGCCTCCCAGGACAACCCGCTGGCGCCGCCCACGATCGCGGACGGCTGGCGGCAGTGGACCGACGGACCCTCCTGGCTCCGCACCGTCCCCCAGCATCACTTCTTCGCGCGCGGCCGTTTACTGCCTCGCCTGCTGGGCCGCGCCTGCCGGATCACCGGCCGCCTCGCCCGCGAGAGCATGCCGGTCGGCTGAGCGTGCGCACTCGGACAACCGGTGCGGGCCCACGACGCCCGCTCACCTCATGCATGACAGAAATACACGCCGACCGATTACGGCAACTACCCGGGCGCGCCCGGATCCACCCTGATTCTGTTCGTCCCCGAGCGGTCTTCAGACGGCCGCCATAATCCGTTCATGTTCCCGTCGGCGCTATAAGAGGAGGGGAGCTCAAATGATTGCTGAGCATGCGGACAAGAGGGCACGCAAAGTGCACGCATCCGCACCTGCCGGCGTGGCCTACGCGCTGATGGCCGACGCGCCGAACTGGCCGCTCTATTTCTCCTCGATCATCCATGTGGAACAACTGGAATTCGACGGCGTACGGGAGCGGCTGCTGACCTGGACGCTCCTTGACGACCAGATCAAGGCGTGGACCTCGCAGCGGCGCCTGGACCCCGTGGCACGCCGTATGGAGTTCTGGCAGGAGATCGCCGCACCCCCCTTCCGCACGGCGGGCGGCGTCCTGAGCGCACACCCGGACGGCCCGCACGACAGCGAGCTCGAACTGCGCTACGACTACAGCGTCGGCGCCGACTCACCCGCCGACCTGGAGTGGGCACAGCGGGCCACCGAGACCCACGCCCGCGCCCAGCTCGCCGACCTCAAGGCGTTCGCCGAGCGATGGACGCGCCTGGACGAACTCGTCCTGTCCTTCGAGGACACGGTCCACATCAAGGGACCCGCCGAACTCGTCTACGACTTCCTCTACCGGGCCGGCGACTGGCCCGACCTGGTACCGCACGTCCAACAGGTCGACCTCACCGAGAGCGTCCCCGGCGTGCAGCACCTGACCATGCGGACGCTCACCGAGTACGGCACCCACACCACCTCCTCGGTGCGGATCTGCTTCCCGCACGCCGAACGCATCGTCTACAAGCAGACCGCGCCGCTGCCCCTCATAGAGGCCCACACCGGCGAATGGTCCGTCGTCCCGGACGAACGAGGCGTCACCGTCACCGCGCAGCACAACGTCGTACTGAGCGAGGAACAGATCGCCGGCGAACTGGGCGAGCAGGCGACCCTCGCCGACGCCCGCAGGCATGTGCGCGAGGCGCTCGGCCGCAACAGCCGTGTCCTGCTGGCCCACGCCAAGACGCACGCGGAGAGTGCCGTCCGCATGCTGTGACCGGTGCGTCGTGAGCGCGGGACGGGGGCCCCGCTCACGGATGACCTCTGCCGAACTCGGGCAGCGCTCCACACCCGCTTGGGAAATCGGACGCCGAGCACGTGCTGCCTTTAGCGTGCTGAGCACGACCGTTGTCGATTCCGGCGGACCAGGAGGCGTCATGGAAGCGAGGCAGTACGGCGTGGCTCCGGGGCTCGTCCGTCCCGACCGGTGCCGCCGACGTCGTAGGCACTGCTTACGGCCGGCCCCCATCAGGGCCGCAGGCGGCTCGTCCTAGGCACGGCTCCCGGCTCCCGCAAGAGCTGAGTGAGCGCCATCCCAGCAGCTCATCCACCAGCCACCGAGAGGAGAGAGGGGACCGCGCCGGTCACGGCGGGGCGCTCGTCCCTGGACGCGTATGACTGTTCCTCGCTCCTCGCACGCGGTGATGTCCGTGGTCGTGGACCCCGGACCCGTCCCGCACGACAGCCCGTGGGACCTCGAGTTGCGCGGGCCGCTCGACGCTGCCGCGCTGGCGGGCGTCCTGGGCGAACTCGCCGACGGCGACCCGGACCGGGCCGACCGGCAGCACCGGCTGCTGCGGCACGGCCCCGACCACCACACGCTCCGGTTCACCCCGGGGGAGGACGCGACCGCCGCCTTCGTGGTGGGCCGCCTCGCCGACCTGCTCACCGAGCGGTCCGCCGCCGACCATCCCCTCACGCCCGCCCAGTGCGCCGCGCTCGCTTCGGGGGGCGGCCCCCGTTACGAGGCGGTGTACCTCGAACCGGCCACCCCGCTGGACGCGGACACGGCGCGCGAGGCCCTGCGCACCGTCCTGACGGCCCACCCGCAACTGGGCTTCCGCCTCGACAGCAGGGGCGGGCGGCTGAGCGGACAGGGTGCGGCAGCGGTGGTGACAGGGGAGAGCACTGCCTCAGCTGCTTCGGCCACTGAGGCTGCTTCGGCTGCTTCGGCTGCTTCGGCTGCTTCGGCTGCTTCGGCTACTGAGGCTGCTGCGGCTGCTTCGGCTGCTTCGGCTACTGAGGCTGCTGCGGCTGCTTCGGTCGGGCAAGGGCTGCTGGTGGAAGGCGAGTTCGCCGACGAGGCCGGCTTCGCCGCCGCCGTCGAAGCCGTCGGACGCGGCCTCGACGCGTCCGACGGCATCCAGGTGCGGGCCCTGCTCGCGCGGGACCGTCGCCCCGCGGAGGAGCGCGCCGACCGGCTGGTCCTGGTCGCCCACGAACTCGCCGTGGACGCCGCGTCCTGGCGGATCGTCGTCGACGACCTCATCGCAGCCCTCGGCACATCGACGGCGGGAGCTCCGGCACGCTCGCCGCGACGCGCGCCGGGCGGGCTGGCCGACTGGGTCACCGAACTGCGGGAACTGGCCCGCGACCCCGCCGAGATGCGCCACTGGTCGACCGTCGCCGAACGCAGGGCCCGGGGCACCGAGGCCCGCACCTCGGCCCACGTGCTCCGCTCCATCGACACGGCCGACACGGCCGAGGCCGCCCTGGCGGAGACGCGGGACGCGGCGCCGGCCGGGGTGGTGCCGGAGGCCGCGCTGGTCGGCATGCCCGATGCCGGGTCGGTCGGCGTCGGGCGTACCGGCTTCGTGCTGCCCGAAGGGGCCACCGAGCGGATCACCCAGGGTCTGGCCCAGCGGCTCGCGCTGACCGTCGGACAGGTGCTGACCGGCGTGTTCGCACTGGCCCTGGCCCGCTGGCAGCACGCCGACGACGTCGGCTTCGACGTCCGCAGCGATCCGCGGAACGGTCATCCGGGTCTACGTCGCCATGTCGGCCGCCTCACCGATGTGCACCCCATCCACCTCACCCTGGACCGCGGCCTCACCACCCTGGGACAACTGGCCGCCGTGGCAGGACCCTTGGCGGCAGCCGCCGGGCAGGCACCGGGCGGCGCCGGGTTCGGGGCCTGTCGGGAGTGGAGCCCCGACCCGCTGCTGCGCACCGCGTTGCGTGAACTGGCGCCCGCCCAGGCCTGCCTGACCCTGCACGGCCCGGACGAGCTCCTGCCGCACGCCGCCCACCCGGTGCCCGGCGACCGCACCGACGACAGCAACAACGACAGCAACAACGACAGCAGCAACGACAGCAGCAACGACGGCAACAACGACAGCACCCGCCACCGGCCCCCGCACCGCTTGCAGGCATGCGCCCACATCGCCGACGGCAAGCTGCACATCGGCCTCGACTGGCTGTCCGACCCGGCCGAGGGCATCACCGACACCACCGTGGCCGCCCTCGGCGAGCTGCTGCGCGAGGTGCTGCGAGAGCTGGCCGAGGCCTCCGACGCCCCGATCCCGTCCGTCTTCCGCGCCACCCCCCAACAGGTGGAGCTGTACCTGGGAGGCGACGGACAGCCCGGCACCGGCCGCCATGTCGAGCAGGTCGTCTGGGTCTGGCACGGCCCGCTGGACCTGGAGCGCTTCACGGCGGCCTGGCAGTCCGTCTTCGACTGCGAAACCGTGCTGCGCACCGCGTTCACCGGCGGCCCCGAGCCACAGCTCATGGTCCACAGCCGGGTCGCTCCCGAGATCACCCGCCGCGTCCACCGCGGCGACGACTGGTCCCCGCTGCTGGAACACGACCGGCTGCGCGGCTTCGACCTGCGCTGCCCCGGAGCACTGCGCCTCACCCTGCTGGAGACGGACGGGAGCCACCGGCCCAGCACCCCCGCCTCCCCCATCCGGATCGTGCTCACCTACCACCGGGCGCTGCTCGACAACTGGAGCGCGCACATCCTGCTGCGCGAGTTCTACCGCGCCTACCTCGCGGGCGGCAGCCTGTCCGGCGGCGAACGCCGCCCCGACCTGCGGGACTACGCCGCCTGGATCGCGGCCCAGGACCTGGAGACCTCCCGGGCCTTCTGGGAGCGCGCCGCACCCCCCGACACCGCCGCCTCCAGGCCGGGCCGCTCCGCCCGTGGCACCGCGGCACTGACCGGCGTGGGCCGGGCCCGGCTCCGGCTCACCCCTGCAGAAACCATCCGCCTGGCACTGTGGGCGGGCCGCTGGGGCATCGCCGAGAGCACGGTCCTCCAGGCCGTCTGGGCGATGCTCATCTACCGCGCCTCCAACGCCACCGGCCCCGCCCCCGTCTGCTTCGCCGTGACCGCCCCCGGACGCGGCATCCCGCTCGACGGCGCCGCCCGGATGCTGGGCCCGCTGCGCAACGCCCTGCCCATGTCCGTCGACGTGGACCCGGCCGGCACCGTACCGAACCTGCTGCGCCAACTGCGGGACCGCGCCCTGGACATGGCCGCCTACGAATGGGTTCCCGTCGGCTGGTTCCGGGCCCACGAACAGGAGGAGCCCGGAGTCGGCCACGCCGACACCGTCATCGTCTTCGAGGATCTGCCGCACCCGGTGAAGGGCCTGGAGGCCGAACTCGCCGCGCACGGCATCAAGGCCGAGTTCCCGGGCACCGTACCCGCCCGCTCCGTCCTGCCCATCGGGCTGCTCGCCCACCACGACAGCGCGGGCCGCCTCGTCCTCACCCGCGTCCACGACCGCGACGTACTCGACGAGGAGGCGGCGGCCGAACTGCTGGTGCAGAGCGCCACACTGTTGCGCGAACTCCCGTCCAGGACAGGGGAGACCACGACCATCGCGGAGATCCTGAGCCTGCTGGAGGGCAGGACCGTACCCCGCATGACCGAGCCCCCCGAACCCGGCCGCGGCGCCCCGCTGGTCTCCCTGCGCGCGGCACGGCGCGAGTCGGCGGGCACGATCTGCCTGGTGCCGCCGCCGGGCACCACGGCGACCTGCTACGACCTGCTGTCCCGCGCCTATACGGGCTCCGACGAACTGCTGGTGCTCACCACCGACGCCGACGGCGCCCGATCCGCCCTGGCCGCCCACGGAACCGGCCGCCACCTGCTGCTGGGCGGCTTCTCCGGAGCCGGCGCCCTCGCCTGCGACATCGCCCGGCGCATCGCGGCCGACGGCGGCCCGCGAGCGAAGGTCGTGGTCGCCGGCGTCTCCGCGGACGACCAGGAACGCGCCCGCGAACTCGCCCGAGCCCTCAAGAACGCGGGAATGCAGAACGCCGGCACGAACCCGTAGCCGGCGGGGGCGTTCCACCCTTGTTCCGCCGCACTTCAAGCGCTCCTCGTTCGACGTCGTCCATCGTGGCCGTGACACGGGTCACTTCGCCCGGTCTGTGACGCCGTCCGTGCTTGGACCGCAATCAACTGGAGTGTCATGTCCCGTCGTCTGTTCACCTCGGAGTCCGTGACCGAGGGGCATCCCGACAAGATCACGACGACGAGGAGACGTGCATCGCGGAGGTGCGCTACCTCCTGTCCCTGCTCCCGCAGAACAACCGCGAGAACCCGCCGCGCGTGGAGTCCACGGACGCGCCGGGCCGCCGCGGCGACGTCCTGCTCGACCTGGTGCCGGCGGACGGCAACCGGCCGTACGACATGGTCAAGGTCATCGAGGAGATCGTCGACGACGGCGACTACCTGGAGGTCCACGAGCGCTGGGCGCGCAACATCATCTGCGCGCTCGCCCGCCTCGACGGCCAGGTCGTCGGCATCGTCGCCAACCAGCCCCAGACCCTCGCGGGCGTACTGGACATCGAGGCGTCGGAAAAAGCTGCGCGTTTCGTCCAGATGTGTGACGCTTTTAACATCCCGATCGTCACCTTCCTGGACGTCCCCGGGTTCCTCCCGGGTGTCGACCAGGAGCACGGCGGCATCATCCGGCACGGCGCGAAGCTCCTCTACGCCTACTGCAACGCGACCGTGCCGCGGATCTCGCTGATCCTGCGCAAGGCGTACGGCGGGGCCTACATCGTCATGGACAGCCAGTCCATCGGCGCCGACCTCACCTACGCCTGGCCGACGAACGAGATCGCGGTGATGGGCGCCGAAGGTGCCGCCAACGTGATCTTCCGCCGGCAGATCGCCGAGGCGGAGGACCCCGAGGCCATGCGGCAGAAGATGGTCAAGGAGTACAAGTCCGAGCTGATGCACCCGTACTACGCGGCCGAGCGCGGCCTGGTGGACGACGTGATCGACCCCGCGGAGACCCGCGAGGTCCTCATCAAGTCCCTGGCGATGCTGCAGACCAAGCACGCCGACCTGCCCTCGCGCAAGCACGGCAACCCCCCGCAGTAACCCACGGGTACCGCTGCGGAAACCTCTCTCACGGAGACTGTGACCTATGAACTCCCCTGACATCCGCGTCGAGAAGGGCCACGCCGAGCCCGAGGAAGTCGCCGCCATCACGGCCGTCCTCCTGGCCCGCGCCGCCGCCCAGCCCACGGAGACCCCGGCCCACCGCCACCCCAAGGCAGGCTGGCGCCGCCTGGAGCGCGAGGGCGGCTTCCGCGCCCCGCACAGCTGGCACTGAGCCGTACCGGCACGACGCACAGGCCCCGACCGCTTTGTATGGCGGCCGGGGCCTCTGTGTGCCTACCGTGGGGTCGCTGATGACCAGGGAAGGGGGCAACTGGTGGGTTTTCCGGGCGAGTTGGCGGACGAGGTCGAGCTGATCTGCTGAACGATCGGCAGCGGTTCAGCAGGGCCCGCACTTCGATCCGCGTCGGCTCCTCGCACGGGCAGAGCGCGAGCAGCCTGCCAACGCGGCTTCCGCCTCCGCGCGGACACCTGCCTCGTCCAGCGGGTCGGGCCCCTGTGCCAACGCGCTGAACCAGTCCGGGTCGCTGAAGTCCGCCGGCCTGTTCGCCAACGGTAGGCACGCGACGCCGGAGTCGACCTCCGTCCACTCCTCCTGGAGATCGCCGATCTCTCAAGCGACGAGGACAAGTACGGGATGGGTTCCCTCCGCGGCATCCTCCTCAGGGCGGCCCGCCGTGACCCCGTCGGTCTCTGGTGACCGTGCCACGCAAACGGCCCCCGCACCCCCGAAGGGAGGCGCAGGGGCCGTTGATGCGTCGCAGACCTACCGCAGGCGCGCCATCAGCGCATGCTCCACCAGCGTGATCAGGGCCGACTTCGCGTCCGCGCGGTGGCGGGCGTCCGTCGTGATGATCGGGGTGTCGGGGCCGATCTGGAGCGCCTCGCGGACCTCGTCCGGGTTGTACGGCTGGTTGCCGTCGAAGCCGTTGAGGGCGATGACGAAGGGGAGACCCGAGTTCTCGAAGTAGTCGACCGCGGGGAAGCAGTCGGCGAGACGACGGGTGTCCACCAGCACGATCGCGCCGATCGCGCCGCGCACCAGGTCGTCCCACATGAACCAGAAGCGGTCCTGGCCCGGCGTACCGAAGAGGTACAGGATCAGGTCCTGGTCCAGGGTGATACGGCCGAAGTCCATGGCCACCGTGGTGGTGGTCTTGTCCCCGGTGTGGGTGAGGTCGTCGATACCCGCACTCGCGGATGTCATCACGGCCTCAGTGCGCAGCGGGTTGATCTCCGAGACGGCGCCGACGAACGTGGTTTTGCCCACGCCGAAGCCGCCCGCCACCACGATCTTCGCGGAGGTGGTGGAGCGGGAAGGACCGCCGCTAGAGCTTGCGAAGTCCACTGAGCACCCTTTCGAGCAGTGTCACGTCTGGCTGGCCGCCGGCGTTCTCGTCGCCGCCGGGCTGATGGATCGCGACCAGTCCCGCCTCCGCCAAGTCGGCGACGAGGATCCTGGCCACGCCGAGGGGGATCGTGAGCAGGGCCGAGATCTCGGCCACCGACTTGATCTCTCGGCAGAGGTTGCAGATCCGCTGATGCTCGGGCAACTGGCCCTGCATCTGGTGCGGCTGCGCGGTGGTGTGCACCAGCGCCTCGATGGCGAGCTGGTAGCGGGGGCGCGTCCGGCCGCCGGTCATGGCGTACGGGCGCACCAAGGGGTTGTTCGACGCCCCTGCGGGCGCCGGCTCAGGGGCGCGTCGATGCGGCTGCACCGGCTGGATGCGCGGCGCCGGCGGCTGGTCGTACGGCGACGGCCCGGGACCCTGGGGGCTCTGGGGCGCGTACGGCTGCCGCTGGCTGGGTGCGGAGGGGAAGTTGTAACGGTTCGGGTTGTGGGCACCGTCGTTCTGGCCCTGTCCGGGGCCGTACGACCAATTGCCCGACGATGAACCGCCTGGGGGTGTTGCCACTCTCTCTCCTCCTCCGACTGTGCCGGGCACCGCATCTCTGTGGAGCCGCGTCCCGAAACCTTACGACCCCGGGACGCCAAAACGCACCGTCTGTCTGTTAGTTGAGAAGGCTCCCCTGGAGCTCCGCACGCAGATCGGGCGTCAGAACCGTGCCGGCACGGTCCACCAGAAGGGCCATCTCGTACCCAATGAGGCCGATGTCCGCCTCCGGGTGGGCCAGCACCGCGAGGGAGGAACCGTCGGAGATGGACATGATGAAGAGGAATCCCCGCTCCATCTCCACAACCGTCTGGTTCACGCTGCCGCCCTCGAAGATGCGGGAAGCACCCGCGGTCAGCGAGGTCAGTCCGGAGGCGACGGCCGCAAGCTGGTCGGCGCGGTCGCGCGGAAACCCTTCGGACATCGCCAGAAGGAGTCCGTCGGCGGAGACCACCACCGTGTGAGACACCCCGGGGGTGTTGTCCACGAAATTGGTGATCAACCAGTTCAGGTTCTGTGCCGCCTGGCTCATCGGGCTCACACTAACGCTCCTGGTTGTAGGTGCTGTCAGGACCACCGTGTTGATTCCTGGTGGCCTGGCCGTTCGTTTCACTTCCTGCGCTGCGACCCCGCTGGACACCCCGGCGCAGGTTGCTCAGCCTGCCCCGGACGTCCTCGGGAGCGCGGGAGACCTGTGGGCCCCCCTGGGGGGTGGATTCGGCGGCTCCCTCGACCAGGTTGGCCTTGGGTACCCGCCGCGGCAGACCGGAGGAGGTGACCCCGCCCGCCTTGGGCTTCCGGAGCGCCGATGCCTGCTGCCAGCGCTCGTCGTTGGCCGAGCGCCAGTCTCCGTTGCCGGTCCCGTTGCCGTTGCTCTCCGCGGGGGAGGGCGCCGACTCGCGGGTCACGGACCGCGCGCCGAACAGGTCGGTCGTGCCGCCCGTGCCGTTCGTACCGTTCGCGCTGCTCGTGCCGTTCGCTCCGCCACCGGTGGATCCGCGGCGGGGAAGGCCGGCGTCGGTCAGCTCGTGGACGGTCGACGGACCCGGTCCCGGACGGTCGAAGCCTACGCGGTCACGCTCACCCGCGTCAGCGGCCTGTGCGGATTCCGCTTCGGGAGCGTACTGGTCCTGGTAACCGTTCTGGTAGCCGTCCTGCTGCGGCCAGTCGTCCTGGTAACGCCGCTCCTCGAAGGCCGGGAAGGACTCGGGGACGGAGGCCTGGGCGGCCGCGGGCTCCTCCTGGACCGGCTCCGCATACGCGGGGTCGGGGTAGCCGCCGCCGTTCGACGAGAAGGTGTCGTTCTGCGGCAGGCCGCCGTTCGGCGCGTAGTACTGCTCGTCGTACGACGGCTGCCGGGGCTCCTCGTACGGTGCCTGCTGCGGCTCGGCGTACGCCGACTGCTGCCGGCCCTCGTAGGAGGCGGGCTCCTGGTAGCCGCCGCCCTGGCCGTTGTCGTACGCGGCCGGCCGGGCGTCGAACTCGTCGCCGTACGACGGGACCGTGGGCGCCTCCTGCCCGGGCTGCGGGGTGTGCGCCTGGGCCTCCAGGGCCGCGCGGCGCTCCTCGCGCATCAGGGAGCGGCCCACCGGGTCCAGCTCACGGATGTCGTCGGGGACCTCGGTGCTGTAGCGGCTGTCGTCGAAACCGAGCTCGGCGGCCGTCCGCATGGGCAGACCGTTGTTGAAGTCCTCGCCCTGGTACTGCTGCTGCTCCGGGATGATCTGCGAGACGGTGAACTCGTCCGCCGGCGCCTGCTGCTCGCCACCGCCACCGTGGGTGATCGCGTCCGGCAGCATGACCAGCGAGGTGGTGCCGGCCTGCTCGCCGGAGGGGCGGAGCTGGACACGGATGCCGTGCCGGTCGGACAGCCGGCCGACCACGAACAGACCCATGCGCTGCGAGATCGCGGCGTCCACGGTCGGCGGGTTGGCCAGCTTGTGGTTGATGTCCGCGAAGTCCTCGGCGGTGAGGCCGATGCCCTTGTCGTGGATCTCGATCATCACGCGGCCGTCGGGGAGACGGGTCGCGGTGACGCGGACCTTGGTCTGCGGGGAGGAGAACGTGGTGGCGTTCTCCAGGAGCTCGGCCAGCAGGTGCACGAGGTCGGTCACGGCGCGGCCGTGGATCTCGGCCTCGGGGACGCCGGAGAGCTCGACGCGCTCGTACTGCTCCACCTCGGAGGAGGCGGCGCGCAGCACGTCGACCAGCGGGACCGGCTGGTCCCAGCGGCGGCCGGGCTCCTCGCCCGCGAGGACCAGGAGGTTCTCGCCGTTGCGGCGCATACGGGTCGCGAGGTGGTCCAGACGGAAGAGGTTCTCCAGCTGGTCCGGGTCGGCCTCGTTGTTCTCCAGGTCGGTGATCAGGGTCAGCTGGCCCTCGATCAGCGACTGGTTGCGGCGCGAGAGGTTGGTGAAGATCGCGTTGATGTTGCCCCGCAGCAGGGCCTGCTCGGCGGCGAGCCGGACGGCCTCGCGGTGGACCTGGTCGAAGGCGCGGGCGACCTCGCCGATCTCGTCGGTGGAGGTGATCGGGATCGGCGCGACCCGGGTGTCGACGCGGCCGGGGTCGGTGCGCGAGAGCTGGTCGACCAGCATCGGCAGCCGCTGCTCGGCGATGCCGAAGGCGGCGTTGCGCAGCTGGCGCATCGAGCGGGACATCTGGCGGGCCACCATGCCGGCCAGGATGAACGCGGCGAGCAGGGCGACGACCACGGCGGCACCGGTGATGAAGGCGTCACGCTTGGCCTCGTCGGCGATGCCCGCGGCCTCGTCCACCGCGGTGTTGGCCATGTCGGACTCGATGGTCCGGTAGACCTTGTACTTGAGGCTGTTGACCGCCCACCAGTTGTCGGCGGTGATGCCCTGGCCGGCGAGCAGCTGGCGCGCGGCGCCGTCCGTGGTGTTCAGCTGGCCGAGGGCCCTGACCATGTCGGTCGGGTCGGACGGCGGCGCCACGTAGTCCGGGTCCTTCTGCTTGGCCTGCCCGGCCATGGTCTTGCCGTCGGCCGTGGCCTGCGCCTGGAGCGTCTTCAGCTTCGCGGCGTCGGCCTCGGTGCCACCGCCGATGTACTCCTCGATGGCGATGCCCTCGAGGTAGGCGTACGAGGTGAGCGCGGTGCGCTGGGCGGCCAGGTCGGTGTCCTTGGGGCCCGGCTCCACCAGCATGTGCGTACCGATGGAGCGCTCCAGCGACAGCGCCGCCTTGGTGAGCGAGATCGCGTAGACGGTACGGCCGTAGCTGGTGATGTTTCCGGTGCCGAGACCGAGTTCGTTGGCGAACTCCATGAGGGGGTGTGCGACCGCGACGTAGCCCTCTTCGGTCTGCACGCCGCCGAGCTGCTTGGTGTAGGCCTTGGCCCGCAGTCCCTGGAGTCCTGCCTCGCCTTCCCGGAACAGCTCCAGGCGGCGCTTGAGGCCGGCCTTCTGCGGCATGTTCTGGGCGGCCTCGTCGAAGGCGTCGGCCGCGTCGTCGGTGGCCTTGCGGGCGGCGACGACCGTCTTGTAGCTCTGGCCCTTGCCCTCCAGGAGGGGGGCCGCGGTGCTGTCGCGCTCGTTGTAGAGGGCGTCGCCGTAGGTCAGCGCGGCTTGGACCAGGCGCGCGGTCTTCTCGGCGTCCTCGGCCTCCTGCCAGGTGTCGATCGAGCTCTTCACCTGGAAGCCGCCCATGACGAGGCCGACCACCACGGGTATGAGCAGGATCGCGTTCAGCCTGGTGGGCACCCGCCAGTTGCGGGGAGACAGCCGGCCACCGCTCGGCGCCGGAGCAGCCGTTGGTTCGGGTCCGGGCACAGGGGCGGGCGCCGCTCCGCGCGGCGGCGGGGTGAAGTTGCCCCGGGCCGACGGCTCGGGACCGTTCTTGCTTCGCCTCACTCGACCAACAACCTCTCGGAGGGGTCGGCACCTACGTTGTGCCGCAGTCTCTCAGAGCCCAGTACGCCATCGACTGATGAGTACGTCTTTGACTATTGGGCAGTTCAGGCATTCCAGCACGTGGTCCGGTACTCGTCCAAACATGGGACGGCGGGGATTCCGAGTGATGTAAGCCCCAGATAAAACGGTCATAAAGAGCGAGCCCCGTCAAAAGACGGGGCCTTTGTGCGCGCAGCGACACCGGTTGACCGCGACGCGTGGCCGTACCACCCGATTCCTCTGCCGAAACGTTATGAACACCGGGGCCGACCGTGTCAAAGGACACAGCCGGCTCCGGTGCATCTACGACAACTGCCGTATGGCGCTGTCGATTTGAGTGCTACCGCAGACGTGCCATGAGGGCGTGCTCGACCAGTGTGATCAGGGCACTCTTCGCATCCGAGCGGTGCCGGGCGTCCGTCGTGATGATCGGGGTGTCCGGACCGATCTGGAGCGCCTCGCGCACCTCCTCGGGCGCGTAGGGCTGGTGTCCGTCGAAGCCGTTGAGGGCCACGACGAACGGCAGACCGCTGTTCTCGAAGTAGTCGACCGCGGGGAAGCAGTCGGCCAGCCGACGGGTGTCCACCAGGACCACCGCGCCGATCGCGCCGCGCACCAGGTCGTCCCACATGAACCAGAAGCGGTCCTGGCCCGGCGTACCGAAGAGGTACAGGATCAGGTCCTGGTCCAGGGTGATACGGCCGAAGTCCATGGCCACCGTGGTGGTGGTCTTGTCCCCGGTGTGGGTGAGGTCGTCGATGCCCGCACTCGCGGACGTCATCACGGCCTCGGTGCGCAGCGGGTTGATCTCGGAGACGGCGCCCACGAACGTGGTCTTGCCGACGCCGAAGCCGCCGGCCACCACGATCTTCGCGGAGGTGGTCGCCCGGCCTCCGTCAGAGCTTGCGAAGTCCACTGAGCACCCTTTCGAGCAGTGTCACGTCCGGAGCGCCGGTGCTCTCGTCGCCGCCCGGCTGGTGAATGGCGACGAGACCTGCCTCGGCGAGGTCCGCGACGAGGATGCGGGCCACGCCGAGCGGCATGGCCAGGAGCGCCGAGACCTCGGCCACCGACTTGACCTCGCGGCACAGGTGGCAGATGCGCTGGTGTTCCGGGAGCAGCCCCATGAGCGCTGCCGGGTCGGCCGTGGTGCTGATCAGGGCCTCTATGGCCAGCTGGTAGCGCGGCCGGGTCCGGCCACCGGTCATCGCGTACGGACGTACCAGCGGCTGGTCGCCCTCATCCTCGTACGGCTCCGCGTACGGATCATGAGAGGCGGTGGGCGGGGTCATTGATCCTCCGGGCGGGACAGCAAACTTCCGGTCAGTCGTGCCGTCTTGGTGAGGCCGGTGGGGGGATTGTGTCGGCCGACGGTGATTTCGTGAGGCGGGTGGATCGGGGGTGGTTCAGTGAAGCAGACTGCCCTGTAGTTCCGCGCGGAGATCGGGCGTGAGCACCGCTCCCGCGCGGTCGACGAGCAGAGCCATCTCGTAGCCGACCAGGCCGATGTCGCACTCCGGGTGCGCGAGCACGGCCAGCGACGAACCGTCGGAGATGGACATCAGGAACAGGAAACCCCGTTCCATCTCGACGACCGTCTGTGCCACGTTGCCGCCCTCGAAGATCCGGGAGGCCCCGGCCGTGAGCGAGGTCAGACCCGACGCGACGGCCGCCAGCTGGTCGGCACGGTCGCGCGGGAAGCCCTCGGACATCGCCAGCAGAAGACCGTCGGCGGACACTACGACGGTGTGGGACACCCCGGGGGTGTTGTCCACGAAGTTGGTGATCAACCAGTTGAGGTTCTGTGCCGCCTGGCTCATCGGGCTCAACTAACGCTCCTGCTGGTGAGTGGGGTTCGGGAAGCTGCCCGTCTGGCCGTTACCGCCGACCTGACGACCCTGTGCGATACCCCGACGGAGATTGGTCAGACGGCCGCGTACGTCATCAGGCGCACGGGAGACCGCCGGACCGGCTTGGTGCTGTTGCTGCTGAGCCGTGCCCGGGACGAGGTTCGCCCGGGGCACCCGGCGCGGCAGACCGGAGGTGGTGACACCGCCCGCGGCGGGCTGCCGGACGCGCTCGGCCTGCCGGACGAGGTCGTCGTTCGGCGAGCTGCGCCAGGCCGCCGACCCGGGGCGCTGCGGGGCAGCCGGAGCCTGCGGCTGCTGAGGAGCCTGGGCCTGCGGGGCGGCCGGGGCCGCACCGTTGCCGTTCGCCTGCTGACCCTGGCCCTGGTCCTGCGCACCGTGGAACCAGTTGGTCTCCAGGGTGTCGTAGAGCGGCGTACGTCCGTCGCCGGAGCCGGTCGCCGGGGGCAGCGCCTCGGGCTCCTGGCGTACCGGCCGCTGCGCCTGCGGACGCTGCGGGGCCGGGGGCCGCGGGGCGCCGAAGTCGGCGGGACCGCGTCCGGCGTCCTGCTGCGGCCGCTCGAACTGGCCGGTCTGCTGCGGGTTCACCGGTCCGCCGGGGGACTGGCGGCCCGGCAGCGCGTGCTGGCCGGTGGAGCTGCTGTCCTGGCCCGGCACCGGGAACTGGCCGGTGGAGCCGTTGTCGTAGCTCTGCGGGACCGGGAACTGGCCGGTGGAGCCGTTGTCGTAGCCCTGCGGGACCGGGAACTGGCCGGTCGCGGACGGGCCGGTCGCGGCCGGGGTGCCGAAGATGTCCGAGCGGACGAAGGAACCGGTGCCGTCCTGCGGGGCGTTGCCGCCCGGCTGGGCGAACTGCCCCGTGCCCTGCGGCCCGCCGAAGTCGGACGGGGCGAACTGGCCGGAGTCCTGCGAGGTCCCGGGCCTGGCGTACTGGCCGGAGTCCTGCGCACCGGGGGCCATGTTCGGCCGCGGGAACTGACCGGTCTGCTGCGGGCCGCCGACACCGGGCATCGGGGCGTCGAAGTCCGGGCGCGGGAACTCGGACGTGGAGCCCGGGCCCTGCCGGTCGTCGATCCGCGGCATGCGCGAGGTCTGCGAGGGGTCCTGCTCGTCATGGCCGCGCGGGGTGTCGAGCGAGGCGTGCGAGATCTGCGGCTGGGCGTTCTCGTCGCTCCAACTGGGCCGCGACTGCTGAGCGTTGCCGCCCGGCAGCTCGGCCCGCGGACCGTTGCGGCCCGGCAGCTGACGGCCCCGACGGCCGCCCCGCTCGCCCGAGCCCGCCGACGGAGCGGACTGCTGCGGCGGCCGACCGCCACCGAACGCGTCCTGCATGCCACCGGTACCGGCCGCCTGGAGACCCTGCGGGGCACCCGGAGCCTGACCGCCGAAGCCCGCACCCGCACCGGCCGGAGCGGGCCGGCCCTGCGGCGGAGCCGACGGGGACTGCGGCCCGCGCGCGCCACCCGGCGCGCCCGGACGGCCGCCGTTGCCGGTACCCGGCAGCGCGGCCCGCGGTCCCTGACCGGCGCCGATCCGGCCACCGGCCGGAGCACCGCCACCGAGGGCACCGCCACCGGGCGCACCGGCGCCCAGCGAACCGCCACCGGGCCGGCCGGAGCCGCTACGGGCCGCGGCCACACCGGCGGCCGCCTGCGCGGCGGACGGCGCGCCGCCGCCCGCACCCTGACCGGGCTTGGGCTGCGGCTTCTTGCCGCCCTGGGCGACGTCGACGGGCAGCATGACCAGCGCGGTCGTACCACCGGAGTCGGACGGCCGGAGCTGGATGCGGATGCCGTGGCGCTGCGACAGCCGGCCGACCACGAACAGACCCATGCGGCGGGAGACCGAGACGTCCACGGTGGGCGGCGAGGCGAGCCGCTCGTTGATCGCGGCGAGGTCCTCGGGGGAGAGGCCGATGCCGGTGTCGTGGATCTCGATCAGGACGCGGCCGTCGGGCAGCGCGTGACCGGTGACCTTGACCTTGGTCTGCGGCGAGGAGAAGGAGGTGGCGTTCTCGAGCAGCTCGGCGAGGAGGTGCACGAGGTCGTTGACGACCCGGCCGGCGACCTCGGTCGTCGGCACGGCGGCCAGCTCGATGCGCTCGTACTGCTCCACCTCGGAGGCGGCGGCGCGGAGCACGTCGACCAGCGGGACCGGCCGGGTCCAGCGACGGCCGGGCTCCTCACCGGCGAGGACGAGGAGGTTCTCACCGTTACGGCGCATACGCGTCGCGAGGTGGTCGAGCTTGAACAGCGAGGACAGCTGGTCCGGGTCGGCCTCGCGGGACTCCAGCTCGGAGATGAGCGAGAGCTGGCGCTGGATAAGACCCTGGGAACGGCGCGAGAGGTTGGTGAACATCGCGTTGACGTTGCCCCGCAGCAGGGCCTGCTCGGCGGCGAGGCGGACCGCCTCGCGGTGCACGTCGTCGAAGGCCGCGGCCACCTTGCCGATCTCGTCGCGCGAGTGCACACCGACCGACTCCACGGACGTGTCGACGTCCTGCGGGTCGGACTCGGACAGCTGCTTGACCAGCTCGGGCAGACGGTCGGTGGCGACCTTGGTCGCGGTCTCCTCCAGCCGCCGCAGCGAGCGGATCATGGACCGGGCCACGACGAACGCGCCGACGAGCGAGATACCGAGGACGAGCAGGATCAGCGCACCGGAGATGATCGCTTCGCTCTGCGACTCGTTGCGCAGCTCGCGGGCCTTCTGCTCCATCTGTTCGAGCAGGGTGCTCTCGATCTTGCCCATCTGGTCGATCTTGGTCGAGCTGTCGTCCAGCCAGTCCTTGTACGACCGCTTGTCCAGGTTCTCCAGACCGTTCGGCGAGTCCAGGGCACGGCTGGCGTAGGTGTCGGAGGCCTGGATGGTGGTGTTGTTGTCGCTGATGGGCTCCAGAAGCTCGACGGCGCTGGCCTTGCCGTAGATGGACTGGAAGCTCTTGAGCTCGGATTCCTCGCTCTTCAGGGCCGACTGGGCGTACAGCCGGTCGTTCTCCGAGAGGTCACCGAAGGTCGTCTTGTTCGCGGGCAGGGCCGCGGCGAGGACGGCGCGCTGGATGGAGGCGTACTCCTTGGCGGCGGAGAAGGCCGCCAGGGAACGCGTCCGCTGGATCATGTCGGGGTTGCTGGTGGCCTGCGCCATGTCCTGCGAGAGGTCCAGCAGCTGCGTGATGAGCCGGTGGTAGGCCTCCACCGTCTGGGTGGAGTTGTCCTGGGTCTCGTAGGCGCTGTTACGGACCTGCGCGACCGAGCGCAGGCTGGCCACGAGGAGCACCACGTTGTCGCGGATGCCCTGGAGGCTGCCGCTCTCGTCGCCGATCTCCTCCGAGGAGTCGACGAAGTCCGTGATGGCGCGGTCGGTCTTGTCCCGCAGTCCCTTGATCGTGTAGTCGCTCGCGCTGGAGCCGTGCGCCAGCGGGCCGGCCGACTGGTCACGCTCGTTCTGCAGCGCCTCGGCCAGGGCCGTGGCCTGCTTGGTCATGTCCGTGAGCAGCTTCATGTTCTCGAGCTGCTGGATGTCGTCCACGTTGTCGCTGATGCGCAGGGCGCCCAGCGAGGTGGCCGCGACCACGGGTAGCGCGAGCAGCGAGACCAGACGCGTGGAGATACGCCAGTTGCGCAGCGCTATTCGCGAGCCGGGACCGCTAGGGCCCTTCGGCGTCCTGGTCTTCGGGGCGGCGGGGTTCCCGGCCCCGGAGGCCGACGCGCCGGGGCGCGGCCCTCCGTCGCCGGATGCCGCCGTGCCCGGGTTCTGGGCGTGCTGGGGCGAGGAGCTGCCATTGCTGGGGGCAGTCGTCCCGCCGTGCGGCTCCGGCTCCGCCGAAGCACTGCCATCCCTCTTGAAACGTCCCTGCACTAGCGTCGCAACCTCTGGACCAGGCGCCCTCCGGGTGAACGGAAGGACACGGTGTCGGCGTACTGAGGGGCGCCCTGAATTACGCCCCCCGATGGTCGTGAGTGACCGGCGCTGGCTCCCCCTTCTCGCCGCCACTCGGCGCTCGTCGCGCCCCCTGTGCGCCGGCTCGTTCCTGCGGCGGTCCGTGAGATTCCAGCACAGTGCAGGATCTCCAACAAGGGCCGTGGGTCAGGCCGTGACCTACGTGACACCATGTGAGGGGTGCGTCACCGGTCGTAGAAAGTGATCCGGGCGATAACGGACGTATGCCCACGTAACGTTGGTGCGGGGCGGGTGTCCCAGTCGCCATGATCAGGAGCGGAATGATGGCTTCAGGGGGTCAATGTCCGTTTCGTAGGGGTGAGGCGCGGGCCGGAATTGACCGCTTTGCCCCTCCGGCCGTGAGCAAACTCACATGCGGATCAAGGGGTCTTCGGCTGATCGGAGGGGAATTGCATGTTTAGCCTGACGCTTTACATGACGTAACACTTTGACAACCTGCGTCTGCGCGAGGGTCCTTCGGGGCCCCGCCTGCGCCCGAGGACGACAAGGTCCACTACAACCGTGAAGACGACGATGATGTTCCGCAACATTGCCAACCCGCGGCGCACGACGCTGGCGCATCTCGAGGACGCCGACGACCTGCAGACCCCGGAGCTCCCGGAGCACTCCGTCGACCTCCCGGCCCAGACGGCCAACCCGCGGCGCACGGTCCTGATGGAGATCCCGGCCGCAGCCGTCGCCGAGTAGATCACAGCCGCACCACCACCAGGGCGCCCACGCCGAGCCGCGGGGCGCCCTCGGTTATTGCGCGCGGCACCCGCCCCTTGCCGCGTTAGCCTGGAGCGTCAGACTCCAGCCAGCTCAGTTAAGGGGCGCAAGGATCCCGTGCGCATCGCCAGATTCTCCATCGACGGGAACGTCGCCTTCGGCGCGGTCGAGGGTGACAAGCCGGACGAGCTCGTCCTCGACATCATCAAGGGCATCCCGTTCGCGGACTTCGAGCTCTCCGGCACCAAGGTCCCGCTGAGCAAGGTCCGGCTGCTGCCGCCGGTGCTCCCCAACAAGGTCGTGGCGTACGGCCGCAACTACGCCGACCACGCCAAGGAGCTGGGCAACGAGGTCCCGGACGTCCCGTTCGCCTTCTTCAAGCCCTCCACCTCGGTGATCGGCCCGGGCGACGCGATCCAGTACCCCTCCTTCACCGAGGACCTCCACCACGAGGCCGAGCTCGCGGTGGTCATCGGCCGTATGTGCCGCGAGGTCCCGCGCGAGCGAGTCCAGGACGTGATCTTCGGCTTCACCTGCGCGAACGACATCACCGCCCGTGACGTCCAGAAGCGTGAGAAGCAGTGGGCGCGGGCCAAGGGCTTCGACTCCTCCTGCCCGCTCGGGCCCTGGGTGGAGACCGGCCTCGACCTGGCGACGGCGTCCGACCTGACCATCCAGCTCACGGTCAACGGCGAACAACGCCAGCTGGGCCGCACCAGCGAGATGATCCACCCGATCGAGGATCTGATCGTCAACATCTCCGAGGCCATGACGCTGCTCCCCGGCGACGTGATCCTCACGGGCACCCCGGCAGGCGTCGGGCCGCTCACCGTCGGCGACGAGGTCGCCGTCACCATCGAAGGCATCGGCACTCTCACCAACAAGGTTGTCAAGCGTGGCTAGCGCACCCGTCCGCGTACGTTTCTGCCCCTCGCCCACCGGTAACCCCCACGTGGGCCTGGTCCGCACCGCCCTGTTCAACTGGGCGTTCGCCCGGCACCACCAGGGCACCCTGGTCTTCCGCATCGAGGACACCGACGCGGCCCGCGACTCCGAGGAGTCGTACAACCAGCTGCTCGACTCGATGCGCTGGCTGGGCTTCGACTGGGACGAGGGCCCCGAGATCGGCGGCCCGCACGCGCCCTACCGCCAGTCGCAGCGCATGGACCTCTACAAGGACGTCGCCGCCAAGCTCCTGGACGCCGGCCACGCCTACCACTGCTACTGCTCCCAGACGGAGCTGGACGAGCGCCGCGAGGCCGCCCGCGCCGCCGGCAAGCCCTCCGGCTACGACGGCCACTGCCGCGACCTGAGCGCCGAGCAGGTCGAGGCCTACCGCGCCGAGGGCCGCGAGCCGATCGTCCGCTTCCGCATGCCCGACGAGACGATCACCTTCACGGACCTGGTCCGCGGCGAGCTGACGTTCACCCCGGAGAACGTCCCGGACTACGGCATCGTCCGCGCCAACGGCGCCCCGCTGTACACCCTCGTCAACCCGGTCGACGACGCCCTGATGGAGATCACCCACGTCCTGCGCGGCGAGGACCTGCTCTCCTCCACCCCCCGCCAGATCGCCCTGTACAAGGCGCTGATCGAGCTGGGCGTCGCCAAGGGCATCCCGCAGTTCGGCCACCTGCCCTACGTGATGGGCGAGGGCAACAAGAAGCTCTCCAAGCGCGACCCGCAGGCCTCCCTCAACCTCTACCGCGAGCGCGGCTTCCTGCCCGAGGGGCTGCTCAACTACCTGTCCCTGCTGGGCTGGTCGCTCTCGGCGGACAAGGACATCTTCACCACCGACGAGCTGGTCGCGGCCTTCGACATCGCGGACGTGAACCCCAACCCGGCGCGCTTCGACCTGAAGAAGTGCGAGGCGATCAACGCCGACCACATCCGCCTGCTGGACGTGAAGGACTTCACCGAGCGCTGCGCGCCCTGGCTGAAGGCCCCCTTCGCCCCGTGGTCCCCGGAGGACTTCGACGACGCGAAGTGGCAGGCGATCGCCCCGCACGCGCAGACCCGTCTGAAGGTCCTGTCGGAGATCACCGACAACGTCGACTTCCTCTTCCTCCCCGAGCCGGTCTTCGACGAGCCGTCCTGGACGAAGGCGATGAAGGAGGGCAGCGACGCCCTGCTGACGACGGCCCGCGAGAAGCTGGACGCGGCCGACTGGACCTCGGCGGAGTCGCTGAAGGAGGCCGTCCTGGCCGCCGGCGAGGCCCACGGCCTCAAGCTCGGCAAGGCCCAGGCCCCGGTCCGCGTCGCCGTCACCGGCCGCACCGTCGGCCTGCCGCTCTTCGAGTCCCTGGAGATCCTGGGCAAGGAGACGACGCTGGCCCGCATCGACGCGGCGCTGGCGAAGCTGGCGGCGTAATCCCAATCGCCGGACGCGCCCGCGCGGCCCGAGTTACCGTCGGATCATGAGCATTCACGCCGTGATCTGGGATGTGGACGACACTCTCTTCGACTACACCACGGCGGACCGCGAGGGCATGCGCCTGCATCTGACGGCCGAGGGCCTGCTCACCGGGGACGAGACCCCGGAGCAGGCCCTCGTGCGTTGGCGGAACATCACCGACGCCCAGTGGGCGCGTTTCTCGGCCGGCGAGATCTCCTTCGAGGACCAGCGCCGCGACCGTGTACGGGTGTTCCTGGGCGAGCGGCTGACGGACGCCGACGCCGATGCCTGGTTCCGGCGCTACCTGGCCCACTACGAGACCGTCTGGGCCCTCTTCCCGGACGTCCTGCCGGTCCTGGACAGCCTCGCCGCCAGCCACCGGCACGCCGTGCTGTCCAACTCCAGCATCCACGTCCAGGACCACAAGCTGCGCGTCCTCGGCGTGCACGACCGCTTCGAGGCGATCCTGTGCGCTGCGGAACTCGGTGTCTCCAAACCGGAGGCCGCCGCCTTCCTCGCCGCCTGCGACGCCCTCGACCTCGCCCCGCACGAGGTGGCGTACGTCGGGGACCACCCGGAGATCGACGGCCGGGGCGCCGCCGACGCCGGCCTGCTCTCGGTGTGGATCAATCGTGACGGCGCCTACGCCGACGTCGACGCACCCGTCGGCCCGCACCGGATCGCCACCCTCGCCGAACTCCCCGCGCTCCTCGGCGCGGATACCCGTTTTGGAGCCCCGTCCACCTTCGGGTAATGTTCTTCCTGCGCCGAGGGGAGCGGGCCGAAAGGCCGGAACCCCACAGCGTGAAACTAGAACAAGATCCCCCTCGGGGCTTGCGTTCCAGTGGCCTATGGTGTAATTGGCAGCACGACTGATTCTGGTTCAGTTAGTCTTGGTTCGAGTCCAGGTAGGCCAGCTCGCAGAGCTCATCTGCAAAGCCCCCGTTGTGTAGCGGCCTAGCACGCTGCCCTCTCAAGGCAGTAGCGCCGGTTCGAATCCGGTCGGGGGTACAGATCCTTCCCGCGAAGGTGGCTCGGGTAGCTCCCACCACCATCGATGCAGGATCGCTAGGGCCCCCGTTGTGTAGCGGCCTAGCACGCCGCCCTCTCAAGGCGGTAGCGCCGGTTCGAATCCGGTCGGGGGTACTGTCTGGTCTAAACCACATTGGTCTATGGTGTAATTGGCAGCACGACTGATTCTGGTTCAGTTAGTCTTGGTTCGAGTCCAGGTAGACCAGCTCGGACCTGCGGAGACGCAGGCTCCAC
>NZ_QFRX01000001.1:3084291-3244626 GCF_003143935.1 Streptomyces sp. Act143 | reverse complement strand
TGTGTAGCGGCCTAGCACGCCGCCCTCTCAAGGCGGTAGCGCCGGTTCGAATCCGGTCGGGGGTACGTAGAGGAAGGCCCTCCACTTCGGTGGGGGGCCTTCGCCGTTGCCGGTGGACCGGCGTCCGGCGGCCTACTCGAAGCCGTACCGCCGCGTCGACTCCTCCTCCTGGGCCAGCCGGTGCAGCGCCTGCAGCATCGGCTCGACGAGCACCACACCCAGCACCGCCACCTCCGCCTTCTCGGCCTCCGAGACATGCGACTCCATGAACTCCATGTCCAGCTCGGCCACTTGGTGCATCAGCCGGGCGTACGGCACCAGGGTCTCGGGACTCCATTCGTAGCCGAGCCGGCGCAGCGCCGCCGCCGCCACCACCAGGGAGCGGAAGGAGGGCGAGACGGATGTCATGGCCTGGGCGTTGGACCACCCCAGCGCCTTGAGCAGCCCCTCCATCGCGACCCGGGCGCCCTGGACGAACTCGTCGTCCTCGGCCGGCTCCGGCACCTGCGGCAGGGCCCACACCGCCGCGCCCAGGCGCATCGCGCGCGGCAGGGAGTCGTCGTCGACGTGCCCCAGCACCTCCTTGACCGTCGCCACCGGCACCCGGCCGACCTGGATCATCGCGCGGATCAGCTTCAGCCGGCGCAGATGCTCCTCGTCGTACTCGGCCGTGGTCGCGTTGATCTGGCGGCCGGGCGCCAACAGCCCTTCGCGCAGGTAGTACTTGATCGTCGCGGTGGACACCCCACTGCGCTCGCTCAGTTCAGCCAGCCGCATGCCTTGCGCCTTTCCTTGGGGAGTGCCACTATCCAAGCACCATTCAGAAGGATAGTGCCGCTATCCGACGAGGGAGCCATGGGGGAGCCGTGTTCGTGAAGCCGGTGCCGGGCCGTACGACCGCCGATGCCGAGGGGGACGTGGTGGTCCTGCTCATCGGGATGCGCATCAACCACTTCTGGGCGGTGCACCAGTGGGGGCTGGTGATGCTGTCGATGTTCCGCATGCTGGCGGAGCTCGCCAAGGACCCGAGCCGGGGGCTGCTGGGCAAGGTGATGCTGACGGCGTCGCCGCGGACGTACTACATCGTCCAGTACTGGGAGTCCAAGGAGAAGCTCTACGCCTACGCCCACTCGCCGGAGATGCTCCACCACCGCATCTGGGCCCTCCTCAACCGCAAGGAGCGGGACGGCAAGGTGAAGGGGCATGTGGGGATCTGGCACGAGGCCTATGTGGTGCCCGAGGGGTCGTACGAGGCGATCTACGGGGACATGCCCGCGTTCGGGCTCGCCGCGGCGCACGGACAGGTGCCGCTGGAGCGGCGGGGGCGGTACGCCAAGGACCGGTTCGCGCACCGGTCGGCGAAGGCGGCCGAGAAGGCCGGCTGACACGGGGGACCGGGGGAACGAAGGGGCCTGCCGCGGCGTTGAGGCAGGCCCCTTCGTCGATGTCCCGGTCCGGGGTCAGCCCGTGCGGCGCAGGGCCTCGGAGAGGCGGGCCGCGGCGTCGATGACGGCCTGGGCGTGCATACGGCCCGGGTGGCGGGTCAGGCGCTCGATGGGGCCGGAGACCGACACGGCGGCCACGACCCGGTTGGACGGACCGCGTACGGGCGCGGAGACGGAGGCGACGCCCGGCTCCCGCTCGCCGATCGACTGGGCCCAGCCGCGGCGCCGGACGCCCGAGAGGGCCGTCGCCGTGAAGCGGGCGCCCTGGAGGCCGCGGTGCAGGCGCTCCGGCTCCTCCCAGGCCATCAGGATCTGGGCGGAGGAGCCGGCCTTCATCGTGAGCGTCGAGCCGACCGGGACGGTGTCCCGCAGGCCGGACAGGCGCTCCGCCGCGGCGACGCAGATGCGCATGTCACCCTGGCGTCGGTAGAGCTGGGCGCTCTCGCCCGTGATGTCCCTGAGGTGGGTCAGGACCGGGCCCGCCGTGGCGAGGAGGCGGTCCTCGCCGGCCGCCGCGGCCAGTTCCGCGAGGCGCGGGCCGAGAATGAAACGGCCCTGCATGTCGCGCGCCACCATACGGTGGTGTTCCAAAGCCACGGCCAGCCGGTGGGCCGTGGGTCTTGCCAGTCCGGTGGCCGCCACAAGCCCCGCGAGGGTGGCCGGACCGGACTCCAGGGCGCTGAGGACAAGGGCTGCCTTGTCCAGAACGCCGACGCCGCTACTGTTGTCCATGAAACGATACTCACGTCTCACTCTGTGAAACGCAAGTTCCTTTTTTCGTGAGACGCGCAACCCTTGGATGCACAGCGGCCCGCGGACCAAACGGGCCTGGCGGCGGCTGCCCGGGAATCCAGGGGTGCGGGCGCCGCTTCCGGAAGATCTCTAGTTGGGCCGGCGCACCTTTTGCCGGCCGGAGGGAAAGCGATGGGTAGGACACTCGCGGAGAAGGTCTGGGACGACCACGTCGTCCGGCGCGCCGAGGGCGAGCCCGACCTCCTCTTCATCGATCTGCATCTGCTGCACGAGGTGACCAGCCCGCAGGCCTTCGACGGCCTCCGCAAGAGCGGTCGCCAGGTGCGCCGCCTCGACCTGACCATCGCCACCGAGGACCACAACACCCCCACCCTCGACATCGACAAGCCCATCGCCGACCCGGTCTCCCGGGTCCAGCTGGAGACGCTGCGCAAGAACGCCGCCGAGTTCGGGGTGCGGCTGCACCCGCTGGGCGACGTCGAGCAGGGCGTCGTGCATGTCGTCGGCCCACAGCTGGGTCTGACCCAGCCCGGCATGACGGTCGTCTGCGGCGACTCCCACACCTCCACGCACGGCGCCTTCGGCGGCCTGGCGTTCGGCATCGGCACCTCCCAGGTGGAGCACGTGCTGGCCACCCAGACGCTGCCGCTGGTGCGCCCGAAGACCATGGCCATCACGGTCAACGGCGAACTGCCCGAGGGCGTCACCGCCAAGGACCTGATCCTGGCGATCATCGCCAGGATCGGCACCGGCGGCGGCCAGGGCTACGTCCTGGAGTACCGCGGCTCCGCCATCGAGAAGCTCTCGATGGAGGCCCGGATGACGATCTGCAACATGTCGATCGAGGCCGGCGCCCGCGCGGGCATGATCGCCCCCGACCAGACCACCTTCGACTACCTGGAGGGCCGTCCGCACGCCCCCAAGGGCGAGGACTGGGACGCGGCCGTCGCGTACTGGAAGACCCTGAAGACGGACGAGGACGCCGAGTTCGACGCCGAGGTCGTCATCGAGGCCGCCGAACTGTCGCCGTTCGTCACCTGGGGCACCAACCCCGGCCAGGGCGCGCCGCTTTCGGCGGACGTCCCCGATCCCGCTTCGTACGAAGACGCTTCGGAGCGCCTCGCCGCCGAAAAGGCCCTGGAGTACATGGGGTTGGAGGCCGGCCAGCCGCTGCGCTCCATCAAGGTGGACACCGTCTTCGTAGGTTCGTGCACCAACGGCCGTATCGAGGACCTGCGCGCCGCCGCCGAGCTCCTCAAGGGCCGCAAAGTCGCCGACGGGGTACGGATGCTGGTGGTCCCGGGCTCCGCGCGGGTCGGTCTGCAGGCCGTGTCCGAGGGCCTGGACGTCGTCTTCAAGGAGGCCGGCGCCGAATGGCGGCACGCGGGCTGCTCGATGTGTCTGGGCATGAACCCGGACCAGCTGGCGCCCGGTGAGCGCTCCGCGTCCACCTCCAACCGCAACTTCGAGGGACGGCAGGGCAAGGGCGGCCGTACGCACCTGGTCTCGCCGCAGGTCGCCGCCGCGACCGCCGTGCTGGGCCACCTGGCCTCGCCCGCCGACCTGTCCGACGCCCCTGTCGCCGCTGGAGTCTGATCAGTCATGGAAGCATTCACCACCCACACCGGCCGGGCCGTCCCGCTGCGCCGCAGCAACGTCGACACCGACCAGATCATCCCTGCTCACTGGCTCAAGAAGGTCACGCGGGACGGGTTCGAGGACGGGCTGTTCGAGGCCTGGCGCAAGGACGAGACGTTCATCCTCAACCAGCCCGAGCGCAAGGGCGCCACGGTCCTGGTCGCCGGCCCCGACTTCGGCACCGGCTCCTCCCGTGAGCACGCCGTGTGGGCGCTGCAGAACTACGGCTTCAAGGCCGTCATCTCCTCCCGGTTCGCCGACATCTTCCGCGGCAACTCGCTCAAGAACGGCCTGCTCACGGTCGTTCTGGACCAGAAGATCGTGGACGCGCTCTGGGAGCTGACCGAGGCCGACCCCGAGGCCGAGGTCACGGTCGACCTGGAGAGCCGCGAGGTGCGCGCCGAGGGCATCACCGCGAGCTTCGAGCTGGACGAGAACTCCCGCTGGCGGCTGCTGAACGGGCTGGACGACATCTCCATCACCCTCCAGAACGAGGCCGACATCGCCGCGTACGAGACCAAGCGGCCCTCGTTCAAGCCGCGGACGCTCGAGGTCTGACCACGAGGCGGTCGCGACGCAACTGAACAGGTCGAGTTTCGGCCACCGAACACCCCCCGCTGTACCCCCGATCAGCCCGATCGGGGGTACAGCCGTGTCTGCACCCGATCGGCCCTGCGCGTGCCCGAAACGCTTCTCAACTTCCCACGTTAGACGGGGTGTTGCAGGGGTACGCGAATGTTGTGGCGGTGGCTTCGGCGCGCGCCCGGAAGGCTGTTTGAGGCGGCAGTTGCACCCTGAGCGGGCGACAACTCGCCCCAGATGGCACAATCTGTGCATGGAACACGACGGCCAACTCGAGCTCTATGCGGCAGTCGCGGACCAACTCAAGGAAGCGCACACAACAGTGCGCGCACTGCAAGTCCCGGAGGGCGTACGGATGGCGCTGACCCGGAAGCTGCTGGTCATTACGGCCGCGGCCAAGCACGATCTCGCCGATGCGGCAAGGCGTCTGGAGGCCTTCACGGCGGACCTCGACGCGGGTCGATTCCCCGAAGAGGACCGCTGAACAAGTCCGAGACAGCCGAACCCGTTGCGGCACAAGGGTGATAAGCCCGTTTCGTGTTTGATTTGCGGTATATATCTGCCTAACGTGCGAAAAAGCCTGAACAGTTTCGTTCGGGCGATGTCTCCGAGGGGAAGACGTGAACAAGGCGCAGCTCGTAGAAGCGATTGCCGACAAGGTCGGTGGCCGTCAGCAGGCCGCCGACGCGGTCGACGCGGTCCTGGACGCCATCGTCCGCGCGACCGTGGCGGGGGACCGGGTCTCGGTCACCGGCTTCGGTTCGTTCGAGAAGGTCGACCGCCCGGCCCGGTACGCCCGCAACCCCCAGACGGGCGAGCGGGTTCGGGTCAAGAAGACCTCCGTCCCGCGGTTCCGCGCGGGCCAGGGCTTCAAGGACCTGGTGAGCGGCACGAAGAAGCTCCCGAAGAACGACGTCGCGGTCAAGAAGGCCCCCAAGGGCAGCCTGACCGGCGGTGCTTCCGCCACGGTCAAGAAGGCGGCCGCCAAGAAGGCCACCACCGCCAAGACCACCGCCGCCGCGAAGAAGACCACGGCGAAGAAGACGACCGCCAAGAAGACCACGGCGGCCGCGAAGAAGACCACGGCGAAGAAGACGACGGCCAAGAAGACCACGGGCGCCGCCAAGACCACCGCCGCCGCGAAGAAGACCACCGCCAAGAAGGCGACGGCCAAGAAGGCCCCGGCGAAGAAGGCGACGGCCAAGAAGGCCCCCGCCAAGAAGTCGACGGCCCGCAAGACCACCGCCAAGAAGACCACCGCCCGCAAGAGGTAAGGGCGCAGCGGTACTCACGCGCCGGGCCGGACTCCGTTGTGGAGTCCGGCCCGCGGCGCGTTCTCGGCGTTGAGCGAGGTCAGAAGGTCTGCAGGGTGACGAGGGTGATCTTGCTGTCCTCCAGCTCGATCCGCACCCGCTGCCCGGGCCGCAGCAGCCTCAGCCCGCCCGCGTCGAACGCCGGCGCCTCGAAGGGGAGGGGGGTGCCGTCGTCGAGCAGCACGCTGCCGGTCCGGGTTCGGTCGTCGTAGGTGAATGCGGTGGCCTGCATGGTCGCAGCCTAGTGCCCGGGCACCGGCCCCAGGAGCTGTGCCGCCACCGCCGTCGTGCGGGGCCCCACCCCCAGTGCCAGCGCCGCCCGCAGGTCGTCCCCGGTGTCCACGTCCTGCCGTACCGAATCCACCCCGGCGAGCTCCAGCTCCGCCGCCCCCGAGGCCCGATGCCTGGCCCGGGAATCCGTTCCGAAAGCCGGGCGCAATTCCTGACCCGCGCGGACCGCCAGCAGCGTCGTGCCGATCTCGGCCGCGTCCGGCAGAAAAGCGCGCGGGAATTCCGCGGCCGCGTCCAGGACCCGCGCCAATTCCAGGGGGCGCAGGGCCGGCAGATCGGCGTTCAGGGCTGCCAGTGCGCTTTCGGGGCGCGCTGCCCGTACGGCCCCCGCCCCGTACGCCAGCGCCGCGTTCAGACCGCCTCGCGGCTCGTCGGGGACGATCCGGGCCCCCAGGGCGGCCAGCTCGCGGCCGGCCAGGGCGTCGTCCGTGACGACTGCCACATCCCCGACCACGGGACAGGCCAGCGCGGCCGCCACCGTGTCCTGCGCGAACGCCAGGGCGAGCCCCGGGCGCAGCCCGTCCGCCGCGGTGTCCGAGAGCCTGCTCTTGGCCCGCTCCAGGGGTTTCAGGGGTATGACCAAGGTCCACTGCACAGGCGTTCCGTCCCTCTCTTGTCGCGGTCATTGTCACTCAGCCGTCACCTCGGCCATCTGGCGGTCGTCGCAGCGGGGCGTACGGTGTTCTCGACAGACCGGCGGCCTGGGGCGACACTTGTGCGGCCCTGAAGGCCCCTAGAGGAAGGTGTCCGCGTGCCCCGCCGCAGAATCGGCTTCTGGTACCGCTTGGCAGCGGTGATCGCCAAACCGCCGCTGGTGGTTCTGATCAAGCGGGACTGGCGCGGAATGGAGAACATTCCGGCTGATGGCGGATTTATCACCGCGGTGAACCACAATTCGCACATCGATCCCTTCGCGTACGCGCACTTTCAGTACAACACCGGCCGCGTTCCGCGATTCCTCGCGAAGAGCGGACTTTTCAAGAAGGGATTCGTCGGTGCCTTCATGCGCGGCACCGGTCAGATCCCCGTCTACCGCGAGACCACGGACGCGCTGAGCGCCTTCCGGGCCGCGATCGACGCCGTGGAGCGCGGCGAGTGCGTCGCGTTCTACCCCGAGGGCACCATCACCCGGGACCCCGCCCAGTGGCCGATGACCGGCAAGACCGGTGCCGCGCGGGTGGCCCTGCAGACCAAGTGCCCGGTGATCCCGGTCGCGCAGTGGGGCGCCAACGAGCTGCTGCCGCCGTACGCCAAGAAGCCCAACCTCCGTCCGCGCAAGACCTCGCAGGTGCTCGCCGGCCCGCCCGTGGACCTGTCGGCGTTCTACGACAAGGAGATGACCCCGGAACTCCTGAAGGAGGCCACCGAGGTCATCATGGCCGCCATCACCCACCAGCTGGAGCAGATCCGCGGTGAGAAGGCGCCCGCCACGCCCTACGACCCGCGCCAGGAGCGGATCGAGCAGCGCCGACGGAGCCAGGCCGAGGCCGGCCACGAGGAGGAGAGCGCCAAGTGAGCAAGCCCGTCAAGGCGGCTGTCTTCGGTACCGGATCGTGGGGCACCGCCTTCGGCATGGTCCTCGCCGACGCGGGCTGCGAGGTCACGCTGTGGGGCCGCCGCGCCGAACTCGCGGACGCGGTCAACTCCACGCGTACCAACCCGGACTACCTCCCCGGCGTCGAACTCCCGGTGAACCTGCGGGCGACGACGGACGCCGCCGAGGCCGCGCGCGACGCCGACTTCACCGTCCTCGCCGTCCCCTCGCAGACGTTGCGCGGGAACCTCGCCGAGTGGGTGCCGCTGCTCGCGCCGGACACCGTCCTCGTGTCGTTGATGAAGGGCGTCGAACTCGGCTCCGCGATGCGGATGAGCGAGGTGATCGAGGACGTCGCCAAGGTGGGACGGAACCGCATCGCCGTGGTCACCGGACCCAACCTGGCGCGCGAGATCGCCGCCCGGATGCCGGCCGCCGCGGTGGTCGCGTGCCGGGACGAGGCGGTCGCCCAGAAGCTCCAGTCCGCCTGCCACACCCCGTACTTCAGGCCGTACACCGAGACGGACGTGGTCGGTTGCGAGCTCGGCGGCGCGGTGAAGAACGTCATCGGGCTCGCCGTCGGCATCGCGGACGGCATGGGGCTCGGCGACAACGCCAAGGGCTCGCTCATCACGCGCGGCCTCGCCGAGACCGCGCGGCTCGGGGTGGCGCTCGGCGCCGATCCGCTCACGTTCGCCGGACTCGCCGGTCTCGGCGACCTGGTGGCGACCTGTTCCTCGCCGCTCTCGCGCAACCACACCTTCGGCACCAACCTCGGCAAGGGCATGACCCTCCAGGAGACCATCGCGGTCACCAAGCAGACCGCCGAGGGCGTCAAGTCCTGTGAGTCCGTGCTGGATCTGGCCCGCAGGCACGGCGTCGACATGCCGATCACCGAGACGGTGGTCGCGATCGTGCACGAGGGCAAGCCTCCGGTGGTCGCCGTCAAGGAGCTGATGTCGCGCAGCGCGAAGCCCGAACGACGCTGAGCGACGCGGGTGGAGGCACGCTGTATCGGGGCTCTACCAACGGGTACTCTCAACGCGATATGAGCACCGAGAACCTCCCCCAGAGCCCTGAGCAGCCGTCTCGCAAGCCGCGCGTGGCCGTCGTGTTCGGCGGGCGCAGCTCCGAACACGGGATCTCCGTGGTCACCGCCGGCGCCGTCCTGAAGGCCATCGACCGGACCAAGTACGACGTCCTGCCGATCGGCATCACCCAGGACGGCCGTTGGGCGCTCACCGCCGACGAGCCGGACCGCATGGCGATCACCGAGCGCCGTACGCCCAACGTCGACGAGCTGGCCGAGTCGCACGAGGGCGGCGTGGTGCTCCCCGTGGACCCCGCGAACCGCGAAGTCGTGTACAGCGAACCGGGATCGGTGCCCAAGGCGCTCGGCGAGGTCGACGTCGTCTTCCCCGTCCTGCACGGCCCCTACGGCGAGGACGGCACCCTCCAGGGCCTGCTGGAGCTCTCCGGTGTCCCGTACGTCGGCTCGGGCGTGCTCGCCTCGGCCGTCGGCCAGGACAAGGAGTACATGAAGCGGGTGTTCACCTCCTTCGGGCTCAAGGTCGGCCCGTACGTGGTGATCCGGCCGCGTGAGTGGGAGCAGGACACCTCCGCCGCGCGCAAGAAGATCGTCGACTTCGCCGGTGAGCACGGCTGGCCGCTGTTCGTGAAGCCCGCGCGCGCGGGTTCGTCGATCGGCATCACCAAGGTCGACGACCTGTCCGGGCTCGACGAGGCGATCGAGGAGGCCCAGCGGCACGACCCGAAGATCCTCGTCGAGGCGGCGCTGCGCGGCCGCGAGATCGAGTGCGGCGTCCTGGAGTTCGAGGACGGCCCGCGTGCCTCGGTCCCGGCCGAGATCCCGCCGCCGGACGCGCACGCGTACTACGACTTCGAGGCCAAGTACATCGACTCCACCCCGGGGATCGTGCCGGCGCCGCTGACGCCGGAGGAGACCGCCGAGGTGCGGCGGCTCGCCGTGGACGCCTTCGACGCGGCCTCCTGCGAAGGGCTGGTCCGCGCGGACTTCTTCCTCACCGAGGACGGCGAGTTCGTGATCAACGAGATCAACACGATGCCCGGCTTCACGCCGATCTCGATGTACCCGCAGATGTGGCAGGCGAGCGGGATCGGCTACGCGGAGCTGGTGGACCGGCTGGTCCAGGCGGCGTTGCGCAGGTCGACCGGCCTGCGCTGACCCCGCGCCGGTCCCCGGTGCTGCTCTAGTCGGCGATCCCTTCGGGGATCGCCTTCTTGATGGGCGCGGCCAGGTCCACCAGGGCCGCGGCGCCGTCGTCGGTGCGGTTCTTCGGGATCGTCACCTCGACATACGCGGTGCGCAGGGTCGTGGTGAACCGGAACGCCCCGTCGCCCTGCTTCTCCAGCAGCCACCCGACCCCGTTGACCTCGGCACCGTCGGCCTCCGGATCGGTCATCTTCGCGGGTTTGGCGACACCGCACCGCAGTATGATCGCCGGGTCGCCCCAGCCCGCCGTCAGCTCGGAAGCGGGCTCGGGGTCACGGCGGTCCTGGCCGTCGACCTCCGACGGCAGCTCCCGGTCCAGCTCCTGGCAGAGCTTCGTGACCTTCGTGCCCGGCGAGGGAACCGCCGCCGACGCGCTGTCGTCTGCAGATGAGCAGCCCGCGGCGGTGATCAGCAGGGCGAGGGCGGGAAGACCGATGAGCCGGTGACGGAAAGAGTTCACCGGCCAAGGGTAGACGGGGGCTACAGATGGACGACCGGGCAGGTCAGGGTGCGCGTGATGCCGTCCACTTGCTGGACCTTCGCGACCACCATCCGACCCAGGTCGTCCACGGTGTCGGCCTGCGCTCGCACGATCACGTCATAAGGTCCTGTCACGTCCTCGGCCTGGATCACTCCAGGAATCTTGCTGATCGTCTCGGCGACGGTCGACGCTTTGCCGACCTCCGTCTGGATCAGGATGTACGCCTGTACCACGGAACCTCCAGGGCGGCCACGAGGATCATGTGGGGAAAAGGAACGCCACGGTATCGCGTCGCCGCTCGCCGCGGGGAGACCTGTGGGGACGTGGACGCCCGCGCCGGGGTGCAGGGACGACAGAAGTTGACGGTCACCTCGACCGTATCGAGGACACTGGTCACGCGCGACCGGGCACGGCAAGGGACAGAAGGGGCGAAAGGTCGATGAAGGGCACTGTTGGTGAGCTCGGGGAGTTCGGGCTCATCAGGGAGCTCACCTCCCGTCTCACCACCACGCCGGCGGTCCGGGTCGGCCCCGGCGACGACGCCGCGGTGGTGGCCGCTCCCGACCGCCGGGTCGTGGCGAGCACCGACATCCTCCTGGAGGGGCGGCACTTCCGCCGGGACTGGTCCACCGCCTACGACGTGGGCCGCAAGGCCGCCGCGCAGAACCTCGCGGACATCGCCGCCATGGGCGCCGTACCGACGGCTCTGCTGCTCGGGCTGGTCGTCCCGGCCGAACTCCCGGTGACGTGGCCGTCCGAGCTCATGGACGGGCTCAGGGACGAGTGCCAGGTGGCGGGCGCGTCGGTGGTGGGCGGGGACGTCGTACGCGGGGACACGATCATGGTGTCCATCACCGCGCTCGGCGATCTGCGCAACCAGGAGC
Source organism: Streptomyces sp. Act143 (assembly GCF_003143935.1). Lineage (GTDB taxonomy): Bacteria > Actinomycetota > Actinomycetes > Streptomycetales > Streptomycetaceae > Streptomyces. The sequence continues at coordinate 3,233,451 of NZ_QFRX01000001.1, read as the reverse complement.
CCGTCACGCGGGCCGGCGCGCAGCCCGGCGACCTCGTCGCGGTGACCGGCTGGCTGGGCTGGTCCGCGGCCGGGTATGCGGTGCTCTCCCGGGGTTTCCGCTCGCCGCGGGCCTTCGTGGAGGCGCACCGGCGCCCCGAGCCGCCGTATCACGCGGGACCGGCGGCGGCCGGCCTGGGCGCGACGGCCATGTGCGACGTGAGCGACGGGCTGATCGCCGATCTCGGGCACATCGCCGAGGCCAGTAAGGTCCGCATCGACATCCGCTCCGGCGCGATCGACATCCCCTCCCAGATGAACGACATCGGTCAGGCCGTCGGCGTCGACCCCATGCAGTGGGTGCTGAGCGGGGGAGAGGACCACGCGATCGTGGCGACCTTCCCGCCGGACGTGAAGCTCCCGGCCCGCTGGAAGGTCATCGGCGAGGTCCTCAACCCCTCGGCGCTGCCCCAGGTGACGGTCGACGGGGCGCCCTGGACGAGCAAGGGCGGCTGGGACCACTTCGGGGACATCGAGTCGTGACGTCTTCGGGCGCGCCGCCCAGGGTCCTCACGGTCGCCGGCTCCGACTCCGGCGGAGGTGCCGGAATCCAGGCCGACTTGAAGACGATGCTCGCGCTCGGCGTGCACGGCATGAGCGTCGTCGCGGCCGTCACCGCGCAGAACTCCCTGGGCGTGCAAGGGGCTTGGCCGCTGCCCGTGGAGGCGGTGCGGGCCCAGTACCGCAGCGTCGTCGACGACATCGGCGTACAGGCCGTGAAGACCGGCATGCTGGCCTCGGCCGAACTGGTGGAGGAGGTGGCCGAGTTGCTCGCCGCGACGGACGCCCCCGCGGTCGTCGACCCGGTCGGCGTGTCCAAGCACGGCGACTCGTTGCTGGCCGCGTCCGCGCTGGAGTCGGTGCGCACGCGGCTGCTCCCGGCGGCGACCGTGGCGACCCCGAACCTCGACGAGGTGGCGCAACTGGCGGGGGTGCGGGCGGAGTCCGAGGAGGACCTGCGGCGGGCCGCCGAGGCCGTGCTGGCGTACGGCCCGCGGTGGGTGCTCATCAAGGGCGGTCACCTCACCGGGGACGCGGTCGATCTGCTGACCGACGGGTCCGAGGAGCACTGGCTGCGGGCGCCGCGGTACGACAACCGGCACACGCACGGCACCGGCTGCACGCTCGCGTCCGCGATCGCCTCGGAACTCGCCAAGGGGCGGTCCGTGCCGGAGGCGGTCGCGGCGGCCAAGGAGTACGTCACCGGGGCGATCAGGGCCGGGTTCGCACTCGGCGGCGGGATCGGGCCGGTCGATCATGGATGGCGGTTCCGGTAGGCGTCGTCCTCCCGGGGTGTATTCCGGGCAGTGCCCCGACCGTCTTCTGGGCCGTCTTCCGGGCCGTCTTCCGGGTACGGCAAAAAGCCGGTCCACCGAGGTGGACCGGCTCTGTGCAGCGAACCAGCAGTGGCCGCGCGCTTAGCTGTGCGTCAGCGCGAGACCTTGCCGGCCTTGATGCACGAGGTGCAAGCGTTCACGCGCTTCGGCGTCCCGCCGACCACAGTACGGACGCGCTGGATGTTCGGGTTCCAGCGACGGGACGTACGGCGGTGCGAGTGCGAGATGTTGTTGCCGAAGCCCGGCCCCTTGCCGCAGACGTCGCAGTTGGCAGCCACGGGTCACTCCAAAGACTTCAGATGCACTTACGGTTGAATCCCGGCAAGCCGGGATCGAGATCGTAGGATCAGAGATCTGAGTGGCGCTGCCAGGGGAATGGCCCGATCGGATCGGGCAACCGGAGCAGCATACAACGACTGCGCCAGTAGAACGAAACTACCATGGCTGCTCAGGGCCCTGCTCCCGGCCCTCTTCCGGCGGACACCTTTCCGGGGTCTACGCTGCGTCCACGTCCAGCAGTCCAAGGAGGCGCAGGTGGCGCAGGTGCCGCAGACATTCTTCGATGCTCTCGCGGTGCGCACCTGGTGCGGTCTCGCGCTGGAGGCGCTCGGGCGGGCGCGCGAGGAGATCGACGCGATCAATGTCTATCCGGTGGCCGACGGCGACACCGGGACGAACCTGTACCTGACGGTCGAGTCGACGGTGACCGCCGTCGAGGCCGTGTTCACCGCCTACGACGAGGGCGGCAAGCCCTCCCTGGCCGACGCCGCCCGCGCGATGGCGCACGGCGCCCTCATAGGCGCCCGCGGGAACTCCGGGACGATCCTCGCCCAGCTGCTGCGCGGCATGGCGCAGGTCCTCGCCGACGACAGTGAGGCGCCTCACACCGACGGCTCCGGTCTCCGCCTCGCCCTGCGGCGCGCCGCCGACTCCGCCCGCGAGGCCGTGGCCCACCCGGTGGAGGGCACGGTCCTGTCCGTTGCCTCGGCCGCCGCCGACGCGGTCGAGGGCAGCCTGGGCGACTGCGGGGCGGTCGCGCGGGCCGCCTACGAAGCGGCACGGGCGGCACTCGCGGCGACCCCGGGGCAGCTGGCCGTCCTGGAGCGGGCCGGGGTGGTCGACGCCGGGGGGCGGGGGCTGGTGGCGGTGCTGGGGGCGCTGGTGGAGACCTTCACGGGGGAGGCGCCGAGGGCGGTGCCGGGATCGGCGGTCGCTTCCGCGTACGCGCGCGTGGACGCCGTTTCCGGCGCGGCGCCCGCGCCCACCGTCGACGAGTGCGCCGACGGCCCCGCGGAGGACGGCGGGCCCGCCTTCGAGGTGATCTACCTCCTGGAGGCCGAGGACGCGGCCGTGGCGCGGCTGAAAACCCGGCTCGACGCCCTCGGGGACTCCCTGGTCGTCGTCGGCGGCGACGGGCTGTGGAACGTGCACGTGCACGTCGACGACGCGGGCGCGGCCGTCGAGGCGGGCGTCGAGGCCGGGCGGCCGTACCGGATCCGGATCACGCACTTCGGGGTCGGTGACGTGCACACGCGCGGGGGCGAGCGGCCGCCGCGCGAACGGGTGCAGCGGGCCGTCGTCGCCGTCGTGCCGGGCGAGGGCCTGGCCGGGCTCTACACCGAGGCCGGCGCCACCACCGTGCTCGCGCGCCCCGGGGAGCCGCCCGCGAGCGGAGAACTCGTCGAGGCCGTACGACGGGCCCACGCGCGTGAGGTCGTGCTGCTGCCCAACGACGCCGACCTGCGCCACACCGCGGCCGCCGCGGCCGAGCAGGCCCGCACCGAGGGCATCCGGGTCGCGCTGATCCCGACGCGCTCCGCGGTCCAGGGCATCGCCGCGCTCGCCGTGCACGAGCCCGAGCGCCGCTTCGACGAGGACGTCGTGTCGATGACCTCGGCCGCCGGCGCCACCCGCTACGCCGAGATCGCCGTCGCCGAACGCCAGTCCTGGACGCTCGCCGGCATCTGCGAGGCGGGTGACATCCTCGGCCTCATCGACGGCGACGTCGCGGTGATCGGCTCGGACGTCACCGCCGCCGCCGAGACCGTCCTGGACCGCATGCTGTCGGCCGGCGGCGAGCTCGTGACGCTGGTCCTCGGCGACGACGCCCCCGAGTCCATCGCCGACCACCTCGAAGCACGCGTGCGCGAGGCGTACCTCGCCGTCGACACGGTGGTGTACCGGGGCGGACGGCAGGGCGCGCTGCTCCTCATCGGCGTCGAGTAGCCGCCCCCTGCTCGGGACGTGCCGCTAGTCCTCCAGCACCTGGAGCATCTGCTCCGCCTCCGCGCGCCGGGCCTGTGCCGTCTCGTCCGGCGCGCTGCCGTCGTACGCGTCGTGGCCCTCGTACGACTCATTCGCCCCGCGGGCCTCGTACGCCTCGTACGCCGCCAGCACCGCACGCGCGCGGGCCGCCGCGCGGTCCGGGCGGCTGAGGTCGGCCTCCAGCCAGCCCGCGGCGAGCTCGGCGCCGGTGCGGCTGTGCAGGGCCCCGTCGCCGAGGGAGGCGAACACCACGATGGCCTCGGTCATCTGGGCCAGGGCGTCCTCCAGGGCGGCCTGGATCGTCTCGTCCTCGGCGTCCTCGGCGGCCGAACGGGCGAGCAGGTCGCCGTACTGCCGGTGGGTGTCCCCGAGTTCGGCGACCAGCCGCTGCCGGGCCTCGTCGTCCACGGAGTCCGCGCCCAGCGCCTCCCCGCACTCCCGCACCGCCTCCGCCATCAGCTCCCGGGCCTCGTCCTGCCCGCCCTCCGCGCGCAGCGCCAGCCACGCGCGGGCGCGCAGCGAGCGGACCAGACCGTGCACGTCACCGAGCGCGCGCCACAGCTCACCCGCGCGCGCGTACGCCCGATCGGCCTCCTCGGGCAGCTCCGCCTGGCCGAGGGACTCGCCGGCCAGGTGGGCCAGCGTGGCGTGGTCCTGCTGTTCGGGCCACTCCCGGGCGAGCTCGGCGGCCCGGAGGCGGTACTCGGCGGCCTCACGGTGCTCACCCAGCTCGCTCAGGCAGTCGCCCAGCCACCACTGCGCCTGGACCACCGCGCCGTCGCCGTGCGTCTCGACGCTCAGGTCGGGCAGCGCCGACTCCAGCACCTCCGCCGCCTCGGCCCACCGGCCCTGCCGCAGCAGGAACCCGCCGAGCAGATGCCGAGCCCACGCGCCGAGCGTCGGTCCGGCCCCGGCCTCGTCGGCCCAGTGCGCCGCCTCCAGGGCCTGCTCGGCGGCCTCCTCCGGCTGCCCCGTGCCGCCCAGCACCTCGGCGAGCTGGAGGTGCAGCTGGGCGTGTCCCGTGGCCTCCAGGTACGGCCCGCCGTGCTCCAGGGCCGCCCGTAACGCCCGCTCGGCCTGCGGGATGTCGCCGAGATGGTGCGCGAGCCCGGCCAGCCGGGCCTGGTACTCCACCGCGAACCAGGGCAGCCCCGCCGCCACGAATCCCTCCGCCGCGCGCGCGAACAGCCCGGCCGCCTTCGGCAGGTCGCCGGCGTGCGCCGCCAGCTCCGCGAGCATCGCCCGCGCCTCCGCGGCCCGCGCACCCAGCCGTACGTCGTCCCCGGCCCGCCCGCCGACCAGCGCGAGCACCTCCCGCGCGGCGGCCTCCGCGTCGGCGAGGACCCGGGCCTCCGGGGCGCCCGCCTCCTCGGCGACCTGCACCCGCCGCAGCAGGATCCGCGCCCGCCCCATCAGCACCGACGCCGTCTGCCGTACGCCGGTGCCGTCGTCGGCGTACAGGGCGAGCGCCTCGTCGTACGGTCCCGCGACCGCCGCGAGCGCCTCGTCCACGTCACCGGCGAGGGCCCGCATGAACGCCCCACGCGTGCGCGCCGCCAGGGCCTCTCCGGGGTCGCCCGCCTGCGCGTACAGCTCGGCGGCGCGCTCGAACAGGTCGATGCCCTCGGGGCCGAGGTCCATCGCCCGGTGGTCGGCGATCTCCGCCTGATCGCGCGGGTCGAGTTCGACGCCCTCCGCCGCCCGCGCGACCTCCGCCCACGCCTCCACGGCGTTCGGCTGGAGGCCGTCCGACAGGCGGCGGGCCTCGGCGATCAGGGCGGTGAGGCCGGGGCGGCCGGTCTCCGGCGCGGCGGGCGGAGGAGGGGGGATGGGCGTGGTCGTCGGGCGGGCCGAGCGCACGCCCAACGGCAGCCGTTCCACCAACGGTTCCTGCGCCATACGCGTGCGTGCCCGGTCGCTGACGTAGGTCGTGCCGTTGCGCAGGTCGAACCGGCCGGCCAGCTCCAGGGCCTCCGCACGCGCGTGTGCGGCGAGTTCGGCGGCCGTCCAGGACCGGCCCGCCGGTCCCGGGACCTGCCGGTCGCCCAGGCCGAGCGCGGTCAGCCGGTCCATGAGCAGCGCCACCACGCTCAGGAACTCCAGCTTGCTGCGCGGATGCCCGGTGTCCGTGAAGTACGCGGGGCGCTCGGCGAGCAGTTCCAGGCCGCGTGCCTCGTTGCCGGTCAGCGCGCAGAACTCCACGTGGAGCGCGTACGCGGTGCGCATGCTCTCCATGGTCCGCACCAGCCGGAAACCCCGCAGATGGTGGGCGCGCGCCTCGTCCAGGCGGTTCAGGCGCAGCAGCGGCACCAGGGAGGACGCGAGGACCGCGTGCGGCTCGTGGGCGCAGGTGAACTCGCCCTCCAGGACCGGCGCCCACAGCCGGAGCGCCTCGCCGTCCCGGCCCTGCTCGGCCCGCCACCAGCCCTGCCCGTTCAGCTCGCACGCGTGGCAGTCGGCCATGGCGTCCCGGTCGGCGGCCAGCCACGCGGTGAACGCCCGCTCCGCGCGCGTGATGTCACCGACATGCGCGGCGACGGTGAACTCGACGCTGCGCACCGCCCGTTCGGAGTGCCCGGCGAGCCGGTAGCGGTGCTCCATCTCGCCGAGCCACTTCTCTATCGAGGCGAGCGGGATGTGCGGCTGGTCGAGCATGCCGGACGACATCCACTTGAAGACCCAGTGCAGCGAGTGCGTCTCGTACTCGTCGAAGTCCTCGGGCCGCTCGTCCCACATGCGCAGCAGGCGCGCGAACGGGACGAACATCTTGTCCTTCTCGGAGCTGTAGTTGTAGACCTTCAGCTGGTGCCCGAGAGCTTCGATGACGGCGAGCGGGATGTTCAGCTTCTCCGCCTCGGCCAGCAGCTGCTCCGCGCGCGCGTTGCGGGCGGGACCCTCCGGCTGCTCGCCGTTCTCCGCCATCGCCCGGCGGAGTGCGTCGAAGTCCGTGATCTCCCCCATCAGTGCCCCTCCTCGCCGTTCGTGGCCCACTCCAGCAGGCCGATGAAGGCCCGGTTCAGCAGCGCCGAGTCCGCGGGCCTGAGCGGCCGCTGCGCCATCAGCAGCGCCTGCCCGTACAGGGACTCCGTGGCGGTGCCGATCAGTTCCGGTCCGCGCAGCGAACTGATCCGCCGGATCAGCGGGTTGAGGTGGTTGAGCACCAGACGCGCGCGCGGGGCGGTGCCGCGCAGCGAGCCGAGGATGCCCGCCCACAGGTCGTCCGCCTGCGCCTCGGCGTCGGCGCGGGCCTGCTCGTGGCGGGCCGCGCGGTCGTCCAGGTGCAGCGCGGGCACGGTGAGCGGGTGGAAGGCGCGCAGCACGACATCGCAGCCCAGCGGGTCGAGCGTGGCCCGCGCGGCGGCCAGGAAGCCGGCCAGCGCCAGTTCCTCCGCCGGGTCGACGGCGTCCAGATGCGCGGTCACGGTGTCCGCGTCCAGCTCCGCCACCGCCGTCCCCGGCCGCACCGAGGGCAGCGCCTGGACCAGGTCGCCGTCGTAGGTGTAACCGCCGTTGACCACCCCGATGCCCTGCGCGGACGCGATCGGCGCGACCTGCCGGAACTCCTCGACGGTCCGCGTGAAGTGCACGACCGGGTGCCGCCGCGCGAACTCCTCCAGGGACAGCTGCCCGTCGGTCGTCTCGAACGGCAGCCACGGCAGCATCGTGCGCAGCATCTCCGCGTCGTGCCGCGCCAGCGCCTTCACCCCCAGGTGGTGCACCGACAGGAACGCCGCCAGCCGCTCCGGGTCCCCGGCCGCGAGCCCGGTCAGCCAGGACCGGACGCGCTCGCCGAGCGCCTCCCGCACCGCGGCCAGCGTCTCGTCCTCGTACAGCGCCTCGCGCGAGGCCGTCGGCCGCAGGCTGTCGGTGTCGAGCACGCACCGCACGAAGAACGCCCAGTCCGGCAGCAGCTGTTCGGCCCGCTCGGTCAGCAGCATGCCCTTGAGGTGGACGCGATGCGTGGCCCGCTGCGCCGGACTGACCGCCGACGGCAGGACGTACGCCACCCCGCGGACGCCCGCCAGCGGCACGTTCAGCTCGATCGAGTCCAGCGGAGTGAACCCGAACAGGTCGTGGCAGTGCCGCGCCAGGGCCACCCTCCGGCCGGCGGGGGAGGGGTACGACCGGTCCCAGGGCGCGGGCAGATCGGTGACCGCCTCGCCGTTCACGCGTACGTCGTACGGCAGCAGCGCGCCGAAGTCCCGCGCGAGCCGCAGGACCTGCTCCGGCGCCAGCCACTCCCCGGCCCCCGCCCGCGCCGTCAGGTGCACGGTGGTGCCGGGCTCGGGCCGGGCCTCGGGCGCCAGGGTGCGCACGGTGTACGACCCGTCGTCGCTCGCCGTCCACTCCACCGGTGCCGCGTCCGGCGTACGGGCGCTGCGGCTGACGACCCGGATCCGCTCGGCCACCACGAAACAGGCGAGCAGCCCGATGCCGAACTGCCCGAGGAAGTCGGACCGCACCTCCTGGATGCCCTCGGCCCGCTTCGAACTGCGGCCGATGGTCGCCAGCAGGTCGTGCACGTCCGTCTCGGTGAGCCCCACACCGGAGTCCTCGACCCGCAGGGTGCCGCCCTCGGCGTACAGCCGCACCGTCGCCGGGGCGCCCGGCTGTCCGGCCCGCCGGGCGGTGATGGCGTCCACGGCGTTCTGGAGCAGCTCGCGGAGGTAGACCTTGGGACTGGAGTAGAGGTGGTGGGAGAGCAGGTCCACCAGACCGCGCAGGTCGACCTGGAAGGTGTGCGGTGACGGGGAAGCCTGGGATGCCTGTGAGGTCTGGGAGTCCATCGCAACGGCGCCGTGGGCGGGGGACGGTCTACGGCGCGGGGTCGGGCGGTCCCGGTGGGGCGGTGACCGCGGAGGGATGGCCGGAGGCGCGCCATCCTAGAGCCCGAACAGCCCGCCTGACCAGGGGTTTCGCAAGACGTATACGGCATTGTCAGTGGGGTGGTGTGCAATGGATCTCGTGCCCGCGCTCGAAGAACCACTGAAAAAGGTGCTCGGCCCACCCACCGCGAAGGTGATGGCCGAGCATCTCGGCCTGCACACCGTCGGCGACCTCCTGCACCACTACCCGCGCAGATACGAGGAGCGGGGCCAGCTCACCCACCTGGCCGACCTCCCCATGGACGAGCACGTCACGGTGGTGGCGATGGTCGCCGACGCCCGGCTGCACACCTTCGCCTCCGCCAAGGCCCCGCGCGGCAAGGGCCAGCGCCTCGAAGTGACCATCACGGACGGCAACGGCCGCCTCCAACTGGTCTTCTTCGGCGCCGGCGTCCACAAGCCCCACAAGGAACTCCTGCCGGGCACCCGCGCGATGTTCGCGGGCAAGGTCTCCGTCTTCAACCGCCGCCTGCAACTGGCGCATCCGGCGTACGAGTTGCTGCGCGGCGACTCGGACGAGACCGTCGAGACCTGGGCCGGCGCCCTGATTCCCCTCTACCCGGCGACGGCCAAGCTGGAGTCCTGGAAGATCGGCAAGGCCGTGCAGACGGTCCTGCCGAGCGCCCAGGAGGCGGTCGACCCGCTCCCGGACTCCCTCCGCGAGGGCCGCGGCCTGGTCTCGCTCCCCGAGGCCCTCCTCAAGATCCACCGCCCGCACACCAAGGCCGACATCGAGGACGCCCGCTCCCGCCTCAAGTGGGACGAGGCCTTCGTCCTCCAGGTCGCCCTCGCCCGCCGCCGCCACGCCGACGCCCAGCTCCCGGCGGTGGCCCGGCGCCCCCAGCCGGACGGCCTCCTGTCGGCCTTCGACGACCGCCTCCCCTTCACCCTCACCGAGGGCCAGCAGAAGGTTTCCAAGGAGATCTTCGACGACCTGGCCACCGAGCATCCGATGCACCGGCTGCTGCAGGGAGAGGTGGGAAGCGGGAAGACGATGGTCGCCCTGCGCGCCATGCTCGCCACCGTCGACGCGGGCGGCCAGGCCGCCATGCTCGCGCCCACCGAGGTCCTCGCGCAGCAGCACCACCGCTCGATCGTGGAGATGATGGGCGAGCTGGCCGAGGGCGGGATGCTCGGCGGCGCCGAGCACGCCACCAAGGTGGTGCTGCTGACCGGGTCCATGGGAACGGCCGCGCGGAAGCAGGCACTGCTCGACCTCGTCACCGGCGAGGCCGGCATCGTCATCGGCACGCACGCGCTGATCGAGGACAAGGTGCAGTTCCATGACCTCGGCCTGGTCGTCGTCGACGAACAGCACCGCTTCGGCGTGGAGCAGCGGGACGCGCTGCGCGGTAAGGGCAAGCAGCCGCCGCACCTCCTCGTGATGACGGCCACCCCCATCCCGCGCACGGTCGCGATGACGGTCTTCGGCGACCTGGAGACCTCGGTCCTCGACCAGCTCCCGGCCGGCCGCTCCCCGATCGCCAGCCATGTCGTGCCGGCCGCCGACAAGCCCCACTTCCTGGCCCGCGCCTGGGAACGCGTGCGCGAGGAGGTGGAGAACGGCCATCAGGGGTACGTCGTCTGCCCCCGCATCGGCGACGCCATCGACGAACCCGCCGACCCCAAGAAGGCCCGCAGGTCCGCCGAGGACGAGGCGGAGAAGCGCCCGCCGCTGGCCGTCCTGGAGGTGGCCGACCAGCTCACCAAGGGCCCGCTGAAGGGCCTGCGGGTCGAGGTGCTGCACGGCCGTATGCACCCCGACGACAAGGACGCGGTCATGCGCCGCTTCGCCGCCGGCGAGACCCATGTCCTGGTCGCCACCACGGTCATCGAGGTCGGGGTCAACGTCCCCAACGCCACCGCCATGGTGATCATGGACGCCGACCGCTTCGGCGTCTCCCAGCTCCACCAGCTCCGCGGCCGGGTGGGCCGCGGCTCCGCGGCGGGCCTGTGCCTCCTGGTCACGGAGATGCCGGAGGCGAGCGCGGCCCGCCAGCGGCTGAACGCGGTGGCGTCGACGCTGGACGGCTTCGAGCTGTCCCGCATCGACCTCGAACAGCGCCGCGAGGGCGACGTCCTCGGCCAGGCCCAGTCGGGCGCCCGCACCTCCCTGAAGGTCCTCGCCGTCATCGAGGACGAGGAGGTCATCGCGGAGGCGCGGGAGGAGGCCGTGGCGGTGGTGGAGGCCGACCCGGAGCTGGCGAACCTTCCGGGCCTGCGCACGGCATTGGACGCCCTCTTGGACGAGGAGAGAGAGCAGTACTTGGAAAAGGGGTGAGGAAGGCGCCCTAGGGGCGCGGGGCTGTAATCCATATGCGGCTACCGCCGCGCGGGCGCGACCAGCCACACTGAAACCTGAAGCCGCTCACGAAACAAGGACCAACGATGACCCGCGTAATCGCCGGCGCAGCCGGCGGTCGCCGCCTGGCCGTCCCGCCAGGGACCGGCACCCGCCCCACCTCCGACCGCGCACGCGAGGGCCTCTTCTCCACCTGGCAGTCCCTCCTGGGCGGCCCCCTGGAGGGCGAACGGGTCCTGGACCTCTACGCCGGATCAGGCGCGGTCGGCCTCGAAGCCCTCTCCCGCGGCGCGAGCCACACCCTCCTCGTGGAGGCGGACGCCCGTGCCGCCCGCGTCATCCGCGAGAACGTGAAGGCGATCGGCCTCCCCGGCGCCGAGGTGCGGGCGGGCAAAGCGGAACAGATCATTCAGCAACCGGCGTCGGCCGAGCCGTACGACATCGTCTTCCTCGACCCGCCGTACCGAGTCACAGATCACGATCTTCGGGAGATTCTCCTCACACTCCGCTCGGGGGGCTGGCTCGCGGCGGAGGCGCTCGTCACCGTGGAGCGCAGCACCAGAGGCGGGGAATTCGGGTGGCCGGAGGGTTTTGAAGCGCTCCGGTCCCGTCGTTACGGCGAGGGAACGTTTTGGTACGGTCGCGCCGCCTCTACGTGCGAAGACGCACGATGACCGGACCGGAGAGCGAGGGATCTCAAGTGCGCCGCGCCGTCTGTCCCGGGTCGTTCGACCCGATCACCAACGGACATCTCGACATCATTTCCCGCGCCTCCCGTCTGTATGACGAGGTCTATGTCGCGGTGATGATCAACAAGTCCAAGAAGGGCCTGTTCGAGGTCGACGAGCGGATCGAGCTGATCCGCGAGGTCACCGCCGAATACGGCAACGTCAGGGTCGAGTCCTTCCACGGCCTCCTCGTCGACTACTGCAAGCAGCGCGACATCCCCGCGATCGTCAAGGGCCTGCGCGCGGTCAGCGACTTCGACTACGAACTCCAGATGGCCCAGATGAACAACGGGCTGTCCGGCGTGGAGACCCTGTTCGTCCCCACCAACCCCACCTACAGCTTCCTGTCCTCCTCGCTCGTCAAGGAGGTCGCGACCTGGGGCGGCGACATCGCCCACCTCGTCCCGCCGGTCGTGCTGCGGGCCCTCAACGAGCGCCTGCGCAAGGACTGATGGGGCTACAGTCGTCCCGTCCGTCTCCAACACATCGGTAGAGAGTGGCGAGCACACGGTGGACGTGCAGAAGAAGCTCGACGAGATCGTCGCCGCGGTCTCCGGCGCCCGGTCCATGCCCATGTCGGCCTCGTGCGTGGTCAACCGCGCCGAACTGCTCGCCATGCTGGAAGAGGTCCGGGCCGCTCTGCCCGACTCCCTCGCCCAGGCCCAGGAGCTGATCGGCGACCGCGAGTCGATGGTCGAGCAGGCCCGCCAGGAGGCCGAGCGGATCATCTCCGGCGCGCACGCCGAGCGCGGCTCCCTGATCTCCGACACCGAGGTCGCCCGCCGCTCCCAGGCCGAGGCCGACCGCATCCTGAACGAGGCCCGCCGGGAGGCGGAGGAGGTCCGCGCCGAGGCCGACGACTACGTCGACTCCAAGCTGGCCAACTTCGAGGTCGTCCTCACCAAGACCCTCGGCTCGGTCGGCCGTGGCCGCGAGAAGCTCCTCGGCACCGGCCCGGGCCTGGACGAGCAGGGCTACGAGGACGAGGACGCCCCCGAGCGCAGCCACGACCCCGAGACCCTGCGCCGCGACGCCGACGCCTACGTCGACACCAAGCTCGGCGCCTTCGAGGCGGTCCTCGCCAAGACCCTGGAGGCCGTCGGCAAGGGCCGCGCCAAGCTGCACGGCCGGATCGCCACCGACGATCTCGGCGCCCTCGCCGACGACGACAGCACCGTCCAGCACTCCAGCGACGCCGACTACCTCGCCGACCTCGCGGCCCTGGCCGAGCAGGACGCCTCGGCCGCCGCGGCCGTACCGCAACAGCAGCAGTACGACCAGCAGCCCGCCTACGGCTACCCGCAGCAGGACACCTACGGCGGCTACCCGCAGCAGCCGGCCTACGCCCAGCAGCAGGACCCCTACGGCTACCAGCAGGCCGACCCGTACGCGTACCAGGGCTACGACACCCAGCAGGCCCCCTACGACGCCGGACAGGCGCAGCAGGTCCAGCAGGCGCAGCACGCCCAGCAGTCGTACGCCCTCGACGAGACCAGCCTCTTCGACACCGGCATGATCACGCCGGAGCAGCTGAGGGCCTACGAACAGGGTCGCGGCCAGTAAGGGACCACCGGATTGGGCCGTGAGCGAAAGGTCCAGTATCCTGGCTCTTCGGTCGCGCGTACGTCCGCGATCAACGCTGCCCGGGAACACCGAAGGGCAGCGTCCCTCTGAGCTCGAAGATCGAAAGCAGGAATGGCCCTGAACGCCCGCCTCGACCACCGCAAGCCTCTCGTGTTCGACACACACGAGCTGGGGCGGCGGCCCGGCGCGCAACAGCGCCTGACCCGCGAGATCGACGCTCCCAAGGATCTCGGGATCGCGGGAGTCATCGGAGTGCCGGAAGGCGCCCCGGTGGAGCTCGAACTCCGCCTTGAGTCGGTCATGGAAGGGGTGCTTGTCACAGGCACCGCCCGTGCACAGGCGAAGGGGGAGTGCGTAAGGTGTCTGGAGCCGCTCGAGCTCGCTCTCGAAGCGGACTTCCAGGAGATGTTCTCGTACCCTGACGCCGACGAGCGGGGCCGCGCGAAAGCGACGGAGCCCGACGACGACGCCGAGGACGACGAGGACAGGCTCTTTCTCGAGGACGGCCTGTTCGACCTCGAACCAGTGCTGCGTGACGCGGTGGTGCTTGCCCTGCCGATGCAGCCGGTGTGCCAGGACGACTGCCCCGGCCTGTGCTCCGAGTGCGGAGCCCGGCTGGCGGACGACCCGGACCACCACCACGACGCCGTCGACATCCGTTGGGCGGCACTGCAGGGACTCGCCGGTTCACTCGAAGATGGCGAGAAGGACGAGATGAGCGGCGCCGAAGCGGGCGTCGACGAGAAGCAGGAGAAGTAGCCGTGGCTGTTCCGAAGCGGAAGATGTCGCGCAGCAACACGCGCCACCGCCGGTCGCAGTGGAAGGCTGCGGTCCCCACCCTGGTTGCGTGCGAGCGCTGCCACGAGCCCAAGCAGCAGCACATCGCGTGCCCGTCTTGTGGCACCTACAACAAGCGCCAGGTCCTCGAGGTCTGAGCGGCTGGTGAGAGGCACTGTGTCCACGCCGAAGAAGAACTCTGCGGAGAACACGGCCTCGTCCCACACGCTGTTGGAAGGGCGGCTCGGGTACAAGCTCGAGTCCGCCCTTCTGGTGCGTGCGCTGACCCACCGGTCCTACGCGTACGAGAACGGCGGTCTGCCGACCAACGAGCGCCTGGAGTTCCTCGGGGACTCCGTCCTCGGCCTCGTGGTCACGGACACGCTGTACCGCACCCACCCCGACCTGCCCGAAGGCCAGCTGGCCAAGTTGCGGGCCGCGGTGGTCAATTCTCGTGCGCTGGCGGAGGTCGGCCGCGGGCTCGACCTGGGCTCCTTCATCCGGCTCGGCCGCGGTGAAGAGGGCACGGGCGGCCGGGACAAGGCGTCCATCCTCGCCGACACCCTCGAAGCGGTGATCGGCGCGGTCTATCTCGACCAGGGTCTGGACGCGGCGGGCGAACTCGTCCACCGGCTCTTCGACCCGCTGATCGAGAAGTCCTCCAACCTCGGTGCCGGCCTGGACTGGAAGACCAGTCTCCAGGAGCTCACCGCGACCGAAGGGCTCGGCGTCCCCGAGTACCAGGTCTCGGAGACCGGCCCCGACCACGAGAAGACCTTCACTGCTGCCGCCCGCGTCGGAGGCGTCTCGTACGGCACCGGCACCGGCCGCAGCAAGAAGGAGGCGGAGCAGCAGGCCGCCGAGTCCGCCTGGCGGTCCATCCGGGCCGCGGCGGACGAGCGCGCCAAGGCCGCCGCGAAGGCCGCCGAGGCCGCCGCGGGTGCCGACGAGGCGTCCGCCTCCGCCTGACAAGTACAGCGCAGTACGCCGAGCGCCCGTCCCGCCCCGGGGCGGGCGCTCGGCTCATACACCGGGGGATGCGATGCCCGAGTTGCCCGAGGTAGAGGTCGTACGACGAGGTCTGGAGCGGTGGGTCGCCCATCGTGCCGTCGCCGAGGCCGAGGTGCTGCACCCGCGCGCGGTGCGCCGCCACATCGCCGGTGCCGACGACTTCACGCACCGCCTCAAAGGCCACCGCATCGGCGTCCCCAGCCGCCGCGGCAAGTACTTGTGGCTGCCCCTGGAGGACACCAACCAGTCCGTCCTCGCCCATCTCGGCATGAGCGGCCAGCTCCTGGTCCAGCCGCACGAGGCACCCGAGGAGAAGCACCTGCGCATCCGCGTCCGCTTCGCCGACGGCCTCGGCACCGAGCTCCGCTTCGTCGACCAACGCACCTTCGGCGGACTGTCGTTGCACGACAACACCGAGGACGGCCTGCCCGACGTCATCGCGCACATCGCCCGCGATCCGCTGGACCCGCTCTTCGACGACGAGGCCTTCCACCAGAACCTCCGCCGCAAGCGCAGCACCATCAAACGGGCCCTGCTGGATCAGTCGTTGATCAGCGGCGTCGGCAACATCTATGCGGACGAGGCGCTTTGGCGCGCCCGCATCCACTACGAACGCCCGACCGCCGGGTTCACGCGCCCGCGCACGGCCGAACTCCTGGGCCATGTAAGGGATGTGATGAACGCGGCCCTCGCGGTCGGCGGCACCAGCTTCGACAGCCTGTACGTCAACGTCAACGGCGAGTCCGGCTACTTCGACCGCTCACTCGACGCGTACGGCCGTGAGGGCCTGCCCTGCAAGCGGTGCGGTACGCCGATGCGCCGGCGGCCGTGGATGAACCGGTCGAGCTACTTCTGCCCGAAGTGTCAGAGGGCGCCGCGCGTCTCGTCGTAGCGCTGACGTGCGTCGAGCACGTCGTCCATCCGGCCCTCCAGGAAGTGGATGAGGCCGAGCAGCCGGGTGGCCAACTCGTGGCCCAGCGGCGTCAGTTCGTAGTCCACGCGGGGCGGGTTGGTGGGCTGCGCCTCGCGGTGCACCAGGCCGTCGCGCTCCAGTGCGTGCAGGGTCTGCGACAGCATCTTCTCGCTCACCCCGTCGACGCGGCGGCGCAGCTCGTTGAAGCGCAGGGAGCCTTCGTGCAGCGCGCCGAGCGTGAGTGCGCCCCAACGGCCGGTGATGTGCTCCAGCGTGCCGCGCGAGGGGCAGGCCTTGGCGAACACGTCGAAGGGCAGATCCCGGTCCGCCGTGCGCTCCTGCGTGATGTCCATATCTCAAGCGTACTCGAACGCAGCGCCAACCCGGAGGTTGCGCTAACTAAAAGTTAGTGCTTACCTTTCCTCATCGCCAGTGAACTGCTCATTTCAGGAGTAAGCATCATGACCACCCCTGTCGTTTCCGTCGCCTACCACTCCGGCTTCGGCCACACCGCCGTCCTCGCCGAGGCCGTCCGTGCCGGTGCGCAGGACGCCGGGGCCGAGGTGCATCTGATCAACGTCGCCGAGATCACCGACGAGGAGTGGGCCACCCTCGACCGCTCCGACGCGATCGTCTTCGGCTCCCCGACCTACATGGGCACCGCCTCCGGCCCCTTCCACGTCTTCGCCGAGGCGACCTCCAAGCGCTGGTTCGGACAGGACTGGAAGGACAAGCTGGCCGCCGGCTTCACCAACTCCGGTTCCAAGAGCGGCGACAAGCTGCACACCCTGCAGTTCTTCCAGATCCTCGCCGCGCAGCACGGCATGCACTGGATCAACCTCGGTCTGCACCCGGGCTGGAACAACAGCGAGGGCTCCGAGCACGACCTCAACCGCCTCGGCGTCTTCGCCGGTGCCGCCGCGCAGACCAACGTCGACGAGGGCCCGGACGGCGTCCACAAGGCGGACGTGGCGACCGCCGAGCACCTGGGCCGTCGGCTGGCCGAGACGGCGAAGGTGTTCACCCAGGGGCGCACCGCCGTCGCGGCGTGAGGGCTGACGCAACGCGAAGGAGGCTCCCGTCCGGTCGCCGGACGGGAGCCCCCTTCGTCGAGCTCGCGATCAGTAGCCGAAGTCCTGCGTCCACCAGGGGCCGCCGGTCCCGAAGTGGACTCCGACGCCCAGCGTCTTGAAGTCGCAGTTCAGGATGTTCGCCTTGTGGCCGGGGCTGTTCATCCAGGCCTCCATCACCGCGGCGGCGTCGGCCTGGCCGCGGGCTATGTTCTCGCCGCCGAGGCCGGTGATGCCCGCCGCCTCGGCCCGGTCCCAGGGGGTGTTGCCGCTGGGGTCGGTGTGGTCGAAGAAGCCCTGGGCGGCCATGGCGTCGCTGAAGTCCTCGGCGAGCTTGCCCAGCGCGCTGTTCGCGGAGACCGCGCTGCAGCCCACCTTGGCCCGCTCCTCGTTGACGAGCTTCAGCACCTCGGCCTCGGCCTGCGCCTCCGCGGACACGGTGATGCCCGGAGCGGTGCTGCTCTGCGGCGCCTTGGTGGCCGTCTTCGACGGCGTCGCCTCCGGCTCCTTGGCCGGTTCCTTCGTGGGCTCCTCGGTCGGCTTTTCGGTCGGCTTCTCGGTCGGTGCCGCGGTCGAGGCGGACGGCGCCGGCGAGGCCGTGCGCTCACCGCCGCGGCTGGCCGCCTCGTCGTCCCGGCCGTCGTCGGCGCTGCCGGACGTGCCGCCCTGCTCGGTGGCCGAGTTGGTCGGGGTGTCCGCGGCCTGCACCTTGTCGCCGCCGCTGCCGCCGCCGAGCTTGTAGGTGTCGAGGCCCGGCACCACACCGGTGGCGACCGCGACAGTGCCGATGGCGACCGCCGCTGACACTCCGAGCAGCCCGGTCCTGACCGGCGTCACGACCTTCTTCTTGCGCCGGCGCCGGGAGCCCCCGCGCCGCGCTCCGCCGTCCGGCGAGAAGCCCTCGCTCGGGAACATGGCGGTGCTGGTGGCTCCGGCGACCTGGGCGTACTCGTCGTCCGTCGCGTAGAGGTAGGCCTCGCTGCGGGCGTGCGCCTCGGGGTTCAGATAGGGCGCGATGCCGACCGTGGGGTACTCGCCGGTGTGCGGCCCCCGGGCGTCGGCCTCGAAGTCGTACGAGAACTGCCGGTCGATGCCGTACGAGTGCTGTCCGTCGAAGTGCTGCTCGTCGAAGCCGTACGAGTGCTGCGGGTCGTAGCCGCTCGGGTACGAGCCGTCTGTTTCCGTGACCCCCGTGGCGCGGCCCGTGGCGGCGCGGCCGGCGGCGGAGCGTCGGTGGCGTCCCATGTGTCCTGGCCTTCCTCGTCCTTTGTGGCCGACTCGTCCCCGGCGGTCGGACCGAACTCACAAAACTCACACGATCGAGTGAGTTTCGTATGAGATTCATTGGCAGGGGACGGTACCGCATGGCGCCAGGGGAGGGAGCGCCCCGAGAGACATTGGTTGGTTAGGTTGCACCCATGAGCGAGGATGTACGACTGGTCGCCTGGGTGCGCGGACGCGTCCAAGGTGTGGGTTTCCGCTGGTTCACGCGGGCCAAGGCCCTGGAGCTCGGCGGGCTGAGTGGTTTTGCTCTCAATTTGGGGGACGGACGGGTCCAAGTGGTCGCCGAGGGCCCGCGCGAGCGCTGCGAGGGACTCCTCGCCTGGCTTCTGGGTGACGACACGCCCGGACGCGTGGACGGCGTCACCGAGATCTGGGACACACCCCGCGGGGGGTACGACGGCTTCGCCATCCGGTGAACCGGTTCTGTAAACCACCCCCGGTGGAGGCGGAAGGACATGCCTCCGGCAGCTGCCCGGAGCAGAAAGGTGCTGGTGGTTGCCAAGAAGGGGTTCTCGTGGGAGGCTCCGCACTTAAGGATGATCGCCACGCCCCCGAGGGCCCCGCAGGAGTCGCAGCGCCGCCGTTTCCCGGCCGCGCGCCCGGGGTTGCCCGCCAATACGGGGCGTGATCGTGTTGACCGTCAAACTTTTTGGTGAGACGCTGAATACACCCCGCGCACCTTAGCTGTTTGGCATGGTTGAACGGCAGCAGGAACTCAACAGTGCCAAGCATCGCGGGTGCGAATCCCTCACGACCCACACCGCTTCGGTCGGTCACTCAGTGTGGAGGACCATCCATCATGGCAAAGGCGCTTCTCGGTTACGTCGGCGGCTCCGACCCGCGACTCATTGCCGAGATGCGACGGCTCCAGCAGCGCGTACAGGACCTCGAATCCGAGCTCGTACGGATCCAGGCCGAGAACGACGCGCTCGCGGCTGCCGCTTCTCAGGACTCGCTTCTGGAGAGCATCGACGCACACCAGGCGGAGCCTGCGCTCACCTGATCACTGCATCGCACCACGACAAGCAGTGGTTGGGCTGCCCGTGTCAACCGCTAAGTTGTCAGAGTTGCAAGGGACGCTTCGGCGTCCCTTCTTTCTTTCCCCCGGCGCTCCCCTCACCTCTTTAACGTTTGATGTGCCCTGCACGTTCATCGGTGAAACCGCGGGCAACCGCGCGTTCATGGAGTGAGACAACCCCGGAAGGTAGAGTCCAGCGGCGTGCACCTCAAGGCCCTGACCCTCCGCGGGTTCAAGTCGTTCGCCTCGGCGACCACGCTCCGGTTCGAGCCGGGCATCACGTGCGTCGTGGGACCGAACGGCTCGGGCAAGTCCAACGTCGTCGACGCCCTCAGCTGGGTCATGGGCGAGCAGGGCGCCAAGTCGCTGCGCGGCGGCAAGATGGAGGACGTCATCTTCGCCGGCACCACCGGCCGCCCGCCCCTGGGCCGCGCCGAGGTGTCCCTGACCATCGACAACTCCGACGGGGCACTGCCCATCGAGTACGCCGAGGTCACCATCACGCGGATCATGTTCCGCAACGGCGGCAGCGAGTACCAGATCAACGGCGACACCTGCCGCCTCCTCGACATCCAGGAGCTCCTCTCCGACTCCGGCATCGGCCGCGAGATGCACGTCATCGTCGGCCAGGGCCAGCTCGACTCCGTCCTGCACGCCGACCCCATGGGCCGCCGCGCCTTCATCGAAGAGGCCGCGGGCGTCCTCAAGCACCGCAAGCGCAAGGAGAAGGCCCTCCGCAAACTGGACGCGATGCAGGCCAACCTCGCGCGCGTGCAGGACCTCACGGACGAACTGCGCCGGCAGCTCAAGCCCCTCGGCCGCCAGGCGGCGGTGGCCCGCCGGGCCGCCGTGATCCAGGCCGACCTGCGCGACGCCCGGCTGCGGCTGCTCGCCGACGACCTCGTACGACTGCGCGAAGCCCTCAAGACCGAGGTCGCCGACGAGGCCGCGCTGAAGGAACGCAAGGAGACCGCCGAGCAGGAGCTGAAGAAGGCCCTCCAGCGCGAGGCGCTCCTGGAGGACGAGGTACGGCAGCTCACGCCACGCCTCCAGCGCGCCCAGCAGACCTGGTACGAGCTCTCCCAGCTCGCCGAGCGGGTGCGCGGCACCATCTCGCTCGCCGACGCGCGCGTGAAGAGCGCGACCTCCGCCCCGCCCGAGGAACGGCGGGGCCGCGACCCCGAGGACATGGAGCGCGAGGCCGCCCGCATCCGCGAGCAGGAGGCCGAGCTGGAGGCGGCCCTGGAAGCGGCCGAGCGAGCCCTTGAGGACACGGTCGCCCACCGCGCCGACCTGGAACGCGAGCTCGTGCAGGAGGAGCGGCGTCTGAAGGACGTGGCCCGCGCCATCGCCGACCGCCGCGAGGGCCTGGCCCGCCTCAACGGCCAGGTCAACGCGGCCCGTTCACGTGCCGCCGCCGCCCAGGCCGAGATCGACCGCCTGGCCGCAGCACGGGACGAGGCCCAGGAACGGGCCGTCGCCGCGCAGGAGGAGTACGAGACGCTCAAGGCCGAGGTCGACGGGCTTGATGCCGGGGATGCGGAGCTCGCCGAACAGCATGACGCGGCGAAGGCGGCACTCGCCGAGGCGGAGGCCGCGCTGGCCGCCGCACGGGAGGCGGCGACGGCGGCGGAGCGGAAGCGGGCGGCGACGCAGGCCCGGCACGAGGCGTTGGCGCTGGGACTGCGGAGAAAGGACGGGACGGGAATACTGCTGGGCGCGAAGGACCGCCTCAGCGGCCTGCTGGGCCCGGCGGCGGAGCTGCTGAGTGTGACGCCGGGCTACGAGGTCGCGTTGGCGGCGGCGTTCGGCGCGGCGGCGGATGCCCTGGCGGTCACCTCCCCGTCCGCGGCGGCGGACGCCATCCGCCTGCTGCGCAAGCAGGACGGCGGACGAGCGTCACTCCTGTTGGCAGGCGCTCCGGAAACGCGGCCAAGGGGCGATGGGAACTGCGCGACCAGCCACGATGCGCCCGCAGTCGCCGGACAGCAGCACGCGGCGGATTTCGTCCGCGGCCCTTCCGACCTCATGCCGGCCGTGCGCCGCCTGCTCCACGGCATCGTCGTCGTCAGCACCCTCGAAGACGCCGAGGACCTCGTCTACGCCAACCCCCACCTCACCGCCGTCACTGCCGAAGGCGACCTCCTCGGCGCCCACTTCGCCCACGGCGGTTCCGCGGGCGCCCCCAGCCTCCTGGAAGTACAGGCGTCGGTGGACGAGGCGGCCGCCGAGCTGGAAGAGCTGGCCGTGCAGTGCGAGGTGCTGACCGAGGCCCAGCACGCGGCAGCGGAGCGGCGCAAGGAAAGCACCGCGCTCGTCGAGGAACTGACCGAGCGCCGCCGCGCCGCCGACCGGGAGAAGTCCGCCGTCGCCCAGCAGCTCGGTCGCCTTGCCGGGCAGGCGAAGGGTGCCGCGGGGGAGGCCGAGCGGTCGACCGCGGCCGCCGCCCGCGCGCAGGACGCGCTGGACAAGGCCCTCCAGGACGTCGAGGAACTCGCCGAGCGGCTCGCCGTCGCCGAGGAGATGCCCGTCGAGGAGGAGCCGGACACCGCCGTACGGGACCGGCTCGCCGCCGACGGTGCCAATGCCCGGCAGACCGAGATGGAGGCCCGGCTCCAGGTCCGTACGCACGAGGAACGTGTCAAGGGACTGGCCGGACGGGCCGACTCCCTCGACCGTGCCGCCCGCGCGGAGCGCGACGCACGCGCGCGTGCCGAGCAGCGGCGGGCGCGGCTGCGGCACGAGGCCGCGGTCGCGGAGGCCGTCGCCTCCGGTGCCCGGCAGCTGCTCGCGCACGTCGAGGTGTCGCTCGGGCGCGCGGACGCCGAGCGGACCGCCGCCGAGGCCGCCAAGGCCCTGCGGGAGCAGGAGCTCACGGCCGCGCGCGCCACCGGCCGCGACCTCAAGGCCGAGCTGGACAAGCTCACCGACTCCGTCCACCGCGGCGAGGTGCTCGGCGCCGAGAAGCGGATGCGGATCGAGCAGCTGGAGACCAAGGCGCTGGAGGAGCTGGGGGTCGAACCGGCCGGGCTCGTCTCCGAGTACGGGCCCCATCAGCTCGTACCGCCCTCCCCGCCCGCCGAGGGCGAGGAGCTGCCGGATGACCCGGAGCATCCGCGCAACCAGCCCAAGCAGTTCCACCGGGCGGAGCAGGAGCGGCGGCTGAAGGCCGCCGAGCGGGCGTACCAGCAGCTCGGCAAGGTCAATCCGCTCGCCCTGGAGGAGTTCGCGGCGTTGGAGGAGCGCCACAAGTTCCTCAGCGAGCAGCTGGAGGACCTGAAGAAGACCCGCGCCGACCTGCTCCAGGTGGTGAAGGAGGTCGACGAGCGCGTCGAGCAGGTCTTCACCGAGGCCTACCGGGACACCGCCCGGGAGTTCGAGGGCGTCTTCAGCCGGCTGTTCCCGGGGGGCGAGGGGCGGCTCATCCTGACCGACCCCGACAACATGCTCACCACGGGCGTGGACGTCGAGGCGCGTCCGCCGGGCAAGAAGGTCAAGCGGCTCAGCCTGCTCTCCGGTGGCGAGCGTTCGCTCACCGCCGTAGCGTTGCTGGTGTCGATCTTCAAGGCCCGGCCGAGTCCGTTCTACGTCATGGACGAGGTCGAGGCCGCGCTCGACGACACCAACCTTCAGCGACTGATCCGGATCATGCAGGAGCTGCAAGAGGCCTCGCAGCTCATCGTGATCACGCATCAGAAGCGGACGATGGAGGTCGCCGACGCGCTGTACGGCGTCTCCATGCAGGGCGACGGCGTCTCGAAGGTCATCAGCCAGCGGCTGCGCTAGCCGTCCCCGACCTGCCCGTCTACCCGGTCTCCAAATCTTCAATCCTTGAACTCAAGGTCCTCACGGGTGCCTGTTTTCTCACATCGCTTCTTCTGTTGACTTCATAACTTGAAGGCATAGGGTCTGCATCGTTGTTCTTGCCTTCAGGCAGCGTTGCCGATGGCCTTAGGAGTTGAACGTGACCAGCACAGCGCAGGCGTCCCAGTCAGGAGCCAGAACGGCTCACCCTGATCATCTCGGGCACGTCATCTTCATCGCGGCGGCCGCCGCGATGGGCGGATTCCTCTTCGGCTACGACAGCTCCGTGATCAACGGCGCCGTCGAGGCCATCCGGGACCGGTACGACATCGGTTCGGCGGCGCTGGCGCAGGTCATCGCCATCGCCCTGATCGGCTGCGCCATCGGCGCCGCGACCGCGGGACGGATCGCCGACCGCATCGGGCGCATCCGCTGCATGCAGATCTCGGCCGTACTGTTCACCGTGAGCGCCGTCGGTTCCGCACTGCCCTTCGCCCTGTGGGACCTCGCCCTCTGGCGCGTCGTCGGCGGTTTCGCCATCGGCATGGCCTCGGTGATCGGCCCCGCCTACATCGCCGAGGTCGCCCCGCCGGCCTACCGCGGCCGCCTCGGTTCCTTCCAGCAGGCCGCGATCGTCATCGGCATCGCCATCTCGCAGCTGGTCAACTGGGGGCTGCTCAACGCCGCCGACGGCGACCAGCGCGGCAAGCTGATGGGCCTGGAGGCCTGGCAGGTCATGCTCGGCGTCATGGTGATCCCGGCCGTCCTCTACGGCCTGCTCTCCTTCGCCATCCCCGAGTCCCCGCGCTTCCTCATCTCCGTCGGCAAGCACGACCGCGCCCGCGAGATCCTCAAGGAGGTCGAGGGGGAGAACGTCGACCTCGACGCCCGCGTGGCCGAGATCGAGCACGGCATGCACAGCGAGCACAAGTCCACCTTCAAGGACCTGCTCGGCGGCGGCTTCTTCTTCAAGCCGATCGTCTGGGTCGGCATCGGCCTGTCGGTCTTCCAGCAGTTCGTCGGCATCAACGTCGCGTTCTACTACTCCTCGACGCTGTGGCAGTCGGTCGGCGTCGACCCGACGGACTCGTTCTTCTACTCCTTCACGACGTCGATCATCAACATCATCGGCACCGTGATCGCCATGATCTTCGTCGACCGCGTCGGCCGTAAGCCGCTGGCCCTCATCGGCTCGGTCGGCATGGTGATCGGTCTGGGGCTGGAGGCCTGGGCGTTCTCCTACGACCTGGTCGACGGCAAGCTCCCGGCCGCCCAGGGCTGGACCGCGCTGATCGCGGCCCACGTCTTCGTCCTCTTCTTCGCCCTGTCCTGGGGCGTCGTCGTCTGGGTCTTCCTCGGTGAGATGTTCCCGAACCGCATCCGCGCCGCCGCCCTGGGCGTCGCCGCCTCCGCGCAGTGGATCGCCAACTGGGCCATCACCGCGAGCTTCCCGTCGCTGGCCGACTGGAACCTGTCCGTGACCTACGTGATCTACACGGTCTTCGCCGCGCTCTCCATCCCGTTCGTCCTCAAGTACGTCAAGG
This sequence comes from Streptomyces sp. Act143, assembly GCF_003143935.1. Lineage (GTDB taxonomy): Bacteria > Actinomycetota > Actinomycetes > Streptomycetales > Streptomycetaceae > Streptomyces. The sequence goes on along the minus strand of NZ_QFRX01000001.1, from coordinate 3,208,890 downwards.
AGACGAAGGGCAAGGCGCTGGAGGAGATGGGCTGAGCCCACCCCGTTCCCGAGGAGGAGGGGCCAAGTCCCCGCTGCCCCCTCTCCTCGTATCCCGCCGCCGCCCCGGCTCGGCCACTGTCCGAGCCGGGGCGGCGGTGTGTCCGCGGCGCTCAGTCCGCCAGGGCCGGCAGCACCCGCTCCGCGAACAACCGCAGACTCCGCCACCCCTCCGCCACCGGCATCCCCCCGGCGAGCGGATGCAGTACGTAGTTGTCGTGCCCCAGCGCCACGCACTCCTCCGGCGTCAGCACCCGGTACACGCCCTCGGCGCGCAGCTCCGCCACGTTCGTCGCCGCCGACTTCACGGCGGACCGGATGTCCCCCGACTGCCAGGAGGCGTACGTCCGCGCCTCGTGCAGGAAGTGCTCTCCGTGCGCGGCCCACACCTCGTCCGGGTCCTCGGCGATGTGCAGCAGCGGGGTCTCGGCGGCCGGCATCATCGTCCACCCCTCGGTGCCGTACTCGACGAGCCGCTCCTTGTAGTACGCCTCCAGCTCCGGCAGGTGGGCGCTGGGGAAGAAGGGGAGGCCGAGGCGGGCGGCCCGGCGGGCGGCGGCCTTCGAGGAGCCGCCGACCAGGAGGAGGGGGTGCGGGTCGGTGAAGGGGCGCGGGGTGACGCGTACCGTACGGCCGCGGTACGGGAACTCCTCGCCGGTCCACGCCTTCAGGAGCGTCTCCAGCAGCTCGTCCTGGAGCTTGCCGCGCCGCTTCCACTCCACATCGAACAGGGCGTACTCCTCGGGCCGGTACCCGATCCCGGCGACCGTCACCAGGCGGCCGCCGCTCAGCAGGTCGAGGACGGCGATCTCCTCGGCCAGCCGCAGCGGGTCGTGGAGCGGGCCGATGACCGCCGAGACGGTGACCGCGATGCGGCGGGTGGCGCCGAAGACGGCTGCCGCGAAGGCGAAGGGGGAGGGGAGCCAGTTGTTCGCGACGCCGTGGTGCTCCTCGGTCTGAACGGTGGTGACGCCGTGTTCGTCGGCGTACGCGGCCATCTCCAGGGCGGCCTGGTAGCGGGCGCGCAGGGAGGCGGGGGTGGCGGCTGGCTCGACGAGGTTGAAGCGGACGACCGTGACGGGCATGGGGGTCCCCCTTCACGCGGGTTCCGGCGGTGGAGGGGGACGTTAGCTGACGAGGCGTCAGATCACCATGGCCGTGGCCCTGCCGGCGTAGGTGCGGCGGTGTGCCGGGCGGCACGGACCGGACCGACCGGGCCATGCGGGGCGATCGGCCCGGGGCCGGGGGGCGATCGGCGTCGCGACGCCGCCGGCGATTGCCTGCCAGGAGCCGAGTCCGCACGCCACGGCCGGGTTCGCTCGAATTGATACACTTCGGGGCCTTTTGCGCTTGGAGGAAAGTACAGGCTGGGTCTGCCCGGGGGCCATGACTGATACTGGTCGGGTTATGGAAACCGTCATCCTTGCTGTAGTCATCGCCGTGGTCGTGCTCGGTGTGCTCGGCGGGCTCGTCGTCGGCAGCCGACGCAAGAAGCCGCTGCCCCCGCCGCCTCCCGCAGCGCCCGACATCACCGCCCCTCCGGCCGAGCCGCACGTCGGCGACGAGGCCGAGACGCCCCGCGACGAACCGCGCCGGACGATAGAGGAGGTGGACCTGCCCGACGGCTCGACCGGAGTCGCCGTCGAGGAACCGCCCGTCGTCGAAGAGCTCCCGCCGACCGAGATCGAGGTCCCGGAGCCCACCGCCGGCCGCCTGGTGCGGCTGCGCGCCCGTCTCTCCCGCTCACAGAACGCGCTCGGCAAGGGCCTGCTGACCCTGCTGTCCCGCGAGCACCTCGACGACGACACCTGGGAGGAGATCGAGGACATCCTCCTCACCGCCGACGTCGGCGTCGCCCCCACCCAGGAGCTGGTCGAGGGCCTGCGCGAGCGCGTGAAGGTGCTCGGCACCCGGACCCCCGAGGAGCTGCGCGGTCTGCTGCGCGAGGAGCTTCTCAAGCTGGTCGGCACCGATTTCGACCGCACGGTGAAGACCGAGCCGGCGGCCTCCAAGCCCGGCATCGTGATGGTCGTCGGGGTCAACGGCACCGGCAAGACCACCACCACCGGCAAGCTGGCCCGCGTGCTCGTCGCCGACGGCCAGTCCGTCGTCCTCGGCGCCGCGGACACCTTCCGTGCCGCCGCCGCCGATCAGCTGCAGACCTGGGGCGAGCGGGTCGGCGCCCACACCGTGCGCGGGCCCGAGGGTGGCGACCCCGCCTCCATCGCCTTCGACGCGGTGAAGGAGGGCAAGGAGATCGGCGCCGACGTCGTGCTGATCGACACCGCCGGGCGGCTGCACACCAAGACCGGCCTCATGGACGAGCTCGGCAAGGTCAAGCGCGTCGTGGAGAAGCAGGCGCCGCTCGACGAGGTGCTGCTGGTGCTGGACGCGACGACCGGGCAGAACGGCCTGGTGCAGGCGCGGGTGTTCGCCGAGGTCGTGGACATCACGGGCATCGTGCTGACCAAGCTGGACGGCACCGCCAAGGGCGGCATCGTCGTGGCGGTCCAGCGGGAGCTGGGGGTGCCGGTGAAGCTGGTGGGGCTCGGTGAGGGCGCGGACGACCTGGCGCCGTTCGAGCCGGAAGCGTTCGTGGATGCGCTGATCGGAGAGTAGGACGTCGTACCCGCGAAGAAGTGCCCGCCCCCAAGGTGCAGTTGGGAGCGGGCACTTCGCTTTTCGGTGCCCGTGCGCCTACGCCCGCGACCGATGCGCGACGTAGGCCAGCGTCCCCAGCAGCAGTCGCGCCGCCGGCGGCTTCGTCGCCGAGTCCAGGGCCGGTGGGCGCAGCCAGCGCACCGGGCCCAGGCCGCCCCGGTCCGAAGAGGGCGCCGTGATGTACGTGCCCGGGCCCAGGCCGCGCAGGTCCAGGGAGGTCGGGTCGTCCCAGCCCATGCGGTAGAGGAGTTCGGGGAGTTCGGCGGCGGCGCCGGGAGCGACGAAGAAGTGGGCGCGGCCTTCGGGAGTCGCGGTGACCGGGCCGAGGGGGAGGCCCATGCGCTCCAGGCGGACCAGCGCCCGGCGCCCCGCGGGCTCGGCCACCTCGATCACGTCGAAGGCCCGGCCGACCGGCAGCATCACCGAGGCGCCCGGGAACTCGGACCAGGCGCCGGTCACCTCGTCCAGCGTCGCGCCCGCGGGCACCTCCGGCGCGAAGTCCAGCGGGTGCGCGCCCGGCGCCCGGCAGTCGGAGTGGCCGCAGGAACAGGCGCCCGCGGCGGCCCGGGCGCCCGGGACCACGTCCCAGCCCCACAGGCCGGTGAACTCTGCCACGGCGGTGCACTCCGACGAGCGGCCGCGGCGGCGCGAGGAGGGGCGGATGTCGCGAATGCCCCGACTACTGCCGATCGTGAAGCCCATGCCCCCTCCAACGGGTCCAGCACACCGGTGGTTACGAGACGGGTACGGAAAGTGACCTGAGCGGTACGTCGAACGTCCACCCCGCGCCCGGATGCGCCCCCGGTGGTGCGCCCGGCGGCGTGCGCCCCTGAGTGCACCGCTCCGCCCACTCCCGGCCGTCCTATGTCAAGTGAATCGCGTGTGGGCGACCGTGAGTTCATTCGAAGGGGTGGCGAATGGTGGCGTTTCCGGGATCGCCATGGCTGGAGGGGTGATCGTAGGATTACTTTGAGTGCACGAGTCCTGGGGGCACATGCACTCGTGGGTATGCCGGAGGCAAGTCGGTATCCCGTTCGAAGGGTGACAACCGTCGGACAGGAAGCCGTATTTACCGGCATTCTGATAGGGCTTGGCGCACTCAGCGACAAGTGGTCTCAGGGATGGGGGCGTTCCAGTGAGCGGCAACGGCGGAAGCGGAACGGGCGCCGGCAGCGCGGCGAACGGCGACAAGCGTCCCAATGAGCTGCTCACCTCGTGGTTCGTGCGCAGCGGCTGGTCGAAGGGCGAGCTTGCCCGCCAAGTCAACCGCCGGGCCCGCCAGTTGGGCGCCCATCACATCTCGACCGACACCTCGCGCGTCCGCCGCTGGCTGGACGGCGAGAACCCCCGTGAACCGATCCCCCGCATCCTGTCGGAACTGTTCTCCGAGCGGTTCGGCTGCGTGGTCTCGGTCGAGGACCTGGGGCTGCGCGCCGCCCGCCAGTCACCCTCCGCACACGGGGTCGACCTGCCCTGGACGGGCCCGCAGACCGTGGCACTGCTCAGCGAGTTCTCGCGCAGCGACCTCATGCTGGCGCGGCGCGGCTTCCTCGGGACCTCGCTGGCCCTCTCCGCGGGCCCGTCCCTCATCGAGCCCATGCAGCGCTGGCTCGTCCCCAGCCCGTCCGCCGCGCACCACGAACCCGAACCGCCCGCCACGGCCCGCCGGGGCGGCCGGCTCTCCAAGCCCGAGCTGGACCTCCTCGAATCCACCACCGTGATGTTCCGGCAGTGGGACGCCCAGTGCGGCGGTGGCCTGCGCCGCAAGGCGGTCGTCGGCCAGCTGCACGAGGTGACCGACCTCCTCCAGGAACCCCAGCCCGAGACCACCACCCGCAAGCTGTTCAAGGTCGCCGCCGAGCTGGCCGAGCTCGCCGGCTGGATGTCGTACGACGTGGGGCTCCAGCCCACCGCGCAGAAGTACTTCGTCCTCGCGCTGCACGCCGCCAAGGAGGCCGGCGACAAGCCGCTCGGCTCGTACGTCCTGTCCAGCATGAGCCGCCAGATGATCCACCTCGGCCGGCCCGAGGACGCCCTGGAGCTGATCCATCTCGCGCAGTACGGCAGCCGGGACTGCGCGAGTCCGCGGACCCAGGCGATGCTGTATGCGATGGAGGCCCGCGCCTACGCGAACATGGGCCAGCCCGGCAAGTGCAAGCGCGCCGTCCGGATGGCCGAGGACACCTTCGCCGACGCCGACGAGTGGGACGAGCCGGACCCCGACTGGATCCGCTTCTTCTCCGAGGCCGAGCTGCACGGCGAGAACTCCCACTCCTACCGTGACCTCGCCTACGTCGCGGGCCGCAGCCCGACGTACGCCTCCCTGGCCGAGCCGCTGATGCAGCGGGCGGTGGACCTTTTCGCCAAGGACCATGAGCACCAGCGGTCGTACGCACTCAACCTGATCGGCATGGCCACCGTGCACCTGCTCCAGCGCGAGCCCGAGCGGAGCACGGTACTGGCGGAGCAGGCCATGGTCATCGCCAAGAAGGTCCGCTCCGAGCGTGTGAACACTCGTATTCGAAAGACGGTCGACACGGCCGTACGCGACTTCGGTGATCTCGCCGAGGTCGTCGATCTCACCGACAAGCTCGCCATCGAGCTCCCGGAGACGGCCGAGGCCGTCTGACACCCCCAGGGAATCCCTGAACCCCGGCCGCGGCCGGCCCTCCCGAACTGCCCGACTCGGCTCCCCCATGCCAGGTCATCGGAAGGCCGCCCGCGGCCGGTTTCTTTCCTTCACCGAAGGTTGCGCCACGATAACGATCCATCCGGCGAACATCCGGCAGTTCATCGACGCGTAACACGCCCGGCGCCTTCGTCACGGCGGCGAAACAACGAGGGGCTTCCACCGAAACCGCGCTGCGCCAATCTCATGGCGCATAACCGGCCCACCCCTCAATCCGCTCAGGCTTCGCCCGCACGGGGCCGTACCAACGACGAGGAGACGCCGATGGCACCAGCCATCACGCTCGCCGCAGACAAGCTGTCGGTGGCCAACACAGGTTTCATGCTCATCTGTTCCGCCCTGGTGCTGATCATGACCCCGGGCCTGGCCTTCTTCTACGGAGGCATGGTCCGCGTCAAGAGCACCCTGAACATGCTGATGATGAGCTTCATCAGCATGGGGATCGTCACCATCCTGTGGGTGCTGTACGGCTTCTCCATGGCGTTCGGGACGGACCACGGCTCGCTCATCGGCTGGGAGAGCGACTTCTTCGGCTGGACGGGCATCGACAAGGGCGACATCTGGTCCGGGTACACCATCCCGGTCTTCGCCTTCGCCGTCTTCCAGATGATGTTCGCCATCATCACGCCCGCCCTGATAAGCGGTGCGATCGCCGACCGCGTGAAGTTCAGCGCCTGGTCGCTGTTCGTCGTCCTGTGGGCGACGGTCGTCTACTTCCCGGTCGCCCACTGGGTCTGGGGCACCGGCGGCTGGGCCTTCGAGCTCGGGGTGATCGACTTCGCCGGTGGTACGGCGGTCCACATCAACGCCGGTGCCGCGGCGCTGGGCGTCATCCTGGTCATCGGCAAGCGCGTCGGCTTCAAGAAGGACCCGATGCGCCCGCACAGCCTCCCGCTGGTCATGCTCGGTGCCGGTCTGCTGTGGTTCGGCTGGTTCGGCTTCAACGCCGGCTCGTGGCTGGGCAACGACGACGGCGTCGGCTCGCTGATGTTCGTCAACACCCAGATCGCCACCGCCGCCGCCATGCTCGGCTGGCTGCTCTACGAGAAGATCCGGCACGGCGCGTTCACCACGCTGGGCGCCGCCTCCGGCGCGGTCGCCGGTCTGGTCGCCATCACCCCCTCCGGTGGTGCGGTCACCCCGATCGGCGCGATCTGCGTCGGTGTCATCGCCGGTGTCGTGTGCGCCATGGCGGTCGGCCTGAAGTACAAGTTCGGCTACGACGACTCGCTCGACGTCGTCGGCGTCCACATGGTCGGCGGTGTCATCGGCTCCCTGCTGATCGGCTTCTTCGCCAGCGGCAAGGGCCAGTCCGACGTCGAGGGCCTCTTCTACGGCGGCGGCCTGGACCAGTTCTGGAAGCAGTGCGCCGGTGTCTTCGCGGTCCTCGCCTACTCCCTGATCGCCTCCGCGATCCTCGCCTTCCTCCTCGACAAGACCATCGGCATGCGGGTCAGCGAGGACGAGGAGATCTCCGGTATCGACCAGGCCGAGCACGCCGAGACGGCATACGACTTCAGCGGCGCCGGTGGCGGTGCCGCCAAGGCCGCCGTCGCCGCCCCGGCCGCCGCCGCTGCGAGCAAGAAGGTGGACGCATGAAGCTCATCACCGCAGTCGTCAAGCCCCACCGGCTCGACGAGATCAAGGAAGCCCTCCAGGCCTTCGGGGTGCACGGCCTGACGGTCACCGAGGCGAGCGGTTACGGTCGTCAGCGGGGCCACACCGAGGTCTACCGCGGTGCCGAGTACACCGTCGACCTGGTCCCGAAGATCCGCATCGAGGTCCTGGCCGAGGACGACGACGCCGAGCAGCTGATCGACGTCATCGTCAAGGCCGCCCGCACCGGCAAGATCGGTGACGGCAAGGTCTGGTCCCTGCCGGTCGAGACGGCCGTACGGGTCCGGACCGGCGAGCGCGGTCCCGACGCGCTCTGACGGAAAAGAACAGGAGCTGCTGGGTGTCGAGTACGGACGTGCGTAAAGAAGCAGAGGACTCGGGACCCAGCGGCTATGCGGCGGCCCGGCTGCGTCTCCTCACCGAGGGGGCGCAGTCCGGGCCGCCGCGCCGTTCGGCCCTGTCGGAGCTGACCGACGACTGGCTGACCGGACTCTTCGCGGCGGGCGCCGAGGGGCTGCGCGGTGTCTCCCTGGTCGCCGTCGGCGGCTACGGCCGCGGCGAGCTCTCCCCGCGCAGCGACCTGGACCTGCTCCTGCTGCACGACGGCGGCGACTCCGGCGCGGTCGCCGCCCTCGCCGACCGCATCTGGTACCCCGTCTGGGACCTCGGCCTCGCCCTCGACCACTCCGTACGGACCCCGGCCGAGGCCCGCAAGACCGCGGGCGAGGACCTGAAGGTCCAGCTCGGCCTGCTGGACGCCCGGCACATCGCCGGCGACCTCGGCCTGACGGCCGGGCTGCGGACCGCCGTCCTCGCCGACTGGCGCAACCAGGCGCCCAAGCGCCTCCCCGAACTCCAGGAACTCTGCGCCGAACGCGCCGAACGCCAGGGCGAGTTGCAGTACCTGCTGGAGCCGGACCTGAAGGAAGCCCGCGGTGGCCTCAGGGACGCCACCGCGCTGCGCGCCGTCGCCGCCTCCTGGCTGGCCGACGCCCCGCGCGAGGGCCTCGACGACGCCCGGCGCCGGCTCCTCGACGTCCGCGACGCGCTGCACCTCACCACCGGGCGGGCCACCGACCGGCTCGCGCTCCAGGAACAGGACCAGGTCGCCGCCGAGCTCGGCCTCCTCGACGCGGACACGCTGCTGCGGCAGGTGTACGAGGCGGCGCGGGTCGTGTCGTACGCCAGTGATGTCACCTGGCGCGAGGTGGGGCGGGTGCTCAGGTCGCGGTCCGTGCGACCGCGGTTGCGCGCCATGCTCGGTGGCGGGAAACCCGTTGCGGAGCGGTCGCCGCTGGCCGAGGGCGTGGTCGAGATGGACGGCGAGGTGGTGCTCGCCCGCGCCGCCCGCCCCGAGCGCGACCCCGTCCTGCCGCTGCGCGCCGCCGCGGCCGCCGCGCAGGCCGGACTGCCGCTCTCGCTGCACGCCGTACGGCGCATGGCGGCCCACGCGCGCGCCCTGCCCACACCCTGGCCCGCGGAGGCGCGCGAACAGCTCGTGACGCTGCTCGGCTCCGGCGCCCCGACGATCGACGTCTGGGAGGCGCTGGAGGCGGAGGGACTGATCACCCGGCTGCTGCCCGACTGGGAGCGGGTGCGCTGCCGGCCGCAGCGCAACGCCGTGCACATCTGGACCGTCGACCGGCACCTGATCGAGACGGCGGTGCGGGCCTCGGAATTCACGCGGCGGGTGCACAGGCCGGACTTGTTGCTGGTCGCCGCGCTGCTGCACGACATCGGCAAGGGCTGGCCCGGCGACCACTCGGTGGCCGGCGAGATCATCGCGAAGGACGTGGCCGCCCGCATCGGCTTCGACCGCGAGGACGTCGCCGTACTGGCCGCTCTCGTCCGGCACCACCTCCTCCTCATCGACACCGCCACCCGGCGTGACCTGGAGGACCCGGAGACGGTCCGGTCGGTCGCGGAGGCGGTCGGCACGCAGTCCACGCTGGAGCTGCTGCACGCCCTGACCGAGGCGGACGCGCTGGCCACCGGACCGGCGGCCTGGTCGTCGTGGCGGGGTTCGCTCGTCGCCGACCTGGTGAAGCGGGTCGCGGCCGTGCTCGCCGGGGACGAACTCGACGAGCCGGAGGCCGCCGCACCCACGGCGGAGCAGGAGCGGCTGGCGATCGAGGCGGTCGCGACCGGCAGCCCGGTGCTGTCGCTGCGGGCCCAGACCGAGCCGCCGACGGGGGAGGAGCCCTCCGGGGACCCCGAGCCGCTGGGCGTGGAACTGCTGATCGCCGTACCGGATCAGCCGGGCGTGCTCCCGGCGGTGGCCGGTGTGCTGGCGATGCACCGCCTGACCGTCCGCACCGCGGAGCTGCGGGCCCTGGACCTGCCGGACGGCGTCGAGGGCTCGGTGCTGCTGCTGAACTGGCGGGTGGCGGCCGAGTACGGCTCCCTGCCGCAGGCCGCCCGGCTGCGGGCGGATCTGGTGCGGGCGCTGGACGGGTCGCTGGACATCGCGGGGCGCCTCGCCGAGCGGGACGCCGCCTATCCGCGCCGCCGGGGCGTCGTCGCGCCGCCGCCACGCGTGACGGTCGCACCGGCCGCCTCCCGGCTGGCCACGGTCATCGAGGTACGCGCCCAGGACGCCCCCGGGCTGCTGTTCCGGATCGGGCGGGCGCTGGAGGACGCGAGCGTGCGCGTGCGCAGCGCGCACGTCTCGACGCTGGGCGCCAACGCCGTCGACGCCTTCTACGTCACCGGCCCCGAGGGCGCCCCGCTGCCCGGCGACGAGGCGGCCTCGGTGACGCGGAAGCTGGAGGAGACGTTGCGGGGCTGACGGGGGATCCCGGCGACCTGCCGCGCCGGGATACCCTGGAGGACGCTCATACTGCCCCCGACTCCGAGGACCGACGCCGCCGTGTTCGATACTCTCTCCGACCGCCTCTCAGCGACCTTCAAGAATCTGCGCGGCAAGGGGCGTCTGAGCGAGGCGGACATCGACGCCACCGCGCGCGAGATCCGTATCGCGCTGCTCGAAGCGGACGTGGCTCTGCCGGTCGTCCGGACGTTCATCAAGAACGTCAAGGAGCGTGCCCTCGGGGCCGAGGTCTCGCGGGCGCTGAACCCCGCCCAGCAGGTCCTGAAGATCGTCAACGACGAGCTCGTCACGATCCTCGGCGGCGAGACCCGGCGCCTGCGCTTCGCCAAGCAGCCGCCGACCGTCATCATGCTGGCCGGTCTCCAGGGTGCCGGTAAGACGACCCTCGCGGGCAAGCTCGGCGCCTGGCTCAAGGGCCAGGGCCACTCCCCGCTGCTGGTCGCCGCCGACCTCCAGCGCCCCAACGCCGTGAACCAGCTCAGCGTCGTCGCCGACCGCGCCGGCGTCGCCGTCTACGCGCCGGAGCCGGGCAACGGCGTCGGTGACCCGGTCAAGGTCGCCAAGGACTCCATCGACTTCGCGAAGTCCAAGGTCCACGACATCGTCATCGTCGACACCGCGGGCCGCCTCGGTATCGACCAGGAGATGATGCAGCAGGCCGCGGACATCCGTGACGCCGTCTCTCCCGACGAGATCCTCTTCGTCGTCGACGCGATGATCGGTCAGGACGCGGTCAACACCGCCGAGGCCTTCCGCGACGGCGTCGGCTTCGACGGCGTGGTGCTCTCCAAGCTCGACGGCGACGCCCGCGGTGGTGCCGCCCTGTCGATCCGGCAGATCACCGGCAAGCCGATCATGTTCGCCTCCAACGGCGAGAAGCTCGACGACTTCGACGCCTTCCACCCTGACCGGATGGCCTCCCGCATCCTCGACATGGGTGACCTGCTCACCCTGATCGAGCAGGCGGAGAAGACGTTCAGCCAGGAAGAGGCCGAGAAGATGGCCTCCAAGCTGGCGTCCAAGAAGGGCCAGGACTTCACCCTGGACGACTTCCTGGCCCAGATGGAGCAGGTCAGGAAGATGGGCAGCATCAGCAAGCTGCTCGGGATGCTGCCCGGCATGGGGCAGATCAAGGACCAGATCAACAACCTCGACGAGCGGGACGTCGACCGCACCGCCGCGATCATCAAGTCGATGACGCCGGGCGAGCGCCAGGACCCGACGATCATCAACGGCTCCCGTCGCGCCCGTATCGCCAAGGGTTCCGGCGTCGAGGTCAGCGCGGTCAAGGGCCTGGTCGAGCGGTTCTTCGAGGCCCGCAAGATGATGTCCCGCATGGCCCAGGGCGGCGGCATGCCGGGGATGCCCGGGATGCCGGGCATGGGTGGCGGTCCCGGCCGCGCCAAGAAGCAGCCCAAGAAGGCCAAGGGCAAGCAGCGCTCCGGCAACCCGATGAAGCGCAAGCAGCAGGAGCAGGAGGAGGCCGCACGCCGCGCCGCCGCCGCTCAGGGCGGCAACGCCTTCGGTGTGCCGGGCCAGCAGGCTCCGCAGGACTTCGAGCTGCCGGACGAGTTCAAGAAGTTCATGGGCTGACGGTCCCGGCCTGTCGTACGTCCCTGGGGGCGCCCCTCTGCGGAGGGGTGCCCCCGGCGTCGTAAGCGGGCATGCCGGCGCGGCTTTCCTGTCGTAACGTCCGGATATGACCAACCCTGCGCCGCCTCGCAAGTCCCCGGACCAGCTCTGGCGTACCGAGGGCACCCCGGAGGAGCCGCAGAAGCCGTCCCCCGGTGGGCGCAGGCCGCGCGGCGGCTGGTGGAGCCTGGTCGTCACCGCGCTCGTCGTGTTCCTGATCGCCAACCTCGTGCTGTCCTTCTTCAACGAGGGCGACGAGCCGACGATTTCGTACACCGAGTTCAGCAAGCAGGTCGACGCCGGGAACGTCAGCAAGATCTACGCCAAGGGCGACGCGATCCAGGGCCAGCTCAAGAAGGAGCAGGACAACCCGGAGGGCGACGGCAAGTACACCAAGTTCAACACCGAGCGGCCGACCTTCGCGGACGACCAGCTCTGGGAGGATCTGACCAAGCACAACGTCACGGTCACGGCGGAACCCGTCGTCCAGCACCGCAGCTTTCTGGCCAACCTGCTGATCTCGCTGGCCCCGATGCTGCTGCTGATCGTGCTGTGGATCTTCATCGCGCGGCGGATGAGCGCGGGGCTCGGCGGCGCGGGCGGCATGCTCGGCCGCAAGGCGCCGCCCAAACCGATCGAGGCGGGGGAGAAGCGCACGACCTTCGCGGACGTGGCCGGCATCGACGAGGTCGAGGGCGAGCTCAACGACGTCGTCGACTTCCTGAAGAACCCCGACGCCTATCGCCGGATGGGCGCGAAGATGCCGCGCGGCGTGCTGCTCGCGGGGCCGCCCGGCACCGGCAAGACGCTGCTGGCGCGCGCGGTGGCCGGTGAGGCGGACGTGCCGTTCTTCTCGGCGTCCGCCTCGGAGTTCATCGAGATGATCGTGGGCGTCGGTGCCTCACGTGTGCGGGAGCTGTTCGCCGAGGCCCGCAAGGTGGCCCCGTCGATCATCTTCATCGACGAGATCGACACCATCGGCCGGGCCCGCGGCGGCGGCTCCGGCATGGGCGGCCACGACGAGCGCGAGCAGACCCTCAACCAGATCCTCACCGAGATGGACGGTTTCTCCGGCTCCGAGGGAGTCATCGTCATCGCGGCCACCAACCGCGCCGACATCCTGGACCCCGCCCTGACCCGCCCCGGCCGCTTCGACCGGGTCGTACAGGTCTCGCCGCCCGACCGGGGCGGGCGCGAGGCGATCCTGGAGATCCACACCCGGCAGATCCCGCTGGCCGCCGGCGTGGACCTCGCCCAGGTGGCCCGCACGACCCCGGGCATGACCGGCGCCGAACTCGCCAACCTCGCCAACGAGGCCGCCCTCCTCGCGGTCAAGCGCAAACAGGAGACGGTGACGCAGACCGACCTCTCGGAGGCGCTGGAGAAGGTCCAGCTCGGCGCCGAACGCCCGCTGGTGATGCCCGAGGAGGAGCGCCGCCGCACTGCCTATCACGAGAGCGGTCACGCCCTGCTGGGCATGTTGCAGCCGGGCGCCGACCCGGTCCGCAAGATCACGATCGTGCCGCGCGGGCGGGCGCTGGGCGTGACGCTGTCGACGCCGGACGCCGACAAGTACGCCTACACCGAGGAGTACTTGCGCGGCCGGATCATCGGCGCCCTGGGCGGCATGGCCGCCGAGCAGGTCGTGTACGGCGTGATCACGACCGGCGCGGAGAACGACCTGGAACAGGTCACCAACATCGCGCGCGGCATGGTCGCGCGCTGGGGCATGAGCGAACGGGTGGGCAGGCTCTCGGCGCTGCCCAACGACGCCCAGCAGGCCTACGGGCTCTCGGCCGCCCCGCAGACCCTCGATGTGATCGACGGCGAGATGCGCCGCATCGTCGACGACTGCTACGAGGAGGCCTGCCGCAAACTCCGCGACCACCGCGGCCAGTTGGACGCCCTCGCCCGGGCCCTGCTGGAGAACGAGACGCTGGAGGAGGCGGACGCGTACCGGATCGCGGGGATCACCCGGCTGACGAAGGACGAGGCCTAGGCCTGCGGGAAGGCCCAGACGTACGGCTCGTCGTCCTTCTCCGACCAGTGGACCTCCACGTTCCTGGCGTGCGCGGGCACGAGATACGTCTCGCAGAACGTGTGGCTCTCGCCCTCCTTCCAGCTCTCCACGTCGTACGGGTCCTCGCAGCCCGCGGCGTCCTCGGCGGCGCCGATGAGGATCGCGCCGCGCTGCCCGTCCGCGAAGAGCGTGGTGCCGTCACCGACCTCGGGGGAGTCGGTGAGGGCCGGGCCGCCCTGGTGGGTGTACGTGACATGGGCGGTGGCCAGCACCAGGCCCTTGGCCTTCGCCGGTTCCGACACCGCCTTGAGCGCCTCGGCCTCGGTGCCGACGTCGACCTTCCGGGCCGCGATCGTGTACGTGACCGTGCCGGGGTCCTCGGCGACCTTGCCCGTGACGCTCTCGCCGGGGGCGAGCGCTTCAGTGGCCGACGGTGACGACTTCGCCGGGCTCTTCGCGTCGACGCCGTCGTCCCCGCCGCCGCAGCCGGCGGTGAGGGTGAGGGCGACGAGGGCGAGGGGCAGCGCGGTCTTGCGGAAGGGCACAACAGCTCCTGTGCGCAGGGGAAACGGACCCTGTGCAACGAAGCGGGCGGCGGGCCGCAGCGCCCGGTTCAGGCCATGTTGTTCACGGCACGCGCGCGATGAGATACCTGAACACGTTCGGCATCCACACCGTCCCGTCCCGCCGCTGGTACGGATGGAGTGCCTCCGCCAGCTCCTTGTCGACCTGCGCCTGGTCCGTCGCGGCGATCGCCGCGTCGAAGAGGCCGGTCGACAACAGGCCCTTGACGGCGTTGTCCAGGTCCGCGTACCCGAAGGGGCACGCCACCCGCCCGGAGCCGTCCGGCTTCAGCCCCGACCGCTGCGCGACCTCCTCCAGGTCGTCGCGAAGGGCGGGGCGCCAACTGCCCGCGCTGCGCAGCGGATCGGCCAGCTTGGTGGCCACCCGCAGCACGGACGACGTGGCGCAACGTTCCGGCGGACCCCAGCCGGCGAGCACCACGGGCGCCCCGCGCTCGGCGAGCGGGGTCGCTGCCTGCAACAGCTCGCCGAGCCCCTCCGAGTCGCCCGCCAGACACCCGATGGGCTCGAAAGCGGTCACCAGGGTGTACGCGGGCGTCTCCGCGTCGGCCGCGTCCTGTGGTGCGCCCTCGATCAACCGCGTGTCCCCACGCGCGCGTGCGCCCCACGCCTCGGGAAGCAGCCGCTCCCGGGCCAGGGCCAGCCGTTCCGGGCGGGAGGCTTCGACGCCGGTGACCGCGGCCCCTCTGGAGGCGGCCATGAGGAGGGCCAGACCGCTGCCGCAGCCCAGGCCCAGAAGCCTGGTGCCGTCGCCCACATCGAGTCGCTCGTAGACGGCCTCGTAGAGCGGGACCAGCATCCGCTCCTGGATCTCGGACCAGTCACGCGCGCGTGCTCCTGAGTCCACGCGGGCTGCTGCTCCCCCGTGAGCCAGGTGCTGCCGCACGAGCGTAGGTGTCATCGAAAGCGCCCCAATCCGCCGAGAGTTGCCCCTGTGCCCGTTTCCATGGCCCCCGTGACATGCGCTCGCACTCCCCCCGCATTGCCCAGCAAACTCCGCGTCCGTCCCCACGTCCAGAGGCCGTAGGGCCCCGCTTGCGGCTCGGCGGTGCCGGTGACGAGATTTCACATTCCGGCAACGTGGGACCGCGCGCCGTCCACCTCCTCGTACGGGAAGGCGAGGTCAGGCCGGTTGGGCACGCGGTGACCGTAAGGCGTCTGGTCGCTGGGGACGGGGCGGTGCCGGACGGCGGGCGAGCGCCGGGTAACGTCGCGGTCGTCGCATGCGCTTACTGAGGTAGCGCCCTTCCGGCGGGAGAGCGACCGAAACGCCTCTTGCGCATCCGCGGACCTCACTCGCCCCGGCGCGCGGACACCGTCTACGCGCCGGGGCGTATATCGGACTACGTACCGCCTTGGTAGGAGCTGTGAGGCTTCTCCGCAGATCAGCGCACCCGCCCTCGTCAGGACGCATCAGCGGCAACTGACGGGTACGTGCAAATTATTTGGGATGCCCCGGAATCGGAACACTGGAGCCCTCCGGCTCGTTGTCATTACGTGAGCACGACACAGACACCACCTGTTCTCGCCGCCGAGCTGGCGCAGGCGTGGGCCGACATTCAGCGGTACCACCCCGAGCTGCCGGACCTCGCCGCGCCAGAGTCCCTGATCGGGGAGTCGTCGTCCGCGTGCGGGCACGAACTCTCCTTCGAGCGACTGCTCCATGAGGCAGTCCATGGGATCGCCGCCGCCCGCGGCGTCCGTGACACCTCCCGCGCCGGCCGCTACCACAACCGCAGATTCCTCGCGATCGCCGAGGAACTGGGCCTGGACCACCCCGACGAGCCGCACCCGAGCAGCGGCTTCTCGCTGGTCACCCTCAACCCCGAGGCGAAGCGCCGCTACCGGCCGACGATCGACCGCCTCCACCGCGCCCTGAAGGCGCACACGGCGGCCACCTCCGCCGACACCTCCAGCACCTTCCGCGGCCCGGCCGCCCGGCACGGCTCGTCCGGCGGCGGAGTGCGAGTGAAGGCCGTCTGCGACTGCGGCCGCAACGTACGGGTCGTCCCGTCGGTGCTGGCGCAGGCGCCGATCATGTGCGGCGGATGCGGCAAGCCGTTCCGCATCCCGGAGGTCGTCGGGGCGGCGTAGCCACGCGCGGTGCCGGCATCTCGTGGGTGCCGGGAGCAGCGCCGTGGGGCATGCCTGACGGGCACCCGAAGCGCCGGGTGCCCGTCAGGCATGCCCCACGGCAGCCTCGGTCCGACGCGACCCGCGGGGTGTGGCACAATGGCTAGCTGTACTCGACAGCCGCACAGGACCCCTCTCTCCTCCGGCTGACGCGTCCGTCGGGCACTCGGGTACCGCAACCCCACGCGGCTTTCTCGCCGTGCCCAACCACGTCAAAACCAGGAGAACCCACTCCCGTGGCAGTCAAGATCAAGCTGAAGCGTCTGGGCAAGATCCGTTCGCCTCACTACCGCATCGTCGTCGCCGACTCCCGCACTCGCCGTGACGGCCGTGCGATCGAGGAGATCGGTCTGTACCACCCGGTGCAGAACCCGTCGCGCATCGAGGTCGACGCCGAGCGCGTCGCCTACTGGCTGGGTGTCGGCGCGCAGCCGACCGAGCCCGTGCTCGCCATCCTGAAGAAGACCGGCGACTGGCAGAAGTTCAAGGGCGAGCCCGCCCCGGCTCCGCTGCTCGTCGCCGAGCCCAAGAAGGCGCGCCCCTCGTTCGAGGCCCTTGGTGGCGACGACGAGGGCAAGGGTGAGGCCATCACCCAGAAGAAGAAGGCTGAGAAGAAGGACGAGGCCGCGGCCGAGTCCGAGTCGACCGAGGCCTGAGCATGCTCGAGGAGGCTCTCGAGCACCTCGTGAAGGGCATCGTCGACAACCCTGACGATGTGCAGGTCGCATCCCGCAACCTGCGCCGCGGACGCGTGCTCGAGGTCCGGGTCCACCCCGACGACCTCGGCAAGGTGATCGGCCGCAACGGCCGCACCGCGCGCGCTCTGCGCACCGTCGTGGGCGCCATCGGCGGTCGCGGTGTCCGCGTCGACCTCGTCGACGTGGACCACGTCCGCTGACGTCACAACGCAGCACCGGCTCGGGCCGGGGAGGGCCTCTGTGCCGTCCCCGGCCCGTAGTCGTACGTACGATCGATCAGGAGATCTTCGAAAAGTGCAGCTCGTAGTCGCTCGCATCGGCCGTGCCCACGGCATCAAGGGCGAGGTCACCGTCGAGGTCCGGACCGACGAGCCGGAGCTCAGGCTCGCTCCCGGCGCCGTGCTCGCCACCGATCCCGCCGCCACCGGCCCCCTCACCATCGAGACCGGCCGGGTCCACAGCGGCCGGCTCCTCCTGCGCTTCGAGGGCGTCAAGGACCGCACCGCCGCCGAGGCCCTCCGCAACACCCTCCTGATCGCCGAGGTCGACCCGGAGGAGCTGCCGGAGGACGAGGACGAGTACTACGACCACCAGCTGATCGACCTGGACGTGGTCACCGCGGACGGCGTGGAGGTCGGCCGGATCACCGAGATCTCGCACCTGCCCTCGCAGGACCTCTTCATCGTGGAGCGGCCCGACGGCAGTGAGGTGATGATCCCGTTCGTGGCGGAGATCGTCACCGAGATCGACCTGGAGGAGCAGAAGGCGGTCATCACGCCGCCGCCCGGGCTGATCGACGACCGGGCCGAGATCGCCTCGTCCAGGGACGACAGCGCATGAGACTCGACGTCGTCACGATCTTCCCCGAGTACCTCGAACCCCTCAACGTCTCCCTCGTCGGCAAGGCACGCGCGCGTGGACAGCTCAACGTCCAGGTGCACGACCTGCGCGCGTGGACGTACGACCGGCACAACACCGTCGATGACACCCCCTACGGCGGCGGCCCGGGCATGGTCATGAAGACCGAACCCTGGGGGGACGCGCTGGACTCCGTGCTGGCCGACGGCTACGAGACGGGCTCCCACGCGCCCGCCCTCATCGTCCCGACGCCCAGCGGACGCCCCTTCACCCAGGAACTCGCCGTCGAGCTCTCCGAGCGGCCCTGGCTGGTCTTCACCCCGGCCCGCTACGAGGGCATCGACCGCCGGGTCATCGACGAGTACGCCACCCGCATGCCCGTCTACGAGGTGTCCATCGGCGACTACGTCCTCGCCGGCGGCGAGGCGGCCGTCCTGGTCATCACCGAGGCCGTGGCGCGGCTGCTGCCCGGCGTCCTCGGCAACGCCGAGTCCCACCGGGACGACTCCTTCGCGCCCGGCGCCATGGCGAACCTCCTGGAAGGCCCCGTCTACACCAAGCCGCCCGCCTGGCGCGGCCGGGAGATCCCGGAGACGCTGCTCAGCGGCCACCACGGGAAGATCGCCCGCTGGCGACGCGACGAGGCCCTCAAGCGCACCACGGCCCACCGGCCCGACCTCATCGAGCGCTGCGACCCCAAGGCCTTCGACAAGAAGGACCGCGAGATGCTCTCCATCCTGGGCTGGGCGCCGGACCCGGCGGGGGAGCCGTACGGCCGATTTTGGCGTCGGGTCGAGGGCGTGGAAGAATAGACCGCTGTTGTGCGTCGTCCGGCGTGCGCCCCTGCCACAGGGGGACACGACGCCCGCCCCGACACGGACAGCTCCTCATGAAACACCTATCTCCCGCCTATGACCTGTGGCATGGGCGAAGAAAGCAGACGAAATGTCTCACCTGCTCGACTCCGTCGACAGCGCGTCGCTGCGCAGCGACATCCCGGCCTTCCGCCCGGGTGACACCGTCAACGTCCACGTCCGCGTCATCGAGGGCAACCGCTCCCGTGTGCAGCAGTTCAAGGGCGTAGTCATCCGTCGCCAGGGCGCCGGTGTCCGCGAGACCTTCACGGTCCGCAAGGTCTCGTTCTCCGTCGGCGTCGAGCGCACCTTCCCGGTGCACACCCCGATCGTCGAGAAGATCGAGCTCGTCACCCGCGGTGACGTCCGTCGCGCGAAGCTGTACTACCTGCGCGAGCTGCGCGGCAAGGCCGCGAAGATCAAGGAGAAGCGCGAGAACTGATCTCGCGTTCGGGGCTCCACAGAGGGGCCGGATAGCATCTGGCCCCGATGGACACCGAAGCACAGCAGACGGAGCGCGACCGCTCCTCCCGCCCTTCCGATTCCGAGGAGATCTCGGACACAGGAGGTCAGGAGGAACGGTCGCGTTTTGCGTTGCTGTCGCGGCTCACCGACTGGCTCCCCGGTGGGCGGATCACCCTGAGTGCGCTGGTCTGCCTGCTGTTTTTGCTGCTTCTCAACGCTTTCGTGGCGCAACCCTTCCAGATTCCCAGCGGATCCATGGAAAACGGATTGAGGATCGGGGACCGCGTTCTCGTAAATAAGTTGGCGTACCGTTTCGGTGCCGAGCCGCGCCGCGGGGATGTGGTCGTGTTCGACGGATCCGGGTATTTCGGGGATGCGGACTACATCAAGCGCGTCGTGGGGGTGGGGGGAGACCACGTGGTCTGCTGCGACAAGAAGGGGAGGATCGAGGTGAACGGCCGGTCGGTCGACGAGTCGACGTTCCTGTACCCCGGTGACAGCCCGTCGACGGTGTCCTTCGACGTCGTCGTGCCCGACGGCACCCTCTTCGTCCTCGGCGACCACCGCAGCCGCTCCAGCGACTCCCGCGACCACCTGGGCTCGCCCGGCGGCGGCATGATCCCGGTCGGCGAGGTGATCGGCCGCGCCGACTGGATCGTATGGCCGACCGCCCACTGGACCCGCCTCAGGTCCTCCGACGCCTACGCGCGCGTGCCCGCCGCGGACGGTGCGCATGGGTAACCGCGGCAAACCGCGCGGAGTGTCCAGCAGCCCCGCCGAGAACCTCCTGCCCACCGGCGCCCGGCGCGCCGCCAGCCCCTCCGGCGGCCGTACGCGCGCGGAGCGCCGCAAGCTCCAGCGCAAGGTCAAGCGGCGCCGCAGGCGCTCCGCCGTCAAGGAGATACCGCTTCTCGTCGGTGTCGCCGTCCTCATAGCCCTGGTGCTGAAGACCTTCCTGGTGCAGGCCTTCGTGATCCCGTCGGGCTCCATGGAGCAGACGATCCAGATCGGCGACCGCGTCCTGGTCGACAAGTTCACCCCGTGGTTCGGCTCCAAGCCGCAGCGCGGCGACGTCGTCGTCTTCAAGGACCCCGGCGGCTGGCTCAAGGACGAGCAGACGACGACGAAGAAAGAGGACCCCGTCGTCGTCAAGCAGATCAAGGAAGGCCTCACCTTCATCGGTCTGCTGCCGTCCGACAACGAGAAGGACCTGATCAAGCGCGTCGTCGGTGTCGGCGGCGACCGCGTCAAGTGCTGTGACACCCAAGGGCGGGTGACCGTCAACGGCGTCCCGCTCAGCGAGGACTACCTCTATCCCGGCAACGCGCCCTCCACCCAGCAGTTCGACATCACCGTCCCCCAGGGGCGGTTGTGGGTGATGGGCGACCACCGGGCCAACTCCGCGGACTCCCGCGTGCATCAGGACACCGACTACGGGGGTACGGTCTCCGAGGACTCGGTGGTGGGACGGGCGATGGTCATCGCCTGGCCCCTCGGTCACTGGAGCACCTTGAAGGAGCCGAAAACCTACGCTTCGGTGTCCGACTCGGCGACCGGGTCGACCGCTGCTTCCCTGCTGTCGCATAGGGTTGCCTCCGACGATCCGAATGGACTTGTCCGGCTCCCGACCCCTGCGGAACTCCCGCTCGTTATGGGAGTGGTGGGCCTGCACCGTGTCCTGGGCAGGCGGCGGCACAGAGTGAGGAGTTGGCGTGGGGGATGTGGCGGTTGGCGCACGGTCCGGACACGACGGCGAGGAGCACCGCGGACGCCCCGTGGACGCGGCCGACCCGGCCGCGGACAGCGTCGTGACCTCGAACGACGGCTCCGGTGGAGACGGGGACGGGACCAGAACCGACGAGGGCCAGGAGGAGTCGAAGCCCGCGCCGAAGAAGCAGCGTTCCTTCTGGAAGGAGCTGCCGATCCTGATCGGTATCGCGCTCGTGCTGGCGCTGCTGATCAAGACGTTCCTGGTGCAGGCGTTCTCGATCCCGTCGGACTCGATGCAGAACACCCTCCAGCAGGGTGACCGCGTCCTCGTCGACAAGCTGACGCCGTGGTTCGGCTCCGAGCCCGAGCGCGGTGAGGTCGTTGTCTTCCACGACCCCGCCGAGTGGCTGGCGGGCGAACCGACCGCCGACCCCAACGCCGTCCAGACGTTCCTCAGCTGGATCGGCCTGATGCCGTCGGCGGAGGAGAAGGACCTCATCAAGCGGGTCATCGGCGTCGGCGGCGACACCGTCGAGTGCAAGGGCACCGGCCCGGTGAAGGTCAACGGCAAGGCGCTGAACGAGAGCGACTACGTCTTCGCCGGCAACACGCCCTGCACGGTCGACGACGCGGGCGGCCAGTTCAAGGTGAAGGTGCCCAAGGGCTTCATCTGGGTCATGGGCGACCACCGCCAGAACTCCCGGGACTCGCGCTACAACCAGGACGACAAGTACCACGGCATGGTCCCGGTCGACGAGGTCGTCGGACGGGCGATCGTGAAGGCCTGGCCGATCAACCGCTGGGGCACCCTGCCGGTCCCGGACACCTTCGACCAGGACGGCCTGAACACCCAGTCCTCGGCGTCCACCGCCCTGACGGTGGCCCCGCAGGGGCTGGCGCTGGCGGGCGCGGTGCCGGTGGTGCTGTGGCGGCGGCGCAGGATCGCGCCGGCGGAGACGCGCTGACCGGACTGACCTGCTCACCGGACTGACCTGCTCACCGCGCTGTCATGCCGACCTGACTGACCTGCTCACCGGGCTGTCATGCCGACCGGGCTGACCCGCTCACCGGGCTGATCAGGTCGACCGGCTGACCTAGGCAAACCTTTACGGAGCCGGTGCCCTCGGCGCCCAAAGGGGGCTGACCGCTTCCGGTACCGCCGGGTAGGGTGCGGACCCATGGGTGGCGAGAGCACGACACGTACGGCCCCGCGCAGCGGTGGCACCAACACGGGCCCGGTGGGCAGCCGGACCGGACAGCGACTGTCCGGGCTGGCCGTCGCGCTGGGCCTGGTGCTGTTCCTGGGCGGGTTCGCCTGGGGAGCGGTGGTCTACCGGCCGTACACCGTCCCCACCAGCTCGATGGCGCCCACCATCGACGCCGGCGACCGGGTGCTGGCGCAGCGCATCGACGCCGCCGACATCCGCCGGGGCGATGTCGTCGTCTTCACCGACAAGACCTGGGTGAGCAACGCCCCCGTGGTCAAGCGCGTGGTCGCGGTCGGCGGGGACACCGTCTCCTGCTGCACCAAGGGCAAGCTGACCGTCAACGGCAAGCAGATCGACGAACCGTATCTGCCCAAGGACAGCCTGGCCGAGTGGAAGAACATCCCGACCGTGACGGTCCCCAAGGGGCGGCTGTTCCTGCTCGGTGACGAACGGCAGGGCTCCTTGGACTCCTCGGCCCACCTCACCGACGCCGCGAGCGGCACGGTGGCGGCCAGTGCGGTGACGGCCCGCGTCGACGCCGTCGTATGGCCCATGAACGGCATGCTCCAGGAGCCGAGCGGCTTCAAGGAGCTCGGTGCGCTATCCTCCCCGGGGCCGCTGCGGACGATCGTCGCCCTGATCGTGGGCGGCGCGGTGCTGGTGCTCGGCGGCGGTGCCTACGGTCCGATCGCCAAGCGCCTGGGCAACCGGCGCGCCGCCCGGCCCCGGACGGAGCCCGTGGGTGCGCGCTGAGGCATCGGCGGACACCTACGAGGGCGGACTGCGCAGGGTCGCCAGGGTGGTGCTGCTCGACCCCGACGACCGCATCCTGCTCCTGCACGGCCATGAGCCGGACGATCCGGCCGACGACTGGTGGTTCACGCCCGGCGGCGGGGTCGAGGGCGACGAGACTCGTGAAGAGGCGGCTCTGCGGGAACTCGTCGAGGAGACCGGAATCACCGAGGTCGAGCTCGGGCCGGTGCTGTGGCGGCGGATGTGCTCCTTCCCGTTCGCGGGGCGCCGCTGGGACCAGGACGAGTGGTACTACCTGGCCCGTACGACCCAGACGGTGACGGCGGCGACGGCGTTGACCGATCTGGAGCGGCGCAGCGTCGCCGGAGCGCGCTGGTGGACGTGTCAGGAACTGACCCGGGCACATGAGACGGTGTATCCGACCAGACTCGCCGAGCTGCTCCGCAGGCTGCTCGACGAAGGTCCCCCGGCCGGGCCCGTGACCCTCGACACCGAAATCGTCTAGGGGCTGACGGGACTGGCGCACAATGGGGGGATCGCACGGCTGAAGGGGAACATGCCATGAGCGCCGAGGACCTCGAGAAGTACGAGACCGAGATGGAGCTGAAGCTCTATCGCGAGTACCGCGATGTCGTCGGTCTGTTCAAGTACGTGATCGAGACCGAGCGGCGCTTCTACCTGACCAACGACTACGAGATGCAGGTGCACTCGGTCCAGGGCGAGGTGTTCTTCGAGGTCTCGATGGCTGACGCATGGGTCTGGGACATGTACCGGCCGGCTCGGTTCGTGAAGCAGGTGCGGGTGCTCACGTTCAAGGACGTGAACATCGAGGAGCTGAACAAGAGCGACCTGGAGCTGCCGGGTGGGTGACGGCCCATTCTGGGGTCCGCCCTGTGGGTGACGCCTGTGAGTGACGGGGTTTTCCACAACCGCTGAGTAGTCCACCAAGATCAACAAGGGTGGCTCGACTGCGTGATCGTTGGCGCCGGAGGTGGTGCCGACATGAACGCACGCAGTGCACTCGGCAAGTACGGCGAGACGCTGGCCGCGCGGCGGCTGGCGGAGGCCGGGATGACCGTCCTGGAGCGCAACTGGCGCTGTGGCAGGACCGGTGAGATCGACATCGTGGCGCGGGACGGAGAGGTCCTGGTCGTCTGCGAGGTCAAGACGCGGCGGGCGGGTGCGGGGGGTGCCTTCGAGCACCCGATGGCCGCGGTGACCCCCGAGAAGGCGGAGCGCCTGCGGGGCCTCGCCGAACGCTGGATCCACGCCCATGGAGGGGCGCCACCGGGCGGCGTCCGCATCGACCTGGTCGGTGTACTCCTGCCCGCGCGCGGCGCGCCGGTGGTCGAGCATGCGCGGGGGGTGGCCTGAGATGGGGTTCGCGCGGACGTGCTCGGTGGCGCTGGTGGGCGTCGAGGGTGTCGTGGTGGAGGTCCAGGCGGATCTGGAGCCGGGGGTGGCGGCGTTCACGTTGGTGGGGTTGCCGGACAAGAGTCTGACGGAGAGCAGGGACCGGGTTCGGGCGGCGGTGGTGAACTCGGGTGCCGAGTGGCCGCAGAAGAAGCTGACGGTGGGGCTCAGTCCGGCGTCGGTGCCGAAGGCGGGCAGCGGGTTCGATCTCGCCGTCGCGTGCGCGGTGCTCGGCGCGTCCGAGCGGATCGATCCTCGTGTCCTCGCTGACATCGTCATGATCGGAGAACTGGGCCTGGACGGACGGGTGAGGCCGGTCCGGGGCATCCTGCCGGCGGTGCTCGCCGCCGCGGACGCGGGCTACGAGCAGGTGGTCGTACCGGAGTGCTCCGCCGCCGAAGCCTCACTGGTGCCGGGCGTGTCCGTGCTGGGCATCCGCAGCCTGCGGCAGTTGATCGCCGTTCTGGCGGACGAGCCCGTGCCCGACGAGGAGCCGGAGCAGGAGGGACGTCCCGATCCGCTGCTCGCCGGGCTGCGGGTTCCGGGCACGGGCGCGGCCACCGGCATGCACAGCATGGGCGCCGCGCAGCAGGACCACGGCCATGACCTGGCCGACGTCGTGGGCCAGCTCTCCGCCCGCACGGCCGTGGAGGTCGCGGCGGCCGGTGGCCATCATCTCTTCCTGGAGGGGCCGCCGGGCGCCGGCAAGACGATGCTGGCCGAACGCCTGCCCGCGGTGCTCCCCAGGCTGACCCGGCAGGAGTCGCTCGAGGTCACGGCCGTCCACTCGGTGGCCGGGCTGCTGCCGCCGGGCAAGCCGCTGATCGACGTCGCTCCGTACTGCGCGCCACACCACTCGGCCACCATGCAGGCCCTCGTCGGAGGGGGACCCGGCATCGCCCGGCCCGGCGCGGTGTCGCTCGCTCACCGAGGGGTGCTTTTTCTGGATGAAACGCCTGAATTCAACAGTCAGGCCCTGGACGCACTGCGACAGCCCCTGGAGGCGGGGCACGTGGTGATCGCCCGCAGTGCGGGTGTGGTGCGGTTCCCGGCGAAGTTCCTGATGGTCCTCGCGGCCAATCCGTGCCCCTGTGGGCGCTTCTCCCAGACCGACGACTTCTGCGAATGCCCGCCCTCGGCGATCCGCCGGTACCAGGCCCGCCTCTCCGGCCCGCTCCTCGACCGGGTCGACCTGCGGGTGGAGGTGGACCGTGTCACCCGGGCGCAGCTGGCCCAGCGCGGCGCGAGGGGGGAGTCGACGGCGGTGGTCGCGGACCGGGTGCGGGCTGCCAGGGAACGGGCGGCGGCACGCCTTGTCGACACCCCGTGGCGGACCAACAGCGAGGTGCCCGGACGCGAGCTGCGCAGCCGCTGGCACGCGGTGCCCGGCGCGATGGACGAGGCCGAGCGCAACCTCGAACGCGGTGTGCTGACGGCCCGGGGGCTCGACCGGGTGCTGCGTGTTGCGTGGACGGTCGCCGACCTGCTGGGACACGACCGGCCCGATGCCGTCGACGTCGCCCTGGCGCTGCAACTGCGCACCGGGGTCCCCAGGGGCGTGCCCATGGCCATCGGGGCGCTCACGTGAACGGAGACGGTGACCCGGGCCGCGAACTGCTCGCCCGGGTCTTCCTCACCCGTGTCATCGAGCCCGGTGACGAGGTCGCCGGGCGGTGGGTGCGGGAGTTCGGGGTGGGGGAGGTGGCCCGGAGGGTGCGGGACGGGCGGGACGGGTTGCCGGGGGTGAGCGGGAAGCGGTGGGCCGGGCTGGTGGCTCGGGCGGCGCGCGCCGACCCCCGGGGGGATCTCGCGGCCGCCACCGGTGCGGGGGTGCGGTTCGTGGGCCCGGGGGACGGGGAGTGGCCCGGACAGTTGGACGATCTGGGGGACGCCCGGCCGCTCGGGCTGTGGGTGCGGGGGCGGCCCAGTCTGCGGATGTGGGCGTTGCGGTCCGTCGCCGTGGTGGGGGCGCGGGCCTGCACCGAGTACGGGGCCCACATGGCGGCCACCCTCGCCGCCGGGCTCGCCGAGCGCGGGTGGGTCGTCGTCTCCGGCGGCGCGTACGGGGTCGACGGGGCCGCCCATCGTGGGGCGCTGGGCGCAGGGGGTGCCACCGTCGCCGTGCTGGCCTGCGGGGTCGACCGGCCCTATCCGCGCGGGCACACCGAGTTGATCGCCAGGATCGCGGAACAGGGGCTGGTGGTGGGGGAGTTGCCGCCGGGGGAACATCCGACGCCGAGCAGGTTCGTGCTGCGGAACCGGGTGATCGCCGCGCTGACCAGGGGCACCGTGGTCGTCGAGGCGGCCTACCGGAGCGGCTCGCTCGTCACGGCGCGCGCCGCGCAGCGGCTCGGGCGGCACACCATGGGCGTGCCCGGGCCGGCGACCAGCGGGCTCTCCGCCGGGGTCCACGAACTGCTGCGCGGCGACGCCGAGCTCGTCACCGACGCCGAGGAGGTCGTCGAGGTGGTCGGTGAGATGGGCGAGCTCGCGCCGGAGCGCAGAGGGCCCGTGCTCCCGCGCGACCTGCTCGAACCCGGCGCCCGGAGCGTCCTCGACGCGTTGCCGTCACGCCGTGCGGCGACGGTGGCCGAGGTCGGGCGCGGAGCGCTGACCACCCAGGACGACGCGCTCGCGAGACTGTACGAGCTCCGAGCACTTGGTTACGTCGAACGACACGGCGACGGCTGGAAGTTGACACGCCAGGCGATGATCTCCGTCCGCGGTTCTCGCACTCTGAGTTGACCGAGCGTGTTCGGCCGTCCGGGGGAACCCCTACAGCCTTGGGAATTCCCGCAGTTGAGGGTTGTCCGTGGTCACGCTGAGTTGTCGGCGTGACCCGGCGGGGCGGTGGGAGGAACGTATCTGCGCACGGTCCGGGGCCGCTCCTTCGCACACCGCGACACTCCAGTCACGCTACGCTCACGGGGATTCCGGCACAGAACGGCAACCCGACTCCAGATCCACATCAGACCGACAGCTCACCCAGGCAGCCCCACTTCACGGCAGAACGGCACAAGGCGACGAATGCCCCAGCACACCTCCGGGTCCGACCGGGCGGCGGTCCCCCCAGCCGCCCGCGACGGTGGCAGCGTGCGGCCGCCCGCTCCCTCGACGCTCGACGAGCTGTGGCGGTCGTACAAGGCGACGGGGGACGAGCGGCTGCGGGAGCAGCTGATCCTGCACTACTCGCCGCTGGTGAAGTACGTGGCGGGACGGGTGAGCGTCGGTCTGCCGCCCAATGTCGAGCAGGCCGACTTCGTCTCCTCGGGGGTCTTCGGGCTCATCGACGCGATCGAGAAGTTCGACGTCGACCGGGAGATCAAGTTCGAGACGTACGCGATCACCCGCATCCGGGGCGCGATGATCGACGAACTGCGGGCGCTGGACTGGATTCCGCGGTCGGTGCGGCAGAAGGCGCGGAACGTCGAGCGGGCGTACGCGACGCTGGAGGCGCGGCTGCGGCGGACGCCGAGCGAGGGGGAGGTGGCCGCCGAGATGGGGATCGGCGTGGACGAACTCCACGCGGTCTTCAGCCAGTTGTCGCTGGCGAACGTGGTGGCGCTGGAGGAGTTGCTGCACGTCGGGGGTGAGAGCGGGGACGGGCTCAGCGTGATGGACACGCTGGAGGACACCGCCGCCGACAACCCGGTGGAGGTGGCCGAGGACCGGGAGCTGCGGCGGTTCCTGGCGCGGGCGATCAACACGCTGCCCGAGCGGGAGAAGACCGTGGTCACGCTCTACTACTACGAGGGGCTGACCCTCGCGGAGATCGGCAACGTGCTGGGGGTGACCGAGAGCCGGGTCAGCCAGATCCACACCAAGTCGGTGCTCCAGCTGCGGGCGAAACTGGCGAGCTTCGGGCGCTGACCTGGCCCGATGAGCGGCGGTCGGTGAGAGTGACTCCCGTCCGGGGCGGCGCGTCCGTAAAGTGGTCGACGTGCCAAGGATTCGAGCGGCCTCCGTGGCCGAGCACCGGTCGATGCAGCGAGCCGCCCTGCTGGACGCGGCTCGGTCGTTGCTGTCCGAGGGCGGGACGGAAGCGCTGACGTTTCCGGCTCTCGCCGAGCGGACGGGGCTGGCGCGGTCGTCCGTGTACGAGTACTTCCGGTCGCGGGCCGCGGTGGTCGAGGAGCTGTGCGAGGTCGACTTCCCGGTCTGGGCGGCGGAGGTCGCCGCGGCGATGGGCGCCGCGGAGGGGGCCGAGGCCAAGGTCGAGGCGTATGTGCGGCGGCAGTTGGCGCTGGTGGGGGACCGGCGGCACCGGGCCGTGGTCGCCATTTCTGCGAGTGAGCTCGATGCGGGGGCCCGGGAGAAGATCCGGGCGGCGCACGGCGGGCTGGTCGCGATGATCGGCGAGGCGCTCGCGGAGATGGGGCATGCGGAGCCCCGGCTCGCGGCGATGTTGCTGCAGGGGGTCGTGGACGCGGCTGTGCGGCGGATCGAGCTGGGGGCTGCGGAGGATCCTGTGGCGATCACTGAGGCGGCGGTGGCCATGGCGCTGCGGGGGGTTCGCGGCTGAGAGGTGGATGGGCGCTGGCTAGGGCAGGGGGACTCCCAGGACCGGGAGCAATCTCGATGGAGCCCTGCGTAGCAGCCACGGTGGCAGCAGTGACAGCGGGTCCAAGTAGAGGTCCCCTCTGCGCAGGCCCCAGTGCACGCACATTGCCGTGCAGTGGGACCCCGTGGGTTCCACCGTGCCCACCACCTCACCCGGTGTCACCTCTGCGCCCTTCCGTACCGTCGCCCGTACCGGTTCGTACGTAGTTCGCAGGTCTGTGCCGGTCAGGTCGATCGAGACCACTCCCTTTCCGGCCACCCGGCCCGCGAAGGAGACCCGGCCGGCCGCCACCGCTCGTACGGGTGTGCCCGCAGGGGCCGCCAGGTCCACGCCTCGGTGACCTCGGGCGTAGGCCGTCGGCGGGGGTTCGAAGGCGCGGAGGACGGGCGGGCGCAAACCCACCGGCCAGGCACCGGCGACAGCCGGGACCGGGGCGGCAGAAGGGGCGGGCGGCGGGGGTGGTGGTGCCGGGTCGCCCGCGGCCGGGGGCAGGGGCGTCAGGAACAGGGCCACTAGCAGGAGCAGGAGAGCGCTGTGCAGGCGTCGCATGGCGGAAACCCTGCCCGAGCGGGCCCGATCATGGCCGGGAGCTGTGGACCGCTCCCCGGTTGTGGACAGCGGCGTCACCCGGTGCCTCGCGGGTCCCGTACACTTCTTCTGGCGATCCGGGTCACCGGGTCGACTTCGCACGCCCCGACATCGGGCTCTCGTGGCCATCGATGTCAGCGCCTTTCGGTCCCGTACGCACATGGGTACGTGGCACGGCGCGTGTCGGGCGTCAGGACATAACCGAGAAACCAAGGAGAACGGCCATGGCCGTCGTCACGATGCGGGAGCTGCTGGAGAGCGGCGTCCACTTCGGTCACCAGACCCGTCGCTGGAACCCGAAGATGAAGCGCTTCATTTTCACCGAGCGCAACGGCATCTACATCATCGACCTGCTCCAGTCGCTGTCGTACATCGACCGCGCCTACGAGTTCGTCAAGGAGACCGTCGCCCACGGCGGCACGGTCATGTTCGTCGGCACGAAGAAGCAGGCGCAGGAGGCCATCGCCGAGCAGGCCACCCGCGTCGGCATGCCCTACGTCAACCAGCGCTGGCTGGGCGGCATGCTCACCAACTTCTCCACCGTCTACAAGCGTCTGCAGCGCCTCAAGGAGCTCGAGCAGATCGACTTCGAGGACGTCGCCGCTTCGGGTCTGACCAAGAAGGAGCTCCTGGTCCTCTCGCGTGAGAAGGCCAAGCTCGAGAAGACCCTCGGTGGTATCCGCGAGATGCAGAAGGTGCCCAGCGCCGTCTGGATCGTGGACACCAAGAAGGAGCACATCGCGGTCGGCGAGGCCCGGAAGCTCAACATCCCGGTCGTCGCCATCCTCGACACCAACTGCGACCCCGACGAGGTCGACTACAAGATTCCGGGCAACGACGACGCGATCCGCTCCGTCACCCTGCTCACCCGCGTGATCGCCGACGCCGTCGCCGAGGGCCTCATCGCCCGCTCCGGCGTCGCCACCGGCGACAAGGGTGACAAGGGCGCGGGCGAGCCGCTCGCCGCGTGGGAGCGCGACCTGCTCGAGGGCGAGAAGAAGGCCGAGGAGGCCCCGGCCGCCGAGGCTCCCGCCGCTGAGGCTGAGGCGCCCGCCGCCGAGGCCCCCGCTGCCGAGGCCGAGGCTCCGGCCGCCGAGGCCGAGCAGGCCTGACCCCTCACCCCTTCGGGTCTTTGGACGGCGGGGGCTGACCAGCCCCCGCCGTCCGGCCCGTAGATCTTCAGACTTCGAGAGAGATTCCAGGAATCATGGCGAACTACACCGCCGCCGACGTCAAGAAGCTCCGTGAGCTCACCGGCGCCGGCATGATGGACTGCAAGAAGGCGCTGGACGAGGCCGAGGGCAACGTCGACAAGGCCGTCGAGGCGCTCCGCATCAAGGGCCAGAAGGGCGTCGCCAAGCGCGAGGGCCGCTCCGCCGAGAACGGCGCCGTGGTCTCCCTCATCGCCGACGACAACACCTCCGGTGTGCTGGTCGAGCTGAAGTGCGAGACGGACTTCGTCGCCAAGGGCGAGAAGTTCCAGGCCGTCGCCAACCAGATCGCGCAGCACGTCGCCGCCACCTCCCCGGCCGACATCGAGGCCCTGCTCGCCTCCGAGATCGAGGCCGGCAAGACCGTCCAGGCGTTCGTGGACGAGGCCAACGCCAACCTCGGCGAGAAGATCGTCCTGGACCGCTTCGCGCAGTTCGCCGACGGCTTCGTCTTCGCCTACATGCACCGCACCATGCCCGACCTGCCCCCGCAGATCGGTGTCCTGGTCGAGCTGGACAAGGCCGACGCCGACCTGGCCAAGGGCGTTGCCCAGCACATCGCCGCCTTCGCGCCGAAGTACCTCTCCAAGGAGGACGTCCCGGCCGAGGTCGTCGAGTCCGAGCGCCGCGTCGCCGAGGAGACCACCCGCGCCGAGGGCAAGCCCGAGGCCGCCCTGCCGAAGATCGTCGAGGGTCGCCTCAACGGCTTCTTCAAGGACGCCACGCTGCTCGGCCAGCCGTACGCGCTGGACAACAAGAAGTCCGTCCAGAAGGTTCTGGACGAGGCCGGTGTCACCCTGAAGCGCTTCACGCGTATCAAGGTCGGCATCTGAGTCCGTACCGCGTTCGACGCCGGACCCCGATAGGGTCGTAGGCAGTCGTCCGGTACGCCGCCACGCACGCGTGTGGCGGACGACAGCAGATCTGACGAGGAGGCCATTGCCGAGCATGGGACAGAAACCCGTTCCCGCCGGCAGTGGCCTTCTTCGTATGTGCGACCCCTTGAAAGAGGCGAGATTCCGATGACCACCAAGGCCCAGAAGAGCGACGACGGCAAAGTGAGCGGCCGGTTTCTGCTGAAGCTGTCCGGAGAGGCCTTCTCCGGTGGCGGGGGCCTGGGCGTGGACCCGGACGTGGTGCACAAGATCGCCCGTGAGATCGCGGCCGTCGTGCGCGACGGCGCGCAGGTCGCCGTCGTCATCGGCGGCGGCAACTTCTTCCGCGGCGCCGAACTCCAGCAGCGCGGCATGGACCGTGCCCGCTCCGACTACATGGGCATGCTCGGCACCGTGATGAACTGCCTCGCCCTCCAGGACTTCCTGGAGAAGGAGGGCATCGACAGCCGCGTGCAGACCGCCATCACCATGGGCCAGGTCGCCGAGCCGTACATCC
Source organism: Streptomyces sp. Act143 (assembly GCF_003143935.1). Lineage (GTDB taxonomy): Bacteria > Actinomycetota > Actinomycetes > Streptomycetales > Streptomycetaceae > Streptomyces. The sequence goes on along the minus strand of NZ_QFRX01000001.1, from coordinate 3,176,975 downwards.
CGCTGCGCGCCGTGCGCCACCTGGAGAAGGGCCGCGTGGTCATCTTCGGCGCCGGTATGGGCATGCCCTACTTCTCCACCGACACCACCGCCGCCCAGCGCGCCCTGGAGATCGACGCCGAGGCGCTGCTCATGGGCAAGAACGGTGTGGACGGGGTCTACGACTCCGACCCCAAGACCAACCCCGACGCGGTCAAGTTCGACTCCCTCGGCTACGGCGAGGTCATCACCCGCGACCTCAAGGTCGCCGACGCCACCGCCATCACGCTGTGCCGCGACAACAAGCTCCCGATCCTCGTCTTCGAGCTTCTGGCGGAGGGCAATATCGCGCGCGCCGTCAAGGGTGAGAAGATCGGCACGCTTGTGGGCGACCAGGGCAGCCGGGACTGACCCCAGTTGGACCCGGTCCCTGACCGGGGGATGGACAATGTCCTGCCGGTCGGGAACCGTGCAGGAAGAAGACGCGACGCAGCCGGCCGCCGCCCCCACGCACATGGAACCGCAGCCGGGCCTACTTCAAGACACGCAGGAGCAAGTGGTGATCGAAGAGACCCTCCTCGAGGCCGAGGAGAAGATGGAGAAGGCCGTCGTGGTCGCCAAGGAGGACTTCGCCGCGATCCGCACCGGCCGTGCGCACCCGGCGATGTTCAACAAGATCGTGGCCGACTACTACGGCGCGCCGACGCCGATCAACCAGCTGGCTTCGTTCTCCGTGCCGGAGCCGCGCATGGCCGTGGTGACGCCGTTCGACAAGACCGCGCTGCGCAACATCGAGCAGGCGATCCGCGACTCGGACCTGGGCGTCAACCCGAGCAACGACGGCAACATCATCCGGGTGGTGTTCCCCGAGCTCACCGAGGAGCGCCGCCGCGACTACATCAAGGTCGCCAAGGGCAAGGCGGAGGACTCCCGGGTCTCCATCCGCTCGGTCCGCCGCAAGGCCAAGGACGCCATCGACAAGCTCGTCAAGGACGGCGAGATCGGTGAGGACGAGGGCCGCCGTGCGGAGAAGGAGCTCGACGACGCGACGCACAAGTACGTCGCCCAGGTGGACGAGCTCCTGAAGCACAAGGAAGCGGAGCTTCTCGAAGTCTGATGAACGACTCTTCCTGGGGCTCTCCGCCTGGGGCCGGGCCGCACGCCGGGTACTGGGGGCCCACCGACCAGGGGCCTGTCCAGGGGGCCGCCCCGGCGGGTCCCGCGTACGATGCGCCTGAGGCGCAGCAGACTCGCCCCATGCCCATCGTGCCCGACGTACCCGCGTATGGCGGAGACCAGGATGACGACCAGGGGGCCGCTCGGCTGAGTGGCCCCTTGTTCCGGGACGAGCCGTTCCCGGACGACACGTTCCGGGACGAGATGTTCCGCGACGAGACCACGTCGGCGCAGTCCCGAGCGGCTGCGCCGCAGACGCAGAATCCGGAGCCCATGCCCGACGCCCCGCAGCCGGCTCCCGCGCCGCAGAAGAAGAGCGCGGGGCGTGACCTGGGCGCGGCCATAGGGGTCGGCGTCGGCCTCGGCGTGGTGATCGTCGCGTCGCTCTTCGTCGTCAAGGCCGTCTTCGTCGGCGTGATAGCGGTCGCCGTGGTCGTCGGTCTGTGGGAGCTGACCTCGCGGCTGGAGGAGCGCAAGGGCATCAAGGCGCCCCTCGTGCCGCTCGCGGTCGGCGGTGCGGCCATGGTCGTCGCCGGGTACGTCCGGGAGGCCGAGGGCGCGTGGGTGGCGATGGCGCTCACCGCGCTGGCGGTGCTGGTCTGGCGGATGACGGAACCGCCGGAGGGCTACCTCAAGGACGTCACCGCGGGCGTCTTCGCGGCCTTCTACGTCCCGTTCCTGGCCACGTTCGTCGCGATGATGCTCACCGCCGAGGACGGCCCGCAGCGGGTGCTGACGTTCCTGCTCCTCACCGTCGTCAGCGACACCGGGGCGTACGCCGTCGGCTGGCGCTTCGGCAAGCACAAGCTCGCGCCGCGCATCAGCCCCGGCAAGACCCGTGAGGGCCTGCTCGGGGCGGTGTCGTTCGCGATGGTGGCGGGCGCCCTGTGCATGCAGTTCCTGATCGACGACGGCACCTGGTGGCAGGGTCTGCTGCTGGGTCTGGCGGTGGCGGCGAGCGCGACGCTCGGCGACCTCGGCGAGTCGATGATCAAGCGGGACCTCGGCATCAAGGACATGGGCACGCTGCTGCCGGGGCACGGCGGCATCATGGATCGGCTGGACTCGCTGTTGCCGACCGCGCCTGTGGTGTGGCTGCTGCTGGTGCTGTTCGTGGGCTCGGGCTGAGCACCGTGCGTAAGGGAGAGAAGCCCCCGCTTCGGCGGGGGCTTCTTCTGTCGTGACCGCCCTTCCGGTGGGAGGATTCCCCTGTAAGCCCTCGAAGGGGACCGCCCTGGAAGGAGGGCGTCATGTCCGCCATCCGTGAAGTGATCGACGTCGACCGCACGCCCGAAGACGTCTATGCGTACCTCACCGACCCCTCCCACCTGCCGGAATGGCAGCTGAGCGCCGTCAAGGCGGAACCGCTCGAAGAGGGGCCCGTCCACGCCGGCTCCCGGGTCCGGGTCACCCGGCGCGTCGGCAACCGCGAGATTCCGATGACCATGGAGTTCGACGAGCTGAACCCTCCGTACAGCTGGGATCTGCACGGGGTCGGAGGACCGGTCCGGCCCCGGACCCACGGTGAGATCGAGCCGCTCGACGACGGGCGCCGGTCCCGCGTGACGATAGAGATCGACCTCGAGGGACACGGCCTCGGCAAGGCGCTGGTGCCTCTCGTCGTCCGCCCGCAGGTCCGCAAGGAGCTTCCGCGGGACGAGCAACTGCTCAAGGAGTGCCTGGAGCGTCCCACCCCCTAAGAGGCGTCCGCGTCCTGCGGCGAGGCGGCGGCACCGGTCTCCTCGTCGCCGAGGAACTCATCGAGCAGCGGCAGGACCAGGAACGTCCGCCGCAGGACCGTCATGTGGGTGGTCGCGGGCAGCACGGCCAGGTGCGAGCGGGGGATCAACGACTGCATCTCGGCCGCGTGCTCGACCCGGACGAAGTCGGAGTCGCCGATCAGCAGCAGGGTCGGGGCGGCCAGGGCGCGCAGGTCGTCCGCGGTCCAGGGCAGCGGGGCGTGGGCCGCCGCCGAGACCTTGGCGAGGAAGGCCTGGAAGTGCTCGGGGTCCGGGGCGACGGCGGCGTACGCGTCGGCCATCTCCTGGAAGTCGGCCTGCGTGGGCAGCAGGGGCGAGCTGTAGTCGGGGGTGCGGATCTCGTCCCGCATGCCGTCCTGCGTGTACGGCGCGGAGACCGTCACGAGCCGTCCGACGCGCTCGGGATGCCGTACCGCGATCTCCAGCGCGGTCAGCCCGCCGAGGCTGTAGCCGAGGAAGTCGGCCTGCCGGATGCCGAGTTCGTCGAGCAGGGCGACCACGTCGGAGGCGAGGTTCGGGACGGTGAGGTCGCGCGCGGTGTCGGCGGTGTGGCCGTGCCCCTGGAGCTCCGGGGCGATGACCGGGCGGTCGGCGGACAGGGCGGGCAATACGGCGCCGAAGGACAGCCCGATGGTGGTGACGCCGCCGTGCAGCAGCACCAGCGGGCGGCGTGCGTCGGGGGCGTCCAGGGCGGTGCCGTGCACCTCGTAGTACATCTCCAGGCCGTTGACCTTGGCGTAGGGCATCGTCATCACATCCGGTGTCCGGGGGGTACGCGGGCGTATGCCAGGGAGACCGGGGCGGCGCCGGGAACTCATCGGTGACGTCGGGCGACTGCCGGTCACCGCGGGTGACGATCGGGAACGCGGGTCACTCCATTCGATCTGCGACACTGGTATGACCATGCCCAAGCCCGGAGAACTCACTTTCGTCGCCCCGCGCGGAGCCAAGAAGCCGCCGCGGCACCTTGCCGATCTCACTCCTGCCGAGCGCAAGGACGTCGTGGCCGAGATCGGTGAGAAGCCGTTCCGTGCCAAGCAGCTCTCGCAGCACTACTTCGCGCGGTACGCGCACGACCCCGAGCAGTGGACGGACATCCCGGCCGCGGCACGGCCCAAGCTCCAGGAGGCGCTGCTTCCCGAGCTGATGACCGTGGTACGGCATCTGTCGACCGACCAGGGGACCACGCGCAAGACGCTGTGGAGGCTGTTCGACGGGACGCTCGTCGAGTCGGTGCTGATGCGGTACCCGGACCGGGTCACCATGTGCATCTCCTCGCAGGCCGGGTGCGGGATGAACTGCCCGTTCTGCGCGACCGGGCAGGCGGGGCTCGACAGGAATCTGTCCACCGCCGAGATCGTCCATCAGATCGTCGACGGGATGCGGGCGCTCCGGGACGGAGAAGTGCCCGGTGGGCCCGCGCGGCTCTCCAACATCGTCTTCATGGGCATGGGCGAGCCCCTCGCCAACTACAAGCGGGTCGTGCAGTCGATCCGGGCGCTCACCGACCCCGCCCCGGACGGGCTCGGGCTGTCGCAGCGCGGCATCACCGTCTCGACGGTCGGGCTGGTGCCGGCCATCCACCGGTTCGCCGACGAGGGCTTCAAGTGCCGGCTCGCGATCTCGCTGCACGCCCCCGACGACGAGCTGCGCGACACCCTCGTCCCCGTGAACACGCGGTGGAAGGTGCGCGAGGTGCTCGACGCCGGGTTCGAGTACGTCGAGAAGAGCGGGCGGCGGCTGTCGATCGAGTACGCGCTCATCCGCGACATCAACGACCAGGCCTGGCGTGGGGACCGGCTCGGGCGGCTGCTGCGCGGCAAGCCCGTGCACGTCAACCTCATCCCGCTGAACCCGACCCCGGGCTCGAAGTGGACCGCCTCGCGGCCCGAGGACGAGAAGGCGTTCGTCGAGGCCATCGCCGCGCACGGGGTGCCGGTGACCGTCCGGGACACCCGGGGGCAGGAGATCGACGGGGCCTGCGGGCAGCTTGCCGCCGGCGAGCGGTAGTCTGGCCACCGTAAGGCTGCCGTCAGTACATCTTCAAAAGCTTTCGTCAGTACATCTTCATATTCCGACAGGGGAGCGCCACAGCGCTGAGAGTGCGGCGATCGGGCCGCAGACCCTCTGAACCTCGCCCAGGTCATTCTGGGTAGGAAGTTCGGTCATCACTCAAGCTGTTGCGCCCTGCCCGGGAGCCGGTGGGTTCTTCCCCCGGTCCCGGGCGGGGCCGCGTCTCTTCCTGGTCACCCCAGGAGGAATCCAGTGAGCATCACCAAGAAGGCCGCAGTCCTGGCCGTCGGGCTCGGTCTCGTCACACTGTCCGCGTGCGGCTCGTCCGACGACGGCGCCGACTCCTCCGGCTCGTCCGGCGGGTCCAGGACCGTGACCCTGGTCAGCCATGACTCGTGGGCCGTCTCCAAGAGCGTCCTCGCCGCCTTCGAGAAGAGCTCCGGCTACCAGGTCAAGGTCCTCAAGGACGGCGACGCCGGGCAGGCCGTCAACAAGGCGATCCTGACCAAGGACAACCCGCAGGGCGACGTCTTCTTCGGCGTCGACAACACCCTGCTGTCCCGGGCGCTCGACAACGGGCTCTTCCAGTCGTACGAGGCGAAGGGCGCCGACCTGATCCGCCCGGAGTACCGGGTCGACGAGGACAAGCACCGGGTCACGCCGATCGACACCGGCGACATCTGCGTCAACTACGACAAGGCGTACTTCAGCGAGCACAAGCTGACCCCGCCCGCCTCCTTCGACGACCTGATCAAGCCGGCGTACAAGAACCTCCTCGTCACCGAGAACGCCTCCACCTCCTCGCCGGGCCTCGGCTTCCTCCTCGGGACCGCCGCCGCGTACGGGGACGACGGCTGGCCGGACTACTGGAAGAAGCTCAAGGCCAACGGCGTGAAGGTCGTCGACGGCTGGGAGCAGGCCTACAACGAGGAGTTCTCCGGGTCCGCCGGGGGCAAGCAGGCCAAGGGAGACCGGCCGCTCGTCGTCTCGTACGCCTCCTCGCCGCCCGCCGAGGTCATCTACGCCGACCCGAAGCCGAGCACCGCGCCCACCGGGGTGGCCGAGGGCACCTGCTTCCGGCAGGTCGAGTACGCCGGGCTGCTGAGCAACGCCAAGAACGCCGAGGGCGGCAAGGCGCTCCTCGACTTCCTGCTCACCCAGCAGTTCCAGGACGACATGCCGCTCAACATGTTCGTCTACCCGGTGCGGCAGGGTGCCCAGGTGCCCGCGGAGTTCACGAAGTTCGGTCCGCAGGCCAAGGACCCCGAGACCATGGACCCCGCCAAGATCGCCGACCACCGTGACGACTGGGTCAAGTCGTGGACCTCGCTCGTACTGAAGTAACCCCGCGCCTCAAGGGGAACGCGGCGCGGCTCGGGCTGATGGCCCTGCCCGTCGCGTTCTTCGGCGTCTTCTTCGCCTATCCCGTCGCCGCGATCGTCACCCGCGGTCTGAAGATCGACGGGAGCTGGCGGTTCGGGCGGGTGTGGGACGTCCTCGCGCAGTCCGACATCCGGCACGTCCTGTGGTTCACCACCTGGCAGGCCCTCGTCTCCACCGCGCTCACCCTGCTGGTCGCCCTGCCGGGTGCCTATGTCTTCGCCCGGCTCGACTTCCCGGGCAAACAGGTCCTGCGGGCCGTGGTCACCGTCCCCTTCGTGCTGCCGACCGTCGTCGTCGGTACGGCCTTCCTGGCGCTGGTCGGCCGTGGCGGGCTGCTCGACGAGCTGTGGGGCGTACGCCTGGACACCACCGTGTGGGCGATCCTGCTCGCGCACGTCTTCTTCAACTACGCCGTCGTCGTACGGACGGTGGGCGGGCTGTGGGCGCAGCTCGACCCGCGGCAGGAAGAGGCGGCGCGGATGCTGGGCGCGTCACGCTTCGCGGCCTGGCGGAAGGTGACCCTGCCCGCGCTCGGTCCCGCCGTGGCCGCCGCCGCGCTCATGGTCTTCCTGTTCACCTTCACCTCCTTCGGTGTGGTGCAGATCCTCGGCGGGCCGACCTTCTCGACCCTCGAAGTGGAGATCTACCGGCAGACCTCGGAGATCTTCGACCTCGCGACCGCCGCGGTCCTCACGATCATCCAGTTCGTGGCGGTGGGCGCGATCCTCGCGCTGCACGCCTGGACCGTACGCCGGCGGGAGACCGCGCTGCGGCTGGTGGACGCGTCGGTCACGGCCCGGCGGCCACGCGGGGCGGGGCAGTGGGCCCTGCTGGGCGGGGTGCTGCTGACCGTCGTCGTACTGCTTCTGCTGCCGCTCGGCGTGCTGGTGCAACGCTCGCTCGACGCACCGGACTTCGGGTACTACCGGGCGCTGACCTCCTCCGACGGGGGAGTCTTCCTGGTCCCGCCGATCGACGCGATCGGCAACTCCCTCTCGTACGCCGTCGCCGCCACCGCCATCGCCGTGCTGATCGGCGGCCTCGCCGCGGCCGCGCTGACGCGGCGGGACGCGGGGCGGTTCGTACGGGGCTTCGACGCGCTGCTGATGCTGCCGCTGGGGGTGTCGGCGGTGACGGTCGGGTTCGGATTCCTCATCGCGCTCGACGAGCCGCCGCTGGATCTGCGGGCCTCGTGGATTCTGGTGCCGCTGGCGCAGGCGCTGGTCGGGGTGCCCTTCGTCGTGCGGACCATGCTGCCGGTGCTGCGGGCCGTCGACCAGCGGTTGCGGGAGGCCGCGGCCGTGCTGGGGGCGTCGCCGTGGCGGGTGTGGCGGGAGGTGGACCTGCCGATGGTGCGGCGGGCGCTGCTGGTCGCGGCCGGGTTCGCCTTCGCCGTGTCGCTGGGGGAGTTCGGGGCGACCGTGTTCATCGCGCGGCCCGACAACCCCACGCTGCCGGTTGCCGTGGCGCGGCTGCTCGGGCGCGCCGGTGAGCTCAACTACGGGCAGGCGATGGCCCTTTCGACGATTCTGATGGTGGTGTGCGCGGTGGCGCTGCTGGTGCTGGAGCGGCTGCGGACGGACCGGACCGGGGAGTTCTGATGCTGCTGGCGCTGGAGGGTGCGACGGTTCGCCTCGGCGGGCGGGCCGTGCTGGACGGGGTCGATCTGTCCGTTGCCGAGCACGAGATCGTGTGCGTGCTGGGGCCGAGCGGGAGCGGGAAGTCGACGCTGCTGCGGGCGGTGGCGGGACTGCAACCGCTCGACGGCGGGCGGGTGTCGCTCGACGGGCGGGACCAGTCGAGGGTGCCCGCGCACAAGCGCGGGGTGGGGCTGATGTTCCAGGACCATCAGCTGTTCCCGCAGCGGGACGTGGGCGCGAACGTGGCGTTCGGGCTGCGGATGCACGGCGCCCCCAAGGGCGAACAGGCCGGTCGGGTCGGGGAGTTGCTCGACCTCGTCGGGCTGCCCGGAGCCGCCTCGCGAGCCGTCGCCTCGCTTTCCGGGGGTGAACAGCAGCGGGTGGCGCTAGCACGGGCGCTCGCGCCCCGGCCGCGGCTGCTGATGCTGGACGAGCCGCTCGGGCAGCTCGACCGTTCGCTGCGGGAGCGGCTGGTCGTCGAACTGCGGGAGTTGTTCGGGCGGTTGGGCACGACCGTGCTCGCGGTCACCCACGACCAGGGTGAGGCGTTCGCCCTGGCTGACCGGGTGGTGGTGATGCGGGACGGGCGGATCGCCCAGTCCGGTACGCCGCTGGAGGTGTGGCAGCGGCCGGCGGACGAGTTCGTCGCACGCTTCCTCGGCTTCGAGAACGTCGTCGAGGTGACGGTCGGCGGCGAGGCCGCGGACACGCCGTGGGGCAAGGTGCCGGTCCCCGAGGGAGCCCCCCAGGGGGTGCGGAGCCTGTTGGTGCGGCCCACCGGGGTGCGGATCGTGGACGCCGGACTCGCCGGACTGCGGTGTTCCGTCACGGCCCGCACCTTCAAGGGCACGCATGTCACGGTGCGGCTGCGTCCGGAGGGGGACGGGGGCGCACCGCTGCTGGACGCGGCGTGTGCGTTGCGGGAGGCGCCGGCGGTGGGGGACGTGGTGGGGGTGGAGTTCGACGTGGCCGAGGTCGCCGTGCTCGGTTGACCGGGCCCTCCCTGGGCGGGCCCGGCCGGGTGGCGGCACGGATACGGGTGTGGCCCGTCCCCTCGACAGGGGACGGGCCACACCCGCGTGCGTGCCGTGCTTATCGGCTGCTGCTCGCTCCACGGCGACGCAGGCCGAAGAAGACCGCGCCGCCGCCGATGGCGACCAGGGCGATCGCGATGCCCGCGATCATGCCGGTGTTGGAGTTGGCACCGGTCTCGGCGAGGTTGGACTCACCGGCGGCCGACGGGGCGCTGCTCGGGGTGGAGCCGGCCGGGGCGGTGCTCTCGCTCTCCGAGGCCGACGGGGTCGGGGTCCCGGTCTCCTCGGCGGGCGTCGAGGCGGACTCCGACGGCGTCGGGGTCGGCGTCGGGGACTCCTCGTCCTTGCCGCAGGCCGTGGCCGGGGTCGTCAGGTTCGGCTTGATGTCCTCACCCTTGATGTACGGCTGGGCTTCGACGTGGACGCGGTACTCCGCGTTGGGTGCCCAGTCCTCCTCGAAGGTGATGGTCGTGCCCGCCTTGGAGCCCTTGACCGTCTGCTCGCCGACCTTGCGGACGTCGGCGTTGTTCTCCACCAGGTACACGGAGACGGTGGCCTCGACGCCGGCCTTGTCGACGTCGGTGACGGTGATGACGCCCTGGGTGCCGTCGCACTTGGCTTCGGCGGAGAACTCGTTGATGTTGCACGCCAGCGCGTTGCCGGCGACACCGAGCGCGAGCGCGGCGGAGGCGGAGGCGACACCGAGGGCACGCACGGAACGGGCGACGGTGCGACGGGATATGGACAGAACTGCCACGTTTGTCCTTTACGGGAAGCGCAATTGCGGGGGGTGGGAGGAGTGGTGACGGAACATCACGGGATGCGACAACACCATTCCCAAGAGGCTCACAGGTTTATAAGTGCGGCGTAAGTAGTGTCAACGCGTGAGCGCATCAAGGGCATTGGCTTTGCCTGCTTATTAACCACCGAGACGTTTCAACGCCTCCGGGGCCTCCTCGATTCGGTCAACCAGGGCGATTCGCGACTCCATCGAACGTTCCCGCGCAAGTGCCGTCAGCAGCGGCCAGGTCGGCAGCCGCTCGGTCCAGTGCGCCCGGTCGACGAGCACCATCGGCGTCGGCTCGCCCCGCGACTCGTAGTAGTTGGGCGTCGCGTTGTCGAAGATCTCCTGTACGGTGCCGGCGGCGCCCGGCAGGAACACCACACCCGCGTTCGAGCGGGCCAGCAGGCCGTCCTCGCGGGTGGCGTTGGCGAAGTACTTGGCGATGTGCGACGCGAACGGGTTCGGCGGCTCGTGGCCGTAGAACCAGGTCGGGATGCCGACGGACGTGCCGCCCTTCGGCCAGTGCGCCCGCACCTCGAAGGCGGCGGCCGCCCAGTCGGTGATCGACGGGGTGAACTTCGGCGCCTTGGCCAGGAGTTGCAGGGCCTCGGTGAGCATCTCGTCGTCGTACGGGGCGGCGTACGCGCCGAGGTTGGCCGCCTCCATCGCGCCGGGTCCGCCGCCGGTGGCGACGGTGAGGCCGGCCCGGGTCAGCTCCCGGCCGAGGCGGGCGGCACCGGCGTACGCCTCCGTGCCGCGGCCCATCGCGTGGCCGCCCATGACGCCCACCACCCGTGTGCCGCGCAGGAGTTCGTCGAGGGCGTCGGAGACGGCGTCGTCGTGGATCGAGCGGAGCATCGAGGCGAATATGTCGCCGTCGGCCTTGGTCTGCTGGAACCAGGCGTACGCGCGGGCGTCCAGCGTCTCCTCGTAGCCCTTGTCGAGGCCGGTGAAGAGTTCGTCCGGGGAGTAGAGCAGGCCCCGGTACGGGTCGAAGGGCAGGTGCGGTACGGGCGGGAAGACCATCGCGCCGTCCGCGCGTACCTTGGCGGCCGCGTTCTCGCGCATCGGGCAGCCGAGGAACACCGCGTCCGCCGTGTCCGTGGCGAGCAACTCCCGGGTGCGGTCGGTCAGATCAACGGCCTGGACACGGAATCCGGCCAGTGAGCGGCGGGCCGAGACGGTCGCGTCGAACTCCTCGAGCGTCTCGATCTCACGGTCGTCGTGGTGGGCCGCATGGGCGGGCATCGTCTGCACCCGCCCATGCTAGACACGGCGCCTTCCGGGAACGGTTCAGCCCTGTACCGCCGTCGGGTCCATCCACACGACCTCCCAGGTGTGGCCGTCGAGGTCGTCGAAGGCGCGGCCGTACATGAAACCCATGTCCTGCACCTTCGCCGAGGCGGTGCCGCCCGCGGCGACGGCCTTCTCGACCAGGTCGTCCACCTTCTCGCGGCTCTCGGCGCTCAGGCAGACCAGCACCTCGCTGGTCTTCGTCGCGTCCGCGATCTCCTTGTCGGTGAACGTGGCGTAGAAGGGCTTGGTGAGCAGCATCGCGACGATGGTGTCGCTGATCACGACGGAGGCCGCGTTGTCGTCGCTGAACTGGGGGTTGATCGAGTAGCCGAGCTCCGTGAAGAACTTCTTCGACGCGTCCAGGTCGTTCACGGGCAGGTTGACGAAGATCATCTGCTGGTAGGGCGTCGCGGTCATCGTGGTCTCTCCCATCGGGGTGTGTGCTGTTCGGTGGGTAGACCGGGGGCGGATCAAGAACTCATCGGCGCCCGGAGATCTTTTTTCGGCGGCCTGTGATCAGCGGGTCAGGGGGAGTGCCGCCAGTTCCGCCACGATCAGGGTGAGCGGGCCGAACAGGGCCAGGACGGCGCCTGCCCGGAGAGCCGCCGCGCTGCGGAGCATCGTGGCGGGAGCGCCGAGGCGGAGGAGCGCCGCGGTGGTGTCGGCGCGGGCGTGTTTCGCCTCCACGGCCGCGGTGGCGAGCGTGGCCAGGGTGCAGCCGGTGACCAGGAACAGGCCGAGGGTGGTGAGGGGGCCGACGTCCGGGGCGGTCGCCGTGCTGTGGAGCGTGCGCATGGCGTACGTGCCGGAGACGACCGCGCAGACCACGCCCAGGGGGCGGCCGATGCGGGTGGCTTCCGCCATCAGGACGCGGCCTGCCAGGAGGCGGAGGGCGCCGGGGCGGGCGGACTGGAGGAGGCGGCCGCAGAGGTGGGTGAGGCCGGGGCCGGCGATGGCGAGGCCTGCGGCGGTGAGGAGCCAGCCGATGAGCGTGGCGGGGGCTCCCCCGGTGAGGCCGCCTGGGAGGGGGGTGGTGTCTTGCTTGCCCGCGTACGCCTCTACGGCGAGGCCGGCCGCCAGTACCGCGATGCCCCAGGGGAGGCCTCTGGGGGTCTCTCGGGGGATCGGTGGGAGGGTGCCGAGAGGGCTGGGGTCGGTGGGGGCTGCCGTCGAGGGCGTTTCGCTTGCCCGCGCCGGCGGGGTGCCTCCGCCGGAGGGGGGACCCGCAGCGCCCACCCGTGCCGCCCCAGCGGCACGACTGCCCGCGGACTGGGTGGATCGGCTGTTCGCAGGTGAGCGAGCCCTGAAGCGGCCGTACGACCCGAACGTCTCCCTGGCAGCCGTCGCGCCTCGTGCCCCGAACCTGCCGTACGACCTCCCCGCCCCCTTCGGCCTGTCGTCCCGTGGGCGCATCGTCAGGGCCACCGTCAGGGACGCGGTCACCGGGACCAGGGCCAGCAGGGTCAGGGCGGCCGGCAACGGGAGGGGTTTGTCGGGGGCCAGGAAGTCCGCTCCGGCGCCGTCGAACGGCATGCCCGTGAGGTCGCCGCGGAGGTGGAGGAAGAACAGGAGCGCCAGCATCGAGCCGAGGAGGCAGGAAAGGGCCGTGGTCGCCGCCGAGACGGCCATCAGGCGGGCCGGGCCCAGGCCGATGGCCGCCAGGCCGGGGCGGGGGCGGGTGCCCGGGTCCGTGCGGGCGACCGCGAGGGCGAAGTGGACCGTGGCGGCCAGCGGGGTCAGACACCAGGCCAGGCGGAGGAGGGAGCCGCGCGGGTCGTCCTGGTGGGCCATCGCGTAGCCGAGGGTGCAGAGGAGGAGGAAGCCCGTGCCGGCCGTGGCCGCCGCCACCAGGAGGCGGCGCAGGTGGACGGCCGGGTGGGCGCCGCGGGTCAGACGGAGAGCGAGCACGCGGCCCCCTGGCCTGCCGGTTCCGCGACCGGCGGAAGGTGGACGGTGTGCACGCGGCGGCCGTCCAGGAGGGACACCGTACGGTCCGCCAGCGCGGCCGTGTCGGGGTCGTGGGTGGCCAGCACCACCGTGATGCCGTGGGAGCGGGCCGCCGTGGTGAGGGTGCGCAGCACATGGCCGCGGTCGGCGCGGTGCAGCGGGGCCGTCGGTTCGTCCGCGAAGAGCACGGTCGGGGCGGGGGCCAACGCCCGTGCGATGCAGGCGCGCTGGCGCTCCGGCTGGGTCAGTTCGTGGGGTCGGCTGCGGGCTCTGTCACCGATGTCGAGGCGCTCCAGCCACTCCAGGGCGGCGACCTTGGCGCGGCGGCGGCTGGTGCCGCGCAGCATCAGGGGGAGGGCGGCGTTCTCCCAGACGTTGAGCTCGGGGACGAGGACCGGTGCCGGGTCGATCCAGCCGAAGCGGTCGCGGCGCAGGCGCTCCCGGGTCATCGGGCCCATGGTGTGCACCGGGACGCTGTTGAACCAGACCTCGCCGCGCTGGGCGGGGATCAGCCCGGACAGGCAGTGCAGAAGGGTCGTCTTGCCGCTGCCGCGCGGGCCGCTCACGGCGAGGATCTCGCCCTCGCGGACGCCGAGCGAGACGCCGCCCAGCGCGGGCGAGCCGTCGGGGTGGGTGAAGTGCAGGGCTCGTGCCCAGAGCACGTCGTTGTCGGGCGGGGCCTCCATGCGCGTACACCTTCTTCTGATCCGTTTTCCCTGCGGTGATCCCCCGTGCGGGGGAACGAAGACAGGGCCGATCGGTTACAGGGCACGCTAGGGACTGGGGGCAGCGCCGCTGGACAGCGCGCGGCCCGGGTGCACCCTTCTCACTCGGACGGGTGCACCCGGGCCGCGGAACCGCCGGGGGGTTACAGCTTGGTCCACGCCTCCGTGAGCGTGGCGCGCAGGATCTGCTCGATCTCGTCGAAGGTCTCCTGGTTGGAGATCAGCGGCGGGGCGAGCTGGACGACCGGGTCACCACGGTCGTCGGCACGGCAGTACAGGCCGTTGTCGAAGAGGGCCTTGGAGAGGAAGCCGTAGAGCACGCGCTCGGTCTCCTCGTCGTTGAAGGACTCCTTCGTCGCCTTGTCCTTCACCAGTTCGATGCCGTAGAAGAAGCCGTTGCCGCGGACGTCGCCGACGATCGGCAGGTCGTGCAGCTTCTCCAGGGTGGCGCGGAAGGCGCCCTCGTTGTCGAGGACGTGCTGGTTGAGGTTCTCGCGCTCGAACAGGTCGAGGTTGGCCAGGCCGACGGCCGCGGAGACCGGGTGGCCGCCGAAGGTGTAGCCGTGCAGGAAGGTGTTGTCGCCCTTGTAGAACGGCTCGGCCAGGCGGTCGGAGATGATGCAGGCGCCGATCGGGGAGTAGCCCGAGGTCATGCCCTTGGCGCAGGTGATCATGTCCGGGACGTAGTCGAACTTGTCGCAGGCGAACATCGTGCCCAGGCGGCCGAAGGCGCAGATGACCTCGTCCGAGACCAGCAGGACGTCGTACTTGTCGCAGATCTCGCGGACCCGCTGGAAGTAGCCGGGCGGGGGCGGGAAGCAGCCGCCCGCGTTCTGGACCGGCTCCAGGAAGACCGCGGCGACCGTGTCGGGGCCCTCGAAGAGGATCTGCTGCTCGATCTGGTCGGCGGCCCAGCGGCCGTAGGCCTCGGGGTCGTCGCCGTGGATCGGGGCGCGGTAGATGTTGGTGTTCGGCACCTTGTGCGCGCCGGGGACCAGCGGCTCGAAGGGGGCCTTCAGGCCGGGCAGGCCGGTGATGGACAGGGCGCCCTGCGGGGTGCCGTGGTAGGCGACCGCGCGGGAGATGACCTTGTACTTGGTGGGCTTGCCGACCAGCTTGAAGTACTGCTTGGCCAGCTTCCAGGCGGTCTCGACCGCCTCGCCGCCGCCGGTGGTGAAGAAGACCTTGTTGAGGTCGCCGGGCGCGTGGTGCGCGAGGCGCTCGGCCAGCTCGACGGCCTTGGGGTGGGCGTAGGACCACACCGGGAAGAACGCGAGCTCCTGCGCCTGCTTGAAGGCGGTCTCGGCGAGTTCGGTGCGGCCGTGGCCGGCCTGGACCACGAACAGGCCCGCGAGACCGTCGAGGTAGCGCTTGCCCTTGTCGTCGTAGATGTGGGTGCCCTCGCCCCGGACGATGGTCGGGACGGGCGACTTCTCGTACGAGGACATGCGGGTGAAGTGCATCCACAGGTGGTCGTACGCGGTCTGGCTGAGGTCCTTGGTGCTCACGGTTATCGGGTCCTCACGGGTTATCGGGTTCCCCACATGTAGGTCTGCTTCTTGAGCTTCAGGTAAACGAAGCTCTCGGTGGAGCGCACGCCGGGGATGGCGCGGATGCGTCGGTTGATGACCTCCAGCAGGTGGTCGTCGTCCTCGCAGACGATCTCCACCATCAGGTCGAAGGAGCCCGCGGTCATCACCACGTACTCGCACTCGGCCATGGAGGTCAGCGCGTCGGCCACGGACTCGACGTCGCCCTCGACATGGATGCCGACCATCGCCTGCCGGCGGAAACCCACGGTGAGCGGGTCCGTGACGGCGACGATCTGCATCACGCCCTGGTCGAGCAGCTTCTGGACGCGCTGGCGCACGGCCGCCTCGGAGAGGCCCACGGCCTTGCCGATCGCGGCGTACGGCCGGCGGCCGTCCTCCTGGAGCTGTTCGATGATGGCGAGGGAGACGGCATCCAGGTGCGGGGTGCCGTTCCTGGACTCTCGGGAGTCCCTGGGGTCTGCGCTTCGACTGGCCACGAGCTCACTGTGCACGACGTCTCGACACTTCCGCAAGGCCGTACCGATGAAATTCGTTGTTTACGCGTCTGAGACCTGCGGATTTCGCAGCGACGGCGGGAGCGGGGGTGTTGAAAACGTGGTCGGGTGACTAGGGTGGGTGTCTCAGTCAATGGACAGTTCGAGCAGTACATCAACTCGACAGGACACAGGAGGCCGGCAGTGAGCACCGAGCTGCGTCGTCTGCGCAACTACATCGACGGTGAGTTCCGGGACGCCGCCGACGGACGGACCACGGACGTGGTCAACCCCGCGACCGGCGAGGCGTACGCGACCGCGCCGCTGTCCGGGCAGGCGGACGTGGACGCCGCGATGGAGGCCGCCGCGCGTGCCTTCCCCGCCTGGCGCGACACGACGCCCGCCGAGCGCCAGAAGGCCCTCCTGAAGATCGCGGACGCGTTCGAGGAGCGCGCCGAGGACCTCATCGCCGCCGAGGTGGAGAACACCGGCAAGCCGATCGGGCTCACGCGGTCCGAGGAGATCCCGCCGATGGTGGACCAGATCCGGTTCTTCGCCGGTGCCGCCCGGATGCTCGAAGGCCGCTCGGCCGGTGAGTACATGGAGGGGATGACCTCCATCGTCCGCCGCGAGCCGGTGGGTGTGTGCGCCCAGGTCGCGCCGTGGAACTACCCGATGATGATGGCCGTGTGGAAGTTCGCCCCGGCGATCGCCGCGGGCAACACGGTCGTGCTGAAGCCGTCCGACACCACCCCGGCCTCGACCGTCCTCATCGCCGAGATCATCGGGTCGATCCTGCCCAAGGGCGTCTTCAACGTCGTCACGGGCGACCGTGACACCGGGCGCCTCATGGTCGAGCACCCGACCCCGGCCATGGCCTCCATCACCGGGTCCGTGCGCGCCGGCATGTCCGTCGCCGAGTCCGCGTCCAAGGACCTCAAGCGGGTTCACCTGGAACTGGGCGGCAAGGCGCCGGTCGTCGTCTTCGAGGACACCGACATCGCCAAGGCCGTCGAGGACATCTCGGTGGCGGGCTTCTTCAACGCGGGCCAGGACTGCACGGCGGCCACGCGCGTGCTGGTGCAGTCCTCCGTCCACGACGAGTTCGTGGCGGCGCTGGCGAAGGCCGCCGCCGACACCAAGACCGGTCAGCCGGACGACGAGGACGTGCTGTTCGGCCCCCTCAACAACCCCAACCAGCTCAAGCAGGTCTCCGGCTTCATCGAGCGGCTGCCCGCGCACGCCAAGGTCGAGGCCGGTGGCCACCAGGTCGGCGAGAAGGGCTACTTCTACGCGCCGACCGTGGTGTCCGGGCTGAAGCAGGACGACGAGATCATCCAGAACGAGGTCTTCGGGCCGGTCATCACCGTCCAGTCCTTCTCGGACGAGGACCAGGCCGTTGAGTGGGCCAACGGCGTGGAGTACGCGCTGGCCTCGTCGGTGTGGACCAAGGACCACGGCCGTGCGATGCGCATGTCCAAGAAGCTGGACTTCGGGTGCGTGTGGATCAACACGCACATCCCGCTGGTGGCGGAGATGCCCCACGGCGGCTTCAAGAAGTCGGGCTACGGCAAGGACCTCTCGGGGTACGGCTTCGAGGACTACACGCGGATCAAGCACGTGATGACGTCCCTGGACGCGTAGTCCTTACGACGTGACGCCGGAGGCGCAGCCCTTACGACGTGACGCCGGACGCGTAGTCCTTACGACGTGACAGGCGGCCCCGGACGGTCGGAAGTACCGTCCGGGGCCGCCGTGTTCCCCCTCCGCGTCGGGCTCAGGCGCTTTCGGTCCGCCGGTGCAGTGACGGCTCTCCGTCATCCGGGTCTCCCGGCTGTCCCGGCTCCGGCAGCGGCGGCAGGTTCGCCGGGTCCGGGAAGGTGATGCCGGCCTCCGCCAGGATCGGGGCGCAGGCCTGCAGCGCCTTCTCGTAGCTCTTCGACGTCGGGTCGAACGCGTCCGGGGAGTCCACCTTCACGTCGAGGCGTACCCGGCCCTCCTCGTCCCTGCCGGCGTGGAAGTCGGGGAACGACGTCTGGCCCTGCTCGCGCATGCAGGCCGCGAAGTCGTCGTTGGCCGCGTTGACGTCGTCGGGGGCGTTGTCTGTGGGGTGGTAGGCGACCGCGAAGGCCGCCTGCTTCGGGTGCTTCGCACGGCCGGGGCTGGTTCCCTTCGCGCCGCCGTCCTGCACGACCGTCGAGACGGAGCGGACGGCCGGGGCCACGTCCGTGGACCTCGTACCGGCCGACTGCGCGGCCGACGCGCTGACCGTGCCGAGTGCGACGGCCGTCAGGACGGCGATGCCGAGAGCGAGCCGCTGCGGCTTGGTCGCCAGAGCACGCATGCTTCCTCCTGGGGTGCGGTGGTGGTGCTGACGGGCTCCACACAAGCGCCGGGGCGGTAACGGCACGGGAACGGCCGCACTTATCCGCGTGTAACCGCCCGCCCGCCACACTGGGCGCCATGCGTGTGCTGGTGGTCGAGGACCACGAAGAGCTCGCCGCGACGGTGGCCGCCGGGCTGCGCCGCGAGGGGATGGCGGTCGACCTCGCCCTCGACGGTCCGACCGCCCTGGAGCGGGCCGAGGTGAACGGCTACGACGTCGTCGTACTCGACCGCGACCTGCCCGGTCTGCACGGCGACCAGGTGTGCCGGCGGCTGGCCACGGGCGGCAGCCGGGCGCGGGTGCTGATGCTGACGGCGTCCGGGACGGTGGCGGACCGGGTCGCGGGGCTCGGCCTCGGGGCCGACGACTATCTGTCCAAGCCGTTCGCCTTCGCCGAACTCGTCGCCCGGATACGGGCGTTGGCGCGAAGGGCGCAGCCCGCGCTGCCGCCGGTGCTGGTGCGCGGGGAACTACGGCTGGACCCGGCGCGGCGCACCGCGAGCCGGGCGGGGTGCCAATTGCCGCTCAGCCCGAAGGAGTTCGCGGTACTGGAGCTGCTCATGGCCGCGCAGGGCGGGGTGCTGTCGGCGGAGGAACTGCTCGAACGGGCCTGGGACGAGGCGGCCGACCCCTTCAGCCAGACCGTGAAGGTCACGATGAGCCGACTGCGGCGCAAGCTGGGGGAGCCACCGTTGATCGAGACGGTCGAGCGGGCGGGGTACCGGCTGTGAGGCGGGGGCGGGGGCGCGGTCGCAGGAGTGGGGCGCCGACGGTGATGCGGGCCCGGCAGCCGTTTGGTACGGGCGGGGGGCGGCGGTGAGGCGGGGGTGCGAGTCGTGCAGTACGGGCGGGGGGCGGCGGTGAGGCCGGTGCGGGGGGCGCGCAGTATTCGTTGGCGGCTGACTCTGCTCTACAGTGCCCTGTTCGTGGTGGCCGGGGCGCTGTTGTTGGGGTTCACCTATTTCCTCGCCGCGAGTTCGAAGGGCGGCAAGGCGGTCACCTCCGTCGAGGGGCAGGGGCCGATGCCGGCCGGGGTGCCCGGCACCCTTGATCCGCCGAGCGTCAACGCCGTGGTGGAGGCGGTCCGTTCGGACCAGCTGCACGAACTGCTCGTCAAGGGCTGTGTCGCCCTCGCGGTGATGGCGCTGGCCTCGGTCGCCCTCGGCTGGCTGATGGCCGGGCGGGTGCTCGCGCCGCTGCGCATCATGACCTCCGCCGCTCGCCGCATCTCCGCCGACAACCTGCACGAACGGCTCGCGGTGGCCGGGCCGGAGGACGAGCTGAAGGCGATGGCGGACACCTTCGACGCCGTGCTCGCCCGGCTGGAGGGGGCGTTCGACGCCCAGAAGAGCTTCGTCGCCAACGCCTCGCACGAGCTGCGCACCCCGCTCACGCTCCAGCAGGCGATCGTCGACGTGACGCTCGCCGACCCCGACGCCTCCACGGACGCCCTGCGGGCCGCCCTGGGCCGGGTACGGGCGGCCGGACAGGAACAGGAACGGCTGATCGACGCGCTGCTGATGCTCGCGCGCAGCCAACGGGGCGTGGAGCGGAGGGAGTTCGTGGACCTGGCCGAGGTCGTACGGGAACGGCTGCCCGACGCGGGCGTGAAAGTCGAGGCGCGGCTCGACCCCGCTCCCGTGCTCGGCGACCGGCAACTCGTCGAGCGGCTGGTCGTCAACCTCACCGACAACGCCGTACGGCACAACCTCCCGGACGGGGAGGGGAGTTGGGTGAGCGTATGGACGGGCGTGGACGCGGCGGGGCGGCCCGGGCTGCGGATCGAGAACAGCGGGCCGGTCATCGCGGCGGACCAGGCCGCGGGGCTGTTCCAGCCGTTCCGGAGGCTGGGGCCCGAGCGGGTGCGGAAACGGGACGGGGACGGGCTCGGCATGTCCATCGTCGCGGCCGTCGTCGCCGCGCACGGCGGTCGCGTGCTGGCCCGGACGAGACCGCAGGGCGGGCTGGTGGTGGAGGTCGGGCTGCCCGCGTACGTACCCTCCGGCCTGGAATTTCCCGTGCCCGCGTGATCGACAGGGTGTCCGCTGCGCCTGCCACGGCTCGACGCAGCGTCGATTGTCCGCCCCCGGCCGCGAACGGCATGCTGCCCTCCATGCCCCTCATGCCCCGCACGCCGAAGACTCCCCCGCTCGCCCGTCGGACCCTGCTGCGCGCGCTCGGCGGAGGTGCGGCGCTGGGCGCGCTCGCCGGGTGCGGTGTGCCCGCCGCCTACGTGGCGCCCGGAGAGCGGGCCGCGGCTGATCTGTCCGCCGACGACAAGCGGCTGACCTGGGCGAACTGGCCGCTGTACATCGACACGGACGACGACGACACGACGAAGCGGCCGACCCTGGAGGCCTTCGGGAAGAAGACCGGGATCGCCGTCGACTACGTCGAGGAGATCAACGACAACGACGAGTTCTTCGGCAAGATCAGCCCGGCCCTGATGAACCACCAGTCCACCGACCGCGACTTGATCGTCATCAGCGACTGGATGTGCGCGCGGTTCGTCCGGCTCGGCTGGGTGCAGGAGATGGACCGGGCGAACCAGCCGAACGTCACCGAGTACCTGGACCCGCTGCTGCGTTCCCCGGCCTTCGACCCCGGCCGCGCGTACACCGTGCCGTGGCAGTCGGGGATCACCGGCATCGCGTACGACCGCAGGAGGCTGGGCCGCGAGATACGCCACGTGTCCGACCTCTGGGCGAGCGACCTCAAGGGGCGGGTGACCCTGCTCTCCGGGCTCGACGAGGCGTTCGCGCTGCTGATGCAGGGCAACGGCGTCGACATCACCCAGTGGACTGAGGACGACTTCGACGAGGTCTGCGACCAGGTCGAGCGGCACGTCCACGACGGCCGGATCCGCCGCTTCACCGGCAACGACTACACCAAGGACCTGGTCAGCGGTGACGTCCTGGCCTGCCAGGCGTACTCCGGTGACGTCATCCAGCTCCAGGCCGACAACCCCGACATCCGCTTCGTCGTCCCGGAGGAGGGCGCGGAGCTGTGGGCGGAGTCGCTGATGATCCCCAACCTGGCGGCTCACAAGGCGAACGCCGAGAAGCTGATCGACCACTACTACGACCCCGAGGTCGCCGCGGAGCTGGCCGCCTGGGTCAACTACGTCTGCCCGGTCCCCGCCGCGCAGGACGTCCTGGCCTCCTCCGACGACAAGGAGACCGCGGAACTGGCCGAGAACCCGCTCGTCTTCCCCGACTCGGCGATGCGCCGACGGCTCGCGATCGCACGGGACATCACGTCGAAGGAGCGCGTGGAGTTCGCCAAGCGGTGGAACGCCATCGTGGGGCTTTAACGCGGGGCAACCGGCATCGACCGGCTACGGATGCGCAACTGACCGGCTACGGACCGGCGTCGGTACCGCCCATCCGGCTTTGCCATCTCTTTGCAACCCGCCCCACGGCTGTCTCGTCTCTCCGCTCGATTCATTCGAACCATCGCACAGCCCGCCGACCCGACCAGTCGGCGGCGCCGATGAAGAGGAAAGCGAGCGATTCATGCGCCGAACCGGCATCAGTGCCCTGGCACTTGCCTGCGCTGCCGTAGTGGCGGGTGCGGTACCCGCCTTCGCCGACGGGGGTACCGCGACGCCGAGCCCCGTTCCGACCGACGCCCGGCCCTCCACCGAGCCGACCCCCGTCCCGAGCGAGGCCCGGCCCTCCGCCGAGCCGAGTGCCGCCCCGAGCGACGACCGGACCCTGGCCCCCTCGGACCAGGTCTCCGTCGTGCCCCGCGGGGCGGCCGACACCGGTGTCGCCGAGTCCTCGTCGGGCTCCGGAGGCACGCTGATCGGCGGGGGCGCCGCCGCGGCCGTCGCCGTGGGCGGCGGGGCCTTCGTCCTCGTACGGCGGCGGAGGGCGAACGGGGCATGAGCCCGCTCTCCAGGCGTGCCTTCGGTACGGCGGTGCTGGCCTCGCTCCTCGTGGGGTGCGGCGGCGGTGAGGCGGCCACGACCAAGGCCCGCCCCGCAGTGCCGACTTCGCCGTCCACGACCGCCAAGTCGGCTGCCCCGCTCGCGCGTTCGGTCCCGGCCCGGCTCCGGATACCGGCCATCGGCGTCGACACCCCGGTCATCCGGCTCGGGCTGGCCGCGGACGGCAGCGTGCGGGTGCCGCCGGTCGAGGCGCACGATCGGGCGGGCTGGTACGAGCACTCGCCGACACCGGGACAGACCGGCCCGTCGGTGATCCTCGGCCATGTCACGGTCGGCCCCCACGGGGACGGGGTGTTCCGGCGCATGGCGGAACTGCGCCGGGGCGACCGCATCCTGGCGCGCCTGGAGAACGGCTCCACGGCGGAGTTCACCGTCACCTCCCTACGGACCGTCGACAAGGCGGAGTTCCCGACGAAGGACGTCTACGGGGACGTGGACCGGCCGGAGTTGCGGCTCATCACCTGCGGCGGGCCGCGAACCGGTGCGGGCTACCGCGACAACGTCATCGTGTTCGCGGCCCTGAGCTCCACGAGCCCCTGACGGCCCTCCGCCGTCCGGAACCCGGGCCGACGGAACGTCCGCCGTCGGCCCGGGCTCTTCCCCACCGAAGTCACCACGTCCCCTGGAGAACGTTGAAACGGTCCCGCGAGAAGGCCGCGTCCGAGCTGTTCGCCGCCCTCTATCCGCGCCTCGCCGGCTGGTGCCGTCGGCTGGTCGACGACGACGAGACGGCCCATGAGATCGCCTCGGAGGCGTTCACCCGGCTCTGGGCCCGCTGGACGTCCGTCGCGGAGCCGCAGGGGTTCCTCTACGTCACCGCGGCCAACCTCGTCCGGGACCACTGGCGCAAGCTGGAGCGGGAACGGCGGGCCGTGCGCCGGGCGACCACGGAGGCGGCGATGACCCCGCAGCCCGAACAGGCCGACCCCTCGGTGCGGTTGCTCGTCCAGTCGCTGCCGGAACGACTGCGTGTCCCGATCCTGCTGCACTACTACGCTGACATGCCGATCCGGGAGGTGGCCGTGCTGACCGGACGCCGGGAGGGCACCGTCAAGGCCGATCTCCACGCGGCCCGCGAACTGCTCCGCGCCCACCTGAGGAGAAGCGTTGATCACACACTCTGACGAGGGCCCGGACGTCGACCCCGACGACCCGCTCCTCGTGGTCCTGCGCCCCCCGGCCGCCTATCTGGGCCCGCCGCCCGGCCGCTTCGAGGCGGTCCGCCGCGGCGCCGCCCGCCGCAAGCTGCTGCGCGCCGCGGCGGGCGCCGCCGTGGCCTGCGGTATCGCCGCGCTCGTCGTACTGCCGCTGTCCCGTGGGACCTCCGACGGTCCCGCGCGCCCCACGGTCCCGCTGGCCCCGCCGTCCGCGAGCAGCCCCGTGCCGACGCCCGAGCGGGGGACGCCCGGGCCGAACCCCGGTCCCAGCCGCAGGCCGAGCTCCACTCCCAGCCCGGTTCCCACGGCGGGCCCCAGCGACAGCACGGTGGTACCCGTACCCGGCGACGACCGCACCGCGTACCGCCGCTGAGGTCCTGTGCAGGTGACGCCGCTGGGATCTCGGGCCACCGAACCTTTTTGAACATGTTCAACTTCAGGCGTACGCTCCTCCCATGAGCGATAGAGCCGCCCTGCTCAAGGGCATCCGTGCCTGGTTGGTCCTCTTCGTCATCTGCCTGGTGCTCAGCGGCGCCACGGCCTTCCCCCTCGTCCACGAACTGCGCTGGACCGAGGAGCTGCTCGGGCACCTGCCCGCCCCCGACGCCCTGACGGACTGGATCACCCGGGTCCGGCAGGGCCTCGACACCGCCGACGCCGACTACCCCTTCCTCCTCTACGGCACCGACTGGCTGGCCTTCGCGCACCTCGTCATCGCGGTCGCCTTCTACGGCCCTTACCGCGACCCCGTCCGCAACATCTGGGTCGTCGAGTTCGGGATGATCGCCTGCGCCGGGATCATCCCGCTCGCGCTGGTCTGCGGGCCGATCCGTGGCATCCCGGTGTGGTGGAGCGTGATCGACATGGCGTTCGGGGTCCTCGGGGTCGTACCGCTGTACGTCGTACGGAAGAAGATCAAGCGGTTGGAGGCGATGCCCGCCGCGCCTTCCGTGCCCGCCGCGCTCGCTACTTGAGTGCGGCCGCGACGATCCGGTCGATGACCGGGTTCGACGTCTCGTCCTTGGCGTCGGTGTCGCAGACCGAGTAGACGATCGTGCGGCTCAGGTCGCGCGTCGCGGCGAGGGCGGCGCTGTAGCCGTACCGCGCCCCCGTCTTGTACCAGTACACCCGGTCGCCCACCGGCATGCGTTGCAGCCCCGCGCTGTAGATCGCGCCGTCGATGTCCGCCGGGACCGTGAACATCTCCTCCAGTTGCGGTCCCGGCACGATCCGCCCCCGGAACAGCGCGTGCAGCAGCCGCTCCAGGTCGGCGGTCGTCGAGATCATGTCGCCGGCCGCCCAGCGGTCCGCCTGGTTCCAGTCGGTGACGTCGACGAGGGTCGTCGTCCCGTCCGCCGCCGTCATCCGCTGGTAGCCGCGGTTGTGCCGGCCGTGGATACGGGGGTCGGTGCCGGGGAAGTACGTGTCCCGCATCCCGGCCGGCCGCAGCACCCGCCGGGTGGCCTCGGAGGCGTACGAGCGCCCGGTCACCTTCTCGATCAGCAGGCCGAGGACCGTGTAGTTGATGTTGAGGTAGTGCTGCTGCCTGCCCGGGTCGAACTCCGGCCCCTTCGCGATCGCCGACGCCACCACCCGTGCCGGGGGCAGCGTGTCGAAGCGGTGGGCGTACGGGTCGTCGAAGCCGTCGCCCGGCTTGATGCCGCTCGTGTGGTTCAGCAGCTGACGTACGGAGACGGGGCCGAAGTCGGGAGTGAACAGGCCCGGGAGATGGCGCTGCACCGGGGTGTCGAGGTCCAGGCGCCGCTCGGCGGCCAGCTGCAGGACGGTGGCGGCGGTGACGACCTTCGTCGTCGAGCCGGCCCGGAAGCGGGCCCGCGGGTCGGCCGCCCGCCCGCTCTCCAGGTCGTGCACCCCGGAGCTGCCCCGCCACACGCCGTCGCTGCCGCCGATCCGCACGAGGGCGGCGGTCGCGTCCGCGTCGGGCAGCCCGGCGACGGCGGCGCGGAGGGCCGCGGCGTCCGGGGCGGAGGAGGAGCCGGGGGCGGAGGAGCCGCGGGCGGCGGCCGGGGTGGCCAGGGTGCCGGTCGCGGCGCTCAGGCCGAGGGCCAGCGAGGCGGTGAGGAAGGTCCTGCGGTGCAGGGCGGGCATGAGGCGACTCCAGGGGTGACGGGGTGATCGTGATGATCATGCGGCGTTGCCGCCCGGCCCGGATCGTCGGCGGGGAGGGTGCCCGACCCTGATGCGCCCCCCAGCAACTGTCGCTGCGGCGCCGGGAGTTGCTGAGGGTTTCCCCTAGGGGACGGGAAAAGGTGTTATCGCGGAGGCGCTCACTCCGTCTCCCCGCTGTGACCCCCCGGCTGGCCGGGCCGTGGGGTCCGCCTGAGTGGGGCGATCTCCGGCCCGGAAGGACGACGAAGGACGACGACGGACGACGACGGACGACGACGGACGACGAAGGACGACGAAGGACGACGAAGGACGACGTGGACACGCGGGAGTGGCGCGACACCATCGCGGCGGCGCAGGCCGGTGACCGGCGGGCGCTGGACGAGCTGGTCGCGGGCTGGCTGCCGCTCGTCCACAACATCGTCGGCCGCGCCCTGAACGGCCATGCCGACGTCGACGACGTGGTGCAGGAGACCATGCTGCGGGCCGTCGGCAACCTCGGCGCCCTGCGCGACCCGGACAGCTTCCGGTCCTGGCTCGTCGCGATCTCCGTGCGTCAGATACGGCACCGCGCCCGGCGCCGGACAGCCGCCGCCCCGCGGGACGATTCCGCCGCAGAGGGCTTCGCCGATTTCCCCGAACTCACCGTGCTGCGAATCCATTTGGAGGGCCGGCGGCGCGAGGTCGCGGAGGCGGTGCGCTGGCTCGACGACGAGGACCGGCACCTGCTGTCGCTGTGCTGGCTGGAGGTCGCGGGCGAGCTGACCCGGCGTGAGCCGGCCGCGGCGGCCGGATCAGCAGGCAGCACGCCACCGTGCGCGTCCAGCGGCTCAGGGAACGGGTGGAGACCGCCCTCGGCATCGTCCGCGCCCTCGACGGCGCCTGCCCCCGGCCTGCGCGACCTCACCACGCGCTGGGGCGGCCGCCCGGACTCCGTCCGGCGCAAACGGCTGGCCCGGCGCATCCGCGGCTGCGGCTACTGCGACGGTGGCCCGACGCTCACGCGTGCAGGTCGCGCAGGGCGCAGAGGGCGTCGATGCGGTTGGTGGTGATGGAGTCGACGCCCGCGGCCACGAGGCGGCGCATCGAGCGGACGGTGTCGGGGGTCCACACGGAGAGCAGACAGCCGTCGCGGTGGACGCGTTCGGCGAGCGCCTTGTCGACAAGGGGGAAGCGGTAGTTGAGCCAGCGCGGGCGGACCGCGTCCACCAGCGCGGGGCGCGGCGGGGCCAGGGAGGTCCAGGTCAGCGCGATCTCCGCGGCGGGGTCGGCGGCGCGGACGGCGAGCATGGCCGGGGCGCCCGCGCAGTAGTACACACGGTCCTCGGCACCGGCCTCCCGTACGACGTCCACCACCCGGCGGGCCGCCTTCACGTCCGGCGTGCCCGGCAGGTCGAGCATCAGCCGCGCGCCGTCGGCCGCCGCCAGCGCCTCGGCCAGGGTCGGCACCCTGCCGTCCGTGAGACCGCGCACCTCGTCCGACGACAGCGACAGCAGCGGCCGGTCGTGCTCCCACAGCCGCTTCAGCGTCGCGTCGTGCAGCAGCACGGGGACACCGTCCCTGGTGAGGCGTACGTCGACCTCGACGGCGTCCGCGCCCAGATCGAGCGCGGAACGCAAGGAGTCGAGCGTGTTCTCACGGACGCGGTAGGGGTCGCCGCGATGGGCGACTGCCGTCAGCTTCTGCATGCGCCCATTGTGCGGGGGTCAGGGGGCGAGCCATGCCTCGGTGTACGTGTCGATCTCGTCCTTGATCCTCGTCCTGCCCGGCTCGTCGAGGAAGGACGCGTCGACGGCGTTCTTCGCCAGGTCGGCGACGCCCCGCTCGTCGAGCTGGAGCAGGCGGGCGGCGACCGCGTACTCGTTGTTGAGGTCGGTGCCGAACATGGGCGGGTCGTCGGAGTTGATCGTGACGACGATCCCGGCCTCCACGAACTCCTTGAGCGGGTGCTCGTCGAGCGTGCGCACCGCGCGGGTGGCGATGTTGGAGGTCGGGCACACCTCCAGCGGAATCCGCTCCTCGGCGAGGTGCGCGAGCAGCTTCGGGTCCTGGAAGGAGTTGGTGCCGTGCCCGATGCGCTCGGCGCGGAGGTGGGTGAGGGCGTCCCACACGGTTTCGGGGCCGGTCGTCTCACCGGCGTGCGGGACGGAGTGCAGGCCGGCCGCGATGGCCCGGTCGAAGTACGGCTTGAACTGCGGTCGCGGTACGCCGATCTCGGGGCCGCCGAGCCCGAAGGAGACGAGGCCCTCGGGGCGGAGGCGGTCGTCGGTGGCGAGCCGGGCCGTCTCCTCGGCGGACTCCAGCCCCGCCTCACCGGGGATGTCGAAGCACCAGCGCAGCACGGTCCCGAACTCGGCCTCGGCCGCCTTGCGGGCGTCCTCGATCGCGTCCATGAACGCCTTCTCGTCGATGCCGCGGCGGGTCGAGGAGAACGGCGTGATGGTCAGCTCGGCGTAGCGCACCTGCTGCCGGGCCAGATCGCGGGCCACCTCGTACGTCAGCAGACGTACGTCCTCCGGGGTGCGGATCAGGTCGACGACGGACAGGTACACCTCGATGAAGTGGGCGAAGTCCGTGAAGGTGAAGTAGTCGGCGAGGGCTTCGAGGTCGCTGGGGACCTTGGAGTCGCTGTGCCGGGCGGCCAGTTCCGAGACGATCCGGGGGGAGGCGGAGCCCACGTGGTGGACGTGCAGTTCGGCCTTGGGCAGCGAGGCGATGAAGGCGTGCAGGTCGCGCGGGATGCTGGGGTCGACAAGGCGGTCGGTCAAGGTTCCTCCCCGGAACGGCGCCCTCGGCCGGGGTACGGCGGGGCGCGGGTGATCGGCTGATCGGTGACTCGGGGATCATCGTAGGCCGCCCCCGCGCCGGACCGGCCCTGGCCTTAGCATGACGGAGCATCCGAACCGAGGGGATCCCACGCATGTCCGACGAGGCGCAGACCCCGGACCCGACCCGGGACCGGTCGACTCCGCCGACGGCTCCCAAGGTGGGGCTGGACAAGCCGGACGCCGCGGACAGGGCGGGGGAGCGCAGCGGGGCGCACAGCGGGCGGGACCCGTGGGCGCCGCCCACCGGGGACGCGGGAGCGATGCCGACCGTGTTCGGGAAGGACGTACCGCTGTCGGGCGACGCCTCCGCGACGCCGGAAGGGCCTGCGGACCTGGAAGGGCCGGAAGATCTGGAGGGGCGGGGGGAGCTGGAAGGCCCGGGCGGCCTCGGTGGCTCCGGTGGCCCCTCCGGTCCGGGCGGCCCCGGTGGTCCCGGTGTTCCTGTCGGCCCGGGCGACCCCGGTCGTCCCGGTGGTCCCTCCGGCCCGGGCGGCACCGTCGTGTCCGGCGACCCGCTCTCCTGGCCGCCTCCGTCGGTCCACGACCAGCAGACGGTCACTTCGATGCCGGGGGCGGACAGCACGCCGTCGGCACCGGGGAGCGGCACCTCCACGCCCCAGCCCTGGGCCAACCCCTTCGCCCCGCCGACCGGTCCGGCAGGCGGCTCCGCGGCCCCCTCGAACGGCGCCGCCAACCCCTTCGCCCCGCCGTCGGCTGCGACCCCGCCGAACCCCTTCGCACCCCCCGTCGGCCCCACCCTCTACGCTCCGGACGCCGCCGTCCCGCCGCCCCCCATCGCGCCCGACGGTCCCGGACAGGTGCCCTACGGCTATCCGGGCGGCGGCTACGGATACCCGGGCCGGCCTCAGGGCTATCCGGGCCAGCCTCCGAGCTACCCCGGCCAGCCCCAGGGCTACTACGGCTGGCCCGGCATGCAGCCCCTGCCCGCCAACGGCATGGGCACCGCCGGGCTGGTCCTCGGCATCCTCTCGGCGATCGTCTTCTGCCTGTGGCCGCTGGCCATCGTCCTGGGCATCCTCGGCGTGATCTTCGGAGCGATCGGCCGGGGCAGGGCGAGCAAGGGCACGGCCACCAACCCTGGCCAGGCCCTGGCCGGGATCATCTGCGGAGCGGTGGGGATCGTGCTGGGCGTGGGAATGGCCGTCCTGCTGGTCGTGGCCTGACGCCGGCCTAGGGCCTGTCGTGCCCTGCCTCCGCGACCCGCAACCGCCCCCGCGCCTCCATCAACGCGAACCCCAGCAGGTTCGGCCCCCGCCACCGCTCCGGATCGGACGCCCCCTCGTCCGTCGCCGCGAGTCCGATGCCCCACACCCGGTCCACCGGACTGGCCTCCACCAGCACCCGCTCCCCGGTGTTCAACAGGAACTCCCGCAGCCGCGCGTCCGAGGCGAACTTGTGGACGCTGCCCTCGACGACGATCCCGAAGCGCTCCCGCTCCCAGGTCTCCTCGTCGAAGCCCCGCACCAGCCGTCCCGCCTTCTTCGCCAGGGACGGGTGGTCCGCCGCCAGCACCTGCCGCTCCGCCTCCGCGTCGCCGAAGAGCCGCGCCTTGCCCGCCATCATCCAGTGCTCAGCCGTCGCATACGTCACCCCGTCCACCACGAACGGTGACGGCCACCACTGGCTCAAGCAGCTCGCGCCGATCCGCCCGTCCGGCAGCGGGCGGTGTCCCCAGAAGTGCAGGTACTTGACCCTCGCCCCCGCCTCGACCGCTCTGACCAGCGCGTCCCGAGAATCGATCTTCGTCATGCATGCGAGTCTGGCAGGCGCCACTGACACTCCGTCCTTCCTTTTCCATGCTCGCTCGACACCTGGTCGACAGATTCCGTCGCGTAACCAAAAGGCAACAACGGAATCACTTGTTGGACGACAGTTGCTCTGTCAGGATCGGCACTCAAATCGAGCTGGAGCTACGCCCACCGCCTGTGAACACGGGCCGGCGGCGGAGGAGAGCGAGCGACATGCACAACCCGGGCAACGCCACCCCGGAACCCCCCGGCACCACGGACACCTCGGACCGGTTCCCGGCCCAGGAGCGCCTCGCGGCCGGCGCGCAGTTCATCGCGGGCCGCCTCACCCAGGGCACCTCGGGACGGACGCACGCGGTCGTCGACCCGGCGACCGGCGCGGAGGTCTACACCTACGAACTCGCCGGCCCGGCGGACGTGGACGCGGCCGTCGCCGCCGCCCGTGACGCCTTCCCCGGCTGGGCCGCTACCACCCCCGGCGAGCGCTCGGACGCCCTGCACCGGTTCGCCGCCGTGCTCGCCGAACGCGCGGAGGACTTCGCCCGCGCGGAGTCGCTCCAGTGCGGCAAGCCGCTGAAGCTGACGCGGGAGTTCGACGTCCCGGGCACGATCGACAACACCGCCTTCTTCGCCGGCGCCGCACGGCATCTCCAGGGGCAGTCCGCCGGTGAGTACTCCGGCGACCACACCTCGTACGTCCGCCGCGAACCCATCGGCGTCGTCGGCTCCATCGCGCCCTGGAACTACCCCCTCCAGATGGCCGCCTGGAAGATCCTCCCGGCCATCGCCGCGGGCAACACCATCGTGCTCAAGCCCGCCGAGCTCACCCCGCTCACCTCGCTGCTCTTCGCGCAGGCCGCCACCGACGCCGGCATCCCCGACGGTGTGATCAACATCGTCACCGGGACGGGCAAGGAGGCCGGTGAGCATCTCGTGGGCCACCCCGACGTCGCCATGACCTCGTTCACCGGGTCCACGGCGGTGGGGAAGCGGGTCGCTGAGATCGCGACCGCCACGGTCAAGCGCATCCATCTCGAACTCGGCGGCAAGGCGCCCTTCGTCGTCTTCGACGACGCGGACCTGGAGGCGGCCGTCCAGGGCGCCGTCGCGGGCGCGCTCATCAACACCGGCCAGGACTGCACGGCCGCCACGCGCGCGTACGTGCAGCGGCCCCTCTACGAGGCGTTCGTGGAGAAGACGGCGGCGCTGATGGAGACCGTCCGGCTGGGCGATCCCTTCGCCGTCGGCACCGACCTCGGACCGCTCATCTCGCACGTCCAGCGGGACCGGGTCGCCGCCTTCGTCGACCGTGCGCGTGCCTACGCGCGCGTGGTCACCGGTGGCGAGGCTCCTCAGGGGGATCTCAAGAACGGCGCGTACTATCGCCCCACCCTGGTGGCGGACGCCGCCCAGGACAGCGAGATCGTGCAGTCCGAGCTCTTCGGACCGGTCCTCGTGGTCCTCCCCTTCGACAGCGACGACGAGGGGATCGCGCTCGCCAACGACACCCCGTACGGGCTCGCGGCCTCCGCGTGGAGCCGGGACGTGTACCGGGCGAACCGGGCGACGCGGGAGATCAAGGCCGGGTGTGTGTGGGTCAACGACCACATCCCGATCATCAGCGAGATGCCCCACGGCGGGTACAAGGCGTCCGGCTTCGGCAAGGACATGTCCTCGTACTCGTTCGAGGAGTACACCCAGATCAAGCACGTCATGTTCGACAATACGGCGGTCGCCAGGAAGGACTGGCACCGCACGATCTTCGGGGACCGGACGTAGTCGATTTCCGGCTACCGCCGGGTGGAGAATCAGGCCGCCCGACCCGCGGCCGACCACTTCCGAAAGGGCACCACGCGCATGGAGCAGTACGAGCCCGACCGCCTGAGCCCGGCCCAAGTGGCCGCCATGCGGCGCAGCTTCCGCAATGGCCGGGCCGCCATGACCCGGCGGTCCCTGTTGCGCGCCTCCGCGGGCGGCGCGCTCGCGGTCGGCGGCCTCGGGGCGCTGACCGGCTGCGGCATCCCCGCGGCGGGCAACACCCAGGGCGGCGTCTCCGCGGAGGACCACTCGGCCAAGGAGAAGGTCGTCAACTTCTCCAACTGGACCGAGTACATCGACGTGGACGAGAGCGAGAAACACCACCCCACGCTCGACCAGTTCAGGAAACGGACCGGCATCTCGGTCAAGTACACCGAGGACATCAACGACAACGTCGAGTTCTTCGGCAAGATCAAGCCGCAGCTTGCGGCGGGCCAGGACACCGGGCGCGACATCATCGTCCTCACCGACTGGCTGGCCGCGCGGCTCATCCGCCTCGGCTGGGTCCAGAAGCTGGACGCCTCCAACCTGCCGCACGCCTACGCCAACCTCTCGGCCCAGTTCCGCAACCCCGACTGGGACCCGGGACGCGCCTACTCGTACGTCTGGCAGGGCATCTCGACCGTCATCGCCTACAACAAGAAGGCGCTGGACGGCGTGGAGGTGAAGTCGGTCTCCGACCTCCTCGACAACCCCAAGCTCAAGGGCAAGGTCGGCTTCCTGTCGGAGATGCGCGACAGCATCGGCATGACGCTGCTCGACATGGGCAAGGACCCGGGGAAGTTCACCGCCGACGACTACGACGCCGCGGTCGCCCGCATCCAGAAGGCCGTCGACAAGGGCCAGATCCGCCGCTTCACCGGCAACGACTACACCTCCGACCTGACCAGCGGCGACTTCGCGGCCTGCATCGCCTGGGCCGGTGACGTCGTGCAGCTGAAGGCGGACAGCAAGGACATCGACTTCCTGATCCCCGACAGCGGATACATGACGTCGACCGACAACTTCCTGATCCCGAACAAGGCCCGGCACAAGACCAACGCCGAGCGGCTCATCGACTTCTACTACGAGCCCCAGCCGGCCGCCGAGCTCGCCGCGTACATCAACTACGTGACGCCCGTGGACGGGGTGAAGGCCGAGCTGGAGAAGATCGACGCGGATGCGGCGAACAACCCGCTGATCATCCCGGACAAGGCCATGGCCGCGAAGTCCCATGCCTTCCGCTCACTGAGCTCGAAGGAAGAGACCGAGTTCGAAGAGAAGTTCGCGAAGCTGACTGGGGCGTGACCACCGTGACGAACAAGAACGAAACCGGCGGGGACGTCCGCCTCTCGGGCATCAGCAAGACGTACGACAACGGCTTCACCGCCGTGCAGCCGCTGGACCTGACCGTGCCGCAGGGCTCCTTCTTCGCCCTGCTCGGCGCCTCCGGCTGCGGCAAGACCACCACCCTGCGGATGATCGCGGGCCTTGAGGAGCCGACCACCGGCACCGTGTTCCTCGGTGACCAGGAGGTCACCCACCTGCCGCCGTACAAGCGGCCGGTGAACACGGTCTTCCAGTCCTACGCCCTCTTCCCGCACCTCGACATCTTCGAGAACGTCGCCTTCGGTCTGCGCCGACGTGGCATCAAGTCGGTGAAGAAGCAGGTCGAGGAGATGCTGGACCTCGTCCAGCTCGGTGAGCAGGCCCGCAAGAAGCCGCACCAGCTCTCCGGCGGCCAGCAGCAGCGCGTCGCCGTCGCCCGCGCGCTCATCAACCACCCCAAGGTGCTCCTCCTCGACGAGCCCCTCGGCGCCCTCGACCTCAAGCTGCGCCGCCAGATGCAGCTGGAGCTCAAGCGCATCCAGACCGAGGTCGGCATCACCTTCGTGCACGTCACGCACGACCAGGAGGAGGCCATGACCATGGCCGACACGGTCGCCGTGATGAACGCGGGCCGCGTCGAGCAGCTCGGCTCGCCCACCGACCTGTACGAGAACCCGCAGACCACGTTCGTCGCCAACTTCCTCGGCACCTCCAACCTCATCGAGGCCGAGGTCGACACGAAGAACGGCGACGACATCGTCCTCAAGGCCGGTGGCGGCAAGCTCGTGCTGCCCGAGTCGCGCTGTTCGGCGCCCGCCACGACCGGCGGCAAGGTGCTGGTCGGCGTCCGCCCGGAGAAGATCTCCCTCACCCACGCCGACGACGCGGGCGAGATCCCCGAGGGCCGCAACCGCATCACCGGCAAGATCGCCAACAGCAGTTTCATCGGCGTCTCCACCCAGTACGGCATCGACAGCGCGGTCTGCCCCGAGTTCGAGGTCTACGTCCAGAACATCGAGCGGGACTCCCGGCTGGTGCCCGGCGCCGACGTCGTCCTGCACTGGAGCCCGGCCCACACCTTCGGCCTCGACGCCGCTCAGTCCCTGCTTGCAGGGACAGAGGGCTTCGCCGGTGTCGAGGAAGGGGCGGCGGCCTGATGGCGACGCTCACCGAGGCGCCGCCGCCTCTCGCCCCGACGGCACCGGAGAAGAAGCCCCCGCGCCAGCGGGGCCGGCTCGTGCCGTACTGGCTGCTGCTGCCCGGCATGCTGTGGCTGATCGTCTTCTTCGCGCTGCCGATGGTCTACCAGGCCTCCACGTCCGTGCAGACCGGTTCCCTGGAGCAGGGCTACAAGGTCACCTGGCACTTCGCCACCTACTGGGACGCGCTGTCCGAGTACTGGCCGCAGTACCTGCGCTCGATCCTCTACGCCGGTTCGGCGACGATCCTCTGCCTGATCCTCGGCTACCCGCTCGCGTACCTCATCGCCTTCCGGGCGGGCCGCTGGCGGAACCTGATCATGATCCTGGTGATCGCGCCGTTCTTCACCAGCTTCCTGATCCGCACCCTCGCCTGGAAGACGATCCTCGCGGACGGCGGCCCGGTCGTCGGCGCCCTGAACTCGCTGCACGTCCTGGACGTCACCAGCTGGCTCGGCTGGACCACCGGCGACCGCGTGCTGGCCACCCCGCTGGCGGTGGTCTGCGGTCTGACGTACAACTTCCTGCCGTTCATGATCCTGCCGCTGTACACCTCGCTGGAGCGCATCGACACCCGCCTCCACGAGGCGGCCGGCGACCTCTACGCCAAGCCGGTCACCACGTTCCGCAAGGTGACCTTCCCGCTGTCGATGCCGGGCGTCGTCTCCGGCACGCTGCTGACGTTCATCCCGGCGGCCGGTGACTACGTCAACGCCGATCTGCTCGGCTCGACGGACACCCGCATGGTCGGAAACGTCATCCAGTCGCAGTTCCTGCGCATTCTGGACTACCCGACAGCGGCGGCGCTCTCCTTCATCCTCATGGCCGCCATTCTCGTGATGGTCACCGTCTACATCCGTAAGTCCGGGACGGAGGATCTGGTTTAAATGGCCTTCGTCAACTGGCTCAAGCGCAATTTCGTCGTCATCGCGGGACTGCTGACGCTCGGGTATCTCCTGCTGCCGAACGTCGTCGTCACGGTGTTCTCCTTCAACAAACCGAAGGGGCGCTTCAACTACGAATGGCAGCAGTTCTCCACGGACGCCTGGAAAGATCCGTGCGGCGTCGCCGACATGTGCGGTTCGCTGTCGATCAGCCTCCAGATCGCGGCGTTCGCGACGATCGGCGCCACCATCCTCGGCACGATGATCGCCTTCGCGCTGGTCCGCTACCGGTTCCGCGCCCGCGGCGCAGTGAACTCGCTGATCTTCCTGCCGATGGCGATGCCCGAGGTCGTCATGGCCGCCTCGCTGCTCACCCTGTTCCTCAACATGGGCGCCCAGCTGGGCTTCTGGACGATCCTCATCGCCCACATCATGTTCTGCCTCAGCTTCGTCGTGACGGCGGTGAAGGCACGTGTGATGTCGATGGACCCGCGGCTGGAACAGGCGGCCCAGGACCTCTACGCGGGCCCGTTCCAGACGTTCGTCCGCGTCACCCTGCCGATCGCCGCTCCCGGCATCGCGGCGGGCGCGCTGCTCGCCTTCGCGCTCTCCTTCGACGATTTCATCATCACCAATTTCAACGCGGGCTCGACCGTCACCTTCCCCATGTTCGTCTGGGGCTCGGCGCAGCGCGGCACGCCCGTTCAGATCAACGTGATCGGTACGGCCATGTTCCTGGTCGCCGTCCTGCTCGTCCTGACCTCTATGGTCGTCACCCATCGCCGTAACAAGCAAAAGGCATAAGCCTTTCCGGAACACCCCCTGTAGGGAGTTGAAATCATGGCCCCAAGCGCCATGAGCCGTGGCAGTCATTCGATCAAGGCACTTTCTGAAGCCCAGCCGGTCCCGTACTGGCTGGACGACCCCGGCAAGCCCCACCCCGAGCCCGCCCTCACCGGCCCCGAGACCTGCGATCTGCTGGTCGTCGGCGGCGGCTACAGCGGACTGTGGACCGCGCTCCTCGCCAAGGAGCGCGACCCGCAGCGGGACGTGGTCCTGCTGGAAGGCCGTGAGGTGGGCTGGGCCGCCTCGGGCCGCAACGGCGGCTTCTGCGCCGCCTCCCTCACCCACGGGCTGCCCAACGGGCTGACCCGCTGGCCGGACGAGATCCACAAGCTGGAGGAGCTGGGCGCCCGCAACCTCGACGAGATCGAGAAGGCGGTCGCCCGCTACTCCCTCGACTGCGACTTCGAGCGCACCGGCGAGATCGACGTCGCGACCGAGACGTACCAGGCGTGGGAACTGCGCGACTGGTACGAGGAGATGCAGCGCCAGGGTCTCGCCGAGGGCGTGGAGTTCCTGGACGCGGAGGCGGTCCGGGAGCAGGTCGACTCGCCCACCTTCCAGGCCGGCCTGTACGACCGCCGCGGCGTCGCCATGCTCAACCCGGCCAAGCTCGCCTGGGGGCTGAAGCGGGCCTGCCTCGCCCTCGGCGTCCGGATCCACGAGCACACCCCGGCCCTGACGCTGAAGCCGTACGGCGCCGGCATGGCCGTACGCACCCCCTACGGCTCGGTGCGGGCCCGCAAGGTGGCGCTCGGCACCAACATCTTCCCCAACCTGGTCAAGCGGGTGCGCGCGTACACCGTCCCGGTCTACGACTACGCGCTGATGACCGAGCCGCTGAGCGACGACCAGCTCAAGGAGATCGGCTGGAAGAACAGGCAGGGACTCGGGGACTCGGCCAACCAGTTCCACTACTTCAGACTCTCGGCCGACAACCGCATCCTGTGGGGCGGTTACGACGCGGTCTACCCGTACGGCGGCCGGGTCCGCGCCGAGTACGACGACCGGCCGGAGACCTACGCCAAGCTCGCCGACCATTTCTTCACCTGCTTCCCGCAGCTGGAGGGCGTCCGCTTCACCCACGCGTGGGGCGGCGCAATCGACACCTGCTCGCGCTTCTCGGCGTTCTTCGGCACCGCCCACCACGGCAACGTCGCCTACGCGGCGGGCTATACGGGCCTCGGTGTCGGCGCGACCCGGTTCGGCGCGGAGGTGATGCTGGACCTGCTGGCGGGGGAGACCACCGAGCGGACCGGCCTGGAGATGGTCCGCAGGAAGCCGCTGCCGTTCCCGCCGGAGCCGTTCGCCTGGACCGGCATCGCGCTGACCAAGTGGTCGCTGGCACGGGCGGACTCGCACGGCGGCCGGCGCAACCTGTGGCTGAAGGCCATGGACCGGCTGGGCCTGGGCTTCGACAGCTGACCTGCCCCGGATGTGATCCGGTTCACTCCAAAAGGGTGCCGGAACCCGCGTAATGCCCGCCCTGGACCTCCCTCTCCCTCGTGACGCGATCCGTGTACGCGTCCACGCAGAAAAGGGAGGTCTCCTCATGACTGGGGCGAAGACGGCGGTCGAGTGGCTGGCATCCGTGGCTCCGGATCCCGAGGCCTGCCGGTGGGAATGGGAGCGCAACCCCCTCGGGGTCGCGCTGCTGCCCGCGGGCAAGGCCTGGGACGTACTGATCCTGCCGGGCGAGCTCGGCTATCCCACGCTCGACGTCCTCACCCGCATCATCGACCAAACCGGTCCGGTGCTGGTCGACTTCGGTGACGCGCGGATGGGCTTCCTCGTGCCGCCCGGCACGGCCGCGCGCTGGGTCGGCACCGGTATCCGCACGGCCGGTGCGGGCACCTGGATCGTCGTGCCGTATCCCGGCCGGTCCACCGGCGGGGTCCGCTGGCTGGTCCCGCCCGACGGCTCCGGCACCCTCACCGACCCGGCACTGCTCGAACTGGCGATGCACGAGGCGGCGGCAGGGCTGGCCACGGACGACGAGCGCTGACCGCCGACGGACGCACCGTCGCGCGAGCTGTCGCACTCCCCCTTCCCGACGGCACACCGCGACACCGTGACGTCCCCTGACGTGTCGTGTCCGGCATCTCGTCGGCCGCCCGTGCGGCCGACGCGGACGACTGTTCGCAGAGGCTGCCCCGGGCCGCCTCCAGCCCACTACTTTGATACGGCCGGAATCCTGACGAGGCGAAGGAGCCGGGCCGTATGACCGACATAGACAGCCAGTTCCTGCGCGGCCTGTTCGACGAGGAAGGCAGCCTGTACGCGGGACGCGGGACGGCGCTGTACCGCCTCTACGGACCCGAGGGCCTGCTGTACGTGGGCATCTCGGCCTGCCCGCTCACCCGTGTCCGCACCCACCTGCGCGAGAAGCCCTGGGGACCCGACGTCATCGGGATCAGGATCGAGTACCCGGCCGATGCCGAGGAGGCGGAGCGCCGCGCCATCAGGGCCGAGCGGCCCCGGTACAACGACACGTACAACGGCCGCCCCGAGGAGAGCTGGACCCGGCTGGCCGACCGTATCTGCGCCGACATCACGGCGGGCCTGATGCTCCCGGGCGAACCGCTGCCCGGCCCGAGGAAGCTCGCCGCGTCGGAGGGCGTCGCCGCCTGGGTCGCTGAGCGCGCCTACAAGCTCCTGAGGGAACGCGGGCTGGTCAGGGCCGTTCCGCGGAAGGGCTGGGTCGTTGCCGCGGGTCCGGCCGGTTAGCGCCGCGGGGCCCGTACGGTCGCCGCCGGCCGAGGAAGAGCCACAGCGACCCGAGCAGCACCGCGCACAGACACCAGCTGGCGACGACGTCCAGTGGCCAGTGGTAGCCGCGGCGGACCAGACCGAAGGAGACGCCGAGCACGGCGAGGCCGCAGAGCGCGACGAGGGCGCGGCGGGCCCGGCCGGTGGTGAGCCACGGCAGCAGGAGCAGGGTCGCGGAGCCGTAGGCGACGGCGGCCGTGGCGGTGTGTCCCGAGGGGTAGTAGCCGGGGCCGGGCGGCATGACATGGGTGCCGTGGCGGGCGGTGAGGTCCTTGAGCGGGATGATCACCACCGGCACCAGCGCCATCAGCACGGCCGCCGCGGCGGGCTCCGCCCACCAACGGTCTGCACCAGTACGGCGGGCGCGCAGGGCGACGTACCCGAGGGCGACGGCGAGGATCGGCACCGCGACCTGGATGTTGCCCAGGTCGGCGAGGAGTTCGGAGGCGCGGTCCGGGTGGAGGAGGGCGCGGCTGACGCGCTCGTCCAGGCGGAGCAGGGGGCCGTCGGCCACGACCTGCCAGGTGATCAGCGCGAAGAGGAGGGCCGGAAGCCCGAGAAGGAGGAGGAGAAAGAAGGAGGTCGGCCGCCCCGGAACAGGGGGGGTGGTTCCGGGGCGGCCGTCCGGACCGGATCGTCGCGCGCCCCGGGGGGTTTGGGGCGCGTGACCGTCCGATCGGTGAGGAGATCCGGAGCCGGAGGCCCCGGTTGTGTGCGCGAGGGCACGACCAGGTCGAAGCTGGGGAGGCCCCGGCCTGATGTCGCCCACAGTCCCCTGTGGGCGGGGTGTATCTCTCATCTGGGTAGAACCTACGGCAGCGAGTGGGGGTACGACAGCCGGAATCGACTCCTGCCATGCACCTCGCACACCTTCTTCACACCCTCTGCCGTCGGCCGCCCCAGACCCGGAATCCCCTGTGTTCAAAGGGCAGGGGCGGCTGTGAAAGATGTGGTTCCCCTCAGGCTTCAGCGCAGGCTCGCACGCAGGCTTTCGCCCAGGCTTCTCCTCAGATGCGGGCGAATGCCTGCTCGATGATGTCGAGGCCCTCGTTGAGGAGGTCCTCACCGATGACCAGCGGGGGCAGGAAGCGCAGCACGTTGCCGTAGGTGCCACAGGTCAGGACCAGCAGGCCCTCCTGGTGGCAGGCCTTGGCGAGGGCGGCGGTCGCCTCCGGGTTCGGCTCCTTGGTGGCGCGGTCCTTGACCAGCTCGATGGCGATCATCGCGCCGCGACCCCGGACATCACCGATGATGTCGAACTTCTCGGCCATGGCCCCGAGGCGGGCCTTCATGGTCGCCTCGATGTTCTTCGCCTTGGCGTTGAGGTCGAGCTCCTTCATCGTCTCGATGGAGCCGAGCGCACCGGCGCAGGCGACCGGGTTGCCGCCGTAGGTGCCACCGAGGCCACCGGCGTGCGCGGCGTCCATGATCTCGGCGCGGCCGGTGACGGCGGCGAGCGGCAGACCGCCCGCGATGCCCTTGGCGGTGGTGATGAGGTCCGGGACGATGCCCTCGTCCTCGCACGCGAACCACTGACCGGTACGGCAGAAGCCGGACTGGATCTCGTCGGCGACGAAGACGATGCCGTTGTCGGCGGCGAACTGGCGGATCGCCGGCAGGAAGCCCGTGGCGGGCTCGATGAAGCCGCCCTCGCCGAGCACCGGCTCGATGATGATCGCGGCGATGTTGTCGGCGCCGACCTGCTTGCTCATCTGGTCGATGGCCTGCGCGGCGGCCTCCGGACCGGCGTTCTCCGCACCGGTCGGCCAGCGGTAGCCGTAGGCGACCGGCACGCGGTAGACCTCGGGGGCGAACGGGCCGAAGCCGTGCTTGTACGGCATGTTCTTCGCCGTCAGCGCCATGGTGAGGTTCGTACGGCCGTGGTAGCCGTGGTCGAAGACGACGACGGCCTGGCGCTTGGTGTACGCACGCGCGATCTTGACGGCGTTCTCGACGGCCTCGGCGCCGCTGTTGAACAGGGCGCTCTTCTTGGCGTGGTCGCCGGGGGTCAGCTCGGCGAGGGCCTCGGCGACCTCCACGTACCCCTCGTACGGCGTGACCATGAAACAGGTGTGGGTGAAGTCGGCGAGCTGGGCGCTCGCGCGGCGTACGACGGCCTCGGCGGAGGCGCCGACGCTGGTCACCGCAATGCCGGAACCGAAGTCGATGAGCCGGTTGCCGTCGACGTCCTCGATGATGCCGCCGCCCGCACGCGCGGTGAACACGGGCAGCACCGAGCCGACGCCCTGGGCGACCGAGGCCACGCGGCGGGCCTGCAGCTCCTGCGACTTCGGGCCGGGGATGGCGGTGACGATCCGGCGCTCCTGCGGAAGTGCGCTCATGAGGGGCTCCTGGGGGTGTGCGTACGGGGTATTGCCGAACGTCTTGTGGACGCTTTCATGTCTTTTCTCGCAGGCTAGGGCGGGGAGCGGGGGGTGGGCATGCTCCATGTGGGCGGTGTCAGGGGTGCCGATTGTCCGTGGTGGACATAGCGCCCGCGTGGCCGTGGCAGCAGGGACGGCGATCCGCGCCGCACGGTGCGTGGGTGCCCGGCCGCACGGGCAGTCGTCCTCCCTCGGCCGCGTAAGCGGTGAACTCCCTTTGCGGGGGCGTTAGATTGACCGCTGACGGTGGACGGAACGGCTGGTCAGGGAGCAGGGGCGATGGACAGCGACGGGACGCAGGACACACGGGGTACGCATGCGAACCCGGTGCCCCGTCCGGCGGGACCACCCGACGTGCCGAGGGTGCCGCCGCAGCCGGGGCACAGCCCCGGCACGCTGACGGCCAACTGGCTCAACGAGAAGCGGCCCGAGGCCGAGCCCGGCATCTGGCGGTTCGGGTATGTGCGGCCGAAGGCGGCCCGCAAGGCGGAGCGGCTCTCCCCGGTGACCGTCGCCGGCATGCTGATCCCGCTCGTCGTCGGGATCGTGTTCTGGTCCTTCTGGCGACGCGGTGAGGTCCCCTACGAGTTCACGGTGCTGCGGCTGTTCACCCCGGACGACTGGTGGTGGGGCGGCACGCTGGCCACGCCCAAGGAGCTGGCGGGGCGGCCGGTGCCGTACCCGGGTGTGGAGGCGCTGGAGGTCTACAGCGGTCTCTCCTTCGCCGTGCTCGTGTACCTGGTGATCCGGCTGGGCGGCTGGGCGGTCGTCGCCCGGCACTTCGTCGGCCGCAAGGCCCAGCCCGCCCGGGCGCTCATCGCCGCCCTGGGCGCCCTGATCACGCTCAGCCTCGTCTTCCCGGGCGCCTTCCCCGTCGTCGGCTGGGACCCGGTGCCCGTCGTCACCCCGCTGTTCTCCCTGCTCGTGCTGATCACCGACGGGTACGGCGTGTACGGCTCGCCCTCCAAGGAACTGCTCGACACGGTCGTCGTCCTTCTCGTCCTGTGGCCCTTCGCCCGCCTCGGCGCCTGGCTCCCCCTGCTCCGCGCCCGCCTCGCCGAGCGCCGCCGCGCCGCGCACGGCCAGGACCCGGTCGCCGTCACCGAGCAGCCCCGCGCCCGCTGGCCCGAACTGCGCGAGGCCGGTCAGCACCAGGCCGCCGACCTGCTCACCGCAGAGCTGCTCGCCGGGCGGATGAACGACGTGGACTGCGCCCGCATCGAGCACCGCTGGACCCGGTCCCGGCGCCAGGGCCGGCTCGCCGACTTCACGGACACGGTGCTGCGACAGGGCGCCGCCGCCTTCACCCACCCCTCCGGCGCCCGCGACCTCGCCCACCGCGCCGCCCGCCACGACCTGCTCACCGGCCAGGTGCGCATCGGCCGGTGGGCCACGGCCGAGCGGACCCCGCTGGCGTACGGCGGGGTCGGCGCCGCCCTCGGACCGGAGACCCTGCGCACCTCGCTGCTGGTCGTCGGCCCCTCGGGCGCCGGGAAGACACGGCAGGTGATCGCCCCGGTGGCCGAGTCCCTGACCCTCCAGGCACTCACCGGCGGCTGCGCCGTCGTCGTGGTGTGCGGCGCGGGCACCCCGCTCGGCCCCGACTCGGCCTACGACGTGGTGGTCCGCGTCGGCGACCCCGCCTCCGTGCACGACCTCGACCCCTACGCGGAGGCCGACGACCCCGACGAGGCGGCGGCGTTCCTCGCCGAGGCGCTGGCCGGTGACCTCGACAGCGTGGGCGCCGACCGCGCGGTACGCCCCCTCGCCCAGCTGCTGGGCCCCTACCGGGCCGCGTACGGCCGCTTCCCGGCCCTGCCCGTGCTGCGCGAACTGCTGGAGGGGGACCCGGCTGCCCTCGCCGACCTGCGCGGGCGGCTGGCCGGCGACCGGTACGCGGCCATGCGCCGCGAGCTCGACGCCCGCGCCCGGCAGACCGGCGCCCCCGGGGACCCCGGCCCGGTGCTCGCCGACCGGCTCGCCCTGCTGGACCGGCCCGCGTTCGACGGCTTCTTCGGCACGGGCGGTGACACGATCCGCCCGTTCTCCCTGCGGGCCGTCGCCCACCACCCGCTGCGGGTCCGCATCGACCTGCCCCGGCACGGCCACGAGGAGGCCGCGCGGCTGATCGCCCGGCTGGTGCTGGCCCAGTTCGCCCGGGTCGCCCAGGAGGGGGAAGGCACCCGCGACCACTTCGTGAGCCTCGTCCTCGACGACGCCACCGGCACCGTCACCCCCGGGTCGCTGCGCCGCATCCAGCGGCTGCGCTCGCAGAACGCCGGGGTGGTGCTGGCGCTGCGCTCGGTCTCGGACGTCCCCGAGGCCCTGCACGGGCCGCTGTACGGGGCGGTCGGCTGCCGGATGGCCCTGTCCGGGGTGACGACCTGGGACGGCAGCCGCTTCGCCGAGGCCTGGGGCACGGAGTGGGTGGAGACCAAGGACGTCGCCCAGCACACCGTCTTCGCGGACCAGCCGATGACCCGGCTCATGCACTCCCTGCGCAAGCTGGTCACCGGCAAGGCCGTCACCACCGAGGCCGTCACCGTCCGCCAGGTCGAGCGGGAGCGCTGGTCCGCGTCCGAGCTGGCGCACGCGGTGCCGCCGGGGCACGCGGTGCTGTCGCTGACCAGTGTGAAGGGGGAGCACGCGCCGCCGTTGCTGGTGGACCTGAGGGGCTGACACGGGCCGTCGGTGGTCCTGAGCGGGCGGCGACGGACCGCTGGTGGGGCCGAACGGCTGAGCGGGACCGTACAGTGAGGCAGAATCG
This sequence comes from Streptomyces sp. Act143, assembly GCF_003143935.1. GTDB lineage: Bacteria > Actinomycetota > Actinomycetes > Streptomycetales > Streptomycetaceae > Streptomyces. Next base: position 3,133,021 of record NZ_QFRX01000001.1, on the reverse strand, counting down.
GCACAGGCCGTTCATACACCGCGGCCAAATGATCACGACGGCCACACCGCTCTCACGCCCCCCACCACGCTGAAGGCCCCCATGCCTCCCACCCTCGCCTCGCTCGTCCACCACACCGCGCTCAAGCTGACCGTGCGCGCGGGCGAGGACCGGCTCGACGTCCCCGTGCGCTGGGCGCACGTCAGTGAGCTCGCCGATCCCGTGCCGTACATGGAGGGCGGCGAGCTGCTGCTGATCACCGCGCTCAAGCTGGACGCGGAGGACCCGGAGGCGATGCGGCGCTATGTGAAGCGGCTGGTCGGCGCCGGGGTGGTCGGGCTCGGGTTCGCGGTCGGGGTCAACTACGAGGACATCCCCGAGGCGCTCGTGGACGCGGCCGAGGCGGAGGGGCTGCCGCTCCTCGAGGTGCCCCGGCGCACCCCCTTCCTCGCCATCAGCAAAGCCGTCTCCGCCGCCATCGCCGCCGACCAGTACCGGGCGGTCACGGCAGGCTTCGCGGCCCAGCGGGAGCTGACCAGGCAGGCGCTGGCGGAGGGGCCGGAAGGGCTGCTCGCCGCGCTCGCCGCACAGGTCGACGGGTGGACCGCGCTGTACGACGCCTCGGGCGCCGTCGTCGCCACCGCGCCCGAGTGGGCCGGACGGCGGGCCGCGCGCCTCACGGCGGACGTGGAGCGGCTGCGGGAGCGCGCCGCACCGGCCTCGTCGGTGGTCGCCGGTCCCGAGCACGAGGACCGCGTCGAGCTGCACTCCCTGGGCACCGGGCGGCGGCCCCGGGCCGCGCTCGCGGTGGGCACCGCTTCGGCGCTCGGTACGGCCGAGCGGTACGCCGTCCATTCCGCGATCGCGCTGCTGACCCTCACGACCGAGCGCTCGCGGTCGCTGTACGCCGCCGAGCAGCGGATCGGGGCGGCGGTGCTGCGGATGCTGCTGGCGGGCGAACCGGATCACGCCCGGGCGGTGGCCGGGGATCTGTACGGGGCGCTGCTGGACGCGCCCTTCCGGATGGTGATCGCCGAGGCGGGCTCTTCGGTACGGCAGCCCGCGGACGGCGGCGCCGACGGTGATCCGCTGGGGGCGCTCGCCGAGGCCGTGGAGTCGGCCGCGGCGCGGGCCGGGGAGGCCGTCCTGGTCGTGCCGGAGGGGGAACGGCTGGTGGTGCTGGCCGCGGACGGGGGCGCGGCGGCGGGGGAGTGCGGGGAGTACGGGGCCGGGCTGGAGGCCGCTCGGGCGGGGGACCAGGGCGAGGACGCGGACGTCGTCGTCGGGGTGTCGGCGCCGGTGGGGCCGGTGGCCGCGGGGGCCGCGTACAAGCAGGCCGAGCAGGCGCTGTCCGTGGCGCGGCGGCGGGGGCGGATGTATGTGGAGCACGAGCAGCTGGCGGCCGGGTCGGTGCTGCCGCTGCTCGCCGACGACGCGGTGAAGGCGTTCGCGGACGGGTTGCTGCGGGCGCTGCACGAGCACGACGCGACCGGGCGCGGGGACCTGGTGGCGTCCCTGCGGGCATGGCTGTCCCGGCACGGGCAGTGGGACGCGGCGGCCGCCGACCTGGGCGTCCACCGGCACACGCTGCGGTACCGGATGCGGCGGGTGGAGGAGATCCTCGGGCGGTCGCTGGACGATCCGGACGTGCGGATGGAGCTGTGGCTGGCGCTGAAGGCGACGGCGCCTGAGTAGGGCGGGCGGCCGGGGCCCCAGATGTCTGCCTGAGTAGGGCGGGCCGCCGGGGCCCCAGATGTCTGCCTGAGCCACAACTGCCGTATTCCGAAACGTAGTTGTCACGAGCCCCACTGGTTGGCAGACTCGCTGCGCCGGTGCGCGGAAAGCGCTCACACCGGCCACGGGGCACTTTCGTCTGCAGGGGGGAACCTCCATGAGAATCAGCGCGCCCGCACGCGTCCTGGCCCGCGCCACGGCCGTCCTCGCCCTCACCCTGAGCATGGCCGCCGGCACGACCGGCCTGCTGTCCGGCACCGAGGCGCAGGCCCTGCCCGTCACCGACGGGTCGTTCGCCTTCAGCGGCGACGAGGGCGACTGGGTCAGCGGCGGCCAGTCCTACGCCTACGCGACGGCGTCCCAGGACGTCCTGAACGTCTCCGCCGACACCACCGGCAACGGGGTCCACCTCTCCGTCGACGGGGCGAACGGCGACTGGTGGTACCTGGACCTCACGGCGCCGTCCGGTCAGACCCTGGCGCCGGGCACCTACACCGGAGCCACGCGCTACCCGTTCAACGAGCCGGCCGAGCCGGGGCTGAGCCTCAGCGGCAACGGGCGCGGCTGCAACACGCTCACCGGCGAGTTCACCATCGCCGACGTGGAGTTCGGCCCGCAGGGCTATGTGGAGAAGCTCGACGCCAGCTTCGTGCAGCACTGCGAGGGAGGCACCACCGCGGCCCGCGGCGAGGTGCACATCGCCAACCCGGCCCCGCCCGCGGAGCTCGACCTCGGTCTCGCCGTGGCCCTGGACGGCACCGCGAGCACCCTCAACGGCAAGGCCACCCTGCACGGGACGGTGAGCTGCAACAAGCCGGTGCGGGTGGACGTGTCGGGTGACGTCACCCAGGTGAAGAACCAGCGGCTCATCCGCGGTTCCTTCGGCACGTCCGTGTCCTGCACGCCGGGCACCCCGACGGCCTGGACCGCGACGGCCGTACCCACCGGAGACGTGCCCTTCCAGCGCGGCGACGTCGAGGTCGAGGCCCGGGCGACCGCGACGGACCCGGACTACGCCCAGCCGGTGAGCGTCAGCGAGACGGTCGCCGTCCGCCTCAAGCGCGCCTGACCGCGGGGCTCCGCCCGAGCCCGGCACCCACCCGCTGCCCGCCCACCGCACGCCGGGGGGCGGGCAGCGGCGTGCGCGACCGCCGGGGGCAGCGGCGTGCGCGACCGCCGGGGGCAGCGGCCCGCTCGGCCCCGCCGACCGGGCACGGTTCCGCCTCTCACCCCACCAAACCGGCACACCCCCGCCCCCCACCACTCCACCCCGGATAAACGCCCCTTCGCCTCCCCGCCCCTACCGTGGACCCCGAAAGCCAACGCACACCCCCAACGCGGAAGGGCCGGGACATGACTTCCACCCACGCCTTCTGGCTCGCCGGCCGCCAGGTCACCGGCGAGGACAGCTTCGACGTCACTTCGCCCTGGGACGGCCGGGTCGTCGGCAAGGTGAGCGTGCCGAGCGACGCGCAGATCGAGGAGGCCGTCGCCGCCGCCCACGCCGTCCGCGACGAGTTCGCCGCCACCCCGGCCCACGTCCGTGCCGCCGCCCTCGACCACGTCAGCCGGCGTCTCGTCGAGCGCACCGAGGAGATCGCGCAGCTGATCTCCGCCGAGAACGGCAAGCCGATCAAGTGGGCCCGCGGCGAGGTCGGCCGGGCCGTCTCCGTGTTCCGGTTCGCGGCCGAGGAGGCCCGGCGCTTCAACGGCGGCGAGGCGCAGCGCCTCGACACCGACCTCGGCGGCCAGGGCCGGCTCGCGCTCACCCGGCGCTTCCCGAAGGGTGTCGTGCTCGGCATCGCGCCCTTCAACTTCCCGCTGAACCTGTGCGCCCACAAGATCGCCCCGGCCATCGCGGCCGGCGCGCCGATCATCCTCAAGCCCGCCCCGGCCACCCCGCTCTCCGGCCTGATCATCGGTGACCTGCTCGCCGAGACCGAGCTGCCCGCCGGGTCCTGGAGCATCCTGCCGGTGCCGAACGACCGGATGCCCGCCCTCGTCCAGGACGAGCGCCTGCCGGTCATCTCCTTCACCGGCTCCGAGAAGGTCGGCTACGCGATCATGGACTCGGTGCCGCGCAAGCACTGCACCCTGGAGCTGGGCGGCAACGGCGCCGCGGTCGTCCTCGGCGACTTCGCGAGCGACGCGGACCTCGACTGGGCCGCCACCCGCATCGCCACCTTCTCCAACTACCAGGGCGGCCAGTCCTGCATCTCCGTGCAGCGGGTCATCGCCGACGCGTCCGTGTACGACCGGTTGCTGCCGCGCATCGTCGCCGCCGTCGAGGCCCAGGTCACCGGTGACCCGAGCGACGCCAAGACCGACGTCGGCCCGCTGGTCAGCGAGGACGCGGCCAAGCGCGTCGAGGCGTGGGTGAAGGAGGCCGTCGAGGCCGGCGCCACCCTCCTCACCGGCGGCGACCGCGACGGCGCCTCCTACGCGCCGACCGTCCTCACCGACGTACCGGCGGACACGACGATCTCCTGCGAGGAGGTCTTCGGCCCCGTCCTCACCGTGCAGAAGGTGGACGGCGAGGCTGAGGCGTTCGCGGCCGTCAACGACTCCAAGTACGGCCTCCAGGCGGGCGTGTTCACCCACGACCTGCAGGCCGCCTTCCGCGCCCACCGCGCGCTGGAGGTCGGCGGCGTGGTCGTCGGCGACGTGCCCTCCTACCGTGCCGACCAGATGCCGTACGGCGGCGCCAAGCAGTCCGGTGTGGGCCGCGAGGGCGTGAAGTTCGCGATGGACGACTACACCTACGAGCGGGTGCTGGTCCTCACGGGGCTCGCGCTCTGACGAACCCCTCTAGCTAATGGGAACCATTTTCAAGTAGGCTCTCTGAAGGGGCCCGGCACCGATGCCTTCCGGTGCCGGGCCCCTTCTTCGTGCCGGTCTTCTCCGGACCCTCAACCGGAGAAGCCGACGTGCGCGAGCCGCAGTGGGCCGCGCAGCCTGAGCCGGACGTCGTGCACGCCGGAGGCCGTGATCCCCGCCGTGAGCGTGACGTAGTCGTACGGTCCCGGCGTGGGCGTTCGCGGCGACAGCTCGGCCGTCGCCGGGACGCCGTCCAGCGCCACCTCCACCGTGCCCTCGCCCGCCACGGTCACCGTCACCTCCGTGACACCCGGACCGAAGTCGCAGGCGCGGTAGAGCAGTTCGGCGGTCCGGTCCGGCGCCGGGGTCACCGCGTCGCCCGCCGTCTTCGTGCGGTCGACGATCTCGGCGCCGCTCTGTTCGTCGAAGTCCGCCCCGTCCAGGCCGCGTTCGGTCACCGGGCGGGGGCGGCCCGGCTCGCCGTCCAGGACGACCGTCGTGCGCAGCCGGACGTCCTCGCTGGAGGTGCCGACCAGCAGGTCGTACGGGCCCGGTTCCAGACGCGGGCGACCCTGCGCCACGTCCCAGAACTCCAGCTCCGCCAGCGGGACTTCGAACTCCAGTGCCGCCTTCTCGCCCGGCGTCAGCGTCACCCGGCGGTGCCCGGCCAGTGCGCGGCGCGGGCGCGGCACCGACGGGTCCACCGCCCTGGTGTAGAGCTGGGCGACCTCGTCGGCGGTGACGTCACCGGTGTTGGTGACCGTGAAGGAGACGTGCAACGCCCCCTCGCCGACCCGGGACTCCAGGTCCGCGTACGCGAACGACGCGTACGACAGCCCGTGGCCGAACGGGAACAGGGGGGTGCCCTCGTAGTACAGATACGTCTGACGGCCGCCGATCACGTCGTAGTCGAGCAGGTCGGGCAGGTCGGCGTCGTCCGCGTACCAGGTCTGCGGGAGGCGGCCCGCGGGGGAGACGTCTCCGGCGAGGACCCGGGCCAGGGCGGTGCCCGCGGCCTGGCCGCCGTGGGCCGTCCAGAGCACGGCGCGCAGCGCGCCCGGCTCGACCGCGTACGGGTAGGCCGAGACCAGGACCAGCACGGTGTTCGGGTTGGCGGTGCGGGCGGCGCGCAGCAGGCGTTCCTGGTGGGCGGGGAGCGCGAGGGTCGTGCGGTCCTCGGTCTCACGGCCGTTGAGGTGCGGGTCGTTGCCCGCGACCACCAGGACCACGTCCGCCTCGGCGGCGGCCCGGGCCACCGCGTCCGCGCCGCGCTCGGCGATGATCAGCTCGAAGATCTCCGGCGCCTCGGAGATCTCCGGGTTCTCGTCGGCAACCTTCACACCGTCGGCGGCGACGAAGACGTGGCGACCCGTACCGACGTGCCTGAGGAGGTGTCCGTTCTCGTGGGGTTCCAGGCGGAACGTCTCCTGGACGACCCAGCCCCCGGGCTGGTCGGCGGAGGCACGCACACAGCCGTCCTCGGCGACCGAGAGATACCGGCCGTCGGGGGCGCGCAGGGTCAGCAGGCCCCCGCCCCAGTCGACGAGCGCGAGCTCGGTACCGGTCGGGTCCGTGGTCAGCGGCGGCAGGTCGGTGCGGCCCGCGAGCAGCGCCGGGTCGAGCGCGCCCTCGGCGCCGCGCGCCTCGCCGCCGGCGTCCGCGGCCGGCACGTGGAGGAAGGCGCCGGTCGAGGTCCGCAGCCGGACGCGGTCCACGCCCTCCGCGAACTCCACGCGATCGGCGCCGAACCGCTCGTACACGCCCTCCAGCGGGGTGGACCGGTGGATCAGGGTGCCGCTGTACCAGTCGAGTTTGCACTCGTCGGCGAGCAGGCCGACCACGGCGAGACGGGCGTCGGGCGCGAGCGGCAGCACCCCGTCGTTGCGCAGCAGCACCACCGCCTGCTCGGCCGCCTCCTGGGCCAGCGCGCGGTGCTCCGGGGTGTCGTGGGCGCCCGGCTCGTCGAAACCGTCGAACTCGCCGAGGCGGAACCGCACCGAGAGCTGGCGGCGGACCGCCGTGTCGATGTCGGCCTCTGTCAACAGGCCCTGTTCGTAGGCCCTCTTGATCCGTCCGACCATTTGCGAACTGTCCGTGCCGTGGTCGGTGAAGCTGTCGACGCCGGCCAGCAGCGAGGCGGCTGTGGCCTCCTCGTGGGTGTCGAAGTAGTGCTCGCAGTCGACCAGGTTGGAGGGGGCGCCCGCGTCCGAGCAGACCAGCAGGTCCTCCTCCGTCCAGGTGCGCAGCTGCTCCCGCAGGTACGGACCGACGTGGTTCGGGCGGCCGTTGACCAGGTTGTACGCGGGCATCACCCCGGCCACCGCGCCCGCCTCGACCGTCTCACGGAAGGCGCGCAGGTCGTACTCGTGCAGCACGCGCGGGCGCACCGAGCTCGACGAAGTGGCCCGGTCCGTCTCGTTGTTGTGGGCCAGCCAGTGCTTGAGGACGGGGGCCGTGCGCCAGTACGTGGGGTGGTCGCCGCGCAGGCCGTGGGTGTAGGCGGTGGCGATCGCGGAGGTCAGCTTCGGGTCCTCCGAGTAACCCTCCTCGTTGCGGCCCCACAGGGGGTGGCGCAGCAGATTGACGGTCGGGGCCCAGACGTTCAGGCCGACGCGGTCGTCGTCGGCGCGCATCGCGCGGACCTCCTTGGACACCGCGTCCCCGACCCGTCGTACGAGATCCGTGTTCCAGGTCGCACCGAGGCCGACCGCCTGCGGGAACACCGTCGCCGGGCCCATCCACGCCACGCCGTGCAGCGCCTCCTGGCCGGTGCGGAAGGCGGCGATGCCGAGGCGGTCCACGGCCGGTGCGAACTGGTGCAGGAACTGGGCCTTCTCGTCGAGGGTGAGCCGGGACAGCAGATCGTCGATGCGCTTCGCGAACGGCAGTTGCGGATCGCGGAAGGGCAGCATGGGCGGCGTCTGTGCGGTCACGTGGGGTTCCCCTTGGAGTGGAGCGGCGGCACGCTTTCGAAGCGCTTCGATGCTCATTCGAGGCGGGGGTGGGTGTCAAGGGACCGGCACCGCCACTTCAAGCGGTGCATAAGAAAAGGTCGCCTCCAACACCTCCGAGGAATCTTGGGAACGACCCTTGTGCGCCCACAGGGCTTCACTTAACCTCACAGCAACATCGAAGCGCTTCGACTACGCAAGGCGTAGAAGTCGTACCAGTGCTTCGGCTCAGCCAGTTCCACTCAAGACACCGCAGCCGACGGCTCCACCGCCGGGTGTCCTGGTGCGCCATGAAGGGTTGACGCAATGACGCCGAACGCCGCTTCCGCCTCCTCCGGGCCCAGCCGGAGAAGCTTCCTCGCCTCCACGGCGGTCGCCACCGCAGCGGTGGCCGGGGGGATGCCGCTGCTCGCCGCCTGCGGCGGTTCGGACAGCGGATCGCGCGACGGCACCACGTCGAGCAAGGACGCCAAGAAGATCCTCCCGGCGTACGTGGCCAGCAACGTGGTGCAGCCGGACATCCCCTCCAAGAACGGCTCGGCCGTCGGCTTCACCAGCAAGCTGGACCTCGCCACGCTGAAGACGTCGGTCCCCGAGAAGCTCGGCAAGGGCGGCAAGGTCACCGTCATGTCGCCGTTCTGGGGCTCCCCGCCCAAGAGCGACAACGCCTACTACAAGGCGATGAACGACCTGATCGGCGTCGACGTGGCCTGGCAGAACCAGGACGGCAACACCTACGAGCAGAAGCTCGGCGCGGTGCTCGCCTCCAGCGACGTCCCGGACGTGGTGGTCGTCCCCGGCTGGAACATGAACGGCAAGATCCCCACCGCCATCATCAGCAAGTTCGCCGACCTCGGCCCCTATCTGTCCGGTGACGCGGTCAAGGAGTACCCGAACCTCGCCGCCATCCCGACGGAGGCCTGGCAGCGCTGCATCTTCGGCGGCAAGCTGCGCGGCCTGCCGATGCCGTCGCCCTGGGCCCCCAGCATCGTGCCGCTGTACCGCCGGGACATCTTCGAGAAGGAAGGGTACGAAATACCCAAGTCCTGCGACGAGTTCATGGCCCTGGCCAAGGAGATCACCAACGCCAAGGCCAAGCGCTGGGCGTGCCTGGACATGAAGTGGACCGCCTGGCAGGCCTTCGGGGTCTTCTCCGGCAGCGAGAAGCCGCTGTGGTGGGACATGGTCGACGGCAAGCTGGTCAACCGCATCGAGACCGAGCAGTACCTCGAGGCGATCGAATGGTCCCGCAAGCTGTTCGAGGCGGGAGTCGTCCACCCCGACTCCAAGATGGGCAAGAACGCCCCCGACCCCGGGCCCAAGTTCGCGGCCGGCGAGTTCCTCATCTACCCCAACAACATCTCCCAGTGGTGGGGCCGGACCGCCGAACAGGCCCAGCAGAACCCGGAGTTCAAGATCTGGGGCATGGACGCCTGGGGCCACGACGGCGGCAACCCCACCATCTACGCCGAAGAGCCCGCGGGCATCTTCGCCTTCGTCAACAAGAAGGCCTCCGAGTCGGTCATCCGCGACGTGCTCGCCGTCGCCAACGTCACCGCGGCGCCGTACGGCACCAAGGAGTACATGATGACCAACTACGGCGTGGAGGGCACCCACTACACCGTCAAGGACGGCGTCCCCACCAAGACCGACCAGGGCAACATCGACGTGGCGAACGCCTACGTCATGATCGCGAGCCCCGCCGCGACCCTCGCCCACCCCGACTTCCCCGAGGTCGCCAAGGCCCAGGTCGAGTGGGAGCAGCGGATGGGCGCCTTCACCAAGAAGTCCGCCTTCTGGGGCATGCAGATCACCGAGCCCAACCGCTGGACCAACCTCGCCAACGACTTCGAGCAGCTGGAGGACGACATCGTTCGCGGCCGCAAGAAGATCAGCGACATGCAGCAGGCCGTCTCCGACTGGAAGAGCAAGGGCGGCGACAAGCTGCGGGACTGGTACAAGAAGATCCTCGACGAGAACGGCTCCGCGGCCGGCTGACCCGCTACCGAGGCAAGGAGAATGGCCGTGTCCCACAGCACGGTGCCTCGGAGCAGGACCGAGGCCGACTCGACGGCGAAGACCCCGGTGGCGTCCGGCGGCGCCACCGGTTCCAGCCGGAAATCACGTCCGGGAAAGCTGAGTCTGCGACTCAGGTTCAGACGCGACCGCGTCCTGCTCCTGATGACGCTGCCGGCCGTCGTTCTGGTACTGCTCTTCAACTACGTGCCGATCCTCGGCAACGTGGTGGCCTTCCAGGACTACGACCCCTACATCAGCGACAACGGGGTCGTGTCCATGCTGCACAGCCCCTGGGTGGGGCTGGAGAACTTCCAGCGGATCTTCGAGGACTCGTCCTTCTGGTCGGCCGTCCAGAACACGCTGGTGCTGTTCTTCCTCCAGCTCCTGCTGTTCTTCCCCGTCCCGATCCTGCTCGCGCTCCTCATCAACAGCGTGGTCAGACCCCGGGTGCGGGCGATCGCCCAGGCCGTGCTCTACCTGCCGCACTTCTTCTCATGGGTGCTGGTGATCTCGGTCTTCCAGCAGCTGCTGGGCGGCGCGGGGCTCCTCTCCCAGCTGCTGCGCCAGCACGGGTACGACGGCCTCGACATCATGACCGACCCGAACACCTTCAAGTTCCTGGTCACCGCGCAGTCCGTGTGGAAGGACGCCGGCTGGGGGATCATCGTCTTCCTCGCCGCGCTGGCGTCCGTGAGCCCGGACCTGTACGAGGCCGCCGCCATGGACGGGGCCTCACGGTGGCGCCGGATGTGGCACGTCACCCTGCCCGCGCTGCGGCCGGTGATCGCGCTGCTGCTGGTGCTGCGCGTCGGTGACGCGTTGACGGTGGGCTTCGAACAGATCCTGCTCCAGCGCGACGCCGTGGGACCGGGCGCCGCGGAAGTGCTCGACACCTTCGTGTGGTGGAACGGCGTCCGCAACCAGGACTTCGGCTACGCGGCCGCCGCCGGACTCATCAAGGGCGTCATCAGCATCGGTCTCGTCCTGGCCGCGAACAAGGTGGCCCATCTCATGGGCGAGCAGGGGGTGTACAAGAAATGACCGCCGTCATCGACGAACCCGCCGTCGGCAAGTCCGCGGCGAAGCCCGGCTGGTGGGCCGCGCCGCCCCGGCCGGTGTGGGAGGAGCCGCCCTCGAAGGCGGGGCTGGCGAGCAAAGGTCTCGTGCTCGGGCTCGCCTGCCTGGCCATCGTGTTCCCGCTGTGGATCGTGGTCGTCACCAGCCTCTCCTCGCGCAAGACCATCGACGAGGCCGGCGGGCTGGTGATGGTGCCGAAGGGCATCACCTTCGTGGCCTACCAGGAGCTGCTCAGCGGGGGACAGGTCACCAGGGCGGCCGTCATCAGCGTGCTCGTCACGCTGGTGGGTACGGCGTTCTCGATGACCGTGTCCGTGCTGTGCGCGTACGGGCTTTCGCGGTCCGGCTCGCTCGGGCACCGGTGGATCCTGATGGTGCTGCTGGCGACGATGTTCTTCAGCGCCGGGCTCATCCCGACGTACCTGCTGGTGCAGACCCTCGGGCTGACGGACAGCTATCTCGCGCTGATCCTGCCGAGTGCGATCAGTGTCTTCAACATCCTGGTGCTGCGCGGGTTCTTCATGGGGATCTCGTCGGAGCTGATCGACAGTGCGCGGATCGACGGGGCCGGGGACTTCCGGATTCTCTGGCAGATCGTGATGCCGTTGTCGCGGGCCGTGCTCGCCGTCATCACCCTGTTCTACGCGGTGGGTTACTGGAGCGCGTGGTTCAATGCGTCCCTCTACCTGAACGACCAGGACATGATGCCGCTGCAGAACGTCATGATCCAGCTGGTGCAGAAGCAGGAGGCGCCGGTGGGGCTGGGGCAGGCGATCAAGACCGGGCAGTTGTCGGGGCTCGCCGTGCAGATGGCCGTGATGGTGATGGCGTTGCTGCCGGTGACCGTGCTGTCGCCGTTCGTGCAGCGGCACTTCAAGAAGGGCATGTTGACCGGCGCGGTCAAGGGGTGACCGGTCGCCTGATCGGCGGGGGTGCGTGGACCGGCCGGCGCGTGCGGGTCTCGTCGTGGCTGGTCGCGCAGTTCCCCGCGCCCCTTGAGCAGGTCTCCCTCCCGTTTCTCCTTCAGTGAGGTATGTGTCATGCGCGCATCACGGCCTAGTCGTCGTGCCGTTCTTGCCGGGGCCGCTGCTGCCGCCGCGCTCACCGCCGTCCCGCTGAGCCAGGGGCGGGCCCTGGCCGTCTCCGCCACGACCACCTACCGCTGGCGCAACGTCGTCCAGGGCGGCACCGGTTTCGTCACCGGTGTCCTCTTCCACCCCGCCGTCCGCGGGCTCGCCTACGCCCGCACCGACATCGGCGGCGCCTACCGGTGGGACGACTCGGCCGCGCGGTGGACGCCGCTCACCGATCACCTCGGCTGGGACGACTGGAACCTCCTCGGGGTCGAGGCCATGGCGATCGACCCCGCCCATCCGGACCGGCTCTACCTCGCCCTCGGTACGTACGCGCAGCCCTGGGCCTCCAACGGTGCCGTCCTGCGCTCCGACGACCGCGGCGCCACCTGGGCCCGTACCGATCTCACCGTGAAGCTCGGGGCCAACGAGGACGGGCGGGGATGCGGGGAGCGGCTGCTCGTCGATCCCCGGGACAGTGACACCCTGTGGCTCGGGACGAGACACGACGGGCTGCTCAAGTCCACCGACCGGGGCGCCACTTGGGCCCCGGCCACCGGCTTCCCGGTGACGCCCAGCGCCTCCGGGCAGGGCGTCACCCTCCTCGTCGCCGCCGGGCGCACCCTCTACGCCGGCTGGGGCGACTCCGACGGCACCGCCGCCAACCTGTACCGCACCGCGGACGGCACCACCTGGGAAGCCGTCGCCGGACAGCCCTCCGGTGCCGCCGCCAAGGTGCCGATCCGGGCCGCGTACGACAAGCACACCCGCCAGCTGTATCTGACGTACGCCGACGCGCCCGGGCCGAACGGCCAGTCCGACGGCAGCGTGCACGTGCTGTGCACCGCCGACGGGAAGTGGCGTGAGGTCACGCCCGTGAAGCCGGGCGGGACCACCGCCGACGGCGGCACCGACTCCTTCGGCTACGGCGGGGTCGCCGTGGACGCCCGGCGGCCCGGCACCCTCGTCGTCTCCACCAACAACCGCTGGGCCCTCGTCGACACCGTCTTCCGGTCCACCGACGGCGGCCGCTCCTGGACCTCCCTGAAGGACTCCGCCGTCCTCGACGTCTCCGAGACCCCTTATCTCAGGTGGGGCGCGGACGCCCCCAAGTTCGGCTGGTGGATCCAGGCGCTCGCGCTCGATCCGTACGACTCCCGGCACATCGTCTACGGCACCGGCGCCACCCTCTACGGCACCCGGGACCTCAAGAACTGGGCCCCGCAGATCCGCGGGCTCGAAGAGGCCTCCGCGCGGCTGCTCATCTCGCCCCCGGCCGGGGCGGCGCACCTGATCAGCGGGTCCGGGGACATCGGTGTGATGTACCACGAGAAGCTCACCGCATCGCCCTCGCGCGGCATGGCCTCGAACCCCGTGTTCGGGACCGCGACGGGGCTCGCGCAGGCCGCGGCCAAGCCGGCCTACGTCGTGCGCACCGGGTGGGGCGACCACGGCAACGGGGCGTACTCCAACGACGGCGGGCAGACCTGGGCGCCCTTCGCGGCCCAGCCCGCCCTCGCCAAGGACGCACCGGGGCCGATCGCCGTCAACGCCGACGGCAGCGTCCTGCTGTGGGTCTTCGTGCACTGGGACGGCACCAGGTACCCGGCCCACCGCTCCACCGACAACGGGGCCGGCTGGGCCGAGGTCCCCTCCTTCCCCAAGGGCGCCACGCCGGTCGCCGACCCGGCCGACCCGACGCGCTTCTACGCCTACGACACCGACACGGGAACGCTGCTGGCCAGCACTGACAGCGGTGCCACGTTCACCGCGCGGGCGTCCGGACTGCCGGCCGGTGACAGCCAGTTCGAGCTGGTCGCGGCCCCCGGCCGGGCCGGCGACCTCTGGCTGAGCGTCAAGGGGAACGGGCTGTACCGGTCCACCGACGGGGGCGCCGGCTTCTCCAGGGTCGGCAGCTGCCGGGCCGCGTACACCCTCGGCTTCGGCAAGGCCGCCGACGGGGCCGCCTATCCGGCGGTCTACCTGGTCGGCACCATCGAGTCGATCACCGCCGTGTACCGCTCCGACGACGAGGCGAAGACCTGGGTGCGCATCAACGACGACCGGCACCAGTGGGGCTGGACCGGCGAGGCGATCACCGGGGACCCGAGGATCCACGGGCGGGTGTACCTCGCCACCAACGGGCGCGGCATCCAGTACGGGGAGCCGGTGTGATGCCGGGGCTCGGTGACGTCACGCGCGGCCGCCTCCTCTTCGGCGGCGACTACAACCCCGAGCAGTGGCCCGAGGAGACCTGGCACGAGGACGTCCGGCTGATGAAGGACGCCGGCGTCAACTCCGTCACCCTCGGAGTGTTCTCCTGGGCCAAGCTCGAACCCCGTCCGGGGGAGCGGGAGTTCGGCTGGCTGGACCGGCTCATGGACCTGATGCACGAGCACGGCATCGGCGTCGTCCTGGCCACCCCGACCGCCTCGCCACCGCCCTGGATGGGGCATCTGCACCCCGACACCCTGCCCGTCGACCAGGACGGGCGCACCGAGTGGTGGGGCGGCCGGCAGCACTTCTCGCACTCCAGCGCCGTCTACCGGCGCTGTGCCGCCGCCATCACCGAGGACCTCGCCGCCCGCTACGGCGGCCACCCGGCCCTCACGATGTGGCACATCAACAACGAGTACTGCACCTTCGACTGGGGCGACGAGGCCGCCGCCCGGTTCAGGGACTGGCTCCGGCGGCGCTACGGCACGCTCGACGCCCTCAACTCCGCGTGGGGCACCGCCTTCTGGAGCCAGGGCTACGGCGACTGGGCCGAGGTCCACACCCCGCGGCACGCCCACTACATGAAGAACCCGACGCAGGTGCTCGACTTCAAGCGGTTCACCTCCGACATGCTCCTGGAGTGCTTTCTCGCCGAACGGGACATCGTGCGGCGGCACACCCCGCACCTCCCGGTCACCACCAACTTCATGCCGCTGTGGACGGGCCAGGACGCCTGGCGGTGGGCCGAGGAGGAGGACGTCGTCTCCGTCGACCTCTACCCCGACCCGAGGGACCCGCTGGGCGCCCAGCAGGCGGCCCTCGTCCAGGACCTGACCCGCTCCCAGGCCCGCGGCCCCTGGATGCTGATGGAGCAGGCGGCCGGACCCGTCAACTGGCGCGGTGTCAACCACCCGAAGCCGCGCGGCCTCAACCGGCTCTGGTCCCTCCAGGCCGTCGCCCGCGGCGCCGACGCCGTCTGCTACTTCCAGTGGCGGCAGTCCCGGCAGGGCGCCGAGAAGTTCCACTCCGGGATGGTCAGCCACGCGGGGGAACAGGGGCGGACGTACCAAGAGGTCAAGCAGCTCGGCGCCGAACTGGCCCGGATCGGGGCTGAGGTGACCGGACGTCATACCCGCAACGACATCGCGGTCCTGCACGACTGGCACTCCTGGTGGGCCGGCGCCCACGAGGGCCGGCTGTCGGCCGAGGTCGACTATCCGCAGGTCCTCACCGCCTGGCACCGGGCCCTTTGGGAGGCCCACCTGACCGCGGACTTCGCCCACCCCGACCATGATCTGACCCCCTACCGGCTGGTCGTCGTCCCGCAGCTGTACGCCCTCACCGACGCGGCGATCGAGAACCTCCTCGGGTACGTCCGCCAGGGCGGCACCCTCGTCTCCGGCTTCCTCACCGGCATTGCCGACGAGGACGACCGGGTGCGCCCCGGCGGCATGGACGTCCGCCTGCGGGAGCTGTTCGGCATCCGCACGCTGCACGAGTGGTGGCCGCTGGACGCGGGGGAGACCGTCGAGTGCGACGGGTTCCGCGGCACCCTGTGGTCGGAGGAGATCGAGGCCGACCCGGAGGCGGTCGTCGCGGCCGCCTTCAAGGGCGGTGAACTCGACGGACTGCCCGCCCTGTTGGCCAAGGGCCGGGCCCACTATCTCGCCACGCTTCCCGAGCCTGCCGAACTGAGCGGGCTGCTGGCCCGGTTCGCGGCCGAGGCGGGGGTGCGGCCGACGCTGGCAGGGCTCCCGGCGGGGGTGGAGGCCGTGCGCCGGGGTGAGCTGCTCTTCGTGCTCAACCACGGCCGCGAGTCCGTGACCGTGCAGGTCCCGGGGGCCTTCTGTGATCTCCTGACCGGCATGAACATCACGGACGAACTCTTCCTCGGACGCCATGGAGTGGCGGTGCTGAAGCCATGAGCCCTGTGCACGGCACCTGGGAACCCCGGCCGGCCGGCCGCTGGGAGGACGGCTTCCTGAGCGGCAACGGCCACCACGGCACCCTTGTGTTCGGTGAGCCGAACGACGAGCGGGTTGTCGTGACTCAGCACACCCTGGTCCGCCCCAACGGCGCCGACCGGGCCCGCCCGCCCGAGCTGGCCGCCGAACTCCCCGCCCTCCAGGACCGGTTGCTCGCCGGCGAGCTCGACGCCGCCGAGCGCTTCACGGACGGACGGGACCTGCAATGGGTGCAGCCCTTCCACCCGGCCTTCCAGATCCGGCTGCGCGGCGCGATCGAGGACGTCCGTGACTACCGCCGCTCCGTCGACTTCACCACCGGCGTCACCCGCACCCGGTACGAGGGCTGGGACAGCGAGGTCTTCGTCTCCCGTGCCGACGACGTCATCGTCCAGCGCGTCACCGCCGACCACCTCGACATCTCCCTGGACCACCGGCTGCCCGGCGCCCCGAAGGACCTCGGCGTCGGCCAGGGCGCCGTCCTCACCCCCGAGGGCGCCCTGCTCACCCTGCGCGCCCGCTACCCCGGCAGCGACCGCGCCTACACCGGCGTCACCCTCGTCCAGCTCACCGGCGGCACCGCCACCCTCACGCCGCCCGGCGTGCGGATCTCCGGCGCGGAGTCGGTGCTGCTGCTGACCCGGGTCGTCCGGCACACCGGCGAGCTGGACGTGATGGCGGAGGCCCGCGCCCTGCGTGACCTCCCCGACGACCACACCGCCCTGCTCGACCGGCACACCCCGCTGCACGGCACCGCCTACGCACGCGTCACCCTCGACCTGGACGCGGACCCCGCCGAACGGGCCCTGCCCGGCTCGGAGTTGCTGGAGCGCCCGGACAGCCCCGCCCTGCTGGAGCGCCTCTTCGCGGCCGGCCGCTACCACCTGCTCTCCGCCGCCGGACTGCTCCCGCCCCGCCTCACCGGCCTGTGGACCGGCGACTGGGACACCGCCTGGTCGGGCGCGTTCACCAACGACGCCAACGTCAACCTCCAGACCGCGTCCGCCGCGGCAGCCGCCCTTCCGGAGGTGACCGAGGCGCTCGCCTCACTCATCCACGGGCAACTGGCGGACTGGCGCGACAACGCCCGCGCGATCTTCGGCGCCCGCGGGGTCGTCGCCCCGCCGCACAGCGACGGCGAGTCCGGGCTGACGTACCACTTCAGCCGCGAATACCCGCTGCACCTGTGGACGGCCGGAGCCGACTGGCTGCTCAAACCGCTCGTCGACCACGACGAGACCACCGGCACCCGCGACCCGCGCACCGCCGCCGCACTCGCCGAAGTCGCCCTGTTCTACGAGGACTTCCTCACCCGCACCGACGCCGACGGCCATCTCGTCGTCGTCCCCTCCTACTCGCCCGAGAACCGCCCCGCCAACGCCAGTTGGGGCGCGATCAACGCGGCGATGGACCTCTCGGCGGCCCGGCACGCGCTGACCACGGCCGCCGCGTACCACCCGCAGGACGCAGACCGGCTGCGCGCTCTCGCCGACCGCCTGCCACCGCACCGGGTCAACGACGACGGTGCCCTCGCCGAATGGGCCTGGCCGAACCTGGAGGACACCTACGACCACCGCCACCTCAGCCACCTCTACGGCGTCTGGCCGCTCGACGAGATCAACCCCTACGACACCCCCGACCTCGCCGGTGCCGCCCGGCGTGCCCTCGAACTGCGCGGCGCCGAGAACGACTCGGCCCACGGCCATCTCCACCATGCCCTGATCGCGGCCCGCCTGCGCGACGGCGAACGGGTCGCGCACGCCCTCGGCCAGGTCCTCAAGGGCGACTTCTTCCACGCCTCGCTGATGAGCGCCCACTACCCGAACCGCGACGTCTACAACGCCGACGCCGCCCACACCCTCCCGGCCGTCCTCGTCGAGATGCTCGTGCAGTCGACCCCGGACCGGCTGGTCCTGCTGCCCGCACTGCCCGACCGGTACCCCAGCGGCCGGCTCCTCGGCGTCCGCACCCGGTTCGGCGCCGAACTCGACCTCATCTGGACCCCACGGCAAGCCACCGCGGTGCTGCGCCCCACCCGCAGCCACCGCGTCGAACTGAGGACTTCCTCCGGCGCCGAGCCGCTCGACCTCGTCGCCGGGGAGGACCACGTCCTGCGTCTGGGGGCGTGGTGAACACCCCCGCATTTCCCCCCACCCATGGAAGGGACCCCATGGCAAAGAGCACGCTCCGCAACGTCACCATGGCCGTACTGGCCCCGGCGATGGCCCTCGGCGCCACCGTCGGCCTCGCCTCCGCGCCCGCCTCGGCGGCGGTGTGGAACTCCTGCGACCAGTGGGCCAACACCAGCCTGAACGGCTACACGCTCTACAACAACATCTGGGGCTCCGGCGCCGGCAGCCAGTGCATCTGGGCCAACTCCGGCACCAACTGGGGAGTCTGGGCCAACCACCCCAACACCGGCGGCATCAAGTCCTACCCGAACTCCAAGAAGGTGATCAACAAGACGATCGCCTCGCTCGGGTCGCTGTCCAGCAACTACAACGTCACCGTCCCGTCGTCCGGCGCGTACAACACGTCGTACGACATCTGGGACACCGACTACGACTACGAGATCATGCTCTGGGTCAACTACAACGGCGCCGTCGGCCCGCTCGGCACCTCCCAGGGCAACGTGACCCTCGGCGGCCACACCTGGACCGTCTACAAGGGCAGCAACGGCGCCAACGAGGTCTTCTCGTTCCTGCGGACGTCGGACTCCACCTCCGGCACCGTGAACATCAAGCCGATCCTCACCTGGATCTCCGGTACCAAGGGCTGGATGTCCAGCAACGAGACCATCGGGGACGTCCAGTTCGGCTACGAGATCACCTCGTCGTCCGGCGGTCTCGATTTCCAGACCAACAACCTGACCGTCAGCAGCAGTTGACCCAGCGGGGTGGGGACCCGCGGCCACCTGGACCCCTGCGCGTCCCCACCCCCTCGGCACCACCCTGCTCGCCGCCGCCGCGCCGCTCACCTCCCCGAGCCCCGCGGCGGCGGCGCCCGCCCCGACATCCCGCGGCCCACCGCGCCCCCGACGGCAGGCCGCCTCACCACCGCCCTCGCGGACTCCACCCCGCAGCCCGCCTCCGCCGGCTGCCGCCCCCGAGCCGCCCTCGCCGTGGTCCAGGTCCACCACGAGCAGCACCCGGACCGCTGCACACCGCCGCGCTCGTCCGCTCCCTGGTCTCCGTCCGCCGCTGACACACGCGTGCGGCCGGTCCCTCCCCTACCGGGACCGGCCGCACGCCGCACACGGCTACTCCGCTACCGGCAGCCGTGCCCCGTCCCGCAGGAACAGCGGGATGCGGTCCAGCGGGGCGTCGACCGTCACCGTCGTCCCGCCCTCGTACGTCTCACCCGTCCACGCGTCCGTCCAGGTCGCGCCCACCGGGAGATAGGTCGTGCGGGCCGTCGCGCCCGCCGTCAGCACCGGCGCCACCAGCAGGTCCGCGCCGAAGAGATAGGCGTCGTCCACCGTCCAGGCCGCCTGGTCGTCCGGGAACTCCAGGAACAGCGGGCGCATGGGCGGCAGACCCTCCTCGTGGGCCTCGCGCATGACGTCCAGGACGTACGGCTTCAGCCGCTCGCGCAGCCGCAGGTACTTCTCCATGACGGCGCCGGCCTCCTCGCCGTACGACCACACCTCGTTGGGGCCGCCGGTCATCTCCGGGCCCAGCGGCATGCCCGGGTCGCGGAAGCCGTGCAGGCGCATCAGCGGGGACAGCGCGCCGAACTGGAACCAGCGGACCATGACCTCCCGGTACGCCGGGTCGCTGGGGTCGCCGCCGTGGAAGCCGCCGATGTCGGTGTTCCACCAGGGGATGCCGGACAGGGCGGTGTTGAGACCGGCCGCGATCTGCCGGCGCAGGGTCGGGAAGTCGGTGCCGATGTCACCCGACCACAGGGCGGCGCCGTAGCGCTGACTGCCCGCCCACGCCGAGCGGTTGAGGGTGATGACCTCCTCGCCCTCGGCGCTCAGCCCCTCGTGGAAGGTGCGGGCGTTGTCCGCCGGGTACATGTTGCCGACCTCCAGGCCCGGGCCCGCCCAGTAGCGCAGGTTCTCCTGGAAACCGGGCTTCAGCTCGGGCTCGCAGGCGTCCAGCCAGAAGGCCGTGATGCCGTACGGGTCGAGGTAGTTCTCCTTGATCCGCGCCCACACGAACCGGCGCGCCTCCGGGTTGGTGGCGTCGTAGAAGGCCACCTGGACCGTGGACGCCACCTCCTTGTCCGGCCAGTCCGCGTGCGCCATCGGCCCGTACTGGGTGCCGATGAAGTAGCCGCGCTGCTCCATCACCGGGTGGTTCTCGCTCAGCGGCGACACCGACGGCCAGACGGAGACGACGAGTTTGATGCCCAGCTCCGCCAACTCCCGCACCATCGCAGCCGGGTCGGGCCACTCCGCCGGGTCGAACTTCCACTCGCCCAGATGCGTCCAGTGGAAGAAGTCGCACACGATCGCCGAGATGGGCAGCCCGCGGCGCTTGTACTCCCGCGCCACCTCCAGGAGTTCCTCCTGGGTGCGGTAGCGCAGCTTGCACTGCCAGAAGCCCGCCGCCCACTCCGGCAGCATCGGGGTACGGCCGGTGACGGCGGAGTAGCGGCGCTGCCCGTCGGCCGGGGAGCCGGCCGTGATCCAGTAGTCGATCTGCCGGGCCGAGTCGGCGACCCAGCGGGTGCCGTTGTGGGCCAGCTCCACGCGCCCGATCGCCGGGTTGTTCCACAGCAGGGTGTAGCCCCGGCTGGAGCTGAGGACCGGGATGCCGACCTCGGCGTTGCGCTGGACCAGGTCCAGGACCAGGCCCTTCTGGTCGAAGCGGCCGTGCTGGTGCTGGCCGAGGCCGTACAGCTTCTCGTCGTCGTAGGCGGCGAACCGCTGCTCCAGGCGGTGGTGGCCGTTGCCGACGGCGGTGTAGAGGCGCGAGCCGGGCCACCAGAAGTGGGCGCGGGCCTCGGCGAGCAGTTCGCCGGAGTCCTCGGTGCGCAGGAAGCGGATCAGGCCCTCGGCGCTGACCTCGACGGTGAGCGCGCCGACCGTCAACTGCCCTTGCCCGTCCTCGATCTTGACGGTGGACGAGGTGGCGGGCGCGGCGTCCAGCAGCGCACCCGGCAGCCCCTCCAGGATCGGCCCGCCGAGCCGGGCCCGGACCCGGACCGCGTCCGGGCCCCAGGGCTCGATCCGTAGGGTCTCCTGACGGCCGCTCCACTCCAGCGCACCGTCCCGCTCGCGGAAGGTGCCGACGGTCGGGGACGACTGCGCGAGGCTCACCGCGCCGGTCGGAGGCTGGTTTTCGGCAGGCTGAGTCACTTGAGGCGCTCCTGGGCTCCGATACTCCTGGCGGAGTGGCAGACATGGGGGTGCCCCGGCAGGGGCGGACGCGCGGGGAGGTGTTACGCCGGTACCGGGCCCGTGCTCGCCCGGACCGTCAACTCAGGGGTGATCAGCACGACTTCGTCACTGCCCCGGCCGTCGAGCTTGGCCACCAGCCGCTCCACGGCGTGCCGGCCCATTTCCTGCGCGGGAATGGCGACCGAGGTCAGCCGCACCGAGGCCTGGATGGCCACCTGGTCGGGGCAGACCGCGACGACCGACACGTCCTCCGGCACGGCGCGGCCCTGCTGGCGCAGCAGGGCGAGCAGCGGCTCCACGGCCGACTCGTTCTGTACGACGAACCCCGTGGTGCCCGGGCGCTCGTCGAGGATGCGGGCGAGCGTCACGGCCATCGCGTCGTACCCGCCCTCGCACGGCCGGTGCAGCAGCCGTACGCCCAACTCCTGGGCCCGGGACCGCAGTCCGTCCAGTGTGCGCTCCGCGAAACCGGTGTGCCGTTCGTAGACCGCGGGGGCCTCGCCGATGACAGCGATGTCGCGGTGGCCGAGCATCGCGAGGTGCTCGACACAGAGCGCGCCGGTCGCCCGGAAGTCGAGGTCGACGCAGGTCAGTCCGGTGGTGTCGGCGGGCAGTCCGATGAGCACGGACGGCTGGTCGGTGCCCCGCAGCAACGGCAGCCGCTCGTCGTCGAGTTCGACGTCCATCAGGATCATCGCGTCGGCGAGCCCGCTGCCGGTGACGCGGCGCACCGCGTCCGGACCCTCCTCGCCGGTCAGCAGCAGGACGTCGTACCCGTGCGTCCGGGCGGTGGTGGCGACGGCGATGGCGATCTCCATCATCACCGGCACGTACATGTCCGTGCGCAGCGGCACCATCAGCGCGATGATGTTGGACCTGCTGCTGGCCAGGGCGCGGGCGCCCGCGTTGGGGTGGTAGCCGAGTTCGCGGATGCTCTGCTCGACCCGCTGCCGGGTGGTCGTGGAGATGGACCGCTTGCCACTGAGGACATAGCTCACCGTGCTCGCCGAGACTCCGGCGTGCTGGGCGACCTCGGCGAGGGTGACCATCCAGCTCTCCAAGCTTTGTGAAGCGCTTCGACAGTGCGCAGGTTGAACAGGGGCGGGTGAGGGTGGTTCGACAGTAGCCGCACCCGAGGTGGGTGTCCATAGGTTGTCGAAGCGCTTCGACAGGGAGTTGATGGCCAGGCGCCACAAGGCCCTCCGGTACCTATCATGACGGACCGGGGTGACGGCAACCTTCCGAACGACGGCGCCCACTGAGGGGCGTGACAGGAACCCCGGGAAGGACCCCCATGCGGCACCGCCGCCCCCGCTTCTCCAAGAAGGCGAAGACCCTGCTCTCCGGCGCGGTCGCACTCGCCGCCGCCGTCGGCGTCACCGTCGCGCGGGCCGACGAGCCGGGCAAGGAGTGCACGGCGTTCGACACGGTCACGCTCGGCGAGTACTACGTGAACAACAGCCTCTGGAACGAGGGGAAGCACACCGGCACCCAGTGCGTGTGGTCCAACTCCCGGTCCGGGGCGACCATTTCGTGGGGCACCAGCCAAAGCCTGGCCAACAGCGCCACCGGCAAGGACCACGACGTGAAGTCGTACGCCTCCACCGTCCTCGGCTGGCACTGGGGCTGGGAGACCGAACGTCGCCTACGGCCTGTGGCTGCACGCCAAGAACACCGCCGGCTGGCAGGACCAGCCCACCGGCGAGGTCATGATCTGGCTCAACCGGCAGGGCGGCGCCGGACGCCTGGACACGAAGGCCTACTCCGTCAACATCGGCTGAACGGCCGCGCCCCAGGGGTGGTGGGGGCGCCCGGGATCGGGTACATACGATCGAGTAGCACCGGTCGGTAACGAAAACGGTCCAAGATCCCGATTCGCGGCGAGGTGAGCCTCATGTCCGCACCATCCAGCAAACCCACCGTCTCCGAACGTGAGGCCCGTGAGGTCGCCGAGGCGGCCCGGGAACAGGAGTGGCGCAAGCCCAGCTTCGCCAAGGAACTGTTCCTCGGCCGCTTCCGGCTCGACCTGGTCCACCCGCACCCCATGCCCTCCGCGGAGGCCGCCCAGCGCGGCGAGGAGTTCCTCGCCAAACTCCGCGACTTCTGCGAGACGAAGGTCGACGGCGCCCTCATCGAGCGCGAGGCCCGCATCCCCGACGAGGTGATCAACGGCCTCAAGGAACTCGGCGCCCTCGGCATGAAGATCGACACCAAGTACGGCGGCCTCGGCCTCACCCAGGTGTACTACAACAAGGCCCTCGCCCTCGCCGGCTCCGCCAGCCCCGCGATCGGCGTCCTGCTCTCCGCCCACCAGTCGATCGGCGTACCGCAGCCGCTGAAGCTGTTCGGCACCGACGAGCAGAAGGAGACGTTCCTGCCCCGGTGTGCCCGCACCGACATCAGCGCCTTCCTCCTCACCGAGCCCGACGTCGGCTCCGACCCGGCCCGCCTCGCCACCACCGCCGTACCGGACGGCGACGACTACGTCCTGGACGGCGTGAAGCTGTGGACCACCAACGGCGTGGTCGCCGACCTCCTCGTCGTCATGGCCCGGGTGCCGAGGTCCGAGGACCACAAGGGCGGCATCACCGCCTTCGTCGTCGAGACCAACTCGCCCGGCATCACCGTCGAGAACCGCAACGCCTTCATGGGCCTGCGCGGCATCGAGAACGGCGTCACCCGCTTCCACCAGGTCCGTGTCCCGGCCGCGAACCGCATCGGCCCCGAGGGCGCCGGCCTGAAGATCGCGCTGACGACCCTCAACACCGGCCGGCTCTCCCTCCCCGCCTCCTGCGTGGCGGCCGGCAAATGGTGCCTGAAGATCGCCCGCGAGTGGTCGGCGGCCCGCGAACAGTGGGGCAAGCCCGTCGCCCAGCACGAGGCCGTCGGCTCGAAGATCAGCTTCATCGCGGCCACCACCTTCGCCCTGGAGGCCGTGACCGACCTCGCCAGCCAGATGGCCGACGAGGACCGCAACGACATCCGCATCGAGGGCGCCCTGGCCAAGCTCTTCGCCTCGGAACAGGCATGGCTCATGGCCGACGAACTCGTCCAGATCCGTGGCGGCCGAGGCTTCGAGACGGCGGAGTCCCTGGCGGCCCGGGGCGAACGAGCGGTCCCGGCCGAGCAGATCCTCCGCGACCTGCGCATCAACCGCATCTTCGAGGGCTCGACGGAGATCATGCACCTGCTGATCGCCCGCGAGGCGGTGGACGCCCACCTGTCGGTCGCGGGCGACCTGATCGACCCGGAGAAGTCCCTGACCGACAAGGCGAAGGCGGGCGCCAACGCGGGCGTGTTCTACGCCAAGTGGCTCCCCAAGCTGGTCGCGGGACAGGGCCAGCTCCCGTACTCCTACAGCGAGTTCAAACGCGAGGTCGACCTCTCCGTCCACCTCCGCTACGTCGAGCGCACGGCCCGCAAACTCGCCCGCTCCACCTTCTACGCCATGTCCCGCTGGCAGGGCCGCATGGAGACCAAGCAGGGCTTCCTCGGCCGGATCGTCGACATCGGCGCGGAACTCTTCGCCATGAGCGCGGTCTGCGTCCGGGCCGAACTCCTGCGCACCACCGAGGACCACGGCCGCCAGGCCTACCAGCTCGCCGACGCCTTCTGCCGCCAGTCCCGCATCCGGATCGAGGAGCTCTTCGGCCGCCTGTGGACCAACACCGACGACCTGGACCGCAAGGTCGTCAAGGGCGTCATGTCCGGCACCTACGCGTGGCTGGAGGACGGCATCGTCGATCCCTCCGGCGAGGGCCCGTGGATCGCCGACGCCACCCCGGGGGCCAGCCAGAAGGACAACGTCCACCGCCCCATCCGCTGACCGGCCCCTGGCACCGCGTCCCCCGGGGAACCCCCTTCGGGGGACGCGCTGTCCTCACACACCGTCCTTACGGCAACAATGGGGGGATGAGTGACAGTCCAGCTCCCCTCGCCGACCCGCACCTCGTCTATGACCCGGTCGCGGGCGACGGCCCCAAGGACGTGGTGATCCTCGGCTCCACCGGCTCGATCGGCACCCAGGCCATCGACCTCGTCCTGCGCAACCCGGACCGTTTCCGGGTCACCGCGCTCTCCGCGAACGGCGGCCGGGTCACCCTCCTCGCCGAGCAGGCCCACCAGCTGAAGGCGCGGACGGTCGCGGTCGCCCGCGAGGACGTCGTGCCGGCACTGCGGGAGGCCCTGGGAGCGCGGTACGGCGCGGGCGAGCCGCTCCCCGAGATCCTGGCGGGCCCCGACGCGGCCACCCGGGTCGCCGCCTCCGACTGCCACACCGTCCTCAACGGCATCACCGGCTCGATCGGCCTCGCCCCGACCCTCGCCGCCCTGGAGGCGGGCCGCACCCTCGCGCTCGCCAACAAGGAGTCGCTCATCGTTGGCGGCCCGCTGGTCAAGGCGCTCGCCAAGCCCGGACAGATCATCCCGGTCGACTCCGAGCACGCGGCGCTCTTCCAGGCGCTCGCCTCCGGGACGCGGGCCGACGTGCGCAAGCTGGTCGTCACGGCGTCCGGCGGCCCCTTCCGCGGCCGTAGCAAGGAAGAACTGGCCAACGTCAGCGTCGAGGACGCCCTCGCCCACCCCACCTGGGCGATGGGCCCGGTCATCACGATCAACTCCGCCACCCTCGTCAACAAGGGCCTGGAAGTCATCGAGGCGCACCTCCTCTACGACATTCCCTTCGACCGCATTGAGGTCGTCGTGCATCCCCAGTCGTATGTCCACTCGATGGTTGAGTTCACGGACGGATCGACGATCGCCCAGGCGACGCCCCCCGACATGCGCGGGCCGATCGCCATCGGGCTGGGCTGGCCCGAGCGCGTCCCCGACGCGGCCCCCGCCTTCGACTGGAGCAAGGCGTCGACGTGGGAGTTCTTCCCGCTCGACAACGACGCGTTTCCTTCGGTCAACCTTGCGAGGCACGTGGGAGAGCTCGCGGGCACGGCCCCGGCGGTGTTCAATGCCGCCAACGAGGAGTGCGTGGAAGCGTTCCGGGTCGGCGCGCTGCCCTTCAACGGGATCATGGAGACCGTGACGCGCGTGGTGGAGGAGCACGGCACGCCGGCCACGGGAACCCCGCTCACGGTGTCGGACGTCCTCGAAGCGGAGACCTGGGCCCGCACCCGGGCCCGGGAACTGGCGGCACAGACGGCGGAGGCCCGTGCATGACGACCCTGATGTTCATCCTCGGCATAGTGCTCTTCGCCCTCGGCCTCGCGGTGTCGATCGCGTGGCACGAGCTGGGTCACCTGTCCACGGCCAAGATGTTCGGCATCCGCGTGCCGCAGTACATGGTCGGTTTCGGCCCCACCGTCTGGTCCCGGAAGCGGGGCGAGACCGAGTACGGCATCAAGGCCATCCCGCTCGGCGGCTACATCCGCATGATCGGCATGTTCCCGCCCGGCCCCGACGGCAAGCTGGAGTCCCGCTCCACCTCGCCCTGGCGCAGCATGATCGAGGACGCCCGCTCGTCCGCGTTCGACGAGCTCCGGCCCGGTGACGAGACCCGCCTCTTCTACACGCGCAAGCCGTGGAAGCGCGTGATCGTGATGTTCGCGGGCCCGTTCATGAACCTGGTCCTGGCGATCGGCCTGTTCCTGACGGTCCTGATGGGCTTCGGCATCCAGCAGCAGACCACGTCCGTCGCCTCCGTGTCCCCCTGCGTCATCGCGCAGAGCGAGAACCGCGACACCTGCAAGAAGACCGACAAGGCGTCCCCCGCCGCGGCGGCCGGCATGAAGAAGGGCGACAAGATCGTCTCCTTCGCCGGCGTGAAGACCGACGACTGGGACACCCTCTCCGACCTCATCCGCGACAGCGCCGGCAAGACCGTCCCGATCGTCGTCGACCGCGACGGCGAGCAGGTCTCCCTCACGGCCAAGATCGCCACCAACCTCGTCGCGAAGAAGGACTCCAGCGGCTCCTACGTGCAGGGCGAGTACGTCAAGGCCGGCTTCCTCGGCTTCAGCGCCGCCACCGGCGTCGTCAAGCAGGACTTCGGCGACTCGGTGACCTGGATGACCGACCGGGTCGGCGACGCGGTCGACTCCCTGGCGGCCCTGCCCTCCAAGATCCCCGCCCTGTGGGACGCGGCCTTCGGCGACGGCCCCCGCGAGCCGGACTCCCCGATGGGCGTGGTCGGCGCGGCGCGGGTCGGCGGCGAGATCGCCACGCTCGACATCCCGGCCTCCCAGCAGCTGGCGATGTTCGTGATGCTCCTGGCCGGCTTCAACCTCTCCCTGTTCCTGTTCAACATGCTCCCGCTGCTGCCGCTGGACGGCGGCCACATCGCGGGCGCCCTGTGGGAGTCCCTGCGCCGCAACCTGGCCAGGCTCTTCCGCCGCCCCGACCCGGGCCCGTTCGATGTGGCGAAGCTGATGCCGGTGGCCTATGTGGTGGCGGGCATCTTCATCTGCTTCACCGTGCTGGTGCTCATCGCGGACGTCGTCAACCCGGTGAAAATTTCCTAGCCACACGGCGTTCACGACGGCCCGGCACGCTGTGTGCCGGGCCGTCGTCGTTCGGGCGGGTCGGCGGGACGGATGTGCCCGGGCCTGTGCGCGTGCCGTAATCTCGAAGCCTGGAGCCCACTGTTCCGTTGGCACCGGACCTTGATCCACGACTTGGGGTTGCACAGCAGATGACTGCGATTTCTCTCGGCATGCCGTCCGTTCCGACCAGGGTTGCCGAGCGCCGCAAGAGCCGGCAGATCCAGGTCGGCACCGTCGCGGTCGGCGGCGACGCCCCGGTCTCGGTCCAGTCGATGACCACGACCCGGACGTCCGACATCGGCGCGACCCTCCAGCAGATCGCCGAACTGACGGCGTCCGGCTGCCAGATCGTGCGCGTCGCCTGCCCCACCCAGGACGACGCGGACGCCCTGGCGACCATCGCGAAGAAGTCCCAGATCCCGGTCATCGCGGACATCCACTTCCAGCCCAAGTACGTCTTCGCGGCCATCGAGGCCGGCTGCGCCGCGGTCCGCGTGAACCCCGGCAACATCAAGCAGTTCGACGACAAGGTCAAGGAGATCGCGCGGGCCGCCAAGGACCACGGCACCCCGATCCGCATCGGCGTCAACGCCGGCTCCCTCGACAAGCGCCTGCTCCAGAAGTACGGCAAGGCCACCCCCGAAGCCCTCGTCGAGTCCGCCCTCTGGGAGGCGTCCCTCTTCGAGGAGCACGACTTCCGCGACATCAAGATCTCGGTGAAGCACAACGACCCGGTCGTCATGATCGAGGCGTACAAGCAGCTCGCCGCCCAGTGCGACTACCCCCTCCACCTCGGCGTCACCGAGGCGGGCCCGGCGTTCCAGGGCACGATCAAGAGCGCGGTGGCCTTCGGCGCCCTCCTCTCCCAGGGCATCGGCGACACGATCCGGGTGTCCCTGAGCGCCCCGCCGGTCGAGGAGGTCAAGGTCGGCAACCAGATCCTGGAGTCCCTGAACCTCAAGCAGCGCGGCCTGGAGATCGTCTCCTGCCCGTCCTGCGGCCGCGCCCAGGTCGACGTCTACAAGCTGGCCGAGGAGGTCACCGCGGGCCTGACCGGCATGGAGGTCCCCCTCCGCGTCGCGGTCATGGGCTGTGTCGTGAACGGCCCCGGCGAGGCCCGCGAGGCCGACCTCGGCGTCGCCTCCGGCAACGGCAAGGGCCAGATCTTCGTCAAGGGCGAGGTCATCAAGACGGTCCCCGAGTCGAAGATCGTCGAGACCCTCATCGAGGAGGCCATGAAGCTGGCCGAGCAGATGGAGGCGGACGGCGTGGCCTCGGGTGAGCCGTCGGTGGCGGTGGCGGGCTGACGGTCCCCAGCCCCCGAGGGGGCCACAGGCCCCCAAGGGGCGCGGGGAACTGCGCGACCAGCCACAGCGGACCCGCACTCGCGGGAATCACAGGAACCCCCGAGCTCGTAGGCGCCCGGCAACACAAACGCCGGACACCTCAGAACAAGCGGCACCATCACGGGGCGACGCTGCTCAGCTTCCGCAGGTACAGTGCGGAGATCAGCGCAGTCCCCAGTGTGAGGCCCCGCCCGTGTTGACCCAGACGACCTCCCGGGTCCTCGAACCGAGCGACCTGGACGCAGCGCTCGCCGTCCTCGACCGCGAGCCGGTCGCGAACGCCTTCGTGACGTCCCGCGTGCAGGTCGCCGGCCTCGACCCGTGGCGGCTCGGCGGCGAGATGTGGGGCTGGTACGAGGACGGCCTGCTGACGTCCCTCTGCTACGCCGGCGCCAACCTCGTCCCCATCTGCGCCACCCCGCGAGCCGTCCGCGCCTTCGCCGACCGCGCCCGCCGCGCGGGCCGCCGCTGCTCCTCCATCGTCGGCCCCGCCGAGCCCACCGCGCAGCTGTGGCGGCTGCTGGAACCCAGCTGGGGCCCCGCCCGCGACGTCCGCGCCCACCAGCCCCTGATGGTCACCGACCGGCTCTCCACCGAGATCGCCCCCGATCCCTACGTCCGGCGCATCCGCAAGGACGAGATGGAGACGATCATGCCGGCCTGCGTGGCGATGTTCACCGAGGAGGTGGGCGTCTCCCCGCTGGCCGGGGACGGCGGCCTCCTCTACCAGGCCCGGGTCGCCGAACTCGTCGGCTCCGGCCGCTCCTTCGCCCGCCTCGACGCGGACGGCAAGGTCGTCTTCAAGGCAGAGATCGGCGCCGCGACCGACCGCGCCTGCCAGATCCAGGGCGTCTGGGTGGCCCCCGAGTACCGTGGCCAGGGCTACGCGGCCCCCGGCATGGCGGCGGTCCTGCGCTACGCCCTCGCGGACGTGGCCCCGGTGGTCAGCCTGTACGTGAACGACTTCAACACGGCGGCGAGAAGGACGTACCGACGGGTGGGCTTCGAAGAGGTCGGCGCGTTCATGAGCGTCCTGTTCTGAAGTGCCCCGGGGGCGCGGGGAACTGCGCGCCCAGCCCCCACGTTCCGCATCCGGACGACAACCCGAAGCACCCGGCCCCATCCAGCGAAGCGCCCTGTACTCTCCCCACATGCGCTTTCCCGGTCACGGACACCGCCGCCCGCCCGACGACGACATCGTGATCGGCCCCTTGGACCTCTCCGCCCGCGTCGACGAGGCCCTCGCCGTCCAGGCCGTCGCCTTCGGACTCGGCCCGGACGAGGTCGCCGTACGCCGCCAGATCGTCCTGCGCCACATGACGTACCCGGGGGCACGGGCCCTCGGCGCCACCGTCGCGGGCCGTCTCGTCGGGTTCGTCTACGGCATGCCCAACGACCGCACCCACTGGTGGTCCACGGTCGTGGAGCCGTACCTGCGCGCCCAGGGCCACGAGACCTGGCTGGACGACTCCTTCGTGATCACCGAGCTGCACGTCCACCCGCACCACCAGAACCGCGGAGTCGGCCGCTCCCTCATCACCACGATCACGGACGGTGCCGGCGAACCCCGCTCGATCCTCTCCGCGATCGACACCGACAGCCCGGCCCGCGGCCTGTACCACTCCCTCGGCTACCAGGACCTCGCCCGCCAGGTCCTCTTCCCCAGCGCCCCGAAGCCGTACGCCGTGATGGGCGCACCCCTGCCGTTGCGCCGCCGATAACCGATTTCCGCCACCACCGGCCCCCCGGCTAACCTCCTTGCCATCACCGTTTTCCCGGCAGGAGTACGAGAACCATGGCCAACGCACCGGTCCAGCGCATGTCCCAGTTGATGGCGAAGACGCTGCGCGACGACCCGGCGGACGCCGAGGTCCTCAGCCACAAGCTCCTCGTCCGCGCCGGCTACGTCCGCCGCACCGCCGCCGGCATCTGGAGCTGGCTGCCCCTCGGCAAGAAGGTCCTCGCCAACGTCGAGCGCATCGTCCGTGAGGAGATGGACGCGATCGGCGCCCAGGAGGTGCTGCTCCCCGCCCTGCTGCCGCGCGAGCCCTACGAGGCGACCGGCCGCTGGGACGAGTACGGCGCCGAGCTCTTCCGCCTCCAGGACCGCAAGGGCGGCGACTACCTCCTCGGCCCGACCCACGAGGAGATCTTCACCCTGCTGGTGAAGGACCAGGCGTCCTCGTACAAGGACCTGCCGGTCATCCTCTACCAGATCCAGCACAAGTACCGTGACGAGGCCCGCCCCCGCGCCGGCATCCTGCGCGGCCGTGAGTTCCTCATGAAGGACTCCTACTCCTTCGACACCGAGGACGAGGGCCTGGCCCAGTCCTACGCCCTGCACCGCCAGGCCTACCAGCGCGTCTTCGAGCGCCTCGGCCTCGACTACCGCATCTGCGCCGCGACCGCCGGCGCCATGGGCGGCTCGAAGTCGGAGGAGTTCCTCGCCCCGGCCGGCGCCGGCGAGGACACCTTCGCCGACTGCCCGAACTGCGACTTCGCGGCCAACACCGAGGCCATCACGTACGAGCTGAAGGCGCAGGACGCCTCCGCCGTCGCCGCCCTCGAAGAGATCCCGACCCCGGACACCCCCACCATCGAGACCCTCGCCGCCTCCCTCGGCGTCCCGGCCTCCGCCACCCTCAAGAACCTCCTCGTGAAGGTCGACGGCGAGATCGTCGCCGTGGGTGTCCCGGGTGACCGCGAGGTCGACATGGACAAGGTCGAGGCGCACTTCGCCCCGGCGGCCGTCGAGATGGTCACCGAGGCCGACTTCGCGGGCCGCCCCGACCTGGTCCGCGGCTACGTCGGCCCGCAGGGCCTGGGGGAGAAGGTCACGTACATCGCCGACCCGCGCGTGGCCCCCGGCACCTCCTGGATCACCGGCGCGAACAAGGAGGGCATGCACGCCAAGAACGTCGTCGCGGGCCGTGACTTCGAGGTCGGCGCGTACGTCGACGTCGTGGTCGTCCAGGACGGCGACCCGTGCCCCAAGTGCGGCACCGGCCTCGTCCTCGACCGCGCCATCGAGATCGGCCACATCTTCCAGCTGGGCCGCAAGTACGCCGACGCCCTCAAGCTCGACGTCCTCGGCCAGAACGGCAAGCCGGTCCGCGTCACCATGGGCTCCTACGGCATCGGCGTATCCCGTGCCGTCGCCGCCCTCGCCGAGCAGACCGCCGACGAGCAGGGCCTGTGCTGGCCCGCCGAGGTCGCCCCGGCCGACGTCCACGTGGTCGCCGCGGGCAAGGCCCTCCAGACCGAACTCGCCCTCGACGTCTCCGAGAAGCTGCGGGCGGCCGGTCTGCGGGTCCTGGTCGACGACCGCGCGGGCGTCTCCCCGGGCGTGAAGTTCACGGACGCCGAGCTCATCGGCGTACCGAAGATCCTCGTCGCGGGCCGCCGCTCCGCCGAGGGCGTCCTGGAGCTCAAGGACCGCAAGACCGGTGAGCGCGAGGAGCTGACGGTGGACGAGGCGATCGCCCGCCTGTCCGCCTGACGGAACCCTCAGAAGCGTCTGTGCTTCCCCGCGACGGGACGCACAGACGCTTCTCGCGTGCTTCCCCTAAAGCCAGCCGGCGAATTCGAGCAACAGCTCGGCATCCTGCGGTCTCCCCACGCGGAGCGCCCGTACCCCCGACTCCACCGCCCGGAACAGCGTCCACCCCCGAAGCCGCTCCTGATCCACATCCAGGGACTCCGCGAGCCGCTTCACCCGCCGCCGGGTGATGGACGCTCCCGACGGCGACGCGATCAGATCCTCGACCCGGTCCCGCACCAGCCGGGCCAGATCGAACGCGCACTCACCCACCACCGGGTCCGGCCCCACCGCCAGCCACGGCATCCGCTCCCCGGCCAGCACCTTGCTCTGCCGGAACGTCCCGTGCAGCAGCCGCTCCTCGGGCGGCGCCGCCAGCAGTTCCTCGCGCGCGGCCACCGCGGCGGCAACCAGCGGACCGACCGCGGCCAGGTCCGCCGCGGTCGCCCGCATCGCCTGCGCCTGCCGGCCCGTCCGCTCGGCCACCGTCTCGAACGCGTGCCCGGCCGGCGGCTCGACCCACAGCCGCCGCAAGGTACCGGCGGCCTCCAGCAACGCCTTCGCCTCCGGCAGCGACCGCACCGACACATCGGGATGCAACCGCTCCAGCAGCAGCACCCCCTCACCCGCGAAAGGCTCCAGCAGCTGTACGGCGCCCAGCCCGTCCCAGTGCGCCAGCGCCGCCCGCTCCGCCTCCGGGCGGAACCGCGGCGGGGCCAGCTTGAGCACGGCGGGGGTGCCGTCGGCACGCCGGACCAGCACGACCAGGCTGCTGCGACCGCCGGGCATCTGCACCCGTTCCACGGTCAACTCGCGTAGCGCGACGGCCTGCTGAGCCGCCTCGGGCAGCTTCTCCAACCAGTCGTCACCGTCAGGTGCCGTCTCACCGAGCGCCCTGACCAGACGCTGCGGCGGTGCGAAAGCCATACCCGAGTTCTTCCTTCCCGTACGCGTTACGCCGCAGGTTCCGGCGTGGCCGTGGCGGTCGCCGTCGCCGCCCGCTCGGCGAGACCAGGGAAGGCTACGCTCTCCCCGCGCCAGCGCACCGCCCGCACCGCCGCCTCCCGCAGCGCCTCCGCGGCCATCGCCCGCCGCTCGTCCACGGCTGCCCGCACGAGGTCGGAGTACACCCCGGCGACCCGGTCCTCCAGCTCAGCGGCCAGCCGCACGGCCGCCTCCGAGTCCGGCACCGGGAACGGCAGCGCGTACCCCGCCGCCGCGGCGACCGGGGTGCCGCCCAGGTCCCGGACCTCCCGCGCCAGCAGGTCGCGCCGGGCGCGATGGGCGTCGTACGCGGACCGTGCCTCGGTGCGCCGGCCCTCGCGGATGCGGCCGCCGACAACGCCGTAGCCGTAGACGGCGGCGTGTTCGGCCGCCAGGGCGGCCTGGAGCGCGGTCAGCGCCCGCTTCTCGTCCTCGTCGCTCACTTGGCGCCCTCCGTCAGCAGATACGCGTGTGCCGCGCCGGCCGCGGCCGCCGAGGCCAGCAGCCGGGCCAGCTCGCCCGGCACCTCCAGCAGCGCCTTCGCGCGGGCGTCGGCGAGCGTGCGCTCGGCGGTGGCGAGACCGGCGAGGGCGTCCTTCTCGCTCGTCGGAGCGGTGGCCGACGGGGACGCCTGCGAGGCGGTGGGGGAGGCTGACGGGGACGCCTGCGGGGCGGTGGGGGAGGCCGAGGCGGAGGAGCCTGCAGTGACGGTTCCTCCAAAGGCCTCCGCATGCCGTACGGCCGCCTCCCGCAGCGGTGCCAGCCGCTCCGCCAGCGTCGGATACGCGGCGAGGACCGCGTCGTACCGCGCGACGATCCCCTGGCTGTCGCGCGCCGCACGCGCGCGTGCCCGCTCGGCGAGCGACGGGCTGCCGCCGGCGCTCTCCGCCGAGTCGGAGCCCCCGCTTCCGGAGGAGCAGCCCGCCAGGAGCGCGGCTCCGGCGGCCGAGGCGAGAAGGGCTCTTCTGCGCGGCCCCGAGGGGATGCGCGGCGGTGGGGGGTACGGCACGGCAGACGTCCTCGGGGAGCTCGTACGAACACACGGGCGGGAAGGGCGGCCCCGCGGTGATCACCGTACCCGCGCACCGGTCCGCAGCCACTCATCGGCACCCTGCGCGGGCCCCGGGGGCGCACGATGGACGGCAACAGTCCTCCGGACCGGATACCCTTTGACCAGACACGCGACCTTCCCACAACAGCACACGCGGCCGAGGAGTCACCCGGATGAGCACCACCCAGAGCGAGAGGCTGCGAGAGCTCCTGGAACCGCTCGTCACCTCCCAGGGACTGGATCTCGAAGAGATCGCCGTGGACTCCGTCGGACGAAAGCGCGTGCTGCGTGTCGTCGTCGACTCCGACCAGGGCGCCGATCTGGACGCCATCGCCGATGTGAGCCGCGCGCTCTCGGCGAAGCTCGACGAGACGGACGCGATGGGCGAGGGCGAGTACACCCTCGAGGTCGGCACCCCGGGCGCGGAGCGCCTCCTCACCGAGCACCGGCACTACGCCCGCGCCGTCGACCGGCTGGTGAGGTTCCAGCTGGCCGAGGGCGGGGAACTGGTGGCCCGGATCCTGACGGTCGACGACGACGGCCTGGACGTCGAGGTGCCCGGAGTGAAGGGCCGCAAGGCCACCAGCCGCAGGCTCGGCTTCGCCGAGGTCACCAAGGCGCGTGTCCAGGTCGAGTTCAACCGCAAGGACAAGAAGGAAGAGGAGGCGTAGCCGTGGACATCGACATGAGTGCCCTGCGGGGCTTGGTACGGGAGAAGGAGATCTCCTTCGACCTGTTGGTCGAGGCGATCGAGTCGGCCCTCCTCATCGCCTACCACCGCACCGAGGGAAGCCACCGCCACGCGCGCGTGCGCCTCGACCGGGAATCCGGGCACGTGGTCGTGTGGGCGAAGGAAGACCCCGAGGACCTCGAAGAGGGCCAGGAGCCCCGCGAGTTCGACGACACCCCGTCCGACTTCGGCCGTATCGCCGCCACCACCGCCAAGCAGGTCATCCTGCAGCGGCTGCGCGACGCCGAGGACGACGCGACGCTCGGCGAGTACGCCGGCCGCGAGGGCGACATCGTCACCGGCGTGGTCCAGCAGGGCCGCGACCCGAAGAACGTGCTCGTCGACATCGGCAAGCTGGAGGCCATCCTGCCGGTGCAGGAGCAGGTCCCTGGCGAGACGTACCCGCACGGCATGCGGCTGCGGTCGTACGTCGTACGAGTGGCGAAGGGCGTGCGCGGCCCGTCCGTCACCCTCTCGCGCACCCACCCCAATCTGGTGAAGAAGCTCTTCGCGCTGGAGGTGCCGGAGATCGCCGACGGGTCCGTCGAGATCGCCGCCATCGCACGTGAGGCCGGTCACCGTACGAAGATCGCGGTACGGTCCACCCGTTCCGGTCTGAACGCCAAGGGCGCCTGCATCGGCCCCATGGGTGGCCGGGTGCGCAACGTCATGGGCGAGCTGAACGGCGAGAAGATCGACATCGTCGACTGGTCGGACGACCCGGCCGAGATGGTGGCGAACGCGCTGTCCCCGGCCCGCGTCTCCAAGGTGGAGGTCGTGGACCTGGCGGCCCGCTCCGCGCGCGTGACCGTGCCGGACTACCAGCTGTCCCTGGCGATCGGCAAGGAAGGGCAGAACGCCCGCCTGGCCGCCCGTCTGACCGGCTGGCGCATCGACATCCGGCCCGACACCGAGCAGGCCGGGGAATAGATCCAAGCCGCACTTGGCTTAGATCACGACAACAACCGTTCGATTCCTGCCCCAAAGGGGTGAGGTCGGTACGGGGAGGTAGACTTAAGAGTGTCTGGCCGGACGCACGCCCGCGCATGCCCTGAACGCACCTGTGTGGGGTGCAGGCAGCGAGCGGCCAAGACCGATCTGCTGCGGACCGTGGCGATCAAGGACGCATGCGTCCCCGATCCACGCGGTACGCTGCCCGGCCGGGGCGCCTACGTGCACCCCGCCCTGGTCTGTCTCGATCAGGCGGTACGCCGCCGGGCGTTCACGCGGGCGTTGCGCGCCCCGGGAGCGCTCGACATAAAGGCGTTGCGCCAGTACGTCGAGCAGACAG
Source organism: Streptomyces sp. Act143 (assembly GCF_003143935.1). Taxonomy (GTDB): domain Bacteria; phylum Actinomycetota; class Actinomycetes; order Streptomycetales; family Streptomycetaceae; genus Streptomyces. The sequence goes on along the minus strand of NZ_QFRX01000001.1, from coordinate 3,096,409 downwards.
ACAGTTGCTGAGCAGGCAACACCGTAAGAAGCGTCGCGCGGAACGTCCGTGCGGCCCTGGTACCCCGCGAGTTGGAAGTAGGTCGAGATTGCGATGAGCACTCGATGAGCACGCGATGAGTACGCCCATGAAGTAGCGACGGTCCGGACGCAACCCGGACCTAAAAGGAGCGAAGTGGCTAAGGTCCGGGTATACGAACTCGCCAAGGAGTTCGGTGTGGAGAGCAAGGTCGTCATGGCCAAGCTCCAGGAACTCGGTGAATTCGTCCGTTCGGCGTCTTCGACCATCGAAGCGCCCGTCGTCCGCAAGTTGACGGACGCCCTCCAGCAGGGCAACGGAGGCGGCAAGCCCGCCCCGCGCAAGGCTGCCCCGGCGAAGCCGGCAGCCCCCTCTCCGGCGCAGGCTGCCCGTCCGGCCGCCCCGCGCCCGCCGGCCCCCAAGCCGGCCGCCGCCGAGACGCCCGCGGCTCCCGCCGCGCCGGCTGCTCCCGGCCCCCGTCCCACCCCGGGCCCGAAGCCCGCGCCGCGCCCCGCGCCGGCGTCCCCGGCTCCGACCACGCCCGAGTTCACGGCACCCCCGTCGGCTCCCGCCGCGCCGGCCCCCTCGCAGGGCTCCGGCCCGCGTCCGGGCGCCCCGCGTCCGGCCGGCCAGGCGCCGCGTCCGGGTGCCCCGCGTCCCGGTGGCCCCGCACAGGGCGGCCAGGGCCGTGGCGACCGTCCCGCTCCCGGCGCCCAGCGTCCGGGTGGCCAGGCGCCGCGTCCCGGTGGTGCCCGTCCGGCCGGTCCCCGTCCGGGCAACAATCCCTTCACCTCTGGTGGCTCCACCGGCATGGCGCGCCCGCAGGCGCCCCGTCCGGGCGGTGCCCCGCGCCCCGGCGGCCCTGGTGCCCCCGGTGAGCGTCCCGGCGGCGCCCCGCGTCCGCAGGGCCAGGGCGGTCCTCGTCCCCAGGGCGCGGCGGGCGGTCCCCGTCCGCAGGCTCCGGGCGGCCCGCGTCCGACCCCGGGCGGCATGCCCCGTCCGCAGGGCGGTCCCCGTCCCGGCGGCGGTCCCGGCGGCCCGCGTCCGAACCCCGGCATGATGCCGCAGCGTCCTGCTGCCGGCCCGCGTCCCGGCGGCGGTGGCCCCGGTGGCCGTGGTCCCGGTGGCGGCGGTCGTCCCGGTGGCGGCGGCGGTCGTCCGGGCGGCGGCGGCTTCGCCGGTCGTCCGGGTGGTGGCGGCGGCTTCGCCGGCCGTCCCGGCGGTCCCGGTGGCGGTGGCGGCTTCGCCGGCCGTCCCGGTGGTCCGGGTGCCGGCACGGGCGGCGGCGGTCGTCCCGGCTTCGGCGGTCGTCCCGGTGGTCCGGGTGGCCGTGGTGGCACGCAGGGCGCCTTCGGCCGTCCCGGCGGTCCCGCGCGTCGCGGTCGCAAGTCGAAGCGGCAGAGGCGCCAGGAGTACGAGGCCATGCAGGCCCCGTCGGTCGGCGGTGTGATGCTGCCTCGCGGCAACGGCGAGACGGTTCGCCTGTCGCGCGGTGCCTCGCTCACCGACTTCGCGGAGAAGATCAACGCCAACCCGGCGTCGCTCGTCGCGGTCATGATGAACCTCGGCGAGATGGTCACGGCCACGCAGTCCGTCTCCGACGAGACGCTCCAGCTCCTCGCCGATGAGATGAACTACACGGTTCAGATCGTCAGCCCGGAGGAGGAGGACCGCGAGCTGCTCGAGTCCTTCGACATCGAGTTCGGCGAGGACGAGGGCGACGAGGAGGACCTGGTGGTCCGCCCGCCGGTCGTCACCGTCATGGGTCACGTCGACCACGGAAAGACCCGACTGCTCGACGCCATCCGCAAGACCAACGTCATCGCGGGCGAGGCCGGCGGCATCACCCAGCACATCGGTGCCTACCAGGTCGCGACCGAGGTCAACGACGAAGAGCGCAAGATCACCTTCATCGACACCCCGGGTCACGAGGCGTTCACCGCCATGCGTGCCCGTGGTGCGCGGTCGACGGACATCGCGATCCTCGTCGTCGCGGCCAACGACGGCGTCATGCCGCAGACGGTCGAGGCGCTGAACCACGCCAAGGCGGCCGACGTCCCGATCGTCGTCGCGGTCAACAAGATCGACGTCGAGGGCGCCGACCCGACCAAGGTGCGCGGTCAGCTCACCGAGTACGGGCTGGTGGCCGAGGAGTACGGCGGCGACACGATGTTCGTCGACATCTCCGCCAAGCAGGGTCTGCACATCGACTCCCTGCTGGAGGCCGTGATCCTCACCGCCGATGCCTCGCTCGACCTGCGGGCCAACCCGCACCAGGACGCGCAGGGCATCTCGATCGAGTCCCGTCTCGACCGCGGCCGTGGCGCCGTGTCGACGGTCCTCGTCCAGCGCGGCACGCTGCGGGTCGGCGACACCATGGTGGTCGGCGACGCGTACGGCCGAGTCCGGGCGATGCACGACGACAACGGCAACAGCGTGGCCGAGGCCGGCCCGTCGACGCCGGTTCAGGTCCTGGGCCTGACCAACGTCCCGGGCGCGGGCGACAACTTCCTGGTGGTCGACGAGGACCGTACGGCCCGTCAGATCGCCGAGAAGCGCGCCGCCCGTGAGCGCAACGCCGCGTTCGCCAAGCGCACGCGCCGTGTCTCCCTCGAGGACCTGGACAAGGTGCTCAAGGCCGGCGAGGTCCAGCAGCTCAACCTCATCATCAAGGGTGACGCTTCTGGTTCCGTCGAGGCGCTCGAGTCCTCCCTGCTCCAGCTGGACGTCGGCGAAGAGGTCGACATCCGCGTCCTGCACCGCGGCGTCGGTGCGGTCACGGAGTCGGACATCGACCTGGCGATGGGCTCCGACGCCATCGTGATCGGCTTCAACGTCCGCGCGGCCGGCCGCGCGGCGCAGATGGCCGAGCGCGAGGGCGTGGACGTCCGGTACTACTCGGTCATCTACCAGGCGATCGAGGAGATCGAGGCGGCCCTCAAGGGCATGCTCAAGCCGGAGTACGAAGAGGTCGAGCTCGGTACGGCGGAGATCCGCGAGGTCTTCAAGTCGTCCAAGCTGGGCAACATCGCCGGTGTCCTCATCCGCTCGGGCGAGGTCAAGCGCAACACCAAGGCGCGCCTCATCCGCGACGGCAAGGTGGTCGCGGAGAACCTCAACATCGAGGGTCTGCGTCGCTTCAAGGACGACGTCACCGAGATCCGCGAAGGCTACGAGGGTGGTATCAACCTCGGAAACTTCAACGACATCAAGGTCGACGACGTCATCGCGACGTACGAGATGCGCGAGAAGCCGCGCGTCTGACCGTCACAGCACGCGATCGGGGCCGATCGGCGGGGAAGTTCCCTTGCGGGAATTTCCGTCGATCGGCCCCGGCCGTTGCGTGTACGGTTCCCGTATCGGCGTCCAGGCGTGACGCCCGTACCCCGAACCGGCGGGACATCCGGACACACACATGTATGTGGGGACTCTGTCCTTCGACCTGCTCCTCGGCGACGTCCACTCGCTGAAGGAGAAACGCTCACTCGTCCGTCCGATCGTGGCCGAGCTCCAGCGCAAGTACGCGGTGAGTGCGGCGGAGACGGGCAATCAGGACCTCCATCGCCGGGCCGAGATCGGGCTCGCGATGGTCTCCGGGGACACGGGCCACCTCTCCGACGTACTGGACCGCTGCGAGCGGCTGGTCGCCGGGCGGCCCGAGGTGGAACTGCTCTCGGTTCGACGCAGGCTCCACAGCGACGAAGACTGAAGCAAGCGGCAAGAGAAGTAACTAAGGAGACGGACCAGTGGCCGACAACGCGCGGGCGAAGAGGCTGGCGGACCTCATCCGGGAGGTGGTGGCCCAGAAGCTGCAGCGCGGGATCAAGGACCCGCGGCTCGGCAGCCACGTCACCATCACGGACACCAGGGTCACCGGTGACCTTCGGGAGGCGACCGTCTTCTACACGGTGTACGGGGACGACGAGGAGCGGGCAGCTGCCGCGGCCGGACTGGAGAGCGCCAAGGGCGTCCTCCGCTCCGCGGTCGGCGCGGCGGCGGGCGTGAAGTTCACCCCGACGCTGACGTTCGTGGCCGACGCCCTGCCCGACACCGCCCGGACCATCGAGGACCTCCTCGACAAGGCGCGCCAGTCCGACGAGAAGGTGCGCGAGGTCTCGGCCGGCGCCACCTACGCCGGTGAGGCGGACCCGTACAAGAAGCCGGGCGAGGACGAGGACGACACCTCCGAATGAACCGGAAGAGCACCACGCCCGACGGGCTTGTCATCGTCGACAAGCCGTCGGGCTTCACTTCGCACGACGTGGTCGCCAAGATGCGCGGGATCGCCAGGACCCGCCGCGTCGGCCACGCCGGCACGCTCGACCCCATGGCGACGGGCGTGCTCGTCCTCGGCGTCGAGCGCGCGACCAAGCTCCTGGGGCACCTCGCCCTGACGGAGAAGGAGTACCTGGGCACGATCCGGCTCGGCCAGACGACCCTGACCGACGACGCAGAGGGCGAGATCACGGGGTCGTCAGACGCCTCGAAGGTCACCCGCGAGGCCGTCGACGCCGGGATCGCCAAGCTGACCGGCGACATCATGCAGGTGCCGTCCAAGGTCAGCGCCATCAAGATCGACGGAGTGCGCTCCTACAAGCGGGCGCGCGAGGGCGAGGAGTTCGAGATCCCGGCCCGTCCGGTGCGGATCTCGTCCTTCGCGGTGTACGACGTCCGGGACGCGGTCGCGGCCGACGGCACGCCGGTGATGGACCTGGTCGTCTCGGTGGTCTGCTCGTCCGGTACGTACATCCGAGCGCTCGCCCGTGACCTGGGCGCGGACCTGGGCGTGGGCGGCCACCTGACGGCCCTTCGCCGCACCCGCGTCGGCCCGTACAAGCTGGACTCGGCCAGGACCCTGGACCAGCTCCAGCAGGAGCTGACGGTCATGCCGATCGCCGATGCCGCCACGGCCGCGTTCCCGCGCTGGGACGTGGACGCCAAGCGGGCGAAGCTGCTGCTGAACGGCGTCCGGCTGGAGATGCCCGACGAGTACGCGGGCCGCGGCGCGGTCGCCGTCTTCGATCCCGAGGGTGTGTTCCTCGTGCTGGTCGAGGAACAGAAGGGCAAGGCGAAGAGCCTGGCCGTCTTCGGCTGAGCCCTCGGATGACGCTCCACCCGTGGAGCGGCGGTCACGGAGTTGTCCGCCGCTCCACGGTCCCCCCTCGGTTCCCCCACCCCTAGGGTGTATCCACCCGTCCCCGCCCATTCACCCGTCCGGGCAGGCGCTCGGAGTGAACCGGGGGAGCGGAAGGGGGCGCGTTCACCGCGCGCTCTGTCCCGCCGATCAGGCGGTGCCTACCGTCGAAGACGGGCCTGCCTCACGGACCGGACGGCCGGGAGACGGCCCCGCGAGCACGGCACGGGCACGGCGGGGAGGTTCGACGATGACGCGACGGGGCTCGCGGACCGCGGGGGGCCGTGGGCGAGACTCGGAGCGGGGCCGGGGGCTAGACCCGGAGCGGGGCCGGCGGCAGGACTCGGGGCCGGGCTCCGGGGGAGTCTCGGAGCCGGGCCGTGGGGGAGTCTCGGAGCCGGTGCGTGGGCAGGCTGCGGGGCCGGACTGGGCGCAGGAGACAGGGCCGGCACCTGCACGGGACCCCCGGCAGAACCACCACGCAGATGCCCCGGGGCCGGACCGCGCACAGGGCCCGACGCAGGGCCCACCACGCGACGCGCCGCCGCCGGATTGGGCCTACGCCTCGGGGCCGGGCGCGGTGTACGGCCCGGCGGAGTACGGGCGTAGCTCCGCGCTGGGGCGGGTGCCCGATCACGCGCTCGTCCGTATTCGCGACCTTGCCGGGCGCCCCCGTGGCATCGGGTTCGTCGCCGATCACCACGGCACCCTGATCACCGGTCACGAGGTCGTCGACGGGCTGCCGAGACTGCTGCTGTACGCCGCCGAGGACCGGCACTGCGTGGTGGCCGCCGACGCGGTGACCGCGCTGCCCGAGCTGAACCTCGCGCTCGTGCGCACCCAGGGCCTCGGTGTCGAGCCGTTGCCCGTCGGCGGTCGGGGCGGGGTCGGCACCGGTTCCTATGTGCGCATCCCCGCCGGCTGCTGGCGCGAGGCGCGCGTGCTCGGGACGGCCTCCGTGACGTACACGGCGACGGACCGTTTCCATCTCCTCGACGGCGTAATGGAGTTGGCGATCGGTACCGCAGGGCAGGACGCGCTGCGGCTCGGCGGAGGGGCGGCCGGGGGACCCGTGCTCGATGCCGCGACCGGTGCGGTGGTCGGCGTACTGGGGACCGCGTTGCAGAGCGGCCGACGTGAGGTGGGCTTCGCGGTACCCCTGTTCCCGCCCCCGCACGGCCCCCTCGCCGACCTGCTCGCCGAGAACGCGGCGACCGTCCCCGCGTACGGCGTCGACCTCAATCTGGCGGGCGTCCTGGAGCTGACCGCCACCTCGGTGGGCCAGGACGGGCCGCCGGGGGCGTTGGCCGGGTACGTGGGCAGGGCGGCGGACACCCTCGGCCCCGGCTCGGTGGAACCGGTTCAACGGGCGGCCACGGCAGCGGAGTTCGAGGCGTTCACCGAGGACGACCGCGCCGTCCTCGCGCTCGTCGGGCCGCCCGGCAGCGGCCGTACGACGGAACTCGCGTCCCTCGCCGCCCGCCGCAACCGCGGTGCCCGCCCCGCCCCCACGCTCTGGCTGCGCGGCGCCGATCTGCGGGACGACGACACCTCGGTCGCCGACGCCGCCGCCAGGGCCCTGACCCGCGCCGCGAGGATCGTCGCCGCCTCGCGCTCCGCGCACCTCACCGACCTGGGCGACCTCACCCCCGGCCGCCTCTCGCGGCTGGCCCGCCTCGCGGAACGCCCCCTGCTCCTGCTCCTGGACGGCCCGGAGGAGATGCCGCCCGTGCTGGCCCACCGTCTGCCCGAGTGGACCGACGGCACGGCGCGCTGGCTGCGGGAGTCAGGGGCGCGGCTGGTGGTGGCGTGCCGAGCGGAGTACTGGGAGGGAGCGGGGGCGGGGTTCCCGCGGGAGATGCTGTACGGGGAAGAGCTCGCGGCGTCGCCCCCTGACGCGGACCCACCGCACGAGATCCCTCCCACCCCCTGCGTCCGCCTCGCCGACCTCCAGGACCACGAGGCCCGCACGGCACGCGCGCGCTACCGCATCCCCGAGGGGGCCCTGCGCAACCCCGACGCCCGCCACCCCCTCACCCTCCGCCTCCTCGCCGAGGTCCGCACCGCCCTCCCCGAAACCTCCGACGCCCCCCACGCGCGAGTGGACCGTGACGACGTCTTCGCGGCCTACCTCGACCTGATGTGCCTCCGCATCGCCGTCCGCCTCGCCGCCGAGAACGGCCTGCGCGGCACCGCCGTACGCCGCCTCGCCGCCAAGGTCTCCGGCCAGGTCCACGAGGCGGCCCGCCGCAGCCTCGGCCCCGGGCAGGGCGAACTGGACCGGGAATCGTTCGAGGCGGTGTTCCCCTGGGGCCCCGCCCCGGCCCGCCTGGGCGGCGGCACCGGCTGGGCCTCCGCCGTTCTCACCGAGGGCCTCCTCGTCCCCGCCGGAAGCGGCTACCGCTTCGCCCACGAGGAGCTCGCCGACTGGATCCAGGGCATCCACCTGGACCTGGACGAGGCCCTGCGCGCCCTCGTCCACCGCCGCCGCACCCATCCGGCCGACCGCCGCCCGCTGCCCGTACCGCACCACCGCATCGGCCCGGTCGTCCAGGCCCTGCTCCTCCTCGCCCGCCAGCACGGCACCCCGGCCCTCGCTCAGCGCCTGGAGGAACTGATCCAGGCGCTGGACGCGGACCCGCACTCCTGGTGGGCGGCCCGCCTCCTCACCGAGTCCCTGCTGCGCGTGCCCGACGCGACTCCGTACACGGGAGTCCTGAGGCTGCTGGCCGACCGAGTGGTGAGCTGGCGCGGACAGGAACGGGAAGGGCAAGAGAAAGGGCAAGAGGAAGGGCAAGAGGAAGGGCAAGAGGAAGGGGGAGGACAAGGGGAACGGCAGCGGGGCACCGCGGCGACGACGCGCCCCCTCACCTCCTCCTTCCCGCCCGCCTTCTGGCAGGACCTGGCCCTCCCCCCGGTCACCCTCTTCGACCTCCTCCGCCGTCTCGTCCTCGCCGACGGCCCCCCGCAGGACACCGCCCCCCGCTACCTGGACGCGGCCTCACGCCTCCTCGCCGACGCCCCCGACGTCGTACAGCCGCACCTCACCCGCTGGTTCGACGACGAGCGCCCGCTGCCCGCCACCCCGCACGCGACCGTCGCGAAGGCGGCGCAGGCGTTGCTGCACACGCACCGGCACCTGGCGCTGGACGGCCTGACGGAGGTGCTGGTCGACAGCGCGCACCGGCGGGCCGACGAACTGCTGGCGGTGCTCGCGGAGGACGAGCCGTCGGCGGTGTGCCGGGCGGTGGACCGGTGGGCGCACGACGAGCGGCCGGACCGGCGGGTCGCGGCGGTCGCGTACGGCCTGCGCGCGGCCCCGCACGTCACCACCGAGGCCGACCGCGAACTGCTCCGCTACGCCGCCCTCACCCTTCTCGCCCGCCCCGCCGACTGCACCCTGCACGGCGGCGCGCTCGCGCTCCTCGTCCGCGACCCGCATACGCGTGCCCGCCATCTCCCGCAGGCCCTCGGCCACTTCGCGGCCGGCGACCCGCACTTCCCGCCGAGCGCGCTGGTCGCCGCCCTCACCACCCACCCGGAACCGGTGCTGGACGCCTTCCGGGCCCGACTGCGCCGCCCCGGCGGCGGAGCGGCGCTGCGCACTCTCGCCGACGTCACGCTGCCGACGCCGGCACGTCGGATCGCCGTACTCGTACGGGAGGCCGTGGAGCTGCGCCCGGAGACCGCGGCGGACGTGGCCGCCTACGTCGACCGGCGCCTCGACCAGGGGCCGGGCACACGGGCCGTGCTGTTCCCTCTCGTCACCGGGCTGCTGGACGACGGCCCGGAGGAGGTGCGGACGGCCCTGGCCGCCGTACTCGTCGCACCCGGAGCCGCAGCCTCCCGCCCCCTGCGGCGAGAACTGCTCGACCACCTCCTGAGCCACGAGCGGGAGCCTGCCGTACTGGACGCGCTCCTGCGCGCCGCAGCCAGTGACGGTGACGGTGACGGCTTGCGCGAGCTGGTGCACCGTATCGGCGTCCTCCTCGTCCGCACTCCGCAGGGAGCGGCCCGCTTCGACCGCGCGCTGGTCGACCTGGGGCGCCGTATCCCGGGGTTCGCCCCGCAGGTGGCGGGCTGGCTGACCGACGCCCCGCGGCAGTGGGCGGCCGTGGTCGGCCCCAGCAGCCGCCGCATGATCGAGAACCTGGCCGGGGTCGGAATCCCCGTCTGACCCACGTGGGTCGAGTCACAGCGCCCATGCCGATGCGGGCAGGACGGACGCGGCATGGCACCCTTAGACCTGCGTAAGAGGTAAACCGTAAAAACGGACACAGGTTCGATGAGGAGCGGTCACAGTGCAGCGCTGGCGTGGCTTGGAGGACATCCCCGAGGACTGGGGACGCAGCGTCGTCACCATCGGCTCCTACGACGGTGTCCACCGCGGACACCAGCTGATCATCCAGCACGCCGTCGACCGCGCCCGTGAGCTGGGCGTGCCCTCGGTCGTCGTCACCTTCGACCCGCACCCCAGCGAGGTCGTCCGCCCCGGCAGCCACCCGCCGCTGCTGGCCCCGCACCACCGCCGCGCCGAGCTGATGGCGGAGCAGGGCGTGGACGCGGTCCTGATCCTCCCCTTCACGACGGAGTTCTCGAAGCTCTCTCCCGCCGAATTCGTCGTCAAGGTCCTGGTCGACAAGCTGCACGCCAAGGCGGTCGTCGAGGGCCCCAACTTCCGCTTCGGCCACAAGGCCGCAGGGAACGTGGAGTTCCTCGTCGAGCAGGGCAAGGTCTACGACTTCGAGGTCGAGGTCGTCGACCTGTTCGTCTGCGGTGAGGCGGGCGGCGGAGAGCCGTTCTCGTCCACCCTCACCCGTCGCCTGGTCGCCGAGGGCGACGTCGAGGGCGCGGGCGAGATCCTGGGCCGCCCGCACCGGGTGGAGGGCGTGGTCGTACGGGGCGCGCAGCGCGGCCGTGAACTCGGCTTCCCGACGGCCAACGTCGAGACGCTGCCGCACACCGCCATCCCCGCCGACGGCGTGTACGCCGGCTGGCTGCACGTGGCGGGCGAGGCCATGCCGGCCGCCATCTCCGTCGGCACGAACCCGCAGTTCGACGGGACCGAGCGCACGGTGGAGGCGTACGCCATCGACCGCGTCGGCCTCGACCTGTACGGGCTGCATGTCGCCGTGGACTTCCTCGCGTACGTCCGCGGCCAGGCGAAGTTCGACTCGCTGGAGGCTCTGCTGGAGCAGATGGGCGAGGACGTCAAGCGGTGCCGTGAGCTGACCGCGGCGGCCGAGCCGGAGTCCCGGCCGGAGCCCCAGCCGACGGACTGAGCCCGCCGCTCGCCACGGCAGGACGGCGACCCGCTGGGACGGGAACGGCCCGGGCCCGCACTGGAGCAGTGCGGGCCCGGGCCGTTCTGTCAGTCAGTGGCTACTGCTGGGGCGGGGTCTGGCCGCCGGGCTGCGGGTAGCCGGGCTGTTGGGGGTAGACCTGCTGGCCGGGCTGCTGCTGCGGATACGGCTGCCCCGGATACGGCTGTCCCGGCTGCGGCGGGTACGGCTGCGCGGGCGGCTGGCCCTGCTGGGGGTGAGGCTGCTGAGGGTAGGGCTGCTGGCCGGGTTGCGGGGAACCGGGTTGCGGGGAACCGGGTTGCGGGTGACCGGGCTGGGGGTAGCCGGGCTGCTGCTGCGGATACGGCTGTCCCGGCTGTTGCGGGGCGTACTGCTGCTGGCCCGGCATCGGCGGGGCCGCCACCGGGGGCGGGTTGCCGTCGCTGGTCCACAGGCCGTGGGACTGCTGGTGGCGTACGAAGTCCTCGGCGACCATCGCCGCGAGGTTGAAGTACGCCTCGCGCACCTTGGGCCGCATCATGTCGAGGTCGACCTCGGCACCGGCGGCGAGGTGCTCGTCGAACGGAACGACGACCACGCCCCGGCACCGGGTCTCGAAGTGGCTGACGATGTCCTCCACCTTGATCATCTTGCCGGTCTCGCGGACCCCGGAGATGACGGTGATGGACCGCGAGACGAGGTCGGCGTACCCGTGCGCCGACAGCCAGTCCAGCGTCGTACTGGCGCTGGAGGCGCCGTCGACGGACGGGGTGGAGATGATGATGAGCTGGTCGGCGAGGTCGAGCACCCCGCGCATGGCGGAGTAGAGCAGACCGGTGCCGGAGTCGGTCAGGATGACCGGGTACTGCTTGCCCAGCACGTCGATGGCCCGCCGGTAGTCCTCGTCGTTGAAGGTCGTGGACACGGCCGGGTCGACGTCGTTGGCGATGATCTCCAGCCCCGAGGGCGCCTGGGAGGTGAACCGCCGGATGTCCATGTACGAGTTGAGGTACGGGATCGCCTGGACGAGGTCGCGGATGGTGGCCCCGGTCTCACGGCGGACCCGGCGGCCGAGCGTACCGGCGTCCGGGTTGGCGTCGATGGCGAGGATCTTGTCCTGGCGCTCCGTGGCGAGCGTGGAGCCGAGCGCGGTGGTCGTGGTCGTCTTGCCGACACCCCCCTTGAGGCTGATGACGGCGATGCGATAGCAGGACAGCACGGGCGTCCGGATCAGCTCCAACTTCCGCTGCCGCTCGGCCTCTTCCTTCTTGCCGCCGAGCTTGAAGCGGGAGGGCTGGGCCGCGGGACGGCTGCTCTTGGCCTTCTGCTTCTTGTTGTTGAGCAGCCGGTCGGACGACAGCTCCACCGCAGCCGTGTAACCGAGCGGCGCGGCACCGGGATTGGTCATCTGCCGCTGGTCGTGCTGCATGGGCTGCGGCCAGGCGGTACCGGTGCGGGGGTCGGTCGGGGGGGCGGTTTGGGGGGCCTGGGCTTGGGGATGGGCTTGGGGCTGCGGCTGTGCCTGTGCCTGTGCCTGGGGCTGCGGCTGTGCTTGGGGCTGCGGCTGTGCTTGGGGGGCGGCGGGTTGCGGCTGGCCCGGTTCGCCCGGCTGGCCTGGTTGTGCGGGGGGCTGGGGGAAGCCGTATCCGCCCTGGGCGTTGGGGGCCGGGGTCGGGGCGCCGGG
>NZ_QFRX01000001.1:3068901-3084191 GCF_003143935.1 Streptomyces sp. Act143 | reverse complement strand
GGGGTCGGGGCGCCGGGCTGCGGGAAGCCGTAGCCGCCCTGCGGACCCGGGGCTGCCGGGGCCTGGCCGGCGGGCTGCTGGGTGGCCGGCGGGTTCCAGGCGGCGGGCGCGGGCTGCGGAGCCTGCGGCTGGAACGGCGGCTGCTGCGGCGGCACGGTCGGCTGACCCTGTGCGACCACGGGCTGCGGCTGCACGGGCGCCGAGGGGGCAGGCTGCTGGGGCTGGGGCTGGGGCTGGGGCTGTGCGGGCCACTGCGCTGCGGGCGCCGGTGCGGCGGGCTGATACGACGGCGGCAGCGGCGGCATGCCGGGCTGCGGCGCGGGCGGGGGAGTCCAGGCGGGGGCAGCGTCTTGCGGGACGGCATCCTGCGGCGCGCTGTCCTCGGGCGCGGCGTCGGAATCGGTGGGGGCGGGGTCCGGGGCGGGGGAGGTGACGGGGTCCGCGTCCGAGGGCTTCTGCTCAGCGGGTACGGCGTCCACGGGCTCCGCGTCGACAGGCTCCGCGTCGGCGGGTTCCACGTCCGCCAGGTCAGTGCCGGCGTCGGTGTCGGCGGCGTCCTCCGCCTCCGTTGCCTCTACTTCTGCCTCCGCTTCAGCCTCTTGCCCCTCCTCTTCCTCTCGCTCTCCGTCTTCCTCGTCTTCCTCGTCGGTGACGGTCTCTTCCGTCTCGGCCGTCTCCGGCTCGACTGCCGAGGTCTCTTCGCCGTCGCCCCCGCTCTCACTCGCAGCGTCGGCGGAGTCGTCGGTAGCGTCGTCGGGCAGCGGAACATCGCCGAAGGAGTCCGCGTCGAGGCCCGTGTCGTTGTCCTCGTCGACGTCGGCCTCATCAGCCGTACCGACCTCTTCGGCATCCGCGTCGGCCTCGGAAGCGTCGGCATCCTCGCCGTCGGCCGACGTCAGCTTGGCCTCGACGGCAGCGGCACGCTCCGCGATCTCGCGCTTCAGGGCGACGGAGGAGAACCGCATGGTGGCGCCGCTCTCCAGGTCACCGTTCCCGGACTCCTCGGGCTCCTCGACGGACGCCGAGGCAGCCTCAGGGGACGCCACCTCAGGCGCAGGCGCAGGCGCAGGCTCGGGCGCGGGCAGCGTGAAACTCGCCGGGGACGACGCGGGTGCCGGCGCCTGGGCGCCCCAAGGAGCCTGCAACCCCGGAATGTTCGGCACGGCCGCAGGGGAGGCCGGGTCCGCGGCAGGAGCCTCGGCCTGTGCGGACGAAGCCTGCGCCGGCGAAGCCTGGGGCGGCGAAGCCTGCGGCGGCGTGGCCACCTCCGAAGACGGTGAGACCTCCGAAGACGGGGCCGCTTCCGAAGACGAGGAGACCTGGGCCGACTGCGGCTCGAACCCGCTCCCCACCGGAAGCCTGGGCACCGCCCCCGGCCCGCCGTTCGGCGGCACAGGCGGCTGGAAAGGCGCTGCCGGCCCGGACGACGGCGGCGTGGGAGGAGTGAAGGGGGCACCCGGTCCGGCGGACGGCGGTGCCGGCGGCGTAATAGGAGCTCCAGGACCGGAGGAGGGTGGCGCGGGCGGCGTGAAAGGGGCCCCCGGTGCGGGCGCGGGCGGAGTGAACGGAGCGCCGGGCGCCGGCGACGGCACGGAAGCCGGCCCGGAAGAGGCGCCCTGGGGACGCGAATGAGCCGGAGGAGTCAGTCCCGGCAACGACGAAGCGGACCAGTCCGTGGCGGAGGGAGCGCCGACGGGCCCTCCGGAGGCAGACGACCCCGCCGCACCGGAACCCGCCGTACCGGAACCCGTCGTACCGGAACCCGCCATACCGGAACTTGCCATACCGGAACCCGACGAACCACCCACCCCCGCCGAACCGGCCGCACCGCTCGCTCCGTCGCCCGCCCCGCCCGACGCGTTCTGCGTATACCAGGCGGGCGGCGCGTAGTCGATGGTGAACTCGCCCGTCATCTCGCTGGCGGATTCCGCGTCGGGCTGGTCATCGCCGGGTGTGGCCCAGCCCCCGCGGATCCCGTCCCGATCGCTGCTCACAGTTCCTCCTGGTGTGGTCGAGCACCCTCATGCCGTGCTAGGGGCGACCTGTTCTTGTCGTCTTCTAGTCGTCCGAAGTCGTTCGAGGTCGTCCGATCCACCGGCTCTCCCCCTGGGACGCCGACGCCCGGTCCACGGGTTCTGGCGACGCGCCCGGTACCAGCCTAATCACCACAAGCCCCACCCCGGCAGGCCCGTCCACCCCTGAGCGGGGGTCCGCTGCGTCACAACCTGCCCAGAAGTGGCGTACACAGCTTTCGCATCAGTGAGGAAACGGGGCGATGTCCGTGAATGCCCCGAACACAAACGGAAGGTGAGGGCGGCCTGCGGCGCGTGCCTCCGAAGCGCCTTGCCCCGCACGGCCGTTGGAGGCGGCGGAGAACCACCCCGCTCCCGGCCCGCGACCGTTCGGCGGGCATAGTGGGGCCGATCCGAACGCGATCAGGTCAGAAACAGGCCAGAAACAGAAAGGGCGCTTCCGCGTGAGCTTCGGCCCGCCTCCCTCCATCTACACCCAATCCGCACTCGCGGCCGACACCGCCCGCAAGCGCCGCCGTACCAAACTGCTGGGCGCCGCGGCCGTCGTCGTGGCCCTCCTCGTGCTGGCCGGAGGCGGCTGGTTCCTCGCGTCCGGCGACGACAGTGCCCCGGCCGATGCCAAGGGGACCGTGGTGCAGAGCCCCGACGACGTCAGGGAGACGACCGAGAAGGTCCCCGCCTCGCCCGAGGGGCAGCTGATGCTGGAGCACGGCGAGGAGAACCTCGCCAAGGTGACCGACGCCAGCCCCCGCTACGCCCCCGGCACCTGGGCCACCGACAAGGTCATGGTCAAGGGCGTCGCCAACCGCCTGGAGGGCTACCACATCGCCCTCGACGCCGAGGAGAAGGCCTGGACCCTCAAACTCGACGGCCACCTCTGCGCCACCAGCCGCCACGTCACCGCGGACGGCCGTACCGCCGTCGTCATCCAGCCCCCGCAGCCGGAGGGCTCGGAGAAGTCCGGCGTCTGCGACCAGGTGGTGTTCTTCGACCTGAACACCGGCAAGAAGCTGTGGCAGAAGCAGATGCCGGCCGCGAACTCCGCCTTCGTCACCAACACCAACCTCACCCTGACGAAGGGCGTCGTCGCCGTGGCCTGGGGCCAGGGCTCGGTGGCGTACGACATGAAGAGCGGCGAGAAGCTCTGGAGCAGCGCCCTCGGCGACGAGTGCCAGGACAAGGCCTTCGCCGGCGGCCGGGCCCTGCTGGCCCTGCGCGGCTGCGGTTCGCTGCCCGACGTCAGGTACCAGGTGCAGAAGGTCGACCCCCGCACGGGCAAGCCGCAGTGGACGTACAAGGTCTCCGACGGGGTCCAGAACGTCTACCTGCCCTCGTCCGATCCGCCGGTGCTCGCCGTCGCCGCCGGGGACAGCCTCCCCACCGACGTCATCACGCTCGACGGGAACGGCAAGTACCGCACCACCATCTCCCTGGACGGCTACGACCCGAAGTGCGGCGACCGGTACTTCGGGTCCCCGTACTTCGGCGTGTACGAGAACTGCGACGGCATCGTCGTCGGACGCGACCAGGCCTACCTCCTGAGCAAGGAGTCCTTCGAGACCGGTGTGCCGTCCGACTGGATCGTGGCGTTCGACCTCGCCACCGGCAAGACGGCGGGGAAGTTCGACGGCCGCGAGCTGCAGAAGGTCTACCCGCTGCGCATGAGCGGCGACGACCTGCTGATCTACCGCCGCGGCGCGGGCACCGTCGCCCCGGCGGCCGTGGTGCGCTGGAACCCGCGCACGGACACCGAGACACCGCTGCTCCTCTTCACCCTCCCGGAGGAGGAGGACGCCGACTTCAGTGACCCGGACCAGTCGGACATCGTCTTCCAGCAGGGCCGGGTCTTCTTCGGCAAGCGCGAGCTGGTCCGCGACGACAAGTCCCCGGCCGACCCGGTCCTGATGGCTGTGGCGTTCGGGAGCGCCGGGCTGAAGCACTGAGACATCACGAAGGGGCGGCACACGCGCGTGCCGCCCCTCATATGCTCCTGCGTGTCCGCCCTTACGTGTCCGCTCCTGCGTGTCCGCCCTTGCGTGTCCGCTCCTGCGTGTCCGCCCTTGCGTGTCCGCTCCTGCGTGTCCGCTCCTGCGTGTCCGCCCTTGCGTGTCCGCTCCAGTGCGTCCGCTCCGCGCGTCCGCTACTTCGCGGACTCCTCCGGACCCGGCTCCAGATCGAACTCCCCGTCCCGTGCCCCCAGCACGAAGGCCGTCCACTCCGCCTCCGTGTACCGCAGCACGGTGTCCGGGTCGAGCGAGGACCGCATGGCCACGGCGCCCTCGGGCAGGTACGCGATCTCGACCCGCTCCTCGTGCTCCTCCGTGCCCGGCGCGCAGTGCCACTCGACGCCCGAGATGTCGAGCGCGTAGAGCTCGTCCCGCTCCCGCTCCTTGCGCGCCTTGATCTCCTCTGCCGTCTCCGCCATGCCCAGCGACCCCTTCCCGACGTCGTACGATCTGCCGTCACCCTAGTGGCCCCGCCTCCCAGGTCCGATGGGTTCGGGACCCCTTCCGGGTGGTTCGGGGAACCCGGGAGAAGGCGCCCACCTGTGCCTGGTACCCTGAGTGACGGCCGTTTGTGTACGCACCCCCGGAGTCCCTCGAAGGACCCTGGAGGCCGCGCCCAGCGGATCCCCGCCTCCCGAGTAACGGAAGCTCCCCCGAGACACAGACCGGGGGCACTCGGTGGCCATTTTCGGACTACGAGGAGTTTCGAGTGCCGCTCGACGCCGCAGTGAAGAAGCAGATCATCGCCGAGTTCGGTCAGAAGGAGGGCGACACCGGCTCCCCCGAGGTCCAGGTCGCCATGCTTTCGCGCCGGATCTCCGACCTGACCGAGCACCTCAAGACCCACAAGCACGACCACCACTCCCGTCGTGGTCTGCTGATCCTGGTGGGTCAGCGTCGCCGCCTTCTCCAGTACCTGGCGAAGAAGGACATCCAGCGCTTCCGTGCGCTGGTCGACCGCCTCGGCATCCGCCGTGGTGCGGCGGGCGCCAAGTAAGACGCCGTGGAGGGAGCGGTTCCCACTTGTTCGGGGGCCGCTCCCTTTGCTGTACGTGCGGAGTGTCACTGCCTCTTTGTAGTGTGGTAGCACAACGCAATACGTACGACACAGAGTGATGTGCCGTACCCGTAGGGGTAGGGCGCATCGCAAGAAGAACAAGACGAACGAGGAGAAGCGCACCTCGCCGCCGCCGGTCCTCGGTAGTGGCCCCCGGGGGAAGTGAGCCCGGGTGCTTCGATCGAAGACCGGCCCGCACTGAACGGAGCGCTTCTCCGCAACCGTCCCTCTGCCACACGGGCAGCCCACGGGACGAAGACGAGGAGAAAACGCTAGTGGAGAACGAGACCCACTACGCCGAGGCCGTCATCGACAACGGCTCCTTCGGCACCCGCACGATCCGTTTCGAGACGGGCCGCCTGGCCCGCCAGGCCGCCGGCTCCGCCGTGGCCTACCTGGACGACGACACCATGGTGCTGTCGGCCACCACCGCCTCCAAGAACCCCAAGGACCAGCTCGACTTCTTCCCCCTCACGGTGGACGTCGAGGAGCGGATGTACGCCGCCGGCAAGATCCCGGGTTCCTTCTTCCGCCGTGAGGGCCGGCCCTCCGAGGACGCGATCCTCACCTGCCGCCTCATCGACCGCCCGCTGCGCCCGTCCTTCAAGAAGGGCCTGCGCAACGAGATCCAGGTCGTCGCCACGATCATGGCGCTCAACCCCGACCACCTGTACGACGTCGTGGCGATCAACGCCGCCTCCGCGTCCACGCAGCTGGCCGGCCTGCCCTTCTCGGGCCCGATCGGCGGCGTCCGCGTCGCGCTGATCAACAACCAGTGGGTGGCCTTCCCGACGCACTCCGAGCTCGAGGACGCCGTCTTCGACATGGTCGTCGCCGGTCGCGTCCTGGAGGACGGCGACGTCGCGATCATGATGGTCGAGGCCGAGGCCACCGAGAAGACCATCCAGCTGGTCAAGGGCGGCGCCGAGGCCCCGACCGAGGAGGTCGTCGCGGCCGGTCTGGACGCCGCGAAGCCCTTCATCAAGGTCCTCTGCAAGGCCCAGGCCGACCTCGCCTCCAAGGCCGCCAAGCCGACCGGCGAGTTCCCGATCTTCCTGGACTACCAGGACGACGTCCTGGAGGCGCTCTCCGCCGCCGTCCGCCCCGAGCTCGCCCAGGCGCTGACCATCGCCGGCAAGCAGGAGCGCGAGGCCGAGCTGGACCGCGTCAAGGCGCTCGCCGCCGAGAAGCTCCTGCCGGAGTTCGAGGGCCGCGAGAAGGAGATCTCCGCCGCGTACCGCTCCCTGACCAAGCAGCTCGTCCGCGAGCGCGTGATCAAGGAGAAGAAGCGCATCGACGGCCGTGGCGTGACGGACATCCGTACGCTCGCCGCCGAGGTCGAGGCCATCCCGCGCGTGCACGGCTCGGCGCTGTTCGAGCGTGGCGAGACCCAGATCCTGGGCGTCACCACCCTCAACATGCTCCGCATGGAGCAGCAGCTGGACACCCTCTCCCCGGTGACCCGCAAGCGCTACATGCACAACTACAACTTCCCGCCGTACTCCACCGGCGAGACCGGCCGCGTCGGCTCCCCGAAGCGCCGTGAGATCGGCCACGGCGCCCTCGCCGAGCGCGCCCTGGTCCCGGTCCTGCCGACGCGCGAGGAGTTCCCCTACGCGATCCGTCAGGTGTCCGAGGCCCTCGGCTCCAACGGCTCGACGTCCATGGGCTCCGTCTGCGCCTCCACCATGTCGCTGCTGAACGCCGGTGTGCCGCTGAAGGCCCCCGTCGCCGGTATCGCCATGGGCCTGATCTCCCAGGAGATCGAGGGCGAGACGCACTACGTCACCCTCACCGACATCCTCGGTGCGGAGGACGCCTTCGGCGACATGGACTTCAAGGTCGCCGGCACCAAGGAGTTCGTGACCGCCCTCCAGCTCGACACCAAGCTGGACGGCATCCCGGCCTCCGTCCTGGCCGCGGCCCTCAAGCAGGCCCGTGACGCCCGCCTCCACATCCTCGACGTGATGATGGAAGCGATCGACACGCCGGACGAGATGTCCCCGAACGCCCCGCGGATCATCACCGTCAAGATCCCCGTGGACAAGATCGGTGAGGTCATCGGCCCCAAGGGCAAGATGATCAACCAGATCCAGGAGGACACCGGCGCCGAGATCACGATCGAGGACGATGGCACCATCTACATCGGTGCCGCCGACGGCCCGGCCGCCGAGGCCGCCCGCGCCACGATCAACGGCATCGCCAACCCGACCATGCCGGAGGTCGGCGAGCGCTACCTGGGCACGGTCGTGAAGACGACCACCTTCGGTGCGTTCGTGTCGCTGCTCCCGGGCAAGGACGGTCTGCTGCACATCTCGCAGATCCGCAAGCTCGCCGGCGGCAAGCGCGTGGAGAACGTCGAGGACGTCGTCGGCGTGGGCCAGAAGGTCCAGGTCGAGATCGCCGAGATCGACTCCCGCGGCAAGCTCTCCCTGATCCCCGTGATCGAGGGCGAAGAAGGCTCCGACGAGGCGAAGAAGGACGACACCGACAAGTGACGTCGAGTAGCTCCACGGCGACGGCCCGCACCTCCTCGGAGGCGCGGGCCGTCGCCCGTACCCAAACCCTGATCAAGGGCGAGAACGGCATCGGTACGGTCCGCAAGACCACCCTCCCGGGCGGCCTGCGCATCGTCACCGAGACCCTGCCCTCGGTCCGCTCCGCGACCTTCGGCATCTGGGCCCACGTCGGCTCCCGCGACGAGACGCCGTCCCTGAACGGCGCCACGCACTACCTGGAGCACCTGCTCTTCAAGGGCACGACCCGGCGCAGCGCCCTGGACATCTCCTCGGCGCTCGACGCGGTCGGCGGCGAGATGAACGCGTTCACGGCGAAGGAGTACACGTGCTACTACGCGCGCGTGCTCGACACCGACCTGCCGCTCGCCATCGACGTCGTCTGCGACATGCTGACCGGCTCGCTGATCCTCGAAGAGGACGTCAACGTCGAGCGGGGCGCGATCCTCGAAGAGATCGCCATGACCGAGGACGACCCGGGCGACTGCGTGCACGACCTGTTCGCGCACACCATGTTCGGCGACAACCCCCTCGGCCGCCCGGTCCTCGGCACGGTCGACACCGTCAACGCCCTGACCGCCGACCGCATCCGCCGCTTCTACAAGAAGCACTACGACCCGACCCACCTGGTCGTGGCGGCCGCGGGCAACATCGACCACGCCAAGGTCGTACGACAGGTGCGCGCGGCCTTCGAGAAGGCGGGCGCCCTCAAGAACCTCGACGCGACCCCCATCGCCCCGCGCGACGGCAAGCGCGCCCTGCGCACCGCCGGCCGCGTGGAGCTGATCGGCCGCAAGACCGAGCAGGCCCATGTCGTCCTCGGCATGCCGGGCCTGGCCCGCACGGACGAGCGCCGCTGGGCGCTGGGCGTGCTGAACACCGCGCTCGGCGGCGGCATGTCCTCCCGCCTGTTCCAGGAGGTCCGCGAGAAGCGCGGCCTGGCCTACAGCGTGTACTCGTACACCTCGGGCTTCGCCGACTGCGGCCTCTTCGGCGTCTACGCCGGCTGCCGGCCCTCGCAGGTCCACGACGTGCTGAAGATCTGCCGCGACGAACTCGACCACGTCGCCGAGCACGGTCTGACCGACGACGAGATCGCCCGCGCCATCGGCCAGCTCCGCGGCTCCACGGTCCTCGGCCTGGAGGACACCGGCGCGCTGATGAACCGTATCGGCAAGAGCGAGCTGTGCTGGGGCGAGCAGATGTCCGTCGACGACATGCTGACCCGGATAGCCTCGGTCACCCCGGACGACGTCCGCGCGGTCGCCCGCGACATCCTGGGACAGCGGCCCTCGCTGTCGGTCATCGGCCCGCTCAAGGACAAGCAGGCGTCCCGTCTGCACGAGGCCGTGGCCTAATCCACCCTGGTTAAGGAAACGAGAAGATGAGCAAGCTGCGCGTGGCGGTCCTCGGTGCCAAGGGCCGGATCGGCTCCGAGGCGGTCAAGGCGGTCGAAGCCGCCGAGGACATGGAGCTGGTCGCCGCCCTGGGCCGGGGTGACAAGCTGGAGACCCTGGCCGGGACGGGCGCCCAGGTCGCCGTCGAACTGACCACGCCGGCCTCGGTGATGGACAACCTGGAATACTGCGTCGGCCACGGCATCCACGCCGTCGTCGGTACGACGGGCTGGACCGACGAGCGCCTCGCGCAACTGACCGGCTGGCTGGCCGCCTCTCCGGAGACGGGCGTGCTCATCGCGCCCAACTTCTCCATCGGGGCCGTCCTGAACATGAAGTTCGCGCAGATCGCGGCGCCCTACTTCGAGTCGGTGGAGGTCGTCGAGCTGCACCACCCGAAGAAGGTCGACGCACCCTCGGGCACCGCCACGCGCACGGCCCAGCTCATCGCCGAGGCCCGGCGCGCGGCCGGCACGGCCCCGGCGCCGGATGCCACGGAGACGGCCCTGGACGGCGCGCGCGGCGCGGACGTGGACGGCATCCCCGTCCACTCCGTCCGCCTCCGTGGCCTGCTGGCCCACCAGGAGGTCCTGCTGGGCGGCGAGGGCGAGACGCTGACCATCCGCCACGACTCGCTCCACCACAGCAGCTTCATGCCGGGCATCCTGCTGGGCGCCCGCAAGGTGGTCACCACCCCCGGCCTGACCTTCGGCCTGGAAAACTTCCTGGACCTGGGCTGAGCTGACACCACCATGCGCGCCAAGCTCTCGTACGCCATAACGGCCGCCGTCCTGGTCTTCTACTTCGTCCTGGTCGGCAGCCGCGGCGTCATGCTCATCCAGTCCGGCACCCTCATCACCGTCACCTTCGGCGTGGCGGTGCTGATCCTGCCGGTGATCGGACTGTGGTTCCTGTGGAAGAACACCCAGTTCGTCCGCAAGGCCAACCAGCTCGCCGCCGAACTCGACGCCGAAGGCGGCCTGCCCGTCGACGAGTTGAGGCGCCTGCCCAGCGGCCGTATCGACCGCGACTCGGCCGACGAGGTCTTCGCCAGGCGCAAGGCCGAGACCGAGGCCGAACCCGACGACTGGCGCAGCTGGTTCCGCCTGGCCGTCGCCTACCACGACGCGCGCGACACCCCGCGCGCCCGCAAGGCGATGCAGCGCGCGATCGCCCTGCACGACGGAAGACCCGTCCAGGCCTGAGCGCCGTAGGTCCACGAAGGGGCCGGCCCGCACTCGCTGCGGACCGGCCCCTTCGACGATTGCGTGCACGACTCAGCCCCGCTGGTACTCCGCGCCCCATGCCTCCACCGAGTCGGCGGCCCGGTCGAAGGCCTCGGTCCGCCCGAGGAAGTCCGCGTTGTGCGTGGTCAGCAGCGGCGCCGTGTCCTCCGCCGCGCGATCACTGCGTACGACGGTCAGGGCCTGCCCCTGCACCGTCCGCGGCAACCCGAGCCAGCGCACCGGCTGCTGCACCGTCCGCACGGCGACGACCTGCTGCCAACGCGCGGTCCGCGTGACGAAGAACCCGACATGGCGCACACCGTGGGCGCTCACCCACACGCCCATCCGCAACAGCCGCAACGACACCGCGATGACGGCCAGCGCCACCCCGAAGACCACACCGCCCTCGGACACCGAGCCGGTGAGGGCGATGATGACCGCGGCGAACAGCACATACGACGCGAGGAGCAGCAGCAGCGCCGCCGCACCCACCCGCCAGGGCCCGGGGCGGTACGGGCGCCGCCAGTGGTCGCGGTCGTCGAAGGGCAGCGCGACGTCATCGGCTGTCTCGAAGGCGCGGTCGGCCGTCAGGAAGGGCAGGGGCACGGCTGGTCCTCACTCAATCCATGCATGGGCTGTGCCCGGTGAGGCTATCCGCCGGTGTCCCCGCGAGCCACCCTAGGGGGTCTGGATGAGTCAGTGTCCTTGAGACGCCTGTGACTGCTGGGTGTCCGTGGAGGAGTGATCGACGGTCAGCGCCGGCATCCCTACCACCAGGGAACCCACCAGCGCCGCGATGATGGTGACGCCCAAGAGCCAGCGCCCGGCTATCTGCCCGACCGAGGACTTCTCCCGCGGCGGGGGAGTGACATTGCTGCGGAACCTGTCGGCCTCGGCGATGAAGGCGAACGGAACGGGCTCACGCCGGCGGAACATCAGGGAGCGCCCCTCTCGGAACTCGAACGAATCACTGTCACAGGTACAGACGCGCGAGTGCCCCAAAAGGTGCCCTGATGCCCAGAATTCGCAGAAGTTCGCCATGGATGTCGCGTCCCGGTACCGAACGCCCCGTTGTCAGTGCCGACCCGTAGAGTGGGCGCCGCCCGAGAGAAGTGATGGAAGGACCCTCCGAGCCGTGACCGACACCCCCGCCGACGACCTCAAACCCAGCTTCCGTACCGACATCACCGTCGAGCTGGTGAAGCACAGCGCGGCCGACTCCGACGTGCTGTGGGCCGCTCGTGTCTCCACCGCCGGCGAGCAGTCCCTGGACGAGCTGAAGAAGGACCCCGAGCGCTCCAAGGGCCTCATCAACTACCTGATGCGGGACCGGCACGGCAGCCCGTTCGAGCACAACTCGATGACCTTCTTCATCAGCGCCCCGATCTTCGTCTTCCGCGAGTTCATGCGGCACCGCGTGGGCTGGTCGTACAACGAGGAGTCCGGCCGCTACCGCGAGCTCCAGCCGGTCTTCTACGTCCCCGGCGCCGACCGCAAGCTCGTGCAGGAGGGCCGCCCCGGCAAGTACGTCTTCGTGGAGGGCACCGAGGCCCAGCAGGAGCTGGTCTCGCGCACCATGGAGGACTCCTACCGGCAGGCGTACGAGGCCTACCAGGAGATGCTCGCCGCCGGCGTCGCCCGCGAGGTCGCCCGCGCGGTCCTCCCCGTCGGCCTGTTCTCCTCGATGTACGCCACGTGCAACGCCCGCTCGCTGATGCACTTCCTCGGCCTGCGCACCCAGCACGAACTGGCGAAGGTCCCGTCCTTCCCGCAGCGCGAGATCGAGATGGTCGGCGAGAAGATGGAGGCCGAGTGGGCCAAGCTCATGCCGCTCACGTACGCCGCCTTCAATGCGAACGGCCGCGTGGCGCCGTAGCGCACCCGCGTTCCCCGACCGGGCACAGATGTACGGTTCAGCCTCGCGAAGTGTCCGTATTGCGGCATTTAGAGAAGTTCATCTAGCCTGATCAAACGGACCCGGCACTGCTTGAACCCCCGAGCAGGCAGTGCCGGGCTCCTCTTTTGTCATGACTTTTCGCGCCCCCTGCGGGCAGACCACGTCCTGAGCAGCGAGTAGCGTGTTACCCATGGCTCCGACCTCCACTCCGCAGACCCCCTTCGGGAGGGTCCTCACCGCTATGGTCACGCCCTTCACGGCGGACGGCGCACTCGACCTCGACGGCGCGCAGCGGCTCGCATCCCACCTGGTGGACGCAGGCAACGACGGCCTGATCATCAACGGCACCACCGGCGAGTCGCCCACCACCAGCGACGCGGAGAAATCGGACCTCGTACGAGCCGTACTGGAGGCGGTCGGCGACCGGGCCCACGTCGTCGCCGGCGTCGGCACCAACGACACCCACCACAGCCTCGAACTGGCCAAGGCCGCCGAACAGACCGGCGCCCACGGCCTCCTGGTGGTCACGCCGTACTACAACAAGCCCCCGCAGGAGGGCCTGTACCGGCACTTCAAGGCCATCGCCGACGCCACCGAGCTGCCGGTCATGCTCTATGACATCCCCGGCCGCAGCGGCGTCCCCATCAACACCGAAACGCTGGTCCGGCTCGCCGAGCACCCGCGCATCGTCGCCAACAAGGACGCCAAGGGCGACCTCGGCCGCGCCAGCTGGGCCATCGCCCGCTCCGGCCTCGCCTGGTACTCCGGCGACGACATGCTGAACCTGCCGCTGCTCTCCGTGGGCGCGGTCGGCTTCGTCTCGGTCGTCGGCCACGTGGTCACCCCGGACCTGCGCGCCCTCGTGGATGCCTTCGTGTCGGGCGACGTCCAGAAGGCCACGGAGATCCACCAGAAGCTGCTCCCCGTCTATACGGGCATGTTCCGCACCCAGGGAGTCATGACGACGAAGGCCGCGCTCGCCCTCCAGGGCCTGCCCGCCGGACCGCTGCGCGCCCCCATGGTGGAACTCACTCCAGAAGAGATCGAGCAGCTCAAGATCGATCTTGCCGCCGGCGGGGTACAGCTCTAACACCAGACTTCGCGCGCCGGGCGCGCAACCAGACTTCACAACTGAATAAGCAGGCCACCGGTGCCTGCACCCGACAACGACAACTGCTACACGCACGAACGTCATGCGCGCCACGTGCCCACCGGTACGTGGCGTGTGTGGTGAGGAGAGTCTTTTGAGTCATCCGCATCCTGAACTCGGCCCGCCCCCGTCGCTGCCCGAAGGCGGCCTGCGCGTCACCCCGCTCGGCGGTCTCGGTGAGATCGGCCGAAACATGACGGTCTTCGAGTACGGCGGCCGCCTGCTGATCGTCGACTGCGGAGTGCTCTTCCCGGAGGAGGAGCAGCCCGGAATCGACCTGATCCTGCCGGACTTCTCGTCCATCAGGGACCGCCTCGACGACATCGAGGGCATCGTGCTCACGCACGGCCACGAGGACCACATCGGCGGCGTCCCCTTCCTGCTCCGCGAGAAGCCGGACATCCCGCTGATCGGCTCCAAGCTGACGCTCGCGCTCATCGAGGCGAAGCTCCAGGAGCACCGCATCCGCCCGTACACCCTGGAGGTGGCGGAGGGGAACCGCGAGCGCATCGGCCCCTTCGACTGCGAGTTCGTCGCGGTCAACCACTCCATCCCCGACGCCCTGGCGGTCGCCATCCGTACCCCCGCGGGCATGGTGGTCCACACGGGCGACTTCAAGATGGACCAGCTCCCGCTGGACAACCGTCTGACGGACCTCCACGCGTTCGCCCGCCTGAGCGAGGAGGGCATCGACCTCCTTCTCTCCGACTCCACGAACGCGGAAGTCCCCGGCTTCACCCCGCACGAGCGGGACATCTCCAACGTCCTGCGCCAGGTCTTCGCGAGCGCCCGCAAGCGGATCATCGTGGCCAGCTTCGCCAGCCACGTCCACCGCATCCAGCAGATCCTGGACGCGGCCCACGAGTACGGCCGCCGGGTCGCCTTCGTCGGCCGCTCGATGGTCCGCAACATGGGCATCGCCCGGGACCTCGGCTACCTGAAGGTCCCGCCGGGCCTGGTGGTCGACGTGAAGACGCTGGACGACCTCCCGGACAGCGAGGTCGTCCTGGTCTGCACGGGCTCGCAGGGCGAACCGATGGCCGCCCTGTCCCGCATGGCCAACCGCGACCACCAGATCCGCATCGTCTCGGGCGACACGGTGATCCTGGCGTCGTCACTGATCCCCGGCAACGAGAACGCGGTCTACCGCGTGATCAACGGCCTGACCCGATGGGGCGCCAACGTCGTCCACAAGGGCAACGCCAAGGTCCACGTCTCGGGCCACGCGTCCGCGGGCGAGCTGCTGTACTTCTACAACATCTGCCGCCCGAAGAACCTGATGCCGGTGCACGGCGAATGGCGCCACCTGCGGGCCAACGCCGAGCTGGGCGCCATGACCGGCGTCCCGCACGACCGGATCGTCATCGCCGAGGACGGCGTCGTCGTCGACCTCGTCGAGGGCAAGGCCAAGATCTCCGGCAAGGTCCAGGCCGGTTATGTGTACGTCGACGGCCTCTCCGTCGGCGATGTGGGCGAGCCGGCTCTGAAGGACCGCAAGATCCTCGGTGACGAGGGCATCATCTCGGTCTTCGTGGTCGTCGACTCGTCGACCGGAAAGATCACGGGCGGTCCGCACGTCCAGGCTCGCGGCTCGGGCATCGAGGACTCGGCGTTCGCCGACGTGCTCCCGAAGATCACGGAGGTCCTGGAGCGCTCGGCCCAGGACGGCGTGGTCGAGCCCCACCAGCTCCAGCAGCTGGTGCGGCGAACCCTCGGCAAATGGGTCTCCGACACGTATCGCCGCAGGCCGATGATCCTGCCGGTGGTGGTGGAGGTCTGACGATCCGTCGGCCCTCGTACGTGTGAACCTGGAGCGGGGCGCCTCGATTTGCATCGAGGCGCCCCGCTCCAGTACGTTTACGGCTCCACCTCAACGGGCACCCGGCCGCTTCACGCGCCGGGAACCAGTCCCCGAAGCGGGTGGGAATTCCGACTCAGAATCTCTGATAAAGTCGGAACCGCCGGAAAGGGAAACGCGGAAGCGGGAACCTGGAAAGCACCGAGGAAA
>NZ_QFRX01000001.1:3042518-3068801 GCF_003143935.1 Streptomyces sp. Act143 | reverse complement strand
TACAGCGCCGATGGTACTGCAGGGGGGACCCTGTGGGAGAGTAGGACGCCGCCGAACAAAATTTGAAAGGGTTGGACCCTGAACTTCGGTTCAGGGTCCAACCCTTTTTTGTTGTGCGTCACTTGAAGTTCACGTGGCGCCAGGAGCATCCGCGGTATGGGTACTGCTGGAATGCTCAGGGCCGCCGGCGTCGGACTCGGTGACGAGGTCGTCGTACCGGCCTTCGGGAACGTCGAGGTCGCCGAGGCTGTCGTGTTGGCCGGGGCGCTTCCCGTGTTCGCCGACATAGATCCCGTGACGTACTGCCTTGATGCGGCTGCCGTCGAGGCGGTCGTCACTGCTCGGACGGCGGCTGTGGTTGCCGTACACCGGTTCGGGCGGCGCGCCGATGTCGCGGCGCTGCACGGTGTGGGGCAGAGGCATGGGCTGTTCGTGCTGGAGCAGGGGGAGTCCGAGGCGCCGTACGACGAGGTGGCTCAGCGGCGGGAGCGGGCCGCTTATCTCGATGGGAAGTTGAAGGGGGTGCGGACCCCCGACGGTGGGGACGGGCACACCTATCAGCAGTACGTCGTGCGGGTGCCGGGGAACGGGCGGCCTGATCGGGATGCTTTTGCTCGGGCCTTGCGCGGGCGGGGAGTTGAGTGCCGGGTGCCGGTGAAGACTCCTGTGCATCGGCTGCCCGAGTTCCGGCGGTGCGTGTCGTTGCGGGAGACCGAGTTGGCGGCGGACGAGACGCTGGCTCTGCCTGTTGACGCCTCCCTCACCAAGCGGGACATGCAGCGGGTCGTGGGGGCCTGCAATGCGCTCGGCGGGCTGCTTCAGGCCGCCTTCTGATCGGGTTTGGAGGCACGGGTCTGTTCGGGCTATGATCTATTCCGTTGCCGCGAGGGAAACCTCGAAAAGACAACAGGCCCCCTTAGCTCAGTCGGCAGAGCGTCTCCATGGTAAGGAGAAGGTCAACGGTTCGATTCCGTTAGGGGGCTCCAGCTGAAAGGCCCCGCCCAATCGGGCGGGGCCTTTTGCGTACCCTTCTCAATCCTTGTGCAGGCCGGGGACTCGCATCGCGAGGATCGCCATGTCGTCGGACGGGGCGTCCGAGGCGAAGCGTTCCACGGCGCGCATGACGCGGGCCGCGACCGCGCCGGCCGTCAGGCCCGTGCAGGTGGTGAGGACGTCGGTGAGGCCGTCGTCGCCCAGCATGCGGGTGCCCTCGCGGCGTTCGGTGACGCCGTCCGTGACGCACAGGAGGACATCGCCGGGGTCGAGGGTGACGGACTGTTCGTACAGCTCCAGGTCCTCGATGACGCCCAGGAGCGGCTGGGGTTCGGCGGCCGGTTCGACGGTGCCGTCCTGGCGCAGGCGGAGCGGGAGGGGATGGCCGGCGCAGACGACCTTCATCTCGGCGCTGCCGTCCTCCTGGGGGCGCATCTCGCCGTAGAGGAGGGTCAGGAAGCGGCTGCGGGCGCCCTCGTCGAGGATCGCGGAGTTGAGGCGCTCCAGGACCGCGGGGCCGGAGAGGCCCTCTCGGGCGAGCAGGCGCAGGGCGTGCCGGGCGAGGCCGGTCACCGCCGCCGCGTGGGGGCCCGTACCGCAGACGTCGCCGATGGCGAAGCCGTAGACGCCGTCGCGGATCGGGAAGACGTCGTAGAAGTCACCACCGACCTCGTTGCCCTCGCCGGCCGCGCGGTAGATGACCTCCACCTCGATGCCCTCGATGGCGGGCTGCTCGGGCGGCAGGAGGCTGCGCTGGAGGGACTGGCTGATGGCGGTGCGCTCGGAGTAGAGGCGGGCGTTGTCGAGGGCCAGGGCGGCTCGGCGGCTCAAGTCCTCGGCCAGTTCCAGGATCTCCTGGCGGAAGTGTTCGTCGGTGGGCTTGCCGAGGGTCAGCATGCCGATGACGCGGTTGCGGGCGACCAGGGGGAGGACCACTGTTTCGCCGCCCACCGCCGAGGCCGTGGCCAGGGTGGGGCCGATGCCCGCGCTGATGCGGCCGATCGGCTCGCCCAGGCCCAGGCTGCGCATGGAGGTGCGCAGGGCCGCCTGGTGGGCCGCCTCGGCCGGGGCCGACCAGACGCGGGCGCCCGGGGTGGGTACCGGGTCGGGTGGGGAGATCTTCGACAGCAACGACTTGATGCCGTCGATGAGTTCCTCGTCCTCGTGGAGGACGTACGAGAGGTAGGGCTCGGAGGCCTGGTCGGCGATCGTGTAGACCGCGCACCAGGTGGCGAGGGTCGGGACCGTCATCTGGGCCATCAGGGCCAGCGTCTGGTCACGGTCGAGGGTGCCTGCCAGGAGGTCGGAGGCCTCGACCAGGAAGCTCAGGGAGCCTCGGCGCAGGCGTTCCAGTTCGCCGAGGCGGGCCGATTCGACGGCCAACGCGATGCGGTCGGCGGCGAATTGGAGGCGCAGGGCTTCTTCGTTGGAGTATCTGCCGGGGGCCTCGGCGGCGACGCCGAGGGAGCCGGTGAGGCGGCCCTCGACCTTCAGGGGGACCGTGACCACCGAGCGCATGCCGGTGCCGTTGAGGAGGGGGACCGCGCCGGGTACGGCTGTCAGGTCGTCGTGGACGGCCGGCATACGGGCCGAGCCGTAGCGCCCGGGGCCCGCTTCGACGGGCACGCGCGCGAAGCGCTGGCGGGCCGAGGGGAGGCCGGTGGAGGCGCGGACCTCCAACTCTGTCTCGTCGTCGGTCGCGAGGAGCAGGAAGGCGGAGTCGCCGTCGAGCATGTCGCGGGCGCGCTCCACCGTGCGCTGGAGGAGGCCGTCGAGATCGTCCGGGGCCGGGGAGCCGATGAACACCTCGAAGGGGTCGGTGCTCTGGCCGTCGGCAGAGGTGGAGCTGTCGGCGGTCGGGACGCGCAACGGGGTCTGGAGGACCGCGCGTTCGTGGTCGCGGACCAGGAGGCAGACCGTGGAGGGCTCGCCGCCGGTGTCGCGGACGCGGAGGTGGGAGGCGTAGACCGGGGTGACGCGGCCGTTGGCGCCGCGGATGCCGTAACTGCCTTCCCAGCGGGAGAGTTGGAGGGCCTCGGCGATGCCGGTGCTGGTGCCCGGGGTGTGCGGCCAGGCCGCGAGGTCGGTCAGGGGCTTGCCGGTGACCTGTTCGGCCGGGTAGCCGAAGAGTTCCTCCGCGTCCTCGTTCCAGGCGGTGATGGCCGCCGTACGGTCGATCTGGACGACTGCCACGCGGACGCGGCCGTCGGCGAGTGGGAGGAGGTCCGCGGGGAGGGACGGGCCGGCGGCGCGGGTGCCCACCTGGCGTTCGGGGAGGTCGAGTTGGAACCAGACCTGCTTGTGGGTGGGCGTGTAGTCGACGCCCCAGCGGGCGGCCAGGGCCGCGCAGAGCTGGAGGCCGCGGCCACCCTCGCGGTCGGGGCTGCCCATGGTGGCGGGGTGGCCCTGGAGGGGGATCTCGCGTTCGGGGTAGCGGTCGGCGACCTCGACGCGCACGCCGTCCTCGGACCGTAGGCACAGGACGTCCGCGGAGGTGCCGGCGTGCACCACGGCGTTGGTCACCAGCTCGCTGGTGAGGACCACCGCGTCGTCGACGATGTCGGCGAAGCCCCAGCCCTGGAGTGTGTCGCGGACGAAGGAGCGGGCGCTCGCGACCGATCGCCCGACGGGCTCGAAGCTTGCGGCCGCGCGCGCGGTGATCACTGAACTCCTCGTCCGGTTGTCGGCGTGCAGGGCTTCGGGGCCGACCGGCGCGTGCCGCTGGTGCGGCAGGCCGTCCGTCGGCCGGCGGTCCGGGGGATGTCCCCCAGGGATCAGTCCGGTGGTCATGTTGTGCGGCCGCCCCTCCGATGCCCGCTCGTGCTCGTGCCACCGCCCAGGCCGGACGGACCGGCGCGGCTGGACAGCCGCATGCAAGGTTACTTACCTTCCCCGTCCATGCGGATGCCGGTCGTCAGTGTTTCCGTCCGGAGGGTGTGCGGACGATGTGCGAAGCTGCCGAACTGTTATGGCCGGGTTCAGCCAGGGTGAAACACTGGGCAAGCTTCTTGTGAAGGTCCGGGCAGGCCGGGTGTCTTCTGCCGCGAGCGGGCAGCAGCCCGGGATGCGGCCTGGTATATCCGGCACGGATGCACAGCATTAACTGATACGCCGAGCAGTAGTACCGGAGCTCAGCAGTAACGGTCGACCCTTGCGGGAGGGACACAGTGGAGTCTGGCGCAGCGACGCGGGGCACTAAGACGCGCGCGAAAGGCGGACAGTCCCTGAACAACCAGCGCAAACCGCGCGGTGGGACCACCGCGGTGGACACGGCTGCCCTGAATCGACTGCTGGCGGCTCTGGTGTCGATGCGGGACGGGAATTTCCGCAAGCGGCTCACGGTGTCCGGCGATGGCGTGTTGTCCGAGATTGCCGCGGTTTACAACGAAGTGGCCGACCGTAATCTGCATCTCACGGGTGAGCTGTCGCGGGTGCGGCGGATGGTGGGCCGTGAGGGCAAGCTCACGGAACGGCTGGAAATCGGCGCCTGCGAGGGCTCGTGGCTGACCGCCATCGATGCCTCCAACGCCCTGGTCGATGATCTTGTGCGGCCCGTCTCCGAAGTCGGCCGGGTGCTCTCCGCGGTCGCGGAGGGTGATCTGTCGCCGCGGATGGAGCTGCGGACGCAGGCGCCGGACGGGAGCGGGCATCCGCTGCGCGGGGAGTTCCTGAAGGTCGGGCGGACCGTCAACAATCTGGTCGACCAGCTGTCGACGTTCACCGACGAGGTCACGCGCGTGGCCAGTGAGGTGGGCACCGAGGGCAAGCTGGGCGGGCAGGCCAAGGTGCGCGGGATGTCCGGTTCGTGGAAGGACCTCACGGACTCGGTCAACACCATGGCCTACCGGCTGACGGCCCAGGTGCGGGACATCGCGCTGGTGACGACCGCGGTGGCCAAGGGTGACCTGTCGCGCAAGGTCACCGTTCATGTGGCCGGCGAGATGCTGGAGCTGAAGAACACCGTCAACACGATGGTGGACCAGCTGTCGTCCTTCTCTTCCGAGGTGACCCGCGTCGCGCGCGAGGTGGGCGTCGAGGGTGAGCTCGGCGGTCAGGCGCAGGTGCCGGGCGTGGCCGGGGTGTGGAAGGACCTCACCGACTCGGTGAACCTGATGGCCGGCAACCTGACGGCCCAGGTGCGCGGGATCGCGCAGGTGACGACGGCGGTGGCCAGCGGTGACCTGTCGCAGAAGGTGACCGTGTCGGCGCGGGGTGAGGTCGCCCAGCTCGCGGACACGATCAACCAGATGACCGAGACGCTGCGGATCTTCGCGGACGAGGTCACGCGCGTGGCCAACGAGGTCGGTGCCGAGGGGCAGCTCGGTGGGCAGGCGAACGTGCCGGGTGCGGCGGGGACGTGGAAGGACCTGACGGACTCGGTCAACACCGTCTTCCGGAACCTGACCATCCAGGTGCGGGACATCGCGGCCGTGACGACGGCCGTGGCCAATGGTGACCTGTCGCAGAAGGTCACGGTGGACGTGGCCGGCGAGATGCTGGAGCTGAAGAACACCGTCAACGGGATGGTGGACCAGCTCTCCGCGTTCGGTGCCGAGGTCACGCGGGTGGCGCGTGAGGTCGGTGTCGAGGGTGAGCTCGGCGGGCAGGCACAGGTGCCGGGTGCGGCGGGGACGTGGAAGGACCTCACCGACTCCGTCAACACGGCGTTCCGGAACCTCACCGGACAGGTGAGGAACATCGCCCAGGTGACGACGGCGGTGGCCAACGGCGACCTGTCGCAGAAGGTCACCGTGGACGTGTCCGGCGAGATGCTCCAGCTGAAGAACACCGTGAACACGATGGTGGACCAGCTGTCGGCCTTCGCCGACCAGGTGACCCGGATGGCCCGTGACGTGGGCACCGAGGGCCGCCTGGGCGGTCAGGCCGTCGTACCGGGGGTCTCGGGCACCTGGAAGGAGCTCACCGACTCGGTGAACTTCATGGGTGGCAACCTCACCTCGCAGGTGCGCCAGATCGCCCAGGTGACGACCGCGGTGGCCCGCGGTGACCTGTCCCAGAAGATCGACGTCGACGCGCGCGGCGAGATCCTGGAGCTGAAGAACACCATCAACACGATGGTCGACCAGCTGTCCGCCTTCGCCGACCAGGTGACCCGGGTGGCCCGTGAGGTGGGTACCGAGGGCCGGCTGGGCGGTCAGGCGCAGGTGCCGGGCGTGGCCGGTGTGTGGCGGGACCTCACCGACTCCGTGAACGGCATGGCGTCGAACCTGACCGGCCAGGTGCGCAACATCGCCCAGGTGGCCACCGCGGTGGCCCGGGGTGACCTGTCCCAGAAGATCACCGTGGACGCGCGCGGCGAGATCCTGGAGCTGAAGAACACCCTGAACACGATGGTCGACCAGCTGTCGTCGTTCGCCGAAGAGGTCACGCGCGTGGCGCGCGAGGTGGGCACCGAGGGCATCCTCGGCGGCCAGGCCGAGGTGCAGGGGGTCTCCGGCACCTGGAAGGACCTCACGCAGTCCGTGAACTTCATGGCGAACAACCTGACCATCCAGGTGCGCAACATCGCCGAGGTCACGACCGCGGTCGCCAAGGGCGACCTGTCGAAGAAGATCACCGTCGACGCCAAGGGCGAGATCCTCGAACTCGTCAGCACCGTGAACACGATGGTGGACCAGCTGTCGTCCTTCGCCGAGCAGGTGACCCGGGTGGCCCGTGAGGTGGGCACCGAGGGCATCCTGGGCGGGCAGGCCCATGTGCCGGGCGTTGTCGGCATCTGGAAGGACCTCAGCGACAACGTGAACCTGATGGCCAACAACCTGACCATGCAGGTGCGGAACATCTCCCAGGTGGCGTCCGCGGTCGCCAACGGTGACCTGACGCGGACGGTGACGATCGAGGCGCGCGGTGAGGTCGCGCAGCTCGCCGACACCTTCAACACCATGGTGAAGACGCTGAGTTCGTTCGCCGACCAGGTCACCAAGGTGGCCCGCGAGGTGGGTACGGACGGCATCCTGGGCGGGCAGGCGCGCGTGCCCGGCGTGGCCGGTACGTGGAAGGACCTCACCGAGTCGGTGAACCAGATGGCGTCCAACCTGACCGGTCAGGTGCGGAACATCGCCATGGTGACCACGGCCATCGCCAAGGGTGACCTGACGAAGAAGATCGACATCGACGCGCGCGGTGAGATCCTCGAACTCAAGACGACCATCAACACGATGGTCGACCAGCTGTCGTCCTTCGCCGAGGAGGTCACCCGAGTCGCCCGCGAGGTGGGCACGGAAGGACAGCTCGGCGGCCAGGCACGCGTGCGTGACGTGGACGGCACCTGGCGGGACCTCACCGAGTCCGTGAACGAGATGGCCGGGAACCTGACCCGGCAGGTGCGTGCCATCGCGCGCGTGGCGACCGCGGTGACCCGCGGCGACCTGAACCTGAAGATCGACGTGGACGCGTCCGGGGAGATCCAGGAGCTCCAGGACTACATCAACAAGATGATCGCCAACCTGCGTGACACCACGATCGCCAACAAGGAGCAGGACTGGCTCAAGGGCAACCTGGCCCGCATCTCCGCGCTGATGCAGGGCCGCCGGGACCTCGCGGACGTGGCCTCGCTGATCATGAGCGAGCTGACGCCGGTGGTCTCCGCGCAGCACGGCGCGTTCTTCCTGGCGATGCCGCTCGTCGACGGCAAGGACGTCAGCGCCGACCAGGAGGATTCGTACGAGCTGCGCATGCTCGGGTCGTACGGCTACTCCATGGGCTCCATGCCGACGTCCTTCCGGCCGGGTGAGGCGCTCATCGGGACGGCCGCGCAGGAGAAGCGCACGATCCTCGTGGAGAACGCGCCCAGCGGCTATCTGAAGATCTCCTCCGGGCTCGGCGAGGCGCCTCCGGCGCAAGTGATCGTCCTTCCCGTGCTGTTCGAGGGCAAGGTGCTCGGCGTGATCGAGCTGGCCTCCTTCACTCCCTTTACGCAGATCCAGAAGGACTTCCTCAATCAGATCGCCGAGATGATCGCGACCAGCGTCAACACCATCTCCGTCAACACCAAGACCGAGGTGCTGCTGAAGCAGTCGCAGGAGCTGACCGAGCAACTCCGGGAGCGGTCGGCCGAGTTGGAGAACCGGCAGAAGGCACTCCAGGCGTCCAACGCCGAGCTGGAGGAGAAGGCCGAGCTGCTGGCCCAGCAGAACCGCGACATCGAGGTGAAGAACACCGAGATCGAGGAGGCGCGGCAGGTCCTGGAGGAGCGCGCCGAGCAGCTCGCCGTCTCCATGCGCTACAAGAGCGAGTTCCTCGCCAACATGTCCCACGAGCTGCGGACGCCGCTCAACTCGCTGCTGATCCTGGCCAAGCTGCTCGCGGACAACGCGGACGCCAACCTCACCCCCAAGCAGGTCGAGTTCGCCGAGACCATCCACGGGGCCGGCTCCGACCTGCTCCAGCTGATCAACGACATCCTCGACCTGTCGAAGGTCGAGGCGGGCAAGATGGACGTCTCTCCGACGCGCATCGCGCTCGTGCAGCTCGTCGACTACGTGGAGGCCACCTTCCGGCCGCTGACCGCGGAGAAGGGCCTGGACCTGTCGGTACGGGTCTCGCCGGAACTGCCCGCCACGCTGCACACCGACGAGCAGCGGCTGCTCCAGGTGCTGCGCAACCTGCTGTCCAACGCGGTGAAGTTCACCGACTCCGGGGCGGTCGAACTGGTCATCCGGCCCGCCGGGCGGGACGTGCCGAACGCGATCCGCGAGCAGCTCCTGGAGACAGGTTCGCTGCGGGACCCGGACGCCGGTCTGATCGCGTTCTCCGTCACCGACACCGGGATCGGGATCGCGGCGAGCAAGATGCGGGTGATCTTCGAGGCGTTCAAGCAGGCCGACGGCACGACCAGCCGCAAGTACGGCGGCACGGGCCTCGGGCTGTCCATCTCGCGGGAGATCGCGCAGCTGCTCGGCGGCGAGATCCACGCGCAGAGCGAGCCGGGACGCGGTTCGACGTTCACGCTCTATTTGCCGCTGCACCCGAGCGAACTGCCGCCGCAGGGCTACCAGCAGGGGCTGCCCGCCCTGGAGGCCGGCGAGCTGGTCGCCTCCGAGAACGGGCTGTCCGACGTCGAGATCGAGACGCCGGCCGAGGTGAAGTCGTACCAGGAGACGCAGAACGGTGCCGCCGCGCTGTTCCGGCGCCGTCGCCGGACCCTGCCGGAGGCCGATCAGCGGCCGCAGGAGCAGTGGTCGGCGACCGAGCAGAACCCGGTGACGGAGGTGCGGAGCGGCATCCGGTTCGGCGGCGAGAAGGTGCTCATCGTCGACGACGACATCCGCAACGTCTTCGCGCTCACCAGCGTTCTGGAACAGCACGGGCTGTCCGTGCTGTACGCCGAGAACGGGCGCGAGGGCATCGAGGTCCTGGAGCAGCACGACGACGTGACGGTCGTGCTGATGGACATCATGATGCCGGAGATGGACGGGTACGCGACGACCACGGCGATCCGCCGGATGCCGCAGTTCGCGGGCCTGCCGATCATCGCCCTGACCGCGAAGGCGATGAAGGGCGACCGGGAGAAGGCGATCGAGTCGGGAGCCTCCGACTACGTGACCAAACCGGTCGACCCCGATCATCTGCTGGCGGTCATGGAGCAGTGGATGCGGGGGGCGTGACGGCAGTGGCCGCGGGGAACGCGAGGATGCGTGACGCGCGGCCGGTGAGGGCAGACCGGGGGCGCGGGCGCGAGACGCGGAATCGGTGCGGGGTGTGCGCCAGGTTGCGTGGCGCGGAACCGATGCGGGGAGCGTGAAAGGTTGCGCGACGCGGAATGCGGTGCGGGGAGCGTGAAAGGTTGCGTGGCGCGGAATGCGGTGCGGGGAGCGTGAAAGGTTGCGCGACGCGGAATGCGGTGCGGGGAGTGTGAAAGGTTGCGCGACGCGGAACCGGTGCGGGATTCGTGAGAGGTGCGTGATGGGCGGAGTGAGGGTCGCGTGACCGGACGCGTCGGGCTTCGCGCGGATGCTGCGGGAACCTTCTGTGTTCACGCGGAGTT
The DNA here is from genome assembly GCF_003143935.1 of Streptomyces sp. Act143. GTDB lineage: Bacteria > Actinomycetota > Actinomycetes > Streptomycetales > Streptomycetaceae > Streptomyces. The sequence goes on along the minus strand of NZ_QFRX01000001.1, from coordinate 3,058,801 downwards.
GCTGACTCAGTGTGCTCGAAGCCGTGTAGAAGTACGGGATTCGGGGAACCTTCTGGTCTCCGCTTGCGTTTCTGCTACGTGCACAGTGACATCGCGGTGACAGGGTGTGGCGACGGGCGGGGTGCGGCTACCATGACCGGCACAAGGACGGGCGGCGAAAGGGAGTCGTCCCCAGGGGCGGCGCCCGGTGCACATCCGGGGCGAGGAGGGCGGGCCATGGTGCAGAAGGCCAAGATCCTCCTGGTCGATGACCGGCCGGAGAATCTGCTGGCGCTGGAGGCCATCCTCTCTGCGCTCGATCAGACACTGGTGCGGGCATCGAGCGGGGAGGAAGCGCTCAAAGCGCTGCTCACTGACGACTTCGCGGTCATTCTGCTGGACGTCCAGATGCCGGGCATGGACGGCTTCGAGACCGCCGCGCACATCAAGCGGCGGGAGCGCACCCGGGACATCCCGATCATCTTCCTCACCGCGATCAACCACGGCCCGCACCACACATTCCGCGGTTACGCGGCCGGAGCGGTCGACTACATCTCCAAGCCCTTCGACCCGTGGGTACTGCGCGCGAAGGTCTCGGTTTTCGTCGAGCTCTACATGAAGAACTGCCAGCTGCGGGAGCAGGCGGCGCTGCTGCGGCTCCAGTTGGAGGGCGGCGCCGGCGGCAAGGCCCCGGCGGGCGGCGAGACGAAGGAGCCGGCGGGGCTGCTCGCCGAGCTGTCCGCGCGGCTCGCCGCGGTCGAGGAGCAGGCCGAGGCGCTCTCCAAGCAGCTCGACGACGAGTCGGCGGACGCGGCGGCCGTCGCCACGGCGGCGCATCTCGAACGCAAACTCACCGGTTTGCGGCGGGCGCTGGACGCGCTGGAGCCGGGTGCCGGAAGCACGTCGTCGGTGCCCTCCCAGAACTGAGGCCGACGCGCGGCCCAGTTGTGCGTGAGCACACGTCAGTTTCCCGTCCTCGCAAGGGCGACACGAACGGGTGAAGCACCGGCCACACGTGTCGGTTGTCGCCTCCACCGGTAACCTCACCTCTATGGCCTCACGTCCCTCCGCTGCCAAGAAGCAGCCCGCGAAGAAGGCGGCGGCACCGGCGAAGAAGGCCGCCGCGAAGAAGGCTCCGGCGAAGAAGGCGCCCGCCAAGAAGGCCGCGGCGAAGAAGGCCGCACCGCCTCCGAAGCCGGCGCCGAACCCGACCGGCGGCATCTACAAGCTCGTCCGCGCCGTCTGGCTGGGCCTGGCGCATGCCGTGGGCGCGGTGTTCCGCGGCATAGGGAACGGCGCGAAGAACCTCGACCCGGCGCACCGCAAGGACGGCGTCGCGCTGCTGCTGCTCGGCCTCGCGCTGATCTGTGCGGCCGGCACCTGGTCCAACCTGCGCGGTCCGGTCGGCGACCTCGTCGAGATCATCGTGACCGGCGCCTTCGGCCGTCTCGACCTGCTGGTGCCGATACTGCTCGCGGTCATCGCCGCGCGGTTCATCCGGCATCCCGAGCAGCCCGAGGCCAACGGCCGGATCGTCATCGGTCTGTCCGCGCTCGCCATCGGCGTGCTCGGGCAGGTCCACATCGCGTGCGGAGCGCCGGCGCGCAGCGACGGCATGCAGGCCATAAGGGACGCCGGCGGCCTCATCGGCTGGGGCGCGGCCACCCCGCTGACGTACACCATGGGCGAGGTCCTCGCCGTGCCGCTGCTCGTGCTGCTCACGATCTTCGGGCTGCTCGTCGTCACGGCCACGCCGGTCAACGCCATCCCGCGGCGGCTGCGGGAGCTCGGTGTGCGGCTCGGGGTGGTGCACGACCCGGCGGCGGACGAGTTCGACGAGTTCTCCGGGGACGACGAGCGCTACGACGAGCAGTGGCGCGAAGCGCTGCCCGCCCGCGCGCGCAAGCGCGGTCAGGCGCCCGAGGCGTACGACCCCGAGGGCGCCGAGCAGGAGGCCCTCTCGCGGCGTCGTGGCCGCCCCAGGCGTTCCGCGGTGCCCCAGCCCGACATGGACCGTCAGATGGACGCCGTGGACGTCGCAGCGGCCGCCGCTGCCGCGCTCGACGGTGCCGTGCTGCACGGGATGCCGCCGTCGCCGATCGTCGCCGACCTCACCCAGGGGGTGAGCGTCGGGGACCGCGAGGACACCACGCCGACCCCGCTGCCGGCTCCGGCTCCGGTGCCCGCGCCCGCCGCGCGTCCCAAGCAGGAGAAGCTGAAGGTCGAGGTCGCGGATCTCACCAAGCCCGCGCCCGAGGCGCCCGACGACCTGCCGCCGCGCGCGGAGCAGCTTCAGCTGTCCGGTGACATCACGTACTCCCTGCCGTCGCTCGACCTGCTGGAGCGTGGTGGGCCCGGCAAGACGCGCAGCGCCGCCAATGACGCGGTCGTCGCCTCGCTCCAGAACGTCTTCATGGAGTTCAAGGTCGACGCCGCCGTCACCGGCTTCACGCGCGGGCCGACGGTCACGCGCTACGAGGTCGAGCTCGGCCCCGCCGTGAAGGTCGAGCGGATCACCGCGCTGACCAAGAACATCGCGTATGCGGTCGCCAGTCCCGACGTGCGGATCATCTCGCCGATCCCCGGCAAGTCCGCGGTCGGCATCGAGATCCCGAACACCGACCGCGAGATGGTCAACCTCGGTGACGTGCTGCGGCTGGCCGCGGCAGCCGAGGACGACCATCCGATGCTGGTCGCGCTCGGCAAGGACGTCGAGGGCGGCTATGTGATGGCCAACCTCGCGAAGATGCCGCACGTACTCGTCGCCGGAGCCACCGGTTCCGGTAAGTCGTCGTGCATTAACTGCTTGATCACTTCCATCATGGTCCGCGCGACCCCCGAGGACGTGCGGATGGTCCTGGTCGACCCCAAGCGGGTCGAGCTGACCGCCTACGAGGGCATCCCGCACCTGATCACGCCGATCATCACCAACCCCAAGCGGGCCGCCGAGGCGCTCCAGTGGGTCGTACGGGAGATGGATCTGCGGTACGACGACCTGGCGGCGTTCGGGTACCGGCACATCGACGACTTCAACCAGGCGATCCGCGACGGCAAGCTCAAGACGCCCGAGGGCAGTGAGCGGGAGCTCAAGGCGTACCCGTACCTGCTGGTGATCGTCGACGAGCTCGCGGACCTGATGATGGTCGCGCCGCGTGACGTGGAGGACTCGATCGTGCGCATCACGCAGCTCGCGCGCGCGGCCGGCATCCACCTGGTGCTCGCCACGCAGCGCCCCTCGGTCGACGTCGTCACCGGTCTGATCAAGGCGAACGTGCCGTCGCGGCTCGCCTTCGCCACCTCCTCCCTGGCCGACTCCCGGGTCATCCTCGACCAGCCCGGTGCCGAGAAGCTGATCGGCAAGGGCGACGGGCTCTTCCTGCCGATGGGCGCGAACAAGCCCACCCGTATGCAGGGCGCCTTCGTCACCGAGGACGAGGTCGCGGCGGTCGTCCAGCACTGCAAGGACCAGATGGCGCCGGTCTTCCGCGAGGACGTCGTCGTGGGGACCAAGCAGAAGAAGGAGATCGACGAGGAGATCGGCGACGACCTGGACCTGCTGTGCCAGGCGGCCGAGCTGGTCGTCTCCACGCAGTTCGGATCGACCTCCATGCTCCAGCGCAAGCTGCGCGTCGGGTTCGCCAAGGCGGGGCGTCTGATGGACCTGATGGAGTCGCGCGGGATCGTCGGGCCGAGCGAGGGATCGAAGGCTCGTGACGTTCTTGTGAAGGCTGATGAGCTGGATGGCGTGCTCGCGGTGATCCGCGGGGAGGCTTAAGGGGACGTCGCCTCCGGAAACGGGGCACAGTGCATCCCTTGCGGGCGGGAGTGCGGCGGGCGGGCGTTCGATCGTGACTCACCCGTAAGGGATCATTGAGCAACCGTTTCCCTTCGGCGTACGTCAAGTTGAGGGAAGCGAAAAGCTGCTGCCCCACCATCGGCGTGTCCGGCCATACCGATGGCGTACAAAGTCCCACCGCCCGGTTGCCCCACCCTTTCGCACCCCCCCTAGACTGAACCTCCAGCACAGGTGGCTAAAACGCTCGAAAGGCGCCCCCGTGTCCATCGGCAACTCCCCTGAAGACGAGCGTCCGTTCGAAGACGACCGTGAGGAAGCCCGAATCTCCGTCGGCCGTGCCCTTCAGCAGGCACGTATCGCGGCCGGGCTGACCGTCGACGACGTCAGCAACGCCACCCGGGTCCGTATCGCCATCGTGCATGCCATCGAGGCGGACGACTTCGCCCCCTGCGGCGGGGACGTCTACGCCCGGGGCCACATCCGGACCCTGGCAAAAGCCGTACGCCTCGATCCGGCCCCCCTCCTCGCCCAGTACGACGCCGACCACGGCGGCCGTCCGGAGCCGACCCCGGCGGCCCCGCTGTTCGAGGCGGAACGCATCCGCCCCGAGCGCCGCGGGCCCAACTGGACCGCGGCCATGGTCGCCGCGATCGTCGCCGTGATCGGGTTCGTCGGGTTCACCGCCTTCAAGGGCGACGACGAGGGCGGCAAGGCACAGGTCGCGGAGGGCTCCACGCCCACGACCAGCAAGTCCGCCTCGCCCACGCCGAAGAGCGAGAAGCCCGAGTCGCCGAAGCCCGACCCGTCCGACAGCGCCATCGCGGCGGCTCCTCAGGACAAGGTGACCGTCCGGGTCAGCGCCCCCGACGGCAAGAGCTGGATCTCCGCCAAGGACCACAACGGCCGGCTGCTGTTCGACGGCCTGCTCCAGCAGGGCGAGTCGAAGACCTTCCAGGACAGCGAGAAGATCAACCTCGTCCTCGGTGACGCCGGGGCGATCCAGCTGTACGTGAACGGCAAGAAGATCGACGACGACTGGCAGCCCGGGGCCGTGGAGCGCCTGACGTACACGAAGGGCGACCCGCAGGTCGGGTAAGGGCTCGGTGTCTGTCCGACGGGGTTGGTGATCTTCGCCAACCCCGTCGACGTTCGTTGTCGGTGGGACAAAGTAGTCTTGAGCCCATGCCTGAACGCCGTACCGTCGCACTCGTCACTCTTGGCTGCGCCCGTAACGAGGTGGACTCGGAGGAGCTCGCAGGCCGCTTGGAGGCGGACGGCTGGGACCTCGTCGAGGACGCCGCGGACGCGGACGTCGCCGTCGTCAACACCTGCGGCTTCGTCGACGCCGCCAAGAAGGACTCCGTCGACGCCCTCCTGGAGGCCAACGACCTCAAGGGACACGGCAGAACCCAGGCCGTCGTGGCGGTGGGCTGCATGGCCGAGCGGTACGGCAAGGACCTCGCCGAGGCCCTTCCCGAGGCCGACGGCGTGCTCGGCTTCGACGACTACGCCGACATCTCCGACCGCCTGCAGACCATCCTGTCCGGTGGCATCCACGCGGCCCACACCCCGCGCGACCGGCGCAAGCTGCTGCCGATCAGCCCGGCCGAGCGGCAGGAGTCGGCGACCGAGGTGGCGCTGCCCGGACACGGTCCGGCGGACCTTCCGGAGGGGGTCGCCCCGTCCTCCGGCCCCCGCGCGCCCCTGCGCCGCCGTCTCGACGGCTCCCCGGTCGCCTCGGTGAAGCTCGCCTCCGGCTGCGACCGGCGCTGCACCTTCTGCGCCATCCCGTCGTTCCGCGGATCGTTCATCTCGCGGCGCCCTTCGGACGTGCTGAACGAGACGCGCTGGCTGGGCGAGCAGGGCGTCAAGGAGATCATGCTGGTCTCCGAGAACAACACCTCCTACGGCAAGGACCTGGGCGACATCCGCCTGCTGGAGTCCCTGCTGCCCGAGCTCGCCGAGGTCGACGGTATCGAGCGGGTGCGCGTCAGCTACCTCCAGCCCGCCGAGATGCGCCCCGGCCTCATCGACGTACTGACGTCGACGCCCAAGGTCGCGCCCTACTTCGACCTCTCCTTCCAGCACTCCGCGCCCGGCGTGCTGCGCGCCATGCGCCGCTTCGGCGACACCGACCGCTTCCTTGAGCTGCTCGACACCATCCGGAGCAAGGCCCCCCACGCGGGCGTGCGCTCCAACTTCATCGTGGGCTTCCCCGGTGAGAGCGAGGCCGACCTGGCCGAGCTGGAGCGTTTCCTCAACGGCGCGAGGCTGGACGCCATCGGCGTCTTCGGCTACTCCGACGAGGAGGGCACGGAGGCCGCGACGTACGACAACAAGCTGGACGAGGACGTCGTCGCCGAGCGGCTGGCCCGTGTCTCCCGGCTGGCCGAGGAACTCGTCTCGCAGCGGGCCGAGGAGCGCGTGGGCGAGACCGTGCACGTGCTGGTGGAGTCCGTGGACGAGGAGGGTGTGTACGGACGCGGCGCCCACCAGGCACCCGAGACGGACGGCCAAGTGCTGCTCACGAGCGGCGAAGGGCTGAGCGTCGGCCGTATCGTCGAGGCGAAGGTGGTCGGCACCGAGGGTGTCGACCTGGTGGCCGAGCCGGTGACGGGCTCGCTCGCGTGTAGTGAGGAGGCGGGCAGATGACCGGAGTACCGGCATCCGCTGCGGGCGGCCCCTCCAAGGCGGGCTCTTCGCAGAGGGGTGCGTCCGGTGCCGGCGCGGGGTCCGGTGCCGCGGGCGGTGCGCAGGGCGGCGCCAAGGGCGCGCGGGGCGGCAAGATCGCGGCCGCTGCCGTCAACCAGGCCAGTCTCTGGAACATCGCCAACATCCTGACCATGATCCGGCTGCTGCTCGTGCCGGGCTTCGTCGCGCTGATGCTGGCCGACGGCGGATACGACCCGGCGTGGCGCTCGTTCGCCTGGGCGGCCTTCGCGATCGCCATGATCACCGACCTGTTCGACGGTCATCTGGCGCGCACCTACAACCTCGTCACCGACTTCGGGAAGATCGCCGACCCCATCGCCGACAAGGCGATCATGGGGGCGGCGCTGATCTGTCTGTCCGGCCTGGGCGACCTGCCCTGGTGGGTGACCGTGGTCATCCTCGGTCGGGAACTCGGGATCACGCTGCTGCGTTTCATCGTCATCCGGTACGGCGTCATCCCGGCGAGCCGCGGCGGCAAGCTGAAGACCCTCGCCCAGGGCATCGCGGTCGGGATGTACATCCTGGCGCTGACGGGGTGGCTGGCGACCGCGAGGTTCTGGGTGATGGCTGTGGCGGTCGTCCTGACCGTGGTGACCGGCCTCGACTATGTAAGACAGGCCATTGTGCTGCGCAGGCAGGGAATCGCCGAGCGCGCGGCGGCGTTGGAGGAGACGGAAGCGTGAATTCCCCGGCCACTGAAGTGGTGCGACTACTGACGGTGAGGGGCGAGACGCTCGCGGTCGCCGAGTCGCTCACCGGTGGACTGGTTGCGGCGGACATCACAGCGGCCCCCGGGGCCTCCAAGGCCTTCCGCGGTTCGGTGACGGCCTACGCCACCGAACTGAAGCACGAACTGCTCGGTGTCGACGCCGCCCTGCTGGCGGCCCGCGGAGCGGTGGATGCGCAGGTGGCGGCCCAGATGGCGGCCGGCGTCCGCAAGGCGCTCGGCGCCGACTGGGGTATCGCGACCACGGGAGTCGCAGGGCCGGACGAACAGGACGGAAAGCCCGTCGGAACGGTCTACGTGGCGGTGGACGGACCCGCTTCGAAGCTGTCCGATGGCGGGAAAGTGGCGTCGCTGCGGTTGAACGGCGACCGTGCGGAAATTCGTATGGAGAGTGTACGGAGCGTACTCGCACTGCTCCTTCAGGAGCTTGCGAGCGAACAGACCGGAAATGAGCGGGCACAGGATACGGAACGGAACGGGGGGTTTTGATGTTTGCAGCCCTGAGTGAACACGACATCGCTCCCCGCACGGCCGCGGCGCAAGGCGGTACGGTGGGGCGTGAAGGATGCGGCTACGCGGTCCGAGGAGGGAGCCACCGATGATTCTGCTCCGTCGCCTGCTGGGTGACGTGCTGCGTCGGCAGCGCCAACGCCAGGGCCGTACTCTGCGCGAAGTCTCCTCGTCCGCCCGAGTTTCACTCGGCTATCTCTCCGAGGTGGAGCGGGGGCAGAAGGAGGCTTCCTCCGAGCTGCTCTCCGCCATCTGCGACGCGCTGGACGTACGGATGTCCGAACTGATGCGGGAAGTGAGCGACGAGCTCGCCCTCGCCGAGCTGGCCCAGTCCGCTGCGGCCACCCCCAGCGAGCCCGTGCCCACGCCGGTACGTCCGATGCTGGGTTCCGTGTCGGTGACCGGTGTGCCACCGGAACGGGTGACCATCAAGGCGCCCGCCGAGGCAGTGGACGTCGTCGCCGCCTGAGCGTCACGCGCATACGCCCTCGAGTTCCGCTCGAGGACGAGCTGACGATGCGCTGAGAAGTGCAAAGCACTCTGCGAAGTGCGCGAGGCCCCGGCCGGGTCTCTCCGGAACATCTGGAGAGGCGTCGGCCGGGGCTTTCGTGCATCGTGGAACAGCGTTGTGGAACCGCATCGTGGAACCGCTGGGTTCGGGGCTGTGCACAGAAATCGGAGCATGCGCATGTACGTCGTGAAGAGCCCGTTGTCCGACGCTGACCTGAAGACCGTGGCGGAGGCCCTGCAGGGAGCCCTCGTCGACCTGGTGGACCTCGCCCTCGTGGCGAAGCAGATCCACTGGAACGTGGTCGGGCCGCGGTTCCGGTCCGTACATCTGCAACTCGACGAGGTCGTGGACATCGCGCGCACCCACTCCGACACCGTCGCCGAGCGGGCCTCGGCGCTGGGCGTGCCGCCCGACGGCCGGGCCGCGACGGTGGCGGCGGGCAGCGGCATCGGCACGGTCTCCGAGGGCTGGGTCAAGGACGCGGACGCGGTGGGGACGCTGGTGGACGCGCTGGGCGCGGTCATCACGCGGATGCGGCAGCGGGTGGCGGCCACCGGGGACGCCGACCCCGTCAGTCAGGACCTCTTCATCGGGATCACCGCGGATCTGGAGAAGCACCACTGGATGTTCCAGGCCGAGAACGGCTGATGCCTCTGTGTGCCGGTGGTGCGCCCTGGCTGCGGGCGCCGCGGCCGTCTAGCGTCGGATCTCTCGTCCGGTTTCTCGTCCGGGAGGTGGAGTCATGGCGCTACCGATAGTGCGCTGGGGGGTGGCCCTCGGGGCGGGGGCGCTGTGGTGGTGGGCCGTGCTGCGGCTGGCGCTGGTGCCCGACGCCGGGGCGCTGGAGGGGGCGGTGGCCGCCGGGGGGTGGGGGCTGAGCCTCCTGCCGGTGCACTGCGTGCCGAAGGCGAGGGCGGCCGGGGCCGTGGCGGCGGGGCGCTGGCGGGCGGCCTGGGGGGTCGGCAGGGCGTCGGCACCGCGGCGTTAGGGCACAGGAGGGCGGTGGGGCGGCGGTTACCGAGGCAGGCGTGGGGCGATTACCGGGGCAGCCGTCGGGTGGTTACCGAGGCAGGCGTGGGGCGGGTACCGAGGCACCCGGGCGGCGGTTGCCGAGGCAGGCGTGGGGCGGTTACCCAGGCAGCCGTGGAGCGGTTGCCAAGGTGCCCGGGGGTTACCAAGGCATCGCCACTCCGCCGTTGGGGCGCAGGATCTGGCCCGTCGTGAAGGAGGAGGCGTCCGCGGCCAGGTGCAGCACGGCGTGGGCGACGTCCTGCGCCTCGCCCACGCGGCCCAGCGGGGACATCCGGGCCATCATGGCCTCGGTCCGCTCCTGGGCCTCGCCGTGACGGTCGGTCATCGGTGTGCGGATCCAGCCCGGTGCGACGGCGTTGACGCGGATGCCGTGCCGGCCGACCTCGTTCGCCAGGGTCTTCGTCAGCTGCACGACGGCCGCCTTGGCCGCGCCGTAGGCGAGCAGGCCGGGGCCGCCGGTGTCGACGGCGCCCGAGGCCATGGTGACGATGCTGCCCCGGATCTGCTGGGCGATCATGAGGCGGGCCGCCTCCTGGCAGGCGTACAGCACGCCCTTGAAGTTGACGTTCAGAACCCGGTCGAGGTCCTCGTTCCGGGTCTCCAGAACCGGGCTGCTGTGCATGACGCCGGCGATCGCGGCCAGAGCGTGCAGCTGCTCGCAGGAGGTGATGGCCTCGCGGAGCCGGCTCCGGTCCGTCACGTCGAGGTGGTGGGTGCGGGCGACGCCGCCCGCGTCCTTGATCAGCGTCGCCGTCTCGTGCAGGCCCTGTGCGTCGCGGTCGGCGCAGTGCACGGTGGCGCCCGCCGCGGCGAGCAGGACCGCCGAGGCCCGGCCGATACCGCCGGCGGCGCCGGTGACGAAGGCGGTGCGTCCGGTCAGGTCGTACGCGCTGACGGTCATGGGGGGACGGTACGAGCATTTCTGACGGTGCGTCAATTAGTCGTACGTGGTCGTACGGCGCGGAGTTCGCGGTGTGGGGGTGGCCGACGCCGGTGTCGGTCCGGTCTGGCAGGTCGGGCACCAGTAGGTGGGACGTTCGCGGGAGCCGTCGCCCTGGTTGGCGAGCCGGATGGGGGTGTGACAGCGCAGGCAAGGGGTGCGGGCACGGCCGTAGACGAAGAGGTCGTGGCCGCGGCGACCGGTGGTGGTGCGGACCGGACGGTCGCGATTGGCCTCCAGGACCTTCTTGGCGAGGGCGGGGAGCTTCGCGGCGCGGTCGGCGGGGAGCGCACCGACGGGGAGCCAGGGGGTCACGCCCAGCAGGAAGCAGAGCTCGCTCTTGTAGACATTGCCGATCCCGGCGAGGTTGCGCTGGTCGAGGAGGGCCTCTCCGAGGGGGCGGGCCGGGTCGGCGAGGAGGTTGGCGAGGGCGCGGTCCGGGTTCCAGTCGGGGCCCAGGAGGTCGGGGCCGAGATGGCCCACGACGCGGTCCTCGTCGGTCGTGCGGAGGAGCTCCAGGACGGGGAGGCGGTAGCCGACGGCCGTCCGGTCGGCGTTGCCGAGGATCGCGCGGATCTGGTGGGCAGGGCCGCCGTTCCAGCGACGGCCGTTCGCGTAGATCTTCCAGGAGCCGTCCATCTTGAGATGCGAGTGAAGGGTCAGGCCGCCCTCGACGCGGGTCAGGAGGTGCTTGCCGCGCGGGGTGACGTCCAGGACGGTGCGGCCGGTGAGGTCGGCCAAGGCGAACTTCGGGACGCGCAGGTCGCTGCGGGTGAGCACCTGGCCGGCGAGGGCGGTGTGCAGGCGGTGCGCCGCTTGCCAGACGGTGTCTCCTTCGGGCATGGGTCAAGGGTGGCACGGAAGGGCGGGCGGGCGCCCAGGGAGAGGCGCTGGTGTGGCTCGTCAGGCGCGCAGGCGTAGGCCGCGCGGGGTCGCGATGAAGCCGGCTGTCTCCAGGAGGGTGCCGATGGGGGAGGTGAGGGCCGAGACTCCGTTGACGCGTTCCACCGTGACCGTGCCGAGGGAGCCCGCGCGGGCGGCTGCGGCGAGGGCGTCGGCGGCGGCCGGAAGGCGGGGGTCGTCGGTGGCGGTGCCGTCGGGGTCGGCGGGCCAGGCCAGCAGGGTCTTGCCGCCGCGCTCCATGTAGAGCGTCAGCTCGCCGTCCACCAGCACCACCAGGGAGCCCGCCTTGCGGCCCGCCTTGTGCCCGGCGCCGGTCGGGGGCTCGGGCCAGGGGAGGGCGGCGCCGTAGGCGTTCGCCGGGTCGGCGGCGGCGAGGACGACGGCCCGGGAGTCGGGGGCAGGGCGGTCGCGGCGGTGGGGGGCGGAGGGTGCGAAGCCGCCGCGGGGGCCGGTGGGGCGGGGGTAGTCGCGGGGGGACGTGTACTGGTCACGCGAGGTGGGGGGCAGGGGGTCGTAGGCGTCGTCGAGACCGAGGGGGGACTGGCCTCCGCCGTTCGCCCAGAGGTCGGCGTACGGGTCGGCGTCGGTGGACGGTTCGTGGTGGGGAGCGCGCAGATCATCCGAGCCGGCGGAACCGTCGTACGAGGTGAAGCCATCGGTCGCCGGGGCCGAGCCGGCGGCGTCGGACTGGCCCCGCTCGCGGGCGTTCGCCACCGCGCGGAGTCGGTCCACCGCGCCGTCCATCGCGAACTGGGCGGCACCGAGGCCTTCCACCACGTAGCCCCGGCGGGCCTGGCCCGTCTCCTCAAAGGCGGACAGGATGCGGTACGTCGCCGAGAAGCCGCCCTCGACGCCCTCCGCGGCGACCGCGCCCCGGGTCACCACCCCATGCCGGTCGAGGAGGGTGCGGGCCAGGGCGTGGGCGCGCAGGGTGGGGTCGGGCTCGCGGTCCGGCAGCAGGGACCAGCGGCCGGCGACGGTGGGCGGGCCGGTGCGGGAGGCCGAGCGGGCGGCGGCAGTGAGCGAGCCGTAGCGGCCGCGCGGGACGGTGCGCTTGGCGCGGTGGGCCGTGGAGCCCGCTGTGCGGCCCGAGCCCAGCAGGGAACGCATGGGCGTGAGGGTGTCGTTGGTGAGGCGGCCGGACCAGGCCAGGTCCCATACGGCGTCGGCGAGTTGGGGGTCGGTGACATCGGGGTGGGTGGTCGCGCGGACCTGGTCGGCGATCTGGCGGAAGAACAGGCCGTAGCCGCCGGAGAGGGTGGTCAGGACGGATTCGTGGAGGGCCGTCAGCTCCAGGGGGTGCGGGGGCGGCAGGAGGAGGGGGGCCGCGTCCGCTAGGTAGAGGGAGACCCAGCCGTCCTTGCCGGGCAGGGAGCCCGCTCCGGCCCACACGACCTCGCCGGCGGAGGTGAGTTCGTCGAGCATCGCCGGGGTGTAGCCCGCCACGCGGGACGGCAGGACCAGCTTCTCCAGGGCCGAGGCGGGCACGGAGGCGCCCTGCAACTGCTCGACGGCACGCACCAGTCCGTCGATGCCGCGCAGCCCGTGCCCCTTGCCGATGTGCTGCCACTGGGGGAGGAACTGGGCCAGCGCGGGCGGGGGCACCGGTTCGAGTTCATGACGCAGGGCCGCAAGGGAGCGGCGGCGCAGACGGCGGAGCACCGCGGCGTCGCACCACTCCTGGCCGATGCCCGCCGGGTGGAACTCCCCTTGGACGACGCGGCCGTTCCCGGCGAGGCGCTGCAACGCGCCCTCCGTGACCGCCACGCCCAGTCCGAAGCGGGCCGCCGCGGTCGCCGAGGTGAACGGGCCGTGGGTACGGGCATAGCGCGCGAGGAGGTCGCCCAGCGGGTCCTTGACCGGCTCGGTGAACGCCTCAGGGACGCCGACCGGCAGCGCGGTACCCAGCGCGTCGCGCAGGCGGCCCGCGTCCTCGATCGCCGCCCAGTGGTCGGTGCCGGCGACGCGGACCCGGATGGCGCGGCGCGCTGTGGCGAGGTCCCGCGCCCACTGCGGTTCCGCGCCTCGTCGGGTCAACTCCGCGTCCGTGAGCGGGCCGAGGAGGCGGAGGAGGTCAGCGACGCCCTCCGCGTCCTTCACGCGGCGGTCCTCGGTGAGCCACTGCAGCTCCCGCTCCAGTTCCGCCAGCACCTCGGCGTCCAGCAGCTCGCGCAGCTCCGCCTGGCCGAGCAGTTCCGCCAGCAGGCGGGAGTCCAGGGACAGAGCGGCCGCACGGCGCTCGGCGAGCGGGGAGTCCCCTTCGTACAGGAACTGGGCGACGTAGCCGAAGAGGAGGGAGCGGGCGAAGGGGGAGGGCTCCGGGGTGGTGACCTCGACGAGGCGGACCTTGCGGGACTCCAGGTCGCCCATCAGCTCGGTGAGGCCGGGGACGTCGAAGACGTCCTGGAGACACTCGCGGACCGCCTCCAGGACGATCGGGAACGAGCCGAACTCGCTGGCTACCTCCAGCAGTTGCGAGGCCCGCTGGCGCTGCTGCCACAGCGGGGTGCGCTTGCCCGGGTTGCGGCGGGGCAGCAGCAGGGCGCGGGCGGCGCATTCGCGGAACCGGGAGGCGAACAGGGCGGAGCCGCCGACCTGGTCGGTGACGATCTGGTCGACCTCGCCCTTGTCGAAGACGACGTCCGCCGCGCCGACCGGCGCCTGGTCGGTGTCGTACTCCGTGCCGAGCTTCATCGGCTCCTGGTCCAGCAGGTCCAGGCCCATCAGGTCGGCGTCGGGGAGACGCAGGACGATGCCGTCGTCCGCGTGCATGACCTGGGCGTCCATGCCGTAGCGCTCGGAGAGCTTGGCACCGAGGGCGAGCGCCCAGGGGGCGTGCACCTGGGCGCCGAAGGGGGAGTGGACGACCACGCGCCAGTCGCCGAGTTCGTCGCGGAAGCGCTCCACGACGATGGTGCGGTCGTCCGGGATGTGGCCGCAGGCCTCGCGCTGTTCGTCGAGGTAGGCCAGGACGTTGTCCGCCGCCCACGCGTCCAGGCCTGCCGCGAGGAGACGGGGGCGGGCCCTGTCCTTGGGCATCGAGCCGACCTCGCGCAGGAACGCGCCGACCGCGCGGCCGAGTTCGAGCGGGCGGCCCAGCTGGTCGCCCTTCCAGAAGGGCAGGCGGCCCGGGACGCCGGGGGCCGGGGAGACCAGGACGCGGTCGCGCGTGATGTCCTCGATGCGCCAGGAGCTGGTGCCGAGGGTGAAGACGTCGCCCACGCGCGACTCGTAGACCATCTCCTCGTCCAGCTCGCCGACCCGGCCGCCGCCCTTCTTGGGGTCGGAACCGGCGAGGAAGACACCGAAGAGGCCACGGTCCGGGATGGTGCCTCCGGAGGTGACCGCGAGGCGCTGGGCGCCGGGGCGGCCGGTGATGGTTCCGGCGACGCGGTCCCAGACCACGCGGGGGCGGAGTTCGGCGAAAGCGTCGGAGGGGTAGCGGCCCGCGAGCATGTCGAGGACCGCGGTGAAGGCCGATTCGGGGAGTGAGGCGAAGGGGGCCGCCCGGCGGACCGTGGCCAGCAGGTCGTCGAGCTGCCAGGTGTCCATCGCCGTCATGGCGACCAGTTGCTGGGCCAGCACGTCCAGGGGGTTGGCGGGCACCTTGAGGGACTCGATGGAGCCGGTCCGCATGCGTTCGGTGACCACGGCGGCCTGGACCAGATCGCCGCGGTACTTCGGGAAGACCACGCCGGTGGAGACGGCGCCCACCTGGTGGCCCGCACGGCCCACGCGTTGGAGGCCGGAGGCCACGGAAGGGGGCGACTCGACCTGGACCACCAGGTCCACCGCGCCCATGTCGATGCCGAGTTCGAGGCTGGAGGTGGCCACCACCGCGGGAAGTCGGCCGGCCTTGAGATCCTCCTCGACCAGGGCCCGCTGCTCCTTGGAGACCGAGCCGTGGTGCGCGCGGGCGATGACGGGCGGGGCGCCCTGGGCCGCGCCGGAGCCGCCCATCAGCTCGGCGGGGGCGTGATGCTCGGCCAGGGTCTCGCCGGTCGCCCGTTCGTACGCGATCTCGTTGAGGCGGTTGCAGAGGCGCTCCGCCAGGCGGCGGGAGTTGGCGAAGACGATGGTGGAGCGATGGGCCTGGACGAGGTCGGTGATGCGCTCCTCGACGTGCGGCCAGATCGAGGGGCGTTCCCCGCCGTCCGTGCCGTCCGCGCTGTCCGCCACGGGAGAGCCGCCCAGTTCGCCGAGGTCCTCCACCGGGACCACCACGGAGAGGTCGAACTCCTTGTCCGTCTTCGGCTGGACGATCTCCACCTTGCGGCGGGGGGAGAGGTAGCGGGCGATCTCGTCGACCGGGCGGACGGTCGCGGAGAGGCCGATGCGGCGGGTCGGCTTCGGGAGGAGCTCGTCGAGGCGCTCCAGGGACAGTGCCAGGTGGGCGCCTCGCTTGGTGCCCGCCACCGCGTGGACCTCGTCGAGGATGACCGTCTCGATGCCGGTCAGCGCATCGCGGGTCGCCGACGTCAGCATCAGGAACAGGGACTCCGGGGTGGTGATCAGGATGTCCGGCGGGCGGGTGGACAGGGCGCGGCGCTCGGCCGCCGGGGTGTCGCCGGAGCGGATGCCGACCTTGACCTCGGGCTCGGGCAGGCCCAGGCGGACGGATTCCTGGCGGATGCCGGTGAGGGGGCTGCGGAGATTGCGCTCCACGTCGACCGCGAGGGCCTTGAGGGGGGAGACGTACAGGACGCGGCAGCGCTTCCTGGGATCGGCGGGTGGGGGCGTGGAGGCCAGGTCGTCCAAGGCGGCGAGGAAGGCGGCCAGGGTCTTTCCGGAGCCGGTGGGGGCGACCACGAGGACGTCCGAGCCCTCTTTGATGGCTGTCCACGCGCCTGCCTGGGCCGCGGTGGGCGCGTCGAAGGCGCCCGTGAACCAGCCGCGGGTCGCGGGGGAGAAGCCGTCCAGGGCTCGGCGTGCGGAGCTGACCATGCGTCCATCCTGCACCCGGGGACTGACAACTGGGCTGAGCTGGGGGTTCGGGCGGGTGCGGTGGGGGTGTGCGGCATGCGCGGTCATCTATCGCCGCGTGCGGGCATGCGGGCATGCGGGCATGCGGGCATGCGGGGGTGCGGGGGTGCGGGGGTGCGGGGGTGCGGGGGTGGCGGAGAATGGGGTGTATGGCAGGTTCGGGTGAGCGGGCGCGGCACTGGCGGTACGC
>NZ_QFRX01000001.1:2959024-3042478 GCF_003143935.1 Streptomyces sp. Act143 | reverse complement strand
AGTTGCCCGGCGTCGATCTGCTGCGGGCCCGGTATGTGCGGAAGAACTTTGTGCGGCACACGCATGAGAACTTCGTGATCGCCGCCATCGCGGACGGTGTGGAGGTCTTTCACTACCGGGGCGCCGATCGGTACGCGGGGGCCGGGGCGCTTGCGCTGGTCGATCCGGACACGCCGCACACCGGGCGGGCCGGAGTTCCCGAGGGGTGGCGGTACGGGGCCGTGTATCCGTCGCCCGAGGTCGTGGCCGGGATCGCCGCCGAGACCACGTCCCTACGGGGGACGCCGGGATTCGTCGCCCCGGTCGTCGACGATCCGTACAGCGTCGGTCTGGTGCACCAGGTACTGCGGGCCGCCGACGAGGGCAACGCCCTGGCCGCCGACACGCTGCTCAGGGTCGCCGTGACCCGCTTGCTGCGGCTCAACGGTGGGCCGCTGCCGCAGCGGGAGGTCCGGACGGCGGGGGCGCGGATGGCGGTACGCGCGCGTGAGGTGCTGGAGGAACGGATGGCCGAGCCGCCGAGCCTGGACGGCCTGGCGCAGGAGCTCGGTGTCGGGTCGTTCGCGTTGTTGCGGGCCTTCCGGGACATGTACGGGATGCCGCCGCACGCCTGGCTCACCGACGCGCGCGTGCGCCGCGCCCGGCTCCTCCTGGACGGGGGCACGTCGCCGGCGGAGGCCGCCGTTGCCGTGGGGTTCACCGATCAGCCGCATCTGAATCGGCACTTCGCGCGGATCGTCGGCGTGCCTCCGGGGGCCTATCAGCGCGAGCGCAAGAACGTACAAGACGTGCGGTCGGGAACCTTCTAGCGTCCGACGCGTGGCAGAACGGACAGCGGAAGAACAGACAGCGGAAGAACAGACAGCGGAAGAACAGACGGCTGCGGGACAGACCGCTTTCGGAGGCATACGCGCCGGTGGTGGAGGGAAGGCGGATGCCGCCGTCGTACGGGACGCCCTCGGGGTCGGGGTTGCCGTAGGGCTCTCCGGGTTCGCCTTCGGGGTGACCTCGGCGGGGAGCGGGCTCACGCTGTTGCAGACGTGTGCGCTCAGCCTTCTGGTGTTCACCGGGGCGTCCCAGTTCGCCCTCGTGGGGGCGCTGGCCGCCGGGGGCAATCCCTTGACCGCGGCCGCCGGGGCGTTCTTCCTCGGTGTGCGCAACGCCTTCTACGGACTTCGGCTGTCGCAGCTGCTGGCCCTTCCGCGCGCGGTGCGGCCGTTCGCCGCCCAGTGGGTGATCGACGAGACGGCGGCCGTCGCGCTGGCCCAGACCGGGCCGCGGCAGGTGCGGATCGGGTTCGCGGTCACCGGGCTCAGCCTGTACGTGCTGTGGAACCTCACCACCCTGCTGGGCGCGCTGGGTGCCGAGGCCGTCGGAGACACCGACGCCTGGGGGATCGACGCCGCCGGGCCCGCCGTGTTCCTGGCGCTGCTCGCGCCGATGCTGAAGAGCACCACCGAGCGGTCCGCCGCCGGCCTCGCCGTGCTGCTGGGGCTCGGGCTGCTGCCCGTGCTGCCCGCCGGGGTCCCCGTTCTGGCGGCCGCCCTCGCGGCTCCCGTCGTGCTGTGGGCGGAGGGCCGTCGGCAGGGACATCAGGGGCGGGTAGAGCGCCGTCGTCAGGGGCGTCAGGGGGAACGGTGAACGTCTGGATCGCGATCGGTGTCACGGCCGTGGGTTGTTACGCCGTCAAGCTTGCCGGGCTGCTCGTTCCCGCGGGCGCCCTGGAGCGGCCTCTGGTACGGCGGCTGGCCGCGCTGCTGCCGGTTGCCCTGCTGGCCGCCCTCACCGCACAGCAGACCTTCGCCGACGGACGTGAGCTGGTGCTGGACGCGAGGCTCGCGGGGGTCGCCGCTGCGGCGGTGGCGCTCGTGCTGCGTGCGCCCTTCCTGCTCGTCGTCGCGGCGGCCGTGGTGGTGACGGCGGGCGTCCGAGCCGTCGGCGGGTGAGCTCAGCCGATCGAGCGGCCGTACGCCCTGAGCGTGCGCAGCGCCTCGATCGTCACCATGGGGCGGGCTTCCAGCGCGGCGCCGGGCGTCCAGGGGCGTCGGCGCATCGGCCAGCCGCCGTCCTCCTGCTGCGCGGCTGCCAGGAAGTCCAAGGAGCGCTCCATCTCCTCGTCCGTGAACCACGCGCGCGCGAGCGAGTACGGCGTCCTGGCGTAGTCGTGCGGGAAGTGGTGCTCGCCCGGGGCGTAGCCGGGAGGGACCGGGTGGCTGTCGAGGTGCCCCGGGTTCAGGACCGCCAGTCGGGTTTCGCGCACCAAGCGGCCCAGCCGGTCCGCGGCGGCCTCCGCGCGTGGGCGGTCGGGAGCGGAGTCCAGGAAGGCCACGGCGGCCTGGATCTCGTAGGGGTGGGACTCCCGCAGGGACTCGACGGCCTGCCAGCAGAAGTCCGTGGCGCGGAACAGCCAGGCGTGCCACACCTCGTTGCGGTGCAGCAGACCGACGACCGGGCCGGTCGCGAGGAGCGCGCTGGGCGGCTCGTCCAGGATCGGGATGGAGGGGGCCGTGGGGTAGCCGCGTTGGCCGGGACGGACCGTAGGCAGGGCGCCGTCCGCGGTGGAGACCGACGTCAGATAGCGGCAGACGCGCTCCACCCGTTGGCCGCCGCAGCGCCCGATGGCGTCCAGGACACGGAGGGCGTGCTCGGTGTGCAGGGGCTGGCTGACCGGGCCGCGCAGATCGGGCTCCAGCGCATGGCCGTACCCGCCGTCCTCGTTGCGGTAGGCGTCCAGCGCGGTCTCCACCGGGTCGGCTTCGCCGTGCAGGAAGTGGTGGGCGAAGCGGCGCTGTTCCAGCACGCGCGCGGTGAGCCAGACGAAGTGCTCGGCGCGGAAGAGCGGGGAGTGCGCCGGGGGCGTCGGGGGGAGTGGGGAAGCTCCTGTTTCGGCCATGCGACAGACCGTAGGGCGGAAAGCGGTCTCGGCAAGCGGTACCGGCCGAGGCCCACCCTCAGGGGCGGGATACTGGAGGCATGCGGTTGACGGTCTTCTGGCAGCGGATGGCGGACCATTTCGGTCCGGGGTACGACGACTCCTTCGCGCGCGACCACGTCATGGCGGAGCTCGGTGGGCGCACGGTGTACGAGGCGCTGGACGCCGGCTGGGACGCCAAGGACGTGTGGCGCGTGGTGTGCGGCGTCATGAACGTGCCCGAAGAGAAGCGTTGACGAGTCATGCGCGTGCCGCGGGACGAGTGCCCGCCGGTCATGAACGTGCCACAGGTGGAGCGCTGACGGGTCACGAAGATCGCAGGGTGGCAGCGGATTGTCAGCGGGGTAGGCGAAACTTGCACCGTGGCACCCACTGACGAGACCGACGAGGTCCCCCAGCACGCTTCCCCGTTCGGTACGACGCCGCCCGCCCGGCCCCCGGCTGACGGCGTCGCCGGGGCGAACGCGCGCATGCCGCGCTGGCTGCCGCGTGCAGTGGTGCTCACCCTCGGTCTCTATGCCGCCTTCCAGCTGAGCACATGGGCCTTCCACCAGCTCACCGGACTGTTGATCAACATCCTCATCGCGTTCTTCCTGGCCCTGGCCATCGAACCCGCGGTGAGCTGGATGGCGTCGCGCGGCATACGCCGGGGGGTCGGCACCTTCCTCGTCTTCCTCGCCGTGATGATCGTGTCCGCCGGGTTCATCACCCTGCTCGGGTCGATGCTCGCGGGGCAGATCATCAAGATCGTCGAGGACTTCCCCGACTACATCGACTCCGTCATCAGCTGGATCAACACGCACTTCCACACCGATCTGAAGCGGATCGACGTCCAGGAGGGCCTGCTCAAGTCCGACTGGCTGCGCAACTACGTGCAGAACAGCGCCACCGGTGTCCTGGACCTGTCCGCCCAGGTCCTCGGGGGCCTCTTCCAACTGCTGACGATCACACTGTTCTCGTTCTACTTCGCCGCGGACGGCCCGCGACTGCGCCGCGCGCTCTGCTCCGTCCTGCCGCCCGCCCGGCAGGCCGAGGTGCTGCGCGCCTGGGAGATCGCGGTCGACAAGACCGGCGGCTATCTGTACTCGCGTGGTGTGATGGCGCTGATCTCCGGCATCGCCCACTACATCCTGTTGCAGGCGCTGGAGGTGCCCAACGCGCCCGTGCTCGCCGTCTGGGTGGGTCTGGTCTCGCAGTTCATCCCGACCATCGGCACGTATCTCGCGGGTGCCCTGCCGATGCTGATCGCGTTCACCGTCGATCCCTGGTATGCGCTGTGGGTGCTGATCTTCGTCGTGGTCTACCAGCAGTTCGAGAACTACATGCTCCAGCCCAAGCTGACCTCGAAGACCGTCGACGTCCACCCCGCCGTCGCTTTCGGTTCGGTCATCGCCGGCACGGCCCTCCTCGGCGCCGTCGGCGCGCTGATCGCCATCCCGGCGGTCGCCACGCTCCAGGCGTTCCTGGGGGCGTACGTGAAGCGGTACGACGTCACGGACGACCCGCGCGTGCACGGCCACCGGCGACAGGTGCCGGAGTCCGGCCTGTTCAAGCGGGCGCGCGATCTCTGGTCACGGCGATCGGAGGACCGGGACCCCCAGGGCGGTACCGGCTCCTAGGCGGTGGGTGACAGACGCCGGTCGGCCACGGCCATCCGGTACCCGACGTCGATCGCCTCGCGGGTGAGCGACTCGGCACAGCGCGTGCGTCAACGGCCGGTTCTCAGGTCGTCGTAGCCTGCGCAGTTCGCTGATCTCGGTGCGCAGGGTCCGTCCAGGGGCGCACGGTCAGCAGGGCCATGACGGTGTCTGCGGCGTTGTCGCGTAACGGGAGGCTCTCCGCGACGGCCTGCACGGCTGGTGCGGCTCCCGCCGGGCGCTGGTCGATCAAGACGCGGCTGGGTTCGACCGCGAGGACCGTCTGGGGAGGCGCGTAGGAACCGGCGCCCGCCCCGATGTTGACCACGTCCGTGGCGTCCCCGAGCGCGGCGTGGATCTGCGCGGCGATGCGGCAATCGGGACGGCGGGGCCGGGCGTATGCCGTGCCGAGGGTGTCGTAGGTGGCCATGGCGGCAGGTATGGGAGGCGCGGAGGGGTGGACGTGAGGGGGAGTCGGAAGGGCGGAGGGCCGGACGTGTGGGGGAGTCGCAGGCACGGAGGCTCGGAAACGCGGTTCGGAATCCCGGTCGCTGTCGGGCCTCGGACGTAGGCTCGGAAGAGCCGCTCGGTGCCGCGTGGTGCGCTTGACACGAAAATCGAACATCCATTCTCATGGAGGCGCGGGCGAGGCCCGAGAAGGACCCACGGTGGGCATTTCGGCACGGTTCAGGTAGATAAGTGCCCGAGTTATCCACAGGCCGGACGGGCGTCGGGGCCCATTGTCAGTGGCAGGCGTTAGCGTCTTTCACGTGAAGCGATCGACTCAAGCAAATCGGGTGGAACCCATGGCAGGAACCGACCGCGAGAAGGCCCTGGATGCCGCGCTCGCACAGATTGAACGGCAATTCGGCAAGGGCGCGGTCATGCGCATGGGCGAGCGGTCGAAGGAGCCCATCGAGGTCATCCCGACCGGGTCGACCGCGCTCGACGTGGCCCTCGGCGTCGGCGGCCTGCCGCGCGGCCGTGTCGTCGAGATCTACGGACCGGAGTCGTCCGGTAAGACCACACTGACCCTGCACGCGGTGGCCAACGCCCAGAAGGCCGGCGGCCAGGTCGCCTTCGTGGACGCGGAGCACGCCCTCGACCCCGAGTACGCGCGCAAGCTCGGCGTCGACATCGACAACCTGATCCTCTCCCAGCCGGACAACGGCGAGCAGGCCCTGGAGATCGTGGACATGCTGGTCCGCTCCGGCGCCCTCGACCTCATCGTCATCGACTCCGTCGCCGCGCTCGTCCCGCGCGCGGAGATCGAGGGCGAGATGGGCGACAGCCACGTCGGCCTCCAGGCCCGGCTGATGAGCCAGGCCCTGCGGAAGATCACCAGCGCGCTCAACCAGTCCAAGACCACCGCGATCTTCATCAACCAGCTCCGCGAGAAGATCGGCGTGATGTTCGGCTCCCCGGAGACCACGACCGGTGGCCGCGCGCTGAAGTTCTACGCCTCGGTGCGTATCGACATCCGCCGCATCGAGACCCTGAAGGACGGCACGGAGGCGGTCGGTAACCGCACCCGAGTCAAGGTCGTCAAGAACAAGGTCGCGCCGCCCTTCAAGCAGGCCGAGTTCGACATCCTCTACGGCCAGGGCATCAGCCGCGAGGGCGGCCTGATCGACATGGGCGTGGAGCACGGCTTCGTGCGCAAGGCCGGCGCCTGGTACACGTACGAGGGCGACCAGCTCGGCCAGGGCAAGGAGAACGCCCGCAACTTCCTGAAGGACAACCCCGACCTCGCCAACGAGATCGAGAAGAAGATCAAGGAGAAGCTGGGCGTCGGCGTCCGTCCCGAGGAGCCCACCACAGAGCCGGGCGCGGACGCGGCGGTCGCCACCCCCGCGGACGACGCCGCGAAGACGGTTCCCGCACCGGCGGCGGCCAAGACGGCCAAGACCAAGGCCGCCGCAGCCAAGAGCTGATGCGGTGACACGGCGAACCGACTGGGCCGAGTACGCCTACCCGGACGCTCCGCGCGACCGGGGCAGGGGTGCCGGTGGCGCCGCAGCGGCCCAGGACAGTCACGGGGGACATGGCGGCGCGCCGCCGTACGGCACGGACGGGGAGTACGGCGGCGGCATGCCGGACGGCGCGCCGGGCGAGGGCATGTCGGTCGGCGACGAGTGGCCGGAGGGCGTTTCCGCCTACGGAACCGGCACCGCCGACGGCGGCTCACGCCGCGGCGGCAGGGGGACACGCGGCGAGGGTGGCTCACGCGGGGGACGTGGGCGCCGTCGGCGTGGCTTCGGAGAGTCGCGCGGCGAACCGTCCGGAGACCCGTCCGCCGAGGACGGAGGTACCCCTTCCTCGTCGAGGGCCGAGAAGGGGGAGCCTTCAGCGGACCCGGTCGAGCGGGCGCGGGCGATCTGTCTGCGCCTGCTGACCGGGACCCCGCGCACCCGCAAGCAACTCGCGGACGCCCTGAGCAAGAAGGGGATTCCGGACGAGGCGGCGGAGGAGGTGCTGTCGCGGTTCGAGGAGGTCGGACTGATCAACGACAGTGCGTTCGCCGACGCCTGGGTGGAGTCCCGGCACCACGGCCGGGGGCTCGCCCGGCGTGCGCTCGCCCAGGAGCTGCGGACCAAGGGCGTGGACTCCACGCTCATCGAGGCAGCCGTCTCACAGCTCGACTCCGAGCAGGAGGAGGCGACCGCGCGGGAGCTGGTCGACCGCAAGCTGCGTGCCACGCGTGGCCTCGACCGGGACAAACGGCTGCGCCGCCTCGCGGGGATGCTCGCCCGCAAGGGGTATCCCGAGGGCATGGCGCTGCGAGTGGTGCGTCAGGCGCTCGAAGAGGAGGGCCAGGAGACGGAGTTCTTGGAGGGGGAGGGGTTCTGAGGCGGGTTCCGGGGGTTTGAGGTAGGCCAGGGCGGTCTGAGGCCGGCGTCGAGGGGACTTGGGGCGGCCCGGAGCAACCCCCTCCGGCCGGCAAAAGCAACGTCACATGGCGCTGCAAGGCACCCCGACATGGCGCTCCAAGCCACCCCCGACACGGCCCCGCTCTACTGCGGCCCCGACATCCGCTGAGCCGCCTCGGTCGCCTCGGCGGTATCGCGGACGTCGGCGACCGGCGTCACCGGCAACCCCGATGCCCGCCAGGCCTGGAACCCTCCCACCAGGTCCGTGGCCCGGTGCAACCCCAACCGGTGCAGGGATGCGGCCGCCAGGCTGGAGGCGTAGCCCTCGTTGCAGATCACCACGACCCGCAGGTCGTGGCTCGTCGCCTCGGGGGCGCGATGGCTGCCGCGCGGATCGAGGCGCCACTCCAGTTCGTTGCGCTCGACGACAAGCGCGCCGGGGATCAGTCCGTCCCGGTCGCGCAGGGCGGCGTAGCGGATGTCCACCAGCAGTGCCTCGCCGCGCCGGGCGGCGTCGTATGCCTCCCGCGCCTCGACCCGGTCGTAGCCGTCGCGTACCTGCTCCAGCAACTCGTCGATGCCGACGGGGTGTTCGGGTGTTCCGCTCACTGCCAGTCCTCCGGACGCTCCACGTGCTCCAGGCGCAGGATCTGCCCGGCGCGGCTGTAGCGGCGGATCTGCGGCAGGGGCGGGTAGTAGGCGTGGACCGAGATCGCGTGCTCGTCCGGAGCCTCGTTGAGCACCTCGTGGACGTGGTGCTGCCCGAAGGAGCGTCCCTTGCCGGCCGACAGCCGTCGTTCCCTGTCCACGCCGTCGGTGAGTTCCAGGGTCCGCCAGCCGTCGGCGGGCAGCCGGGCGGCCAGCGAGTTCTCCTTGAGCTCGCCGGCGGCCGTCACGAAGGCGCCGACGGACTCGGCGTGATCGTGCCAGCCGGTGCCCGTGCCGGGTGGCCAGCCGATCAGCCACGCCTCACTGCCGCCGGGCCCCTCCAGACGTACCCAGGTGCGACCCTCCGGGTCGAGCGGGAGGGCGGAGATCAACTCGGTGTCGGCGGCTGTGCGTCGTACGAAGGCGAGAAGGCCGGCCTGCGTGGGCGCCGCCGACACTGCGGGGGAAACGGGAGCGGGGGAGACAGACACGGGAACCGTCCTGAAGAGCGTTCGCGGAATGCGCGCGACGGCACCACGGGCACGGCACGCGCGGAGAAGGGGAGGCGAATCAGCAGGACGGACGACACACGCAGCCCGCGTAGCGGACCAGGTCCATATGGACCCTCCGCCACAGGCGCACACAGGTGTCGGTCATGGTGCGGAGTACAGCATGACGGTGCAGAACGGTCAACTCACCGTCACTATGTGGAACGCACGCTCGTGCGAACTCCGCACCATGACCGACACCGCACACGATTCCCCCGGCACCCTCCGGCACCCTTCGGCATCCACGGACACCCAGCTCCCGGCCACCCCGGCCCCCGGCACCCCCCTGGGCGCCCCCGCCCGGAGCACGCCTCAGCGGGATCCCGCCCCAGCGCGACCCCGTCTCAGCGCGACCCGGCCTCGGCCTCCGTCCGTGTCGGTCCGCCCACCGTCGCCTCCGCCGCCGCGTACAGGTCGGCGGGCCGGACTCCGCTCAGCGCGGTCACGAGGTGGCCGTCGGGGCGTACCAGGAGGACGCTGTGCGCCGCCGCCCCGGGGTAACTCTCCGCGACCAGCAGCTCGGCGGGGTGCGGCAGCGCCGTCACCGCGGCCGCGAGGCGCGGCATGACGCCGGCCGTCACCCAGTGCTTGCGGTCCCACACACCGGTCCCCGGCGCGATCAGTACGACGAGCAGCGCCCCGCGGCCGAGCCGGTCCCGGAGTCGTACGAACGAACCGTCCTCGGCGGTGACGCGTACATCGGCGACCGGCGCGCCCGGAGCCGTGTCGACGGGCGCCTCGGCCTCCAGGTGCTGGGGCGCCAGCGGGGAGCCGGCGTACGCCCCCGGCGCACCCAGGGCGCCGCGCCCCAGATGGCCGTCGGCGAGCAGCGCGTCGTGGCCCCGGGCCGAGCCGGGGACGTAGGCGCGCAGTCCGCCTCCGCCGCGCAGCAGCGGCAGGGCCTGGTCGGCGGCGCGCAGCCGGGCGGCGACGACCGCGCGCCGCTCGGCCTGGTAGCTGTCGAGGAGCGCCTCGTGCGGGCCGTGGTGCCAGGCGAGCGCCAGTTTCCAGGCGAGGTTGTCGGCGTCCCTGAGCCCTTCGTCCAGCCCCTGGGTGCCGAGCGCGCCGAGCAGATGCGCCGCGTCCCCGGCGAGAAAGACCCGGCCGAGCCGCCAGCGCCGCGCGAGACGGTGGTGGACGGTGTGCACGCCGGTGTCGAGGAGGTCGTACGACGGTGTCGGGCCGCCTGTCCAGCCGGTGAGGGTCTCCCGGACGCGGGACACCAGCAGCTCGGGCGTGACCAGGTCCTTGCCCGGCGGCAGCAGCCAGTCCAGGCGCCACACCCCGTCCGGCAGCGGGCGCGCGGTGACCTCTCCGGCCGACGGTCCGGACGTGCGCCACGGTGGCATCCGATGGAGCAACGCCTGGCCCTCCCACGGAAGTTCCGTGCGCAGCGCGGCGACGGCGTGCCGCTCCACCGCGGTGCGGCCGGGGAAGCGGATGTCCTGGAGTTTGCGGACCGTGGAGCGCGGGCCGTCGCAGCCGACCAGGAAACTGCCGCGCCACCAGGTGCCCTGGGGGCCGCGGGTGTGGGCGGTGACGCCGGAGACCTCCTGCTCGACCGAGTCGAGACGGCTGTCGACGGCGAGTTTGACGAGGCGTTCGTCGGCGAGAGCCTCGCGCAGCAGGCCGGTCAGGACGTGCTGGGCGATGTGCAGGGGCGCCGGTTCCGCCGGGTCGTCGAAAGCGACCTCGCGCATCACCTGCTTGCGGCGCAACGACCGCCATCCGGCCCAGTGGCAGCCGACCCCGTCGAGCGCGACGCCGGTCAACCGCTCGATCAGGGCGGCGGTGTCCTCGCGGAGCACGGCCGTGCGGGCCAGGCGGGGTTCGTCCTTGCCGGGGCCCTCGTCCAGGACGACGGACGGTACGTCCTGACGGGCCAGGGCGAGGGCGAGCGTGAGCCCGACGGGCCCCGCTCCGACGATGATCACCGGGTCCACGGCGAGGCGCCCCCTGCCCGTCGCGGCGTCCTGGGGGACGTGGGTGAACAGAGGGTTGGAGCAGGGTGCACGATCACAGAACGTATGCAACCCATTGCCGGTGCTTGCGTCAAGTGACGGAGGGCAGTGGCGATCATGCCGCTGCCCTCCGTGTCCCACCTGTCACTTGACGGGACGTCAGCCATGCGGTTGACGGAACGTCAGGCGGAGGCTCCGGTCGCGAAGCTGCCGCCGACCTCTCCGGCGTTGATGTCGTCGACGTCATCGGCGCCGAGCACCGCGCCCGTGCTCTTCTTGCTGCGCCGCAGCCGCTTCTCCAGCCAGCTCGCGAAGCTGGTGAGGAGGAAGTTGACGATGATGTAGATGATCGCCACGACGACGAAGCTCTGGATGACGTTGGCGTAGTTCGCCGCGAGGGTCGCGCGCTCGCTGAGCAGCTCGGTGAAGCCGATCATGACGCCGCCGAGTGCGGTGTCCTTCACGATGACGACGAGCTGGCTGACGATGGCCGGGAGCATCGCGGTGACCGCCTGCGGAAGCAGGATCAGGGTCATCGTCTGGCTCTTGCGCAGGCCGATCGCCTGGGCCGCCTCCGTCTGCCCCTTGGGCAGCGCGAGGATGCCGGCCCGGACGACCTCGGCGAGGACCGCGGCGTTGTAGAGCACCAGGCCGGTGACGACCGCGTAGAGCGGCCGGTTCTCGGTGCCGACGTCCGTCGAGCGGGCGTAGACCTCGTTGGCGAACAGCATCAGCAGCAGGACCGGGATGGCGCGGAAGAACTCGACCACCGTGCCGGCCACACCTCGCACCCAGCGGTGGTCCGAGAGGCGGGCGATGCCGAAGACCGCGCCGAGCGGGAGGGCGATCACCATGGCGAGCGCCGCCGCCTTGAGGGTCTCGCCGAGGCCCGGCAGGAGGTAGGTCGTCCAGGCCTCCGACTGGGTGAACGGCTTCCACAGGGACCACTCCAGCTGGCCCTTGTCGTCCAGCGCCGACCAGACCCACCACGCCAGCAGCAGGATCAGGGCGACGAAGACCACCGAGAGGATCACATTGCGCCGCTTGGCGCGGGGGCCCGGAGTGTCGTAGAGGACCGAGCTCATCGCTTCACCGCCAGTCGCTTGCTCAGCCAGCCGAGGAACAGGCCGGTGGGCAGGGTCAGTACCACGAAACCGAAGGCGAAGACCCCGCCGATCAGCAGCGTCTGAGCCTCGTTCTCGATCATTTCCTTCATCAGGTACGCGGCCTCGGCGACGCCGATCGCGGCGGCCACGGTGGTGTTCTTGGTCAGCGCGATCAGCACGTTGGCCAGCGGGCCGATGACCGCGCGGAAGGCCTGCGGCAGCACGATGAGCCGCAGGGTCTGGGTGAAGTTCAGGCCGATCGCGCGGGCCGCCTCGGCCTGGCCCATCGGCACCGTGTTGATGCCGGAGCGCAGCGCCTCGCAGACGAAGGCCGCGGTGTAGGCGGTGAAGCCCAGGATCGCCAGCCGGAAGCCCTGGATCTTGAAGTCCGCGGCGCCCAGTGTCACGTGGAAGATGTCCGCGAGACCCAGCGAGCAGAACAGGATGATCACCGTCAGGGGGATGTTCCGGACGATGTTCACGTAGGCGGTGCCGAACCCACGCATGAGCGGCACCGGGCTGACCCGCATCGCGGCCAGCAGGGTGCCCCAGACCAGGGAGCCGATGCCGGAGAAGAACGTGAGCTTCACCGTCATCCAGAAGGCGCCCAGCAGGGTCGGGTTGTCATAGTCGGAGAGAAAGTCGAACACGATGTCCCGCGCTTCCGGGGTGGGTGGCGTACGTGGACGGCACGGCGCGCCGCCGCCGACATCGCGGTGGACGGCGGCGCGCCGGAGGACCGTTGCGCTTTTACTTGACGATCACGCCGATCTTCGGGGCGGGCTCGTTCTTGTAGTTCGCGGGACCGAAGTTGTCCTGGACGGCCTTGTCCCAGGACTTGTCGCTGACCATCTTCTCGAGGGCCTTGTTGATCTTGTCGACGGTCGCGGTGTCGCCCTTCTTCACACCGATGCCGTAGTTCTCGTTGCTCAGCTTGAGGCCGGCGAGCTTGAACTTGCCCTTGTACTGGGACTGGGCGGCGAAGCCGGCGAGGATCGAGTCGTCGGTGGTGACGGCGTCGACGGTGCCGCTCTGGAGGGCCGCGATGCACTCGGAGTAGCCGCTGTACTCCTTCAGGTTGGCCTTCGGTGCGATGTCGTTCTTGACGTTCTGCGCCGAGGTCGAACCGGTCACCGAGCACAGGTTCTTGCCGTTGAGGTCGGTGCCCTTGGCGATGTCGGAGTCCGCCTTGACCAGCAGGTCCTGGTGGGCCAGCAGGTACGGGCCGGCGAAGTCGACCTTCTGCTTGCGCTCGTCGTTGATCGAGTAGGTCGCGGCGATGAACTTGACGTCACCGCGGGCCAGCGCGTTCTCGCGGTCGGCGCTCTTGGTCTCGACGAACTCGATCTGGTTGGGTTCGTAGCCGAGCTCCTTGGCCACGTACGTCGCCACGTCCACGTCGAAGCCGGAGAAGGAACCGTCGGGCTCCTTGAGGCCGAGACCGGGCTGGTCGTACTTGATGCCGATCTTGATCTTGCCGCCGCCGCCGGAACCGGAGCCCGTGTCGCTGTCGTTGTCGTCCCCGCCGCACGCGGTCGCGGTCAGCGAGAGGACGAGCGCAGCGGCGGCCGCGGCGGTGACCTTGCGGAGCTTCATGGTGAACATCCTTTGTGTGATGAGAGATGTGAGCCGTCGAGGCGGGTGACGCGAGTCTGATGCGTTGTCAGCGGTCGTTGTCGGCGGTCGCTGTCAGCGATCGTTGCCAGCGGTCCCTGTCGGTGGTCCCTGTCAGTGGTCCCTGCCTGTGGTCGCTGTCAGTGGTGCAGGATCTTGGACAGGAAGTCCTTGGCGCGGTCGCTGCGCGGAGCGCTGAAGAACTGGTCGGGCACAGCTTCCTCGACGATGCGGCCGTCCGCCATGAAGACCACTCGGTTCGCCGCCGAACGGGCGAACCCCATCTCGTGGGTGACGACGATCATGGTCATGCCGTCGCGGGCGAGCTGCTGCATGACCTCCAGGACCTCGTTGATCATCTCCGGGTCGAGCGCAGAGGTGGGCTCGTCGAAGAGCATGACCTTGGGGTCCATGGCCAGGGCCCGGGCGATGGCGACGCGCTGCTGCTGGCCGCCGGAGAGCTGAGCGGGGTACTTGTCCGCCTGGCTGCCCACACCGACCCGGTCGAGCAGGGACCGGGCCTTCTCCTCGGCCTTCTTCTTGTCCGCCTTGCGGACCTTGATCTGGCCGAGCATCACGTTCTCGAGCACGGTCTTGTGCGCGAAGAGGTTGAAGGACTGGAAGACCATCCCGACGTCGGCCCGCAGCCGTGCCAGCTCCTTGCCCTCCGCGGGCAGCGGCTTGCCGTCGATGGCGATGGTGCCGGAGTCGATCGTCTCCAGGCGGTTGATGGTGCGGCACAGGGTCGACTTGCCGGACCCGGAGGGTCCGATGACGACGACGACCTCGCCGCGGGCGATCGTCAGATCGATGTCCTGGAGAACATGCAACGCGCCGAAGTGCTTGTTGACGCTCTTCAGGACGACCAGTTCGCCGGTTGCGGCCACATCTTCCTTGGCCACCGATACTTCGGTCATCGCTCTCGGGCTCCGTCCTCCTCGGTTTCGGAGGACAGTAGTGACCCCACGCGACCTGCGTCATTACCTTTGAGGGGAATCTGAGCATCACGATCCGATAGCAATCGGACACGTGTCGTAGCAGTTGTGAGCAGGGCGCATATCGGCCGGGTAACGGAAGCGGTCCGCAACCGGAACCCACTTGACGCCGTCCTCCTCCATCAGCGTGACTGCAACGTGCACGCGCGCGCGTGCACGCGTTTTGTACACAACCAGATCGTACGGCTGATGAAGCGAAGGAGGGCCGGATGAGACTGCTCCTCGTCGAGGACGACAATCACGTCGCCGCCGCCCTGTCCGCGGTGCTGGCCCGGCACGGGTTCGACGTGACACACGCCCGAAGCGGGGAAGAAGCCCTCCAGGCCCTCGTCCCGGAAGGCGACGGCTTCGGCGTCGTCCTGCTCGACCTGGGGCTGCCGGACCAGGACGGTTACGAGGTCTGCGGCAAGATCCGCAAGCGCACCAGCACCCCGGTGATCATGGTCACCGCCCGCTCCGACGTCCGCTCCCGCATCCACGGCCTCAACCTCGGGGCCGACGACTACGTGGTGAAGCCGTACGACACCGGAGAGCTGCTCGCCCGGATCCACGCCGTCAGTCGCCGCACCGCCCACGAGGACGCCCCGGGCGGTGCCGACACCACGCTGGTCCTCGGGCCGGTCCACATCGAGCTGCCGACCCGTCAGGTCAGCGTCGACGGCACCGTCGTCCAGCTCACCCGCAAGGAGTTCGACCTCCTCGCCCTGCTGGCCCAGCGCCCGGGCGTGGTCTTCCGCCGGGAGCAGATCATCAGCGAGGTCTGGCGCACCAGCTGGGAGGGGACCGGGCGCACCCTGGAGGTCCACGTCGCCTCCCTGCGCGCCAAGTTGCGCATGCCGGCCCTCATCGAGACCGTACGCGGCGTCGGCTACCGGCTCGTCGCCCCCTCCTCGTAGCGGGCCCGGGTGCGCACACGACTCCTCCCGCTGCTCATCGTGCTGATGGCGGCCGTGCTGCTGGCGCTGGGCATTCCGCTCGGCATCGGCATGGCCTCGGCGCAGCAGCAGAAAGTGGTCGTCGACCGGATCGACGACACCGCGCACTTCGCGGCCCTCGCCCAGTACGTGACCGGACCGGACGACGAGCGCCAGGACACGCTGGAGAGCGAACTCGAGAGCTACTACGAGGTCTACGACATCCGCGTCGGCGTCTTCTACCGCACCGACGTACCCATGGCCAACGCTCCGGCGACCTGGTTCCTCCCCGAGACGGGCGAGGTGCGCGAGGCGTTCGAGGAGGCGCGGCTCAGCCGGCGCAGCCAGAACCCGCATCAGATCTGGCCCTGGGAGCGCACCCGGCTCGTCGTCGCGTCCCCGGTCATCAGGGACGGTGACGTCGTCGCGGTCGTCGTCACCGACTCGCCGACCGGCGAGATGCGTTCGCGGATCCTGCACAACTGGATGGTCATCGGCGCGGGACTGATGGCCGCGATGCTGCTGGCCGTCGGGGCCGCCCTGCGGCTCACCGGCTGGGTGCTGCGGCCCGTACGCGTCCTGGACGCCACCACGCACGCGATCGCGAGCGGCAGCCTGAAGTCCAGGGTCGCCGCCGCCGGCGGGCCGCCGGAACTGCGGCGCCTGGCCCACTCGTTCAACGAGATGGCGGACAACGTCGAGGACGTCCTGGAGCAGCAGCGCGCCTTCGTCGCCGACGCCTCCCACCAGCTGCGCAACCCGCTCGCGGCGTTGCTGCTGCGCATCGAACTGCTCGCCTTCGAACTCCCCGAGGGCAACAAGGAGATCGCCTCGGTCCAGACGGAGGGCAAGCGCCTCGCGCAGGTCCTGGACGACCTGCTCGACCTCGCCCTGGCCGAACACACCAATGCGGACCTGCGCGTCACCGACATCGGCGCGCTGGCGGAGGAACGCGTCGCGGCGTGGGCGCCGACCGCCGAGGCCAAGGGTGTGACGCTGGTCGGGGAGTGCCCGCCGACCACCGCATGGGCCGACCCGGTCACACTGTCCAGCGCGCTGGACGCGGTCATCGACAACGCGGTGAAGTTCACGCCCGAGGGCGAGCGCGTCGAGGTGACGGTCTCCTCCAACGGCGAGACGGTGAGCGTCGTCGTCAGGGACAACGGCCCCGGCCTCACCGACGAGGAACTCGCCCGGGTGGGCGATCGCTTCTGGCGCAGCGGCCGCCACCAGAACATCAAGGGCTCCGGCCTGGGTCTGTCCATCTCACGGGCGCTGCTGGCCGCGGGTGGGGGCGCGATTTCCTACGAGCACCACCAACCGCACGGCTTGAAGGTGACGGTGACGGTCCCGCGGAGCGCCGCCTCGGCGTGACGGTGGCTACGGCTGGAACGAGCGGTAGTGCCGCCTCGGCGTGATGGTGGCTACGGCTGGAACGAGCGGTAGTGCCGCTTCGGCGTGATGGTGGCTATGGCTTGACCAGGCGGTAGTGCCGCCTCGGCGTCACGCTGCCTATGGCTTGACCGAGCGGTAGTAGCGCCGGGCGCCGTCGTGGAGTTGCAGCGGTGAGGTGTAGATCGCCGTGCGCAGATCGACCAGCTGGGCCGAGTGCACATTGGCGCCGATCTTGTCCCTGCTGTGCAGGACGGTCCGGGTCAGCCACTCGGTGAGGCGGGGGTTGAGGTCCTTGCGGGTGATCAGCAGGTTGGAGACGGCGATCGTCGGGACCGAGTAGCCCTCCTGGACGTCGTACGTCGACTCCGGGATGTTGGTCGGGCGGTAGTAGCGCGTGGCCGCGCCCTGGGTGTGGAGCTTGCTGATCAGGCTGCTGCCTATCGGCACGAATTTGAAGGACTCGCTCGCGGCGAGCGTCTGCAGCCCCCGGGTCGGCAGTCCACCGGACCAGAAGAACGCGTCGAACGTGTGGCCGAGCTGGGACGCGTCGTTGATGCCGTACGGCAGGGCCGTGATGTCCTTGCCCGGATCGATGCCGGCCGCCTCCAGCACCCGGTCGGCGATCAGCCGCACTCCCGACTTGGGCAGTCCCACGGCCACCCGCTTCCCCTTCAGGTCGGCGACCGACCGGATGTCGGAGCCCGGCGGGACGATCAGCTGCACGTAGTCGTCGTAGAGCCGCGCGACACCGCGCAGCCGGGCGGCTTCGGCCGGGTGGTCGAGCGTGTACGTCTCGACGGCGTCGGCCGCCGCGATGGCGAAGTCGGCCTCACCGGACGCCACGCGCGAGACGTTGTCCTGGGAGCCGGCGCTGGTCTTCAGCTCGACCTTCAGGTCGGGCATGTCCTTGGCGAACTCGTTGCTGAGCTGTTTGCCGTACTCCTCGTAGACGCCGCCGCGCGAGCCCGTGCTGAACGTGATCGTTCCGCCGGGGGGCTCCTCGCCGAGCGGCAGCAGCCACCACAGCAGCAGCCCGAAGGCCACGAAACCGGCGGCCGCGCCTTGAAGCGCCCGGCTCCTGCTGATGCGGGGGAACGTGCTGGACATGCGCGCGATCCTGCCAGGCCGGATGCGGTGCTGGCCAGGGTGGGGGTCACAGGGGGTGTGGTGGGGGGTGGGATGGGGGCGTTGGGTGTGCCGGTGCCGGTGCCGGTGCCGGTGCCGGTGCCGATGCCGGAGGCAGGGTGGGCGGTGAGCGGCGGGGGGCGAGCGGTGGGCTTCGGGTGGTGTCAGTGGTGGTCGGTAGGGTCGCGTCATGAGTTCTTCGCCCGCCGACCTCGTCCGCGCGTTCCATCTCGCCATGGGGCTCGACGCCCGCAGCACGCCGACAAGGGTGTCGCCGGAGTTGGGTGCCCACCGCGGTGAGCTGCTGGCCGAGGAGGCCGCGGAGGTGGCCGAGGTGTCCGTGGACGGCCCCCTGGACCGGCTGGCCCACGAACTCGCCGATGTGGTCTACGTCGCGTACGGCACCGCTCTTGTCCACGGCATCGATCTCGACGCGGTGATCGCCGAGATCCACCGCTCCAACATGACCAAGCTGGGGCCCGACGGGCGTGTGGCCCGCCGAGCCGACGGCAAGGTGCTGAAGGGGGAGCACTACGAGGCGCCGGACGTGTCCGGGGTGCTGCGGCGGCAGGGCTGGGTGCCGGAGGACGGCGTCGACCAGGCACCGGAGGAGGTGGCCTGACCCGGCCGCCCACGGTCTGCCCGCCTGACTTTCCCCGGCCTGCCGAGCTGACTGTCCCGGGGTCTGCCCATCCGGCTTTCCCCGGCCTGCCGAGCTGACTGTCCCGGGGTCTGCCCATCCGGCTTTCCCCGACCGCCTAGCTGACTGTGCCGGGGTCTGCCCATCCGACTTTCCCCGGCCCGCCTACCTGACTGTGCCGGGGTCTGCCCACCTGACTGTCCGGAGGTCTGCCCACCTGACTGTCCGGAGGTCTGCCCACCTGACTGTCCCCGGGCCAGCCTGCCCCCGCCCCCTCAGCCGAGCACCGACGCTTTCCATCCCCCCTTCACTCGACCACGGACGGCTCCCGCACCGCCTCCTCCCGCCGCTCGCGGACCCGCCCGGTCCATCTCGACGCCAGCGGTTCCGTGTAGCGCGCGGTCAGGGGGCCGAGGACGACCAGGATCAGGACGTACGCCGTGGCGAGTGGGCCGAGGGACGGTTCGATGCCGGCGCCGACCGCCAAGCCCGCGATGACGATCGAGAACTCGCCGCGGGCCACCAGTGCCCCACCGGCCCGCCAGCGCCCTTTCTCGGAGATGCCGGCCCGCCGAGCGGCCCAGTACCCGGTGGCGATCTTCGTCGCGGCCGTGACCAGCGCCAGCGCGAGGGCGGGCAACAACACCGGCGGAATGCTCGCCGGGTCCGTGTGCAGGCCGAAGAAGACGAAGAAGACCGCGGCGAACAGGTCACGCAGCGGGCTGAGCAGCGTGTGCGCCCCTTCCGCCACCTCGCCCGACAGCGCGATGCCCACCAGGAAGGCGCCCACCGCCGCCGACACCTGGAGCTGCTGGGCGACGCCCGCCACCAGGATCGTCAGCCCCAGCACCACCAGGAGCAGCTTCTCGGGGTCGTCGCTCGACACGAAGCGCGAGATCAGGCGGCCGTAGCGGACCGCCACGAACAGCACAAGGCCCGCCGCGCCCAGTGCGATCGCCAGTGTCACGCTCCCGGCCACCAGCCCCGCGCCCGCCACCAGCGCGGTGACGATCGGCAGGTACACGGCCATCGCCAGGTCCTCCAGGACCAGCACGCTGAGGATCACCGGGGTCTCCCGGTTGCCGACCCGGCCGAGGTCGCCGAGGACCTTCGCGATCACGCCCGACGACGAGATCCAGGTGACGCCCGCCAGGACCACCGCGGCCACCGGGCCCCAGCCCAGCAGCAGCGCGGCCGCCGCTCCCGGCAGGGCGTTGAGGGCGGCGTCGACCAGGCCCGACGGATAGTGCGCCTTGAGGTTGGTGACCAGGTCGCCCGCCGAGTACTCCAGGCCGAGCATCAGCAGGAGCAGGATGACGCCGATCTCGGCGCCGGTCGCGACGAACTCCTCGCTCGCGCCGAGCGGCAGCAGCCCGCCCTCGCCGAAGGCCAGCCCGGCCAGCAGGTAGAGGGGGATGGGGGAGAGCCGGAACCGGGCCGCGAACCGACCCAGCAGGCCGAGGCCGAGGATGATGGAACCGAACTCGATCAACAGAACCGCGGAGTGCACCGGTCCGCTCACTCCCGCCCGAGTATCGCCGCGGCGGCGTCGACGCCCTCACGGGTGCCGACGACGATGACCGTGTCCCCGCCCGCGAGCCGGAAGTCCGGCGCCGGGGACGGGATCGCCGCCGCCCGCCGCAGCACGGCCACGATCGAGGCGCCCGTCTCCGTCCGCATCCGGGTCTCGCCCAGCAGCCGTCCGTTCCAGAGCGAGGCCGCCGCGACCTCGATGCGCTCGGCGACCAGGCCCAGGTCGGTGGTGTAGAGGAGGTTCGCGCTGTGGTGCGACGGCTTCAGCGCGTCGATCAGCGAGCCCGCCTCCGCCCCGGTCAGCCGCAGCGACTGCGCGCAGGAGTCGGGGTCGTCTGCCTGGTACACGCTCACCGTCCGCGCGCCGTCGCGGTGCGCCACCACGGACAGATGGCGGTGTTCGCGGGTCACGAGGTCGTACTGGACCCCGATTCCCGGCAGCGGCGTCGCCCTCAGGCGCGGTGCAGACACGTTTCTTCCCCTCATGGTCGGTGATCGCGGGAGCCGGATCTGCATGCTGCCACCGCCCCGTACGGTGGCGACATGGGTGGCGTCACGGATATACGCGAGCACGCGGGCAGGGCGAGGCTGGCCCCGCAGGCACCGAGGGAGCGGAGGGAGAGGGGCGGGAACACCAACGTGTCGCTGTTCTGGCGGATCTTCTCGCTCAACGCCGCCGGCCTGGTCGTCGCCGCCGCGCTGCTGCTGGGCCCGGTCACCGTGTCGACCCCCGTGACCCCGGCCGAGGCGGTCGTCGTGGTCGTGGGCCTTGCCCTGCTGCTGGCGGCCAACGCGCTGGTCCTGCGCATCGGCCTCGCCCCGCTGCGGCGGCTTGGCCACGCCATGGCCGCCGCCGACCTGCTGCGGCCCGGAGCCCGGGCGGCCGTGGCCGGTCCCAGCGAAGCGGCGGCGCTCATCACGACGTACAACACCATGCTCGACCGACTGGAGGCCGAGCGCGCCGCCGGAGCCGCCCGGGCCCTGTCCGCGCAGGAGCGCGAACGCCGCCACGTCGCGCGCGAGCTGCACGACGAGGTCGGCCAGACCCTCACCGCGGTCCTTCTCCAGCTCAAGCGCGTCGCCGACCGGGCCCCCGAGGAGCTGCGTGAGGAGGTGAGCCAGGCTCAGGAGGCCACCCGCGCGGGTCTCGACGAGATCCGCCGC
The DNA here is from genome assembly GCF_003143935.1 of Streptomyces sp. Act143. Lineage (GTDB taxonomy): Bacteria > Actinomycetota > Actinomycetes > Streptomycetales > Streptomycetaceae > Streptomyces. The sequence continues at coordinate 3,021,396 of NZ_QFRX01000001.1, read as the reverse complement.
ATCGCCCGTCTGCTGCGCCCCGGCGTCCTGGAGGAGCTGGGCCTGGCCAGCGCCCTGCGCGCGCTCGCCGGCGAGTTCAGTGCCCCCGGCCTGACGGTGCGCCACCACGTCCCCGGCGGACTGCCGCCCCTGACCGAGGAGTCGGAACTCGTGCTCTACCGGGTGGCTCAGGAGGGCCTCACCAACACCGCACGGCACTCCGCCGCCGACCGCGCCGAGATCCGGCTCCAGCGGGTCGCGGACGGTGTCGAACTCCTCGTACGCGACAACGGCAAGGGGCTGGGGGACGCCACCGAAGGGGCCGGGATCCGGGGGATGCGGGAACGGGCCCTGCTGATCGGGGCGGAGCTGAGTCTGGCGGGAGCGCCGGACGGGGGAACGGATGTTCGATTGCTCGTTCGGGGGAACCGATGACCCCCGTTCGTGTACTGCTCGCCGACGACCACACCCTCGTACGACGGGGCGTACGACTGATCCTCGACGGCGAGGACGATCTCACGGTCGTGGCGGAGGCCGGGGACGGGGCGGAGGCCGTCGAGCTGGCTCGCGCGCGTGAGGTCGATCTGGCCGTCCTCGACATCGCCATGCCCCGGATGACCGGCCTCCAGGCGGCCCGCGAACTGTCGCGACGACTGCCCGGCCTGCGCATCCTCATCCTGACCATGTACGACAACGAGCAGTACTTCTTCGAGGCGCTCAAGGCCGGGGCCAGCGGTTATGTGCTGAAGTCCGTCGCCGACCGGGACCTGGTCGCGGCCTGCCGGAGCGCCGTGCGCGACGAGCCGTTCGTCTATCCGGGCGCGGAACGCGCTCTTGTACGGTCGTATCTGGACCGGCTGCACCGGGGCGACGCGCTGCCCGCGCGGGCCGTCACCGAGCGCGAGGAGGAGATCCTCAAACTCGTCGCCGAGGGGCACACCTCCAAGGAGATCGGCGAGCTGCTGTTCATCAGCACCAAGACGGTCGAACGCCACCGCGCGAACCTGCTGGCCAAGCTCGGGATGCGGGACCGGCTGGAGCTGACCCGGTACGCGATCCGCGCGGGGCTGATCGAGCCGTGAGGCGTGCGGGCCGGCCGCGCGGCGCCCGCGCGGATCAGTAGCGCTGCGCCTTCGCGACCACGGCGGTCAGTTTCGGCTCCGCCGGTTCCGTGCTGACGGCGAGCGGCTGGGCCTTCGCGCCGGGCTTGAGGTCCTCCGCGCCGACGTACCGGGTCTGGACGACCTTGCCGTCGGGGTCGCGGAAGTCGACCTGGACGGCATAGGAGGCGGTCTCGTCCGTGCTGTTGCGGATGTTCACCACGAGGGCGAGCAGGCCGGCCGTCTCCGAGCGCGGTTTGCCGGTCAGGGAGACGTCGGCGGTGGCGTTGCCCTTGCCCTCGACGTCCTTCAGCGCGTTCTTGGCGGCCTGGTTGGCACGCTCGGTCTCCGCGGACACCGAGGCGAGCCATGCGGAGGCCTGTGCCGAGGCGGAGGAGGACGCGGCCGAGACCGACGCCTTGACGGACTCCTTGAGAGAGGCGAGGGCGGACGCGGCCGAACCGGAGAAGGACGCCGTGGCGGCGGCGGAGGCGCTGGACGAGGAACCGCCGTCGTCGCTGTCCGAACCGCACGAGACGAGCGACGCCGCGCTCACCGCGGCCAGGACGAGTGCGGACAGCGCGGTCGCGGCGCGGTGCCGTGGGGTGGCGTGGAACATGAGATCCTCTCGGCGTCATATGTCATGTTTTGTTCCCATCGTGTGGGTGGTCGGCCGCCCCGGCCACTCAACGCTGGGCGTTGAGCGCGTCCACCGCCCCGCGCGCGTCGCCGATCGTCGTGTAGTCGACGGCGACGAAGTTGACCGGCCGGCCCCGCTCCCGCTCGCACTTCTCGACGCGGTCCAGGACGTAGTCGCGCGCGTTGACCTCGCCCGCGTCCAGCCGGCTGCCGCCGCCCGCGGTGATGAAGTGGTTGAGCAGGAACAGGCGCTTGCCGGTGCCGCCCCGGTGCGGCACACAGCTCATCTGGTCGGGACGCCGGAAGGAGAACGGCGTCTCCATGCCGTAGCGGTAGAAGTTCCGGTACCACGCGGCCGGGCCGTCCGCCTGCTCGGCGAAGACGACGAGCCGCCGACCGCTGTCGATCATGTCGCCCAGCGTCGGCCACGGCTCCGCGGGATTCTCGTCCGGCGTGAAGACGAGGTCGGAGAGCCCGGCCTGTGCGACGGCCTTCGCGGTGTCCTCGCCCGAGATCGCGTCCTGCACGATCAGGGTGAGCACCTCGGTCGGATGCTCGCGCATCCAGTCGCCGATCTCCCGCAGCTCCGGCACCAGTTCGACCGCACCGGCCCGGCACACGGCATGGCACAGCCACAGCCCGTCACGCGGCGGGTTGACCTTGTTGACGACGTGGGCGATCAGCGCCCGCTGCTCGGCCGAGAAGTCGGACCCGTCGAGCCGCGCGGTGATCTCGTCGGGCCGCTCCCAGCGGTACGTGTCGAGCTGGAGGGCCCGCACCCCGTCGTCCAGCTGTGTGCTGATGGCCGGGTCCTGGAGCGGTCCGATGAACCGGTCGACGGTGGTCGACATGGCGTTGTGCGAGGTCAGGAAGGCCACCTCGTCGTAAGGCCGGTCGCACAGCCGCACGCTGCCCTCGCACCGGCGCGGCGCGGAGGGCGCGGCCAGCGGCACCAGAACGAGCCCGGCGAGCGCGAAGGCGCTCACACCGGCCGCCAGCGGACGGGCGTACGCGGCCGCCGGCGCCGTCCGCAGCCGGGGCCGTACCTGGAGAGCCCACCCGAAACCGGCCAGCAGCGCCCCCGCCACCAGCGGGACCAGGGCACTGCCCAGGGCCGCGACCGTCATGTCGTCGACGGCTGTGCGCTGGAGGTCGTCGACGAGGCGGGCGAGGCCGGTCGGCCAGCTCGGCGCCGGATCGACGATCCGGCCGTCGCCGACGAGACGTACGAGGACGACGGCCAGGGCGGTGAGCAGGCCACCGGCGGCGAGGGCCCAGCCCAGCAGCATCGGGCGCCGGCCGGGCGCGGCGGAACCGGTGGCCCACAGCACCGCCAGGGAGACGACCAGCAGCGCGGCGGCGACGGCCTCCACGATCCCCAGCCCGACCGCAGTGTACGGCCGGAGCTCGTGCAGGGCCGTGAGGTCCAGCGGCCGGTCCAGGTTCCACTCGCTGCCCCCGGCGAGCGTCCGCAGCCGGGCGACCGCCGCGTGGGTGCGCTCGGACACCACCATGGGCGCCACGGTGGCGAGCACGGCACCGATGTCCCCGTCGCGCAGGGCCGCTTCGACCTCCGGCCGCAGGCCCGCCCGCCGCTCCTCGGGCAGTGCGGCGAGGACGTGCTCGGCGGCCCGGGCGGCCTGCTCCTCGGTGAGCGGGAGGGCGGGCAGCGAGTCGGGGACGCGTCCCGCGACGACGTTCTCCAGGGCGGCCGACAGATCGGCCGAGAACGCGTCGAAGTCCGGCTCGGCCCGGTTCTGCACGGAGGCGACGAGATCGCCGAAGTAGATCTGCGCAAGGTCGTCGACGTTGTCCAGCACCGGGCGCAGATCGACGGACAGGGCAAGGGTGTCGCGGTCGCCGCGCAGGTACCCGACGACGTCGTCGATCTGCTCCTGGGTGAGCTCCCGGACCGTTTCCGGAGGCAGCACCAGCTTGATGTTGGAGGTCACCACGGCCTCCGGCACCGGCAGCCCGGCCAGCAGACTCCGGGTCACGGCCGCCGCCCGCGGATCGACCAGGACCTCGTTGTACAGCCGGGTGTACGCCTTCTCCTCGTCCAGCACCGACCCGTAGAAGCCCGCCGAGACGACCGTGGCGCGCGCGGTGGCCGCCGCGGCGACGATCAGCGTGCAGAGCACGGCCGCGGCGAAGGCGAGGACGCGCAGCGCTCTGCGCGGGGTCACGGAATCCATGGGCCACCTGCTCCTCATGGTGATCTCACCTCGAGGACCCCGCACCCCGGGGCGTCACGGCCCTGCGCGAGGCGTTCCCGGGACCGCCTACCCTTGAGCCATGACCATCAGCAGCGACCGGAGCCCGGCAGTGGACGTCTCAGTGCCCAAGACCTACGAAGTCCGTACCTACGGGTGCCAGATGAACGTCCACGACTCCGAGCGATTGTCCGGACTGCTGGAGGAGGCCGGGTACGTGCGCGCGCCCGAGGGCTCCGACGGGGACGCGGACGTGGTGGTCTTCAACACGTGCGCGGTGCGCGAGAACGCCGACAACCGGCTCTACGGCAACCTCGGCCGCCTCGCGCCCAGGAAGGCCTCCCGGCCCGGCATGCAGATCGCGGTCGGCGGGTGCCTGGCGCAGAAGGACCAGGACACCATCGTGAAGAAGGCGCCCTGGGTGGACGTCGTCTTCGGCACGCACAACATCGGCAAGCTGCCGGTCCTGCTGGAACGCGCGCGCGTGCAGGAAGAGGCGCAGGTCGAGATCGCCGAGTCGCTGGAGGCGTTCCCCTCCACGCTGCCGACCCGCCGCGAGAGCGCCTACGCCGCCTGGGTCTCGATCTCCGTCGGCTGCAACAACACCTGCACCTTCTGCATCGTCCCGGCGCTGCGCGGCAAGGAGAAGGACCGTCGCACCGGCGACATCCTCGCCGAGATCGAGGCCCTGGTCTCCGAGGGCGTCTCCGAGATCACGCTGCTCGGTCAGAACGTCAACGCGTACGGCTCCGACATCGGCGACCGCGAGGCCTTCAGCAAGCTGCTGCGGGCCTGCGGGAAGATCGAGGGCCTGGAGCGCGTCCGCTTCACCTCCCCGCACCCGCGCGACTTCACCGACGACGTCATCGCCGCCATGGCCGAGACGCCCAACGTGATGCCGCAGCTGCACATGCCGCTCCAGTCCGGCTCGGACACGGTCCTGAAGGCGATGCGCCGCTCGTACCGGCAGGAGCGTTTCCTCGGGATCATCGAGAAGGTGCGGGCCGCGATGCCGGACGCCGCGATCTCGACCGACATCATCGTCGGCTTCCCCGGCGAGACCGAGGAAGACTTCGAGCAGACCATGCACGTGGTCCGCGAGGCCCGCTTCACGAACGCCTTCACCTTCCAGTACTCCAAGCGCCCCGGAACCCCGGCCGCGACCATGGAGGGCCAGATCCCCAAGGAGGTCGTCCAGGCGCGCTACGAGCGGCTCGTCGCCCTCCAGGAGGAGATCTCCTGGGACGAGAACAAGAAGCAGGTCGGCCGCACGCTGGAGTTGATGGTCGCCGAGGGCGAGGGCCGCAAGGACGGCTCCACCCACCGCCTCTCCGGCCGCGCCCCCGACAACCGCCTGGTCCACTTCACCAAGCCCGACGAGGAAGTGCGCCCCGGTGACGTCGTGACGGTCGAGATCACGTACGCCGCCCCGCACCACCTCCTCGCCGAGGGCCCCGTCCTGAGCGTGCGCCGTACGCGCGCGGGCGACGCCTGGGAGAAGCGCAACGCGGCCGAGGCGGCCAAGCCGGCGGGCGTGATGCTCGGGCTGCCCCAGATCGGCGTCCCGGCACCGCTGCCGGCGGCGACGGGGGGCTGCGCGGCCCACTGACGGCACGAGGACGGCGCCGCACGGGGTGCGGCGCTGTGCGGGACACGGCGCCGGCCTGTACGGGGTGCGGGGCCGGGGCTGTGGTGGGGTTCGGTGCGGTACGGGGTGCGGAGCCGGCGCTGTGGTGAGGTTCGGCGCCGTACGGCATCGATCTCATGGACGTGCCCGTCACGGAGTGACGCGTCGGCGCCCTACGGCGTTACGCTGCCGATCATGCTTGTCGCCGCCGCAGTCTGCCCCTGCCCGCCCCTCCTCGTGCCCGAGGTCGCCGCGGGCGCCGCGCCCGAACTGGATGCCGCGCGTGCCGCCTGCACGGACGCGCTCGGCGTGCTCGCCGCCGCCCGGCCGGACCTGCTCGTGGTGATCGGGCCCGCGGAGCAGGGCGGACGAGGGACGCACGCCGAGGGGGCGCGGGGCTCGTTCCGGGGCTTCGGCGTGGACGTCGACGTACGCCTGGGTCCGGGATCCGACCCGGGTGGGGACGGCGACGAGTCGCAGCCCACGCTTCCGACCTCGCTCTCCGTTGCCGCGTGGCTGCTGGCGAGGACCCGCTGGGCGCACGCCCCGATCGAGGGACTCGGGGTGGGGGAACCTCTCGCGGCCGAGCGGTGTATTGAAGTCGGAAGGGACATCGCCGCGCGGGCCGGGCGCGTGGCGCTGCTGGTGATGGGCGACGCCAGCGCCTGCCGCACCCTCAAGGCGCCCGGATATCTCGACGAGCGCGCCGCCCCCTTCGACGCGGAGGTCGCGCGGGCCCTCGGGGCGGCGGACGTACCGGCCCTCGAAGCGCTGGACGCCGAGCTGGCGTACGAGCTCAAGGCGTCCGGCCGGGCCCCGTGGCAGGTCCTCGCGGGCGCGGCCGAGGGGGCTGGGCTCGGTGGGGAACTGCTGTACGAGGACGCGCCGTACGGAGTGGGGTACATGGTCGCGGCCTGGTCCTGACACACGTCTCCCGGCCCTGCCCGTGCAACGGCGGACGGCCGGGAGCGTGTGCTCCGCGGCCGTCCGTCGATGACGCGAGTCCGCCGCTGGGCGGCCGCGTCCCTGGTCCGTTCAGGAAGCGGGCGGCGGTGCGGTCGGGGGCGTGGTCGTGCCGCCCGTGCCACCGTCGTCCTTGTGCGCGAGTCGGTCCATGGCGTCCTTGGCCTTGCCCGTGCCCGTCTGGATCTTGTCGCTGTACTTGCCCTTGGTCTTCTCGTCGACGACCTTGGCGGCCCGGTCGAGACCGTGCTGGATCTTGTCCCCGTGCTGCTGCGCGAGGCCGGAGACCTTGTCCTTGGCCGGGTTGAGCTTGGCTTTCAAATTGTCCAGGAGGCCCATCGTTCACCTTCCCGCGCGGGGCAGTTACGTGCGGGCGCTCTCGCCGGCCTCGCTGTCGGCCGCCTCTTCGGCGGACTGCTGCTTGGGGATGTCGACGCCTTCGGCGGCACCGGACGCGCCGGTCTCCGCCGTCGCTTCCGTCTCCGTCTCGGCCTTCGACTCCGCAGACGCAGCCGCTTCCTCGGTCTCGGTCTCGGTCCCGGCCTCGGGCTGCGCCTCGGCCGACTCCTTCGCCGCCACCGTGTCTGCGGCCGCCGCCTCGGGTTCGGCCGTCAGCGTGGCGGCCGTGGCCTCGGCGGTTGACGTCTCCTCCGTAGCTTTCGACCTCCGGAGAAGTCGTGCGAAAACACCCATATCAGCTCCATACGGTACTCGTGCGGGCGAAATCCCGCGTCGCCCGGTGCGCCCATTTGCGTCGACCGGGGTGCCGCCTCTGCGAACCGGCGGCGGAAACCTCGCAACAGGCAACGACCCCGCACCCGTGCCGTCACGTAACTCGTTCGAGGCCACGGCGCGACGTTTGCGAGACTGGGGCGGTGAGCAGCGCACCCCCCGCCCCCCGAGTCATCGCCGTCGTCGGACCGACCGCGGCCGGAAAGTCCGATCTGGGCGTCTTCCTGGCCCAGCGTCTCGGCGGCGAGGTCGTCAACGCCGACTCCATGCAGCTCTACCGAGGGATGGACATCGGCACCGCCAAACTGACGCCCGAGGAGCGCGGCGGCGTCCCGCACCACCTCCTCGACATCTGGGACGTGACCGTCACGGCCTCCGTCGCCGAGTACCAGCGCCTCGCCCGCGAGCGGATCGACGCGCTGCTCGCCGAGGGACGCTGGCCCATCCTGGTCGGCGGCTCCGGCCTCTACGTCCGTGGCGCCGTCGACAACCTCGAGTTCCCCGGCACCGACCCGGAGGTCAGGGCCCGCCTGGAGGAGGAGCTCACCCTCCGCGGCTCCGGCGCGCTGCACGCCCGCCTGGCCGCCGCCGACCCGGAGGCCGCGCAGGCGATCCTGCCCAGCAACGGCCGCCGGATCGTCCGGGCCCTGGAAGTCATCGAGATCACCGGCAAGCCCTTCACCGCCAACCTGCCCGGCCATGACTCGGTCTACGACACCGTCCAGATCGGCGTCGACGTGGAGCGCCCCGAACTCGACGAGCGGATCGCGCGCCGCGTCGACCGGATGTGGGACGCCGGACTGGTCGACGAGGTGCGGGCGCTGGAGGCGCGGGGGCTGCGCGAGGGGCGCACCGCCTCGCGTGCGCTCGGCTACCAGCAGGTGCTCGCGGCGCTCTCCGGGGAGTGCACCCTGGAGGAGGCCCGAGCCGAGACCGTACGCGCCACCAAGCGCTTCGCGCGCCGTCAGGATTCGTGGTTCAGACGCGATCCGCGAGTGCACTGGCTCAGTGGGGCTGCGGCGGATCTCACAGAACTTCCAAAGCTCGCACTGGCGTTGGTCGAACGACCGGTTACAGCCTGATCACGTCCTGGCATCGGGACGCTCAGGCCGTCATCCGGGCCTCCGGCGCCGTGCCATCATCGAGCTTCGATCGACCAAGTGGAGTCCGAGTTGGGAGGGCGCGTGGCGATGGAGGCCGGCCCTCGCGACACCGCACGGAGCACCGAGCCCCGCACCGCAGACAGCGGTGAACCGGAGCAGGACGAGGACCGTCTGAGCCCCGACGGGCCCGACGAGACGCAAGGCGGCGTGATCGCCGACGGCCCCGAGCCCGAGGAGATGTTCGCCGACGGTCCCGAGGTCGAGGTCGAGCTGCGCCCGCAGCGCCGGATGCGCATCTGGCAACTCGCCCCCATCGTCGCCCTGGCCGCGCTCGGCTCCCTGATGTTCGCCTTCCCGCTCGCCTTCGACTTCGGCGACAGCGGGGCCGTGATCGCCATGCTGGGCCTGCTGATCTGCTCGTGCGCGGCGGGCTGGGGCATGATGGCCGCGCGCCGGGTGGGGTACACCCTGCCGGGCCTGCCGCCGAGAGGCTCAGGCCGACGCCCGGACTGGCGCGTGGTGCTCCTGTACGTCGTGATCGTCGCCGCGGTGGTCGTGCTGGCCGTGTGGCGCGTGGCGCGCCTGCGCTGATCCGCACGCGCGCGTGCGGGTGCCGTAGGGCCTGCGGCCACGCGCGCGTGGCGTCGCTCCGAGCGGCGTGTGGTCGGCCGCCGCAGCGGCACGCGCGGGTGTGTGAGCTGCCATACGACCGTCGATGACCGGCTGTCGTACCCACCCCGTACGATCGACGCATGAGCACGCGCACGCGGATCGCCTTCCTCAAGGGCCACGGCACCGAGAACGACTTCGTGATCGTCCCGGACCCCGGGAACGCCGTCGACCTGCCCCCCGCCGCCGTCGCCGCCCTGTGCGACCGCCGGGCCGGTATCGGTGGTGACGGGCTGCTGCACGTCGTGCGATCCGCCGCCCACCCCGAGGCGCAGCACATGGCCGCCGAGGCGGAGTGGTTCATGGACTACCGCAACGGCGACGGCTCGATCGCCGAGATGTGCGGCAACGGCGTCCGCGTCTTCGCGCGCTACCTCCAGCACGCCGGGCTCGCCACCGAGGGCGACCTCGCCGTCGCCACGCGCGGGGGCGTGAAGACCGTGCACATCGCCAAGGACGGCGACATCACCGTCGGCATGGGCAAGGCCCGCCTCCCCGAGGGGGACGTCCAGGTGAGTGTCGGCGAGCGCAGCTGGCCCGCGCGCAACGTGAACATGGGCAACCCGCACGCCGTGGCCTTCGTCGAGGACCTCGCCCATGCGGGCACCCTGTACGACGCGCCGCCCTTCAGCCCGGCCTCCGCCTACCCGGACGGGGTCAACGTGGAGTTCGTGGTCGACCGCGGCCCGCAGCACGTCGCCCTGCGGGTGCACGAGCGCGGTGCCGGCGAGACCCGCTCCTGCGGCACGGGCGCGTGCGCCGTCGCCGTGGCCACCGCCCGCAGGGACGGCGTCGATCCCGCGGTGACCGGGACCCCGGCGACGTACACCGTCGACGTGCCCGGCGGCACGCTCGTGATCACTGAGCGGCCCGACGGAGAGATCGAGATGACCGGCCCGGCCGTGATTGTGGCCGAGGGCGAGATCGACCGGGAATGGCTGGAAAACGCCGCGCGTTGAGTGAGTGAAAGGCGGGTTCCGGCGGTTCGGAACACTGGAATCCGCAGCCTCACCCGCCTTCGGTGACACGAAACGACGGAGAACCGCAGGTCGGGTGGCGCGAAATCGTAAACCTGAAAACCGTCGCTCGAATGGGTGATCCGTTTCACGCTCGACGAGAGGCGGTCAGCCGCGCGTGATGGGCTCGGTAGCATCAAGCACCGGCCCGGACGGGGGACCGATGACATCCCCTGTGCCGTGTCCGCCCTGGGGCACCCCGTCCGCCGGTCAATGCAGCCGGAGGTGCCCATGAGTGCGGAGGCCACGAACCCCGCGACCCCAGGTCCGGTAACCGGGCCCGCGGCGCGCTGGCGGGCGCGGATCGACCTGCGTCGCCTGGGCCGCGCCGCCTTGCTCGGCCCGGCCGCCCGCGACCGGCTGCCCGACGCCATCGGCCATGTCGCGGAGGCCCATCGCGCCCACCATCCCGACGCCGACCTCGAACCCCTGCGCCGCGCCTGGGTCCTGGCCGAGTCCTCGCACCGCGGCCAGATGCGCAAGAGCGGCGAGCCCTACATCACGCACCCGCTCGCCGTCACCCTGATCCTGGCCGAACTCGGCGCCGAGACCACCACCTTGACCGCATCCCTGCTGCACGACACCGTCGAGGACACCGATGTGACGCTCGATCAGGTCGGCGAGCAGTTCGGCGCCGAGGTCCGCTATCTCGTCGACGGCGTCACGAAGTTGGAGAAGGTCGACTACGGCGCCGCTGCCGAGCCGGAGACCTTCCGCAAGATGCTCAAGGCCACCGGCAGCGACGTCCGCGTGATGTCGATCAAACTCGCCGACCGGCTGCACAACATGCGCACCCTCGGCGTCATGCGCCCGGAGAAGCAGGCGCGCATCGCCAAGGTGACCCGCGACGTCCTCATCCCGCTCGCCGAACGACTCGGCGTGCAGGCGCTCAAGACCGAACTGGAAGACCTGGTCTTCGCGATCCTGCACCCCGAGGAGTACGAGCACACGCGCGAGCTGATCGTCGACAACGCCTCGCGCACGGACGACCCCCTCGCGGAGATCGCCGACGAGGTGCGCGGTGTCCTGCGGGACGCCGACATCCAGGCCGAAGTCGTCATCCGGCCACGGCACTTCGTCTCCGTGCACCGAGTGGCCCGTAAACGCGGCCAGTTGCGCGGCGCGGACTTCGGCCGGCTGCTGGTGCTCGTGAACGAGGACGCGGACTGCTACGGCGTCCTCGGCGAGCTGCACACCTGTCTGACGCCCGTCGTCTCGGAGTTCAAGGACTTCATCGCGGTACCGAAGTTCAACCTGTACCAGTCGCTGCACACCGCGGTCGCCCGCCCCGACGGCCAGGTCGCCGAAGTCCTCATCCGCACGCACCAGATGCACAAGGTCGCCGAGGCCGGCGTCATCGCGCTCGGAAATCCCTACGTCGCCTCTCCGTCGGAGGAGCCCGTCGACGGCGAGCGCGAGGACCCGACCCGGCCCGGCTGGCTCTCCCGGCTCCTCGACTGGCAGGAGGCCGCGCCCGACCCCGACACGTTCTGGTCGACGCTGCGCGAGGACCTCGCCCAGGACCGCGAGATCACCGTCTTCCGGCCCGACGGCGGCACGCTGGGCCTGCCCGAGGGCGCGACCTGTGTGGACGCCGCGTACGCGCAGTACGGCGAGGACGCGCACGCGTGCATCGGCGCCCGCGTGAACGGCCGGCTGGCGACCCTGAGCACCGTGCTGAAGGACGGCGACACGGTCCAGCTCCTCATGGGGCAGGACCCGGCCTCGGAACCCTCCAGAGAGTGGCTGGAGCACGCGCAGACGCCCGCCGCGCGGATCGCCATCCAGCGCTGGCTGGCCACGCATCCCGCGCCCCAGGTGCCGGGGGAGGGCCTGAGCGAGAGCCTGCACGGCACGGTGAATCGCCCCGAGGGGCCACGACCCTCCGCCGAGGCGCCCACCGGGGCCGCCGGCACCCTGTCCGCCCCCGATGCCCAGCGACCCCGTCCGCGTACGACCGACGCCGCGCCGGCTCGACCCCGTACCGCCGACGTCCTCGTCGACCAGCCCGGCGCGACCGTGCGCCTGGCCGGCTGCTGCACGCCCGTGCCGCCCGACGACGTCACCGGCTTCGCCGTGCGCGGGGGAGCGGTCACCGTGCACCGCGTCGGGTGTCCAGCGGTCGCCCGCATGAAGGACTCCGGGCGTACGGAGGTCGGGGTGCGCTGGGGTGACACCGCCGCGTGCCGGGTCACGCTGTACGCCGAATCGTTCGGCCGCCCGCATCTGCTCGCGGACCTCACCGAAGCCATGGCCCTCGAAGGCGCCGAGATCGTCTCGGCGACCGTCGAACCCCCCAGCCAGCAGCGCGTCCGCCACACCTACACGGTCGACCTCCCCGACGCGGCCCTGCTCCCCGCGTTGATGCGGGCGATGCGGAACGTACCCGGGGTGTACGACGTGAGCCGGGCGCAGACGTCGGGGGCGTGACGCGCGCGGGAGGGGGCTTCTGTGTGGCATGCCCCGCGTGGGACCGGGCTCTGTGTGGCATGCCCCGCGCGGGTGGGGTTCTCCGCCTGGGCCGGGCCGCTGTGTGAGCCGTGTTCCGCCGCCGGGGTGGGCAGCCTTGTGCGTCCCGCGACAGGTCAGGGTGGGCCTTGTGAGAGCGGTGCCCGGTCGGGGCGCGCCTGACTGCCAGCCGTGGGTCGTCGGGGGCGCCTAAAGGCCAGCCGGAGGTTGTCGGGTCCCGTCTGTGCGTCAGCCATGAGCCGTCGGGTCGCGTCTGCGCGTCAGTCCAGTCATGAGGCGTCAGGCCGAGGCGAGGTCAAGGGCGGTCGCACTCGTTCGGGTGGGCCGGTCGCGCGTCGGCGCCGCCACGCGCGCGTGCGCTGGTAGCGGTGGTGCATGCTGCTCACCCCCCACGCCAGGACGCCCCGGCGGCTGAAGGCGGCCGCGCTGCTCGCCTCCGCCGTCTCCGTCTGTCTCGTCGCCGCGAGCGCCCCCGCCGCCCCGCTCGGTGTCGGCGACCGCCTCTTCCCGCACCTCGGCAACCCCGGATACGACGTCGCGTCGTACGACCTCTCCTTCACCTATCCCGGCTCCAACACCAAGCCGCTGAAGGCCGTCACCACCATCGACGCCTGGACGACCACCTCTCTCGACCGCATCAACCTCGACTTCGCGCACGGCGAGGTCGAGTCGGTCGACGTCGACGGCGAGCCGGCGTCGTTCGCCGAGGCCGGTGAGGACCTGGTGGTCACGCCGGAGGAGGAGCTGCCCAGCGGCAGCTGGATGCGGATCACCGTGCGCCACACCAGCGACCCCGTGTCGTCCGACGACCGCGACGGCGGCTGGGTGCGGACCACCGACGGGCTCGCCATGGCCAACCAGGCCGACGCCGCCCACCTGGTCTTCCCCTGCAACGACCACCCCTCCGACAAGGCGATGTTCACCATCCGGGTCAACGCGCCCGACGGCTACACCGCCGTCGCCAACGGGCTGCCGACCGGCGTCGACCGGGCCGCCGGGACGACCACCTGGACGTACCGCACGCAGCACCCCATGGCCACCGAGCTCGCCCAGGTGTCCATCGGCCGTTCCACCGTGCTGCACCGCAGGGGCCCGCATGGGCTGCCGGTCCGCGACGTCGTGCCGACCAAGCACCGCAAGGCGCTCGAACCCTGGCTGAAGAAGACCCCGGACCAGATCTCCTGGCTGGAGAGCAAGGTCGGCCGCTACCCCTTCGAGACGTACGGCCTGCTCATGGCGGACGCCGACACCGGTTTCGAACTCGAGACGCAGACGCTCTCTCTCTTCGAGAGAGAGCTCTTCACCGAGCCCGCCTACCCCAAGTGGTACGTCGAGTCGATCATGGTCCACGAGCTGGCCCACCAGTGGTTCGGCGACAGCGTCGCCCCGGCTACCTGGTCCGACCTGTGGCTCAACGAGGGGCACGCCACCTGGTACGAGGCGCTGTACGCCGAGGAGAAGGCCGGCAAGTCGATGGAGGCGCGGATGAAGGCGGCGTACGGCGCCTCCGACCGCTGGCGCGCGGCCGGCGGCCCGCCCGCCGCGCCCAAGGCGCCGGACCCCGGCCAGAAGATCAGCATCTTCCGCCCGAACGTCTACGACGGAGCCGCGCTCGCCCTCTACGCCCTGCGCCAGGAGATCGGCCGCGAGGCCTTCGAGCGCCTGGAACGGGTCTGGGTGAGCCGCCACGAGGACGGCACCGCCACGACCGCGGACTTCGTCTCCCTCGCCTCTGAGCTCTCCGGACGCGACCTCGGCGGGTTCTTCCAGGACTGGCTGTACGGAGAGAAGACCCCGCCGATGCCGGGCCACCCGGACTGGAAGTCCGTCGCGGTGGGCAAATAAGGCGGTGACGAGACGCCCCGTCCCGTGCGACCATCTTCGGGTCGGCGCGGCACGGGACACGGGAATCTCCCGGGGTACTCGTGCGTTGTGACCAGTGACGAAGTCACGATCGCCGAATCGGCATCCCCAACGACGTAAGGATCCAATGACCTCCTCTTCATCCTTTTCCCAGGACGCACAGCGCTTCGCGCACACATACCCCGAAGGTCTTCGGGCCGATGCCCTGATGGAAGAGGACGTCGCCTGGAGCCACGAGATCGACGGAGAGCGGGACGGCGAGCAGTTCGACCGCTCCGAGCGCGCGGCTCTGCGCCGCGTGGCGGGCCTCTCCACCGAGCTCGAGGACGTCACCGAGGTCGAGTACCGACAGCTCCGTCTGGAGCGGGTCGTGCTCGTCGGCGTCTGGACCTCGGGGACCGCGCAGGACTCGGAGAACTCCCTCGCGGAGCTCGCCGCCCTCGCGGAGACCGCGGGCGCGCTCGTGCTCGACGGCGTGATCCAGCGCCGTGACAAGCCCGACGCGGCCACCTACATCGGCTCCGGCAAGGCCACCGAGCTGCGGGACATCGTCCTCGAAACGGGCGCTGACACCGTCATCTGCGACGGTGAGCTCAGCCCGGGCCAGCTCATCCACCTCGAAGACGTCGTCAAGGTCAAGGTCATCGACCGTACGGCCCTGATCCTCGACATCTTCGCCCAGCACGCCAAGTCCCGGGAGGGCAAGGCGCAGGTCGCGCTCGCGCAGATGCAGTACATGCTGCCGCGGCTGCGGGGTTGGGGTCAGTCGCTGTCCCGTCAGATGGGCGGCGGCAAGGGCGGCGGTCTCGCCACCCGTGGTCCCGGTGAGACCAAGATCGAGACGGACCGGCGCCGGATTCGCGAGAAGATGGCGAAGATGCGCCGGGAGATCGCGGAGATGAAGACCGGCCGCGAGATCAAGCGCCAGGAGCGCAAGCGCAACAAGGTGCCGTCCGTCGCCATCGCGGGCTACACCAACGCCGGCAAGTCCTCCCTGCTCAACCGCCTCACCGGCGCCGGTGTCCTGGTCGAGAACGCCCTGTTCGCGACCCTGGACCCGACCGTCCGGAGGGCCGAGACGCCCAGCGGGCGCCTGTACACCCTCGCCGACACCGTCGGCTTCGTACGGCACCTGCCGCACCACCTGGTCGAGGCGTTCCGCTCCACCATGGAGGAGGTCGGCGAGTCCGACCTGATCCTGCACGTGGTGGACGGCTCGCACCCGAACCCGGAGGAGCAGCTCGCCGCCGTGCGCGAGGTGATCAGGGACGTCGGCGCCACCGACGTACCCGAGATCGTCGTGATCAACAAGGCCGACGCGGCGGACCCGCTGACGCTGCAGCGGCTGATGCGGATCGAGAAGCGTTCCATCGCCGTCTCGGCCCGTACCGGCCAGGGCATCCAGGAACTGCTGGCGCTCATCGACAACGAGCTGCCGCGGCCCTCGGTCGAGATCGAGGCGCTCGTGCCGTACACGCTGGGCAAGCTCGTCGCCCGTGCCCACTCCGAGGGCGAGGTGATCTCCGAGGAGCACACCCCGGAGGGCACCCTGCTGAAGGTGCGGGTGCACGAGGAGCTGGCGGCGGATCTGGCGCCGTACGTTCCGGCGCCGGTGGCATAACAGCAGGACCGCTTGATATGGGAAGGCCCGGGTCCCGTGAGGGCGCTTTCTAGGGGTCGTCGCAACACGCGGTCGTGTTGATCAGGCCGTGAGCAGTCTATGCAGGCGCTCGGCTGGGGTTTCCCAGCCGAGCGTTTTGCGTGGGCGTCCGTTGAGTTCGGCAGCGACGGCGTCCAGGTCCTCGCGGGTGTGGACGGACAGGTCGGTGCTCTTGGGGAAGTACTGCCGGAGCAGACCGTTGGTGTTCTCGTTCGAACCGCGCTGCCAGGGGCCGGCCGGGTCGCAGAAGTGGACAGGGATGTCGGTCGCGACGGTGAACTCGCGGTGGCGTCCGATCTCCACCCCGTGGTCCCGGGTCAGGGACCGCTTCAGATGGGCCGGCAGTGTCCGGACCGTCTCCACCAGGGCGTCACGGACCAGCTCGGTGCCACGGCCGCCGGGAAGGTGCAGAAGCATCACGTAGCGGGTGGAGCGTTCGACCAGGGTGCCGATGGCGGAGGCGCCGTCCTTGCCGATGATCAGGTCGCCTTCCCCATGGCCGGGCACCGCCCGGTCCCCGGCCTCGGCAGGCCGTTCGCTGATCATCATCGGATCGCGGAAACGGGGCTGGCGCTGCTGTGCCTGGCGGCGGGGCTTGCGCCGGGTGCGGCCCCGTCCGCAACGCCCTGGCGAGGTCTCACGGCGTAGTTCGCCCCGGCCCTGGACGTAGAGCGACTGGTAGACGGTCTCGTGGACCACGTGCATCTCCGGCCGGTCGGGGAACTGGGCACGCAGGGCCTGGCAGCTCTGCTCAGGACTCCACCGCAGGTCCAGGTGGTCCTGGACAAAGGCGCGGAGTTCGGGGTTCTGCCCGATCTTCCCGGGCTTAGGGCGAGGCCGACGGGCCTCCGCGCGGGCCTGGGCGGCGTGCGGGCGACAGTGCCCCAGGCCACGGGTTCCGGCGGTGCGGTTGCGGCGTATCTCCCGGCTGATGGTGGACGGACTGCGGTCCAGTTCAGCGGCGATCTGCCGGACTGCGGCCCTTTCTCGCAAACGGTCGGCGATATAGATCCGCTCGTCCCCGCGCAAGTACCGCGACGGACCCGAAGGCGGCACCACCGGCCGAACCGGAGGTGCCGCCTTCTGCTTGCGGTCGGCGTTGCGGCCGTTGCGCCACCGGCGGCCCGTCTTCGAGTTGACGCCGACGATCAGGCACGCCTGGTTGTTGCTGAAGCCCTGCTGCATGAGCCGGAAGTATGCCTCCCGCTCACGCAGCAGCTTCGTCGGCCCTTGAGCCGTCCGGATCTCCCGAAACTTGGAGTCCATCGCACCCCTTGAACTGGGGTGTTGCAACGACCACTAGAACGGAAGATGTGAGGGGCGGGCCTTCGTGCGCGTAGGGCGTCACTTGCCGCCGTACGTCTTGCTCATGTTCTGGTAGATCGCCTCGGCGGTCGCGCCCAGCTGCGGGCCCGCCAGCCAGGTGTTGTCGGCCGGGCCGATCGACGTGTTCGAGACCAGCTTGGTCTCACCGTCCACCACCCGGAACCAGCCGCCGCCGGACGAACCGCCGGTCATGGTGCAGCCGATGCGGTACATCGTCGGCAACGTGGTGCTCAGCGACAGGCGGCCGGGCTGGTCGATGCACTTGAACATCTTCAGACCGTTGTACGGCGCCGCCTGCGGGTAGCCCCAGGCGCCCATCTTGGCGACCTCGGTGGCGGAGGGGGCGGAGAAGTCGATGTCCAGGGCGGCACCGACCGTCTCCTCCAGCGACTTGGCGCCGGACTCCGGCTTCACGTGCAGCACCGAGTAGTCGTACGCCGCTCCGTCACCGCCCGTCTCCGAGCCGCCCGCGATCCACTCGTTGGAGGTGGAGGCCCAGTCCGCCCACCACTGGCCGTACGGCGCGATCTCCGCGGGGTTGGAGTCGGTCAGCTGCGCCTCGGACTTGCCGTAGTCGTTGTAGGCCGGGACGAACATGATGTTGCGGTACCAGCCGCCGCCCGAGCCGGCGTGCACGCAGTGGCCGGCCGTCCACACCAGGTTGGACTTGCCCGGGTGGTTGACGTCCTTGACGACCGTTCCCGAGCAGACTGCCGTGCCCTCGGGGGTGTCGAAGAAGATCTTGCCGACCGGTGCCGCGTTCTCGTGGTACGGCGTCTTCTCCGCGGACGCCTCGACGGGCAGCGGGTCCGGGTCGGTGACGCCCGCGTCGGCCGCCGCGTCCTTCGTCGAGTACGTCTTGTTGGCCTCCTTCGCGGACTTCATCCGCTCCGGCTTCCACAGACCCTTGATGACCGGGTTGACGAAGTCCTTGGCCTCACTGAGCCACTTGTCCTTGTCCCAGTTCTTCCAGCCGCCGTCCTTCCAGTCGTCGACGTCGATGCCGTGCTCCTTGAGCTTGGCGGCGATGTCGGCCGGGATCTGGATCTTGTCGTTGCCGCTGTCGGCAGCCTGGGAGGCGGTGGCCTCGGGTTTGTCGCTGGCCTCGTCCGAGCCGTTGCAGGCCGTCGCGGTGAGCGCCAGGGCGGCGACCAGGCCGGTGGCGGCGAGCGCGGTGCGCTGCCGCTTCGCTGACGTACGGGACGTACGTGTGGAACGCATGGTGCGTTGACCCCCGTTGGAGCTGTTGTCGTGCTGTTATGTCATGCGCGCGTCACTAGGGAAAAAGGCGCCCCCGTGCGCGACACCCCACTATGCCCGGGCAGTTGAGGGTGAACGGCGGCGGGGTGGTGAAGATTTCTTGGCCCCACCCCGCCGCCGACCCCGTCACTGACCGGCGAACTTCTCGCTGACCGAGTCGTAGACACCCTTGGCCACGTCACCCAGCCGCGGTCCGGCCAGCCAGCCTGCGGTCACCGGGCCGATGGACGTGTTGGAGACCAGCGCCGGCTTGCCGTCCGAACCGGTCGCGACCCAGCCGCCACCCGACGAACCACCCGTCATGGTGCAGCCGATGCGGTACATCGTCGGGTCCGACGCGTTGATCGACAGCCGCCCCGGCTTGTCCTGGCACTGGTACATCGTCTCGCCGTCGTACGGCGCCGCCGCCGGGTAACCCGTCGCCGTCATGCTCTGGATCTTCGTCGCGGCAGGGGCGTTGAAGTTCACCGGGAGGGCCGAACCGACCGTCTCCTCAAGGGACTTTCCCGAGCCGCCCTTCTCCGGCGTCACATGGATGACCGCGAAGTCGTACGAGGCGCCGTCCCCGCCCGTCTCGCCTCCCTGCTCGATCCACTGGTCAGAGGTCTGCGCCCAGTCACCCCACCAGACACCGTACGGAGCGACGTCCTCCCGGGAGGCCTTCTCCAACTCCGCGGTCGACATGGCGTCGTTGTTGTACGAGGGCACGAACGCGATGTTGCGGTACCAGCCGCCCTTCTTGCCGGCGTGCACACAATGGCCCGCGGTCCACACCATGTTGGACTTGCCGGGGTTGGCCGGGTCCTGCACGACCGTCGCCGAGCAGACCATCGTGCCCTCGGGGGAGTCGAAGAACACCTTGCCCGCCACGGGGACGCTGTCGTGGTACGTAGCCGGCACGGCCTTGGCGTCCACCGGCGCCGGCTCCGGGTCGGTCACGCCCTGGTCCCCGGAGATGTCGCTGTCGTCGACACCCTTGCCCTGGTCCGGGTCCTCGGCGCCGCGCATGCGGTCCGGGTCCCACAGGCCCTCGATGATCGGGTTGACGAAGTCCTGGGCCTCGCGCAGCCAGTCGTCCTTGTTCCAGTCCTTCCAGGCGCCGTCCTTCCACTTGTCGACATCGATCCCGTGCTCCTTCAGCCGGTCCTTGATGTCGTCCGGGATCGTGATCTTTCCGTCCGAGGAAGCCGAGGCCGAGGCGCTGCCGCCCGCCGCCTGGTCGTCGCCCGACTCGCAGGCGGTGGCCGTGAGCGCGAGCACCGACGCGAGGGCGACGGCAGCCAGGACGGGGGAGGTTCTGCGCCGCGCGCCCCTGGCCCTGCGGGCGGTGAACGACGGCCTTGTGGATCGCATGATCTGACTCCCCCTGAGGTGAACGAACTTGACGCGGTGGCCGTGAGCCCACGTCGAACACGGCGCGATATCACACCGGTTCGTTCTCCCCCGCGTCGACCCCGCGCCGATTCCGCGCTGATCCCGGGGTGTTCTCACGACCTGTTGGAACGGCATCACACACTATGCGCTCGCTGTGGGGGACTTCCGACGGAACGGCAACGGTTCCGTCACGGCAAGGATCTTGAGGCAACCCGTAACCCCGTGCCGTATCCGGGGTTGGTAGCGGTGGGGGGCCTGCTGTCCGGGTGCGGTCCTCCGTGCCCGGGGCGGGAGTTCGGCTCGGCCCGGGCGTCGGACGACGGCGGGAGGACAAGAAGACGTGGCCGAGGCTCTGTACGGCAGATGCACCTCCGAGGGGATGCTGCGGCGCCAGTCGGCGCGCGAACCGGCTGCACGCACCTACCCGCGCGCGCTGCCGATCGTGCCCGTACGCGCACGCGGGTTGACCGTCGAGGGCGCGGACGGCCGCCGTTACCTCGACTGCTGCTCCGGCGCGGGGACACTGGCCCTCGGTCACAACCATCCCGTGGTGCTGGAAGCGATCCGCGGCGTCCTGGACTCCGGTGCTCCCCTGCACACCCTGGGCCTCGCGACCCCCGTCGAGGACGCTTTCCTCGCCGAGCTGTTCCGCACCCTGCCGCCCGGTCTCGCCGGCCGTGCTCGCGTGCAGTTCTGCGGTCCCGCCGACACGGACGCCGTGGAGGCCGCCTTCAGGCTCGTGCGGGAAGCGACCGGGCGCAGCGCAATGCTCACTTTCGCCGACGCTCGCCACGGCGTGACCGGCGCTGCCCTGGCGGAGACGGGGGACCTGGCTCCGGCCACGGCCCGGCCCCCGCGCCTGCCCTACCCACAGGACTACCGTTGCCCTTTCGGTGTGGGCGGCGCATACGGTGCCGAACTCGCCGCGGACTGGACCGATTCCGTCCTCGACGACCTCCCGTCGGGGGCGGCCGGTGCCGCCGGGATGATCGTCGAGCCCGTCCAGGGCGAGGGCGGGGTGATCCCGGCGCCGGACGCCTGGCTGCGGCGCATGCGCCGGCTCACGGCCGACCGCGCCATCCCGCTCGTGGCCGACGAGAGCCGGACGGGAGTCGGCCGCACCGGCGCGTTCTGGGCCGTGGAGCACAGCGGGATCACTCCTGACGTGATGGTGCTGTCCAAGGCCATCGGAGGCAGCCTGCCACTCGCCGTCGTGGTCTACCGCGACGACCTCGGCGTCCACGCACCCATTGCCCCCACGGGCGCGGTCCGCGGCAACCAACTCGCCATGGCCGCCGGCACGGCCACCCTCGCCCACGTCCGCGAGAACCGCCTCGCGGAACGCGCCTCCCTCCTGGGCGCCCGCATGCTCGCCCATCTGCGGTCTCTGCGAGGGCATTTCACGTGTGTCGGGGACGTGCGGGGGCGCGGGTTGATGCTCGGTGTGGAGTTGGTGGACCCGGAGAGTGCGGGGGAGGCGGGCCGGGGCGGTGGAGGGAACCGGGGTGTGGCGGATGGGTACGGCGGAGAGAGTCGGGGCGCGGTGGGTGGGTACGGCGGAGAAGGCCGGGGCGCGGCGGTAGATGGCTACGGCGGAGAAGGCCGGGGCGCGGCGGTAAATGGCTACGGCGGAGAGAGAAAGAGTTCGGTGGATGGGTATGGCACCGCGGCCGACGGTCGGGCGAAGACGGCGCCCGGCGCCCCGCCTCTCGGTGTGGGGTCGGGAGCGGTTGTGGCCGCCTCTGGCGTCGTCCCTCGCCCAGCCGCTCCCGAACTTGCCGCCGCGGTCCAGCGGGAGTGCCTGCGGCGGGGCCTGATCGTCGAACTCGGCGGACCTCAGGGCAACGTCGTCCAACTCCTCCCGCCCCTCACCATCAGCGACGAGCAGGCGGAGGCGGTGCTCGACCGTCTCTCCGACGCGGTGGAAGCGGCGGCCCATGACCAGGGCCGCCCGACCCAGACGGCTCCTCCTGGCCCCGCCTGCCATCCGCGAGGCCAGTACAGCGCACGCGCGGGATAGCCCGACGGTGACTGACGCCAGATGGCGCCGTGTCAGTGTGCCGCAACCATCCCTCGACGTCCGCCCACACCAACTGCTTCCGAACGACATCCCGCCTCCGTATCCCGGCACTCCCTGCCTGACCCGCTCACGAGGAACAACCTTGAACACCACCCCGACCTCCGACGCCTCCAGCCACCCGCCGACAACAGGCCGTGCCGTGCTGGAGCCTCCCCGTCGGCCCGAGCCGGGACCCAGTAGTGGTCCGACGGACGTCGCCGGGACCCCTTCGCGGGAGCGGGTCGCGGCCGAAGGTCGGGTTCCGGAACAAGGGCGGGGGTGGGAGGAAGGGCAGGGGCAGGAGCTGATGCCGAGGTCCTGCGATGACCAGCCCGCAGAGCAGAGGGCAAGCACGAGGCGCGTGGGCGGCTCCGGTGACCGGGATCAGCGGATGCCAGGCGGAGGGGGAACCTCTACGCCGATGGGTCGGTCGGGTCAGCAGATGCCAGGCGAGGGCGGAACCTCCACGCCGCTGGGGCACCCAAGTCAGCAGACGCCGGGCGGGGGCGGAACCTCCACACCGGCAGGCCACCCGGGCCAGCAGGTTCCCCACCCGAACGCAGACTGGCTGTGCGGAGCCACAGCCGACCCCCTGGACCACCCCGACCCGCACATCGCCGCCGAGTCCGCCGCCGTGGAGAACCTGCTGCGCTGCTGGGTACGCGAAGCCGACCTCTCCGCCCCCGCCCACGGGACTCTCCGCATCCCACTCCCCGCGAGCGGCACCGCCCTGCTCACGCCCGTCCGCTACTGGTCCCCGACGGGTTGGCACCGCTTCGGTCCTCCGCGTCTGGCCAGCGCCCCTGAACAGTCCCCACCTCTCGATGCCGTCACCCTCGCGGCACTGCTCGCCAGAGAGCCCTCCGTGGACGGCCCGGCCGGCACGTCCTCCGACTCTGTCGCCGCGCCTCCTTTCCGCACCGCCCCCGAGACCAGTTCGCAAGCCACCCTCACGGCCGACGCTCACCCCAACACCCCCGCCGACGCTGACCCCAAAACCCCCCTCGGCGCGCACGCGAACACCCCCCTCGGCGCGCACGCGAACACCCCCCTCGGCGCGCCCACGAACACCCCCCTCGGCACTCACTCCGCCACCACGGCCGACGCCTACTCCTCCACCACGGCCACCACAGCGGGTACCGACCTCGTGGCCCGAGTTGCCGACTCTGCGCGCCGCACCGCCGTCTTCGTCCACGAGCGCAGAGAGCGTCCCTCGGACGCGCCCGACCTGTTCCTCGCGGCCGAGCAAGCCCTGCTGCTGGGACACCCCCTGCACCCCACACCGAAGAGTCGAGAGGGCCTGACAGAGGCCGAAGCGCGGCTCTACTCGCCAGAGTTGCGCGGCGCCTTCCCCCTGCACTGGATCGCAGTCGCCCCCTCCGCACTCGCCGCCGACTCGGCCTGGACCGAGCGCGGACGTCCCGTTCCCGCCGCTCACCTCACCGCACGCCTCGCGGTGTCCGGACCACCGCTCCCCGACGGCCACGCGGCCCTGCCGCTGCACCCTTGGCAGTTGCGGGAGGTCCGGCACGATCCCATGATCGCCGCACTGTTCGATGCCGGACTGCTCCGCGATCTCGGAGCGCACGGCTCCGCATGGCACCCCACCTCCTCCGTACGCACCGTCTATCGATCCGGTGCGCCCGCCATGCTCAAGTTGTCGCTCGGCCTGCGCATCACCAACTCCCGCCGACAGAACCTCCGCAAAGAACTTCATCGAGGCGTCGAGGTCCACCGCTTGCTGCGCAGCGGACTTGCCGAGCAGTGGCAGGCGGTGCACCCCGGCTTCGACATCGTCCGCGATCCGGCCTGGCTGGCCGTCGACGGATCGGACGGTCGGCCTGTACCGGGGCTCGACGTGGTGATCCGGCACAACCCCTTCACCCCCGTCGACGACGTCTCCTGCATCGCCGGACTCGTCGCGCCCAGGCCCTTCACCCGGCCGACCCGTACCGGAGGCACGCCCGAGGATCAGCCGGCCATGCGGTCCCGACTGGCCGAGGTCGTCGCACGCCTTGCGAGCCGGACCCGTCGGCCGCTGGGCGCCGTCGCCGCCGAGTGGTTCCTGCGCTACCTGGAGCATGTGGTCCGGCCGGTGTTGTGGTTCGACGCTGAGGCCGGTATCGCCCTGGAGGCGCACCAGCAGAACACGCTGGTTCTCCTGGACGGCGACGGCTGGCCCACGGGTGGCCGCTACCGGGACAACCAGGGCTACTACTTCCGAGACTCGCGGCGGGCCGAACTGGGCGCCCGTCTGCCCGGGATCGGTGAGCACAGCGACACGTTCGTCTCCGACGAGGTCACCGACGAACGCTTCGCGTACTACCTCGCGATCAACAACGTCCTCGGACTCATCGGTGCCTTCGGGTCCCAGCGACTGGCCGAAGAACGGTTGTTGCTCGCCGCCTTCCGTCGTTTCCTCTGTGACGTCGCCGCCGGGCCTGGTCGCCTGCGCACCACGCTGCCCGCCCGCCTGCTGGACTCACCTGTTCTGCGCTGCAAAGCCAACCTGCTGACGCGACTGCATGGCCTCGATGAACTAGTCGGCCCGGTCGACACCCAGTCCGTCTACGTCACCATCGCCAACCCCCTTCGTGCCTGACCTGCACATCTGACCCCTTTCGCCTCAACTCCCGGGCACGGCGGCTGCTTCAGCCCCACCGGCCATGCCTGTCCTTCGTGTCACCTCTGTCCGTTCATCCCTGAGGAACATGCCCCGACCCGTCTTTGAGAGGAGCGCCGCAATGCCGTCCACCGACGCGAGCGCCAATGCCACCACCACTCCCGCCCTGGTCACCGATGCCGGACCAGGCACGGGTGCCGATCCTGGTCCGGGCGAGACCCCGGGTACGGACTGCGAGGACACCCTCGACCTACGCCTGCCTGCCGAATTCCTCGCGCTGATCGCCGACGAGGCGGCCGCCGGTGTGGAACGAAGCGGCGCAGAGCGCAGGGCGCAAACCGGCGCGGGCGGACGGAACCGCGATGACCTCCTCGATGGCGTAGCCGGTTGGGGGCCGGTGGCCACGTCGGTGGGCGTGTTCCAGCTCGTTCCCGTGCATGCCGAGCGGGACCTTCCGCTCATCGGTCGCTGGATGAACGACCCCACCGTCGCGGAGTTCTGGGGGCTGGCCGGGCCCCAGAACCGGACCGAGGAACATGTGCGGTCCCAACTCTCCGGCGACGGGCGGAGCGTGCCCTGCCTCGGAATGCTGGACGGCATGCCGATGAGCTACTGGGAGATCTACCGGGCCGACCTCGATCCCGTGGCCCGCCACTATCCCGCCCGACCTCATGACACCGGAATCCACCTGCTCATCGGCGCCCCCGCCGACCGTGGGCGAGGGCTGGGCAGCGCGCTCCTCAGGGCCGTCGCCGATCTCGCGCTGGACAAGCGGCCCGCCTGCGCGCGCGTCATTGCGGAACCCGACCTCCGCAACACCTCCTCCGTCTCCGCTTTCCTGAGCGCCGGTTTCCGGTTCTCCGCCGAGATCGACCTGCCCGGCAAGCGGGCGGCCTTCATGGTCCGGGACCGCTCACGGCGCGATCTCCTCTGACGCGATCCCGCGTCATCCGAACCACGCCGTGTTGTCCCTCCCCGTTCGGCGTCTCCCCGTGCCGCGCCGCGGTGCGTCGTGTCTCCGTGCGCCGTGCTTCCGTACGCCATGCCGCATCGGGCTTTGCCGACTCACTCGATGTACTCATGACCAGGCACCCCTTCCTCGCTGGTTGATGTCACGTCGCGTCACATCGTCATCACTTTTGGTACACCGCTCGGGGCGATCCGGTTCCCACTCGCGAGACGGCTTTTTCCGGCCGAGCGGATTCCGCCGAAACCCGGCATGCGTGCACAGAGCCGCTCGGTGCTGACCGCAAGCGACCGATCCCGACCCCCGCCGCCCCCGAGCGATCCCATCTGATCGCCCTCTGGTCCCCATCGAGGCCCGATCCAGCCCCTCGTCTCACCCTTGACCACTCGTTTGTCAGTGCCGGGCCGTAGGGTTGTCGCGCTATGACGAAGCCCTCACTCCCCGAACTCCTGCATGCTGCCGTCACTGCCGTCGGCGGCACGGAGCGCCCCGGTCAGGTGACCATGGCCGAAGCCGTCGCGGAGGCGATCGACGACGGTTCCCACCTGCTGGTCCAGGCCGGCACCGGCACCGGAAAGTCGCTGGGCTATCTCGTGCCCGCGCTCGCGCACGGGGAGAGAGTCGTCGTCGCGACCGCCACCCTGGCCCTCCAGCGCCAGCTCGTGGAGCGCGACCTGCCGCGCACGGTGGACGCCCTGCACCCACTGCTGCGCCGCCGCCCGGAGTTCGCGATGCTCAAGGGCAGATCGAACTACCTGTGCTTGCACCGCCTGCACGAGGGAGTGCCACAGGACGAGGAGGAGGGCCTTTTCGATCAGTTCGAGGCGGCCGCCCCCAGCAGCAAGCTGGGCCAGGATCTGCTGCGTCTGCGGGACTGGTCGGACGAGACGGAGACCGGCGACCGGGACGATCTCACTCCCGGTGTCTCCGACCGGGCCTGGGCCCAGGTGTCGGTCTCGTCGCGCGAGTGCCTGGGGGCCACGAAGTGCGCGTACGGTGCCGAGTGCTTCGCCGAGAGTGCCCGTGAACGCGCCAAGCTCGCCGAAGTCGTCGTCACCAATCACGCACTGCTCGCCATCGACGCCATCGAGGGCGCCCCGGTCCTGCCGCAGCACGAGGTGCTGATCGTCGACGAGGCGCACGAGCTGGTGTCCCGGGTCACCGGCGTCGCCACCGGCGAGCTCACTCCCGGCCAGGTCAACCGTGCGGTGCGCCGGGCCGCGAAGCTGGTCAACGAGAAGGCCGCAGATCAGCTCCAGACCGCCGCCGAGGGCTTCGAGCGGCTGATGGAGCTCGCTCTTCCGGGCCGTCTGGAGGAGATCCCGGAGGACCTCGCCTACGCGCTCATGGCCCTGCGAGACGCGGCCCGGACCGTCATCTCCGCGATCGGCACCACCCGCGACAAGTCCGTCCAGGACGAGGACGCCGTCCGCAAGCAGGCGCTGGCCTCCGTGGAGACCGTGCACGACGTGGCGGAGCGGATCACGAACGGGTCCGAGTGGGACGTCGTCTGGTACGAGCGCCACGACCGCTTCGGCGCGTCCCTGCGTGTCGCCCCCATGTCCGTGTCGGGCCTCCTCAGGGAGAAGCTCTTCACGGACCGCTCCGTCGTCCTGACCTCGGCGACCCTAAAACTGGGCGGTGACTTCAACGGAGTGGGCGCGTCTCTGGGACTGGCCCCCGAAGGCACCCAGGGGGACGACCTCCCGCAGTGGAAGGGCGTCGACGTCGGCTCGCCCTTCGATTATCCGAAGCAGGGCATCCTGTACGTGGCCAAGCACCTCTCGCGCCCCGCGCGGGACGGCGACCGCGCGGACATGCTCGACGAACTGACCGAGCTGATCCAGGCGGCCGGCGGCCGCACCCTGGGCCTGTTCTCCTCGATGCGGGCCGCGCAGTTGGCCGCCGAGGAACTGCGCTCCCGGGTCCCCGAGTTCCCGATCCTCCTCCAGGGCGAGGAAACCCTGGGTGAGCTGATCAAGAACTTCGCGGCCGACCCCAAGACCTGTCTGTTCGGCACGCTGTCGCTCTGGCAGGGCGTCGACGTCCCCGGCCCCAGTTGCCAGCTGGTCGTCATGGACAAGATTCCGTTCCCGCGCCCCGACGACCCGCTGATGAGCGCTCGCCAGAAGGCCGTTGAGGACGCGGGCGGCAACGGCTTCATGGCGGTCGCCGCCACGCACGCGGCGCTGCTCATGGCCCAGGGCGCCGGCCGGCTCGTACGGGCGTCGGGGGACCGTGGCGTGGTGGCCGTACTGGATCAGCGGCTGGCGACCGCGCGGTACGGGAGCTATCTGAAGGCGTCGCTACCCGACTTCTGGTACACGACGGACCTTAACCAGGTCCGCCGGTCGCTGGCGGCGATCGATGCGGCGGCTCAGCAGGTGGAGACGCAGCAGGGGTGAGACGACAGCAGTAACGGCGTGGCGCAGCAGAGTTGAGAGGCAGCAGTAAGGGCGTGGGTGGTCTGACCGGAGGGGTCAGGCCACCCACGCCCCGAAGCCGCCGTACGACAGACGCGGTAGTGCCTGTCCGCACAGCACTGGGCCCCGGAACCGGCGCAGGGGTCCCGGGGCCCGGTCATGGGGCGGACCTGAAGCGGTCCGCCCGGCGCAGCCGTCACACGCGGCGGAGCACCGCCACCACCTTGCCGAGGATGGTCGCGTCGTCTCCGGGGATCGGCTCGTACGCGGCGTTGTGCGGGAGGAGCCAGACATGGCCGTCCTCGCGCTTGAAGCGCTTGACGGTGGCTTCGCCGTCGAGCATGGCGGCCACGATGTCACCGTTCTCGGCGACCGGCTGGCGGCGGACCGTGACCCAGTCGCCGTCGCAGATCGCGGCCTCGATCATCGAGTCGCCGACGACCTTGAGGACGAACAGCTCACCGTCGCCGACGAGCTGGCGGGGGAGAGGGAAGACGTCCTCGACGGACTCCTCCGCGAGGATCGGGCCACCGGCGGCGATGCGGCCGACGAGGGGGACGTACGACGCGGCGGGCTTGCCGGCGGTGTCGTTGGGCTGCACGGAGGCGGCCTGGTCGGAACCGCGCACTTCGTACGCGCGCGGGCGGTGCGGGTCGCGGCGCAGGAAGCCCTTGCGCTCCAGTGCCATGAGCTGGTGTGCGACCGAGGAAGTGCTGGAGAGGCCGACCGCCTGTCCGATCTCCCGCATGGACGGTGGGTAGCCGCGCCGCTGCACGGAGTCCCTGATGACCTCGATCACTCGGCGCTGCCGGTCGGTGAGTCCCGAGCTGTCGGCCCGGATGCCTGGAGGTCGGCCCGGCAGGGAGCGCTTGTGCCCCTCCGGATTCACGGCTTCATTCATCGCATGCACCGGCTCGAGTCGGCCCTGGGAGCGGTCCTGGGCAGTGATGGTGGCACTGTCTGCGGTGGTGGTCACGTCGGCCCCTCTCGATGGTCTCCCTGCTGGACAACGGTAGTTGCTTTCGAAAGGTTGCGCCAAACACACGTTCGAGTGAAAAAGTCTGGTTCGCCTGACGTGATCATGTGCCTGGGTGTATAGCCAACGTGGTGCCTGGCGGACAAAAGGGCCCTTTGTTGTACTCTTCACCGCCGGGTGACGACCTCGTGGGTTGTTGAATCAGTCTGCCATCCGGTGCCCCGTCGGCCGAGGTCCGGCCCTCATCTGCGCGGGAGTCGCACGCGCTCTCCGTGCGCTCTCCGTGCGCCGCCCACGGTATCTCCGCATGCGGCGCGGCGGTATGGCTGTGCGTGGCCGTGTCCCGCGCGGCGCCTCGGTCATGCGGCACATGCCAATACGGGAGCGACACGCGTGTACGGCGTGTTTACGGTGACGATCCCTACATCTAGTGCTTGGATTGCTACAGCAGCCCAGAAGTTGTGGTCCCCCGGGTCTTCGGAGCCTCCGCGATCGCCTATGCTTGGGGCTGCTTCGAGGGGCCCCAGAGGCCCATTGAGGCTATTGAGTCTGCTGTGAGGAGGGTTGGGAGTTCATGCACTGCCCCTTCTGCAGGCACCCCGACAGCCGCGTCGTCGACAGTCGTACGACCGACGACGGCACGTCGATCCGCCGGCGCCGCCAGTGTCCGGACTGCTCCCGTCGTTTCACGACCGTGGAGACGTGTTCGCTCATGGTGGTCAAGCGGTCCGGAGTCACCGAGCCTTTCAGTCGTACCAAGGTCATCAATGGTGTGCGCAAGGCATGCCAAGGACGACCTGTCACCGAGGACGCTCTCGCTCAGCTCGGCCAGCGGGTCGAGGAGGCGGTGCGGGCCACCGGGAGCGCCGAGCTGACCACCCATGACGTGGGGCTGGCCATACTCGGCCCGTTGCAGGAGCTCGATCTGGTCGCCTATCTGCGATTCGCCTCCGTCTATCGGGCGTTCGACTCGCTCGAGGACTTCGAGGCCGCCATCGCGGAACTCAGGGAGGCGACGGGGCGTCCCGGCGCGGACACGGACGTGGGGAGCCAGGAAGACGACCGCGGCGCGGGAGAGACCGTATCGGTCCCCGAGCCCGCGGGTGCCGCCGACTGAAGACCGGGCCGACCCGGTCTTCGGACACCGGGACGGCCGGACGGCGGCGAATGAAGACCTGTTGCGGGCGGTAGCGAGTGGGTGCCCGCAATACAAGACAGAACACCGTGCCTCGGGAACATAGGGGCACTTCAGGGCGTTTTTGCCCGTACAGGGAGGCGGCATGACAGAGACGGCGAGCGGTCCGGCACGAGGTTCCCGAGCCAAGGGCACCAAGGCCACCAAGGGACTGCGTATCGAGCGCATCCACACCACTCCCGGCGTGCACCCGTACGACGAGGTCCAGTGGGAGCGTCGTGACGTCGTCATGACCAACTGGCGCGACGGCTCGGTGAACTTCGAGCAGCGTGGCGTCGAGTTCCCCGACTTCTGGTCGGTGAACGCGGTCAACATCGTCACCAGCAAGTACTTCCGCGGTGCCGTCGGCACCCCGCAGCGCGAGACCGGCCTCAAGCAGCTGATCGACCGCATCGTGAAGACGTACCGGAAGGCCGGCGAGGACTACAAGTACTTCGCCTCGCCCGCCGACGCGGAGATCTTCGAGCACGAGCTGGCGTACGCCCTCCTGCACCAGATCTTCAGCTTCAACAGCCCGGTGTGGTTCAACGTCGGTACGCCCCAGCCGCAGCAGGTCTCCGCCTGCTTCATCCTGGCCGTCGACGACTCCATGGAGTCGATCCTCGACTGGTACAAGGAAGAGGGCATGATCTTCAAGGGCGGCTCCGGCGCCGGCCTGAACCTCTCCCGTATCCGCTCCTCCAAGGAACTGCTCTCCTCCGGCGGCAACGCCTCGGGTCCGGTCTCCTTCATGCGCGGTGCCGACGCCTCCGCGGGAACGATCAAGTCGGGTGGCGCCACGCGGCGTGCCGCCAAGATGGTCATCCTCGACGTCGACCACCCCGACATCGAGGACTTCATCGAGACCAAGGTGAAGGAAGAGGAGAAGATCCGCGCCCTGCGTGACGCGGGCTTCGACATGGACCTGGGCGGCGACGACATCACGTCCGTCCAGTACCAGAACGCCAACAACTCGGTCCGTGTGAACGACGAGTTCATGAAGGCCGTCGAGCAGGGCGGTAAGTTCGGCCTCCGCGCGCGGATGACCGGCGAGGTCATCGAAGAGGTCGACGCCAAGGCCCTGTTCCGCAAGATGGCCGAGGCCGCCTGGGCGTGCGCCGACCCGGGCATCCAGTACGACGACACCATCAACCACTGGCACACGTGCCCGGAGTCCGGCCGTATCAACGGCTCGAACCCGTGCAGCGAGTACATGCACCTGGACAACACGTCCTGCAACCTCGCCTCGCTGAACCTGATGAAGTTCCTCAAGGACGACGGCAAGGGCCACCAGTCCTTCGACGTCGAGCGCTTCGCCAAGGTCGTCGAGCTCGTCATCACCGCCATGGACATCTCCATCTGCTTCGCGGACTTCCCGACGCAGAAGATCGGTGAGAACACGCGCGCGTTCCGCCAGCTCGGCATCGGCTACGCCAACCTCGGCGCCCTGCTGATGGCGACCGGCCACGCCTACGACTCCGACGGCGGCCGTGCCCTCGCCGGTGCCATCACCTCCCTGATGACCGGTACGTCGTACAAGCGCTCCGCCGAACTCGCCGCGGTCGTCGGCCCGTACGACGGCTACGCCCGCAATGCGCAGCCGCACCTGCGGGTCATGAAGCAGCACGCGGACGAGAACACCAAGGCCGTCCGCATGGACGACCTGGACACGCCGATCTGGGCCGCCGCCACGGAGGCCTGGCAGGACGTGCTGCGACTCGGTGAGAAGAACGGTTTCCGTAACTCCCAGGCGTCGGTCATCGCCCCGACCGGCACCATCGGTCTGGCGATGTCCTGCGACACCACCGGTCTCGAGCCCGACCTCGCCCTGGTCAAGTTCAAGAAGCTCGTCGGCGGCGGCTCGATGCAGATCGTCAACGGCACCGTCCCGCAGGCCCTGCGCCGCCTGGGCTACCAGGAGGAGCAGATCGAGGCGATCGTCGCCCACATCGCCGAGCACGGCAATGTCGTCGACGCCCCCGGCCTCAAGCACGAGCACTACGAGGTCTTCGACTGCGCCATGGGCGAGCGCTCCATCTCCGCGATGGGCCACGTCCGCATGATGGCCGCGATCCAGCCGTGGATCTCCGGCGCGCTCTCCAAGACGGTCAACATGCCGGAGTCGGCGACCGTCGAGGAGGTCGAGGAGATCTACTTCGAGGCCTGGAAGATGGGCGTCAAGGCGCTCGCCATCTACCGCGACAACTGCAAGGTCGGCCAGCCCCTCTCCGCCAAGACCAAGGAGAAGGAGAAGGCCGAGGTCACCGCCAAGGCCGAGGCGACCATCCGCGAGACGGTCGAGAAGGTCGTCGAGTACCGCCCGGTCCGCAAGCGCCTGCCCAAGGGCCGTCCCGGCATCACCACGTCCTTCACGGTCGGTGGCGCCGAGGGCTACATGACCGCCAACTCCTACCCGGACGACGGTCTCGGCGAGGTCTTCCTGAAGATGTCCAAGCAGGGATCGACGCTCGCGGGCATGATGGACGCCTTCTCCATCGCGGTCTCGGTCGGCCTTCAGTACGGCGTGCCGCTGGAGACGTACGTCTCGAAGTTCACCAACATGCGCTTCGAGCCGGCAGGCATGACGGACGACCCCGATGTCCGCATGGCGCAGTCGATCGTCGACTACATCTTCCGCCGCCTGGCGCTGGACTTCCTGCCCTTCGAGACGCGCTCCGCACTCGGCATCCACTCCGCCGAGGAGCGCCAGCGTCACCTGGAGACCGGCTCCTACGAGCCGACCGAGGACGAGGTCGACGTCGAGGGTCTGGCCCAGTCGGCGCCGCGCGCCCAGGAGCTGAAGGCCGTCGCCACCCCGAAGGCCGAGGTCGAGGCGGCCAAGCCCGCCCCGAAGCAGGCCCACACCAGCGCCGAGCTGGTGGAGATGCAGCTGGGCATCCAGGC
Source organism: Streptomyces sp. Act143 (assembly GCF_003143935.1). Classification (GTDB taxonomy): domain Bacteria; phylum Actinomycetota; class Actinomycetes; order Streptomycetales; family Streptomycetaceae; genus Streptomyces. The sequence goes on along the minus strand of NZ_QFRX01000001.1, from coordinate 2,988,277 downwards.
GGACGCCCCGCTCTGCTTCTCCTGCGGTACGAAGATGCAGCGGGCCGGTTCCTGCTACATCTGCGAGGGCTGCGGCTCGACGAGCGGTTGCAGCTGACCACGCGCGTGAGTGATCTGTGAGGCGGTGGGGCCGGTTCCGGCTCCACCGCCTCCTGCGCGTCCGCGGGCTGTGCTGCCACGCTGTGCGACAGGTCCGCCGGGCCGAAGCGCGGCGACCACCAGGGCGCCCGCGAGTCAGGGCTGGTGGGTCTTGCCCATGGCTCGGGTGAACCCTTCCGGGTCGCCCTCGAAGCCATGGATGCCCGGGTGGAACTCCCAGGTGCCGGAGCCGTCCCGGACGAACTCCGCGACCGTCGCCGCCGTGGCTCCGGGCACCGTGCCGAAGTCGTCCTCGGCCAGGACCGTGTAACCCTCACGGATGCGCAGCGCGGGATTGGCCACACCGACGAAGGTGCGCTCCTCGGAACGCTGCTGGATGACGACGCCGACCACCACGCGCGCGTACCTGCTGTCGAGCCGATCGAGTTCCAGCGTCATGACTTCGTCCCAGCCGAAGCCCTTGCCGTCCTTGCTGTCCCGGTTGAGGTACATGGTGCCGTCGGGGGAGCGGCTGTCGAAGTGCACGACGTAGGCCGGGTCGCCGTACGGGTCGCTCGCCAGATAGGGCGCGGCCACGATGTCGAGATCGGTGGCCGCGTGACCGGCGGGACTCGGGTCCCACTTCAGCGCGACCTCGACCTTGCGAATCCCCTTGTTGAGGCCGTTCACCAGACTTCCCCTTCCCCGTGTGTCGCGGCCCGAACTGCCATGAGGCCAGGGCCGGTTGTCCATCCTGCCACGCACGCGGGGCCCCACGCGGGAGAGATCTCCGTCGGAGCGTGACCGGCGCCACGCTGCGTGGCCTTACGATGGCGCGGTGCTGGTCAAGTGGATTCGCTGCACCGTGGTGGACCGCCGCGGCTTCGAGCGGGGGCAGCGAAAATGGGCGGGGCTACTGGGTGAGCCGGGTTTTCGGGGACAGGGCGGAGGCTGGAGCCGGGGGCGGACCGGCGTGGCGCACGTCTTCTCCTTCTGGGAGAGCCGCTCCTTCTACGACTCCTTCATGGCCCGCTCCCATGACCGACTGGCGTCCGCCCAGTCGGGCACGTTCAAGGACGCGCAGGTCAAGCTCTTCGACTACCGCTTCGACGTGAAGACCGGCTTCGAGCCGCGCTTCACCGACGCCGACCTGGTGCGCGTCGCCCACTGCCGGGTCCACGAGGAGCGCGCCGAGCATTTCACGCTGATGCAGGAGAAGGTCTGGAACCCGGCGATGGCCGGGTCGCCGGGCATGATCCGCGGCCTCTTCGGTGAGGCCCCGGGCCATGAGTTCCTCGTACTGTCGATGTGGCAGTCCGCCGCAGAGCACGGCAAGTACCGGACGGAACGGGTCGAGCGACTGGCGCTGCGGGCACAGATCGAGGCGGACGTCGCCTCACTCACGGGTGACATTGTGGAGCTCGAACCGACCTGGACGGTTTGAAATCCGGACCTGGTGCACGTGCGGCCCTATGGGGCCAGTGGTGCAGGAAATGTGTGACCTACGCCGTATGGAGGCCGTACGGGTGCTCGGCGGGCCGTGACTCGATCTAGGGTCTTGGCATGGCACGACCACGGCGCATCGTCCTTGTCCGGCACGGCGAGTCAACGGGCAATGTTGATGACACCGTGTACGAACGTGAGCCCGACCACGCCTTGGCGCTGACCGAGCGAGGCTGGCAGCAGGCGGAGGAGACGGGTAAACGCCTGCGCGAGACATTCGGCCGCGAGCGCGTCAGCGTGTACGTGTCGCCGTACCGCCGGACCCACGAGACCTTCCGCGCCTTCCATCTCGACCCGGAACAGGTCCGCGTACGCGAGGAGCCCCGGCTGCGCGAGCAGGACTGGGGGAACTGGCAGGACCGCGACGACGTGCGACTGCAGAAGGCCTATCGGGACGCGTACGGTCACTTCTTCTACCGCTTCGCCCAGGGGGAGTCCGGAGCCGACGTCTACGACCGGGTCGGCGGCTTCCTGGAGAGTCTCTTCCGCAGCTTCGAGGCGCCCGACCACCCACCGAACGTCCTGCTGGTCACCCATGGCCTCGCCATGCGCCTGTTCTGCATGCGCTGGTTCCACTGGAGTGTCGCGGAATTCGAGTCGCTGTCGAACCCCGGGAACGCGGAGATGCGGATGCTCGTTCTCGGTGACGACGGCCGGTACACCCTTGACCGGCCCTTCGACCGCTGGCGAGATCCGGAACCGTACGGGATCACCGGATAGACACCTCATGGTGCTAACTCGTCAAGGCGCCGGCTGCGGTGTTCGAACTACTGCAGGTAGAGGGCAGCCAGACGCGGCAGGCGGCGAGCCATCTCGTCTGAGTCGTCGAAGTCGAAGGCCCAGGTAGGGTCCAGCTGCGGGTAGCGGATGGTGGGGCCTCCCGCAGGAAGCTGGTCACCGGTCGCCGTGATGTGTGCGTTCCAGGCGATAACCAGCATGTCCTCACCTTCCAGGTCGTCGCCGTCTGTTGCGGCGGCTTGAACAATGGGCAGTTCTGCGAGGGCATCAGGATTAGCGACTGCGCGCTTGAAGACGTCACGCCCCTGGGCGATCAGCCAGCCGCGGAAGTAGTCGAAGCCATCGTCGGAGCATCCGCCGTTGGCGATGTAGGCAGCGGCCCACAGAGGGTTGGTGTAGGACTCAACCATCAGGTCCCACAGCACCTTCTCAGCGGCGATGATCTCCTCGACCGGCCGGGCGGCCAGCAGCGAGGTCGCTTCGCGGGCGACCGCTTCGCTTTCGTGTGGGGTGATCGCCCGGTCGCGGGCCGCCGCGATGAGCTCCCAGAACTGCTCCTTGTTCATGGCGGGAGAGCATGCCACCTCGTACTGACAGAACGAGTTCTCGACCGTTGGAGATCAGGCTGCCGCCTTCTCTGCCTCCAGGCTCGGGGTCGGAAAGGCGACCAGCTCATCGAAGGGCGTGTGCCCCTGGAGGCAGCGATAGAGCTGGCCGAGCATCCGGTTGAAGAGATTGCGCAGGGCGGCCGCGTGCCAGTCTCCGTGGACGTCGCGTCGGCGCCGGTAGTGGGCCTTGGCCCCGGGTGATCCGTTGGGGGCCGCGAAGGCCCACAGATAGCCGGCATGGTTGAGCCGGTCGTTCTTCACCCTCCGCCGGATGATGCTCGACTTCTTGCCGGAGGCCCTGGTGATCGGAGAGGCGCCCGCATAAGCCTTCAGACCGCGGGCGTCAGCGAAACGGCTCCGGTCGTCTCCGATCTCGGCCAGCACCCGGGCACCAAGCTGGACGCCGAGGCCGGGAAAGCTGAGGATGACCTCAGCGTCCGGGTACTGAGGGAAGGCATCTTCCACCGCCTTCGCAAGGTTGTCGGCGGCCGTGCAGGCGGCCTCCAGCTGGATCAGGAGGGCGAGCATCTGCTTGCCGAGCGCGTCCTCGACCAGCGGAGGCTGGTGGGCCCACTCGGCGCGGAAGACCTCGCGGAGCCGATCCGCCTCGGCCTCGATGCCCCGCTTGCGGCCGGCTCGCTTCAGCGCGGCCTGAGTCTGTGTGCGGCTCAGCCGTGCGGCCTGCGAGGGTGTAGGGGCGAGCCTGAGCAGTTCACGTGCTTCAGGTCGGCAGAGGCCGTTCTGCCAGGTGGCGACGGCGTCCAGGGCGGACGGGTAGTACTCACGCAGCAGGGATCGGAGCTGGTTGGAGTTCTGCTGCCGGTTCCAAGTGGCGTCCTGCTGAGCGCGTGCTAGGACGGCGATGGCGCGGGCCAGGTCACTGTCCTGTGGCAGGGGCCGGTGGGCGTGCATGTCAGTGCGGAGGATGTTCGCCAGGACCAGGGCGTCGCCGGGGTCGGATTTCTTGCGGGAGACGGAGTGGCGGTCGCGGTAGCGGGCGGCGGCCATCGGGTTGATCGCGAAGACCTGGCGCTTGCCGGTCCGCAGCACGGCGACCAGCAGACCGCGAGAGGCCTCGATCGCGATCGGGATCGGGGCGTCTTCCGTGTCGCCGTACTCGGCAAGCAGGTCCATCAGCAGTTGATAGCCGGCAGCGTCGTCGGTGATACGGCGCTTGGCGAGTAGTTCGCCGGTGTCGTCGACGAGAGCGACGTCGTGGTGGCGCTCGGCCCAGTCGATTCCGCAGTAGATCAAGTTGTTCCCTCCCCATGGCACGGGTGTTTGCGCTGGTCACGAGCACATGCGGGCCACGCAGCGACCTAATTCCAGGACTCAGCCCTGGAGCTGGTCCGACACCTCATCAGCCGTGTTCGTGGCACCAGCTCACCCCACGGGCCTCGGTCTACTCGGGAGCTTCAAGAGGTCACCGTGCGGAGGGCTCGCACCGCCAACTCCAACGAGTGATCAAGCCGACGGTGTTGACGAGCCCGCGGCCGTAGGTGCTGCCGATCTTGGAAGAGGCATTCTGTTGCCCGGTCCTGACGTGGCATCCAGCAACAGTCCACGGGCCCGCCAACGTCTGAAGTGGTGGCGGTCGTGAAGACGTCGAGCGTCGCCACTCTCTGGGGAGGTCTCGTACCGACCAAGTCGCGTGAAGACATCCGCTCGACGCCCACACGACCGCCACCACTACAAACACCAGGACCGTGCACCGGTCTATCCGGAGGCTTCTATCAGCCGGAGTGGCAACAGATGTCACGGTCCCAGTGTTCGAACGGGCCCAGCAAGGCCACATGCGTGGTGGGTGGTGCTGGATCCGGCAGTAACGAATTAGAGTGGCAGAGCGATGACCGCTGACTCCTCTCCCGACGGGCGCCTGGACCGCGCTCTGTCCAGCCTGCGCGGACTCGCGGTGGGGGACGCGCTCGGCTCACAGTTCTTCGTGCCGGTGAATTACCCGCTGCTCAAGCGTCGCGAGCTGCCGTCCGAGCCCTGGCAGTGGACGGATGACACCGAAATGGCCTGCTCCGTGGTGGCCGTCCTGGCCGCCCACCAGCGCATCGACCAGGACGCGCTGGCCCAGTCCTTCGCCCACCACCACGACTTCGACCGCGGCTACGGTCCCGCGGTCAACCGCCTGCTGCGACTGGTCCGCGAAGGCGGCGACTGGCGTGAGCTGGCCGCCGGGCTCTTCAACGGACAGGGGTCCTGGGGCAACGGCGCCGCGATGCGGATCGCCCCGCTCGGCGCCTGGTACGCGGACGACCCGGAACAGGCGACCCACCAGGCCGAGATCTCCGCCTACCCCACGCACCAGCACCGCGAGGCCGTGGTGGGCGCCATGGCGGTCGCCGCGGCGGCCGCGCTGGTCGCGGCGCCCAGTGGCCCGCCGAGCGCCGAAGAACTTCTCGACGGCGTCATCGCGCTCGTTCCGAAATCCGCCGTCGGGGCGGGCCTGCGCCGCGCCAGGGACATGCTCGACTACGGCGACGCGAACACCGTCGCGGCGGTGCTGGGCTGCGGCCGTCGTACGACGGCCCATGACACCGTGCCTTTCGCCATCTGGTCGGCCGCCCGGTCGCTCAGTGACTACGAAGAGGCGTTCTGGTCGACCGCCCAGGTGGGCGGCGACGTGGATACGACCTGCGCCATCGTGGGCGGTGTCATCGCCGCGGGGAAGGCGGGAGCGCCGCCCGCCGAGTGGGTGGGGCGGACCGAGGTGCTGCCGGAGTGGATGGCTGTGGCCGGCTGAATCGGTGCCTGCGTCAGGTTGCTGTGGAGCATGGCGGCGCGGTGGTTCGGCGCAGGGGGGCGCAGTGGCTGGCGGCGTCTGTATGCGGGACTGCTTCGGCCGAGGAACTTGCGAGGCCGCTTCGGCCCGGACTGGCGGGCGGCTTCGACCAGGACCGTGTGACCCTCACACGGGGGCGCGCAGCGCTGCGTGTCGTTGTCGGTTCGTCTGAAAACTCTCCGTGCATGACGGGAACTCTGTGTGACCGCCCGTGCGTTGTCGTGGCAGTCGCGGTGTGAGCCATGGGGCCTGCGGCCAAGTGACGTACGACGGGTGCTGGGGGTGTCATGCGGGCGGTGTGGATTCTGGTGGGGCTGCTGGTTCTCGCCGCGCGGATGGCCGGACCGGCGTCGGCGCCTGCCGTCCGCCGGACGACGCCCGGCCATCCGCGGCTTTGCGTGAGTCCGCCCCGGTCAGCCGATGCCGGGGCCTGCCGTCCCCGCGAGCGCTTCCAGGTCGCTCTTGCGGACCCGGATGACCAGCCAGGCGGTGGCGAGGGCGAGTACGGCCATGGAAGCCGCCGCGACGAATCCCGTCGAGATGCCCTGCGCGAGCACCTCGTGGCCCCAGGGCGCGGGCAGCTGATGCGTCTTGGCGAACTCCGCCTTCTGCTCCGCCGTGCCGTCGGCCATGAACTGAGGCAGCTGCTTCTCCGCCTCATCCTTGCTGGCCGAGCCGAACACCGTGGTCAGGATGGACAGGCCGAGCGATCCGCCCACCTGCTGCGTGGTGTTGAGCAGTCCGGATGCCGCGCCCGCCTCGTGCGGGGCGACGCCGGAGACCGCGGTGATCGTCAGCGTGACGAAGTTCAGGCCCATTCCGAAGCCGAACACCAGCATCGGGCCGAGAACGCCGCCGGCGTACGTGCTGTCGGAGCTGAGCAGGGTCTGCCAGAACAGGCCGATCACCGCGAGGGCCGAGCCCGCGAGCATGAACGGCTTGGGGCCGAGCACCGGCAGGAACCGCTGCGACAGACCCGCGCCGAGAGCGATGACCACCGTCACCGGCAGGAAGGCGAGTCCTGCCTCGATCGGGGTGTAGTCCAGCACGTTCTGCACGAAGAGAACGATGTAGAAGAACATGCCGAACATCGCCGCAGCCAGACTCAGCATGATCACGTAGGTGCCCGAGCGGTTGCGGTCGGCGAACATCCTCAGCGGCGTGATCGGCTCCTTCGCGCGCGTCTCGATGAACGCGAAGGACAGCAGCAGGACGACCGCGGCGGCGAAGGAGCCGATCGTCAGGCTGTCCCGCCAGCCCTCGTCCGCCGCGCGGATGAAGCCATAGACGAGGGATGCCATACCGGCTGTCGAGGTGAGTGCGCCCGCGATGTCGAAGCGGCCGGTGTGCCGTTCGGACTCGCTGATGTACAGCGGCGTGAGGACGGCGATCAGTACACCGATCGGCACGTTGACGAAGAACACCCACCGCCAGTCCAGCCACTCGGTCAGCATGCCGCCCGCGAGGAGGCCGATCGCGCCACCGCCCGCCGAGACCGCGGCGAAGACTCCGAACGCCCGGTTCCGCTCCGGGCCTTCGGGGAACGTGGTGGTGATGAGGGCCAGCGAGGTGGGCGACGCGATCGCACCCCCCACGCCTTGCAGGACGCGTGCCGCCAGCAACTGCCAGGGCTCCTGGGCGAGTCCACCCAGCAGCGAGGCAAGGGTGAACAGCAGGATGCCGGTGGTGAAGACTCGTCGCCGGCCGAGGATGTCACCGGCGCGGCCGCCCAGGAGCAGCAGCCCGCCGAAGGTGAGTGTGTAGGCGCTGACGACCCAGGTGAGGTCGGTGGTGCTGAACTTCAGAGCGTCTTGAATGTGCGGGAGCGCGATGTTCACAATCGTCGCGTCGAGGACCACCATGAGTTGGCAGGCCGCGATGACGGTGAGCGCGATGCCGGGGTGTCCTTCCCGGCGAGCCGCACCTGGCTTCTGATTCTTGATCAACTGAGAGGTTGTCACTATGGGTCCCCCACAAATGCCTTAGTGAACGCTCGCGTTCACTGTCGCGTCCACGGTAGTGAGTCCCCCTTAGTGAACGCAAGCGTTCACTTAAATTGGAGTCGTGTGGCGTTTCCCCCCGTTGTCGCCGCGCGTCTTCCTTGCAGTACCGACCTCCCCGATCCCCTTGCTCGCTGGAGAAACTCAGATGGTTACCTCGCGCTGGACGGCCGCCCCCGCTCAGGCGGCCTCCCTCCGTCGGCGCGGCGCCGTGCTCGAACGCGCGATCCTCGATGCTGCGCTGGAGCAGCTCAGTACGGTCGGCTGGAAAGGTCTCACCATGGAAGGAGTCGCCGCGGGCGCCCAGACCGGCAAGGCCGCGGTCTACCGCCGCTGGCCCTCCAAGGAGGATCTGGTCGCGGACGCGCTCAAGGCCGGACTGCCGTTGATAGACGAGGCGCCCGACCTCGGCGGGTTGCGTGCGGACCTCCTCGCGCTCTGTCGGCAGGCGCGTGACGCGATGTACTCGCGTCCCGGTTTCGCGCTCCGTGCCGTCATTCACGAATGCGACGAGGCTCAGGCGGAGCGCTTCCATGGGGTGATCTTCGGAGGGGTCGTGGAGCCGACGCTCAGACTGCTCAGGGAGGTCATCGCCCGCGGAATCGAGCGGGGGGAGGTCCGCGCCGACGCTGCGAACGGCTATGTCTTCGACGCCATTCCGGCCATGATGATGTACCGCTCCAAGATGAGCGGAAGCGAATGGACTGATCAGGAGTTGCAGGAGATGCTCGACCAGTTCATGGTTCCCCTGCTGCGGCCGAGCGGTGACTGAAGGGCCTTGCCGCGGCTGTACCGTCGCGGGCTGAGTGGGTCGCGGGCGGAGCGTGACACCACTCCGGGAACCGGGGTGTCGCCGGATGATCCGGGCGGCGTACGCTAAGGGCGCCATGCCGTACGAACCGCCTACACACACCGTCGAGCGCTCCCTCCGCGCCACGACCGGAGCGAAGGTCATTGCCGGTGTCGACGAGGTGGGGCGCGGTGCGTGGGCCGGCCCCGTCACCGTCTGCGCGGCGATCACCGGACTGCGCCGACCCCCCGAAGGCCTCACCGACTCCAAGCTGCTCACCGTCAAGCGGCGCACCGAGCTCGCCGCGGAGCTGCGGAAGTGGGTGACGTCGTACGCCCTGGGGCACGCGTCCCCGGAGGAGATCGACGACCTGGGCATGACAGCCGCCCTGCGACTGGCGGCAGTACGTGCCCTGGACGCCCTGCCGGTCCGTCCCGAGGCGGTGATCCTCGACGGCAAGCACGACTACCTCGGGGTGCCGTGGCAGGTTCGTACGGTGATCAAGGGCGACCAGTCCTGCGTGGCGGTCGCGGCGGCCTCGGTGATCGCCAAGGTCCAGCGCGACAAAATGATGGCCGAACTGGGTATCGACCATGCAGACTTCGGTTTTGCGGACAATGCCGGGTATCCGTCACCCGTGCACAAGGCCGCGCTGGAGGAGCGGGGGCCCACCCCGTACCACCGGCTGTCGTGGGCGTATCTTGATGCGCTGCCCCAGTGGCGGCATCTCAAGAAGGTCCGCAGCTGGGCGAACGGACGCGTTCCGGAGATCGAGGGCCAGCTCGGCTTCGATTTCTGACCGTTCCGCTCGCACTTATGTGCCACCCGCCGACGCGAGCCGCACCAATGTTTGATAAAAGTCAGCTCATGCCTCTCCTTCCCGAGGAGCCTCAGATTCACGAGAGTGCCCAGGGTCCCCGCGCCACTTCGGCCAGTGGCCGTACCGCGCCGACCCCCCGCCCCGTACCCGGTCCCCGGCCCGCGGCCCATCCGCGTCCCGGGCGTCCCGGCCCCCTCCGCCCCACGCCTCCGGTGCAGCGCGCGCCGCATGACGTGGCCGCCAAGCCCGGACCGAGCCCGGCGCCCCGCGCCGCCGCTCCTGCTCCGGCGACCCCGCAGATCCAGCTGATCCCGGCCTCCGCCGACGGCGCGCTCGACGCCGCCGAGGAAGCCGTCGACCTGCTCCTGGAATCGGGTCGTGCCCCCGGCGACGTCCTGGTGGTCACCACCGGCGAGCAGCACCCGTGGGCCGCCCACGAGCTGTCCTTCGGCGAAGCCGCCTACTGGGCTCAGCACGACGCGGGCGACGACGTCTTCTACCTCGACGCCGATGCCGTGGCCCGTGCCGCCGCGCGCCCTGTCGTCGTGGTCGCCGTCAACGGCGGTTCCGACGCCGTCGCCGCTGGTGCCCTGCCCCTGGCCCACAGCCGGGCCGGCGCCCTGCTGATCGTCTGCGGCGACCCGCAGCAGATCAACTCGGTGCTGGGCACGGGCGTCTGAGCCCGTTCCGGTACGTCCGGGGGGACGCCGCCGGGAATGATGAGGGCGCCGCTGCGGTGGCGCCTGCACGGTGGGGGGTTTGTCGTGCGCGGACGCCTGAGGGCGGTCCGTGCGCGTGCCCTCGCCCTGGTCGGTTCCGGCGCCGCTGAGCGGCTCGCTGCGGTGAGTACGGCTCGCGGTGGGGCTGTGCTGGGCCACATCCAGAAGAGGCCCGCCCGTCGTCCTTTGCCGTGGACGTGCGGTACCCAGGGCGGGCGTCGCTGCGTGACGACCCCGACCTCTTCAGGACGCTCGACACTCATGCAGTGGGGCGCTGTGTGACGCTGCAGGGCGCCGTGCGATGCCGTACGTCGTCGTACGACGGCTTCGATGCGGCGTGACGCCGTACGACATGGCTGTGTGGCGAGTCCGGGGGAGCCGTGGTTGTCGGGAGTTGACCGGAGGGCCCGCGCCGCGCGTCGGAAGGCGGCTTGGGGCACCTTCCGGAGCTCAGCGGGCTGCCGCGCGGCGCAGCACCTCTGAAGCGGCACCGCCGGTGCGCGGCAGCGGGGGCGGCGCCTCGGACAAGGCGAAGGGTTCCGGCGCCGACGTGGAATTGGGCCGACGGCCGCCGCGGCCCTCGCCGAGGACCTGCCAGCCGTCACGGGTCAGCGTGATGTAGGCGCCGCAGCGCAGTCCATGCAGGGTGCAGGCGTCGCGCAGTCCCCACATCCACGCCCCGTCCTCCTCCGTCCAACGCGCGTCGCCGTCACGGCAGTACAGCAGCACGGCCGTACGTACCGGCGTGCGGCGGCGCAGATCGTGCGGGATGACCCGGCGCAGCTGGGCGAGCAGCGCGTTGCGGAACATCCACCCGTCGGCCGGTGCCGGGCGGCGGGTGAACGAGGCGCTCGCGCGCAGCCGTTCGTCCGGATCGAGGACGGCCACGATCGCCGTCGCGGTCGTCGGACGGTGCCGGGAGTGCAGTCCGCTGACGACCTCCCGGGGGTTGCGCAGCAGGGGAATCCCGGCTGCGGCCCACTCCGCGGGTTCGAGCAGACGGGTCAGCGGGTTGGATGCGGCGGACAGGTCGGCAGACGTCGACGTGGATGCCGCCGAGGACGGAGCGAATCCGAAGGTCACGGTCCTCCCTTCGGCTACGCGCCCACACTGCGGGCGGGGTCGGATTCGGGGGAACGCACGCCGCAGCAGAGCCCTACCGGACCACGGGCGAGCCGTGCGGGGAGCGGAGTTCAATTCTTCCTGGCGAACTTGGATGCGGCAACGAGCAATTGGGGCCACCGACCGGTATCTGACGGTGTGTGGTTTATATCCCTACCCGGTGTCTCACCGTGCGACGCCAGACACGCACGCGTGCCTGACGGACAGGATGCCTGGTGTCACGCGGTGTGAAGTGGCCGATTGTCAGTGCCATCGGGTTGCATGGAGTCATGGACAACCTGGATCTCCGTGCCGAAGCCGACGCCGTCCTCGCCGAGCTGGTCGGGGCGCCGGACGGCTCCGCGCGGCTGCGGGAGGACCAGTGGCAGGCGGTGGCCGCGCTGGTGGAGGACCGACGGCGCGCGCTGGTGGTGCAGCGCACCGGCTGGGGCAAGTCGGCGGTGTACTTCGTCGCCACCGCGCTGCTGCGCCGCCGCGGCGCGGGCCCGACGGTGATCGTCTCGCCGCTCCTGGCGCTGATGCGCAACCAGGTCGAGTCGGCGGCACGGGCCGGGATCAAGGCGCGCACCATCAACTCGGCCAACCCCGAGGAGTGGGACACCATCCACGAGGAGGTGGAGCGGGGCGAGACCGATGTGCTCCTGGTCAGCCCGGAGCGCCTCAACTCCGTAGACTTCCGGGACCAGTTGCTGCCCAAGCTGGCGGCGACGACCGGTCTGCTGGTGGTCGACGAGGCGCACTGCATCTCCGACTGGGGGCACGACTTCCGCCCGGACTACCGCCGGTTGCGGGCGATGCTCACCGAGCTCGCCCCCGGGGTTCCTGTACTGGCCACCACCGCGACGGCCAACGCGCGCGTGACCGCGGACGTGGCCGAGCAACTGGGCACCGGCGCGGGCGAGGCCCTGGTGCTGCGCGGCCCGCTGGAGCGGGAGAGCCTGCGCCTCGGCGTCGTGCGCCTCCCGGACGCCGCGCACCGCCTGGCATGGCTCGCCGAGCACCTGGACGAGCTGCCCGGCTCCGGAATCATCTACACGCTGACGGTCGCCGCAGCCGAGGAGGCGACGGCGTATCTGCGACAGCGAGGACACCAGGTCGCCTCCTACACGGGGCGTACGGAGAACGCGGACCGGCTCCAGGCCGAGACCGACCTGCTGGAGAACCGGGTCAAGGCGCTGGTCGCGACCTCGGCGCTGGGCATGGGCTTCGACAAGCCCGACCTGGGCTTCGTCCTCCATCTCGGCTCGCCGTCCTCGCCGATCGCCTACTACCAGCAGGTCGGCCGCGCGGGACGCGGTGTGGCGCACGCCGATGTGCTGCTGCTGCCGGGCAAGGAGGACGAAGCCATCTGGCGTTACTTCGCCGACACCGCCTTCCCGCCCGAGGCGCAGGTCCGCCAGACCCTCGCGGCGCTGGCCGACGCCGGCCGACCGCTGTCGGTGCCCGCACTGGAGGCGGTGGTGGACCTCCGGCGCACCCGCCTGGAGACCATGCTCAAGGTCCTCGACGTGGACGGGGCCGTCCAACGGGTCAAGGGCGGCTGGGTCGCCACCGGCGAACCATGGGTCTACGACGCCGAGCGGTACGCCTGGGTGGCGCGGCAGCGCGCCGCCGAGCAGCAGGCCATGCGCGACTATGTGAGCACGGACCGGTGCCGCATGGAGTTCCTGCGCCGCCAACTGGACGACGAGGGGGCGGCCCCCTGCGGCCGCTGCGACAACTGCGCCGGGCCCTGGGCCGACACCTCCGTCTCGGCGGAGACGCTGACGGCGGCGACGAAGGAACTGGACCGCCCCGGTGTCGAGGTCGAACCGCGTCGGATGTGGCCGACCGGCATGCCCGCGCTGGGCATCGACCTCAAGGGCCGTATCCCGGCCAAGGAGCAGTGCTCCACCGGGCGTGCCCTGGGGCGGCTCTCCGACATCGGCTGGGGCAACCGGCTCCGCCCGCTGCTGGCCGAGGACGCGCCCGACGGCCCGGTCCCGGACGACGTGCTGCGGGCCGCGGTGGCGGTCCTCGCCGACTGGGCGCGCTCTCCGGGCGGGTGGGCCTCAGGCAGCGCGGAAGCCGCCGCCCGGCCGGTGGGTGTCGTCGCCGTACCGTCCCTGGCCCGCCCCCGCTTGGTGGGTTCCCTTGCCGAGGGCATCGCGGGCATCGGCCACCTCCCGTTCCTGGGCACCTTGACCTACACGGGCCCAGGGGGTGCGCACACCGCCCGGCGCAGCAATTCCGCGCAGCGGCTCAAGGCGCTGTCCGGCAGCTTCGGTGTGTCGGAGGGGCTCGCCGAGGCCCTGGCCCGGACTCCCGGCCCCGTCCTGCTCGTGGACGACTACACCGATTCCGGCTGGACTCTGGCGGTCGCCGCCCGCCTGCTCCTTCGGGCCGGGAGCGCGCAGGTGCTTCCCCTGGTGCTTGCGGCGGCAGGCTGAGTCGCTTCGTGCGGGCGCCCGTCAGCATGTTCGTCAGCGTGTCTCTCGGGGCGTGCGTCAGCGTGTCCGTTGGTGCGCCCGAGAGCGTTGACGTAGGCGCGCCTGGATCGAATTGACGTGTCCGCGGCCGGAGTTATCCACAGGCTCAAGCGGGATGCGGCGAGGTGCGAGATCGTCAGGGCATGACGAATCACGGCGAAACGACTGGATCCCCTGAAAGCTCTGGATCCACCGAAAGCACCTCATCGCTCTCGAACGCCTCATCCCTCGAAAGCACCGCGTCTCACGAAAGCACCACATCTCTCGAAAACGCCTCGCCCGTCGGGAGCCCCGATTCCGTCCCTGAGAGGGGCACCTCGTCCGACGGTGGCGGGGCACCGGCAAGCGGCACCCGCCCAGTGCTCGGCGCGCGAGGCGAGCGCCCGGGGCGGACGGAACCTGTCAGTTCCCTCGCGTACGACGGCCACGGCGACGACCAGCTGACGTTGCGCACCCCGGCCGAACTGGCCGACGCCCTGCCGTATCTGCTCGGCTACCGGCCGGAGGACAGCATCGTCCTGGTCGCCCTCCGCGACAAGGACGGACGTGGCCGCTTCGGAGGCCGGGCTCGGCTCGGCATCCCCGCCAGTGCCGACGACTGGCCCGCGGTGGCCCGGCAGTTGGCCCACGGGTTGGTCACGGGCAGCGAGCGCAGAGGAGCCCGTCCCGACCAGATGGTCGCCTACCTCTGCCAGGAGCCGGGGCGAGGCGAATCGGGCCGGCAGGTGATGGAACGACTCCGGCCGCTCGCCCAGCAGTTGCGCATCGAGTGCGGTTCCCGCGACGTGCCGGTGATCGAGGCGCTGTGCATTTCCGACGGCCGCTTCTGGTCGTACTGCTGCGTGAGCGAGGCGTGCTGTCCGCCCGAGGGGCATGCGATGGGCCTGCCCGGTACCTCGGTGCTGGCGGCTGCCGCCACCTATGCCGGCCTCCAAGTGCGAGGCACCCTGCGGGAGTTGCGGGCCAGGATGATGCCCTGGGAGAACGCCTCCGCCCTGGCCCAGGAGATTGCCCTGGACACGGCCGGTATGGCCATCGTCCCGAGGATCCTCGACGAGGCCGGCCGCGCCGGAGTTGCCGAGGAGACTCTGGAACTCGCCGAACTGATCATGCGGCGCTTCGAGCAAGCACCGTCCGTGTGCGGCATCCTCACCGAGGATCTTCGGGACGACCAACTGCTGGGCCACGATGAGGCCGCGGCACTGATTCTCGGCCTTCAGGACCGCACGACCCGTGACCGTGCGGCCGAGTGGATGGAAGGGGACGCGGCAGGCCCGGCCCTTCGTCTCTGGCGCGCCCTCGCCCGACGTTGCGTCGGACCGTACGGCGAACATGCCGCGGCGCCTCTGACCCTCGCCGGCTGGGTCGCATGGTCGACCGGCGACCAGTTGGAGGCCAGGGAGGCGCTGGCCATGGCCCTGGGCGCGGACCCTGACTACCTCTTCGCGCGTCTGCTCCATCAGGCCTGCAACGAGGGCTTGGACCCGGAGTCCATCCGCCGTTGCCTGCGGGCGGAACGTGGTGACAGGGGACGGACGGAGACCGCGGAAGCCGGTGATTCCGTGGCTGGAACGGCGCCGGATCTGTCGACCGCGGGAAGCGCCGGAGACGACGAGGACATGCGGGCCGTAGAGGACGGCGATGTTGCCGTGTCCGTGCCGCTTCTGTCGCCTGCGCAGGGTTCCGCCCGTCGACGCCGGACCCGATCCGCCGACGCGGCTGCGAGCGGGGCCCGATCAGCGAAGGAGGATGGACACAGTCCGGGGGTGGGCAGCTCCCGCCCTCGTGCGTCGGCCGCGGGAGGTGCGCGGCCTGGTGCGGCGCGCTCGTCGTCGAGTGGTTCGCGGCGGCCTGGCGCGGGGCGCACGTCCGCGGGTGGTACGCGGCCTGAGGGAGCGCGTACCGGACGTACACGGAAGGGCGTCGACGGGAGCGGACGCGGGACGCGCGGAGACGATGCGCGATCCGGGGGCGTAGGGGATGCGGAAACAACGTGAGGGCGCGTGGGGCAGGCGCTGCCGACTCGGCGGCTTCGGCGGAGTGCACCGCTTCGGCATCTGCAAGGGCGTTTGCGGCTTCTATGGCTCCTGCGGCTTCGGACGGCTGGGGGCCGTCGCCAAGGCCGTCGAACCTGGCTGTCGGGCGGCATCGTGGGTGGGGCGGGCGGCGTGGGTGGCGCGGGTGGTGTGGAGGAGATACCGCACCTGCCTGGCCGCGGGTTTCCGACCCCACCGCCATCCGGTCTGCATCGGTGGCCGGAGGCGTGACCCCGAGGAGTCCTGCTCCGTTCACCTGAGTGGCGGAACGCGTGGACGGACCTGCCGCCGCACCCCCGTTCACAGTCCCGCCACGATTCAGAGTCCCGCCCCGAGGACGCCGCACCTGCCCGAGGCGCACCGAGCGCAGAAGAGGCCGCCCATGTACCAGCCGACTCCGCCCGCCGCCGCCGACCACCCTTCCGCCGCGGATCCGCCTGCGCGGCGTCCCCGCCTCTCCTCGCTCATGGATGGTGTCGGACCCGAGGGTGCCCGAACTGACGGCGGCGGACCTGACGGTGCCGGACCCGAAGGTGCCGGACAGCCCGCGCCGGGAGGCCTGCGCGGCGTCCCTGCTCGCCCCTCATCCCACCCATCATGGGAGGCCGTTCCGGCTGACCCCATCAGCGGGACGAGGGGCCAGGACCCGTCTCCCTCATGGGAGCCGGACCCCGTCGAAGCGCATGGCCCACCCTCCGCCGCAGCGGCACCCGAGCCACGCCCTTCGAACCCGCCGACGGCAGATCAGAAACGCTTTCCAATGCCACCGACGGCAGACCAGACACCCCTCCCAACCCCGCTGACGGCAGACCAGACACCCCTCCGCACCCCGCTGACGGCAGACCAGACACACCCACCGATCCCGCCGACGGCAATCCAGACACGTCCTCCAACCCCACCGCGGACAGACCAGCACACGCACACGCCCCACTCCTCGACGCCACCCCGCCCCCTGCGGCAGGCAAGCCGTTCCCCGGCCGCACCGGCACCGAGCGGTCAACTGCCGCCGCCCCGGCGTCCTGCCGACCTGCCTCCCACCCACACCCTTCTGATCTGCGTCGCCCTCCCAAGCCTCGCCATCTCCACGGAGCAAGGACAGCTGACGGGCAGCGGGCTGGAAGGGGTCTTCCGGGCCGGTCGACGTGTGCTGTCGCGCTGTCAGGTCCGAGTGGCCGGGCGTGAACCGCTCACGGTCCAGGCGCGTATGACCGGGGCCGACAGCGTGCGATTCCTCGGCACCTTGCGTACCTCTCCGCATGTGGGCCCAGACCCCGATGTGATCGTCGAGCGCATCCGGCACGCTGACGGTACGGAGCGGATCACTGTGCACAGCGCGGCCGTTCGCCCGCTGAGACTGCCGGTCGAGGTGGCCCTCGGCACGGATCTGGCCGACCTGGGAGCCATCGCGGGCGGAGGTCCGGGACCCGAACTGCCCGCGAGCGTGCACGACTCCGGCCTGCGCTGGTCGTCCCCCGCCGGGAACTCGTCGGTCACGGCCGACCCGCCGCCCGCCGACGCACTGGCCTCGGCCGGACTGCTGCGCTGGGAGTTCGTCGTGCCGCCGGGAGGCAGCGCGAGCGTGGAGCTGCGGGTGCGCCTCGACGGTGCCGGCCCCGCCCGGGCCGTGGGCCGGGCGGCGACGAGCCCTCTCGCTGCCGCCCGGGCGATGGGCGACGACCCCAGGGCGCAGCACCTCCTGCGGACGAGCATCGAGGACCTTCAGGCCCTGTTGCTGCGCGACCCCGCACATCCCACCGACACCCACCTGGCCGCCGGCGCGCCTTGGCGGTGCGGGCTGGCGCCGGCCGACGCGCTCGCCGCGGCCCGGATGGCCCTGCCGCTCGGCACCCGCCTCGCCGCAGGCACACTGCGCACCCTCGCCCGCACCCAACTCCAGGGCACAGGGCCGCAGTCCGGGATGCTTCCCGGACCCAGACGGGACGCGGGCACCCATCTGCCGCCGAGCTGCACCGGGACGGAGGCCACGCTGCTCTTCCCGGCGCTGCTCGCCGAAGCCCGTCGCTGGGGGCTGCCTGATGCCGAGACGGAAGAGTTCCTGCCGGTCGCCGAGCGCTGTCTGACCTGGCTGCGCACCAACGTCGGCGACGGTCCCTATCTGCGCGATCCGCAGCCCGGCGGCCCGCTGCGCTGCGAGACGCAGGCACATGCCCATCGCGCGGCCCTGCTCGGCGCCGATCTGCTGGACTCCTGCGGCAGACCGGGTGGTCCCGGGCTGCGGCAATGGGCGCAGGAGTTGCGGGCCGCCTTTCAGGGCGAGTTCTGGATCGACGATCTGAGCGGCGGTCGGCCCGCGGCAGCCCTCGCCCCGGACGGCCGTCCCGTCCCGCACCTCGGCGCTGCGGCCGTGCATCTCCTCGACACCGGTCTGCTGGGCGCCGGTGAGCTGGCCGCCGGGCTGCTCGGCAAGGTGCGGACCGAACAGCTGGCCCGGCTGCTCGGCGGTCCTGCCATGGACTCGGGCTGGGGGTTGCGGGGGCTGGGCGCGAAGGAGGCGGGGTACAACCCGTACGGACATCGCGGGGGTGCCGTCCGGACACACGAGACGGCGGTCGCCGTCGCGGGCCTGGCCGCCGCCGGATACGAGAAGCAGGCGACGTCACTGCTCCAGGGCATGCTGGCAGCGGCCGAGGCCTTCGGTCACCGGCTGCCCGAGATGTACGCGGGGGAGCAGCGCACCGACGGGAGCACGCCCGTCCCGCACCCGGCGGCGTGTCGGCCCGCGGCCACCGCGGCGGCCGCGGGGGTGCTGCTGCTGACCACGCTCGCGGGAATCCGCCCCGACGCCCCGGCCGGGACGGTCACCCTGCGTCCCGTGCGCAGTGCGCCGCTGGGAGAGATCGTGCTGACCGGACTGCGGATCGCCGGTGCCCCGTTCTCCGTGCGGGTCGGCCGCCTCGGTCTCGCCATGGTCGAAGAGGCGGCCGACGGGCTGCAACTAGGGGTGTGACCTCGTACGACGCACTGCCGCGGTACAGCCCGGAGCGGGCGATCGGCAGGTTCCGGACCGAAGTGGATCAGCCACCGATGCGGCCGACGAAGGGAGTGTTTATCGTCAGGCAGACGACTATGATCGCCGCATGCCCTACGACCCGTCAGCCTTTCCGCCCTTCGCCGTCACCGTGGACCTGGTCGTGCTGACCGTGCGCCGCCATGCCCTGTGCGCGCTGGCGGTGCGCAGGGGCGAACCGCCCTTCCAGGGGCGCTGGGCGCTGCCCGGCGGTTTCGTACGGGCCGACGAGGACCTGTCGCAGGCGGCGGCCCGCGAACTCGCCGAGGAGACGGGGCTGCGCGCCCACGAACCGGCCGTGCCGGCGCAGGACAACGGCGCGCACCTGGAGCAGCTCGCGACCTACGGCGACCCCAAGCGGGACCCCCGCATGCGGGTGGTCAGCGTCGCGCACCTCGCGCTCGCCCCCGACCTCCCCGCACCCCGGGCGGGCGGCGACGCCAGTAACGCACGTTGGGCGCCGGTCGAGGAACTGCTCCAGCAAGGGGGCTATGGACGCGACGGCGAACCGGTCGCACCGCTCGCCTTCGACCACGCGCAGATCCTGTCCGACGGTGTCGAGCGCGCCCGTTCCAAGATCGAGTACTCGTCGCTGGCCACGGCGTTCTGCCCCACCGAGTTCACCGTGGGGGAACTGCGTCGCGTCTACGAAGCCGTGTGGGGAGTGGCGCTGGACCCGCGCAACTTCCACCGCAAGGTGACGGGCACGCCGGGCTTCCTCGTCCCCACCGGCGGGACGACCACCCGCCAGGGGGGCCGTCCCGCCCAGCTCTTCCGCGCCGGCGGCGCCACTCTCCTCAACCCGCCGATGCTGCGCCCCGAGGTGTGAGGCTGCTCAACCGCCCTCATCACGGCGGGAGGTAGGGGTCCGGGCGCTGTTCGGTGGATCGGGTGAGCGGCGAACTCCGGTCCGCGAGGCCTGACTGCCGTCCGGCGAGCGGGCCTCGCGGTACCCGAAAAAACGGACATAGCGCGCTATCTTGCTGCGGGTGATCCAGGCCTACGGATTGACCAGCAACCCTCGCAAGGAGCTTCCGCCCGTCGTCGACGACCTCTCCTTCGAAGCCCGGGCAGGCCGCGTGACCGCGCTGCTCGGTGCGCCGGGGTCGGGCAAGACGACCGCGCTCAGGCTCATGCTCGAACTCCAACAGGGCCGCGGCGTCACCTACTTCAGAGGACGCCCCCTGCACCGGATCGCCCATCCCTCGCGCGAAGTCGGCGTGCTCCTCGGCGATGTGCCGGGCCACCCGGCACGCACGGTCCGGGGGCATCTGAGGATGCTGTGTGCCGCGGCAGGGGTTCCGGTACGGCGTGCCGACGAGGTACTGGAGGTCGTCGGTCTCGTCAGTCTGCGCGAGGAGCGCCTCGGCACCCTCTCGCGCGGCATGGACCGCCGCCTCGGCCTGGCCTGCGCCCTGCTGTCCGACCCGCACACGCTGGTGCTGGACGACGCTGCCGAGGGTCTCTCCGTCCGGGAGGGCCGCTGGCTGTACGGCATGCTGCGCGCTCACGCGACACAGGGCGGCACCGTGCTCATCACCACCGCCGACCCCAAGGAGGCCGCCCGCACCGCCGATCGGGTCGTCACCCTCGACGAGGGCAGACTCGTCGCCGATCAGGAGGCCGCCGACTTCTCCCGCACCCGGCTGCGTCCCCGCGTCGTCGTCCGCACCCCGCACGCCGTCCGTCTCGCCGCGCTCCTGGCCAAGGAGGCCCGCACCGCACACCGCTCGGTCGAGGTCGTCCGGGAGGGCGGCAACCGTCTCTCCGTGTACGGCAGCACCTGCGCCGACGTCGGCGAGATCGCGTTCCGTCATGGCGTGCTCGTCCATCAACTGGCCGACGAGGTCGGCGACATGGGTCCGGGCGCGGGAACGGCTCCAGGGAGCGGGGGACCCGCTGCGGATGGGCGGGGGAGTCCCGGCGTCGTATCGGCGGACTCGGCCGTTGCGGACGTACCCGAGCGGACCGATCCCCCGGAGGCAGCCCGCCTGGCCTCGGAGGGCCCGGTCGACCTGGCCGACCCCGGAGAGGTCGACGCTTCCTGCGGTTCCCGCAGCCCTGGACCGGAGCCGACGGCGACGCACTCGTCCCACGCGTCCGACTTCGTACCGCAGTCCCTGACGGACTCACCGCCCTCACGCCCCGCCCGAGACCGCCACCCGCACCTCGACGCCCCGGGAGCCCCGCAAACCGGCCTCGCTCAGCTCGCCCAGGGCGCGGCGGCCCAAGCGGTGCAGAAACCCGGCACCCGCCTCCCCGAGGCGAGCACGTCTGACGCCCGCTCCTGCGCGGCCCCGCAACAGCGGGCTCCTGCGCGGACTGCACCGCCTGCCGAGCCCGGCGCGCGCCCCGCACCCGCGCGCCCCGTTCCCGTCCGCGCCATCTCCGGGCCCGGCGCCCTGTCCCCACTCCCACCCCCCATCTCGGTCCGTCCCGCTCCCAGCCCCCTGCGTCCCCTTCGCTATGAGCTGCGTCGCGCGGTCGGGGTCGGGACCGGGTTCCTCACGGGGGCCGCCGTGCTCGTCGCGTCCGCTCTGACCGCCGTACTGCTCGCCCGCGTCGGCCACACCCCGCAGCACCGTCTTCTGGCCGCGTGGCCGCGAGAGCTGCCCCTGCCGCCCGCGGCGCTCGGAGCTGGGTTGCTGGGTGCGTTCGCCTTCGGTGACGAGTTCCGCCACCCCGCCCTCGCGGCTGACCGCGGCACCGTGCCCCGTCGGCTGGGGCTGCTCGCGGCCAAACTCGTCGTCTCCGGCGCCACCGCGCTGCTGCTGGCGTTCCTCACCGTGGGCTGCGACGCCGAAGTGCTCTATCTCGTATACGGAGGGGAGCTCGCCAGAGTTCCCGCCGACTGGCTCTCGCTGGGCGCGAGTTGGCTGGGGCTCGTCGTCGGGTGTGCCTGGGCCGGTGTGCTGGCCGCGGGCATCTTCCGGTCCACCACCGCGGGGCTGGCCGCCGTGGTCGCCGTACCGGTCGTCGTCGTCCCCCTCGTACAAAAGGCCTTGGAGGGACCGGCTGTGCGGACGGCCGCGGGATTCCCACTGCGGCTGCGTGAGACGTTTCTGCTCCAGTGGCCCTTCGGTGGAGAGCGCTATCTGTCCGGCGTGGCCCGAGTGATCGGTCAACCCGTGGGCGGCGCGCTGGCGTTGTCGTTGACGGGCCTGCTCTGCGCATATCTGCTCACGACCCTGCGCAGCAGGGTCCGATGACGACCGTCCGCGACCTTCTGGACCTGCTCTGTACGCAACTCCCCACGGAAAGCCCATTTCTTTCCGATAAGGCGTCAATTGCGACGGGGTGAGCGATCACCCTTTCGTGTGCTTTTCACCAAAGACCTCAAGGGAGTTGAGGACGGCGCCGACAAAGGATCCGTGAGTACCCTTGCGCACACCATGATGACCGCCGCCCGCTCCGCAGACTCCGGTCTCGCCGGCCCGGGCGAACTCGACCGCTACCCCTACGCGGATGTGCCCGCCGCAGACCGCCTCGGCGCCTCCGCCTGGGACGCCGCGGAACCCGAACTGGGCCGCGTCGGCCGGCGTGCCGCGGGCAGCCGTGGACGCGGACTGCACGGCCAACTCGTCCAGCAGCTGGGTCAGATGATCGTCTCCGGCGACCTGGGCGCCGACCGCCCGCTGGTGCCCGAGGAGATCGGCCAGCGTTTCGAGGTCTCCCGTACCGTCGTCCGTGAGTCCCTCCGCGTCCTGGAGGCCAAGGGCCTGGTCAGCGCCCGCCCGAACGTCGGCACGCGCGTGCGCCCTGTCAGTGACTGGAACCTCCTCGACCCGGACATCATCGAATGGCGGGCGTTCGGGCCGCAGCGCGACGACCAGCGCCGCGAGCTGAGCGAGCTGCGTTGGACGATCGAACCGCTCGCCGCCCGCCTCGCCGCCGGCCATGGGCGCGAGGAAGTGCAGCAGCGGCTTGCCGACATGGTGGAGATCATGGGGCACGCCATGGCGCAGGGGGACGCGCTGACGTTCTCGCGCGCGGATGCCGAGTTCCACTCCCTGCTCATCCAGGTCGCGGGCAACCGCATGCTGGAGCACCTTTCCGGGATCGTGTCGGCTGCCCTTCAGGTGTCGGGTGGTCCGGTCACCGGATGCGACCGCCCCAACGAGGCATCGCTGGCGCAGCACGGCAGGATCGTCGACGCTCTCGCCACCGGCGACGGCATGGCGGCCGAGTCCGCCATGCGCCAGTTGCTCATCGTCCACCCCGAGGTGGAGCGCGTGGTGCCGGCGCCGCGCGAGCACTGACCACGCACCGCGGGCGGCGCGGCCGGAGGGTGCCTCCCCCTCCTGGGTACGGTCCGGCCGAAGGGCCGCCTCCCGTCGGACCCCGCAGGATCCTTCGGGATCCTGCGGGGTCCGACAGTGCGGGCGAGGCGGTCTGCAAGCTGTTTTCTTCCTCCCGACGCGCGCAGGCGACCGCCTCTGTCCGCTTCTGACCGTTTTTGAGCGCTTACGGGGTGTGACTCGGGCCACGCAGATTGGGCGTAACGCTCGTGGAAGCAACGCGATGACCTAAGAGGTGACAGCCGCGGAGGGAATACGGACGCCATGCATGGCGCTGTGCATCTTCCCGGCCCCCGCCCGCACCGTCGGCCCGTCCTCATGGCCGGTGGTCGGTTCCTGTCCAATCCCGGACGGGGCCGGAAGCCGTTTTCCAACGTTCCGAGAGGTTGTTCGTGTCGGCCAGCACATCCCGTACGCTCCCGCCGGAGATCGCCGAGTCCGTCTCTGTCATGGCTCTGATTGAGCGGGGAAAGGCTGAGGGGCAGATCGCCGGCGACGATGTGCGTCGGGCCTTCGAAGCTGACCAGATTCCGGCCACTCAGTGGAAGAACGTACTGCGCAGCCTCAACCAGATCCTCGAGGAAGAGGGTGTGACGCTGATGGTCAGTGCCGCGGAGCCCAAGCGCACCCGAAAGAGCGTCGCAGCGAAGAGTCCGGCCAAGCGCACCGCTACCAAGACGGTCGCGGCGAAGGCGGTGACCACCAAGAAGGCCACCGCCACCGCCACTCCGGCGGCACCCGCCGCCGAGGCCTCCGCCGAGGGCGAGGCGCCCGTGAAGAAGGCCGCTGCGAAGAAGGCGACGACCGCCAAGAAGGCGGTCGCGAAGAAGACCGTCGCCAAGAAGGCGACGGCCAAGAAGACGACCGCCGGCAAGGACGACGCGGAGGTTCTCGAGGACGAGGTTCTCGAGGACATCAAGCCCGGCGAGGAGGAAGAGGAGGGCGGCGAGAGCAAGGGCTTCGTCCTCTCCGACGACGACGAGGACGACGCGCCCGCGCAGCAGGTCGCCGTGGCCGGCGCCACCGCCGACCCCGTCAAGGACTACCTCAAGCAGATCGGTAAGGTCCCGCTGCTCAACGCCGAGCAGGAGGTCGAGCTCGCCAAGCGCATCGAGGCCGGCCTGTTCGCCGAGGACAAGCTGTCCAACGCCGACAAGCTGGCCCCGAAGCTCAAGCGCGAGCTGGAGATCATCGCCGAGGACGGCCGCCGCGCCAAGAACCACCTCCTGGAGGCCAACCTCCGTCTGGTGGTCTCCCTGGCCAAGCGCTACACCGGCCGCGGCATGCTCTTCCTGGACCTCATCCAGGAGGGCAACCTCGGTCTGATCCGCGCGGTCGAGAAGTTCGACTACACCAAGGGCTACAAGTTCTCCACGTACGCCACCTGGTGGATCCGTCAGGCGATCACCCGCGCGATGGCCGACCAGGCCCGCACCATCCGTATCCCGGTGCACATGGTCGAGGTCATCAACAAGCTCGCGCGCGTGCAGCGTCAGATGCTCCAGGACCTGGGCCGCGAGCCCACCCCGGAGGAGCTGGCCAAGGAACTCGACATGACCCCCGAGAAGGTCATCGAGGTCCAGAAGTACGGCCGCGAGCCCATCTCCCTGCACACCCCGCTGGGCGAGGACGGCGACAGCGAGTTCGGTGACCTCATCGAGGACTCCGAGGCCGTGGTCCCGGCCGACGCGGTCAGCTTCACGCTCCTCCAGGAGCAGCTGCACTCTGTCCTCGACACCCTGTCCGAGCGCGAGGCGGGCGTCGTCTCGATGCGCTTCGGTCTCACCGACGGTCAGCCGAAGACCCTCGACGAGATCGGCAAGGTGTACGGCGTGACGCGTGAGCGCATCCGCCAGATCGAGTCCAAGACCATGTCGAAGCTGCGCCACCCGTCGCGTTCGCAGGTGCTGCGCGACTACCTCGACTAGGAAGCGGACGCGGTCGTACGACGTCGAAGGCCCGGCTCCCCTCAGGGGGCCGGGCCTTCGTGCTGGACCGGGCTGGGCGGGGCGTGGCTGCGGCGTCCGCGGGTGCGGGGCGCGGCGCCGTGGATCACTCTGGGTTTTCCAAGTCCACCCCAGAGTGAGGAGCATGCATGCGTCGTCCCTTTGCCCGGGCGCTGAACCGGTCGCTGGTCCTGGCGGCCGTGGCGGGTGCCATACCGCTGGCGTCCGCCGCCCCGGTGGCCGCCGACAGCATCGTCGTAGGCGGTTTCCCCGTCGACATCTCGGACGCCCCGTGGACCGTGGCGCTGTCCAGTCGTGACCGGTTCGGGGGTACGCGCGCGGGACAGTTCTGCGGGGGCGTGGCCGTCGGCCGGACCACCGTGCTCACCGCGGCGCATTGCGTGGGTGAGGACGTCCTGGGGGTGCCTCCGCACCGGGTGCGTGATTTCAAGGTCATCGCGGGCCGTACCGACCTGCTCTCCGACCAGGGTCAGGAGATCCGCGTGCGCGACACGTGGGTGAACCCGGAGTACGACCCCGACACCAATGCCGGGGACTTCGCGCTGCTCAGGCTCGCCAAGCCGCTGCCGCGCGACTCGGCCATCACCATGGCGGCCGACGGTGACGCGGCGTACGAGCCGGGCGGGGATGCGACGGTCTACGGGTGGGGAGATGTGACAGGCAGCGGCGACTACGCCCGGAGCCTGCGGGCCGCCCGCGTCCATGTGCTGTCCGACGGTCTGTGCGAGCGGGCCTACCCAGGCAGTGCGGACGGCACCTACCGCGCCGACTCGATGCTGTGCGCCGGCGAGGAAGAGGGCGGTCGTGATGCCTGTCAGGGCGACAGCGGCGGTCCGTTGGTCGCCCAGGGGCGGCTGATCGGGCTGGTGTCCTGGGGGAGCGGTTGCGCGTTGCCGGGCAGTCCCGGCGTCTACACGCGCGTGTCCGAGGTCGTACGGACGCTCGGATGGGCCGACAGGGCGGGAGAGGGCCGTACGGCGCCCTGAGGGGGCGTGACGGCGCCACGGGCGATTGGTCGGGCGGCCGTCCCGGTGACCGCCGGTCATGAGTGCGGACGGCCGCCCCTGCTGTCAGGGGCGGCCGTCCGCGTATCGGCCTGTGCCGATGCCGACTCGTCGTGGACGCGAGGTGTCAGCGCTCTTCTTCGGAGGCGGATGCGGGAACGGACGTCAGCCGCTCCGTCTCGTCCTGTATCTCAGCGGCGATCTTCTTGAGTTCCGGCTCGAACTTGCGCCCGTGGTGGGCGCAGAAGAGCAGTTCACCGCCGCTGAGCAGGACGACGCGCAGGTATGCCTGGGCGCCGCAGCGGTCGCAGCGATCGGCGGCCGTCAACGGGCTCGCGGGGGTCAGAACAGTAGTCACGTCGCCTCTTCTCTAGCTCGACGAGCTGTCGTACCAGGGTCAACATCCAACCAGCCCTAAAACGTTCCCGCTCGGGGCTTTTCCTCGAAAAAATCTTTCGAGGCCGGCTGTCTGTTGCCGGTTGGCGGCGAATGTGCCGTATTGCGTGTCTTTGTGTCTTACGGGTTCGCGCTGTATGTCGATGTCTGTCCTCCCGGCTGGCTTGCCGGTTGTTCATGAGGACGTGCCCGGAGCCTAAATGGTTCATGCCCCGAAGGGAACGTGATATGTACTTCACTCCATCGAGGGATCGAACATGCATGCGACTCTGGACTAGTGTGAGTTCAGACGAGGGTGGCGTTACAACGGCTCTACCAGGCCTCGGTACCCTCTTGGCGGCGGCCGAAGCCGCGCCCTTACCCACAAGGGCCACACCTGAAATTCAGCGAGGAGCGAACCGCGTGACCGCCGAGACGTCCGTGCCGTCCACAGCGCTGCTGGCAGGAGCAGACCGGGACGGTTCCAACTACACCGCGCGGCACCTGCTCGTCCTTGAGGGGCTCGAGGCCGTGCGCAAGCGCCCGGGTATGTACATCGGCTCGACTGACAGTCGTGGCCTGATGCACTGCCTGTGGGAGATCATCGACAACTCCGTGGACGAGGCCCTCGGGGGCTACTGCGACCACATCGAGGTCATCCTCCACGACGACGGGTCGGTGGAGGTCCGGGACAACGGCCGCGGCATCCCGGTCGACGTCGAACCGAAGACCGGCCTGTCCGGCGTCGAGGTCGTCATGACCAAGCTGCACGCCGGCGGCAAGTTCGGAGGCGGCTCCTACGCGGCCTCCGGCGGTCTGCACGGCGTGGGCGCCTCCGTGGTGAACGCCCTGTCCGCGCGGCTGGACGTCGAGGTGGACCGCAACGGACACACGCATGCGATCAGCTTCCGACGTGGCGTGCCCGGCGGCTTCGCCGCGGCCGGACCCGACGCCAAGTTCGACGCGACGGGCGGCCTGCGCAAGGCCAAGAAGATCCCCAAGACCCGCACCGGCACGCGCGTGCGCTACTGGGCCGACCGGCAGATCTTCCTCAAGGACGCCAAGCTCTCCCTGGAGAACCTCCACCAGCGCGCCCGTCAGACCGCGTTCCTCGTCCCCGGCCTCACCATCGTCGTCCGCGACGAGTTCGGTCTCGGAGAGGGCGGCAGCAAGGGCGAGGAGTCCTTCCGCTTCGACGGCGGCATCAGCGAGTTCTGCGAGTACCTGGCGACCGACAAGGCCGTCTGCGATGTCCTCCGCTTCTCCGGCCAGGGCACCTTCAGGGAGACGGTTCCCGTTCTCGACGAGCACGGGCAGATGACGCCCACCCAGGTCACCCGGGAGCTCGACGTCGACGTCGCCCTGCGCTGGGGCACGGGGTACGACACGACCCTGAAGTCGTTCGTGAACATCATCGCCACCCCCAAGGGCGGCACCCATGTGGCGGGCTTCGAGACCGCGGTGACCAGCACCATGAACGAGGTGCTGCGTGCCAAGAAGCTGCTGCGCGTGGCCGAGGACGACATCGTCAAGGACGACGCCCTGGAAGGCCTCACGGCGGTGGTGACGGTCCGCCTAGCCGAGCCGCAGTTCGAGGGGCAGACCAAGGAGGTCCTCGGTACCTCGGCGGCCCGTCGCATCGTGAACACCGTGATCTCCAAGGAGCTCAAGGCGTTCCTGACCTCCACCAAGCGGGATGCCGCGGCGCAGGCCCGAGTCGTCATGGAGAAGGCGGTGGCGGCGGCACGCACGCGTATCGCCGCCCGTCAGCACAAGGACGCGCAGCGCCGGAAGACGGCCCTGGAGTCCTCGTCGCTGCCCGCCAAGCTCGCCGACTGCCGCAGCGACGACGTCGACCGCAGTGAGCTGTTCATCGTCGAGGGAGACTCCGCGCTGGGTACGGCGAAGCTGGCTCGGAACTCCGAGTTCCAGGCGCTGCTGCCGATCCGCGGCAAGATTCTCAACGTTCAGAAGTCGTCCGTGACCGACATGCTCAAGAACGCCGAGTGCGGCGCGATCATCCAGGTCATAGGAGCAGGGTCGGGCCGGACCTTCGACATCGACGCGGCGCGCTACGGCAAGATCATCATGATGACCGACGCCGATGTGGACGGCTCCCACATCCGGACTCTGCTGCTGACGCTCTTCCAGCGTTACATGCGGCCGATGATCGAGGCGGGGCGCGTCTTCGCGGCGGTGCCGCCGCTGCACCGGATCGAGCTCATCCAGCCCAAGAAGGGGCAGGACAAGTACGTCTACACGTACTCGGACCGCGAGCTGCGCGACAAGCTCATGGAGTTCCAGAGCAAGGGCATCCGGTACAAGGACTCCATCCAGCGCTACAAGGGTCTCGGCGAAATGGACGCCGACCAGCTGGCGGAGACGACCATGGACCCGCGCCACCGCACGCTGCGCCGGGTGAACCTCTCCGACCTGGAGGCGGCCGAGCAGGTCTTCGACCTGCTGATGGGCAACGACGTGGCGCCGCGCAAGGAGTTCATCTCCAGCTCGGCCGCGACGCTGGATCGGTCGCGCATCGACGCGTAGCGCTGCGCGCTGCTTGGGGCGGGGCTGATCTGGGTCTGCGGGTTCGGGGTGCGCGGGCCGTGGGCTGATCTGGGTCTGCGGGTTCAAGGTGCGCGGGCCGGGCTCGGATCGTGGGCCGGGTGTGAACGTGGGCGGGGCAGGGGCCGGGGCGGATCGTGGGCCGGGGCCGGTCTGGGGCGGGTTCTCCCGCCTCAGGTCGGGGCCTGGCTCGCGGGTCGAACCAGGATTGACGGCGGCGAGGTCGGTTGGGATCGGTTTCCGGGGCGGGGCGGGGCGGGGCGGGGCGGGGCGGGGCGGGGCGGGCTGGCTTCTCGGTCGGGATCGGTTTCTGGGACGGGGGCTGGGCTCTAGGGTCGGTCGG
>NZ_QFRX01000001.1:2850134-2958974 GCF_003143935.1 Streptomyces sp. Act143 | reverse complement strand
GCTTCCGGGGCGGGAGCCGGCTTCTCGTCGGACCAGGATCGGATCCCGGGGCAAGGACTCGGCTCTCGTCTCGGCGGGGAGTGGCTCCCCGGCTGGGGCCCCGTCCACAAGGCTGCTGGATCGGCGGTCATACGCAGGCCCCGCGCCCTGTCCGTAACCCTGTCGTGCCTTAATGCGCCTTCCGGTTCGGGCACGGCCTCCGTCTGCTCCGAGGCCGTGCCCGAACCGACGCCTCTCCGGCTTCTCCACCCAGGGGTGGACGGCTCCCGTGTCCCTGCCTCCACCCTCGATCCACCCCAGCGCCGATCCGCTGACGTGCGAATTTCCGTAGCGTCGAAGGCGTCGGCAGCACTCGCTGTCGGCGATCTCCCCTTCGCTCACGGAGGCACCGATGTCCGGGCTCGTCGACGGATTCCTGATCGCGGCCGCTGTCGTCGTGGTGATCGCGCGCCAGTTCCGGGCGCAGCGGATCGACACGGACAGGCGCTGGTGGCTGCTGCCGGTCGTCCTGGCTGTCGTCGCGCTGCGCGAATCCGGCCTGACAGACCCCCACCACCACACCGCGTCGGTGGCCCTGCTCGTGGCCGAACTGCTCGTCGGTCTCGCCATCGGAGCGGCCTGGGCCTGGACCTCGCGCATATGGACGGAGCCCGACGGAGCCGTGTGGAGCAAGAGCACCAAGGCGAGCGGTCTGGTCTGGCTCATCGGCATAGCCCTGCGCGCGGGCCTCTACGCCCTCGGCGCCTCGCTCGGCATCCAGCAGGAGTCGTCCGCCCTGCTCCTCGCCCTCGCCGCCACGCTGCTCGTCCGGGCGGGAATCCTCGTCTGGCGTGCCCAGTCCCAGTCTCCGCGCACGGCTTCCGTGCGAGGCGCGGCGTACGGTGACGCCATGCCGCGGCCCACCTGGAAGGAGCGTGTGTGACGCAGAACGCCTGGACACGCTGGCCGTCCCGGGAGGCGCTCGGGCGCGAGGGCATCTCGCGCCCTCGGCGCTTGCTGGCCTGGTCGGTGCGACTGCTGCTCATCTCCCTGCTGCTGTGGGGCGCCCTGACGAGCAGTTCCGCCCATGGTTGGAGAATCGCCGCGGATGCCGGGGGATTCGTCTTGGCCGCTTTGTCAGCCTGGACCTTTTATCGCGCCACGCTCCAGCATCGGCTCTGGCCCTCGTTGCTGACGTGGGGGCTCCTCCAAGGCGTAGCGATCATGACTCAGGTTTCCGGGCTGCTCGTGCCGGCCCTCGTGATCTGGTGCGCGTCTGCCGTCGCCGCGTTGGAGCGGCTGCCCCTGATGGTTGCCGTGCCGGTCACCGCGATGGCGCTCGGCGCCTACGGAGCCCTCACCGACGACGATGTGCTGACGACCGTGGTCACCTGCCTGGGGCTGGCCCTCGCCGGGTACACGCTGCGCCTGGACGCCGAGGCCCGGGGCAACGCGCAGCGGCTGCTCGCGCAGGAGCGGGCCGCGCGGGCGGCCGAGGCGGAGTCGGCGGCACTGGCTGAGCGGGCCCGCATCGCGCGGGAGATCCACGACGTGCTGGCCCACAGCCTCTCGGCGCAGCTCGTGCATCTGGAGGCCGCCCGGCTGCTGATCGAGCGAGGGGCGGACCGGGATCAGATCCTCGAACGGGTCGTGGCGGCAAGGGGCATGGCGCGGGACGGGCTGACGGAGACCAGGCAGGCTCTGTCCGCGCTGCGCGGTGAGCTGACCCCGTTGGAGGACTTCCTGGCCCAGCTCGTCGAGACGAGCTCGGGGGCCGAGGTCACCATTACGGGTGAGCGCAGAGCCTTGCCGGCCGAGGCCTCGCAGGCGGTGCGGAGAGTCGCGCAGGAGGCTCTGACCAACGTCCGCAAACACGCACCGGGCGCCAAGGTGCGGGTGCGGCTGGCCTACGGAGAGCATCAAGTGACCCTGGACGTCCGCGACTCGGGGGGCACTTCGGGTGAACTCGCCGCCACAGGCGCCGGGTACGGTCTGCTGGGCATGCGGGAGCGTGCCGAACTGCTCGGCGGTTCGCTGGACGCCGGGCCGGACGAGGAGGGATTCACGGTGACGTTGAAGGTGCCCGTATGACCGAGGAGTTCGACGGCAGGGTCGCGCGGGTGGTGGTCGCGGACGACCAGACCGTCGTCCGCGAGGGCATCGTGATGCTGCTGGGGCTGCTGCCGGGCGTCGAGGTCGTCGGAGCCGCCGGAGACGGGGAGGAGGCGGTGCGCCTGGTCGGCGAACTCGCCCCGGACGTGGTGCTGATGGACCTGCGCATGCCTCGTTGCGACGGCGTGGAGGCGACTCGGCGGATCCGTGCCGAGCATCCTGGGACCCAGGTCGTGGTGCTCACGACGTTCGGGGACGACGAGTCGCTGTTTCCGGCACTCAGGGCGGGAGCGCGCGGCTATCTCACCAAGGACGCGGGAGGCGACGAGATCGTGCGGGCGGTGCACAGCGTGCTGTCCGGGGACGCCGGGTTGTCGCCGAGCATCCAACGGCGGCTGTTGGAGCGGCTGTCGGACCCCGAGCCGCAGCCTGCTGAGCCCGTCGAGCCCGTTGCGCCCCCGGACGGGCTGACCGCGCGGGAGACCGAGGTGCTGCTCCTGATCGCCGACGGGCTCAGCAACCACGAGATCGCGCGCAAGTTGCACGTCTCCACGGCGACTGTGAAGACCCACATCAACAACATGTTCGCCAAGACCGGGCTCAAGGACCGGGCACAGGCGGTGCGTTACGCCTTCGCGAAGGGGCTTGTGCGGCCTCCTGCGGGTTGAATCACCTGATGGGGTGAAGCGCAGGGGGAAGAAGAGTCGGGGATCTTCCCGTTCTGTCCATCCTTGGGCATGCAGTCAAGCAATGGCCGTCCCCGCGGCGGCGGGGGTGGTCCCGAAAGTGCGGCCGAAATCCACGGCGGGGTCGACCCGGCTCTGTTCGAGACGCCCGCAGCCGTGAGGTATGACGATCCGTGGTACGACGCACTCGCCTCCGGTTGGGGCGAGTCAGCCGGTGCGGGTGGGGGTGCGGGTGCCGGTGCGGCCGTCCCGCTGTCTGCCGCCGAAGCAGGGCGCACGGAGCGCGCGGACGCGGCTGCGGATGTGTATCTCCAGGTGCAGCGCAGCGCGGCGTTCCAGGAGGTGCGCAGTAGGTACCGGCGGTTCGTCATGCCGGCGTGCGTCGGGTTCTTCGCCTGGTACGTGGGGTACGTCGTGGCCGCGACGACGGCGCCCGGCCTGATGGCCCGACCGGTGGCGGGTGCGGTGAACGTGGCGATGGTCGCGGGCCTGGGACAGTTCCTCACCACCTTCCTCCTGACCTGGGCGTATGCGAGGCACGCGCGGCTGCGCAGGGACCGGGCCGCGCTGGAGCTGCGCTGGGACACCCAGGAGCTGACGCGCGGGATCCGGGGTGGTGCGTCGTGAAGAGCGATCATCAGACGCTGGCGCTGCTGCTGTTCAGCGCGTTCGTCGCGGTCACCCTCGCGATCACGACGTGGGTGAGCCGCAACCGGCACGGCTCGGCGGAGGAGTTCTACGCGGGCGGGCGGCTGTTCTCGCCGATGGAGAATGGTTTTGCCATCGCGGGCGACTACATGTCGGCGGCTTCTTTCCTGGGCATTTCCGGGCTCATCGCGCTCTTCGGGTACGACGGGATGCTGTACTCGGTGGGCTTTCTGGTGGCGTGGCTCGTGGTGCTGTTCCTCGTCGCGGAGCTGGTCCGCAACTGCGGCCGGTTCACGCTCGCCGATGTGGTGGCCGCGCGGATGAGTGAGCGGCCGGTGCGCATCGCGGCGGGAACTTCCTCGGTCACCGTGTCCGTTCTGTATCTGGTGGCGCAGATGGTCGGTGCGGGGAGCCTGGTGGCGCTGCTGCTGGGCGGCACCGGCGAGGCGGCGCAGACCTGGACCGTCATCGGCGTCGGCGCGCTCATGGTGATCTATGTGTCGTTGGGAGGGATGCGGGCCACGACGTGGATTCAAATCGTGAAAGCGGTCATGCTCCTCGGCGGCACCATCGCACTGACCCTGCTCGTCCTGGTGCGGTTCCACGGCAACTTCGACCAGCTCCTGCTCACGGCGGCCGAACGCAGCGGCCACGGTGAGAAGTTCCTGGCACCTGGCCTGAAGTACGGCGAGAACTGGACCGCACGCCTCGATTTCATCAGCCTGGGGCTCGCCCTTGTCCTGGGCACGGCTGGGCTGCCGCACATCCTGTCCCGCTTCTACACCGTGCCGACCGCGCGGGCAGCGCGCCGTTCGGTGGTCTGGTCGATCGGGCTCATCGGCGGCTTCTATCTGATGACGATCGTCCTCGGCTTCGGAGCGGCGGCGATCGTGGGACCGGAAGCGGTGCGCGGGTCCAACGCGGCCGGGAACACGGCCGTTCCGCTGCTCGCCCTCGACCTGGGCGGCGGCGCGGACTCGACGGGGGGAACGGTCCTGTTCGCGATCGTCGCCGCGGTCGCCTTCGCCACGATCCTGGCCGTGGTCGCTGGCATCACCCTGGCCTCCTCCGCGTCCGTGGCCCACGACCTCTACGCGTCCCTGCGACGCCGGAACGCCGAGCCCCGCAGCGAGGTCGCCGTGGCGCGTGTCGCCGCCGTCGGCATCGGTGTGGTCGCGATCGCCCTCGGCCTGCTGGCCCGGGATCTCAACGTCGCCTTCCTGGTGGGCCTCGCCTTCGCGGTCGCGGCGTCGGCCAACCTGCCGGTGCTGCTGTACTCGCTCTTCTGGCGCGGCTTCACCACCCGCGGCGCGGTCTGGGCGGTGTACGGCGGGCTGATCCCGGCCATCGCGCTAGTCCTGCTGTCGCCTGTCGTGTCGGGCAGCCCGGAATCGCTGTTCCCCGGCGTCGACTTCCAGTACTTCCCTTTGCAGAACCCCGGGCTCGTCTCCATCCCGCTGGGCTTCATCGCCGGCTGGCTCGGGACAGTCACCTCGACAGAGGTCGCGGACGAGGCCAAACACGCGGAGACCGAGGTGCGGTCGCTGACGGGAGCGGGGGCTGCGTAAGAGGCGGCGCCAGGATCGACCCGGGGCGCCGTCGTCGTCGTACCGCACCGCCCTCGTACCGCGCCGCCATCGTCGAACCGCACCGCCCCACCCTCGTACCGCGCCGCCATCGTCGAACCGCACCGCCCCACCCTCGTACCGCGCAGGCACCGTCGTACCGAGCCGTGACCGCCGTACGCAGTCACCGTCTTGCCAGGCTTGGCCCTTGCGCCGCGCTTTCGCCGTCGTACGGCCCGGGAGCCGCAGTCGTACGGCTACGGCGCCACCCATGCGTACCGGTGCTCAGGGCGGCCCGTGTCGCCGTACTTGAGGGAGAGGCGGAGGCGGCCGGCCTGTTCGAGGTGGCGTAGGTAGCGCTGGGCGGTGGAGCGGCTCAGGCCGGTCTCGGCGGCGACCTCGTGGGCCGACAAGGGGTGGTCGGCATGGTGGAGGACACGGCAGATGAGGTCGGTCGTCGGTTCCGAGTGGCCGCTCGGCAGGCCCGGTGACGGCGGTGTGGGGGTGGTGCGCAGGGCGCCGAAGATCCGGTCGACCTGTTCCTGGCCGGCGATGCCACGGCCGCCGACGCGGTCGACGGTGCGGCGCAGGGCGGCGTAGGAGTCGAGGCGCGTGCGCAGTGCGGCGAAGGTGAACGGCTTGACCAGGTAGTGCAGGGCGCCCAGGCGCATCGCGGTCTGCACGGTCGTGACGTCACCGGCCGCCGTGATCATGATGACGTCGGTGCCGTGGCCCTGCTCCCGCATGCGGTGGACGAGTTCGAGGCCCGTCTGGTCGGGCAGATAGTGGTCGAGCAGGACCAGGTCGATGGTGCCGCGCTGCACGGACGCCAGGGCCTGCGCGGCGGTGTGGGCGCGGGCGGCGACCCGGAAACCGGGAACCTTTCCCACGTACTTGGCGTTGATCTCGGCGACACGGAAGTCGTCGTCCACGACCAGGACGTCAATCATCGGGCCTCTCTCCGTGGCGGCCAGGCGAGCGGTGCGCCCGTGCTTCGGCTCCGTTGTTGTAGCGCGAGCAAAATGAGCACAACAGGCTGTTGCAGGCAAAAGAACGGCATGTGCTCAGAAGACTGATGCCGTCACCCGGGTCACACCTACCGTCCCCGGCCATGAGCGCAGACATCAGCCCCGCCATCGAGCTGCGGGGCGCGAGCAAGACGTTCAGGACCCCGTCGGGGGGCCTGCACACAGCGGTCCAGGGGCTTGATCTCACGGTCCGGCGCGGGGAGTTCGTGGCCGTCGTCGGGCCCACAGGCTGCGGTAAGTCGACCACGTTGACGCTGGTCAGCGGCCTGGAAGAGCCCACCGAGGGCGAGGTGACGGTTGCCGGGGAGCCGGTCCGTGGCGTGGGGGACAAGGTCGGGTTCGTCTTCCAGCAGGACGCGACCTTCCCGTGGCGCACGGTCCTGTCCAACGTCATGGCGGGCCCGCGTTTCCGGGGCGTGCCCAAGGCGGAGGCGAAGCGGAAGGCGCGCGAGTGGCTGGCCCGGGTCGGGCTCTCGGCCTTCGAGGACCGCTATCCGCACCAACTGTCCGGCGGCCAGCGCAAACGCGTCGCACTCGCCGCTACCTTCGTCAACGACCCCGAGATCCTGCTGATGGACGAGCCGTTCTCGGCGCTCGACGTGCAGACGCGGGCCCTGATGTCGGACGAGTTGCTGGAGCTCTGGGAGGGCACGGGCGCCTCGGTCGTGTTCGTCACCCATGACCTGGAGGAGTCCATCGCGCTGGCCGACAGGGTCGTCGTGATGACGGCCGGGCCCGCCACCGTCAAGCACGTCTTCGACATCGACCTGCCCCGCCCCCGCAAGGTCGAGTCGGTGCGCCTGGAACCGCGGTTCATCGAGATCTACCGCGAGATCTGGGAGTCCCTCGGCGAAGAGGTCCGCATCACGCGCGAGAGGGGTGCCGCGCATGTCGCCTGAAGTGCTCAGTCAACCTGTGGTCAACACCGTCAAGACACCGGACCGTGCCCACTCGCGCGCGCGTGCCGCCCGCAGACGCAAGATCGTCGTCGGGGCTTCGCGTGTGCTGCTCCTGGTCGTCGTTCTCGGGCTGTGGGAGGTGCTCGCACGCACCGAGGCCATCGACCCGTTCAACTTCTCGATGCCGTCGAAGATCTGGGACCAGATCTGGACCTGGGTGACACACGGGACCGCGCTCGGCTCGTTGGGCGAACAGATCTGGTACACGCTTCACGAGGCGCTGCTCGGCTGGGTCTTCGGAGTGGCGGCCGGTGTGGTGTTCGGTATTGCTCTGGGGCGGATCACCTTTCTCGCCGATGTTCTTGGTCCATACATCAAGGTGCTCAACTCGATACCCAGGATCGTCCTTGCGCCCATCTTCGTGATCTGGTTCGGCCTCGGTCCCGCCTCCAAGGTCGCGTCCGCCGTCGTGCTCGTCTTCTTCCCGGTGTTCTTCAACGCCTTCCAGGGCGCCCGCGAGGTCGACCGCAACCTGGTGGCCAACGCCCGCATCCTGGGGGCGAGCGACCGGCGGGTGACGCTCCAGGTGGTCATCCCGTCCGCGACCTCGTGGATCTTCACCAGCCTGCACGTCAGCTTCGGCTTCGCCCTCATCGGCGCCATCGTCGGCGAGTACATCGGCGCGACCAAGGGCATCGGCCTGCTCGTCGCGCAGTCGCAGGGCACGTTCAACGCGGCTGGTGTGTACGCCGCGATGGTCATCCTCGCGCTCGTCGCGCTCGTCGCCGAGGGGCTGCTCACCTTCGCCGAGCGCCGCATCTTCCGCTGGAAGCCGTCCGGTTCGGACAGCTGACCGCGCGTTCCCCCGCCTCCCCGACTCACCAGGCCGCTTCCGCACGGCCGCTTTCACAAGGACGTGAACCCTCATGCGCAAGACCGCCAGATACTCCACCCTGGCCGCCGCCGGCCTGCTCGCCCTCTCCTCGCTGACCGCCTGTGCCAATGACGCGGCCAGCACCGCGTCCTCCGGCAGCAAGGGCGACGGCAAGGGGACGAAGGTCAAGATCATGGTCGGTGGCCTGGACAAGGTCATCTACCTGCCCGCGATGCTCACCCAGCGGCTCGGCTACTTCGACGCCGAAGGGCTCGACGTCGAGCTGCTGAGCGAACCCGCGGGCGTCCAGGCCGAGACCGCGCTCGTCTCCGGCCAGGTCCAGGGTGCCGTCGGCTTCTACGACCACACGCTCGACCTCCAGGTGAAGGGCAAGCATGTCGAGTCCGTCGTGCAGTTCTCGCGCGCGCCCGGCGAGGTGGAGATCGTGTCCACCAAGAAGGCGGACGACATCACCTCGCCCAAGGACTTCAAGGGGAAGAAGCTCGGCGTCACCGGCCTCGGCTCGTCGACCGACTTCCTGACCAAGTACCTCGCGGTCAAGAACGGCGTGAAGGTCAGCGAGTTCACACCGGTCGCCGTCGGCGCCGGGCCCACCTTCATCTCGGCCCTGCAGAAGGGCGCCATCGACGGTGGCATGACGACCGACCCGACCGTCGCGACGATCCTGGACAAGAAGGCGGGCAAGGTCCTTCTCGACATGCGTACGCCTGAAGGATCCCAGGCCGCGCTGGGCGGCCCGTACCCCTCCTCAAGTCTGTACATGCAGACGGACTGGGTGGACGGGCACAAGGAGACGGTCCAGAAACTGGTCAATGCATTCGTCAAGACGCTCAAGTGGATGTCCACCCACAGCGCGCTCGAGATCGCCGAGAAGATGCCCGCCGACTACTCGCAGGGCAACAAGACGCTCTACGCCTCGGCCATCGAGAGCACCTTGCCGATGTTCACGGATGACGGCGTGATGCCGAAGGACGGTCCCGAGACCGTCGAGAAGGTGCTCAAGGCGTTCAACCCCACGATTCAGAACGCCGACGTCGACCTCGCCAAGACGTACACGACCGAGTTCGTGGACAAGGTCACGGACTGACGTCTGTGACGCCGGCATCCGTATAGGGAGAGGGCACGGTTCCTTCCCCCGCCCCCACGGGCCGTGCCCTCAGGCGCGGGTCGCCCACACGTAACGGTGTTCCGGGCGGCCCGCGTCGCCGTACTTGAGCGTGAGCCGGGCCCGTCCCGTGCGCTCCAGAAGCTTCAGATAGCGCTGGGCGGTCTGTCGGCTCACCCCCGTCCGCTCGGCGATCTCCTGGGCGGACAGCGGCCCCTCGGCGTTCATCAGGGACTGCCGGACGAGCTCCGCGGTGGTGGGGGAGTGCCCCTTGGGCAGATCGGGCTCCGACGGCGCGGACAGGGCGCCGAAGATGCGGTCCACCTCGGCTTGCTCGGCCTCGCCCCCGCCGTCGAGCGTGCGGCGCAGCTCGGCGTACGCCTCCAGCTTGGCGCGCAGGCCCGCGAAGGCGAACGGCTTGACCAGGTACTGGAGCGCTCCGTGGCGCATCGCCGCCTGCACGGTCGTGACGTCCCGCGCGGCCGTCACCATGATCACGTCGGTCTGGTGACCGCGTCGGCGCATCTCCTGGACGACCGCCAGACCCGTCTCGTCGGGCAGGTAGTGGTCCATGAGGACCAGGTCGACGCGGGGCAGCAGCTCCACCTGGCGCAGCGCCTCCGCCGCGGTGTGCGCCTCGCCCGCCACATGGAAACCGGGCACCTTCTCGACGTAGGCGGCGTTGACCCGCGCGACCCGCGTGTCGTCGTCCACGACCAGAACCTCGATCATCACGACGCCTCCTCGGGGGCGGCCGGAACGGTCAGCGCGGGCTCCAGATCGTCACCCGCCAGCGCCTCGGGCAGGACGACGGTGAACTCCGCGCCCCCGCCGTCGGCCTCGGTCACGGTGGCGCTGCCACCCTGCCGTTCGGCCAGCCTGCGCACCAGGGAGAGCCCGATGCCGCGCTTGCCATGTGCGGGCGGCTTCTTCGTGGACCACCCCTCGGTGAAGACCAGTTCGCGGTGCTCCGCCGGAATGCCGGGCCCCGTGTCGCGCACCCGGAGGACGGCGGTACGGCCCTCGGAACGCAACTCGACCTCCACGCGCGCGTGCGGTGTGCCTCCTACGGCGTCCAGCGCGTTGTCGACCAGGTTGCCGACGACCGTGACGATGCCCCTGGGGTCGATCAGCCGGTCCGGGAGCCGGGTCCGGTCCGAGATCCACAGGGCGACCCCGCGCTCCGCGGCGACGGTCGCCTTGCCGACCAGCAGGGCGGCGAGCAGCGGGTCCTTGATCTTCTCGGTGACCTGTTCCGCGGTGGCGCGGTGATCGCCGACCACCTCTCCGACGAACTCCACGGCGTCGTCGTACATCTCCAGTTCGAGCAGCCCCAGCAGCGTGTGCATGCGGTTGGCGTGCTCGTGGTCCTGGGCGCGCAGGGCGTCGATCAGCCCGCGCGTGGAGTCGAGTTCGCGCCCCAGCTGCTCCAGCTCGGTGCGGTCGCGCAGGGTGGCGACGGCACCACCGTCGTCGGTCGGCATGCGGTTGGCGATCAGGACGCGCTGCCCGCGGACGGTGAGCAGATCGGTGCCCGTCACCCGGCCGGCCAGCACGTCGGCCGTACGGCCCTCGCCGAGCGCCTCGTCGGGGGAGCGGCCCACGGCCTCGTCGCCGATGCCGAGCAGCCG
Organism: Streptomyces sp. Act143; assembly: GCF_003143935.1. Lineage (GTDB taxonomy): Bacteria > Actinomycetota > Actinomycetes > Streptomycetales > Streptomycetaceae > Streptomyces. The sequence continues at coordinate 2,948,426 of NZ_QFRX01000001.1, read as the reverse complement.
CTGCGCCTCGTCGTTGAGGAGCCGGACGCGGCCGGTGCGGTCCAGGGCGACGACGCCCTCCCTGATGCCGTGCAGCATCGCCTCGCGCTCCGCGAGCAGCGCCGAGATGTCGGAGAAGGCCAGATCGCGGGTCTGCCGCTGCACGCGCCGGGAGATCAGCCAGGCCGCCAGCGCGCCGACGGCCAGGGCGCCGCCCGCGTAGGCGAGCAGGCCGGGGATGGCGTGGATCAGGCGGGCCCGGACGCTGTCGTACGCGATGCCGACCGAGACCGCCCCGATGATGTTCCCGTCGCTGTCGCGCAGGGGCACCTTGCCGCGGGCCGAGCGGCCGAGGGTGCCCTCGTCGATCTCCATGACCTCCTCGCCCGCGAGCGCCCGCGCGGGGTCGGTCGACACCTTCCCGCCGATCTCCTCCGGGTCGGTGTGGGACCAGCGCACGCCGTCCTTGTTCATGATCACGACGTACTCGGCCTTGGTGGCCTTGCGGATCCGCTCGGCCTCCTCCTGCACCGGTCCGTCAGCCGAGTAGGGCGTGGTCTGAAGGTCCTTCGCGATCTGCGGCTGCTGCGCGGTGGTCTGCGCGATGGCGAGGGCCCGGCGCATCGCCTGGTCGTCCAGCTGGTTGCTGAGCGGCGCGAGGAACAGCCCGGTCGCCAGCACCGTGACTCCCGCGGCGATCGCGAGCTGCATCAGCAGCACCTGCGAGAACATCCGTCGCGGCAGCCCGAGGCGGAGGCGTCGTGCGGGGGGAGTGGGGCGGCTCATACCCATGACGGTACGCGGACGGGCTCGGGCTGCCGTAGGGGTGTGGCATGGATCTCTTGATCAACGCACTTGATCAGCGGGTGACGCCCTTGACCACGTGGTTTCAGTGGACAGAGCTCTTGCTCACCTCGTTCGGCTGACAGAGTCCTTGACCGCCTCGCTCAGCTTGCCAGTTCCCTTGACCGCCTAGCCCAGTGGACAGCCTCCTCGACCGCCTCGTTCAGCTCGCCAGTGCCGCGGGTGGCGTCAGCTCCCGCACCGCCACCACGTCCATCCGCGCTGGCGAGCCGAGCACCGAGGTCCCGCAGCTCTCCGCGCGGGGTGGCAGGGACGCGTCCTGGGCCACGACGACCCGCCAGCGGCGCCCGTCGGCATGGGCGACGGTCACCTCCCAGCGAGGCGCCGCGCCATCCGTCCGTACGACCCTCAGTGCGTCGGCCGCGTACTCGTCCGCCACCGCACGCACGGCCAGCTCGGCCGCCTGCCCCGGCCGCTCCCAGGCCGAGCTCCCACGGCACCCCTCCACGACGATCCGGCCGTCCTCAACGCCGTGCAGGATCTCCTTGACTGCATGCGCCCCGACGCGGCCGTACGCGTAGCCGTACGGCAGGACGAGGAGCGTCGGCGAGAAGCGATGTCCACCCAGATGGGTGACCTCCCAGACACCCTCCACCCCGGAGGCGGACAGCTCGGCGGCGAGCGGCCGACCCAGGAGGGCGCAGCAGCGGTCGCGCTTGCCGTTGGTGCAGACGAGCGCGAGCGGGGCGCCGGTGTGGGGCCGCCCGTCGAGGGCGGTGTCGAAGCCGCGGGGGTCGCCGGCTCCGAGTGCGGCGAAGTCCAGGTCGAGCAGGCGCTGCGGATCACGGACCGTGGCGCTGTGCAGCCAGCCGCTGCCGGGCACGGTGTGAGCCACGTACACCTGGCGGGCGGACGGCGTGCCACAGTCTGCGTGCCGCCCGGGGCGGCGGATGAGTGCGACCCGGACACCCGTGTTCTTCGCCGCCCGCTCCAGCGCGCGGCCCAGCACGGGGTCCAGATGGCTCGACGTGAGCGCGTGGGCGCCCCAGGGGCCGGGCTGCTCCAGGAGCAGCCAGGTCCTGGCGGTGGCCGCGGTGCCCGCGACGGGCTCGTCGAGGTCCCGGGAGACGGTGGAACACGTACTCACAGAGGTGAGCCTAACCTGACTTGCCCGGCGGCGACTTCCGGGCGCGCTCGCGCCCTACTCGGGGAGCGGCTGCGGGGGCTTGGCCCCGGCATAGAGCCCGCTCGGCCGCATGCGCAGCGGGCGCTCGCCGTACTCCTCCAGGGCATGGGCGATCCAGCCCGCCGTCCGGGCGACGGCGAAGATCGTCTCGCCGGCCGTGGCGGGCATCCCTGAGGACGCGGTGAACACCGCGAGCGCCAGGTCGACGTTGGCGTGCAGCGGCGTGTGCCGGGCGGTGGTGGCCACGACGTCGCGGGCCGCGAGGAGCGCGGGCTCGGCGCGGGGGATCTCCTCCAGAAGCGCGAACAGGGCACGCGCGCGTGGGTCTTCGCCGCGGTAGAGCCGGTGACCGAGTCCGGGGATGCGGCGCCCGGCGCGCAGTTCGTCGGCGATGACGGGACCGGCGTCGCCCTGTTCGAGCACGTCGTTCAGCAGCCGGTGGGCCAGTCCGCTGGCGGCGCCGTGCAGCGGGCCCTCCAGCACGCCGAGCCCGGCGGAGACGGCCGCGTAGGCGTGCGCCCGCGCGGAGGCCGCGACGCGCACCGCGAGCGTGGAGGCGGCCAGGTCGTGGTCGACGAGCAGGCCCAAGGCGGTGTCCAGGACCCGCAGGGACGCCTCGTCGGCGGCGCGTCCGCTGAGCCGCGCCCACAGCCGCTGAGCGAGCGAACCCTCGTCGCGGTGGCCCGCCCGCACCGGCGGCAGGGCGGCGACGAGCGTGGGGATCAGGACGCGCGCGGTGCCCAGCACGGCGTCCTCGGAGAGGTCGAAGCGCAGTGGGTCCGCGGCCGCGGCGGCGATGGCCGCGACGCGCAACCGGTCGGTGGGGGAGGCGTGTTCGGGCAGGGCGTCCACGGAGCGGCGGGCGACGGCGACGGAGGCGTCGGGTGCGGTGAACGTCGTGCCCGGCTTCATCCGGCCGGTCCAGAGCCACTCGGCGATCTCCTCGTAGGAGTGCCGTGCGGCCAGCTCGGTCGCGTCCACGCCCCGGAAGTAGTACCGGTCCGCGTCGATGAGCGTGATGCGGGTGCGTACTGCCAGCTCGCCACCGCCGGAACCCGAACCCCCGCCGCTCTCACGCCTGTTGCGCCGGGCGAGGGTCTCCACCTCCTTGGCGTCGAAGGTGCTGCCGCGGCCGCCGGGCGCGCGTCGGCTGCTGAGCTGCCCGCGGCTCACGTAGGCGTACACGGTCTCGGGCTTCACGCCCAGCAGTTCGGCGGCCTCTTTGGTGCTCAGCCGCCGGTCTCCGTCAGGGGTGGGGGCGGGTTGGTGATCGCGCATGGGCCACACCGTATCCGTTGTGGACTGCATATTGATTCAATCAATGTTGACAGAAAAATAGTCAATCATGGACAGTCGAATCAAGTCCAGGGAGGAAAACATGTCCGTCAACAGGGCCGCAGCCACCCTCGTCGACGTACCGCGAGGGCTCGCGGGCGTCGTCGTCACCGACACCCGGATCGGTGATGTGCGGGGGATCGAGGGCTTCTACCACTACCGCCAGTACTCCGCCGTCGAACTCGCGCAGACCCGCAGCTTCGAGGACGTCTGGCACCTTCTGGTCCACGGTGACCTGCCGGACGCCGAAGGCGGCGCGGCCTTCGCCGCCGCGACCGCGGCACTGCGCCGGCTGCCGGAAGGGGTGCGGGCCGCGCTGCCCGCCATCGCTGCGGCGGGAGCGGCCTCGGGGGGCCCGCTCGCCGCGCTGCGCACGGCGCTGTCGCTGCTGGGTGCCGCGCGGGGCTTCCGTCCGGTCTACGACATCGGCGCGGACGAACGCCGCAAGGACGCGATCGCGGCGACGGCCGCCGTACCCACGCTGCTGACGGCACTGCATCGGCTGGGGAGAGGGCTGGAGCCGGTCGAGCCGCGTGAGGACCTGTCGTACGCGGCCAACTACCTGTACATGTTGACCGGTTCGGAACCGGAGCCGCGACGGGCGCGGGCGATCGAGCAGTACTTGATCTCAACCGTTGATCACGGATTCAATGCATCAACCTTCACGGCACGCGTCATCACATCAACAGGTGCGGATGTCGCGGCCTGCCTGGTGGGCGCCGTGGGAGCGCTGTCGGGGCCGCTGCACGGGGGTGCGCCCAGCCGAGCGCTGGACACGCTGGACGCGATCGGAACGCCCGACCGTATCGATCCCTGGATCCGTGAACGCGTCCTCGCGGGCGAGCGGATCATGGGCTTCGGCCACGCGATCTACCGGACCGAGGACCCGCGCTCCCGGATGCTGCGCGAGATCGCCCAGGGGTTCGGCGGTCCACGCGTCGCTTTCGCGGTGGAGGTGGAGCGGCAGGTGGAGGCGATCCTGGCCGAGCTGAAGCCCGGCCGTGAACTCCACACCAACGTCGAGTTCTACGCCGGCGTGGTCATGGAACTGTGCGGTCTCCCGCGCGAGATGTTCACGCCGACGTTCGCGGCGGGGCGGGTGGTGGGGTGGAGCGCCAACATCCTGGAACAGGCGGAGGATTCGAAGATCATCCGGCCGGTGGCGCGGTATGTGGGACCGGGGGCGCCGGTGGCGGTGCCGCTCTCGGCCTGATGCCTGGAACCGGCATACGAAGGGCTCGGCGCCAGGCGGTGCCGAGCCCGTGATGGGCCTGAGTGCGAGGTCAGGCGTCGGGGATGTCCTTCTTGGCTTCGATCAGGGTCTCGCGTGTGATGACGACGATGCGCTCGTAGTCCGCCCGCGAGGCGTCCTCAGGCAACTCGGGTTCGAGATCTGCGGTTGCCTCGGTGCCGATGACGGCGAAATTGCCGTCGCTGAGCTCGAAGATGTCGGGACAGCTCTGTCCGCTCATGCTTGGTGATGACTTGCGTGATTGGGGCGGTACGCCGAGGCGCCGTTGGATCTTCACGATGTGCAGGTCTCCCAACCTCACTGGTGTGTGCGCAGGCAAGGCGTCGGCAGTCGGTCGTTCCCCGTCGACCTCACGGGAAGACATTCGCAGACTGCTGGAAACAGCAGGGATATCGGGCTTTGCGTGGGTCAGGGTTTCGCGGGTGATCGTGACGATGAGGTCGCCCTCGCCCAGAGAGGTGTCGGCCGGGAGTTGGGCGTGCAGCCTTTTTGTGGCCTCGGTGCCGATGACGGCGAAGTTCCCGTCGGCCAGCTCGAAGATATCCGGGCAATTCTGCCCCGATGCGCTTCCCCGAGCCGTTGGAGCCGTGCCGAGCCGACGGATGATCTGACTCACTGTTCAAGTTCCCCTTGATCTCAAGGCCTGTACGCCTGCGCGCTGTCGCTGCGCGGTGCGATGCGGCCCTGTGGGGCAGCTACCTCGACGACCGAGCGGCATGGAGCGACGGTTCAATGGGGGTCGACCCCTGAACGCGATCGCGGAGCAGTCAACCCTGTTGCCATGAGGGGAAACGCTCGAATTTGCCACTTCGTTATCGCCCGACAGTGTGACGCCGGAGAGCGGAGCGAGCCGGAGCTCAGTCTGCGGCCGGTGGCTCTCCTATCACCCACCACTCGTCGCTGTCCGCCTCCTCCAGTTGGCGCAGGAGACCGTCGACCATTCGTCCGAGTTCCGCCTCGTCCGAGGTGTCGATCAATGTGGCCCGATGGGGGCGGGTGGCATACCAGTACTCTCTGAAGATTGGATTCTGCAGGATTCCTCGGGCAAATCCGTAGAATTCCTCGCGAGTGATGTTGCCGATGCGGTAGTAGCAGAGCGCATTGGTGTAAAGGGCATTGGCGAACAGGAACTGGCGCTGCTTCCCCGGGGGCACGGTCTCCTCGTAGGTGTCCAGCACCTCGGCGAGCTCCGGATCGTCCATCGCCTTGCTCAGGAGGTCCAGGTGCAGCCGCTGCTGCTGCGCGATGTTGGCAAGGCTCTGGTTTCGTTCCGTCTCTTCCAAGTGCTCGATGCGGGCGCGCAGTGAGCCGAGGGCCTGCCGCTGGGTGGCCAGGGTGGTCAGCACTCCCGTCACTATTCCCGTGCCGACCGCGGCGACCGCGGCGACCGCGCTCAACCCCCGAACTCCACGCTTCTGTGTGGCCATGTCAACCCCCGAGTCAGGCGGCCGTCCGCCGGTCGTCGGGGTGCGGGTCGACTCTGGGGACCGGCGAGCGGAGGGCGGCGCTTGCCGTCTCCCAGGGTGCCGAGCGGCTCTGGTCGGCAGGGAGGCGGAGAGGAGGCGCACGGAGGGAAGCGAGGGTCGCACGAACCGGCGCCATGCCCAACGTCTGCCCCGCAAGTGCTGCTAACAATCGTTCACTTCGCGGTGATTCTTCCGGCTCGTATCCTGGTCCGGCATTCAAACCTCGTACGCGCGCCGGAACCGCGATCCGGTGCGCGCACCAGCGCGAAAGAGGTCGTACGTTGCGTCAGCCGAGCCCCGGCCATCGGCAGATCCCGGTCGTCGTTCTCGCCGGATTCCTGGGTTCCGGCAAGACCACCCTCCTCAACCACCTCCTCCACCGCAGCGGCGGCAGCCGTATCGGCGCCATCGTCAACGACTTCGGCGCCATCGAGATCGACGCCATGGCCGTCGCCGGAGCCCTGGGCGACTCGACCGTCTCCCTCGGCAACGGCTGTCTGTGCTGTGCCGTCGACGCCAGTGAGCTCGACGGCTACCTGGAGCGGCTCGCGCGGCCCGACGCCGGCATGGACGTCATCGTCATCGAGGCCAGCGGGCTCGCCGAACCCCAGGAGCTCGTGCGCATGGTGCTCGCCAGCGAGCATCCCGGCATCGTCTACGGCGGCCTCGTCGAAGTCGTCGACGCCGCCGAGTTCGACGACACGCGCGTGAAGCACCCGGAGATCGACCGGCATCTCGCCCTCGCCGACCTCGTCGTCGTCAACAAGCTCGACCGGACCGCCGACGGCGAGCGGGTCCTCGGCCTCGTCCACGACATCGCCGACCGTGCCGCCGTCGTCGTACCGGCCACCTACGGCCGTATCGACCCGGAATTCCTCTTCGACTGCCGGCCCGGCGAGGAACGCATCGGGCAGCTGTCCTTCGACGACCTGCACGACCACGACGCCGGCACCCCTGAGCACGCTGGCCATCTGCACACGGCCTACGACAGCCTCTCCTTCGCCTCCGAAGTACCCCTCGACCCACGCCGGTTGATGCAGTTCCTCGACAGCCGGCCCGGGGGGCTGTACCGGATCAAGGGGTACGTCGACTTCGGCGCGTACGACGTCCGCAACCGGTATGCCGTGCACGCCGTCGGCCGGTTCCTGCGCTTCTACCCCGAGCCATGGGCGGTCGCTCCCCGGCTCACCCAGCTCGTCCTCATCGGCTCCGGCATCGACGCCCACGCCCTCGGCAAGGAGCTGGAGGCGTGCAAGAGCGACGCCCCGCACACCGCCGACGAGCACGGTATGTGGGGCGTCCTGCGCTACGTCCAGGGCTCGGAGGACGAAATCCCCGAGCCCTTCGACGAGGCCTAGACCGGCCCCGCCACCACCGAAACCGTCTTCGCCAGCGACACACCCGAACCGTCCCGGCGCGGGTCGATCTCCGGCAGGTCGGCCGGGGTGCCGTTCTTCTGGGCCGCCTTCGCGGGGACGGCACCCGCCCAGGCGAAGGACAGGCAGTCCTCGCCCTTCAGGAAGCGCTGGCAGCGGACACCGCCGGTCGCCCGTCCCTTGCGCGGGTACTGGTCGAACGGGGTCAGCTTGGCCGTCGTCTGGACGGAGTCGTCCAGCGTGCCGCGCGAGCCCGCGACCGTGAACACGACCGCGTCGGACGCCGGGTCCACCGCCGTGAAGGAGATGACCTTCGCGCCGTCCGCGAGCTTGATGCCCGCCATGCCGCCCGCCGGACGGCCCTGCGGACGGACCTGAGCGGCCTGGTAGCGGAGCAGCTGCGCGTCGTCCGTGATGAAGACCAGGTCCTCCTCGCCCGTGCGCAGCTCGACCGCGCCGACGATCCGGTCGCCGTCCTTGAGCGTGATGACCTCCAACTCCTCCTTGTTCGTCGGATAGTCGGGGACGACACGCTTCACGACGCCCTGCTCCGTGCCGAGCGCCAGGCCCGGCGACGACTCGTCGAGGGTGATCAGGCAGATCACCGTCTCGCCGTCGGTCAACGACACGAACTCCGACAGCGGAGCCCCTCCGGAGAGGTTCGGGGCCGACGCCGTATCCGGCAGCTGCGGCAGGTCGACGACGTTGATCCGCAGCAGGCGGCCCTCCGACGTCACCGCGCCGATCTCGCCGCGCGCGGTGGCCGGGACCGCCGAGACGATCACGTCGTGCTTGACGCGCTTGCCGTCGCTGTCCGCCGGGAACGGCTCGCCGTTGGCCGTACGCGCGAGCAGGCCCGTCGAGGACAGCAGCACCCGGCACGGGTCGTCCGCCACCTGCAACGGCACCGCGGTCGCGGGGGCGCCCGCCGACTCCAGCAGGACCGTACGCCGGTCGGTGCCGAACTTCTTGGCCACCGCGGCCAGTTCGGCGGAGACCAGCTTGCGCAGCTCCGAGTCCGACTCGAGGATCGCGGTCAGTTCCTCGATCTCCGCGTTGAGCCGGTCCTTCTCGGACTCCAGCTCGATGCGGTCGTACTTGGTGAGGCGGCGCAGCGGCGTGTCCAGGATGTACTGCGTCTGGATCTCCGACAGCGAGAAGCGCTCCATCAGGCGCTCCTTCGCCTGCGCGGAGTTCTCGCTCTGCCGGATGAGGCGGATGACCTCGTCGATGTCGAGCAGCGCCGTCAGCAGGCCCTCGACCAGGTGGAGGCGGTCGCGGCGCTTGGTGCGGCGGAACTCGCTGCGGCGGCGGACGACCTCGAAGCGGTGGTCGAGGTAGACCTCCAGGAGCTCCTTCAGCCCCAGCGTCAGCGGCTGACCGTCGACCAGCGCGACGTTGTTGATGCCGAAGGACTCCTCCATCGGTGTCAGCTTGTACAGCTGCTCCAGGACCGCCTCCGGCACGAAGCCGTTCTTGATCTCGATGACCAGGCGCAGGCCGTGCGCCCGGTCGGTCAGGTCCTTGACGTCGGCGATGCCCTGGATCTTCTTGGAGCCGACCAGATCCTTGATCTTGGCGATGACCTTCTCGGGGCCGACCGTGAAAGGCAGCTCGGTGATGACCAGACCCTTGCGGCGGGCCGTCACGGTCTCCACCGACACCGTGGCACGGATCTTGAACGTGCCGCGGCCCGTCTCGTACGCGTCCCGGATGCCGGAGAGGCCGACGATCCGGCCGCCGGTGGGCAGGTCGGGGCCCGGGACGTACTTCATCAGGGCGTCCAGATCCGCGTTGGGGTAGCGGATCAGGTGGCGGGCGGCCGCGATGACCTCGGAGAGGTTGTGCGGCGGCATGTTCGTGGCCATGCCGACCGCGATGCCCGACGAGCCGTTCACCAGCAGGTTCGGGAACGCGGCGGGCAGCGCCACCGGCTCCTGCTCCTGCCCGTCGTAGTTGGGCGTGAAGTCGACCGTGTCCTCGTCGATCGACTCGGTCATCAGGCTCGTCGCCTGCGCCTGCCGGCACTCGGTGTACCGCATGGCGGCCGGCGGGTCGTCGTTGCCCAGCGAGCCGAAGTTGCCGTGGCCGTCGACCAGGGGGACGCGCATGGAGAAGGGCTGGGCCATGCGCACCAACGCGTCGTAGATCGACGCGTCGCCGTGGGGGTGCAACTTACCCATCACTTCGCCGACGACGCGCGCGCACTTCACATAGCCGCGGTCGGGGCGCAGGCCCATCTCGTTCATCTGGTAGACGATGCGCCGGTGCACCGGCTTGAGGCCGTCGCGGGCGTCGGGCAGGGCTCGGGAGTAGATGACCGAGTACGCGTACTCGAGGAAGGAGCCCTGCATCTCGTCGACGACGTCGATGTCGAGGATCTTCTCCTCGTACGAGTCGTCGGGCGGCGGGGTCTTCGTGCTGCGGCGGGCCATCGCTGCCGGCTCCTCTTTTCTGGTCGCTCGCCTACGGGTCGCTCGCGCCCCTTCGGCTCACTCTTGCTCAAGCGTGAACAGGTCTGACGCGGACCATTGTGGACCCCGGCACTGACAACGCGGACGACGACCCGACGTCAGCTCTCCCGCCCGGTGTTCACCCGCGCCGCACGGCGGCCCGTCCCGCAGGCTACGGGATCTCGCTGTCGGCGTACGACCACCGGGAACTCCACCGGTGCTCCGCACGCTTGCATACAGTGGCAGGACCGGCAGAAAAACGCGGTTACGGCAACCGCACCGCGATCGAAGGGACGTACATGCCCATGGGTCACACGGCCACAGACCAGGCAGGCACCGGGGGCCTGACAGCGACCGAGCACCGCCTGGCCAACGGGCTGCGCGTGGTGCTCTCCGAGGACCACCTGACCCCGGTCGCGGCGGTGTGCCTCTGGTACGACGTCGGCTCGCGCCACGAGGTCAAGGGACGCACCGGTCTGGCTCACCTCTTCGAGCACCTGATGTTCCAGGGCTCCGGCCAGGTCAAGGGCAACGGCCACTTCGAGCTCGTGCAGGGCGCGGGCGGCTCGCTCAACGGCACCACCAGCTTCGAGCGGACCAACTACTTCGAGACCATGCCCGCCCATCAGCTGGAGCTCGCCCTCTGGCTGGAGGCCGACCGCATGGGCTCCCTGCTCGCCGCCCTCGACGAGGAGTCGATGGAGAACCAGCGGGACGTGGTGAAGAACGAGCGCCGCCAGCGCTACGACAACGTTCCCTACGGCACGGCGTTCGAGAAGCTGACCGCCCTCGCCTACCCGGAGGGCCACCCCTACCACCACACCCCGATCGGCTCGATGGCCGACCTGGACGCGGCCACCCTGGAGGACGCGCGCGCGTTCTTCCGGACGTACTACGCGCCCAACAACGCGGTCCTGTCGATCGTCGGCGACATCGACCCCGAGCAGACACTCGCCTGGGTGGAGAAGTACTTCGGCTCCATCGCCTCCCACGACGGCAAGCCCGCCCCGCGCGACGGCTCGCTGCCCGAGATCATCGGCGAGCAGCTGCGCGAGGTCGTCGAGGAGGAGGTGCCCGCGCGCGCGTTGATGGCCGCCTACCGGCTGCCCCACGACGGCACCCGCGAGGCCGACGCGGCCGACCTGGCCCTCACCGTCCTCGGCGGCGGCGAGTCCTCCCGCCTCTACAACCGGCTGGTGCGCCGCGACCGTACGGCCGTCGCCGCCGGATTCGGCTTGCTGCGGCTGGCCGGAGCGCCCTCCCTGGGGTGGCTGGACGTGAAGACCTCCGGTGACGTCGAGGTACCGGTCATCGAGGCCGCGATCGACGAGGAGCTCGCCCGGTTCGCCGAGGAGGGCCCCACGGCCGAGGAAATGGAGCGCGCCCAGGCCCAGTTGGAGCGCGAGTGGCTGGACCGGCTCGGTACCGTCGCGGGCCGCGCCGACGAACTGTGCCGCTACGCCGTCCTGTTCGGCGACCCGCAGCTCGCCCTCACCGCCGTCAACCGCGTCCTGGAGGTGACCGCCGAGGAGGTCCAGGCCGTCGCCAAGGCCCGCCTGCGCCCCGACAACCGCGCGGTGCTCGTCTACGAACCCGTCGCGGGAGAGCCCGCCGAGGACGCGGACCCGCCCGAGGACCCCGAGGCCGAAGCCACCGTCGAAGCCGGCGACAAGAACGAGGAGGCGGCCAAGTGACCGAGCTCGCCACGATGGAATTCCACCCCCAGCCCCAGGCCGGCGAGGCCAGGCCCTGGGCCTTCCCGGCGCCCACGCGCGGGACGCTCGACAACGGCCTCACCGTGCTGCGCTGCCACCGCCCCGGCCAGCAGGTCGTCGCCGTCGAGGTCCTCCTCGACGCCCCCCTGGACGCCGAACCGGCGGGCCTGGACGGCGTCGCCACGATCATGGCGCGCGCGTTCTCCGAGGGCACCGACAAGCACTCCGCCGAGGAGTTCGCCGCCGAGCTGGAGCGCTGCGGCGCCACCCTCGACGCGCACGCCGACCACCCCGGCGTCCGCCTGAGCCTCGAAGTGCCCGTCTCCCGCCTGCCCAAGGCGCTCGGGCTGCTCGCCGACGCCCTCAGGGCCCCCGCGTTCGCGGACGACGAGGTGGAGCGCCTCGTCACCAACCGCCTCGACGAGATCCCGCACGAGCTGGCCAACCCCTCGCGCCGGGCCGCCAAGGAGCTCTCCCGGACCCTGTTCCCGGCGGACCTGCGCATGTCGCGGCCCCGCCAGGGCACCGAGGAGACCGTCCGGAACATCGACTCGGCCGCCGTACGCGCCTTCTACGAGAAGCACGTCCGTCCCGCCACCGGCACCGTCGTGGTCGTCGGCGACCTCACGGACGTCGACCTGGACGCGCTGCTCGGCGACACGCTCGGCTCCTGGACGGGCTCCGCGGCCGAGCCGCGCCCGGTGCCGGCCATCAGCGCGGACGACACCGGCCGGGTCGTCATCGTGGACCGCCCCGGCGCCGTCCAGACGCAGCTGCTGATCGGCCGTATCGGCGCCGACCGGCACGACCGCGTGTGGCCCGCGCAGGTGCTCGGCACGTACTGCCTCGGCGGCACCCTCACCTCCCGCCTGGACCGCGTCCTGCGCGAGGAGAAGGGCTACACCTACGGCGTCCGGTCCTTCGGCCAGGTGCTGCGCTCCGCCCCGGACGGCACCGGTGCCGCGATGCTCGCCATCAGCGGCTCCGTCGACACCCCCAACACCGGGCCCGCCCTGGACGACCTGTGGACGGTGCTGCGCACCCTCGCCGCGGAGGGGCTGACCGACGCCGAGCGCGACGTCGCCGTGCAGAACCTCGTCGGCGTGGCCCCGCTGAAGTACGAGACCGCGGCGGCCGTGGCGAGCACGCTGGCCGACCAGGTCGAGCAGCACCTGCCCGACGACTACCAGGCGACTCTGTACCGGCAGCTCGCCGCGACCGGCACCGTCGAGGCCACCGCGGCGGCCGTCAACGCCTTCCCGGTGGACCGTCTGGTGACGATCCTGGTCGGCGACGCGGCGGCCATCAAGGAGCCGGTGGAGGCCCTCGGCATCGGTGAAGTGACCTTGGTGTCGGCCGAGTAGAGCACGCACGCGTGGAGGGGCCCTGGTGACTGAAGCGTCACTAGGGCCCCTTAATGTCCGAATAGTGCATGAATTGAAGGTTGGTTGCCTGTTTGCCCTGTGGGATGCGCTACAAACTGCCTGATCCGTTTGAGGATTGAAAGCGGCCCCGCTTAGCGTCATCCGGGCTGTTCGTCAGGCAGTGCGCCGCGCCCGCGGCACCGGACAGCCATCGCCGAGTCCCCGTACGGCGCGAGCCAGGGGAGCCGGGGACCCATGCAGTCCCTGGGGTGAATCGGACGCCCGCGCGTGAGCGAGGGGGTCCGTAGGAGACCTTCCTGCTCCGAACCCGTCAGCTAACCCGGTAGGCGAGAGGGAAGGAAAGGACCAGCCACTCCATGGCGTTCACGCGCCCCACCGGGAAGCATCGCGCCCCGAGCCGGATGAAGCGCGGCACCGCCCGCGCGGCGGGTGTCGCGGCCCTCGCGACCACCGGCGTCATCGGCACCCTGGCCGCCCCGGCCCTCGCCGCGGAGCCCGCGGTCGAGCAGACCGGCATCGTCCCGGTCATCACCATCGGCGACTCGGTCGCCGCCCAGATCGACGCCCAGGCGGAGGCCCAGGAGCAGGCCGCCGAGAAGGCCGCTCAGGAGAAGGCCGAGGAGCTGGCGCGCAAGAAGGCCGCCGCCAAGGCCAAGAAGGAGCGCGAGGCCAAGGAGCGCGCCGCCCGCGCCGCCGCCGAGCGCAAGCGCCTCAACACCTACGTCGCCCCGATCACCGGCTCGTACATCTCCACCGGCTACAAGGCCGGCGGCGCCGTCTGGTCCTCCGGCAGCCACACCGGCGTCGACTTCCACGCCGCCAGCGGCACCTCCGTCCACGCGGTCGGCTCCGGCACCGTCGTGGAGGCCGGCTGGGGCGGGTCGTACGGCAACAACATCGTGATCAAGATGAACGACGGCACGTACACCCAGTACGGCCACCTGTCGTCCATCGGTGTCTCGGTCGGCCAGACGGTCACCCCGGGCCAGCAGATCGGCCTGTCCGGCGCGACCGGCAACGTCACCGGCCCGCACCTGCACTTCGAGGCCCGGACGACCCCCGACTACGGCTCGGACATCGACCCCGTCGCCTATCTGCGCTCGCACGGCGTGAACGTCTGACGACGGATCGCCAGATCTTCTGGAACCCCGGCTCACCGAGCCGGGGTTTCACCGTTTTCACCACCCCGCTGTCCAAAAAATATCCATGGATTCCGGCCCGCCATCGGAAATTCCCGTTCCTTGCCATAGAGTCACTGAACACACGTCAATCGTCGACGTTTCACGGGGATTAAAGCGGAGGTCGGTCATGCGTATTCCGGCGCACTCGGTATGCACCGCTATCAGGGACGACATCGTCTCCGGTGTCCACGAGCGCGGCAGCCGGCTCACCGAGGAACTGCTCGCCCGCCGCTACGGCGTCTCCCGCGTCCCCGTCCGCGAGGCCCTGCGCACCCTGGAGGCCGAGGGCTTCGTGGTGACCCGGCGGCACGCGGGCGCGTGCGTCGCCGAACCGACCGAGCAGGAGGCCGCCGACCTGCTGGAGATGCGCATGCTCCTGGAGCCGCTCGGCGCCTCCCGGGCCGCCCAGCGCCGCACCGAGGCGCACCTGAAGGTCCTGCGCGGCCTGGTCAGGCTGGGGCAGGAGCGGGCCAGGCGGGGCAACAGCGAGGATCTGCGGTCCCTGGGCGGCTGGTTCCACGAGACGCTCGCCCAGGCCTCCGGCAGCCCCGCGCTCACCTCGATGCTGACCCAGCTGCGCCACAAGATCGCCTGGATGTACGCCGTGGACGCGCCCGCCAATCCCGTGGAGTCCTGGGCCGAGCACGGCGCGATCGTCGACGCGGTGGCGCGCGGGGACGGGGAACGCGCGCGGGCGCTCACCGCGCTGCACACCGAGCGCTCGACAGCCGCCCACCGGCTCCGGTTCCGTGGCGCGGGAGATCGGCCGGACCGTGTGAGGAACTCGCAACATCCCGTAAACATGCCGAGCCTGCGGCATTAACACGAGGGCCGTATACAAAGAGGAAGTAATTCGCGGGGGATATTTTCCGCTGCCCGCGAGCAGGAAATGAAAAGGGCCCGCCCGATAAATCCGGACGAGCCCTTCAGTGGTGCCGTGGTGCAGCCGGCACCGATAAATCAGACGGTCTCGGGAAGCTCCTCGAGCCCCTCGGAGACCAGCTTCGCCAGACGGTCGAGGGCGGCGTCCGCGCCCTCGGCGTCCGACGCGAGGACGATCTCCTCGCCGCCCTGGGCACCGAGACCCAGGACCGCCAGCATGGAGGCCGCGTTGACGGGGTTGCCGTCGGCCTTGGCGATCGTCACGGGGATACCGGAGGCCGTGGCGGCCCGGACGAAGATGGAAGCGGGGCGGGCGTGGAGGCCCTCGGCCCAGCCGACGTTGACGCGGCGCTCAGCCATGTGATGCTGCCCTTCGGTGTTCAGGGTTGTCTAGACCAGTTTCCCACACGTGAAGTGTCTCCGGAGCGGGTCGTACGTCCCGCCCGGGGTGAGTCGTCGGACCGCGGCCTCGGTCCGGCTTCCGTCCTGTTGCGATCCTCTTGCGCTCTCCACAGACTGCCTCGCGCCGTTGTCGTACGCGAGCCGTACTCTGGGGCCCATGCAGACCTCGTCGGACCGGCACGAGTACCCCGCCCACTGGGAGGCCGACGTGGTGCTGCGCGACGGCGGCACCGCGCGCATCCGCCCCATCACCGTTGATGACGCCGATCGCCTGGTCAGCTTCTACGAGCAGGTCTCGGACGAGTCGAAGTACTACCGCTTCTTCGCGCCCTACCCTCGCCTGTCCGCCAAGGACGTCCACCGCTTCACGCACCACGACTTTGTGGACCGGGTGGGTCTCGCCGCCACGGTCGGCGGCGAGTTCATCGCCACCGTACGCTACGACCGCATCGGCGCCGACGGAATGCCCGCGTCCGCACCCTCCGACGAGGCAGAGGTCGCCTTCCTCGTCCAGGACGCCCACCAGGGCCGGGGCGTCGCCTCCGCCCTCCTCGAACACATCGGCGCCGTCGCCCGCGAGCGCGGCATCCGGCGCTTCGCCGCCGAGGTGCTGCCCGCCAACAACAAGATGATCAAGGTGTTCACCGACGCCGGGTACACCCAGAAGCGCAGCTTCGAGGACGGCGTCGTCCGCCTGGAGTTCGACCTCGAACCCACCGACCGCTCGATGGCCGTGCAGTACGCGCGCGAGCAGCGCGCCGAGGGACGGTCCGTGGAGCGGCTGCTCAAGCCCGGCTCCGTCGCCGTCGTCGGCGTCGGCCGCACCCCCGGCGGCGTGGGCCGCAGCATCCTCGACAACATCAAGGACGCCGGTTTCACCGGCCGCCTGTACGCCGTGAACAAGGCCTTCACCGACAAGGACCTCGACGGCGTCCCCGCGTACCGATCCGTGCGCGACATCGAGGGACCCGTCGACCTCGCGGTCGTCGCCGTCCCCGCCGAGCACGTCCCCCAGGTCGTCACCGAGTGCGGCGAACACGGCGTGCAGGGACTCGTCGTGATCTCCGCCGGATACGCCGAGAGCGGCCCCGACGGACGCGAGCGCCAGCGCGAACTCGTCCGGCACGCGCGCGCGTACGGCATGCGGATCATCGGCCCCAACGCCTTCGGCGTCATCAACACCTCCCCGAAGATCCGGCTCAACGCCTCCCTCGCCAACGAGACCCCCCGCCCCGGCCGCATCGGCCTGTTCGCCCAGTCCGGTGCCATCGGCATCGCCCTGCTCTCCCGCCTGCACCGCCGCGGCGGCGGCGTCACCGGGGTCACCGGGGTGTCCACCTTCGTCTCCTCCGGCAACCGCGCGGACGTCTCCGGCAACGACGTCCTCCAGTACTGGTACGACGACCCGGACACCGACGTCGTCCTCATGTACCTGGAGTCCATCGGCAACCCCCGCAAGTTCACCCGCCTCGCCCGCCGCACGGCCGCGGCGAAGCCGCTCGTCGTCGTCCAGGGCGCCGGTTCCGCCCCGCAGGGACACGCCGTACGGGCCACCCGGCTGCCGCACGCGACCGTGTCCGCGCTGCTCCGGCAGGCCGGCGTGATCCGCGTGAACACCATCACCGAGCTGGTCGACACGGGCCTGCTGCTCGCCCGCCAGCCCCTGCCGCGCGGCCCGCGCGTGGCGATCCTCGGCAACTCCGAGTCGCTCGGACTGCTCACCTACGACGCCTGCCTCTCCGAGGGCCTCAGGCCCCTGCCCCCGCTGGACCTGACGACGGCGGCCTCCGCGCGGGACTTCCACGCCGCGCTCTCGCGCGCGCTGGCGGACGACACCTGCGACGCCGTCGTCGTCACCGCCATCCCGGCGGTGGGGGAGGGTGCCGCCGGTGACGCCGCCCTCGCGGAGGCGCTGCGCTCGGCGGCCGGACGGGTGCCCGGCAAGCCCGTCCTCGTCGTCCACGTCGAACTGGGCGGCCTCGCGGAGGCCCTGTCGGCCGCCACCAGCACCGCACCGCAGGCCGCGACCCCGAGCGCCTCCCATCCCTTCCGCGCCCTGGACCGCCTCGCCGCCAAGGCCCCCGAGGAGGACTCCGGCGCCGGCTCCCGCCTCATCCCCGCCTACCCCGCGGCCGAACGCGCGGTTCGCGCCCTCGGCGAAGCCGTGAAGTACGCCCAGTGGCGCCGCGAGGCCGCCGACCCCGGCAAGGTGCCCGAGTCCATCGACGCGGCCATCGACGAGAAGGGCGCCGCCCAGCTGATCGACGGCCTCCTCACGCGCGGGCAGGGCCTCACGCTCGGCCCCGACGCGACCTGCGACCTCCTCGGCAAGTACGGCGTCCCCGTCCACCGCGCCCTGCCCGCGCCCACCCCCGACGACGCGGCCGCCGCCGCGCGCACCCTCGGCTACCCCGTCGCCCTCAAGGCCACCGCCCCGCACCTGCGCCACCGCGCCGACCTGGGGGGCGTGCGCCTCGACCTCGCCGACGAGGACCAACTGCGCCGCGCGTACGCCGAGTTGACCGAGCTGTTCGGCTCGCCCGACGAGCTGCGGCCGGTCGTGCAGCGGATGGCGCCGCGCGGTGTGGACACCGTCGTACGGGCCGTCATCGACCCGGCGGCCGGCGCCGTGCTCTCCTTCGGGCTCGCCGGAGCCGCCTCCCAGCTGCTCGGCGACACCGCGCACCGGCTGATCCCGGTCACCGACCGGGAGGCGGCCAGCCTGGTCCGGTCCATCCGGACGGCGCCGCTCCTGTTCGGCTGGCGCGGCTCGGCACCGGTCGACACGGCCGCCCTCGAAGAACTGCTGCTCCGGGTGTCCCGTCTCGTCGACGATCACCCCGAGGTCGTCGCGGTCACCCTGGAGCCGGTCGTCGTCGCCCCGCACGGCCTGAGCGTCCTCGGCGCGTCGGTACGACTGGCTCCTCCGCCCGCCCGCGACGACCTGGGCCCACGGACGATGCCGGCGTACTGAGACCTGCGGGAGCGGTGCCTCGCAGTCGGTGCACCCCCGTAGGATGGACGTCATGGCCAAGACCAGTACGACGACCCAGGGGCTGCGCGCGGCAATCGAGCGCAGCGGCTACTACCCGGCCCTCGTGGCCGAGGCGGTGGAGGCCGCCGTGGGCGGCGAGCCCATCCGGTCGTACCTGGTCCACCAGGAGACGACGTTCGACCAGAACGAGGTCCGGCGGCACGTGACCGTGCTCGTCCTCACCGAGCACCGCTTCATCGTCAGCCACACCGACGAGCAGGCCGCCGACAACACGTCCCCGACGCCGTACGCCACCACCTCCACCGAGTCGGTCAAGCTCGGCCGGATCTCGTCGGTCGTGCTCAGCCGGGTGGTCGCCAACCCGGAGCAGTACCAGCCGGGCACCCTGCCCCGCGAGGTCGTCCTGACCATCGGCTGGGGCGCCGTCTCCCGCATCGACCTGGAGCCCGCCGCCTGCGGTGACCCCAACTGCGAGGCGGACCACGGCTACACGGGCAACTCGACGGCGGACGACCTCAGCCTGCGCGTCAGCGAGGCCGGCGACGGCCCGGAGACGGTGCGCCAGGCCCTCGCCTTCGCGCAGTCCCTCTCCGAGGCGACCGCGGACATCACCCGCTGATGGCGCAGCCCACCGCCTGGGACCCCCACCCGGAACCACTGGCCGTAGACTCCGCGCCCCTTCCCCAGTACGGCAGCGGCTCACTCGCCGACCTCCTGCCCACGCTGGCCGCGGGCATGGGGGTGCCCGGCACCACCGCGACGATCACCGAGCTGGCCCCCGCCGACCGGAACTGCGTGTTCCTGATCGACGGCCTCGGCTGGGAGCAGCTGCGGGCGCACCCCGAGGACGCGCCCTTCATGACCGCGCTCCTCGGCAGCTCCCGCGGCGGCACGGGACGGCCCCTGACCGCCGGCTACCCGGCCACCACCGCGACCTCCCTCGCTTCCGTGGGCACCGGTCTCCCGCCGGGTGCGCACGGCCTGCCCGGCTACACCGTGCGCAACCCCGACACCGGCGAGCTGATGAACCAGCTGCGCTGGCAGCCGTGGACGCAGCCGCGCGCGTGGCAGCCGTACCCCACGGTCTTCCAGCTCGCGCACGACGCCGGTGTGCACGCGGCCCAGGTGTCCTCGCCCACCTTCGAGAACACCCCGCTGACGAAGGTGGCGCTGAGCGGCGGCAAGTTCCTCGGCCGCCTGTCCGGCGAGGACCGCATGGATCTGGCCGCCGAGCAGCTGGCCGCCGCCGACCGGGCGCTGGTCTACACGTACTACGCCGAACTCGACGGCGCGGGCCACCGCTTCGGCGTCGACTCCGACACCTGGCGCGGCCAGCTCATGCACGTCGACCGCCTGGTCCAGCGACTGGCGGAGCAGCTCCCGCCGAACAGCGCGCTGTACATCACCGCCGACCACGGCATGGTCGACATCCCCTTCGACGAACAGCACCGCATCGACTTCGACGAGGACTGGGAGCTGCGGGCCGGAGTGGCCCTGCTGGGCGGCGAGGGCCGCGCGCGCCACGTCTACGCCGTCCCCGGCGCCGCGAACGACGTCCTGACCTGTTGGCGAGAGGTGCTCGGCGAGCAGTTCTGGGTGGCCTCCCGGGACGAGGCGATCGCCGCGGGCTGGTTCGGTCCCCACATCGACGAGCGGGTGTACCCGCGCCTCGGCGACGTGGTCGCGGCCGCGCGGGACGACGTCCTGATCATCGCGTCCGAGCGGGAGCCCAAGGAGTCGGCGATGGTCGGCAACCACGGTTCGATGACCCCGGCCGAGCAGCTCGTCCCGCTCCTCGAAGTACGCTCCTGAAGCCCTCCTGACCCCTCCTCGGCCGAAGCCTGCCGGACCCTGCCGATGCCTGCTGAGAACTGCCGAGAACTGCCGAAAGGTAAGCAACTCCCCATGCCCGAGCTGGTGTTCTTCTCCGGAACGATGGACTGCGGGAAGTCGACGCTGGCTCTCCAGATCGAGCACAACCGCTCGGCCCGCGGCCTGCAGGGCATGATCTTCACCCGGGACGACCGCGCGGGCGAGGGCAAGCTCTCCTCCCGCCTGGGCCTGGTCACGGACGCGGTCGAGGTCGAGGACGGCCAGGACCTGTACGCCTACCTCGTCGACCACCTCTCCCAGGGCGGGCGCGCGGACTACGTCATCGCCGACGAGGCCCAGTTCCTGGCGCCGGAACAGATCGACCAACTGGCCCGCGTCGTCGACGACCTGGGCCTGGACGTCTACGCCTTCGGCATCACCACCGACTTCCGCTCCAAGCTTTTCCCCGGCTCCCAGCGCCTGGTGGAACTGGCCGACCGGGTCGAGGTCCTCCAGGTCGAAGCCCTCTGCTGGTGCGGCGCCCGCGCCACCCACAACGCCCGCACGATAGGGGGCGCGATGGTCGTGGAAGGCGCCCAGGTGGTCGTGGGTGACGTCAACCAGTCCGAAGCCATCGGCTACGAGGTCCTGTGCCGCCGCCACCACCGCCGCCGGATGACCGCGGCGACGGCCCGAGCGGCGGCGCTGTCACCGGACGTGCTGCCGGTCAACTCGCACTGAGGCACAGCCACCGCGGCGGGCGAGGGGTCAGCGCGGACCCTCCACCAGCGAGAACCGCGCCCCTTCCGGATCGGAGACCGTCGCCACGCGCCCGTGCGGGCTGTCGTGAGCCGGTTTCAGGACGTGGCCGCCCAGCCGGGTGAGGAGGCCCAGGGTCTCGTCCGTGTCGGACACCTGGAAGTACGTCATCCAGTGCGGTCCCCGGTCGCGCGGGAGGGAGTTGCCCACACCGTGGATGCCGGCGACCGGGCGGCCGGCGAGGTGGAGGGTGACGTAGTCGAGGTCGGCCGAGACGACCGGCTCCTCGTCGTAGCCGAAGACGGTCTCGTAGAACTTGGCGACACTCGCCGTCTCGAAGGTCAGCAGCTCGTGCCAGGACGGCGTGCCGGGGACGCCGGCGATGGCGGCGCCGCGGTGCGCTCCCGCCTGCCACACGCCGAAGACCGCGCCGGAGGGGTCGGAGCCGATCGCCAGGCGCCCGGCGTCCCCCGCGTCCAGCGGGCCCACACCCAGGGTGCCGCCGCACAGCCGTACCGTCTCCGCCGTCAGGTCCACGTCGTCCGACGCGAGGTACGGCGTCCAGGCGACGGGCAGGTGACGGTCGGGCGGGAGCTGGCCGATGCCGGCCACTTCCCGGCCGTCCAGCAGGGCGCGCACGTACGGGCCCAGCTGATGCGGGCCGGGTTGGAATTCCCAACCGAACAGCTCGCCGTAGAACTCCTGGGTCGTGGTCAGCCCGTGCACCATCAAACTCACCCAGCAGGGCGTGCCGTTCGGGCCGGCCGACCCCCGTGCCTCGGTCATCGTCACTCTCTCCTCGACCCCTTGCGGCGGCCGTGTCGCCACCGTGCTCCGGAACCCCGTGCCGATGCTCGCACCACCCGCGGTGCCGCGCGCTCCGGGCGCGCCGCTGCTCTCCGCCCCTTCCCGCAGAATGCCCGGTGTGCGGTTTCCCATCCGTTTCTGTGTGATTGCTGACGGATGTCGATCGGCTGTACAGCATGTGCCCGATCCCGTACGCCTCGTGATCGGGCTTGCCCGGCGGAGCAGAGTAGCCGGACATGGACGAAGCGGCCACCCCGTGCGTAAGGATGGTGGCCATGAACGCCATCATCTCCGCATCCGAACTCGCGAGCGACCTGACCGGTCAGAACCCGCCAGTGGTGCTCGACATCCGCTGGCAACTGAGCATGGCCAAGGCGGCCGGAGAGCCGCCTTTCGACGGCCGCGCCGAGTACGCGGCCGGGCACATCCCCGGCGCGGTCTTCGTTGACCTGGACCGGGAGCTCGCCGCGGCCCCCGGCGCGCGCGGACGGCATCCGCTTCCCGAGCTCGCCGACTTCGGCGCCGCGATGCGCCGGGCGGGCGTGTCGGCCGGGACGCCGGTGGTCGTGTACGACGGCGGACAGGGCTGGGCGGCGGCCCGCGCGTGGTGGATGCTGCGCTGGACGGGTCACCCGGACGTGCGGGTCCTCGACGGCGGGTTGCCGTCCTGGGAGGGGGCGCTGGAGACGTCCGAGCCGACTCCCGTGGAGGGCGACTTCGAGCCCGCCCCGGACGCGGCGGGGCTCCTCGACGCCGACGGTGCCGCCGCCCTGGCCCGCTCCGGAGTGCTCCTCGACGCGCGCGCGGGGGAGCGCTACCGAGGTGAGGTGGAGCCGATCGACCGGGTCGGCGGGCACATCCCGGGGGCCGTGTCCGCGCCCACGAACGAGAACGTCGGCACGGACGGCCGCTTCCTGCCCGCCGAGGAACTGCATGCCCGTTTCAAGGCCCTCGGCGTCTCGGACGACACACCCGTCGGGGTGTACTGCGGTTCCGGCGTCTCCGGGGCGCACGAGGTGCTGGCGCTGGCGGTCGCGGGGATTCCGGCGGCGCTGTACGTCGGCTCGTGGTCGGAGTGGTCGTCGGACCCCTCGCGGCCCGTCGCCGTCGGCGCGGACCCGCAGTAAGAGCGGTACGGCACGACGGAGGGCCCGCGCGAACCGGCGCGGGCCCTCCGAGGCGCGGTAGGGGCGACTATTCCTGCTTCTTGCGCCGCGTACCGAACACGATCTCGTCCCAGCTCGGGACCGCCGCCCGGCGGCCCGGGCGGACGCCGTCCGCCTCGGCCTGGCGGTCGGTGGCGCCGACGAGACGGTCGCGATGCGCGCCCACGGAGCGGGGCATCAAGACGTCCGCGTAGGCGGAACCGGCCGAGGCCGCAGGGGCCGGGGGTTCCTCCGCCGCGGGTTCGTCGGCGGGCTCCTCCGCCGGGGCGGAGGTCTCCGAGGGACGCTCGGGGACCACCAGGTCGCCCCGGAAGCTGGGCACCGCCTCCAGGAGGCTGGTCAGGGAGTCGCGCTCGCTCGCGCTCTCCTCCTCGACCGGCTCGGGCGCCGGGGCGGGCAGGCCCAGGCGCTCCCGGTCGAGGGAACGGTCCAGCGGCCGGTCGCGCGGCAGCCGGGCGATGCGCGGTACGAAGGGGAAGCTGGGCTCGGGGGAGGCCGCGAGGTCGTCGGACTCGCCGATCAGTGAACGCGCCTCGTCGTCGACGGCCTGGACGAGCCGCCGGGGCGGGTCGTACGTCCAGCTCGCCGAGTGCGGTTCGCCCGCGACCAGGTAGACCAGCAGGACCTCCCAGGTGCCGTCGTCGCGGCGCCAGGAGTCCCACTGGACGGTGTCCTTGTCGGCGCCCCGCAGCAGCAGTCGCTCCTGAACGGCCTCGCCGAGCTGCGGTCCGGTGTTCTCACCGGGCCGGCGGACGGGGGTCTTGCGGGCCCGCTCGGCCATGAAGGCGCGCTCCGCGAGCACGGGGCCCTCGAAGCGGCGGACACGGTCGACGGGGATTCCGGCCATCTGCGCGACCTCTTCGGCCGTCGCACCGGCGCGTATACGTGCCTGAATGTCGCGGGGGCGGAGATGACTCTCCACCTCGATCTCGATCTGGCCGAGGCGGGGACGGTCGCCGCGTACGGCGGCGCGCAGACGCTCGTCAATCGGAAGCGTGTACTCCGTGCTGTCCGCAGCCTTCAGCACCAGCCGTGTGCCGTCATTCGAGACGGCCACGACACGCAGTTCGGGCATGGGGACCTCCCGGGTGGTGCCTGCCGACGTCACGTGCGTCGCTGCTTCCGCTAGTCGAGTGTGGCCTGCCCGGGTGCAGCCTGCCACAACCTTGCCGAGTTGCCCGGCGTGTCGGGCGCGGGCCCTGGATCGCCGTTATGGCACGGTTACCTATTCGCAACGCTAAGTGACCAACTCCATCACCCTGTGCAACTAGCCCCCTCCCGGCGGTCCTTGAAGGTCGCGGACGCCCAGGCGGGAGACCGGACCCAGGGCTCGCAACAGTACTCCATTCGGACCACGTGCGTGGATTGGCGCGCCGCTCAACTTCCTGTGGAGAGTGGGACTTCGCCGTCCCTGGCAAGGATTTGCGGATCTTGAACGTGGCGTACTTCACGGAATCCCCAGAAACGGAACTAAACGTTTTCGTTCGTACGTCCCTTTGTCGTGCAGTTGGTTGATCAAGTACGGGAAAGGCAGGCAAGGTTCCGGGATGGGTGAAAGGCCCGATGTCAGGGAGAAGCGGCTCGATCTGAACGTCCCCCAGGTGGCCGGCGCCGCACTGGCCGCCGTGGTGGCCGCCAAACTCGCCTCCTATTTCGGGGTGTACGGCACGATCCTCGGCGCCGGTCTCGTCAGCGTGGTCGCCACGTGCGGGGGCTCCGTGTTCCAGCACCTCTTCCGGCGGACCGGCGAGCAGTTCCGCGAGGCGACGGGCCCCCACCGGGTCGAGCGGCACGGGCCGTCCCGCCCGGGGGAGTTCACCGAGGGCACGGTCTACCGCGCCCGTGTCAAGAAAAAGAACTGGAAGCGACCGCTGATCGGTGCGGCCCTGGTCTTCGGGGTCACCATGACCGGGATCACCACCTACGAACTGGCGTCCGGCAACAGCTTCAGCGGGGGCAAGGGGACGACCGTCAGCGAAGCCGTCTCCGGTGACGGCTCGTCGTCCTCCGGCTCCGATGACGACGGCATTCCGTCGACGACCTCGACGACCTCGCCGACCCCATCCGTCACGCCCGACGCCGGGACGGCCGGGACGCCGTCGAGCAGTGCCTCGTCGGACGGTGGAACGACGTCAGGTGCGACGCCTGCGCCCAGCCCCTCGAAGAGCAGCGGAACGCCGACGCCCACGCCGGCCCCGAGTGCGTCCGGGGCGGCGACTACGCCCCCAGCACCCGCCGCAAGTAGTCGTTCTGGAACCGGCGATCAGGATCGAGCCGATCCCGAAGGGCAGTGAACTCGCCGAAGCGCGGATAGACCCCGGAGAAGTACTCGGCGTCGCGCGTGTGCACCTTGCCCCAGTGCGGCCGTCCCTCGTGCGCGGTGAAGATGCGCTCGGCGGCGGTGAAGTACGCCTGGTACGGCGTCCCCTTGACCATGTGGACGGCGATGTACGCGCTGTCGCGTCCCGACGCCGTGGACAGCGTGATGTCGTCGGCGGGCGCCGTGCGCACCTCGACGGGGAAGCTGACCTTCAGCCCGGAGCGCTCGACCATGGTCCGCAGTTCGCGCAGCACCTCGACCGCGGCCTCGCGCGGAACGGCGTACTCCATCTCCACGAAGCGGACCCGGCGCGGCGATGTGAAGACCTTGTAGGGGATGTCCGTGTACGTCCGCGCGGACAGCGCCTTGCTGGAGATCCGGGCGATCGCCGGGATCGTGCCGGGCACCGCGCGGCCGACCCACTGGGCGACCTGGAAGACGCCGTTGGAGAGGAACTCGTCCTCGATCCAGCCCTGGAGCTGCGGCACCGGCTTCTCCGGGCCCGCGCTGCGGTTGTTGCGCTTGGTGTTGGTGTTGCCGGTGTGCGGGAACCAGTAGAACTCGAAGTGCTCGTTCTCGGCCCACAGCTCGTCGAAGTCGGCGAGCACCTTGTCGAACGGCATCGGCTCCTCGCGCGCGGTGAGCAGGAAGATCGGCTCCACCGCGAACGTGATGGCCGTGACGACGCCGAGCGCGCCCAGGCCGATCCGGGCCGCCGCGAAGACGTCGGGGTTCTCCTTCTCGGAGCAGGTGAGCACCGACCCGTCGGCGGTGACCAGCTCGAGTCCCTTGATCTGGGCGGCTATCGACCCCGACTCCCGGCCGGTGCCGTGGGTGCCGGTGCTGGTGGCCCCGGACACGGTCTGCTCCATGATGTCGCCCATGTTCCGGAGCGAGAGCCCCTCGCGCGCGAGGGCCATGTTGAGCCTCTTGAGCTGGGTGCCCGCCCCCACCGTGACGGTCATGGCGTCCCGGTCGATGTCGCGGATGCCGCTCAACAGTTGAGGGCGGATCAACACACCGTCGGTGGCCGCGATGGACGTGAAGGAGTGCCCGGTGCCGACGGGCTTGGCCTTCAGCCCGTCCTCGGCGGCCCTCCGGACGGCGTCCGCCAGCTCCTCCACGGAGGCCGGAGTGACCTCCCGCGCGGGACGGGCGGCGACATTGCCGCCCCAGTTACGCCACGTGCCGTTCTTCCCGCTCACTGTGGTGCTCAACGGTGCCTCCCCGACGCGGAACCGGCCGCTTGAGCCGGCGATACCCCAGGAAACCGACCGCGACCGCGACGGCCCCGGACACCGCCGGAACCCCGTACCCGGCCTGCGCCCCGGCCGCGTCGATGACCCAGCCGGCCACGGAGGAGCCGAGCGCGACCCCGACCGCGAGCCCGGTGCTGATCCAGGTCATGCCCTCGGTCAGTTGCGCGCGTGGTACGTGCTGCTCGATCAGGGACATCGTCGTGATCATCGTCGGAGCGATGGACAGGCCCGCCACGAACAGCGCCACGGCCAGAAACGGCAAGTTTCCGACCAGTAGGAGGGGGATCATACTCACGGCCATCGCGCATATGCCCAGCAGCCAGCGAGGTTCCGGGGCTCCCTTGAAGCGCAGCAGCCCGAACACGAGCCCCGCCACGCAGGACCCCGCCGCGTAGAGGGCGAGCACGACGCTCGCGGCCCCCTTGTGGCCCCGCTCGTCGGCGAACGCCACGGTGACGACGTCGACGGCCCCGAAGATCGCCCCGGTCGCCACGAAAGTCGCCACCAGGACCTGGAGGCCGGGGGAGCGCAGGGCGCTGCCGCCGCCGTCGCCGTGGCGCTCACGCGGATGCGGCGCCGGCTCGGTGGCCCGCTGCGAGGTCAGCCAGAAGACCCCGACCGCCAGGAAACAGGCGGCGAGCAGCGGTCCCGCCTCCGGGAACCAGGCGGTCGACAGCCCGATGGAGATGATCGGCCCGAAGATGAAGCACACCTCGTCGACGACCGACTCGAACGAGTAGGCCGTGTGCAGCTGCGGGGTGTCCCGGTACAGCGCGGCCCACCGCGCGCGGATCATCGCGCCGATGCTCGGCACGCACCCGATCCCCGCGCTGAAGACGTACAGGGTCCAGTCGGCCCACCGGAAGTGCGCGGCGCACAGCAGCCCGGCCGCCGCGACGAGCGCGACCAGCGTGGCCGGCCGCAGCACCCGGCGCTGCCCGTACTGGTCGACCAGCCGCGACACCTGCGGCCCCGCCACGGCGGCGGCGAGCGCCATGGTGGCCGACAGCGCCCCGGCGAGTCCGTACCGGCCGGTCAGCTGGGACACCATGGTCACCACGCCGATGCCCATCATCGACAGCGGCATCCGGCCGAGGAACCCCGCGGCGGAGAAGCCCTTGGTGCCGGGGGCGGCGAACAGGGCGCGGTAGGGGCTCGGCACGGGGGTCTCCGGTCACGGGAAGAGAAGCGGCTCGGCGCGTCTGTGTCGAGCACCCCAGTAAGGCGTCAACGCAGCTGATACAGCTTACAAGTAAGGCGACCCTAACGCACCTGTCCGGGCGGCCCGGGAACCCCTTCCGGCACCCCGCCGTTTCCCGGCTGTCAGTACCGGATGACAGGATCGATCCATGCCAGACGTGCGCGATGCCACCCCCTACGACGCCCTGCTCCTGCTCTCGTTCGGCGGCCCCGAGGGGCCCGACGACGTGGTCCCGTTCCTGGAGAACGTGACGCGTGGGCGAGGCATCCCCAAGGAACGCCTGAAGGAAGTCGGTCAGCACTACTTCCTCTTCGGCGGGGTCAGCCCCATCAACGCCCAGAACCGCGCCCTGCTCGACGCCCTGCGCAAGGACTTCGCCGACCACGGCCTGGACCTGCCGATCTACTGGGGCAACCGCAACTGGGCCCCGTACCTCACGGACACCCTGCGCGAGATGACCGCCGACGGCCACCGCCGCATCCTCGTCCTCGCCACCAGCGCCTACGCCTCGTACTCGGGCTGCCGCCAGTACCGCGAGAACCTCGCGGACTCGCTCGCGGCCCTGGAGGCCGAGGGGCTCGAACTGCCGAAGATCGACAAGCTCCGGCACTACTTCAACCACGAGGGCTTCCTGGAGCCCATGATCGAGGGCGTCCTGCAGTCCCTGGCCGACCTCCCCGAGGACGTCCGGGACGGTGCCCACATCGCCTTCTCGACCCACTCCATCCCGAACGCCTCGGCGGACACCTCGGGCCCGGTGGAGGGCCACGGCGAGGGCGGCGCGTACGTGAAGCAGCACCTGGAGGTCGCGCGGCTGATCGCCGAGGCCGTCCACGACCGCACGGGCATCGAACACCCCTGGCAGCTCGTCTACCAGTCCCGCTCCGGTGCCCCGCACATCCCGTGGCTGGAGCCGGACATCTGCGACCACCTGGAGGAGCGCCACGCCTCCGGCGTCCCCGCGGTCGTCATCGCCCCCATCGGCTTCGTGTCGGACCACATGGAGGTCCTCTACGACCTCGACACCGAGGCCAAGGCCAAGGCCGGGGAACTGGGCCTGCCGATGCGCCGCTCGGCCACGGTCGGCGCCGACCCGCGCTTCGCCGCGGCGATCCGCGACCTGATCCTGGAGCGGGCGGCGACCGAACGCGGCCAGGAGGTCACCCCGTGCGCCCTGGGCGCGCTGGGCCCGAGTCACAACCTCTGCCCGGTGGGCTGCTGCCCCGCCCGAGCCCCCCGCCCGGCCGCCGCGGGCGTCGACAGCCCCTACGCGTGAGGACCCCCGTGACCGACCCTCTGCACACCGAACTGCTCAAGCTCGCCCAGGAGGCGGCCCGCCGCGCCGGCGACCTGCTCCGGGACGGCCGCCCGGCCGACCTGGAGGTGGCGAGGACCAAGTCGAGCCCCATCGACGTGGTCACGGAGATGGACATCGCGGCGGAGAAGCTCATCACCGACGTGATCTCCGCACAGCGCCCGGACGACGGATTCCTCGGCGAGGAGGGCGCCTCCACCGAGGGCACGAGCGGCGTGCGCTGGGTGATCGATCCCCTCGACGGCACCGTCAACTACCTCTACGGGCTGCCCACTTGGGCGGTCTCCATCGCCGCCGAGGTGAACGGCGAGACGGTCGTCGGCGTCGTGGCGGCACCGATGCGGGGCGAGACGTACCACGCCGTCCGCGGCGAGGGCGCCCGGGCGACCGGCCCCACCTGGTCCGGCGAGCGGAAGCTGAGCTGCCGCCCGGCGCCCCCGCTCGACCAGGCGCTGGTCTCGACGGGCTTCAACTACGTCCTGGAGGTCCGCACCCACCAGGCCGAGGTGGCCCACCGCCTGATCCCCCTGCTCCGCGACATCCGCCGCAGCGGCTCGGCCGCGGTGGACCTCTGTGACGTGGCCGCCGGCCGCCTGGACGGCTACTACGAACGCGGCCTGCACCCCTGGGACCTGGCCGCGGGCGACCTGATCGCCCGGGAGGCGGGCGCCCTGACCGGTGGACGCCCCGGAGAGGCCCCCACACGCGACCTGGCGCTCGCCGCCACCCCGGGCGTCTTCGAGCCCCTCCAGCGCCTCCTGGAGGACTTCGGCGCCTGGCACGACTGACGCCTTCTGCGCCGTCCACCCACGACAAGGGCCCCGGTGCTGGATTCACCGGGGCCCCGCTGTCGTACCGAGGTATGGATCAGACGCTACGCGCCGACCTCCACGCCATGCTCGTAAGCCAGGCGGCGCAGGTCGTCGAGCTCGGCCTGTTCCACCTCGACGAGGAAGTCGTCGCCCTCGTCGCGAGCCCGCGTCAGGTCGGACTCGGTCGTCCTTATGCGCTGCAGAAGTCCTGCGGTGAATGCGTCCATGCTGCGCCCCCTCGTCCTGGGTCGTGGGTCGGTGGCACGGGGGTGTGCCGTTCGGAAGGGGCGATCACGCCTGAAGCAGATGCCCAGCGCTGCCCTGCTGGGCGGCGACGGCGCCGGACACCCACGCCCACTCTGCGGAAAGCGGATTGCGCTGTACCGCATGGTGCTGCGGCACATGCAGAGCGTGATCGCGGGGTGTAAAGCCGTCCTCCCCCCGCTCCCTTGCACGGAAACCTCAACCGCACGAGAAAATCTCGCATTCCCGGGCTCCACACCCGTCGTTCAGACGGTGCTCACCCGCCTTACAGCCGACTTATGGCCGAAAAGGGCAGGATGGAGGTCAACACACTCACCGACACCCCTGCCCGTGTGCCCGAGGAGCGCTACGCGAGTGGACACGGGTGGACACAGGAAGGACAAGCGACGTGCGCGTACTCGTCGTCGAGGACGAGCAGCTGCTCGCCGATGCGGTGGCCACCGGACTGCGCCGGGAGGCCATGGCCGTCGACGTCGTGTACGACGGTGCGGCCGCCCTGGAGCGCATCGGCGTCAACGACTACGACGTGGTCGTCCTCGACCGTGACCTCCCCCTGGTGCACGGCGACGACGTCTGCCGCAAGATCGTCGAGCTCGGCATGCCCACGCGCGTGCTGATGCTCACCGCGTCCGGCGACGTCAGCGACCGTGTCGAGGGCCTGGAGATCGGCGCCGACGACTACCTGCCCAAGCCCTTCGCGTTCAGCGAGCTGACGGCACGCGTGCGTGCCCTCGGCCGGCGCACCAGCGTGCCGCTGCCGCCCGTCCTGGAGCGCGCCGGCATCAAGCTGGACCCGAACCGCCGCGAGGTCTTCCGCGACGGCAAGGAAGTCCAGCTCGCGCCGAAGGAGTTCGCCGTCCTGGAGGTGCTGATGCGCTCCGAGGGCGCCGTCGTCTCCGCGGAGCAGCTCCTGGAGAAGGCCTGGGACGAGAACACCGACCCGTTCACCAACGTCGTCCGCGTGACCGTCATGACCCTGCGCCGCAAGCTGGGCGAGCCGCCGGTCATCGTCACCGTCCCCGGCTCCGGCTACCGGATCTGATCGACCGTGGCCGCCGCTCCCGCGCCTCCCCAGGCGCCCCCCAAGCCCACCTGGGACCCCCGCAGGCCGGAGCCCCCGTTCCCCTGGCTGCGTCCCACCATCCGCATAAGGCTGACCCTGCTGTACGGCGGGATGTTCCTGATCGCGGGCATCCTGCTGCTGTCGATCATCTACCTGCTGGCGGCGAACGCGCTGAACGTCGGCAGCGACCTGCCCTTCAAGGTCGTCACCGGCACGGTGTCCAGCGAGAGCTGCAACATCACATCCACCCAGCTGCCGGCGGCCGACCTCAACCACGCCCTCAACGAGTGCGTCAACGAGCAGCGCCAGCACGCCCTCGACAACCTCCTCAGCCGCTCCCTCCTCGCTCTCCTCGGCCTCGCGGTCATCGCCTTCGCCTTCGGTTACGCCATGGCCGGCCGCGTTCTCTCCCCGCTGGGCCGGATCACCCGTACCGCCCGCGCGGTGGCGGGTTCGGACCTCTCGCGGCGGATCGAGCTGGACGGCCCGGACGACGAGCTGAAGGAGCTCGCCGACACCTTCGACGACATGCTGGAGCGCCTCCAGCGGGCCTTCACGGCCCAGCAGCGCTTCGTCGGCAACGCCTCCCACGAACTGAGAACACCCCTCGCGATCAACCGCACGCTGCTGGAGGTGCACCTGTCCGACCCGGGCGCGCCCGTGGAGCTCCAGCAGCTCGGCAAGACGCTGCTGGCCACCAACGAGCGCAGCGAGCAGCTCGTGGAGGGGCTGCTGCTGCTCGCCCGCAGCGACAACCAGATCGTCGAGCGCAAGCCGGTCGATCTCGCCGAGGTCGCCGAGCAGGCCGTCGACCAGGTGCACGCCGAGGCCGAGGCCAAGGGCGTCGAGATCCGCGGTGCGCGCACGTCCGCGGTGGTGCAGGGCAACGGAGTCCTGCTGGAGCGGATCGCGCTGAACCTCGTACAGAACGCCGTGCGCTACAACGTGGCCGAGGGCGGCTGGGTCGAGGTCACCACTGAGGTCCAGCACGGGCAGGCGGTGCTGGTCGTGTCGAACACCGGGCCGGTCGTGCCGGCGTACGAGATCGACAATCTCTTCGAGCCGTTCAAGCGGCTGCGGGGGGCCGACCGCACCGGTAGCGACAAGGGTGTGGGGCTCGGTCTGTCCATCGTGCGGTCGGTCGCCCGGGCGCACGGCGGACACATCTACGCACAGCCGAGAGAGGGGGGAGGGCTCGTGATGCGGGTCACCCTGCCGATCTGAGACCATGTCGCCGACACACGGGGATGTTCGCTTTGCGCGGAATTTTCTGGGCACTCGTCGGACTGACCCGTGTGTGATCGATCACAAGGGCGAATTTCCGGCCATCTACTGACAGTGATCAAGAAGGCAGTCGGAAAGCCGGGAAAGTCCGGGTTTTCGGGGGCCTTGATCACGGGAAGTACACGGTGAGACGCCTTTGAAGTGCGGCATTCGGACCGTGTACGGTCCCCATCGCCATCCCAGCCGATCACTCATGAGGAGTCCGGTTGGGTGTCGATTGAGTAACAGACCTTGATGTGAGGCAAAATCTCCGCCTCGGGTCGGGCACAAGTCCGGCCTCTCACGCGTTACGTGCGCTGGAGACACCGCAGACACCCAGAGGGGGAGAGCGACATGGCAACGGATTACGACACCCCACGCAAGACCGACGACGACGTCGACTCGGACAGCCTTGAAGAGCTGAAGGCCAGGCGGAACGACAAGTCGACGTCCGCAGTGGACGTCGACGAGTTCGAGGCCGCCGAAGGCCTGGAGCTGCCCGGCGCGGACCTCTCGAACGAGGAGCTGGCCGTCCGGGTGCTGCCCAAGCAGCAGGACGAGTTCACCTGCATGAGCTGCTTCCTGGTGCACCACCGCAGCCAGCTGGCCCGGGAGAAGAACGGTCAGCCGATCTGCCGCGACTGCGACTGAGGACGGGTCGGCCGTGACTGGCTCGACCCCTCCCTGGAAGCGCCGCTCCCACCTGCCGGGAGCGGACCAAGGGCCGTCCGACGGCTCTCACGGCGCGCGTGACGACGAGCGGGGCTCATCCGGTACGGAAGCATCCGGCAGCGGAGCTTCCGGTACGGGATCGGCCTCGCTCGAACCCGCGGTCGTCCGGGGTGACCTCCCGGCGTCCGCGGAGCAGTACCCCGCGCCCGTCGCCAAGCGGCGGGCGGCGGTCATCCGGGAAAAGGTCGGGGAAGGCGTCCGCAGAGGCGGCAGCCGCGCCAGGGCGGGCCTGGCGTACCTCGCCGACCGGATCATCGACAACGCCCCCAGAATCCCCGTACGCGACCTCCAGGCGCTGCGCAGGCAGTTCCCGGGCCTCGGGCCCGAGCAGCTCGCCGACAAGCTCGTGGCGGGCGCCGCGGCGGCCACCGCGACGGTCGGGGCCGGCGTCGGCGCCGCGGCCATGCTCCCCGTACCGCCCGCGATGCCCACGGAACTCGCCGCGGAGATCACCGGAGTCGCGGCCATCGAGCTCAAGCTGATCGCCGAGCTCCACGAGGTCTACGGCGTACGGCCGCCGGGCGGCCTGAAGGACCGCAGCACCGCCTACCTGAACTCCTGGTCGGGGGAGCGCGGCATCGACGTGACCAAACCGTCGACCGTCAACTCCGCCCTCGGCGGCCCGATGAAGAACCAGCTGCGGCAGCAGATCATGAAGCGCATGGTCCGGGACCTGCCGAACCTGATGCCGTTCATGGTCGGCGCGGCCGTGGGCGCGGTCATGAACCGCCGGGACACCAGAAAGCTCGCCGGACGCATCCGCGCGGACCTGCGCAAGATCCAGGTGCCCTGGGACGCCCTTCCCGAGCTCCCGCCGCTGGAGGAGCCGACGGACCCCCTCTCGGTCGGGGAGGTCGCGAAGGAACTCGGGCGCGGGCGCGGCGGCCGCCGTCGCGGCCGGTAAGAGTTCCGTGAGATTCCAGCAGCCACGTCCTTGGGTGACTACTGGCGCGAATGTTCTAGGCGGCTTCCCGCGCCTGCCGGATCGCCTCCGCCAGCCGCTCCGGCTCGCGCGTCGACAGGTACAGGTACGGCGTCGGGTCCTCGGGGTCGGTGACCACCACCCGCAGGGCCGTCGGGATGTAGGCGCGCAGCAGCAGGAAGGCGCGGGTGTCGGCCTTGTACGTGCGCCAGGCGCGCGCCTCCTCCGCGTCCAGGATCTCCGTGTCGCCCAGGGCGGTGACCGGGATCTTCGCCTCTCCGGCGACCAGCGAACCGCCCACGACGCGGATGCGCTGGGAGCCGTAGGAGCTGGCGACGACCGCGGCCGCTGCGGTGCCGCCGACCAGGCCGCCGAGCAGCGGCAGGGTGCCGAACGGCAGCAGGATGAGGGCGAAGGAGACCCCCACCAGGAACGAGATCAGCCACCACGAGCGGGGGGCCGTGAGGCGTTCTTCGTACGGGGTCGCGGAGAGCTGCATGAATCCAAGCTTGGCACGGTGTGAGAACCGGGCCGACGCGCGGGTAAGGTCTGCGGCTGTGAGTGGTACTTCCGCAGCTCTTCAGCCTCCCGCCGACGCGGTGTCGCCGGTGCGTCATCCCGACGCGCCCGCGCCCGGCGAACTCCTCGGCGCGCACTACGGCGAGTGCTTCGGCTGCGGCGGCGGTCAGGCCCACGGGCTGCACCTGGAGGCCCGCGCCGGCGAAGGTGTCTCGGTCACCGCCGAGTTCACCGTACGGCCCGCCCACCAGGGCGCTCCCGGCCTCGCGCACGGCGGTGTGCTGGCGACCGCGCTCGACGAGACGCTCGGCTCGCTGAACTGGCTGCTGCGCACGATCGCGGTGACCGGACGCCTGGAGACCGACTTCGTACGGCCCGTCCCCGTAGGCACGGTGCTGTATCTGGAGGCCCATGTCACCGCCGTCGCCGGGCGCAAGATCTACTCGACCGCGACCGGACGGATCGGTGGCCCCGAGGGGCCCGTCGCCGTTCGCGCGGACGCGCTCTTCGTCGAGGTGAAGGTCGACCACTTCATCGACAACGGCCGCCCGGAGGAGATCCGGGCCGCCATGAGCGACCCGGACCAGATCCGGCGTGCCCGTGCCTTCGAGGTGAACCCGTGAGCCGTGAGCCCGTGAACGTGCTGATCCGGCGCGTCGACCCCGACGTACCGCTTCCGTCGTACGCGCACCCCGGCGACGCGGGTGCCGATCTGCGTACCACCGAGAGCTGTGAACTGAAGCCCGGCGAACGGGCCGTGCTGCCCACCGGGGTGTCTGTCGCGC
This sequence comes from Streptomyces sp. Act143, assembly GCF_003143935.1. GTDB lineage: Bacteria > Actinomycetota > Actinomycetes > Streptomycetales > Streptomycetaceae > Streptomyces. The sequence continues at coordinate 2,913,016 of NZ_QFRX01000001.1, read as the reverse complement.
TTCCGGAGGGGTACGCGGCCTTCGTGCATCCCCGATCCGGCTTGGCCGCCCGCTGCGGTGTCGCTCTCGTGAATGCCCCAGGGACGGTTGATGCCGGGTACCGTGGGGAGATCAAGGTGATCGTGGTGAATCTCGACCCGCGCGAGGCGGTGCGGTTCGAGCGCTTCGACCGGATCGCCCAACTGGTCGTCCAGCAGGTCGAGCGGGTCAGCTTCCAGGAGGTCGCGGAGCTGCCCGACTCGGTGCGGGCCGAAGGGGGCTTCGGGTCCACCGGAGGCCATGCCGCGGTGGCCGGGGCAAGCAGCACAAGCGGTCAGGCCGCCGTCGGCGGCGCAACGGGTGGGAATCGATACGCATCGGTCGTATCCGACCGGGAAGGACAGTGACGTGTTCGGACGTCGCAAGAAGAAGGATGCCGCCGAGGGCGCGGCCGGCGAGGCCGAGCAGGTCGTCGACAGTGTCGACACTGAGGCGGACGACGAGGGCCGCGAGCGTGTGAGGCTCGAGCCCGAGCCGCGGCCCGACGGGCCCTGGGACGACTCCGAGGTGCGCGAGCCCGGCGAGGGCCGCGTCGACCTGGGCGGCCTCTTCGTGCCCGGTGTCGACGGCATGGAGCTGCGGGTCGAGGTCGCGGGCGACGCGATCGTCGCGGCGACCGTCGTGCTGCGCGACAGCGCCGTCCAGTTGCAGGCCTTCGCCGCGCCCAAGCGCGAGGGCATCTGGGGCGAGGTCCGCGAGGAGATCGCCACCGGAATCACCCAGCAGGGCGGCATCGTCGACGAGGTCGAGGGGCCGCTGGGCTGGGAGCTGCGGGCTCAGGTGCCGGTGCAGCTGCCGGACGGCACGGGCGGCTTCCAGGTCGTGCGGTTCGTCGGTGTGGACGGTCCGCGCTGGTTCCTGCGCGGGGTGATCTCGGGCCAGGGCGCGGTGCAGCCGCAGGCCGCGGGTCTGCTGGAGCAGATCTTCCGGGACACGGTCGTGGTCCGCGGCGAGGGCCCGATGGCGCCCCGCGACCCGATCGTCCTGAAGCTGCCGAACGACGCGCAGATGGTTCCCGAGGGCGTCCAGCAGCAGGACCAGGAGGGCTCCCGCTTCTCCGGCGGCATGGGTCAGCTCCAGCGCGGGCCGGAGATCACCGAGGTCCGCTAGACAGTCGCAGGAGAGCCGCACCCCGTCCTGGGGTGCGGCTCTTTTGCGTGCGCGGACTCTTGACGGCGGATTGGTCTGTACCTACCGTCTCGGCCCAACGCGTCTGTTCATAAAGGCGCTTCACGTTCACATACGAGAACGGAAGGCCCCCCACGTATGCGCAGAACCGCCCTTCTCACCGCCGCGGCAGCCCTCGTCGCCGGCGCCCTCGCGTGGCCCGCCGACGCCGCGCCCACCACCTTCGTCCACCCCGGAGTCACCGTCTCCCAGAGCCAGTTGGACTTCGCCCGCAGCAAGGTCAACGCCGGCGCCCAGCCCTGGAAGGGTGCCTTCGACCAGATGCTGGCGAGCAAGTACGCCGACCTGAACCGCACCCCCAAACCCCGCGCGGTCGTCGAGTGCGGCTCCTACTCCAACCCCAACTACGGCTGCACCGACGAGCGCGAGGACGCGATAGCCGCGTACACCGACGCCCTCGCCTGGTACATCACCCGCGACGACCGGTACGCCAAGAAGGCCATCCAGCTGATGGACGCCTGGTCGGCGACCATCACGGACCACACCAACAGCAACGCGCCCCTCCAGACCGGCTGGGCCGGCTCCTCCTGGCCCAAGGCCGCCGAGATCATCAAGTACACGTACACCGGCGGCTGGGCCAACTCCGGCCGCTTCGCGACCATGCTCCGCGACGTCTACCTCCCCGAGGTCATCAACGGCTCCAACTCCAACGGCAATTGGGAGCTGTCGATGATGGAGGCCGCCGTCGGCATCTCCGTCTTCCTGGAGGACAGGACGTCGTACGACAAGGCCATGGCGAAGTTCCGCACGCGCACGGCCGCCTACGTCTACCTCGCCTCCGACGGCTCCGTGCCCAAGACCGTGCCGAGCCAGAACCTCGACACCACGGCGAAGATCGTCGCGTACTGGCAGGGCCAGTCGACCTTCGTCACCGGCCTCACCCAGGAGACCTGCCGCGACCTCACCCACACCGGCTACGGCATCTCCGCGATCTCGCACGTCGCCGAGACCAGCCGCATCCAGGGACAGGACCTGTACGGCACCGACGTCGGCGAGCGGCTGCGGCAGGCGCTGGGGTTCCAGTCGAAGTACGAGCTGGGGACCGCCGTGCCCAGCTGGCTGTGCGGCGGCTCGCTGAAGCTCGGCCTCGGGCCGGTCACCGAGGTCGGCTACAACGCCCTCCACAACCGCCTCGGCATCGCCATGACCAACACCCAGACCCTGACCGAACGGAACCGCCCCGCCGGCTCCAACAACCTCTTCGTGGCCTGGGAGACCCTCACCCACGGGGACAATCCGAGCTGACCGACCGTTGAACAGCCGGGCGCCCTTCGTGATACTGGCGCCCGGTCGTCGGCTTCGCCGGCTTCGTCGGCTTCACGGGGGAGGGGCTCATGAGCCAGGTGGTCACCGAGACCATGGTCCGGGTCGAGAACGTCCACAAGTCCTACGGCCGCGGCGCCGGCGTCGTCCACGCGCTGCGCGGGGTCTCGCTGGAGGTGCCGCGCGGGGAGCTCGTCGCCCTCAAGGGGCGGTCGGGGTCCGGGAAGACCACGCTCCTCAACATCGTCGGCGGGCTCGACACCCCGGACCAGGGGCGGGTCGAGGTCGACGGGCGCGACCTCGCCGGCCTGGACGAGGACGGGCTGCTCGCACTGCGCCGGGACCGCATCGGGTTCGTCTTCCAGTCCTTCGGGCTCATCCCGATCCTCACGGCCGCCGAGAACGTCGGGGTCCCCCTGCGGCTGCGCCGGGCTGAGGCACGCGCGCGTGAGGAGCGCGTCGAACTGCTGCTGTCCCTGGTGGGCCTCGCCGACCACGCCGGCCAGCGGCCCACCGAGCTCTCCGGCGGCCAGCAGCAGCGGGTCGCCATCGCCCGCGCCCTCGCCAACAGCCCCTCGCTGCTCGTCGCCGACGAACCGACCGGCCAGCTCGACGCGGAGACCGGGCACGCCGTGATGGAGCTGCTGCGGGCCGTCGTCCGCAGCGAGAACGTCACCGCCCTCGTCGCCACCCACGACGCGACCCTGCTGGACCTGGCCGACCGGGTGCTGGAGCTGGGCGACGGGGAGATCGTCGAGGCCTGAGGCGCCCGGTGCGCGTCGCCGTCAGGGTTGCGTCAAAGACGGGCCCCAAGGGCCCTCTCGACCCCTTTTGCCGCAATTGATGGCCGTAGGGTCGACGCTGCGCAGGCAGCAGTGACCGGAAGACAATGGGGCCCATGGGACGCGGCAAGCTTCGGATCTACCTCGGTGCGGCACCGGGCGTCGGCAAGACGTACGCGATGCTCTCCGAGGCGCACCGGCGCGTCGAACGCGGTACCGACTGCGTCGTGGCCCACGTCGAGCACCACGACCGGCCGCGCACCGAGGTGATGCTGCACGGCCTGGAGCAGATCACCCACCGGGAACTGGAGTACCGGGGGGCCGCCTTCCAGGAGATGGACGTCGACGCGGTGCTGCGGCGCGCGCCCGCCGTCGCCCTGGTGGACGAACTCGCCCACACCAACGTCCCCGGCTCCCGCAACGCCAAGCGCTGGCAGGACGTGGAGGAACTCCTCGCCGCCGGGATCGACGTGATCTCGACCGTGAACATCCAGCACCTCGAGTCGCTGGGGGACGTCGTCGAGTCGATCACGGGGGTGCGGCAGCGCGAGACCGTCCCCGACGAAGTGGTGCGGCGGGCCGATCAGATCGAGCTGGTCGACATGTCGCCGCAGGCGCTGCGGCGGCGGATGGCGCACGGCAACATCTACCGGCCGGACAAGGTCGACGCCGCCCTGTCGAACTACTTCCGCCCCGGCAACCTCACCGCCCTGCGCGAACTGGCCCTGCTGTGGGTGGCCGACCGCGTCGACGAGTACCTGAAGCAGTACCGCAGCGACCACCGGGTGTCGAAGATCTGGGGTTCCCGGGAGCGGATCGTCGTCGGACTGACCGGTGGCCCCGAGGGGCGGACCCTGATCCGCCGGGCCGCGCGCCTCGCCGAGAAGGGCGCCGGCGGTGAGGTGCTCGCCGTCTACATCGCCCGCAGCGACGGCCTGACCGCCGCCTCGCCCAAGGAACTCGCGGTGCAGCGCACCCTGGCCGAGGACCTCGGCGGCACCTTCCACCATGTGATCGGGGACGACATCCCCGCGGCGCTGCTGGACTTCGCACGCGGCGTCAACGCCACCCAGATCGTGCTCGGCTCCTCGCGCCGCAAGGCCTGGCAGTACGTCTTCGGGCCGGGCGTGGGCGCCACGGTCGCCCGCGAGTCCGGGCCCGACCTGGACGTCCACATCGTCACCCATGAAGAGGCCGCCAAGGGACGCGGGCTCCCGGTCGCCCGCGGCGCACGGCTCGGGAAGGCGCGGATCATCTGGGGCTGGGCGGTCGGCGTGGCCGGCCCCGCCGTGCTGGCGGTGCTGCTCAACACCGTCCACCTCGGCCTCGCCAACGACATGCTGCTGTTCCTGACCGTGACGGTGGCCGCCGCCCTGCTCGGCGGACTGCTGCCGGCGCTGGCCTCGGCCGCCGTCGGCTCGCTCCTGCTGAACTACTTCTACACACCGCCCCTGCACCACTGGACCATCGCCGACCCGAAGAACATCGTCGCCATCGTGATCTTCGTCGGGGTCGGTGTCTCGGTGGCCTCGGTCGTCGACCTGGCCGCCCGGCGCACCCATCAGGCGGCCCGGCTGCGGGCCGAGTCGGAGATCCTGTCCTTCCTCGCGGGCAACGTGCTGCGCGGCGAGACCGGCCTGGAGGACCTCCTGGAGCGCGTGCGCGAGACCTTCGGGATGGAGTCGGCGGCCCTGCTGGAGCGGGCGAGCGACGTCGAGCCCTGGACCTGCGCGGGCCGCGCCGGTCTCGGCCGCCCGGTGGAGCGGCCCGAGGACGCCGACGTCGACATGCCGGTCGGGGACCACATGGCCCTCGCCCTGACCGGCCGGGCGCTGCCCGCCGAGGACCGCCGGGTGCTGGCCGCGTTCGCCGCGCAGAGTGCCGTGGTGCTCGACCGGCGGCGGCTGCGGGAGGAGGCCGAGCAGGCCCGCGCGCTCGCAGAGGGCAACCGCATCCGTACGGCGCTGCTGGCCGCCGTCAGCCACGATCTGCGCACCCCGCTCGCCGGGATCAAGGCCTCGGTGTCCTCGCTGCGCTCCGACGACGTGGCATGGTCCGAGGAGGACCGGGCCGAACTGCTGGCGGGCATCGAGGACGGCGCCGACCGCCTCGACCACCTCGTCGGCAACCTGCTGGACATGTCCCGCCTCCAGACCGGCACCGTCACCCCGCTGATCCGGGAGATCGACCTCGACGAGGTGGTGCCCATGGCGCTCGGCGGGGTGCCCGAGGACAGCGTGGAACTGGACATCCCGGAGACGCTGCCCATGGTCGCGGTGGACGCCGGGCTGCTGGAGCGGTCGGTGGCCAACCTGGTCGAGAACGCCGTCAAGTACAGCCCGCCCGGCAGCCCCGTCCTCGTCTCCGCCAGCGCCATCGCCGACCGGGTCGAGGTGCGGGTGGTCGACCGCGGGCCCGGCGTCCCCGACGAGGCCAAGGAACGCATCTTCGCGCCCTTCCAGCGCTACGGCGACGCCCCGCGCGGCGCCGGCGTCGGACTCGGCCTCGCCGTCGCCCGCGGCTTCGCCGAGGCCATGGGCGGCACCCTCGGCGCCGAGGACACGCCGGGCGGCGGCCTCACCATGGTGCTGACCCTCACAGCGGCGGACGCGGGCGCTGAACCGCGGCCGCTCGTGGAACTCGTACGACCCGAAAGGCAGGCCCGATGACCCGGGTGCTCGTGATCGAGGACGAGCCGCAGATCGTGCGCGCCCTCGTGATCAACCTCAAGGCCCGCAAGTACGAGGTCGACGCGGCCCACGACGGCGCCACCGCCCTCCGGCTGGCCGCCGCCCGCCACCCCGACGTGGTCGTCCTCGACCTGGGCCTGCCCGACATGGACGGCGTCGAGGTGATCAGGGGGCTGCGCGGCTGGACCCGGGTGCCCATCCTGGTGCTCTCCGCCCGGCACTCCTCGGACGAGAAGGTCCAGGCACTGGACGCGGGCGCCGACGACTACGTCACCAAGCCCTTCGGCATGGACGAACTGCTGGCCCGGCTGCGGGCCGCCGTCCGCCGGGCCGAGCCGGCCGGTCCGGGGGAGGGCGACGTGACCACGGTGGAGACCGAGGAGTTCACCGTCGACCTCGCAGCGAAGAAGGTCAACCGCGGCGGCAAGGACGTACGCCTGACCCCCACGGAGTGGCACCTGCTGGAGGTGCTGGTGCGCAACACCGGGCGACTGGTCAGCCAGAAGCAGCTGTTGCAGGAGGTGTGGGGGCCGTCGTACGGGACGGAGACCAACTACCTGCGCGTGTACATGGCCCAACTGCGCCGCAAGCTGGAGGCGGACCCCTCGCATCCCGAGCACTTCATCACGGAGCCCGGTATGGGCTATCGGTTCGAGGGCTAGCACCGCGGGTACGAACGTGTCAGTGCACCCCGGTACGCTTCAGATATGAGTGCTGTTCCGCGTTCCGAGAAGCCGGTGGGCCGGTTCCGGCGCATGCTCGACCGGCTTTCCTCGTCCCAGGAGGACCTGGAGTCGGAGGAGCTGCGGGAGGATGCCGAGACCGCCGGCTGCACCAAGATCGGCGACTGCCACGACCGACAGATCGTGACGGTAACTGGTACCTTGCGCACGGTCACGCTGCGCCCCCGGGCCGGTGTCCCGGCGCTGGAGGCCGAGCTGTTCGACGGCTCCGCCGCGCTGGACGTGGTGTGGCTCGGCAGGCGCTCCATCGTGGGGATCGAGCCGGGGCGCAAGCTGATCGCATCGGGCCGGATCTCGATGAGCCGGGGCCGCCGGGTGCTGTTCAACCCGAAGTACGAACTGAGACCCCTCGGTAGGGAGTAGCCGGTGACGTCGCTCGACAAGCCGACCGAAGAGACCGATCAGCACGACGCCCGGGCGGTGACCGAGGCCGCGCTGTTCGAGGCCTTCGGAGGCCTGCGGGGCATGGTCGAGACGGTGCTGCCCGGCCTGCTCTTCGTCACGATCTACACGATCAACAAGGACCTGCACATGTCCGCGATCGCCGCGCTCGCGGTGTCGCTGGTCCTGGTCGTGGTCCGGCTGGTGATGCGGGACACCGTCAAGCACGCCTTCAGCGGCGTCTTCGGCGTGGCCTTCGGTGTCGTCTTCGCGATGATGACCGGCAACGCGAAGGACTTCTACCTCCCCGGCATGCTGTACACGCTCGGGCTGGGGCTCGCGTACATCATCACGACGCTGTGCGGCGTCCCGCTGATCGGGCTGATCCTCGGGCCGGTGTTCAAGGAGAACCTCTCCTGGCGCACCCGCAACCCCGGCCGCAAGAAGGCGTACGCCAAGGCCAGTTACGCCTGGGGCGCGATCCTGCTCGCCAAGTGCGCGATCCTCTTCCCGCTGTACTGGTGGGCCAACACCGCGCAGCTCGGCTGGGTGCTGGTCGCCCTGAAGATCCCGCCGTTCCTGCTCGCCGTATGGCTGACGTGGGTCTTCCTGGCGAAGGCGCCCGCGCCGATCGACGTCTTCGCGGAGATGGAAGCCGAGGAGAAGGCGGAGGAGGAGCGCAAGGCCGCCCTGGCCGCGGAGCGCGGTGAGACGACGGGCGCGCGGCACCGGCGCGAGGCGTAGATTCCCTTACGACGACGGAGGGCGCCCCGGGAGATCCGGGGCGCCCTCCGTCGTCGTACCGCCTAGGACGCGTCCTCGCGGCGCACCGACAGCAGGTCCTCCAGCTGCTCCTCCCGGGCCTGCGCCGCCACGAACAGCAGTTCGTCGCCGGCCTCCAGGGAGTCGTCCTGGGTCGGGGTCAGGACACGGGTGCCGCGGATGATCGTCACCAGGGACGTGTCCTCCGGCCACTCCACGTCGCCGACCTGGGTGCCGGCCAGGGCCGACTCCTCCGGCAGGGTCAGCTCGACCAGGTTCGCGTCGCCGTGGCTGAAGCGGAGCAGGCGGACCAGGTCGCCGACGCTCACCGCCTCCTCGACCAGGGCCGACATCAGGCGGGGGGTGGAGACGGCGACGTCCACGCCCCAGGACTCGTTGAAGAGCCATTCGTTCTTGGGGTTGTTCACCCGGGCGACGACGCGCGGGACGCCGTACTCCGTCTTCGCGAGCAGCGAGACGACCAGGTTCACCTTGTCGTCGCCCGTCGCGGCGATCACGACGTTGCAGCGCTGGAGCGCGGCCTCGTCCAGGGACGTGATCTCGCAGGCGTCGGCCAGCAGCCACTCCGCCTGGGGGACGCGCTCGACCGAGATGGCGGTCGGCGCCTTGTCGACGAGAAGGACCTCGTGGCCGTTCTCCAGCAGTTCGCCCGCGATCGAGCGGCCCACCGCACCGGCACCGGCAATGGCGACCCTCATCAGTGACCGCCCTCCTCTTCGGGACCCTTGGCGAAGGACGCCTCGACCTTGTCGACCTCGTCGGTGCGCATCATCACGTGCACCAGGTCGCCCTCCTGCAGCACCGTCTGCGAGGTGGGCAGGATCGCTTCGCCGAGACGGGTCAGGAACGCCACGCGGACGCCCGTCTCCTCCTGCATCTTGCTGATCTTGTGGCCGACCCAGGCGGCGGAGGCGTGCACCTCCGCGAGCTGGACGCCTCCGGTGGGGTCGCGCCACAGCGGCTCGGCGCCGGAGGGAAGGAGCCGGCGCAGCATCTGGTCGGCGGTCCAGCGGACCGTGGCGACCGTCGGGATGCCCAGGCGCTGGTAGACCTCGGCGCGGCGGGGGTCGTAGATACGGGCCGCGACGTTCTCGATGCCGAACATCTCGCGGGCCACGCGCGCGGCGATGATGTTCGAGTTGTCGCCGCTGGAGACGGCGGCGAACGCACCGGCCTCCTCGATGCCCGCTTCACGCAAGGTGTCCTGGTCGAAGCCGACGCCGGTGACCCGGCGCCCGCCGAATCCGGAGCCCAGTCGACGGAAGGCGGTGGGGTCCTGGTCGATCACGGCGACCGTGTGCCCCTGTTGCTCCAGGGTCTGGGCGAGAGCGGAACCCACTCGCCCGCAGCCCATGATGACGATGTGCACGACCGTCCTTCCGAATGTCAGATGTCAAGAGTCGTTGACTTGGCCTTAACAGGGTCTCAGACCGGCCACCAAGCTACACACGCGCGGTCCGCGCGGGGCACCCCCGTGCAGGGCCGGACCGGCTCCGGGACGATCAGCGGCGGCTGATGCTGCGCAGGCTCGCAAGTGTCAGGATTCCGAGGCCGAGGAGCGCGGCGGCGGCGCCGATCAGCTCTGCGGTGGCGTGCATGGGACCTCCGGGGGCGGTGACGGCGGGGGTCTTGTCATATAGGCATGGGGGCGCGGGCGGCTGCGGAATCCGTTGCCGGGGGGTTGGCCGATTTCACTCGGAGAGCAGATCGAGGGCCGATGTGGGGTGGCGGGTGGTTGTGCACCCGTTCGAACGCTTACGCTTCTCTGTTGTGTCCAAACTGACCGACGTGCCCAAACGGATCCTGATCGGGCGCGCACTGCGCAGTGACCGGCTCGGGGAAACGCTCCTGCCGAAGCGCATCGCACTCCCTGTCTTCGCCTCCGACCCCCTCTCCTCCGTGGCGTACGCGCCCGGCGAGGTGCTGCTGGTCCTGTCCATCGCGGGCGTGTCGGCGTACCACTTCAGCCCCTGGATCGCGGTCGCGGTCGTCGTGCTGATGTTCACGGTGGTCGCCTCCTACCGGCAGAACGTGCACGCATATCCGAGCGGCGGCGGCGACTACGAGGTGGCCACCACCAACCTCGGCCCGAAGGCCGGGCTCACGGTCGCCAGTGCCCTGCTCGTCGACTACGTCCTCACGGTTGCCGTGTCGATCGCCTCCGGTATCGAGAACCTCGGCTCCGCCGTCCCCTTCGTCGTCGAGCACAAGGTGCTGTGCGCGATCGCGGTGATCGTGCTGCTCACGCTGATGAACCTGCGCGGCGTGAAGGAGTCCGGCTCGCTGTTCGCGATCCCGACGTACGTCTTCGTCGCGGGCGTGTTCATCATGATCGCGTGGGGCGCGTTCCGCGGGCTGGTCCTCGACGACACCATGCGGGCGCCGACGGCCGGCTACGAGATCAAGGCCGAGCACCAGGGCCTGGCCGGTTTCGCGCTGGTCTTCCTGCTGCTGCGGGCGTTCTCGTCGGGCTGTGCGGCGCTGACGGGTGTCGAGGCGATCTCCAACGGTGTCCCGGCGTTCCGCAAGCCGAAGTCCAAGAACGCGGCGACCACGCTCGCGATGATGGGCCTGCTGGCCGTCACCATGTTCTGCGGCATCATCGCGCTCGCCATGGTGACCAAGGTCCGGATGGCCGAGAACCCGGCCGCCGACCTGCTGAAGAACGGCGTCGCCATCGGCTCCGACTACGTCCAGAACCCGGTGATCTCACAGGTCGCCGAGGCCGTCTTCGGCAAGGGCAGCTTCCTGTTCATCGTGCTGGCGGCGGCGACCGCGCTGGTGCTGTTCCTGGCGGCGAACACGGCGTACAACGGCTTCCCGCTGCTGGGATCGATCCTGGCGCAGGACCGCTACCTGCCGAGGCAGCTGCACACCCGCGGCGACCGCCTGGCCTTCTCCAACGGCATCGTGCTCCTGGCGGGCGCGGCCGGTCTGCTGGTCTGGATCTACGGCGCCGACTCCACGCGCCTCATCCAGCTCTACATCGTCGGCGTCTTCGTGTCCTTCACCCTCAGCCAGACCGGCATGGTCCGGCACTGGAACCGCCACCTGGCGGTCGAGAAGGACCCCGCGAAGCGCAGCCACATGGTCCGCTCCCGGGCGATCAACGCCTTCGGCGCGTTCTTCACCGGCCTGGTGCTGGTCGTCGTCCTGGTCACCAAGTTCACGCACGGGGCCTGGGTCGCGCTGCTCGGCATGTGCATCTTCTACGCCACGATGACCGCGATCCGTAAGCACTACGACCGGGTGGCCGAGGAGATCGCGGCCCCCGAAGGCCCGAGCGACGACAGCGTGCGGCCCTCCCGGGTGCACTCGGTCGTGCTGATCTCCAAGATCCACCGCCCGACGCTGCGTGCCCTGGCCTACGCCAAGCTCATGCGCTCGGACACCCTGGAGGCGCTCAGCGTCAACGTCGACCCGATCGAGACCAAGGCGCTGCGCGACGAATGGGAGCGGCGCGGGATCGACGTACCGCTGAAGGTGCTCGACTCGCCCTACCGCGAGATCACCCGGCCGGTCATCGAGTACGTGAAGAGTCTGCGCAAGGAGTCGCCGCGGGACGCGGTGTCCGTGATCATCCCCGAGTACGTGGTCGGTCACTGGTACGAGCACCTGCTGCACAACCAGAGCGCGCTCCGGCTGAAGGGCCGACTGCTGTTCACACCGGGGGTCATGGTGACCTCGGTGCCCTACCAGTTGCAGTCGTCCGAGGCGGCCAAGATCCGTGCGCGCAAGCGGCAGGAGTGGAACGCGCCGGGTGCGGTGCGGCGCGGGCCGGCCCAGGAGCGGGCGAAGGAGACGTCCTCGCAGACGTAGACTGGTGGGCTGTTGTCGTCCCCTTTCCCCTTTGACGTAGTGGAGTCACCCCGCCATGCAGGCAGAACCGAAGAAATCGCTGGTGGGGATGGACTTCGAGGTCGAGGTCGGCCCCGTGGCCCACGGCGGTCACTGCATCGCCCGCACGGCCGACGGACAGGTCCTCTTCGTCCGGCACGCGCTGCCCGGCGAGCGGGTCGTGGCGCGGGTGACCGAGGGTGAGGAGGGGGCGCGCTTCCTGCGGGCGGACGCGGTGTCGGTGCTGGAGGCGTCCAAGGACCGCATCGAGGCGCCCTGCCCCTTCGCCGGCCCGGGCCGCTGCGGCGGCTGCGACTGGCAGCACGCCAAGCCCGGTGCCCAGCGGCGCCTGAAGGGCGAGGTCGTCGCCGAGCAGCTGAAGCGGCTCGCCGGGCTCACGCCGGAGGAGGCCGGCTGGGACGGCACCGTGATGCCGGCCGAGGGCGACAAGCTGCCGGCGGGCGAGGTGCCGGCGTGGCGGACGCGCGTGCAGTACGCGGTGGACGCCGACGGCAACGCCGGACTCCGCCGCCACCGCTCGCACGAGGTCGAGGTGATCGACCACTGCATGATCGCGGCGCCGGGCGTGAGCGAGCTGGGCATCGAGGCGCGTGACTGGTCCGGGATGGCGTCGGTGGAGGCGATCGCGGCGACGGGTTCGCAGGACCGCATGGTCATCCTGGAACCCCGGCCGGGCGCCCGCCTCCCGCTCGTCGAGCTCGACAAGCCGGTCTCCGTGATGCGGGTCGACGAGAAGGACGGCGGCATTCATCGCGTGCACGGCCGCGCGTTCGTCCGTGAGCGCGCCGACGGCCGCACCCACCGGGTGGGCAGCGGCGGCTTCTGGCAGGTCCACCCGATGGCGGCCGACACGCTGGTGAAGGCGGTCATGCAGGGCCTGCTGCCACGCAAGGGCGAGATGGTGCTGGACCTGTACTGCGGGGTGGGCCTGTTCGCGGGCGCCCTCGCCGACCGCCTCGGCGAGAAGGGCGCGGTCCTCGGCATCGAGTCCGGCAAGCGGGCCGTCGAGGACGCCCGGCACAACCTCGCCGAGTTCGAGCGCGTACGGATCGAGCAGGGCAAGGTGGAGTCGGTCCTGCCGCGGACCGGGATCACCGAGGTCGACCTCATCGTCCTGGACCCGCCGCGAGCGGGCGCCGGCCGCAAGACCGTGGCCCACCTCGCCGGGCTGGGGGCACGCCGGATCGCGTACGTGGCGTGCGATCCGGCCGCGCTGGCTCGGGATCTGGGGTACTTCCGGGAGGGGGGGTACCGGGTGCGGACGCTCCGGGTGTTCGATCTGTTTCCGATGACTCATCATGTGGAGTGCGTGGCGATTCTGGAGCCGGTGGTCAAGGGTTCCTGAGTTGCGCGTTCGGGCGGGGGCCTGACTCCGGCGTCCGTGGTGCGGTTCAGGGCGGGTCTTCTGCCGCTCGGCTCGGCCGATGCCGGGTCCGCGTGGCGTCAGGTCCTGCCGGATCTTCGGGGACGGACCATCGCCATGTGCATCGCCGGTCGCTGGCCGTGCCGGAGTTTTTGTCGGTGACGGCGGCCTGTTCACGTGTGGGGGACGAGGAGCACCGGGCAGGCCGCCTGGTGTACGGCGGCACGGGCGACGGCGCCGAGGCGAGCCCCGTCGGCAGCGGTCCGGATCCGGTGGCCGAGTACGGCGAGCACGGCGTGGTGCGCGGCGGCGGTCACGGCGCCGGCGGGGACGTCCTCCAGACAGACCTCCTCCACCCGTATGTCCGGGAACTTCTGCCGCCAGGGCAGCAGGGCCTCGGTGAGCCACTGCTCGGCGCGGCGGGCGTGGGGTGAGTGGCCGTACGGCCCCGGCATGACCGGGTAGGTGCGTACCGGGCGGGCCGGCATCCAGGCGTACAGGGCGCGCAGCGGTACCTCACGCAGGGCCGCCTCCTCGAAGGCGACGGCGATGACGTCGTCCCGGACGCGTTGGGTGTCGAGGGCGAGCAGGACCGGTCCGGCCGGCGGGTGCGCCGGGTGGGGTGTGGTGCGGACGAGGGCGAGGGGGAAGTCGGCCTGTGCGGCGGTCTCCGCCCCGGTGGAGCCGAGGTGGTGGGCGGATGTGCCGCCCAGACCACAGGAGCCGAGCACCAGCAGGTCCGCGGTGAGTCCGGCGGTCAGGAGCGCCTCACGGGGCGCCAGGCCCAGCAGGCGGGCGCGGATGTCGAGGCGGGGGTGCCGGCCGCGCAGGCGGTCGCGGGCCAGGTCGAGGGAGCGGGCGGCCCAGTGGCGGCGCGCGATCGCTTCCGGGGGCTCGGGGGCGCGGCCGTTCGGTGGAGGCCAGGCGGCGACCAAGTGCAGGGACGTGCCGCGGAGTTCGGCTTCTCGGGCGGCCCAGGCGGCGGCAGCGAGACTCGCGGCGCTGCCGTCGATGCCGACGGCGACAGGGCGGGGCATGATCACGCGCCTCCGATCGGGCAGGACGGATGGAGTTCCGGACGTGAGCCGGAAGGGAGCCGGGCGGGAGCCGGGCGGGGGTGCAGGGGCTTCCACTCTGGTGTCAGCAATGCGCGGGAAGGGAGTGCCGCTCGGTTCCCGTAGCTGGGCCGAACGGCCTCTTGGCGCACGGGGATTGGCCGGGACGCCGGGCGCCGGACAAGGGGGTGCTGGGCCCCTGGCCGGTGCGCACGGACAGGAGAGGCGCAGTGGCGGCCGGGCTGCGCGTGAGGTGCCTCGCTTCCGCTACTGCTTCGGGCGTGCGAGGAAGGCGCTGACGATCGCCGCGATGGCGAAGACGACAGCGATGACGACGGCTGCGGTCGGCCAGTTCATGACGTCCTCCCAGCTGCTCCTGCTCTCAGGTCTGCTCGCCTCCACTCGACTCCGGGCCGGTGCGGACCGCCAGGTGCCGATGGGCCCAGGGCGCCGTCCGAACGGCCCGTGCGGACAGGGCATCCTTCGGCCGCGCAGCCGTGCGGGGGCGCCTCGGCTCGTCGCCGGCGTGGACAGGGACGTTCGGCCCACGACAGCGGGCCGGGAGAGGCACACGATGCAAGTAGGGGGTATTCGGACGGTGCTGCCGGACCCGGGGCGTGGTGTCCCGGTGCCGCCGGTGCCGCCGGTGCCGCCGGTGCCGGAGATCGCTGACGGACCGGGCCCGACCGGAGCGGACTGGACTGGACTGGGCTCGACCCGACCGCGGTCGCAGTGGACGGAGCCGTAGCGGACGGCGTCGCCGGGGGCGACCGCCCCTTGGCGCGGTCTCTTCGGCCCTCCGGGCCGTCGCCTCGGAGGGCGACACTCGGAAGGGAGGGATGGCGTCCGGGGCCCTCGGACCTCGTACGCGCCCGGTTAACGGGCGCGGAGGCGGATCAGGTCCTGTTGCCCGGGGCCGCAGCCGGGCCGAGTGTGTGGAGGCGAGAGGCCATGGCCGTCACGATCGCTCTGGCAGGGGATGCCATGCTGGGCCGTGGGGTCGGGGAAGTGCTGGCGCACCGGAGTCCGCGCCCCCTGTTCAGCCACGCCGTGCAGAAGGCCGTCGGCGCCTCGGACCTCTTCCTGCTCAACCTCGAATGCTGCATCTCCGACCGCGACACACCACCCGTCGACCTGCCGGGCAAGGCGTTCTTCTTCCGCGCACCCTCCCGCGCCGCCCGCGTGCTGGCCGACCTCGGTGTGGACGCGGTGTCCGTGGCCAACAACCACGCCTTCGATCACGGTCCCGGCGGGTATCTGGACACCCGGGTCCATCTGGCCCGCGCGGGCATCCGCGCGGTCGGGGCCGGGGCGACGGCAGCGGAGGCGCGCAGGCCGCTGGTCCTGGAGGCCGGCGGACTGCGCGTCGGGATCATCGCGGTCACCGATCACCCCGCCGAGTTCGCGGCCACGGACAGCAGGCCCGGGGTGGCGTACGCCGACCTGTGGAACGAGAGCGTCCCCGCCTGGCTCACCGACGCGATCGGCAGGCTGGCCCGCACGACGGACATCGTCCTGGTCAGCGTCCACTGGGGTCCCAACATGACCGCCCGCCCCGTCCCGCACGTCCGCCGCGCCGCCCCCGCCCTGACGGCCGCCGGGGCCACCCTGGTCGTGGGGCACTCCGCGCACGTCTTCCACGGGTTCACCCGCCGCGTCCTGTACGACCTGGGCGACTTCATCGACGACTACGCCGTCCACCCGGCCCTCCGCAACGACCTGGGCCTGCTGTGGCTGGTCACCCTGGACGAGCGGGGCCCCCTGCGCACCGAGGCGGTCCCGATCGCCCTGGACTACTGCCACACCCGCCTCGCCGACCGGGCGGAATACGCCTGGATCGCCGACCGGCTGATCCGCGCCTGCGCCGAGATGGGCACCGTCATCACCGACGAGGGTGACCGGCTGACCGCCGACCGGCCGCGCTCCCTGGCCCGCGCGAGGTGACCCCGTCGGGGGCGCCGAGCCGGCCGGTCCCGCGAAGGAGGCGGCCGTGGAGAGCAACCACCTCGCGGACCCGTCGCGCGCGGCCGGGACCGGCGCGGTACCAGTGGACCGCCACTCGCTGCCGCCCCTCGACCCCGCCCACCGGGTCGGCCGTCCCCGTACTGCCCGAGGGTGAGGGCTGATGTCCGGGCGGTCGCAGACCGGGGCGGTGCGCCGCGCCGGGTGGGAGACGGGTGGTCCCCCGCCACCGGGGACGCTGTGGTGGCTGGGGGCCGCGCTCCTCGCGGCGGCCGTGGTCCTGGTCGCCGTCCCGCGGCGGCGGGAGCTGGCGCAGGCGTACCACCGCATCGCCGAGGTGCACCTGCTGCCGGTGGCGGTGGCCGTGGGATGCGAGGCGCTGTCGTTCGTGTGCTTCGCCGGCGTGTACCGGTGGCTGCTCGCGGCGGGCGGGGTGCGCTGGAGTCTGCGGCGCACCACGGCGGTCGTGGTGGCCGCCAACTCGGTGTCCGGCGCGCTGCCCGGCGGAGCGGCCTTCTCGGCGGCCTGGTTCTACCGTCAGCTGCGGCGGCGTGCAGTGGAGCCGGTCCTCGCTGCCGCGGTGCTCGTCATGGCCGGTGCGCTGTCGGCGCTGAGTCTGTCCGCCGTGTTCGTGGCCGGCGCGGTCGCCGCGGGGCCGGCGGGGCTGCGCACCGTACTGCTTCCCCTCGGCGGCCTGCTGGCGGTCCTGGCGATCGCCCTGACGGTGTTCGGGGTGTCCCGCTTCGCCCGCTTCCGCACCGCGGTGCGGCGGGCATGGGCGCGCGCCGGGCTGCGCTCGCGTCGCATCCGGCGCGGGCAGCGGGCGCTGGCGCGCCTGATCGAGCAGGCCCGCAGCCTGCAGCCCGGCCTCCGGCCGTGGCTGCGTCCCTTCACCTACGCGTTGCTGAACTGGACCCCCGACATCACCTGCCTGGCCGCCGCCCTGTGGGCGCTGGACGTCGGCGTGCCCTGGCACGGCCTGTTGCTCGTCTACGTCCTCACCCAGATCCCCGGCAGTCTGCGGCTGACCCCCGGCAGCCTCGGCGTCGTGGAGACGAGCCTGTCCGCGCTCCTCGTGCTGTACGGCCTGCCGTCGGCTTCCGCGATCGCCGCGACGCTCCTGTACCGGGCGATCAGCTTCTGGGCCCCGCAGCCGGTCGGCTGGGCGAGCTGGCTGGCCGTCACCCTCCAGGCACACCCGCCCCACCCCCCGACGCCGCGGCCCGCTCGCCCTGCCAGGAGGTGAAGTGCGGAAAGGGCGCGGAGGCGGGGCTTCTGACACCGTTCACGCTCGGCTGGTCGCTGGTCGCCGTTCACGCTCGGCTGGTCGCTGGTCGCCGTTCACGCTCGGCTGGTCGCTGGTCGCTGATCGCCGGTCGCCCGTCGCTGGTCGGCGGTCGGCGGTCGGCCACGCCAGCATCGACCCTGCGGTCGCAGTGCCCGGGCGGCGGCGTCACGCATGGGCCGGGTAGCCCTCGTGCGCGGGACGGTGGGCCCCTGTGGTGGGGAGCGTGCGGCCAGGACAGTGAAGGTGTGACCCG
Organism: Streptomyces sp. Act143; assembly: GCF_003143935.1. Lineage (GTDB taxonomy): Bacteria > Actinomycetota > Actinomycetes > Streptomycetales > Streptomycetaceae > Streptomyces. The sequence goes on along the minus strand of NZ_QFRX01000001.1, from coordinate 2,895,368 downwards.
CCGCTCAGGCCCTGGAGGCGGGGCCCGGGCGTCGCCGGCGCTTCGCCCTGCCGCGACCGCCCCGCTGCGGGGTGGGACAGCGGGCCACGGCGCGGGACGACCGTGCGGCAGTCGCATGGGGCGGCTGTATCCCGACACCGGAGGCCGACGTGAGCATCCGCCGCCACAACCACCACCGGCACGGAAGTGCCGAGACGGTCACGGACCCGGTGTGCGGCCTGCGGATCAGCAAGTACGGCACAGCCGACCGCCGCGAAACAGGCGGGACGCTCTACCACTTCTGCTCGGCCCGCTGTGCTTCCGCGTTCGACGCCGACCCGGTCCGCTACACCGCCTCGACCGGGTGAGCCCGCCCGAGCACGCACGGAGGACGCCATGACCAAGCAGGCCCAGCCGCCGCCCACCGGGAACCGGCCTGCCCCCACCGCGCCACCGCCCCCGCCGGCCTGGCGGCACTGGCTGTGGCCCCTGGCCGTCCTGCTCGCCGTCGGCCTGTGGGCGGTGGTGCCCGGCATCCAGCCCACCGGGACGCAGAAGGTGAGCCTGACGTACTCGACGTTCCTCGCCGATGTCGACGCCGGGAAGGTCAAGTCCGTCACCATCGAGGCCGACGGGAAGGCGAACGGCACGCTCACCAGTGGACGCCCCTTCACCACCGTCGTCCCCGTCCAGCTCGCCGGCGACCAGCTGCTCGGCCGACTGGAGACCAGGCACGTGGAGATCACGGCGTCCCAGCCGTCCACCTCGCCGTCCACCGGCTCCCAGATCCTGTCCTGGATCGTGTTGCTGGGGCCGATCGTCCTGATCGTCTGGTTCTGGCGGCGCCTGTCGAAGAGCGGGGCCGCGCAGATGACGGGCGCCCTGGGCGGGGTCGGCAAGTCCCGGGTCAAGGTGTTCGACGCGGAACGGCCCGAGACCACCTTCGCCGACGTGGCCGGATACGAGGGCGCCAAGTCCGAGATCGCCGAGGTGGTCGACTTCCTGCGGCGGCCCGAACGGTACCGCCGGGCCGGGGCGATGGCCCCGCGCGGCGTGCTGATGGTCGGCCCGCCCGGGACCGGCAAGACGCTGCTGGCCCGCGCGGTCGCCGGCGAGGCCGAGGTGCCGTTCCTGTCGGTGGTCGGTTCCAGCTTCGTGGAGATGTTCGTCGGCGTCGGCGCCGCCCGGGTGCGCGACCTGTTCGCCGAGGCCCGCAAGCGAGCGCCGGTCATCGTGTTCGTCGACGAGATCGACGCGCTCGGCGGTCGCCGCGGGGCGGCGGGGGCGGTCGTCTCCAACGACGAACGCGAGCAGACACTCAACCAACTCCTCGCCGAGATGGACGGGTTCGAGGCCGCCGAGGGCATCGTCGTGCTGGCCGCCACCAACCGGCCCGAGGTCCTGGACCCGGCTCTGCTGCGCCCCGGCCGCTTCGACCGGCAGGTCACCATCCCGCTGCCCACCCTGACCGAACGTGCCGCGATCCTGGCCGTGCACTGCCAGGACAAGCGCCTGCGCGAGGACGTCGACCTGGAGAAGGTGGCGCGCGGCACGCCCGGCTTCTCCGGCGCGGACCTGGCCAACCTGGCGAACGAGGCCGCCATCGTCGCCGTACGGGAGGACCGGGAGGAGCTGACGGACAGCGACTTCGACACGGCCCGGGACCGGATTCTGCTCGGCCGTCGCGAGGGCTCGAACGTGCTGCTGCCCGCGGAGAAGGAGGCCGTCGCCGTCCACGAGGCCGGGCACGCCCTGGTCGCCGCGCTGTCCCCGAGCGCGGACCCGGTGGCCAAGGTCACCATCCTGCCCGCCGGACAGGCCCTCGGCGCCACCGAGCAACTTCCTCTGGTCGAGCGGCACTTGTACGGCGAGGACTATCTGACCCAGAGCCTGGCCGTACGGCTCGGCGGACGCGCCGCCGAACTGGTCGTCCTCGGCCAGGGTTCCACGGGCGCGGCCAACGATCTCGCGTCAGCCACCGAGCTGGCGACCAAGATGGTCCGTGAGTTCGGCCTGTCGCCCGCGCTCGGACCGGTCGGCTACCCGCAGGGCGGCTCGGTCTTTCTGGGCGCGGGCGGGACCGCCATGTCCAGCCGTCCGTTCGCGGAGGCCACCCAGGCCGCTGTCGACGGCGAGGTCGCCCGCCTGCTGCGCGAGGCCGAACACCAGGCCACCGACCTGCTCACGCGGCACCGCACACAGCTGGAAGAACTGGCCCGGCTGCTGCTCAGGCACGAGACCGTGGACGCCGCCGTGGTCTACGGGCTCCTGGACGCCGAGCCCCCGCTCGCACCTCCCGTCGGCGACACCATCGCGCCGCGCCGCGTCGCCGTCACCAAGAAGCCCGCCGCACACCGGACCGACCACGTGCCCGCCACACCCGGCCCCGGACGGAAGGGGACGCCCCCGCCGTCCGAACCCTGACGAGCCCCGTATCCGCAAGGAACGGTGGGCGGTTCTCGAACGCTGCTGCGTGCTGGGGCCGTGTGCGGGGGCCGGGGCACCCCGCCGGGCCGGGAACCCAGGACGTTCGGGCCCTGGCGAAGGCCCATGGGACCCCTGCGGAGTCGGTGGCGGCGGAGGAACCTGGGGGCTGAGGCACTTTCGCGAGTCACCTTGAGCCGGCGGGCGGCCGGCGTCCGGAGGAGGAGGCAGCGTCGTGATCATGCGTATTCTCGGCGAGGGGCAGTACGAGGTCGACGACGTCCACGTGGGCAGGCTGGGCGAGCTGGATGCCGCGCTGCGGTCGGCGGCCGCGTCCGGGAACGACGAGGAGTGCGTGGTCGGACTCCGGGCGCTGCTGGACGCGGTGCGCGATCTGGGCACCCCGTTGCCGGACGACGCCCCCACCCCGCAGGACGTGATGCTGCCCGACGAGGGCACGAGCCGACGCCATGTGCGCGAGATGCAGGAACTGCTGGCCGACGAGGGTGTGATCCCGGGGCGCTGACCGCGCGTTCGGCATCGGGGCGAGACGGGTGCCCCTCGGTGCGGCCGACGCCGACCTTCCAGTCGCCGCAGGGCAGGTGGGACGGCCGACCAGATCCCGTGGCCCACATAGGGGCTGGAAACGGCATACCGGGCTTCAGCGGCGAGGGTGGGTTTCGTACATGCGGGCCGCCACCACCAGGCCGGATACGGCGGTGAGGGCGGCGACGGCCCAGACGGCCGTGGTCATGCCGTAGGCGTCGGCCAGGACCCCCGCCAGCAGGGCGCCGACCGCGAAGCCGCCGTCGCGCCACAGGCGGTAGACGCCGACCGCGCGGGCCCGCCAGGCGGGGTGGGCCACGTCGCCGATCACCGCGAGGAGGGTCGGATAAACCAGGGCGGTGCCGGCGCCGAGGAGGATCTGGGCCGTCGCCCAGACCGGGAAGGTCGTACCGAGGGCGACCAGGGCGATGGCCGCCGCCTGCACCAGCATCCCCGCGGTGATCAGGTGCTTGCGGCCGACGCGGTCGGACCACCAGCCGGTGAGCAGTTGGCCGAGGCCCCAGACCGCCGGGTAGAGGGCGCCGAGGACTCCGATGCGGGCGACGGACAGGCCGTGGGCGGCGAAGAGGAGCGGGAAGACGCCCCAGGCGAGGGCGTCGTTGAGGTTGTTGACCAGGCCGGCCTGGCTGGCGGCGGACAGGGCCCTGTCGTGGACGCTGGTGATCCAGGCGATCCGGGGGGTGGTGAGGGCCTCGTGGTGGACCGCGGCGGCATGGGGCGGGTGGGCCTCGTGGTGGACCGCGGCGGCATGGGGCGGGCGGGCCTCGTGGTGGTTCGCGGCGGCGTCGGCCTGGGGGGCTGGGTGGGCCTGGGGGGCTGGATGGGCCGGGTGGGCTGGATGGGCTGGATGGGCCGGGTGGCTCGTCGCTTCCAGGCGGGCGTGGTCGCGGGTCTCGCGGACCAGCAGCACCGACAGGCCCAGGCCGAGCGCCGCGTAGCCGATGCCGAGGAAGAACGGCTCCGGGCGCAGTCCGGCGTGCGAGGCGATCGCGCCGGTGGCCATCGCGGTGGCCGCCAGGGCGACATAGCCCGCGGCCTCGTTGAAGCCCATCGCCAGGCCGCGGCGGGCCGGACCGGCCAGGTCGATCTTCATGATGACCGTGGTGGACCAGGTCAGGCCCTGGTTCACGCCCAGCAGCACGTTCGCGGTGACCACCCAGCCCCACGTCGGCGCCCAGATCAGCAACAGGGGCACGGGCAGCGCGATCAGCCAGCCGGCCACCAGGACCGGCTTGCGGCCGTAACGGTCGGAGAGGGTGCCGGCGAAGAAGTTGGTGATCGCCTTGGTGGCGCCGAACGCGACGATGTAGGTGAGCGAGGCGGTGTAGGCGGACAGGTGGAAGACGTCGTCGGCGAGCAGCGGCAGCACGACGCGCTCCTGGCCCAGCATGCCGCCGACCAGCGCGTTGACGGCGACGAGCAGGGTGAACTGGGCGAGGTTGGCGCGCAGTCCGAGCCGTGTGCCGTGCGTCGCCGGGGTCGTGGTCACGCGCCCTCCACGAGCGGGCGGCCGGTGGCCCTGGCCCAGTCGGCCGGCCCGCCGGCGAGGACGGCCACGTCCTTGTGCCCGGCGCGCTGGAGGAGGCTGGCGGCGGTCATGGCGCGCTCGCCGTGGCCGCAGTGCACGATCGCGCCCGCGGGTACGTCGGCGGTGCGGGCGACGAGATCGCCGAGTTCGATGCCCACGGCCCCGGGGATGTGCCCGGCGGCGCGCTCGGCGTCCTGACGGATGTCCAGGACGGGGCGGCGCAGGGCAGGACGGGCCTTCGCCATGCGGTCCTCCGCGGTGCTCTCGTTCACGGCGTACTCCTCCGCGGCGTGCTCCTTCGCGATCCGGTCCGCGGTGATCAGCTCGACGCGCTGCTGCTCGCCCCCGTCGGCGACCCAGGACGCCATCGGCAGGTGGCCCGCGAGACGTTCGTAGCCGATCTTCAGGGCCTGCCAGGTGAGCTCGGCCAGATCCTGGCCGGGCCCGGTGACGAACACGAGCGGAACGTCGTCGGGCAGCAACCAGCCGAGCCAGGTGGCGAACTGGTCGCGCAGCGGGTTGGACAGGGCACCGGGCAGGTGTCCCGCGGCGAAGTCGGCGACGGGCCGGACGTCGACCAACTGGGCTCCCTCGGCCATCAGCCGGCGGACCTCCGGCAGGCTGAGCGACGGGATGCTGAGCGACGGGAGGCCGGGGTCGGCCCCGAGGATGGCCGGGCCGCGCCGGTTGACCTCGGCGAGGCGGTCGAAGTACGCGGGGTAGGAGCCGAGGCTGCCCAGCAGCTGCCGTACGAAGGTGTCCTCGTCCGGTGCGCCGAGCAGCGGGTTGGCGCGCTTCTGGGCGCCGATGGTGGTGGTGCGTTCGGCGCCGGGCGGGGCCGAGCAGAAGGAGCCCGCGCCATGGGTGGGCCAGACGGGGGTCGCGTCCGGCAGTTCGGTCAGGCGGCGCAGCGAGCGGTACTGGGCGCGGGCCAGTTCCTCGGCGCGGTCGGCGCCGAGCAGGTCGGTCCGGGCGGCCGACCCCACGATCAGCGAGCCGCCGGTGAAGACGCCCAACTCCCTTGCGCCGTCCAGGAGGAGGAAGGACAGATGCTCGTCCGTGTGGCCGGGAGTGGCCAGGGCGCGCAGGGTCAGGCCGCCCAGATCGACTTCGTCGCCGTCGGCCATCGCACGGTGGGGGAAGGCGCGGCGTCCGGCGGCGGAGGCCAGCACCGTCGCGCCCTCGTCGTGGGCGAGCTGAACGGCGCCGGACAGGAAGTCGGCGTGCAGGTGCGTGTCCGCCGCGTACGCCACGGTCAGACCGCGCCGTGCGGCGGCCCGGTGCAGGGTGCGCAGATCGCGGCCGGCGTCCACGGCCAGGGCACCGCCGTGGCCGAGGTCGACGAGGTAGGCACTGTTGCCCAGACCTTCGTCGACCAGGGGCGTCAGGTGGTCTTCGGCGAAGCCCATGGGGTCCTCCAAGGTTCGGACGCGGTGGCGTGCGGGGCCATGGACCGCGATGTCATCTACAATATTCCATGGATTTATGGAGGATGTCTCGATGCGAAACGGGAAGGCAGCCATGGCGGGAAACGGTGCGGGCAACGCGGGGGACGCCAAGGCCGACAAGAAGGCCGATGCCAAGGCGCGCCTGTACGACGCGTTCGCGGCCGGCGGCAAAGCGCTGGCCAGTGGAAAACGCCTGGAGCTGCTGGACCTGCTGGCCCAGGGCGAGCGCACGGTCGATGCCCTGGCCAAGGCGGCGGGACTGAACCTGACGACGGCTTCGGCGCATCTGCAGATCCTCAAGCAGGCCGGTTTCGTCGCCACCCGCCGTGCCGGCGTCCGCATCCACTACCGGCTCGCCGGTGACGACGTGGCTCGCCTGTTCGCGCTGCTGCGCACGGTCGCCGAGGCCCATCAGGCCGCCGTCCCCGCCGCCCGCGACGCCTACCTCGGAGAGGGCGGCGCCGTGGACATGGGGCGCGAGGAACTGCGCGCCCGCGCTGCGGCGGGGGAGGTGGTGGTGCTGGACGTCCGGCCGGTCGAGGAGTACCTCGCCGGACACATCCCCGGCGCGCACTCCGTCCCGGTCACCGAACTCGCCGACCGGATCGACGAGTTGCCCGCGGAGACGGAGGTCGTGGTCTACTGCCGCGGCGCATACTGCGTGCTCGCCCACGACGCCGTACGCCTGCTGACCGACCACGGCCGACGCGCGATCCGGTTGCGCGACGGGATGTTGGAGTGGCGGCTCGCCGAACTGCCAGTCGCTGTGGGCGACTTGGCCTGAACAGCGGTCCGCCGCGGCGCCGGACCGGACCGGGTGGTAACGGAACGGCAAAGACCGGCCCGGTGGGGCGTCCATGGCGGTTCTTCGGCCGTGCCGGACCGGGACAAACCGGGACCGACGCGAGACGCTGCCCGCATGACAGACACGCCCACGGCCGCGTCCGCCGCCGACGCCTCGTACCGCTTCGACGACCTGACGGCCCTGTACATCAACTGCACCCTCAAACCGTCCCCGCAGCTCAGCCACACCCAGGGCCTGATCGACAAGAGCGCGGAGATCATGATGTCGCGCGGGGTCACCACGTCCGAGATCCGTGCCGTCGACCACGACATCGCCCCCGGCGTCTATCCCGACATGACCGAACACGGCTTCGCCACCGACGAGTGGCCCGCGCTGTACGAGCGGGTGATGGCCGCGGACATCCTCGTCGTCGCCGGACCGATCTGGCTCGGCGACAACAGCTCGGTGACGAAGAAGGTGATCGAGCGGCTGTACGCCTGCTCCTCGCTCCTCAACGCGCAGGGGCAGTACGCCTATTACGGCCGCGTCGGCGGCTGTCTGATCACCGGCAACGAGGACGGCGTGAAGCACTGCGCGATGAACGTCCTCTACAGCCTCCAGCACCTCGGCTACACGATCCCGCCCCAGGCCGACGCCGGCTGGATCGGCCCGGCCGGCCCCGGACCCTCGTACCTCGACGCCGGTTCGGGCGGCCCGGAGAACGACTTCACCAACCGCAACACCTCCTTCATGACCTGGAACCTCATGCACCTCGCCGCGCTGCTGAAGCGGTCCGGCGGCGTCCCCGCGTACGGCAACCAGCGTTCCCAGTGGGACGCGGGCTGCCGGCCGGGGGCGGAGAACCCCGAACACCGCTGAGGCGTCGGGCCGGCCTCGGGGACCGGGAAATCTTGACCGAACCGTGGAACCGTCAACAAGGCATCAAAGTGCTGGCCAGGACGCATACTTCACAGTGCGGGGGCGTCCCGCCACGGCTGGAGAGGAGCGGCAGGGTGAGTGGTGCGGGGGACGGGCTGGGCAAGATCGAGGTGAAGCTTCGCTGGGATCCGAGCCCGTACGGGGAGCCGCCGCGGCACCTCGACATCATCGCCGCGACCTACTCGGTGGACGATCCCCACGGCCGGCCGGTGTATGTCGTGCACTACGACAGCCGGTCCCCGGACGGCACGATCAACATGACCCGGCACAGCGAGACCGGCATGGGCTTCGGGTTCGTCGAGGCGATGGTGCTGGAGTTCGACCGGCTGTCGTCCGCCTACGGGCGGGTGGTGGTCGGGGTGGGCATCCACCAGGACAGCGGGCCCCGCACCTTCGGCGAGATCGCCAACGCCGGCGTGGTGGTCGTCGAGGGCTACCGGCAACTGCTCGCGGACGACTTCGCGGCCGTCGCCGACGCCACGGCCGCGACGGTCGCGGAGTTCACCAGGGACGAGTCCGGGGCGTGGCGGTTCCACGACATGGTCCGGGGGTACGACAGCGACCCCGTGCTCTTCGCCGCCGAAATGGGCGGCATGCGGCGGTGAGTATGCGGCAGTGAGCAGCTTCCCCGGTCTGCTGGGTGCTGGGCGGCGGGCGATCGGTGACCGATGACGGGTGACCGATGATCGGCGGACGGCAGAATTGCCCGCATGACCGTTAACTGCGCTGTGCTGGACGACTTCCAGGGTGCCGCCCTGACCCTGGCGGACTGGAGTGCCCTCGACGGCAGGGTCGAGGTGCGCGCCTTCCGTGAACACCTCGCCGACCGGGAGAAGCTGGTCGCCGAGCTCGCCGACTGCGAGGTCGTCGTGGCCATGCGGGAGCGCACCCCCTTCGACGCCGATCTGCTGAGCCGCCTGCCCCGGCTGCGCCTGCTGGTGACCACCGGTATGCGCAACGCCTCCATCGACCTTGCGGCGGCGCAGGCCCAGGGTGTCACCGTCTGCGGCACGGCGAGCAGTTCGACCCCGCCCGTCGAACTGACCTGGGCGCTCCTGCTCGGCCTCGCCCGGCACGTCACCGTCGAGAGCCGGGCGGTGCGCGAGCGCGGGCCGTGGCAGTCCACCGTCGGACAGGACCTGCACGGCCGCACCCTGGGCCTGCTCGGACTCGGCAAGATCGGCACCCGCGTCGCCCGCGTGGCCACCGCTTTCGGCATGGAGGTGCTGGCGTGGAGTCAGCACCTCACCGCCGAGCGGGCGGCGGCGGAGGGGGTCCGACTCGCCGACAGCAAGGAGGACTTGCTGCGCCGCAGCGACTTCGTCTCGGTCCACCTCGTGCTGTCCGACCGCACCCGCGGCCTGCTCGGCGAGCCGGAACTGCGGGCCATGCGCCCGCACGCCTTCCTGGTCAACACCTCCCGCGCCGCGATCGTCGACCGGACCGCCCTGCTGCGCGCCCTGCGCGAGGGCTGGATCGCCGGTGCCGGCCTCGACGTCTTCGACACCGAGCCGCTGCCCGCCGACGACCCCCTGCGCACCCTGCCGAACGTGCTGGCCACCCCGCACCTCGGCTATGTCACCGAGCACAACTACCGCACGTACTACCGGGAAGCGGTCGAGGACATCGCCGCCTACCTCGACGGCAGTCCCGTACGGCGGTTGACCTAGGGCCGGCCCGGCGCACGGCGTACGCCCACCGCCGCCACCACCGCGCCCAGCACGCACAGCGTGCCCGCGACCAGTACCGAGGTGTGCACGCCGTTCATGAAGGCCGCGTGGCTGCCTTCGACGACCGCCGGCTTCAGAGCGGCCGGCATCTCCCCGGAGACGGGGGCGGCACCCATGGCCACCGCGTCCTTCGCCTCGGCCAGTCCGCTCGCCGCCTGGGCGGGGACGCCGGCGGAGGTCAGCTCGTCGGTGAGCGTGGCGCCGACGCGGCTGGTGATGAGGGAGACCAGCACGGACGTACCGAGCGCGCCGCCGATCTGCAGCGCGGTCGCCTGAAGACCGCCCGCCACGCCGCCGTCCGCCACCGGCGCGTTCCCGACGATCGCGTCGGAGGAGGACGCCATCACCATGCCGACGCCCAGACCGAGCGCGATGAACGGCGGCCACATGGTGGTGTACGAGGAGTCCGCGCTCCAGCTCAGCATCGTGAAGCAGGCGACCGCCTGGAGCCCCATGCCCAGCGGCATCGTCAGACGCGGGCCGAAGCGGTCCGTCAGCGCCGCGCCCAGCGGGGACGCCACGACCGAGGCCAGGCTCAGCGGCAGGGTGCGGACACCGGCCTCGACGGGGGAGAAGCCGCGCACGTTCTGGAGGTACAGCATGACGAAGAAGATCACGCCGAGCAGGACGAAGAAGTTCAGCGCGGTGATGACCGTGCCGATCGTCAGCGCCGGGTTGCGGAACAGCCGCATCGGCAGGAGCGGGGACGCCACCCGGGTCTCGTACCAGCCGAAGAGCACCAGGATCAGCAGGCCCGCCGCGATCGCACCGAGGGTGCCGCCCGAAGTCCAGCCCCACGTCTCGCCCTTGACGACACCGAAGACGACGGACAGCAGGCCCAGCGCGAGCAGGACGACCCCGGCGATGTCGAACTTCTCGTCCGCGGCGGCGGTGTTGCGGCTCTGCGGCAGGACCAGCGCGCTGAAGACGATCGCCACGACACCGATGGGCGCGTTGATGTAGAAGACCGACTCCCAGTCGACGTGCTGCACCAGCAGGCCGCCGACGATGGGGCCGAGGGCCGTCGACACCGACGAGACCATCGCCCAGATGCCGACCGCCATGCCGAACTTCCTCGGCGGGAACACCGCGCGCAGCATGCCCAGGGTGTTCGGCATCAGCAGGGCGCCGAAGAAGCCCTGGAAGGCGCGGAAGACGATCACGCCGGTGATCGAGCCGGACAGGCCGATGGCGACGGACGCGGCGGTGAAGCCCGCGACTCCGATCAGGTAGAAGGTGCGGCGGCCGAAGCGGTCGCCGAGCTTGCCGCCCAGGATCAGGGCGGCGGCCAGGGCCAGCAGGTAGGAGTTGGTCACCCACTGGAGGTCGGCGGTGGAGGCGTTGAGGTCCCGGCCGATCTCCGGGTTGGCGATCGAGACGACCGAGCCGTCCAGGCCGACCATGAAGAGGCCGAAGGCGACGGCCATGAGGGTCAGCCAGGGGTTGGCTCGCGGACCACCGGGTGCCGGTGTGCCGGTGTGCGCGGGAGTGGTCAGGGTGGCGGAGGGCATGGCTGTGCCTGTCCTTCGTGAGGGGGTGAGTGTTCAGCGGGCGTCGGTGTGCAGACGTCCGCTGAGCGACTCGAGCGCGCCCAACGCGGAGCCGAGGGCGTCCAGTTCGCCGTCGGTGAGGGCACGCAGGGCCCGCGCGAGGTGGGCACCCTTCAGCTGGTCGACCTCGGCGAGACGTTGCCGGGAGGTCGGGGTGAGGTGCAGATGCGCGACCCGCTTGTCGGCGGGGTCCTGTCGGCGCTCCAGCAGCCCCTGCTCCGTCATCTGGGTGACGAGCGCGCTGACGTTGTTCGGCTTCATCAGCAGGGCGTCCGCCGCCTCGCGCACGGTCACGCCCTCGTGGGCCGCGACCTGGCGCAGCAGGGCGAGCTGGGTCTCGGGCGGCTTGGGGTGCGGGAAGTCCTGGTCGATCCGGCGTTCCAGGGCCCGGTGCAGGGCGGGCAGGCATGCCGCGAGGCCTGCGGCCACGTGGTCGATGTCCTGGCGCATGACGCAAGGATAGGTATGCTCAGATACCTATGTCAACATAGGTAATCCTCGTCCGGACATGCGTGCGGGGCGACCCGTTCGGGCCGCCCCGCATCAGCGGATCAGGCGATCAGACCAGGTCGAAGCGGTCCGCGTTCGAGACCTTGACCCACGCCGCGACGAAGTCCTTGACGAACTTCTCCTTCGCGTCGTCGCTCGCGTACACCTCGGCCAGCGCCCGCAGCTCGGAGTTCGAGCCGAAGACCAGGTCGGCACGGGTGCCGGTCCACTTGACCTCGCCGGTGGCGTCGTCGCGGGACTCGAAGACCGTCTGGTCCTCGGAGACGGCGGTCCAGGTCTGGCCCAGGTCGAGCAGGTTGACGAAGAAGTCGTTCGTCAGCTTGCCCGGGGTCTTCGTGAGGACGCCGTGCGCGGTGTTCTGGTAGTTGGCGCCCAGGACGCGCAGCCCGCCGACGAGGACGGTCAGCTCGGGGGCGCTCAGGCCCAGCAGGTTGGCCTTGTCGAGCAGCAGGTACTCGGCCGGCAGGCGGTTGCCCTTGCCGAGGTAGTTGCGGAAGCCGTCGGCGGTGGGCTCCAGCGCGGCGAAGGACTCCGCGTCGGTGTGCTCCTCCGTGGCGTCCACGCGGCCCGGCGTGAAGGGCACCTCGATGTCGTACCCGGCGTCCTTGGCGGCCTTCTCGACACCGGCGGCACCGCCGAGGACGATCAGGTCGGCGAGGGAGACCTTCTTGGCGCCGGTGTTGAACCCGGCCTGGACGCCCTCCAGGACGCGCAGCACCTGAGCCAGCTCGTCGGGCTCGTTGACCTCCCAGCCCGCCTGCGGCTGGAGGCGGATACGGGCACCGTTGGCACCGCCGCGCTTGTCGCTGTTGCGGTACGTCGAGGCCGACGCCCACGCGGTGGACACCAGCTGCGAGACCGACAGGCCCGACTCCAGCAGCTTGGCCTTGAGCGCCGCGACGTCGGCGGCGTCGATGGCCTCGCCCTCGGCCTCCGGCAGCGGGTCCTGCCACAGCAGGGTCTCGGCCGGGACCTCGGGGCCGAGGTACAGCGACTTCGGGCCCATGTCGCGGTGGGTCAGCTTGTACCAGGCGCGGGCGAAGGCGTCCGCGAACTGGTCGGGGTTCTCGTAGAAGCGGCGCGAGATCTGCTCGTAGACCGGGTCGAAGCGCAGCGACAGGTCGGTGGTGAGCATCGTCGGGAGCTTCTTCTTCGACGGGTCGTGCGCGTCGGGGATGATCGCCTCGGCGTTCTTGGCGACCCACTGGTGGGCGCCGGCCGGGCTGGTCGTGAGCTCGTACTCGTACTCGAAGAGGTTCTTGAAGAACCCGTTGCCCCACTGGGTCGGCGTGGCGGTCCAGGTGACCTCCAGGCCGGACGTGATCGCGTCGCCGCCCTTGCCGGTGCCGTAGGTGCTCTTCCAGCCGAGGCCCTGGGCCTCGATCGGGGCGGCCTCGGGGTCGGCGCCGACGTTCTCGGCCGGGCCGGCGCCGTGGGTCTTGCCGAAGGTGTGGCCACCGGCGATGAGGGCGACGGTCTCCTCGTCGTTCATCGCCATCCGGCGGAAGGTCTCCCGGATGTCGCGGGCCGCGGCGACCGGGTCCGGGTTGCCGTTGGGGCCCTCGGGGTTGACGTAGATCAGGCCCATCTGGACGGCGCCGAGCGGGCTCTCCAGCTCACGGTCGCCGGTGTAGCGCTGGTCGTCGAGCCAGACCTTCTCGGGACCCCAGTAGACGTCCTCCTCCGACTCCCAGACGTCCTCACGGCCGCCGCCGAAGCCGAAGGTCTCGAAGCCCATGGACTCCAGCGCCACGTTGCCGGCGAGGATCATCAGGTCGGCCCAGGACAGGCTCTGGCCGTACTTCTTCTTCACCGGCCACAGCAGCCGGCGGGCCTTGTCCAGGTTGCCGTTGTCCGGCCAGCTGTTCAGCGGCGCGAAGCGCTGCTGGCCGGCGCCGGCGCCGCCGCGGCCGTCGCTGATGCGGTAGGTGCCCGCGCTGTGCCAGGCCATCCGGATCATGAACGGGCCGTAGTGCCCGAAGTCGGCCGGCCACCAGTCCTTGGAGTCCGTCAGCACCTCGGCGATGTCCTGTTTCACGGCCGCCAGGTCCAGGGACTGGAACGCCGCCGCGTAGTCGAACTCCTCACCGAGCGGGTTCGCCACGGCGGGGTTCTTGGCCAGGATCTTCAGGTTGAGCCGCTCCGGCCACCACTGGCGGTTGCCACCGCCCTGGGTGGGGTGCAGGGCGCGGTCGTGCGCGACGGGGCACTTGCCCTCGGCGGCGTTGCTCTCAGACATGGGGGAATCCTTCCGGACGGGGCGGATCGTTGGAGCTCAGGAACTGCTGGTGGTGCTCGGGAACTGCTGCGGGTGGTGCTGTGGCGCCGCTCAGGAACCGCTGCTGGACGAGCAGGCGGGGCACAGGCCCCAGTAGATGACCTCGGCCTCGTCGACCGTGAAGCCGCGGTCGTCCGCTGCGGTCAGACAGGGGGCGTGGCCGACCGCGCAGTCGACGTCGACGACGACGCCGCACGAGCGGCACACCAGGTGGTGGTGGTTGTCGCCGACGCGACCCTCGAACCGGGCCGGGCTGCCCGGCGGTTCGATGCGGCGGACGAGCCCGGCCGTGGTCAGCGCGTGAAGGGCGTCGTACACGGCCTGGAGCGATATGTGGCCGACCCGGTCGCGCACACCCTCGGCGATCATCTCGACGCCGAGGTGGTCCCCGGCGCGGACGGTCTCCAGCAGGGCGACCCGGGCGGCCGTCACCCGCAGACCGGCACCGCGCAGCTCATCGGCGGGAGTCGGGGGCTGGGGTGAAGTCATGCCGACAACCTACCCCCGTAAACACGAATAGTTCAAGAAAAGGAATGCTCCCAGTTTGATGTCCTGAGTCTTGACCGGAGGAGAACCCTTGGGGGCACTGGGATGTGCCGGTGGGCAGGGCGCCGCCGTCACCGCCGCAGCGAACGCGCCACCCCCAGAGCCGCCCCGGCAGCCGCCCCCGCCGCCACCCCGCTCCCCGCCAGCGCGAGCAGCCGGGCCCGGCGGCCCGGAGGCGCGGGGCGGGCGTCGGGGGCCACGCCGTACGCGCTGCCGTGCGTACCGCCGTCCCCGTCCGGCAGGCCCACCGCCAGCAGCTCCGCCAGATGCACCCCCTGATGGCCGCCGCTGTCGAACTCGGCGATCTGGGTACGGCAGCTGAAGCCGTCGGCCAGCACCACCGTCTCCGGCGCGGCGTCCCGCAGCCTCGGCAGCAGGACGCGCTCCGCGCACGCCTCGCTGACGTCGAGGTGCCCCGGCTCGAAACCGAAGTTCCCGGCCAGCCCGCAGCAGCCGGAGTCCAGCCGCTCCGCGTCGACGCCGGCCCGGCGCAGCAGCTCGGCGTCGGCGTCCCAGCCGAGCACCGCGTGCTGGTGGCAGTGCACCTGGGCCAGGGCGTGCGCGGAACGCTCCGGGACCTGCGGGGGCGCGTAGCCGGGGGAGTGCTCGGTCAGGAGCTCCGCGAGCGTCACCGTCTGCGCGCGCAGCCGCCGCACGTCCCGGTCGCCGGGGAACAGGTCACCCGCGTCCGAGCGGAACACCGCCGCGCAGCTCGGTTCGAGGCCGACCACCAGCCCGCCGTCCCGCACATGCTCCGCCAGCCGCCGCACGGTGCGGCCCAGCACCCGCTCGGCGACGCCCAGTTGCCCCGTCGAGATCCAGGTCAGCCCGCAGCACAGCGGTTCGGCCGGCAACTCCACGCGCCAGCCCGCGTGTTCGAGCAGGGCCACGGCGGCCCGGCCGACGTGCGGGTGGAAGTGGTTGGTGAAGGTGTCCGGCCACAGCAGGACGCTGCCGCGCGCCCCGTCGCCGTGGCGCTCATGACGCGCGAACCACTGCTGGAGCGTCTCCCCGGCGAACAGCGGTATCTCCCTGTCCTCGACACCCGCCGCCGCGACGGCCGCCCGCGACAGGGGCGGTGTGTGGGTGAGCGCGTTCACGGCCGGGCCCAGCCGGGCGCGGCCCACCGTCTGCGCGAGGAGCGGCAGCCAGCCCATCGACAGATGGGCCCGCGGCCTGCGCCACCAGCGGCCCTCGTAGTGGTGCGACAGGAACTCCGCCTTGTACGTCGCCATGTCGACATCGGCCGGGCAGTCCCGCTTGCACCCCTTGCAGGCCAGACACAGGTCGAGCGCGTCATGCACCGCCTGCGAACGCCAGCCCTCCTGGATCGCGCTGTCACCATGCCCGTCGAGCATCTCGAACAGCAGCCGGGCCCGGCCCCGCGTCGAATGCTCCTCCTCCCGCGTGACCTGGTACGACGGGCACATCACCGAGCCCTCGCTGGTCAGTTGCCGGCACTTGCCCACGCCGACGCAGCGGTTGGCCGCCTCGGCGAACGAGCCGCCGTCCTCCGGGAAACGGAAGTGCAGGTCCCGGGGGTCGAACGGGGCCCAGTCGCCGCCGAGACGAAGGTTCTCGTCGAGGCGGTACGGGGCCACGACCTTCCCGGGGTTCATCCGGTCGAGCGGGTCGAAGGCGGCCTTCACGAGGTTGAAGGCGGTGACCAGTTGCTCCCCGAACATCCGCGGCAGCAACTCGCCCCGGCTCTGCCCGTCCCCGTGCTCACCGGAGAACGAACCGCCGAACTCGGCCACCAGATCGGCGGCCCGCTCCATGAACCGCCGGTACGCGGCCACCCCGTCCGCCGAGTACAGGTCGAAGGGGATGCGGGTGTGCACGCACCCCTGCCCGAAATGGCCGTAGAGACTCGGCCCCGTGTCGCTCAGATACCCGAACTCCTCGTACAGCTCCCGCAGTCGGCGCAGATAGCCGCCGAGCCGCTCGGGCGGGACCGCCGAGTCCTCCCAGCCCTCGAAGGTGTCGGGATGGCCCGGGATGTGCGCGGTGGCACCGAGCCCCGCCTCGCGGACCTGCCACAACTCGTCCTCGTGGGAGGGGTCGTCGAGGAAGGCCACCGTCGGGTCGTGCTCCGACTCGTGCAGCCCGCCCAGCATCCGGTGCGCGTGCTCGTCGGACTCCTCGACGGTGTCCCCGCCGAACTGCACCATCAGATAGGCGTCTCCCTCAGGGAGCTGGGCGCGCGCCTTCGGATTGAGCTGCTTGATCCGCTCGTCCCGGACCAGACGTGAGTCGACCCCCTCCAGGGCGATCGGCTCGTACGGCAGGATCGCCGGTACGGCGTCCGCGGCCCTGTCGATGTCCGGGAACCCCAGCACGACCAGTGTCTTGGCCTTCACCACCGGCACCAGCTTCAGCTCGGCGCGCAGCACGGTCACGAGCGTCGACTCGCTGCCGACGAGCAGACCGGCGACGTCGAAACCGTGCTCGGGGAGCAGCGAGTCGAGGTTGTAGCCGGAGACGCGGCGGGGGATGTCCGGGTAGCGGCGGCGGATCTCGTCGGCGTGGGTGTCGCGGAGGGTGCGCAGCCGGCGGTAGAGGGTGGCGCGCAGGTCGCCCTGGCGTTCGATGGCCGCGTACTCGTCGTCGCTCGTCCTGCCGCACCAGAAGCGGGTGCCGTCGTAGAGGAGCACTTCGAGGCGGACGATGTTGTCCACGACTTTGCCGTACGCCTGCGCGGTGGCGCCGCAGGAGTTGTTGCCGATCATGCCGCCGATCGTGCAGTTGGCGTGGGTGGCCGGCTCCGGGCCGAAGCGCAGGCCGGTGGGGGCCAGTTGGCGGTTGAGGTCGTCCAGGACGATGCCGGGCTGGACGACACAGGTACGGGCGGCGGGGTCCACGGACTCCAGGCGACCGCAGTACTTCGACCAGTCGATCACCACCGCCGTGTTGGTGCACTGCCCGGCAAGGCTCGTGCCGCCGCCGCGGGAGAGCACGGGGGCGTCGTACTCGCGGGCGACCGCCACGGCTTCGGCGGCAGCCTCGGGGGTGCGCGGGACGACCACGCCGATCGGGGTCTGGCGGAAGTTGGAGGCGTCGGTGGAGTAGGCGGCCCGCGATCCGGCATCGAAGCGGACCTCGCCGTCTACACGGTGGCGCAGGGCTGATTCCAGGCTCGACATGCACGCCGGGTACCCCGATTTCGGGTCGGTCGCCTGCGGAGAGGGGGGCCTGGTGGGCCTGTGCCGTTTGTGCCGGCATCGAGGTCTCCCTACGCCTCCGGCGTGCGGGGCTCGTGTGGTGTCACGTCCGGCATCAACGCCCGCATCGCCTCGCACTGAGCCGGGCCCATGAAGCGCGACAGGCCCTCCTTGACCGTCTGCGCCAGGGTGCCGGAGGCCTCCTTGAGCAGGCCCCGGGCCTTCTCGGTCAGGGCCACCTCGACGCCTCGCTTGTCGCCGCAGACCGACTGGCGGGTCACCAGGCCCGCGTGCTGGAGGCAGGCGATCTGATAGGTGAGGCGGGTCTTCGGGCGGCCCAGCAGCTCGGCGATCCGGGTCATGCGCAGCGCCTCACCGGGGTGTCCGGCCAGCAGGCACAGGATCAGGAACTCGTCGTGGGAGACGTCCAGCCGCTCCTTGACCACGGACCGCAGCTCCTGCTCGACGGCCCCGGTCGCCGCCAGCATCAGCATCCAGGCGTGCAGTTCCACGGGGAGGAGCCCGTCACCTGCGGCGGAGGGGCATGCGGAGTGGTCGGCCATGGGCTCCAGTCTAGCTGTTGTTCAATTTTGGATAACCGGCTACGGTGGCGCCGTCATCCAAATTTGGACTACAAGGAGATGAACGGCCATGACCGTCGCCGTGGAAACCGGGACCTGGCAGCTCGACACCGCCGCCTCGACCGTGGGGATCAAGCACCGGACCATGTGGAACCTGGTGACCGTGAAGGGCACCTTCGGGGCCGTGCGCGGTCAGGGCGAGGTGCGGGCCGACGGGTCGGCCGTGGGCACCCTGACGCTGGACGCGGCCTCCCTGGACACCAAGAACGCCAAGCGGGACACGCACCTGCGGTCCGCCGACTTCTTCGACACCGACCACCACCCCGAGATCACCTTCGCGGTGCGCAGCGCCGAACTGCGCGACGGCGACCAGGTGCACGTCATAGGTCAGCTGACCGTGCGCGGCATCAGCCGCCCCCAGTCCTTCACCGCCCGGCTCGTCGGCGCGGACGCCGACGCGCTCACCCTGGACGCCGAGTTCTCGGTGGACAGGGAGAACTTCGGCATGGGCTGGAACCAGCTGGGCATGATCCGCGGCCTCACCACGGTCACCGCCACCCTCCGCTTCACGCGGACGGCAGCCTGACGTACACGGTCGACAGGGTCTGCGGTTCGGCCGTGAAGGCGCGCAGCCGCAGGTGCGCGCCGCCGCGGGGGATGACGTACCGGCCGCCGTACGACTCGGCGGGCGGCCCGAGTTCGTAGCTCGCCGAGGTGTGGGCCGGGAGGGTCTTCGGGCCGCGCACGATCCGCCAGTACCGGCTCATGCCCTGGCCCGCGGTGAGCATGAAGTGCGGTGTGAGCCCGGTGCCGGACGTGTTCGTGACCGTGACGGCCAGCCGGGACGCGGCGACCGGGCGGGAGCGGTGCAGACCCGTGACCGCCATGCGGAGGGGTGGTTCGCCGGTCGCCGCGAGGGTGGCCGCCAGCAGGGCCGGCGTCAGGGCCAGTGCCGCCAGGGCGATCCGGGTCCGGTGGGTGCCGAGGCGCGGCTGCCACGCCCCCGCGAACTCCGCCGCCGGTGCCGTGACCGCCGAGGCCAGCCACAGTGGCGTCATCATCAGGTAGTAGCCGTCCTGCGAGCGCGTCGCCAGGAAGAAGGCGCACCAGGGCAGCACCGTCGCCGCGGGGCCGAGCCGTCGTACGAAGAGCACGAACAGCGCGAACAGGCCCGCCGCCAGCAGCAGGCTCGCGTGCGAGTACCAGTCGAGACGGTCGCTGCCGTTCGTGAGGTACAGGGACACGTCCACCAGACCCTGGCCGTGCAGCACCGCCCCCTGGGTGAGCGGAAGGGCGATGCCGTCCAGCCACGCCCTCGGCTCGCTCACGACGAAGTACGTGTTGATCAGCAGCCAGACGGTGGCCGCGACCCCGGTCAGGCGCAGCAGGAGCAGGGCCGCGGGGCGGGCGCCCAGTTCGCCGCGGCGTACGGCGTAGAGGCCGGCCAGCAGGAACGGGACGAGGAACCAGGGGAGTTGCTGCGCCGCGCAGGCCGCGCCGAGGCAGCCGGCCCGGGCCACGCCGGACACGCCCAGGCGACCGCCCCGGCCGATCCGCGGCCAGGCCACGACCACCGGGACCAGCAGGGCCAGGCCCAGGATCGCCGGGTAACCGAGCCGGGCGTACTGCGGCAGGATGCCGAAGCCCAGGCAGACCATGGTCGCCGCCGGTCGCCAGGGCGGCGGCAGCATCCGCCACAGCAGCACCGCGCCGACGATCAGCGCGCCCGTGCTCACCGCCGTCGCCGGGGCGGCACCGTGGCCCAGCCCGAGGAGGGGCGCGGTCAGGAGCGGGGCGAGCGGGGGGTAGCCGTAGGTGAGGTCGTAGGTGCCGGTGACGGTGGGGGTGAGGGCCACGGTCCGGTCGAACAGCCAGGGCCAGGGCCGGCCGTAGACGGGGTGTCCGGCGGCCAGTTCCTTCGCGGCCTGGGTGGTCAGCCGGGCCTCGTCGCTGCCCTGGTGGAGCAAGGTCCAGGCGCACAGCGTCAGCGTCACGGCCGTCAGCAGGATCAGCAGGTCCAGGCGGACCAGCGAGCGCCGGCTGCGCACCGTCAGGGCCAGGACTCCGCACGCCAGGATCGAGGCGTAACAGACCGAGATGACCGCGGCCACCGCCACCCGGTGCGAGGCCGCCTGGGTCCAGACCGCGCGCGTGTTGACGAACAGGCTGATGTCGGCCAGCACCGTCAGGACGCGGTGCCATTGCGCGGGGGCTTCCGAGGAGGCCTGTTCCTGGGCGGCGGACACCGCCGACTGCGTCCGCCGGCCAGTGGTCACCGGCTTCATGTCTGCCAAGTGCACGGCACGAGAACGTAACCGGGTGCGGTGAGCGGGGCGGCGCCGGAGGTGAAGAGTCCGGTGTGAGACCGGTAAAAAAGCGGCTCAGCGTGTATCTGGTACGTCAGTAAACATCCCGTACATATCGCTTGGCCGTCGCCAGTTGTTTGAGGTACGCCGCCGCCTCGTCCTCGCTCAGACCGCCGTGCGTCACCGCGATGTCCCGCAGGGCCCGGTCCACGTCCTTCGCCATGCGGGAGGCGTCACCGCAGACGTAGAAGTGGGCGCCGTCCTGGAGCCAGCGCCACAGCTCGGGACCGTGCTCGCGCATCCGGTCCTGGACGTACACCTTCTGGCGCTGGTCGCGGGAGAAGGCGGTGTCGAGGCGGGTCAGAGTGCCCTCGGCGAGCAGCCCGGTCAGCTCGTCCTGGTAGTAGAAGTCGCTGGCGCGGTGCTGTTCGCCGAAGAACAGCCAGTTCGGCGCCCGGTGACCGAGCGCGCGGCGCTCCTGGAGGAACCCCACGAACGGGGCGACCCCGGTGCCGGGGCCGACCATGATCATGGGCGTGGCCGCGTCGGCGGGCGGGCGGAAGTGCGGGGAGGACTGCACGAAGACCGGCACCTCGGTGCCGGTGGCCGCGTCCGCGAGGAACGGGGAGCAGACCCCGCCGCGCGGTGTGCCGTGCAGGTTCTCGTACCGGATTACGGAGACGGTGAGCGACACCAGGTGCGGGTCGGCCAGCGGGCTCGACGATATGGAGTACAGCCGCGGTTGCAGCTTCCTGAGCACGCTCGCCCAGTCCGCCGCGCTCACCCGCACCGGGTGCTCGGCGAGCACGTCCACCGCCTGCCGGCCCCAGCTCCACTGCGCCAGGCCGTCCTTGTTGTCCGGGCGCAGCAGGCGGCGCAACTCCCGGTCGTCGCGGGTGTGTTCGGCGACGAAGCGGAGGAGGTCGGGGGTGATGCGGGTGATGTCCAGATGGCGGAGCAGGGCCTCGTCGAAGGGGATCTCGCCGACTCCCGTCACGGACACCGCCGTCGAGCCGTCGACCCCGGTCACCGCGAGCCATTCCCGCACCAGGGCGGGGGAGTTGACCGGACGCACACCGAGTGCGTCGCCCGCCTCGTACGTCAGGGGCGTTCCGCTCGTGTCGAAGGTGAACCGCCGCACCTCCTTGCCCGCGCCGGGCCGGCTCAGCAGGCGGTTGCCGACCAGCCGGGCGGTGGTGGCGGCGGGCTTGGGAGAGCGTGCCGCCGGTGTCCGAGGCGCCTGCTGCGCTGCCTCGGTGCCCAGCGCGGACAGCACCTGCTCCAGCCAGGCGTCCGCGGTCGGCTCGTAGTCCGGCTCGCAGTCCGTGCGCGGGGCGAGACGGACCGCCCCCAGCTCGTCGAGACGGGCGTCCAGACGGCGGCCGTGGCCGCAGAAGTCGTCGTACGACGAGTCGCCGAAGGCCAGTACCGAGTACCGGACGCCGTCCAGGCGCGGCGCCTGCTCGGCCGCCAGCGACTCCCAGAAGCCGGAGCCGTTGTCGGGAGCGTCCCCGTCGCCGAAGGTGCTGGTGACGAGGAGCAGATCGGCGCCCTTCGGCAGGGTGCCGGGATCGGTGTCGTCCATGCCGACGAGGGTGGCGCGGTGTCCGCTCGCGGACAGCCGGTCGGCGACGGCACCCGCGAACTCCTCGGCGTTCCCGGTCTGCGAGGCCCACAGCACGACGATCTCGCGGCCCGGCCGCTCCTGCGGCACCGCGGACGAGCGCGAGTACATGCCGGCCAGGACGCCGTTCACCCACAGGGCGTGCTCCGGACTGAAGGGCGCGTCCGGCGGCAGTACGGGGACGCCCGGGGCGCCGGAGCCGATGCCGGCGAGGAAGCCGGTGAGGTAGAGGCGTTCCTGTGCGCTGAGGACGGGCGGCGGCGCGGGGGCGAGGCCGAAAGGGTCGGTGCCGGGGGTGACGGAGGTGGGGACGATGACGTCCGACGCGGGCACAGCCGCCGGCTCGTGCACCTTCGCCAGCGACACCGCGCACACCTTGAACTCGGGCTGGAAGGAGATCGGGTCGACGGCGTCGCTGGTCACCGCGTTGATGCTCAGGTACTCGCCGAACAGGTCGTTCCAGTGGAACGGCGCGAACACGCACCCCGGCCGGACCCGGTCGGTGACCACGGCGGGCAGCACCGCCCGGCCGCGCCGCGAGGCCACCTCCACCCCGTCGCCGTCCCCGATGCCGAGCGCCCGCGCGTCCTCGGGGTGCAGCTCCACGAACGGCCCCGGGTTCAGCTTGTTGAGCTTGGCGACCCGGCCCGTCTTGGTCAGCGTGTGCCACTGGTGCTGCACCCGCCCGGTGTTCAGGACGAACGGGAAGTCGTCGTCCGGCAGTTCGGCGGGCGGCAGGTGCGGGCGGGCGTGGAAGACGGCACGCCCGGTCGGCGTCGGGAAACGGAGCTCGCCGCCCTCGACGTACCGGATCGGGTTGCGGGCGGGGCCGTCCTCGGCGGCGGCCGGCCACTGCACGGGCGTCGAGCGCAGCCGCTCGTACGTCACCCCGCGCAGGTCCCAGCCCGTGACCGGGTTCCAGGCGCGCCGGATCTCCTCGAAGACGTCCTCGGCACTGTCGTACGAGAACCCCTTCTCGTACCCCATCTCCCGGGCGACGGCCGCGATGATCCGCCAGTCCGCCATCGCCTCCCCGGGCGGGTCGGCGACGGGGGCGGTCAGGGTGAGGTTGCGCTCGCTGTTGACGAAGACGCCCTCGCCCTCGGTCCACAGCGCGCCGGGCAGGACGACGTCGGCGTACGCGTTGGTCTCCGTCTCCCCGAACACGTCCTGGGTGACGACGAACTCGGCGGCCTCCAGGCCCTCGATGACGGTACGGCGGTTGGCGACCGAGGCGACCGGGTTGGTGCAGATGATCCAGCAGGCCTTGATCTCGCCGTCGGCCATCTTCTGGAACATCTCGATCGTGCCCTTGCCGACGCCGTCCTTGCGGACGGTGCCCGGGGGCAGCTCCCAGAGGTCCTCGATGAACTCGCGCTCGGCGTCCACGAGCACCGACCGCTGGCCCGGGAGACCGGGGCCCATGTAGCCCATCTCACGCCCGCCCATCGCGTTCGGCTGGCCGGTGAGGGAGAACGGGCCGGAGCCGGGGCGGCAGATGGCGCCGGTGGCGAGGTGCAGGTTGACCAGGGCGTTGGTGTTCCAGGTGCCGTGCGTGGACTGGTTGAGGCCCATGGTCCACAGGCTCATCCACTCACCGGCCGAGCCGATCAGCCGGGCGGCGGTGCGCAGGTCGTCCTCGGCCAGACCCGTGATCTCCGCGACGGCCGCGGGCGCGTAGTCGGCGAGGAACTCGGGCATCGCCTCCCAGCCCTCGGTGTGCGCGGCGATGAAGTCGGGGTCGGTGTCGCCGTTCGCGAGCAGCAGGTGCAGCAGGCCGTTGAGGAGGGCGAGGTCGGTGCCCGGCTTGACCTGGAGGAACAGATCGGCCTTCGCCGCCGTCGCGGTACGCCGCGGGTCGACGACGATCAGCTTGGCGCCCGCCTTGACGCGCTCCATCATCCGCAGGAAGAGGATCGGGTGGCAGTCGGCCGTGTTCGAGCCGATGACGAGGAAGACATCGGCCCGGTCGAAGTCCTCGTACGACCCCGGCGGCCCGTCGGCGCCCAGCGACAGCTTGTAGCCGGCCCCGGCGCCGGCCATGCACAGCCGGGAGTTCGACTCGATCTGGTTCGTCCGCACGAACCCCTTGGCCAGCTTGTTCGCCAGGTACTGGGCCTCCAGGCTCATCTGCCCGGAGACGTAGAAGGCGACGGCGTCCGGCCCGTGCGCGTCGACGATCTCGCGCAGCCGCCGGGCCGTCTCGGAGATCGCGTCCGCCACCGGGGCGGGCACCGGCTCCTCGCCCCGGTCGTCCCTGACCAGCGCGGTGGTCAGCCGGCCGGGCGCGGCGAGCATCTCGGCCGTGGTGGCGCCCTTGGTGCACAGCCGTCCGGCGTTCGCCGGGTGCGCCTTGTCGCCGGTGGCCTTCAGGACGGTACGGCGGCCGTCCGGCCCCATCCCGATGTCCAGCACGATCCCGCAGCCCACCCCGCAGTAGGAGCAGACCGAGCGCACCTGTGACGTGGGGGTGGTGGGGGTCACACGCTGCCCTTTCTCGGCGGCCGGCTCATGCCCGAGAGCGTACGAATCGCCCATTACGCCGATGTCACATGGCTTGATCATGAGGAGTTACGTCGGCCACACAGCGGTCCGTGGCCCGATGTGAGGGGGTGTGGCGGTGGCGGTCCGTGTCGCTGTTGGGCCGAACGGGTGACTTGGCGTAAGAATTGGCTGGTGCAGGCAATGAAGGCGAGCGATTTCGGGGGGAGCCGGTGAACAGCCACGACGTCACCGATGAACAATGGGAAGGGCTCGCCCAGGTCGTTCCGTTGCGAGGCCGGGACGCCTGGCCGTCCTCGGTGGGCCATCGGGCGATGCCGGAGGCGCCGACGGAACCCCGCCGCCGGTTCGTCGTCCTCCGCGTGAACGTGTTCGGGGACGCCCGTGAGGTCGCCGAGACGCTCATGGCGGGCATTCCGGTACTGCTGGACCTGACCGGCGCGGAGGGCGAGGTCGCCAAGCGGGTCCTCGACTTCAGCACGGGCGTCGTCTTCGGGCTGAACAGCGGGATGCACCGGGTCGATCGGAACGTGTTCCTGCTGACGCCGCCAGGGACCGAGGTCAGCGGACTGATGGAAGGGGCCGCGGGCACGGCGGGGGTGTGAGCGGGGTCCTGCGGGGTGCGCCGGTCCCTCGATCGTAGGAAGGCTGCCCCGGAGGAACGGTTCGGCCGGAGGCGGAGTCCTACGGTCCGGATATGGCTGTCTCTTCAGCGTTCTCAGCGTCGACGGTCTCCGCCGAACCCGTGGTGCCGCCGCAAGGACGCCCACGGGCCGCGGAGATCTCCTCGGCGGGTCCCGCACCCGGTGACCGACGCTCCCGCCGTCCCCACCTCACCGAGCTGCGGCTGTCCGCCTTCGCCGCCCACCGCGGCGCCGGCCTTCCGCTCGGGCCGCTCACCCTGCTCGTCGGCCCCAGCGGCTGCGGCAAGACGAGCGCCCTGCGGGCCTACGAGGCGCTGGCCCGGCTCGGCGGCGGCGCCGGGCTCGGAGAGGTCTTCGCCGACCCGCGGGCCTGGGTGCCGGAACGGGCCCGGCCCGATGCCCAGCGCCGCCGCGGTTTCCGGATCGGCTGTACGGCGGACGGCCCCGAGGGCCCGGTACGGCTCGATGTCGCCGTGCAGGCCGAGCCCGACCTGCGGATCGTGGGGGAGCGGCTGACGTCCGGGGGCCTGGTCCTGCTGGAGACGGCGCTGCGCGACCCCTCGCGCCGCGCCGTGCAGGCCGCCTGGCACACCGCCGGGGCCACGCCCGTGACCCGTGGCCCGCTCCCGGACGACCGCCTTGGCACCGCACTGCTTCCGTTACGTGTGGCGGGCAAGACCGACGGGCAGCGCCGGGTGCTCGCCGCCGCCGAACAGATGGTGGTGGCCCTGCGGTCGGTGTTCGCCTGCGATCCGCGTCCCGACCGGATGCGGCTGCCCGTCCCCACCGGCTCCGGACGGCTGCTCGGCGGCTGCGACAACCTCGCCGACGTGCTGGCGCGCACCCGCGCGGAGTGCGGCCGACGGCACGCGCAGTTCGTCGCCGCCGTGCGCGCCGGGTGCGCGGGCCCCGTGACGGACGTGCTGGCCGAGCCGCTCGGCGACGGGACGGTCCGGGCGGTGCTGGACCGCGGCGACGGGGTGCGTACGGCGCTCGGGCGGCTCGGCGACGGGGAGTTGCGGTACCTCGCGCTCGCCCTGGTGCTGTTCACCGGGCCCGGGGTGCTGGAGGTCGACCCGGTGGGTGAGGTGCCGGCCGCGATGCAGGCGCTGACGGTCCTCGCCGACGACGTCGACCGGCGACTGGACCCACGGCAACGCGACGAACTCCTGCGGCTCGCGGCCCGGATGTGCGACCGGGGGCACATCCGGCTGCTCGGTACGGCGACCGACGCGTCCTGGGCCGCGGGGACGGAGGGGGTCACGGTGGTACACCTGGAGCCGTGACAGAGCATCTCGATGTGGCGGGGCTGCAACGCAGGTTGGCCGAGTTCGCGGCGGCCCGCAACTGGCAGCCGTACCACACCCCCAAGAACCTCGTCGCCGCGCTCAGCGTGGAGGCTTCCGAACTGGTGGAGATCTTCCAGTGGTTGACGCCGGAGGAGTCGGCACGGGTCATGGACGACGCCGGCACCGCGCACCGCGTCACGGACGAGGTCGCCGACGTCCTCGCGTATCTGCTCCAGCTGTGCGAGGTGCTCGGGATCGATCCGCTGGCGGCGCTGGACGCGAAGATCGACCGGAACGAGCGGAGGTTTCCGGTGCCGTGAGGGAACGAGCCGAGGTTCCGGTGCCGTGAGGGCGCGCCGGTTGGGAGTCGTTCAGTCCGTTTTCACTCTCCGCAGTCGAACTCCGGCCCGAAATCGATTCGTTGTCCGCAGATTTCCGCCTTCCTCTGGCTTTTCGTCTCGTCCGCCTTCACTCTGGGTAGTGGACAACGGAGTTCGGGCGGACGGGCGCCGAGGCGCGTCGGGAGGGACGGGGGCAGCGGATGGACGCGGTGCGGCTCATCGTGACGAGCAGGCGTGCCCTCGTGGGGAGCGGAGACGCGCCGCAGATCATGACCGAGGTCTGGCAGGCCCAGGCCCTCGCGCAGGCGATAGGGAGCAGACTCGCCGTCTTCGGGCCTCCCCAACTGAGGGGTGAGGCACTCGGGTTGACCGAGCTGGCGGGCCGGGGCTGCGGGGTCCTGGACCGCCCCGACATCGAGACCGCCGACCTGCGCGCCGCCCAGCTCACCGAACTGGGCGACGCCCGCCAGGCCCTCGTCTGCCTGGGCGGCCTCCTCGGCGAGGTGGGCATCGCCCTGGTGGGCCTGGCCTGCGCGGCGGACGACGAGGGCACGTACTGGCAGTGCATGGAGGCGATCGACGCGGCGGACGAATCCCGCGACCGCGTCCGCGACATGCTGCGCAAGCTGGCGGAGGGCGAACAGGGGGTCCCGGAGCGGGAGGCGGGTTGACGGCCCTGGGCGGCTGTGGTGCTGACGGGCGTCGGTCGCGGTGGGGCTGATCGGCTCTGGGCGTTGGTGATGCTGACGAGCCTGGGCGGCTGTGGTGCTGACGGGGGTCGGCCGGGGTGGGGCTGATCGGTTCTGGGTGGTGGTGGTGCTGACGAGCCTGAGTGGCTGCGGTGCTGGGGCTGACGGCCCTGGGGAGGCCCGGCGGCGCCGGGGGCTCTCGCGACAAGGCGGTGGGGCGGCGGCCTGGGCCCCTCCTGGGGCCCGTCCCGCGCGTCCCGCTCTACTTGACCTCGGTCTCCTCCACCCCTCGCCCTGCCGACTGGAGATCCGCGTCCAGGGCGGAGAGGTCCGCGTTGAGGGCCGCCATCAGCTCCTCCATCTGCTGCAGCAATCCCTTCGGCCGGCCGGCCTCGCCACCTTGCTGCGGGACGGATTCTTCGGACATGACGGCCTCCTCGGCCCAGGCCTCCACGGGAGGCCGACACCTTGACGCCCGGCGCTGACCGGCCGGCGCGGGCGCCGGTCGGTCCGGCTCCGCCCGAGCAACGATCATCACGTCCCTCGGGTCACTGGCCTGGGCAGCCCCCGTGCACCGCGTTGACGGATTTTCACCCGACCGGGGCGGCGCGCGGCCGGAGGGACCAGTGGGGTTGACCGGTACCCGACCATGCAGGATGGAGGTATGGATCTTCGCATCTTCACCGAGCCCCAGCAGGGGGCCACCTACGACACCCTTCTCGCCGTCGCCAAGGCCACCGAGGACCTCGGCTTCGACGCCTTCTTCCGCAGCGACCACTATCTGAAGATGGGCTCCGTCGACGGCCTCCCCGGCCCCACCGACGCCTGGATCACCCTCGCCGGCCTCGCCCGGGAGACCAAGCGCATCCGCCTCGGCACCCTGATGACCGCCGGTACCTTCCGGCTGCCCGGCGTGCTCGCCATCCAGGTCGCACAGGTCGACCAGATGTCCGGCGGCCGCGTCGAACTCGGCCTCGGCGCGGGCTGGTTCGAGGAGGAGCACCAGGCGTACGGCATCCCGTTCCCGAAGGAGAAGTTCGGCCGCCTGGAGGAGCAGCTGGCCATCGTCACCGGCCTGTGGGAGACCAAGCTCGGCGACACCTTCGACTTCCACGGCAAGTACTACGACCTGACCGGCTCACCCGCCCTGCCCAAGCCGGCCCAGGCGAAGATCCCGGTGCTCGTCGGCGGCCACGGACCGACCCGTACCCCGCGTCTCGCCGCGCAGTACGCCGACGAGTTCAACATGCCGTTCGGCTCCGTCGAGGACAGCGAGCGCCAGTTCGGCCGGGTCCGCGCCGCCGCCGAGGAGGCCGGCCGGAAGGCCGGCGACCTCGTCTGCTCCAACGCCCTCGTCGTCTGCGTCGGCAAGGACGACCAGGAGGTCGCCCGCCGCGCCGCCGCGATCGGCCGCGAGGTGCCCGAGCTGAAGGCCAACGGCCTGGCGGGCTCCCCGGCCGAGGTCGTCGACAAGATCGGCCGCTACCAGGAGATCGGCTCGCAGCGCCTCTACCTCCAGCTCCTCGACCTCGACGACCTGGACCACCTGGAGCTGCTCTCCTCGCAGGTGCAGTCACAGCTGGCCTGAGCACTCCCGCCCGACCGTCCGGTGGACCGTGCGCTGCGGCGCGCCCTCCACCGGACGGTCCCGCGTCACGGCTTGCGGCCGATCCCCACGTACAACGGGATCTCCGCATCCCCCTGCCCTTCCCCGGGTTCGGGATGCCACTCGGCGGCCAGCACCACGCCGGGTTCCAGCAGTTGCAGTCCCTCGAAGAAGGCGGAGAACTCGGTGCGCGAACGCACCTGGGCCGCGGTGCCGCCCTTGCGGTACACCTCCACCACCCGCTCCCAGGTCTCCGGATCGAAGTCCCCCGTGGCGTGGGAGAGGGTCACATGACTGCCGGACGGCAGCGCGCCGAGCAGCTCGCGCACGATCCGGCCGGGCTCGTCCTCGTCCGCCACCAGATGCAGCAGGGCCACCAGCGACAGCGCGATCGGCTCGGAGAAGTCCAGCGTCTCCCGCGCCGCCGCCAGGATCTTCCCAGGCTCCCGTACGTCCCCCTGCACGTACGCCGTCCTGCCCTCCGGCGTGCTGTGCAGCAGCGCCTCGGCGTGCCGGAGGACTATCGGGTCGTTGTCCGCGTACACCACGCGGGCGTCCGGGACGACGTCCTGCACGATCTGGTGGAGGTTCGGCCGGGTCGGGATGCCGGCGCCGATGTCCAGGAACTGCCGCACACCCCGCCCGGCCAGCAACCGCGACGCACGGTGCATGAACGCGCGGTTGGTCCGCGCCATCTCCCCCACGGCGGGGAAGAGCGAGACGACCTGCTCGGCCGCGGCCACGTCGACGGGATAGTTGTCCTTCCCGCCGAGGAAGTAGTCGTACATCCGCGCGGAGTGGGGCTTGCTCGTGTCTATGCGGGCCGCGCCCGATCCGGCGTCTGTCACGTGGGCCTCCTGGCGAAAATTCCCGAGTGCTGCCGATGTCCGGTCTGTACGGTGTGCATATCAGCAGTTCAGACCCTACTTGAGGCCACGCCCGTGTTCCTTACGATCACCACCACCGGCACCCCGGAACGCCCCGCCACCGACCTCGGCTACCTGCTGCACAAGCATCCCGAGAAGGCGCAGGCGTTCTCCACCTCCTACGGCAAGGCCCATGTCCTCTACCCCGAGGCGCAGCCCGAGCGCTGCACGGCGGCCCTGCTCCTGGAGGTCGATGCCGTGGCGCTGGTGCGCAAGGGGAAGGGCAAGGGGCGCGGCGGCGCACCCGACGCGGCGCTCGCGCAGTACGTCAACGACCGCCCGTACGCGGCCTCTTCGCTGCTCGCCGTGGCGCTCAGCAGCGTCTTCTCCAGCGCCATGCGCGGCGTGTGCAACGCCCGGCCCGAGCGGGCCGCGCAGCCGCTGCCGCTGCGCATCGAGGTGCCCGCGCTGCCGGCCAGGGGCGGTCCGGAGCTGGTACGACGGCTCTTCGAGCCGCTGGGGTGGACGGTCACCGTCACACCCGTCGCGCTGGACGAGCGGTTCCCCGAATGGGGCGACTCGCGCTACGTGCGGCTCGAACTGGAGTCCAGCGCACGGACCCTCGCCGAGGCGCTGCGGCATCTGTACGTCCTGCTCCCCGTCCTCGACGACGCCAAGCACTACTGGGTCGCCTCCGACGAGGTCGACAAGCTGCTGCGCGCCGGTGAGGGCTGGCTGCCCGAGCACCCGGAGCAGAAGCTCATCACCAGCCGGTACCTCTCGCGCCGCTGGTCGCTGACCCGCCAGGCGATGGAGCGGCTCGAACTGGTGCGCCTCGCCGAGACCGACGACAGCGAGGTCGAGGAGATCGACAACGCCGTCGAGGCCGAGACCGAGGAGGAGCGCAAGCCCACCCCGCTCGCCGTGCAGCGCCGGGACGCGATCATCGCCGCGCTCCAGGCGGCCGGTGCCGCGCGCGTGCTCGATCTCGGGTGCGGACAGGGGCAGTTGGTGCAGGCGCTGCTCAAGGACGTGCGGTTCACCGAGATCGTGGGCGTCGACGTGTCGATGCGCGCGCTCACCATCGCCTCCCGGCGGCTGAAGCTGGACCGGATGGGAGAGCGGCAGGCCTCGCGCGTCAAGCTCGTCCAGGGCTCGCTGGCCTACACCGACAAGCGGCTCAAGGGCTACGACGCCGCCGTGCTGAGCGAGGTCATCGAACACCTCGACCTGCCCCGGCTGCCCGCCCTGGAGTACGCCGTGTTCGGCGCCGCGCGTCCGCGGACCGTCCTCGTGACGACCCCGAACGTCGAGTACAACGTCCGCTGGGAGTCCCTCCCGGCCGGGCATGTCCGGCACGGCGACCACCGGTTCGAGTGGACGCGGGCGGAGTTCCGGACCTGGGCCGGGACGGTGGCCGAACGGCACGGGTACGACGTGGAGTTCGTGCCGGTGGGCCCGGACGACCCCGAGGTGGGACCGCCCACCCAGATGGCGGTGTTCGAGATCAGGACCGACACCAGGGCCAAGGCCGACGCCAAGACCACGACCGACACCACGCCCGACACCAAGAACGGCACCGAGACCGAGAAGGAGGCGAAGGCAGCATGACCGAGACGCAGCGGCAGGGACGGGTCCTTCCCGTCACCGACCTCTCCCTCGTCGTCCTCGTCGGCGCCTCCGGCTCCGGCAAGTCGACCTTCGCCCGCAGGCACTTCAAGCCCACCGAGGTGATCTCCTCGGACTTCTGCCGGGGCCTGGTCTCCGACGACGAGAACGACCAGAGCGCGACGAAGGACGCCTTCGACGTGCTCCACTACATCGCCGGCAAGCGGCTCGCCGCCGGCCGCCGCACGGTCGTGGACGCCACCAGCGTGCAGTCGGACGCCCGCAAGCAGCTGATCGACCTGGCCCGGCAGTACGACGTGCTGCCCATCGCCATCGTGCTGGACGTGCCGGAGGAGGTGTGCGCCGAGCGCAACGCGGGCCGCACCGACCGGGCCGACATGCCGGTCCGGGTCATCAAGCGGCACATCCGCGAACTGCGCCGCTCGCTCCGGCACCTGGAGCGCGAGGGCTTCCGCAAGGTCCACGTCCTGCGGGGCGTGGACGACATCGAGCACGCCACCGTCGTCACCGAGAAGCGGTTCAACGACCTGACCCACCTCACCGGCCCCTTCGACATCGTCGGCGACATCCACGGCTGCGCGAGCGAACTGGAGTCGCTGCTCGGCAAGTTGGGCTACACCGACGGCGTCCACCCGGAGGGCCGTACCGCGGTCTTCGTCGGCGACCTCGTCGACCGCGGCCCGGACAGCCCGGGCGTGCTGCGCCGCGTGATGTCGATGGTGAAGTCGGGCAACGCCCTGTGTGTGCCCGGCAACCACGAGAACAAGTTCGGCCGTCACCTCAAGGGCCGTAACGTCCAGCACACCCACGGCCTGGCCGAGACGATCGAGCAGATGGAGGGGCAGAGCGAGGAGTTCCGCGCCGAGGTACGGGAGTTCATCGACGGCCTCGTCAGCCACTACGTCCTCGACGGCGGCCGGCTGGTGGTCTGCCACGCCGGTCTGCCGGAGAAGTACCACGGCCGCACCTCCGGCCGGGTCCGCTCGCACGCGCTGTACGGCGACACGACCGGCGAGACCGACGAGTTCGGCCTGCCGGTGCGCTACCCGTGGGCGGAGGACTACCGGGGCCGGGCGGCCGTGGTCTACGGCCACACCCCGGTCCCGGAGGCGACCTGGCTCAACAACACCATCTGCCTGGACACCGGCGCCGTGTTCGGCGGCAAGCTGACCGCGCTGCGCTGGCCGGAGCGGGAGCTGGTCGACGTACCGGCGGAGCGGGTCTGGTACGAGCCGACGAAGCCGCTGAGGTCGGAGGCGCCGGGCGGGCACGACGGCCGTCCGCTGGACCTGGCGGACGTGCACGGACGGCGGGTCGTCGAGACCCGGCACCAGGGCCGGGTCGCCGTCCGTGAGGAGAACGCGGCGGCGGCGCTGGAGGTCATGAGCCGTTTCGCGGTGGACCCGCGGCTGCTGCCGTACCTCCCGCCGACCATGGCCCCGACGGCGACCTCGCACATCGAGGGCTACCTGGAGCACCCGGCGGAGGCGTTCGCGCAGTACGCGGCCGACGGGGTCGCGCGGGTCGTGTGCGAGGAGAAGCACATGGGCTCTCGGGCGGTGGCGCTGGTGTGCCGGGACGCGGCGGCGGCGCGCAAGCGCTTCGGCGTGGACGGGCCCACGGGGTCCCTCTACACCCGCACCGGGCGCCCGTTCTTCGACGACGAGTCGGTGACCGAGGAGATCCTCGGGCGGGTGCGCGCGGCGGTCGACGAGGCCGGCCTGTGGTCCGAACTCGACACCGACTGGCTGCTGTTGGACGCCGAACTGATGCCGTGGTCGCTGAAGGCGGCGGGGCTGCTGCGCTCGCAGTACGCCGCCGTCGGCGCCGCGTCCGGGGCGGTGCTCCCGGGTGCGGTGGCCGCCCTGGAGGGCGCGGCGGCGCGCGGCGTCGACGTGGGCGAGCTGCTGGACCGGCAGCGTGCGAGGGCCTCGGACGCGGCCGCGTTCACGGAGGCGTACCGCCGCTACTGCTGGACCACGGACGGCCTGGACGGCGTCCGCCTGGCGCCGTTCCAGATCCTGGCGGTCCAGGGCCGCAGCCTCGCGGGCCTGCCGCACGACGAGCAACTGGCCCTGCTGGACCGGCTGGTGGAGCACGACGGCACGGGCCTGCTGCAGACCACCCGGCGCCTGTACGTGGACACGGCCGACCCCGAGTCGGTGCGGGCGGGCGTCGACTGGTGGCTGGAGATGACCGGCCGCGGCGGCGAGGGCATGGTCGTCAAGCCGCTGGGGGCGGTCGTGCGCAGCGCGGAGGGCCGTCTGGTGCAGCCCGGCATCAAGTGCCGGGGCCGTGAGTACCTGCGGATCATCTACGGCCCGGAGTACACGCGGCCGGAGAACCTCGCCCGCCTGCGGGGACGCTTCCTGAACCACAAGCGCTCCCTCGCGATCCGCGAGTACGCGCTCGGCCTGGAGGCCCTGGACCGGCTGGCCGAGGGCGAGCCGCTGTGGCGGGTGCACGAGGCGGTGTTCGGGGTGCTGGCGCTGGAGTCGGAGCCGGTCGACCCGCGGCTGTGACGGCGTAGGGCGGTGGGTGGGGGGCCGGGTGCGGTCACCCCACCAGCCGCAGCCGCTCCCGGCACACCCCCACCCGCACCGACTGCCCCCACGTCAGCTCCACCGCGTCCCCCTCCATGCCGTCCCCGAAGGCGATCAGCCGCTCCGACTCGACGGTGAGCCGAAGCCGCGCGGAAGCCGACAACTCGCCCGCCACCAGGGACGTTCCGGTCGCGGGGGACGGCCAGGCCTCGCGTACGAACCACAGCAGGCGTTCCTCCGAGGGGCTGGGGAGCCGCAGCTGCGCGCCCCGCTCCCGCCACACCGACCGCAGCCAGCCCGTCGCGCCCGTCCCCGTGCCCACCAGCACCCCGGAGGAGGCCTGGGCCTCGACGGCACCCCCGTCGTCGTCGAGGCCCAGGCGGTAGCGGGCGGTCTGGTGGCCGGCGGCGCCGAGGTAGATCTCGTTGAGGGCGAGCAGCCGCTGGGTGTCGTCGGCCACGGCCTCCACCATCGTCAGCTCGTCGACCTCCCGGTCCACGGCCGGCAGCAGCCTGGCCACCTCCGCCGGCCGGTGCCGCACCAGTACGCCCGGGTTGCGTCCGGGGTCGGCGTCCACCCCCAACACCGGTTGCCCGGCGAGGTACTTGGCGACATTCGCCACCAGGCCGTCCTGGCCGACGACGACCACCACGTCCTCCGGGGCGAACAGGAAGCGGTCCAGGTCGGCCCGCTCGACCCGGCTCTGACGCCAGGTCAGGGGGATCGCCGCCGTCACCTCCGCCAGCGCGGCGCGGGTGCGGCGGTGGCGTTCCGCCAGTTCCTCGATGTCCCGGCCGCGGGAGGAGAGGAAGAAGGCGGCCTGGCCGTGGGTGCCGTGGTGGGCCACCAACTCCTCGTACTCCGTGGTGCGATGGACCAGGACGACCCGCGGGGCGAGGCTCACGCCGGGTCCCGCGAGGCGCCGAGCCTGGCGAGCAGGCCGGTCAGGACGTCCGGGGAGATGGTGACGTTCTCGATCCGCGGCAGGTTCTCCGCGAGCCGGGTCCCGGTGAGCGCGTGCAGGACGGCCGGGTCCACGTCCGCGTGCACGGCCAGCCAGGCCGCCTGTGCCTGGGCCCGCGCCTCGCCCACCGCACGCGCCGCCTCGGCCTCCGCCCGGGCGAGCCGCACCGACCGCGCGGCCTCGGCCTCGCCGAGCTTCACCGACCGCGCCGCCTCCGCCTCCGCGAGCCGCACCGTCCGCGCCGCCTCGGCCTCGCCGAGCTTCACGGACCGCGCCGCCTCCGCCTCCGCGAGCTTCACCGACCGAGCCGCCTCCGCCTCGGCCCGTACCGCGTCGGCCGCCGCGTGCTCCTCGGCCTCGCGTCGCGCGTTCGTGCCCCGCTGCTCGACCAACTGCTCCTCGCGGCGGGCGAGTTCGATCTGGCTCGCCAGCTCGTTCTCGGCGATCGTCCGCTCCCGTTCGACGGCCACCGCCCGCCGTTCGTACGTCGCCCGGTCCGCCTCCTGCTGGATCTGCTCGCGCGCCGGGGTGCGCAGCGCCCGCTCGACCTCCGGCTCCGGGCGCAGGGCCACCACGCGCACCGCCACCACCTCGATGCCGGTGGCCGGCAGGCGCGGCTCCGCCGCCAGCCCCGCCGCGACCCGTTCGCGGACCGCCGTCACGCCGTCCACCAGCGCCGCCGACAACGTCGTACGGGCCAACACGTCCAGCGCGTGCTGCTGTGCGGTCTCCGTCAGCAAGGTTCCGAGCTGTTCGAGCGGGGTGCCGCGCCAGGCGCCGGTGTCCGGGTCGACCGAGAAGTCCAGACGGGTGGCGGCGAGCGCCGGGTCGCTGATCCGGTAGGTCACCGTCGCCTGCACCGCCACGTCCTGGAAGTCGGACGTACGGGCGTGGAAGGTCATCGCCAACTCCCGGTCGTCGACCGGTACTTCGGAGAGCGCGGCGGTCAGCGCGCGGAACCAGAAGCTCAGCCCCGTGCCGTCGTGCAGCAGCTTTCCGCCGCGGTGGTGCCGGATGTGCGCCGTGGGCGCGCCGCGCAGATGGCGCCAGCCCAGGCGCCGGGTGATGTCGGCCACGAGACCCCCTCTTTTCGTCTCTGCGACGATAAAGCGGAGTGCTGGTTGTCGTCAATGGGACGAGAACGAGAACCGGTCAAGCAGGGGGTGAATCCGGTCCTCGATGGTCAGGATGGAGGCATGGGATTCCACGTCGACTCCGAGGCCGGGCGGCTGCGCCGCGTCATCCTGCACCGGCCGGATCTCGAGCTCAAAAGGCTCACCCCCAGCAACAAGGACGCCCTCCTCTTCGACGACGTGCTCTGGGTGCGCCGGGCGCGCGCCGAGCACGACGGCTTCGCGGACGTGCTGCGCGACCGCGGCGTCACCGTCCACCTCTTCGGCGAACTGCTCACCGAGGCCCTGGCGATCCCGGCGGCCCGCACCCTCGTCCTGGACCGGGTCTTCGACGAGAAGGAGTACGGCGTCCTCGCCACCGACCCTCTGCGCGCCGCCTTCGAGACGCTGCCCGCGCCCGAACTCGCCGAGGCGCTCGTCGGCGGCATGACCAAGCGGGAGTTCCTCGACGCCCACGAGGAACCGGTCTCGGTCCGCTTCCACGTCATGGACCTCGACGACTTCCTCCTCGCCCCCCTGCCCAACCACCTCTTCACCCGCGACACCTCCGCCTGGATCTACGACGGCGTCTCCGTCAACGCCATGCGCTGGCCCGCCCGGCAGCGGGAGACGGTCCACTTCGAGGCCATCTACCGCCACCACCCCCTCTTCCGCGACGAGCCGTTCCGCATCTGGAGCGAGGGGCAGGCCGACTACCCGTCCACCATCGAGGGCGGGGACGTCCTCGTCATCGGCAACGGCGCCGTCCTCATCGGCATGAGCGAGCGGACGACCCCGCAGGCCGTGGAGATGCTCGCGCACAAGCTCTTCGCGGCCGGTTCGGCGCGGACGATCGTGGCGCTCGACATGCCCAAGCGGCGGGCCTTCATGCACCTCGACACCGTGATGACGATGGTCGACGGCGACACCTTCACCCAGTACGCCGGGCTCGGCATGCTCCGCTCGTACACCATCGAACCGGGCGCCGGCGACAAGGAGCTGAAGGTCACCGACCACCCGCCGGAGCACATGCACCGCGCGATCGCCGCCGCGCTGGGACTGAGCGAGATCCGGGTGCTGACCGCCACGCAGGACGTCCATGCCGCCGAGCGGGAGCAGTGGGACGACGGCTGCAACGTGCTGGCCGTCGAGCCGGGCGTCGTGGTCGCCTACGAACGCAACGCCACCACCAATACCCATCTCAGAAAGCAAGGCATCGAGGTCATCGAGATCCCGGGCAGCGAGCTGGGCCGGGGGAGGGGTGGACCGCGGTGCATGAGCTGTCCGGTGGAGCGGGCGCCTGTATAGAAATGCCAATCATCGTATAGACTTCCAGAGTCCCCTTGTCCCGTACCACCTCTGGAGCGCCCCATGGCGACTGTCCCGACCGCCCTCGCCGGGCGTCCCTTCCTCAAGGAACTGGACTTCACGGCGGAGGAGTTCCTCGGTCTCGTCGGGCTGGCCGCCGAGCTGAAGGCGGCCAAGAAGTCCGGGACCGAGACCCGCCACCTCCAGGGCAAGAACATCGCGCTGATCTTCGAGAAGACCTCGACGCGCACCCGCTGCGCGTTCGAGGTCGCCGCCGCCGACCAGGGCGCCGCCACGACGTACCTCGACCCGGTGGGCTCGCAGATCGGCCACAAGGAGTCCGTGCGGGACACCGCGCGCGTGCTGGGCCGGATGTACGACGGCATCGAGTACCGCGGCGACAGCCAGCAGAAGGTCGAGGAGCTGGCCGCGTACGCCGGCGTCCCCGTCTACAACGGCCTCACCGACGACTGGCACCCCACCCAGATGCTCGCCGACGTCCTCACCATGACCGAGCACAGCGGCAAGCCGGTCGGGGAGATCGTCTTCGCCTACCTCGGCGACGCCCGCTTCAACATGGGCAACTCCTACCTGATCACCGGCGCCCTGCTCGGCATGGACGTCCGGATCGTCGCCCCGAAGACCTACTGGCCCGCCGAGAGCGTCGTGGAGCGGGCCCGCGAACTCGCCGCCGACAGCGGCGCCCGCATCACCCTCACCGAGTCGGTGGCGGAGGGCGTGCACGGCGCCGACTTCGTCGTCACCGACGTCTGGGTCTCCATGGGGGAGCCGAAGGCGGTCTGGGACGAGCGGATCGACGCCCTCAAGCCGTACGCCGTGACGATGGACGTGCTGCGCGCCACCGGCAACCCGGACGTCAAGTTCATGCACTGCCTCCCGGCCTTCCACGACCTGGGCACCAAGGTCGGCCAGGAGATTTACGAGTCGCACGGCCTCGACTCCCTCGAAGTGACCGACGAGGTCTTCGAGTCGCCGCACTCCGTCGTCTTCGACGAGGCGGAGAACCGGCTGCACACCATCAAGGCCGTCCTCGTGGCGACGCTTGCCTGATCAGGGCTTATTCTGTGCGGCGGCCCGGAGCCACCCCTTCCGGCGCCGCCGCCCGCGACACCACCCCGTCGCACCGCACCACCAGAAACGAGCACCACCCGCATGCCCCGCAGAAAGTCCCCCGCCCTGCTGGTCGCCGAGTCCGGCACCGACCGCGAGGGCCATGGCCTCCGTCGCACGATGGGCCTCTTCCAGCTGATCTGCTTCGGTCTCGGCGCGATCGTCGGCACCGGCATCTTCGTCGGGCTGTCCGACTCGGTCGCCCAGGCCGGTCCGGCCGTCGTCGTCTCCTTCGTCCTCGCCGCGATCACCTGCGTCCTCACCGCGTTCGCCTTCGCCGAGCTGGGCGGCGCGATCCCGGTCTCCGGCTCGTCGTACTCCTTCGCCTACGCCGGTCTCGGCGAGCGCACGGCCTTCCTGGTCGGCTGGTGCCTGCTCCTCGAGTACGGCGTCTCGGTGTCGGCCGTGGCGGTCGGCTGGAGCCAGTACGTCAACGAGCTCCTCGACAGCCTCGTCGGATGGCAGATCCCGGCCGGCCTGTCCGCCGGTCCCGGCGACGGCGGCGTGATCAACCTGCCCGCCGTGATCGTGATCGCGCTGGCCTCGGTCCTCCTCGTGCGCGGTGTCCGCGAGAGCGCCCGCGCGACCGCCGCGATGGCCGTGCTCAAGCTCGCGATCCTCGTCGCCTTCTGCGCGATCGGGTTCACCGCCTTCAAGGACGGCAACCTCACGCCGTTCTCCCCGGCCGGCCTCGGCGGCATCGGCGCCGGCACCACGGCCGCGTTCTTCTCGTACATCGGCTTCGACGCGATCACCACGGCCGGCGAGGAGGCGAAGAACCCCCGCCGCGACATCCCGGTCGCGATCCTCGTCTGCATCGGCCTGGTCACCCTGCTGTACTGCGCGGTCGCCCTCGCCGCGATCGGCGCCATCGGCGGCGCCGAGGTCGGTGGCCGGCCGGCCGCCCTGTCGTACGTCGTCAACGAGGTGACGGGCTCGTCGGTCGGCGGCGGGGTCATCGCCTTCGGCGCGGTCGTCGCCATCGCGTCCGTCGTCCTGGCCGTGATGTACGGCCAGACCCGCATCCTGATGTCCATGTCCCGCGACGGGCTGATCCCGCGCGTCTTCGAGAAGGTCTCCCCGAGGACCGCCACGCCCGTCGCCGGCACCCTCATCGTCGCGGCCGTCTTCGCCGTCCCCGCGGCCTTCGCGTCCCTGGACGCGGTGGTGGACCTGTGCACCATCGGCACGCTCGCCGTCATGGCGGTGGTCAACCTCGCGGTCCTCGCCCTGCGCCGCACGGAACCGGGTCTCGCCCGCACCTTCCGCGTGCCGCTCTACCCCGTCGTACCGCTGCTCGGCATCGGCTTCTGCCTGTACCTGATGTACGAGACCGGCTGGACGACCTGGATCCAGTTCGCGGTGTTCCTGGCGATCGGATTCCTGATCTACGCCGGTTACGGCCGCCGGAACTCAAGGCTCGCGACGGTCACGCCGGACGCCACTGAGGCGGAACCAGTGGCAGTCTGAACCACACCGCCTTGCCGGACTCGGTGGGGCGGTGCCCGCAGGACGAGCTGAGGGCGCGGATCAGCAGCAGCCCGCGTCCGTGCTCCTGCCAGGGGTCGGGCTCCCCGCCGTGCGGGCGGGTGAGATCGCCGGGCGGGGACGGGTCCGGGTCATGGACCTCGACCTGGCAGCCGCTCGGCAGCAGCTCCACGACCAGCTCTATCGGGGAGTCCCCGGCGGTGTGCTCGACGGCGTTGGCGACCAGCTCGGCCGTCAGCAGCTCAGCGGTGTCACAGTCGGCCCCGTGCTTCAGGTCGGCGAGCGCCGTCCGCACCAGCGCACGCGCCACGGGCACCGCCGCGGCGGAGTGGGGCAGCGCGACACGCCAGGAGGCGGAGGCTGAGGGGCGTTCTTGCACGGCGGTTCCGTTCATGAGCAGGCTGTCCTGCTTTCAACCTTATGAATGGTACGGCGCCGCCCGGCAGAGGCGTCGGACAGGCACCGTACGGGACCTTCGGCCCCGCTACCGGGCGGCTTACCCCCGACAACGCCCCGCCTCGCACGGCTGCTCCCGTCGTTGCCGCTCTGTCGACGAGCCGTGACGGATGTGACGGGGACGGGTCACAACCGGACGGTGTTATCGCGGGCTCGTGACGACAGTCAAAGATGAGTGATAACTTCGAAGGGCAGAGCGCAGAGCGCGGGTAGAGCGCACGCACCTCACCTGGGGAGGCCGCACGCATGAGTCCCTTCACCGGCTCCGCCGCCCGAACCGCCCACTGGGAGCACCTGCGGGTGGACCTCACCGCGGGCGTCGCCACCGTCACCCTCGCCCGCCCCGACAAACTCAACGCGCTCACCTTCGGCGCCTACGCCGACCTGCGCGACCTCCTCGCCGAACTCGCCCGGGAACGCTCGGTGCGGGCGCTGGTGCTGGCCGGCGAGGGACGCGGCTTCTGCTCCGGCGGTGACGTCGACGAGATCATCGGCGCGACCCTGTCGATGGACACCGCCCAGCTCCTCGACTTCAACCGGATGACGGGGCAGGTCGTGCGCGCCGTACGGGAGTGCCCGTTCCCCGTGATCGCCGCGGTGCACGGCGTGGCGGCGGGCGCGGGTGCGGTGCTGGCCCTCGCCGCGGATTTCCGGGTGGCCGACCCGACCGCCCGCTTCGCCTTCCTGTTCACGCGGGTGGGCCTGTCGGGCGGCGACATGGGCGCCGCGTACCTGCTCCCGCGCGTGGTGGGCCTCGGCCACGCGACCCGGCTGCTGATGCTGGGCGAACCGGTCCGGGCACCGGAAGCGGAACGGATCGGCCTGATCAGCGAGCTCACGGACGAGGGCAGGGTGGACGAGGCGGCCCAGGCCCTCGCCCGCCGCCTGGCCGACGGCCCCGCACTGGCCTACGCCCAGACGAAGGCCCTGCTCACGGCGGAGCTGGACATGCCGCTGGCGGCGGCGGTGGAACTGGACGCGTCGACCCAGGCGTTGTTGATGAACGGGGAGGATTACGCGGAGTTCCATAGGGCGTTCAAGGAGAAAAGGGCGCCAAAGTGGCAGGG
Organism: Streptomyces sp. Act143; assembly: GCF_003143935.1. Taxonomy (GTDB): domain Bacteria; phylum Actinomycetota; class Actinomycetes; order Streptomycetales; family Streptomycetaceae; genus Streptomyces. The sequence goes on along the minus strand of NZ_QFRX01000001.1, from coordinate 2,853,778 downwards.
CCGGTGATGACGCCCCAAGGGGCGCGGGGAACTGCGCGATCAGCCACATGCGACCTGCATCCGCCAACGGTCACGCACCACCCCCTACGCGTCGCGATCATCGGCGGCGGCCCCGGCGGCCTCTACGCAGCCGCCCTGTTGAAACGCCTGGACCCCGCCCGCCAAGTGACCGTCTGGGAACGCAACGCCCCCGACGACACCTTCGGCTTCGGAGTAGTCCTCTCCGACGAAACCCTGGGCGGCATAGAACACGCCGACCCGCAGGTCTACGAGGCCCTCCAGCAGGACTTCGTCCGCTGGGACGACATCGACATCGTCCACCGAGGAACCCGCCACACCTCCGGAGGACACGGCTTCGCCGCCCTCGGCCGCAGGCGCCTGCTGGAGATCCTGCACTCCCGCTGCCGCGACCTCGGCGTCGACCTCCGCTTCCGCACCGAGGCCCCGCCCGACCCGGCCGCCACCCACGACCTCGTCATCGCCGCCGACGGCATCAACAGCACCACCCGCGAGGCCCACCGGCAGGCGTTCCGCCCCCGGGTGACCACCCACCGCTGCCGGTACATCTGGCTCGCCGCCGACTTCGCCTTCGACGCCTTCCGCTTCGAGATCGCCGAGACCGAACACGGCGTGATGCAGCTGCACGGCTACCCGTACTCCTCCGACGCCTCCACCGTGATCGTCGAGATGCGCGAGGAGGTCTGGCAGGCGGCCGGTTTCGCGGAACTCGACACCCAGGAGTCGCTCGACCGCTGCGCCAAGATCTTCACGGACGCGCTCGGCGGCAGGCCGCTGCGCTCCAACAACTCGGCCTGGACGACCTTCCGCACGGTCGTCAACGAGCACTGGTCCCACGGCACCACGGTCCTGCTGGGCGACGCCGCCCACACCGCGCACTTCTCCATCGGCTCCGGCACCAAACTCGCCGTCGAGGACGCCCTCGCCCTCGTCGCCTGTCTGGAGGAACACCCCGACCTCGCGAAGGCGCTCAAGGCGTACGAGGAGGAACGCAAGCCCGTCGTCGCCTCCACCCAGCGTGCCGCCCGCGCCAGCCTGGAGTGGTTCGAGAACCTCGCCCGCTACCTCGATCAGCCGCCCCGCCAGTTCGCCTTCAACCTCCTCACCCGCAGCCGCCGCGTCACCCACGACAACCTGCGGCTGCGCGACGCCCGCTTCACCGGAGCGGTCGAGCGCGAGTTCGGCTGCCCGCCCGGCACGCCCCCGATGTTCACGCCGTTCCGGCTGCGCGGACTGACCCTGCGCAACCGGGTCGTCGTGTCCCCCATGGACATGTACTCGGCCACCGACGGCCTCCCCGGCGACTTCCACCTCGTCCACCTCGGAGCGCGGGCGCTCGGCGGGGCGGGCCTGGTGATGACCGAGATGGTCTGCGTCAGCGAGGAGGGCCGGATCACGCCCGGCTGCACCGGCCTCTACAACGGCAAGCAGGCCGAGGCATGGAAGCGGATCACCGACTTCGTGCACGCGCAGGCGCCGGGCACCGCGATCGGCGTGCAGCTCGGGCACTCCGGCCGCAAGGGCTCGACCAAGCTCATGTGGGACGGCATGGACGAGCCGCTGCCCGACGGCAACTGGCCCCTCGTCGCCGCCTCCCCGCTGCCGTACCGGCCCGGCAGCCAGACCCCGCGCGCCCTCACCCGCGCCCAACTCACCGACCTGCGCGAACAGTTCACGGCCGCCGCCTGGCGGGCCGCCCGCGCGGGCTTCGACCTCCTCGAACTCCACTGCGCGCACGGCTACCTGCTCTCCGGCTTCCTCTCCCCGCTCACCAACCACCGCACCGACGCCTACGGCGGGACGCTCGCGAAACGCCTCCGCTTCCCGCTGGAGGTCTTCGACGCGATCAGGGGCGTATGGCCGGACGAGCGGCCCATGACCGTGCGCATCTCCGCCACCGACTGGGCCGAGGGCGGCACATCGGCGGAAGACGCCGTGGAGATCGCCCGTGCCTTCGCCGCGCACGGCGCCGACGCCATCGACGTGTCCACCGGACAGGTCGTGGCCGACGAACAGCCGGATTTCGGGCGGTCGTACCAGACGCCCTTCGCGGACCGCATCCGCCACGAGACCGGCGTCCCGGTGATCGCGGTCGGTGCGATCTCCTCCTGGGACGACGTCAACTCGCTGATCCTGGCCGGGCGTACGGACCTGTGCGCCCTCGCCCGCCCCCATCTCTACGACCCGCACTGGACCCTGCACGCCGCCGCCGAGCAGGGCTACGACGGACCCGGCGTCGTCTGGCCGGACCCGTACCGGGCGGGCAGCCGCCGCCCGCAGACCGGCCGCACCGACGCCCCCAAGCCCCGGCTGACGCTCGGCACTTGAGGGCGATCGGGGGATTACGGCAGCTCGGCCATGCCCGCGGTCAGCGTCGCCCCGTCCGCGGGGTCGATCAGGATGAACGCGCCGGTGCGGCGGGAGACGGCGTAGTCGTCGAGGGCCAGCGGCTCGGCGGTGCGCAGGGTGACGCGGCCGAGGTCGTTCGCGCTCAACTCGGCGGCCCCGGCCAGGTCCTTGACGATGGCCTGCACGGTCCGTGTGGTGTGCCGGACCAGGACGCGGTCGCCGACCCGCAGCGGACGGCCGGCCAGATGGCACACGGCCGCCCGGACCTCCCGGGTGAGCGCCGGGACGTCGGCCCCGGCCGTGATCATGTCGCCGCGCGAGACGTCCCGCTGGTCGGCGAGGCGCACCCCGACGGACTGCGGCGCGTACGCCACCTCCGCGGGGACGCCGAGCACGTCGATGCCGGTGATCTCGGAGGTCTCCCCGGACGGGTGGACGGTGACCCGGTCACCGACCCGCAGCGTCCCCGACACCAACTGGCCCGCGTAGTGGCGGACTTCGCCGTCCCGGATGACGTACTGCACGGGGAAGCGGGCGGGCGCGTCGGCGGCCTCGACGCCCACGGGCACGGTCTCCAGGAACTCCAGCAGCGCCGGACCGTCGTACCAGTCCATGGCCGCCGAGCGGTCCACCACGTTGTCACCGGCGAGCGCGGAGACCGGGATCGGCGTGAAGGACGGCAGGCCCAGTTCGGCCGCGTGACCGGCGAAGTCCTCGACGATCCGCTGGAACTCCTTCTCCTGGTAGCCGACCAAATCCATCTTGTTGACGGCGAGGACGACGTGCGGGACGCGCAGCAGAGCGGCGATCGCGGCGTGCCGGCGGGTCTGTTCGACGACACCGTTGCGGGCGTCGATGAGGATCACCGTCAGCTCGGCGGTGGAGGCGCCGGTGACCATGTTGCGGGTGTACTGCACGTGGCCGGGGGTGTCGGCGAGGATGAACCGGCGCTTGGCCGTGGCGAAGTAGCGGTAGGCGACGTCGATGGTGATGCCCTGCTCGCGCTCGGCCCGCAGACCGTCGGTGAGCAGCGCGAGGTCGGGGCCTTCCTGGCCGCGTGACGCGGAGGCCCGTTCCACGGCCTCCAGCTGGTCGGTGAGGACCGACTTGGAGTCGTGCAGCAGCCGGCCGACGAGGGTGGACTTGCCGTCGTCGACGGAGCCCGCGGTCGCGAACCGCAACGTGTCAACGGTCATGTCTAGAAATACCCTTCGCGCTTGCGGTCTTCCATCGCGGCCTCGGACATCTTGTCGTCGGCGCGGGTCGCGCCGCGCTCG
>NZ_QFRX01000001.1:2849469-2850124 GCF_003143935.1 Streptomyces sp. Act143 | reverse complement strand
GAGCCGGGAGGCGGCGATCTCGGCGATCACCTTCTCGATGGTGTCGGCGTCGGAGTCCACCGCGCCGGTGCAGGACATGTCGCCGACCGTGCGGTAGCGCACCTGCCGCTTCTCGATGACCTCGTCCGCCCGAGGCCCGCCCCACTCGCCGGCGGTCAGCCACATGCCCCCGCGCCGGAAGACCTCGCGCTGGTGGGCGTAATAGATCCCGGGGAGTTCGATCCGCTCGCGGGCGATGTACTGCCAGACGTCCAGTTCGGTCCAGTTGGACAGGGGGAAGACGCGGACGTGTTCGCCGGGGGCGTGGCGGCCGTTGTAGAGGTTCCACAGCTCGGGGCGCTGGCGGCGCGGGTCCCACTGGGAGAACTCGTCGCGCAGGGAGAACACCCGTTCCTTGGCCCGGGCCTTCTCCTCGTCCCGGCGCCCGCCGCCGAAGACCGCGTCGAACTTCTCCGCCTGGATCTTCTCGGTCAGCGGGAGGGTCTGGAGCGGGTTGCGGGTGCCGTCCGCACGCTCCTTCAGCACTCCGCGGTCGATGTAGTCCTGCACGGAGGCGACATGCAGGCGCAGTCCGTGCCGGGCGACCGCCCGGTCGCGGTAGTCGAGGACCTCGGGGAAGTTGTGCCCGGTGTCCACGTGCAGCAGCGAGAAGGGG
>NZ_QFRX01000001.1:2537696-2849329 GCF_003143935.1 Streptomyces sp. Act143 | reverse complement strand
ACGGAAGATGTGCACCGCCTCGGACTCCAGCGCGTCCAGGTGCGAGAGGGCGAAGCCGCTCATACCAGCCCCCGCTCCGCCAGCACGGCGTACACCGCGTCGGCCGACTCCCGCGGCGACTGGTGCTGCGTCTCCAGCACCAGAGCCGCCTCCACCGGCGGTTCGTACGGGTCGTCGACGCCGGTCAGCCCGGACAGCTCGCCCGCGGCCTGCTGGGCGTACAGCCCCTTCACGTCCCGCTCGCTGCACACCTCGACGGGAGTCGCCACATGCACCTCGATGTAGGGCGTCCCGCTGGCCTCGTGCCGTTTGCGGACGGCCTCGCGGCTGTCGGCGTACGGCGCGATGACCGGGACGACGGACAGCACGCCGTTGCGGGCGAGGACCTCGGAGACCAGTCCGATGCGCTGCACGTTGGTGTTGCGGTCCGCGCGGGAGAAGCCCAGTCCCGCGGAGAGGAAACGGCGTATCTCGTCGCCGTCGAGGACCTCCACGCGATGTCCCTCGGCCCTCAGCCGCGCACCGAGGTGGCGGGCGATGGTGGTCTTGCCCGCGCTCGGCAGCCCGGTGAGCCAGACCGTGGCTCCCTGAGCCCTTGGCGTGGTGGTCATGCGCAACAGTCCTCTTCACTTACCTACGGACGACCTGAGGGACGCTAGGTAAGAAACTTGAGAAGAGGGACAGAGGAACCTGAGCGTTCCCTTAGGTACCTGTGGTGTGCGTGAGGTCACACACGATCACGTACGGCACCGCACGGGATCACACGCCGACGAAGGCCGCCCCCGCGTCCCGCAGCCGCGCGTGCAGCCCCCGGAACACCGCCGCCGAGCGGCTGCCGGGCCAGTCCTCCGGAAGCAGCCGGGCCGGCAGGCCGGGGTCGGTGTAGGGGAGATGGCGCCAGGAGTCCAGGGCGAGGAGATAGTCGCGGTAGGCCTCCTCGGACGGGGTGTCCTCGCGGCTCTCCCAGGCGTGCAGCACGCGCGCGTGGCGGTCGAGGAACGCCTCGTGCTCCTTGGCGATCGCCGCCAGGTCCCACCAGCGGGCGACCGCCTCGGCGGTGGCGGCGAAGCCGAGGTGCTCGCCACGGAAGAAGTCGACGTACGGATCGAGGCGCAGCCGCTCCAGGGTGTGCCGGGCCTCCTCGTACAGACGGGCCGGCGCGAGCCACACGCCCGGCGCCGCGGTCCCGAACCCCAGCCCGGCCAGCCGGGAGCGCAGGACGTGCCGTTTCTGCCGCTCCGACTCCGGCACGGAGAACACGGCGAGCACCCAGCCCTCGTCCTCGGGCGGCTCGACGGCGTAGATGCGCCGGTCGCCGTCGTCGAGCAACTGGCGGGCGTCGGGGGACAGTTCATACCCGGCCGCCCCCTGTGCCGTGCGGGCCGGCACGAGCAGTCCGCGGCGTTTGAGCCGGGACACGGAGGATCTGACGGAGGGCGCGTCCACGCCGACCGCGGCCAGCAGCCGGATCAGCTCGGCGACCGGTACCGGGCCGGGCACGAAGCGGCCGTAGGCGCCGTAGAGCGTGACGATGAGAGACCGTGGTGCATGCTGGTCGGACACGTTGATCATCTTAGGTCGTCGGCATCACTGCTGGTCACCCTCGGTGCGCAGGCGGAACCGCTGGAGCTTGCCGGTCGCGGTGCGCGGCAGCGCGTCCAGGAAGACGATCTCGCGCGGGCATTTGTACGGCGCCAGCTCGGCCTTGACGAACGCGCGCAGCGCCTCGGCGTCCCGCTCGGCGCCCTCCTTGACCACGGCGTACGCCACCACGACCTGCCCGCGCGCCTCGTCGGCCCGCCCCACCACCGCGGCCTCCACCACGTCCGGGTGGCGCAGCAGCGCGTCCTCGACCTCCGGACCCGCGATGTTGTACCCGGCCGAGATGATCATGTCGTCGGCGCGGGCGACGTACCGGAAGTAGCCGTCGTCCTCGCGGACGTAGGTGTCGCCGGTGATGTTCCAGCCGAAGCGCACGTACTCGCCCTGCCGCGGATCGGCGAGATACCGGCACCCGACGGGCCCCCGCACGGCGAGCAGCCCCGGTTCCCCGTCCGGCCGGTCCCGCCCCTCCGTGTCGACCACGCGCGCGTGCCAGCCGGGCACCGGCATCCCGGTGGCCCCCGGCCGGATGTGCTCGTCGGCGGCGGAGATGAAGATGTGCAGCAGCTCGGTGGCGCCGATGCCGTTGATGATCCGCAGTCCGGTCCGCTCCTGCCAGGCCCGCCAGGTGGCGGCGGGCAGGTTCTCCCCGGCCGAGACGCAGCGGCGCAGCGAGGAGACGTCGTGGGCGTCCAGCTCGTCGAGCATCGCGCGGTAGGCGGTCGGCGCGGTGAACAGCACCGAGACCCGGTGCCCGGCGATCGCGGGCAACAACTGTCTGGGACCGGCCTGTTCGAGGAGGAGCGAGCTCGCCCCCGCCCGCATCGGGAAGATGACCAGGCCGCCGAGTCCGAAGGTGAAGCCGAGCGGGGGGCTGCCGGCGAAGACGTCGTCCGCGTGCGGTCGCAGCACGTGCCGGGCGAAGGTGTCGGATATCGCGAGCACGTCCCGGTGGAAGTGCATGCACCCCTTGGGGCGCCCGGTGGTGCCGGAGGTGAAGGCGATCAGCGCCACGTCGTCGGCCGCGGTCGGCACGGCGGGGTACGGGGTGTCCGGCGCCGTACGGTTCAGCAGGTCGTCGGGGGCGTCGCCGCCGAACGTCGTGATCCGCAGCCCCGGTATCTCGGCCTTGGTGAGGTCGTCCACGGCCCGGATGTCGCACAGGGCGTGTTCGATCCGGGCGATCTCGCACATCGTGGCCAGCTCGTGCGGCCGCTGCTGCGCCAGCACCGTGACCGCCACCGCCCCCGCCTTCAGCACCGCCAGCCAGCAGGCGGCCAGCCAGGGCGTGGTGGGGCCGCGCAGCAGGACGCGGTTGCCGGGGACGACCCCCAGCTCGCCGGTGAGCAGATGCGCGAGGCGGTCGACGCGGGTGCGCAGCGTGCCGTACGTCCAGGTGTCGCCGGTGGGGGTGTGGAACACGGGCCGGTCGGCGGGCGGGCCGGTCAGCAGCTCGTCGGCGCAGTTCAGCCGATCGGGGTACCGCAGCTCCGGCAGATCGAAGACGAGTTCGGGCCACTGGTCCGGGGGCGGGAGATGGTCGCGCGCGAAGGTGTCGACGTGGGCCGAGGGATTCAGGCGCGGATTCATGCTGGGTCGCCCCCTTGCCTTGTGGGCGTCGTGGGTGGGCTCGCGCAACGAGCGTATCGTCTTGGTGACGACAGTCAATGGGACGCGATATCGTCGTCGAAGGGCCCTGAGTACACCGACGGGGCCGGCGGAGAGAGAGGACGGCAATGCCCGCATTCTCGCTCGATCCGGCACAAACCGCCTGGTGCGCGGAGCTGCGCACTTTGGCCGCGGACCGGCTGCGCCCGCTCGCGGAGAAGGGGGAGCCGGGCCATGTGAACCGCCCGCTCGTCGCCGAGCTGGGCCGACTCGGGCTGCTGGAGCGCCTGTTCACCTCCGGCGCCCTCGACCTGTGCCTGATGCGGGAGTCCCTCGCCTACGCCTGCACCGAGGCGGAGACGGCCCTCGCCCTGCAAGGACTGGGGGCGCACCCCGTGCACGCCCACGGCACCCCCGCGCAGCGGGCGCGCTGGCTGCCCGCGGTGAGCGAGGGCAGCGCGGTCGCGGCGTTCGCGCTGAGCGAGCCGGGGGCCGGGTCGGACGCGGCGGCCCTGTCACTGACCGCCGAGCCGGACGGCACCTCCCGCTGGCGGCTGACCGGCGAGAAGTGCTGGATCTCCAACGCCCCCGAGGCCGACTTCTACACGGTCTTCGCCCGGACGACGGGCGGTGCCGCGGGCGCCCGCGGCGTGACCGCCTTCCTCGTCCCCGCCGACCGCCCCGGCCTCACCGGCAGCGCCCTCGACATGCTCTCCCCGCACCCCATCGGCACCCTCGCCCTCGACGCCGTACCCGTCACCGCCGAGGACCTGCTCGGAGACGTGGACCGGGGCTTCCGGGTCGCGATGGGCACGCTGAACCTCTTCCGCCCGAGCGTCGGCGCCTTCGCGGTCGGCATGGCTCAGGCGGCGCTCGACGCCACCCTCGCCCACACCGCCCGACGGGACGCCTTCGGCGGCAAGCTGAAGGACCTCCAGACGGTCGCCCACGAGGTCGCCGAACTGGCCCTGCGCACCGACGCGGCCCGCCTCATGGTGTACGCGGCGGCGACGGCGTACGACGAAGGCGCCCCGGATGTCCCCAAGCGCGCGGCGATGGCGAAGCTGCTCGCCACCGAGACCGCGCAGTACGTCGTCGACAAGGCCGTCCAACTGCACGGCGCGCGGGCGCTGCGGCGCGGGCACCTGCTGGAACACCTGTACCGCGAGGTGCGCGCCCCGCGGATCTACGAGGGGGCGAGCGAAGTGCAACGGGGCATCATCGCGAAGGAGTTGTACGCGGAACGGGAGGGAACCCGGTGAGCACAGAGCGCATCAACCCGCCCGAGCTGTCCCCGCCGACGGGGTTCTCGCACGCCGTCGTGGCGACGGGCTCGCGGGTGGTGTTCCTGGCCGGTCAGACGGCGCTGGACGGCGACGGCAAGGTGGTGGGGGAGACGCTCCCCCAGCAGTTCGGGAAGGCGCTGGCCAACCTGTTGGCGGCCCTGCGGGCGGCGGGCGGCACCCCGGCGGATCTGGCCCGCGTCACGGTCTACGTCACGGATGTCGCCGAGTACCGGGCCCGGGCGGCCGAACTGGGCCGCATCTGGCGGGAGTCGGCGGGCCGGGACTATCCGGCGATGGCGGTGGTGGGAGTGGTCCGGCTCTGGGACGAGCGGGCGATGCTGGAGCTGGACGGATTCGCCGTTCTGCCCTAGCGCTCAGGCCGCCATCGCCAGCGGTACCCGGTGCGGCGCGACGACCCGGCCGTCGGGCAGCAGCTCACCGGAGTCGTCGAACACGATCGAGCCGTCGCACAACAGGCTCCACCCCTGCTCGGGGTGGGCGGACACGATGTGCGAACCGTCGGCTTCGGAGGAAGGGCACGAAGGCTGGTGTGAACACATGGCGCACCTCCACATCGGGCGGACGATCCGTACGGGTCGTCCGTATGGATAGACCATGCGCCCGCCGTGAACTCATCGGAACGGCCTGTCCGCAACCGTGACAACACGCGGACAACTCCCGGACCGATCCCGGAAGACCGGTGCGGACTCGCCACCGAAGGAGTGACGATCACGCGCCTTGCCTCGCCCGACCGGTACCAGTGGAAGCCCTTCATTCCACCGACCCGGGAGATTCCGTGCTCGTACGTCCCGCCCTCGCCGCCGCGCTGCTCCTGCTGGCCGGCGCCGGTGCCTCCGCTTCCGCCGCCGACTCCTTCGAGACCGTGACCGTCGACCCGACCGGCACCCTCGCCGAGAACGGCACCGTCACCCTCTCCGGCACCTACCGCTGCCTCGGCAACACGGGCCCCGCCTTCGTGAGTTCCTCCGTGGGGCAGAAGTCCCCGTCCGTCCGGCACGGCATCGGCGGCACCCGTGCCGTGTGCGACGGCGCCGAGCACCGCTGGGAGAACACCGGCAAGGTCGACCCCGACGCGCTGGAGCCCGGCGCGGCGCACGTCGAGGCGACCGTGATGGAGCTGAACCAGGAGTCCGGCGGCCTGCCGCTGCCCCGGTTCCACGCGGCGCAGCAGCAGGACGTCACGCTGGTGGACGAGGGCTGACGCGGGGCGGGCGGCCGAGGCGGGGCGCCACCAGCCGCGCGCGGCCGTCCGCAGCAGGTCGCGGACGTGGCACTAGGAACTGCGTGTTCAGCGGCATCTCCTCCGGCTCACGGAGGAGGACCGGACGCCCCGGACGCCCGGTGTCCCGACGCTTCTGGCACAGCGGCTTCTGGCGGGGCGAACGCGGCAGCCCGCTGGCACCCGCTCCGGCGTTGACCGCCCACAGGGCCGCGTACAGACAGGGCACCGTGACCGCGGCCCGGGTGGTGAGCCGCCTGCCGAGGACGGGGCTCAACGGGCCGGCCGGGCTGAACGGGAGCCGGGCGTGCGGCGAGTTCCGTCGCCGGGGGCTTGTGCGGGGTTCCTCGTACGGTCGCGCGGCACGGAGGTCCCGCGGGGTTCAGCGGTCCCGCGGTTGCCGGGCCGCCCACAGGCCGCGGACGTGGCCGAGGTGGCGGGTCATGACCTCGTGCACCGCCCGCTCGTCGCGGGCGATCAGCGCGTCGAGGAGTTCGAGGTGCTCCTCGGCGGAGGCGAGGAGGCGGCCGGCCTCGACGAGGGCGGTGAGCCCGTACAGCCGGGAGCGGGCCCGCAGGTCGCGGACCACCTCGACGAGGTGGGCGTTGCCCGCGAGGGCCAGCAGGCCGAGATGGAAGCGGGTGTCGGCCTCGACATAGGCGACGAGGTCACCGGCCGCGGCGGCCTGGACGATCTCGCGGGCCGCGGGCCGCAGCGCCTCCAGCTGGACCGGGGAGGCGGTCCCGGCCAGCCCCACCACGGTCGGGATCTCGATGAGACCCCGGACGTGGGTGTACTCGTCGAGCTGCTGGTCGGAGACCTCGCTGACCCGGAACCCCTTGTTGGGGACCGTGTCGACGAGGCCCTCCTTGGCCAGGTCCAGCATGGCCTCGCGCACAGGAGTCGCCGAGACGCCGAACCGGGCGGCGAGGGCGGGCGCCGAGTAGACCGCGCCGGGCAGCAGCTCACCGGCGATCAGCGCGGCCCGCAGCGCGTCGGCGACCCGCTCGCGGTAGCTGCTCTTCTTGCCGCCCAGCGTGGGCAGGGCGGGGGCCGGGGGAGCGGCGGCGGACGGAGTGGGCTGGGTGGCGGCCATGAAGGGGATCTCCTCGTGCGGGCGTCGCGACACGGATGTGCAATGTCACGCACCACCAGTATCTACGCGCCGCACGCCGGCGTTGACCGACGGTCCTAGAGCACGAACCCGGCCGGGAACGGGTCGGTCGGGTCGAGCAGGTACTGCGCGGTGCCCGTGACCCACGCGCGGCCGGTGAAGCTGGGCAGGACGGCCGGGCGGCCGGCGACCTCGGTGGTGCCGAGGAGGCGGCCGGTGAACCGGGTCCCGATGAAGGACTCGTTCACGAACTCGGTGTGCAGGGGGAGTTCACCCCGCGCGTGCAGCTGGGCCATGCGGGCGCTGGTGCCGGTGCCGCACGGGGAGCGGTCGAACCAGCCGGGGTGGATGGCCATGGCGTGCCGGGAGTGGCGGGCGGTGGCGCCGGGGGCGAGCAGATGGACGTGGTGGCAGCCGTGGATGGACGGGTCCTCGGGGTGGACGGGCTCCTCCTCCGCGTTGATCGCCGCCATGAGGGACAGCCCGGCGGCGAGGATGTCGTCCTTGCGGGCACGGTCGAAGGGCAGACCGAACTGCTCCAGCGGCAGGATCGCGTAGAAGTTGCCGCCGTACGCCATGTCATAGGTCACCGTCCGCCCGTCGGCGAGGGTGATCTTGCGGTCGAGGCCGACGGAGAACGACGGCACGTTCCGCAGGGTGACGTTCTTCGCGGCGCCGTCCTCCACCGCGACCTCGGCGACGACGAGTCCCGCCGGGGTGTCGAGCCGGATGGTGGTGACGGGCTCGACGACCTCGACCATGCCGGTCTCCACGAGCACGGTCGCGACGCCGATCGTGCCGTGCCCGCACATCGGGAGGTACCCGGAGACCTCGATGTAGACCACGCCCCAGTCGCAGTCCGGGCGGGTCGGCGGCTGGAGGATCGCGCCGCTCATCGCGGAGTGCCCGCGTGGCTCGTTCATCAGCAACTGCTTGATGTCGTCGCGGTGTTCACGGAAGTACAGCCGCCGCTCGTTCATCGTGGCGCCGGGGATCGAGCCGATACCACCCGTGATCACCCGGGTGGGCATGCCCTCGGTGTGCGAGTCGACGGCGTGCAGGACGAGTTTGCTGCGCATGGTGCGGTCTCCTTCGCGAGCTGCGGGGGGTTACGCGAGTCCGGCGGCGACGGCCTTCTCGGTGGCGGCCCGCACGGCGGCCTCCTGCTCGGGCAGCAGCGGCACCCGCGGCGGACGGCAGCCGCCGCCGTGCCGGCCGACGATGTCCATGGACAGTTTGATGGCCTGCACGAACTCGACCTTGGAGTCCCAGCGCAGCAGCGGGTGCAGCTGCTGGTAGAGCTTCTTGGCGGTGCCGAGGTCCCCGGCGACGGCGGCCCGGTACAGCTCGACGCTCGCGCGCGGCAGCGCGTTCGGGTAGCCGGCCACCCAGCCCACCGCCCCGGCGACCGCCAGCTCCAGCAGGACGTCGTCGGCGCCGATCAACAGGTCCAGTTCCGGAGCGAGTTCGGCGAGCTGATAGGCGCGGCGGACGTCCCCGGAGAACTCCTTGACGGCGTGGATGTGACCCTCGCCGTGCAGCTTCGCCAGCAGCTCCGGCACCAGGTCGACCTTGGTGTCGATGGGGTTGTTGTACGCCACCACCGGCACGCCCGCCTTGGCGACCTCGGCGTAGTGGGCCAGCACCGAACGCTCGTCGGCGCGGTAGGCGTTGGGCGGCAGCAGCATCACCGCGGCGCAGCCCGCGTCGCGCGCCTGCTCGGCCCAGCGGCGGGACTCCGCCGAGCCGTAGGCGGCGACCCCCGGCATCACCCGCGCCCCGCCGATCGCGGTCACGGCCGTCTCGACGACCTTGGCGCGCTCCTCCGGGGTGAGCACCTGGTACTCGCCGAGGGAGCCGTTCGGCACGACGCCGTCACAGCCGTTCTCGACCAGCCAGGCGCAGTGCTCGGCGTACTTGTCGTAGTCGACGGAGAGATCGTCGTTCAGGGGGAGGGCGGTGGCGACGAGGACGCCGCGCCAGGGGCGGGACGAGGGAGTGATGGTCATCGGAAGGCTCCTCCACATGGTGTGTGACATAGCACTGATGGCAAAAGGCTAGGCGTCGTCTCCGGGACCGTCGTCCTCCGAAGCGCGGGGCTCCCCGGCCCGGGCGAGCACGCCCAGCGGTACCGGCCGGGCGAACGGCCGCCGCGCCGCCGTCTCCGGGCAGCCGGCGAGCCCGGCGACCGCGGAGCCGCACATCCGCCCCTGGCACCAGCCCATCCCGGCCCGCGTCAGCAGCTTCACGGTCCGCACGTCCCCGGCACCGAGCTCGGTCACGGCCTCGCGGATCGCGCCGCCGGTGACCTCCTCGCAGCGGCACACCACGGTGTCGTCGGTGACCTGTTCGGTCCAGTGCGCGGGCGGCGCGTAGACCTCGTCGAGCGCGGCGGAGAACCTGCGCAGCGCGGTTCGGGCACGGGCGGCACCGGCCCACTCGCATGGGTCCGGCTCGACCCCCGTCAGACGCGCGGCGGCGGACCGTCCGGCGATGTGCCCCTCGGCGAGCGAGAGAGCCGCACCGCCGATCCCGGTGGCCTCACCCGCCGCCCACACCCCCGGCACATCGGTGCGCTGCTCGTCGTCCACGTGCACCGCGACCCTGTCGACCCGGCAGCCCAGGCCCTGGGCGAGGTCGGTGTGCGGGAGCATGCCGTGGCCGACGGCGAGCGTGTCGCAGGGGATGCGGCGCCCGGTGCCGGGCCGGACCCGGCCGGCGTCGTCGAGCGCGGCGACGGTCACGGCCGCCAGCCGGTCGGTGCCGTGCGCCTCGACCACGGTGTGGTGGGCCAGGGTGCGCACCCGGTGCCGCGCCAACCGCGCCGCGTATCCGGCGCCCTCGGCGAGCTTGGCGGGCTGGGCGGCCAGCGCGCGGGCGTGTCGTACGAGATCCGCGGGGCGCGCGGACTCCACCAGCGCGGCCACCCGGACCCCCGCCGCCGCGAGCCCGGTCGCGACGGGAAGGAGCAGCGGTCCCGTCCCGGCGACGACGGCCGTGTGTCCGCTCACCGCGAGCGTGCCCTTGAGCATGGCCTGCGCGCCGCCCGCCGTGACGACACCGGGGAGGGTCCAGCCGGGGAAGGGCAGCACCTTCTCGTAGCCACCGGTGGCCAGCAGGACCGCGTCCGCGCGGACCTCTACGGGCTCGGTCTGCTCCGGGCCCAGCAGCGCGTGCACGGTGAAGCCGCCGGAGCGACGCTCGACGAGCCAGACGTGATGGTCGGTCAAGTGTGTGACAGAACTCTGCTGTTGATGTGTGCGCAGCCCATCCCGCAGTCGCTGCCACGTCCGCCACTCGTGATGCAGGGCTTCGGGGCGTCGTGCGCCTAGCTCACGCGCGGGCTGCCGGTAGAACTGGCCGCCCGCCTCGGGCGCCGAGTCCACGAGGGTGACCCGTACACCGTGCCGGGCGGCGGCCAGCGTGGCGGCCAGCCCCGCGGGACCGGCGCCGATCACCGCCAGATGCGGCCGTTCAGCCGTCATGACCTGTCCCCTCCTGCGTGCGGATCGCGTCGCCCGGCTTCAGCGGAACGAGACAAGCCCTCTGGTTGGGGCGGTCGTTGACGGTGACCAGGCAGTCGTAGCAGACGCCGATGCCGCAGAAGACGCCCCGCGGCCGGCCCTCGCCGCGCGTGCTCCGCCAGGAGATGATCCCGGCCGTCCACAGCGCGGCGGCGGCGGTCTGACCGGGCAGCGCCTCGATCTCGCGCCCGTCGAGAGTGACGGTGAACGCGGGCCCGGGACGGGCCTGGGCCAGTTCCAGGGGGTTCACGCGTCCTCCTCGGTGGGGGCGAAGCGGTCGGGACGGAACGGGGTCAGATCCAGCTCGGGCGCCTTGCCGCTCAGCACCTCGGCGATCAACTGCCCGGTGCCGGTGGCGAGTCCGATGCCGGCGCCCTCGTGCCCACAGGCGTGGACGAGACCGGGGACGCGTGGATCGGGGCCGATCGCGGGGAGGTGATCGGGCATGTACGGGCGGAATCCGAGGTAGGTGCGCATCGCCCGGACCTCCTCCAGGAACGGGAACAGCCGGGTCGCGCCCGCCGCCAACGCCCGTACGGCGGGCAGCGAGAAGGACCGGTCGAAGCCGACCCGCTCCCGGCTCGCGCCGATCAGGACCGGCCCGGCGGCCGTGCCCTCCACCACCGGCGAGGTCTGCAGCGCCGCCGAGTCACTGGCCACGTCGGACACATAGTCCGCGGCATACACCTTGTGGCGCACCCGGCACGGCAGCGGCTCGGTGACCAGTACGAAACCGCGCCGGGGCAGGACGGGCAGGCGCACGCCCGCGAGGTCGGCGAGTTCACCGCCCCAGGTGCCGGCCGCGTTCACGACCGTAGGCGCGTGGATCTCGCCCCGGTCAGTGCGCACGCCGCGCACGGCACCGTCGGCGCCGCGCGGTACGTCGATCACGTTCCAGCCGGTCAACAGGCGTGCGCCTGAAGCCCGTAGGAGATGGGCGGCGGCCAGGGTCGGCATCACCTGGGCGTCCTGGGGGTAGAGCACGCCACCGGCCACGTCCGGTGTCAAGTACGGCTCAAGCTGCCGGAGCCGATGAGGATCGACGCTCACCGCCTCGACCCCGGCGGCTCGTTGCCCGGCGGCGAACTCCTCCAGGGCGGTGAGCCCTTCGGGGGTGGAGGCGACGACGACACCGCCCTTGGGTTGGTACTCGAAAGCGGCCCCCAGCCCCGGCTCGGCCGCCAGCTCGGCCCACAACCTGCCGGACAGCAGGGCGAGTTCGAGTTCGGGCCCCGGCTCCTTGTCGGAGACCTGCAGATTGCCCTCACCCGCACCGGTCGTGCCCCCGGCCACCGGGCCGCGGTCCACCACGGCGACGTCCAGCCCGGCGCGAGAGGCGTACAGGGCACAGGCCGCGCCCACCATCCCTGCCCCGACTACCACGACATCGCAGGTCAGTCGCTTGGTCACGCCAGTACTATGTCACATGGTGCTGCTGACGAGGAAGAGCCGGCGCCGCGACGCAGTTCTGAGGGGCCGCCGCCCTGACAGGCAAGGTCGCCAAGGATGGGCACGCCCTGTCGCTCGCAGACGCGGACGATCCGGTGGGTGCGAGCAGTGGGCGAGCCGAATGCGTCAGGTTGGAAGGCCAACGAGGCCCCCGAGCAGCGTGGTTGAGACGTCAGACATCTCGATCAGCAGCCCGGGGGCCTCGCTCGTCGCGCTGTGCACCTCAGTGCGGGAGAGCCGTCACGTCATGTTCGGTGGGTTCCCCGGTCGCGTGGTCCCGCAGGCCGGCACGTCCTCCAGCCAGGCCGGTCCCTGGAGGAAGATGTTGCTGATCCAGCCGCCGTAGTCCGGAAGGTAGGACCAGGCGCTGTTGGTGATGCCCTCGGCTGTGACCGACTGTCCCTGGGCCTGGCATGTCACCAGCACGTCGGTCGGAGCGGTGAAGGTGTGCACGACATCGGTAGCGGTGGAGGAGTCCTTGCGGACCTTGACGTCCGAGGCCCACATCCGGTGGCCGCCGTTGCCGGCCGGTGTCCCGCTGCTGCCGCACGTGGGGACCCCGTCCAGCCAGGCCGGTCCCTGGAGGAAGATGTTGCTGATCCACGCCTGGTGGTCCGGCAGGTAGGACCACGCGTCGTTGGTGTAGCCCTCGGCGGTCACCGATTCCGCGTGCTTCTGGCAGGAGACGGTGACCCGCGTCGGGCCGGAGAACACCGGACCGAGCGGGGCCGAGACGCTGGGACGCTGACGGGTGTTCACCCCCGTGCCCCAGGTGCTGAACTGGCCCGAGCCGCCGCCCGTGTTGCCGTCGCAGGCCGGGACGCCGTCGAGCCACTCCGGGCCCTGGATGTAGATGTTGCTGACCCAGCCCCGGTAGTCCGGCAGGTAGGACCACACGTCGTTGGTGTAGCCCTCGGCGGTCACGGACTCGGCCCGCTTCTGGCACTGGATCACGATGGACATCGGTGCGGAGAAGGTCGCCACCGGGGTGCCGCCGCGGGACGGCAGCGGGCGGACGTTGACGCTTGTGCCCCAGGTGCTGTGGCGTCCTGAGCCACCGCCGGGGTCGCCGTCGCACGCCGGGATCCCATCGAGCCAGGCCTTGCCCTGGACGAAGATGTTGTTGACCCAGCCGCCGTAGTCGGGCAGGTAGGACCAGGCGTCGTTGGTGTAGCCCTCGGCGGTCACGGACTCGCCGTGCTTCTGGCACTTGATCGTGATGGCTGTCGGGCCGGCGAACGTCGTGACGACCGAACCGCTCAGCGCGGGAGCGGAACGGACGTTGACGTCCGTGCCCCAGGTGCTGTTGGGGCCGCCGCCGCCCGGTGCCGCCGCGTCACCCGAGAGGCGGATCGCGCCGACGTAGTTCCGGTGGCTGGTGAAGTCCGAGACCATGATCTTGGTGTCGGACTCGCGGGCCTCGACGACCTTGCCGTCGCCCAGGTACATCGCCACATGGTGGATGGGGGACCCCCAGAACACGAGGTCGCCCGGTTTGAGGGGCGCGGTGCCGTCGGCCGCGGTGAAGCGTGCCGCGGCGGGCAGGGCGAACTCCTGGGCGGCGGTGCGCTGTCCGATCATGTCGTGGCCGACCGCCTGGGACCAGGCCCAGCGCACCAGCCCCGAGCAGTCGAAGCCCTTGCGGTACGGGTCGTTCTTGCTGCGCTCCGGGTCGGAGACGTCGACGAAGCCGTAGCTCGCGCCAGGCGCCGGCCCGTGTCCTCCGCCCCACGAGTACCAGGTGCCGGCCGCGACCTGCGAGCACGCGGCCTGCACCGCGTATCCGGCGGCCTGGGTCGGGGCGGTGACGGTGACACCGCAGTCCTTGCCGGGGTTCCAGGCGGGAGTGGGCGGCACGGACGGAGTGCCACCGCCGCCGTCAGGGTTCTGGGCGAGGCGCCAGCCCAGCTGTTGGCCGTACTCGCGCAGGACGTTGAAGCCGCTGCAGCAGTTCATGTAGCTGGTGTGGGTGGCCGAGGTGAGCTTGGCCTGTATGACGGACTGCACGGTCTCCTCGTAGATCGTGCTGCATACTCCGTCGCCGTCACGGCAGATGTCGCGGGTGACGCCCTGGAAGCTGATCGGCACCGCCTGTCGGCGCAGCATGCCGCGCAGCCCGTTGCCACTGACCATGCGCCCGCTGTCGGTGATGTTCTGCGCGTAGGACTGGCGTCCGTCACGGAACGGGTCGGCGATGAGCAGGGCACCGCGGACGGCCTGGGCGACGTGACCGTGACGCTCGGAGATCAGGTGCATCCCCATGTTGATGGCGCCGGCGCCCTGTGAGTAGCCGACCAGGCCGATCCGCGTCGACGGGCAGCGTTGGTAGGTGTTCGTCACCAGGGTGTCCAGCGCTTCCGCGCCGGTCTTGACCGAGTCCCACCAGTGGAAGATGTCCTCCGGAGCGACGGCGGGGTAGACCAGAGTGGTGGTCGAGATGTCGGAGCGGGCGTGCCCGTAATGGGACACCAGGAGGTCGGCGGCGGCCTGTGCAGCGGGCCCCGCGGTGTTGCCCATCCCGTATGGGCCCTCGTAGCCCTCAGCGGACCCGCGTACACCGATGATGGTGACCTTTGTGCACACCGGGTCATCGGCCCGCGCGGCCGGGACGAGGGGGCTGAGCAGGCCGGTCAGCAGCGCCACGGCGGTCAGCAGGGTCACCAGGATGCCGCGGGCGGCGGGTCTGGAACGTGTCATGTCAGGTCTCGCTTTCAGCACAGGAGCAGCCCTTCCATCCGGTCGGTCTGATGGTTCAGGTAGTAACTGGCCATGCAGTCACGGCTGTTGTCGGCTGAGTCCACCCACACCCGGTACGGGTCACCACCGACCACGAACACGGCGCGTGGTGCGCCGACCTGGGCCTGCACGTTCGGGCAGCGATCGACGCTCGGCGCGGTCCTTCGTTGCGGAGGTGGGGCGGACAGGGTGGGGGTGGCAGGGAACCGGTGTCGCTTCGACCGCCCCTGACCGGCTGCGGAGCAACGTTTTCGAGTACGGCTTTACGCACTCTCTCCTCCTGGTCGCTGGGTTCCTGTGCCGCTTGAAGCGGTCACTGACTAGCACCACGAAACAGAGGCGCGGAGTTGCACGGGGCTTGGGGGCAACTCCGCACGACGCGGTTCGTCTCCGTCGGCGCCTGCGGTAACGGATGGGCTGCTCCGGCCCAGCGGGACCGGATCAACCGAGGCGGCTTCCGGGCCTCGGCTGGTTTCCCCCTCACCCGCCCCCACTGCTCCCGGCCGGATCCGGGGCGCGCGCCGACCGCGTCCCGCCCCTGAACCTGTCCTCGGGAGCGCTGAAGAGCGACGGCACGCACGGCACGAACCGAACCGGCAAGGTCTGTATCCAGATCGAGGTCCTGGGACGTGCCGCCTCCCTGTGGACGAAGGGTTTCGGCCCGGAGGCGTAGCCGGACTTCCGGAGGCTGCCGGCCGCGACACGCGCGCACGGTGTCCCGGACGTGTGGCCCGTCGGGGCCCCGCCCGCCACCGCTGCCGCCGCGACGGAGCGTCCCAGATTCACCTGGGAGAAAAAGAGGGCGGCCACTGCGGGCACTCCCAGATCCCCGGCCAGGACCACTGGGAGCCGGGGGGCATCGAGACCGGGATCGTGCCCGGCAGGCCCAGCCCCGCCTACGGGGGAACCGCTCCGGGCGCCGGATCCGGTACCGACGTCATGGAGCCGGGCGACACCCTGACGTCCATCGCGGCAGCGCACTGGACCACCGTGGCTGTTCCGCTGTCCCTCAACGCCCTCAAGATCTCCGTGGGGCGGAAACCGCAACTGCCGACGGCCGGTCCGGCGAAGCCGCCGGCGCCGCGGTACGAGCCGTTTCCCGGGACGGCGTTCTTCCGCGCCGGTCACCGCAGTCCCCTCGCCGGCGCCCCCTCGGAAAGCGCCTGGGTGGAGTGGCGGCGGGTGCCGGAAGGCGGATGAGCCTCGACCGGGCGGGCGTCAGAGCTTCGGGATCTTCAGCGCGGCCCCAGTGGAGCAGGGCTAGTAGCCCGCCGCAGGCCCGAAGTCCCGGAGACATCCCAGAGATGCCGCCCCACCCCTACCTGACCGGTTGAGCACAGGTCAGACGGGATGCGGCGGCACCCTCGCATCAAATGTCGCGGAAGATCTCGATCTGCGCCCCGACGGAGTTGAGCCGCTCCGCCAGATCCTCGTACCCCCGGTTGATGACGTACACGTTCCGCAGCACGGACGTGCCCTCTGCCGCCATCATCGCCAGCAGGACCACCACGGCGGGGCGCAGGGCCGGCGGGCACATCATCTCGGCGGCGCGCCAGCGGGTCGGGCCCTCGACCAGGACGCGGTGCGGGTCCAGCAACTGCAGCCGCCCGCCGAGGCGGTTGAGGTCCGTCAGGTAGATCGCCCGGTTGTCGTAGACCCAGTCGTGGATCAGCGTCTGGCCCTGCGCGGAGGCCGCGATGGCCGCGAAGAACGGGACGTTGTCGATGTTCAGGCCCGGGAACGGCATCGGGTGGATCTTGTCGATCGGCGCTTCGAGCTTGCTCGGGCGGACCGTCAGGTCGACCAGGCGGGTGCGGCCGTTGTCGGCGAAGTACTCCGGCGTGCGGTCGTGGTCGAGGCCCATCTCCTCCAGGACCGCGAGCTCGATCTCCAGGAACTCGATGGGGACGCGCCGGACCGTCAGCTCCGACTCCGTGACCACCGCCGCCGCCAGCAGGCTCATCGCCTCGACCGGGTCCTCGGAGGGGGAGTAGTCGACGTCGACGTCGATGGTCGGCACGCCGTGCACGGTCAGGGTCGTGGTGCCGATGCCCTCGACCTTGACGCCGAGCGCCTCCAGGAAGAAGCAGAGGTCCTGGACCATGTAGTTGGAGGACGCGTTGCGGATGACGGTGACGCCGTCGTGCCGCGCGGCGGCCAGCAGCGCGTTCTCGGTCACGGTGTCGCCGCGCTCGGTCAGCACGATCGGACGGCCGGGGGAGATCGCGCGGTCCACCTGTGCGTGGTAGAGGCCCTCGGTCGCCGCGATGTCCAGGCCGAAGCGGCGCAGCGCGATCATGTGCGGCTCGATGGTGCGCGTGCCGAGGTCGCAGCCGCCCGCGTACGGCAGCTTGAAGCGGTCCATGCGGTGCAGCAGCGGGCCGAGGAACATGATGATCGAGCGGGTGCGGCGGGCCGCGTCCGCGTCGATCGCGCCCATGTCCAGCTCGGCGGGCGGCACGATCTCCAGGTCGACGCCGTCGTTGATCCAGCGGGTGCGCACGCCGATGGAGTTGAGCACCTCCAGCAGGCGGTAGACCTCCTCGATGCGGGCGACCCGGCGCAGCACCGTGCGCCCCCGGTTGAGCAGGGAGGCGCACAGCAGTGCCACGCACGCGTTCTTGCTGGTCTTGACGTCGATGGCGCCGGAGAGCCGGCGCCCGCCGACGACCCGCAGATGCATCGGGCCCGCGTAGCCCAGAGAGACGATCTCGCTGTCCAGCGCTTCACCGATGCGAGCGATCATCTCAAGGCTGATGTTCTGGTTGCCGCGCTCGATGCGGTTCACCGCGCTCTGGCTGGTGCCGAGCGCCTCCGCGAGCTGCGACTGTGTCCAGCCACGGTGTTGCCGGGCGTCACGGATGAGCTTGCCGATGCGTACGAGGTAATCGTCTGCCATGAGGTTGAGGCTATCTCAGATATGAGATGGCACATCCCGGCGGGACCATTCGGGTGATGGTCCGTCAATGCCGCTTATGTGTACGGGTGCGGCGCCATCCGAAAGGTCCGGGCAAATCGACCGATGTCGTACGACGTCCGGTGCTGCTGTGGGTGTGCCGTGGACCGCTCTTTCCGCCGCCCGTGGTGATGGACCAGGAGCGCCGGTTGATGTTCAGCCGTACGCCGGGCAGGATGCGGAAACTCTTGCGGAACGTCAGGGGCATGCGTACGCCTCCCTCCGGGGGGTCTGGAACGTACCTGTCGGCTACCCCGACTTGGCGTACTGATGGCAGAACTCCACCGGCTCCTCGAAAGTGACCGATGCCACCGGGGCGGCCGTGACGAGGTACCGGTGCCGTGACTCCTGCCCGTCCTCCGTCCGCAACTCCAGCAGCCCCGGCGCCGGGCACCGCCACGTCAGCCGTGCGACCCACTCCCCGCCGAGGTTGGCCAGCAGGCTCCAGCCCGTACCGTCGGCCCGCAGCTCGAACTCGGACGTCTCCATGACGCCGTGGTCGAAGGGGGCGCTGCTCCAGTGGCCGAGGAGTGCCTTGTCCAGGCCCGTCCGGGCGCCGGCGGCGTCCTGTTCGGCGAGCCGGCGCAGCGACGCGACGCGGGTGGCCCCGAACGCGACGACCCGCGGGCCGTGCATGAGCGCGCCGAGGCCCCCGGCCAGCTCGATGCCGACATACGGGACGCCGTCCCTCGTCACGTCGTGCAGATGCAGGCCGGTCGGTCGGGCGGTGTCGTCGACGGCCACCGCGGCCGCGAGGTCGTCCGGGCGCAGGGTGTGGACGAGGTGGGCGCGCAGGGCGGGCCGGAGCCCGGCCGTCATCTCGGGCAGATGCCTCACGGCCCAGTCGGCACGGTTCACGCGCCACCGCCCGAGCGCCTCGCCCTGCCCGCGCCGAAGCTGCCGTCCCGCCGGATAATCACCGGGTGAGCCTACGGCCTGTGGTGAAGGTCCCGCCTGCCCCGCCCTTCGGGCGTACGACGCGACTTTCACCACCGGCCCGGTCGTGTGAGGTGTCACAAACGGAGGGCGGGCATGACCATTCCGACCCCATGTACTAGAGTTATCTCGACATCGAGATATCTGCCGAGGCGTACCGCAGCCGCCACCCCGCTTAGGGTTACCTAACTTAGCCTTACCTTAGCGGATCGGCCAAGTCGTCGTGGCGGCAGGATGCGGTGGGAACGCGCACATCAATGAAGGAGACTGTCGTGTCGGCGAACAGCTTCGACGCCCGCAGCACGCTGCAGGTGGGCGACGAGTCGTACGAGATCTTCCGGCTGGACAAGGTGGAAGGCTCGGCTCGCCTTCCGTACAGCCTGAAGGTGCTGCTGGAGAACCTCCTCCGCACCGAGGACGGCGCGAACATCACCGCCGACCACATCCGTGCTCTCGGCAACTGGGACTCCCAGGCCCAGCCGTCGCAGGAGATCCAGTTCACGCCCGCCCGCGTGATCATGCAGGACTTCACCGGCGTCCCCTGTGTCGTCGACCTCGCCACCATGCGTGAGGCCGTCAAGGCCCTCGGCGGCGACCCGGCCAAGGTCAACCCGCTGTCCCCGGCCGAGATGGTCATCGACCACTCCGTCATCGCCGACAAGTTCGGCACGTCCGACGCCTTCAAGCAGAACGTCGACCTGGAGTACGGCCGCAACAAGGAGCGCTACCAGTTCCTGCGCTGGGGCCAGACCGCCTTCGACGACTTCAAGGTCGTCCCCCCGGGCACCGGCATCGTCCACCAGGTCAACATCGAGCACCTGGCCCGTACGGTCATGGTCCGCAACGGCCAGGCCTACCCCGACACCCTCGTCGGCACCGACTCGCACACCACCATGGTCAACGGCCTCGGTGTGCTGGGCTGGGGCGTCGGCGGCATCGAGGCCGAGGCCGCGATGCTCGGCCAGCCGGTCTCGATGCTCATCCCGCGCGTCGTCGGCTTCAAGCTGACCGGTGAGCTCACCCCGGGCACCACCGCCACCGACCTCGTGCTCACCATCACCGAGATGCTCCGCAAGCACGGTGTGGTCGGCAAGTTCGTCGAGTTCTACGGCGAGGGCGTCGCCGCCACCTCGCTCGCGAACCGCGCCACCATCGGCAACATGTCGCCGGAGTTCGGCTCCACCGCCGCGATCTTCCCGATCGACGCCGAGACCATCAACTACCTGAAGCTGACCGGCCGCAGCGAGCAGCAGCTGGCGCTCGTCGAGGCGTACGCCAAGGAGCAGGGCCTCTGGCTCGACCCGGCCGCCGAGCCCGACTTCTCCGAGAAGCTGGAGCTGGACCTGTCGACGGTCGTCCCGTCGATCGCCGGTCCGAAGCGTCCGCAGGACCGCATCGTCCTCGCCAACGCCGCCGAGCAGTTCAAGCTGGACGTCCGCAACTACGTCGACGTCGTCGACGAGGCGGGCCAGGAGTCCTTCCCGGCCTCCGACGCCCCGGCCGTCGCCCCGAACGGCGCCCCGTCCAACCCGGTCACCGTGACCGCCCCCGACGGCTCGACGTACGAGATCGACCACGGTGCGGTGACGGTCGCGGCCATCACCTCCTGCACCAACACCTCCAACCCGTACGTCATGGTCGCCGCCGCGCTCGTCGCGAAGAAGGCCGTGGAGAAGGGCCTGACCCGCAAGCCCTGGGTCAAGACCACCCTCGCCCCGGGGTCGAAGGTCGTCACCGACTACTTCGACAAGGCCGGTCTGACGCCGTACCTCGACAAGGTTGGCTTCAACCTCGTCGGCTACGGCTGCACCACCTGCATCGGCAACTCCGGCCCGCTGCCGGAGGAGGTCTCCAAGGCCGTCAACGACCACGACCTGGCCGTGACCTCGGTCCTCTCCGGCAACCGCAACTTCGAGGGCCGGATCAACCCCGACGTCAAGATGAACTACCTGGCCTCCCCGCCGCTGGTCGTCGCGTACGCCCTCGCGGGCTCCATGAAGGTGGACATCACCAAGGACGCCCTCGGCACCGACCAGGACGGCAAGCCGGTCTACCTGGCCGACATCTGGCCCACCGAGGCCGAGGTCAACGACGTCGTCGCCAACGCCATCGGCGAGGACATGTTCTCCAAGTCCTACCAGGACGTCTTCGCGGGCGACGCCCAGTGGCAGGCGCTGTCGATCCCGACCGGCGACACCTTCGAGTGGGACGCCGAGTCGACCTACGTCCGCAAGCCCCCGTACTTCGACGGCATGACGATGGAGACCACGCCGGTCACCGACATCACCGGCGCCCGTGTCCTCGCCAAGCTCGGCGACTCGGTCACCACCGACCACATCTCGCCCGCCGGCGCCATCAAGGCCGACACCCCGGCTGGCCAGTACCTCACCGAGCACGGTGTGGAGCGTCGTGACTTCAACTCCTACGGCTCCCGCCGAGGCAACCACGAGGTCATGATCCGCGGCACCTTCGCCAACATCCGCCTGCGCAACCAGATCGCGCCGGGCACCGAGGGCGGCTACACCCGCGACTTCACGCAGGACGGCGGCCCGGTCTCCTTCATCTACGACGCGTCGCAGAACTACCAGGCCGCCGGCACCCCGCTGGTCATCCTGGGCGGCAAGGAGTACGGCTCCGGCTCGTCCCGCGACTGGGCCGCCAAGGGCACCGCGCTCCTCGGCGTCAAGGCCGTCATCACCGAGTCGTACGAGCGCATCCACCGCTCGAACCTCATCGGCATGGGCGTCCTGCCGCTGCAGTTCCCGGCCGGCCAGTCCGCCGACTCCCTCGGCCTGACCGGCGAGGAGACCTTCTCCATCACCGGCGTGACCGAGCTCAACAACGGCACCACCCCGAGCACGGTCAAGGTCACCACCGACACGGGCGTCGAGTTCGACGCGGTCGTCCGCATCGACACCCCCGGTGAGGCCGACTACTACCGCAACGGCGGCATCATGCAGTACGTGCTGCGCAGCCTGATCCGCAAGTAGTCCGCAAGGGCTTCGGAGGGCCGTGTTCCCGGTGACGGGGGCACGGCCCTCCGCCGTACCCGAGCGCGAACGTCCCAGGTCATCACGCAGCCTCAGGTGGAACACAGGGTTCTCCCAGCGGACCGGGACACGATCGGGACATGACTGGCAGCGCTGGGTACCGAAACCGCCGCGTCCGCGTGCTCATCGTCGACGACGAGCCCGCGCTCACCGACGTGCTCTCCGCGGCCGTCGAGGAGGCGGGCTGGCGGGCCTACCCCGCGCCGGACGGACAGACCGCGCTGGAGGTCGCCCGCGGCTGTGCCCCGCACGCCGTCGTCCTCGACGGGATGCTCCCCGACCTCGACGGCCTCCAGGTGCTGCGCCGCCTGCGGCACGAGAACCCGAGGCTGCCCGTCCTCATGCTCACCGCGCGCGACGCCCTGGAGCACCGGCTCGACGGACTCGGCGCCGGCGCCGACGACTACGTCACCAAGCCCTTCTCCCTGGAGGAGGTCGTCCTGCGGCTGCGCGGACTGCTGCGCCGGGCCGGCGCCCGGCAGAACCCCGCCGACGCGTCCGTCCGGGTCCTCGGCGACCTGGTCCTCACCGAGGAGACCCGGGAGGTGCACCGCGCGGGCGCGCCGATCCAGCTCACCGCCAAGGAGTTCGACGTGCTCGGCCTGCTGCTGGACCACCCGCGCCAGGTGCTGAGCAAGGCCCAGATCATCGACCACGTCTGGAGCACCTCCTTCGACTGCGGCGGCAACCTCGTCGAGGTCTACATCTCCAGCCTCCGCCGCAAGATCGACCGCGGCCGGGCGCCGATGATCCACACCGTGCGCGGCCTCGGCTACACCATCCGGCCGGCGGAGGACGGCGGATGACCGCCCGGCGGCGCCTGCGCTCGATGCGCTCGCGCCTGCTCCTGTTCATCTCGCTCGCCCTGGCCGCCGTCTGCGCGGCGATGGCGTTGACCACCGTGCTCGTCCAACGCGCCTACCTCTACGGCAACGTGGACGAACGAGTGGAGAACTCCGCCGCGCGCTGCCTCGGCGGTGCCGCACTGCGGCCCCAACTCGCGGACGACCTGGGCTTCCTGCACGAGCAGGGCCACCCGACCGGCATGGTGGCCGCCCGGCTCGACGACGACGGCGACATCGTCAGCGCCGCGGTCGTGGAGAGGGAGTTCACGGCACAGCAGCTCACCGCCGCCCAGCGCGCCGCCCTCGCGGGCATCGCGGCCGACGGCTCGATGCACACCCGGACCGTTCCCGGCCTCGGCACGTACCGGATCACCGCGGTCGAGCGCGACGGTGTCCGCGTCCTCGTCGGCATCCCGATGGACGACGTGCGGCAGATGATCAACGGGATGGTCGTCGCGGAGGTGGTCATCGCGGCCGTCGGGCTCACCGTCGCCGGATGCGTGTGCGCGGTCGTCATCCGCCGCCAACTGCGCCCCCTCGGCCGGGTCGCCGGCACCGCGGTCGAGGTCTCCCGCGCCCCGCTCGGCAGCGGCCGGGTGGGCGGTCTGACCCGCGTCCCCGAACACGACACCGACCCCGACAGCGAGGCCGGCCAGGTCGGCGCGGCCCTCAACCGCATGATCGACCACGTCGAGTCGTCGCTGACCGAACGCCAGCGCACCGAGGAACGCATGCGCCGCTTCCTCTCCGACGCCAGCCACGAACTCCGCACCCCCCTCGCCTCCATCGCCGGGTACGCGGAACTGATGAACCGCGGCACGGACCGCATCGAGCCCGGGACGGCCTGGCGCCGCGTCTCCGCCGAGTCGGCCCGGATGACCGGCCTGGTGGAGGACCTGTTGCTGCTGGCCCGGCTCGACGAGGGCCGCCCGCTGGAGTCCGCCGAGGTCGATGTGGCGGCGCTGGTCGCCGAGGCGGTGTGGGACGCGCGGGCCGCGGGCGACAGCCATGACTGGCAGCTCGAACTCCGCCTCGGCGCCGACCCGTTGGTCACCGGTGACGCGGGCCGTCTGCACCAGGTGGTCGCCAACCTGCTGGCCAACGCGCGCATGCACACGCCCCCGGGCACGACCGTCGTCGCGGTCGTGGAGACCGGGGACGCCCAGTGTGTCGTACGGGTCCGCGACAACGGCCCCGGCATCCCGCCCGCCCTTCTGCCCACGGTCTTCGAGCGGTTCACGCGCGCCGACGCCTCCCGCACCCGCGTGGACGCCGCCTCGGGGGGCTCCGGCCTCGGCCTCGCCATCGTCGCGGCCATCACGGCGGCACACAGCGGGCGGATCGACGTGGAAAGCACGCCGGGACGGACGGAGTTCACGGTACGGCTGCCCGCGGCGGCGGAGAGCCCGGTGGCGCTGTCGGCGGAGGGGGCGCGGGCGGGACAGGGGGCCTGAGACGGGTTCGATGCACCTCGACCCGGTCGACACCCAGCCCCGGTGCACGCTCCGCACGGCGCCCTGCCGGGCCCGGCGACCGCCGCGGTGCACACTTTGCACGGCGCCCTGCCGGGCCCGGCGACCGCCGCGGTGCACACTTTGCACGGCGCCCTGCCGGGCTAGGCGACCGCCGTGGTGCACGCTCCGCACGGCGCCCTGCCGGGCCCGGCGACCGCCGTGGAGGCCGTCCGGCCGGTGCCGCCGTAGCCGTACCCTTTCCGCGTGACCTCCCCCGACCTCCTCCTCCGGGCCCTGCGCGACCCCGGCGACCCGCCTCTCCGCCCATTGCCGGACCGGGCGGCGGAACTGCTGCGGGAGCTGGACGCGCCGCCTCGACTGGCCGCGCACCTGAGAGCGGTGCACGACGTGGCGTACGGCCTCGTGGAGTGGCTGGCGCGACGGCATCCTCACCTCCCGGTCGACCGCGAGGCCGTGCTGTTCGGCGCGGCCACGCACGACATCGGCAAGACCGTGCACACCGCCGAACTCTCCGGCCCCGGCTCGGCGCACGAGGCGGCCGGCCGCGAGCTGCTGCTGCGCCATGGCGTCGCCCCGGCCCTGGCCCGTTTCGCCGCCACCCATGCGAGCTGGACCGCGCCGGACGTCGGCATCGAGGACCTGCTGGTCAGCCTCGCCGACAAGGCGTGGAAGAACAAACGCGTCCCGGAGCTGGAGGACCTGGTGGTCAGGACGCTGGCCGAGGCGAGCGGGCGGTCGGCGTGGGAGGAGTTCCTCGACCTCGACGACCTGTTGACGGAAGTGGGGGAGGGGGCGGAGGAGCGGCTGGCTTTCCAGGGGGCGTATCCGGTGTGACCGGGACGCCCGCCGGGGTCAGAAGCCGACGAGGCCGTCGAGGTCGATCTCGACGGGGAACGGCAACTCGGTGACGAGCTTGTCGTGGTGCACCGGGTGCGAGGGCGCGGGGAAGTACGTAAGGGTGTCCGCGTTGAGCCAGTACTCGTGGACCGCGAGCTTCTGGTTGCGGTCCAGTTCGACGCGCCAGTAGTACGGGACCTTGTTGGTGGCGAACAACGCGGGCTTGCGTACGCGGTCGTCCTGGCGGGAGCCAGGAGAGACGACCTCCACGACGAGGGCGACCTTCCCCACCGGGACACACTCGAGCTCGAAGAAGTCCAGCTCCCGGGGGTCGAAGACGATCACATCGGGCTTGGGCGTGTTCTGGGCGTCGACCATCACGCACTGCTCGGCCACGACCTCGTACGGCTGGGTACGAACCGCCTCTGGACCGGACACGATCTTGTCCCGCACACGGTTGTGCCAAGACTTGGTCTGTCCTCGGACCACGATCCGTCCGTCCACGAGTTCCCAGTCGAAGGGCAGCTCCAAGTCTTAGACCTGGTCGAAGGTCCAGCCGTCGGCCGGCGGGAACATCCAGGTGTCCGCGGTGGCCTGTCCCCGCCGGGCGTCGTCATCACTGCTCCCATGGACGCCGGTCTGGACGCCGATACGCGGCGTGATCGTTACGTACGAAGGTACCGCCACCCGAACCGGCGACTCCATGGAACACCGTTGACCCCGAACCCTCCCGCGCCAACCGTTTACACCCGCCCCCGTTCGCGCTACCTTCCGCAACAGGCGGGGTGGGAGCGCTCCCATACGGGTGGACCGGAACCTGCCCGAAGGGATCGGCCCGCCCCGCTCACCGCACGCACGCATCCGTACGGCCCGTACTTCAAGGAACGGACTGGACTGTCATGATCCTGACAAAGTCGGCGGCGTCTCCGGGGCGCCGATTAACAGCCCTCGCCGCGCTGGCGCTCCCCACCCGCGCCAGAGCCCTCTTCCTCGTCCTGGTCTCCCTGCTCGCCACCGTCCCCGCCGTCGCCCTGGTCGTGACGGCCGGCGGGCAGGCGCAGGCCCACGGCACCCCGATGAAGCCCGGCAGCCGCACCTTCCTGTGCTGGCAGGACGCGCTGACCGACACCGGTGAGATCAAGCCGGTCAACCCGGCCTGCAAGAACGCCCAAGCCGTCAGTGGTACCACGCCGTTCTACAACTGGTTCTCGGTGCTCCGCTCCGACGGCGCCGGCCGCACCCGCGGTTTCGTGCCGGACGGCGAGCTGTGCAGTGGCGGCAACACCAACTTCACCGGCTTCAACGCCCCCCGCGACGACTGGCCGTTGACCCACCTCACCTCGGGCGCGACCGTCGACTTCTCCTACAACGCCTGGGCTGCGCACCCGGGTTGGTTCTACGTCTACGTCACCAAGGACGGCTTCGACCCGAAGAAGACCCTCACCTGGAACGACATGGAGGACCAGCCCTTCCTCTCCGCGGACCACCCGCCGCTCAACGGCACCCCGGGCACGGTCGAGGCCAACTACTCCTGGACCGGGCAGCTTCCGTCGAACAAGTCGGGCCGCCACATCATCTACATGGTGTGGCAGCGCTCGGACAGCGCGGAGACCTTCTACTCCTGCTCCGACGTCGTCTTCGACGGCGGCAACGGCGAGGTGACGGGCATCCATGAGCCGGGCAATCCGACCGACCCGGTCCCCGGCACCTGCACCGCCACCCGCAAGACGACCGGCAGTTGGAGCGGCGGTTACCAGTCCGAGGTGACCGTCACCAACTCCGGCGACGTCCCGATGCTGGGCTGGATGGTCGACTGGACGCTCCCGGGCGGCCAGAAGGTCGACAGCCTCTGGAACGGCAACGCGACCTACACCGGACAGGACGTGATGGTCCACAACGCCGACTGGAACGGTTCGTTGAGCCCAGGACAGAGCACCACGTTCGGGTACGTCGTGACCGGCTCCGGCGGTGACACGGCCACCACGCTGCCCTGTCGGGTCGGTTGACCCCCGGCTGACCCGAGCCGCCGCGCGCGGACCCGGTGGACACCCCCACCGGGTCCGCACGTCCGGGCAGGTGAGGGGGAGTCCCTGCCCGGGGGTGGAGTGGCTCTGGACGGCGACACCGTCGCTGGTCGGACAACGTTGTCGAGAGGTCTAAACCTCATCCTATCGTGTCAACGGACCACCACGTCAAACGAGTTGGGTTGATCCATCCAGGTGGTGCCGCCGTGCCGTCGCCCGTCCGGCCGCGACTCCGCGTGGTACGGCTGACGCACGTGATGCCCCTGATGCTCGCCGCCGTTGTGACGCTGGCCTTCGCCGGTGTCGTGCCCGCGCACCCCGAGTCCCCGCAACCTCCCTCGCGCCCCGGACTCCTCGACGACCCCACCCGCTACGTCGACCCCCTCATCGGCACCAGGAACGGCGGCAATGTCTTCCCGGGCGCCGTCACCCCGTTCGGCATGCTCTCCTGGAGCCCCGAGAACACCCGTGGCGACGCCACCCGCACAGCGGCCCCGGGCGGCTACCACTACGACGCCGCCCGCATCCGGGGCTTCAGCCTCACCCACATGTCCGGGACGGGATGCGCGGGCGGCAGCGGCGACATCCCCTTCTTCCCCTACGCCGGACAGGTCGCCTCCTCGCCCGCGAGCGACACCGGGGACACGGTGTACGCCGCCGACTTCGACCACGCCGACGAGACCGCCGAACCCGGCCACTACCGGGTCACCCTCGCGTCCGGCGTCACCGCCGACCTCACGGCCACCGCCCGCACCGGCGCGGCCCGCTTCACCTACCCGGCCGACCGGCCCGCCTCCTTGCTGATCCGTACCGCCAACTCCGAGGTGGGTTCGACGGATTCGACGGTCGAGATCGACCCGGCGACCCGTACCGTCTCCGGCTCCGTCACCTCCGGCAACTTCTGCGGCCACCTCGACCCGGAGGGCCGCCGCGCCTACTACACCCTGCACTTCACCGCCCGCTTCGACCGCGCCTTCAAGGCGGCGGGCACCTGGCGGGACGGCCGGCTCGACCCCGGGTCCCTCGCGGTGAGCGGCGGCACCGGTGGCTTCGCGGGCTCCGGCGGCGCCGGCCGGCCGGTCGCCGGGAAGGGGGCGGGAGGATACGTCGAGTTCGCGCCGGGCGCCGGGCCGGTGAACGTCAAAGTAGGCATCTCGTACGTCGGCCGGGCGGGCGCCGAGGCGAACCTGGCGGCGGAGAACCCGCCGTACCGCGGTTTCGGCGACGTGCGAGAGGCGGCCCGCCGCGCCTGGCGCGAGGACCTCTCCGCCGTCCGGGTCGGCGGCGGCACGGACGCCGAACGGACCACCTTCTACACGGCCCTGTACCACTCCCTCCTCCACCCCAACGTCATCAGCGACGCCGACGGCCGCTACCGCGGCGCCGACGGACAGGTGCACAGGACCCGGCGGCGGGCCCAGTACGGCACCTTCTCCGGGTGGGACGTCTACCGCGACCAGCTCCAGCTGCTCACGCTCCTCCAGCCGCGCACCGGGTCCGACATCGCCCAGTCGCTGTACGAACTCGCCCGGCAGAACGGCGGGATCTGGGACCGCTGGCTGCACGGGGCGGCCGGCACGCACGTCATGAACGGCGACCCGTCGACCGTCGCCCTGGCCGGCATCCACGCCTTCGGCGGGACCGACTTCGATCTGCGCGGCGCACTGGACTCGCTGGTCCGGGCGGCGACCGTACCGACCCCGCAGGACCTCTCCGCGGCCGGGCGGCCCGTGCTCTCCGTCGGTCAACGGCCGTCCCTCGACCGGTACTTGCGACATCACTACATGCCGTCCGTGTCCAACGCCTGGGGCGGTGCCGCGGAGACGCTGGAGATGTCCGGCGCCGACTTCGCCCTCTCGCGGCTCGCCGCGGCGGCGGGGGAGCGGGATACCGCCGCCGAGTTCGCCCGGCGTGCACAGTGGTGGCAGAACAACTTCGACAGCGCCGCCCACCCGACCGGCGGCTACATCGCCGACCGCGAGGCCGACGGCAGTTGGGTCAGCGGCTTCACCCCGGACACCGGCAACGGGTTCGTGGAGGGGACCGCCGCGCAGTACACCTGGATGGTCCCGCACAATCCGGCGGGGCTCTTCGCCGCGATGGGCGGGCGGGGCGTGGCCCTCGACCGGCTCGATGCCTTCTTCCACGCCGCGGACGGCAGTTGGGCCTTCACCGGGAGCGGCGGCGAGAAGTCCGAGCTGGCCAACGAGCCGTCGATCAACGTCCCCTACCTGTACGTCTACGCGGGTGCGCCCTACCGGACGCAGGAGACCGTGCGCGCCGCCATGCGGCAGCTGTGGTCGACGCGGCCGGACGGCATCCCCGGCAACGACGACCTCGGGGCGATGTCCGCCTGGTACGTCTTCTCCGCGCTCGGCATGTACCCGCAGGTCCCCTCCCGCGCCGAACTCGTCCTCGCCTCACCGCTGTTCCCGCGGATCGAGATCGACCGCCCGGACGGCAACGACATCTCCGTCCGGGCGGACGGCGCCGCCGCCGGCTCGCCGTACATCCGCTCCCTGCGGGTGGACGGACGGGTCAGTGAACGGCCGTGGCTGCCCGCCTCCTTCGTGCGGGACGGCGGTCGCCTCGACTACACGCTCGCCGGCGCGCCCGACCGCGGGTGGGGTGCGGACCCCGACGCCGCCCCGCCGTCGTTCCGCGAGGGCGAGCGGTCCTGCCGGGACGGCGTCGGACCGACCACGGCTCACATCGGCGACCCGCTGAACAACGCAGCCAGCCAGTCGAGTTGGCGCCGCACATGGACCGCGTCGCCACCTTCGTGACCGTTGTACGGGTAGGCGTGGAGCTCCGTGCGGGGGGCGGCGCCGGACAGCTCGGCCCAGCGGTTGAAGGCGGCGTACGCGCCGCTCGGCGGGCAGACCGTGTCACGCAGACCGACACCGAAGTGGGCGGGGGCGTGGGCGCGGCGGGCGAAGGAGATGCCCTCGACGTAGGACAGGGTGCGGTACGCGGCCTCCGCCGCGCCGCGGTGGACGGAGAGGTAGGTGCTGATCTCGCCGTACGGGTGTGCGTCGGTGAGGTCGAGGGCGCGGCGGACGCCGCACAGGAGCGGGGCGGTGACCAGGGCCGCGGCCAGGTCGGGGACGAGTCCCGCGACGGCCACGGCGAGGCCGCCGCCCTGGCTGTTGCCGACGGCGACCGTGCGGGAGGCGTCCACGCCGGGCAGGGCGCGGACCGCGCCGACCGCCCGGACGGCGTCGGTGATGAGGCGGCGGTAGTGATAGTCGCGGGGGTCGAGCAGGCCGCGGACCATGGGGCCGGGACCGCCGGGCGCCTGGGCGTGCGGGTCGGGGGTGGCGCCGCCGCTGCCGTACTGGTCGCCCTGGC
Organism: Streptomyces sp. Act143; assembly: GCF_003143935.1. Taxonomy (GTDB): domain Bacteria; phylum Actinomycetota; class Actinomycetes; order Streptomycetales; family Streptomycetaceae; genus Streptomyces. The sequence continues at coordinate 2,819,296 of NZ_QFRX01000001.1, read as the reverse complement.
CGCGGTTGTCCATGAGCAGCACCGCGTATCCGGCGTTCACCCAGGTCAGGCGCTCGTGCGGGAGACCGCGGCCACGGCCGTAGCCCGCGTACTCGACGACGGCGGGGAGGGGTTCCCGTACCCCGGCGGGGCGGGTGAACCAGGCGCGGACCGGGTCGCCCGCGAAGCCCCGGAACGTCACGTCCCAAGTCTCTGTCAGCCGCAGTCCCGACGCCACCGGAACCGCGCTCACCAACGGGTCCGCCTGCGCCGCCTCCTTGAGGGTGTCGCGCCAGAACTCGTCGAAGTCGGCGGGCTCTTCGGGCAGCGGACGGTGGTGCACGAGCTCCGTCAGGGGCAGGTCGAACGCGGGCACGGGACACCTCGCAGGAGTCGGACGACAGAGGGAAACTTGCGGAGATCACTGCGTCTGGCTCCCGGGTTCTACCCCGTGCACACGGCACTTCAACTCTCCATCCGCGCCTCAAAGGGCCGCTGCAACACCCATTGACAGCGCTTTCTGACTGCCTCTAAGTTGCCGCGAAGTTACCGGTAAGAGTTCGAAAGTTTCGGTTCGACTGCCCCTCCCGATCGGTTCAGCTCCCCCCTCCCCTCCTGAGAGGACCGAGCATGAGCACGTCCACGAAGTCGGCCTCTCCGCCGGGCGTCCAGGACCCGCCCGCGCCACCGCCACCCCCGAGGCCCTCCGCACGCGTCACCTGGAGGCGGGCGCTGCGCCGCGACTGGCAGCTGTACTCGCTGGCGCTGCTGCCGCTGCTGTTCTTCCTGGTCTTCCGCTATCTGCCGATGCTCGGCAACGTCATCGCCTTCCGGCGCTTCGAACCGGGCGGCTCGATGTTCGGCGAGCAGTGGGTCGGCCTGCGCTATGTCGAGATGTTCCTCAGTGACCCGACCTTCTGGCAGGTCTTCCGGAACACGCTCTGGCTCGGCGGACTGACCCTCGTCTTCTGCTTCCCCATCCCGATCGTGCTGGCGCTGCTGCTGAACGAGGTGCGCAGGCGGGCCCTGAAGCGGTTCGTGCAGTCGGTGTCGTACCTGCCGCACTTCCTGTCGATCGTGATCGTCGCGGGCATCACCTTGCAGATGCTCGCCACGGACGGCCCGGTCAACCACGTCCTGGGCTGGTTCGGGCACGACGAGATCCGCTTCATCCAGGAACCCGAGTGGTTCCGCACGATCTACGTCGGCTCCGAGATCTGGCAGACCGCCGGCTGGGGCACGATCCTCTACCTCGCCGCGCTCACCACCATCGACGAGGACCTGTACGAGGCAGCCCGCATCGACGGCGCCGGCCGCTGGCGGCAGACCTGGCACGTCACCCTGCCCGGCATCCGCCCCACCATGATCACGCTGCTGATCCTCAACGTCGGCACGTTCATGGCGGTCGGCTTCGAGAAGGTCCTGCTCCTCTACAACCCGCTGACCTACCAGTCCTCCGACGTGATCTCGACGTACGTCTACCGGACCGGCGTCGAGTCCAACAGCTTCAGCTACGCCGCCGCCATCGGCCTGTTCGAGGCGGTCATCGGCCTGGTCCTGATCACCTCCGCGAACCAGCTCTCGCGCCGCACGGTGGGGACCAGCCTGTGGTGAGGCCGAGCCGCTCCTACCGGGTGTTCCAAGGCGTCAACGGGGTGATCCTGACCCTCGTCGTGGCCGTGACCCTGTACCCCTTCCTCAACATCGTCGCCCGGTCCTTCAGCGGCGAGCGGCAGATCCGCGCCGGTGAAGTCACCCTGTGGCCCAAGGGGTTCGACCTCACCACGTACAGAATCGTCTTCCAGGACTCCATGTTCTGGCGGAACTACGGAAACACCGTCTTCTACACGGTCGTCTCCACCGCCGTCGCCATGATCCTGACGACCTGTTACGCCTACGTCCTGTCGAAGAAGCACCTCAAGGGCCGCACCGCGCTCGTCGGCGTCGCCGTGTTCACCATGTTCTTCACCGGCGGGCTGATCCCCAACTACGTGCTGATCACCACCCTCGGCCTGAAGAACAGCGTGTGGGCGATCGCCCTGCCCAACGCGATCAGCGTGTTCAACCTGCTGGTGATGAAGGCCTTCTTCGAGAGTCTGCCCGGCGAGCTGGAGGAGGCCGCGCAGATCGACGGGCTGAGCACCTACGGCATCCTGCTCAAGGTCGTGCTGCCGCTGTCCAAGGCGGTCGTCGCGACCATGGTCCTGTTCTACTCGGTGTCCTTCTGGAACTCCTGGTTCAGCGCGTTCCTGTACATGGACAGCTCGGACCTGATGCCGGTCACCGTCTATCTGCGGAACATGATCCTCGGCGCCACCGGCGGCTCCACCGCGGGCGCCGGGACCGAGCAGCTCAGCCAGGTCGGCGCGAACATCCAGGCGGTGACCATCGTGCTCACCTCGCTGCCGATCCTCTGCGTGTACCCGTTCGTCCAGCGCTACTTCGTCTCGGGCGTGATGCTCGGCGCGGTCAAGGGCTGAACCCCTGACGTGCGACCGGCCCCCCGACTCACCCAAGGAACAAAGGAGTTCCCGTGCAGAACGCAGGAGAGCTGTCGCGGCGTCAGATCCTGGCCGCCGCGGGCTTCATCGGCCTCGCCACCCTCACCGGCTGCGGCAGCGGCGACGACGGCGGCGACGGCAAGGACCTCTCCAAGAAGCAGAACGGCGCGATGAAGGAGTACCGCGCCGGCCAGCAGTTCAAGGCCGCCAAGCCGCTGTCCTTCTCGATGCTGCACAACAACAACCCGGTCTACCCGTACAAGAGCAGCTGGCTGTTCTGGAAGGAGGTCACCAAGCGCACCGGCATCACCCTGAAGCCGGTCGACGTCCCGCTCGCCGACTACGAGAAGAAGCGCAGCGTCCTCATCGGCGCGGGAGACGCCCCCTTCCTGATCCCCAAGACGTACCACCCGGGCGAGGTCGCCTTCGTGTCCTCGGGCGCGATCCTCCCGGTCAGCGAGTACGTGCACCTGATGCCCAACTTCCAGGACAAGGTGAAGAAGTGGAAGCTCGAACCCGAGCTCGACTCCATACGCCAGTCCGACGGCAAGTACTACCTGCTGCCCGGCCTGCACGAGAAGCCCAAGGCCGGCTACTCGCTCTCCTTCCGCACGGACGTCCTCGACAAGCTCGGCCTGGCCCTGCCCACCACCTGGGACGAGGTGTACTCCGTCCTGAAGGCGATCAGGGCGGAGTACCCCGACAAGTACCCGTGGACCGACCGCTGGAGCATCAACACCCCCTTCCCCTGCGGGGCGTTGTTCCAATACCTCGGCCAGGCCTACGGGGTGAAGGCCGGCTGGGCGTACGACAACATCAGCTTCGACACCAAGGCCCAGAAGTTCGTCTTCACCGCCACCCAGGACAACTACCGGGCGATGATCGAGTACTTGAGAAAGATCGTCGCCGAGAAGCTCCTCGACCCGGAGAGCTTCACCCAGCAGGACGACCAGGCCGTGCAGAAGCTGCTCGCCGAGAAGTCGTACGTCATCAGCGCCAACCCGCAGGAGCTGGTGCAGAACTACCGTTACAACCTGGAGAAGCAGGTCAAGGGCGCGAAGATCGAGATGGTCCCGGTGCCGCTCGGCCCGGCCGGCCCCGTCGTCCTCGGCGGCGTCCGGCTGGAGAACGGGATCATGGTCTCCAGCAAGGCGCTCAAGAGTGACAGCTTCGTGGCGATGATGCAGTTCGTGGACTGGCTCTGGTACTCGGACGAGGGCCAGAAGCTGTGCAAGTGGGGCGTCAAGGGCGTCACCTACACCGAGTCCGGCGGCAGGTACGAGCTGCGGCCCGGGATCTCCCTCATGGGTTCCGACCCGGACGCCCCGAAGGACCTCCAGAAGGACTTCGGCTTCTTCAATGGCGTCTTCACCTACGGCGGCAGCTGGGAGCTGGTCTCCTCCAACTTCGGCCCGGACGAGAAGAAGTTCCAGGACACGATGTCCCAGCGCCAGGAACTGCCCATCGACCCCGCCCACCCCCTGCAGTCCGTCGAGCAGGAACAGGCGACCTTGTGGGACACCCCGCTCAAGGACCACGCCATCCAGAACACCCTCAAGTTCGTCCTCGGCAAACGCCCGATGTCCGAATGGGACGCCTACGTCTCCGAGTTGAAGTCGAAGAACCTGCAACAACTCGTCGACCTGCACAACAAGGCCTACGACCGGTTCAAGAAGGAGAACGGGTGATCCGCGTCCCCGCCGCACCGATCGGCCCGCTCTCCGACGCCTGGCGCCACTGCGTCGGCACCGGCCGCATCGAACTCGCCCTGCGCCGCGACTACCAGGACTCGCTGAAGCTCCTCCAGGACGAGATCGGCTTCCGGTACATCCGGGGCCACGGCCTGCTGAGCGACGGCATGGCGGTTTACCGGCCCTACGAGTGGCAGGGCACCCGGCACGTCCACCACTCCTTCACCTACGTCGACCAGGTCGTCGACGCCTACCTCGACCTGGGCATCCGGCCCTTCCTCGAACTCGGCTTCATGCCGACCGAGCTGGCGTCCGGCCGGCAGACGGTGTTCTGGTGGCGGGGCAACGTCACCCCGCCCCGGTCGTACGACGAGTGGGCCGACCTGGTCCGCGCCACCGTCTCCCACCTCGTCGACCGCTACGGGCTCGACGAGGTCCGCACCTGGCCCATCGAGGTGTGGAACGAGCCCAACCTGACCGACTTCTGGGAGAACGCCGACGAACCGGCGTATCACCGGCTGTACGAGGTGACGGCGGCCGCGGTGAAGGACGTGGACGCCGGGCTCCAGGTCGGCGGCCCGGCGATCTCGCCCGGCGCGGACGAATGGCTGGGCCGTTTCGCCGAGTTCGCCGAACGCCGGGACGTGCCCGTCGACTTCGTGTCGAAGCACGCCTACACCTCGGAGCCGGCGCAACACGTGCCCTTCGGCGTGTACCAGCGACTCGCGCCCGCCCAAGGACTCCTGGACCAGTTCGCCACCCCCCGGGACCTCCTCAAGGGCACCCGGCTGGCCGAACTACCGGTCCACATCACCGAGTTCAACTCCTCCTACCGCCCCGACAACCCCATCCACGACACCGCCTTCCACGCCGCCTACCTGGCTCCCGTCCTCGCGCACGGCGGCGACCACGTCGACTCCTTCTCCTACTGGACGTTCAGCGACATGTTCGAGGAGGCCGGCCCGCCGACCGCGCTCTTCCACGGCGGTTTCGGACTGCTCACCCACCGGCAGGTGAAGAAGCCGGCGTACCACCTGTACGCGTTCATGGCGCGGATGGGCACCCAACTGCTCGCCCGCGGCGACGACCACCTGGTCGGCAGGCATGCCGACGGCCGTGTCACCGTCCTCGCGTGGGCGCCGGTCGACGCAGGCGGGCAGACACCGGGGCCCGAGCGGCACCGGGTGCGGCTGTCCGTGCCGCTGAGGTCCGCGGGGGAGGCGTTCGTCCGACGGTCCACCGTGGACGAGGAGCACGGCAACGCCCGCACGGCCTGGCAGCGCATGGGCAGCCCCCGGTCACCGCGGCCGGACCAGGTCGACGTGCTCCATGAGGCGGCGGAACCGGCCCGGCGGCATCTGCGGCTGCCGGTGGCGGACGACCGGGTGGAGCTGGACCTGACGCTGAGCCGCCACGAGGTGACGCTGGTCGAGGTCAGCGCCGTCGACGAGCAGGCGCCGCCCTGGACGGACGAGGGCCGGCTGCTCGGCAGGGACCCGCGATGAGCGCCCCGGCCCCCGCCTTCGGCGTCGGCTCCCTCTCCCGCGCCGCCGCCCTCGTCCACACCCTCCTCACGGTCGAGGCCCTCCTCCTGGCCGCGGCGAGCCCGGGCCTGGCGGGGCTGCTCCTGCTGGGCGCCGACCCGTCCAACCTCCCCCTGGCCGCCGTGTGCCTCCTCCCGCTCGGCCCCGCCGCCTCCGCCGCCGTCTACGCCCTGCACCACCGCGACCGCGACCTCACCGACCTGCACCCGGCCCGCGCCTACCGGCGCGGCTGGCGCCTCAACGCGCTCCCGGCGCTGCGGCTGTGGGCGCCGCTGCTGGCCTGGCTCACGGTCATCGCCTTCACGCTCACCCACTTCGCCGCCACAGGGCTGCCCGGCTGGTGGGCGGTCCTGCTCGGCGCGATCGGCGTCGGTGCACTGCTCTGGGGGGCCCACGCCCTCGTCCTGACCTCCCTCTTCAGCTTCCGTACCCGGGACACCGCACGCCTCGCCGCGTACTTCCTGGTCCGGCACGGCCGCGCCACCCTTGCCGCCGGATCGCTGCTGGTCCTGACCGCCGCGGGGACCACCCTGCTGACCGAGGCCCTGCCCGCCCTGCTGGCCGCCCCGCTGCTGCTGTCCCTGCTGCACGGCAGCCGCCCGGTGATCGCCGAGACCGAGAGGGACTTCACCGCATGACCGGCAAGATTCCGTACGGCGGCGACTACAACCCCGAGCAGTGGCCGGAGGACGTCTGGGACGAGGACCACCGTCTCTTCACCCGGGCCGGCATCGACACCCTCACCGTCGGCGTCTTCTCCTGGTCGCTCACACAACCCGCCGAGGAGTCCCACGACTTCACGCTCCTCGACCGCATCCTCGACCGCGCCGCCGCCGAAGGCCGCCGGGTGTGCCTCGCCACCGGCACCGCCGCCCTCCCGCCCTGGCTCGCGAAGAAGTACCCCGACACCAACCGCACCGACTTCGAGGGCCGCCGGCACCGCCACGGCCAGCGGCACAACTTCTGCCCCAGCTCACCGGCGTACCGCCGCCTCGCCACCGCCATGGCCGCCCGGCTCGCCGAACGCTACGCCGATCACCCGGCGCTGCTCGCCTGGCACATCAACAACGAGTACGGCGGCGTCTGTTACTGCGAGCTGTGCGCGGACGCCTTCCGGGACTGGCTCCGCGACCGGTACGGGCAGTCGCTCGACGCCCTCAACGACGCCTGGTGGACGACCTTCTGGTCGCACCGCTACACCGACTGGGACGAGATCGAACCGCCGAACGCCCTCACCGAACACTGGCGGGGGCCCGACCACACCGCCTTCCAGGCCATCACCCTCGACTACTTCCGCTTCACCACCGACGCCCTGCTCGGCTGCTTCCTGGCCGAGAAGGAGGCGATCCGCCGGTACGACCGCGAGACACCCGTCACCACCAACTTCATGGGCATGTTCCGCCCCCTCGACTACCACCGCTGGGCGCCCCACCTCGACTTCGCCTCCTGGGACAGCTACCCGCCCCTCGACGCCCCGCCGACCTGGCCCGCCCTGGCCCACGACCTGATGCGCGGCCTCAAGGACGGCGCCCCCTTCTGGCTGATGGAGCAGACCCCGTCGACCACGGCCTGCCGGGACGTGAACCCCCTGCGCAGACCGGGCGAGCTGCGCCTCGCCACCTTCCAGGCCGTCGCCCACGGCGCCGACGCGGCCCTGTACTTCCAGATGCGCGCCTCCCGCGGCGCCTGCGAGAAGTACCACGGGGCGGTCATCGGGCACGCCGGACGGGACGACACCCGGGTCTTCCGTGAAGTAGCCGCGCTGGGAAGGGAGTTGGAGACGCTCGGCGGGGCGACCCTCGGCGCCCGTACCCCCGCCCGCACCGCCCTGCTCTTCGACTGGGACAGCTGGTGGGCCCTGGAGATCTCCGACGGCCCCTCCCGGCTGGTGAAGTACCAGGAGGTCGTCCACGCCTACTACCGTGCCGCCCGCGCGGCCGGCGCCGACGTGGACGTCGTACCACAGACCGCCGACCTCACCGCGTACGACGTGATCCTCGCTCCGGCCCTCTTCATGGTCAAGGGCGACCTGGCCGCGCGCCTGGAGGCCGTCGCCGCACGCGGCGGCACCGTCCTCGCGACCTTCCTCTCCGGCCGCGTCGACGCACACGACCGCGCGTTCCGCGCCGACGTGCCCGGCCCGCTCGCCCCGCTGATGGGCGTCCGCGTGGACGAATGCGACTCCCGGCCGCCGGAAGTCGTCCAGCCCATAACCGAGTTGGGGTCCGAAGCCCGCCTGGTCTTCGAGATCGTCCAGCCGCGCGGCGCCGAGCCGGTCGCCACCTACGGCAGCGACTTCTACGCCGGCACCCCGGCGGTGACCCGCAACGCCTTCGGCCGGGGCGCGGGCTGGTACGTCGCCACCGCCCTCGACCAGCCCGGCGTCGACGCGGTGGTCCGCCGTGTCCTCGCCCGCCACGACCTGATCGGCCCGTACGCCGGCCACCCGGCCGTCGAGACCGCGACCCGTACCGCCCCCGACGGCACCCGCCTACTCTTCCTCCTCAACCACGCAGCCGCACCTGCCCACTTGACGGCTCACGCCACCGCCGAGGACCTGCTGACCGGGAAGCGCGTCGAGGAGGGTGAGCCGCTGTCCCTGGAGCCGCTGGGCGTGGCGGTGCTGCGGCTGCTCAGCCGATGGTGACGACCCGCGCCCAGGACGGCGGGGTGTCCGGGACGTAGTCGGGATCTCGCTCGTTCCCCCCAAGAGCGGGGCGGGGGAAGAGCCCGACGACCGTACGGCACGGCGGCGGTGCCGAGGGCCACGGAGTCTGGCCGTCCGTCAGGGCGACGATCACGTCCGGGCGGGGCCGGGAGCGCAGCGCCCGGGTGAAACCGGAGCGCAGGTCCGTCCCCCCGCCGCCGATCAGTTCGATGTCCTCGGCGCGGCAGAGCGGAGCGGCCAGCCCCGCCGCCGCGTCGCAGGAGATCACCGAGACCAGGTCGCGCCGGCCGCCGACGGCCCGTGCGATCCCCGCCACCTCCAGCAGCGCGCTGCCCAGCTCGGCGTCGCTCACCGACCCCGAGGTGTCGATCACCACGCACACCCGGGGCGGGGTGCGGCGCAGACTCGGCAACAGGACCCCCGGGACGGCGGCCGAGCGGCGGGACGGGCGCCGGTAGGTGTGGTTCTCGCCCACCCCCGGCGCACCCGCCGCCGAGCGGATCGCCGCGCCGAGCAACTGCCGCCAGGGCTGCGGCGGATGGAACGCCTCGTCCGCCCAGCGGCGCCAGCCGTCCGGGGTGTCGCCCGGCTGCCCCTTGATCCCCTCGGCGACCCGGAAGCGCACCGCGTCCCGCTGCTGCCGGGTCAGCCCGTGCGACCCGTCGGGGCCCAGCTCCCACGGCCGTGCCTGGCCGTCGGCGCCGCTGCCGCAGTCCAGCCAGGCCAGGTCACCGGTGCACCCGGACATCGAGGACGTCCGCAGGTACTCCTCCATCAGCAGGCCGCTCGTCAGCCCCAGCCGCGAGGGCAGCACCGCGCCGGCCGGCCGGGGCAGCCCGTCGCCGTAGATGTCGTCGTTGATCTCGAAGTCGGCGGCGATGTTCCGCCGCAGGCGCTGCCCCGGGCCGTACTCCTCGTTCTCCCGCGCGTAGCGCTCGCCGCGCCCGTGGTGGTCCCGCAGCAGATGGGACACCTCGTGCACCCAGACACCGGCCAGCTCCTCCACCGGCATGCGGGCCACGAAGGCGGGGGAGACGTAGCAGCGCCAGTGCGCGTCGACCGCCATCGTCGGCACCGACCGGTCCTCGACGATGTGCAGCGCGAACAGGGCGACGGCGAGGTAGGGACGCACCTTGACGGCGTGCAGCCGGGCGGCGAGCAGCTTCTCCATGTCCAGCGGGACCGCGGACTCCAGGGGAGGCCGGGCGCCCAGGGGGCGTGTGGCGTTCGGTGAGCGTGTGGCGTCCGGGGGGAGTGCGGCGTCCGGTGGGAGCGCGGTGGTCGCCCCGCTGCCCGCCACCACCGGCGGCCGCGGCCGCGTGGCCCCCACCGGCCGGGGCGGCGGAGGCGGCGGCATAGGCCGCGGCACCGGCCGTTTCCGCACGACCCCCGAAAGGGCACCCCGCCCGTGCTCCGCCATCGTGCCCTGCGTCATCGCCCCGCTTCCGGTCCCCGCTTTCGTGTTCTGGGTCGCGGGGCCGCCCCCGGCCCCCGCGCTGGTCCTCGTGTCCTGCGTCATCCGGGCGTCCCCGGCCCTCGCCCCCGCCCCCGCCTCAGCGTCCCGCGTCATCGCCCCGCTCCCGGCCCCCGCCCCCGCCTCCATGCCCTCCGTCACCGCGCCACCCCCAGCACCCGCCCGGCCCCCGCTGCCTCCGCGCGGGTCACCGACTTTTCCGCGCGGTCGGCGATTCCGACGACCCTTGCCAGCCGTTCCACCGTCGCCGGGACCTCCCAGTCGTCCCGTCGCAGGCCGGCCAGTGCCTTGGCCGGGGCTACCAGCAGATCCGGGGCGCCGGTCTCCATCGCCCGGACCAGCACCGCCCAGCCCGCTTCCCAGCGATCCCGCTCCGGGCGCGCCCCGACCGCCGCCACCACCGCCTCCAGCGCGGCCTGCCGCAGATCGCCGCGCTCCGGCAGCTCGGCGGCCGGCGGATCGGCCAGCAGCAGCTCCGGGTCCGGCAGCTCCATCCGGTCGAGATGGGCCAGCAGCTCAAGGCCCGGCCCGTCGCCCACCGCGCCCCGCACCAGCAGCGCCAGCACCTCCCGGGAGACGGACGCCGCGGTGCCGAAGGCCAGCAGGGTCAGTGCCGTCTCCCAGCTGCGGGGCGAGGGCCAGGCCCCGCCGCGCCGCGTCTCCGTGCTCGGAAGCCGGTGGATCAGCGTCGGCCGGGTGTGCAGGAAGCCGCAGACCGCACGCCGGGCGAAGGCCACCGCCTCCGGCAGCCGCTCAGGGTCCAGACGGGGCAGCTCGGCCCGCGGCCAGACCCCGCCGAGGCCGCGTACCACCACGTCCCGGTCGTGCATCCAGTACAGGTGCACGAACCGGTTGGCCAGCGGCGGGCTCAGCTCCCAGCCGTCCGCCGCCGACGCCCGCGGATTGGCGGCGGCCACGATCCGTACCCCCGGCGGCAGTTGGAGCGCGCCTACCCTGCGCTCCAGTACGACCCGCAGCAGCGCGGCCTGCACGGCCGGGGTGGCGGTGGACAGCTCGTCCAGGAAGAGCAGGCCCCGCCCCGCCCGTACGAGCTCCACGGCCCACTGCGGCGGGGCCATCGGCACGCCCTGCACCGCGGGGTCGTCGCCCACGATGGGCAGCCCGGAGAAGTCGGTCGGCTCGTGGACGCTGGCGATCACGGTCGTCAGCGGCAGGTCGAGGGAGTCGGCGAGCTGGGTCAGCGCCGCGGTCTTGCCGATGCCGGGCTCGCCCCACAGCAGTACGGGCAGGTCGGCCGCGACGGCGAGCGTGAGCGCGTCGAGCTGGTCGTCGGGGCGGGGTTCGGTGGTGGTGGTCCGGAGCAGGGCCAGGAGATCGTCGGCGAGGGCGAGTTGGGGGGACGCGGGCAGGAGGGCGTGCGAAGTCATGGGCATCACCTGGGTGGTGTCGGGGAACGGGACAGCAGGTCCCGAAACGAGAGGGAAGAAGGGGGAGTTGATCAGAGGCCGATGCGCGGCCGGGTGCGACTGCCGCGCTTGCGCCGCATCTCATGGGGCAGCCGGCGGTCGAGCCGCGGACGGTGACCCGCCTCGGGCCGCGCCAGGCTCCCCACCGCACCGGCGGCCGGGTGCTCGGGAACCAGCCCCGACCGGTAGAGCCCATGGTCGACGCGGCGGGCCGCGGCCGATTGCAGCGCGTCCCGGAGCGGCCCGTCGCGCAGCACCGCGCCGGGGCCGAGCAGCCCCTCGACCACGGCCAGCGCGCCGACGACGTCACCGTGACCGAGCCGCTCCCGGACCGCGGGCAGCGCCTCCGGGCTGCGGTGCACCGCGTCGATCGCCCGCAGGCAGGGCAGCGGCGGCCCGCCGAGCGCCACCAGCAGTTCCTCGCGGCGCAGTTGCTCCGGATCGTGATCGACCGCCGTCAGCACGCCGTTCCGCAGCGCGATCCGATGGACCTCGCCCCGGCACTCCACGCGATGCGGATCGCGCACCTCGGCGACGGGAACGGCCGCCTCCACCGCAGGGCAGTGCGCGGCCAACGCGCCGGCGACCAGCGGATGCAGCCGGTCGACCGGGACCAGTCCGGCCCGCACCAGCTCCAGATCCGGCAGCACCCGGGCCGCCGCCTCCGGCAGCACCGGAAGCGCCGCGACCTCCTGCGGCGGCGGTTCCTCCCGCACCGGCCGGAACGTCGGCGCGTGAGTGTCGTCGGGCGCGACGAGTTCCAGCACGGCACGGTTGCGCGCCCCGAGCCGCACGGTGAAGGCACCCCGGGGGCGGCCGTCGGCGCGGAACAGCAACTCCGCCTCGGCGGCCCAACGCGCCCTGGCCCACGTGGCGTCGGAGTCGTCGGCGCAGCGCCGCCAGAGCTCGCCGCTGCGTTCCGCGTCCCACAGGTGCCGGTGCAGATCGAGCCGGAAACGCCGGTCGGGGTGGGGGTGCGGATGGTGTGCGGGGCCGCTGTCCCCGGACTCCTCCCACAGCGCGAGCGCCATCCGCTGCCCGGCGTCCGCCCAGGCCGGCGGCGTCCGCACCACCAGATGCAGCGGAGCTGCACCCTGGTAGCGGGCCAGGGAAAGCGTCAGGCCCGGCCGCAGCCGCCCGTCGGGGGCGGTCCGAGGCATGTGCCAGCGCAGCAGATCCGGCGCCAACCGGCGCAGATCCGCCCGCAGTCGAGCGGTGACTTCAGTGCCGTGACGACTTCGCACGGCGCGCAGATCGAGATCGACGTCGACCCGGGCGGCAGCGCAGGCGCCCGCCCAGTCACCGGCCGCACGCCGTGCCGCCGAGGTCTCGATCATGGACAGTGGCACGGCGTACTCACGCACGCGCTGCCACATCAACAGGCGGGTCGGAATCCCGTTCGCGAGGTGGGCTGCCATCAGCACTCACCTTGTGCGAACGAGTCCCCCAATCCGAACGAGGAGAAGTTCTTCATCGGCGGCATCATAAGCACCACGCTCAGGATCTGTCAGTGAATAATCCGCCCGCGCTCGTCCGCGACCCCCGACTTCCGGAAGAAGTAGCTGTTGATCTGGTCCCGCCACTCGCGGGCACCGCGCAGCTGCTCCTCGAACAGTTCGGCCACCCGCGCATGCCGCGCCGCATCGACGACCCCGGCCAGCGAGGCCCACACCCGCCGGGCCTCCTCGACCTCCGCCACCCCCTCGAAGTGTGTGTCGTAGATGTGCTGGATCACGGTCTTCCCGCTCTTCAGGACATGTCCGTACGGCACATGATGGAAGAACAGCAGCAGTTCGTCGGGGCAGGACGCGACCGACTCGTACACCTCGGCCCACCGCTTGCCGTACTGCCCCGCGTACCCGGTGCCGGAGGCGACAGTGCGGTCCACCCCCACCCCGTCCCGGTCGGCGAAGTGGTAGGTCCCCCACGGGCTGTACTCGTACCCGTCCACGCTCGGCCCGTAGTGATGCCCCGGCTGCACCATGAAACCGACGCCGAGCGGCGCGGTGTACTTCTCGTACGTCCGCCACGAGCCCGCCATGACCGCCCGCACCCCGGCCGCCGCCCCCGCCCCGAAGGTGAGCCCGAGCCACTCGTCCAGGATGCCGTCGACGTCCGCGTCCGGCCGCCAGGCCAGCCGCCCGAAGGTGTAGAGGTTGGCCTGGGCCAGCGGATGCCCGGTCCAGAACGGGTCGTCACCGACGTTCGACACCGCGACGAGCCCACCGCGCGCCAACTCCGCGACCGCCGAACCCTCTTCGGGCTCGAAGCGCAGCACCTCGCTCCACATCGGCCCCAGCCAGCAGACATGCCGCTGCTGCCCGGTGTACTCCTGCGTGGCCTGCAACTCCACCGCGAGCCGCGTCCCCGGCATCGCGCCGATCAGCGGCGAGACCGGTTCACGCACCTGGAAGTCCATCGGCCCGTGCTTCACCTGGAGCACGGCGTTGGCCGCGAACTCCCCGTCCAGCGGCGTGAAATGGTCGTACGCTGCCCGCGCCCGGTCCGTCGAGCGGTCCCGCCAGTCCTGGTGGTGGTTGTAGACGAACGCCCGCCAGTGCACGGTGCCGCCGTACGGCTCCAGCGCGGCGGCCAGCATGTTCGCCCCGTCGGCATGGCTGCGGCCGTACGCGAACGGGCCGGGCTGGCCCTCCGAGTCGGCCTTCACGACGTACCCGCCGAAGTCCGGTATCGCCTCGTAGACCCGGGCGGTGGCCTGCGCCCACCACGCCCGCACGTCCGCGTCGAGCGGATCGGCCGTCGTCAGTCCGCCCAGCACGACCGGCGCCGCGAAGGTGACCGACAGCTGCGTTCGGATGCCGTACCGTCGCAACACGTCCGCCAGGGCGGCGACTTGGTCGATCCGGTCGGTCAGCAGACGCGCCTCGGTCTCGTGCACGTTGACGTTGTTGACGGCCACGGCGTTGATCCCGCAGGACGCCAGCAGCCTGCCGTACGCCGCCACCCGGTCCAGGTCCCCGCGCGCCCGCCCGTCCTCCCAGAACAGCGAGCCGCCCGCGTAGCCCCGTTCCACCTGGCCCATGACCGGGTGCACGGCCACGTTGTCCCAGTGGTCCAGCATGCGCAGCCCGATCGCCGGCCGATGGGTCTCCCGCACCGGCTCGCCGCGGAACGCCTCCTCACCGAGCCGGACGACATGGAAGAAGCCGTACAGCAGCCCGCGCGCCCCGGACGCGGTGACGTGCGTCCGCCCGTCACCCCGCTGGTAGGTGAACCCCTCGGAGTCGTCGTCACCGTCCAGCTCCAGCACCAGGTCGTGCGCGCCGGGCGCCCGCGAGACTCCGCCCCCGAACCGGGCGCACGCCTCCGCGACCTCCCCGTACACCGTGTCCACGAGCGGGCCCGAGCCGCGGATCAGTGTGCGCCGGGTGCCGATCGGCCGGAACACCTCGTCCGGCAGCCAGGCCGGATCGACACCCCGCACGCCCCGCATGAGTCCTCCCATACCCCTGCTCAGCCGAGCAGTTCGAGTTCCGAGACCACCGCCTCGCCGTCGAGGACCAGGCGGTACCTCCCGTACGTACCCGGAGACCCCACGGTGAACGCACGTGTCTGCCGGTCCCAGGAGAAGGACTCCCCGGACCGCCGGTCGAGGGTCTCCCAGGTCGTCCCGTCGTCCGCCGATCCCTGGAGCGTCCAGCCGGTCGGCGCCTTTGTGCGGTCACCGGACGACGTCACCGTGTACTGCACCCCCTTGACCGGCCCGGGCACCGGGAGGTCCACCGAGGTCACGGACGCGTCCGTCGCCGACGTGTCGTCGAACAGCGCCCCGTCACCCTTCAGCATGTCGGTGCGCGGGTCCGGCACCTTGTCGTCCTGCGTGATCGACACGGGCGCCGAGCCGCTGCCCCACGACGACGGCCGCGGCCCCATGGCGAAGTCCAGCACCGCCCCCTTCGCGAGCAGCGCGTGCGGGAGCGAAGTCGAGGACCAGGAACGCCCGTTGACCCGCAATCCCTGGACGTACACATTGCGGGAGCTGTTCCTCGGCGCCCGCACCACCAGGTCCCGGCCGTTCTCCAGATGCACGGTCGCCTTGGTGAACAGGGGGGATCCGACGGCGTATTCGCCGCTGCCCATCACCAGCGGGTAGAAGCCCAGCGCGGAGAACAGGTACCAGGCCGACTGTTCACCGTTGTCCTCGTCGCCGTGGTAGCCCTGGCCGATCTCACTGCCGACGTAGAGCCGGGACAGCACCTCGCGGACGTTGCGCTGGGTCTTCCAGGGCTGACCGGCCGCGTCGTACATGTAGTTCACGTGGTGGGCGACCTGGTTGGAGTGCCCGTACATGCCCATCCGCACGTCCCGCGCCTCGGTCATCTCGTGGATGACACCGCCGTACGAGCCGACGAGGTCGGGAGAGGCGGTCTCCGGCGTGGCGAAGTAGGTGTCGAGCTTGTCCGCCAGCCCGGCGCGTCCGCCGTACAGGTTGGCGAGTCCGCGCGAGTCCTGCGGGGCGGTGAAGGCGTAGCCCCAGCCGTTGGTCTCGGTGTAGTCGTAGCCCCAGACCCGCGGGTCGTAGGCCGAGGACGCCACGCGCCAGTTCCCGGCGAGGTCCCGGCCCTGGAAGAAGCCGGCCTTCGGGTCGAACAGGTTCACGTACTCCCGGGCCCGGTTGAGGAAGTACTCCGACTCCTCCGCGTACCGCTCGTCCCCCGTCTTCTCGTACAGTGCCCGGCCCATCCGTGCGATGCCGTAGTCGTTGAGGTAGCCCTCCAGCGCCCACGACAGGCCCTCGTGCGTCTCGGTGCTCGTGTAGCCGAGGAACGGGGAGGTCACCATGCCCTTGCGGCCCACGCCCGACATCGGCGGCACCACCGTCGCGTTCTTCACGGCCGCGTCGTACGCCGCCTCGGCGTCGAAGTCGACACCCTTGACGTAGGCGTCGGCGAAGGCGACGTCCGAGGAGGTGCCGGTCATCAGGTCGGCGTAGCCGGGGGAGGACCAGCGCGAGGTCCAGCCGCCGTCCTTGTACTGCTGCACGAACCCGTCCACCATGTCACCCGCCTGACCAGGCGTCAGCAGCGAGTACGCGGGCCAAGTGGTCCGATAGGTGTCCCAGAAGCCGTTGTTGACGTACACCTTGCCGTCGACGATCTTCGCCCCGGTGTGCGTCGGGGTGTCGGGGCCGGGCATGGGGGAGAAGGGAGACGCGTACTTGTACTCCGAACCCACCTTCTCGAAGCCCGAGTTGGGATACAGGTACAGCCGGTACAGGCTGGAGTACAGCGTCGTCAGCTGGTCCGGCGTGGCGCCCTCGACCTCGACCTTGCCGAGGAGACGGTCCCACTGGCGCTGGGCGCGGTCCCGTACGGTGTCGAATCCGGTGCCGTCCGGGATCTCCTGCCGCAGGTTGTCCTTCGCCTGGTCGACGCTGATGAGCGAGGTCGCCAGCCGCAGGGTGACCGTCGGGCTGTCGAAGCGCAGGTACCCCTTCACCCCCTCCGACGCGCCCTCCGTCACCGGCTGGTCGAAGACGCCGTAGACGAAGAGCCGCGTCGCGCCCGTCGACAGCCCGGACTTCACGTCCGAGTAGCCGGTGACGACCCCCGCCGCCTTGTCGAGCGTCAGGCCCGCCTGATCGGTGACGTTGTCGAAGAGGACGCTCGCGTCGTCGCCGGGGTAGCTGAAGCGGAGCGCCGCCGCGTGGTCGGTCGGCGCCATCTCCGCCTTCACACCGTTCTCGAACCGCACCCCGTAGTAGTAAGGCCGCGCGGTCTCGTTCTCGTGCCGGAAGGCCAGCTCCCGGGCCTCGCGGCCGGTGTCGGGGACGCCGGACGCGGCCGACGGCATCACCTGGAAGGTCTGCCGGTCGCCCATCCAGGGACTCGGCTCGTGACTGGCGCTGAACGCCTGGATCGTCGGCAGGTTGTCGTCGTTGTTGCCGCGCGCGTAGTCGTACAGCCAGCTCAGCGAGCCCGCGTTGGTCACCGGCGTCCAGAAGTTGAAGCCATGCGGCACGGCCGTCGCCGGGAAGTTGTTGCCGCGCGAGAAGCCGCCGCTGGAGTGGGTGCCGCGGGTCGTCAGCGCGTAGTCGGACAGATGGGCCTTCGGCCGCTCCGGCGCGACGCGCTCGATCCGTACGTCGTCCAGCCAGCCGCGGAACCTGGCCGGGCCGCGCGGGGAGTCGTACGCCACCAGAATCCGGTCGACCGTCTTCCCGGCCGCCACCGACCCGATCCGCGAGGCCACGCTGTTCCACTGGTTCACGTACAGCACCTTCGCGGCCCCCTGAGCCTGCGGCGACAGCCCGAACCCGTGCTGGTCCGTCGCCCCGAGCCCGCTCAGATAGGTGCCGTCGGTGAAGGCCAGGTCGACCGCCACGTTCGTGGCGTCGTAGTCGCGGTCGCCGTCCGCCATCGACGGGAAGACGCGGTAGGACAGACGCGTGTTCCAGCGGACGGCGACATTCACGTCGTAGACCTTGTTGTACGCGTACGCCCGCCCGTCCGCCGTGTGCCGCCCCGCGTACCGCAGCGCGCGCTTGCCGGTGAACCCGGCGCGTGCCTTCGCCGTCGGCGAGCCGCTCGGGCCGCGGTCGACCAGGGACAGCATGTCCTGCGGGACCGGGCCGCCGCTGCCGCCCGTGGAGAGCTGGAGGTCGGCGAGCTGGAGTATGCCGTCGGCGCCGCCGTTGGCCGTCACGTCCAGACGGAAGTGCTGGTACTCGGCCGGTTCCGGGAGGTCGTACGACTTTGTCTGGAACCGTTCGTCGAACGTCTCGCCGGAGCGGGTGTCGAGGGTCTTCCAGCTCTTGCCGTCGGCGGAACCCTTCAGGGTCCAGTCCCTGGGGTCGCGCTCGGCGTAGTCGTTGGCCGAGGTGAGGGCGTACGCGGAGATTTTGAAGGGTTTGTCCAGGTCGAATTCGACCCAGCCGGTGGCCTCGAAGGCCAGCCACTTGGTGACCGCCTCGCCGTCGGCGAGGTTCTCCTTCACCTCGCCGCCGCCCGTGTTCTCGGCGCTGGCGCGGATGTCCGTGACGTGATCGGTGACGTTGCCCGGGATGCCGCTGCTGTAGCCGCCGTCGACGCCCGAGGCGCGCTCGGGGGTGTTCAGCCAGTCGGGGGCGGGATCGTCCGGCTCGAAGGAGGAGGTGAACCGCTGGTCGGGGGTGGTGGGGGGCTGGGGCAGGGCGACGGCCTGAGGACCGGCTGCCAAAACGAGAGCCGCCATCGCGACCACTGTCGAACACCGTCTGTGCCGCATGGACCAACACGCTCCCTGCATGTCGTGGACAACGTTGTCGACTTCGATGCGCAAGGATCAGTTGTGGTCCAAGTGGTGAAGGATGTCAAGGGTGTTGAGTGTGGCGTTCAGGCGTATTGCCGGTGGTTTTTCCTTCGGGCGGTGCACAGCCCGCACATATTTCCGGGAGGTCTCAACTCGGAAAAGACCCGTGGCCAACCTTGCATTCGATCTTGCTCCGCTGGCGGGAAGTGGACTATACCTGTCGGCGATTCACCGATCTGTTCCACCGCACGACCCGCACTTCCTGCACGACCCAGCGTGACCCGATCGCGGTGCCGGCGAGGATCCGGTTCACCGCCTGAGTCCTGGAGAAGGCGAGGACTTGAGCATGGGATCCACTTCCGCCGAGAACCCCGACGGCACCGCACACGTCGGCCGCCGTGATCTGATCAAGCGGTCCGCCGCACTCGGTCTGATCTCCGTCCCGACGATGAGTTTCCTCTCCGCGTGCGCCAGCGGCGGCGGGGACGACGACGCGAGCGACAACAGCACCAAGGGCGCCACCTCGAAGGACAATCCCTTCGGCGCGGCGAAGGGCGGCAAGCTCGACGTCGTGATCTTCAAGGGCGGTTACGGCGACGACTACGCCAAGGCGTGGGAGGCCGCTTTCCAGAAGGACCTGGGGATCACCTCCACCCACACCGGCACCCAGGAGATCACCGGCAAGCTCCAGCCCCGCTTCAACGCGGGCAACCCGCCGGACATCGTCGACGACTCCGGTGCCCAGCAGATCAAGGTCGACGTGCTGTACAAGAACGGGCAGCTGCTCGACCTCGCCGAGGTGCTGGACGCCCCGGCGGTCGACGACCCGAGCAAGAAGGTCCGCGACCTGATCATCCCGGGCACCCTCGACGCCGGTATGCAGGAGGGCAAGATCGTCGCCCTCAACTACATCTATACCGTCTGGGGCCTGTGGTACTCCGGCAAGCTCTTCAAGGAGAAGGGCTGGGAGGCGCCCAAGACCTGGGACGACTTCATCGCCATCTGCCAGGACGCCAAGAAGCAGGGCATCGGCGGCCTCGCCCACCAGGGCAAGTACCCGTACTACATCAACGTCGCCATCATGGACCTGATCGCCAAGACCGGCGGCCTGGACGCCATGAAGGCGATCGACAACCTCGACCCCAAGGCGTTCGTCGGCTCCGACGCGGCGAAGGCGGGCGTGGAGGCGATCTACGAGGTCGTGGAGAAGGGCCTGCTGATGCCCGGCACCAACGGCCTGACCCACACCGAGTCGCAGACCCGCTGGAACCAGTACAAAGCGGCCTTCATCACCAGCGGTTCCTGGCTGGAGAACGAGCAGCTGAAGTCGACACCGGAGGACTTCGACATGAAGTTCCTGCCGATGCCGCTGCTGCCGGACAGCAAGCTGCCGTTCGAGGCGATCCGGGCCGGCTCCGGCGAGCCGTTCATCATCCCCGCGAAGGCCAAGAACCTGGCCGGCGCCAAGGAGTTCATGCGGCGCATGCTCTCCAAGGAGTGGTCCACGCTCTTCGCCAAGGAGGCCAACTCCCTCACCATTCTCAAGGACGGCGTCGACCCCAGCGTCCAGCTGCGGCCGGGCACCCAGTCCACGGTGGAGGCGTCGAAGGCGGCCGGCAGCAACACCTTCCGCTACCTGTACACCGAGTGGTACAGCGAGATGGGCACGGCGATCGAGGCCGCCTCCAACGAACTGATGGCCAAGCGCATCCAGCCGAACGAGTGGCTGAAGCGCTGCCAGGCCGCGGTCGACAAGCAGGCCAAGGACCCGGCCTCGAAGAAGAACCACCGGGACTGACCGCAACGCCGTTTCCCGGGCCGGGTCATTCCGGCCCGGGAGAGGACATCAGGGGCAGGAATCGCCAATGCGCAAAGGGCAGTACAGGTTCGTC
Organism: Streptomyces sp. Act143; assembly: GCF_003143935.1. Classification (GTDB taxonomy): domain Bacteria; phylum Actinomycetota; class Actinomycetes; order Streptomycetales; family Streptomycetaceae; genus Streptomyces. Next base: position 2,798,869 of record NZ_QFRX01000001.1, on the reverse strand, counting down.
GCGGGTTTTCTGTTCGCCCCCGTGGCGCTCTATCTGATCTTCGTGATCTGGCCGTATCTCCAGACGTTCGGCTATTCGCTGACCGACTGGAAGGGACAGTCGCAGACCTTCAAGTTCGTCGGCCTGGACAACTACAAGGCGCTGTTCCAGGACGACGTCTTCATGCAGGCGATCTGGCACAACATCCTGTTCCTGATCTTCATTCCGGTGATCACGATCCTGCTCGCCCTGTTCTTCGCGTTCATGCTGAACGCGGGCGGGCGCAGCAGGGCCGGCGGGGTGTCGGGCGTCGCCGGATCGTCGTTCTACAAAATCGTCTACTTCTTTCCGCAGGTGCTGTCACTGGCGATCGTCGCGGTGCTGTTCAACGCCGTGTACCGCAGTGACGGCGGCGGCCTGCTCAACGGTTTTCTGATCAAACTCGGACTGGTCGACGCCGACAGCCCGATGGAATGGCTGAACGAGCCGAACCTGGTCCTGTGGATGCTGCTGATCGCCGTCGTCTGGCACGGCGTCGGCTTCTACCTGGTGCTGTTCTCGGCCGCCATGCAGTCGATCCCCCGGGACATCTACGAGGCGGCGCTCATCGACGGCGCCGGCCGCAACCAGTCCTTCTTCCGCATCACCCTGCCCCTGCTGTGGGACTCCGTGCAGACCGCCTGGGTCTACCTGGGCATCGTCGCGATGGACATGTTCGTCCTGGTGTCCTCGATGACCCAGAACATGGGCGCCTACGGCGGCGGGCCCGACCACAAGAGCGACGTGATGTCGACGGTGATGATGCGCAACTTCCAGTACTTCGGCAAGAGCGGATACGCCTGCGCGATGGGCGTCGTCATGCTGCTGCTCACCCTGGTCCTGTCCGTGGTCACGCTGCGCGCCACCCGCCGCGACCGCGTCGAGTTCTGAGCGGGAGAGATACGACGATGAGCGCACCCATCAAGGAGACCTCGGACGCTCCCGTCCGGCGGCCCGTGGCCAAGACCCCGGCCCGGGCCGGTGACGAGCGCGGCGAGGGCGTCGTGCTGAACGTCTTCTCGCACGGCTTCCTCGCCCTGTGGGCCCTGCTGATCATCCTGCCGCTGCTGTGGCTGGTGCTGAGCTCCTTCAAGACCGACGCCCAGATCGGCGGTTCGGCCTTCGGCTGGCCGCAGAACTGGTCACTGGACGTCTTCTCCCGTGCCTGGGACAAGGGCATCGGCGACTACTTCCTCAACACCGTGATCGTGCTGGTCTTCTCGGTGCCGCTGACGATGCTGTTCGGCTCGATGGCGGCGTACGTGCTGGCCCGCTACGAGTTCTGGGGCAACCGTTTCCTCTACTACTTCTTCGTGGCCGGCGCGATGTTCCCGGTGTTCCTCGCCCTCGTCCCGCTGTTCTTCATGGTCAAACGGCTGGACATGCTGAACACCTACCAGGGCCTGATCCTGGTGTACGTCGCCTACTCGATGCCGTTCACCGTCTTCTTCATGCACGCCTTCTTCCGGACCCTGCCCACCGCGGTCTTCGAGGCGGCGATCCTCGACGGGGCCTCGCACAGCCGCACCTTCTTCCAGGTGATGCTGCCCATGGCGAAGCCGGGTCTGCTCAGCGTCGGCATCTTCAACACCCTCGGCCAGTGGAACCAGTTCATCCTGCCGACGGTCCTCATGCAGCCGCAGAGCGGTGACGATCCGGAACGCTACGTCCTCACCCAGGGCCTCATCCAGCTCCAGCAGCAACAGGGGTACGCCTCCGATCTGCCGGTGCTCTTCGCGGGCGTGACCATCGCCATGATCCCGATGCTGGTGGTGTACCTGTCCTTCCAGCGTCAGGTGCAGGCCGGCCTGACATCCGCGACCTTGAAGTGAGCCGCCGGTAGCGCTCCGAAACCGACCGTGCGCACGCCGTTCCCCGCCCAGGGAGCGGCGTACGCCCGTGTGTGCAGCACCGCGGATACTGTTCAACCTCTTGACGGGAGGCGACCCGAACGGCTCAGCTTAGAGTTCACTAGTTGGACATGAACGGGGCCTCGTCGATGCGGTCCCGCGCGCAGGAGGTCGTCGTGGAGACTCCGGGGTCGCAGTCGTCGCTGCACCGAGCCAACCTGGAACGGGTCGTCCGGGCCGTCCGGCTGGCCGGGTCGCTCACCCAGGCGGAGATCGCGAGGACCACGGGTCTGTCCGCGGCGACCGTCTCCAACATCGTCCGCGAGCTCAAGGACGGCGGAACCGTCGAGGTCACGCCCACCTCGGCCGGTGGCCGACGAGCCCGCAGCGTCTCCCTCAGCGGCGACGCCGGCATCGTCATCGGCGTCGACTTCGGCCACACCCACCTTCGGGTCGCCGTCGGCAACCTCGCCCACCAGGTGCTGGCCGAGGAGTCCGAGCCGCTGGACGTCGACGCCTCCTCGACGCAGGGCTTCGACCGGGCGGAAGAGCTGGTCAATCGCCTGATCGCAGCAACGGGCGTGGACCGCTCGAAGATCGCGGGCGTGGGCCTCGGCGTCCCCGGCCCGATCGACCTGGAGTCCGGCTCCCTGGGCTCCTCCGCGATCCTGCCGGGCTGGATCGGCGCCAAGCCCGCCGAGGAGCTACGAGGCCGTCTGGGCGTCCCCGTGCACGTCGACAACGACGCCAACCTGGGCGCCCTCGGCGAGATGGTCTGGGGCAGCGGCAGGGGCGTCAGGGACCTGGCGTACATCAAGGTCGCCAGCGGTGTCGGCGCGGGCCTGGTCATCAACGGCAAGATCTACCGGGGCCCGGGTGGCACAGCGGGGGAAATCGGGCATATTACTCTTGATGAGTCCGGCCCTGTCTGCCGCTGCGGAAACCGGGGCTGCCTGGAGACCTTCGCGGCCGCGCGCTATGTGCTGCCGCTCCTCCAGTCCAGTCACGGCACGGACCTGACGATGGAAGGCGTCGTGCGGCTGGCCAGGGACGGAGACCCTGGCTGTCGTCGGGTGATCGCCGACGTCGGCCGCCACATCGGCAGTGGAGTCGCCAATCTCTGCAATCTCCTGAACCCGAGCAGGGTGGTCCTCGGTGGTGATCTCGCCGAGGCCGGCGAGCTGGTCCTTGGCCCCATAAGGGAGTCCGTCAGCCGCTACGCCATTCCCAGCGCGGCACGTCAACTCACCGTTCTCCCCGGGGCACTTGGAGGCCGTGCGGAGGTGCTCGGAGCACTCGCCCTCGCACTCAGCGAGATGGGTGATTCGACCCTTTTGGACGGCACGCTGCACGCGGCGACTCCTGCCTTCACTTAGAGAACGAAACCCGCCGTTGCCAACCCGTTAAGTATTTACTTCTTGACGTCGCACGTGTGGCCGAGTTGACTTCCAGCCACCTCGGCCGCAACGACGCGGCCTCGTCAGGGAGGTTTCTGAAGTGAACACGCTTATGCGTCGTGCGGCTGTACCCGTTCTGGTCTCGGCCCTCGCCCTCACGGCCGCCGCTTGCGGCAAGGCCGGAGACGACAACGACTCCGACAGCGGCAGCAGCGCCGGCTCGGGCAACAAGTCGATCGGCCTGCTCCTGCCCGACAGCGTCACCACGCGGTACGAGCAGTTCGACAAGCCGCTGTTCGAGGCCAAGGTCAAGGAGCTGTGCAGCGACTGCACCGTCTCCTACGCCAACGCCGGCGCGGACGCGGCCAAGCAGGCCCAGCAGGTCAGCACCATGGTCACCAAGGGCGTGAAGGTCATCGCGATCTCCGCCCAGGACTCGGCCGCCATCAAGTCCTCGATCGAGGCCGCGGTCAAGAAGGGCGTCAAGGTCATCGCGTACGACCGTCTGGCCCAGGGCCCGGTCTCCGCGTACGTCTCCTTCGACAACGAGAAGGTCGGCCAGCTCCAGGGCCAGGCCCTGCTGGACTCGCTCGGCTCCAAGGCGACCCCCAAGTCCAAGGTCGTCATGATCAACGGTGACGACGCCGACCCGAACGCCGCGCTGTTCAAGAAGGGCGCCCACAGCGTCCTCGACGGCAAGGTCGACATCGCCTACGAGCAGTCCGGCCTGTGGAAGGACTCGGTCGCCGCGCAGAAGATGAAGGCGGCCATCACCCAGCTCGGCGCCAAGAACATCGCGGGCGTCTACGCCGCCAACGACGGCATGGCCGGTGGTATCGCCAACACCCTCAAGGGCTCCGGCATCTCCGGCATCCCGCTGACGGGCCAGGACGCCGAGCTCGCCGGCATCCAGCGCATCGTCGCCGGCACGCAGTCCAGCACGGTCTACAAGGCCTTCAAGCCCGAGGCCGACGCCGCCGCCCAGCTCGCGGTCAACCTGGTCGAGGGCAAGAGCATCGACGACCTCGCCACCACGACCATGACCAACGGCTCCGGCAACAAGGTCCCGTCCCAGCTGCTGACGCCGGTCTCGGTCACCGTCGCCAACATCAAGGACACGGTGGTCAAGGACAAGCTGTACACCGTCGACCAGATCTGCACCTCGGCCTACGCCGCCGCGTGCAAGAAGGCCGGTCTGCAGTAACGACTCGCCTCCGGGGGCGTGCCTGATCCACACGGCACGCCCCGTCGGCAGGTAAGAGCCCCTCCGGCGCCCGCCCCGCCTACACACCCCGCTGCGGGGTGGGCGCCGGACGGAATCATCGTGTGCGCGCCCGTTGCCAACTCGGCCGGACTGCGCGCAAGTTCATCTAGTAAATCCGTGCTTCAAGCACATCCTCCGCGCCTTACCCCAAGCGCGGCATCCCCGCCGGTCAGGCGGCGAAGGAGATGGTTCACGTGTCCGCTACGCCCGTGCTGGCGTTGCGCGGAGTCTCCAAGCGATTCGGTGCGGTGCAGGCACTCACCGACGTCGAGCTGGAGGTCCACGCCGGAGAAGTCGTCGCCCTGGTCGGCGACAACGGCGCAGGAAAGTCCACGCTGGTCAAGACGATCGCCGGTGTCCACCCCATCGATGAGGGCGTCATCGAGTGGGACGGCAAGCCGGTCAGCATCAACAAGCCGCACGACGCCCAGGGACTCGGCGTCGCGACGGTCTACCAGGACCTCGCGCTGTGCGACAACCTCGATGTCGTCGGCAACCTCTACCTCGGACGAGAGCTGCTGCACCGCGGCGTCATCGACGAGGTCACGATGGAGCAGAAGGCCCGCGAGCTGCTGTCCACGCTCTCCATCCGCATCCCGAGCGTCCGCATCCCGATCGCGAGCCTTTCCGGCGGTCAGCGTCAGGTCGTCGCCATCGCGCGCGCCCTGATCGGTGACCCCAAGGTCGTCATCCTCGACGAGCCCACCGCGGCCCTCGGCGTCGAGCAGACCGCGCAGGTCCTCGACCTGGTCGAGCGGCTGCGCGAGCGCAACCTCGGCGTCATCCTCATCAGCCACAACATGGCCGACGTGAAGGCCGTGGCCGACACCGTCGCCGTGCTGCGCCTGGGTAAGAACAACGGTTCCTTCTCCGTGAAGGACACCACCCACGAAGAGATCATCGCCGCCATCACGGGCGCCACGGACAACGCCGTGACCCGTCGTGCGGGGCGTCGCAGCGCGGAGGCGGCAAAGTGAGCGACACGTCGAAGGTAGAGAAGACGGACGGCGTGGTCGAGGAACAGACCACGGTGGCCCCCGCCGACGACCCCACGGCCGCCCCGGTCGCCGTCGTCGACCCGCGTCTGCTGATCCGCGAAGAGGGCTTCAAGGGTTACTGGACCGAGTTCAAGCGCAAGGTGAAGGGCGGTGAGCTCGGCTCGCTGCCGGTCGTCGTCGGCCTCATCGTCATCTGGACGATCTTCCAGCTGAAGAACGACCTCTTCCTCAGCGCGGACAACCTGTCCAACATCAGCTACTTCATGGCCGCCACCGGCATGCTCTCCATCGGCCTGGTGTTCGTGCTGCTGCTCGGCGAGATCGACCTGTCGGTCGGTTCGGTCAGCGGTCTGGCGTCCACGGTCTTCGCGGTGTTCGTGGTCAACCACGGCATGGGCCAGTGGCTGGCCCTGATCCTGGCCGTGCTGACCGGTATCGCCATCGGTGCCCTGCACGGCTGGTTCTTCGCCAAGATCGGCGTCCCGGCGTTCGTCGTGACCCTGGCCGGCTTCCTCGGCTGGAACGGTCTGATGCTGTGGCTGCTGGGTGACAGCGGCACGATCAACATCCCGTCCGACAGCGGCCCGATCCAGCTGCTCGGCCAGAGCTCCTTCTTCATGGACCAGGCCATCGTCGGCGCCTACATCCTGGCCGGCCTCGCCGTCGCGTCCATGCTGATCGGCTCCTTCATGGACCAGCGCCGCCGCAAGGCCGCGGGTGTGCCGTTCCGGCCGACCAGCGAGATCCTGCTGCGCGTCGGCGCCCTCGCCGTGGCGGCCTTCGCCACCGCGGTCGTGCTGAACAACTCCGCCGGCGTCTCCAACGCGCTGGTGATCTTCCTCGCCTCGCTGGTGATCGTGGACTTCGTGCTGCGTCGTACGACGTACGGCCGCAAGGTCTTCGCGGTCGGCGGCGGCATCGAGGCGGCCCGCCGTGCCGGTATCAACGTCCCGATGGTCCGGATCACCGTGTTCGCGATCTCCGGCGGCTTCGCGGCGATCGGCGGTATGTTCTTCGCCGGTCAGACGGCGTCGGCGACGCTGAACGCCGGTGGCGGCAACACCCTGATGCTCGCCATCGCGGCGGCCGTCATCGGTGGTACGTCGCTGTTCGGCGGTCGCGGCACCGTGTGGTCGGCCCTGCTGGGCATGCTGGTCATCCAGTCCATCCAGACCGGTCTCGACCTGCTGAACATGAACACGTCGATCCAGTACATGATCACCGGTGGCGTTCTGCTCGGCGCCGTGGTCATCGACTCCGTGTCGCGCAAGTCCCAGAAGGCCGCGGGACGCGGATAACACCGTAGAGCGCCGTCGGGGCGCGGGTGAACTTGCGGGTGCCGGTCCGTCGTGGCTGGTCGCGCAGTTCCCCGCGCCCCTTCCGGCGTTGTAGGACCGGATGATTGTGGGTACAGCCGATCGCGTGACGTATCACGCACCGCCCGCGTCTCGTCCGCAAAGGCGGAACATTAGACTCGACAAGCCCGGCAACAGCTCTACTGCAAGGAGGCACGGGTGCCGCTGCTGACCCGCATCAGGGGACCGCGCGATCTGGACCGGCTCAGCCTGGAAGAGCTGGACCAGCTGGCAGAGGAGATCCGGACCTTCCTCGTCGACGCCGTCTCCAAGACCGGCGGCCACCTCGGTCCGAACCTCGGCGTGGTCGAGCTCACCATCGCCCTGCACCGTGTCTTCGACTCCCCGAAGGACAAGGTGCTCTGGGACACCGGACACCAGTCCTACGTCCACAAGCTGCTCACCGGCCGCCAGGACTTCTCCCGGCTGAAGATGAAGGGCGGCCTGTCCGGCTACCCCTCGCAGGCCGAGTCCGAGCACGATGTGATCGAGAACAGCCACGCGTCCACGGTCCTCGGCTGGGCCGACGGGCTCGCCAAGGCCAACCAGATCCAGGAGCGCGACGACCACGTGGTCGCCGTGATCGGTGACGGTGCCCTCACCGGCGGCATGGCCTGGGAGGCGCTCAACAACATCGCCGACGCCAAGGACCGCCCGCTGGTCATCGTCGTCAACGACAACGAGCGCTCCTACGCGCCCACCATCGGCGGCCTCGCCAACCACCTGGCGACCCTGCGCACCACGGACGGCTACGAGCGCTTCCTGGCCCGCGGCAAGGACCTCCTGGAGCGCACCCCGGTCGTCGGCCGGCCGCTCTACGAGACCCTGCACGGCGCCAAGAAGGGCCTGAAGGACTTCATCGCCCCGCAGGGCATGTTCGAGGACCTCGGCCTGAAGTACGTCGGCCCCATCGACGGCCACGACATCGAGGCCATGGAGTCCGCGCTGGCCCGCGCCAAGCGCTTCGGCGGCCCGGTGATCGTCCATGTCCTCACCGAGAAGGGCCGCGGCTACCAGCCCGCCCTCCAGGACGAGGCCGACCGCTTCCACGGCATCGGCCCCATCCACCCCGACACCGGCCTGCCGATCAAGGCCTCCGGCGCCGACTGGACCTCCGTCTTCGGCGACGAGATGGTGCAGCTCGGCAAGGAGCGCAAGGACATCGTGGCGATCACGGCGGCGATGCTCCAGCCGGTCGGCCTGAAGAAGTTCGCGGACGCCTTCCCGGACCGGATCTACGACGTCGGCATCGCCGAGCAGCACGGCGCGGTGTCCGCCGCCGGCCTCGCGCACGGCGGCCTGCACCCGGTCTTCGCCGTCTACGCCACCTTCCTCAACCGCGCCTTCGACCAGGTCCTCATGGACGTCGCCCTGCACCGGTGCGGCGTGACCTTCGTCCTGGACCGGGCCGGCGTCACCGGCACCGACGGCGCCTCCCACAACGGCATGTGGGACATGTCGATCCTCCAGGTCGTCCCCGGCCTCAGGCTCGCCGCCCCGCGCGACGCCGACCAGGTCCGCAAGCAGCTGCGGGAGGCCGTGGCGGTCGACGACGCGCCGACCGTGGTCCGCTTCTCCAAGGGCGCCGTGGGCCCCGCCGTACCGGCCGTCGGACGCGTCGGCGGCATGGACGTCCTGCGCGAGCCGGGGACGGACACGCCCGACGTGCTCCTCGTCTCCGTCGGCGCCCTGGCGCCCATGTGCCTGGAGATCGCCTCGCTCCTCGACAAGCAGGGCATCACCACCACCGTGGTCGACCCGCGCTGGGTCAAGCCGGTGGACGAGGCCATGGCCCCGCTCGCGGAGCGGCACCGCGTGGTCGTCACCGTCGAGGACAACTCCCGCGTCGGCGGCGTCGGTTCCGCGATCGCCCAGGCCCTGCGCGACGCCGGCGTGGACGTCCCGCTGCGCGACTTCGGCATCCCGCCGCGCTTCCTCGACCACGCCTCGCGCGCCGAGGTCATGGCGGAGATCGGGCTGACCGCGCCCGACATCGCCCGCCAGGTCACCGGCCTGGTCTCCAAGCTGGACGGCCGCTTCGACCGCGCGGCCGCCGAGGTGGAGCCCGCACGGGACTGACGTAGCGCCGAATGGGCCGGTCGCACCACTCTTCGCAGTGGTGCGACCGGCCCATTTGCGTGAATCCGCACGCGCCGGGGCATACGCAGTACGCCCCCTCTCGATCATGTCGAGGACGACACAGCGTGGGAGGTACGCCCGTGAGCAGCACACTCTTCCGGACGAAGAGAGTCGAGCAGTCCATTGCCGACACCGAGGAGCCAGAGCACGCGCTGAAGAAATCCCTCTCCGCGCTGGATCTGACCGTCTTCGGCGTCGGCGTCATCATCGGCACCGGCATCTTCGTCCTGACCGGCACGGTCGCCAAGAACAACGCGGGACCGGCGGTCGCCCTGGCCTTCGTCGTCGCCGGCGTCGTCTGCGCGCTCGCCGCGCTCTGCTACGCCGAGTTCGCCTCCACCGTGCCGGTGGCCGGCTCGGCGTACACCTTCTCGTACGCCTCCCTGGGTGAACTGCCCGCCTGGATCATCGGCTGGGACCTGGTCCTGGAGTTCGCGCTCGGCACGGCGGTGGTGGCCGTCGGCTGGTCCGGGTACATCGCCTCGCTGCTCGACAACGCGGGCTGGCATCTGCCGGAGGCGCTCAGCGGCCGGGACGGGGCGGACGGGTTCGGCTTCGACATCCTCGCCGCCGCGCTGGTCCTCGTCCTCACCGGCATCCTCGTCCTCGGCACGAAGCTGTCCGCGCGCGTGACCTCGATCGTCGTCGCCATCAAGGTGACGGTGGTGCTCGTAGTGATCATCGCGGGCGCCTTCTTCGTCAAGAGCGACAACTACGACCCGTTCGTCCCGAAGTCCCAGCCGGTGGAGGCGGGCGGCGATCTCCAGGCCCCGCTCATCCAGCTGATGTTCGGCTGGGCGCCGTCCAACTTCGGCGTCATGGGCATCTTCACCGCCGCGTCCGTCGTCTTCTTCGCCTTCATCGGCTTCGACGTCGTCGCGACGGCGGCCGAGGAGACCAGGAACCCGCAGCGGGACATGCCGAGGGGCATCCTCGGCTCGCTGCTCATCTGCACGACGCTCTACGTCGCCGTGTCGATCGTCGTGACCGGCATGCAGAAGTACACCGACCTGTCCGTGACGGCCCCGCTCGCCGACGCCTTCAAGGCCATCGGACACCCCTGGTACGCGGGCTTCATCAGCTTCGGCGCGGCCGTCGGCCTCACCACGGTCTGCATGATCCTGCTGCTGGGCCAGACCCGGGTCTTCTTCGCGATGAGCCGCGACGGCCTGCTGCCGCGCTTCTTCTCCCACGTCCACCCGACGTTCAAGACCCCGCACCGCCCGACCATCCTGCTCGGCGTGATCATCGCGATCGTCGCCGGCTTCACCCCGCTCAGCGAACTGGCCGAACTGGTCAACATCGGCACGCTGTTCGCCTTCGTGGTCGTCGCGATCGGCGTCGTCATCCTCCGTCGCACCCGCCCCGACCTGCACCGGTCGTTCCGCACCCCGTGGGTCCCGGTGATTCCGGTGCTGTCGGTCCTCGCCTCGCTGTGGCTGATGCTCAACCTGCCGGCGGAGACGTGGTTGCGGTTCGCGATCTGGATGGTGCTCGGCTTCGCCGTGTACTTCCTGTACGGGCGGTCGCACAGCCGGCTCGCGCAGGGGGAGCGGACGACGGTGGGGCAGGCGGTGAAGCCGCCGGAGGGCGGCGCGGAGTAACCGGCCGGCCGGACGGCCCCGTCCCGTGCACGACGTCACGGGGCCGGGCCGTCCGCCTGTTTGTGACCGGAACTGACCCTTGCTGTACGGAAGCTGGCGCGTAACGTACCTTTGCCGCCCTTGTGTCCGACCGGAAACGGCCACGATGATGGGTGGAGCGATGACGACGAGCCACCCCTCGACTGCTCAGTGCGATTCCACTTGGTGGGAGTTCGCCCGACGTGCGGACTCCACGAACCGGCGAAGGAGACCGCGATGAGGAAAGCCGGAGAGGTGCCCGGCGGGTTCCAGAGCGCGTTACCGGCGGCGCCCCCGCGGCCGGCGCGGCTCACCACCGAGATCCCCGACTGCGGCGAGATCGCCCTGGACCGGCTGGGCGAGGTCGACCACCACGTCCTGAACAGGGTGCTGCGGTCCGGCCGTCCCGCGCGCACCGCCCTCGGCTCCGGCCGCTGACGGACCAGGACGCCAGGGGCAGATGACCGCCGGGACACGCGCGTTCCGCCAGTTCGTCCTCAAGGTGCACAGCAGGTGCGACCTCGCCTGCGACCACTGCTACGTCTACCGCCACCCCGACCAGAGCTGGCGGCGGCGCCCGCAGGTGATCCCGGACGAGGTGATCTCGTCGGTGGCGTACCGCATCGCCGAGCACGCCCGGTCCCACCCCGAACTGTCCCGCGTGAACGTCATCCTGCACGGCGGCGAACCCCTCCTCGCCGGACGCGAGCGGCTGTCCCGCATCGCCCGGGAACTGCGCACCGCACTGCACGGGGTGTGCGAGCTCGACCTGGGCATGCAGACCAACGGGCTGCGGCTGGACGAGGACCTGTGCCGGATGCTGGTCCGGGAGCGGATCAGCACCGGTGTCTCCCTGGACGGCGACCGCACCTCCAACGACCGCCACCGCAAGCGGGCCAACGGCACCGGGTCGTACGACGCCGTCGTCACGGCCGTACGGCTCCTCGGCTCGCCCGCCCACCGCGACGCCTTCGCCGGCCTGCTGTGCACCGTCGACGTGGCGAACGACCCCGCCGCCGTCTACGACGCCCTGGCCGCCCTCGACCCGCCGCGCGTCGACTTCCTGCTGCCGCACACCACCTGGGACCGCCCACCCCCGCCCGGCGCGGCCCACGCCCGCTGGCTGACCACCGTCTACGACCGGTGGCGGGCCGACGGCAGGCCCTTCCCGGTCCGGATCTTCGACTCCATCGAAGCCGGGCGGGACGGCGAGGAGTCCTTCACCGAGGCGCTGGGCCTCGGCAGCCCGGACCTGGTCGTGGTCGAGACCGACGGGGAGATCGAGCAGGCCGACTGGCTCAAGACCGCGAAGCACGGCGCACCGGCCACGGGCTTCCACGTCCTGCGCAACACCTTCGACGAGGCCGCCGCCCACCCCGGCTTCCTGGCACAGGGCGGAGGCATCGGCGCACTGAGCCGGCAGTGCCAGGACTGCGCCGTGGTGCGGATCTGCGGGGGCGGCCTGTACGGCCACCGCTACCGCGCCGCCAACGGCTTCGACAACCCCTCCGTCTACTGCGAGGACCTCTTCCGGCTGATCCGGCACATCCTGCGCGCCCCGAGGCCGCGACCGGTGAGCCGCCCGCACACCCTGACCCCGGACGGCTTCGACTCGCTGGCCGGGGGCGACGGCGACCCCGAGGCACTGCGCACCCTCGTCGCCGCCGCGGCCAGCGTCCGCCGGATGCTGCTGGGTGCCGTCTGCGCCGGCCACCCGGGCCCCGAGGCGAGCGCCGTCGTCGCGCTGGACCGGCGCCACCCCCGGGAGGCCGCCGAGACCCTGCGCCACCCTTACCTGGGGAGCTGGGCCGCACGCGTCCTGGCGGACGCACCGGCACCGCACGCCGTACGGCAAAGGCTCGGCGAGATCGCCGCGGTGACCGCGCTCCGCGCCGGCGAGACCTTCCACCTCACCCTGCCCGACGGGGCCGGCGAGGCCCATCTGCCGGGACTGGGGCGGCTGACCCTGCGGCCGGACCACGGGCCGGCCCGACTGGTCGCCCGCGACGGGCAGTTGCTCCTCGCCCCCCGGCCGGGAACCGCGCCCCGCCCGCTCCCCGAGACCGCGCCCCTCGGCATCGGCTGGGAACCCGTACGCCGCATCCCCGTAGGGGACTTCAGCGTGCTCCTGGAGGACGGCGACCCCTGCCGCGACGGCTGCGCCGCCGCGCCCCTGCCCCGGCTGGACGAGGCACGGTACGCCCACTGGACACGGCTGTTCGCCGAGGCCGCCGACCACCTCCGCACCCGGCACGCCCGCCGCGCACCGGGCGTGCGGGCCCTGTTCGCCGCATGCACTCCGGTGCACGGGGCAACGGAACAGGGAGAGGTCTCCGCCGATCCCCACGCCTTCGGCGCCCTGGGCCTCGCCCTGCCGGACACCGCCCGGGCGCTGGCCGCGCTCATCGCGGAGGGGGTGCAGCAGATGAAGTTCAACGCCCTGTCGGAGCTGTTCGACCTCGCCGGCAGCGAGGCGGCCGGCGAGACCCTGCGCTCCGCGTACCTGGAACGGCTGCCCGCTCCGGGGATACCCCACGACGGCCTCACCGCCCACGGGCGCCGGATGGCCGCCAGGCTGCGAGGCTGACCCACCATGCTCACCGAGGCCGCCCTCACCGCCGACCTGCGAAGACTCGGCGTCACCAAGGCCAGGACGCTGCTCGTGCACGCCTCCCTGCGGTCCGTCGGCCCGGTCCACGGCGGCAGCCGGACGCTGCTGGCCGCGCTGCGCGACGCACTCGGCCCCGAAGGCACCCTGGTCGTCCCCACGTTCACGACCGGCAACTCCCTCACGTCACCGGTGTACCTCCGTCGCACGCGAGACCTGACACGACATCAACTCCTGTCATACCGTGAGAACATGGAGCCCTTCAGCCCGGCTTCCACTCCCTCCGACGGCATGGGACGACTGGCGGAGGAGGTGCGGGTCCACCCGGCAGCCGTGCGCAGCACCCACCCGCAGACGTCCTTCGCCGCACTCGGCCCCCGGGCCGCCCGGATCACCTCCGGACACGCCCTGGACTGCCTGCTCGGCGAACGGTCCCCGCTCGCCCGGCTGTACGAGGAGGGGGCGTACGTCCTGCTGCTGGGCGTGGGGTTCGAGGTGTGCTCGGCCTTCCACCTGTCCGAGTGCCGGCAGCCCGGCCCGGTCCGCCGCCGCTACGACTGCCGGGTCATGACCGAGGACGGCCCGCGCTGGACGGCCTTCCTCGACGTCGACCACGACGACAGCGACTTCGGCGACCTCGGCCGCTGGCTGGAGACCTCCGCACCGGCCGGCCGCGGCCCGCTGGCCCGCGGCCGGGTCGGCGCCGCCGACAGCAGACTGTTCCCGCTGCGCTGGGCCGTGGACACCGCCGCCCGGTGGATCGCGGCGGGCCGCGGCGCGGAGGCCGACCGTGCATAGCGTCCAGCAGCCCTACGGCTTCCTCAGCTACGGCCGCACCCCCGCCGTACCGGAGACGGACCGGTCCACCGACGACCCGCTGAGCCGCTTCCACGCCAAGCTCACCGAAGACCTGATGGAGCTCACCGACCTGGACGCCAAGGTCCCCGCCGTCTACCTCGACCAGCGGATACCGCTCGGCTCCACCTGGGAGGAGGAGCTGAAGGAACGCCTCTCCCGCTGCCAGGTCTTCGTACCCCTGCTGTCCCGGCGGCTGTTCACCAGCGAGTGGTGCGCCCTCGAATGGGAGTGCTTCCAGCGGCGCCAGCAACTCCAGCGCGGCCGGGGCACGTTCATCCGCAACGCGGTCGTGCCGGTCCTGTGGAGCCCGCTGCGGTCCGGCGACATACCCGCGCCCTACTCGGAGGTGCAGTACACCCACCAGGACCTGGATCCCAAGTACCTGGAACTGGGGCTGCGCGGTCTGCAGATCTCCGGCAACCACGGGACGTTCCGCAAGGTGGTCTACCAACTCGCCCTGAAAATCGTCGACGTGGCCGTCAGTTCCCGCCTGGAACCCTGTGACCCGGGGGAGTTCGACGACCTCTTCGACGCGATGAACGACACGGTGGGGGAGGAACGCTGATGCACACGCCCTGGTTCTTCGTCAGTTACGCCCCCACCCCGGCCGCCGCCGACGAGACCGACGAGGGCCGCCAGGAGACCGACAAGAGCGTGCGGGAGTTCTACGAGGACCTGCTCGGGGAGGTTCGGGCGATGAGCGGCACCCTCGCACCGCGCTCCGTCGGCCACCTGGACGCCACCGACCGCGGCGGCGCGAGGTCGGTGCGCGCCCTCCACGACTGCCATGTCTTCGTCCCCGTGATCACCCGCCGCTACTTCACCGACGTGTACTGCGGCCGGCAGTGGCACGCCCTCACCCACCGCGCCCGCCGCGGCACACTCGTCCCGGCCCTGTGGACCCCGGTGCCGACCACCGCTCGCCCGGTGCCCGTCAACCTCGCCCTGCCCGTGCCCACCCCGCCGACGGAACCGGTGCCCGTCGACGACGACGCGCTCAAGGACTACGCCAGGGGCGGGCTGTACGGACTGCGGGCCGACACCGAACATCCCGAGCACTACGACCAGTGCGTCCGGCGGATCGCCCAGCGGGTCGTCCAGGCCGTCCGCCGGGCGCCCGAACCCGGCCCGGAATCGGTCGAGTTCACCGATCTGGATGACATTCCGGACGCGTTCGCCGCCTCGTCCTGGCACCCGCTGGGCATCGCCGTCCTCGCCCCGGACCTGCACCATCTGCCCCCCGGCCGCAGGGACACCAAGTACGGCCGCGGACCGCGCGACTGGCAGCCCTACAGCGACGGCTACGGCACCCCGCTGGCCGAACGAACCGCCGAACTCGCCCGCAACCTCGGCTTCGCCCCGGAGATCCACACCTACGACCAGGCCGAGCCCGTCTTCCTCGGGCACCGCGAGACCAGGAGCCCCTGGGTGCTCATCCTCGACCCGTGGATCCTGCGCGACCCGGCGGCCCTGGAGCGGGTGCGCGCCTTCGACTCCCGCGACCTGCCCTGGGTGTCCGTCCTGACGCCGATCGCCGACGATCCGCAGACCCGGCAGGCGGGCGGAGACCTCGACCGGCTGCTGCGGGCCGCGCTGCCGAGGCGGCTCAGCAGCAGCCGGCCCATCCAGCGCGGCGCCATGCTGGGCATCGACAACTCGGAGACGTTCAACGCCCGTTTCATGGAGCTGGCGGACAGCGCGGCCCAGCAGTACCTCAACCGAGTTCCGCTACGATCCACGACCACCAGGCCCTCGGCGTCGGCGGAGCGGCCCCACGCTGGTGACCAGGAGGACCGACCGTGACCGGCGCGCTGGCCCGCCCCGACGGCGGCAAGATCGTCACGTTCTACAGCTACAAGGGCGGCACCGGCCGCACCATGGCGCTGGCCAACACCGCCTGGATCATGGCCTCGCAGGGCCGGCGCGTCCTGGTGGTCGACTGGGACCTGGAGGCGCCCGGCCTCGACCGCTTCCTGCGCCCGTTCCTGGAACCGCACGCCCTGCGCGACCGCCCCGGGGTCCTGGACCTCATCAACGACTACATGCTGAAGGTCGAGTCCCTGGGCGAGACCGGGGTCGACGAGGAATGGGTGGTCCAGCAGGCCGACATCGGCAAGGCGATCTCCCCGCTGCAATGGCGCTTCCCGCGCGGCGGCGGCCTCGACTTCATCTCCGCGGGCCGCCAGGACCGCAACTACTCCTCCATTTTCTCCCAGTTCAACTGGACCCGCTTCTACGAGGAGCAGTACGGCGGCCAGTTCCTCGACGCCGTGTGCGCCCAGTTCCGGCGCGGCTACGACTACGTCCTCGTCGACAGCCGCACCGGCCTCAGCGACATCTCCGACATCTGCACCCTGCACTTCCCCGACGTGCTGGTGAACTGCTTCACCCACAACGACCAGAGCATCGAGGGCGCCGCGGCGGTCGCCCGCCGGGTGGTCGACACCTATTACCACGACCGGCGCATCCGCATCCTGCCGGTGCCCATGCGGGTCGTGGACTCCGAGGCGGACCGCCTGGAGGCGGCCCGGGCCAAGGTCCGCGTCACCTTCGACCAGCTGCTCATGCGCACCCCGCACGTCGACGTACGCCGCTACTGGGGCAACGTGGAACTGCCGTACAAGCCCACCTACGCCTACGAGGAGATGCTCGCCACCTTCCGCGACGAGCCCGGCACCCCCACCTCCCTGCTCGCCGCCTGCGAGCGGCTGACCTCGGTCGTCACCGAGGGCGACGTCACCTGCCTCGACCCGATGACCGACGAGGAACGCCAGAACTACCTCAAGGCCGTGGTGCGCCGCCGGCCGCCGGACCCCACCCATGTGTTCCTCAGCCATGTGCCCGAGGACCAGATGTGGGCGGACTGGATCCGGCGGGTCCTGTCCGACGCCGGCTTCACCGTCGGCGACGCCCGCTCCGAGGACGGCTCCGCCGCCGGGGTCCCGCTGCGCGACGACACCGACAGCAAGGTGCGCGGCGCCTCCCGCACGGTGGCCGTGCTCTCCGCCGCCTACCAGAAGTCCCCCGAGGCCAGGGCGGTCTGGGAGGCGGTGGCCGCGGCCGACCCGATGGGCGCGCGGCGCACCCTGGTGCCGGTGCGGGTCAGCGACGTACGCCTGGGGCACCCGTTCTCGGACCGGACGCCGATCCACCTCGGCAACATGAACGAGACACAGGCCAGGAACGCCCTGCTGCGGGCCCTGGACGCCCCGCTCGTGCAGGACGAGCACCCCGCCGACGCCACCCTCCCCGGACCCCGCTTCCCGGGCGCGGAACCGCCCGTCTGGTCCGCGCCGGTACGCAACGCCGCCTTCACCGGCCGCGCCGGCATGCTGGAGAACCTCAGGCAGCGGCTCGGGGAGACCGGCACCGCCACCCTGCTGCACGGCATGGGCGGGGTCGGCAAGACGCAGCTGGCCACCGAGTACGCCCACCGGTACCGCGGCAACTACGACGTCGTGTGGTGGATCGAGGCGGAGTTCGGCGACCTCGCACTGCGCCAGTACTCCGAACTCGCCCCCCACCTCGGCGTCGAGGAACGCGACAGCATCAGCGCCACGGCCGACGCGGTGCGCGACGCCCTGCGCCGGGGCGCCACCTATGACCGCTGGCTGCTGGTCTTCGACAACGCCACCACCCCCGAGTCCATCGAACGGCTGCTGGTCAACAGCCCCACCGGCCACGTCCTGATCACCACCCGCAACGAGGGCTGGGCCCAGATCGGCGAGCGCGTCGAGGTCGACGTCTTCTCCCGCTCCGAGAGCGTCGAACACCTGCTGCACCGGGTCTCCGCCATCAGCACCGAGGACGCCGACCGGGTCGCGGAGGCCCTCGGCGACCTGCCGCTGGCCGTCGACCAGGCCGCCGCCTGGCTCAACGAGACCGGCCAGGACGCCACCGAGTACCTCGCCCTGCTCCAGCCCCAGCTGGCCTCGCTGGAGGCCGTCGCCGACGCCCAGGCCTTCCCGCTCCAGGTCGGCGCCACCTGGAACATCTCCATCCAGCAGCTCAACGCCCCCGTGGCCCTGCGGCTGCTGCAGCTGTGCGCCCACTTCGGCGCCGACCCCATCTCCTTCGACCTGGTGCACGGCAAGGAGATGGGCGAGGCCCTCATCGAGGCACAGCCCGGCGGCGAGGGGACGGCACTGGTGTCCCGCGCCATCCAGCAGCTGCACCGGTACGCCCTGGCCAAGGTCGACCGCAAGAGCCGCAGCATCCAGGTGCACCGGCTGGTGCAGGCGGCGGTGCGCTCCTCCATGTCCGAGGAGGAGCGCGAGAACGCGCTGCGCGTCGTACGCAACGTCCTCAGCGGCGCCCGCCCGTCCGAGGGCGACGTCGAACGCCCCGCCAACTGGCCCCGCTACAACACCATCTGGCCGCACCTGAAGACCCCGTGGCTGCGCTACTCGCTCGACGACCGGATCCGCCGGCTGATGACCGAGTGGCTGCGCTACCTGCGGTCCCGCGGCGAGTACGCGGAGGCCATGTCGCTCGCCGAGGAGCTGCTGACCGTCTGGGCGAAGGAGGCCGGCGCCACCGACCGGTGGACCCTGCACCTGCGCTACGAGATCGCCAACGTGCTGCGCTTCCAGGGCTGGTACAACAGAGCGCTCGACATCGACCAGGACGTCTACGAGCGGCAGCGCGAGGTCCTCGGCGAGGACGACTCGCACACCCTGATGACGGCGATCAGCCTCACCGCCGACCTGCGGGCCGTCGGCCAGGTCGGACGCGCGCTGCAGATCAACCGTGAGACGTACCAGCGCTCCGTCGACCTCCTCGGCGACGACCATCCGCGGACCCTGATCGCGGCGAACAACCTGGCCGTGTCGATGCGCATGGCCGGGGACTGCTACGAGGCGCAGAACGTCGACAAGGAAACCTGCGACCTGCGGGTGCTGACGCTGGGCGGGAGGCACCCGTACACCCTGCTCTCCCGGGTGAACCTGGGCCGCGACCAGCGCTCCTGCGGCGAGTACGAAGCCTCGGAGGCGACCCTGCGCGCGGTCTACGACACGGCCAGGGAACTCGGGCCGACGTCACCGCCCGCGCTGGAGGCCGCCAAGGCCCTCGCCATCACCCTGCGCCGTCTGGACAAGCTGGACGAGGCGATCGAACTCAGTCAGAGCGTCCTGGACATCTACCGGCTGCGCCTGCCCGACGCCTCGCCCGAGACGCTGGTGGTGCGGCTCGGGCTCGCGGGCCACCTCGCCGCGGCCGAGCGGTACGACGAGGCCTGCGCGGAGACCTCCGACCTGCTCGACCGGTTCCGCGCGGCCCTGGGGGAGACCCACCCCAACACCCTTGCCTGCGCGGTCAATCACGGCATCAACCTGCTGTCGACCGGCCAGGCCGCCAAGTCGCACGACGTGTGCGAGCAGGCCCGCGCGGCGCTGCGGACCACGCTGGGTCCGGAGCATCCGTTCAGCATGAACTGCCAGATGAACCTGGCGAACGCCGAGGCCGCCGTCGGCGACACCGGGCAGGCCGAACGCAACTACCGCCAGGCGCACCGGGAGTTGGCCGACCGCCTGGGCGGGGACCACCCCACGGCCCTCACCTGCCGGGGCAACTTCTCCATCATGCTGAGGGAGACCGGCCGCACCGAGGAGGCGGACCACCTGGCGCAGGAGAGCCTGACGATCCTGAGCACCAAGCTGGGCACCGAGCACTCGAAGGTGGCCCGGCTGCGCGCCGGCCGACGGGTGGGGCTGGAACTGGATCCCCACCCGATCTGACCGTGCCGGAAGCGAGCGCCGGGGGCGGCGGGAAGGTCACGCCGTGGTGGCGGTGGCGTCCGAGCCCGCCTTCGCGTGCTCGCGCACCCAGCCGAGCACCTTCGGCAGGACCGGAACCGCGGCGAAGTGCGCCGCCGACGGCTCCAGGACGACGGTGGCGTGCTCGATCCGGCCGGCCAGCCAGGTGAAGTGGTCGACGGGGGAGAAGACGTCCTTCTCCCCGTGCCAGAGCAGCGTGGGCACGGTGATCTTCGCCGGGTCGAAGCCCCAGGGCAGGGTGAAGGCGACGGCGTCGTCGATCCAGCCGTCCGCGTTCTTCTCGATCCCGGACATGAAGTTCTTGTGCAGCATCCGGCGGATGCCGGCGTCCGCCACGACGTGCCGGTCCACCTCGGGCATCTCGCCGTCGAGCGTGTTCAGCAGGGCCATCGGGTCGGCCCGCATGGCGTCCGCGTTCTGCACGAGGCTGCTCTGCAACACGTCAGGGTGGTCACGGGCGTTGGTGTACTCGCGGACGTTGTGCTCGGTCATGCCCGCGAACCAGTCCAGCTCCGGTGCGTCCGGCGGGGCCAGGGTCACCAGGACGGCGGCGCTGCGTACGCGGCCGGACAGCTGAGCGGCACAGGCCAGCGCGTGCGGGCCGCCACCGGACCGCCCGACGACGGAGAACTCGTCGAGCCCGAGAAACCGTGCGATGTCCTCGACGTCCGCGGCGGCGTCGACCACCCGGCGGCCGGGCTTGCGGGTGGAACCCCCGTAGCCGGGACGGTCGTAGGCGATGAGACGGACGCCTAGCTGATAGAGCACCATGGACCGCGGGCGCGGCCCCTGATGGCTGCCAGGAGTTCCGTGCAGCAGAAAGACCGGGTGCCCGTGCGGATCACCCCAGGAATCGAAAACGAGCTCGCGCCCGTCCCTGCTGAGAGCGGCACGTGCCACTCCTGCCTCCCGTCCACCAGCCGTCAAGGGTGCCGGAATAGTCTCAGAACGCAGGGCACCATTCAGTCAGCTTCTCGCGTCCGCGCTCTTCCGTCACTGGAAAGTGACTAGGATGTCGAAATCCTGACCGAATGCGGCTAGCTTATGCCCATTTTGTCGAATCGGCAGGGGGCGAACCCCCGCATTCCGACGCAATCGGGACAGTCGGCTTGGGGCGCCGGCCGCACATACCGATCGCGCACCCTAGCCGCGCACACTGCGCGGCCCCGCCACCTCGGCCCCCAACTCCGTCACCCGGCGCCGCAGTTCCCGATCCGCGGTCACCACCAGGCAGGGCCGGCCGGCCGCCGCGGCGACCAGGTCCACCATGTGGTCGTCCCCGCTCCCCGGCGCCGACTCCACCCGCACCCCGGCCACGGACTCCACCCCGCGCGCCGCCCCCTCCACCACCAGCACGATCTCCACGGGCCCGGCCCGCCCCGGCACCCCGTCCGCCGCCAGCCGGTCCCGCAGCCGCTCCGCGGCCCCCCTCCGGTCCCGCCACCAGCCGTCGGGCACCGACCCGACGACATTGGCGGCATCGACGATCACGAGGAGCGGGACTTCGGTGTTCATGCGGCCAGGGTGTCAGTCCCCACGCTTCTCGTCGAAGCTGGCGTAGTACGCGGCGGCCATGTCCTCGTCCCCGTGCCCCTGCGCGGCGGCCCGCTCCAGCCGCTCCGCGCTCGCCGCGGCCACATCGAGCCGGACGCCGTTCTCCGCGCCCGCCCGCACGATCAGCCGGGCGTCCTTGGCGGCCGTGGAGACCGCGAACTGGGCCGGGGACAGCCGCCGTTCCAGCACCAGCCCCGCCTTGGCGTGCAGATAGCCCATGTCCAGCGGCCCGCCCTCGATGAGCGCGAAGAAGTCCTGCACGTCCACGCCGAGCGCCTCGGACAGCGCCAGCACCTCCCCGGTCGCCGCGGTCGCGGCCAGCACCCAGCTGTTGGCGACCAGCTTCAGCCGGGTCGCGCTGCCCGCCTCGCCGGTCCAGACCGTGCGGGCGCCCACCGCGTCGAAGACGGGGGCCACGGAGTACCGGTGGGCCTCCGGGCCGCCCGCCAGCACCGTGAGCTGACCGGCCTCCGCGGGCTGCCGGGTGCCCAGCACGGGGGCGTCGTAGAAGACCAGGCCGTGCGCGGCGGCGAAGGCGGCGAGCTCACCGAGGGCTTCGAGGCCGGCCGTCGTCGACTGCGCCCACACCACGCCCGGGCGCAGCGCGGGCAGCGCCTGCTCCATCACCTCCAGGGTGGCGGCGCCGTCGTACAGCATGGTCAGGACGACGTCCGCGCCCTCCACCGCCTCGGCGGGGGAGCCGGTGACACGGATGCCGTCGGCGGTGAGGGGCTCGGCCTTGGCGCGGGTGCGGTTCCAGGCGTGGACGGTGTGTCCGGCGCGGGCCAGGTTGCGGGCCATCGCGGCGCCCATGATGCCGGTACCCAGGACGGAGACGGTGAGCTTGTCGGTCATGAGGCCAACGTAGGACCTGTGGGCGGGGGGTGACCAGGCGGCCCGTCCGGGGCCCCGCATAGAGTGAAGCGGTGAACGGCGACTGGCTCCTCCGCGGCCGCGACGGCCGCCTCTGTGTCTATCTGCCGTCGGGCGACACCGTCCTGTGCCGGGCCGAGCTCGGCCCCGGCGGCCCCTGGGAGGCGTCCCCGCGCAGGGTGGGCGGCGACCAGAAACTCCGTAACGGCCCGGCGCTCGGCCAGGGCACCGACGGCTACGCCCACCTGGTCTCCTGGCGGCCCACCAAGCCCGGCGAGGCCGGGCTCGTGCACTCCACCCACCTCCGCCCCCGGCTCGCGGCCCTGGACTGGGTTCCGATCGGCCACCCCGACAAGACCGGCGACCGCACCGGAACCCCCGCCGTCGCGGTCGACGCCCAGGGGCGTGCCCATGTCTTCGTCCGCAACAAGGGCGGCGGCGTGGGCATGGCCGCGCAGAAGGAGAAGGGCGGCTGGGAGCCGTGGCAGGACCTCAAGGGGCGTGAGGTGGAGGAGGACTTGGCCGCGGTGACGGGGGAGTCGGGGCGCGTGGAGCTGTACGCGGCCGTCCCCTGGGGCCTGCTGTACTGGCGGCAGGGCGAGCCGGGCACACCGCCGGTCCTGGAGGAGGCCGTCGAGACCCCGGTGCGTCCGGGCACCCTGCGCGCCCTCGCCACCTCCGCCGACCGCACCACCCTCTTCTACACCGACGACTCCGGCGACCTGTGCGCCTGGCGCCCGGGAGGCAAGCCCGTCGCCCTCGTCGCCTCGGCCGGTCCCGGCCCGGTCTCCGCCGTCCGCTGCGAACTCGACGGCCACGACTGCACGTTGCTCGCCCAGCGCTCCGCCGGCGGCCGGGTCGTCTTCGCCGCGTACCCGACGGAACAGGAGTCGGCGGGCGCGTGGTGGACGGAGTCCGGGCCCCACCTCCCCGCGGACGCACTGGTGTCACTCGCGACCGACGAGGACGGCCGGGTCGTGGCGGCAACGTTGTCCCCGTCGACCGGCCAACTCCTGCTCACCCGGCGCAAGGACGAACCGGGGCTGGCGCTGGAGGCGTGGCGGGAGAGCTGAAGCCGCCTTGTCCGGATGCCCGTTCGGGGTCGGGCGGGCCACCATGGGCCGCGTGGACACCGAACACCTCGTCGAGGTCTGGCAGCGCATCCTGGAGCCGTCCGGAGTCTCCTGGGTGCTGTTCGAGAACGGCAGGTGCGTGATGCTCAAGGAGCCCGACGGAGAACTCACCGGACAGGCCGTCGTGATCCTCCGGCAGTACGGTCCCGTGCGCGCCGGCGGCCCCGCCGGCGACTTCGGTACCCGCGCGCTCGAGGACGGCACCGGCTGGCTGGTCACCGGCCACCACCCGGACGTCGTCACCTGTGTCGGCCCCGACGAGCCCGCCGACCCGTCGCACCTCGCCGTCGGCCTCCACGGCCGCGGCAAGCGTCACCGGGACGGCACGGACCTGCACGTCGTGCATGTCGCGGACGCCCGCTGAAGCCACCCGGAAGACCTTCCGGGACGCCGGTGCCCCGCACGCCAACAGGCCTGCGGGGCACCGCCGTTCACAGCAGGAGCGGTTACGCCGGGACGCTCGCCACGCCCGGAGCCAGGAACTTCTTGCCGTTCACGCGCTCGGAGACACCCTCGCGGTCCAGGTACGGCGTGATGCCGCCCAGGTGGAAGGGCCAGCCGGCGCCGGTGATCAGGCAGAGGTCGATGTCCTGGGCCTCGGCGACGACACCCTCGTCGAGCATGAGCCCGATCTCCTGGGCGACGGCGTCGAGGACGCGGTCACGGACCTGCTCCTCGGTGAGGACCACGTCACCCTGCTTCAGCAGAGCCGCGACCTCGGGGTCCAGCTCCGGCTTCCCGCTGTCGTAGACGTAGAAGCCGCGCTTGCCCGCCTTGACGACGGCCGCGAGGTTCGGGGAGACCGTGAAGCGGTCCGGGAAGGCCCGGTTCAGGGTCTCGGAGACGTGCAGACCGATCGCGGGGCCGACCAGCTCCAGCAGGACCAGCGGCGACATCGGCAGGCCCAGGGGCTCCACCGCCTTCTCCGCGACCTCGACCGGCGTGCCCTCGTCGATGACGTTCTGGATCTCGCCCATGAAGCGGGTGAGGATGCGGTTCACGACGAACGCCGGGGCGTCCTTCGTCAGCACCGCGGTCTTCTTCAGCTTCTTGGCGACGGCGAAGGCCGTGGCCAGCGACGCGTCGTCGGTCTTCTCGCCGCGGACGATCTCCAGGAGCGGCAGGACGGCCACCGGGTTGAAGAAGTGGAAGCCGACGACCCGCTCGGGGTGCTGGAGCTTCGACGCCATCTCCGACACCGAGAGGGAGGAGGTGTTCGTCGCCAGGATCGCGTGCGCCGGGGCGACCGCCTCGACCTCCGCGAACACCGTCTGCTTGACGCCGATCTCCTCGAAGACGGCCTCGATGATGAAGTCGGCGTCGGAGAAGCCCTCGGCCTTGTCCAGGACACCGGTGACCAGGGCCTTGAGGCGGTTGGCCTTGTCCTGGTTGATACGGCCCTTGCCGAGCAGCTTGTCGATCTCGGCGTGGACGTAGCCCACACCCTTGTCGACGCGCTCCTGGTCGATGTCCGTGAGGACGACCGGGACCTCCAGGCGGCGCAGGAAGAGGAGGGCGAGCTGCGAGGCCATCAGGCCCGCGCCGACCACGCCCACCTTGGTGACCGGGCGCGCCAGGTTCTTGTCCGGGGCGCCGGCCGGGCGCTTGCCGCGCTTCTGCACCAGGTTGAAGGCGTAGATGCCGGAGCGCAGTTCGCCACCCATGATCAGGTCGGCGAGGGCCTTGTCCTCGGCGTCGTAGCCCTGCTGGAGGTCGCCGTTCTTGGCGGCGGCGATGATGTCCAGGGCGCGGTAGGCGGCCGGGGCCGCGCCGTGCACCTTGGAGTCGGCGATGAAACGGCCGCGCGCGACGGCCTGGTCCCAGGCCTCGCCGCGGTCGATGACCGGACGCTCGACCTCGACGTCGCCCTTCAGTACCTGGGCCGTCCAGATCAGCGACTGCTCCAGGAAGTCCGCGCCCTCGAAGATCGCGTCCGCGATACCGAGGTCGAAGACCTGCTGGCCCTTGAGCTGCTTGTTCTGGTTGAGGCTGTTCTCGATGATCACCGAGACGGCCTTGTCGGCACCGATCAGGTTCGGCAGGATCGTGCAGCCGCCCCAGCCGGGCACCAGGCCGAGGAAGACCTCGGGCAGCGAGAAGGCCGGCAGGGCCTTCGAGACCGTCCGGTACTTGCAGTGCAGACCGACCTCGACGCCACCGCCCATGGCGGCACCGTTGTAGTAGGCGAAGGTCGGGACCGCGAGGGCGCCGAGGCGCTTGAAGACCTCGTGGCCGCCCTTGCCGATGGCGAGCGCGTCCTTGTGCTCCTTGAGCAGCTCGACGCCCTTGAGGTCGGCGCCGACCGCGAAGATGAACGGCTTGCCGGTGATGCCGATGCCGACGATCTCGCCGGCCGCGGCCTCCTTCTCGACCTGGTCGATGGCGGTGTTGAGGTTCGCCAGCGACGCCGGGCCGAAGGTGGTCGGCTTGGTGTGGTCGAAGCCGTTGTCGAGGGTGATGAGCGCGAAGCGCCCGGCACCGAACGGCAGGTCGAGGTGGCGTACGTGCGCGGACGTCACGACCTCGTCGGGGAACAGCTCGGCCGCACCCTTCAGAAGCTCAGCGGTGGTGCTCACTTGTCCCCCTCGAAGTGCGGGTTCTCCCAGATGACCGTTGCGCCCATGCCGAAGCCGACGCACATGGTGGTCAGGCCGTAGCGGACGTGCGGCTGCTCCTCGAACTGGCGGGCCAGCTGCGTCATCAGACGCACGCCGGAGGAGGCCAGCGGGTGGCCGAAGGCGATGGCGCCGCCGTACTGGTTGACGCGCGCGTCGTCGTCGGCGATGCCGTAGTGCTCCAGGAAGGCCAGGACCTGGACGGCGAAGGCCTCGTTGATCTCGAACAGGCCGATGTCGTCGATGGTCAGCCCCGCCTGGGCGAGGGCCTTCTCGGTGGCCGGGATCGGGCCGTAGCCCATGACCTCCGGCTCCACACCCGCGAAGGAGTAGGAGACGAGGCGCATCTTCACCGGGAGGTTGTTCTCCCGGGCGAAGTCCTCGGAGGCGATGATCGAGGCGGTGGCGCCGTCGTTCAGACCGGCCGCGTTGCCCGCGGTGACCCGGCCGTGCACACGGAACGGCGTCTTCAGGCCGGAGAGGTTCTCCAGCGTCGTACCCGGGCGCATCGGCTCGTCGGCGGTGACCAGACCCCAGCCGGTCTCGCCGGCCTCGGGGTTGGTGCGGCGCACCGAGATCGGGACCAGGTCGGCCTGGATCTTGCCGTTGGCGTACGCCTTGGCGGCCTTCTCCTGCGAGCGCACGGCGTACTCGTCGGCGCGCTGCTTGGTGATCGTCGGGTAGCGGTCGTGCAGGTTCTCCGCGGTCATGCCCATGAACAGGGCGGACTCGTCGACCAGCTTCTCGCTGACGAACCGCGGGTTCGGGTCCACGCCCTCGCCCATCGGGTGGCGGCCCATGTGCTCGACACCGCCGGCGATGGCGACGTCGTACGCGCCGAAGGCGACCGAACCGGCCACCGTGGTGACGGCGGTCAGGGCGCCGGCGCACATGCGGTCGATCGAGTAGCCGGGCACCGACTGCGGCAGACCGGCGAGGATGCCGGCCGTGCGGCCGATGGTCAGGCCCTGGTCACCGATCTGCGTGGTCGCGGCGATGGCGACCTCGTCGATCTTGGCGGGCTCCAGAGCCGGGTTGCGGCGCAGCAGCTCCCGGATCGCCTTCACGACGAGGTCGTCGGCGCGGGTCTCGTGGTAGATGCCCTTCGGGCCCGCCTTGCCGAACGGGGTGCGGACGCCGTCGACGAAGACGACGTCCCTGACGGTACGAGGCACGATGGCTCTCCTCCAGATGCGGGATGGCACTGCTGGCACGGCTGCACGGCGCAAGCGCTGAGCGCGCGCTCAGGCCCATGCTACTTGTGGGTAACGTAGCTGCACAGTCCTGACGGCGGGAGCGGCGAAGGTCACATCCGCGGAGGCGCCGTCGATCCCCTCGGAGTGAGTACCGGAGTGGGCACGGGGTGTGACCCACCGCCCTCCCCGGTGATCACCCCGAACAGCGTACGGGCCGCGTCCGCCCCGAACCCGTGCACGTCATGACTCATCGCCGACAGCGTCGGATGCGTCAGCCGGCACAGCTGCGAGTCGTCCCACGCCAGCAGCGAGACGTCCCCCGGCACCGACAGCCCCATCTCCGCGGCCACCGAGAGCCCCGCCACGGCCATGATGTCGTTGTCGTACACGATCGCCGTCGGCCGGTCGGCCGGCGCGGCCATCAGCATCGACCGGGTGGCCCGCGCCCCCGCCTCGCCGGAGTAGTCGGTGGTCACCTGCCACGCGCCGGCCAGCTCCAGCGTCCGCGCGGCCTCGTCGAACGCGGCCGTCCGCGCCGCGGTGTGCCCGAGCGCCGCCGCCCCGCCCACCCGCGCGATCCGCCGGTGCCCCAGCGCCGCGAGATACCGCACCGCCTCCGTCACGGCGGTCGCGTCATCGGTCCACACGGACGTCAGACCGCCGGTGAGCGAGGGATGTCCCACGGCGACCACCGGCATCCCGAGCCGCTCGGCCGCCGCCACCCGCGGATCGTCGGGCCGGAAGTCGACGAGGATCGCCCCGCCGATCTGCCGCCCCCGCCACCAGCTCTCCTGGATGCCGACCTCTTCCTCGACATTCCGTACGAGCCGCAGCAGCAGGGAGCAGGAGTGCTCGGTGAGGACGCTCTCCACCCCTGAGATGAACTCCATGTAGAAGGGTTCGAGTCCCAGCAGCCGCGCCGGCCGGCAGATGGCGAGCCCCACGACGTCCACCCGCGATCCCGCCAGCGTCCGCGCGGTGAGGTTCGGCGCCCAGCCCAGCTCCCGCGCGGCCCGGAAGATCCGGTCCCGGGTCGCCTCCGACAACCCCGGCTTGTGGTTGAAGGCGAGGGACACGGCACCCTTGGACACGCCGGCGCGGGCGGCGACGTCCTTGATGGTGACGCGGGAGGCGGGCTGGGCGGTCATCGCGGGGGCTCCATGCAGTACAGGGCGGCGCGGGCGGCGTCCGCACCGGGAGTCTCCCAGCCGCTGACCCCGATGGTCACCTGTTCGCCGGGCAGCAGCGTCACGAGCCCCCGGTCGGCCCGCGCGTCGGGGTCGAGCCGGTCGGCTTGCAGCAGCAGATCCCGTACGAGACTGCGAGCGGTGACCGTCACCGAGCCGCCCGGTGTGACCGAGACGTCGAACTCCGGCCGCGGATAGGGGATGTCGCGGTCGGGCGCGGGAAAACGAACCGCCCGCAGTCCCTCCGCGTCCGCGACCAGGAACTCCTTCGGCCCGACGGGCACCAGCTCCTCCGGCACGTCGACCCGCGCCACCGCCCGCGCCCCGGCGGCGAACTCCACCTCCGCCTCGCCGAGGACGCCCCCCGCCACGGACATCCGCCGCAGTCGCACCGCCCCCGCCCATGCCCGCGCCGCCTGGTTGACGACGGCCAGCACCCGCCCCTGAAGGGTCAGCAACCGGTCCGCGTACAGCCGGCGCAGCTCGTGGTACAGCGGCTTCGGCCGCCCGTCCCCGTCGATGGCCGCCCAACTCGTCACCGGCCAGCAGTCGTTGAGCTGCCAGAGCACCGTGCCCGCACACACCGGCCAGTGGGACCGCCAGTGCTCGATCCCGGTGGCCACCGCCCGCGCCTGGTTGACCTGGGTGAGGTAGTGCCAGCGGTCGAAGTCCCCTTCGGGCCAGACGAAATGGCGTTCCAGTCCGCGGCGCAGCTTGCCGTTCCCGTCGTCGGCCTTCTGGTGGTGCAGCATGCCGGGGGAGTCCGCCGCGAGCTCCTCACCGGGCAGCGCCCGCCGCAGCGTGGCGTGGGCGGGTGGCGCCTGCCATCCGAACTCGGCCATGAACCGCGGCACTTCACTGCGGTACTCGGCGTAGTCCTCCCGGTTCCACACCTCCCACGAGTGATGCGTACCGTGCGCCGGATCGTTCGGATGGTGGTCCCACGAACCGGACCACGGACTGCCCGCCGTATAGGGCCGGGTCGGGTCCAGCTCGGCCACCACGCGCGGCAGTACGCCCAGGTAGTACCCCTCGCCCCAGGACGCCCCGGCGAGCCGCTCCTCCCACCCCCAGTCCCGGAACCCCCACAGGTTCTCGTTGTTGCCGTTCCACAGCACGAGCGAGGGGTGCGGCATCAGCCGCACGACGTTCTCCCGCGCCTCGGCCTCCACCTCGCCGCGCAGCGGCTGCTCCTCCGGATAGGCCGCGCACGCGAACGGGAAGTCCTGCCAGACCAGCAGCCCCAACTCGTCGCAGGCGTCGTAGAAGTCCTCGCTCTCGTAGATCCCGCCGCCCCAGATCCGTACGAGGTCCACGCCCACCTCGGCGGCCTGCCCGAGCCGCTCCCGGTACCGCTCGCGGGTGACCCGGGACGGGAAGACGTCGTCCGGGATCCAGTTGACGCCCCGCGCGAAGAGCCGCTCCCCGTTCACGACGAACGTGAACCCGCTGCCGTGCTCGTCCGCCGACCGATCCAGCTCGACGCTGCGGAACCCGATGCGCCGCCGCCACCCGTCCAACGGCGAGCCGCCGTGCAGCAGTTTCAACTCAAGGTCGTACAGCGGCTGTTCGCCGTACCCCCGCGGCCACCACAGCCGCGGCGAGGGCACTTCGAGCCGTACGACTGCCCGGGTGCCGTCGACCGAGGCGCGCACCCGCTCCCCGGCGACCGTCGCCTCCACGGTCAGCGGAGCCTCGACCCGGGTCCGCTCGACATCGACGGCCAACTCGACCACGCCCACGCCCTGTTCGACCGTGACCAGGGGCCGCACCCGGGAGATCCGGGCCGTCGACCACCGCTCCAGCCGGACCGGCCGCCACATCCCGGCCGTCACCAGGGTGGGACCCCAGTCCCAGCCGAAGGAGCAGGCCATCTTGCGGACGTACTGGAAGGGCTCGTCGTAGGCGGCGGGCCGCTCGCCCAGGGTGCCGCGCACCGCCTCGGCCTCGGCGTAGGCGGACACGAACCGTACCGACAGCCGCCCCGACAGGCCGGTCACGTCGAAGCGGTACGAGCGGTGCATGTTCCGCGTCCGCCCCAGCACCCGCCCGTCGAGCCGGATCTCGGCGACGGTGTCGAGCCCCTCGAAGACGAGGTCGGTCCGCTCGTCGCCCGGTCCGGTGCGCAGGTCGGCCTCGTAGGTCCAGTCCCGCCGCCCCACCCACGCCACCTCGGTCTCGTTGCGCCCGAGAAAGGGGTCCGGGATCACCCCGGCCGCCAGCAGGTCGGTGTGGACGCATCCCGGCACGGAGGCGGGGAGGGCGTCCCCGTCGTGCCGCAGGATCCATCCCTCGGTGAGCGGTGTGGCCTGAAGCATGTACGCACTCCCTAAACCGATCAAGTCCGGTGCTGCGGAAACTTTTTGGCATCGTTGGCGAGATACGGACTTTACCGGTTAAGAAAACGTTGTCAGAGTACCGAACCAGCCAACCGCATGGCCATGCACCGCGACGCGCGCTGCCATGCGCCACCACCCGCACGTGCTCGTCCGTCCCGTGAACGTCCCGAGAGCGGAGCTGATGCACATGAACCGCCGTCACATCCTCGCCCTGGCCGTGGGATCCGCCCTGCTGGCCGCCGGCTGCACCGGTACCGGAGGCACCTCGAAAGGCGCCGACGCCAAGGCGCCCGACGACCCGGCCAAGGTCACCGGCACCATCAAGGTCCTCACCGTGCGCACCGACCTCGTGCAGGACGGCACGATGGACAAGTACGCCGCCGAGTTCAACAAGATCTACCCGAAGGTCAAGGTCAAGTTCGAGGCCCTCACGAACTACGAGGCCGAGGTCAAGATCCGGATGAACACGGAGAACTACGGGGACGTCCTGATGATCCCGGGGGTCATCAAGAAGAGCGACTACCCCAAGTTCTTCGCCTCGCTGGGCACGGTCGCGGAGCGCAGCAAGAAGTACCGGTTCACCGACTACACCGCTGTCGACGGCAAGGTCTACGGCCAGACCGCCGACGGCGTGATGCCGGGCTTCGTCTACAACAAGCGGGTCTGGAAGGAGGCCGGCGTCACCGACTGGCCCACCACCCCGGACGAGTTCCTCACCGACCTCAAGGCCATCAAGTCCAGGACCGACGCGACCCCCTACTACACCAACTTCGCCGCCGGCTGGACCCTCACCTCCTGGACCTTCGTCAACGGCACGGTCCACTGCGACCCCCGGGCCACCACCGAGATCGCCGAGGGCAACCCCTGGGCCGAGGGTGCCGACCTGCGCGTGGGCGACACGCTCCTGTACGACATCGTCCACGAGGGCCTGGCGGAGAAGGACCCGACCACCTCCAACTGGGAAGCCTCCAAGGGCCGGTTGGCCAAGGGAGAGATCGCCACACAGTGGCTCGGCACCTGGGCGATCATCCAGTTCCAGGACGCCGCGAAGAAGGCCGGGGTGAACCCGGACGACATCGGCTTCATGCCCTTCCCGGCCCAGACCGGCGGCAAGTTCTGCGCCACCGTCGGCCCGGACTACAACCAGGGCATCAATGTCCACTCCCGGTACAAGGAAGCCGCCCGCGCCTGGCTCGACTGGTTCACCGACAAGTCCGGCTACGCCGACGACAACCTGGCGATCTCCCCGCTGAAGGACGCGCCGATGCCGACCGTGCTGAAGCCGTACGAGGAGCACGGCGTCAAGCTCATCGAACTGGACGACAGCAAGGGCGCCGAGGTCAAGGCGATCGACACGGAGTCCGAGGTCGGCATCAACACCCCCGACTACCGGCAGGAGTTGGTGGACCTGGCGCGCGGCGCCAAGAAGGGCACCCTCGACGACTACCTGAAGAGCCTGGGCCAGAGGTGGACCGAGACCCAGAAGAACATGGGGTCCTGATGACGGACACCACCGCAAGGGTGTCCGTCACGAAGGAGCCGGTACGGGACACCCCGGTACCGGCTCCGGCCCCCCGCCGGGCCCGGATGTGGCGGCACCTGACCCCCTGGATCTTCCTGGTCGCCCCCCTCGCCCTCCTGGTCACCTTCACCTACGCGCCGATCGTCAACATGGTCGCGTACAGCTTCACCGACTGGGACGGCGTGAGCCCCGAACTGCACTACACGGGCGTGGAGAACTACACCGAACTCTTCACCCGCCCCGAGCTGTTCGAGGTCTTCTTCGTCAGCGGCTACTACCTGGTCGCCTCGGCGATCCAGATCGTCATGGCCCTGTACTTCGCGACGATCCTCAGCTTCAACGTCCGCTTCCGGAACTTCTTCAAGGGCGTGCTGTTCTTCCCGTACCTGATCAACGGGGTGGCGATCGGTTTCGTCTTCCTCTACTTCTTCCAGGACGGCGGCACCCTCGACTCGGTCCTGGCCCTGTTCGGCCACCACTCCGACCACGCCTGGCTGGGCACGCCGTTCTCCGCCAACTCCTCCCTGGCCGCCGTCTCGGTCTGGCGCTATCTGGGCCTGAACTTCGTCCTGTTCCTCGGCGCGATCCAGTCGATCCCGGGGGAGTTGTACGAGGCGGCCGAACTGGACGGAGCGAACCGCTGGCACCAGTTCCGCCACATCATCGCGCCGGGCATCAAGCCGGTCCTGACCCTGACCGTCATCCTGTCGGTCTCGGGCTCACTGTCCGCCTTCGAGATCCCGTACATCATGACGGGCGGCGCGACCGGCACCGAGACCTTCGTGATCCAGACGGTGAAGCTGGCCTTCCAGTTCAACAAGACGGGCCTGGCCTCGGCCGCCGCCCTGGTGCTGCTGCTGATCATCCTGCTGGTGACCTGGATCCAGCGCCGGCTCGTCCCCGACGACAAGGTGGACCTGGTATGACCCGCCGCGCCGTGGCCCGCACGCTCGTGTACGTGTCGCTCGCCCTCGCGACCCTCGTCGTCCTGCTCCCGCTGGGCGTGGTCTTCCTGACGTCCCTGAAGACGGACAAGGAGATGACGGGCGGCAGCGGCGCCCTGACCCTCCCCGACGACCCGCTGAACTTCCACAACTACGTCACCGCGTTCCAGGACGGCCGCATGCTCTCGGCCTTCGGCCACACGGCCTTCATCCTGGTGTTCGCCATCGCCGGTACGGTCCTGATCGGTTCGATGACGGCGTACGCGATCGACCGCTTCACGTTCCGCTTCAAGAAACTGGTCGTGGCCCTGTTCCTGCTGGCGGCCCTGGTCCCGGGCGTCACCACCCAGGTCGCGACCTTCCAGATCGTCAACGGCTTCGGCATGTTCGACACGTTGTGGGCGCCCATCGCCCTGTACATGGGCACCGACATCGTCTCGATCTACATCTTCCTCCAGTTCGTCCGCTCGATCCCGGTCT
Source organism: Streptomyces sp. Act143 (assembly GCF_003143935.1). Classification (GTDB taxonomy): domain Bacteria; phylum Actinomycetota; class Actinomycetes; order Streptomycetales; family Streptomycetaceae; genus Streptomyces. The sequence goes on along the minus strand of NZ_QFRX01000001.1, from coordinate 2,765,140 downwards.
CCCTGGACGAGTCGGCCCGACTGGACGGCGCCAACGCCTTCACGATCTACCGCAAGATCATCTTCCCGCTCCTGAAACCGGCCATCGCCACGGTCGTGATCGTGAAGGGGATCACCGTCTACAACGACTTCTACATCCCGTTCCTCTACATGCCGTCGCAGGATCTTGGCGTGATCTCGACGTCCCTGTTCCGCTTCAAGGGCCCGTACGGCGCCCACTGGGAGACGATCTCGGCAGGAGCCATCGTCGTCATCCTGCCGACGCTGATCGTCTTCCTGGCGCTGCAGCGCTACATCTACAACGGCTTCACGAAGGGCGCGACCAGATAAAGGGCCTTCAGGGGCGCGGGGAACTGCGCGACGAGCCACGACGAACCGTCACTCGCGATGCGACAGTTCCCCCGCGGCGCCTAGGCGGACAGCGCGCTCACCAGAACCGGCGCAACCAACTCGACCTGCCAAGCCCGAGCCCCGTGCCCGCTCAACGCATCCCCGACAGACCCCAGGTCCACCACCTTCGGCGGCTCCCAGCAAACCCGCCGAACGGTATCCGGGGTGATCAGGTTCTCCTGAGGCATATTGAGCCGCTCGGCCAGGGCGGACACTCCCGCCCGGGCCGCGGACAACCGAGCAGCCGCGGCCGGATCCTTGTCGGCCCAGGCCCGCGGCGGCGGCGGTCCCGTCACCGGCTGCCCAGGCGCAGGCAACTGCGCCTCGGGCAGCGCCTTGGCCCGGTCCACGGCCGCCTGCCACTGCTCCAGCTGCCGCCGCCCCATCCGCTGCCCGAACCCGCTCAGCCCGGCCAGCACATGAACGTTGGCCGGAAGGGAGAGAGCCGCCTCCACGATGGCCGCGTCCGACAGCACCTTGCCCGGCGACACATCGCGCCGCTGCGCGATCCGGTCGCGGGTCTGCCACAGCTCCCGCACGACGGCCAGCTGCCGGCGCCGCCGCACCTTGTGCATCCCGGACGTCCGCCGCCAGGGGTCCTTGCGCGGCTCCGCGGGCGGCGCGGCCGCGATCGCGTCGAACTCCTGCCGCGCCCACTCCAGCTTCCCCTGCCGGTCCAGCTCCTTCTCCAGGGCGTCCCGCAGGTCGACGAGGAGTTCCACGTCCAGCGCGGCGTAGCGCAGCCAGGGCTCGGGCAGCGGCCGGGTCGACCAGTCGACCGCGGAGTGTCCCTTCTCCAGGACGAAGCCCAGGACGCCCTCGACCATCGCGCCGAGCCCGACCCGGGGGAACCCGGCGAGCCGTCCGGCCAGCTCGGTGTCGAACAGCGAGGTCGGCACCATGCCTATCTCGCGGAGACAGGGCAGGTCCTGGGTGGCGGCGTGCAGCACCCACTCCACACCGGAGAGGGCCTCGCCGAGCCCCGAGAGGTCGGGGCAGGCCACGGGGTCGATCAGCGCGCTGCCGGCGCCTTCGCGGCGCAGCTGGACGAGGTAGGCGCGCTGTCCGTAGCGGTAGCCGGAGGCGCGCTCGGCGTCGACGGCGACAGGGCCGGAGCCGGCGGCGAACGCGGCGATCATCTCGGCCAGGGCGGTCTCGTCCGCGATCACGGGCGGAATGCCCTCGCGCGGTTCCAGGAGCGGAACCGGCTCAGGGCCGGGTTCAGGACCGGCTTCGGGTCCCGGTTCAGGGTTCGGCGCCCCCGTAACAGAAGATCCGCCGTCGTCCGGAGGGGCGCCTCCGGTGGTTCGCAGTGAGCTGTCTGCTGCGGTGTCTTGGGCGTCGGTCACCTGTCAAGGGTATCCGTGGATGGACAGCGCCCGCCGACGGAACGTTCCGTCGACGGGCACCTGGGGGTCGTAAACCAGTCAGTACGGGGAAAGGTCTGGTTCACGTCCGTGAACGACGAGGGCGGGGCACCCTCAAGGGGAATCGCGGGGGGAGTCGGTGGGGGAATCGGTGGGGGCGGAGGGGATGGCTCGGTGGGTACCTCAGTGGATGATGCCGGTGCGCAGCGCCACCGCCACCATCCCGGCGCGGTCGCCCGTGCCGAGCTTGCGGGCGATGCGGGCGAGGTGGCTCTTGACGGTCAGTGCGGACAGGCCCATCGAGACGCCGATGGCCTTGTTCGACTGACCCTCCGCCACCAGCCGCAGCACCTCGACCTCACGGCCGGACAGCTCGCGGTAGCCGCCCGGGTGGCTCGGGGCACCCGGGGGGCGGCGGTGCATCCCGGCGGCGCGGGATCCGATGGGGGCGGCACCGGGCCGGGTGGGGAGCCCGACGTTGGTGCGGGTGCCGGTGACGACGTAGCCCTTGACCCCGCCCGCGAGGGCGTTGCGGACGGCGCCGATGTCGTCGGCGGCGGAGAGGGCGAGGCCGTTGGGCCAGCCTGCCGCGCGGGTCTCCGACAGGAGGGTCAGGCCGGAGCCGTCGGGCAGGTGGACGTCGGCGACACAGATGTCGCGGGGGTTGCCGATGCGGGGACGAGCCTCCGCGACGGACGAGGCCTCGATGACATCGCGCACACCGAGCGCCCACAGGTGGCGGGTGACGGTGGAGCGGACGCGCGGGTCGGCCACGACCACCATCGCGGTGGGCTTGTTCGGGCGGTAGGCGACCAGGCTTGCGGGCTGCTCGAGAAGAACGGACACCAGGCCTCCTGGAGTGCGGGGACGACTTGGAAGGTCACAGTCGTCTTCGGCACCGGATCTCGAGTCCTTTAGAGAATGATCACGATCTAGTGAGTAACAATTAGTGCAATTCGGACGTGTGGTCGATCGTTCGGTGAACGAATCGGTTCGTTCGAGAGATCACTCTCGACTGAAAGTGGCCGTATCGACAAAGTGATGACCAAGCGACGGCCAAGCCACGGCACAGTCCCTGCGCCCGAACGAGTGAGGCCGAAGGTGACGGTCAGCGCGACTGCGGCCCGCGCCGCTGCGGCAGCGTCACCACCGACGCGTCGCCCGGACCGGCCGGCGGCAGCCCCGCGACCTGCGCCAGCAGATCGCACCAGGACGCCAGATGACCCGCCGTGTCCGGCACCCCGCCCAGCCCCTCGCGGGGCGTCCAGGAGGCCCGGATCTCGATCTGCGAGGCCGCCGGACGTTCGGCGAGACCGCCGAAGTAGTGGGAGCTGGCCCGGGTGACCGTGCCGCTCGGCTCCCCGCAGGCCAGCCCGCGCGCCTGGAGCGCGCCGGTCAGCCACGACCAGCACACGTCCGGCAGCAGCGGATCGGCCGCCATCTCCGGCTCCAGCTCCGCGCGCACCAGCGTCACCAGCCGGAAGGTACCCCGCCAGGCGTCGTGCCCGTCCGGGTCGTGCAGCAGCACCAGCCGGCCGTCCGCCAGGTCCTGGTCGCCGTCGACGACCGTCGCCTCCAGCGCGTACGCGAACGGCGCGAGCCGCTGCGGGGCCCGTGTCGGCTCCACCTCGATCTGCGGCCTGAGCCGCGCGGCCCGCAGCGCGTCGACGGCGGCCCGGAAGGGCAGCGGAGCCTCACCGCTCGTATCCCGGTCCCCCTCCTTCGCGTCGTCCATTCCGCCAGTGCCGTCCGACAGTCGTCCTTGAGCCGCAGCCATGCCGGAAGGTTAAGGGGAACCGGGCCCCGGTGCGGGCCTAGACACCCGGACAACGGGCGGCACGTCACGAGCGGCCCGCCGCCGGCACCGGGCGCTCGGCACCCGTGGAGCCGTGCGAAACTTGCCGACGTGAGTGCTAACCAGACGCCGCCGTCCGCCACGTACGACTCCGCCTTCCTCAAGGCCTGCCGGCGCGAGCCCGTGCCGCACACGCCCGTGTGGTTCATGCGGCAGGCCGGGCGCTCACTGCCGGAGTACCGCAAGGTCCGCGAGGGCGTCCCGATGCTCGAGTCCTGCATGCGGCCCGAGCTGGTCACCGAGATCACCCTCCAGCCGGTCCGCCGGCACAACGTGGACGCGGCGATCTACTTCAGCGACATCGTCGTCCCGCTCAAGGCCATCGGCATCGACCTCGACATCAAGCCCGGCGTCGGCCCGGTCGTCGAGAAGCCCATCCGCACCCGTGCCGACCTGGCCCAGCTGCGCGACCTCACCCCCGAGGACGTCTCCTACGTCACCGAGGCCATCGGCCTGCTGACCGCCGAGCTCGGCGCCACCCCGCTCATCGGTTTCGCGGGCGCGCCTTTCACCCTCGCGAGTTACCTCGTCGAGGGCGGCCCGTCGCGCACGTACGAGAACGCCAAGGCGATGATGTACGGCGACCCGGAGCTCTGGGCCGACCTGCTGGACCGCCTCGCCGACATCACGGCCGCCTTCCTCAAGGTGCAGATCGAGGCGGGTGCCTCCGCCGTGCAGCTCTTCGACTCCTGGGCCGGCGCCCTCGCCCCCGTCGACTACCGCCGCTCGGTGATGGCCGCCTCCGCGAAGGTCTTCCGGGCCGTCGAGCCCTACGGCGTCCCGCGCATCCACTTCGGTGTCGGCACCGGTGAGCTGCTCGGTCTCATGGGCGAGGCCGGCGCGGACGTCGTCGGCGTCGACTGGCGCGTCCCGCTCGACGAGGCCGTCCGCCGGGTCGGCCCCGGCAAGGCGCTCCAGGGCAACCTCGACCCGACCGTCCTGTTCGCCGGCACCGACGCCGTCGAGGCCAAGACCCGCGAGGTCCTGGAGACGGCGAAGGACCTGGAGGGCCACGTCTTCAACCTCGGCCACGGCGTCATGCCGTCCACCGACCCGGACGCGCTGACCCGGCTCGTGGAGTACGTCCACACGCAGACGGCCCGCTGACCTACCACGTGTGCCGGGGCCGCGCCTTCCTGCCGAACAGCAGGCCGCGCGGTTCCGGCGGCGGGGTCGTACCCGCCTTGAGCGGCCAGGCGAGCAGCATGCCCACCAGGAAGCCCACGATGTGCGCCGCGTACGCCACCGTCCCCGCGTCCGAGACGCCCTCGCCGGACGAGTAGACGGCCTGGAGCACGAACCAGAAGCCCAGTACCAGCCAGGCCGGCAGCCTGAGTGGCAGGAAGACCAGGAACGGCACGAGCACCCACACCCTGGCCTTCGGATACAGCACCAGATAGGCGCCCAGCACCCCCGCGATGGCGCCGGACGCGCCGATCAGCGGGTCGCCGGAGTCGTCGTTGAGGAGCGCGAAGCCGTACGACGCCGCGTAGCCGCAGACGACGTAGAACAGCGCGAAGCGCACATGGCCCATGCGGTCCTCGACGTTGTTGCCGAAGATCATCAGGAACAGCATGTTGCCCAGCAGGTGCAGCCAGCCGCCGTGCAGGAACATCGCGGTGAACACCGACACGAACGGCGACTTGTCGTAGCCCGGCGGGCCCACCACGCAGCCCCTGCCGCCCGGACCCACGTCACCGGTGGGCACCAGCCGGGGCAGCTGCTGGTGGATCAGCTCCTGCGGCACCGCGGCGTAATGGTCCAGGAACGCCTGCAGATGGCAGAGCTGGGACAGGCTGCTGTCACCCGCCACGGAGCCGGCCAGGCCGGGCGTGTACAGGAAGACCAGCACGTTCGCGGCGATGAGCGCATACGTCACCACAGGGGTGCGGCGCACCGGGTTCACGTCATGGACGGGGATGACCACAAGGGGAATGTGCCCCCGATACGGACCGTGAATCGGTCCCGCGCCCGGTGAACACCCGCACGCGCGCGTGCGTATGAGTTCTCAACCGACGTGAGGAACAGGCGATGAACGACCGAGTTACTCCTCCGCTCCACGCGCTGCCCGACGGCGAGGCCGAGCTCGCCGTCGTGCTGCGGCTGCCCTGGGAGGACGTCGCCCGACTGGGCCAGGATGCCGGGCGGCTGGCCGCGCAGATGCAGCGGCCGGTGACGCTGGACGAGGCGGTGAGCCATCGGCTGCGGTCGTCCCGGGCCTCGGCCGCCCATGCCAAGCCCGCGGGCGAACAGCCCCCCGCCGTGCCCTCCGCCGTGCCCGCGAGCGCGTCCGTGTCCTCGCTGCCGCGGCCCCCGGCGGAGCAGGCCCGGCAGGCCATCGAGCGGATCAACGGCACCGGCGCCTAACTCAGCACCGCCTTGGCGGCCTTGCGGGCCGCCACCAGCACCGGGTCCCACACCGGGCTGAACGGTGGGGCGTAGCCCAGGTCCAGGGCCGTCATCTGCTCCACCGTCATCCCGGCCGTCAACGCCACCGCCGCGATGTCCACCCGCTTGCCCGCGCCCTCCCTCCCGACGATCTGCACGCCCAGCAGCCGGCCCGTGCGGCGTTCGGCGAGCATCTTCACCGTCATGGGGGAGGCGCCGGGGTAGTAGCCCGCGCGGGACGTGGACTCGATGGTGACCGTCTCGTACTGGAGGCCGACCCGGCGCGCGTCCTTCTCGCGCAGACCGGTGCGGGCGATCTCCAGGTCGCAGACCTTGCTCACCGCCGTGCCGACCACCCCGGGGAAGGTCGCGTAACCGCCGCCCACGTTGGCGCCGATGACCTGGCCGTGCTTGTTGGCGTGGGTGCCGAGCGCGATGTGCCGCTCCTGGCCGGAGACCAGGTCGAGGACCTCCACGCAGTCGCCGCCCGCCCAGATGTTCTCGTGCCCGCGCACCCGCATGGCCAGGTCGGTCAGCAGCCCGCCGTGCCGCCCCAGCGGCAGCCCCGCCGCCCCGGCCAGCGAGGTCTCCGGCCGGACGCCGATGCCCAGCACCACCACGTCCGCCGGGTACTCGGCGCCCTCCGTGGCCACCGCGCGCACCCGGCCGTCGGCGCCGGTGAGGACCTTGGTGACCGCGGCATCGTTGACCATGGTGATGCCGAGGCCCTCCATCGCCTCGTGCACCAGGCGGCCCATGTCCGGGTCGAGGGTCGACATCGGCTCGCTGCCGCGGTTGACGACCGTCACCTCGTAGCCGCGGTTGATGAGCGCCTCGGCCATCTCGACGCCGATGTAACCGGCGCCGACCACCACCGCCCTGCGCCCACGCGTGCGTGCCAGCGTGTCGAGCAGCGCCTGACCGTCGTCCAGGGTCTGCACCCCATGGACACCGGGCGCGTTGGCCCCCGGCATCTCCGGCCGGACGGGACGGGCGCCGGTCGCGATCACGAGTTTGTCGTACGACGTCCAGGACTCGGCCCCGGACTCGACGTCACGCGCGCGTACCCGCTGCCCGGCCACGTCGATCTCCGTGACCTCCGTGCGCATGCGCAGGTCGATGTCCCGCGCCCGGTGCTCCTGCGGCGTCCGGGCGATCAGCTCGTCCCGCTCCTCGACGTCGCCGCCCACCCAGTACGGGATGCCGCAGGCCGAGAAGGACGTGAAGTGCCCCCGCTCGAACGCCACGATCTCCAGTGCGCCGGGCCCCTTCATGCGGCGGGCCTGCGACGCCGCGGACATCCCCGCGGCGTCGCCGCCGATCACGACCAGTCGTTCCCTCGCAGCGCTCATGCTCATGCGAACACGCTACGTGGAGCGGGCATTTCAGTCCCGTTCGCCGTTCTGCTCCTCCCCGGGGACGGGACGGGCGACCGGGAGAGGGCCCATGGCGCTCGTCGCGCTCGCCGGGGCCGGGCGGCGCGACCGCCGGGGCCGGAGCAGGCGCAGCCACGCCAGCAGGAGCAGCGCCGCCACCGCGGCGAAGGGAAGCACCGCGGCCAGCGCCACCACGAACCACCGCAGCATCGTCACGAACGCGTCCCAGCCGCCCGACAGGGCGTCCATGACTCCCGGATCGTCGTCCTCGGCGGCCTTCGCCACCGGCTTCTCGGACAGCGACAGCGTGATGGTGGCCAGGCTCGTGCGGTCCTTCAGGGACGCCTGGCGGGCCAGCAGCGCCTCCAGATCGGCCTGACGCGTGCTCAGTTCCCCCTCCAGGGTGACCACATCGCTCAGCTTGGTGGCCCGGTCCATCAGCTCACGGATGCGGGCCACGCTCGCCCGCTGCGTCCTGATACGGCTCTCCACGTCGACTACCTGGTCGGTGACGTCCTGCGCCTTCGCCGAGCGCTCCAGCAGCTTGCCCGCGCCCTCCAGGTCGGCCAGCACCTCCTCGTACCGGTCGACGGGCACCCGCAGCGTCACCTGCGTCTCCTCGGCGCCGCCCGCGTCCCGGAAGGTGGACTCCTTGCCGACGTAGCCGCCCGCGTTCTCGGCGGTGGTGCGGGCCCTGTCGAGGGCCTTGGGCACGTTCTTGACCTGCACGGTCAGGGCGGCCGTGCGGATGATGCGGCTCACCGGGAGGCTGGGCGCGCTGCTCGCCTGCCTGCCGCCGCTGCCGCTGTCGGCGGCGCCGCCCGGGGCGGCCTCCTTCGCGTCCGTCAGCGCGGCGCTGTCGCTGCCGGAACTGCCGTCGGAGGAGTCGGAGCCGGAGCCGGAGCAGCCGGCCAGGGCCAGTGCGGCGGCCAGCAGGATGCCCGTCAGGGCCCGGACCGGTCGTGCGGAACGTCGTGCGTGCATGGGCTTGCCCCCCGAGGGTGCTGACGACTGACGCTCCTTCGACGCGCGGGCGCCCCGCGACGTTGGGCCGGGGCGGTTCCGATGGGGTCACGGTCGGGACTCGGAAGGGCCAAAGGTCCCTGGCCTCGGTGTCGGTGGCGTCTGAGAGGGTGGAGCCATGAGCGGATCAGCCACGACGGGGCACGTCGTCGTCATCGGAGCCGGCATCGCGGGACTGGCCGCGGCGCACCGGCTGCTCCAGCGCGGGGCACGGGTGACCGTGCTGGAGGCGTCCGGCCGCGTCGGCGGCAAGCTGCTGCCCGGCGAGATCGCCGGCGCGCGCGTGGACCTCGGCGCGGAGTCGATGCTGGCCCGCAGACCGGAGGCCGTCGGCCTCGCCCGTGAGGTGGGCCTCACCGAGCGTCTCCAGCCGCCCGCCACCGCCACCGCCTCGATCTGGACCCGCGGCGCCCTGCGCCCCATGCCCAAGGGCCATGTGATGGGTGTCCCCGGCACCGCCGCCGCCCTCGGGGGCGTCCTGTCCGAGGAGGGCCTCGCCCGCATCGAACGCGACGCCGACCTGCCGCGCACCGAGATCGGCGACGACGTGGCGGTGGGCGAGTACGTCGCCGCGCGGCTCGGCCGCGAGGTCGTCGACCGGCTCATCGAACCCCTCCTCGGCGGGGTGTACGCGGGCGACGCCTACCGCATCTCGATGCGCTCGGCGGTCCCGCAGCTGTTCCAGGCGGCGAAGACCCACACCTCGCTCACCGAGGCCGTCCGCGACATCCAGGCCAGGGCCGCCGCCCACCAGCAGACGGGCCCGGTCTTCATGGGCCTCCGGGGCGGCGTCGGCAGCCTCCCGCTCGCCGTCGCCGAGTCGGTCCGCGCGCGCGGCGGCGAGATCGTCACCGGCGCGCCCGTCACCGGGCTGCGCCGCGAAGGCGCCGGGGGCTGGCGGGTCGTCACCGGCGACCGGACCCTGCACGCCGACTCCGTGATCGTCGCGGTCCCCGCCCCGGCCGCCGCCGACCTGCTGCGCGGCGAGTCCCCCGGGGCCGCCGCCGAGCTGGCCGGCGTCGAGTACGCCTCCATGGCCCTGGTCACCCTCGCCTACCACCGCGCCGACACCGACCTCCCGGCGGGCAGCGGCTTCCTGGTGCCGCCCGTCGACGGCCGCACCATCAAGGCGTCCACGTTCGCCTCCCGGAAGTGGGGCTGGATCGCCGACGAGAACCCGGACGTCGTCGTCCTGCGCACCTCCGTCGGCCGTTACGGCGAGACGGCGATCCTGGAGCGCGAGGACGCCGACCTCGTCGAGGTCTCCCGCCACGACCTCCGCCAGGCCACCGGCCTCGACGCCCGCCCCCTCGAAACCCGCGTCACCCGCTGGACCGACGGTCTGCCCCAGTACCCCGTCGGCCACCACGCGCGCGTGGCCCGCATCCGCGACCACGTGGCCAAGCTTCCCGGCATCGCCGTCTGCGGAGCGCAGTACGACGGCGTCGGCATCCCCGCCTGCATCGCGAGCGCCTACGCCGCGGTGGACCAGGTGTACGGCGACGACCGCGGTGTGCAGGAGCTCACCGCCAACCCGGTGCAGAGTCTGCACGGAGGAGCAGGAGAATAAGGACCATGAGCAACGAAGCCCCCACCCCCGAGGCCGGCCGGATCCCGAACAAGGGCAAGCTGGCCAAGGACCTGAACGAGGTCATCCGTTACACGCTCTGGTCCGTCTTCCAGCTGAAGGACGTCCTCCCCGAGGACCGCGCGGGCTACGCCGACGAGGTCCAGGAGCTGTTCGACCAGCTCGCCGCCAAGGACGTCACCGTCCGCGGCACCTACGACGTGTCCGGCCTGCGCGCCGACGCCGACCTCATGATCTGGTGGCACGCCGAGACCGCCGACCAGCTCCAGGAGGCGTACAACCTCTTCCGCCGCACCAAGCTGGGCCGCGCCCTCACGCCGGTGTGGTCCAACATGGCGCTGCACCGCCCCGCCGAGTTCAACCGCTCGCACATCCCGGCGTTCCTCGCCGACGAGACGCCGCGCAACTACGTCAGCGTCTACCCCTTCGTGCGCTCCTACGACTGGTACCTGCTGCCCGACGAGGACCGTCGCCGCATGCTCGCCGACCACGGCAAGATGGCCCGCGGCTACCCCGACGTCCGAGCCAACACGGTCGCCTCCTTCTCCCTGGGCGACTACGAGTGGCTGCTGGCCTTCGAGGCCGACGAGCTCTACCGCATCGTCGACCTCATGCGTCACCTGCGCGCGTCGGAGGCCCGTATGCACGTCCGCGAGGAGGTCCCCTTCTTCACAGGCCGCCGCAAGGACATCGGGGACCTGGTCGCCGGTCTGGCCTGATCAGCCCCGGGGCCGGGGCTCCGGGTGCGGTGCGCAGGCCGCGCGCCGCACCGGGAGCCGGCCCTCCAACAGGTACGCGTCCACGTACCCGTTGACGCACCGGTTCGGCCCGCCCGCGATGCCGTGCGTCCCGGCGTCCCGCTCGGTCACCAGCACCGACCCGGACAGCCGCCGGTGCAGTTCCAGCGCCCCGTCGTAGGGCGCCGCCGCATCCCGCTCCGCGGCCAGGATCAACGTCGACGGCAGCTCACCCGGCCCCGTCCGCACGTCCAGCGGCTCCTGCCGCGGCGCCTGCCAGTACGCGCAGGGCAGGTTCACCCACACGTTGTCCCACGTCTCGAACGGCGCCACTCGCGCGAGCCGCGTGTTGTCCCGGTCCCACACCTTCCAGTCCGTCGGCCAGGACGCATCGTTGCACTCGACGGCCGTGTACACCGCGTTGGAGTTCTCCGCCTCCTTCGCCGCCTCCGGATGCGGCCCCGCCTGCTGGATCAGCTGCTTCGGGTCGCCCTTCAGGTAGGCCGACAGCGCCTCGGCCCGGTGCGGCCAGTAGTCGTCGTAGTACCCGGCGGTCAGGAACGCCCCCTGCAACTGCCCGGGCCCGACCTTCCCGCCTGCCGGTTCCGCCGCCAGCTGGGCCGCCGCCCGGTCGTAGCTGCGCTGCACCTTCTCGGCCGTGTCGCCGAGCCCGTACACCTTGTCGTGCTTGGCGATCCACTCCCGGAAGTCCGCCCAGCGGCCCTCGAACGCGGCCGACTGGTCGAGGTTGTTGCGGTACCAGATCTGCTCCGGGTCCGGGTTCACCGCCGCGTCGAACACCATCCGCCGCACATGGGAGGGGAACAGGGTCGCGTACAGCGCCCCGAAGTAGGTGCCGTACGAGGCGCCCATGAACGTCAGCTTCTCCTCGCCCAGCGCGGCGCGCAGGACGTCGAGGTCGCGGGCGTTGTTGAGCGAGGTGTAATGCCGCAGGGCGGCGCCGTTCCGCTTCGCGCAGCCGCGGGCGTACGCCTTCGCCTCGGCGATGCGCTCCTGCTTGTACGACTCCGAGGGGTGCGTCGGCGCCGGTGAGGGCCCCTTGAGGAAGTGCTGGGGGTCCTGGCAGGACAGCGGCGCGGAGCGGCCGACACCGCGCGGGGCGTAGCCGACGAGGTCGTACGCCGCCGCGAGCCGCTTCCACTCGGGCACGTAGCCGATGAGCGGGAAGTACATGCCGGAGGCGCCGGGGCCGCCCGGGTTGTAGACCAGGGAGCCCTGCCTGGGGACCTTGCGCTTGCTGTTGTGCGGGTCCTTCTGGGTGGCCCGGACCCGGCTCACGGTGAGCTTGATCTGCTTGCCGTCGGGGTGCGCGTAGTCGAGCGGGACGGTGACCGTGCCGCACTCCATCGCGGCCGGCAGGTCCTCCGCGTCGGGGCACTCGGCGAAGTCGATGCCGGCCGCCTCGGCGCGGGCGGCGGCCGTCGTGGTGCCGCGCAGCTCGGCCGCGCCGGGAACGGCCGTGGCGCCACCGGCCGGGACAGCGGTGAGGGCGGTCAGGAGCAAGGATCCTGCGGCCGAGTAGAGGGCGGGGGCTCTCATCGCGTATCCCTTCGGTGCACGGCAGCAACAGAAGGGATGTTTCGTTCGGTTGCCGGCGAAGGCAAGCACCGCCCGGCCGGTGTCGGCGCCAATGCCCCCTATGCGCCCCTGGTGTGCCCGGCGCGCCAGTGCTGCTCACGGTCGGCGAAGGCCGCGCGCAGATCCGGCTCACCGACCGCGTGGACGCCCCGTACGGCGACGGTGGTGAGGTACGTGCGGTCGTCGCCGCCCCCGGTGCGGCGGGCGAGGGCGCCGAGGAGCCGCTGGCCGGCGGGGGAGGCCCAGCGCGAGTACGGGTGGACCTCGATGCGGGCGATGGCCAGGCAGCTCAGCGTCAGCGCGAGAGGCAGCGCGAACCAGAGGGCGATCAGCTGGCGCGGCATCTCCGACGGGGCGGGCGTCAGCAGCGCGGTCGCGCCCAGCGCGAGGACGGCCAGCGAGGCGAGCTGCACCTGGCGCACCGCCGCCGCCACCGTCGTACGCGCCCCGTCCGGCACGGCGAGACCCGCGCGGACCAGCCGGTCGGCGAGGCCGCGCACCGGGGCCGCGCCGGCCGCGGCGTCCCGTGCCGGGGTGATGCGGGACTGGCCCTCCGGACCGATGGCCCCGATGACGGAGCGCTCGATCTCGTCCCGGCCGCGCGGGTCGACGACCGTCGCCCAGCCGGTGTGCGCGAGGAGCAGCCGGCGCTGGCGCGCCATCGAGACCATGGTGAGGTCGGCGACCCGCCGGGGGCCGCCGGACAGGAACGCCGCCTCGTACAGCGTCAGATCATGCCCGCGGCCCGCGGCCACTTCTTCCGATTCCACGGCCGCAGCACGTACGGCGGCCAGGCACAACCGGGTGCACGCGGTACCGGCGGCGGCCCAGGCCAGCAGGAGGAGAAGGACCCAGAACATGACGCTGTTCTATGCGAACCGGTCGCGAAGGCGCCATGCCTTGTTCACAATCCGGACGGAGCGTTGCCGGGGCGTGATGTTCCGTTTGGGCGGGGCCGTCTAGGGTGCGCTCGGTGGCGGGCTGGTGGCGGGCGGGGGCAGTGAGTACGTCGGGGACGCCGACGGCGTGACCGGGACGGCCGGGCTCGGGTCGGTCGTCGGGCCGGGCGGGCCGGGGGGCCGGGTGAGCGGGGGAGTGCTGCCCCTGGCCATCTCCTGGGCCAGGGCGTCCCAGTCGACGTACCCGGTGGCCTCCAGGACCTTGATGTGGTCGAGGACGGTCGTGTTCGCGTCGTCGGCGAGGGCGCGCACCAGGGAGTTGCGGGTGGTGGCCCGCACCTCGGCGACGACCGAGAAGACCTTGCCGTGCGCCAGCCGCAGGATATTGGCGAACTGCCGGTCGTACTCGACGCCTTGGGCCGAGCTCAGGGTGGCGAGCCATTGCCGCTGCTGGTCGTTGGGCTCGTCGGGGAGGGCGAGGCCGAGCCGCGAGGCCACGTCGCGCACCCGCTCGTCGAGGAACGTGTGCCCCTCGACGAGGTGCTGCCCCGCCGACCGCACCGCCTGGGTCGTGCCCTTCTGCAGGGCCTGCTGCCCGGCCGGCAGTTCCCACAGTCCGGCGAGGCGGACCTTGGTGACGAACTCCCGGTCGAGCGCGGACAACGGCCCGTAATCCGTCGACACGGTCTGGGCGTCGAGTACGTCCGCCCCCGTCCCGGAACGGTCGGCGTACGACCAGATCGGGAAGACCAGGGCCGCCAGTGTCGCCGCCAGGCCGGTGATGATCAGCCCGGTGCCACTGAAGATGCCTCGGCCGGTGACGGGGGGTCGGGGTCGCATGGTGCCTCCTGCTTCGCAGCACCGCACGCCAGTGCGACTCGGGTGCGCTGTCGGCATGTTACTGCGCGGTCCACGCCGACTGCCGTGCAGGGAGAACCCGGACCGTGCGGTCGCCGCTCAGCGCCGCAGCAGCACCCGACGCGTCGCCCGCGCCAGCCGTACGCCGGGCCGGTGGGAGCGAGGCCGGGACCCCGACCGCTCCAGCCACCACTCCCGCACCTCGGCCAGCGCCCGCCCGTCGCGCACCGCCCCTGCCCCCGCCTGCAGCAGGTGACCGGCGAAGTCCAGCGCGTCCCTGCGGTACCCGCCGGTCATCGGGTGCGCGTGGGCGTAGCCGAGGAACGCGGCCCGGTACTCCGTGCCGAGGATCACCGGCAGTTCGGGCGCGACCTTCGCCACGACGTCCGCCCGCTTCCCGGCCAGCGCCCGCGCCTGCACCCCGAGCCGCACCCGGTCGAACCCCTCGGGCACGGGGGTCCCGGCGACGAGGGCGGACAGCAGCGCGGTCTGCGCGAGGGCGAGGCGCTGGCGGGTGGGGGTGGTGTCGGGGAGGTCAGGGGTCCGGTCGGCGGATGCCGTACGGACCTCCCGCGCCGCCGGCGGCCCCTGCTCCCGCCCTTTTTCCACCGCCCCCCGGATCGCCGCCAACTCCCCCTCCAGCTCGGCCGGTTCCGGGAAGTTCTCGTCACGTTCCAGCAGGACCCCCGGCGGTGACACCCGGGACGCGAGGTCGGTCAGGATGTCGAGGACCGGGCGGGGGACCGGGTGGGCGTGGCTGTCGTGCCAGACGCCGTCCCGTTCGAAGCCGCCCGCCACATGGACGTAGGCGATGGCCTCCAGGGGCAGATCGGCGAGGGCCGCGGCCGGGTCCTCGCCGCGGTTGACGTGGTTGGTGTGCAGGTTGGCGACGTCGATGAGCAGCCGTACGCCGGTACGGTCGGCCAGCTCGTAAAGGAACTGGCCCTCGGTCAGCTCCTCGCCCGGCCAGGAGATCAGCGCGGCGATGTTCTCCACGGCGAGCGGCACGGGCAGCGCGGCCTGGGCGATGCGGACGTTCTCGCACAGCACGTCGAGGGCGTCGCGGGTGCGCGGGACCGGCAGCAGGTGGCCGGCCTCCAGGCGGGGGGAGGCGGTCAGGGGGCCGCCCGCCCGCACGAACGCGATGTGCTCGGTGACCAGGGGGGACCCCAGGGCGGTGGCGCGCTCGGCGAGGGCCGTCAGGCGGCTCTCGTCCGGTCGGTCGGCGCCGCCGAGACCGAGCGAGACACCGTGCGGGACCACGGTCACCCCGCGCTCCCGCAGCCGCCGCAGCGACGCCGGCAGATGGCCGGGGCAGGTGTTCTCGGCCACGACCTCGACCCAGTCGATGCCCGGCATGCGCTCCACGGCGTCCGCGATCTCCGGCCGCCAGCCGATTCCCGTTCCCAGTCGCTTCATCGTCCCCGTCCCCCGTCCCCTCGTCGAGCGGCTTCCTCAGGTGCCCGCCGTGCCGTCTCCTTCGACGCCCTGCCGATCCCGTGTGACGGGGGTATGGCCCCCGGGGCCCGGCCCGAACCACGTCCCTGCGTCTTCAGAGCAACATTTGAGGTTCCGGCCGCCTCGCGGCCGGTTGCTCACGAGGCCTCCGGTACCCCGCCGGACAGGCCCCCGCCCCGTCCGGCACCCCGGCTCACCGCAGCGCCGGATGATCGGCCACGACGGTGCAGGAACCGGGCGCGATCTCCGTGAAGCCCGCGTCCCGTACCAACGGCAGCCCGCTGGAGACGAGTTCAGGCCACCGCGCGGGCTCGGCCGTGCGTACGGCGAGCGGGAAACCGGCGTCCCGCCAGGCCGTTCGCTGCTCCTCCGGCAGTTCCCACCAGGCGA
This sequence comes from Streptomyces sp. Act143, assembly GCF_003143935.1. Classification (GTDB taxonomy): domain Bacteria; phylum Actinomycetota; class Actinomycetes; order Streptomycetales; family Streptomycetaceae; genus Streptomyces. The sequence continues at coordinate 2,749,213 of NZ_QFRX01000001.1, read as the reverse complement.
GTTGCGCGCCGTGCCCCGCCTGCGCCATCGCCTTGCCGGCGGACATGTCGAGGTCGGGGCTCATCCACAGCACGGGCACCCCGGGACCGGCGTCCACGGGAGCCTCCGGGTCGTCGAGATCGGTGCCGGACACCTGGAGCCTGGCCAGCTCCTTCGGCCACCCGTCGAGCGGTACCGGCGGGAAGACCCGCACCTCCGCCGACTTCCCGGTGACCGTGATCCCGGGCAGCGCCCCGGCCCTGCGCCACTCGGCGCCCCGGGCCCGCCGCACGACCTTGCGGATGCGGGCGTCCTGCCAGTCCCGCATCGCCTGGGCCCACTCGCCCTCGCCGAGCGACCGCTCGTCGCTGAGAATGAGCAGCACGGCGCGGGCGGCGGTCTCCAGGGCGTCGGTACGGGCGGGAGGATCGGCACGCTCGATGCGTACGACCAGAGGCAGGACGAACTGAGGAGCCTCGTCGCGCGGATTGACGTCGGAGGCGAAAGGACTGGCGTTCACCCGGCCACCCTAAGGGGACACCCGAGGGGCCGCCCGAGGGGACATCATTTCCCCCATGGAACGCGATCTGCGGCTGGACGACATCGGCCGCCGCTACGGCCTGCGCGGCCCCTGGGTGTTACGCGGCGTCAACCTGGTCATAGCGCCGGGCACCCTGACCCGCGTGGAAGGGGAGAACGGCAGCGGCAAGTCCACCCTCCTGCGCGTACTGGCCCGTCTGGACGCCCCCACGGAGGGCCGCGTCACCGGCCGCCCCCGCACCGCCTACGTCCCCGAGCGCTTCCCCTCCGCCCTCCCCTTCACCCCGCACGGCTACCTCACCCACCTCGGCCGGATCCACGGCCTGTCCCAACCGTCGGCCCGCCGCGCCGCCGCCGACTGGCTGGACCGCTTCGGTGCCGCCTCCTACGCCCGCACCCCCATGGCCCAGCTGTCCAAGGGCAGCAGCCAGAAGGTCGCCGTCGCGCAGGCCCTGCTCGCCGAACCGGAACTGCTCGTCCTGGACGAGGCGTGGACCGGCCTCGACACGGGCGCCCGCGCCGAACTGGAACGGGCCGTCGCCGAACGCACCGCGGCCGGCGGGGCGGTGGTGTTCGTCGACCATGACCCGCAGCGCCTCGCGGACGCGACCGACGCGGTGCACGCCGTACGCGAGGGACGCCTCGAACGTCGTACGGCGCCCACGTCCTCCGGCCCGGCGGCCACCGGCCCGTACGCTGTCGTCGAGGCCCAGGGCCCGGTGGGCGGAGGGCTGCCGGAGGGGGCGCACCGTACGGCGGTCTCGGTCGAGGAGACCGCGCCCGGCGCGTATCGGATCACCGTCCCCGCGTCCCACTCGGACGTCCTGTTGCGCACCCTGCTGACGGCCCGCCGGCCCTGGCATGTGGTGAGCGTGCGCCACGAGACACAGAGAGGCGGCCGATGACCGCGCTGCTCCGCTACCAGGCCGCCCTGCTCGTGCGCTCGCAGCGCTGGCTGCCGCCGGTCATCCTGTACGCCGTGTTCCTCGGCGTCGGTGTGCAGAGCGGGCAGCCGGTCCTCGACTCCCTCGGCTACACGGCCGCCGCGCTGCTGCCGGTGGCCGCCTGGCTGGTGCGGATCTGTGTCTCCGGCGAGCCGCCCGCGGCCCGGGCCTGTGTCTGCGCCGCCGCCGGTCCCGCCCGCGCGCATCTCGCCGCGCTGCTGGTGGCGCTGGCCGGCGCGGCGGCGCTCGGCACGGTCGCGACCTTGCTCGTGACGCTGATCAGCGACCCGGTGAGCTCCGACCACCAGATCCGGGTGCCGAGGTTCCCGGCCGGCGGGTCCGGACTGCTCGCGGTGCTGGCCTGCGCGCTGCTCGGCACGGCCGTCGGCGCGCTCACCACCTGGCCGCTGCTGCGCTCACCGGGCCGGGCGGTGCCCGCCATGCTGTTCGCGGCCCTGCTGTCGGTCGTGGTGACCGGTTCCCCGGCCCATGCGGCGGTCAGCGGACTGGTCACGGGCTCCCGGAAGGGGACGGTTCCGCTGCCGCTGCTGCCGTTCGCGGCGGCGGCCCTGGTCACGGCCGGGGCGCTGGCCGTGGCGTGCGCGCTCACCTCCCGCCGCTCACCCTGAACAGGCGGTGCGCTGTGCCTCTTGCCACTCGCAGACCGGGCACAGAGTGATCCCCTTGTAGGCCTCCGGGTACTCCGTCGGCTTCCGGCACAGCACGCACTCCGCGTATGGCGGCCTCTCGGCGACGGGCGGTTTCGGGACCTCGCGGATCGTGCAGTAGTCCTCGCTCATGCCTCCAGCCTAGGACGGCCCGCCTTTTGCCCCGATCAGCTCGGAGACCTTCACGAACCGGTAGCCCCGGGCGCGCAGCTCCGGCACGATCCGGCGCACCGCGCGCTCGGTGGCCGGGGCGGCACTGCGGGTGCAGTGCATGACCACGACGGAACCGGGCCGGACGCCGTCGAGGACCTGCGACGCCACGGCGTCCGCATCCGTCGCGAAGGCGTCCCCGCTCACCACGTCCCACTGCACGGCCGTGACACCGGCCGGGCTGAGCGCCTTGAGCGCCGTACGGTCGTAGCAGCCGCCGGGGAAGCGGAAGTACGGCATCGCGTCCGGCACTCCCGCCCTGCGGAAGGCGGTGTACGCGCGCTCGACGTCGGAGCGCATACGGTCCTCGGACACCCTTGGCAGCCCGTAGCAGTCGCCGGTGAAGGCGTAGTGGCTGTACGAGTGGTTCGCGACCTCGAAGAGCGGGTCCCGCCCGATCGAGCGGGCCTCGGCCGGGTACTCCTCGGCCCATCGCCCGGTCATGAACACGGTCGCGGGCACCTTCAGCCCCCGCAGCGCCGCGATGAGCGAAGGGTTGTCGAAGTGCTCGCCCGCTGCCGCCCGCGCCCCCTGGTCGGCCGTCATGTCGGCGTCGAAGGTGAGGGCGACGGCCTTGTCCCGGGTGCGGGGGCCGTGCTTGAAGACGGGCGTGAGGCCGGCGGGGCCGGGGGCGAGGGTCGGGGGGTGCGAGGGGGCGGCGGAGCGGGCCGGGTGAGCGGGCTTGGTACGGGGTGCCTCGGGGGTGGCGCCGCAGGCGGTGAGGGCGGCTCCGATCGCGCAGACGGCGGCGACTTGTCGTACTCGAATGATCACCGCATGAACATAACGGGGTGAATCGGATGATTTTCGGACCGCCGCACGGTGTGCCCGCCCGACGCCCCGTTCAGACGTCCTCCAGCAGCCTCTCCCGGCACTCCTCGACGTCGAAGTCGGCCTTCGGGTACTGCGGGTCCAGTGCCTCCAGGTGTTCCAGGAGGAGGCGGCTGACCGCCCAGTTCCGGTACCACTTGCGGTCGGCCGGGATCACGTACCAGGGGGCTTTCGCGGTGGAGCAGCGGCGCAGGGCGAGTTCGTACGCCTCCTGGTAGGCGGGCCACAGCGCGCGCTCGTCGATGTCGCCGGGGTTGAACTTCCAGTGCTTGTCCGGGCGGTCGAGGCGTTCGAGGAGGCGGGCGCGCTGTTCGTCGTAGGAGATGTGCAGGAAGCACTTGATGACGGTCACGTCGTTCTGGGCGAGGGACTCCTCGAAGCGGTTGATCCGGGCGTAGCGGCGGGTGACCTCGGAGCGCGGGGCGAGGTTGCGGACGCGGGCGATGAGGACGTCCTCGTAGTGGGAGCGGTCGAAGATGCCGATCTCGCCGGGGGCGGGGAGCGCCTGGCGGATGCGCCACAGGAACGGGTGCTTGCGCTCCTCGCGGGTCGGGGCCTTGAACGCCTTGATGCGGCAGCCGGAGGGGTTCAGCAGGCCGATGACGTGCTTGACCGTGCCGCCCTTGCCACTGGTGTCCATGCCCTGGAGGACCAGCAGGACGCGCCGCCGGTCGCCCGCCGTGCTCGCCGCCCACAGGCGTTCCTGGAGGTCGGCCAGGCGCTCACCCATCTGTTCGATCCCGGCCAGGCCCGCCTTCTTGTCCTCCGGGCCGCCGGGGGTCGCCCGGGTGTCGAAGGAAGCGAGGTCGACCCGCTTCCCGCCGTCCGGCACGCGGAGCAGCTTGCTGAGGCTCGGTTCCTTCTTGGCTCCCCTGGACCTCTTCCTGGCCACGGCGCACCCCTTCCGGTCCGGTGGTCCCTCGATCGTGCGCCCGGCGGGGAGGGGCCGCCAGCCGGGGTGCCCGGGGAACGCGGATGACCGACTCCCCGGGCATGGCTCGCCCGCCGCCCTACCGCCGCCAGGGCCCCGTCACGGCGAACGTGGTCCCGGGGGTGTAGCAGTTGACGAACATGGTCCGGCCGTCCGGGGAGAAGGTGACCCCCGCGAACTCACCCCACTCCGGCTCCTCCTCCGTCCCGATGTTCTGCGCGTTGCGGGCCATCGCGTAGACCTCGCCCTTCCGGGTCACCCCGAACACGTGCTGGGCCCCGTTGCCGTCCTCGCAGACCATGAGGCCGCCGCTGGGGGCCAGGCAGATGTTGTCGGGGGACTCGCCGGGGAGCTGGACGTCGGTGTCCGGGCCGAACACGATCACCAGGGTGAGGCGGCGCGCGGCGGGGTCGTAGCGCCAGATCTGCCCGTAGTGGTCCGCCGCCGAACCCTCCGCGCTGTGGGCGAAGGAGGAGACGAAGTACACGCAGCTCCCGCCCCAGTAGCAGCCCTCCAGCTTCTGCGCGTGCGTGATGCCCTTCGGGCCGAAGTCCTGGAGGCGGACGGGGGTCTGGGCGGCGAGCGGGTCCGGTACGTCGACCCACTCGATGCCCTCGAAGCAGGCGCCCGTCTCCTGGATCGAGGACAGGTCGGGCACGCCGGGGACGCGCATCGCCTGGAGCCGGCCGCCCGCGCGCAGGGAACCGGGGCCGCCCAGCGGCTGGTGGGGCAGGAAGCGGTAGAACAGGCCGAACGGCTTGAGGAACGCGTCCTCCGTCTCGTAGACGATGCCGCGCCTGGGGTCGACCGCGATCGCCTCGTGCTGGAAGCGGCCCATCGCCGTCAGGGGTACCGCGCCCGAGCGCCGCGGGTCCGCCCCGTCCACCTCGAAGATGAAGCCGTGGTCCTTGGTGTAGCCGTTGGTACCGGCCTTGTCCTCGGTCTCCTCGCACGTCAGCCAGGTGCCCCAAGGGGTGGGCCCGCCCGCGCAGTTGACGGCCGTACCGGCGATGGCGACGCGCTCCGACAGGACGTTGTTGTGGGCGTCCAGGGTCAGCGCCGTACAGCCGCCCTTGCCCATCGGGTCGTAGGTCAGGCCGTCGATCGTCGGGACCGGGACCTTGCCGGTGACCCGGTTCTCGTGGTTGCGGACCAGGTGGGTGCGGCCGTGTCTGCCGGCGAAGGCCGCCATGCCGTCGTGGTTGGAGGGGACCGGGCCTTCGCCGGAGCGGAGCTGGTCGCCCTCGCGGGAGAGAACCCGGTAGCGGAAACCTTCCGGCAGATCGAGCAGACCGTCCGGGTCGGGAACCAGCGGTCCGTAGCCGGTGTGGCCGAGGGACTGCGCCGCGGCGGTGCCCGTGAAGAGTTCGGAGAGGGCTCCCGTGAAGGCGATGCCCGCCCCCAAGGCGCCCGTGCGGGCCAGGATCTGACGTCGTGTTGCGGACATGGCGGAGCAACCTTCCTGCTGGCGGACAGGACTGTGACTCCGCTGTGTCTATCACCTGCGACGAGGTCCGGGAACCACGCGCGTAGACGTGTCACGCGCCGGAAGGGCCGCCCGGAGGAGGGCCCGAGGGGTGCTCCTGTGCCTTCTCCAGGAAGCGCAGCAGCTCCACCGGGAAGGGCAGCACGAGCGTGGAGTTCTTCTCGGCGGCGACCGCCACGACCGTCTGCAGCAGCCGCAACTGGAGCGCGGCGGGCTGCTCGGACATCTCCTTGGCGGCCTCGGCGAGCTTCTTGGACGCCTGGAGTTCGGCATCGGCGTTGATGATGCGCGCGCGGCGCTCGCGGTCGGCCTCCGCCTGCCGGGCCATGGAGCGCTTCATCGCGTCCGGCAGCGACACGTCCTTGATCTCGACGCGGTCGACCTGCACACCCCAGCCGACGGCCGGGCTGTCGATCATCAGCTCCAGGCCCTCGTTGAGCTTCTCGCGGTTGGACAGCAGGTCGTCCAGTTCGCTCTTGCCGATGATCGAGCGCAGGGACGTCTGGGCCATCTGGGAGACCGCGAACTTGTAGTCCTCGACCTTGACGAGCGCGCTCGCCGCGTCGACCACCCGGAAGTAGACGACCGCGTCCACGCGCACCGTCACGTTGTCCCGGGTGATGCCCTCCTGCGCGGGCACCGGCAGCGTGACGATCTGGAGGTTGACCTTGTGCATCCGGTCCACGAACGGCACCACCATCGTGAACCCCGGCTCCCGTACGTCGTCCAGCAGCCGGCCGAGCCGGAAGACCACCCCGCGCTCGTACTGCTTGACGACCCGGGCCCCGGCGGCGACGTAGACCACCCCGGCGGACCCGGCCGCCACGGCCGCGGTCAGCAGCTCCTGGAGCATGACGACCCCCTCGGGGAGAGGCCTGTTTGTCTGCTCCTGCAACGATATGCCCGGTGCCTGGCGCGGGGCCAGGCACCGGGCGGGGTGCTACACGGCGGTCATCCGCACCGGCTCGGTCCCCACCGCGCTGTGCCGCTCGGCCCAGTTCTCCAGGGCCGTACGGCAGGCGTGGTCCAGGTGGTGCAGGCCGGAGAGGTCCAGCTCCACCGGGCGGTCCTGCGGCAGCGACTCCAGGCTGTCGAGGATCTTCGGCAGCCGCAGGAAGGTCGCGTTGCCCGACAGGTACGCCTGGACGGGCCCGGCGCCCTTGTCGACGACCTCCAGCTTGATGTGCGAGGCCTCCCAGGCGGTCTTGGCCACCGCCAGCGCGAGCCCGATGAGCACGCCCTCGAACATGCTGACCGCGACGATCGACACGGCCGTGACCATGAGGATCAGCGCCTCACCGCGGTGCTCGCGCCACAGCGAGACGACCTCGCGGACCGGGATCAGCTTGGCGCCGGAGTAGATCAGGATGCCCGCCAGCGCCGGGAGCGGGATGTAGGCGAGGACGCCCGGCAGCAGGGCCGCGAACAGCAGCAGCCACCCGCCGTGCATGACCCGGGACGCCTTCGTCCGCGCGCCCGCCTGCACGTTCGCCGCGCTGCGCACGATCACCGCGGTCATCGGCAGCGCGCCCAGCACCCCGCAGAGCGCGTTGCCCGCGCCCTGCGCGACGAGTTCCTTGTCGTACGCGGTGCGCGGCCCGTCGTGCAACCGGTCCACGGCCGCCGCGCAGAACAGCGACTCGGCGGACGCGATCAGCGTGAACGCGACGATCGTGGCGAGCACGCCGACGCTCGCGAGCTCACCGAAGGCCGACGCGGACGGCGGCTGGACGGACCCCAGCAGCCCCTGCACCTCGACGGTCGCCACCGGCAGGGAGAACGCCAGGGCGGCGAGCGTGGCCAGACCGACCGCGGCGAGCGGACCGGGCACGGTCCGCACCTTCGCCGGCATCCGCTTCCACAGCACCAGCACGGCGATGGTGCCGACGCCGATCCCGAGCGAGGCCAGCGCCCCGGTGTCCCCGACGGCGTCGACGAGCGCGCCGGGCAGGCCGGCTATCTTGCCCAGGCCCGAGGCGGGAGCCTCCGTGTCGGCCATCGCGTACAGCTGCCCGGCGATCAGCACCAGACCGATACCGGCCAGCATGCCCTCGACGACGGAGACGGAGATGGCCCGGAACCAGCGGCCCACCTTCAGGGACCCCATGAGGATCTGGAGCAGGCCGGTGGCCAGCACGATGACCCCGAGGACGGGCAGCCCGAACTCCCGGACCGCCTCGAAGACCAGCACCGTCAGACCGGCGGCGGGGCCGGAGACCTGGAGGCTGCTGCCCCGCATGCTGCCGGTGACGATGCCGCCCACGATGCCGGTGACCAGCCCGAGTTCGGCCGGGACGCCCGAGGCGACGGCCACGCCGACGCACAGCGGCAGCGCGACCAGGAAGACGACCAGCGATGCGGCGAAGTCCTGCCGCAGGTGGGGGTATGTGGACGTCATGCCGGTCACAGCGCCTCGAACGCGTCGGTGTCCGCGCGGTGTTCGCGCACAGCTCCGGTGTGGACCTCGTAGTACCAGGCGCGCAGGGTCAGTTGACGGGCCGCCAGCTTCTTGTCGATGAACGGGTAGGAACGCAGGCGCAGGACCTGGGCCAGGACATGGCTCTGCACGCCCTCGGCGCAGGCCGGGTCCTCGGCCGCACCGGCCGGGCGCGGCTCGGCGCGGGCGAGCCAGTCCCGTACGGCGGGTACGGCGTCGAGGTCGTCGCCGCGCACCAGGGCGCCGACGGCGCCGCAGTGCGAGTGCCCGCAGACCACGATGTCGCGGACGCCGAGCACCTCCACGGCGTACTCGATGGTGGCCGCCTCGCTGGTGGGGTGCTCGGAGGCGTACGGGGGGACGATGTTGCCCGCGGTGCGCAGCTCGAAGAGCTCGCCGGGGCGGGCGCCGGTGATCAGGGCCGGAACGACCCGTGAGTCGGAGCAGGTGATGAACAGGACCTGGGGGGACTGGCCTTCGGCGAGTTTGGCGAACTCCTCAGGGCGCTGTCCGAACAGGCGGGCGTTGTCGATGAGGGGCTGCATGTGATGACTCCTCCTGGCGCGCCGCAGTGGCGCGTCGGACGTACATGACAGATGTGTGGGGGTGTGTCTGTGTGTGGGGGAGGCAGCCGGTTCCGGATGTCGCGGCGACGGAAGACCTGAAGGATCGCCGGGAACGGGCTGCCTAGGTTCTCGGGTCCCGCTGAGAACGGGTCCGAGCGGTGGGCCGAGCTTTGGGTGAAGCATCACGGATCGTGTGCGCGGTTGCGAACGATTCCGTGAGAGTGAACGGCGGAGGGGTGACCGGGGCGGTGGTGCGAGGCGCGAGCACGGTCGGTGCCGTCGTACCTCGAAGCATGCGCCCCCCTTCCGGCCGTTCATGGTTTACGTGCGGACCAAGCCTTGGTCAATGGCTGGTCAAGAAACACGGTAACCCTGCAAAGTTGTTTGCAGGGTTAACTTAGCGTTTCGAGCTGAAGAGAGCCTGAAAAGCGCTGGTGGCGTGGCGTGAACTGGCCCTTGATCTGCGGGGTTTCGCGGGTCAGTCGGACTCGATGAGCCGCTTGCCGTCGCGGGCCAGCGCGGTGAGCCGGGAGATCGCCCGGAAGTACTTCTTTCGGTAACCGCCCCGGAGCATGTCCTCGCTGAACAACTGGTCGAACGGCAACCCGGAGGCCAGGACCGGGACTTCACGGTCGTAGAGCCGGTCCGCGAGCACGACGAGCCGCAGTGCGGTGGACTGGTCCGGAACCGGCCGCACATCGGTGAGACACACGGCCTTCAGGCCATCGGTCAACGCGCCGTAACGGCTGGGATGAACCCGGGCGAGGTGCTCCAGCAGCTGCGGGAAGTCGTCGAGCGAGGCGTCCGCGGTGGCGTACGCCGTCTTCGTCACCTGCTCGTCGGAGTACGGCGCCGGCGCCTCGGGCAGGCCGCGGTGGCGGTAGTCCTCGCCGTCGATGCGCAGGGTGCGGAAGTGGGCGCTCAGTCCCTGGATCTCGCGCAGGAAGTCGACCGCCGCGAAGCGGCCCTCGCCGAGCTTGCCCGGGAGGGTGTTGGAGGTGGCGGCGAGGGCGACACCGGCCTCGACGAGCCTGGCGAGGAGGCTGGAGACGAGCACGGTGTCACCGGGGTCGTCGAGCTCGAACTCGTCGATGCAGAGCAGGCGGTGGCCGGAGAGCGTCCGGACCGTCTGCTGGAAGCCCAGGGCGCCGACGAGGTTGGTCAGCTCGACGAACGTGCCGAACGCCTTGAGGGAGGGCTCCGCCGGGGTGGCGTGCCACAGGGAGGCCAGCAGGTGGGTCTTGCCGACGCCGTAGCCGCCGTCGAGGTAGACGCCGCGCGGCCCGGCGGGGGTCTTGGCCCCCTTGGCCCTGCTCTTCCCGAATCCGAAGAACCCGCGCTTGCCGCCGGTGACGGCGTGCGCCCCGCCGAGCCCGCCCGCGAAGCCCTCGAGGACCTTGACGGCCTCGAACTGGCTGGGCTGGTTCGGGTCCGGGAGGTACGTGCTGAAGCGGACCGAGTCGAAGCGCGGCGGCGGCACCATCTCGGCGACCAGGCGGTCGGCGGGGACGTGCGGCTCGCGGGCGCACAGGGACACGGGGGCCGCGTCTGCTATCGGGCTGATCCCGGAGGCGGCGGTGGAGGACGACACGGTTCCCCATGCTAAGCGCCGTGCCACACTGCACGACATGCGACGCCTGTTCCCTGTGACCGACCAGACAGCGACGACGGCCTCCGGCGACGGGGCCGGGGATGTGAGGGCCGGGGGTGCGGAGGGGGCTCCGGGGGCGGTAGCGCTCGTGGGGGCCACTGAGGCGGAGGGTGCCGGTGCCGCCCGGGGTTCTGATCTCGTCGACCGCGAGTGGAGCCTCGACGAGCTGGCCGCCGCCTACGCCTACCCCGCGTCGGTCACGGCGCCCGCGGCCGGGGCGAGCGGCGGCGCCCGGGTGCCCTGGCTGCGGGCCAACATGGTCTCCACGCTCGACGGGGCCGCCCAGCACGACGGCAAGTCGCAGCCCATCTCCACCGCGGCCGACATGCGGATCTTCGGCACGCTGCGGGGGCTGGCCGATGTGGTCGTCGTCGGCGCGGAAACGGTACGCCAGGAGGGGTACCGGCCCGCACGCGCGCGGGCGGAGTTCGCCGCCGCCCGGGAGGCGGCCGGGCAGGGGCCGGCGCCGGCGATCGCGATCGTCAGCGCGAGCCTCGACCTCGACTTCTCGCTCCCGCTCTTCACCTCCCCCCTCGTCCCCACCCTGATCCTGACCGGCGCGGCCGCCGCTCCCGGCCGGGTCGCCACGGCGGAGAAGGCCGGCGCCCGGGTGGTGACCGCCGGTGACGGTGTGGGGGTGGAGCCCGCCCGGGCCGTGCGGGCGCTCGCCGACCTCGGGTTCGCCCGCTTGCTGACCGAGGGCGGTCCGCGGCTCCTCGGCCAGTTCGTGGCCGCCGGGGTGCTGGACGAGCTCTGTCTGACCGTCTCCCCGATGCTCACCGCGGGGGGCGCCCAGCGGATCGCCGGGGGGCCGGCCGTCGCGGTTCCGCAACGGTTCGCACTGGTGTCCCTGTTGGAGGAGGAGGGGTTTCTGTTCGGCCGCTACCAGCGCACTTGAAATTCGATCAGCGGTGCCGCCGGTCCCGAAAACGGCGGAATCAACCGTTCCGTTTAGCTTTCGACGGGCACACTAACTCTCGCAGTCCCCGTGAGATCACGGGGCAGGATGGTTTCCGCAGAAGGGGCGCGCGGTGTTCACAAGCGTTTTGATGATCGAGAAGGCCCTGACGTCCGCCGACGTGGAGTTCGTCACCACCTTGCACGGGGACGAGCAGGTCTCCTTCCACGTGCTCCTCCAGCCGCGCGGCGACCAGGCCGACCGGCTGCTGAGGGCCATCGACGACGTGGCGCTGGGCGAGCTGGACGAGGCGGCACGGGAGCGGGAGGTTCCCGAAGGTGCCGCCGCGAAGGACTTCGGGGAACGGGCGCTGGAGGTCTCCCTTCAGGCGCTGCGCGGCTCCGGGAGCGACGCGGAGGGCCGGCTGATCGAGGACCACCCGCTGGACGCGCTGAAGGCGCTGGTGGAGGAGATCGGGGCCGACGAGGTGATCGTGCTGACCGATCCGCACTACGTGGAGGAGTTCTTCCACCGGGACTGGGCCTCGCGGGCCCGGCACAAGGTGGGGGTGCCGGTGCTGAAGCTGTTCTCGCACAGCAAGGCCTGAGCGCCGCGGGGGTGCGGAGCCGATGCCGCCGCCGCAGGCCATAGGCTGGGGCGCCTGAACGTCCGCCTTATCTGTACGCACAGGGAGACATCACGTGGCACCCGGCACCCTTCCCACCGCCATGGACCGACCGCACTTCATCGGCATCGGCGGCGCCGGGATGTCGGGGATCGCGAAGATCCTCGCGCAGCGCGGGGCGAAGGTCGCGGGCAGCGACGCCAAGGACTCCGCGACCGCCGAGGCCCTGCGCGCGCTGGGCGCGACCGTGCACATCGGGCACGCGGCGGAGCACCTCGCCGACGACGCGAGCTGTGTGGTCGTGTCGTCGGCGATCCGCAGGGACAACCCGGAGCTGGCCCGCGCGGCGGAGCTGGGCATCCCGGTGGTGCACCGCTCCGACGCCCTCGCGGCCCTGATGGAGGGCCTGCGCCCGATCGCGGTCGCGGGCACCCACGGCAAGACGACCACGACCTCGATGCTCGCGGTGTCGCTGAGCGAGCTGGGCCGCAACCCGTCGTACGCCATCGGCGGCGACCTGGACGCCCCCGGCTCGAACGCGCTGCACGGCGAGGGCGAGATCTTCGTCGCCGAGGCGGACGAATCGGACCGCAGCTTCCACAAGTACGCCCCCGAGGTCGCGATCGTCCTCAACGTGGAGCTCGACCACCACGCGAACTACGCGTCCATGGACGAGATCTACGAGTCGTTCGAGACGTTCGCCGGGAAGATCGTCCCCGGCGGCACGCTGGTGATCAACGCCGACCACGAGGGCGCGCGGGAGCTGACCCGGCGGCTGGCGGGTTCGGTGCGGACGGTGACGTACGGGGAGGCGGAGGACGCCGACGTACGGGTGCTGTCGGTCGTCGCGCAGGGCCTGAAGAGCGAGGTCACGGTCCTCCTGGACGGCACGGAACTGGTCTTCGCGGTCTCCGTGCCCGGCCGCCACTACGCGCACAACGCGGTGGCCGCCCTCGCGGCGGGTGTGGCGCTCGGCATCCCGGCCACCGACCTCGCCCCCGCCCTGGCGGCGTACACGGGCGTGAAGCGGCGCCTCCAGCTGAAGGGCGAGGCGGCCGGCGTCCAGGTCATCGACTCCTACGCCCACCACCCGACCGAGATGACGGCCGACCTGGAGGCGATGCGGGCGGCGGCCGGTGACGCGCGCATCCTGGTGGTCTTCCAGCCCCACCTCTTCTCCCGCACCCAGGAGCTGGGCAAGGAGATGGGCCGGTCCCTGTCCCTCGCGGACGCCTCCGTGGTCCTGGACATCTACCCGGCCCGCGAGGACCCGATCCCCGGCATCACCAGCGACCTGATCATCGAGGCCGCCCGGGCCGCGGGCGCGGACGTGACGCCGGTCCACGACAAGGCGGACGTGCCGGCCGTGGTCGCGGGAATGTCGAGGCCGGGCGATCTGGTTCTCACCATGGGCGCGGGTGACGTGACAGACCTCGGCCCGCAGATCCTGGACCGCCTGTCGAAGTGAGGGGCTGAGCTTCATGTCGTACGACGTCGAAAAGCCGGAAGAGCAGTGGCGCGCGGAGCTGACTCCGGCCGAGTACGCCGTCCTGCGCCAGGCCGGCACGGAGCCCGCCTTCACGGGGGAGTACACCGACACCAAGACGAAGGGCGTGTACTCGTGCCGTGCCTGCGGTGCGGAGCTCTTCACCTCCACCACGAAGTTCGAGTCGCACTGCGGCTGGCCGAGCTTCTACGACCCCAAGGACACCGACGCGGTCGAGCTGATCGAGGACCGGTCGCACGGGATGGTGCGGACCGAGGTGCGGTGTGCTCGGTGCGGGTCCCACCTCGGGCATGTGTTCGAGGGGGAGGGGTATGCGACCCCGACCGATCAGCGGTACTGCATCAACAGCATCTCGCTGCGGCTGACGCCGGACGAGAGCTGAGCCGGGGTCCCTTCGCCGGGACCTAAGGGGCTCGCCCCGGTCATTCCGACCAGGGCGAGCCCCTTTCGGCTGTCGGGGCGCGACTCATCAGGGTGTCCAGTTCGGCGGCGAGGTCGGGGTGGGCGGGGGTGAGGTGCGGCCGGGTGGCGTTGAGGGGGGCGACGAGGACGGCGGAGTCGTCGTGGGCCAGGGCCGTGTGCAGGCGGCCGAGCAGGTCGCCGGCGTCGGCGGGCAGGTCGGTGAGGGCGGTGATCCGGCCCGCGATGCGGCGCAGGTCGGCGGCGTTGCGGCGGGCCCAGGTGGCGGTGGTGCGTTCCGTGGCGCGGCGTTCGCGGGTGGCCTGGACGCGTTGTTCGCCGGTGGTGCCCGCGGGGCCGGGCCGGCCTCGCAGATAGCGGCGTTCGGCTGCCTGGCGGCTCGCGACGCCCAGCGGTTGGGCCAGGTCGGCCCAACTGGCGCCCGCCTCGCGGGCGGTCTCGATCAGGCCGGTCTCCCAGCCGGCGAGCTCCTCGCGCACCTGCCGGAGCAGCAGCAGGGAGGCCAGGGCCTGTTCCGGGCCGACGTGAGGCGCCGCGGCCGCGCCGGGAGTGTCCTCCCGGGCGGTCTGCAAGGCGTCGTCGATGGCCCGCAGGGCCGCCGCGGCGGCCAGGAACGATGCCGGGCTGGATGCGTCGGCGTCGGGCGGCGTCGGCTGGTCGGCCGGGGTCATGGACACCTTCCTCGGACGGTCGGTCATGGGCGTCATCCTTCGGACGACATCACGTTTGTCATCCATTCGATGACATGCTACAACGGTTTCAGTGAGGCGCATTGGCAGCAACTGCCCGAACCTTCCTGGAGGTGTTTTCCGATGTTGATGCGCACCGACCCCTTCCGTGAGCTGGACCGGCTGGCCCAGCAGCTCATGGGCCCGGGCACCTGGTCGCGGCCGTCCCCGATGCCGATGGACGCCTATCGCGAGGGTGACCAGTACGTGGTGGCCTTCGACCTCCCCGGAGTCGACCCGGACGCCATCGACGTCGACGTCGAGCGCAACATGCTGACCGTCAAGGCCGAGCGCCGGCCCGTGGCCAAGGCCGACAACGTCCAGATGGAGCTGACGGAACGGCCGCTGGGCGTCTTCTCCCGCCAGCTCGTGCTGGCCGACACCCTGGACACCGAGCACATCCAGGCCGACTACGAAGCGGGCGTGCTCACCCTGCGCATCCCGATCGCCGAGCGCGCCAAGCCCCGCAAGATCGCCATCGGCGTCGGCTCAGGCCGCAAGGAGATCTCCGGCTGAGCCGGACGGACGAGGCTGAGCGGCCGTGAGAGCCGAACAGCGGCGAGAGCCGAACAGCGGCCAGGACTGAGCGGCGACGGAGGACGGGACCCGAACTCCCCCGGCCCGTCCTCCGCGCCCCGTGGACCGAGGAAGGGCGGCGGCCGACGTGACACTGCTACGCGAGGCGTTCCTCGACCAGGTGAAGGAACGCGGCGAGTACGACACCCCGCAGGAAGCCGAACGCGCGGCCCGCGTGGTGCTGGCCCTGCTGGGTGCCCACCTGGTCGGCGAGGTCCGCGCCCGGCTGGCGGCGCGGCTGCCGGAAGGCTTCGCCCTGATCCTCCTCAACCCGCTGCAGAGCGCCGAACCGCTGTCCCCGGAGCGGTTCGTGCGCGCGACGGCGGCCTGGATCGAAGGCGCCAGCGAACAGACCGCCGCCTGGGACGTCGGCGCCGTCCTCTCCACGGTCGCCGACACCGCCGGCGACGACCTCCTCGAGGAGATCCTGCTCCAGCTCCCCGCGGGCTACGACCTCCTCTTCGGCCGCCCCCGGCCCACCTGACCACCCATCAACCGGTGACCGCACACCGGTCACCACGACCCCGGTGACAGAAAGGCAACCACCACCGTGATCTCCGACCAGCGCGCACCGAGCCGGCAGCACCACGGCACGGCGTACGAGCACATGCTGGAAAAGGTCCGCTACGACGGCGCCTACCCCACCCGTGAGAAGGCCGACGACGCCGTCCGCCTCGTCCTCGCCGGCCTGGGGCGCCAGCTGACCGGTGACGAACGCGTCGAACTGGCCGCCCGGCTGCCCCTCGAAGCCGCCCGCATCCTCACCGCCCAGATCCCCGACACACAGCCGCTGGGCGGCTGGGCCTTCGTCAAGGACCTCGCCGCGCGCACCGGTGCCTCCCTGGCCACCACCCGCTGGGACACCGGTTCCGTCTTCTCCGCCGTCGCCGCCTACGCCGGTCCCGACCTCATCACCCGCATCGTGCACCGCCTCCCCTCCGGCTACGCGCTGCTGTTCGGCCGCGCCGAACTCACCCAGGCCGCGTAGGCGCCCCGCGCGCCGTGCCGCCCCGCCCCCGCCTGACCGGAACTCGGCCGGTCCGTCACACGCGGACGGGATACTTGTGTCTTCTCAGGACATGGGCGACCAAGAGGGAGTGCAGCGGTGGACTCTGACGGATCAACAGGCCGTCGGGGCGGGCGGCATGCGGTCGTCGTCGGCGGCAGCCTCGCGGGGCTGCTCGCGGCGCACGTCCTGGCCGGGCACGCCGACCGGGTGACCGTCGTCGAGCGCGACCGGTTCCCGGACGACGGCACGGCCCGGCCCGGCGTACCGCAGGGACGGCATCCGCATGTGCTGCTGAAGGGCGGCCAGGCGGCCATGGAGTCCCTGCTGCCGGGCTTCGTCGCGGAGTTGCGGGCGGCCGGGGCGCCCCGGGTGGGCATGCCGACGGACATGGTGCTGTGGCAGAACGGCCGCTGGTACCGGCGGGTGCCGACGTCGACGTACATCTACACCGGCTCCCGCGCGCAGCTCGAAGGGCTGGTGCGGCGGCGGGTTCTCGCCAATCCCGCGATCAGTGTCATGGCGGGGACCGAGGTCGTCGGGCTGAGCGGTGACGCCTCCCGCGTGCGGGGGGTTGTCGTGCGGGAGCGGTCCGGTGACGCCCGTGCCGGGTCCCGGGCACTGGCCGCCGATCTCGTCGTCGACGCCTCCGGCGGCGGCACCAAGGCCGCGCAGTGGCTCGCGGGGATCGGTGCCGCGAGCCCGTACGAGGAGACCATCGACACCGGGCTCGCCTACGCCTCCCGCGTCTACCGGGGCCGGGCGGGTGTCCTCGACGGCGACACCCTCGGCTACTACGTCTACCCCGGCACCGGACAGGTCCACGGCGGCGGTGCGCTGCCGCTGGAGGACGGCACCCATCTGGTGATCGTCTCGGGACTTCGCGGCGACGAACCGCCCACGGACGACGACGAGTTCGTGACATACACCAAGAGGCTGGCGCATCCGCTCCTGGACCGCTGGCTGGAGGACGCCGAGCCGCTGTCCCCGGCGTTCGGCTACCGGCGCACCGCGAACGTCCGGCGCCGCTACGACCTGCCCGGCCACCCCGCCGGTTTCCTCGCCACCGGCGACGCGCTGTGCGCCTTCAACCCGATCTACGGGCAGGGCATGGCCGTCGCGGCGATGAGCGCCGTGGCCCTGCGGGACGCGCTCGCCGACCGGCGCCGGACGCCCACGACGCGACGGGTGCAGCAGGCGCTGCTCGGGGCGTCCCGGCTGGCCTGGGACATCTCCGCCGGCGCGGACCGCAAGATGCCGGGCGCGGTCGGCAACGCGCTCGACGGCAGGTCCTCGGACCGCGTCACCGGCTGGTATCTGCGCCGGGTCCAGGAACGGGCCCCCGGTGACGCCGTCGTCGGCGACGCCTTCCGCGCGGTGCTCCAGCTCGCGGCGCCGGTCACCGCGCTGTTCGCCCCGTCCGTGGCCCGCGCGGTCCTCTTCCGGCCCCCGGCCGCGACTCCCGCCGAGCCCCCGGAGACGCCGGAGGCCGCCGGCTGACGGCCGTCGCGGCCCTGGCGGAGCGTGTCCGCCAGGGCCGCGACGGCCTTGCCTTCGGAGTGGCCCAGGTCGCATTCGCCTGTCGTCCGGGATACGGGAAGCCGCCGGGACGGCCAGGAGTTCGAGTTGCCGCTCCCGGGCCCCCGTGACCTCATGGAAAGGCGTCGGCTCCGCTGATCCCGAGTGGGCGGAGCCCTCGGTGACCATCCGTGAGCGGAGTCCGGGAGCGTGTTCATGGCCAGTGTGTCGACGGCTGGGAAGGGCGAAGTGGTCCGGGATGCAGGCGCCGACGAGCGGCCCTCCCCAGCGGCCTGGCGGAACCTGGTGGTGGCCACGATCGGCTTCACGCTCACCTTCTGGGCGTGGAACCTGATCGCACCGCTGGCCGGCCAGTTCGACGACGACCTGCACATGACGTCCTTCGCGCAGTCCGTGCTGGTCGCCGTGCCCGTGCTGGTCGGCTCGCTCGGCCGGGTGCCCGTCGGCGCGCTCACCGACCGCTACGGCGCCCGGCTGATGTTCCCGGTGGTCAGCGCCCTGACGATCGTGCCCGTGCTGCTGCTCATCCCCACCCACACGTCCTATGTGGCGCTGGTGCTGGTGGGTTTCGTGCTCGGCCTCGGCGGCACCACCTTCGCGATCGGCGTGCCGCTGGTCAACGCCTGGTTCCCGCCCAGGCACCGGGGCGCCGCCCTCGGCGTCTTCGGCATGGGCATGGGCGGTGTCGCGCTGTCCGGGTACTTCACGCCCCGGATGTACAAGCACAGCGAGAACCTGCCGTTCATCGTGCTGGCCATCGCCCTCGCCGGATACGCCGTCCTCGCCTTCCTGTTCATCAACGACCGGCCCGGACGCCCCGTCCCCAGCACCCCGCTCACCACCCGGCTCGGCCAGGCCGGACGGCTCCGGGTGACCTGGGAGCTGTCCGCCCTGTACGCCATCGGGTTCGGCGGCATCGTCGCGTTCGGCGTCTATCTGCCGACCTACCTCAAGACCTGGTACGAGCTCGACGCCACCGACGCGGGCACCAGGGCCGCCGGGTTCGCCCTGGTCGCCGTGGTGTTCCGGCCCATCGGCGGGTGGCTGTCGGACCGTGTCCACCCGGCGGTGGTCACCGCGGTCGCCCTCGGCGCGGTGGCCGTCCTCGCCGTCGTCCAGGCCTTCGACCCGACGCTGGTGCCGACCGCCACGGTCTGTCTGCTGGTGATGGCCGCCGCCCTCGGCGCGACCAGCGGGGCGGTGTTCGCGCTGGTCGCCCGGGTCACCCCGCAGCCGCAGGTCGGCAGCGTGACCGGCATCGTCGGCGCGGTCGGCGGACTCGGCGGATTCGTGCCGCCGCTGGTCATGGGCGCCGTCTACAGCGCCAAGGACTCCTACTCCATCGGCTTCATGCTGCTGTCCGACCTGGCACTGGCGGGCTGCGTGTACGCGTACGGGCGGATGCGGGAGGCGGGGCGGGAAAAGGAGCGGGCGGCTGTGTGACGGTCGGAACGGACCGGGGCTCACAGCACCTTCCGCTGTACCAGCGCCGACAGCACCAGCGCCCCCGGCAGCAGCGGCACCCACACCGTCAGCACCCGGTAGCCGACGGCCGTCGCGGTCGCCAGGCCCGTCGGGGCGCCGAATCCGACCAGCGCGAACACCAGCGCCGCGTCCACCGGCCCGACGCCGCCCGGCGCGGGCACCGCCCCCGACCGCGGTGCTCGCGACGAGGAAGGCGAAGGCGACCTGCGTCCAGGACAGGGGCAGGCCGAGCGCGGCGCCGATGAATCGCCGGAGGGGCGCGGCACTCGCCCGGTGGTCATGAATCAAACAATCCATAGCCATGTTGACTTCCGGCTGAACCAGCCAGAAGAATCCCGAAGGTGACCCACGCAGCGCACCTGTCCCAAGGCCGCCTCCTCCCGTCCGACCTGGACGAGGCGGCTCACCGCTGTCTCGTCGCCGGGTTCGACGGCACCACGACCTTCCCCGACACCCTCAAACGGCTGATCGACCGAGGGCTCGGCGGGGTCATCCTGTTCACCCGCAACGTGCGCGATGCGGAACAGGTCCGTGAGCTCACCGACGCGCTGCGGGCACTGCGGCCCGATCTGCTGGTCGCCATCGACAACGAGGGCGGCGGCATCGGGCACCTGGTCGCGGCGGGTGCGCCCGAGGTCCCCGGCTCCTACGCCCTCGGCGTCGTCGACGACCCCGCCCTCACCGCCCGGTGTGCCGACGCCCTCGCCGGCCACCTGGCGACCCTGGGCATCACCGCCTCCTACGCCCCCGTCGCCGACCTCCAGCACCGGCCGGACAACCCGATCGTGCGCACCCGCTCCTTCGGCGCCGACCCCGGGCTCGCCGCGCGTCATCTGCGCGCCTGGATCACCGCCACCGAAGGGCGCGGCATCGCCTCCTGCGCCAAGCACTTCCCCGGCCACGGCGGCACCGAGACCGACAGCCACCACGGCATCGCCGTCGATCCGCGGCCGTACGACGAACTGCTCGTCGATCTCGAACCGTTCCGCGCCGCCGTCGCCGCGGGCGTGCCGATGCTGATGAGCGCGCACGTCGTCTATCCCGCGCTCGACGCCAACCGCCCCGCCACCCTCAGCCGCCGCATCCTCGGCGACCTGCTCCGGCACGACCTCGGCTTCGAGGGGGTCCTGGTCAGCGACGCCCTGGAGATGAAGGCGATCGCCGAACGGTACGGCGAGGCGGCCGGGGCGCGGATCGCGCTCGCCGCCGGGGCCGACCAGGTGATCGTCGCCGTACCGGATCTGGAGGTCACACTGGCCTGCCGGGACGCGGTCCTCGACGCGCTGCGCTCCGGGGTGCTGATCGAGGGCCGGGTGCGGGAGGCGGCGGAGCGGGTGCGGCGGCTCGCCGAGCGGTACGCCACCCCGGCCGGGACGGTCGCCGCCTGGGACGCGGACGCCGGTCCGGACGCCGCGCGCCGGGCCGTACGACGGGCCGCGGGGAGCCGGGGTGTGCCGTCCGCCGTCCGCGGGGCCCACGTCGTCGACCTGTTCCCGCCGCCGCACCCGGCCCTCAACTGGGGCGGCGAGGACCTGCTGACCCCGGTCTTCGCCCTCGACCCCACGGCCGTCGGAACGGCGGTGGCCGGCGAACCCGCCGACCCCGCCGCCCTGGCCGACGGCATCCTGGGCCGCGACCGGCCCCTCGTCCTCGCCACCTGCGACGCCGGACTCCACCCCTGGCAGGCCCGGCTCCGCGACGCCCTTCTGGCCCGCCGCCCCGACGCGATCCGGATCGACACCGGGCTGCCGGAGGGCGGTGCCCTCTGCTCGTACGGGCGGGGGCGGGTGAACCTGCTGGCGGTCGCGGAGGTGCTGACGGGGGCCGGTGCCTGACGGTGCGGCGGGACCGGTGCTCAAAGGCCCGGCAGCAGGACGTTCTCGATCCCGCGGGCGGCCAAGTACCCCTCGTCCTCCGCCCGTTCGGCCAGGACGACCGCCGGGCGGACCCCGCGCGCCCGCATGCGCATCCACGCCTCGAAGTACTCGCCGCCCGGCCCGGACACCGACCGGGTCCCCGGGGTGCAGTCCAGCACCAGGGCGGTCTCCCGGGGCCGGGCGGTGTGCGGCCCGGCGACGGCCTCCGCCAGGGCCTCGGCGATCGGCTTGGGGCGGCCGGCCGCGTCGAACAGGCCTAGGGTGTACTCGAGTTCGGGGAAGTCGGCGAGCGAGCGGTCCACGTCGTGGGAGCACCACCACGTCACGCCCCACAGCCCCTCGCACTCGGCCGCGTTCCGCACGGTCGCCCGCGCGAACTCCGGCGCGTCGGCCGCCGGGATGTGCGGCTCGGGGGCGCCCGTCTCCTGGACCCACACCGGACGCGCCGGGTCGACGGCGTACGCCTTCGCCAACTCCGTGCCGTACTCGGCGAGATGCTGCACCTGCGGGGAGCGCGGGCCGTAGCGGCGGGCGCAGTCGCCGGAGAACACCCAGGGGTGGACGGTGGTCAGATCGCCCTTGCGGGCCGAGGCCTCGGGGGTGAAGGGGTGGTCGTCGCCGTACCAGGCGGCGTCGTAGGCGGAGTGCGTGACCAGTCCGTGCGCGCCGAGCCCGTCGCGGGCGGCGGCCAGGAGGGTGTCCAGGTAGTGGTCGGCCTCCGCCGGTGTCACCGGGTTGTGCTCGACCAGGTTGTTGAGCTCGTTGCCGAGCTGGAGGCCGATGAGGTGGGGGCGGCCCGCCAGGGCGCGGCCGAGGGTGCGGAGGAGGTCCGCCTGGGCCTCGACGGCGTCCGGGTCGGTGAAGACGTTGCGGTGGTGCCAGCTGCGGGTCCACTCCGGGTAGAAGTCGAAGCTCGACAGGTGCCCCTGCACACCGTCCACCATCACGTCGAGACCGGCCTCGCCCGCCAGGTCGACGAGGTGCGCCAGCTGGTCGACGGCCGAGGTGCGGATGTGGGTGCGGTTGGGCTGGAGCAGCGGCCACAGGTGGAAGACCCGGACGTGGTCGAGACCGAGGCCGGCTATCTGCGCCAGGTCCTCGCGGGCGCGGCCCGGGTCGAAGTCGTGCCACGAGTGGAACCAGCCGTGGCGGGGCGTGTAGTTGACGCCGAAGCGGAGCGTGCGGATGGGATCCTCCCCGGGCCGGGCCTTGTCCTGCGCGAATGTATCAATCACCATAGTCGTCGATGGGTAATGATTTGAACCAGGAAGTGGCACGGGCCGGCGAACCGGATCTGGTCGTCGGGCTCGACGCCGGCGGCACCCGCACCCGCGCGCTGCTCGCGCCCGCCTCCGGCGCCGCGGGCGGGCGTGTGCTGGGCGAGGGGACCGCCGGACCGGGCAACGCCCTGACCGTGCCGGAGCCACGGCTCGTCGAGCATCTCGCCGAGGCCCTCGGCGCCGCCGTGCCCGAGTCCGCCCGCGGCAGGGTGACCGCGGTCGCCGGCGGCTTCGCGGGCGCCACGTCGGCCTCGCCCGACGACCCCGGTTCCGTCCGCGCCCGCACCGCCCTCACCGCCGCCCTGGACCGCCTCGGCATCCCGGCCGGACCGCCCGGCATCTGGAGCGACATCGAGGCCGCCTTCGCCTCCGCCCCCGGCACCCCGGCCGACGGTCTCGCCCTGGTCGCCGGGACGGGCGCGGTCGCGATGCGCATCAGCGACCGCCGCGCCACCACCACCGTGGACGGCGACGGC
Source organism: Streptomyces sp. Act143 (assembly GCF_003143935.1). Classification (GTDB taxonomy): domain Bacteria; phylum Actinomycetota; class Actinomycetes; order Streptomycetales; family Streptomycetaceae; genus Streptomyces. Next base: position 2,726,553 of record NZ_QFRX01000001.1, on the reverse strand, counting down.
TGGCTCCTCGGTGACGAGGGCAGCGGCTTCTGGATCGGGCGCGGCGCGGTCCGGGCCGCGTTGCGCATGGCCGACGGGCGGGGCCCGGCCACGCTCCTGGCGCTCTCCGTCGGGCGGGCGCTGGGGCTGCCGGGCGAGGTGCTGCCGGGCGGCGTGCCGACGGGCGAGGTGCCGACGGGCGAGGTGTCGCCAGGCGAGGTGCTGCCGGGCGACGGCTGGAGCCGGGAGGGGCGCGAGGCCTACCGCATGCACCTCCTCCCCACCGTCATGGCCGAACCCCCGGTCCGGCTCGCCCGGTTCGCGCCGCTGGTCGCCGAGGCGGCACGGCGCCACGACGCCGTCGCCGCGGCGCTCCTGGACCGGGCGGCGGAGCATCTCGCCGACACCGTACGGGCGCTGGAGCCGCGCCCCGGCGAACGGATCGTCGCCACCGGCGGTCTCCTCGGCCCCGAAGGTCCCCTAGACGGCCCCCTGAACTCCCGGCTCCACGCCCACGCACTGACCCTCGACTGGGTGCCCGACGGCTGTCAGGGAGCCGTGGCCCTCGCCCGACTCGACCGAGGACGCCGCCGATGACGACGTACCGCGACCCCGCCGCACCGCTCGACGCCCGCGTCCACGACCTGCTCTCCCGCATGACCCTGCGCGAGAAGGCCGGCCAGCTCAACCAGCGCATGTACGGGTGGGACGCCTACCGCCGCACCCCGGACGGCGGTTTCGAGATCACCGACGCCCTGCGCGCCGAGACCGAGCGCTTCGCCGGCCTCGGCGCCCTGTACGGCCTCCAGCGCGCCGACGCCTGGTCCGGCGTCGACCACGGCCACGGACCCGACGCCGAGGACGCCGCCGCCCTCGCCGACCTCGTCCAGCGCCATGTCGTCGACAGCAGCCGTCTCGGCATCCCCGCCCTGTTCGTCGAGGAGGTCCCGCACGGCCTGATGGCCCTCGACGGCACCGTCCTCCCCGTCAACCTGGCCGTCGGGGCGACCTGGGACCCCGGACTCCACGAGCGCGCCGCCGCCCACGCCGCCGCCGAACTGCGGGCCCGCGGCGGCCATGTCGCCCTCGTCTCCGCGCTGGACATCGCCCGCGACCCCCGCTGGGGCCGCACCGAGGAGTGCTTCGGCGAGGACCCGTTCCTCGCCGCACGCCTGACGGAGGCGGTCGTGCGGGGCATGCAGGGTGATCCCGGCGAACGCTTCGCCGCCGACCGGGCCCCCGTCGTCCTCAAGCACTTCGCCGGACAGGGCGCCACCGTCGGCGGCCGCAACTCCGCCGAGTCCGAACTCGGGCTGCGGGAACTGCACGAGATCCACCTGCCCGCCGCCCGGGCGGGCGTCCGCGCCGGGGCCGCCGCCGTCATGGCCGCCTACAACGAGGTCGACGGCATGCCCTGCTCCGGCAACCCCGCCCTGCTCACCGGAGTTCTCAGGGAGGACTGGGGCTTCGAGGGGATCGTGATGGCCGACGGGCTGGCCGTCGACCGGCTGGCGCGGGTCACCGGTGACCGGGTCTCGGCGGGTGCGCTGGCCCTCAACTCCGGTGTGGACCTCAGCCTTTGGGACGAGGGCTTCACACGCCTGGAGGAGGCGGTGGAGCGGGGACTCGTGACGGAGGCGACCCTGGATGCCGCCGTCGCCCGCGTCCTGCGCCTCAAGTTCCGCCTGGGGCTGTTCGACCGGCGGCGGACCGCACCCCCGGCGCCGGCCGGCGGCACGGAGCTCAGCGTCGCCGTCGCCCGCGCCGCCGTCACCCTCCTGCGCAACGACGGCACGCTCCCCATCGGCGCCGACGTCTCCCGCATCGCCGTGCTCGGACCCCAATCCGCCACCCCGGCCCACCAGTCGGGCGACTACACCGCCCCGCAGCGCCCCGGCACCGGCAGCAGCGTCCTCGACGCCCTGCGCCGCCTCGCCCCGCCCGGCGTCGGCATCCGGCACGCCCGTGGCTGCGCGCTGACCGGCGACGACCGCTCCGGCATCCCCGAGGCGGTCGCCGCGGCCGCCGCCTCCGACCTCGCCGTGCTGGTGCTGGGCGGCAGCAGCGCCCGTACGCCGGACACCGGCTTCGCCGCCAACGGGGCGGCCCTGACCGCCGTTTCGGAGATGACCTGCGGCGAGGGCGTCGACCTGGCGGGACTGCGGTTCGGCGCCGCGCAGTACGCCCTCCTGGACGCCGTCGTCGCCACCGGCACCCCCACGGCGGTCGTCCTGATCCAGGGGCGCCCGCACGTCGTGCCCGACCGGGCGGGAGCGCTCCTCACCGCCTGGTACCCGGGGCCCTGGGGCGGCGAGGCCATCGGCGAGGTGCTGCTCGGACTCACGGAACCCGCCGGCCGGCTCCCCGTCTCCGTCCCGCGCTCGGCCGCCCAGCTCCCCGTCCACTACAACCACAAGGACACCGAGTACGGCGGCTACGCCGACGCCGACGCCGAGCCGCAGTACTCCTTCGGGCACGGACTGTCGTACACGAGCTTCGGGTACGGGCCGCCCCGCGCGTCCGGCCGTACCGTCACCGTCGATGTCACCAACACCGGGCGGCGGTACGGCCGTTCGGTCGTGCAGGTCTATCTGCGGCGGCTGATCGCCACCACCTGGCCGCGCACCCTCGAACTGTGCGCGTTCGAGGGGGTCGGCCTCGCGGCGGGGGAGCGGCGCACGGTCACGCTGACGCTCGACAACGAGCTGACCGGCCTGCTGGAGCTGCGCGTCGCCGAGTCGGCGCGGGCGGCGCTCACCGCCGTACCCGTCCGGGTCGACCTCAGAGCTTGACCGCCCCCGACGACACGCCCTTGTAGAACCACCGCTGCGTGATCACGAACAGGACCAGCACCGGGATCACGGAGATCACCGAACCGGCCATCACCATCCGCTGGTCGTAGCCGAAGGACGACGACTGCAACCGGGAAAGCCCCAGCGTCAGTGTCATGTTGTCCTCGGAGCGCAGCACGATCAGCGGCCACAGGAAGTCGTCCCAGGCGCTGATGAAGGTGTTGATGACCACCACCATGATCGCGCCCCACGCGGACGGCAGGTAGAGGTACCGGAAGCGCTGCCACTCGTTCGCGCCGTCGAGCATCGCCGAGTCCTCGATCTCGCGCGGCACCGCGAGGAACGCGCCCCGCATCAGCAGCACGTTGATGGCCCCGACGAATCCGGGCAGCCACACGCCCGCCAGGCTGTCCACCAGGCCCAGGTCGCGGATGCTCAGGAACAGCGACACCATGATCGACTCGAAGGGGAACATCATCGACGCGATCAGAACCACCCAGACCGCCTTGCGGCCCTTCCAGCCGGGCTTGGAGAGCATGTAGCCGGCCGTGGTGGAGAAGACGAGCTGGCTGGTGATCGACAGGACGACCACGATCAGGCTGTTCCTGATGTACGTGGCCACCGGGACCTGTTCGAAGACGGTGCGGTAGGCGCGCAGCGTCGGGTGGTGCGGCAGCAGGGTGGCGTCCGCGCCGAAGACGTCCTCGCCCGTGCTCTTCAGGGAGGCCAGCAGCTGCCAGAGCAGCGGGCCGACCGTGAGACCGAGGACGAGGAACAACAGCAGGTAGCGGACGGCGAGTTCACGCGGACGGCCGTAGTCGCGCCAGCGGGGCAGGAAGCGTCGGCGCCGGGCCGGAACAGCGGTCGTCACGACTCGTCCTCCTTCGTCAGGCGCTGCGCCAGCAGGGTCAGGCCCAGCGTCAGCGCGAACAGGGCCACGCTGACGGCCGAGCCGTAACCGGCGTTGCCGGTGATGGGGTCCAGGCCGACGTCCCGGATGTAGAAGGGCAGGGTGCGGTCGGCGCCGCCGGGGCCGCCGGTGGAGCTGCCGAGCATGTAGATCTCGGTGAACACGCGCAGCGAGCCGATGCCGGTGAGGGTGCCGACGAGCATCATGGCCTGGCGGACGCCGGGGACCGTGATGTGCCAGAAGCGGCGGACCGCTCCGGCGCCGTCCATGGCGGCGGCCTCGTGCAGTTCCTTGGGGACGTTCCCGAGGGCGGCCAGATAGAAGACCATGTACCAGCCGAGGCCCTTCCACAGGGTCAGGCCCATCGCGGACAGCAGGATCAGCCACGAGTCCGACAGGAACGGAATCGCCGACCTGATCAAGTGGGCCTTCTCCAGCCAGGTGTTGACCAGCCCGTCGTCCGCGAGCAGCCACTGCCAGCTCAGCCCCACGACCACGCTGGAGGCCAGCACCGGCGTGTAGAACGCGGAGCGGAAGAAGCCGATGCCGGGGAGGTTCTTCTCCACCAGCACGGCCAGCAGCAGCGGCAGCAGCACCATCAGGGGGACGACGACGAGCGCGTACAGGATGCTGTTGCGGGTCGCCAGCCAGAAGTCCGAGTCGTCCAGCATCCGCGTGTAGTTGTCGACTCCGACGAAACTCGCGGCGCCGCCGAGCGGCTTGGCGTTCGTGAACGACAGCAGGACGGTGTTGAGGAACGGGAAGACGCCGAAGACCACCGCACAGGCGATCGCGGGCGCGGTCCACAGCCACGGCAGCCACCAACGGCGGTACATCGCCGCCCCGTTGGCCCCGGCGGACGGGCCGGGGAGCAACGCCCGGAGGCGGGAGGGGGCCGGGCCCGGCACGGATGTCTCCGTGCCGGGCACCGGTACCGGCTTCGTGATCTCGGCCGTCACCGTCAACCCGCCTGCTTCAGAAGCTCGTTCGCCTTCTCCTGGGCGTCCTTGACGGCCTGCTCGGGGCTCTTCTTGCCCTGCATGGCCAACTGCACCTGGGCGACGATCGCGTTCTGCACGGCCGGGGAGAGGTTGGTCTGGTTGGTGCTGGCTGTCTTCAGCTGGTCGGCGACGAGCTTGCGGGCCTGGGAGAACGGGTCGCTGCCGCCGGCGTTCTGGAAGAACGGGTCGTTCAGCGACGCGGTGGTGGTCGGGAAGATCACCACGTCCGGGTCCTTGCACCAGGCCGTCTGGTTCTCGGCGTCGGTGAGGAACTCCGCGAACGACAGTGCGGTGGGCGCGTTCTTGCTGGTCGCGGCGACCGAGATGTACTGCGGGGCACCGGCGGAGGCGCGGCCGAGCGCGTCGTAGGGCTGCTGGCCGACGGCCGTCCTGTCGTACACCGACGGGCTGTTCTGCTTCACGAACCGCACGAAGCTGGGGTTCGTCGAGCCGTAGGCGACCTTGCCCTGGCTGTAGAGCGTGGACGGGTCGTTGCTGGAGGACAGCGAGTCCTTCGGCATCGCGCCCGCCTTGTACAGCTTCGCCATCCAGGCGACCCACTGGGTGGTGCGCGGGTCGTCGGCGAACACGGCGGACCTGCCGTCGCCGGAGAGGACCTTGATGCCCATCTGGTCGAAGTCGGCCGGGATGCGCCAGATCGGGTTGGCCATCGTGGCGTAGAACTTGCCGTCGCCCGCCTCGGCGATCTTCTCGTAGTCGGCGAACAGCCCGAAGATGCTCGTCGGCGGCTTCGCCGGGTCGACGCCGGCCTTCTCCAGCAGGTCCTTGTTGTACGTCAGGACGACACCGCCGGTGTACCAGGGCAGCGCGGTGTGGATCGCCTTGCCGTCGGCGTCCTTGAAGGCGGCGGACTTCCAGAACGACGGGACGAACGGCTTGGCGGCGTCCGGGTCCTTGGTGCCGACGTCGAGGAGGTAGCCGGCCTTGGTGAGGGCCGTCGCCGTGGGCGCGTTGACGTTGATGACGTCCGCCAGCGTGCAGGCCTGGGCGTCGGCGACCGTGCGGCTGGTGAAGGTGTTGTCGCCCGGGTCGTCGATCCACTTGACCTCGGCGCCGGGGTGGGCCTTCTCGAAGGCGGCGATCACCCCGTTGAAGAAACCTCCGAAGTCTTTCTTCAAGTTGGTGGTCTGGAAGGTGATCGTGCCCTTGACGTCCCCGGTCAGCTTCCCCGACCCGACATTGCCCTTGTCGACCTTGCAGCCGCCCGCGGTGGCGCCCCCGTCGCTGGAGCCGCCGCCCGACAGGCCGCACCCGGCGGCCGTCAGCGTCAGGGCCACGAGACAGGCAAGGGATCCGGTCACTCTTCTCGCACGCATGAACTGTCCTCTCGGCTGGTTCAAATCACCAACTTGGGCTCCGATTGATGAAAAGGTGGACCAGAATTCATCGGAGGTCAATGGTTTGCCGTGTTGCGTTTGGATGCCGTTCTCAGTGCCGGTGCTCGTGATCGGGGTGCGACGGGTCGCCGGGGTGCTCGTGCCCCGGCGCGTAGGTCACGTCGGCCCGGGCCCGGTCCAGCCAGTCGAAGAACGCGCGGTGACCCGCCGCCCGGCGCAGCTCGGCCGTGATGCCGGCACGGGCCTTCCGGTACGGCACGAAGTCCGCGTCCGTGGCGCCGCCGAAGGGGTTCACCCCGCGTCTGAGCGCCTCCGGGGTGAGGTAGCGGTCCCGGTTGCGGTCGTAGTAGTCCCGCACCGCCTCCTCGGGCACGGGGTGCTCACGCTGCAACTCGGCCAGCAGGGCCCGGGCCGCGGGGGAGTGCGCGAGGGCGGCGGCGACGATGCTGCCGAGGTCCGCCACATCGGACTCGGCCACCCGCAGCAGCAGGGCCGGTGACACCTCGCAGGGGGGTTCCAGGCCCCGGTCGGCGCAGGCCCGGCGGGCCAGTTCGTCGGTGACGACCACTTGGGTCGCCCAGCGGCGGCGTTGTCGTTCGGCCCGTGCCAGGGACTCGGGGCGGGTCTCCCGGTCACGGGGCGGGACGGCTCTCAACAGGGCATCCACCCGTGCCTTCGAGATCCCCTCGCCCCGCACCGCGGCGGCATCCTGTTCCGTCACGGCGTCACCTCCAGCTCCACCGCCTCCGTATAGGCGACACAGCCGTGCCATCCGACCTTTGCCATCAGCCAGTACGAACCCGGCGGGACCGCCGAGCCGTCCACCTCGACCGCGTACTCCAGCCGCTCCCCGGCGGGCACGGTGAACCCCTGGAGTCCCGGCCGGACCCCCGGCCAGGTCCCCCAGGACGAGACCGCCCACACCTGCCCGCTGACCGCCCCGAGCGTGGTGTTGCGCAGACTCACCGGCACCCGGACGCGCTCACCCCGCCGTACGGTGACCCGCTCGGCGCCCAGGGCGCACACCAGCGTCGGCCCCGCCGGCGGCCCGCCGGGCACGTCCAGGGCCACCACGTCCTCGTACGTCTGCCCGCCGTACGACAGCCGGGCCGCGAGCCAGTGTCTGCCGGGCCCGGCGTCCGGGGGCGGGGTCACCGTGACCTCGGCGAGGGAGAAGCCGCCGGGGCCCAGCGCGTAGGGGAGTTCGGCGGGCTCGGCCCGCCAGCCCGGCGGCACCTCGAAGGTCACCGTGCCCGAGACCGGGGCGTCGGTGAGTTCCGAGGCGATCCGGACGCCGGCCGTCACCGGGCCGGAGGCGGTGAGGACGGTGGGGGAGACGTACACGGTCACCGGCATGTTGCCGCGCGGCGCGGGGCCGGAGTTGTGCAGCCAGTACCGGGTGTGGATGGGTTGGGCGGGCTCCCGGGCGGCGACGCCGGGAGCAGGGGAGACAGGCGCCGCCTCCGCCGCCGTGGCCAGCACGGTCGCCACCTCGAAGCCGTTCAGACCGACGTCCAGGACACCCTGCGCGTCCGGCACCAGCGGCTCCCCGGGCGTCTCCAGTACGTCGGCACGTGTGCCGCCGGTCCAGCCGAACACCCCGCGGACGCGCGCCCGCACCGGGCGTCCGTTCACCTCGTGCACCCGGACCACGATCCCGCGTCCCGGGTCGGGCCGTGCCACGCTGCCCCGGGCCAGCGGCGACCCGGCCGGCTTGAGGGCGTCGAGCAGGACCTCTCCCGCGGGCTCCAGCTCCAGCAGCGTGCCCTTGCGGGGCAGCAGGGGGTCCGCGGCCCCGCCCTCGGCCCCGGTGCGCAGACGGGCGGTGAGCGGGTGGTTGAACTCATGCCCGCGGGCGGGCAGTTCGCCATCCCGCCAGTCGCCCTCGCCCGCGACGACGGCGTACTCGAAGGTGTGGGACCAGCGCTGGAGCTGGAACGCGGAGCCGTCGGGGGCGGTGCGCCGGGGCGGGGCGACCCAGATGCCGGAGGGCCAGCCCGTGCAGGAGCGCATCAGGGACATGCAGAGGTCGCCGGCGGAGGTGACCACGCAGCCCGGCGTGCCCCGGTTGAGGACGGCGAAGCTCCGCCCGTCCCAGGCGTCGCCGGGCGGCAGTGCCTCGCCGCCGCCCGCCGCGGTGGCCGTCACGGTGAAGTCGTCGAGGTCGGCGACGAGCGCGTCGACCGCCTTGGTGCCGTCCCCGGTGTCCGCGACCACGAGCAGCGGCAGCCGCTCCAGGTCCCGCAGATCGGCCCCCGGCACCCACTCCTCGCGCAGCGAGGCACGCGGCGCCACCCACACCGCCGCCGCGCCCGACGCGGCCAACTGGCGCCGCAGTTCGCGCCCGGCGGCCGGGTCCATGGCGAGGGCCTCGGCGACCACGGAGTTGCGCTCGGGGCCGCCGACGGCGATCCGCAGGTCGGGCAGGTTGGAGTCGACCTCCAGGTCGCCGTAGCGGGGGCCGCCGGCGACGGTCGAGGTCGCGGTGACCCCGGCACGGACCAGCGCCGCCGCGAGCGGCGCCCCCAGCGCACCGGCCGCGTCCCAGTCGGCGTACACCAACTCGGCCACGCCGACGGCCCGTCGGCCGAGCAGGACACCGGAGTCGTCGTGCACCGCTACCCGCGCGGTGGACCCCAGCCCGAACCAGGTGTTGGCCGGGTTGTCGAGCGTCCACGGGAACCGCTCGCTGTCCACCTCCACGAACCCGAAGCCGCGCCCGATCACCGCGTCGGCCACCTCGTGCACCGGCAGCCCGCCCCGCACGTCGGACGGCCAGCGCACCCGGATCAGCCGGTCGGCGCCGTCGTAGCCGTCGACGGTCGTCGAGACGTCGAGCCGGTCGACGCCCTTCCACAGGGTCAGCCGCTGGGTGTACCGGAAGAGGCCGAGGTCGGCGCGGACGGTGATGCGCTGCCCGGCCGCGGAGTGCTCAACCTCGACATCGGCCGGGACGGCCCCGCTGCGGGCGGCGGTCGTGCCCGTCGGGGTGAGATGCCAGGGGCCCTCGCCGAAGCGCGGGTGCCTCGGGTACTCCTCCTGGACGACGATCTCGTTGCCGATGTCACCGGCGCGCAGCAGCTCCCGGCCGCCCTGGCGCAGGCTGCTGACGCCGCCGCCGCGCGAGGGGTCGACGGTCACCTCGTAGAACTCGTTGCGGATCGTCGCCCCCGCGCCGGGCGTCCATCCGCCGACCGAACCCGCGGCGAGCGGCAGTGCCTTGAGCCCCAGCCCCGGCACCTCCCCGACGACGACCCGGAGTCCGCCGTCCTCCTCCCGCACGGCGGGCAGCGGCAGACCCGTGTCGTCGAGGGGGACCGCCCCGGGGTCGGGGACGGACAGCACGTCCCGGCGCTCCCGGGTGGCCGCGTTGAAGACGACCAGGTCGTCCGGTGAGCCGGGGAGCCGGGCGACCCGGCGGGCCAGCGCGTCCGTCGCGTCGGCGTGCACGGCCTCCGCCAGGTCGGCCAGCTCCCGCCAGCCGGTGAGCAGGTCGATGTAGACCTGGTCCGACTCCGAGCCGGTGATCGCGTCGTGATGGGCGCCGTAGACCAGCTGCCGCCACGCCTTGTCCAGCGCCGCGTCCGGGTAGGGGTGCCCGGTGACGAGGGAGGCGAGGGTCGCCCAGGCCTCCGCGTCGGCGAGGAGGGTCTCGCCGTACCGCTGGGCCTGCTTGGTGTCGATGTAGGAGACGTCCTTGCCGGTGTAGACCGGGTTCATGTCCCGGGTCTGCGGCGAGGGCCTGCGCCCCTCCGCCTCCAACTCGGCCCGTACGGCGGCGAAGAAGTCGCGCGGGATCGCGCTGACGAACCGCGGCCAGACGTACCGGGCGTTCCAGTCCCGGTGGATGCCCATCACCCACCGGCACGGCGGCGCGTAGTCCCCACCCACCGGAAGCAGCACGTTGCGCGTGAGCGCGACCTTCTTCAGACCCCGGAACAGCTTGAAGGCGGCCTGTTCTGCTTCCGGCAGGGTGGGAGCGTTGTCGATGGCCCAACCGGCGCCGTAGTGGTTGACCATGTAGGCGGTGAGGATGCCGCGCCCCGAGGGGGCGATCCAGTCGAACTCCGCCGGGAACTGCATGCGTCGGGGATCGCGGGGCTCCTCGCCGAAGACGGAGAGGGCCGGCCCCCACTGGTGGAACGGGCCGCGCGCCCAGGAGCTCGACGTGATGCCCGCGTCCGCCATCAGACCGGGGAACTGCGGGTCGTGCCCGAACGCGTCCAACTGCCAGGCGGTCTCGGGGGAGGCCCCCATGATCCCGCGCTGGTACCCGTCGCCGTACAGCGCGTTGCGTACGGTCGCCTCGGCGCCGGTGAGGTTGGTGTTGGGCTCGTTGTAGGTGCCGCCCATGATCTCGACGCGGCCGGTGCGGATCAGCTCGCGGAGGAAGGCGCGCTCCTCCGGGAAGGCGTCCCAGTAGGGCTTGAGGTAGTCGACCTCCGCGAGCACGAAGGTGTACGCCGGGTCGCGCCGGGCGAGATCGCAGTGCGCCCGCACCAGGCTCATGCCCGACTGGCCGCGGGAGTCGAAGGTGCGGGCCGGCAGGCCGGTGGCGGCCGGGTCGTCGGCGACGTCCCAGGTCTCGGTGTAGGCGGCCTGGGTGTTCCACCAGACGGGGTCGTAGTGGAAGTGGCTGACCATGAACATGGTCCAGCCGGGCTCGGCGGCGGTGAACGGCGCGGTGCGCCGGGCGGCCTCGGAGCCGTCGGCCGCGGTCACCGTGATGTGCTCGCCGTCGCCGGTCACGGGTATCTCGGCGCGTACGGTCCCGTCCTCGCCCACGGTGACCAGGGTCTCCCCGACGCTCCGCACGCCCGGGCCCTCGGCGGTGAGGCGGACCTGGCGGCCCGGGACGTGCTCGATCTCGGCGGCCACCACCTGGTACGGCTGCTCGGGGGTGCCGACGAAAAGCTCGGTCGACTCGACAGAGGTGACGCGCATGGGTCTCCTACGAGAGTGCTCGGCGGAGTCCCATCCTGGCACCGTGGAGATGGTTCAAACAACCATCTACGCGTGTTCTCGGTGAATCATCTATGCAATATCACTGTGGTCGGCCCGTGCTCGGCGCTGCGGGTCAGCGGGTGCGCCGCCCCTTCGCCGAGTGCTGCGGCACGATGTGGTCGGTCAGTGCCAGCGAGGCGCTCGCGCGCTGGTAGGAGAGCTGGGCGACCCGGACGTAGAGGCAGTCGAGCAGCACCAGGACGGAGTGCCGGCCGCCGATGCCGGTGAGGAAGTTGGTCTCCGAGGCCGAGGAGACGAGCCGGATGTCGGCCGCCCTGGCGAGCGGTGAGCGCGGGTCGGAGGTGATCGCCACGGTGGTCGCGCCGCGCTCCTTGGCCAGCTCGAACGGTTCGATGGTCTCCCGGGTGGCCCCCGAGTGCGAGATGCCGAGGGCGACGTCCGCCGGGGTGAGCAGGGCGGCGGAGGTGGCCGCGCCGTGCACCTCGGTCCAGCCGCGCACCGAGCAGCCGATGCGGAACAGCCGGGTCTCGGTCTCCAGCGCCACCGCGCCGCTGCCGCCGACGCCGTAGAGGTCGATCCGGCGGGCCCGCGCCATCGCCTGCGCGGCGCGCTCGATCGCGTCGAGGTCGATCCGGTCGATGGTCTGCTGCACCGCGCGCAGATCCGCGTTGCCCACGACCTGCACGACCCGCTCCAAGGAGTCGTCGGGGGAGATGTCCGGGCCGATCTCGGCGGTGCCCCAGTCCGAGACCTGGCCGCGGCCGCGTTCCTGGGCCAGCTCGATCAGCAGGTGCTGGTAGGAGTCGAGGCCGATGGCCCGGCAGAAGCGGGTCACCGTCGCCTGGGAGGTGCCGGTGCGGCGGCCCAGCTCGGCGGCCGAACAGTGGGTGACGGCGGCCGGATCCTCCAGGATCAGCTCGCCGACCTTGCGCAGGGAACCGGCCAGCCGGGGCAGCTCGGTCCGGATCAGTGTGGTGACGTCCGTCGGGGGCATGGTGAGAAGGTACCAGCCACCGCCCGAACCCCCCTTTGAATACCAGGACCGGATCACGGTGATTGAACCCGACCGCCGCCGTGTGATTTATTGATTCATCGATGGAGATATACAGGGTGGTTCAATCCATCAGTGGGGAGTGAGTGTCACGTGTCCGCCGAGTCCGTCAGCGCCCAGGGCTTCGCCCAGCAGAGCCTTGCCGTCCTTCAGCAGCTCACCCGGTCCGCCCGCGACGACGTGGCCCGCGCCGCCGGGCTCATCGCCGACTGCGTCCGCGCGGACGGCGTGATCCAGGCCTTCGGCACCGGCCACTCCCAGGCCATGGTCCTCGAAGTGGCGGGCCGGGCGGGCGGCCTGGTCCCCACCAACCGCATCCAGATCGCCGACCTCGTCCTGTACGGCGGCGACGACCCCGGCGTGCTCGACGACCCGCTCCTGGAACGCAGCCCCGGCGTCGCCGCCCGCCTCTACGACCTCGCGGCGCCCCGCCCCGAGGACCTCTTCGTCATCGTCTCCAACTCGGGCGTGAACAACGTCATCGTCGAGATGGCCCTCCACGCCAAGGAGCACGGCCACAAGATCCTGGCCCTCACCTCCCTCACCCACACCCGCGCCGTCCCGGCCGGCCACGCGAGCGGCAAAAAGCTCGTCGACCTGGCCGACGTCGTCCTGGACAACGCGGCCCCGCGCGGGGACGCGCTGCTGGAGCTGCCGGGTGGGGGTGCGGTGTGCGCGTTGTCGACGCTGACCGGGGTGATGCTGGTGCAGATGGCGGTGGCGGAGGCCACGGCGCAGATGCTGGCCGCGGGAGAGCGTCCGCCGGTGTACGTGTCCGCCAATGTGCCGGGCGGCTTCGAGGGGAACCTGGAACTGGAGAAGCGGTACGCCGGACGGATCCGGCGTACCGCGAGTTGATCACTCCACCGGTACGGGAGTCAGGGCTGTGGCGAGGGGATAGGCGCCGGTCGTGAAGGCCGTGCCGGTCTGACCTGTTCCGGTGTCGACCGGCACCAGCGCGTTGCCGTCGGCCGTCGTGACGTACGCCGTCGTGCCGCTCCAGTCCAGGCCCACGTCGAAGGCCGACCTGCCGACCGTGATCCTCTTGCCGGGCGCTCCGGTCACGGTGTCCACCGGCGTGACGTAGTCGCCGTTGCTCGGGCTGACCCACAGGGTCCGGCCGTCCGGTGACAGCGCGAGCCCGTACGCCTGGCCGGTGACGAGCAGGGTCGGCTCGGTGTCGTTCGTCGCCGTGTCGATGGGCGTGACGGTCGACCCGCCGGAGTCGGACACGTACACCGTCCTCCCGTCCGGCGCCGCGACCACGTTGAAGGGCCGGGGCCCGACGGGGATCGCGGTACCGGCCTTCCGCGTGGCGAGGTCGACCGGGCTGACCGTGTTGTCGTGGATGGCCGCCACGTACAGGGTCCTGCCGTCCGGCGTGATCGCCATGTTCTCCGGCCCGTCGCCCACCGGCACGGGCGGGCCCGCGGTGAGCGTGCCGGTGTCCACCGGCTGCACCGTGCCGTCCGCGTAGTCGGCGACCCACAGCGTCCCGCCGTCCGGCGTCAGCGCCAGCCCGGCCGGTACCCGTCCCACGGCCACCGTGGCGGTGACGGTGCCGCTCGCCACGTCGATCACACTGACCGTGTTCGAGCCCTGGTTGGCGGCATAGGCGGTACGCCCGTCGGAACTGACCACGACCTCGCCCGGGTTGGCGCCGACGGCGATGTCCTTCGTCGCGCCGGACCCGAGATCGACGGAACTGACCGACGCGCCGCTGAAGTTGGCGGTCAGCGCCTTCAGGCTCCCGCGGCCGTCGGTGACCTGGACCGGAAGGGCCCGGCCGAGGACGCCGGTCCCCGACACGAGCACCGAGTGCACGCCCTCGCCCACGCCGGTCAGCGTGACGGAGACCGAGGCGCTGCCCCCGGCCGGTACGGTCGCCGTGCCCTCGGCCGGGGAGGCGGTGACGCCGTCCGGTACGTCGAGCTTCCAGTCGACCGTCCTGGCGGAGGCGTCGGCGAAGCGCAGGGTGACCGTCGCGGTGGCGCCGGGCTTCAGGGACAGCGAGGACGGGGAGAACGTGGCGTCCACCCCGGGGTCGGGCGCGGACTCCAGCATCGTCGTGTAGAGGAACTGGTCCATCACGCCCGGCGAGACCTGCTCCGGGACGGCGTCCAACTCCTTGCGCTGGGCGCGCAGTCGGTTCCAGTACGTCGACACGGCCTCGTCGTCACCGGCCTTGTGGGCCAGCAGCAGGTCGACCGCCGTCCGCCCCGCCGCGCCGTAGCGGCCGACCTTGTCCAGCCAGGCCGAGGTCTCGCTCAGGAAACCGGGGTTGGCGAGCCGGGCGCGCAACTCGGCGGGTGTCGCGGCCATGTCGGTGAAGTACGAGCGGAGTGCGGCGGCGGCCCGGCCGAGCCCGCTGTCGTCCTCGTACGCCGTGCGGAACGCGGCGATGAGCCCGGTCAGGGTCGGGGACTCGGTCGCGTCCAGCGGGGAGGAGTAGTTGTTCTCGGCGAAGATCAGCAGGCTCGCCCGCAGCGTGGAGGGCGCGGGCGGTGCCCCCGTCGTGGCGCCGCCGGAGCCGGCCAGATCCCGGACCGAGGCGAGGAAAGCGGCCCGCGGATCGTAGACGTCGGGGTTCCAGAGCCAGGCAGCCGACGTGAACAGGGCCAGCTTGCTCGCCTCGCCCTGGACCATCGGGTTGGCGGTCACACCGATCGCCCCGGTCCCCGGGCGCGCCACGCCGGGTTCCCGGCCGGTGTACGGGCCGAGGAGGAGGCGGCTGGTGACGTAGTCGTTGACGGGGTAGTTGTCCCAGATCAGGATCGGGTGCCCGAACACCCGGCGGGCCTCAGCCACTTGGGCGGCGGTGATGGTCGGTGCGATCACGCCGACGCCGGTCCACTCCACGACCACGGACGGGTCCAGCTTCTCGCGCAGGGCCGTCTTGTAGGGGGTGTCGGCGAGGTCGGAGTACTCGGTGGGGACCATCTCCAGTGGTTCCAGGCCGGGGTGGCCGGCCGAGAAGCCGTCCCACGCCGTGTTGAGCAGATGCGCCTGGGCCGCGCCCGCCGCGCCGCCGCCCGTACCGAACTCCGCCTCGTCCTCCGCGCAGTTCCACTTGGTGTAGCTGATGTCGTCCAGCGGGACCGCGAAGGAGCGCACCCCGATGGCGTACAGCGAGTCGAACTTGCGGGTGAGGGCGGCGATGTCGGCGGCGGAGGAGTAGCAGACCGACAGGCCGGGGGAGAGGGCGTAGGTGAAGCGGACGTGGTTCGCGGCAGCCCGGTCGGCCAGCTCCTTCAGCCGGGCGAGTCCGGCCGCCGGGTACGCGTCGCGCCACTGGGCGCGCAGATACGGGTCGTCCTTGGGGGAGTAGACGTACACGTTCTGCTTGGTCCGGCCGTAGAAGTCGAGTTGGCGCAGGCGCTCGGCATGGGTCCAGGGGGTGCCGTAGAAGCCCTCGACCACGCCGCGCAGCGCGGCGGTGGGCCAGTCGCGGATCGTGACCTGCGGCAACTCGCGCTGTCCGGCGAGGAGTTGGCGCAGGGTCTGGGCGGCGTAGAAGGTGCCCGTGGCGTCGGAGCCGGCCAGGGCGAGGAGGGTGCGGCCGTGGGTACGGCCGGAGGCGAGGGCGTAACCGCCGGAGGGGAGGCCGTGCGGGGAGCGGGCGCCCAGGCGCTTCAGGACCCCGGTGGTGCCGGGGCCGTCGAGGTAGACCGTCAAGGCGGCCGACGGAGCCGGCTTGTCGGCCGTCACGATGCGGTCGGCGCCGGCGGCGCGCAGGGCGGACTCGACGACCCTGCGGGCCGCGGGGTCCGTGTCCGGGCCGACGACCTCCACGACCCGGTCGGGGACCGTGAACCGGGAGGGTCCCGACTGCATGCTCTGGGGCTGCGGCCACACCACGGGCTGCGCCGGGGCGGCCGACGCGGTGGCGGTCAGGGACGGAGTGGTGGTGAGACCGGCGGCCATCAGCAGCACGGCGGCCACCCTCGCTGATCTCGTCGAGCGTCTACGAAAGGTGAATTCATCCACCGAGTGAGTGTATGAATGTCGATTCAAGCATTCAATGGTGGAGTCGTCGGCAATCTTGACGGCCTGGATGTTACCGGTAACATTTCCTGTCGTGCTGCGAGAGACCCGTGTAGTCGAAGCCCCGGTGTTCAGCCCGGCCGCCGTCGTCGCCTCGTGCGCCGGCTTCGTGCTGATCGGCGTGCTCCAAGCCCTGTACGGGCCGGCGATCCCCGCCCTGCGTGAGGAGTTCGGGCTGTCCCCGTCGGCCGCCGGGCTGGGGCTGAGCGCGCATTTCGTCGGCGGGGTGGGCGGCGTGCTGCTGTTCGACCGGTGGTACGGGGCGGTCGGCAACCGGCGCATCCTCGGGGCCTCCTATCTGCTCATGGCCGTGGGCGCGGCGGGCTTCGCGCTCGCCCCCGAGTGGCCCCTCGCGCTCGCCGCCGCCCTGCTGGCCGGGCTCGGCTTCGGCGGCATCGACTACGGCCTCAACCAGCTCTTCGCCGTCGGCTTCGGCCACCGCTCGACGGCCATGCTGAACATCCTCAACGCCCACTTCGGCATCGGCGCGATCCTCGGCCCGGCCCTGATCGGCGCGGTCGGCGCCGCGCACTACCCCGCGGTCTTCCTGGTGTTCGCGCTGGTCAACCTGCCGTTGCTGCTGTGCCTCAAGGGCGTGCGCAACCAGGCCCCGCAGCCGTCCGAGGGGGCCCACGACTCCGGCGGCATCCGCACCCGCAGCCTCGCCTCCGTGCTCGGCGTCTTCGTCGCGCTCTACGTCCTGCACGTCGGCATCGAGGCCGGGGTCGGCGGCTGGGAACCCACCCACCTGGAGACCGTCGGCTACGGCGCCGGAGCCGCCGCCACCGCCACGTCCGTCTACTGGCTGATGATGACCGTGGGCCGGTTCCTGGCCGCCCCGATCGCCCTGAGGTACTCGCCCCAGACCATCATCAGCGTCTCCTGCTCCGGCATGACGGTCTGTCTGATGCTGGCCTCCGTGAGCGAGTTGGCGCCGTACGCCTATGCCGGCGTCGGCCTCTTCATCGCACCCGTCTTCCCCACCGGCCTGCCCTGGCTGCACAAGGCCGCCCCCACCGCCCGGCGCGCCGGAGCCCTGGTCATCGCCGCCTCCATGGTCGGCGGAGTGGTGGCCGGACCGGCGCTCGGCAAGGCCATCGAGTGGTCCGGCGTCGAGGCCGTACCGCTGCTTCTCGGGGGTGTCTCGGCACTGTGCCTGGCCGCGACCCTCTGGCTCGTCCGCAGTACCCGATCCTCCTCCCGCTGAAAGGAAGACCCCGCATGTCCGCGCTCACGACCACGTCCGACGGATTCCTGCTGCACGGCGAGCCGTTCCGCATCGTCTCCGGTGCCATGCACTACTTCCGCGTCCACCCCGACCAGTGGGCCGACCGGCTGCGCAAGGCCCGGCTGATGGGCCTCAACACCGTCGAGACGTACGTCCCGTGGAACGCCCACCAGCCGCATCCGGACGGCGAGTTGGTGCTCGACGGCATCCTCGACCTGCCCCGCTACCTGGCCCTCGCCCGCGACGAGGGACTCCATGTGCTGCTGCGCCCCGGCCCGTTCATCTGCGCCGAGTGGGACGGCGGCGGTCTGCCCGGCTGGCTCACCTCGGACACCGACATCGCGCTGCGCAGCTCCGACCCCCGCTTCACCGCTGCGATCGACCGCTACCTCGACCTGCTCCTGCCCCCGCTGCTCCCGCACATGGCGGCACGCGGCGGCGCCGTCATCGCCGTCCAGGTCGAGAACGAGTACGGGGCCTACGGCGACGACACCGCCTACCTCAAACACCTCGAACAGGGCTTCCGGGACCGAGGGGTCGAGGAACTCCTCTTCACGTGCGACCAGGTCAACCAGGAGCACCTGACCGCCGGCAGCCTGCCCGGCGTCCTCACCACCGGCACCTTCGGCGGCAAGGTCGACGCCGCCCTGGCCGAACTGCGCGCCCACCGGCCCGAAGGCCCGCTGATGTGCGCGGAGTTCTGGGTCGGCTGGTTCGACCACTGGGGCGGCCCGCACCACACCCGCAGCGCCGCCGACGCCGCCGCCGACCTCGACCGGCTGCTGTCCGCGGGCGCCTCCGTCAACCTCTACATGTTCCACGGCGGCACCAACTTCGGCTTCCACAACGGCGCCAACCACCACCACACCTACGAGCCCACCGTCACGTCCTACGACTACGACGCCCCGCTCACCGAGTCCGGCGACCCCGGCCCCAAGTACCACGCCTTCCGCGAGGTCATCGCCCGCCACGCCCCCGTGCCGGATGAGCCGGTCCCGGCGCCGGCACCGAAACTCGCGCCCCGCACCGTCGAGTTGGACCACCGCGCCCCGCTGCTGCCGCACGCGGGCGCCCTCGCCGCACCCGTGCGCACCGAGACCCCGGCGACGATGGACGCACTCGGCCTCGCCGCCGGATACGCCCTCTACCGGACCACCCTCCCCGCGGCGGGCCACGGCCTGCTGCACTTCGCGGGCGGAGTCGGCGACCGCGCGCAGGTCCTCGTCGACGGCGCCCCCGTCGGCGTCCTCGAACGCGAACGCCACGACGAGACCCTGCCGGTCCTCGTGCCGCGCCCCGGCGCGACACTGGAGGTGCTCGTGGAGAACATGGGCGGCGTCAACTACGGCCCCCGCATCGGCACCCCCAAGGGCCTGCTCGGCCCGGTCTCCTTCAACGGCACCGCCCTGCACGGCTGGGACTGCCACCCGCTGTCCCTGGCCGACCCGACCGCCGTGCCCTTCGAGCCGTCCGGCACGTCCACCGCCTTCGAACCGGCCTTCCACCGGGGCACCTTCGAGGTCGCCGAACCCGCCGACGCCTTCCTCGCGCTGCCCGGCTGGACCAAGGGCCAGGCCTGGATCAACGGCTTCCACCTCGGCCGCTACTGGAACCGCGGCCCCCAGCACACCCTGTACGTCCCCGCACCGGTCCTGCGCGCCGGCATCAACGAGCTGATCCTGCTCGAACTGCACGCCACCACCGCCACCCGCGCCCAGCTGACCGATACCCCCGACCTCGGACCGGTGAACCCCTGATGCCGCACCACCACCTGCGCGTCCCCGACACGACCGCGCCCCCGCTCACCGGCCACCTGCCGTTCGCCGACGCGCCCGGCGTCCCCGACCCCGTCGAGGTCACCAGCCGCTGCCTCACCCGCGGCGGCCGCCCCTGGTTCCCGGTCTCCGGCGAGTTCCACTACACCCGCTACCCGGCCGCCGAGTGGGAGGAGGAACTGCTCAAGATGAAGGCGGCCGGCGTGACGGTCGTCGCGAGCTACCTCATCTGGATCCACCACGAGGAGACCGAGGGCCGCATCCGCTTCGACGGCGACCGCGACCTGCGCCGCTTCGTCCAACTGTGCGCCCGCCACGGTCTGGACTTCATCCCGAGGATCGGCCCCTGGGTGCACGCCGAGGTCCGCAACGGCGGCCTGCCCGACTGGGTCCTGGCCCGCGACTGCGCCCCCCGCACCGACGACCCGGCCTACCTGGCGGCCGTGCGCCCCTGGTACGCGGCGATCGCCGACCAGCTCCGCGGCCTCGACCGCGCCCACGGCGGCCCGATCGTCGCCGTCCAGATCGAGAACGAGCTCTACGACCAGCCCGGCCACCTGCTGACCCTGAAGCGGATGGCGCAGGAGGCCGGCCTGAGCGCCCCGCTGTGGACGTCCACCGCCTGGGGCGGTGTCCAGCTCCCGCCCGACGAACTGCTGCCCCTCTACGGCGGCTACACCGACACCTTCTGGACCGAGGCCGACGGCGGCTGGCCCGACACCTGCCGCAAGCACTTCTTCTTCACCCACCAGCGCGACGACGAGGGCATCGGCGCGGACCTGCGGCCGGTGACCGCCGTCCGCGGCAGCGCCCCGGACGCCTTCGCGGACCGATTCCCCTGGGCCACCTGCGAGTTGGGCGGCGGCATGGCGGTCTCCTACCACCGGCGCCCACGGGTCGACGCCGCCGACATCGCCGCCCTCGGGCTCACCAAGATCGGGTGCGGGTCGGTGTGGCAGGGGTACTACATGTTCCACGGCGGCACGAACCCGGTGGGGGAGGCGTCGACCCTCCAGGAGTCCCACGCCACCGGATACCCGAACGACCTGCCGGTGCTGACGTACGACTTCCAGGCCCCGCTCGGCGAGTACGGGCAGTACCGGCCGTCGTACGACGAACTGCGGCTCCAGCACCTGATGCTGGCGGACTTCGGCCATCTGATCGCGCCGATGGAGTCCGTGCTGCCGGCGGAGCTGCCGCGTGGGCAGGACGACCGGGAGACGCTGCGGTGGGCGGTGCGCGGCGACGGGACGTCGGGGTTCCTGTTCGTCAACAACCACCAGCCGCACGAGCCGTTGCCGGATCATCCGGAGACGTCGTTCGGTGTCGCCTTCGGGGACGAGGAGCTGAGCTTCCCGTCGGTGCCGGTGACGGTGCCGTCGGGCGCCTCGTTCTGCTGGCCGTTGCGGCTGGACGTGGGCGGGGTGCGGGTGGAGTGGGCCACCGCGCAGCCGGTGTGCACGGTGGCGGACGGTGGCCGAACCGTGCTGGTGCTGGCCGCGGTTGACGGCATCGATCCAGAACTCGCGCTGAGCGGCGTGGCTTCCCTCTCGGCTCCGTCCGGGGAGGTCTCGCACGGGGAGGGACGCGCGCTGGTCACCGGACTGCGGGCCGGTACGGACGCGCTCGTCGAGGTGGAGACCGTGGGCGGGGGGCGGGTGGGGCTGCTGGTGCTGGATGCGGCTACCGCTCGTACCGCCTACCGGGGCGTGCTGTGGGGCGCCGAGCGGCTGGTGCTGGCGGACGGCGGGGTCGTGTTCGACCGCGGTGAGGTGCGGGTGCACAGTGCCGTGGAGCGGCCGTCGATCGCCGTGTTTCCGACGGGTCGGCCCGGTGGCGTGCCGGACGGGGTGTTCGGACGGTACGTGCTGGAGGGGGAGCCCGCCGCAGAGGTGGGGGAGGCCTCGGTCCGTCCCGTCCGGGCCGCCGGGCCCGCCCCTGAGCCGGTCACCGGGGTCATGGGACGGGCGAGTGCGCCTGCGGAGAAGTGGTTCGAGACGGCGGCGGCGGAGTACGTCGTCTCGCTGCCGGATGCGGTGCCGCGGGGGACGTTGCTGCGGATTCACTGGGCCGGGGACGTGGGGCGGGCGTATGTGGGGGAGGTCCTCGTCGCCGACCAGTTCTTCTCGGGGCGGGTGTGGGACATCGGCCTCGATCGGCTGCCGGCCGGGGAGTTGCGGGTGCGCGCGCTCGGCGGGGACGAGGGGGCCGCTGTGTACGTGGCGGAAGGGAGTCGGAGTGCTGCGGTCATCGAGCGGGTGGAGTTGGTGACCGTTCGCCGCTGGGCTGTGAGGTGAGGCGGGGTGAGGTGAGGCGGGGTGAGGTGAGGGTGAGGCGGGGCGGGGCGGGGTGAGGTGAGGCGGGGTGAGGTGAGGGTGAGGCGGGGCGGGGTGAGGTGAGGTGAGGTGGGGTGAGGTGAGGGTGAGGCGGGGCGGGGTGAGGTGAGGCGGGGTGAGGCGGGGTGAGTGTCGGGTGCGGCCGCGTCGTGGCTGGTCGCGCAGTTCCCCGCGCCCCTTCAGCGGCGATGCCCGGCCGTATGCTGGGGGCGATTCCGACCCCTCCGCTGAGGAAGAAACCTCCGATGAGCCCTCGCCCCGCCGACTCCCCCGCCCCCAGAGGCCGCAGTCGTCGCAACTTCGCGGGGGCCCGGCCCGTCATGGCTGACGTCGCTCGGATGGCCGGGGTGTCCAAGCAGACCGTTTCCCGGGTGCTCAACGATCACCCCGCTGTCCGGGACGAGACCCGGGAAGCCGTGCGGGAGGCGATGCGGGTGCTGGGGTACCGGCCCAGCGCCAGTGCCCGGTCGCTGGCCAGCGGGCGGACCCGGATGGTCGGGGTGATCTCCTTCGACGCCGCCCGCTACGGGCCCGCCAGCATCCTCACCGCCATCAACACCGCCGCCCAGAAGGCCGGTTACCTGCTCAGCTCCATCGCCCTCGACGACACCGCCGACCACGCCACCGTCGCCGAGGCCGTGCAGCGGCTGTCCGCCGAGGGGGCGGACGGGGTCATCGCCATCGCCCCGCAGCACCGGGTCGGGCAGGCCCTGGCCGACACCCGCCTCGGTACGCCGCTGGTGGTCATGGAGAACGAGATCCGGGGCGGCACCCCGCTCGCCACCGCCGACTCCCGCGGCGGCGCCCGGCAGGCCACCGAACATCTGCTGCGGCTCGGGCACGCCACCGTGCGGCACATCGCGGGGCCCGCCGGCTGGAGCTCCGCCGACCAGCGGGTGGCCAGCTGGCAGGACACCCTGAAGGCGGCCGGTGCCGAGATCCACGAGCCGCTCGTCGGCGACTGGAGCGCGGACTCCGGGTACGAACTGGGCCGGGAACTGGCCCGACGCCCGGACGTCACCGCGGTGTTCGCCTCCAACGACCAGATGGCCCTCGGCCTGCTGCACGCCCTGCACGAGGCGGGCCGCCGGGTCCCCGACGACATCAGCGTCGTCGGCTACGACGACATCCCCGAGGCCGCCCACTTCCTGCCCCCGCTGACGACCGTGCGGACCGACTTCGCCGAGATCGGCACCCGGTTGCTGCGGCTGCTGCTCGACCGGATCGACGGACGGACCGACGCCGTGGCCGGCGCGGGGGACGAGCCGATGATTCCCGTCGAGCTCGTCGTGCGGCGCAGCTGCGGAGCGCCGCCCCGCGGATGACGTCCGCGCGGGGGTGAAGGCCGCCTCCGGGGCCTGGCGGCTCGGTCCGCCGGGCTCGGCCCCGACCCGTCGGCGGTCCCCCGCGCTCAGTCCGCCGCCGCCCCGCCCAGCGGCAGCGTCACCGTGAACACCGTGCGCCCCGGCTCGCTGCGCACCTCCACCGTCCCGCCGTGCGCCCGTACCAGTGAGCGGGCCACGGCGAGGCCGAGGCCGCTGCCGCCGCGGTCCCGGCTGCGGGCCTTGTCGACGCGGTAGAAGCGGTCGAAGACCCGTTCCCGGTCGGCGGCCGGGATGCCCGGGCCGGAGTCCGCCACCTCGACCAGCGCCCGCCCGCCGGCGACGGACACCGTCACGCACACCGGGGTACCGGCCGGGGTGTGCACGGCCGCATTGGTGAGGAGGTTGTCCAGGACCTGCCGGACGCGGTGCGGGTCCACCCGCAGCGCCACCGACCCCGGACCGTCCGGCACCGTCAGCGGCCGGTCCGGGTGCGCCGCGCGGAACGCGTCCGCCGCGTCCCGGACCAACGTCACCAGATCCGTGTCGGCCGGGCGCAGCGGGGTCTCCACCTCCGCCGCGTCCAGGCGGGCGAGCAGCAGCAGGTCGTCCAGCAGGACGCCCATCCGGGCCGCCTCCGCCCGCAGCCGGGCCAGGTGCTTGTCCCGTTCCCCGGGGGCGTTGGCGGCGGCGTACTGGAAGAGGTCCGCGTAACCCCGTACCGACATCAACGGTGTGCGCAGCTCGTGCGAGGCGTCCGCGACGAAACGGCGCAGCCGCTGCTCCGCCTCCGAGCGCACCGCCAGCGAGCGGTCGATGTGCTCCAGCATCGAGTTGAACGCGGTCCGCAGCTCCTCGACCTCCGGGCCGCCGCCCTTGCGGTCCGCGCGCAGCGGCAGCCGGGCCGCCGACTCGGTCAGGTCGTGCGAGGCGATGCCGTGCGCGGTGGACGCCATGTCGCTGAGCGGCTTCAGCCCGCGGCGCAGCACCTTGCGCCCGACCAGGACGAGGGCCAGCAGCGCGAGACCGAACGCCACCACCTGGACCGTGATCAGCTGCCCCACGGTGTCGTCGATGTCGTCCATGGGCGCCGCGCTGACCAGGATCACGCCGGGCTCGACCTCGCAGGCGCGCAGCCGGTACTCGCCCGCGCCCGCCAGGTGCTCGGTGCGGGTCACGTCCGTGTCCGCGGCGGCCTTGGCCTCGGCGACGGCCGTGAACTCGTCGACGTCCTTCGGCAGGTCGGTGGGGTCCTCCGGGGTGCGCAGCACCGGGGTGCCGTCCTGCACGTCGTACACCGCGTAGTACCAGCGGTAGTACTTCTTGCCGGCCAGGCTGCCGGACTCCGCGATGCTCTTGGACTGGGCGACCTGGGCGAGCGAGAGCTGTTCGTTGAGCTGGGCCGACAGGTAGTCGCGCATGTACGTCGTCAGAGCCGTGCCCACGACGCCGAACACCACCAGCGCCAGCGCCCCCAGCCCCAGCGCGAGCCGGGTCCCGAGCCGCATCCGCCGGTACGCCGAGCGCAGCCGCCGGATCACTCCGCGGCCTGCCGGATGACGTACCCGAAGCCCCGCACGGTCTGGATCAGCGGGTCGTCACCCGTGTCGTCGAGCTTGCGGCGCAGCCGGCTGACGACCAGCTCGACGACGTTCGAACGGCCCCCGAAGCCGTACTCCCAGACGTGGTCGAGGATCTGCGCCTTGGTGAGCACGGTCGGCGACTTGCGCATGAGGTAGCGCAGCACCTCGTACTCGGTGGGGGTGAGCGTGAGCAGCTTGCCGCCGCGCCGCACCTCCCGGGTGTCCTCGTCCATCGTCAGGTCCGCGACCCGCAGCACCGAGCGCTGGAAGCCGGGGCCGGCGGCGCGCCGCAGCACCGTCCGCAGCCGGGCCATCAGCTCCTCCACGGCGAACGGCTTGACCAGGTAGTCGTCCCCGCCCCGGGTCAGCCCCGCGACCCGGTCGGCGACCGCGTCCCGGGCGGTGAGGAAGACCACCGGCACCATCGTCCCCGAGCGCCGCAGCCGCTCCAGCACCCCGAAGCCGTCGACGTCGGGCAGCATCAGGTCGAGCACCACGATGTCCGGGTGGAACTCGGCGGCACGGCTCAGCGCCTCCTCGCCGGAGTTCGCGGTGACCGCCTCCCAGCCCTCGTAGCGGGCGACGGTCGCCACGAGGTCGGCGATCGGCGGGTCGTCGTCCACGACGAGGAGTCGTACTTTTTCCACCTGCTCATAGTGCGGCACGCGGCCCCGCAGACCAGAGCCGTATCCTCCGCGGGGCCACATCGATAACCACTTGAAAGTTGTACGACAGCAAATCGACAGGTCGCTCAAGCGAAGCTCGATTACCCCGGCACCGATCAAGGAGCTCCGTTCCGTGACGACCGTCAAAGCGCCACCCGTGACCCCCACCACGGCGATACGGCCCAAAGTGGTGGCCCGCACGGGCCTGTACGCCGTACTCGCCGCGAACGTGGTGGTCGTGGCCGTCTTCTTCGCCCAGGCCGGGTTCGCCTCCAACGCGCTCGTCGTGCTGGGCCGCCTCTTCGGCCTCTACGGCGCCCTCCTCATGGCCTTCCAGCTGCTGCTGGTGGCCCGGCTGCCCTGGCTCGACCGCCGGATCGGCATGGACCGGCTGACCTCCTGGCACCGCTGGACCGGCTTCGGCATCCTGTGGACGCTCCTCGCGCACGCCGTCTTCATCGCCTTCGGCTACGCCGAGGGCACCGACGTCGGCCCCGTCGGCACCGTCGTCGACCTCGCCGAGACCACCGAGGGCGTGCTCCGCGCGGTCGTCGCGCTGGGCATCATCATCGTGGTCGGCGCCGTCTCGGGCCGCTGGGCCCGGCGCCGACTGGCCTACGAGACCTGGCACTTCATCCACTTCTACACCTACGTCGCCGTGGTCCTCGCCATCACCCACCAGGTCGCGGCCGGTACGACGTTCACCTCGTCGACCGTCGCGAAGACGTACTGGTACGGCGTGTGGACCGTCGCTCTCGGCGCGGTCGTCCTGGGCCGGGCGGTGCTGCCGCTCTGGCGCAACCTGCGCCACCAGTTCCGCGTGGAGGCGGTCGTCCCCGAGTCCGCCACCGTCGTCTCGATCTACATCACCGGCCGCGACCTGGACAAGCTGCCCGCCCGCGCCGGCCAGTTCTTCCTGTGGCGGTTCCTGACCAAGGACCGCTGGTGGCAGGCGAACCCCTTCTCCCTGTCGGCGGCCCCCGACGGCCGCACCCTGCGGCTCACCGCGAAGGCCGCCGGCGCCGGCAGCGCCGCCCTGCGCCACGTCAAGCCCGGCACCCGCGTCTTCGCCGAGGGCCCCTACGGCGCCTTCACCGCGCTGCACCGCACCCGCCCGGAGTCGGTCCTGATCGCCGGCGGCGTCGGCGTCACCCCCATCCGCGCGCTCCTCGAAGAGCTCCACGGCCACGCGGTCGTCATCTACCGCGTCGCCACCGACCGCGACGCCGTCCTCTACGACGAGCTGCGCGAGCTCGCCCACGCCAAGGGCGCCGAACTGCACCTGGTGACCGGCCCGGTCCACCCCGACAAGCTGGCCCCCGCCGAACTGCTGCGCATGGTCCCCGACATCGCCGACCGGGACGTCTTCCTGTGCGGGCCGCCCCCCATGATGAACGCGGTGCTGGGCAGCCTGCGCGCGCTGGACGTGCCCAAGGCGCAGACCCACTTCGAGCGCTTCAGCCTGGCGGGATGAGGAAAGAGATCGTGAAGCGAGCCATACCTGTAGTCGTCCTCAGCATCGCGGGCCTGGTCCCGGTCTGGCGCTACGAGCCGTCCCTCGGCGGCGGAACGTCCACCACGGAAGCCGCCCCGGCCCCCTCCGCGTCGTCCTCCTCGTCCGGCGGTGCGGCGACCGGCACGGTCGTCAAGGGCACCTTGGTCAACACGGAGAAGGGGCCGGTGGAGGTCCAGGTGACCTTCCAGGGCGAGAAGATCACCGCGGTGAAGATGCTCCAGCAGCCGAACCATCCGCAGACGACGGCGGCGGTGCCCAAGCTGGTCGCGGAGACGTTGCAGGCGCAGAGCGCGGACATCGACACGGTGTCGGGTGCGACGATCACGAGCGAGGCCTACAAGGAGTCCCTCCAGGCCGCGATCGACGAGCAGGCGAAGTCCGCGGCGTCGGCCTCGGCCTCCCCGGCGTCCGCGTCCCGGACCGTCGACGGCTCGGCGCTGACCACCGAGAAGGGCCCCGTCCAGGTCCAGGTGACCTTCGAGGGCGAGAAGATCACCGCGGTGAAGATGCTCCAGCAGCCGAACCATCCGCAGACGACGGCGGCGGTGCCCAAGCTGGTCGCGGAGACGTTGCAGGCGCAGAGCGCGGACATCGACACGGTGTCGGGTGCGACGATCACGAGCGAGGCCTACAAGGAGTCCCTCCAGGCCGCGATCGACGCGAAGGGCTGATCATGCACAGGGTCGAACACGTCATGGGCTTCCCGGTGTCGTTGCGCGTCGACGACGAGGGCGACTTCGCGGAGGCCGGGGACGCCGTCTTCGCGTGGCTGCGCGAGGTCGACGCCCGCTTCAGCCCGTTCAAGCCGGACAGCGAGGTCTCCCGGCTCGGCCGGGGCGAGCCGGCGGAGGCCGACGTGAGCGCGGACCTGCGGCTGGTGCTCGACCTGTGCGAGCACTACCGGGCCGCGACCGGCGGCGCGTTCGACGTCCGCCTCCCCGGACGCGGCCTCGACCCCTGC
The DNA here is from genome assembly GCF_003143935.1 of Streptomyces sp. Act143. Taxonomy (GTDB): domain Bacteria; phylum Actinomycetota; class Actinomycetes; order Streptomycetales; family Streptomycetaceae; genus Streptomyces. The sequence continues at coordinate 2,699,067 of NZ_QFRX01000001.1, read as the reverse complement.
GCGGTGGTGAAGGGCTGGTCCGTGCAGCGGGCGGCGGACCTGCTGAGGGCGGCGGGCGCGCGGCGCTTCGTGCTGAACGCCGGCGGCGACGTGGCCGCCGCCGGCGGCCCCTGGCGGGTGGGCGTACGCCACCCCGAACAGGCCGACAAGCTGTGCACGGTCCTGGACCTGACGGACGGCGCGGTCGCGACCTCCGCCCGCTACGAGCGAGGCGACCACATCATCGACGGGCGTACCGGGCTTCCGGCGACGGGACTGCTGAGCATGACGGTGGTGGCCCCCTCCCTGACGGAGGCCGACTCGGTGGCCACGGCGGCGTTCGCGATGGGCCCGGAAGGCGTGGACTGGGCGGCCTCCCTGCCGGGCGTCGAGGTGTTCGCGGTGGACGCGGAGCGCCGGGTGCTGCGGACGCCCGGGTTCCCCACGGCTGAGGCCGAGAGCCGGTCCTGAGCCCTACCGGTTTCCCCACCTCGCCCGGTCGGCCAGCACCTCCTGCAACGCGGCGTGGCGGAACTGGTACACGGAGCCGCTGCGGCGCAGCACGCCGAGAGCGTGAGCTTCTTCCAGGAACCGCAGCAGACGCACCGGCACCCGCCCGGCGAACGCCAACGACCCGACGGTGACGGCATACCGGGGCGACGCCCTGCCTCGCAGCATCAGGGCCGACGCCGGTACGGCCGTCGTCAGGAACGCCAGGATCAGCGCGAAAGGATTCACGGACCCGGTCGCCGCGAAGGCGGCCATGGTGGCGAGGCCGACGAGGACCGGCGGGAGCAGCGCCGAGCGCCTATCCAGACGCAGGCTCTGTCTCGCGCTGACGGCGTCCGTCGTCCGCCGCGAACGCCGGGGAAGTGGCAGGGCGAGCCTGCGGGGCTGCGGTGAGCGCGCGGTGGCGAGTACCACCAACGCCACGAAAGCTCCGGTGAGCGCGAGATAGAAGACGCGAGCTCCTCCCTGGAGTGTGAGGCCCAGGCCCAGCAGCGGTCCGGTGAGGACAAGAGCGACGCACCCGAGCCGGAATCTCAACCCCAGGGAGCCGTACACCCGGTGCAGCTCCCACCAGACGAAGTCGCGCGTCTGGAGCCGGTCCATGTGCCCGGCCATGAAGGCCAGCCAGCGCGTGGCCTTCTCCGGTGAGGTGACCGTGGGATCGCTGTGGCGGTAGGTGGCGGGGATGAAGCCGTCGAGCAGGCGCCTCTGGATGTGCTCGCCGTCCGTGAATCGCAGCAGCTCTTCGGGATTGGTCCCGGGTTCCCGGTAGACCTCCGCGGCCATGCGGAGCATGAAGGGCGCACTCAGGACCTCGGCCAACGGGTGGTACGGCTGAGTGGAGAGGACGCGGAAGACCGCATCCCATCGGTTGTCGCCCGGCAGGAGTTCTTGCATCAGATAGTGGAAGACATCGGCCGTTCGAAGGGGATCGAGCTCCAGGACCGACGCCCCCCGCAATGGGCGGCCGTCCTGACGGATGACGGCCTCATACTCCCCCGTGCGCGAGGTCAGCACGAACATGCTCTCCGGAGAGTGGTTCAAGGCGTCGATCGCCACGGCGCGGCTCTGGGCGGGCAGTTCGTCCAACCCGTCCAGCAAGGGCAGGACCCAGCCCCCGCGCACCAGACGCTCCAGGGTGCCCGGTCCCAACTCGACCGAGAGTGAGGGGTGATCCGCCTGAACGCGGTCGCGGATCCAGTCGGTGAGTGTTCGGCCCTGCGGATTCCACGAAGCCAGCGGCAGCATCACCGGCACCGGAAAGCGCTCAGACGGCGTCCGCTTCTCCAGCAAGGCGCCCGCCAATTGGTAGGCCGCTGTCGTCTTGCCCGATCCAGCCGCTCCGATTAGGACGAGTCGCCCGTCCGGCACGGAGTCGAAGAGGCCACGAGGGTCGCTCAGCAGGTCACCGGAGGACGTGGACATGCGTCCGGGGTCGGAGCGGGACACCGTACTACGGCTGAGGGACCAGCGCAGCGGGAGCGGATGGCGATCGTCGAGCCTGCGCCGTCTCAGCTCCTTGAACAGATTCCGCCGCACCGCATCGGCCAGCGTCTCGACCGCCCTGACGAGTTCGGGCTCCAAGTACGTCGGCCGCCGGCTCGACTCCTCGGCACCCGCCGTGACCACCAGGGGCTTCCGGGGCGCCGTACGCCGGTTGATCAGCGCGGCCACCGGCGCCACCCCCGCGGCCGTCAGCTCGGCGGGCTCCGCGCGCCGGGGCGGCGGCACCAGGAACCCGGGCAGGCCGTCCGGCGGACCGTCCGGCAGGGTGACGGGCAGGAAGCGGTCCGGATAGGCGTAGTACACGTCCTGCAGCTGCGTGGCCTCTGTGTCCGGAAGGCTGCGGTAGCCCGGCGAAGACACCGGCAACACCAGCTCCGCACCCAGGAGTTGCTCCCGCTGCCAGCGCGGCCAGTCCTCCTGGCGCTGGCCGGGCGGCAGGTCCAGCCGGGCGTCGATGCCGTGTCCGCGCAGCAGGAACCACAGTTCGCGTACGGCTTCGAAGTGGTCGGGGGAGTCGTACGCGTACGTGATGAACACCCGCCTGCCCGGCCGCTCGCGGTCTCGCGCAGCCCGTGCCGACGACGGTTCCTGGGGCACGGTGCGGATGAACTGGCGCAGGATTTCCTGGCGTTCCGGCTCGTCCATCGGACTGACCTGGGTGACCTCCCCGTCGGTGAGATACGAGACCAAGCGCTCCGAGGCCGCGAGCAGACTGGCGGGGCGCAGGGGCTCGTCCCTGACGGTGGCGAGGATCTCCTCGTACGCGTAACTGGGCTGATACGGCACCTCGACGGCGCCCCAGTAGCGCTCGGGGTCCGGCACATGGGACAGGTAGCGTCCGAACCTGGCCCGCGCGTAGCGGCGACCCTGGTCCAGCCGGTCGGCCTCGCCGTTCTCGACGCGCATCGGCACCGGAAACATGCGGAGCTGGTTGCCCGCACGCTGCCGGTGCACCGAAGCGGCCACCGCCTCCGCGCCGTCGATGGCCTGGCTGCTCAGGGTGAAGCAGTTGACCAGGATGTCCGGGAGCTGGACGGTGCAGATGCCCGCGGTGTCGCTGAGTCCCGTACGGCTGTCGATCAGGACGTAGTCGTAGTGCTCCCGCATGCTGCGCTTGAGGGCTTCGATGAAGCCGCCGCCGCCGAGACGCTCGTAGAAGTTGTTCCAGTCGAAGGTGCTGACGAGCGTCGAGTACAGATGGTCCTGGCGGCCCGCGGGGACGAGGTCGATCGATCCCGGCTCGCGGAAGTCGTGCTCCACGGACATCGCGTAGGGCTGGATCGCGGCGAGTGGTTCGTGCCAGTCGGGCTCGTCCGGGGTGGCCGGGTCCGTGGCGGCCGTCGCGAACTCCCACACCAGGTCCATGATCCCGGGCGAGGAGAGCAGTTCGCTGTCGGGGAGGAACGGGTGGAAGTAGCGGTGCAGGCCCGGCGCTTCGAGGTCCCAGTCCACGACCAGGACACGCTTGCCCCGGCAGGCCATGATCCAGGCGGCGTTGGCCAGGGCCATGGTGCGGCCGGTGCCGCCCTTGTACGAGTAGAAGGTGACGATCCGCGCCCTCAACGCCCCAGCCCCCCTGGTCCGGTGAGCACCGGCCGGAACTGCGGCCCGGCCTCGTTGACGCGGCGTACGACCTCGGCCATGCGCATGATGCGGCCCTGAATCTCGACGAGCACCTGGCCGAGGACCCGCTCGAAGTCCTCCATCGACGGCATGTCGCCCCGGAAGGCCCCGCCGCCCGCCTCCATCCAGTTGCCCAGACTGGCATACAACCGGTTGTAGACGTGACCGCCCTGCGGCCCCTTCCGCAGCTCGTCGAGGTCCGACGGCACGAGGACGACCGAGTTGCTCGACCGGGTCCGGTCGAGCCGGGCGAACAGTTCCTGGAATGCTGCCAGTTCGACCGATCGGGGATCGACGATCAGCACTACCAGGCACTGGCGCTCCGCCGGGCCGTCGAGGAGCGTGAACAGCGAGTCGTCGGCGGGCAGGACCTGCGACTCCATGTCCCGGGTGAAGGCCACGCCCTGGGCGCGTACGACGATGCTGCCCGAGGAGGCCGGGTGGTACGGCCGCCAGTCCACCAGTTCCTGCCCGTACATGTCGAGTTCGGCGTGCGCCACGTTCAGCATGTCGTCCCGTCGGCCCACCGCCACCACGAACACCACCTTTCTGGCACCCCCTCCGGCACGCGCCGCGGGGACCCGTCCGCCGGCTGCGGCGGGCCGCTCGGCCGGTGCGAAGGCGTTGGGCAGGGAGAGCAGGTCGGGAACCGGATGCGGGGCCGGTGGAGCGGCCGCCGCCTCGAGGATCATCTCGGCGTAGCGCTCGAGGAAACCGAGGTACTGGCTCCGGTAGTCACGCCGCCGGAGGAGGGTCTTGAGCCCGAACTGCTTGTACTCCTTTCCGAACCCGTCCCGGGAGTCCTGCAGTTCATCCGCCACCGGTGGCAGCTCCCCGCGGGGCGGCAGCCACCACACTGGGACGATGCTGTTCGGCCGCTCGCCGGTCGCCTTGTGGTGGGCCGCCATCCGGTGGGCGAAGGCGGACCACTCCTGGCCGCTCACGTGGCTGGCGAAGTAGTGCGGTGAGTAGACCGGCACGAAGACCAGGCACTCCGCCAGGGCTTCGCCCAGCGCGGTGGCCCACAGGGCGCCGCTCGGCTGGTTGCGGTCGATGAAGCCCACCGAGTCGAGAGGGAGACCGCCTCGGGTGGACAGCTCGCGGCAGAGGTCTTCGTAGAACCGGTCCAGATACACGTCCACAAGGTCGGAGCGCGCGTAGCTGAAGAAGAAGTGCCGCACCTGACCTCACTCGCCGTCGCTGCCCGTCCGGTGGCGCGACCCTACTGGAAAACACCGGTGCGGGCTGCCGGTCGCAGTCCGCCCCCGTTCCCTTCACGGGTCGGCTGACGTCACAGACGTCCAGGCGGCGCGGGCCGCTGTAGCCGGCGACCGCCGTGCCGTTCTGCACGCACGCCTGCACCATCCTCGTGTCCGGCCCCTGTCTTCGCAGGTCCGAAACACGACGGGTCTAGACTCACCGGAACGGCCGGTCCCGCCGGGGCCGAAAGCGGGCAACTCCTGCCAGACCCGAAGGGTATTCGGCGTTTTGATACGGATAGATTCAGTCACCAAGCGGTACCCGGACGGCACGGTGGCGGTCGACCGGCTCTCGTTGGAGATACCCGACCGCGCCATTACCGTCCTCGTCGGCCCCTCGGGCTGCGGCAAGACCACCACCCTGCGCATGATCAACCGGATGATCGAGCCGAGCGAGGGCACCATCCTCCTGGACGGCCAGGACATTCAGCAGCAGCCGGTCAACACCCTGCGCCGGTCCATGGGATACGTCATCCAGAACGCCGGCCTCTTCCAGCACCGCACCATCGTCGACAACATCGCGACCGTGCCCCGTCTGCTCGGCTGGAAGAAGGACAAGGCCCGCGAGCGCGCCCGGGAACTCATGGAACGGGTCGGCCTCGACGGCTCGCTCGCCCGGCGGTACCCCTACCAGCTCTCCGGCGGACAGCAGCAGCGCGTCGGCGTCGCCCGGGCGCTCGCCGCCGACCCGCCCGTGCTGCTCATGGACGAGCCGTTCTCCGCCGTCGACCCCGTCGTGCGCAAGGGACTCCAGGACGAACTCCTCAGGATTCAGGAGGAGTTGGGCAAGACCATCGTCTTCGTCACCCATGACATCGACGAGGCCGTCAAACTCGGCACCATGGTCGCGGTGATGCGCACCGGCGGGCACCTGGCCCAGTTCGCGCCGCCCGCCGAACTGCTGTCGCACCCGGCGGACGAGTTCGTGGAGGACTTCCTGGGCGCGGACCGGGGGGTCCGCCGGCTCTCCTTCTTCCCCTCCACCGGGCTGGAACTGACGATGTCACCCGTCGTCACGGCGGGCGGCGGTGCCGAGCGGGCGGACACCGACGCCGAGTTCCTCCTGGTGACGGACGCCGACGGCAGGCCGCTCGGCTGGACCGCGCCGGAGGACCTGGCGGCGGAGGGGCAACTCCTGCCCTACGGGCGTCCGTTCGTCGCCGGAAGGGACTCGTTGCGGGCCGCGCTGGACTGCGCGGTGCTCTCGCCCACCGGATGGGCCGTCGCCGTGGACACCGACGGCAAGGTGACCGGCGTGGTCTCCCAGCAGACCATCGCCCGGGCGATCAGGGGCGCCCACGCCGAGGTACGCACGGACGCGAAGGTCGGCGGATGAACTGGGACCGCCTCTTCGACATCCCCAGCGACCTCCAGCACAGCTGGCTCGGCCTGGTCGGCCTGCATCTGCGCGAGGCCCTGCTGCCCGTGCTCGCCGGGCTGCTGATCTCGCTGCCGCTCGCCCAACTCTGCGTGCGCTTCCGCTGGTTGTACCCGCCGGTGCTGTGGGTGACGACCGTGCTCTATGCGATCCCCTCGCTGGCCTTCTTCGTCCTCCTCATCGACTACACGGGCCAGACCGAGCTCACGGTGATGATCCCGCTCACCGTCTACAGCCTCGTCGTGCTCGTGCCCGCCATCGTCGACGGCGTCCGCTCGGTACCGCAGGAGACCCTCGCCGCCGCGACCGCCATGGGCTTCGGACCCGTACGCCGCTACGTCCAGGTCCAGTTGCCGATCGCGGTGCCCGCCCTCGTCGCGGGGCTGCGGGTCGCCACCGTTTCGAGCATCAGCCTCGTCAGCATCGGCAGCATCATCGGCAACCAGGGTGCCCTGGGCAATCTCATCAACGACGCCAACATCTACAACCGGCCCGAGCTCGCCGTGAACGCCGTGCTCAGCATGGCCCTCCTCGCCGTCCTCGTCGACGGCGCCCTGGTCGTCGTACGCCTGCTGCTGACCCCGTGGATGCCGCGCAGGGGCGGCAAGGGGCGGACGAAGCCGAAGGCGGAGCGGCCCGAGCCGGCCGCCGCAGTTCTGGAGGACGCAGCCCGGTGAACCTGTTCCACTTCATCAACGCGTTCTTCAGCGACGGCGGCCACTGGCACGGCTACGACGGCATCCCCACCCGGGTCGCCGAGCACATCGGCTACACGCTGGAGGCGCTCGCCTTCGCCGTCCTCATCGCACTGCCGGTCGGCCTCGTCACCGGCCACTACGGGCGCGGCGGCAACGCCCTGTCGCTGATCGCCACCGCGGGACGGGCCCTGCCCACCTTCGGCCTGCTGGTGCTGATGACCCTGCTGTACGGGTTCGGCCTGGTGAACGTCATGGTCCCGCTGGTCGTGCTCGCCGTACCGCCCATCCTGGTCACCACGTACGAGGCGATGCGCTCGGTCGACCCCTCGCCGGTGGACGCGGCACGGGGCATGGGCATGAGCGAGGCCGGGGTGCTGTTCCAGGTGGAGCTCCCGGCCGCCCTCCCCCTGGTGCTGAGCGGCATCCGCTCCGGGGCCATCCAGATCGTCTCGACGGCCACCATCGCCGCCTACGTCGGACTGGGGGGACTCGGCCGGTTCATCATCGACGGGCTCTACCAGCGCAACTACGAGAAGGTCGTGGGCGGCGCCACGCTGGTCGCCGGCATGGCACTCGCGACGCTCGCCGTGTTCTGGCTGGTGGGCCGGTTCGCGGTGTCGCCCGGGGTGCGGCGCGGCGCCTGAGCCGCACCCCCGCCGACGGCCGTCAGTCCGAGAGGGCCGCGAACATGCCGGGCTCGTACGCGCCGCCCGGGTTGTGCACGATCACGTTCATCCGGGTCGCCGCGTTGATCAGGGAGATGACGCAGACCAGCGTGCCCAGCTCGTCGTCGTCGAAGTGCTTGCGCGCCTCGGCCCAGGTCTCGTCGGACACGCCCCGGGCCGCGTCGGCGAGCCGGGTGCCCTCCTCGGCGAGGGCCAGCGCCGCCCGCTCGGCCGCCGTGAACACCGTGCTGTGGCGCCACGCGGAGACCAGGGCGAGCCGCACCGCGCTCTCGCCCGCGGCCGTGGCCTCCTTGGTGTGGATGTCCACGCAGAAGCCGCAGCCGTTGATCTGGCCGATCCGCAGCTCCACCAGCTCCCGCAGGCTCTTCGGCAGGCTCGACTCCTCCAGGGCGAGCGAGACGTTGTAGAAGCGCTTGGCGACCTTCGCGGCGGTGGGGGTGTCGAACAGGTTGAGACGGGGCTCCAGGTGGTCCATGACGTCGTCCTCACTGTGGGATGCGCTTGACGAACACCAGACGCCGCCCGCCCGGGCCCTGTGACGGCCCGCCGCTGTGACGCAGGCCACGGATCACGGGTGTCACAGAACCGCGGCGGCCGGCGTCCTGTGCGTGACATCGGGAGAACCGCGGAGGTCGGACATGCAGCCACAGGACGCCACCGAGGCGTTCACCGCCCATCGGAACCTGCTCTTCACCGTCGCCTACGAGATGCTCGGCTCCGCAGCCGACGCCGAGGACGTCCTCCAGGAGACCTGGCTGCGCTGGGCGGACGTGGACCACGCGACCGTCCGCGAGCCGCGCGCCTACCTGGTCCGTACCGCCACCCGGCAGGCCCTCACCCGGCTGCGCACCCTGCGCCGCCGCAGGGAGACCTACGTCGGCCCCTGGCTGCCCGAACCGCTGCTCACCGCCCCCGACGTCGCCGAGGACGTCGAACTCGCCGACAGCGTCTCGATGGCGATGCTGCTGGTCCTGGAGACCCTCGCGCCGACCGAACGCGCGGTGTTCGTGCTGCGCGAGGTCTTCGACCTGTGCTACGAGGAGATCGCGGAGGCCGTCGACAAGAGTCCGGCGGCGGTACGGCAGATCGCGCACCGGGCGCGGCTCCATGTGGCGGCCCGCCGTCCGCGCGCGATCGTCTCCCCGGCCGAGACCCGCGATGTGCTGGAGGCGTTCCGCGGGGCCGTCGAGACCGGCGACCTCCAGGGCCTGCTGGACCTGATCGCGCCGGACGTCGTCCTGCTGGCCGACGGCGGTGGCGTGGTGCAGGCCGCGCCGGCGCCCATCGTCGGCGCGGAGCAGGTGGCCCGGGTGCTCGGCAACGTCACCGGCGTGCTCTCGCTGCGGCCGACCCGGGTCAATGGCTACCCGGCGCTCACCCTCCTCCAGGACGGCGCCGTGCACAGCGTCATGGCGGTGCGGATCGACGACGGCCGGATCACCGGCCTCTACGCCGTGCGCAACCCCGAGAAGCTGTCGCGTCTGGACCGGGAGACCGCGGTGAGCCGCTGAGGGTCAGGACTCGGTGCGGGCCAGGGCCAGTTCGAGGACGACGAGCAGGGCGTCCCGCACCGAACCGGTCTCCCGGGCGTCGAAGACGACGACGGGGACGTGGTCGGCCACGTCGAGCGCCCAGCGGACCTCGTCCAGGGTGTGCTCGACCTTCCCGTCGAAGGCGTTGGCGGCGACCGCGAACGGGATCCGCTTGTGCTCGAAGTAGTCGACGGCGGCGTAGCAGTCGTCGAGCCGGCGGGTGTCGACGATGACCAGCCCGCCGACCGCGCCCTCGACGATGTCGTCCCACATGAACCCGAACCGCTCCTGCCCGGGCGTGCCGAACAGGTACAGCTTCAGGGTCGGGTCGATGGTGATGCAGCCGAAGTCCATCGCGACCGTGGTCGTGGTCTTGCGCGGGGTGAGCGAGAGGTCGTCCACACCTGCCGCGACCTCGGTGATGGCCGCCTCGGTGGTCAGCGGCTCGATCTCGGAGATCGAGCCGACGGCGGTGGTCTTGCCCACGCCGAAGCCGCCCGCGATCACCATCTTGACCGGCAGCGGCGGTCGTACGGCGGCCGGTTCAGCCGTTGTCGCCGTTGTCACGGAGTACCTTCCCGGAGTCGGGGATGGCGCGCAGGCCATCGATCAGTCTGCGCAGGACGGAAGCGTCGTGCGTGGCTTCGGAGTCGGGCACGTGCACCGTCAGCCGTCCCTCTTCGCGCAGGTCCTCGGCGAGGACCCGGACCACGTTGAGATGCAGCCGCAGCCGTGCCGCGAGTTCCGCGATGGACTGCGGCCGCCGGCAGGCGGCGACGATGTCGTACTGCTCGAAGGAGAGCTTGTCGAGGTCGCCGAGACCTTCGGCGGTGGCCACCACCTGGGTCTCCACGGGGATGGTCCGGCCGGGTGCGCTGGACGCCACCCGGCCCGCGGTGACCAGGAACGGCCGTACGGCGGGGGCGGGGCCGACCGCCGGGTCGCCGCCCGGGGGTGGGGCGCCCGGGGCCGGGGAGCCGTCCGCCATGCTGTGTCCGTCCGTCCGGGCTACAGGGCCGTCGGCGAGCCGACGCTGTTCTTCAGCGCGAGCACCAGTTCGGGGCTGAGCGCGCTGCCGGCCCGGTTGGCGAACACCGTCATCTCGTAGGCGATGTTGCCGAGCTTGGCCTCCTTGTCGGTGACCACGCCGAGGACGGCGCCGCTGCCGATCGCGGAGACCAGGACGTGGCCGCCCTCCAGGTCGATGATGACCTTGTTGAGGCCGCCGAGACCGTAGTTGCCGGAGGCGCCCGCCGCCAGGCTGGTGATGCCGGAGACGATCGCGGCGAGGCGTTCGGAGTCGGCGTGCTCACGCAGCTCGGAGACCGCGATCAGCAGTCCGTCGGAGGAGACGGCGATGGCGTCGACGACACCGGCGGTCTCGGTCGCGAAACGATTCAACAGCCAGGTGAAGTCGGCTGCGGCGGCCTGCAGTTCGGGCGAGGTCGGCTCACTCACTGCTCCGCTCCTTCCGGGAGGTGGTTCTGGTCCAGCTTGCGGGGGGTCGGGTACGGGGTGGACGCCGTGTCGCTGTTGCTGTCGCGGTGGGCGCGCTCCACGGCGGCCTCGAACTCGTCGAGGGCCGAGCGGACGGCTTCCGCGTCGGCGGGACGGGCCTCCTGCCGTACGACGGGGCGGGCGGCCGTGTCGGTGGTGCGGAGGGTGGCGCCGCGGACACGGCGGCGCAAGGGGCGGGAGGCGCCGGGCGTCTCGGCGGCGATCGGTTCGCCGCTGCGGGCCCTGGGGATGAGGACGGCCCCCTCGACGGCCCCCTCGACGGCCTCTTCGACGGACTTCTCGGCGGCCTCCCGCCGGGGGATCCGGCGCGGCAGCGGCCCCGTGGGGTCGTCGGAGGCGGGCCGCGGGCCGGCCTCGGTGTGCTCGGCGGCGGGTGTCGTGGCGATCGGCGCTGCCACGGCGGCCGCCGGCAGCAGCAGCGAGGACGGCAGGGTCACCTCGGCCGTGACGCCGCCGCCCGCGGTGCGGGTGAGGACGACGGAGATCTCCCAGCGGCGGGCGAGCGTGCCGACCACGAACAGACCGAGCACCTTGGTGGGGACCAGGTCGAGGCGTTCGCGGCGCACCAGGCGGGCGTTCTCCTCGGCGAGCCGGTCGGCGCTCATGCCCAGGCCGTGGTCGGCGACCACGATCACCGCGCCCTCGGCCGCGTTCTGCACGGTCACCTCGACCGGGCTGCCCTCGGGCGAGAACGACACGGCGTTCTCGACGAGTTCGGCGACCATCAGGGTCAGGTCGCCGATGACGTCCGGCTCGACCATGACCTCGCTGCGGGCCTGGAGCCGGACCCGCCGGAAGCCCTCGATCTGCCCGAGCGCGGCCCGTACGACGTTGGTGAGCGCGGCGGGACCGGAGCCGAGGCCGGTCTCGCGGATGCCGGCGAGCAGCATCAGGCTGTCGGCGTTGCGGCGCAGGCGGACCGCGATGTGGTCGATGCTGTAGAGGCGTTCGAGCAGCTCGGGGTCGGTCTCGCCGCGTTCCACGGCGTCGATCAACGACAGCTGACGGGAGGTCAGGTTGCTGACCCGGCGGCCCACGTTGCCGAACATCTCGGCGACGTTGCGGCGGCTGAGCACCTGGCGCTGGAGCAGGGCGACCGCGGTGGTCTGCACGTGGTTGAAGGCCTCGGCGAGCTCGCCGATCTCGTCGCGGGCGGTGACCGGCACCTCGCCGAGCCGCGGCGGGGTGTCGTCCTCGGCGTCGTCGTCGGCCACCCGGGCCAGTTCGCGCCCGGCGACGTCGGCGACCTGCCGGGCAGCGCCGGTCAGGGCCTGCACCGGGCGGACCACGGAGCGCCGTACCGCCACCGAGAGCGCGAACCAGACGACGAAGCCGAGCAGCGCGAGGGCCAGCAGCAGGACGGCGTTGTGCAGGGCGTCGGCGGAGGCGGCGTCGGCGCGGTCGGCGATCCGGTCGATGAGCGAGGTGGTGATGCCGAGCCGGACACTGGCCTGCTTGCGGTACGACGGATAGGAGTCGAAGGCCGTCCGGAAGGCCTCACGGATCGCGGCCGGGGTCTCGGCCTGCAGCGAGCTGGGGTCGATCTGGAGCTCGGCGTACTGCTCGTTGATGACGGCCTGGGCGCTGTTGTGCTCGATCCCGGCGAGCTGCTCGGCCTGCTCCTCGGTGGCGAACCGGGCGAAGCGGTCGGCCTGGTGGGTGTACTCGTCGTGGGAGCCGATCGCGCCGATGAACTCGATGAGCGCGTTGGAGTCACCGGTCGTCGCGGAGAAGACGCCGGTCTCGAAGGCGCTGTGGGCGGCGTCGGCGCGCAGCAGCGAGTCGAGGAGGTTGCCGGTGAAGGTGGCCGCGAGGGCGGCGTTGCGGTCCAGGCCGAGGCCGTCGATGAGGGCCTTGGCGGCGCTGGTGTACGCCGGGTCGATGTTGTCGGCGGGGAGATAGCCCTGCTCGACGGTGTCGCGCAGACTCTCCAGGCCGTTGATCTCCTTGAGGGCCTGGGCCTCCTCGACGGGGAGCCGGTCGCCGAAGGTCCTGCGGACCGTCTCGACCTGCCGGTCCACCGCGAGCTGCGCGTCGCGGTACGGGTCCTGCGAGGGGGTGCCGCCGTCGTTGGTGGCCTCGTGGCGCACGGAGAGCAGGATCGCCTGCTGGTGCTCGGCCTCCAGCCGGTCCACCAGCGTCGCGACCTCGCTGCTGTCCCGGACCAGCCGGGCGGCGTCCGAGGCGTCCGAGGACCGGCCGACCTGGTCGGCGATGAGGTAGGCGAGCAGCACCGCGACCACGGTCAGCGGCACGCCGACCAGCAGGTTGAGCTTGCGCCTGAAGGTCCAGCGGTCGGTGAAACCCCGTATGGACAACAGGCCTCCTTCTTGACCGATTCTGATCGCTCGCCGACAAAGCGGAGACTACCGCCTCATCGGGATGTGGATCATGTGCGTCCGTGTCAAGAATCCATTACGGGCAGGCGTGCCGCCTTGCGGGTTGATTAACTTGTTGTTCACAACAGGCAACATATCGACGCCAATTGGTGACCAGGCTGCTCTTGACTGATCAAGAACTGGCTGGATTGGATCAGTGCACGTGTTTGTCCCGCACCACAACCTGCACCAAAGTCTGTCTCTCATCAGCCCACAGCCCGGAACGGGAATCGTGACTTCCAACGCCCCACGCAGCAGGTCCCTTCGGAAGCATCCCGGCGCGATGGCCGTCGCGCTCGCCGCCTCGGCGGCCCTGCTCGCGGGATGCGGCTCCGACGACGGTTCGGACCCCCTGGCCGAGGACAGCGGCAAGGCCGCGAGCGGCGACACGGTCGTCGTCGGCTCCAACAACTTCGCCGAGAGCATCCTGCTCGCCGACATCTACGGCGAGGCCCTGAAGGCCAAGGGCATCAAGGTCACCTACAAGCCCAACGTCGGCTCCCGCGAGGTCACTTACGGGCTGCTGAAGAACGGCTCCATCACCGTCCTGCCCGAGTACAACGGCTCGCTGCTGTCGTATCTCGACGCCAAGGCGGAGCAGAAGTCGGCCGACGAGGTCAACGCGGCCGTCAAGGCCAAGCTCGACAGCAAGCTGACGCTGCTGGAGTCGTCGTCCGCCGAGGACAAGGACTCCGTCAGCATCAACGCGGAGACCGCCAAGAAGTACAGCCTCACCGGCGAGTCCACCCTCGCGGACCTCAAGGACGCCGCTCCCGACCTGGTGATCGGCGGCTCACCCGAGTTCCAGACCCGGCAGCAGGGCCTGAAGGGCCTGGAGTCGGTGTACGGCCTGAAGTTCAAGTCCTTCAAGGCGCTCGACGCGGGCGGCCCGCTGACCGTGGCGGCGCTGACGAAGGACACCGTGCAGGCCGCGGACGTCTTCACCACGGACCCGAACATCACCAAGAACAAGTTCGTGGTCCTCCAGGACCCGGAGAACCTCTTCGGGTTCGCCAACGTGACCCCGCTGGTCTACAAGAGCGGCCTCTCCCAGGAGGGCGTGGACGCGCTCAACGCGGTCTCGGCGAAGCTGGACACCAAGACGCTCCTCGACCTGGACTCCCAGGTGCAGCTGGACAACAAGGACCCGCTGGACGTCGCGAAGGCGTGGCTGAAGACGGCCGGCCTGGCGTCCTGACGCGGTGACGACCGGCCGCTGACGGGAGACCACCTCGCGTCAGCGGCCGTTCTGCTGCCCGGATGCCTAGTACCCGACGTAGAACGTCGCGTCCTGCTGCTCGGTGCTGGTGGAGATCGGGTCGATGCGCAGCAGGTAGTTGGAGTGCCGGATGTAGCGGGTCGGGTTGTTGTACGAACGGAACGACGCCCACGCGGAGTTCGCGAGGCCGGCGGTCCGGTAGAACGTCGCGTCCGCGGCGAACGTCGACGTGCCGTCGTTCGCGTCCAGTCGGAGCGCGTAGTTGTAGTGCCGCAGATAGCGGGACGGATAGTTCACCGACTGGAAGGACACCCCGGAGGAGTCGGCGAGGCCCGGGACCAGCTTCCACTGGGAGTCGGGGTACGGGTCGAAGGCGTAGGCGTCGATCCGGCCGACGTAGTCGGAGTGCCGGACGTAACGGTCCGGGTAGTTGTAGGACTTGAGCCGGTTCCAGGTGGGCGTGCCCCACTTGGCGATCAGGTTGCCGTACTCGGCCGAGGTGATCGGGTGGATGGTCAGGTGCTTGGAGTTGAGCGGCTGGGTGTAGGTCTTCTGGTCGAGGGCGGTCCAGGTGCCGGCGGCCAGACTGCTGGTCTGCCAGGCGTAGAAGACGCCGTTCGGGGACCAGGTGTCACCCCAGAGGTACCAAGTGGTGCTGGAGGTCAGTGACTTGACCAGGGTCGGCGCCTCGGTGCCGCCGTGCGAGACCGCCGTGCTGAACTCGGTGAAGCTGCCCGGGTCCAGTGAGGTGGAGCGGGCGCCGACGAGCGTCGAGTTCTTCTTGAAGTACAGGTAGTTCCAGCCGCCCACGCCGACCGCCATGTCGCCGTCGATGACGTCGTAGCCGGGGTCGAAGAAGACCTGGGGGCTGCCCGCGGTCACGAAGTCGCTGGTGTAGTTCACCATGATCACGTTGTGGCCGCTGGAGTTGACGGCCGAGTAGATGACCGCGTACTGGCCCCGGCCCGCGTCCCAGAACGCCTCCGGTGCCCAGCTGTGGGTGTTCATGTCGTGGAGCTTCATCCGCCGGTAGCCGGTGAAGGTGCGCAGGTCGGTGGAGTCCCAGACGTGGATGTACTGGCTGACGTACGTCCAGTCGGTGCCGTACAGGTCGGTGGCCAGGACCACGAAGGTGCCGTCCTGCTTGCGCAGGATGAAGGGGTCGCGCAGCCCGCCGGAGCCCGCGGTCGGGGTGGCGACGGGAGCGTTCTGGTTCAGCGGGGTCCATTGCAGACCGTCGGTGCTGACGGCCAGGTGCAGACCGTAGTCGGCGGCCAGCATGTCCGGGGACTCGGTGAAGTACCCCATCACGTACGCCGAGTCGGCGGCGTGCGCGGTTCCGGCGCCGAGCGCCAGTGCCCCGGTCGCGGCGAGCGGCGCGGCCGCGGCCATGCCGAGGAGGCGACGGCGGGAGAGGTGGGGGGCGGAGGGGGTGGAGGGGGCGGGAGCGGGGGGCGGCTCTGCGGGCATGAGCTCTCCTGGAGGTCGACATCGTGTCGATATTTCGAACAAGGTTCGATGATGCGAATGGAAAGTAGAGGGGCGGCTGAGGCCCGTCAATCGGCGTGTCACGCTTGGCGGAAACCCGCCTGTTTCCTGTGCGGCTCGCCCTGCTGGGGGTGCGCGACGAGGCCCGCTGGGAGCAGGTCGCCGCCCCGCACCGCGACGCCGAGAGCGTGTGCCACGGCGCACCCGGGGGTGGGGTGACGAACACACAGGGCGATTGTCATGGAATGGGTGGTTTGTCTGGATAAATTACCCGGAGTCCACGACTTCGGGAGGTCGCCCATGCGGCGTCACACACGCCTTCGGCCCGGACCGGCGGTGGCCGCCAGTGCAGGGCTCACCGCCCTCCTGCTGGCCCCCCTTCCGGCCCCGGCCGCCCACGCCGACGTGCCTGACGCCACCGCCGGTTCCTCCGTGGTCACCGTCAGGACCGGCGGCGACCGCACCGGCGGCCTGGGCGTCGTCCCGCTGGCCGGCGTCCGGCTCGCCCTCTACGCCGACGAGAGCGACACCACGCCGGTCTCCGGCGACTGGGCCCGATGCACCTCCGACGCGGACGGCGACTGCAACTTCACCGTTCCCGGCACCGGGAGCGGCGGCGCCAACGAAGGGGCCCGCTTCTGGGTCCGCCAGGTCGAGGACGGAGTGCCGTCCGGCTGGTACACCAACCCGAAGCTGCGCACCGGCAACGGCAGCGGCTCGGTGTCGTACCCCTCGACGTACCAGTTCCGGACCCCCGCGCTGGCGGACGGCCGGACCTACTCCTCCACCCGTGACTTCATGTACAGCACGGCCTACGGGGTGAGCCCCTACCTCGCCTCCGCGGGCACCTGGCAGAACTCCCGGGTCAACCCCGAACTGCCGGCGAACTGCGGGCTGGACGTGGCCCTGGTGCTGGACCTGTCCGCCTCCGTGGGCAGCGCGCTGGACAGCCTCAAGGCGGCGGCGAACAAGTTCACCGACGCCCTCACCGGCACCCCCTCGCGGCTCGCGCTGTTCTCCTTCGACCGGAACTCGCCCAGCACCGGCACGGCCAACCACCCCGAGCTGATGTCGGTCTCCACCGCCGCCGGCGGCACGGCGTTCAAGGAGCAGTACGCCGACTGGGGCCTCGGCTCCGGCACCAACTGGGACCAGGCGCTCAACGCGGTCGCCGAGGCCGACCCCGACTACGACCTGGTGGTCGTCCTCACCGACGGCAACCCCACCCGCTGGGGCAAGCCCTACCAGGGCAACGGCAGCCAGACCCACTTCGCCGACACCGAGGGCGGCATCTTCGCGGCCAACGCCGTCAAGAAGGAGGGCTCCCGGGTCGTCGCGGTCGGCGTCGGCAGCGGTGTGCAGGGCGACTCCGGGCTCAATCTGCGGGCCATCTCCGGCACCGAGGCCTTCGACACCACCAACCCGGTGACCGCGGACTACTACCAGACCGACGACTTCGCCGAGGCCGGCACCGCCCTGCACGACATCGCGCTGACCCACTGCGACGGCACCCTGTCGGTCGTCAAGCAGATCGTGCCCGCGGCCAACACCGGCGAAGACGTCACCGGCGCCGAGAACGCGGGCGCGGGCTGGCAGTTCGACGCCTCCACCACCACCTCCGGCATCGGCGCCCTGCCCGACTCCCGCACCACCACCGACGACGGCACCGGCGCCGTGGCCTTCCAGCCGACCTACCCCGCCGACGTCACCGGCGCCGACGTCACCGTGGCGGAGACCCAGCGCCCCGACCACACCCTGGTCACCCAGGGCGGCAAGAACGCGGTGTGCACCGACCTCGACGACGGATCGGCGGTGCCGGTCACCAACTCCGGCCCGACCGGCTTCACCGTGGACGTGCCGCGCAGCTCCGCGATCAGCTGCGTCGTCTACAACCGGCCCGCCCGCACCGCCGACGTCCGGGTGGACAAGACCTGGCTCGTCGACGGCGTCGCATACGCCCACCAGGACCGCCCGGAGGGGCTCTCGGCCGGCCTCACCCTGACCGGCCCCGACACCGCCACGCCCACCGACCAGGACTGGGGCGCGGTCCGAGAGGGCTACACCGTGGGCGACTCCACGACCGTCGACGAGACCGTCGAGCTGCCCGAAGGATGTGTCCTGGAGGACGCCCGGCTGATCTCCGCCAACGGCGGCAGCGTGGATCACACGCTGCCCCACACCGTCGAACTCACCCGCGAACACAACACCTTCGCCGTCCGCAACACCGTCACCTGCAAGGCCCAGCTGACCCTGGTGAAGAAGGTCGTCAACGCGCACGGCGGAACCGCCGAACCGGCCGACTGGACCCTCACCGCCGACGGTCCCACCGGCCTGTCGGGGACGTCCGGCGCGGACACGGTCACCGACGCCGTGGTGACCGCGGGCTCCTACGCCCTGGCCGAGTCCGACGGCCCCGAGGGCTACGACGCCTCCGACTGGGCCTGCGCCGACAGCGACGGCGACGCCGTCGAGGTACGCGACGACACGGTGGACGTGGTGGCCGGGACCGCCCTCACCTGCACGGTCACCAACACCGAGCGGGCGACGACCCCGGAGCCGACGCCGACCCCGACCCCAACCCCGACCCCTACGCCCAGTGAGACGACGCCCGGTGAGCACCCCGGCGGCGGGCACCCGGGCGGCGGGCACCCGGGCCACGGGGGCGACTCGCTCGCCGACTCCGGCCACACCGTCCTGCCGTACACGCTCGGCGCGTTGCTGCTGCTCGCGGGCGGCGTCCTGCTGACCACGTGGCGGCTGCGCCGCCGCTGATCACCGCGGCCCGGCGGCTCCGTCACGGCCGCCGGGCAGCTCCGGGTGCGCGGGGCCCTGCACCGCCGCCGCGATCAGCAGGTCCAGCAGGGCGATCAGCACGTCCCGCGAGGACTCCCGCTCCCGCGCGTCGCACAGCACCACCGGGACGCCCTCCGGCAGCGCGAGGGCGTCCCGGATCACGTCCGGCGGGTACGGGTGCCGGCCGTCGAAGCCGTTGACGCCGACCACGAAGGGGATGTTCCGGCGCTCGAAGAAGTCGACGGCGGCGAAGCTGGCCTCCGGGCGGCGCACGTCGACGAGGACCACCGCGCCGAGGGCGCCCACCGCCAGGTCGTTCCACATGAACCAGAACCGCTGCTGTCCCGGGGTGCCGAACAGATAGAGGACGAGCCGGTCGTTGATCGTGATCCGGCCGAAGTCCAGGGCGACGGTGGTCGCCTTCTTGAGCTCGATACCCGCCAGGTCGTCGACACCGAGCCCGGCCACGGTCAGCGGTTCCTCGGTCCGCAGCGGCACGATCTCGCTCACCGACCCGACCATCGTCGTCTTGCCGACGCCGAACCCCCCGGCGATCAGTATCTTCACGGTGTCCGGCGCGACAGGGGTCTCGACGACGGGTGCCTCAGAGCCGGCCAAGGCCGTCCCTCACTTTCTGCAAGAGGTCCAGGTCCAGGGTGCGGTCGGTGACGGGATGCGGCGGGTGGACGGTGACCAGGCCCGCCTCCAGCAGATCGCAGAGCATGATCACGACCACGCTCACCGGCAGGTCCAGCAGCGCGGCCAGCTCCGCGACCGCGACCGGGCGGGCGCACCGGCGCAGGATGCGGGCCTGCTCGGGCTGCGGCCGGGGCGCCCGCTCCGGCGGCGGGTCCACCGCGGTCACCGTGGCGATGAGGGTGAAGCAGGCGCGGCTGGGCCGGGTCCTCCCGCCGGTCAGGGCGAAGGGCCGTACCAGCCGGCCCGCCGCCGCGTCGCTTTCGCTCACCTCACGCGCCGGTGGGTCCGAGGCCGGTCCGTGGGGCCGCGCTGAGGTGCTCGCCGATCTTCTTCACCAGCATGTTCATCTGGTACGCCACCACGCCGACGTCCGCGTTCGGCCCGGTGAGCACGACGAGGTGGGCGCCGGGACCGGCCGAGGTCAGTATCAGGAAACTGTTGGCCATCTCGATGAGCGCCTGCCGCACCGGCCCGCCCCGGAAGTCCATGCTGACGCCCTTGCTGAGGCTCATCAGCCCGGACGCGGTCGCCGCGAGCCGCTCGGCGTCGTCGCGCAGGAACCCGGTGGACTTGCTGACCACCAGCCCGTCCTCGGAGAGCACCACGGCCTGGGTCACGTCCGCGACCCGGTCGACGAGCCCGGTGAGCAACTGGTCCAGCGCGGTGTGCGTGGCGGGGGTGGGGTGTGTCATGGCGTTGTCCTTCATGAGCGGTCGGTGTGCGAAGCGGGGGTGGGAGCGGATTCGACCGCGTCCCGGGCTCGGAGCGTGCCGCGCTGGAACCCGGCGAGCGAGGAGGCCGCGTGCTCCGCCGTGAAGCCGTCGGGGTCGTCGTCCGCGACGGGCGGCGCCTCCTCGCGGAGCTCCACGGCCAGGCTGGTCTGGGGGACGCGCCGGGGGAGCGGGGAGAGCCCGGCCACGGGGGCCTCCGTGGGCGCCGGTTCACGCGGCTCCTTCGGCGGAAGGGCCGTACGGGGCTCCGGGGGCGGAAGCGTCGTACGGGGCTCCGCGTCCACGGCCTCCGCGGGCTCGGCGTCCTCCTCCCGGACCAGGATCTCGTGCGGAACCAGCACGATCGCCGTGGTCCCCCCGTACGGCGACGAGCGCAGCGTCACCGTGATGCCGTGCCGGTCGGCGAGCTTGGCGACCACGAACATGCCGAGCCTGAGGTCGTCGGCGAGGGCCACCACGTCGAACTTGGGGTCCTCGGCCAACTGGGCGTTGAACGAGGCGTAGTCCTCCTCCGGCATACCGAGACCCCGGTCCTCGATCTCGACGGCCAGGCCCTTGGCGACGAGCGCCGCCCGCACCCCGACCGGGCTGGGCGCGGGGGAGTACAGCGTGGCGTTCTCGATGAGTTCGGCCAGCAGGTGGATCACGTCGGCCACGGCGGGCGGGGCCAGGGACAGCTCCTCGTCGGTGTGCACCTCCACCCGCTGGTACTCGGCGACCTCTCCGACCGCACTGCGCAGGATGTCGACGAGCGCGACCGGCTCGGTCCAGCTGCGCCGGGGCTGCCCGCCGCTGATGATGACGAGATTCTCCTCGTACCGCCGCAACTGGCTGGCGGTCGAGTCGAGTTCGTACAGGCCCGCGAGGACGTCGGGGTCCTGGTGGCGGCGTTCGAGAGTGTCGAGGCGGCTCAGCTGGAGGTTGACCAGGTTCTGGCTCTGCCGCGCGATGCCGAGGATGACCTTCTGGAAGCCGCGCCGGGTGTCGGCGAGTTCGACGGCGGTCTCCACTGCCGTGCGCTGCGCGGTGTTGAACGCCCTTGCCACCGCGCCGAGTTCGTCGGAGCCGTAGTCCAGCTCGGGTGCCGCCCGGTCCACGTCGACCTTCTCGCCCCGGTCGAGGCGGGCGACCACGTCGGGCAGCCGCTCCTGGGCGAGACTCAGGGTGGCGACCCTGAGGCCGCGCAGCCGCCGGGACAGGGAGCGGGTGATCCGCCAGGACATGCCCACACACAGCAGCAGGGCGACCAGCCCGCCGGCGCTGAGCGAGGCCGCCGTCAGCAGCAGGCCGTCGGCCTTGTCGGCGCTGCGGGTGAGCAGCCCCGAGGTCTGCTGCCGGATGAGGACCGCGTAGCGGGCGGAGACCTTGTCCAGCGCGGCCGTCCACTGTTTCCGCAGGTCGGGCAGCGCGACCCGGCCGGTGCCGTCGGTGGGGCGGGCGGCGAGCACCTGGTCCTCGACGGACAGCAGGGTCTGCCACTCCTCGCTCGCCAGGATTCGTTCGGTCTCCGTTTTCGTGTCGCCGGTCAGTGCGGGCAGGATCTGGTCCTTGACCAGCCAGCGGCGCGTGTTGACCAGCTGGACGAACTGCGTCCGGGCCTGCTCGTCGAGGTGTCCGCTCGGCCAGGCGAGCGTGAGCTGTGCGTCCTCCTGCGAGGTCAGCTCCGCCGCGTGCTCCAGGGCCACCAGCGGGCCCGCCTGGGAGGTGAGGTCGCCGTCGTCGACCTGGGAGAGCTCCTGGAAGGCGTGGATCTGACCGTCGACGATCGACGTGTACTGGTCCAGGACCTGTTCGGCGGGGATGTCGGCCGGGTCGTCCACCTGGTCGCGGTAGTACTCCAGGCTGCCCAGCGAGGCCACCACCGAGTACAGCCGTTCCGCGACCCGGTCGGGGGCCCGCTGGATCTCCTCGGCGCGGCCGACGAGCTTCGCGACCGCCCGGTCCGTCTCGGCGCGCTGCCGGTCCAGGGCGGCCCGGGACCCGGGTACGCGCGCCAACCAGGCCGCCGACCGGGCCCGTTCGCCCTGGAGCGCGAGCGTGGCCTCGGTGCCCATGGCGCCGGTCGAGCGGCTCAGTTCCGTCTGCGCGCGCAGCCTGAGGCCCTCGGAGAACATCTGGGTGGTCGTCACACCCCACATGGCGGCGAGGGTGACGCCGGGCACCAGCGCCAGGAGGATCAGGGAGAGCCGTATGGAGCCGAGGCGGCGCCGGCGCCGGGGGCCCGTCCGTTCAGACATGGTCGTCCTTGGGCGATCAGCAGGGAGGGGGAGGTGGGGAGTTCGAGCGGAGTGGGGGCCCGCTCAGCGGGTCCCGGCGGCGGCGAACTTCGCCACGGCCGCGACATTGCTCCGGGTCACGAACGCGGGGCCGGTCAGTACGGGTGCCACACCCCCGCCGCTGACGTTGCCGTTGGTCCGGTACAGCCACAGCGAGTCGACCGCGAGATAGCCCTGGAGATAGGGCTGTTGGTCCACCGCGAACTGCACGGACCCGTTCCGCACGGCCTGGACCAGGTCCTTGTTGAGATCGAAGGTGGCGACCCGCGCCCTGCTGCCGGCCGCCTTCACCGACCCGACCGCGTCCAGCGCGAACTGCGCGCCCATGGTGACGACTTCGTCGATGCCGGGGTCCTGGCGCAGCCGGGCGGTGAGGACGGCGTCGACGGCCTCGGCGTCGGTGCCCTCCACGTACAGGTTCTCGGTCTCGCCGCCGAACGCCTTCTTCACCCCGGCGCAGCGCGCCTCCAGTGCCACGTTGCCCCGCTCGTGGATGACACACAGCGCGTGCTTGGCCTTGAGCCCGTCGAGTCTGTCCCCGACGGCGGCGCCCGCGACGGTCTCGTCCTGGCCGAAGTACTGCAACAGGCCCTGCGACGTCCAGGCGTCGATACCGGAGTTGAGCCCGACGACGGGGATGCCCGCCGCCCTGGCCTCGGCGACCGGCGCCTTCATCGCGTTCGGCTTGGCCAGCGTCACCGCGATCCCGTCCACCCGGTCCCCGATGGCGTCCCGCACCGACTGCGCCTGCCGCACCGGGTCGGAGTCGCTCACGTAGGTCAGTGCGACCCCGTCCTTCGCGGCTGCCGCCTCCGCCCCCTTGCGCACCAGCTCCCAGAAGGCGTCCCCTTCGCCTCCGTGGGTGATCAGAGCGACCTTCATCGCCCCCTTCGCCGCCTCCGCACCGAGCCGCGCCTGGTCGGAAGCGGAACCGGAAGCGGAACCAGAACCGGAGCAGCCGGCCAGCAGCAGAAGGGCGGTCGCGGTGGCGACGGCTGCACGCACGGACGCGCCGGATCTGGAAGATGCCTGGGGTGGGGAAGTGGTGATCATGAGGGTGCGGCACCTCACTGTGCGGCCGAGCAGGTGGAACGCGAAGTGAGGCCGAAACGCGGGTGTGCGTCGGCCTGTTGAACCTTCACTGGTCCGGAGCCAACCGCGTGTGACCGCCGGTAGTCAAGTGATCAGCCGCTGGTAGTGACTTCTCGGTGCCGCATCGTGATGGTCTCAGCGGGGCTCAGCCGTACGTCAGATTCGAGCACGGGTCGTCGTCCGCGGAGCGTGCGCCGTCCGCGACCTGGCTGGGGACGGCGGTCGCGGTGGTGGTGGGGCCGGCCGCGGTGGCGTACGACCGTCCCAGGACGACACTGATGCCGGGCCCCGTGACGGACTCCAGGGCGGCGCCCGGGAAGACCTCGGCCACCGTGCGGGCCCGGGTCTCCTCGCCGGGGCCGTACTCGACGAGGGTGGTGGTGTGGTCCTGGTCGGCAGCCGTCGCCGTACCGGTGACGGTGAAGCCGTCGGAGGTGAGCGTGGCGGCGGCGCGGGCGGCGAGACCGGTGACGGTGGTGCCGTTGTAGACGCCGACGGCGATGCCGGCGCCCGTCACGGGGGCGGCGGACGCCGGTGCGGTCGGCGTCGTCCTCGTCCTGCCCGTGGCGTTCCTGCCGTCGATCGTGCGGTCGGACCTCAGGGCCGCCCACAGGGCGTCGGCGTCCGGTTCGACGATCGCGACGCGTGAACCGTCGTACCGCCAGGGCAGGGTGACGAACTTGGTGTTGTGCAGGTCGACGTCCTTCAGGGACATCGCGAAGGAGATGAGCTTGCCGGCGGAGCCGAGCCCGCTGTCGACGGTGAGGGACTCGGTGGCCGCGTCGGCGAGCGGGAGCAGGTGGGACGGCGTGAGGCCCTTGCTCTTCACTTCCTTCAACAGGCTTGCCACGAAAGCCTGTTGGCGCTTGATGCGGCCGATGTCGGAGCCGTCGCCGATGCCGTGCCGGAGGCGCACGTAGTCCAGCGCCTTCTGCCCGGAGACGGTCTGCACCCCTTTCTTGAACAGCAGCCTGCCGGGGGTCGTCCGGTGCGGGTCGAGGTCCTTCTCGTGGACGTCCTGCGGCACGCACACCCGCACCCCGCCCACCACCTCGGTGAGCCGGGCGAAGCCCTTGAAGTCGACGACGACCGTGTGGTCCACGCGCAGACCGGTGAGGTGCTCGACGGTGTTCTGGGTGCAGGCCGGGTTGCCCTTGGCGGTCTCGCCCACCGAGTACGCCGCGTTGAACATCGTGTCGGTCTGCGTCCTGGTCCAGCTGCCGTCGGGCAGTTTGCAGGGCGGGACGGTGACCAGGGTGTCGCGCGGGATGGAGACCGCGAGCGCGTGCCGGTGGTCGGCGTAGACGTGCAGCAGGAGCGTGGTGTCGGAGCGCCCTATGTCGTCCTTGTCGCCGCCGCCGAGGGCCGCGTTGCCGCCGGTGCGTGCGTCGGAGCCGATGAGCAGGATGTTCTCGCCCCGTGAGGAACCGGCCCGGGGCCGGTCGTCGGAGACCCCGCCCGAGTCGAAGGTGCTGATGTTCCCGTCCAGTTTCAGGTAGAGCCAGCCCGCGCCGGCGGTCGCGAGGACCAGCAGCGAGAGGCAGACGGCGAGCGCCACGCGTATCCGGTGGCCCCGGCGACGGCCCGTCCGGCGGCGACCGCCGGACCCTTCCTGCCGGTGCCGCGGGGGTGCCGGCCTCCCCGCACTGGTGATCGTCATCCGCGCCCTTTTTGCACATTGATGGGATTTGTCGCCTAAGTCCCGGTTGTACAGTTGCGTACGACAGCAACCGTCATCCGACGGGCGGCCGACGCCAGTGTGCGCGACCGACGTAAGAGTGAGTTGAGAGAACTCAGGCGACTCCGGGGCGACCGGAAATGGGAGGCCGCAGCCGTGCTCCGCAACGGACTGGAACCCTGGCACCTGCTGATAGTGGCGATCGTCGTGATCGTGCTGTTCGGCTCGAAGAAGCTGCCCGACACCGCGCGGGCGCTCGGCAGGTCCATGCGCATCCTCAAGAGCGAGGCGCAGGCGATGAAGGACGACCCCGCGGCGACGACGTCGGTGACGCCGACCGCGGCGGAAGCGGTACCGCAGACCCCGGTGGAGCCCCCCGCCGCCGCGGGGTGAGGCGGCCGGTCAGCTCAGGCGGACCGGCAGCCGGACGTGCCCGTGCGAGATGAACGAGTCCACCGGTTCGAGGCCCGCGGGCGGCACGGCGAGCGTGAGGTCCGGGAAGCGGCCGAAGAGGGCGGGCAGCGCCACGCGCGCCTCCAGGCGACCCAGCGGGGCGCCCAGGCAGTGATGGGCGCCGTACCCGAAGGCGAGATGGTCCTTGTCGGCCCGGGTGACGTCGAAGACGTCCGCGTCCTCGCCGTGATGCTCCGGGTCGCGCCCGGCGGCGGCGTACGCGGCGAGGATCGCCTCGCCCGCGTGGATCACGGCGCCCTCGGGGCCGCCCAGCTCACCCAGCTCCAGGTCGGTCACGGCGTACCGCAGCGGCAGGCTCGCCACCGGTGCCTCGGCACGCAGGGTCTCCTCGATCACGTCGTCCCAGGACGCCTGCCCGCCGCGCACCAGGGCGAGCTGGGCGGGGTGGGTGAGCAGGGCGTGGACCGCGTTGTCGAGCAGGTTCACCGTGGTCTCGTGCCCGGCGCTGATCATGAGGACCAGGGTGTCGAGCAGCTCCTGCTCGCTGAGGCGGGAGCCGTCGTCGTCATGGGCCGCGATCAGCGCGGAGGTGAGGTCGTCGCCCGGCAACGCCCTCTTCGTCGCGACGAGTTGATGCATGGCGGCGTAGAACCTGGCGTAGATGTCGGCCACTTCGGCGGGGTCGGCGGAGGTGTGGAAGACGCCGTCCACCACGGCCCGCAGCTCCGGCCCCTGCTCCTCCGGCAGCCCGAGCAGCTCGCCGATGACCTGGATGGGCAGCGGGTAGCAGAACTCCTTGCGCAGGTCGACGACTCGGCCGCCCTCGCCGGCCTCGGCGACGCGGTCCAGCAAGGCATCGGCGATGGCTTCGACACGCGGTCGCAGGGCGGCGGTACGGCGGGCGGTGAACACCTTCGCGACGAGGTTCCGCAGCCGCCTGTGGTCGTTGCCGTAGGCCGTGAACATGTTCTGCACGGCGACCCAGGTGAACAGCGGCCAGTCCGGCGTGATGCCGCCCTCGATCCAGCGCGGCCAGTGCTGCCGCGGGTCCTTCGACACCCTCGGATCGGCGAGCAGCC
Organism: Streptomyces sp. Act143; assembly: GCF_003143935.1. Classification (GTDB taxonomy): domain Bacteria; phylum Actinomycetota; class Actinomycetes; order Streptomycetales; family Streptomycetaceae; genus Streptomyces. Next base: position 2,672,531 of record NZ_QFRX01000001.1, on the reverse strand, counting down.
GGCGCAGCAGCGCGGGGCTGCTGATCGCCCAGGCCGGTACCCCGTGGGGCAGTTCGACCGGGGTGACGGGGCCACGTTCCCGTATCCGCGCGGCCTCGCCGTGGATGTCACGACCGGTCGGGTCGATCACGACCGGGTCCTTGAACTCCATCGAACTCCCCCTGTCCCGTGGGCTCCCGGGCCCCGGCTCGGGGTCTCCGGACGGCACGACACGGCCACCCCGGCCGGCCCGGGCTGCGGTGCGTCACGGCCACGCTAGGGGGACGGGCGCGGGGTGCGCGAGGGTGCACGAGGGCTCTGGCCGGAAACGGGCGGGTGGTCGAAGGCGCAGGGGGGTGGGGTGGTGGGGAGGACGGGACCCCGAGGGCGGGCAGGTGTGCACGGGCGGGCTCGCGGGGCCAGGCGGGTCCGGTGTGTCCGCCGAGCCGGACGGGGCCGACACGGCTCGGCGGCGGTGCTTTCCTGCCGCCGCTCTGTCCCCACGGCTCACCGGCCCTCGCCGTCACCGGCCTGCGCCGGCCCGGACCTTCCCCGTCACGGGCGTGCGCCGGTCTGGGCCTTCGCCGTCACCGGCCTGCGCCGGCCCGGACCTTCGCCGTCATGGGCCTGCGCCGGCCTGGACCCTCGTCGTCACGCCGGTTCCCCGGCCTCCGGTCCGAGGGGGCCGACAGGCACGCCGGAGCCGACACCTCCGACAGAGCCGAGCCCCGTCGCGGCCTTCGCCTCCCGTGCCGCCCTGCGCCGCTTCCTGCGGCTCACCCGCGGTTCCTGGTCCGGCAGCCAGCCGAAGGCCAGGCAACTGCCGGTGACGCCGAGCAGGAGGCCGATGAAGAAGCCCCCGAGGTTCGAGGTCAGCCAGGTGCCCAGGGCGAGCAGGACGCCGGTGATCGAGTAGAAGAGACGCTGGGTGGGGTTGAACAGGATCAGCAGGCCCAACAGCAGCATGAGCGCCGGCAGGAGATAGCCGGCCAGGCCCTGCATGCCGATGTGCAGGACGACCTTCAGTGACGCCTTCTCGGTGAGCAGGATCTCCGCCCCGCCCAGGGCGAGCAGCAGCCCGCCCCAGAACGGACGGCCGGCCCGCCACTTGCGGAAGGCCGACCGCACTCCCCGACGCGGGGTGTCCGTGTCCGACATCAGCAACCCGAGCTGCTGAAACGGAGCTTCAGGCCCGGAAGCTTGAACACCCCGGCCGTGGTCGCATAGTTGGTCTGCCGGAGGTTGGCGATGTGCACCGTGTCCGACTGCTGGCTGAACACGCCGATCGGCCCCTTGACCCCGGCCTTGGTGAGCGTGCTGGCATCGTTGCCGATCTCGATGTTGTTGAAGTCGGCGTCACCGGACAGCTCGGTGGAGTCGGTGGTCAGGTCGGTCGCCTTGACCTTCTGCGATCCGCTGCCCGCCGTGATGAGCAGGTTGGTCCCGCCGAGGTCGACGCTCTGGCAGAGGCTGTCCAGCGTCGCGTTCTTGATCGCGGAGGTGACCACCAGCACCTGGCCCCCGGTGTCGCCCGCGTTGGGGCTGTTCTCCGCCATGTTGTCCAGGGCGCCGAACTGCTCGAAGCCGGTGCCGTTCAGCTCCTTGGCGGTGACCGTGAACGGCATACCGGAGATCGCGAACTGCACGCCCAGCGCGCCCTCCGCGGTCAGCACCGCCAGCGTGGCGGCGACCAGCGTGGCCGGCACGGCCATCACGGCGGCCCGGCGTGCCCGGACCCGCCCGCGTCTGGCGGGCTCCTGCGCGGAAGGGCTTTCCGCGCTCTCTGGTGTGTTGTCGGCGGCCGAAGTGGCGTCCGAAGACGAGGCCATGTGTGCTCCCAGGGCATAGACAGTGCGGTCTGGCGTCAATGGCACGTTGTCCTGGCGCGGACAGCGCAGGCGGCGCGCGACTCCTCGCAACTCCCGGCGGATGCAAGGGCTTTCTCGTACTCCGCAGTAGCTGCCGAGGAAGTTACCGGTGGTTACATTTAAGGGTCAAGGGAGTTGTGGAAAAAGGGTGTCGGTTGTGCCTCACCTGTGGGTCGAGTCGGCCCGTGACCCCAGCCACCGCTATTGACATAGCGTCAACTCCCGTACACCTGCTTGACGTTGACTGAGCATCAGGTCTACAACTTGCCTGGCTCGACCCGGATCCGTGGCGCCGGATCCGCTGCGCGGCACTGGCCGCGTCTCCCGGACGTCCTGTCCGTCTCCGGGCACACCACCTGTGCCCGCTCCTCCCGCCGGTACCCGCACGGTCTCTTCCCCCCTGGCCCGTGCCGGGGTGCCGCCTCCCGCCCGGCTCGGCCGGGGACCACCCCACGATCCCCGGCCGCTGACCGGTCGGTCGCCGTCGCCGGTCCGTGACGTACGGAGAAGGCGTCACGGGCCGTCGACGGCGGACGCCGCGCCGCGTCCGCACCCCCACCCGACCCACCCCCCACATCTCCACCCCCCCCACATCCCCAACCCCCCTCACCTCGGAAAAGAGGCATCCCCACATGCGTACGCGTTCCCTGCTCACCCTCACCGCCGCCGTCGCCGCCTTCGCCCTGTCGGGCATGAGCCCGGCGTCGGCCGCCGACAACGTCCTCACCACCGGCTCCGCGGGCGGCGACGCCGTCGCCGAGAACACCGGCCTCACCGCGTCCCTGGCGAGCGGCACCACCGCGACCCTCTACTCCAGCGCGACCGGCACCACGGGCATCACCTGCACCACCTCGCAGTTCACCGCGACGGTCGACAGCAACCCGGCCGCCCCCGGCACCGCCTCCGAGACGCTCACCGGGCACACCTTCAGCAACTGCACCTCGAACAACGTGGGCGTGCTCGGCGTCAACAGCGTCACGGTCAACAACTTGGCGTACACCACCACCGTGGCCTCCGACGGCACCGTCACCGTCTCCCCGGGCAGCGCCGGCGCCATCCAGACGACCGTCGTGCTCAGGACCCTGCTGGGCAGCGTCACCTGTGTCTACCAGGCGGCGAACGGCAGCCTCTCCGGCACGGCGGCCAACGCCGACAACAGCATCCAGTTCACCAACCAGCAGTTCACCAGGACCTCCGGCTCCTCGCTCTGCCCGAGCAGCGGTTTCTGGACCGCGAAGTACGCCCCGGTCGCCACCTCCGACGGCGCGGCGGTCTTCGTCAACTGACCTGTCCGCGCCAGTCGTTCAGCGTCGGCGCAGGCGCAGCGCCAGGGCGGCGCCCCCGGTGAGCACCAGCACCGCGGCGGCGCCGCCCGCCACCATGGGAGCGGACGGCCCCGAGCCGGTGCCGTCCGCGGCCGCCACCGGGGCGGCGTCGGCGCTCCTGGCCGACGCACGGGACCCGGCGGTCGGCGTCGGGCTCTGGGCCGTACGGGCCTCGGCGGCACCCGAGGCCGAGGCAGAGGCGGTCGCCGAGGCCGCAGGCGAGGTCTCCCGCGACGGCGCCGTCTTCGACGGCGACGGAGCGCCGCCCTGCCCGCTCTGCTCCTTCGCCGCCGGGAACACCACGTCCGAGCACGAGTAGTACGTGTCCGGCGTGCTGGTGTTCTGCCAGATCGTGTAAGACGCCGTTTCTTTTGGTACCTGCGGGTCGTTGAATGCTTCGTGGGAGACCTGGTTGAGCGGTGTTGGTCAGCAGATACGCCGTCCGCAGCAGCCGCGGCCAGCGAACAGCCGCGTACGTCTCGAAGTCCTGTAGTTCGTCCCCCGGAGGCTCACTCCAGCCGCTCCCTCCCGCGCCGTCCCCCGATTCCCGGTCCACGTCCCGCGCCGCCTCTCTTCGATCGGCGGTGGGCGTACAGGCACTGGTCGTCGCACGCACCCTGCGTTCCCCCGATTCCTTCCACTGCCGCGCGCTGGTCAGGCGCGCACTAGCTCCTCCCTGTAACACCGTCGGCGTGGGGTCCGGGTTGCATGCGTAACGGATTCGGCTGCGTCACCCGCCTCTCGGGGAGACGTCGACGCCGTATGGCGGCGTCGACGCCGGCGTCAGCGCATGCCGTCCGTCATGGTTCCGAGGTCTCGGATTCGAGGGCCGCCCGGGTCCGTGGGCCGTACACGCCCGACTCGTCGCCGAGGATCACGCGGGTGACCTGGTAGCCGCGGACGGCGCTCTGCACTTCATCGTCGTACGTGCCGTCGGCTTCTCCGCCGTACAGGCCGACCTGGCGCAGCCGGAGTTGGAGTTCGACGACCTCCGGGCCGCTGTCGCCCGGGCGGAGAACGGGGGTCTGGCCCCCGGAAGAGCTCGGTGTGGGGCCGCCGCCCGTGGCGGTCGGGGTGGCACCGGACGCCGTCGCGGTCGGGCCCGTGGTGCCGGTCGGGGTGGGCGGACCACCGGTGGCGGAGGGCTCCGCCGAGGCGGTGGCGGAGGTGGCGGGCTGTGTGGGGGACGCCGCCCGGGAGGTGGCCGGGGACGGGGCGACGGTCTCCGACGCCTGCTCGTCCGGCAGACCCGCGCGTACCCCACCGGACAGGGAATCGTCGCGGTCGGGGCCGTCGTACCAGAACAGTCCGCCGACGAGGCATCCCGTCAGCACGGCGCCTCCGGCCGCTCCCAGTCCGATGGTCAGCAGGGTCCGTCGCCCGCGGCGCTGTCGTGCGGTGCCGTCCGGACGACGAGCGCGGCCAAGCCCGTGCGGCCCGGGTTCGGCCGCGCTCGTCGTGACAGGCACCTCGGGTAAGGAAGCGGGCGACGGTAACTCCCCCACGCCGTCGGCCGGTTCGGCCGCCGGATCGCCCGGGGCGGCGGGGGCATCGCGTACGTCGGACGCGTCCCCGTCGTCACCGACCTCGACGAACGGCCGTATGCGGACCGGATCGAAGTCCTCCGCGGCCGCGGCCTCCGCGGTACGACCGGCACGGTGGGCGTCGGAGGCGCGGCGAGCGCAGGTGCACGCCGGGGTTCCGTCCGCGGCCCGGGCCGTCCCGCACTCCGGGCAGACGGGGCCTGCCTGTTCACTCACACGTGCTCCCTCTCCGTACGAGCTCCAGAGTCTAGACAGAAAGAGAACACACAACCTGCACAACAGTTCGAGGATCGGAATCCCGGCGTCCGCGCCGTCGAGAATCGGCCACCGCGAGGTTCACCGGCTCCGGCCCCGTCCCGGGCCACCACCGTGGATCATGGTGGCGTCGCGTCCGGACCAGATGACGCGCCACCGAAGTGCCGTGGCTCCAGGGGAGGAACACCCGCACATGAACTCGACGCCATCACAGTCGCCTTCGCCCTCCGCGGCGGAGCGGGAGGACGCGCCGGCCGTGCAGGTCGGCGTTCTCGTGCCGTTGACCCGGCCCGGTTGGGTCGAGGCGGGTGAACACCTGCTCGCCGGCGTCGAGTCGGCCGTTCGCGAGGTCAACGCGGACGGGGGGATCGCCGGTGCGCGACTCGACCTCGTGGTCCGGGACACCGCGGCCGATCCGGAGCGGGCCGCGGCGGCCGTGGACGAGCTGGCGAGCCGTGGGGTGGCCGCCCTGGTCGGGGAGTACCACAGCGTCGTCGCGCGCGCCGCGGCCACCCGGGCCGACGCGCTCGGTCTGCCGTTCCTCTGCTCGTCGGCCGTGCTCGACGTGCTCACGGAGCGGCCGACGGACTGGGTCGCGCGTCTTGCGCCGCCGCAGTCGCGCGGCTGGCGGGTCTACGCGGACCACCTGCTCGCCGCGGGCCACCGTCGCATCGCCGTGGCCACCCAGCCGAGCGCCTACTGGGCGGCCGGTGCCGGCGTCCTGCGGGACCACTTCGCCGCGCACGGCGGCTCGGTCGCCGAACTCGACCTGCGCGAGCTCACCCCCACCGCCGTGTGCGACGCGGTCGTCGACCGGCGCGCCACGGCCCTCCTGCTGCTGGCCGGCCAACCGGAACCCGCCGTGCCGATCGTCAGGGCCGTCCGCCGCGACCGGCGCCTCGACCAGCTCCTGCTGGGCGCTCCGGCGGGACAGCCCGAGTTCGCCGGTTGGGCGGCGTCGCTGGGCGCCGACGGCACCGCGATCCCGTTCCTGCGCTACCTCCCCGAGCGACTCACCCCGCTCGGGGCACGCGTCGAGACGGCCCTGCGCGAGCGCCTGGCCACCGCGCCGTCCTTCGTCGCCTTCGAGGGCTACGACTCGATCCTGGTCCTCGCCGCCGTGCTGCGGTCGCGGGGCACGGACCGGGCCGCCGTCGCCGCGTCCTGGCCGGACGTGGCGGTCGAGGGCACGCGCGGCCGGATCGGGTTCTCCCGCACGCCGGGCATCGGCGTCTGGCAGGGGACGGGGGCCTCGATCCAGGTCGTGGACCGCGATCCGGCGGAACCCGCTCGCTTCCGGGTCCTCCGTACCGGCTGAGAAGCGCTTCCCGTCAGCCGGGAGGCCCGGCTCGGTGGTGTCCGGCGCGAAGATCGGGGAGGCTCACCGTCATGGTTTCGGTAGTGCAGAACATCGCGATCGACTGTGCGGACGCCTATGAGCTGGCCCGGTTCTGGAGCGGGGTGACCGGCTGTCCGCTGCATCCCGAGGACGGACCGGGCAGCCGGGAGACGCAGGTGCAGCTGGCGGAGGGCCCGGTGCTCTACTTCAACCAGGTGCCCGAACCCAAGACGGTCAAGAACCGCATCCACCTGTGTCTGCGCCCGGAGACCTCGCGCGATCAGGAGGTGGACCGGTTGCTGGGCCTCGGCGCCGCCTTCGTCGCCGATCACCGCCGTCCCGACGGCTCCGGCTGGGCGATCCTCGCCGACCCGGAAGGCAACGAGTTCTGTGTGCTGCGCAGCGAGTCCGACCGGGCCGCCACGGGCTCCTGACGCACGCGCCCTGGATGCCGCGCACGCCGGTGTCACAGGAAGGGCCGCTGCCCGGTCTCCTCTGGTGCGGGGCGAAATTCCCAGGACAACGCGAGAGGAAGCCGTGATGAAGGTCGTAGTGATCGGTGGCACCGGGCTCATCGGTTCGAAGGTGGTCGGCCGGCTGGAGGAGCACGGACACCAGGTGGTCGTCGCCGCACCCAGCACCGGAGTCGACACGCTGACGGGCGAAGGGCTGGCCGCTGCCCTCAAGGACGCGTCGGTCGTGGTCGACGTGTCGAACTCCCCCTCCTTCGAGGACGCGGCGGTCATGGAGTTCTTCCGCACGTCCACGACCAACCTCCTCCAGGCGGAGCGCGAGGCGGGCGTTGGGCACCACGTGGCCCTGTCCGTGGTCGGCACCGACCGCCTCCAGGGGAGCGGGTACTTCCGTGCCAAGCTGGCCCAGGAAGAGCTGATCAAGGCGTCCGGGGTTCCGTACACCATCGTCCACGCCACGCAGTTCTTCGAGTTCGCGAAGGGGCTCGCCGACGGGGTGACCGACGGCGACACCGTGCGGCTGCCCGCCGGGAAGATCCAGCCCATCGTCTCCGACGACGTGGCCGCGGCCGTCGCCCGCGCCGCGGCCGGGTCTCCGGTCGGCGGTGTGGTGGAGGTCGCGGGCCCCGAGGTCTTCGAGCTCGAGGAGTTCATCCGCGTGGGGCTGACCGCCGTCGACGACCCCCGCAAGATCGTCACCGCCCCGGAGGCCACCTACTGGGGTGCCGAGCTGCAGGGCTCCACGCTCCTGCCGGGGCCGGACGCGCACATCGCCGAGACCCGGTTCGCCGACTGGCTCGCTCGGCAGTGAACCCGGACGCCGGCCGCCCCTGCCACGGCCCGGACGCGAACGCGGAGGCAGGGGCGCCGGCGGCGCGGCACGGAGCCGCCGCCGCGGCCACGAGCCGGCACCCGCACGCCTCAGGGGCGGGCCCGCACGGCCGCGTCCCAGGCTCCGGGTGCGCGCCGGTGGTTCGCCTGCCCGGCGGCGAGTACGCAGCGCAGCTCCTCGACATGCGGTGTGCCCGCCGGCAGACGCAGCCGCTCCAGGAGGGCCAGGGCGGCGGCCGGTTCCAGATCCCCGTAGGCATCGTGGTAGCCGGCCAGCAGGCCTTTGAAGAGCGCCGGATGCAGCGCGGGAAGCCGTACGGCGGTGTCGTACACGGACGCCTTCACCGGCCACGGCACCGGACCCGAGCACTCCAGCACCCGCCGGGCCCGGCGGAGCAGAACTTGCGAGCCTTCGGCCACCACGCGGTCGATGTCGTGCCCGAGCACCTCGCCGAAGGCCGTGCCGGCGGTGCCGCGGTCCTCGAACCAGTCGACCCAGAGCGAGTACATGACGGCCTCCGCGTCCCGGTCGGCCTCCAGCCGCCGACGGTAGCCGTCCCACAGGGCGTCGGCGGGCAGGGGCCCGTCCGGGCCGAGGTGGGCCATCCGGATCCCGCACGTCACCCAGTACTCGTCGAGGAGGTCCAACAGGCCGAACGCCAGGCGCACTTGGCCGACGGGGTCCAGCGCGTCGTCGGTGAACACGTCCCCGGCCCAGGTGTGCGCGACCTGACCGGCGGTGAGCGGCTCGTCGGGCGCGGCGGCGGAGATCCAGCCGTCGGCGCCCTGCCGTACTCCCTGCTCGGCGAGCCAGCCCCGGGCCTCTTCCATGGCGTGCGTGTTCATCCGGGGAGTATGACGCGGCGACCGGGGGCGGTGCCGACCGGTGCGTCCGCTCCGTGGGACGGGCCGGTGACCGGAACTGCCGGGACGCGGGGAGGTGGGCGTGTGGAGGACGTCGAAGCGGTGCCGATCGCGGAGCTGGTCGAGGAGCGCCGGTACCTGCTGGACGTGGCGTTGTCCGTGCTGGGTGACGCGGGTGGGCCGGGTGAGGCGGAGCGGGTCGTCGACGAGGTGTACCGGCACTGGTACGGGCTGCGGGACACGGCGCGACGGGAGATCACGCGGCCCCGGTCGTGGCTGGCGCGATGCGCGGGCCGGTGCTCTCTGCGGAGGCTGGCGGCTTCGGGCCGGGGTACGGACGGCACACGGATCGGCACGGCCGGGGTCACGACAGCGGACGTCGGCGCAGGGCCGCAGGAAGGGTGGGGAGAACAGGCGGAGGCGTGGGGAGAGGCGGCGGAGGCGCGTGAGGGTGCGGCGCCGACATGGGAGGGGTCGGCGGAGGCGTGGGAGGGGCCGGCGGAGGCGTGCGAGGGACCGGCGGAGGCATGGGAAAGGCTGGCGCCGGCATGGGAGGGGCCCGCGTCGCCGGAACGGGCGGCAATCGTGCGAGGTGCGGTGTTCGCGACGGCTTCGGACGCGGACGCGGAGGGCTCCGGACGGAACGAGCCGGAATGCGTCGACCCCGCCGACTCGGCCCGGCACGGGCTGAGGGCGCGGCAGTCCCGCCCGGTCCCGGCACGGGAGCAGGACGCTTTGACGCGTGCCGTCGCACGGGCGTGCCTTCGGTCGGACGAGGAGGCGTTGACGGCTTTGCTGTGCGCGGACGCCACCGCGTACTTCGACGGCGGGGGCAAGGTGCGGGCCCCGGACCGGCCGGTACACGGGGGCCGCGCCGTCGCACGCACCCTGCTGACGTCGGTGGCCGGCCGACCCGGCACCGGCGTGGCGGCGCAGTCGGTCAACGGGCGTACGGGTCTCGTCGTCCGCTACGGCCACCAGGTGGCCGCGGTCATCGGCCTCGACGTCGCCGATCACCGTGTCGCCCTGGTCTGGGTGACCGTCAATCCCGACAAACTACGCTCCTGGAACCGATGCTGAGGGCGGCCTGCGATTCCATGGCGAAGAGGCGGGCGATGAGGCGAGAGGAGCAGTCGTGACGTCCGGTGACAGCGGTGCCGCGCGACCGACCCGCACGAACGGCGACCTCGACGACGCCGTGTCGGTGTTCCTGCGGCACAGGAGGCGTCTGTTCGGCATCGCCTACCGGGTGCTCGGCAGCGTGACCGAGGCCGAGGACGTGGTCCAGGAGGCGTGGCTGCGCTGGCAGATGACCGACCGTTCCGTGGTGGACAGCCCGGCGGCCTTCCTGTCGACGACCGCGACCCGGCTGGCCATCAATGTGGCGCAGTCGGCGCGCGTACGGCGGGAGGCCTACATCGGGCCCTGGCTGCCCGAGCCCGTCGACACGAGCGCCGACCCGGAGCTGGGCGCCGAGCGCGCGGAGGCGCTGGAGTTGGCGCTGCTGCTGGTGCTCCAGAAGCTGAATCCCACCGAGCGCGCCGCCTACGTGCTGCGCGAGGCGTTCGACTACGGCTATCCCGAGATCGCCGCCATGCTCCAGCTGAGCCCCGCCAACGTGCGGAAGATCGTGAGCCGGGCTCGCCGGCATCTGCTGGACGGAGCACCGGAGTCGGTGGACGCCGCGGAGCACCGACGCCTGCTGGACGCCTTCGTCGCGGCGGCCCGGACCGGGGACGTGGCCTCGCTGGAGGCCCTCCTCACGCCCGACGCCCTCAGCCTGTCCGACGGCAACGGCATCCGGGGCTGTGCCCGCATCCCGGTACTGGGCGCGGCGCGGGTGGCCATGCTGTCGGTGCACCGGCAGTTCTGGGGCGGCGGCGTGGAGACGGAGCCGGTCACCGCCAACGGCCGCCCCGGCGTGCTGCTCGGCCGCGAGGGACACCCTCCCGTCTTTTTGACCGTCACGGCCTCGAAGGAGGGCATCCACCAGGTGCTGTGGGTGTTCACCCCCAGCAAGATCACCGCGTTCCTGGACTCCCGCTCCCGTACCGCCACGGCCCTGGGGTGAGGCCTCACATTGCTTCCCGGACGGCGTGTTCGGCTCGCGCCACGAACTCAACGGCCGGGTCCACCGAGGCCCGGAACCGGGTCGCGGCTTGCGGCGATGTGCCGGTGTGCTGCGGTGAACGCGGCCGACGGCAAGGCTGCCTCTGTCTCCTCCCAGGAGATCCACAGGCCGAGTGCATCCTCCAGGAACCTCAGGAAGGACACGTCGCCGGCCTCGTCCTCGGTGGGAACGAAGGCGAGCGCCGCTTCGGGTGGGGCGCCGTTCGTCAGGTGCGGCAGGCCGGGCTCGAACGACGTCACCGGTCTGCCATGGCGGGCATGACCGATCCGGCTGAAGCCCTTGGCGTTGCGATGGACGCTGAACGCGCGCCCGCGCCGGGACAGCGCGGCGAGGTACGCCCCGGTGCGGCAGTGGAATTCCTCCAGCGCGTACGCCCAACCCGCCACCGAGCCCGCTCGGACGATCGTTTCCGGCGGGTCGGGGAGGAAGTGCCCGTCCGTCAGACGGGCGATCGCCGCTTCGTCTTCCCAGTTCACGAAGTCGAGGTCACTGAGGTGGTCGTCCCGGTCCCGGGTCAGCAACTCATAGGCCGCGGAGCGGGTCAGCGGGACGATGTGGGGTTCCTCGGCGCCGATGCCGCGCAGCAGTTCGTGCGGCGTGAGACCTTCGCTGAGCGTGAGCGTGAAGCTGACGTCGTAGGCGTCGGCTGTCCAGCGCAGGCCGCTGGGTTCATCTCTCCGCAGCATTCAAGTCGCCCCCTCCCCCTCAGAGCCGGCCGGTCGTCACCCGTCAGTTCTCGGCGGGGAACACCTCGGTGACCTTCCCCTGCGGGGTCGCCGTCAGATAGCCGGAGCCGTAGTCGTCGGTCAGGTAGACGGCCAGTCCCGCCGGTCGGCCGAAAAGGTCGTTGGGCGGTCGCACCGTCACGTAGCGGTTCTCCGGGTCCGGGACGTTCAGCTTCCTGCCCGCCTGCTGGAGCAGCGCGGGGACCTTGTCCCAGTCGAAGCCGTCGAGGCTGAACGGCTGGTCGCCGCCCGACAGGGAGCTCTTGATGATTCCCTCCTCGACGCCGGTGCCCGGACGGTACGTGTAGCTGTCGTACTTGGTGTCGCTGTTCTCCACCATCACCCGGGCCATCACGTAGTCGTCGTAGACGGTGAAGTCCCCGAACCTGTCCCGGCCCGTCTCGTCCTCCAGTGCCTTGACGGCCGTCCGGATGTTGTCCGGGGTGAGCATCGAGCCGGCCGGTGCGGTCTCCCGCGGCGGCGATTCCGTCGCCGACTGCGCCGGGGTCCGGGGCGATGACGTCGGCGCGGACGCCGATGTGGAGGCCGACGTGGAGGTCGAGGGTCCGGTGCCCAGGCTGTCGCCCGTGTTGTCGTCCAGGGGCAGCAGCCACCACAGCAGGCCCAGGGCGCCGACGAGGGAGACGCCTGAGACGGCCCTCAGCACCGTCGTACCCGTGCCGCGTCGGCGTGTCGTCGACACCGGTGCCGTGGGCGGTTGGGGTGCTATGCGCACCGGCGGTCCGAAGCCGGTCGGCGGTGGTGCGTGCGGTGGGGTGAGGGGGTAGGACGTGGGTTCGTCCCTGGCGGAGGCCGGAGTGCTCGTCGGCCGCGACTCGATCTCCGCCAGCCCGCGGTCCAGTTCGGCGGCGGACGGACGTGCCGCCGGGTCCCGTACCAGCACGCTCATCAGCACCTCGCCCAGGGCACCGGCCCGCACCGGAGGTGGTACGTCCTCGTGGAGGACCGCGGCGAGGGTGGCCAGTGTGGTGGCACGGCGCAACGGGTGCCGGGCCTCCACGGCCGCGTACAGCATCATCGCCAGCGACCACAGGTCGGAGGCGGCGCCGCCTTCCTGGCCGGTGATGCGTTCCGGGGCCATGAAGTCGGCCGTGCCGATGATGGAGCCGGTGGCGGTGAGGGTGGTCGACTCGCGGATCGCCGCGATGCCGAAGTCGGTCAGCACCGGGCGCCCGTCCGGTCGCAGCAGCACGTTGGCGGGCTTGACGTCGCGGTGCTGGATACCGGCGTCGTGCGCGGCGGTGAGCGCGGCCAGCACACCGCGGCCGAGGCGGGCCGCCTCGGCCGGAGCCATCGGCCCCTGGGCGAGCCGGTCGGCCAGGGAGCCGCCGCTCACCAGCTCCATGACCAGCCAGGGGTACGTGCCTTCGCCGCCGTCGACCACGTGGTGGATGGTCACGACGTTCGGGTGGTCGATCCTGGCCAGCGCCCTCGCCTCGCGCAGCACCCGCTCGCGCAGCAGCCGCGCGCCCTCGGGGTCGTACTCGGCGAGGTCGCGGTCGGGCGGGCGGACCTCCTTGACCGCCACCAGCCGGTGCAGCACCAGGTCCCTGGCGCGCCAGACCGTCCCCATCCCACCACCACCGAGACGGGCCTCCAGCTCGAAGCGCCCGTCGACGACGCGTCGTTCGGCGCGTCTGTCTGCCTCACTCATGCGCCGGAGCCTAGCGGGCCGCACCGACAGGCCCGCGCCGGCCCGTTTCCGTGACGACGCTTGACTTCGGTCGGCTCGGCTGGCTCGGTGGTCCACGGCAGCCCCCGTCCCTCCCCTCCCAGGAAGCCCAGAATGACCGGACCCATGGATCAGACCCCCGACCGTGCGGAACCGCCACGGACGGACCCGCTCAGCCGACTCACCCTGGAGCAGCTGCGGCAGCGCACCAGCATGAAGTGGCGCACCCACCCCGCGGACGTCCTCCCGCTCTGGGTCGCCGAGATGGACGTGCCCCTCGCTCCGGCCGTCGCCGAGGCCCTGCAGACGGCGATCGACCTCGGTGACACCGGCTACCCCTGCGGGACCGCGTACGCCGAGGCCCTGGCCGCGTTCGCCGCCGAGCGGTGGCAGTGGGACGGACTGCGGGTGGAGCGCACCGCGATCGTGCCGGACGTGATGCTGGGCGTCGTCGAGGTGCTGCGGCTGCTCACCGATCCGGGCGACGCGGTCGTGGTGTGTTCGCCCGTGTACCCGCCCTTCTACGCGTTCGTCGCCCACGATGCCCGTCAGGTCGTCGAGGCGCCTCTCGGTGCCGATCTGCGCATCGACCTGGGCGCCCTGGAGGACGCTTTCGTGCGGGCCCGGCGCGGGGGGCGGCGGGCCGCGTTCCTGATGAGCAACCCGCACAATCCCACCGGCGTCGTCCATACCCGCGAGGAACTGGAGGCCGTGGCGGCGCTGGCCCGCAGGCACGGGGTGCGGGTGGTGTCGGACGAGATCCACGCACCGCTGGTGCTGCCGGGCGCCGCCTTCACCCCCTTCCTCAGCGTGTCCGGGGCCGAGAACGCGTTCATGCTGGCCTCCGCGTCCAAGGCGTGGAACCTCGCGGGCCTGAAGGCGGCCCTGGCCGTGGCGGGGCCCGAGGCCGTCGGCGAACTCCGGCTGCTGCCCGAGGAGGTCGGCCACGGGCCCAGTCACCTCGGCGTCATCGCCCACACCGCGGCCTTCCGCAAGGGGGGTGACTGGCTCGACGACCTGCTGCTCGGCCTCGACGCCAACCGAAGCCTGCTCGACCGCCTCGCCGCCGAACACCTCCCCGGCGTGCGCTGTCACCGCCCCGAGGGGACCTACCTGGCGTGGCTGGACTGCACCCGGCTCGGCCTGCACACCGAACGTGACGGCGACGCTGGTGCCGACCGCGGCACCGCCCGGGCCGCCGACGGGCCCGGCGTGGTCAGCGACCTGGCCGGACCCGCGCGCTTCTTCCTCGACCGGGCGAGGGTCGCGCTCAGTTCCGGACATGTCTTCGGCTCCGGTGGCGAGGGGCACGTACGCCTCAACTTCGCGACGCCGCCCGCTGTTCTGCGCGAGGCGGTGACCCGGATGGGGCGCGCGCTGCGCGACCTGTAGCCGCACAGCGACGCACCGCGGACGCCGGTCCTCCTCGGCTGCTCGGGCGCACCGTTGGAGGGGATGCCCCGGTCGTGGTCGGTGGTGGCGAGTTGCGGTGGGAGTCCGCCTGCGGCCGGGCCGGAACGTCAGGCATGAACGCCGGGCATGAGCACGGGGCCCGTTCCGTGCATCGCACGGAACGGGCCCCGTCTTTGAGCGCCGGGCAGGCCTTGCACCTGCATTTCCCCGCAGGAAGCGGGGCGTCTTTCCTTGGACCACCAACGCAGCGCCGGTTGTTCGCAGTTGCGGTGACCGGCTCAAGATCAAGCATACCGTATGAGCGGCGGCGCCTGTGACCGCGTCAGGTCCGGCGCGGATCGACGAGGATCTTCGGGCCGCCGCCCGCGTCCGCAGGACGCTTCCCGGCGAGTACGGCACCGACTTCCGTCAGACCGACCGTCGCGGCGACGAGAGGGCGAGGGTCGACGCTGCCCTCCGCGTACGCCCGGATGGCCGCCTCCAGACCGGGGGACGCGGACAGCACGCCCACCGCGGTGACGTCCTTCAGGGCCAGTGTCCGGGTGTCGACGCGGCTGGGTTCGCCGGCGATGCCGACGTACACGACGCGTCCGGCGGGCTCGACCGACTCCACCGCCAGGGCGGGCAGTCGGGCGGCGTTGGTGGCGTCGACCACCGCGTCGTAGGGCAGGTCGGGCAGGGAGTCCTCCCGCCAGACGTGCGGGAAGCCGAGTCGGCGGGCGAACGCCAGTGACGCGTCGGTCGCGCCCATGAGGTGGACCTCCGCCCCGGCGGCCCGCACGAACATCGCGGTGAGCAAACCGATCGTGCCCGGACCGAGGATCAGCACCCGGTCGCCGGCACCGGCCGCGGTGGCCTGTGCGGCGCGCAAGGCGTTGCCGCCGGGTTCGACCAGGGCGCCGAGTTCGGCGTCGACGGTGTCGGGCAGGGAGTGCAACGAGGAGGCGGGGACGGCTAGTTGCTCGGCCAGCGCGCCGGGACGGCCGCCCCGGATACCGACCTCCTGCCGTCGGTCGCACACGTGCTGCCGGCCGCGCCGGCAGCGGCGGCATGCGCCGCAGCCCAGCATGGTGTCCCCCATGACGCGCCGGCCGAGCCATCCGGCGTCCACACCGTCGCCGACCGCCGCCACGCGCCCGGCCCACTCGTGCCCGAGCCGCATCGGGTAGGCGGCGTGGCCCTGGTGGAGATAGGTCATCGCGCCGGTGTAGAACTCGACGTCGGTGCCGCAGACGCCGACCCGTTCGACGTCCACGACCGCTTCGCCGGGTCCCGGCACCGGGGCGGGGACCTCCTGCACCGCGTACTCCCCCGGTGCCGTGAGGACGAAGGCACGCATCGACGGCCCAATCACCGGGCGGCGATGACGTGCTGGCGCTGGGTGCCGAGGTGTGTGATGCCGAGTTCCACGACATCTCCCGGCTGGAGGTAGACGGGCGGGTTGAGGCCCATGCCGACGCCGGGCGGGGTACCGGTGTTGATCAGGTCGCCGGGTTCCAGGACGAGGAACTGGCTGAGGTGGTGCACGATGAAGTACGGGTCGAAGATCATCGTCTTGGTGCTGCCGGTCTGGCGGCGCACGCCGTTGACGTCCAGCCACATGTCGAGCGCGAGGACGTCGTCGATCTCGTCGGCGGTGGCGAGCCAGGGCCCTGCCGGGTTGAAGGTCTCGGCCGACTTGCCCTTGACCCACTGTCCGCCGCGTTCCAGTTGGAAGCCCCGTTCGCTGACGTCGTTGACGACCGTGTACCCGGCGATGGCGTCGCGGGCGTCGTCGACGGAGTCCAGGTAACTGGTCCGTCGGCCGATGACGATGCCGAGTTCGACCTCCCAGTCCGTCTTGGTGGACCCGCGCGGGATGCGCACGTCGTCGTGCGGGCCGACGAGGGTGTTGGGCGACTTGGTGAACAGGATCGGCTCGTCGGGGACGGCCATGCCGCTCTCGGCCGCGTGGTCGCGGTAGTTGAGGCCGATGCACAGGATCTGGTGGGGGCGGGCGATCGGCGCGCCGACGCGCTCTCCGGCGAAGCGGGACACCCGCCCGGCGGCCGTCCGCTCGGCGACGACGGGGCGGACGCGGTCGATGCCGTCCGAGCCGAAGAACGCCTCGTCGAAGTCGGTGACGGTGTCGGACAGATCGACGTAGGTGTGGTCGTCGACGCGGGCGACGGGCTTCTCGGCGCCGGGCGCGCCGATACGCATGAGGTGCACGGGGTCGCTCTCCAGAGTTCAGGGGGTGGCGGGGCGTACGGGTCGATGGGGTTCGCTCAGCGGACCGAGCGTCGCGCGGATCTCGTCGACCGCGTCGACCAGGCTCTGCAAGGGGGTTCGGTAGGTGAGGGCGCTGACGCTCACGGCTCCGGAGGGCGAGGTCGGCGAGGTGGCGTAGACGGGCAGGGCGAGGCAGTTGACCCCGGGCTCGTTCTCCTGGTCGTCCACGGCGTAGCCGCGCCGCCGGGTGGTCTCCAGTTCGCGGTGCAGTTCCTCGGCCGTGCAGCGGGTCTGCGGGGTGCGGCGCTCCAGCGGTGTGCCGCCGATCCACTGCCGTACGGCGTCGAGCGTCTCCAACTCGTGGGCAAGCAGCAGCTTTCCGACGCCGGTGGCATGCGCGGGGTTGCGGCCGCCCACGGTGGAGGTGAGGCGGACGGCGCCGGCGGGTGGGTCGACCTTGGCGCGGTAGACGACCTCGCGGCCGTCGAGGACCGCGTAGTGGGCGGTCTCTCCGAACCGTACGGCGAGGCTCCGGAGCAGGGGCCGGAGGCGGACATGGTCGGGACGGGCCTCGTGGTGGGCGAAGGCCATGCGCAGGAACTCGTCGCCGAGGAGGTAGCGGCCGCGGACGTCCTGGTCGGCGAGGCCCGCCCGGCGCAGTGCGCCCAGGGCCCGGTGCACGGTCGGCTTCGGGCTGCCGATCACCCGGGTCAGCTCCTCCAGCCCCACCCCGTCGGGATAGCGCGCGAGCTGCTTGAGCACGGCGAGCACCCGGTCGGAGCCCACCAGGCGGCTGCTGTCGGCCCGCACCGAACCGGCCGCGGCCTGACGGGAGTTGCCCTCGTCGGGGTCTGTCGAGCCGTCGTACGTCTGCGTATGCTCCATGGCGTTCCACAGATTAGACCTGTGTGTCGATGGTTGGAAGGAGCTCCGGGGTGACGCTCCGCAGCGCGCAGTGGTACGCCGGTCAGGACCGCAACGCCTACATCCACCGGGCGTGGATGCGCCGCGGTGTGCCGGACGACGCGTTCAGCGGACGTCCGCAGATCGCCATCGCCAACACCGCCTCGGACCTGACCCCTTGCAACGCGCATCTCGACGAGGTCGCGTCCTCGGTCCGCGACGGGGTGTACGAGGCGGGCGGCATCCCGCTGGACCTGCCCGTGGTGTCGCTCGGCGAGACCAACGTCCGCCCGACGGCCATGCTCTGGCGCAACATGGCGGCGATGGCCACCGAGGAGATGCTCCGCGCCAACCCCATCGACGGCGTGGTGCTGCTGGGCGGCTGCGACAAGACGATCCCGTCGCTGCTCATGGCCGCCGCCTCGGTGGACCTGCCCGCGGTCGTGGTCCCCGGCGGCCCGATGCTGAACGGCACCTTCCGCGGCACGCCGCTCGGCTGCGGCACCGACGTGTGGCGGCTGTCGGAGGAGGTGCGGGCCGGCACGCTCACCCAGGAGCAGTTCACCCGCTCCGAATCGGCGATGATCCGCAGCCGCGGGCACTGCAACACCATGGGCACCGCTTCGACGATGGCGCTGGTGGCCGAGGCCCTGGGTACCGTCGTACCCGGCGTCGCCGGGACCCCCGCGCCCGACAGCCGGCTGCTCCAAGCCGCCCACCGCACGGGCCGGCTGGCGGTGGACATGGTGGCCGCCGACCGGCGGCCGGGCACCTTCCTGACCCGGGCCGGCTTCCACAACGCGATCGTGGCGTTGGCCGCGATCGGCGGCTCCACGAACGCGGTCGTCCATCTGCTGGCCATAGCAGGGCGGCTGGGCGTGGAACTGAGTCTGGACGACTTCGACCGCATCGGCTCCCGCGTGCCGGTCCTCGTGGACCTCCAGCCGGCCGGCCGCTTCCTCATGGAGGATTTCCACCGCGCCGGGGGGCTGCTCGCGGTGCTGCGCGAGGTCCGTGACCTGCTCGACCCCGACGCGCTGACCGTCACCGGCGAGCGCCTGGTGGACCATCTCGACGACGCCCCCGTCTGGGACTCGGAGGTGATCCGCCCGCGCGCCGAACCGCTGGTCGCCGAGGGCGGCATCGCCGTGCTGCGCGGCAACCTCGCCCCGCACGGGGCGCTGATCAAACCCGCCGCGGCCTCCCCGCACCTGCTGCGGCACCGCGGCCGGGCGGTCGTCTTCGACAGCATCGAGGACTTCCACGCCCGTATCGACGACCCGGATCTGGACGTGGACGCCGACTCCGTCCTGGTCCTGCGCGGCTGCGGTCCCAAGGGCTACCCGGGCATGCCCGAGGTGGCCAACATGCCGCTGCCGAAGAAGCTCCTGGAGCAGGGCGTACGGGACATGGTGCGGGTGTGCGACGGCCGGATGAGCGGCACGGCGTACGGCACGGTCGTGCTGCACGTGGCGCCGGAGGCGGCGGCCGGCGGGCCGCTGGGCCTGGTGCGGACCGGGGACGTCGTCGTCCTCGACGTCGAGGCCCGCCGCATCGACGTGGACGTACCGGACGACCAACTCGCCCGCAGGACCCCGGACAAGGCCACCGTCGCGGGTTTCGCCTGCCCCCGGCGCGGCTGGGAGCGCCTCTACGTCGACCACGTGCTCCAGGCCGACACCGGCGCCGACCTGGACTTCCTGGTGGGCTCCAGCGGCTCGGAGGTGAGCCGGGAGTCGCACTGACGTACCGCGGGGTTCCCTTACGCGGCCCGGGCGCGCAGTCTCCGCAGCATGCGGGCGTCCTCGAAGCCGACCGAGCGCGCGGCCGCTTCGAGGGTGGCGCCGTGGCTGATGAGGTGCTGGGCGCGTTCGAGGCGGAGGGTCTGCTGGTAGCGCAGCGGGGTCAGGCCGGTGGCGCGGGTGAACAGGCGGGTCAGGGTGCGCTCGCTGACGCCGACGGCCGAGGCGAGGGCGGGCAGGGGCAGCGGGCGGTCGAAGCGGGCGTCGATGAGGTCCTGGACGTGGTGCACGGTGTCGTCGAGGTGGGACCGGTGCCGGAACATCGCGCTGGACTGCGGCTCGTGGCCGTTGCGGCGGGCGTAGACGACCATGTCCCGGGCGACTTTGGCGGCGAAGGCGGGTCCGTGCCGGCCGGCGACCAGGTGCAGGGCGAGGTCGATGCCGCTGGCGATGCCGGCCGAGGTGACGACGCGGTCGTCGGCGGTGAACAGGACGTCGCGGACGACCGTCGCGCCCGGGTGGCGGCGGGCCAGTTCGTCCTGGACGTCGTGGTGCGTGGTGCAGCGGCGGCCCTTGAGCAGGCCGGCCCGGCCGAGCGCCTCGGCTCCGGCGCACACGCTGGCCACCGTTCCGCCGCGGGCGTGGTGGTCGCGCAGGGCCCGCAGGGCGGGGGCGCCGATCTCGGGCGAGTCGGCCAGGGTGACCGCCCGCCAGCCGGGCACGACGACGAGGTCCTCGGGCCCGAGCTCGGGCCAGTCGAGTCCGGCCACCAGCGGCAGGCCCTGCGCGGCGGGCACCTGGGGCCGCTCGGCGACGTAGCTGAGGGTGTAGGGGCGCCCGAGGTCGGCGGCGGTGGAGAAGACCTGCGCGGGACCGGCCAGGTCCAGCAGATGGACCCCGGGCACCAGGAAGAAGACGACGTGGCTCACGATCCGGTCATCATGCCTGACTCCGGGCCGCGGCCTCCAGCCCGGCGACGGTGGCGATGGTGGCGAAGCGTCCGGCGAGGGCGTACTCGGTACGCCGTACGACCTCCTCGGCGGGCAGGGTGCGGGGGTCGGCCAGCAGTTCGGCGTTGCTCAGGTCGGCGGGGGCGTCGCGGTGCGCAATGGGGTGGGTGGCCGTCGCGTCGACGACGAAGGTGACGCCGTAGCCGAGGTCGCTCGCGACGCGGGCGGTGGTCTCCACGCACTGCTCGGTGCGGATGCCGCAGACGGTGAGCTCGCGGATGCCGAGCTCGGTCAGCTGCTGCTGGAGGTTGGTGCTGGTGAACGCGTTGTGGGAGGTCTTGTGGATCAGCGGCTCGCCGTCCGCCCGCTCCAGCTCCGCCATCAGGCGGACGTGGCCGAGGGCGGGGTCGAAGACGTCTCCGCTGCCGGGCTCCGCGTGCAGCACCCACACCACCAGCTCCCCCGCCTCGCGGGCCAGCCGGACGAGACGGTGCACCTTGTCGGTGATCTTGGGGTCGGAGATGGTCTCCCACAGCGGGCGGGCACGGAAGGACTCCTGGACGTCGATGACGACGAGGGCTCGGTTCATGTGTCTCAGCCTGCTCCCGCGGGGCGGGGCGGCGACAGGCCGGATCGGGTCCTGGGGCGGACCGATCCGGTCACCTGCCTCGGTGTGCTGCCGGCTCGTCAGCGGACGCGGTCGTAGGTCAGGGCCATCTCGCCCGACTCGCCGATCTCCCGGTGGGTGAGCGTCCACTTCGAGGCCGGCAGACCGTCGTCGAACAGCCGCTCCCCGCCCCCGGCGATCTCGGGGCAGATGATGAGATACAGCCGGTCCACCAGGTCCGCCGCGAGGGCCGCCTTGATGACGCTGGCGCTGGTGTTGATGAGGATGTCGCCCTCTCCGGTGGCCTTGAGGTCGGCGAGGACGTCCGCGGTCGGGGCGTTCACCACGCGGGCCCGGCTCCACGGTGCCTCGGTCAGGGTCGTGGACAGGACCACCTTCTCGGTGTCGACCAGCCACTTCGCGTATCCGCGGTCGCGCGGGTCGGCGTTGTCGTCCTCGGCCACCGAGGGCCAGAACCCGAGGAAGCCCTGGGCGTTGCCCCGGCCGAGCACCACCGTCGTCGCGTTCTCATAGATGCGGGTGAGGTGGTTGCGGGCGACGTCCGTGACGGCGTACGGGACGATCGCGCCGAGGTCGCCGGGACCGCCGGGACCGTTGTAACGGCCGTCGAGGGTGAGGTTGATGTTCGCGGTGACCTTGCGTCCGGTCGGGTTGCTCATGATGGCGCTTCCTTATCCCTTGGTCCGTGTCTGTGTCGTGCCTTCGGTGGTGCGCGCTGTGCCGACGGCGTCGGCGAGGTTGTCGAGCACCCGCTCCCAGCCGGTTCCGATCCCGGCGATGTAGGGGGCGGCCTCGACGGTCGTGTCGGTGATGCGGAGGCCGAGCCGCAGCCGCGTCCCGTCCGGGACGTCGGTGAGGCCCAGGTCGTAGTGGCCGGTGAACGAGACCGCGCCGGCCGCGTCCAGCACCGAGAGGTCGAACACGAGGTGCTCGGGTCCGGCCGCGACATGGACCCGCCCCTCGGAGCGGTAGCGCCCTTCGGCGTCGCGGTACTCGAGGACCGCGCGTCCGCCCGGCCGCGCCTCCAGGACGCATTCGGTGACCGTCAGCGACGGCGGCGCCCACCAGGAGGCGAGCAGGTGGGCGTCGGTCCAGTACCGCCACACCAGGTCCCGGGAGGCGGGGAGCAGGCGCTCGAACGCGAACGTCCTCCCGTCCGCCCACCGCTCCCGGTCCGCGGCCGCGGCCTCCGCCTCGATGGCGGCGCGGTAGCGCGCGATGACGTCTCGCTCGCCCGCGTGTGTCCCCGCGGTCTCCACCAGCTCCCGCAGCCTGTCCGCCAGGGCCGCCAGGGGCGCGGTCTCGACCGCGTAGACCCGGCGCTGCCCCAGCGGGAAGACCGTCACGAGGCCGGCCCGGGCCAGGGTCTGCAGGTGCTTGGTGGTCTGTGGCTGCCGCAGCCCGGTCAGCTCCGCCAGTTCACCGACGGACCGGGGCCGCTCGACGAGGAGTTCGACGATGCGCCACCGCGCGCCGTCCCCCAGTGCTGATGCGATCCGCTCCATGCCTTGAAGTATTCACCCACAAGAATATTCCTGTCAAGGAATTTCTCGGACGGTTCGTGCCGCGACCGCCATGACGACGACGGAGACCGCGACGATCCCGGCGCCGGCGAACAGCGGTGCCCGGTAGCCGAGGCCCGCGGAGAGGGCCGCACCGCCGAGCCAGGCACCGAGGGCGTTGCCGACGTTGGAGGCGGACACGTTGGCGCCGGCGGCCAGCGCGGACCCGTGGGCGTGGTCCGTGACGCGGGTGATCATCCCGGGGACGGCCGCGAAGCCGGTCAGCCCCATCAGGAAGACCAGGACGACGGAGGCGGGGGCGCTGGCGGCCAGCAGTCCGAACACGGCGAGAGTGAGGGTCAGTCCCAGAAGGGCCATGAGCAGAGCGCGGTCACGGTCACGATCGGCCGCCCGCCCGCCGATCACGTTCCCGACGACCAGGCCGGCGCCGTACACCATCAGCAGCCAGGCGACGTCCGCCGCGGAGAAGCCGCCGACCTCGGTGAACGTGTAGGCGATGTAGGTGAACGCGCCGAACATGCCGCCGTAGCCGAGCGCGGTGGCTGTCAGGGTCAGCCAGACCTGCGAGGAGCGGAAGGCGCGGAGCTGGGCGCGCAGGCTGGTGGGCGGGACCAGGACCGGGACCGGGCTGCCGCCGCCGGCCGGTGACGTCCGGCCCGCCCGGGCAGGCACCAGGGCGGCGATGCCCGCCAGTGCCAGGACGCCGATCGCGGTGACCGCCCAGAACGCCGCACGCCAGCCCCAGCGTTCGCCGACCAGCGCGCCGAACGGCACGCCCAGCACGTTCGCCAAGGTCAGCCCCGCGAACATGACCGCCACCGCGCGGGACTTCCGCTCCGGCGCGACCAGGCTGCGCGCGACCAGCGAACCGATGCCGAAGAACGAACCGTGGCACAGGGCCGCCACGATCCGTCCGGCCATCATCACCGCGTAGTTCGGCGCGACGGCGGAGAGCAGGTTGCCGACCACGAACAACACCACCAGGCCGACCAGGACGTGTTTGCGCGGCAGGCGGGCCGTCGCCGCCGTGAGGGCGATCGCGCCGACCGCGACACTCAGCGCGTATCCGGAGATCAGGCGGCCCGCCGCCGCCTCGGACACCGCGAAACTCGACGCGACCTGCGGCAGCAGCCCGGCGATCAGGAACTCGGTCAGCCCGATGCCGAAGCCGCCGAGGGCCAGGGCGACCAGGCCCGCCGGCAGCCGCGCCCGCTCGGTGGCGGGCCGCTGCCCCGGAGTGGGTGTGCGTCGGGACGTCCGCGTCCCGTGCGTGAATCGGCTCATGATCCACCCTCGCCCGCGGCGGCGGACCGGTTCCATGGACAAAGACCGGCAGTGCTTGGACGAACGGCCGGTCTCCTGGCATGCGGTGCACCTCACCGCCTCGGCCGCCGGACTGCACCGTCCGGCGCGGGCGGTGACCGAGGGCGAGGGCACCCTCCCGTTGGTGATCAGCAGCCCGCACGGGGGGGATGCCGGGGCGGTGAGCTGCGCCGACATGCGGCGGGGGGGTGAGCCGCCCGTCGACCGGACGAGGCGTTGCGTCCCCCTGTTCAGCCGTTCATCCGTTCAGCCGTTCAGCCGTTCAGCCGTTCAGCCGTTCAGCGGCCCGCCACCGCCTCCGCGCCCGCCTGTGCGAACTTCTCGTCCAGGGCGCCGGACGGGGCGCCCGCGACGCCGATGCCTGCGATCGGGGCGTTCTGGGCGGTGACGGGGACGCCGCCGGCCAGGAACAGGGTGCCCGGGATGTCCTTCAGGTTGGGGGCCTGCTGCAGGCGCTCGGCGAGCTCGGAGGTGGGGGCGTTCCAGGAGACCGCGGTGTACGCCTTGCGCTCGGCGGACTCGTAGGACTGCGGGCCGGCGCCGTCGCCGCGCAGGGTGACGACGGTGTTGCCGTTGCGGTCGACGACGGCGACCGTGACCCGCTGGTTCTCCTTCTCGGCGGCGTCGAGCGCGGCCTGGGCGGCGCGGGTGGCGGCGTCGATCGTGAGGTGCGTGCTCGTGGTGGTGGCCTTGGCCGGGGCGGCGGCCGCGACGGCGGCGGGCGCGGCGTCCGGGGCGGAAGCGTTGGCGGAGACCGCCCCGAAGCCCGCCAGGGCGACGGCGGCGAGCACGGCGCCCCCGGTGGCGACACGGGCGCGGCGGGAGACCTTCTTGTGCTGGGGCTGCACGGCGTTCATGGGTCGTCGACTCCTTCGGTGGGCGGGCGGCGCGGTCGCCGCCCCGTTTCCTGCTCTCCACCCTCGGCCCGGCACCGGGCCCGGACGGTCGACGTTCCGGCTCGCTCGGCAGCGCGGGACGGATGACGCCGGGGTCATCCGATCGGTTGACCTGCGGGGGTCGCGCCGCCGGTGACAATGGAGGTGTTTGCCCAGTTCAGCGTGCCCGGTTCAGCTCCCACGGCCGGGACGGAAGGGAGGCGGGCCCTGATGCCGGACCGCCCGGACGAACCGAGCGCCGTGGACACCCGGTGGCTCGGCGCCGTCCTGCACGCGGCGTTCTTCCTGCTGCTCGGCGGCGCCCTCGCCCGCTTCCTGCTGCGCCACCCCGGCGAGCCGCGCACGCCGTGGATCATCGCGCTGTGCGGGGTGCTCGTCGTCCTGCATCTGCTGGGACCGAAGGCGGGCAGCCCGGGGCCGCGGCATTCGGCCTGGCTGGCGCTGGTCGTCGTGGTGTGGATGGTGCTGGTCGTGCTCGCGCCCAGCTTCGCCTGGTGCGCGGTGCCCCTCTTCTACACCGGCCTGCGTACTCTGCCGCCCCGGGCGGCGCTGGTGCTGGTGACGGTGCTGACGGTGTTCGTGGTCGCCGCGCAGGTGCAGCTCGCCGGGGACTTCGACCCGAACCTGGTGCTCGCGCCGCCGGCCGTCGCCGCCCTCGCCACCGCCGTCTTCCTGCAGATGGAACGGCAGACCGACCGCCAGCGCGCGCTCATCGACGACCTGATCCGCACCCGCCGTGAACTCGCCGCCTCGGAGCGCCGCGAGGGCACCCTCGCCGAGCGCGAGCGGCTCGCCATGGAGATCCACGACACGCTCGCCCAGGGCCTGTCCAGCCAGCGGATGCTGCTCCAGGCGGCGGACCGGGTGTGGGACGGCGCACCGGACAAGGCGCGCGCCCATGTCCGCACCGCCGCCTCGGTCGCCGAGCACAATCTCGCCGAGGCCCGCCGTTTCGTGCACGACCTCGCCCCCGCCGACCTCGCCCGCGGCGGCGGCCTCGACGCGGCGCTGCACGCCCTTGCCGCCCGGGAGTCCGGGGCGCAGCTGACCGTACGGGTCCATGTCGACGCCGACGGGGACCGGCTCGCCCGGCTGCCGGACCGCGTGCAGTCCGCCCTGCTGCGGATCGCCCAGGGCGCCCTGGCCAACGTCCGCGAGCACGCCGGGGCGAGCGGCGCCGCGCTCACGCTCACGCTCCTCGACGACGAGGTCGTCCTGGACGTCTCCGACGACGGCCACGGCTTCGACCCGGCCGCGCCGCCCGACGCACCCGGTGCCGGGCGCGGGCACGGGCTGCCCGCGATGCGGGCGCGGCTGCGCGCGCTCGGCGGCACCCTGACCGTCGAGTCGCGCCCCGGCGAGGGCACGGTCCTGTCCGCCGCGGTCCCGCTGGAGGCCCGCCGATGAGCGCCGCCGATCCCCCAAGACGCACCGATGGCCTTCGCCGAACTGGAAACGCACCGATGACGACCACAGCCCCCTTGGAGACGCCGTGACGACCCCGCCCCCTGGCCGCTCCCGTGTGCGCATCCTGGTCTGCGACGACCATGCCGTCGTGAGGGCCGGACTGCTCGCGCTGCTCGACAGTGCCCCGGACATCGAGGTGGCCGGGGAGGCCGGGACCGGTGAGGAGGCGCTCGCGCTGGCCGCGAAACTCACGCCGGACGTGGTGCTGATGGATCTCCAGCTGGGCGAGGGCATCGACGGCGTGGAGACCACCCGCCGCCTCACCTCGACGTCCGGTGCCCGCCCCCACGTCCTGGTGCTGACGACGTACGACACGGACGCCGACATCACCCGTGCGATCGAGGCGGGCGCCACCGGCTATCTGCTGAAGGCCGAGCGCCCCGACGAGCTGTTCGCGGCGATCCACGCCGCCGCCGAGGGACGTACGACGCTGTCGGCGCCGGTCGCCGGGCGGGTGATGGCCAGTCTGCGCCGGCCCCGGCCCGCCCTCACCGACCGCGAACGCGACATCCTGGCCCAGCTGGGCCGCGGCATCGGCAACCGCGACATCGCCCGCGCCCTCTACATCAGCGAGGCCACGGTCAAGACCCACCTGCGCCGCATCTACGACAAGCTCGGCGTGGACACGCGCGCGGGCGCGGTGGCCGTCGCCAAGGAACGGCGGCTGCTGCCCTGACGGTTTCCGGCCCCCGTGGCCCGCGCCACCCGTGTCGTCCCGGCCGCCGCCCCGCCCGGACGTACCGTGGGGGACGGCCGCGACGGACGTCGCGGCGTGGAACCCTGGGTGGCGCGATGTGTTGGAGTGCGACGGCCGACCTGGTGGCCGGGACCGCGGTCGCGGGTGTCGGCGTCGCCTGCGTGGCGCGGGTGCGCGATCCGCGCGATCTCCCGCTGGCCGCGCTGCCGTTGCTGCTCGGGGCGCATCAGATCGTCGAGGCGCTGGTGTGGAACTCCGGCGGCGGCAGCGGGGCCGCCACGGTGGTGTGGGCCGTCATCGCGCTGCCGGTGCTGGCCGCGGGGGTGCCGATGGCCGTGTGGTGCGCGGCTTCGTCGCGGGCCCGGCGCCTGCTGTCGGTGCCCGTGGTGATCGGCGCGGCGACCGGCGCGGCCCTCGGCCGTGCCCTGGCCGCCGGCCCGGTGACGGCCGAGATCCGCGGTCACACCATGGGCTACTCGATCGGCCTGTCCCACGCTCCCCTGCTCATCGCCGGGTATCTGCTGGCGACCGTGGGTTCGCTGCTGCTCTCGGGCGACCGGCGGCTGTTCGTGCTGGGGGTGCTGGTGGCCGTGGGGGCGGTGGTCTGCGCGGCGTTGTGGCGGCTGGAGTTCGTCTCGACGTGGTGCGCGCTGGCCGCGCTGTGCTCGGTGGTGGTGCTCCGCTGGGTGCGGTCCCGGCCGCGGGGCGGTCCGGTTTCGGTCTGACGCCGCCGATCTTTCCGGAGCGGCCTGCGCACCGCGCCTGCGATGGACCAGGATGAGCGGGTCATGCACCCGCACGTCACCGACCGTCGCGCGCCGCTGCCCGTCCTGCGGGCCGCGGTGTTCGCCGTCGTCGGCTCCGTGCTGGGGGTGGGCGCGCACCATCTGATGGGCGCGGAGGCCGTGCCGTGGGCGCAGGCGTCGACCGTGGCCTGCGGGCTCTTCGGGCTGGGGCTGGTCGGCGTGCGCCGGCCGCGGCGTGTGGGCACGGTCGTGGCGTGCAGTGTGGCGGGGCAGTCGGGACTGCATCTGTGGCTCACGCTCACCCCGCACGCACCGCGGGCCCACGTCCATCACGGCGGTCACGCGGACGGGCCGGAGCCGCTGCACGACTCCGTGGCCATGACGGCGGCCCATGCGCTGGTTGCCGTGCTCGTCGCGGTGGTGCTGCATCGCGCGGACACGGCCTGCTGGACGCTGGCCCGGGGCATGAGCGTGGTGCTGGCCGCGGTGCGGGCCCATGTGGCCGCCGCCCGGGCGGTGTTGACCCGGCCGCGGGTGGCCCGGCGGCTCGGGGTGCCGGCTCCGGTGGCGGCGGAGCGTGCGGCGCCGGCGCCCCTGGGGTGCGTTCTCGCGTATGCGGTGGTGCGGCGGGGGCCGCCGCCGGGTCGGACAGCTCTCGTCAACTGACCCGATCGGGCCGCGCGTTCGGCTGCGCCGTGCGGCGGCCCGCCATACCCCCCTGCCAGGAGACACCCATGTCCCGCATCACCCGCCGTCTGTCCGTCGCGGCCGCCGCCGCGGCAACGGCCGTACTGTGCACCGCCGTTCCGGCCGCCGCCCATGTGGAGGTCGAGTCGGACCACGCGCAGGCCCTCGCCGAGAACGCCGAACTCGCCTTCACCGCCGAGTCGGAGTCCGCCACCGCCGGGATCTCGCAGATCCGCGTGGTGCTGCCGGAGGGCATCGCCCCGTCCGACGTGACGTACGGAAAGGGGCCCGAGGGCTGGAAGTTCAGCGTGACGGACGACGGCTACACCGTGAAGGGAGCGGCCCTGAAGGTGGGGGCCGACGCCGAGTACTCCGTCGTCGTACGGCAGTTGCCCGACGCGAAGGAGCTCGCGTTCAAGACGCTCCAGACCTACGGGGACGGCAAGGTGGACCGCTGGATCGAGCTCGATGAGGGCGGTGACGACGACGGGCACGGGCACGGGGAGGGCAACCCCGCCCCGGTGCTGGAGCTGAAGGCCGCCGCGCCGGGCGCGACGCCCGTCGCCCCCTCCCCGAGCGCGGCTGCGAGCGGGTCGCCGACGCCGACCGCCGAGGAGTCCAGCGCCGCGCCGGCACCGCAGGCCGCCGACACGGAGCAGGACGACGACGGCGGCCTGTCCACCGGTGTGTGGATCGGTCTCGCGGCGGCGGTTGTCGTCGTGGCCGCGGCCGTCGCGTTCGCCGTACGGCGCCGGGGCGGCGCCCGGCAGTAGTCCGCCGCCCTGCCGCCCCAACGGCCCCCGCAGCCCGGCGAGTTCGGGCTGCGGGGGTTCGTCGTGGCGGTCCGGCGCGGGGGCTGGTCAGGCGCGCGGTTCACCGGGACGATCCGGGGGGACACCGACCGACCGGCGCGGAGGAGTGCCCCGATGAAGGCCATCGTCCAGTATGCGTACGGCTCCACCGAATCCCTGCGGCTGCGGGACGTCGAGCGTCCCGCGCCCGGCGGCGACGAAGTGCTCGTGGCGGTGCGCGCCGCCGGCGTCGACCCGAGCGTCTGGCATCTGATGACGGGGCGGCCCTACATCGCCCGGCTCAGTCCCGAGCTCGGGCTGCGCCGCCCCGCGCACGTGGTGCGCGGCTGGGACGCGGCCGGGCGGATCGAGGCGGTCGGCGAGCGGGTGACCGGGTTCAAGCCCGGGGACGAGGTCTTCGGCCAGTGCGACGGCTCCTTCGCCGAGTACGCGCGCGCCAAACCCGAGCAGCTCGCCCCGATGCCCGACGGCCTCTCCTTCGCGCAGGCCGCCGCCCTCCCCGTCTCCGGCGTGACCGCGCTCCAGGCGCTGGACACGGCCCTCCCGGAGCCGGGCTGCAGGGTGCTCGTCATCGGCGCCTCGGGGGGCGTGGGCACGTTCGCCGTGCAGCTCGCCGCCCACTACGGGGCCCGGGTCACCGGGGTGTGCGGGCCCGGCGCGGCCGATCTGGTCCGGTCGCTCGGGGCGGTCGACGTCATCGACTACACGCGCGAGGACATCACCGACCGTCCGGTCCGCCACGACCTGATCGTCGATGCCGCCGGGAACCGTTCCCTGACCCGGTTGCGCCGCGTCCTCGCCCCGCGGGGCACGGTCGTCCTCGTCGGCGGCGAGACCGGCGGCCCGGTGCTGGGCGGCCTGGACCGCTGGGTCCGGGGTCTGGTGCTGTCCGTTTTCGTGGGGCAGCGGCTGCGCCCGCTCTTCGCCCGTACCCGGCAGCCGGACCTCCTGCGGCTCAAGGCTCTCGCGGAGTCGGGCGCCATCACCCCGGTGATCGACCGCGCCTATCCGCTGGACGAGGCCGTGGCCGCCGTACGCCATCTGGAGAGCGGGCATCCGCGGGGCAAGCTCGTCGTCACCGTCTGAGCACCTCAGTTCCCCGTCGGGGGTTCCAGGCGGCCGAGCCAGGTGGTGAGCAGCCTCTCCAGGGTCTCGGCCTCGGCGGGCGTCAGCAGGTCGAGCAGCCGTCGCTCGTTGCGCATGTGGTCGGTGAAGGCCTGGTCGATCAGTTCGCGGCCGGGGCGGGTCAGGGCGACGATCCGGCCGCGCTGGTCGTCGGCGGAGCGGCGGCGGGTGACGAGCCCGGCCCGCTCCAGGCGGTCGATGCGCTTGGTCATCGCGCCGGTGGTGACCATGGTGTGCGCGGCGAGTTCGCCGGGGGCCCGTTCGTAGGGCTCACCGGCGCGGCGCAGCGCGCACAGCACGTCGAACTCGCCCTCGCCGAGGCCGTGACGGCCGTAGACGAGGACGAGTTCCTCGGTGAGCCGGTCGGCGAGGCGGTGCAGCCTGCCGATCACGCCCTGCGGGGTGACGTCGAGGTCGGGCCGTTCGCGGCGCCAGTCGGCCTGGATGCGGGCCACGCGGTCCGGCGGCAGCCGGTCTTCCATGGACATGGACCTCATATTAGCTTCCCCGGAAGTTACATTAGCTTCCCGGGAAGTTATATTGGCTTCCATGGAAGCGAATAGCCGATGGGTGGCCCTGACCGCGGTCGCGCCGGTCGCCTGGGGCACGAACTACTACGTCACCCACGAGTTCCTGCCGACGGACAGCCCCTTGTACGGGGCCGCGCTGCGGGCACTGCCCGCCGGTCTCGTCCTGCTGGCGCTCGCCCGGCGGCGACCGCGCGGAGTGTGGTGGGGGCGTTCCGCGGTGCTCGGGCTGCTGAACGTGAGCGTGTTCTTCGTGCTCGTCTACGCCGCCTCCCAGTTGCTTCCGACGAGCGTGGCCTCGACCGTCATGGCGGTGTCCCCGCTGACGATGATGCTCATCGCCTGGTCCCTGCTCGCCGAGCGGCCCGGCACCGCGCATCTCGTCGGCGCCGCGACCGGGCTCGCCGGGGTCGGTCTGATGCTGTTCACCGGCACCGAGGGAGTGAGCGTGCCCGGGGTGCTGGCCTCGGCAGGCGCCATGCTGGTGTCGGCCTTCGGCCACATCCTGACCAAGCGATGGAACGCCGGCGGCGCGGTGCTCGCCTCGACCGCCTGGCAGCTCACCGCCGGTGCGCTGTTCCTGCTCCCGGTCGCGGCGGCCGTGGAGGGCCCGCCGCCCGCCCTGTCCGCCTCGGCGCTCCTGGCGTTCGGCTATGTGTCGGTCGTCGCCACGGCGCTGGCCTTCACGATGTGGTTCGCCGGGCTGCGCCGCCTGCCCGCGGGGACGGTCGGCCTGATCGGCCTGCTCAATCCCGTGACCGGCGTCCTGCTCGGCACGGTGGTCGCGGGCGAGGCGCTGACGGTACGGCAGTTGTGCGGGCTGGGGCTGGTGCTGACCGGGGTCGCGCTCGGCCGCCCGGGACGCGCGAGGCCGTCGCCCCGGCCCGCGCCCGTCGCCTGCGACGCCCCTTGAGACAGGGCAAGGTGGAGGGGTGAGCGAACGGCACTTCGACGTGTGGGCCGCCGGCGACGCCTACGAGCGGTACATGGGCCGGTGGAGCCGGCGCGTGGCCGACGCGTTCGTCCGATGGCTGGACGGTCCGCCCGGCGCCCGTTGGCTGGACATCGGCTGCGGTTCGGGGGCGCTGACCTCGACGGTGGCCGTACGGTGCCGGCCCCGGTCCGTGCTGGGCGTGGAGCGGTCCGCCGGGTTCGCGGCGACGGCACGCGCCTCCGCTCCCCCGCCGGCGCGTGTCGTCGTGGCGGACGCCGAGGCGCTGCCGGTGCGGGACGCGGTCTGCGACGCGGCCGTCAGCGGGCTGGTGCTCAACTTCCTTCCCGCGCCCGGCCTCGCACTGGCGGAGGCGGTCCGGGTGGTACGGCCCGGCGGTGTGGTGGCCGCCTACGTCTGGGACTACGCCGGGGGCATGGGGTTCCTGCGCCACTTCTGGGCCGCCGCGACCGCGGTCGACCCGTCGGCCGCGGCCCACGACGAGGGCCACCGCTTCCCGCTGTGCGAGCCGTCGGCGCTGCGTCCGCTGTGGGACGCGGCGGGGCTGACCGAGGTGACGGTCACGCCGGTCGAGATCCCGACCCTGTTCACCGACTTCGACGACCTGTGGGCCCCGTTCCTGTCCGGCCAGGGCCCGGCCCCCGGGTACGTGGCCGCCCTCTCCCCGGCACTCCGCGAGGAGCTGCGGCGGGCGCTGCGGGAGCGGGTGCCGGTACGGGCCGACGGGACGATCGCCCTCACGGCTCGCGCCTGGGCCGTGAAGGGACGCAAGGAAGGCGTCGGCGCGGCGTGACCGTGATCCCGCACGCCTCCAGGAGCCGCACCCTGTCCTCGAAGCGGGTCGGATCCGACGCGGAGGGCACACCGTAGAGCGGCCAGACGCCCAGGGCACCGGTTCTCGCCGGTCAGGCCGTTCCGCCTCCGGCCGCTTCCACTCCTGTGGCGATCGTCTCCGGTCCGCGGGAAGCGCGCGGCCCTGGGCCCTCACAGCCGTACGACGATCAGCGCCGTGTCGTCCGTCGCCCCTTCCGGCGGCAGCAGTTCCAGCAGGACGGCGTCGGCCATCGCCGCCGGTTCGGCCCCGCGGTGCCGGGCGAGGGAGTCCGCCAGCCGTTCCAGCCCGGCGTCGATGTCCTCGCGGCGGCGTTCCACCAGCCCGTCGGTGTACAGGACCAGCGTGTCGCCCGGGGAGAAGCCGGCCGTCGCCTCGGGGCGCGGGACGGGGTCGGGGCTGGCGTCCAGCGGCGGGTCCGTCGCCGCGTCGAGGAACTCCACCCGGCCGTCGGCGTGGACGAGCGCCGGCGGGAGATGGCCGGCGCTGCTGTAGGTGACGGTGCGGGCGTCGAAGTCGACGAACGTCGTGACCACCGTCGCGGACTCGGCGCCGGGCACGACATGGGCGTACCGGCCCAGCACGTCGAGGGCCTGCGCCGGCCCCTCCGCCACCCGGGACGCGGCGCTCAGTGCACTGCGCAGCTGACCCATCACACAGGCCGCCCCCAGCCCGTGCCCGACGACGTCGCCGACTGCCACGCAGATGCGGTCGCCGCCGATCCGTTCCACGAGGTCGTACCAGTCGCCGCAGACGTTCAGCGCGCCGACGGCGGGCCGGTAACGGACGGCGGCCCGGTGGTCGCGCACCTGCCGCGGCGCCGGGAGCATCGCCTCCTGGAGGGCCAGGGCGACCTCGCGCTCACGGGCGTGGGCCTTTCTCAGCCGTTCGTTGACCTCCTGCAACTCCCTGGCCCGGATGTACAGTTCGGCCTCCAGCGCACGGGCCCGGGTACCGACGGGGCCGCCGCGGTCGCGGATGAACTCGGTGACCTCCTCCACCCGGTGCACCAGCAGGGCGACCTTCCCGTCCGGACCGAACACGGGGGCGTTGACCGGGCTCCAGTAGCGCTCCTCCCAGCAGCCCGGCTGCTCCAGGGACTGGACGTCGTAGCGCTGCACCGCCATGGTGTCGCGCTCGCCGGTGGCCAGGACGCGGCTCAGGGAGGCGGCGAGGTTGCGCATGCCGGAGGCGGCCGGGTCGTCGGGGTTGTCGGGAAAGACCTCGAAGAGGTAGCGGCCGACGAGTTGCTCCCGGGTG
The DNA here is from genome assembly GCF_003143935.1 of Streptomyces sp. Act143. Lineage (GTDB taxonomy): Bacteria > Actinomycetota > Actinomycetes > Streptomycetales > Streptomycetaceae > Streptomyces. The sequence continues at coordinate 2,638,810 of NZ_QFRX01000001.1, read as the reverse complement.
CGCCCGGACATGCGGACGAACTCCTCGTTGGCGTCGGCGTACACCAGCTCGGGGGTCAGGACCGCCACCATGCCGGGCAGCGCCTGGAACACCGCTGCGTAGTCGATCCCAGCGTCCGTCATTGGCCCTGCCGCCTCACTGCCGATATCGCGTCACTTCCCACCATATGAGCCGCCGGGCGGGATGCCCCTCCGACGGCAAACTCCGACCGTTCCCGACTGTTCCCGCGACCTTGCCAGCTCGTTCCCGGCCCGTCCGCGCCCGGATATCCGGTTGCTCCCGGCCCCTCGTCCGGGGCTAGATTCGGCACATGGCAGACATCCAGGGCTCGTACGACGACCTGTTCCTGGCCGTGCCCAACGCACTGGCCGCCTTCCTGGACGAGGGGGACGCCGGCGGCTCGGCCGCGGTCTTCGTGAACGGCGAGGCCGTGGTGGATGTGTGGGGCGGCTTCGCGGACGCCGGGCGGTGCACGCCGTGGCAGCGGGACACGATCGTGAACGTCTTCTCGGTGACCAAGACGATGACGGCGCTGTCCGCGCTGGTTCTGGCGGACCGGGGCGAGCTCGACCTGGACGCGCCGGTGGCCCGGTACTGGCCGGAGTTCGCCGCGGCGGGCAAGGAGAAGGTGCTCGTCCGGCACCTGCTGTCGCACACCGCGGGCCTGCCCGACTACGACGGGCCCGTGGCCGAGCTCTACGACTGGCCCGCCGTCACGGCCCGGCTCGCGGCACTCGCCCCGCAGTGGGAGCCGGGCACCGCGGCCGGGTACCACTCCCTCACCCAGGGCTACCTGGTGGGCGAGGTCGTTCGCCGGATCACGGGCCGGACCCCGGGCACGTTCTTCGCCGAGGAGGTGGCAGGTCCGCTCGGTGCCGACTTCCGGATCGGTGTGGGCCCCGAGGACGACCACCGGGTCGCGCTCGCCGTCCCGCCGCCCTCGTACGACGAGGACTACACCGCGAGCGCTCAGAACGCGGACCCCGAGCCCGGCACCGCGACCGCGCTGCGGGTCCGGGACGCCAACAGCACGGCCTGGCGCCGGGCCGAGATCCCCGCGGCCAACGGCTACGGCAACGCCCGCTCCGTCGCCCTCGTGCAGTCCGCGATGGCCTGCTCGGGCACGGTCGGCGGAGTGCGGCTGCTGTCCCCGGCGGGCTGCGAACGGGCCTGGGAGGAGCAGTTCGACGGCGAGGACCGCACCCTGGGGATGCAGATGCGCTGGGGTCTCGGATACGGCCTGTTCGGTACGACGTACGGCTGGGGCGGCTGGGGCGGGTCGCTCGTCATGGTCGATCCCGCGGCCCGTATGGCGGTCGCGTACGTGACCCAGCAGATGCGGGAGCCCGCGGACGACCAGCGGGGCCTGGAGATCGTGTCGGCGGCCTACGAAGGGCTCCAGGGGCTCCTCACCTGACACCGGGGGGCCGGTCCCCCGCCCGCTGCTTTTTCCTCGCCTCCGTCCGGGTGCGCCTCCGGCGTCTCGTGGCGCATTCTTGCTGTGTCGCCCGAGCGGCGGCACAGCGACGAGGCAGGGCCGATGACTGGGAGCGGCGAGGAAGCGCACCGGGCGCCGGGACCGCTGGCCGCACTGCTGATCGACGCCTCGACGGAGGCGATCGGCGCGGCCGGGGGGCACGCCGGCGGCATCTACCTGCGTTCGCACACCTCGGGCGTGCTGCGGCTGGCCGTCCTCGCCGGACTGCCGGGGCCGCTGTTCAAGCCCTGGTGGCGGGTGCACGCCGACCGCCCCTTCCCGGTCGCCGACGCCTACCGGCTCGGGGTGCAGGTGGTGCTGCCGAACGCCACGGAGACGATGCGCCGCTATCCGCAGTTCGCGGCGGGCCTGCCGTTCCAGTTCGGGTCGCTGTACGTCCCCGTAGCCGGGGCGTCGTCGACGTACGGCGTGCTGACCGTGCTGCGGCCCGCGGCCGCCGACGCGGCCGAGGTGCTGCCCGCGCGGGAGCGGCTCACGCAGGTGGCCGAGGAGCTGGCCGCACGGCTGGAGGACCACCGAGAGACGGTCGCCTGGGACGGCGAGCCACTGTGCGTACGGCCGCCGACCGCCCACCCGTCCGGGGGGCGGCTCGGGCGGTTCGCCTGGGACCCGGCGACCGGTGTGGTCACCGCCGACGCGCCGCTGCACGCCCTGCTCGGCGTGGCGCCCACCGAGTTCGACGCGACGGTCCAGGGGCTCGCGAAGGCCGTGTCCCCGACGGACGCGGAGCGGGTGCTGGCCGCGCTGCAGGAGACGGCCGCGAACCGGCCTCCGCCCTCGCTGCCGCTGTACGTGCGGGCCGCGGACGGCGGTCTGCGGCTCATGGAGTTCTGGACCCCGGACCCTGACCCCGGTCCCGCCGGGTCATCGAGGCCCTCCGGGGCCTTCGGAGCCTCCGGGTTTTCCGGAGCCTCCGGGACTGTCGGGCCCTCTGCGTCCTCCGGGGCCTCTGCGTCCTCCGGGGCGGGTGTCCGGCCCGTGCGGGGGTTCGTGCTCGATCCGGGTCCGTCGGCGGCGGGTGACGCCGCCGCCGACCTGCTGCCGGAGGGCGTGTTCTGCCTGGACCGGCTGGGGCTGGTCGCCTACGCCAATCCGCGCGCCGGACAGCTGCTGCACCGGCCGCGTGACCTGCTGCTCGGGCACTCGCTGTGGGACGGCGTGCCCTGGCTGAACCAGCCCGACTTCGAGGACCATCTGCGCAGCGCCCTGCTGTCGCCCGACCCGGTCCACCTGCGGGTGCGACGGCCGCCCGATCCGGCGCAGGACTCCTACGAGGGCGACTGGCTGGCGCTGTCGGTCTACCCCGGCCCCGACGTGCTGACCTGCACGGTGCAGCCCACCAGCCGGATGCCCGGCGCGGACGAGGCCGCGGAGGGGGCCGCGGGCGGGGGCGCGGACGCCGCCGGCGCGTCCTCGCTGGCCCCGCTGTACCGGCCGATCGTCCTCGCCATCGCCCTGACCGAGGCCGTCACCGCCCGTCAGGTCTCCGCCGTGGTGATGCGGGAGCTGCTCCCGGCCTTCGGCGGGCGGCGGCTCGCCCTCTACCTCCTTCAGGACCGGCATCTGTTCCTGGCCTGGGAGTCCGGTTTCCCGCCGGGGTTCCTCGCCCCGTTCGACGGGGTCGGCCTCGACGCGCGGCTGCCCGGCGTCGAGACGCTCACCACCGGCCGGCCGCTCTTCTTCGACTCCATGCAGCAGCTCTCCGCCGCCTACCCGGGCATCCCGCTGGACGCGACGGAGGGCGCCCGCGCCTTCCTGCCGCTGATCGCCTCGGGGCGCCCGGTCGGCTCCTGCATCCTGGGCTTCGACCGGCAGCGCAGCTTCAGCGGTGAGGAGCGTTCGGTGCTCACCGCGCTCGCCGGGCTGATCGCGCACGCCATGGAGAAGGCCCAGCGCTACGAGAGCGAGGCGGCGCTCGCCCGGGGGCTCCAACAGGCCCTGCTGCCGAGGCGGTTGACGGACCACCCGCTGGTGGAGACGGCCGGCCGCTATCTGCCGGGCACCCAGGGCATGGAGGTCGGCGGGGACTGGTACGACGTCGTCGAGTCCGGGGACGGGCTGGCCCTGGTGATCGGGGACGTGCAGGGGCACGGAGTGCAGGCGGCGGCGACGATGGGGCAGCTCCGCAGCGCGGTCCGGGCGTTCGCGCTCAGTGACCGGCCGCCGGACGAGGTGATGAGCGGCACGAACCACCTCCTCATCGACCTCGACCCCGGCCAGTTCGCCAGCTGCTGCTACATCCGGCTCGACCCGGTCACCGGCCTCGCCCGGGCGGTCCGGGCCGGCCATCCGCCGCCCCTGCTGCGCAACGCCGACGGCTCCACGCGCGTCCTCGACCTGCCCGGCGGCGTCGTCCTCGGCGTCGACGCCGGGGCCCGCTACCCGGTCACGGAGCTCCAGGTGGAGCCCGGCGCCGTCCTCGCGCTCTACACCGACGGCCTCGTCGAGCGGCCCGGCGTCGACATCGACGACGGCATCAGCGCCCTGCGCGTCGCCCTGGCCCGCGCCGGCACCCCCGCGACCCGCCTGGCGGGCCTGGCCGACCGCCTCACCACCACGGCCCGCCACACCGCCGACCGCCCGGACGACATCGCCCTGCTGCTCGCGACCCGCCGCGAACGGCGTCGCCGCGCCTGAGCACCCCCGGGAGCACACCGCACCCGCCCCACCGACCACAGCCCTCGCGCCACCCTCATCGACGACCACCCGGGCCACCCGTCGGCACACCCCCACCCACCACACCCCGCCCGCCCCCGACGACGCTGTCGAGGTGTCGTGCAGGTCGTGTCACAGCCTGTGACGCCTCTCGCCTCCTGGGGCCGTGCAGTGTAGACATGGCACATGGCCCGACTCTCGCAGCGTGACGCAGGCCGGTCGCGGCGCGGGCGAGCCGAGGTGCGGTCGGCGCTGGGCGGACGCAGCGTCGCCGGACAGGTGTTCGTTCTCCAGGTCGTGATCGTGCTGCTGCTGGTCGTGGCCGCCGTGGTGGCGCTGGTGCTCCAGGTACGGCACGACAGCACCACCGAGGCCCGCAACCGCTCGGTCGCCGTCGCCGAGGCGTTCGCCAACGCGCCCGGCACCCGCGAGGCCCTGAGCGCTCCCGACCCCACCGCCGTGCTGCAACCGCGGGCCGAGGCCGCGCGCAAGGCGACCGGCGTGGACTTCATCGTCGTACTCAACACCGACGGCATCCGCTACACGCACCCCAAGCCCGACCGCATCGGGAAGAAGTTCGTCGGCAACCTCGCCCCCGCGCTGGCCGGGCATGTGGTGACCGAGCAGATCGAGGGGACCATCGGGCCGCTGGTGCAGGCCGTGGTGCCGGTCAAGGACCCGGACGGCAAGGTCGTCGGCGCGGTGTCGGCCGGGATCACCACCGAGCACGTGGGCGGGACCGCGGACCAGCAGCTGCCGCTGCTGATCGCCATGGCGGCCGGCGGACTGGCGGTGGCCACCGCGGGCACGGCCCTGGTCAGCAGACGGCTCCAGCGCCAGACGCACGGCCTCGGTCCGCACGAGATGACCCGGATGTACGAACACCACGACGCGGTGCTGCACGCCGTGCGCGAGGGCGTGCTCATCGCGGACGGGGAGGGGCGGCTCCTGCTCGCCAACGACGAGGCGCAGCGGCTGCTCCATCTGCCCGCGGACGCCGAGGGCCGGCAGGTCCGCGAGCTCGGTCTCCCGCCGGACACCGCCGACCTTCTCGCCTCGGGGCGGGTCGCCACGGACGAGGTGCATTTGGTCGGCGAGCGGCTGCTGGCGATCAACCAGCGGGCGACGGAGCTGGAGGGCGGCCCGGCGGGCACGGTGGCGACCCTGCGCGACTCCACGGAGCTGCGGGCCCTGTCGGGCCGGGCGGAGGCGGCGCGGGAGCGGCTGAACATGCTCTACGACGCCGGGGTCGGCATCGGCACCAGCCTGGACGTGACCCGCACCGCCGAGGAGCTGGCGGAGCTGGCCGTGCCCCGGTTCGCGGACTTCGTCACCGTGGACCTGTTCGACGCGGTGCTCGGCGGCGGCCAGCCGGACGCGGGAACCGAGCTGCGGCGCACGGCGTTCAGCGGCATCCGCAAGGACGCGCCCCTGTATCCGGTGGGCGAGCGGATGCGGCTGGTGGCGTCCGCCCCGCAGGCCCGGGCCCTGCGTTCCGGGCAGGCGGTCCTGGAGTCCCGGCTGGCCGAGTCGCCGGGCTGGCGGGCCCAGGACCTGGAACGCACCGCGCTGGTCCTGGAGTTCGGCATCCACTCACTGATCACCGTGCCGCTGCGCGCGGGCGCGCTGGTCCTGGGCGTGGTCAACTTCTGGCGTTCGCAGAAGCCGGAGCCCTTCGACACCGACGAACTGGCCCTGGCGGAGGAACTGGTGACCCGGGCCGCGGTCTCCATCGACAACGCGCGCCGCTACACGCGCGAGCACACCATGGCAGTCACGCTCCAGCGCAGCCTGCTGCCCCGCAACCTGCCCGAGCAGAACGCCCTGGACATCGCCTACCGCTATCTGCCCGCGCAGGCGGGGGTCGGCGGTGACTGGTTCGACGTGCTGCCGCTGTCCGGTGCCCGGGTGGCCCTGGTGGTCGGCGACGTCGTCGGTCACGGTCTGCACGCGGCGGCGACGATGGGGCGGCTGCGCACCGCGGTCCACAACTTCTCCGCCCTCGACCTGCCGCCCGACGAGCTGCTGGCGCTGCTGGACGAACTCGTCGGCCGCATCGACCAGGACGAGACCCAGGAGGGCGACAGCGCCCCGGTCACCGGCGCGACCTGTCTCTACGCCGTCTACGACCCCGTCGCCCGGCGCTGCACCGTCGCCCGCGCCGGGCACCCGCCGCCCGCGCTGATCCATCCCGACGGCAGCGTGGAGTTCCCGGACGTGCCCGCCGGGCCGCCGCTGGGCCTGGGCGGCCTGCCGTTCGAGACGGCCGACCTCGAACTCGCCGCGGGCAGCCGGCTGGTGCTGTACACGGACGGGTTGGTCGAGGACCGGGAGCGGGACATCGACGTGGGTCTGGAGCTGCTGGCCGCCGCTCTGGAGCGAGCCGGGCAGACGCCCGAGGAGACCTGTCAGGTGGTGCTCGACTCCAAGCTGACGGCCCGGCCCAGCGACGACATCGCCCTGATCGTGGCCCGCACCCGGGCGCTCGACGCCGCCCGGGTCGCCGAGTGGTCGGTGCCGTCCGACCCCGCGGCGGTCGCGCGGGTGCGCGCGGACGTCACCCGGCAGCTGGCCGAATGGGGCCTGGCGGACCTGGACTTCACCACCGAGCTGATCCTGAGCGAGCTGGTCACCAACGCGATCCGCTACGGTGGTGAGCCCATCCGGGTCCGGGTGCTGCACGACCGCAGTCTGATCTGCGAGGTCTTCGACAGCAGCAGCACCTCGCCCCATCTGCGCTACGCGGCGATGACGGACGAGGGCGGCCGGGGGCTGTTCCTGGTCGCGCAGCTCGCCGAGCGCTGGGGGACGCGCTACACGCCCGAGGGCAAGGTCATCTGGGCGGAGCAGCCCCTGCCGTAACGGCACTTGTTGTTCGTTGGTACGAACCTTCGGCGGGAAGGGTGTTCTTCGCGCGCGCCATCTGATAGTAAACCTTCCTATCAGTGTCAGGAACGGCCCAACTCCCCACCCCCCACCTCCCTTTGGAGCCGCCGTGAAGCACCCCGCGCGCACCTCGCGCCGTACCCTCCTCGCCCTGCTCGGCGCGTCCCTCGCGTCGGCCCCGCTCCTCGACTCCCCTGGCGCCGCGGCCCTTCCTGCCGCGGTCGGACTCGACGACCCGGCGAAGAAGGAGATCGCCATGCAGCTGGTGTCGAGCGCGGAGAACTCCTCGCTCGACTGGAAGGCCCAGTACCGGTACATCGAGGACATCGGCGACGGCCGCGGCTACACCGCGGGCATCATCGGATTCTGCTCCGGCACCGGCGACATGCTCGACCTCGTCGAGCTGTACACCGACCGCATGCCCGGCAACGTCCTCGCCCGCTATCTGCCGGCCCTGCGCCAGGTCGACGGCAGCGACTCGCACGCCGGGCTCGACCCGGACTTCCCCCGGGACTGGCGCCGGGCCGCACAGGACACGGAGTTCCAGCGGGCCCAGAACGACGAGCGCGACCGGGTGTACTTCAACCCGGCCGTGCGCCAGGGCAAGGCCGACGGGGTACGCGTGCTCGGGCAGTTCGCGTACTACGACGCCCTCGTCATGCACGGCGACGGGGGCGACCCGACCAGCTTCCGCAACATCCGCAAGCGGGCGCTGAACCGGGCCAAGCCCCCGGCGCAGGGCGGCGACGAGGTGGCCTGGCTCGACGCCTTCCTGGACGCCCGCGTGTGGGCGATGAAGCAGGAGGAGGCCCACAGCGACACCAGCCGTGTCGACACCGCCCAGCGGGTCTTCCTGCGCAAGGGCAACCTGAACCTCGATCCGCCGCTGGACTGGAAGGTCTACGGGGACAGCTACCACATCGGCTGACCGGAAGCCGGAGGCTGCCTACGGGCGTTGTCCGACGCGGTCGACAACGCCCGACTCCGCCCGGGCCCGCATTTCGTCGTACGGGTCGCGATACTTCAACCGGCCATCGACCAGGTACCCGGTGCTGCCCTCCAGGCTGCGCCCCAGGAAGCCGTAGCTCCGGGCGCCGAAGACGAACGCGAAGTCGAACGTCGGGTGGGCGACGGCGACACCCCTGCGGCCGAGTGCGTCCACGACGCGCCGGTCGGTCCGGATGCCCGGAATCCGCGCCACGGCCTCGAAGGTGGCGGCCTCCAGTCCGGGCGGCATGGCCCGCGGCACCGCGAAGAGCTGGACGGCGGTCATGAACGCGTCGTCGTCCCCGGCCGTGCCCGTCCGCAGCCGCTCCAGGAGCTCGGCCGGGTCCGTCGGCCACTTCGCCAGGGCGGTGTACGCGGTCGGCGGCCACCTGACCTCGTCCGCGCCCAGCGGGGGGTCGTCGTGGACCTTCCCGTACTCCTGGCGCCTGGACGGCCGGGAGCCGTCCACGGAGGTCCAGCTCTCGTCCGTCCAGGTCCGCACCTTCCCGCCCTTCCTGTAGGTCCGGACCGTGCGGGTCCTGGTGTAGAAGTACTGGTCGCCGCGGGGGACCGGCAGGCCCGTTGTGTCGGCCCGCGTCCGGTCCGCGGCCTTGTGCAGCAGCTCCGCCGCGCTCAGCGTGGCCATCCGCGGGCTCTGCGCGTCCCGTTCGGGCCGTGGGATCGCAACCGCCCAGCGCCTCGCGCAGCTTCGCCCGTGCCCGGTGCAGCCCCGAGCGCACCGTGCCCACCGGTATGCCGAGCGCCTCCGCGGCCTCCGCGTGGCCGAGGTCGCCCCAGGCGATCACCAGCAGCACGTCCCGGTACCGGGACGGCAACCCGGCGAGCGCGCCCGCCAGTTCGGCCCGGGTGCGCTCGGCGCCCACCCGGGCCGTCACCCGGTCCGCCAGCGCCTCGCCGCCGTCACCGCGGCACGCGCGAGCGCCCTGAGCCGGCGCGCCTCGGCACGCCGGTGCCGGCCGACGAGGTTGGTGACGATCCCGTACAGCCACGGGCGGGCGTGCGGCCGCGTCAGGTCGTAACGGCGGCGCTGCTGGAAGGCGAGGACGAAGGTCTCGGCCATGAGGTCGTCGGCGGTCTCGGTGCCGAGCCGCCGGGACACGTACCGGTGGATGTCGTCGTCGTACCGATGGAAGAGGAGCCCGAACGCGTCGGGTTCCTCCCAGGACCGTTCCACGACCGCGGCGTCGGAGAGTTCGTCGTCGGAGGCGACGGCGGGCGCTCCTCGACGTACGCATCGCCTGTCGGTTTCATTCGGTCTCCCCGGGGTCACGGGCATGGTCGACTGCTGTTGCCCGAACCCCGTGATCGGGTTCCCGGAGGGTGTGAGAGGGTGCTCGCGCGGCCCGAGTCGGCTCATAAAGTAGCCTTATGAGCTCATAGATCGGACCCGCGTACCGACTTAGGCTTGCCTTAGCTTAGGCTTCCCGACGAGATCGCTTGTCGCCGCTCGAAGGGAACCTGATCATGCCCCGCCCCCTGCGGGTAGCCATCGTCGGAGCCGGTCCCGCCGGTATCTACGCCGCCGACGCTCTGCTCAAGTCCGACGTGGCCACCGAGCCCGGTGTGTCCATCGACATCTTCGAGCGGATGCCCGCCCCGTTCGGCCTGATCCGGTACGGCGTCGCCCCCGACCACCCCCGCATCAAGGGCATCGTCAAGGCCCTCCACCAGGTCCTCGACAAGCCGCAGGTCCGCCTCTTCGGCAACGTGGACTACGGCACCGACGTCCACCTGGACGACCTGCGCGCGTTCTACGACGCGGTGATCTTCTCCACCGGCGCCATGGCCGACCGCGAGCTGAAGATCCCGGGCGTCGAACTCGACGGCTCCTACGGCGCCGCCGACTTCGCCTCCTGGTACGACGGCCACCCGGACGTCCCGCGCACCTGGCCGCTGGAGGCGGAGAAGGTCGCAGTCCTGGGCGTGGGCAACGTGGCACTCGACATCTCCCGCATCCTCGCCAAGTCGGCGGACGAGCTGCTGCCGACCGAGATCCCGCCGAACGTCTACGAGGGCCTCAAGGCCAACAAGGCCGTCGAGATCCACGTCTTCGGCCGCCGTGGCCCGGCGCAGGCGAAGTTCAGCCCGATGGAGCTGCGCGAGCTCGACCACTCCCCCAACATCGAGGTCATCGTCAACCCCGAGGACATCGACTACGACGAGGGCTCGATCGCCGAGCGGCGCGGCAACAAGCAGGTCGACATGGTCGCCAAGACCCTGGAGAACTGGGCGATCCGCGACGTCGGCGACCGCCCGCACAAGCTGTTCCTGCACTTCTTCGAGTCGCCCGTGGAGATCCTCGGCGCGGACGGCAAGGTCGTCGGCCTGCGCACCGAGCGCACCGAGCTGGACGGCACCGGCAACGTCAAGGGCACCGGCCAGTTCACCGACTGGGACGTCGACGCCGTCTACCGCGCGGTCGGCTACCTCTCCGACAAGCTGCCCAAGCTGCCCTGGGACATCGGCTCCGGCACCGTCCCGGACGCGGGCGGCCGGGTCCTCCAGGAGAGCGGCGAGCACCTGCAGTCGACGTACGTCACCGGCTGGATCCGGCGCGGCCCGGTGGGCCTCATCGGCCACACCAAGGGCGACGCCAACGAGACGGTCGCGAACCTGCTGGACGACTTCGCGGGCGGCCGTCTGCAGACGCCGGACTCCCCCGCGCCCGAGGCGGTGGACGAGTTCCTCGCCGAGCGCGAGATCCGCTTCACCACCTGGGAGGGCTGGTACAAGCTGGACGCCGCCGAGAAGGCGCTGGGCGAGCCGCAGGGCCGCGAGCGCGTGAAGATCGTCGAGCGTGAGGACATGCTCAAGGCCAGCGGCGCCTGAGCGAGTTGGCGCAGCCAGCAAGGGGCCGGGGCAGCACTCCCCGGCCCCTTCGCGTGTTCAGCGGTGCTCGACGGTGACGACGATCTTCCCGATCTGCGAGCCGGCCTCCAGGTAGCGGTGCGCCTCGGCGATGTCCGCCAGGGCGAAGGTCCGGTCGACGACCGGCGCGAGGACCCCCGTGCGCAGCCCGGACGAGACGAACGCCTCGGCGCGGCGCAGCCGTTCGGGGTCGCGGGTGGTCTCGTGGAGGGTGTAGGTGCGCATGTTCAGCGCGGGCATGCCCAGATCGAAGCCCGGATACGGGGTCGGCTGTCCGCTGAGCGCCCCGTACAGCAGCAGTGTGCCGCCGGGCGCGACCGCGCGGGCCAGCTCGACCACGCCGGGGCCGGCGACGGCGTCGAAGACGAACTCGGCGCCCCGCCCCGCCGTCCGGCCGAGGATCCGGTCGGCGACGTTCTCCTCCCCGGTCACGATCACGTCGGCCGCGCCCGCCTCCCGCAGCGCCGCGGCCTTGGCGCGGGTGCGCGTGGTGGCGACCGGGACGGCGCCGACGCTGCGGGCGACCTGGATCGCGGCCAGGCCGACGCTGCTGGAGGCGGCGGTCAGGACGACCGTGTCCCCGGCGCGCATCCCGCCGACCTCCACCAGTGCGCCGTACGCCGTCACGTACGGCATCCACACGGCGGCGCCCGTCACCGCGTCGAGCCCTTCGGGACGGTGGAGCACCGCCCGGGCGGGCACGATCGCGCGCTCGGCGTAGACGCCGTACTCGTTCATCGAGAACGCGGGCACCACGCTGACCGGCTGCCCGGCCGCGAATCCCGTGACCCGTGGGCCGACGGCCTCGACGACGCCCGCGGCCTCGGCGCCGAGCCGGGCGGGGAACTCCTTGACGGGTTCTATGTACTGCCCGCTGCGGAACAGGACCTCGGCCCGGTTGAGGCCGATCGCGTCCACCCGGATCAGCAGTTCGCCCGGGCCGGGGTCCCCCACCGGCACGTCCTCCAGCCGCAACACCCCGGGCCCGCCGACCTCGTGGAACCGCACCGTCGTGACCATGGTTCTTCCCCCTTCGACCAGGCAAGGTAGTTCGACAAGTGTCGAACTACGATGCCCATCGTACTAGAGGGGATTCACAACCGGTCGAGATCCCCCGTCGTGCGCCCCAGGCAGGCGACCGGCCCCGGATCCGGCACCGGGATCTCACGGAACCCCAGGCGGTCGTAGAAGGCCCGCGCCGGAACGTTGGCCGTCGCCATGACCAGGTGGACCGCCGGGACCCCGCGCTCCCGCAACGCCTTCAGGAGCGTGCGCATGAGTTCCCGGCCGTAGCCGCGGCCCTGCCACTCGGGGAGCAGGTCGATGTGCAAGTGGGCGGGGTAGGGGGCGAGTTCGGGGACGACCATGCGCTCGGGGTCGTGCAGGAGCCGGATCATCAGCTCCTCCGGGGCGCCCGGAGCCGCGCTGCCCTCCGGGTAGCGGCCGGCGACGAGCGGGAGCCATTTGGCGCGGAACTCCGCGGCGAAGCGCGGGGTGTCGGCGGCGCCGAGGATGTACCCGACGGCCTGCCCCCGACCGTCGTCGAGCACGAAGGCGAGGTCCGGCTCCAGCTCGACGTACGGTTGCGCGAAGATCACCGGGAGGATGCCCGGATCCGTGTAGACGGGCCTGGCGTCCAGGCCGTTGTGCGCGGTGCGGATGCAGATGTCGTCGAGGGCGGCCCGGTCGCCGGGGTGGTACCGGCGGATCACTGCTGGCGAAGTCATCGCAGCATCCTGCCCAGTTGGGAGCGCTCCCACAAGTCTGCCGCCCCCACACGGCCGCCATGAACCGAAGATCGCCTGTTAGCGTCCTGCGGTGTTCTCCCTCCACGAACCGGCCCTGTTCACCCGTCTGCGTGCCGCGCGGCGGGTCCTCGTCGCGGGTGCGGGCGGCGGTTTCGACGTCTACGCCGGTCTTCCGCTCGCGCTCGCCCTTCAGGCCGCCGGCAAGGAAGTGCACCTGGCCAACCTGTCGTTCGCGGACCTCTACGGCCTGGACCAGGACGTGTGGCTGGAGCCGGACGTCGCGGCCGTCCGCCCCGGCACCGCCGCCCGCGGCGACTACTTCCCCGAGCGCACCCTCGCCCGCTGGCTGGACCGGCAGGGGCTGCCCTCGACCGTCCACGCCTTCCCGCTCACCGGGGTACGGCCGCTGCGCGCCGCCTACCGCGCGCTCCTCGACCACCTGGGCCCGGTGGACGCGATCGTGCTGGTGGACGGCGGGACCGACATCCTGCTGCGCGGCGACGAACACGGGCTCGGCACCCCGGAAGAGGACATGGCGAGCCTGGCCGCCGTGGCCGGGCTGGACGAGGTGCCCGAACGGCTGGTGGCCTGCCTGGGGTTCGGCGTGGACGCGCATCACGGCGTCAACCACGCCCTGGTCCTGGAGAACCTGGCCGCCCTGGACCGCGAGGGCGGTTACCTGGGCGCGTTCTCCGTGCCGCGCGACAGCCGCGAGGGCGCCCTGTACCTGGACGCGGTGGCGCACGCCCAGGAGTGCACCCCGGATCACCCGAGCATCGTCAACGGCTCCGTCGCCGCGGCCGTGCGCGGCGACTTCGGGGACGTGCGCTTCACCGAACGCACCCGGGACAGCGAGTTGTTCATCAACCCGCTCATGGCCCTGTACTTCTGCGTGGACGCCCCCACCCTCGCCCGTCGCAACCTCTACCTCGACCGACTGGAGGACACGGCGTTGATGCGTCAGATCAGCTCGGTCATCGCGCAGTTCCGGGAGGGGCTGCCCCGGCAGCGGCCGCCCCGCGCCTACCCGCACTGACGGGGTCACGTTTCGGGGAATCGCCCGTGGCGACACAGGAAGGCCGTATACGCTCCAGGCTCTTCTTCACCGAACCTTCACAAGGGGGGCTTTGTCATGCGTATGCGCCTTGCCGCGACCACGGCCGCTGCCGCCACCGCCGGCACGCTCATAGCGCTCAGCGCGGTGCCCGCACAGGCCACCGAGTACACGTCCGCGCTGAAGATCCGCGGGGTCCAGTACGACGCGCCCGGCCGCGACTCCAACAACTGCGCCACCGGGAACACTGACGAGGAGTACGTGACGATCAAGAACTACTCCTCGACCAAGACCGTGAACCTGAAGGGGTACTGGGTCGAGGACGCGGTGGGGAACTGGTTCGAGTTCACCGCGAACCATTACCTCCAGCCGGGTGACTACGTGAAGCTGCGCGGCGGCCACGGCACCGACTCCGACGCGAAGAACGTCGTGTACCGCGACAACTGCAACTTCCTGTGGAACAACGACAAGGACACGATCTACCTGTTCAAGCCCGCCGGCAGCCGGGCCGACGTCCACTCGTACACCAAGAGCGGGTCGGACCCGGACGGCAACGGCTACATCAAGTTCCACAGCTGAGCATGCGGCGCGGCCCCATCAGCGGGGGGCGAGGTCGCGCCTTGCCACCACGCCCAGCGCCACGACCAGGAGGGTGAGCGCGCCCGCCTGGGCGAGTGCGCCGACGAGGTACACCGCGGGCAGGGCGAGGCCGAGCCACAGGGACAGCGCCGCCAGCCGGACCGCCAGGATCAGCAGGCCCAGTACCGCCAGGGCCACGGCAGCGCCGCCGAGTTCGGGGCGGCGGGCGCGCAGCACCAGCCAGCCGAGGGCGGCGAGGACGAAACAGGTGGCGGGCGCCCAGGCCAGGTCGGCCATGGTGGGCAGGAGCGCGACGGAGCCGCCGGTGACGACACAGCAGGCCAGGAAGGCGAGGCCGGGAGTGCCCACGGGCAGCACGGCGGGCGGGGCGTCGCGGTGGTACGCGGCGCACACGGCGAGGGCCGGGAGCCACGCGAACAGCGCGTTGGCGGTGACGAAGTACGGGGCGGACATCGGCCACTCGGTCACCAGCGGCTCGATCAGCGGCCAGAGCGAGGGCAGCGCGGCCAGCAGCACGGCGGCCCGGGCCAGGCGCCTGCGGTCGTGGACGAGGGCGAAGAACCCGACCGTCCACAGCAGCGGCAGCACCCACCCGGCGATCGCGACGACGGCCGGCAGCGGGCCGCTGCCGGTGAAGCCGGTCAGGAACATGTCCCACTCGTGTGCGCCGCGGGTGGCCGACCAGGTCACCCGCAGGACCTCGTCGGAGACGACGGCGCCCGCCTGGAGCAGGACGGCGTACAGCGCGAAGTGCCGGACGGCCGAGCCGAGCAGGGCGTAGCGCCGGGGAGCCCCGGTGGCGGCCAGTCGGCTGCGCACGGCCAGGGCGGCGATGCTGGCCACCTCGCCAAGGGTGGGCCTGCTCTGGTCCTGGGTCTCCTGGTCGACGTCCCAGAGGTAGACCTCGACCATCTCCTCCTCGCGGGTCTCGCGGTAATACGCGGGGAGCAGCCGCAGCACGGTGCGGTAGCGCGCTTCGAGCAGGGTCGTCATGCGAGGCCTCCCGCGAGTCCGGGGCCGGTGACGGGCGGGGTGCCGTCGGCCTTGCGGCCCTCGGCGATCCGCTGTTTGGCGGCGCTGGCGCCCGCGGCCATCCGCTCCGCCTCGGCGTCCAGGGCCCGCATCCCCTCGTCGGTGAGGCGGTAGTAGCGCCGGAGCCGGCCCTGCTGCACCTCCTCGCGGTCCAGGACGATCAGCCCGTCCGCGGTGAGCCGGTCGAGTACGCCGTACAAGGTGCCGACGCGCAGTTGCACCGCGCCGTCGGACAGGTCCTCGACCTCGCGCAGGATGCCGTAGCCGTGTCGCGGCTCGTCGGCCAGGGCGGTCAGGACGAAGAACGCCGCCTGTGTCATGTTCCTCGGTGCCATGAAACCGAATATATCGGCTGCCGATATATTCAGCGAGCCGAACACGCCCGTCCCGTGCGGGCAGTCAGGAATGGAGAAGCGCGGGGCCCGCACCCGGACCTAGCCTGAGAGCCACGCCGCCTCGGCTCCGCCGAGCGCCCCGGCCCGACGGAGGAGAGACGACAAGCATGGCCAGGAAGACGGACTCGCAGGCCGCCACCGCGCCGCACGTTGCCGACAGCCACGATCTGATCCGCGTGCACGGGGCGCGTGAGAACAACCTCAAGGACGTCAGCATCGAGATCCCGAAGCGCCGGCTGACGGTGTTCACCGGGGTGTCCGGCTCCGGCAAGAGCTCGCTCGTCTTCGACACCATCGCCGCGGAGTCGCAGCGTCTGATCAACGAGACGTACAGCGCCTTCGTCCAGGGCTTCATGCCGACGCTGGCCCGCCCCGAGGTCGACGTCCTCGACGGCCTGACGACCGCCATCAGCGTCGACCAGAGCCGGATGGGCGCCGACCCGCGCTCCACCGTCGGTACCGCCACCGACGCCAACGCGATGCTGCGCATCCTGTTCAGCCGGCTCGGCACGCCGCACATCGGCCCGCCCAGCGCCTACTCCTTCAACGTCGCCTCGGTCTCCGCGCAGGGCGGCCTCACCGTAGACCGGGGCAGCGAGAAGACGAAGACCGAGAAGGTCACCTTCAACCGCACCGGCGGCATGTGCACCCGCTGCGAGGGCCGCGGCACCGTCACCGACATCGACCTCGCCCAGCTCTTCGACGACGCCAAGTCGCTCAACGAGGACCCGTTCACGATCCCCACCTACACCGGGGACGGCTGGGTGGTGCGGGTCATCAGGGAGTCCGGCTTCTTCGACCCGGACAAGCCGATCCGCAAGTACACCAAGAAGGAGCGGCACGACTTCCTGTACCGCGAGCCCGTCAAGGTGAAGATCAACGGCGTCAACCTCACCTACGAGGGCCTGATCCCCAAGCTCCAGAAGTCGATGCTGTCCAAGGACCCCGAGGCGATGCAGCCGCACATCCGGGCGTTCGTGGAGCGCGCGGTCACCTTCGCCGTCTGCCCCGAGTGCGACGGCACCAGGCTGACCGAGGGAGCCAGATCGTCGAAGATCGAGGGGATCTCCATCGCCGACGCCTGCGCGATGGAGATCCGGGACCTCGCCGACTGGGCCCGCGCCCTGAAGGAGCCGTCGGTGGCGCCGCTGCTCACCGCGCTCCAGCACACCCTGGACTCGTTCGTCGAGATCGGCCTCGGCTATCTCGCCCTCGACCGACCGGCCGGCACGCTGTCGGGCGGCGAGGCGCAGCGCGTGAAGATGATCCGCCACCTCGGCTCCTCGCTGACGGACGTCACCTACGTCTTCGACGAGCCGACCGCGGGCCTGCACCCCCATGACATCCAGCGGATGAACGATCTGCTGCTGCGCCTGCGCGACAAGGGCAACACCGTCCTCGTCGTCGAGCACAAGCCGGAGATGATCGCGATCGCCGACCATGTCGTCGACCTCGGTCCCGGCGCCGGCATCGCGGGTGGCGCCGTCTGCTACGAGGGCACCCTGGAGGGCCTGCGCGCCTCCGGCACCATCACCGGCCGGCACCTCGACGACCGGGCCACCGTCAAGGAGAGCGTGCGCGAGCCCTCGGGCGCGCTGGAGATCCGGGGCGCGACGGCGAACAACCTCAAGGGCGTCGACGTCGACATCCCGCTCGGCGTGCTCACCGTGATCACCGGCGTCGCGGGCTCCGGCAAGAGCTCTCTGGTGCACGGTTCGGTGCCGCTCGACGCGGGCGTGGTCTCCGTGGACCAGAGCCCGATCAAGGGCTCGCGGCGCAGCAACCCGGCGACCTACACCGGGCTGCTCGACCCGATCCGCAAGGCCTTCGCCAAGGCCAACGGCGTGAAGCCGGCCCTGTTCAGCGCCAACTCCGAGGGCGCCTGCCCGACCTGCAACGGCGCGGGCGTCGTCTACACCGACCTCGGGATGATGGCCGGGGTCTCCACCACCTGCGAGGACTGCGACGGCAAGCGGTTCGACGCGTCGGTCCTGGAGTACCGGCTCGGCGGCCGGGACATCAGCGAGGTGCTCGGGATGTCGGTGACCGACGCCGAGGAGTTCTTCGGCTCCGGTGAGGCGCACACCCCGGCCGCGCACAAGATCCTGGAGCGGCTCGTCGACGTCGGCCTCGGCTACCTCACCATCGGCCAGCCGCTGACCACGCTCTCCGGCGGCGAGCGGCAGCGGCTGAAGCTGGCCACGCACATGGGCGACAAGGGCGGAGTCTACGTCCTCGACGAGCCGACGACCGGTCTGCACCTCGCCGACGTCGAGCAACTGCTCGGCCTGCTGGACCGGTTGGTCGACTCCGGCAAGTCCGTCATCGTCGTCGAGCACCACCAGGCGGTCATGGCCCACGCCGACTGGATCATCGACCTCGGCCCGGGCGCGGGCCACGACGGCGGCCGGATCGTCTTCGAGGGCACCCCGGCCGACCTGGTCGCCGCCCGCTCGACCCTCACCGGCGAACACCTCGCGGACTACGTGGGCGCCTGACCGCGAGCCCGGCACAAGTGCCCTGGAGGGGGTCACCGTACGGTGACCCCCTGCCCGTCCCTCTCCGCGGTCCCGGCGCTCTCACGAGTCGAGGTCGTCGGCGAAGTGCCGGAAACCGTGCCGGTCCCGGTGGAGTTGCCAGAGGGTGTCCGCCAGGACCGCCGGGTCCTTGCGGGGGTGGCCGGGGACGATCGCGCCGGGGATGACCAGCTGCGCGACATGGATGCCCTCGGCCGCGAGGGTGTCGTGCAGCAGATGCCCGTACGCGCTCTCGGCGGCGAACGCGATCGACGTACCGGCGCGGTCGGGGTGCGGGACGACGGCGGTGCCTCCGTTGACGAACAGGATGGTGCCGCGGCCCAGTGCACGCATGCCGGGCAGGACCTGCTGGACGGCGGCGACGGGACCGTAGACGGAGAACTCGACCGGGCCGGTGAGGTCGGCGTGGGTCGTCTCCAGGACGGGCCGCATGAAGTCGGGCTGCGGGACCGGGCTGTACTGGAGGACCTCGATCGGGCCGAGCGCCGCCCGTGCCTCGTCGAGGGCGGCGGCCAGGGCCTTGGGTTCGCGTACGTCCGCGGTGAAGGCGCGGGCCGTGACGCCTTGGCCGGCCAGACCGGCGGCGAGCGCCGCGATGCGCTCGGGGGTGCGGGCGACGAGGGCGACGTCGAAGCCCTCGCCGCCGAACCGCCGGGCCACGGCCGCGCCGAGTCCGGGTCCCGCTCCGATGATGGCGATGGTGGTCATGGCATCCATCCTTCCCCGGCCGGCACCACCGCGCCCATGGCGAACAGGACCCACCCCGATGCGGATGGCGGGCGGGCCCTGTTCGTGCCGGTCATTGTGATGGGCCCGGCAGCGGGGCGACACGCGTGAACGACGCCCACCCGAGGCGTGTTCCGCACACCCCGAGTGATCCGGACCGCCGGGCGCCCGTCTCGCCTGTCGACCCCGCCCGATCTCCACCCACCTGCGGCGACGATACTGGGAGGCGCACGGTTCCCCCCGCCCCAGATGGACTCATGCCGATCTCCTCCACCGCCCCCTCGCCCGCCACCCACCCCGCCACCGTGTGGCAGCTCCGCGGCCGCCACGCCGACTCCGCCGCGGCGGACGTGCTCCGCGCCTCCCATGCACGGCGGATGAAGGACGAGGGAGTCCTCGACGACTTCCGGGAGCTGCCGGAGGAACGGGTCTTCGAGGCCCGCTGGCGGGTCGACGACGAGGTGACCGTGCGGGCCCGGCTGACCCTCACCGACGAGGAGTGGATGCTGGTCGCGGAGGCGGAACGCCCCTGGAACATGGCCTGGCCCTCCCCCGT
This sequence comes from Streptomyces sp. Act143, assembly GCF_003143935.1. Lineage (GTDB taxonomy): Bacteria > Actinomycetota > Actinomycetes > Streptomycetales > Streptomycetaceae > Streptomyces. Next base: position 2,619,247 of record NZ_QFRX01000001.1, on the reverse strand, counting down.
CGGCATGTTCTGGGACCTCGGTCCGGAGGCGGGGTGGGACCACGACACGGTCGCCGGTCTGCGCTTCCGGGAGGCCAACCGGCTCACCGAGGACGACAAGGAGATGCGGCGCCTGCTGAAGAGCTGTGCGCGCGAGTCGTGGGCCGTCCACGTCGTCGTCCACGAGGCGATGACCCCCGACGAGCGCGGCCTGCGCCCCTTGGCCGCGCTGCTGCCGCCGGGCCTGGAGCACCGCGTGGTGGAACACCGCGCCGCGCCGCATCAGTTGCGGGCCGTCAACTGGGCGCTCAAGGACCTCGACGTGCAGGTGCCGCGGGGCGGCGCCGTGGTCCTGCCCCCGCTGCCGCCGGGTCACGAGACCGACGAGTTCTCCGTACGCAGCGTCTTCCTCGACGGAACCCCGCCGACCGAACTGATCGACGTCCTCAGCCGGTTCACCGCCCTGCCGAGGGCGCTGCCCGGCGGCGCCGACGAGGCGGTCACCGCCCTGCGCGAGCGGTGGGGGCTGCTGACCCTGGAGGAGGAACTCGCCCGGCAGCGGGAACTCGTCGCCATGTACGCGGAGGCGCTCGACGCGATGACCAAGTCCCGGGACCTCTACCGGGAGGCCGCCGAACGCGCCAACGAGGCGCTGGCGGCCTACCGGGAGGGCGCCGCGCAGCCCACCGGGCAGACCGGCCCGGCCGCGCCGACCACGCCGGCCTCCGAGCAGCAGCCCGGCTCCCCGCTGCACCAGCTCACCCGGACCTTCGAACGTCTCAAGCGCCGCCCCACGAAGGGCGACGAGGGCACCAGCTGAGCAGGGGGTTCACTCGGCACCGGCTGACCTGCGGGATGAGCCGGGACGCGCCCTGCGTCGGCGAAGCCGCGGGAGGCGGTCGGCGTCGTGACGGCCATCGCGTACGCCGGTCATGGCGTCGTTGCGGAAGCCATGACCGGCGTACGGGCGGTGCCCTCGTCGCCACCGCGGGAGGGGGCCGGGCGGCGACGGGCCGTCAGTCCGCCGCGCGCTGTGCCTCGGCCGGCAGGCGTTCCGCCGCGATCAGGCGCGGGGGCGGCGACGCCAGGCGTACGACCAGGGCGGTCAACGCGGCGAGGGCCGCGCACACGGCGGCGAGGCCGGCGGCCCAGGCCGGGGCGAAGGTGAGGTCGAGCGCCTGGGACAGCCGGCCCGAGTCGAAGCGGGCCGCGTACAGCTGTGTCGCGGCCAGCGCCGCCGGCACCAGGACCGCGCCGGTGAGCACCGGTGCGGTGGGGCGCAGCGTCACCAGCAGCCCGAGCAGCAGGCACACCCCGGACAGGCCGAGGACGAAGCCGTACCGCCGCAGCGAGACACCGTCCTGGTGGGCCGGGACGTGGGCGACGGCGCAGACGAACAGTGCCAGGGCCGCCAGACGGGCCGGCCAGGCGGGCGGCGCGGCGCTGCGGAAACGAACCCGCGCGGGGCGGCGCACCGGCGTCTCCTCGAGCGGCACCGGGTCGGCTGCTGCCTCCGGCTGCGGCGGGGGTGTGCCGCCGCGTTCGTCGGCCAGGCGGCCGATCAGCTCCACGAGGTCCGTCACCGGCCGGCCGGTGGCGGCCGCCCGGACCGCCTCCTGTCCGCAGTGCGGCTCCAGCGGGGCCTGCTGGAGCAGGGCCATCAGCCGGGTCACCTCGTCGACGGAACGGGACTCGGCCGCGGCGCGGATCGCCTCGTCGGCTCCGGACGCGTCCCGCGGCGGCCGGGTCAGCAGGACGACGAGGCGGGTGACGTCGTCCACGGAGCGGCTCACTCCGACCGCGCGGAGCGCGTCGGCCGTGGCACGCGCGTACAGGGGGGACTGTTCGAGCAGCGTGATGAGCTGGGCCACCTCGTCCAGGGGGCGATCGGCCACGGCGGCGCGGACCAGGGCGTCGACCGGATCGCCGTGCGCCGAGACATTCCCTTCCCCGCGGCCGCCGGCCGGGGGCGGTGCGAAGGGGCTGGTCGGCTCCGAGACGGATATGGCGGGGCCGTTCGACTGAGGGGTGGGCGGGCGACTGGTCATGCGCGGGTCTCCAAAGGAGTGGAATGCGGCCGCTGCTGCTGGCGCCCCCGACGCGCGACACGCAACGTTACGGTGACCATTACTAGGCGTCCGCGCCCGACCGTGCCACTCGGATGCGCCACGGGTATGACGGACCCCCGACAGCTCACGTCCCGGCACCCCCACTGGTGTTCGATGACACCGGTTCGAGCCTTGGCGGCCATACCCGTCGTGGGAACGGGAATCCGTGAAGGCATGCACACACCCTGATACGGCACATCCCGATACGAGGAGGGCCCGTGGACACCACCACCGTGATCGTCGTCGCCGCGGTGGTCGCGGCGCTGCTTCTGGCCGCGGCCGTGGGAGTCTTCGTACGACTGCTGCGCGCGCGGCGGGACTTGAGGCGGGCCGGGCTGCCGACCGGGCCGCGCTGGGTCTTCTGGGGTGCCCTCGCCTACTTCCTGCTGCCGGCCGACCTGCTGGTCGACCCGGTGTATCTCGACGACATCGGAGTTCTGCTCCTCGCTCTGCGCAGCATGCGCGCGTACGCGGAGCGTGACCAATTCCGCAATACCGCCTGATCACACGCCCCTCATTCCCCTCCTGTCTCCCCCGTCCCAGCAGCCTCAACGGCCCCTGGTTACACACAGTAAGGAAACCAATCACTCGTTCGATTCGTATAAGTCTCAGGAAGCCGACGGCAGTCGGCGTCCCGGGCGACGGTGCAAGCGACCATCGCCGGCTCGGCGCAGCACCCACGAGGGAGAGACGATGCAACCGTTCGCGCTCAACTACGCACGTCCGGCAGCACAGTCGGAGGCCACCACTCCGTATGTGTACGACTCCGGGCGGCAGTTGAACGTGCTGTCGGACGGGCGGATCGCCGCCCACGACCTGGCGTTGCTGAGAGAACTGGGCACGACGACATCCACCGCCGGTTCGAAGACCCACTTCGACGACTGAACACGGACCGGCGCACATGACCGTGTTGATCCTGACCAGTGAAGAGGACGTGACGGCCGACATGGTCGTCGTCCACCTCAACGCCTCCGGGGTGCCGGTGGTCCGGCTCGACCCCGCCGACCTGACCGGAAGCGCGGCGCTGTCCGGGGAGTACGTGCACGGCTCCTTCCGCGGCCATCTGTCGTCCGGGGGGCGGCTGGTGAGCATCAACGGACTGCGGTCCGTGTGGGTGCGCCGGCCGGGGCGGGCCGCCACCCGGGCCGCCGCACCGTCCGCATGGCTGACGGAGGAGTCCTCGCAGGCGCTCTACGGAATGCTCCGCAGCTCGCGGGCGCGGTGGATGAACCATCCCGACGCGGCCCGCCGGGCCCGGCACAAGCCCTGGCAGCTGCGGCTGGCCCAGCGCTCCGGGCTGCCCGTGCCGGCCACGCTGATCACGACGTTCCCGCAGGCCGCCCGTGAGTTCGCCGAGCGCTATCCGGACCTGGTGGTCAAGCCGGTCTCCGGGTCGCATCCGCAGGATCCGCCGCGGGCGGTGCCGACCAGCAGGGTGGCGCCGGACGCGGACTTCGGCGCCGTCGCGTTCGGTCCGACGCTGCTGCAGCGCCGGGTAGCCAAGCGGGCGGACATCCGGCTCACGGTGGTGGGTGAACAGATGCTGGCGGCACGCAAATGCACGGCGGCGGACGCGGACGAGGTGGACGTCCGCTTCGCCTCCCCCGCCCACCCGTGGCAGGCCACCGAGGTGCCGCCGCGGATCGCCGACGCCGTGCGCGGCTATCTGCGGGGGGCCGAACTGGCTTACGGCGCCTTCGACTTCGCGGAGGACGCCGACGGAACCTGGTGGTTCCTGGAGTGCAACCAGTCGGGGCAGTTCGGCTTCGTCGAGGTGGAGACGGGTCAGCCGATCGCGCGGACCATCGCCGAGTGGCTGGCCCGCCCCGGGCCGGAGGAGGGGGCACAGGTCAACGGCACGGACTCCGCGCTCACCTGAGGGTCACAGCTGGCCGGGGCCGGGCATGAGCGCGTTGCGCTGCCAGCCCGGCGGCGGAGGCGGCGAGGGCAGTTCGCCGAGCTGGGAACGGCCGATGGACTGGAGGGGCTGCATGACGAACTCCAGTTCCCTGCTGACTCGCTCGGCCTCCCTGCGAACCTGAGTGGGTACGTCGCCGCGCTCCGCGATGAGTCGGTCATAGATGGGGGAATCCTGGAACACCCGTCAACGTGCCTTTCATGTCACGGCCCACTGGTATGGGCACGGCTGTCGAGTCTAGGCGCCCCTGCACCCTGCGGGGTGAATTCCCCTGTTCGGCTTGACTCAGGCTCCCGTGGTCGAGCCCGGCCGGACGATCATGAGCACGGTGACCGTCGCCCACAGCAGATTGAACACGCCGGTGAACATGGCCAGTTGGCCGGTGCTGGCGCGCTCGACGGGCTGCCCCGCGTCGAGCTGGTCGAGGAGTTCCGACTGCCGGGGCAGGACGAAGGCCACCAGGACCCCGGCGGCCGCGGCGGTCAGCGCGACGGACGCGACCAGCCAGCCGCTGCCCAGCACCCCCATCGCCACGGCGGTGGCGAGGCCGAGGAGCGGGACGGCCAGACCGAGGCCGGCGTAGACGCGGCAGATGCGGTGCAGCAGGACGACGGTGCCGGTGCTCGCGGGGTCGTCGCCCGCCCGGCGCGCCGCGGGCGGGAACATGCTGGCCGCGACGGTGACGGGGCCGACGGCGACGATGGCGGCGAGGACGTGGAGGGACAGCAGGAACTTGGTCATCGGTGAGGTCCAGGGGCGGTCGTGGATTGGCGGACGTGGATTGGCGGACGCGGATTGGCGGACATGGGGGGCGGACGCGGATTGGCGGACATGGGGGGCCGACGTGGAGGGCCGGCCGCCCACGCTAGGGATCTTCACGCCCAGGGCACAGAGGCAGGAATGACAGGCAGCAACGGATTCTCGCCAACGGCCCGACCTGCGCTCTTCCAGCCGGTCCCCCCTGCCGGGCCTGGCGAGAACCCGCCTATCGTGGCCCCATGCACTCCGTGGCGATCCTGGCTCTCGACCTGGTGGTGCCGTTCGACATGGCGGCGCCCCTGCAGGTCTTCGACTGGACACGGCTGCCCGACGGCCGCGGCGCCTACCGGGTCAGGCTGTGCGCCGAGTCGCCGGAGGTACGGGCCGACGGCGGCTTCTCGCTGCGCGTCGAACGCGGCCTGGAGGCGCTGGCGGACGCGGACACGGTGATCGTGCCCGGCTCCTCCCCCGCGGCGGGTCCCACGCCCGAACCCGTCCTCGACGCGCTGCGGCGGGCCGCGGCGGCGGGCACCCGGATCGCCTCGGTGTGCACGGGGGCGTTCGTGCTGGCGGAGGCCGGGCTGCTGGACGGCCTGCGCGCCACCACCCACTGGGTCGCCGCGGACGAACTCGCCCGCCGCTATCCGCGGGTGCGGGTGGAACCGGACGTGCTCTACGTCGACAACGGCCGCATCCTCACCTCGGCGGGCGCCGCCGCGGGCCTCGACATGTGTCTGCACATGATCCGGCGCGACTTCGGGTCGGCCGTCGCCGCGGATGCCGCGCGGATGTCGGTGGTGCCCCTCGAACGGGAGGGCGGCCAGGCCCAGTTCATCGTGCACGACCATCCGCCCGTGCCGCGCGGCTCGACACTCGAACCGGTCCTGGAGTGGATCGAGGACAACCTGGGCCAGGACATCACCCTCGGGGCGATGGCGTCCCGGTCGGGGATGAGCGAGCGCACCTTCAGCCGCCGGTTCCGCGAGCAGACCGGCACCACGCCGCTCCAGTGGCTGCTCAGGGCGCGGGTGCGGCGCGCCCAGTACCTGCTGGAGAACAGCGACCACCCGATCGAACGCATCGCACGGCAGGCCGGGTTCGGCTCCCCGACCGCGTTCCGCGAGCGGTTCCGGCGCGTGGCCGGAACCACTCCGCAGGCCTACCGCACGGCGTTCCACGGGCGTTCACACACCGCGGAGTCCGGCTGACGGCGGCCTAGAGCAGGGCGTCCGCCTTGGCGACGGCGTCATGGACCGCGGTGGTGCCCATCAGGACGCACAGGGTGTAGCTCACGTCCTCCAGCTCTCGCGCGACCGTCACGTCACCCCGCTCGGCGTGGGCGATCTGAAGTGACGCGTACTGCGTGAGCAGCTTCCTGACGACCTTCGGGTCCGGCACCAGCACGAAAAGCCCCTCTCTCGACCATCCGTTCACGGGCCCGCCGACGAAGCGGTCACATCTCCCGCCCCACGGCCCGCATTTGACGGAATCCTGGCTCTCGATGCCCGAGTGCCGCTCGAATCCGGCCTGCGGGAAACCCACAGGAGTGACGTTCCCGCGAGCGTGGAACCGAACCGCTTCCCCACGGGCCGTCGGCAGTTGAACAGGAGGCATCCCCTCGCACGAACGGTAAACGCCATGAACCGCCTCCCCCGTCTGCTCTGCTCGCTCTACGTCGCCACGAGCGCCGGACTCGCCTGGACCACGGTCCTGCAATACCGTCACGGCCCCACCTGGGCCGTGTATCTCGCCGCCGCCGCGAGCCTCGTCCCGGTCATCGCCGTCGTCCGCGAGGCCGAGTGGCACGAGGAGCGCACGGCGGCTGCGGCGGTCGGCCCGGGCGTCGCCGGGACCGTGGACGACGACGTCGTCCAGGCCGAACTCGACGCCGCGTGCTGCGAGCGATGGTGGACGAGCTGCGGCACGGACCACGACACCCGCTGCCCGCACCGCGTCCCGCGCAGCAGCGCGGCCTGACGGGGGCATCGCCCGCCCGGCCGCGCGGAAGCAGACGGCGCACCGTGCCCTCCGGGCGCCGCCCCTGCCCGGAGGGCTCTCCTCAGGCCACCTGTCCGCCGTGCAGCGCCGTGTACGCACCGCCCCGGCGCAGGAGTTCCTCGTGCGTGCCGATCTCCTGGATGCGGCCGTCGCCCATCACGACGATCCGGTCCGCGCCCCGCACGGTGGACAGCCGGTGGGCCACCACGAAGGTGGTGCGACCGCGCAGGAGCCGGGCCAGCGCCTCCTGGACCAAGGCCTCCGAGCGGGTGTCGAGGGCCGAGGTGGCCTCGTCGAGGACGAGCACCCGAGGGTCGCGGATGAGGGCGCGGGCGATCGCGAGGCGCTGGCGCTGACCGCCGGACAGCCGGGCGCCACGTTCGCCGACGACCGTGTCCAGGCCCTGCGGGAGCCGGTCGACGAACTCCAGCGCATTGGCGTCGCGCAGGGCCGCGCGCACGGCCGCCTCGTCGGCCTCGTCCTCCATGCCGTAGGCGACGTTCTCCCGGATCGTGCCGTCGAACAGGATCGACTCCTGCGGCACCACCGACACGAAGCGCCGGTAGGTGCGCAGGTCGAGCGCGTTCATGTCGGTGCCGTCCAGGAGCAGCCGGCCCGAGGTGGGACGGATGAAGCCGATGACGAGGTTGAGGACGGTGGACTTGCCCGCGCCGGACGCGCCGACGAGGGCGATGGTCTCCCCCGGCCGCACCGAGAGGGTGAAGTCGTGCACGGCGGGCCGCTCGCCGTGCCCGTAGGCGTGGCCGACCTGCTGGAAGATGACCGCCCCGCGCACCTCGGCGACCTGCGACTTGCCTTCGTTGTCCTCCAGTTCGGGCGCTTGGAGGACCTCGCCGACGGACCGGACGGACTCCAGGCCCTTGGTGATGACCGGGGCGAGGCCCGCCAGCGTGGTGGTGGAGTTGGTCAGCGTGGTCAGGAACGCGCTCAGCATCACCACGTCGCCGGGGGTGACGCCCCAGACGTCGTAGTACGACACCAGCGCGGCGCCGGCGAGGACGCACACGCCGACGACGTTGAGGACGACCCAGGCCAGCGAACCGAAGCGGCCGTTGACGAGGTCGAGGCGGTTGCCGGAGGTGAGCAGCCGGTGCAGGGTGCCGTCCATGCGGCGCAGCGCCTTGCGCTCCAGGCCGTGGGCGCGGGTCACCGGGATCAGCCGGGTCATCTCGGACACCCGGGACGACAGGGTCTCGACCTCGTGCCGGAAGTGCTCGTTGTGGGTGCGCAGCCGGGCCCTGAGGCGGGCCACGACGAGGGCGGCGGCGGGGACGACGACCAGGAACACCGGCAGGAACTCCGGGGTGCGGACGCCGATGATGACGAGGCCGCCGATCAGCACGGTGCCCGCGCCGAGTCCGGTCTCCGCGGTCTGCTGCACCATCTGCTCGACGGTCTCCACGTCCCGTACGACCTTGGCCTGGAGCACGCCGGCGCTGACCCGGGAGTGGTAGCCGATGGACAACTGCTGCATGCGGGTGCACAGCGCGGACCGCAGCGAGGTGCCCATGCGGCGCACGCTGCCGTACAGCAGGCGGACGTACAGGATGTGCAGCGGGTAGTTGACCAGCAGGATCACCATGATGATCCCGGTGCTGAGCCAGAGATCGGTGATCGGCCCGTGCTGGACGACGGTGTCGATGATGGACGCGGTGATCAGCGGGAGCAGCCAGATGGGGCTGTGCTTGACCGTGAAGACGACGACGGCCAGGGCAAGGCGGCGACGGTCGGCGCGGAACAGGTAGGCGAGGGTGCGGATGGGGTGCTCGCCCCGGTAGCGGTGGTCGAGCGGTCTCTCCAACGGCGAGGCCATTGGTGGTGGTCCTTCCCAGGGTACGGGTGGTTGGGCAAGCGCTTTCTCCCCTGGCTTCCTGGGGATACACCTCGTCCGGGGCAGGAATCTCGCCCTTGTCTCAGCCTGGACCGGCCCCGGCCCGCAGGTCCAATAGAAGAAGGAGAACGCATTCAGCACCACGGGGACTGAATGCGAGAACGCGTCGACCGGTCTTCGGCCGGTCTCCTCGATCCGGTTGCGCGGGCCTCGGGACGGTGTGGCACGCTCACCCTCGACCAGCGACGACGGTGAGAGGCGGCGGCATGCGCATCGGACTGCTCGGCACCGGCCCATGGGCCGAGGGGGCGCACGCGCCCGCCCTGAGCGAGCACACGGGACTGGACTTCGCCGGGGTGTGGGGCCGCCGCCCGGACGCCGCCAAGGAGTTGGCGGGCCGGTTCGGCACCCGGGCCTACGACGACGTCGACGCGCTGTTCGCCGACGTGGACGCCGTCGCGGTCGCGCTGCCGCCGGCGGTGCAGGCCGAGCTCGCGGCGCGGGCCGCGCGGGCGGGCTGCCATCTGCTGCTGGACAAGCCGCTCGCGCCGACGGTCGAGCGGGGCCGGGCCGTGGTGGACGCGGCGCGGGAGGCCGGGGTCGCCTCGGTCGTGTTCTTCACGACGCGCTTCCAGGCCGTGACGGAGGCGTGGATCACCGAACAGGCGGCGGTGGAGGGCTGGTTCACCGCGCGCGCCGAGTGGCTGGGTGCGGTGTTCACCACCGACAGCCCGTTCGGGGCGTCGCCCTGGCGACGGGAGAAGGGCGCCCTGTGGGACGTGGGCCCGCACGCCCTGTCCGTGCTGCTGCCGGTCCTCGGCGACGTACGACGGGTGGCGGCGGCCGCGCACGGTCCCGCCGACACCGTGCACCTCGTCCTCGACCACACCGGCGGCGCCTCGAGCACCCTCACCCTGAGTCTGACCGCGCCGCCCGCGGCGGCGGGCGCGGCCGTCGAACTGCGCGGCGAGGCCGGGGTCGCGCTGCTGCCGAGGAGTCCGGAGGGTGCCGTGCCCGCCCTCGTGCGCGCCGCGGACGCGCTGCTCGACGCGGCCCGCACCGGCCGACCGCACCCGTGCGACGCCGCGTTCGGGCTGCGCGTCACCGAGATCCTGGCCACTGCGGAGTCCCTGCTGGGCGACGACCGCGGCTGACGGACGGAACGGGACGAGCACGGCGCATCCGGCTGCCGCTCAGGGCGCGACGGCCGCCGCCGGTGTCACATCGCGACGGCAGCCGCAAGCCGGGTCATGGCAGTCGGGTCCGGCAGGGTCGCCAAGGTGTCGACGACCCTGGAGCTCGCGAACTCGCGTTGTTCCGCGGTCACCTTCGGGTCGATCGCGCACTCCGCCTGGACGTACACGAAGTTCAGGTCCGTGGCGAAGAGCATCGAGAACGAGTCCAGACCCGTGACCCTGGCGGGGCCTCCGGCGTCCGCGTAGGCCCGGGTGATCGTCCGGGCCGCCGTGGCGGAGAAGTCGTTGCCGCCCGCCCAGACGTAGAGGACACGGGCGAGTTCGCGTTCCGGCGCGATGGCGCCCGCGTTGTCCCAGTCGATGAGGGTCGGGCCGTCGGGGCCGACGAGGACGTTCTGGGGCTGCAGGTCGAGGTGGGAGCGCACCAGGCCGTCGGGCCCGGACGGTGTGACGTGCCGCGCCAGTTCCGGCATCCGGGTGTCGAGGAACCGGCCCAGCTCGTCGGACCACGCCACCCCGGCCTGGCGCACCTCCTTCGACAGCCGGGTCCAGTCGGCCTCCTGGGGACACTCCTCGTACCAGGCGTCCGGCGTCTCGGCGGCACCCTGGCCGGCCCGGTGCAGGACGGCCAGCGTCCGCCCGCACCAGCGGAGCAGCTCCGGGTCGGCGGGATCGGCCTCGTCGCCGCCGACCCAGTCGTACAACTTGACGTACGAGCCGTGGAGTCGGGTGACGGGCGAACCGTCACGGTTCGCCAGCAGCCGGGGCGCGGAGATCCCCAGCTCCGCCGCGGCGTCCCGCAGCGCGGCCTCCCGCCGTACCTGCCCCTCGTCGCAGCCGAAGAGCAGTTCCTTCACCGCCCACGTGCTGCCGTCCCCCGCCAGCTTCCAGATCTGCCCCAGCGCGCCGCGGGTGACGGGGGTCATGGTCCACGGCCCGTCGCCGAGCGCGTAGTGGTCGGCGACGGCATCGGCCGCTCGGTGCATGGGGGGTTCCTCTCCACGGTTCTCGCAACCACCCAAGATCGCAGGTCCGGCCGCTGCGCGTCGAACGGTTTCTCGCTCCACCGGAACCGGGCCCACGGGCGAACGGTTGCCGTACGACGTCGCAGGCCGGCCCCACGGTGAAGCGGCCCGACAGCCAGGGGTCGGACCCCACTGCGCCTCCGTCACCCGGTGCCGATGCTCCCGCTCACCCTGTCATCCGGCACTGACCGAGGCTGCCCGGATACGGCGGGCGCGGCGGGCGCGGCGCCGCACCGCGTGTACCGCTCTACCGCACGCCCTGCGGGAGGTGGAAGTTGACCCGCTCCCGCCGCACCGGATAGCCGGCCTTGGCGAAGTGCGCGGCCATGGGGAAGTTGCCCTGGTCGGTCGCCGCGACGATGTACTCGGCCCCCTGCTCCACGAGGTAGTGGGTGCACTCGGTCAACAGGTCGTAGGCGTAACCGTGCCCGCGCTGCTCGGGCACCACGCCGATGAAGCCGACGATCGGGGCCTGGTGGTTGCGGGCGGGGATGTGGATGCCGACGAGTTCGCCGTCCGGGGTTCGGGCGGTCTGCCACCATGCGCGCGGGGAGGGGCACCAGCGGAAGAAGTCCAGTTCTTCCTGGGCCGCTCGGTCGGCACCGCCCTCCTCGGCGGCCCGCACGGCGTGTGCGTCGAGGGTGACGGAATGGATGCGGCGCAGTGCGTCGAAGAAGACGGCGTCGTCGGGCTCGGGACCGAAGACGAGGCGGCCGGGCCGTTCGGGCAGTCCGCACTCGGGGGTCCAGCGGTAGTTGAAGCGCTCGACGAGCAGTTCGTAGCCGGCCGCACGGGCGGCGGCGAAGCGGTCCTCGACCGCGGGGCGGACCTCCGGGTCCTCGCGCCAGCCGGGCGGCAGGCTGAAGTCGATGTCGACGCGCCAGGGCGCGGTGCGCAGTAGTTCGGCGGCCGCCTCCGTCTCCCCCGCCAGCACGTCCAGGGTGTCGACACAGAGCGGCTCGGTGTCGTCGGGGCCGCCCCACCAGGCGGCCCGGGCCACGATGCGGCCGTCGCGCAGGGCGATGCGCTGCCAGTCGGGGCGGTGCCGGGTGAGCGGGTGCGCGGCGCGGACGCCGAGGGGGTCGGGAAGGGTATCGAACTCGTGTGCGGTGCTCTCGTCGAGCGGGCGGATGACCAGACCGGTCATGGATTCCTCCGGGATGCATGCCGCGTGGAGCGCTCCCGGGAACTCAGTGGCGCACGCCCGGGGCAACGGGAAGGGAGCGCTGGATGTCCGTGAACTGCATGGCACTCGCCTCCTTCCGTCGGTCCTGGGGCGTGACGTGCACACGTTAGAAGATCGACCGGGCGGGGGCCAGCGATTTACCGGACGGGCGTGTGTCGTTGCGCACGAGCCGGCTCCACCGCTCGTGTTCCTGCGCGAGCGGGGCACTCGGTGACCGGTCGAGGAAATCCGAGCCACGGAGGAACACCATGAACGTGCCGACACCGAACTCCGTAGACGGTCCGGCGCGGCACAGGATGCTGGGCATCTATCTCAATGATCATCTGGCCGGTGCCACGACCGGTACCGCGCTCGTCCGCCGCATGGTCCAGGAGCACCACGCGTCGGCCTACGGCGATGACCTGGACAAGCTCGCCACGGAGATCTCCCGGGACCGGCAGGCCCTCGTCGGGCTGCTGTCGGACCTCGATGTGCCCGTGCGGCGGTACAAGCTCGGCGCGGCGTGGCTGGCCGAGAAGATCGGGCGGCTGAAGCCCAATGGCCGGCTGCTGCGGCGTTCCGGCCTCGCCGTGCTCGTGGAGCTGGAGGCCCTGCGGCTGGGGGCGCAGGGCAAGGCGTCCCTCTGGCGCGCTCTGCTCCCGGTGTCGGCGCTGGAGCCACGTCTGGACGCCGATCGGGTCGAGGGGCTGCTGCGGAGGGCGGAGCAGCAGATCAGGACGCTGGATTCGCTGCACGCCCGGGCCGTCGTCCAGGCGTTCCGGCTGCACCCCCGGGCCACTCCCCGCCCCGCCGCCTGACGCCGGGCGCCGGTGGCTCCGGGGCCTGCGCCGGTGCCGTCCCAGCGCGTACGGGGCACCGTGGCCCTGGACGCCCGTCCAAGCCCGTCGGCACGCGGGGCGGAGCCTCTTCCGGATGCACACCGCGCTCCCCGGGTTAATGGTGATATCGGACCCGATGACGACCCGAGGAGCACACATCATGCCGACGTCACAGCCCGACACGTCCGGGCCCTCCGAGGACCGCGCCACCCCCGACGACCTGCTCCACACCCGCACCGGCACCGACGTGTCCCCCGAGGACGTGGTGCTCGCCGCCGGACGGGACCTGACCCCGGGCAACCTGGAGTGGGCCAGGCGCAAACTGGAGGCCGAGGGGCCGGCCGCGCTGGAGAAGCTGCTGCCGTAGCCGTGGGTCGACAAGGGCCCGGCCCCGGGCCCTTCAGTCCCGTCCGGCCGCTGCGTCGCCCTCGCCGTCCTCGTCGACGCACAGCACCGGCACCCGCTGGACGAGGTTGACGGCGAAACCGCCCCGGTTCCACGGCTGCTCCAGCGGCTGGGTGCGGCCGTCGGCGTCGGTGGCCCGCGCGCTCAGCACATGCTCACCGGGTGTCGCCGTCCAGGTGCACCGCCAGCGGCGCCATGCCCAGCGGTGCCCGCCGTCGGGCTCCAGTCCGGCCTCCTGCCAGGTTCGCCCGGCGTCCGTGCTCACCTCGACCCGGGTCACGGGCGCCCGCCCGGACCAGGCGCGTCCCTCCAGCGGCACCGGACCGGGGCGGACCACGCGGGCCCGGGACATGAAGTCCGGGAACCCCGGCGGGACCAGCAGCGCACGCGGCACGATCCGGGTGACGGCCTCGCCCGCGTCCTCGGGCCGCTGCCGCAGCCGGTAGGCGACGGACTGCTGGAAACCGGTGAACGCCGTGTCGGTGACGGTGATGTCGCGCAGCCACTTCACGTGGGCCATGCCGTACCAGCCGGGGACGACCAGGCGCAGCGGCCGGCCGTGCTGCGGCGGCAGCGGGGCGCCGTTCATCGCGTACGCCACCAGCACCTCCGGCTCGGTGCCGGTGGCGGTCCCGATCGGCAGGGCGCGCTGGTAGTCCTGCTCGACCCCGCGCTCCACGCCGTGGTCGGCGCCGGTGAACACCACGTCCACGGCGCCCGCCTCGACCCCGGCCCGCTCCAGGAGCAGCCGCAGCGGCACGCCGCTCCAGTCGGCGGTGCCGACGGCCTCGACGAGCCAGGGCTGGCTGACCGGGCGGGGCGTCAGCAGGGCCCGGCCGTTGCCCGCGCACTCCAGCGTCACCCGCGTGGTGACCTGGGGGAACGCGCGCAGGTCGGCGGGGGTGAGGCGGAGCGGCCGGCGGACCAGGCCGCCGACGGTGAGCTGCCATTCCATGTCGTCGGGGACGTACGGGATGTCGTAGTGCGTGAGGACGTAGTGCAGGCCCGGCGGGGTGACGTCGTAGCGCAGGGCTTCCAGCGGCAGTCCGTGGTTGCGGGTCGCGAGGGCCAGTTCGTCCCGGCCGATGCCCTCGTCGGGGTCTGCCAGCCGGGCGGGAGCGCTCGCGTCGTCGAGTCGATGGCCCATGACGGCATTGTCGCCCCGTCGGGCGCGTCCGGCACCCCGCGCTGCAACTGATCATCCGTGCCGGGGAGTTGCCCGCTCTTCCGGACCGGGCGGTTGAACTGTCACACTCCTGAGGGTGCCCGACTTCGACTTTGATCTGCTCGTCATCGGATCCGGCCCGGGTGGCCAGAAGGCCGCCATCGCCGCGGCCAAGCTGGGCCGCCGGGTGGCCGTCGTCGACCGCCCCGACATGGTCGGCGGGGTCTCCATCCACACCGGCACCATTCCCTCCAAGACCCTGCGCGAGGCGGTGCTGTACCTCACCGGCCTCACCCAGCGCGATCTGTACGGGCAGAGCTACCGGCTGAAGGAGGACATCACCGTCACCGATCTGACCGCCCGCACCCAGCACGTGGTCAGCCGCGAGGTGGACGTCATCCGCAGCCAGCTGTCCCGCAACCACGTCGCCCTCCACGCCGGGACCGGCCGTTTCGTCGACCCGCACACCGTCGCCCTGCGCGAGGTGACCGGCCACGAGCGGCTGCTGAGCGCCGAGCACATCGTCATCGCCACCGGTACCCGCCCGGCCCGGCCGGACAGTGTCGAGTTCGACGGGCGCACCATCATGGACTCCGACAACGTCCTCGCCCTGGAACACGTGCCGCGCTCGATGGTCATCGTCGGCGCGGGGGTCATCGGCATGGAGTACGCCTCGATGTTCGCCGCGCTCGGCAGCAAGGTCACCGTGGTGGAGAAACGGGCCGGGATGCTCGACCTGTGCGACGTCGAGGTGGTCGAGTCGCTCAAGTACCACCTGCGGGACCTCGCCGTGACCTTCCGTTTCGGGGAGACGGTGGCCGCGGTCGAGCGGCATCCGCGCGGCACGCTCACGATCCTGGAGAGCGGCAAGAAGATCCCCGCCGACGCCGTGATGTACTCGGCGGGCCGGCAGGGCCTGACCGACGACCTCGATCTCGACAAGGCCGGTCTGTCGGCGGACCGGCGGGGCCGGATCGCGGTCGACGAGTTCTACCGCACCGAGGTGCCGCACATCTATGCCGTCGGGGACGTCATCGGTTTCCCGGCGCTGGCCGCGACCTCGATGGAACAGGGGCGGTCGGCCGCCTACCACGCGTGCGGCGAACCGGTCGGACGCATGCACCAGCTCCAGCCGATCGGCATCTACACCATTCCCGAGATCAGCTTCGTGGGCCGGACGGAGGACCAACTCACCGAGGACAGCGTGCCGTTCGAGGTGGGCATCTCCCGCTACCGGGAACTGGCCCGGGGGCAGATCATCGGTGATTCGCACGGCATGCTGAAGCTGCTGGTCTCCCCCGAGGACCGCACGCTGCTCGGTGTGCACTGCTTCGGGACCGGCGCCACGGAGCTGATCCACATCGGCCAGTCCGTGATGGGCTGCGGCGGCACGGTCGACTACCTCGTCGACGCGGTGTTCAACTACCCGACCCTCGCCGAGTCCTACAAGGTCGCCGCCCTGGACGCCACCAACCGGCTCCGCCAGATCGACCGCATCGGCGAGTGACCGACAAGCCTCCGGCTCCGCCCCGGGCAACGCCCCTGACCTGCGGCGGAGTTGGAAGCGGGAGATTCCCCTCCGGCCAATCTTGCACGGCCGACGGCTAGGGCTATCATCACTCGCACACACGGTGTGACCGTCTGCCGACGCAGTGCTGAACGGTGTCTGCCGCCCCCTTTGTGCCGCCCCTTGCCCGAGGCCATCCCTCGTCGTGGGAGGCGGGTTCCACCCCCCACCCCCCTACGCCGTCGGGGCCTGGTCGTCCCTGCGTCGTGCACGACGGAAAGCAGCAAGTCATGAGCAACAACAGGGGCAGAGGGCTCCAGGCCAACGCCCTCGGGACCTTCGACACGGTGGTGATGGCCGTCGCGGGCAGCGCCCCGGCGTACTCGATCGCCGCCACCACCGCCGTCCTCGTCGGCGCGGTGGGCCTCGCCAGCCCGGCCGCCCTGCTCTACTGCGCGATCCCGATGCTGGGCATCGCCCTGGCGTTCAGCTATCTCAGCCGCATCGACGTGAACGCCGGCGCCAGCTACTCCTGGGTGGGCCGCACGCTCCACCCGTTCCTCGGCTTCCTCAGCGGCTGGGCGCTGGTGGTGTCGGCGACCCTGTTCATGGTGGCCGGTTCACTGCCCGCCGGGTCGATGACGCTGGCCCTGTTCGACGAGGAACTCGCCGCCGACACCGCACTGTCGACGCTGGTCGGCGCCGCCTGGTTCGTGATGATGCTGCTGGTGGTGCTCGGCGGTGCCCGGCTCACCGTGCGCGCCCAGCTGCTGATGTCCGGCATCGAACTCGCCATACTCGCCCTGTTCGCGCTGCTGGCCCTCTTCCACGCGGACAACGCCCGTGCCTTCGACTGGTCCTGGCTCGGCTTCGGACAGTTCGACGGAGTCTCGGGGTTCGCGTCCGGCGCGCTGATCGCCGCGTTCTACTACTGGGGTTGGGACGTCACCAGCAACCTCAGCGAGGAGACCCGCAACAGCCGCCGTACGACCGGACTCGCGGGCCTGATCGGAGTGGGCGTCGTCTTCCTGCTCTTCGAGGCGTTCACCATCGCGGTGAACGTGGTGCTGTCCTCGCGGCAGATCCAGGACAACGACGCCAACGTGCTGGCGGTGCTGGGCGAGGAGATCTGGCCGGGCTGGGGCGGCAAGCTGCTGGTCGTCGCGGTGATGCTGTCGACCATCGCCACGCTGGAGACCACGCTGATCCAGGTCACGCGGTCACTGTTCGCGATGGGCCGCGACCGGACGATGCCGTCCGCGCTCGGCAGGGTGCACCGCCGGTGGAACACCCCGTGGGTCGCCATCACCGTGGTCGGGGCGGTGGCGCTGGTGATGCTCGTCGCCTCCAACCTGCTGGGCACGGTGGGCGACATCCTCTCCGACGCGATCTCGGCGATCGGCCTCCAGATCGCCGTGTACTACGGCCTGGCGGGGCTCGCGGTGGTCGTCGCCTACCGCAAGATGCTGCTGAAGTCGGCGGCCAACTTCCTGCTCGGGGGCCTGTGGCCGCTGCTGGGCGCCGTGTTCATGTTCTGGGTCTTCGTCGAGTCGCTGAGCGAGCTGAGCGCCGCCGCGATCGGGATCGGCGTCGGCGGGCTCGCCGTCGGACTGCTGCCGATGCTCTGGTACTGGAAGCAGGGCAGCGACTACTACCGGCCGGCCAGGCTCGACGCCTCGCACACCATCGAGACGGACTACGTCCCCGACCGCCTCGTGGTCGCGCAGTCCCGTGCCCATGAGGGTCTCCCCACCGACTTCTGAGGGGGCCGGCCATGGTGCGAGACCGCTTCACCCTCGACTTCGACCCCGACTGCGGGGACGCCCCCCTCACCGACGCCCGCCACGACATCGTCATCGGCCGCTGGCAGGGGCTGCGCGATCTGCTCCGGGCCACCGGCCCCGACTGGCTCAGTCGCGGGCACCGGGTCCGGCTGCTCGCGCAGGCCTGCGCGGGCAGTTCGACGGCCGAGTCATGGCTGGCCGCCGAGCCGCACAGCGGTGACGCGCTGGTGCTGCGGGCGGCCACGGAGACGGCCCGGGCGTTCCAGCTGGCGATCGCCGCGGGCCGTGGCGTGCCGATCGAACAGCAGCGCATCGACACCGCCGTGCTGGCCTGCCTCCAGGCCGCCGACGCCTGCCCGGACGACCCGACGCCGTGGATCTCCCTGATCTCCGTCGCCCGGCTGTACCCGTCGGGCGTGCGCAGACAGGAACTGGCGCGCTGGTGGGACGAGTTGCACCGGCGCGACCCCTACAGCGTGGAGGGCCACCTCCAGATACTCCACTACTACTCCAACCGCTGGCACGGCACGCACGGACTGATGTACGACTTCGCCCGCGACGCGGCCGGTGTGGCGCCGCCCGGCTGCGCGCTGCCGGTGCTGGTCCAGTACGCCCGGGTCGAGGAGTACCGCTACGCGCTGGACGCGGCCAAGGGGCGCCAGTCCGCGGTCGGTCTCGCCGAGCACTGGACCCACGACGGCGCGGTCAGCGACGTACGCCGCACCTGGCAGCGCTGGCTGGCCGACCGCCCCGGCGGCGGCATCGCGCCCGGCGAGCTGCGCGACCTCAACTACCTGACGCACGCGGCCTGTCAGGCGGGGCTGACGGACGTCGCGGGCGCACTGCTGCGCATCCAGGGTGCCCGCGCCACGCGCACGCCGTGGTCGTACACGGGCGACCCGGACAGACAGATCCTCAAGTGGCGCAAGGAACTTCGGCTGTGAGCAGGGGGCACCGCCGACGGGTCAGTCCGCGAGATCCGCCGTCCACTTCTCCTCGATCCGGCCGGCCTTCCAGATCACCAGGGCGACGACCCAGGTCAGGACGAACAGGCCTACGACGGCGAAGCCGAGGGTGTTGAGGTCGAGGCCGGCGATCCAGGTCCAGAACGGGCCGTGCAGGCCGAGCTTCTCGCCGAGCAGACCGAGGAGTTCGACGGTGCCGATCAGCAGGGCGACGGCGACGGAGAGGCCGGTGACGGTGAGGTTGTAGTAGACCTTGCGGACCGGCTGGGAGAACGCCCAGCCGTAGGCGAAGTTCATGAACGTGCCGTCGATCGTGTCCAGCAGGGACATGCCGGCGGCGAACAGGACGGGCAGGCACAGGATCGCGTACCAGGGCAGCCCGGAGGCCGCGCCCGAACCCGCCAGCACGAGCAGGGCGACCTCGGTGGCGGTGTCGAAGCCGAGGCCGAAGAGGAGACCGAGCGGATACATCTGCCAGGGCTTGGTGATCGCCCCCGTCACCCGGCCCAGCAGCCGGTTCATGAAACCCCGGTTGTTCAGGTGCTCCTCCAGAGCGGCCTCGTCGAAGCTGCCCGTACGCATCCGCCGGAACACCTTCCAGATCCCGGCCAGGATCACGAGGTTGATGCCGGCGATGACGTACAGGAAGGTCCCGGAGACCGTCGTACCGATGAGGCCCGTGACGTCGTGCAGGGAGGAGCCGTCGTCGCGGACGGGGCCGGCGAGGGCCTTCACGCCCAGGGAGAGCAGGAACGTCAGGCCGAAGACGACGCTGGAGTGGCCCAGCGAGAACCAGAAGCCCACCGACAGCGGCCGTTTCCCCTCCCCCATCAGCTTGCGGGTGGTGTTGTCGATCGCCGCGATGTGGTCCGCGTCGAAGGCGTGCCGCATGCCGAGCGTGTACGCGGTCACGCCGATGCCGACCCCGAAGGACTTCGTGCCGACGCTGTGGTGCTGGGGTGCGACGAGGGCGACCAGGGTGAACCAGCCGATCACGTGCAGGGCCAGGATGAACGCGGCCATCCCCCCGACCCTGATCCACTCCTCACGCGTCATGGAGCCGCGGACGCGTTGCCGGACCCCGGTGACTGCGGTGTCCGGCGCGGGGAGGGGCGGAGCGGAGTCAGGGGCGACCGGCATCGGGAGGATCTTTCGTTCGGCGAAGCGGCCGCGACAGGCAGCCTTGTGCCATCCTCCGGTAACTGCAACTCATGTGCAGTAAAGGCCGTGGCAGATCTTTCCCACGGGAGGGGAAAGAGCGTGGTCACGGCATGGCGCGCACCCTCAGGACGTCGCGCGCCTTCTCACGGCGTCGCGCTGGGGCCGTCCGGGCGGGTGCGGCGCTGCTCGACCATCTCGCGGCTGAGCTCCTCCGTCTCCGGCTCCGCCAGCCGCTCGAAGCCGTCCTCGGTGATGACCGAGACGATCGGGAAGATCCGCCGGTTGATGTCGGGGCCGCCGGTCGCGGAGTCGTCGTCCGCCGCGTCGTACAGCGCCTGGAGAGCGGCGAGCGCGGCCTCGCGCCGGGTCATGCCCCGCCGGAACAGCTTCTTCAGCGCACCCCGGGCATAGGGCGAACCGGAGCCCTCGGCGTGGAAGCCCTTCTTCTCGTACAGGCCCCCGGCGACGTCGAAGCTGAAGATGCGGCCCCGCTCCCCCTCGGGCGCCGTGTCGTCGTAGCCGGTGAGGAGAGGGACGACGGCGAGGCCCTGCATGGCCTGGCCGAGGTTCTGCCGGATCATGCCCGCGAGGCGCCGCGCCTTGGCGTTGAGGGTCATCGGGATGCCCTCGATCTTCTCGAAGTGCGTCAGCTCGACCTGGTACAGCTTCACCATGTCGAGGGCGAGACCGACGGTGCCCGCGAAGGCGACGGCGGTGTAGTCGTCGGCGGGGTGCACCTTCTCCAGGTCGCGCTGGGCGATGAGGTTGCCCATCGTGGCCCTGCGGTCGCCCGCGATGAGCACACCGTCGCGGTAGGCGAGGGCGAGCACGGTGGTGCCGTGCGGGAAGCGGCCGGGCGCGGCGCGGACGTGGTCCGGGAAGGGCTTGCGGGTGGGCAGCAGCGCGGGCCGGTGGGCGGTCAGGAACTCGGTGAAGGACGAGGTCCCGGGGGTGAAGAACTCCTCACCCAGCCGTCCGCCCTGGTCGTTCGCCGTCATCGTGTTCCCCCTCGGTCGTCTCCGGGCCGACGCACCAGTCCTACCTGAAGTCCATGCGGCGGAAACACCGTTCGGGCTCGGACGGCTCACTCCGGGCAGGCTCGGAAGGCGTGCGCCGGTCGGGCTCAGAGGGCTTTACGGCGTACCAGTACGGCCAGCACCACCAGCCCCGGGACCAGGGGCAGCCACACCGTCAGGAGGCGGTAGCCGAGCACCGCGGACGCGGCGGCGGTGCCCGGGGCGCCGCTCGCGGTGAGGGCGAAGGCGAGGGCGGCGTCGAGGGAGCCGAGGCCGCCGGGGGTGGGCAGCAGGGCGGCGGCGCTGCTGGCGGCGACGTAGAGGAGCGCCACCCGGGCCGGCGGCAGGGGGAGGGCGACGGCCTGGCTGACGGCGATCAGCACGAGCGCGTGCAGGGCGGCGAAGGCCAGCTGTCCGCCCCACAGGGCCGCTGCCCGGGGCGGGTTGGCGTGGACGGCTCTGATGTCCGCGAGGACGACCGCGAGAGCGCGGCGGCAGCGCGGCCAGGCGAGGAGGACGGTCACACAGACGACGGCGGCGCACAGGGCGGCCAGGATGCGCAGGTCCGGCCGCGGCATCCGCAGCACGCCCGGGCAGGCCGCCGCCAGGGCGACGATCAGGAGGGCGCGGACGATCGCGGCGGCGGTCCCCTTGACGGCGAGGGCGCTCGCGGCCCGCCCGGCGGGCAGACCGCAGCGCATCAGGAAGCGGAGGTTCACCGCGCCGGCGCCGAGCCCGGCGGGCATCAGGTGGTTGGCGGAACCGGCGGCGAACTGCGCGGCCACCAGCCTCCCTTGGGGCAACCGGGGCACGACCGCGCCCTGCTGGGCCAGCGCGGCGCACACCCAGGTCGCGGCGGCCGCGACCCCGCCCACGAGCAGCCAGCCCTGGTCCGCGACGGCGAGCCGCACGGCCCCGCGTTCCAGCACCGGCCAGTGCCGCCGTGCCAGACAGGCGATGCCCACCAGCACGGCGAGGGTCACGGCGGCGTGCCAGTAGACCCGTTTTCGAGGGGGGCTGAGGACGACCGGTTCGGACGTCATCCGCCACCGCCCGCCGCACCCGGCGGCGCCAGCCGCACGAGCACCCCGCCGGCCTGGTGGGGCGTCCAGTCGTGGGCGTACCCGGCCGTGCCGCCCTCCGGCGGGGTGAGGTACGCGACCGGGATGTGACGGGCCGTCTCGTGGATCTCGGCGGTGGTGGAGTTGGCGTTGTGGCCGCCGGTCGCCGCGGAGGAGCAGCCGGTGTAGTAGGCCACGGGGATGGCCTCGTGCCCGGTGAGCAGACAGGGCGGGCGGACACCGAGGCGGTGCAGTTCGGCCGCGGTCCGCTCCCAGCCGTCGCGGGCGGCGGTGGCGTTGGAGACCGCGCGGTCCAGGACGTTCATCTGGACGGCCAGATGCGCGGTCAGGCCGAGCGCCACCAAGGTCGCGGCCACGGGCCGCCACGTGCCGTTCGGCCTGATGGCCAGGTGGAGCAGCGCGTCGGCGACCGGGAGCGCGAGCAGCGCGTAGGCGGGCAGCAGGAAGCGCGGCGCGGCGTATCCGATCATGAACAGGTAGGGGACGGCCGCCGTGACGGCGCAGGCGAACGGGACCAGGGTGCGCGTGGTGCGGCCCGCGCGGACGGCGACGACGAGACCGAGGACGGCGAGTACCGGAAGGACGTACAGCCATGCCGTGATCAGCGGGTTCGGCATCGATCCGTCGCACGGACGGCACAGCGCGCGTCCCACCTGACTGCGCATCTGGTCGTCGACGGCGATGTTCCAGCCGAGTCCGCCCTGGATGCGGGAGGCCTCATCAAGTCGCTCGGTCAGGCCGCCGAACGAGACGTACGCCTCGATCACCCACTGCACGGCGCCGAGGGCGAGCCCCGTGGCGAGGGCGGCGAGCGGCCGCCACCGCCGGGCCGCCACCGCGAACACGAACAGCGGCACCGTCACCCAGACCGCGTCCGTGGGCCGCATCCACGCCATGAGGGCGGCGCCCGCCAGCACACCCCACACACGGCCCTTCAGGAAGCAGCCCACGGTGACCAGCGCGCCGATGGCGACCCAGTAGTTGGGCATGGCCTGCGGGCCGTAGAAGAGTGTCACCCACAGGGTGGCGAACAGCGCCCCCGCGCCCGCCAGGACGCGGTACCGGAACAGTCCGTGCCACACGCGCAGGCCGACGTAGAGACCGAGCCCGGAGAGCACGGCGAGGTAGACGCGCAGCAGTTCGGTGGAGGTGGACCAGGACGCGACGGGTGCCACCAGCAGGGAGACCCCCCGCGCGCGTGGTGCGCTGAAGAAGGCGGGCGGCGCCTGGGTCCCGACCTGGCTGACGTACACGGTCTCGTCCCAGCCGAGGCCCATGCCCGGCCGTACGAGGAGCAGCTGAGCCAGGACGAAGACCCCGGCGACGGCGGCGAGCAGGACATCGCCCCGCCGGCGCCGGGACGCGACGGGCATGGTCACCCAGTCGATCCGTCGTACTTCGGCGAGCAGGGCATTCATGCCGTGCGCCATCGTCCACCCCTTACCCCGTGTATGCCATGGAGGTGCTCGGCCCTGGTCGGGAGCCGTGAAAACGAACTGGAGCACGGACAAAATAACCCGCAGTCCGTGCTCGTGCGGTGCGAAGTTCGCCCAGGTGTATGACGACCGGCCCGGCGTGCAGGTTCCGGGTGGGGCCGGTCAGTCGTGGGGGAACGAGTGGTGCTCGTGCGCGACCAGCCAGCGGCCGTTCTCCTTGCGCAGGCCGAAGGTCAGCCGCAGCCGGAGGCCCGGATGCACGGCGAGTTCCTCGGGGGTCGCGCAGCGCAGCAGCGCGTGGGCGTAGGCCACGTCGGCGCCCGCGGTCACGTCGAGGGACTCGATGTCGAAGCAGGCGCCCTGGGCCTGCCAGACGAAGAACGGCGGCCAGGCCGCGCTGTAGGCGGCGAGCCCGTGGATGCCGTGGTGGGGCGGCGGTACGTCGTACATGACGATGTCGTCGGCGTGGTCCGCGACGACGCCGTCGAGGTCGCCCCGGTGGACGGCTTCGGCCCACTTCGTGATCAGCGTGCGGATCTGTGCGGCGTCGTCGGCCCCGTCCGGCTCGGCGGACACCTCGGACTCGTCTGGCACGTCTGGCTCGTCCGGCACGGTGGCGGCTCCCTCCTGCGTCCCCCTCTCCCTGTGTTCCGGGCCAGGATCACGGCCCGGCCGGGTGGCACACTCTCCAGTGTGCCGCTGACATTCGACGACCTGCTCGCGCGCGCCCGCTCCCTCGCGCGGGGCGACCGGCGCGCGCTCCTGGGCATCGCGGGCAGCCCCGGCGCGGGCAAGACGACGCTCGCCGAGGCGCTGGTGCGGGAGCTCAACGCGGGCGGCGAGCCGTGGGTGGCGCACGTTCCCATGGACGGCTTCCACCTCGCCGACGTCGAACTGGACCGGCTGGGGCTGCGGGACCGCAAGGGCGCGCCCGCCACCTTCGACGCGGCGGGCTATGCGGCGCTGCTGCGGCGGCTGCGCGCCGAGGAGGACGGTACCGACGTGGTGTACGCGCCGGGCTTCGAGCGGGTGCTGGAGCAGCCGATCGCCGGGGCGGTGCCGGTGCCCGCGTCGGCCCGGCTGGTGGTGACCGAGGGGAACTATCTGCTGCTCGGCACGGGCGCGTGGGCGCGGGTGCGGGAGCAGTTGGACGAGGTGTGGTTCTGCGAGCTGGCGGAGGGCGAACGGGTCCGGCGCCTGGTGGCCCGTCACGAGGAGTTCGGCAAGGGGCACGAGGAGGCCGTGGCCTGGGTGCTGCGCACGGACCAGCGCAACGCCGAGCTGGTCGCGGCGACCCGGGAACGGGCGGACCTGGTCGTGCCGGTCGCCGCACTCGCCGTCCCGGGGCGTCAAGCGGTGCCGTAGGCCCGTCAGGCGATGTCGTATGCCTGTCAGGCCGTGCCGTAGGCCCTGTCAGGCCGTGCCGTAGTCCCGTCAGGCCGTGTCGTAGGCCTGCCTGGCCTTCTCGACCTCGTCGAGGTGCTCGGTCGACCACTCGGCCAGGTGCGCGAAGAGCGGCGCCAGGCTGCGGCCCAGTTCGCTGATCTCGTACTCGACCCGCGGCGGCACCTCCGGGTGGTACGTCCGCACGACCAGGCCGTCCCGTTCCAGCTGGCGCAGCCGCTGGGTCAGCACCTTCGGCGTGATCCTGGTGATGCGCCGCTCCAGCTCGACGAAGCGCTGCCGGCCGTGCGCGTGCAGGCTCCACAGGATCGGGGTGGTCCAGCGGCTGAACACGATGTCCACCACCGGGCCTATGGGGCAGGCGAGTTCAGGCTCCGTGGCGGTGTCGGTGACCCGCATCCGCATCCCTCCGGGGTAGTCACTTTCCTCTAGGTACCTACTATATCCACGGTGTTAGCGTCCCTTCATCGGCAACAGAGCCGGTCTCACAAGGGAGTTGCTCATGATCGTGGTGACGGGGGCGACGGGGAACGTCGGCCGGGAACTGGTCCGGACGCTGGCCGGGTCGGGGGCTCAGGTGACGGCGACGTCCCGGCGGATCGCCGAGACGGACGTGCCGGACGGCGTCCGGCCGCGGCGGGCGGAGTTGACGGACCCCGAGAGCCTCAGGCCCGTGTTCGACGGGGCGGAGGCGCTGTTCCTGCACGACGGCGGCCCCGTCGCGCATCTGCTCGACGTGCCGCGTCTGCTGGACGCGGCCAGGGCCGGCGGAGTGCGGCGAGTCGTCCTGCTGTCCTCGCTGGGCGTGGTGACCAGGCCGGAGTCGGCCTCGCACGGCGGCACGGGCCGCGCCATCGAGGAGGCCGTGCGGGGGTCCGGCCTGGAGTGGACGCTGCTGCGGCCGGGCGGCTTCCACTCCAACGCGTTCCAGTGGGCGGAGTCCGTACGGGAACAGCGGACCGTCGCCGCGCCGTTCGGCGATGTCGGCCTGCCCACGGTCGACCCGGCCGACATCGCAGCGGTGGCCGCGGTCGCCCTGGGTGGCAGCGAACACGCGGGCCAGGCTTACGAGTTGACCGGGCCGGCCGTTGTGACGCCCCGCCAGCAGGCCGCCGCCCTCGGGGAGGCGCTGGGCGAGGAGGTCCGGTTCGTCGAGCTGCGGCGCGACGAGGCCCGGGCACGGCTGCTGCGGTTCATGCCCGAGCAGGTGGCCGACACGACCCTCGAACTCCTCGGCGCGCCCACCCCGGTCGAGCAGCGTGTCAGCCCCGATGTCGAGCGCGTCACCGGACGGGCGCCGGGCACCTTCGCGGACTGGGCGCGACGGTACGCCGCCGCCTTCAAGTAGAACGTCAGGCGCGCAACGCCAACTCCGGTTCCCCGTGGGCGTCTCCGGCGGGATCGCCGACGACGGCGGTGAAGGCCTCGGTGCGCACGGTCAGCCCGTCCTCGCCGTACCGGACGACAGGGGCGAACTCCCGGCCGGGGCCGTAGCGCACGGCGAAGACGTGCAGGTCCTCCGGGGCGTCCGGCAGCGGACCGGCCTCCAGGGCCGTCGAGGACACCAGATGCCGCCAGCCCTCGTCGGGGTTGCCGTAGCCCCGGGGGTCGGCGGCCAGTGCGAACGCCGCCTGCTCCTGGGTCTGCTCCGAGCGGGCGTCGAAGTGGTCGGCGCCCTCCGACTCGGGGTGCGTCAGCCGCAGTTCCCCGGCGGCGGCGACCTCGGCGACGGCGGTACGGCGCACCCGGTCGCCGTCGTCGGCGGCGTACGGCATCCCGGCGAGCAGGTAGGGCGTACCCGGGAGGCGCTCCACGGCGACCGTCACCCACAGGCTCGTGCCGTCGGTGACGTACAGGGACCGCACATGGCGCAGGACGTGGTCGCGGGCGACGACCGGCTTGGTGACGAGTTTGGCCGCGAGGCCGTCGACACGCAGGTCACGGACCCGGACCTCGCCCATCGGGCGGCACAGCAGGAAGCCGTCGACGACCGGGCCGAAGCCGTGCTGCCGGTTCACGGCGGCGGGCAGGCAGTAGGTGCCCGCCGCCTCGACCACGGCCGGGGTCATCCGGTCGTCGAAGGCCACCGACACCGTCCCGGCGCGCAGTTGGTGCCGGGCGGGGGCCTCGGACGGCTGCCGGTGCCAGCGTGTGGTGTCCTGGATCTGCCAGACCAGCATCCACGCGAAGTGGCCGTCGACCCCGCCGTCCGCCTTGACCGCGTGCCGGGCCCAGCGGCTGTCGCCCCGGTAGCGGCCGAGGTCGGAGCCGATGCGGGCGCCGAAGTAGCGCAGCCCCAGGACCGATTCGAAGGCGGAGTGCTGTTCGCTGTAGCGCGGGCCGCCGTTGTCGAAGCCGCCGTTGGTCAGGCGGGCGTCGAGGTAGCGGGCGAGCGCGTCGCCGTCCTGCGCGAAGATCTCCTCGCCGCTGACCCGGTGGGCCTGGGCGAGGAACGACAGGGAGATCGGGCCGTAGTTGTTGTCGTACGCCCCGCCGTGTTCGGGGGGCAGCAGCGCGCCCCGGTCGGCGACCCGGTGGGCGCGGATCTTCTCGGTGTACAGCTCGATCGCGCGGGCCCTGACCGACTCCCCGTGTCCGGGCGGCAGATGCCGGGCGAGCATCAGGCCGCCGACGACACAGCCGATCGCCTGGTTGCCCGCCTCCTGCGGGTTGAAGAAGGTCGCCTCGGTCAGCCAGCGCCAGTAGCCGTGGGCCACGTCGAGGAGTGCGGCGCGCTGCCCGTCGTCGACCAGCCCTTCGGCCGCGTCGAGGAGGTTCACCGCCTGGAGCAGCGCCCACACCGTGCTCGGCCAGTCGCCGATGGGGTGCGCTCCGGCGGCCAGGGTGTAACGGGCGTACGGCAGGCCGGAGTTGCGGACCGCGAGGTTCGGGTAGCCGGGGTTGTCGTCGACGTACACCCGCTCCCGCAGATGGAAGCCGAGACTGCGCCGTACCGCTTCCGGCAGCCGTGGGTCCTTGGTCCGCTGCCAGGCGAACGCCAGCAGCGAGGTGATGCCGAGGGAGGTGTCGCCGATGTCGTCGACGCAGTCGGGGTGTTCGAGGTTGCCCTCCGGCGTCAGGCGGGCCAGGGCCTGCTCGGTGACGTCGGCGAGGACGGCGTCGTAGGCCTCCGGGGTGTCCGGCAGGTCGTGCAGCGGGCCGCGCTGGTGAGGCAGGTACACGGGTGGATCAGTCCTTCGTGCCGGAGGAGAGGGCCTGGGCGTCGGGCCTCGGGGTCACGTGGCGGGGGCGGGCCGGTGGGCGCGCAGGGCGACGGTCAGCGTGTGCGGGCCGAGCCCGCCGAGGTAGACGCGGTTCCCGGTGGTCGCGTCGGTGCCGCCCACCACGGTGTGGTCCTGGCCCGGGTCGTACCGCAGTATCTCGCTCCGGTCCGGTCCGGCGAGCGCCTCGCCCGTCTCGACGGCGGCCGCGACACGGATCTCGTCGCCGCCGGCCCGGTAGGTGACCGGGCTGGTCGTCAGGCACCAGCGTTCGCCGCCGAGCGGCACGGCGCCCTCCGGCACGCCGCCCGGCCGGAAGGTCAGCTCCAGGGCCCAGGGCACCGGTGGTCCGCTGAGGTCGATCCGCAGGTCGGCGCCGTCCTCCCGCAGGTCCACCTCGACCCGGGTGGTGTGCGAGACCTCGTCCTGAGGCCGGTCCGGGAAGGCCATGGCGGCGGAGAAGCGTCCCTCGTCCACCAGCCGGTAGGCGCCGTCGTCCCGCCGCCGCTCCGCCGGGAGCGGCTGGTAGTAGGCGGCGGTGAGGGTCTGGGTGAGCCGGTAGCGGTGGTCTCCGAGCGGGTCCATGGCGGCGGCGCGGAACGGGCCCAGGTCGAAGAAGCCCCGGGAGAGGCGGACCGCGTCGAGGACGGCGTCGCCGGCGAACAGGCGCAGGAAGGTGGGGTTGCAGGCGAGCCCGGAGCGGATGCGCCGGTGCTCGGGCACGTCGGAGCCGCCGTACACCACGGTGTGCGCGTCGGCCGAGGCGCGGGTGGCGAGGCGTGCGGTGGTGAGGTACCGGGCGCGTGGCAGCGTCTCCGCGTCCGGGTCCGGCAGGGCACGGCACAGGTCCGGGGTGAGGAGCGTCTGGGCGAGCAGGTCGGGGTCGTCGATGCCGGCCGCCGCCGCCAGCCGTGCCGCCCGGGCGAAGTCGCCGCGGCCGGTGCGGATCGCGAGGAGGCGGTAGTGCGGCAGGTAGTGCCCCAGCGGGTACGGGTGCCTCTGGTCCTGGCGTCGCGAGTGGACGGTCTCCACCGTGCCGTCCGGCCTGATGAGGTCCAGGGTGGTGGTGAGGTTGCGGGCGACGGCGTCGCTCAGGTCGGCGCGGTCGAGGACCTCGGCCAGCAGGAGCAGCGACGGGTTGGTCACGTGGGACGCGTAGACGGCACTGCGTTCCGAGTACAGGCCCTCCGCGTCGATGTCGACGCCTTCGGCGAGCCACTGCTCGACACGGCCGAGCAGCCGGTCGTCGGGGAACGACCGGTGCAGCCGGGCCAGCGCCGCGCACAGTTCCCAGCGGTGGTTCGGGGTGTGTACGCCGCCGGTCAGGAGGGGACCGGTGGCTGCGGCCGCGATCTCGGCGAGCGCGGCCGTGGCCTCGGCCAGTTCCGGTCCGGCGCCCGCGGCGAGGACGTGCGCGTCGCACACGTCGTTGACGGTGAACGCGGAGTCCGGGGGTGACTGGACGTTGTCGCCGCCCGCGAAGAGACCGGTGGAGGTCTGCACGGCCCGCAGGGCGCGGAGGTGGGTCGTCGCGGCGGCGACGGCCTGCTTGCTGCCGTGCAGTGCCGACTCCGGGGAACGGTACGCCGCGACCAGGGTCTTCACCCGCCGGGCCAGGGCACGGTGGGGCACACCGGCCGGTTCCCCGTCCGGGTCGGCCGCGAGCGGGACGGCCGACCGGTCGGCGGCGTGCGCCGCCGCGCGGACGAAGTCGTGGTCGAGCGGGAGGAGCAAGGTCAGTCCTTCAGTCCGGCGTTGATGTCGGCGTTCATGACGTACCGCTGGAACACCAGGAAGACGGCGATCAGCGGGATCATCGAGATGACCGAACCGCCCAGCAGCACCGACCAGTTGATGTTCTGTGCGCCGACGAGGCTCTGGATGCCGATCTGCACGGTGAACTTCTCGGGGTCGTTGAGCATCAGCAGCGGCCAGATGTAGTCGTTCCACCGCCACTGGAACGACAGAATGGCGAGCGTCAGCATGATGGGCCGGGAGATCGGCACCATGATCCGCAGGAAGATGGACAGTTCGCGGGCGCCGTCGATACGGGCGGCCTCGACGAGTTCGTCGGGGACCGTCAGGAAGAACTGGCGGAACATGAAGCATCCGGTGGCGGTGAGCACCGCCGGGAGGATGATGCCGCCGAAGGAGTTGTAGAGGCCGAGGTCACGGACGACCAGGAACTCCGGGGCGAGCATGACCTCGGACGGCAGCATCGTGGTGGCCAGGATGCACAGGAAGAAGAACTTGAGCCACTTGTTGTCGTACTTCGCCAGGGCGTAGCCGGTGCAGCAGCTGGCGCCCACCGTGAGGATCGTGGTGATCACGCACACGAAGGCGGTGTTGATGAAGTACTGGGAGAAGTTGGCGCTGTCCCACGCCTCCTTGTAACCCGACAGGGTGGGGTTGTGCGGAAGCAGCGTCAGCGGCAGGGAGAACAGGTCCCCGGCCGGCTTGAAGGAGCTGAGGACGAACCACAGCACCGGGATCCCGTAGAGGGCCGCCAGAATCCACAGCAGGGTCGTCGCGGACACCGCGGACCGCAGCCCGCCGCGTCGCCCGCTGCGCGGCTGCTTCTTGGCAGGCGTCCGGACGGAACCGGTGTCGACCTTGCGCGGCGTTTCTGTGGTGGTCATCGGTTCTCCATCCGCCGGTTGACGATCAGCTGGATGATCGCGACGGCCATCAGGATGAGCATGAGCACGAACGACGCGGCGCTCGCATAGCCGATCTGGCCCGTTTTGAAGCCGGTTTGGTAGATGTACTGGACCAGCAGGTTGTTCGACGTGCCCGGTCCGCCGTTGTTGAGGGCGAGGAAGAGCGGGTATTCCTTCATCGCGTTGATCGTGGTGAGCAGGATGACGATGAAGGAGGTGGGCGCGATGCTCGGCAGCGTGATGCTGAAGAACTGGCGCCAGGGGCCCGCCCCGTCGAGCGCGGCCGCCTCGTAGTAGGAGGCGGGCACGTTCTTGATCGCCGCGATGAACAGCAGCATCGAGAAGGCCGTTCCCCACCAGGCGCCGGCCATCACCACGACGCCCAGCGACAGGTCCGCGTTGGACTGCCACGCGATCGCGTCGCCGCCGAGCTTCTCGATGACGTAGTTGATCAGTCCGAAGTTCTCACCGAACAGCCACCGCCACAGGACACCCACGACGATGGGCGAGATGAGCCACGGCACGAAGAAGACGACACGGGCGATCGAGGCGCCCTTGGCCTGCTTGCTCACCACCAGGTTGGCGACGAGCAGCGAGAGCACGAAGTTGAGCGGGACGACGAGCACCGTGTACAGCAGCGTCCGGGTGAGCGCGTCGTAGAAGGTGGAGTCCCCGAACAGGTTGCTGTAGTTGTCCAGTCCGATGAACTGGAACGCCCCCACGCCCGTGTAGTTCGTGAACGAGTAGACGAGCCCGATCACCGCCGGCCAGACGAAGAACAGCCCGAAGAGCGCGACGTTGGGTGCGATGAGGACGAGCGGCGCGAGCGTGTACTTGCTGCGTCGCCTGGGCGGGCTCACGGACACGTCCGAGGCGCGTTTTGTCATCTTCCTGACTCCGTGCTGGTGGAATGGGTTGCGGTCGGCTCAGGCCAGGGGCCCGGCGTCACAGGGGGTTTCCGGGGCCGGGCGGCGGTGTCTCGACCCCGCCGCCCGGGCCTGGGGTGGCCTGCGCTCAGCCGCCGACCTGCTGGTTGTAGCCGTCCACGATGTTCTGCAGGGCCTTGTCGGCCGACTGCTGGCCGTTGATCGCCTTGCCGAGCTCGGTCTTGGTCGGGTCCTCGGTGAGGCTCTTGCCCTTCAGCACCCAGTTGGTCTGCGCGTTGTTGAAGTAGCCGGAGATCGGGTCGTAGAGCGGGATCTCCTCGTTGTAGAGCTTGAACGCCGCCTGCGCCGCCTCTGACTTGAAGGGGTACTCCGGGTTCAGGCCGCTCTCGACCGGCAGGAAGCCGGACGCCTCGCACAGCGCCTTGTAGTGGGCCGGCTCGTACAGCCAGGACAGGAACTTCGTGGTGGCCTTGGCGGCATCGCCGTTGTTGTTGAAGCCGACCACCATGCCGCCGCTGTTGACGTCACTGGCCTGCACCGGCTGGGCGGGGGTCGGGACGCTCGCCCACTCGAACTTCTTGATGCTGTCGGCGAAGGCGGGCACCTGCCACACGCCGGACCAGTAGGCGACGACGTCACCGCTCTGGAACATGGCGGACGGGTCGGCGCCGCTGGTCCACACCGACTTCGGCATGGTCTTGTCGTCGTTCCAGCCGACGAAGGTGTTCACGGCCTTCTTGGTGGCCGCGTCCACCGAGAACGTGCCGGAGTCGTCGGCGTGGACGTACTTGCCGCCCATCTCGTACACCATGGCGCGCAGCCGCGACGGCGACTGGTCGAACGTCAGGGAGTACTTGGCGTCGGTCTTCTCGCGCACCTCGTTGGCCGACTTGATGAACTCGTCCCAGGTCCAGGTCTTGTCGGGCGAGGTCGGGTAGTCGACGCCGGCCTTCTCGAACAGCGACTTGTTGATGAACATGCCGGAGGCGGTGACGTCCGAGGGGATGGACAGCACCTTCCCCGACGAGTCCTTCGCGACGAAGTTGCCGTTGATCTTGTTGGTCTTGTTGTTGGCGATGGAGCCCAGGTCGAGCAGCTTGTTCGACCAGATCGGGTCCAGCGCCGGGACGGCGGCCACGTCGGGCAGGGAGTTGGCCTGCGCGGCGTTGTGCAGCTTCGTGGTGTAGCCGTCGTAGGGGATGTTGACGAGCTTGACGGCGACGCCGGTCTCCTTCTTGTACTGCGCCACCATCTTCTTCCAGCCCGCGTCCTGCCCCGGAACCGTGGAGATCCAGAACGTCAGCGACTTCGAGGTGCCGCCCGAGTCGGAACCCCCGCCGCAGGCGGTCAGCAGCAGGGCGCCGGCCGACGCCACGGCAGCGAGGGGAACCAGGCGGCGCACACCGCCGCGGCCGAGTCGGCGAGAGCGCCGCACACCCACAGTGGTCATCTTCGATCCCATTTCGTGGTTAGGGGACGGAGCACGGCGCCGACAGAGGGCGGCACGGGTGCATTGTGCAAGAGGGTTCGCTTTCCGAGGGCGCGGCCTCGCCCGGCCGCGTCGCCTCGACGGGTGGGATCCCCGGCCATGAGGGCCGTCGTCGCACGAGCTCACCCTCGTGCGGCTGCCGTACGTCGCGTACCGGCGGGACGCTCACCCTGAGCCGGTGTCCCGACCGGCTTAGAAAGCGCTTGTCCGGACATTGGCAGACCGATGCGAAACCGTCAATCCTTCGCCCGCACGGCGTGGGTCACGGTTTGGACTCCCCGGGCCACCGCGAGCCGCGCGGCACCCACGACAGTGCCCAGCTCACCCACGGTGCTGCTGACGACCTCGGTGGGCCAGCTGAGCCGCTCCAGCTCGGCCTGCACCCCCGGCAGGAGCTGCGGGTCCGAGCCCGTGCTGCCGCCGAGAACGATCAGTCCGGGGTCGAGTACGGCGGTCACGGCGGCGGCCAGCCGGCCCACGTCCCTGGCGTGCCGGTCGACGACGGCACGGGCCGCCGCCCGCCCCTCGCCGGCCAGCGCGAAGAGCCGCTCCGCGGTGTCCGGGCAGGGTCCCTCTGCGTCCTGCCAGGCCTCGGCGGCCCGGCGCAGCAGCGAGCGGGCGCCGATGTACTCCTCCAGCGCCTCGTGGCGGGGCTCCTGGTCGTCGTCCCACGGGTAGGGCAGCCGGGCGACCTCTCCGGCGGCCCCGTTGGCGCCGCTGAGCACCCGGCCGCCGACGACGATGCCGAGACCGATACCGACGCCGATCCGCAGGTAGCCGAAGGTGTCGCGGCCCCGGGCGGCACCCTCGTGCAGCTCGGCGAGGGCGGCGCAGTTGACGTTGTTCTCCAGGTGGACGGGCACGCCGCGGGGCAGCGTGACGGCCACCGCGTCGAAGACCGGCCCGGCCTTGGCGGTGGCGGGCCGCATCCCGGCGCCGTCCTGCTGGGCGGCGACGTCACCGACGGCGACGACGATGGAACGGATCGGCGCGTCGGCGGGCAGCGTGAAGAGCGCCTCGCGGACCACGTCGGCGGCGTCGGCCCGGGAGCCGGTGGCCTCGGCCAGCAGGGAACCGTCCAGGGCGCAGCCACGGACCCGCGTGAGGGCCGGGCCGAGGTCGACGGCGAGGACGGCACCGGCGGCCGGTCCGAGCCGGTAGACGGCGGCGTTGCGCCCCGTTCCGCTGGACGCGGTGCCGGAGTGGGCCGCGAGGCCCGCGTTCTCCAGCTCGGCGACGGCGGAGGACACCGTCGGTTTGGACAGACCCGCAAGGCTCGCCAGCTGCGGCCGTGTCGCGCTGCCCGCCCGGGCCAGCACGGTGAATACGGCGTTCGCGCTCTCGGTCAGACGGGGGGCGATCGCCACGTCGTGTTCCACATATCCCCCACAGGTCACGGGCCGCGCCCCCGGTTCGATCGCGTTCGATCGACTCGGCGGGAGGCGGCGATGGGATGGCACGGGCAGCACACGTTCCCCGCCCCCGCGGCGGCCCGGACGGGCTACCCAGGGGTCGAGTGTGTGATGCCTCTTGACGCACTGTACTTCGTTAGTTAACTTCCTAACGAACGTCACGGTACTCGCCTGCCGTGGTCCGTCCAGAGGCCCGTCCCGGGGCTTCCCTACTCCTGAACTGCCCTTCCTCCAGGCACGGTTCGCCCGCCGTCGCAGCACCACGCAACGACGAAAGAGGATCCGTGCAGGAAGCCTCGTTTTCCGGCCCTCTCGTGCTCGGCATCGACGTGGGCGGCACCAAGACGCACCTGCGTGCGCTCGCGGGAGACACCCCGGTGGCCGACCACGTCCGCTTCAGCGCCGGCTGGCGGCCCCACGACCCCGTGGCCGCCGCCGGCTGGCTGGCCGCGCTGATCGCCGAAGCCCTGCCGCCGGGCGTGCGTCCCTCCGCGCTCGCCGTGGGCGGGCACGCCTGCGAGACCCCTCGCCAGTGCGCCCAGATCCGCACCGCCCTGCAACTCCACTTCGACGTCCCCGCGCTGGTCGTGGGGGACGCCGAACTCCTCGCCCCCGCAGCCGGTACGGACAAGGGCGTCGGCCTGGTCGCCGGGACCGGTTCGGTCGCGGTGGGCAGGACCGCCGACGGCTCGCTCGTCCAGGTCGGCGGATGGGGCGCGGTCCTCGGCGACGAGGGCGGCTCGGCCGGTCTGGTCCGCGAGGCCGCCCGCGCCGTATGGGCCGCCCACGACCGCGGGGAGGAGCCCGACGCGCTCGCCGCCGGACTCGTCGCCGCCTTCGAGGTTCCCGAAGTACCCGCCCTCGGCGCGGCACTCGAACGCGCCCAGGACGTCTCCGCCGCATGGGGCCGGCACGCCCCGGCCGTGTTCGCCGCGGCCGACGCGGGCTCGCACCTCGCCCGCACGGTGATCGCCGACGGCGGCCGCGCACTCGCCGCCCTGGTCGAACGCCTCGCCGCACGCGGCGTCGCGGTCGACGACGTGGTGGTGGCGGGCGGCACGATCCTCGCCCAACCCCTGCTGTACGACGCCTTCACCACCGCCCTCGCGGACAGCGTCCCGGCAGCCCGGCCGCAGCCGCTGCGGGTGCCGCCGGTCGAGGGCGCGGTGGCGCTGGCGCGTTCACTTCTGTGACACCCACCGGACGCCGGGCCCACCCCCGTCCGACACAACTCGCCCGTAGATCTTCGCTCGTAGCCGCAGAAAGCGCATACGGCCCGTCCGTCCTCCCGCGCTCCACGGCAGTCCTTCGCACGACTCCCCCGGCCCTCACGGCCGAAGAACTCAAGAGAGGCAGCCGCATGCCGTCCACCGCCGGGCACCGCTCGCACACGCCGGTCACCGAACTCGCCGTGAACAGAAGGGGGTTCCTCCGCACCTCCCTCGGCCTCTCGGCCGGCGTGCTGGCCGCGCCCACCTTCGCCTCCTGGCTGGGCGCCGCCGACGCCAAGGCCGCCACGGCCTACGCCGCGTTCGTCGACGACTACCGGACCAACGTCGTGGCGAACCAGACGCCCGAGACCAACGCCGTCATCAGGGCCCTCGGCGGCTTCGCCGAGATCTGGAAGACCGGCGGCGCCTGGAACACCGGCACCCCGCTGCGGCCCGAGATCCTGCGCGCCAACATGCGTTACTGCGCGCGTCTGACGAACGCCCGCACCGAGGCTCAGGCGAAGGAGGCGTTCGTCTACGACCGCCAGCACCAGAGCTACGCGATGATCGGCGCGCTCGGTCCGCTCACCGACCTGTACAAGTCGGGCGCCAAGGCGGTCACTTCGATCACCGGCGCCCCCGACACCACGCCCGCGACGACGATCAGCGACGCCGTCCCGGCCGACGCGCCCGCCGGTTCCGCGCTCGGCGCCGGTTCGTACACCTCGGACCTCGGCCTGGTGGCCAAGCTGGTGGACACCGTGCGCGGCCCGTACGCCTCCGGCAACCCGGCCAAGTTCGCCTTCCAGTACCCGCGTCCGTGGCGCATGAACGAGGACAGCGAAGTCGTCGACACGGGGAAGACCGACGCGCTCGGCTACCCGGTCTACGACTCGGACGTCGTCGTGGCGCCGCAACTGCTGCGCCAGCGCAGCACCAACCCGGCCGAGGACGGCGGTTTCCCCAGCGGCCACACCAACGCCTTCCACCTGGCCGCGCTGGCGTTCGCGTACGCGGTGCCGGAGCGCTTCCAGGAGCTGGTGACCCGCGCCTTCGAGCTCAGCCACACCCGGATCATGTCCGGCATGCACTCCACGGTCGACGTGCTCGGCGGGCGCGTCATGGCCACGGCCCTGGCCGCCGCCGCCCTGGCCGACCCCGCCAACGCCGACCTCAAGACGGCCGCCCGCGCCCAGGCCCTCGCCTACTTCCAGGCCAGGACCGGCACCACGGCCGACACCCTCATCGACTACGCCCACTCCGACGCGAGCGACGCCTACGCCGACCGCGACGCCAACTCCTGCCTGGTCGCGCCCAAGTTGACGTACGTCCTCACCCGGCAGGGCCGCAGCGAGCCGCTGACCGTGCCCAAGGGCGCCGAGGTGCTGCTGGAGACGCGGCTGCCCTACCTGGACGCGGCCCAGCGCCGCGAGGTGCTGCGCACGACCGCCCTGCCCTCGGGGTACGTCCTGCTGGACGGCTGGGAGCAGTGGGGCCGCCTCAACCTGTTCGCCGCGGCGGACGGTTACGGCTCCTTCGACGCCGACGTCACCGTCACGCTCGACGCCTCGGCCGGCGGTTTCCGGGCGGCCGACAGCTGGCGCAACGACATCGACGGCGACGGCGTCCTGACCAAGCTCGGCTCCGGCACGCTGACCCTGACCGGCCACAACCGGTACACGGGCGGCACCGTGGTGAAGGCGGGCGTGCTGGGCGCGGCCTCCGCGCACGCCCTCGGCCACGGCGACGTACGCGTCTCGGGCGGCACGCTGAAGGTGGCGACGAGCAGGTCGGTGCAGATCCACGGCGGTTACGCCCAGGAGTCCGCCACCCTCGACGTGACCCTGCGCGCGGGCCGCGGCCCCGCTCTGGAGGTCACGCGGCGCGCGGTGCTCGGCAGGGACAGCGTGCTCTCGCTGCACCTGGACGCCGAGAAGCCGCCGGTCGCCGGCAGTGTGGTCCGGGTGCTGGGCGCGGCGGGCCTGCGCGGCCGGTTCGACCGGGTGGAGCTGAACTCCGAGACGCTGCGGGCCGTACCCGTCTACACGGCGGAAGGTCTGTCGGTACGACTCCTGAAGCGGTGACGTCCCGCGGGGCGGGAGCTGATGCAGAGTAGGCGCATGAGGCGTCCTCGCATCGCTCCCGCGCCCGCGCGGTCCCTGTCGTCGCGGGGCGGATGATGGCGCGCGCACTGCACACGGTCCTGGACCGCAAGCCCCTGCCCGGCGCCCCCGCGCGCGCGACGCGACGGCGGCCCTGGCTCGTGCCGCTCCTGGTGTGCGTGCTGCTCGCCCAGATGGCCGTCGCGATGGTGACGGCCGCGGTGCAGCAGACGCCGACGATCGACGAGCCGGTGTACGTGGCGACGGCCACCGACTATCTCCACGAGCACCGTCTCCGCTACAACCCCGAGCACCCGCCGCTCGGAAAGCTGCTCGTCGCGGTCGGCGTGGCGTTCGCCGACCCGCACTACGACCCGTCGTTCACGGGCGGCCAGGGGGAGGCGGGACGGCATCTGCTGTACGAGTCGGGCAACGATCCCTGGCGGGTGATGCTGTGGGCCCGGCTGCCGGTGATCGTGCTGACGCTGGCGTTCGGCCTGGTGGTGTTCGCGTTCGCGCGGGACCTCATGGGCCCGGCGGGCGGGGTGGTCGCGCTCGCCCTGTACGCCTTCTCCCCCGACGTCATCGCCCATGGTTCGCTGGCCACGCTGGACGTGCCGGCGGCCGGGTTCCTGCTGACGTCGGCGTGGCTGCTGTGGGGGGCCCGGCGGCGGCCACGTCGGTACGTCCCGCTCGCCGGGGTGGCGGCCGGGGCGGCCCTGGCCACGAAGATGAGCACGCTGGCGGCTGTTCCGGTGCTGCTGGCGCTGGCGGCCTGGTCGGTGTGGCGGGCCGGTGCCGATGGCCACGCGGACGCCGAAGCCGGTGCCCACGCGGACGCCGACGTCGAGGCCGGTGCCCGCGCGGACGCCGACGCCGAGGCCCAGACGGACGCCGACGCCGGTGAACTGGGCGCGGACGGCGCGGAGTCGGCCTCCGTCGCGGCCGGCGTGGCACCGGTCGCGGCGAACCGGCGCAGGGCGGCCGCCCGTGCCCTCGGCGGGGCCGCGGTCCTCGCGCTGGTCGCCCTGGTCGTCGTATGGGCGTCGTATCTCGCGGTCGATCCGCGGCTGCGCTGGACTCCGCCGCCGCAGGTGCCGGCCGTGCACGGGCTGCGCGCGCTGGTCGTCGACCTGCTGCCGTTCCCGGAGGCCTACCGGGACGGGATGCGGGTGCAGTTCGGGTTCGAGGACCTCCCCTGGCAGGGGTTCCTGTTCGGCCGGCTCTACACCGGGTCCCTCTGGTACTACCTGCCGGCCGCGCTGCTGGTGAAGACACCGCTGGGCATGCTCGCGCTGTGGGCGGCCGGTGCCGTCGCCGTGGTGACGGTACGGCGGCTGCGGCCTGCGGGGCCCTATCTGCTGGTGCCCACCGCCGTGCTGCTCGGCTCGGCCATGACCGGGTCGCGGGACTTCGGCACCCGGTACGCGGTGTTCGTGCCGATGTTCCTGGCGGTGGCGGCGGCCGGGGTCCTCGCGGTGCGCAGGCGGTGGGCCGCGGCGGTGACCGGGGCGCTGGTGCTGTTCGTCGCGGTCAGTTCACTGCGGACGTACCCCTTCTATCTGCCGTACTCCAACGAGGCGTTCGGCGGGCCGGACAAGACGCGTCTGCGACTGCACGACTCCAACGTGGACTGGGGACAGGACCTCGGCCGGCTGGCCCACCGGCTGCGGGACCGGTATCCGGGCGAACGGATCTGGCTCGTGTACAAGGGCTCCGGGGTGCCCTCCTTCTACGGCATCGAGGCGTCCGATCCGCGCACGG
Source organism: Streptomyces sp. Act143 (assembly GCF_003143935.1). Classification (GTDB taxonomy): domain Bacteria; phylum Actinomycetota; class Actinomycetes; order Streptomycetales; family Streptomycetaceae; genus Streptomyces. The sequence goes on along the minus strand of NZ_QFRX01000001.1, from coordinate 2,579,737 downwards.
CGCCACCGGGTGCGGTGCGCGGACTCCTCGTCGTGTCGGACTCGTCGGTCGCGAAGGCCACCGGCCGACTGGCCGAACTGATCGACAGCGCCCGTCCGATCGATCAGGTCGGTCATTCGATCACCCTCTATCGGCGGTGACACCCGTCCCTGGTGAGCCACTTGGGCAGGCGTCCGGCGGGTGGCCGGGGCCGGTCCACAACCCCTGGTCACGGCGGTGCGTGAGCTATGTTGAGGCACTGTGGAAGACAAAGGAGACGCAGCCGTGCCCTCGCTCCAGCAGGCACGCGCGCAGGCATCCGCGATCACCTCGGGCAAGTCGGTTCCGGAAGCGGAGGCCGCACCGACTTCCCAGCTCAGGACCCTCTTCGACCGGCCCCGACTGTCGCCGGGACAGCGCCGGATCGCGCAGTATCTGATCGAGCACATCACCGAGGCGGCGTTTCTTTCGATCACCGATCTCGCGGAGCGCGTCGGCGTCAGCCAGCCGTCGGTGACGCGGTTCGCCGCGGCGGTGGGGTTCAGCGGCTACCCGGCGCTGCGCGAGAAGCTCCAGTCGATCGCGCTGGGGACCCTGGCGGGCGGGCCCGCGGCGGCCGAGGAGAACCGCGGCAACGAGTTGCAGGCCGCGGTCGACGCCGAGATCGAGAACCTGGAGAACCTGCGCCGCGACTTCGCCGACCCCGACCAGGTCATCGACATCGGCCGCGAGTTGTCGGCGTCGACGCCGCTGACCGTTCTCGGCGTGCGCATCTCGGTGTCGCTGGCGGAGTACTTCGCCTACGCGGCGCGGCGCGTCCACCCCGACGTGCGGCTGGTGACGCTGGGCGGCAGCGTCGCCTACGACGCGCTGCTTCAGTCCCGCGAGGCGGGCGGCACCTGGGTGCTGGCGTTCTCGATGCCCCGGCACGCGCAGGAGACGCTCACCGCCGTGCGCGTGGCGCGCAGCGCGGGCCTGAAGGTCGCCCTCATCACGGACCTGGCGCTCGGCCCGGTCGCCGACGAGGCGGACGTCGTCTTCGCCACCGGCACCGGCTCCCGCCTGGTGTTCGACTCCTACGCCGCCCCCGGGGTGATGGCCGCCGCGCTGCTCCAGGCCATGACCGACGCCGACCCCGAGCGCACCCAGGCGCGGCTCGAGGAGTACGAGCAGATCTCCGAGCAGCACCAGTTCTTCCTGCGGGACTGACCCCGCCCTCCCCGGCCCTTCCGGCCACTCCCGTCGAACGCCCTCACAAAGGGATCAACCGGCCCAAATCCCGCATGAATGTTTTCATACGTCTTGCAAAGAGGACGGCATATATAAATACTGCTCACGGATCGCGACCGGACCGCTCCCGGGACCCGTTCCGCACCCCCGTCCCCAACTGCCCCGCACCCCCCACACCCCCTCTCCCCACTCCCCCATCCGCCACACCCCGCATTTCCGCCCGTGGAAAGCCAACGGTCCGCCCATGCACACGCCGTACCAGCCGCGTGGGCACCGTCTGCGGTCCCGGGCCCCTGCACGGACATCCGAAGCCGCCGTCACCTACCCGCGTCGGTGCCTCGGATGCCCGGTCGGGCATCGCTTGCGCGAGCGCCCGTGGCGGCCCCGGTCATCCCCTAGGCCGGGGCCGCCCAAAACCGTCGGACCACCCCACACGACGCCGCACACCCGGAAGCGATGACCATGACTGTGACGACGACGACGCGCATCAGCCAGGACTGGCCCTGCCAGGTCAAGACGCCCGGCTCCTACGACTGGGAACGCTCGGCCGCCAAGTGGCTGCGCGAGCTGGTGCCGGCGCGCTACGCCAGCTACCCGGCACTCATCCGCCACCCCGTGCTGCTCGCCCGGCACGCGCAGATCCAGGTCCAGCACGAGATCCGGGTCGCCCGCACCGCCCTGCAGACGGCCCGCGCCGATCTGCCCGGCCTCGGACTCCCCGAGTCGGTCATCGAACACACGATCAAGCTGTACGCGGCGGAGGTGCTGCAGCTCCAGCACATCGCGCGCAGCGTCCGCGCGGTCACCCGCGCCCTCACCGACCACAACGCCGGCCGCTGACGAGAGCTCCCCGGCAGCCGCTCACCTGCGAGTGAAGCCGGTCCCGGCAAGACCACCGTCGCGGTGCGCTCGGTGTGCGATGCTCATGGCGTGACGAGCGAGCCCGCCATCCCAGCGGAGTCCGGTGCCGCACCCGACACGGTCGCCCTGGCCAAGATCGTCGCCAGGCAGCGCGCCGAGATGGACCGGTTGCGGGACCAGGCTGCGACCTCGGCCGTCGTGGAGCGGGCGAAGGGCGCGGTGATGGCCCTGACGGGCTGCTCCCCGGACGCCGCCGGGGAGGAACTGGCCAAACGCGCCAAGGAATCCCACCGCACCCTCCTGGAGGAGTGCTGGCTCACCCTCGGCACCCTGGAGCCGCCCCTCACCGCCGCGCCGTCCGGGACGCATCTGAGCACCACCGTGCCCGAGGTCCCCTTCGTCCTGCGGGACACCGCCGACCTCGGCCGGCTCGGCAAGGCCCTGGTGCGGGTGGGCACCCCTCAGGACCTGGCACGGTGTCTGCTGGAGCATGTGTCCCCGGGCACCGAGGCGGACGCGGTCATGATCTTCGCGCGGCTGCCCGCCGGGGGCCTGGAACTGATCGGGCACGCCGGGATCGACGACCGGCTCGCCGCACAGTGGCGCCAGGTGCCGCCGGTCAGCGGGATCGCCGCCCTCGAAGCGCTCCGGAGCCGGGAACCGCGCTGGCTGGAGGACCTCGGCGCGGACAGCGAGCGGCACCTCCTGATCGGCGACCCTCCCGACCGCTGGCGGTCCCGGGCCTGGGTGCCCGTGGTCACGCGGGACACCGCCGAGGTCTGCATCGGCTTCCTGCGCGCCCGGGGCGGGCCGTTCGCCGCGCATGAACGGGAGCACCTGCTGGCGGTCTCCCGACTGTGCGCGGGCCGGCTGCGCGCGTTCGACGCACGCGCCGAACCGGCGGCCGACCGGGCCGTGCAGCAGGTGTTCGACACGCTGCCCGGCGCCAGCCTGCTGCTCACACCGCTGCGTTCGGCGTCCGGCGAGGTCGAGGACTACCGCATCGTCGCCGCGACCGCGGAGGCGTTCGACGCCCTCGGCCGCACCGGCCGCGACATGGTCGGCCTGCGGCTCCTGGAGTGCTTCCCGGACCTCGCGGGCGAGCCGCTGTGGCACGGATGTCTGCGCACACTGGCCACCGGGGAACCGTACGAGGGTGAGCCGTTCGCGCAGCAGGCGATGGTGGCCGGGGTCGCCGAACTGTCCACCTACACGGTGCGGGTGGCGAGGCTGGGCGGCGCGCTCGCCGTCACCTGGGTCCGGCACGACTCCTCCGACCTCCAGGAGCAGCGGCTCGCGGACGTGCAGCGACTGGGCAATCTCGGCTGGGCGAACTGGAATTTGCTGAGCCACGAAGCCGCCTGGTCCTCCCAGGTCTACGCCGTCCTCGACCGCGATCCCGCCGACGGCCCCCTGCGGATCACCGCGCTGCCGGAGCTGGCGCTGGCCGAGGACGTGCCCGCGCTGACCCGTGCCGTCGGGGAACTCGTGCGCCGCGGCCGGCCGCTCTCCCTGCCCTTCCGGATCAGGGCCGCGGACGGCGTCCGCCACCTGCGGATCGTGGCCGAGGCGGTCACCGACGTCCAGGGCAGCCCGGTCGAGGTGCACGGCTTCCTCCAGGACCTCACCGCGCAGCGCAGCGCCGAGCTGGCCCTCGTCGAGAGCGAACAGGCCATCCTCACGCAGCACGACGACCTGCGTGCCGAACGCACCCTCGCCTCCCGGCTCCAGCACGCGCTGCTCCCGCTGCCCACCCGGCCCCTGCGGTTGGCCGGACTGCGCGTCGAAGTCGCCTATCTGCCGGCCCAGTCGGGGGTCCACGTCGGCGGCGACTGGTTCAGCGCCATCGAACTGCCTGACGGCGACGCCCTGTTCGTGGTCGGCGACGTCGCCGGGCACGGCGTCGACGCCGTCGCCACCATGGCCCAACTCCGGTTCACCGCCAAGGGCATGGTCATCACGGGCTCGTCGCTGACCGGTGCGCTGGCCCGGCTCAACACCCTGTTGCTGCACTCCCGCGACTCGCACGGCACGGCCACCATGGTCCTGGCCCGCTACTCCCCCGCCGCCCACCGTCTGGTGTGGGCCCAGGCGGGGCACCCGCCGCCGCTGCTGCACCGCGCGGGCGAGGTCCGCTATCTGCAACGGCCGAGCGGCATGCTGCTCGGGGCGAGCGGTTCACCGGCCTTCGAGGAGGCCGAGTGCCTGCTCGAACCCGGCGACCGGCTCCTGCTGTACACGGACGGGCTGGTGGAACGGCCGCCGGAGGGCATCGACCGGGGCCTCGAAAGGCTCTCCGAAGCGGTCGTCAGCCACCAGGCCGACGGCCCCGGCTCACTGCGCCCGCTGCTCGCGGAGCTGCTCGAAGGGGAGCGGCGCGACGACGTGTGCGTGCTGGACATCCGGGTGCCGGAGGACGAGATCTGACGTCCGGCCCGAGCATGAGCGGGGCGGCGCCGGTCAAGGCCCGTCGTCGTCGCGGTGCCGCCAGTACCAGATCGCTCCGCTGACGACGGCCAGCAGGAAGACCGCCGGCAGGACGAGGCCCGGGACGCGGGAGAGGGTCATCGGCGTGGCCTTCGCTGGCAAGGTGCGCTGAGCCCCCCATGATGACGCCGCTCGCCGCGCCGTCCGTGCTTCTTTTGCCGTGCCTTGCCGGGCGTTCGACAGGAACCGCCCTTGGGGGCCGCCCCTGGGATGACCCCGGGGATCACCCCTGGCCGGTGCTCGTCCGGGACTCCAGGTCGCGCCGGGTGTCGTCGCCGTAGACCCCGCTCTCGTCGCCCCGGATGCCGTACCAGAGCTGGAAGCGGGCCACTGCCTCGGTGAGGTCGGAATCGTAGGTGCCGTCGGTGGAGCCGTGCTCGTAGACGTTCGGGACGCGCAGCAGGCGCTGTTGGAGGTCGGTCACCTCGGGGCCGCTGTCACCTTCGCGGAGGGTCCCGGCACCGTCGGGGTCGATGGTGGCGGGCGCGGGCGACGCGGACGGTGAGGTGGAGGGCGTAGGGGACGGCGGGGGTACGGCGGTGCCGTCCGCCCGGCCCGGGAGGAGCAGGGCGCAGCCGAAGCCGACGAGGGCCGCCGCGCCGACGGCGACCACGATGGCGGCGCGGCGCAGGCCCGGACCGAATCCGAAGCCGGGGCCCAAGGCTGGGGCCGGGCCTGGGGCTGGGGCTGGGCCGCCGACGGGACGGGTGCGCGGGTGGGCCCGAGGGCGCCTCGCACCGGGGCTGCCGGGGACGGGCGGCAGTTCCTGCGTGGCGTCCTCCGCGGCACAGTCCCGGTCACTGAAGCTCTCGCGACCGAAGTTCTCGTGACTGAAGTCCTCGTGGCTGAAGTCCTCGTGACTGAAGTCCTCGTGGCTGAAGTCCTCGTCGTCGGAGAGCCGCCGCGGCATCACCAGGGACTCGTGGCCCGTGGTGCGTGCGGGGAGGTCCTTGAGCAGTTCCGCGAGGGCGTCGGTGCGGCGTGGGCGCAGGACGCGGATCGGTTCGAGGACCGGGCGCTCGTGCGGCTGCCCTGGCTCGGGCGGTGTCGGCACGTCGTTCTCCTTCCGTCCCGTTCAGCTGGGGCCGCGCCCCCGGGGGCGCGGAACCATGCTTCGGGGAGTGATACGGGGCCGCGGTCCGGCGGGTTCATCCACTCTTCCCGAAAGAAAACGATCGATACGTTCATTTTGACGCGATGTATTGAGCGTTTGAGCGTTACCGTGCTAGAAACCGCCGTCATGACGACTCCTTGGTCACGTCGCGGCTTTCTGGCCGCAAGCACCGGAACGGCTGTCGCGCTGGGCCTCCCCGCGCAGCCGAGTACCGCCGCCCCGCTGTCCGCCGCGCCGGCCGCGGAGGCGGACGAGTTCGCGACGCTGCGGGCGAAGTGGCGGGCGCTCATCCTCGGGGAGGGCTTCAGCCCCACCGCCGAGCCCTTCAAGAGCCGGCTCACCGAACTGGGCACCACCGCCGCCCAGTGGCAGTCCGCCATGGCACCGACGTCCGGTTCGCTGTGGCCGGACCTGGTCTACGCGGACCCGGAACCCGACACCGACCAGGAGTCGTACGGCTACTCGGGCAACCTCAACAGCAGCTACAACCGCCTCAACACCCTCGCCCAGGCCTACTGCCAGCAGGGCACGGGCCTCACCGGCGACACGGCCCTCAGGTCCGCGATCCTCACCGGGCTCGACCACCTGCACTCCGAGGTCTACAACGCCGGCCAGACCCGCTACGGCAACTGGTACAGCTGGCAGATCGGCGCCCCGCAGGCCCTGCTCGACGTGTGTGTGCTGATGTACGACTCGCTGTCGGCGACGCAGATCGCGAACTACGTCGCCGCGGTGGACCACTTCGTGCCCGACTCGGCGGTCGCGAGCTACAGCGGTACCAGCACCGGCGCCAACCGGGTCGACCTGTGCCGCGTGCTGGCGCTGCGCGGGATCGTCGGCGCGAACTCCGCGAAGGTGGCGCTGGCCCGGGACGCGCTCTCCCCCGTCTTCCCGTACGTCACGAGCGGCGACGGCCTGTACGCCGACGGCTCGTTCGTCCAGCACACGACCGTGCCCTACACCGGCTCGTACGGCTCCGTCCTGCTCGGCGGGCTCGGCATGCTGTTCGCGCTGCTGGCCGGGTCGACCTGGCAGGTCACCGACGCGAACCGGCAGATCGTGTTCGACGCCGTGGAGAACGCCTGGGCGCCCTTCCTCTACAACGGGCTGGTGATGGACGGGGTCTCGGGCCGGGCCGTCAGCCGGGGTGTCTCCGCGACCGACGCCAAGCAGATCCAGCAGAACGACCATCTGCGCGGTCATCCGATCCTCGCGTCGATCGTCCTGCTCGGGCAGAGCGCGAGCGCCACCGAGAACGCGCGCTGGCGCGGTCTGGTGAAGGGCTGGATCCAGCGCGACTACTACAGCCCGCCGATGAGCGACCCGTCGCTCGGCCTGACGGGCCTCGCCCGTCTCCAGGGCGTCGTCGACGACACGACGGTCACCGCGGTCGCCGAGCCGACCGGCCACCGCCTGTTCACCGGCATGGCCCGGGCCACCCACCGCAGACCCGGCTGGGCCGCGTCGATCAGCATGGCCGACCGCAGGATCACGTACTACGAGACCGGCAACGGCGAGAATCTGCGCGGCTGGCACACCGGCTCCGGAATGCTCTACTGGTGGGGCGACACCTACGCCAACGGCCAGTACAGCGACGCCTTCTGGCCCACCGTCGACCCGTATCGCCTGCCGGGCACCACCGCCTCCCGCAAGGTGCTCGCGGACGCGGCCGGCGGCGACTGGGGCGCGTCGTTGCCGGACGTGAACTGGGTCGGCGGCGCGACGGACGGGCAGCGGGCCGCGATCGGCCAGTACCTCAAGGGACTTCAGTCCACCCTCATGGCGAAGAAGTCGTGGTTCTGCCTGGACGACTCGATCGTCTGCCTCGGCGCGGGCATCAAGTGCACCGACGGCACCGCGGTCGAGTCGATCGTCGACAACCGCAACCTCGGCCCCACCGGGAGCCACACCTTCACCGTCGACGGCACGGGCTACTCCGCCGCCTATCCCTGGTCGGGGACGTTCACCGGGGCCGGCTGGGCGCACATCGGCGGCATGGGCGGCTACGTCTTCCCCGGCGGCGCGACGTTCAACGCCGTCCGGGACTCCCGTGACGGCAAGTGGAGCGACATCAACAAGGGCGGCTCCACGACGGTCGTCAACCGCAAGTACCTGACCCTGTACGTCGACCACGGCACGAACCCGGTGAACGGCACCTACGCGTATCTGCTCCTGCCGGGCGCCACGGCGGCGCAGACCCAGGCGCGGGCGGCGGCCACGGGCTGGCTGACCGTCCTCGCCAACACGGACGACCAGCAGGGCGTCACCGTGCCCTCGCTCGGCTTCACCGGCGTCAACTTCTGGTTCGGCGGCACGGTCGGCGACCTGGTGGCGAGCGACCCGTGCTGCGTGATGATCAGCGAGAGGAGCGACGGCACGGCGGTGATCTGCGTCAGCGACCCGATGCGCATGCGGACGAGCCTGACCCTCACCTGGAACCGGGCGGTCTCCGCCGTGCTGTCGAAGCCGTCCACCGTGACCTCGGCGACGACGGGTTCCTCGCTCCGGCTGACGTTCGGCGATCTGAGCGGAACGGCCGGGGCCACCCAGAAGATCACGGTCAGGCTGGGCTAGCCGCCAGGAACCGGTGCAGGGACGTCTTCAGCGCGGTCACGAAGGCGTCCCTCGCCTCGTCCTCCAGCACGTCCAGCGAGAGGTACGGGTTCAGGTCCTCCAGTTCGACCAGCAGCAGTTCGCCGTCCGGGGCGCGGCAGGCGTCGACGCGCTGGATGCCGTGGTCGAGAGTGTTCCAGTCGATGAACCGGCGGGCGAACTCCAGGTCGGCCGCGGTGGGTTCGTACACCTCCAGTTGCCAGCGCCGGTCGGGATGCGGCGCGTACAGGGCGTACTGGAAGTCGTGGTCGACGTAGTAGAAGGACACCTCGTAGGCGAAGTCGACACAGGGCTGGACGAGGACGTCCCCGGTCGCGAGGGCGCGTGCCTCGTCGGCGGGGACGATCTTCAGGCCCATCGAGTCGGCGCCGAGCTTCGGCTTGACGACGTACCGGTCCGTGTCCGGCAGCCGGTGCAGGTCCTCGGCCCGGTCGACGGTGGGGATGACCGGGTGGCCCGCCGCGCAGAGGTCGAGCAGGTACTGCTTGCCGGCCATGTCGGCCTGGCCGCAGAGCGGGTTGTAGACGCGCGCCCCGGTGGCGAGCGCGCGTTCGCGGAAGGCGTCGTAGGCCTCCTGGTGGGTGAGGACGGGACCGCTGTTGCGTACGACGACCGCGTCGAAGGCGTCCATCAGCGCCGCGGCGTCCCTCGGGTTGCACAGGGCGAGGTCGAAGTCCTCACGCAGTCGTGCGGTCAGGAAGATGTCCTCGTCGCAGTACCGCCGCCCGCGTGCCTCGTAGGCGAGGTCGGTGACGTACAGGATGCGCGGCATGCGGGTCTTCCTCTCGGCCCTTCTCCCCGACGGCGCCGGGAGGCGATCGTATGCGGCCGGTGCGCGTCGAACAAAATGCCGGATCGGCAGGTCACAGACCTGCCGTCCACAGCTCGCGCGGGCCGATTCCCTTCAGGTCGGGGAGCACCGTGCGGCGGGGTGCGGGAGCGACAGGGGTGTACGAGGGGACGGCGAGGACCCTGCAGCCCGCCGCCTCGGCGGCGGTGATGCCGGTGGGCGAGTCCTCGACGGCGAGACAGGCCGCGGGGTCGACGCCGAGTCGCCGGGCCGCGGCGAGGTAGGGGTCCGCGGCGGGTTTCGTGCGGGGCGTCTCACCCTCGGCGACCGTGGTGCCGAACCGGTCGGTGCCGAGGAGGTCGAGGACGGCGTCCATGACGGGGCGGGAGGAGGCGGAGACCAGGCCCGCCGGGATGCCGAACTCCCGCAGCAGGTCAAGGAGTTCGAGTGCGCCCGGCAGTGGGGTCGCCTCCTGGCGGACGGCGGCCAGGAAGCGTGTCTCCAGGTCGGCGGCCAGTTCCCGCGGATCGTCGCCGGTGAGGGTGTGGAGGTGGGCGGCGGTGTCGGAGACCGAACGGCCCAGGACGTGGGCCACGTCGGCCTCGGGCGCGGTCTCGCGGACCGTGCGCAGCCACAGGGACTCGGTGTCGACGAGGGTGCCGTCCATGTCGAGGAGCACGGCGTGCGGGGCGGCGGCGAACGGGCGCCCGTCCAGGGTCCAGTGCCGGTCGGGGTGACGGCCGACTGCCGCGAACGCCTGGGCGGCGATGTCCACCTGGCGGAGTGCGCCGGGTGCGGCGCCGATGCCGGGACCGGCCGCGGCCAGCCACGCCGTGCGCTCCGCCGGCGTACGGCCGCCATGGCCGCCCGCGTCGACATGGCCGTGGTCGGTGACGACGAGGACGGTCCAGCGTTCGTCCGCGTGGGCGGGGCGGGCGCGCAGCGTGGCCAGCAGTCTGCCGAGGCGGGCGTCGGCCCGTCGTACGGACGCCTCGTACGCCTCGCCGCAGCCCAGGAAGTGGGCCGTCTCGTCGGGAGCGCCGAGGTAGACGAACGCGGCCGCCACGTCGTCGGCGGCGAGGACGTGCGCGGCCGCGTCGGTGATCTGTTCGTCGCAGCGTTCCCACGCCTCGGGGGTGTCCGCGGCCGGTGCGATGAACACGCTCCTGGACGGGGCCCGGAACAGCGGTCCTCCGTCGCGCACTTGCAGCAACGGGCGCCAAGCGGCGGCGACGAAGGTGCGGTGGCCGTCCTGTTCGGCGAGCCGGGTGGCGAAGTCGGGGAAGACGTCGAGGCGGTGCCCGGTGAAGTCGTTGCTCCACACGCCGTGTTTGGCCGGGCGGACGCCGGTGACGATCGTCGCCCAGCACGGTCCGGACATGGTGGGGGTGTCCGCGTCCACCTCGACGGGGGCGAGGAAGCCGTCGGCGGCCAGGGCGTCGAGGTGCGGGGTGGGCAGGCGGCGCAGTACGTCGAGGCGTACGCCGTCGATACCGACGACGAGGACACGGCCCTGCATGGAACGTCCTTTCAAGGGTCGGGAGTTGCGCAGTCGGGGAGTCGCGGAGTCGGAGAGCCGGGGCTCGGCTCGCCTGGGTTCCGGGGTTGTCGGGGGCGTGGCTCGACAGGGTCCTGGAGTCGGGTGCCGCTCGTGCATCGTCAGGCCGAGCGGGCCAGCTCCTCCGGGCCGACCTCGTACACGAACGGCAGCCCCTGCGCGTAGCGGGCGACCTCGTCGATGGCCCAGTCGGTCGTCCGGTGCAGTTCGTTGCCGAGGGAGCCCGCGATGTGCGGGGTGAGCAGGACGTTGGGCAGCGTGTACAGGGGCGAGTCGGCGGGCGGCACGTCCGGTTCGGTGACGTCGAGGACGGCGTGGACACGGCCGGTGACCAGATGGGCGGTCAGGGCGGTGGTGTCGACGAGCGAGCCGCGCGCGGTGTTGACGAGCGTGGCGCCGTCCTTCAGCAGGGCGATACGGCGGGCGTCGAACATGTGCCGGGTCTCGGGGAGTTGAGGGGCATGGATGGAGACGACGTCGCTGCGGCGGACGAGTTCGTCGAGCGCCACCGACGTCACCCCGAGCGCCCGGGCCTCGGCGGCGTCGACGTACGGGTCGTGCAGCAGGACGTCGAAGTCGTGCGGGCGCAGCAGGTCGATGACCCGGCGTCCGATGCGGGAGGCGCCGACGATGCCGACGGTGCGCCGGTAGTTTCCGTGGCCGCTGTAGTACGGGAGCAGGTCGGGCCGGGTGCGGGTGGTCGCGTAGACCTGGGCAATGTCGAGGACGCGTTTGCCGGCGAACAGGATGGCCGCCAGGGTGAATTCGGCGACGGGCACGGCGTTGGCGGCGGCCGCGGAGGAGACCGCGATGCGGCGCCGCCAGACGGCTTCGGTGACGTGGTGCTTGACGGAGCCGGCCGCGTGCACGACCGCCCGCAGACGGGGCAGTCGGCGCAGCGCCTCATCGGTCAGCTCGGGTGCGCCCCAGTGGGTGAACAGCACTTCGGTGCGGGCGAGTTGGTCCGCCGGGGGCAGCCGGTCCGGGGTGGTGAGGTCGGTGACGGCGGTGGCCGTGTCGACGCGGGCCACGGAGTCCAGTCGGTCGAGGGCGCCTTCGGTGAGCAGGCGGCGGTGGATGTCGGCGCCCATCGCGAGCAGGGTGTGCGGGCGGGGCCGGGGCGCGGTGGACGGGGGGCGGGTGGCGTTCAGGAGGGTGCCTTCCGGTGCGGGGGCCGTCGGGATCGTCACTTGACCGCGCCCGCGGTCAGGCCGGAGCGCCAGAAGCGCTGGAGGCACACGAACGCGACGATCAGCGGGACGACGGCGACGAGGGAGCCCGTGATGACCAGGGAGTAGTACTCGGGCTGCTGCTGGGTGACGCTGTTCCACATGAACAGACCCAGGTTGACCGGGTAGAGCGAGTCGTCGTTGAGCATGACGAGGGCGCCGAAGAAGTTGTTCCAGCTGGCGGTGAACGAGAACAGGAAGATCGTCATGAAGCCCGGTGCCAGCATGGGCAGGGAGATCCTTGCGAACATGCGCAGTTCGCCGGCTCCGTCGACGCGGGCCGCCTCCAGGACCTCGTTGGGCACATAGCCCTCCGAGAAGACGCGGGCCAGGTAGACGCCGAACGGGTTGACCAGGGCCGGGAGCAGCAGCGCCCAGTAGGTGTTGACGATGCCCGCCTTGCTGGCCAGCAGGTACATCGGCAGTTGGATCACGGTGGTGGGGACGAGGACGCCGCCGAGCACCAGACCGAACAGCTTCTCCTTGCCGCGGAAGTCGTACTTGTCGAAGGCGTAGCCCGTGGCCACGCACAGGAGCGTGGAGACGGCGGAACCGACGACGGAGTAGAGGACGCTGTTGCCGAACCAGCGCAGATAGATGCCGTCGTCGAAGGTGACGACGCGTTCGAGGTTGTGGAGGAGGTTGAAGTCGCCGAAGGCGAAGCCCGAGGTGGCGAACAGGTCGCGGTGGTTCTTGGTGGCGGCGAACAGCAGCCAGCTGACCGGCATGAGCGTGTAGAACGCGGCGACGAGCAGGATGCCGTTGACGACGCCCTTGGAGAGCAGGACGCTCGCGGAGGCGCGGCGCCCGGCGGTGGCCCGCGTGGGCCGCGGGTCGGGTGCGCCTCGGGGAGCGGGCGCGGGGGTGGGCGGGGTGTCGTGGGTGAGGGTGCTCATGACGTGGCCGCCTTCCACCGGTTGCCGAGCCGGGTGACGAGGTAGGAGAGGGCGATGCCGAGCGCGGCGAGCATCAGGGACGCGGCGGCGGCGAGCCCGTAGTCGTGCTGCACGAACCCTGCCTTCCAGATGAAGAGCGTCGGCGACCACTCGGTGTCGATGGAGGGCGCGCCCCGCTGGTTGAGGAGTTTCGGCTCGGTGAAGATCTGGATCGCGCCGACGCAGGTGAACAGAACGGTCATGACGACCGCGGAGGCGATCATCGGGACCTTGATCCGCAGGGCAGTGCGCAGGGCTCCGGCGCCGTCCACGACGGCCGCTTCGATCACTTCGCGCGGCACGGCCTGGAGGGCGGCGTAGAAGATGACCATGTTGTAGCCGGTCCACTGCCAGGCGCACAGATTGACCATGGACGTGAGCACATGGTCGTCACGGTAGAAGTCCCAGGACCCGCCGAGCGCGCCGATCCAGTCGAGCACCGGACTCAGACCCGGCGTGTAGAGGTAGATCCAGATGATCGAGGCGATCAGTCCGGGGATCGCGTGCGGCAGGAACAGGGCGAGCTGGAAGAACCGCTTGGCGCGGGCCAGGGCCGAGTCGACGAGGAGTGCCAGACCGAGCGAGCCGCCGATCATGACCGGGATGTAGAGGGCGCAGTAGAGCGCGATGTGCGCGAAGGAGGACCGGAAGCCGTCGTCGGCCAGGGCGTCGGCGTAGTTGCCGAAGCCCGCGAAGACCCGTTCGGCGCCGCCGAATCCGAGGCCCGAGGACTGCTCCCGGAACAGGCTCATCCAGAGCGCGTAGCCGATCGGCGCCACCATGACCACGGCGAACAGGACGAAGAACGGAACGATGAGGAGGGCGGCGGTACGGCGCTGACCGCGGCGGAGCGGCGAGGCGCCCGGCGCCTGGTCCGGCGCCGGGGACCGGCGCCGCACGGCCTGCCGACTCGCGGGCCGGGCGGAGGAGAGTGCCACGGGGGCTCCTTGACGGGCGGGGCGGGTGGAGGGGCGGACGGGGGCCGAGGCCGGCCGGACGAAGGGACGGCCCGGCGTGTGCCGTACGGGGCACACGGCGAGGTGGCCTTCGCCTGGGAGCGGCGGCCTTGTCGTGGTGGTGAGAGGGAGGACGTTCGCGTGGGAGAGGCGGGGCCGTGTCACCCGGACACGGCCCCTTGCCCGACTCGATGCGGGGTGCGGGGTGCGCTGTGCGGGGTGCGGACTGCCCTGCGCAGGGTGCGCTTTCGAGCTGCGAGGTGCGAGGTGCGAGCTACGAGTTGCAGGCTGCGGCTGCGGCTGCGGCTGCGGCTGCGGCTGCGGCTGCGGCTGCGGCTGCGGGACACCTTGTACCGCCGTGTGCCGCAGTGGGGCGCCGTGTGGCGTGGTGCCGGTCGTGGGTGGCTCGGTGCGGTGCGCGGGCAGGGGCGCGGCGTTACTTCGCGAGCTTGAGGCCCCGGTCCTCGATGCCGGACTCCGCCTTCTCCTGGCCGGCGTCGACGCCCGCCGCGAAGCCGGACTTGGCGGTGGTGTCCTGGACGGCGGTGTAGACGTCCATCTGGTTCGGGCCCCACGTCCAGCCGGGCACGATGGTGTCGACCTGTGCGGAGGCGAGCGCGTAGAGGTCCTGGCCGTTCAGGTACGCGGTGTCGAACTCGGCGGCGGCCACCGCACGCATCTCGGGGTTGGCCGGCAGGGCGCTGCTGGGTGACTCCAGGTCGGCGAGCCGGGCCTCGACGCCGGCCTTGTTCGTGGTGAGCCAGGTGATGAACTCGGCCGCGGCCTCTGCGTGGTCACTGCCCTTGAGGACGCCGTAGGAGGTGCCGCCGTAGTTGCCGCTCGCCGCGGTGCCCCAGTTGGGCATGGGCGCTGCCGCCCACTTGCCGGAGAGGTCGGGCATGGAGGTCTTCATGCCGCCCGCGGACCAGGACGCGCCGAGGAAGGAGAGGGTCTTGCCGTCGGTGCGGGCCTTGGTCTCCTCGGGGCTCCAGCCGGCGAAGGACTGCACGAGGTCGTCGTTGACGAGGCCGTCCCAGTAGGCGGCGACCTTCTTGGTGGCCGCGTCGTTCACGCCGGGCTTCCAGGCGTCGCCCTCGGTCGTGAACCACTTGCCGCCGGCCTGCCAGGACAGCGCGGCCAGCAGCGCCGGGTCGCTCTTCGGCATGGAGGCGAGGCGGACGTTCTTGTCCTGCTTCTTGACCTTCTGCGCGGCGGTCTTGAACTCGCTCCAGGTCTTGGGGACTTCGATGCCGTACTTCTTGAACAGGTCGGTGCGGTAGTAGTACAGCTGCGGGGCGACGTCGTAGGGCACCGTCCAGGTCTTGCCGCCGAAGGTCACGAGGCTCTGCACGGACTCCGGGAACTTCGACTTGACCGTTTCACCGGCGTACTCGCTCAAATCGATCAGGTTTCCCTGGCTCGCGAACTCGGGGACCATTTGGTACTCGATCGTGGCCACGTCGGGCGCGTTGCCCGCCTTCACCGCGTTGGCGAGCTTGCTGTAGCCCTCGGTGCCGCCCGGTATCTCCGTGAACTCGACCTTGATGTCCTTGTGCGTTCTGTTGAACGCCTCGACGGTCGACTTGGCGCCGAGCGTCCAGGTCCAGTACTTCAGGGTGACCGGCTTGCCGTCGGACGCGGCGCCCGGCGAGTCGTCGCCGCCACAGGCGGTGGCGGTGGCCAGCAGGCCGAGGGCCGCGACAGCGGCGAGGGAAGCGTTACGGAACGAACGTGAAGTGCGCGTCATGGCACGTCTCCTACGAGACCTCGTACGGGAAGAGGCGGTCGCAGGACATCTTTTGTGCGCGGACGATCAGAGTCAAGAGCGTTCGCGCAAGACAATCAAAACGATCGAACATCGCTCAGCGATCGATCACTCCACCTCAACGCGCGGCACGGTGTCCACCGCAGGACGCTCGGATCTTCAACTCCGGGAGCAGGTCCAGGTGTTGACGCGGCGCCGGGTCCGCCGCCCCGCTCGCCCGCTCTGCGAGCCGCTGGAGCAGCAGCTTCGCGGCGAGCTCCCCCACCGCCCGCTTGGGCGGCGCGACAGCGGTGAGGGGCACGTCGGCGAGGCCGGCCACCTCGTCCTCGTACACGATCAGCGCGAGGTCGTCGGGCACCCGGATACCGCAGGCCTGGAGGCGGGGCACGAGCACGATGGCGTCGGCGTCGCTGTGCACGAGCGCCGCGGTGACGCCGCGCTTCTTCACCGCCTCGACCAGGTAGTCGACGCTTGCCTCGTAGTCCCCGTGCTCCCGCACGGTCGGCGCGCCCGTCGCCACGTCGAGCCCCAGCGACTCCACCGCGGCCCGGTAGCCCGCCGTGATCTGGGCGGCGTGCGGGCCCTCCTGGAGCACCGCGGCCACCTTGCGGTGGCCGAGGGCGGCGAAGTGGCTGACCGCCACGGCCGCCCCGTGCGCGCGGTCGGTGCGGACGCGGTCCAGTACGGCGGCCGGGTTGGCGGGCGGGGCCAGGCGTTCGACCAGGACGGCGGGCACACCGTTTTCCAGCAGCCACTTCTCCTGGCCGTCCACGGGGACGCCGTCGAACCAGCTGGGGGCCACGATCAGCCCCTCCGCACCGCCCGCGACCAGGTGTTCGGCCTGCACCGCGTCCTCGGCCTCGACATATCCGGTCACCCCCAGCACCAGCCGGGCGCCCTGCGCGGCGGCGGCCTCCCGGGCTCCGTGCACGATGTCCGCGAAGAGGTTCTGGGTGTTCGGCACGATCATTCCGATCACGGCGCCCTCGGCACGGTCCGGCCGCGCCCGGGTCTCGGCCGCCGGGTCCCCCGGCCACACCACCGCCCCGTGCAGCCGGTGGACCCGCCCCTGCGCGGCCAGCGCCTCCACGTCACGCCGCAGGGTGACCGCGGACACCCCTAGTTCGGCGGCGAGTTCGGCGACCCGGAGGCTGCCGCGCTGCCGGACGAGTTCGAGCACCCGCTCATGACGCTGGTCGACATGCAGTCGCATGGAATCCCCCTGGTGCGAGGCCTGGTCGAACGTTCCCCGGGCCGACGCGGAGCGTGATCCGGACGCGCTCACTCTACGCCCACAAGCGTATCGATCACTTCCGTTCAATACGATCACACAGCGACACGGCCCCACGGAGGGCCGTAGCGGAGGGCCGTAGCGGAGGGCCGTAGCGGAGAACCGCACCGGCGGGCCACACCAGAGGACCGCAGAGCGCATTCAGTCGAACCGCTCAGCGCAGTGCACTCAGTCCCCCGACCGGAGGGCACTGAGTGCCATACAGGACGTACCGGTGCTACGTTCCCGTCCATGAGCTCCAGCAGCGCGGCGCCCCGGCGCGGCGAGAAGACGGAAACGGCGGCCGCCAAGCCGCCCATGCGCGACGCCCTGGTCGCGGCGGCGTTCCAGTTGTTCCTGGAGCGGGGGTACGAGCAGACCACGGTCGACGACATCGTGGCGCTGGCCGGGGTGGGCCGGCGGTCGTTCTTCCGCTACTTCCCCTCCAAGGAGGACGTGGTCTTCCCCGACCACGAACGCTCCCTGGCCGACGTCACCGACTTCCTCGCCGCCGGCGACGACGCGGACGACCCCGTGCTGCGGGTCTGCGAGGCGGTCCGGCTGGTCCTGCGGATGTACACCGAGAACCCGACCTTCTCCGTGCAGCGCTACCGCCTCACCAAGAAGGTGCCCGGCCTGCGCGCTTACGAGCTGTCCGTGGTGTGGCGCTACGAGCGGGCGTTCGCCGAGTACCTCCGCCGTCGCCTCGCCGGGCGGCGCGACGGCTCCCTCCAGGCCGATGTGATCGCGGCGGCCGTCGCGGCGGCACACAACAACGCGCTGCGGTCCTGGCTGCGCTCGGACGGCAAGGGCGACGTGGGCACCGAGATGGACCACGCGCTCGGCTACGTCCACGCCGCCTTCGGTCCGGCACCCGCGCCCGCCGGCCCCGGAAGCGCCGACGCGGCCGAGGACGTCGTGGTGCTGGTGTCCCGCCGCGGGGCGCCGCTGTGGCGGGTGGTCCAGGAGATCGAGGCGACGCTGGAGCGCGATCCGGGACAGGACTGACTCGCCGATGGCCGCCTGTTCGAAAATTCAGGGTACCGAGTGCCTTTACGGATGACACTGAGTGCCATACGCTGCGGATGTGCACGGTGGCACGGAGCGCCGCGCACGTCCGTGCCCGGGTGACCCGCGCACGGGGGATTCCGGTCGAGCGCAGGGAGTTGACCAGGTGTACCACTACTCAGGAAGCGTTGCTCCGCAGGTATCCGCTTCCGCGGCGGCGGTCCTCGAACCCGCGGCCCCGGACCAGAACGCCATCGTCTTCCAGCGCTGCAACTGGTGCGGCACCGCCATGTACCACCGGCTGCTGTGTCCGGTCTGCCAGGGCAGCGACCTGCGCACGGAGCGCAGCGAGGGGGTCGGGACCGTCCGGCACTCCAGTGTCGTGCACCGCAACACGCCCGCCGCGCGCAATGTGTCGATGATCGAGATGGCCGAGGGCTTCGTCGTGCGCGGCCGGGTGATGGGCCCGCCCATCGGTATCCACAGCGGGGACCGGGTGCGGCTGTCGACGGCCAAGGACCCCGTTCGCGGCGAGCCGGTCTTCCAGCTGCTCGACGAGCCCTACCGCGCCTGGACCTGACGGCCGAGGCCGGCGGACTGCGATCGGCGTCCCGCCGCTCCAGTCCCACACCCTGAGAACCCCCCGGTTCACTCCCGCCGTCAGCCGATGAGCGCCCTCCCGCCGCCCGCCGATGAGCGTCCGCGGGTCGAGCCTCAGTCGGCGAGCGTGATCCGGATCCCCACGGTGCCGTCCGTGCCGCGGCGCAGTCGGCTGCCGAGCAGGCTCAGGCGCCCGACGACGCCGTACTTGCGGGCGATGAGCTTGCGGTAGCGGGCGCTGGTGGCGGGGTCGCAGATCTCCGCGGTGCCGGGGACCTGCTCGCCGGTGGGGTTGCCGCGCAGGTCGCAGGGGCCGACGAGGACATCGGCGCGGGCCCGGATGCGCTTGACCTTCCAGGAGTCCGCCACCGTCCACACCCCGAGGCCGTCCCCGTCCCGGACCACCCATACCGGGGTGGGTACCCCGGTGCCGTTCTTGCGGAAGCTGGTGATCAGCAGGTAGCTGCCGGCGCCGAGCCGGTCCAGCGGCGTGTCGTTCATGCCCGGAGTCTAGGCGCCGCCCCGCGGTCCCGCCCGCGCCAGGTGGGGGCCGACGCAGGCGCGGTGGGATCCGCGCGTGCAACTGGCCGACTTGCGCAGCTGGGCCGTGCTCGCGCCGGACGCCGTGCCCGGAGTTGCCTCCGCACCCTCGGCAGACGTCAACTTTGCTGTTTAGATTGCGCGTTGACGTCGTATGCGCGCAGGCCTTCCAGGAGAACAGAGCCCCCGTGACGGACCACTCGCCGATTGCCGCCGCGTCCCTGCGCGGCCGGATCAACACCCTCCAGCCGCACACGGCCCGGATCTGGAACTACTGGCTGGGCGGCGGGGACTACTACGAGGTGGACCGGGTCGCGGGCGACCGCATCCGCGAACTCCATCCCGCCATCGACGAGTACGCGCGCGCCGACCGGCAGTTCCTGGGCCGCGCGGTGCGTCATCTCGTCGCCGACGCGGGCGTCCGGCAGTTCCTCGACATAGGCACCGGTCTGCCCACCGCCGACAACACCCATGAGGTCGCCCAACGCCTCGCGCCCGACGCCCGGGTGGTCTACGTCGACAATGACCCGCTCGTGCTGGCGCATGCCCGCGCGCTGCTCACCAGTACGCCCGAGGGCCGCACCGACCACCTCGATGCGGACCTGCGCCATGTCGACACTGTTCTCCAACGGGCCGCCGCCACCTTGGACTTCACCCGCCCGGTCGCCCTGCTGCTGCTCGGCGTGGTCATCTTCGTCGGCGACGACGAGGACCCGTACGGCATCGTCGGCCGCCTCATGGACGCGCTGCCGTCCGGCAGCCACCTCGTGCTGTCGCACACCGTCGTCCATCCGGCGATGCCGGACGTGGACGCGGCCGTCCAGTTCTGGAACGCGCACGGCACGCCCCGGCTGACGCAGCGCACGCCCGAGGCGGTCGCCCGCTTCTTCGAGGGGCTGGAGGTGCTGGCACCGGGCGTGGTGTCGTGCTCACGGTGGCGGCCCGAGGGCGCCGACGGGGCCGAGCCGCCCGAGGTGGCCCTGTACGGCGGGGTCGGCCGCAAGAAGTGACCCCTGTCGTGGTGAACACGACAGCACCGGGGCGCGTATGAAGGGAGGGCACTCGACTTCCCCGAGGGCCCCGCGGTGTTGCCGCCGCACGTTCGGGGTTCGGGAGCCATGCATGAGGCACGCACGACGACGGATGGTCCGGCGAGTGACACGGCTGGCCGCGGTCGGCGGACTCCTGCTGGGCGGGACGATGGTGACCCGCGCCGTCGCGAGCGAACCCGCGGGCCCCGCCGCCCTGCCCCGTACGACCGCCGCGTCCGCGGCGCAGTCCGGCGCGGACCTGGTGGCCCGGCTGGGCACCTCCCGTACGGCGGGCAGCTGGATCGGCGCCGACGGGCGTGAGGTCGTCGCCGTCACCGACCAGGACGCCGCGGCCGAGGTGCGCCGGGCGGGCGCGACGGCGAAGGTCGTCCCGCACAGCATGAACGAGCTCAAGTCGGCGACCGGGACGCTGCGTTCGGCGCCCCGGGTGGCCGGGACGGCGTGGGCGGTGGACTACCGGACCAACGAGGTGGTGGTACGGGCCGACAGCACCGTCTCCGCGACCGACTGGAACCGGCTCAGTGAAGTCGCCGAAGGCATCGGCGGGTTCGTGCGCATGGAGCGCACCGAGGGCACGTTCACCCCCCGGGTCAACGGCGCGCAGCCGATCCTGTCGACGGGCGGTCGCTGCTCGGCGGGCTTCAACGTGACCGACGGGCAGCAGGACTTCATCCTCACGGCCGGGCACTGCGGCCCCACGGGCTCGGTCTGGTTCGCGGACAACCGGGGCCGCACCCAGCTCGGCGAGACGACCGTGCAGAATTTCCCCGGTGCCGACTTCTCCCTGGTGAAGTACGACAGCGGCCGGGCCGGGGACGGTGCCGCCGTCGTGGCCGTCGGCGGCGGCAAGGGGGTGCTGATCACCGGGGCGGCCGATCCGGCCGTCGGGCAGCGGGTGTTCCGCAGCGGCAGCACGAGCGGGCTGCGCGACGGTGAGGTGACGGGGCTGAACGCGACGGTGAACTACCCCGAGGGCACGGTGACCGGTCTGATCGAGACGAACGTGTGCGCCGAACCCGGGGACAGCGGTGGGCCGTTGTTCTCCGAGGGGATCGCGCTCGGAGTCACGTCGGGCGGCAGCGGTGACTGCACGGCGGGCGGGACGACGTTCTTCCAGCCGGTGACGGCGGCGCTGAACCAGCTCGGGGTGCAGCTCCTCGTGGCGGCTCCCGCGGGGGGCGGGCAGCAGGGTGCCTCGCCGGCGCCGTCGGCGTCCGCCTCGCAGGACGCGATCGCTCCGGGTGCGGCCACACCGGGGTCGTCGGCGCCCGTGACGTCCGGTGGCGCGGACGGGGAGACGCTGCTGGCGCGGCTCACCGACACCCGCAATGTCGGTCCGGGGCTGCTGGTCGTCGGGGGGAGTCTGATCGCGTTGGTGGCCACCCGGTACATCCGGGCGGAGCAGGACCGCAAGGCGTATCAGCGGTACTACTCGGCGACCTGGGGCTGACCCGTACCGCTGCCGGACATGCGAAAGGCACCCGGGAAACGGGTGCCTTCAGGGTCGGCGGTCTCGGACGCCGGTCTCGGGCCGATGCCGGGAAACGAGGCTGGTGTCAGGCCGGCTGCGGGGCCGCGGCGGCCCACTCCAGGACGAGTCGCTGGTATTCCTCGCGCTGCTCGCCGCTCAGTGTCCCGCCCGACCGGAGCCACAGGGCCCGGATCTCCTCGTTGACCTCGTCCGCCGACCTCTCGGATGCGGGTTCAACACTGGTGGACATGGTGTGAAGCATACGGGCCCGGACGTGAAGACGCCGTGAGTAAGTACGAGCAATGCGGACATTTCGGACCGTGTTGCTGATCACGTCCATCTGTCCCCCCAGATCAGGGAGTTCGCAGTTCAGACGTGGTGGAACTCACGCTTCCGCCGCACCGAGCACCAGCACCTGGATCGCCAGGACCGCCGCTCCGCGCGCCCAGTCGTGAAAGTCGGACACCTTGGTCTCCAGGTCGACCGGCGCGGCCAGCGGATGCCGGTGGAAGCGGATGGTGTCGTCCACCGCCTTGCCCGCCACGTCCATCAGTCCGACCCCCTCACCGGCGAGCAGGATCTTCTGCGGCATCGCGAAGTTGGCGATCTGTGCGACGAGGGTGCCGAGGGCGCGGGCGGCCTCGTCGACGACCCGGGCCGCCATGGAATCGCCCGCGGCGGCGAGGGCGAGGATCTCCTCGTAGGTGTGGTCGCGGCCGGTGGCGGCACCGACCTGGTAGCGGATGCTGGGGATGGTCAACAAGGAGACCGCGCTGCCCCGTTCGCCCTCGGGGGTGAGCGGGCCGTTGGGGTTCACGATCCAGTGCCGCCCGAAGCCGCGGTCCTCCTCGGCGTAGGGCACCCGCCGGCCGCCCAGCACGAGCCCGTAGCCGATGCCGGCACCGATGGTCAGCACGACGAAGCGGTCCAGGCCACGTCCGGCGCCGAACCAGGTCTCCGCCTCGACCAGCGCGGCGACGTCGTTCTCCACGACGACCGGCAATCCCGTGCGGTCCTCGACGAGTTCGGCGAGCGGGACGTCACGCCAGTGCAGGAACTGCGATTCCCTCACCACGGCACGGTCCTGGACCAGGCCGCCCACGCCGATGCCGATGCCGGCGACCTGTGAGGGGTGGGCGCGCGCCAGTTCGTCCGCCATCTCCGCGAGCAGGTCGGCGACTTCGTCGGGGTCATGGGTGGTCAGGGGGCGGTCGTGGCGGGCGACGATCTCGCTGCGGAGGGTGGTGACGACGCCGTAGGCCATGTCGCCGGTGACCTTGAAGCCGATGAAGGAGCGGGAGTCGGCGACGACGTCGAGGGGCTGTGAGGGTCGGCCCTGGCGCACCTCCGTGGCCCCGCCGGCCTCGGGGACCTCGATCAGCAGCCCCGACTCGATGAGCGGCTTGGTCAGCCGGGTGAGGCTGCCCGCGGACAGGTCGAGGCGGCGGGCGAGCTCGGTGCGCGACAGCGGCCCGTGGACGAGCACCTCGATCGCCACCGAGCGCTCACCGGGACTCAAGGGGTGCCAGCTGGCGGCTGCTGCGGTCATGACGGTCAGTATCCCCCGTTCGTTTCTTTTGGAATGAAAGCAACATGGCCACTCTAGATCGGTCCGAGTGGCCAGGAAAACATGTTCGCACGCCTCTTGACGCCCTTATTCTTTCGCCACAAAAGTAAGTGGCGCGAGGATGAGCCGCCGCAGACGAGGGAGTCTCCCGATGACCATCGCCTCCAGCAGCCCTCCGTCGCGCCTGCCCGTGGGCGGCGCCGAGGGGGCCCGGACGACACCGAGGACGGCAAGGGCGAGAGCCCGGGAGGGCGGCGGGGACGGCCGGCTCGCCGCGGTGTTCCTCGCCCCGGCGATGCTGGGCTTCCTGGTCTTCCTGCTCTGGCCGACGCTGCGCGGCATCTATCTGAGCTTCACCCGCTTCAACCTGCTGACGCCCGCGGAGTGGGTCGGCCTCGACAACTACGACCGGATGGTCCACGACCCGATCTTCTGGGACTCGCTGCGGGTCACCGTCGTCTACGTGGTCATCAACATCGGTGTGCAGACGGTCTCGGCCCTCGCCATCGCCGTGCTGCTCCAGCGGCTGACCCAGTCGGCGGTGCTGCGCGGCATCGTGCTCACCCCGTACCTGATGTCGAACGTCGTCGCGGGCATCGTCTGGCTCTGGGTCCTGGACACGCAGCTCGGCATCGGCAACGAGATCATCGCGGGCCTCGGCCTCGACCGCATCCCGTTCCTCAACGACCAGACCTGGGCGATCCCGACCATCGCGCTGATCAACGTGTGGCGGCACGTCGGCTACACGGCGCTGCTGCTGTTCGCGGGGCTCCAGGCCATACCGAACGACATGTACGAGGCCGCGAAGGTGGACGGCGCGAGCGAGTGGCGGATGTTCCGGCGGATCACGCTGCCGCTGCTGCGTCCCGTCCTGGCGGTCGTGCTGATCATGACGGTGATCGGATCGTTCCAGGTGTTCGACACGGTCGCCGTGACCACCAACGGCGGTCCGGCGAACGCCACCAACGTCCTGCAGTTCTACATCTACGGCTCCGCCTTCGGCCGCTTCCAGTTCGGTTACGCGTCCGCGATGTCGGTGGCCCTGCTGGTGGTGCTCAGCGCCATCACGGTCCTGCAGTACCGGATCACCCGCGCCGGTCAGACGGACCTGGGCTGAGGAGAGGGAGGACACCGACATGGCTGCTGTGACCGCCACACCGACCACGACGGCACCCGCACCCGTGCGGCCGCTCGGACGCCGCCCCTCCCCGGGGCGGATCGCGGCCTGGACGGTGATGGCCGCGATCGTGCTCGTGACCCTGCTGCCGTTCTACTGGATCCTGCGCACCGCGCTGTCGTCCAACACCGCGCTCGCCGCCCACCCCGGCGACCCACTGCCCGTCGACTTCACCACCGGCGGCTTCGAGCGGGCGCTGGGGCTGCAGTCCACGGAGGAGGCGATCGCCCAGGGCGGCGCGGGCGGCGGGCTGAAGTTCTGGCGCTATCTGATCAATTCGGTGGTCGTGTCGACCCTGATCACCGTCTGCCAGATCTTCTTCTCCGCGATGGCCGCCTACGCCTTCGCCCGCCTGCGCTGGCGCGGTCGGGACAAGGTCTTCGGGCTGTTCCTGGCCGGACTGATGGTGCCCACCATCTTCACACTGCTGCCGAACTTCGTGCTCATCAAGCAACTCGGCCTGATCGACAACCTGTTGGGCATCGCGCTGCCGACGATGTTCATGACGCCGTTCGCGGTGTTCTTCCTGCGGCAGTTCTTCATGAACGTGCCCCGCGAGGTCGAGGAGGCGGCGCTGCTGGACGGCGCCGGCAAGGTCAGGATCTTCTTCCGGGTGATGCTGCCGATGGCGTCCACACCGATCCTCACGCTGGGCGTCCTGACCTACATCACCTCCTGGAACGACTACTTCTGGCCGCTGATGGTGTCGTACAGCGACAGCTCCCGGGTGCTGACGGTGGCGCTCGCCATCTTCCGGGCGCAGACCCCGCAGACCGGGTACGACTGGTCCGGCCTGATGGCCGCCACCCTGATCGCGGCCCTTCCCATGCTGCTGCTCTTCGGTGTCTTCGCGCGCCGCATCGTCAGCACCATCAGCTTCACCGGCGTCAAGTAAGGGGACCGGCATGCGAATTCGTACCGTCGTGGCGCTCACCGGAGCGCTGGCGCTGTCCCTGGTCTCCGGGTGCGGGCAAGGGGGTGCGGCCGGTTCGGGCGCGCACTCGGTGACGTACTGGCTGTGGGACGCCAACCAGCTGCCCGCCTACCAGGCCTGCGCGAAGGGTTTTGAGAAGGAGAACCCGGGCCTCGACGTCAAGATCACCCAGATGGGCTGGGCCGACTACTGGACCAAGCTCACCGCGAGCTTCATCGCGGGCACCGAACCGGACGTCTTCACCGACCACATCCAGAAGTTCGGCCAGTTCGCCGACCTCAACGTTCTCGAACCGCTGGACGACCTGGGCATCGACGACTCCGCCTACCAGGCCGGGCTCGGCGCCAACTGGGTCGGGCAGGACGGACACCGCTACGGCGCACCGAAGGACTGGGACACCGTCGCCCTCTTCTACAACAAGAAGCTGACCGAGGCCGCCGGACTCACCGCCGGCCAGCTCAACTCCCTGTCCTGGAACCCCGAGGACGGCGGCACCTTCGAGAAGGCCGTCGCGCGTCTGACCGTCGACCGGAACGGCAAGCGCGGCGACGAACCGGGCTTCGACAAGAACCACGTCAAGGTGTACGGACTCGCCACCGGCGGCGCGGGCGACAGCGACGGGCAGACCACCTGGAGCCCGTTCACCGCCTCGGCGGGCTGGAACTACACGAACAGGGCCCGTTGGGGCGACGCCTACGAGTACGACAGCAAGACCTTCCAGTCGGTGATCGACTGGTACTTCGGGCTGGCGAAGAAGGGGTATCTCGCGCCCTTCACCGACTACACCGACGGCGCCAACCCGGCCAACGCCCAGGTCGCCTCCGGCAAGGCAGCGGCCTCCTTCGACGGCGCCTGGATGATCTCCACCTACTACGGCACCAAGGGCCTCGACGTCGGCACCGCCCTCACTCCGACCGGCCCGAGCGGCAAGCGGGCCACCATGATGAACGGCCTCGCCGACTCGGTCACCAAGAACGCCCGCAACAAGGAGGGCGCGAAGAAGTGGGTGAAGTACCTGGCCTCCAACGCGTGCCAGACGACGGTCGGACGGTACGGCATCGTCTTCCCGGCCACCCCCGACGGCACCGCGGCAGCCGTGGCGGCGTACCGGAAGAAGGGCATCGACGTGTCCGCCTTCACCGACCCGGTCACCGACAGGCGGCACGCCAGGACGTTCTCCTTCCCCGTCACCGACTACGCGGCCGACGTGTACGCCCTGATGCGCCCGGCCATGCAGGACGTCTTCGCCAACGACGCCCCGGTGAGCGGCCTGACCAAGACCAACGACCAGATCAACTTCATCCTCGGCCAGTAGTGAGGCCCGTGGTGAAGCCGGCGATGAAGCCGGCGATGAGCCCCGTAGCGAAAGGCATCTCCTCCATGACGTTCTCCCTCGGCATCGTCGGCGCCGGGCAGTTCTCGGGCCAGTTCGCCAAGCTGTTCCTGGCCCACCCCGGCGTCCGCGACGTCTACGTCACCGACCTGCTGCCCGAGCGGGCCGAGCAACTCGCCGCCGCCGAAGGCCTGTCGGGCACCTTCCCGTCGTACCAGGCCATGCTGGAGTCGGAGGCGGTCGACGCGGTCGCGATCTTCACCCAGCGCTGGACGCACGGCCCGCTGGTCCTCCAGGGCCTGAACGCCGGCAAGCACGTCTACTCCGCGGTCCCCATGGCGATCACCACCGAGGAGATCGCGGCGATCATCGACGCGGTCAAGGCGACCGGGCTGACGTACATGATGGGCGAGACCAGCCAGTACAACCCGGCGACCGTGCATGCCCGCAACCAGATCGCCGAGGGCGCCTTCGGGCGGCTGTTCTACGCCGAGGGCGACTACGTCCACGACATGGACCTCGGCTTCTACGAGGCGTACCAGTACAGCGGCGGCGAGAACTGGAAGGCGACCGCCAGCTATCCCCCGCTGCTGTACCCGACGCACTCGGTGGGCGGGGTGCTCGGCGCCTGGCGGACGCACGCGGTGAGCGTGTCGGCGATCGGGGTCGTGGACGACCGCGGGGACGGGGTGTTCGACAAGGAGGTCAGCCAGTTCGGCAACGACTTCTCCAACGCCACCGCGCTGTTCGAGGTGGCGGGCGGCGGTTCGTTCCGTACCAACGAGTTCCGGCGGGTGGGCTACCCCTCGCACATCCGCGAGTCCCGTTTCCGGTTCTTCGGCACGGAGGCGAGCATGGAGCAACTCGCCACGTTCGCGCTGTGGCAGGACAAGAACGGCGTGAAGGACATCAGTGAGCTGCTGGAGCCCAAGCCCACGCTGCCTCCTGACGACCCGTCACTCCAGCACATCGCGCCGGACCTGCGGGCCGCCTTCACCTCCGGCTCGGCGCCGGTGCACGACCGCTCGCGGCTGCCGCGGGAGTTCGACCACCTGCACAACGGCCATGAGGGCAGCCACCACTTCCTGGTGGACGACTTCGTCACCGCGGTCAACTCCCGCACGCTGCCGTCCGTCAACGCCTGGGTGGCCGCTCGCTACACCCTGCCGGGCATCATCGCGCACGAGTCGGCGCGGCAGGGTGGCGTGCGGCTGGAGATCCCGGACTTCGGGGACGCGCCGCAGTAACCGGCGTACGCCGTGAGCCGGGTCGCCGATCAGGTGCCCGGCTTGCGGCCGTACACGAAGACGTCGTCGCCCTTCTTCAGCAGCGACCAGTACTTCTTGGCGGTCGTCTTCGTCATGTTGACGCAGCCGTGCGAGCCCGGCGGGTTCCACATGCTGAGGTTCACCGAGTGGAAGGCCTGCCCGCCGTCGAAGAACTGGCTGTACGGCATGGGCACGTTGTAGATGTTCGAGACGTGGTCGATGTCCCGCCAGTAGATCTTCTTCAGGCCGGTGCGGGTCTCGTAGCCGTCACGGCCGGTGCGCACCGGGACCGGGCCGTAGACGAGCCTGCTGCCGTCCTGGATCCAGCTCAGCTGGAGCGTGAGGTTGACGCAGGCGATGCGGCCCTTGTTGGTCGGGCACTTGCCGTCCTTGTTGGGGTTGTTGCCCACGGCCTTCTGCTTCAGCATCAGGTCCATCACACCCCAGGTGACGGGACCGGCGTAGCCGACGTTGGGCTTGATGCCGTGCTTGTTCTGGAAGGCCTGGATGGCCTTGCAGTCGGTGGACGACTGCTTGCCGTCGACCGTCAGGCCGAGGAACTTCTCGACCTGCTTCTGGTACGGGCCGGTCTGGGTGGTGCAGCTGGTGGCGGCCTGCGCGGGCGCGGTGCCCAGCGCGAGGGTGAGCGGTGCGACCAGTCCGGTGAGCGCGAGGGCGACGGCCCCTCGTCTGCGTATGTCCCCCATGATGTGCCGTGCCTTTCCTGTACGTGTCCGGTGCGATCCACCTGCTTTGACCGGTGCGCGGGGACGGAAGTTGTACGTCGGCCGGGGCTGTGACGAAACGGTGAAACTTCGAGCTAGTCGACGGGCAGCCGTCGTGCCCGGCGGAAGCCCGAGTCGCCCGCGGTGAGCCCGCCGTCCACGACGAGGGTCGTCCCGGTGACCCAGGAGGCGTCGCGGGAGGCGAGGAAGGTGATGGCGGCGGCGATGTCGTCGGGCTCGCCGACACGGCCGAGGGGGTACAGCTCGGTCAAGAGGGCGAGCTCGTCGTCCCGGCCCTCCCAGGCGGTGGTGCGTACGGTGCCGGGGGCGACGAGATTGACGCGGACGCCCCGCTCGGCGGCGTGTCCGGCGAGGGTGCGGGTGAGGGAGGCCAGGCCCGCCTTGGCGGCGCTGTAGGCGTGGTTGCCGAAGTCCGCGAGGCCGTTGACGGAGCCGACGTTGACGATCGCGCCGCGGCCGGAGGCGGCCAGGTGGGGCAGCGCGGCGCGGGAGCAGCGGTAGGCGCCGGTGAGGGTGATGTCCAGGTCGGCTGCCCACACGTCGTCGGGTTCGTCCTCGAAGAGCGGCGCGTCCGGTGTGCAGTGGAAGGCGTTGTTGACGAGGACGTCCAGGCGCCCGAAGGCGGCGACCGCGTGCGCCACGGCCGCCTCCACCGCCGCCCGGTCGCCCACGTCACAGCCGTACGCCTCCGCCGCCAACCCCTCCGCCCGCAGGGCCGACGCGGTCTTCTCGGCCGCGGCGGTGTCCAGGTCGGACACCAGCACACGTGCGCCTTCCTCGGCGAACCTGCGGGCGGTGGCGGCGCCGATGCCGCGGGCGGCACCGGTGATGAGGACTCCGTACCCCTGGAAACGTGTCATGCCGCCGCACAGTATGCGGCGCGGCCGGTCAGCGGTAGCCGGTCACGTCCGCCGGCTTGTCCGCGTCCTGGACCTCGACGATGTAGCGCCAGGCGTCCGGGCGGCTGCCGTCCAGGTCGGTGAAGCCGTAGACCTGGGCGAGGCCGCCGCTGGAGAGGGACTGTCCGTTGAAACGGGCCACGTCCGGGTCGGCGGCGAGGGCCGCGACCGCCCGGCCGACGTAGCGCGGGGTCTCGGAGATGGCGAAGTGCGGGACCTCGGCGAGGGCGTCGCGCCAGTTGTCCTCGCGCACCCCGAAACCGTCGAGCATCATCTCCGAGCGCAGCCAGCCGGGCGTGAGCGCGACGGCGGTGGCCCCGCGCGAGCCGAGTTCATGGCCCAGGGCGAAGGCCATCCGCAGGACGGAGGACTTGGCGAGGTCGTAGAAGAAGGTGTTGCGGTAGTGCGCGCCGTTGTACTCGGCGGTGCCGTCGGTCATCTCGACCACCAGGCCGCCGGGATGCCTCAGCAGCAGGGGCAGGGCGTGGTGGCTGGTGATCGCGTGGGTCTCGACGGCGAGCCTGAGCAGGCGCAGGCCGTCGTCGAGGTCGTGCTCCCACACCGGGCTGTCCCAAGCGAAGAGCCGCTCGCCGCCCCAGACGTCGTTGACGAGGACGTCGAGGCGGCCCTGTTCGTCGGCGACGCGGTCGACGAGGGCGCGGACCTGTGCGGGGTCGAGGTGGTCGGTGGGGACGGCGATCCCCGTGCCGCCCGCCTCGGTCACCAGGTCCGCGGTGTCCTCGATCGTCTCGGGGCGGTCGTACTCCGAGCGGCGCTCCCGGGTGCTGCGTCCCGTCACGTAGACGGTGGCGCCGGCCGCCCCGAGCTCCACGGCGATGCCCCGTCCGGCTCCCCGTGTCGCCCCGGCGACCAGCGCGACCTTGCCCTTCAGCGGCTGTGCTGTCATGTCCGAACCTCTCGTACGACCGTTGGTGTCGACTCCACGGTCCCCGGTAAGCCGGACATCTTCTGTCGTCTTTTACGGCCGGGTCGGGCCGGGTCACCCGGCCGCGCGCAGCCTCTCACCCAGTTCGTCGTGGTCCGCGACGATCCAGACGTGTCCGCCCCGGTTGGTCTCGTGGACGAAGTCCCGCAGTGCCGGGCTCCCGTCCAGGTGGCGGGAGACGTCGCCCACGACGGCGAGTCGCACCCGGTAGTTCACGAACTTCTGCATGACCGCCCCGGCGACCCCCGACCGCAGCCGGAAGAACTCCTCCGGTACGCGCTCCGAAGGCACGGCGACCACGTCGGCACCCCGTCCCATGGCGTCACCGATCAGATCCAGCGCGGCACGCTCGCCGTCGAGAGGAGGGCCGTCGAGGGTGCAGCGCAGGACGGTGACGCCATGGATGTTCACGAGCTCGTCGGTGGTCATGGCAGGTGAGCCTAGCCTCGGCACGCCGCGGACCCCGGGGGATTTCAGTGGCCGCGGGCGATCCACTCCGATAGGTGGGGCGCTTCCGCCCCGATGGTCGTGGCGTCCCCGTGCCCGGTCAGGACCTTCGTCTCCGGCGGCAGCGCCAGCAGCCGGTCCCGGATCGAGTCGATGATCGTCGGGAAGTGGCTGTACGAGCGTCCCGTCGCGCCCGGTCCGCCGGCGAACAGGGTGTCGCCCGTGAACACGGTGGCGAGCCCGGGGTCGTACAGGCAGACCGCGCCGGGCGCGTGGCCGGGTGTGTGCAGGACCCGCAGATCGGCGCCCGCCGCCTCGATGACCTGGCCGTCCTGGAGGTGGGCGTCGGGGTCGCGGTCGGGGTGGGTCTGCTTCCACAGGGGCAGGTCGTCGGGGTGCAGCCAGATCGTGGCTCCGGTGAGGTCGGCAAGGGCCGGGGCCGCGTCGATGTGGTCGTTGTGGGCGTGGGTGCACACGATGGCCGTCAGGCGCCGGTCGCCCACGGCCGCCGCGATCGCCTCGGCGTCGTGCGCGGCGTCGATGACGATGACCTCGTGGTCGTCGCCGACGATCCACACGTTGTTGTCGACGTCCCAGGTGCCGCCGTCGAGGCGGAACTGGCCGGAGGTGACAAGGCGTTCGATGCGGGCGCCCATCACAGCACCACCACCGAGCGCAGGACGTCACCGTCGTGCATCCGCTCGAAGGCCTTCTCCACGTCGGTGAGTTCGATGGTCTCGGTCACGAACGCGCCCAGGTCCAGGCGGCCTTGCAGGTGCAGGTCGATCAGCATGGGGAAGTCGCGGCTGGGCAGGCAGTCGCCGTACCAGGAGGACTTCAGGGCCCCGCCGCGGCCGAAGACGTCCAGCAGCGGCAGCTCCAGCTTCATCTCCGGGGTGGGTACGCCGACCAAAACGACCGTGCCGGCCAGGTCACGGGCGTAGAACGCCTGCCGGTACGTCTCCGGACGGCCGACCGCCTCGATCACGACGTCGGCGCCGAAGCCGCCGGTCAGCTCCCGGATCGCCTCGACCGGGTCGCTCTCGCGCGAGTTGACGGTGTGCGTGGCGCCCATGGAGCGGGCCTTCTCCAGCTTGCGGTCGTCGATGTCGACGGCGATGATCCGCGCCGCGCCCGCGAGGTTCGACCCGGCGATCGCCGCGTCCCCGACCCCGCCGCAGCCGATGACCGCGACCGTGTCACCCCGGCCGACGTTGCCGGTGTTGATGGCCGCGCCGATCCCGGCCATCACCCCGCAGCCGAGCAGGCCCGCGACCTGCGGGGCGACGGAGGCGTCCACCTTGGTGCACTGCCCCGCCGCGACCAGCGTCTTCTCCGCGAACGCCCCGATACCCAGGGCGGGCGACAGCTCGGTGCCGTCGGTCAGGGTCATCTTCTGCTTGGCGTTGTGCGTGTTGAAGCAGTACCAGGGCCGGCCGCGCAGACAGGCCCGGCACTGCCCGCACACCGCCCGCCAGTTGAGGATCACGAAGTCACCGGGCGCGACGTCGGTGACGCCCTCCCCCACCGACTCCACCACGCCCGCGGCCTCATGGCCGAGCAGGAAGGGGAAGTCGTCGTTGATGCCGCCCTGCTTGTAGTGCAGGTCGGTGTGGCACACCCCGCACGCCTGGACCTGCACCACGGCCTCGCCCGGGCCCGGGTCGGGCACCACGATCGTCTCCACCCGTACCGGCTCGTCCTTGCCGGGTGCGATCACGCCGCGTACTTCCTGCGCCATGGTGGTGAACCCTTCCTTCGGCCCTGTCCGTGCTCACCCCGACCCTACGGGTGACCGATCAGTAACGGACACACCGCCGGGCCCGTACCGGGCGCGTTCGAGGCGGACGCGGCGGCGCGGCACCCACCGGCCGCTCACGCGCGCCATGGCCCGGAACCGACGCGCCCCGTACGCGGTGGCCGACGTAGCCTGAATGCTCCGCCCGACGCCGAGGGAGTGCCGTGAGCATCGCAGAGCCCGAGCCGGCCACGCCCACCTGGCGGCTGCTGCTGGGATACGTACGGCCGCACCGGTGGGCGCTGCTGCTGGGTGCCGCGCTCTCCCTGCTCACGGGCGCCACCGGGCTGCTGCTTCCGCTGGTGGCAAGGGAGTTGATCGACGACCTGTCCCACGACCGCACCGTCACCGGCGCGTTGCTCCTCATGTCTGCCCTGGTGGTGGCCAACGCGGCCGTCGGAGCGCTCGGTTCGTACGTGCTGCGCCGCACGGCCGAGTCGGTGGTGCTCGGCGCGCGGCGGTCGCTGTCGTCGTATCTGCTGCGGCTGCGCATCACGGCCGTGGACCGCAGCGAGCCGGGCGACCTGATGGCCCGCATCACCTCGGACACCACCCTGCTGCGCGAGGTCACCACCGACTCGCTCGTCGGCCTCGGCACGGGCGGGCTGACGCTCGTGGCGACGGTCGTCATGATGGGCCTCGTCGACCCGGTGCTGCTGGGCGTCACCCTGGCCGTGATCGCCGCCGCCGGAACCGTCCTCGGTGTGATCGTGCCGCGCATCAACAAGGCCAGCCGGCAGGCGCAGGACGCGGTCGGCGTGATGGGGGCCTCGCTGGAGCGCATCCTCGGTGCGCTGCGCACGGTGAAGGCGTCCGGTGCGGAGCACCGCGAGGAGCGGACGCTGCACGAGGCCGCCGAGAAGTCCTGGCGGCAGAGCGTGCGCGCCGCCAAGTGGTCCGCGGCGGCGGGCAACACAGCGGGCCTGGCGATGCAGATCGCCTTCATCACGGTGCTCGCGGTCGGTGGGGCGCGGGTGGCGACCGGCGCGATCGACGTGGGCACGCTGGTGGCGTTCCTGCTGTACGTCTTCTATCTGATGTCCCCGATCCAGCAGGTCGTCGGGGCGATCAC
Organism: Streptomyces sp. Act143; assembly: GCF_003143935.1. Lineage (GTDB taxonomy): Bacteria > Actinomycetota > Actinomycetes > Streptomycetales > Streptomycetaceae > Streptomyces. The sequence continues at coordinate 2,546,092 of NZ_QFRX01000001.1, read as the reverse complement.
CCAGTACCAGACGGGCGCGGCAGCCCTGTCCCGCATCCAGGAGGCGCTGCGGCTGCCCGCCGAGCCGGCCGGTCTGCCCGCCCCGTTGCCCACGCCGGGCACGGCACCGGCCACGCTCGCCTTCACCGACGTCCGCTTCCGCTACGCCGACGATCTGCCGTACGTCCACCACGGGGTGACGTTCACGGTGCCGGCCCAGGGCATGACCGCGTTCGTCGGCCCGTCGGGCGCCGGCAAGACGACCGTGTTCTCCCTGATCGAGCGCTTCTACGATCCCGAGTCCGGCACCATCGCCCTGGACGGCCGCGATCTCGCCGACTGGCCGCTGGCACAGCTGCGTTCGGCCATCGGGTACGTCGAGCAGGACGCGCCCGTGCTGTCCGGTTCGCTGCGCGACAACCTGCTGCTGGGCAACCCGGAGGCGGCCGAGGACGCGCTGACGCGCGTGCTGAAGACGACCCGGCTCGACGGTCTGGTGGCCCGGCTGCCCGGCGGACTGGACACCCTCGTGGGACATCGCGGCACCAAACTCTCGGGCGGCGAACGCCAACGGGTCGCCATCGCCCGCGCGTTGCTGCGCCGTCCGCGCCTGCTGCTTCTGGACGAGGCGACCTCGCAGCTGGACGCGGTGAACGAGGCGGCCCTGCGCGACACGGTCGCCGACGTGGCCCGTACCACCACCGTGCTCGTCGTCGCCCACCGGCTGTCCACCGTGACGATGGCCGACCGGATCGTGGTGATGGACGCGGGTCGGGTACGGGCGGTGGGCACGCACCGGGAACTGGTGGCGGCCGATCCGCTGTACGCGGAGCTGGCGGCGACGCAGTTCCTCGCCACGGCGGACTGAACGCCGGCCTCAGTGGCGGTGGTTGCGCCTCCGTGTCAGGGCGCGTGCCGACCTGGACCCGGCGATGCCGACCAGCATGCCCGCGAGCGGGAGCGCGATGTCCACCCAGGGGTCGCGGATCGGCCGGTAGACGGCCGTACCGTTCTTGATCTCGATGTAGCCGAGCGGCCTGGCGTCGACGCCGCCTCCCCCGCCCCCGCCCTCACCGGTGCGCGCGGTGCCGGTCTCCCGCCCGGCGCCACCGCCGAACCCGAAGCCGACGCGGGCGACGGGGACGACCGTGATGCCGTCCCGGGTGATCGGCTCGCCGTACACGGCTCCGACGGAGGCCTTTCCGCCGAGCTTCTCGGCGAGGCGCTCCAGCAGGGTGACGGAGGCTTGGGCGGCACCCGGTTCGGGCGACGGGGCAGGGACGGAGGTCTCTTGGGCGGCGCCGGGTCCGGCCGGCGGCGCGGGCGCGGGGGTCTCCTGGGCTGCGCCGGGATCGGGCGACGGCGCGGGGGTCTCTCGGGCGGCGGTCATCGCCTCACCGTAGGCCGGAGGCCGTTGCTCCGGCAGGGGCCGTAAGGCCCTCAACCCGCCAGGCGGCGCAGCCGTTCCGCGTCGCCGGTGCGCGGGCAGGTGGAGCATGCCCCGGCCGGACGGATCGCGCCGAGCGGCGCTGCGACTGGGCGGCCTGCGGCAGCGGGCTCGCGCGGCTCACCGCGGCGCACCCGGGACTGACGCTGCGCACCCACCACTTGCGGACCCCGGCGGGTGCCCGCGGCCGGGCTGCGGGCCGGTGACCGGGTGCTGTTCGCGTCGGCGGGTGCCTCCGCGTGGACCATCTCCACCACGACTTCCTGATGCGCCCCCGGCCCGGCCTCCCTTTCCTGGACGCCGGGCCCGGGGGCCGCGTCTAGAAGGGGTAGTGCGCCTGCTGGGTGGCGATGGTCACCCAGCGGGTGTTGGAGAAGGCCTCGATGCCCCAGCGGCCACCGAAGCGGCCGTAGCCGGAGGCCTTGAAGCCGCCGAAGGGGGCCTGCGGTTCGTCGGCCACCGACTGGTCGTTGATGTGCACGATGCCGGTGCGGACGCGGCGCGCGACCGCGAGGCCGTGAGTGGCGTTCTCGGTGATGATGCCGCAGGTCAGGCCGTTCTCCGTGTCGTTGGCCACGGCCACCGCGGTGTCGTCGTCGGCGAACGTCTCCACCACGCACACCGGCCCGAAGGCCTCCGCGTGGTAGAGCTCGGCGTCCTTCGGCACGTCGGTCAGCACGGTCGCCGGGTGGACGGCGCCGTCCGGTTCGCCGCCGCCGGTGAGGACCTTCGCGCCCTTCGCGACCGCGTCCTCGACCAGCCCGGCCACCCGCCGCGCGGCGGACGCGGCGACCAGCGGGCCGACCACGGTGTGCGGGTCGCTCGGGTCGCCGGACGGAAGGGCGGCGGCCTTGGCGGCGAACTTGCGCGTGAACTCCTCGGCGAGGGACTCGTGGACGAGGATGCGGTCGCCGGACATGCAGATCTGCCCGGCGTTCATGAACACGCTGAAGGTGACGGCGTCGACGGCGTAGTCCACGTCCGCGTCGGCCAGCACGATCACCGCGTTCTTGCCGCCCAACTCCAGGACGGCGGGCTTGAGATGGCGGGCCGCGTGCTCGCCGATGATGCGGCCCACGTGGGTGGAACCGGTGAAGTTCACGGCCCGGACCCGCTCGTCGGCGATCAGTACCTCGGCGATCTCGGCGGCGTCCGCGCGGTCGTTGGTGATCACGTTCAGCACGCCGTCCGGCAGCCCGGCCTCGCGCAGCACGTCGGCCACGAGCAGGCCGCAGGCAAGCGGCGCGTCCTCGCTCGCCTTGACGACGACCGTGTTGCCCGCGGCCAGCGGGGCCGCGACCGCCCGTACGCCGAGGATGACGGGGGCGTTCCAGGGCGCGAACGCGGCGACCACGCCCACCGGTTCGCGCACCGCGAGGCCGAGCGCGCCCTGCTCCTGAGCGGTGAGCACCTCACCGCGCGGGGCCGTCACCGCGGCCGCGGCCTCGCGCAGCATGTTGGACGCGAGTGCCACGTTGAAGTAGGCCCACGGCCGGGTGCCGCCCGCCTCGCCCGCCATCAGTTCCGCGACCTGCTCGCCCTTGCCCTCCAGCAGGTCGGCCGCCTTGAGCAGGATCGCGCGCCGGGCGAAGGGGGCCAGCGCCGCCCACTCCTCGAACGCCGCGTCGGCCGCGTCCACGGCCCGCCGCACGTCCTCGGGGCCGGCCGCCGCGACGGTCGCGTACACCTCCCCGGTGTAGGGGTTGAGGTCCTCGGTCGTCCGGCCGGAGGCGGCGGGGACGTCCTTGCCGCCGATGAGCAGTTCGCGCGTGATGGGCATGATGCGGACCTCTTCGTTCGCCTCGTGAATTTGTTCGCTATGTGAACCAAGATTCACTTCTTTCAGGCATGCTCCGTGCGGCCGGAGGCAATGTCAAGGGCCGCCCGGTCTGCCCGGACGGCCCTTGGTGTGGACAGGTGCGTACGACGGCGTACGCGGATGCGACGACTACTGGACGGCAGGCAGCAGCCCGGTGACGGGGGCGACCAGGTCGGTCACCTGCGACAGCTGGTTGAGGTCGTTGAGACGGTTCATCTGGGCCAGCTGCTCGGACGGGCGCGGGATCTCGGCCTGGCGCTCCGCGGGGATGTCGCTCACGGACAGCGAGTCGAGCGTGGCCATCGGGCTGAGCTTGGCGGTGTCGTCGAGGGGGGCCGCGCTTGCCATCGGGGCGGCGAGACCGGTGACACCGGCGGCGAGGCCGACGACGGCGACGATACGTCGAGTGGAGATCATGTTGTCAGCAACGTCGGCGCGCCCGGCGCGGACACGGGCACCGGACTCCTCTCACCCGTCAGGCGCAGCGCCCGGTTGCGCTTGCCGGGACGAGCGGGGCGGAGGAGTCTCGAAGGTGAGACCCGGGCGGCCCTCCTCCCCCGGGCCGCGGGCCTCACAGGAGGTCATCATGGGCGAGTTCAGCACGGAGACATTGCGCCGGGGCATCGAGGGAGACAAGGCCGCGAATCTGCTGACGCTCTACGCGGACGACGCGGAGCTGCGGATCGTGGACCGCAACACCCAGCCCAGCAATCCCAGGGTCCTGCACGGCCGGAGCGAGATCGGCGAGCTCCTGGAGGACGTCTACAGCCGCGACATCAAGACACACAAGCTGGAGGAGTGCATCGTCCAGGGCGACCGGGTCGCCTACACCGAGTCCTGCGAGTACGCGGACGGGGTCCGGGTGTTCGCCGAGTCCATGATCACGCTGCGCGACGGCAAGATCGCCGAACAGGTCATGCTCCAGGCGTGGGACGAGTAAGGAGGCGGCTGCCGAAGGTCCAGATCACGACTCGGCGGATCTGGGCCTTCGCGGCACTGACGGCTCCGGCCCCTGCTCCGCGGCCACGACCAGCTTCCGCAGCAGGTCGGCCAGCGTGCGCTGCTCCGCCGGGGTCAGCACCGCGAGAAGCGCGACCTCGTCCGCTTCCTCCACGGCCGCGTGCCGTTCGAAGGCGGCATGACCCGCCTCGGTGAGCCGGACCCGCACGCGTCGCCGGTCGGCGCTCTCGTGCGTGCGCGCGATCAGCCCGGCCTCCTCCAGCGGGGCCAGCCGGGCCGACAGGGCGCCCCGGGTCAGCCCGAGCCGGTCGGCCAGCTCCGAGGGGCTCGCGGTGTAGGGCGGGCCCTGCCGGCGCAGCGTCAGCAGCACCTTGTACTGCCAGTGCCGCAGCCCGTCGGAGTCGAGGGCGGCCCGGCGGGCCTGGGACGCGTGCCGGGCGAGTTTCGCCAGCCGTACGTAGATGGCCTCCTTCACCGGGTCCATCCAGGCGAGTTCCTTCGACCACTCCGCGACGTGCCGGTCGACCGAGTCCTCCATATGTCTGTTCCCCGCAGTGGTTTTCTTGTGGATGGTTTTCGCTCTGACTACCTTCCCCTGCCATGACGGACACCACCAGTACCTATGTCGATCTCGGCGAACTCCTGGCCTCCGCGCGGGACTTGTCCTTGGCGGGACGCTGGGACCGGGCGCTGCGCCTGTTGGACGCGACGAGGTGCGAGGCTCCCGAGGACCGGGCACGCCTCGCCCTGACGGCGGCCGAAGTCGCCCTGGAGAGCGACTGGTTCGGCGGTACGCGGCTCACCGCGGCGCGCGCCGAGCGGGCCGGGAAGGAAGCTCCGGACGGCGACTGGGACCTGGACTTCGTGCGGCTGCGCCACGACTACCTGCGGCTGTTCCGCCCCGACGGCGTGTCCCGGCACGGACCGGACGGCAAGGCCCCGGAAGCGCTCACGCGGCTCCGGCACCGCGGGCACACCCTGCGCGAGGCCGCTCCCGACGAGGTCCGGCGGGGCTGGGCCTCGATGTACCTGGGGCTGATCGCGGACAACCTCTTCGGCGAGCGCGACGCGGCGCCCGCCCACTACGAGGCCGCCCTGCGCGCCGGGGAGTCGGGCGGCGACGACCTGCTGGTCCGCGAGGCACTGCGGCACCTCGGCGACCACGACCACGACGCCGGTGATCACGAGCGGGCCCTGGAGCGCTGGCGGCGGGCCACGGCGCTGGGCGCACGCGCGGGCATGGTCCCCGGTGTGCTCTCCCAGCAGATGCTGCTGGCGGTGCTGGCCCGGGACGCCGGTGACGAGGGCGGCGCGACCGCGCTGGCGACGGAGATCGCCCGCTGGGCCGAGGCGATCGGCACCGGCCACCTGCACGCTCAGGCGACCGGCTTCCTGGCGGGGGCCGATCCGACCGCGCCCCCGCCGGAGAACGGGTCCTGACCGCCGTAGGGCAGACGGGATGCGGATCGTCATACCGGCTCGGTTAGGCTGAGGGCGGACCGTGACTGGCGCTGAGGTGGAGCACCACCGGGGAGCGGCCCGCAGGAACCTGATGCCGTGCGCCTGGGCCAACCGACTACCAGCCCAGGAGTGGATCATGTCTCAGGCCCGGCTCATGGACGGCACCGCGCTCGCCCGGCGGATCGTCGAGGACACCGCCGAGCGCGCCACCGGCCTCACCGAGCGCACCGGCACGACGCCCTGTCTCGCGACCGTCCTGGTCGGCGAGGACCCCGCCTCCGTGACGTATGTCCGTATGAAGCAGAACCGCTGCCGCAAGGCCGGGATCGCCTCCCGGCACGTGGAGCTGCCCGCCGCCACCACGACCGAGGAGCTGGTGGGCACGCTCCAGGAGCTCTCCGCCGACCCGGCCGTGCACGGCATCCTGCTCCAGCACCCCATGGGCGCCCACATCGACGAGCGCGCCGCGTTCGAGGCGATCGCCCCCGAGAAGGACGTCGACGGCGTCACCTTCGCCTCGTTCGCGACGATGAGCTTCGGCCTGCCGGGCTTCGTGTCCTGCACGCCCGGCGGCATCATGCGGCTGCTCGACGAGTACGACGTCGAACCGTCCGGCAAGCGGGCCGTGATCGTCGGCCGCAGCGCCATCCTCGGCAAGCCGGCGGGCATGCTGCTGCTCGCCCGGGACGCGACGGTGACGTACTGCCACTCGCGTACGGCGGACCTGTCGGCGGCCGTCCGGGAGGCGGACATCGTGGTCGCCGCCGTGGGCCGCCCGAAGCTCATCACGGGCCAGGACATCAAGCCCGGCGCGGTCGTGATCGACGCCGGGTACAACCCCGGCAACATCGGCGACGTCGATTTCGACTCCGCCGTCGAGCGGGCCTCGCTGATCACCCCGGTGCCGGGCGGCGTCGGTCCGATGACGATCGCGACGCTGCTGGAACAGACGGTGGAGGCGGCGGCCCGGCAGCTGGGGTCTGTCCGGTAGATCAGGTCACGGGAAACCCGCGGCGCCTGATGTGGGGTGCCGTCCGCGGCATGATCCGCCGGACGACAGGCCCCAGGGGTCCGAGTCAGCGCGTCCAGGCGCTGTAGTCCATGACGTCACCGGCTTTCACGCCGTACTCGGGCTGCGCCTTCGTGAAGGTGGTCTCCAGCCCGAGCACGGCACCGGTGACCGGGTCCATGATCAGCATGTGGCGGGTGGCGGACCGGTCGTAGACGTACGCCAGTCCGCGCCGCCCGAGCCGGTCGATCACCTGCCCGACCGGCCGCAACCGGTCGGTGTCCGCGAGGAGTCGGGCGAGCGTCGCCGATTCGCGGCTGCCGAGGGTCCAGGTGTCGAGGAGGACCCTGACGCCGTCGAGCAGTTGGCCCGTGTCCATCTTCTCCTTGGTGTACGTGGCCTCCTGGAGATAGGCGCGCAGGCGGGCGACGTCGTGCGGGGGCGGGGACTGCGGCGGGGCGTCGCTCCAACTGGGCGGGTAGGTCTGCTCGGTACGGTCGTGGCCGTCGTCGGTGATCACCGTGTGGCTGTCGTCGGCGTTCCAGCGGACGATGCGCTCCTCCGGGTACGTGATCGGCGGCTTGTCGTCGCTCATGCCCAGGCTCCAGGTCTTCACGTGGGTGCCCTTGCGGAGCATGGTCCCGTCGGCGGCTGCCGCCCGCTCGGCCAGGGTGGCGAGGGGGACGGGGGTGGCGTCGGCCTGCACCACCAGCGGGCGCGGTGCCGCGACCGCCGGGGCGGTGGTCCGGCCGCTGAACAGCAGCGCCGACACCAGCGCGGCGACGATTGCCGTGGCCGCGAGTCCCCAGTACAGCCTGGGGCGGCGGACGGCCGGTCGCCGCATCAGCCGGTCGAGCTCCAGCTCGGCGTGACGGCCCAGGGGCCCGTCGCCGAAGTGGGGGCCGTCGGCGGGCACCGGGTTGGCGCGGCGCAGGAGTTCGAGTTCGTCAGCCATGGCCGTATTCCTTCGCGGGGGTCGTGGGACTGGGGCACATCCGGTCGATCTCGGCTCTCAGCCGGCGCCGGGCCCGGTGCAGCCGCATCGACGCGGCGCGACGGCCGCAGCCGAGGACGACGGCGACCTCCTCGATGCCGAGTTCCTCCCACGCCGTCAGCCGCAGCACCTCCTGGTCGGCCGGGGAGAGCCGGGCCAGCGCGTCGTGCACCCAGGCGCCGGGGGTCTCCGCCTCCGGCCCCGCCTCGATGTGCCGCCCGTGGGCCGCGTCGTCATTGCCCAGCCGGTTCACCAGGCGTCGCCGGCGCCCCTGCCCGCGTACCGCGTTGGCCAGGCAGTTGCGTGCCACGCCGTACAGCCAGGGCAGCGGGACCGGCGGCAGGTCGGCGCGCCGCCGCCAGGCGACGGTGAACACCTCCGCCACCACTTCCTCCACGTCGCTCGTGCGCCCGTCCAGTCGCCGCGCGACATAGCGGCTGACCGCCCAGTAGTGCTCGCGATAGGCAGCGGCGAAGTCGTCGTCGTTGCTCATGTTCCGTCCGTGTCCGGCACCCTCGGGATCGTCACAGCCCTCCTGCGTGAATTTTGTCGCCTCCCCCGCGCTGTGACCTCCGGCCGGGGCGCGGACACAGGCGGGGCATGAAGCACCTGAAGTGGCTGACGACCACGGATCACAAAACGATCGGAACGCTCTATCTGATCACGTCGTTCGCGTTCTTCTGCATCGGTGGCGTGATGGCGCTGCTCATGCGCGCCGAGCTCGCCC
>NZ_QFRX01000001.1:2479622-2537596 GCF_003143935.1 Streptomyces sp. Act143 | reverse complement strand
CACTGCGGGATGGGCCGACGCATAGCCCCGGTAGCCCCAATCACACCAAAAGAAACGGCGTCTAAAGCACGTGCCGCCCGGTGCGGTCCGACGGCAGCGTCGCGCGGAGCCGGTACGCGCCGTCCGTCAGCGCCGGGTCCGTCACCTCGGCGAACGGCTTCTCCGGCAGGTCGGACCAGCTCAGCGGCTGCGTCGGGTCGTAGCCCTGCTTGGTGAGAAAGAGCTTGAACGTACCGGTGTGCGGGATCGTCGAGGCGTACTTCACGGTCAGCGTCGCGCCCGGCGTCAGATGCGTCGACGGCCAGTCGGCGCGGGCCAGGTCGAGGCCCTGGTAGGCGGGCAGGCCCCCGCTGCACAGCTCGCCGTCGCGGACGGTCTGCCGGTCCCGGCCGTTCACGTTCGCGATGCGCAGATTGTCCCAGGCGGTGAAGGGCGCGCCGTTCGCGGCGACGGCGGCCCGGCAGGCCGTGGACCGCGCCCGGTCGCCGCCCTCGGGGGAGCAGGCGTACACCCGGCTCACCGGATCGGTCGGCGCGCCGTGCGCCTGCGCCGGGGCGGCGGCCCAGACGGTGACCAGAAGCGGTGCGGCAGCCGCCAGGGCGGCGGTGCGGTATGCGGTCATCCGGGACATCCGGAACGTCTCCTCGGCCGGCGCGGCAACGGTTTGCTCCCGTGCAGTACGGAAACCGGACCCGGCGCGTTCACCGCGGGACATCCACCGCAAAAGGGTGCATCGGCTCTCAACTTCCGGTCGGCGAGGGTGGGTTTCCGGCCTGATCGAGGGTTTCCCCTGTATTCACATGACCTTCCCTTTGCCTATCGTTCAGGCCACAGCTGACCCACAGGTAACCCCCTCCCTGGTCGCTGGGCGCTCGGCCGGCCCCCACGCCGCTTTTCGACCAACCCCCCGCCGCTTCACCGACGAAGCGTCCCCACCGCTGCTCCGGCCTGCACGGAGCACGGCCACGAAAGGCAAAGCCCTTGCGTACCTCGCCCTCCCCCCGGCGGAAGATGATCTCCGTGGTCGCGGTCTCGGCCGCGCTGTTCACGGCGGCCGGCGCCACGGTGGCCACGGCCCAGGAGGCCGCCGCCCCGAAGGCAGCCGCCGTTCCCACCGCCCAGACCGAGGCCGCCCCCGGCGTCACCGCCGAGCGCCTCATCGTCGGCTACAAGTCCGGTGCCACCGAGGCCAAGTCGAACTCGGCCGCCGAGGCCGACGCCGCCGCCAAGGGCAAGGAGGCCGGCGAGGACGTCGACTTCCGGCGCCGCCTGGGCACCGGTGCCGCCCTGGTCGACCTGGGGGCCGACGCCACCCGCGCGGACGTCGCCGACGTCGTCGCCGAGTACAGGGCCGACCCGCAGGTCGCGTACGTCGTGCCGGACCGCCTGAACAAGCCGCAGGCCGACCCGAACGACACCGAGTACGCCAAGCAGTGGGACCTGTTCGAGGCCACGGCCGGCATGAACGTCCCCGGCGCCTGGAACACCACCACCGGCTCCGGCGTCACCGTCGCCGTCATCGACACCGGCTACGTCGCCCACAGCGACCTCGCCGCGAACATCGTCGGCGGCTACGACTTCATCTCCGACACCGCCGTCTCGGTGGACGGCGACGGCCGCGACAGCAACCCGGCCGACCCGGGCGACTGGTACAACGCGGGCGAGTGCGGCTCCGGTGTCCCGGCGTCCAACTCCTCCTGGCACGGCACCCACGTGGCCGGCACCATCGCCGCGGTCACCAACAACGGCAAGGGCATCGCGGGCATCGCCCACGGCGCGAAGATCTCCCCGCTGCGTGTGCTCGGCAAGTGCGGCGGCTACGACTCCGACATCATCGACGCCATCACCTGGGCGTCCGGCGGCACCGTCTCCGGCGTGCCCGCCAACACCAACGTCGCCAAGGTCATCAACATGAGCCTGGGCGGCGACGGGGCCTGCTCCACCGCGACCCAGAGCGCCATCAACGCCGCCGTGAACCGCGGCACGACGATCGCCGTCGCCGCGGGCAACGACAACGACAACGTCGCGAACCACTCCCCGGGCAACTGCAACAACGTCATATCGGTCGCCGCGACCAACCGCACGGGCGCCAAGGCCTCGTACTCCAACTACGGTTCGCTGGTGGACATCTCGGCCCCGGGCGGTCAGACCAGCACGGGAACCGCCAACGGCATCCTGTCCACGCTGAACTCCGGCACGAAGACGGCGTCGACCGAGAGCTACGCCTACTACCAGGGCACCAGCATGGCCACCCCGCACATCGCGGGCCTCGTCGCCCTGCTGAAGTCGGCCAACTCCTCGCTGACCCCGGCCCAGATCGAGTCGGCCATCAAGACCAACGCCCGCCCGCTGCCCGGCGCCTGCTCGGGCGGCTGCGGCGCCGGCCTCGCGGACGCCGCGAAGACCGTGGCCGCCGTCAGCGGCGGCGGTACGACCACGGGGACGACGTACTCCAGCACCTCCGCGGTCGCCATCCCGGACAACGGCGCGGCGATCGAGTCCGCCATCACCGTCAGCGGCCGCACCGGCAACGCCCCCGCGGCCCTCAAGGTCGCCGTGGACATCACCCACACCTACCGCGGTGACCTGGTGATCAGCCTGGTCGCTCCCGACGGCACGGTGTACACCCTGAAGTCCGCCAGCTCCTCGGACTCCGCGGACAACGTCAACACCACCTACACCGTGGACGCTTCGAGCGAGACCGCCAACGGCACCTGGAAGCTGCGCGTCCAGGACACCGCGGCGCAGGACACGGGCACGCTCAACAGCTGGAAGCTGACTTTCTGAGCCACCCCGCCGAACGGGCGGGCCGACCGGTGCGGATGGGGCACCGGTCGGCCCGCCTTTTTCTGTACTGAGCGACCGGTTTCTTATCGGCCCCATTGCGCCCTGCACGCAAATAGTGAATAAGTTGTGGGAGGTCTGAAGGCTGAAGGGAATTGAGGTGCCCTCGGATGACCGTCGTACGGTGAGATATCGTGTACGGGGAGTAAGAAACAAACGGCATGGCCTGTTCTTTTCGGTCCTGCTTTCTCGGCCCCCAGGAGAGTCCCATCGATGGCTAGGCAGTTACGCGCCGAACAGACCCGAGCGGCGATCATCGCCGCCGCAGCGGATCTGTTCGACCGGCAGGGGTACGAGTCGACCAGCCTGAGCGACATCGTCGAGCACGCCCAAGTCACCAAGGGCGCCCTCTACTTCCACTTCGCGGCGAAGCAGGATCTCGCTCACGCCATCCTTGAGATTCAGTCCAGAACCCTGCGCCGGCTGGCCGTCGAGATGGACAGCCGGGGCTTCTCCCACCTCGAAGCCCTGATCCGCATCACCTTCGGAAACGCGCGGCTGTCCGTCGAGGGCCCCGTCCCCAGAGCCGGACTCCGCCTGACCATCGGCGGACTGGAAGTACCGCAGCCGCTCACCCACCCCTTCGAGGAATGGCTGGACATCGCCACCCGCAAACTCCTCGGCGCGGTCAAGGACGCCGACCTCCATCCGGACATCGATGTCGATGCCGTCGCCCACTCCCTGGTCAGTTCCCTCGTCGGCCTCCGTGTCGTCGGCCGCTCACTGGAGCCCGTCACCCGCCATCCGCGCCGGCTGGCCGAGATGTGGCACCTCCTGATCCGCGGCATGGTGCCGGTACCCCGCCGCGCCCGCTATCTGAGCCTCACCACCCAGCTGGAGCGGGAGATCAGAATCCCCTGACGGGAGCGGTACGGTGACGCCCATGCCCCACACCCCGCCCGAGCCGTCCCACCCGTCCCCGGCTTCCGCTGCTCCCGGTGCTCCGGTCGTGCCCGGAGCTCCGGCCGCTCCCGTGCTGCTCGCCGACGAGCCCGGCTCGTTCCCGCACAGCGTGCTCGCCGAACGGCATCCCGCGATCGTGCGGCAGGTGCGGGAGGCGTTCCCCTACGGCCCGGAGCAGCATCACGCCCTCGACGCGCTGCTGGAGAACTGCACCAAGGGCGTGATCGAGCCGCTCCCCGCCGACGCGCCGGGCCGCGCGTCCTGGGCGGCCTGGGGGATGGACGAGTACGCCGGGCTGTCCTGGTTCGACATCCCCTGGCTGTGGTCCGAGAGCTGGTTCTACCGTCGACTCCTCGACGCCGTGGGGTACTTCGGCCCGGGGCCCTGGCAAGGCGTGGACCCCTTCCGCCCGTTCAAGCTCGCCGAGCTCGACGCCCCCGAGACCGACGAGGAACTGGCCGCGCTGGACGACCTGGCGGACCGCCCGGTCGACGAACAGGCCGCGGCCCTGCTGCACGGCTCCCTGTGGGGCAACCGCGCCGACCTCGGTTTCCGGCTGTCCGACGAGGGCGCCGAGGTCCGCGCCGCCGTCCCCGGACTCGTCGCCGACGACAGCGCTGCCCTCTGGTCGCTGCTCGACGGCGCGGACACCCTGTGCCTCGTCGCCGACAACGCGGGCCGCGAACTCGTCCCCGACCTGCTCCTGATCGCCCACCTCCTCACCCACGGCCGGGCCCGGCGGGCCGTCCTGCACGTCAAGCCGTACCCGTACTACGTGTCCGACGCCACCACCGCCGACGTGGTCGACGCCCTGCGCCGGCTGACCCGTGCGCGGGGCGCGGCCGCCGCGTACGGCCACGAGCTGTGGTCGGCGATGGCCGACGGCCGGCTCACGGTCCGGGCGCACGCCTTCTCCTGCGCCCCGCTGCCGTACGAGGCCATGCCCGACGACCTGCGCGGCGAACTCGCCGACGGCACGCTGACCGTCCTCAAGGGCGACCTCAACTACCGCCGCCTGGTGGGCGATCGGAACTGGCCCCCGACCACGCCGTTCGCCGGCGTCACCGCCCACTTCCCGGGCCCGGTCGCGGCCCTGCGCACCCTGAAGTCCGATGTGATCACCGGCCTCACGCCCGCCACGGAGGCCGCCCTGGTGGCAGCGGAGGGGCAGGCGTGGCGGACCGGGGGGACGCATGCGCTGATCCAGGTGCGGCAGCGGTGACGTCCCTCAACTGACATGTACCGGCAAGGACTTGAGCCCGTTGATGAAATTGGACACCAGTCGGCGGGCCGGTCCGGCCGTCCGCAGGACCGGCAGCGCGCGCAGCGCCTCCGCGTACAGCACCCGCAGTTGCAGCCGCGCGAAGTGCGCGCCGAGGCAGACGTGGGGGCCGTCGCCGAAGGACACGTGCGGGTTCGGCGCACGGGACAGCTCCAGCCGGTCCGGGGCGTCGAAGACCCGCTCGTCCCGGTTGGCGGAGGCGTGGAAGACGACGACTTTGTCACCGGCCGGGATGCGGCGGCCCGCCAGTTCGGTGTCGCGTACGGCGGTGCGGCGGAAGGAGAGCACGGGTGGGTGCCAGCGCAGCAACTCGTCGACCGCGGTGGTGAGTTCGACGTCACCGGCGCGCAGTCGGGCGTACGACGCCGGGTGCTCGGCCAGGGCCAGCAGCCCGCCGGGGGCCGCGCTGCGGACGGTGTCGTTGCCCGCGACCGTGAGGAGGAAGAAGAACATCTCCAGCTCGCCGTCGGCGAGTTCGGCCTCCTCGGCGAGGGTGGTCATGACGTCGTCCGCCGGGTGACGGCGTTTGTGCGCGGCCAGTCGGCGGGCGTACGCGAACATGTCCTGGAGCAGCGCGGGGGAGCGCGGGTTGACGGGTCTGCCCGCCGCGTCCCGCATCGGGGCGCCGGCCTCGTCGGGGTCCTGGTAGCCGATGACCCGCCGCGTCCAGTGGAGCAGCAGTCCGCGGTCCTCCTCCGGGACGCCGAGCAGGTCGGCGAGGTTGAGCAGGGCGTAGTCGTCGGTGACCGCGGCGACGAGGTCGACGGTGCCGTCCGCGGACCGGGCCGTCTCCAGGGCGTGGGTGAACAGGGTGCGGGCCCGTTCCCCGGCGACCTCGGTGAAGCGGGCGATGCGCGCCGGGGTGAACGCCCGGCTGACCAGGCGCCGCAACCTCCCGTGTCGCGGCGGGTCCTGATTGAGCATCATGCGCCGGATGAACGGCAGGTCGGCGGGGTCGGGGTCGCGGATCTGGGTCGCGCCGAGACAGGAGGAGAACGTCCCCGGGTCCCGGAGCACCCGCACCACGTCCGCGTGCCGGGTCACCGCCCAGAACCCCGGACCGGCGGGCCAGTCCAGCACCTCGGGCTCCTCCTGCCAGGCCACGGGGTGGTGGTCGCGCAGGACGCGATAGGCGTCGTACGGCACCCCGGCCGCGTACCGGCGGGGGTCGAACACATCGGGAACCGGCGGGGCGGTGGGCGCCGTAGGGGTCATGCGACCACGGTGGCCGACGCCTCGGGATTTTCCAAGAACGTCGATTCGGCTGGCTTGTATGTAGTGATCATGCCAAGTCGGGCGTCATCATGCGCCCATGGCGCTGGGTCGAGGGTGCACGGGACGAACGGACAGGGCGGGACGAGCCGGACAGGCGTCGCGAGTGAGAAGAGGCGCGGCGGCGGTGCTGGCGACGGCCCTCGCGCTGACGTCGGCGGCCTGCGGCGACGACGATGACTCCGGCGTGGCCGACGGCGGGCGCACTAAGGTCACCGTGGCCGCGCTGCCGCTGGTCGACAGCGCCATGCTCTACCTCGCGCAGGACCGCGGCCTGTTCGAGAAGGAGGGGCTGGACGTCCGCATCCAGCAGATCCAGCAGAGCCTCCAGGCGCTGCCGGCCCTGTCCAAGGGCCAGATCGACATGGTCGCGAGCGCGAACTACGTCACCTACTTCCAGGCCCAGGAGAAGGGCACCCTCGACGTCCGCATCGTCGCCGAGGCGATCCGGGCCGCGCCGCGCATGATGGAGGTACTGGTCCCGAAGGACTCGGACATCAAGTCGGTGGCCGACCTGACCGGCCGGAAACTCGCCGTCAACGTCCTCAACAACGTCCAGTCGCTGACCTTCGACGAGATCATGGCGGAACAGGGGGCCGGCAAGCCCGTCTACCGGCAGATCCCGTTCCCGCAGATGGGCGCCGCGCTCGACAAGGGGCAGGTCGACGCCGTGCACGTGGTCGAGCCCTTCGACAGCGCCATCCAGGACGAGCTCGGGGCGCGGGTGCTGGTGGACGGCGCGTCCGCGCCGGTGCAGTCCATCCCGCTCAGCGGCTACCTCACGACGAAGCGGTACGCGTCCGGGAACGTCAGGACGCTCGCCGCGTTTCAGCGCGCCCTCAAGGCCGCCGTGCAGATCGCGGCCAAGGACCCGGAGGCCGTACGGGACATTCTGCCGACGTACACCAAGGTGACGTCGGAGCAGGCCAGGAAGATCGACCTGCCGGTCTTCCCGCCGACGGCGGACGCCGAGCAGATCGCCCGGCTCACCGATCTCATGAAGAAGCGGGGGATGCTGAAGAAGCCGCTCGACCCCGCGGTGTTGCTGGTGAAGTGACGGACCAGAAAGAAACGGGACGCGGGGACGTGAAGTGAGGCTGCGGCAGGAGCTGGTGCTCGGGGCGCTCGGGGTGCTGCTCGCCTTCGGGGTGTGCGAGGCGGTGAGCCGGGCCGGGGTCGTGCGCCGCAGCTACCTGCCTCCGGCATCCGAAGTCCTGCGACGAGCCGTGGAGTTGGCGGGCGACGAGGAGTTCCTGCAAGGCGTCGGGGCCACGCTGCGCGCCTGGGCGCTCGGACTCGCGCTGGCCGTCGCCCTCGCGGTCCCGCTGGGCCTGCTGCTGGGCAGCGTGCCGGTCGTCGACGCGGCCGTCCGCGCGATCGTGGAGTTCCTGCGGCCCCTGCCGTCCGTGGCGCTGATTCCGCTGGTGTCCCTGCTGCTCGGCTCGGGCACGGAGACGAAGGTCGCACTCGTCACGTACGCCTGCGTGTGGCCGATCCTCTTCAACACCGTCTACGGCCTCGGCGAGACCGACCCCCTCGCCAAGGACACCCTCCGCGCCTTCGGCTTCGGCCGCCTGGCAGTGCTGCTCCGCGTCGAACTCCCCGGCACCGCCCCCTTCATCGCCGCCGGCATCCGCATCTCGGCGGCCGTCGCCCTCATCCTGGCCGTCGCCACCGAGATCCTCTCCGGCTTCGGCGAGGGCCTCGGCATCTTCATCGCCCAGGCGGGTCTGGCCACGGACGGTACCCGGGACGTCCTGGCGGGTGTGGTGTGGGCAGGAGCGCTGGGCCTGGTCATCAACGGGGTGCTGGTGTGGGGCGAACGCCGGCTGTTCCCGTGGACGGCGGGGGAGCGGGAACGGGAACGGGAGAGGGAACGGGAACGGGGCATCGGGGTGGGGACGTGAGCGGGGGCGAGGAGGTCGACGGGCGGGGGGCCGGGGACGTGGGCGCGGACCGGGAGGTGGGTGCGGGTTCGGAGGAGGGCGCGCGTCCGGGCGGGCCGGCGGCCGAGCCTGAGCCGGGTTCGCGCGGACAACCCCCGAAGGCTTCCCCCGGCCACCCCGGCACCGCCCCCGCGACGTCCCTCGCCGGCACCCGGAGTGGCCCCGCCCCGCCCTCCACCGGCTCCCGGGCCACCCCCGCCCCACCCCCCACCCGCCCCCGCATCCCCACCGGCCTCCGGCACGCCCTTCTCCGTTGGGTCGTCCTCGTCCTTGTCGTGGCGGGGTGGGAGGTGGTCGCCCGTGCGCACGGCAGCGTCTACTTTCCGCCACCCGCACGTATCGCCCGCCACATGTACGACCTGTGGTTCTCGGGCCCTGTCCGGCACGCCTTCTTCACCGAGGCCGCCGTCGCCGACATCCTCCCCAGCCTCGGGCGGATGGCCGCCGGGTTCGCGCTCGCCGCCGTCGCCGGGATCGCGCTCGGCGTCGCGATCGGCCGCTCTCCGCGCGCGTACGCGCTCTGCAACCCCGTCCTCCAGTTCGCGCGGGCCGTCCCGCCGCCCGCCCTGGTCCCGGTGTTCGTCGTGGTCTTCGACTTCGGTACGCCCATGCAGATCGCGTCGATCGTCTTCAGCGCCGTCTGGCCGGTGCTGATCAACACCGCGGAGGGCGCCCGCAACACCGACCCGCTCCGCCTCGATGTCGCCGCCGTACTCCGCCTGGGCCCCGCCGAGAGGCTGCTGTTCCTGATCCTCCCCGCCGCCCTGCCCCGCATCTTCGCGGGCCTGCGGCTGAGCCTTTCCCTCTCCCTCATCCTCATGGTGTTCTCGGAACTGCTGCCGGGCACCGCCAACGGCATCGGCTTCACGCTCACCGACGCCCAGACCCGCTCCGACCTGCTCACCGTATGGGCGGCGCTGGTCCTGCTCGGCATCCTCGGCCACGTGCTCAACACCGGCCTGCTGGCGGTCGAGAAGCGCCTCGTCGGCAGCGGAAGGGCGACCGCATGACCCGTATCCGTACAGAGCCACCCCACGACCCCCGGGCCAGGTGACGCGACCGCATGCTCCGCCTCGACGCAGTCGCCCAGTACTACGGCGACCACCCGGTCCTGCACGACCTCACCCTCACCGTCCCCGACGGCCAGCTCCTCTGCGTGGTCGGCCCCTCCGGCTGCGGCAAGTCCACCCTGCTGCGCACCGTCGCCGGGCTGCTGCCCGCCCGTGAGGGCAAGGTCACCGTCGACGGCGTCCCCGTCACCGGTGTGCCCGACCGGCTCGCGGTCGTCTTCCAGGACTACGGCCGCTCCCTCTACCCCTGGCTCACGGTCCGCGACAACGTCGCCCTCCCGCTGCGCCGCCAGGGCCTCGGCCGCGCCGGGCGTCGCGCCGAGGCCGAGCGCATCCTGGAGCGCGTCGGTCTCGACGGCACCGCCCGCCGCCACCCGTGGCAGCTCTCCGGCGGCATGCAGCAGCGCGTCGCCATCGCCCGCGCCCTGGTCTGCCGCCCCTCCCTGCTGCTCATGGACGAGCCCTTCGGCTCCCTGGACGCCCAGACCCGGGAGGACCTGGAGGACCTCCTCCTGGAGGTCCACCGCACCGACGGCACGACCATCGTGTTCGTCACCCACGACATCGACGAGAGCGTCTACGTCGGCGACCGCGTCGTCGTCCTGTCGCCGGGACCGGGCTCCCACGTCGTCCTCGACCTGCCGGTCGACCTGCCGGGCGAGCGGGAGCAGATCGGGACCCGCGGACTGCCGGAGTTCGTGGCGCTGCGGGCGGAGGTGGGCCGGGCGGTGCGGGCCGGTTGAGCCCCGCGCACCCCGCCCGGCACCTCTTCGAGACACGCCACAAGTGCCGTCCGCAATGCCTTGGTTCAGCCGCGATTCACGCGATGGTGTGATCATGTGCGGTGCGGCGGATGCCCTCGGAAGGGCCTGGGTAGGGCCCGCCCATGACGCAGCAGCCCTTCGAACTCCCGCACTTCTACATGCCGTATCCCGCGCGGCTGAACCCACATCTCGACGAGGCCCGTGCCCACTCGACGGCGTGGGCGCGCGAGATGGGCATGCTGGAGGGGTCCGGGATCTGGGAGCAGTCCGACCTCGACGCGCACGACTACGGCCTGCTCTGCGCCTACACCCACCCCGACTGCGACGGCCCGGCCCTCTCCCTGATCACCGACTGGTACGTGTGGGTCTTCTTCTTCGACGACCACTTCCTGGACATGTTCAAACGCACCCAGGACCGCGCCGCCGGCAAGGCCCATCTGGACCGCTTGCCGCTGTTCATGCCGATGGACCCGCAGACCCCGATGCCCGAGCCGCAGAACCCCGTGGAGGCGGGGCTCGCCGACCTGTGGACGCGGACCGTGCCCGCCATGTCGGCCGACTGGCGGCGCCGCTTCGCCGTGGCCACCGAGCATCTGCTCAACGAGTCCCTGTGGGAGCTGTCCAACATCAACGAGGGCCGGATCGCCAACCCCGTCGAGTACATCGAGATGCGCCGCAAGGTGGGCGGCGCCCCCTGGTCGGCGGGGCTCGTGGAGTACGCGACGGCCGAGGTCCCGGTGTCCGTCGCGGGGTCGCGGCCGCTGCGGGTCCTCATGGAGACCTTCTCCGACGCCGTCCACCTGCGCAACGACCTGTTCTCCTACCAGCGCGAGGTCGAGGACGAGGGCGAGAACAGCAACGGCGTGCTGGTCCTGGAGACGTTCTTCGGCTGCACCACGCAGGAGGCCGCCGACATCGTCAACGACATCCTGACCTCCCGGCTCCACCAGTTCGAGCACACGGCCCTGACCGAGGTGCCGGCACTCGCCCTGGAGAACGGGCTCACCCCGCCCGAGGTCGCCGCGGTCGCCGCCTACACCAAGGGACTTCAGGACTGGCAGTCCGGCGGTCACGAATGGCACCTGCGGTCCAGTCGCTACATGAACAAGGGCGCCGAGTCCGCCTCGCCCTGGCACGGCCTGACCGGCCCCGGCACCTCCGCCGCCGACGTCGGCGCCCTGCTCGCCTCGGCCGGCGCCGAACGCCTGCGCGCCCACACGCACGTGCCGTACCAGAAGGTCGGACCGTCCCTGCTGCCCGACCTCCACATGCCCTTCCAGGTCCAGCTCAGCCCGCACCTGGACGCCGCCCGGACCCGTCTCGTCGCGTGGACGCACGGCATGGGCATGCTCCAGGAGGGCGTCTGGGACGAGGACCGGCTCGCCGCCGCCGACCTCGCCCTGTGCTCGGCGGGCCTGGACCCGGACGCCACCCCCGAGGCGCTCGACCTCAGCGCGCACTGGCTGGCCTGGGGGACGTACGGCGACGACTACTACCCGCTCGTCTTCGGCCACCGGCGCGACCTGGCCGCCGCCCGGCTGACCACCCGGCGCCTGGCGGACTGCATGCCCGTCGACGGCGAGGAGATCCCCGTCCCGCTCAACGCCATGGAGCGCGGCCTCGTCGACCTGTGGGCCCGCACCACGGCCGGGATGACCCCCGACGCGCGGCGCTCGCTCAAGGCCGCCGTGAACGTGATGACGGAGAGCTGGGTCTGGGAGCTGACCAACCAGATCCAGAACCGCATCCCCGACCCCGTCGACTACCTGGAGATGCGCCGCGCCACCTTCGGCTCCGACCTCACCCTGAGCCTGTGCCGGATGGGACACGGCCCCGCCATCCCGCCGGACGTCTACCGCAGCGGCCCCGTCCGCTCGCTGGAGAACGCTGCCATCGACTACGCGTGCCTGCTGAACGACATCTTCTCGTACCAGAAGGAGATCGAGTACGAGGGCGAGATCCACAACGCCGTCCTCGTCGTGCAGAACTTCTTCGGCATCGACTACCCGACCGCCCTTGGTGTCGTGCACGACCTGACGACCCAGCGCATGCAGCAGTTCCAGCACGTCGCCGCACACGAACTGCCGGTCGTGTACGACGACTTCGACCTGTCGGACGAGGCCCGCGAGGTCATGCGGAACTACGTCCTGGACCTGCAGAACTGGATGGCGGGCATCCTGAACTGGCACCAGAAGGTCGACCGCTACAAGCCCGACTTCCTCGCCCGGCGTGCCCATGGCTTCCTCCCGGACCGTTCCCGGGCGCCGCGGTCGCTCCTGCCCGTGTCCGCGCCCCTGCCGCTTTCCCTGCCCCTGGTCAGCTGAGTCCGCGCACCCGCCGGGCGGATCTCTCGGCGAGTTCCCGGGCGCCGCGCGCGGCGGACTCCGAGAGCTCGCCGAGCAGGGCGTCGGCGGCGTCCAGCAGGGCGCGGGCCTCCTGGGCGGAGCCCGCGTCGGCCAGGGCGAGGACGAGCGCGTAGTGCTCCTCGGCGATGTACCGGCCGAGGCTCGTGCCGCGCCAGAGCCCTGGCGAAGCGTCGCCGGGCACGGCCAAGGTGTCCCTGAGCGCGGCCAACGTGCGTTCGGCCGCCGCGAGTTGTCCCGTCTCCCGCTCCAGCCGGGCCTGGGTCAGACGGGCCGGGACCCGGTCGCACGCCCTCTCCTGCAGCGCGGTGTGCAGTCGCTGGGCGCGCAGCGCCTGACCCGGCTCGCCGATCCGCTCGAAGTCGCCGACCAGGGAGGACAGTTCGGAGGTGTCGAGGCGGGCCGGGTCGTCGGTCCGCCGCAGCAGGCTCTGGTCCAGTTCGATCGCGTCGAACCGCCGGATCAGCGCGCACCGGGCGAGGTTCGTCATGCCCTGGTCCAGGGCCAGGTCCGTCCAGGTGTACAGCGGCTCGTCGGCGGGGTCCGTGCCGAACAGCAGGTCGTCCAGCTCCCGGGCCCATCGCGACAGCTCGGCCGGGTCGGCGTCGGGGCCGGGCAGCTCGCTCAGTCCGCACGCCGTGTCGAAGTCCGTCCGGCGCACCTCGTGGAGCAGCGGCAGATCCTCGGGCCTGCCGTGCAGCCCCACCAGTACGGCGGCCAGCCGCAGTTCGTCCGACATCGACGAGCGCGCCTCATGGCGCAGCAGATGCCGCAGCAGGCCGAGGTCGCCCTCCGCGCGGTCGAACTGGGCGGCCCGCAGCGCGATCCGGCGTCGTACCGGGTCGTCGGCGACCGCGTCCCACACCGCGCGGTCACCGGCCCGCAGTCCGGCCAGGTCGGCGCGGCCGGACGCCAGGACGGGCTCCCGGAGCGGTGGCGGGGGCGGGCCGATCAGGTCGTAGGCTCGGCCTTCCACCGCGTTGAGCAGCAGGAAGTCGGGCTCGGTGCGGGCCAGCGCGGCGTCCAGCAGGGCTTCGAGCTCCTCGCGAGGGCGCTCCGGGAATCCCAGACCGGCGCGCAGCTCGGTCCGCGCCCGCTCCAGGCTGAAGCCCTCGGGGTCCTCGTCGTCGTCCGCGTAGTCCTCCTCGTCCTCCAGCCCGATCATGATCTCCAGTGCCTCGTCGACACCGGCGCCGACGATTCCGGCCGAGCCCTCGGAGTCGGCGTACAGCACCGAGCCGTCCTCGCACACGAAGTACGTACCGCCTCCGGCGTCGCCCGCCACGGCCCGCAGGGAGCCGCCGGAGGCGAGGCGCACCGGTTCCACGTGGCCGTGCCCGGCCCGCTCCACGTCGAAGTCGAAGGGGTACGCGGCGAGTTCGGCGAGGCGGGCGTCCTGGAGGAGCAGCCGGAGAGCGCGATCGGTCATGCAACAGAACGTAACAGCCGCCACCGACAACAGGACTTGATGATTCCGTTTGCGGTTTTCGGAACCTTCTCGTGCGGAACGGGACATTCAGGCAACCCGCGGCGAGGCGACCGGGTCTTCCGGGGCGAGGGGACCACACGCACGGAACACACGCACGGAATACACGAACGGAACACACGGGGGTTTCGATCTTGACCGAGATCATCGAGAGGATCACCGAGAGCGACACGAGGGAACAGGCGCCGGTACCGGGTGAACTGACGCCGTACGTGGCGCCGTTACCCGTCCCGCCGGTCCTGCGGCCCGAGGTGGGCGACGTGCTGCGCGAGACGGAGATCGCCCTGCACCCGACCTGGGTCCGGCTGCACCCGCAGCTGCCGCCGACCCTGATGTGGGGCTACGAGGGCATGGTGCCCGGCCCCACCATCGAGGTGCGGCGCGGACAGCGCGTCCGCATCGCTTGGACCAACCGCATTCCCAAGGGCAGCGAGTACCCGGTCACCGCCGTCGAGGTGCCGGTGCGCCCGCCGGGCACCGCGCCCGCCACCACCGAACCGGGCCGCGAGGGCGTCAAGCCCAGCGAGGACGTGGCCGCCCTGCCCGCATGGTCGGTGACGCATCTCCACGGCGCGCAGACCGGCGGCGGCAACGACGGCTGGGCGGACAACGCGGTCGGCTTCGGCGACGCCCAGCTCTCCGAGTACCCGAACGACCACCAGGCGGTCCAGTGGTGGTACCACGACCACGCCATGAACATCACCCGGTGGAACGTGATGGCGGGCCTGTACGGCACCTACCTCGTCCGTGACGACGAGGAGGACGCCCTGCACCTGCCCGACGGGGAACGGGAGATCCCGCTGCTGCTGGCCGACCGCAACCTCGACACCGACGAGGACGGCCGGCTCAACGGCCGCCTGCTGCACAAGACCATCGTGGTGGACCCGGCGAACCCGGAGACGGGCAAGCCGGTGACCCTGCCCTTCGCGGGCCCGTACACCACGGTCAACGGCCGCATCTGGCCGTACGCCGACGTGGACGACGGCTGGTACCGCTTCCGTCTGGTCAACGCGTCCAACGCACGGATCTACGAACTCGTCCTCCTGGACGAGGACGACAACCCGGTGCCGGGCATCGTGCACCAGATCGGCAGCGACGGCGGCCTGCTGCCGCGCCCGGTGCCGATCGACTTCGACGGTGCCCTGCCCACCCTGACCGCCGCCCCGGCCGAGCGCTTCGACCTGCTGGTCGACTTCCGCGGCCTCGCGGGCCGCAGGCTCCGGCTGGTCAACAAGGGGCCGGGGCAGCCCGCAGGTGTGCCCGACCCGGTGGGCGGCGTGCGCTACCCGGCGGTCATGGAGTTCCGCGTCCGCGAGGGCTGCGAGACCGACACCTTCGAACTGCCGGAGGTGCTCTCGGGCTCCTTCCGCCGGCTCACCCACGACGTGGCGCACGGCCACCGGCTGATCGTGCTCACCCCGCCCGGCACCAAGGGCGGCGGGGGACACCCCGAGATCTGGGAGATGACCGAGGTCGAGGACCCGACCGGCATCGAGTTCCCGGCCGAGGGGATCATCCAGGTCACCGGACCGGACGGCACCACCAGGACGTACCGGCGCACGGCGCGGACCTTCAACGACGGCCTGGGCTTCACCGTCGCCGAGGGCAGCCACGAGCAGTGGAGCTTCCTCAACCTCGCGCCGATCCCGCACCCGATGCACATCCACCTGGCCGACTTCCAGGCGCTCGGGCGGGACCCGTACGTGGTGAGCGGCTTCGACCCGGCGGTCGGCGGCACCCGCGCACCGATCGCCTTCGACCCCGACGCCACCGTCCCGCTCGCCCCCAACGAGCTCGGGTACAAGGACGTCTACCGGGTGCCGGGCGGTCAGATGCTGCGCATCATGGGCCGGTTCGACGGGGCGTACGGCCGGTTCATGTACCACTGCCACTTCCTGGAGCACGAGGACATGGGCATGATGCGGCCGTTCGTCGTGATGCCCGCCGAGGCGCTGAAGTTCGACCACGGCGGGGGGCACCACGGAGGTCACACGGCGGGCTGAGGCTCCCGCCGCGCCGCGTGGGCCACGGCGGCTCGCGCCAGCGCCCGGATCATCGGGTGCGGGCGCGAGCCGTCGCCGGACAGCTCCGGCTGGAACAGCGAGGCCATGAAGAACGGGTGGCCCGGCAGTTCCGCCATGCGCACGTGGCCGTCCTCGTCGTACCCGGAGAAGCGCAGCCCGTGGGCGCGCAGGGTGTCCAGGTGGCGGGTGGGGCCGTAGGCGCAGAAGTAGCGCTCGACGGTGCGCTCCGAGCCGATGACCGTCTGAGCGAGCGAGTCCGGCTCGATCGTGACCACGCCCTCGTGGCCGACGAGCGAACAGGCCAGCGGTTCGATGAGGAAGTCGTCGGCGTCGGGGTCGTTCTCGGCGTGCGCCACGCGCGCGAGGCCGCACACGTTCCGGGCGTACTCCAGGAGCGCGTGCTGGAACCCGCCGCACGTCCCCAGGAACGGCACGCCCGTCACGCGCGCGTGCCGGATCGCCGCGAGCACCCCCTCCTCGCTGCGGTAGGGGCTGCCCGGCAGCACCCACACCGCGTCGAACCCGGCCACGGCGTCCTCGGCCGCGGCCTCCTCGGAGGGGATCCAGTAGGCGTCGAGGACGAGCCGGTCGCGTTCGGCGAGGGCGTCGAGGAGGAGGGGGACACGAGTGTGGGACACGACGGTGGGGGAGCGGTCGCCGACCAGGGCGATACGAGCTGCTGGATTGGTCATGCCGCCATCCTGGGCGGAGGCCGGGGATCGCGTCCAACGATGATTTCTGGATGCTCGATAAGCAATGCTGATGGCACCCTTACGGCATGGACCCGCACCTCCTCCGCACCTACGTCACCGTCGTCCGCCTCGCCTCCTTCTCCGAGGCCGCGCGGGAGCTGGGCTACACCCAGTCGGCGGTGTCCCAGCACATCCAGGCCCTCGAACTGGACCTCGGCGCACCGCTGCTGACCCGCCGCCCGGTGGCGCCCACACCGGCCGGTGAGCGGCTCCTGGAACACGCGGGCCCGCTCCTGCTGCGCCTGGACGCGGCCCGCGCGGACGTCGTGCGGATGGCGTCCGCGCCCGAGCACGGGCTGACCCTCGCCGCCGCCCCGACCGCGCTCGCCTCCCGTGTCCTCGCCGCGCTCCCGGCGGCCGGGGTGACACTGCGGGTGCTGGCCCGGGACGCGATCCCCGCGGCCGTCGCCACCGGCAGCGCCGACCTCGGCCTGGTCGACGGTCTGGCCGCCCCCAGCGACCCGCTGCGGCTGCCCGACGTCGCGCCGCTCACCGCGCGCGGCGCGGGCGAGGAACCCGTGTGCGTGCTCCTGCCCGCCGGGCACCCGCTGGCCCGGCGCCCCGGTCTGCGCCTCGGCGACCTGGCCGACGCACGCTGGCTGGACGCCCCCGACGCCGGTCTGCCGCTGGCCCACCTGCGCGCGGCGAACGGCGGCCAGGGCTTTCGCACCGCCCTGCGCTACGACGGCACCGACCTGCACACCCTCACGTCCCTGGCGGCGGCGGGCCGGGGCCTGACGCTGCTGCCGCGCGCGCTGGCCACGGGGGTGCCGGGCACGGCCGCGGTTCCGGTCACCGAACCCCGGGTCGTGCACCGGACCGAACTGGTCCACACAGGGGCGCCGAGAGGGGCGGCGGCGCGGTTCGCGGACGTCGTCGCGGGGTGAACCGGCCGCCCCGGACGCCTATGGATTCCCTCTCTTGACCGCAGGTCAGTCTCACTCGTTCGTGGCTCGTCGGGCGCCGGTGCGACGGGTAGAGCACCAGCCGGGACCGCCCCGTATCCGCCGGAGGCGACCCGCGTCCGCCGGAGGCAAGCCATGGAACAGACCGCGTTGCGCCCCAAGCCGATGCCCGGTCAGGAGCCCGGCGGCGGCACCAGGCCCGGCCCCGCCCGGCGTCCGCACGCCGCCCGCAGGCGGGGCCGACGGCTGCGGACCGTGCTGTTCGCCCTGTCCGTGGGGACGGTGCTGGTGCTCTCCGGGATCGGTCTCGGCACCGTCGGCGCCACGGTGATCGGCATGAGCAGACTCGCCGAGATGCAGCGCGAGGCGGGCAGCACGCCGCCGAGCGCGCCCGCGACGGCCCACCGGGTCCCGGCGCCCACCGCGTCGGCCGCCCCCTCGCCGATGCCGCGCGCCGCGACCCTGGGCGTGGAGGCGGTGGACGCCGAGAAGGCGGGCGCCCTCCTCGTCGGCGTCCATGTGCCGGGACCCGGCTACGCGGCGGGCCTCGTCCGGGGTGACGTCCTCCTCCAGGTCGGCAGGACGCGCGTCGACTCGGCGGCCGACCTCGCCCGTGCCGTGGCCGACGCCCGCCCCGGCAAGGAGGTCACCCTGACGGTGCGTCATGACAGCGGCGGCTATCAGCAGTTGACCGCCGTCCCCGGCGTCGTCACGTGACCACCCGGAAGTGGCTGGTCAGCCGCCCCGTGTCGGTCAGGACGTGGAAGGCCAGCCCGACGGGGGCCTCCCGGTCGGCCACCTGCTCGCCCTCCCACGGCAGCCGCAGCGTCCAGGTCACGCCCGGCCCGACGGCCAACGGCCGCCCGGCGAAGACGCTCGCCGCCGGGGTGTGGGCGTGTCCCGTGATCAGGCCCGCGATCTCGGGGCGGCGGTCGAGCAGCGCGGCCAGCCGGTCGGGGCGCTGCAGCTGATAGCGGTCGGGCAGCGGGTGGTGCAGGGCCACCGGCGGGTGATGGAAGGCGAGCAGCGCGCGCCGCCGCCCGCCGAGACCGTCGAGCGTCGCCTCGATCCAGTCGTACGTCTCCTCGTCCAGGGCCCCTTCGTCGGCGCCCGGGATGCTGGAGTCGCACATCAGCACCGCCGCGTCGTCGAAGACCCGCACGCTGTTGACCGGCCCGTCGGCCGCGGGCTGCCCGAGCAGGGCCTTGCGGTACGGGCCGCGGCTGTCGTGATTGCCCGGGCAGGTCAGCACGGGGAACGGCGCGTGGCTCAGGAGGCGCGCGGCCTCCTCGTACTCCGCCTCCGCCCCGTGGTCCGCGATGTCCCCCGTCACCAGCAGCGCGTCCACCGTCCCGGGGAGCCCCCACAGGTGGTCGCGGACGCGCCACGCGCGCGTGGTGGCCCGTTCGCTTCCGTCCAGATGCAGATCGCTGATGTGCGCGAGCACGAGCACGGTCGTACGCCTCCCCTGAATGGATCTAATGGTGTGCGCAGATTCAAGCATTAGATCTAATGCTTGGGCAACGCTTAACCGTTAAGCCGGGAAAAGGGCTGGTCCCCTGCCGCGGCCCGCGCCACGATGAGCCCATGCCGAGCACCCTCATCGCCTTCCTCGGGGCCTGCACCCTGATCGCGGCCTCGCCCGGACCCAGCACCGTGCTGATCATCAAGCAGTCGCTGCACAGCCGCCGGTCCGGCTTCCTGACCGTGCTCGGCAACGAGACCGGTGTCTTCGTCTGGGGCCTGGTCGCCGCGTTCGGCCTGACCGCGCTCCTCACGGCCTCCGAGGTGGCGTACGGCGTGATGCGCGTCGTCGGCGCGGTGGTGCTGGTGGCCTTCGGCGTCCAGGCGCTGCGCCAGGCGCGCCGGAGCCGGGCGGACGGGGCCGGTGAGGGCGGGGCGGCCGGGGAGGGGTGGACCGGCGGTGGAAGGGCCGGCTGGGCCGCCTACCGCGGCGGACTGCTGCTCAACCTCGCCAACCCGAAGGCGGCCGTCTTCGCGCTCTCCTTCCTGCCGCAGTTCGTGCCCGCCGGCGCCCCGCACCTGCCGACGATGGCGGGGCTCGCCGCGCTGTGGGCCGTCTACGAGGTGGGCTACTACGGGCTCTACGTGTGGTTCGTCGGCCGGATGCGTGCTGTCCTGTCCCGCGCCGGGGTGCGCCGGCGCCTGGAGCAGATCTCCGGCGGCGTCCTGCTCGTGCTCGGCGTCCGGCTCGCCCTGGAGGGCTGACGCCGTGAGCGGCGCCGCCCCGGCGGGACCCGTGAACCGGCTCGCGCCGCCCCCGTTGTCCGGGCAGGATGCTGCCCGTAGCGGTTCCACCCGACGTACCTGTTGCCCCTTCGTCCACCCAGGGAGGCCCGGATGACCGGCAGTACGACCGCGCCCTTCACCGCCGACGACTACCGGGCCCGCATGGAGCGCGCCGCCCGGTCGGCCGCCGACGCCGGCCTCGCCGGGCTGCTCGTGGCACCCGGCCCCGACCTGGTCTGGCTCACCGGCTACTCGCCCACCGCGATCACCGAACGGCTCACCCTGCTGGTCCTCGCCCCCGGCCAGGACCCCGTCCTGGTCGTCCCCACCCTGGAGGCCCCCGACGCTGCCCGCGCGACGGGCGCGCCCGCGCTGACCCTGCGCGACTGGACCGACGGCAAGGACCCCTACGCCGCCACCGCCGCACTCCTCGACTCCGGAGGCCGGTTCGGCATCAGCGACAACGCCTGGGCGATGCACCTGCTGGGCCTCCAGAAGACGCTGCCCGGCACCTCGTACGCCGCCCTCACCGACGCCCTGCCCATGCTCCGGGCCGTCAAGGACGCGGCGGAACTGGAGCTCCTGGCAGCCGCGGGCGCGGCTGCCGACGCGACGTTCGAGGAGATCCGGAAGGTTCCCTTCGGCGGCCGACGGGAGTCCGAGGTCGGCGCCGACCTCGCCGACCTGCTGCGCCGGTTCGGGCACTCCCAGGTCGACTTCACCATCGTCGCCTCGGGCCCCAACGGCGCCAACCCGCACCACGAGGTCGGCGACCGCGTCATCGAACGCGGCGACATGGTCGTCCTCGACTTCGGCGGCCTCAAGGACGGCTACGGCTCCGACACCTCCCGCACCGTCCACGTCGGCGAACCCACCGACGAGGAACGCCGCGTGCACGACCTGGTCCGCGAGGCCCAGGAGGCGGGCTTCCGGGCCGTACGCCCCGGTGTCGCCTGCCAGGAGGTCGACCGCGCCGCCCGCAAGGTCATCACCGACGCCGGCTACGGCGAGTACTTCATCCACCGCACCGGGCACGGCATCGGCGTCACGACCCACGAACCGCCGTACATGATCGAGGGCGAGGAGCAGCCCCTCGTTCCCGGCATGTGCTTCTCCGTGGAGCCCGGCGTCTACCTGCCCGGCCGCTTCGGCGTCCGGATCGAGGACATCGTCACGGTCACCGAGGACGGCGGCCGTCGCCTCAACGACACCAGCCGCGAGATGGTCATAGTGGAATAGCGGCGCCGAACCGGCTCTGCCGGCCGGACGCCGTACAGCCGGCCCGACGGCCGGACCGGCCCCGGCGGGCACCGGAAGACGCCCCCCGCCGTTCCAGGAGCCCCCTTCACCCCTCGAGTGACAACGGCGCGACCATGACCCAGGCACCGACACCCACCGCGGACACCGTCCGGCGGCTGGTCCGTTCCCTCCTCAAGGACGCCTCCGACACGGCCGGACCCGAGGTCCGGCCGGTCGCCGAGAGCGCCGAGCCCGCCACCTGGTGGGTCGGCGGCCGCCATGTGCTGCGCCTGGCCCCCGACCGCGAGGCCGGCGTGCGCCAGCGCCGCGAACTGCGCCTGCGCGACGTGGTCCGCGCGCACATCCCGGTCGCCGTCCCGACCAGCGTCGCCCACGGCGAGTGGGCGCCCGGACTGACGTACACCCTCGACAGCAAGCTGCCCGGCGGCTCCGCCCGCGAGCACGACGTGTCCGCCGTCGGCGAGGCCGACCTGGCCGCGCTGCTCACCGGCCTGCGCGAGGTGCCGGTCCGGCAGGCCGAGACCCTGGGCGTGCCGCGCACCGCCCCGCGCTCCCTGGAAGCACTGCGCCGCGCCGCGGAACGTGCCGCCCGACTCCTCGCCGCATCGGACGAGTTCGACCCCGTACGGCTGCACCAGCTCACCCCGCCCGCCGCCGTGCAACTGGCCGCCCAGCCCGGCACCGCCGTCCTGGTCCACCACGCCCTCACCGGCGACCACCTCGTCGTCAGCCCCGACGGACGGGTGCGCGGCGTGCTCGGCTGGGCCGACGCCGTCCTCGGCGACCCCGCGGAGGACATCGCCTGCCTCGCCCTCGCCGTCGGCTCGCCCGCCGCCGTCCGCGCCGCCACCCTCGCGGGCTACGGTGCCCGCCCCTGCCTGCGCGGCCTGTGGCTCGCCCGCTGCGACTCCGTGATCAGCCTCGCCGCCCGCCTCCAGGGCCGCGACGACGCACCGCTGCCGGAGCTGCGCGTCCGGCTCCGGCACGCCTGGGAGGCGATCCTGCTGGAACGGGTGACGGAGCTGCGGGAGGACGACAAGGAGGAGGACCTGTAGAGGCGCCCCGCGGGCTCACTCCTGGAGCAGCACCACGCACGACTCCCCGGGCACGTGCAGCACTCCGTCCGCACCCGGCGCCGCCACCGGCTCCCACGCCGCCAGCACACGCGCCTGACGGGGCCCCAGAGGGATCGCGGCGGGCTCCTTGTCCAGATTCACCGCCACCCGCACGTCCCCGCGCCGGAAGGCCAGCCAGCGCCGCTGCTCGTCGTAGGCCACCTTGGTGTCGGCGAGGTCCGGATCGGTGAGGTCGGGCTGCTCGTGGCGCAGGGCGATGAGGCGGCGGTACCAGGCGAGCACGCGCGCGTGGGGTTCGCGCTCCGGCTCGGACCAGTCGAGGCAGGAGCGGCCCCGGGTCGCCGGGTCCTGCGGGTCGGGCACGTCCTCCTCGGCCCAGCCGTGCGCCGCGAACTCCCGCCGCCTGCCCCGCCGGACGGCCTCCGCGAGCTCCGGGTCGGTGTGGTCGGTGAAGAACTGCCAGGGCGTCCCCGCCGCCCACTCCTCGCCCATGAACAGCATCGGGGTGAAGGGCGCGGTGAGCGTCAGGGCCGCCGCGCAGGCCAGCAGCCCGGGGGAGAGGGACGCCGAAAGCCGGTCGCCCTGGGCGCGGTTGCCCACCTGGTCATGGGTCTGGCTGTAGCCGAGCAGCCGGTGACCGGCCACCCGCGCGCGGTCCAGCGGGCGGCCGTGGCACCGGCCGCGGAAGCTCGAGTACGTGCCGTCGTGGAAGTAGCCCCCGGTGAGCGTCTTGGCGACCGCCGCCAAGGGGGATTTGCCGAAGTCGGCGTAGTAACCCTGCGCCTCGCCCGTCAGCGCGGTGTGCAGGGAGTGGTGGAAGTCGTCGTTCCACTGCGCGTGCAGTCCCAGGCCGCCCTCCGCGCGCGGGGTGACCAGACGGGGATCGTTCAGGTCGGACTCGGCGATCAGGAACAGCGGCCGGCCCACCTCCGCGGCGAGGGCGTCCACCGCCATGGACAGCTCCTCCAGGAAGTGACACGCGCGCGTGTCCGCCAGCGCGTGCACCGCGTCCAGACGCAGCCCGTCGAGCCGGTAGTCCCGCAGCCACGCCAATGCGCTGCCCAGCAGATACGCCCGCACCTCGTCGGAGCCGGGCGCGTCCAGATTCACGGCCGAGCCCCAGGGCGTGTGGTGGGTGTCGGTGAAGTACGGGCCGAACGCGGGCAGGTAATTGCCCGACGGGCCCAGGTGGTTGTGCACGACGTCCAGGACCACGCCGAGACCGAGCTCGTGCGCCCGGTCCACGAAACGCTTCAGCGCCTCCGGGCCACCGTACGGCTCGTGCACGGCCCACAGCGACACGCCCTCGTAGCCCCAGCCGTGCCGCCCGGGGAAAGGGCACAGCGGCATCAACTCGACGTGGGTGACGCCCAGTTCCGCCAGGTGCTCCAGCCGGTCCGCGGCCGCGTCGAGGGTGCCCTCGCGCGTGTACGTGCCCACGTGCAGCTCGTACAGGACCGCGCCCGGCAGCGGTCGCCCCACCCACTCCGTGCGCCACGCGTACCGCCCCTGCTCGACGACCGCGCTCAGCCCGTCCGGGCCGTCCGGCTGGCGGCGCGAACGCGGGTCGGGCAGCACGGGACCGTCGTCGAGCGCGAAGCCGTACCGGCTGCCGTCACCCGCCTCGGCCTCGCCCCGCCACCATCCGGCGCGCTCCGGATCGCGCTCCAACGCGCGCGTGCCGCCGTCGCACCGGAGCGTCACACGGTCTGCCTGCGGTGCCCACACCTCGAACTGCACGGACGGTTCCCCTTCGTCTGCTCACCGTGATGTAGCCCGTCCATGGTGCTTCAAACGCGATCAGTCCGCGCGCGTGGCGGCCGTTCTCGCGTTTTCTGGACACCGTGCGTCCACTGCCCGACAATCACGAGCGTGACGTCGTCCTTCGAGTTCAACACGTACCCCGCGCGGCTCTCCGACGCGGAGCGCGACAAGGCGCTGAAGGTGCTCCGCGACGGCGTCGCCATGGGTCGGCTGTCGCACGACACGTTCATCCGGCGGATGGAACTGGCGCTCGCCGCCCGCCGCTCCGACGAACTCGCGGCGCTCACCGCGGACCTGCCCTCGGAGAGCCGCCTCTCCCGCGTGGTCTTCGGGTCCGTCGAAGCGGTCTCGGGCTTCACCCAGCGGCTGCGCCGCGCCTGGCAGGCCGAGCGGCTGCCCAAGTTGCTGCTGCCCCACCCCGGCAACACCCACCCGCTGCGCATCGGCCGCGACCCCGCCAACGGCCTCCGTCTGAGCCATGAGACGGTCTCGCGCGTGCACGCCGAACTGAGCCGCCAGGGCGGTATGTGGGTGCTGCGCGACCTCGGCTCCACCAACGGCACGACGGTGAACGGGCGACGGGTCATCGGCGCGGCTGTCGTGCGGGAGGGCGACCAGGTCGGCTTCGGGCGGATGTGGTTCCGGCTCGCCGCGCACTGAGTCCGGCGGCCCCCGACTCAGCCGAACCTTAGCTCTGGCCTGGGATTTGCTCGCTGTAGAACGCTTGATTCCCTTTGCCTGCCGCGGTGTTGACGCGCCCCGCAAGTCGTGACTGACTGTACGTCACCATGCACATCAGGTGAACCGACGGCACCACACTGTGGAGGTGTGCCCTGTCGCCCCTCCTCCGCTACCCGTCCGTCGACGAACTCGCCGCGCGTGCCGCCGCACTCGTCGCCCGGCACCCCCGCGACGCCCGGCTCCGCCGCGTCGGCACCTCCCGCGCGGGCACGCCGATGTGGCTGCTGTCCGTCGGCCACGGCAGCCGGCAGGCCCTCGTCGTCGCCGGCCCGCACGCCAACGAACCAGTGGGCGGCGCCACCGTCCTGCACCTGGCCGAGCGCGCCCTCGACGACCCCACGCTCACCGAGGCCGCCGACGCCACCTGGAACCTGCTGCTCAGCCTCGACCCCGACGGACTGCGCCGCAACGAGGGCTGGCTGCACGGCCCGTACACCCTCGGCCGCTACTTCCGGCACTTCTTCCGGCCCGGCTTCCTGGAGCAGCCGGAGTGGCTGCCCGACGGCGCCGCCGCGGCCACCCTGCCGGAGACCCGCGCCCTGCTCGACCTCCAGGACGAGCTGCGGCCCTTCCTGCAGTGCTCCCTGCACGGCGTCGACGTCGGCGGCGGCTTCGTCGAGCTGACCCACGACCTGCCGGGACTCGCCGGGCGCGTCGCCCGTGTCGCCGGCCGGCTCGGCATCCCGCGCGAACTCGGCGCGTACGACACCCTGTACTGGCCCGGCCTCGGCCCCGCCGTCTACCGCATCCCGCCGCCGCGCCGCGGCGACCTGGCCGCGGCCATCACCGAGGCCGCCGTCGAGTCCACCTGGTTCCACCCCCACCGGCACGGCACCGTGACCGCGGTCGTCGAGGCCCCCATGTGGGGCGTGGCCACCGTCGAGGACGGCTCCGAGCCCGTCGACGCGGACACCGTCCTGCGCCTCGTCAGCCGTACGCTCCGGCACGACACCGGGCTCCTGGAGCCGCTGCTCGCCCGGATCCGCCCGCATCTCGCCGCCGTACCGGACGCGGAACGGCTGCTGGCCCCGGTGGACGACTATTTACTGGTCTGCCCGGGCCTCGCCGACGCCTGGGACCCCGACGTCCCCGGCATCGACGGCGGCCACCCGCTGCCGCCCCTCAGCACCGCCCACCTGGCCACCCTGCGCATCTGCGGCCGACGCCTGGCGCTGCGCACGGCCGGACTGCTGCACCAGCTCGTCACGGCCGCCGGCGCCGACCCGGCCGGTGTACTGCCCGAACTCGACCGGCTCATCGACGTCTGGTGCGCCGACTACCTCGACGGCTGCGGGGCCTACTGGATTCCCGTCGCCCGCCAGGTGGAGTACCAGTCGCACGTGGTGCGGGCCGCGTTCGAACTGGCGGCCGGGCGGCACGCGCGCGTGGGCTCTCGTTCGGGTGAGTCGGGGTGGGGTTCGCAGGCGGCCGTGCCGATGCAACGGGAATGAAGAACCGCACTGCATCGAAGGCGGCCCGGGGTATCCTGCTCGCCGCGGCCGCCCTCCTCGTCGCCGGTACGGCCCCCACCGCGGCGGCCCAGGACGACTCCCGTACCGGCAACTGGCTCTACCTCACGGTCACCAAGGGCGACGCCCGGTCCAGCGACACGCGCGGCACCCTCCTGCTGTGCGACCCGCCCCAGGGACACACGCGCGCCGCCGAGGCCTGCGCGGAACTGGAGGCGGTCGACGGCGACATCGCCGCGCTCCCGCCGAGGGACGGCTACTGCCCGATGATCTACGCCCCGGTGACCGCACACGCGCGGGGGCAGTGGAACGGCCGGGCCGTCGAGTACGCGGAGACCTTCTCCAACGGGTGCGCGATGGCCGGCCGCACGGGATCGGTGTTCGCGCTCGACGGCTGAGCGGCCGTGTCATGCACCCGGCCGGTTCAGCGTCCGTGCCGGACGACGGGCGACCGGCCGGGGATGTGACACCGGCCCTGGGCCCGTGGGGTCGGGGATGCGACTCAGGCCTTGTGCCCGTGCGGTCGGGGGAGCGCCTCCTGCCCTGTGCCGTGCGGCCGGGGCGGTCCTCACGTGGACCGGTCGCGCGCGTGTCGCGCCGCTTCCACCACCGTGCGGGCCTGGTGCTCCACCTGGTGCTCCAACGGCACCCAGCGGGCCCGGAATCGTTCCGCGAACGCCTCGCTCCAGGTCGCGACGAGTTGCTCCAGGCGCGGTGCCGCGCGGTCGTCGTGCTCCGTCAGGACCCGCAGCAGCATCGCCGCCGCCCGCAGCGGCAGCCGCCGCGCGAACGCGTCCACACTGCCCACGTACGCGCGCGTGTTGTCGACGGGCACCATGTGCATCCAGTCCGCGGCCAGTCCCGGCACCAGTTCGAGCCCCCATCGGGCGGCCCGCAGCAGCGGACCCCCGACGCCGGGCAGGCGGGGCAGCGCGTCGGTCAGCACTCGCTCCACCTCATGGGTGTCCAGCAGCAGCCGCCTCGCCAGCCGGCGCAGCGCCACCGCCGGATCGGGGTGCGGCACCGGGTCGTCGACCAGGTCGCTCGCCCACATCGGCACCTCGACGATCGCGGTCAGCCCGCCGTACCGGTGCGCGTGGTACCAGGTGCTGTTGCGCGCGTCGTCCGGCATGCTCGGGTACGCCGCCCCGGCGCCCGGCGCGGGCATCACATGCACCCCCGGCCCGGACGCCGGCCAGCCCGCGGCGTCCGAGGCCCCGGTCTCCACCGGGATGTTGTGTTCCGCGGCGGACTTGGCGAACGGCTCGGCGAGTCCCGGGATGTCCTTCGTCAACTGCACCCAGCTGCCCCCCAGTTCGGTGCCGTGCAGCGTCACCTGGAGGTAGGGGCGCAGCTCGTCGATGACACCGGTCAGGGCACGGGTCTCGGGCGGCAGCCGGTCGGGCGGGAGCACCGCCGGTGACCATTCCGGCTGTTCGTGGCCCGCGGGCCGGAAGAATCCCCGGTGGTACTCGAACAGGTTGCGTGGCGCCGGTGTCACATGCAGGGACGCCCCGTCGGGGTCCGCGCACAGCAGGAAGTGCCAGGAGGTGTCCGCCCGCAACTCCCCTTCGCGTACCACCCGTTCGGCGACGGAGAGGAGGGTGGCGCCGCCGGTCGGCTCGTTGGAGTGGGCGCCGGCGACGACGAGTACGGCGCGCTCCGCGTGGCCCACGGACAGCAGCAGCAGGGGTCTGCCCGCCCGTGAACGGCCCACCTCCCGCAGGGTGCACAGAGCCGGCCGATGAGCGGCCAACGCTCTTGCCGATGTGACGACTTCGGTCACTGTGGGGTAGCGCAGCTCCGGCAGGAGACTCACCCCCGACACATCCGCCCGGCTTCGCAATCCGCAGTACCCCACGGTCGCGGTGGACTGTCAAGGACGCACCGGGGGAGGCTCCAGGGGGCGCCCAGAGGCATTCACCTCCGGAGGGAAGGGATGCCGGTACCGAAGGGGCGCCGGTCCCGCCGGGCCGGGGCGCGGGCCCCAGTGCTCAACTCCGGTGCAGACCGCGCCCGGCGAGCGTCAGGAAGACCTCGCCGACGGCCTCCGACAGGGTCGGATGCGCGAGCACGTGCCGGGCCAGGTCGGACGGCGTCGCGTCCCAGCCGACGACCAGCTGGCTCTCCGCGATCATCTCGGGCACCTGCGGACCGACCAGGTGCACGCCGAGCACCCGGCCGTCACCGGCCTCCGCGACGACCTTCACCATGCCGCCGCGACCGTGCACCATCCCCTTCGCCACGGCGGTCAGCGGCATGGAGTCGACGACCACCTCGTGCCCACGCGCACCTCGTGCCCACGCGCACCTCGTGCCCACGCGCGCATGCCTCCGTCTCGCTCGGGCCGACGGCCGCGGGTCTGCGGCGCCGAGTAGGTGACGCGGGGCACGGCCGCGCAGTCGACGGGTGCGGACGCCGCCCCCGCCGGCACCTCCGCCACCGACAGGCCCTCCGCGAACGAGGCGTGGGCCAGGCCGAGGGACGGCGGCGGCAGCAGATCACCCACGACGTGGACGCCGTCCACGGCCGTCTCCAGGCGCGACCAGTCGGCCGGTGCGACGAACCCCCGCGCGTCCGCCGCGAGGCCCGCGGCGGCCAGGTCGAGGCCGTCGGTGACCGGCTCCCGGCCGACGGCGACCAGCAGCCGCTCGACCGTGAGCGTGCGGATCTCGCCGCGCGCCGACCGCACGCGCGCGCGTACGGCGTCGTCGCGCACCGCCGCGTCCAGCAGCCGGGCGCCCGCCTGGACGTCGATGCCGCGCTTCTTCAGCCCGCGCGCCAAGTGCCGGCTCACATCGGCGTCCTCCAGCGGCACGATCCGGTCGGCGGCCTCCACGAGAGTCACCTCCGCGCCCATCGAACGGTGGAAGGAGGCGTACTGCACGCCGATCGCCCCGCCGCCGAGCACGAGCACGGACGCCGGCAGCCCGGGCGCGAACAGCGCGTCGTCGCTCGTCACCACACGCCGGCCGTCCGGCACGAGCCCCGGGAGCACACGCGGCCGTGAGCCGGTCGCCAGGACCAGACCACGGCGCGCGACGAAGTCGTGCACGCCGGGCGCGAGGTCACTCGGCGCGCCGGTCTCGTGATCACTCGGCGCGCCGGGCGCGTGATCAATGCGCGCGCGCTCCACGCGCACCGAGCGCGGCCCGGTCAGGCGCGCGCTCCCTCGCACCACCCGCACGCCCGCGTGCGCGAGATGCGCCTCCACGCCCTTGTGGTTGCGCGCCACGATGCCGTCCCGCAGCGCCACGAGGGCGGGCCAGTCGACGGCTCCGGCGGACCTCGTCGGGCAGAACGGCAACTACACACGCGCGCGTGAGGGCGTCCGCCTCCTGTCCCTCCTAGCCGACCCGTTCCAGCAACGCCACCGGCAGCACCCCGAACAGCTCCGCCACGCGCACGTGCCCGGTGAACTCGCGCTCCGCAGCCAGCACGTCGACCCAGCGCCCCGGCGGCAGCGCCAGCCGTGTCTCCCCCCAGCCGCCCGCCTCCGCCAGCCGCAGCGACAGCCGGGTGACGGCGGTGACGACGTCCCCGGAGCGGGCGAACGCCAGGCAGTGCGCGGCCGCCGGGCCCTCCGCCGAGAGCGGCGTGTACGTGGCCGAGTCGCCGAACGCGGCGGGCCGCCGGGCCCGCAGCCGCAGGGCCGCCGTCGTCAGCGCGCCCTTCTCGCCGGGCTCCGCGGGCGGGAACGACACCGGCCGCCGGTTGTCCGGGTCCACCAGCGCCCGGTACTCGGCCTCCGTGCCCTGATAGACGTCCGGCACCCCCGGCATCGTCAGATGGAGCAGCGCCGTGCCGAGCACGTTCGCCCGCACCGACGGCTCCAGGGCGCCGCGGAAGGCCGCCACGCGCTCGCCCGGCACCCCGCACGGCCCCGCCGCGACGAACGCCGCCACCGCCTCCTCGTACGGCGGTTCCTGCTCCGTCCAGCTGGTGTAGAGCCCGGCCTCGCGCACATGCTTCAGCAGCGCCCCCCGCACCCGCTCCACGCTCGCCGGGCCGAGCCCGAACACGGTCTGCCAGGCCGCCCACGCCACCTGTGCGTCCGGCACGCCGTCACCGGTGCGCGTCACCTCGGCCAGCACGTCGGCCCAGCGCTCCGGGCACTCGGTGAGCACGGCCAGCGCGGCCCGCACGTCCGCGCTGCGCTTGGTGTCATGGGTCGACACCACGGTCCCGGTCGCCGGCCAGTCGCGCTGCACGCGTGCGCAGTAGGCGTGGAAGTCGTCCGGCGACACGGCCGGGCTGCCGGGGTTCCCGCCCACCTCGGTCGCCGACAGCAGCGGCACGTACCGGTAGAACGCCGTGTCCTCCACCGACTTGGCGCGCAGTGCCGACGAGGTCTGCGCGAACCGGGCCCGGAACTCCGCGTGCTCCGGCCCGTCGCCCGCCCGCCCGAGCACCAGATCGCGGACGACGTCGACCGCACCCGCCTCCTCCGGGACGACGAACGCCTGCCGCGCCTCCTCGGCGGCCTCCTCGGTCACGACGGACGCGGCGTCGACCGAGGTGTACGGCCGGTAGACCTCCATCCGCACCAGCAGCTCCTGGAGGGCGGTGCGCAGCGCCCACGGCGCGCGGTCGCGCAGCGCGGGCTCCGGCGAGCCGGCGCACAGCCGGACCGCCACCCGGGTCAGCCGCTCGGTCTCGGCGGCCAGCTCGTGCGTGAGCACCCGGTACGCCGCCCGCCGCACCGTCGCCTCCCAGTGCCCGCCCCGGTCGGTCTGCGGAGCCGCGAACCGCCGGTACTGGCCGAGCAGTTCCCCGAACCCGGCCGGGTCGGTGAACACCCCGTCCACATGCCGCAGCGCGTCGTAGCCCGTGGTTCCCGCGACCGGCCAGGAGGCGGGCAGCGGCTCGCCGTCCGCGAGGATCTTCTCCACCACCGTCCAGCGCCCGCCCGTCGCCTCGTGCAGCCGCAGCAGATACGCGTCCGGGTCGGCGAGCCCGTCGGGATGGTCGATCCGCAGCCCGTCGACCACTCCCTCGTGCAGCAGCTGGAGGATCTTGGCATGGGTGGCCTCGAACACCTCCGGGTCCTCCACCCGCACCCCGATCAGCTCCGAGATGCTGAAGAAGCGCCGGTAGTTGAGCTCGGTACGGGCCAGTCGCCACCACCCCAGGCGGTACCACTGGGCGTCCAGGAGCTGGGGCAGCGGCAGGTCCTGGGTGCCCTCGCGGAGCGGGAAGGCGTGGTCGTAGTAGCGCAGGACGTTCCCGTCGACCGCCAAGCGCTCCAGCTCGCCGCCGAGCGGTCCGCCGAGCACCGGCAGCAGGACCTGCCCGCCCTGCGCCTCCCAGTCGATGTCGAACCAGCGCGCGTACGGGGACTTCGGGCCCTCCCTCAGCACCTCCCACAGGGCCCGGTTGTGCCGCGGTGCCATGGCCATGTGGTTCGGCACGATGTCCACCACCAGACCGAGACCGTGCTCCCGCGCCGTCCGCGCGAGCGCCCGCAGCCCCTCCTCACCGCCCAGTTCGCCCCGTACGCGCGCGTGGTCCACGACGTCGTAGCCGTGCCGGGAGCCGGGGACGGCCTCCAGGACGGGGGACAGGTGCAGGTGCGAGACGCCGAGCGAGGCGAGGTACGGCACGGCCGCCGCCGCGGCGTCGAAGGGGAAGTCGGGCTGAAGCTGTAGCCGGTAGGTGGCCGTCGGCACCGCCGGGTCGGGTCGCTCAGGTGTCATGCAACCCTACGTACCCGCCCCGCCGTCTTTCGTGTCATCACCCCCCCCGGATGTCCCCACGCACGCGTGGCGGCCCGTCCAGGACCGGCCGCCACGCGCGCGTACCGGCAGCGGCTCCGGCCGGGCCGCTCCGCAGCCCCTAGACCGGCCGCTGCAGCACCGTCATGCTCCGGTCCACCAGCGTCAGCCGGTCCCCGGCCTGCACCTTCGGGCCGCTGCCCTGCGGCCGGCCCGCCGCGCGCGCGGTGTCGACGACCACCTCCCACTGGCGGCCGTGGTTGACCGGCACCACGAAGTCCAGCGTCTTGTGCGAGGCGTTGAACATCAGCAGGAACGAGTCGTCGGTGATGCGCTCCCCGCGCGAGCCGGGCTCGGAGATCGCGTTGCCGTTGAGGAACACCGACAGCGCCGACGCCTTCGCCCGGTCCCAGTCCCGCTGGGTCATCTCCTCGCCCTCCGGGGTGAACCAGGCGATGTCGGACAGCTCGTCGTGGGTGCCCTCCACCGGTCGCCCGTGGAAGAAGCGCCGGCGACGGAAGACCGGATGGTCCCGGCGCAGCCACACCATCGCGCGCGTGAAGGCCAGCAGATCGCCGAAGACCTCGTCGTCCTCCTCCGGCCACTGCACCCACGCCAGCTCGCTGTCCTGGCAGTAGGCGTTGTTGTTGCCGCGCTGGGTGCGGGCGAACTCGTCGCCGTGGCTGAGCATCGGCACGCCCTGGGACAGCATCAGCGTCGCGATGAAGTTGCGCATCTGCCGGGCCCGCAGATCCAGCACGTGCGGATCGTCGGTGTCGCCCTCGGCCCCGCAGTTCCAGGACCGGTTGTGGCTCTCGCCGTCCCGGTTCTCCTCGCCGTTGGCCATGTTGTGCTTGTCGTTGTACGAGACGAGGTCGTGCAGCGTGAAGCCGTCGTGGCAGGTGACGAAGTTGATGGAGGCCAGCGGGCGGCGTCCGTCGTCCTGGTAGAGGTCCGAGGAGCCGGTCAGCCGGGACGCGAACTCCGCGATCGCCCGCCGCTCGCCGCGCCACAGGTCCCGCACGGTGTCCCGGTACTTGCCGTTCCACTCGGTCCACAGCGGGGGGAAGTTGCCCACCTGGTAGCCGCCCTCGCCGACGTCCCACGGTTCGGCGATCAGCTTCACCTGGGAGACCACCGGGTCCTGCTGCACCAGGTCGAAGAACGACGACAGCCGGTCCACCTCGTGGAACTGCCGGGCCAGGGTCGCCGCGAGGTCGAAGCGGAAGCCGTCGACATGCATCTCGGTGACCCAGTACCGCAGCGAGTCCATGATCAGTTGCAGGACGTGCGGCGAGCGCATCAGCAGGGAGTTGCCGGTGCCCGTGGTGTCCATGTAGTAGCGGGGATCGTCCGTCAGGCGGTAGTAGGACGGATTGTCGAGGCCCCGGAAGGACAGCGTCGGACCCAGGTGGTTGCCCTCGGCGGTGTGGTTGTAGACCACGTCCAGGATGACCTCGATACCGGCTTCGTGCAGCGCCCGTACCGCCGACTTGAACTCCAGGACCTGCTGGCCGCGGTCGCCCCAGGAGGCGTACGCGTTGTGCGGGGCGAAGAAGCCGATCGTGTTGTAGCCCCAGTAGTTGTTGAGGCCCATGTCGACCAGCCGGTGGTCGTTGACGAACTGATGGACCGGCATCAGCTCCAGCGCGGTGACGCCCAGCTCGGTGAGGTGCTCGATGATCGCCGGGTGCGCGAGGGCGGCGTAGGTGCCGCGCAGTTCCTCGGGCAGACCGGGGTGGCGCATGGTGAGGCCCTTCACATGGGCCTCGTAGATGACCGTGTGGTGGTAGTCGGTGCGCGGGCGGCGGTCGTCGCCCCAGTCGAAGTACGGGTTGACCACGACCGACGTCATGGTGTGCGGGGCGGAGTCCAGGTCGTTGCGCTTCTCCGGCGCGTCGAAGTGGTAGCCGTACACCTCCTCGCCCCATTGGATCGATCCGCTGATCGCGCGCGCGTACGGATCGAGGAGCAGCTTCGCGGAGTTGCAGCGCAGTCCGCGGTCCGGGGCGTACGGGCCGTGCACACGGAATCCGTAGCGCTGACCGGGCATCACGCCGGGCACGTACGCGTGCCGGACGAATGCGTCGGACTCCCGCAGTTCCACCGCCGTCTCCGAGCCGTCGTCGTGCAGCAGACACAGCTCTACTCGGTCCGCGGCCTCGGTGAAGACCGCGAAGTTCGTGCCGGCGCCGTCGTACGTGGCACCGAGTGGATATGCCTCTCCAGGCCAGACCTGCATGAATACGACTCTTTCAGCTCGTCGCCGCCGCCGGGGCCCCTTGACCACGAGTCTCCCCGAAAGTGATGGAACCTCCTATGACTTACGTCCCTCTTACCGATCGACCAGTGCATACGCGGTATGCCGAATCTGTGGGGCAGACACGTACTCCCGGGACCGAAGGGGGAGTAGGGGGAAGATGTGCGCGAGATAGTGCACCGCCATCTTGGCAAGATGGTGGCCGGTGCGGCCATCGCGGTGGTTTCGACCGCCGTGATGGTCGGGATCACGCTGCCGGGAACGGCGGGCGCCGACGAAACGGGCGGGACCAAGGGCGACGGCAAGGCCGCCGCGGCCCAGCAGCTGGGGCAGGACGAGCAGGGCGCGCCCGTCGCGCCGGGCGTCGTCCAAGAGGCCCCGGACGAAGGGGAGAAGGGCAAGGGCGGCGATCCGCTGACCGACGACGAGATCGCACGGGCCCAGAAGATCGCCGTGAACCGCCAGACGTTCACCGCGAGTGAGAACGTGGACGGCAAGCGCGGTCCGCAACAGCTGAGCGTCGACCTGGCCGAGCCGGAGAACGACGGCACGGACACCGGTCGGCGTGCCGACGTGTCGTACTACGACTACCGGGACGACACGCTCGTCACCAAGACCGTCGACCTGGACACCGGGAAGGTCGTGGACTCCACCGACCAGCGCGGAGTCCAGCCGCCGCCGAGCATCGCCGAGAGCAGTGCCGCGGCGGCCCTGCTGATCGCCGACCCGCTCGGAGCCGGCCTCAAGGCCGACTACAAGGACGCGATGGGCAAGGAACTCACCTCGCCGGACCAGCTCCGGCTGAGCGGCGGCATCTACCGGGCCACGCCGGGCGCCCAGCCCGCCGCGCTGGACAAGTGCGGTGAGCACCGCTGCGTGCGGCTGTTCACGAAGGTCAAGAACGGGCCGTGGATCGACACCACGGCCCTGGTGATCGACCTGAGCGCCCACAAGGTCGCCGAGCTCAAGCACTGAGCTCAAGCGCCGAGCTCAAGCACTGAGCCCGACCGCCCGCTCCACCGCCCGGCCATTGAGCCACGGCAGCCGAACCGACCACTCGGCCGCCGAACGCGCTCCTTTGCCGGGCCGACCTCCGTCCACTTTCCGAACTCGCACCTCCTGCAAGGGAGTCACTTCTTCATGCGCGTCACCAGAATCAGCCACGCCCGCGGCCGGACGGCGGCCCTCGGCCTCGCCGTCGCCGCGCTGGCCGCCGGTCTGACGACCGGAGCCGGACCGGCCACCGCCCAGCCGCAGAGCGCCGCCGCGGCCGCGCCCGACTGCAGCGCCGCCTTCCGCATCGAGCAGAAGCTCTCCAGCGGCACCACCTGGCGGATGTGCTGGCACTACGACAGCAAGGCCGGCCTCGTCCTGGAGGACATCTCCTACCAGCCCAAGGGCGAGACCGCCCCGATCAAGGTCCTCAACAGCGCCCGCCTCGGCCAGATCCACGTCCCCTACGACGACGGCCGGGCCGAGTACGACGACCTGACGGGCCAGAGCTTCGCCCAGGACCTGATGAACCTGGCCCCCGCCGAGTGCCCGGGCGGCACCATCAAGACCGTCAAGCTCCCGGAGACCTGGGAGGGCCAGGACCCCAACGTCAAGGGCCTGTGCACCACCACCCGCTCCCGCGGCCACGCCTACCGCATGCAGGGTGACAGCGCCACCAAGGTCTACCAGGCCCAGGGCAAGGACCTCCTCGTCTACACGGTCAACCAGGTCGGCTGGTACGAGTACATGACCGAGTGGCGCTTCCAGGACGACGGCACCGTCAACATGAACGTCGGCGCCACCGGCAGCCTCTCGCCCTT
Source organism: Streptomyces sp. Act143 (assembly GCF_003143935.1). Taxonomy (GTDB): domain Bacteria; phylum Actinomycetota; class Actinomycetes; order Streptomycetales; family Streptomycetaceae; genus Streptomyces. The sequence continues at coordinate 2,501,637 of NZ_QFRX01000001.1, read as the reverse complement.
CGACTACGACGCGGGCGACGGCCGCGGCTGGCCCATCGGCAAGGGCGCCGCCAAGGACAAGGCCACCAGCCACACCCACAACGTCTTCTGGCGGCTGGACTTCGCCCTCGACGGCTCCACCAAGAACCGCGTCGAGCAGTACGACTCCACGGTCACCCCGCGCGGCGCGGACACCCCGACCGTCAAGACCACCCGCACCAAGGTCGGCAAGGAACTCGCGGGCGACGCGAAGACCTACCGCTGGTGGCGGATGGTCAGCGCGACCGGCAAGAACAAGGACAACCACGCGCGGTCGTACGAGTTCGTCCCCGGCCCCACCACCCGCTACCCGGGCCGCAGTTTCACCAAGCACGACATCTACTTCACGCAGTACAACAAGTGCGAGCTGTTCTCCAGCAACAACCCGCGCTGCGACCGCACCCACCCCAAGTCCGTCGACAAGTGGGTCAACGGACAGACGCTCACTCACCCGGTCGCCTGGGTGAACGTGGGCTTCCACCACATCGCCCGGGACGAGGACCAGCAGCCGATGCCGGTGCACTGGCAGGGCTTCTCGATCGTCCCGCGCGACGTCACCGCTATGAATCCGCTCACTCCGGCGGACCTCGTCGGGCAGAACGGCAACTACACAGGCGGTAGTTGAGAAACGACCCTGTCCATCCGGCTGCACCGCCCACCGCTCCCGGAGTACCCTTCCTTGATCGTTGGGACGGGGAGTGCTCGGGGGAGCGGAAGGCGGTGCGCGGGTGGGCTCGGGAGGGCTGGAGTTGCCCCCTGGTGACGAGGGTCACGAGGGGAACTCCGCAGACGTCCCGCCCGGCACGGTGTCGCTGGCCCGGCCCATGGACGCCGCCGGTTCCATCGGGCCGGAGCTGGACTGGGATGCCGACGCCTGGCGTGAGGTGCGTACGCGTGCCCAGCGAGCCGGGCGGGCCTACATCTGGCTGAACCTCGTGGAACAGCGGCTGCGCGCGGTCGTGGCCGCTGTCCTGCGTCCCATCTACGAACCCGTCCACGGCGACGACTGGGTGGTGGCCGCGGCCGGGCCGGCCGGGCAGGAGTGGGTGCAGCGCGCGGTCGCCGTCCGCGAAGTCAGCCGCCGCAAGGGCTACCTGCTCGACCCGGCCGACGACAACGTCCTCAGCTTCCTCACCCTGCCCCAGCTGCGCGAGCTGATGGTGCAGCACTGGCCGTGCTTCGAGCCCTACTTCGACGAGCGCCGGGACGTCGAACTCGCCCTGGACGAGCTGGAGGTGACCCGCAACGTCGTCTCCCGCAACCGGGCCCTGTCCGAGGCCGTCCTCGGCCAGGCGGAGCGGGCCTCGGCGCGGCTGCTGGAGATACTCGGCGCGGGCGGAGACGTGCCCTCCGCGCGCCGGCTGCCCGTGGACGCGGTCGAGGACCTCGTCGGCGACCGGTACGCGGACGTGGTCGCCGTGCACCCCGACCGGGTGCGGCTGCTGCGCCAGTTCCCGGCCGAGGACATCTTCGGCGGCGCCCGCCGCCTCGACGCGGTCGGCATCGGCCTGAACCTCCTCGTCCAGAACTTCTCCGGCCGGCGCCTGGTGCGCCTGGCCGAGGCGGGCTGCCGGGTGCGGCTGCTGTTCCTGAACCCCGCCTCCAGCGCGGTCAAGCGGCGCGAGCGGGAACTCGGCATGAAGCGCGGCGAGTTGAGCCGGTCCGTCGAGATGAACATCCTGCACATGCGCCGGGTGCGGTCCCGGCTGCGCGACCCTGGCGCCTTCGAGATCCAGGTCTACGACGAGACGCCGCGCTTCACCGCCTATCTGGTCGACGGCGACGGCACGGACGGGGTCGCCGTCGTGCAGTCCTATCTGCGGCGCTCTCGGGGCATGGAGGCGCCGGTGCTGGTGCTGCGCAACGGGAGCAAGGTCGTCAAGCCGGGCGAAATCGACGAGAGCGGTCTCTTCCCGACGTATCGCGAGGAGTTCGAGACGGCTTGGGTGGATTCGCGTCCGGTGTCGTGAAAGTCCCCGGCGGCCCGGTAAGCGGAACTCGGTCCTCTGATTGTCAGTGGCGCATGGGATCGTGGAGACCACTGGGGGAAAGCACCACCAAGAAGGGGGACCGCCCATGGGCTGGCACCGGGAGCTGCTGATCGGCTTCGACCTGGAGACGACCGGCACCGATCCGCGCGAGGCGCGCATCGTCACGGGAGCCGTGATCGAGGTGAGGGCCGGGCAGGTCCTGGGGCACCGCGAGTGGCTGGCCGATCCGGGCGTGGAGATCCCGGCGGACGCGGTCGCGGTCCACGGGATCAGCAACGAACGCGCGACCGCCGAGGGCCGCCCCGCCGACCAGGTCGCCGGCGCCATCGCGGACGTACTGGTGACGTACTGGAAGACGGGCGTCCCGGTGGTCGCCTACAACGCGGCCTTCGACCTGACCCTGCTCTCCGCGGAGCTCCACCGCCACGGCCTGCCGTCTCTGCGGGACCGCCTCGGCGGCCTGGACCCGGCCCCGGTCGTCGATCCGTACACGATCGACCGCGCCGTCGACCGCTACCGTCGCGGCAAGCGCAACCTCGAAGCGGTCTGCGGGGAGTACGGAGTCCCGCTGGACTCCGCCCACGACGCCTCCGCGGACGCGCTCGCCGCGGCCCGCCTCGCCTGCGCGATAGCCGACCGCCACCCCAAGATCGCGGCCCTCGGCCCGGCGGACCTGCACCGCAGCCAGATCGAGTGGTACGCGGAATGGGCGGCGGACTTCCAGAACTTCCTGCGCCGCAAGGGCGAGAAGGACGCGGTGGTGGACGGGACCTGGCCGCTGCGGGAGCTGACGGCCGACGAGACGGTGTGATCGGCCGGCCCCGCCGCCTCAGAACGGGTACCAGCGCACCGACTCGTCCCCGTCCCTGAGCGACGCCACCCGACGCTCGAACTCCGCCGACGCCCGCGGGTTGCTCGGCGCGTGCTGGGCCACCCACGCGCAGCTCGCCGTCTCCCGCGCGCCCCGCAGCACCGAGCAGCCCGACCACTCCCGCACATCCCAGCCGTAGGCGTCCGTGAAAGCGTCATAGGCCGCCGCGGGCAGCCCGTACCGGTCCCGGGACAGCGCCATCACCACCAGGTCGTGCTCCCGCAGGTCCGCCGAGAAGGTCTCCAGGTCGACCAGGACCGGGCCGTCGGGGCCGACGTGCACATTGCGGGGGAGCGCGTCGCCGTGGATCGGGCCGCGCGGAAGGTGCGGGGTGAGCGCCGCGGCGGCGGACGCGAAGCCGTCCCGGCGCTCACGCAGATACGCCGCGTCCGCGGGGTCGATCGCATCGCCCGCGAGCCGCAGCCAGCGCTCCACACCGCCCAGCAGCTCGCGGGGCGGCAGCTCGAAGGAGGGGGCGGGCAGAGCGTGGACGACCCGTAGCAGTTCGGCCACATCACGGGGCTCGGCGGGCCGTACGGCGTCGGGCATCCGGTGCCACACCGTCACCGGATGCCCCGCGACGAGCAGCGGCTTCGGCTCGGCCGCCCGCACCGCGGGCACCTCCGCCTCGGCCAGCCAGAGCGCGATGTCCAGCTCCCGGCGCGCCCGGTCCAGGAGTTCGGCGTCCCGGCCCACCTTGACGACCAGGTCACCGGCGGCGAACACGGCGTTCTCGCCGAGCGCGAGCAGCCGCGCCTCCCCGGCCCCGCGGAGCACCCCCGCCTCGGCCAGCACCTCGCGCGCGCGTGCCTCGTCCATCGTCCGCCTCCGTGTCCCGTTCCTGCCGATGCGCGTGCGCACAGGGCGCACCAGGGCGTCGAGTTCCCGCCATCCGGCGCCCAGTCTCGCATTCGTACAGGTCGGACGGTGTGCGCGGTGCCTTGACGGCGCATGCCCCCTTCACGACCATGACGGAGGCCTGCTGGCCCCGGAGTCCCTAGCCGCGCTAAGGAGCCGATCACGTGACATCGCTGACCGCGACGGAGCGGTCGACGCAGGGCGCGAGACCTGCCGACGGAGGACGGCGACCGGTGGACCGCGGCGCCTGGTTCCTGGTGCTGCCCGCGCTGATCCCGATCCTCGTGCTGAGCGTCGGACCGCTGCTCTACGGCATCCTGCTGGCGTTCACCGACTCCCAGTCAGGGCGTACCCGGTCCACGCAGTGGATCGGCGGCCTCAACTTCCAGGACCTGCTGCACGACACGCTGTTCTGGGAGTCGTTCCGCATCGGTCTGGTGTGGGCCGTCGGGGTGACCGTGCCGCAGTTCCTGCTGGCGCTGGGCCTCGCGCTGCTGCTCAACGAGGAGCTGCGGCTGCGCTGGCTGGCCCGCGCGCTGGCCATCGTCCCGTGGGCCATGCCCGAGGTGGTCGTCGGCGTGATGTGGCGGCTCGTCTACAACCCGGACGCCGGCGTCCTCAACGAGACGCTGCGCGACCTCGGCCTCGGCGACGGCCGGGACTGGCTCGCGGGCCTGTCCACCGCCCTGCCCGCCGTCATCGTCGTCGGCGTCTGGGCCGGCCTGCCGCAGACGACGGTCGCCCTGCTCGCCGGGCTCCAGAACACCCCGCGCGAACTGCACGAGGCGGCGGCGATGGACGGAGCGGGCGCCTGGCGCCGGTTCCGCACGGTCACCTGGCCCGCCCTCCGGCCGGTCGCCCTCGCGATCACCGCGCTCAACTTCATCTGGAACTTCAACTCGTTCGCCTTGGTCTACGTCCTGACCAGCGGCGGACCCGGCGGACGCACCCGCCTGCCGATGCTCTTCGCCTACGAAGAGGCTTTCCGCTACGGCCAGTTCGGCTACGCGGCGGCCATGGGATGCGTGATGGTCGCCGTGGTCTCGGTGCTGCTCGCCGTCTTCCTGGCGGGCCGGCTGAGGGGAGGTGAGGGGGCATGAGGACCAGCGTCACGGGCCGCGTCGGGCAGTACGCCGCGCTGCTCGCGTATCTCGTCTTCCTCGCCTTCCCGTTCCTCTGGCTGATCTCCATCGCCTTCAAGTCGCCGCGGGAACTGGGCAGTCTGCATCCCACCTGGATTCCGCGGGACCCCACCCTCGACAACTTCCGGCAGGCCTTCGACGAACAGCCCCTGCTGCGCGCCGCGGGCAACTCCCTGCTCGCCGCGCTCGGCGCGGCGCTGATCGCCGTACTGATCGCCACGCCGCTGGCCTATGTGATGGCGCGGCGCCGCACCCTGCTCGCCCGGGCGGCGACCGGGTGGGTGGTGGTCAGTCAGGCGTTCCCGCTGGTGCTGGTGATCATTCCGCTGTTCCTGGTGCTGAAGAACCTGCGGCTGATCAACTCGCTGTTCGGGCTGGTGCTGGTGTACGTGGTGTGGGCGCTGCCGTTCGCGCTGTGGATGCTGGTCGGCTATGTGCGGGCGGTGCCGGAGGAACTGGAGGAGGCGGCGGCCGTCGACGGGGCGGGGCGGCTGCGCACCCTCACCTCGGTCACCGCACCGCTGCTGGCGCCGGGGATCGTGGCGACGGCACTGTTCGCGTTCATCACCGCGTGGAACGAGTTCTTCTTCGCGCTGGTCCTGCTGAAGACGCCGGAGAAGCAGACCCTGCCGGTCGTCCTCACCCACTTCATCGGCGCGGAGGGCGTCGCCGACCTGGGCCCGCTGGCCGCCGCCGCGTTACTCGCGACACTGCCCTCCCTCGTCGTGTTCGCCCTCATCCAGCGGCGGATCACGAGCGGGATGCTCGCCGGGGCGGTGAAGAGCTGATGCGGACGAAATGGCTCATCGGGCTGGTGCTGGCCCTGCTGCTCACGGGCTGCACCGGCGGCGACAGCGGGAAGAGCGACGGCACCGTCACCCTCCGCTTCCAGTCCCTGGCCTGGCAGGGGGAGTCCGTCGCGGCGAACAAGGAGCTGGTGAAGGAGTGGAACGCCACCCATCCTGACGTCAAGGTCGAGTATGTCCAGGGCAGTTGGGACAGTGTCCACGACCAGCTGCTCACCTCCTTCGAGGGCGGCGAGGCGCCCGACATCATTCACGACGCCTCCGACGACCTCGCGGACTTCGCCTACGGCGGCTATCTCGCCGACCTGACCGATCTGCTGCCCGCCCGGCTCACGTCGGACATCCCGCGGCGCAGTTGGCGGACGGCGACCTTCGGGGACGGGATCTACGGCGTGCCGTTCCTCCAGGAGCCGCGGGTGCTCGTCGCCAACGCGAAGTGGCTGAAGGAGTCCGGGGTGCGTGTCCCGACGCCCGACAGGCCCTGGAGCTGGACCGAGTTCCGGCAGATCACCAAGGAGCTGAGCGGTGCCGGGAAGTACGGCGTGGCCTGGCCGCTCAAGGAACCCGTCTCGGCCACGCTCAACCTGTCCCTGTCGGCGGGCGGACAGCTCTTCCACCGCGGCGCCGACGGCAAGGTGACCATCCGCTTCGAGAACGGCGACGCGATCGTGCCGCGCACGATCCACGACCAGGCGAACACCGACCGCAGCGCCTCGCCCACCACCCTCGGCAGCGGCGGCTCCGACATCCTGCCCGGCTTCTTCGGCGGCAAGTACGCGATGGTCCCGCTCGGCTTCTCCTACCGTCAGCAGATCGCGCAGCAGGCACCGAAGGGCTTCGAGTGGCAGGTGCTGCCCGCCCCGGCCGGCGCCGACGGGCTCAGTCAGGGCGTCAGCCCGCAGACGCTGTCCGTCGCCGAGGACAGCCCGCACAAGAAGGAGGCCGTCGAGTTCGTCGACTTCCTGCTCCGGCCGAAGAACATGGTGCGCCTCGCGCTCGGCGACTGGATGCTGCCCACCGGCACGGCGGCCCTGAAGGACCCGGCCCTGCACACCGCGGAGAACGGCTGGGCCACCGGCACGGCCCTCGCCGCCCACCTGCGCTCGGCACCCGCCCAGTCCGTACGGGGCTACCCGGAGTGGAAGGACAAGGTCGCGACCCCGGCGTTCCAGGAGTACTACAGCGGCGCGATCGGCCTCGGAGAACTGCGCGAACGCCTGGAGAAGGACGGCAATCTGGTCCTCGCCCGCTACCAGCGCTGACGCAATTCGGCTGTCGATCACCAGCCTTCGGCTGCCCGCCCCCACCTCTCACAGCAGGGCTTCTCCGGGGGCGGCGGGAGCCTGTACGCCTCGTTGCTCGAGGCACGCCGATCTTAATGAGTTGTACGAGACGAATCGTCTCGTCTAGCCTCGATGGTATGACCACTCCCGCACACATCGCCATGTTCTCCGTCGCCGCCCACGGCCACGTGAACCCGAGCCTGGAAGTCATCCGCGAGCTCGTCGCACGCGGCCACCGGGTGACGTACGCGATCCCGCCGGTGTTCGCGGACAAGGTCGCCGCCACCGGCGCCGAGCCCAAACCGTGGCACTCCACCCTGCCCGGACCCGGCGCCGACCCGGAGGCATGGGGGAGCACCCTGCTCGACAACGTCGAACCCTTCCTCGCCGACGCGATCCAGGCACTGCCGCAGCTGATCGAGGCGTACGACGGGGACGAGCCGGACCTCGTCCTGCACGACATCACCTCCTACCCCGCCCGCGTGCTCGCCCACCGCTGGGGCGTGCCCGCGATCTCGCTCTCGCCGAACCTCGTCGCCTGGGAGGGCTACGAGGAGGAGGTCGCCGAGCCGATGTGGGCCGAGCCGAAGAAGACCGCGCGGGGGCAGGCGTACTACGCCCGCTTCCAGGGCTGGCTGGAGGAGAACGGGATCACCCTGCACCCCGACCCGTTCGCCGGCCGGCCCGACCGGTCCATCGTCCTGATCCCCAGGGCCCTGCAACCCCACGCCGACCGCGTCGACGAGCGCGTGTACTCCTTCGTGGGCGCCTGCCAGGGCGACCGCGGCGCCGAGGGGGAGTGGCGGCGGCCCGCCGGCGCGGACAAGGTCGTGCTCGTGTCGCTCGGGTCGGCCTTCACCAAGCAGCCCGGCTTCTACCGGGAGTGCGTGCAGGCCTTCGGTGATCTGCCCGGCTGGCATCTGGTGCTCCAGATCGGCGCGAGCGTGGACCCGGCCGAGCTGGGGGACATTCCCGCGAACGTCGAAGTGTCCTCGTGGGTCCCGCAGTTGGCGGTGCTGCGGCAGGCCGACCTGTTCGTCACCCACGCCGGCGCGGGCGGCAGCCAGGAGGGCCTCGCGACCGGCACGCCGATGATCGCCGTGCCGCAGGCCGTGGACCAGTTCGGCAACGCGGACATGCTCCAGGCGCTGGGCGTGGCCCGCCGCCTCGACACGGCGGACGCCACCGCGGCGGCGCTGCGCGCCACGGCCACGGCCCTCGTGGACGATCCGGAAGTCGCCGCGCGGCTGAAGGACATCCAGGCCGAGATGGCCCGGGAAGGCGGCACGCAGCGGGCGGCCGACCTCATCGAGGCCGAACTGCCCGCTCGCCCGGCGACGCGGCCGTAGCGTGCCCGCCAGGACCGTGCCGCTCCCCGCCGCCCTCGCCACCGCCCTCGACCTCCTGCGCTGTCCGAGGTGCCGCACCGGCCGTCTGCACCCCGACCGCAGTGCACTGCGCTGCCCGACGGGCCACAGCTTCGACATCGCCCGCCACGGCTACGCCGCCCTGCTGACCGGCACCCGCGCCACCAGCGGCGACGACGCGGCCATGGTCCGGGCCCGGGCCCGGTTCCTGGCCACCGGCGCCTACGCGCCCGTCCGCCGCGCCGGGGCCCGGCTGGCGGCCGACGCCGTGTCCGGGCCGGCCACGGTGGTGGACGTGGGATGCGGCACGGGGTACCACCTGGCCGGCGTCCTCGACCGGCTGCCCGGCGCCCGCGGTCTGGGCCTGGACACCTCGGTGCGTGCGCTGCGCTCGGCGGCCCGCGCCCACGACCGGGCCGCCGCGGCGGCCTGGGACGTCTTCCGTCCCCTCCCGCTGGCCGACGGGGTGGCCGATGTCGTGCTGGACGTGTTCGCCCCGCGCAATCCGGCGGAGTTCCACCGGGTGCTGCGCCCGACCGGCCGCCTGATCGTGGTCCGGCCCACCGGGCGGCACCTGGCCGAGCTGCGCGGCCGGTGGCCTTCGACGGTCACGGTCGACCCGGCCAAGGAACAGCGCCTGCACCGGGCGCTGTCCCCGTTCTTCGAGGCCGCCGTCACCGAAACGGTGGAATACGCCGCGCCCTTGACCGGGCCGGAGGTCCTGGACCTGGTGGCGATGACGCCGAGCGCGCGCCACCTGGACCGTGCGGACCTGGACGCCGCCGGCTCCCTGCCCGACCGGGTCACCGTCTCCGTGCTGGCCACCGCCTACCGGCCCCGGTGACCGCGCAACGCACAGGGCCCGTTGGCTCCCCGGTGACCAACGGGCCCTGCGTCGTGCCTCGGGTGTCACCCCCGGACAGTCGCTGCGGGTGTCACACTCGGGCAGTCCCTGCGGGTGTCACACCCGGACCGGCTCCTCCACCTCGTGGGCGACGACCTCCGCCGCCTCGTCGTGCGTGAGGTCCGGCAGCCGGTCCAGCCACTTCGGCAGGTACCAGTTGCGCTCGCCGAGCAGCGCCATGACCGCCGGGAGCAGCACGCCCCGGATGATCGTCGCGTCGACCAGCACCGCCGTCGCCAGGCCCACGCCCATCTGCTTCATGGACTGCATCGACAGCGTCCCGAAGATCGCGAAGACGGCGACCATGATGACCGCGGCGCTGGTGACGACCCCGGCCGTGGTGACCACACCGTGCTGGATCGCGTCCTTCGTCGTACGGCCCTTCAGGCGGGCCTCACGGATGCGCGAGACCACGAACACGTGGTAGTCCATCGACAGGCCGAACAGGATCACGAAGAGGAACAGCGGCAGCCAGGAGATGATCGCGCCGACGCCCTCCGCGCCCACCAGGGACGCGCCCCAGCCGTGCTGGAAGACCGCGACGAGGATGCCGTACGCCGCACCCACCGACAGCAGGTTCAGCACGATCGAGGTGATCGCGATCGTCAGGGAGCGGAAGGACAGCAGCATCAGCAGGAAGGCGAAGACCACGACGAAGGCGAAGACCGGGACGACCGCTCCGGTCAGCTGGTCGTTGAAGTCCTTCGAACCGGCGACCTGACCGCTGATCGGTGCCTGGAGGCCGTCCACCTTGCCGAGCGTGGCGGGCCGTACCTCGTCCCGCAGCTTCTCCAGGCTCGCGCCCGCCTTGTCGAGGTCGGAGCCACCGACCAGCGGGACGTACACGAAGGCGAGGTTCTGCTTCTGGTGCAGCTTGATCTCCACCGGGCCGCGCGAGGCACCCGAGGCGACCGCCTGCTCCTTGAAGTCGGCCAGCGCGTTCTGCACGTCCGCGGAGTTGATGTTGTCCGCCTTGACGATGACCTCGGCCGGCTCGGAGCCGCCCGGGAAGGCCGCGTTGACCCGGTCGTAGGTCTGCACGATGGGCAGCGAGTCGCCGAACTCCTGGTCCAGCGTGAGGTTCTGGGTCTTCATGCCGAGCGCGGGCGCCGCGATCGCGAGCAGCGCGCCGGCCGCCACGACGACGGAGACCATCGGCCGCCTCAGCACCCCGCGCAGGACGGCTGTCCACAGCCGGCTCTCGCCGTTGCCGTTGCGCTTGCGGCGCCGCAGGAACGGGATACGGCCCTTCTCGACCCGCTCGCCCAGCAGGGACAGCAGCGCGGGCAGCACGGTGATGGAGCCGACCATGGCGACCGCCACGACGATCAGCGAGGCCAGACCCATCGCCTCGAAGTCCGCGATGCCGGTGAAGAGCATGCCCGCCATCGCCACGCAGACCGTGACACCGGAGACGATGATCGCGCGGCCACTGGTGGCGGCGGCGATCCGCAGCGCGGTCTGGGCGTCCCGGCCGGCGGCGCGCTCCTCGCGTTCCCGGCGCAGATAGAACAGGCAGTAGTCGACGCCGACGGCCAGACCGACCAGCAGCATCACGGAGTTGGCGACGTCACCCATCGGCATGACATGGCTGATGACGCCCATCAGGCCCATCGTCGCCATGATCGCGGTGAGCGCCAGCGCCACCGGCAGCAGCGCCGCGACCAGCGCGCCGAACGCGATCAGCAGGATGCCGAGGGCGACGGGCACGGCGGAGTACTCGGCCTTCTGGAAGTCGTCGCCGAACGCGTCGTCGAACGTCTTCTGCATGCTGGCGCTGCCGATCTCCTCGATCCGCACGTCGCCATGGTCCTTCTGGACCTTCGCCACCGCGTCCAGCACCGGCTCCACCCGCTCGCCGGCCGTCTCCGCGTCGCCCTTCATGTCGAACTGCACGAGCGCGCTGCGGCCGTCCTTGGAGACGGTGTTCGTGTCGTAGGGCGAGGTGACGTCGGTGACCTTGCCGGTCGCGTCGACCGCCTGCACGACCGCGGCGACCGCGGCGCGGAACTCGGCGTCCGTCGCCTTCAGCCCGCCGTCCTTCGCCTGTACCAGGACCGTCTCACCGGCGGGCTCCTCGATGCCGGCGTCCTTGACGATCCGCGCGGCGGTGTGCGTCTCGCCCTTCAGACCCTCGCTCTCGTCGACGTCGACCCGGCCCGCCGCCGAACCGAGTCCCATGGCCAGGACCACGAACAGCACCCAGATGCCGACCGCGGCCCAGCGGTGCCGGGCGCTCCAGCCGCCGGCCCGGGCCGCCAGGCCCCGCACCCTTGTTTCTCCGTTCCCCATGACGGGCTTGCCCCCTCGACCGCGGTCGCGGCCCCCTGCCGCCACCTTTCGCTTCGAAGGTATGGGCCGGATAAGGCCATCACGTCGTGCTGCCCGGTGAAGTGCGAGGACGCGACTCCTCCCCTCGGCTGGTCGCCGTCTCCCCACTGGGGAGGAGGGTGACCCTTACATCTAACGGCGGTGCGACGCGGTGCGACGCGGCACGGCGGCGATGTCAGACCCCCGCTCTAGGGTGAGCGGATGACGACGACGTATGCGGCGCTGCTGCGCGGGATCAATGTGGGCGGCGCCAAGAAGGTCCCGATGGCCGAACTGCGCACCCTGATGGAGGGCCTCGGACACTCAGGGGTGCGCACCTACCTCCAGAGCGGCCAGGCCGTCTTCACCGCCGCCCACGGCGACGAGGAATCCCTCGCGGCCGAACTCACCGCCGCCGTCGAGAAGCACTTCGGCTTCTCCGTCGACGTCATCGTCCGTGACCACGCCTACCTCGCCGCGATCGCCGACGGCTGCCCGTTCCCGGCGGCCGAACTGGAGGCCAAGCAGCTCCACGTCACCTACTTCTCCGCCCCCGTCGACGCGGATCGCTTCGCCACCATCGACGGACAGGCCTTCCTCCCCGAGGAGTTCCGCCTCGGCGACCGCGCCCTGTACCTGTACGCCCCGGACGGTCTGGGCCGCTCCAAGCTGGCCGAACAGCTCGCCAGGCCACGCGTGAACAAGGGCCTGATCGCCACGAGCCGCAACTGGAACACCGTGGTCAAGCTGGTGGAGATGACCGCCGCAGAGTGACCTGCCGTACCCCGGTGCAGGTGGTGTACGAGGTGATCGCGTCCGGCACCGCCACCGGCCCGCCGTCGCGTGCCGCCGCGTCCGTGAACGCGAGGTCCTCGGCGGTGAGTTGCGCGTCCTCCAGGATCTGGCGGGGACCCCAGCCGTCCCAGGGGAGCGGTTCGACCCCGGAGAGCGAGGCCAGGTCCTGGAGGAGCCGCGCGCGGACCAGCCACAGCCCCCGGAGCCCGTCGACCGAGTGGAAACCGCACCGCGCGGGGTCGATCCGCCCCTCCCGGCAGCCCCGCCAGACCTCCGCCGCCACCAGGAAGCGGTCCCGCGGCACGTCCAGCGGGTCGAACGGCACGTCGTACGACGGGTGCAGCACCTGCGGGTCCACCAGGCGCCAACTCCCGTCCGGCAGGCGGTACTCGGTGACCCAGTGGTCCTCGAGGAAGCCTTCGACGAAGTAGGCCGCGAAGCCGCCGCGGATGCGGGCGGGCGTCCCTGTGGCGCGCAGCAGTGAGCAGAGCAGCAGGGAGAAGTCGCGGCACGTGCCGACGAACCGTTCATGAGGGGCCCGTTCCTCAGTGAGCGGCGCGTCCCGGCGCTCACGCAGCAGGCGCAGGATCTCGGTGGCGTACCGCGACTCGGCGTCCTCGTGCAGCCGTTCGCGCGGGATGGCGTGATCGAAACGGGGGCCTTCCAGCCGGTGGATGATCAACCCGCGTACCAGGGAAGCCAGTTGGCCGACGTCCGTGGGAAGCATGCTGACGTCGAGGTCGCCCGGGTCACTGAAGACCGTCTGTTTCAGGTAGTCGTCCGTGCGGGGAAGCCTGTGGTCGTCCATGCGGGCAACCCTGATCCTTCACCCAGGGGCAAGGTCAACTGTGCGAGGCTCGCTCCATGCGCTACATCATCATCGGGGCAGGGGCGGTAGGCGGCGTCATCGGCGGGCGGCTCGCGGAGTCCGGGCGCGAGGTCGTGCTCGTGGCGCGGGGCGCGCACGGCACGTCGCTGCGGGAGAACGGGCTGCGGCTCCGGGTGCCCGACGGTGACTTCGTCCACCGGCTGCCCGTCGTCGACGGACCGGCCGAACTCGGCGCACTGCGCGCCGACGACGTGCTCGTCCTCGCCGTGAAGACCCAGGACAGCGTGGCCGCGTTGCACGCCTGGGGCCCGGCCCCGGTGGCCGGCGGGGGCACGGCGGCCGAGCGGCTGCCGCTGGTCTGCGCACAGAACGGCGTGGAGAGCCGGCGGCTGGCCCTGCGGACGTTCCGGACGGTGTACGGCGTGTGCGTGTGGCTGCCCTGCACGCTCGTCGAACCCGGAGTCGTCAGCGCGGCCGGCACCCCGCTCACCGGCGTCCTCCACCTCGGCCGCTGTCCCCACGGCACCGACGAGACCGTCCGTCGCATCGCCGCCGACCTGGAGAAGTCCCACTTCGAGGCGCCGGTCGTCCCCGATGTGACGCGCTGGCAGTACGCCAAGCTGCTCGCCAACCTCGGCAACGCGCTGGAGGCCGTGAGCGGCCCCGTCTCCGGGGCGGACGCGGAACGCCTCGCCGCGCGCGTCCGTGCCGAGGGCGTGGCCGTGCTGGACGCCGCCGGTATCGCCTACGTCGGCGCCGAGGAGCAACGGGCGGCCCGCGGTGACAAGGTCACCCTCGTCCCGCTCGACGGCGTCCCGCGCGGCGGCGGCTCCTCCTGGCAGTCCCTGCACCGCGGCACCGGCACCATCGAGGCCGACTACCTCAACGGCGAGATCGCGCTGCTGGGGCGTCTGCACGGCGTCCCGACCCCGCTCAACGACCTGCTCCAGCGGCTCGCCAACGCCTTCGCACGGGAGCGCCGGGCGCCGGGGTCGATGCCGGTGGGGGAGCTGGTACGGCTGGCGGAAGAAGAAATGGACCACTCAAACAGTGCTTGATTGGCCCAATGCACTGGGCCAATCAGCCACTACGGTCGACGCATGACCAACACGGAACCCACCCGCGTCGACTTCTGGTTCGACCCCGCCTGCCCCTTCGCCTGGATCACCTCCCGCTGGCTGCTGGAGGTCGAGCGGGAGCGCCCCCTCGACCTCCGCTTCCACGCGATGAGCCTCTACCTGCACAACATCGGCAACGAACTCCCCGACTGGTACCGGGAGCTGGTCGACAAGTCGATCGGCCCGGTGCGTGTCGCCGTGGCCGCCGCGGAGCGGCACGGGGAGAAGGTGCTCCGCGACCTCTACACGGCCTTCGGCACCCGTATCCACGAACAGAAGCAGGAGGACTTCGACGCCGTCGTCGCCGAGTCCCTCGCCGAGCTCGGGCTCGCGGCGGACCTCGCCGCCGCCGCGCACGACCCCGCGTACGACGAGGCCGTCCGCCGCAGCCACGAGACCGGCATCGAGCCCGACTCCGGCGGCTATGTGGGCACGCCCACCGTCCACGTCGACGGAACGGTGTGGTTCGGGCCGGTACTGCGGGCGATTCCGCGGGGTGCGCGGGCCGCCCAACTCTTCGACAGTTTCCGGGTACTGGCAACGGAGCCGGACTTCTTCGAACTCAAGCGCACCCGCACCGGCGGCCTCGCCTTCGACTAGCCCTGGTCGCCCCGCCACTCCCCGTTCCGCAGCGCCCACCGCACCGCCGGGCCGACCGCGAGGCCCGCCAGTGCGAACAGGACGCCGAGTGCCGCCCAGCCCGCCGTGCCGTGCTGGACCGCGGTGACCGTGACCAGGGCGGGGCCCGCCATCATGCCCGCCGACATGCCCGCGCCGAACACGCCCTGGTAGACACCGTGGGCGCGGGCGTCGGCCAGCTCGTAGCCGAGGGTCCAGCCGCCCGCCGCCGACAGCACCTCGGCGAGGACCTGCACGACCGCGCCGACCGTCAGCGCCAGCACCGCCCACACCGGCGACAGGCCCGCCGACACCGCGTACACCGCGCACGCCGCCGCGAGCAGCAGCCCCGACCAGCCCATCGCCTGCACCGCGCTGGGGACTTGGGAGGCGCTGCGGGCCACCCGCACCTGGAGCAGCGCCACCAGCACACAGTTGAGGATCATCAGCAGGGCCGCCGTCCAGCGCGGCGCCTCGGTCCGCTCCACGATCCACAGCGGCAGCCCGACCTCCGCCAGCGTGTACTGCACGACGAGGACCGCGTTCAGCACGGTGACCGCGAGGAACGGCAGGTCGCGCACCGCACGCCAGCGGTCGGCCGCCGGGGCGTCGGCCGCCGGAGCCGTCCGCTCCAGGGCGTGCGGGGCCAGCGGCAGCCGGGGGAGCAGCAGCGCGGGCCCCGCGAAGGACACCGCGTTGATCAGAATGACCGTCACATAGGCGCCTCGCGTGTCGAGTTGGAGGGCGATCGCCCCGAACGCCCCGCCCACGCCCATGAACACGTTCGTCACCATCCGCAGATACGCCCGCGCCTCCACCCGGGTCGCGGCCGGCAGCACATCGGCGTAGATCGCGCCCTGCACGCCCCGGCTCGCCATCTGCAGACCGGTGGCACAGACCACCGCGACGAGGAAGCCGGCGTAGGAGTGCACGAAGACGTACGCGGCCGTCGCCACGCCCGTCCCGGCCCACAGCAGCGCACCGACCCGCCGGGCGCCCCACCGGTCCGCGGCCCGCCCGGCCGGCACCCCGGCCGCCACACCGACCAGCCCCGCGCCCGTCATGCCGAGGCCCACCGAGGTCGCGTCGAGGCCGACGATGCGGGTGAAGTACAGGACGCCGAGCGGGAAGTAGAGGCCGTTGCCGAGGGAGTTCGCGGCGGTCAGAAGGGCGGCGCGGCGCAGGGTGGGGTCGGTGGGGAGCCGGGAGGGGCGTAGCTCGGGGTCGGCGGGCGCGGAGACGGGTGTCGTGGTCATGCGGACATCTCACCCGGCGGCGGCAGCGCGCCGACAATGATTTAGCGTGAGGCTCAATGATTGAGTTCCGCTTCGCCGTCGACGACCTCGCCACCACCTCCTTCGCCTACTCCCCGCTCCAGGAGGCGGTGTTCTCGCTGCGCTGTCTGCACGACCCGGCCCGCTACCCCCACCACCGGCCGTGGCTGCGCCGCATCCGCCCGCGCCTGGCCGCCCTCGACCATGAGCTGCTCAGCGCGCTCACCACCCCCTGGCTGTGGGTGCCGGACTGTCTCACCCCGCGCCCCGAGCGCGCCCGCCCGGTCTTCGCCGACGAACTCGACCGGCTCCGCGCCACCCCGCCGGACCTCCTCGACGCCGACTTCCGCGCCGCCTACCGCACCGAGAGCGCGCTGCCGCCGGTCGTCGCCCGCGGACTGGCCGAGCCGGGCCGCTTCCTCGACCGGATCACGGCCGCCCTCGACGCCTACTGGCACGCCTGTCTGGCCCCCGACTGGTGGCCCCGCGTGCAGAGCATCATGGAGGCCGACCTCGCCCACCAGGCCCGGGTCCTCGCCGAGCAGGGCGCCGGGGCGCTGTTCGCGGGACTCGACCGGCGGCTCAGCTGGGTCGACGGCCAACTCCGGCTGTCCACCGACGACTTCATGATCCAGGCGCCCTGGACGGACATGAGCATCGCCGGCCGGGGGCTGGTGCTGCTGCCGTCGTTGTTCGCCCGCGGCGCCCAGCCGCTCATCGACCCCACCCGGCCGCCCACGATCATCTATCCGGCCCGCGGCAGCGCCACCCTCTCCGCGGAACCGCCCCCGGTCACCGACGCCGCCCTGGTCCGCCTCCTCGGCCGTCCCCGCGCCCGCCTGCTGCTGCTCCTCGCGGAGCCGGCCTCGACCACCGAACTGGCCCACCGCCTCGACGTCACCCCGGGCGCGGTCAGCCAGCACCTGACGGTGCTCTACGACGCGGGGCTGCTCAGCCGGACACGGAACGGCAGGGTCGTACGGTACGCGCGCACAACCCTCGGAGACGAGCTCTGCCGCTAGGACCTGCGGTGAAAGTCCCGCCCGCCCCGCCCTTCGGGCGACGACGCGACCGCCAAACACGGGCCCTAGGCACCCAGCGCGGCCGGCACCGGCCTGCGCGCCGCCTCGTACCGGTCCACCAGCAGCCGCGCCACCTCCGGCGCCGCCCCCAGCACGTCCGCCAGGACGTCCGCGTCCGCCGCGCCCCGCGCGATGCGGTCCGGCAGGAAGCCGGGGGCCAGGACGTACGGCGCCACGGCCACCCGGGAGCAGCCCAGCGCCCGCAGCTCCCGTACCGCGTCCTCGGTACGGGGCAAGGCGGCGGAGGCGAACGCAGGCCGCACGGCGCACCAACCGGTGTGCCGCCACTCCCGCGCGATTTCTGCGATCACTGCGATCGCCTCCGGGTCGGTGGACCCCGCCGAGGCCAGCACGACCCCGGTCGAGGACTTGTCGGCGGGCGTCAACCCGGCCTCGTACAACCGGCGTTCCAGCGCGGACAGCAGCAGCGGCGACGGGCCGAGCACCTCGGCCTGGCGGATGCGCAACCGCGACGGCGCGTCCCTGAGCACCGCCGGGATGTCCGCCTTCGCGTGGAACGCGCGGGTCAGGAGAAGGGGCAGGGCCACGACCTCACGGACGCCCTCCGCCGCCAGCGACTCCAACACCCCTTGCACGGACGGGATGTTGAAGTCCAGGAAACCCGTCTCCACCCGCACGTCCGGGCGCAGCGAGCGCACCCGGCGGACAAGGGCGTGCACCGTCGCGGCGTGCCGCGGGTCGCGGCTGCCGTGGGCGATGACGAGAAGAACGGGCTTTCCCAGCACAGGACTTACCTACCCTTTCACCAGCAGGCCGCGGCTGCGCAGCACCCACCGCTCCAGCGGACTGAAGATCAGCAGGTCGATCGCGATGCCGACGAACAGGATGAGCAGGATCGCCTCGAACACCAGCGCCATGTCGCTCGCGGTGCGGGCGTTCTCCAGCAACTGGCCGAGGCCCACACCGAGGTCGGGGAACTGGGCGATGATCTCCGCGGCCATCAGCGAACGCCAGGAGAACGCCCAGCCCTGCTTCATGCCCGCCACATAGCCGGGCAGGGCGGCGGGCAGGGTGACGTGCCAGGTGCCCTTCAGGCCGGTCGCGCCCATCGTGCGGCCCGCCCGCAGGAACAGCGGCGGGATCTGGTCGACGCCGGACACCAGGCCGTTGGCGATGGAGGGGACCGCGCCGAGCAGGATCACCGCGTACATCATCGAGTTGTTCAGGCCCAGCCAGATCACGGCCGGCGGCACCCACGCCACCGACGGCAGCGACTGCAGGCCGGACAGGATCGGACCGATCGCCGCGCGCACGAACTTCACCCGCGCCACCAGCAGCCCCAGCGGGGTGCCGATGGCCAGCGCCATCAGGAAGCCGAGCAGACCGCGCGAGACGGAGGTCCAGATGTAACCGAGCAGCTCGCCCTGGAGCCAGGCGTCCTTGAACGCGCTGCCCACGGCCGACGGGGAGGGCAGCTTGGCGGGGTTGTCGACGATCGGGTAGAGCAGCGCCCAGGCCGCCAGCACCACGGCGATCGCGACGATCGGCGGGAAGATCTTGTTGACGAAGGTCTGCCGCAGGGTCGGGCGGCCGGTGGCCGTGGTCTCCAGCGCGTCGAGGCCGGCCTCGACGCTCCCGGCGTCCTGGACCGGTGTCGTGTCAGTGCTGGCCATGGCGGCGGATCTCCCCACGCAGTACATCGGTGATCTCAAGGGACAGTTCGGCGACCGGCGCGTCCTCGATGCGGCGCGGCTGCGGGATGTCGACCGTCCACTCGCGCGCGATCCGGCCCGGACGGGAGGACAGCAGGATCACCCGCTGCGCGAGCCGTACCGCCTCGCGCACGTTGTGCGTGACGAACAGGACGGACAGCCCGGTCTCCTGCCAGATGCGGGTGAGCTCGTCGTGCAGCACATCGCGGGTGATGGCGTCGAGGGCCGAGAACGGCTCGTCCATCAGCAGCAGGTTGCTCTCCTGGGCGAGCGCCCGGGCCAGTGCCGCGCGTTGCCGCATGCCGCCCGACAGTTCGTGGACGCGCTTGCCGTGCGCGCCCTTCAGCCGGACCAGTTCGAGCAGCTCCTCGGCCCGGTCGCGCCGCTCCGGCTTGGGAACTCCCCTCAGCTTCAGGGCGAGTTCGATGTTCTTGCCCGCGGTCAGCCACGGGAAGAGGGCGTGCTCCTGGAACATCAGCGCCGGCCGGCCGTCGGTGGTGATGGAGCCCGCGCTCGGCCTGTCCAGCCCCGCCACCAGGTTCAGCAGCGTGGACTTGCCGCAGCCCGAGGCCCCCAGGAGGGTGACGAACTCGCCCGGAGCGACATCGAGGCTGATGTCGTCCAGGACGAGCTGCTGCCCGGCGGGCGTCGCGAAGGACTTCGAGACGTGCTCGATCCGTGCCGCGTGGTCGACCGCCTCGTCGGCCTTGGCGAGCGTCGTGGTCGTGGCCATGGTCGTCACCTCCTGGGACTCGTCGGGATAGGGGTCAGCTGGTGCCGAGGCCGGCGGCGTCGACCGTGCTCTCACCGTCGGCTTCGAGGACCTTGTTGAGGAGCGTGAGGTCGTAGATCCCCTTCAGGTCCGGCTGTTCCAGCAGCCCGGCCTTGACCGCGTGCTCCGCCTCGGTGCCGAGGGTGGCGGCCAGCGGGTCGTCGGTGAACTGGATCGACTTCCACGCCGGGTCCAGGACCTCGGCCGGGAGCTCCTTGCCGGAGTCGATGCCGAGCTGCTTGTTCGCCGCGGCCTTCGCCTCGTCCGGGTTGGCGTTGATCCACTTGTTGGCCTCGACGGAGGCCCTCAGGACCGCCTCGACGGCCTTCGGGTGGTCCTTGAGGAAGCCCTGCCGGACGATGATGTTCGTGATCACGAACTTCTTGTCGGGCCACAGGGACGCCTCGTCGAGGAGCACCTTGCCGCCCTCGGCGACCAGCTTCGACGCGGTCGGCTCCGGCACCCACGCGCCGTCGACGGAACCGGACTTGTAGGCGTCCGGGGTGATCTTGTTGTCGGTGCGGACGACGGTGACGTCGCCCTTGCCGCTCTGCGCGTCGACCTTCCAGCCCTGCTCCGCGATCCAGTTGAGGAACGCCACGTCCTGGGTGTTGCCGAGCTGCGGGGTGGCGATCTTCTTGCCCTTGACGTCCTTCAAGGACTTGATCTTGTCCGGGTCGACGACGAGCTTCACGCCGCCGGACGCCGAACCCCCGATGATCTTCAGGTTCTTGCCGCCGGACTTGGTGTAGCCGTTGATCGCCGGGGACGGGCCGATCCAGCCGATGTCGATCGAGCCGGAGTTGAGCGCCTCGATCTCGGAGGGTCCGGCGTTGAAGGTCGCGTACTTCGCCTCGGTCGCGCCGAGTTCCTTCTGGAAGAGGCCCTGCTCACGCGCGACGAGCGCGGTGCCGTGCGTGAGGTTGCCGAAGTAGCCGATCCGGACGGAGTCGAGTCCGTCGACCTTCTTCGCCCCGGCGGCGACCTTGACGGTGTCGTCGTCCTTGGCCTGGGAGCCGTAGCCGCACGCGGCGAGGGTCAGCAACGGGAGCGCGGCCAAAACCGCGAAGGTGCGGCGAAGTGCAGCTGGAGCAGGCACGGGAGGTGTTCCTCTCGGAGGCCCGGCGGTCACGGTCTCAGGTCGTGGCCGGGAGGTCGGCAGGTCTGCGTCTACGGCGGTGGGGGGTGCGGGCGCGCATGCGGTGCGCGTACGTCAGCGCACACATCGCGCGACTCCGCCCTGCCCGCTGCCGAGCGCACCGCTGCCCACGCGGCCGCCCTCCTTCGCGAACGTGGAGAAGTAGTCGGAGGCATTCATGTCAGAAGTCCCACCCGTCGTCCTCGGCCTCGTCCTTGACGGGCTCGGGGGACGCGAAGGACTCGCCGACCATGCCCGCGGTGAGCGTGGTGCCGTCGCTGGGGTCGATCAGGATGAACGAGCCCGTGCGCCGGGAGTCGGCGTAGGAGTCCACCGGCAGCGGCTCCGCGGTGCGGATCTTCACGCGGCCGATGTCGTTGGCGACGAGCTGTCCCGGGTGCGGGTGCAGGGACAGGTCGTCGAGCGTGAGACGGGACGGGATGTCCTTGACGATCGCCTTCACCGTGCGGGTGCCGTGCTTGAGCAGCACGCGGTGGCCGACGGTCAGCGGGGCGTCGGCGACATGGCACACGGTCGCCTCGATGTCCTGCGTGGTCGGCGGCGCGTCCTTGCTGGGCACGATCAGGTCGCCGCGCGAGATGTCGATGTCGTCCTCCAGCAGGAGGGTCACCGACTGGGTCGTCCAGGCGACGTCGACCGGCTCGCCGAGCAGGTCGATGGCGGCGATCTTCGTGGAGCGGCCCGACGGCAGCACGGTGATCTGCTCGCCGACGCGGAAGGAACCGGCGGCGATCTGACCGGCGTACCCGCGGTAGTCCGGGTGCTCGGCGGTCTGCGGACGGATCACGTACTGCACGGGCAGGCGCGCGTGGCAGTGGCTCAGGTCGTGGATGACCGGGACCGTCTCCAGGTGCTCCAGGACGGTCGGGCCGCCGTACCAGTCCATGTTCGCGGACGGCTCCACCACGTTGTCACCGGCGAGCGCCGAGATCGGGATCGCGGTGACCTCGGGGACGCCCAGCTCGGTCGCGTACGCCGTGAACTCCTCGGCGATCGCGGCGAACACGGACTCCTGGTAGCCGACGAGGTCCATCTTGTTGACGGCGAGGACGACGTGCGGGACGCGCAGCAGGGCCGCGAGCGCCGCGTGCCGACGGGTCTGTTCGACGACACCGTTGCGGGCGTCGATGAGGATCACCGTCAGT
>NZ_QFRX01000001.1:2019586-2479407 GCF_003143935.1 Streptomyces sp. Act143 | reverse complement strand
CGTGCAGCAGCCGGCCGACGAGGGTGGACTTGCCGTCGTCGACGGAGCCCGCGGTCGCGAACCGCAGCAGGGTCGTCTCCGAGAGCGCCTCGGAAGTGGTCGTGCTCATGCTTAGAAGTACCCCTCGCGCTTGCGGTCTTCCATCGCGGCCTCGGACATCTTGTCGTCGGCGCGGGTCGCGCCGCGCTCGGTCAGCCGGGAGGCGGCGATCTCCGTGATCACCTGCTCCAGCGTCACGGCGTCGGAGTCGACGGCACCGGTGCAGGACATGTCGCCGACGGTGCGGTAGCGCACGAGGCGCTTCTCGACGGTCTCGGTCTCCTTCGGGCCGCCCCACTCGCCCGCGGTCAGCCACATGCCGGCCCGCTGGAACACCTCACGCTCGTGCGCGAAGTAGATCTCCGGCAGTTCGATGCCCTCGCGGGCGATGTACTGCCAGACGTCCAGCTCGGTCCAGTTGGACAGGGGGAAGACGCGGACGTGTTCGCCGGGGGCGTGGCGGCCGTTGTAGAGGTTCCACAGCTCGGGGCGCTGGCGGCGCGGGTCCCACTGGGAGAACTCGTCGCGCAGGGAGAACACCCGTTCCTTGGCCCGGGCCTTCTCCTCGTCCCGGCGCCCGCCGCCGAAGACCGCGTCGAACTTCTCCGCCTGGATCTTCTCGGTCAGCGGGAGGGTCTGGAGCGGGTTGCGGGTGCCGTCCGCACGCTCCTTGAGCACTCCGCGGTCGATGTAGTCCTGCACGGAGGCGACATGCAGGCGCAGCCCGTGCCGGGCGACCGCACGGTCGCGGTAGTCGAGGACCTCGGGGAAGTTGTGCCCGGTGTCCACGTGCAGCAGCGAGAAGGGGATCGCGGCCGGGGCGAAGGCCTTCAGCGCCAGGTGCAGCATGACGATGGAGTCCTTGCCGCCGGAGAACAGGATCACCGGCCGCTCGAACTCACCCGCCACCTCGCGGAAGATGTGCACCGCCTCGGACTCCAGCGCGTCCAAGTGCGAGAGGGCGTACGGCTGTTGCGTGCCCTCCGTCACCGTGGCAACGGTCGTCGTCATGCCAGTCCCCTCTCGGTGAGCAGCGCGTGGACCGCGGCCGCGGATTCCTGGACGGTCTGGTTCTGGGACTCGATGCGCAGATCGGGCGTCTCGGGAGCCTCGTACGGGTCGTCGACGCCGGTCAGCCCGGACAGCTCGCCCGCGGCCTGCTTGGCGTACAGACCCTTCACATCGCGTACGGAGCACACCTCGACCGGAGTCGCCACATGGATCTCCAGGTAGGCCGCCCCGCTCTCCTGGTGGCGCTTGCGCACCGCCTCGCGGCTGTCCGCGTACGGCGCGATCACCGGGACGAGCGCCTTGACGCCGTTGCGGGCGAGCAGTTCGGCGAGGAAGCCGATGCGCTGCACGTTGGTGTGCCGGTCCTCGCGGCTGAAGCCGAGGCCCGCGGAGATGAACTCGCGGATCTCGTCGCCGTCGAGCACCTCGACGAGGTGGCCCTCCTCGCGCAGCCGGCCGGCCAGCTCGTACGCGATGGTGGTCTTGCCGGCACTCGGCAGACCCGTGAGCCAGACGGTGGCTCCGGTCGTCACGTGCAACTCCTTCTCAGTGGCGTCGATGAGGGCGGTCATCCGTGCAGCCCGCACTCGGTCTTGGCCCGCCCGGCCCAGCGGCCGGCGCGCGCGTCCTCGCCCTCCAGCACCCGGCGGGTGCAGGGGGCGCAGCCGACGGACGCGTAACCGTCCATCAGCAGCGGGTTGGTGAGGACGCCGTGCTCCTGGACGTACGCGTCCACGTCGTCCTGCGTCCAGCGGGCGATCGGGGAGATCTTGACCTTCTGGCGCTTCTCGTCCCAGCCGACGACCGGGGTGTTCGCCCGGGTCGGGGACTCGTCGCGGCGCAGGCCGGTCGCCCAGGCCAGGTAGTTCGTCAGGCCCTGCTCCAGGGGCTGCACCTTGCGCAGCTTGCAGCACAGGTCGGGGTCGCGGTCGTGCAGCTTGGGGCCGTACTCCGCGTCCTGCTCGGCGACCGTCTGGCGCGGGGTGAGCGTGATGACGTTGACGTCCATCACGGCCTCGACCGCGTCCCGGGTGCCGATGGTCTCCTCGAAGTGGTAGCCGGTGTCGAGGAAGACGACGTCCACGCCCTTCATCACGCGGGACGCGAGATGGGCGACGACCGCGTCCTCCATCGAGGAGGTCACGCAGAAGCGCTTGCCGAAGGTGTCGACCGCCCACTGGAGGATCTCAAGGGCGGAGGCGTCTTCAAGATCCCGTCCCGCCTGCTCGGCGAGAGCCTTCAACTCGTCGGTCGTACGTTCTTCCTGAACGGCGGTCATATCTCTTCTCCCCCTGCGGTGTCGGGCTGGAGACCCCGGGCGAGCAGCCCGAGGAACTTCAGCTGGAATGCGCGATTGCAGGCCGCGCATTCCCACGCGCCGTGACCCTGCTCGGACGGGCGCAGGTCCTCGTCGCCGCAGTAGGGGCAGTAGAAGGGGGCGGCCCGCTCGCTCATGACAGCGACTCCTCGCTGGCCCGCGAGGCCCAGGCGGCGAACCGCTCGCCTTCCTCGCGCTCGGCCTGGAACCGCTTCAGGACGCGCTCGACGTAGTCGGGCAGCTCCTCGGAGGTGACCTTCAGGCCGCGGACCTTGCGGCCGAAGCCGGCCTCCAGGCCCAGCGCGCCGCCGAGGTGCACCTGGTAGCCCTCGACCTGCTCGCCCTGGTCGTTGAGGACCAGCTGGCCCTTGAGACCGATGTCCGCCACCTGGATACGGGCGCAGGCGTTCGGGCAGCCGTTGAGGTTGATGGTGAGCGGCTCGTCGAAGTCCGGGATGCGGCGCTCCAGCTCGTCGATCAGGGAGGAGCCGCGTTGCTTGGTCTCGACGATGGCGAGCTTGCAGTACTCGATGCCGGTGCAGGCCATGGTGCCGCGCCGGAACGGGGAGGGCTTGGCCGTCAGGTCCAGTGCCCCGAGGGCCTCGACCAGCGGCTCGACCTGCGCCTCCTCGACATCGAGGATGATCATCTTCTGCTCGACGGTGGTCCGGACCCGGCCCGAGCCGTGGGCCTCGGCGACCTCGGCGATCTTCGTGAGGGTGGCGCCGTCGACGCGGCCGACGCGCGGGGCGAAGCCGACGTAGTAGCGGCCGTCCTTCTGCCGGTGCACACCGACGTGGTCGCGCCAGCGGCCCGCGGGCTCGGCGGGCGCGGGGCCGTCGGCCATCTTGCGCTTGAGGTAGTCGTCCTCCAGGACCTGGCGGAACTTCTCCGGGCCCCAGTCGGCGACGAGGAACTTCAGGCGGGCCCTCGTACGAAGGCGCCGGTAACCCCAGTCACGGAAGATGCCGACCACGCCGGCCCACACCTCCGGGACCTCCTCCAGCGGCACCCAGGCGCCGAGCCGGACGCCGAACTTGGGGTTGGTGGACAGGCCGCCGCCGACCCACACGTCGAAGCCGGGACCGTGCTCGGGGTGCTCGACGCCGACGAACGCGACGTCGTTGATCTCGTGGACCACGTCCAGCAACGGGGAGCCGGAGATCGCCGTCTTGAACTTGCGCGGCAGGTTGGAGAACTCGTGGCTGCCGATGTAGCGCTCGTGGATCTCGTCGATCGCCCAGGTGCCGTCGATGATCTCGTCCTCGGCGATGCCGGCGACCGGCGAGCCGATGACGACACGCGGGCAGTCGCCGCAGGCCTCGGTCGTGGAGAGCCCGACCGCCTCCAGGCGGTTCCAGATCTCGGGAACGTCCTCGATGCGGATCCAGTGCAGCTGGATGTTCTGCCGGTCGGTGATGTCGGCGCTGCCGCGGGCGAACTCCTCGGAGATCTCGCCGATGACACGCAGCTGCTGGGTGGTGAGGCGTCCGCCGTCGATCCGCACCCGCAGCATGAAGTACTTGTCGTCCAGCTCCTCCGGCTCCAGGATCGCGGTCTTGCCGCCGTCGATCCCGGGCTTGCGCTGGGTGTAGAGGCCCCACCAGCGCATCCGGCCGCGCAGGTCGTTGGGGTCGATCGAGTCGAACCCGCGCTTGGAGTAGATCGTCTCAATGCGTGTCCGCACATTGAGACCGTCGTCGTCCTTCTTGAACTGCTCGTTGCCGTTCAGCGGGGTGTGGTGCCCCGCGGCCCACTGACCCTCGCCGCGGTGACGGCTCACCTTGCGGCGGGGAGTCGCGGCGGCAGGGTTCTGCGGGGTGGCGGCCATGGTTGTTACGTCCTTCGGGACAGGCGGGAATGCGGCTCTGACCTGCGCATACAGGCGCATGGGTAAGCGTGCGCGACATTGCGCGGGGAAAGCAGGTGATCAGGAGATGTCGGGCGGCTGCGGCTCTCGCTAGCGCGCCGGACAGATGGCGCTGGACATGCGGCCGAGGTCGACGTGCCGCCGACTCACCAAGGCAATTCCAGTTCCAGACATGACGGAAGCGTGTCACGGCGATCTGGACACAGTCCAGCTTCGTCCATTATGCGGACACCCTTGTCTCGATGCGCGAGACAATGGTGGCGTCGATCACATGCGCTGCGGGAGGTCTTGTCCACGCAGGTCAGACGCGGTAGGCCCCCGGCCAGGGACCGGGCTCGGTGACCTCCGGCTGCTCCTCGACCTTGGTGTCGAAGAGGGTGAAGCCCCGGCGCTGGTAGTTCGCCATCGCGTGCTCGCCGTCCAGGCTGCACGTGTGCAGCCACACCCGCTTGGTGTCCGTCAGGCCCGGCCAGCGGTCCGCGAGATCCCACGCGCGCGCGGCCCCGTACGACAGCAGATGACCGCCGATCCGCCGACCGCGGAAGCCCGGGATCAGCCCGAAGTAGACGATCTGCACGACACCGTCGTCCTGCGGCTCCAGCTCCACGTAGCCCGCGGGCGTGCCCCGGTCGTACGCCACCCACGTCTCCACGCCCGCCCGGTTGAGGTGCTCCTCCCACTGGGCGTACGACCAGCCCAGCCGGTCGATCCAGCGGATGTCGCCGCCGACGGATGCGTAGAGGAAACGGCTGAACTCGGGCGAGGGCACCTCGGAGCGGACGACCCGCACATCGCCCTCCGGCGCGGCGGCCGGGAGGAGGTCGGTCGGGGAGGTCTGTTCGAGGGACCAGGTGGTCACGGGGATGTTGGGCATGCCCCCCAGGCAATCATCCGGCCCGGGGATCTGTCGATCAGCCCAAGGATTTGTCGATCAGTCCAGGGATCAGCCGATCGCCCCGGAGATCTGTCGATTCAGCCCAGGGAACTGTCGATCGTGCTCAGCGGCAGCGCGAACAGCATCCGTCCCGACTGGGACCAGACCTCGCCGGTCGCCTCCCAGTACGACAGGGACTCCGCCGCGCCGCTCCAGCAGCGGGTGGTCTCGTCGGTGCCGCAGCGGATCGCACGGGCGCCGGTCGCGTCCTGCCGCCACAGCGTCCCGCGGCCGTCCCGGTCATCCGCCGCGGTGCGGCCCAGGTACCACTCGGACCGGTACGACAGCACGGCCCCGACACCGGGTGTCCGCGTCTCGTACGCCTCGTTGACGGGCGTGTACCCGGCGGGGTCCGTGGTGAGCAGTCCGGTGCGATCGGAGGACGAGCTGAGGCCGTACCGCCACAGCCGGACGCTGCGGTCGCTGTCCTTGGAGACCCAGTCGCTCGCGACCAGGCTGTCGGGGGAGGTGCTGCGGTCCAGGGAGAGGTAGTCGGGACGCGTGGCGCCGGCGCGGTAGGCGCCGACGGCGGGCAGGACCCAGCGCTCGCCGTGCGCCGCCCAGCCGCCGTCCACCCGGCCGACGGCGGAGGCGTCCGTCGTGGCGCGCTGGACGCGGTTCATGTCGTAGACGTACAGCCCGCCGGCGGCGGTGACCAGCAGCTTGTCCTGGTACCAGACCATGCCGGAGACCTGCGAGTCGAGCGCGCGGTAGTCGCGACCGCCGTCGACCGGGACGGCGAGCAGCACCCAGGCGTAGGCGAGGCGGTCGAGGTCGTTGGCGTCGATGAACGCGACCCGGGCCGGGCCGCGGGCGCCCTGGCTCCAGGCGGAGAGGATCACCCGGTTCTGCCCCCACAGGCCGTCGTCGTCGGCGTCGCCCGAGGTGGTGACCGCGCCGGGGTGCCAGGAGCGGGTGTCGGCGGCGTCCCAGCAGTAGGCGCGGGTGGCCGCGGGCTCGACGGGCAGGGCCCGGCGCTCGGCCGGGCCGCAGTCGGCCGCGGCGCGCAGGGTGTGGTCGGCGTCGGCGAGGACGGCACCGACCCCCTCCGGCTTCCCCATCGCGGAGGCGAGCCGGTCGAGGGCGGACCGCGGCTCCAACTGCTCGCGCAGCCGCAGCGCATCGGTCTCGGCAGCGGTGGCGAGCGGCTTCAGGGCGCCCGGATCGGCGGCGACGGTGGCCTGCGAGGCGCTGATCATGGTGGCCGCGGCGGTGAGCGCGAGGGCGGTCCCGGCCAGGAACGCGCGCAGCGCCTTGCCCCGCTTCCGCCTGCGGTGTCTTCCGCGGTGCATCATGTCGTACCTCCCGAGGCGAGCCAACTGCGCCTGGTGATCCGTGCGTTGACCATGGCACAGGTGGGGTGGCCCGTAGAGGGATGCTACGGCAGTCCGGGCGTGCCGGGGACGAAGACCCCGCAAATATGCGGAAGATGCCGCTGTTCGAGGCGTTCGGGGGGTCCGGGCGTTCAGGGGGTCCGGTGTGCCAGCCGATTCCCGGCCACCGCCGGGGCCGTGGAGTGCGGCAGCAGGTCGCGCGGGTCGTCGGGAAGCAGCACCTCGACCTCGGCACCCTCGCAGAAACGATACGGCCGATGCTCCAGAAACCCCCCGAGATAGCGGCGCACCCGCGACATCTCCGCCCGCACCGTCACCGTGCGGCCCGGATCGCCGAACAGGTCCGCGGCCAGGCCCGCCGCACTGCGCCCGCTGCGGTGCAGCGCCAGCAGATACAGCAACTCGGCGTGCCGGGGGCTCAGTTCATGACTCCAGGTCCCGGCGCCCCCGGACACCGTCATCGACCAGCGGCGCGGCTGCGACAGATCCAGCACGATCCGGCTGGTGCCTCGCGGCAGCGGCTCGTCGGACGGCCGCACCAACCAGCCCCCGGCCAGCGGCTCCACCGCGCACAGCCCCAGCGTCGGCAGCCATTGCTGGCCCGCCGACAGCGACTTGGGCAACGCGACCCGGCTCTGGTACGGCATTCCGGCCACCGCCGCCGTCCAGCCGTCCCGGTCCACCACCACCGCCCGGCCGCCGAGCCGCGCCAGCACCGGCGCCGCCACCGCCCGCAGTTGCTCCAGCGAGGACAGATGCCGCTCACGCAGCCGCGCCTCGGCGAGCTTGGCCACCGACTCGACCCAGGCGAGCGTGGCCGGGTGCATCGTCTCCAGCGGTCCGCTCACATCCACGACGCCGATCAGCCGGCCGTCCCGCGGATCGGTGATCGGCGCCCCGGTGCAGGTCCAGGAGGTCTGCGAACGCACGAAGTGCTCCGAGGCGAAGACCTGCACCGGCCGGCGTGCCACCACCGGGGTGCCGATGCCGTTGGTGCCGACGACACCCTCCCGCCAGTCGGCGCCGACCTCGAACCCGGTCCCGTCGGCCTTGCGCAGCACCGGGGAGCTGCCCTCCCGCCACAGCACCCGGCCCTCCTCGTCGGCGACCACCATGATGTGGTGGGCGGTGTCCGCGACCGACAGCAGCCCCTCGCGCAGCACCGGCAGGACATGTCTGAGCTCCGAGCTCTCCCGGCGCCGCTGCACCTCCTCCCGGGGCAGCAGCCCGGTGCGGAAGTCGTGCTCGGGGTCGACGCCGCCGCGCAGCATCCGGTCCCACGACTGCTCGATCACCGGGCGGGGCGCCACCGGCGCCCGCCGGCCGGAGAGCGCGGCGGAGCGGACGCCGCTCAGCACCCGTGCCGCCCGTGCCGCGTCCACGGCGGCCAACTGCGTGACGTCCGTCGGCGAGAGCGCCACTGGTCCTCCCGGGGGTACTGCTGACAACCGGTTCCCCGCCGCCTTTCGGCCACGGCCGGGGTGTCCGTCCTGACTGTTCGTCTCATAGTGCCGTTCGTCCGTCGCGGAGGGATACAGTCCGGCCACAGACAGCAGCAAGTTGCAACCCCCTGCAACCCTGGTGAACGCGGCGTAGCTGGTTGAAACTTGAGCGACGCCGTCCCGAGCGGCGTTCCCGGCCTCGAACGGGCCAAGGCGGGGGTGGTGCCGTGTCGGCGCAGCACCACCCCCTGCCGTCCGTCGGTTTGGCGGTTTCTCGCGGTCCGGGCCGCCTCTTGACGCCGGATGGCGGCTGCGGGCTTGATCCTGGTGGGTCGCGCGGTTCCCCGCGCCCCTCGGCTACTCCACTGGGCGGGACCTGTTCACCACCGACGTCAAGTCCAGCGTCGACGGCAGGGTTCCGAAGGAGGCGCCCGCGTCTCCGCCCAGCCGGGACGCGCAGAACGCGTCCGCCACCTCCGGTGGTGCGAAGCGGACCAGCAGTGACCCCTGGAGGACCAGCGCCAGCCGCTCCGTCAGGCGCCGTGCCCGCGCCTCGACGCCGTCCAGGTCGGCGAGGTCCGTCAGCAGGTCCTTGATCGCCGCGTCGAGGCGGTGGTCGGCACCGCGGGACTTCCCGACCTCCTGGAGGTACGCGTTGAAGGCGACCGGCTCGCGTTGCAGGGCCCGCAGGACGTCCAGGGCCTGGATGTTCCCCGCGCCCTCCCAGATCGAGTTGAGCGGGGACTCCCGTACCAGGCGGGGCAGGCCGGAGTCCTCGACGTAGCCGTTGCCGCCCAGGCACTCCGCGGCCTCGACGACCAGCGGCGGGCAGCGCTTGGTCACCCAGTACTTGGCGGCCGGTACCGCGATCCGCAGGAACGCCCGCTCCTGCTCGCCGCCGTCGTCGTACGCGGCCGCCAGCCGGAGCGCGAGGGTGGTCGCCGCCTCCGACTCCACCGCGAGGTCGGCCAGGACATTGCGCATCAGCGGCTGGTCGACCAGCTTCGCGCCGAACGCCGCGCGGTGCGTGCAGTGGTGGACCGCCTGCGACACGGCCTGCCGCATCAGGCCCGCGGAGCCGAGGACACAGTCGAGCCGGGTCGCCGCGACCATCTCGATGATGGTCCGCACCCCGCGCCCCTCCTCGCCCACCCGGCGGGCCCACGTCCCCTCGAACTCCACCTCCGCCGAGGCGTTGGAACGGTTGCCCAGCTTGTCCTTCAGCCGCTGGATGCGGAACGGGTTGCGGGTGCCGTCGTCCAGGACGCGGGGGAGGAGGAAACAGGTGAGGCCTTCCGGAGCCCGGGCCAGGACGAGGAAGCCGTCGGACAGGGGCGCCGAGCAGAACCATTTGTGTCCCGTCAGCTCGTACGCCCCCTCCTCCGCGAGCGGCGTCGCGGTCGTCGTGTTCGCCCGTACGTCGCTGCCGCCCTGCTTCTCCGTCATGGCCATCCCGAACAGGGCGCCGGCCTTCCGGTGCGCGGGACGCGCCTCACGGTCGTAGACCATCGACGTCAGCCGTGGTTCCCACGCCTCGGCGAGGGCGGGCTCGGCGCGCAGGGCCGGTACGGCGGCGTGCGTCATCGACAGGGGGCAGAGGTTGCCGGCGTCCACCTGCGTCCAGACCAGGAACGCCGCCGCGCGCCGCACATGGCCCGCGGGGCGGTTCCAGGCGGCGGTGAGGCCGGCCGCGACGCCCTTGCCGAGGAGGCGGTGCCAGGCGGGGTGGAAGTCGACCTCGTCGACGCGGTGGCCGTAGCGGTCGTGGGTCCTGAGGCGGGGCGGGTTCTGGTCGGCCTGGACGGCCCATTCCTGGAGCTGCGCCGAACCGGAGGCCCGGCCCAGGGCCTCCAGCTCACCGCGCACGTCGTCCAGGGTGTCGGGTGCCACGTGCCGTTCCACCGCCGCGACCAGTGCTTTGTCGGCGGTGAAGACGTCGTGGCCGGTCAGGGGCGGGGGCTGGTTGGTCACGCTGTGGGTGCTGCCTGCCATACCCGCGAACTTACCGCCCCGCCCCGACCGGAGGCGCGGCCCGCGGCCCCGCGGCCTGCGCGTCCGGCCCCGTGCTCTCACTCCTGCCGGGGCGGCGGGGCGGGGCGGTGCCCTCGGGCGGGCCGGTCGAGCGGGCCCGTGCGGTGCGCGATCAGGGGACGCCAGGCGACGTTCTCGAGGACCAGGGCCGCGAGCCGCCGGGAACACCGGGCGCGTCCAGGTTCGCGGCGCGCGCGGTGAGGGTCCGCCGGTCCGTCCCGCCGTCGGCGGTCACCGGCAGCCGCTCGCGCCAGTGGACGACGGGCGGGACCATGTGCGGCGGCAGCGAGGCGGCCAGCTCGCTCCGGACGGCGGCCGGTTCGACCGGTTCCGGGCCCGCGCAGAAGGCGACCGGCCGGGTGTCCCGTACGACCACCACGGCGGCGTCGCGGACGCCGGGCACCCGCAGCAGCGCGCTCTCGATCTCGCCGATGTCGACACGGGAACCGCGGAACTCCGCCCGTCCGTCCCGGCGCCCCAGGATCTCCAGCCCCCCGTCCGGCAGCCGGCGCCCCAGGTCGCCGCTGCGGTACAGCCGCTCGCCCGGCCGGTACGGGTCCTCGGCGAACGCCGTCCGGCTCCGCTCGGGATCGCCCACGTACCCGCGGCCCACGCACACCCCGGAGACCACGATCTCGCCGGGCGCGCCCAGCGGCACGGGCACCAGCCGCTCGTCGACGACGTACATCCGTACGTTGGCGATCGGCCGTCCCAGTGGCGCCCGGGGTCCGGACGGCACGCCGTGCAGGACGCCGTGCTGGATGTCGCCCGAAGTGCCGTCCACGCCATAGGTGTTGACCAGCGGTACGCCGGGCAGGGCCGCGAACCAGCGGCGCGCCTGCTCCTGGGGTACCGCCCCGCCGGTCACCGACACCCGCCGCAGCGCCGGGAGTTCGCGCGGTCGCCGCTCCAATTCGTCCAGCAGGGGCGCCAGACACCACGGCTCGACCTCCAGCACGGTCACCCCGGCACGCTCGATCGTGTCGGCGAAGCGCGGTACGTCCCGGATCGCCTCCTGCCCGACCAGCAGCGTCCGCCCGCCCACCAGCAGCGCGGACAGCAACTGCCACAGGGCGGCGCCCGAGCGCTGCGCAGCGGTCTGCGCGACCACGTCCCCGGGGCCGATGCCGAGGTCGTCGATCTTGGCGAGGAGGTGGTTGAGGAGACCGGCGTGCTCGTACATCACGCCCGTGGCCTGCTCGCCCGGGGAGCCGGACGTGAAGCGGATGTGGGCGAGCCGGTCGGCGGCCACGGGCAGCCCGAGGTCGGTGTCCGCGTAGTCTCCGGCATAGGCCGTGGCCAGGGAGTCCTTGCTGAGGATGAGGCTGTAGTCCGCGCGGTTGAGCATCGTCCGCATCGGCCCGACCGGGAGCTGCGGCTCGATCGGCAGACACACCCCGCCCGCCTTGAGGAGCCCGAGCACCGCGGCCGGCCAGTCGAGGTTGCGCTCCATGAGCACCGCGACGACGCCCTCGGCCCTCAGCCCGTGGGCGAGCAGCGCCCGCGCGACGCGGTTGGCCCTGGAGTTGAGCTCGCCGTAGGTGTGCTGCCCGTCCGCCGAGACGACGGCCACGGCGTCCGGGTGCAGGGCCGCCCGCTCCTCGAACAGCTCGTGCGCGCGGTGCCCCGGCAGCTCCCGGGCCGGGCCCGCCAGCTCCTCCAGCTGGCGGCGGAGCTCGGCCTCCGACAGCAGGCTGGGCCGGTCCGGGACGGCGAGGGCGGCGAGGTGGTAGCCGGCGATCCGGGCGGCTGCCTCGCGGTCGAGGACGTCGGTGCGGTAGCGCAGCCGCAGGGTGCCGTCCGTGACGTCCACGCGGAGGACCGACTCGTCGGGCTCGGCGGACAGAGCGGCCAGCACCTTGGCGTGCGCGGCCCGGACCGCGGCCGGTTCCGCGGGCAGGCGGCGGGGGAGCGGGAGCTCGTACTCGGCGCTGCCGGGCCTGGGGTCGCGGGTCCACTGCGGGATCGAGTTCATGGCCTCACCTCGGTGAAGGGTGCGGATCCCGGGGGCGGTGAGAAGCGCGTGAGGCGACGCGGCGGGAGCGGGCGGTCCGTGGTCAGCGGCGTGTGAGTTTCCCCGTGCGAGTCCCCCGTGCGAAATCCCCCGTGACGGCTGCGCCCGAGGAGCCCTCGGCATGCGCAACACAGGTGATCCCTATTCTTTCCGGAAAATCATGAATGATTCAAGGCAATTAAGGACATTGGCGCTTTTCGGGCCCCGCGGAAATTCCGAACAGGCAGTTCAGGTGAGTGACCGAATAATCCGGCCAACGGGAACATGACAGGAAAATCCCTCGAATCGCCGCGACGGCGGACCCGCGCAGGATGAGTGCAGCCTCGTACGGCGGATACCTTTAGGTCGTGCAGCCAGCAAGTGAATCCCCCCAGCGGCCCCCCTCCGGCCGTCTCCACCGGGCGCGTGCCCTCTACCGGAACGTCTCCAAGCGCAGGACTGCCTGGCTGCTGCTCAAGGACACCGTCAACTCCTGCATGGAGTACCGCATCCTCGGCCTCGCCGCCGAGGCAGCCTTCTTCACCCTGCTGTCCGTGCCGCCGCTGCTGCTCAGCATGATCGGCCTGCTCGGCTACGTCGACGACTGGACCGGCACCGACTCCATCAGCAGCCTGGAGGCCAACCTCCTGGAGGCGTCCCGCACCGTCCTGTCCGACAAGGGCGTCCGGCAGATCGCCCAGCCGATCCTCGACGACGTCATGAAGGGCGGCCGCCCCGACGTCATCTCCATCGGCTTCCTCTTCGCCCTGTGGTCCGGCTCCCGTGCGGTGAACGTCTTCATCGACACCATCACCGTCATGTACGGCCTCGACGGCGTCCGCGGCATCGTCAAGACCCGCGTGGTGGCGTTCCTGCTCTTCCTCGCCGCCCTGGTCATCGGCTCGATCGCGCTGCCCCTGATGGTCGCGGGCCCCGACGCGGTCGTCCGCATCGTGCCCTGGTCGGCCACGGTGGTCCAGGTGCTGTACTGGCCCGTGGTGATCGTGCTGTCCATCGCCTTCCTGACCACGCTCTACCACGTCTCGGTGCCCGTCCGGTCCCCCTGGATCGAGGACGTCCCCGGCTCCCTCGTCGCCCTCGCCATGTGGGTGCTGGGCAGCTTCCTGCTGCGCATCTACCTCACCAACACCATCGAGGGCGCCTCGATCTACGGCTCGCTCGCCGCCGCCGTCGCGGTCATGCTCTGGATCGGCGTCTCCGCCTTCGCCGTCCTCGTGGGCGCCGCCGTCAACGCCGCCATCGACCGCGTCTGGCCGGCCGCGGCCACGGCGGCGGCCCGCGCGGCGAACGAGCGGGTCCGCGAGGCGCAGGTCGCCGAGTACGTGGCCCGGGCCGCCGCCCACCGGGAGAGCGACCCGGACGACCCCGACGACCCGGACATGCCCTCCGAGTTCCCGGAGCGCTGGTCCCGCTTCC
This sequence comes from Streptomyces sp. Act143, assembly GCF_003143935.1. GTDB lineage: Bacteria > Actinomycetota > Actinomycetes > Streptomycetales > Streptomycetaceae > Streptomyces. The sequence continues at coordinate 2,465,998 of NZ_QFRX01000001.1, read as the reverse complement.
TGCCGCCGGAGGACGTGACGTCGAGGCTGCGCACCCATGTGAAGAGCACCCACCCGCCGCACAAGTCGGCCGACGGCTCGTAGCCGTCAGGGCCGGTTGCGAAAGTCCCGCCCGCCCCGCGACGCCCGGCCTCCGGACGGACGACGCGACTTTCACAACAGGCCCTACGCCCAGGCCGCGGCGGACTCCCGGACGAACTCCGCGACGTCCCGGGGCGCCCGCCCCAGCACCCGGCGCACCCCGTCCGTCACCCGCTCGCTCCGCCCGTCACCACCGTCATGTCCTTCGCGTTCCGCGTCCTGCCTCCGAGTCGACGCCCGGTCCCGCCGGGACCCCATCGCCGAACGGCTCATTCCCATGCGCGGACGTCTACGCTGACGCCATGGACGCTCTCGCAGGCCTCCTCGAAGGACCCCGCGCGCGGGGCGCCTTCATGATCCGGGCGTGCTTCGAACCGCCCTGGAGCGTGCGCGTCGAGGACCGCGCCCCGCTCACCGTCATGCTCATGGTCCGCGGCGAGGCATGGATCACGCCGGACGCGGGCGAGCGAAGCGAGACGGGGGTCCCCCCGGCCGAAGGCCGGGGGAGGGTCCGGCTGCGCGCCGGCGACCTCGCCATCGCCCGCGGCCCCGACCCGTACACCTGCGCCGACGATCCCGGCACCGAGCCGCAGGCACTGATCCTGCCGGGCGGGGAGTGCCGCTACCCCGACGGCCGCTCCCTCAACGGAGTCATGGACCTCGGCGTCCGCACCTGGGGCGACCGGCTCGACGGGTCGGCCGTGCTGCTCATCGGCACCTACCTCTGGCCGGGCGAGGTCAGCGGGCGCCTGCTGGACGCCCTGCCCCCGCTGCTGACGCTCACCCCCGAGGTGTGGGACTGCCCGCTCACGCCGCTGCTCATGGCGGAGGTCGTCCGCGAGGAACCCGGCCAGGAGGTCGTCCTGGACCGCCTCCTCGACCTGCTCGTCATCGCCGCGCTGCGCGCCTGGTTCTCCCGCCCGGACGCGGCGGCTCCCGGCTGGTACCGGGCGCTCGCCGACCCGGTGGTGGGCCGGGTGCTCAGGCTCGTCCAGGACGATCCGGCCCACCCGTGGACGGTGGCGTCGCTCGCGATGAAGGCGGGGGTCTCCCGCGCGGCACTGGGGCGCCGGTTCACGGAACTGGTGGGGGAGCCGCCGATGACGTATCTGACCGGGTGGCGGCTGGCACTGGCGGCGGACCGGTTGCGGGACGGCGACGCGACGCTGGAGGCGATCGCCCGGCAGGTGGGGTACGGCAGTGCGTTCGCTCTGTCGAGCGCGTTCAAAAGGGTCTACGGGGTGAGTCCTCAGGAGCACCGGGGGAGGGGGGTGTAGGCGCGGTGTACGAGGAGAGGGCGTCCCGGCTCCCGGGTGCCGTCGTCTGGACCAGCACCCCCGGCGAGACCGGGCCCGGGCGGGTCCTGCCCGACGGCTGCATGGATCTGCTCTGGCACGACGGGCGGCTGCTCGTCGCGGGGCCCGACACCCGTGCCTTCGTCACCGGGAGCGAACGGAGTGCCTGGGCCGGTGTCCGCTTCTTCCCCGGCACCGCACCCACGGTGCTCGGCGTCCCCGCCCCCGAGGTGCTCAACCGGCGGGTCGAGCTCGCCGATCTCTGGCCCGCCGCTCGCGTACGGCGGCTCACCGCACGCGTGAACGCCGCGGCCGACCCCGTGAGCGGGCTCGAAGAGGCGGCGCTGGGACTGGCAGCCGACGCCGACGCTCCCGACCCGTTGCTGCGACAGGTCGTCGACGCTCTCGACGCGGGCCGGCCCGTCGCCGCCACCGCCGATCATCTGGGGCTCGGTGCCCGGCAGTTGCACCGCAGGAGCCTCGCCGCGTTCGGCTACGGCCCCAAGACGCTGGCGCGGGTGCTGCGTCTCCAGCGGGCGCTGCGGCTCGCCCGGCACGGGGTGCCCTACGGCGAGACGGCGGTCCGGGCCGGATACGCCGACCAGGCCCATCTCGCGCGGGACGTGAGGGAGTTGGCGGGGGTGCCGCTGGGGCGGCTACTCGGCCGACGGTAGCGGGGCGAACAGGTCGACGCCGTTGCCGTCCGGGTCGTGCAGGGTCGCGTACCGCTGGCCCCAGAAGGCGTCCCACGGCTTGAGCTCGCCGTGGTGGCCGGCGTTCACCATCTCCTCGTACACCGCGTCCACCTCGGCGGGGCTGTCACAGCGCAGGGCGAGGCCGGTGCGGCTGCCGCCCCCGGCCGGCGGCCGCCAGTCCGGGTGGAAGGAGCGGACCGTCGCCTCGGTGTCGAGCAACAGGCGCAGCCCGCCCGGCAGTTCGGCCTCGACGTGCGGCTGGTCCGCCGATCCCTCGGGGAAGGCGAACCCCAGCCGGTGGTAGAAGGCGACGGAGGCGGCCATGTCGGAGACGATCAGGCCGATGGCGTCGAATCGTGGAGTCATACGGCCACCGTAGGCAGCCTCGGGCATCGCGGTCTTGAAGGAATCGGACATCACCCGGGCGCCGGAATAGCCGTTGCCCGAGCCGTACCGTCCCTCCCCTGAAGGGCCCGCGTACGACACTCCGAGCCGCCCGCCGCCCCGGTCCTGCGCGGTCAGTCGAAGGTGACCGGGCCCAGCGGCGTGTCCACCGTGAAGGTCAGCCCCACCGGCCCTTCGGCGACGGTGAGTTCGGTGTCCAGGGCGGCGAGCAGACGGTGGATCTCGGCGGGGTCGGGAGCCGTCGCGGACAGCGACACCAGGGGAGTCACGGGCAGGCCGGAGGCCGACGGATGGCGGGTGCCGCCCCAGTCGATGAGGAACGGCACCAGCCCGGAGGGGTGTTGGGTGTCGCCGTCCGTCAGCCGCCACGCCAGCAGGGTGCCGTCGGGGGTGCGGCGGCTCATGGGGCGGATGTCGCCGGGGTCGTAACCGCGGGTCCGGGCGGTCGCGACCGCCGCGTCCAGGTCGGGCGGGCTGATCGCCCAGGTGACCGTGCGCGCACGGCTGACCGCGTCGACATCGAAGGGGCGCGGTCCCTCGGGCTCCGGCTGCTCCGGGTCCGGGCCGATGATCTCCAGATAACCGGTTCCGCCCAGCGACACCAGGAAGTTGCGGGTTCCCCGGCCGACGTGCACCCCGCCGGGAGCGGGCGCCACCCCCGTACGCCGGGTGAAGTCGGCGACCGTCGCCGCCAGGTCGGGAGTTGCGAGGACGAGGTGGTCAAGACGTGCGGGAATCGTGTTCATCGCGGTCGAGGCTACGCAGGGGCGGCTCCGCGATGGAACACCTGTGCGGCAAGAGGGCGGGGCGCCACCGGCTTCGACACCGCGGTGCCGCTCGCCCGCCGGGCCGGATCTGATCAGCGCTGGGGCATGCCCCCGGAAGCGGCACCTCGGGTCCCCGCCCCGGTCGGCGGTCACAGAAGACCCTTTAGGCTGCTGCTGTCGCACGGATGATCGGACCGGCGCGACAGGGGAGCAGAGAACCAGGGGATCAGGGGGACCGGTGAACGACGCGGCTGACGTGTTCCAGCCACTCCAGGCGGACGATCCGCCGGTGGTCGCCGGCTACCGTCTCGCCGCCCGGCTCGGCGCGGGTGGCATGGGCCGGGTCTACCTCTCCCACACCGCGGGCGGCCGACCGGTGGCGATCAAGGTCGTACGCCCCGAACTCGCCGACGACCCGGACTTCCGGCGGCGCTTCGGCCGCGAGATCAAGGCCGCCCGGCGGGTGCGGGGCGCCTACACCGCCGAGCTGATCGACGCCGACGCCGACGGCACCCCGCCCTGGCTGGCCACGCTCTACGTCCCCGGACCCTCACTGGCGGAGGCCGTGCACAGGCGCGGACCGCTGCCGGCCCCGGCCGTGCTGTGGCTGATGGCGGGCGTGGCCGAGGCGCTGGCGGCCATCCACGCCGCCGGGATCGTGCACCGTGACCTGAAGCCGTCCAACGTCCTGCTGGCCGCCGACGGGCCCCGCGTCATCGACTTCGGCATCTCGCTGGCCGCCGACCTCACCGCGTACACGGCGACCGGCGCCGCCGTCGGCACGCCCCAGTTCATGGCGCCCGAACAGGCCGTCGCCGGGGAGATCACCCCGGCCACCGACATCTTCGCGCTCGGCCAGACGGCGGCGTTCGCGGCCCTGGGCGAACCCCTGTACGGCAATGGCCCCTCCGCCACCGTCCTCTACCGCATCGTCCACTCCGAGCCCGACCTCTCCCGCCTGCCCGAACCCCTGCGGCCCCTGCTGGCCCGCTGCCTCGCCGCCGATCCGGCGCACCGGGCCACCCTGACCGAGGTCGTCGAATGGTGCCGTCGAGAACTCGGCCCACAGGCCGACGCGGGCGGCGGCCCGGCGGTCTGGCGGGACATCACGGGGCCCCAGGCGACGATCCCGGAGCCCGTCCCCGACCCCGGGACGGCGCTCACGAGACCGCTGAACACACCGGCACGCACGGAGCCGTTGATCGCGCCTGTACGGGCGACGGTCCCGGCCGCGTTGGAGCCGCGGGGGAGCCGACGGCGCCGTATCGCCGTGAGAACGGCAGCCGGGGTGACCGCGGGCGTACTGCTGATCACCGGATTGGTCTGGCAGGCCCGGCAGAACACCGACGACACCCGGGACCGGGACACCGCCTCGTCCTCGACGCCGGATCCGACGAGGTCCGGCCGGTCGGCGGGCTCCTCGGCGAAAGGCGCGGACGCGGCGGACGCGGCGGCCGGGAACTCGACGGAAGAGGGGGCGAGTCCCTCGCCGACCGAGTCCGGGCCGCCGCGCGCACACGCCTACCCTCAGCAGCGGCTGGACGAGGACAACTCCCTGTACATCCATGCCGACAAGCCGGGCACACGCGACGACCGCAAGGGGGACATCCGTCTGACCTGCAAGGAAATCGGCTGTGCGTTGGAGAGCGACAGCAGCCACATGGTCCAGATGTTCGGCGATCCGGGCACCACCTTCGACGAGTGCAGGCTTTTGCTCGGCGGCGCCAAGGGTGACGAGTTCCGTGACTGGACCTTGACCTCGGCCGCCGCCGGAACCGAGTACTGCGTCAAGCATCCCTCCGGGGACATCGCACTGCTCGTGATCCAACTGAAGTCGACCGCCATGTGGGACACCCCCGGGATGAGCTCTTTGTACGTGGACATGACGGTCTGGCCGGCGGCCTAGGGCCTGTCGTCAAGTTCCCGTCGTCCGCCCGGAGGGCGTGCCAGGCGTCGCCGGGCAGGCGGGAATTTGACGACAGGCCCTAGCACCGCGGCCGGTACGCGCCGGCCCACGCGGCCTCACCCCCGTGCCCGCCCCGTACTGCCCCGCTCCACCAACCGCGTCGACAACTCCGTCCGCGTCCCCTCCGGCCGCGTGCCGTCCATCATCCGCACCAGCAGCCGCATGGCCGTCGCCGCCATCTCGGACAGCGGCTGGCGGACCGTGGTGAGGGCCGGGGTCGCCCAGCGGGCCTCCGGCAGATCGTCGAAGCCGACGACGCTGATGTCGTCGGGGATGCTCAACCCCCGCTCCGCCAGGGCCTCGTAGACGCCGAGCGCCATCCGGTCCGAGCACACGAAGACCGCCGTGGGCGGCTCGGGCAGGTCGAGGAGGTCCAGCATCCGCTGCCGCGCGACGGCCTTGTCGAAACCGGCGTGCCGCACGAACTCCGGGCGCTGTCGCACGCCCGCCGACGCCAGCGCCGAACGGTAGCCCGCCACCCGCGCGGTACTGCACATCCTGCGCCGGTGCCCGGCGATCACCGCGATCCGCTCATGGCCCAGCGCCAGCAGGTGCTCCGTCGCGCTCACCCCGCCCTGCCAGTTCGCCGCCCCCACCGACACCACTCCCGCCGGCGGCTCGACCACGGGGTCGATCATCACGAACGGAATGCGGTGCTGCTCCAGCCAGGCGTACTGGGAGGGCGTCAACTCGGCCAGGTTGAACAGCACTCCGGACGAACCCCGGGCGATCAGCTTGTCCAGCCAGCCCCGTTCCGGAGTGCCGCACCGCTTGCGGGTCAGCCCGGCGGACACGACGACCTCGAAGCCCGCGTCGTGCGCGGCCTCCTCCACTCCCTGCAGCACCGCCCCCGACCAGGAACTGTTCAGCGAGTGCACGACGAGGTCGACCAGCGCCGGCGGCTTCGCCGCGTCGAACCGGGGTCTGCGCACATATCCCAGCCGGTCCAAGGCCTCGGTGACCCGGCGTCGCGTCTCGGGCGCGACGTCCTCACGACCGTTGACGACCTTGGAGGCGGTGGGCACGGACACCCCCGCCTCCCGGGCCACGACCGCGAGGGTCGGCCCGGCCGCCACACTCGCACCTCCCGTACGGACCATCGGGAACCGCCTCTCCGGCCCGTCCGTGGGCCCTGGAAAGTTTCGACCAGCGCAGGAAACAGTAAGCGCTTCCTACCCTAGGTTCACCCCGTGGAGACCGGAAGAGGTCGGACTTCCCAGGCCCATAAGGTCCGTGACTTTCGAAACTCCGAACGCGCTTACTGCTCCCGGCAGATGAGCCGGAACCCGCCGAAGTCCGCCGTGAACGCCCCGTGCACCAGGTCCACGGCATGGATGCCGGCCAGCGCGCCGGTGAAGCGCAGTTTCGATCCGTGGTCGTCGGAGAGCTTGGTGAAGTCCAGCGGCGGCCCGACCCGCGTCCTGATCCCGGCCGCCGCATACCAGAAGCGCGCGGTCCCGTCCTCGACGCTGACGCCCAGCGTGACGGGCCCCTCGGCGTCGACCCCGGCCACGGCCACCTGCCGGATGCCGCCCTCGTCCCGCTCCACCAGGCTGAGCACCGTACGCCCCGCACCCCGCCACTGCTGACCGCGCTGCCCCTCGCCTTCCGGCTCCGCCCAGGTCAGATCCAGCGCGAGATACGCCTCGGTGTTGTACCAGAGCACCAGCCCCGCGGCCTCGGTGAAGCTGCGCGGCCGGGCCTCGACGGTGACCTCGGCCTCCGCGCGGTGCTCGGTGATCCGCTGCGCGAGGAGACTGTGCGCCCACCGCGACTCCGGACCGTGCCGGCCTCGCAGCCGTATCCACCCCGGCCGGGCCTCGGTGTCCGCCCAGGACGGGTCGACGGGACCGCGCAGCGTGCTCCAGGGCCAGCCCAACGCTCCTTCTGCGGGCGGCGTTTCGGCGAGTGGCCCTTTGCCCTTGCTTTTTGTGGGCCAGCCCAACTCGCCGTCTGTGGGCGGCGTTTCGGCGGGAAGTCCTTTGCCTTTGCTCCTCCCGGGCCGGCCCGGCTCTCCTTCTGCGGGCGGCGTTTCGGCGAGATGCCCCTTCCTCCTCCCGGTCCGGCCCAACTCTCCCTCCACGGGCGGCGTCTCGGCGGGGCGTCCGTTGGCCGGTACGTCGATCTCGACCTCGACCGCCGGGTGATGCCCACCGTGCCGCAGCCTCGGCCATCCGTCCTCGTCCCACACCACCGCCTGGACGGCCGTCTCCCGGCCCAGCGGGCAGCGTGGCCCACCGGGCGTCCGGAGCGGCCGGGCGGCCAGGTGGCTCAGGACCCACTCACCGTTCGGCGTCTCCACCAGCTCGGCGTGCCCGGCTTTCTGGAGCGGCACCTGCGGATCGTCGCGTGCCGTCAGCAGCGGCCGGTCGTCGAGCTCGTACGGCCCGGTGCGGGCACGGCTGCGCGCGACGAGCACCCCGTGCTCGAACCCGGTTCCGCCCTCCGCGAGGACGAGGTAGTACCAGTCCCCGCGCCTCAGCAGCTTCGGCCCCTCCACGAGCCGCTCGTGCTGGAGCAGCAGCTGCGTCTCACCCACCGGGACCAGCGTCTCGCGGTCCAGCTCCGTCAGCACGATCCCGGCGAACCGCCGCCCGCCCGGCCGATGGTCGCTCTGCATGTTCAGCAGCCACAGCCGGCCGTCCTCGCCGTGGCAGAGGGCGGGGTCGAAGCCGTGGCTCGCGACCCGCCGCGGTGCCGTCCAGGGCCCGTCCGGCACCACCGCCGTACTCACGTACGTGTCCAGGTCGAAGTACGGCGTCCCGACCGAACGCACCACGGAGTACACGACCCAGAACCGCTCCCCGTCCCAGCTCAGCGAGGGTGCCCAGACGCCGCCGGAGTCGGGCACCCCGGCCAGCGAGTCACCCGGCGCCGCGCCCCGGACGTGACCGGCGTACTCCCAGTGCGCGAGATCCCGTGAACGGTGGATCGGCACGGTCGGGAACCACTCGAAGGAACTGGTCGCCACGTAGTACCAGTCACCGGCCCGCACCAGCGAGGGGTCCGGGGCGAACCCCCGGAGGACCGGGTTGCGCAGCACGGTCACTTCAGCGCTCCCAGCGTCACGCCCGTCCGCCAGTAGCGGCGCATCGCCACCATCATGATCGCCATCGGGACGATGGACAGCAGCGCCCCGGTCAGTACCAGGCTGGTCAGGTCGACGCCGGACTCCAGACGCTTGCCGGACCAGTTGTACAGGCCCAGGTTGAGCGTCCAGTTCTCCTCGCCGCGCAGCACGGTCAGCGGCAGGAAGAAGGCGTTCCAGGTGTTGACGAAGGCCAGCAGGAAGACCGTCGCGCCCCCCGTCGTCATCATCCGCAGCACGATGCTGAAGAAGATCCGCAGCTCACCGGCGCCGTCGATGCGGGCGGCCTCCAGCAGTTCGTACGGGACGGTCGCCTCGGTGTAGACCTTGGCCAGATAGACGCTGAACGGGTTGATCAGACAGGGGACGAGCATTGCCCAGGGCGTGTCGACCAGCCCGATCTCCGAGAACAGCAGATACAGCGGCAGCGTGAGCAGCGCGATCGGGATCAGGAACGAGCCGACCACGCACGCGAACACCAGGCTGCGGCCGGGGAACTGGAAGCGGGCGAGTCCGTACCCCGTCGCCAGCGCCAGCAGCGTCCCGCCCAGCGAGCCGACCCCTGCGTACAGGAACGAGTTGGCGGTCCAGCGCAGGAAGATCCCGTCGTCGTACGTGAACAGCTGGTGCAGGTTGTCCCACAGGTGCCAACCGCCCGAGAACCACAGTCCGTTGCTCTGGTACAGCCCGGTGCGGTCCTTCGTCGAGGCGACGATCAGCCACCACACCGGGAACAAGCTGTACATGCTCGCGAGCACCAGCCCGACCAGCAGGAACCGCTGCCCGCCCCGCGAACGGGCGGCGGGATCGGGCCGGTTGAGGCGGCGCACCTTGCCGACGGCCGCAGTGCGCTCTTCGGTCATGGTCATCAGTCGGCCTCCCTCGAAGTGAGCCGGTAGAAGAGGAAGGAGGCGGCACCGAGGATCAGGGCGAGCAGCACCGACAGGGTCGCGGCGTAGTGGTAGTTGCCGGCGTTGAACGCCTGGTTGTAGATGATCATGATGGGGGTGAAGCTGTCGTCGACCGTCTGGGGCGTGATGTTCCGGAACAGCGCCGGCTCATTGAAGATCTGCAGCATCTGGATGATCGACAGCATGCCGGTCAGCACCAACGCGCCACGTACGAAAGGGACCTTGATGCTCAGCGCGATCCGCCGCTCGGAGGCGCCGTCCAGCCGCGCCGCCTCGAAGAGTTCACGCGGCACGCCCTGCAGCGCGGAGTAGATGATCACCATGTTGTAGCCGATGCCGTGCCAGGTCAGCAGGTTGCCGATGGACGGCCACACCATGGACGGCGAGAAGAAGTTCCAGTGGAATCCGAAGAAGTCGCCGAGCGGCGTGAGCGGGCCGACATCGGGGCTGTAGAGGTTGATCCACACGAGCGCGGCGACCACGCCGGGGATCATGTACGGCACCAGCAGCACGATCCGGAACCGGCTCGCGGCTTTCGACGCCAGCGCGTCCAGGAACAACGCCAGCACCAGGCTGACCAGCAGCATCAGCGGAATCTGCACGCAGGCGAAGAGCACCACCCGCAGCACGGACCCCATGAACGCCGAATCGGTCAGCCCGTCCCGGTAGTTGTCGAGGCCGACGAACTTCTCGGTGGCGCCGCCGAGCCCGAGCCCGGACTGCTGCTCGTGATAGAGCGACTGATGGACGGCGTACCCGATGGGGAGCAGGTACAGGAAGACGAACCCGAGCTGGAAGGGCACCGTGAACGCGGCACCCTTCCAGCGCTGTGAGCGAATCATGGATCGGTGCCTCAGCCCTTGACGCTGATGCCGCGGGACTTCAGGTCCTTGACCGTCCACTCCTGCATGTGCGCCAGCAGCTCGGTCACGGTCTGCTCCTTGCTGACCACCTTCGCCCAGCCCGCCTGCATCTCGGTGAACATGGCGGTCCAGTTCGGTCCGAAGGTCCAGTCGTCGGTGACGGTGGACAGGCTGTCCTTCACGACGGTCTGCGCGGCGGCGTAGTTCTTCCCGAGCAGCTTCTCGGAGGTCGCCTCGGGGACATAGGAGTCACTGTCCTTGAGCGCCGGGAACACTCCGTTTCCGGTCTCCGGGCTGGCCATGGTCTTCACGGCCCCGGGGTCGGTGGACATCCACAGCGCCGCCTCCGCGGCCTGCTTCCGGTGCTCGCACTGCTTGGTCACCAGCGTCACGCTGCCGGTCAGGTTGGTGCCGGCGGGCGTCTTGGCGGCCTCCCCGTCGAAGGACGGCCACGGCGCGAGCGCCCACTTCCCGAACGACTTGGTGAAGTTCTGCACCATGCCCGCCTGCTGCCAGGTGGAGATCTGCCGGGTCGCCGTACCGCCGTTGTCGTAGTTCCGCTGCACGGCGGCGTAGTCCGCGAACGACAGCTTCGAGTTCAGGTCGTCGTCGATGATCTCCTGGATGACCTCGGCGGCCTTCAGTGTCCCCGCGTCCTGGAAGTCCACCTTCCAGGAGCTGCCGTCGATGGCGTACCAGTGCGCCCCCGCCTGCATGGCCAGCACCTCGAGAGTGCTGGGGTCTTCCCCCGCGTAGTTGGTGATCTTCACACCGTGCTTCTTCAGCACCTTGCCCGCGGCGATGAACTCGTCCCACGTCGTGGGCGCCTTCAGTCCGTACTTGTGGAAGATGTCGGTGCGGTAGATCGTGAAGTTCGGCGCGGAGCTGGTCGGCACCCCGTACGACTTGCCCTGCACCTGCGCACCGGCCCACGCCCCGGCGTTGAACTTGCCCGCGCTGGACCCGACGTACTGCGAGATGTCCGCGAGCGCGTCCTGCGAGACCCAGCTGGTCACGTACTCGGCGGTGTTCTGCACCAGGCACGGGGCGTTGCCCGCCTTCACCGCGTTGGTCAGCTGCTTCTGCATGGTCAGCTGGTCGGTGACCTTCGTGTACTTGAGCTTGATGTCCTTGTGCGAGGCGTTGAACGCCTTGACGACCGCGTCCTGGCCGTTGGCCCATCCCCAGAAGGGGAGGGTGACCGGACCCGACGCCCCTGAGGACCCGTCGTCGCCGGAGTCCGAACCGCCGCAGGCGGCGAGCAGACCCGTCAGCGCGATACCCGCGACGGCTGCATGGGCGAACCTTCTCCGGGGGCTGGTGAAGTTCATCTGACCGTGTTCCTTCGGAAAGTAGGGCGTCTCGGAACGAGGACGGCGGCTCGGTGCGGGCCGGGAACGGCGGCCGGAAATCCGTCGGCTCGCGGTTGCGGGGGGTCGGCCAAGCGGAAGATGTAGTAAGCGGTTGCTGGGACGGTAGGACGAGGCGTCTGTCCAGAGCAAGAGGTGCGCGGAGATTTGTTACGCCGGTCTGTCTGTCGCGTAAGCCGGGACCATGGCGCCCTGGGAACGGCGGCGGTCACCATATGGGCAGGTCAAAGCCCTGGAGAAGGGGGCCGAACGGCGTCAGGCCGCCCTGTGCGGCGGCCTGACGCAGTCCTGAAAAACATTGAGAAAACGCTTACGAAACGATCGCTCAGGGATCGCTTCCCTGTCACGTCCGGGGCGTGGGCGGCCGGACGGAGTTGCGTACGACGACATGGGTGCCCAGCACCAGGTGATCGCCGTCGGCGCCCTTGCGGCGCCCGGAACCACCCTCCCGCCGATCGGCGACGGCCCGCAGCGCCACCCGCCCCATCTCCTCGTACGGCACATGGACAGTGGTGAGCTGCGGGGTCAGCTGGGAGGCCAGCGGAATGTCGTCGTACCCCACGATGGACACGTCGTCCGGCACCCGCAGCCCCGCCGCGCGCAACGCCTGCATGGCGCCGGCGGCGACCACGTCCGTGCCCGCGAGGACGGCGGTGAAGTCCGGCGTCTCGTGCAGCGCGGTCTCGACGGCCTCGTACCCGTGCTCGTAGTCGTACGGCCCGTGCCGGACGAGGCCCGGATCGAACTCCACCCCGTACGCCTCGAACGCCCGCCGCGCACCCGCCAACCGCCCCTGGGCGGTGGTCAGTTCGGCATGTCCCGGCAGGACCAGCACCCTCCGGTGACCGGCGGACAGCAGATGGCTGGCCATGGCATAGGCGCCGCCCTCGTTGTCGTAGTCCACGGTCGTGGCCGGCACGTCCCCCTCCAGCGGCGGACGCCCCACCAGCACCAGATGCGAGCCCGCCGCGTCCAGCGACCGCGCGAACCGGGCCATGCGCAGCTGGTACTCGTCGTAGTCATAGGCGCCACCGAGCAGCACGACAGCCGCGACCCCCTGCTGCCGCATGAGGTTGACCAGCGCCAGCTCCCGCTCGGGATCGTCCCCGGTGGTCCCCACCAGCGACAGCCAGCCCCGCAGGGTGGCCGCGCCCTCCACGCCCTTGGCCACGTGGGCGAAGGCGGCACCGGTGATGTTGTTGATGAGGATGGCCACCGTGGGCGTTCCCCCGCCCGCCAGTGAGCGGGCATGGGCATTGGTGACGTAGTCCAGGTCCCGGACCACCTTCATCACCCGGCGCCGCAGGTCCTCCGACACCGGATAGTTGCCCGACAGCACACGCGACACGCTGGCGACGGAGACACCCGCGCGCTCCGCCACGTCACGGATGGTGGCCCGTCCGGCGTCCCCGGACGCCTTGCGCTGACTCACCCTGCGGCTCCTTCGTCGTTCCCGTAAAGCCTGGCCGGCCGGCACCCGTCTCGCTCCGGCCCGGAAACCGTATCCCATGGTTTCCGGCCGTTTCCCAACAGTGCGCCCAGCTCGCCCCTCCCGGGTATCGGCCCATCAGGGCGCACGTCTCCGCTCCCGGGCGCGGGTCCACCAGGGCGCACTTCTCCTCTCCCGGGTACGGGCCCACCAGCGCGCACTGTCCGCGGGGCGCCGGCTCCCCCTCAGGCGACCCGGGCCAGATCCGCCCGCCGCACCTCGTGCACCACGCCCACCCCCGCCCCCAGCCGCTCCAGCTCCTCCACCACGATCCGCCCCAGCCGCTCCAGCTCGTTGCCGAGCGACCCGGCGATATGGGGTGTGAGGAAGACGTTGGGCAGCCGGTACAGCGGCGATCCGGCCGGCAGCGGCTCGGGCTCGGTCACGTCGAGCACCGCGTGCAGCCGCCCCGACACCAGCTCCTCCGTCAGCGCCTCCGGGTCCACCAGTGCCCCCCGGGACGTGTTGATCAGCACCCCGCCGTCCCTGATCAGCGCCAGCCGCCCCGCATCCAGCATCCGATAGGTCTCCGGGATGTCCGGCGCGTGCAGACTCACGATGTCGCTGTGCCGCAACAGGTCCTCGAGGGAGACGAGTCGAGCGCCCAGCCCGGCCGCCTCCCCGGTGCTCACATACGGGTCGTGCAGCAGCACCTCGAGGTCGAACGGCCGCAGCAGCTCCAGGAGCCGCCGCCCCACCCGCGAGGCGCCGATGACGCCGACCCGCCGCCCCACGTTCCCGGTGCGGGCGGTGTCGGCCGGTGTCGGATAGGCGTGGGTGCTTCTGAACCGTTCGCGGTGGACGAAGGTGTCCTTCCCGGCGAGCAGGATCATCGCAAGGGTGTACTCGGCGACGGGCAGGGCGTTGCCGGTGACCGCGCTGGACACCGTGATCCCGCGTTCCCACAGTGCCTCGCCGACTAGGGAGCGCACGGAGCCGGCGGCGTGCAGGACGGTGCGCAGGCGGGGAGTGGCGGCGAGGACGTCGGCGTCGAGGGGCGGGCAGCCCCAGCCGGTGATGAGGATCTCGGCCCGGGCCAGCGCGTCGGCGGCCCTCGGGTCGGTGAAGTCCTGGAGGACCAGGGCGGGGTCGAGGTCGGCCGCCCGGCGCAGCCGGGCCATGAGCGGCGCGGGGAACAGCAGGGGGAGGTGTACCGGATCCATCGCGAACACGGCCCGCGGCGGCTGGGGGCTGGGCATGGGTCTCCTGACGCGCTGAGGGGTGAGGACATGCTGAGCGGAAACTGTTTCAGAAAGCGCCTTCTACCGTAGATCTGTCGAGAAGCGGTGGTCAATCACCGAGGTGGAGACGCTGGTGTCCGGCTCGATCCCCGGCCGGGTCGATGCGTCCGTCACGTCCGACGCGACACCCGATCCGTCGCCGGGCGCGGGGCCGGCCCCGGAATCCGTTTCCGTCGGTCCCCCGCCGGAACGCGCCCAGCCGGAAAGCCCTGGTAGGCGCCTCGCGCCCTTCGGCATCGGGACAACCGGTTGCCCAGATCCGTCCGGATCGCGGGCCCCGCAGCCCGTCCCCGCTCGGGCGCCGCACGGTTTTCGAAAGTTGGTCACGCCTCTTGACGTGCCGTGCGTTCGGGCCGAAGCTCCCACCACCGCCGTAGAAACCGGTTGCCGAAACTTCGCACGCCGCCTCCCACCCCGCCCCGAGTGTGCGCACCTTCCCCGTCCCCTCGTTGTCCTCCCCCCGTTCCCCCCTCCCCGTCCCCTCGATGAAGAGAGTGGGTAGTTCATGCACACCGATGCCACCCGGGCCGGTGTTCCGTTGGGTCGCCGTCGTTTCCTGGCGCTGTCGGCGGGCGGTGCCACGGCCGGCGCGGCGGCGTTGAGCGGCTGCGCGATGCAGGTGTCGAGCGGCGTCAGTGGCTCGGGCGAGACCGTCACCGTGATGGTCAACTCCGGTGACATCCTCCCGGAGCAGGTCCAGCAGGCGAAGCAGGAACTCGGCATCAGGATCGCCCTGGTCAAGTACGACATCACCAAGCTGATCGCGATGCTCACCAGCGGCAGCCCACCGGACCTGGTGCGCGGTGTCGGCGCCGTGGACCTGCCGTTCTTCGCGGCACGGGACGTGGCCGAGAACCTCGATCCGTACTTCGCCCGGAGCACCGTCCTCAAGGCGTCCGACCTGGATCCCGTCAACGACCTGTGGCGGTACGACGGCCGGACCCAGGGCAAGGGCCCGCGCTACGGCATGGCGAAGGACTTCTCCCAGGACTCCATGTACTGGTACAACACCGCGGCCTTCGACAAGGGCGGGGTCGACCTGCCGTCCGAGACCGAGCCGGTCACCTACGAGGAGTGGCTGGAGACGGCGAAGCGTCTCGTGCAGCGCAAGAGGGGGCAGACCACCGTCTTCGGCGGCAGCTACAGCGGGCTGACCCGGGCCACGCTCTTCGCGACCCTGACCGCCTCCGCCGGCGGCAGTCTCTTCAGTGACGACTTCTCCCGGGTCGATTTCACCACCCCCGAGGCCCGCAAGTCGCTGGCCTGGTACATCGACTACTGCCGGACCAAGGTCGGGCCCAGCCTCGTCCAGCCCGACCCCAACGGCTGGGACGGGCCCACCTATCAGGCCGGGCGGATGGCCATGTCCAACTCCGGCTACTGGCTGGGCGGCATGATCTACCCGGACAGGAAGCTGGCGGACGTGTCCCGGCTGGCGCCCGCCCCGATGTTCGCGGGTGGCCGCCGTATCAGCGCCTGTCAGGGCGGTACCGGTCTGTGGATGCCGCGCGGCGCGAAGAACAAGGACGCCGCCTGGCGGGTCTTCGAATGGTTCTTCGGCGAGGAGCCGGCCAGGGCGCGCGCCTCCGGGGGCTGGGGCATCCCCACACTCACCTCCCTCCGGGGGCTGATGCCCGCTCAGGAGGCATACCAGAGGCGGGTGCTGAAGGTGCAGCAGAACGAACTGAGGCATTTCTCGGTGGTGTCCTTCACCCCCTACTCCCGGGCGGACGCGATCGACGCCCTCTTCAACCAGATAGCTCCGGCCGCGATGAACGGCCAGATCTCCGTCGACACCCTCGCCGGGCGGCTGAACTCGGCCATCAACGAACAGCTGAAGCGCGGTAAGGAGCAGGTGGGATGACGGCTGCCGATCAGATCTCCTCCGTCGCGGGCCGGTCCGGCGCCCCCGCGACCGCCGGGCGCGCACGGGCCGCGGGCCGCCCACGGACCTCCATGACCGCCCGTCGCCATCGCGCCTTCTACCTGTTCACCTCGCCGTGGATCACCGGTTTCCTGCTGCTGACCGTGGCGCCGATGGGTTACGCGCTGTGGTTGAGCTTCACCACGTTCGACGGCATCTCGCCCGACTGGAAGTACGTCGGACTCGGCAACTACCGCGAGTTGTTGAACGATCCGGTCACCTGGGACTCCCTGGGCCGTGCCGGTCTGTTCGCGGTGACCTCGGTACCGCTGTCGATCATGGCGGGCCTCGGTCTCGCGGTCCTGGTCAACCGGCCGCTCAAGGCGCGCGGTGTGTTCCGCACCCTGCTCTATCTGCCCGCCGTGGTGCCGCCGGTCGGCGCGGGCCTCGCCTTCAAGCTGCTCTTCGACCAGAACTCCGGTGCCTCCAACGGCGTGCTGACCTTCTTCGGCGTCGACGCCGTGCCCTGGCTCGCCGACCCCTACGCCCGGTACGTGCTGCTGATGACAGTCCTCTGGGCCGCCGGAAACGTCATGATCATCTCGCTGGCCGGGCTCCAGGACGTACCCAGGGAGCTCCACGAGGCCGCCCGCATCGACGGGGCGAGCGCCTGGCGCACCTTCCGCAGCATCACCGTTCCGCTGCTGTCGCCGGTCCTGCTCTTCCAGACCGTGACCGGGATGATCGCCTCGGTGCAGACCATCATGCCGCTGCTGCTGGCGCCGCTCGGCGACACGAGCGGTATCACCACGGTCCCGCAGTCCAACTACCTGTACATGATGCACGTGTTCGCGCAGTACTTTGCGCTCGGCCGGTACGGCTACGCCTCCGCACTGCTGTGGGTGCTCTTCGTCCTGATCCTCGTCGTGACCGGACTCATCTTCAAGTTCACGTCCGGCGCCGTGTTCTACAACGTCGACCCGGAGGCGAAGAAGAAGTGACCGCCACCATCCTGCCGACCACGTCCTCCGTGCCGGCCCAGTCCGCGCCGCCGCCCGTCCGGGTCCGGGTGCGCGCCAGGCGGCTCGCGCTCTACACGGTCCTCGTCTCCGTCACCGGGCTCTTCCTCGGCCCCTTCGGCTGGCTGGTCCTCTCCGGACTCAAGACACAGGGGGAGTTGGCCGCCTCGCCCGTGCACTGGCTGCCCGACGCCTTCCAGTGGCACAACTTCGCCGACGCCTTCAACGAGATCGACTTCCTCGGCTACGCCCGCAACTCCATGGCCATCGCGCTGATCTACGCGACCCTCGTCACGCTCAGCTCGGCCTGGGTCGGCTTCGGCTTCGCCCGTCTCGAGGCGCCCGGCAAGAAGGTGCTGTTCGGGGTGCTGCTCGGCTCGATGATGCTGCCGCAGATGGTCACCCTGCTGCCCACCTACCTGATCTTCGCCAAGCTCGGCATGGTGAACACCTACTGGCCGTGGGTGCTGTGGGGCCTGTCGGCCGCGCCCTACCTGGTCTTCCTCTTCCGGCAGTTCTTCGCCGGCATGCCGCGCGAACTGGAGGAGGCGGCGATCGTCGACGGCTGCGGCTACACCTCGGTCTTCTGGCGGATCTTCCTGCCGCAGTCGTGGCCCGTGCTGTCCGCGAGCTTCATCATCGCCTTCACCTGGACCTGGGGCGACTACATCGCCCCGCAGCTGTTGCTGTCGACCGACCGCACCACGCTCGCCGTCGCGGTCATGACCGCCTATGTCAACGAGGGCGGTACGCCCGTCCCGCAGCTCCAGGCCGCGGCCTCCGTGATGTACGTCGTGCCGATCCTGCTGATCTTCCTCGTCGCCCAGCGCGGCTTCGTCGCCGGAATGTCCACCAGCGGCCTCAAGTGACCTTCCGCATCTCTCATCTCCCCTTGTACGTAAGGACCTTCCTCATGAACGAAATCCAGAGCACCGGTCTGTCCCGGCGCACCGTCCTCCAGGCGGCCGGCGCCACCGCCGCCGCGTACTCCCTCATAGGCGGCACGGCCGGCACGGCGAGAGCGGACGACACGACGCCGGCCGCCGCCGACAAGCTGGTGACGTACCCCATCCCGAGCGGGGTCCCCACCCAGGCGAGCTTCACGGTCAAGGCCCGTACGGCGGGCGGCGACTGGCAGACGATCCCCGTCTACCGCGCCCGCGCGAAGTGGATCAACGCGGACACGGGCAGCGGCCCGGTCTACAACTCCTCCGTAGCCACCTTCGACTTCCGGGGCACGGTCGAGGTCGCCGTCACCTCCGCCAAGGGCACCATCGCCTCCGCGAAGGTCCGCCCGCTGTCGTACGACATCAAGTACACGGTGTCCGGCGACACGGTCACCTTCACCCTCACCGAACCGCGCAACCTCTCCATCGAGATCAACGGCGAGATCTTCGACAACCTCCAGCTGCACGCCAACCCGCTGGAGGAGAACGCCCCCGACCCCGACGACCCGGACGTCCTCTACTTCGGCCCCGGTCTGCACACCACCACCGACAACGTGCTGAAGGTGCCCAGCGGCAAGACGGTCTACCTGGCCGGCGGCGCCGTGCTCACCTCCCGGGTGGAGTTCGTCAACGTCGAGAACTCCCGGCTCATCGGCCGCGGCGTGCTCTACAACTCGCCCAGCGGTGTGCTCCTCCAGTACTCGAAGAACATCGAGATCGACGGCATCCTCGTCCTCAACCCCAGCAGCGGCTACTCGGTCACCGTCGGCCAGTCCATGCAGGTCACCATCCGCAACCTGCACTCCTACAGCGCCGGCCAGTGGGGCGACGGCATCGACATCTTCTCCAGCGAGGACGTCCTCATCGAGGGCGTGTGGATGCGCAACTCCGACGACTGCATCGCGATCTACACCCACCGCTGGGACTACTACGGCGACGTCCGCAACATCACCGTCCGCGACTCCACCCTCTGGGCGGACGTCGCGCACCCGGTCAACGTCGGCACACACGGCAACACCGACCACCCGGAGACGATCGAGAACCTCGTCTTCAGCAACATCGACATCCTCGACCACCGTGAACCGCAGATGGACTACCAGGGCTGCATCGCGCTCAACCCCGGCGACAGCAACCTGCTGAAGAACGCCCGCTTCCAGGACATCCGGGTGGAGGACTTCCGCTGGGGCCAGCTGATCAACATGCGGGTCATGTACAACACGAAGTACAACACCTCGATCGGCCGCGGCATCGACGGCGTGTTCATCAGGAATCTGTCCTACAACGGCACCCACGCCAACCCGTCGGTCATGGTGGGCTACGACGCGGACCACGCCATCAAGAACGTCACCTTCCAGAACCTGGTCATCAACGGCAAGGCCATCGCCAACGGCATGAAGAAGCCGGGCTGGTACCGGTTCGAGGACATGATGCCGGCGTACGCCAACGAGCACGTGCTGAACACCCGGTTCCTGAACTCCACCGAGGCCACCGCCACCGACAAGCCGACGATCACCAGCCCGGAGCAGGCCACGGCCACCAAGAACCAGGTCTTCCACTACCTGATCACGGCCAGCGCGCTGCCCACCTCGTTCGCGGCCGAGGGCCTGCCGAAGGGCCTGGACATCGACACCGCCACCGGCCTCGTCTCCGGTCGAGTCCGCGACCGCGTCGGCAGCTTCACCGCCACCGTCTCGGCCACCAACAGCGTCGGCACCGCCACGCAGACCGTCACGTTCACCGTCGAGCACGCGTGACCCCGCACCCGTAGAACCCGTACCCCCATGGAGTCACCCGTGCTTCCTCTCAGCCGACGGAACTTCCTCGGCGCGGCGGGCCTCGCGGCCGCGGCCGGCGGTGGACTGCTGTCCGTCTCCGCCGCGGCGGCCCGGGCCCAGGACGCCGACCTGTCGTCCCGTGCCTTCACCCACCCCGGACTGCTGCACAGCGCCGCCGACCTCGCCCGGATGAAGGCCGCGGTCGCCGCCCAGGAACCGCCGATCCACGACGGTTACCTGGCGTTCGCCGCCCACGCCCGCTCGAAGCCGACGTACACGATCCAGAACACCGGCCAGATCACCTCCTGGGGCCGCGGCCCGACCAACTTCATGAACCAGGCGGTCGCCGACTCGGCCGCCGCCTACCAGAACGCCCTGATGTGGGCGGTCACCGGCAACCGGGCGAACGCGGACAAGGCCCGCGACATCCTCGACGCCTGGTCGGCCTCGCTGACCATGATCACCGGCGCCGACGGTCCGCTCGGCGCGGGACTCCAGGCCTTCAAGTTCGTCAACGCGGCCGAACTGCTGCGCCACACCGGCTACGACGGCTGGAGCGCGGCGGGCATCGCACGCTGCGAGGCGTCCTTCCTCGACGTCTGGTATCCGGCGATCTCCGGCTACATGCTCTACGCCAATGGCAACTGGGACCTGACGGCCATTCAGTCCGTGCTGGCCATCGGGGTGTTCTGCGAGGAGCCCGCGCTCTTCGAGGACGCGCTGCGGTTCGTCGCGGCCGGCGCGGGCAACGGCAGCGTCCGCAACCGCGTGGTCACCGACGCGGGCCAGGGGCAGGAGTCCGGCCGCGACCAGGGCCACGAGCAGCTCGCCGTCGGCCTGATGGGCGACGCCGCACAGGTCGCCTGGAACCAGGGCGTCGACCTGTGGGGTTACGACGACCACCGCATCCTCGCCAACGCCGAGTACGCGGCGAAGTACAACCTCGGCGGCGACGTCCCCTTCACCCCCGATCTCGACCGCACCGGCAAGTACATCAAGACGGCCGTCTCCGAGAAGGTCCGCGGCACCCTGCCGCCGATCTACGAGATGTACCACGCCCACTACGCCGGCGTGCGCGGCCTCGACACCCCGTACACCGAGGCGGCCGTCTTCCGCGGCACCGGCGGCGCCCGCGTCGTCGAGGGGAGCAACGACGACCTGCCCGGCTTCGGCACCTTCGCCTACGCCGGCGCCCGGGCCCCGTCGCCGGCCGTGCCGACGGCACCGGCGGGCGTCACCGCGGTCGGCGACGGCAAGAGCGTCGTGGTGTCCTGGCTGCCCTCCGCATGGGCGACGACGTACACCGTCCGCCGGGCGACCCGCCCCGAGGGGCCGTACGAGGAGATCGCGGCAGGCGTCGACGGCACGACGTACACCGACACCGGCGCGCGCGGCGGGCGCACCCACCACTACACCGTCACCGCCGCCAACTCCCTTGGCGACAGCCAGGGTTCGGGTGTCGCCGCGGCCTCCGCCGCACTGCCCGACCCGTGGTCCACGCAGGACGTCGGCGAGGTGAGGGTCCCCGGCTCCGCCGCGTTCGACGGCGAGCGGTTCGTCCTGGAGGCGTCCGGCACGGCCGACAGCCACCGGCTCGTCCACCTACCGCTGCCGGGGGACGGCACGATCAGCGCGCGGATCGTGTTCCCGCTCAGCTCCCAGTACTCCCAGATCGGCGTGACCCTGCGCGCCTCCCTCGACCCGGACGCCGCGCACGCCTCGATGCTGATCCAGGGGTTGCCGCTGCACACCTGGAGCGGCGTGTGGAGCGTACGGCCGGAGGCGGGGGCGGCGGTCTCCGCGACCGGCAGCACCCCCGTGCCGCCCTCCCAGCAGGATGCCCTCACCGTCAACGCGTCCTTCCCGATCTCCAGCCTGGGCAGCCTCCCGGAGTCGGCGACTCCCCTGGAGGCGCCGTACGTCGAGGGCGCGGGCGACGGCTACCGGCTGCGGGCGCCCTACTGGGTGCGCGTGACCCGCAAGGGCCGGCTGTGCACCGGGGCGATCTCTCCGGACGGCATCCGCTGGACCGAAGTCGGCGCCACCGAGGTCGAGTTGGGGCGCACCGCGTACGCGGGCCTCGCCCTCACCTCCTGTCTCGGCGTCGCGGCGGAGTACGCCGGGACCGGCGCCGGTGCCTTCGACAACGTGAGCGTGACCTCGCGGACGGCCGGCGCCCTGTGGTCGGTGCCCCGCCCGACCCGCGCCGCCCCTGACCTGAGGGCCGTCACCGGCGCCGACGCCGTCCGGCTGACCTGGACCGACCCGGACCTCTCCGCCCGCTACAAGGTGCTGCGCGGCACCGCGGCCGACGGCCCGTTCGAGACCATCGCGACCTGCGTCGGCCCGGTCGGCTTCGGCACCCGCATCCGGTACGCGGACGCCACCGGCACCCCCGGCACGACGTACCACTATGTCGTCGCGAAGACGAACAGCGCGGGCCGCGGTCCCCTGTCGCAGGCAGCCGGCGCCGTGATGCCCACCCCGTCCGTCCCCCAACTCGCCTCGCCCGCCACCGCATTCGCCAACAAGGGGGATGCCTTCCGCCACCTCCTGCGCGGCTCGCACGAGCCCGTGCGCTTCACCGCCGACGGACTCCCGGACGGCCTGCGCCTCGACCGGCGCACCGGGCTGATCCACGGAACCCCCACGGAGACCGGGGAGTTCACCGTCGCCACCACCGCCGGCAACGCCGCCGGCGACGGCACCGGCACCCTCGCCCTCACCGTCGGCACACCCCCGCCCGCCCCCTGGACATACGGCGACCTGGGCGACCCGGTCCTCGACGACCGCGCCTTCGGCACCCTCGGGGTGGCGGCGGTCGTGACACCCGGCAGCACCTCCTGCACCGACGGGACGTTCACGGTCCGCGGTGCGGGCACCGACCTCACCGTCAACAACCAGGGCATGACCGGCCAGTTCGTACGGCGGCCCGTCACCGGCGACTGCGAGATCACCGCGCGGCTCGGCTCCCGTACCGGCGCCACCGCCGACCGGGTCGGACTGCTGATGGCCAAGTCGCTGTCCCCGTTCGACCAGGCCGCCGGAGCGATCGTCACCGGCGGCACCACCGCACAGCTCATGCTGCGCAGGACCGTCGCCGGAGCCTCCGCATTCACCGGCACCACCACCGTCCGACTGCCCCTGCTGCTGCGGCTGAGGCGCACCGGGACCGCCTTCACCGCAGCGGTGTCCACCGATGACGGCGCCACCTGGACCGACCTCGGCACCGGCGAGATCCCCGGCTTCGGTGACGCCTCCTTCCACGTGGGCCTCGTGGTCTGCTCCCGCAGCCCGCTGGTCCGCTGCACCACGCAGTTCGAAGAGGTGATCGTCACCTCTCCCTAGATCCCCCCCACGGATTGGAGACCCGCTGTCATGAGCCGCACCTCCCCCCACCAGCACTCCGAAGAAAGCGAGTTGAGCCGCCGCGGCCTGCTCAGGGCCGCCGGCGGTCTCGCCGCAGGACTCGCCGTCGCGGGCACGGCCGGCACCGCGGACGCCGCCCCGTCGACCTGGACCCACCCCGGCATGCTGCACAACGCCGGGGACATCAACCGCGCCAAGGTCAGGGTCGCCGCGGGCACCGACCCCTGGCTGTCCGGCTGGAACCGCCTGACCGCCAACTCCCACTCCCAGTCCACCTGGACGAACCGGGCCACCGCCACCGTCATCCGCGGCGGCACCGGCGAGAACTACGGACTGCTCTACAACGACATCGCCGCCGCCTACCAGAACGCCCTGCGCTGGCTGGTCGGCGGCACCGAGGCCAACGCCGTCTGCGCGGCGGACATCCTCAACGCCTGGTCACGCACGCTCACCACGGTCACCGGCAACGCGGACCGCTTCCTCGCCGCCGGCATCTACGGCTGGCAGTTCGCCAACGCCTGCGAACTCATGCGCGGCTACGGCGGATTCGATCTCGCCGCGGCCCAGGAGATGTTGGCCGAAGTCTTCTACCCGCTCAACAACCAGTTCCTCACCGGCCACAACGACGCCTGCATCACCAACTACTGGGCCAACTGGGACCTGTGCAACATGGCCTCCGTCCTGGCCATCGGCATCCTCAACGAGGACGCCGCCAAGTACGACCAGGCCGTCACCTACTTCAAGTCCGGCGCCGGAAACGGCTCCCTCACCCACGCGGTGCCGTACCTGTACACCGACTCCGACGGCTACGCGCTCGGCCAGTGGCAGGAGTCCGGCCGCGACCAGGGGCACACCGTCATGGGCATGGGCCAGATGGGCGCGATCTGCGAGATGGCCTGGAACCAGGGCGAGGACCTCTACTCGTACGACAACCGCCGCTTCATGAAGGCCGCCCAGTACGTGGCCAAGTACAACCTGGGCAACGACGTCCCCTACACCACCTACACCTGGGGCAGTGGCCAGAACTGCGCCCAGCAGTCGCAGACCGTGATCGGCTCCGGCAGCCGCGGCCAGATCCGCCCGGTCTGGGCCATGCTCCACTTCCACTACAACCGCCGTCTCCACCTCGACGACAAGTACATCTCGCAGATGTACTACGACCTCGTCGCGCCCGAGGGCGGCGGCGGTGACTACGGCACCACCAGCGGAGGCTTCGACCAGCTCGGCTTCGGCACCCTCATGTACGCCAAATAGCCCTGGCAAGTGCCCGTGCACCGGAATACGAGCAGGGACTGTGATGCTCTGGTATTACCGGTGCACGAGCGCGGCGAAGGGCTGGTGGGCGCATGACGGCAGACCAGGCGAACCCCGTGGTCAGGACGCCCTACGGGGCCGTCCGCGGCCGGTACGAGCGGGGTGTGGCGGTGTTCCGGGGCATCCCCTACGCGGCCCCGCCGTTCGGGCCGCGCCGGTTCCGGCCGCCCCTGCCGCCCGAGCCCTGGGACGGGGTGCGGGACGCCGCCGCATTCGGGCCGACGGCGCCGAAACCGCCGTACTCCGAGGCCTTCGCGCAGTACCTGTCCGACCCGGCGGTGCCCGGGGACGACTGCCTCAATCTCAACGTGTGGACACCGGAGCCGGGCCGCGGGGCCCGGCTCCCGGTTCTGGTCTGGCTGCACGGCGGCGCTCTGACCAGGGGTTCCTCGGCCGTGCCGGTCTACGACGGGCACGCCTTCGCCCGCGACGGCGTGGTGTTCGTCTCCGTGAACTACCGGCTGGGGGTCGAGGGCTACGGGCTGTTCCCGGACGCCCCCGCCAACCCCGGCCTGCGCGACCAGCTCGCCGCCCTGGAGTGGGTGCAGCGGTCGGTCGAGGCGTTCGGCGGCGACCCCGCCCGGGTCACCCTGGCGGGTCAGTCGGCCGGCGCGATCAGCACCGGCGCCCTGCTCGCCGCGCCGCAGGCCCAGGGCCTGGTCCGGCGGGCGATCCTGCAGAGCGGCCCGCCGGAGGCCGCCGACCGGGACAAGGTGCGGCGGATGGTGCGCCGGATGGCGGCCCGGCTGAAGATCCCGGCCACCGCCGCCGCCTTCGCCGAGGTCGACCGCGAGCTGCTGCTGCGCACCCAGGCCGAGGTGGGCAAGCTCAGCAGCCCGGTGCTCGGCGGCCCCGCCTTCGGGATCGTCGTCGACGGCGACCTCGTCCCGCGCGACCCCCTGGACGCCCTCGTCGAGGGGGACGCGGCCCGTGGCGTCGAGCTGATGACGGGCTGGACCCGGGACGAGTACCGGCTCTGGCTGGTCCCCGGCGGCCTGCTGGAGCGCGTCGACCGGCTCGGCCCGGTCGCCCTCGCCGGTGCCATGGCACGCTGCCACACCGGACACGAGGTGCCGCGCGGCTACCGCGCCCTGCACCCCGGTGCCGGGACCGCCGAGATCGTCGGCCAGATGGTCACCGACCACCTGCTGCGCCTTCCGCTGCACCGGCTGGCCGACGCCCGCCCCGGCAGGGCGTACGTCTACGAGTTCGCCTGGCCCTCGAACCTCCCCGGCCTCGGCTCCTGCCACGCGCTGGAGCTCGGCTTCGTCTTCGACACCGGGGAGAGCCCCGAGTCGGCCAAACTGGCGGGCGAGGGCGCTCCGCAGGAGCTGAGTGACGCCATGCACGGGGCGTGGGTGCGGTTCGCGGAGCACGGCAACCCGGGGTGGCAGGCGTGGGACGCCACGCACCCGGTGCGGATCTTCGGGGACGGCGCGCCGCACACCGCGTACGGGCCGCTCGACGCCGCGCTGGCCCTGTGGGCCCGCGACCTCACTCCTGAGGAATCCACACCCGCATCGCCCCCGGCCGCCGGTTCGCCCACACGTGGTACGGAACTGCGGTCAGTGGTACGACGCCTTCGCCTCCCCGGCTCCGTCCGTCGGCCGTGACCACGGTGACCCCGCCGAGCAGCCCGGGATCGTGGTGGGCCGCCAGGCGGGCGCCGGCGGGCAGGACGAGGTCCTCGAAGGGGACGCCGGGCCGCTGGTCGGCGGCCTCCAGGCAGTGCACCAGCGGGCCGCGCTCGATGGCCGCACAGCCCCGTACGGCGTCCACGTAGGGGTCGGGGCGGGTCAGCCGGGGCGTCAGCTCCAGGTCCAGGGTGAGGGTGTCGCCGGGGGACCAGCGGCGGCGCAGCCGCAGCCAGCCCGGGTGGGTCTCGGTGGGCGCCGCCCCGTCGGGGGCCGACGCGGTGAAGTCCGTGCACCAGGACGGGATGCGCAGCGACAGCGTCCAGTCCGCGTCGGCCGGAGCCTCCTCGACGGTCACCGAGATCCGCCCCTGCCACGGATATTCGGTCTCCACCCGGACCCGGCCGCCACCGGCCTCGTACTGCCCCGTGGCGTACTGGTGCAGCTGGAGTCCTTCGGCATCACCGCTCACCAGGTAGTGGGGGAGGGACGCCAGCAGCCGCATGACGTTCGGCGGGCAGCAGGCGCACCGGAACCAGGGGGTGCGGCGGGCCGCCTTGTCCGGCTCGAAGGCGCCCTCGTACGCCTCGCGGACCTGGAGCGGGTTGACGTACAGCCAGCTGTCCCCGTCCAGACCGACCCCGGCCAGGAAACCGTTGTAGAGGGTGCGCTCGACGAGGTCGGAGTACTTCGCCTCGCCGGTCAGCAGCGCCATCCGCCACGACCACTGGATCGACGCGATCGCCGCGCAGGTCTCCGCGTAGGCGCGGTCCGGCGGCAGTTCGTACGGCTCCCCGAACGCCTCGCCCTCGTGCCGGGCCCCGAGCCCGCCCGTCAGATAGGTCTTCGCCGCCACCATCGCGTCCCACAACCGCTCGGCCGCGGCCCGCAGTCCGGCGTCGCCGGTCTCGGCGGCCAGGTCCGCCACGGCCGCCAGCAGATACAGCTGCCGTACGGCGTGCCCGGTGACGGACGCGGCCTCGCGTACCGGTGTGTGGTCCTGCCAGTAGGTGCGGCCCAGATGGGGGTTGACGCCGCCGTCGAGCAACCCGTGCCCGCGCCGGTCCACGAAGTACCCGGCGAGGTCGAGCCAGCGCCGCTCCCCGGTCTCCCGGTACAGCTCCACCAGCGCGGTCTCGATCTCGGGATGCCCGCACACCCCGTCGATCTCCTTGTCCATGCCGAACACCGAGTCGACGAGTACGGCGAACCGCTCGGCCACGTCCAGGAGTTCGCGGCGACCCGTGGCCCGGTGGTGGGCGACCGCGGCCTGGATCAGATGACCCGCGCAGTACAGCTCATGGCCCCAGCCCAGGTCCTGCCAGCGCTTCTCGGGGTGGGCGACCTGGTAGTACGTCTGGAGATAGCCGTCGGCCTCCTGCGCGTCGGCGAGCAGACGCGTCAACCCGGCCACTCGGGCGGTCAGTTCGTGGTCGTCGGGGGTGTCGGCCAGCTGCCAGGACGCCGCCTCCAGCCACTTGTGGACGTCCGAGTCCTGGAACGGGAAGTCGCCGGTGAAGACGCCCTTGCCGTCGGCGGCGGCCCGGAGGTTGGCCAGATTCCCGGCTGACTCCAGCCGGGCCGGGCCCTGCGGGATGCTCACCTCGGCGTTGATTCTGCGCCGCTCGGCCCAGAAGCCGCCGGTGATGCGGGCGCCGGTCGCCGGGCGCAGGGCGCTCGACGCGCGGTCGGTGAGACGGATCGGGCCGGTGGACATGGGCGGTACTCCCCGGATGGAAACCGGTTGCTGTAGCCGTGAGCATAGGAAACGACCGGTGCGGCGACAAGGGGGCGCCGCGGTGCCGTTACCGCGCTGCCGCCACCGAGTTCCGCACCACCACATGCGTCCCCAGCAGCAGATGCTCGTCCGGTGCGTTCGGCTCGCGCCCCAGCGCGGTCCGTACCGCGAGCCTGCCCAGCTCCTCGTAGGGAACATGCACGGTCGTCAGCGCCGGATGCAGATCCCGGGCGAACGGGATGTCGTCGTACCCGGCCAGCGACACGTCGTCCGGCACGCTCAGGCCCGCCTCGTGCAGGGCGGTGAGCGCCCCCGCGGCGACCATGTCGGTGGCGGCCACCACGGCCGTGAACTCCAGCCGCCGCTCCAGGACTTGGCGCATCAGCCGGTGGCCCGAGTCGCGGGTGAAGTCGCCGTGCAGCACCAGCTCCGGGTCGGGTTCCAGGCCACGGGCCCGGTGGGCGGCGAGATAGCCGCGCTCCCGGCCCTGGGCCGTGGTGTGGTCCGGCCCGCCGCCGAGGAACAGCACCCGGCGGTGGCCCTGCGCGAGGACGTGGGCGACCAGGGCGTAGGCGCCGCCCTCGTTGTCGTACTCGATGACCGTCACCGGCGCCCCGGGCCCGAGCGGCGGGCGCCCGCACAGCACCAGTCGGGAGCCGGCCGAGGCGAGCGAGTCGGCCATGCGCCGGGTGCGCTCGCGGTACTCGGCGGTGTCGGCGCCGCCACCGACCAGGATCACGGCCGCGGCCCGCTGGGCGCGCATCATCTCCACGAACTCGACCTCGTGCCGGGCGTCGCCCTCGGTGCTGCACACCAGGCACAGATGCCCCAGCCGGGTAGCCTCGCGCTCCACGCCGTGCGCCATCAGCGCGAACGACGGTCCGGTGATGTCCTCCAGCACGAACGCCAGCGTGGGCGTGCCGGCACCCGCGACGGCCTTGGCGCGCGCGTCGGCGACGTAGTCCAGCTCGCGCACGGCCCGCAGCACGCGCGTCCGGGTCGTCGTGCTCACCGGATAGACCCCGCCGAGCACCCGCGACACGGTCGACGCGGACACCCCCGCGCGGGCCGCCACGTCCCGGATGGTGCTCCGGCTCGCGTCCTCGCTCTTTCTGGTCATCCCCGGCCACGCCCCTCTCCCCGTGCTCCCGCCACCCCTCGGGAACTGCGGCAACGCGTCAGCAACCGGTTCCCGAAACGGAGGCTAGCAGCGGGCGGGGAGGAGGGGGAGGGCGCGGACTACGCGTGCGACGACAGGGTCCCCGCGATCGACGCGATCGCCGCCGGACCCACCCGGCAGCAGCCGCCGATCAGCCGCGCCCCGGCCCCCTGCCAGGCCAGTACCTCGCCCGGCGCGAAGCTGGACCGGCCGCTCCAGGCGCGGGCCTCGGCGTCCCAGGCCTCGCCGCTGTTGGGGTAGACCACGACCGGCTTGCCGGTGACCCGGGCCGCGATCTCGACCGCCCTCTCCACGTCCTCCGGCGCACAGCAGTTCACGCCGACCGCGACGACCTCGTCCGCGTCGGCGGCCGGGGCGAAGGCCTCCTCCAGCGGCTGCCCGGCACGGGTGCGGTCGCCCGCGACCGAGTACGACAGCCAGGCGGGCGTGTCCAGCCCGCGCAGCGCCCGCAGCAGCGCCTGCGCCTCGTCGGCGTCCGGCACGGTTTCGAGGGCCAGGACGTCAGGCCCGGTCGCGGCCAGCACCTCCAGGCGCGGGCGGTGGAACGCCTCCAGCTCCGCCACGCTCAGCCCGTACCGGCCGCGGTATTCGGAGCCGTCCGCGAGCATCGCCCCGTAGGGGCCGACGGAGGCGGCGACGTACAGCGGTCGGGTGACGCCCTTCGCCTGCGCCTGCCGGGCCGCCTCGCGGGCCAGCTCCACGCTGAGGGACAGCAGCTCGGTGGCGCGGTCGTGACTGATGCCGCGCTTCTCGAAGCCCTCGAAAGTCGCCTGGTAGCTGGAGGTGATCGCGACGTCCGCGCCGGCCTCGTAGTAGGCCAGGTGCGCCTCGGTGATCGCCTCGGGGCGCTCGGCGAGCAGCCGGGCCGACCACAGCTCGTCGCTCAGGTCGTGGCCGGCGGACTCGAGCTGGTTGGACATGCCGCCGTCGAGGACGACGGTGCGGGTGGCTAGCGCCTGGGCGAGGGTGGAGGAGCTGGTCATGGTGTTGACAGTAGTCGTTGCGGCCACGGGGGTGCCTCTTGCTGTCGGGGGCCGGGTGCGGCTGGTTGTGGCCGGTCGCGCCCACGCGGCGGAACCGCGCATCGGCACAGCCCCGTGCCCCAGGGGGTCTGGGGAGCCCGGCAGAACTCGGACCGTCTCTCAGCGCACCGCATGTCGTCCGCCGCCGTGGCGTGCGGGCCGGTGCCTGGCCGCCGGGACCGCCAGGCCGCCCAGCAGGCCGAGGTACAGGGCGTACGGCCACAGGCGAGCTCGTCGTCCTGCGCGGCGCCCGCGATGCGGGTCACGTCGGCTGTGGAGGCCGGGATTCCCTCCGGTTCGGAGGTCTCGCCTGTGGCGGGCGGTGAGGACGACGTCGTTGCCGTCGCCGCCCTTGTCGGTGATCCAGTGGGCGGTGTCCGCGAGCTTGATCTGCGCGCCCTCCCTTCAGCCCGGTGAAGGTGCCCGTGGTCCTCGGGGTCCCCTGGTGGTCCAGCACGGTGATCTTCTTCGCGAGGTTGGCCCCGGCCGCCGCCAGGTCGAGGTCACCCGCCCGGAGAGCGCTCGCAGAAAGCGCCTTCTCTTGTCGCGTCCGACCCGTTGACCTCCCTTGTTGCCGGCCGTACCTTTCGGCTGTTCGCAATAACAACAGATGTTCTCAATATCGAACATCGCTCTCAGGACACCCCCACCCGAGAGGCAGTCCGTATGAGCCGCGTTCCCCCCGTCCCCGACCGCCGGCTGCTGCTGAAGGGCGCCCTGGCCGCGGGCGCCCTGGCCACGACCCCCACCGCTGCCGCAGCCGCCCCGAGCCCGACCGCCCCGAGCCCGACCGCATCGAGCCCGAAGAAGGCACCCCCGTTCGTGAACCCGCTCGTCCGCCACCGCGCCGACCCGCACATCCACCGCCACTCCGACGGCACCTACTACTTCACCGCCACCGCCCCCGAGTACGACCGGATCATCCTGCGCCGTTCCCGCACCCTGAACGGCCTGGCGACCGCCGCCGAGTCGGTCATCTGGACCAAGCACGCCACCGGCCCGATGGGCGCGCACATCTGGGCTCCGGAGATCCACCGCATCGGCGGCAAGTGGTACATCTACTTCGCCTCCGCGCCCGCCGAGAGCGTGTGGGACATCCGGATCTGGGTCTTGGAGAACGCCAACCCCGATCCTTTCAAGGGCACTTGGGCCGAGCGGGGCCAGATCAGGACGGCCTGGGAGACCTTCTCCCTCGACGCCACCACCTTCACCCACCGCGGCACCCGCTACCTCGCCTGGGCCCAGCACGAACCCGGCATGGCCAACAACACCGCCCTGTGGCTGTCGAAGATGGCGAACCCCTGGACTCTGACGGGGCCTCAGGTGCGGCTGTCGACACCCGAGTACGACTGGGAGTGCGTCGGGTACAAGGTCAACGAGGGGCCGTCCGTCATCGCCCGCAACGGCCGGCTCTTCATGTCCTACTCGGCCAGCGCCACCGACTTCCACTACTGCATGGGCCTGCTGACCGTCGACGCGGACGCCGACCTCATGGACCCGGCCAGCTGGTCCAAGTCGCCGGCCCCGGTCTTCACCAGCAACGACACCACCCGGCAGTACGGCCCCGGCCACAACTGCTTCACCGTCGCCGAGGACGGCCGCAGCGACGTCCTCGTCTACCACGCCCGCCAGTACAAGGAGATCGTCGGCGACCCGCTGAACGACCCCAACCGGCACACCCGCGTCCAGAAGCTGGGCTGGCACGCGGACGGCACCCCCGATTTCGGCATCCCGGTGGCGGACACCACCGTCACGGACCTGGAGGTCGCGTCATGAGACGTGCGTACGCGGTACTGCTCGCCCTCTGCCTGGCCCTCGCCGGCGCCCTCGTCACCGCGGGTCCCGCCCAGGCCGCGGCCCTGACGATCCCCAACGGGGTGCAGTTCACGGACAGTTCGGGCAACGCCCTGCACGCCCACGGCGGCGGGGTCATCAAGGTCGGCTCGTACTACTACTGGTTCGGCGAGAACCGCAACGCCGACAACACCTTCAAGGCCGTCTCCGTCTACCGCTCCACCGACCTGAAGAACTGGGAGTTCAGGAACAACGTCCTGACCCAGTCCTCCGCCACCGAGCTGGGCACCGCCTACATCGAGCGGCCCAAGGTCATGTACAACGCCTCCACCGGCAAGTTCGTCATGTGGATGCACAAGGAGAACGGCACGGACTACAGCGAGGCCCGCGCGGCCGTCGCCGTCTCCGACACCGTCGACGGCACCTACACCTACCAGGGCAGCTTCCGCCCGCTCGGCCAGTACATGTCCCGGGACATCACCACGTACGTCGACACCGACGGCACCGGCTACATGGTCTCGGCCGCCAACGAGAACTACGACCTGCACATCTACAAGCTGAACGCCTCCTACACCGGCATCGACAGCCTGGTCGCCAACCCCTGGCCGGGCGGCCACCGCGAGGCACCGGCGCTGTTCAAACGGGGCAGCGTCTACTTCATGCTGACCTCCGGCGCCACCGGCTGGAGCGCCAACCAGCAGCAGTACGCCACCGCCACCTCCCTCGCCGGGCCGTGGAGCGCGATGGCGAACGTCGGCGACTCCACGACGTACAACTCCCAGACCGCGTACGTCCTCCCGGTCACCGGGACCTCGGGCACCTCGTACCTCTACATGGGCGACCGCTGGGGCAACTCCTTCGGCGGCACGGTCAACGACTCCCGGTACGTGTGGCTGCCGCTGACCTTCCCGAGTTCCACCAAGATGTCCATGTCCTGGTACCCCGAGGTCACGGTGGACACGGCCGCCGGCACGATCGGCGGGACGAGCGCCACGTACAACACGCTGATCGCGCGCCACAGTTCCAAGTGCGCCGACGTGCCCGACCAGTCGCTGTGGCAGGGCATCGCGATCAGCCAGTACACCTGCAACGGCGGCGGCAACCAGAAGTGGTGGTTCAAGGACCTCGGTACCGGCTACTACCAGCTGGTCGGCCGCGGCAGCTCGTTGTGCCTCCAGGAGAACGCCACCAACGTCACCCAGGAGAACTGCAGCTCCGGCACGACCACCCAGCAGTGGTCGGTGGTCACCTCGGGCTCGTACGTCACCATCAAGGCCCGCGCCACCGGCGAGTGCCTCGACGTGAACGGCGCGTCCACCGCCAACTCCGCGGCGATCATCACCTACACCTGCAGCGGAGCGACGAACCAGCAGTGGACGCGCGGAACATGACGTCACATCAGGCCAGCAGGTCGATCGCGTCGATCGACGTGCCGGCGCTGAGATAGGCCGTCGTCCCCGAACCGCTCACCACGTTGATCTTCAGGATGTTGTACTGGCTGGTGTCCGTGAGCCAGGCGCTCGCCGGGACGCTGTAGGCGAACGTGTAGTTGTTGCCCCGGTAGGAGCCGTTGGTCAGCGACCGGGTGCTCGGCTGGGT
This sequence comes from Streptomyces sp. Act143, assembly GCF_003143935.1. Classification (GTDB taxonomy): domain Bacteria; phylum Actinomycetota; class Actinomycetes; order Streptomycetales; family Streptomycetaceae; genus Streptomyces. The sequence goes on along the minus strand of NZ_QFRX01000001.1, from coordinate 2,432,573 downwards.
GGGCGGGGAGGGGATCGCCGACGTCCAGGTGTCGTTGACGACGACCTGCGGCCGTCCGTTGGCGTAGGCCGTCGTCACGCCGATGCGCAGGGTGTGCGCGGCGGCGGCCTGGGCCGCGGTCAGCTTGAAGTACACCAGCAGACCGCTGTTGACGTCCTTCCAGAGGTAGCAGGGGAACGCGGAGGTCTCGGTGCCGCTGCCGATGACCACATTGCCGGTCCAGGCGGCGGCGCGGACGTCGGAGGGGTGGGCGTACGTCATCAGGTCGGCGTTCTTGAAACCGCTCGGCGTGCCGTTCCAGTCGTTGATGCGCCAGATCGCGCTCGCGTTGCTCGGATCGTTCGAGGACGGGATCGCGATGGTGTTGAGGGTGGTCGTGCCGCCCGCGGTCACCGTCACCGACGTGGTGTGGACGCCGAGTTCGCCCTTGTAGACGGTGAGCGTGTACGTCCCCGGCAGCACCCCGGTGATCGAGAACCAGCCGTCGGACGAGCGGGCCGAACCCCAGTACTGGGCGGCCGAGTTGGCGAGCCCGACCGTGTACGGGTAGGCCGTGTTGCGGCCGGTGATCCCGACGCCCGCGACCCGGCCCCGGCCGCTCGCGGCCACGTAGCCGGAGATGCCGAGGGAGTCGGCCCAGGAGGTGGCCAGCGTGCCCGGGTAGAGCGAGGAGGAGGGGGCGCCGCCGTCGGTGAGGGCGATGACGTACGGGCCCTGGAGGCCGAAGCGCTCGTCCTCGGTCTGGTTCTGGGCGTAGTGCAGGATCTCGTACAGTCCGCCGCCGTCGGCGCTCTGGTGGCGCAGGAGGGAGCGGTAGAAGGGACCGCCGGAGGCCTTCTCGTGGTTGGAGCGGACGATCCACAGGCCGACGCTGCCCGTCGTCCAGCCGATGTAGTTGTAGTCCATGACCCGCAGCTTCGAGTAGTGCTTGGAGCGGGTCTGGCCGTCGGACTTGGCGAAGACGTCGGAGGCCTCGATGGTGGTGGGCGCGTAAGTGTAGGAATCGGGTTCGTCGTTGAGGAACAGGCCCGCCTTGACGCGCAGGATGAAGCGGGTGGAGGCCACCGAGGTGTCGGCGCGGTTGGTCCACAGGTAGATGTTGTTCTCGCCGCTGCGGGCCGCGTAGTAGTGGCGGAGCGTGCCGTACGCGACCGAGACCAGGATCGTCGACCCGGACTGACGGATCGTCACCGTCGAGGTGCCGAGGCCGGATTCGATGTGCGAGTTCTTGCCGCCGTAGCCCTGGTACTCGGTGCCCTTGTAGACCAGTGAGGTCAGGTCGCCATTGGTCTTGCTGACCTTGAAGACGAGGTTGGCGCCGGTGTCGACGACGTAGTTCGAGCCGTCGTCGGTCCAGCCGAAGGTCGCGGCGGACGCCGTCTGGGCGAGCGGCCCGGCGAGTGCGGCCGTACCGGCCGCGGCGGCGCTGCCGAGCACGAAGGCGCGGCGGCCGACGCCTCCGTTGGGTGCGGCTCCGGACATGGGGGTGCCTCCTTCGAGACATGCGGGGGAGGTGCGGGTGACTCGCAGAGTGACAGTTGAATCGATTTCGCGAAAGGGCTTTCGCTCGCGGGAGGTTGGCAATCTTGTGAAATCGATTCAAGGTCTAGAAAGCGCTTGCCGATGGCGGTACCGTCCAGCCGCCAGGTCTAGCCATGTGTCGGAGGAGCAGCGAATGAGACGTTTCAACCTCGCCGTGCTGGCGGCGCTCACCCTGGGTGCCGGACTGACCGCCGTACCCGCCCACGCCGCTGCGGGGTCCGCCCCCCTCGGCATCGACAACTGCACCGCCGGCGCCTGCCACTTCGACGTCCCGGCGGGCACCTACGACGTGAAGGTCCTCCTCGGCGGCGACACCGCGTCGAGCACCGCGATCAGCGGCGAGACGCGGCGCTCCCTGCTGCCGGAGACGGCCGCGCCCGCCGGTGAGCGGATCGCCCGCAGCTTCACCGTGAACGTCCGCACCCCCGAGGGCGAGCCCACCGGCGCCGCGGGCACCCCCGGCCTCGATCTGGTCATCGGCGGCGCGGCGCCCGCCCTCGCCGACATCAAGGTCACCCCGGCCCACCGGGCCCGCCAGATCTTCCTGGTCGGCGACTCCACGGTCTGCGACCAGCCCGGCGACCCGTACTCCGGCTGGGGGCAGCAGCTGCCGCAGTACCTGCGCAGGAATCTCTCCGTCGCCAACTACGCCGACTCCGGCGAGTCCACGGTCACTTACCTCGCGAGCGCCCAACTCTGGGGCACCGTCCAGCCGTTGATCCGACCCGGGGACCTCGTCCTGGTCCAGCTCGCCCACAACGACAAGACCACCGACGAGGCGACCTACCGGGCGAACCTGGAGACTCTGGTCGCCGGGATCCGCGAAAAGGGCGGTGAGCCTGTCCTCGTGACGCCGATCGTGCGACGCTGGTTCAACTCGGACGGCACCCTGAACAACAACACCGCACTCCTGGTCAACGGCCTCGGCGTCGACCACCCCGCCGTCATCCGCTCGGTCGCGGCAGACAACGGCGTCCCGCTGATCGACCTGACCGCGAGGACCAAGTCGCTCGTGGAGTCCCTCGGCCCCGAGGGTTCCAAGGCGCTGTACCTGTACAACGAGAAGCGCGACAACACGCACACGTCCGTGCACGGAGCCACGGTGTACGCCGGACTCGTCCGCGACGAACTGCTCGCCCAGCACCTGGTCCCGGAAGGCCTGGTGCGGGCGGACTGAGCCCCTGAGGCGCCCCGACCGGAACCGGGGCGCCTCAGGCCTGCCGGCCGGGGGGCGGTCGCTCCTCTGCGGGACGGTGGAGGCAGGCCGCGCAGCTCCCCGCGCCCCTTCAGGGCGTCATACTTCGCCAAGATCGAAAGCGAGCCCATGCACCTTCCGTCCGAAGACCGTGCCCTGAGTCCTTGCACCGGCTACACCCGCGCCCACTGGGAAGCCGCCGCCGACGCCCTGCTCGCCGCGACCGAGCCGTACGCCACCGAGGACCGCGCCCTCTACCACTTCCCCGGCGCGCACACGAGCTGGTCCGGCCGGCTCTCCGACGGCCTGGAGGGCTACGCCCGCACGCTGCTGCTGGCGGCCTTCCGCCGCGACGAGACCGCGCTCCAGCGGTACGCGGACGGCCTCGCCGCCGGCGTCTGCGGTGTCTGGCCCCGCATCGAGGACCGCAGCCAGCCCCTGGTCGAGGCGGCGTCGATCGCCCTCGCGCTGCGCCTGACCCGCCCCCTGCTGTGGGACCGGCTGGACGACGCCGTACGGCAGCGCGCGGCGGCGTGGCTCGGCGACGCACTCACCGCCGAGGCCTGGCCCTGCAACTGGGAGCTCTTCCCGGTCACCGTCGGCGGCTTCCTGAAGGAGATCGGGTACGAGACCGAGGCGTCCGGCAAGGCCGTCGACCGCGGCCTGGAGCGTATCGAGGGGTGGTACGTCGGCGGCGGCTGGTACACCGACGGCGACGGCCGCAAGTACGACTACTACAACGGCTGGGCGATGCACCTGTACCCGGTGCTGCACGCTTACCTGGCCGGCGACACCCGCCTGCTCAGCCGCTACGGCGACCGCCTCGAAGCCCATCTCGCCGACTACGCCCACCTGTTCGGCGGCGACGGCGCCCCGATGCACCAGGGTCGCTCCCTCACCTACCGCTTCGCGACCGCGGCCCCCCTCTGGCTCGGCGCCCTCACCGGCCGGACACCCCTCACGCCGGGTGCGACACGACGGCTGGCCTCCGGTGCCCTGAAGTACTTCCTGGACCGGGGTGCGGTGAACGCCGACGGTGTGCTGACCCTGGGCTGGCTCGGCCCCGACGAGGCCGTCCTCCAGGGCTACTCGGGCCCCGCCTCCCCGTACTGGGCGAGCAAGGCGTTCCTCGGCCTGCTGCTGCCGCCGGAGCACGAGGCGTGGACGGCGCCCGAGGAACCGGCCCCGGCCGAGCGGACGGATGCGACCCGCCCGATCGCCGCCCCCAACTGGCTCCTCCAGTCGACGCGTTCGGACGGCCTGGTGCGCCTCCACAACCACGGCAGCGAGGACGTCCGCTACGACCCGTACTACACGCGCCTCGCCTACTCGACGGCCACGGTGCCCTCCCCGTCGTACGACAACAGCGTGCTCGTCGGGGGCGATCCGAGCCGTACGGACATCGAACCGCTGGGCGCCGGTGACGGCTGGGCGGCCTCGCGGCATGCCGCCGGCGGGGGAGCGCGGGTGACCAGTCTGGTGCTGGCGCACGGGGCGGTGGAGGTGCGGGCCCATCTGGTGGCGGGGGCGGCGCCGGGGACGCCGGTGCGCGTCACGGGGTGGGCCGCGGCGCAGGGGCTGCGGGCGGAGATCCTGCCGGCCGTAGCACTGGGCGCCGAGCTGACCGGTGTGACCGGCGACGGGGACACCCTGTTCGTCGCCCTCGCCCGGCTCACCGGTGAGGCGGAGCCCCGGCCGCTGGCGGACGCGGTGAGCGTACGTCTCGACGACTCCGGTGTGCTGCACGTGCGGTGGAGCGACGGCCGGGAGGCCGAGGCCCGGATGGACGGCACCGGGGTGGAAGTCACCGCCGGCCGCTGAGCCGGTTCGGGCAGTATGGGGATCATGCGTGGGGGAGCGGAACTCGTAGAACTGCTGGGGCGGGCCGGGCTCGAGATGGTGGGCGAGCGGCGGGTCGAGGAGGTGCTGCCGGCCCCGTTCGCCTGGCGGTACGTGACCGCGTGGCAGGCCGAGCCGAGTGTGACGGTCGCCTCGGACCGGCCCGACCTGGTCGGTGACCTCAACGCCGAGTGGCACCGGTTGGCGTCCGACGCCGGGATCTTCGGTGCGGACGGGGTGTTCCTCGTCGACTTCCCCGGCAGTGGGACGGACGGGTGGGTGAGGGTGCGGCTGTGCGACCGGTGGGATCTCGCGGGCGTGCTCGGCGAGCGGTCCGGGCAACCGGAGTTCGTCACCATGTCGTTGGACGGGGACGTCCTGGTGGGGGCCACGACCGAGGAGTACGCGGTGTGGCTCGTCGCCGTCGACCGGGTGCGGCAGCGCCGGGAGGAAGCCGCCCGGATGGCGGGCCTGGAGAGCCCGGAGGAGCGGGAGGCTGCCTGGGAGACGCTGTTCCGGGGGCCCAGGTGTCCGCAGCGGGTGCTCGACGCGTGGGCGAGCGGACTCTCGCTCAACCCGGCCACACCGGCACAGCTGCGGCCGCTGCTCCCGGCGCGGACCTCCTACGCCCTGTACGGCGCGCTGCCGGCCGAGGCGGTCGACGCGCTGCTGGCCGACCCCGACTGGGAGGTCCGGTCCCGGGCCGCCGCAGCCCAGCCGGACATCACTCCGGGGCAGTGGGCCCGGGTGCTCCTCGCCGAGCAGGACGAGCGGCAGCGGTGGCTCCTCGCCATGACGGCGGCGGAACGCCAGGCCCGCGTCGCCGAGGACGCCTGCCGCGCCCTCGCCGCGGACCCGTCCGCGCGCGTACGTTCCGAGGCCGCGCGGCTCCGGGGCCTGCCCGCCTCCGTAGCGGTCCAGCTGGCCGCCGACCCGGCCGACGGCGTGCGCGCCGTGGCCTGCCGGACCGCCTGGCCCCATCTCGACGCGGCGGGCCGGGAAGCGCTCCTCGCCGACTCCCACGCCATCGTGCGCGCCAGGTCGCGCGTGCTGTACCACCAGGACCGGCCGATGCCCCGGGCGGTGTTCGACGCCGAGGACGTCGAGGGAGCCGACGGCCGGGCCCTGGAGACCTGCCTCCTGGAGCGCGACCTCGCCGAGCACCTGGCCCGCCACGGGGAGCGGGCGCAGCGCCGGTCGCTCGCCGCCAACCCGCGCCTGGACCCCGACCTGGTCGCCCTCCTCGCCGAGGACCACGACGACGGGGTCCGCTTCGAGGTGTCCAAGCGGCCCGACCTCACGGAGGAGCAGCGGTCCGGCATCCCGGTCGAGCCCGATCCGGGCACCCGCCACTTCGAACTGGACTGGGTCAAGGCCCTGCACCACGACGAGGACGCCATGCGCCGCCTGGCCGCCTCCTCCCACTTCCTGGTGCGCCGGGGCGTCGCCAGGGCCCGGCACCTCCCGCCGGACGTCGTCGAACGCCTCGCCCGTGACGAGGACCGGATCGTCCAGCTCTTCCTCGCCGAGTCCTGCGACGACGCGCCCGCCGACCTGCTGCTGCGGGTGTGGCGCTGGTGGGACGGCAGCCTCAGCACCCCCGACCGGCCGCGCGGACATCCGAACTTCCCCCGCCACGACCTCCTCCGATACGCCGACGACCCGAGCCCGCGGATGCGTCGACTGGCCCTGGACGACCCCGAGTCGACCCCCGAACTGGTCGAGCGGCTCAGCCGGGACATGAGCGAGGAGGTGCGGTACCGCGCCGCCACCGACCCGCGCCTGTCGGCCACCGCGGCGGCACGCCTGCTGGAGGACCCGCACGAGCACGTACGCCAGGCCGCGGCCCTGCACCCGCGGATGCCGGCCCGGCTGCTGGTCGGACTGCTGCGCGGGGGCGGGGCGGAGACGGCGGCACGGAACCCGGGACTGCCGGTCGACGTCGTGCGGCGGATGGTCGACGCGGTGGTGGCCGGGGCGGTCGCGGGAGCCGGGTGAAGGGTGCGTTGCCGTGCCCGTGATGCGGGAGCCGGGTGGGGCGTGTGAGCTGTGTCCGGGGTACGCGAGCCGGGTGAGGGGTGCCGGAGGTGCGGGTGGCCCGGGCTTGGCCCGCCTCCCCCGGCCGCATGCGTCGTGCAGGACGGGGGAGGCGGTGTCTCGGGGCTGACCGGCCCGGTTCGTCAGGGCGTCAGGCGGGTGTTCTTCAGGGTTGCCGTGGTCGGGGACGCGCCGGTCAGGGCGGTCGCGTACGACGAGGTGACCGGGACGGAGGCCCAGGGCAGGGTGCCGCTCGGGGTGGTCGCCGTCGCCGTCGGCGGCCACTCCCGGACGTTGGTGCAACCGGTCGGCCGGCAGGGGAACTTGGCCGACAGCGCCCCCGAAGCGGCGGAGGCGGCCGGCCCGCAGGCCGCGGTGGCGGCGAGCCCCGCGACGAGGGGCTTGCGGACACCGTGGACGCGGCGGTGGGAGGCGCTGTGCAGTGCCGAAGTCATGCCTACAGGTCGCCGCCGGCCGCCGGAAGGTTGCCCCACTGGTTGCCTGGTTTCACAGCAGTGCACAAAGATCGATCACATGACTTCCGTGATCCGCCACGTGACGATCGACTGCGCCGACGCCTACGGCCTCGCCACCTTCTGGTCCCAGGTCCTCGACCAGCCCCTCCACGAGGAGGACCAGCCCGGCGATCCCATGGCCCTGATCGAGGCCGCGGGCCTGCTCTTCGTCACCGTCCCCGACACCAAGACCGCCAAGAACCGCGTCCATGTCGACCTCCAGCCCCAGGACCGCACCCGCGACGAGGAGGTCGAACGGCTCCTCGCACTCGGCGCGACCGTCGCCGACGACCAGCGCAGGCCGGACGGCACCGGGTGGGTGGTGATGGCCGATCCGGAGGGCAACGAGTTCTGTGTGGAGCGCAGCGCGGCGGAGCGGGGCGAATGACCGGCGGACCACTGCGCGCCCGCGCCGCGCGCCCGGCCCGACCGCTCGCCGCAGCGGGTGACCCGGCCGCTCAGCCCGCCTGCTCCCGGCGGTCCAGGACCTCGTAGTGGGCCGAGCGCCTGTCGTAGTCCGCGAGTACGGCCTGTGCGGCCTCCGGCACATGGGCCGTCTCGTAGTCCTCGCCCATGAACGCCTGGACCGACGACAGGGACTCGAACCACATCAGGGTCATGAACTCCACGTCGTCGTCCCGCTCGCGCCGGACCAGATCGATCGAGAGGAACCCCGGGATGTGCCGCTCCTCGATGCCCGGGATCACCTGTCCGCGCACGATGCCTTCGTAGGCGTCGGCGTTGTCCTTCGTGGTCCAGCCCCGCCACACACGACAGATCATGGGCCGATCCTAGTCCCGGGGCCGCGGTGCGGGGCGGGACGTTTCGGCGGGCGCCGAAGGAACACGGCTCTAGCGTGCCGTCCATGACCGAGCATCCCCACGACACCCCCGCCCAGGCCGTCACCGGCATGGTCGCTCACGTACTCGCCCTGGCCGCGACCTGGACGCGCTGGGACGGCAGGCTCTTCGAGATCGACGACCGTGTCTACACCCCGCACAAGGCCATCCGGCGGGTCGCCGATCACCTGGTCGACCATCTGGCCGAGCTGGAGGCCCGGTTGGCCGGCGAGAAGCCGCAGCCGGACCGGTGGCACGCGTCCACGACGACCACCGGGGCGGACCTCGCGCCCTTCACGCAGGAGGACCTCGACGAGGCCCGCAGCAGGCTCACCCGGCTCGCCCGGATCTGGGCGAACCGTCTGGACGCGCTGGACGACGACCAGCTCGACGCCTCCCCCGGGGAGGGATGGAGCTTCCGCGAGCTCGCCCGTCACCTCGCGGGATCCACGTACTACGCCGACGCGGTGGGGGAGTTGTCGTGACCCCCTTCGCCGCACTTCACCACGGCGACGGCCCCCTCCTGCTGCCCAACGCCTGGGACCACGCCTCGGCCGTGCTGCTGGCCGGCCGGGGCTTCCCGGCCGTCGGCACCACCAGCCTGGCCGTCGCCGCCGCGGCCGGGCTGCCCGACGGGGCCTCGGCCACCCGGGACGAGACCCTGCGGCTGGCGTTGACGCTGGGGACGGAGCCGTTTCTGGTGTCGGTGGACGCGGAGGGCGGGTTCAGCGACGATCCCGAGGAAGTCGCGCAGTTTGCACAGGAGTTGGCGGCCGTCGGCGCCGTCGGGATCAACCTGGAGGACGGGCTCGGACCGGTCGAGCTGCACGCCGCGAAGATCACCGCGGTCAAGTCGGCGGCACCGGACCTCTTCGTGAACGCCCGCACCGACACGTACTGGCTCGGCGACGGCGAGGGAACCCTCCAGCGCCTCGACGCCTACCAACGGGCCGGTGCCGACGGGGTGTTCGTGCCCGGTCTCGCCGACCCGGAGATCATCGGACCCCTCGTCGGCCGGCTGGACGTCCCCCTCAACATCCTCTATTCGCCGACCGGCCCCACCGTCGACCGACTGGCCGACCTCGGTGTCCGCCGCGTCAGCCTCGGCTCGCTGCTGTACCGGCGGGCGCTGGGCGCCCTGCTGGAGGCGGTCTCGGACGTCACGGAGGGCCGTTCGCCGCAGGGCGCGACTCCCTCGTACGGTGAGGTCGTGGCCCTCAGCCGAGCCGGAACGCCTTCATGAGCGCCGCCGCGAAGGCGGCGGGATGCTGCACCGCACCCACATGCCCGCCCGGGAACTCCACGAAGTCGCTCCCCGTCCGGTCGGCGACGAACTCCGCCGTGCGGTAGAGGAGTTGACCGCGTGACTCGCTTCCGGCGGCGAGGGTGAGCCGGGCGGCGGGGAGGGCGGTGAGGTCGAGGGGGTGGGAGGTGAACTGCCTCAGCACATGGCCGAGGAAGAGCGCCATGGGGTGGGTCAGCTCCTCCTCCCGGGACAGCGGCCGGCCCTGCGGGGACGCCTCCGGCGTCCGCTCCGCCAGGACGGCACCCAGGTGCGCGCCCGCGGCCTGGAGCCCGGCGGCGCGGTAAGTGCCGTACACCTCACGGAACTTGGCCTGGAGCTCCGCCCCGTCCGGCAGCACGCTCACACACGGCGGCTCGTGGGCGATCACGTGCCGCAGCCGCTCCGGGTGGCGAGCGAGCAGGTCGAGGGCGGCGATGCCGCCCGAACTGGTGCCGAGGACATGAGCGGTCTCCCCCTCGGCGAGCACCTCGTCGAGAACCCGCCGCGCGCCGTCGCTCCACTCCTCGGCCCGCTGGTCGGCGACGGGGAGGCCGAGTCGGCCGTGCGCGAGGCCGAGGGGGTCGTACGTGACGACGGTGCAGCGGGCGGCGAGGGCTTCGACGAGCGGTTCCAGCCCCATGGGGTGGCCCGCGCCGCCGGGCATGATCAGCAGGACGGGGCCGGCGCCCCGGACGTCGTGGTACGGCTCAGTCATCGGCGGACTCCTCGCGGGGCCAGTGCTCCAGCAGGACGTGCAGCGCGTCGATCGCGCGGTCCCAGGACGTACGTACGTCGCGGGCGGCGCCGAAGCCGCCGGTGGACTCCAGGGCGCAGTAGCCGTGGAAGGTGCTGCGCAGCAGGCGGACGGCGTCGGTGAGGTCGGGCTCCTCCAGGCCGTAGGCGCGGAGCATGCCGTAGGTGATCTCGGCGGTGCGGCGGAAGCCGGGGGAGTCGGCGATGAGGGCCTGGTCGATGCGGATCTGGGTGGCCGCGTAACGGCCCGGCCGCTCCAGGGCGTACTCCCGGTACGCCCCCGCGAACGCGGCGAGCGCGTCCTTGCCGGCCCGGCCCGCCACCGCGACGGCGATCCGGTCGATCATCTCCGCCCCGGCGAGCAGCGCGACCCGGGTGCGCAGCTCCTGGAGGTTCTTGACGTGCGAGTACAGACTCGCGTCCTTGACCCCGAAGTGCCGGGCGAGCGCGGACAGGGTGACCTTCTCGAACCCGACCTCGTCGGCGAGGTCGGCGGCGGCCTCGGTGAGGCGGTCGGCGGTGATTCCTGCGCGGGCCATGGGGACGTCTCCGGCTCTCTGTCCTGGGGAGATCCCAAGAGGGTGATCCTAGGGGGTCTAGGTTGCATGCTAGTGCATGCAGGGTGAGCCTCGGTTCCTCAGCAGTGCGTGCCGTGCGCGGCGGTCAGGGTCACGTCCTCCGCTCTCAGCCGCAGCGCATGGCGCGGGGTGTCGGCGCCCCGGGACGGGGACGGGTCCCAGAGCCAGAGGGTGTCGCCGCTCGCCTGGAAGGAGATGACGGGGCGGGTCGTGGGGACGGGGCCGTTGATGACCGGGATGCTCTTGGCGAGGGGGTGCACGCAGACCAGTTCGGGCCGCAGGCCGTAGTAGGCGGCGGGACGCCGGCCCTCGGCCGCCGCGTCCATGGCCCGGTCGGCCGCCCTCTCGACCGTGCCGAGGGAGAGGGTCACGGTGGTGAGCACGGCGACGATGCCGGCCAGCACCAGCATCAGGCGGAAGAAGCCGGCGACGGACGCCGCCACGTTGAAGTGCCGCGCCCAGCCCCCTGTCGCGATGGCGGTCAGCACGCAGATCACGGCCACCGCCAGCGGCTTGAGCGCCACCGCGTACTGCCAGAAGAACGGCACGTGCACGGCGTCGGCCGGGATCCCGAACATGTCCTCCAGGTAGACGGCATGCAGAAACGTCCCCACCCAGGGGATGACGAAGGGCAGCGGCGCCGCCAGCACCGGCAGGAACCACTGCACGTTGCGGCTGAACCACGACGCGCTGAGCGCGTACCAGAGGCCGAAGGCGACGAAGCCGATGCCGAGGGTCACGACGAGCCAGACGAACTGCTGGGAGAGGCTTGCTTCCTGGGAGTGCCCCCACAGGTATCCGACGCAGGTCAGGGCCGCCATGAACGCGGCCCCACACGCCAGCCGGACCAGCCACGGCCGCGGCGCGTTGGAGGTCAGCCAGGCACCCACCGGCCAGGAGAGGCCGGCCGGGGCGAGCAGTGCCGCCCACCGCCACCCGGTCGCGGCGCCGCCCGCGACGCCGCCGCACGCCAGGCAGACCAGGGCGACGGCGAGCACCGCCGCGACCGTGAGCGCCTGACGGCGCGGACGCTCCGGAGTGCCGTCGCTCCGCGGCCCCAGCGCCACCCGGACGTCATGCACCTCGCGGTCGAACGGCCGGCCGCCGATGTTGCGCGCCGCCAACTCGGCCAGTGCCCGCTCGCGTTGCTCCTCGGTGGGCTCCCCGCGCAGGTGCAGGGTGTGCCGAACGTCCCACCCGCCCACGGCGATCCACTGCTCGGCGAGTCTGCGCAGGACGGGCCCAGCGCCCTCCGGCACCTTGTGATGCACGTGGTAAGTGGTGTGCGGGACCGGCGACTTGAGCGGGACCAGCTTGGTCTCCCGCACCCACACGTCGATCTTCCGCCGGTCGGCGAGGGAGGTCAGCCGCTCGGCGGCCGCTCCGCGCGCCGTCCAGCGTGAGCCGTGCACGGGTATCTCGACGACGAGCGCCGTGTAGCCGTCCTCGGCGGTGACCGCGTCACCGTCGCGGACCGGCCGCACCCCCCACCCCTGGGCCTCGAACAGGTGGGTCGCCAGGTCCCGTTCGTCCTGGTCGTCGCGGACCTCGACGACCAGACGGACCCGGCGGTTGAACGGTCCAAGAGCCTCCGGTGTCACCGGTCCCCCTCCAGCGTGTACTGATCACCCCTTACGTACAGGCCGGTGGCCGGAAACTCCAACTCGGAGCGTCCCCAGACCCGTTCGGCCGATCGGCGCGCACGCCACGCGCGGGGCCGTTCACCGTTCACAGACGACGTGAGAGTTGACTCTCATACTTTGTGAGAGGACACTCTCACGTCATGGATTCCGAAGTTCGTCCCGAGGGCACGTCCGGGAACCGTCTCGGCGACATCGAGATCACCGATCCGAAGACCATGCGGGCGCTCGCGCATCCCGTACGGCTGGCCGTCCTGGAGCGCCTCCAGCGCCACGGGCCCGCCACGGCCACGCAGTTGTCCCCGCATGTCGGCGCGACTCCGTCCGTGACCAGCTGGCATCTGCGTCATCTGGCCGGCTTCGGACTGGTGCGGGACGCCGAGGGGAGCGTCGACCGGCGCGAACGGCGGTGGGAGGCGGTGGCCCGGGGATTCCGGTTCGAGATGCCGGACGACGAGGACGGGCTCTCGGCCGCACGGGCGCTGGGCATGGAGATGTTCGCCCGCGGCGCCGAGCAGATCGAACGATGGGCGGCGGAGACCGAGCCGGAACTGGAGCCCGAGTGGCGCCGCGTCTCCCGGCTGGCCAACACCCGGGTCGTCGTCTCCGCCGAGGAACTCGCCGCGATCGAGGACGCCGTGGAGGCCGTGCTCGCGCCCTATGTGACGCGCGACGCGGCGGACCGCCCGCCGGGCACACGCGGCGTACGACTGCTGCGGTACGCCCTGCCGGAGGCGGGCGAGGCCGAGTGACCCCGTGGCGAGCGGCCTCCCGGCGAGCGGCCTCCGATGCAAGCTCCCGGCACGTGGTCTCCGGGCCGCGAGACGCCTCCGGGACCGCGACCTCCCTGTGGCGGCACCGGCCCTTCCTCCTCACCTGGACCAGCAGTGCGATCTCGCAGGCCGGCGACCGGGTCTCCGAGGTGGCGGTGCCGTTGATCGCCGTCACCGCGCTGGACGCCTCCGCCGGGCAGGTGGCCTGGCTGACCGCGCTGGCCTGGGCACCCAACCTGCTCGGGATGCTGCTGGGGGCGTGGGTCGACGGCCGCCCGGGGAAGCGGCGACTGATCATCGGGTGTGACGTGTTCCGGGCGGTGGCGCTGCTCTCGCTGCCCGCCGCCTGGCTGTGGGGCACGCTCACGACGGCACACCTCTACGCCGTCGTCCTGCTGTGCGGTGCCGCGGGCGTGCTGGCCGGTTGCGCGTTCACGCCGTTCTTCACGTGGCTGCTGCCGGCATCGTCCTACGTCGACGCCAACAGCAAGTTCAGCGCCGCCCGTTCGGCCTCCTTCATCGCCGGTCCGGCGCTGGGCGGGGGGCTCGTGCAGGCGCTCACCGCACCGGTCGCGGTCGTCGTGGACGCCGTGTCCTTCCTGGCCTCGGCGCTGCTGCTGCGCCGGGTGCGGGTGGCGGAGGCGGTGCCGGAGCGTCGGCAGGGGCAGGGGGTGTGGCAGGGCGCCCGGGAAGGGCTGGCGCTCGTCCTGCGTCATCCGGTGCTGCGGGCGAGCCTCGGCTGTACGACGACCATCAACTTCTTCACCTTCCTGACGGGCAGCGGGCTGGTCGTGCTGTTCGCCGACCGGGAACTCGGACTCCCGCCAGGTGTCATCGGATTGACCCTCGGTATCGGCGCGACCGGCTCCCTCGTCGGCGCGCTGGTCGCGCCCCGGGTGTCCCGGCGGATCGGCATCGGCCGCGCCGTCGCCGTGGGAACCGTGCTGTTCCCGGCGCCCTTCGCCCTCGCGGTCGTGGCCGACGGCCCCCTCTGGGCGCGCGCCGGGGTGCTGGGCGCCGCCCAGTTCCTCATCGGCCTCGGCGTCATGCTGTTCGACGTCAGCCTCAACTCGCTGATGGCCGCGGCGATCCCGGTGGAGGTGCGCAGTCGGGTCACCGGCGCCTACAGCACCGTCAACTACGGGGTGCGGCCGCTCGGCGCCGTCGTGGGCGGGGCGCTCGCGGGCGGCGCGGGGCTCCGGACGACCTTCGTCGTGGCGGCCGTCGGCGGGATGCTGTCGCTGCTGTGGCTGCTGCCGTCGCCGATACCGGGCATCCGCACCCTGGACTCCATGGAGCGGTACGAACCCGCCGACGCCTGAGCCGCCGCGACGGACGAGGGTGAGCCGGGCGGAGTTGGCGTGCGGGGGAGGAACCTGGTGGAGCTGACGGACGTGGGTGAGGCGGCCGGAGCGTACGAGCCTGAGGCGGCTGGAGCTGACGGACGAGCGTGAGGCGGCCGGAGTCGGCGTACGAGGGTGAGCCGGCCGGAGCTGTGGTGAGGGCTTCGGCCGGCTTTGCTCCCCTCGGCACACGCTACGGACGCCGCAGCGCCGCGAGTCGCCGAAATCCGCCCGGGATGTCGCCGATCGGCGCCCGAGCCGACGCCTGTCAGGTCAGCTCGGGTGGATCGAGGCCTCGATGTGGGCGAGTTGGACCGCCAGCAGCTCTTCGAACACGGCGCCGCGGTCCGCCCCCAGCGGGCGCACCTCACGGGCGAAGTGCGCCAGGGCGGGGAAGCGTTCGGGGTCGGCGCCCAGGACCGCGACGCGGAAGAGCTCCATTCCCTGCGCGTGTTCCTCCGGGCTGATGGTGCTGACCCCGGCCTCGGAGGCGATCAACGCGGCGAGCAGGACCGCGATCCGGTGATAGCGCGCCGGGACCTCCTCGTCGGGCAGCCCCGACTCCCGCAGGGCCTGGAGGACTTCCTCCATCACCATCCGGGAGCCCGTGCCCCCCGACGCGTAGCGTCCCCAGACCGCGGCGAGCTGCGGCTGCCGGCCGAAGGCCTCCCGCACGCGCAGCGCCAGCTCGGTGATGCGCTGCTTCCAGTCGCCCTCGGGGCGGTAGCCGTCCACGGCGGCCACGAGAATCCGGTCGGCGACCGCCCGCAGCAGCTCCGTCTTGCTGCGGAAGTGCCGGTAGAGGCTGGAGGAGTCGGTGCCGAGGGCCGCGGCGAGCTTGCGCACGCTGAACGACTCGGCGTCGCTCGTGCGCAGCAGCTCCGCCGCCGCGTCCAGGATCTCGTCGGTCGACCAGCGCCTTCGACCTGCCATTTCGCTCCTCCTGCCGACTTTCGACGGCTCCCACCCTAACCCATGCACTCGCCATTGCACCCACTATTGCACTTGGCGTTGCACGCGGTGCGTGCATAATGAGGACAAGGGGCCGGGCCCTCGGGCCGCCATGGTGACGAGAGGACGCATTGCTGTGAGGAACCCACTGGAAGCGCCACTGGAAGACGCACCGGAAGGCCCGCGGGACGCACCGGAAGCCGCGCTGGAGCCCACGCTGGTGACCGCGCTGGAAACCGCTGTGGAAGCCGTCCACCACGCCGGAGTACCGGGCGTCTTCGCCGAGGTGTGCGACGGCGACCAGGTCTGGCGCGGCGCGGCCGGGGTCGCCGACGTCACCACCGGCCGCCCGGTCACCGCCGGCCTGCGGCACCGGATCGGCAGTGTCACCAAGACCTTCACCGCCGCGGCGGTGCTGCGACAGGTCGAGGCGGGCCGGATCGAGCTCGACGCGCCGATCGGCCGCTACCTCCCCGAGCTGGTGCCCGGCGGACGCGGTGCCGCGATCACCGTCCGGATGCTGCTCGACCACACCAGCGGACTCGCCGAGTACCTGCCGTACGCCTACCCCTCCCTCAAGCCGTACCCCGTCCTCGCGGACACCCGGCCCGACAGCCTGGACGAGCACCGGCTCACGCGGTTCCACGCCGAGGAACTGATCGCGATGGGGGTCGGCGCGCCCGCGGTCGGCACCCCGGGCGGCACACCCGGCGTGTACTCCAACACCAACTACCTGCTCCTCGGCGCACTCCTGGGGCGGGTCAGCGGCACCACGGCCGAGCAGTGCATCACCCGCGACGTCATCGAACGCGCCGGGCTGCGTGACACCGCGTTCCCCACCGGACCGCATGTCGACGGCCCGCACGCGCGTTTGTACGAGGCGTGGTTCGGCATGATCGACCCGCCGCGCGACTACAGCGTCTTCGACATGTCGTGGGTGGGACCGGCGGCCGCGCTGATCTCGACGGTGAGCGACCTCAACCGCTTCTTCGGTCTGCTGCTGGCCGGCGAGATCGTCAGCCCGGCGTCGCTCGCGGAGATGCAGCGCACCGTCCCCGTCGTCTCGCAGGAGGGAAAGATCATCGACTACGGGCTCGGCCTGCACCCGACGGAGGCCCCGGGCCAGGACACCTTCTGGGGCCACGGGGGCACGGTGTGGGGCGGCGGCACGCTGGCCGTGATCCGTGCCGACGGGCGGCGGCGGATGGCGGTCGCGGTGAACCTTCAGCGCTGGAACCGGCTCGACTCCGCGGGCCGGCCGCAGCCCCACCCCATCGACGACGCGCTCGCGGCCTTCTTCCGTACGGCGATGTACGGCTGAACGGCCGCCCCGGTGCCGCGACGGGGTGCATTCTCGTTGCGTCAGGGCAGACGGACGGAATGGCGTCGGTGCCCGGCCGGTGAGGGGGACGCATTCATGAGCGAGGGCGCGTTACAGGACCGCGGGGGCGGCGCGGGGGAGGCACGGACGATGCGGGCCCACGGTGTCGGGGTGGGGGAGTTGCAGAGCGCGGCCTCCACGGTCCTCGCCCCGCTCGTCGTGACGGCGCCGGGGACGGACGCCGTGCGGGCCCCCTTCCAGGCGTCCATCGACGCGGCGGCGCTGGGCCGGGTCGCGGTGGCCCGGGTCCGCGGCTCCGGTCACCTGGTCACCCGCACGACGCGGGCGATCACCTCCACCGACCCGGAGCTGCTGAAACTGACGCTGCACCGCGCGCGGCCCGCGGTCGCGGACCAGGGCGGCCGCCAGAGCCGGGCGGAGAGCGGCGACTTCGTGGTGTTCGACATGAACCGGCCCTACCGGCTGGAGGTCGTCGACGGCTGTGACGTCCTGGCGGTCGGCGTCCCTCGCGGGGAGCTGGGCCGCCACGCCGACACCGTGGCCCGGCAGACCGCCCGCAGGCTGCCCGCGGACACCGGCGCCCAGGCGGTCCTCGCCGCGTTCCTGGACGGCCTCGGCCGGCATCTCCACGAGCTGGCGGGGCCCGCCGACGCCCATCTGGCGGACGCCCTGGTGTCCCTGCTGGTCGCGGCGTTCACCGAACGGGCCCCGGGCCGCATGGACACCGCGACGGAACTCGTCGACCGCATCCGGGTCTACGCCCTGGCCAACATCTCCGACCCCTCCTTGTGCGTCGCCTCGGTGGCAGCGGCCCACGGCATCTCCGCCCGCCAGCTGCACCGGCTGTTCCAGCGCTCCGGCACCCCGTTCTGGGCCTGGCTGCGCCACGAACGGTTCGCCCGTATCCACCGCGACCTGCGGGACCCGTCCCACGGCCACCGCACGGTCGCGGCCGTGGCGGCCCGCTGGGGCGTCCACGACCCGCGCCACGTCGGCCGCGGGCTCAAGGAGCAGTACGGGCTGAGCGCGCGCGAACTGCGGGCGCTCAGCCCGTCGGACCGAACCCCGGGCAGGCCGCCGCCTCCCGGCAGCTCGCCGTGAGCAGGTCCAGTGCCCGCCACACCGCGCCCGCTCCCTCGGCGTCGACCACGATCTGGGTGCCCGAGCCGTCCGGCACTGACACGACGTACGACACGGGCGAGAACGACAGGCCGCCCCACGCCTCGCGCCGGTGTTCCCGGGCGAGGATGCGGCCGCACGGCTCGCACCGCATCCACGCCACCAGCGTCGTCCCGCCGGCCCGGTCGACCGGCTCCAGCCCTTCGACCACCCGCAGCTCTCCCTCGAAACCGGGCAGATCGACGACATCCGTGGCCAGCTGGTCCCACACCCCCCACTGCTCGGCCATCGCCGCGAGTTCGGCCCGCGTCCGGTCGGCCACGGACAGCTCCCGTGCGAACAGCCGGTCCACCAGGCGGAAAAGGCCACCCTCCTGCTCGCCGATGTCCCAGCACGCCTGGATCTCGGCCACGTCCTCGGCGCCCGGCAGCAGCCCGGCGAGCCGGGACCAGACGACCCCCTCGGCGGCGTACGCCCGCTCCCGTTCTCCTCGCTCGTCCATCGCGCCCGAGCGTACTGAACGGGGCGGCCGACGGGTCAGCCGTTGATCGTGCTCACCGGGTGGCCGAGAACACGAACGAGAACTCGGCGGGAGCGGCCGTCAGCAGGTACTGCGGCAGCGGACCCGGCCCGCACGACTGCGAGCCGACGCCGTTCTGGCCGTGGTCGAGGTTGACCCACACGGTGTCGCCGGCCGTGAGGTCGGTCAGGTGCGAGGCCGCCTCCAGCTGCTCGTTCGTCCAGCGGCGGGCGCTGAGGAAGAACTCCGGGTCGCCCTCGACGCGCAGACCGCCGAGCTCGGCCCAACGCACGTCGGCCCGGGCGCCGTTCTCCTGCGGACGCAGGTACGGCGTCTGGAGCCCGTCCACGGTCGACGTCCACCGGCCGGTCCGCGACGCCGCCCGGGTGTCGGGGTACGCCTCGCCGGGCCCGCCGCCGAACCACGTCACCGCGTCGGCCTCGGCGAGCCCGAGCCGGATGCCGAGGCGCGGCAGCGGGACCTTCCAGTCGCCCTCGGGCCGCACCGACACGGCCAGCTTCACCCGGCTGCCGTCGGAGGTCCACCGGTACACCGTCGCGAGGCCCACCTCACGGGCGGCCGGCGCCACCCGGGTGCGCACCGTCAGCGCGTCGTCGGACAGCTCCACCGCGTCCAGCCGGTGCTGCATCCGGTGCAGGCCCAGCGTGCGCCACAGCGCCGAGTACTGGATGCCGGACTGCCACACGGTGCCCTCGTCGTTGTCGGTGGGTGCCCGCCACACGTCCAGGCGCAGCCCCTCGACGGCCACCCCGCCGACCGACTTCAGTGCGCCGGTGCGGGCGTCGAAGGCGGCCGGGCCGAGCGTGACCACCTTGCCGTCGCGCACGGGCCCGTCGGTGGCCGTCACGGACGGCAACACCCGTGCGGCGCCCGCGATCTGACCCCATGCCACCTCGTGCCCGCGCTCAGCCCACGCGGTGTCGGCGGCGAGCGTCGCCCGCACCGTCCACCCGGTCTCCGAGGAGCCTTCGTGGGCGGGCGGCTCCGGCAGCTTCACGTCGGCGGACTCGCCGGGCCGCAGCGCCGGCACCGACAGGGGGCCGGAGTCCACCGTCTCGCCGTCCACCTGGTACGACCACGCGAAGGCGAGCGCCGACAGGTCGGCGAAGTCGTACTTGTTCGTCACCCGTACGGTGCCGTCGGTGCCGTCGCCCTCGATGCGGACCGGCTCGATGACCTTCTTGTACTCGGCGAGCCCGGGGGACGGCGTGCGGTCCGGGAAGACCAGGCCGTCGCAGACGAAGTTGCCGTCGTGCAGCTCCTCGCCGAAGTCGCCGCCGTAGGCGTAGCCGAGCTCGGCATGCTCGATGCCGTGGTCGATCCACTCCCAGATGAAGCCGCCCTGGATGCGGTCGTACTTCTCGAACAGCTCCTGGTAGTCGGCGATGCCGCCCGGGCCGTTGCCCATGGCGTGCCCGTACTCGCACTGGATGAAGGGGAGTTGCCGCCGCTTGAGGGTGCCGCCGTCGAGCTCCTTGCCGATGGTCTCGACCTCGGCGTGGTCGGCGTACATCCGTGAATAGACGTCTGTGTCGCGGCAGTTCCAGTCGCCCTCGTAGTGCACCAGGCGCGAGGTGTCCCGGCCGTGGATCCATTCGGCCATGGCGGTGAGGCCGCGGCCGGTGCCGGCCTCGTTGCCGAGGGACCAGAAGACGATCGAGGGGTGGTTCTTGTCGCGCTCCACCATGCGGGCCGCGCGGTCCAGGAGGGCCGGGGTCCAGCGGTCGTCGTCGACGGGGTTGTCCCGCCAGTCCTGCTCGGTGAAGCCGTGGGTCTCCAGGTCGCACTCGTCGATGACCCACAGGCCGTACTCGTCGCACAGGTCCAGGAAGGCCGGGTGCGGCGGATAGTGGGAGGTGCGCACGGCGTTGAGGTTGTGCCGCTTCATCAGCAGCACGTCCTCGCGCATGGTCTCCAGGTCCAGCGCGCGGCCCGTTCTCGGGTGCCACTCGTGGCGGTTGACGCCCTTGAAGAGGATCGGCCTGCCGTTGACCTTGACGAGGCCGTCCTCCAGGACGACCGTGCGGAAGCCGATCCGCAGGGGGACCCGCTCGCCCGCGGTGACCAGTTCACCGTCGTACAGCCTCGGCGCCTCGGCGCTCCACGGCTCGACCGGCACCGTCACCGGCTCGCCGGTCGTGACATCGATGTCCAGGGCGGGCACGAGCACCCGCCCGTCGACGTCGGAGTCGACGCGCAGGGTGCCCTCGCCCGTGACGTGGTCGTAGCCGGCGTGCACGAAGAAGTCGAGGACGCTGCCCGCGGGCCGGTGCAGCAGGGTGACGTCACGGAAGATGCCGGGCAGCCACCACTGGTCCTGGTCCTCCAGGTAGGAGCCGGCCGACCACTGGTGGACGCGGACCGCGAGGACGTTGCCGGCCGGCTTCAGCAGAGGGCCGACCGCGAACTCGTGCGCCAGCCGCGAGCCCTTGAACTCGCCGAGGTCCGTGCCGTTGAGCCAGACGCGGGCGCAGGACTCCACGCCGTCGAACCGCAGCACGGCCCCGCCGTCCGCGGGCCAGTCGGACGGCAGGTCGAAGTACCGCAGGTGGTCGCCGGTCGGGTTCTCCGTCGGGACGTGCGGCGGGTCCACCGGGAAGGGATAGAGGTGGTTGGTGTAGACGGGCTTGCCGAAAGCGCCGTCGCCCTGGAGGACCCAGTGCCCGGGGACCGTGACCTCGGCCCAGTCCCCGGCGTCGTGGCCCTCCGCGGCGAACGAGTCGTCCTCGGCATCGGCGGCCGGGGACACCCTGAGGCGCCAGCTGCCGTTCAGGGAAAGCGACTTGGCGTCCGAGGACGCGTACCAGGCACGGGGCGGCAGGGCCCCGCTGCCCGGCGAGACGTCCTCGACGTAGTCGACGGTGGTGCGCAAAGACATCGGTCTCCAGGTCGTTCGGGTCGGGGTGTCAGCCCTTGATGCCGGTCTGCGCGATCCCCTGCACCAGCCAGCGCTGGAGGAAGAGGAAGACGAGCACCAGGGGCAGGATGGAGATGGCCGTGGACATGAAGATCAGGTGGTAGTTCACGGTCTGGTTGGTCATGTAGGCGGACAGCGCCACCTGGATGGTCCAGGCGCTGGGGTCCTGGCCGATGACCAGCGGCCACAGGAAGGAGTTCCAGCCGCTGATGAACGTGATGGTGGCCATCGCCGCGAAGAAGTTCAGCGAGTTGGGCACCACGACCCGCCAGTACGCCCCCCAGTACGAGAGTCCGTCCACGCGCGCCGCCTCCTCCAGCTCCTTGGGGAACCCCAGGAAGTACTGCCGGAACAGGAAGCAGGTGAAACCACTGAACAGGCCCGGGATGATCAGACCGCGGTAGGTGTCCACCCAGCCGAGCGAGGACACCAGCACGAAGCTGGGCACGAAGGTCACGGCGGTCGGGATCATCAGGGTGACCAGGACGCCGTAGAAGACCTTGTTGGCGTGTTTGTACGGGATGCGGGCCAGGCCGTAACCGGCCAGCGAGCAGATCAGCAGGATGCCGCTGGTGTGCAGGATCGCCACGACCCAGGAGTTCCACAGGGCCCGGCCGAAGTCGACGGTCTCGTCCTGGAACGGCTCGGTGATGTTGCCCCACTGGATGTCGGTGGGGAACCACTTCCAGTTCTCGCCCGTGATCTCCGGGTCCGTCATCAGGGCGTTGCGGACGATCAGATAGAAGGGGATCAGGAAGAGCAGGGCGGCGACGCCGGTGGCGATGTAGAGGCCGGTGTTGCCGATGACTCCGCCGCCGCGCTTCTTCTTGGCGTTCTTCGCCGGAGTCTTCCCGAGGTCAGGTGCGGTGGTGGTCACTTGGACTCCTCACCCCTTCCGAAGCCCATGATCCTGCCCTGGAAGAGCGTGATGACCAGGATGAGCAGGGTCAGGATGACCGCGCCCGCGCTGCCCTGGCCGTAGTCCTGGTTCTCGCCGAGCGCCGTCTTGTACAGCTCGACGAGCGGCGGCTGGCCCCAGGTGGCCTTGCTGAGCAGGTTCCAGAACTCGTCGAATGCCTGGTAGGCGGCGATCAGCAGGAGCAGGATCACCGCGGTGGAGGTGGCCCGCAGCTGGGGGAGCGTGATGTGGCGGAAGGTCTGCCAGCCCGGCTTGGCGCCGTCGATCGCGGCGGCCTCGTACAGCTCGGCGGGGATGTTCTGGAGCGCCGCCAGGAACAGGATCATGTAGAAGCCGGCCTGGAGCCACAGCCGCAGCGTCACGATGACCAGCCAGTACCAGGGCGGGTCGGGGTTGGCGAGCCAGGCGACGTTGTCGACGCCGAACCAGCTCAGGATGGTGTTCGCCATGCCGAAGCGCACACCGTTGAAGATGGACATCTTCCAGATCAGCGCGGCGGCGACGTACGACACCGCGGTCGGCAGGAAGAACACCGACCGGAAGAACGCCTTCATGAACCGGATGCGGTGCACCAGCAGCGCCAGCCCCAGCGACAGCGCCCAGGTGGTGGGCACGATGAACGCGGCGAAGACGGTGAAGGTGACCAGCGCCCCGGTGAAGTCGGGGTTGTCGAGGATCGCCCGGTAGTTGTCGAAGCCGATGAACTGGCTCGGCGAGACGGTGAAGCGGGCCTCGAAGAAGCTGAGGTAGATGCTCCAGCCCATCGGCACGAACACGAAGACGATCAGGCCGATGAGGAAGGGGCCGGTGAACAGCCAGAAGTTGAGCGTGGCGTTGGCCCGCAGGCCCCGCCGCGGCCGGGCCTTGGCAGGCGTGGCCGGGGCGGGGTTCGCGAGGTCGATCTCGGTGGTGGTCGACATGTCGGGGTCCGTCCGCCGGCCTATCCGAAGAGCTTCTTGAGCTCGGCGTTGATCTTCTTGTCGGCGGCGCTGAGCGCGGCGTCCGGGCTGCCGCCCTTGCGCACGGAGTTGGCGATCACGTCGTTGATCGCGGCGATCATGGCCTGCGTCCAGCCGATGTTGTCGAAGTGGCCGTAGTCGGTGAAGAGCTTGACGCCCTCGGCCGGCAGACCCGACTTCAGCTTGGTGGCGGACTGCGCGATGGAGGTGCGCGGCGGGATGTGGAAGCCGTAGGAGAGCGCCCAGTCCTCCTGGTACTCCTTCTGGTCGATCCACAGCCACTTGACGTATTCCTTGGCCGCGTCGACGTTGTCGCCCTTGGCGTTGACGAACATCGACCAGCCGCCGTTGGTGACCGAGAACCTGCCGGCGGAGCCCACCTTCGGGAAGGGGAAGATGCCGACGTCGTCGCCGAGCGCCTTCTGGATGACCGGCATGGCCCACATGCCGCACCACTGGATCGCGGTCAGGCCCTGCGTGAAGGCGGAGGGGTCCCACCAGTCGGCGGGGGCGTCGAGCAGCAGGTTGCCGCTGGTGAACAGCTTGCGGAGCTGGCCGAGGCCGTCGGCCACGGCGTCCGTGTGGTACGCGATCTCGTTCTTCTCGTTCAGGGTGTCCGCGCCGGCCGACCAGATCAGCGGGTTCTGGACGGGGGTGATGTCGTTGCCGAGGAAGGCGCCCTTGACCTTGTCGGTGGTGAGCTTGTCGACGGCCTCGATCAGCTCCTCCAGCGTCTGGGGGACCTCGACCTTGGCCTTCTCGAAGAGCGAGGGCCGGTAGTAGAAGAACTGCGGGTCGTCGATCATCCGGACGCCGTATATCTTCCCGTCGACCGTGTGCGAGGCGATGTCGGCCGGGTTGAAGTCGTCCTTGACCGGGTTGATGATGTCGGACAGGTCGGCCACCTGCCCGCTCGTGACCAGCTGAAGCTGCGGGTGGAACTCGAAGACGTCGGGCGCGTTCTTGGTGAGCAGGGCCGGGAACAGCTTGTTCTCGAAGTTGCTGCCGGTGATCCACTGGGTGGTGACGTCGGCACCCTTGTAGGCCTTGGCGTAGCGCTTGATGGCCTGCTCGGTGCCCGCCTCGCCGTACGCGTGGAAGTACTGGGTGAGGCTGTCGCCCGAACCCCCGCCGCTGCGGCCGTTGTTGCTGCCGCAGGCCGCCAGCGTGCCGGCGGCGGCCATGCCGGCTGCGGCCCGGAAGAGGGATCGGCGGGACCAGTTGTTGTTGCTCGATGCCGACATGCTGACGTCCTTGTCTCGAGTACGGCTGCGGCTCAGCGCCCATGGCTCAAAAGGAGTTGCGGTGCGGGACGTTAACCTTCGGCTAAGGCTTCGGCAAGGGGTTGGACGAAGTCTGTTCGAAGCGTTGCGTAGCGTTCGGGATACCGGACGTCACGGGGTGCGGACCGCCGGTCGGGCGGCCCGCAACCCCCTTGCGCGGGGCGGGAGTTACTGCGGGTGGCGGGCCTTCGGCCGGGTCGGCGTGGTGCGTTTGGGCTGCCTCTGCCCGACCGACTGCAGGGCCCCTTCGAGCGCGAACGTCGCCGCGCCCAGGCACACCGGGTCGGTGGGAATCGGGGAGAGGACGATCTCGGTGGCGGCGTTCGGGCGCGGCAGCGCGTGCCGGGCGACGGCCTCGCGCACCTCCGCGACCAGGGGCTCGCCGAGGGCGGCCGCGACCCAGCTGCTGAGCACGACCACCTCGGGGTTGAACAGATTGACCAGGTCGGCCACACCGGCACCGAGGTAGCGGACGGTGTCGCGGACCACCTTGACCGCCACCGGGTCCCGCTCGGCCAGCCCCCGGGCCAGCGCGGCGATCGTCGCCGTCTGGTCCTCCGGGTGCAGCAGCGGACTGCCGGCGCTGGTCTCGCGCAGCGTCAGCATGATCCCGGACGCCCCGACGTACGCCTCCACGCACCCGTTCTTGCCGCACCGGCACAGCCGGCCGTCCAGCACGATCGTGGTGTGGCCCCACTCGCCTGCGCTGTTGCTGACCCCCCGGTGCAGCCCGCCGCCGAGAATGAGCCCGGCACCCACACCGGTCCCGAGGTTGACTACCACGGCGTCCCCGTGCCCGCGCGCCGCCCCGAACCACAGCTCGGCGACCGCCGAGGCGCGCAACGGGTTGTCCAGATACAGGGGGTAGGCGATGTGCTCGGTCAGCAGATCGAGCAACGGCACGTCGTGCCAGTCCCAGTTGGGCGCGTACTCAGAGATGCCGGTGGCCCGGTCCACCTGGCCGGGCACGCTCACCCCGACGCCGAGCACCCGGGCCCCCTCGACACCGGCCTGCGCGACCACCGAACCGACGGCCGCGGCCACGTGCCCGACCACCTGCTCGGGCCGGCTCTCGCTGGACCGGACGTCCTCCTCGGCGCGGGCCAGCACGTTCAACCCCAGGTCGAACAGCTCGGCATGGACGTACGTCTCCGCGATGTCGACACCGATCAACGCGCCCCCCGACGCGTTGACCGCCACGAGCCCCCGGGGACGGCCGCCCGCCGAGTCCTCGAACCCGACCTCGGTGATCATCCGCAGGTCGAGCAGCTCACCGACGAGCGTGGCGACCGTGGCGAGACTCAGCCCGGTCGCGGCCGCCAGCTCCTGCCGGGACGTGGGCGACTCGGCGATGATCTGGCGCAGTACCTCGTAGCGGTTCGCGGTGCGGATGTCACGTGAGGTGCGCTTCACCGGGTAGCTCCGTCCCTTCGCTCCTGCCGGGGCGACGTCGGCACCGGCGCGCCGCAAGGCTATGACCGCCGGGACCTTTCTACAAGGGGTTAGGAAAGGGGCTTTATAAAGTCAGGCGGCCAGTACGTCCCGAACGAATCCGTTGACGAATTTACCGCTCGGGTCGAGGTCGCGTGCCAGCGCCCGGAAGTCGTCGAGCCGCGGGTACCGCTCACGCAGCGCCGCGCCCGGCGTGGTGAACACCTTCCCCCAGTGCGGCCGGGCCCCGAGCCCGTCGAGCACCTCCTCCAGCCGCCGCACGACGGGCATGACGGCCGCGGTGTCCTCGATCCAGGTGAAGTGCAGGGCCACGCTGTCCCGCCCGTACGCCGGACTCAGCCACTGCTCGTCCGCGGCGACCGTGCGCACCTCGCAGGTCTGGAGCACCCCGGCGACCGTCTCCCGGATGCCGTCGACCGCGTGCAGCGCCTCGACGGCGTGCCCGCGCGGCAGCAGGTACTCCGACTGGAGCTCCGCCCCGCTGCTCGGCGTGAACTCGGCGCGGAAATGCGGCAGTCGCTCGTGCCAGGGCCCCGGCACCCCGAACTGCTCGGTGCAGTTGACCGCGGGCATGCCCGGCACCGGGTGCAGCTTCTCGGTGGCGGGAGCGGCCCAGGGGAAGCCCGCGAGCGGCTGGTCCACCCGCCGCTTGAGCCACACCTGCCGGAACCCCGGCTCCCGCCAGTCGGTGAACAGGCTGACGCTGTACGCCGCTGACATGATCTCCGAGAAGCCCTCGAAGTCCAGCCCGGCCAGCGGCAGTTCGGTGAACACACGCTGTTCGACGTCGTACGACGGCTCCAGGTCCAGGGTGAGCGCGGTGACGACCCCGAGCGCGCCGAGCGAGGTGACCGCACCGCCGAACCGCGGGTCGCCCCGCCCGATCGTGACCGCCGACCCGTCGGCGACCACCAGCTCCACCTCCCGCACCGCGCTCGCCAGCGGCCCGTTGCCCACCCCCGAACCGTGCGTCCCGGTCGCGACCGACCCGGCCACCGAAATGTGCGGCAGGGACGCCATGTTGGGCAGCGCGAGCCCGTGGGCGTCGACCGTGCGCGCCAGTTCCGCGTACCGCACCCCGCCCCCCACCCGCACGGTCCGCGCCGCCGAGTCCACGTCGATCGCCGGCGGGAACCCCGCGATCGACAGCAGCACCCCCTCGGCGCCCGGCTCCGCGATCTCGTTGAAGGAGTGCCCGCTGCCCAGCACCCGCACCTTCGCGCTCCCGGCCACGAGCGCGGCGAGCGCGTCCACCGAGTACGGCCGGTGCAGCTCCTTCGCGGTGTAGGTGATGTTGCCCGCCCAGTTGGTGACCGTCTCCGTCATGCCTGTCGTCCCTCCACATGAGTGCGTGTGCATTGACCCTCTCATCCGCCGCCGCCTACGTTGGAAACCGTTTGCTGTCCAAGACGCCCAGCGGGAAGGCCCCTTTGTTGCCCGAGCGACCCCAGGCCCTGTTCGCCATGACCGCCGCCAACGCTCCGCTGGTCTTCCCGCCCGAGGTGCTGGCGCGCCTGCGGGAGTCGGTGGACATCGACGCGGGTCTGGTGGCGGAGGACTTCAGCGACCCGCGCGTCCGGCAGGCCCTCGCCCGCACCGAGATCCTCGTCACCGGCTGGGGCTGCCCCCGACTGGACGCGGCCGTCCTCGACGCCGCCCCGAAGCTCCGGGCCGTGCTGCACTCCGCCGGCTCGGTGAAGGGCTTCGCGACCCCGGAGGTCTGGCGGCGCGGCATCACCGTCTCCTCGGCCGCCGCCGCCAACGCGCTGCCGGTCGCCGAGTACACCCTCGCCATGATCCTGCTCGCCGGGAAGGACGTCGTCGGCGCCCGCGAACGGCTGCGCGGCACCCGCGCCCACCCCGGCTGGGGCGTCGTCCCCGGCATCGGCAACCTGGGCCGCCGCGTCGGGATCATCGGCGCCTCCCGCATCGGCCGCCGGGTCATCGAGCTGCTGCGCCCCTTCGAGCTGCGGCCCGCCCTCACCGACCCGTACGTCGACGCGGCCCGGGCGGCCGAACTCGGCGTCCCCCTGCTGGAGCTGGACGATCTCCTGCGCGGCTCGGACATCGTCACGGTCCACGCCCCCGACACGCCGGAGACCCACCGCCTCCTCGGCCGCCGCGAGCTGGCCCTGATGCCCGACGGCGCGACCCTGATCAACACCGCGCGCGGCGGCCTGGTCGACCACGACGCCCTGATCGCCGAACTGCGCGCCGGCCGCCTGAACGCGATCCTCGACGTCACCGACCCCGAGCCGCTCCCGGCGGACTCCCCGCTGTACGACCTGCCCAACGCGTTCGTCACCCCGCACCTCGCGGGCTCCCAGGGCAACGAGCTGGCCAGGCTGGGCGCGACCGTGGCGGAAGAGGCGGCGCGGCTGGGGGCGGGGGAGGGGGCGGCGTACCCGGTGGACCCGGCGGCGCTGGAGCACGAGGCATGACGCTTGCGGTTTTCGTCGGCGATTCAGTGTCCGACTGTTGATATCCATGAAGGTCTGGTGATTGTGCCGCGATATCAGTAGCTTCTGGCGTCATGACCCTTGATCCGGCCCTCGTCGATCCCGCCCCCCTCGGCCCGCTCCCCGAGACCGACCTCACCCGGCACCGCCGCCTGCGCGGGCAGGGCAGCCTGGACCGGGCCGACCTGAACGCGATCCTCGACGCCGGGTTCGTCTGTCACCTGGGTGTCGTGATCGAGGGGCGGCCCCTGGTCGTCCCGACCGTCTACGGGTGTGACGAGCGGCAGCTCTACGTCCACGGGTCCGTGGCGAGCCGCAGCCTCGCCGGCGGGGCGCCGGTCTGTGTCACCGTCACGCACGTGGACGGCCTGGTCCTCGCCCGGTCCGTCTTCGAGCACGGCGTGAACTACCGCAGCGCGATGATCCACGGCGAGGCCCGCAAGGTCACCGACCCCGAGGAGAAGCTCGAAGGCCTGCGCCGGCTCACCGAACACGCGACGCCGGGGCAGTGGTCGTACGCCCGGCAGCCCAACCGCAAGGAACTCGCCGCCACCACCCTCCTCGCCCTTCCCCTCGACGAGGCGTCCGTCAAGATCCGCACCGGCCCGCCCGAGGACGGCGACGGTCCCGACGCCGCGCTGGGCCTGTGGGCCGGTGTGCTCCCGCTCACTCCGCTCTGGGGAGCGCCGGTCGCCGACCCCACGCTGGCCGCCGAAACCCTCGTACCGGAACATATCGCTCGCCGCGAGGGGACCCGGTACGCGTGACGGACGGGCGGGGGCATACCGTGAGGAGTCGAACGCCTTAGCCGGGAGGAGATGACGGATGGGCAGCCGTACCGCGCTGGTCGAAGATCTGATGGAGAGGTTCCCGCACGTGCCGCGGGAAGCCGTCTTCAAGGAGGATCTGCTCCGCGGCGGGGTGGCCTTCGACCCGTCCGCGCTCAGCGACAACGAGGGCGGTGAGGTCAAGCCGAAGTCGTACTTCATCTTCTCCTTCGACCACGGCACCCTCCCCGAGCTCGGCGAAGCGGCGCTGCGCCGCCCGCCGGAGGAGATCATCCTCACCGGCGGACCGTACGACCTGCGCCGCACCGTCGTCTCCGTGCGCGTGAACCCGGCCTCGCCGTACCGCGTCGCCGCCGACGACGAGGGGATGCTCGGCCTCTACCTCGACGGCAAGCGGATCGCCGACGTCGGCGTGCCCCCGATGCCGGAGTACTACCGGCACAAGCTCGCCAACGGGAAGTCCGTGATGGAGGTCGCCCCGACCATCCAGTGGGGCTACCTCATCTATCTGACCGTCTTCCGGGTCTGCCAGTACTTCGGCGCCAAGGAGGAGTGCCAGTACTGCGACATCAACCACAACTGGCGCCAGCACAAGGCGGCGGGCCGGCCGTACACGGGCGTGAAGGACGTCGAGGAGGTCCTCGAAGCCCTGGAGATCATCGACCGGTACGACACCCAGAAGGCGTCGACCGCGTACACGCTGACCGGCGGCGCGATCACCAAGACCGTCTCCGGGCGCGACGAGGCCGACTTCTACGGCCACTACGCCAAGGCCATCGAGGAGCGCTTCCCGGGCCGCTGGATCGGCAAGGTCGTCGCCCAGGCGCTGCCCAAGGACGACGTGCAGCGGTTCAAGGACTACGGCGTGCAGATCTACCACCCCAACTACGAGGTGTGGGACGAGTACCTGTTCAAGATGTACTGCCCGGGCAAGGAGCGCTACGTCGGCCGCGACGAGTGGCACAAGCGCATCCTGGACTCGGCGGAGATCTTCGGCGCGCGCAACGTGATCCCCAACTTCGTGGCCGGTGTGGAGATGGCCGAGCCCTTCGGCTTCAAGACGGTCGACGAGGCGATCGCGTCGACCACGGAGGGGCTGCGCTTCTTCATGTCGCAGGGCATCACCCCCCGCTTCACCACCTGGTGCCCGGAGCCGACCACCCCGCTCGGCAAGGCCAACCCGCAGGGCGCGCCGCTGGAGTACCACATCCGGCTGCTCCAGGCCTACCGGCAGACGATGGAGGAGTTCGGCCTCTCCTCGCCCCCCGGTTACGGCGAGCCCGGCCCCGGCCGCGCGGTCTTCTCCGTCAGCTCCTTCATGGACAGCCTGCCGGCGGAGGAGCCGGCGCAGGTGTAGCCCCATTCCAGAGAGAGAAGGCCCGGATCGAGACGTCCGGGCCTTCTTCGCGTATGTATCCAGAAGCAGCACCAGAAGTAGCAGACGCAACAGGCGTAACAGGGGCAACGCGACGTGGGAACTCCCCAACTCCCGGTAACCGGATATGAATAGCCCGCTTGTCAGTTGTGTGGGACCCGTGAAAAGCTCGTGCACTGTCGCGAGGTTCCCCACAACTCCGTTGCCAATAAGGTGAGTTGACCTCGCTCTGGATGCAGGAGTCCGATGCCCGACCTGCCGACCCCTCAGGACGCCACCGAGGCCGCGTTGTTCTCGGAGTGCTGGGACGCGGTGCTCTCCTATGCCGACCTGTGCACGTCCGGGTCCACCGCCGCCCACCAACTGGCCACGGAGGCGTTCACCCTCGGTATGCGCGAGGCCCGGGCCGCCGGCACCGGCCCGGCCCGCAGCGCCGGCCGGCGTGCGCCGCGGCTGCCCATGCTCCCGCTGCTGCTGACCGCCGTACGCACCACGGCGGCCGCCTGGGAGAACGGCGGTCAGGGGCACAAGCTCGACCCCGACCTGCGGCTGTGGCTCAACTCGGAGAAGGCCGACCGCTACACCGGCCCGCCCCTGCAACGCCCGCTCGCCCTGCGCGGGTTGCGCGACATGCAGGAACACGACGCCGATCTGCTCTGGCTGGCCGAGGTCGAGGCGCTGCCGCTGCCCGTGGTGGCCCGCCGGCTCGGCCTCGACCTGGCGCAGGTGTCCGAGGAACTCGCCCAGGTGCGCGGCCTGTTCAGGGACCGCAGCCATCGCAACCACCTCGACACCCCGATGGACGCGCAGTGCCGCAGCTACGCCCGCCTCCTCGACGCGGTCACGCGGTCCGCCGGCGCCGACACCCCCGAGGACCTCTCCCGGCACCTCGCCACCTGCGTGCAGTGCGCCGAGGCCGCCGCCTGTCTGCGGCTGCACGGCGGCGGCCTGCCCGCCGCGCTCGCGGGCGGCGTCATCGGCTGGGGCGGCCTCGCCTACCTGGAGCGCAGGCGCCGGGCCGCCGAGGTGCGGCTGGGCGCCGGACGCCCGGAACCGGCCGAGACCGGCCCGCCCAACCCCGGCGCGCACAAGGCGCGGGTCGTGCGCAACGGCCTCCTCGTCACCGCCGTACTCGTCTCGCTGCTGGCGCTCGGCGTCTCGATGATGCCGTTCGGCAGCGGCACCATGGACGACGGCTCCGCGAGCCCCGGCGACTCCGCCGACCGCCAGCCGGTCGCGGCCGACCCCGGCACCACCGGGCCCTCCGCGAGCACCCGCCCGCCGGGCTCCCCGACCCCCACCGCGAGCGCCACCCACGCCTCGCCGACCCGGGAGAACCCCGACCCCGAACCCCAGGGCACGACCTCCTCCGCCGCACAGGACGACGGCGGACCGGCCCCCGGCACACCCCGCCCGGCCGCCTGCACCTACGACTACAGCCTCGTCAACCAGTGGCCCGACGGCTTCCAGGCCACCGTCACCGTGACCACCACACAGGCCCTCGACGACTGGCGGGTCGCCTGGTCCTTCAAGGACGGCCAGGAGGTCGGGCAGATGTGGGACGCGGACTTCTCCCAGAACGGCTCCCGCGTCACCGCCTCCGCCGCCGACTACAAC
This sequence comes from Streptomyces sp. Act143, assembly GCF_003143935.1. Classification (GTDB taxonomy): domain Bacteria; phylum Actinomycetota; class Actinomycetes; order Streptomycetales; family Streptomycetaceae; genus Streptomyces. The sequence continues at coordinate 2,400,512 of NZ_QFRX01000001.1, read as the reverse complement.
AGGACCGTCGCGGCCGGCGACAGCCTCGCATTCGGCTTCCTCGCCTCCTGGCAGGGGGCGAACGGGCCGGGATACGCCTTCACACTCAACGGGGAGAGCTGCGCCAAGGCCTGATTAATTCGGTTGACGGGGCCGAGGGGGCTCCGGCTACGGTGTGCATGTCGCAGCCGGACGGACCGGCCGCGTGAGCTGTGCGAAGGAGGTGTCGACCGATGGCTGTCATTGCGATGAGCGTTGCCCGCATCCAGATCATCACGTCCACCTCCGTGGCCGCCGGCTGACCACCAGCAGAGAAACCGCGCCGGGGCCGCCCTTGTGAAGGGTCACCCTTGACTTCCTCCAGCTCTACCAGCTCCACCTCTTCTGTTTTCTCCGCACTCGCTCCCTACGGCTGGGACGAGGCATGGGCGGACGCGTTCGCCTCCTATGACGCCGAAGGACTGCTCGCCGGGCGGGTCGTCCGTGTCGACCGCGGGCAGTGCGACGTCGTCACCGCCGCCGGGATGCTGCGCGCCGACACCGCCTTCGTCACCCCGCACGACCCGCTGCGCGTCGTCTGCACCGGCGACTGGGTCGCCGTCGAACCCGGCGGCACCCCGCGCTACGTACGCACGTATCTGCCGCGCCGCACCGCCTTCGTGCGCTCCACCTCCTCCAAGCGGTCCGAGGGGCAGATCCTCGCCGCCAACGTCGACCACGCGATCGTCGCCGTCTCGCTGGCCGTCGAACTCGACCTCGGCCGCATCGAGCGGTTCCTCGCCCTCGCCTGGGAGAGCGGGGCGCAGCCCGTCGTCGTCCTCACCAAGGCCGACCTCGTCCCGGACGACGCGACGCTCGGGCACCTCGTCCAGGACGTGGAGACGACGGCGCCGGGCGTGCCGGTGCTGACCGTCAGCGCGCTCGACGGGGACGGGCTCGACGTCCTCACCGCGGTGGTGTCCGGCGGCACGTCCGTGCTGCTCGGGCAGTCCGGCGCGGGCAAGTCGACCCTGGCCAACGCTCTGGTCGGCGCGGAGGTCATGGAGGTCCAGGCCGCGCGCGACGTCGACGGCAAGGGACGGCACACGACCACCACCCGCAATCTGCTCGCGCTGCCGGGCGGCGGTGTCCTCATCGACACACCCGGGCTGCGAGGCGTCGGGCTATTCGACGCCGAGACCGGGGTCGGGCAGGTGTTCTCCGAGATCGAGGAACTCGCCGGGGAGTGCCGGTTCCATGACTGCGCCCACGAGAGCGAGCCGGGGTGCGCGGTGCTCGACGCCATCGAGGACGGGCGGCTGCCCGAGCGGCGGCTGGAGAGCTACCGCAAGCTGATCCGGGAGAACCAGCGGATCGTCGCCAAGACCGATGCCCGGGTCCGCGCGGAGCTGCGCCGGGAGTGGAAGAAGCGGGGCGCCGAGGGGAAGGCGGCGATGGAGGCGAAGCGGGGCGGTAGGTGGCAGTAGCCCTCGTGGGGGTGCCGGGGCGCGCCCGGTGGCGGCCGCGGGCACGTTGTGGCCGGCCGCGCGGTTCCCCGCACCCCTCCAGGGCGTGGTCGATGCCGTGTCCGAAATCCGCCAGCCGGCTCGCCGTCCAGGACGCACACTGGACAGCGTGATGGACGAGGACACCAGGTACGAAGCCGTACGCAGCCGGGATGCGCGGTTCGACGGAGAGTTCTTCTTCGCCGTCTCCACCACCGGCATCTACTGCCGGCCCAGCTGTCCGGCCGTCACGCCGAAGCGGCGGAACGTGCGGTTCTTCGCGACCGCCGCCGCCGCTCAGGGCTCGGGGTTCCGGGCCTGCCGGCGCTGCCGGCCGGACGCGGTACCGGGGTCGGCGGAGTGGAACACGCGGGCCGACGTGGTGGGGCGGGCGATGCGCCTGATCGGCGACGGGGTCGTCGACCGGGAGGGCGTCGCGGGGCTCGCCGGGCGGCTCGGGTACAGCGCCCGGCAGGTCCAGCGGCAGCTCACCGCCGAGCTGGGGGCCGGCCCCGTGGCCCTCGCCCGGGCGCAGCGCTCGCACACCGCACGCGTCCTGCTCCAGACCACCGAGCTGCCGGTCACCCAGATCGCGTTCGCCGCCGGTTTCGCCAGCGTGCGGCAGTTCAACGACACCATCCGGACCGTGTACGCCACCACCCCGAGCGAGCTGCGCGCCGCCGCCCCCGGCCCCCGCTCCCGGCGGACGGCCACCCCGGCGGCCGGCGTCCCGCTGCGGCTCGCCTACCGGGGCGTCCACCAGTCCTCCGCGCTCTTCGACGTCCTGGCCGCCGAGGCCGTACCGGGCGTCGAGGAGGTCGGCGGGCCTCCCGGGAGACGCGTCTACCGGCGGACCCTCCGGCTGCCCCACGGCACCGCCATCGTCGCCGTCGACGAGCGGCCCCGGGGCTGGCTCGACGCCCGGCTCCACCTCACCGACCTGCGCGATCTGACGACCGCCGTCGGCCGGCTGCGGCGGCTGTTCGACCTCGACGCCGATCCGTACGCCGTCGACGAGCGGCTCGGCGCAGACCCGAGGCTCGCCCCGCTGGTCGCCGCCCGGCCGGGACTGCGGTCACCCGGGGCGGTCGACCCCGAGGAGCTCGCGGTGCGGGCACTGGTCGGCACGGAAGCGGCCGGGCACCTGGTCCGGCGGTACGGCAAGGCCCTCGACGCGCCCTGCGGCAGCCTCACACACCTTTTCCCCGAGGCCGCCGCCCTCGCCCAGGCCGACGGCCCGGTGGGCACACTCGCCGCCGCCCTCGCCGACGGCGCCGTACCTCTCGACCCGGGCGCCGACCGCGACGAAGCGCAGGCCGCGCTGCTCGCCCTGCCCGGCATGGACGCCCGCACGGTCGCCGTCATCCGCACCCGCGCCCTGGGCGACCCGGACGTGGCCCCTCCCGGCCCCGATCTCCCCGACAGCTGGCGCCCCTGGCGCTCGTACGCCCTGCAACACCTGCGCACCGCAGGGGAGTTGGAGTACCGATGAGCACCCGCTGGACGACCGTCGAAAGCCCCGTCGGTCCTCTCCTCCTCACCGCCGACCCGAACGGCGCCCTGACGTCCCTGTCCGTGCCCGGACAGAAGAACGGGCGCGTCGTGCAGGAGGGCTGGCAGCACGACCCCGGCCCCTTCCGGGACGCCGAGGAGCAGCTCGCCGCCTACTTCGCCGGAGAACTCAAGGAGTTCCGGCTGGAGTTGCGGGCCGAGGGCACCGCCTTCCGGGAGCGGGTCTGGGCCGCCCTCGACGACGTCCCCTACGGGGCGACGGTCACCTACGGAGAGATCGCGGCCCGTATCGGGGCCGCGAGGGCCGCCGTCCAAGCCGTCGGCGGCGCGATCGGCGCCAACCCCCTGCTGATCCTCCGGCCCTGCCACCGGGTGATCGGCGCGGACGGGGCGATGACCGGGTACGCGGGCGGGCTGCAGCGCAAGACCGCGCTGCTGACCCTGGAGGGGGCCCTCTAGCCCTCGGGCGCCTCCGCCAGGCCCCAGCTGCGAATCCGCCGCGGACGGATACGGATGACCTCCTCGCTGAGGTGCGGCCCCAGTCCGTGCGGACCCACCAGCAGCTCAGCCTCCCCGCGGATGTCGATGCCCCGCACCTTCCAGGGCCGGAGACTGACGACGTCATCGACGACCAGAGCGACCTTCGGGTTCTTCTGGAGGTTGCGCCACTTGTTGCTGCGGCCCATCTGGTAGCCGCCGATCAGGATCGTGCCGTCGTCCTGCGGGAAGAAGCCGACCGGATTCGCCTGCGGCTGCCCCTGGGGGTCCACCGTGGCGAACCTCCCCAGCCGCTGCGACTTCAGACACGCGCGTTCGGCCTCGCTGAATTCGGTCATACGCCCACTCGAACACAGCCCACCCGGCCCGCACATCGGCCCCTCGACCCAGGGCCTCGGTCCCCCCGGGACGGCACACGCCCCGTCACCCCCAGATCACCGCCCCCAGCCACACCCCCGCGATCAGCAGGCAGGTGAACAGCTCCGCCAGCACGCTGGAGCCGCCCGCGCGCATCACCGTGCGCAGGGCCGCGACCGCCTCCCCGTGCCGGCCGAGGCGGAGGCGTTCATGCAGGTAGACGCCGCCCATGAAGCCGGGGATCGCGCCCAGCACGGGAACCAGGAGGAAGCCGAGGAACGCGCCGACACCGGCGTACACGCCCATCCGGGGAGTCGCGCCGCTCGTGCGCAGCCGGCGCGGGGGCAGCGCCCAGCGCACCACCTGGGACAGGAACAGCACGACGGTGGCCCCGACCAGCACCCACCACGCGACGGGGCGCGGATCCTTCAGCGCCCACCACAAGACCGCGGCCCACACGAGCCACGATCCCGGCACTCCGGGCACCAGCACTCCGCACAGGCCGAGCAGGAGGACCAGGCCGACCAGCAGGAGGTCCCACACTCCCATGGCTCCAGAGTGCCCGACGGCGGGAGAAACCGCAGGTCAGAAAGGTTCACTCCGGTCACTTACGGGCCACCCAGCCCCGTTCGCGCGCATGCCACCCCAGTTGCAGCCGTGTCGTCACCCCCGCCAGCTCCATCAGCCGCTTCACCCGGCGCTGCACGGTCCGCAGCCCCAGGTCCAGCTGTTTGGCCACGCTCGCGTCGGTCAGCCCGGCCAGCAGCAGGGACAGCACCTCCAGATCGGCGGCGTCGGGACCGTCCGCCGACTCCTCGCTGACCCCCGACTCCCCGAGGCGCAGCGGCAGCGCCTCCCGCCACACCGACTCGAACAGTCCCGTCAGCAGCTCCAGCAGCCCGCTCGCGTGCACGACCAGCGCGGCCGGTTCCGCCGAGCGCGAGGTCAGCGGTACGAGGGCCTGGGCGCGGTCGGCGACGACCAGCTTGGTCGGCACCCGGTCCACCACCCGCACCTCCTCGTCCCGGCCCAGCGCGGCCGACAGCTCGGTGATGCCGTCCGGCAGATCCAGGACCGACCGCTCGACCACCACCCGGTAGCGCACCCCGCGCCCGGCCGCCTGCTCCTCGGCATCGTTGTCGCCCCCGGAGACCACGGCGGGGTTGCCGGTGACCAGCGCGCACACCTCGTCGGTCGCCCCCAGCTGCAACTGGAGGAACCGCTGCGCCACCGCCGCCGCGCCGATCACCACCTCGACCAGGTCGTGCACGGCCGGTTCGGCCGCCGCCGCCCGGTACTCCTCGGCGAGCAGCGCCGCCGCCAGCTCCGCCTTCTCCAGCTCGTGCCGCTGCTGGGTGAGCAGGGCGCCCAGCGCCACCCCCGGAGGCGCGGCGACCCAGCGGCCGGGCCGGGCGGAGGACTGGGCCGCGAGCCCGTGCCGTTCCAGGCGGCGCAGGGCACGCTCGGTGTCGTGCTCACCGAGTGTCAACCGCCGTGCCAGCTCGGGCACATCGGCCGCACCCACGGACACCAGCGTCCGGTACGCCGACTCGTGCGTCTCGTCCAGCCCCAGCACACCCAGCATCAACGCCCCCTCCCCAGTGGCCCCGTGGCGGGAATCGGCCACGGCGCAAACCCGCCTCGGCACATCATCGCCGCACCACCCGCCGCTCTGCCATGGTGACGCCACCGCAGCACCACCCACCGTCCGCCATGCCCGTACCGGGCCTCTTCGGCCTGCGCGTCTCGCGTACGCGGGCAGGCAACGACACGGCAGGAGAGCGATCTTGGCGAGAGCGATACGCCGTACGGCCATGGGGGCGGCGACCGCCGTGGTGGGCGGGCAGAAGCTCCACCCGGTGACCGCGTCCACCAGCTCGGTCAACCTCGACGGCAAGGGACAGGCCCCGCTCTACGACGCCAAGTCCGGTACCGAGGCCGACCTTTCGAGGGCCGCGGGCAAGATCGCGCTCGTCGAGCTGCCGGACAGCGGCAGCGCGTACGTCTACCAGCTCGCCTATCCGGAGGCGGGCCAGATCCGCAGCGACCGCGTCTACCGCGCCCGCGACAAGGAACTGGCGGCTACGGCGGCGACGTACACGTCGATGTCGGGCGCTGCCACCGACCACGTCGACCTCCCGTCGATGACCCGGCCGAACGGACTCATCGGCTACTTCGGCGACATCGAGACCGTGCCCGCGCCCTTCGAGCGCACCGAGTACCTCACGCCGGGCACGACCGGCTGGGCCACCAGGTGTCCAGCAGCTTCCCGTGGGGCGAGTTCATGACCGACCCCGTCCGGACGTACGAGAAGGGCGAGCGCCGTCAGGAGGAGTGGTACGGCGGTGTCCTCGCGCCGACCGGCCCCCTCGACGACACCGGCACGGAGGCGCCGGCCGCCGAGCGCCAGGGCAACCTCATCGGCGTCGCCCCGGCCTTCTACGGCGACGGACAGCACATGGGTGTCCAGGGCGGGTTCGGCGACCTCGGCAACATGATCCTGAAGCGGAACGGCGAGACCATCGGCGACAGCCCGTACCCGTTCGGGGTGTTCACGGTCCCGGCGGCGGAGGCGTCGTACGAACTCACCCTGAACACCGCGAAGTTCGGGCAGCCGGCCCGCTTCTGGAACAGGACGACGCAGACGACCACCACCTGGCCGTTCCGCTCCGCCCTCGACGAGAACGCCCACTCCCAGGGCATCCCGCTGCTCTTCCCGCACTACGCCCTCCCCGAGGACGGCCGCAAGACCCTCCCGGCGCAGGACGGCCAGCGCATCACACTCACGGCGACGGGCCACGCGGGCTACCACCCGGGCCCGTTGACCGCGGTGAAGCTCGCCTGGTCCTACGACGGCGGCCGGACCTGGACCGAGGCGCGCACGGAACAGCGGAACGGCGGCTGGCAGGCGGTCGTCGACCACAGCTCCGCGACAGGGAGGCAGGTCACACTCAGGGCCGACCTGACCGACGCCGACGGCAATGCGGTCACCCAGATCGTGACCCGGGCCTACGACGTGCGCTAGCACACCAGGGGATCGCGGGCCCGGGTCACCCGGACGTCGCCGGGCGGTTCTCCCGTGGGGGGTGGGACCGCCCGGCGGCCTGTTTCGCACGACCTGCTGATTTTCCGGTTGCCCCGTTTTCATCCGGCCCGCGCGGTGGACAATTAGGGGCATGAGCCATCAGGGGGGAAGGCCCACCGGCCGCGAGGACGACTGGTGGGGACAGCTGTACGACGACAAGACCGAGGACGCGGGCCCGACCTCGGCCCCCGACACGCTGGACGACCGTTACGAGTCGGCGGCGGGAGCGGTGAACGGGCCCACGGAACCCCGTGACACGGGCGTTCCGGCACCGAGGGAGGGCAACGAGGACACCTCGCCACCGCGGCGGGCAGACGAGACCGCATTCCCGTCGCCGCCGCTGCGGGCGGGCGAGACGGCCTCCTCTCCGTCGCGGGCGGACGCAACGGCGTCCTCGCCGTCGCCGCGGGCAGGCGAGACTGCGTACCCGTCGTCGCCGCGGGCAGACGAGACGGCGCCCTCGCCTCCGTCGCCGCGTGCGGACGCGACCGCATCCTCGTCGCCGCCGTTGCCGTCCCCGCCGCCATCACCACCGTCCCCGCCGCCACCGCCGTCGCTGCGGGCAGTCGTGCCGCAGGGCGGCACGGGTGGGCGCGGCGGCACCCCGCAAGCGCGGGCAAGCGAAACCCACCCCCCGGCAGCGGCCCCGGCCGACCCCGAACCCCCGCCCACCGAAACGCCCCCCGCACCACCGCAACCCACCCGCACCGCGACCCGCCTCGACCTCCCCACCCTCCCCCCACCCCCCGTCACCTACGTAGGCTCCGGCCCGCCCACCTACGAGGCCGAACCCACCGCCCTCCCGCCCGCCGACCCCGACGACCTCGACGACCTCGTCGCCGACACCGTCCTCGACGGCGCCCACTACGGCTCCTGCACCCTCCGCGCCGCCTCCGTCCGCGGCGACTCCGCCCGCTTCCGCGGCGAACCCCGCCGCGACTCCCTCCTCACCGCCCGCTTCGGCACCGGCGACCACGCCCTGGTCCTCGTCGCGATGGCCACCGGCGCCCGCGCCACCCCCGGCGCCCACCGCGCCGCCGCCGAGGCCTGTCACTGGATCGGCCGCGCGGTCGGCCGCAGTCACGCCCGCCTCGCCGAGGACATAAGGGCCGCCCGCCGCGGCGACCTCAAGTCCGGCCTGCACCGCCTCACCGACCGCAGCCTCGGCAAACTCCGCGCCAGCGCCGCCGAACAGGGCATCGATCCGGAGGAGTACTCCGCCACCCTGCGCTGCCTGCTTCTGCCCGCCGACACCGACTGCCGTACCCGCGTCTTCTTCGGCGTCGGCGCCGGCGGCCTGTTCCGTCTCCGCGACGGCGAGTGGCAGGACATCGAGCCCCGCGTCACCGACACCACCGGCGAACCGGTCGTCGGCTTCGGCTCGCTCCCCGCCGAGACCCCCGAGGGCGACCGGCTCACCATGGACCTCGGCATCCCCACCCCGCCGAGCCCCTACGAACCCGCCCCCGAGCCACCCCGCGAACCCTTCCGCTTCCGCGCCTCGGTAGCCCGCCCGGGTGACACGCTCCTGATGTGCAGCGGCGGTCTCGCGGAGCCGCTGCGCGGTGAGCCGGAGCTGTGCGAGTACCTCACCGGACGCTGGTCCGGCCCCACCCCACCGGGCCTCGCCGCGTTCCTCGCCGACACCCAGGTCCGGGTGAAGGGCTACGCCGACGACCGTACGGCGGCCGCCGTGTGGGAGGCGTGACGGCGGGGGTTGTGGATTGATGGACTCATGGCCAAGCAGAACGTCGCCGAACAGTTCGTCGACATCCTCGTCCGCGCCGGCGTCGAGCGCCTCTACGGCGTCGTCGGCGACAGCCTCAACCCGGTCGTCGACGCCGTACGCCGCAACAGCGCCATCGACTGGGTGCACGTACGGCACGAGGAGACCGCCGCCTTCGCCGCGGGCGCCGAGGCGCAGATCACCGGCAAGCTGACCGCCTGCGCCGGCTCCTGCGGCCCCGGCAACCTGCACCTCATCAACGGCCTCTACGACGCCCACCGCTCCATGGCGCCGGTCCTCGCCCTCGCCTCGCACATCCCGTCCAGCGAGATCGGCCTGGGCTACTTCCAGGAGACCCACCCCGACCAGCTGTTCCGCGAGTGCAGCCACTACAGCGAGCTGATCTCCAGCCCGAAGCAGATGCCGAGGCTGCTGCAGACCGCGATCCAGCACGCGGTCGGCCGCTCCGGCGTCGCGGTCGTCTCCCTCCCCGGCGACATCGCCGACGACCCCGCGCCGGACAAGCCGCTGGAGACCGCCCTCGTCACCACCCGGCCCACCGTCCGCCCCGGCGACGCCGAGATCGACGCCCTCGTCCGGCTGATCGACAAGGCGGACAAGGTCACCCTCTTCTGCGGCAGCGGCACGGCCGGCGCGCACGCCGAGGTCATGGAGTTCGCCGGAAAGATCAAGTCCCCGGTCGGACACGCGCTCCGGGGCAAGGAATGGATCCAGTACGACAACCCCTACGACGTCGGCATGAGCGGACTCCTCGGCTACGGCGCCGCCTACGAGGCCACCCACGAGTGCGACCTGCTGATCCTGCTCGGCACCGACTTCCCGTACAACGCGTTCCTGCCCGACAACGTCAAGATCGCCCAGGTCGACGTCCGCCCCGAGAACCTGGGCCGCCGCTCGAGACTCGACCTCGCGGTGTGGGGTGATGTGAAGGAGACCCTGCGGTGTCTGACCCCGCGGGTGCGGGAGAAGCAGAACCGGCGCTTCCTCGACAAGATGCTCAAGAAGCACGCCGACGCCCTGGAAGGCGTGGTGAAGGCCTACACCCGCAAGGTCGACAGGCACGTCCCGATCCACCCCGAGTACGTGGCCTCCGTCCTCGACGAACTCGCCGATGACGACGCCGTGTTCACGGTCGACACCGGCATGTGCAACGTCTGGGCCGCCCGCTACATCTCGCCCAACGGCCGCCGTCGCGTCATCGGCTCCTTCTCGCACGGCTCGATGGCCAACGCGCTGCCGATGGCGATCGGCGCCCAGTTCACCGACCGCAGGCGCCAGGTCGTGTCGATGTCCGGCGACGGCGGATTCTCCATGCTGATGGGCGACTTCCTGACCCTGGTGCAGTACGACCTCCCCGTGAAGGTCGTCCTCTTCAACAACTCCGCCCTGTCCATGGTCGAGTTGGAGATGCTGGTCGCCGGACTCCCGTCGTACGGCACCACGAACAAGAACCCCGACTTCGCCGCCGTCGCCCGCGCCTGCGGCGCCCACGGTGTCCGTGTCGAGAAGCCCAAGCAGCTCGCCGGGGCGTTGAAGGACGCCTTCAGGCACAAGGGCCCCGCGCTCGTCGACGTCGTCACCGACCCCAACGCCCTGTCCATCCCACCGAAGATCCGCACCGAGATGGTGACCGGTTTCGCCCTCTCCGCCTCGAAGATGGTTCTCGACGGAGGCGTGGGCCGCATGCTCCAGATGGCCCGCTCGAACCTGCGGAACGTGCCGCGGCCGTGACTAACTCCCGGACACCCACTTCCGGCCGGACGTGTCGTAAGCGTACTGCGGCAGCTTCTTGTCGCCGGTCGTGCGGAACGGGGTGCCGTGGTCGTCGATGCGGGCGGTGCCGGTGCGGCCCTGCGAGGACCAGTCCAGTTCGAGGTACCAGTCGCAGTCGCAGGTGACGGTGCGCGCGGTCACCAGCAGGATCTCCGGGTCCGTGGCGGACACGCGGTAGGGCATCCGCATCGCGGGGATCTCTTTCTCCGTCACCCCGTCGTAGCCGGCCTCCGAGCGGGCGATCGGCCGGTCCGCGTCGAGGTCGACGGAGAAGCTGCGCGGCGTGAGCGCGCCGCCGCAACCGTTGTCCATGGCGTACGAGTTGCCGTCGGCCGGAGCGGCCCGCCGGGCGACCCGCACGCGCAGCGCCTCCAGCACCACGGCCGTGGAGCTCCGCCCCTGCACGGAGATCTGCACCATGGTGTCGCCGCCGTGCAGCGCACCCTGCGCCCCGGCCCACGTCGCCGCGTCCTGGGCGACCGGGGGCGGCGGGACCTGCGCCGGTGGCTTGTCGATGACGTAGTGGTGACCGCAGCCGGCGTTCCAGACGTGGGAGTCGACCGTCCAGGAGAGGGGTACGGCGGCACCCGGCGCGGCTCCGCCGGTGGGGCTGCCGTCGCCCTCGGCGGAGGGGGCGGGGCGCGACCGGCCCGATCCGGAGGCGGACGGGGACGCGGTCCGGTCGGGGGAGGCGGAGGAACCCGGCGGTCTCTTCGACGAGGTGGGGCCCGGTGAGGCGGGGGCGGCCGGGGTGGTGAGCGGCGGATCGGTGGGGCGTACGGAATCGGCGGACGACGAGCCCTCGTCCGACAGGGCGGACAGGCTGCCGAGCGTGGCGACCAGCGCGACGGCGACGGCCGACCCCACCAGGGCCCGGCGACGCCGGTACCAGGGACGGGGACCACCGGGCGCCACCGACAGTTCGGTGACCGGGTCGGTCTCGCCCTCCTCGACCGGGGCCGGTGCGGGCGCCGGCCCGGGCTCAGGTGTGGAGGTCGCCGTGCGCTCCGGCGTCGGTGACGGCGAGGGCTCCGGTGCAGGTGCAGGTTCAGGTCCAGGTGCCGGGGGCGGCGACGGCTGGGTGGCGGATGTCGGCGAGAGGGTCGGTCCGGCCGCCGTGGGCTCCTGCGGGCGTGACCGCCGGCGTGCCGCCACCGCTCGCAGCCAGACCCGGTGGAGTTCGTGCCGTTCCTCCGGTGTCGCCCCGCACAGCGCCGCGAACCGTTCCACGGGGGCGAAGTCCACGGGGACCGTCTCCCCGGCGCAGTAGCGGTGCAGGGTCGAGGTGTTCATGTTCAGGCGGCGGGCCAGCTGGCCGTAGCTGCGGTCCGTCTGCCCCTTCAGCCGCGTGAGCAGCGCCGCGAACTCCGCCACCTGGTTCGCGTCATCCCGTTCCGACACCGTTGTCCCGTCCCCCCGCCGCGTATCCCAGGCACTCACATACCTGCACGTCACATGGCCTGGGATGGTTCCACCGGCACGCAACGGCCTTCAGTTGTTGCGCCGGAAGCCTGTGACCGCTGATTCTCTTGGTGTCGCACCGAGCGGGCCGGACCGACCAACCACCCCGGGCGACAGGCTACGTTCTCGCACTCACTCGTACACGGGGGACACCCATGCCCATGCGCACCCGAGCAGGCGCGCTCCTCGCCGTCGCGGTCACCGGACTCGCCCTCGGCGCGACGCTCGCCGCACCCGCGGACGCCGCCCCGGAGCCGGCCGCCCGGACCGCGCCGAAGTTCCTGTCGGCCGCCGAACTGCCGCCGCACCCCTCGTCCGCCTGGACGGCCGGCAAGGTCACCGACGGCGTCCCGGACGGTCTGCTGTCCTGTCTACGGGACACGCTGCCCGGGTACGACTCCCGGTACCGCGAGTTCCGCACCGAGCTGGAGACCGGCGCCCACCAGCTCACCGTCGTCGTAGGTGACACCAGCAAGGCCAAGGCCCTGGCCACCCGCCTGAACAAGGACATCCGGACCTGCGCGACCCGGCTGGAGCAGGCCGACCCGGAGGTCGACGCCGAGCACCGGGACTACGGCAGGCTGCCGGTCGAGGAGGGGGCCCGTGTCCACGGCCTGCACATCGGGACGGCGTGGGGTGCCACCGACATCCGGCTGCTCTCCGTCGGCCGGGACGGCGGCACCGTCACGCTCGTGGAGTGGGGGCAGATGGGCGACTTCGACGATGCGCCGGTGAAGGCGTTCCGCAAGACGACGGCCATCGCCGTCGACAAGCTCTACTGAGGCCGGCCGAAGAAGCGGAGCCGCCCTCCCGCCACGGGGGTCGGGAGGGCGGCTCCCACCGCAAACGCGGTACCGGGCAGGCGATTTCAGGCCACTTTCGACAGTGTGTGCACACCCGGTCGACGCGCTGTGACGTGCCCGGCCGACCGCCGCGTCCGGCGGTCGGATACGGCTGTCCGGACAGACGCGCCTAGACAGTTCGTCCCATGCCCGTCGGTCAGGGTGTCTGCCGGGCGGACGGGCCCGCGGCCCCTGCCGGACCGTCGGGCCGCCCCCCTCGGCGAGGGCCGGACGCAGGCCTCCGGCTCCGCTCGCCGCCGGGAGGCGATGCCCACGGACCCGCCGGCGAGGCGGGCGCCCATGGTGTCGTGGAACGATCTCCCGGCTCGTGACCCGGGCCGGCCCGCTGCCTGCCGCAGCGCGCGGCGGTCGCCGCGGCCCGTGCCGCCGTCAACCGGAACGCCCCCGTCGACCAGCGCTTTCCGTGCCTCCCGCCGACCGCGACGGCCTTCGCCCCGGCCCGCCGTCCGCTTGGCACATGCCGATCGACGGCACCAGGGGCACGCCCGCTCCGCCCCGGACCGCCCGGACGGCCCGTCCCGGAGAGTGCCCGGGCCTCGTCGTCCCCGCGGTCCGGCCGCGCTCCACGGCGCCTCGACGAGCGCTCGGAGAGCGGTGGAGCGGGCTGTGCGCTCCCGGCCCGACACCCCCGAAACGTGGCCGAACACCTGGTCGTTGACGATTCGACATGACTGCGGCGGGTGCGATGGGGCATGGATTCCCGTGAACGTGTTCGAGCAGGAGGGGAACCGACATCGGCACGCGGGCGGGGGTCATGAAGAGGCAGGCACGAGGAGGCGGTCCCATGGCGATCGGGGCCTTCTCGGCGGAGACAGTGGAGGACAGGGCCGCGCACGCCGGGGAACCGGCACCGGCCGTATCGCTACGGCGCAGACTCGGACGGGCGGACCTGCGGGCGGTGCCCGAAGTACGCCGCGCACTGCGCGAGTTGCTGCGGCACTGGGGGAGGCCCGGACGATCGGAGATAGCCGAACTGCTCACCAGCGAGCTCGTCACCAACGCGCTCGTCCACACCGACCACGACGCGGTCCTGACGGCCACCGTCGGACCTCGTGGACTGCGGGTGGAGGTAAGGGACTTCGTGGCCCGCAGGCCCAGACTGCGCGTACCGAACGCCGACGACGGTACGCACGGCCGGGGCCTGTTCCTCGTACAGTCCCTGGCCGACGCGTGGGGCGTACGGGCGCACGGTGTGGGGAAGGCGGTCTGGTTCGAACTCGACGCCGGCGCCGCGTGATCGGCGCACGCGAGGGGGGTACGGCCGACCGGCCGTACCCCCCTCGCACGGTCCTCGTAGGACCTAACCGAACTGCTGCTCCAGGTCCTTGAGCTTGCGCTCCAGGGAGTCGAGCCGCGGCAGGGCCATGGTGTCGTCCTCCGCGGTGAGGTCGACGGTGATCGGGTCAGTACCTTGACGAACCGGCTGGAGGGACGGACGCGAGCGCACGGGCAGCTGTTCCGGCGTCGTCGATATGGCAGGCTCCGCGGTGGCTCGGTCGTCGCCCCGCTCCAGGGCCTCGACCTGCCGGCCGCCGCCGCGGCCGATGAACCCGCGGTGGCCCCGGCTGATGGCCTTGAGCTGGGCGCGCTCCAGGCGGTCCGCCTCGCGGCGGCGCAGCCGGTTGTCCTCCTTCTGCCGCTTGTCCTCGCGGACCTCCTCGACCGCCTCGTCCAGGCTGCGGACGTTCTCCAGCAGCATGAGCGACCAGGCCTTGTAGGTCTCCCGGGGCGCCCGCAGCCAGCGCACCACGCGGATCTGCGGCAGCGGGCGGGGCACCAGGCCCTGCTCGCGCAGCGCCGCCCGGCGGGTCTGCTTCAGTGCGCGGTCGAACAGGACGGCCGCCGACAGGGACATGCCCGCGAAGAAGTGCGGGGCGCCCGCGTGGTTCAGACCCCTGGGCGCGTGCACCCAGTTGAACCAGGCCGCGGCACCCGCGAACGTCCACACGAGTATCCGGGAGCCGAGCGCCGCGTCACCGTGGCTTGCCTCACGCACCGCGAGCACCGAGCAGAACATCGCCGCGCCGTCCAGGCCGAACGGAACCAGGTACTCCCAGCCGCCGGACAGGTTCAGGTTCTGCTGGCCGAAGCCGACCAGACCGTGGAAGGAGAGGGCGGCGGCGACCGCCGCACAGCAGAACAGCAGAACATAGGAGGCGGTGCCGTATATGGCCTCCTTGCGCCTGCGGCGCTCCTCACTGCGCTCCCACGAGTCGTCCTTAGCGTGCTCCCCGCTGGACCGCTTGCTCCGCGCCAGCACCGCCACCGCCGCCAGCATGCCCAGGAGCAGTACGGCGCCCGGAAGCAACCAGTTCAGCGATATGTCGGTCAGTCTCATCTGGGGTCCCTTGCATTGGGATAGGGCGTAACGCCCGCCATAGTGGCCCAATCCCACCGGCCCTCAGGGGGTTTCGGGGCAAGAGGCCGCCAAGGAGGTGCAAGGGATTGCCCAGGGCGGCGTTCTGCTCGAACTGCCGCGTGAGGGGCGGGAGTTGAGTTCGAATAAGACTACCCGTACGGGTGGTTCCTCGGAAAGTTCCTGCGGCAGGTGAGGAAATTGTGAATCGCCTGTGACCGAACGGGAGTCCTGTTCGCGGATGATCTTACGGGACCGACGGACGGGATCGTTCCGCGGGGGTCTCAACTGGCCGCTTGCGCCAGCAGCTTGGCGACCCGGTCGGCGTCGCAGGTGCGCGGGCAGGTAGCGCAGGTGTCCTGCGGTTCCAGCGTGTAGTACATGCAGCAGCTGACCCGGTCCCGGGTGGGCAGCGCCTCGCCGCCCGGCCCGGTCAGCTCGCGGAACGCCGCGGAGCCGACGTACGGCTTGGTGGTGCCCGGCAGCAGCAGCTCCAGCTCCCGCGCGGCCCGCCGCTGCTCGTGCTCGCCGAGCAGCCCCGCGACGTACCAGAGCCCCTCGACGATCTCGTCGGTCACCATGCCCCACAGGGCCCGCCCGCGCCGCCGCATCCGCGGCCCGAACCCGGCCAGCAGCGGTTCCATGTGCTCGGCGACGGCCTCCCGCACCTCGGCGCGCAGCGCCTCCTCGTCCGGGACCACCCGGGCACCGGGCAGTGCCGCGGCCGGATCGCCCGGCAGGCAGGCGAAGGCGCCGGTCCGTACGGCGAAGTCCATCGGGCCCCGGCTCCGGTCGTACGACACCTGCGCCACGGGGAAGCGCGGCACCCGGCGCTGGAGGAACCAGGGCAGCGTGATCAGGAGGCAGGCGGGCCAGGCGTACCGGTGCAGTCCGAAGCTCGCTATGACGTCCGGCCGGCCGGGGCGTCCGTGGTCGCGCCGGACCTGTGCGTCGTCCCACATCAGGAAGGCGTCGAGGCCGTCCCCGCCCGCCGCGAGGGCCTGGGCGCCGACCCAGCCGCCGCCCCGGGGCGGGGTCTCGCCGGGTCCCAGTTCCCGCACGGCCATCGCCGGAAGGACCTCGGTCAGACGGCTGTAGGCGTCCGTGAGGGCCGAGGCGGGAGCGGGCATACGGGGCCACCAATCCAGGACAGTTGTGCGACCGCGCTGCACGGACGTTCTAAAGGTAAGGCTAACCTTACCCAAGATCATCGCGCTTTGAACCATCGGCTTCTGCGCCTAAGGTGCTTGACGGGCGAGTAACAACCCGCCGTAATGACCCCAAGTACTGACACGTCCGGAGGAGGCTCCTTGTGAAACAAGGCACACAGGGCACCGCCGGGACGGGGACCACCGGGCCGGTGCGGGTGCCGCCGCAGGTGCGGGCGGCGGACGCGGACCGGGGACGGAACACGGCCCCGGGTACCGGAGCCGCCAGGGGTGAGCACGCGCCCGCCCCGCTGGGGCTGCCCGAGCCCCAGGTCGAGCGCACCCGCGCCGCCGACGCCGTGCCCAAGGCGCGGGGCGGACGCCCGCCCGCCGAGCAGCCGTTGCCCGCGCCTCCCGC
Source organism: Streptomyces sp. Act143 (assembly GCF_003143935.1). Lineage (GTDB taxonomy): Bacteria > Actinomycetota > Actinomycetes > Streptomycetales > Streptomycetaceae > Streptomyces. Next base: position 2,383,831 of record NZ_QFRX01000001.1, on the reverse strand, counting down.
CGGGCACCGCGCCCGGCCCGTCGTCCAGCGGGCCTCTGTGCGCGGTCAGATCCTCGACGCGCTGCGCACCGCGCTGGTCACCGGCGAGCTGACGCCCGGCGAGGTCTATTCGGCGCCCGTCCTCGGGGAGCGCTTCGGAGTCTCCGCGACGCCCGTCCGCGAGGCGATGCAGCAGCTGGCGCTGGAGGGCGCCGTCGAGGTCGTCCCCAACCGGGGCTTCCGGGTCGTGGAGCGGGGTGCGCGGGAGCTCGCGGAGCTCGCCGAGGTCCGGGCCCTGATCGAGGTGCCGGTGATGCTGCGGCTGGCGCGCACGGTGCCGGCCGAGCGATGGGCGGAGCTGCGGCCGGTCGCCGAGGCGACGGTGCGGGCGGCGTCCACCGGCTGCCGCGCGACGTACGCCGAGTCGGACCGCACCTTCCACCGCGCCGTCCTCACCCTCGCCGGCAATGAACAGCTGGTCCAGGTCGCCGACGACCTCCACCGCCGGGCCCAGTGGCCCCTGACCGGCGGCCCGGCCGCGCGCGGCCGGGCGGATCTGGTCGCGGACGCGGCCGAACACACCGCGCTGCTGGACGCGTTGATCACCGGGGACCTGGACGTGGTGCGGACACTGGTGGGAGAGCACTTCACCGGCACGAGCTGAGGCGCACGAGCGACCGGCCGCGTGGTCCTGGGGCCGGCGGTGAAAGTCCCGCCTGCCCCGCCCTTCGGGCGGACGACGCGACCTTCACGACAGGCCCTAAGCCGTGGCCGCCGGCGGCGACGGCGTCAACTGCCGTGACAGCCACGTCGGTACGCCCCCCAGCAGCCGGAACAGCCGCCGCGCCTCCTCCCGCAGCCGCGACGCCTCCGGCTCCGCCTCCGCGTCGGCCAGCGAGGCCAGCGCCGGAGCCGTTCCGACGAGATAGCCCAACTCCTCCCGGATGCGCAGCGACTCGCTGAACCCGTGCCGTGCCTCCGCCAACTCCCCTTCCCGCAGGGCCAGTCCGGCGAGGTGGCGCCAGGTGAAGGACAGCAGCAGGGGATCGGCGTGGGCCACCGCACCCGCGTGCGCCCGCCGGTACGCCGCCCGCGCGGCCTGCGGCGACCGTGTCAGGTTCTCCGCGAGCAGTCCGCGCCGGAAGTCCAGCAACGCCCGCCCCGGCGCCCCCGGATGGATCAGCGCCGCCGCCCTCCCGAGCGCGGCCCGCGCCTCGTCGGCGCGGTCCCGCACCTGGTGCAGCGTGGCCGCGTACGCAAGTTGCCCTCTTTCACAAGCGGCGGCCCCCCGCTCGTCGTCGGTGTGGGCCAGCGCCTCGGCCGTGCGCAGCGCGTCCTCGGCCTCCTCCCAGCCCTGCTCGGTGTAGAGACACCGCTCGACCAGCAGCGCGGCCCGCTGCAACGCCGCGTCCGCGCCGTCCGGTCGGAGCAGGGCCGCGGCGTCGGCCCAGCAGGCGCGTGAGCGCAGCCGCCATACCGCGGTCTGGAGTGGATCGTCAGGGGTCGTTCCGTTACCAGACATGGCGGTATACGCCACCTCGCCCTCCCCGGCACACCATTGAGCTGTTGAGTGGTGGCCGCATCTCAGCACGAATTCCGGGGCCCGGCCAAGAGGGTGGGTGAAGGATTTCACAAAGTCGTGGGATCTTCGGACGCCCGGCGTCTCAGCTCATCCGCAGCGCCAGGAAGAAATCCAGCTTGTCCTCCAGCCGGGAGAGGTCACGACTCGTCAACTGCTCGATTCGCCCCACCCGGTAGCGCAGCGTGTTGACGTGCAGGTGGAGCCGGGTCGCGCAGCGGGTCCACGAGCCGTCGCAGTCGAGGAACGCCTCCAGCGTCGGGATCAGCTCCGCGCGGTGCCGGCGGTCGTAGTCGCGCAGCGGGTCCAGCAGGCGGGCCGTGAACGCCCGGCGCACGTCGTCCGGGACGAACGGCAGCAGCAGGACGTGCGAGGCCAGCTCCTGGTGGCCCGCCGCGCACACCCGGCCCGGCCGCGCCGCGGCCACCCGGCGGGCGTGCCGCGCCTCCTCCAGCGCGCCGCGCAGCCCCTCCGCCGAGTGCACGGCCGCGCTGACGCCCAGCGTGACCCGCCCGTCGTCGTCGAGACCGGCGGCGAGGGGGTCCCGTACGGACTCCAGCAGGACGTCGGCGAGGACGCCGGCCTCGGAACCGTCGTGCTCGGTCGACACCGCGGGCAGCGGTACGAGTGCGATCGCCTCGTCGCCGGTGTGGGCCACGGCGATCCGGTCGGACGGCTCGGGGCCGGTGGACAGCGGGTCGACGAGGATCTCCTCCAGCAGCGACTGGGCGACCGGGCCGCCCTCGACGTCCCCGCCGTCCCACTCGACGCGGGCCACGACGACCTGCCAGTGCGGCGCCGCCCCGAGGCCGGGCAGCAGCACGGGCGCGGCGACCCTGAGGCGCGCGGCGATCTCGGCGGGTGCGGCGCCCGTCTGCACCAGCTCCAGGACCTCCTGGGCCAGCCGCCGCCGCACCGTGCGGGCCGCGTCTCTGCGGTCCCGCTCGACCGCGATCAGCTGGGTGACGCCCTGGAGCAGGTCCAGGCGCTCCTCCGGCCAGTCCCCGGCGTCCGCCTCCACCGCCAGCAGCCAGTCCGACAGCACCGTCTCCCGCACGTCCCGCGAGGCCTGCGGGGAGCGCCCGCTGCTGCGCACCGGGAACAGGGAGTACGTCGCCGAGCCGAGCGTCAGCCGGTGCGGCCCGCGCCGGCCCGTGCGGGCCGCCGCCAGGTGCTCCGCCGCGAGCTTCGCGCACACGTCGGCGGGCAGCGCCGGTCCCGAGGTCTTCGAGCCCGCGATCAGCCGTCCGGTCGGCGACAGCACCCAGGCGCGCAGGTCCAGGTCGGAGCCGAGCAGATCCAGGACCACGTCCGGTCCGCCGCCCGCCGGGCCCGAGGTCATCATGCGGCGGTGCCGGTCCACCACGGCCGCCAGGTCCCCGGCCCGTTCGCCGCTGACCTGACGCACGACATGCTCGGTGATCGTCGCGAACGCCACCGACTCGTGCACCGCGAACAGCGGCAGCCGGTTGCGCGCGCAGGCCAGCACCAGGTCGTCCGGGACATCGCCGAGCTCCGCCTCACCCGCCGCCAGCGCCGCCACCCCGGCCTGCACCAGAATGCGCACGAAAGCGTCGGAGTCCGCGGCGTCCCGGCGCCACGCCAGCCCGGTGAGCACCAGTTCCCCGCCCGACAGATAGCGGCTCGGGTCCCGCAGGTCCGTGGTCATCACACCGCGCACGGTGCGGTCCAGCTCGTCCTCGCCGCCGAGCAGCCGCAGGCCCAGCGCGTCGGTGTCCAGCAGTGCGCGCAGCCGCATTCTCGTCGCCGCCGATCTTTGTCTCGAAATCTACGATGAACTGTGAGGCCCCTGTGCGGGAGGCGCCCGTCCGGTGGGCCTGGTGCGCTCCGCTCACCGCCTGCCGGCTGTGTCCCAGGTCACGCCCGGTGTGTCGCGCGTTTCCACAGGAAAACATGGAGGTTACTGAGAACCTCCGTTCATACGAATCTACAAGATGCCCGCGCCGACCAGCCAACTCCTTCAGAGTTTCCGTGACTGACCCCGTCGGAGCACGTCGCTGTGTACTGGCCCCACTCCGCGTGAACAACACATGAACGAGCCGGGCCCGCCGCACCGTATCTGGCTCAATCCGTACCACCCACGAGACGAAGAAGAGAGCCGGTCATGGACTTCCTTCGCCCCGCCAGCTGGGAGGAGGCGCTCGCCGCCAAGGCTGAGCACCCCACCGCTGTGCCCATTGCGGGCGGCACCGATGTGATGGTCGAGATCAACTTCGACCACCGGCGGCCCGAGTACCTGCTCGACCTCAACCGCATCATCGACCTCACGGAGTGGGAGGCCGGCCAGGACTCGGTGCGGCTCGGCGCCTCCGTCCCGTACACCCGGATCATGGAGAACCTCCGTGCCGAGCTGCCGGGCCTCGCTCTGGCCTCGCACACGGTCGCCTCCCCGCAGATCCGCAACCGCGGCGGCGTCGGCGGCAACCTCGGCACCGCCTCCCCGGCCGGCGACGCCCACCCCGCGCTGCTCGCGGCCGGCGCCGAGGTCGAGGCCGAGTCGGTGCGCGGCTCGCGCCTGATCCCCATCGACGAGTTCTACACCGGCGTGAAGCGCAACGCGCTCGCGCCCGACGAGCTGATCCGCGCCGTCCACATCAAGAAGGCCGACGGCCCGCAGCAGTACTCCAAGGTCGGTACGCGCAACGCGATGGTCATCGCGGTCTGCGCCTTCGGCCTGGCCCTGCACCCGGAGACCCGCACGGTCCGCACCGGCATCGGCTCGGCCGCCCCCACCCCGGTGCGGGCGAAGGCCGCGGAGGAGTTCCTGAACGCGGCGCTCGAAGAGGGCGGCTTCTGGGACAACGGGAAGATCATCACCCCGTCGGTCGCCAAGCAGTTCGCGGACCTGTGCTCCGCCGCCTGCAACCCGATCGACGACGTCCGGGGCACGGCGAGCTACCGCCGCCACGCGGTCGGCATCATGGCCCGCCGCACGCTGACCTGGACCTGGGAGTCGTACCGCGGCACCGCCGCCCGCACGGAGGGAGTCGCGTAATGCGCGTCAATTTCACGGTCAACGGCCGCCCGCAGGAGGCCGACGACGTCTGGGAGGGCGAGAGCCTTCTGTACGTGCTGCGTGAGCGCCTGGGCCTGCCCGGCTCCAAGAACGCCTGCGAGCAGGGCGAGTGCGGCTCCTGCACGGTCCGCCTGGACGGCGTGCCGGTGTGCTCGTGTCTGGTCGCGGCGGGCCAGGTGGAAGGCCGGGACGTCGTGACCGTCGAGGGCCTCGCGGACTTCGCCAAGCAGCGTGCGGAGCACGGCGGTTGCGCCTCCGGAGCCTGCGGTACCTCGCTCCAGGACGCTCAGCAGTGGGCGGCCAAGGGCCAGGACTCGCAGACCGGCGAGGGCACCGAACTCTCCCCGATCCAGCAGGCGTTCATCGACGCCGGCGCCGTTCAGTGCGGCTTCTGCACCCCCGGTCTGCTGGTCGCCGCCGACGAGATGCTGGAGCGCAACCCCAACCCGACCGACGCGGACATCCGCGAGGCGCTGTCGGGCAACCTGTGCCGCTGCACCGGCTACGAGAAGATCATGGACGCGGTCCGCCTCGCGGCCGCCCGGCAGTCCGAGGGGGTCTGAGCATGCCCACCACCGGCGCTCCCACCAAAATCACCCAGGGTTCCCAGACCAAGGGCGGCATCGGCGAGTCCACGCTCCGCCCCGACGGCACCCTGAAGGTCACCGGCGAGTTCGCGTACTCGTCCGACATGTGGCACGAGGACATGCTCTGGGGCCAGATCCTGCGCTCCACGGTCGCACACGCCGAGATCGTGTCCATCGACACCAGCGAAGCCCTCGCCATGCCGGGCGTCTATGCCGTCATGACGTACGACGACCTGCCCACGGACGTGAAGAACTACGGCCTGGAGATCCAGGACACCCCGGTCCTGGCCCACGGCAAGGTCCGCCACCACGGTGAACCGGTCGCCATCGTCGCCGCCGACCACCCGGAGACCGCCCGCCGCGCCGCCGCCAAGATCAAGGTCGACTACCGCGAACTGCCCGTCATCACCGACGAGGCGAGCGCGACCGCCCCCGATGCGATCCTCGTCCACGAGAACCGCGACGACCACCACATCGGCCACGTCCCGCACCCCAACATCGTGCACCGCCAGCCGATCACCCGCGGCAACGCCGAAGAGGCCGCCAAGAAGGCCGACTTCGTCGTCAAGGGCGAGTACACCTTCGGCATGCAGGACCAGGCCTTCCTCGGCCCCGAGTCGGGCCTCGCGGTGCCGGACGAGGACGGCGGCGTCCACCTCTACATCGCCACCCAGTGGCTGCACAGCGACCTCAAGCAGATCGCCCCGGTCCTCGGCCTGCCCGAGAGCAAGGTCCGTATGACGCTGTCCGGCGTCGGCGGTGCCTTCGGCGGTCGCGAGGACATCTCGATGCAGATCCACGCCTGCCTGCTGGCGCTGCGCACCGGCAAGCCGGTCAAGATCGTCTACAACCGCTTCGAGTCCTTCTTCGGCCACGTCCACCGCCACCCGGCGAAGCTCTACTACGAGCACGGGGCCACTGCCGAGGGCAAGTTGACGCACGTCAAGTGCCGGATCGTCCTGGACGGCGGCGCGTACGCCTCCGCGTCCCCCGCGGTCGTCGGCAACGCCTCCTCCCTCTCGATCGGCCCGTACGTGGTCGACGACGTCGACATCGAGGCCATCGCCCTCTACACCAACAACCCGCCCTGCGGCGCGATGCGCGGCTTCGGCGCGGTCCAGGCGTGCTTCGCCTACGAGGCCCAGATGGACAAGCTCGCCGACGAGGTGGGCATGGACCGGGTCGCCTTCCGCCAGCTCAACGCGATGGAGCAGGGCACGATCATGCCGACCGGCCAGCCGGTCGACTCGCCGGCCCCGGTCGCCGAACTCCTGCGCCGCGTCAAGGCGATGCCCATGCCGCCGGAGCGCCAGTGGGAGTCCAGCGAGGGCGCGGACGTACGCCAGCTGCCCGGCGGTCTGTCCAACACCACGCACGGCGAAGGCGTCGTCCGCGGCGTCGGCTACGCGGTCGGCATCAAGAACGTCGGCTTCTCCGAGGGGTTCGACGACTACTCCACCGCCAAGGTCCGCATGGAGGTCGTCGGCGGCCAGCCGGTGGCCACCGTGCACACCGCCATGGCGGAGGTCGGCCAGGGCGGCGTCACCGTCCACGCGCAGATCGCCCGCACCGAGCTGGGCGTCACGCAGGTGACCATCCACCCGGCGGACACGCAGGTGGGCTCGGCGGGTTCGACCTCGGCCTCCCGGCAGACGTACGTCACCGGCGGCGCGGTCAAGAACTCCTGCGAGCTGGTCCGGGAGAAGGTCCTGGAGATCGGCCGCCGCAAGTTCGGCTCGTACCACCCGGCTTGGGCCACCGCCGAGTTGCTGCTGGAGGGCGGCAAGGTCGTCACCGACGGCGGCGAGGTCCTCGCGGACCTGGCCGACGTGCTGGAGGGCGAGACCGTCGAGGTGGAGGCCGAGTGGCGGCACCGCCCGACCGAGGCCTTCGACCTCCGCACCGGCCAGGGCTTCGGCCATGTCCAGTACTCCTTCGCCGCGCACCGAGCGGTCGTCGAGGTGGACACCGAACTCGGCCTGGTGAAGGTCATCGAGCTGGCCTGCGCCCAGGACGTCGGCAAGGCGCTCAACCCGCTGTCGGTCGTCGGCCAGATCCAGGGCGGCACCACCCAGGGTCTCGGCGTCGCGGTGATGGAAGAGATCATCGTCGACCCCAAGACGGCCAAGGTCAGGAACCCCTCCTTCACGGACTACCTGATCCCCACCATCCTCGACACGCCGACCATCCCCGTCGACGTGCTCGAACTCGCCGACGACCACGCCCCGTACGGGCTCCGTGGCATCGGTGAGGCGCCCACCCTGTCCTCGACTCCGGCCGTGCTCGCGGCGATCCGCAACGCCACGGGTCTGGAGCTGAACAGGACGCCGGTCCGGCCGGAACACCTCACCGGAACCGCGTGACAGACCCTCCGGGCGGCGCACGGAACGTCACACTTCGCCGCGCCGCCCGGAGTATCGAGTACCGCACCGCTCGCGGCACTTGAAGCAGTTGTGCAGCACCTTCAGTACCCGATCCGTTCGTTCGTCTCGGGCCGTCCCCCGGGTCGTGCGGCCGAAGCACCTTCCCAAATCCCGTTGCCGCCAAGGCGGTTGACACGGGTGCCCCTGTGAACCTTGGGAGTAGGCCCACATGACCCAGCAGTCACTGGAGCCGAGGACCACCGCCGACGACGCGGGAGACGGAACCCGCGTCCCCGCCGGCAGGTCCTGGCTCGACCGGTACTTTCACATATCCAAGCGAGGATCGACGGTCGCGCGAGAGGTGCGCGGCGGCGTCACCACCTTCATGGCGATGGCGTACATCCTTCTGCTCAACCCCCTGATCCTGTCCGGCAAGGACGCGGCGGGGGACACGCTCGGCCAGAAGGCCCTCATCACCGCGACCGCGTTCGCGGCGGCCTTCACCACGCTGCTGATGGGTTTCGTGGGCAAGGTCCCCCTCGCCCTCGCCGCCGGCCTCTCCGTCTCCGGCGTGCTGTCCTCGCAGGTCGCCCCGCAGATGACCTGGCCGCAGGCCATGGGCATGTGTGTGATGTACGGCGTGGTCATCATGCTGCTGGTCGTCACCGGCCTGCGTGAGATGATCATGAACGCGATCCCGCTGGCCCTGAAGCACGCGATCACCATGGGCATCGGCCTCTTCGTCGCCCTGATCGGGTTCTACAAGGCCGGTTTCGTCCACCAGGGCAAGGCGACCCCGGTGACCCTGGGCCCGGCGGGCGAACTGGCCGGCTGGCCGGTCCTGCTCTTCGCCGCGACCCTCCTGGCCATCTTCATGCTCCAGGCCCGCGGCGTCCCCGGCGCGATCCTGATCGGCATCGTCGGCGGCACCGTACTGGCCGTCGTCCTGAACGCCCTCGACGTCATCGACCCGAAGCAGTGGGCGAGCGGCGCCCCCGAACTCCACGGCAGCGCCGTCTCGATGCCGGACTTCTCGATCTTCGGCGACGTGGAGTTCGGCGGCTGGGGCGAGGTGGGCGCGATGACGGTGGGAATGATCGTCTTCACGCTCGTCCTGGCAGGCTTCTTCGACGCGATGGCGACGATCATCGGCGTCGGCACGGAGGCCGAGCTGGCCGACGAGCAGGGCCGGATGCCGGGCCTGTCGAAGGCCCTCTTCATCGACGGCGCGGGCGGCGCGATCGGCGGCGTGGCGGGAGCCTCGGGCCAGACGGTGTTCGTGGAGTCGGCGACGGGCGTGGGCGAGGGAGCCCGCACGGGCCTGTCCTCCGTCGTCACCGGCCTGTTCTTCGCGGCGTGCCTGTTCTTCACCCCGCTGACGGCGATCGTCCCGGGCGAGGTGGCAGCGGCTGCCCTGATCGTGATCGGCGCGATGATGATGATGAACGCGAGGCACGTGGACTGGGCGGACCGCGCGACGGCGATCCCGGTGTTCCTCACGGTCGTGATCATGCCGTTCACGTACTCGATCACGGCGGGAGTCGCGGCCGGCGTCATCTCGTACGTGGCGATCAAGACCGCCCAGGGCAAGGCGCGGGAGATCGGGGCGTTCATGTGGGCCCTGACAGTGATCTTCTTCGTCTATTTCGCCCTCAATCCCATCGAGAGCTGGATGGGCGTGCACTAGCAGCCCCTCCCCACGACTTCCGTCAGGAGACCGAGAGATGCTGGACATCGCCGAAGAACTGCACCGGTGGGTCGAGCAGGGACGCGACTTCGCCGTGGCCACCGTGGTGGCCGTCGGCGGCAGCGCCCCTCGCCGGCCCGGCGCCGCCCTTGCGGTCGACGCCGACGGCACGGCGATCGGCTCGGTCTCCGGCGGTTGTGTGGAGGGCGCGGTGTACGAGCTGTGCCAACAGGCGCTGCAGGACGGCGAGACGGTCCTGGAACGCTTCGGCTACAGCGACGACGACGCCTTCGCGGTCGGCCTGACCTGCGGCGGCATCATCGACATCCTGGTGACGCCGGTACGCGTGGGCGACCCCGTACGGGAGGTGGCCGTCGCGGCCCTCGCCATCGCGGCAACCGGCGGGGCGGCGGCGCTGGCCCGCGTGGTGTCGGGCCCGACGGACCTGATGGGCCGCGCGTTGCTGGTCCGCCCCGACGGCTCCTGCGACGGCGGCTACGGCGCCCACCCCGAGCTGGACCGCACGGTCGCGGCGGAGGCGGGCGCGTTCCTGGACGCCGGCCGCACGGGCACCCTGGAGATCGGAGAGCAGGGCTCACGTTGCGGAGCACCGCTCACGGTCCTGGTGGAATCATCGGTCCCGGCTCCCCGGATGATCGTCTTCGGCGCGATCGACTTCGCGTCGGCGCTGGTACGGGTCGGCAAGTTCCTCGGCCACCACGTCACGGTGTGCGACGCGCGGCCGGTGTTCGCGACGAGGGCCCGCTTCCCGGAGGCGGACGAGATCGTCGTGGAGTGGCCGCACAAGTACCTGGAGCGGACGTCGGTGGACGCCCGCACGGTCCTGTGCGTCCTGACCCACGACGCGAAGTTCGACATACCGCTGCTGCGGCTGGCGCTGCGGCTCCCGGTGGCGTACGTGGGCGCGATGGGGTCGCGCCGCACCCACCTGGACCGGAACGAGCGTCTGCGCGAAGTCGGCGTGACCGAGCTGGAGTTGGCGCGGCTGCGGTCACCGATCGGCCTGGACCTCGGGGCGCGTACGCCGGAGGAGACGGCGCTGTCGATCGGGGCGGAGATCGTGGCGAACCGGCGGGGCGGGAGCGGGGTGTCACTCACCGGGGCGCACACGCCCATCCACCATGACGTGGCGTCGCGCTCCGTGCCGTCCGGGCGGATCGGCTCGGTGGCCTGAGGGCCCGCCCCCGGGCCTCAGCCCTGGTGCATACGGACCCAGCCGACCGTGGTCCTGCGGTCCCAGGGGACCATGCGGACGCGGTCGCGGGCCCAGGCGGGCCAGCGGTGGCGGGGGTAGGGGAGGAAGACGACCGGTGTGCAACCGGAGTGTGCGAGCCGGTCGAAGAAGCGTTCCCAGTCGGTTCGTCCCGACTGCCGGGCGCGCGGCGGCCCGCCGAGACCCAGGTCGGTGAGGAGGAGCACCCGGGTACCGGGAGCGGGCGGCGCGTAGGGGTGCCACGGCCATTGCTCCGCCGTGCCCGTCCCGTGGAGGGGGGCGTCCTCGAAGTAGAGCACCTCGGTCGTTTCCTGACCGACCGTCCTGCGGATGCGCGCGACCAGTTCGTCCTGATCCCGGTGGAAGGGCTGCATGCCCGTGCCCCGGTCCACCAGTACCTGGACGCCGAACCGCAGGGTCGGTGAGGGGCGGCGCGGCAGCGTGCCCAGCGGCAGCCCCTGCGCCAGTCGGCCGACCGCGCCGGGGATGTCCACCTCGCCGTCGGGTTCCCGGCGCGAGACCGCGGCCTGGACGATGGCGGACGCCGACCTGGGGGCGAGCAGGGGCTCGCGCAGCGGGGGACGGGTCGTGCGTGACGCCGGGGCCAGAGCGGGGGCCGTCCAGGCGACGGGCGGCCGGCTCGCCCGGACGACGGGCGTGAGCAGGGTCGGTCCCTCGCCGGGGAGCGGAGCAGGGGCGGCCATGGGCATGGGCACGGGCCGCGGCGGGGGCGGCTCCAGGTCGTCGTCCCTCTCGCGGAACTCCGTCGCGGGAGGGACGATGTGGGCGAGAAGGCCATCGTCCGATGCCGCCGGAGGGCGTACGGCGGCGGTGCCCGCGCTCGACTCGACCCCGAGCAACTCCATGACCGTCCGCACGGTTTCCGGGTCGCTCCTGCCCAGGGCGGCGACGGCGCGGGCCACATCGCCGAGCCAGACGCCGGACGACTTCACGATCACGCCTCCGGCTGCTGCGGCTTGAGCAGGGTGAGCTTCTTCAACTCGGCCCAGTCGGGATGCCCGGTGTCGATCGCCAGCTCCTTGCAGGCGCGCAGCGCGTCGAGGAACTCCGCGGTGCTCGGCGGCCGCAGCCCCTTCTCCCTGGCGTGCGTCCGGGTTTCGAGGAGGGCGTCGGCCAGTTCCTCGGCCAGCGCCCGGTCGGCGGAGGTGAAGGTGCCGACGGCGGTCGTGAAGTGCTTCGCCGCGATCTCGACCAGACGGTCCCGGCCCGGATCGTCCAGCTTCAGCACGACACAGCGGCGCAGGAACGCCTGCGGCAGCTCCCGTTCCTCGTTGGTCGTGATGATCACCAGATGCCGGCCGGGCTCCGCACCGCCGGCCGACACCTGCCGGGTGACCTCCTCGCCCGTCTCCTGCACCGTGAACCGGTTCGAACCCAGCGGTACCAGCAGGCTGTTGGGCATGTCGGGGTCGGCCTTGTCGATCTCGTCGATGAGCACCACGGCACTGTGCTGTCTGCGGGTCTCGTTCACCTCGGCCCAGGGGTCGACCCTCGGCTGCCCGCTCCTGCCCGCCGCCGATACCGGGTCGAACGCCCACCACAAGGGCCCAGGAGTCACGTACAGGTCGTCGTCGAGTTCGGAACCGGGCCGGCGCACCTGCGCGTCACCGAGGCGGCGCACATGGTCGTACGTCCACAGCAGGTCCCTGCCCTGGGTGCGCGAGGTCACCACCTGCTCGTAGTACCGCCACTCCTTGGTGAGGGCGATGTGAGCGGCGAGCGACGACTTGCCCGAACCCGGCTCGCCGCGCAGCAGCAGGGGACGGCCGGTGGCGAGAGCGACGTCGACGGCCAGTTCGATCCGCGGATGCATGAGGTAGCCGCGACCGTCGCGGCGGTCCGGGGCGTCCCAGTGCGACAGCGCCGGGGCCGGCTCGGGAAGACCTTCACCGGTCATGCGCTTACCTCCTGGCCGTTGCGTTGGCGGGGCAGGTCCCTGAGTTCATGGGTGAACTGGTAGCCGAGGTCCTCGTCCTCCTCGGTGAGGGCCGGCAGGATCACGAGGTCCGCCAGCGGGGGCGACAGCCGCAGGTGCGCCGGGTCGGACTCGTCGGCGACGAGCACGATGAGCAGCCACGGGAACAGCTCGTGCACCCGGGTCACGATCCGGTGGACCAGCCGGGGCCTGATGCGGTAGATGTCGAGGATCAGGCAGTGCAGATAGTCCTTGCGCGGACGGAAGTCCCGGGCCTGCTTCCGGGGCGGGAGGTACAGCAGCCTGCGCACCGCCTCCACGCATTGCTCCACGGCGTCGTCGAGCAGGTCCTCTCCCGCCGGGAGCCCGCCCGCCATCTCGTACCGGTAGAACCTGATCCGTCGGCACATGGCACGGTCCACGTACTGTCCGGCGGTCTTGGTCTCCCGGGCGTGCAGGGCCACGAGGCGCTTCGCGACGAGCCCCTCCGGCGGGAGCACCCGGCGGGCCGCCACCGCATCGACCCAGACCGGGGTGAGCAGGGCGATGAGGTCCGCCAGCGAGCTGCCGCCCATGCTCCGCGCGACCTCGTGGACGGCGTCCCTGACCTCCTCGGGCGTCGCCGCCGCGAGCATGTGATGAGCGAGGAACTCACCGCCACCGGCGAACGCCGCGGTCTGCGGCAGGTCCTCCTCCCGGATGCCGAGCGCACGGCCCGTGTCCATCAACGCCTTGGTGTCGTGGACCGTGTTCAGCAGCCGTGCCACGTCCTCGATCCAGCACCGCATGTGATCGGTCTCGTGCCGTACGTCGGGCAACTCGGCGAACTGGCGGAGGACCTCCTCGACGAGGCGGTCGGCGTACGAGCCGTCGGCCGGGTCGTAGGGGACCCGCTCGTACTGCACGGGCAGAAGCTCTTCGAAGCCGCTCTTCTCCACCTGTTCCGCGGTCACCTCACCGATCAGCACCGGCAGGACGCGCAACGAGGGGCACAGGGACCGCCGCCACATCAGGACGTTGACCTCGCGGCGCACCCAAGTCGACTCCAGAGCGGCTGCGTTGAGGAACACGACGGCGACATCGCACTCGGCGATCCACTGCATCAACTGCGGGTACCACTCACGACCGGGCCGCAGTCTGGCCTTGTCCAGCTTCACGTCGTAGTTCCGGGTCGCGGTCCTGAGGCCCTCGAAGACGCGCAGGGTGATCTCCTCGGCCAGTGGATCGCCCCCGAAGCTGTGGCTGACGAACACGTTGGTCATGGGCGTCCGGCACCCGTGTCGCCCCTGTGGCGGCGTATCGGCGTGCGTCCCCCGAGCGTGTTCACACGCCGATTCTGACGGACGCCCGTGTCGTGGGCCAAGGAGTCGGAGATACTCGGCACCGTGGAGGGGGATTTCGTCGAACCCGGGCTCTTCGAGGCCGCGCTGCCGCTGCTGGGGCGGCTGTTCGAAAACGAGCCGATGCCTGTCGGCAGCGAGGAACTGGCTTCCGTAGCACAGGAGTTCGTGCGTCTGGTGAGGCGGCGAACGGCGGGGCACCCCGGCGCCGTCGCCCTGTCCGACGAGCAGGTGCCCGCCGTGCTCGACGTGGTGGACGGGGCCGTGCGCGCCCTGGCCCGCTGGGCACCTGCCGACATCCGGGACTGGGCGGCGGCACATGTCGGCCTGGCCGAGCGGTTGTTGGCCGAAGTGCAGCATCAAGGGCTGTCCGCGCGGCAGAAACAGGAGGCGCGGCGCCTGCTGACGGACGCCTGCCGTCTCGTGCTCGACTTCGTACGGAGCGGCGACGCCCTCGACGCCGGGTTCGAACGCCGGTACCTGGAGTACGTCACCGCGGAGTACGGCAGCACACGCCTCTTCGGCGCACCCGCCGGTGCCGGCTCCGCGGTCGGACTCGACGCGACCTACGTCTCGCCGGTCGTGGTCCGCCGCGCCTCGGACCGCGAGGCGCGGCCGCAGTCGTTCGACGAGGTCCTCGCCGAGAACTCCCGGCTCGTGCTGCGCGGCACGGCGGGCGCGGGCAAGACGACGGTGCTGCAGTGGATCGCGCTACGGACCGCGAGGGACGGCGGAGCGAGACCGCCCCACCAGCCTGCCCTCGTGCCGTTCTTCCTGCCGGTGCGCGCCATGGTGCGGCAGGGCCTCCTGCCGGGGGCCTCCGACCTCCTGTCGGCGGCGGGCTGCCCGTTCTCCCCGCCCCCGGCCTGGGCACGGCGGGTGCTGGCAGAGGGCCGCGGCGTCCTCCTGGTCGACGGCGTGGACGAGGTCCCGGAGGCCGAGCGTGCCCACGTGCGCCAGTGGGTGGGAGAGATGTGCGAGGCCTACCCGCTGAACCGCTGGGTCGTCAGCTGCCGTACCAGGGGCGTGGGAACGAGCTGGCTCTCCGGCCTCCACTTCGTCGACGTGCAGCTCGCCCCCTTCTCCGCGGCCGATGTGCGCCGTGCCGTACGGCGCTGGTACGGGGCGCGGCGTGGACGGACGGTGGCCGACGCACGGGCGGAGGGGCTTCTGACGCTGCTGCGCGAGCGTGCCGACCTGGCGGAGATCGCCACCACGCCCTTGATGTGCACCGTCCTGTGCGCCCTGCACGACGAGCACGGCGGACAGCTGCCGATGACACGCGCCGACCTGTACGCGGGCCTTCTCGGAATGCTGCTGGGCAGGCGGGACGCCGAGCGGGGCATCGCCCCGGACGTCCGGGGCCCGCTCCCGGAGGCAGTGCAGGTGACGCTGCTCGGCGACCTCGCGTACTGGATGGTGCGCAACTGGCAGAACGCCGTGTCGTACCGCCGGGCCTGCCTCGTGATCGACGACAGCAGGGCACGCATGGCCGACGTGCCCGCCGCGGAGGAGGCCCTGGCCCATCTCCTCAACCGCTCGGGTGTGCTGCGGTCGCTGCCCGACGGAGACATCGACTTCCTCCACCGCCCGTTCCGCGACTACCTGACGGCCCGTTCCCTGGTCGAGAGCGGTGACTTCGGGCTGCTGGCCGAGCGTGCGCACGACGACCAGTGGCGGGACATCTTCCTCTGTGCCGTAGGGCTGGCGAGGCCCGGCGAACGCGTGATGCTGCTGCAACTCGTCCTCGACCGCGGTGACGCGGCGGGCCGACGGGACTCCGCCCTGCACCTCCATCACCTGGCCGCCCTCGGCCTCGCGGAGGCCCCGGTGCTCGAACCGCGGCTGGCCCGAGCCGTCAGGGAGCGCATCGCGAGCCACCTGCCACCCCGGACCGACGCGGAGGCGACCGCGTTCGCCCTGCTCGGCACGACGGTCCTCGAAGCGCTCCCGCACCCGGCGCAGGTCCCCCCGGAGGAGACCGGTGCCCTCCTGGACCTGCTCCGTCGCATCCCGGGACCGGCAGCCGAGGCGGCCGCACGCCGCCTCACACCGCCGTCCGGCCGGGCCGCCCTCCCGACGGCGCTCAGGGGCCTGCCCCCACCCGCTCCCGGCGCCCGCGCCCTGGCCGTCGCCCTCAGCGTCGCCACCCGTATCGAACCGGAGTTGATCCGGGCCGTCCGGCTGCGGGTGTTTCCCCTTCTGGACGCGGGCGACGAGGCGGACCTCTGGTTCAGCGCCTGGACGGCGACCCGAACGCCGCAGGCGATGGCGCTGCGCACCGGA
The DNA here is from genome assembly GCF_003143935.1 of Streptomyces sp. Act143. Taxonomy (GTDB): domain Bacteria; phylum Actinomycetota; class Actinomycetes; order Streptomycetales; family Streptomycetaceae; genus Streptomyces. The sequence continues at coordinate 2,367,803 of NZ_QFRX01000001.1, read as the reverse complement.
CTGCTGCCGATGCTGCGGGCCGAACTGGCCGGCCTGCTGGCGACGAGCCCCCCGGACGACCCGCTCTGGCGGCTCGGCTCCGTCGTGGAACGCGTCCACGCCCACATCTCACCCGCGCTGCGCGTCGAGGAACGACTCAACTGGCTGGATGTGACCGGGGCGTTGAGCGCCGAGAACGGTGCGGCGACCGTCGACGCCCTGCTGCTCCCCGCCCTCCGCGCGCTGGTGGAGGAGGACCGTGAGGGCATCGCCGACTGGCTGGCCGGTGCCTGGCCCCGGCTCCCCGAGGCGGTGCGCGCGAGCACCGGCGCCTGGCAGTTGGTCACGGCGGCTGTGCACCGCGTACCGGACGTCGCCCTGGACCGCCGTCCCGGCCCGCCCGGGGTCACCGCGGACGACGTGGCCGTCATCGTGGACGCGGTGGGCGACGCCTTGCTGACGGTGTCCCGGCCCGCCGGCTCGCTCGTTCTGGGAGCCGAGCCGGCCACCGCCCACGACACGGCGATCCTCGTGCCGGACACGCATCCCCGGGTCGTGGAAGTGCTGGGTGACGGGGCCGCGTTCCGCACGGTGACGATCCCGCCGGGCGAAACCCGGTCCGTGCCGGTGGGAGACGGGCCGGTACGCCTGCGGACACCTCGGGGGGACGTCTACGAGGTGGGACCGGCGGCAGGGGCGGCGACCCGCGGCTCCGGTGGGCCGGGCGCGCCCGGTGGAACGGGGCAGCCGGGTGACACGGGACAGTCCGGTGGGCCGGGACAGTCCGGTGGGCCGGACCCGGAAGAGCCTGGAGCGCGGCATCCGCGCAACGGCTCCTTCCTGCTGCGCACTTCCGCCCGAGCCCTGGGCGCGACCGTGGCCGAGGTCGCGTCGGACGTGTGGCGGGCGGAGGTCCGGAAACGTGAGTGGGCCGTGCCCGACACCACCCGGCTGGAAGAGCTGCGCGACGACTTCGCCGTGCTGGCCTCGGTCCTCCGCGATGCCGGACTCGAAGCGGTGACGGTGCTGGTGGGCGAACTCGGCGGCCCGGCCGACGGGCCCGCGGACGTGACGCTGGCGGGCTGGGACCCCGCCAACGGCGAACCGGCCTATGTGTGCGTCGAGTTGAGAGGCTGGCCGCAGCTCATCGAGGACCCTGACGAGCCCCGTCTGGTCCGGTTCTCGGCGGACGAAGGCTTTGTGGTCCACCCCTTGGAGCGAGCGCGCGCCCGCCGGGACCACCTGCACGCCATGAACGTGCCGTTCCGGCGCCGCTCCACGACGGTCGACGTGGCGGCCTTCCTGTGGAGGGCAGCCGGCAGGAGCCGGGGGGCCTCCGAGCGGATCTTCCTCGCCGACGAGCGGGCACTGCTCGTGAACTGGCTGCGCGACCGCGTCGCCGTCAGGCCCGGCACGGACGCGGCCGACCTGCTCCTGGCGGCAACCCAACGGCCCCTGCCGAACGTGCTGACGGCCCTCGGCAGCAGCTACGGGCCGACCCTGCCCTTCCCTCCCCGCGGCGGCCAGACACTCGTGGTGGGCCTGGCCATGGCCGCGCTGCGCAGGCGGGAGAAACGGGTCGTCGTGGTGGACGGCGCCGCGGGCACGGGAAAGACGAGCGCGGCGCTGAGGCTCTTCCTGGAGGTGTGGCAGATGGGCGGATCCGCGGTCTACGTCTCCGCCTGGTCCCCCTTCCGGGAGAGCGTGCGGGACGCGCTGAACGGCATCGCCCTGCGGGTGACCGGCCACAGGGGCGCGCCCGCGGACAACGGCCTGGGCGGCGCGACGATCGGCCCGCCCCCGAGCCATCGGTTCGACCTGCTGGTCTTCGACGGCGGACAGGTCGGGCAGACCACGAAGAACGTCTGGGGCGCCCCATGGTCCGCGGACCGGCAGGTCGACGAACTGCTCGACGCCGCCGATGTGTGCGTCTTCCTCGTGGACGAGCGCGCGACCCTGCGCCCCGAGGGGACGCCGAGCGCCGACGTGATCCTCGCGGCCGTGGAGGAGCGTGGCCTGCCCTTCGAAACGGTGACTCTGGACGAACCACTGCGGTTCGGCGGAAGCACCGCCTACCCGCGCTGGGTCTCGACCTTGCTCGCCCCCGGCGAGGACGCCGCGCCCTGGATCCCCGACGACCGTCACACCGTCCTCACGGCCGACGGCCCCGCCGAGATGGAGGCGTTTCTGAAGGCCCGCGGAGAGGAGGGCTCCACGGTACGGATGACGGCCGGGGTGTGCTGGCAACCGGGAGGCGGCGAGGACTCGGGCGTACGCGTGGGGGAGTGGCACCGCCCCTGGCAGGCGCCGGCGCACCCGACCGCGAGGCTCGACCGGATCGGCAGCCCGCAGACCGTACAGGGCTACGAGTACGACTGGTGCGGAGTGATCCTGGGCCCGGACCTGCTGCACCGCGACGGGCGGTGGATCACCGTGCCGCGGGCGAACGCCGAACCCAGGCTCCGGGCGATCGGGCTGACCGACGAGAGCGCCGACCCGTCGATCAGGAACGCCTACCGTGTCCTGCTCACCCGAGCCGCGACCGGCGTGGTCCTCTTCTCCACCGATCCGGAAACCCAGGAGGCCCTGCGCCGCCTCGTGCCGGGGCGCGTCTCCGACCACCGGTGACGCGGGGAGGCCCCCTCACGCCTTCCTGAGCAGTCCGTTCACCGCCCGCCCGAACACATACCGAGAAGCTCCCCGCACCACCGGATCCACCACCCCCGGCAGAAGCCGGATCCCCAGCTGCTCCTGCCACACCACCCGGCTGCGCCCGCCCGGCCCCGGCGTCACCTCGATCTCCGCCCACCCGGTGACGACCCGCCCGCGCTTCTCCAGTCGGCAGAATCCGGGCGCCCCGTCCACCGGCGGACGCCACACCGTGACCTCCATACGGTCGTCGAAGGCCAGCGGCCCGACGCCCGTACGCGCCACGAACACGGTGCCCACGGCCGTCGGGCCCGGCGTCTCGACGGTGACCCGGGTCAGCGGCACCACGTCCCCGTGGCGGGGCCAGTCCGTGAGGCGGCGCCAGGTCTCGGCCAGGGGGAGCGGGGCCGTGCGTTCGAGGAGGAAGGTGACCACGCGACGATCTTAGGTAATCCAGGCTGTTCAGCGGCGTATTCACGGTCGGCTCACAGAGTTGGTCCACCCGCCCGTCGGCCGACCGGCGTACGCCGGTCGGATCGCGCCACCCGGTACCGCACGCGCGCCCTACGATTTCCCCCACGGATGGGCATTCCGCCCATCAACGGGGGGAGTTGATCGTCATGCCACTGAAGGCCTACGGCGTACTGATCACCCGGGCGGTCGACACCCGGCGCGAGGGCGCCGTCGACACCCCGCACTACCAGATCCATCTGACCGACGACCAGGGCGTCCACTACCGCGCCGCTGTCAACGTGCTGTCCCAGGAGCGCCCTTCCGAGCTGCTCTACCTCGTCGATGAGGACTTCCGGCACCCGGTCACCGCCCGGCTGGCGGGACTGGCCGGCGGGTGGAACACCCTGCCGCCCGGCCCCGGCGGGCCCAACCTCGACTTCGTGCGGGGCAACCTCTTCGACCCGGCGAAGCTGCGCACCCTGCCCCCGGACCTCCCGGGCGACGGCAACGACCTCGCCGACATCCTCGACCACTACGTACGCCGGGCCGTCGCCGATCCCGACGCCCGGCTGTACCTCTTCGGCGAGCGCTTCGGGCCCGAACCAGGCGTCAGGGACAAGGTGTTCGGCTTCCTCCCCGGCAACGGCATCCACGACATCCACATGAACCAGGGCAACGGCCGCCGCTTTCGCGGTGACGACGGAGTGTGGCAGGACGGGGGCATCCTCATCCGCTTCCCGGGCCAGGACCGCTGGGTCGGGATCTTCCTCGCCTTCCAGAGCCAGTCCTGGCACACCGACGACGTCACCGGGCACGCCCTGGAGGACGTCGACGGGAGCCGCCCCGAGCCGGGCGCCCTCCCGGTGCGGATCGTCGCCGCGCTCGTCAACCCGCCCGGACCGGCCCCCGAGGCCGAGACCGTCACGCTGCTCAACGCCTCACCGGACCCCGTCGACCTCACCGGGTGGCGCATCGGGGACCGCCTCGGGCAGAAGTCCCCGGTGCCCGCCGGAACGCTCGCCGCCGGGGCCTGTCGGCTCGTCCCGCTCGCCGGTGGCGCCCAACTCGGCAACCACGGCGGCGAGATCACCCTCTTCGACGCCAAGGGGCTGAAGGCGCACGGGGTTTCGTACACCGGGGAGCAGGCCGCGCGGGAGGGATGGACCGTGGTCTTCTGACCCCTCTCGCACCAGCGCCCCGCACCCGAACGGCGGCCGATCGGCCGGTCGGCCGCCGCACGCCTCAGCGGTACACCTTCCCCGGCTCCGCCTTCCCCGGAGCCAGCAACTGCGGCACCGTCACGAACACGTACCCGCGGGCCTTGAGCGCGTCGATGATTCCGGGCACGGCCGGCACCGTCCCGTCGTAGAGGTCGTGCAGCAGGATGATCCCGTCGCGGGACGCCTGCGCGAGGACGCGCTTCTGGATGAGGGCCGAGTCGTTCGTCTTGTAGTCCTTGGCGGTCACCGTCCACAGCACCTCCGACATCCCCAGCTCCTCGCAGATGTCGTGGACGTCGGTGTCCGTGCGGCCCTGCGGCGGACGCATGAGCGTCGGGCGCTTGCCGGTGAGGCGCTCTATCTCCCTGTTCGGGCGCTCCAGCTCCTCGCGTATCTCGTCCGGCTTCAGCTGGGTCAGGATCTTGTGGTCCCAGGTGTGGCTGGCCACTTCGTGGCCCTCGTCCGCCATGCGCTTGACGAGCTCCGGGTACTTCTCGATGTGCCGCTTGCCGAGGAGGAAGAAGGTCGCCGGGACCTGCTTCTCCTTGAGGATGTCGAGGAGCCGCGCGGAGTGCTCGCTGGGCCCGGCGTCGAAGGTGAGGGCGATGCACTTGGCGTGGCGGCAGTCGACGGTCCCGAAGCGGGCCTGGGCGGTGGCCGACGCGGCCTGGGCCCGGGCGGCGCTGGGCGCGGTCGTGTCGACCTTCGCGCAGCCGGTCAGCGACAGCGCGAGACACGCTGCCGCCGCCGACATCAGCGCCGCTCGGAACCCGGCCCCCGTTTTGTGCATCTGGTTGGTCAGAGATGGCATGCCGGGACTATACACAGCGATTATACTCGCGGTTTATAGTCCACTGGCCATGCCCTCACGCCTGTCCTGCTGCCTCCGGGCTGCTCACTGGGCGTAGAACGTGGCGTCCCCCCGGTCCGTCGCCGTGCCGGGCGTCTGTACGTACAGCAGGTAGTCGTAGTGCCGTATGTAGCGCCCCGCGTAGTTGTAGGACTCGTACGAGACGCCCGCCGAGTCGGCCAGCCCGGACCGCCGGTAGAAGCTCGCGTCGGCGGCGAAGGCCGTCGTGCCGTCGTTCTTCTCCACCCACACCTCGAAGTTCTTGTGCCGCAGGTAGTAGCCGGGGAAGTTGGCCGACTCCAGGGAGACCGTGCCGGTGCCCGCGAGGCCGGTGACCACCCGGAACTGCGAGTCGGCGAGCGGCGAGACGTTCGCCTCGATCTTCGCCCGGTACTCCCAGTGCCGGATGAAACGGTCCGCGTAGTTGTAGGAGGAGAGGCGCTGCGGGGTGACGCCGTCGGCGACCGGGATGCCGAAGTCCGGGGTGCCGTCCGCCTTCCAGTACACCTTCTGCACGCGGGTGCGGCGGTTGGGGTCGTTCAGCGGGTCGCCGCTGATGTCCTTGTAGCTGCGGTCGTGGTAGACGAGGATGTCCGACTTGCCGTCCTCGGACGTGGTGAAGGAGTTGTGGCCCGGACCGTACTGCGAGGTCGAGGCGTTGCTCTGGAACACCGGCGTCGAACTCTTCGTCCAGGAGGCCGGGTTGGTGAGGTCGGCCGTCGCCGACGCGGTCAGCATCCCCAGGCAGTAGTTGGCGTCGGTCGCCGAGGCCGAGTAGGTCATGAAGACCTTGCCGCCGTGCTGGATCACGGCCGGGCCCTCGTTGACCTTGTAGCCGACCGTCTCCCAGGACAGTGTCGGCTGCGACAGCTCGGCCGGAGTCCCCTGAATCGTCCAGGGGTTGGCCATCCTCGCGATGAAGAGGCTGGTGTTGTTGTTCTCCGCAGGGTTGCGCTGCGCCCACGCCAGATACCGCACCCCGTTCACCGTGAACGTCGTCGCGTCCAGCGAGAAGCTCTCCCACGTGGTGGTGATCTGGCCCTTCTCGGTCCAGGCCGCCGTCAGCGGGTTGGCGCCGGTGCCTTCGAGGACGTACATGCGGATCGCCCACACGTCACTGGTCGAGCCCGCGGCGAAGTAGACGTACCACTTGCCGTCGATGTAGTGGATCTCCGGCGCCCAGATGTGCGCGCCCATCACGCCGCTGCTGTGCTTGGTCCAGATGGTGACCTCGGAGGCCGTGGACAGCCCCTGGACGGTGGTCGCCCGGCGCAGCACGATGCGGTCGTACTCGGGGACGGTGGCGGTGAAGTAGTAGTAGCCGTCGGTGTGTTTGAAGATGTGCGGGTCGGCCCGCTTCTCGGCGATCGGGTTGGTGTACGTGACCGCGGGGGAGTCGGGCACGGCGGCCTGGGCGGGGGCGGTGCCCAGGCTTGCGGTGAGTGCCACCAGCAGAGCCAGCAGCAGCCGAACGGCGGTGCGTCTCAAGGGAGTTCTCCAGAGGGGATCGGGGCGCGGAGGTCGGAGTGCGGGCATCACGGGGCGGTGCTTCCCGAGGCATGTCCGAGGCATACGAGACCACCCCTGTCCGTAATGTCGAACACAGTTCGTGATGCCGGTCAGAAGATAGGGATGGGGCATGTTCCCGTCAACGGTTTGGCCGACCGAGCTCCGGGTGTGCCGTACAAGTACGTACGATCTTGGAAGTCGATGGTGTCGCGGGGAGGGAACGGCGTGAGCGTGCCGAGAAGCCGGGTCGTGTTCGGGGCCGCCGGAGCCCGGCCGTGCACCCTCGTGCTGTGCCGGGGCTGCTGCTGCGGCGACGCGCGCAAGCACCCCGGCGTCGACCACCAGTGGCAGCTGGACCGGCTGCGGGCCGCCGCCGCGGAGTCCGCGGGGCGTCTCGCGGTCCGTACGACCGACTGTCTCGGCCCCTGCGACCAGGCGAACGTGCTGGTCGTGCAGCCCTCCGGCGAGGGCCGGCGGCGCGGCGGCCGGGCGACCTGGGTGGGCTGGTCCGGCGACGACGCCTGCACGGACGACGTGCTGGAGTGGGTGGCGGCCGGCGGCCCCGGCCTGGCCGAACCCCCGGCCACCCTCACCCTCCAGTTCATCCGCCCGCCCCGCCCGGAGCTGCGCCGCGCCCGCCGCTGAACGTGCCGCGGACCGCCGGCCCGGAAGCCCGTCACCCACTGCGGCGCCCGCCATGTCCCCGTCCGGGAGGCACCCCGCACACTGACTGCAGCACACCCACCGGAGCGAAAGGAATTCCGTGCAACTCCACACCCGTGAATGGGGTACCGGTGACCGGACGGCCCTGCTCGTCCACGGCATCATGTCCGACTCCCGCACCTGGCGCCGCGTCGGACCGGCCCTCGCGGAGCGCGGCTACCGGGTGATCGCGGTCGACCTGCGCGGCCACGGCCGGTCCCCGCGCGGCGAGTACACCCCGCGGCACTTCGCCGACGACCTCGTCGACACCCTGCCGGCCGGCGCCGACGTGGCCGTCGGGCACTCCCTCGGCGGACTCGCCCTGTCCCTGGCCGTGGAACGGCTGCGCCCGCTGCGGGCGGTCTACTCGGAGCCGGCCTGGTCGTCCGGCGACGACGAATCGCCCCTGGACCCCGAGGCGTTCGCGTCCGCCAAGAACATCACCCGCGAGCACATAGCGCAGTCCAACCCGCTCTGGGAGGACCAGGACGTCGACGTCGAGGTGGCCACACTGGCCGACTGGGACGCGGACACCTCGTACTTCCTCGACGGCCGGCCGCTCGCCTTCGTCCCCGACCGCCCGTCCGTTCCCTCCCTGGTGCAGCTCGCCGAGTCCAGCCTCCTGGAGTACGCCGCCGAGGTGGAGCGGCTGCGGGCGAGCGGGTTCGAGGTGCGCTCGGTCACCGGGGCGGGGCACACCATCCACCGCGACGACTTCGCGGGGTTCATGAAGTCACTGGACGGCTGGATCTGACCGGCCCGCTCAGGCGGCCAACCTGCTCTCCCAGTCCAGCACTTGGACGAGGTCGTCCTCACCGGGGCGGGGCGCGCCGGTGGGGCGGTCGCCGCGGGAGATGGCCCCGCTGACGGTGACGTTGTGCTCCACGCGCGGGCGGCGCAGCGCCTCGTAGCGGGCGAGCGCCGCGCCGGTGTCCGGCGCGTCCCGCAGCGACTTGGCGAGGACGACCGCGTCCTCCAGCGCCATCGAGGCGCCCTGGCCGGTCGCGGGGGACGCCGCGTGGGCCGCGTCGCCGACGAGCACGGTCCGCGCGGAGCGCCACGGGGTGCCGACGGGTATCTCGGCGGCGTCGGTGACCAGGACGTCGTCGCGGGTGGCGGCGACGATGTCCGCGGCGGGCCCGGCGTCCTCGCTCAGCAGCTCCACCAGCGGCTCCCGCCAGCCGCCGGGCGACTTCGGCGGTACGTCCGCCACCCGCGCGAACCAGTACGTCTCCCCGTCGGGTGACACCGCGTACCCGAACGCGGTCCTGCTGCCGCGCACCATGGTGATCTGCTCGGCGGCGCCGGACGGGCGGGCGGTGCGGGTGTAGCCGTAGAAGACACGCTGCCCGGCGTAGCGCGGACGGACCTGCGGGGCGATCGTGCGCCGGACGGTGGAGTTCAGGCCGTCGGCGCCGACGAGCAGGTCGGCCGTGATGCCGCCGCCGTCCGAGAAGCGGGCGGTGACGCCGCCCGGGCCCTCCTCGACGGCGGTGAGCCGCACCCCGTGCCGGATGTCGATGCCCCGGCGCACCGCCTCCGCCTGGAGCGCCGCGTTGAGGTCGCCGCGGCGCAGGCACCGGAACCGCAGCCGCGGATCGTCGGCCTCGCCCAACGGCCCCCGCCCCAGCTCCTCGCCCCTCGCGCCGAGCACCCGCATCTCCCGCAGCGGGAACCCGACCGCGCGGACGGCGGCACCGGCGTCGATCTGGGCGAGGGCCCGCATGCCGTTGCTCGCCAGCGTGAGGAACGCGCCCAGATCCTCGGCCGAGTCGGGATGCGCCTCGCACACCACGACGTCGGCGCCCGCCTTGTGCAGGGCCAACGCCGTTGCCGTACCGCCGATTCCGCCGCCGATGACCATCGTCCGTATGCGCATGTGATCGAACGTACCCGCCACAACTGCCTGGCGGTGAGCAGATGTTCGGACGGTCAGGCGCCCGACAGGTCCAGCAGCACCTTGGAGGCCACCGTGCGGTCCTGGGCCGCGGTGAACGCGGCGACGGACTGCTCCAGCGGGAAGGTGTGCGTCACGACCGGGTCCACGGGCAGGCCCTCCGCGAGCAGCGCGAGCGCCTCGTCGAACTCGGTGTCGAAGCGGAAGGCGCCGCGCAGTTCGAGCTCACGGGTGACCACGGCATTGCCCAACAGCCCGATCTCGCCCGGCGGGAGCAGGCCGAGGAGGACGACGGTGCCGCCGCGGCGGACCCGTTCCACACAGGTGCGCAGGCCCGCCGGGGCGCCCGACGCCTCGATCGCGAGGTCGAACTCGCGCGTCCAGGCGGGGTCTTCGGGGCGGTCCGCCCGCGCGGTCGCCGTGGCGCCGACGGCGGTCGCGATCCGCAGCGGCTCGTCGAAGAGGTCGCTGACGACGACCTCGGCGGCACCCCGTCGCCGCAGCGCGGCGACGACCAGGCAGCCGATCGGCCCGGCGCCGGTCACGAGGACCCGCCTGCCGCGCACCTCGCCCGCCCGGCCGACGGCGTGCAGCGCCACCGACAGCGGCTCGGCGAGGACCGCGCGCCGCAGTGCGAGGCCCGGGGGCAGCGCCCGGATCTGCTCGGCGGGCACGGTGATGGTCCGGGCGAACCCGCCCTGGACGTGCGGGGTGTGGGCGGCGCTGCCCAGATAGCGGGTTCGGGCGCAGATGTTGCGGCGCCCGCCGGTGCACTCGGAACAGCTGCCGCAGGGCGTGGCGGGGTGGACCGCGACGGCCGTGCCGGGCGCCGGGCCGTCGGCGCCGGGGCCGAGGGCGGCGACGTGGCCGACCACCTCGTGGCCCAGCACCATGGGCTCGCGCAGGGCGAAGTCCCCCACCCGGCCCCGGTGGTAGTAGTGCAGGTCGCTGCCGCAGATCCCGCCGAGGGCGACGGTGACGGCGATCTCACCGGCGCCGGGGCCGTCGTACGGCCGCTCCTCGACCCGGAGATCACCGGCTCCGTGGACGACACACGCGTGCATGAAGGCTCCTTGAGGGCTACAGGACGGAGAGCATGCCGCCGTCGACGTACAGCAGTTGGCCGTTGACGAAGTCGGAGGCGGGGGAGGACAGGAAGAGCAGGGCGCCGACCAGGTCCTCGACCCTGCCCCAGCGGCCCGCCGGGGTCCGCCCGCGCACCCAGGCGCTGAACTCCTCGTCGGCGACCAGGGCGGAGGTCAGTTCGGTGTCGAAGTAGCCGGGGCCGATGCCGTTGACCTGGATGCCGTGCGGGCCGAGGTCGGCGCACATGCCCTTGGTGAGCATCTTCAGGCCGCCCTTGGTGGCGGAGTAGGGCGCGATGCCGGGGCGGACGGCCTCGCTCTGCAGCGAGCAGATGTTGACGATCTTGCCGTGGCCGCGCGGCACCATGCGCCGGGCCACCTCGCGGCCCACGAGGAAGGCGCTGGTGAGGTTGGTGTCCAGCAGGCCGTGCCAGTCCTCGTCGGTGAAGTCCAGGAGTGGGGCGCGACGTTGGGCGCCGGTGTTGTTCACCAGGATGCCGATCGGTCCGGCGCGGTCCTCGACGCGGGCGACGGCTTCCGCGACCGCGGCGGAGTCGGTGACGTCGAAGGCCTCGGCGCGGACCCGGTCGCCGAAGGCGCCGGCCAGTTCCTCGCGGGCGGTCTCCAGGGCGTCGGCGTCACGGCCGTTCAGGACGACCGTGCAGCCCGCCTCCAGCAGCCCGGTGGCCAGCGCCCGGCCGATCCCGCGGCTGGAGCCGGTGACCAGGGCCACCTTGCCGGTGACGTCGAAGAGAGGATGACTCATCGCTGTTTTTCCATTCAGTGGAAAACCTATCCACTCAATGGTAATCTGTGGGCCATGAGTGACACCAGTGAGGTGCGTGAGGTCCCGTCCGACGTCGTGGGCCGGGCCATCCGACTGCTCGTCCTGGTCGGCGAACACCCGCACGGCATCACGCTGTCCGAGCTGGCCCGGGCCAGCGGGGTCGCCGTCAGCACCGCGCACCGACTGGTCAACTCCCTGTGCCGGGAGGGCCTGGTGGAGTTCGAGACCGCGGGCAAGCGCTACAAGCCGGGGCTCCGGCTGTTCCGGCTCGGCCAGCAGGCGGGCCAGGTCTACGGCTTCGCCGGCACCGCCCTCCCCGTCATGCAGCGCGTGACGCGGCAGACCGAGGAAGCCACCCTGATGTCCGTCCTCGACGGCACCCGCCATCTGTACGTGCACTACGTGGACGGCCCCCTGCCGGTCGGCGTCCGCAGCGACCCCGGTCACCACGGGCCGCTGCACTGCACCTCCATGGGCAAGGTCCTGATGGCCTTCGCGCCCGACGACGTCCGCGAGGATCTCCTCGACCGCGTCGAGCTCACCCCGCACGGCCCGCGCAGCATCACCGACCGGGACGTCCTGCGCGAGGAGGTCGCCCGCGCCGCCGGACGCGGCTGGGCCACCGCCGACGAGGAGCACCACGCGGGCCTGCGCGCCGTCGCCGTGCCCGTCCTGCGCCCCGACGGCACCGTCTTCGCCGCCCTGTCCACCGCCGCGCCGGCCTTCCGCCGCAGCATGGCCGACATGGTCGCGATGGTGCCGGTGCTGCGGGCGGCGGCCGACGAACTGGGGGTCAGGCTGCCGGCGCGGTGACGGCGGACCGCTCCGCCAGGTGCGACAGAGCCCCGGTGTGCAGCGGAACTCCCATGAGCGAGGGCCCTCAGCGGCCCTCGGTGCCGGACGCCCCGAACGCCTTCAGGATGCGCTCGGCCGCCAGCGTGGCCGTCAACTCGCCTTCCCTGACCTGCTGTTCGAGCTCGGGGGCGAGCGCGCGTACCGCCGGGTCGGCGTGCAGCCGGTCCAGGAGTTCGTCGCGGACCATGCTCCAGGTCCAGTCGATCTGCTGGTCGCGGCGCTTGGCGGTGAGGCGGCCGGTGGAGTCCAGCAGGGTGCGGTGCTGTTCGATCCGCTCCCAGACCGTGTCCAGGCCGGTGGACTCCCGGGCGCTGCAACTCAGCACGGGCGGGGTCCAGGCCGGGTCCGGCCCGTGCATCAGCCTCAGCGCGCCCGCCAGTTCACGGGCCGCGGCCCTGGCGTCGCGTTCGTGCGGGCCGTCCGCCTTGTTCACGGCGATCACGTCGGCCAGCTCCAGGACGCCCTTCTTGATGCCCTGGAGCTGGTCGCCGGTGCGGGCCAGGGTCAGCAGCAGGAACGTGTCGACCATGTTCGCGACCGTGGTCTCGGACTGGCCGACGCCGACGGTCTCCACCAGGATCACGTCGTAGCCCGCGGCCTCCATCACCACGATCGACTCACGCGTCGCCTTGGCCACCCCGCCCAGCGTGCCCGCGGTGGGGGAGGGGCGCACGAAGGCCGCCGGGTCGACGGCCAGGCGCTCCATGCGGGTCTTGTCGCCGAGGATCGAACCGCCGGTGCGGGTGGAGGACGGGTCCACCGCCAGCACCGCCACCCGGTGACCGAGGCCGGTGAGCAGGGTGCCGAAGGCGTCGATGAAGGTGGACTTGCCGACGCCGGGCACCCCGCTGATCCCGATCCGCCGCGACCGGCCGCTGTGCGGGAGCAGCGCGGTGAGCAACTCCTGCGCCAGCACCCGGTGTTGCGGCCGGGTGGACTCGACGAGCGTGATGGCGCGCGCGATGATCGCCCGCTTCCCGTCGAGCACGCCCTTCACATACGCGTCGACATCGATCACAGGTCGTGCCCGAGGTCCGACGACAGCCGCTGCACCAGATCGTGGGCCGCGTCCGGGATCACCGTCCCGGGCGGGAACACGGCCGCGGCGCCCATCTCGAGGAGCGTCGGCACGTCCTGCGGCGGGATCACCCCGCCGACCACGATCATGATGTCCTCGCGCCCCTCCTCGGCCAGCTGCTCCTTGAGCGCCGGTACGAGGGTGAGGTGACCGGCCGCCAGCGACGACACCCCGACGATGTGCACGTCCGCCTCGACGGCCTGCCGGGCCACCTCGGCCGGGGTCTGGAACAGCGGGCCGACGTCGACGTCGAAGCCGAGGTCGGCGAAGGCGGTCGCGATGACCTTCTGGCCGCGGTCGTGGCCGTCCTGGCCCATCTTGGCGACCAGGATGCGCGGGCGCCGGCCCTCCGCCTCCTCGAAGGCGTCGACCAGGGCGCGGGTGCGGTCCACGGACGGGGACTCCCCTGCTTCGTTGCGGTACACGCCGGAGATCGTACGGATCTGGCTCGCGTGCCGGCCGTACACCTTCTCCAGGGCGTCGGAGATCTCACCGACGGTCGCCTTGGCGCGGGCCGCGTGCACGGCCAGCTCCAGCAAGTTGCCCTCGCCGCCCGCGGCCCGGGTCAGTGCGTCGAGCGCGTCCTGGCAGGCCCGCTCGTCCCGCTCGGCGCGCAGCCGGCGCAGCTTCTCGATCTGCTGGGCGCGCACCGAGGAGTTGTCGACCTTGAGGACCTCGATCGCCTCGTCGCTCTCCACCCGGTACTTGTTGACGCCGATCACCGGCTGCCGGCCGGAGTCGATGCGGGCCTGGGTGCGGGCCGCGGCCTCCTCGATGCGCAGCTTCGGGATGCCGGCGTCGATGGCCTTGGCCATGCCGCCCGCCGCCTCGACCTCCTGGATGTGCTGCCAGGCCTTGCGCGCGAGGTCGTACGTCAGCTTCTCCACGTACGCGCTGCCGCCCCACGGGTCGATGACCCTGGTGGTGCCCGACTCCTGCTGGAGCAGCAGCTGGGTGTTGCGGGCGATGCGCGCCGAGAAGTCGGTGGGCAGCGCGAGCGCCTCGTCGAGGGCGTTGGTGTGCAGTGACTGCGTGTGGCCCTGCGTCGCCGCCATCGCCTCCACGCAGGTGCGCGTGACGTTGTTGAAGACGTCCTGCGCGGTCAGCGACCAGCCGGAGGTCTGCGAATGGGTGCGCAGGGAAAGGGACTTGGTGTTCTTCGGGTCGAACTGCCTGACCAGCTTCGCCCACAGCAGGCGCGCCGCGCGCAGCTTGGCGACCTCCATGAAGAAGTTCATGCCGATCGCCCAGAAGAACGACAGCCGCGGCGCGAACGCGTCGACGTCCAGGCCCGCTTCCCGCCCCGCGCGGATGTACTCCACACCGTCGGCGAGCGTGTACGCCAGCTCCAGGTCGGCCGTCGCACCGGCCTCCTGGATGTGATAGCCGGAGATGGAGATGGAGTTGTACCGCGGCATCCGCTGCGAGGTGAAGGCGAAGATGTCGGAGATGATCCGCATCGACGGCTTCGGCGGATAGATGTAGGTGTTGCGGACCATGAACTCCTTGAGGATGTCGTTCTGGATGGTCCCGGCCAACTTCTCGGGCGGCACGCCCTGTTCCTCGGCGGCGACGATGTACAGCGCCAGCACCGGCAGGACGGCGCCGTTCATCGTCATCGACACGGTCATCCGGTCCAGCGGGATGCCGTCGAAGAGCTGCCGCATGTCGTAGAGGGAGTCGATGGCCACGCCGGCCATGCCGACGTCACCGGTCACGCGCGGGTGGTCGCTGTCGTAACCCCGGTGCGTGGGCAGGTCGAAGGCGACCGACAGGCCCTTCTGGCCGGCCGCGAGATTGCGGCGGTAGAAGGCGTTGGACTCCTCGGCCGTGGAGAACCCCGCGTACTGGCGGATGGTCCAGGGCTGGTTGACGTACATCGTCGGGTACGGGCCGCGCAGATACGGCGCCACACCCGGGCGGGTGTCCAGGAAGTCCAGGCCCTCCAGGTCCTGCCCGGTGTAGAGCGGCTTGACCGGGATGCCCTCCGGGGTCTCCCAGAGCAGGTCGGCGCCGTCGGCGGCCTTCTTGACGGCCGCCTGCCAGTCGTCGGCGTGGCCGGTGGCGGCCGGAGTTCCGAGATCGATCCCGGAGAAGTCGGGGACGGTCATCGGGCGACCCCCAAGCGGTCGAGAGCGGCGGACAGTACGGAGACGGCGTCGCATCCGGCGAAGACGTAGGAGTCCACGCCCGCGTACTCCGCCGGACGGCCGGCGAGGAAGACGTGCGTGGCACCCGCCTCGCGCAGTTCACGGGCGGTGTCCTCGGCCTGTTCCGCGTACAGCGCGTCGCTGGAGCACAGGCACACCTCGGTGGCACCGCTCTCCTCGAACGTGCCCTCGGTGACGGCTTCGATGCCGCCCGCCTGGAAGAGGTTCGCGGCGAAGGTCAGCCGCGCGGTGTGCGCGGCGGCCGGGCCGAGCGCGGCCAGGTGGACGCGGGGGCGGGTCCCGGTGGCGGCCAGGTGGGCGTCGGAGCGGGCGCGCAGTTCCTCGAAGGCCTCGTCGCGGCGGACCCGCGGCAGACCGCCGGACAGCGGCTCCGGGGCGGGCTCACGGACGACCGGCTTCTCGGCCAGGTGCGGGAACTCGCTGACGCCGGTGACCGGTTCGCGCCGCTTGGCGAGCTTCTTGGAGCGCGCCGCCCAGGTCGTCGCCAGGTCGGTACGCAGGCGGCCCGAGCGCAGCACGGCCGCCTGCCCGCCGTCCCGCTCGATGGTCCGGAAGAACTCCCAGCCCGCGTGGGCGAGTTCGTCGGTCAGCCGCTCCACGTACCAGGAGCCGCCCGCCGGGTCGATCACCCGGGACAGATGCGACTCCTCGATGAGGATCGTGGAGGTGTTGCGGGCGATACGGCGCGCGAACGCGTCCGGCAGCCCCAGCTCCTGGTCGAAGGGGAGCACGGTCACGGCGTCGGCGCCACCGGCCCCGGCGGCCAGCGTCGCGATGGTCGTGCGCAGCATGTTCACCCACGGGTCGCGGCGGGTCATCATCACCGGCGACGTCACCGCGTGCTGCACCTGGGCGCCCGCCTTCGGCACCCCGCACACCTCGGCCACCCGCGCCCACAGCCGGCGCGCGGCCCGCAGCTTGGCGATGGTCAGGAACTGGTCGGCGGTCGCCGCGTACCGGAACTCCAGCTGGGCGCAGGCCTGTTCGGCGCTCAGCCCGGCCTCGGTCAGGGCCCGCAGATAGGCCACGCCGGTCGCCAGCGAGGCCCCCAGCTCCTGCGCCGCCGAGCCGCCGGCCTCGTGGTACGGCAGCGCGTCCACCGTGAGCGCGCGCACCCCGGGGTACCGCCGGGCGAGCTTCAGCACGGGGGCGAGGTCGTAGGACCGTCCGGTGCGCGCCTCGTACCCCAGCGGGTCGGCGCCGAGGTTGCCGCGGGCCGCGTCGGGGGCGATGCCGCGCTCCTCGTACAGCTTCAGCAGCTCCTGGGCGGCGGCCTCGGTCTCGGCACCCGCGTCCAGGACGACGGGCGCGAGATCGAGGTAGACGCCGTCGAGCACCCGGCCGAGGCCGGACACCTGGATGCCGCTGCCCTCGCCGATCGGCAGCCACACGGAGGTGACGCCGTTCTCCAGGTCGGTCAGGACGGCCTGGTTGTCCGCCGCCGCGTGGCGCTGCCGTACGTCCCAGCCGCCGACCGTGTTGCCCTGCGCCCGTCCGCCGCGTACGAACGGGGCGAAGCCGGGCAGGCCGGGGTCGGGTGCGGCATCGCGGGCGGTGTACAGGGGGCGGGCGCCGAGTCCGTCCTCCAGCGCGGTGGCCAGGGCATCCTCCGCCGCGCCGTCCGAGACCTCCTTGCCCGACTTGCGCAGCACCCCGGCCACCAGGTGTTGCCATTGTTCGTGTGTCGCGTCAGGGAACTCGGCGGCCAGCGCGAGCCCGTCGTCAGGCAGGACCGTCATGCTCGGATGCTAGGGCAGATCACTGAAGTTCCAGCAGAGCGCAAGGCTGTGACCTTGTTCTCGCTCGGAATGTGACCTGGCGCACTGGTCCGCCCGCGACGGGCCCGGCCGCTCAGTGACGCACCTTCACCTTGCTGATCGCGGCGACGCCGAGGGCGGCGAGGGCGATCTGGATGAGCCACTCGACCCAGTCGACACCCTTGGTGTCGGCGACGTCCAGGCCGGAGGCGATGCCGGTTCCGATGAACGCGGCGACGATGCCGATCGCGATCGTCCACAGGATGCCGATGCGCTGGCGGCCCGGGACGACGAGCCGGCCGAGAACACCGATCACGATGCCGATGACGATCGCGCTGATGACGCCTGAAATCTCCATGGGCGGTCTGTCACCCCTCACTCGTTGGTGACATACAGGTGCCCGCTCGCCCACATGTCAGTCCGCCGTTGTGCCCGAACGGTGAAGGCCGGGTGCCGCCGCCCGCTCAGGCCTCCCTGCGGAAGGCCCAGTTCATCCTCGGCTCCATCACGCACCGGAAGACCCGCCGCACCGGCGCCGTGCACAGCGCGGTCACCAGCGCTCCGGCGACGAGCGAGACGGCGATCTTGCCGAGCGGCCGGTGGAAGAAGTCGACGTGGGACCAGTGCCAGTGGTTGGCGGCCTGGATGACGAACCCGTGCAGCAGATAGCCGTAGAGCGTGCCCGCGCCCAGGGCGGTGAACCAGGTCCGGCGCCCGGGCACCCAGGACAGGAAGCAGGTGACCAGCACGAGGGAGCAGCCGAACAGGGCGAACGTCATCAGCGGCCCGTACCAGTCGGGCACGGCGAAGTCCGCGGCGGCGTCCTTGTGGAAGAACCACGCGTAGTCCATCCGCGGCACGGACCAGTAGGCGAAGGCGAGCGCGGCCAGGAAGACCGGCGCGGCGGCGAGCCGCACCCGCCACTGGCGCACCAGGCTGAAGTGCTTCGGCCGCAGGCACAGACCGAGCACGAAGTACGGCAGGAACTGGAGGGTGCGCTGGAGGTCGAGGTCCTTGCCGATGGACGGGGTGAGGGTGGCGAGGGCCGCGACGGCGAGGGCGACGGGCAGCGGCCACCGCACGGTCCGCCAGATCGGCGTGGTCAGCCGCCAGATGAACAGCGCGGCCAGGAACCAGGTCAGATACAGCGGGTCGAGCAGGCTGATCGCGCGGTCCGGTTCCCCGTCGGACCAGCGGGTGAACAGGGTGTACGCCGTCTCGAACACGATGTAGGGGACGACGACCCCGGTGACCAGGCGCCTGATCTTCGCCGGACTCGCGTCGAAGGTCCGGGAGAAGTAGCCGGAGATGATGATGAACGCCGGCATGTGGAAGGCGTAGACGATCGTGTAGAGCGCGGTGACCGCGCGGCTGTCGGAGCGCAGCGGCTCCCAGGCGTGTCCCATCGCGACGAGCACGATCGCCAGGTACTTGGCGTTGTCGAAGAAGGCGTCCCGCCGCGGGGGCCGCTCTGCCGCCACCGCTGTGGAACCCGCGGAGTGCGGGGCGCGTCTTACGGGAGTTGCAGGTGTGGTGGCGAAGCGCGGCATCCTGTCCGCCTTGCCGACTCCGGGCGACGTAAACCCCCCATCGGCGGAACAACCGCGGAGTCCCGGGCGTTGTGCTCTTGACCAGCCTGCTTTGCGCGCCCTTTACCATGGGGTGTGCAGCAGCCCGATCCGCCGATCCGTGAAGGAGACATGAACCCGCCATGGGTGAGCCTCCCAGTACCAGCCGTGCCGACACCCGCCCCTGCGAGGGAACGGGGGTGGCGCGGTGACCGAGGTCCTGCTGCTCCTGGCGGCCCTCCTGCTGACCCTGGCCTGCGCGGTGTTCGTCGCGGCCGAGTTCTCCCTGACCACCGTCGAGCGCGGTGAGCTGGAGCGCGCCGCCGAGGCCGGCGAGCGCGGGGCGCAGGGTGCCCTGGAGGCCGTACGCCGGCTGACCGTCCAGCTCTCCGGTGCCCAGCTCGGCATCACCGTCACCTCCCTGGTGATCGGCATGCTCGCCGAGCCGTCGCTGGCCGCGCTGCTGCGGGGCCCGCTGGAGGCCGCCGGCCTGGGCGGCGCCGCCCCGACGGTGGCGACCGTGCTGGGCGTGGCCCTGTCCACGGTCGTGCTGATGGTGATCGGCGAACTGGTCCCGAAGAACTGGGCGATCTCCCGGCCGCTGGCGGTCGCGAAGGTGGTGGCCGGACCGCAGCGCGGCTTCACGGCCGCCTTCGGCCCGTTCATCCGCCACCTCAACGACACCGCGAACCGCGCCGTACGACGCTTCGGCCTGGAGCCCGCCGAGGAGCTGGCCTCCGCGCGCGGACCCGAGGAACTGGTCGCGCTGGCCGAGCACTCGGCGGCCGAGGGCGCCCTGGAGGCGGACTCCGCCGAGCTGTTCGTGCGCACCCTGCACCTGGGCGAGCTGACCGCGCAGAACGTGATGACCCCGCGCGTCGACGTCCAGGCCCTGGAGGCGCACGCCACGGCCGCCGACGCGGCCAACCTGACGTACGCCACCGGCCTGTCCCGCTTCCCGGTCTACCGCGACAGCCTGGACGAGGTCGTCGGCACCGTCCACATCCGCGACGTACTGGCCCTGGAGCCGGCGGAGCGGGCCGTCACCCCGGTCACCGCACTGGCCACCGAACCCCTGCTGGTGCCGGACAGCCTCCCGGCGGACCGGCTGCTGGAGCGGCTGCGCACGACCCGCACGATGGCCGTGATCATCGACGAGTACGGCGGTACGGCCGGAGTGGCCACGATGGAGGACATCGTCGAGGAGGTCGTCGGCGAGGTCCGTGACGAGCACGACCCCGTCGAGGCCCCCGACCTGGCACCCGTCGGCCCCGGAGCGTGGGAGGCGGAGGGCTCCGTCCGCCTCGACGAACTGGAGGGGATAGGACTCGCGGCCCCGGACGGCCCCTACGAGACCGTCGCCGGGCTGGTCGCCACCCGCCTCGCGCGTATCCCCGCCAAGGGCGACGTCGTCGCACTCGACGGCTGGGAGCTCGACGTCCTGGAGGTCGAGCACCATCGCGCCGACCGTGTCCGCATCACCGCACCGGCACCGGAACCGACCCGGGTCAAGGTGCCGGTCCAGGCGGGGGAGGAGTCCCGGTGACCGTCCTGCAACTCGTCATCGGCGCCCTGACGCTGCTGACCAACGCGTTCTTCGTGGGCGGCGAGTTCGCCCTGATCTCCGTGCGCCGCAGCCAGATCGAACCGCGCGCCAAGGAGGGCGACAAGCGGGCCCGGATGACCCTGTGGGGCCTGGAACACCTCTCCGCGATGATGGCGACCGCCCAGCTCGGCATCACCGTCTCCTCGCTGGTGCTCGGCGCGGTCGCCGAACCGGCCATCGCGCATCTGCTGGAGCCCGGCTTCGAGGCGGCGCACATCCCGCACGGCCTGGTGCACCCGATCGCCTTCGTCATCGCCCTCGCCGTGGCGACCTATCTGCACATGCTGATCGGCGAGATGGTCCCGAAGAACATCGCGCTCGCGGCCCCCGTGCCGACCGCGCTGCTGCTCGGGCCGCCGCTGGTGGCGCTCACCCGGCTGCTGCGGCCGCTCGTGTTCGGCATCAACGCCTTCGCCAACACCCTGCTGAGGCTGCTGCGCGTCGAGCCGAAGGACGAGGTGGAGTCGGTCTTCACCGACGACCAGCTGGCCCGGATGGTCCTCGACGCGAGCGAGGCCGGGCTGCTCTCGCCCGCCGACGGCGAACGGCTCCGGGACGCCCTGGAGCTGGGCACCCGCCCGGTCGGCGAGATCCTCGTCCCGACCCGGCGGATGCGCACCGTCGACGCCTCCGTCACCCCGGCGCGGCTGGAGCGGGTGGCGGCCGAGGCGGGCTACTCCCGCTTCCCGGTCACCGGCCCGCAGGGCGCGCTCCTGGGCTATCTGCACATCAAGGACACCCTCGGCGTCGCCGACCGCGACCGGCCCTTCCCGCGCACCGCCCTGCACCCGGTGACCCGGGTCCGCATCGACACCCCGCTGGACGACACCCTCACCGCCCTGCGCGCCGACGGCAGCCATCTGGCGGCGGTGACGGGGCAGGCGGGTGCCGTCCTGGGGTTCGTGACCATGGAGGACGTGCTGTCCGAGCTGGTGGGGCCGGCGCCGGCCGCCCTGTGACGCCCGGCCCGGCCGTCACCCGTGTCACATGTTGATCATGTGGCCGGCCAGGCCGTGCACGGCCTCCTTGACGGCCTCGCTCAGGGTCGGGTGGGCGTGCACATTGCGGGCCACCTCATGGACGGTGAGGTCCCACTGCTGGGCGAGCGTCAGCTCCGGCAGCAGCTCGGTGACGTCCGGACCGATGAGGTGGCCGCCGATGAGCTCGCCGTACTTGGCGTCGCTGATCAGCTTCACGAAGCCGGTGGTGTCACCGAGGCCGTGGGACTTGCCGTTCGCGGTGAACGGGAACTTGGCGACCTTCACGTCGTACCCGAGCTCGCGGGCCTGGGCCTCGGTGTAGCCGAAGCTGGCGATCTGGGGCTGGCAGAAGGTGGCCCGCGGGATCATCGCGTAGTCGAGCTCCATCGTCTCGGCGTCCGCGAGGGTCTCGGCGGCGATGATCCCCATGGACTCGGCGGCGTGCGCGAGCATCAGCTTCGCGGTCACGTCGCCGATGGCGTAAAGATGCGGCACCGAGGTGCGGCAGCGGCCGTCGACGTCGATCGCGCCGCGCTCGGTGACCCGCACGCCGGTGTTCTCCAGGCCGTATCCGGTCACGTTCGGGGCGAAGCCGATGGCCTGGAGGACCTTGTCGGCCTCCAGGACCTTCTGCGAGCCGTCCTTGGCGGTGACGGTGACGCGGACCTGGGGGCCGGACTCGTCGATGGCGTCGACACGGGTGGAGGTGAGGACGTCGATGCCCAGCTTGCGGTACTGCCGGGCGAGTTCGGCGGAGACCTCGGCGTCCTCCAGGGGCGCCATGCGGTCGAGGAACTCGACGATGGTGACCTTCACGCCGTAGTGGTGGAGCACGTAGGCGAACTCGATGCCGATGGCGCCGGCGCCCGCGATGACGATCGACTGCGGGAGGTCGTCGGCGAGGATCTGCTCCTCGTAGGTGACCACCCGGGCGCTGCGCTTGGTGCCGGGCAGCAGCCTCGGGGTGGCGCCGGTGGCGATGATGCAGTGCTCGAAGCCGACGGTGCGGGTGTTGCCGTCGTAGTCGGTGACCTGGAGGGTGTGCGGGTCGAGGAAGGTGCCGCGGCCGTCGATCTCGGTGATCTTGTTCTTCTTCATCAGGTAGTGGACGCCCTTGACCCGGCCGTCGGCGACCTTGCGGCTGCGGCGGAAGGCCTCGCCGTAGTCGAAGGAGACCTGGCCGTCGACCTTGATGCCGAAGGTCTTCGCCTCATGCGTGAAGATGTGCGCCAGCTCGGCGTTGCGCAGCAGGGCCTTGGTGGGGATGCAGCCGACGTTCAGGCAGACGCCGCCCCAGTACTTCTCCTCCACGACCGCGACACGCTTGCCCAGCTGGGCGGCGCGCACGGCGGCGACATAGCCCCCGGGCCCGGCGCCGAGTACGACAACGTCGAATCGCTCGTCCTGCTCGACCATGGGTCGTCCCTCTTCCCTCTCATCAACTGCCGTTCCCCGACAGATTCTGCGGCCCCGCCCCGGCGGGCGCCACAGCGGTCTGGCAGCGGAGAGGCGACCCCGGACGGTCAGGGCGTGGAGAACAGGCCGGGCCCCGAGGCCGCGGGGCCGTCGGCACGGACGCCACCCGTGACCCGCAGGAACTCCAGCTTCTCCGCGTCGGCGGACCCCGCGGCCACCGTGTAGACGACGAGGCGGAGGTCGCAGCCCGGGACGGTGAGCACGTCGCAGTCGCAGGTCACCTCGCCGACCTGGGGGTGCAGGACGGTCTTGCGGGCCGAGACGTGCGGTCCGACCGCGCCCTCGTTCCACAGCCGCGCGAACTCCGCGCTGGTGCTGCGCAGCTCCTCGACGAGGTCGGCCAGTGCGGGGTCACCGGGGTAGTTGACGAGAGCCGTGCGCAGATCGGCGACGAGGGCGGGGCCCAGAGCGTCGCCGTCCGGGAGCACCGGCCAGGACGCGAGACCCGACGGCCCCTTGGTGAAGACCGCCCGCAGCAGGCTCCGCTCGGCGGGGGTGCGTCCGCCGGGGTCGCCCAGCAGGACCGTCCATGCCGGGGTCCAGGACAGCAAGGTCCAGTCGGCGCTGAACACACCCACGGGGAACTCCCCGAGCCGGGCCAGCATCCGCTGGACCCCCGCCGGGACGTGCGTGGAGACGGTCCCCTCCTGGGGCGGGAGGAGACCGGCCAGCCGGTAGGCGTGGTCGCGTTCCACGGGTTGCAGCTGCAGGGCCCTGGCCAGGCTCGCCACGACCTGCGCCGAAGGGCTGGTGGCGCGGCCCTGCTCCAGCCGCACGACATAGTCGACCGACAGCCCCGCGAGCTCGGCCAGTTCCTCGCGCCGCAGCCCCACCGCACGCCGTCCCTGGTGCGCGGGCCGTCCGACGTCCAGGGGGGAGAGCCGGTCGCGCCAGCGGCGCAGTGCGGTGCCAAGGGTCTCGTCCACCGGGCCATTGTGTCCGGCGGGCGGCCGGTGTGCCTGGTACTGGCGGTCCTACCGTCGCGGAGGGCACTGGTTGTCCGCTCGCCACCGGGCGAGGGTGAACGCATGACCACCACCTTCATCACCGGGGCCAACCGGTCCCTCGGCCACGAGACCGCCCGCCGCCTGATCGAGGCCGGCCACACCGTCCTCCTCGGCGCGCGCGACCCGGAACGAGGTCGGGCCGCCGCCGACGCGCTCGGCGCCCGCTTCGTCCGGATCGACGTGACCGACGACGCGTCGGTGGCCGCTGCCGCCGCGGACGTCGCCGCTCACGAGGGCGGCATCGACGTCCTGATCAACAACGCCGGCGTCCTCGGCTCGCACAACCCCGCCGACCAGCTCACGGCCGCCGACGCCGCCGCGGTGTTCGACGTCAACGTGGTGGGAATCGTCCGGGTGACGCACGCGTTCCTGCCCCTGCTGCGCAAGTCCGAGCACCCGGTCGTCGTCAACGTCTCCAGCGGCATGGGGTCGTTCGCACTGACCCACGACCCCGAGCGCGTCGAAGGCCGGTACCTCGCGCCGCTCTACACGGCGTCGAAGGCCGCCGTGACCATGCTGACCACGCAGTACGCGAAGGCCCTGCCGGACGTGAAGGTCAACGCGGCCGACCCGGGCTACACCGCGACCGACTTCAACGGGCACAGCGGCCCGCAGACCGTCACCGAGGGCACCGACGCGATCGTCGCACTCGCCACCATCGGCCCGGACGGACCGACCGGAACCTTCCGCGACCGGCACGGCGAGATGCCCTGGTGAACCGCCCCGGAGGCGGGGCTCAGAGCCAGTCCCGCCGCTTGAAGATCAGGTACAGACTGACGCAGACGACCCCCATCAGGCCGATCGCGAACGGGTATCCGAACCTCCAGCTCAGCTCCGGCATGTGCCTGAAGTTCATCCCGTAGATCGTCCCGACCAGCGTGGGCGCGAACAGGATCGCCGCCCACGACGAGATCTTCTTGATCTCCTCGTTCTGCTCGAACCCGGCTTCCGCCAGCGCCCGCATCTCCGCGTTCTGTTGCTGGGTGACCAGCGTCGCGTTCACCGTGAGGATCTCGGTGAGGGCCTGGCGGAAGCCGTCGACGCGCTCGCTGGTGTGGGTGACGTGGTCGGCGACGTCCCGCAGGTACCGCTGCAACTCCTCGTCCGTGCCGTACTTGGAGAAGCCGGCCATCAGGCCGTGCAGCATGCCGACCAGGGGGCGGGTGGCGCGCTGGAACTCGACCATCTCGCGGGAGAGTTCGTAGATACGGCGGGACACCGCGGGGTCGCCGCGGAAGACCTCCGTCTCGATCTCGTCGATGTCGTTCTGCACGCCCGCCACGACCGGCGCGTAGCCGTCGACCACCGCGTCCAGGATCGCGTACAGCACCGCCTCCGGGCCCAGTTTCAGCAGGTCCGGCGTCGCCTCCATGCGGCTGCGGACCGCCGACAGGTCGGGGGCGGCGCCGTGCCGGACCGTGATCACGAAGTCGGGGCCGACGAAGACGTGCAGCTCGCCGAAGTCGACCTCCTCGGGGGCGTCCAGATAGCGGGCCGCCCGCAGGACGACGAAGAGCGTCTCGCCGTAGCGCTCCAGCTTGGGCCGCTGGTGGGCCTCCATCGCGTCCTCGACCGCCAGCGGGTGCAGGTCGAACTCGGCTGCCAGGGACAGGAGTTCCGCCTCGGTCGGGCGGGCCAGACCGATCCACGCCATGCCGGACGGCTGCTCGCGCAGCTCACGGAAGGTCTCGGCGAGGGTCGCCGGGGCGGAGACGCGGACGCCCTCGCGGTACAGGGCCGCCTGGACGATGCTCGGCGGCTCCGCTTCCGGCGGCGCCGGTTCGGTCCGCCGCGCGGGTTGCCTACCGGCGGGCGGGGGAGTGGTGGCCGGGGCCAGGGCGCGGAGCCAGGCCGCCTTCCGTCGGCCCTGCGCGGTCGGACGGGCGCGTCGCTCGGACATCACGGCTGCCTCTCGGGTGGAGTTTCCGGCTGCGTGATCACCGAGCAGGATATACGCGGCACACGACCGCGGCCGGGCCGGGCGGTGACGGCATCGGTGAGCGTTGCGGACAGAAGGTGTCCGCAACGGCCGCTAGCGTGCGAAGCATGACGAAGACGGCCCCCGTGCTCGGCACCCGCGCCCTCAACCGCGCCACCCTCGACCGGCAGCTGCTGCTCAGGCGCTCGCCCCTGCCGGCGAAGGCGGCCGTGGAGCATCTGCTCGGCCTCCAGGCGCAGAACGTCAAACCGCCGTACTACGCGCTCGCCGCCCGCCTCGACGGCTTCCGCCCCGAGGAGCTGTCCGGGCTGATGGCCGACCGGGAGACCGTCCGGATCGTCACCATGCGCTCGACCATCCACACCCACACCGCCGCCGACGCCCTCACCCTGCGCCCGCTCGTCCAGGCCGCCCGCGACCGCGAACTCGCCAACTTCCGCAAGGGACTTGCCGGCGTCGACCTGGACCGCCTGGCCGCCCTGGCCCGCGACCTCGTCGAGACCGAGCCGCGCACCATGAAGCAGCTGCGCGAGGCGCTGCTCGCCGAGTGGCCGGACGCCGACCCGCAGTCCCTGGCGATCGCCGCCCGCTGCCGCCTGCCCCTCGTCCAGGTCACCCCGCGCGGGCTGTGGGGGCGCAGCGGCCAGGTCGCCCTCACCACCGCCGAGCACTGGCTCGGCCGCCCCGCCGAACCCGCCCCCGCGCCGGACGCCACCGTGCTGCGCTACCTCGCCGCCTTCGGCCCCGCCTCCGTCAAGGACATGCAGACCTGGGCCGGTCTGACCCGCCTGCGCGAAGTCTTCGAACGCCTGCGGCCGCAGCTCCTGACCTTCCGCGACGAGCGGGGCGTCGAACTCTTCGACCTCCCCGACGCCCCGCGCCCCGCCGCCGACACCCCGGCCCCGCCCCGCTTCCTGCCCGAGTTCGACAACCTCCTCCTCTCCCACGCCGACCGCACCCGCGTGATCCCGCCCGAGTACTGGGGCCGCAGCTGGGTCGGCAACCTGGTCCACTGCACCTTCCTCGTCGACGGCTTCCTCGCGGGCGTGTGGAAGCTGGAGGAGGACGCGCTCGTCATCGAGCCCTTCGGCAGGCTCACCGGGGCGCAGCGGGACGAGGTCCGGACGGAGGGCGCGCGCATGCTCACCGCCATGCACCCCGGGACGTCGTACGACATCCGGTTCGGGACCGTCGTACGACCGTCCTAGGGTCCGCCTCGTGGAACCGCGGAGAACTGCGGAGAACTGCGGGGAACTGCGGGGAACTGCGGCGATCACGAGAACGACCGCCGGCCCCTTCCGCCACGTGGATAGGGGGCGCTGCGGGCCGCTCGTGGAGGCCCGCAACGCCCCCTGGTACTTCACCTGAGGGGTGCTCAGGAGAACTTCTGGGATCTACGAGTTGACCTGTGCGGTCACCAGGCTGGAGAAGGTGGTCAGCCGGGTGTAGACACCCGGGTAACCGGCCTCCGCGCAGCCCTCGCCCCAAGAAGTGATCCCTGCCAGGACGCCCCCGATGAGCAGGGGACCGCCGCTGTCGCCCTGGCAGGTGTCTACGCCGCCGGAGGTGTATCCGGCGCACACCATGTCGGACTGGACGAAGTCCGAACCGTAGGAGCTCGCACAGCTGGAGTCGGACACGATCGGCACGGTCGCCGTCCGCAGCTGGTTGGAGGAGCTGCCGTTCTCCGAGGTGGTGCCCCAGCCGAGGACGCGGGCCGTGGTGCCGGCCGCGTACACACCGGTCTGGGACGAGGAGACGTACGACGCCGGGGTGTACGACATCGCCGTCGAGAGGGTGAGGACGGCCACGTCGTCGCCGTTGGTGGCGTCCGTGTAGTCCGGGTTGATCCAGATCTTGCTGACCCGGCTGACCGTGCCGTTGGTGCCGTTGAGGTAGGTGCGCCCGCCGACGACCCGCACGCTGCTCGTGGTCTCGCCGACCATGCAGTGCGCCGCCGTCACGACCTTGGTCGAGGAGACCAGGGTGCCGCCGCAGAACTGGTTCTGGGAGGCGTCCGTGATCTGCATCATGAACGGGTACGCGGTCGTCGTGGTGGTCGTACCGCCGACGATGGGCTGGGGAGCGGCTGCGGCGGAGGGGGCGCCGAGCAGGGCGGTCGCTGCGGCGGCAGCGGTGGCCGCGACGACGGCCGCGGTTCTCTTGGCGCGGTGGAGCCCGAACATGAGTCTCCTCAGTGGGGGTTGCCGGTGGGGGGACGCGCGGGTGTGGGGGGTTGAGCACGGGGGCCGCGGGACCGACCCCCGTATGCCCGGGCGAGCGGCACGTTCACAACCTAGAACCCGGAAGTTCCCCTTCCCAATGAGGGAACCCCCTAGGGGAGTTGGGCAGGGAAAACCCTCGGTCGGCCGCGGACAGACACCACGCCGGTCAGTAAAGCCCGCGGGGCCTCACTTCGTACGGCGCCCCGCCGCCAGCCGGACGATGTCCACCCGCGAGCGGATGCCGAGCTTGCGGTAGACCCGGGTCAGGGTCGCCTCGACCGTCTTGACGCTGATGAAGAGCCGGGCGGCGATCTCCCGGTTGGTGGCGCCCTCCATGACCAGCGCGGCCACCTGACGCTCCATCGCCGCGAGCCCCTCCAGCGCGTCCGCGGCCGGAGCGGGGGCGGCCTGCGGCGCCGGCTCGGCCGCCGGAGCGGCGCCGGCCGCGTCGACCTGCCGCAGCCAGGGCAGCGCCCGGCAGCGCCGGAAGAGGCGTGCCGCCTCGTCGTACGACGTCGGGCCCGGCCGCCGGGTGCGCAGCTGGGCCAGCGCGAAGGCGGTGCGGGCCTCCTCCAGGCCGTAGCCCAGTTTGGCGAGCCGGTCCTGCACCGAGGTCAACTGGGCGAGCGCGGCCTCGTGTTCACCGCGCGCGGCCCGCAGCAGGCCCTCGGCACGGTCCAGCACCGCCAGCACGCTCTCCCGGCCGAGCCGCAGCGCCTGCTCCCGGGTGCCGTCGATGACGGCCTGGGCCTCGCCGAGCTCGCCGGTCCTGACCAGTGCCTCGGCGAGATCGCCCTGCCAGCGGCCACGGGCGGGGTCGGTGATGCCGAGCCCGTGCTCCAGCTCGCGCACCCGGCGCAGCGAACGGACGGCTCCCTCGGCGTCCCCGGCGACCAGCTGGGCGTAGCCGAGGGCGGTCAGCGCGCGGGAGACGTACATCTGGTCGCCGTCCTCCTCGGCGTGCCCGACCGCTTCCCGGGCCAGCTCCAGGGCCCGCTCCACATCGCCGCCCGAGGCCTCCCCGAGCGAGGTGAGGACCGCGGAGGCGACCTCGCCGATGCCGGTGTCCCGGGCCATCATCAGGCTCTCCCGGGCGAGGTCGAGGGCGCGTCCGCAGTGCCCGGAGCGCAGTTCGGTCTCGGCCACCCCGCGCAGGAAGTGCACCTCGCTCTCCACCGCCCCGGTGCGCTGGACCTCGCGCAGCAGCGCGGTGACCGTCGCCCGCGCCTCGGCCAGCTGGTCGCTCATGATCAGCCAGCGGAACCGGGAGTACCCGGCGCCGTTGTGATGGCACGACACCCTCGGGTCCTGGGGCTCCTTCAGGGCGCGCTTGATGGTCGCGGGGGCGTCCGGGTGGCCCATGAGGGTCTCGATCTGGGCCTGGAAGGCCAGGGCCATCAGCTCGTTGTAGCGGTCGCCGGCCCGGGCGGCGAGCGCCGCCGAGTGCGCGGCCTCCTCCCGGGCCCGGTCGAAGTCGCCGTCCACCAGCACGGCGCGCCAGGTCAGCTGGTAGTGGATCAGGGCGAGCAGCTGGGGGTCGTCGCCCGCGTCGGCCAGGGCCTGCGGGAAGACCGAGTCGACCTCCGACATGGCGTGGCCCGCGGTGTCGATCACCATGATCCAGGCTCGCACCCGGTCCGCGGGCACGGTCGCCCGGGTCAGCACGTCCCGGGCGACGTCCCGGGCGAGATCCAGCTCACCGGCGGTGATCGCATCCTCGGCGGCCTGGAGACGCCGTGCGTCGGGGTTGCCCTCCGCGGGGGTGTGGCGGGCGGCGAGCAGGCCGAGGGCGGCGGCGACCGAGGGGGCCCCGCGGTCCCGGGCGAGCGCGGCCGCCTCGGCGAGGCTGTCCGCGGTGTCCGGGTCGGTGCCGGTGGTGGCCAGCGCCAGGTGCCGGGCCCGTTCGATGGGGTCGGAGGCGGCCTTCGACAGCGCGGCGTGCGCGGCCCGCCGCTCGTGCGCGGGTGCCTCCGCGTACAGCGCGGCCGAGATCAGCGGATGCGCGAACCGTACGGCGGGCCCCTCGGGCTCGGTGGCCAGCAGACCCAGCGCCGCGGCCTGAGCGGTCTCCGCCTCGGCGTTCTCCCGGCCGGCCGCGCGCAGCAGGGCGAGGGTGGGGCGGGCGCCGGCACTCGCCACCAGGAGGGTGCGGCGGGCCTCGTCGGAGAGCATCTCCAGGCGGTTCAGCACGAGGGTGCGCAGCGAGGTGGGCACCGGGAGCGGCTCGCCGGGGCGGGGCGGGGTGGGGTTCTCGTCGAGGGCGCGGCCGAGTTCCAGGGCGAAGAGCGGGTTGCCGCCGCTGGTGCGGTGGATGTCCCGGACCGTGGAGCGGGGCAGGCCGGTGTAGCCGCGGTGGCCGAGCAGGTCGGAGACCTGGGCGCGGGAGAGCGGGTTGACGCGCAGGGCGAGGGTGTCCGGCGGGGACACGCGCAGATGGCGGTCGTACTCCTGGCCCTCGGTCCGCACCGCGCACAGCATCCGCACCGGGGTGTCGCCGAGGCGGCGGGCGGCGAAGCCGAGGAGTTCGGCGCTGGCCGAGTCCAGCCATTGCACGTCGTCGGCGACGACCAGCACCGGCCCCTCGGCGGCGAGCGCGCGCAGCGCCGAGAGCACCGCGAGGCGCAGGGCGAGGCCGTCGCGCTGGAGGGTCGACTCGCCGCGGCCGGTGAGCGCCGACTCCAGGGCGGTGCGCTGGGCGGCGGGCAGCTTGCCGGCGACGTCGTCGAGGACCAGGCCGAGCAGGTCGGCGAGGGCGAGGAAGGGGAGGTGGGATTCGGACTCGGTGGCGGAGCAGCGCAACACCGTGCGGGCCGTCCCGGCGTTATCCGCGGCCAATGCCCGCAGCACGGTGGACTTTCCTATTCCGGCGGGGCCGTGCAGCAGCACACTGCCGCCCCGGGCGAGCTGCTCGCGGGCCTGGCCGAACACCTCATCCCGGCCGATGACCAGGTCGGGGCGGCATCTCGCAGGCTCCTGGAAGTCCCGTCGCACGGTCGCCGCTCCCCTCGTGTCGTGTCCGGGCCAAATTCTAGGCAACGATTCTTTGAAATCCGGAGGGCGGACGTGGTGAGGCAAATAACAACCTCACAGCATAGGGAAATTCAAAGCACGGCTGAATGAATGATTGGACAACGTGCTACGGCAGCAGACCCGCCCGGCGGGCCGCCGCCACCGCCTCCCCGCGGGTGTGCGCGCCGAGCCTGCGCATGGCCGAGCGCAGGTAACCCTTGACCGTCTCCGGCCGCAGCCCGAGCCGATCGGCGGTCGCCGCGTTCGTCGCCCCCGCGGCCACGCAGGCCAGGACGTCCAGCTCACGCGGGGCGAGCGTCACCCGGGCCGGCTGCCGAGGCGTGAGCAGACCGCACGCGTCGAGGAGTTCCGCCCGCAGTGCCGCGTCGGCGATCCGGGGCGCCAGCGCGCGCAGGGCCGCGTGCGCCTCCCGCACCTGTTCCCGGGAGACGGGGTCGGGGTCCGCCCCGACCGGCCCGGCCGCCGCCACCAGCTCCCGCGCCTCCTCCCGCACCACCAGCGCCTGCTCCACGTCCCGCGCCGCCTCCACCGCCGCGCTCAGCACCCGGTCCCCGAGCGGCTGCACGGTGCGCAGCGCGCCGTACAGCACGCCCCGCACCCGGCGCCGTACGACGACGGGCACCGCCACGATCGAGCGCAGGCCCTCGGCGGCGACCGGGGCGTCGTACTCGTGGCTGATCTGCCGTGAGGAGGAGTAGTCCGCCACCGCGCAGGGGCGGGCGAGGGCGACGGCCTTGCCGCCCAGACCGCTGCCCGAGGTCACCGCGAGCGCGCGCAGCGCGACGGTCGACGTGCCGCTCAGTTCGCTGATGCGCATCTGCGGGCGGCCCGACTCCACGAGCCCGCCGAAGGCGACCGGCAGCCCGGTCGTGCGTCGCAGCCGCACCAGCGCGTTCCGGATCTCCGCCGCGTCCGCTGCCACCTGTTCGTCCTTTCGCCGGCGCACACCCCCGTTCGGGGGTAGTGAGACCTGCATCACGGAGTAAACGATGACAGAGAGCCGCCCGGCAATGGTCCGGTCACGAGGAGGACGGATAGAGATGACGACGGAGCTGTTCCGCGGAGCGCGGGACTTCCTGCTCGCCCACCGCGAGGACTACGCGACGGCCTACGAGGGATTCGCCTGGCCCCGTCCGGAGCGCTTCAACTGGGCGCTCGACTGGTTCGACGTCATCGCCCACGGCAACGCGGCGACCGCGCTGCACATCGTCGAGGAGGACGGCCGGGAGACCAGGCTGTCCTTCGCGGAGCTCTCGGTCCGTTCCGGCCAGGCCGCCAACTGGCTGCGGGCCCAGGGGGTGACCGCCGAGGACCGCATCCTGGTGATGCTGGGCAACCAGGCCGAACTGTGGATCACGGCGCTGGCCGCGATGAAGCTGCGTGCCGTCGTCATCCCGGCCACCCCGCTGCTCGGCCCGGCGGACCTGCGGGACCGCGTCGACCGCGGACGCGTACGGCATGTCATCACGCGCTCCGAGGACACCGGCAAGTTCGCGGAGGTGCCCGGCCGGTACACGCGGATCGCGGCGGGCGACCCGGTCGAGGGCTGGCTGGCGCTGGACGACCTGTACGAGGCCGACGCCACGTTCACACCCGACGGCCCCACCCGCGCCGACGACCCGCTGATGCTCTACTTCACCTCCGGCACCACCGCCCGCCCCAAGCTGGTCGAGCACACCCACACGTCGTACCCGATCGGGCACCTGGCGACCATGTACTGGATCGGCCTCAAACCCGGTGACGTGCACCTCAACATCTCCTCGCCCGGCTGGGCCAAGCACGCCTGGTCGAACCTGTTCGCGCCCTGGAACGCGGAAGCCACCGTCTTCATCCACAACTACACGCGCTTCGACCCGGCCCGTCTGATGGCCGAGATGGACCGTGCGCGGGTGACGACCTTCTGCGCCCCGCCGACCGTGTGGCGGATGCTCATCCAGGCCGACCTGACCCAGCTGCGGACCCCGCCCAGGGAGGTGGTGGCGGCCGGCGAGCCGCTGAACCCCGAGGTCATCGAGCAGGTGCGGCGGGCCTGGGGCGTCACCATCCGGGACGGCTTCGGGCAGACGGAGACCGCCGTGCAGGTCTCCAACAGCCCCGGCCAGCCCCTGAAGACCGGCTCCATGGGACGGCCGAGCCCCGGCTACCGGGTGGAGCTGCTCGATCCGGTGACGGGAGCGCCGGGCGCGGCGGAGGGCGAGATCGCGCTCGACCTGTCCGCCCGGCCGGCCGGCCTGATGACCGGCTACCACGGCGACGCGGACCGCACGGCGGAGGCGATGGCCGGCGGCTACTACCGCACGGGCGACATCGGATCGCGGGACGCGGACGGGTACATCACGTACGTCGGCCGGGCCGACGACGTCTTCAAGGCCAGCGACTACAAGATCAGCCCCTTCGAGCTGGAGAGCGCCCTGCTGGAGCACGAGGCGGTGGCCGAGGCGGCCGTCGTGCCCGCGCCGGACGAGCTGCGGCTCGCGGTGCCGAAGGCGTACGTGGTGCTCGCGGAGGGCTGGGAGCCGGGACCCGACACCGCGAAGGTCCTCTTCGAGCACTCGCGGGACGTGCTGGCGCCCTACAAGCGCATCCGCCGCCTGGAGTTCGCGCCGCTGCCCAAGACCGTCTCCGGCAAGATCCGCCGGATCGAGCTGCGCGAGGCCACGGCCCAGGGCTCGGACGCCGAGTACCGCGAGGAGGACTTCCGATGAGCTCCTACAGCCACGGGGTGAGCGACACCCCGCTGCTCGGCGACACGATCGGCGCCGACCTGGACCGGGCGGTGGCGAACTGGCCGGACCGTGAGGCACTGGTCGACGTGCCCTCGGGGCGGCGCTGGACGTACGCGCAGTTCGCCGCGGACGTCGACGAGTTGGCGTACGCGCTGCTCGCGAGCGGGGTCGCCAAGGGCGACCGGGTGGGCATCTGGGCGGTCAACTGCCCCGAGTGGGTGCTGGTCCAGTACGCCACCGCCCGCATCGGCGCGATCATGGTGAACATCAACCCCGCCTACCGCACCCACGAGGTCGAGTACGTCCTCAAGCAGGCCGGGATCTCGCTGTTGTTCGCCTCCCTCAGCCACAAGACGAGCGACTACCGGGCGATGGTCGACGAAGTGCGGGGGAAATGCCCGCAGTTGCGGCAGACGGTCTACATCGGCGACCCGAGCTGGGACGCGCTGCTCGACCGCGCGACCCCGGCGCCGTACCCGGAGCTGTCCTGCGACGACCCGATCAACATCCAGTACACGTCGGGCACCACGGGCTTCCCCAAGGGGGCGACCCTCTCCCACCACAACATCCTCAACAACGGTTATTTCGTCGGGGAGATGATCGCCTACACCGAACAGGACCGGATCTGCATCCCGGTGCCCTTCTACCACTGCTTCGGCATGGTGATGGGGAACCTGGCAGCCACCTCGCACGGTGCCTGCATGGTGATCCCGGCCCCGTCCTTCGACCCGAGGGCCACCCTGGAGGCGGTGCAGCAGGAGCACTGCACCTCGCTGTACGGCGTACCGACCATGTTCATCGCGGAGTTGAACCTCCCGGACTTCGCGACGTTCGACCTGTCCTCCCTCCGCACCGGCATCATGGCGGGCTCGCCCTGTCCGGTGGAGGTCATGAAGCGGGTGGTCGCCGAGATGCACATGGCGGAGGTCTCCATCTGCTACGGCATGACGGAGACGTCCCCGGTGTCCTTGCAGACGCGGCGCGACGACGACCTGGAACACCGCACCGGCACGGTCGGCCGGGTCCTGCCGCACATCGAGGTCAAGGTCGTCGACCCGGCCACCGGGGTGACGCAACCCCGGGGAACGGCGGGGGAGTTGTGCACCCGCGGCTACAGCGTGATGCTCGGCTACTGGAACGAGCCGGAGAAGACCGCCGAGGCCATCGACGCCGGCCGCTGGATGCACACCGGTGACCTGGCCGTGATGCGCGAGGACGGTTACGTCGAGATCGTCGGCCGCATCAAGGACATGATCATCCGGGGTGGCGAGAACATCTACCCGCGCGAGATCGAGGAGTTCCTCTACGCCCATCCGAAGATCGCGGACGTCCAGGTCGTCGGTGTCCCCCACGAGCGGTACGGCGAGGAGGTCCTCGCCTGCGTCATCGCCCGCGACCCGGCCGACCCGCCGACCCTGGAGGAGGTGCGCGCCTTCTGCGAGGGGAGGCTGGCCCACTACAAGGTGCCGAGCAGGCTCCAGGTGCTGGAGTCGTTCCCGATGACGGTGTCGGGAAAGGTGCGGAAGGTGGAGCTGAGGGAGACGTACGCGGCGGATTAGCACACGTCCGGCGTCCGGCGCCCGGAGTCCGGCGCATCGGGTCGCGGAAGACCGCGGCTCTGATGCGGTGCCGGGGGCGGGGCCCGGGGCGCCGGGCTGCGAGGCGGACGAGCGCGGCGACGCGGAGCATCGGATACGACGACAACGCCGCAGACCGGCACGCCGGACCCCACGTCCGCGGCATGATCCGCCGGACAGCCCCCCAGGGCGAGCCGCCCAGCCGCGGCGCATGCACCCGCCCGACCACGGGTCGAGGTGGCCCTCGCCTTGAGCGGCTCTGCCCTGCCCCCCGTCCCGACAACCCGCCGGGCCCGTCCCGAGCCGACCCACCCGCCTCCACCCTGCGCCCCCCACCTGGGGAAGGCCCACCCGGAGAGCCCCACCCTGAATCCCCCCAGGGAGACCCGCTCGGAGGCCTCCACCCGCAGAGCCCCGCCCCGCTCAACCGCCGGAGGCCTGCGCGCCGGTCGTGTTCAGTTTGTCTGCTCTGCTGTTGACCGGTTGCGGGGTGCCCGTCAGGTCGAGGACGAACAAGGGGACCGCCAGTGAGTCGGCGACCGTGCGGGCCTCCGTGGCGTAGCCGGCCAGGGAGAAGTAGACGCAGTCCGCCGACTCCGTCATCGCCGTCAGCCACAGGCATTCGACGTCCCGCAGCGACGCGGGGCGGACCGTCGGGTCGACCTGGGCCAGCAGGCCACGGGCGGCGAGGCCGATGCCGTTCGGGGGGCGTTGGTCGGCGCGGCGGATGTCCTGGTAGCCGAGCCAGCGCAGATACAGGGCCGCGGCCGTGACCGCGTCGCGCGCGGTGCGGATCGTCACCGGCTGGAAGACGCGCCGCCGGGACGGCTCGGCGCACTGCGCGGAGGCGACGCCGACCCCTTCCGGGGCGACCGGCACCCGCAGCACCGTCCCGCACGGGCAGCCCACCTCGGGGTGCGGCCACTCGCCGGTGCGACCGCAGCGGGCGCACGGGACCGTCACCCAGTCGTCCTCCCAGGAGCGGTGGGTGACCGCCGTCGCCCGCGCGCGCCGGTCCAGCCGCGGGGCGACGGGCGCTCCGCAGGCGCACGGATAGGACGGTGCCGCATAGAAGTGCTCACGCCGGCAGACCGGGCAGCGCACCGACACGTTCTCGGACATGGCCCACCCCAGGACGTCACGTCGGGACAGCGCTCCCATCGTCCTCCAGCCGACCCCCACTTGTCCGTCTCTTGACGGCCTTCACCCCTCCACTTACATTGATTCCAGATAGTAGAAGTTAGTTTCCGTAATGCGGAATATTGCAGGCTCGGAACACATCAGACGGAAGCCAGTACGGAAGTGCTCACCGCGGGGCGCGACGGGAGTGCGAATCCGGCAGCCGAAGCAGGGAGTACTCGATGGCACGTATGACCGCTGCCCGCGCGGCAGTTGAGATCCTCAAGCGCGAGGGCGTCACCAACGCGTTCGGGGTGCCCGGCGCGGCGATCAACCCCTTCTACCGCGCCCTCAAGGAGGGCGGCGGCATCGACCACACGCTCGCCCGGCACGTCGAGGGCGCCTCCCACATGGCCGAGGGCTACACCCGCGCCCACCCGGGCAACATCGGCGTCTGCATCGGCACCTCGGGCCCGGCCGGCACCGACATGATCACCGGCCTGTACTCGGCGATCGGCGACTCGATCCCGATCCTGTGCATCACCGGCCAGGCGCCGGTCAGCGTGATCCACAAGGAGGACTTCCAGGCGGTCGACATCGCGTCCATCGCCAAACCCGTCACCAAGGCGGCGACCACCGTCCTGGAGGCGGCCCAGGTCCCCGGCGTCTTCCAGCAGGCGTTCCACCTGATGCGCTCCGGCCGTCCCGGCCCGGTCCTCATCGACCTGCCCATCGACGTCCAGCTCACCGAGATCGAGTTCGACCCGGAGACCTACGAGCCGCTCCCGGTCTACAAGCCGGCCGCGACCCGCGCCCAGATCGAGAAGGCGATCGAGTTCCTGCTCGCCTCCGAGCGTCCGCTGATCGTCGCGGGCGGCGGCATCATCAACGCCGACGCCTCCGACCTCCTCGTGGAGTTCGCCGAGCTGACCGGCACCCCGGTCGTCCCGACCCTGATGGGCTGGGGCGCCATCCCCGACGACCACGAGCTGAACGCCGGCATGGTCGGCCTCCAGACCTCGCACCGCTACGGCAACGCGACCTTCCTGGAGTCCGACTTCGTCCTCGGTATCGGCAACCGCTGGGCCAACCGGCACACCGGCTACAAGCTCGACGTCTACCGCCGGGGCCGCACGTTCGTCCACGTCGACATCGAGCCCACCCAGATCGGCAAGATCTTCCCGCCGGACTACGGCATCACCTCCGACGCCAAGGCCGCCCTGGAGCTGTTCGTCGAGGTGGCGAAGGAGCTGAAGGCCGCGGGCCGGCTGCCCGACCGCTCCGCGTGGATCGCCTCCCACCTGGAGCGCAAGTCCACACTGCTGCGCCGTACGCACTTCGACAACGTGCCCATGAAACCGCAGCGCGTCTACGAGGAGATGAACAAGGCCTTCGGCCCCGAGACCCGGTACGTCACCACGATCGGCCTCTCGCAGATCGCGGGCGCCCAGATGCTGCACGTCTACAAGCCGCGGCACTGGATCAACTGCGGTCAGGCCGGCCCCCTCGGCTGGACCATCCCGGCCGCGCTCGGCGTCTCCAAGGCCGACCCGGAGGCCCAGGTCGTCGCGCTCTCCGGCGACTACGACTTCCAGTTCATGCTGGAGGAGCTGGCCGTCGGCGCGCAGCACAAGATCCCGTACGTCCATGTCCTCGTCAACAACGCCTACCTGGGCCTGATCCGGCAGGCGCAGATCGGTCTCGACATCAACTTCCAGGTCAACCTGGAGTTCGAGAACATCAACTCGCCGGAGCTGGGTGTCTACGGCGTCGACCACGTCAAGGTCGTCGAGGGCCTCGGCTGCAAGGCCATCCGGGTCACCGAGCCCGACCAGCTGCTGCCCGCCTTCGAGGAGGCCAAGAAGCTGGCCGCCGAGTACCGGGTGCCGGTCGTGGTCGAGGCGATCCTGGAGCGGGTCACCAACATCGCGATGAGCAAGACCGCCGACATCAGCGACGTCACCGAGTTCGAGGAACTCGCGACCGAGCCGGGCCACGCCCCGAC
This sequence comes from Streptomyces sp. Act143, assembly GCF_003143935.1. Taxonomy (GTDB): domain Bacteria; phylum Actinomycetota; class Actinomycetes; order Streptomycetales; family Streptomycetaceae; genus Streptomyces. Next base: position 2,329,553 of record NZ_QFRX01000001.1, on the reverse strand, counting down.
GGCGATCAGGACGCTGAAGGTCTGACGCGGCCGCACTGCCGAGGGGCGGTCCATCCGGGTGGATGGGCCGCCCCTTCGGCATGCCCCCCGTCACGCGGTGCCCGCCGCCCCCGTGTCGGCGGGCACCGCGTGACGACAATGTGCCCGCCTACGGGGGCGGTTGAAGCCTTTGGGGGCGGGTTCAGAGGTTGATTTGAGGGTTCCGTAGTCCGTCTACGTCACCCGGTGTAGGCGGCTCAGCCCTGATGGTGCTCGGACAGGCCCGGCCAGTCGTCCGGGCCGCCGCCCTGCCATTCGACGATGTCCTCGTCCTCCACCTCGATCCGGTCGAGGTCGGCGAGGCGCAGCAGTTCCACGACGTCGTCCAGGTGGGAGGCGACGCCGAGTGCGTGGTCGTCCGCGGTGACCCGCCGAGAACCGTCCAGGCCGGGCGAGTGGACCACGACATGCGGGTGGTGATGCGGTGCGTGTGCCATGCCTTCAGCGTCCTGCGCGGCAGCCGTCCGCGCACCCCGGGCACGGCGAAGAGCACCGGATACGGGACCGTCCGTATCCGGTGCTCTTCGTGTTCTTGCCGTCCTGCTGGGACCGCGGCGGCGGCGACGGAGCCCGAGACGCCTTCCCTCAGGTCGAGAAGGGGGTCTCCGGTCCTTCACCACCGCACTGGCTCGCACGCCGCCGCGGTCCATCACCCTGCCCGTGCCCCGTACCGAGGGACCACCCCTCATCCGGGTCGCTCAGTGTCCGGGCGCGAACAGGGAGTCTTCGCCGGAAGCCGGCTGCTCGGCTCAGTCCTCGCGCAGGGCGCGGACCGCCTCCTCCACGCGCTTGCCGTACTCCGGGTCGGCGGCGTGGAAGTGGGCGAGGTTCTTCTCGATCACGTCGTCGCGGGAGACCTGGGACAGGCCGCCGGCGATGTTCGCGACCAGCCGCGCCTTCTCGTCCTCGGACATCAGCCGGTACAGCTCGCCGGCCTGGAAGAAGTCGTCGTCCTTGGTGTGCTGCGCGGCCTCGTGGGTGCCGGTCCAGCCGCTGACCGCCAGCGGGGCGGAGAGCGGGCGGCCGGTCTCCACCGGGCCGTCGTAGGAGTTCGGCTCGTAGTTCTTCGCGCCGCGGCCCTGGGAGTTGGTGGCCATCAGGCCGTCCCGCCCGTAGTTGTTCGCGACCGTGGCCTTCGGGGCGTTCACCGCGAGCTGGGTGTGGTTGACGCCCAGGCGGTAGCGGTGCGCGTCCGCGTAGGCGAACAGGCGGCCCTGGAGCATCTTGTCCGGCGAGGGACCGATGCCCGGCACGAAGTTGTTCGGGGAGAACGCGGCCTGCTCGACCTCGGCGAAGACGTTGTCCGGGTTGCGGTCGAGGACCAGCCGGCCGACGCGCCGCAGCGGGTAGTCCTTGTGCGGCCACACCTTGGTGAGGTCGAACGGGTTGAAGCGGTAGTCCGCGGCCTCGCCCGCCGGCATGACCTGGACGTAGAGGGTCCAGGAGGGGTTCACCCCTCGCTCGATGGCCTGGAGCAGGTCCGTCTGGTGCGAGTTGGGGTCCTTGCCCGCGAGCTCGGCGCCCTGCTCGGCGGACAGGCAGCGGATGCCCTGGTTGGTCTTGAAGTGGTACTTGACGAAGAAGGCCTCGCCCTCGGCGTTCGTCCACTGGTAGGTGTGCGAGCCGTAGCCGTTCATGTGGCGGTACGACGCCGGGATGCCGCGGTCGCCCATCAGCCAGGTCACCTGGTGCGTGGCCTCGGGGGCGTGCGCCCAGAAGTCCCAGACGTTGTCCGGCTCCTGACGGCCCGTGAAGGGGTCGCGCTTCTGCGAGTGGATGAAGTCGGGGAACTTGATCGGGTCCTTGATGAAGAACACCGGGGTGTTGTTGCCGACGAGGTCGTAGTTGCCCTCCTCGGTGTAGAACTTCACGGCGAAGCCGCGCGGGTCGCGCACCGCGTCGGCGCCGCCGAGCGAGTCCGCCACGGTGGAGAAGCGCAGGAAGACCTCGGTGCGCTTGCCGACCGAGTCCAGGAAGTCGGCGTGCGTGAACCCGGTGACGTCGTCGGTCACCTCGAAGTAGCCGTAGGCGCCGCTGCCGCGGGCGTGCACCACGCGCTCCGGGATGCGCTCGCGGTTGAAGCGGGCGAGCTTCTCCAGCAGGTGCTGGTCCTGGAGGAGGAGCGGGCCGCCGACACCGGCGGAGGCGGAATTCTGGTTGTCGGCGACCGGGGCGCCGGACTCGGTCGTGAGCACGCGCTTCGACATCGGGGACCTTCCGTGCGGGTGACAGCGGAAACCTGTTTCCGCTTTGTGGAGCCTAGAAGTGGGCCATCTGGGCGTCAACACTTTGTTGAAGTGGATTCCGGGCGGTGCCGCCGCCTGGGCGCGACAGGACAGGTGTCAGCGGCGGCACCGCCCGGAGTCTGGGGGCGAGGCGTCAGACCTGGGCGCCGGAGAGGCGCTCCACGGCCCGCAGCAGCGCGGAGTGGTCGAGGCCGCCGTCGCCCTGGGCGCGCAGCGACGCGACCAGCTGGGCCACCACGGCACCGACGGGCAGGGCCGCGCCGACGTTGCGGGCGGCGTCGGTGACGATGCCCATGTCCTTGTGGTGGAGGTCGATGCGGAAGCCCGGCTTGAAGTCGCGCTGGAGGAAGTTGTCCTTCTTCCGGGTCAGCACGGTGGAGCCCGCGAGGCCGCCGTTGAGGACGTCGAGCGCGGCCTTCAGGTCCACGCCGGACTTCTCCAGGAAGACCACGGCCTCGGCGCACGCCTGGATGTTCACGGCGACGATCAGCTGGTTGGCGGCCTTCACGGTCTGGCCCGAGCCGTGCGGACCGCACAGCACGATGGTCTTGCCGAGCGCCTCCAGGATCGGCTTGGCGGCGTCGAAGTCGGCCTGCTCGCCGCCGACCATGATGGACAGCACGGCCTCGATCGCGCCGGCCTCGCCGCCGGACACCGGGGCGTCCAGGACGCGGATGCCCTTGTCCGCGGCGGCCTTCGCGAGGTCGACGGAGGTCTGCGGGGTGATCGAGGACATGTCGATCAGCAGGGCGCCGGGCCTGGCGTTCTCCAGGATGCCGTCGGGGCCGTACGAGATGGCCTCGACCTGCGGGGAGGCGGGCACCATCGTGATGACCACGTCGGCGTCCCCGACGGCCTCGGCGATCGAGGCGGCGGCCTTGCCGCCGGCGGCGGCGAGGCGGTCCAGCTTGTCCTGCTCCAGCGTGAAGCCGGTGACGTCGTAACCCGCCTTGATCAGGTTCTCGGACATGGGGGAGCCCATGATGCCGAGGCCGATCCAGGCGATCTTCGGAAGCGTGTTGCTCATGATGGGGGTGCCTTTCGCGTGAGAAGGGGTCAGCGGGCGGCGCGCGCTTCGCGCGGGAGCCAGTCGAAGGCCTCGGCGCTCGGGCGGTCGCCCGGCTTGTACTCGAGGCCGACCCAGCCGTCGTAACCCGCCTTCCTCAGCTGGTCGAGGAGGTCTTCGAGGGGCAGCGAACCGGTGCCCGGGGCGCCACGGCCCGGGTTGTCGGCGATCTGCACGTGGCCGGTCCGTGCGGCGTACTCCTCGATCACCGCCGGCAGGTCCTCGCCGTTCATGGACAGGTGGTAGAGGTCCATGAGGAAGCGCGCGTTGCCGAGCCCCGTCGCCTCGTTGACCTTGTCGACGATCCCGGCCCCGGCCGGGGCGGTCACCAGCGGGTACCGCGGCGACTCGGGCCTGTTCAGCGTCTCCACGAGGAGGATCGCGCCGATCCGGTCGGCCGCCCGGGCCGCGAGGACCAGGTTCTCCAGCGCGAGCGCGTCCTGCTCGGCCGGGTCGACGCCGTCGACGCGGTTGCCGTAAAGGGCGTTGAGGGCCTTGCAGCCCAGCGACTGCGCGAAGTCCGCGGCCACGTCGATGTTGGCGCGGAACTTCTCCGACTCCGCGCCCGGGATCGACAGGGCGCCGCGGTCGGGGCCGGGCAGCCGGCCGGCGTAGAAGTTCAGCCCGGTGAGCTGGACGCCCGCGTCCTCGATCGCCTTCTTCAGGGCGTCGAGCTCGGACCGCTCGGGGGTGGGGGAGTCGACCCAGGGCCACCACAGCTCGACCGCGGTGAAGCCCGCCGCGGCGGCGGCCGCGGGGCGCTCCAGGAGCGGGAGTTCCGTGAAGAGGATCGACAGGTTGACGTTGAAGCGCTGGTCTGCGAATCCCATGGGCCGCCGCGCTCCCTTCCGTGTCGAGTGATTCCGTATTGCGGAAGTTGCTTTCTGCTTAATGGAAGATTGCCGTCGGCGGGTGCGGCTTGTCAAGGGGCCCGAAACGCGAGAGCCGGACGCCGCGCTGGTGGGAGCCGGTGCACCGGGCCGTACGGTGTCCTGTCTCCCGACGGGAGCGGCGGCTGATCCCACCCGCGCCGGGACCACCCCCGCCCGGCAGGTGGTGCTCCGGTGCCGGTAGCCCACCTCTCCCGCGGAGAGGAACCGCCGCGCGAGCTGCTGCTGCCGGTGGAAGCGGGAACGCCGGAGCCCCGCTGAAACCCCTCACGGTCCGTTAAGGTCGGGGTCCGGGTCCGTCCGCGACGGCATGATGTGCCCCGGACGAGCCCTCCCCGGCGGAGGGTGGCCCAGGAACGCGCAGGTCAGGGAGGCATGGGCGCGATGCGTTTGAGAGTGGAGTTCACCACCGAACCCTTCGACCTCGACGAGGCGCCCGCGCACGCGGTCGCGGCCCGTGAGGTGGTCGAGGCGGCGGCGCTGGACGCGGTGGACGTCGGCCCGTTCGGCAACACCGCCGAGGGGGGCGCCGACGCCGTGCTCACCGCCGTGAACGCGCTGCTGCGCGAGTCGCTCAAGGCCGGTGCCACCCGCATCTCGCTCCAGGTCAACGTGATCGGGGAGGGCGAGAAGTGACCGGAACCGGGGACGAGCCCTTCATCACGGCGGTGAAGCCGCTGGTCGACGCCATGGGCGGGGAGATGGTCCCGCCGGACGAGGCCGGGCCCGACGACGTCGTGCTGGCCTGGGCGGGCGCCGACGTCGTCGCCGTACGGCTGCCGCAGCTCGCGGACTCCCTCGATCACATCCTGGCCGCCATGGAGCGCAAGCAGGGCAAGCCGCTGGCCGACCTGGACCGCAAGGCCAAGCAGGAGGTCGTGCGCATACTGGAGGCGCGCGGCGCCTTCTCCGTGCGGCACGGCGTGGAGACCGTGGCGAGCGCGCTCGGCGTCAGCCGCTTCACGGTCTACAACTACCTCAACCGGGACAAGGCCTGACCGGGGCAAGGCCCGACCGGGACAAGGCCTGACCGGGACGGGTTCGCCGGGGTCGCCCCACCCGGTTCCGGCGCCGGATTTCGTCACCCGGTTTCGTAACCCCGAATTTTCAACAAAGTGTTGACGTTGTGTTTCGGAGGGCGTTAGCTAGCGGCAGCCCGCTCACGTACGACGGCCGTTCGCGGCCACGGAGGCTCCCGTGACTTCGACTTCCACGTCCCCGGGCCTGGCCCGGTTCAACGCCTTGGAGGAGCACGCGGCCTTCGCCGCGCTCCACGAGGCGTGCGCCTCCACGGCCTGGGCGAAGCGACTGCTCGCCGCCCGGCCCTACCCGGACGCCGAGGCCCTCTACGCCGAGAGCGACGCCGCCATGGCCGGGCTGACCGCCGAGGACCTCGCCGAGGCCATGGCAGGACACCCGCCCATCGGCCGCCCCAAGCCCGGCGACCCGACCTCCGCCCGCGAGCAGCGCGGCATGGCCGGCGCGACGGAGGAGCTCAAGGCGGAGATGCTCGAGCTGAACCTCGCTTACCAGGAGAAGTTCGGCCATGTCTTCCTCATCTGCGCCACCGGCCGGACCGGCGAGCAGATGCGCGACGCGGTCAAGGAGCGGATCGGGAACGCGCCGGAGCAGGAGCGGGAGATCGTCCGCACCGAGCTGGGCAAGATCAACCGTATCCGGCTCGCCCGACTCGTCGAAGAGGACTGAGACCAGCATGAGCACCAGCACCACCGCCTCGGTGTCCACCCACATCCTGGACACCAGCGTCGGCCGTCCCGCCGAGGCAGTCGCCGTCCACCTGTCCGCCCGCGCCGGCGCGGACGCGGACTGGCAGGCGCTCGGCGGCAGCGCGACCGACGCGGACGGGCGGTGCAAGGACCTGCCGGCGCTGCCGGAGGGCACCACACACGTACGGCTCGACTTCGCCGTCGAGCCGTACTTCGAGAAGAAGCAAGCCGATGCGCAGCAGGACGCCCCCGCGAATCGGGACAGCGGTACCGGTGTGTTCTTCCCGGAGGTGGCGATCACGTTCGCCGTCGTGCCGGGCGAGCACTACCACGTGCCGTTGCTGCTCAACCCGTTCGGCTACTCCGTTTACCGAGGGAGCTAGCAGACACATGCCCACGATCCTGGGACAGAACCAGTACGGCAAGGCCGAGAACCGAGTCGTAAAGATCACGCGGGACGGCGCCACCCACCACATCAAGGACCTGAACGTGTCCGTGGCGCTGAGCGGCGACATGGACGAGGTCCACTACTCCGGCTCCAACGCCAACGTCCTGCCGACCGACACCACCAAGAACACGGTGTACGCGTTCGCCAAGGAACACGGCATCGAGTCGGCCGAGCAGTTCGGCATCCACCTCGCCCGGCACTTCGTGACCTCGCAGGAGCCGATCACGACGGCCCGCATCCGGATCGAGGAGTACGCGTGGGAGCGCATAGCCGCCTCCGACGCCAACTCCCAGTTCATCGGCGCCGACGAGGTCAAGCACTCCTTCGTCCGCAAGGGCCAGGAGACCCGGGTCACCCAGATCACCTACGACGGAGAGAAGTGGGAGGTCATCTCCGGTCTCAAGGACCTCGTCGTGATGAACTCGACCAACTCCGAGTTCTGGGGCTACGTCAAGGACAAGTACACGACGCTCCAGGAGGCGTACGACCGCATCCTGGCCACCCAGGTCTCCGGCCGCTGGCGGTTCAACTGGACCGACGACGAGCAGCGGATGCCCAACTGGGAGAAGTCCTACGAGCAGACCCGGAAGCACATGCTCCAGGCCTTCGCCGAGACCTACTCGCTCTCGCTCCAGCAGACCCTCTACCAGATGGGTTCGCGGATCATCAACAACCGCAGTGAGATCGACGAGGTCCGCTTCTCCCTCCCGAACAAGCACCACTTCCTGGTGGACCTGGAGCCCTTCGGTCTGAAGAACGCCACCGAAGAAGGCGCGGTGTACTTCGCCGCCGACCGGCCCTACGGCCTGATCGAGGCGACCATCCTGCGGGACGGCTGCGAGCCGAAGATCCCGGTGGACCTCACCAACCTCTGACAACTGCATCTTCTGCGGCACCCGCGGCCGGTGAGGTCTCCGAACCGGCCGCGGCACTCAAATCCCCCGGGGTCCTGCCGTGCCCTCTCCACCGAAGCGCAAAGGACGAAACCATGGCAGCAGCCCAGCGCATCGTCATCGAGAACTGTGCGATCGCGACCGTCGACGCCAACGACACCGAGTACGCGAGCGGCCACGTCGTCATCGCCGGCAACCGCATCGAGTCGCTCGGCCCGGGCAAGGCCCCCGAGGGCCTGGAGAACGTCGTACGCCGGATCGACGCCGGCGGCCACCTCGTGACCCCCGGCCTGGTCAACACCCATCACCACTTCTACCAGTGGATCACCCGGGGCCTGGCCACCGACCACAACCTCTTCAACTGGCTCGTCGCGCTGTACCCGACCTGGGCGCGCATCGACGAGCAGATGACCTACTCGGCCGCGCAGGGCTCGCTGGCCATGATGGCCCGCGGCGGTGTCACCACCGCCATGGACCACCACTACGTCTTCCCGCGGAACTCCGGCGACCTGTCCGGCTCGATCATCCGCGCGGCCCGCGAGACGGGCGTCCGCTTCACCCTCGCCCGCGGCTCCATGGACCGCAGCGAGAAGGACGGCGGCCTGCCCCCGGACTTCGCCGTCGAGACCCTCGACGGCGCCCTCGCCGCGACCGAGGCGACCGTCAAGGAGCACCACGACGCCTCCTTCGACGCCATGACCCAGGTGGCCGTCGCCCCCTGCTCGCCCTTCTCCGTCTCCACCGAACTCCTGCGACAGGGAGCCGAGTTGGCCCGCAGCCTGGGCGTACGGCTGCACACCCACGGCTCGGAGACCGTCGAGGAGGAGCAGTTCTGCAAGGAACTGTTCGGCATGGGCCCGACCGACTACTTCGAGTCCACCGGCTGGCTGGGCGAGGACGTCTGGATGGCGCACTGCGTCCACATGAACGACTCCGACATCGCCGCCTTCGCCCGCACGAAGACCGGTGTCGCCCACTGCCCCTCGTCGAACGCCCGCCTCGCCGCCGGCATCGCCCGCGTCCCCGACATGCTCGCCGCCGGCGTCCCGGTCGGCCTCGGTGTCGACGGCACCGCCTCCAACGAGTCCGGCGAACTGCACACCGAACTGCGCAACGCGCTCCTCATCAACCGCCTCGGCGCGCACCGGGAAGCGGCGCTCAACGCCCGCCAGGCGCTGCGCCTCGGCACCTACGGCGGCGCCCAAGTCCTCGGCCGCGCCGCCGAGATCGGCTCCTTGGAGGCCGGCAAGCTCGCTGACCTGGTGTTGTGGAAGCTGGACACGCTCGCCCACGCCTCCATCGCCGACCCGGTCACCGCCCTGGTCTTCGGCGCGGCGGCCCCGGTCACGGCCTCCTTCGTGAACGGCCGTCAGATCGTCGAGGACAACCGCCTGCTGCACGTGGACGAGGACGCGATCGCGCGCTCGACGCGGGAACAGGCGCAGCGGCTGGCCCAGATCGCCGCGCAGTAACTCGTCGTCCCTGCACGGCACCTGATCTCCGGCCGAGAGGGACGGCTCCCGGCCGGCAGCCGTGGACCCGAGCGGGGTCCATGGCGGCCGTCTCCGGGGCGTACGTCACACGCGTGCGCCCCGGAACGGTCACCGTGCATGCCCCCCACATGCACCCCACCCGTCCTCCGGTCCCGCACGACCGCGCACCACCTCCAAGAAACCCACGTCAGAGCCGACGTGTTAGCTGACCCGGAGGAAACCGCCGTGACCGCCCAACCAGCCGACGACATACACCGCGTCGACCCCCACCCCGTCGACGAAAAACTCCCCGCACTGAAAATGGCCACCACGGGCCTCCAACACGTGGCCGCCATGTACGCGGGAGTCGTCGCCCCGCCCCTGATAGTCGGGGCGGCCGTCGGCCTCTCCGGCACCGAACTGACCTTCCTGACCGGCGCCTGCCTGTTCACCGCGGGCCTCGCCACCTTCCTCCAGACCCTCGGCGTCTGGAAGATCGGCGCCCGGCTCCCCTTCGTCAACGGCGTCACCTTCGCGGGCGTGGCCCCGATGACCGCCATCGTCGCCTCCACCGACGACAAGTCCGACGCGCTGCCGATCATCTTCGGCGCGGTCATCGTCGCGGGCCTGCTCGGCTTCCTCGCCGCCCCCTTCTTCAGCAAGGCGGTCCGCTTCTTCCCGCCGGTCGTCACCGGCACGGTGATCACCCTCATCGGCGTCTCCCTGCTGCCGGTCGCCTTCGGCTGGGCGCAAGGGCCCAACCCCGCGGCGGACGACTACGGTTCGACGACCTATCTCGGCCTGGCGGGCACGACGCTCGTGATCGTGCTCCTGCTGCGCCGGTTCACCCGCGGCTTCGTCAAGCAGATCGCCGTCCTCCTCGGCCTGGTCATCGGCACGCTCGTCGCGATCCCCTTCGGCGTCACCGACTTCGGGCCGGTCGCGGACGCGGACGTGGTGGGCTTCCCGACGCCGTTCCACTTCGGTGCCCCGCAGTTCCAGGTCGCCGCGATCGTGTCGATGGTCGTGGTGATGGTGGTCTCGATGACCGAATCGACCGCGGACATGCTGGCGTTGGGCGAGATCGTGGAACGCCCGGCGGACGAGAGGACCATCGCGGCGGGACTGCGCGCCGACACCCTCGGCTCCGCGATCAGCCCCCTCTTCAACGGCTTCATGTGCAGCGCCTTCGCCCAGAACATCGGCCTGGTCGCGATGACGAAGATCCGCAGCCGGTACGTCGTCGCCACCGGCGGCGCCTTCCTGGTGCTGATGGGCCTGTGCCCGATGGCCGCCTCGCTCATCGCCGTCGTACCGCGCCCGGTACTCGGCGGCGCCGGAGTCGTCCTCTTCGGCTCGGTCGCGGCGAGCGGCATCCAGACCCTGGTCCGGGCCGGCCTGGACAAGGACAACAACGTCCTGATCGTGGCCGTGTCACTGGCCGTCGGGATCATCCCCATCACGGCACCGGAGTTCTACCACGCCTTCCCCGAGACCGCGAAGATCGTGCTCGACTCCGGGATCTCGACGGGCTGCGTGGCGGCCGTCGTGCTGAACCTGGTCTTCAACCACCTCGGCAGGCAGCGCGACGCCCACGACGTGACGCACCCGATGGAGGCGGGCGAGGAGATCGCGGCCGTGCACTGACCGCGGGGGTGACCGGCCCCCGTACGCCTCCCGCTTGAGCGGCGTGCACCAGGTCGGGACTGCCGGTCCCGGCCCGGCTCACGCCGCTGTGCGCGCGAAGGCCTGGCACGGCCGGGCCTCGGGGAGGCGGCCGGTGAAGAAGGAGCGGGGCGGCACGCCCATCAGGCTGCGGAAGTCGGACGTCATGTGCGCCTGGTCGTAGTAGCCGGACCTGGCGGCGAGGTCGGCCCACTTCGCGGTCGGCGCCTGCGCCAGCACCGCGCGGACGCGGTCGATGCGCGCGTAGTGCTTGGGGGAGAGGCCGACCCCCTCCGCGAAGAGGTTCCGCAACTGCCGCTCGCTGACGGCGAGTTCCCGCGCCACGTCCTTCACCTGCCCCGGTACCTGTCCGTCGCGGAGCGACAGGGCGGCCACGGCGGCCCGCAGCAGCTCGCTCCGGGACTCCGGGGGCGGCAGCTGAGGAAACAGCCGTGCCAGCCGGGCGATCAGGTCGTCGAGCTCCAAGTCCGCCATCGAGTTCGCCAGTTGCCGGGCCGAGCGGGCCGGAAGCTCCCGCAGCGGCACGACCCGGCCGACCAGGTCGGCCGCGGCCACCCCGAGCAACGGACGTGCCGTTCCCGGCTTCAGGTGCAGTTGCACACAGGACGCCAGTTGCCCGCCGTCCGCCCGGTGGTACGAGGCACGGGTCCGCGGGCCGACGACCAGGGCGTCGCGCCGGCCGCCCGCCTCCACCCGCACGACCAGCTTCGTCGCGGTGTCGGGAGCGTGCGCCACCGACTCGCCCCCGGTCACCGTGCCGATCTCGGCGACCCACGGGCGCAGGTCATCGGGCACGGACACGGCGGGAAGAGGGACGGGTGCTGCGGTCGTGGTCGTCACCTGTCCACCGTAAACGGGCGGCACGGCCTAGCGGGGGGCGCCAACCGTGCCGGAATTTCCAAGAGCCGCCGCCGGTGGGTACGCCAGCGTTGCGGTCATGATCCTAGTGACGGGTGCCACCGGCACCATCGGAAGCGAAGTCGTACGACAGCTCGCGGCGCGCGGCGAGAAGGTCCGCGCCCTGACCCGCGCCCCCGAGCGGGCGGTGCTGCCCGGCGGCGTGGAGGCGGTGCGCGGGGACTTCCTCGACCAGCCGTCCCTGGAGGCGGCGTTGGCGGGCGTCGACGCCGCGTTCCTCGTGGGCGTGCTCGGGCCGGAGGACGGCGGGCGGGACGTGCGGCTGATCGAGCTGGCGCGGGCCACGGGGGTGCGGCGGCTCGTGAAGCTCTCCGCCATCGGCACCGGTGAGCCCCGGTTCGGCCCGTTCGGCACCTGGCACCTGCCCGGTGAACAGGCCCTGCGGGCGGGCGGGCCGGAGTGGACGATCCTGCGGCCCTCGTCGTTCGCCTCCAACACCCTCGGCTGGGCGCACGCGTTGGCGGCGGGGGAGCCCGTGCCGAACATGACGGGGGACGGACGGCAAGGGGTGGTCGACCCGCGTGACGTGGCCGAGGTGGCGGTGGCGGCCCTCACCGGCACCCGGCACGCGGGACGGACGTACACCCTGACCGGACCGGAGGCGATCAGCGTCCCCGACCAGGCCGCGGTCCTCGCCGAGGTGCTCGGCCGGCCGGTGCGGACGGTCACTCCGTCCCGGGATCGGCTACGGGAGCAGTTGTCCGCGTCCGGACTGAGCGAACAGGCCGTGGAAGGGGTCCTGGGCGGCCTGGAGATCGCCCGAGGGGACGGCAACACCACCGTCACGGACGACGTACGGGAGGCGCTGGGACGTCCGGCGCGGTCCTATCGGCAGTGGGCCGAGGACCACAAGGGGGTGTTCGGCGGGGCGTGAACACACGGCCGCGGCGGCGGGTACCGGGGTCCCGCCGCCGTGCCGCCGTCTCACCTGCCGCGGGGCCGCAGGACCGCCGCCGCCCGGGCCGGCGCCGCGAGCGCGGTCCCGGTGCCCGCCCGGAACGCCAGTCGACAGCCCCGCGCCCCCCGACATGGCCAGCCCGGTCAGCTCAGCCGCCGCATGCTCACCCTGACCCTGCGCAACCTGGAGCGTGACGGTCCGGTCACCTGCACGGTCCACCCGACGGTCCCGCCGAAGGTCGAGTACGAACTCACCCCGCCCGCCATGGAGTTGCACGCGACCCCGCGACGCCGGACCGACTGGGCCGAGCGCAACAGGGTCCACATCACCGCGTCACGCGCGGCCTACGACACCGACCACCGGCCGGAGCCGGTCGACGCCCGGCCCCTGGCTCGCGGGCGCCTCAGAACCCGAACAGGCCGGGGTCGGTGGCCAGTTCCTTGAAGTACTTCTGCGGCTCCGGGACCAGTCGGCGCTCCTTGAGGTCCATCAGGCCGCCGACGGCCGTGACCTCCGCCGCGACCGTGCCGTCCTTCTTGCGGATGGTCTGCTGGATGCGGAAGGTCTTCCCCTCACCCCACTCGAAGCCGCAGCTCACCTCGACCTCGTCACCGGCCAGCAGCTCCCGCCGGTACCGGATGGTGGTCTCCAGGGCCACCGGGCCCACGCCGCTGCCGATGAGACCGGCCTGGGTGATCCCGGCCGCCCGCAGCAGCGACCAGCGGGCGTGCTCCGCGTAGTTGATGTAGACGCTCTGGTTCAGGTGGCCCTGGACGTCCGTCTCGTACCCGCGGACGGTCACCGGAACGGAGAACGGCTCGGTCACGTCAATCACCTCTCGTGTCACGGCAGTTGCTGGTCCAGATCCTGACACGTGCGCCCTACACCCGTCTCGGTGAGGCCAGCAGGTAGCGGGCTCTGGTCCGCGGCTCGGTGTACTCGCCGACCTGCCAGCCCGCCGCCTGGAGCGTGACCGCGCAGGCCGTGAGTGCGGCGGCGTCCGGTTCGCGCACGGCGACCGCCTCGGGCTGCGGGGTCGCACGCACCCGGTAGCCGCCCTCCGCGCCGGCCTCCGCCGGCCGGTGCCCGGCCGCCTCCAGGGCGAGCGCGGCGGCCTGCACCAGATGCGCCCGCTCCCAGCCGCACGGGCGGTCCGTGGCCCCGTCCGGATTCGTCATCCGGCGCAGCTCCAGCAGCCCCTGCCAGGCACTGTGCACCTCGCGCACCCGGGTCGCATCCGCGGTCGGCGGGTTCTCCTCACCACCGATGCGCGCGGCGAAGACGCCGGACGCCCGGGGGGTCTCCGGCGCGGGCGCCACCGGCGTGGCCTCCCGCAGCCGATGCCCGGCCGGGGTGAGGAAGTGGTCGTGCGGCGGGCGCGCGTGCCGGAACGCCAGACCATGCCTGACCAGGGACGCGAGCTGGGCCTCCGTGCCTTTCAGCCGCCCGGTGACGGGATCGGCGGCGTCGATGACGCGGCGCTGCGCGGCGGTGGGCGGACGAGTCACGGCGTTCCCCCCTTCGGCTCACGGCACTCCGCTCCGGCTCATTCGAAGACTAAGCCGGAGGTCTGACATTCCACCCGGCGATCACCGGCCGACCGTGCTCCGTCCCCAGCCGGCACACCGTCCCCGTCGCCAGTTGGAACAGGGCGCCCCGCGCGGCGGGCAGTCCCAGGCGCCGTGCCGTGAGCACCCGCAGGAAGTGGCCGTGGGCGACGAGCAGCACGACCCCTTCGGTGTTGCAGAGCGCCGCGTCGACCTTGGCGAGGACCCGGTCGGCCCGCTCGCCGACCTCGTCCGCGGTCTCCCCGGGACGGTCCGGCGGCCCCGGCGCGACGCCGTCCGTGAACAGGAACCAGCCGGGCCGGGTGCGCTGGATCTCGACGGTGGTGATCCCCTCGTAGCCGCCGTAGTCCCACTCCATCAGATCCATGTCGACCCGGGCGTCCGGGACCCCGATCAGCTCGGCGGTCTCCCGTGCGCGTTGCAGCGGACTGACGAAGGCGGCGCCGATCCGGTGCGAGCGGATCAGCGGCACCAGCCGCCGCGCCTCCTCCCGCCCGTGCTCGGTCAGCGGTACGTCGGTCCGCCCGGTGTGCCGCCCGGAACGGGACCACTCGGTCTCACCGTGCCGGACGAGGAAGAGATCACCCATGGCTCACAGGCTAAGACGCCGTTTCTTTTGGTGTGATTGGGGCTACCGGGGCTATGCGTCGGCCCATCCCGCAGTGACCAGGTCTCCCACGAAGCATTCAACGACCCGCAGGTACCAAAAGAAACGGCGTCTAAGAGCCCGGCGCTCCCGGCGCGCGCCCTCGGGCTGCCGACGCGGTGCCGCGCTACTGCCGGTATCCGCTCAGGAACCGCCCGATGCGCCCGATCGCCGCCTCCAGGTCGTCGGCGTGGGGGAGGGTGAGGATGCGGAAGTGGTCGGGGGTCGGCCAGTTGAAGCCGGTGCCCTGGACGACCTGGATCTTCTCCCGCAGCAGCAGGTCCAGCACGAACTTCTCGTCGTCGTGGATCTTGTAGACCTTCGGGTCCAGGCGCGGGAACGCGTACAGCGAGCCCTTGGGCTTCACGCACGACACGCCGGGGATCTCGTTGAGCTTCTCCCAGGCCACGTTGCGCTGCTCGTGCAGCCTGCCGCCCGGCAGGGTCAGTTCGCGGATGGACTGGCGGCCGCCGAGCGCGGCCTGGATGGCGTACTGGGCGGGGGCGTTGGCGCACAGCCGCATGGAGGCCAGCATGGTCAGGCCCTCCAGGTAGTCCTTGGCGTGCTGCTTCGGACCCGTGACCACCATCCAGCCCGAGCGGAAGCCGGCCACGCGGTACGTCTTCGACAGCCCGCAGAAGGTCAGCACGACCAGGTCCTGGCCGAGCGCGGCGGCCGAGTGGTGCACGGCGTCGTCGTAGAGGATCTGGTCGTAGATCTCGTCGGCGAGGACCATCAGGCCGTGCCGGCGGGCGAGGTCGAGGATGCCCTCGACGATCTCCTTCGGGTAGACCGCGCCGGTGGGGTTGTTGGGGTTGATGATCACGACGGCCTTCGTGCGGTCCGTGATCTTCGACTCCATGTCGGCCAGGTCCGGGTTCCAGTCGGCCTGTTCGTCGCAGACGTAGTGAACGGCCTTGCCGCCCGCGAGGGTTGTCACCGCCGTCCACAGCGGGAAGTCGGGGGCGGGGATGAGGATCTCGTCGCCGTCCTCGATCAGTGCCTGCACGGCCATCGAGATCAGTTCGGAGACGCCGTTGCCAAGGAAGACGTCGTCGACGCCGACCTCCAGGCCGAGGGTCTGGTAGCGCTGGGCGACGGCTCGGCGGGCGGAGAGGATGCCCTTGGAGTCCGTGTAGCCGTGGGCCTGCGGGAGCATCCGGATCATGTCCTGGACGATCTCCTCGGGCGCCTCGAAGCCGAAGAGTGCCGGGTTGCCGGTGTTCAGGCGCAGCACGCTGTGGCCCGCCTCCTCCAGCGCGTTGGCGTGCTCGATCACCGGGCCGCGGATCTCGTAACAGACGTCGCTGAGCTTGCTGGACTGCCGGAACTCCATGCGCTGCTGCCTCTCCGGTTTCGTGTGTTGCTTGGTTTTACCAAGTGGCGGCTTGGAAAGTCCAACGACATGTCTAGACTGCGTCGCATGTCACCTCGCCGAAGCTACGACCAGTACTGCTCCGCCGCCCGTGCGCTGGACACCGTCGGTGACCGCTGGACCCTGCTGATCGTCCGCGAGCTGCTCAGCGGTCCGCGCCGCTACACGGACCTGCACGCCGACCTGCCGGGAGTCAGCACCGACGTACTCGCCTCCCGGCTCAAGGACATGGAGCGGGACGGGCTCGCCACCCGGCGCAGGCTGCCCCCGCCCGGCGCCGCCTACGTCTACGAACTCACCGTCAGAGGGCGGGAGTTGCTGCCCGTCATCCAGGCGCTGGGTGCGTGGGGCGAGGCGGAACTGCGGGAGCGGCGGCCCACCGACGCGGTACGGGCGCACTGGTTCGCGCTGCCGCTGCTGCGCGCCCTGGAGGGCGAAGGGATCGTCGAAGTCCGCCTGGAGGAAGGGGACTTCCATCTGTACGTCGGCGCCGAGGACGGCCCGGTCTACGGCCACGGCCGCACCCCCGGCGAGCCGGACGCCCGCCTCACCATGGACGGCGACACCTGTACGGCCATCGGACGCGGGGAGGTGAGCGTCACCGACGCGGTACGGGCCGGCCGCATCGAGGTGGACGGCGACGGGACGCTGGCCAAGGGGCTCAGAAGCGCATGAAAAAGGGCCCGCTGCCGTTGCGCAGCGGGCCCCTCGACTGGACGTCAGGCGCTCGGCGGCACCCGCGAAGGCCGCCCGGCCCCGCGCGTCAGCGAGTACCCGCCGACGCCCGCGAGCGCGGCCAGCACGCCGCCCACCGCGGTCCACACCCAGCGGTCGGACCACCAGCCGCCCGACCAGCCGTCCTCCGGCTCGATGCTGGAGAGCACGGCGGACGCCGACGAGTCGTCCTCGGCGGACTCGTCCTGCGCCGTCATCGCGATGCCCGGCACCAGCGGCTTCGCCAGCGAGCCGTCCACCGCCGCCGCGCCGCCGATGTCCTTGGAGTGCACCTCGACCGAGGCCTGGACCGGCTGACCGAGGTCGGCGGTCGTGAGGCCGACCGCCGTCAGGCGGACGTAGTACGTGCCCGGCAGCGGGTCGTTCGCCCACGGCTCCGACCAGGCGCGGACCGTGCGCAGCACGCACGCCAGCTCCACGGTCGTCGCGTCGGCCGCGGCCGTGCGCGTCTGCGCCCCGTACTGGCAGGCCTGGCGGCGCCGCAGCCCGTCGTACACGTCGACCTGCCAGGTCTGCCCGGCATGCGTCTCGGGCAGCTTCACCGTCGCCTCGACGGTGGGGCGCTGCCCGGCGTCCGCCGGGAACGACCAGTACAGGTAGTCACCGGTGGAGCCGCTCGCGGTGGCCTGCTGCCCCTGCTCGAACTCGGTCGCGGTACGGAACGACGTACCGGCCGTCGTGGGGGCGTCCCCGTCGGAAGAGGCCGACGGGGAAGGCGACGCGTCGGCCGCCGCGGGTGTCGCGGCGAGCCCCAGCATCAGCAGCGCCGCACCCAGCACTCGTGTGATCCGCATCAGTTGGTCCTCCAGACCGCGACCCGCCAGCGCGACAGCCAGCCCCAGACGAGACCGGCGAGGAAGCCGGCGAGGATCAGCGCGCCCAGCAGCCACCAGCCGCGCCCGAGACCGAACGAGGCCACGTCACTGGACGAGGACGGCGCGTCCACGACGTCCACGGTCAGCTCCAGCGGCAGACCCGGCGTGGTCTTCACCCCGGAGGCGGCCGAGAAGGAGTTGGTCACCTGGAGGCACACGGCCTCGGCTGCCGCGTCGTCCTCGTCGCTGTCCGCCTTCGGATAGCGCAGCCCCGTCGAGATCACATCCGTACGGCCGTCGCCCGACGCCTCACCGCGCACGATCTCGCGGCCGTGCACGGTCACCGCCCGCAGCAGCACCCCGTAGGAGGGGTTCACGGCCCGGTCGGCCGCCACGCTCACCGAGGCGCGCAGCTCCTGGCCGGGCTCGACGTCCACCCGGTACCAGCGCTGCTGCCCGAACTCCTCGCGGTCGGTGAACAGCCCGGACTTCAGCGTGGGCGCCTTCGCGCACTGCGCGGCGCCCTCCGTGGCCACCGGCGTCACCACCGGATCGGCCGCGCGGTCCACCAACTGGTTGACCTTGTCGGAGAGTTCGTCGCTGTGCTCGACCGAGGTGTAGGTACCGCCGGTCGCCTCCGCGATGCAGCTCAGCTGCTGCCGCATCTTGGTGTTCGGGACCAGGCCCAGGGTGTCGATGGTCAGACCGATGCCCTTGGCCGCGATCTCCCGGGCCACCTCGCACGGGTCGAGCGGGGCGCAGGTGTCCTCGCCGTCACTGATCAGCACGATCCGCTTGGAGGAGGCGCTGTCGGTGAAGTCGTCGGCGGCCTTCAGCAGCGCCGGGCCGATCGGCGTCCAGCCGGTGGGCGAGAGGGTCGCCACCTGCGTCTTGGCCTCGGTGCGGTCCAGCGTACTGACCGGGTAGAGCTGCGCGGTGTCCTTGCAGCCCGTCTTCTGGTCGTCGCCCGCGTAGTTGGCGCCGAGGGTCCGGATGCCGAGCTGGACCTCCTCCGGCGTCGCGTCCAGCACCTCGTTGAAGGCCCGCTTCGCCGCCGCCATGCGGGAGCCGCCGTCGATGTCCGCCGTCCGCATGGAGCCGCTCACGTCGAGGACGAGGTCGACCTGGGGCGTGGCCTCGCCCGTGGGTTCGCCGGCGGCCGCCCCGGTCGGGAGGGCGATCCCGGCCGTGAGGGCGGCGAGCAGGGCGCACACTCCCACCGCCAGCCGTTTACGTGTGATCATCGGCGGATCTTATTGACCAGGGGTGCCGCGCTCCAAAACGAGGCGTCACGACAGGGGGTTGGGCAGCTCGGCCCACTGGTCCCCCGGCACCCCCGGCGACAGCCGCATCGACGTCAACGCCTTCGTGGGCAGCGGGTCCTCACGGAGCGCCACGAGATCCGGCGTGCGCGGAAGATCTCGTACGACGGTGTCCAGCGCCGCGCCCAACGCCGCCCCCGAACCCGCCGTTCCCGCCAGCGCACCCGCCACCAGCGCCCCGAACAGCTTGCGCCGCAGGGCGGTTGGGTCGTCGGTGACCACCCGCCCGGTCAACTCCGGTACCGGGATGCCGTGCCGGGCCAGCCGTGCCGGGCTGACCCGGATGTCGGCGAGGTCGCGGTAGACGAGCCGCAGCGGCGCTCCCGTCGCCGACAGCACGACGAGGAGGTTCTGGCCGTGTGCCTCCAACGCCACCCCGAAATCCAGCAGCTTCAGCCCGACGGTGAGCGCCAGCCGCGTGAAGTCCGCGAGCCAGGCCGGGTTCGACGGCAGGCCGGTGGTGGCGAGCGCGGCCACCGGCACGACCCGCTCGCCGCTCCCCGCGTACCCCTGCGGCGACTCACGCACCACCGCGGCCAGGTCGGGCGAGCCGGCGGTGGCCGCGCCCAGGGTGCGGGTGAAGTGCAGGAGGCCGTCCGTGCGGGCGGCGAGCGACTCCGCGAAGGCGGAGAGGGTCGCCGACATGCCGATCGAGTACACCGAGATGTCCCGCACCGACGACGTCAGCCGGGCGCTCAACGCGGTCTTCACATGCGGGCCATCGCCGGCCAGGGCCAGGGTGCGCAGCGACATCAGCGGATGCGCGTCGGGGCCCTGCTCGCCCGCCCGCTTCAGCACATGGGCCGCCTGCCACGGATGCACCGGGATCAACAGCCGCGCCCCGTCCCGCAGTCCGTCCGGCCACGCACCGCTCACCAGGCACTCGTCCGCCCGTACCGGCAGCAGCCGCAACCCGACCAGCGGCCGGTGCTCGGGCCCGTACGCCAGTTGCTCCGCCACCGAGAAGCCGGGCCGGGAACGGCAGTTGGGGTGGAACGGATGCCCGTCCACGACCCGCTGCTCCCACTCCCAGTCGGTGGCGGGCCACTCCTTCGGGGGGACCGCCGGCTGCCCGGCCCGCGACAGCGCCAACGAGGCGACACTGTGGCCGAGTTCGGCCGCCAGTCCGTCGCCGTGCGGTACGCCGAGGTCGGTCACGAGCCGGGCCGGATCGTCGTACGCCGTGCCGTCGAGCCGTACGACGGTGACGTACGCGGCGGTGGCGTACGGGTCGGCCGCCGGGCCGTCGAGGCGGCGCCCGTCCCGAAGACGCAGGGCGAGGCCGTCGCCGCCGCTGCCGCGACCGGCGATCCAGGGCAGCGGCTCGGACGCCAGCGCCCGCCACAGCCGGGTCAGCACGGCGGCCCGGGCGCCCGGCAGCTCGGCGGCGTACCGCGACACCAGGTCGGGGCGCACTGCGGCCAGGTCCTGGGCGACCTCGGCCTCGGCGGCGGGGGAACGGTGCACGGAGGAGCTCCTCGGGGTACGGATCGGGGGCACGGCGGGGCGTCGGCGACAGCGATACTGATCGTCTCCGCCCGCACGTAGAGAACGAGTGAAACGCGTGGACCTCATCCCCCCGGCCGCCGCCGACACCTATGCTGCCGCGCCGCTGCTCAACTGCCTGCTGCGCGAGGTCGCCGAGGCACTCCCGGGCGCCGGCGCGACGCCTCCTGGCGCCGATGCGATGTCTCCGGGCTCGGGCGGGGCGCTTCCGGACTCCGGCGCGGGGCTTGAGGGCTCCGGCCCGGGGCTGCAGGGCTCCGGCGCGGGGCTTTCGGGCCCCGGTGAGGCGCGTGTGCACCGGCTGCCCAGTGGCCGGTTGCTGCGGGTGCGGGGCGAGCGGCGGCCCGCGGAACCCGAGGTGGAGGTCGACGGCCATTGGCGCCACATCGGCCACACCGAGCTCGTCAAGCTCGTCGCCGAGGAACTGACCCTCCACACCGGCCGGTCCAACCACGAACTGCCCGCCGAGATGATCGACAGCCGGGACGCGGTGGCCGCCCTGCTGGCGGCACGCGCGCGTGCGACGCCACCCACGGACCCGTACCTGCTCTCCGAACAATCCCTGCTCACCGGCCATCCGTACCACCCCGCCCCGAAGGCGCGCGGCGGCGGTCCGGCCGCCGGCTGGCTGCCCTACGCGCCCGAGGCGTACGCCCGCTTCCCGCTGACCCTGCTCGGCGTGCGCGAGGACGCGGTCGTCGAAGAGGGCGACACCGCCGCGCTGGACGCACTCGGCGAGGCCCCGCCCGGCTACCGGCTGCTGCCCGCCCACCCCTGGCAGCTCGGCCTCGTCGACCTCACGGACGCCTTCGCCGACGGCCGGCTGATCCGCCTGGGCACCACCGGTTTCGACGCCTGGCCCACGGCCGCGATCCGCACGCTGTACGCCCCCGAGCGCGACCTGTTCCTGAAGTTCAGTCTGGACGTGCGCATCACCAACGACATCCGCCGCCTGTGGCGCCACGACCTGCGCAAGCTCCGCAGGACCGACCGGGCGGCGGCAGTGGCGTTCGCCGGCGGCCCGGCGGCCTGGCTCTCCGACCGCGGCTACCGCACCGCCGGCTTCGCCTTCGAGGAGCTGGCGGTCCTGGTCCGCGACGGCTTCCACGGCCACCTCCGGCCCGGCACCACCCCGCTGCTCGCCGCGGGCCTGGTGGAGGGCTTCGCGGGCTGCCCGTCCGGCAGTCCGTCCGGCGGCCTGCCCGGAGGCCCGTCCAGCAGCCCGTCCGGCTGCCCTTCCGGTGGTGCGGCCTGGTGGGAGGCGTACCTGCGCACCGTCGTGCCGCCCGCCCTCACGGCCTTCGCCGACCACGGCGTCGTACTCGAGGCGCACCTGCAGAACACGCTGGTCGCCGTGGACGCCGACGGGCTGCCCGTGCAGGCGCTGTTCCGGGACGCCGAGGGCGTGAAGCTGCTGGCGGACGTGGAACGGGCGGCCGGGTGGGAGCGGCTGGTGTACACCCTCGTCGTGAACCACCTGTGCGAGGTCGCCGCCGTCCTCGCCGAACGCCACCCCGGCCTGGACCCCTGGCCCGCACTGCGCCGCGAGCTGGCCCGTCACGACCTCCCGGAGATCGCGACCCTGCTCGCCTCGCCCACCCTCCCCGGCAAGACGAACCTGCTGCTGCGGTGGACCGAGGCGGACGGCGCCGACGCCCGCTACCTGCCGCTGCCCAACCCGCTGTCCCGGTGAGCGCTGACATACCCTGGCGGGTGTGCTGCGCGATGTGACTGCTGTTCGATACGTGACCCCGCTGCGGTCCGGCGGCTCCGTTCCCGGAGTCGTCGAGGCCGACGACCTGGGGACGTACGTCGTGAAGTTCACCGGTTCCGCGCAGGGCCGCAAGGCGCTGGTCGCCGAGGTGATCGTCGGCGAGCTGGCACGGGCCCTCGGGCTGCGCTTCCCGGAGCTGGTCCTGGTTCACTTCGACCCGGCGATCGCGGACAGCGAGCCCCACCAGGAGGTGCGGGAGCTGCACAGCGCCAGCGCGGGTCTCAACCTCGGCATGGACCATCTGCCGGGTGCCCGGGACTTCACCCCGGAGGTCGCCAAGGTCTTCCCGGTCGACCCGCTGGAGGCGGGCCGGATCGTCTGGCTGGACGCGCTGACCGTCAACGTGGACCGCACCGTCCACAGCTCCAACCTCATGGTGTGGCCCACGCTCGGCGTCGCGCCGCCGCGCCTGTGGCTGATCGACCACGGGGCGGCGCTCGTCTTCCACCACCGCTGGGACGGCTCGGACCCCGCCAAGCGCTACGACTTCCGGCACCACGCCCTCGGCCACTACGCCCCCGACGTCCGGGCCGCCGACGCGGAGCTGGCGCCGAAGGTGACCGAGGAACTGCTGCGCCGGATCGTCGCCGAGGTCCCCGACGCCTGGCTGACCGACTTCACGACGCCGGACGAGGCACGCGAGGCCTACGTCGAGTACCTGTACGCGCGCGTGCGGGCCTCCGGGGCCTGGCTCCCCACCGACTTCCCCTCCCTGGAGGAACTCGCCGCGGAGGAGGCCCTCCGGGCGGCCAGGACACAGCAGGGCAGGCCGGACTGGCTGAAGCGGGTGCCCGACCTGCACGGCAAGCCGGCCGCGGAACAGGATTGGTCGGTACACCTCGGATGAGTCCCGTCGTGCAGATCGAGTACTGCACCCAGTGCCGCTGGCTGCCCCGCGCGGCCTGGCTGGCCCAGGAGCTGCTCACCACCTTCGAGCAGGAGCTGGGCGAACTCTCCCTCAAGCCCGGCACCGGCGGCGTCTTCGTCGTCCGGGTCGACGGCGAGGTCGTCTGGGACCGGCGCGAACAGGGCTTCCCGGAGCCGACGGCCGTGAAGCAGGCCGTACGCGACCGAGTGGCCCCGGGAAAGTCCCTGGGCCACTCGGACAAGGCCGTGCGGGAGTAGGTCAGCCCTTGAGCTGCTGATACGCGGGCAGGGTGAGGAAGTCCGCGTAGTCGTCGTCGAGGGACACCTCCAGCAGCAGGTCGTGAGCCTGCTGCCAGTGCCCGGCGGCGAACGCCTCCTCGCCCGACTCGGCGCGGATGCTGGCGAGTTCCTCGGCGGCGACCTTGCGGGCCAGCTCCGGGGTGGCCTTCTCACCGTTCTCGAACTCGACGCCCGCGTTGATCCACTGCCAGATCTGCGAGCGGGAGATCTCGGCGGTGGCCGCGTCCTCCATGAGGTTGAAGATGGCGACCGCACCGAGCCCGCGCAGCCACGCCTCGATGTAACGGATGCCCACCTGGACGGCGTTGACGAGGCCGTTGTACGTCGGCCTGGCCTCCAGCGAGTCGATCGCGATGAGGTCGGCGGCCTCGACGTGGACGTCCTCGCGGAGGCGGTCCTTCTGGTTGGGCCTGTCGCCGAGGACCTTGTCGAAGGACTCCATGGCGATCGGGACCAGGTCGGGGTGGGCGACCCAGGAGCCGTCGAAACCGTCGCCGGCCTCGCGGTCCTTGTCGGCGCGGACCTTCTCGAAGGCCACCTTGTTGACCTCGGCGTCCCGGCGGGACGGGATGAACGCCGCCATGCCGCCGATCGCGTGCGCGCCGCGCTTGTGGCAGGTGCGGACGAGGAGTTCGGTGTACGCCCGCATGAACGGGGCCGTCATCGTGACCGCGTTGCGGTCCGGGAGGACGAACTTGGCGCCGCCGTCACGGAAGTTCTTCACGATGGAGAACAGGTAGTCCCAGCGGCCGGCGTTCAACCCGGAGGCGTGATCGCGGAGTTCGTAGAGGATCTCCTCCATCTCGTACGCCGCCGTGATCGTCTCGATCAGGACGGTGGCGCGGATGGTGCCCTGCGGGATGCCGACGTAGTCCTGCGCGAAGACGAACACGTCGTTCCACAGGCGGGCTTCGAGGTGCGACTCGGTCTTCGGGAGGTAGAAGTAAGGGCCCTTGCCGAGGTCGAGCAGGCGCTGGGCGTTGTGGAAGAAGTAGAGGCCGAAGTCGACGAAGGCGCCGGGGACCTGCTTGCCGTCGGCGTCGACGAGGTGGCGCTCGTCGAGGTGCCAGCCGCGCGGGCGCATGACGACCGTCGCGAGCTCGTCGTTCGGGCGCAGGGCGTACGACTTGCCGGACTTCTCGTCGGTGAAGTCGATGTTCCGGGTGTAGGCGTCGGCGAGGTTGACCTGGCCGAGGACGACGTTCTCCCAGGTGGGTGCGGAGGCGTCCTCGAAGTCCGCGAGCCAGACCTTGGCGCCCGAGTTGAGGGCGTTGATGGTCATCTTGCGGTCGGTGGGGCCGGTGATCTCGACCCGGCGGTCGTTCAGGGCGGCGGGGGAGGGGGCGACCTTCCAGGAGTCGTCCGCGCGGATCGCGGCGGTCTCCGGGAGGAAGTCGAGGGTGGAGGTGCGGGCGATCTCGGCGCGGCGCTCGGCACGGCGGGCGAGGAGCTCGTCACGACGGGGCGTGAACCGGCGGTGCAGCTCGGCCACGAAGGCGAGGGCCGCGTCGGTGAGGACCTCTTCCTGCCGGGGCAGGGGCTCGGCGTCGACGATGGCCAGCGGGGACGGCGCTGGTGCGGACATGAGCTGTCACTTCCTTCAGCGAGCGTGGCACCGGGTGCCAGTCGAACCGGGTACGGCGGGCAACGCCCCCGGAGCGGTAGGGCGCTTCTGATCAGTGGATACTAGTTTCCTCATCGTGGAAGTTCAATGGTTTGTTGATGTCGAGATTCTCCGGGTCGAGGAAAGGTGGCGCTCGGTGCCACCTCGTTCACTCAAGGTGGTGCAGGTCGGCGACGGTGTCGATGTCGTAGGGCCGGGCGATGTCGCCGCACTCGATGAGCGCGACCTGCGCGGCGTGCTCCTTCAGGTAGGCGCGGGCCCCCTGGTCCCCGGTGGCGGCGGCAGCGATCCCCGCCCAGTGCGCCGACCCGAACAGCACGGGATGCCCGCGCACGCCGTCATAGGCGGCGGCGGCCAGGGAGTCCGGGGACGCGTACGCACCGCGCACGCGCGCGACCGCCTCCGCCCCGATGCCGGGCTGGTCGACGAGTGACACCAGCGCCGCCCGCGCGCCCGTCCCGGAGAGCGACTCGAGACCGGCTCGAAGCGAGGAGCCCATGCCGTCGGCCCACTCCGGGTTCTCGACGACCACACAGCCGTCGAGAGCGGCCCGCTGCCGTACGCCGTCGGCGGCCGCCCCCAGCACCACGTGCACGCGCGTGCAGCCCGCCGCGCGCAGGACGCCCACCGCGTGCTCCACCAGTGGCCTGCCGCGATGATCCAGCAGCGCCTTGGGCCGCCCGCCGAGCCGCCGTCCGCCGCCGGCGGCCAGCAGCAGCCCGGCCACCTGGTCCTCGTTGTCCGTCATGCGTCCTGCATACCTGACGTCCGGGCAAGTGGCCGGTTTCGAGGGGCTGAATTTCGGTCCGTGGAGTGGCGCGGCGCGCCCGGGGTGGCGTTTACTGACCCGCGTCCCCCGGCGCCCGACCAGCGCCACGGGGCTGTTTCGGGCGGGATCACGAGGTGCGGCGCACGACGGAGTGCGGCGGGGGGAGAGCTGTGTTGCGGAGCTTGGGACAGAGGCCAGTGACCGGCAGCGACGAGGACGATCCGAGGGTGGCGGAACTGCGGACCGCGGTGTCCCGGCTGCGCCGCGAACTCGCCGCGCACCCGGCCGAGTTCCCCGACCGCGTGATCGCCGAGGACGAACTCGCCGCGCTGGCCGCGATGACGAGCGACGGGGCTCCGGAGATCCCGCGGCTGCGCCGCTCGCTGCTGCTGATCGCGGGCGCGATCGGGTCGGTCAGCGCCCTGTCGCGGGGGTTGTCGGACGTGCGGGACGCGGTGGACCTGTTCGGGGAGCCGGGACGCGGCTGAGCGTCGGCACCCGCGGTCCGTGACCGACCCGCCCCACGGACTCCGCGGGCCGCCGCCGCGGAGGCTGATGCGCTCGCCCCCCCCGCAGCACGATCCGTTCACAGCCGTCGCACCGGCCGAGTGGGGCGTCGCCGTCGTCCCGTACCGACTCGATCCTCGGCGTCAGTCCGTCGCTGCCCCACAGCCCCAGGTCGTGGAACCGGTCGTCCGCGGTGGCCGGTTCGCGCTCGCGCGGCCCCGTCAGGCGGGGTACGCACGTCGGCTCGGCCGCGGTCCGGAGCGACGGCGTTGTGAGGATGTCCTCCGGGAGCCCGTACTCGGCGAGCGCGAACAAGTACGGCTCCGGCAGCCGCCACCCCCGTCCCGCCCCCGGCTGCACCTGATGGCCGGGGTCGGCCAGGCTCTCCGGCGGCGCCGTCTTCAGGGCCGTCGGACGGTTCTCACGCGGGGCTCTGGCTGGCCAGTGCCTCCGAGAGTTCCGTCGCCACCTGCTGCAGCACCGGCACGATCTTGTCCGTCGCCGCCTCGGTGACCCGTCCCGCCGGGCCGGAGATGGAAATGGCGGCGGCGGTGGGGGAGTTGGGCACCGACACCGCGAGGCACCGGACGCCGATCTCCTGCTCGTTGTCGTCGACGGCGTACCCGAGCTGCCGTACGTCGGCCAGGGCCGCGAGGAAGCCGTCCGGCGTGGTGATCGTCTTCTCCGTGGCGGCCGGCATGCCGGTACGGGAGAGCAGCGCGCGCACCTCGGCGTCCGGGACATCGGCGAGGAGGGCCTTGCCGACACCGGTGGAGTGCGGCAGGACGCGACGGCCGACCTCGGTGAACATGCGCATCGAGTGCTTGGAGGGCACCTGGGCGACGTAGACGATCTCGTCGCCGTCGAGCAGCGCCATGTTCGCCGTCTCGCCGGTCTCCTCGACCAGGCGGGCGAGGTAGGGGCGGGCCCAGGTGCCGAGCAGGCGGGAGGCGGACTCGCCGAGGCGGATCAGGCGGGGGCCCAGCGCATAGCGGCGGTTGGGCTGCTGGCGGACGTAACCGCAGGCCACCAGCGTCCGCATGAGGCGGTGGATGGTGGGCAGCGGCAGCCCGCTGGTCGCGGAGAGCTCGCTGAGGCCGACCTCGCCGCCCGCGTCCGCCATCCGCTCCAGCAGATCGAAGGCGCGCTCGAGGGACTGGACCCCGCCACCGGCGGACTTGGCGGAGTCGGTGGTGCTGGCGCTGGACGTCGGCACGGCGCGTTCCTTTCGGGACCTGGCAGGAAGGGCAGAAGCCTACCCGGCAGTCGGTTGACTCCCTTGTTGTGCGTAGCTACGTTCTGCCTGTCGGAATTCTAATTCCGCTTTATGGAAACGTCCAGAGTGTGGGCGCGACCGCCCTCGTAGGGCAGTGTGCCCTTGACGGCGTGAGAACGGGAGTGAAGACTCCTTCAACAGAAAGTTGAATTCCGTTACGTGGAAGTAAACCGGTGACAGAGAGGGGTCCGGGTGTCCGACGCTGAACTGGTGCTGCGCTCGACGCGCGTCATCACTCCGGAAGGGACGCGCGCCGCCTCGGTCGCGGTCGCCGCCGGAAAGATCACGGCCGTACTGCCGTACGACGCCGAAGTCCCCTCCGGCGCCCGCCTGGAGGACGTCGGCGACCACGTCGTCCTGCCCGGCCTGGTCGACACCCACGTGCACGTCAACGACCCCGGCCGCACCGAGTGGGAGGGCTTCTGGACCGCCACGCGCGCGGCGGCGGCCGGCGGCATCACGACCCTCGTCGACATGCCCCTCAACTCCCTCCCGCCGACCACCACCGTCGACAACCTCCGCGTCAAGAAGGACGTCGCCGCCGACAAGGCCCACATCGACGTCGGCTTCTGGGGCGGCGCCCTGCCCGACAACGTCAAGGACCTGCGCCCGCTGCACGAGGCCGGCGTCTTCGGCTTCAAGGCCTTCCTGTCGCCCTCCGGCGTCGACGAGTTCCCGCACCTGGACCAGGACCGGCTCGCCCAGTCCCTGGCCGAGATCGCCTCCTTCGGCGGCCTGCTGATCGTGCACGCCGAGGACCCGCACCACCTGGCGGCGGCCCCCCAGCAGGGCGGCCCCAGGTACGCCGACTTCCTGGCCTCCCGGCCGCGCGACGCCGAGGACACCGCGATCGCCCAGCTCATCGCCCAGGCGAAGCGGCTGGACGCGCGCGTGCACGTCCTGCACCTGTCGTCGAGCGACGCCCTGCCGCTCATCGCCGCCGCCCGGGCCGAGGGCGTCCGCATCACGGTCGAGACCTGCCCCCACTACCTGACGCTCACCGCCGAGGAAGTCCCGGACGGCGCCAGCGAGTTCAAGTGCTGCCCGCCCATCCGCGAGTCCGCCAACCAGGACCTGCTCTGGCAGGCGCTGGCCGACGGCACCATCGACTGCGTGGTCACCGACCACTCGCCGTCCACGGCCGACCTGAAGACCGACGACTTCGCCACGGCATGGGGCGGCATCTCCGGCCTCCAGCTGAGCCTGGCGGCGGTGTGGACGGAGGCGCGGAAGCGGGGCCACTCGCTCGAGGACGTCGTCCGCTGGATGTCCACGCGCACCTCGGAGTTGGTCGGCCTCGGCCAGAAGGGCGCCGTCGAGGCCGGCCGCGACGCCGACTTCGCGGTCCTCGCCCCCGACGAGACCTTCACCGTCGACCCGGCCGAGCTCCAGCACCGCAACCGCGTGACGGCCTACGCGGGCAAGACCCTGTACGGCGTGGTGAAGTCGACCTGGCTGCGCGGCGAACGCATCGTCGCGGACGGCGAGTTCACCGAGCCGAAGGGCCGTCTCCTCACCCGCACCCCCTGATCCCACCACCGCACCCGCATCGGCCGACTCCTGAAAGGCAGACCTTTGACGGCGATTTCGAGCTTCACCGGCGACGCGAACCCGTACGGCGGCGGTGACCCGTACGCCGACTACCGCACCGCCGACTTCCCCTTCACCCACTACGCCGACCTCGCCGCGAGGCAGCTCGGTGCCGGAGTCATCGCCGCCAACGACGAGTTCTTCGCCCAGCGCGAGAACCTCCTGCTGCCCGAGCGCGCCGAGTTCGACCCCGAGCACTTCGGGCACAAGGGCAAGATCATGGACGGCTGGGAGACGCGCCGCCGCCGCGGTGTCTCCGCCGAGCACCCGTGGCCGACGGCCGAGGACCACGACTGGGCGCTGGTCCGCCTCGGCGCGCCCGGCGTGATCCGCGGGATCGTCGTCGACACGGCCCACTTCCGCGGCAACTACCCGCAGGCGGTGTCGGTCGAGGGCACGTCGGTGGCGGGCGCCCCGTCCCCCGAGGAACTCCTCGGCGACGACGTGAAGTGGACGACGCTGGTCCCGCGCACCCCGGTGGGCGGCCATGCGGCCAACGGCTTCGAGGTCTCGGTGGAGCAGCGCTTCACCCACCTCCGGGTCAACCAGCACCCCGACGGCGGCATCGCCCGCCTGCGCGTGTACGGCGAGGTCGTACCCGACCCCGAGTGGCTGTCGGTCCTGGGCACCTTCGACGTGGTCGCCCTGGAGAACGGCGGCCGGGCCGAGGACGCCTCCAACCTCTTCTACTCCCCGGCCACCAACACCATCCAGCCGGGCCGCTCCCGCAAGATGGACGACGGCTGGGAGACCCGGCGCCGCCGCGACCAGGGCAACGACTGGATCCGCTACCGCCTGGTGTCCCAGTCCCGGATCCGCGCGATCGAGATCGACACGGCGTATCTGAAGGGCAACAGCGCGGGCTGGGCGTCGGTGTCGGTCCAGGACGGCGAGACCGGCGACTGGCAGGAGATCCTCCCGCGCACCCGCCTCCAGCCCGACACCAACCACCGCTTCGTCCTCCCGGCCCCGGCGATCGGGACGCACGCGCGCGTGGACATCTACCCGGACGGCGGCATCTCGCGGCTGCGACTGTTCGGTTCGCTGACGGAGACGGGCGCGGCGACGCTGAGGGCGAGGCACCAGGAGCTGGGCGGCTGACCCACTGCTCGTCCCTGTGCGAACGCCGGACGGTCTGACGCACTCAGCCCGTCCGGCGTTCGAGGACGAGGCCCGTTCAGGGCCGAAGCAGGGGTCTGGGGGGCGGCGGCCTCCAGTGAGGGGACGGGTGGGGGCGGCGGGGGCGGGAAAAGCCCTGCCTCACGCCGCATGCCCCCCGTCCACCGAGAACTCCGCCCCCGTCACATACTCCGCCCCCGCCAGATACGCGACCGTCCCCGCCACCTCCTCGGCCGTCCCGAACCGCCCCAGCGCCGTCATCGCGGCCTGCCCCGCCGCATACGGCCCGTCGGCCGGGTTCATGTCGGTGTCCGTCGGGCCGGGATGCACGATGTTCGCCGTGATCCCCCGCCCACCCAGCTCCCTGGCCAGCGCCTTCGTCAGCCCCACCAGCGCCGCCTTGCTCATCGCGTAGAGAGTGCCGCCGGGCCCGGGGACCCGCTGGGTCATACAGGTGCCGATCGTGATGATGCGCCCGCCCGCCCCCATCCGCGCTGCCGCCGCCTGCGAGGCCAGGAACACCCCGCGCACGTTCACCGCCAGCACCCGGTCCACCTCCGCGACCGGCAGCCCCTCGATCGGACCCAGCACCCCCACGCCCGCGTTGTTCACCAGCACGTCGAGCCCGCCGAGCGCCTCCGCCGTGCGGGTCACCGCCCCCGCCGCCTCCTCGGCGTCCGCGGAGTCCGCGCGCAGCGCCACCGCACGGCGCCCCAGTGCCTCGACGCGCCGTACGACGTCCTCGGCCGCCTCCTTGCCGTTCACATACGTCAGCGCCACGTCCGCGCCCTCCCGGGCGAGCTTCAGGACGGTCGCCGCACCGATGCCGCGGCTGCCGCCGGTGACCAGAGCGATCTTGCCGTGCAGAGTTGTCTGAGTCGTTGTCATGGGTCAATCCCAGCGGCCCGCACACGCGCGTGCTGGCGGCGAACGGACATCACGATCGCAGGCCTGGAACTCTTTCCTCCGTTTCCCGCGTTCTCCCCACGTGACCCTTCAGCAAGAAATCGTCGGCAACGCCATGCAGATGGCGGTCGTCAACCTCCAGCCCGGCCAGACCGTGTACTGCGAGGCCGGAAAGTTCCTGTTCAAGACCACGAACGTGACCATGGAGACCCGGCTCAGCGGCCCGTCCGGCAGCGGCGGTGCCCAGCAGCCCCAAGGCGGCGCGGGCGGCATGGGCGGCATGCTCCGCCAGGCCATGGGCACCGCCATGCAGGTCGGCCAGCGCGCCCTCGCGGGCGAGTCGCTGGCGTTCCAGTACTTCACGTCCACCGGCGGCGAGGGCACCGTCGGCTTCGCGGGCGTCCTGCCGGGCGAGATGCGCGCCCTGGAGCTGGACGGCACGCGCGCGTGGTTCGCGGAGAAGGACGCGTTCGTCGCCGCCGAGTCCACCGTCGACTTCGGCATCGCCTTCCAGGGCGGTCGCACCGGCCGCAGCGGCGGCGAGGGCTTCATCCTGGAGAAGTTCACCGGCCGCGGCACCGTGATCATCGCCGGCGCCGGAAACTTCATCGACCTCAACCCCGCCGACTTCGGCGGCCGCATCGAGGTCGACACCGGCTGCGTGGTCGCCTTCGAGGAGGGCATCCAGTACGGCGTCCAGCGCGTCGGCGGCCTCAACCGGCAGGGCCTGATGAACGCGGTCTTCGGCGGCGAGGGCCTCTCCCTGGCCACCCTGGAGGGCAACGGCCGCGTCATCCTCCAGTCCCTCACCATCGAGAGCCTCGCCAACGCCCTGAAGAAGGCCCAGGGCGGCGACAAGCAGGGCCCGACGGGAGGCCTGTTCTCCACACACGCGGGCTGAGTCCGCCGAGGCCGGCCTGCAGGCCGGCCGCCTCCCGGCACCGGAGCGGGCTCAGCACCTCCGGCACGCCCCGGGCACGGCCAGTTCACCCCCCGGGAAACGCCTGGTCACAGGTCGGCCGCACGGGTACGGTGATCGCTCCACGTGCGAGCCACCGACGTCTCCACACCGTTGATGGAGACCGGGAGAGCCGCACCGATGTCCTCGATCGCCGTACCGGGCGCCCTCGCGCCCCGCCGCACCTGGCTGACCGATCTGCCCGTCCTGCTGGTGGCGGTCGTGTGGGGGGCGAGCTATCTCGCCGCCAAGGACATCACCACCGCGCGGACCGTGCTCGCGGTCCTGGTGCTGCGCTTCGCGATCGTCCTGCCGGTCCTGGTCACCGCCGGACGGCGCGCACTGCGCACCCTGAGCGCCGCCCAGTGGCGCGGGGCCGGACTGCTCGGCCTGATCCTCAGCGGGATCTTCCTCCTGGAGACGTACGGCGTCGTCCACACCTCGGCCACCAACGCGGGCCTCATCATCAGCCTCACCATGATCTTCACGCCGCTCGCCGAGGCCGCCGTCACCCGCACCCGCCCCTCGCGGTCCTTCCTCGGCGCCGCCGCCCTCTCCGTGCTCGGCGTCGTCCTGCTCACCCAGGGCGGCGGCTTCACCCGGCCCTCCCTCGGCGACCTGCTGATGCTGCTCGCCGCCCTGGCCCGTACCGTCCACGTCCTCGCCATGTCCCGGCTCAAGTCGGTGCGAGGCGCCGACGCGCTGTCCCTGACCACCGTCCAACTCGGCGCCTCCGTCGCGGTGTTCGCGCTGCTGTCGACCGGCGCCGAGGCCACGCCGTGGGGGACGGCCGCGGACTTCGGGGCGCGGGAGTGGGCCGGGCTGCTGTTCCTGTCCGCGTTCTGCACGCTCTTCGCGTTCTTCGTGCAGATGTGGGCGGTGCGCCGGACCTCCCCGTCCCGGGTCAGCCTGCTGCTCGGCACCGAGCCGCTGTGGGCCGCCCTGGCGGGCATCGCGCTCGGCGGCGAACGCCTCGGCGCGCTCGGTCTCGCGGGCGGGGCGCTGGTGCTTGCGGGGACCGCGTGGGGGCGCCGGTCGGCAGGTTAACTCCGGGAAAACTCATCGGACTTGACGGGAAAATCTCCGGAGTTGTCATTGACATGCCACTGTCTACGCGCGTCATCATGAGGGCATGAGATTCCCCCCACGCATCACCCGCATCGGCGCCGCAGCCGCCGTCCTGTCCGCCCTCCTCGTCGGCGGCACCGTCGCCACCGCCTCCCCGGCGGCCGCCGCCGTCGGCAGCATCTGTTACAGCGACCTGCCGTCCCAGGCGTACGACACCCTGAAGCTGATCGAGCAGGGCGGCCCCTACCCGTACTCCCAGGACGGCACCGTCTTCCAGAACCGGGAAGGCGTCCTGCCCAGCCAGTCGACCGGCTACTACCACGAGTACACGGTCATCACGCCCGGCTCCTCCACGCGCGGCGCGCGCCGCATCGTGACGGGTGAGGAGTACCGGGAGGACTACTACACCGCGGACCACTACGCCACGTTCGACCTGATCAACTACGGCTGCTGAGCCCGTTCAGCCGGCCTTGCGGCTCTCCGCGGCGGCGAACAGCGCGATCGCCAGCACGACCAGCGCGATGCTCGCGTAGAGCTCGTAGCCGTCGAGGAAGCCGAGCTTCTGCACGAGACCCCAGTGCCAGTCGGTGAACTCGTTCACGAGGCCGGCGACGCCCTGCACCAGGGCGAGAAAACCGATCAGCTCCAGCAATTGCTTCATGGCACGACCCTCGCCCCGCGGTCCCCCCACAGTCATCGGCCGCGGGGCGGGGCACATCCGACGGAAGTAGCGGGTCCGCTCGGTCCCGCCGCGCCGAAAGTCGCCCCTGCCGCGACTTTGGTAGGCGATCCCGTCCGCGCGGAGGTGACGCCGGGCCTCCGTGCGTAGATTGGTCGACCGTGAGCGGTGACAAACAGCCGGCGGTACCCCGGTTCTTCGCGGGGCGGCGCTGGCTGCTGCCCTCGGCCGTCCTGAACGAGCTCGACCCGGACGCCGGGCGCCCCGGCCGGCGGCCCCGGCGCACCGCGCGCGATTGGCTCGTCGACTTCAGCTGCTTCGCGCTGGCCGTGATCGTCGGCCTGCTCGCCGCGGAGTCCCTCGCCGACAACCCCGATGTCCCGGACAACCTCGCCCACCTCGACCAGCTGATCGGCGCGGTCGCCTGCGGCGCGGTCTGGCTGCGCCGCCGCTGGCCGCTGGGGCTGGCCGTCGCGACGGTCCCCGTGGGGCTGGTCTCCGACACCGCGGGCGGCGCCTGTCTGATCGCCCTGTTCACCCTCGCCGTGCACCGGCCCTTCCGGTACGTCGCCTGGGTGGGCGGAGCCAATCTCGCGCTCGTACCGCTCTACTTCTGGATGCGCCCCGACCCGGATCTGCCCTACCTCGCCGTGGTGATCATCGTCGTGCTGCTGACCGCCGTGGTCGTCGCCTGCGGCATGGTCGTGCGCTCCAAGCGGCAGCTCATGCTGAGCCTCAGGGACCGCGCGCGGCGCGCCGAGACCGAGGCCCGGCTCCGCGCGGAACAGGCGCAGCGGCTGGCCCGCGAGGCCATCGCCCGCGAGATGCACGACGTCCTCGCCCACCGGCTGACCCTGCTCAGCGTCCACGCGGGAGCGCTGGAGTTCCGGCCCGACGCCCCGCAGGAGGAGGTCGCCCGAGCGGCTGGCGTCATCCGGGAGAGCGCCCACGAGGCGTTGCAGGACCTGCGGGAGATCATCGGCGTCCTGCGGACGGGCGACCAGGACGACACGGGCCGCCCGCAGCCCACCCTCGCCGCCCTCGACGCGCTGGTCGCCGAGTCCCGCGAGGCCGGCATGAAGGTCGCCCTCGACACCCGCGTCACCGACCCCGCCGCCGTTCCCGCCTCCGTCGGCCGCACCGCCTACCGCATCGCCCAGGAGGGCCTCACCAACGCCCGCAAACACGCCCCCGGCGCAGAGGTCACCGTCTCGGTCGAGGGCGCCCTCGGAGAGGGCCTCACCATCAGCGTCCGCAACCCGGCACCCGACGGCGAGGTGACGCCCGTACCCGGGTCCGGACAGGGGCTGATCGGCCTCACCGAGCGCGCGGCCCTGGCCGGCGGCCGCCTCGAGCACGGGCCGGAGGCGGACGGGGGCTTCGGGGTGCGGGCGTGGCTGCCGTGGGGGTGAGCATGGGTGACCGGAGCCGGTTCCCTCCGGGGAGGCGCGGCACTTGAGACCACAGCGGCGCCGCCCGTCGCGTGCCGGGAGAGCGGGCCGCTGCGGGTCGGCACGAAGCCGTGCTGCGAGGCTGACGGCATGGCCCCTGCATCCTCCGAAACCGTGATTACGTAAGCCACATGACCGCGATCAGACTGCTCCTCGTCGACGACGATCCGCTGGTGCGGGCCGGCCTGTCCCTGATGATCGGTGGTGCCGACGGCATCGAGATCGTCGGGGAGGCCGCCGACGGAAGCGATGTCGAGGCGCTCGTCGACCGCACCCGCCCGGACGTGGTCCTCATGGACATCCGGATGCCGGCCGTGGACGGGCTCACCGCCACCGAGCGGTTGCGCGCCCGGCCCGACGCCCCGCAGGTCGTGCTCCTCACCACCTTCCACGCCGACGACCAGGTGCTGCGCGCCCTGCGCGCGGGCGCCGCCGGGTTCGTCCTCAAGGACACCCCGCCCGCCGAGATCGTCGACGCGGTGCGCCGCGTCGCGGCCGGCGACCCCGTCCTGTCGCCCAGCGTCACCCGGCAGTTGATGGAGCACGCGGCCGGCGCGGCCGCCGACACACGCCGTGCACGCGCGCGTGCGCGCATCGCCGCCCTCAACGACCGTGAGCGCGAGGTGGCGGTGGCCGTCGGCCGCGGCCTGTCCAACGCCGAGATCGCCGCGGAGCTGTACATGAGCGTCGCCACGGTCAAGACGCATGTCTCCCGCGTCCTCGCCAAGCTCGACCTCAACAACCGTGTGCAGATCGCCCTCCTGGCGTACGACGCGGGGCTTCTGGAGGAAGCGGGGGAGGACGGGCACTAGCGAGGTCCATCGGCGGCGGGCACTTGGGGCTCGGCTACCGGGGATGGGCACTTGGGGCTTGGGTACCGGTGACGGGCGCTTGGGGCTCGGGTACCGGAGACGGGAACCTCGGGCTCGGGTGCCGTCGGCGGGCACTGTCGAGGGGCCCCGCGCGTTGACGGTGCGAGGGGGAGGGGACCGAGATGAGCGAAGTGGTCGACCTGGGCGAGTGCGGCGCCGCGTTCCGCACCGATCCGCATCCGGTGTACGCGCGACTGCGCGCCCGCGGCCCGGTGCACCGGGTCCGGCTGCCGACGCCCGACGCCCACCACGAGACCTGGCTGATCGTGGGGTACGAGGAGGCGCGCGCGGCCCTCAGCGACCCGCGCCTGTGCAAGGACGGCCGCAAGATCGGCATGACGTTCCTCGACGAGGGGCTGATCGGCAGGTACCTCCTGGTCGCCGATCCGCCGCAGCACACCCGGCTGCGCTCCCTGGTCGCGCGCGCCTTCACCATGCGCCGAGTGGAGGAACTCCGGCCCAGAATCCAGCAGATCACCGACGACCTGCTCGACGCGATGCTCCCGCAGGGCCGCGCCGACCTGGTGGAGTCCCTCGCCTACCCGCTGCCCCTGACCGTCATCTGCGAACTCCTCGGCGTCCCCGAGATGGACCGCACGGAGTTCCGCAAGATCTCCGGCGAGGCCGTCGCCCCCACCAGCGCCGAGAGCGAGTACGACGCCTTCGTCCGGCTCGCCGAGTACCTCACCGGTCTCATCGAGGACAAGAGGGCCGCCGGGCCGAGCGGCGACCTCCTCGGCGATCTCATCCGCACCACCGCCGAGGACGGCGACCGCCTCTCGCCGCAGGAACTGCGCGGCATGGCCTTCGTCCTGCTGATCGCGGGCCACGAGACCACCGTCAACCTCATCACCAGCGGGGTGCACGCCCTGCTCACCCACCCGGACCAACTCGCCGCCCTGCGCGCCGACATGAGCCTGCTCGACGGGGCGATCGAGGAGACGCTGCGCTGGGAGGGTCCAGTGGAGAACGCCACGTTCCGATTCGCCGCCGAGCCTCTGGAGATCGGCGGTACGCGAATAGCGCGGGGCGAGGCGGTGATGGTCGGCCTCACCGCGGCCGACCGCGACGGAGTGCGCTACCCGGCCCCCGACCGCTTCGACATCCACCGCGACGCCCGCGGCCACCTCGCCTTCGGCCACGGCATCCATTACTGCCTGGGCGCACCGCTGGCCCGCCTGGAGGGCCGGACGGCCATCCGGACGCTGCTGGAGCGAGCCCCCGGGCTGGCCCTCGACGGCCCCGCCGGGGAGTGGCTGCCGGGGATGCTGATGCGGGGGATGCGGAGCCTGCCGCTGCGGTGGTGACCCGGCCGCACGCCTCTCCGCCGAGGATGGCAGGCGTCCCCCGGCCCGGGATCGACGCGCGTTTCGCCGCCTGGGATGGCCGCACGTCCCTCGGCCCGGGATTGACGCGCGTTCCCAGCCCGGCATTGCCGCATGTCTCTCGGTCCGGGATTGACGCGCTTCCCAGCTCGGGATTGCCGCATGTCTCTTGGCGCAGGACTGCTGCGTGCCCCTGAGTCCAAGATCGCCGCGCGTCTTTCACGCGCAGGATCGCCCCGCGGCTCTCAACCCGGGATCTCCGCCAACCGCACCGGACGCCGCTCCCGTCGTGACACCTCGCACGCCTCGGCGATCCGCAGCGCCTGCAACGCCTCGCGCCCGTCGCAGGGGTTGGCGCGCTCACCTCGTACCACCTCGACGAACGCGTTCAGTTCGGCCTCGTAGGCCGGTCCGAAGCGTTCCAGGAAGCCCGACCACGGCTTGTCCGCGGCCGGTGGGCCGGTCGGCTCCGTGGACGCGATCGGGGTGCGGTCGTCGAGGCCGACCGCGATCTGGTCCAGCTCCCCGGCGAGCTCCATGCGGACGTCGTAGCCCGCCCCGTTCAGCCGGGTCGCCGTCGCCGTGGCCAGCGTCCCGTCGTCGAGGGTGAGGACCGCCGCGGCGGTGTCGACGTCGCCCGCCTCGCGGAACATCGCGGGCCCGGCGTCGGACCCGGCCGCGTACACGTCCACCACCTCGTGCCCGGTCACCCAGCGCAGCGCGTCGAAGTCGTGGATCAGCGTGTCCCGGTACAGCCCGCCCGACAGCGGCAGCCAGGCGGCGGGCGGCGGCTCCTGGTCGGAGGTGAGCGCCCGTACGGTGTGCAGCCGCCCGAGCCGCCCCGCGCGCACCGCCTCCCGCGCGCCCGCGTAGCCCGCGTCGAACCGGCGCTGGAAGCCCATCTGAAGGACCGTCCCGGCCGTCTCGACCTCGCCGATCGCGTGCAGGGTGCCGGGCAGGTCGAGGGCGATCGGCTTCTCGCAGAACACCGGGAGCCCGGAGCGCGCCGCCCGGCCGATGAGGTCGGCGTGCGCCGAGGTGGCCGTGGTGATCACCACCGCGTCCACGCCCCACCGGAAGATCTCGTCCACTCCGGGCGCGGCCGTCTCACCCAGCCGGAGCGCCAGCTCCTGCGCCCGCGTGCCGTCCGCGTCCGTCAGGATCAGGGATCCGACATCGCGATGCCGGCTGAGTGTGTTCGCGTGAATGGTGCCGATCCGGCCCGTCCCGATGACCCCGATGCGCATGTGAACAAAATGTGGTCGCACACCCCGCGCTGTCAATGCATATGTCCGGACAATCGGACTACACAACTTCCCGTCAACCGGGCACGGAGCTACGCTCGGCCCGTGCCGAAACCAGATGTGGACCCGACCGTGACACTCGACCTCAGCGTGGACCGGAGCAGCCCGGTGCCGTTGTACTTCCAGCTGTCCCAGCAGCTGGAGGCCGCGATCGAGCACGGAACGCTCACCCCCGGCAGCCTGCTGGGCAACGAGATCGAGCTCGCCGCACGCCTCGGACTGTCCCGGCCGACCGTCCGCCAGGCCATCCAGTCGCTCGTCGACAAGGGCCTGCTGGTGCGCCGCCGCGGTGTCGGCACCCAGGTCGTGCACAGCCAGGTCAAGCGCCCGCTGGAACTCAGCAGCCTCTACGACGACCTGGAGACGGCCGGTCAGCGTCCGGCCACCAAGGTCGTCGTCAACACCGTGGTCCCGGCCTCCGCCGAGGTCGCCGCCGCCCTGGGCGTGGCCGAGGACAGTGACGTGCACCGCATCGAGCGGCTGCGCCTCGCGCACGGCGAGCCGATGGCGTACCTGTGCAACTTCATCCCGCCGGGCCTGCTCGACCTGGACACCGCCCAGCTGGAGGCCACCGGCCTGTACCGGCTGATGCGCTCCGCCGGGATCACCCTGCACAGCGCCCGCCAGTCCATCGGGGCCCGCGCCGCCACCGCCCCCGAGGCCGAGCGGCTCGCCGAGGAGCCGGGCGCCCCGCTGCTCACCATGCAGCGCGTGACCTTCGACGACACCGGCCGCGCGGTCGAGTTCGGCACGCACACGTACCGGCCGAGCCGCTACTCCTTCGAGTTCCAGTTGCTCGTGCGGCCGTAGGGAAACGCCCGAGCGGGCCCGGCGGGACGCTGGAGATCCGCTCCAAGACGGGCGACTTGGTCGCAATGTCAGGACATTGCGGCCGACCTGAACCGCCTTGGTGTTTCCCCGTACGGCACCCATACCGGCGGTGAGGCAGAATCGAGGCCGATGAGCACCTACGGCAACTTCAGCGCCCCGATCGGCTCCCGCCGCGCCCCGGCCCTGCGCACGGTCGGCACCCGCGAGCGCCGCTCCCACCTCACCGCACCCCGGGTGCCCACCGTGGGCATCGACATCGGCGGCACCAAGGTGATGGCGGGAGTCGTCGACGCCGACGGCAACATCCTGGAGAAGGTCCGCACCGAGACCCCGGACAAGTCCAAGAGCCCGAAGGTGGTCGAGGACACCATCTGCGAGCTGGTCCTGGACCTCTCCGACCGGCACGACGTGCACGCGGTCGGCATCGGCGCGGCCGGCTGGGTCGACGCCGACCGCAACCGCATCCTGTTCGCCCCGCACCTGTCCTGGCGCAACGAGCCGCTGCGCGACCGCCTCGCGGGCCGCCTCGCGGTGCCCGTCCTGGTCGACAACGACGCCAACGCCGCCGCGTGGGCCGAGTGGCGCTTCGGCGCGGGTCGCGGCGAGGACCACCTGGTCATGATCACGCTGGGCACCGGCATCGGCGGCGCGATCCTGGAGGACGGCCAGGTCAAGCGCGGCAAGTTCGGCGTCGCGGGCGAGTTCGGACACATGCAGGTCGTCCCCGGCGGACACCGCTGCCCGTGCGGCAACCGCGGCTGCTGGGAGCAGTACAGCTCCGGCAACGCGCTGGTCCGCGAGGCCAAGGAGCTGGCCGCCGCCGACTCGCCGGTGGCCTACGGGATCATCGAGCACGTCAAGGGTCAGATCGGCGACATCACCGGCCCGATGATCACGGAGCTGGCCCGCGAGGGCGACGCGATGTGCATCGAGCTGCTCCAGGACATCGGCCAGTGGCTCGGCGTCGGCATCGCCAACCTCGCCGCCGCCCTCGACCCGTCCTGCTTCGTGATCGGCGGCGGTGTCTCGGCCGCCGACGAACTGCTGATCGGCCCCGCGCGGGACGCCTTCAAGCGCCAGCTCACCGGCCGCGGCTACCGCCCCGAGGCCCGCATCGTCCGCGCCCAGCTCGGCCCCGAGGCCGGCATGGTCGGCGCCGCCGACCTCGCCCGGCTGGTCGCCCGCCGCTTCCGGCGCGCCAACCGGCGCCGCGTCGAGCGGTACGAGCGCTACGCGCGGTACACGGAGGCCCGCCGCACCACCCGGGAGTCCCTGTGACGGCCTCGCTGCCACGCCAGGCGTCCGCGTCCCCGGACGAGCCGGCACCCCGGCCGCCCGAGGACCGGCGCCACCGCAACCGCCGCCGCGCGCTCACGCTGCTCATCATCGTGCTGCTCATCGGCGTCCCGGCCGGCTATCTGGTGATCTCCGCCAACCAGAGCCGCAACAGCGGCAAGGACAAGGAGGCGAAGTACTCGGCGACCGGCCTCACGGCCGGGTACCCGTCGAAGGTCCAGCGCCGGCTGTACCAGGTCCCGGTCCCGCACCCCGCGGACCAGATCGCCTACTACGAGACCAACAACTGGAAGACCAGCCGCCTCTACGTCCAGTTCCGCACGTCCAACGCGGGCCTGGACACCTTCCTGGCGGGCGTCGGCGTCGGCCGCGACGACCTGAAACCGGGCGACATCACCATCGGCGCCCGCGACCAGAAGATCACCGGCTGGTCCTTCACGGGCCCCGGCCCCTGGTCGGGCCTGGTGCACCGGCAGAAGAACCCGGCGCCGACCCAGGACATCGTCGTGAACACCGCAGACCCGGCCAACCCGATGGTGTACGTCGTCTCCCGCACGGTCCCCTAGCGGCAGCGGCAGCGGCAGCGGCAGCAGCGGTGGCAGCCCCAGCAGTGGGGCCGTGGCCGCCGTCCCGCAACCGGGGCGCGGCCCGTCGTCGGAGCCGATTGTCAGACCCCGCCCGTAGAGTCGTAGACGTCTGATCCGACACGCGGGTGGGGAGGTGGCAGGACGTATGAGTGACACGCTCGCGGTGGCCGACCGGGCGAAGGGCGTGCCCTCCGCGCGGCTCGCCGCCGTCTTCCTCCCCGCCCCCCTCCCGCGCGAGGGCCGCATGGCCTTCTGGGACCCCGAGGACAGCTCCCTGCCCGAGGATGCGGACGGGCTGACGGACCTCACCGTCGTACGACGCCACGGCGCGGGGGCACGCCGTCGTACGACCCCCGCGCTCACCCTGCCCCTGGCCGAGGCCCTGCCCCTCCTCGCGCGCGCCCGCCGCGACCCCGCCGCCCATCCCGCCACCGCCTGCTGGGGCGCCGCCGCCCTGCACGCGCTGCGGCTCGCCGCCCGCGGCCGGCTCCTGCCCGGCCTGACCGCCGCGGGCCACGACGCCTGGCGGGCCGGCCCCCTCGACCCCGACGACATCGCACACCTGCGCGCGATCGCCGCCGCCCTGCCGTACGAGGGCCATGCCGTCCCGCTGCCGGGCCCCGGCCCGCTGCGGCTGCCCGAGCCGGAAGCACTCATGCGCTCCTTCCTGGACGCCGTAGCCGACACCCTGCCGCGCACCCCGGCCGCGCCCCACGCCTCCGGCAGGCCCTTCGCCGACCGCCGCCCCCAGCATCTGCCCGGGGCGCACGACTGGGCCGCGGAGGTCGCCGCGGGCATGGACGCGGGGGTGCGGATCTCGCTCCGCCTGGACCTGTCCGCCTACGAAGTGTTCGACGCCGGCGACCGGGTCCGCAGCGCCGGCGCCGCGATCGTCCAGGTGCACAGCCTCGCCGACCCCACCCTCGTCGCCGACGCGGCGGCCCTGTGGGCGGGCGAGACGGACGCGGTGTTCGGGCCACGCGCGCGCGTGGACGCGGCCCTCGCCGTGCGGCGCGCGGCCCGGGTCTGGCCGCCCCTGGACCGGCTCACCGAGCAGGACGTCCCCGACGTACTGGCCCTGTCCAAGCACGAGTTGGGCGAGCTGCTCGGCGTCGGCGCCACCCGGCTCGCGGCGGCCGGGGTCGCCGTGCACTGGCCCCGGGACCTGGCGCAGGACCTCAGCGCCGCCGCCGTCGTACGCCCCGCCCCGGGCTCCGCGACCGACGGCACCGGCTTCTTCGAGAGCGAGGAACTCCTCCAGTTCCGCTGGCAGTTGGCGCTCGGCGGTGACCCGCTGACCGAGGCCGAGATGGACGCGCTCGCCGAGGCCCACCGGCCCGTCGTCCGGCTGCGTGATCAGTGGGTGCTGGTCGACCCGGCGCTCGTCCGCAAGGCCCGCAAGCGCGAACTGGGCCTGCTCGACCCGGTCGACGCGCTCTCCGTCGCCCTCACCGGCAGCGCGGAGATCGACGGCGAGACGGTCGAGGCGGTACCGGTCGGCGCGCTGGCCGCACTGC
Organism: Streptomyces sp. Act143; assembly: GCF_003143935.1. GTDB lineage: Bacteria > Actinomycetota > Actinomycetes > Streptomycetales > Streptomycetaceae > Streptomyces. The sequence continues at coordinate 2,286,683 of NZ_QFRX01000001.1, read as the reverse complement.
GCGACCGGCTGACGACGGGAGTCCGGCCCGCGGAGCCGCCCCCGGGCCTGCACGCCACCCTGCGCGACTACCAACTCCGGGGCCTGGCCTGGCTGGACCTCATGACCTCTCTCGGCCTCGGCGGCTGCCTCGCCGACGACATGGGCCTCGGCAAGACGATCACCGTGATCGCGCTGCATCTCAAGCGCGCCCGCACCGCACCGACCCTGGTGGTCTGCCCGGCCTCGCTCCTCGGCAACTGGCAGCGGGAGATCGCCCGCTTCGCGCCCGGCGTCCCCGTCCGCCGCTTCCACGGCCCCGACCGCACCCTGGACGGCCTCGCCGGCGGCTTCGTCCTGACCACCTACGGCACCATGCGGTCGACGGCGCCGGCGCTGGCCGAGCAGCACTGGGGCATGGTCGTCGCGGACGAGGCCCAGCACGTGAAGAACCCGTACTCGGCGACGGCGAAGGCCCTGCGCACGATCCCGTCGCCCGCGCGCGTGGCCCTCACCGGCACGCCCGTGGAGAACAACCTCTCCGAACTCTGGGCCCTGCTCGACTGGACGACACCGGGACTCCTCGGCCCCCTCAAGTCCTTCCGCGCCCGCCACGCGCGCGCCGTGGAGAACGGCGAGGACACCGAGGCGGTGGAGCGGCTGGCCCGCCTCGTCCGACCGTTCCTCCTGCGCCGCAAGAAGTCCGACCCCGGCATCGTCCCCGAGCTGCCGCCCAAGACGGAGACGGACCACCCGGTCCCGCTCACCCGCGAACAGGCCTCCCTCTACGAGGCGGTGGTGCGCGAGTCGCTGTACGCCATCGAGACCGCGGACGGCATCGCCCGCAGGGGCCTGGTGCTCAAGCTGCTGGGCGCGCTGAAGCAGATCTGCGACCACCCGGCGCTGTACTTGAAGGAGGAGGCCGGTGCCGCCGAGCGGCTGGTGCTCCGCTCCGGCAAACTCGCCCTGCTCGACGAGCTGTTGGACACCGTCCTCGCGGAGGACGGCTCGGCGCTCGTCTTCACGCAGTACGTCGGGATGGCCCGTCTGATCACCGCCCACCTCGCCGCCCGGGCGGTCCCGGTGGACCTGTTGCACGGCGGCACCCCGGTGCCGGAACGCGAGCGCATGGTGGACCGCTTCCAGGCCGGCTCGACCCCGGTCCTGGTCCTGTCCCTGAAGGCGGCGGGCACCGGTCTGAACCTCACCCGCGCGGGCCATGTCGTCCACTTCGACCGCTGGTGGAACCCGGCCGTCGAGGAACAGGCCACCGACCGCGCCTACCGCATCGGCCAGACCCAGCCGGTCCAGGTCCACCGCCTCATCACCGAGGGCACCGTGGAGGACCGCATCGCCGAGATGCTGGAGGCGAAGCGGGCCCTGGCCGACGCGATCCTGGGCTCCGGCGAATCGGCCCTGACGGAACTCACGGACCGCGAACTGACCGACCTGGTCTCGCTGCGGAGGACGTCATGAGCCCCGGCCCGGCGGACGAGGCACGGCGGGCGCTGCGGGAAGCGCGGGAAGCCCGGCAGGCTCAGGCGGCCCAGGGCGCTCAGGAGCGGAAGGCCGTGGGGGAGGCGGCACCCGGACCCGAGGGACCTGAGGGGCGCGGGATCGCTCCGGGAGGCTCTCGTCCGCGGGGCGAGTCGGTCGCGCCGGGTGTCTCGGTGGACGACGAAGCGGCGTCCGGAGCGGTTGGAGGAGCCGCGGAAGGTGCCGGGGCGGCGGAGAAGCCCACGGCGGAACAGGACGAGCGGCCGAGGGCCCGGCCGGGTGACGCCGCGCGGGCGGCGCTGCGGCGTGCGATGTCGGAGCGCCGGGGCGCGGCCCCCCACGGCCCGGCTACGGGGGGCGGTACGGAGCCCGGGGGACGGGAGGGCTGCCGCCAGGGTGCACCCGACGAGGAAGGGGGCGACCGTTCCGAGCGCGGCACCCCGCCCGGCGTGCCGGCATCCCCCGCGCCGCCATCCACCACCCCACCCCCGTCATCCAGCGGCACCAACTGCCCGAGCTCCGCGACCACCCCACCACCACACCCGCTCACCGCTGCCCCGCTCACCACCACCCCGCACGCCGCTGCTCCGCACGCCGCTATCCCGCTCACCACCACCCCGCTCACCGCTATCCCGCACACCACCACCCCGCTCACCGCTGCCCCGCACACCACCACCCCTCACGCCACCGCCCCCCGCCACCCCCGCTCCATGGCCGCCCCCGGCCGGGACGGTGAACTTCGCCGCACCTTCCCGGCGTTCGCGCCCCGTGCCGCGGACGGTGAGCACGGCTTCGCCGAGACGTGGTGGGGCAACGCGTGGGTCAGGGCGTTGGAAGAGGGCGCCCTGGACGCCAAGCGGCTGGCGCGTGGGCGCAGTTATGCCGAGCAGGGGAATGTCGACGCCATCACCGTGACGCCCGGCCTCGTTCTCGCCTACGTGCAGGGGAGCCGCCCCCGCCCCTACCGGGTCCAGGTGCGGCTGCGGACGCTCGACGACACGGAGTGGCAGTGGTTCCTGGACGCCGCGGCCGAGCGGCCCGGGCACATCGCCGCGCTGCTGGACAAGGAGATGCCGCATTCGCTCGCCGAGGGCGGGGTGCGGCTGCTTCCCGGCCCCGGTGAACTCGCCCCGCACTGCAGCTGCCCGGACCGCGGTCACCCCTGCAAGCACGCCGCCGCGCTCTGCTACCAGACCGCCCGTCTGCTCGACGCCGACCCCTTCGTCCTGCTCCTGCTGCGCGGCCGGGGCGAGCGCGAGCTGCTCGACACCCTCTCCCGGCTGAGCGCCGCCCGCGCGGCCCGCGCCGCCCAGGAGAAAGGACCGGCGCCCCTGCCCGGCGTACGCGCCACCGAGGCCCTCGCGCCCCGGCAACTCCCGCCCCTCCCGGCACCGTTGCCCGCGCCCGCGCATCCCGAGCAGCCCCCGGTCTACCCGGCGGCGCCGGGCGGCCCGGACCCCTTCGCGCTGGACCAGTTGGCGACCGACGCCGCCGCCCGCGCCCACGCGCTGCTCACCACCGGCCGCGACCCGGTCGCCGATCTGACGCTGTGGCAGGACGCGGTGCGGCTCGCCGCGGCCCGCCCCGGCTCCGGCCTCACCGCCGCCACCCGCTCGCTGTACGCCTCGCTCGCCTCCGCCGCCGACCGCACCCCGTCCGATCTGGCGCGCGCGGTCGCCGCCTGGCGGCAGGGCGGGTACGAGGGGCTCGCCGTACTGGAGGAACCCTGGGATCCGCCGGCCGGCCGCTTCGACCGGGCCCGCCCGCTCCTTCTCGCCGCCGACCTCCCGGCGTTCCGCCCCTGGCGCAACCGCCTCACCCATCCCCGCGGCCATGTCCAACTCCGCCTGGGGCGCGACGGGTTGTGGTACGCGTACGAGTCCGACCCCGGCGCCGACGACTGGTGGCCCCGCGGCACTCCCGACCTCGACCCGGTCGGAGCCCTGACGGGTCTGGGTGCCTCGCCGGACAGTTGAGAGGGTCGACGCCCCTTTCTCCGCACGAGGTGCCCCTTTCTCCGCACGAGGTGACCACTTCTCCGCACGAGGTGACCACAGACATTTCTGCACCATGTCGCCACGAACCACGTGACGGCCGTCGACCCACGAGTCGTTACACTGCCGCGATGTCGCCGCGCGGCACAGCCAACTGACAGATCAGCACCTCGGGGGACAGACATGGCAACGGGCGGATGGGGCCCTGGCGCGGGCCCGGGCGGGCAGACCGGTCATCCCGGCAACACCACCGGCGGCCAGGGCTGGGGCCCACCGCCCGGCCCCCCGGCGAACAACCCCTACGGGCTCCCGCCCCAGGGCGGCCCCTACGGACCGCCGCCGCCACACCCGTACCCGCCGCAGAACCCGTACCCCTATGTGCCGCCCGCGCCCACGCCCGGCCGGGCGCCGCGCCGCCGCAGCCGGCTGTGGTTCTTCTCCCTGCCCTACCTCACCGGCGGCGTCATCCGCTCCGCGCACCGGGTCGCCACCCGGCTCTTCGTGCAGGCGGGCGAGGACCGCATCCAGGACCGCACGGTGGACCGCGTCCAGGTGGCCCGCACCGTCCTCGGCGCCGCCGCCACCGTCGTCCTGTTCCTCGTCTACGGCACGGACAGGGGCGGCTGGCAGGACGCGGCGGCCGGCAGCGCCGCCCAGGCGCTCATCGCCCCGGTCCTGCTGATCGTCGGCGGCCCCCTGATCATCCTCGCCTTCATCTACTACGCGCCCCCGCACCTGCGGCCCCACCTCCGCTCCCGGCTCCGGGTGCCGTTGAAGGCGGTCGGCTGGTACGTGGCGACCGTGGTCGTCCTCGGCGGAACCCTCTTCGGGATCGCACAGTTGGCCAAGACCGATCTGCACGGCTGGCAGGGGTTCGTCGTGGGGCTGGCGGGACTGGTCGCGCTGGCCTGGGGTCTTCCCTTCTTCGTTCTGGCCTCGCTCTACTCCGCCCGCAGCGCCTTCAACACCGGCCACGTCCATCCGATGCTGCCGCCCGTGGTGACGATGGTGTTCGTGTGGGTGTTCGCGCTCTTCAACCTGATCGACAGCGGTATGCCGGCCCAGGGCCCGCCCGCCGTCCAGCTCTGCTCCCTGCTCGGTGGCCCGGTCTCGGTGACCGCCGTCGCGCTGTGGGAACTGCGGCGCATGCGGACCCGCTACGGGGTGAGCGTTCGCGGCACCGCCACCGCCCCCACGCCGCTGGTGTAGGACGGCCGTGACGTTCTGACCTTCTCCGGCGCGAGCGCGGCAGGCCGGGGACCCCGGGCGGGGAGGGGGAGGCCAGGGCAGGCCCGCTCGTTCCCGCGAGGATTGATGCCCGATCGCGGATTCCGCTGTATCGCGATTTTCTGGACATGACATGCTGTGGCTGTGCAAGTGTGCACTCACGATCATTGCTCATCGCGCCACAGAGGAATACGTTGAAGGTTTTTCGGCAGCCCGTGACATCACCTCGGATCGGTGGCAGCCAGCCGCCCGTACGGGGACGGGACGCGGAGTTGGCCCTGCTGGACAAGCGCTTTGCCGAGCTGGAGCGGGGCCGCGGCGGCATCGTGTGCCTCGAGGGGGCTCCCGGCAGTGGCAAGAGCCGCCTGCTCGCGGAAGCGCAGGGCCAAGCGATGCGCCGCAAGCTGCGGGTGTTCCAGGGCGGCGCGGACCCTGACGGGCAGTTCGTGCCCCTGGGGCCGCTGCTGGACGGACTGCTCACCGGCAGCGGCACGCTGTTCGACGTCGACCGCCTGCGCGACCTGGCGAGCGCCCCCGAGCAACGCTTCTGGCTGCTCCAGGAGTTGCAGGACCGCTTGGAGCAGGCGGCGCTCGACACCCCGCTGATCATCGTCCTGGACGACGTCCAGTGGCTCGACGACGTCACCCTCCTCGCCCTGCGCACGCTGTCCGCACGACTCTCGTCGCACGCCATCCTGTGGCTGCTGGCGGTCCGCACCAACGCCGCCGCGCCGGGCGTCCGCGCGACGCTGGACCGCCTCGGGCAACTCGGCGCACACCGCCTGCAGCTCGGTCCCCTCACCGACGAGGCGGTCGCCGCGATCACCGAGGACGTCCTGGGGGCCACACCCGACGCCGGGACGCTGAAGGCGGTGGGACGGGCCGAAGGCATGCCGCTGTTGCTGGTCGAACTGCTGCGCAGCATGCGCGAAGAGCACTCCGTGGTCGTCGAGGGCGATGTCGCGCGACTGGCCGGCGAAGAGGTGCCGGCCCGTTTCCAGGCCTCCGTGCGGCTCGGTCTCGACCGCCTGGCCCCGGCGACGCGGGAGGTCGTGCAGACGGCGTCGGCGGTCGGCCGCACCGTCACCATCGGGCTCCTCGCCGAACTGCTGGGACGGCCCACGGCCTCGCTGATAGCGCCGGTGCAGGAGGCCTTGGACGCCCATCTGTTCGTAGAGCGCGACGAGCGGTTGCTGTTCCGCCACGACCTGTTCCGAGAGGCCGTCGAGAGCAGCATCCCCGTGGCCGTGCACCGAGCCCTGCGCCGGCACGCCGCCGACGCGCTGCTGGAACGCGGAGCCCCGGTGACCGAAGCGGCCGCCCTGCTCGTGGACACCGCCGAGGCCGGGGACCAGCGAGCCGTGGAGCTGCTGAGGGCCGCCGCCGCGGAGCTGTCCGCGTCGGCTCCGTCATCGGCCGAACAGCTCAGCCGGCGCGCGCTGGAGCTGACCGGTGACACCGCGCCGGAGCATCCCGCGATCGTCGCGGAGACAATGCTGCTGCTGTGGCAGACGGGACAGACGGCACAGGCCCGGGCGCTGGCCGCCGCGGTCCTGCCGGGGAGCATGCAGCCGGAGGCCGAGGCCCAGCTGCGGCTCGGGCTGGCCCGCGTCTCCAGCCAGTTCGACTTCACCGAGGCAGCCGAGCAGGCCCGGCTCGGGGCGTCGCTCCCCGGCATCTCCGCGGGCGTGCGGGCCCAGTTGCTGGCGCTGCGCTGCCTCAACCTGTCGATGATCGGTGACTTCGAGGCCACCTCTCGGGCCGTCGCCGAAGCTCTCGCGGCGGCTGCCGAGGCCGATGACGACGCCGCCCGGGCCACCGCGATCGCGGTCGACTCCGTCGTCCGCTTCTACCGGATGGACTGGCAGCAGGCGTTCGAGCTGGCCGACGAGGCGGCTTCCCTCGCGGCCGACGTCGGTTTCATCCACTCGCTGTGGGTGCCGGAGGCGCTGTGGCAGGCATTTCTGCTCAACGCCGAGGGCCGGACCGACCGAGCGCTCGCCGAGTCCGAGGCGGGCATCCAGGAGACCCAGAAGCAGGGGCAGGCCGCGGCCATGGGCCTGTGGATGAGCAACCGGTCCCGGGTGCTCTTCGACGCCGGCCTCCTGGGCGACGCACGCGCGGAGGCCGAAGCCACCACGGCGCTGGCGGACGAGATGGGCATGGGCAACTTCGCCGAGGCGACGGCCCTGTACACGCTCCTGCGCGTCGCCCTGCACACGAACGACCGGGAAGCGGTCACGGCCTGCGCCGCCCAGGTCGAACGCATGGTCGGCGATCCCGCCATCCTCATCCGCAACGTGGGCTCCTGGCTCCTCGCCCTGGTCGCGGACGACGCAGGCAGACCGGACCGTGCCATGGCCCTCCTCGACGAGTCCTTCGGCACCTTCGCCCTGGACGGCCCGTCCCTCGCCAGCCCGGACGATCCGGCCGATGCGGTCGTCTTCGTCCGCATGGCGCTGCGGGCGGGAGCGGTGGAGCGGGCCGCCGCGGCCGTCGCCATCGCGGAGCGACGGGCGGAGCGCAACCCCGGCTTCCCGGTCCTCGCGGCCGTCGCCGCGCACGCCCGGGGCCTGCTCGACAACGATCTCGGACAACTGCTGAGGGCGGCCGAGCTGTACGACGGCATCCCCCGGCTGCTCCCCAGGGCCTCCGCGCACGAGGACGTCGGCCTCCGGCTGGCCACGCGCAGCGCCGCCGACGCCGTGCCCCGTCTCGACCGCGCGCTGGACCTCTACACGCAGGCGGGCGCGGAACGTGACGCCGCCCGTGTCCGGCGCCGGCTGCGGGCCCTGGGCGCCCCGCGGCGCCGCACCTCCGCGCAGCGGACCTCCACGGTCTGGCCCGAACTGACGGAGTCGGAGGTGGCGGTCATCCGCCTGGTCGTGCAGGGGCTGACCAACCGGGCGACCGCTCAGCGCCTGGGGCTCTCGCCGCACACGGTGAGCTCGCACCTGCGGCGCGCCTTCACCAAGCTCGGCATCACCTCACGCGTCGAGCTGGCGGAACTGGCAGCCGCACGCCGGCACGGAGAGTAGTCGCTCCGTATCCCACACCCTTCCTCAAGATCCACTGCGGACGTGCGACGCGCGGGCGCGCGGAGCGCGACAGGCTCGTGAGGAAGGAAGGGGACGCATTCTCAATGACTACTGGAACCACTGCCCGGGGCAGCTCCCGCACCACCATCCACGCCGGACCACTGGTGTCCGCCCGCGAACAGCGAACGGACTGGCGCCACACGTTGTCGCACGCGTTGGGGGGAGTCGGCATCTCCTCGCAGGGCCCCTCTTCCTCGGGCTCCGTCAGCACCGCCGCGCTCGGCGTGCTGCGGGTGGTGCGGGCGGAGGCCGACGGAATGACCGTCCGGCGCTCCGCCCGGCCCGAGGACACCGACCGCGGGGACCGCCTGGTCGTCAGTCTTCTGGAGTCCGGGGCCGGCCGGATCGAGCAGGACGGGCGGACGGCGTCCCTGGAGACGCACGACGTCTTCCTCTACGACACGTTCCGGCCCGTCCGTCTGGACCTCACGCGCCCGTTCCGCGTGAAGTCCCTGGTGCTGCCCCGTGAGGCGCTGCGCCTGCACGAGGACGACGTGTGCCGGATCACGGCTGTGCCGTTCGGGCCCGAGACGTCCATCGGTGCCCTGCTGCCCCCTCTGGTCACGCGACTCGTGGACGACGCGGAGCTGTTCTCGGCGTACACCGGCGAGTTGATGGCCCGCAACGCGGTGGACCTGCTGGGGGTGCTGGCCGACGAATGGCTGCGGCGTGGCCGGGACGAGGCGGCCGACACCAATCGGGCCCTCCTGCTGCGCATCCAGGGGTTCATCGACGAACAACTATCCGATCCCGAGCTCTCGCCCGCGCGCATCGCCCACGCCCACCACATCTCGCTGCGGTATCTGCACAAGCTCTTCCAGGCCGAGGGCACGACGGTCGGCCGATGGGTCCTGCGCCGGCGGCTCGAAGCCTGCCGACGCGACCTGCTGCACCGCCAGAACCGGGGGCTGACGATCGCCGCCGTGGCACACCTGCACGGATTCGCCAGCGCCGCGCACTTCAGCAGGTCGTTCCGGGCCTTCTACGGCGTGTCCCCCAGCGAATGGCGCGCCACGCAGGCCCAGGCCCTGTCGTCAAGGCCAGGCCGGGGTGACTGCGCGGATGAACAGGGTCGTCCGCCGCAGGGATCGGCGGACGCCGAGGCGGGCCGGCCGTGACGCCGCCCGGCCCGCACCGCGGGCCGGGCAGGCCCTGCCGGCGCGGTGCCGGACACCGGCTGCGCGATCCACAGGTCGCGGAAGAGCCGCCCCGCGAGGGGTGCGCCCACGCCGGTGCGTCCGCGGCCCTCACGCGGGCGGCCTGGTCCACGCGGGTGCGCCGGCCGACAGCCGCCACGCGGTCACCGACGTCACCACGAGCAGCACCAGCGCCAGCAGCAGGATGTGCACGAGTTCGGCGTGTGCCAGCAACAGCGCACCGACGAGCGCGCCCAGGAACATGGCGAGCACGGAGAGCACCCGCCGACCCGGCCGCGGTGCCGCACCGCCGGCCAAGGGGGAGTCCGCCGCCAGACCGGTCAGGGTGAGCGTCAGGACGGTGGTCGTCAGATCCGGGACCCCGAGACGCCGCGCGACCGCGTTCTGCATCCCCATGGCGAGGCCGAGCAGCACGATCAGGGTGTAGCGCACCGGGCTGGACACCTCGCCGTGCGCCACCGCGACCGCGATCACCGTCCCGGCGACGAGCAGGGCCTGCAGAGCGGTCGTCGCGCTCAGCAGCCGCCCGCGATGGGCCGCGAGCCGGGTGCCGAACCGCCCGCCCGCCAGGGCGCCGGCGAGGAACGACAGCAGTGAGACGACGGCGGCCGCCACCGACAGGCCCGGCGCGCCGGCCAGGGCGAAGCCCAGGAAGACCACGTTGCCCGTCATGTTGGCGACGAACACCCGGCCGAGCGCCAGATAACTCACGGCGTCGATGAGTCCCGTCACCACCGTCAGCACGAGCAGCAGGGGCGGCAGCGGCCCGTGCCGGTCGCCCCGGGGCGGGACGAGGGTCCACGCGGTGTCAGTCAGCAGCTTGCGCATGCCGTGTCCTTCCGTTCGTCGGGTCGCCGGCCGTCGGCCGCCGCAGCACCGCCCGGGTGGCCAGCCCGGTTCCAGGGCCGATCACGATTGCCGCGAGGGAGACCCACAAGGGCCAGGTGACCGGCCCGAGGGCGTGGTCGAGCGACCACTTTCCCGGGCCGGTGAGGGCGAGGGCCGCGGCGACGGCCACGAGGACCGACGGGTACTCGTAGCCGTCGTGCTGGACCCACAGCCCGTTGTGCCACTTGACGGTGCCGGCCACCGTCATCACCCCCATGGCGGCCGTCGCCGCCAGCGGAGTGAGGAGGCCGGCCGCCAGGAACAGTCCGGCCCCGATCTGGCTGCCGCCCGCGGCGAGGGCGGTGAGTCGCCCGCCGCGGAAGCCGTCCCGGCGGAACTCCTCGGTCCCTCCGGCCAGCCCGCTGCCGCCCAGCCGGAAACTGACCTTCTGCACTCCGTGCCCGGCGATGAGGAGTCCCACCACCAGCCGGAGCACCAGCAATCCGCTGTCCATCGCGTGTGTCTGCCTGTTCCTGACGTCCGTCGCAACCGTGGGGGAGGGTCAGCCGGCGGCGTGCTCGCCGATGACCGCCTGGGCGTAGACGACGCCGAGACCGTAGGTACCGCCGTGCGCCTTCACGACGTCCATGACCGGCAGGTACGTCTCCGCCCGCGCCCAGTCACGCTGGAGCTCCAGGAGCACCTGCACCCACGTCACCGGCACCACACCGGCCTGGACCATCCGCTGCACGGCGTGCTCGTGGGCCTGGGGGCTGACGCCGCCCGACGCGTCGGTGACGACGTAGACCTCGTAGCCCTGGGCGAGCGCCGACAGCGCGGGCAGCACGACACAGACCTCGGTCCACAGGCCCGCGATGACGAGCTTCTTGCGCCCGGTCGCCTTGACCGCGTCGACGAAGGCCTCGTCCTCCCAGGCGTTCATCGTGGTGCGGTCGACGATCTTCTGACCGGGGAAGACGTCCGCGAGCTGCGGCATCAGCGGGCCCGAGAACGACTCGGCGGCCACGGTGCTCAGCACGGTGGGCACGTCGAAGACCTTGGCGGCCTTCGCCAGGCCCACGGTCGCGTTGATGATCGCGGTGCGGTCGCCGCTGCCCGTGCCGAAGAACATCTGCGGCTGGTGGTCCACGAACAGGACCGCGCAGTTGTCGGGGGTCAGCAGGTCGGGGCTGGGAGCAGCGGTGACCTCGGCGATGTCGACCATGATTGTGCCTTTCGGTGACGAGAGATGACGATCACGGACGGTCGTCCGCGATCCGGGAAGGGAGGTGTGGGGAGACGGAAGGCGCGCGGGCGCACCTCCGGTCACAGGGAGAAGCAGGGGTCGAAGACCGGGGTGTCGGTCTCGGGGACCAGTCCGCGGCGGGCGCGCCACTGGCGGTGCAGCTCCGACTCGGCGGCGGCCTCGCCCAGCAGTTCCGCCTGACGGACTCCCGGCCGGGCCTGCGCGGACGTCGCCTGGTAGCCGCCGAAGTGGGCCACCGGGCTCCACTCGGGCGTCACGGCGGGCATCTCCTCGTCGATGCCCTCGTACTCGCCGGCCGCGTACACGATCCGGCCGCCGACGACCGTCAGGAGGGCTTCGATGTGGGCGATCTCCGGGTCCGGCACCGTGAAGTAGTCCTCCGACAGCACGGTCAGGTCACCGAGGAACCCCGGGCGCAGTACGCCCTTGAGGTCCTGTTCACCGGTCAGTGCGGCACCGGCCGTGGTGAACATCTCCAGCGCCGTCTCCCGGTCGACCCGGTTGTGCGGCGGGTGGATGGTCAGATCGCCCACGGTCCGGCCGGTGACCAGCCAGTGCAGGGCGACCCAGGGGTTGTACGAGGAGACGCGCGTGGCGTCGGTACCGGCGCCCACGGTCAGCCCCCGGCCCAGCATCGCCCGGACCGGCGGGGCGTCCGCGGCGGCACCGATCCCGTACCGGCGGACGAAGGCCTCGCCCTGGAAGGAGAGCCGGTTCTGCACGGACATGGCGCCGCCGAGCGCGACGATACGGTCGAGGCTGTCGGCGGACACCGTCTCCGCGTGGTCGAACAGCCACCGGTTGCCGCCGGGGAACAACCCCTCGGCGGCCAGCTTCTCGAAGACGGCCAGGTCACGGCGGATGGTCTCGTCGTAGGTGGCGTGCAGGCGGAAACCCCAGCCGTTCTCCATGAGGAGGCGCACCGCTCTCTCGAACTCCACCTCGTAGTCGGGGGCGTGTTCGGGGCGCGGCTCGGCGAAGTTCTCGAAGTCCGCCGCCGCCCAGGTGAGGTTCTCGCCGGCGCCGTTGAGGCGCAGCCACTCGTCGCCGTCCTCGGGGCGGACCATGCCGATCCAGCGGGTGAGGTCGTCGATCTCCTGCCCCGCGGTCTGCGGGAAGAGGTGGTAGGCGATCCGCAGGGACAGCGCGCCTTCCCTGGCCAGCTCCGTGACGGTCTCGTAGTTGTCCGGGAAGTTCTGGAAGCCGCCCGCCGCGTCGATCGCGGAGGTGAGACCGAACCGGTTGAGTTCACGCAGGAAGTGCCGGGTGGACGTCTTGCGGTGCTCCTCGTCCAGCACCGGTGCCTTGGCCAGCGTCGAGTAGAGGATCAGCGCGCTCGGGGCCGCGAGCAGCATGCCCGTGGGGGCGCCGTCGCGTCCCCGCATGATCTGCCCGCCCCGCGGGTCCGGGGTGTCCTTGGTGTAGCCGGCGGCCTTGACGGCCGCGCGGTTGAGGATCGCGGACTGGTACAGGTGCAGGACGAAGACGGGGGTGTCCGGCGCGGCGGCGTTGAGTTCCGCGACCGTGGGCAGCCGCCGTTCGGCGAACTGCTCGGCGGACCAGCCGCCGACCACCCGTACCCACTGGCCTCTGGGGGTGCGGGCGGCCTGTTCCCGGAGCATGGCCAGGCCCTGGCGCAGGGAGCGTACGCCGTCCCAGCGCAGCTCCAGCACGTAGTTGAGTCCGCCGCGGATGACGTGCAGGTGAGAGTCGTTGAGGCCGGGGATCATCCGGCGGCCCAGCGCGTCGACCACCCGGGTCGCGGGGCCGACCTGCCCGGCCACGTCCTTGTCCCCGCCGACGGTCGTGATGACTCCGTCGCGGATGGCGATCGCCTCGGCCCGGGGCAGCCGGGAATCACCGGTGTGGATCTTGGCGTTGCGGACGACGAGGTCCGCCGCGTCGTCGGTGGCGCGGGGAATCAGCCCGCCGACCGGCATCGTGGACACCTTTCGACAACCTCCTGAAGGGCGTACGGGGCGTACGGGGCGTACGGGGTGGGATGTGCGACAGGCCGCGCGCTCTAGCCGACGACACGTCGGCGAGGTGCACGGACGACCGTGCGGCGGCTGCTTCGCCGAGCACGCTACGGGGGAACCGCCGGGCCCGATGTCCGGTCAGTGCACTGCTGGTTGCCCCGTAGTGCACGAGAAGTGCGGGGTGCCGGGGCGTTTGGCCGGGTGGGTGGTGCGGGGGTGCCGGGGCGTTTGGCCGGGCGGGTGGTGCGGGGGTGCCGGGGCGCTTGGCCGCACGGATGGTCCGGGTGTGCCGGGGTGCTTCGCGCGCGGTGGTGGTCGCCGGCCGCGCGGCACCGCCTCAGGGGTCCTGCCGGGTGACCGCGACGACGACCCCGCTCAGCAGCGCGCCGGCGACCAGCGCGGGCGCCGGGAGCCACGTCGCGAGCAGCAGGGCGACGACGGTGACGGCGCACGGCACGTCATCGGCCTTGCGGCGCCGGTGCGGGCGAAGGTGCACCGCCCAGACGGCGAACACGAAGACGGCGGCCGGAACCGTGACCCCCAGCGCGGCGGGCAGGGCCCCGGTCGTTCCGTCGGGACGCGTGAGGTGGTCGGCGTAGGCAGCCAGGCCCGCCCCCTCGGCGGTGGCCGACGCGAACACGAAGTAGTGCCCGTAGGCCCAGGCGAACCGTCTGCCGTGCGCCTGGTGCGTCGTGGCGAGCAGCGTGTGCGCGGGCCGGGTGAAGTACAGCCACCACATCGCGAACGCCATCAGCAGCCCGCCCCCGGCCAGGGCACACAGGGCGGCGATGTTCTGCTGCCGCTCGAAGGCGCCCTGTACGGCGATCGTGGCGGCCGCCACGGACTCGCCCAGCACGATGAGCGTGAACAGCTCGTAGCGTTCCGCGATATGACCTGGATGCCACGGGGTCATACCGGCGGACTGTGCCCACACGGGGACCAGCACCTCCGCGAGGATCATCACGGCGATGCCGGGAAGCCGACCCGCGGCGGGCAGGAACAGCAGCCCCACCCAACCGAGTTGACAGGCCGTCACGCCGATGGCGAAGCGGAGCGTGGTCGCCCGCCGCGGGCGATCGGCGAGACCGGCGCGCAGCCACAGCGCGGCCAGTGCCGTGCGCAGCACCACGTACCCGAGCGTGATGACGAGCAGATCCCCGTGCTCGAAGGCACGCCCCACGCCGGCGGCCAGCACGAGAGAGCCCGTGATCTGCACCAGCACGGTCAGACGGTAGAGCGTGTCGTCGGGGTCGTAGGCGGAGGCGAACCAGGTGAAGTTCATCCACGCCCACCAGACGGTGAAGAAGACCAGCGCGAAGCGCAGCACGCCCGTGGCGCCGTGCCCGTGGATCAGGGCGTCGCGCAGGTAGTGCGAGGCCTGGGCCACGGCGACGACGAAACACAGGTCGACGAAGAGTTCCAGCGGCGTGACGGTCCGGTGGGCCTCGCCCGGGTCGCGCCCCGTCATGGCATGCCGTCGGCGGGGTACGGGCACCGTCCGGCCGAGGGCCCGCACGCGGCTCAGCGGAGGCTCCCCGGCGCGGCCCCGACCCCGAAGCCCCCCACATCCGCCTGCTCGTTCATCCGCACTCCCCTTCCTCGTCGCCAGGTGCAGCCGCCCGCCGACGCTAGGCGGGCAGCAGCGCGACAGGAGTCCGCGGGCGCACGGGCTCTTGTCCGGCAGCGAACGGTTCCGGGCCCCCTCGATGCCGTGCGCTGACGGGCACCGGGGCATGCGCTCAGGGGCAATCGCACGCGGTCGCCCCCGCCTACCGTCACGGCCGTACACATCGCACGGACCGCAGGAGGCGGATCATGACCACCAGCTCTCACCCCGGCAGTGGAAGCCAGCCGTGGCTGCACCAGAAGGGCGAGGTCATCCAGGAGTTCGGGTCGGTCAAGCAGTTTCCGCTCGGCCTGTCGTACGAGGCCCGGATGTATTCGTGCCAGCGTCTGAACAGGGCCCTGGCCGACACGCAGATCCTCTACGGCCTCTACAAGAAGCACCACTGGCTGATGCGCGGCGCGACCTTCTACCAGCTGCACCTGGTGCTGGACAAGCACGCGGGGGAACAGCTGGAGCTCATCGACACCCTCGCCGAGCGCGTCCAGTCACTCGGCGGAGTCGCGGTGGGCGACCCCCGGCACGTCGCCGAGATCACCTCCGTCCCGCGTCCCCCGGACGGGGTGGAAGAGGTCCCCGCGATGCTCTCCCGCCTGCTGGAGGCCCACGAGACGATCCTCGTCGACGCCCACGACGCCGCCAAGCGCACCGCAGAGCTGGGCGACGACGGCACGAACGACCTCTTCGTGTCCCAGGTGATCAGGACCGGTGAACTCCAGTCCTGGTTCCTGGCGGAGCACCTGGTGGACACCCCGCTGGTCCGTTCCTGACCCACGACGGATCGGCCACCGTCGCACGTCGGTCGTCCGGATCATGCGGGGGCGTGGTGACAGGACCCCACTGCGCCACGCCCCCGCACCGCCCCCGAGGCGGCCGTCCGTACGGGCCCGCTCGTCATCCCGGAGGCGGCGGCACACCTGTCCCGGCAGGCCATGGATGATGACAGGCGGCTGGTCAACTGGCCATGCCGCCGGGCGCAGTTGAGGCTGAGCCACGGTCGCCGGCTGCGGCCCCGGCGGCGCGTTCCGGAACGGCGCCCCGGCGCAGGCAATCACCGGTGGCCAACTGATGGTGGGAACCGGTGTCGAAGAAGGCATCGGTGGCCGGGTGGAGCAACACCGGCTGCACCAGGCGGACATCCCCGCGTTCCCAGGCCGTCAGCGTCTGCGCGGCACGCGTGTTCGCGCCGCCGAGTCACCGGCCGCCGCCGGTGGTCATGCGTGTGACCGTTGCAGAAGACCCGGCCCGCACCGTGGACGCGGAGGGCCACCGGCAGCGCGCCCGCGGCCCCGGCGGGCCGGGCGACACGCGCCCGGACGGTTCCCGTGGGCCCGCCCGGCACCGGCACCCACTCCTCGTCCACAGCCGACAGGTCGATCCCCCGGACTGCACCTATGAGGAGGCCAGCGTCTGCCAGTCGGTCGGACTCATGCCGTAGGCGGCCCGGAAGACGCGGCTGAAGTGGGCCGCGCTGGTGAACCCCCAGCGGTGCGCCACCGCGGCCACGGTGATCCTGCGGTGCGGCGCCCTGCTCAGATCACGCCGGCAGCACTCCAGCCGACGCTGCCGCACCCATTGCCCCACCGTGGTGCCGTCGCCCTGGAAGAGCTTGTGCAGGTAGCGCACCGAAATGTGGTTGGCGCGTGCGATCGACTGCGGAGTCATACCGGGGTCCGGCAGATGCTGCTCGATGTGGGCGCGGACCTGGGAGAGCATCTCGTCCCGGGCCTGCGGCAGTGCAGGAACGTTCCCCTGGCTCCCTTGCAGGAGTTCCATGACGAGGACGACCAGGAGATCGACGGCGTTGCGGGTCAGCTGGTGAATCACCTGCGGGGTGTGCGCGTCGGCCCCGGCGGACAGTGCCGACAGAAAGTTAGAGACCAGGCCGCCCAGTCCCGCATCGCCGGCGACCTTCGTCCCGGTGAGCCGGTCCCAGTCCGCTTCCGAGAGTTGCAGATAGCTGCGGGGCAGCCGGAAGACCGTCATACCGCCGGCGTCCGGAAGCCTCGGCGAGCGTTGTCGTCCCGGATCGCAGAAGATGAGGTCGCCCGGTCTCATGACGGTACGGCCACCGTCCTGGGTCGTCGCGACGGAATCCTTCTCGGCCAGTCCCAACCGGAAGAACTGGCCGTCTCCACCGTGCGGCAGTGGCGAGAGGGTATGGGTCCGCCCGGGCAGTGTGGACATGAGGAGTTCTCCGCTCGATGCGATAGCGGCCCTGTCGCGTCGCGGCCCGTGCTCGGGGACGACGTACGCACACCGTGGCAGGTGTCGCGCCGGTGTCTCCCGCGCCGCGTCCAGGGGCGAGGTCGTGCCGCCGAGGGCGGCCTCATGTCCTCTACTCTGCCGAGCGTCTGTCCTGCGGACATGCGTCAGTCGACTGTCGTGGTGACTGTGCCGTGCGCAGGTCGGGCACCGTCAGCCCGCGACCGCGTCCCCCGAGCGGCGTTCGGCCTCGGTGATCCCGCCCCAGACGCCGTACTGCTGCCGCGAGGCCGCAGCGAAGCGGGCGCACGGGCCGCTAACCGGGCAGGCGCGGCAGATCGCGCGCGCCGCCTCCTCCCGACGCCTGCGCGCCTCGCCCCGCTCACCGCTGGGAGAGAAGAAGACCGCGCTGTCCATGCCTCGGCACGCGGCCTCACTCTGCCATTCCCACACGTGCAGCAAGGGCTTCGTCAGCGCCCTCATCCGACCCGTCCGGCTGCTGCTCCGGTTCCGGCCACGGGGACTCACGAGTCTGCCGCCGGGCGCGTCCGCGCACCGTCCGCGGACCGGCTCAGCGCGGCGAGCCGCTGTTCGAACGGGATCAGGCCGGCGCCGAAGCCGTCGGCGGGGTCGACCGAGGTGATCGCGCCGTGCAGGGAGCGGGGGGCGATCGCCGCGGTGGTGTCGACGTCGGGGACCGTGGAGGTGGCGGCCGCGGTTCCGGGGACGGGGACGGGGCTGGAGCTGGCGCCGGGGCTGGTCGTGGCGGAGTCCGTGGCGCCGGTGGTGGTTCCGGTGGAGGTCATGAAGCGGGCCAGTTCGGTGCCCGCGCGGGCGACGCGATGGGCGAGGCCCTCCTCGCCCCAGTCCTCGGACGCCGCGTACACCGCGGTCGGCACGACGAGCGCGCGCAGGTAGGTGAACAGGGGGCGCAGGGCGTGTTCGGTGACCAGGGAGTGGCGCGCGGTGCCGCCGGTCGCGCCGGCGAGCACGGGCTTGCCGGTCAGGGCGTCCTTGTCGATGAGGTCGAAGAACGACTTGAACAGGCCGCTGCAGGACGCGGAGAAGACCGGCGTGACGGCGATCAGCCCGTCCGCGGCGGCCACCGCGTCGAGCGCGGCGGCGAGCCGGGTGGGCGGGAAGCCGGTGACGAAGTGCTGGGCGATCTCGATGGCGAGGTCGCGCAGTTCGAACACTTCTGCCTCGGCGTCCACGTGATCCAGCGTGGCCGCGGCGAGGCGGTCGGCCAGAAGCCGGGTGGACGACGGAGAGCTAAGCCCCGCCGCGACGACGACGAGCTTCACCGGGAACTCCCCTCGGGGGCGGCCGTCTTGGCGGCGACGCGGCCGGCGTGGGTGGGCGCGTCGGGGACGGTGGCGGGCTTGAGACCGGCGAACTCCTTGCGCAGCACCGGGACGACCTCCTCGCCGAGGATGTCGAGCTGCTCCAGGACGGTCTTGAGCGGCAGTCCGGCGTGGTCCATGAGGAACAGCTGGCGCTGGTAGTCGCCCACGTAGTCACGGAACGACAGGGTCCGCTCGATGACCTGCTGCGGGGAACCGACGGTCAGGGGGGTGTCGCGGGTGAACTCCTCCAGCGACGGGCCGTGCCCGTAGACCGGCGCGTTGTCGAAGTAGGGGCGGAACTCGCGGACCGCGTCCTGGGAGTTCCTGCGCATGAACACCTGACCGCCGAGGCCGACGACGGCCTCCTCGGGGGTGCCGTGCCCGTAGTGGGCGAAGCGCCTGCGGTAGAGGTTCACCATCTGCTTGGTGTGGTCGGCGGGCCAGAAGATGTTGTTGTGGAAGAAGCCGTCGCCGTAGTACGCGGCCTGCTCGGCGATCTCCGGGGAGCGGATGGAGCCGTGCCAGACGAACGGCGCGACACCGTCGAGCGGGCGCGGGGTGGAGGTGAACGACTGCAGCGGCGTACGGAACTTGCCCTCCCAGGTCACCACGTCCTCGTCCCACAGCCGGCGCAGCAGTGCGTAGTTCTCGATGGCGAGGTCGATGCCGTCCCGGATGTCCTTGCCGAACCACGGGTAGACCGGGCCGGTGTTGCCGCGGCCCATCATCACGTCCATGCGGCCGTCCGCGACGTGCTGGAGCATTGCGAAGTCCTCGGCGATCTTCACGGGGTCGTTCGTCGTGATCAGCGTCGTCGAGGTGGACAGGATCAGGTTCTCGGTGCGGGCCGCGATGTAGCCGAGCATCGTCGTCGGGGAGGACGGCACGAACGGCGGGTTGTGGTGCTCGCCGGTCGCGAAGACGTCGAGGCCGACCTCCTCGGCCTTGAGCGCGATGGCGAGCATGGCCTTGATGCGCTCGTGCTCACTGGGCGCACGCCCGGTCGTCGGGTCGACGGTGACATCACCGACGCTGAAGATCCCGAACTGCATTGCTGAGTCCTTTCGATGACGTACTGGGTACTTGGGATGCGTTACTGGTTGTCGAACAACGGGTGCGGGGGCGGAATTCAGGGACGGGCACTTCTCCCCAGGAGCGAAGTGAGGGCGCCGTCCAGATCCAAATGCGTGCTTTCCGAGCCGGCGGCCACCAGAGAAAACGTCTGCTGGAGGAATTCCGCCACCTCCGTCGCCAGCAGCTCTGCCAGGGCCGTACCGGACCCGTTCTTGAGGATGACGCGGAGGGTGTTCGGATGGTGGCCGTGCGCGGGCAGCACCAGGACATCGCCGGAGCCCGTGGGGCGCCGCAGCCCCTCGGCCAGGAGGTCGCGGGCGAACACCCAGGGAATCCGCGGGCCGATCAGGGGGCCGAGGGACATACGGACGGCGTAGGGATCGGTGACGCGGTACCGCAGTTCCGTGGGCAGTGGAAGCGGCGGCCTGTTGAGAGATCTGACGTGCGCCGTGACAACGCGGGTGACCGTGCCGAAATGCGGTTCCATTGAGGCCCTCGAAAACTGAGAAGAACAATTGCTTCACGGGCACCCTAGGCGCGGGCCGCGCGGGTGGTTTGTCCTGGAACGCACGAGCCGTTGCCTGGGAAAGCACTTCGGTCGCCGTATGCCGTGCCGGTCCGGCGCACGGTGTTCGCCGCCCTGGCCGCGTCGAGGCGACGCGGCTGGTGCACTGACGGGCTGCGCACGGTGCGCGCTGGGGCAAACGGCTCGCCCGCCGCGTCCCTAGCCTGGCCACGACCTCGTGAGCGACCACCCTGAGGAGCACCATGGCCGGACAATCCGTGGCCGAGCAGTACGTCGCCCTCCTGGCGCGCGCCGGCGTACGACGCCTGTACGGCGTGGTGGGCGACAGTCTCAACCCCGTTGTCGACGCGGTCCGACGCCACGGCGCGCTGGAATGGGTGCAGGTCCGGCACGAAGAGGCCGCGGCCTTCGCGGCCGGCGCCGAGGCCCAGCTGACCGGCCGTCTCGCCGCCTGCGCGGGATCGTGCGGGCCGGGCAACCTGCACCTCGTCAACGGCCTGTACGACGCACATCGTTCGATGGCTCCGGTGCTGGCCCTGGCGGCGCAGATCCCCAGCGGCGAGATCGGCACCGGATACTTCCAGGAGACGCATCCGGACCGGCTGTTCGCGGAGTGCAGCCACTACTCGGAACTCATCTCGTCGCCCCGGCAGATGCCGCGGGTCGTGCAGACCGCCATGCAGCACGCGGTCGGCCGGCGCGGCGTCTCCGTGGTGGCGCTGCCCGGAGACGTGGCCGCCGAAGCCGCCCCGGCCGGTGGCGCCGAGCTCGCGATGCCGCTGGACCGGCCCGCGATCCGTCCGGCCGACGGCGAACTGGCGCGCCTGGTCGAGCTGGTGGACGCGGCCGAGAAGGTCATGGTCTTCTGCGGACGGGGCGTGGCCGGCGCCCACGCCGAGGTGATGGCGTTCGCGGAGAAGACCAAGGCCCCCGTCGGCCACGCGCTGCGGGGCAAGGAGCACATCCAGTACGACAACCCCTACGACGTGGGCATGTCCGGCCTGTTGGGGTACGGAGCGGCCCACGAGGCCATGCACGAGTGCGATCTGCTGCTGCTCCTCGGCACGGACTTCCCGTACGCGGACTTTCTGCCTCGCCACGTACGAACGGTCCAAGTCGACGTCCAGCCCGAACGGTTGGGGCGGCGCGCACAGCTCGACCTGGCGGTGTGGGGAGACGTCCGCGAGACGCTCCGGTGCCTGACGCCGGCCGTGCGGGAGAAGACGTCCCGCCGCTTCCTCGACCGCATGCTGCGCCGCCACGTCCACGCCTTGGAGGGTGCTGTCGGTGCCTACACCCGGAAGGTGGACCGGCACACACCGATCCACCCCGAGTACGTCGCGTCCGTCCTCGACGAGGAGGCCGCCGACGACGCCGTGTTCACCGTGGACACCGGGATGTGCTGCGTATGGGCGGCCCGCTACCTGACGCCCAACGGGCGCCGCCGCATTCTCGGTTCCTTCGTGCACGGCTCCATGGCCAACGCCCTGCCGCAGGCCATCGGGGCCCAGTTCCTCGACCGTTCGCGCCAGGTGGTCTCCCTGTCCGGCGACGGGGGCTTCTCCATGCTGATGGGGGACTTCCTGACGCTGGTCCAGCACGGCCTGCCGGTCAAGGTCGTGGTCTTCAACAACTCCTCGCTGGGCATGGTCGATCTGGAGATGATGGTCGACGGCCTGCCACCGCACGGCACCGCCTACCCGCACACCGACTTCGCGGCCATCGCCCGCGCGGCCGGTGCACGGGGTATCCGTGTGGAGAAGCCCGCCGAGGTGCGCGACGCCCTGCGCGAGGCCTTCGCCCACGACGGCCCCGTACTGGTCGACGTGGTCACGGACCCCGACGCCCTCGCGATCCCACCGAAGATCACGGCCGAACAGGTCACCGGATTCGCGCTGTCCGCGAGCCGCACGGTCCTCACCGGCGGCGTCGGACGCATGGTCCACCTGGCGCGCGCGAACCTGCGCAACGTCCCTCACCCGTGAACGGCGGCCGTCCCGAACCGACGCCCGCGAACGGCCGTCGCCGTCCCGCCTCGCGGCTCGGGGCAGCCGTGGGAGTCGAGCGTACGTACGGGTCCGACCGTTCGAACCTCGCAGTCGTACGGACCGACAAGCACAAGGAGCAAGCGTGAACGCCGAGATGGGCGACGATGTCTACCAGCCGGACGGGACGGAGGTGCCGGACGGCACCGGCCTCCTGGACGCCGCGGACACCCTGGACCACCGGGCCGGCGACGAAGCCCTGGACGAGGGCTACTCACCCCCCGAGCGACCGTGGGGTGCCGAACACAGCGGGGTCACGGCAGGGGAGCGGTGGCGGGGCGAGAGCCTGGACGAGCGCCTCGCGGAGGAGGTGCCGGACCTCACGGTCGCGGACGACGACGGGCTCGGCGATGTGTGCGACACGGATGGGGAACTGATCGACGACCAGGTCGGCGACAGCCGGGCGGGACGGCTCGTCGCACTGGACGAAGGCAGTCACGAGACCGACGAATCGGCTCTGTTCGCCTCCGACGCGGGACTGGACGGAGCGGGCGCGTCGGCGGAGGAGGCCGCGATGCACGTGATCCCCCAGTCCGATTTCCTCTGACGCCGTTCCCGGTACCGAGTGGGGTCCGGGTTTCCGTCTCCGGAACGGACGGAGACCCGCACTCGGTACCGGGCGCCGGGCGGTGCGTCAGCGCACGCCGGCCCAGGCCCGGCCGGCCCAGTCCCCGAAGCGGGTCCAGGCAACCTCCGGATGCGCTTCGTGCAGGGCCCGGATGTCGACGCGGTAGCCGGGTCCGTTGAGAAAGGCCCACATCGCGTGCATGTCGGGATCGCCGATCGCACCGAGGGGGACCTGCTCATGGCGGACGTCCCGCCCCAGGACCTTGCTCAAGGCCGCCGCCATCTCCACCGGCGTGGGAGCGTCGCCGGCCAGCTCGATGCGCTGTCCCAGGAAGGGACCCGGGTCGAGCAACACCTCCGCGGCGAACGCGCCGAGGTCGGCGCGCGCCAGCTGCTGCAGCGGCCGGTCGGCGGGCAGCGGCAGGTCCAGAACACCGCGGAGCACCCGCTCGTGCCCGCCGAGCACGTTGTCGAAGAAGTAGGCCGGCCCCAGGATCGTGTACGGCACGTCACCGGAGGCCAGGTCGGCCTCGATGCGCGCCTTGCTCTCGAAATGCGGTACGCCACTGTTCCGGTCGGCGCCCGCCACGGAGCTGAACACCAGGTGCGGCACCCGCTGCCGGGCCGCGGCGGAGACGATGGCCCGGCCCTGTGCGACCTCGGCCGCGGGGCCTGCCTCGAAGGGCGTGGTGTACGCGAAGACGCCCGCCACGCCGTGCATGGCGGCGGAGAGCGAGCGGACGTCGCTCAACGACCCCGCCGCCACCTCCACTCCCTGCTCGGCGAGTTCGCGTGCGGCCCACCGGTGTGGAGCACGGACCAGCACGCGCACGGGCGCCTGACGCCCGAGCAGGGCACCTGTCACGGCCCTGCCCTGGCCCCCTGTCGCCGCCAGGACCAGGATCGGTGCGTCGGTCATGGCGGGAGAACCCCCTTCGGGAACCCCTTCGACAACGTCCTTCACTTGCTCAGGAAAGCGACGAGCGCGGCGTTCACTTCCTCGGCGTGGGTCCACAGCAGCCCGTGCGGGGCGCCCTCGATCTCCACGTAGTCCGCGGACGGCAGCGCCTTGTGGAAGAGCCTCGCCGTTCCCTCGACCGGCAGGATCCGGTCGCCCGTGCCGTGCAGGATCAGGGTCGGTACGTCGATGGCGGGGATGTCCGCCCTGAAGTCGGTCGCCCACGTGAGCGGCGCGGCTGCGGCGGCGTAGAAGCCCCCGCCCGCGGCGACGTCCCAGCTGTGACGGACCGCCTCTTCGCTGATGCGCGTGCCCAGGTTCTCGTCCAGGTTGTAGAAGTCCTTGTAGAAGGCCGTGTAGTAGGCGTAGCGGTCCGCCTTCACCGCCGCGACCACACCGTCGAAGAACTCCTGCGGAGCGACGCCCTCCGGGTTGTCGTCGGTCTGGAGCAGGCAGGGCTCGAGCGAGGCGAGGAAGGCGGCCTTGGCCACCCGGCCGGAACCGTAGGCGGAGAGGTAGCGGGCGACTTCACCGGTACCCATCGAGAACCCGACCAGGACGGCGTCGTGCAGGTCGAGCGTCTCCATGACGGTGTTCAGGTCGGCGGCGAAGGTGTCGTAGTCGTACCCGCTCGTCGGCTGGGACGACTGCCCGAAACCGCGACGGTCGTAGGTGATGACCCGGTAACCGGCGTCCAGCAGAGCGGCGCTCTGCCGCTCCCAGGAGTGCCCGTCCAGCGGAAAGCCGTGGATGAGCACGACGGCCTGCCCGGAACCGTGGTCCTCGTAGTAGAGATCGATGTCGGTGGAGTTCTCCTGACCAACGGTGATGTACGGCATGGTGTGCTCCTCAAGTAGTGAACGAGTGACGTCCACCAGCAGGCTAGGGCGCGGATCCCGCCCCTTTTTGTCCGTGAACGCACCGTGTCTTGTCCGTCGGCGCCCAGGCAACGGACCCGCACCGCCGCGTCGCCCCGAAGCCGCGCGCGGAGCGCGTCCGACACCGCCCGGACCTCCACCGGGCGTTCACCGTGTGGGGGGTTCACGCTGCTGTTGGGCGGGGTTCCGGAAGGTTTCCCGGGCGGATCACGCCTGCCGCTGTCCCTCCCCGCACACTCGATGCTGCGACGCGCACCCCGGCGGTGTGACACCGCGTGACGGATGAGAGGGTCGGGCGGGTGAGTGAGACACCGATGAACACCTTGCAATACCGCTTCGACGGGCCGGAAGACGCACCGGTCCTGATCCTCGGTCCCTCACTGGGCACCACCTGGCACAGGTTGTAGGAACCGTCCTGTGGCGTCCAGGCAGTCCAATGGAGGGGCTTTTCCGCAGGTCAGCTCCTCGTGATCCAGGTGCGTCAACGCTGTTGGTGACACGCGTGTGATACGTGGTGAGAGGTGAGGCCCCCGCCGGGCAGGTGTCGGCGGGGGCCTGCGCGTTCGGTGTACGACCCCGGTGGGAGGGGGCGGGAGAGCCTTGCTCGGCTCCGGCTTGCTGTTCTGGACGGTGAAGTCAGGGTGCGATCAGCTGATGTGCCGACACGGACGCCATGCGGCCATGTACTGCGCGGTGTGCCGCGCTGAACTCAACGGCTGAACTGCCCAGGGCTCATCCAGGGGATGCCGTCGTCGCCACGACCAGCTCGCACGGCGTTTCAAATGCCCCCTGGCGAAGCGGCCTTCAGCGCTGTCCACGCGGCTGTGCGCGGGCGCCGACCCTCCCGTACCAGCCCAAGAGCGACTGGCTCGACCGGAACATCGGCAACCTCTTCAGGTACGCCAGGATGTTCACCGGGCGCGGCTACGGTCTCGCGGCGGAGGTCTTCCTGAACGTGTGGGGTTGGAACAGCCCCCGCTACAACGACGGCTTCACCACCTTCCCCGCGGCGTCCCAGCCGCAGGGCTCCTCTGCACTCGTCTACACCGGCCCGAGCCAATCACCCGGCTCTTCGGCGCTCGTCTACACCGGAACCAGGACAGGTGCCGGCACCGGCGCGGGAGCCGGCTCCGGCAGCTGCTCGTACAACTGCGTGATCATCCCGCCCGCCCCGCCCATCGACCAGAACCCCAACAACGGGCCCAACCCCGAGCCCGCGCCTACCCGTACGCAGCCCAAGGCGGAGTTGGCCGACGGGACCTGGAACGTCAAGAAGGGCGTCGACGCCACGGTCGATCCGGATACCATGCGCGGTCTCCTGGATGATGGGGAGTACACGCCTGCGGACCTTGCAAGCCTCGATATGCTCCAGAGCCTGTTCCCGGACCAGGACATCGACCCGGACCTTGGCTTCGGCAAGTCTGGCGTGGACCCAAGCGCCCAGCGGACGAGGAACCGGTGCTCCCGGGACTTCCCCTCCAGCGCCCCGGCCTTCTACTACGCCCCCATGACCCGGTTCGGCGCCGGCCCCGACGACTGCCGGGCTACCGGAGCGGTTGCCTACATCGACTCCTACGATCTGCGGGCCTGGCGTCTCGACCCGAAGTGGAAGCCCGCCGGGTACGAGAGGCTGCCGGTCGGTAACCGGGCCGCCCTGCACCTAATCGGCAACCAGATGGGCGGTGCAAACGACACCCTGCGGAACTTCGTGGCCGGTTACCAGAACCCCGCGAACTCGCCGCACATGCGCTCACTGGAGGACGAGCTCACCAGCACGGTTAAGTCAGGCCAGCGTGTCGCGCTCGGTGTGCTCCCCGTGTACAACGGCACTGATCCGGCGATCCCGACGGAGATCAAGATGTACGCGGTCGGAGACGGCGGATACCGCCTGAACTGCACGGTCTACAATCGGGCGTCCGGCGGCTACTCCTGCAGCGAAAGGTCTTCCGGTGGAACTCTCTCGGTTCCGTGAGCTCCTCGGTGAGCCCTCGGTGAACGGTGACGTTGAACGCGATTGGCGAACGCTGGAGGACCGTGTCGGGATCGAATTCCCCGATGACTACAAGGGATTCGTCTCGGCGTACGGTTCCGGTTGCGTGAACGACCAGCTCTACCTGTTCCACCCGAGAGGGGTGGCAGGAGACGACGGGTTGCGCCTCGAATCCCTCTGGACGCAGGCGGGATACGCGTACGCGGAGCTCTCTCGGAACGCCCCGGACATGTATCCGTACGCCGTCTACCCGACGGCGGCGGACGGGTGCCTCCCGATCGCGCGCTCGTCATCTGGAAACTACGTTTTCCTGTCTCCTCCGAATGCCGAAGGAAAGGACTGGTCCGTCGTTATCGACATGGGTGGCTGGGGCGAATTGCCCTTGTCCTTCACGGACTTCCTTTGGGCGGCGCTCCAGGAGGACCTGGAGATCCCGATCATCGAAGGCGAGCCGTCGTTCGAGCCCGTCGGCGCGCTCGAGCCATGACCGGGCGGCGCACGTTCCCGCCATGAGTACGATCGAGAATCGAATTACCGACGAAGTACGGGACGGACAAGGCGTGCACTGCGAAGCGGTACCGGTGGAGCGCTGGTTCCAGCGGCATTGGTACGACGACGGCGGGGTGGCGACAACTCCGACACCATGCCGCAGAAATCCCCATCGCGGTTCGACACCACCACCGGCACCTGACCGGCCGTCGCGCACACCGGATTGGAGTTCCGGGCGTTGGCAGCCGGGGACCCGGTCAATACGGCCGCTCCGATGGTGGCCCCCAGTCGGAGCTTGACGGTTCGGCGCCACCCGCAGGAGCCCCGTTCGCCGGGAGGGCGACTGCAGGCATTGAGCCCTTTCCAACCTGACCCCCGGTCCGGTTGTTGGGCTGACAACGTGGCGAAGCCCCTGGTAGATGGGTTTTCGACCAAGAGAACCGTCGCCACCAGAGGCTTCACGTGCTTGTCTACCCGTCGGTCGTCGACGTGTCCAGCTCCGCCCTCCGCTTCCTCACGCAGCAGTTGCGGCAACATCGCCGTACGATCGGCTCCCGCTGGCAGCGCCTGAGCGCTGGCCGCCAGGCTCTGCTCACACTCGCCCACCTGCGGACAGGGCACACGTATGCCCAGCTTGCGGCCGGGCTCGGCGTCGGCACCGCGACGGCCTACCGCTATGTCACCGAGGCTGTCGAGCTCCTGGCCGCTCTCGTCCCCGGCCTGGCCGACGCGGTGAGGACCGCTTCGGTGAAGGCGTATCTGATCCTGGACGGCACACTCCTGCCGATCGACCGCATTGCTGCAGACCGGCCGTTCTACTCCGGCAAACACAAGAAGCACGGGATGAACGTGCAGGTCATCGCCGCCCCTTTCGGCCGACTGCTGTGGGCCTCACCGGCCCTGCCCGGCGCCGTCCACGACATCCGCGCGGCCCGCGAACACGGCATCGTCGACGCCCTCGCCCAGGCCGACTTCCCATGCTGGGCAGACAAGGGTTACCGAGGTGCCGGCGGCACGGTCCGCACCCCGCGCCGGGGACGGTGGGAGACCCTCTCCGCAGACCGGAAGGCGGTGAACCGGTCCCACGCGAAGATCCGGGCCCTCGTCGAACAGGCCGTCGCCACCCTCAAGTCCTGGCGGCTCCTCCGCAAACTCCGGTGCTCGACCACCCGGACCACCAAACTCGTCCAGGCCGTCCTGACCCTTCATCTGACCAGATCAGAGTGAGGATGGAAAAGGCTCACTGCCACCACGGACACGACGGACACGCGGCCATGGAACGGCGCGTCGACACAGGGCTGCGTGTCGAGCCGTCGGACGGTGAACATCTTCTTACCGTCATCGAGGCGTAGTCCTGCAAGGTCGCAGGCAGGGAGGGGGGTTGGGCACGTTACGTCGCTTGTCTCCAAGCCGGGCGGCGCGCGCGGGCGGACGGCCGAGGACTGCCGTCGCGGCGGCGAAGGCTGGTTGGACTACGGTGACCTGGACAGCGCCAATGGTGACCGAGCCACCGGTGTGGAAGCCTGCTTGGACAGCGCCTACATCAAGGCTCACCCGGGTTCGGACACGAACGTCAAGAAGGTGGCTCCCCCCGGGTACCAGTGGGCTCGCCGGTACGCGGCCTATCTCGGCAACGGCCCCTTGGGGCAGTGGGTCGATGCCTGCCACCTTCTGGGCAAGGACCTGGGTGGCGATGGTCAGAAGCTGGAGAACCTGTCCACGTGTGCACGTTCGACGAATGCCAACCAGATCGCCCCGACGGACTCGGGCATCACTGAGCACATGTACTACTACGAGAAGCAGGTGAAGGCTGCGGTCGACCAGGGGCAGGTTGTGCACTACCAGGTGAAGCCCGTCTGCATGGGGCCGAGGACCGTCCCGGTTGCCTATGAGATGTCGGCGACCGGAACGCTCAACGGTCAGCCCGGCCTGATGTTGGACGACGTCGTGCCGAACATGATGTACAGCAACAAGGACAGCAACTGGTCGAACATCGGGACGGTCACCCACCAGGGGAAGCCCCTTCCGACCGGGAACACACGGTAAGCACGAAGGATCACAGGGTGAACGATGCTCTGGCGCAGCTGAGAACGGCCGTCTCCCTTCTCCGCGAAGGGGGAGCTGCCGGGGACGAGGTCGATTGGCCGGCCGCGGCCGCCGAACTGGGCGTAGCGTCGTTCCCGGAGGATTATGTGCGGCTCGTCGACGCCTACGGCGCGGGATCGTTCGAGGACGCGCTCTTCATTTCGATTCCGCGCCCCGGGAGCCCGAGTGCGCCACTGACGGTGGGGCGACTGCCCGACGACGCCGTGACGTCCATGAGTGAGTGGCAGGAACCCACTCTCCGCTCCCGGCACTCCCTCACGGACATGCTCGTGTGGGGGCAGACCAACGCCGCCGACGCGCTGTGCTGGATCACTTCGGACGTGGATCCGCAGCGCTGGCCGGTGGCGGTGTGGCAACGTCAGGGCGGAGGTTGGAAGACTTACGACTGCGGAGCGGTGGAGTTCCTCGTGAGGTTGTTGCGGGGCGATTTTAGCGAATGCCCCGTGAGCGATGAGTCCTTGTGGCGTGCCAGGACGGCCCGCTTCCTGAATTTCCGGGACGAGGTGAGGCTCCTCGGTGCAGGTGTGGATCCCTGGACCGGCGAGTCCACGGACCCCTTTGCGGACCTGTGAGGCCGGAGGTCCGGCGGGTCGGACTGGCGGTGCTTTCGGTCGTGCTGTTGGCCACGGCCGTCGGATGCGGTCGTACGACAGGAGCCGTAGGGGCCGGTGCGAGCGGTACTCCGCAGGACGCCCCGTTGAGTGGAGGGGGCACAGCCGCGTTGAGCCTGTGTGGTCAGCGCGACGGGCGTCATTTCTCCGGCCCCCGTCCGCCCGCGGATTCGTCGACACCACAGATGGTGATCAGGAGCTTTCGCTATTTCAGTTCGGGGGCTTCTGACCCCGGGCGGATCACCATCCACGTGTCCATCGCCGCTGGCAGCGAACAGCCGCTGACGCTGTCCGCGCCTCTTGGGGTCGAAGGGCCGAGTGTGGAGATTGAAGGGCCGGACGGAGTGGAGGTCGCGGCCTACGGACTCCCCGTGAAGATCGTTTCCGGGGCGGGCGGGGAGCTGTTGGCGGCTGACGCTACGTCCTTGGAAGTCGAGGTTGTCGTTCCACCTGCTGCCGCATGTCCCGGCGACAGTCTGGCCGAAGCGCAGAAGGACACCGCGGGATCCGGCACCGGCTCTTCGTCCCTTGCTGTGACCGTGAGTGACCCCGCTATCGCTCGTCATCGTGCCGCTCATGGCAAAGACGCCTCGAGCGATCTTGTGATCGCATCCTGGCCTGAACTTCAGCCACGGTGACGATGCCTGGACTCAGAGAACGTTACGACGGCGTCTCAGTCACGACTGAGAAGGTCACGGGGTCGCTATCGCGCGGTCAATATCGAATCTGCGAGATCAGTGGCCCTTGACGGGAGTGGGGAGACGGGCATGGAAATGCGGATGTTTATCGGCGAGCTGATGCGTGTGAGGACGCGCGAGTACCTCGCTACTTCACCCCTGGAGCCGGACCATATGCCTGGGCTCAGGCCCCCGGCGGACTCCGCCCAGTTGGAGGCTCTGGAGATCCTTGCTGGTCAGCCACTGGATCGGGACTACCGGAAATTTCTGACCTTGACGGACGGGATGGACGGATTTCAATCCACGATGCCGCTGCTGGGGTGCCGCGACTGGAACGACTCACCACGGAGCGAGTTGGCCTTCATGTTCCGCGACACGGTCCTGGAGACGGGTCCTTTGGCGGAGTACGGCTTGCCTGAGGAGGCGCATGTTTTTCCGGTGTTCGTCGACAGTGATGGAGCCTCGGGTGTCCTGATGGTCCACGCACATGACGAGGCCGCCGAACGGTTCTGGTGGAGCAGTGAGGGGGACGACATGTTCTTCCGTACCTTCGGTGACCTGATTTCCTACGTCACCGATTCGACCTCCTGCACTCCGAGGCGTCTCTTCGGCTGAATCGGGGCATTCATTCACGCCGTTGTCGAGCGCGTCTGGCTCAATGGCCTAGCGGCCGGGTGACCTGGTGGGTGCGGGACTTCTGCGGAAGTGGCGTTGAAGGACGAGTTGTCGTTGCCCAGTGGGCGGTTGCGGATGAGTCGACCAAGGCTCTGGCTATTGCTCTGTGTATGGTCAGGTGCTTGGGCGCTGGCGATGTCGGCACTGCCGACCCGGGAGGCCCGGACCGCTCGGCGACAACTTCGGTCTGTCCGATGTGAGCAGGGATGAGCACGTCTGTTCAGCAACGGTGTGGTGCACAACGCACTCGCCGGCATAAATCTCGGCTTGCAGAACGACGAGAATGGAACCCCCGTACCTGTCCGCTAGCTGGGACAGAGACGCACGTATGAACGACTGGAACGGAGAACGATCTTGTCGACGTCGCACAGTGCTGCGGCGCTGACGGCGATGTTGCCTCCGCGTCCCGGCCGCGGCATGCGGATGGACTGGGCGGCGGTCGAGGAAGCCTGGGGGCTGGAGTTCCCTTCGGACTACAAGCAGGTCATCGCCCATTACGGTGACGTTCTCTTCGGGGACTATCTTCAGGTGCTTGCTCCGAGCACTGTCACGCCGGACACCTGCGACGAGCCCGGTGCACCTCGCGGTGGCATGGGTTTCATCACGGCGGACGCCCGCGACACATGGATGGTCACCGCGCCGACGGGGGTCGAGACCGAAGCGCAGGACTTGGTGGTGTGGGGAGCCGCGAGCAGCGCCGATCTCTTCTGCTGGCTTGCCCGGGGTGAACCGGATGAGTGGCCTGTGGTGGTCTTCAGCCATGGCGAGGACACCTGGACGCGGTACGACGTCGGCATGACGGAGTTCTTGGTCCGTGTGCTCCGCGGTCAACCAGGCTTCGAGGTCATGATTGACACTCCCCTGTGGGGCGACAGGCATGCGTCGTACGCCAATTCCGCAGAGCGTCGCCGTGCGCGTGAGGGTGGAGCAGACCCTAAGGAATGATGCCGATGATCCAGTGGCGATTCATGACCCCAGCACGTACACGACTGAGAAGGTCACCTGGGTCGGCATTGTGCGGGCAGTACGGAATCTGAGGGACCAGCTGCTGTGATTGGGGCGGGAAGACGGGCATGGAATTTCGGATGCTCATCGGTGAGCTGATGCATGCGAGGACGCGCGAGCACCTCGCTACTTCTCCACTGGAATCAGATTACAAGCCCGGGCTCAGGTCCCCCGGTAGACTCTGTCGAGCTTGTGGCTCTGGAGAGTCTTGCTGGTCAGCTGCACCGTCTTGACCTGATTGCTTACGTGACGGATTCGACCTCTCGTCCTCCGAGGCCCCTCTTCGGCTGACGCGGTGCCGTCATGCACGTCTGAGTTGAGTCTAGGTTAGGGATCGAAGAGGGTCTTGGAAGTCCATAATCTACTCGCCGAGCTTGCGTGCCGAAGAATTCGCGATTACCTTTCCGAGCCTTCGGTGTCCGGCGTCGTCCCACGGCTCTACCTGCCCGCATCTGAGCAGCAGGTGGCCGAGCTCGGTCGGCAGGCCGAGCAAGAACTGGAGCAGGGATACGGGGATTTCCTGCTCCTGGCGGACGGAATGGAAGACTGTTTCCCCGGAATGCGGATCCTGGGGTGCAGGGACTGGGTGCACGACGGGTCGATAGCGGCGTCGCAACAGTTCCTCGAGATCCTTCGGGAGTCAGGAACTCCGGTGGATGTCGAGCTGCCCGCAGACGTCGAACTATTTCCCGTTGCTATCGATGGGGATGCATTGCAGGGAATCTTCATGTTTCACCTCCCCGGATCTGTCCCCGAGAGGTAATGGTGGGTGGGCGAAGGGGGCAGCATGTTCTTCAGCGCTTTCACCGAGCTGCTCATGTACCTCATCGATTTTGATTCCTATTCGCCCCGGGATTCTGTCGCCTGAAGTGGCACGGGCCAGGCCGGGCCGACTGCCGTCTGCGCGGCAAGTCGGTGCCGTGCCGCCTCCTCGGCACCGACCCGCCGCGGCGACACACGTCTATGGCCCTGCCTTGTCCGGCGATCACCACACTCGCCGCTACGCTCGGCCCCTGCGAAAAGGTCGGGGCTCGCATGCAGCATCCACCACGCCAACTCCCGGCATCACGCGTTCGATTTCAGTAGCGTGAGGGGATGAGAACACACGGGGGGAGGCTCGCAGTCGTCGCGAGCCTGGCAGCCAGTGCGGCCCTCGTAATGGGCGGCTGCGGCACGATCAGAGCAGGGGACACCGGCACGGGCGGCGCGAGTGCGGCAGAACTCGGGTTCAAGAAGTACGCGGGCGCCGTGGACTACCCGTCGGTGACCGGCCCGCACAACAAGGGGTACGTGGCGCCCCGCGAGGGTCTGCGCCAACTCGTGCCGCTGGGCAACTGCGCCCTGGGAGAGGGAACGTTCGCCAACGGGTACCGCTATGTGAACGTCAACTGGGCCGGTTCCGAAGGCTGTACGAAGTTCTCGATCACTCCGAAGCCGGGCACTGCCGACGAAGCCGACGTGCCGTACTCCATGCGCAGCGGCTGGCCCGGTGGCGGGCTGCCGGGCGACGTGGTGGTGCCGTGGGACGACGGTTCGCTGATCGGTGTCGGCGCCACATTGACCCGCCGGGCGTCGAACGGCGAGCAGTTCCGGCTCGCCACGCTGCCGCTGACGTTCAACACCCGCCCCGAACAGGAGACCGCGGACGATGCTTCGGTGAACACCGCGGTAAAGGTTGGCTCGGTCCTGCTGATCGGCGGCGGCCAGACCGTCGACCAGGTGGAGTCTCCGTACGTGTTCGCGTCCGACGACGCGGGCAAGACCATACGTCGCGTGCCGCTGCCGACGATCGACGGCTGGCAACCGTCCACACCCGTGGGCGACTTCGGCGTCCACGGCACAGAGGTCGTTGCCTTCGGTGCGGCGGCGACGAACGCTTACAACTTCCACTCCTCGGGCACGATCCCGTTCTGGCGCAGCGCGGACGGCGGCGCGCACTGGACGTCCGGCAACATCACCGGGATGCCGCCGGGTACACAGGTGCACAGCGTCCTGTACGCGTCGGGCCACTGGCTCGCCCTGGGTGGCTATGCGAAGTCCGGAGCCTTCTACAACTCCCTCCCGCTGGTTCTCACCAGCCAGGACGGCACCCACTGGACCCGAATGGACACCTCGGCCATGGGCACCGGCGAGATCACCGCAGCGACCGTCGATTCCGCGGGCCACCCGGTCCTGGTCGGCTCGGCCCCACGGCCCAAGTCCAAGCCGAACACCCGCACAGTGCTGTGCGGTTCCGTCTGGGTCGGCAACGGGACGACCACGGGCTGGAAACGTGGCGGCCTCGGCTGCAGCGAGGACCCCCCGAGCACGGCGGTCACCCTCGCGGACGGGCGCGTGCTGATCGCGGGCAACCGGGACCTCTGGCTCTCTCGAACCCCGGGGCCGGGGCGCGGCCACGGTTCTTGATCTCTTCCCGCGGTAGGCGGTCGATCACAGGACCCGCGAGATCGGCCAGACTCTGTAATTGCTGTGCTACTACGCTGGAAGTTCCAGCCGCCACAGGTACGCCAACTCCGTACGAGGGAAGGGCATGTCCGAGGAAGACGACAGCGTCGTGATGTACTGGCGACCCGGCTGCGCGTTCTGTATGAACCTGCGGTTGAGCCTGCTCTTCAGCCGCCTGCGCTACACCAAGCGGAACATCCGGCACGACAAGGACGCAGCGGCGTTCGTCCGCTCCGTCGCGGACGGGAACGAGACGGTGCCGACCGTCACCGTCGCCGGGCACGCCATGGTCAACCCCTCCAAGCGACAACTGCTGGACGCGGTCCGCGAGTACGCGCCGCATCTGTTGGCGTCCTGACCTGGCACTGAGAGCTGAGGGCCGGAACCGATGGCCCCTGGACGGCCCCGAGCCATGCGCGCAGCGCCGCGTTCAGTACTCCTCGGTCCCCAGGAAACCGGCGTTCGCGTCGTTGTTCGCACCGAAGGTGTCGGTGGCGGTGGCGACTCGCCGTATCCCTCTGAGTGGCTGTCCGCGTGCCGCCGTCTGCAGCGTCGCTACGAGCGCAAGGCCGAGCGCTTTCCGGCCTTCGTCGGCATCGCCGCCGCCCTGATCTGCTACCTCAGGCTGACGGCGTGACCGGCGAGACCTCCGAGCTGGGATGATCCTGCTGCAAAGACGACACAAGCCAGCGAGGACCGCCATGACCGACTACCTGGCCGCCGCCATGGCGATGCTCGGCCCGGCCCAGAACCGCTACGCGGACCCCGCCGCCTGGGACCGGCTCCACGCAGAACTCGGCATCCGACTGCCGACCGACTACCGGACTATCGTGGACGCATACGCTCCCGTCCAGCTCAACGGCCACCTGTATCTGCACCATCCCGCGACCGAACGCTGGAATCTGGGCCGGGACATACGGGACGCGATCCGCGCTTGGTCCGCGGTGTCCTGGGAAGACCTCGACCCGGACGAGGACCCTCGCCTGCTGTTCGGCCTCACGGAGTTGAGTTTCGGCACCCGCAACGGGCTGTGGCCGATCGCGAGCACCGACCGAGGCGAGACGTTGTTCCTCATGGCTGTGGACGCTGCGTCCCCTGAGCTCCTGGTTGAAGACGGAGAAGGCGGCTGGGCTCGGTTCGAAATGAGCTTCGCAGAATGGCTCTACCGCTATCTCATCGGCGAAGACATGGCCGGCCCC
The DNA here is from genome assembly GCF_003143935.1 of Streptomyces sp. Act143. Taxonomy (GTDB): domain Bacteria; phylum Actinomycetota; class Actinomycetes; order Streptomycetales; family Streptomycetaceae; genus Streptomyces. The sequence continues at coordinate 2,251,238 of NZ_QFRX01000001.1, read as the reverse complement.
AACACCTCCGCCTTCTACCCCGGCCCGGTACAGCTGTGCCGACTGCCGATGACCGCTGACGAACGGCCAGAGCCGTGGAGCGGGCCGGACCGCGGTATGTAACCCCGCATCAGCCACGGCAGCCGCAGGCACCCTCCAAGCTGTCCGGAGAACCAAGCGAGACGATCTCTTAGACGATGTCAGTGCCGCCTCCGGAGCCCTTGGAGGGTTGTTTCAGAGGTTGGCGAAGTGCAGAGCCCCTCCGTGGAGTTCTTTGAACTTGTCGTTCAGGTTCTGCTCGGCCTCACCCGCGTCGTCTTCGGTCAACGGCCGCCAGGCGACGAGCATTGCGTCCGAGCCGACCAGCTGCCAGATGGAGCGACCGCCCCAATGGCCGGCCAACAGACGGGTGCCGTGGCGGCGGTAATCGGCAAGCCGCTGATCGAGTCCGTCCTGCCCTGCGGCCTTGCCGATGTGCACCATCCTCGCCCCGTCCCCCTAAGCATCGCCGAGCTTGTCGGCGCTCACGAATGGGTCGCGACCTTTGAGGTGTCCGGCAGGGATGGCGGGGACGAACGACGGGGCGAGGTGTCCGTGCGGACCACCACGTGGATTCCGTGTCCGGTGGGGACGTTGCTGTCGGGCAGGAACGGCGCGAACCGCGGAATCCGCGTGCGATCAGGGTCCTCTGCGTCAGCTCAGGTGCCGGGCGCATCTGACAGTCCTCGGCCCCCTCGTATAGCTAACGACCAGGTGGCGTGTGGCTCCGTGAAGTTCGGGACTTCCCATCGACAGCAACACTGCCCGCAGCGTCCTTCGCTCCTCGTCCTCCGGCATCTGTGGGCAGGGTCGATCGAGCAGTCCGCAGTGTCAGACGTTCCCGGTGGGGTCCCCGAGATGGTGTGATCCGTGTTGGAGGAACTATGGCGAGACGAATGCGTGACGAGGCGTTCCGGATAGAGCAGGAGCAGGGGCGCTACGCCCCCCACGTACGTCCGATCAATGAGATGGTCGACTCCTTGCGCGATCAGGACGGGCGTGGCTGGATGCCGCACGTCGCCCCCTGGCATGGGGGAGTTGATGCGCGCGCCCTGTCGATCCTGCGGGACCCGGGCCCCAAGACGCAGGAGGGTGTCGGCTCCGGATTTCTGTGCGTGGAGAACGACGATCCGACAGCAGAGCTTCAGGTCCAGCTCTTCGAGGGGGCGGGGATCGCGCCGCGAGACGTCACTCCGTGGAACGCCTACCCCTGGTACATCAACCGCTCGCCGAAGACGGCCGAGCTTCAGGCCGGTGTCGAGGTCCTGCAGCAGTTGTTGGGGCTGATGCCGAAGGTCGAGGTCGTGCTTCTCCAGGGCGGCGAAGCCCAGGACGCCTGGCGCCGCCTGCTCAAGACGCACCCCGGAGTTGTCCGTGACCGGAGTCTGAAGGTGGTCAGCACCTACCACCCGGGACGGCAGGCTCTCTTCGTACGAGACCCGGATGAACGTGCGCGCCGCGCACAGCACAGAGTCGACTCCTGCCAAACCGTCGGTGACATGCTCCGTGGGTTGGGTGGGCAGCTGTAGGGCTCGGCCGTTTGCCGACGGGCGAGGGGACGCCGGGATGGGCGCCAAAGCCAGCAGGAGTTGATCATCCGTATCCTCTGCTCCGGCGTCTTTGGAGTCGCCCGGCACGTCGCGCAGCCGGGCCCCGCCGCCCGCTGATGGGGATGGCCGGCAGGGCCCGGCTCAACTCCCGGATCACGCCGAGCGGGCGGCGCCCGGCGTAGCCGCAGCTCAGCGGTGCTGAGCAGTTCTTCTGTGGGAAGACCTCACGGCTGCCCCGGCCCGGGCGACCCGTCAGGTCCACCCTGCCGCGCGCATCATGCTCACCAACGCGCGCTCGGCCGCCTCCTCCTCGTCCTGGTCCACCTCGACGCTCTCCCAGCCCTCGGCGTACCGCAGCACGTTGGACAGCGTCTCGCGGTCGGCGCCGCCACCCGGGCCCTCGAAGGGAGAGTGCAGGACCGTTGACAGCGCCTGCCGCACCCAGCGGGCGACGGTGGCCTCGTCCCCCTTGGGCGTCCACGAGTAGTAGGGCACTCGCCCGATTTCGCCCAGCGCCTCCTTGAGCGCTTCGAACTCCGGGCCGGGACGCGGGCCGGCCGCGCGGTCGAGTGCGTCGGCGAACTCGGTGAGCAGCGCGAGGTCCGCTTCGGCCACCTCGATGGTGGTCAGGTGCACCACGTTCCCACCGTCGGGTCCGATCAGCAGCAGGACGTTGGGCGTGGGCGGGAGGATCTCATCCACCACCCCGTCCGCGAACTCCTCCGTCCCCTCGGGCAGCGCGTCGCGCACCCGGTAGTACGCCTCTTCGACGTCCTCGATCGGCGCGCCCGGGATGGGCACGCCTCCGCTGTCCCGGTAACCCACCAGCACCCCCTCATGGTCCAAGACCATCTCCATTCGGAGCCTCAGGAGCAGGCCGGCCAGTTCGTACAGGCCGGGCAGGCCATCCTGGACGAGGGGCAACAGCAAGGTGCGGGTGGGAGTGAGGCGCGGCGCCGACTGCTCGCCGCCGACTCGGGCCCGGTCGTTCGTCCGCATCGCCTCGGTGTACCGCGTACCGGTGGCGCGGCTCTGCTCACGGATCTCCCGCGTGCGCTTCCGCGACTTCCGGGGTCGGCTCGTAGGCATGTCTGACTCCATACAGCGGCGCACCCCACGCGGACGCCGCTCTGAAGGCAGGCAGATTGAGGTGCACGATGCGTCGAAGGACGGCTTGGCCTACCAACGAGGACTCCTGCGTGGCGAAAGGCCCCTTCAGCGGTCGGCGGTCGCGGCCGCCTGCCCCGGCAGCATACCGGCAACGGCCGCCGCGTCAGACCTTCAAGATCAACTCATTGCCTGTTTGGCCCGTATCTCGCAACCGGCGCGAATCGCATCTGATGCGAACTGGCGTCACCTTGCGCCGCGTTGGCCGGGCGGGTAGCGGGACGTCGCAGATCAGCAGTTAACGATCTGATCAATGTCACCGCTGCTGTCGTGCCAACGGGTGGACGCTGTCGAGATGGACTGGCTGCCCGTTGCGGGGACTCTACTTGGCACGTTGATCGGCTCGGCTGGAACGATCACCACTCAGTACGTGACCAACCGTACCGTTGAACGAAGCGCACGCCGAGCGCGCGCTGAGCAGGTCCGAGCTGAGCGGAAGGCTGCGATTCAGGATTTCGTCGAGGTCTATCAGAGGATCGAGCGTGTCATCAGCGACGGCGGTGATCGGCCGAGTGAGCTGATCCATCGCATGTGGTCGCTGCGCAACAATCTGATGCTGGTCGCCTCCGAAGAGCTTCACGACGCGGCGTCTGACCTCGCTAACGCTCTGGGCGATACGTACTGGCACGGAACGCCGGACGGCAGTAAGCCTTGGCAGCACCTCGGTGGCGTCCGGCATCGATTCCTTGAGGCGGCGCGCGCTGAGGTGCGGCCGGATGCTGACCACCGGGGGAACTGATCGACCAGAACCCGACCGGGTGATCGCGGCGCCGCTCGGGTTACGGGTCCGATCTTGTCGTTGTCCGACTCCCGATTACGCGAGGTCGCCAGTGGCAGACCCCATTTGGGCTTACCTTGGCGATTCCCCTTGTCGGCATCCTCAGCTCCCGGGCACGTAGAGTGCGGGCGGTCGTCGCACGAGGGAGGGGCAACATGTTCGGGCTGTCGGGACACAGGCTGCAGCAGGGCTTCGCAGAGCTGGGGGATCTCACCAACCGCACGCTGGACGAGATTGTCGCCGCCGTCGGCGGCCCAGTCAGTCAGAGCATGGCAGGACCAGGCCAGGTCTTGGTCCAGTGGCAGAGCGGCAGCTACCACATCGGGATCCTCTTCGAGGAGGGACTGTTCGCTGGCATCATGAGCGAGGATTCGGGTGTGTTGCCCGGCGGGCGAAAGCTGGCTCAGGGATTTGCGAACCTCGGCAATCTCGCCGGCCGTAGCAAGGCCGAGATCACCGCCGTGGTCGGCCCCCACTCCAGCTTCAGCGTGACGGGGCCCAACCAAGTGCTTCTGCAATGGCAGAGCGACGTTTACCACGTAGCGCTCCTCTTCGAAGGCGACATCTGCGTCGGGATCACGCACGAGTTCGCGATCTGATGCCCCTTCCGGTTCCTCCCGGAGCATTCCTCGCGGGGGCCGCCCCTTGAGCGGGCCGGCACCCACCGGGGGACACACGACCACGAAACCACTGCGCTTCGACGAGCAGGAAGCCAGGCGCTATCGGCGCGGGATCTGCGGCCTGTGCATCATGGTGCTCTGCCGCTCACCGTGACCGCGTTCGTTCCCCTGCTGGTCGCCCTGGGGCTGGGCACCTTCCTCCCGGTGAACAACGCGGTCATCATGCGTGCCGTCCCGGCGGCACTTCGGGGACCGGCGTTGGCCTGGTCAACATGATTTGCGGCCTGGTCACCGCGCTGGGCGTCGCCCTCGTCACTCTCGTCCTCCACCTGGCTGGCGGTGGGCCGTTGCCGTCCTGCTGCCCTGGGTGCTCGTGGCCGTCGGCGCCGCGGCGGCCGGTTCGGTCGGAGAGCCGACAGGGCCCCGGCACGGCGGCGACCGTGATGAGGGGGTGATCCGGTCCCGGAAGCGCAGCGCGGTGGATGCGGGACGCTGTGCCGGCCACCGGACTACTTGGCGCCCTCCGTTGGCTGGGTGTGCCTGAGATGTGGACCGGAGCCCGGACACACGGTGCAGTGAACCTCGGGGACGGTCAACGCGTGGCCACGCCCTGTGGCCGCCGCAGCCCTGGATAGGCCCCGCGTCCGGTGAACGACTCCTGCAGCAGAAACGCTATCGCGAGAGTGACGGCCCCGGCGGCGGCGTCGGTGACGAAGTGGTTGGCGGTGGCCAGGATGACGGTGAACGTCGCCACCGGATAGCAGACGCCCAGGACGCGTACCCAGGTGCGGCGGGCCAGGAAAGCCAGGGTCAGCCCGGACCAGGCGGACCAGATGATGTGCACCGACGGCATGGCGGCGTACTGATTGGACAGGGACGCCACATCGCCCGAGGCCCAGGATCCCCACGTGTGGTGCACGACGACGGTGTCGATGAATCCCTGCCCGGACAGGAAGCGGGGCGGGGCGGTGGCGCAGAACGCAAAGCCGATCAGGGCGAGCAGGGTGGCCGTGTACAGGGCGGTGCGCACCGCGCGATAGCGGTCGGGGTGGCGGACGTACAGCCAGATCAGGACGCCGATGGTGACGATGAAGTGCAGGGTGGCGTAGTAGTAGTTCATCCCCACGATCAGCCAGCCGATCCGGTCGGCCGCGTGGTTGACGGTGAGTTCGATGTCCACGTGCAGGAGCCGCTCGGCGTGCCAGATGGCGTGCGCGCGGTGCAGGGCGGCGGCGCGGTGGGCGGGGACGGCGTTGCGGGTGAGGGTGTAGGCCCAGTAGAGCAGGCCGGTGCAGAGCAGCTCCGCCCACAGCCGGGGCCGGTGCAGGGGGCGCAGCCTGGCGGGCAGTAGCGGGCCGAGGCGGCGGATCCGGGACGTGGGGGCGGCTGCGCCTTGCGAGGCTTCGGTGTCGGGAGCCGCCGTCACGCCCCCTCCTGGCCGGAAGCGCCGGCCGGAACCGATGCCCGTGCTTCCTCTCCGTTCTTCGCGCTGGGGTACGGGGCGTCGTCGCCCGGGCGTGAGTGCCGAGTGGTGATCAGGTACGCCAGCGCGCCGGTGAACAGGACGAGGGAGACGTAGTCGTTCAGGCGCAGGCCGAGGAAGTGGTTGGCGTGGTCGATGCGCAGCGCCTCGATCCAGGCCCGGCCGGTGGTGTAGGCCAGCACGTAGCAGGCGAACAGACGCCCGCGGCGCAGGCGTTGGTGGTGGCGGGCGTCCAGCCAGAGCAGCAGCGCCATGACGCCGAGGTCCCACAGGCACTCGTACAGGAAGGTCGGGTGGTACAGGGCGACGCTGGGGCTGTCGGCGGGGCGGTTGGCCGGGTCGATGTACAGCGCCCAGGGCAGATGGGTGGGGCTGCCGTACAGCTCCTGGTTGAAGTAGTTGCCCCAGCGGCCGATCGCCTGGGCGAGCACCAGTCCCGGCGCGACGGCGTCGGCGAAGTCGGCCAGCCTGATGCCGCGGCGGCGGCAGCCGAGCCAGGCGCCGACCGCGCCGAGGGCGACCGCGCCGGGGATGCCCAGGCCGCCGTCCCAGATGAACAGGGCGTGCAGGGGCTGCTTGCCGGCGGCGAAGTACAGCTCGGGGTCGGTGATCACGTGGTAGAGGCGGCCGCCGAGAACACCGAACGGCACCGCCCAGATCGCGATGTCGGCGATGTCCTCACGCCGTCCGCCCCGGGCCTCCCAGCGGCGTCCGGTCAGCCATACGGCGGTGAAGATGCCGGCCAGGATGCACAGCGCGTACGCGCGGATCGGCAGCGGCCCGAGGTGCCACACGCCCTGGGAGGGGCTGGGCAGGTAAGCCAGGTTCATCGGATCGACCGTTCTCACGTGCACGGGATCCGGCCTGCGGGCCGGAACGATCCGCCCGACAATACATCGGACACCGAAGTTTTCGGAATCGGATGTCGACCGGGTTGGCGGGCACTCGCCCGACGGGCGCGCGGTCGGACCGGTGCGTGGCGCGGCTACCCTTGCTCCATGTCTGCGCAGCCCCGCTCCGAGGTCTCCCTGCCGCGACCCACCGGCGAGGCGCCGGACGCCGCCCTCCTCGCCGAGGCCGTCACCCGGCTGCGTCGCGCGCTGCGCTCCTCGATCCGTACCGACTATCCATGGGAGACCCTGCCCATGGCCCAGGTCGAGCTGCTTCAGGTACTCGGCCAGCACTCTCCCACCCGGATCAGCGACCTCGCCGCCCGCCGTCGGCTGGCCCCGAGTACGGTCAGCGGCCTGATCGGCCAGATGATCAACGCCGGGCTGGTGGCCCGTGACGTCGACCCCGCCGACCGCCGCGCCTCCGTCGTCACCCTCACCGACGCCGGGCGCGATCAGCTCGCCGCCTGGACCGCCGCCCACGAACGCCGGATGGACGCCGCCCTCGCGGCCCTCGACCACGAGGCCCGCGCCGCCATCGCGAACGCGCTGCCCGCCCTGTTCCAGCTCGCCGAACACCTCGGTGAGCCGACAGGCGGCGCCGAGACACCGTGAACGGCCACGGACGGACCTGCTCGCCAAGCGCTGCCGTCAGGTCCTCGTCGCCGTTTGCGGCAGGCCGACAAGACGGGCCCGACGACGCTCGATGCACCATCCCGGTGGGCGTGCGGGTGGTGGAGGCCCTGCACTGGAGGGTGCAGCGCGCTGGGCGGCACCGCGCTCCAAGCTCACCGCCCCAATTGCGGCTCCTGCCCTGACGGAGTGTCCACTCGCGGCTACGCTGTGCGGGAGGCAAACGCTGTCGGAGAAGGTGGGGCGCGGTGCTCACTCGACTCTCCGCTCCCAGGGCCCACATTGTGGTGGGGGCCGCGACCCTGGTACTGGTTCTCGCCGTCGCCGGATGTGACGTGGCCTTCCGCGGAAGCCACCGGGGGATCATGACCTTGCTTGCCGTCGCCCCGGCCCTCGGGCTGTGCCTGCCACCCCACCGTCGCCTGCCGCTGTTCGCAGGGGGCATGGCCTTCGGCGGTGCGCTGGCACTGGGTTCGCTGGAGTGGCGGGACCGGCCTTTCGTGGTCGTTGGAACGCTGGTCAACATCACGTTGGTCACCCTTGCCATGCGGCGCATCGAACGGCGCGGGCAGGACATCGAACGACCGGTCAGCTCCGAAAGCACACCCGCGATCGCCCCGGCACAGCCGGACCCGCTGCGGACTTGGTCCTCCCGGGTCGGCGATGTGCGCGTGGAGGCACGCGTCGTTCCCGCTCCCGGGCAGGACCGCCTGCGCAGGGTGTCCTACGACCTGAGACCCACACGATTCGGCCCCCGGCTGCTCGTCGCCGCGTCCCCGCACGGAGAAGCACACCCGGAGGAGACCGCCGCGCACCTGTTGCACCACTGGGCGAAGACCGCCGAGGAGGAGTCGAGCCTCGCTGAGGCCGCCCGGAGACTGGACGCGGCCGTGAGTGCTGAGCGGGAGGGGTCCGACAGGGGTGTCAGTGCCCTGCTGGTCTCCCTCGCGTCCGACACCGCCGCCGAGGTGATTTGTTGTGGGCGGGCATCACCTCTCCTCATGGCCGAGGACAAGGTCCAGCCGCTGAATGTCCTGGCCCCGCTGCCGGCGCTGGGCCGATTCACCTCGCACCGAGCGGACGTGCCGATCTATACGACGGCGGTGCGGCTCACCGCGGGGCGACGGTTGCTGCTGCACATGAACGCGCCGCTGGAGCGGGATCGGGAGGGCGGGGACGGGCACCCGCTGGTGGACGTGCTCCGAGCTCAGGCGGACGGCCTGGCAACCCTGGCGCCGGATGCGTGCCTGGGTCGGCTGTCCACGCGGCTGGCCGAGTGTGCCGAGGAGGGGGCCGGGGGGGAGGTCGTCCTCATGGCCGTCGAGCGGGAGCCCCAGGCTGCGCAGTCGTACGTCCCCACGCGCGGGGACGCATCGGGTGAGGAACATCTGAAGGTTGGGTGACCTGACCTTCAGGAGCGGCGTCCGGGGGTGCGACGTCCTCCGCCGGACGCCGTCGGCCGACCGGGGTCCCCGAGGCGGGTGCGGTGGAGAACCCGTATATGAAGCCCCGCAGCACCAGGGAAGGTTCGGCCTGGGACCGGTCTTGCCCGCGACGCGGTTCCGTGAGGGCCGCGCCCCGGCTCAGCTCTTCGCGCCGGGTGTGGTGAGCGAGGCGAGGGCGGCGTCGAGGCGGCGGGTGGCCTCTTCGGCGACCGGGCGTAGGGCGTCGAGCTCGGTGAGGGTGACCATCGTGTTCGGGTCGAGGGCCTGTACGGCGGTGTGGTCGCCGTCGCGGCGGACGACGACGTTGCAGGGCAGCAGCAGGCCGATGGAGCGGTCGGTCTCCAGGGCGCGGTGGGCGAGGGGCGGGTTGCAGGCGCCGAGGATGACGTAGTCCTCCATGTCGTGGTCGAGCTTGGCCTTGAGGGTGGCGGTGACGTCGATCTCGGTGAGGATGCCGAAGCCCTGGGCGGCGAGGGCGTCGCGGACACGCTCCACGGCGGTGGCGAAGTCGGTGTCGAGGTGCACGGTGCGGTCATAGCGCATGGCGATGGCCTTTCTCGTCGGCTCGCGTGGCGCGGGACGGGTGTCCGGCCGTATGTGCGAGGTACTCGGGAGTTGTTTCCGCGGGCTTTTCCTGCCCTTGAAAATACCCCCGGGGGTACTCATGCTACCGTCGAAGATATACCCCCTGGGGTAAATCTGCACGGAAGGGAGTACCTCGTGTTCTTCGTCGACACGATCGAGGTGTCGGGGCTCGGCAATCGGAGCTACCTGGCGGGCGGTGAGCGGGCGGCGGTCGCGGTCGACCCGCCGCGCGACCTCGACCGGGTGATCGCGGCGGCCTCCCGGCGTGGGGTGCGGATCTCCCACGTGGTGGAGACGCACGTGCACAACGACTACGTGACCGGCGGCCTGGAGCTGGCCCGGATCACCGGCGCCGCCTATTTGGTGCCCGCGGGAGCCCCCGTCTCCTTCGGGCACGTACCAGTGCGCGACGGCGACCGAACGGAGATCGACTCCGCGGCGGGCCTGACCCTGCGCGCGCTGGCCACCCCCGGGCACACCCCGCACCACACCTCCTACGTCCTGGAGGAGAACGGCACGGCGGTCGCGGTGTTCACCGGTGGTTCGCTGCTCATCGGCACAGTCGGCCGCCCCGACCTCGTCGAGCCCCGGCTGACCGAGGGCCTGGCCCGCGCCCAGCACGCTTCCGCGCACCGGCTGGCGGCCGAGCTGCCCGACGAGACAGCCGTGCTGCCCACGCACGGCTTCGGCAGCTTCTGCTCCTCCTCGCAGGCCGAGGGCGGCGACACGACCATCGGCAAGGAGAAGGTGTCCAACGAGGCGCTCACCCGGGACGTCGACAGCTTCGTCGCCGAGCTGCTGGCGGGCCTGGACGACGTGCCCGCCTACTACACGCACATGGGCCCGGCCAACGCCGCCGGACCCGCGCCCGTCGACCTGACCCCGCCGTCCGTCGCGGACGCCGACGAGATCGCCGCGCGGCTGGATGCGGGGGAGTGGGTGGTCGATCTGCGCAACCGGGTCGCCTTCGCCGCCGGGCACCTCGCGGGCTCCTTCAACTTCGAGGCGGAGGGGCAGCTCGCCACGTATCTGGCCTGGCTGATCCCGTGGGGCAAGCCGGTCACCCTGCTCGCCGAGTCGCCCGAGCAACTCGCCGCCGCGCAGCGGGAGCTGGTCCGGGTGGGCATCGACCGCCCGGCCGCCGCGGCCACCGGCGGGCCGGCCGACTGGGTGCGCGCGGGCGAGACGCCGGCGTCCATCCGCCGGGCGACGTTCGCCGATCTCGCGGGGTGCTTGCGGGACGGCGTCGTGGTCCTCGACGTGCGCCGGGCGTCCGAACGTACGGATGGATTCGTCGAGGGTTCGCTCCACATCCCGATCCACACCCTGCCCCGCCGCCTAGACGAGGTGCCCGAGGGGCAGGTGTGGGTGCACTGCGCGGGCGGCATGCGCGCCGCGATCGCCGCTTCCCTGCTGGATGCCGTTGGCCGGGACGTCGTCGCCGTGGACGACTCCTTCGAGACGGCCGAGAAGGCGGGACTCACCCTCCGGACCTCTTGACGGCGCCGGCCGCTGCGGAGGTCGGCCGATCTTCCCTGACGACGTGACGAACAGGAGCCAGAAACCGAGATGAGTATCTTCCGACGGGCCCGGGGTGGCCCGGGGCGCGTGAGTGTGCAGGAGGCGGCCCTACGCACCGGGCACGGCAACCCCGATGGCGGCGGTGACGCCGTGCTGCTGGACGTGCGCGAGCCCTACGAGTGGCAGGCAGGGCACGCGCCACGGGCCGTGCACCTGTCCCTGTCGGCGCTGGCCGCCGGGGCGGGGCTGCCCGCCCACGCGCAAGGGCGGCTCCTGATCGTGATCTGCCGTTCCGGCAACCGCTCACGGCAGGCCGCCGAACTGCTCGTCGCCCGGGGCTCGCAGGCCGTTGACGTGGTCGGCGGGATGCGGGACTGGGCCAAGGCGGGGCTGTCGGTGGTGGACGCGCGCGGACATAGCGGCACCGTCGCGTGAGCGCACTCATACTCGCCCTGGCCGCCGGAGCAGTCATCGGCCTGGCGCTCGGTGCGCTCGGGGGCGGCGGCAGTGTCCTGGCCGTCCCCGCGCTGATCTACCTGCTCGGCTTCAGCCCGGTCGGGGCGACGACCGCAAGTCTGGTCATCGTCACGCTCACCTCGGTCACCGCGATGGTCGCGCACGCCCGCGACGGGCATGTGCGCTGGCGTACCGGGCTGCTGTTCGCGGCGGCCGGGATCGGCCCGGCGATGCTGGGCGGCGCACTCGCCGCCCATGTCCCGGCGGCCGCACTGACGGCGGCCTTCGCTGTGGTCGCGGGAGTGGCCGCCGTGCGCATGCTGCGTTCCCGGCCGGCTGCCGAGGGTGCTGTGACGGTGCGGCCGGTGCGGGCGGCGGCGGCCGGTGCCGGGCTCGGCGCGGTCACCGGTGTCCTCGGTGTCGGCGGCGGCTTCCTCGCCGTACCGGCCCTGGTGGGCGTGCTGGGCATGCGGATGCGTAACGCGGTGGGCACCAGCCTGCTGATCATCACCGTCAACTCGCTGGCCGCACTGTCGATGCGCGCGGGCACGGTCGAGGGGCTGGACTGGGCGGTGGTCGGCCCGTTCATCGGAGCCGCGATCCTCGGTGCCTGGGACGGCAAGCGGCTGGCCACGAAGGTCACCGGGCACACGCTTCAGCGCATCTTCGCCCTGGTGCTGCTGGCCGTGGCCGCCTTCATGCTCATCGACGCGGTGGTATGAGGTCGTGAGAGATGCGTGATCAGGCCAGAGACAGGAACAGCTTCTCCAGACGGGCGCGCATCGCCTCCGGGTCCTCGCCGTTCTTGCGCCCTGACTCCATGTCGGTCACGCACTGCTGCAGGCCCGTCGCGATGATCGCGAAACCGGCACGGTCCAGCGCGCGCGATGCTGCGGCGAGCTGCGTGACGACGTCTTCGCAGTCGCGCCCCTCCTCGATCATCCGGATCACCCCGGAGATCTGACCCTGCGCCCGGCGCAGCCGGTTCAGCACGGCCTTCAGGTCCGCACCCTCAAGCTCCAGTTCCACGACCACTCCTCGAAAAATACCCCTAGGGGTACTGTACGTCCCGGTTCGGGACGGCGTCGACCATTAAGGATCACACTCGTCATGACCAACTTCCCGACCCCTGTCGCCCTCGGCACGGACCAGGCCCGCACCGGCTGCACGAGCTGACCGTCATCGACGTGCGCACGCCCGCCGAGTATGCCTCCGGCCATCTGCCCGGTGCGCTCAACATCCCCCTGGATCACGTCCGGCGGGCGCTGCCGGAGATACGGCACGCCGCCGAGCGTGGCGACGTCCTCGTCGTGTGCGCCTCGGGCGCCCGCTCGGAGAACGCCTGCAAGCTGCTGGCCGAGCAGGGCATCGCCACGGCGACCCTCGCCGGCGGCACCGGCGCCTGGGCCGCCGAGGGGCACGACCTGCACACCCCGGCCGCCTGCGGCACCCGTTCCGGCTGGAGCATGGAACGCCAGGTGCGCTTCACCGCCGGCAGCCTGGTCCTCCTCGGCCTGGTTCTGGGCCTGCTCGTGCATCCGGCCCCCCTTCTGATCTCGGCCGGCATCGCGGGCGGCCTGGTCTTCTCCGCCCTCACCAACACCTGCGGCATGGCCGTCATGCTCGGCAAGCTGCCGCACAACCGCCCCCGCGGGGCCGACCTCGACGCCGCACTCGCCGCTCTTCGCGCCCACTGAACCCGACGTTCCAGGGCGCCCTTCATGCTTGATGGGCGCCCTGGGCGTCAGTTCGCTTCCGCCGAGCCCGCGGCGGCCTTCCGGCGAACGTCCTCCATGTCAACGGCCCGGATCTTGCCGATGAGCTCCTCCAGGGCCTGCGGTGGCAGCGCGCCGGGCTGCGAGTACAGGACGGTCCGGTCACGGACGGCCATCAGGGTGGGGATGGAGGAGATCTGGAAGGCGCCGGCGAGTTCGGGCTGGACCTCGGTGTCGACCTTGCCGAAGACGATGTCCGGGTGGCGCTCGGCCGCCTTCTCGTAGACGGGGCCGAACATCCGGCACGGTCCGCACCAGGCGGCCCAGAAGTCGATCAGCAGGATCTCGGAGCCGGTGACGGTCTCCTCGAAGTTGTCCTTGGTCAGTTCGACGGTCGGCATGGGATTCCCTCCGCTCCGATATACCCGGTGGGGTATCTTGGTCTGCTCGGTTCAACCGGTGTCGGCCCGGGTTTGTTCCACACAGGCGGGCGGCAGCGGGAACCAGCGCATGCGCTCGAAGTCGGCCGGCAGTCCGGTGGGGCCGTCGTCGACCCTGTCGGGGCGAGCGGCCAGCATCTCGCGGGCGCGGGCGAGTTGACCGGACAGGGTTTCCTCGCCCAGCCGGTGGTGGCGGACGGCCGGGGCGGAGATCCGGCCGTCGACGCCGAAGCGCACGTCGGTCAGCCGCAGCGGAGCGTCGGTGGGGCCGCTGCGGTGGCGCCACTGGCCGGTGTGCGGGTCGAAGCGGTAGTCCGGCAGGAGCCGGTGCCCCTGCGCGGCGATCAGATCAACCGCGTCGATCAGGTAGTCGCGGACGGTGTCGCTGATGAAGTAGTTGAAGTTGACGCGGATCCAGCCGGGCTTGATGCCGTCACAGCCGAGTACGACCTCGTCGAGCAGGGCGTGCGAGGTGGGGGCGTCGATGGCCAGCAGGCGGTGGCCGTACGGGCCCGCGCAGGAGCAGCCGCCACGGGCCTGGATGCCGAACAGATCGTTGAGGAGGGCGACGACGTAGTTGTGGTGCAGATAGGAGCGGTCGCCGTGGCGGATGCGGAAGGAGACGATGGACAGACGGCGGGCGTGGTGGTTGCCGAGGATCTCGATGCCGGGGTGGGTGGCCCAGGCCGCGAGCGCGCGGCGCCAGTGGCGCTCCTCGGCGGCCTGGATGGTGTCGGTACCGACGGCCTGCTTGAGGGCGAAGACGAGCCCGGCCCGGATGGACTCGACGATCGCCGGGGTGCCGCCCTCCTCGCGGGCCACCGGGTCGTCGAGGTAACGGTGGCCGCGCGGGTCGACGAAGGCGACCGTGCCGCCGCCGGGGGCGGTGGGCACCGGGTTGCGCACCAGCTCGCGGCGCACGACGAGCACGCCGGGGGTCTGCGGGCCGCCGACGAACTTGTGCGGGGACAGGAACAGCACGTCCTTGTGGTCCCCGGCGCCCGGAGCGCTCTCGGCCATCCGGATGGGGATGTACGGTGCCGCCGCGGCGTAGTCCCAGAAGGACAGCGCGCCGTAGGTGTGCAGCAACCGTGCGATGCGGTCGGTGTCGGTGAGGATGCCAGTGACGTTGGAGGCGGCGGAGAAGGTGCCGATCAGCAGCGGACGATTGGCGTACCGCCGCAGTTCCGCCTCGAGTCGGGCAAGGTCGACGTGGCCGTCCGGGTCCTCGTCGATGACCACGACGTCGGCGATGGACTCACGCCAGGGCAGCTCGTTGGAATGGTGCTCGTACGGTCCGACGAAGACCACCGGACGCTCGGCCTCGGGCGGCTTCTCCGGGCGACGCAGCTGAAGGATGCCGACGAGTTTGTTGACCGCGGCCGTCGCGCCGGAGCCGCAGAAGATGACGAGGTCGTCCTCGGTGCCGCCGACCGCGACGCGGATGATCCGGCGGGCGTCCTCGCGCAGCCGGGTCGTCTGCAACCCGGTGCTGGAGCTCTCGGTGTGGGTGTTGCCGTAGCGCGGCAGCACCTGCTCGCGGATCAGGTCCTCGATGAAGTCGAGGGAGCGGCCGGAGGCGGTGTAGTCGGCGTAGACGATTCGCTTCGGGCCGTAGGGCCCGTCGAGCACCTCGTCGTCGCCTATCAGGCCGCCGCGGATGCGGTCCACCAGTGCCGGCACGGTCGGCGCCGAGGTCGTACTCATGGCTCCACCTCGATGTCGATCTCGGGCGGCTGATGGAGGGTGTTGTGGACCGTGCAGTGCGAGGCCACGGCCAGCAGGGCCGCACGCCGCTGCTCTGGCAGCTCCGGTGGCGGGACGATCGCGAGGCGCGGGGAGGTGACACGTGGCGGTCGGTCGGTGGCCATGGTGAACTCCGTGCGGACGCGCAGGCCGGCCTGGGGCAGGCCGTGCCGGTGGAGGTAGCGGCCCGCGTAGAAGGCGACGCAGGTGGCCAGCGACGCCGCGAAGAGCTCGGTGGGCGTGGGTGCGGTGTCGGTGCCGCCCGCCTCCAGGGGCTGGTCGACATGGAGGCGGTGTTCGCGGATGTCCACGCTGTAGGCGTCGCCTTCCACGTGGATGACCTCCAGGCGGTGCACGTCCCCGGACTGGGTGCGGTTCGTGCTGAGGGTCTGCGGTGTGCTGCCGGTCATGGCCGAGCCCTTCTCGCTGATGTCGACTGCTCCGGACTCCAGTCGACCGCTGAGTGCGGGGGCGGGGTGAGGGGCCGACGGGGTGTGCCGGGGACCGTTCGGCCCTCGTGCCTGCATGTGCGGCGATATACCCTGCTGGGTATTTTATCAGGGTGTTCGTGCCAGGCGCATGGGGTCCTGGGGCCGGTGGGCCTGGCCGAAGACATACCCGGGTGGGTACTCGGGTGGGGACCAGCGGCCCATGCCGGGCTGTCATCTGCCGCTCGACAGTGGGGTCATGGGCAAACACATCGTGATTCTCGGCGGCGGGACCGCCGGCACCATGACGGCCAACCGCCTGTGTCGCACGTACGACCAGAGCGAGTGCCGGATCACGGTCGTCGACCAGAACGACGACCACCTCTACCAGCCCGGCCTGCTGTTCGTGCCCTTCGGGCTGGCCCAGCCCGACCACCTCGTCCGGCCCCGTTCCCGGCAGCTGGACGCGGCTGTCGACTACAAGCAGGCGCGGATCGAGCGGGTCGATCTGGACGCGCGGACCGTGCACCTCGCCAGTGGCATCCGGCTGCCGTACGACGTCCTCGTGGTCGCCACCGGAGCGACGCTGCTGCCGGAGGAGACCGAGGGACTGACCGGAACCGGCTGGCGCGAGAAGGTCTTCACCTTCTACGACCTGCCCGGCACCGCCGCCCTGCATCACGCGTTGGAGCGCTTCGAGGGCGGCCGCCTGGTGATCGATGTCGCCGACCTGCCCCTCAAGTGCCCCGTCGCGCCTTTGGAGTTCGCCTTTCTGGCGGACTGGTACTTCCAGCACCGGGGCATCCGGGACCGGGTCGAGCTGACGTACGCCACCCCGCTCGACGGTGCGTTCACCAAGCCGGTCGCTGCCAGGGCGCTGGGCGGGCTGCTCAAGGAGAAGGGCATCGAGCTGGTCACGGAGTTCACCCTCGGCGAGGTCGATGGCGAACGCGGGCGGCTGGTGTCGTACGACGAGCGCGAAGTGCCCTTCGACCTGGCGGTCGTGGTGCCCCTGCACGGCGGCGCCGAGTACGTGGAGCGTTCCGAGGGCCTGGGCGACGAACTCGGCTTTGTCCCCGTCGACCCGCACACGCTGCAACTCCCGGACCGTCCCGAGGTGTTCGCGATCGGGGACGCGGCGGGCCTGCCCGCCTCCAAGGCAGGATCGGTGGCCCATTTCGAGGGTGAGGTGGTGGTGCACAACATCGGCCGTCACCTTGCTGGGCAGTCGTTGAACGCCTCCTTCGACGGGCACGCCAACTGCTTCGTGGAGACGGGTTTCCACAAGGCGCTGCTGATCGACTTCAACTACGACACCGAGCCGCTGCCCGGCCACTTCCCGGGCCCGGTCGGTCTGCCGCTGATGAAGGAGTCGCACGCCGCCCACCTCGGCAAGCTCGCCTTCGAGTGGCTGTACTGGCACAGCCTGCTGCCCGGCCGGGACCTGCCTGGCATCGGCTCGGCGATGCCCGAGCACGGCAAGCATCACGTATCGGACTGAGAACCACGTGTCCGTCTGCGGCCACGTGTGCGTCCAGGTCCGCCCAGGGGAGAGGACCCCGTCATGCCCACCACCACCTACGACAACACCGACATCCACGTCGACGACGAGGGGTTCTTCACTGACCCCGCGTGCTGGACGGAGCCGATGGCCGAGCCGATCGCCAAGGAGGCCGGCATCGACACGCTGACGGACCGGCACTGGATCGTCATCCGCTTCATGCGTGAGCAGTACGCGGCCAAGGGCACCGGCCCGACCGTGCGGGTTCTCGGCAAGACCTCCGGTGTGAGCGTCAAGGAGCTCTACCAGCTGTTTCCCAAGGGACCGGCGAAGACCGCCGCGAAGATCGCCGGTATCCCCAAGCCGCGCGGCTGCATCTGAGGAGCGTGAGTCGTCATGGCCGACACCGCAACCATCGAGAAGGTCTCGATCATCGTCTCCAAGGGATCCCTGGAAGGGATCTACCCGGCCCTGATCATGGCCAACGGAGCCCGCGCCGAGGGAATCGAGGCCGACCTGTTCTTCACCTTCTTCGGCCTCGATGCCATCACGAAGAAGCACTGGGAGCACATCAAGCTGGCCACGGTCGGCAACCCCGGTCTGCATCTGCCGACCCTGCTGGGCGGCATGCCGGGGGTCCCGGACCTGGTCACCCGCTACATGGAACGCAAGATGGACAAGCTCGACATCCCGCCGATCCCGGAGTTCATCGAGATGATCGCCGACACCGGCGCGGGCATCTACGCCTGCAAGGCGTCCGTCGACCTCTTCGAACTCGACAAGGATGACCTGGTCGAGCAGGTCCAGGGCGTCATCACGGTCGGCGAGTTCTACGAGCACGCGGCCGGCGGCCAGATCATCTACACCTGAGATGGCCGACACAGGCGCAGGGCGCGGGCTGCCGGGCGGGATGCGGCGGGTGCTGGCGGTGGTCGCCCACCCCGACGACGAGTCGTTCGGCCTGGGTGGCCTGCTCGCCCTGCTGTCCGGGTCCGGTGTGCCCACAGCCGTGCTCTGCTTCACCCATGGCGAGGCGTCCACCCTTCACGGCAGGCCCGGCGACCTGCATGCCCTGCGCGCGGACGAACTCGCGTGCGCGGCACGGGAGCTGGGCGTCGAGCGGGTGGAGCTGTCCGGGCACCCGGACGGTGGCCTCGACCGTATTCCGCCGCACCGGCTCGCCGGAGAGGTGGCCCGGCTGATCGACGAGCAGCGCCCCAGCCACCTGCTGGTGTTCGACCTGGGGGGTGTCACGGGGCACCGGGATCATCAACGGGCCACCGGCGCCGTGCTGTTCGCCGCCCGCGGCACCGGCGTGGCGGTGGTGGGGTGGACCCTGCCGCGGGACGTGGCGGAACGGTTGAACGCCGAGTTCGGTACGTCCTTCCTCGGGCGTGATCCGACCGAGTGCCGTGTCGTCGGGCCGGTGCCGCGCGAGTGGCAGGGCCGCGCCATCGCCTGTCACGCCAGTCAGTCGTCCGACAACCCGGTGCTCCGGCGTCGTCTGGAACTCCTGGGCGACCGGGAGTACTTGCGCGTCCTGGAGTGACCCGAACCGCAGGCGTGAGTCAGGTCGAGCGGGAGTTCTCGCGTGCCGGGCCGACGGGCTCGGTGCTGTGCTCGGCCAGGCCGGCGTGCAGGAGGAGCAGGCGGGCCAGGTCACGGGCCTCTCCGGCGGTGAGCGCCGCCCACACGCCCGGCTCGCCGCCCTGGTCGCGGCCCACGTCCAGGGTGACCCGGCTGATGGGCCGCTCCGCCGGCGCGATCTGCAGCCATCGCACGGCGATGCTGCGCCCGCAGGCGGTCACGACGCAGTTGTCCTCGCTCACCGGGGGTCGGTCACGTCCTGCCGTCGCCACCGTCTTCCCGCTCCTCCGCCGGGTTGGGTGACGGTCCCCGGCGGGTGGTGTCCGCGACTACGGTGTCGTCGCCGACCTGAATACCCGGAGGGGTATAAGTGTCAGCGCTCGGCGAGGCCGCAATGTTCCCCTCGCACAAACGCCACCGCCGTCGTACCCGCCGTCTTCGTCATCCACCCGGGACAGATCGTGCGGGCGGTGCTGTCTTGCCTGAGGAACGCCGGCCGCATTATCCCCGAGATCGAGCGACTGCTCGACGCCCTGCAGACCTCCGATCGCGACGGAGTCGCCTGCCCCGCCAATCGGAACCCCGGCGAGGATGTCGTCCTCGGTGCCCCACGCACTCGGGCGGAGCTGGAGGCCCGGTTGGCCGACGACAGCGTCAAGCTCGCCGACTGGTACATGGCGGCCAAACCCGCTGCAACGTCCTGGCGCGCCGCCGGGGTGATCGTCGTACGGCGTGGACAAGTGCGTCGAGGGCCGTGCAGCTGTTGCCCTCGGCGTCGGACGCCTGCCGCATGACCGTCTCGGCCCGCAGGATGGCGGCGTGCGGCCGCCACAGGTCGGCGACCTGCTCGGTGGTGTACAGCACGCGTGGATCCTGCGGGCCGCCGTGGCCGTGCTCGGGGTTGGCCGCGTCGTGGCCGACGAGGAGCAGGGTGCCGCCCTTGCCGACGGCGGTGGCGGCCCGGGTCAGCACCTGGGCCATGTCCGGCCACGGCAGGTGGAGATACGCGATCAGGGCCAGGTCGTACGTGGCCTCCGCGGGCGCCCAGAGCGTGAGATCGGCGTGAACGGTGTGCAGCCGCACGCCCCGGTCGGCGGCCAGCGTCTCGGCCTTGTCCAGGGCTACGGCGGAGAAGTCGACGGCGTCCACCTCCCAGCCCCGCTCCGCGAGCCAGACCGCGTTGCGGCCTTCGCCTGCGGCGAGGTCCACCGCCCGTCCGGACGGCTCCAGAGCGGCCAGTGCTTCGGCGACGAAGCGGTTGGGTTCGGCCTTCCACACCAGTTCGCTGCCGCGGTAGCGCTCGTCCCAGCTCGCCGCGTCCATGTCCTGCGCCTCATTTCTCCGCGTGCGCGGGATCGTCGTCCGTGTCGATGTCGTCGTCCGGGTTCATCGTGTCGTCCTCCGCGAGCAGCCAGGGGTAGGGGCAGCTGCTGGGGTCCGGGGCGATGCAGGGGCGGGATCGGTCCAGGACACACTTCGGGGTCGGTTTCACGTCCCGCCGCCTCTCGCGCCCAGGGCGGCGAAGCGTTCGGACAGCTGCCCCGCGGCACGTTTCAAGGCCAGGACGGGAACGTAGTGCCGTACGCGCGCGTCGGCGAAGAACGCGAACGCCTCCGCCGCTGCCGTCGCCAGTGTCTCGGACGGGAGATCCGGGAATCGGCGTGCGAGCCGCTCCTGGACGTGCCGGCGGGCGCGTTGCTCCGCCGCCGGTGTCGGGGGGCCGGCCGGTCGGGTGTCGGGGCAGTGACTGCCCGGCTGGACGGCCCAGTCGGTGATGACGGCGCGGGAGATCACCTTGCACCCACTGAGTTGGGATTACGGGGTCCGGGTCAGGAGAGCGTCAGGAACAGCTTCTCCAGTTCGGCCTCGCTCAGCGGCGGGACGTGTCCCTGTTGCTGTTCGGTGAGGCACTGGCGGATGCCGCCCGCCACTATCTTGAAACCGGCCCGGTCCAGGGCGTGGGTGACCGCGGCCAGCTGGTTGACGATGTCCTTGCGGTCGCGGTCCGCCTCGATCATGGCGATGACCGCGGCCAGTTGTCCCTGGGCCCGCCGTAGCCGGTTGAGTACCTCGGCCCACGAGTCCGCTTCCTTGTCGGCGGTGTTCGCGACTTCGGTGGTGTGCACCAGACACCTCCTCGGGGCCGGGTGGGGGAGTGTGTACCACGTACCTAGGTGTCCTGCGGCGACGCGCTGACGCCGTTGGCGCGCGCGGTCTTGGCACGGACGGCGAGCGAGACCACAGGTTCGGTTGCGCCATCCGGCACCGCCGGGGTGTCGCCCGTCCGCTCCGGCGTTCGGTCGGAGCGCCCCAGCATGTACCAGCTGAACGCGACCCCTGCCGTCGCGGCCACGGAGGCCCATGTCCAGGGGCTGGTCAGCAGCGTGTGGCGCAGATCGGAGCCGGTCTGCTGGCTGAGGACGAAGACGCCCATGACGGCGACGAACCAGCCGAAGGACTTGCGCAGCGCGTCCTGCGGGATGCGCCCGGCGAGCAGACCGCCGACCAGGCTGCCGACCACGGCGGTCGCCGTGACGAGTGCGGCGAAGCCCCAGTCGATGTGCACGCTGGCGAGATATCCGGCCAGGCCGGCGAAGGACTTCATGGAGATGACCAGCAGCGAGGTGCCGACCGCGACGGTCATCGGCAGGCCGCCGAGCAGCGCGAGCGCGGGCACGACGAGGAAGCCTCCGCCGGCGCCGACCAGTCCGGTCACCAGGCCGACGACGATGCCGTCCAACAGGACGTGCAGAACGGGGAGTTCGTGGTGGACCTTCTTCGGTGCCTGCCGGCGTCCGCGGATCATGGCGACGGCCGTGGCGATCATCATGAGGGCGAAGGCGACGAGCAGGACGGTGCCGGGGATGAACTCGGCGAGTCGTCCGCCCGCGTAGGCCCCGGTCATGCCGGCGAACCCGAACAGCAGGCCCGTACGCCAACGCACGCGTCCGGCACGCGCGTGCGAGACGACTCCGGCGGCGCTGGTGACGCCGACGACGAACAGGGAGGTGGCGATGGCCTCCTTGGTCTCCATGCCGGCCAGGTAGACCAGGATGGGGACGGTTAGGATGGACCCGCCGCCGCCCAGGATGCCGAGGCTGACGCCGATGAGCAGGGACGCGGCGATGATGACCGCGATCATGACGTGCCCCGCAGGGCGGCGACGACCGTGTCGAGGTCGGTGCGCGGGCCGCGGTTGTAGGGCAGCTTCGACAGCAGCATTCCCATGGCGCAGGTGTTGGTGAGTGCGGCGATGGTCAGTCCCGCGCCGACTGCCGTGCCGATCAGGTGCAGTCCGGGCACGAACAGGCCCGCGACGCCGGTCACCAGGACGAGGGCTCCGGCGACGAGCCGGACCTGGCGCTCCAGGTCCCAGCGTTCGGGCCCGCGGGTGAGCGGGCCTCCGGCGGTCTCCCAGGCCAGGACGCCGCCGTCGAGGACGCGCAGGTTGGGCAGTCCGGCTTCGGCGAGGGCCTGTTCGGCCTGGGCGGCGCGAGCTCCGGAGCGGCAGATGAGGATGACGTCCTCGTCGAGGTGGTGGCGCAGTTCGGCGCGGTGTTCGCGCAGGGTGTCGAGGGGGACGTTGTAGGAGCCGGGTATGTGGGCGGTGCGGAACTCGCCGGGCGTGCGCACGTCCAGCAGACGGGGGCCGTCGCCGGACTGGGTCAGGTCGCGCAGCGTGGCGGGGTCGAGGCGTGGTTTGTCGGCATGGATGGTCATCGGGGGTCCCTGCTGTCGGTGAAGCGTGCTGTCTCGATGGGGGGCGGGCGGCGGCCGGTGGCCTGGTCGCCGCCCGGTGCGCGGGTGGATCAGACGTCGGCGGATGCGGGCAGGGCGAGCCAGGCGCCGTAGCCGCCGAGCAGGTCGGAGACGTCGGTGCGGCCCTGGTGGCGCAGCAGGCTGGCGGCGATGGAGGAGCGGTGTCCGCCCGCGCAGTGCACGACCAGGGACCGGTCGGCCGGGATCTCCGCGGCGCGGCGGGCGAGTTCGGCCAGCGGGATGTGCAACGAGCCCTCGATGAAGCCCTCTTCGCGTTCGGCGGTGTTGCGCACGTCGAGCACCAGCGGCGGTTCCTCGCTGTCGAGCAGACGGTGCAATTCGTCGGCGGTGAGCCGGCTGGCCTGCTCCATCTCGTCGGCCAGGGCGGGGAAGGCGCCCTCGGGTTCGCGCAGGTAGCCGCCGACCTTGTCGAAGCCGATCCGGGCGAGGCGGGTGACGACCTCCTCCTCGCGGTCCTGCGGCGCGATGACGACGACGTCCTGTTCGGGGGCGACGACCATGCCGGCCTGTTCGGCGAAGCGGCCGTCGGCGGGCACGTTGACCGAGCCGCGCAGGTACCCGGGCGCGAAGTCCTGCGGGGAACGGGCGTCGACCACGACGGCTCCGGCCGCGCGCCGCTGCATGAACTCCTCCACCGACAGGGGCCGGGGTGCGGCGGCCGCGTCGAACAGGCCGTGCTCCTTGCGGTTGAGGAGGGCGTCGTAGACGAAGTAGGCGGGCGCGGACGGCTGCCCCTCCGTCACCAGCGACACGAACTTCTCCTCGCTCATCGGCCGGCAGGCGTAGTTGGTGACGCGCTGCTCGCCGATGGTGGACTGGCGCTGGGTGGAGAGGTTCTTGCCGCAGGCGGAGCCGGCGCCGTGGGCGGGGAAGACCCGCACAGCGTCCGGGAGGTCCATCAGCTTGTGCTGGATGGTGTCGTAGAGCATCTTGCCGAGTTCGTCGGCGGTCACGCCGATGGAGGCGAGCAGGTCGGGCCGGCCGACGTCGCCGATGAACAGCGCGTCGCCGGTCAGGACCCCGTAGGGGACGGCGTCGCTCGCGTGCTCGTACACCAGGACGCTGATCGACTCCGGGGTGTGCCCGGGGGTTTCGAGGATTTGCAGCTGGACGTCGCCGAGCGTGATGCGCTCGCCGTCGACGAGCTTGTGGATGGGGTATTCGGCCTCGGCGCGCTGTCCGTAGCCGATCCAGGCGCCGGTGCGGTCGGCGAGCTCCAGATGGCCGGCGAGGAAGTCGGCGTGGAAGTGGGTATTGATGACGGCCTCGATGGTGAAACCGTGCGCGGCGGCGTCGGTGAGGTACTCGGAGATGTCGCGGCGCGGGTCGACGACGACGGCCTTGCCGGTGCTCTCGTCGGCGATCATGTAGGACGCCTGGGAGAGGCAGTCGAGGTAGTACTGGGCGAAGAACATGGTCGGGTGACCTCCAGGTCGGATGAGGTGAATTACCCCGGGGGGTATATAGAAGGCGCTGGTCCGCCTATGTCGGAGGGCGGAGGGGTGGTGGTCGGCCCGGGTCGGGGGATGCCCGGGCCCGACCGGTCAGAGGCGGCCGGTGAGCATGCCGTGCCAGTAGATCGGCGGCAGTCCGTACCGCTTGAACAGCCACATCGTGCGCCGCTCCTTGAAGGGGTCGAGCAGCGGGAACGACGGGGTGGGGTTGAGGTCGTAGTCGAACTCGGCGAGCAGCATTCGGTCGCGGGCGGTCACCAGCGGGCAGGACGTGTAGCCGTCGTAACTATGGGACGGGGAAAGGCCGTTCATGACGTCGAGCAGGTTGCCGGCCACGACCGGGGCCTGCTTGCGCACCGCGGCACCGGTCTTCGACGTGGGCAGGTTCGCCACGTCCCCGAGCGCGAAGACGTTGTTGTGGTGCGGGTGCTGGAGGGTGTGCTTGTCGGCGGCGACGAAGCCCTGCGGGCTGGCCGGGGCGGCGAGCGGGCTCGTCTTGACCCAGTCGGGGGCGCTCTGCGGCGGCACGGCGTGCAGGAGGTCGTAGCCGATGGTCTCCTTGGTGCCGTTCGCGTGGTCGGTGACGGTGAGCTCGCGGGCGTCGCCGTCGACGGCGGTCATCTCGGAGCGCAGCCGCACCTCGATGCCGTAGCGGGCGGCGACCTTCTCCAGGACCTGTGACCAGGCCGGCACCTTGAACATCGCCGGATCGGGGATGACCAGGACGATCCGGATGTCGTCGAGGACCTTCCGCCTGCGCCAGTGGTCGGCGGCCAGGTAGGCGATCTTCTGCGGGGCTCCGCCGCACTTCAGTGGGGTCGCCGGGTGCGTGAAGACGGCCGTGCCCGAGCGCATCTGCTGGATGAGTTCCCAGGTGCGCGGGGCGTGCTCGGGTGCGTAGTTGCTGCTCACCCGGTCGTGGCCCACGGCCTCGGCCAGGCCCGGCACGCCGTCCCAGTCGAGCTGGAGACCCGGTGCCATCACCAGGTGTTCGTAGGTGAGTTCGGCGTCGCCGGACAGGGTCACCGTGCGGGTGTCGGGGTCGATGGCCAGGGCGCTGCGGCGGATCCAGCGCACGCCGCCCGGGATGACCGATCCCTCGGGGCGGCGGGTGGCGCGCAGGGGTGCCTGGCCGCCGCCGACCAGGGTCCACAGGGGCTGGTACCAGTGGGTGTCGGACGGTTCGATCAGGGTGATGTCGGTGACGCCGGCGCGGCGCAGGCGGGCGGCGACGCTGATGCCGGCGCTGCCGCCGCCGATGACGGCGACGCGGTGGCGGCCGGAGATCGGAGTGTCGGTGGGGGAGGGGGTGGTGGCCAAGGCGGTGCTCCTTTCCGGCTGGCCGTTGTACGGGTGTCGGACGGGGTCAGGCGGCGTGCTCGTGGGAACCGGCCGCGACGGGACGTCCGGCGCGGGCCCAGGCGCCCGTGCCGCCGGTCACGGAGTAGGCGTCGACGCCACGGGAGTTCATCCAGTCGGCAGCCGTCTTGCTGCGGTTGCCGCTGGCGCAGATCACGAACACCGGTCGGTCGCTGGGCAGTTCACCGCACCGGGCGGGCACGGTGCGCAGCGCCATCAGGCGGGCGCCGGGCACGTGTCCGGCGGCGTATTCGTCCGCCTCCCGTACGTCGATGACGAGTGCGCCGTCGGCCCAGGCCGCCGCGAACGCTTCCTGTGTCACTTCGCGAGCCACTTGACTGCCTCCTCGATTACCCCCGGGGGTATCTTGCCGCCGAGAGTACGGCGACCCGGAGACCCGCGTCAAATACCCCTGGGGGTATTTGCCTGGGAGGTAACTCGCGGCTCGGTGACGGTGCCCGCACCGCGGCGGGATCCCTGCGGCGCGGTCCTGGGCAGCCGGAGGGTCATACGTGTCCCGCCGCCCGGTCCGCAGACCGCGGTGACCGTGCCGCCGTGAGCGGTGACCAGCTCCTTGACCACGGCCAGGCCGATGCCGCTGCCGCCTCCGGCCCGAGCGCGGGC
Source organism: Streptomyces sp. Act143 (assembly GCF_003143935.1). Lineage (GTDB taxonomy): Bacteria > Actinomycetota > Actinomycetes > Streptomycetales > Streptomycetaceae > Streptomyces. Next base: position 2,225,458 of record NZ_QFRX01000001.1, on the reverse strand, counting down.
CCCGCGCCACAGCCGGTCGAAGACGTGCGGCAACTCGTCGGCGGGGATGCCAGGGCCGGTGTCGGCCACCTCGACGAGAGCTTCGGTGGGCGTGGCGGACGTGGTGACGGTGACGGTGTCGCCGGCACGGCAGTGGCGGGCCGTGTTGCTGAGCAGGTTGCCGAGCGCCTGGTGCAGCCAGTCGGCGTCGGCGCGCACCAGCAGCGGAGCGGGGCCGAGGACCGTGCGTACGGTCAGCCCGGCGGTGCGCAGTTCGGCCTCCCGTGCGGCCACGGCGGCCTCAGTCAGGGCGGTCAGATCCACCTCGGCCAGGTGCAGGGACAGGCGGGCCGACTCGGCCTCGGCGAGTTTCCCGAGGTCGTCGACGATGCGGCCCAGCCGCAGGGCCTGGTCGTGCAGCGAGGCCAGACGGTCCGGGGCCGGCTCGGTGTAGCCGTCGCGCAATTCCTCCAGCCCCGCCTGCAACGAGGTCAGGGGCGTGCGCAGTTCGTGGGCGACATCTGCGGCGAGGCGGTGGCGGGCCTGCTCCGCGTGGCCGACGTCGTCGGCCATGGCGTCGAAGGCGCGGGCGAGGTCGCCCAGTTCACCGGGTGCGTCGATCCGGGCCCGGGCGCTGCGGTCCCCTGCCGCCAGCGCACGCGCGGTCACGGCGACCCGGACGACCGGAGCCGTCAGGCGCCGGGTGACGAACCAGCTCACGGCCAGCGCCAGAGCCAGCGCACCGGCGGCGGCCGCGGCCACCCAGCCCCAGGCGACGGACAGACCCGCCGACGCGGATCCGGCCGAGAAGGCCAGGTGCACGGAGCCGACGGTGCGGCCGTCGACCATCACGAGCGCGTTCGCGCCGGGGCCCGAGCCCATGCCCTGCCCGTGCTGCCCCTGCCCCGAACCGGGCATGCCGTGCTCGTCCCGGGATCCGGATCCGCCGGAGAGCGTCTCGTCGTCCGCGTTGCGCACCGTGAGCACCGCCCCGGCGCCCGCGGCGAGAGAACGCGCCGCCGACAGGTCGGCCGTCGACCAGTCGCCCGCGGCCCGGTAGGCGTCGGCTGCCGCCCCGGCCACCCGGTCGGCGGTGCGCTGCCGGTCGGCTTGGTGGGCGCTGCTCAGCCCGCGGTCGGTTCCGACGAGCGCCGCGGTCGTCAGCAGCGCCACGGAGGCCAGCGCCACCAAGGCGAACGCGGCGAACAGGCGTCGCCCGAGCGGGCCGAGCCCGCCGGACGGCCGAACGCCGGAGCGCGGCGCACCGGGCTCACGGGTCACGGGACCACCCCAGCCGATAGCCCACGCCCAGCACCGTCACCACGAGGTCGGCGCCGGCTTCCCCGAGCTTGTGCCGCAGATTCTTCACATGCGAGTCGATCGTCCGCTCGTACCCGGCGAACTCGTAGCCGCGCACCCGGTTGACCAGCTCATAGCGTGAGAACACCCGACCGGGCACCGATGCCAGCGCGGTCAGGAGACCCCACTCGGTGGGCGTCAACTCCAGGGAACAGCCATCCACTACTGCCTCGTGCCGGGCCTCGTCGATCCGCAGTCGTCCGTCGCCGTACGACAGAACCGGCACCGCCCCCGTCGCCGTACCCCCGACCCGCTGCAGCACCGCACCTACTCGCAGCACCACCTCGGTGGGACTGAACGGCTTGGTCACATAGTCGTCGGCGCCGAGCCGCAGCCCGTGGATACGGTCCTCGACGGTCGTCCGTGCGGTCAGCACGACCACCGGCACCCGGCCGCGCTCGCGGGCCTCGCGCAGCACCTCGTCACCGTCCACGTCCGGCAGCCCGAGGTCCAGCAGCGTCAGATCGATCCCCGGCTCACCGAGCAGGCGCACCGCCTCCGCACCCGAGCCGGTCGTCAGCACCCCGTACCCCGCGCGCTCCAGGTAGCGGCGCAGCAGGTCACGGATCTCCCTCTCGTCCTCGACGACGAGCACGGTGCCGGCCATGCCCCACATCTACGCATCACGGGTCCGCCTCCGGGAGGGGCCGAACAGCCCCAACCCGCCCGGCGGTCGTCTCCATCCCGTCTCCACACGCAGCGCACGACGACTGCAGGACCGGGCGCGACGGTGACGGTGTGGGAACGCAAGGACGCTCCCGCGGAGTCGAGGAGGTTCGCCATGAAGCGCAACGTCAAGGTCGCGACGGCTGTCACCGCGGGCGTGCTCGCCATCGGCGGAGTACTGGCCGGCGGCGCGGTGGCCGCGGGCACCGACGGCACCACGGCACCGGGCACCACCGCGCGGCAGCAGATGATGACGGGCCGTCAGCACTACGCCGAACGGCACGGTGAGGGCATGCAGGACACCCGCCGCGACGGGAGCTGCACCCGCTACACCGCCCTCGCCGCGCAGGGCACCCTGACCGCGACCCAAAGGACCACGCTGGCGGGCATGGCGGAGGAGGAGAAGCTCGCGCACGACCTCTACACCGCGTTCGCCGCACGCTACGACGTACGCGTCTTCGAGCGGATCGCAGCGGCAGAGACCAGCCACCTGACCGCCGTGCGCACCCTGCTGGACCGCTACGACGTCACCGACCCGACCGCCGGCAAGCCGGCCGGTGAGTTCACCGACCCGGCCGTCCAGGCCACCTACGACCGGCTGTTGAAGCAGGGCGAGGACAGCCTGTCCGGGGCCCTGAAGGCCGGGCGCACGGTCGAGACCGAGGACATCGCCGCACTGACCAAGGCGCTGTCCGGACTCACCGCCCCGGACACCCGCCAGGTGTACACCAACCTGCTCGCCGCCTCCGAGCGGCACCTGGCGGCGTTCGAGCACTGGATCGCCGCGGAATAGGGAGGTGATGTCGGGTTCGCATGTGTGGTGTTCAGACCGGGTCGTCCGGCCGGTTGTGGTCGGCCGCGCCCATCGCGCCTCGTCGGAAACCGGTTCCGTAGGTGCCGTCGGCGATGCCCCGGACGACGCGGTCGACGGCAGCCCTGCGGGCCGCGTCGTCGGAGAGAGCCAGGGCCCGGTCCAGGTCCTGGCGCAGCCTGCGGGGCATGCCCTGCTCCCGGTCGGCGGCCGCGCCCTGCCGTCGCGCACGCTCCGATGCCGTGCCGGCGCCACCCCGGACGAGGGCCGCCGCGGTACGCCGCAGCAGGGCGATCGGTCGTCCTGGAAGGAACCTCGGCGGCACTGGCATGATCCTGTCGTTCCTTTCGTCCACCGGCCCGGGAGCGAGCGTGGCGGATCGGAGCGACGACGGTGTCAGCGTGATGTTCGGGGCGTGTAAGGAGCAGTCGGTGGGCCGGCATCGGGGTGTGGTGGCAGGCAGACGGTGAAGCAGGCGCCGCCCTCGGGTGCGCGGCCGTCGGCGGTGATGGTGCCGCCGAGCCGGGCTGTGAGGCGGTGGGCGATGGCCAGGCCCAGTCCGCTGCCGACGGCGCGGACGCCCCGGTAGCGGTCGGTGAGGGCGCCGCGTTCGAAGGCGACGGCGATGTCGTCGTCGGTGAGGCCGGGGCCGCCGTCGCGGACCTCCAGGACGGCGCCGGGCCCTTCCGTGCGCAGGGCCAGGACGAGGGGCTTTCCGGCCGGTGTAACGCGCAGCGCGTTCTCGGCGAGGCCGTCGATGAGTTGCCGTACCCGGAAGCCGTCGGTGGTGATCGTCAGCGGAACTCCCGGGCGTTCGAGGCGGAAGTCGACCTCGTGGCGGGCGCACCGGGCCGCCCATGCGTCCGCGGCCTCCGCCAGCAGGGCGTCGAGGTCGGTTTCACCGGTGTCGAGACGGAAGTCGTCGGTTTCGAGGCGGGCCAGGGCGAGCAGGTCGCCGACGAACCGTTCGAGCCGCTCGATCTCGGTGCGCAGGATGCGGCCGGCCTCGGGCACCTCGTCGCCGGTGATCACCTCGTCGGCGAGGGCCTCGGCGTAGCCCCGTGCCGCGGTCAGCGGGGTGCGGATCTCGTGGGAGACGGAGAGCAGGAAGTCCCGCTGCCGGCCCTCGCTGTGGGCGAGCGCCGCGTCCAGGGTGTTCAACGCGCCGGCCAGCTCGGCCACTTCGGTGGGCCCCTCGGCGGGCACCGTCAGCCCGCGCTCGCCCTCGGACAGCCGGTGCGCGGTACGGGCGGCGGAGACGAGCGGCCGGGTCAGGCGCCGGGCGAGCAGCGCGCCGGCGAGGGCGGCACCGACAAGACCCAGCACCAGGGGCAGGACAAGGCTGCCGCGCATGCGGTCGGTGGCCTGGTCGACGGCGTTCATCGGCTGCGTGAGCACCAGCCCGCCCCCGGTGCTGGTGGGGGTGCCCTCCACCAGCACCGTCCGGCCGTCGAGCCGGGCGGTGGCGGACACCTCGTGCCCGGCGAGCAGGGCCCGGCGCTGCGCGTCGTCGACGACTGCCGCCGCCGGTCCCACGACCTCGGCGGAGGGACGCACCAGGGCGAGCCGGATCTCGTCGGGACCCGCGATGCGCTGCTGCCGGTCCAGCATCCACGACGCCAGGGGCGGAGTGCGGGCCATGACCTCCGCCTGCCGGGAGAGCTGGTCGCGTTCCTGCACCTCGGCGTTCGTGCGGATGACCCGCCAGGCGAACAACCCGGTCAGGACGACGGCGACCGCGGCCACCGTGGTGGTGAGCAGGACGAGGCTCCCCCTCAGGGAGCCGCGGCGGGCAGCGATCGTCATCGGGCGGTATCGGCATCGGTGACGCTGTAGCCGACGCCCCGGACGGTGCGGATCGGGCTGGCGTCAGCGAGTTTGGCGCGCAGCTGGGAGACGTAGACGTCCATCACACGGGTGTCCCGGTAGTCCGCGTAGCCCCAGACCTGCGCGAGCAACTGCTCGCGGGTGAAGACCTGTTCGGGGTGGTGCATGAGGAAGGCGAGCAGATTGAACTCGGTCGTGGTCAGTTCGACGGGGCGCTCGTCCACCCGGAGGGTGCGCCGTCCGGCGTCCAGCGTGAGCCGGCCCAGCCGGCGCACCGGATCCCGCCCCGGATCCGCCGCGCGGCGCAACAGGCTCTTGACGCGGGCGACAAGCTCCTGCGGCGAGAAGGGCTTGGTGAGGTAGTCGTCGCCGCCCAGTTCCAGTCCGAGGATCCGGTCGGTGACCTCGTCCCGCGCGGTCACGAACAGCACGGGAGTCCAGTCGCCCTGCTCGCGCAGCCGTCGGCATAGCTCCATGCCGTCCATGCCGGGCAGGGCGATGTCCAGCACGATCGCCGCCGGGCGCATCCTGCGGGCGGCGGCCAGGGCGGCGTGGCCGTCGGTCTCGACGTGGACGCCGAATCCCTCCCGGCTCAGGTAGCGCCGCTGCAGGTCCGCGATGTTCCGCTCGTCCTCCACGACCAGGACGAGCCCTTTGCTCTCCGGCATCTGCCTCTCACTTCCCGATCCGGCTCTCGATGCTAACCAGGCGCGGCCCCCGCGAGCACCCGCGCCAGGGGCCCTTACACGCCCCGAACATTCGCCGAACCTCCTCCTCGCACCCCTTCGACACGCTGGGCCGCAGATCGAGCAAGGGGAGGATCTTGTGAACCGTTTGACCAGCGTGGCGGCCCGCCGCGCGCGAAGGACGCTGCTGGCCATCACCGTCGCTGCCACTGCCGTGACCGGACCGCTGTGGGCGGCATCGTCCGGGTCGACTACGGCCACCACGGCTACTACGGCCTCTTCGGCACTCGCCGTGGCCGTCGCAGACACCGACCCGCACATGCTGCCCGCTTGGATCCCGGACGACCTCCGCACCGACCTGCGACAGCTGCGTGGCATGGACCCGGAGCAGCGTCAGAAGGCGGCGGCACGGATCTGGCAGGACGCACTGGACGGTGACTACGGCACCGTCGTCAAGCTCCGGGCCGAGCGAGCACAGCAGCGCTACCGGCTCCTTCCGGAGCAACTGCGGGGCGACCTGGGGAAGTTGCGCGGACTGAGCGGAGACGAACTGCGCGGCGGACTCGTGGACATCCGCGACAAGGCGCTCGACGGTGACTACGGCGACCGGGTGCGGCAGTGGGCGGAACGGCGCAGCGGTTTCTGGCAGCAGCACTGAACATGACACCCCTGAGAGCCGAAGTGCCTTCGGCCGTGCTCGTCGCCGTCCAGTCGCTGACGGGCGCCGCTCCCGCCGGTACCGATCCGCTGCGCCCGCGGCAGTACGGCCGGGTTCTCCAACTGCGGCGACCCCCGCTCGGTGGCCGCACCCTGCGTCCCGGGGGCTACGCCCGCAAGTGCGGTAGGTCCATGTCGGTGCCCCAAGTCGGGGCGGAGGCGGCGCTGCTGATCGGTCGGGGCGCCGATCCGGCCCACCGTCCGCGAGGTGATCGCCGAGACCACGCGTCCGACGGACGGCCCCCGGCTCGGGCCACCGGACCTGATGCGGCCGGCTCGGGAGGAGCGGATTCGGTCCGCCCGGGAGAAGCTGCCCTCCTCGGGCTGAGCCCCGCCATCGCCACCGGCCTGCTCACCACGCTCGCCGTCTTCCTGCGCCCCACCCGCCGGCACCCCGTCCCCGCCGACACCCTTGAGCCTGTCCCACGCCCACCCGGGCCCGAACAGAAGCGACACCATGACAACGAACCACCCGACTGACACCACCTCCCAACCGCCCACTCCTGTCGGCCGCTTGCACCGGCTCGGCCGCTGGTGCGCCCGCCGGGCCTGGTGCGTGCTCGGCACCTGGCTGCTGGTGGCGGTGGCCGCCATCGGCGCCGACCGAGCCTGGGGCGGCACGTACGACGACGACTTCTCCCTGCCCGGCACCTCCGTGCAGACCGGCGCCGACCTGCTGAATGCGCACGGTTCCCGGGAGGTGCGTGGCACGGCCTCCCAGATCGCCTTGCACACGGACAGCGGGACGCTCGACGCGCACCGGGACGCGGTCGGCGACACGGTCTCGCACCTGCGGAAGCTGCCCGAGGTGCTCTCGGTGGCCGACCCGCTGACCACCCCGGGCGCGGTCTCGGCCGACGGCGCCACCGCCATCGTCACCGTCCGCTTCACGCAGAGCCCGGCCAAGTTCGACAAGTCCTACCTCGACCGTGTCGACGACGCCGTCCGGCCACTGCGCACGGACCACGTCCAAGTCGAATACGGAGGCCCGCTGGGGCAGTTGGCGCGTCCCAAGGCCGCCGACCGGCTGTCCGAGGCCATCGGTCTGATCACCGCCGTGGTCGTGCTGCTGGTCGGATTCGGCAGCGTCGCGGCAGCCCTACTGCCGCTGCTGACCGCGATCGTCGCCCTGCTCACCGGCATCTCCCTGCTCGGCCTGCTGGCCGCCGCCGTCTCCTTCGGCGACGCCGCACCGACCCTGGCCACGATGATGGGGCTGGGCGTCGGCATCGACTACACCCTCTTCCTGATCACCCGCCACCGAAGGCTGCTGCGGGACATCGGCGCCGGCGCCGACCCGGCCGAGGCAGCGGGCCGGGCGGTCGCGACCAGCGGACGTGCGGTGATCGTGGCCGCGGCGACCGTGGCCCTCGCGCTCGGCGGCCTGTACGCCTCCGGTGTCGGTTTCATCGGCAGCCTCGGCGCGGCCGCCGGCCTCACCGTGGTGGTCGCCGCCGTCGCCGCCCTCACCCTGGCCCCCGCCCTGCTGGGCATCGCCGGCCGCCGCATCGACCGCTGGCGGGTGCGCACCCCGGTGGACGAGCCGACCGGAACCACTGATACCTGGCACCGCTGGGCCGGCACGGTCGGCCGCCGCCCCTGGCTCTTCCTCGTCCTCGGCGTCGTCGTCCTCGGCGTCCTGAGCATCCCCACCGCCTCGATGCGCCTCGGCCACATCGACCACGGCGCCGACCCCACCGGCTACACCGACCGCCGCGCCTACGACCTGATCTCCGACGGCTTCGGACCCGGCGCCAACGGTCAGTTCACCGTCGTCGTCGACCTCGGCGGACAGCAGACCGACATCAAGGAACTCACCGCCTCCCTGCACGACGCGCTGGCTGCGACCCCCGGCGTCGCCCAGGCGTCCAATCCGAGCGCGACCGAGGACCAGGCCCTGCTCGTGACCACGGTCACCCCCGACACCGGCCCCGAGGAGCAGGCCACCTCCGACCTCCTGCACCGACTGGAGGACGACACGCTGCCCGACGCCCTGGCCGGCACGGGCGCCCACGGCCATGTCACCGGCGTAACAGCCGCCCAACTCACCTTCCGCGACGTCGTGGTGGACCGGCTTCCGGTCATCATCGCGGTCGTGGTCGCAGCGGCCTTCCTCCTGCTGCTGACCGCCTTCCGCAGCCTCCTCGTCGCGCTCAAGGCCGCCCTGCTCAACCTGCTGTCCATCGGCGCCGCCTACGGAGTCGTCGTCGCGGTCTTCCAATGGGGCTGGGGCGGCTCACTCCTCGGCGTCGACGAACCCGTACCCGTCGAGTCGTACGTCCCGATGATGATGTTCGCCATCGTCTTCGGCCTGTCCATGGACTACGAGGTCTTCCTCCTCTCCCGCATCCGCGAGTCCTGGCTGCACACGAAGGACAACCACCTCAGCGTCGCCACCGGCTTGGCCGGCACCGCCCGCGTCATCACCTGCGCCGCCCTGATCATGACCAGCGTCTTCCTCGCCTTCCTGCTCTCCACCAACGTGGTGATCAAGATGCTGGCCCTCGGACTGGGCGTCAGCGTCGTCATCGACGCCACCGTCGTCCGGCTCGTCCTGGTGCCCGCCACCATGTACCTGCTCGGCCGCGCCAACTGGTGGCTGCCCCACTGGCTGGACCGCCTCCTGCCCCGCCTGGACCCCGAAGGACCGGCGCCGACCGCGCCCGATGCGGAGGACATGTGCGGCCATGAGCGACCGGAATCCGCCGAGGCCCCGGCCACATTGGGAGAGCAGCGGTGAAACGGTACGTGCTCCACGTCTTCCGGCGACATCGCATCGCGTCGATCACCGCCGTCGCCCTCGCCGCCCTGCTCCTGATCGTCACCGCCGCCGAACTCACCGCCCGTGGCCTGCTGGAGGGCCGCCTCGCCGCCACGGTCGACCGGAAACTCGGCCAGGGCAGCGAGGTCGACATCGACGGCGGGCCGGCCCTGCTCGACCTGTTCGAACGCCATCTGGACGCCGTCACCGTCAGCAGTGACCATGCCACCATCGGCCGTCTCCCCGACGTGTCCGTCCACGCCCGCCTGGACGACATACGCCTGACCGGCGACCACTCGGGCACCGTCGCCCGCACCCATGCCGAGGTCGAGGTGCCCGCCGCCTCCCTGCAGAGCCTGGCCACCACGCCCAACGGAAGGCTCCCGGTCTCCGGTGTCCGCCTCGACGCCCGGGCCGACACACTCACCCTCGCCCTCGGCCAGGGCGGCCTCGGACAGGCAACCCTCAAGCCCGAACTGCGGAACGGACACCTGAGCCTGCGCCTCGAAGACGCCGAGATCCTCGGCAACCCGGCACCCACCGCGCTCGTCGACCGGATCCAGAAGAACCTGACCGACCGGACGGACACCGCCTACCCCCTGGGCCTCAAGGCCACCTCGGTCGACGTCACCGAGACCGGCCTCGACGTCACCCTCGCGGGAGGGCCGAGCCGGTTCCCGACGCGAAATGGCGTATGAACGGTGCGCACACAAGAGCGGCGTGCCGGTCACATGACCGGCACGCCGCGCTCAGCGCTGCGGATCCGTGGGGTTCACACCGCCGCGGAGTGGTTCCTGCGGCGGCGCAGGGCGAACGCCGTGGTGACCGCGCCGGCCGTGACGAGACCGGCGGTCAGGGCGATCGGCAGGGTGGGGGACACGGAGGCGCTGGCGGCGACGTTCTGGGCCTTGAGGTCCTGAACGTAGGGCGGGTACGCGCCCTGGGCCGACGTCGACGTCTGCGCGTAGTGGTGCGGGATCGGCTTCACGGACTTGACCGAGCCGTCCGAGTTCAGCAGCACCTGCTTGTTGTTGGGGTGCCGGAAGTCGAACATGCCGGTCAGGCTGCCCGCGCGCTGGTCGAAGGAGGCGTCGCCGATGCGGCCGGTGTGCCAGTTGTTCTCGATGAACTTCGTGATCGACGCCTGCTCGGTGGCGGTGTGGTCGACCGAGTTCACCTTGCTGTAGGGGGAGATGACCAGCAGCGGCTGACGGGTACCGGGCCCGCAGCGGTCCGCGTAGCCGCCCTTTGCGGCCGGGCCGGCCTGGCAGGCGGGGCTGTCGAGGGCCTTGCCGTTGGAACCGACGGTGGAGTCCTTGGAGCCGTTAAGGACCTTGGAGGTGACGTGGTCGTACCAGCCGTCGGAGTCGTCGTAGGCGAGAACGACCGCGGTGGACTTCCACTCCGGGGACTTCTGGAGGGCGTTGATCTCCTTGACGAGGAAGTGCTGCTCGTCGATCGGGTCGGAGTAGCCGGCGTGCCCGTCCTGGTACTCGCCGGCCTTGAGGAAGCTGACTGCCGGGAGGCGGCCGGCCTTGAGGGCGGCGTCGAAGTCGGTGAGGTCGTAGTTGTGGTTGGCACGCCCGTTGTGGCCGATCTCGGCGATGTTCTTCGGGGCGAGGTGGTGAGGGTTGGCCGTGGACCTGTAGTAGGCGAAGGGGTTGTGGTGGGGGCTGTAGTCCTCCACCGCCGCGCCGCCGACGTTGGTGTGGGTCGTACCGGCGCACCGGGCGTAGTCGCCCTGCTTGCCGTCCCACGCGGTCGAGGGACGGAAACCGCCCTGGAACCAACCCCAGCTCACATGCTTGGAGTTGAGCAAGTCACCGATGTTCCGGCCCTGCATCGCGGCGAGCGCGCTGGTGCTGGTGTGGTCCTTGTCGGCGCAGTCGTCGTAGGCCGGGTCGGGGTCGTTGATGACCGTGCCGACGCCCTTGGCGTCAGGGGAGACGACGGTGTACGAGTCGGGCTTGGAGGTCTGCTTGGGGTGCTCGGTGCCGGAGGCCGGGTCGACCGAGATCACGCCGTGGGTCTGGCCCGATATCAGGTTGAGCGCGCCGGGCGTGGAGGGGCCGTAGACCGAGCTGAAGGAGCGGTCGCTCATGGCGTAGTGCTGGGCGTAGTTCCACAGGCCGGTGACGGTGTTGCCGTCGTAGTAATCCATCACCAGGCCGGGTTCGCCGAAGAGCCCGGTGCACTTGCTGACGTCGGTGTTCTGTACGTACTGGTCGGCCTTGCCGCCGTTGGCCGCGTACTGCTCGGGGCCGTAGGAGTGGTTCTGGTCGCAGGTCATCGCCTGGGCCGGGGTCAGTCGCTTGGGCGCGTAGAGGTTCGGGTTCTTCGTCAGTAGCCCGGCGTGCGCGAGGGTGTCGATGGTCTTCGGGGTCTTCTTCGAGGCCGTGAACTTCGTGCCGTCGGTGTTCGCGGCCTGGGGGTAGGTGGCGAAGTAGTGGTCGAAGGAGATGTTCTCGTCGTAGATCACGACCACGTGCTTGATCGGGGTGGCGGTGTGCGTACCGCCGTGGGCCGTGGCCGCCGACGCCGGGACGGCGCCGCCGGCGGTCGCCAGGGCGGCGGCGCCGAGCAGGGCGCCCACGCGGGACAGTCCACGCCGCGTGCCTGAGATTCTTGCTGTGCCGATCATGCTGTCTCGCCTTTCGGGGCGCGGAGTTGCGCTGCTGATGCGTCGGTGGCCGTGCCGGGCACGGCCCTACTCGGCACATGTTGGGGGAGGGGTGAGACCGGCGGGCGAACGCGCGGTCAGGAAAGGTCCATGCTCGGTCAGGAAACACCCATGGTGTCTTGGCCCGTTCTTGACCGGTGCAGCCGGAAGAGCTCAAGCCAGCAGGGTGCGTCCCAGCCAGTCGGAGCCGTCCCGCACTCCGGGCAGGGCGAAGAAGTAGCCGCCGCCGAACGGGGAGACGTAGTCGACCAGCGGCTCCCCTGCCAGCCGCTTCTGCACCGCCTCGAACTGCCGGGCCAGATCCTGCTGGTAGCAGCAGAACAGCAGTCCCATGTCGAGGTTGCCGTTGCTGTCCAGGCCCCGGTCGTAGTTGTAGCCGCGGCGCAGGATCCGCTGATCCTCGGTGGCGATGGTGCGTGGGTTGGCCCGCCGGATGTGGCTGTCCAGCGGGATGATGTCGCCCTTGGGGTCCTGGGCGTAGTCGGGGGTGTCCTTCTCGTGGCGGCCGTCGAGCGGGGCGCCGGTGTCGCGGGCGCGGCCGAACATCCGCTCCTGCTCGGTGAGGGAGACCCGGTCCCAGAACTCCACCAGCATGCGGATCAGCCGTACGACTTGATAGCTGCCGCCGGTCGTCCAGTCCGGCTCGCCGCTGCGTCGGCCCACCCATACCAGGCGGTTCATCTCCCGGGCGGTGGTGGGCGGGTTGGCGGTGCCGTCCATGAAGCCCAGGTGGTTGCGCGGGGTGCCGGAAGGGCGGGGCGGACTGATGAAGCCGTCCATCCGCCAGCGCGCCTGCATGCCGCCGCGGGTGTGCCGGGTGACATCGCGCAGGGCGTGCAGCACGGTGTCCGGGTTTCCGGCGCAGAACTGCACGCTCAGATCGCCGTGGCACCAGGCGGCGTCCAGGTCGTCGTCCGGGAAGGACGGCATCGCGGTCAGGCGGTGCGGCCTGCGGCTCGCCAAGCCGTAGCGGCCGTCGAAGAGCGAGGCGCCGACGCCGACGGTGACGGTCAGCGCGTCGGCCGGGACGTCCGTGCCGAGGGTGCCGGAATCGGAGGGCGGGGCGGTGATGCCGAGCGGGGCCGGGCTGCCGCCGCTGGTGAGGAAGCGGGCCCGGTCGGTGAGCGTGCGCAGCAGGTCGGTCAGTTCGGCGCGGTCGGCGGCGGTGGTGTCGAAGGACACGAAGGCAGTGGCGCGCGGGGCCGGGGTGGTGATCCCGGCCTGGTGCGCGCCGTGGAAGGGCACGCGCGCGCTTCTGCGGTCCGCACCGGCGGCGGTGGCCGCGCTGCCGTCGGCGGCCACGAGCCCGGTGCCGGCCACGGCCGCCGCACCCGCCAGGAAGCCTCTGCGGCCCACGGTGTTCACGCAGTCCTCCGTACGTCGGTGAGGGCGGCCACGTCGGCCAGCCGCTCGACGAGTTCGCTCAGGTCGGCGTTGACCTTCTCGCGCTGGGCGAGGGTGAGATCGGCCAGCGGGGTCCACCGGCCGGCGTGGTCGAAGGCGTCGAGGGTGCGCCGCGTGCGGTGCATCCAGGTGTCGATGCCGGGAAGTCCGGTGGTGCGGGTCTTCAGCAGCGGGCGCAGATAGCCCAGCAGGATGCGGGTGCCATCGAGGTTGGCGCGGGAGGTTGCCAGGTTGGTGCCGCTGCCGTAGTCGGTGCGGCCGGTCAGCTCGAACTGCACGGTGTTCTCCAGGATCTCGTGCGCCCGCAGGCCGACGTCGGCCGGGTCCATCCGCTGACCGGGCCAGCTGTCCCGCAACGCGTGCACGGCCTGGGCGAGTCGGTCGGCCGGGCCACGCAGGCTGCGCGCCGACTCGCCGTGCCACAGCCCGTACTCCACGCGGTGGAACCCGGCGAAGTCCTTGTCCCGCACCCCGCCGGCCAGCCCGGCCGTGGTCCCGTTGATCTCCGCGTCGGCGTCGCCGAAGGTGCCGTACGCGGCGCCCATCCGCTCGTACACCTGGTGTGCCGGCAGCCAGGCGGCACGGGCGGCGGCGAGATCCCCGCGGTCGACGGCGTTCCGCAGCAGGTCCGTTTTCTGCGCCAGTTCCATCGTGCGGGCCTGGATCCACTTCTGGTAGGCCAGCGTGGGCGGGATGAGGTCCTGCTGGGAGACGGGGAGGGCAGCCGGGCCGCTTTTCACCGCCGCGGCGTCGGTGATCCGCACGGTGGGCCCGGTGACGGCGTCCGCGTCATCGGGCAGGCACTTGAAGGCATACGCACCGTCGCCGAGGGTCACGGGCATCGGGCGGACGGTGCCGGGGGCGAGCCCTTCGACCTCGCCGTAGACGGCGCCGGTCTTCGCGTCGGTGAGGTACACCTCGGCCGCCGCACCGCTGGTGTTCTTGAGATCGAACACCTGGCGTCCGGGCTTCGGTTGGGTCCAGCCGCGGCCGCAGGCGGAGGAGGCGACCTCGACGGTGGTGTGCCGCAGGCCGTCGGCGGAGGCCGAGGTGTGCGTGGACGGGCCGGAATCTGCGGCCATCAGCACACCCGCGGTCACCGCGGCCGCGGCCACCAGGGCGCCGCCCGTGAGCAGCGCCGTGCGCCGCCGGGTGGGGGTGCTGGGAGTGGGTGGTATGAGGCCGGGGTCGGCTTCGGTGTCGGGGGCGGCTTCGGGCACGCCGGGCCTCCGGGGGGTCGTACGAACGAGGCGGCGCGGCCGAGCCTAAGTGGGCCGTGACGGCGGATCCGCGTTCCTGACCAGGTTCTGACCAGAGGAAAAGCGAGAATTCGTCCGCAGTTCATCCAGCCACCGGGCCGGGTCCGCGAACGGCCCCGTCGCTCGGTCGTTGTCCGACCGGGCCGCCGCCGGAAGCTTCTTTCGAGCGATACCCATAGGGGCCTAGGGGTTGCGGGTATCGGCGGAGTGGGGCAGGGTGTGGATAGTTGCAGGGCAAGGGGCCCTGTCTATCCAGCTATGGGGGCGTCAATGATCCACATCACGCTCGGGCCGATGCGTTACGTCAGTCCCAAGGAGGACCAACTGGGCCGTGACCATGTCGGCTGGGATCCGAACATGGACGACGAGGCACTGTTCCGTGCCAACCGGGGATGCTGGGTTCTCGGCGAACGGGCCGACCGGGAGCAGTACGCCCTGCTGTCCGCGCAGGGCGTGGTGCGTCAGGCGATCGAGATCGACCGGCTGGTCGCGGTGTCGGGCGGCCGCCGGGCGATCGAGGGACGTTTCCTTGAGGCGGGGCACCCGGTTTACGACGCGTACGTCGGAAAGCCACAGCCGGTCGAACCGACCCGCAACCCGGTGACGTACTTCGAGTCCCCGCATGCAGCCCGGGAGTGCGGCTGCGGCTGCGGCGCGCCGGTCACCGTCGGCTGGTTCCTGCCCGGGCACGACCAGAAGGCCCTGCACGACCGCGTCGCCAAGATCGGGACGGTCCGCGAGTTCATCGACTGGTTCGACCGCGTCTACGCCGAAGGCGACCGGGCCATGGCGTCCAGGATCCTCTCCATCGTCCCGCACGCGAACACCAAGGACAGGTGCAGCGCACACGGTGCCGCCGCGCAATGCACGCCCCTTGTCGCCGACGTGGTGCTGAGCGACGCGGGCAGCGAGCACGTGGAATGGGCCGTCTGTGCCCGCTGGACCCGGGAGAACCCCGACGCCGTGGCCTGGCTGGAGAGCCACCCGGACGCCGCCGCGGCACTGCTGAACGCCTCCTGACCCCTGCTATTTGTCAGGGCGGGGCCCGGCGCTGGCGTAGTAGTGGGCCCGGGCCTCTTTGACGTGGTCCAGGGCGACGCCGTGATCGGCTCCGTCGACGTTCAGCGGCGGGCGCAGCCGGGAGATCAGTGCCTTCTCCAGCGGGACGGGGTCGGGGTGCTCGCTCCAGGTGAGGGTGAGGTGCCGGTGCATCCAGTCGGTGAGGCGCTGCTCGTCCTCGGTGACCAGGACGACGCGGTCGGTCCACGTGGTGCGGTAGCCCTCGGCGGGCATCAGAAGTCCGGCGAGGGTGCGGCGAAGGGTGGACCTGCCGGAGTCCCTGAGGTGGTAGGAGGCGATACGGGAGCGCAGTCGCTTGGCCTTGCCCAGGTAGAGAAGCCGCTGGGTACGGTCGCCGTAGTTGGCGGGACCGTCAAAGACGGGCAGCACGTCGGGTGGCGCCCACCAGGCGTACAGGCCCGCGGTGTTGGGCAGGCCGACGATCGCGCTTTCCAGCAGGTGGGGTGTGGCGAGGAGGTCGGCTTCGGTCGGCCGGGCGAGTGCGTCGTCGAGCATGCTCGCAGCCTAGGGCGGAGCGGACGGCGCCGTCCGGCCTTCAGGCGCTCGGGGCGTGGTCGGAGAGGATGCGGAGGGCCCGGCGTTCCACGAGTACGGGGACGTAGCTGCGCACGGGCACGGTTTCCAGGGTTGCGCGGGCCGCGGCAACGGCGGCCTCGATGGCATCCGGTGTGTGGCTCGCGCCGTGCGAGACCGTGAGGTGGTCGGTGACGTGCCGGATGGCGGTGTCCTCGTCCAGTTCGATCAACATGGGCTCTCCCTTGCGGCACGGGGACTCATTGGCGCCTTTCGGGCGGAGCCCGCGGCAGCAGCGTTTGGACATTCCTCAGCCACCTCTGACGGCGGTGTCGGCGCTGCTGCCGACGGGCCCCTGGATGGAACGGTAACGGAATAGTTTTGTCACCGACGTAATGGACGGGTCATGGCTGCGCAAATGAATCCCGCTGGTCGGCAGCCGCCGAACCGGCCAATGTCCACTGCGCGATGAGGATGTCCCGTACGACGTATCCGGCTGAGTCGACGCCCGAGGTGCCATCCTCCACGAGGGAGGCGACGGCGAGGCCGCCGTCGTAGGCGGTGAGCCGCCGTTGGTGCTGGAGCCCCATGTGTGTGCGGCCGATCCTTGCGGCGCGCACGTCCTCCGTGCGCGGGCGGGTGGTGGGACAACCTCCTCACACGTGAGGACGTTGTCCACGAAGCGCCGGGCGTCTTCACGGGTGTTGTCGAAGGCGGCTTCTTTCCTCTGGGATTCCTTGCAGGTGCCAAAGGCGTAGGTCACGAGAACCGCCAGTTCGGCGAGCAGGACCCCACCCAAGGCCTTCGCCCGGAGTGCGGTCCGGCCGCGTTGCTCGGGGCCGTTGGGAGTTTGCCGACGCGGCTGACGCACCCGGAGCCCATGGCATCGCACCTGAAGTGCCCGGCGTATAGCCCTGCTCGTCTACCCCTCTTTATTTCTGCAAGTCAGACGACACGTTTACTCGTTGAACAAACTGGCCGGGTCGAATCCGGACCGAATCTGGACCGTTCAGGCGGGGGACGATGCAAAGATATACGGCTCGTATTGCCCGCCCTGCCCCTTTGGTAGGGGGCGTATGGGGTGTATGAGGCGCCCACCGGGTGCGGGATGGGCCCCAAGCTAGTGGTTAGCGAGTCGGGATGCTTCGTGCGCCTTCGAAGCGTGCGCCTTCGAAGGAATTGTTCGGCGTGTCTCCTTGCTGGAGAGCGGTGATCTGCGCTGGGGGCAAGTCATTCCGTCTGGTGGCTGGCCCAGGGCAATTCGCGAGCGGCGGGTGGACGGGGCATTGCGGAAGCGGTCGAACGGCAAGCCAGGGCCCAGTGCCAGCCGAGTCAACGCGATGGCTCATTATGAGGAGTTCGCGAACCGAGGCGGCACGCCTTCGGGCGCCGCGTCCAGCGGCTCTGTGTGCAACCGCCTTACAGCCGTCGGCTGAGGCATTAAGAGAGCGATTGAGCCGCCCTGTCATTCCGGTGGTGCCAGATCAACTTGGTGCATCAGCGGGGCCACGACTCGTTGGTATGGCGGAGCCCAAAGGAGTGCGTGCAAACACCCGGATCTGGCTGGGCGGAACAAGCGGTCGTCAGGGCGGGTGAACGGAAGAGTCGGGGGCATCAGTCACAGCGACCACCTCGACGCGATCACTTCGATGGCCAGGCACCCGAACCTCAGGGGCGCGGAGCCACTACGAGGCGACTGCTGACACTGCAACCAAGCCGTCCCCCGGTTGATGCCATGGGGGACGGAGCCTTGCTGAGCAGCGCCGTCCCCCATTCAGGCGCCAAGTTGATTACGGCTGGTGTGGCACGCCGCCTGGAGCAGGGAGGTCGTCGAACCTGAGGGTGCGGCCGATATGGGCGAGGCGGGCGCTGTAGGAGTCCAGGAGGAAGACGGACGGGGTGGAGATCGTGACGTACACGCAGTAGCTGTGCGGTGCGGGCACGATCATTTGCAGAGCGGCCATCGGCAGGGGAGGCATGGCGAGCCCGGCCTCGATGGGCGGGAGATGAAGGGTGCGCAGGGAGGTGGACATCACCGCCGGCCCGGCGGGGAGCTTGGCAGCCAGCAGCATGTCCTGGGGGCCCTGGAGGCCTTCACCGAGCGGGAAGCTGAGCTCCTCAAGGCGGTCCTGGGCCACCCCGGCGAAGAATTTCCGCGCGGTCGCCTGGTAGATCCCCTCAGCGATGAACAGCCGTGTCGCGGGTCTGTGCCCGCTTGACCGCACGGTCACGGCGAGCAGGCCCATGGACAGCCGTTCACCCCCGTCCACCTCCTCTGTACCGATGCACATGGCGGTGAGGACGACGTTCTCCCCGGCGCTCAGGAGCGGTAGCTGCCGGCGCAAACCCGTACTGGCGGCGGCCAGTTGCTCCTCATCGGCCTCGGGCATCATCTGGGCCATGGCCTGCTGCCAGCCTTCGGAGGCCGTCGGCTCGGGGAGCCGAACGAATTCGTCGGGCACCTCATGGTGAAAGGCGTAACGGAACGGTGCTGTGTCGCTGCGTGCGATGTCGCCGCTCATGCTGCCTTCGGTGACGCTCACGCAGCCGTGCCCATCTGTGACGGGTCGAGGTGTTTGGTGAAGGTGCTACCGGAGGAGGCGAGGGTGGCGGGTGCGTCGAACGTCGACGAGGGAGAGCCCGGAGCCATGACCTTGCCCTCGTTCGTCGGGCCGAAGTAGTCCATGAAGGGACCGACCACCGGTATGTCACCGATCTTGAACTCGCCGTCGGTCCAACGGCCTTGGTCCCAGGTTCCGTTGTGCATGTTGGAGCCGATGGCCAATGCGGCGCCGGTCCATGTGGCCGCCTTGTCGATTGCGGTGCCCGAGGCGACGAACGACCATCCCTTGCCCGCCATGGCCAGGCCCCGGGCGGAGTTCGCCACGCCGCTGGGCAAACCCCTCAGGCCACCCCAGATGTTGCCGAGCCTGACGTTGCCGAGCGCGTTCATGAAGCCGGAGGAGAGGCGGAGTTCCCGTCCGGCAGCGATGAGGGGGCGGCCGGCCTGGGCGAGTCGCGCACCCGCCAGACTGACACCGCCGGCGACGACGCCGACCACGTCCCACGCGAGGGTTTCCCATGTCACGTCGGCGCCGCCGGCCTTGGCGGCCAGATGGAAGGCCAGAGCGAGTCCGGCGATGATGAAAGCGGCCACGCCGAGGCCGGAGAAGAAGAGGGCGAGCACGCCGACGACCATGGCGATGTCGGCCAGGATGTCGCCGATGAGCTTCCAGAAGTTCGGGTCCGTGATGGTGTCCCACGCGTCCGAGAGCAAGTCGCCCACGGCGTCGAGGGCTTCCTCGAACCAGCCGGGCTCAGGAGGCGCGTCGTCGGCTGCGTCCTGGACCAGACGTGCGACGTTGTTCGCGGCTTCGTCGTGTTCGGACTTGAGGGTGTGGGCTCGGCTGCGGATGTCGGAAAGGTCGCTGTTCGCTGACTCCAGGTAAGCTTTCTTGCTCTTGGAGTCCTTCTCGTGCTTCTCCTTCTCCTTGTCCGACATCCCCGACGTGGAGGAAGGCAGGGCGTCCACGGAGCTCTGGGCGGAGTTGGCTCGCCGGGCTGCCTCGGCTGCCTCCGACTCCAGCTTCCGGGCCCTGGTCTGGAAGCCGTCCAGCTGTGTTTCCCAGGAGGTGAGGGCGCGGTGCGCCGTGTCCAGCGAGCCCAGGGCCTTCTTCAAGTACGGCGGCACCGCGGAGAACGTGTCCGTGAACGCGTCGGCGGCCTTGCCTGCCCACACGCCGTCGGAGGAGCCCATCTTGTTGAGCTCAGTCTGGGCCGTGCCGCTTCCTTCGATGACCCGCCCGACCGCCTTGGCCAGATCCCGGACGGACTCGACATCGCCCGGTGCCGGATCGAACCCCAGATTCGGGTACTTATCGGAACTCATCGGACTTCTCCCTGCGGCCTTATGTCGCTCATATGCGACATCCCCCTTCGTTCGGCTGCTCTCAGGATGGGACGGTAAGTTATCAGCGGTGCTTGCGTGTCACTGGGGGTACCCCATCTCGTAGCAGTCGGAGGAGGAAGTGGCGTGGACGAACAGCATCTGCTGAATGGGCTGATGAAGGCTGTGGGGGAAGAGCAGAGCGAGTACGTCGTAAGGCCCTTCTTCCCTGGAATGAAGAAGTTCGCTGCCTTCGCGTATGTTGCCGAAAGGTTCGGCTATCGCTACATGGGGCATGCGCCGGGCAACGCCGCATTGAACAATCCCTACTTCTTGTTCCAGCGCACGCCTGATGCCCGGGAGCGAGCCGCAGCCACCATGGCTGGCCATCCTGGTGGCAGAGTGTTGCCTGGAATGCGCCCCGGCCGAGGGCTCACACCGGATGCGTCAGCTCAACCTGAAGTAGATCTGCTGTATTCGCAGATGATCGTCGATGCCTGTGGCCGCTACAATCCGCGAGTCTTGAGTAACATCCTCCTTTTCCCGGTTGTTGCGGCGATCTTCCTCATCTTTCCTGGCTACACCACCGGACGCGTAGTGATCGCTGGAGGCATCTGGGTCGTCCTCATTGCTCTTTATCTTGTTGGTCTCGCCGTGACGCGCTACCGGCGTGCCAAGCACGCAGCCCGCCTGAGTGCTGCTGGTGTGGAGTGGCCCCCGCGTGCGGTCGCCTGAGCGGAATGACGGCAATGGGCTGACGGGTCGCCGACGAGTGGCAGGCCGAGCTCACTTCTTATTCTTCCGTGCCGACTTCTTCAGCTCGTCGTAGAGTGCCTGGTCCAGCTTGAGGAATTCCTCGGAAGCCTTGTTGGCGAACTTGGAAACGCCTTTCGTCAGCTTGGAGAGCTGGCCGAAGCCGTAGTCCCAGGAGTCAGCGAAGTCGTTGCACGCGGACTCGAGACCGCCGTGACCCATCTGACTGGAGTCCGAGCGCGACATTTCCTTCGACGCGTCCTTCATGCGTCCACCGCTGTTCTCCAGGGTGCGAGCCATCTCCTTCACGTCATCGGAGAAGAACCTCAGAAACGACATGTGCACCAGCCCCGTCTTCTGGTCGGAGATCTACGTCCGGGAACTCCCGGACGACAATAGCGTGCTCCGTCTCCAAGGCCCCGTCGGGTAGGGCCTGTTCCGCCGTCGGGGCCTGTCGAGTGGCTCCTCCCTGAGGGGGCGCCCTTGGGGAGGTATGTCAGCAAACGTCGCGAACAGTTCCTTCGGTCGGCGCCGGCAGGACTCAACTCTGATTGCGTACGGAATCGGAAATAGGGCTATATCCGGAGTGTCGGCGTCGCCTGCGTCGCCGTAGCGGTGCTGTTGCCCACATCGTCAGTCCGATGAGGCATGGTCCCTCCGGAGGTGACAGGGATGGCCGCCATCAGAGCAAAGGGCAGCAGGAGGTCTGCCCACGTTGGCTTCTCGCCCATCGTGCGTCCGCGTTGTGTCATGAACGCCATGATGGCGGAGGAAATTGATCAGTTCCGCTGCGTCGCCAACGGGATGCTGCTCAGGCGATTTCGAGGACCGCCTTGAGCTTGTCGCGCTGGTCCTGGTCAGCGAGCGCGAGCAGTCTGTTCTCGACATGCGGAGGCAGCTCTTTGATGTCCAGCTCGACACCGGACCTGTGTGAGTGGTCGACGAACGTCAGCAGTGCCTTCGCTCCGGACGCGTCGATGTAGTCGACGTCCTTGAGACTTAGGTCGCTTCTGATGGCTCTTGGTCGGGTGGATCTCGTGGCTGTCCGGGCAGCAGCCTTGCATGGTGCGGCGACACGAATTGACGGATGCGCAATGGCAGAAGATCGAGCCCCTTCTGCCCGGTAATGGCAAGCCGGGAGGCCAGTGGGCGGATCACCGGAAGGTGGTCAACGGGGTGCTGTTCCGGGCCCGGACCGGGGTGCCGTGGCCCGACCTGCCGGACCGGTACGGGCCGTGGCAGACCGTCTATGAGCGTCATCGCCGCTGGTCGGCCGACGGAACCTGGCAGAGCATCCTGCAAGAGCTGCAGATCGAGGCGGATGCCGACGACCCGGACGGCGCCCACTCCCGCCGGGTTTGTCGGCAGGAGTGGGCCGTGAACATCGACTCGACCTCCTGCCGGGCGCATCAGCATGCGGCCGGGGCACCCCGCAAGGCTCCGGCCGACTACCCGCAAAAGGGGGCGGGGCCCGTGCGGAGGCAGATGGACGCGAGGCGTTGGGGCGTTCGCGGGGCGAACTGACCAGCAAGGTCCATCTGCTCTCTGACGACCGGGCCCGCCCGCTGCACTGGCTGACCTCGCCCGGTCAGCGGGGCGACAGCCCGATGTTCGCCCCCGTGCTGGAGGGCTTACGCATCCGGCGGCGCGGGCCGGGCCGGCCGCGCAGCCGACCGGACCGGGTCCGCGGCGACAAGGCGTACTCCAGCCGTGACAACCGCGCCTACCTGCGACGGCGCGGGATCAAAGCCAACATCGCGCAGCCCGACGACCAACGCGCTCACCGCGTACATCGCGGACGTGCAGGTGGCCGGCCCCCGGCCTTCGACAAGACCCAGTACCGTCGCCGCAACGCGGTTGAGCGGTGCGTGAACAAGTGGAAGCAGTTCGGCGCGGTGGCCACCCGCTACGACAAGCGCGACTACATCTTCAACGGCACCCTCGCTGTCACAGCGATCGTCGTCTGGGTCCGTGACACCGTCCAAGAGCCATCAGAAACGACCTAGCCCTTTGGGGATGCCTCTCCTTGCGGTGACGCGTTCAGCCCGCCCGCGTAGATGCTGAGCATCTCCGGGGCCCAGCGGGCCATGCCGCCGGGCGACAACGGGTCGGCGCCCAGGACTTCGGCGAGCCGGTCGCGGAGCAGAAAGACAGCCAGGTCGTTGGTGAGGAGGAAGGCCGCGCGCACCGCCGGCTCGCGGCCCGGCGCAGCCAGCCCTGCCGCCGCCAGCCCTTCGAGGGCGGCGCGGCTGATCTCGAACAGGCGCTGGAACAGCAGCCGTCCGGCATCGGTGTCGGACAACAGCAGCCGACGCAGGTAGCTCGGCAGGGGCGAGTCGGCCGGGAGGTGGCGGGCGAACGCCTCGCTCAGGGACCCCGTTCCGGTCTCCGGATCGAGCAGCCGAGCGCCCCCCTCTCCGGTCAGCTCGCCCAGCATGGCGTCGAACACGGCCAGGACGTACGCGTCGACCTCCTCACGCAGACCGTCCTTCGAACCGAAGTGGTGTGCCACCAGCCCGGCCGACACGCCCGCGGCCTCGGCGATCTGCCGCACGGTCACCGACTCCGGCCCGCTGGCGGCGAACAGTCGCAACGCCTCGTCACGGATCATCGCCCGCGCTGTCCGATCGTCAGGGGCTGAACGCATGTACAGCACTTTAAACAAGCATTCATCAGTCACACGTCCAGGGTTGGTGGATCGGGTGGGGAGGTGTTTTCGGGCTTGTCGCTGCCGCTCGTTCGCCGTTGGGGAGCGCTGTGACCGTCGAGACGCTGCTCCCTGGTGGCGCGCATCGCATCATCCGGCCGTGACTGCAGATGAAGACGGCGACGTGACGGAGGCCCCGGACGGGAAGGGAGTTGTCGGAGACAGCTCCGGAAGTGGCTCTTCCAGCGGCTGTACGACAGTGTCGTCCGGCGGGTTGCCGGGGGCGTCCGAGCTGGTGGACAGCCAGGACCAGGCCCCCAGAGCCAGGATGATCGCGGCAGCGGAGACGGCCACCCGGCCTGCGCGCCGGAGCTTGGCTCGATTGTCCAGGTCCCGCCAGGCCGGGCCGGCCCACGGGTTGTCCGGCTGCCACAAGTCCCCGACCGTGTCCGTCTCGTATGCGGCCGACTCGTCGTGCGGCTGCCCCGAGCGCTCCTCCGACCGGTCGGCGTCGGCAGTTCGGAGGCGCCACCCGGGTGCTCGTTCCCGGGCGGAGAGCTCTATTGGCGCGGACCGGCGAATGGCTGCCTCGCTGTCCGTGAGGAACTTCAACCAAACGTCCTCGGCGCCGGCCGGCGTGCCATCCGGCTCTTCGGGCCTCCCCGTTCCGTCCGGCCCTTGAATGGTCACGGTCCCCCTCTTCCCTTCCTGTCCACGGGGTTGTGGGCAGGGCCCGCTTCGTCGGTGGCTGTGGTGCGTGATGTCGGTAGGGGCCGACTCGCTTCGGTGATCCGCATCCTTCGCCCCCGAGCGTCGAGGCTGCGCAGTGACGTGCGGCGATGGTCGCAGATCTTCAGGCGGGGCCCGCCGACGGCCGGTGCGTCGTCCACTTACCTTTGCCGCTGTCACTCTCGGGCGCCGGACGGCAACCGGCCGTCGGGTCGGCCCCAGGTCGATCATTGCATGATGCAAAATGAGATCGCCAGCCCTTCGGTCATTTCAGGATGCCGATCGGGCGGCGGGCTTGTCGGAGGGCGTCGCTACGGTGAGCCGACCGAGCCGAGGGCTTGGAGATTCGACGTGGCGAGACGTATGGCGGACGACACGTTCCGTGCCGAGCAGGACAGAGACCGATACGCGCCGCATGTGCGCGCGATCAATGACATGGTCGATGAGCTGCGCGACCAGGACGGCCGCGGCTGGATGCCGTAGGTGGCGCCCTGGCACGGAGGCACGCGTGCTGAGTGTCCTCCGCGACCCCGGCCCCAAAACCCAGGACGGCACAGGCTCGGGCTTCCTCTGCACAGAGAACGACGACGCCACCGCCGAACGGCAGAGCGCGGGCTTCGCCGACGTCGGCATCGAGGCGCGCGACACCATGCCCTGGAACGCCTACCCCTGGTACATCAACCGTGCGCCCAACGCCGAAGAGCGCCGGGCTGGAGTGACGGTCCTGGCGCGTCTCCTCGGCCTGCTTCCGTGCCTCGAAGTAGTCCTCTTGCAGGGAGCCGACGCCCAGGACTCCTGGCGGCGGCTGGAGAAGGCCCATCCGCAGCTCATGGAGCAGGGCGGGTTCGAGGTTGTCAGCACCTATCACCCCAGTCGGCATGACCTGTGGTCGCCCGACCCCGCTGTCCGGGCCGCCCGGGAACAGCAGCGACTCGACTCCTATCAGCGGGTGGCGAAGCTGCTTCAGCGCTAGCTGCTGCGAAAGCGGCGTCCGCGGGGCTTTCGCGCGGGCAGCCCGGCAAAGTCCCCGGCCTTGTCGGACGCCGGAGACCGGTTTTGTGCGCCCTCCGCGGCCTGGCGCCCCGGAGACCTCGTCCGGGGCGTCACGTGCGTGCGCGTCCGCGCTGACGGTGACCGATGTCGGCGTCGAGTCGCACGAAGGGAATGGCGCGGCCGGCGGCGCGGTACGCCGCCTCGCCTCCGCCGGGCAGCCCCATGTACGCGCACAGACGGTGGGCGGTGCGGGGATGCCGACGGGCATAGTCGGCCATGATGTCGGCGCCCTCGTCCGGAGTGAGGAAGTGGGCGGTGACGGCGTGCGGCCGGTTGCCGAACTGGATGAGGGTCTTCGGCTGTTCACGCAGGTTCTGGTACCAGTCGGCCTTCGGTCCGAATCCGGAGGCGATGATCCAGCTCGCGTTCGCCGGATCGTAGGACACCACTTCCAGGACCACCAGGCGGTCGAGGCCGCTGATCCGGCCGACGTGGTGCAGCAGGAGCAGTCGTTTGCCGAAGAGGAAGCCGAGCCCGGTGCGGAAGAGCAGGATCGGCAGCCGCGCGGCCAGGCGCCGCCAGCCGGTGGGAAGCGGGGGACGGCGGGCTGTGGTGTCTCTGTGGGCCATGGAGCCTCCGCGGGTCGGGGATGTCGGTTCTCGGCTTCGATCGGGTAAAGGACCGGGTGCGAGCACCGCCTCGCGCGCGCCACTTTTGCATAGTCTAAAGGTGGGGGAGGGGCGCCTGCAGGGTCTGGAGGCGGCTCTCGAGGGCCGCGACATCGCTGGAGTGCGTCATGACCGACAAGAATCCGCCGTCGAGCTGGACCGTGCTGTCCTGCATGCCGGCGGTGGTGATGGCGGTGGTCGCCGTGATGGACGTGGTGGCCGGCCCAGGAGTCGGGTTTCTCCCACTGGTGTCGCTGGGGCCGGCCTTCTCCGGACTGGTCGGCGGGTGGCGTCGTACGGCGGTGTTCGGACTCGTGGCGCTGGTGTTGTGCGTGGCTCTCGGGCTGTACGACGGACTGTTCGAGGAGCGGCGGGGGTTCACCGCGCTGGCGTCGGTGGCGGGTGTGACCGGGGTCGGGATCACGGCGGCTGTGATGCGCTCACGGCGCGAGAGTGAGCTGGCCAGCGTGCGGTCGATCGCGGAGGTCGCCCAGCGGGTGCTGCTGCGGCCGGTCCCGCTGACCGCCGGACCGCTCCAGGCGGCCGTGTCGTACACGTCCGCGGTCGCGGAGGCGCGCATCGGCGGTGACTTGTACGAGGTGGTGGCCTCGCCGCACGGAATCCGGGTGATTGTGGGCGATGTGCAGGGCAAGGGCCTGGCCGCGGTGGAGACCGCGGCGGTCGTCCTCGGCGCTTTCCGGGAGGCCGCGCACGACGAGTCGGATCTGGTGGGGCTCGGCGAGCGACTGGAGCGCAGCGTGGCCCGGGAGCTGGAGGGGGAGAAGTTCGTCACCGCGATTCTCGCCGAGATCGGCGAACGTCACGAGGCCGTCTTCCTCAACTACGGGCACCCGGCCCCGATGGTCGTACGCCGGGACGGCAGCGTCGACTTCCCGCAGCCGCCGTCCTACGCTCTCCCGCTGGGCCTGGGTGCCCACGGCAGCGACGGTCCGACACCCCACCGAGTGGACTTCGGCCCCGGCGAGCAGCTCCTGCTCTACACCGATGGCGTCACCGAGGCCCGCGACGAGGACGGCCGCTTCTACCCGGTCGGAGAACGCGCGCACCTGCTGAAGGATCACGACGCACACCGTGCCCTGGAGGCCCTGCGCGCGGATCTCGCCCAGCACGCCGGTGGACCGCCCCATGACGACGCCGCGATGCTTCTGCTCCGCTACCACGGTCACGGGGAAGGAAAATCTGTTCCCATCGCGTGAGTGAGCAGCGAGTTCGGCACGGTACAAAGGACCTATGCCGGAGCGTGAGACCCCCTCGGGGGCGATGGATGATGTCGACGTGGTGACGCGTGCGGTGCTGACCGCGTCCAGGCTGCTGGTGGCGGTCTCCGCCCGCTCCCTCGCCGAGGTCGAGGAACGGGTGACGCTCCCGCAGTTCAGAATGCTCGTGGTGCTCTCCACCCGTGGGGCCACCAAGCTGGTCACGCTCGCTGACCTGCTCCAGGTGGCGCCGTCCACCGCGATGCGGATGGTCGACCGGCTGATCGCGGCCGGCCTCGCCGACCGGCAGGCCAACCCCACCAACCGCCGCGAGACCCTGCTTCAGCTCACCGAGGAGGGGCGCCGCACGGTCGAGGACGTCACGGCCCGGCGCCGTACCGAGATCGCCGGGATCGTGGAACGGCTCAGGCCGACGCAGCGGCTGGCCCTCATCGAGGCGCTCGCCGCGTTCAACGAGGCCGGGGGCGAGCCTCCCGCTCCAGGGCTGGACGATGCGGAACCGCACCCGCTGGGCTGGGCCGTGGACGTCCCGGTGGCCTACGACGCCTGACCGCCACCGGCCCCGGCGGCCCCGGAGACGATGTCGGTTCCAGTCGCCGATGGGCGGCCCAGTGACTGGCCGGGCCTGGCCGGACGGCCTGACCGACAGCGGAGGCTGCAGCGGTGCGCGGGTCGGACGGCGTCTCGTTGCTCGCATCCGGAACCGAGTGGGCCCGCAGGTTGCCGGAGGTGGGCCCTCCGTCCGCTGCCCGCACGCGCGATGCTGCACGCGCCGCCGGAACACGGAAGGGACCGGCACAAAGCGGGGGGATCGTGCATGAACCAGATGGGACTGGCCGGGCTGTCGCGCGTCGGTCGTGTCCACTTCGTCATGGCCTGGGTCCTCTGCGTGGCGGCACTGCTGCTCGTGGTGGCCACATGGTTGCCGGGCCCGCGCAAGGTCCCCTTCGGCGCGGTGGGCGTCGTGTTCGTCGCGATCTTCCCGGTCGTCGGTGTCGCCCTTGCGAGCGTCCTGTTCTCCGAGGGCGGCAGAAGCCTGCTCGGCAGGGGCAACGGCGGCCGGATGGCCCGGTTCGTATGGAGTCTGCCGACCGGTCTGAAGTGCTCCTACGCTGTGGTGTTCGCCACACTGCTGTTGGCCATGACGGCCGGGGGCGAGGCGCGGGACACCAAGACGGACGAGTTCGGCAGTCACTATTACACCCGGTGGAACAACACGACGCTGCGCAGCGAGCGGGTCGCGCTCTCGGAGGCCGAGTACCACGAGGCGTCCAAGGCTCAGGCACGTGTCTTCGCTTCCGGTGCGGCTCTCTTCCATGCCGTGGGCGGGTTTCTGGTCCTTGTGGCCGCGTCGCCGGCCATGCCACGGCCGGGAGTGGAGGGATCGAAACGGGTGGCATGACGGGGTGACCCCCATGCCGGCCCGGCGGCAAGCCAGAGGCGCCGGGCATCGGCCCGCGCTTCCCCCTGTCGGGAACCTTTTGCATAATGCAAGGGAATCGTGAAAGTGCGGCGAAGCTGCCCGATCTCGGCAGCCGGGCCGCGTGTGCGCGGTCCGTACGTCTGCCGGGCCGGAACGGCGGATGTGCAGGGACCTGGGAGGGAGACGGACGTGTTCGGGCAGCGTCGCCCCCTGCCCGCTCCGGAGCGGCACCTGATGGCGCATCTGCGGAGCACCGTGTGGGGGCCGGCCGAGTTCGTAGGTCTGCCGCCTCGGTGGTTGGCGGCTGAAGCGCTTGCTGTCGGGTGTGCCGGAGCGGTGGCGATCGTCGGCACCGCGGTCGCCGGTGCCTGGTACGGGATTCCCGGGCTGGCGGACGGCGAGGGCGGTCTGGTGTGCGCGGCTGCCCTCGCGCTCTATCTTCGCGTGGTGCGCGCCGGGCGGGCGCTGGTCGGTATCGTCGCCGTGCTCGGCGTCTGCCTCGCGCTCAAGGCGCCCCAGGCGGCTGTGGGCGTGGTGTTGGCGGAGCGGGGGCGAGTGGAGTCCGCGGTGGTGACGTCGGTCGAGGGCGGGCCGGGAGCCGTCTCCGGCCGCGGCCGTTATCTGTGTTCGGTGGCCGACCAGGACGGCGTACCGCTCAAGGTGCGCATCTGGCGGGGCTGCGAGCAGACCACCCGGCCGGGCGACACACTCGCCGTTGCCTACGACTCGCGGGGGCTGGTGGCTCCGCGCGGTGTGGAGGCGGGTGCGTCCCCGGCCGACCCTCTACGGGGTCTCGGCGGTTGGGCTGCCACGCTGATCGTCGCGAGCATGGTCGCGGTCGTCCGTTCCTACCGGCTCTCGCGCCCCGCATCCTGGTCTCCCTCTCCCGCTCTGCCGACCCCCACCGGGTCCTGACAGCCGGCAGGGTGGCCGCCCCTCTCGCCGATCACTGGACGGTGGGACTGGGAGTGGGCGTCGGGGAGCTGGTGTTGACGTCCAGATCCGGTCGGGGAGTGAGGGCGACCAACGGAGCGCCGGGCTGGGGCGCGGGCGGGGTCAGCTGCTCCTTGGGGAGCTTGGGCGGGGTGGTCTGCTGGAAGTTGACCTGCTGGTGGTTGACCAGCCCGGTGTTCTCCAGGACCGTGATGTGGTCCAGGACGGTGTCGTTGGCCAGGTCGGCCAACTGGCGGACCAGGGTGTTCTCGGTGCTGGCGCGGATCTTGGCGATCACCGGGAAGATCTGCCCGTGCGTGACGCGCATGATGCCGACCGCGGTGACGTCGAACTCCCTGCCGCGCTTGGAGTCCACGGTCGCCACGAACTGCTGCTGCTGAGGGCTGGCCTGGTTGGGCAGCGTGATGTTCAGCTCCGGGGCGATCCTGCGGCACATCTGGTCGAGCCCGGCGTGGCCTACGACGAGGTGCTCGCCGGCCTCCTTCATCTCCTTCGTGGTGCCCCGCTCCATGGCCATCTCCCCCAGCGGGTACTCCCACAGCCCGGCCGCGCGCACCTTGACCACGAAGTCGCGGTCGGCCTCGGTCAACGGCCCGTACTGCGTGCTGGCGATGATCCGGGACGTGTTCGTCGCCGCGTTGTCGACACCCAGCATGGCGGGGTAGGCGAGAGCGGTGAGGGTCAGACCCAGCGCACCGACCATGATGACCGTCCCGGCCGAGTTGCGGGAGAGGGGCATGGCGACTCCTGACGTGAGCGAGCGTGTGTCAGGGAGTACGAAGGTGCGCTGTGAAGTCTTCATTGCACTAGGTAAATTTTGCACTGCGCTTTGTTGGGTGGGTCACATACCGGTGGCTTTTGAGCCTGGCGGCGAGGCCGTGCGTTCGTTTCAGGCGAACACATGGATCCACGTGGCGGGGGACGGGACCCCCTTGGCGTTGACGGCGACGGCCATGTACCAGCCGGGTGGGACCAGGGAGGCGTCGTCGGGCACGCTGACGGTGAGCTCCGTGTCGGCGCGCCGGGTGATGTCCAGGGCGACGGAGCGCTGGTCGAAGTCGGTGACGTGGGTGGTCGAACCGGGACGGATGAGCCGCACGCGGCTGATGCCGGTCGGATCGGTGGTGCGCAGGACCACCTGGCCGCCGTGTTCGACCTCGACTCTGCTGCCGAGGGCCAGGTCCGGGCGCTCGCCGTGGTGGAGGTAGGACGGGGAGAAGACCTCGACGCGCTGCTCGAAGCGGCCTGGGCGCGAGTCCGCCCTGTCGGCGAATAGGGGGTCGGAGCCGAAGACGGCGACGCGGCCGTCCGGCAGCAGCAGGGCCTCTGTGTGGTAGTTGCGTCCCACGGACGGTTCGGCGGCCGGTGCGAAGGTGTTTGTCGCGGGGGTGTAGATCTGGGCTTTGAGAATGTCGCTGGCGCCCTTACCGCGGTAGCCGGAGCTGCCGCCCGTGGTGAACACGGTGTCGTCGGGGAGAATCACGCTGTTCAGGTAGCGGGTGTTCATCGGCAGGTGAGGGCCCGTGGTGAAGGCGGGTCGTTCGGCGTCGAGGTCGACGATCGCGGTTCGAGAGGTGGCTGCCCGCGACTCGCCGACGCCCCCGCCGCCGAGCACCATCACCTTCTTGTCCTGCGCGGGGGGAAGGAGCACGGAGGAGGAGGTCTCCAGGATGTCCGGGTCCTTGAGGCCGCCGATGGGGGTGAAGGTGTTGGTCCCGAGGTCCCACAGGCCGGGCTCGCGGCCCTTGTCGGCGGGGCCGTAGCCGGCGTTGGAGCCGGAGTAGAAGACCTTCTGCCTGCCGGTGAGGAAGAGGGAGGGGTACGTGGGGAAGTAGCGGGTCGGGGCGGGTGACCAGGTTTTCGTCTGCGGGTCGTAGAGCTCGTTCTTGCCGGGGACGACCTGGCCGATGTCGTCGAGGCCGGAGACGGCGAGGACCCGGCCGTCGGAGAGTGTGGTCAGGGTCGGATACCAGCGGGCCTCGTGCATCGAGGCGACCTTGGTGTACTTCTCGGTGACCGGGTCGAACTCGTAGGCGTCCTTGATGCCTTGGAAGTCCTTCTTGTCGAGGCCGAGCTTGTTGGCGATGCCGTAGAGGTTGTCGGCGTCCGTGCCCTTCAGTCCCTGAATGGCGTACTGCTCAGTGGTGTTGGTGATGCTCAGCGGGCCCTCGTCGACGGCCTCGACGAAGACCCGGGCCTCGCTGGCGGTGACCTTGACGTTGCCGCCCCGGCCGGTGGGCGTCTTCTTCGCGGGCGGCACCCGGACGGCGAACCGGGAGCGGTACTCGACCCCGGACGGGGAGCGGAAGACGGTGCCCTTGGGGAAGGTACGGGCGCGGTCAGGGTCCTCGTTCTTGACCAGCATGGCGCCGCCGGCGCGCTTCACGTCGCCCTTGAGGACCTCGTAGCGGGCGGTGCCGCCGGCGATGAGCACGTTGCCGTCAGGGAGTTGGGCGTGGCCGCCGCAGAACAGGTCGGCCGGCGTGTCGATCTTCTTGAAGGTGTCGGCGGTCGGGTCCCACAGGGTGCTTCTGAAGACACCGCCGTCGAACTGCTTGACGCTGTTTCCGGAACCGGCGATCAACAGCACCTTCCCGGTGTGCAGCAGGATCGCGTGGATGGAGTTCAGCTGGTACTTCTTGGGGAGGTCGGCGAGCGCCCAGTGGCCGTACTTCGCCTTGTACTCGGGCTGGTTGACCTCCCAGCGGTGGTAGGCATGCTGGGCGAAGCCCGCGACGGCGGGGGCGTTGAGCGTGGCGAGCGCGACGAACGCCGCGACGCCGAACAGGGTCTTGCGGGTGGTGCGGCGTGGGGGGCGTTGCGCCATCGGGTGTGCCTCCGCGATGGTAGGTCGGGCCTGGACCTACCGAGGACTACCGCGGCGGTTCAGGGTGGTGGAGGCGACACGCTTGTTTGCATTGTGCAAAATACCTCGATGAGAGCAACGCGGCCGTCCGCGCACGAGTCCGGCGCGGCTCGGGGCGGCATCACATGCGCTCTTTCCAGCCGGCGCGGATCAGCCAGCCGTTGACCGGCCAGGCGGTGAAGAATCCGGCGACCATGGCGAGCTGCATGAACAGCCAGTACGACGTGGTCGTCTTGGCCAGGCCCGGTGCGAAGAGAACTTCTTGGTAGAGCCACATGCCCGCGAACAGGCCGATCTGGAACGACACAATGGAGAGGGTGTCGGCCTTCACGGCGGCCCACAATGCCCGCCCAGGCCCGATGTCGCGCATCGGGGCGATGGTGAAGTACTGGAAGCCGATGCCCAGCAGCCAGGCGAAGAGGAAGTCCAGCAGGAAGTCCGCGTACAGCGGCTTGCCCGCGAGGGTGAAGCCGGTCGCGTGGACCAGCCACTCGCCGGCGATGTCGCCCAGAACGCACCCGGCGCCGCAGTGGCTGATGGCCTTGGCCGAGGACACCCACGCCGGCAGTTTTTCCGAATCCGGCTCGCCTTGTTCCTCGATCGCCGGGCGGGAGGTGCGTCGGCCGTGAGCGGCGTAGAACCACAGGGTGGCGGGACCCCAATACAGGGCCGTGACCGGATACACCACATGCATGATCCACATGCGCTGGCGTGCCCCGCGCAGTGTCATGTCCGCAGCGATCGCCAGTGCGCTCGCGCCGGCCAGGATCAGGCTCACCCAGCCGAGCGCCTCCAGCCAGGCCGGGGGATGGAAGTGCGGCTGCATGGGCTCAGGTCTCGTACAGGTGTGCGGACGCGGCTCGGCCCGGCCGCATGATGCGTATTTTGTGGCTCTCGCAGGCGGGGCACTGCGGGGATTGAAGGGGCGAGGGCACGCGCTGGTCGCCGAGGTGGTAGACGGCGGTGATCCGAGTGTGCTGGTCCACCGTCAGGTCGATGTCGTACGTGCTCTCCCAGCCGTGTCCGCAATTGAGGCATGCGAAGGAGTAGGCGCGCTGGACGTGTCGTGCGGGCATGGTCCACCTCCCTGGGGGACGGCCGTTCCGTCGAGGTCACCAGTACCCAGTTTTGCACAGTGCAATATAGGGTTCGATGTCTTCCTCCGGGGCCTGCTCACGCGGTCGTGTGCACCGCGCGCAGCGCGCTCTGGTGGCTGAGCCAGCCGACCGGTGCGCGGTGTGCGGGATCGAGGACGGGTACGCCGGTGCCCGCGGCCGAGAGCAGGGTGTGCAGGGCCTGCGCGAGGGGCTGGTCGGTTGTGACGGGGGCGGGCATCTCGGCCAGCTGGCCCACCTTGGCCGGGGCCGCGTCCGGCTGGTCGGTCAGTGCTTCGGCGATCGCCTGAGCGGTGACGACACCCACGTAGCGCCCGGATTCGTCGACCACCGGCAGTGCGCCGTAGCCGGACAGACCCAACAAGTCTGCGGCATCGGCGAGTTCGGTCGACTCCGACAGTGAGGAAGGGAGGGGATCCATCACGGAGCCCACCTGTTGGGCACCGATCCGGGCTCCGGGCGCGGGGCCTTCGAGGTCGATGCCGCGGCGGCGCAGCTTGAGGGTGTAGATCGTGTCGCGGGTCAGCAGGCGGCTGGTGGCGGTGGCCAGGACGATGGCCAGCATCAGCGGCAGGATGATCGAGTACTCGCCGGTCAGCTCGAACAGGATCACCACGGCGGTGATCGGTGCGCGGGCCGCCCCGGCGAACACCGCGCCCATGCCGACCAGAGCGTACGCCCCCACGGAGCCGGCCGCGCCGGGCAGCAAGTGGTGGACGCCCGTGCCGTACGCGGCGCCGAGCATCGCCCCGATGAACAGGCTGGGTGCGAACACCCCGCCCGAGCCGCCGATCCCGATGGTCAGGCTGGTGGCCACCATCTTGCCGACCAGCAAGAGCAGTAGGAAGCCGACCGCGTACCCGCCGCCGGTCGCCTTCTCCAGTACCGGGTAGCCGACCCCGTACATCTCGGGCAGGGCGAGCAGTACCAGGCCGAGCAGCAGGCCGCCCGCCGCCGGGCGCAGCCATTCCGGGCCCCGCCAGACCCAGTCGCAGGCGTCCTCGATCAGATACAGCACCCGGGCGAAACCCACACCGACCGCCGCGGCGACCACCCCTAGCAGGGCGAACAGGCCGTACTGCGCGAAGTGGTCGACGTGGAAGGCGGGCAGTGTCAGGAAAGCGACGTCGCCGAACGCGGCCCGGCCGATCACGCTCGCGGTGACGCTGGCCAGGACGGTCGCGCCGAACGCCTCCGCGGAGAAGGTGCCCAGGATCAGTTCCATGGCGAAGAACACCCCGGCCAGCGGCGCGTTGAAGGTCGCGGCGATGCCGCCCGCCGCGCCGCACGCGACGAGCAGCTTCATCCGGTGCTCGGGCGCCTTCGTCACCCGGCCCAGGGTGGAGCCGAGCGCCGAGCCGATCTGCACGATCGGCCCCTCGCGGCCAACCGAGCCGCCGGAGCCGATGGTCAGGGCGGAGGCGAGCGTCTTGACCACGGCGACCTTCGGGCTGATACGGCCGCCGCGCTGGGCGACCGCCAGCATCACCTCGGGCACGCCGTGGCCGCGTGCCTCCTTGGCGAACCGGTTCACCAGCGGCCCGTACAGCAGACCGCCCAGCACGGGGGCCAGCAGCACGAAGTACGGGCCGAGCCACGGCACGTGCGGGTTGCCGGTGCCGGGCGCGGCCGCGTAGTCCGCGTGGCCGGAGAAGAGGTGGGTGAAGGCCGTGATGCACCAGCGGAAGACGATCGACCCGACGCCCGCCCCGGCGCCGACCACCACGGCGAGCGCCATCGGGCCCCAGGGGGCGGTACGCAACCCTGCTGTGCCGCGCGCGGGGGCGAGAGCGTCTTTCGTGGTTCGGGTCCGCTCGTTCTGTTCTGCCGTTTGTCGGGCCGCCGGTCCGGCCGCCTGGGTGGTGCCCATTCCTTCCCCTTCCATATGTTTGCATTATGCAAAACGTGTCAAGGGGGCGCTTCGTCCGGGCGCGGGTTCACCCACGGCGACCCGCGCCTGGACCCGGAGAAGTCCCGCGGCCTCGAACTGGAGTACTACTAGCAGTGTGTGGTGGGCCGTGACGCGGTGCACGTGCCGGAACAGTACGTGTGGGGCGTCGTCGCCGAAGGTGACGGTGGTCCCGTTCAGCAGCGGGATTCCGCCGGGCGAGCCGGACGCCCCGAAGGGGCGGGGGTGGGGGGCGGCGGTGGGGCTGCTGTGTGTGCATCCGGCGGTCAGTGCGATGAGGAGTGCGGACGTGACGACCGGCGAAGCCGATCGGGCGCGTAGGTTGATGCCTGCCGTGTTTGCCTTGCGCCAACGTTGGTCTGTGGCCGGACACCGACCCGGTCGTGGCAGGTGGCACTTGGCGCGTGAACGCGGCGGACGGCGCTCGCGTATCCCCTCAGGTCCAGGGACCTGCCGGGGCGGAGGAGGGAAGATCATCCAGGGCGAGGGCAGCGCGACCGTCGCGCGTCGTCCCGGCCGGGCGGAGACCGGCCGTGGTACGACCTGCGCCCGGGCCGGAGTGTTCGCCCTGGCCGGGAGTGTGATCGCCGCCCTCGGACACCACGCGGTCGCCGACGAGGCGGTGCCGTGGCGGTTCGTACTGTTGCTGGCGGGAGCGCAGTTCGCCGCTGTCTGGCCCGCGGCCCGTCGGGGTTTCTCCCTGTACTCCGCCCTCGGATCCGCCCTCGCCGCGCAGGGCGCCGTGCACCTGACGCTGACCGTCGTGGGCGGGATGGACCCCGCTCTGGGCGGCGAACACGGTCACGCGGTCTCCGCCGCGGCCCAGGGACACACCTGGCACCACGCCTCCGCCGCCATGAGCGCAGTCCATCTGCTCTCCGCGCTGGCGGTGGTCTGGCTGCTGCACCGCGCCGACGCGGCCGTGATGGTCGCCCTGGGGATCGCGCATGCCGTGAGAGGCGTCGCGGCGGCCGTTGGCTCCTGGGTCCGTTCACTGTCCGGCGGCACTCAGGTCCGCCCGCTGCCCGTGGCGCCGCCCGTCGAATGCCTCGCGCGACCAGTGCGGGCAAGGCCCCAGCTCCTCGGGAACGCGCTGGTGCGCAGGGGACCTCCGGGACACGCCCCCGTCCCGACCGGTTCCACGTCCGGTCCGCCTTCTCGGGCTGTCCGGCTTCCCCTGCAAGGAGCATCCCCGTGTCCGTGCACCGTGCGGCCCGCGCGGCGGGTCGTCTCGCCGTGGCCGGAGCCGCCGCGCTGACGGCTGTCCTGAACCGGGCCGATCCCCCCTCCGCCCATGCGGAGGTCGAGGCCGACACGCCGCGGGCCCTGGCCCGAACGTCACCCCCACCTTCGTCTCCGAGGCCGAGTCCGACAGCGCCGGCTTCACACAGGTGCGTGTCGTCCTGCCCGACGGCATCGCACCCGGAGACGTCGCGCTCGCCGAGGCCCCCCGAGAGGCTGGAAGCCACGAACCGCAGCCGACGGCTGCAGCGTCGCGGGCCCCGCCCTGCGGACCGAGGTGGACGTCGTACACAAGGTCAGGATCCGTCGGCTGCCGGACGCCGGGCAGCTCGTGTTCAAGACCGTCGACACCTACGGCGACGGCGAGATCGCCCGTTGGATCGAACCGTCGACGGGTGGCGCGGAGCCCGAACGGCCCGCTCCTGTACTGAAGTTGAAGCGCACCACGACGGCAGCGGCGACGAGCGCCGGTCCCGCTCACGAGACGGCTGCCGCGCGGAGCGGCGGTGTGCCCGCTGTGCTGATCGCCGTGCCGTTCCTCCTGGGAGCGGGGCCCGGTGGTCGGTCAGGCGGTGGGCCTCCTCGGGCAGCGGCAGACCGGCACCCGTAACCGCCTTGCAACGGGGCCGGACGCGCTCACCCGTGTCCGGCCCGGCCGAGAACCAGCAGCCCATCCGGAGACATGACATGGAACGACGCAGGACCGAACGAGACGGCCGAGTGACCAGGGCACTGCTGATCGTGATCGCCGTGCTGACCGGCGCCCTGCTGGGCGGGGCCGCGCCCGCCTCGGCGCACGCGGTGCTGACCTCCAGCGATCCGCGCGGGGGCACTGTGCTGAAGTCGGCGCCGAAGGAGGTGACGGTCACCTTCGACGAGTCCGTCGCACTCGCCGAGGACTCGGTGCGCGTGCTCGACCCCGACGGCCGGCCGGTGACCGCCGGCGACCCCACCCACGCGGACGGCGTGGCGGACACCGCCCGGGTAGCCCTGACCGGCGACCTTCAGGACGGCACGTACACCGTCTCCTGGCGGGTGCTGTCGGCGGACAGCCATTCCGTCTCCGGCGCCTTCACCTTCTTCGTCGGAGCACCCTCTCCGACTCGGGCCGAGGCGAGGCCAGAACCGGCGGTGGACCCGGCGGTCGACCTGCTCTACGGCGCCGGCCGCTATGTCGCCTACGCCGGTCTGGCCCTGCTGATCGGCGGCGCGGTGTTCGTCGTGGTGTGCCGTCCCGGGGCCGCGGCCGCGCGGGTGGCGTGCCGGCCAGTGCTGTCGGGGTGGTGGGCCGTGACGCTGTCGACGATCGTGCTGTTGCTGCTCCGCGGGCCGTACGCGAGCGGGGACGGGCCCGGTGGCACGCTCGACCCCCGGCTGCTGAAGGACGCTGTGGCCAGTCGGCCGGGCATCGCCCTGCTGGCCCGGCTGGTCCTGCTCCTGTTCGCCGGACTCCTGCTGAAGCGAGGTCGGCCGGTGTGGCAGGCAGGCCGACGTTCGGCCGTCGTCGGTCTCGCGCTCGCCCTCAGCCTGGCCGGGACCTGGGCGGCGGCCGACCACGCCTCCGCGGGTATCCAGGTGCCCGTGGCGATGGTCTCCTCCGTGCTGCACCTGCTCGCCATGGCGGTGTGGCTCGGCGGGCTGACCGCATTGCTCCTCGTGCTGTACCGGGCACCGGCCGACGAATTGCTCCCGCCCGCCGCCGTGGCCCGCTTCTCCCGGCTCGCCCTTGCCTCGGTGGCGGTGCTGGCGGCCACCGGCGTATACCAGTCCTGGCGCGGACTCGGCTCCTGGGACGCGTTCACCACCTCGTACGGCAGGCTGCTCGCCCTGAAGATCGGGGCGGTGGTCCTGATGCTGACGGCGGCATCGTATTCGCGGAACTGGACCGAGCGGCTCTGGACCGTGCCCCGGGAGCAAGCGCTGCTGGTCGCCGTGGGCGGCGGCGACCACAGTCCTCCGCCCGGCCCGACGACGGGAGGGCCCGGCGCGGGCGAGGCCGGGAGTGGGACCCACTGGCGTGGGCTGCGCAGGTCCGTCCTGGCCGAGGTGGCGGTGGGCGTTCTGGTGCTGGCGGTCACGACCGTGCTGACGGGAAGTCAGCCGGGGCGGGCCGCCGTCGAGAGCGCGGCGGCCGACACGGTCTCCAGGGTGCCCGGACAGCCTGACGTGACACTGACGCTGATCCCGTTCGACACGGGCACACCCGGCGGACGCGGCAAGGTGCAGGTGACCCTTGAGCCAGGCCGGGTCGGCCGGAACGTGATCGAGGCCGTGATCTTCGCCGCCGACGGCAGTCTCGTCGCCATCCCCGAACTGCGCCTGACCTTCACCCAGTCCGCGCGCGGCGTCGGTCCGCTCGACGCCCAGCTCGCCGACCAGCGCGGCTACTGGGGCAGCGACACCCTTGACCTCCCGATCGCCGGGACCTGGACGATACGGGCCACCGTCCGCGTCTCCGACATCGACCAGGTCACAGTGTCGAGGAACGTGAAGATCAACCCGTGAGCGGCCGGAAAACCCCCGGCGACGTGAATGCGGGTGAACGCTGTCCTCCGAAGGCCCGTAAGAAGCGGGAGCCTGCCTGCGAGGAGGAGTCACCCGATGCCCCGAGTGCAGTGCCTGGGCAGTGTCACGCGTCGCGGCCATCGGGTGAGCGTGCGCCCGCGGCTCTGCGGCCGGTGCGTGCCGCAGTGTTCGCGGCGGTCTGCGTTGTGACGACGGCGCTGGGGCACGCGCTGACGTCCGAAGACCGCCTGCCGTGGTGGGCGGTGGGCTTGGCCTTCGTCGCGACCGCCTCGGACGGGTGCTGGCTGGCGCTCCGGGAGCGGGGCGTCGAGATGGTCGTCGGTGGCACGGTCGTCTCGCAAGGACTGCTGCCTCTGCTGTTCAGCCTGGGGCCCCAACGGGTGTCCGCGAGGAGCGCGGCGGCCGGTGAGCAGGAGACGGCGGGAGCGCTCTCGGCGCATCGCGAGGTGGTGGTGATGTCCCCACGCGGCCATACTCATCCACCACTCCGACATGATGGGTTGCCCGCCGAAGAGCCATGGACCTCAGTTCGGCTGTCCGGTCGTCGTCTCTCCGGCGGCCTCCGCTCGCCGGGTGGCTTGACGGTCCGGTAACGATCCGTCTCGGCGAATACCTGCACAGTGCAAACGTACATACGATCCACCGCATGAACAGAGGTGTGAAGATCGGCATAGTCGGTAGTGGTGCGGCGCTGCTGGTCCTGGGCGGAATCGGTGCGTACAACGTCGTGCAGGCGGTGTCCCCAGGGACGACAGGGAGCGGTGAGACCAAGGCGGCGCGCACCTTCGACCCTGCGGCGGTGTCGAGTGAGCCGCCGTCGGACGCCGAAGCGGTCAAGCTGACCCGCGCGTTCCTGGACAGCTGGTCCAAACAGGAACTCGACCGGGCC
This sequence comes from Streptomyces sp. Act143, assembly GCF_003143935.1. Lineage (GTDB taxonomy): Bacteria > Actinomycetota > Actinomycetes > Streptomycetales > Streptomycetaceae > Streptomyces. The sequence continues at coordinate 2,185,878 of NZ_QFRX01000001.1, read as the reverse complement.
GCGAGCGACACCGACGCCTCGACCACGGCCGCGTCGGCCCTGCGGGGGTACGTGGATGGCCTGCATCTGAAGGCGCTGACCTTCGACCAGGTCGTTTCCGAGGGGCCATCGGCGGTGACGGCGGGCGCGACCAAGGTCACCTTCGACGTCACGGCCCAGGTGGCAGGCGGCACCTGGACCTACCCGAGCGCGGTGGCGGTACGGCAGAGCACCAACGGCCAGTTGGCGGTGCACTGGAACAACTCGGTGCTCTTCCCCGGCCTGGGTGACGATCAGTCCCTGACGGCGGGCACGCTGCCCGCCGGCACCAGCACCGCCGAGGTCGTGGCGAGCGACGGCAAGACCGACCTCGCCCGCTTCGCCTCGCTGCGCGACATCGTGGCGACGATCCGCCAGAACGCCACCCCGACCGGCGGCACCACCGGCACGGGCGTCGCCGTCGTCGATGCGACCGGCGCCGGCGTGAAGTCCCTGAAGGTCTTCTCCAAGGGGAAGGCCCCCGTCATCAAGACGACCATCGACGCCTCCCTCCAGGAGGTGGCCGAGACCGCGGTGAAGGACGCTCATCTTCAGGGCAAGCCCGCCGGGACGGTGGCGCTCGACTGGAAGACCGGGCACATCCTCGCCCTCGGCCACACGGGAGACCACGGCGACATCGCCATCAACGGCATCAAGTCTCCGGGCTCCACGATGAAGATCATCACCTCGGCGGCCCTGTTCGACCAGGCGGGCCTCACCCCGAACAGCCCCGCCCCCTGCACGGACTCGCTGATGGCCAACAGCCAGCTGTTCCACAACGATTCCGGAGTACGGGCCAATCCCGCCTCCACCCTCGCCCAGGCGTTCACGGTCTCGTGCAACACCTCCTTCATCAAGGACGGCTTCCACTACCTCGTGCACGACGGAGACGCCTCCGCCCTCCACGACGAGGCCGTCAACGTCTTCGGCATGGGCAGCTGGTCCATCGGCGGCGGTGTCGCCACCACCGACCCGAGCATCCCGGCGGACGTCCAAGGCGGCGACCAGGCCGCCCAGTTCATCGGCCAGGGCCGGGTCACGGCCACCCCCCTGTTCATGGCGTCCGTGGCGGCCACCGTGCGAGGCGTCGGCTTCCACCAGCCGATCATCCTGCCCGGACAGCATCAGGACACCGCGCCCCGGCCCATCTCGGCCCGCACGGCCGGATACCTGCAGTCGATGATGCGCACCGTGGCCACCAGCGGCACCGCCGCACCACGCCTCAGCGGCCTGCCGGGAGTCGGCGCCAAGACCGGCACCGCGGAAGAGGGCGACCACACCAACGGCTGGCTCACCGCGTACAACTCCCGTATCGCGGTCGCGGCCCTCGTCGAAGGCGGCAGCTCCGGTGTGGACTCCGCCGGATACGTCGTCCGTCACCTGCTCACCGGGAGCTGACGCACCGACGGCGACGACGGCCTCGGCATCGACCCGTCCGCAGGCCCGGTCGGGCCCGTTCCGTCCGGATGGAAGGGAGAGCTGGTTGCCTGACGGTACTCCCGTGGAAGGGGCCCAGGCCGGAGGGCGGGCGGACCGCTCGGGCCACGGTGAGCGTCCCGCTGGCGAGGACGGTTCCGATCGTGCGGCGCGAAAGCCGCACCAGAGCTCCTGATCCGGAAAAGAGGTACGCCGCCAGATACAGCGCGCAACGATGAGAAGGTCCTTGTCCTGAGCAAAGCTTGCGCTGTGCCAGATCGGTCCGGGGTGCCAACACGCGACGGGCCGCAGCCACAGCGGACTCATCGGTGTCCCGCCGGTTCCCCATGCCGGTGGACTTCTCGGACGCCGACTTCGGGAACAGTTCCGCGAGAACCTGCGGGCCACGGCGCCTTCGCCGGGATGCCGCTCGGTTCCGTCAGTCACCACTGCGTGCACCATTTCACGTGCCCGGTTCTCGTCGTCGGGGCCGGCAGTACCTGACCCCGCGCGATGTCGGTTCGCCTTTGCGTGGGCCTCGACGCCGCCGGGCGTAGAGTCCGGCAGCGATGAGCAGGGTCGCGGTGAACGCCAGGACCGCCCGGCCGCGCATCAGTTGGTTCACCGCGAGAGTGAAGGCGGCGGCTGCTGAGGCCGGACCTCCGGCCCGGACCAGGGCCGCTTTGTGCTTGCGGATCGCCAAGGGGCCATGGCCGCCAGCCCCGCCAGGAAACCGACGAAGACGGCGCCGGCGGAGAAGAGCAAGAGTTCCTGCTCCCGGCCCGCCGCAGTCACTGACCGGCGTGGCGGCGATGTGGACGACGACCGCCCGTGTCGGCTGCCCCCGCCTGGCAGGGCATCTCTGCACCGGTGTCAGTCCCGAGACGAGGCTTTACAGGCTCGCGACGCCTCGACAACCGTGGGGTACAGAAAGGCCGGCCGGCCGACGTCAACTGCGCTGAAGGCGCGTCGCGCATCCGGTCCCGCGACCAGGGTCAGCATGCCGCCCCCGGCTCGGATCGTGCGCCGTACCGCCGTCAGAAGGTGGACACCAGCCGGGTGGAAGCTTGTCACTTGTTGGACGTCGACCACGAAGTGGCGGTGTCCCACACGCAGCAGCCTGATGAGCGGCTCGCACAACAAGGGGGCCAAGGCCGCGTCGAAAGTCCCCTCTGCTTCGACGACCAGGAGGTCGGCGTCGGCCCACCGAGGCGTGAGTCGCAACGGCTGGACCTCCAAGGCTGCCTCCCGCTCGACGATGTGCCACATCCGGGAAACCCCTCCCCGACCCCGCCGCCGGAGGGGTTCGTGTGCTCGCCTGCCCCGTCCTCTGCGAGTCATGCGGACACGACATGATGGACGCCGGGCGGTGGCGGGCGTCCGCTCTCCGAAGCGATGGGTACCTGCTTCGAGGAAGACCCGCGGCAATCCTCCTGTGGAGATCAGCCAGGGGGCGCGGCCTTCGCGGTGGGGCTGTACGGCATTGCCTGCGGCCTCGTACCAGTTGGTGCGGGCGGTCTCGGCCGCAGTCCGACGATCGCCGGGTGGAGGCTGTGCAAGGCAGGCAGCGGACGTGGCCTGCCGACCGAGACGACGTCCTGGGCGCAGCCGGGTATGAGCCCAGGGTGCGAAGCAGGCTCTTCGGTTGCTGTCAGTCGAGCACGACACACCCAGGCCGTCCGGTCGGCCGTGAAACGGGTCGATATATGACAGCACTCGACACTGCAGCTGCACTCGGCATTCTCGTCTCAGCGCACCCCCGCTTGCTGGCCCCGGCAGGCGCTATCGAGCGTCACTGACGTGACATAGCGCCCCCTTGAGTGCTGCTTGCTCTCCAGCGAGCCCGTTGCCGTAGGGCGGCGGGACGTCAGGCGGTGCTCCCGAAGGTGGTGAGAGGTTCGACTCCGGGGCTGTCCTTGAAGGCCAGGCCCAGGTCGGCCAGTTTCGCCTTGACCTCGTCGATGGACTTGGTACCGAAGTTGCGGATGTCGAGCAGGTCGGCCTCGGAGCGGGCGACGAGCTCTTCCACGGAGTGGATGCCTTCGCGCTTGAGGCAGTTGTAGGAGCGGACGGTGAGCTCCAGTTCCTCGATCGGCAGTGCCAGGTCGGCGGTCAGGGCGGCGTCCGTGGGGGACGGGCCGATGTCGATGCCCTCGGCGTCGATGTTGAGCTCGCGGGCCAGACCGAACAGCTCGACCAGGGTGTTGCCGGCGGACGCCATGGCGTCACGGGGACGCATCCCCTGCTTGGTCTCGACGTCGACGATCAGTTTGTCGAAGTCGGTGCGCTGCTCGACACGAGTCGCCTCGACCTTGTACGTGACGTTGAGTACCGGGCTGTAGATGGAGTCGACCGGGATACGGCCGATCTCCCGGCCCACCTGCTTGTTCTGCACGGCGGAGACGTAGCCGCGGCCACGCTCGACCGTCAGCTCCATCTCCAGCTTGCCCTTGTCGTTCAGCGTCGCCAGGACCAGGTCGGGGTTGTGCACCTCGATGCTGCCCCGTAGAGCGATGTCGGCGGCGGTGACCAGACCCGGGCCCTGCTTGCGCAGGTACATTACGACCGGCTCGTCGTCCTCGGAAGAGAAGACCAGCTGCTTGATGTTCAGGACCAGGTCGGTGACGTCCTCCCTGACGCCCGGCACGGTGGTGAACTCGTGCAGCACGCCGTCGATACGGATGCTGGTGACAGCAGCGCCGGGGATCGACGACAGGAGCGTACGGCGCAGGGAGTTGCCGAGGGCGTAACCGAAGCCCGGCTCCAGCGGCTCGATCACGAACCGGGAACGGAACTCGTCGACGACCTCTTCGGTCAACGAGGGACGCTGGGCAATCAGCATGAGGTGAAGCCTCCGGCTATTCGGAGCCCACTGGCGGGCGTCATGGACATCAAAGCGTCGAAAATCTTTCGGTCTCTTCGCGGATCAGAGCGGCATCGAGGCCCTCAGCGGGAAGACCGACCCGCGTCACACGGGCGACCTGAGCCGTGGTCGGATTCCGGCGTCGTTCGGACGTGCGCGCCGGGGGCGACGAACATCCCGCCGCCGTTGTCGGCGAGCAGACGGTCGGCAACGCTCGAAAGCGCCGCGGGAACAGCCATCGGCCGCGCGGGTTGTCCTTCACCCGGCCGTTCAAGGCACGGCGACAGGTGTCCATGGCCAGCCCCTTGTCGCTTGCGGCGTCCTTACTTCCCCTTGTGTCAAGCTTTGCATGATGCAAAATAGCATGGTGGCGTCAACCGGCCGTCGACTGTGCCGGCGGATCGGGAGCCCAGTGGACGCCGCAGTGCAGGCCGGTCGGGCCGCGGCACACGGGGGAGGCTGCGGCCCGACCATCCAGCTGTTCCGGGGGATCTGCGACATGGAGGGAAGTGCCGGGCGCCGTCGCGCCCGTCGTCTGCTGGTCGGCACCGTGGTGGTGCTGGCGCTGGCCGGTCTGAACGGGCCGTGGCTGTACCGCGTCGGGAGCGAGAAGTACCACCACTACGAGATCAACAGACCCGAGTACAAGGCGGAGAACGGGCACTGGGACGTCGTCGACGTCCCCGAAGCGTTCCGGCAGAACACCATCCACGCGGCCTTGCTGCACACCGGCAAGATCCTGCTGGTCGCCGGGTCCGGCAACAACCTCGACAACTTCGACGCCAAGAACTTCCGCTCGGTGGTCTGGGACCCGGTCGAGAACACCTTCCACGAGGTGAGGACCCCGGCCGACCTCTTCTGCACCGGTCACATCCACCTGGCCGACGGCAAGCTGCTGTTCGCGGGCGGCACCAAACGCTACGAAAAGCTCAAAGGCGATGTCACCAAGGCCGGCGGGCTGATGATCGTCCACAATGAGGACCCCGACAAGGCGGTCACACTGCCCGGCGGGACGAGGTTCACCGGTAAGGAGAACCACAAGACGTTCGTCTCCAAGGACCCCGTCTCCGTCAAGCCCGCGAAGAAGATCTTCGACAAGAGGACCGGGAAGTTTTTGCGCACGGAGGCGAGCGTGAACCGCGTCTACGTCGAGGCGCAGAAGCGCGGCAGGCAGTACGAGACCGGTGCCCAGGAGAACTACCGCGTGCAGGGCCTGACCGGCTCCGACACCCACAACGTGTACGGCATCGCCAACAAACTCGGCCTCGACAAGAAGGACTTCCAGGGGATTCACGACGCTTATGAGTTCGACCCGGCGACGGAGAAGTTCACCAAAGTCGCCCCGATGAACGAGGCCCGCTGGTACCCGACCCTGACCCGGCTCTCCGACGGGCGGGTGCTGGCGCTGTCCGGGCTGGACGACATCGGCCAGGTGGTGCCGGGCAAGAGCGAGGTCTACGACCCGAAGACCAGGACCTGGACCTACAGCGGGAAGGTCCGGCAGTTCCCCACCTACCCGGCCGTCTTCCAACTGCCCGACGGCACCTTCTTCTACTCCGGCTCCAACGCCGGCTACGGCCCGAGTGACGTCGGCCGCGCTCCAGGTATCTGGCAGTTCGCCACCAACAAGTTCACCAAGCTGCCCGGCTTGGACGACGCGAACCTGATGGAGACCTCCGGCACGGTCATGCTCCCGCCCGCCCAGGACGAGAAGTTCATGGTGGTCGGCGGCGGAGGCATCGGAGAATCGACCAAGTCGTCGAAGAAGACCAGGATCATCGACCTCACGGCGGACAGCCCGCACTTCACGGACGGCCCGCAACTGGCGGAAGGCACCCGCTACCCGGAGCTGTCGATCCTTCCCGACGACACCGTGCTGATCACCGGCGGTTCTCGGGACTACCGGGGCCCCTCCGCCGAGAACATCCTCCAGGCACGCATCTACGACGCCAAGACCGGCGAGATGCACCGAGTGGCCGACCCGGAGGTGGGCCGCAACTACCACTCCGGCTCCATCCTGCTCCCCGACGGCCGCGTGATCACCTTCGGCGGCGACTCCCTCTTCGCCGACAAAGCCAAAACCGAGCCCGGTGTCTTCGAACAGCGCCTGGAGATCTACACGCCGCCGTACCTGTACCGCGACTCCCGGCCGTCCCTGACCAGCGGTCCCGCCACGGTGAAACACGGGGCCACCGCGACCTTCCGAACCAAGTACGCCTCCGTCATCAAGACCGCCCGCCTGATCCACCCGAGCTCCACCACCCACGTCACCGACGTCGAGCAGCGCTCCATCGCCCTGGACTTCAAGAAGACGAAAGACGGCGACGGCATCCAGGTCACCGTCCCGAAGAACCGCGACCTGGTCCCCTCCGGCTGGTACATGCTGTTCGTCACCGACGATCAGGGGACACCCTCCGTAGCGCGGTGGGTCAGAGTGCCCTGACCGCTGCGGCCACAGGGCGTAAGGACGGCGTCATCTCACCTCCGGCCGGGTCACGGCCTTCCGATCCGCCGAGCGAGGTGCCGACAGGAATCGCCGAGGAAGTCAGGCCGGGATGACGCGCGTGCGGGACGCGGTGCACCGGTGCGCGTATACGGAATCGAGACCGTCGTACACCCCTCACTCCTGCAACCCCAGGGCGGCCCAGAGCGTCCAGCAACGTGGCTGCGGCCGGGCGCAGGCGGCCACGCTCTCTCGCAGATCGCGGCAGAGGCTCTATCACCGGAGAAGAGGACGCGCCATGCTCGATCTCAGAGGTGTGTCAGTGATGGCGATGCTGGGCGGGATTCTGCTGCTGACAGGGTGCGAGGAGCCGGCGGCTTCGCACGCCGACTCGGGCGCCCCCTCCTGGCCGCCTTCGGCCACTTCCTCTGCACCGGCAGACCTGCCTTCCGCCGTCCCTGCCGACACCACGCCCAAGCTGCCGCGCGCCGCTGCCTCCCCGACCGGGGCCGCGGCATCGCCCAGGCCCACCGGAACGGTTACCTCGGCACCTCACTCCGGCTGCCAAAACCTGACCGCCACCAGCGCGGTGAAGGCCGCCGTGACGGCGGAATACCAGCGCAGCTTCCCCCGCTTCGCCCACATCCGACCGGTGCCACAGCAGTTCTTCTACGGTCAGTGCGGCGGTGTCCGCTACGCAGCCACCCGTTTCGAGTCCACCTCCGGCGCGACGCACGAGCAACTCGTAGGCATGCAGGACGAGGGCAGTGCCACCAAGTACTTCCGCGGTACAGCCGCAGGCATGTGGAGCTACCTCGCCACCGACAGCTTCCCCCGTGCGCCGCACGGCTGCGGCGATGTCCCACAGATTCCCGAGCCCCTGGCCGCGGCCTGGGGGAACTGTCCAGTCGGGTAGTCCCCCGCAAGAACAAGGCTCCGTCATGCCGCCTGGTAACGGGCTGCGGCACCCGTGCAGGCCGGCCGCTCGGAGCGTTCCGGATCCGGGCAGTGGCTGCCGGCCGCTGGGCTGTCGGTCAATGCTGATTACGGGTGGACCAGGAGACAACTCATCGTTGTCCCGTCCGGAGCCGGCTCAGTGCCGGTTCGGGCGAAGTTTCCCGGGAGCGGTCGGGTCATGCGCTTGCGCAGGGCGTGTCCCAATAGGGGCCTTTCCTGCGACGGCAGACGCATGGCGCCGAAACCCACGGTCACGGCGGGCAGTCCTCCATGTGAGTGGTCGCTGTCGCTTGGTCAGGTTTGCGTGTGGTGCGCGGACAGGCCGCGATCGTGTGGAACATCTCGGCGGCGGCTTTGCTCTCGGTCCAGGCGAAGGGCCTGAGGGAGGGCGTGGCGGTGCTTTGTAGCAGATGGTTCCCGGTTACCGAAACCGGGCAGCGTGCGGACGATTGAAGCAGTTCGCAGCCGGAGGCGCCTTGAGGGGCATCCGGTGCGGACGCAGCGAGCAGTGTCGTGAGTCCGCGAGGAGAGTGAGTAGTTCTGTCCGCTCCTATCAAGAAGCTTTCGCCGAATGCGAAGGGCCAGGTCCGGTACCGCTTTGTGGTCGATGTGGGACGCGATCCCGAAACCGGGAAGCGTAAGCAGTTGACGCGGACGTTTGCCACCCTGAGGGAAGCGAAGGTCGCGTACGCGTATGTCACGCACCGTCGCTACGAAGGGACGCTCGTGGCGCCCAACAACATCACCGTGGATGAGTGGCTTGACCAGTGGATCGCCGAGAAGGCGGAAGACCTGGAGGAGACCACCATCAACAGCTACATGGCCACTCTGGATCGTGTGCGGAGCAAGCTGGGGCACATCCGGCTTCAGGCCCTCACCGAGGACGACGTTCGGGCGTGGATGGAGTGGGCGCTGCGTGAGGGCCGGGTCCGGAGCGGCAGGGCGGGTGCCGGCCTGGGTGTGATCTCGGTGGAGATGTCTCTTGCACGGCTGAAGGACGCGCTGAACCGTGCGGTGAAGCGGCACCTGGTCGCCGAGAACGCCGCCCAGGACGTGACGATCCCACGGAAGACGCGCAAGGCGGAGCGCCTGACGAGGACTGTGGTGGCGCCTTGGACCGAAACCGAGGTCCATTCCTTCGTGCTCGGGGTGCGGGACGATCGGCTGTGTGCCCCGCTGCTGCTCTCCTTGATGGGACTGCGTCCGGCGGAGGTCTGCGGCCTGCGCTGGTCCGATGTCGACGTGGACAAGGGCACCCTGAGCATCACCAACACGCGGACGCTGATGGGGAACAGGACGGTGGTGGAGAAGAGCGCGAAGTCCGCTGCCGGCGAGCGGCTGCTTCCTTTGCCTGCGCTGGTCAGTGATGCCCTCAAGCACTTCGCGGCGGTGCAGTCAGCGGAGGAGCTTGCGGCGGGAGTGGCGTATGAGAGCAGCGGGTACGTACTCGTGGACGAGCTCGGCAGGGCGCTCAACGGGAAGCATCTGCGCAAGAGGGCCTACGAGATCATGGCCCGGAGTCAGCTGCGGCGTGTTCGTTTGTACGACGCCCGCGCGAGCTGCCTCACGTATCTCGCGAACAACGGGGTTCCGGATCACCTCCTTGCGCGATGGGCGGGGCACAGCAGCGTCAAGACCACGAAGCAGTGGTATGTGAAGCCGGATGTGGAGGATCTTCGTCCGGCGGCGGCTGCGTGGGGAGGTCTCGCGGGGGTGCCCACCCCCGCGCCTGATGAAGACGTGAGATGTGGGAGCGTGAGCGGGTGAGCAAGACGAACGTCGAAACCCTGCAATACCGCTTTGACGGGCCAGAAGACGCCCCTGTCCTGGTCCTGGCCAATTCTCTCGCCACTACATGGCACATGTGGGACCGCCAGGTCCCCGACCTGGTCAAGCAGTGGCGGGTCTTCCGCTTCGACATGCCGGGCCACGGCGGCGCCCCCGCCTACCCGGCGGGCTCGGTCGGTGACCTCACCGCCCGGCTGCTCGCCACCCTCGACGGCCTCGGCGTGCAGCGCTTCGGCTACGCGGGCTGCGCGCTCGGCGGTGCGGTGGGGCTGGAGCTGGCGCTGCGCCACCCGGAACGGATCGCCTCGCTCGCGCTGATCGCCGCCTCGCCCCGGTTCGGGACGCCGGACGAGTTCCGGCAGCGCGGTGTGATCGTGCGGACGAACGGGCTCGACCCGATTGCCCGGACGTCCCCCGAGCGCTGGTTCACCGGCGGGTTCGCCGCCGCGCAGCCCGCGATCACCGACTGGGCCGTGCAGATGGTCCGCACCACCGACCCCGGCTGCTACATCGCCGCCTGCGAGGCGCTCGCCGCGTTCGACGTGCGGACCGCACTCGCCCACGTCGGGGTGCCGACCCTCGTCCTCGTCGGCTCCGACGACCAGGTGACCGGCCCGGCGGAGGCCCGCACGCTGGTCGCCGGCATCCCGGACGCGCGGCTGGCCGTCGTACCGGGCGCCTCCCACCTCGTACCGGTGGAGCAGCCCGCCGCCGTCACGGACCTGCTGGTCCGGCACTTCTCCACCGCCTGGCAGCCCGCCTACGACTCCACGACCGGCCAGATGGCGATCCCCGCGGCCCCCGTCAAGCCGGTCCTGGCCGCCGCGGGACCGCCGCCGCAGGCCGTGCCGATCGCCGAGATCGCCCCGGCCGCGCCTGCGCCCCAGGGCATGGGCGGGCGGCCCGACCCGTACGACGCCGGGCTCAAGGTGCGCCGCGAGGTGCTCGGCGACGCGCACGTCGACCGGGCGCTGGCGCAGGCCGACGACTTCTCCGGCGACTTCCAGGAGTTCATCACCCGCTACGCCTGGGGCGAGATCTGGGACCGCCCGGGCCTCGACCGCCGCTCCCGCAGCTGTGTCGCGCTCACCGCGCTGGTCGCGGGCGGCCACCTGGACGAGCTCGGCTTCCACGTCCGCGCCGCCCTGCGCAACGGCCTCACCCCGGCCGAGATCAAGGAGGTGCTCCTCCAGGCGGCCGTGTACTGCGGCGTCCCGGCGGCCGGCAGCGCCTTCAAGGTCGCCCAGGAGGTCATCCGCGAGGAGACGACCCCCGAGGAGTGAGCACCCGCGCGGGGAGCGCGGCAGGATGGTGCCATGACCACGAAGCTCACGAAGAAGTCGCACGCCTGCGTCCGCCTGGAGAAGGACGGGCGCACCCTCGTCCTCGACCCGGGAGGCTTCAGCGAGGAGGACGCCGCGGTCGGCGCGGAGGCGATCCTCGTCACGCACGAGCACCCCGACCACTTCAGCGAGGAGCGGCTGCGCGCGGCCATGGCGGCGAACCCGGCCGCCGAGATCTGGACCCTGCGGTCCGTCGCGGAGAAGATCTCCGCCGCCTTCCCGGGCCGGGTGCACACCGTCGGCCACGGCGACACCTTCACCGCCGCGGGCTTCGACGTCCAGGTCCACGGCGAGCTGCACGCGGTGATCCACCCGGACATCCCGCGCATCACCAACGTCGGCTACCTGATCGACGGCGGCCGTGTCTTCCACCCCGGTGACGCCCTCACCGTCCCCGACCACGCGGTGGAGACGCTGATGCTGCCGGTCATGGCGCCCTGGAGCAAGATCTCCGAGGTGATCGACTACGTCCGTGAGGTCAAGCCGCAACGGGCGTACGACGTTCACGACGCCCTGCTCACCGACCTCGCCCGCCCCATCTACGACAACCAGATCGGCGCCCTCGGCGGAACCGAGCACCTCAGGCTGGCGCCGGGGGAGAGCGCGTCGCTGTGAGTGTCAGTGGGGCCCGGTAGGTTGTCAGGCATGCGCATCGCCACCTGGAACGTGAACTCGATCACCGCCCGTCTGCCGAGGCTCCTGGCCTGGCTGGAGAGCAGCGGCACGGACGTGCTCTGCCTCCAGGAGGCCAAGCTCGCCGAGGAGCAGTTCCCGTTCGACCAGCTGCGCGAGCTGGGCTACGAAGCGGCGGTCAACGCCACCGGCAGGTGGAACGGCGTGGCGGTGCTCTCCCGGGTCGGCCTGGAGGACGTGGTCAAGGGCCTGCCCGGCGACCCCGGCTACGACGGCGCCCCCGAGCCCCGCGCCATCTCCGCGACCTGCGGCGGCGTCCGCGTGTGGTCGGTGTACGTGCCGAACGGCCGCGAGGTGGACCACCCGCACTACGCCTACAAGCTCCAGTGGTTCGAGGCCCTCAAGGCGGCCGTCGCCGGTGACGCCGCGGGCAGCCGCCCGTTCGCGGTCCTGGGCGACTACAACGTGGCACCGACGGACGACGACGTCTACGACGTGGCCGCCTTCGAGGGCCTCACCCATGTCACCCCCGCCGAGCGCGCCGCCCTCGCCGCCCTGCGCGAGGCCGGCCTCTCGGACGTCGTCCCGCGCCCCCTGAAGTACGACCACCCCTTCACGTACTGGGACTACCGCCAGCTCTGCTTCCCCAAGAACCGCGGCATGCGCATCGACCTGGTGTACGGCAACGAGCCGTTCGCGAAGGCCGTCACCGACGCCTACGTGGACCGTGAGGAGCGCAAGGGCAAGGGCGCCTCGGACCACGCGCCGGTGGTCGTGGACCTGGACGTCCCGTAGCTCACAGCAGGGTCAGGTCCACCGCCCCCGCGAGGGCGGCGAGGCCCGCGTCGCCCGGATGCAGATGGTCCCCGCTGTCGTAGGCGGGCAGCATCCGGGCCGGGTGGTCCGGGTCCCGTACGACGGCGTCGAAGTCGAGGACGCCGTCGAAGGCGTCGGAGTCCCGGATCCAGGCGTTGACCCGGACCCGCTCGGCGTCGGCGGCGGCCGTGCAGCGCGCCTCGCCCTCGCAGGGCAGGATCGTCGCCGCGAGCATCCGCAGCCCCCGCACGTGCCCGCGGTCGGCGAGTTCGCGCAGGCCGGCGATCACCTCGTCGGCCGAGGCGCCCCACCGCACGTCGTTGACGCCCTGGAAGACGACCGCGGTACGCGCCGAGGTCTGCGCGAGGACGTCCCGGTCGAACCGGTGCAAGGCGCTCACGCCGCCGGTGTCGGAGGAGACGCCGTCGCCGGGATAGCGGTCGGTGACCACGCGGTTCGCGGAGATGCCCTGGTTGAGCACGCCGTAGTGCGGGACCTCGTCCTGGGCGAGCAGCCGGTCGGCGAGCACGTCCGGCCAGCGCCGGTCGGCGTCGACCGTCGACTTCTCCCAGTCCGTGATCGAGTCCCCGAGCAGCACCACCGACCCCGGCCCGCCGCCCACGTCCACCCCGGTCAGCAGCGGCCGGCTCGTCAGGACCGTGGTGTACGCGGTTCCCGCGACGTCCGCCGCGTGGTCGCCCGGCTCACTGACGTACGACCGCTGCACCCCGAGCCGGTGCACGGGCGCCGCCGCCACCGTGCCCGGCAGGTGGAAGCTCACCAGCAGACTGCTGTCCGCGGGCACCTCGAAGTCGAGCGGATCGCTGAACGCCTGTGCCCCCGCGGCCACTTCGACACCCGCCGCACCCCGGAAGGCCACCGCCACCGGCACGTCCCGCGCCGCCGCGCCCGCCGCCCGGACCGCCACCGTGACGCTCCCGATCCGCACCGGAGCGGAGGCGAAGGTGTTGTCGAACCGCAGCCGCACCCGGGGCCCGCCCACCGAACTGTGCACGACGAGCCGCAGCGTACGGTCGCTCCACGGCCCCACCGCCGGATACCCGCCCGTCGCGGCGGCCCAACTTCCCGTCCAGCCCGGTGTGGTGGCCCGCACGGACACCGCGAACACATGCAGCCCCGGCGCGTCGGGCAGCCGCACCGAGGCGACCCGGCGCCCGCGGACGACCGGCACCGTCACCACGTACAGCCGTGCCCGCACGGCGAGTTGGCCGCCGGGCGTGTTCACGTGCGGCAGCGCCACCGCCTTGGTGGCGAGTGGACCGGTCCGCCAGTCGGGGGCGGTCAGGCGGTACGAGGAGGTCGTGCCGTTCGCGTACGACACCGTTCCCGCGCCGCTGACCTCTGTGCCGGTCGTGCCCGCCACCAGGAAGGCGAGGGCGTCCCCGCGGCCGGTCATCCGCACCGACTGCCCGGCGGCGCGCACGTTGTCCGGCTCGCCCGGTGCCCGGCGCGGCCACGTCAGCGGCGCCCGCTGCACGGTCAGCGTCCGGCCCGGCGTCCAGCCCGCCGCCGTCAGGTCCCGCGCGGACAGCGAGGCTCCGGCGCCGTCGAAGTCCGCCTCGCCCGGCCGGGCGTCGTCGCTGACGGCGATGTTGTCGAAGAGCCGCTCCAGCGGCTGCGGTTCCACCCCGCTGCGCACCGTCACCGTCGGCTCGGACGTCACCGCCCGCACCGGCCCGGCCGGTGTCAGCGCCGCGAACAGGGCGAAGGCGACGACGGACCTGCGGACACCTCGGCGCACTTGGTTCCCCCGTTCACGACCGGTCAGGACGAGACGCACGACGCACGGCGAAGTTAGGGAGGCCCGGGGGGCGCGTCAACGCGCCATGCGCGAACTCGGCGCGAAGTCGCCCGGAATCGACTGCCCGCGCGCCTGTGGTGCGTACGCCGGTACGAGTGACACGCTGAGCGTATGAAGATCCCTTTTCTGGGCAACCGGCGCGAGGAACCCGGCGCGCACGACGCCGAGGGCATCGCCGAACTCCTCGCCGAGTGTGAGCTGCTGCGCCATCAGGCGGCCCGGTCCGGTGTCCAACTGGACGACACCGTCGCCTCGTTGGAGGAGCTCGACCAGCTGGTGCCGCGGTGGCGGGACGACGCGGAGGTGCTGGAGTGGCTCGGCAACGACGCCGGGCTGTACCTCGGGACGGTGATCGTGCGGACCGTACCCGGTGCCCGCTGGGGCATCCGGTCCGACGGCCAGCCGGTGATCAGGCTCGCCTCCGGGCGGGAGTTCGACGTGGTCGCCGAGGGGCACGAGTGGGCGGCGAGCGGCGTGCCCGAACTCTCCCAGCTGTACGCCGAGGTGGCGGAGGCCTGACCGCTCCCCATAAGTGGGGCGTAAATACGGCTAATGCCCGAAAAGTGCGTGTCGTGTATTAACCCCACTGTTGTCTGGATAGGTTGCGGCAACCGCGACACAGCTGAGAGTGGGTAGGGCTGGGCATGGCCGTCGATCCGTTGATCGAGCTGCGTGACGTCAACAAGTACTTCGGGGAACTGCATGTCCTCCAGGACATCAACCTCACCGTCGGCAAGGGGGAGGTGGTCGTGGTCATCGGCCCGTCAGGGTCGGGAAAGTCGACACTGTGCAGGACGATCAACCGGCTGGAGACCATCCAGTCCGGGGAGATCCGGCTGGACGGACAGCCGCTGCCGGACGAGGGCAAGGCCCTCGCGGGGCTTCGCGCCGAGGTCGGCATGGTCTTCCAGTCCTTCAACCTCTTCGCCCACAAGACGGTCCTGCAGAACATCTCGCTGGGCCAGGTCAAGGTCCGCAGACGCAAGAAGGACGACGCCGACCGGCGCGCGCGTCAGCTGCTGGACCGCGTCGGCCTCGCCGACCAGGCGGACAAGTACCCCGCGCAGCTCTCCGGCGGCCAGCAGCAGCGCGTGGCCATCGCCCGCGCCCTGGCCATGGAGCCCAAGGCGATGCTGTTCGACGAGCCGACCTCGGCCCTCGACCCGGAAATGATCAACGAGGTCCTGGAAGTCATGCGGCAACTCGCCCGCGAAGGCATGACCATGGTCGTCGTCACCCACGAGATGGGCTTCGCCCGCGCCTCCGCCAACCGCGTCGTCTTCATGGCCGACGGCCGCATCATCGAGGACCGCGCCCCCGACGCGTTCTTCACCCACCCTGAGAGCGACCGCGCCAAGGACTTCCTCTCCAAGATCCTCAAGCATTGACGGGGCGGCGCCGCCCCTCGACTACGATGTGCCGTTCATCCCTGTGATGACGGCGATCTCGCCGCTGCCCGGTGGGGAACCCCCCACGGCCCCGAGACCGCAGGGGGACGGCAGCTCACAAGAGCCATACCCGCCCGGCGCGCCGGCCGGAGATCACTGCTCGCGGAGCGGAATCGACACGTACGACGGGTCGTTCTCCGGCGAGGAGAAGGTCAGCTGCGCGCCGGACGGGTTGTGCTCGATGTAGAGCGGGTCGACCGTGTCGACGACCAGGGCGAGCCGGTGTCCCGCCGGGACGTCGTAGGCCGTGGAGTACAGCTCCAGGTCGACGCCGAACGGCCGGCCGGGCGTCCGTCCGTGGAAGGTGTACGGCGCGTTGGAGACCAGCCTGCCAAGGCCGAGCGGCCCCACGTCGTAGAGGTAGGCGACGAGGGTGCCGCTCTCTTTGGTCGGCGTGACGGTGGTGTGCAACTTCGCGGTGCCGCGCACCTGTTGGGCCGTCGTGTACTTCGCCGACTGCCACACGGCCGCCCAGCGGCGGGGGAGCAGCGGGATCGAGGCGACCGGGGGGAGCTTGGCGACCTGGTCGAGGATGCTGGACAGGAAGACGACACCGCCGTCCGCCCCGGAGTCGACGTTGGTGTGGATCGTGGTCGTGCCGGACAGGGCGAGCTTCTTCGTGGTGGCGCCGACCGACTTCCAGTCCGGGTAGCCCTCGTAGCCGCCGGTGGAGCGGGACTTGAGCTGGACCGGCAGCTCGCGGTTGATGCCGTTGTCCGTGCCCTTGAGGTAGTGGTCGAACCAGCGCCCGGTGTCCGTCCACACGTCGTTGGGGAGCCCGAAGAGGCCCGTCAGCTCGGCGGTCGCGTGGTCGCCGGGGCGGAACTCCAGTCTCTTGGGGCCGGTCAGCTTCTCGTAGAAGTCGGCGTACTGGTTGGGCGGGAAGACCGAGTCGCCCCAGGCGTTGGCCATCATGACCGCCGCGCCGTTCTTGTTCAGCTGGTCCACATATGTGGCGGCCGAACGTTTCTTTCCCCAATCGATCATGTCCTGTTCCCTGGACAGGTCGGAGGCGTAGAAGTGGTCGAAGATGTCCCGGAGTTCGGCGCTCTGCCGGCCCGTGACGATGCTCGCGCCGTCCAGCAGACCGGCCGCCTGGACGTGCTGGGTGCGGCCCGAGTAGATCGAGTCGATGAGGTCGGCCCAGCCGCTGAGCGCGGCGACCGCCTTGACGCGCTGGTCGTGCGCGGCGGCGAGCAGGCTGATGCCGGCGCCGTACGAGACGCCGCCCATGCCGATGTGCGCCGCGTCGGAGGGGGTGTTGGCGAGCGCCCAGTCGATGACCTTGGAGGCGTCGGCTATGTCGGGCGGGCCCGCGACTTCTATCTGCCCGCCCGACTGCCAGAAGCCGCGCACGTTGTAACTGACCACGATGTAGCCGGAGTTAGCGAGCTTCTGCGCCTGGGCCAGGTATTCGGCCTGGGGCAGGCCCCAGCTCGTGGGGAACACGATCAGCGGGTAGCGGCGCGAGCTGTCGGCGCCCGCGGGCGTGATGACGTTCGCCTTGAGGACGGTGCCGCCGTCACCGGCGATGTCGACGAACCGTATGCCGCCGGTCGAGGCCTGGGCGGCCGGGGCGAACCCGAGGGCGCTTCCGGCGATCAGGGTCGCGGAGACGGCGCCCACGGCGGTCGTGCGCAGGGCCTTGCGATGGTGTCCCACGGGTCACTCCTCACTCGTGTCAGTGCAAAGTGACCAGACGGTAACCTCGGCTGTTTACCGGAAGTAACCCGTCGGTAAGTTACGTGGGAGTAACGATTGGTGTGGTGTGAATGAATTCAGGAGGCGCGGTGCGAGTTGCGGGGAGCGGCCGGCGCCGGCAGGGCCGTCTGCGCGGCTCGCGTCACGTCCGCGACGAGTTCGACGACGTCCGGACCGTACGCCGCCGAGTTGACCACCTTCAGCAGCAGCACGAAGGAGTTGTTGCCGTACTTGCGGCTCAGCCGCTCGTGGTTGCGGGCGAGGTAGCGGGTCGCGGCCTGGTTGGTGATCGCGGTCTGGCCGCAGAAGAGGAACACCGGCCGGGCGTCCCGCGGCTGGTCGACGGTGAGCCGGGCGAGCAGGACGTGCTCGGTCCGGCCCGGCTCCACGCGGTACCGCTCGGTGCCGATCTGGACGGCGCCCCGGTCGGGGCCGGGCTCGGCGTCGACGTTGACGCGCACGCCGGGCAGCAGTGAGGCGAGGTGGGCCGTCATCCGGCGGTTCGACGCCGGGCCGCCCACGCAGAACTCGGTGCGCTCGCCGAAGCCCTGCCGGGCCGCGTCGTGCGGGACTATCTGGGCGTGGGCGTTGCAGTCCTTGATCAGGGCCGCGAGTTCGAGGAGCGCGAAGACGTCGTAGCGCATCACCGTCAGCTCGGGGCCGGCCGCGCCCCGGTTCACCACCAGCAGGGACTCGGAGTTGTCCGGCAGCCCGAAGAACGCCTGCTGGCGGCGGAGCTTCCGCCGCCAGAGATAGGTCCGGGCCAGCCAGCCGAGCGCGGCACTGATGCCGGCGGCCAGCACGCCGAGGACGATGTTGCGCACGTCGTCATTCATGGGCGCGCATGGTAGCGGGGATACGCAAACCCGTGTTCGAGGACGGCTGTTCACGGCGGTCCTGACGAGGGCGGGGCATTGCAATAGGCTGCGCGGACGGCCTTTTAGTGGAGGTGCGCATGCGTCGTCCTGTCGCGCGGAAACTGTCGGTCCTGGCGGTCTCGGCCGCCGTGGTGTCGGTGGGGGCGGCAGCGCCGCCGACGGCCGCCACAGCACCCGCCCCGACACCCCCGAAGGTGCCGGTCGCCGTCGGCTACGGCGGCGCCGTGGCCAGCGTCGACGCGGACGCCTCCGCCGCCGGCATCGAGGTGCTCCGCAAGGGCGGCAACGCCGTCGACGCCGCCGTCGCCACGGCCGCCGCGCTCGGCGTCACCGAGCCCTACTCGTCCGGCATCGGCGGGGGCGGCTACTTCGTCTACTACGACGCCAAGTCCCGTACGGTGCACACCGTCGACGGACGCGAGACGGCCCCCCTGACCGCCGACGCCGACCTGTTCCTGGAGAACGGCCGGCCCCTCGCCTTCGCCGACGCGGTGAGCAGCGGCCTGAGCGTCGGCACCCCGGGCACGCCCGCCACCTGGGCGACCGCACTGGACAAGTGGGGCAGCAGACGGCTCGGTACGGTCCTGAAGCCGGCCGAGCGGATCGCCCGTGACGGCTTCACCGTCGACGACACCTTCCGCGCCCAGACGGCCCTGAACGAGGCCCGCTTCCGCTACTTCCCCGACACGGCGAAGCTGTTCCTGCCCGACGGGGCCCTCCCGGTCGTCGGCTCCACCTTCAAGAACCCCGATCTCGCGCGCACCTACGAGGAGCTGGGCAAGAAGGGCGTCGGCGCGATCTACCGCGGCGATCTCGGCGAGGACATCGTCGACACCGTGAACCACCCGCCCGTGGACCCCGCCTCGGGCTGGAACGCCCGCCCGGGCGACCTGTCGGAGAAGGACCTCGCGGCCTACGCGGCCAAGCTCCAGAAGCCCACGAAGACCTCCTACCGCGGCCTCGGTGTCTACTCCATCGCGCCCTCCTCCTCCGGCGGCACCACGGTCGGCGAGGCCCTCAACATCCTGGAGAACACCGACCTTTCGAAGGCGAGCGAGGTGCAGTACCTGCACCGCTACATCGAGGCCAGCCGGATCGCGTTCGCGGACCGCGGGCGCTGGGTCGGCGACCCCGCCTTCGAGGACGTACCGACGAAGGAACTGCTGTCGCAGACGTACGCCGACTCGCGGGCCTGCCTCATCAAGGACGACGCGGTGCTCACCAGCCCGGTGGCACCCGGTGATCCGCGGCATCCGGCGGCCTGCGCATCCGGCGGCACGGCGGCACCGACGACGTACGAGGGCGAGAACACCACGCATCTGACGGTGGCCGACAAGTGGGGGAACGTCGTCTCCTACACGCTCACCATCGAGCAGACGGGAGGGAGCGGGATCACCGTTCCCGGGCGCGGGTTCATCCTCAACAACGAGCTGACCGACTTCTCCTTCGCTCCGGCCAGCCCGGCCGTGCACGACCCGAACCTGCCGGGGCCGGGCAAACGGCCGCGGTCGTCGATCTCGCCGACGATCGTGCTGGACCGGCACAACAAGCCCGTGGTGGCGCTGGGTTCGCCGGGCGGCGCGACCATCATCACCACCGTGCTCCAGACGCTGACGCAGTTCCTGGACCGGGGGATGCCGCTGGTCGACGCGATCGCGGCACCCCGGGCGAGCCAGCGGAACCAGACCACCACCGAGCTCGAACCAGGGCTCTACAACAGCGACTTGAGGACCCGGTTGGAGGCCATCGGGCACGGGTTCCGCTTGAACGCCGAGATCGGGGCGGCCACCGGGGTGCAGCGGCTGCCGGGTGGGAAGTGGCTGGCGGCCGCCGAGACCGTGCGGCGGGGCGGCGGGTCGGCGCAGGTGGTCGTGCCGGCTCCGTAGTCGTGTCCGGGGCGCGGGGGCTGGTCGCGCCCGCGCGGCGGTAGCCGCACATCGGCACAGCCCCGCGCCCTAGGGAGCTTCAGCGTCCGTCGGCTGGATGGTCAGGCTGCCCTCCTGCACGTCCACGGTGATCCGGCCGCCCGCCGCGACCCGCCCGTCCAGCAGCAGCCGCGACAGCTCGTTGTCCACCTCGCGCTGGATCGTGCGGCGCAGCGGGCGGGCGCCGTACTCCGGCTGATAGCCGCGGCGGGACAGCCAGTCGACGGCCGCCTCCGTGACGTCGACCGTGATGCCCTGGGCGTGCAGCATGCGGCGGGTGCGGTCGAGCAACAGGTCGGTGATCTGCCGCAGTTGCTCCTCCGTCAGCTGGCGGAAGACGACGATCTCGTCGATGCGGTTGAGGAACTCGGGGCGGAAGTGCTCGCGCAGCGGGCGCAGGATCTGCTCGCGCCGCGCCTCCTCGTCGGCCTCCGCGCCGCCCGCCCCGAAGCCGATCCCGGCGCCGCGCCGCGTGATCGCCTCGGAGCCCAGGTTGCTGGTCATCACCACGACCGTGTTGGTGAAGTCGACCGTGCGGCCCTGGGAGTCGGTGAGACGGCCGTCGTCGAGGACCTGGAGGAGGATGTTGAAGACGTCCGGGTGCGCCTTCTCCACCTCGTCCAGCAGGAGCAGCGAGTACGGGTGCCTGCGGACGACCTCGGTGAGCTGGCCCGCCTCCTCGTGGCCGACGTATCCGGGCGGGGCGCCGACCAGGCGGCTGACGGTGTGCCGTTCCTGGTACTCGCTCATGTCGAGGCGCACCATGCGCTCCTCGCTGCCGAACAGGGCCTCGGCCAGCGCGCGGGCCAGCTCGGTCTTGCCGACGCCGGTCGGGCCGAGGAACAGGAAGCTGCCGATCGGGCGGTCGGGGCTGGCGAGCCCGGCCCGGGAGCGCAGCACCGCGTCGGAGACCACCCGGACGGCCTCCTCCTGGCCGACCACCCGCTGGTGCAGGTGCTCCTCCAGGCCGAGCAGCTTCTCCTTCTCCTCCTGGGTGAGGCTGGCGACCGGGATGCCGGTCTGCCGGGAGACCACCTCGGCGATGGCCTCGGCGGTCACCTCCAGGTGCTGGCCCTCGTCGGCCGTGCCGTTGCCCGCCGCCTCGCCGATCCGCTCCTTCAACTCCGCGATCCGGTCGCGCAGTTGAGTGGCCTTCTCGTACTGCTCGTCGGCGACGGCCTGGTCCTTGTCCCGGACCAGCTGCTCCACCTCGCGCTCCAGGGCCCGGACGTCCGTGCCCTTGGTGCGGGCCCGCAGCCGGACCCGCGCGCCGGCCTGGTCGATCAGGTCGATGGCCTTGTCGGGCAGGCGCCGGTCGGGGAGATAGCGGTCGGACAGCTCGACGGCCGCCGTCAACGCCTCGTCGGTGTAGCGGACCTGGTGGTGGGCCTCGTACCGGTCACGCAGCCCGCGCAGGATCTCCAGCGCGTCCGCCACGGACGGTTCGGGGACGAGGATGGGCTGGAAGCGGCGGGCCAGCGCCGCGTCCTTCTCGATGCGGCGGAACTCCTCCAGCGTGGTCGCGCCGACGATGTGCAACTCGCCGCGTGCCAGGGCGGGCTTGAGGATGTTGCCGGCGTCCATGGAGGCGGCCTCGCCGCCACCGCCCGCGCCCACGACGGTGTGCAGTTCGTCGATGAAGACGATCAACTGGTCGGAGTGCGCGCGGATCTCGGAGACGATCGAGTTGAGCCGTTCCTCGAAGTCGCCCCGGTAGCGGGTGCCCGCGACCACGCCCGTCAGGTCGAGGGCGACGACCCGCCGCCCGATGAGCACGTCGGGCACGTCGCCGTCGGCGATCCGCTGGGCGAGCCCCTCCACGATGGCGGTCTTGCCGACCCCCGCGTCTCCGATGAGGACCGGGTTGTTCTTGCCGCGCCGGGAGAGCACCTCGATGGTCTGCTCGATCTCCTCGTCCCGCCCGATGACCGGGTCGATACCGCCCCGGCGGGCCAGGTCGGTGAGATCGCGGCTGTACTTGTCGAGGGTCGGGGTGCCGGTGTCGCGCGGGCGCTCCGCGCGCGCCGCCCCGGCGTCGGGTGCGGCCTCGGGCGGCAGGCCGGTGGGGGCGAAGTGGGCCGAGTTGAGGATGTGGCCCGCGGCCGAGTCGGGGTTGGCGGCCAGTGCGCTGAGGACGTGCTCGGGGCCGATGCAGCCGGCGCCGCGGGCCCGGGCCAGATCGTGCGCGTCCAGCAGGGCACGCTTGGCGGCCGGGGTCAGGGAGAGCGAGGTCGGGGGCGGGGCCTCGCCCGGCGGGTGCAGCACCGGCCCCGACCGTTCGTCGATCTCCGTCGCCAGTTCGTCCGGGTCGGCGCCGGCCCGGCTGAGCAGACTCCGGGTCGGCTCGGCGGACAGCGCCGCCCGCAGCAGATGCTGGGTGTCCAGGTCCCGGCTGCCGTGCTCGGCGGCGTACTGGGCGGCACCCCGGACCAGCTCCCGGGCCGGCTGGCTCAGCAGCTGGCCGATGTTGATCTGCCGGGGGCCGGGGCGGGGCCCGCCGAAGAACCGGGCGAGGAACTCGCCGAAGGGGTCGTAGCCTTCCGGTCCGCTGAAGCCGCTGGTCATGGCCGTTCCCATCCGGCGTCCCTGCGAGGCCCGGGACGCCCTCGCTGATCGACGTGCCGGAGCCGGGTAACCGACTGGAAGCCGGTTACACCTGGGGCGGGCGTTCGTAGAACACCTTCGCACGGACGGCGGGACCGGGCACTTTCAGCGGCGCCTTCGCAGCCGGTTCAGCGGCCCGTGGCACCCTCCCGTCAGTGCTCCCCCAACAGCGCCAGCTCGCTCAGCACCTTGCGCACCTGCGGGTGCCAGTCGACGGTGCCGACCTCGTGGTGGGCGGCGGTGAAACGGCGGGCCGGGGGCTTGCTCTTCCAGTCCCGTACGTCGGGTGCGGCGCGCCGCACATGGATCAGAGCCCCGACGACGTTCGTCTGGAAGACGACCTCCAGCTGCTCCGGCCGCCCGGGGCCGGGGGCGCGGTCGGTGAGGACGAAGGACTGGTGGAAGCCCCGGTGCTGCTCGGTGTTCGGGACGTAGGAGTCCTGGACGTAGGCGGAGTCGCAGTAGTAGCCCTCCTCCGCGAAGGCGTCCAGCACCGCCTCGTGCAGGGGCAGGGCCGAGACATGCAGCAGGTCGGTGTCGACGGCGGTTCCGTCGTCGTCCCAGTCGCGATAGAGCTCGCTCTTCACGGTGAGCACCACGCCCAGGGCCTGGCCGCCGAGCTCGCTGACCGGCGTCTCCCAGGAGAGGCGTTCCGTGAACGTCAGCCGCTTCTCCTCGCCCTTGCCCAGGGTGAAGTGGGAGGGAGTGGCGACGCAGGTGGCGAGGCTGTAGTCGCGCTCCTCGCCGTCGTAGGCCGTGCACCGGGCCGCCACGCGCAGGTAGATGTTCCGCACCGGCGTGTCGCGTGATCCGCCCCTGAGGACGACCTCGCCCTTCACGTTCCCGCCCGGATACACCGGACCCAGGATCTGCGTGTCGACCTCGATCGCCTCGTCCGGGTCCCCGATGCCGAACAGCCGCTTGAATCCCACGTGCGCCCCTCCCCGAGCCCGCGATGATCAGAGACGCAGGTTAACTCAGCGTGCGGTCAGCACGCGTGGACCCGCGTCCGTGATCGCCACCGTGTGCTCGGCGTGGGCCGCGCGGGAACCGTCGTTCGTGCGCAGGGTCCAGCCGTCACTGTCGGCGTGGTAGCCGTCCGTGCCGCCGCCGATCACCATGGGCTCGATCGCCAGGACCATGCCGTGCCGCAGCTTCATGCCGCGGCCGGGGCGGCCCTCGTTCGGGACGCCCGGGTCCTCGTGCATACGGCGGCCGATGCCGTGCCCGCCGAAACCGTCCGGGATGCCGTAACCGGCGGACCGGCACACCGTGCCGATCGCGTGCGCGATGTCGCCGATGCGGTTGCCGACCACGGCCGCCGCGATACCGGCGTCCAGGGCCCGCTCCGCCGCCGCGATCAGGCGGAGGTCGGCCTCGCGCGGGGTGCCGACCGTGAAGCTGACCGCCGAGTCGCCGACCCAGCCGCCGAGTTCGGCGCCGAAGTCCGCGGAGACGAGGTCGCCGTCGCGCAGCCGGTAGCGGGTCGGGATGCCGTGCACGATGGCGTCGTTCACGGAGACGCAGAGGACGGCGGGGAACGCGGTCGGCGCGAAGGACGGACGGTAGCCGAGGAAGGGCGAGGAAGCGCCCGCCTCCCGGAGCACGTCGTGGGCCACCTCGTCCAGCTCCAGCAGGGAAACGCCCACGTCGGCGGCTTTCCGTACGGCTGTGAGGGCACGTCCGACGACCTGTCCGGCCTCGTACATGGCGTCGATCGATGTATCTGTCTTCAGCTCCACCATGCCAATTACTATACCGGTATTAGAATGGGGGCATGGTGCGCACCCCCCTGACCCCCGAAGAGCGCGAACGCGGCGAGCGGCTCGGCCGGCTGCTGCGCGAGGCGCGCGGCGACCGCAGCATGGCCGACGTGGCGGCGAGTGCCGGCCTCTCGGCCGAGACCCTGCGGAAGATCGAGACCGGCCGGGCGCCGACGCCGGCGTTCTTCACGGTGGCGGCGCTGGCGCGGACGCTCGGGCTGTCGATGGACGAGATCGTGGAGAGGTGCGCGCTCGTCGTCGTGTGAGCACGGGGTGCGCGGGTCGCACGTCACGTTCCGGTAGGTGCGGCGCACTCTGCGTCCGGTCCGAAAACTCTTCGTAGCGCGTTCGTAACACGGCTCGTGTTGTCTTACGGACCGGAGTGCTCCGGTCTGGCGGGAGTTGAACGATGGCAGTGGATCAACTCCCGGGGCGCATAAGGGAGTTCGTGAACCACCTGGACGCCCTGCTGGCGCGCCTCGATCAGGGCGGCGGCTGGTGCGCGGTGTTCTGGCAACGTGATCCCGAGGGCATGCGGGCCTGTCTCGAAGGGCGTGAAGTACCGCCCTGGGACGTGGTGGAGGCCCTCCTCCAGGACCTCGCCACGGAGTACGGCCCCGCCGTCGCCGCCCCCGAGGCCGAACGGGCCCGCGCCCTGCACGCCGCGGCGCTGGCCGCCTACGACGCCCGTCCCGGTGCCCGCGACGCGCTCGGTGACCGCCTCGACGTGATGCTCCGCGAACAGCGTTACGCCGCCGAACGCCAGGCGGAACTCGGCAGGTTGCTCGCCACCGCCGCCACCCGGGACGCCGCCGACGCCCTCCGCCGCGACCTCGCCTGGGCCCGCGACGACCACGAACGCGCGACGGCCCGCTGCGCCGAACTCCGCGCCCGCATGGCCGACTTGGACCGCCGCGCAAGGGGCGGCCAGGCCCGGGTGACGCGACCGGCGCAGTGGGGCGAGGGGCCGGTGTTCCGCGTCGGTGCCGGGACTGGCGCGGGTGGTGGGGCGCAGGTGGGTGACGCGGGGGCGGCCGGCTTCGGTGCGGCGCAGGTGGGTGACGCGGGGGCGGCCGGGTTCGGTGCGGCGCAGGTGGGTGACGCGGGGGCGGCCGGGTTCGGTGCGGCGCCTGCACCCAGCTCCTCCTCCGGTGTACTCAGCTCCTCCTCCGGCCCCGCGCAGGCCCCCGCGCCCGCGCCGACCCCTGCGCCCGAGCCGCCCCCCGTGCCTGACCCCGCCCCCGCCCCCAAGCAGCGCAAACGCCGCCGGGGCAGTGCCCGGTTCGCCGGTGCGGTCGAGGCGGACGCCGCCCCCGTCGCCGTACCGCCCGCCGCCGCGCCGACGCTTCCCGCCCCGGCCGCCACCGGTCGTCGTACCCCCCGCGGAGCCCGGTTCGCCGGGGCCGCGGTGCCGGTCGAGGCGCCGGAGCCGCAGGCCGAGCCGTTGGACGACGGGGCCCGGCGCGAGGTGGCGCAGGCCGTCGAGCAGCTCGTACGGCTGCGCCGTGAGGGGCGCAGCGGGGAGGCGCACGCGCTGCTGGTCGAGGCCGCCTACTGGCCCGCCGCGCGGTTCCCGCTGCTCGCCGACGAGCTCCAGCGCGCCGGCCTCGGCGCCGACTGGGCGACCCTGCTGTGGGAGGCCGCCTCGCTGCCCGCGGAGCGGCTCGTCGCGGCGGCGGACGCGCTGGCGGAGGCGGGGCGCGCCGCGGACGGCGAGCAGGTGCTGCGGCAAGGCGTCGTACGGCCCGCCGGGGAGATCGGACAGGCCGTCCTCGGGCTCGTCCACGAGGGGCGGCACCGTGAGGTGCGCGCGCTGCTCGACGCCTACGTCCGCGTCCGCACCCCGGAGGAGGCCGCCCGCAGTGCCGCCCCCGACCCGCGGACCCTGGTGCCGCTGCTGCTTCAGGCCGCCCAGGGGGTCTCGGAGGAGCGGCGGTGGGACCTCGTCCACGCGCTCCGCGTCGCGGGTTTCACCGCCTGAACGGAGCGGTCGCACCGCTGTCCGCTCACCCACGTGAGTGTGAAACGTGATCGACTCCGCGGGTTAACGACGATGGTCTTGGCAAGGCTGCTGGAGAGGCTTACTTTCGACCCTCTACGGCCTGCATCTACGGGCGTAGAAGCTCTGACGTCCCGTCGAAGGAGCAGCTCATGGCCAACGTCGTTCGTGCCGCTCTGGTCCAGGCCACCTGGACCGGCGACACCGAGTCCATGGTGGCGAAACACGAGGAGCACGCCCGCGAGGCGGCCCGCCAGGGCGCGAGGATCATCGGCTTCCAGGAAGTGTTCAACGCCCCCTACTTCTGCCAGGTCCAGGAGCCGGAGCACTACCGGTGGGCCGAACCGGTGCCCGACGGGCCGACCGTGCGTCGTATGCAGGAGCTCGCCCGCGAGACCGGCATGGTGATCGTCGTGCCGGTCTTCGAGGTGGAGCAGTCCGGCTTCTACTACAACACCGCCGCCGTGATCGACGCCGACGGCGGCTACCTCGGCAAGTACCGCAAGCACCACATCCCCCAGGTCAAGGGCTTCTGGGAGAAGTACTACTTCAAACCGGGCAACGCGGGCTGGCCGGTCTTCGACACGGCCGTCGGGAAGGTGGGGGTCTACATCTGCTACGACCGCCACTTCCCGGAAGGCTGGCGCCAACTCGGTCTCAACGGCGCCCAGCTCGTCTACAACCCCTCCGCCACCCACCGCGGCCTGTCCTCCTACCTCTGGCGGCTCGAACAGCCGGCCGCAGCCGTCGCCAACGAGTACTTCGTCGCCGCGATCAACCGCGTCGGCGTCGAGGAGTACGGCGACAACGACTTCTACGGGACGTCGTACTTCGTCGACCCGCGCGGCCAGTTCGTCGGGGACACCGCGAGCGACAAGGAGGAGGAACTCGTCGTCCGGGACCTCGACTTCGACCTCATCGAAGAGGTACGGCAGCAGTGGGCCTTCTACCGGGACCGCAGGCCCGACGCCTACGAAGGGCTGGTGCAGCCGTGACCGACAAGGGTCTGCTGGGACGCCACAAGTCCGTGCTCCCGGACTGGCTCGCCCTCTACTACGAGGACCCGCTGGAGATCACGCACGGCGAGGGCCGCTACGTGTGGGACGCCGAGGGCAACAAGTACCTCGACTTCTTCGGCGGCATCCTCACCACGATGACCGCCCACGCGCTGCCCGAGGTCACCAAGGCGGTGAGCGAACAGGCCGGGCGGATCATCCACTCGTCGACCCTGTACCTGAACCGGCCCATGGTCGAACTCGCCGAGCGCATCGCCCGGTTGTCCGGCATCCCGGACGCCCGGGTCTTCTTCACCACCTCCGGCACCGAGGCCAACGACACCGCCCTGCTGCTGGCGACGACGTACCGCCGCAGCAACACGATCCTGGCGATGCGCAACAGCTACCACGGCCGCTCCTTCAGCGCGGTCGGCATCACCGGCAACCGCGGCTGGTCCCCGACCTCGCTGTCCCCGCTCCAGACGCTGTACGTCCACGGCGGCGTCCGCACCCGCGGCCCCTACGCCGCCCTGAGCGACGCCGAGTTCATCGCGGCCTGCGTCGACGACCTCACCGACCTGCTCGGCCACACCCGCCCGCCCGCCGCCCTGATCGCCGAACCGATCCAGGGCGTCGGCGGCTTCACCTCCCCGCCGGACGGGCTGTACGCCGCCTTCCGCGAGGTGCTGGCCGAGCGCGGCATCCTGTGGATCGCCGACGAGGTGCAGACCGGCTGGGGCCGCACCGGCGACAACTTCTGGGGCTGGCAGGCGCACGGCCGGAGCGGCCCGCCCGACCTCCTCACCTTCGCCAAGGGCATCGGCAACGGCATGTCCATCGGCGGTGTCGTCGCCCGCGCCGAGATCATGAACTGCCTGGACGCCAACAGCATCTCGACGTTCGGCGGCACCCAGGTCACCATGGCGGCGGGCCTCGCGAACCTGTCGTACCTGGTGGAACACGACCTCCAGGGCAACGCCCGGCGCGTCGGCGGACTCCTCATCGAACGGCTCCGGGCCGTCGCCGCGCAGGTGCCCGGCGTCCGTGAGGTCCGGGGGCGCGGGCTGATGATCGGCATCGAGCTGGTCGCACCCGGCACCGACCGGGCCGACCCGGACGCGGCGTCCGCCGTGCTGGAGGCGTGCCGCGCGGGCGGGCTGCTCATCGGCAAGGGCGGCGGCCACAACACCAGCGCCCTCCGGATCGCCCCGCCGCTGTCCCTCACCGTCGCGGAGGCCGAGGAAGGCGCCGCGATCCTCGAGAGCGCTCTGAGGAGCATCCAGTAGCAGCACCCTGACAGAGCAAGGGAACACGCGCCATGACCACCGCCTTGGACCACCTGGAACCGGCCCTGTCCGTCCGCCAGGTCCTCACCCTGGAACGGGTGCTCGCCGGGGAGCCCGAGGTGGTGGCCGGCGCGGCCCAGCTCGACCGGGCCGTGCGCTGGGTGCACGTCGCCGAGGCCGCCGACGTCGGCGTCATGCTCAGCGGCGGCGAGATGGTCCTCACCACCGGCGTGCTGCTGGCCGGGGACGAGGGCGCGCAGGCCGAGTACATCCAGTCCCTGCACCGCGCCGAGGCCGCGGCCGTGGTCCTGGGGCTCGGCCGTGCCTTCCCGGCCCCGCCCGACGTCATGCGCAGGGCCGCCGAGCGGTGCGGGCTGCCCATGGTCGTCCTCCACCGGCCCTTCCCCTTCGCGGAGTTGACCGAGGAGGTGCAGTCCCGGCTGGTGCGGCGGAAGTTCGCGGCCGTGAGCCTGTCCGAGGCGGTCCGCACCTCGCTCACCGGACTCATCACGGCGGGCGCCCCGCTCCAGCGCCTGCTCGACGAGGTCGCCCGGCACAGCGCCTGCCCGGTCGTCGTCACCAACCTCGCCCACCGCGTCCTCGCCACCGCGGGGGAGCGGCCGGCCGTGGACGACGTGCTGCGCGACTGGGAGCGCATCGCCCGGCAGGCATGGGGGCACCGCCCAGGCCCTTCAGGCACTGGGGGAGGCACCGAGGGCGACGGCTGGATCCGCGCCGAACTGGGCGGACGCGGGGAACGCTGGGGGCAGATCCTGCTCTGCGGCTACCGCGGGGACACCGCCTCCGGGCGGCTGCTCGCCGACCGGGCCGCCGAGGCCCTCGTCCTGCACCGCATGCTCGGCGGCACTTCCGCCCACACCTGGGAGGAGCAGTCCGCGCAGAGCCTGCTCACCGACCTCGTCAGCGGGGTCGTACCGGCACGGCAGCTGCTGCCGCGGGCGCGGGCCGCCGGACTGCCCGTCAACCGGCGGACGTTCGTGCCGCTGGTGGTACGGGACGGTGACCCGGCCGAACTCGACCGGGTGCTGCGCCTGCTGGGGTTGTCCGGACTCGTCGCCGAATTCGCCGACGGGGTCACCGCCGTGCTGCTGAGCCTGGCCCGGGACCAGGACGCCGCGGTCCTGACGGCCAACTTCGCGGCCCGGCTGACGGACACGGTCGTGGCGGCGGCCGACCCGCGGACGGCCTGGGACGACGTCCCCGCCGGTATGCGCGAGGCCCGGCACGTCGCGGACGCCGTGGCCTCCGGGGCGCTCGACCTGCCGTCCGTCGTGCGTCTCAAGGACGTGCATCTGCGCGGTCTGATACGGCTGTTGCGTGACAACCCGGATGTGCAGTCCTTCGCGGAGCGGGAGTTGGACGGACTGCTGTGCGACTCGGGCTCGGGGGAGGGGTTGCTCGCGGTCCTGCGCACGTATCTCGCCACCGGCCGCAACAAGTCCCGCACCGCCCAGCTCCACCACGTCTCCCGCCCCGCCCTGTATCGCCGACTGGAAGCCATACAGGGGCGGCTCGGTGTGGACCTCGACGACTTCGAACAGGCCGCCTCGGTGCACATCGCCCTTCTCGCGCACGACGCGCAACAGAGTTGAAACATGCCATGACCTGGGAAAACGGCGGTGAAACATGGGACCTCGACAGGGTGACACCGTGGCACGCCGCACGCCCGCAGACGTGACACGCTGCAACTCAAAGCCCGCTTTCGGACTTCCTAGCCTTCTCGCACACCGAGCGACCGGAGGTCCCGATGAGCAGAGTGATCCGTGCCGCCCTCTTCCAGACCGCGTGGACGGGCGACAAGGAATCGATGATCCAGGTCCACGAGCAGGCGGCCCGCGACGCGGCCGCGCAGGGCGCTCAGGTCCTGTGCTTCCAGGAGCTGTTCTACGGGCCGTACTTCTGCCAGGTCCAGGACAAGGCGTTCTACGAGTACGCCGAGCAGATCCCCGACGGGCCGATCGTGAAGCGGTTCCAGGCGCTGGCCAAGGAGCTGGGCCTCGTCCTGATCCTGCCGATGTACGAGGAGGAGCAGCCCGGCGTCCTCTACAACACGGCCGCCGTGATCGACGCCGACGGCTCGTACCTCGGCAAGTACCGCAAGCACCACATCCCCCAAGTCCCCGGATTCTGGGAGAAGTTCTACTTCCGTCCCGGCAACCTGGGCTGGCCGGTCTTCGACACCAAGGCCGGGAGGATCGGCGTCTACATCTGCTACGACCGCCACTTCCCGGAGGGCTGGCGGGCGTTGGGCCTCGCGGGCGCAGAGATCGTCTTCAACCCGTCGGCCACCTCGCGCGGACTGTCCGCCTACCTGTGGCAGTTGGAGCAGCCGGCCGCGGCCGTCGCCAACGAGTACTTCGTCGGCGCGATCAACCGGGTCGGGGTCGAGGAACTGGGCGACAACGACTTCTACGGGACGACCTACTTCGTCGACCCGGAGGCCCAGTTCGTGGGCGAGGTCGCCTCCGACAAGGAGACCGAACTCGTCGTCCGCGACCTGGACATGGCCAAGCTCCGCGAGGTCCGCGACCGCTGGCAGTTCTACCGGGACCGCCGCCCCGACGCCTACCCGCCGCTGACCGCACCCTGACCGAACCCACCACCCTGGCAGGAGAGGGACCATGAGCAGCCGTACCGTCATCCGCGGTGGTCTCGTCATCACCGCGTCCGACGAGATCCACGCCGACGTGCTGATCGAGGACGGCCGCATCGCCGCCCTCGCCGCCTCGGGCACCTCCGCCGCCGAGGCGTTCACCGGCGAGCGGACCCTCGACGCCACCGGGAAGTACGTCATCCCCGGTGGCGTCGACGCCCACACCCACATGGAGCTGCCGTTCGGCGGCACCTTCGCCTCCGACACCTTCGAGACCGGCACCCGGGCCGCCGCCTGGGGCGGCACGACCACGATCGTCGACTTCGCGGTGCAGAGCGTCGGCCACTCCCTGCGCGAGGGCCTGGACGCCTGGCACGCCAAGGCGGAGGGCAACTGCGCGATCGACTACGGCTTCCACATGATCGTCTCCGATGTGAACCAGGAGACGCTGAAGGAGATGGACCTCCTGGTCGAGGAGGGGGTGACGAGTTTCAAGCAGTTCATGGCCTACCCGGGCGTCTTCTACTCCGACGACGGCCAGATCCTGCGCGCCATGCAGCGCTCCGCCGAGAACGGCGGCCTGATCATGATGCACGCCGAGAACGGCATCGCGATCGACGTGCTGGTGGAACAGGCGCTGGCCCGCGGCGAGACCGACCCGCGCTATCACGGTGAGGTCCGCAAGGCCCTTCTGGAGGCCGAGGCCACGCACCGCGCCATCAAGCTGGCGCAGGTCGCGGGCGCCCCGCTGTACGTCGTGCACGTCTCGGCGATGGAGGCGGTGGCCGAGCTGGCGCGGGCGCGCGACGAGGGGCTCAACGTCTTCGGCGAGACCTGCCCGCAGTACCTGTTCCTGTCGACGGACAACCTCGCCGAGCCGGACTTCGAGGGCTCGAAGTACGTGTGCTCGACCCCCCTGCGTCCGAAGGAACACCAGGCCAAGCTCTGGCAGGGCCTGCGGACCAACGACCTCCAGGTCGTCTCCACCGACCACTGCCCGTTCTGCTTCGCCGGCCAGAAGGAGCTGGGCCGCGGCGACTTCTCGAAGATCCCCAACGGTCTGCCGGGCGTCGAGAACCGCATGGACCTGCTCCACCAGGCCGTCGTCGACGGCCACATCACCCGCCGCCGCTGGATCGAGATCGCCTGCGCCACCCCGGCCCGCATGTTCGGCATGTACCCCAAGAAGGGCACCATCGCCCCCGGCGCCGACGCCGACATCGTCATCTACGACCCGCACGCCGAGCAGGTCATGTCCGCCGAGACGCACCACATGAACGTCGACTACTCGGCGTACGAGGGGAAGCGCACCACCGGCCGGGTCGAGACGGTCCTCTCGCGCGGCGAACCCGTCATCACGGAACGGGAGTACACCGGGCACGCCGGGCACGGCGTCTACACCCCCCGTTCCACCTGTCAGTACCTCAACTAGGAGTGGCGCCCATGGACTTCGGACTCGTCCTGCAGACCGACCCGCCGGCCTCGAAGGTCGTCAGCCTGATGAAGCGTGCCGAGCGCAACGGCTTCACCTACGGCTGGACCTTCGACTCCGCGGTGCTCTGGCAGGAACCGTTCGTGATCTACAGTCAGATCCTGGCCAACACCACCAAGTTGACGGTCGGCCCGATGGTCACCAACCCGGGCACCCGCACCTGGGAGGTCACCGCCTCCACCTTCGCCACCCTCAACGACATGTTCGGCAACCGCACCGTCTGCGGCATCGGCCGCGGCGACTCGGCGATGCGCGTCGCGGGCCGCACCCCGAACACGCTGGCCCGCATCAGCGAGGCGATGAAGGTCATCCGCGCCCTCGGCTCCGGCCGGGAGGCCGACCTCGGCGGCACGGTCATCAAGTTCCCGTGGATCAAGGAGGACGCCCACCTCCCCGTATGGATGGCGGCGTACGGCCCGAAGGCGCTGAAGATGACGGGCGAGGAGGCCGACGGGTTCATCCTCCAGCTCGCCGACCTGTACCTGACCGAATACATGGTCAAGGCGGTCAAGGACGCGGCGGTCGCCGCCGGTCGTGACCCGTCCGAGGTCAAGATCTGTGTCGCCGCCCCCGCCTACGTCACGGCGGACGACTCGCCGGAGGCGCTCGCCCACGCGCGCGAGCAGTGCCGCTGGTTCGGCGGGATGGTCGGCAACCACGTCGCCGACCTCGTCTCGAAGTACGGCGAGCACTCCGCTCAAGTGCCGGACGAGCTCACGGACTACATCAAGTCCCGGGAGGGGTACGACTATTCGCATCACGGGCGCGCCGACAACCCGGACACCGCGTTCGTGCCGGACGAGATCGTCGACCGGTTCTGCGTCATCGGCCCCGTCGAGAAGCACATCGAGAAGCTCAACGCCCTGCGCGCGCTGGGCGTCGACCAGTTCGCCGTCTACGACATGCACGACGCGCAGGAGACGACCATCGACGCGTACGGCTCGAAGGTCATCCCCGCGGTCAACGCCTGACCGGCACCACCCCGACCCCCCACACCTTGACACCCTCTCCCCCCGCCGTCCCGGGGCGGAGAGGGGCCCAAGGCCCCCGCACGGCCTCTCCCGTCCCGCTCACCGATTGGCCTGCCCATGACCGACACAGTCCCCACGGGGTCGCACATATCCCAGTCCGCCGACGCCGGCGGCCGTATCGAACTCAGCCCCGGGGCCTATCCCGCCGACAGCCCCTTCGCCAACGAGGACCTGCGTCCCGTACCGGTCGCCGAACGCAAGTGGACGACCTACAACTTCGCGGCCCTGTGGATCTCCATGGCCCACTGCATCCCCAGCTGGACCCTGGCCTCCGGGCTGGTCGCGCTCGGGATGGACTGGAAGCAGGCCGTGTTCACCATCGCCCTGGCCAACGTCATCGTGCTGCTGCCGATGCTGGCCACCGGGCACGCCGGACCCAAGTACGGCATCCCCTTCCCGGTCCTGGCCCGCGCCTCCTTCGGGCTGCGCGGCGCCAACATCCCCGCGATGATCCGTGCCGCGGTGGCCTGCGGCTGGTTCGGCATCCAGACCTGGATCGGCGGCAGCGGCATCTTCGCCCTCGGGTCCAAACTCACCGGCGGGCACTGGGAGAACGCGGGGAAGATCGCCGGCAACCCGTGGCCGCTGTGGCTGTGCTTCCTGCTGTTCTGGGCGTTGCAGATCGCGATCATCTACCGTGGCATGGACTTCCTGCGGCACTTCGAGAACTGGGCCGCGCCCTTCGTGATCGTCGGCGCGCTGGTGCTGCTGGTGTGGATCGCGGTCAAGGCGGACGGCTTCGGCGCGCTGCTCGACCAGCCCTCCAAACTGGGCTGGGGCCCCGACTTCTGGCCGGTGTTCTTCCCGTCCCTGATGGGCATGATCGGCTTCTGGGCGACCCTGTCGCTGAACATCCCCGACTTCACCCGCTTCGGCGCCAGCCAGAAGGCGCAGACGTGGGGGCAGTCCCTCGGACTTCCCACGACGATGACGCTGTTCGCGGTCCTCGCCGTACTGGTCACCTCCGGCTCCGAGGTCGTCTACGGCGAGGCGATCTGGGACCCGGTCACCCTGGCGGCCAAGGCGGACAACGCCTTCGGCCTGCTCTTCGCCCTGGTCATCGTGCTGGTCGCCACCATCTCCGTGAACATCGCGGCGAACGTCGTCTCCCCCGCGTACGACCTCGCGAACCTCGCCCCGAAACTCATCAACTTCCGTACGGGCGCGCTCATCACGGGCGTCGTCGGCATCCTGATCTTCCCGTGGAAGCTGATCTCGACGCCGGAGTTCTACATCTTCACCTGGCTCGGCGTGGTCGGCGGCCTGCTCGGCACGGTCGCGGGCATCCTCATCGCCGACTACTGGATCGTGCGCCGTACGGTCCTGCACCTGGCGGACCTCTACACGCTGGGCGGCCGCTACTGGTACACCAACGGCTGGAACTGGCGGGCGATCCTCGCCTTCGTCGTCGGCGGGGTGCTCGCGGTCGGCGGTTCGTACTCGGGGGTGGGCTCCGACGGGTCGAAGACCGGCCCCTTCCCCACGGACGGACTGATCCCGTTCCTCAAACCGCTCGCCGACTACGGCTGGGCCGTGGGCCTGGGAGCCTCGCTGGTGCTGTACGTCGCGCTGATGCTGCCGCTGGGGAGGGAGCAGGAGCGCGTGTGACGGGGCATGGCGCCGAAGGGCGGCCGGGGCTACCGGCCGCCCTCCAGCGCCGCCACCGCGTCCTTCGCCGCCTTGATCGCACCCTTGTTGATGACGTCCGTGCTCGGCGCCTTCTTCGACTCGAAGTCGCTGCCGTTGTACGTGATGACCACCAGCGCGTTGGACACCTGGACGATGACCACGCCCTCCCGCGTCTCCTGCTTGTCCTCCGTGGTGAGGTTCACGACGGAGTAGCCCTGGTCACCGAGGCCCGGGACCGCCCCTCCGCCGCTCTTCTCCTCGATGCGCTCCTTGTACGACTTCTCCGCCGCCTCGTCCGAGTCCGTGATCTCGTACGACACGTCGAGCCAGCGGTAGTCGTAGCCCTTGAGCGCGTTCCAGGAGCAGGTGCGGCGCAGTTTCGTGTCCGTCGACGGGATCTCCTTGCCCGCCGTCCTGGCGCCCGGGACCAGTGACTTGACGTTCTTCGCGGTGACGCTGCCGCAGGGCGCGGGCGAGGCGGTGTACGTCTTCGAGACCGCCGCGGTGGCGGGGGCCGAGGCGGACTTGGTGCCGCCGCCGCCCTTCGACGCGGCCTCGTGGTCGCCGGTCGGGGCGGGACCGGACGACAGCGTCCAGCCCGCGGCGGCGAGCACGACGACCGGCGACAGACGCGCGGTCAGGGCGAGCGGCAGAGGAAGGGAACGCACAGGCGCACTTCTCGTGGGGGATGGGTGCGGAACAGGTCCGCACAGCGGACGGCAGGACGGTGCGGGGCCACGGCACGGAGGGTGTCCGCACTGTGGACGGGACGCCAGTGTCACACGAGTCCCTGTGGGGCGGTAGTGCCAACTCGCTCCGTGCATGTGCGGTGACTGAGGCCCGCTGTTGACGCGTCGAGTGTCCGGTTATGTCCGTGCGGTGTCCCGGCTGAACGCCGACTCGATCCGGTCGACCGCGAGGAACGCCCCGTACGCGACGAGGTGCACGAGACAGTGATCCGTGTGCTCCGGCCGGCGCCAGGCCGCCACGTCCTCGTCCGTGATCCGGTACGGCGCGAGAGCCGCCAGCAGCGCGAGCCGCGCCCCGGGCCGCTCGCTCCGGCCGGGGACACCGGGAAGGGCGTGCGAGGGGTGCTCCCCGTCCCAGCCCTGAAGGACCTGCTCCACGAGAACCTGGTCCTCGGCCTCCAGGAGGCCCGCGCCCGCCATGGCCGCCCTGAGCAGCGCCGCGTACGCGTCACCCACGGCCGTGCCGCCCGCCCACGCGGGGACCTCGCCGACGTCGGGACGGTCGAGCAGCGGCAGGCTCTCGCCGGGTGCGGCCGTGCGGCGCACGCTCCGGGCGAGAGTACGGCCCGCGATGCTGCGCACCGCGCGGAACCGCTGCATGTTGCACGG
Source organism: Streptomyces sp. Act143 (assembly GCF_003143935.1). Lineage (GTDB taxonomy): Bacteria > Actinomycetota > Actinomycetes > Streptomycetales > Streptomycetaceae > Streptomyces. The sequence continues at coordinate 2,149,056 of NZ_QFRX01000001.1, read as the reverse complement.
CAGCATCTTCTCGGTCAGCAGGGCGGACACGACGCGGTTGATGAAGTGGAAGGCGAGCGCCGTGCCGAGATAACCCGGGGCGTCCTCCCGGGGGAAGGGCAGCGGACCGTCACCGAAGGCCGCGCCGGGCACCCTGGTCCGCTTGCCCCAGGCCAGCACGCGCGCGTGCTCCTCGTTCTCCGGCTCGTGCCCCTTGGCGACGCGTTCGGCCACGGCGTGGTCGCCGGTGGCGTGCAGCAGGACGGTGTGCGCGTCCACGCAGAACGGGCACTTGTTGGCGAGCGACACCCCGAGGGCGGCCAGCTCCTTGCCGGTCCGGCCACCGGGGCCGGCGATCAGCGACTCGCGCGTCAACGCCCAGGTGGCGGCCAGGAGTTCCGGCGCGGCGGAGAGCACCACGAAGGTGGGCGGCTCGTCGATGCCGAAGTCGCGGGAGATCTGCCGGTAGACCTCGGCGGTGCGACCGGTGGCCGCCTTGGGCGGCAGGGGCTCGGTGTAGCGGAATGAAGTGGACATGGGGGTCAGCTTGCGCCGGGCGAGGGGCCCCGGTCGTCGTACGGCGGGAGGGAGTCGACGCTGCGACGGCGGGGCGGGAGGAGGCGCGGCACTACTGCACGGGGAGTAGTGCGGGAGTTGTCCACAGGGCTGACGCGGCTGTCGGCGCGGCCGTCTACTGTGCGGAACATGAACAGGCACGCGCTCGTCACGCGCAGAGGGCTGGCCGACGCGGCGACGGCGGTCGTGGTCGGCGCCCTCGTGCTGACCGTGGCCGCCTTCGACGAGGACACCACGGCCCTCGACTACGTTGTGCTGGCGGCGAGTTCGGCAGCGCTGGGCTGGTACCGCCTGGCGCCGCGCGCGGTGCTGGCCGTGTCGACGGCCTTCGGCATGGCGTACGTCCTGCACGCCCACCCCGGACCGCTGGCCGCCCTCCCCGTCCTGGGCGCCGTGCACGCGGCGGCCCGGGTGGGCCACCGCGGCTGGGCGGCCGCGGCGAGCGGACTGTACCTGGCGGCGTACATCACGACCGGCCCGACCACCCAGGAGGTCTTCGAGAAGGCCGGGCTGCTCACGGGCTGGTTCCTGTGCGCGGTCGTGACGGGACTGGCGGACCGCAACTGGCAGGCCTACCTCCGCCAGACCGAACAGCGCGCCCTGGAGGCGGAACGCACCCGTGAGGAGGTCGCGCTGCGCCGCGCGGGCGAGGAACGCCTGCGCATAGCAAGGGAGTTGCACGACTCCCTGACCCACAGCATCTCGATCGTCAAGCTCCAGGCGGGCGTTGCGGTGCATCTGGCGCGCAAGCGCGGCGAGGAGGTGCCGGACGCCCTGCTCGCCATCCAGGAGGCGAGCGGCGAGGCGATGCGGGAACTGCGGGCCACGCTGGAGGTGCTGCGCACCGACGAGCCCACGGGCACGCCGGCGGTGCTGGTGGAGCGGGCGCGGGCCGCCGGGCTCGCGGTGGAGCTGACGACGGAGGGGGAGGAGAAGCCGCTCGCGGCGACGGTCGACCGGGCGGTGTACCGCATCGTCCAGGAGGCGCTGACCAACGCGGCGAGGCATGCGGGGCCGGCGAAGGTGGGCGTGCGGCTGGCTTACGGGGAGGGGTGGGTGACGGTACTGGTGGAGGACGACGGCAACGCCGACCCGAACCACCCCGTCACCCCCGGCATCGGCCTGCGCGGCATGGCCGAACGCGTGACGGCCCTCGGCGGCACCCTGCACGCGGCCCCTCGGGCGGAGGGCGGCTTCTCGGTGCGGGCGGAGTTGCCGCTGGGGGTGACGGCGTGACGGAGGGTGGGTGTGTTCCGGGTCGGTGTCCGGGTGGGGACGTGGTGAGGGGTGGCTGCGTGATCGGGGTGGGTGTGATGCGGGCCGGTGTCCGGGTGGGGGCGCGGTGGGGGGTGGCTGCGTGATCGGGGTGGGTGTGCTCCGCGTCGGTGTCCGGGTGCGGACGCGGCTGGGGGTGGCCGCGTGATCAGGGTGGCCCTCGTCGACGACCAGGCCCTCATGCGCGCCGGCTTCCGGGCCCTCCTCGACGCCGAGGACGGCATCGAGGTGGTGGGGGAGGCGGCGGACGGGGAACGGGGCGTGGAGCTGGTCCGTGCGCAGGTGCCGGACATCGCGCTGATCGACGTGCAGATGCCGGTGATGACGGGGATCGAGGCGACGCGCCGGATCGCGGCGGACCCGGCGCTGGCGGCCGTGCGGGTCGTCATCCTCACCAACTACGGCCTGGACGAGTACGTCTTCGAGGCGCTGCGGGCGGGGGCGGGCGGCTTCCTGCTGAAGGACACGGAACCGGCGGACCTGTTGCAGGCGATCGAGGTGGTCGCGCGCGGTGAGGCGCTCCTGTCCCCGTCCGTCACCCGGACGCTCATCGGCGAGTTCGTCTCCCGCCCACCCGACCGCGCCACGGCCCCCGGCCTGGAATGCCTCACCCGCCGCGAACTGGAGGTCACGGCGCTGGCCGCACGCGGCCTCAGCAACGAGGAGATCGCCGAGCACATGGTGATCAGTCCCTTCACGGCGAAGACGCATGTGAGCCGGGCGATGACGAAGCTGGGCGCGCGGGACCGGGCGCAGTTGGTGGTGTTCGCGTACGAGTCGGGACTGGTGACGGCGCGGAGCGAGGCAGCCGGCTGAGGGAGCCGAGGAGGCGGCTCGACGATCCCGAACGCCGCGAAGCCGTGCCGGCCGCGACCCGGCGCATCGAGTCGGAACCGGCGCTGCTCGGCGCGAGAGGCCATCTGCTGACGGCGGGGCGACGGGCGGCCTGGCGCCGGGACGCGGCTGCGTACGATCGTCGAACCGTCACCGTCCCCCCGTGAGGAGCCCACCCGTGTTCACCACCCGCCCCACCCTCCAGGGCACCTTCGGCATGGTCTCCTCCACCCACTGGCTCGCCTCCCAGTCGGCGATGGCGGTGCTGGAGGACGGCGGCAACGCCTACGACGCCGCCGTGGCGGGGGCGTTCGTGCTGCACGTCGTCGAGCCGCACCTCAACGGGCCCGCCGGCGAGGTCCCGATCCTGCTCGCGCCCGTGGGGGAGGACGTCCGGGTGCTGTGCGGGCAGGGGGTCGCGCCCGCCGCGGCGACCGTCGCGCACTACAAGGGACTCGGGCTCGACCTCGTACCCGGCACCGGGCCCCTCGCCGCCGCTGTCCCCGGTGCCTTCGACGCCTGGATGCTGCTGCTCAGGGACCACGGGACCAAGTCCCTCGCCGACGTCCTCGAGTACGCCATCGGATACGCCGAGCACGGTCACGCGCCCGTGGAGAACGTCGGCGCCACCGTCGAGACCGTGCGAGAGCTGTTCGAGACGGAGTGGACCTCGTCGGCGGAGGTGTATCTGCCCGGCGGGAAGGCTCCGAGGGCCGGTGAGCTGTTCCGGAACCCGGCCCTCGCCGCCACCTGGAAACGGCTGCTCGGCGAGGTCGCCGGGGCCGGGGACCGTGTCGCGCAGATCGAGGCCGCGCGGCAGGTGTGGCGGAGCGGGTTCATCGGCGAGGCGCTCGTGCGGCAGGCGCAACGGCCCACCATGGACACCAGCGGCAGGCGCAACGCCGGCACGCTCACCCTCGACGATCTCGCCGGGTGGTCCGCGAGCTACGAGGCGCCGGCGACGTACGACTGGAACGGCTGGACCCTGTGCAAGGCCGGTCCCTGGAGCCAGGGGCCGGTGCTGTTGCAGCAGCTCGCCCTGTTGCCGGCGGAGCTTCCGGCGTACGGGTCCGCCGAGTACGTGCACCTGCTCGTCGAGGGCTGCAAGCTGGCCATGGCCGACCGGGAGGCCTGGTACGGCGACGCCGGCGAGGTGCCGCTCGGGGAGCTGCTGTCCGACGGGTACAACGCCGGGCGGCGCGGGCTCGTGGGGGAGAAGGCCTCGTACGAACTGCGGCCCGGGAGCCCCGGCGGGCGGGCGCCCCGGCTGTGCGCGCACGCGCATCGGGTGGCCGCCGACGAGCCCGGGTTCAGCCCCATGGGTGCCGGCGAGCCGACCGTCGCGAAGCCGCCCACCTCTCCGGTGCCGGGCGAGCCGGGCGTCGGGGCCGACGGGGCCACCCGTGGCGACACCTGCCACCTCGACGTCGTCGACCGGTGGGGCAACATGATCGCCGCCACGCCCAGCGGGGGCTGGCTGCAGTCCAACCCCGTCGTGCCGGAGCTCGGCTTCCCGCTCGGGACCCGGCTCCAGATGACCTGGCTGGAGGAGGGCCTCCCGAACTCACTCACGCCGGGGCGACGGCCCCGTACCACCCTCACGCCCTCCGTCGCGCTGCGGGACGGGGTGCCCGTCATGGCCTTCGGCACCCCCGGTGGCGATCAGCAGGACCAGTGGCAGCTGCACTTCTTCCTCGCGGTCGCGCTGCGGGCGGGAGTGCGGGGCGGGCTCGATCTGCAAGGAGCCATCGACGCCCCCAACTGGCACAACGACAGCTTCCCCGGCTCCTTCTACCCGTGCGGGATGCGGCCCGGGAGCGTCACGGTCGAGGCACGTATGGACGCGGCGGTCGTCGACGAACTGCGGCGGCGCGGACACGACGTGACCGTGGGGGAGGCCTGGTCGGAGGGGCGGCTGTGCGCCGTCGCCCGGGACCCGGAGACCGGGGTGCTGTCGGCGGCCGCCAATCCGCGCGGGATGCAGGGGTACGCCGTGGGGCGGTGAGCTCAGGGGGCTCAGGTGTGCGCCGTGGAGCGGTGGGCCCGAGGCTCTGCTGTGCGTCGTCGGGCGGTGGACTCCTGGGCCCGTGTCTCCTTGAGTTCATCCCGATTCCACCCGGCATCCACCCGTCGGGTGGGGATTGTCAGTGGCGCGTGCTCTCATGGAGTCATGATCGAAGACACGGAAACCATCGACGAGTTTCTCGCCCGGCACTCGGCCGACGTGGAAGAGGCGGTCCGCAAGGCCGCCGCGGCCGAGATCATGCCCCGCTTCCGCCGGCTCGCCGCCCACGAGGTCGACGAGAAGAGCGGACCGCACGACCTGGTGACGGACGCCGACCGGCTCGCCGAGCAGTATCTGACGGAGGTGCTCGGCGCCCTGCTGCCCGGCTCCGTCGTGGTCGGCGAGGAGGCGGTGCACGCCAACCCGGCCTCGTACGAGGCGATACACGGCGACGCCCCGGTCTGGATCGTCGACCCCGTCGACGGGACACGGCAGTTCGTGCACGGCGACCCCGGCTTCGCCACGCTGGTCGCGCTGGCGCAGGGCGGCGTCGTGCGCGCCTCGTGGACATACGCCCCCGCCCGCGACCAACTCGCCACGGCGGTACGGGGCCAGGGCGCCTTCCTCGACGGCGAACGGCTCTACGCCGGACCGCCCGAGCCCGGCCGCGACCTCGAAGTGGCCACCTCGCACCCGGACTACACGACGGACGAACAGAAGCGCGTCCTGCGCCCGCTGTGGACGGACGGACTCGCGCCGCGGCCCTGCGGCTCGGCCGGTCTGGAGTATCTGGCCGTCGCCCGCGGCGAGTTGGACGCCACCGCCTTCAGCTGGGAAGCCGCGTGGGACCACGCCGCCGGGCTGCTCCTCGTCGAGGAGGCGGGCGGCGCACACCTCACGCGTGCGGGCGAGCCGTTCCGCATCACCGGGGGCAACGCCCTGCCGTTCACCGCCGCGAGGGACACCGCGACGGCCCGACGGATCGCCGAGGTGCTGGCGGGCACCATCTGAAGTCCGGTACGGCACCAGCGGCGGCTGGTCGGATACAGGGTCATGGACGGCACGGACGACGCGGACGGCGACCGTGCGGGCGCCCCCGGCCGCCGAACCGGCCCCGCGGCCGGGTGTTGTCGGTGCCCCGTCCTATCCTGATCCAGTGGCCATCGGCTGACGAAGGGGTCCGAAGGTGCCGTCGATGCTCGATGCGGTCGTGGTGGGTGCGGGGCCGAACGGGCTGACTGCTGCCGTGGAGCTGGCCCGCCGCGGCTTCTCCGTGGCCGTCTTCGAGGCACGCGACACCATCGGCGGGGGAGCCCGCACCGAGGAACTCACCCTCCCCGGCTTCCGGCACGACCCGTGCAGCGCGGCGCACCCCCTCGGGATCAACTCCCCGGCGTTCCGCGCCCTGCCCCTGGAGCGGTACGGCCTGGAGTGGCTCCAGCCCGAGCTGCCCATGGCGCACCCGTTCACCGACGGCACCGCCGCCGTGCTGTCCCGCTCGGTCGCCGAGACGGCCGCCTCGTTCGGGCCCCGCGACGCGGGCGCGTACCGTCGGCTGGTCGAGCCGTTCCTGCCCAAGTGGGACACCCTGGCCCGGGACTTCATGTCGCTGCCCCTGACCGCGCTCCCGCGTGACCCGGTGACCCTCGCCCGCTTCGGCCTCGTCGGGCTGCCGCCCTCGACCTGGCTGATGCGCCGCTTCCGCGACGAACGGGCCAGAGCCCTCTTCTCCGGCCTCGTCGCGCACGTCATGGCCCCGCTCTCCGGCTTCGCCACCGGCGCGATCGGCCTGGTCTTCGCCCTCGCCGCGCACGCCCGGGGCTGGCCCGTCGCGCGCGGCGGCTCCCAGTCGATCTCCGACGCGCTCGCCGCGTACCTCAAGGACCTCGGCGGCGGCATCCACACGGACTACGAGGTCAAGCGTCTCGACGACCTGCCGCCCGCGCGCGCGTACGTCTTCGACACCTCGCCCACCGCTCTGGCCCGGATCGCCGGGCTCGGCCGCTACTACGACGGCTACCGGTACGGCCCGGGGGTCTTCAAGGTCGACTACGCGCTCGACGGCCCGGTGCCCTGGACCGCGCCGGAGGCCCGGGTCGCCGGCACCGTGCAGATCGGCGCGAGCAGCGCGGAGATCGGCACCGCCCTGCGGGCCGCGTCCCGGGAGGGCCGGGCCCCCGACAAGCCGTTCATGATCACCGTGCAGCCCGGTGTGGTGGACCCGGCCCGGGCGCCCGAGGGCAAGCAGGTCTTCTGGGCCTACGGCCATGTCCCGAGTGGCTGGGACGGCGACCTCACCGACGCCCTGGAACGCCAACTGGAGCGTTTCGCCCCGGGGTTCCGCGACCGGGTCCTGGCCCGCGCCACCGCCGGCCCGCCCGAACTGGCCGCCCACAACGCCAACTACGTCGGCGGCGACATCGGTTCGGGAGCGGTCACCGGCCTCCAGATCCTGCTGCGCCCCAAGCTCTCCCTGTCGCCGTACGGCACCCCGCACCCGGCCGTCTACATCTGCTCCTCTGCGACCCCGCCGGGCCCCGGGGTGCACGGCATGTCCGGCCACAACGCGGCGAAGGCGGTGTGGCGGCGACTGCGGCAGACGTGAGACCGAGGGGTGAGGCGCGGCTGCGAAAGAGCGGACAGCGTTCCGAGCCCGGCAAGGCTCCGCACCGTCCTCGCCGGCCTCGGCCACGACAGCGTCGCTCTGACCCTCGGCCACCTCCTCCTCGGCCTGTACGCCGACGACCTACCCGGTCCGAACTCCGGATCGGACGGCACCTGCTCTTCGACCGGCTCCCGGCGCTGAGGCTCGCGGCGGCACCGGAGGACCTGGGCCCCGGTCACGGTCGGTCATCCACGGGCTGGGGGCGCTGCCCGTGGCGTGGTGCACCCTCTTCAGGTCAGAGTGGGTCCCATGACCGAGACCACCATCACGCTCGTCCAGGGCGACATCACGCGCGAGAGCGCCGACGCCATCGTCAACGCGGCGAACTCCTCCCTCCTCGGCGGAGGAGGAGTGGACGGCGCGATCCACCGGCGCGGCGGCCCGGCGATCCTCGCGGAGTGCCGCGCGCTGCGTGCCTCGCGGTACGGCAGGGGGCTGCCGACGGGCCGGGCGGTCGCCACCACGGCCGGGGAACTGGACGCCCGGTGGGTGATCCACACGGTGGGCCCGGTCTTCAGTGAGCAGGAGGACCGCTCCGACCTGCTGGCCTCCTGCTACCGGGAGTCGCTGAAGGTCGCCGACGAGCTGGGCGCCCGTACGGTCGCGTTCCCGGCGATCTCCACCGGCGTCTACCGCTGGCCGATGGAGGACGCGGCCCGCATCGCCGTGCGGACGGTGCGGGCCGCGCGGACCTCGGTCACGGAGGTCAGGTTCGTCCTCTTCGGCGAGCAGGCGTACGAGGTGTTCGCCGCGCAGGCCGGCTGATCACGGGGCGGGGACCGGGAGCTCGGGCAGCTCCGGCACCGATCCGCCGAGCAGGCCCGTGACGAGGCCGAGCACGGGCGACAGGAGCCCGGTCACCGCGCTCAGCACTCCGCCGAGGTCCAGCGAGGTCAGCGCGCCCAGCAAGCCGTTGACCGCGGACTGGACCTGGGCGACGAGGTCGTCCACGGGGTCGGCGGCCGGGGCCGCGGCGACCCGGTTCGCGGGGGTGTCGAGACCGCGCAGACGCTCCTGGACGGCGGCGCTCCAGGCGCGGATCTCCGCCGCGTACGAGGTGGCCGCGGCCGGATCGAGACGTGAGCCGTCCGCCAGGGCGCCGTCAGCCGGAGTGCCCTGCGTCAAGGCGCCGTCAACCGCGGTCCCCTGCGTCAAGGCGTCGTCGATCAGAGTGTTCCCTGTCAGGATGCCCCGCGCCGGGGTGCCCTCCTGCGTCAGCGAATCCAGAAGCGCGTCCGTCCCGGCGTCGGTCCGCGCGGCGGCCGCCGCGATGCTCAGGCCGGGGACGTCCCGGCCCACGTCGCCGACGGCGGCGGCGGTGCCGGCCTGGCCGAGGACCAGCGCGGCGCAGACCAGGGGCGGCACGAGAAGGCCGCGGGAGACAAGAGGGCGCATGAAGTTCCTTTCGGAGGGCTCGAAGCTGCTGTCCATGCGCCCACGGTGAGAACCGGTCAGATACCCCGCAATTCGATCAGGCGGCCCGGGCTCCCGCTGTGCCCTCGACCCGGCCACCCTGACCAGCCCGTTTCGCCTTGAGGGCAGCGCCATCCGGGTACGACGGTCCGTTCGTCCGTCAGGGTGCGGCTCAGCCGTACACCGGCAGCAGCACCGCCAGAAGCAGCAGCGACAGCACGACCTCCACCGCCCCCACCACCGCGATCCGCACCCGGCCGAGCGCCGGCATCACCACGGCCCGCGCCAGACACACCCCGAAGAACAGCACGAGCCAGGGCGAGAGCAGCCCCGCCACCACGAGCGCGGCGGCGTGGTACAGCCCCGAGGCCCACCGGTACGTATCGCTGCCGCGCTCCCGGATCATGGTCTTCACGTACGGCACGGTCCCCGCGAAGTACAGCAGGCAGACCAGCGCCGGACGCCACGTCTGCGCCCAAATGCCGTCCCCGAGCAGCGCGGCGACCGGCAGCATGCCGCAGGCCGGGACGACCGCGGCGAGCCCGTTGACCACGGACCGTTCCTGATTGCGCCAGGCGTACCAGGAGTTGGCGGCGAGGAACGGGACCGCGGCGGCCGCGGCGAGCAGCAGCCACGGCGCGTGCCGGACCAGCGCGAGACCGGGCGGCAGCAGGGCCGCCGTGAACACCGCCGCGGGCACGGTGTGGCGGGCCGCCGCCCTGGGATTGCGGGAGTTGCGGCGCAGCCGCAGCCACTGCTGCACGTGGTAGGAGGCGAGGTAGGCGAGGAGCCACGCGAGGAGCAGGACGGCGTGCCAGGGGGTCGGCTCGGCGAGCAGCATGCCCGCCAGGAACGGCACGAGCAGCATCGCCCACGCCCCGTGCTGACCGGGCAGCCAGCGCCGTATCGCCCGCGAAGCCATGCCGTCCCTCCGCTCCCACGTCCCGGCCGCGGTCCCGCAGCCGTCTCGCAGTCGTGCCGCGCCCGCACGTCTCGGCCGCGGTCCCGCAGCCGTCCCGCGCCCGCACGTCTCGGCCGCGGTCCCGCAGCCGTCCCGCGCCCGCACGTCCCGGCCGCGGTACGGCCGCGGTCCACAGCCGTCCCGCGCCCGCACGTCCTGTCGTCGTCCGTCCCAGCCTGCCACCCGGTCGGTGACCCCCGGGCCGGTAATGGTCCCCTCCCGAGGGACCAACGGCCCTCCGGACCTTCCCGCGGGACCAATGGCCCCCCGCCGCAAATCCGGTCGATGGTCCCTGCCGACCGGGACCATTGGCGCCTGCTCCGGCCCATCGTGCGCTCCTAGGGTCGATGACGTGATCGTCCCGGCGCGCAGTCCGACGCGTAGGGCGTCGTTCCAGAGCCGTATGTCGTGTGCCGCGACGTGTTTGAGGAGCCCCGTTGCAGAAGAAGCCGGGCGGAGACCCCGCCGACCTCCTGATCAAGGCCGGGCGGTTCTTCAGCCGCGACACGGTCTCCGACGACCTGCGGACGGTGACCCGCACCGGTGGCCGCGAGGCCGAGGCCTTCTACCGGGACCGCTGGAGCCACGACAAGGTCGTGCACTCCACGCACGGGGTGAACTGCACGGGTTCCTGCCGGTGGAAGGTGTACGTCAAGGACGGCATCATCACCTGGGAAACCCAGGCCACCGACTATCCCAGCGTCGGCCCGGACCGCCCCGAGTACGAGCCGCGCGGCTGCCCGCGCGGGGCGTCCTTCTCCTGGTACACCTACTCGCCGACCCGGGTGCGCTACCCGCATGTCCGCGGCGCCCTGCTGGAGATGTACCGCGAGGCCAAGGCCCGCCTGGGCGACCCGGTCGCGGCCTGGGCGGATATCCAGAACGACCCCGAGCGCCGCCGCCGCTACCAGCAGGCCCGCGGCAAGGGCGGCCTGGTGCGCGCCAGTTGGGAGGAGGCGGTGGAGATCGTCGCCGCCGCGCACGTCCACACCATCAAGACCTACGGCCCCGACCGCATCGCCGGCTTCTCCCCGATCCCGGCGATGTCGATGGCCTCGCACGCGGCGGGCGCCCGCTTCCACTCCCTCATCGGCGCCCCGATGCTGTCGTTCTACGACTGGTACGCCGACCTCCCGGTGGCCTCCCCGCAGGTCTTCGGCGACCAGACCGACGTCCCGGAGTCCGGCGACTGGTGGGACGCCGCCTATCTGATGATGTGGGGCTCCAACGTCCCCGTCACCCGCACCCCTGACGCGCACTGGATGACCGAGGCCCGCTACCGCGGCCAGAAGGTCGTCGCCGTCTCCCCGGACTACGCCGACAACACCAAGTTCGCCGACGAGTGGATGCACCCGCACCCCGGCACGGACGGCGCGCTGGCCCTGGCGATGGGCCACGTCATCCTCAAGGAGTTCTTCGTCGACCGCGAGACACCGTTCTTCGCGGACTACGTACGCAAGTTCACCGACCTGCCCTTCCTGGTGACCCTGAAGGAGTCGGACGCCGGACTCGTCCCGCACAAGTTCCTCAACGCCGCCGATCTCGGCCAGGACGTCGAGAACGCCCAGTGGAAGCCCGTCCTCCTCGACGACACCACCGGTCAACCCACCGTCCCCAACGGCACGTTGGGCCACCGCTGGGGAAGCGAACCGGACTGGAACCTCGACCTCGGCGACACCGTGCCCCGCCTCAGCCTCTACGCGCTCGACGGCGAGACCGCCGAGATCGTGCTGCCCCGCTTCGAGGAGGGCGCCGAGGGCACGGTCACCCGCGGGGTGCCCGTGCGCCGGATCGGCGGACGGCTCGTCACCACGGTGTACGACCTGATGCTCGCCCAGTACGCGGTGGCCCGGGTCGGCCTGCCCGGCCGCTGGCCCGCCTCGTACGAGGACGCCGACACGCCCGGCACCCCCGGCTGGCAGGAGACGCTGACGTCCGTGCCCGCCGCCCAAGCCATCCGTGTGGCACGGGAGTTCGCCGACACCGCGCGGCGCTCCGAGGGCCGCTGCATGATCCTGATGGGTGCCGGGACCAACCACTGGTTCCACTCCGAGACGATCTACCGGGCCTTCCTCGCCCTGCTCACCCTGACCGGCTGCCAGGGCCGCAACGGCGGCGGCTGGGGCCACTACGTGGGCCAGGAGAAGTGCCGCCCGGTCACTGGCTGGGCCACCCTCGCCGCCGCCTCCGACTGGTCGCGTCCGCCGCGCCAGATGATCGGCGCGGGCTGGTTCTATCTGCACACCGACCAGTGGCGGTACGACACCCTGCCCACCGAGTCCCTCGCCTCACCGCTCGGTGACGGCCGCTTCGCCGGCATGACCGGCGCCGACTGCCTCGCCGCGTCGGCACGCATGGGCTGGATGCCGTCGTACCCGACCTTCGACCGCAACCCGCTCGAACTCGGCGAACGTGAGGACCCGGTGGCGAGCGCGGTCGAGGAACTCAAGGCCGGAACACTGGAGTTGGCGACCGAGGACCCGGACGCCCCGCAGAACTGGCCGCGCGTGATGACCGTCTGGCGGGCCAACCTGTTCGGCTCCAGCTCCAAGGGCAACGAGTACTTCCTCAAGCACCTGCTGGGCACCCACTCCAACCTCCCCGACGACGGCCCCCGCTGCGCCCCGCGCGACGTCATGTGGCGGGAGCAGGACACCGCGGGCAAGCTCGACCTGCTGCTGTCGCTGGACTTCCGGATGACCTCGACGACCCTGCTGAGCGACGTCGTCCTGCCGGCCGCCACCTGGTACGAGAAGCACGACCTGTCGTCCACCGACATGCACCCCTTCCTGCACGCGTTCACCCCGGCCATCGACCCGCCCTGGCAGGCCCGCACCGACTACGACGCCTTCCTCACCCTCGCCCGCCGCTTCAGCGAGCTGGCCCGGGACCACCTGGGAGTGCGGCGGGACCTGGTCGCCACCGCCCTCCAGCACGACACCGCGGGCGGCGAGATGGCCCAGCCCGGCGGTGTCGCCCTCGACTGGGGCAAGGGCGAGTGCGAGCCGGTGCCCGGGCGCACGATGTACAACCTCACGGTCGTGGAGCGCGACTACACGGCGATCGGCGAGAAGTTCGCCGCCCTCGGCCCGCTCGTCGACACCCTCGGCGTCACCACCAAGGCGGTCACCTTCGACGTCGGCGAGGAAGTCGCCTACCTGCGCGAGAAGAACGGCACCGTGCGCGGCGGCGTCGCCGACGGCCGCCCCCGCCTCGACACCGCCCGCCGCGCCTGCGACACCATCCTCGCCCTGTCCGGCACCTCCAACGGACGCCTCGCCACCCAGGGCTTCCACACCCTGGAGCGCCGGACCGGGCAGGAGATGGCCCACCTGGCCGCCGAGCACGAGGGCAAGCGGATCACGTACGCCGACACCCAGGCGGCCCCGGTGCCGGTCATCACCTCACCGGAGTGGTCGGGCAGCGAGTCCGGCGGGCGGCGCTACACCGCCTTCACCGTCAACACCGAACACCTCAAGCCCTGGCACACCCTGACGGGACGTCAGCACTTCTTCCTCGACCACGACTGGCTGCACGAGGTCGGCGAGGCCCTCCCCGTCTACAAGCCGCCGCTGAACATGCACCGCCTGTACGGGGAACCGGAGCTGGGATCGGTGAAGGAAGGCCGCGAGGTCGCCGTCCGCTTCCTCACCCCGCACAACAAGTGGGCCATCCACTCCCAGTACCAGGACAACCTGTACATGATGACCCTCGGCCGCGGCGGCCAGACCGTGTGGATGTCCCCGCAGGACGCCGAAGCGATCGGCGTCAAGGACAACGAGTGGATCGAGGCCGTCAACCGCAACGGCGTCATCACCGCCCGCGCGATCGTCTCCCACAAGATGCCGCCCGGCACGGTCTACATGAACCACGCCCAGGAACGCACCGTCGGCGTGCCCAAGACGGAGAAGACGGGCAAGCGGGGCGGCATCCACAACTCCCTGACCCGGATCATGCTCAAGCCCACCCATCTCGTCGGCGGCTACGCCCAGTTGACGTGGGCCTTCAACTACCTGGGGCCCACCGGCAACCAGCGCGACGAGGTGACGGTCATCCGTCGCCGCGAGCAGGACGTGGAGTACTGACATGCCCCGTGGCGAAGCCACTATTGGACGCGTCATGGCCCAGATAGCCATGGTCATGAACCTCGACAAATGCATCGGCTGCCACACCTGTTCCGTCACCTGCAAGCAGGTGTGGACCAACAGACAGGGCACCGAGTACGTCTGGTTCAACAACGTCGAGACCCTCCCCGGCCAGGGCTACCCGCGCCGCTGGGAGGACCAGGAACGCTGGAAGGGCGGCTGGGAACGCACCCGTTCGGGACGGCTGCGGCTGCGGGCGGGGGGCCGGGCGAAGCGGCTGAGCACGATCTTCGCCAACCCCGACCTGCCCACCCTCGACGACTACTACGAGCCCTGGACGTACGACTACAAGAACCTCACCGACGCCCCCGCGGGCGACGACCTGCCGGTGGCCCGCCCCTACTCGCAGACCAGCGGCGAACCGATGGACACGGTCCAGTGGGGCCCGAACTGGGACGACAACCTCGGCGGCGCCCCCGAGAACGCCCCGAAGGACCCGCTCGTCGAGAAGATCCGCGACCAGGTCGGCGAACGCATCCGCTTCGAGTTCGAGCAGAGCTTCATGTTCTACCTCCCGCGGGTGTGCGAGCACTGCCTCAACCCGGCCTGCGTCTCGGCCTGTCCGTCCGGCGCGATGTACAAGCGGGCCGAGGACGGCATCGTCCTGGTCGACCAGGACCGGTGCCGCGGCTGGCGGATGTGCGTCAGCGCCTGCCCGTACAAGAAGGTCTACTTCAACCATGCCACCGGCAAGGCCGAGAAGTGCACCTTCTGCTTCCCGCGCCTCGAACTCGGCATGCCCACCGTGTGCGCCGAGACCTGCGTCGGCCGCATGCGCTACCTCGGCGTGATGCTCTACGACGCCGACCGGGTCGCCGAGGCCGCCGCCGTGGAGGACGAACAGGACCTGTACCCGGCCCAGTTGGAGGCGTTCCTCGACCCGCACGACCCGGCCGTGGCCGCCGCCGCCCGGGCGGCCGGCATCACCGAGGAGTGGCTGGACGCGGCCCGCCGCTCCCCGGTCTTCGACCTGATCCGCACCTACCAGGTGGCCCTGCCGCTGCACCCCGAGTACCGCACCATGCCCATGGTCTGGTACGTGCCCCCGCTCTCCCCGGTCGTCGACGCGGTCGCCGCCGCCGGCCACGACGGCGAGGACGCCGGCAACCTCTTCGGCGCCATCGACACCCTGCGCATCCCCGTCGAGTACCTCGCCGAACTCCTCACCGCGGGCGACACCTACGCCGTCGAGGCGGTCCTGCGCCGGATGGCCGCCATGCGCTCCCACATGCGGGCCCGCAACCTCGGCGAGGAACCCGACCCCGGCATCGCCGACGCCGTCCGCCTCACCGGCGACGAGCTGGAGGAGATGTTCCGGCTGCTCGCCGTCGCCAAGTACGAGGACCGGTACGTCATTCCGAGCGCGGCCCGCGCGGACGCCGAGGCCATGCTCGGCGAGGACCTGTCCTGCCCGGTGGGCGAGAAGCCCGGCAAGCCCGTCCTGCTCAACCTCTCGCCGACCCGAAGGGGCCCCGCATGACACCCGAGGCACGTACCCGGCTCGCGGTGGCCCGCCTGCTGGCCTACCCGGACGACACCTTCCACCGGCAACTGCCGCTCATCGCCGAGTTGGCGGCCGGACCGGAGGTGGCGGACTTCCTGGCGTACGCGGAGGGCGAGCGGCCCCTCGACCTGGCCGCCCACTACACGTCCGTCTTCGACACCCGCAACCGCCGCTGCCCCTACCTCACTTGGTGGACCGACGGCGACACCCGCAACCGCGGCCTGTCCCTGGTCCGGGTCAAGCGCGTCTACGCCGCGCACGGCTGGCGCCTCGACGGCGACGAACTGCCCGACTTCCTGCCGGTGATGCTGGAGTTCGCCGCGATCGAGGAGGAGGCGGGCACCGCACTCCTCCAGGAGCACCGCGCGGGCCTGGAGCTGCTGCGGCTGGCCCTCACCGAGCACGGGACGCCGTACGCCCTCCTCCTGCAAGCCGTCTGCCGCACCCTCCCCGGACCCACGCCCGCCACCCGCGCGGAGGCGAAGGCGCTGGCCCGGCAGGGGCCGCCGCGCGAGAGCGTCGGACTCGAACCGCTGGGCCCCGGCATCGACCTGCCGTGGCCCACCCTCCTGGAAAGGTCAGGCGTCTGATGGACCTGCTCCTGTGGGGCGTCCTGCCCTACGTCGTTCTCGTCCTGCTCGTCGCGGGTGTGATCTGGCGCGGCCGCTACGACCGGTACGGCATCACCACGCACTCCTCCCAGCTCCACGAGTCCCGGCTGCTGCGCGTCGGCTCGCCGCTCTTCCACCTCGGCATGGCCTTCGTCGTCGCCGGACACGTGGTGGGCCTGCTGATCCCGCAGAGCTGGACGGACGCGGTCGGCGTGAACGACCACACGTACCACCTGATCGCGGTGTCGACCGGCGCGGCCGCGGGCGTCGGCGCGGTGGCGGGCATCGGCATCCTGGTGTACCGGCGCCTGACGGTCCCCGGCGTCCGCCGCGCCACCCTGCGCAGCGACCACCTCATGTACGGGGTCCTGATCGGGGCGATGCTGCTCGGCCTGACCGCGACGATCCTCAACTCGGTGGGCGCGACCGGGGATTACAACTACCGCGAGGGCATCTCCGTCTGGTTCCGCTCGCTGTTCGTCTTCCGCCCGGACCACGCGCTGATGGCGGAAGCGCCGCTCGCCTTCCAGGTGCACATCCTGTTCGGTCTGGCGCTGATCACCCTGATCCCGTACTCCCGGCTGATCCACATGTTCACCGCCCCCGTCCGCTACCTCTTCCGCCCGTACGTCGTCTACCGCCGCCGTGACCCGGGCCGGCAGGCCCAGCGCCCCCGGCGCCGGGGCTGGGAGCGTGTCCGGTAGGCGTCGCGACATGCGCTCCGCGCGGACCGGCCCGATCATGGAACCCCCTGTCCTGGAGAACGGGAGGTGCCCGTGGGGACGGACCCCGCCCTCCCGCGGACCCTGCTGTCCGCGGACGCCGAAGCGCTGCCGGCGGGCGCGGGCGCGGAGCTGGGGCGGGAGTACCGGATGCTGCGGGACATCGTGGAGGGCGGGGCGGCGGCCGTGGCCGTCCTCGACACCCGGCTGCGCTATGTGTACGTCAATCCGCACATGGCCCGGATCAACGGCGTACCGGTGCGGGAGCACCTGGGCCGCACCCTCACCGAGGTGATGCCCGGCGTCGAGCGTCCGGCCGACGTGCCGTGGGCGGTGCTGCGCGACGGCCGGCCCCGGGACGTCGTCGTCTCCGGCGTCATGGGCGACGCCGGACACCGCGCGCGGCGCGAGTGGCACTGCGTCTACCACCGGCGGTACGACGAGCGCGGGCGGGTCCTCGGCCTGATCGCCGTCGGCGTGGAGGTCACCGAACCGCGCCGCTACGTCAACGAGCTGGAGCGGGCCCACGGCCGGATGGCCATGCTGCACGCGGCCACCCTGCGGATCGGCACCACGCTCGACCTGGAGACCACTTGCCGCGAGCTCGTCGACTTCGTGGTCCGGGACCTGGCGGACGGCGCCTCCGTCGACCTGGTGGTCGACGACGGCCCGCCCGGCCCCGCGCCCGGCGGGCTGATGCGGCTGCGCCGGGCCGCCGTGAGCCGGAGCCCCGAGCTGGCCGAGCGGCTCGGCCGGCCGCCCGTGCTGGGCGAGGTCAACGAGCACGGCCCGGCGTCCCCCGTGCGCCGGGTGCTGGAGCGCGGACGGCCGCTGCTGACCCGCCTGCCCGGCCGACGCCCGCCGGGGCTGCGCGGCCCCTACGCGGACCGGCTGGCGGAGTACCGGGCCGCCGGCATCCACTCCGGGCTGGTCGTGCCGCTGACCACCGACTCCCGCAGCGTGGGCGTCCTCGCCCTGGTCCGGGCGGGCTCCTCACCGGCCTTCACGGTGGAGGACGGCGTGGTCGCCCAGGAGCTCGCCGGCCGCGCCTCCCGCGCCCTGGAACGCGCCCGGCACTACGCCCGCGAGCACTCCATGGCCCTGGAACTCCAGCGGGCCCTCCTCAGCGAGCCGACCCTCCCGCACCCCGACCTGGAGACCGCCTCCCGCTATCTCCCCGCCGACGACAGCGCGGTGGTCGGGGGCGACTGGTACGACTCGCTGGCCCTCCCGCGGGGCCGCAACCTCCTCGTCATCGGCGACGTGATGGGCCACGGGGTGGAGGCGGCCGTCGCGATGAGCCACTACCGGTCCATGCTCCGCGCGCTCGCCTCCTCCGGGCTGCCCCTCCACGAGATGCTGCACGCCGCCGACCGCATGATCGCCGCCTCCGGCTTCGACCGCGTCGCCACCTGCCTGCTCGCCCTCGGCGACCCGGCCACCGACACGATCAGCTACGCCAACGCCGGCCACCTGCCCCCGCTGCGGATCACCCCGGAAGGCCGCGTGGAACTGGTTCCGCTGCCCGCGGGCCCCCCGCTCGGCACCGGCCTCGGCGCCTACGAGACGGTCACCCGCTCCGGCCTGCCCGGCGGCACCCTGCTCCTCTACACCGACGGCCTGGTGGAACGGCGTGACGAGGACATCGACATCTCCCTCGCCCGCCTGACCGACCTGCGCCTGCCGCCCGGCGGCGCCCTGGACGAGATCCTCGACGGCATCCTGGCGCACGCGGCGACGGGCTCGGTCCACGACGACATCGCGCTGCTGGCGGCCCGGGTGCGGCAAGTGTAGGGCGGTACTTCGGGGGCCCAGGTGGGACCGGGCCGCCGGCAGGGCACCGGGGGAGCGCCGGTGCGTGCCCGGTGCCGCAAGCCCCGGGCGCCGCGCCGAGACCACCGTGGCACGGGGAGCCTCAGGACGCCCCGGTCCCCGTCCGCCGCCGTACCCCCGCCCCCAGCGCCACCACCGGCCCGCACGCCAGCAGCACCGCCAGCACCCCGTACCCGTACGTGAGCGTTGCCGCCGTGGCCACCCCCGCGACCAGCAACGGGCCGCCCGCGTCGCCCAGTTCACGGCCCAGCTCGGCCGCGCCCATCGTCTGTCCCAGCCGCTCGCGAGGGGTCGCGGCGGCGAGTGCCGCGAAGCCCAGCGGAGTGATGAGGCCGGTGCCCGCGCCGATGAGCGCGGCGGCGAGCAGGACGCCCGTCAGGCCGGGCAGCATCGCGCACCCCAGCCCCGCCGCCGCGAGCAGCAGCCCGGCGGCCGACCCGCCCCGAGCGGAGATCCGCCCCGTGTCCAGCGCCCGCCCCGCCCGCGGCTGTGCGACCGCCGCACCCGCGGCCAGCACCGACACCGCCGCCCCGGTCGCCACCGTCCCCAGCCCGGCCACCGCCCCGGACACCGGCAGGAACCCGACACCCACCGACAGCGCGGCGGTCGCCCCGGCCAGCGCTGCCGTCGGCACCAGGAACGCCGGGTCGGCGAGCCGCCGCACCAGGTCCAGCACCGTCTGCCGAGTCCGCGGCAACGGTGGTACGACGGGTACGGCGACCAGCGCCCACACCGCCACCGCCGCGCCCAGCAGCGCCAGCACGGTGAACAGCAGCCGCAACCCGCCCGCCCACACCAGCACCCCGCCGAGCAGCGGGCCCAGCGTGTAGCCGATCGACTTGTGGAAGCCGTAACTCCCGAACGCCCGACCGTGCTTGACCGCCGGATTCAGCCGGGCCACCAGAGCCGACGCGGCGGGGGAGAAGGCGGAGGCCGCCGCGCCCTGCCCGAGCCGGGCGGCCCACAGCCACCCCGGACTGCCGGCGACGGCGTACAGCGCGGACGCCGCGGCGAACGCCAGCAGCCCGCCCAGCAGCACCGGCCGCGCCCCGATCCGGTCGGCGAGGGTGCCGAACACCGGCTTCAGCACGACCTCGGCGCCGTCGTACAGCGCCAGCAGTCCGCCCAGGACGAGCAGCGAGGTGACGGCGTCGTCGGTGTCGGCGCCGAGGTTCGCGGCGATGCCGTGCGCGCCGAACGCGGTGGTGAACCCGGCCGCGTACAGCGGCCACATGCGGTGCCGCGCGGCCTCGGCCGACGGTGTCTCAGTCGGACGTGTCACTGAGCCCCAGCCGCAGGTGCTCCACGTGGTAGACGGCCTGGTCGAGGAGTTCGGCGACATGGTGGTCGTGCAGCGCGTAGACGACCGAGCGCCCGCGCCGCTCACCGACCACCATGCCTAGGTTGCGCAGCAGCCGCAGCTGGTGCGAGCAGGCCGACTGCTCCATGCCCACCTCGGCCGCCAACTCCGTGGCGGGCAGCGGCCCTTCGCGCAGCCGCGCCAGGATCAGCAGCCGGGAGGGCGTCGACAGGGCCTGGAGCGTGGTGGCGACCTTCGCGACGTTGCCCGCGTCGAGGCGTACGCGCTCCTCGGCGGTGCTGGTGACGGCTCCATGACCCATGCGGGGCATCTTACCCACCGCACATGAACAGATGAATGAGTCTTCATGTGTTCCTGTATGGTGAGCCAGGTGTCAGCGACTCTCGCCCCCCACCGCACCCCTGCCCCCGCGCCCGCCGCACCCCACCGCCGCACCCGCGTCCTCGCCCTCCCCGAGGCCCGCTGGGCCCTCGCGGCGACGCTCGCCTTCCTGGCCGGCCTGGCTCTGGACCTGACCGGCGCCCCCGCCTGGGCGTCCGGGCCGCTGTACGCGGTCGCCTATGTCACCGGCGGCTGGGAGCCCGCGCTCGAAGGGCTGCGGGCGCTGCGCGCGAAGACCCTCGACGTCGACCTGCTGATGATCGTCGCCGCCCTCGGCGCCGCCGCCATCGGACAGGTCCTCGACGGCGCCCTGCTGATCGTCATCTTCGCCACCTCCGGCGCCCTGGAGGCCCTGGCGACCGCCCGCACCGCCGACTCGGTGCGCGGCCTGCTCGACCTCGCGCCCGCCACCGCGACCCGGGTCGCCGGCTCCGGCGCGGAGACCGTCGTGCCGACCGCCGAACTCGCCGTCGGGGACCTCCTGTTGATCCGCCCGGGGGAGCGGATCGGCGCCGACGGACGGGTCCTGGACGGAACCAGCGAGGCCGACCAGGCGACCATCACCGGCGAACCGCTCCCCGTGGTCAAGCGCCCCGGCGACGAGGTCTTCGCCGGCACCCTCAACGGCACCGGTGCCCTCCGCGTCCGCGTCGAGCGCGACCCCGCCGAGTCCGTCATCGCCCGCATCGTGACCCTGGTCGAGGAGGCGTCCCGTACCAAGGCGCCGACCCAGCTCTTCATCGAGCGGATCGAACAGCGCTACGCCGTCGCGATCGTGGCCGCCACGCTCGCCGTCTTCGCCGTCCCGCTCGCCCTCGGCGCCGACCTCGCCGACGCGCTGCTCCGTGCCATGACGTTCATGATCGTCGCCTCGCCGTGCGCGGTCGTCCTCGCGACCATGCCGCCCCTGCTGTCCGCCATCGCCAACGCCGGCCGGCACGGAGTGCTGGTCAAGTCGGCGGTCGCGATGGAGCGGCTGGGCGAGATCGACCTGGCCGCCCTCGACAAGACCGGCACGCTGACCGAGGGCGCGCCCGAGGTGACGGCCGTACGCCCGGCGCCTGACTCCGGCCTCGACGCGGACGCCCTGCTCGCCCTGGCCGCCGCGGCCGAACTGCCCAGTGAGCATCCGCTGGCCCGGGCGATCGTGACGGCGGCGCGGACACGGGACCTGCGGATCACGCACGCCGAGGACTTCACCGCGGTCCCGGGGAGCGGGGTCGCCGCCACCGTGGCGGGGCGGTCCGTGAGCGTCGGCCGGGCGGAGAGCGCCGACAGCGACGCCACCGTCGTCCAGGTCACCCGCGACGGCACCCCCGTCGGCACCCTCGCCCTCACCGACCGCCTCCGCCCCGCCGCCCCCGCCACGACCGCCGCCCTCACCGCCCTGACCGGCACCGCGCCCGTCCTGCTGACCGGCGACAACGCCCGCTCGGCCGCCCGCGTCGCCGAGGCCGCCGGTCTCGGTGACATCCGCGCCGGCCTGCTCCCCGAGGACAAGGTGAAGGCCGTGCGGGAGCTGCAGGACGCCGGCCGCAAGGTGCTCTTCGTCGGCGACGGCGTCAACGACGCCCCCGCGCTCGCCGCCGCCCACTCCGGCCTCGCGATGGGCCGCGCGGGCTCCGACCTCGCGCTGGAGACCGCGGACGCGGTCGTGGTGCGGGACGAGCTGACGGCCGTGCCGGCGGTCGTACGGCTGTCCCGGGCCGCCCGCCGGCTGGTCGTGCAGAATCTCGTGATCGCGGGCACCTTCATCACCGTCCTGGTGGTGTGGGACCTGGTGGGACACCTGCCCCTGCCGCTCGGCGTCGCGGGCCACGAGGGCTCCACCGTCCTCGTCGGCCTGAACGGGCTGCGGCTGCTGCGGGAGTCGGCCTGGCGATCCGGACAGGTGCAGCAAGCGTAAGGCTGATGTCGGATTCCCGCCAGCCGCCCGGCCCCCGCTGCACCATGCTGGACCCATGCAGAAGGGGATGCACACCGACACCGAGCGCTGCGTGCGCGCCGTCCAGTCGAAGGACGCCCGGTTCGACGGGTGGTTCTTCACGGCGGTCCTGACCACCCGCATCTACTGCCGGCCCAGCTGCCCGGTCGTGCCGCCCAAGCCCGGGAACATGACGTTCTACCCCAGTGCGGCGGCCTGCCAGCAGGCCGGGTTCCGGGCCTGCAAGCGCTGCCGCCCGGACACCAGCCCCGGCTCCCCCGAGTGGAACGAGCGCGCGGACCTGGTCGCCCGGGCCATGCGCCTGATCGCCGACGGCGTCGTGGACCGCGAAGGCGTACCCGGACTCGCCGCGCGCCTCGGCTACAGCACCCGGCAGGTCGAACGCCAGCTCCTCGCCGAGCTGGGCGCGGGCCCCCTCGCCTTGGCCCGCGCCCAACGTGCCCAGACGGCACGGCTGTTGATCGAGACGACGGCCCTGCCGATGGCGGAGATCGCGTTCGCCGCCGGCTTCTCCTCGATCCGCGCCTTCAACGACACCGTGCGCGAGGTGTTCGCCCTCTCACCCAGCGAGCTGCGGGCACGGGTGCCGCGCAGGGCGGCGGGACAGGTCTCGGGCACCGCCGGATCCCTGACCCTCCGGCTGCCGTTCCGTGCTCCCCTCAACCCCGACAACCTCTTCGGCCACCTCGCGGCGACCGCCGTGCCGGGGGTGGAGGAGTGGCGGGACGGCGCCTACCGCCGCACGCTCCGGCTGCCGTACGGCCACGGCGTCGTGGCGCTGAGCCCCAACCCCGACCACGTCGCCTGCCGCCTCACCCTGAGCGACCTGCGCGATCTGACGGTCGCCATCAGCCGCTGCCGCCGCCTGCTCGACCTGGACGCCGATCCGGTGGCGATCGACGACCAGTTGCGCACGGACCCGGTACTGGCGCCGCTGGTCGCGAAAGCCCCCGGACGACGGGTGCCGCGCACGGTGGACGAGGCGGAGTTCGCGGTAC
This sequence comes from Streptomyces sp. Act143, assembly GCF_003143935.1. Classification (GTDB taxonomy): domain Bacteria; phylum Actinomycetota; class Actinomycetes; order Streptomycetales; family Streptomycetaceae; genus Streptomyces. The sequence goes on along the minus strand of NZ_QFRX01000001.1, from coordinate 2,125,888 downwards.
GGGCGGTCCTCGGCCAGCAGGTGTCGACGGCCGCCGCCCGCACCCACGCGGCCCGCCTGGTCGCGGCCCACGGCGATCCCGTCGACGACCCCGAGGGCGGACTCACCCATCTCTTCCCGTCTCCGGAGCAACTGGCCCGCCTGGACCCCGAGTCACTGGCCATGCCCCGCACCCGTCGCACCACCTTCACCACCCTCGTCGGCCAACTGGCCGACGGCGCCCTGAACCTGGGCGTGGAGAGCGACTGGACGGAGACCCGCGCCCGCCTCCTCGCCCTGCCCGGCTTCGGCCCCTGGACGGCCGACGTCATCGCGATGCGCGCCCTCGGCGACCCCGACGCCTTCCTCCCCACCGACCTCGGCATCCGCAAGGCCGCCCAGGAGCTGGGCCTGCCCTCCACCCCGGCGGCGCTGACGGCCCGGGCGGCGGCCTGGCGGCCGTGGCGGGCGTACGCCGTCCAGTACCTGTGGGCGACCGACAGCCACCCGATCAACTTCCTTCCGGTATAAGGATCTTCCGTGACCCAGCACAAGCAGCACACCGTCATCGACAGCCCGTACGGCGCCCTGACCCTGGTCGCGACCGACGGCATCCTGAGCAACCTCTACATGACCGACCAGCGCCACCGCCCCGGCCAGGAGACCTTCGGCGAACGCGACGACCGCCCCTTCGGCGCGGCGGTGGACCAGCTGGAGGCCTACTTCGCCTCCGAGTTGAAGGACTTCACCCTCGAACTCCACCTGCACGGAACCCCGTTCCAGCGCAGCGTCTGGGAACAACTCCTGCGCATCCCCTACGGCGAGACCCGCTCCTACGGCGACCTCGCCGAGGCCCTCGGCAACCCCGGCGCCTCCCGCGCGGTGGGCCTCGCCAACGGCAAGAACCCGATCAGCATCATCGTCCCCTGCCACCGCGTCGTGGGCTCCGACGGCAGCCTGACCGGCTACGGCGGCGGTCTGGAACGCAAGCAGCGACTGCTGGACTTCGAGCGCGGGGCGGCGCTCTTCTAGGGCCCTACACGTCGGCCGGCTGCTCCCGGAGTCGTCGCAGCAGTTCGGGCAGCGCCGTACCGATCGGTTCCCGTACGACCTCGTCGGCGACTTCGTCGTACGGGGTCGGCTCGGCGTTGACGATGATCAGGCGGGCTCCGTGCTCCGCGGCGACACCGGCCAGCCCCGCGGCGGGCTGCACCTGGAGGCTGCTGCCGACGGCGATGAAGACCTGGCAGGCCTTGGTGATCGCGACGGCCTCGCCGAGCACGACGGGGTCGAGGCGCTCGCCGAACATCACCGTCGCGGACTTCAGGATTCCGCCGCACGCCGGACAGGCCGGGTCGTCCTCCCCGGCGTCGAGCCGCGCGAGCACGTCGTCCATGGGGCCGCGCACCTGGCACCGGGTGCACACCACCTGCCGTGCGGTGCCGTGCAGTTCGAGCACCTTGCGGGCCGGCATTCCGGCGAGCTGATGCAATCCGTCGACATTCTGCGTGATGACCCGCACCGGCACCCCGGACTTCTCCAGTTCGGCCACCGCGAAATGCGCGGCGTTCGGCTCCGCCGCGAGCGCCTGACTCTCCTTGCGCATCAGCCACGACCGGCGCCGAATATCCGGATCGCTCATGTAGTAGTCGTACGTCACGAGCTTTTCCGCCTCGGGGTCACGGCGCCACAACCCGTTCGGGCCGCGATAGTCCGGAATCCCCGAGTCGGTCGAAATACCTGCGCCACTGAGAAGCGCCACGAGGGGCTTGTTCATGCGGCCGAGAGTAGATCGGCGGGGTGGGGCAGGGCGAGCGGTTATGTCAGCCCTCGCCTTCGCCCCCGCCCGTCTCCTCCTCCTTCGGCTGCACCGGCCCGAACGGCTCGATCTTCGGGTTGGCGAAGGGCCCCTGGTACGCCCCCTTCGCCTCCGGCGCTCCCGGGAGCCTCGCCGCGGCCTCCTCGGTCACCAGCAGCGCATAGGTGCCGTGGGCCGGGTCCACGGGGACCAGGCCGTACGCCGTGTCGACCTCGTCGTCGGCGAGGCCGAGACGGCGCCGGGCGTCCGCGAGCGCCGCCCCCGGCGGCAGGGTCACGGTGATGAGGACGGTCGGGCGCTCGGGAGCCATGGGTCTCCTACAGGCGGGCGTTGGTCTTGCCGAGCCGGCGCACCGCGTCGACCAGCGACGGGGTGTTGATGATGCCGTACCCGTAGTCGAAGTCGTAGCCGTGCCCGCCCGCGTCGTGCGCGGACCGGCGGATCAGCGTACGCATCCGGGACGGCGACAGCTCCTTCACCGACACCTTGCCGCGTACCGCGGCGACCACACCCGCCGCGACCGGACAGGCCGCCGAGGTCCCCGAGTCGGGGCTGTTCTGGCCGAACGCCTTCGAGCCGCTGAAGTGCGTGTACGTGGCGATGTCCGGCTTGCGGACGGCGAGCCGCCCCGGCCCCTGGGACGAGTAGCCGACCCGGGCGTCGCGGGTGTCCACACCGGCCACGGACAGCACGCCCGGGTGCGAGTTCGCCCCGTTGACGGGCCGGCTCGGGAACCCGCAGCGCCCGTCGGGGCACTCCGTACCGCAGTTGCCCGCGGCGAACAGGATGTCCGCGCCGGACCCCTCCAGGGCGGCGACGATCAGGTTGAAGGGGTGGGCGCGGTTGTCGGAGTAGTTGCCCGGGTGCCCCGGCGGGAAGTCCCACGTCGGCTTGAACGACCCCCAGCTGTTGCTGATGACCATCCGGCGCTGCTCGCGCGGCATCTGCTCCAGCAGCCCCCACAGATGCGCGTACGCGGAGATCGCGTCGGAGAGCAGGCCCTCCATCACGGTGGCGCCCTGGCGCTGCGAGAGCAGCACGGGAATGTCGAGGAGCGACGCCTTGCGGGCCACGATCAGCGCGTCGAACGCGCACATCGTGCCGTGGTTCACCGGGAACTGCCCGAAGTCGCCGGTCACACCCGGCGGCTTCCAGCTGCGCGCCGCGTCGACCGTGACGGGCGAGCCGAGGACCTGACCGAGGTGGGCGACGTTGATGCCGGTGTCGACGATGGCCAGCGGAACGCCCGTCCCGTCCAGCCCCTCGCTCTTCAGCGCGTCCGTGACGAGCCGCTGCACGTCGTGCCAGTCGCCGACCGGAGGCGTGTTGCCGCAGGTGGGCATCGTCTCGACGACCGGGTCGGCGGAGACCCCGACGACGTCCGCCCGCCTGCTGCCCAGCATCGCCAGCCGGGCGGCGCCGTCACGGTCCTCGATCTCGCCGCGCACCAGGACGCTCGCCTCCTCGGGAGCCAGCGAGAAGGTGAGCGGCTGGTCCAGCGACAGCGGATCGCCGTCGGGGAACGCCGGCTTGGGCTGCGGCACCGGCACCGGCACGAACTCCGCATCCAGGACGACACCGGGCAGTGAACCGGCGACGTCGGAGGCCGGCGGAGTGCTGACGGACGGATCCACGACGGCCTGGACGACATCGGGTTCCGGGCGCATCTGAACGATTACCCGCATGTTTCCCCCTGTGATCGAATCCGGCGGCACGGCAAACGCGTGCCACCGGTACCTGCGGATAAGGCGAGGAGTCGCACGCTATTGGCGTGGATACAGGGGGTCCATACGCGCAAGGGCGTAGCTTCTGGAACGCGCTCGGGCAGGGTGATTCACGGTGCGGAACACGTGAATCAGCAGGCGTCAGAAAACCCGTCGGCCGTTTTCCAGCTCGGCCGTTCCCGCACCGTCCGCGAGAACGTCCAGCGCGGCCCGCACCCGGCCGCCCAGGAAACCCAGCAGATAGTCGTCCAGCTCCTCCCGCGGCACGAGCCGCCACGACAGCAGCTCCTCCTCCTGGAGCCGGATCGCCTTGAAGTCGTCCTCGCCGAGGACCCCGCCGTCGTACAAGTACGCCACCAGCGGCGGCATGCCCGCCCGGTACACCCAGTCCACGGCCAGCAGCCGCCCGAGTTCGCGGTCCAGGCCGATCTCCTCGAGCGTCTCGCGACGCGCCCCCTGACGCGGGGTCTCGCCGTCGTCCGACTCGATGGTGCCGCCCGGAAGCGCCCAGCCGTCACGGTAGTTGGGCTCGACGAGCAGCACCCGCCCCGCGCTGTCGCGGAAGAGGGCGGCGGCACCGGCCAGGATGCGGGGCAGGCCGGCGATGTACGTGGCGAAGTCCTGAGCGCTGGTCATCTCTGAAGGGTAGTTCCGTCACGGCGCATCACTCACCGTCGATCAACCGCACGGTCCGCTCCGCCAGCTCGCTGATCCGCACCCCGTCGAACCCGAACACCGCGCTGCGCACCGTGTCCTCCAGCGGGTCCTTCCACTGCGCCGGAATGGCCGCCGCGCCGGTCAGCACCCCGGCCACGGACCCGGCCGTGGCCCCGTTGGAGTCGGTGTCCAGTCCGCCGCGGACCGTCAGCGCGACGGTCCGGGTGAAGTCGCCGTCGCCGTAGAGCAGCCCGGCGGTGAGCACCGCGGCGTTCGGGATCGTGTGGATCCAGCCCAGCCCGGCGGTCTCCGCGGCGACCGTCGTCAGGGTGTCCTCCCAGGCCATCCGGGTGTCGTGCAGGGAGATCACCCGGCGCACGGTCCGGGCCAGCCGGCTGCTCGCCGGTACGACGGTCAGCGCCTGGTCCAGGGCCTGCCGCACGGTCGCCGCCGTGAACGCCGCCGACACCAGCGCCGCCGCCCACATCGCCCCGTACACGCCGTTGCCGGTGTGCGAGAGCACCGCGTCCCGCCGGGCCAGCGAGGCCGCCCGGCGCGGCACGCCGGGGCAGGTCCAGCCGTAGATGTCGGCGCGGATCAGCGCCCCGATCCACTCCTGGTAGGGGTTGTCGTAGGTCGCCGTCAGCGGCGGCTTCAGCCCGTTGGCGAGATTGCGGTAGGCGGCCCGCTCGGCGGTGAACGTCTGGAGGTACGGCAGCCTGAGCAGCCACAGGTCGCCGACCTGTTCGGTGCTGAAGTCGAAGCCGTGGGTCTCCAGCAGGTCCAGGCCGAGGATGGCGTAGTCCACGTCGTCGTCACGGCAGCTGCCGTGGATGCGGCCGCGTACGCACTGGCGCCACTCCGGGCGCAGCTCGAAGCCCTCGCTCTCGCTCGGCGGCTCCGGCAGATAGTCGGTCAGCGGCAGGGCGGCGGCCTGCCGGAGATAGGCGTCGATCCGGTCCCGCGTCCACAGGTCGCCCTGCTCGACCGGCTTGCCGAGCATGTTGCCCGCGATCCGGCCCAGCCAGCCCCCGAGGACGCGGTCGGCGAGCTCTGGTGCGGTGCCCACAGGGGTCATAGGACCGGTTTACCCGATTCCGGGCCCCTGCACAGCGGGGGCGCAGCAGCTTCTCAAGGTCCGGGCAGGGCATGACGGCGAGGGCGGGCTCCGGTTATGGTCACAGCGGCGCGACTGGCCCCGACGTGCGTCGGGCCCGGAGAGCAAGGGGATGGCAAGTGGCTGACGCTGCAGGCAGGGGCACGGAGAGGGTGCTCATCGCCGCGGACAAGTTCAAGGGATCGCTGACGGCCGTGCAGGTCGCCGAGCGGGTGACGGCCGGGCTGCGCCGGGTCGTGCCGGATCTCGTCGTCGAGGCGCTGCCCGTGGCCGACGGCGGCGACGGCACCGTGGACGCGGCGGTCGCGGCCGGTTTCGAACGGCACGAGATCAAGGTCGCCGGGCCCCTCGGCCAGGAGGTCACGGCCGCTTTCGCGCTGCGCGGCGACACCGCCGTGGTGGAGATGGCCGAGGCCAGCGGCCTCCAGCGGCTCCCGAAGGGCGTCTTCGCCCCCCTCACCTCGTCCACCTACGGCTCCGGCGAGCTGCTGCGGGCCGCGCTCGACGCGGGCGCCCGCACCATCGTCTTCGGCGTCGGCGGCAGCGCCACCACCGACGGCGGCGCCGGCATGCTCACCGCCCTCGGCGCCCGGTTCCTGGACAGGAACGGCGAGCCGGTCGCCCCGGGCGGCGGCGGCCTCGCCGAGCTGGCCGCGGCCGACCTGTCCGGCCTCGACCCGCGCTTCGCCGACGTGGAGCTGGTCCTCGCCAGCGACGTCGACAACCCGCTGACCGGCCCGAAGGGCGCGCCCGCGGTCTACGGCCCGCAGAAGGGCGCCTCCCCGGACGACGTGGCGACCCTGGACGCCGCGCTCGCCCACTACGCGCGCGTGCTGGAGGACGCGGTCGGCTCCCGGGCCGCCGAGTACGCCGCGTCACCGGGCGCGGGCGCCGCGGGCGGCATCGGCTACGGCGCGCTCCTCCTCGGCGCCCGGTTCCGGGCCGGCATCGACGTCATGCTCGACGTCCTCGGCTTCACGCCCGCGCTGGAACAGGCCGACCTGGTCATCACCGGCGAGGGCTCCCTCGACGAGCAGACCCTGCACGGCAAGGCCCCCGCGGGCGTCGCCGCCGCGGCCCGCGCCGCCGACAAGGAGGTCGTCGCGGTGTGCGGCCGCCTCACCCTGCCCCCGGAGGCCCTCGGCAAGGCCGGCATCCGACGGGCCTACCCGCTCACCGAGGTCGAGCCGGACGTGGCGAAGTGCATCGCGGACGCCGGCCCGATCCTGGAACGGGTGGCGGAACAGATCGCCCGGGACTTCCTGAGCTGACCCCACCCAACCGCCTGGGACGAGCCGCCGGGGCTCACCATCTGGGGTGGGCCTCTGGGGCTCACCTCCAGGGACGGGTTGCTGGGGCTCACCTTCTGCGGTGGGTCTCCCGGGCTTACCTCCGGGTCCTACCTTCCGGGACGGGTTGCCGGATTTTACCTCCTGGGACGGGCCACCCAGTCCTCCTCCTGGGAAGGCTCCGCGGCCTGCCCACCCCCTGGGACAGCCACGGCCCATCTCCTGTGAACGACCACCTGAAAGGCCCACCTCCCGGGACGGGCCGCCGCGGCGTGAGGCTCACCTCCTGGCGCCGGACAACCGGTACGCGTCCAGCGCCAGCGTCATCTCGATCAGGTCCCGGGGCCGGGCCAGCGACCGCGACGTCAGCTGTTCCAGGCGCCGCAGCCGGTTGAAGACCGTGTTGCGGTGGCAGTACAGCCGCCCGGCGGCCCGGCCCGCCGAACCCTCGCAGACCAGCCACACATCGAGGGTCTCCAGCAGCACGGCCCGGTCGGCCGGCTCCAGTTCGAGGAGGCCGCCGAACACGTCCGACACCAGCCGGTCGGCCAGCTCCGGCTGACTCACCACGAGCGCCGTCGGCATGCGCTGATCGAGACGTACGACGGCGGTACCGTCCGGCGGGCAGGTCCGCAGCGCCAGCTCGGCCAACCGCCGGGCCCGCCCCAGCTCGGCCAGCCCCGGCACCACCGGACTGATCCCGCCCGGTCCCGAGCACCGCCCGTCCAGCACCCGCGCCACCCCGTCCAGCCCCTGACCGGGGGAGAGGGCCACCACCCCCACCTCGCCGTCGGCCCGCATCCGCCAGATGAACCGGAACCCGGCCCCCTGCACCGGCCGCTCGCCCGCGTCCCGCCGCTCGGCCCGCAGCACCACCACCGCGTACGGACCGTGCTCCGGCAGATCCAGCCCCGCCGCCGCCCGCGCCGCGAGCCCCGGCGTCGCCTTGCCCTCCAGCAGCGCGTCGAGCAGCGCCTGCAACTGCTCGTCCGTGCGCCGCCGCAGCTCCGCCTCCGTCGCCCGGTACGCCTCCGACGCGGCCTCCGCCTGCGCGTCCACCGCCGACCACACCATCGTCGTCGACCGCATCAGCGCCGCCAGCCGCTCCGGCTCCCGCCCCGCCGCGCCCTCCACCAGCGCGTCCCACACCAGATAGCCCGCGTTGCGGTAGGCGTGGACCAGCAGGTCCAGGGGCAGCCCCTGCTGGGCGCGGCGCCGCCCCGCGTCCTCGGCGTAGTCCAGGTCGCGGCGGGGCGAGTCCCGCGGCGCGGAGATCGTCTCGATCCCGATCCGTATCGCTTCCTCCGCCTCCCGCCACTGCTGGTCGTACGGCAGCACCTGCGCGTAGACGGGGGAGTGGTCGAAGAGTTGCCTGAGGTGCTCGTCGACGAGCTCCGGCACCCGTTCCAGCAGAGCCGTGCAGGACTCCGCGAGCAGCTTCCAGTCATGACCGGTACGCGGCCGTCGCCCTCCCATGCCCGGAGGATGCCACCTGGGCCCGGCCCCGCACAGGCCCCTGACACGCAGCGTTGTGCGCGCGCACAACCGCGGCACCGGCCCGCTGGGCACCCGCAGCGATTCCGCCGCGGGCCGTGGACGGGGGCTCCCGCCGGTGCTGGGGTGAGCGCCACACCGAGTGAGGACAGAAGGGAAGTCCATGGTCGGATCCGGACTCGTGGTGCGGGACCTGTCGGTCGGGTACGGGCCCGTGCGCGCCCTGCGCCGGGTGTCCCTGGAGGTGCCGGAGGGGGCCGTGGTGACGGTCCTCGGCAGCAACGGCGCGGGCAAGTCGACGCTGCTGCGCGCGATCAGCCGCACGCTGTCCTTCCAGGGCGGCACGGTCACCGGCGGCGAGGTGCGGCTGGGCGGCCGGCGCCTCGACCGGCTGCCGCCGGACCGGGTGGTGGCCGCCGGTGTCTCCCAGGTCCCGGAGGGGAGGCGGGTGTTCGCCCGGATGACGGTCGCCGACAACCTGCGCGCGGGCGCCCTCGGCGGCGACCGCGCGGGCCGCGCCGAGTCCCTGGCCCGCGTCCACGAACTCTTCCCCGTACTGGCCGAGCGCGCCCGCCAGCGCGCCGGGTTGCTCTCCGGCGGCGAACAGCAGATGCTCGCCGTCGCCCGCGCCCTGATGGCCGCCCCCGGCTTCCTCCTCCTTGACGAGCCCGCCCTCGGCCTCGCCCCGCTGATGGCCGAGCGGATCGCCGACACCGTCCGCGAGATCAACGCACAGGGCACCGCGGTCCTCCTCGTCGAGCAGAACGCCGCCCTCGCCCTGCGCCTGGCCACGCACGCGTACGTCCTCGAAGTCGGCGAGGTGACCTTGGAGGGCCCGGCCGCCGAACTATCCGCCTCCGACGAGGTCCGCCGCCGCTACCTGGGCGTGGTCGACGAGGACGCGGCGGCCGACGCGGAGACGGCGGGCGCCCGGACCCTCACACGATGGAAGGGGTGACCCCGGTGGACACTCTCGACGTACGCGGTCTGACCGTCCGCTTCGCCGGTCTCACCGCCCTCGACGACGTCTCCTTCACCGTCCGCCCCGGCACCGTCCACGCCCTGATCGGCCCCAACGGTGCGGGCAAGTCCACCTGTTTCAACGTCCTGTCCGGCGTCTACCGGGCAACCGAAGGCAGCGTCCGCTTCGGCGACCACGAGCTCATCGGCATGCCTCCGCACCGCATCGCCGGCCTCGGGATCGCCCGCATCTTCCAGAACCTCGCCCTGCCGCCGCGCGCCACGGTCGAGGACAGCCTCCTGCTGGGGCGGCACCGCCTGACCCGAACCGGCTTCCTCGCGGCCGGACTTCGCCTCCCCGCGGCCGCCCGCGAGGAACGCGTCCACCGCGAACGCGTCCGCGAGATAGCCGAGTTCGTCGGCATCACGGACTGCCTGGACCGCCCGGCGGGCTCCCTGCCCTACGGGCAGCAGAAGCTCGCCGAACTCGCCCGCGCGCTCTGCATGGAGCCGCGGCTGCTGCTCCTCGACGAACCCGTCGCCGGGATGAACGCCGCCGAACGCCGCCGGACGGCCGCCGTGATCGCGGGAGTCCGTGACGGTCTCGGCATCTCGATCGTGCTGGTGGAACACGACATGGGGGTGGTGATGCGGCTCGCGGACGCGGTGACCGTACTGGACTTCGGGCGCCGCATCGCCGACGGCGCCCCCGCCGACGTACAGAACGACCCGGCCGTCGTAGCGGCCTACCTGGGAGCCGGAACATGAGCACCTTCGCCGAAATCCTCCTCAACGGCGTGTCGTTGGGGTCGGTGTACGCGCTGATCGCCCTCGGATTCGTGGTGATCTTCCGCGCCACCGAGGTGGTGAACTTCGCCCACGCGTCACTGCTGCTGGCGGGCGGCTACGTCACCGCCACCCTCCACGACGACCTCGGCTTCTGGCCCGCGCTGCTGTTCGGGATCGCGGGTGCCGCGCTGGTCGGGGCGGCCGTGGAGTTCCTGGTGATGCGGCGCTACCGGGGCTCCGACCACAGCGTCCTCGCCATCGTCACGATCGGCGTCGACATCCTGCTCACCACCGAACTGACCCGCCGTATCGGCACGGACGTCCTGGCGCTCGGCGACCCGTGGGGCGACGCGGTCCTCCACCTCGGACCGGTGTCCCTCGCCCACACCCGGATCGCCGCGTTCGTCGCGGCGGCGCTGCTCATCACCGGGTTCCTGCTGGTCTTCCGGTACACCTCGTGGGGCGTGGCGATGCGGGCGGCGGCGGAGAGCGCCGAGACGGCCGCGCTGATGGGCGTACGGCTGGGCAGGGTGTCGCTCGGCGCCTGGGCGGTGGCCGGGGGCCTGGCCGCCGTCGCCGCGCTGTTCCTCACCGTCTTCCCGACACCGGGCCTGGAGCGGGCCACGTCACTGGCCGCGCTCAAAGCCTTCCCGGCGGCGATCCTCGGCGGCCTGGACTCCACGACGGGCGCGCTGGTGGGCGGCCTGCTCGTCGGTGTCACCGAGTCGCTGGCCACCGGCTACCAGAGCGATCTGACCTTCCTGGGCCGGGGGTTGGGCGATCTCGCGCCGTACCTGGTCATGGTCGCGATCCTGCTCGTCCGGCCCGCCGGGCTGTTCGGCACGAAGGAGCTGGCCCGTGTCTGAAGCCCTCGTGAGGCCGCTCCGGCTCCTCGGCGCGCGGACGTACCTGTGGACCGCCGCGGCCGTCCTCCTCCTGGCCCTCCCCTTCTACCTCGACCGTTTCTGGCTCCAGGCGGGCCTGTTCGCCATGGCCGCCGCCCTCGGCGCGATCGGCATCAACCTCCTCACCGGCGCCACCGGCCAGCTCTCCATGGGCCACGCCTTCTTCCTCGCCGTCGGCGCCTACGGCTACTGCGTCTTCGCGGCCGACGGCGGCGACGGCCTGACCGGCCTGGGCCTGCCGACCTGGCTCGCGGCCGTGCTGGCGGTGCTGGTGGCCGGCGCCGCGGGCGGCCTGTTCAGCCCCATCTCCGGCCGCCTCAGCGGCGCCTACCTGGGCATCGCCACCCTCGCCCTGGTCTTCATCGGCCAGCACGTGATGTTCAACGCCCACGACCTGACCGGCGGCGCCAACGGCCGCGACGTACCGCCCCTGAACCTCTTCGGCCTCACCTTCGACGATCGCGAACTCCTCGTCGCCGACGTCCCGTTCGGCTCGGTGGAGAAACTCTGGTACGCCGGTCTGCTCGCCCTCCTGGCCGGCGCGCTGTTCGCCCGGGGCGTCCTGCGCGGCCGTCCGGGCCGGGCCATGAACGCCATCCGCGACCATCGCATCGCGGCCGGCGTGATCGGGGTGCCGGTGGCCCGGTACCGCGCCGCCGTCTTCGTGCTGTCCTCGATGTACGCGGGCCTGGCGGGCGTGGTCCTCGCCCTGGTCTTCCAGCGGACCGTGCCGGACTACTTCGGCATCACGCTGTCCCTCGAATACCTCGCCATGATCGTCATCGGCGGGCTCGGATCGGTCTCCGGCGCGGTCGCCGGGGCTGTGTTCGTCTCCCTGCTGCCGCAGCTGCTGACCCGCTACAGCGACGCGCTGCCCCTGGTCTCCGCCCCCGGCACGGGCGGGATCGCACCGGGCGAGGCGTCCCGGTACCTCTACGGCGCCGCCGTCGTGCTGGTGGTGCTGTTCCTGCCCGGCGGCCTGGTCGGACCGGCCGCCCGGCGTCGCACCAGAACCCTCACGGAGGAACGATGACCACCACGACGTACCCGACCAGGGCCGCCGCCGGCGCCCTCGCCGCCCTGCTCCTGCTGGCCGGTTGCAGCTCCAAGGCCAAGGACGACGACAGCGGCGAGCAGTCCGCTGGCGGGGTGAAGACCGCGGAGGGCATCTCCGGCAAGACGATCAGCCTCGGCGCCCTCACCGACATGACCGGCGTCTACGCCACTCTCGGCAAGAGCGTCACCCAGGCCCAGCAGCTGTACGTGAAGCAGCTGAACGCCGCCGGAGGCGTCTGCGGCTACAAGGTGGCCCTCACCGTCCGCGACCACGGCTACGACCCGCAGAAGGCCGTCTCCGGCTACACCGAGCTGGAGCCGAAGGTGCTGGGCTTCGCGCAGTTCATCGGCTCCCCGTTCGTCGCCGCGGTCAAGCAGCGCGTCGACGGCCAGGACAAGGGCCTGGTGCTGCCGCAGGCCTGGTCGGCGGCGCTGCTGGGCAGCCCGTACATCCGGGTCATCGGCTCCACGTACGACATCGAGACGATCAACGCCGTCGACTTCCTGATGAAGGACAAGGGCATCAGGAAGGGCGACAAGATCGGCCATGTGTACTTCGAGGGCGACTACGGCGAGAGCGCCCTGGCCGGCTCGAAGCACATGGCGAAGGAGGCCGGCCTGACCGTCGTCGAGCAGAAGATCAAACCGACCGACAACGACATGACCGCCCAGGTCGCCGCCCTCAAGCAGGCCGGCGTCAAGGCGATCGTCCTCAGCGCGGGCCCGCGTCAGGCCGCCTCGCTCGTCGGCGTCTCCGCGGCGAGCGGCTTCGACGTGCCGGTCATCGGCAACAACTCCGCCTTCGCCCCCCAGCTCCTCGCCACCCAGGCGGGCCCGGCCCTGATGAAGAACTACTACGTGGCCTCGCCCTCGCTCCCCATCGGTGCCGACACCCCGCAGGCGAAGAAGCTCGTCGCCGACTACCGGGCCGCCTACCCGAAGGACGCCCTCGACAACGGCATCGTGGCCGGCTGGACCGCCGCGTCCGCCTTCGGCGAGGCCCTGAAGAAGGCCTGCGCGAACAAGGACCTCACCCGGGCCGGCGTCGACAAGGCCCTGCTCACGATCGACTCCTTCGACCTCGGCTTCGGCCCCGTCCAGAACTTCACCGATCCCAAGGCGCCCTCCTCCCGGGAGAGCGTGATCCTTCAGCCCGACAAGAGCGTGACGGGCGGCATGAAGGTCGTCCGGGAGGCGGAGGCCTCGGAGGCGGCACAGTCGTACACCCCCTGAGAACGCGGAGAGGGCCCGAACCGGAATCGGTTCGGGCCCTCTCGCACATCTCGCCTACGGCAGCTGCGCCGCCCGCGCCTCGCGACGGTTGTCGCGGAAGTTGTTCACCCGGCGGGCCGTGGCGAACAGCGGGATGACCGCGCCCATGACCAGCTGCAGCGCACAGCCGGTCTGGAGGAGCAGCTGACCGCTCGGGGCGTCGAACGCCCAGCCGGCCAGCAGGCCCATCGCCGCCACGATCCAGGAGAGCATCGCGACCGCGAGGCGGCCCCTCGGCTTCGGGTACTCGACCCGGCTCACCATCAGCCAGGCGGTGCCCAGGATCGCCAGGAGCGTCGCCACGAAGGGCAGCTCCAGCAGAACGATCGAGACCACCGTCAGCGCCCCGAACGGCGAGGGCATGCCCTGGAACATGCCGTTCGGCACCGTCACACAGGAGAACCGCGCCAGCCGCAGCACCACGGCCAGGAGCACCACGATCGCCCCGACCGCGGCCACTCTCTGGTGGGCGTCGTCGGCGACCATCCCGTAGACGAGGACGAAGTACGCCGGTGCCAGACCGAAGCTGATCAGGTCCGAGAGGTTGTCCAGCTCCGCGCCCATGGGGGAGGAGCGCAGCTTGCGTGCCACCAGGCCGTCGAACAGGTCGAAGACCGCCGCGCACAGCATCAGGATGACCGCCGTGGCCGCGCTGTGGCGGGCCATGCCGGACTCCTGGCTGCCGGTGAGGTGCGGGATCAGGATGCCGGTGGTGGTGAAGTACACCGCCATGAAGCCGCACGTGGCATTGCCGAGGGTGAGGGTGTCCGCTATTGAGAGGCGGAGAGAAAGAGGCATCTCCTCCTCGTCGTCGACCTCGTCGGCCTCGGGCACCCAGCCCGCCTGTGTCTCCGGATCAATCACGGTCAATGCGAGTCACCCCAGCCACGGTCTTCTGACCGACCTCGACCGCGACATCCACGCCCTCGGGCAGGTAGATGTCGACGCGCGACCCGAAGCGGATCAGACCGATGCGGTCACCCTGCTCGACCTTCGTGCCCTGCGGGATGTAGGGGACGATGCGGCGGGCCACCGCGCCGGCGATCTGGATCATCTCGATGTCACCGAGTTCGGTGTCGAAATGCCAGACTACGCGCTCGTTGTTCTCGCTCTCCTTGTTGAACGCCGGAACGAACCCACCCGGGATGTGCTCGACCGACGTCACCGTGCCGGAGAGGGGCGCGCGGTTGACGTGGACGTTGAGCGGGCTCATGAAGATCGCGACGCGGGTGCGGCCGTCCTTCCACGGCATGATGCTCTGCACCACACCGTCGGCGGGCGAGATGACCCTGCCCGTGGCGATCTCGCGCTCGGGGTCGCGGAAGAACCACAGCATGCCCGCCGCGAGCGCGGTGGCGGGCACGGCGACGGCCTTGGCGGCGCCGGACTTGCGCGCGCGCACCAGGCTGAGGGCTGCGGTGGCGACGGTCGGGAGAAGCCACGGCGATGCTCCGCGCGCGAGGCGTACGCCGACCTGGCTGTCGCGAGGTGCAGAGGTTTGGCTGTGGGGCATGGATGACCTTCGTAGCGGATGATGCCGCGCTGTGACGGGGGACGGCGGCTTTCCGGGGATCGTACCGGTCGGTGACCACAACTGGGCAAGCCAGGAAGCCGAGTCGGCGGCTGAAGAGTGTTGACGGGGTGTGATCTTCTTCTCCAAGAAAACACCCCGTATCCGGACATCTAGCCCTGGAATCGATACTCTTCGAGCAGCCTGCGACCGATGATCATTTTCTGGATCTCGGCGGTACCTTCACCGATGAGCAGCATCGGTGCCTCTCGGTAGAGGCGCTCGATCTCGTACTCCTTGGAGAAGCCGTAGCCGCCGTGGATCCGGAAGGAGTCCTCCACGACCTCCTTGCAGTACTCGGAGGCGAGGTACTTCGCCATCCCAGCCTCAAGGTCGTTTCGCTCCCCGGAGTCCTTTTTGCGTGCCGCGTTGACCATCATCGCATGAGCGGCCTCGACCTTGGTAGCCATCTCGGCCAGCTTGAACTGGATCGCCTGGTGCTGGGCGATCGGTTTGCCGAAAGTGTGACGCTGCTGGGCGTACTGGACGCCGAGTTCGAAGGCACGCTGAGCGACGCCGCAGCCACGTGCCGCGACATTGACGCGGCCGACTTCCACGCCGTCCATCATTTGGTAAAAACCTCGGCCGGTGACGCCGCCGAGCACGCGATCGGCCGGAATCCGCAGGCCATCCATGATCAACTCGGTGGTGTCGACGCCCTTGTACCCCATCTTGTCGATCTTCCCGGGGATGGTGAGGCCGGGGCGGACCTCTCCGAAGCCGGGCTCCTTCTCGACGAGGAAGGTCGTCATCGACTTGTGGGGCGCGGTGCCCTCAGGGTGTCCTTCATCACTTCGGACGAGAACGGCGACCAGACTTGACGTCCCGCCGTTCGTCAGCCACATCTTCTGGCCGTTCAGGACGTATTCGTCGCCGTCCTTGACCGCCTTGGACGTGATGGCCGACACATCCGAACCCAGGCCCGGCTCCGACATCGAGAAGGCGCCCCGGATGTCGCCGGCCGCCATGCGCGGCAGGAAGTGGTCCTTCTGCTCCTGCGTGCCGTGCTGCTTGAGCATGTACGCCACGATGAAGTGGGTGTTGATGATGCCGGACACCGACATCCACCCGCGGGCGATCTCCTCGACGCACAGCGCGTACGTCAGGAGCGACTCGCCCAGACCGCCGTACTCCTCCGGGATCATGAGCCCGAACAGGCCCAACTCCTTGAGCCCGTCGACGATCGCCTGCGGGTACTCGTCGCGGTGCTCCAGCTCGGTCGCGACCGGGATGATCTCCTTGTCCACGAAGTCGCGGACGGTGGAGAGGATTTCCTGCTGGACGTCGGTCAGACCGGCGGTCCGGGCGAGGCGTGCCATCGGGCTCAGCCCTCCTGAAGTTCCGGGCGGCCGGGCTGTTCGCCGCCGCGCTCCTTGATGTACGTCTCGGTCGGGACCATGACCTTGCGGCGGAACACGCAGACCAGCGTGCCGTCCTGCTTGTAGCCCTTGGTCTCGACGTAGACGATGCCGCGGTCGTTCTTCGACTTCGACGGCCACTTGTCGAGGACGGTCGTCTGGCCGTAGATCGTGTCGCCGTGGAAGGTCGGCGCCACGTGCTTGAGCGACTCGATCTCCAGGTTGGCGATCGCCTTGCCGGAGATGTCCGGCACGCTCATGCCGAGCAGCAGCGAGTAGATGTAGTTCCCGACGACGACGTTCTTGCCGAAGTCCGTCGTCTTCTCCGCATAGTTGGTGTCCATGTGGAGCGGGTGGTGGTTCATGGTGAGGAGACAGAACAGGTGGTCGTCGTACTCCGTGACCGTCTTCCCCGGCCAGTGCTTGTACGTCGCCCCGACCTCGAACTCCTCGTAGGTGCGCCCGAACTGCATGCTCACGCCTCCGGAATCTCGAACTTGCTGGTGCGCTGCATGCCGGCCGCGCGGCCCTTGCCGGAGATGACGAGCGCCATCTTGCGGCTGGCCTCGTCGATCATCTCGTCGCCGAGCATCGCCGAGCCCTTCTTGCCGCCCGCCTCGGACGTGTAGTAGTCGTACGCGTCCAGGATCAGCTCGGCGTGGTCGTAGTCCTCCTGCGAGGGCGAGAAGATCTCGTTGGACGCCTCGACCTGGCCCGGGTGCAGCACCCACTTGCCGTCGAAACCGAGCGCGGCGGCGCGCTGGGCGACCTCGCGGTAGCCGTCGATGTTGCGGATCTGGAGGTAGGGGCCGTCGATCGCCTGGAGGTTGTTGGCGCGGGCGGCCATCAGGATCTTCATCAGGATGTAGTGGTAGGCGTCCGCCGGGTAGCCGGGCGGCTGCTCGCCCACGACCAGCGACTTCATGTTGATCGACGCCATGAAGTCGGCCGGGCCGAAGATGATCGTCTCGACGCGCTGGGAGGCCGTCGCGATCTCGTTGACGTTGTTCAGGCCCTGCGCGTTCTCGATCTGCGCCTCGATGCCGATCTTGCCGACCTCGAAGCCCATGGTCTTCTCGATCTGGGTGAGCAGAAGGTCGAGCGCGACGATCTGCTCGGCCGTCTGCACCTTCGGCAGCATGATGCAGTCGAGGTTCTGCCCGGCCCCCTCGACGACCGTGACGACGTCGCGGTACGTCCACTCGGTCGTCCAGTCGTTGACGCGCACGACCCTCGTCTTGCCGGTCCAGTCACCCTCGTTGAGGAACTTCACGATGGTGTGCCGCGCCTCGGGCTTGGCGAGCGGGGCGCACGCGTCCTCCAGGTCGAGGAAGACCTGGTCGGCGGGCAGACCCTGGGCCTTCTCCAGGAAGCGGGGGTTCGAGCCCGGCACGGCCAGGCAGGAGCGCCGCGGGCGGAGACGGTTGACGGTCATGCGGGGACCTCCAGGGGGTCGAGCTTGTTCGCTTTCCGGATCTCGTCGACGATGCGGCCGATGATTCCGGTGATGTCGAAGTCCTTCGGGGTGAAGACGGCGGCCACTCCGGCGGCCCTGAGCTGCTCGGCGTCGCCATTCGGGATGATGCCACCGGCGATCACCGGGATATCTGTGGCACCGGCCACATGGAGCCGCTCCAGCACGTCCGGCACCAGCTGGGCGTGCGATCCGGAGAGGATCGACAGGCCGACCGCGTGCACGTCCTCGGCGAGGGCCGCGTCCACGATCTGCTCCGGGGTGAGCCGGATGCCCTGGTAGACCACCTCGAACCCGGCGTCGCGGGCCCGCACGGCGATCTGCTCGGCCCCGTTGGAGTGTCCGTCCAGGCCAGGCTTGCCGACCAGGAAGCGGAGCTTGCCGACCCCGAGGTCCCTGGCCGTGCGGTCGACCTTGCGGCGCACCTCGGCGAGCGGGGAGCCCTCCTCGGCGGGGATCGCGACCGGCGCCGAGGAGACGCCCGTGGGGGCGCGGAACTCGCCGAAGACCTCGCGCAGCGCCCCGGCCCACTCGCCGGTCGTGACACCGGCGCGGGCGCACTCCAGGGTGGCCTCCATGAGGTTGCCGGTGCCCTTCGCGGCCTCCTTCAGCTTCTCCAGCGCCTTGCAGGGGCGCGGGTGGTTGAAGGGCGGCTGGTAGCGGGTGTCGCGCCAGTTCCGGAGGCCGGCGATGACGCGGGCCTCGACCGCCGGGTCGACCGTCTGGATCGCGGTGTCCAGGTCGGCCGTCAGCGGGTTCGGCTCGGTCGTCTCGAAGATGTTGACGCCGATGATCTTCTCCTGGCCGGACTCGATCCGGGCCCGGCGCTCGGCGTGCGAGGAGACCAGCTGCGACTTGAGGTAGCCGGACTCGACGGCGGCCATGGCGCCGCCCATCTCCTGGATGCGTTCGATCTCGGCGAGGGACTCCTCGACGAGCCTGCTCACCTTCGCCTCGATGACGTGCGAGCCCTCGAAGATGTCCTCGTACTCCAGCAGGTCGCTCTCGTGCGCCAGCACCTGCTGGATGCGCAGCGACCACTGCTGGTCCCAGGGCCGGGGGAGGCCGAGGGCCTCGTTCCAGGCGGGGAGCTGGACGGCACGCGCGCGTGCGTCCTTGGAGAGGGTCACGGCCAGCATCTCCAGGACGATCCGCTGGACGTTGTTCTCCGGCTGCGCCTCGGTCAGGCCCAGGGAGTTGACCTGGACGCCGTACCGGAAGCGGCGCTGCTTGGGGTTCTCGATGCCGTACCGCTCGCGGGTGACCTGGTCCCAGATGCGGCCGAAGGCGCGCATCTTGCACATCTCCTCGATGAAGCGGACGCCCGCGTTCACGAAGAAGGAGATCCGGGCGACGACGTCACCGAACTTCTCCTGCGGCACCTGACCGGAGTCCCGGACGGCGTCCAGGACCGCGATCGCCGTCGACATCGCGTACGCGATCTCCTGGACCGGTGTGGCCCCGGCCTCCTGCAGGTGGTAGCTGCAGATGTTGATCGGGTTCCACTTCGGGATGTGGGAGACCGTGTACGCGATCATGTCGGTCGTCAGCCGGAGCGACGGTCCCGGCGGGAAGACGTGCGTCCCCCGGGACAGGTACTCCTTGACGATGTCGTTCTGGGTCGTGCCCTGGAGCTTGGTGATGTCGGCGCCCTGCTCCTCGGCGACGACCTGGTAGAGCGCCAGCAGCCACATGGCGGTGGCGTTGATCGTCATCGAGGTGTTCATCTGCTCCAGGGGGATGTCCTGGAACAGCCGGCGCATGTCACCGAGGTGCGCGATCGGCACTCCGACCCGGCCGACCTCGCCGCGGGCGAGGATGTGGTCGGAGTCGTAGCCGGTCTGCGTCGGAAGGTCGAACGCGACCGACAGACCGGTCTGGCCCTTGGCGAGGTTGCGCCGGTACAGCTCGTTGGACGCCTCGGCCGTGGAGTGGCCGGCGTACGTGCGCATGAGCCACGGCCGGTCCTTCTCCCGCGCGCCGTCGGCGGGCTGACGCTCAGTCATCTATGACCCCGGGTGTCTCAGATGTTGCGGAAGCGGTTGATGGCGTCGATGTGCCGGTCGCGCATCTCCTCGTCGCGCACGCCGAGACCCTCCTCGGGGGCCAGGCACAGCACGCCGACCTTGCCCTGGTGGAGGTTGCGGTGCACGTCGTACGCGGCCTGACCGGTCTCCTCCAGGGAGTAGGTCTTCGACAGCGTCGGGTGGATCTTGCCCTTCGCGATGAGCCGGTTGGCCTCCCAGGCCTCGCGGTAGTTGGCGAAGTGCGAGCCGATGATCCGCTTCAGCGACATCCACAGGTAGCGGTTGTCGTACTCGTGCATGTAGCCCGAGGTGGAGGCGCAGGTGGTGATGGTGCCGCCCTTGCGGGTGACGAACACCGAGGCGCCGAAGGTCTCGCGGCCGGGGTGCTCGAAGACGATGTCGATGTCCTCGCCGCCGGTGAGCTCGCGGATGCGCTTGCCGAAGCGCTTCCACTCCTTGGGGTCCTGGGTGTTCTCGTCCTTCCAGAACTTGTAGCCCTCGGCGTTGCGGTCGATGATCGCGTCGGCGCCCATCGCGCGGCAGATCTCCGCCTTCTGCGGGCTGCTCACGACACAGATCGGGTTGGCGCCGCCGGCCAGCGCGAACTGCGTGGCGTAGGAGCCGAGTCCGCCGCTCGCGCCCCAGATCAGGACGTTGTCGCCCTGCTTCATGCCGGCGCCGTTGCGGGAGACCAGCTGGCGGTAGGCGGTGGAGTTGACGAGGCCCGGGGCCGCCGCCTCCTCCCAGGACAGGTGACCCGGCTTGGGCATCAGCTGGTTGGACTTGACCAGGGCGATCTCGGCGAGGCCGCCGAAGTTGGTCTCGAAGCCCCAGATGCGCTGCTCGGGGTCGAGCATCGTGTCGTTGTGGCCGTCGGAGGACTCCAGCTCGACGGAGAGGCAGTGCGCGACGACCTCGTCGCCGGGCTTCCAGGAGTTCACGCCCGGGCCGGTGCGCAGCACGACGCCCGCGAGGTCGGAACCGATGATGTGGTACGGCAGGTCGTGGCGCTTGGCCAGCTCGCTGGTGCGGCCGTAGCGCTCCAGGAAGCCGAAGGTGGACAGCGGCTCGAAGATCGAGGTCCACACCGAGTTGTAGTTGACGCTGGACGCCATGACGGCGACCAGGGCCTCGCCCGGGCCGAGCTCCGGCAGGGGCACCTCGTCGAGGTGGATGGACTTGCGCGGGTCCTTGTCGCGGGTCTCCAGGCTCGCGAACATCTCCGTCTCGTCCTTGTGCACGGTGATCGCGCGGTAGGACTCGGGGAGCGGCAGGGCGGCGAAGTCGGCCGGCGTCGAGTCCGGCGACTGGATCGCGTCCAGGATGTCCTTCGTGGTCACGGTGTTGCCTCCGGCGATACGCACCCTGAGGGAGGGGTGCTGAGGGTTACGTCGGTTCTGCTGAGGGTGTGGGTGAGGGTGCCGTCGGTTCGGCGGGGTGAAGCTCTTGGTGCTCTTCGGCAGCGCTTTGTGGCGCGGGAGGTTGCCTGTGACGCAGGCGTCCGGGCGGGCAAATCGATGACTTGCTGGGACAGCCGACGTGCGCAAGGTCTCTGCACGCCGGCCGCCCGGACACCTTCAACGTATGACACCGCGTGTCACCTGGCAAGGCACTGAGTGCCAGCAATCGCTCTCAGATGAAATCTTTACGTAACAAATGAGCGATGATCGATCGAACGCGGCTTGAATTTCCCTCGAAAAGGGCCCCTGACATGCCAAAACGGCCACCCCGAAGGGTGGCCGTCATCACAGCGGCGGTGTAGGGCTCAGCGGTCCTTGAGCGCCTCTTCGATGGTCCGCATCACCTGGTCCAGTGGGGCGTCGGTGCGGGCGACCGTCACCAGCACCTCGCCGTGGGTGGAGACCGTCGCGGCGGACGGCTGCGGGGTGCCGGTGCGCCCGGCTCCGATGCCGGTCCCGAACGTCTTCCGTACGATCGCGAAGGCGTGGTCCAGCTGCGCCTCCACGTCGCCCTGGCCGCCGGCCCGCAGCCAGCGCCGCAGCACGTGGTTGTGGGCGGTGACCACGGCGGACGCGGCGACCTCGGCGAGCAGCGGGTCGTCGTTGGCGTCGTCGTCATGGGCGTGCTCGTCGAAGTGGCCGAGCAGATAGCGGGTGAACAGGCGCTCGTAGCGGGCCACCGACGCGATCTCCGCCTCGCGCAGGGTGGGCACCTCACGCGTGAGCTTGTAGCGGGCGACCGAGATCTCCGGCCGGGCCGCGTACATCCGCATGACTTCCTTGATGCCGTTGCACACCGTGTCGAGCGGATGCTCGTGCGGGGGAGCCGCGTTGAGCACGGCCTCGGCACGGACCAGGGTGTCGTCGTGATCGGGGAAGATCGCCTCTTCCTTGGAACGGAAGTGGCGGAAGAACGTACGGCGCGCGACTCCGGCCGCGGCCGCGATCTCGTCGACGGTGGTCGCCTCGTACCCCTTGGTCGAGAACAGCTCCATCGCCGCTGCCGCCAGTTCTCGGCGCATCTTGAGCCGCTGGGCGGCCGCGCGACTGCCTGCGGCACTTTCCGGCGCGTCGGGCGTAGCTGGTGTACGTGAGGACTTGGCGGGCTGGGACATGACCCGAACGTACTGCATGTGCGCAGGTTGGCGCTCAGATCCGGGGGAGCCCCCGCCCGCTGCGGGCGGGGGGCTTCCGTGGGGGTCGAGCAGTCCGCCCCAGTCCTCGTTCGCTCTGAACCAGTCGCCGGACGGCTCAGCGGCGGGCATATTCGCGGAAGCCGCGGCCGGTCTTGCGGCCGAGGCAGCCCGCGGCCACCAGGTGCTCCAGGAGCGGGGCCGGCGCCAGACCGGGGTCCCGGAACTCGCGGTGCAGGACCTTCTCGATGGCGAGCGAGACATCGAGTCCGACGACGTCCAGCAGCTCGAAGGGGCCCATGGGGTAGCCGCCGCCGAGCTTCATCGCGGCGTCGATGTCGTCGAGGGAGGCGTAGTGCTCCTCGACCATCTTGATGGCGTTGTTGAGGTACGGGAACAGCAGCGCGTTCACGATGAAGCCGGCCCGGTCGCCGCAGTCCACCGCGTGCTTGCGGATCTTGGTGCAGACCTCGCGGACCGTCGCGTGCACGTCCTCGGCGGTCAGCACCGTCCGCACGACCTCGACCAGCTTCATCGCGGGCGCCGGGTTGAAGAAGTGCATGCCGATCACGTCCTGCGGGCGCGAGGTGGCGCGGGCGCAGGCGACGACCGGGAGCGAGGAGGTGGTGGTGGCCAGGACCGCGCCCGGCTTGCAGACCTTGTCCAGGGTCTGGAACAGCTGCTGCTTGATCTCCAGGTCCTCGGCGACGGCCTCGACGGCCAGGTCCACGTCGGCGAACGCCTCGTAGGAGCCCGCCGGGGTGATCAGGTCCAGGGTCTGCGCGGCGGCCTCCGCGGTCATCCGGCCCTTGTCGACGGAGCGGGAGAGCGACTTGCCGATGCGGGCCTTGGCGGCCTGCGCCTTCTCCTCGCTGCGGGCGGCCAGGACGACCGCGTACCCGGCCTTGGCGAAGACCTCGGCGATGCCGGAGGCCATGGTGCCCGAGCCCGCGACACCGACCGAGCGGACCGGACGGCCCGCGGCCCGGGAACCGCCCTCGGCCGGGGTGAGGGCGTCCGGCACGACCGTGGCGCTGCCGGGACCCTCGTACGAGTAGAAACCGCGCCCCGACTTACGGCCCGTCAGGCCCGCCTCGCTGAGCTGCTTGAGGATCGGGGCCGGGGCGTGCAGCCGGTCGTGGGACTCGGCGTACATGGCGTCCAGGACGGTCCGCGCGGTGTCGATGCCGATCAGGTCGAGCAGGGCGAGCGGGCCCATCGGCAGTCCGCAGCCGAGCCGCATCGCGGCGTCGATGTCCTCCCGGGAGGCGTACTTCGCCTCGTACATCGCGGCGGCCTGGTTGAGGTAGCCGAACAGCAGCCCGTCGGCGACGAATCCGGGCCGGTCGCCCACCGCGACGGGCTCCTTGCCCAGGTCCAGCGCGAGGTCGGTGACGGCGGTGACGGCGTGCGGCGCGGTCAGCACCGAGGAGACGACCTCGACCAGCTTCATGGCCGGTGCCGGGTTGAAGAAATGCAGGCCGAGCACCCGCTCCGGGCGGGCCGAGTCGGCGGCGAGCCGGGTGACGGACAGGGCGTTGGTGCCGGTCGCCAGGATCGTCTCCGGCCGCACGATGCCGTCGAGTTCGCGGAAGATCTGGTGCTTGATCTCGTACGACTCCGGCGCCACCTCGATGACCAGGTCCGCGTCGGCCGCGGTGCGGAGGTCGGTGGAGGTGCGGACCCGGGCGAGGATGTCCGCGCGCTGCTGCTCGGTCAGCCGGCCGCGTGTCACGGCGCGGCCGGTGGAGGTCTCCAGGGCGGCGACGGCCTGGGCGGCCGCGGCCTCGCTGATGTCGATGCCGATGACCGTGCGGCCGGCCTTGGCGAGGACCTCGGCGATGCCGGTGCCCATGGTGCCGAGGCCGACGACGGCGACGGTCTCGATCGCGGACAGAGGGGTGTCGGACAGGGGAGCGGCCATCGCGGGACTCCAGGAATGAGGGTGACGACTGGGAGCGCGACCCGGTGCGCCGAAGGGCGCACCGGGTGCGTGGAAAATGCGAGATGCGGGTGTTGCCGGGCTGCGAGCGCACACGCCCGGTGGTGCGATGCCGTCGTCGCGGACGCGCACACGCCCGGAGAACGGTGAAGCCGACCGGCCCTGTCCCAAGCCGCGTCGTACTGAGGTACCGAAGAACGGATACCGAACCGACTGCTCTTGCGACGGCTGCGTCACCAGGCCACCGCAAGGAGTTCCGCGAGTGGGTAACTCGCTCGATTGAGCTTAACCCGCGGGTAACGAGCGCGCCAGCCCCTCGTCTTTGTGATGTACGTCCCTCGCCCCCGGCACCCCGCCTAGGCTGCCCTTCATGGACGAAGAGTTGCGATCACTCACGGAGCGCTTACGGCAGGAGTCGGGGGCATCGGCGGCCTACGAGCGGTTGGCGGAGACCAAGGAGCTCGACGAACTGGCGGGGGTACTGACCGAGCCCGGGCAGCCGCTGTGGGCGCGGGAGCTCGCCGCGTTCCGGCTGGGGGTCGCGGGTGACCCCCGGGCCTTCGAGTCGCTCGTCCTGCTGCTCAACCACCGTGACCCGCAGCGCTGCGCCTCCGCCGCCCACGCCCTGGCCCGCCTCGGCGACCCGCGCACCGCCCGCGCGGCCGCCGCCCTCGCGACCAACGAACTGCGGGTGGCCTACGCCCTGCACCCGGTCCGGCTGCTGACCGAGCTGCGCGCCCCCGAGTCGGTGCCGGCCCTCATCACCACCCTGGAGCGGCGCCTGCGCCCGCACGACCCCTACCGGCGCGTGGCCCTCGCCTGCGTGGAGGGCCTGGGCGCCCTCGGCGACGCCCGGGCCAGACCCGTGCTGAACGAGGCCCTGGCGCATCCGGCGCTGGCGGAGGCGGCGGTGCACGCGCTGGCGCGGATCACTGGTCCGCGCGGAGGCTCCTGACGTAGCGGACCTCGGGCACCGGGACCCCGGCCACCTCGAACGGCTCCTCGGCGCCGTCGGGGTGGAACCCGGCCCGTTCGTAGAAGGTGCGGGCGCGGCTGTTGCCCTTGAGGACCCAGAGACGCATGCGCGCGTGCCCGGAGGTGGTGCACTGGCGCACCGACTCCTGGAGCAGGGCGTGGCCGATGCCGGCGCCGAACCGGGCGGCGTCGACGTAGAGCGCGTACAACTCGGCGTCCGCCGTGCGCACTTCGCCGTCCCGGTAGGGGCCGTGCGCGGCCCAGCCCAGGAGGTCGCCGTCCTGCTCGGCGACGAGGTTCGCCACGCTGCCGCCGGACCGCCGAAAGCGCTCGCGACGCCGCTCGGCGTCCTCGGCCACGCTGAGGCCGTCCAGGTAGGGCTGCGGCATCAGTCCCCGGTACGCGGTCTGCCAGCCGCGGATGCGGATCTCGGCGACGCGCTCGCAGTCGGCGAGGGCCATGTCCCGGACCCGGATCACGGGGCGAGTACCGCGAGGGCCTCGATCTCCATCAGGAACTCGGGCCGCACCAGCGCCGCGACCTGCACCGCCGAGGCGGCCGGCAGGCGGTCGTCGGGTATGTGCGCGGCGCGGGCCGCACGGATCGCGGGCAGATGGGCCACGTCCGTGACGAAATAGGTGAGTTTGACGACGTCGTCGAAGGTCGCGCCCGTGGCCGCGAGGCAGCGGCGGAGGTTCTCGAAGACCTGGCGGGCCTGCGCGGCCGGGTCGCCCTCGCCGACGATCTTTCCGTCCTCGTCGAGTGCGAGCTGGCCGGAGACGGCGACGAAGGTGCCCGTGCCCATGACGACATGGGAGTACTGGGTCGCGGGGGCGAGCCCGGCGGGGGCGGGAATCCTGGTCAGCTCACTCATGCGTCCATGGTGGACCATGGGACTGACAACGCCCGCCCCCGCCGGATCGGGTGACGCTCAGCCGCGGAAGCCCAGCATGCCGTGCAGCGTCGAGCCCCGCGACGTCGTCGACGCCGAGCTCAGCGGCTTCGGGTCGGGCAGCGCGTTGCACACCGCGTCCACCTCGCCGCCGCTGCGCGGCACCGTGCCGTCGGTCAGATACGCCGCCAGGTGCTTGTCCAGGCAGGCGTTCCCGCTCAGCGTGATGCCGTGGTTCCCGCCGCCCTGCTCGACCACCAGGCTGGAGCCGTGCAGCAGACGGTGGACCATCACGCCGCCCTCGTACGGGGTGGCCGCGTCGTTCGTCGCCTGGAACAGCAGCACCGGCGGCAGGTCGCCGTTGGCGACGTCCACCGGGTCCAGCGAGTCCGTCGGCCAGAACGCGCACGGCGCGTTGTACCAGGCGTTGTTCCAGGTCATGAACGGCGCCTTCTTGTACACCGCCCAGTTGTCGTCGCGCCACTGGCTCCAGTCGCGCGGCCAGTCGGCGTCACGGCACTGCACCGAGGTGTAGACGCTGTAGCCGTTGTCGCCGGAGGCGTCGACGGCGGCGAAGTTCTCGTACGCCTCGACCAGCGGATCGGCGTTCTTGTCGTTCACGTACGCCGCGAACGCCTCCGCCAGATAGGGCCAGTAGCCGTTGTAGTAGCCGCCCGGGATGAAGGTGTCCTCCAGCTCCGAGGCACCCACCTTCCCGTCGGCGGGCTTCTTCGCCAGCTGCGCACGCATCTTGTACCACTTGGCCTCGATCTTCGCCGGATCGGTGCCGAGCTTGTAGGTGGCGTCGTACTTGGCGACCCAGGCCATGAAGGCGAGGTGGCGGTCGTTGAAGGCGTAGTCCTGGCCGAGGTTGTCGTCGTACCAGACGCCGGTCGGGTCGACGATCGAGTCCAGGACCAGGCGCCGCACGCGCTCGGGGAAGAGCTTGGCGTAGACCGCGCCGAGATAGGTGCCGTACGAGTAACCGAAGTAATTGATCTTCTTCGCGTGCAGGGCGGCGCGGATCGAGTCCATGTCGCGCACGGCCTGGACGGTGTTGATGTACGGCAGCAGGTCGGCGTACTTCTTGCCGCAGGCGGCGGTGAAGGACGTGGCCCGCCGGAGGTTGGCCTTCTCGATCGCGGGGGTGCTCGGCACGGAGTCGGGGCGGACGGGGTTGAAGTGGCCGGGCTTGCAGTCGAGCGCCGGCTTGCTCTTGCCGACCCCGCGCGGGTCGAAGCCGATGACGTCGTACTGCGCCGCGACCGCCTTGGGCAGCGAGGAGGCGACGAAGCCGGCCAGCGTCAGACCGCTGCCGCCGGGACCGCCGGGGTTGACCAGGAGCGGGCCCTGGGACTTCTTGGCGGTGTGCGGGACGCGGGACAGCGCGAGCGTGATCTGCCGTCCGTGCGGACGGTCGTGGTCGAGTGGGACCTTGAGGGACGCGCACTGGAGCGTCGGGTAGTTCGTGGTGCCGCAGCTCTTCCAGGTGAGCTTCGCGGCCGGAGCGGTGTCCGCGGTGCGCGGAGTGCTCGCGTCGGCGGGCAGGGCGGTGAAGGTCCCGGCCATGACGACGGCGGCGCCGCACAGCACGGCTGCGCGTTTTCTCATGGAGTCCTCCCAGGACGGAGGTTTCGGACCGCGAGTCTCACGGTCCTCGCCGCATCGTCCCGGAAAGCGCGCCCGGAAGAACGCGTTCTGGCAAGACTTGACCCAATTGGGTCGCCTGATGCGCTCGAACGCTCTCAGATCAGTGTGAGTTGGGTGCCTCCCGGCGCGTCGGGCGCGGCCGGCTCGGGCTCCGGAATCCGGCGCGGCACGCCCGTGCCGGCGGGCCCGATGCCGTACTCCCCGGCCAGCTCGTGGACCTGACGGGTGATCCGGCGCTGGTACCACTTCGGCGCGTAGGAGCCGTCGGCGTACAGCCGCCCGTAGCGGCGCACCAGGTGCGGGTGGTGGTGCCCGAGCCAGGACATGAACCACTCGCGTGCGCCGGGCCGCAGATGCAGCACCAGCGGGGTCACCGACGTCGCCCCGGCCGCCGCGATCGCGCGCACCGTGGCGCGGAGTTGGGACGGTTCGTCGCTCAGGAACGGGATCACCGGCGCCATCAGGACCCCGCAGCCGATGCCGTGCTCGGACAGGGTGCGTACGACATCCAGGCGGCGCTCCGGGGCGGGCGTGCCCGGCTCCACGGTGCGCCACAGCTCCGGGTCGGTGAAGCCGACCGAGACGGCGATGCCGACGTCGGTCACCTCGTGGGCCCGCTTCAGCAGGTCGAGGTCGCGCAGGATCAGCGTGCCCTTGGTCAGGATCGAGAACGGGTTCGCGTGGTCGGTGAGGGCGCCGATGATGCCCGGCATCAGGCGGTAGCGGCCCTCCGCGCGCTGATAGCAGTCGACGTTCGTGCCCATCGCTATGTGCTCGCCCTGCCAGCGGCGCGAACCGAGCTGGTGGCGCAGCAGCTCCGGGGCGTTGGTCTTGACCACGATCTGCGAGTCGAAGCCGAGGCCGGTGTCCAGGTCCAGGTAGCTGTGCGTGTTGCGGGCGAAGCAGTAGACGCACGCGTGCGAGCAGCCCCGATAGGGGTTGACCGTCCACTGGAAGGACATGCGGGAGACCGCGGGCACCCGGTTGATGATCGACCGGGCCCGGATCTCGTGAAAGGTGATGCCGGCGAACTCGGGCGTGTCGAACGTCCGGCTGGTCACCGCGTCGGCGCCGAACAGGGCGGCGTCGGCCCTGCCGTGTTCGGCGGATTCTGTGAGGTTCTCCCAGCGCATGAGGCCTCCTCGGTAGCACTGAGGAGAGAATAGAACACATGTTCCCTTGATCGTGCGAGCGGCTTTTCCGGGGGCGCGTCCGCGCGTCGCGCGCGACCCCGATTTGGGCGGCCGGGGACCGGGGTGGTTGGCTTGGCCCCACCCCCTAAACACAGGTCCTGGAGGAGTCCCATGGCGCAGGTCGAGGCCACCACCGAGCGGGTCGTCGCGGCGGACGCGGAGAAGGTGTTCGACGCCCTCGCCGACTACAGCGGCACCCGGCAGAAGCTGCTCCCCGAGCACTTCAGCGAGTACGAGGTGCGCGAGGGCGGCGACGGCGAGGGCACTCTCGTCCACTGGAAGCTCCAGGCCACCAGCAAGCGCGTGCGCGACTGCCTCCTGGAGGTCGGCGAGCCCACCGACGGCGAGCTCGTCGAGAAGGACCGCAACTCCTCCATGGTCACCACCTGGCGGGTCACCCCGGCCGGGGACGGCAAGTCCCGCGTCGTCGTGACCACCGTCTGGAACGGTGCCGGCGGCATCGGCGGCTTCTTCGAGAAGACCTTCGCGCCCAAGGGCCTCAGCCGGATCTACGACGCGGTGCTCGCCAACCTCGCCGCCGAGGTCGAGAAGTAAGTCCCGGGCGAGCGGGGGGCGTTGGCCCTGGGTCGGCGTCCTCGCCGCCTTCCCGCCGACCTCCCCGCCGGCTTCCTCGCCGGCTTCCTCACCGGAACGAGTGGATCTCCGCCCGCCGCACCGGTTCGCCGTAACTCGCCGCGCTTGCTCGCAGTTGTCGCATTAAGCGGGAATTGTGAGGGCGCGGCGAGGGGAGCGGACACGTGGGCGGGACCACTCTGGTGCAGGAGGACCTCCGGGACGAACCGGCCCCGGAGACCCCACGGCTCGCCGTCCCCGCACCCGCCGAAAGCCCGGAACTCGGCCCGCGCCGGGTCCGGTTGGTCTTCTTCGCGCTGATGCTCGCGCTGCTCCTGGCCGCCCTGGAGCAGATGATCGTCGCCACCGCGCTCCCCAGGATCGTCGGCGAGCTGCACGGCCTGGACAAGATGTCCTGGGCGATCACCGCCTACCTCCTCACCGCCACGATCGGACTGCCGGTCTACGGCAAGCTCGGCGACCTCCTCGGCCGCAAGGGCGTCTTCCAGTTCGCGATCGTCGTCTTCGTCATCGGCTCCGCCCTCGCCGGACGGGCCACGACCATGGACCAGTTGATCGCCTTCCGCGCGGTACAGGGCGTCGGCGCGGGCGGCCTCATGATCGGCGTGCAGGCGATCATCGCCGACATCGTGCCGCCCCGGCAGCGCGGCCGGTTCATGGGCCTCATCGGCGCCGCGTTCGGCCTCGCCTCCGTCGCCGGACCCCTGCTGGGCGGCTACTTCACGGACCACCTCTCCTGGCGGTGGTGCTTCTACATCAACATCCCCTTCGGCCTGGTCACCCTGGCCGTCGTCACCGCCGTGCTCAAGCTGCCGAAGCCGCGGGGCAGGGCCAGGCTCGACATCCTGGGGATGCTGCTCCTCGCCGCCGCCTCCACCTGCCTGGTGCTGCTGACCAGTTGGGGCGGCACCGAGTACGCCTGGGACTCCCGGGTGATCCTCGGGCTGGGCGCGGGCGCGGCGGCGGCCACCGTGCTCTTCCTCGTCGCCGAGCACTTCGCGTCCGAACCCCTCATCCCGCTGCGACTGTTCAAGGACTCCGTCTTCAACATCACCGGTCTCGTCGGCCTGGTGATCGGCGTCGCGCTCTTCGGGGCCGCGAGCTATCTGCCCACCTTCCTGCAGATGGTCGACGGGGCCAGCGCCACCGAGTCGGGGCTGCTGATGCTGCCCATGATGGGCGGCATCGTCGGCGCCTCCGTCGTCTCCGGCCAGCTCATCAGCCACACCGGCCGCTACAAGCTCTGGCCCGTCCTCGGCGGCGGGCTCTCCGTCCTCGGCATGTGGCTGCTGTCCCGGCTCGAAGTCGACACGCCCCGGCTGCACTACAGCCTCTGGATGGCCGTCCTCGGCGCCGGGATCGGCATGGTGATGCCGGTCCTCGTCCTCGCCGTGCAGAACTCCGTGCGCCCCGCCGACCTCGGCACGGCGACGAGCGCCAACAACTACTTCCGGCAGATCGGAGGATCGGTCGGCGCGGCGATCTTCGGCACGCTCTTCGCCGACCGGCTCACCGACGCCCTGGCCGAGCGCCTCCCCCCGGCCGCGGGGCTGCCCGACGCCGAATCCATCACCCCGCAGCTCGTCCACACGCTGCCCCCGCGGCTGCGCGACGCCTACATCCAGGCGTACGCCGACGCCATGCCGCGGATCTTCCTCTACCTGGTGCCGGTCCTCGTCCTCGGACTGCTCATCGCCTTCTTCCTCAAGGAGAAACCACTGGTGTCCCACCACGCCGCCGAAACCGAGACCGCCCCCCTGAACCCGCCGATCCCGCAGGCCCGTTCGGGGTACGCCGCCGGAATCCCGGTGTGCGGCACGGTGCAGCACCCCGACGGGACCGTCGTCCCGCGCGCGGCGCTCACCCTGATCGACGTCGGCGGGCAGCAGATCGGCCGGGGCGCGAGCGGCGAGGACGGCCGGTACGCGCTGTCGACGCCCGGGTCGGGGGCGTACGTCCTGATCGCGGCGGCGGGCGGCCACCAGCCGCAGGCCGTCTCCGTGACCGTCGGCGAACGGCCCGTCGAGCTCGACGTCGTCCTCGGGGGCGCGGGACGCCTGGCGGGCAGTGTGGTGACCGCGGACGGCGCCATCGTGCGGGACGCCACCGTCACCCTCACCAACGTGCACGGCGAGGTCGTCGCCAGCACCCGCAGCGGGCGCGAGGGCGGCTATGTCATCAGCGAACTCGTGGCCGGCGAGTACACCCTCGCCGCCAGCGCCCCCGCCTTCCGCCCGGCCGCCCTCCCCGTCACCGTCCAGGCCGCCCGGGAGACCCGCCAGGACATCGAACTCGCCGGCGGTGCCGTGCTGCGCGGCACGGTACGGGCGAGCGGCGGCCGTCCCGTCGAGGACGCGCGCGTGACGCTGCTGGACGCGGCGGGCAACGTCGTGGACACGCTCACCACCGGCGCCGACGGAACCTTCCGGTTCGTCGACCTCTCGTCCGGCGAGTACACGGTCATCGCCGCGGGCTACCCGCCCATCGCCACCGTCCTGCAGGTCGCGGGCGGCGGCCGCACGGAACGGGATCTCCAGCTCGGACACGAGGACTGAGCCGAGGGCCCGGAAAAGCCGGACGCAGGGCTGAAAACCCGTCAGTAACCCCCACTGTGCCCCCAACCGGCCGTTTCTGTCCGGTGCGGGGGCGCGCGCGGCGCGTGCCGTTCGATCCGGCGGGGTCAATTCGCGCATTGACGCACATCGCAACCGGCCACCGCCGTACGGTGGAACAGTCGGCACAGATCTTTGCGGAGCCGTGGGAGAGAGGGCCTGGGCCATGGACCGTGGCAGTGAGAGGGACGCACCTCCCGGCCGCGGAGCCGGGGCCGGGGCGGGGGAGACCACCGCTGCCGGACGTGTCCCGCTGGCCGTGGTCGTGGTGGACCGCGACGGCCTCGTGTCCCACTGGAGCCGGGGCGCGCGACGGTTGTTCGGCGTCACCAAGGAGGAGGCGATCGGCCAGGCCGCCGCCGATCTGCTGCCGGTCTCCGGAGCCCTGCCCGACGAGGAAGACACCGTGCCCTACGGGGCGTACGACGCCTACGACGGGCTCGGACCCGACCTGGAGTCCTCCCTCGACGGCAGACTCTTCTACCCGGCCGCGGGCCGCGCCCGTCTCACGGCCGTCGGGGACGAGCGGCTCGACGTGCTGTGGTGGGCCTACCCCCTGGTCGGCCCCGGACCCGAGCGGCTGCTGGTGCTGGCCGCCGACGCGGACGCCCTGCGGGGCGACGACCCCGACGACGGGATCGCCGTCGAACGCATCGCCCCCGCCTTCGCGCTGCACACCGACTTCCCCGGCGCCGAGGAACTGGCCCGCCGGCTCCCCGAGATCCTGCCCAGCATGAGCGTCGAGGAAGGCGCCCGGATCGTCGGCCAGATACTGGAACTGGGCTACCCCGTCCTGGAGTTCAGCCACAACGACCGGGTGCCCGTCACCCCCGACTGGGGCGTCCCGCGGCGCGCCGAGCGCAAGGCACGCCGGGAGCGGGCCGCGCGCGCCGTGGCCGCCGGACTGCCGCTGCCGCAGGACATCGCGGAGGAGGACGGCGAGGACCTCGAGTACGCCGCCGTGCGCGAGCGCCTGGAGTTCCTCAACGAGGTCAGCGGCCGCATCGGCACCTCACTCGACCTGTCCCGCACCATCATCGAGGTCAGCCGGGCCGTCGTACCCCGCTTCACCGACGTCGCCGGGACCTACCTGCGCGAACAGGTCGTCGCCGGCGAGGGGTTCCCCGAGGGCGTGCCGGACACCACCACCATGTGGCACCGGGTCGCCCTGGAACACACCGACGAACCCGGCCGCTGGGACGACGTCGTGCCGGTCGGCGAGGCCATGCCGTTCCCCGCGCACACGCCCTTCTTCCAGTGCATGACCACCGGCGAACCCGTCCTCGTGCCACGCATCAGCGAGGAGATGGGCCACGCCATCGCCGCGCAGTTCGAGAAGCGCGACATCCGGCCCCTGATCACCCACCGCTCGATGCTGGTCGTCCCGCTCAAGGCCCGCAATGTGGTCCTCGGCTTCATGATCCTGCTGCGCCACCCGGAACGCGTCGAGTTCAACGACATGGACCGGGTCACCGGCGCCGAACTCGCCGCCCGCGCGGGCCTCGTGCTGGACAACGCGCGCATGTACACCTACCAGGAGAGCGTCGCCGAGACCCTCCAGGACAGCATGCTGCCGCACATCCCGCCGCGCATGGCGGGCTGCGACATCGCCACCCGTTATCTGCCGGGCACCCTGCTCGGACGTGTCGGCGGCGACTGGTTCGACTCGGTGAAGCTGCCGGGCGCCCGCACCGCCCTCGTGGTCGGTGACGTGATGGGACACGGGCTCAACTCGGCGGCGATGATGGGCCAGTTGCGGACGGCCGTGCAGACCATGGCCGCCATGGACCTGCCGCCCGCCCAGTTGCTGCGCAACCTCGACGACCTCGCCCAGCGCCTCGGCGACAACTACCTCGCGACCTGCCTGTACGTCGTCTACGACCCGATCGCGGGCGAGGTGCACATCGCCAACGCGGGCCACATCCCGCCGGTGATCGTGCACGCCGAGGACGGCCGCAGCGAGCTGCTCGATCTCCCCACGGGCGCGCCCATCGGCGTCGGCGGCGTGCCCTTCGAGGCGGTACGCGTGCGGGTGCGGCCCGGCGACCGGCTCGTGATGTGCACCGACGGGCTGGTGGAGGTGCGCGGCGAGGACATCGGCGTCGGACTGGCCACGCTGTGCGAGTCAGCCGCCCATCCGGCCGCGTCGATGGACGACGCCTGCGACACCATCATCCGCGCCCTCAACACCCGTGGCGGGCGCAAGGACGACGTCGCTCTCCTGATGGCCCGCCTCAACGGCATCGAGCCGGACGACGTGGCCGAGTGGCGGCTCGCCCTCGACCCGATCGAGGTCGGCCGGGCCCGGGCCGCGGTCCGGGAGCAGCTGCACGAGTGGGGGCTCGGGCGGCTCGTCCGGCCCACCGAACTCCTGGTGAGCGAGCTCGTCACCAACGCCGTGCGGCACTCCCACAGCCGCCCCATCGAGCTGCGGCTGGTGCGGGGCGAGACACTGCTGTGCGAGGTGGACGACGACGACCACGAACTGCCCACGCTGCTGAGCGCAGGCCCCACGGACGAGTTCGGGCGCGGTCTGCGCATCGTCAGCACCCTGGCGCGGGAGTGGGGCACGAGCCGGACGAGCGCCGGCAAGACCGTCTGGTTCGAACTGACGCTGCCGCGACGGTGACGCCCTCCCGGAGCGCGCGGGGCGCGCGGGGGCGTACCCGGCTCGTACGCGGAGTGAAGGAATGCGCTCCGCGCTTGTAGCCGTCACCAGGGCGCGATAGACCTTACTGGCCCGTCACTTGCGGCGGGCCGGCTACGCATCCTGGGGAGTTGGGCATGAGCGTGACGAGTCGGTACCGGGAGGCCTGGGAGGGCTTCTGGCGGGAGGCCCCCGAGGAACAGGGGGCGGTGTTCTGGGACGCGGAGCCCGCGCTCACGGCCGGTCTCCACCTCGCCCTCTTCGAGCCCCAGCTGACCGACCCCGGCCTGCCCCTGGTCGACCTGGGCTGCGGCAACGGCACCCAGACCCGCTACCTCGCCGACCGCTTCCCGCGCGTCCTCGGCGTCGACCTGTCGGAGGCGGCCGTCGAGCACGCCCGGCACGCCGACCCCGCGGGTCAGGCCGGTTACCGGGTGCTCGACGCCGCAACGAAGGGCGAGGCGGAGTCGCTGCACGCGGAGATCGGCGACGCCAACGTCTATGTGCGGGGCGTGCTGCACCAGTGCGAGCCGGACGACCGGCAGCCCTTCGTGGACGGTCTCGCGGCCCTCCTCGGCGAGCGCGGCCGGGCCTTCCTCGTCGAGCTCTCCGAGGCCGCCAAGCCGGTCCTGATGGGCCTGGCCCAGAACCCTTCGGGGCCGCCGCCCAAACTGGCGCCGATCTTCCGGCACGGCATCGCGCCCGGCGAGGTCTCCGACGCCGCGGTCCCCGGGTATCTGCGGGCCGCCGGTCTCAGTGTCCTCGCGAGCGGCGAACTGCCGCTCACCACCACCGAGTACACCGCCGACGGCGCACGCATCGAACTTCCGTCGAAGTGGCAGGTGGTGGGGCGTACGGCCTGAGGTGTGACCTTCACTGGTCTGGGCCGGTGAGAGTTTTCCACAGGCCTGCCGGGAACTGCCGGAAACGCGTAGCGTGAGGCGGCATGAAGATCCTCATCAGCGCCGACATGGAGGGCGCCACCGGCGTGACCTGGCCGGCCGACGTGCTGCCCGGCACCCCGCAGTGGGAGCGGTGCCGGGCCATGTTCACCTCCGACGTGAACGCCGCAGTGCTGGGCTTCTTCGACGGGGGAGCCGACGAGGTGCTGATCAACGAGGCGCACTGGACCATGCGCAACCTCCTCCTGGAGCGCCTCGACGACCGCGCCGAGATGCTCACCGGGCGGCACAAGTCGCTGTCCATGGTGGAGGGCGTGCAGCACGGCGACGTGGACG
Source organism: Streptomyces sp. Act143 (assembly GCF_003143935.1). Taxonomy (GTDB): domain Bacteria; phylum Actinomycetota; class Actinomycetes; order Streptomycetales; family Streptomycetaceae; genus Streptomyces. Next base: position 2,090,063 of record NZ_QFRX01000001.1, on the reverse strand, counting down.
GCATCGCCTTCGTCGGCTATCACGCCGGTGCCGGGATGGAGGGCGTGCTGGCCCACACCTACCTGGCCAACTCCATCACCGGGGTGTGGGTGAACGACGAACGGGCCAGCGAAGGCCTCCTCAACGCGCGCGTGGTCGCCGAGTACGGGGTACCCGTCGTCCTCGTCACCGGCGACGACGTGGCCTGCGAGGATGCGCTCGGGTACGCGCCGGAGGCGCTGAAGGTAGCGGTCAAGGACCATGTGTCGCGGTACGCGGCGGTGTGCCGGACGCCGACGAGGACCGCGGCGGACATCCGCGCGGCGGCCAAGGAGGCGGCGGCGCTGGCGGTGCGGCACGAACCGGTCGACGCGGGCCCGTTCACGATCGCGCTGGAGTTCGACGCCGAGCATCTCGCCCTGGCCGCGACCGTCGTGCCGGGCGTGCAGCAGATCGGCGAACGGAAGGTGGCCTACACCAGCGCCACCATGTACGAGGGAATCCGCGCCTTCAAGGCGGTCACCACGATCGTCTCGGCCGCGGTGGAGGAGCAGTATGGCTGACGGGCAGGCGCTGGACGAGGTCGTGACGTTCACCTCCGACCTCATCCGCATCGACACCACCAACCGGGGCGGCGGCGACTGCCGGGAACGCCCCGCCGCCGAGTACGCGGCCGAGCAGCTGGCCGGGGCGGGCCTGGAACCGGTGCTGCTGGAGCGCACCAAGGGCCGTACGAACGTCGTCGCGCGCATCGAGGGCACCGACCCGTCCGCGGACGCGCTGCTCGTGCACGGTCATCTGGACGTGGTGCCCGCCGAGGCCCGGGACTGGAGCGTGCACCCGTTCTCCGGGGAGATCCGCGACGGCGTCGTGTGGGGCCGGGGCGCGGTCGACATGAAGAACATGGACGCGATGATCCTCGCCGTGGTGCGGAACTGGGCGCGGGAGGGCGTCCGGCCCCGCCGGGACGTCGTCGTCGCGTTCACCGCCGACGAGGAGGCCAGCGCCGAGGACGGCTCAGGGTTCCTCGCCGACCAGCACCCGGGGCTGTTCGAGGGATGCACCGAGGGCGTCAGCGAGTCCGGGGCGTTCACGTTCCACGACGGCGCCGGGCGGCAGCTCTACCCCATCGCCGCCGGCGAGCGGGGTACCGGCTGGCTGAAGCTCACCGCGCGCGGCCGGGCCGGACACGGCTCGAAGGTGAACAAGGAGAACGCGGTCACCCGCCTGGCCGCCGCGATCACCCGCATCGGCGAGCACGAGTGGCCGCTGCGGCTCACCCCGACCGTCCGGGCCGCCCTCACCGAACTCGCCGCCCTCTACGGCATCGAGCCGGACCTGACCGACATCGACGCCCTGCTGGAGAAGCTGGGCCCGGCCGCCGGGCTCGTCGAGGCGACCGTGCGCAACAGCGCCAACCCGACGATGCTGGAAGCCGGTTACAAGGTCAATGTGGTCCCGGGGGAGGCGGTGGCGTACGTCGACGGACGGTATCTCCCGGGCGGTGAGGAAGAGTTCCGCACCACCCTCGACCTGCTGACCGGACCCGATGTGGAGTGGGAGTTCCACCACCGTGAGGTAGCGCTCCAGGCGCCGGTGGACTCACCGACGTACGCGAAGATGCGGGCTGCCGTCGAGGAGTTCGCGCCGGAGGGACATGTGGTGCCGTACTGCATGTCCGGCGGCACGGACGCCAAGCAGTTCTCGCGGCTCGGCATCACCGGCTACGGATTCGCACCGCTGAAGCTCCCGGCCGACTTCGACTACCAGGCCCTCTTCCACGGCGTGGACGAGCGGGTCCCGGTCGAGGCGCTGCACTTCGGCGTCCGCGTCCTCGACCGTTTCCTGCGGAGCGCCTAGGCACATGGGGGACGAAGTGCAGACCTTGCCCTACGGTTCGTGGCCCTCGCCCATCGACGCGGCCCTCGCCGCCGCGCACGACGGGCACCCAGAGTGGGCGGGCTTCGTCGGCGACGAGGCATGGTGGACGGAACCCCGGCCCACCGAGGGCGGCCGGCGGACCCTGGTGCGGCGGCGCGCGGACGGCAGCGAGGAATCGGTGCTGCCCGCGCCGTGGAACGTGCGCAGCCGGGTCATCGAGTACGGCGGGCAGCCCTGGGCCGGCGCCATGGTTCGCGACGGCCGGCCGCTCGTCGTGTTCGTGAACTTCGCCGACCAGCGCCTGTACCGGTACGAGCCCGGCGGCGACCCGCGCCCCCTCACCCCCGTCTCTCCGGTGGGCGGTGGCCTGCGCTGGGCGGACCCGGTGCTCCGGCTCGACCTGGGTGAAGTGTGGTGCGTCCTGGAGGAGTTCACCGGCGACGGGCCCACCGACGTCCGCCGTGTCCTCGCCGCGGTGCCGCTGGACGGCTCGGCCGCCCAGGACCGGGACGCCGTACGCGAACTGACGGACGCCCGGCACCGGTTCGTCACCGGGCCGCGCATCTCGCCCGACGGCCGGCATGTCGCCTGGCTCGGCTGGGACCACCCGCGGATGCCGTGGGACGGCACGGAGCTGGTCCTCGCCCCCGTGGCCGACGACGGCACCCTGCGGGAACCGCGCACGGTCGCGGGAGGCCCCGAGGAGTCGATCGCCCAGGTCGACTGGGCCCACGACGGCGCCCTGCTGTACGCGAGCGATCGCACCGGCTGGTGGAACATCTACCGCGACGGCGAGCCGGTCTGCCCGCGGGCGGAGGAGTTCGGCGGGCCGCTGTGGAAGCTGGGCCAGCGCTGGTTCGCACCGCTGGAGAGCGGTCTGATCGCCGTCGTGCACGGCCGGGGCGCCACCGCGCTCGGCATCCTGGACCCGGAGACCGGGGAGGTCGTCGACGCGGCGGGCCCCTGGACGGAGTTCGCGGCCACCCTCGCCGTGCACGGCGAGCGAGTGGTCGCCGTCGGGGCCAGCCCGCGCAGCGCCTACGAGGTGGTGGAGCTCGACACCCTCCCCCACGCTCGAACGGACTCGCGCGGGGGCGCCCCCATCGGCCGGGCGCGAGTGATCGGCGCCTGCCACGACGACGCCGTGGACCCCGCGTACTACCCCGAGCCGCAGATCCGCACCTTCACCGGGCCCGCCGGACGGGAGATCCACGCCCACGTCTACCCGCCCCACCATCCCGGTTGCGTCGCGCCGGGCGACGAGCTGCCGCCCTACGTCATGTGGGCGCACGGCGGCCCGACGAGCCGGGCGCCCCTCGTCCTCGACCTGGCCATCGCCTACTTCACCTCCCGGGGCATCGGCGTCGCCGAGGTCAACTACGGCGGCTCGACCGGGCACGGCCGGGAGTACCGCAACCGGCTGCGCGAACAGTGGGGCGTGGTCGACGTCGAGGACTGCGCCGCGGTGGCCCTGGCCCTCGCCGACGAGGGCACCGCCGACCGGGACCGGCTGGCGATCCGCGGCGGCAGCGCCGGCGGCTGGACCACGGCCGCCTCGCTGACCGCGACCGACGTCTACGCCTGCGGCACGATCATCTACCCCATCCTCGACCTGGCCGGGTGGGGCGAGGGGGAGACCCACGACTTCGAGTCGCAGTACCTGGAGACACTCGTCGGCCCCCTCGCCGAGGTGCCCGCACGCTACGCGGAGCGGTCGCCCACCGAGCACGCCGACCAGGTCACGGCGCCCTTCCTGCTGCTCCAGGGCCTGGACGACGTGATCTGCCCGCCCGTCCAGTGCGAGCGGTTCCTGGCCCGGATGCAAGGGCGCCGGGTGCCGCACGCGTACATCGCCTTCGAGGGGGAGGGGCACGGCTTCCGGCGGGCGGAGACCATGATCAGGGCCCTGGAGGCCGAACTCTCCCTCTACGCACAGGTCTTCGTCCTCAATCCGCCCGGCGTCCCGACCCTGGAGCTCAGCAAGTGAAAGAACTGGTCCGACCGTCCAGACTCGCCCCCGGCGCCCGGGTGGCCGTCGTCGCCCCCAGCGGCCCCGTGCCCGAGGAGCGGTTGCAGGCCGGGCTCGACGTGCTGCGGGGCTGGGACCTCGACCCGGTGGTGGCCCCCCATGTGCTGGACCGGCACGGCGAGTTCGACTACCTCGCGGGCACCGACGCGCACCGGGCCGCCGACCTCCAGGCCGCCTGGTGCGATCCCTCCGTGGACGCGGTGCTGTGCGCCCGCGGCGGCTACGGCGTGCAGCGGATGGTCGACCTGCTCGACTGGGACGCCCTGCGGGCGGCCGGGCCGAAGGTCTTCGTCGGCTTCAGCGACATCACCGCCCTGCACGAGGCGTTCGCGAACCGGCTGGGTCTCGTCACGCTGCACGGACCGATGGCCGCTGGGATCGACTTCATCAAGGACGCGCGGGCGCAGGACCACTTGAGGGCCACCCTCTTCGCACCGGAGACCGTCCGCACGATCGCCTCCGGCACGACGCTCGTCCCCGGCCGCGCGCGGGGCGTCACTCTCGGCGGCTGCCTGTGCCTGCTCGCCGCCGACCTGGGCACCCCGCACGCCCGGCGCTCCGCGCGCGGCGGGCTGCTGTGTCTGGAGGACGTGGGGGAGGAGACGTACCGACTCGACCGCTACCTCACCCAACTGCTGCGCTCCGGATGGCTCGACGGGGTGCGGGGGGTGCTGCTCGGGTCGTGGGAGCAGTGCGGACCGTACGAAAAGGTGCGCGCCCTGTTGCTCGACCGGCTCGGTGGTCTGGGGGTGCCCGTCGTGGAGGGGTTCGGGTTCGGGCACTGCGACGGGGCGTTGACGATCCCGTTCGGCGTGGCGGCCGAACTCGACGCCGGCCCGTGCACGTTGACGCTCGTGGAGCCCGCTCTCCGCTGAATTTCCGTCAAGAAACATCCGTCACGGTGATTGACCTCGCCTGACACGTGTCACACCATGACTACCGGCCGGTACCTACCGGTCGGTAGGTCGGGTTGTCCTCAGCGTGGAGGTCTCGTGTCCCGTCGTGTGCTCGGCTACAGCGTTCCACTGGCTCTGCTGCTCGGTGCCACCCTCGCCACACCCACACCAGCCCCCGCGACCGGCCAATACACCGTCACCCCGCTGAAGTTCACCGTCCGGGCCGACGGTCGCGCGTGCACGATCGACGCCGACCTGTACCGGCCCGCCGGTGTCGACCGCGCGCCCGCCGTGCTCGCCACCAACGGCTTCGGCGGCAGCAAGTCCGACGGCTCCACGGACGCCATCGGCAAGGCCTTCGCCGCACGCGGCTATGTCTCGCTCGTCTACTCCGGACTCGGCTTCGGCAACTCCGGCTGTCTGATCTCGCTCGACGACCCGGACATCGACGGCACGGCCGCCTCCCGGCTCATCGACTTCCTCGCCGGGGAGCGGGCCGCCGACGACGGCACCAAGGCCGACTTCGTCACCCTCGACGGCAAGGGCGACCCGCGCGTCGGCATGATCGGCGGTTCCTACGGCGGCGCCGTCCAGCTGGCCACGGCCGCCGTGGACCACCGCGTGGACGCGCTCGTGCCGATGATCACCTGGAACGACCTGGCGTACTCCCTGGACCCGAACAACGCCGCACGCGACGTGCCCGGCGCCTTCAAATGGCAGTGGACCAACGGCTTCTACCTCATCGGCGAGAGCCAGCCCCTGACGACGCCGAACCTCGACCCGTCCCGCATCAACTCCCTCGGCTGTCTGCACTTCGTCACCGACGCCTGCGACACCGTCCGCACCCTCAACTCCGGCAGCTACCCCGCCGCCGACACCGCCGAGCTGCTCGCCTACGCCCGCAGCGTCTCCCCGGTCAGCTACCTGAGCCGGGTGAAGGCGCCCACGCTCCTGGTCCAGGGACAGGCCGACAGCCTCTTCAACCTCAACGAGGCGACCGCGACGTACAAGACGCTCAAGGCGCAGGGCACGACCGCCAAGATGATCTGGCAGTCCTGGGGCCACAGCGGAGGCATGGCCGCCGGTGAACTGAACCTGAGCCAGGGCAACCTGGAGTCCAGCTACGTCGGCAAGCGCGTCCTCGCCTGGTTCGACCGCTACCTGCGCAAGCAGCGGACCACCGACACCGGCCCGGCGTTCGCCTACTACCGCGACTGGATCGCCGACCCGAACGGCACCTACGCCACCGCGGACAGCCTGCCCGTGCTCAGCCGGCGGCTGTACCTGTCCGGTGACGGCAAGCTCGTCGACAATCGCGCCAAGGTCACCCGCGGCAGCCGGACCTACAGCAACTGGCTCGTGCCCACGAGCCACTCCGAGAGCTCGCTGGCCGGGATCGTCGGACTGCCCGACCCCGCGCCCTACGACACCAAGGGCACCTACCTCGGCTGGACCAGCGAGCCGCTCGCCCGCACCACCGACGTCGTGGGCGCGCCGAAGGCCACGCTCAAGGTCGTCTCGCCCAAGGCCGAGCGCACCCAGCACTCCGGGAACGCCGCCGACCGGCTCGTGCTGTTCGCCAAGCTGTACGACGTCGCGCCCGACGGCACCCGGACACTGGTGCACCGGCTGGTCGCGCCGGTCCGGGTGCCCGACGTGACCCGGAGCTTCACCGTCACGCTGCCGGGGATCGTGCACCGGTACGAGCAGGGGCACCGGCTGCGCTTCGTGGTCGCGGCGAGCGACGACGCGTACTTCGGCAACCGGGGGATCAAGCCGGTGACCGTGGTGAGCGCGCCCGGGGACACCGGGGTGCTGGAGCTGCCGGTCGCCGGCGGCTGAGTCACCCGGTGGGCCGCGCCCGGATCGCGGGCCAGGCGCTTCGGACCCACCCTGGTCGCATGAGCCCGAAGCCCTCCGCGAGCGGCGGCACCGCAGGCGGCAAGAACAACGCGGTGACGCCCGCGAGGATCGTCGTCCTGCTGCTCGCCGCCCTCGCCCTCGTCTTCATCTTCGAGAACACCGGCGAGACCAAGATCAGACTGCTGATCCCCGAGGTGACCATGCCGCTGTGGACGGCGCTGCTGGCCACGGGCGTCATCGGTGCCCTGTGCGGGGCGTATTTCATGAAGCGCAGAAGCTAGCCCGACGTAGGGTGGCGGGATGCCGCACACCGCATCCCGCTATCTCGCCGAGGGCCCCCGCGTGGGCATACGCCACATCACCTACGAGGACGGTCCGGAGTTCACCGCCCGGGCCCGGGAGAGCAAAGAGCTGCATCAGCCATGGCTCTTTCCGCCGGACAGCGCCAACGGCTTCGCCGCGTTCGCGGAGCGGCTGATCGAGGACCCGACCAAGGTCGGGTTCCTGGTGTGCGAGAAGGACAGCGGGGCCGTCGCCGGGTACATCAACATCAACAACATCGTCGAGGGTGCCTTCCTCAGCGGAGCGCTCGGCTACGGCGCCTTCACCCATGCCGCCGGGCGGGGGCTGATGCGGGAGGGGCTCGGGCTCGTCGTGCGCTACGCCTTCGGCGGGATGCGGCTGCACCGGCTGGAGATCAACGTGCAGCCCGGCAACGCCGCCTCGATCGGCCTCGCCCGCTCCTGCGGGTTCCGCCTGGAGGGCTTCTCGCCGGACATGCTCTACATCGACGGAGCCTGGCGGGACCACGAGCGGTGGGCGATCACCGCCGAGATGATCCGGAAGGCGAAGTGACGGCGCCGATGCGGACCCGTGTGGTGCTGGACGCCCCCTCCAACCTCGGACTGCGCCCGCCCGCGCCCGGCACCGTCCCCGGCTGCTACAAGCTGGCCGGGGCGCTGCGTGAGCAGCGGATCGTGCAGCGCCTGGGTGCCCTGGAGGGCGGTGTGGTCGTGCCGCCGCGCTACGACCGGGGTGACTGGCAGGAGGGCGACGGCGTCTTCAACGCGGCCGCCCTCGCCTCCTACACCGTGAAACTCGCCGACCGCGTCGAGCGGCATGTGCGCGCCGGGGAGTTCCCGGTCGTGCTCGGCGGTGACTGCTCGATCCAGCTCGGCGCCTCCCTCGCGCTGCGCCGCCTGGGCCGCTACGGACTGGTCGCCGTGGACGCCTCAGCCGACTTCCGGCACCCCGGCAACTCGAACCGGATCGGGGCGGCCGGAGGCGAGGAGGTGGCTCTCGGCACCGGGCGCGGCCAGGACGACCTGACGAACCTGGAAGGACTCAAGCCCTATCTGCGGGACGAGGACGTACGGCTCTTCGGCAACCGGGACGCGTTCGAGGACGACCGTGCTGAACTCGCGGCCCTGAAGATCCCGGTCGTCACCGTCGGCGACATCCGGGAGTGGGGCGCGGAGCCGCTGGCGCGGGCCACTGCCGAGGCCTTCGCGATCCCCGAACTGGACGGTTTCTGGGTCCACTTGGACGCCGACGTCCTCGACCCGTCCGTGATGCCGGCCGTGGACAGCCCCGACGCGGACGGCCTGCTCCCGGACGAACTCGTCGCCCTGCTCCGGCCGTTGCTCGCGTCCCCGCACTGTGTCGGCCTCAACGTCACCATCTACGACCCCGACCTCGACCCGGACGGCACGGCGGGCGCTCTCCTCGCGGACATCGTCGTGTCCGCCTTTGCCCAATCCTGACCGGTAGCGCCCCTGTTCAGCTCCCCGGCGAGCGGCTTCCATGGTGATCGTGACGACGATCCGACGTGACGTACTGACGCTGCCCGCCGCGGAGTTGGGACCCGACAACCCCCTGCCCCCGCTCAGGCCGCTCGACGAACCGCACCGCGTCGAGGACCGGGACGGCCTGCCGCGTGAGATGGCCCGGCAGATCGGGTACGAGCCACTGCGCAGCCTGCTGCCCGTTCACGTGCGGGACGGCTACGAGCGGGTGCGCGAACCCCGCGCCCTCGACACGCTCGTCATCGAGAACGACCGGCTGCGGGCCACCGTGCTGCCGGGCCTCGGTGGCCGGATCGCCTCCCTCCTCCACAAGCCGACCGGCCGCGAACTGCTCTACCGCAACCCGGTGTTCCAGCCCGCCCACTTCGCCCTCAACGGCGCCTGGTTCTCCGGCGGCATCGAATGGAACATCGGCGCCACCGGCCACACCACCCTCGCCTGCGCACCCCTGCACGCCGCCCGCGTCACCGCCCCCGACGGCGGGGAGATGCTGCGCCTGTGGGAGTGGGAACGGCTGCGTGACCTGCCCTTCCAGGTCGACCTGTGGCTCCCGGAGGACTCCGACTTCCTGTACGTCGGCGTCCGCGTCCGCAACCCGCACGAGAAACCGGTGCCGACGTACTGGTGGTCCAACATCGCGGTGCCGGAGGAGCGCCGGGTGCTGGCGCCCGCGGACGAGGCCTACCACTTCGGGTACGAGCGACGGCTGCGCAGGGTGCCGGTCCCGTCGTACGCGGACGTACGGCAACTGCCGCACGCGGCCGACTACTTCTACGACCTTCCCGCGGGCCGGCGCCGCTGGATCGCCGCCCTCGACGAGGACGGACACGGGCTGGTGCAGACCTCCACCGACGTGCTGCGCGGGCGCAAGCTGTTCGTGTGGGGCGCGGGGCGGGGCGGGCGGCGCTGGCAGGAGTGGCTGACCGAACCCGGCACCGGCGGCTACTGCGAGATCCAAGCAGGGCTCGCCCGCACGCAGTTGGAGCATGTGCGGCTGGACGCGGAGAGCGAGGTCGCGTGGCTGGAGGCGTACGGGCCGCTGAGCTGCGCACCCGAGGCCGGCGAGGTGGAGGCGCGGCTCGAAGCCGTACTGCCGCGCGCCGACGTCGATGCCGCGTACGCCGCCTGGAGGCCGTACGCCGACAGCGAGCCCGGCGAGACCCTCGCCACCGGCTCCGGCTGGGGTGCGCTCGAAGTGCTGCGCGCCGACTGGAAGATGCCCGGCACCCCCTTCGACGAGAGCACCCTCGGCGAGGAGCAGGAGCCGTGGCTGCACCTGCTCCGGGTCGGCTCGCTGCCCGAGCCGCGCCGGGTGCGGCCACCGGGCGGGACGCTCGTCGCCCCGCACTGGCGGGACATGCTGGAGACCGCGCCCGCCACTCCGCTCACCGAGTACCACCTCGGCGTCGCCCAGTGGCATGCGGGGGATCGCGCACAGGCGGTGCGCAGTTGGGAGCGGGCTTTGGAACTCGCGCCGTCCGTCTGGCCGTTGCTGCGCTGTCTCGCGGTCGCCGACCGGCAGATCGACAACCACGAGCGGGCCGCCGACCGGTACGCGGAGGCCTTCGACGATCTGTGCCGGGAGCGGCGCGACGCGGGGGAGTTGTGGACCGCGGCCACCGCCGCGCTGGGGCGTGAGGCGATCGAGGCACTGCTCGCGGTGCGGCGTACGGGCCAGGCGCGGACGGTGTGGGAACGGCTGCACCCCGCGACCCGGGCACGGGGACGCTTCCGGTTCATCGAGGCCGGACTGCTGCTGGCCGAGGGGCGGCGCGACGCGGCGCGGGCCGTGTTCGAGGAGCACTTCGAGGTCGCCGACCTCCGGGAGGGGGCGGAGGCCGTCGGGCGGCTGTGGGAACGGGTCAGCGACGAACCCCTGCCCGAGCGCTACGACTTCCGGATGCGCTGACTACACCCGCCGGTCCACGTACTCGTACACCGCCCCGTCCGGATGCACCGCGATCAGATTGCGGCCCGCCGGGGTCCCCACCGGCCCGGCGATCACCCGTGCGCCCAGCTCGGTCAGGACCCGGTTGGCTTCGTCGACGTCCTTGACCGCGATCGTGGCCGCGACCTTGCGCAGGATCTCCAACTCCGCCTCGGGGCCGCTCATCAGCAGGAAGCAGCCGACGGCGGCGACCTGGACGCCGCCGCGCTCGAAGCGGAGCGCCGGACCGCCCGCCAGCCGTTCGTAGAAGGGGACCGCGGTCTCCAGGTCGTCGACGCAGACGCGCAGCGTGGCTCCCAGAATGTCCATACGGACGAGCCTAGTCGGGGCGGCCGGGGCGGGGAGATCGTTTCACCTGATCTCCCCGCCCCGGCCGCTCACGGGGCGGGGATCAGCCCATGGCCTTGCGGACGACGTCCCGGGTGCGGTCGATCACGGCCGCGACCGGGCCCACCGCCACGTTCTTCAGGGCGGTGTCGGTGCCCGGGTGCGGGCGGGTCGGTGCGAGGGCCTCCGCGGCCTGCACGGCACGGGCCAGGTTCTCCAGCCTGCCGCGGTCGGCGACGCGGTCGAAGTGCGCGAACTCGTAGCGCTCCTCGTTGTCGGCGTGCGTCAGCACGTCCTGCCTGAGGGCCGCGAACAGATCGAGGAACTCGGCGGAGTCGGGATCCATGTCGTCCAGGCGCGCCAGCACCTGCTTGGCCTTCTCCTCCTCCTCGATGCGGTCCTTGACGACGAGTTCACCGCCGTCGATGTTCTTGCGGGCGAAGGGATGGACGACCTCTTCCTCTGCGGTCTCGTGCACCGCGAGGAGGCGGACGAGATCATGGAAGGCATGCTTCCGCTCGTCGCCCTTGCTGGCCGCCACCTCGTCGAGCAGTTCTCGGATCCGCGTGTGCTGCGCCTTCAGCAGCTCCACGACGTCGGTGCGTGCGGTCATCCTCTTCTCTTCTCTCCTATGGGGGCTTGCGAGCGGGGCGGGTACCCGGCGCCCCGGGCCCTACGCGGCGGTAATCGGCCGTGACGGACCGCGTTATGCGTACGGGTGTACGGGTACTCGGCGGGCATGGACCGCTTGGATCATCTGGAGCACCTGGACAAGCATCTCGTCGACGAGCTGGCGCAGGTGGCGCGCGAGACCGTGCGCGAGGAACTGCGCGAACAGACTCGCAAGCAGCGCCGCACGGCCATGCTCTACGCCGCGTCCGGCGCCGTGGCCCTGTACGCGGGCGCGGCCCTGGCCCTCACGGTGGGCCTGGCCCTGGCCCTGGGCCTGCCCGACTGGGCGGCCGCGCTGATCACCGCGGCGATCCTCGGCGTCGTCGCGTTCGTGCTGCGCAACGCGGCCCGGCCGGCCGCCTCCCGGCCCACCCCCGAGCGGGAGGCGGAACTCGCCACGGGCCGCGACCGCGTGCTGGGCGGCACGGCCCCCGGCACGCCGCCGAGCGGGCTGGGCATGCCGTATCCGCCGATGCCGCCGGTCGCGCCCGGTGGCGCGGGCGGCGCGACCGGGGCGCCCGGCGCGGGCACGCCGGCGAGCGGGACACCCGGCAGCGGTGCGGCGCCGCGCCCCGACGACATCGACCCCGAGCAGCCGCACCACCGGGCGTGATGCGCGGTGGGCCGGCCTTGGAGTGGCCTCGCCCGGCACGGCAGGGCCGTCGTGGTGACCGGGGCCAGCGGCGGCGTGGGACGGGCCACGGCCCGGGCCTTCGCCGCCCGGGGCGACCGGGTCGCCCTGCTGGCCCGGGGCCGCGAGGGTCTCGCCGCGGCGGCGGACGAGGTGCAGCGCGCCGGGGGTGAGGCGCTCGTCGTCCCCGTGGACATGTCCGACGCCAAGGCGGTCGACGACGCGGCGCAGAAGGTCGCGGACTCGTTCGGCGGCGTGGACGTCTGGGTCAACAACGCCTTCGCCGGGGTCTTCGGACCGTTCACGGAGATCACCCCGGACGAGTTCCGGCGGGTCACCGAAGTGACGTACCTGGGCTATGTGTTCGGCACCCGGGCCGCGCTGCGGCACATGCTGCCGCGCGACCGGGGGACCGTGGTCCAGGTCGGTTCGGCGCTCGCCTACCGCGGGATTCCGTTGCAGTCCGCGTACTGCGGGGCCAAGCACGCCATCCAGGGGTTCAACGAGTCGCTGCGCTGCGAGCTGTTGCACGCCGGCAGCGGCGTCCGCACCACGATGGTGCAACTGCCCGCCGTCAACACCCCGCAGTTCGACTGGGTGTTGACCCGGATGCCGGGACGGGCCCGTCCGGTGGCGCCGGTGTACCAGCCGGAGGTGGCGGCACGGGCGATCGTGCACGCCGCGTCCCACGGCCGGCGGCGGGAGTACTGGGTCGGCGGCTCGACCGTGGCGACGCTGCTCGCCAACGCGGTGGCGCCGGGGCTGCTCGACCGGTACCTGGCGCGGAACGCGTTCTCCGCCCAGCAGGACGGTGCGACGGGCGGCGGGACCGGAAACCTGTGGAGCCCGGCGGACGGGCCTCATGGCCGGGACTACGGAGCTCACGGGCGCTTCGACGAGGAGTCGCTGCCGGCGAGTTCGCAGGAATGGTTCTCGCGCAACCGCGGGCGGGCAGGAGCCGCGCTCGCGGTGGGAGCGGGGGTCCTGACCGCCCGTGCGGTGTGGCGTCGGGGTTAGCCGAGGAGTGACTCGCTGGGCGAGGGGTCGGTGGTGTCGGATTCCGTCGTGCAGTCGACGGTGGCGGCGTCCGAATCGCCGTCGCTGTTCAGCGCGGTGACGGAGAAGGTGTAGGTGGTCTCCGGTTCGAGGCCTTCCGCGGTGTAGTCGGTCTCCGGTCCCTGGGCGACCGGTTCGCCGTCCAGTGTCACGGCGAATTCATCCGTGTCCTCGGCCGCATTCCAGGTCACGGTGCAGGAGGTCGGTGTCGCGTCCGCGACCAGGCCGGTGGGCGGTTCCGGAAGCCGGGGCGTTTTCGACGGCCCGTCCGACGGATCGCTCTTGTCCGGATGGCCGTTCGGCGAATTCTGCGGGCCCCGGTTCGGCTCTTCCTCATGGCGTCCCGGTGTCTGATCCGCCACGGCAGGCCGTTGTTCCCCGTCGTCCGCCGCGACCTCTTGAATCCCCACCCACGCGGCCGTGATCACTCCCGTGGCGGCGATCAGTGCCGCCACGACCTGTGCCACCGCGGTCGGGAACCCGCGCGGTGGGCGCCTGTTGGTGTTTCCGTCGGACATTGTCCCCCCGAATTCGAATGGAGCTCCGGCGGAGCTCCTGGAATGGAATCCACAGGCTGCTCCCGGTCCCGGGGAGATCGCAATGCGCTTTACTTCCGGCGACGGATGTCGAACGCGGCGGAACGGCATTCTCGGGAACGCACGGCTCCGCAGCGGGAATGGCGTCAGTTCCTGTGCGCCGCTGACCGACTGCGTCCCCTTCTGAATGAGCAACTGGTGGCAAATCCGGCGCAATCCGGAAGATGGTCGGCACACCTGAATCAATGCACCCGCCAAACGGTCTGCCGCTCGCCGGAATGCGCCCCCGTCACAACCACCGCACCAGCCTGAGTTCTTGCACCGTCCCGCCGGGATTTCGTGACCGGCGGGTGACGCCCCCGCATCCGTCCCCGGACATCCATCACGCCACCCTGAACTCCAGGGCCTCCTCGGCGCGCAGCGTCAGGCCGTGGCCGATTCCGGTGGTGGGACGGATCGTTCCGCCCGTCGGGTCCAGGGCGCCGTCGAAGAGCATGTCCTCGATGCGGACGTGGTCGTGGAACCACTCCATGTGGCGGAGATCGGGCAGGGAGGCGGCCGCCGCCGCGTGGGCGTGCGGGGCGCAGTGGGTGGAGACCTCCAGGCCGTGGGCCCGGGCCAGGGCGGCGGCGCGGAGGAACTCCGTCAGGCCGCCGCAGCGGGTCGCGTCGATCTGGAGGCAGTCGACCGCCCCCGCGGCGATCATGCGGGCGAAATAGGGGAGGTCGTAGCCGTACTCGCCCGCCGTCACATCGCACGCCAGCGCGTCCCGTACCAGCCGCAGGCCGGTCAGGTCGTCCGACGACACCGGCTCCTCGAACCAGCTCACGCCGAGTTCGTCGAGCTCCCGGCCGACCCGGACCGCCTGTTTGCGGGCGTACGCGCCGTTCGCGTCGACGTACAACTCGGCCTGCGAGCCGATCACCTGGCGGGCGGAGCGGACGCGGGCGAGATCGCGGCGCACCGCGCGGCCCCCGCTCTCGCCGATCTTGATCTTCACGCGCGGGATCTGCTGCCCGTGCACCCAACCGCCCAGCTGCGCCGTCAGATGCGTGTCGTCGTACGTCGTGAAGCCGCCGCTGCCGTAGACCGGGACCCGTTCGCGGACGGTCCCCAGGAGCCGGGCCAGCGGCAGTTCCAGGAGCCGTGCCTTGAGGTCCCACAGGGCGATGTCCAGCGCCGAGATCGCGCACGCGGCGATGCCCGGGCGCCCCGCGTTGCGGACCGATCGGCACATCGCCTCGTGCGTCGCCGGGATGTCCAGCGCGCTGCGGCCCTCGACGAGCGGGGCGAGATGCTCGCCGAGGAAGGCGCCGACCGCCCGCGGACCGTACGTCCAGCCCGTGCCGGTCGCGTCGCCCGCCGTCACCTCCGTGATCACGATGGTCGTGGAGTCCCAGCTCAGGGTCCCGTCGGCCTCGGGTGCGTCGGTGGGCACCGTGTAGACCGACACCGCCGGCCGGTGCAGCTTCATCGTCAGTCCTGCTGGAGCTGGGGCAGCACCTTCGTACGGTAGAAGTCGAAGAAGCCGCGCTGGTCGGGGCCGATCTGGTTGACGTAGATCCGGTCGAAGCCCGCGTCCGCGAAGGCGGACAGGGCCGCCACGTGCTCGTCGGCGTCGTCGCCGCACACCGCCTTGTCCCGCACCATGTCCTCGGTGACCAGCGACTGCGCCTGCTCGAAGTGGCTCGGCGAGGGCAGCACCTGGGCCAGCTCACCGGGCAGGAACTGGTTGGCCCACAGCCGGTGCACGGTCCGTACCGCCTCCTCTCGGTCCGTGCCGTAGCAGACCTTCGTCCCGCCGCTCACGAGCTTCGCGCCCCCGCCGCCCTTGCGGAACTGCTCCACCATCGACGCCTCCGGCATCATCGTGATGTAGCCGTCGCCCACCCGGGCCGCGAGCGCGGTCGCCGCCGGGCCGAAGCCCGAGATGTCGATGGGCACGGGCTCGTCGGGGACGGTGTACAGGCGGGCGTTCTCCACCGTGTAGTGGGTGCCGTGGTGGCTGACCTCCTCGCCGGTGAACAGCCGGCGCATGATCTGGATGGATTCCTCCAGCATCTCCAGGCGGACGCTCGCCGGCGGCCACACATGGCCCAGGATGTGCTCGTTGAGGGCCTCGCCGCTGCCGACGCCGAGCCGGAAGCGGCCCTCGGTCATGACCGCCGTGGTCGCCGCGGCCTGGGCGATCACCGCGGGATGCGTGCGCACGGTCGGGCAGGTCACGGCCGTCTCCACCGGCAGCGACACCGCCTCCGAGAGCGCCCCGAGCACCGACCAGACGAACGGGCTCTGGCCCTGCGCGTCGTTCCACGGGTGGTAGTGGTCCGAGATCCACAGGGAGCGGAACCCGGCCTGCTCGGCCATGCGTGCCTGCTCGATCAGGTCCGCGGGGCCGAACTCCTCGCAGGACAGGAAGTAGCCGTACTCGGGCATGGGGGACCTCCTACGACAGCGGTGCGACGGCACGCTCCGGGTACCCGGCGGCGACGGCGGAAACCGGCCGACGTTTGACCACCCTGACCAGGGGGACGCGGAAGGCTCCCGAGGTACGCGACAGCCCCGGAGGCGCACCGTGAGTCGACCCCGCATCGTGATCGTCGGCGCCGGTTTCGCCGGGTACCGGACGGCCCGCACCCTGTCCAGGCTCACCCGGCACCAGGCCGAGATCACCCTGCTCAACCCGACCGACTACTTCCTGTATCTGCCCCTGCTGCCCCAGGTCGCCGCCGGAGTCCTGGAGCCACGCCGGGTCACCGTCTCCCTGTCGGGCACCCTGCCCCGGGTGCGGCTGGTGCTCGGCGAGGCCGACGGCATCGACCTGGACGGGCGGACCGTGCACTACACCGACCCCGAGGGCGGCGTCGGCACCCTGCCCTACGACCGGCTGGTCATCTCCGTCGGCAGTGTCAACAAACTCCTGCCGATCCCCGGTGTCGCCGAGCACGCCCACGGCTTCCGCGGTCTTCCCGAGGCGCTGTACCTGCGGGACCACGTCACCCGGCAGATGGAGCTCGCCGCCGCGGCCGACGACCCCAAGAGCTGCTCCGCCCGCTGCACGTTCGTGGTGGTCGGCGCCGGCTACACCGGTACCGAGGTCGCCGCGCACGGCCAGATCTACACCGACGCCCAGGTCCGCAAACAGCCGCTGCGCCAGGGCGTACGGCCGCGCTGGATGCTGCTGGACATCGCGCCCCGCGTCCTGCCGGAGATGGACGAACGGCTCTCCCGCACCGCCGACCGGGTGCTGCGGGAGCGGGGCGTCGACGTGCGCATGGGCACCTCCGTGAAGGAGGCCACGCACGACGGAGTACTGCTGAGCGACGGGGAGTTCGTCAGCACCCGCACGCTGGTGTGGTGCGTCGGCGTACGTCCCGACCCGCTCGTCGAGAGTGTCGGCCAACCCCTGGAGCGGGGGCGGCTGGTCGTCGACCCGTACCTCCAACTGCCCGGCCGGCCCGAGGTGTTCGCGTGCGGTGACGCGGCCGCGGTGCCGGACCTGGAGAAGCCCGGCTCCTTCACGCCGATGACCGCACAGCACGCCTGGCGGCACGGCCAGACCGCGGCCCGCAACGTCGCCGCCTCGCTCGGCATCGGTGTGCGGCGGCCCTACCGCCACCGGGGACTGGGTTTCGTCGTCGACCTCGGCGGCACCAAGGCCGCGGCCAACCCGCTGGGCGTGCCGCTGCCCGGCCCACTGGCGGGGCCCGTCGCCCGCGGCTACCACCTCGCCGCGATGCCCGGCAACCGCGTCCGGGTGGCCGCCGACTGGTTCCTGGACGCCGTACTCCCGCGTCAGGCCGTCCAGTTGGGCCTCGTGCGCTCCTGGTCGGTACCGCTGGACACGGCGTCACCGGAGCTGGCACGGGTGCCGGGGGCGCCGGAACGGCGAGAGAAGGAGACGGAGAAGGAGAAGGACGTGGTGGGTTCGGGGCCGGGAGCGGCGGTCGAGGCGGACACGGAGACCGATGCGGAGACCGACACGGAGACCGATGCGGAGGCAGACATGGGAGACACCTCGACGGCCTCGGAAGGCACCGGCGAACCCGCGGGGCACCAGCCGGTCGGCGAACCTGCCAGGAACCAGCCCGGCGGCGAGGCCGCGAAGAACCAGCCGGGTGGCGAGGCCGCGAAGAACCAGCCGGGTGGCGAGGCCGCGAAGAACCAACCCGGCGGTGAGCCCGCCAGGAACCAGCCCGGCGCCCGGCCGGCCGCCCCTGCCGAGCCCGCGCATCCCTCGGAACCTCCCGGCCCGGTCAAGCGCGCCGATGCCCCCGCCACCCCCGCCACTCCCGACACCCCCGCGACTCCCGCGGAAGGAGACTCATGAAGTCCGCCGAACTCGTCGACCTGGGACAGCAGTTGCGCGTCGACAGTGTGCGCGCCGCCGATGCCGCGGGGTCGGGGCATCCGACGTCGTCGATGTCCGCCGCCGACCTGATGGCCGTACTCCTCGCCCACCACTTCCGCTACGACTTCGACCGCCCCACCCACCCCGGCAACGACCGCTTCATCCTCTCCAAGGGACACGCGTCGCCGCTGCTGTACGCCGCCTACAAGGCCGTCGGTGCCATCGACGACGAGGAACTGCTCACCTTCCGGGAGCTGGGCAGCCGGCTGGAGGGGCACCCCACGCCCCGACGGCTGCCGTGGGTCGAGACCGCCACCGGGTCGCTCGGCCAGGGGCTGCCGGTCGGGGTCGGCATCGCGCTGGCCGGAAAGCGGCTGGAGCGGGCGGGCTACCGGGTGTGGGTGCTGTGCGGTGACAGCGAGCTCGCCGAGGGCTCGGTGTGGGAGGCCGCCGAACACGCCGGCCACGAGCACCTCGACAACCTGACCGTGATCGTCGACGTCAACCGGCTCGGCCAGCGTGGCCCCACCCGGCACGGTCACGACCTGGACGCCTACGCCCGCCGCTTCCAGGCCTTCGACTGGCACACCGTCGAGGTGGACGGCCACGACGTGGACGCCCTCGACCGCGCGTACGGCGAGGCCCTGTCCACCACCGGCCAGCCGACCGCGATCCTCGCCCGCACCCTCAAGGGCAAGGGCGTCGAGGCCGTCCAGGACCGCGAGGGCCTGCACGGCAAGCCGCTGCCCGACGCCGATGAGGCGATCGCCGAGCTCGGCGGGCCCCGCGACCTGCGCGTCCGGGTGCACGAACCGCCCGCCGCGCGCATGCTGCACGCCGTGCGCGCCGGACACCTCGACCTGCCCACCTGGGACCTCGGCGAGGAGGTCGCCACCCGCGACGCCTACGGCCACGCCCTGACCGCCCTCGGCACCGCGCGCGGCGACGTCGTCGCCCTCGACGGCGAGGTGGGGGACTCCACGCGCGCCGAGCTCTTCGCCAAGGAGCACCCGGAGCGCTACTTCGAGTGCTACATCGCCGAACAGCAGTTGGTCGCCGCCGCGGTGGGGCTCGCCGCGCGCGGCTTCGTGCCGTACGCGGCCACCTTCGCCGCCTTCCTCACCCGGGCCCACGACTTCATCCGCATGGCCTCCGTCAGCGGTGCCGGGATCAACCTCGTCGGCTCGCACGCGGGTGTCGCCATCGGACAGGACGGGCCCTCGCAGATGGGTCTGGAGGACCTGGCGATGATGCGGGCGGTGCACGGTTCGACCGTGCTCTACCCGTGCGACGCTGCGCAGACCGCGCAGCTCGTCGCGGCCATGGCCGGCCTGGACGGCATCCGCTATCTGCGCACCTCGCGCGGCAAGAGCCCGGTGATCTACGGCCCCGACGAGGAGTTCCCGGTCGGCGGCAGCAAGGTGCTGCGCTCGTCCGACCGCGACCGGCTCACCGTCGTCGCCGCGGGCGTCACCGTGCACGAGGCGCTGGCCGCCGCCGACACCCTGGCGCGGGACGGCATCCCGGTCCGGGTCGTCGACCTGTACTCCGTCAAGCCCGTCGACCGGCTCACCCTGCGCCGGGCCGCCGAGGAGACCGGCTGTCTGATGACCGTGGAGGACCACCACGAGGAGGGCGGCCTCGGTGACGCCGTCCTCGACGCGTTCCTCGACGGGCGGCCCGTGCCGCGCCTGGTGCGCCTCGGCGTGCGCACGATGCCCGGCTCGGCCTCCCCCGAGGAGCAGCTGCACACCGCGGGCATCGACGCCGCGGGCATCGCGGCGGCCGGAAAGCTGCTGGTGGAAGAGGCGATCGTGCGATGACCGGCGTCGTGCGGAAGGTGGCGGTCGGGCGATGACCGGCGTCGTGCGGAAGGTGGCGGTCGGGCGATGACGGACGTCGTGCGGAAGGTGGCGGTCGGGCGATGACGGACGACGTGCGGAAGGTGCGGGCCGGGCGCCGCACGGTCGAGGTGCACCGGCCAGGCAAGGTGCTCTTCCCCGGCACCGGACAGGCCAAGGAGTACACCAAGGGCGATCTCGCCGAGTACCACCGGGCCGTCGCCCCCTTCATGCTGCCCCATCTGCGCGGCCGTCCGCTGATGCTGGAGCGGCACCCGGACGGCGTCGACGGCCCCCGGTTCATGCAGAAGAACACCCCGGAGAACTATCCGGACTGGATCACCCGCGTCGAGGTGCCCAAGGAGGGCGGCACCGTCTGCCACACGGTGTGCGACGACTCCGCAACCCTCGTGTACCTCGCCGACCAGGCCTGCCTGACCCTGCACCGCTGGCTGTCGCGGGTCGGGCGCCTGGAGCGGCCGGACCGGATGGTGTTCGATCTCGATCCCTCCGGCGAGGGCGAGGACTTCGCGCCCGTGCACGCGGCGGCCGGGCTGCTGGGGGAGCTGCTGGACGAGCTGAAACTGCCGTCGGCGCTCATGACCACCGGTTCGCGCGGGCTGCACGTCGTGGTGCCGCTGACCGGGCAGGACGGCTTCGACGAGGTACGGGACTTCGCGAAGGACGTCGCCGACCTCCTCGTCGCCGGCCACCCCGACCGGCTCACCACCGCCGCCCGCAAGAAGGACCGCGGCGACCGCCTCTACCTGGACGTCCAGCGCAACGCCTACGCGCAGACCGCGGTCGTCCCCTACACCGTCCGGGCCCGGCCCGGCGCCCCCGTGGCCACCCCGCTGTCCTGGGACCAGCTGGACGATCCGGGTCTCGACGCCCGCCGTTGGACCATCGCCGACGCCGTCGACCAGGCCCGCACCAACCCGTGGGCCGGGGTGATGGGCAAGGGCCGCGCCCTGGGACCGGCCCGGCGCAGGCTGAACGCGATGCGCGGCTGACGCCCCCCGCGGCGCCTCGCCGACCTCCACGCACCTCAGAGGTTTGACCGGCGGACATGCGGCCACCCGGAGCTAGAGGTGGCCATGACGAACACAAAAAACACATCAAACGCGCAGAATTCACAGAAATCTTCCCAGCGGGCGGAAAGCGACACGACGGAAGACCGGCCCGGCCCCATGCAGGTGCTGCGCAACGCACGCACCCAGCTCGCGGAGCTGACCGGGATGTCCGCCGAGACGGTGTCGTCCTTCGAGCAGACGGAGGACGGCTGGTCGCTGGAGGTCGAGGTCCTCGAACTCGCCCGCGTGCCCGACACCATGAGCCTGATGGCGAGCTACCAGGTCGACCTCGACCCCGAAGGCCAGCTCACCGGCTACCGGCGCGTCCGCCGCTACGAACGCGGACGTGCCGACGCACACAGGCCCGGCGGCCGGTAGGCCGCCGAACCGATCCTCAACCCGACAACACAGGCAAGGAGGCGCGGTCGGCATGACCGTTGTCCCGGCACAACAGACCGGCGGCGGAGGCGGCACGAGTGGCCTCTACGACGTCCTGGAACTGGTCCTCGACAGGGGTCTCGTCATCGACGCGTTCGTGCGGGTCTCCCTGGTCGGCATCGAAATCCTCAAGATCGACGTCCGGGTCGTCGTGGCCAGCGTGGACACCTATCTGCGTTTCGCCGAGGCGTGCAACCGCCTCGACCTGGAAGCGGGGCCGCATCGCAGCCCCGGCCTGCCCGACCTCGTCGGCGAGATCACCGAGTCCGGCGCCCGCGGCAAGTCCAAGGGTGCGCTGTCCGGAGCCGCGCAGACCATCTCGGACGCCTTCAAGCAGGCGCGTGAGGAGGGCGGCGAGGCCGAACAGCAGCGGCCGCGCGCCCGCAAGTCGACGGCCGCCCGCAGGAAGGAGGAGCAGGAGTGAGCACGTACGTGTACGGCATCATCGACGGCTCCCGTTCCTCGCTGCCCGAGGACCTGGCCGGCGTCGGCGACCCGCAGCGGCCCGTGCGCATACTCGAGGAGAGCGGTCTGGCGGCCGTCGTCAGTGACGCGCCCGAGGGGCTGCGGCCCAAGCGCAAGGATCTGCTCGCCCACCAGAACGTGCTCGCCGAGGCCGGCGCGGACGGCTGTGTGCTGCCCATGCGGTTCGGCAGCGTGGCGCCCGACGACGCCACCGTCACCGGAGTGCTCGCCGAACGCGCCGAGCACTACAAGGAGCGCCTGCGGGCGCTGGACGGCAAGGTCGAGTACAACGTCAAGGCCATCCACGACGAAGAGGCCGTACTGCATCGCGTGATGGCCGAGAACCCCGAGCTGCGGTCGCTGACCGAGGCCAACCGGCAGGCGGGCGGCGGGAGTTACGAGGAGAAGCTGCGGCTCGGCGAGATGGTGGTGGCCGCCGTCAAGGCCCGCGAGGTCGAGGACGCGGCCGAGGTGCAGCAGGCTCTGGAGCCGACCGCCGCGGCGGTGAGCAACGGTCCGGAGTCCACCGGCTGGCTCGCCAACGTGTCGTTCCTGGTGGCCCGCGACGCGGCGGAGCCGTTCCTCGCCGCGGTCGAGCAGGTCCGCAAGACCCATCCCCACCTCGAACTGCGGGTCAACGGCCCGCTGCCGCCGTACAGCTTCGTCGAGCCCGGCCCCGCGGAGCCCGCGGGCAGCACGGCCGGCGCCGAGAGTTCCGGTGAGTGAGGTGAGGGCGTGGGACTGATCGGAGAGGTACTGCTGCTGCCGTTCGCGCCCGTGCGCGGCAGCGCGTGGGTGATCGGACAGGTGCTGAGAGAGGCCGAGCGCATCTACTACGACCCGGCCACGGTCCGGGCCGAACTCGCCCGTCTCGAAGAGCGGTTGGAGGCGGGCGAGATCGACGAGGAGGAGTTCGACCGGCTGGAGGACGAGCTCCTGGACCGACTGGAGACCGGCTCGCGCTCAGGCGCGTTGACCAACGACTGGATGAGTTGATGAACCGAGTGGGACTGGGCCTCGCGGTAGGGGCCGGATACGTCCTCGGGCGTACCAAGAAGTTGAAGATGGCCTTCGCCGTCGGCACCCTGGTCGCCGGCAAACGGATGCAGCTGAGCCCGCGGGCGCTCGCGGACCTGGTCTCCGGACAGCTGCGGAACAACCCGCAGTTCAAGGAGATCGGCGACCAGTTGCGCGAGGACCTGCGCGGCGTCGGGAAGGCGGCCTCGGGCGCCATGGTGGAGCGGCAGATCGACGCCCTCGCCGACCGGCTGCACGGTCGTACCGCCCAGGTCCGCGACCAGCTCGCGGGCGTCGTGCCGGACGGGTCGGACCTCGGGTTCGGCAAGGACGAGGACGACGAGGGCACCGACGAGTACGACGAGAACGATCACGAGAACGAGGCCGGGGCCGAGGAGTACGAGGAGAGCGGCGGCGAGCCCGAGGCCGAGCGGGACGAGGAGCCCGAGCCGCCCCGTGAGCGGGCGCCGGCCAAGAAGGCGACGGCGAAGAAGACCGCCGCCAAGAAGGCGCCCGCCAAGAAGAGCGCGGCGAAGGCGCCCGCCAAGAAGGCCACGGCCGGGACGAAGAAGACCGCGGCCAAGAAGACGGCCGCGGCGCGCGGCACCGCAAGTGGGGCGCGCACGCGGCTGCCGAAGGGAGGCGGTGACCGATGACCGACACCGTCGGATCCGCGACCTCCGCCGCCCGCGGGGCCACGAAGGCCGGCCCGCTCGGCGGGGTCGCCCGCAGCGAGGCCGTCGACCGGCTCAAGGGCGAGGCGCAGGAGTACCTCGCCGCTCAGGCCCAGCGCCTGCTGATCGGCGCGGGCCGCAAGCTCGGCGAGACCACCGTGAAACTGAACGACATCGCCGACGGCAACAGCCCCGGCTTCGCCAAGCTCGCCCTCGACGGCGGCCGCAAGCTCGCCGAGGGCAAGGGACCACTGCGCACCGCCCTGGAGGTGGGCGCCTCCCGCGCCAAGGAGAACGTCATGGGCGCGTTGAAGAACCTGGGGGGCGGCAAGGGCAAACGCAAGGGCGGGGCGGGCAAGAAGCCCACCGTGATCATGGAGTACGTCGATGTCGGCGTCCCCCTGCGCACGGCCTACGACCAGTGGACGCAGTACCAGGACTTCAGCACCTTCGCCAAGGGTGTGAAGAGCGCGAACCGCGCCGACGACACGACCTCCGACTGGCAGCTGAAGGTCTTCTGGTCCAACCGCAGTTGGAAGGCGCACACCACCGAGCAGGTGCCCGACGACCGCATCGCCTGGACGTCGGAGGGCGCGAAGGGCACCACGAAGGGCGTCGTCTCCTTCCACCGGCTCGCCGACAGCCTCACCCGGGTGCTGCTGGTGATCGAGTACTACCCCAAGGGCCTGTTCGAGAAGACCGGCAACATCTGGCGCGCCCAGGGCCGCCGGGCCCGCCTCGACCTCAAGAACTACGTCCGGTACGTCACCCTCAAGGGCGAGGCCGAGGACGGCTGGCGCGGTGAGATCCGCGACGGCGAGGTCGTCCGCAGCCACGAGGACGCGGTGGCCGAGGAGGAGGACGAGCAGGGCGGCGAGGAGGCGTACGAGGGCGAGGAAGAGGAAGCTGAGCAGGAGGGCCCCTACGCCGAGGAGGAGACCGGCAAGGAGGAGCCCGAGGACGAGTACGAGGAGGAGGACGAAGGGGAAGAGGAAGGCGAGGACGAAGGCGAAGAAGAGCCCGAGGACGAGTACGACGACGAGGCCGAGGGCGCGCAGGACGAGGCGGAGGACGAGGAGTACGAGTACGCCGAGGGCGGGAGCCGTCGATGACGACGCCCGGCCGGCTGCCCGAACCCTACGGCCGCGACGGCAGTGCGAACCTCGCCGACATCCTGGAGAGGGTGCTCGACAAGGGTGTGGTCATCGCCGGCGACATCCGGATCAACCTGCTCGACATCGAACTCCTCACCGTGAAACTGCGGCTGATCGTCGCCTCCGTCGACAAGGCGAAGGAGATGGGCATCGACTGGTGGGAGGACGACCCCGCGTTGTCCTCCCGCGCCCGCCACCAGGAACTCGCCCGGGAGAACGCCGAGTTGCGCGAGCGCATCGCCCGACTGGAGCCCGGGCACGCCGAGGAGGAGGCCCGATGACCGGACTGCGTTATGTGTACGCCGTCTGCCGGCCTTTCGGCACGCCGTTGCAGGCCGAGCTGACGGGCGTGGCCGGTGACCCGCCCAGACTGCTCGCCCACCACGGCCTCGTGGCCGTCGTCAGCCATGTGCCGGAGCGGGACTTCGCTGAGGAGCCGCTCCGGTCCCGTCTGGAGGACCTGGACTGGCTCACCGCGACGGCCCGCGCCCATCAGGGCGTGATCGACGCCCTCACCGTCGTCACCACCCCGCTGCCGCTCCGGCTGGCCACCGTCTTCCGGGACGACAGCGGGGTCCGCACGATGCTCCAGGCCAGGGAGGCCGACTTCCGGCGCACCCTGGACCGGCTGGAGGGGCGCGTGGAGTGGGGCGTCAAGCTGTACGCGGACGCCCCGCCCGCGGACACCGGCGCGCCGGCCGCCAAGCCGGCGACCGGCCGGGACTATCTGCGGCAGCGGCGCACCAGCGTCAGGGCGCACGAGGATCTGTGGCAGCGGGCCGAGGAATTCGCGAACCGACTTCACGAGACACTCTCGGCGGTCGCCGACGATTCCCGGCTGCACGCTCCGCAGAACGCCACGCTCTCCGGCGCGGCGGGCCGTAACGTGCTGAATGCGGCCTATTTGGTGCCGAGGTCCAGGTCCGAGGAATTCGTGGAACTCGTCGACCGGACGAAGGACGAGGCGACCGATTTCCGAGTGGAACTCACCGGCCCGTGGGCCGCCTATTCCTTCGCGGGGGAGAAGCCTTGACCGTCGTCGAACGCCGAGAGATCGCCCTGGTGGACCTGCTCGACCGGCTGCTGGCCGGCGGGGTCGTCATCACGGGCGACATCACCCTGCGCATCGCGGACGTGGACCTCGTCCGCATCGACCTCAACGCCCTGATCAGTTCCGTGAACGAACAAGTTCCGTCGCCGTGGGGAGAGCTGCTGTGACCCGGGCCCGCAACCGGCTCGACCTCGAACCGGACACCGTCGAACGTGACCTCGTCAAACTCGTCCTGACCGTCGTCGAGCTGCTGCGCCAGCTCATGGAGCGCCAGGCGCTGCGCCGCTTCGACGACGGGGGTCTGACCGAGGAGCAGGAGGAGCGCATCGGGCTCACCCTGATGCTGCTCGACGACCGCATGACCGAGCTGCGCGAGCGCTACGGCCTGCGGCCCGAGGACCTGAATCTGGACCTCGGGCCGCTGGGACCGCTGCTACCCCGGGAATGAATTTCCGCCGGGGAATATCACCACCTGTACCAGCGGCCCCGGCCTCCGGCTGCGGTTGTGCCGCGCATCAGGAATCCCAGGAGCCAGAGAACCAGAACTGCCAGCGCAATCCACCAGAGAATCTTCACTGCGAATCCGGCACCGAACAGAATCAATGCCAGAAGCAGTACAAGAAGAATGGCAACCATAGTGTGAACCTCCTGTGTTCCGGGTTTCCCGGAAACGGGGATTCAGGCGTCCTTGCGGCAGAGAATTTCCCCGTGCAGCACGCTGAACCAGGCGTCCTCCTGCCGGCCCCACTCCCGCCAGGCGTCCGAGATCGCCCGCAGGCCCTCCGCCGTGGCGTGGCCGCCCTCGGTCGCCCGGTCCGCGTACGCGGAGGCCACCGTGCGGTCGGCCCACAGCCCGCTCCACCACGCCCGCTCCTCGGCGGTCGCGAAGGTCCAGGTGTCCGAGGTCGCGGTGATGTCGGTCAGGCCCGCCGCCAGGGCCCATGACTTCAGTCGGCGCCCGGCGTCCGGTTCACCCCCGTTGGCGCGGGCGACGCGCTGGTACAGGTCCTGCCAGTCGTCCAGCCCGGGGGACGCCGGATACCAGGTCATGGCCGCGTAGTCCGAGTCCCGGACCGCGATGAACCCGCCCGGCCTGGTGACCCGCTTCATCTCGCGCAGCGCCCGCACCGGGTCGCCGACGTGCTGCAGCACCTGGTGGGCGTGGACCACGCAGAACGTGTCGTCCGGCCAGTCCAGGGCGTGCACGTCGGCGACCGTGAAGTCCACGTTGTGCAGGCCGCGTCCGGCGGCCGTGGCCCGGGCCTGGTCCAGGATGCCGGGGGCGTGGTCGGCGCCGGTGACATGGCCGTCGGGGACCAGTTCCGCCAGGTCGGCGGTGATGGTGCCGGGGCCGCAGCCGATGTCCAGGATCTTCATGTGGGGCTTCAGCGAACCGAGCAGGTAGGCCGCGGAGTTGGCGGCGGTGCGCCAGGTGTGCGAGCGCAGCACCGACTCGTGGTGCCCGTGCGTGTAGACGGCGGTCTCCTGCGGTTTCGACATGGCTGAACTCCCCTGTTCGACGCGGTGTCGGTACCGGTTGATCGGTACGTCCTCACCGTACGCCCGCATGTCGAATGATGAGACCCGCGTTTTACTATGTGGACTGACGGGTGCTCAGGCGGCGGGCAGCGGTCGATACACCGTGAGGGCCTCGGGCAGCTTCTCCAGCGTCACCTCGTCGGCCACCTCGGTGACTTCGCCGTCGTAGGCGAGGAGCGTGCCCGGGGCCACGCCCGCCAGCCGCAGCCGGCTCACCTGGACCGCCGCATGGACGGGAGAGCGGGTCAGCGGACCGGCGAGGGCCGCGGCGAGCAGCCGGGTCGCCGGGCGCCGCCCGCCGTGCACGACCCGGACGTCCAGCTGCCCGTCGGCGAGGTCGAGCCGGCGGCCCGGGGCCAGGCCCATCCGGTGGTAGGTGCCGTTGCCGACGAACAGCAGCCACAACGGGCGGGCCCGGCCGCGGAACTCGGCCTCCAGCGGATGCCGGTCGGCGCGCAGCACGCGCAGGGCCGCGAGCACCCCGGCCGGCCAGCCTCCGATCCGCCGCGACCAGTGTTCCCGCACCCGCACCAGCTCCGGATAGACGCCCAGGCTGCAGGTGTTGAGGAAGACGCCGCGCGTCCCGCCGCTGCGGAAGCGGCCCACGTCCACCCGGACGGCCTCGCCGCCACGGACGGCCCGGCTCAGGTCGTCGGCGCCCTCCACACCCAGGTCGTAGGCGAAGTGGTTCAGGGTGCCGCCGGGCAGCACCGCCAGCGGCAGACCGTGCCGCAGGGCGACCTCGGCGGCCGTGTTCACCGTGCCGTCGCCCCCGCACACGCCGAGCACGCGCGCGTGGCCGGCCGCCTTCTCCAGCTCGGCCAGCATGTCGTCCGGGCGGCACTCGACCAGCTCGGAGCGCGGCAGCGCCGTCTGCAGGGCGCGCACCCGCTCCGAGGTCCCCGCGGCGCTGTTCGCCACCATGACCAGCCCCTCGCCGTCGGGCAGCGCCGGCACCTCCGCGCGCGGCCGGGCCGGCGTGCCGAGCTGCGCGCGGGTCGGCACCAGCCCCCGCACGGCGAACGCGGCGCCCGCCCCCAGCAGGGCGCCCGCGAGCACATCGCTGGGGAAGTGCGCGCCGGTGTAGACACGGGACAGCGCCACCGACCACGCCACCGGCCCCACCGCCGCGCCCCAGGCGGGCGACTCCAGCGCCACGCCCGTGGCGAACGCGGCCGCCGACGCCGAGTGCCCGGACGGGAACGACGTGGTGATCGGCTGCCGCTTCAGCCGCCGGGCCAGCGGCACCGCGTCGAGCACGGGGCGGGGACGGCGTACGGACCGCTTGCCGAGGGTGTTGATCGTCAGCGAGGCCAGGCTCAGCGAGGCCACGCCGCGGGCGGCGGCCCGGCGGGCGCGCGGGGTGCGGCTCGCCGCCATCGCGGCGGCCGTGGCGAACCACAGCACGCCGTGGTTCGCGCTCCGGCTCAGCCGCGGCAGGACCGGCGCGGTCAGCGGCCAGTGCCGCTCGGCGGTGAACTCGAAGAGCCGGCAGTCCAGGGCCAGCAGCGCGTCGCGCACGGCGTGCCGGCCGGGCTTCGGGACGGTGAGGTCCACGTCAGGTGTCATGCGCCTGCGGGTACCCTGAAGTGGCCGTTTCTTGTCCGGGGGCGGTCATCACAACGGAGGCTCACCGCATGCGACTGCTCCTCGTCCGGCACGGCCAGACCCCGTCCAACGTCGCCTTCCTCCTCGACACCGCGATACCCGGGGCGGGCCTGACCCCGCTCGGCGAGCGGCAGGCGGCCGCGCTGCCCGAGGCCCTCGCCGGCGAGGACATCGAGGCCCTCTACGCCTCCACCCTGGTCCGCACCCAGCTCACCGCCGCCCCGCTGGCCGCCGCCCGCGGCCTCGACGTCCTCGTCCGCGACGGCATCCGGGAGATCTCCGCCGGGGACCTGGAGATGCTGGACGGCCACTCCCGGGCCGGGCACACCTACATGGAGACGGTCTTCGCCTGGTCCGCCGGGGACACCGCGCGGCGCATGCCCGGCGGCGAGAACGGCATCGAGGCCCTCGCCCGGTACGACGCCGTGATCGCCGAGGCCGCCGACAGCGGCGCCGGGACCGTCGCCATGGTCAGCCACGGCGCGGCGATCCGGATGTGGACCGCGGCCCGCGCCGCCAACGTCGACATCGACTTCGCCGCCGCCCGCCCCCTGGACAACACCGGAGTGGTGGTCCTGGAGGGCTCGCCCGCCGACGGCTGGAAGGTCCTGTCGTGGGAGGGCGCGGCCGTGGCGGCCACCGGCCCCGGCACCGAGGGCGGACCCGCCGGCCGGCCCCTCGACGAGGTCGAATAACGGTTTGCCCACCGTGGGCCCCGGCCCGCACAATGCGGCCTCATGGGACATCTGGAAGCCGCGCACCTCGAGTACTACCTCCCTGACGGGAGGGCGTTGCTCGGCGACGTGTCCTTCCGGGTGGGCGAAGGGGCGGCCGTGGCCCTCGTCGGGCCCAACGGTGCCGGCAAGACGACCCTGCTGCGCCTGATCTCCGGCGAGCTGAAGCCGCACGGCGGCACCGTCTCCGTCAGCGGCGGCCTCGGCGTGATGCGACAGTTCGTGGGCTCCGTACGGGACGACACGTCCGTACGCGACCTGCTGGTGTCGGTCGCGCCGCCGCGCATCCGGGAGGCCGCGCAGACCGTCGACCGGGCCGAGCACCTGATCATGACCGTCGACGACGAGGCGGCCCAGCTGAAGTACGCCCAGGCCCTCGCCGACTGGGCGGAGGTACGCGGGTACGAGGCGGAGACGCTGTGGGACATGTGCACGATGGCCGCGCTCGGGGTGCCGTACGAGAAGGCGCAGTTCCGCGAGGTCCGGACGCTCTCCGGCGGTGAGCAGAAACGGCTCGTGCTGGAGGCGCTCTTCCGGGGCACCGACCAGGTGCTGCTGCTCGACGAGCCGGACAACTACCTCGACGTGCCCGGCAAGCGCTGGCTGGAGGAGAAGCTGAAGGAGACCCGCAAGACGGTTCTCTTCGTCTCCCACGACCGCGAACTCCTCGCCCGCGCCGCCGAGAAGATCGTCTCGGTGGAGCCCTCGCCGGCGGGCGCCGACGCCTGGGTGCACGGCGGCGGTTTCGCCACGTACCACGAGGCGCGGCAGGCCCGGTTCGCCCGCTTCGAGGAGCTGCGCCGACGCTGGGACGAGAAGCACGCCCAGCTCAAGAAGCTGGTGCTGACGCTTCGGCAGGCGGCGGAGAACAGCCCCGACATGGCGTCCCGCTACCGCGCCGCCCAGACCAGGCTGCGCAAGTTCGAGGAGGCCGGGCCGCCGCCCGAGCCCCCGCGCGAGCAGGACATCAGGATGCGCATCAAGGGCGGCCGTACCGGCGTACGGGCCGTCACCTGCGCGGGACTTGAGCTCACCGGCCTGATGAAGCCCTTCGACCTGGAGGTCTTCTACGGCGAGCGGGTCGCCGTGCTCGGTTCCAACGGCTCCGGCAAGTCGCACTTCCTGCGGCTGCTGGCCGGGGAGCAGGTCGCGCACACCGGGCAGTGGAAGCTGGGCGCGCGTGTCGTGCCCGGGCACTTCGCGCAGACGCACGCGCACCCCGAGCTGATGGGCCGCCCGCTCCTCGACATCCTGTGGACCGAGCACTCCCAGGACCGCGGCGCGGCGATGTCACGGCTGCGCCGCTACGAGCTGACGAACCAGGCCGAGCAGAGCTTCGACCGCCTCTCCGGCGGCCAGCAGGCCCGCTTCCAGATCCTCCTGCTGGAGCTGGAGGGCGTCACCGCGCTGCTGCTCGACGAGCCCACGGACAACCTGGACCTGGAGTCCGCCGAGGCCCTCCAGGAGGGCCTGGAGGCCTTCGACGGCACCGTCCTCGCGGTCACCCACGACCGCTGGTTCGCCCGCTCCTTCGACCGCTACCTGGTCTTCGGCAGCGACGGCCGCGTCCGCGAGACACCGGAGCCGGTGTGGGACGAGCGGCGGGTGGAGCGGGCGCGCTGATCCCGCGCGGGAGACCGCTCACTTCCAGCGCAGCAGTGCGCCCAGGCCGCCGGGCAGCACCTCGTCGCCCGCCTCGGTGAGCGCGAGCGCCGTGGCGTCCGTCGTCACCGCCGCCCGCATCAGGGCGTCGTCCGCGCGGGCCGCCCAGGAGTTCTGCTCGCCGAGGATCCTCAGCTCCGTACGGCGCGTGGCCAGCTGGTCGGGGTCCTCGCCGATCCACACGTCGCGGTGCAGGTCGGGGCCCTCCGGCCGGAGCAGGAGCTCGGCGATCCGGTGCTCACGGGCCGCCTCCACCAGCTCGGGAAGGCTCTCGACGGCACCGGCGCGGCCCTCCTCGTCCGGGGTGCGAGCCCCGAGGAAGCGCTCCAGCTCCGCCTCGGCCCGCCGCCGCACATGGTCGGCACGGACCTGCTCGACCTCGTCGTCCAGGAGCCGGCTGCCGGTGCCGTGCTCGCTCTCCGCCACCAGGTCCTGGAGCCGCTGCGGCAGCCGCTCGTGCACCTCCCGCCGCTCGCGCAGATCACCCACGAGAACCAGCAGGTCGGCGCCGGTCTCCTCCTGGCAGACGGTGAGCGCGTCGGCGATCTCCGCCGCGTTGTGCTCCCAGGTGTTCTCCACCTTCAGCTGGAAGTGCCGCTCGGACCAGTCCACGGTGCTCGTGCGGTGCACCGGCCACTGCCGGCCCGCCACCGCCCCGGCCGGGCGCCGCTCCACGGCGCTGCGCAGCTCGAAGTCGGCGCCCCTGCGGTTGACGTAGGCGACGACGCACACCGGGTTCTCCCCGGCCAGCTCCAGCAGCGGTGTCGTGCGCGGCAGGGGAGCCCAGTGGGCGTGGCTGTCGCCCGGCGGGGCCTGAGCCAGCACGGGGTCGAGGACCACCTCGCCCGCCCGGGCGAAGAGGGCCCTGCCGTACCGGTCGGGGGAGTGGCGCAGATCCTCGATCGCGCTCTCCACGGCCCGGCAGGTGGCGTCGTCCGCGCCCTGCCCGGCCAGCTCGCGGGCCATCGCGGCGGCCGTCAGATGAAGGGCGTGGGCGGTGTCCTCCGCGTGCCGGGAGGTGTCGACGTACACGGAGGCCCAGGGGCCCGGATGTTCGTAGAGTGGGTGCAGATAGGCGAGATCCATGGTTCTCTCCCGGATTCCGCTCGGAGGCAGTGCTCAGCAGTGTTCACCGGGCGGGTACCCGAACCCCATGAACGAACACGACGAGTGGGACAACGCCATGACCGGAGTCGACCCCAGCCGCCTGGACGACCAGCAGCTCATGAAGGAGCTGGAGAACATCCACCGCACACGCCACGACACCCTGCTGTACGGCTCCAGCGACGCACTGCGCGCCCACAACGGCCGGATGGCCGAGCTGGAGGGCGAGTACCTGCGGCGCAACCCGCAGCGCCCGGTCGCCTCGGGACGCACGCGCGCGGGCGCCCGGGAGCGGGGCCATGGGGCCGCCGAGACGCCCCGCGTCTGACCCCGTCCGGGTCGCGCGTCGGCGTCGGCCCAGCCCGTCGCGAGCGGGGCCGACGCCGAGGCGAGGCGGGGTCAGCAGCGGGCCGGGGGCCGGTCCCAGTGCCGGTGGGCGGCCACAGCGGCGACGAAGGCGTGCACGAACTCCTCGCTCGCCGGGCCGGGCGAGGTGTCCGTGACGACGCCCCGGTCGGCGACCACCTGGTGGAACTCGGCGGACAGTTGCACGCCCTCCGGCTCCAGGGCCGTCACCACCCCCACCCCGGAGCCGAGCGCGCCCACCGGCTTGCCGTGCCGGTAGGCGTCCCGGACGAAACGCATCGCGTCCTGGTCGGAGGCCGTCGGCGGGGTGCCCACCGGACCGCCCGGCAGCAGCACCGCGTCGTACAGCACGGAGGCGACGGTCGGCAGCGCCCGGTCGACCTCGTACCGCTCGCCGTCGGCGCCGGTGACCGTGCCGTCCTGCGGCGCCAGCGCCTCGACGACCGCGCCCTCGGCGGTCAGCGCCTCCTTCACCGACGTCACCTGCTCGCCGTCCACGCCGTCGGCCACCAGCACCGCGATCTGCCGGGTGCGGATCGAGCCGTCGCCGCGCAGCGACTCCAGGCTCAGCGCGGGGGAGAGCACCTTGTTCGTGCCCGCCTCGGCCGCCGCCGGCTCCGGCACCCCGATGCCGCGGGCCACGGCAGCCGCCAACTCACCGTTCACATGCGCGAGTTGCTCCACCGTCCGGGCTCGTACGCTCATCGCGTCGACCTTGCCGAGCTCGAACCGGAAGGCGTCCACGATGTGCTGCTGCTCCCAGGGCGTCATGCTGTGCCAGAACAGGGCTGGCTGGCTGTAGTGGTCCTGGAAACTCGGGCTGCGGCGACGGATCTTGGCGCCGTCGACCCGTTCCGCGTAGTGGGTGTAGGCGTGGCCGTCGGCGCCCGCGTGGGCCGGGCAGCCGCCCCCCAGGGAGTTCGGGAAGTAGTTCGTACCGCTGTGGATCTTGCTCTGGCCGTAGCCGTCCCGCTGGTTGGTCCGCACCGGCGCCACCGGCCGGTTCACCGGCAGCTGGGCGAAGTTGGGGCCGCCGAGCCGGATCAACTGGGTGTCCAGATAGGAGAAGTTGCGGGCCTGGAGCAGCGGGTCGTTGGTGAAGTCGATACCGGGGACCACGTTGGCCGTGTGGAAGGCCACCTGCTCGGTCTCGGCGAAGAAATTCTCCGGGTTGCGGTCCAGCACCATCCGGCCGATCGGCCGGACCGGCACCTGCTCCTCCGGGATGAGCTTCGTGGCGTCCAGCAGATCGAAGTCGAAGGCGAACTCGTCCTCCTCCGGCACGAGCTGGACGCCCAGCTCCCACTCCGGATACTCGCCCGCCTCGATCGCGTCCCACAGGTCACCCCGGTTGAAGTCCGGGTTGCGGCCCTGGCACTCCTGCGCCTCGTCCCACACCAGCGAGTGCGCGCCGAGCTTCGGCTTCCAGTGGAACTTCACGAAGGTGCCGCGCCCCTCGGCGTTCACGAACCGGAAGGTGTGCACGCCGAAGCCCTGCATCATGCGGTAGCTGCGCGGGATCGCCCGGTCCGACATCAGCCACATGATCGCGTGCAGCGTCTCCGGCTGGAGGGACACGAAGTCCCACAGGGTGTCGTGCGCGGAGGCGCCGGTCGGGATGTCGTTGTGCGGCTCCGGCTTCACCGCGTGCACGAAGTCGGGGAACTTGATGCCGTCCTGGATGAAGAAGACCGGGAAGTTGTTGCCCACCAGGTCGTAATTGCCCTCGGACGTATAGAACTTGGTGGCGAAGCCGCGCACGTCCCGCACGGTGTCGGCCGACCCCTTCGGTCCCTGCACGGTCGAGAAGCGCACGAAGACCGGCGTCCGTACGGCCGGGTCCTGGAGGAAGGCCGCCCGGGTGAACTCCGCGCAGGATTCGTACGGTTCGAAGTACCCGTACGCGCCCGCGCCCCGCGCGTGCACCACCCGCTCCGGGATGCGCTCGTGGTCGAAGCGGGTGAGCTTCTCCCGGAAGTGGAAGTCCTCCATGAGGGTCGGTCCGCGCTCCCCGGCGGCCAGCGAGTCGTCGGTGTGGTCGACCTCCACACCCTGGTCGGTGGTGAGCGGGCCGGCCGTCGGGTCGTCCGCCCGGAAGCCGTCGCGCTGCTGCTGCTTGCGGTCAGCCATCAGCTGGCCTCCTTGCTCTCCGCCGCGGCGAACACGTCCAGGAAGGCCTCGCAGAACGCCTTCAGGTCGTCCGGCTTGCGGCTGGTGACCAGCTTGTTCGGGCCGTGGTCGCAGACCTTGACCTGCTCGTCGACCCACGTCCCGCCCGCGTTGCGGATGTCGGTGCGCAGACTCGGCCAGGAGGTCAGCACCCGGCCGCGGACGACGTCCGCCTCGACCAGGGTCCACGGGGCGTGGCAGATCGCCGCGACCGACTTGCCCGCGTCGAAGAAGTCCCGTGCGAACGCGACCGCGTTCTCGTCCGTCCGCAGGAAGTCGGGGTTGGCCACCCCGCCCGGCAGCACCAGCCCGGCGAAGGAGGTGGCGGAGGTCTCGCCCACGACCTCCTGCACGGGGAACGTGTCCGCCTTGTCCAGATGGTTGAAGGCCTGGATCTTCCCGGGCTTCGTCGACACCAGCACGGGTTCGTGCCCGGCGTCCACGACGGCCTGCCACGGCTCGGTCAGCTCGATCTGCTCGACGCCCTCGGGTGCGGTCAGGAATGCGATACGCATGATGCCTCAACGTCCTTTCGTGACACGCCAGTGAGCCTCGTCGCTCGTCGCGCGCTTCTTGCTCCGCTTCGCCGCACGCCGGCAGCGCAGCAGCTCCTCTCCGTACGGCAGCAGCACACAGGCGCCGATCGCCGCCGTGATGCCCGCGATGTAGCCGCGGGACAGCTGCGGGCGGCGCGGCACCAGCCGCCAGGCGTCCGGATCGCCGCGCCCGCCGCGCAGGAGTGACCTCACCTGGTCGGCGTGCAGACACATCAGGGAGGCCAGCGCGCCGAACGGCAGCGACTCCAGGAAGCTGTGGATGTGCTGCTCGATCGGCCGGACCTCGCGATCGCTGCGCACGGCCGTCCGTACGTCCCACAGCGCCGTGGCCTCGTGCACCGCGGCGCCGCCCAGCTGCACCGCGAGCAGCGCCGGGTTGACCTCGTAGCGCAGGGTGGCCGCGATCGGGATGCCGACCTCGGCCATCATCAGCGAGTGGATCAGTGACTCCTTGGTGCCCGCGGTGTCCTCGATACGGGTGCGCCGGTGCATCACCCAGTCGGCGAGACCGGGCACGAACCAGCTGGGCAGCAGCCCGTAGAGCAGGTAGCGGGTGGTGACCTCGCGGACGTCCACGGCACCGCCCGCCGTACCGCCCGAGGCGCTGATCGCGGCGGCCTGGCCCCTCATACGCCGCCCCGGCCACGCGGCCCGGGCCGGACGCCGGGCGGGTTCCCGCCGTGGGCCCCGGGTCCGCCGTAGGTGCCCGGCCTGCTGTCCGGCTCGGCGCGGCTGATGCCGGCCAGCACCGAGCCGGGGTCCTCCGCCTCGGCCAGGTCGCCGAGCGTCACCATGCCGACCGGCAGCCCGTCCTCGACGACCGGCAGCCGGCGTACGGCGTGCGCACGCATCAGCGCCGACGCGGCCGTCACCGGGTCGTCCGGCGCGACCAGCACCGGCTCGGCGCTGCACACCGAGCGCACGCTCGTGGTCAGCGGGTCGGCGCCCTCGGCGACCGCCCGGACCGTGATGTCACGGTCGGTGAGCACCCCGACGATCTCCTGGCCGTCGGCCACCAGGACGTCGCCGATGTCCTGCGCCCGCATGAGCTGCGCGGCCTCGACGAGCGAGGCGTCGGGGCGGACCGCGACCACGCCCGGCGTCATGACGTCCCTCACGAATTCAGCCATCACCTGGGACCTTCCTCCGTCCGTTTCCCGGCCGACGGGGACACCGCGGCCGGAGCCGACCCGACGCCGCCCGCAGTACCCCCGGGCCGGGGCCCTATGCGCGATCCCCGGCGGGGTGCGCGCGTTTGCGCCGTC
This sequence comes from Streptomyces sp. Act143, assembly GCF_003143935.1. Classification (GTDB taxonomy): domain Bacteria; phylum Actinomycetota; class Actinomycetes; order Streptomycetales; family Streptomycetaceae; genus Streptomyces. Next base: position 2,053,372 of record NZ_QFRX01000001.1, on the reverse strand, counting down.
GCGGTTCCTCGGGCTTGCGTCGGTTCCTTCCGTCCCGGTTCCTGAGCGCGCGGCTCGGCAGGGGCGCGCGGCGCTCCGCGCCGCCCCGGGCCCCTGCGCGAGCTGCCGGGCCGAAGGCCGGCGGTGCGCTACGCCTGCTCCGCCACCAGTGCCTCGGCCAGTTCCTGGACCGTTCCGTAGCGCTCCCCGGACGGGAGCTGTTCCACGGCCTCGATCAGGATGTCCGGGGCGTACGCGCGGCGCAGCGCGCCGGCCAGGTGCCTCGGGGGCGCGGGGAACGCGCTGCGGGTCAGGTGTCGGGCCAGCTCCTGGCGGACCGTGCCCAGGGACGCCCCGGCACCGCCCGGGGCCACGGGGCCGCCCGCGAGCTGGGGATCGTCGTCGGCGGTCGGCTCGGGGTCGTGCCACTCCTCGGTCCGTGTCGGGTGCCCGGATCGGAGCAGTCCCTGGAGTTCGTGTTTCATCTCGTCGTCGCGGTGGCGGCTCAGCCGGTCGCTGCCTCGCTGCATAGCTCTCCCTCCAGATCCTCGGGGGTGGCCACCGCGTACCCGAGGACGCGCCGCCGACACGGGGGTTTGCGCTCCGGTTCAGGGGAGACCCGGCGGCCACCCCCCACGCGATCCCGGGGAGGGAGACCGTCATGGCGATGCTCGCTGTGCTCATCCCGCTCCTCATGCTCGGCGCGGTACTGGCGCTGGGCCGCTACGAGGAGCTGCTGCTGCCGGAGAAGCGGGACGAGGTGACGGAGCTGGTGCCGCTCACCAAGCCACGCGAGAGCTGAACTCCGCGTGGTTCACCTCGGTCCAGGGGACTGACACGGCCAAGGTGGGCGTGTACATTGCGGGCGTCAAGAATCTGCGCACCATGGGTGTTTCGACCGTCCGAGTCTCCGAGGGGGACCCATGCAACGGCGCGTGCTCGGGCTTGTCACGGCAGCAATGGTCGTCGCCGGCGCCGCCGGCTGCGGTTCGTCCGACTCCGGAAGCGGCACGGCGTCGACCGCCGGCGGGGGCAGAACGACGCGGGTGACGGTCGGCATCATTCCCATCATCGACGTGGCACCCCTGTATCTCGGCCAGAAGAAGGGGTTCTTCACCGACCGAGGCATCGAGCTGAGGACGGTGACCGCGCAGGGCGGCGCCGCGATCATCCCCGGCGTGGTGAGCGGACAGTTCCAGTTCGGGTTCAGCAACACCACCTCGCTGATGATCGCCCAGACGAAGGGCGTCCCGGTCAAGTCCGTGGTCAACGGGGCCGCCTCCAACGGCAAGGTGGGTGCCGACGTCACCGGTGTCCTCGTCCGGAAGGACAGCTCCGTCAAGTCGGCCAAGGACCTCGCCGGGCGCACGGTCGCGGTCAACACCCTGCAGAACATCGGCAGTACCACGGTCCGCGAGTCCGTCCGCAAGGCCGGCGGCGACCCCTCGAAGGTGAAGTTCGTCGAGATCCCCTTCGACCAGATGCCGGCCGCCCTCGACGGCGGACGCGTCGACGCCGCCTGGATGGGCGACCCGGCGAAGTCCCTCGCCGAACAGCAGGGCGCGCGGATCGTGGCGTCGCCGTTCGCCGAGACCGACCCGAAGCTGACCGTCGCGACGTACTTCACCTCCACGCGGATCACCCGCGACAACCCCGAGCTGGTGCAGAAGTTCACCGCGGCGATGACCGAGTCGCTGGAGTACGCCTCCGCCCACCCCGACGAGGCACGGCAGATCCTCACCACCTACACCAAGATCGGCACGGACCTGCTGGACACGCTCACCCTGCCCGCCTGGCCCGCCGAGGTCGACACCGCCTCCCTGGAGAAGCTGGCCGCCCTCGGCGAACGGGACGGCCTCTTCGGCGACAAGAAGCCCGACATCCAGGCGCTGTTCCAGTAGCCCGGGGAACGCGCCCGGCGGCTACTTCTTGTCCCGCCCCGGCAGGAACTCCTGCACCTTCGCCTTCAGCCCCTGCTTGATCATCGACCCGCGGTCCGCGTCGCCCTTGAGGATCGACGCGGCCGTCGCCTCCATCTGCTCCCAGGTCGCGTGCGGCGGGATCGGCGGAACCGCCGGGTCGGTGAGGAACTCGATCACCGCGGGCCCGTCCGCCTCAAGTCCGGCACGCCAGCCCGCCTCGACGTCCTCGGGCTTCTCCACACGGATGCCGGTCAGCCCCAGCGAGCGCGCGAACGCGGCGTACTGCACGTCCGGCAGCTCCTGCGAGGGCAGGAAGGACGGCGCGCCCTCCATCGCCCGCATCTCCCAGGTCACCTGGTTCAGGTCGCGGTTGTTCCACACCCCGACCACCAGCCGCGGGTCCTCCCACAGATCCTTGTACTTCGCCGCCGTGATCAGCTCCGCCATTCCGTTCATCTGCATCGCCCCGTCCCCCACCAGCGCGATCGCCGGCCGGTCCGGATGCGCGAACTTCGCGCCGATGGCGTACGGCACCCCGCAGCCCATCGTCGCCAGCGTGCCGGACAGCGACGAGCGCATGCCGGGCCGCATCGTCAGATGGCGGGCGTACCAGTTGGCCGCCGACCCCGAGTCCGAGGAGACGATCGCGTTGCCGGGCAGCAGCGGGTCCAGGGCGTGGGCCACGTACTCCGGGTTGATCGGGTCGGCCGACAACTCCGCCCGCCGCCCCATCACCTCGCGCCAGCGCCGGACGTTGTCGCACACCGTCTCGTACCACTGGCGCCCGCGCTCCGCGCCGTTCAGCAGCGGGATCAGCCGCTCCAGGGTGGCCTTCGCGTCGCCGACCAGATTCACCTCGTACGGGTAACGCATCCCGACCATGTGCGGGTCGATGTCGATCTGCACCCCGCGCGCCTTGCCGAACTCCGGCATGAACTGCGTGTAGGGGAAGGACGATCCGATGGTCAGCAGGGTGTCGCAGTCCCGCATCAGCTCGTACGACGGACGCGTGCCGAGCAGCCCGATCGAGCCGGTGACGTACGGGAGTTCGTCGCTCAGCACGTCCTTGCCGAGGAGTGCCTTGGCGACACCCGCGCCGAGCAGCTCGGCGATCCGCGCCACCTCCTCGCGGGCACCCGCCGCGCCCTGGCCGATCAGAAGGGCCACCTTGTCACCGGAGTTGAGGATCTCGGCCGCCCGGAGCAGCGACTCCTCGGACGGCACGGCCGTCCACGCACTGCGGTCCAGGCTGGAGGGGACCATCTTGAACTCGTGGGTGGGCGGCGAGTAGTCGAGCTCCTGGACGTCGCCCGGGATGATGATCGCGGTGGGGGAGCGACGGGCGTACGCGGTGCGCAGCGCCCGGTCCAGCACGTTCGGCAGCTGCTCGGGGACGGTCACCGTCTCCACGAAGTCCGAGGCGACGTCCTTGAACAGGGTGTGCAGGTCGACCTCCTGCTGGTACGAGCCGCCCATCGCGGTGCGGTGCGTCTGGCCGACGATCGCCAGCACCGGCACATGGTCCAGCTTCGCGTCGTACAGGCCGTTGAGGAGATGGATCGCGCCGGGTCCCGACGTCGCCGCGCACACTCCGACGCGGCCGCTGAACTTGGCGTAACCGACCGCCTGGAACGCCGACATCTCCTCGTGCCGCGACTGCACGAACCGCGGCTGGTTCTCGGCCCGGCCCCACGCGGCGAGCAGGCCGTTGATGCCGTCGCCGGGGTAGCCGAACACATGGTCCACACCCCATTCGCGCAGCCGCTGCAGGATGTGGTCGGAGACCTTGGTGCTCATGGAGGGACCTCCCGGACGTCGGAAATACACAGGCAGCGCCTTCCGAGTCACCCCACGGCCCACGGGAAAACCTGCGCCGGGTTTGCGGCCGGGGGCCGGGGGCAGGCGCACTGTCAGTGCTTCGGACCGGAGGCACGTCCGTGGGAGCGGCCCTCGCGCCGCCACGGCTGTGCCGGTCCGGCCGCGCTCCCACGGTGACCGTCCAACCCAGAGCACCACCAAGGGAGTTGCGACGCATCATGTCCACGCGTACGAGCGCGAAGCACCACCCGCACGACGACGCCCCCGACACCGCGGACGCCTTCCGCCGACTGGCCGGACTGCCCGACGGCCCCGAGCGCGACACCTTGCGCGGCGAGATCATCGAGGCGTGGCTGCCCATGGCCGACCGGCTCGCGGGACGGTTCCGCAGCCGCGGCGAGAGCTTCGACGACCTGCGCCAGGTCGCGGCCCTCGGCCTGGTCAAGGCGGTCGACCGCTACGACCCCGAGCGCGGCAACGCCTTCGAGAGCTACGCCGTGCCCACCATCACCGGCGAGATCAAGCGCCACTTCCGCGACCACATGTGGACGCTGCACGTCCCGCGCCGGGTCCAGGACCTGCGCAACCGCGTCCGCTTCGCCAGCCAGGACCTCTCCCAGACCATCCCCGGCCGCAGGCCCACCGTCGCGGAGATCGCCGAGCACGCCCGGATGAGCGAGGAGGACGTGCTGGAGGGGCTGGAGGCGCTGGAGAGCTTCACCGCGCTGTCGCTGGACGCGGAACTGCCCGGCAGCGAGGACGGGTACTCGCTGAGCGACGCGCTGGGCTCCGCCGATCCGGCGCTGGACGTCGTCGTCGACCGCGAGTCCGTACGGCCGCGGCTCGCCGCGCTGCCCGAGCGGGAGCGGGCGATCTTGTACATGCGGTTCTTCGGGGACATGACGCAGAGCCGGATCGCCGAGCAGCTGGGAATCTCGCAGATGCACGTGTCCCGGCTGATCAGCCGGTGTTGCGGGAAGGTGCGGGAGCAGGTCCTCAAAGACGCGGCGTAGACCGCACAGGCGCGGTGCCGGGCGCGGGCCGGTGCCGGCCTGTCGCCCGGCTCCCCGCGGCCCTCGGGACGTTTCACCCGGTCGGCCTCACGCTGTCCCGCAAATGGTGCTTCGGCGCGCGCGTCCGTGGCGGGTCCGGGCTGTGATGGGTGCAGTGACCTGTCCGCGGTCGAAGGAGCCCCCCTCATGCGCCGCACCGTGCGTGCCCTGTCCGTCGCCGTTCTGGCGGGCGCCGCTCTCGGCGGTGCCGTGCCCGTCGCCCACGCGGACCCCGCCGCCGAGGTCGGCCCCGCCGCCGTGGAGCCCGGGGGCAGCGTCACCGTGTCCGTCTCCTGCGACCCGGTCGGTGCCGGCGCGCCCGCCGACATCGAAGCCACCTCGGCCGCCTTCGACGAGGAGACCGTGCTGCTGCAGCGGGTGCCCGGGAACGACGACGCCGTGGCCGGGCCCGCCTACCGGGGGACCGCGCGGATCGCGGCCACGGGGGACTTCGAGGGCGACTCGGCGTGGACCGTGGACGGGACCTGCCCCGGGGCGGCCGGGGCACAGGGCAAGGCATGGAGCGCGACGTTCGACGTGGTCCGCGGCGGCGGTGGCCGGCACGGCTGCACCGAGCCCCGGGCCGAGCCGTGCTCGCGCACGAGCGCGCCGGTCCAGCGGGGCGTGCACGCCGGTGCGGGCGGGTCCTTCACCGACTCCGTGCCCGCGCTGGTCGCGGGCGGTGCGCTCATCGCGGGCGCGCTCGGCGGCGCCGTGTACCGGGTGCGGCGCAAGATGCCGCGGGCCGACGCCTGAAGCGGCCCGGTCGCGGTGTGACCGACACAACGCGAGCGGACTTCCATCGACGTGCGCCACCCTGGGTACGCGGGGCAGAGCACCCCGCGGCACACCCCACGGTCCGCGACACAGCAGCTCACCCGGAGGTACGGATGCGGCGCACGGACCCCGAAGGCCACGGGCCGGTCCGCTACGGGCCGCCGTCGCCGGACGACGGGTTGCCCGTGCTGCCCGAGCTGTCGGCCGTGCTCGCCGCGGCGGCGGCCAGGGGCGGCGCCGAACCCGTCGGGGGCGGCCCCGCGCTGCTGGACGCCGCGTGCGGCTACTGGGCCCGGCGCGGCCTGTCCGCCGGGCCCGAACGGGTCGTGGCGGCCCCCGGCGCCCCCTCCCTGCTGCTCGCGCTGACCGCGGCCCTCGGCGGTGACGTCCTGGTGCCCCGGCCCTGCGCGGCCTGGTGGGCGCCGTACGCACGCCTGCTGGGAAGACCCGTCTTCCATGTGGCGACCCCGGCCGAGTGCGGCGGTGTCCCGGACCCGTACGCCCTGCTGGAGACCGTGCGCCGGGTGCGGGACGAAGGCGGTGACCCCCGGCTGCTCGTGCTGTCCGTGGCCGACGACCCCACCGCCACCGTGGCGCCGCCCGAGGTGCTGCACGAGGCCGTGGAGGCCGCCGCGGGCGAGGGCCTGCACCTGATCAGCGACGAGACCTGGCGCGACACCGTCCACGCACCGCACGACACCATGTGGCTGAGCCCCGCCGAGATGCTGCCCGACCGGGTCACCGTCGTCACCGACCTGGCCGGCGCCCTGCTGCCGCCGGGCTGGCCCGCCGCGGTCGCCCGCTTCCCCGAGGGGGACGCCGGCGACGGCCTCCACGCGCGCGTGCTCGACGTGCTCACCGCCCTGGGCGCCCGGGTGGCCGCCCCCGTCGCCGCCGCGGCCCGCTACGCGCTCACCGAACCCGAGCCGGTCACCGACCGGCTCGCCGCCGTCGTACGCCTGCACGCGCGCGTGGCTGCCGCCGCGCACACCGTCGTCGTCTCGGCCGGCGCCCTGGCCCGGCCCCCGCAGGCCGGACGCCACCTCTACGCCGACCTCGGCCCCCTGAAAGCCGCTCTCGGCGCGCACGGCGTCGGCGACGCACAGGACCTGGAGGAGTTCCTCACCGCCCGGCTCGGCATGCCGGCCCCCGGCGGCCACCGCTTCGGCGACGACCTGGGCGCCCTGCGGGTACGGCTGTCGACGGGCGCGCTGCTCGCCGGGACGGACGAGGAGCTCGAGGAATGCCTCAGGACGACCACACCGTTGGAACTGCCACACGTGCACCGTGCGTTGATCACCCTGAAGTCGGTCTTCGACGATCTCCGCGACGACGCTCAGCGATGGGAGCCTCCTCGATGACGCAGCAGTCCACGAGTACGGCCGGTTCGAGCAGCGCCGGTTCGGGCACCGCCGGTCCGAGCGCCGCCGGTGCCCGCACGACCGTCCGGGAAGCCGCCGATCCGACGGCCGGGCCACCGTTCGCGCCCCCGCTCGAAGCCCCCTTCCCGCCGCTCGCCGAACCCCGCCCGCTCGGCGAGCGCCGGGTCTGGCCGCGCACGTTCCACGACCGCCTCACCGCCCCGCTGCCCGGCCTCAAGGCCATGGCCCGGTTCGCCCGCGAGGGCTCCGTGCGGCCCGGCCGCGAGGGGCTCGCCGACATCCCGCTGCTGCCCTTCGAACCGGGACCGCTGCCCCGCGTCGACGCCCGTACCGTCGCCGTCTCCTGGGCGGGCCACGCCAGTTGGGTGATCCGGATCGGCGGGCTCACCGTGCTCACCGACCCTGTCTGGTCCCGTCGCATCCTGGGCACCCCGGCCCGGATCACCCCGGTCGGCATCGCCTGGAGCGCGCTGCCCCGCGTCGACGCCGTCGTCATCAGCCACAACCACTACGACCATCTGGACGCCCCCACCCTGCGCCGACTCCCGCGCGACACCCCGGTGTTCGTGCCCGCGGGACTCGCCGGCTGGTTCCGCCGCCGTCGGTTCACCCTGGTCACCGAGCTCGACTGGTGGGAGGCCGCCGAACTCGACGGCGTCCGCTTCGACTTCGTCCCCGCCCACCACTGGTCCAAGCGCACCCTCACCGACACCTGCCACAGCCTGTGGGGCGGCTGGGTCCTCACCGCCCCGGACGGCGCGCGCGTCCACTTCGCCGGAGACACCGGCTACGGCCACTGGTTCGCCCGCATCGGCCGGCGCTACCCCGGCATCGACCTGACCCTCCTGCCCATCGGCGCCTACGACCCCCGCTGGTGGCTCAGCGACGTGCACTGCGACCCGGAGGAGGCGGTGCGGGCGGCCCAGGACCTGGGGGCGCGACGGATGGCGCCCATGCACTGGGGCACGTTCGTGCTGTCCGCGGAACCGGTGCTGGAGCCGCTCACCCGGGTCCGGGCCGCGTGGGAGAAGGCGGGACTGGCGCGGGAGGACCTGTGGGACCTGCCGGTGGGCGGGTCCCGGGTCCTGGACCAGGCTCGCCGGCCATGAACCGACGGCGACGCAAGAAGCTCTCGCGACAGCTCTTCGAGGCGACCCTGGAGGGCGACGCTGCCCGGGTGGCGGCGCTGCTGCGGCGCGGCGCGGACCCGGAGCGCCCTCACGGCGACGGGCCCACTCCCCTGTATGCCGCGTCCGTGCAGGGCGAAGCCGGTGTCGCCCGCCTGCTCCTGCAGGCCGGGGCCGCGCCCGACACGGAGAGCGGAGGTGACGGCTCGGAGGGCACGCCGTTGTGCGCGGCGGCCTGCTGGGGCCACACCGAGACCGTGCGGGAACTGCTGGCACGCGGCGCCGATCCGAACCTCCGTGAGGATCACGGCACCGGCTGGTCACCGCTGGAGTGGGCCGACCACGGCCCGCACCCCAGGACCGCCGAACTCCTCGTCGCGGCCGGGGCGCGACGGCGTTAGGCCTTGGCCGTCCTGCGCACCCGGCGCCACACGCTCGGCGCCGCGCTGATCGCGACCGTCAGGACGATCGCCGCCAGCACACCCTCCCAGGGCTCCTCGAACAGCGACCCGCCCAGGATGCCGATCAGCTGGTAGGTCACGGCCCACGCCAGGCACGCCGGCAGATTGCCGCGGGCGAACCTGCGCAGCGGCCACTTCGCCATCAGGCACGCCAGCATCACCGGAATCCGCCCCGCGGGCACCATCCGGGACAGCACCAGCACCGTCACGCCGTGCTCGGCCAGCTTCTCCTGCGCCTGCGTCAGCCGGTCCTCCGGCGCCCGGGACCGGATCGCCTCCAGCCACCGCGACCCGTTCTTCGAGGCCATCCCGCGCCGCCCCAGCCAGTACAGCGTCGCGTCCCCCAGGAACGCGGCCAGCGAGGCCGTCACGAACACCAACGCCATCGAGAACGGCGCCGTCTGATGGAACGCCACCACCGCCGCCGAACTCACCAGCGCCCCCGTCGGCACCACCGGCACCAGCGCCCCGATCAGCACCAGCAGGAACAGCGAGGGATAGCCGATCGCCTGCTGCGTCGACTCGGGCGGCACGGTCGTGGCGGTCGCCGCCAGCCAGGTGGGCATCACCGGGCCACCTCCGGACGCACGCTCTCCCCGTGGTCCAGCAGATGCACCGCCACGCCGGGCGCACGCTCGGCCGCGAGGCGCACGAACTCCGCGCCGGGAGCATGGAATTCATGGGGGCGTACGGCGTCCATCCCGATCGGCCAGTACGTGCCGTAGTGCACCGGCACCGCGCTGGCCGGGTCGAGCCGGGCCAGTGCCTCCGCGGCCCGCCCGGCGTCCAGGTGCCCCTCCCCGAGGTACGGCCCCCAGCCGCCCACCGGCAGCAGGGCCACGTCGACCGGCCCGACCTCCTTCGCCATGTCGTCGAACAGCCCCGTGTCCCCGGCGAAGTAGGTGCGCGCCTCGCCCTCGACGACATAGCCGAGCGCGGGGGAGCGGTGCGGTCCGACGGGCAGCCGCCGTCCGTCGTGCCGGGCCGGGACCGCCCGTACGACCACGTCCCCGATCACCGTCTCGTCACCCGGCGCCACCTCGGTGACCTGGAGGTGCGCGAGCCGGCGCAGTCCGGGCACCGCACGGGGTGCGCCCCGGGGCACGAGCAGGCGCGTGCCCGGGGACAGCCGCTGCAACGACGGAATGTGCAGATGATCGGAGTGCAGGTGGGAGACGAGCGCCACGTCCGCGCGCCAGGCGCCGGGCGGTGGCACCGCGCCTCGACGGCGGCGCAGATGGGCGAGGCGGCGGGCGAACAGCGGGTCGGTGAGCACACGGACGTCCGAGTCCTGGAGCGTGCAGGTGGCGTGACCCCACCAGGTGATCTCCACCGGCACCTCTTTGCCTCCTTCGCGCGACTCCCCGAAGCCTACGGGCAGGAGTAGGGTCGGCGGCGAAACCCGGAGGTGAGGGGGACGCCATGGGACCGGTCCGCGTCACGGCGATCGCGAGTCTGACTCCGCTGGAGGAGCTGGAGGCCGACCCCTTCCTGGTGGACTCCCGCAGCCAGCACGCGATGTGCGCCCGCTGGGCCGCCGAGCGCGGCTACACCGTCAGCCGGGAACTCCTCGTCCGCGGCCTGCGCACCGACCACTGCGCGCTCTGGGACGGCGTCCGCCCCGAGACGGACCTCTTCGTCGCCCCCAGCCGAAGGGTCCTGGACAGCGCCCTGTCCTCCGCGGAGGAGTTCCTCGCCGAATGCGCCCGGCGCGGGGTGCGCGTGGAGACGGTGGGATCGGCGGAACCGTCCTACGACGCCCAGATGAAGGCCCGCGTCCACCGCCGGCTGTCGATGCCGACGGCCGGCTACGACGGCCGGTAGCCCACCCGGCTCCACCGGGGGAACTCCCGCCCGTTGTGACAGGGTGAGGGGAGGCCCGCACCGACGACGGGCCGGGACGTGAGGTGTGCGGAGCGTGCGAGACGGGCGTTGGCGCCGGGTCGCCAGTCAGGCAGGGCGGAGCGTCGCGGTGTGGGCGGTCTCCACGATCACCATGCTCGTGCTCGCCGGCATCCTGCCGGACTTCCAGCTCAGGTCCGCGGACGGCGACAGCGCCACCGACATCGCCGTCACCGCGGCACTCGGCGCGGGGGCCTTCGGTGTCCTGTCCGCCCTGGTCTGGCCGCTCCTGGTACGGCTCCTGCTGCTCGTGCCCGCCCTGGTGCTCGGGCTGCTGGTGTTCTTCCTCAACGGCGCGCTGCTCCTCGTGGCGCTGCGGCTCAATCCGACCGAGCGGGGCGCCGCCGCCTGGGAGACCGCGGTCGTGGTCGCCGCCGTGATGTCGGCGGTCGCCTCCGCGACCGGCGCCGCGCTGGCCGTGCGCGACGACGACGCCTACCGGCGCCGGCTCTACCGGCTCGCCGACCGCCGCCGCAGAGGCGGCCCGCTCGCCCCGTCCACCCCGGGGACGGTCTTCCTCCAGCTGGACGGCGTCGGGTACGACGTGCTGCGGGTCGCCGTCGGCACCGGCGTCATGCCCACCCTCGCCCGCTGGCTGGACGGCGGCACCCACCGCCTCACCCCGTGGCGCACCGACTGGTCCAGCCAGACCGGCGCCAGCCAGCTCGGCATCCTGCACGGCAGCAACGAGGACGTGCCGGCCTTCCGCTGGTACGAGAAGGAGAGCCGGGAGGTGATGGTCTGCAACCGCCCGACCAGCGCCGCCGAGCTCCAGCGCCGGGCCGTCGCACGCACCGGTGACGGCGGGCTGCTCGGCGCCGACGGCGCCAGCCGCGGCAACCTCTTCAGCGGCGGCGCCGACGAGCAGGCGCTCGTGCTGTCCATCGCCACCCGCCGCCGCAGCCGCGAGACCCGGTCCCGCGCGGGCTACTTCGCGTACTTCTCCGACCCCGCCAACGCCGTCCGCACGGCCCTGTCCTTCATCGCGGAAGTGGGGCGGGAGATCGGTCAGTCCACGCGCGCCCGGGTCCACCGGGTCCGGCCGCGGGTCCGGCGCGGCGGCCTCTACCCCTTCATCCGCGCCTTCGCCACCGTCGTCGAGCGGGACGTCGTGGTCGCCGCGGTGATGGGCGACATGCTCGCCGGACGCACCGCCGTCTACGCCGACCTGGTCGCCTACGACGAGGTCGCCCACCACTCCGGGCCGGCGAGCCGCGACGCCGAGCGGGTCCTCGAACGGCTCGACCGGTCCCTGGCGTTGATCGAGAAGGTCGCCGAGCACGCCCCGCGCCCCTACCGCATCGTCGTGCTGTCCGACCACGGCCAGAGCCCCGGCGAGACCTTCCAGGCCCGCTACGGCCTCACCCTCGGCGACCTGGTGCGGGCCGGCTGCGGACTGCCGGTGCCGCGCAGGGCGCAGCGCACCCACAGCGGCGCCGAGGCCCGCGCGGCCGTCCGCGCCGCCCTGCGCCGGCCCGTCGAGGAGGGCGGCGAACAGCACCGCCCCTCGCGCCGCAGCTCCGAGCCGCTCGTGCTGGCCTCCGGCAACCTCGGCCTGGTCTCCTTCCCGGACGTGCCGCACCGGATGAGCAAGGAGGAGATCGACGCCCGCCACCCCGCGCTGCTGACGACGCTCGCCAACCATCCCGGCATCGGCTTCCTGCTGGTGCGCAGCGAGGAGCACGGCGGGGTGGTGCTGGGGCCGTTCGGCACGGAGATCCCGGTCGACCGACTGGAGGAGAACCCCGGCCCGTTGGCGGCCTTCGGGTCCGGCGCCGCCGCCGCCGTACGCCGCACGCACGGCTTCGCGCACACCGCCGACATCATGGTCAACTCCTGGTACGACCCCGGCGACGGCGAAGTCCTCGCCTTCGAGGAGCAGATCGGCTCGCACGGCGGCCTCGGCGGCGCACAGGGACGGCCGTTCCTGCTGTCGCCGGTCGCCCTGTCCGCACCCGTCGGCGACGCCGAGGAACTCGTCGGCGCCGAACACGTCCACCGCGTCCTGCGCCGCTGGCTGAGCGAGTCGGACGGCCCCCAGGTGCCGCTGCCGGAACGTCAGGACGAACGGCGGGCGGCCTGACCTGTGCCCGGACCGTCCGGCGCCGGTGTGGCGGGTGCGGGGCGCCGGAGTGTGATCGGATGGGGGCCACACCCCGGAACCGGGACCACACGAAAGGAATGACCGTGGCTACCACGCGCTCCGCACACACCGTCTGGGAAGGCAACCTGCTCGAGGGGAACGGAGTCGTGTCCTTCGACTCCTCCGGTGCCATCGCCCAGCAGCCGGTGACGTGGGCTTCCCGAGCCCAGGAGGCGAACGGCCGGACCAGCCCCGAGGAGCTGATCGCGGCCGCCCACTCCAGCTGCTTCTCGATGGCGTTCTCGCACGCCCTCGCGGGCGCCGGCACCCCGCCCACCAAGCTCACCACCTCCGCCGACGTCACCTTCCAGCCGGGCGAGGGCATCACGGGCATCCACCTCACCGTCGAGGGCACCGTGCCCGGCATCGACGAGGAGGCGTTCGTCGCCGCGGCCGAGGAGGCCAAGGTGAATTGCCCCGTCAGCCAGGCCCTCAAGGCCGTGCCGATCACGCTGTCGGCGAAGTTGGCCTGACGTTTCCGTTCGTTCCGATGCCGCGCTCCCCGGACCGGGGGGCGCGGCATCGGTGCTTTCCGGGGTACCCGGCTTTCGCGGCACGCGGCATTGACAACAGCCCACTCAAGTTTTGTGCTGGAGTCCGGGAAGTGCCCTGGCGGAAGGGGACAGCGATGGGACGCGCGGTCGGGATCGATCTGGGGACCACGAACTCCGTGGTGGCCGTCCTGGAGGGCGGCGACCCCACGGTCGTCGCCAATGCGGAGGGGGCCAGGACCACGCCGTCGGTCGTGGCCTTCGCCAAGAACGGGGAGGTGCTCGTCGGGGAGGTCGCCAAGCGGCAGGCCGTGACGAACGTGGAGCGGACGGCCCGGTCCGTGAAGCGGTACATGGGCGACGGCGGCTGGCGGTTCCCGGAGCACGGGACGGTCGACGGCACCCGCTACCGGGCGCAGGAGCTGTCCGCACGGGTGCTGCAGAAGCTGAAGCGGGACGCCGAGTCCTATCTCGGCGAGGACGTCACCGACGCGGTGATCACCGTCCCGGCGTACTTCGACGACGCCCAGCGGCAGGCCACCAAGGAGGCCGGGGAGATCGCCGGCCTGAAGGTGCTGAGGATCATCAACGAGCCCACCGCCGCCGCGCTGGCCTACGGCCTGGACCGGGGCGAGGAGCAGACCGTCCTCGTCTTCGACCTCGGCGGCGGCACCTTCGACGTCTCGCTCCTGGAGATCGGCGACGGCGTCATCGAGGTCAAGGCCACCAACGGCGACACCCACCTCGGCGGCGACGACTGGGACCAGCGGGTCGTCGAGCACCTGGTCAAGAAGTTCCAGGGGCAGTACGGCGTCGACCTCGGCAAGGACAAGATGGCGCTGCAACGCCTGCGCGAGGGTGCCGAGAAGGCCAAGATCGAGCTGTCCAGCTCCTCCGAGACCACGATCAACCTCCCCTACATCACCGCCTCCGCCGAAGGCCCCCTGCACCTCGACGAGAAGATGACGCGCGCGCAGTTCCAGGAGCTCACCGCCGACCTGCTCGACCGCTGCAAGACCCCCTTCCACCAGGCCGTCAAGGACGCCGGCATCAAGCTCGCCGCGGTGGACCACGTCATCCTCGTCGGCGGCTCGACCCGGATGCCCGCCGTCACCGACCTCGTCAAGGAACTCACCGGCAAGGAACCGCACAAGGGCGTCAACCCGGACGAGGTGGTGGCCGTCGGCGCGGCACTGCAGGCGGGCGTCATCCGCGGCGACGTCAAGGACGTCCTCCTCCTCGACGTCACCCCGCTGTCCCTGGGCATCGAGACCAAGGGCGGCATCATGACCAAGCTCATCGAGCGCAACACCACGATCCCCACCCGGCGTTCGGAGATCTTCACCACCGCCACCGACAACCAGCCCTCGGTCGGCATCCAGGTCTACCAGGGCGAACGCGAGATCGCGGCCTACAACAAGAAGTTGGGCGTCTTCGACCTCACCGGCCTGCCGCCCGCCCCGCGCGGCGTCCCGCAGATCGAGGTCGCCTTCGACATCGACGCCAACGGGATCATGCACGTCTCCGCGAAGGACCTCGCGACCGGCCGCGAGCAGAAGATGACCGTCACCGGCGGCTCGGCGCTGCCCAAGGACGACATCGACCGCATGATGCGGGAGGCGGAGCAGTACGCGGAGGAGGACCGCAAGCGCCGGGAGGCGGCCGAGACCCGCAACCAGGCTGAGCAACTCGTCTACCAGACCGAGAAGTTCCTCCGGGAGAACGACGAACGCGTCCCCGCCGAGACCAAGACCGAGGTGGAGTCGGCGATCACGGAACTGAAGACGCTCCTGGAGCAGAACGCCGACACGGCCGCGCTGCGCCACGGTGTGGAGCACTTGGCCACCGTCAGCCAGCGGGTGGGCCAGGCGATGTACGCGCAGGCCCAGTCGGAGCCCCACCCCACCGATCAGCAGACCACCACGCACCCCGAGGAGGAGGGCGTGGTGGACGCGGAGATCGTCGACGACGACCGGGAGCAGAAGGGCGGCGCCGCCTGACGGTCAGGACCCCGTCCGCTCCCAGCCCCGCCGTTCCGGACGCGGCCCCAGCCTCCTGGGGTCGCGCGCCCGGTAGACGACGTACGGCCGGAACAGGTACTGCACCGGCGCGCTGAACATGTGCACCAGCCTGCTGTACGGCACGAACGCGATCAGCGCCATCCCGACCACCGCGTGCACCTGGTACAGCACCGGCACGCCCTGCATCCGGTCGATGTCCGGCTGGAGGGTGAACAGGCTGCGCGCCCAAGGGCCGATGGACTCGCGGTAGTTGTAGCCGTCGCCGGACGCGTGGGTCAGTTTGGCGATCATGCCGAGCACGATCGCGCCGACCAGCACCAGGTACATGACCTTGTCGTTGACGGTGGTCGCACGGAACACCGGGGCCCGGGTGCGGCGGCGGTAGACCAGCAGCGCGATCCCGGCGACCGTGAGGATGCCGGCCGCGGTGCCGCCGTAGAGCGAGAACAGGTGGTAGGTGTGCTCGCTGATCCCCGCCTTGTCCGTCCACGACATCGGCAGGAACAGCCCGACGAGGTGTCCGGCCAGCACGAAGAGGATGCCGTAGTGGAAGGCCGGCGAGGCGATGTTGAGCAGCTTCGACTCGTAGACCTGCGAGGAGCGGGTCGTCCAGCCGAACTTGTCGTAGCGGTAGCGCCAGACGAGCCCGGCGACGAGCAGGGCGACGGCGACGTACGGCAGGACGCCCCAGAGGAGTGTGGTCATCAGCGCACCCCGGTGCAGGTCGGCAGTGTGGCGCATACGGCGTCCAGGACGGACGCGTACGGGGTTCCGAAGGAGGTGAGCCGGGAGCGCAACTGTTCCAGACCGTCCCGGTGTCCGGTGAGCAGCTCGGTGTTGCCGGTGCGGGCCGTGAACTCCAGGACCGCGGGCAGGAAGTCGGGCAGCTCCTCGCCGGTGAACTCGAGACCCGCGGCCCGGTAGACGTCCTTGAAGCGGACCAGCGACATCCCGCGCCGCCGGGTGTCCCCGTCCTGCCACCAGCTCAGATACAGGCTGTGCCGGTTCTTGAAGTCGAAGACCTGGACGTAGTGCGCGGCCAGTTCCTGCGGCGGGGTCACCGCCGCGTGGTCGGTGAACTCCCGTAGCTGCGGGGCGGCTTCCCGCAGCAGCGGCAGCCGGGCGTGGAAGTCGTCGTCGGGATAGGTCAGACAGAGCGCTGCTGCCTGGTACAGCACGGCGTACGACGGCATCAGACCTCCTCGGCGTCGGCGGGGTCGTCGGACGTCTGACGGCGGCGCAGGCCGTGGAAGTTCTCCACGGACACCACCGGCAGCAGTTTGCGCTGCCCGGAGTCCTGGCCGAACGGACCGTCGCCGCCCATGCCCGGACCGCCCTCGTACTCCAGGCTGCAGCCCTCCGGCAGCGCCGACTCCTCCAGGCGGCGGGCGTCGCCCACGGCGGCGGTGGGGATCACGTAACGGTCGTCGTACTTGGCGATCGCCAGCAGCCGGTACATCTCCTCGATCTCGCCCGGCTTCATCCCGACCGCGTCGGTGACGGACGGGTCCGGTTCCTCACCGAGGTTGATCGCCCGCATGTGGGCCCGCATCGCGGCGAGCTTCTCCAGGGACGCCCGCACGGGCGCGGTGTCGCCCGCGGTGAAGACCTCCGCGAGGTACTCCAGCGGGATGCGGAGCGTGTCGATGGCGCCGAAGAGGTTCCCGGCGTCCTCGCCGTCGTGCCCGGTCTCGGTCAGCGCGTCCACCACCGGCGACAGCGGCGGGATGTACCAGACCATGGGCATGGTGCGGTACTCGGGATGCAGGGGGAGGGCCACCTTGTACTTGCTGATGAGCGCGCGCACGGGGGAGCGGCGGGCCGCCTCCATCCAGTCGTACGAGATCCCCGCCTCCTCGGCGGCCCGCTGCACCGCGGGATCGTCCGGGTCGAGGAAGACGCCCAACTGGGCCTCGTACAGGCCCTTCTCGTCGGGGGTGGACGCCGCGGCCGTCACCTTGTCGGCGTCGTAGAGGATCACTCCGAGGTAGCGCAGGCGGCCCACGCACGTCTCCGAGCACACCGTCGGCAGGCCCACCTCGACGCGCGGGTAGCACAGCGTGCACTTCTCGGCCTTGCCGGTGCGGTGGTTGAAGTAGACCTTCTTGTACGGGCATCCGGTCACGCACATCCGCCAGCCCCGGCAGTGGTCCTGGTCGACCAGGACGATGCCGTCCTCCGCCCGCTTGTACATCGCGCCGGACGGGCACGAGGCGACGCAGGACGGGTTGAGGCAGTGCTCGCAGATGCGCGGCAGATAGAACATGAAGGTCTGCTCGAACTCGAACTTCACCTTCTCCGCCGCCTGTTGGCGGGTCCGCTCGACCATCGGGTCGAGGTCGCCGTAGGCCGGGGCGCCCGCGAGGTTGTCGTCCCAGTTCGACGACCACTCGATCTTCATCGGCTTGCCGTCGATCTGCGAGATCGGCCGGGCGACCGGGAAGTCGTCGCCGAGCGGGGCGTCCGTGAGGTTCTTGTAGTCGTAGGTCCAGGGCTCGTAGTAGTCCTTGATCTCCGGGAGCTTGGGGTTGGAGAAGATGCCGAGGAGTTTGTGGAAGCGGCCGCCCCCCTTGAGCTTCAGCGCGCCGCGTTTGTTCAGCTCCCAGCCGCCGCGCCACTTCTCCTGGTCCTCGTAGCGGCGCGGATAGCCCTGCCCGGGGCGGGTCTCGACGTTGTTGAACCAGACGTACTCCATGCCCCGCCGGTTGGTCCACGCCTGCTTGCAGGTGACCGAACAGGTGTGGCAGCCGATGCACTTGTCGAGGTTCATGACCATCGCGATCTGAGCCATCACCCGCATCAGTACTGCACCTCCTGGCTGCGGCGGCGGATGACCGTCACCTCGTCGCGCTGGTTGCCCGTCGGGCCCAGGTAGTTGAACGCCCAGCTCAACTGGGCGTAGCCGCCGATGAGATGGGACGGCTTGAGGATCAGCCGGGTCAGCGAGTTGTGGATGCCGCCGCGCATGCCGGTGGCCTCCGCCTTCGGGACGTTGACCGTGCGCTCCTGCGCGTGGTGCATGTAGACCGTGCCGGCCGGCATCCGGTGCGAGACCACGGCCCGCGCCACGACCACGCCGTTGCGGTTGACCGCCTCGATCCAGTCGTCGTCCCGCACGCCGATGGCGTCGGCGTCCTGCGGGGACATCCAGATGGACTGGCCGCCGCGGGAGAGGGCCAGCATGAAGAGGTTGTCCTGGTACTCGGAGTGGATGGACCACTTGTTGTGCGGCGTGAGGTAACGGACCGTCACCTCCCGCTGCCCGTCCGGCCCGAGCTGCGGCTCGCCGAACAGCTTGTTCATGTCCAGCGGGGGCCGGTAGACCGGGAGCGCCTCGCCGAGCTCGTGGATCCAGTCGTGGTCGAGGAAGAAGTGCTGGCGGCCGGTGAGGGTGTGCCAGGGCTTGAGGTGCTCGGTGTTCAGGGTGAACGCCGTGTATCGGCGGCCGCCGGACTCGCTGCCCGACCACTCGGGGGACGTGATCACCGGCACCGGGGCCGCCTGGGTGTCGGCGTAGGTGACCCGCTTGCCCTCGTGCTCGGCGGCCAGGTGGGCCATCTCCTGGCCGGTCCGGGCCTCCAGGGTGTGGAAGCCCTGGGTGGCGAGTCGTCCGTTGGTGGTGCCGGACAGGGCGAGGATGGTGTTCGCGGCCTTCACGGCGGTGTCGATCGAGGGGCGGCCCTCGTGCCCGGTGCCGTTCAACTCGCCCAGGTGACGCACCTCTTCGTCCGGCCTGAGCGCGATGCCCTTGCAGGGCAGGCCGAGTTGCTCGACCAGGGGCCCGAGGGCCCGGAACTTGGCGCCGATCGCGGTGTAGTCGCGTTCCACGACGGTCAGGTTCGGCATGGTCCTGCCGGGGACCGGGTCGCACTCGCCGCGCTTCCAGTCCAGGACCACCCCGCCCGGCTGGGCGGTCTCGCCCGGGGTGTCGTGCTGCAACGGCGACGCCACCAGGTCCTTGCGGGTGCCCAGGTGCACGACGGCCAGCTCGCTGAGCCGGTCGGCCAGCGCCTTGAAGGTGTCGAAGTCGGTGCGGGCCTGCCAGGGCGGGTCCACGGCCGGGGTGAAGGAGTGCACGTAGGGGTGCATGTCGGTGGACGACAGGTCGTGCTTCTCGTACCAGGTCGCCGCCGGCAGGACCACGTCCGACAGCAGCGTCGACGAGGTCTGCCGGAAGTCCAGCGACAGCAGCAGGTCGAGCTTGCCCTCGGGGGCCCGGTCCCGCCATGTCACGTCACGTGGGCGCTCGCCCTCCGCCGCTTCCTCGGCGTTCAGTGACGAGTGCGTGCCCAGCAGGTGGCGGGTGAAGTACTCGGCGCCCTTCGCCGACGAGCCGAGCAGGTTGGCCCGCCACAGCGTCAGCACCCGCGGCCAGTTCTCGGGGGCGTCCGGGTCCTCGCAGGCGAAGTTCAGGGTGCCCGCGCGGAGTTCGGCCACCGCCTTGGCCACCGGGTCGCCGAAGACCTCGCCCAGCTCCAGGGGGTTGCGGTCGAAGGTCGGGTAGGACGGCATCCAGCCCGAACGCGCCGACAGGGCCAGGCAGTCGGCGCCCGTCATGCCCTTGAACCGGCCCTCGCCGAGCGGCGAGGACAGCACGTCGGCGGTGAAGTGGTCGTAGCGCCACTGGTCGGTGTTGAGGAACCAGTACGCGGTGCCGATCATCTGCCGCGGTGGCCGTGACCAGTCGGAGGCCGCGGCGAGGGTGGCCCAGCCGGTGACCGGGCGGCACTTCTCCTGGCCGACGTAGTGCGCCCAGCCGCCGCCGTTGCGGCCCTGGCAGCCGGTGAGTTGGAGCAGGGCCAGGAAGGCCCGGTAGATCGTCTCGGAGTGGAACCAGTGGTTGGTGCCCGCGCCCATCAGGATCATGCAGCGGCCCTTGGAACGTTCCGCGGTCCGCGCGAACTCCCGGGCGATCTTGACGCACTTGGCGGCCGGGACGGAGGTGTGCACCTCCTGCCAGGCCGGGGTGCCGGGCGCCTCGGCGTCCTCGTAGGAGGCGGGCCAGCTGCCCGGCAGGCCGGGGCGCCGGACGCCGTACTGCGCCAGCAGCAGGTCGAACACGGTGGTCACCAGCGGACCGTCGGGACCGCCCAGGCGGGTCGCCGGCACACCCCGGCGGACGACGTCGCCGCGGCCCTGGCCGTGCTCACCGCCCTCGGTGTCGAAGCGGGGGAGCAGGACCTCCACGCCGCTTGCGATGCTCTGCCCGTGCAGCGTCAACGTCGGTTCGACCGCGCCGAGTTCGAGGTTCCAGCGCCCCTTGCCGGACTCGGTCCAGCGGAAGCCCAGGGAACCGTTGGGGACGACCGCGCGCCCGCTCGCCGCGTCCAGCACCACCGTCTTCCACTCGGCGCCCTCGCCGTCCTGGCCGAGATCGGTGGCGCGCAGGAACTTCGCCGGGACGTACCCGCCGTCCTTCTCGGTGAGTGTGACCAGGAACGGCAGGTCGGTGAACTTCCGTACGTAGTCCGCGAAGAACGGCGTCTCGCGGTCGACGAAGAACTCCTTCAGGATGACGTGGCCCATCGCCAGGGCCAGCGCGCCGTCCGTGCCGGGGTGCGGGTGCAGCCACTCGTCGGCGAACTTGGCGTTGTCCGCGTAGTCCGGGGCGACCACCACGACCTTCTGCCCCCGGTAGCGGGCCTCCGCCATCCAGTGCGCGTCGGGCGTGCGCGTCACCGGGACGTTCGAACCCCACATCATCAGATAGGCGGCGTCCCACCAGTCGCCGGACTCCGGGACGTCGGTCTGGTCGCCGAAGACCTGCGGGGAGGCCACCGGGAGGTCGGCGTACCAGTCGTAGAACGACAGCATCGGGGCGCCGATGAGGGAGTGGAAGCGGGCGCCCGCCGCGTGCGAGGCCATCGACATCGCCGGGATCGGGGAGAAGCCGGCGATGCGGTCGGGGCCGTAGGTCTTGATGGTGTGGACGTGCGCGGCGGCGACGATCTCCACCGCCTCGTCCCAGGTCGCCCGCACCAGGCCGCCCTTGCCGCGGGCCTGCTGGTAGCGGCGGCGGCGCTCGGGGTCGTTCTGGATGTCCGCCCAGGCCACGACCGGGTCGCCCAGGCGGGCCTTGGCCTCGCGGTACATCTCCAGCAGGGCGCCGCGGACGTACGGGTAGCGCACCCGGGTCGGCGAGTAGGTGTACCAGGAGAACGCGGCGCCCCGGGGGCAGCCGCGCGGCTCGTACTCGGGGCGGTCCGGACCGACGCTCGGGTAGTCCGTCTGCTGGGTCTCCCAGGTGATGATGCCGTCCTTGACGTACACCTTCCACCGGCACGAACCCGTGCAGTTCACCCCGTGCGTGGAGTTCACGACCTTGTCGTGGCTCCAGCGGTCCCGGTAGAAGGCGTCCGCCTCACGCCCGCCGGTCAGCTCGATGCTGTGCAGGTCGGGTGCGGGCGCGCCCGGCCGGAAGTACCGCCCGGCCTTCAGCAGCGCCGCACCCGGCTCGGTGGGCGGGGTCTGGGTGTCGGTCACATGCGCTCCCTTGCTGGCCCGTGCTTCCGAAGCTAGGGGCGAGGGCGGGAACGCACCTGTTCACGGCACCCGTACGGGTGCTCGGCCAGGTCCTCACGCGGGTCAGAGCTTGCGGGCGACCCCCGCGTACACCGGGACGATGCCCTCGGCCTGGGCCTCGACGTCGACGGGGTCCGGCCGCCAGCCGGTCACCGGGATCACGCCGGGGCCCAGCAGCTCCAGACCGTCGAAGAAGCGCGAGAACTCGGGCAGCGAACGGGGATGGAACGGCGTACCGCTGGCCCGGAAGTGCTCCGCGGCCCGGCCGATCGCCTCCGGGCTCAGATCGGGGGTGACCTGGGAGAGGATCACGAAGCTGCCGGGGGCGAGCTCGGCGACGTACCGCCCGAGCAGGCCGTAGGCGTCGTCGCCGGCCGGGTCCACGTCCAGGTAGTGGGTGAGCGCCACCAGCGACAGCGCGACGGGCCGCGAGAAGTCCAGGGTCTCCGCGGCCGACCGCAGGATGGTGTCGGGGTCGCGGACGTCGGCGTGCACGTAGGCCGTGGCGCCCTCGGCGGTGCTGTGCAGCAGGGCCTGGGCGTGCCGCAGGACGATCGGGTCGTTGTCGACGTACACGACCTGTGCGTCCGGGGCGATCTCCTGGGCCACCTGGTGGAGGTTGGGCTCGGTGGGGATGCCGGTGCCGATGTCGAGGAACTGGCGGATGCCCGCCTCGGCGGCCGTCCGCACGGCCCGGTGCATGAACCGGCGGTTGGCGCGCGCCCCGCGCACCACCGTGCCGTCCGTGGCCAGGATTCTGCGCGCCAGCTCCTCGTCCACCGGGTAGTTGTCCTTGCCGCCCAGCCACCAGTCGTACACCCGGGCCGGATGCGGCCGGGTGGTGTCGAGGATGGTGGGCGCGGCGTCGGCTCCGGTCATGCGGTGTCTTCTCCTCGGTCCTCTGTCGTCCTCGGTACGTTCAGTAGGTCGCGCGGCGCTCCCGCAGGATCTTCTTGGTGCGCTCGGCCGACGCGGCCCGCGCCGTCATGTGGTCCAGGACCTCCAGGTGCAGGGAGACCTCGGTGCGGGAGTCCAGGTACAGGGCGCCGGTCAGATACTCCGTGAACGCCATGTCGGGCAGCTCGGGCTCGGCGAAGCGGAACAGCGAGAACGGTGCGTACGTCCCCGGGTGCGGGCCCGCGGCGAACTCGGCGATCTGCAACGTGATCCGGTCGCGCTCGGCGAACTCCAGGAGCTTGTCCAGCTGCTCCCGCATCACCGCGCCGCCCTGGCCGACCGGCCGGGCCAGCACCGTCTCGTCCATGATCACCCACAGGTGGGGCGGGTCCGGGCGCTCCAGGAGCTGCTGGCGGGCCATCCGCAGGGACACATGCCGCTCGACGGTGTCCGGGCCGGCCTGCGCGATCGTCCCCGCCTCCATGACGGCACGCGCGTACGCCTCGGTCTGGAGCAGACCGGGCACGAAGTGCGGCTCGTAGGAGCGGATGATGCGGGCCGCGCCCTCCAGGCTCACGTACAGGCTGAACCAGTCCGGCAGCACGTCGTGGAACCGCTGCCACCAGCCCGGCTGGTTCGCCTCCTCGGCCAGCGCGACGAACGCGTCCGCCTCCTCCTCGGAGACGCCGTACGTCGACAGCAGCATCTGCACATAAGGGATCTTCAGGGCGACCTCGGCCATCTCCATGCGCCGCACGGTCGCCGGGGCCACGCGCAGGACCTTCGCGGCCTCCTCGCGTTTGAGCCCGGCCGCCTCCCGGAGCTCCTGAAGCCGCTTGCCCAGCACCACCTGACCCACGGTGGGCGCAGGCCGCCGCTCACTCACGCCACGCCTCCCCTACGCGCCGAAGTATCCGAGGCAGTGTGTCATGTTCCGCTGACAGTCTCACGTGATCGGTGGTGAGGCGCTCGCCACGTGGGCCGCGCGGGGCATTACCTCGAACGTAATCGACCCGGCCGCCGGTCGGCGGGATCGTGGTGGCACCGGGTCCCGGGCGGCGCACTCCGCCCGGGACCCGGGACCAACCAGACCTCGGTGAAGGGTGATTCATCATGTCCGCGACCCAGCTGTCCGTCCTCGCCCGGACCGCCGACCCGCACACCGCGCTGCGCCGCTTCCTCGCCCTGGACGCGGTGGTGACCGGCGCGAACGGCCTCGCCTACCTCGCCGCCTCCGGACCGCTGGGGCGCCTGCTCGGTGTCGGCTCCACGCTGCTGCTCGCCCTCGGCGCGTTCCTGGTGGTCTACGCGGCCGCAGTCGGAGGACTGGCCTCCCGGCCGCGCCCGGCGACGCTGCCGGTCCGTGCCGTCGTCGAGGCCAACCTCGCCTGGGCCGCGCTGAGTTGTGCCGCGCTCGCGCTGTGGCTGTCGCCGACCACGGCGGGTGCCGTGTGGACCGTCCTCCAGGCCCTCACCGTCGCCGGCTTCGCCGTGCTCCAGCACATCGCGCTGAGGGCACGTCAGGACACGAACCCCTGAAGGTACTTGGCCGTCGCCGGGTCGGCCGGGAGGAACGTCTCGATGGCCAGCTCGGCGACGGTCACGTCCATGGGGGTGTTGAAGGTGGAGATGGACGAGATGAACGACAGCACCCGGCCCTCGTGCTCGATCCGCAGCGGCAGCGCGAAGTACGCCGCCTCCTCCTCCGGCTCCTCGTCGTCGCCGTCGTGCGCGAGCGGGTATGCCGCGACCTCCTCGTACAGCGCCCGCAGCGGCTCCGAGCGGCGCAGGGCGATCTGCCGCTCCATCTGCTCCAGGAGATGGCCGCGCCACGCCCGCAGGTTGCGGATGCGGGGCGCCAGGCCCTCCGGGTGCAGCGTCAACCGCATCGCGTTCAGCGGGGGTTCGAGCAGGGTCTCCGGCACGCCGTCGAGCAGCATCATGATGCCGCGGTTGGCCGCGACCACGTGGTACGTCGCGTCCACCACCAGCGCCGGGTACGGCTCGTAGCCGTGGATGAGCCGCTCGATGCCGTCGCGCAGGGCGCCGAGCGCGGGGGCGGCCAGCGGAGTCTCCGGGTAGTGCGGGGCGTAACCGGCCGCCAGCAGCAGCGCGTTGCGCTCCCGGACCGGGACGTCCAGATGCTCCGCCAGCCGCAGCACCATCTCCTCGCTCGGCCGCGAACGCCCCGTCTCGATGAAACTGATGTGCCGCGCGGAGGAGTCGGCCCGCAGCGCCAGCTCCAGCTGACTGACCCGGCGCTGCTCCCGCCAGGCCCGCAGGAGGGGGCCGACGCCCTGTTCGGCGGCAAGGGTGGTGGTCATACGACGACCGTAGACGAACCCGGTGGACACGGGCGAAGAGAAATCGGTGCCGGACGTCGGCGGGCCCCTTCTGACCAGGGCCTGCGCGGCCCCCCTGTGGCACGCTGAGAGAACACCCGCAGCTCGCCCGCAGCCCAGGAAGGAGCGGCGTCATGGCCGTCGAACCGCTGTCGCAGAAGGAGATCGAGGACCGGCTCGCGGAACTGCCGGGCTGGTCGCTCGACGGTGACCGCCTCACCTGTTCCTACCGGCTGCCCTCGCACTTCGCGGCCACCGCGATGGTCGTCCACATCGCCCAGGTCCAGGAGGAGCTCGACCACCACTCCGACCTCACCCTCGGTTACAACACCGTGTCCCTGAGTGTGAACACCCACAGTGCCGGCGGCGCGGTCACCGAGAAGGACTTCGAGCTCGCCCAGCGGGTGGCGGCGCTCGCCCCCGGGCACGGAGCCCAGTGACGGCGTGCTGGACTACGACAAGGAGGCCGACGCCTACGACGCCACCCGCGGCGGCGAACCCCGCGCCGCCGCGGCCGCCGACGCGGTCCTCGGTCTGATCCCGCCGGCCGCCGGCCGCCTCCTCGACGTGGCCTGCGGAACCGGCATCGTCACCCGGCGGTTCGCGACCGCGCGGCCCGCGCTGCGGGTGACGGGCGCCGACCTGACGTACGGCATGGCCCGCAGGGCCGCGGCGCGGCTGCCCGGCGCGATCGTGCTGGGCGACAGCCGCCGACTGCCCTTCCCCGACGGGGTGTTCGACGCGGTGACCAGCGTGTGGCTGCTGCACCTCATCCACGACCCCGACCACACTCGCGGCATCGTCGCCGAGTGTGCCCGCGTCCTGCGGCCCGGCGGGGTCTACGTCACCACCGTCGACAAGGCCGCCGCGCACGACGTCGGCAGCGACATCGACGCCGTCCTCGCCCCGCGCCCGCGTCGGCCCGCCCCGGACGCCGCGCGCCGCGTGGAGTCGTACGCCGCCGCACAGGGCCTGGTCGCCGCCGGCCGGGCCCGCTTCACCGGCCTCGGGCAGGGCCGCAGCCCCCGGCGCACCGCCGCCGACCTGCGGCGCGGCTGGTTCACCACGCTGCCGCCCGGCGACCGGCGCACCGAGGAGCTCGCCGTGCGCCTGGCGGCCCTGCCGGACCAGGACCGGCCGCGCGCCGACCCGGTCTTCGCGCTGCGCGCGTTCAGGAAGCCCGGGTGAACTCCATGACCCAGTTGGTCAGCCAGGTGTCCCCGCCGTCGACCGAGAACGCCTGCTCCCAGCGGGCGCCGGTCGCGGAGACGTCGGACCACACGAACCGCACGCGGACGTCCTTGCCGTCGTGTGTGTCGTCGCCGTAGAACTCGCCCCGCCCGTCGGCGAACCGGCCGAACACGGGTGGGAACAGCGTTCCGGTCCTGCTGGACGCCCAGTTGAGGGACCACTGCCCGCTCTCGCGGTCGAAGAGCCGCAGGGTCGCGCCCTTCGCCCCCAGGTGCGGCATGTCGATCTCGTCGATGTTCGCGGCGCCGTCGAACAGCGGCCGGCAGCGGTTGGTGGCCGGGAACTCCTCCCAGTCGCTGCCGGGGTCGAGGAAGTCGGTGCGACGACGGTTGGCCACCTGCCAGTCGCCGTGGAAGAAGTCGAAGTCGTGCGGGCTGCTCATGAGCGGTCTCCAGTGGTTCCTGCGGGCAGGGAATCGGCCAGGTAGGCGTCGAGATCCGGGACGTCGGGCGCGAGCAGATGCCGCACCCAGGCGTCCCGTTCGTGCAGGATCGGCGGCAGCTCCCAGACGCAGCCGATCCAGGGCAGGGCGGGGGTGATGAAGTGGGTCGGGTCGATGTCCGGACACCACAGCGCCGGCTGCCCGGCCGCGGCGCCCCGGAAGTGCAGCACGTTGTCCCAGACCCAGCTGTAGGCGTTGAGATAGGCGCCGGTGTCTTCGCCCCGGTGCAGCACCACGAAGGTCGCGGGCGGCGTGCCGTCCGGCTCCGGCAGCAGCTCCGGGAGGATGTCGTACGCCGCCTTCTCGACGTCGGGCGCGATACCGGCCGGGTCGCTGGTGACGTGGTAGCGCTTGATGTGCCGGCCCGCGACCTCGATGGGCTCAGGCACGGTCAGGAGCTTCTCCTTGAAAGCCATGACGGGACGTTAAGGCGGCTTCACTGACACCTTCTGTCAGTGAAGCCGGGGGATCTCTGGGACTCTGTACCGGTGAAGTCCAGTCGCCTCGTCTCGATCCTCCTCCTGCTCCAGACCCGGGGCCGGATGACCGCCGCCCAGCTCGCCGCGGAGCTGGAGGTCTCCGTGCGCACGGTGTACCGGGACGTGGAGGCACTGGGCGCGGCCGGCGTGCCGCTGTACGGCGACGCGGGCCACGCCGGCGGCTACCGCCTCCTCGACGGCTACCGCACCCGCCTCACCGGCCTGACCGCCGACGAGGCCGAGGCGCTCTTCCTGGCGGGCGCCCCCGGCCCGGCCGCCGAACTGGGGCTGGGGTCGGTGCTGGCCGCCGCGCAGCTGAAGCTGCGGGCCGCGCTGCCCGCGGAGCTGCGCGCCCACGCCGACCGGGTCAGCGCCCGCTTCCATCTCGACGCGCCCGGCTGGTACGCGGAGACCGACGACACCCCCTACCTGCCGGCGGTGGCGGACGCGGTCTGGAACGGCCGGGTGCTGCACGTCCGGTACCGCCGCTGGGCCCGGCCGACGGACGTGGAGCGCCGCCTCGAACCGTACGGGCTGGTCCTGAAGGCGGGCCGCTGGTACGTGGTCGCGGGGCCGGGACCGCGCACCTACCGCGTCGACCAGATTCTCGAACTCGCTGCCGCGGACGAGGAGTTCGATCGCCCCGACGACTTCGACCTGGCTGCGTACTGGACCGCGTACCAGCGCGACTTCCACGAACGCCTCTACCGGGAGGAGGCGTTGGTCCGGCTGGCGCCGGGGGTGACACACCCGCGGGCGACGACGTACGGGCCGGAACAGGGTGACGGCTGGCGGCAGGCCAGGGTGCCGGTCGAGTCGGTCGACCGCGCCCTGAGCGAGCTGCTGTCCATGGGCACGGGCGTCGAGGTGCTGGAGCCGCCCGAGCTGCGCGAGCGACTCGCCCGGACGGTACGGGAGTTGGCCGCTCGGTACGCCGGATGAGCGGCAACCTTCCGGCGGGCGGCGGCGACGGGGGAGTGGAACCCGTCCGTCCTCCCGGGAGGTACGTCTCGTGCAGCACCCGCACCCGCATCCGCACCCCCACCAGCACCGCAGACGAAGGGCCGTTCTCTCCGCGCTGGGCGCCACCGCGGCGCTCGTCGCCGCCGGACTCACCCAACTCGCCACCCCCGGCACGGCGGAGGCCGCGACCGCCCGGCAGGTGGAGAAGCTCGACCGGGGCGTCGTCAGCGTCCACACCGACGCCGGCAACCTGGTCAGCTGGCGCTGGCTCGGCACCGACCCGAACGACGTGTCCTTCAACGTCTACCGGGCCGGTACGAAGGTCAACTCCACGCCGGTCACCGGCTCGACGAACTACTTCCACTCCGGCGCCCCGGCCCAGGCCGACTACACGGTCCGTGCGATCATCGGAGGTGTGGAACAGGCCGACTCCGTCCACGCGATCCAGTTCCGCACCGGCTACAAGGACGTCCCGATCAGCCCGCCGGCCGGCGGCACCACCCCCGACGGCGTCGCCTACACCTACGAGGCCAACGACGCCTCCGTGGCCGACCTCGACGGCGACGGGGCCCTGGACTTCGTCCTGAAGTGGCAGCCGACCAACGCCAAGGACAACTCCCAGTCCGGCTACACCGGCAACACGATCGTCGACGGGATCAAGCTCGACGGCACCCGGCTGTGGCGCATCGACCTGGGCCGCAACATCCGCTCCGGCGCGCACTACACGCAGTTCCAGGCGTACGACTACGACGGCGACGGCAAGGCCGAGGTCGCCATGAAGACGGCGGACGGCACGGTCGACGGCACCGGCGCGGTGATCGGCAGCTCCTCCGCCGACCACCGCAACTCCAGCGGCTACGTCCTGTCCGGCCCCGAGTACCTGACCATGTTCAACGGCCAGACCGGCAAGGCGATGGGGACGGTGGACTACGTCCCGGCGCGCGGCACGGTCTCGTCGTGGGGCGACTCCTACGGCAACCGGGTCGACCGCTTCCTGGCCGGGACGGCGTACCTGGACGGCGCCCGCCCCTCCCTGATCATGGCCCGCGGCTACTACACCCGCACCGTCATCGCGGCCTGGGACTGGCGAGGCGGCGCCTTCACCCGCCGCTGGACCTTCGACACCAACTCCTCCACCAACTCCGGCAAGGGGTACGACGGTCAGGGCTCGCACAGCCTGTCCGTCGGGGACGTCGACAACGACGGCAAGGACGAGATCGTCTACGGCGCGATGGCGGTGGACGACAACGGCAACGGCCTGTGGACGACGAAGACGGGCCACGGCGACGCCCAGCACCTGGGCGACCTGGACCCCTCACACGCGGGCCTGGAGTACTTCAAGGTCTCCGAGTCGTCCTCCCAGCCCGCCGAGCTGTACATCAACCCGGCGAACGGCACGGTCAACTGGAAGCTGGCCGCCTGCTGCGACAACGGCCGCGGCGTGGCCGGCGACATCTGGGCGGGCAACGACGGCGCCGAGGTCTGGTCGGCCTCCGACTCCTCCATCCGCGACGAGGCGGGCGCCACGAAAGGCCGCGAGCCGTCGTCCGTCAACTTCCTGTCCTGGTGGGACGGCGACACCACCCGCGAACTCCTCGACGGCACCCACATCGACAAGTACGGCACCTCCTCCGACACCCGCCTGCTGACCGGCGCCTCGGTCCACTCCAACAACGGCACCAAGGCGACCCCGTCCCTCTCCGGCGACATCCTCGGCGACTGGCGCGAGGAGGTCGTCTGGCCGACGACGGACAACACGGCACTGCGCATCTACTCGACGCCGTACGAGACGACGACGAAGATCACCACCCTGCTCCACGACCCGATGTACCGCACGGGCCTGGCCTGGCAGAATACGGCTTACAACCAGCCCCCGCACCCCAGCTTCTTCATCGGCGACAAGATGGCGACGGCACCGCGCCCGTCGGTCTACACCCCCTGAGACACCACGCGTCGAGGCCCCGCCCGGAGCACCTCCCGGGCGGGGCCTTGTCGTCGGTCACCGCTCAGCTCACCGTGCAGCTCTGATCGCCCACCTTGAACGCGGCCGGTTTGCCGTTCGTCCCCGACCAGCTGCCCGTGAAGCCGAAGCCCACGGACGAGCCCGCCGCCACGTTGCCGTTCCAGCCGACGTTCTTCGCGGTCACCGCCGTGCCGGACTGGGTGTACTCGGCGTTCCAGAGCTGACTGATCGTCTGGCCGTCGGGGAAGGACCAGGCGAGGGACCAGCCGGTCCAGGCGCTGGTGCCCGTGTTGCTGACCTGGACGTCCGCCTGGAAGCCGCCCGACCACTGGTTGGTGATCTTGTACGTCACCGCGCAGGCGCCCGTCGGGGTCGGCGTCGGGTCGGTGCCGCCACCGCCACCGCCGTCACCGCCGCCCGTGTTGGAGGTGTCGCCGTAGATGACCCCGCGACCGTTCGTCGAGACGTACACGCGGCCGTAGACCCTCGGGTCGCCCGTGATCGCCGCGCCCGTCCAACCCCACTGGTGGGCGTCGTCGTTGATCCGGGTCCAGGTCGAACCCTGGTCCGTGGAACGGAAGATGCCGCGGACACCGCCGATCTTCGCGCTGGTGTACAGGGTCTGGTACGACGCGCCCGTCGCCGCCTTGCCGAAGCCGATCGCGTCGGCCTGCTCCACGTCGGAGAGCTTGGTGAAGCTCGTGCCGCCGTTCGTGGAGTGCCACAGGCCGTACGCCCCGTCGCTCGCGCCGCCCGCCAGCCACACGTCGCCCTTCGTGCCGGGCAGCGCCTTGAAGCGGACGCTGTCCCCGGCGGGCAGACCGGTCGCGGCCGACGCGGTGAAGGTCGCGCCGCCGTCCGAACTGACGTAAAACTTGCCCGACTTGAAGCCGTAGAAGGTCTTCGGGTCCACCCGGTCCGATTCCACGATCGCGCCCGCCGGGATGCCGGACGACGCCGACCAGGACGAGCCGAAGCCCGTCGTGTACTGCACGCCGGTGCCGGTCGGGCTCCACACGAAGCGGCTGCCGTCCGCCGCCGCGGCGACCGTGCCGCCGCCGCTGACGCCCGAAGGATCGGTCCCGCCGAACCAGTTGGCGCCGTTGTCCGTCGAGAACGCGATGTGCGGTCCCGAGTCGAGGTCGCCGACCCGGACGACCGTGTTCGGGTTCGTCTCGGCGAAGTCCAGGCTGGTCGTGGTGGTGAAGTTGGGCTGGGTGTACATCATCGACGGAACCTTGCCGAGGTCCGTGTGCCGGAAGCCGCCCACGTCACCCAGCGCGCTGAACAGCAGCGCCCCGCCGGACGGGGGAGCGGCGAGGTCGTTGACCGCCGTCTCCTCCAGACCCTGCACCATCGGCTTGATGGTGAACTGGCTGCCGGAGTCCCAGTTGGTGAGGTTCTCCGTGCCGTAGACCGTCGCGCCCGTGCCGTACATCATCCGGTCGGAGTTGAACGGGTCGATCTCCAACGACTCCGTCATCCACCCGAGTTTCGGAGCCTGTTCGGGCGGCGACGGGTTCGCGCCCCACGTCAGCCAGGGGGAGGAGGAGACGTCCATGGTGTAGCGGTTCGAGCGGCTGGGGTACGCCGTGTAGTCCCAGGCGCGGGTCCAGGTGGCGCCGCTGTCCGTGGAACGGAAGATCTGGGTGTCGGGCCACCAGGAGCTGTACCCCGTCGCCATCAGCGTCCCCGGGTGCTGCCGGTCGACGGTCAGACCGCTGAAGCCGTAGTAGGTGTCGGCCTCCGCGACCGGGCTGATGTCCGTCCAGGTGCCCGTCGCCGTCGCGTACCGCCACAGCCGCCCCTTGCCGCCGTCGTACGGGCCGCCCTTGTCGCTGTAGGCGAGGTAGAGGTAGCCGTTCGCCGCGTCCAGGACGCCCTTGTGCGCCAGGTATCCCGTCGGCTGACCGGCGAGTCGTGACCAGGTCGCGCCGCCGTCCGTCGAGCGGTACACCGAGTTCTGCAGGTCGGCGACCCCGACGTAGATCGTCTGCGTCGCGCTGCCCGACGTCCCCGTCCTCTCGTCGAAGGTGACCCAGACGATGCCCTGGTTGTCGCTGGCGTAGCCGGAGGTGTCGCTCGCGTCCTGCACGTAGTTGCCGACGTTGGGGAAGCCGGTGACCTGCGACCAGCTCGCGCCGGAGTCCGTGGACCGCCACAGGCCCTTGCCGCTCGGCGCGCCCAGATAGAGCACGCTGTTCTTGTTCGGGTCGACCGCGAGCCGCTCGCCCATGCCGCGGCCCGGCATGTTGCCGCCCAGCTTGAACGGCAGATCGGCCTTCTGCCAGCTCGCGCCCCGGTCCGAGGAGCGCAGGACGGCACCGTTCTTCGGGTCCCAGCTGTTGGTGTACGTGCCGACGGCCGCGTACACCTTGTCCGGGTTCACCGTGTCGGAGGCGAGACTGACGACGCCGGTGTGCCCCCAGTCGTCCCAGCCGACCGAGTCCAGCAGGGGTGTCCAGGTCTTGCTCGACTCCTGCCAGCGGTAGGCGCCGCCGATGTCGGTGCGGGCGTAGGCGAGGTTCTTCTCGGAGCGGTTGAAGACGATGCCGGGGACGAAACCGCCGCCGTCGATCCGGGCGTTCTTCCAGGTGTACGTGTCCGCGGCGAGCGTCACCTTGGCGGCGCTGCCGGCGGCCAGTGCGGGCGGGGTGCCCGCGAGCAGACCGGCCGCGAGCGCGAGGACGGCCGTGAGGATGCGGGTTCTTCGCACGGGGGTGTCCTACCTTTCCGGGGGACGTGGGGGATGGAGCGGAGGGGACGTGCGGACGTGCGGAGGGACGGGGAGAGGCGTGGTAAGCGCTTTCCCCGTGGGGTGAGAGGTGCCGGGCGGCCCCCAGTGCGGGAGG
This sequence comes from Streptomyces sp. Act143, assembly GCF_003143935.1. Classification (GTDB taxonomy): domain Bacteria; phylum Actinomycetota; class Actinomycetes; order Streptomycetales; family Streptomycetaceae; genus Streptomyces. The sequence continues at coordinate 2,020,586 of NZ_QFRX01000001.1, read as the reverse complement.
GGGCCACCCGGCGATATACGCGGAGCCCTTAGCGGGGGCTGATTATTCGAGAAGCTCCGCGTAAGAACCCATGGCCAAGGCGATGTCCGCCTGGGCCCAGAACCGGTGGTACGTGAACGACGGCACCGCGCCGCCCGCGAGGTACGCCTCGATCTTCGACCAGGCCGGGTCGTTCTTGTAGAAGGACCTGATGGACTCGAAGGTGGACGAGGAGTTGATCGCGTCGCCGTTCGGCATCTTGCCGGTCCAGCCGGACGGGATGTACACCGTGTCGTCGAAGCGGTTGTAGTCCGCCCGGTTCTCCGGCACCGCGATGCCCAGGCTGTCCTGGTAGTTGCCCCACATGCCGTCCAGGAGCTTCTTCGCCGTCGTCGCGGCCTCGGTGTCACCCGAGCGGTCCGCGTAGTACGTCAGGGTCTTGGCGTACGCGGCGGCCACCCCGACGTCGTTGGTGTAATCAGCGACGGTGACGTGCAGCCCGCTGTTGGAGCCGGGGCTGGAGGCGTTCCAGGTGTCGGGCTGGCCCGACCACTGCAGGGTGGAGGGGATCTGGTAGGTGCCGTCCGGGTTGATCGTGGTCTTGGACAGCGCCCACTTGACCCATTTGTCGAGGACCGCCTTGGCCTGCGCGTTCCCCGTCTGCTGGTAGTACTCCGCCACTCGCTCCATCGACCACGCCTGGAAGCCGAACCACTGGTTGGACGGCGGGTCGTGGTAGACGGGCTGCTCGTCGTAGTACATGCCGTAGAAGGTCGACTTGCCGGCCGGCGGGGTCGCGTAACGGCCCGCCCAGCTGTTGGTCGCACCACCCGCGATGGCACCCTCGTCGGACTGCAGCCAGCGGTAGAACTCCAGCTGCCGGGTGAGCGAGGTGCCCCAGTCCGCCGCGCCCGTCGAGGACTTGGGCTTCAGGTCCGCGTACGAGCTGAGCGCGTAGGCCGCCAGGGGGTTCTGGTAGCCGCCGTGCGCGTGGCTGGAGCCGATGCGCCAGGCCCAGCCC
>NZ_QFRX01000001.1:2018962-2019486 GCF_003143935.1 Streptomyces sp. Act143 | reverse complement strand
GGTGAGAAGTAGCCGTTCGCCGGATTGGTGATCTTGCCGTACAGCTCCAGGAAGCGGGCGTCGTACTCCTTGGACGCCGCGATCTGGGTGACCGTCACCGCCGCCTTCGCGTGGCCCGTGGCGGTGGACTCGAAGGTCGCCGCGCCGGTGCCGGAGGAGTCGGCGGTGATGATCACCTTCTGGGCCGTGTTCCAGTTCGACGGGGTGAAGGTCAGGGAAGCCCCGCCGGTCACGGACAGGCCCGAGTTGCCGCTCGCCCGTGCCGTGGTGACGGTCACGTTGGCGCTCGGCTGGGTCGACAGCTTCACGTCGTACGTGCCCGTCTTGCCCTGCTGTACGCCCAGTTGGGATGGCGTGGCGACCACGGACGGGCCTGAGGCGACCGTGATGCCGACCGGTGTGGACTCCGCCGACGCGCCCAGGCTGTCGTACGCCTTCGCCAGCAGAGAATGACTGCCCACGGTCAAACCTGAGGCCGAAAGAGAGTACGGCGCCGTCGTGTCCGTGCCCAGCAGCGTGGTGTT
>NZ_QFRX01000001.1:1984410-2018916 GCF_003143935.1 Streptomyces sp. Act143 | reverse complement strand
GGCGGTCGCCGCGAGCGGCACGGCGTCGCCCTGGGTGTAGACGGCGCCCGCGGCCGGGCTGGTCAGCACCGTGATCGGCGGCTGGTGGGCGCCGACGCACGTGGTGCCGTTGATCGCGAACGAGGTGGGCGCGGCATTGGTGCCGCTGTAGGTGAACTGCGCGCCGGTGGAGACCGCGGCGCCGGCCGCGATGGTCCCGTTGTACCCGGCGTCCTTCACCGTGATGTTCTGCCCGGACTGGGACCAGGTGCCGTTCCAGCCGTTGGAGAGCTTCTGGTTGCCCGCGTAGGCGTACGTCAGCGTCCAGCCGCTGATGGTGTCCGTTCCACGGTTGGTGATCGTCACGTCCGTGGTGAAGCCGGAGCCCCAGTCATTGGTCTTGTAGTCGACACTGCAGGCAAGTGCCGCTGCGGACGCGGGAGTTGAAGCCGTACTGAGCATGGTGAGCGGAAGGGCCAGGGCCGCCACGACGGCGGTCCAGAAGCGCCGGGCTGCCCGGCGTCTCCTTCTGGGGTGCATGTGCTGGTTCCTCCTTGCGGCTCGGAGAAGTCAAGGCTTGAACCAGTGGGAGCGCTCCCATAGTGGGGAAGGTGGTGTGAAGGGTCAAGGTGCTTGAAGAGTCGAAAAGATTCGATGAATGTGGTTGAGGAAAAGTCAAGTGAACGCTCTTTTCTTTAACGTGACTTGGCGCTAGCTTCTCTGGCACCAGTGGGAGCGATTCCATCAGTCGACGCGTCCGCCCCGACGCGCCCGGTCTGCAAGGACTCGCTCATGCGACACCCCCCGCGTTCAGGACCGCGTTCAGGTCTTTTACTTGCCGGCGCAGCCGCGACCGCCCCCGAGGGCACCGTGGTCGCGCCGGTGGTCACGGCGTCGGGAGCCACCCCCGCGTGCACGGCGGAGCACTCCGTCACCAGCCAGTGGGAAACCGGCTCCCAAGGTGCCGCGAGGATCACCGACAGCACGGCAGCCGTGAGCCACGGGCGTCGGCGCCGGGTTCCTCGGCACCCTGTCGGGGAGCAACCCCGCGCCGACGGCGTTCAAGCTCAACGGCACCACCCGTCGTCTGCTCGGCGTCAACCGTTCCGGCGGCGAGTTCATGTGCGTTCAGGGACGCGGCATCCGGGGCGGTCCGCATTCCCTTGAGCGAGGAGTGCCGGCTCGGGCACTGGACCTCTTCTCGCCGGGGAGATCGGCGATGACACCGACGCCCCGGCCTGTTCTGTCCGGGCTGGACCTGGAACACCTGGGACCGCTCCTCCGGTCCCTCCCTGATCACCGGTTACGACGGTACCCCCACGTCGTACGGCATCGGGCTGCGTGATCACCTGCGCGCCCTGAACGGTCAACACCCGCAACCGAGAAGGAAACCCGCACTCATGAGTCGTACGAGAACCGCGCTCCTCGCTGCCCTGGCGCTGGTCGCCGGGGCCTCCGGGACGGCCCTCGCCGTCGTCCCCGGAGACGTCGGCATCTCCGCCGTTCCCTGCACCGTCGACTACCAGGTGCAGAACGACTGGGGCACCGGCTTCACCGCCAACGTGACGATCACCAACAACAGCGCCGCCAAGTCGAGCTGGTCACTGAAGTGGTCGTACGCCGGCAACCAGAAGGTCACCAACGGCTGGAACGCCAAGGTCAGCCAGAGCGGCACGGCCGTCACCGCGCTCAACGAGAGCTACAACGGCGCGCTCGCCACCGGCGGTTCGACCAGCTTCGGCTTCCAGGGCACTTACAGCGGCACCAACGCGGTCCCGGCCACCTTCACCCTCGACGGCGTGACCTGCAACGTCGACGGCGGCACCGACCCCACGGACCCGACCGACCCCACCGATCCCACCGATCCCGGCACCGGCACCCGGGTCGACAACCCGTACAGCGGCGCCAAGGTGTACGTGAACCCGGAGTGGTCCGCGCACGCCGCCGCGGAACCCGGCGGCACCCGCGTCTCCAACCAGCCGACCGGCGTGTGGCTGGACCGGATCGCCGCCATCAACGGCGTGAACGGCGGCATGAGCCTGCGCGACCACCTCGACGAGGCGCTGCGGCAGAAGGGCTCCGGCGAACTCGTCGTCCAGTTCGTGATCTACAACCTGCCCGGCCGGGACTGCTCCGCCCTCGCCTCCAACGGCGAGCTCGGCCCGACGGAGATCGACAAGTACAAGACGCAGTACATCGACCCGATCGCCGCGACCTTCGCCGACCCCAAGTACGCCTCGCTGCGCATCGTCACCACCGTCGAGATCGACTCGCTGCCCAACCTCGTCACCAACACCGGCAGCCGTGCGACGGCCACCCCGCAGTGCGACGTGATGAAGGCCAACGGCAACTACCAGAAGGGCGTCGGCTACGCCCTCAACAAGCTCGGTGACGTGCCCAACGTCTACAACTACGTCGACGCCGGTCACCACGGCTGGCTCGGCTGGGACGACAACTTCGCCCCCAGCGCGGCCATCATGAAGGAGGCGGCCACCACCGAGGGCGCCACCGTCGACGACGTGCACGGCTTCATCACCAACACGGCCAACTACAGCGCCCTGAAGGAGAACAACTTCAGCATCAACGACACCGTCGCCGGCAAATCGGTCCGCGAGTCCAAGTGGGTCGACTGGAACCGGTACACCGACGAACTGTCGTACGCCCAGGCGTTCCGCAACCAGCTGGTCTCGGCCGGCTTCAACTCGAACATCGGCATGCTGATCGACACCTCCCGCAACGGCTGGGGCGGTACGGCGCGGCCCACCGGGCCGGGCGCGACGACCAGCGTGGACACCTATGTCGACGGTGGTCGCTACGACCGCCGCATCCACGTCGGCAACTGGTGCAACCAGTCCGGAGCGGGTCTCGGTGAGCGGCCGCAGGCCAGCCCCGCGGCCGGGATCGACGCCTACGTGTGGATCAAGCCGCCGGGGGAGTCCGACGGTGCGAGCTCGGCCATCCCGAACGACGAGGGCAAGGGCTTCGACCGGATGTGCGACCCGACGTACACGGGCAACCCGCGGAACGGGAACAGCATGTCCGGCGCGCTGCCGAACGCCCCGCTGTCGGGGCACTGGTTCTCCGCGCAGTTCCAGCAGCTGATGCAGAACGCCTACCCGCCGCTGTCGTAACGGTGCGTCGGTGACTGCGCGTCGCGTGTCGTCGAGCGCGCAGTCACCCGCGCCCCTGGAGGACGTCGACGGCCGCCGGGGTCCGTCAGTTCCGTACTGACGGGCCCCGGCGGACCGTCCCTTCCGCCGGTGAATGGTTCCGCCCCCGTTTTTTGCCGTCCCGGCAACGGCACTGGCCTCCCCGCGGTGCGTCGGCGCACGCTGGCCCCACACGGACGAGAGGCTGACCCCCATGGCGCACGACCACGATCACCAGCACCAGCCGGCCCCGCACGGGCACCACCACGACCACACCGACATCGACTGGGCCGAGATGGCCCCGATGCTGGAGGACCAGGCCGAGCTGTACACACCCCTGTACGAGCACGCGATGGCCTGGCTGGCCAAGCGGCAGACCGAACCAGGGCTGGTCGTCGACGCGGGCAGCGGGCCAGGAGTCGTCTCCTGTCTGCTCGCCGACACCTTCCCCGGTGCCCGGGTCGTCGCCGTGGACGGCTCCGAGCCGTTGCTCGAACGGGCCCGGGACCGGGCGGGGCGGCTCGGCGTCGCGGACCGCTTCGGCACGCTCGCCGGTGAACTGCCCGGCGTTCTCGACGACTTGGACTACCCGGCCGACCTGCTGTGGGCCAGCTGGAGCCTGCACCACCTCGGCGACCAGAAGGCGGCGCTGGCCGCGTTCGCGGAGCGGCTCGCGCCCGGCGGGACGCTGGCGCTGCTGGAGGGCGGCCTGCCCACCCGGTATCTGCCGCGGGACATCGGCATCGGCCGCCCCGGGCTGCAGTCCCGGCTCGACGCGGTGCACGAGGAGTGGTTCACGGAGATGCGGGCCGCGCTGCCGGGTGCGGTCGCCGAGATCGAGGACTGGCCCGCGCTGATGACCTCCGTGGGGCTGAGGCCGACCGGCAGCCGCAGCTTCCTGCTGGACCTGCCCGCCCCGACCACCGACCGGGCCCGCAGGTGTGCCGTCACCGCCTTCACCCGGATGCGGGACGTCCTCAGCGAGCGCCTCGACGCCGACGACCGCGCCACCCTCGACCGGCTCGTCGACCCGGACGACAAGGCGAGCCTGCACCACCGGCCGGACCTGTTCGTCCTGACCGCCCGCACCGTGCACACGGCTGTCCGGCCGGTCTGACCCACGTCGGCGCCCTTGACTTCGAGAACGCTCCAAGTGATCTACTGCCTGGCGTTCACCGAGGACAGGGGGAAGCCATGACCGACTCTCCGGTCGCACTCATCACCGGCGGCGGCAGCGGCATCGGTGCCGCGGTCGCGCGGCAGCTGCTCGACGCCGGGCACCGGGTCACCGTCACCGGCCGCGGCGAGCGGCGGCTGCGCGGCTTCGCCGAGGAACTCGGCAACCCCGAGGGCCTGTTGACGCTCGCCGGTGACGCCGCCGACTACGACAGTGTGCGGTCGGCGGTCGACCGTACCGTCAAGGAGTTCGGGCGGCTGGACACCGTCGTCGCCAACGCCGGCACCGCCACCCACGACTCGGTCGCCGACGGCGACCCGGCCGGCTGGACCTCGATGGTGCTGACCAACGTGCTCGGCCCGGCGCTGCTGATCCGTGCCTCCGTCGACGCGCTGAAGGAGACCCGCGGGCGGATCGTGCTGGTCGGCAGCGTCGCCGGGTTCGTGCCCACGCCGGGCAACATCTACGGGGCGACCAAGTGGGCGGTGACCGGTCTCGCCGAGAACACCCGGCGCCAGGTCACGGAGTGGGGCATCGGCGTCACCCTGATCGCCCCCGGCCGGGTGGAGACCCCGTTCTGGGACGGCTACGGCAGCTTCCCGCCCGGTCATCTCCTCACCGCCGACCAGCTCGCCGACTCGATCGTGTGGGCCATCCGGCAGCCCGAGGGAGTCGACGTCAACACGGTCGTCGTACGGCCGATCGGGCAGCCCAACTGACCCCCGCGCGGGTCGGTGGCCGATGCATGGACCGCCGGTGCGCGGGTAGTCGGGCGATCACCGTGTTCGTCGTATCCCCGGCGTCCGACGTATCCGGCGGAAGGATTCCGCACCATGGCACGCACCGGCACCGGCACCCGCACCGGGACCAGCACCGACGCCGCCCGGGACCAGCCGCTCACGGCCCGGCTCCCTGGCGGGCCGCGCGCGGGACAGACGGTCGCGGCGGTGGTGCTGTCCCTGTCGCCGGTCTGCATCGAACTGTCCGAAGCGGAGGCCGGTACGGCGTCCGTGTACCGCTGTCTGCTCTGTGTGCCCGTGCTGGTGCTGCTGTCCCTGCCGGAGCACCGCCGCGAGGGCCCGCCGCCCCGGCGGCAACTGCTGTACGGGGTCGCGGGCGGGGCGCTGTTCGCGGGGGACATGCTGCTGTGGTCGAAGGCCATCACCGAGGTGGGGGCCGGGCTGTCGACCGTGCTGGTCAATGTGCAGGTCGTGCTGGTGCCGCTGCTGGCCTGGGCGGTGGACCGGGAGCATGTGCCGCGCCGCTTCCTGCTGTGGCTGCCGGTGCTGATCGCGGGCGTGGTGCTCACCGGCGGGCTGTTCGAGCAGGGCGCGAGCGGCAGCGACCCGGCGGCGGGCACCGTGCACGCCGTGCTCGCCGCCCTGAGCTACTCGGGCTTCCTGTTCCTGCTGCGCCGCGGCGGCTTCCAGGGCCACGTCGTGACGACGTACACCGTTGTGGTGGTCTCCGCCACCGTCTTCTCCGCCCTCGGCGGCTGGGCCTGGGGCGCCCTCGACCTCACCCCGCCCGGCGTCGCCCTGGGCTGGCTGGCGGTGGCGGCGGTCAGCAGCGGCATGATCGGCTGGCTGCTCGTCGCCCTCAACTCCCCGCATCTGCCGAGCCACGTCGGCGCGGTCCTGCTGCTGCTCACGCCGGTCGGCGCGCTGCTGCTGGGCGCGGGTGTGCTGGGGGAGCGGCCGACGCTCGCTCTGGGGGCACCTCCCACGCCCTTGAGGCAGTGGGGGAGGGGCGGGTGCGCCCTGATCCTGGTCAGTGCCTACGCCACGGTGACCAGTCGCAGGCGGACGTGACGAAGGCCCGGGCGGTGGTTCCGCCCGGGCCCTTCCTCACGCGTGGTCTCAGCCGACGTCGAAGGTCGCCGGGTCCGGGCCGATGCGGCGGTCCTCGTTGAGGGCGCTGATCGCGGCCAGGTCCTCGGTGTCCAGGCTGAAGTCGAAGACCTCGATGTTCTCCTTGATCCGGGACGGGGTCACCGACTTGGGGATGACCACGTTGCCGAGCTGGAGGTGCCAGCGCAGGACGACCTGGGCCGGGGTGCGATCGTGCTTCTGGGCGATGGCGACGATCGCCGGGACCTCCAGCAGGCCCTTGCCCTGGCCGAGCGGGGACCAGGCCTCGGTGGCGATGCCCTGCTCCGCGTGGAACTCCCGGGAGGCGTGCTGCTGCAGGTGCGGGTGCAGCTCGATCTGGTTGACCGCCGGGATGACCGAGGTCTCCGCGATCAGCCGCTCCAGGTGCTCCGGCAGGAAGTTGGAGACGCCGATCGCGCGGACCCGGCCGTCGGCGTGGAGCTTCTCGAACGCCTTGTAGGTGTCGACGTACTTGTCCCGGGCCGGCAGCGGCCAGTGGATGAGGTACAGGTCCACGTAGTCCAGGCCGAGCTTCTCCAGGGAGGTGTCGAACGCGCGCAGGGTGGCGTCGTACCCCTGGTCGCCGTTCCAGAGCTTGGTGGTGACGAAAATGTCCTCGCGGGGGAGACCGGAGGCGGTGATGGCCTTGCCGGTGCCCTCTTCGTTGCCGTAGATCGCCGCTGTGTCGATGCTGCGGTACCCGGCCTCCAGCGCGGTCGCGACCGCCTGCTGCGCCTCGTCGTCCGGCACCTGCCAGACGCCGAAGCCCAGCTGGGGCATCTCGACGCCGTTGTTCAGGATGATCGGGGGGACCTTGCTGCTCACGAGCTCTTGATCCTTACGGTTGTCGTCAGGTGGTACTCATATCGTCAACGATCACGAGCCGTGATGCATTCCTGACCGGGTAATCCACCGAAACGCCCCAAGGGTCCCTTTGTTTCCTCTCACGCCCGGTACAGGGCCTCCACCTCGTTGACGTACGCGTTCTCGATGGCCTTCCGCTTCAGCTTCAGCGACGGCGTCAGCAGGCCGTGCTCCTCGGTGAACGGCTGCGCCAGGATGCGGAACGTCCGGATCGACTCGGCCTGCGAGACCAGGGTGTTGGCGGCGACCACGGCCCGCCGCACCTCCGTCTCCAGATCGGCGTCGCGCACCAGTTCGGCCGCCGTCATCCGCGGTTTGCCGCGCATCGCCAGCCAGTGCTCGACGGCCTCCTGGTCGAGGGTGACCAGGGCGGCGACGTACGGGCGGTCGTTGCCGACGACGATGCACTGGGAGACCAGCGGATGGTCCCGGACGCGTTCCTCCAACTGGCCCGGCGAGACGCTCTTGCCGCCGGAGGTGACCAGGATCTCCTTCTTGCGGCCGGTGATGGTGAGATAGCCGTCCTCGTCGAGGGAGCCCAGGTCACCGGTGGCGAGCCAGCCGTCGTGCAGGGTGGCGTCGGTGGCCTTCTGGTTGTTGAGGTAGCCCTGGAAGACGTTGTCACCGCGCAGCCAGATCTCGCCGTCGTCCGCGATGTGCACGGTCATGCCGGGGATGGGCTGTCCGACCGTGCCGTAGCGGGTGCGCTCGGGCGGGTTGGCGGTGGCGGCGGCCGTCGACTCGGTGAGGCCGTACCCCTCGTAGATGTGGATGCCCGCGCCCGCGAAGAACAGGCCGAGCCGGCGGTCCATGGCCGAGCCGCCGGTCATCGCCTGCTTGATGCGCCCGCCCATGGCCGCGCGCATCTTGGAGTAGACGAGCTTGTCGAAGAGCTGGTGCTGCATGCGCAGCCCCGCCGAGGGCCCCGGTCCGATGCCCCAGGCCTTCGCCTCCATGGCGTCCGCGTACTTCACCGCGATGTCGACGGCCTTCTCGAAGGCGCCCGCCTTGCCCTCCTTCTCCGCCTTGCGGCGCGAGGCGTTGAACACCTTCTCGAAGATGTACGGCACCCCGAGGAAGAACGTCGGCTTGAACGCGGCGAGGTCGGGCATCAGCGCGGCGGCGTTCATCTGCGGCTGGTGGCCGAAGCGGACCCTGCCGCGGATCGCGGCGACCTGCACCATCCGGCCGAAGACGTGCGCGAGCGGCAGGAACAGCAGGGTGGCCGCCTCGTCGCCCTTCTTGGAGTGGAAGACCGGCTCCCAGCGCGCGATGACGGTGTCCGCCTCGTACATGAAGTTGCCGTGGGAGATGACACAGCCCTTGGGGCGTCCGGTGGTGCCGGAGGTGTAGATGATGGTGGCGACCGAGTCCGGGGTGACCGCCTGCCGGTGCCGGTGCACCACGTCGTCGTCGAGGTGCGCGCCGGCGTCGTAGAGCTCCTGCACACAGCCCGCGTCCAGCTGCCACAGCTCGCGCAGCCGCGGCAGCCGGTCGATGACGGTGGCGATCGTCATCGCGTGGTCCTCGTGCTCCACGATCGCGGCGGTGCACTCGGCGTCGTACAGCATCCAGAAGCACTGCTCCGCCGACGAGGTGGGGTAGACCGGCACCACCTGGGCGCCGATCGTCCACAGGGCGAAGTCGAAGAGCGTCCACTCGTAGCGGGTGCGGGAGACGATCGCGACCCGGTCACCGAACCGGATGCCGCGCGCGAGCAGCCCCTTGGCGAGGGCGAGCACCTCGTCGCGGAACTCGGCCGAGGTCACGTCCCGCCACTGCCCGGACTCGTCCTTGCGGCCCAGCGCCACGCACAGGGGGTCCTCCTGGGCGTATTCGAACACCACGTCGGCCAGGCCGCCCACCGGGGGTGCCAACGCCAACGGAGGGTTGGTGAACTCGCGCAAACCCCGCTCCCTCGACATTGGTTCGACGCTCCGCACAGCGCCGTGAAAGCTACCCCACCCGCCGACGGGGCGGGAGGGGGTGCGGAATCGAGCGATGTTCAAGTAGCGGCTGGTCAGCGCCGGAAAATGCGCTCACATGGGGAAGGGTCGGACAGAAAACTGACGGTTGAGTAAGTTTCGGACCCGTAATCTCCACCGAATCTGTACGACCCGGTCACCCCGGGCCCGCGCTGTCGGAATGATCAGTTCCGCAGTGGTGCCGTCTCTTCCGTCAGCGTCTTCGCGGCCGGTTCCGTCACACCTGTCCGCGCCGTGCCCGACGTCCTGAGCAGGAGCAGGACCAGCACTCCGCCGACCACCGCGACCGTCCCCGCCGTCACCGCCGCCGTGTTCAGGCCGGAGGCGAACGCGGCCCGCAGCGTGTGCTCCGGGAAGGCACCGCGCAGCGCCCCGGCCCCGCCGCCCGCGAGCGCGTGGGCCGCGTCGTGCGGCAGCGAGTCCGCCATGCGGGAGGTCAGCACCGTGCCGAAGAGGGCGAGGCCGAGCGCGAACCCGAACTGCCGGAAGGTGTTCACCGCACCGCTCGCCATGCCCGACCGCTCCCGTTCCACCGTCGCCAGCGCGGCCCCCGCGACCGACGGCGCCACCAGTCCGGTCCCCACGCCCACCAGCAGCAGACCCGGTACGAGGGCGGTCGACGTCGAACCGGCGTCCAGGAACGCCATGCAGTACTGCCCGGCGCCGATCAGCAGCAGCCCGCCCCCGACGGTGAACCGGGCCGGCACCCCGTGCAGCAGCCGGCCCCCGGCCGCCGCCACCACGAACGCGGCAGACGACAGCCACAGGAACACCAGTCCGCCGCGCACCGGCGACATCCCCAGCACGGTCTGCAGCCAGATCGAGGTGTACGCCAGGACACCGAACGCCGCCGCGTTGAACGCGAACGCGCCCGCCATCACCCCGGAGAACGCCGGCTTCAGGAACAGCCGAGGGTCGATCAGCGGATCGGCGACGCGGCGCTCGGCGACCACGAAGCAGACCAGCGCCAGCACCGCGCCCGCGAAGGCGAGCAGTGTGCCCGCGGCACCCCAGCCGTGCGACCCGGCCCGCACCGCCCCGTACGTCACGGCGCCCGCGAATGCCGCGAACGTCACGGTTCCAGCCCAGTCGACCCGGCGCCCGGCACGCCCGCGCGACTCCGGCACCGCCCGCAGGGTCAGCCACACCGCGACCACGCTCACCGGCAGGTTGACGTAGAAGATCCAGCGCCAGCCGGGCCCGTCCGTGAGCAGCCCGCCCAGCACCGGACCCACCGCGGACGCCGCGCCGCCGACCGCGCCCCACACGCCGAGCGCGAGCGACATGCGCCGCCCCTGGTAGACCGACGCCAGCAGCGGCAGCGTGGTGGCGAGCGCCGCCGCCGCCCCCGCGCCCTGCACAGTCCGGGCGGCGACCAGCATCGCCGGGCCGGACGACACCCCGCACAGCAGCGAGGCGCCCGCGAACACCACGACACCCGTCACGTGCACCCGCCGCCGCCCGAGCACGTCGGCCGCGGCCCCCACCCCCAGCAGCAGCGCGGCCAGCGCCAGCGCGTAGGCGTCCATCACCCACTGCAGATCGCTCAGCGACGCGTGCAGCGCCGCGGCCATGTCCGGCAGCGCGACGATCGCGATCGTCACGTCCAGCAACAGCATGAACGTGGCCAGACATGCCGCCGTCAGCGGCCCCCATGTACGCATGTCCTCAACTCCTTGTCCGTGGGATGTGCGTGACTCCGTACGATGGGCTCGATGCGGCGGATCGGGGTGAAGGAAGCCACCCGTTCGACGAAATCCGACAGGAGCAGCCATGCAGACGCTGGAATCCGACACACTGGATACTCTCGACCTGCGCCTGCTGGCGGCCCTGGAGGTGAACGCCCGGGCGTCCTTCAGCCGGCTCGGCGCGGTGCTCGGCGTCTCCGACCAGACCGTCGCACGGCGCTACCGCAAGCTGTGCGCGGAGGCGGGGCTGCGGATCGTGGCCGTCCGCGACGCCGAGCGCCTCGGGCAGGACCAGTGGACCCTGCGCCTGCGCTGCGTCCCCGACAGTGCGCAGGCCATCGCCGACGCGCTCGCCCGGCGGCCCGACACCAGCTGGATCGGGATCGCCTCCGGCGGTACCGAAGTCGTCTTCGGCACCCGCCCGCGCAACGCGGGCGACCGTGACGACCTGCTGCTCGGCAGACTGACCCGCACGCCGCGCGTCCTGGAGATCCGCGCGTACCAGCAGCTGCACCGCTTCGAAGGCGGACCGCGCGGCTGGACGCGCAAGTTCCGTCTGCTCACCGACGACGAGAAGGCGCGCCTGCGCCCCGGCCCTGCCGATGCTGCCTGCGCCCCGGCCCGAATCGACCCCGAGGACGAGCCGCTCGTAGCCGCCCTGGAACGCGACGGACGCGCCACCTACCCCGAACTCCAGCGCGCCACGGGCCGCTCCGAGTCCGTGGTGAAACGCCGGCTGGGCGCGCTGCTCGCGTCCGGAGCCGTCTACATCGACGTGGAGTACGACTCCGCGACCATCGGGTATCCGCTCGCCGCCACCTTGTGGATCACCACCACTCCGGCCGCCCTGCACACCGTCGGACAGGCTCTCGCCGCCCACGACCAGATCGCCCACGCCGCCGCGACGGCGGGTCCCTCCAACATCCTCGCCACCGCCGTCGTCCGCGGCGCCGCCGACCTCTACGCCTACCTGAGCGGGCCCCTGGGGCGGCTGGAAGGCGTCCAGCACGTGGAGACGTCGCCGTTCCTGCGCCGGGTCAAGCAGCTGACGTACCCCCGCCTGCACCGCGGCTAGCCGCGGTGCAGCCGGTCCCCGCTGCTCAGGACCATCGCCGCCAGGGCGTCCGCAGCGCCCTGCGCCGCCGTGCGGCGGTGGCCGTGGACCAGGACGAAGTCGACGCGGCCCAGTTCCGGCAGGCCGAAGCGGTCCGGCACCCGCACCAGGCCCGGGGGGATCAGGCCCCGGACATGGGCCATCACACCCAGCCCGGCCCGGGCCGCCGCGACCAGGCCGCTGAGGCTGCCGCTCGTGCACGCGATCCGCCACTCACGCCCCTGCCGCTCCAGCGCCTCCAGGGCGAGCGCCCGGGTGATGCCCGGCGGCGGGTACGCGATCAGCGGTACCGGGCGGTCCGGGTCGAGGCGCAGCCGCTCCGCGCCGATCCACACCAGGCGGTCGTGCCAGACCAGTTCACCGCGCGGGTCCTCCGGCCGCCGCTTGGCGAGGACAAGATCGAGCTTCCCGGCCGCCAACTGCTCGTGCAGGGTGCCGGAGAGCTCCACCGTCAGCTCCAGGTCGACCTCCGGGTGGTCGTGCCGGAAGCGCTCCAGGATCTCCGGCAGCCGGGTCAGCACGAAGTCCTCCGACGCGCCGAAGCGCAGCCGGCCGCGCAGCCGGGTACCCGTGAAGAACGCCGACGCCTGCTCGTGCACCTCCAGGATGCGGCGCGCGAAGCCGAGCATCGCCTCGCCGTCCTCCGTCAGCTCCACCGAGTGGGTGTCCCGGGAGAACAACTGCCGCCCGGCCGCCTCCTCCAGTCGCCGGACGTGCTGGCTGACGGTCGACTGGCGCAGCCCGAGCCGCCGGGCGGCCTGGGTGAAACTCAGGGTCTGCGCCACGGCCAGGAACGTACGCAACTGGGACGGGTCGTACATGGGCGGCAGGCTATCGCGGAACGTGATGACAGTCAGAGCGGTATGCCGGATTCCCGATCGAGGCGAGGAGGAGGACGATGGAGGGGGGACCCCACGGCCCCGGTACCGCCGAGAGCACGACGAGTATGTGGAGCACCGTGAAACGCCTGCGCTGGCCGAGTCGGCTGCCGATCGACCCGTACATCCTGCTGCTCCTCGGGACGGTGGGCCTCGCCGCCCTGCTCCCGGCCCGCGGCACGGGTGCGGACGTGGCCTCCGGCGCCTCCACGGCCGCCATCGCCTTCCTCTTCTTCCTGTACGGCGCCCGCCTTTCCACCCGCGAGGCCCTCGACGGCCTCAAGCACTGGCGCCTGCACCTCACGGTCCTCGCCTGCACGTTCGTGATCTTCCCGCTGCTCGGCACGGCGGCCCGTGGGCTCGTCCCCGTGCTGCTGACCCAGCCCCTCTACCAGGGCCTGCTCTTCCTCACCCTCGTCCCGTCGACGATCCAGTCCTCGATCGCCTTCACCTCCATGGCCCGCGGCAACGTGCCCGCCGCGATCTGCGCCGGGTCCTTCTCCTCCCTGGTCGGCATCGTCATCACACCGCTGCTCGCCGCCGCCCTGCTCGGCAGCAGCGCCGGCGGCTTCTCCGCCGACTCGCTGGTCAAGATCGTGCTCCAGCTGCTGGTGCCGTTCGTCGCGGGGCAGTTGCTGCGGCGCTGGATCGGAGGTTTCGTCGCCCGGCACAAGAAGGTCCTCGGTCTGGTCGACCGGGGCTCGATCCTCCTGGTCGTCTACACGGCGTTCAGCGAGGGCATGGTCCAGGGCATCTGGCACCAGGTCAGCCCGCTCCGGCTGGCCGGGCTGCTCGCCGTCGAGGCCGTCCTGCTCGCCGTGATGCTCGCGCTGACCTGGTACGGCGCCAAGGCGCTGCGCTTCGACCGCGAGGACCGGATCGCCATCCAGTTCGCCGGCTCCAAGAAGTCCCTCGCCTCCGGACTGCCCATGGCGAGCGTCCTGTTCGGCGCGCACGCCTCGCTCGCCGTGCTGCCGCTGATGCTCTTCCACCAGATGCAGCTGATGGTGTGCGCGGTCATCGCCAAGCGCCGCTCCCACGACCCCGAGCCCGGCATCACGTCCCCGGCTTCAGCCGCAGGGTCACGAACCGCGGTCGGTACAGCGACACGTTCTGGTTGAGCTGCGCCGCCGCGGCGGACGGCTCCAGCCAGTTCACGTCGTAACTGAGCACCAGCCGTCCGTCGCCGAGCGCGGGATGGACCTGCGGGTTGTAGGCCGCCACCTGCCCGTCCGGCAGCCCGGGGCTGAAGTCCTTGGCCGGACCGTGCCAGGGCCCGCTCGGTGAGCACGCCCAGTACGAGGTGACGGTCGTCAGCCCCCGCGTCCCCGCCGCCATCGTGAACAGCACGTACGTGCCGCCCGCTCGGGTGACCGAGAAGGCGCTGCCCACCCCGGTCCGGCTGCGCTCGTTCCCGAGCACCGCGGCCGGTTTCGCCGCCGCCCGCCAGTCGGAGCCGTCCCAGTACTGCCACGCCCCCGGCTCCCCGAGCCTGCCGTCCGGCACCCGTGCCACGTACGCCGACGACACCGGCCGGGAGACGGCCTGGCCGTCGTCGCCGCCGAAGACGTAGGTCCAGCCGTCCCGCTCGACGAGCGTCGTGCCGAACAGCACCCGCCGGGACGGGTCCGGCACCAGCTGCTGGTCCAGCACCTTGGCGATCGACTCGACCCGCAGCCCGGGCAGGGAGAGGGTGGCGACCTCGGTGGCCGTGGGCGTCCCGTAGATCCACGGCGCGGCTGCCGCCGTCCGCACCCACAGCACCACCCGCAGGACCTGCTCCGCCGAGCCCGGTGACCGGGGTTCGACCCGGGCCGCCACCGGCCACCGCCACTGGTCCGGCCCGGGGTCGGGGAACAGCGGCGCCGGCAGCGTGCTCTCCAGCCGGCCGCCGCGCATCAGCACCGCGGAGTTCCGCACCAGCGGCGCCGCCGTGTCCCGCCAGGCGAAGGACTCGCCGACCGGATTGGGCGGGGGGTACACCTGGCCGAGATAGGTGTCCGAGAACAGCCACAGCACCCGCCCGTCCGGCAGCCGCACCGAGTGGGTGCCGTCGCCGCCGGTCCAGTCGTCGGCGCGGCTCGCGTCGTCGCCGTACCGGGCGAACTCGGACGTGAGCCCCTCGTCCGCCGACCACGAGGCGACGGTACGCGGGGTGCAGCCGCCCGCGTCCGGCCGGTCCTCGTCCTCGGGACGGGACGTGAGCAGCACGGCCCCGAGAACCAGGGCCAGCACCAGACCGAGCCCCGTTCCCGTCCGCTGTCGTGCTCGTACGTCGTCGGGCACCCACGGGACGTTAGTGGCTGCCGCGCACCTGGTCCATGGGCCGTCGGGGCCCGTGATCCGCGCCGGGGCGCCGATGGCGCAAAGCCGCCGTCGTCCCGGCCCGCACGGTGCTGATGCCTCGTGGCTACGGGCGGAGCACGACCTTCCCGAGGTTGCTCCGCGTCTCGATCGCCGCGTGCGCCGCGGCCGCGTCCGTGAGCGCGAACTCCGCATGCACGGCCGGCTTGAGCGCCCCTTCCCCGAACAGCCGCCACAACTCCGTACGCCATCGCTCGTACCGCTCCGGCTCCCCGCGCGCGACCCGCGCCAGCTGGAAGCCGATCACGGACTTGGCCCCCACGAGCAGGTCGTACGCCTGGATCGTGCCGCCTCCCGAGCTGTACGCGACGAGCCGTCCGCCGGGGGCGAGCGCGGCGAGGGCCGGGGAGAGCAGGTCGCCGCCGACCGCGTCGAGGACGTAGTCGACGGGGTCCGTCCAGCGCTCGTCGGCGTACCGGGCCACCTCGTCGGCGCCCAGGGAACGCACGAACTCCGTCTTCGCCGCATCCGACACGGCCGCCACCACCCGGTCCGCGCCCCGAGTCCGGGCCAGCTGCACGGCGAGATGGCCGACCCCGCTCGCCGCGGCGGTGACCAGGGCGGCCTCCCCCTTCTCCGGGCGCGCGGCCTCCAGTGCGCCTGACGCCACCAGTCCGCTGCGCACGAGCGCGACCGCGTCCACGGCCGTGGCGGTGCCGGGCACCGGGGAGGCCATGGCCTGGTGCAGCAGCGCGTAGTCGGCGTAGCCGTGGCCGAAGCACAGGCCCGTCACCCGGTCGCCGACCCGGAAGGCGGTGACCTCGGCGCCGACGGCCACGACCGCCCCGGCGATCTCGCCGCCCAGCGGTATCGGCTCGGCGGCCTCGGTGACCTTGCGCACCACGGGGAGCGTGACGCCGATCGCCTCGCAGCGGACCAGGAGTTCGGCGGGACCGGGCTCGGGGACGGCGACCTGCTCAAGGAACAGGGGGCCACCGGTGGACTCGTACCGGATGCGGCGCACGGCACCTCCAGGAATCGTTGGGAAGTCCAACGGTACAAGGGGAATCATGGGGACGTCCAACGATTTTTCGTTGGGGAAACCCATGAATTTCTTGCTAGGCTGCGCCGCATGCCGGAAGCCCCCCTCGCCGAGATCCGCTCCCTCCCCAGCTGGCTGCTCGGGCGCGCCGCCGCCCGGGGCCGGACCCTGGTCGCCGGGGAACTGGCGGCCGAGGGCGTCAAGATGTGGCACCACGTGGTGCTCTCCGCCGTGCGCGACCTGGCCCCCGTGGCCCAGGCCGACATCGGCCGCAGCGTCGGACTGGACCCCAAGGACCTGGTGGGCGTCCTCAACGATCTGCAGGCCGGAGGGCTCGTCGTCCGCAGTCCTGATCCGCGCGACCGCCGCAAGAACGCGGTCTCCCTCACCGACGCGGGCGCGCGGCTGCTCAAGCGCTGCGAGAAGGTCGCCCGCAGGGCCAACGACGAGCTGCTGGCCCCGCTGTCACCGGCCGAACGCGACCATTTCATGGGCCTGTTGATCCGGATTTCCGGTACCGCGGACTGACGGCGGATAACGTTCCGTCATGACCGCACCCCTCGCGCTCGACCCCGCGCGCAGCGCCCTCGTCCTCGTCGATCTGATGGACCGGATCGTCGCGCTGCCCCTGGAGCCCCGCAAGGGCACCGAAGTCCTCACCACCGCCCAGGAGTTGGCGGCCGCCTTCCGCTCGGTGGGCGCCCACGTCGTCCTCGTCCGCGTGGAGCGCCCCGGCGTCCCCGAACAGCCGCCCGGCAGCGCGCTGGTGGCGGGGCTGGCCGCGGACGGCGACCTCGAGGTCGTCAAGCGCACCATCGGCGCCTTCCAGGGCACCGATCTGGACGCACGCCTGCGCGAACGGGGCGTCACCACCCTGGTGTTCGGCGGCATCGCCACCAACCTGGGCGTGGAGTCCACGGCCCGGGCCGCCGGGGACCTCGGCTACGACCTGGTCTTCGTCGAGGACGCGATGGCGGCGCTCACGGCGGCGGAGCACGACGCGTCGGTGCGGCTGGACTTCCCGCGTCTGGGCACGGTGGTGCACTCGGCGGAGGTGCACTTCACGACAGCCTGACCGCCCCGCTCACCCGTGGGCCGACGCTGCCTGGAGGGCGATGCGCTCCGCACCCGCGTACACGTTCATCGACCGGCCCCGCAGGAACCCCACCAGCGTCAGCCCCGTCTCCGCCGCCAGGTCCACGGCGAGCGAGGACGGGGCGGAGACCGCCGCCAGCACCGGAATCCCCGCCATGACGGCCTTCTGCGCCAGCTCGAAGGAAGCCCGTCCGGACACCAGCAGAACCGCCTGCGACAACGGCAGCGCACCGCTCTGCAACGCCCGCCCCACCAGCTTGTCGACCGCGTTGTGCCGCCCCACGTCCTCCCTTATGTCCAGCAGCTCCCCGTCCGCGTCGAACAGCGCGGCGGCGTGCAGACCCCCGGTCCGGTCGAAGACCCGCTGGGCCGCGCGCAGCCGGTCGGGGAGACTCGCGAGCAGCTCGGGGCCGATCCGGACCGGGGGAGAGTCGGAGACGGGCCAGCGGGCCGTGGTCCGCACCGCGTCCAGGCTCGCCTTGCCGCACAGCCCGCAGGAGGAGGTGGTGTAGACGTTCCGTTCCAGGGTGATGTCGGGGATCTCGACGCCCGGCGCGGTCCGGACGTCGACGACGTTGTAGGTGTTGGAGCCGTCGACCGTGGCGCCCGCGCAGTACACGATGTTCTGCAGGTCGGCCTGCTCGGCCACCACTCCCTCGCTGACCAGGAACCCCGCGGCCAGCGCGAAGTCGTCACCGGGGGTGCGCATGGTGATCGCCAGCGGTTTGCCGTTGAGCCGGATCTCCAGTGGCTCCTCGGCCACGAGCGTGTCGGGCCGGGTGGAGACCACCCCGTCGCGGATGCGGATCACCTTGCGTCGTTCCGTGACTCGTCCCATGGCTGTTCAGTCCCGGTTCTCTATGTACTGGTGGCCGAAGCGGCCCTTGATGCAGAGATGCCCGTGGGTCACCGGGCTGTCGTGCGGGGAGGTGACCTTCACGATCTCATTGTCCTGCACGTGCAGGACAAGCTCGCAGCCCACTCCGCAGTGCCCGCACACCGTGGTCGTGACCGTCTGCGACGGTTCGTCCCAGGCGTCCGCCGCGCGCAGGGCGAACTCCGGCCCGGACGACAGCGCCCCCGTCGGGCACACGTCGAGGCAGTCGCCGCAGTGCACGCAGGCGGAGTCGGTGAGCGCGGCGTCGTACTCGGCGCTGACGCGGATGTCCGCGCCGCGGCCGGAGACGGCGATGGCGAACGTGCCCCGGCCCTGGCCGCCGCAGACCGCCACGCAATTGCCGCAGCGCAGGCACTTGCCGTCGTCGCGCACGAACAGACCGGCGTCGACGACCGGCTCCCCGCCGGAGCGGGCCGCCGCCGGGCCGAACCGGTCCGGCCGTGCCCCGTACTCCGCCATCCACTCCGCGACCCCCGGTGTGGTCGACAAGTCGACCGAGGAGGCGAGCAGTTCCAGGACGATCCGCCGGGTGTGCCGGACGCGCTCGGTCCCGGTCCGCACCCGCATGCCGGGCTCGGCCTCGCGGGAACAGGCCGCCACGAGGGCGTCCGCTCCCTCGACCTCGACGACACAGAGCCGGCAGGCACCCGTCGGGGCGAGGGACCCGGCACGGCAGAGCGCGGGGACCTCCTTGCCGGCCGCCCGGCACGCCTCCAGGAGGGTCGTCCGCTCGGGGACCCGCACCGGCCGCCCGTCCAGGGCGAACTCCACCAGCCGCCGCGGCACCCCCAGCGACGTCACGGTCATCCGTACGCCCCCAGCCGGTCCACGCCCGACTCCACGGCGTTCCAGGCGCTCCGCCCGAGCCCGCACAGCGAGGCGTCCCGCATCGCACGGCCGACCTCCCCGAGCAGCGCGAGGTCACCGGCCACGGCCGGACCCGCGCGGTCCGCGATCCGGCGCAGCACCTCCTCCTGGCGCACGGTTCCCGTCCGACACGGTATACACAGCCCGCACGACTCGTCCCGGAAGAACTCCGCGACCCTCGACAGCAGGCGGGGCACCGGCACACCGCCGCCGAAGGCGATGACGACCCCGGAGTCCACCGGTACGTCGAGTTCGTCCGGCCGGACGAAGCCGCCCGCCACGCCGCCGACCAGGACCGCGCGCAGCCCCGGCCGGACGCCGGCCCGGGCGAGCAGCCCGCCGAGCGTCTCCCCGTGCGGCACCTCGTGGACACCGGGCCGCTCCACACCGCCGGACACACAGACGAGCCGCCCCGCCCCGGACGCCGTCGGCCCCTCGGTCAGGATCGGCAGCACGCCGAGCAGCGTCTCGACGTCCGCCACGACCGTCGGCCCGCCGAACAGGCCCTTCTCCGACGGAAACGGCGGCGTCGGGCGCGGCTCCGCCCGGTACCCCTCGATGGAGCGGAGCACCGCGGTCTCCTCACCGCAGACGTACCCGCCCGCCCCGCGCCGGATCTCGATGTCGAAGGCGTGCCCCCGGCCGAGGACGTCGTCGCCGAGCAGCCCGCGGGCACGCGCCCGGTCGACGGCTCGCCGCATCCGCCGCACCGCCCGCGGGTACGCGCCGCGGACACAGAGGTACCCGCGCCGCGCCCCGATCGCGTACCCCGCGATCGTCATCGCCTCCACCAGCGCGTACGGGTCGCCCTCCATCAGGACGCGGTCCCTGAAGGCGCCCGCCCCGGCTTCGTCGGCGTTGCACACCAGGTGGTGCGGCCGGTCGGGCCGGGACGCCACGGCCTGCCACCCGCGGCCGACCGGAACGGCCCGCCCGTCCTGGCCGGCGGGGAAGGCGGCACCGCCGCGCCCGGCCAGGCCGGAGTCGGCGATCTCGCGGAGCACTCCGGCGGGGCCCAGCGCGAAGGCCCGGCGCAGCGCGGCCCAGCCGCCGTGGGCGCGGTAGTCGTCCGGCGACGGCGGGTCGACCACGCCGACCCGCCGCAGCAGCACCGGCGCCCGGCCCGCCGACCGGGGGACCGCCGCCTCGGCGGGCGGCTCCTGCGGCGCCGAGTCGGGGGCGGTCGCCGCCAGCACGGCGGCCTCGGCCGTCGCCGGTGCCGACACCGCCGTACGCACGGGGTCGCCCGCGGTGATCGCCAGGGCCGCGGGGGCGCGCTCGCACAGGCCGAGGCAGGACACGCGGCGCACCGAGACCCGGCTGACGCCGCCCAGCCGTGCGTCGACATCGGCGCAGAGCGCGGACGCTCCGGCCGCCTCGCAGGCCAGGTCCGTGCACATGCGGAGCACGGTCGCGGGCAGCGGGGACACCGAGAACAGGGGGGAGCCGGTGGCGACCCCGTACGCCTCCGCCGGGGCCACGGTGAGCCGTCGGCAGAGATAACCGAGGGCGCCCTCGCTGATCCAGCCGATCCGGTCCTGGAGCGCGTGCAGCCCCGGCAGCAGCAGGTCACGGCGGCTGCGGGCCGCGTGCCCGCCGCGGGACCACCTCAGATCCGCGTCGGCCGGCTCCGCACCCTCCCAGGAGGACTCGGGAGGGCCCAACAGCGCGTCGACGGCGGCGCATTCGTCGTCCGTCGGCTCGCTGCCCCCGCAGTGCAGGTCCATGGCCGGTCACCCCACGCAGGTGACGAGCGGGAGCTTGTCGATGCGGATCGCCGTCGCCTTGTACTCGGCCGCCCCCCGGATCGGGCAACGGGCCGTCGACAGCGGCTGGTCGACGTCCGCCTCGTCGGGAACCGGCAGGGTCGTGAAGGCCAGCCCCGGCCGCAGCGCGGTGTCGATCCACACGGGCGCGACGACCGCACCCCGCCGCGAGGTGATCTGCACCTTCTCGCCGACCACGACCCCATAGCGCTCGGCGTCCTCCGGACACAGCTCGACGCACTCGCCCCGGCGCGCCGGGGACGTCGAACTCCCTCTCGCCGCCCCGGCGTTGTAGGAGTCGAGGCGCCGCCCCGTGGTCAGCCGGATCGGGAACCGCTCGTCCGTGAGGTCGGCCGGCGGCACGTGCGGCACCAGCCCGAAGGGCGCGCGCCGGCCCCGCGACGCCGGCTCGTCCGCCCACAACCTGCCGTGCAGATACGGCGGTTCGAGACCGTCGGTGCCCGGACAGGGCCACTGGAGGCCGCGGTGCTCCGCCAGGCGCCGGTACGTCATCCCGTGGTGGTCCGGGGAGAGGGACCGAAGCTCGTTCCAGACGGCCTCGGCGTCGGCGTACCTCCACGCGTGCCCGAGACGCCCGGCCAGGTCGCAGAGGATGTCGACGTCCCCGCGGGCCTCGCCGGGCGGGACGACCGCCCGGCGGACCCGCTGAACCCGCCGCTCGCTGCTGGTGACGGTGCCCTCGGACTCCGCCGGGCCCGCGGTCGCGGGCAGCACCACATCGGCCAGCTCGGCCGTGCTCGTGCGGAACGCGTCCTGCACGACGAGGAAGTCCAGTGCCCGCAGCCGCCGTACCGCCCGCGCACCGCCGGACCGCGCCGGGTCCGCGCCGACGCAGTGGACGGCCCGCACGCCGCCCGCCTCCATCTCCTCGGACATCTCCGCCAGGTCCAGCCCGTGGTGCGGCGGCAGAACGGTGTCCCACGCCGACTCGAACCGCCGCCGCACCGCGGGGTCGAGGACGTCCTGGAAGCCGGGCAGCCGATGCGGCACGGCCCCCATGTCGGCGGCACCCTGGACGTTGTTCCGGCCGCACAGCGGCTGAAGTCCCGAGCCCGGACGGCCCACATGACCGGTCAGCAGGGCGAGGTCGATCAGCGCGCGGACGGTGTCCGTGCCGTTGCGGTGCTCGGTCACCCCCAGGGTCCAGCAGATCTGGGCACGGTCCGCCCGGGCGTACGCGTGCGCCAACTCCCGTACGGCCGCGGCGGGGACGCCCGTCACCTTCTGCGCCAGCGACAGCGTCCACGGCTCGACCAGTGCCCGGTACTCCTCGAAGCCGCTCGTCGCCCGCCCGACGAACGCCTCGTCGACCAGGCCCGCCCGGATGATCTCCCGGCCGATCGCGTGCGCCAGCGCGATGTCCGTACCGGCGTTGAGCCCGAGCCAGCCATCGGCCCACTGCGCGGTGGACGTGCGCCGCGGGTCGACCACGTACATCCGGGCGCCCGCCCGCACGCCCTTGAGCACGTGCTGGAAGAACACCGGGTGCGTCACCCGGGCGTTGGAGCCCCACACCACCACGACGTCGGTGTGCTCGATCTCCGCGTACGACGACGTGCCGCCCCCCGCGCCGAACACGGCCGCCAGGCCCGCGACGCTCGCGGCATGGCTCCGCCGGTCGCAGGAGTCGACGTTGTGGGTGCCCATCACGACCCGGGCGAACTTCTGCGCCAGGTAGTTCGTCTCGTTGGTCGCCCGGGCGCCCGAGAGCATCCCGAACGCCCCGCGGTGGCGCCGCAGTCCGCGGGCCACCCGGTCCAGCGCCTCGTCCCAGCCCGCCCGGCGGAACTCCTCGTCGCGCGAGTCCCGCACGAGCGGGTGCGTGAGCCGCGGGTACGCCCCGGGCCCGTGTCCGGCCGGTTGCGTCATGCGGCGGTCCGGTGCGCGAGGAGGTCGCTGAGGGCGTGGACGGTGGTGAGGGTGGGCGTGGGGGTGTGGGTGAGGGCGGCGAGTTCGATGACGGCGGTGAGGAGGACGTCGAGTTCGAGGGGTTTGCCGGCTTCGAGGTCCTGGAGGGTGGAGGTGCGGTGGTCGCCGACCTTCTCGGCGCCGGCGAGGCGGCGTTCGATGGTGATGCCGGGGTGGCAGCCGAGGGCGGCGGCGACGGCGAGGGTCTCCTCCATCATGGTGTGGATGACCCGGCGGGTGCCGTGGTGGTGGCACATCTGGCGCATGGTGGCGCGGGCGAGGGCGCTGATGGGGTTGAAGGAGATGTTGCCGAGGAGTTTGAGCCAGATGTCGTTGCGCAGATCGGTCTCGACGGGGCATTTCAGCCCGCCGGCCTGCATGGCCGCGCTGAAGGCCCGGCACCGGGCGGAGAGGCTGCGGTCGGGTTCGCCGATGGAGAAGCGGGTGCCTTCCAGATGGCGGACCACGCCCGGGGCCTCGAGCTCGGTGGCGGCGTAGACGACGCAGCCGATGGCCCGCTCCGGGGCCAGGACGGCGCTGACCTGCCCGTGCGGGTCGACGCTCTCCAGACGGCGGCCGTCGTGCGGGCCGCCATGCCGGTGGAAGTACCACCAGGGGATGCCGTTCTGCGCGGCGATCACGGCCGTCGTCTCGTGGAGCAGGGGTTCGATCAGCGGCCCGCACGCCGCGTACGAGGTGGCCTTCAGCCCCAGGAAGACGTAGTCGACCGGCCCGACGTCGGCCGGGTCGTCGGTGGCGTGGGCGTGGGCGGTGAAGTCACCGCGGGGGGAGTGGACCCGCACGCCGTGCTGCCTCATGGCCGCCAGGTGCGGTCCACGGGCGATCAGGTGGACGTCGGCGCCGGCGCGGTGCAGGGCGGCGCCGACGTAGGCGCCGATGGCTCCGGCGCCGAGGACTGCGACTTTCATGCTGGGCGAGCTCCGTTCGGTCGAGGGTGTACCGCGGAACCGTCGAACTGTGTCGACTCCATATTGTCTACAGTATGTATGTCGGCACGGGCAAGAGAACCGGGCGGTCCGACCGTTCGGCGCGCCCTGCATACCGCTCATCGCATACGGTCGACGTGCAGCCTTCTCAACTCCCGTGCTTCTCCTTACTGTCCGGGATCATGAGTCCCCCTGTTGCACCGGCCGGCTGGAGCCGCTGGCTCGTTCCCCCCGCCGCCCTCTCGGTCCACCTCTCCATCGGCCAGGCCTACGCCTGGTCCGTGTTCAAGCCGCCCCTGGAGTCCGCGCTCGGTCTGAGCGGCACCCAGAGCGCGCTGCCCTTCCAGCTCGGCATCGTCATGCTCGGCCTGTCGGCCGCCTTCGGCGGCACGCTGGTGGAGCGCAACGGCCCGCGCTGGGCGATGACCGTCGCCCTGATCTGCTTCTCCTCCGGGTTCCTGCTCTCCGCGCTCGGCGCGGCCACCGAGCAGTACTGGCTGATCGTCCTCGGCTACGGCTTCGTCGGCGGTATCGGCCTGGGCATCGGTTACATCTCGCCCGTCTCCACCCTGATCAAGTGGTTCCCGGACCGGCCCGGCATGGCCACCGGCATCGCCATCATGGGCTTCGGCGGCGGTGCGCTGATCGCGTCACCCTGGTCGGCGCAGATGCTGGAGTCGTTCGGCTCCGACAGCTCCGGGATCGCGCTGGCGTTCCTCGTGCACGGGCTGTCGTACGCGGTCTTCATGACGCTCGGCGTGCTGCTCGTCCGGGTGCCGCGGACCGAGAAGCCGGTGGCGGGGGCGCCGAGCATCACCTCCGGGCCGCAGGTAACGGCCCGCAGTGCGGTGCGCACCCCGCAGTTCTGGTGTCTGTGGGTCGTGCTCTGCATGAACGTGACCGCGGGCATCGGCATCCTGGAGAAGGCCGCTCCGATGATCACGGACTTCTTCAAGGACAGTTCGACAACGGTGTCGGCGTCCGCCGCCGCCGGTTTCGTCGCCCTGCTGTCGGCGGCCAACATGGCGGGCCGGATCGGCTGGTCGTCCACCTCGGACCTGATCGGCCGCAAGAACATCTACCGCGTCTACCTGGGCGTGGGCGCGCTGATGTACCTGCTCATCGCACTGGCCGGCGACTCGTCCAAGCCGCTGTTCGTCCTCTGCGCCCTGGTGATCCTCTCCTTCTACGGCGGCGGCTTCGCGACCGTCCCCGCCTATCTGAAGGACCTCTTCGGCACCCACCAGGTCGGCGCCATCCACGGGCGGCTGCTGACCGCCTGGTCCACGGCCGGTGTCCTCGGGCCGCTGATCGTGAACTGGATCGCCGACCGGCAGGAGGAGGCCGGCAAGAGCGGTTCCTCCCTCTACACCCTGTCCCTGTTCATCATGATCGGGCTGCTGGCGATCGGGTTCGTCGCCAACGAGCTGGTCCGGCCCGTCCATTCCCGTCACCACATCCCCGCCCCGAGGGAGGCCGACGATGTCGCAGCACGACAGCAGTCCGCAGAGTCCGCCTGACCGGCGGCCGCTGATCGCCCTCGCCTGGCTGTGGGTGGGGGTGCCGCTCGCCTACGGGGTCTACGAACTCGTGCAGAAGGCGACGCAGCTGTTCACCGGGTGACTGTTCGGTAGGTGTTCGGGCGTCCGAGGGCCTGACGGAAGCCGACAACGCGGACGCCCGATTCCTGTCGCCTTACCTGACGTCGTACCCGTGAGTCACTGATCAGACTGGTGGACCCCGCTACCCGAGGACAGGAGGGGGACCACCCAATGAACGGCTCGCGCATCGCCGCCGTCGGCCACTACCAGCCCGCCAAGGTGCTCACGAACGAGGACCTGGCGGGCATGGTGGACACCAGTGACGAGTGGATCAGGAGCCGGGTGGGCATCCGTACACGGCACATCGCCGGGCCCGACGAACCCGTCGACGAACTGGCCGCGCACGCCGCCGCCAAGGCACTCGCCGCCGCCGGGCTCGCACCCGGCGACATCGACCTGGTCCTGGTGGCCACCTCGACCGCCGTCGACCGCTCCCCGAACATGGCCGCCCGGGTCGCCGCACGCCTCGGCATCCCCTCACCGGCCGCGATGGACGTCAACGTGGTGTGCGCGGGCTTCACCCACGCGCTGGCCACCGCCGACCACGCCGTGCGGGCCGGTGCCTCGGTGCGGGCGCTCGTCATCGGCGCCGACAAGATGTCCGAGATCACCGACTGGACCGACCGCACGACCTGTGTGCTCGTCGGCGACGGGGCCGGGGCCGCGGTGGTGGAGGCGTGCGCACCGGGGGAGGAGGCCGGCATCGGGCCGGTGCTGTGGGGCTCGGTGCCCGAGATGGGCCACGCCGTGCGGATCGAGGGGCAGCCCGCGCGGTTCGCCCAGGAGGGGCAGAGCGTGTACCGGTGGGCCACCACCCAGCTGCCGCCCATCGCCCGCAAGGCCTGCGAGCGGGCGGGGCTGGCGCCCGCGGACCTCGCCGGGGTCGTGCTGCACCAGGCCAACCTGCGGATCATCGAGCCGCTGGCGGAGAAGATCGGTGCCGTGAACGCGGTGGTGGCCCGGGATGTCGTGGAGTCCGGCAACACGTCGGCGGCCAGCATCCCGCTCGCCTTCTCCAAGCTGGTGGAGCAGGGGGCGCTGTCCTCCGGCGACCCGGTGCTGCTGTTCGGGTTCGGGGGGAACCTGTCGTACGCGGGGCAGGTCGTGCGGTGCCCGTGAGGTGCGGGCGGGTGTGAGCGGATGAGGCGGGAGGCGCCGTAGACTGTAGACGAAAGCCAATTCATACTGGCTTTCGGCTGCAACTGCCCGCGTTGCCCGGAGGGGGACGGACCGATGTTGTCGACGACTGGCCTGCCGCAGGGCGCGGTGCCCAAGCTCGAACGTCCCGGCCCGCTGCGCGACCGTGTCTACGAGGCGCTCCTCGAACTCATCACCACCCGCGCCCTCCAGCCCGGCCAGCATCTGGTCGAGAGCGAACTGGCCGGGCACCTGGGGGTGTCCCGGCAGCCGGTGCGCGAGGCGCTCCAGCGGCTGAACACCGAGGGGTGGGTCGACCTGCGGCCCGCCCAGGGTGCCTTCGTGCACGAGCCGACGGAGGAGGAGGCCGATCAGCTCCTCACCGTCCGCACGCTGCTGGAGGCCGAGGCGGCCCGGCTCGCCGCGGCCAACGCGGACCGCGCCGGGATCGCGGCCCTGCGGGACATCCTGGACGAGGGCCTGGCAGCCGTGGCCGCCGACGACGTGGACGCGGCCGTCGTCCTCAACGCCCGCTTCCACGCGACGGTCATGCGGCTGGCGGGCAACGCGGTCCTCGCGGAGCTCGCCGCCCAGGTCGACCGGCGGGTCCGCTGGTACTACACGCCCGTCGCGCGGCAGCGCGGACAGCAGTCCTGGATCGAGCACCGCGACCTGATCGCGGCGATCGAGGCGCGGGACGAGGCCCTGGCGACCCGTCTCATGCGCGCACACACGGAGCACACCCGCCGCTCGTACCACGCCCGCGCCGAGTCCTGAGCCACGAGCCCGGAGGCGGCCCGGGCCTCACACCCGGGCCGCCTCCCGCTCCCGTCCGCACCACTGTGCCTCCACGGCCAGCATCGTCACCAACACCGCCACCAGCGCCAGCAGTTCGACCACGGCCGAGGTGCGCGTGCCCAGCAGCGCCGTCGCCAGGGCCACCGCCGCGGCCGTCGCGCGGAAGCGTACGGGGTGCAGGCGCAGTGCCCCGCGGAAGGCCACGTCACCGGCGAGGAAGAGGGCGACACCGCCCGCGAGGGCCAACGCCGGTCCGGTGTGCAGGTGTTCGGAGAGGTGGCCGAGCGTCTTCTTCACCCCGGCCGCCAGGAAGGCGATGCCGAGCAGCATGGGCAGGAAGGCGTAGTAGTACGCGTTCATCGCCAGCCGGAAACGGGCCGCCACGGGCGTTGCCCGGAACACCTCCTCGGCCAGCTCCTCGTCCCGCACGAAGTACGTCCACCACAGGGCCGTCGCCAGCGCGAGCGCCAGGAACGCGCCGCCGAAGAGGCTCGCCGTCAGGGGCAGATCGCCAATGCCGATGCCGATCGCGATGACCGACTCGCCGAACGCGACGATGAGCAGCAGCCCGTGGCGTTCCACGAAGTGGGCGGGGTTCAGACTGCCGAGCTGCGTGCGCAGCGCCTCGGCGGTCCGGCCGTCCGCCCGGCCAGGGCCGAGCTCGGCTATGTACGGCGTCACGAACTGCAGCGCCAACGCGAGCAGCCACAGCCCGTCCGCGGTGAGGCCGTCGAAGAGGCCCGCGAGGGTGATGGAGGCGCCGGCGAGCGCGTTCGGGACGCCGTACCAGATCGAGTCGCGGCCGTGGCTGCGGGTGAACAGGGCGGTGTGCACGACGACCACCAGCAGGAAGCCCAGCCCGAAGAGCACACCGGTGTCGTCGAAGACGCGCGGCACCGCCAGCGCGCAGACCATGAACCCGCCCATGCCGAGCATGAGCCCCAGCCGCCGCGACGGACGGTCCGGCGGGACCTGGTTGGTGAGGTACGCGTAGGCCCCGTACATCCAGAACAGGACGAGGAAGATGAGCGCGACGCGTGCGGCCGTGGCGAAGGACAGGTCACCGGTGAGCAGCACGGTGAGCTGGGTGAGGGTGAAGACGAAGACGAGGTCGAAGAAGAGCTCGAGCGTCGTGACCCTGCGGTCCGGTTCCTCCACTGCGGAGTTCATGTGGTCCCCCTGTGTCGATGTTGATCAGATCGTATGGGGGGCGCGGTGCCGCGCCGTGCCGGTGGGGTGCCGGCCCGCCTCTTTGTCCTGTGAGTGGAAGAAGTCGACAGTAATTCCTGCACAGCTTCTTCCCAGGTTCGGCAGCCGCTGCTACGTTCCCCTCGAAAGCACGACGGAAGTACGAAGCACGACAGCGGTCGGCCGATCGAGGCGGGGAGGGGCTTGTGAGACGTATGACGGCACGTCCCGCCAACGCGCATCAGGCCCGGTTGCTCAAGCTGCTGCGCGACGGGGGTCCCAACTCCCGTGCGCAGCTGGGTGACCAGGTCGATCTGTCACGGTCCAAGCTGGCCGTGGAGGTGGACCGGCTGCTGGAGACGGACCTGGTCGTGGCCGACGGACTCGCCGCCTCGCGCGGTGGCCGCCGTTCCCACAACATCCGGCTCAACCCCGGGCTGCGGTTCCTCGGCGTCGACATCGGCGCGACCTCGGTCGACGTCGCCGTCACCAATGCCGAACTGGAGATCCTCGGCCATCTCAACCAGCCCATGGACGTGCGTGAGGGCCCGGTCGCGGTCTTCGAGCAAGTGCTGTCCATGGCCGCCAAGTTGCGGGCCACGGGGCTCGCGGAGGGGTTCGACGGTGCCGGCATCGGCGTCCCGGGGCCGGTCCGCTTCCCCGAGGGTGTGCCGGTGGCGCCGCCGATCATGCCGGGCTGGGACGGCTTCCCGGTGCGGGAGGCGCTCAGCCAGGAACTCGGCTGTCCGGTGATGGTCGACAACGACGTGAACCTGATGGCGATGGGGGAGCAGCACGCGGGCGTGGCCCGTTCCGTGGGCGACTTCCTCTGCGTCAAGATCGGCACCGGCATCGGCTGCGGCATCGTCGTCGGCGGGGACGTCCACCGGGGCGTCACCGGCAGCGCGGGCGACATCGGGCACATCCAGGCCGTGCCCGACGGACGGCCCTGCGCCTGCGGCAACCGGGGCTGCCTGGAAGCCCACTTCAGCGGGGCGGCCCTCGCCCGGGACGCCGTGGAGGCGGCCCAGCAGGGGCGGTCGGCGGAACTCGCCGCCCGGCTGGAGGCCAACGGCACCCTGACCGCCGTCGACGTCGCCGCCGCGGCCGCCGCCGGCGACGCCACCGCCCTCGACCTGATCCGCGAGGGCGGCAACCACACCGGGCAGGTCATCGCCGGCCTGGTCAGCTTCTTCAACCCCGGCCTGGTGGTGATCGGCGGTGGCGTGACCGGCCTCGGCCACACCCTTCTCGCCGCGATCCGCACCCAGGTCTACCGCCAGTCGCTGCCGCTCGCGACCGGCAACCTGCCCATCGTTCTGGGGGAGTTGGGCCCCACCGCCGGAGTCATCGGCGCGGCCCGACTGATCAGCGACCACCTGTTCTCGCCCGCGTAACCCACCTCGTCACGCGTCACTCCCGTACGACTCGCTGCCTCGCCCTGCCCTGACACCCGCCGCTTCGCCCTGCCCTGAAGCCCTGTCTGTCTCGCCCTGAACCGGCCCGCACGCCCGCCAAGGGGAACCGCATGGCACCACAACCACCGCTGCTCACCATGTCCGGCATCACCAAGTCCTTCCCCGGAGTCCGGGCCCTCGACGGTGTCGACCTCGACGTCCAGGCCGGTGAAGTGCACTGCCTCCTCGGCCAGAACGGGGCCGGCAAGTCCACCCTCATCAAGGTGCTGGCCGGGGCCCACCAGCCCGACGGCGGCGTCATCACCTGGCGCGGCGAACCGGTCACCCTGCGCTCGCCCATCGCCGCCATGCGCCTCGGCATCGCCACCATCTACCAGGAACTCGACCTGGTGGAGCACCTGTCGGTGGCCGAGAACGTCCACCTGGGCCATGAGCCCACGGCCGCCGGGTTCGTCGTACGCAGGAGGGCCGCCCGGGCGTCGACGGCCGCGCTGCTGAAGCGGCTCGGGCACACCGAGATCGATCCGGCGCGGCTGGTCGGCGAGTTGTCGGCCGCCCAGCAGCAGATCGTCTCCATGGCCCGGGCGCTCTCCCACGACGTACGGCTCATCGTCATGGACGAGCCCTCCGCGGCCCTCGACCCGGACGAGGTCGACAACCTCTTCCGCATCGTCGGCGACCTCACCGCCGACGGCGTCGCCGTCGTCTACATCTCCCACCGTCTGGAGGAGATCCGGCGCATCGGCGACCGGGTGACCGTGCTCAAGGACGGCCGCGCCGTCGCCGGCGGACTGCCCGCGAAGACGACGCCGACCAGCGAAGTCGTGGCGCTGATGACGGGACGCAACGTCGAGTACGTCTTCCCGGAACGGCCCGCCGCCGCCCCCCGGGGGACACCGGTCCTTCAGGTACGGGGACTCGCGCGCGAGGGCGAGTTCGAACCCCTCGACCTCACCGTGCACCCCGGGGAGATCGTCGGGCTCGCCGGACTGGTCGGCTCGGGCCGCTCCGAGATCCTGGAGACCCTCTACGGGGCCCGCAAGCCGACCTCCGGCGAAGTCACCGTCGACGGGCGGCCGTTGCGGACCGGAAGCGTGCGCGCCGCCGTCCGCGCCGGACTCGGGCTCGCCCCCGAGGAACGCAAGGCGCAGGCGCTGCTGATGCTGGAGTCCGTCACCCGCAATGTCTCGGTCTCCTCCATGTCCCGCTTCTCGCGCGCCGGCTGGATCGACCGGGGCGCCGAGCGGGGCGCGGCCCGGGCGGCCACCCGGGAGCTGTCGCTGCGGCCCGACAACCCCGCCGTGCCGGTCCGCACCCTGTCCGGCGGCAATCAGCAGAAGGCCGTCCTGGCCCGCTGGCTGCTGCGCGGCTGCCGGGTGCTGCTGCTCGACGAGCCGACCCGCGGCGTCGACGTCGGCGCCCGCGCCGAGCTGTACGCCGTGATCCGCCGCCTCGCCGACGAGGGCCTGGCCGTGCTGCTGGTCTCCAGCGAGGTCCCCGAGGTGCTCGGCCTCGCCGACCGTGTCCTGGTGCTGCGCGAGGGACGCGTCGTGCACACCGCCCCCGCCCGCGAACTCGACGAACACCGCGTACTCGACCTCGTCATGGAAGGAAGCCCGGCGTCATGACGCAGCATGCCTCCCCGCCGCGGGACGACGCCGACAAGGTGTCGCCGGCCGGCCGACCCCCCGTGTGGCGCGGCCTGTTCGCCCGCGCCGACCTCCGCACCCTGTCCCTCCTCGGGGTCCTCGCCGCGCTGGTCCTGGTCGGCGGGATCACCAAACCGGACGAGTTCCTCGACACCCGCAACCTCCAACTCGTCCTCACCCAGGCCTCCGTGATCGGTGTCGTCACGGTCGGCATGACCTTCGTGATCATGTCGGGCGGCATCGACCTGTCCGTCGGCGCGATCGTCGCCCTCGCCTCCGTCTGGGCGACCACGGTCGCCACCCAGGAGTACGGCTTCGGCGGCATCCTCCTCACCTCGGTACTGGTCGGCCTCGGCTGCGGCCTGGTCAACGGACTGCTCATCGCGTACGGCGGGATGGTCCCCTTCATCGCCACCCTCGCCATGCTCGCCTCGGCGCGCGGCCTCGCCCTGCAGATCACCGACGGCAAGACGCAGATCGTCACCGTCGACTCCGTCCTCGACCTCGGCCTGCGCGACGCGTACGTGCTCGGCATCCCGCCGCTCGTCATCGTCTTCGCCGTCGTCACCGTGATCGGCTGGCTGGTCCTCAACCGCACCACCTTCGGCCGCCGCACCGTCGCGGTCGGCGGCAACGCCGAGGCCGCCCGGCTGGCCGGCATCGACGTCCGCCGCCAGCGCCTCTACCTCTACCTGCTGTCCGGACTGTGCTGCGGCATCGCCGCCTTCCTGCTGATCATCCTGTCCGGCTCCGGCCAGAACACCAACGGCAACCTCTACGAACTCGACGCGATCGCCGCCGCGATCATCGGCGGCACGCTGCTCAGCGGCGGCCGCGGCACCATCACCGGCTCCGTGCTCGGGGTGCTGATCTTCACCACGATCACCAACATCTTCGCCCTGAACAACCTGCAGAGCGACGTCCAGCAGATCGCCAAGGGCGCGATCATCGTCGCCGCCGTGCTGGTCCAGCGCCGTACCGCAAGCACGACCTGAGGAAAGGGTTCACCGCCATGCCACAGCTCCCCACGCGCAGAGGGCTGCTCTTCGGGGCCGCCGCCGTATCCGCGGGTGCCGTCCTCGCGGGTTGCACGAGTAACGACTCCGACGACGAACCGGCCGCGAACGACCAGCCGGCCGCCGACGACAAGCCCGGCAAGCAGGTCACCATCGGATTCGCGGGCCCGCAGGCCGACCACGGCTGGCTCAACGCCATCAACGACAACGCCAAGAGCCGGGCGAAGAAGTACTCCGACGTCACGCTGGAGATCACCGAGGGGTCCAACGACACCGCCCAGCAGATCGGCCAGATCGAGACCCTGATCAACAAGAAGGTCGACGTCCTGGTGATCCTGCCCGCCGACGGCAAGGCGCTCACCCAGGTCGGCCTGAAGGCGATGCGCGCCGGGATACCGGTCATCAATCTGGACCGCATCTTCAACTCCCCCCAGGCGTACCGCTGCTGGATCGGCGGCGACAACTACGGCATGGGCCTCAACGCCGGGCACTACATCGGCGAGAAGCTCAAGGGGAAGTCCGACGCCCGCGTCATCGAGCTGGCCGGCCTGGACAACCTGGAGCTCACCCAGCAGCGCACCAAGGGCTTCGACGACGCCCTGAAGAACTACCCCAACATCAAGAAGGTGGCCCGGCAGGCCGCCGAGTTCACCGTGGAGTCCGGGCAGGCCAAGATGGCCCAGCTCCTCCAGGCCCAGTCGAAGTTCGACGCGCTGTGGAACCACGACGACGACCAGGGCGTCGGCGCGCTGCGCGCCATCGAGCAGGCCGGGCGCGACGACTTCCTGATGGTCGGCGGCGCGGGCGCCCTGTCCGCATTCCAGGCCATCAAGAAGGACGACGGCGTCCTCAAGGCCACCGTCCTGTACCCGCCGACGATGGCCGCGTCCGCCATCGACCTCGCCCGCGCCCTCGGCCAGAGCAAGGGCGTCGGCGGCCTCGCCGAGTTCGAGATCCCGGCGTCGATCACGCTCTACTCGGCCGTCGTCGACAAGACCAACGTCGACCAGTACATGTCCACCGGCTTCAAGTGACCCGCTCCGCCCGGCGGACCGGACGTCTCCGCCGGGCGGACCGCACCCCCCACCGCGCCACGACGACGAGGAGGACATTGCGCATGGCACAGCCGCAGCAGTCAGAAGGAGCGGGCGCCGACAAGCCGCCGCTCCGCGTGGGCATGGTCGGCTACGCCTTCATGGGCGCCGCCCACTCCCAGGGGTGGCGCACCGTGGGGCGCGTCTTCGACCTGCCCCGGCGGCCGGTCCTGTCCGCGATCTGCGGACGCAGCCCGGACGCCGTGCGGGCGGCGGCGGACAAGCACGGCTGGGCGGCGGCCGAGACCGACTGGCGTGCGCTGATCGCCCGCGACGACGTCGACCTCGTCGACATCTGCACCCCCGGCGACAGTCACGCCGAGATCGCGATCGCCGCCCTGGCCGCGGGCAAGCACGTGCTGTGCGAGAAGCCCCTCGCGAACACCGTCGACGAAGCCGTGAGCATGGCGCGGGCGGCCGAAGAGGCCCACGCCCGGGGCCAGTTGGCGATGGTCGGGTTCAACTACCGCCGGGTGCCCGCCACCGCGCTGGCCCGGAACATGGTCGCCGAGGGCCGGATCGGCAGACTGCGGCATGTACGGGCGACCTACCTCCAGGACTGGCTCCTCGACCCGGAGTTCCCGCTGACCTGGCGGCTGCGCAAGGAGTACGCCGGATCGGGCGCGCTCGGCGACCTCGGCGCCCACATCATCGACCTCGCCCAGTACCTGGCGGGGGAGCGGCTGGCCGGGGTGTCCGCCCTGACGGAGACCTTCGTGGGGGAACGCCCGCTGCCCGTGGGCGCCACCAGCGGACTGTCCGCGGGAGCCTCGGCCGGGACCGGCCAGGTCACCGTCGACGACGCCGCCGTGTTCACCGCCCGCTTCACCTCCGGCGCCCTCGCCTCCTTCGAGGCCACCCGCTACGCCACCGGCAGCAAGAACGCCCTGCGCATCGAACTCAACGGTGACCGCGGCTCGTTGGCCTTCGACCTGGAACGCCTCAACGAACTCCTGTACCACGACGCCACCGAGCCCGGGACACACGCCGGTTTCCGTCGGATCCTCGTCACCGAGCCCGATCACCCGTATCTGGAGGGCTGGTGGCCGCCG
>NZ_QFRX01000001.1:1983791-1984310 GCF_003143935.1 Streptomyces sp. Act143 | reverse complement strand
GCCGGTTTCCGTCGGATCCTCGTCACCGAGCCCGATCACCCGTATCTGGAGGGCTGGTGGCCGCCGGGGCACGGTCTGGGCTATGAGCACAGTTTCGTGCACCAGGCCCGTGATCTCGTCCATGCCGTCGCCGAGGGGCGGCGTGCCGAGCCGTCGTTCGCCGACGGGCTGCAGGTGCAGCGGGTGCTCGCCGCGGTGGAGGAGAGCGCCGAGAAGAACGCCGTCTACACGCCGATCGCCGTCTGAGGAGGGCTTGCTACAGATGCCGCGCCCGTTCACGCTCTTCACCGGCCAGTGGGCCGATCTGCCGCTGGAGGAAGTGTGCCGTCTGGCCCGTGACTTCGGCTTCGACGGTCTGGAACTCGCCTGCTGGGGCGACCATTTCGAGGTCGACAAGGCCCTGGCCGATCCGGGCTATGTCAAGTCCCGCCGCCAACTGCTGGAGAAGTACGGCCTGAAGTGCTGGGCGGTCTCCAACCACCTGGTCGGCCAGGCCGTCTGCGACGCCATCATCGACGA
>NZ_QFRX01000001.1:1977702-1983765 GCF_003143935.1 Streptomyces sp. Act143 | reverse complement strand
GCGGCGGAACGGATGAAGGACACCGCGCGGGCCGCCGCCGCGTTCGGGGTGGACACCGTGATCGGTTTCACCGGGTCGGCGATCTGGCATCTGGTGGCGATGTTCCCGCCCGCGCCGCAGGCGATGATCGAGCGCGGTTACGAGGACTTCGCCGCCCGCTGGAACCCGATCCTGGACGTCTTCGACGCCGAGGGGGTCCGCTTCGCCCACGAGGTGCATCCCAGCGAGATCGCCTACGACTACTGGACCACCCGGCGGGCGTTGGAGGCTGTTGGGCACCGGCCCGCGTTCGGGCTGAACTTCGATCCCTCGCACTTCGTGTGGCAGGACCTGGACCCGGTCGGTTTCCTGTACGACTTCCGGGAGCGGATCTACCACGTGGACTGCAAGGAGGCCCGCACACGGCTGGACGGCCGCAACGGCCGCCTGGGCTCGCACCTGCCCTGGGGCGACCCGCGCCGCGGCTGGGACTTCGTCTCCGCCGGCCACGGCGACGTGCCCTGGGAGGACGTCTTCCGGATGCTGGGCTCCATCGGCTACAGCGGTCCGGTCTCGGTGGAGTGGGAGGACGCCGGCATGGACCGCCTCCAGGGCGCCCCCGAGGCACTGCGCCACCTCAAGGCCTACGACTTCGAACCCCCGACCGCCTCCTTCGACGCCGCCTTCGAGGCACTGCGCCACCTCAAGGCCTACGACTTCGAACCCCCGACCGCCTCCTTCGACGCCGCCTTCGGCAACTGACCGCGCACTTCTGACCCGCCGGGATGACGGCGCATCCCGGCGTACCGCACCCGCCCGTACAACCCGCCCCGTTCTGGAGGCATTCGTGCACGGGAAAGACAGCTCCAACAGATCCGAGACCCACAGAGCACGCCTCACCTTCCCCAAGGCCCTCGCCCTGGTCGGCGGAACCCTGCCGGCCGGCGCGACCCTCACCCTCACCGCACCCCAGGCCGGCGCAGCCGTCGCCGGCGAGGGGCCCGGCTCGGCCGCCGCCGAGGACTTCCATCAGGTCCGGGCCCCCGGCGGGACGACCTCGCTCCACCTCGCCTTCAAGGGGAGCACCGGCAACGGCGCCCTGTTCGACGTGGACGACTTCACTTTCACGACCGGCTGAGAGAGGTACGTGTGATGCGCGCAACCACCCGTACGGCAACGGCGGTCGCCGGAGCGGCGGTCCTTCTGGGATGCGTCTCCGGACCGGCCGCCTCACAGGGCGGCGACGACGGCAAGCGGGTCC
Organism: Streptomyces sp. Act143; assembly: GCF_003143935.1. GTDB lineage: Bacteria > Actinomycetota > Actinomycetes > Streptomycetales > Streptomycetaceae > Streptomyces. The sequence continues at coordinate 1,982,525 of NZ_QFRX01000001.1, read as the reverse complement.
TGGTCTTCTCCAAGACGGCCGGCTTCCGGCACGACTCCATCCCCGAGGGCATCGCCGCGGTGCGGCAGCTCGGCGAGAGCAACGGCTTCTCCGTCGACGCCACCGAGGACGCCGCCGCCTTCACCTCCGGCAACCTCCGCCGCTACGACGCGGTCGTCTTCCTGTCCACCACCGGCGACGTCCTCGACGCCGCACAACAGACCGCCTTCGAGGGGTACATGCGGCACGGCGGCGGCTACGTCGGCATCCACGCCGCCGCCGACACCGAGTACGACTGGGCGTTCTACGGCGGCCTCGCGGGCGCCTACTTCCAGTCGCACCCGGCGATCCAGCCCGCGACGGTGACCGTCGAGGACCGCGCCCACCCGGCGACCTCTGGCCTGGCACGGACCTGGAACCGGACCGACGAGTGGTACAACTACCGCTCCAACCCCCGGGAGCGGGTCCATGTGCTCGCCTCCCTGGACGAGTCCTCGTACACCGGCGGCACCATGAACGGCGACCATCCCATCGCCTGGTGCCAGAACTACCAGGGCGGCCGGGCCTTCTACACGGGCGGCGGCCACACGAAGGAGTCGTACGCCGACCCGCTGTTCCGCGCCCACCTCGCCGGCGGTATCCGGTACGCGATCGGCGACACCCAGGCCGACTGCCGCCCGGAGAACGGCTACCGGCCGCTCTTCGACGGCACGGCGGCCTCGCTCGACGGCTGGCGGCAGGCCGGTCCGGGTTCCTTCACCCTCGCCGAGGACGGCACGCTCACCTCGTCGGGCGGCATGGGGATGCTCTGGTACGCCGCGTCGGGCTTCACCTCGTACTCCCTGAAACTCGACTGGAGGATGGCGAGCGTCGAGGGGGACGACAACTCCGGTGTGTTCGTGGGCTTCCCGCCCTCCGACGACCCGTGGTCGGCCGTCAACAACGGCTACGAGATCCAGATCGACGCCACCGACGTGCCCGAGAAGACCACCGGCTCCGTCTACGGCTTCCAGTCCGCCGACCTGAAGAAGCGCGACCGCGCGCTGAACCCGCCGGGGGAGTGGAACACGTACGAGATCCGCGTGGAGGGCGAGCGACTCCGGGTCTGGCTCAACGGTGTGAAGATCAACGACTTCACCAACACCGACCCGGCCCGCAGCCTGCGGGACGGACACCTCGGCATCCAGAACCACGGAGCCGACGACCAGGTGTCCTTCCGGAACGTCCGTATCAAGGAACTGCCCGCGAAGACCTCGCAGGGCGACTGAGCGACGGCGGGCGGGGGACGCCGGACTCCCGCCCGCCGTCTTTTCACCTCCGCAAGTGCGCTCCCCTGCGGGGGAGTTCATCGGTGACGCGTTCGACAAGGAGGCTGCCCATGTCCGCGTCCGTTTCCGCATCCCGGGTCGGCGTGTGGCTGATCGGGGCGCGCGGCTCCGTCGCCACCACCGTCGTCGCCGGGGCCGCCGCCGTGACCGCGGGCCTGCACCCGCCCGTCGGCCTGGTCACCGAGACCCCGCCCTTCGCCGGCAGTGGCCTGCCGCCCCTGTCCGCCCTCGTCTTCGGCGGCCACGACACGGTGGACTGCCCGCTCCCGAAGCGGGCCGAGGCACTCGCGGCCGGAGGCGTCCTCCCGCCCGGCCTCCCCGCCGCAGTGGCCACCGAACTCGCCGCGGCCGACGCGGAGATCAGACCGGGCGGGCCGGTGGCGGGCGACACCCGCGACGAGGACGAACTGATCGCCGCCTTCGCCACGGACATCCAGGACTTCGTACGACGGTGCCGGCTGACGCGCGCGGTGGTGGTGAACGTGGCCTCCACGGAACCGGCACCGACGGGGCGCGAGCTGCCACCCAGCTCCCTCTACGCGGCCGCGGCCCTGCGCGCGGGCTGCCCGTACGTCAACTTCACCCCCTCGACCGGCCTGCACCACCCGGCGCTCGCCCCCTTGGCCGCGGCGAGCGGTCTGCCGTACGCCGGGCGCGACGGCAAGACCGGGCAGACGCTGCTGCGATCCGTCCTCGGCCCGATGTTCACCCAGCGGGCGCTGGACGTCCGCGCCTGGTCCGGGACGAACCTGCTGGGCGGCGGCGACGGCGCCGCCCTCGCCGACCCGGCCGCCGCGGCGGCGAAGAACGCGGGCAAGGAACGGGTCCTCGCCGACACCCTGGGCGCGGCCCCCGCGGGCCGGGTCCACATCGACGACGTCCCCGCGCTCGGCGACTGGAAGACGGCCTGGGACCACATCGCCTTCGACGGCTTCCTCGGCACCCGCATGATCCTCCAGACCATCTGGCAGGGCTGCGATTCCGCCCTCGCGGCGCCTCTCGTCCTCGACCTGGCCCGCCTGACCGCCCGCGCCCACGAAACGGGCCGGTCCGGCCCGCTGACCGACCTCGGCTTCTTCTTCAAGGACCCGGTGGGGGAGGGGCCCGCGGCGCTGGGGGAGCAGTACCGGGCGCTGGTGGGGTTGGCGGCGCGGTGGCGGAACGACGGTGGGTCTGTGGGGCGGCGGGGTGGTGGGGCCGGTGGGGCTGGCGGGCCTGGCGTGGCTGGCGGGACTGGTGGGACTGGCAGGGCCGGCGGATTCGGCGGGTTCGGTCCGTTCGGCGGTGAGGGTGAACCTGGCGGGTTCGGCGGTGAGGGTGAGCCCGGCGTTTCTGGCGCTCAGGGCGGGCCCGGCGGGCCCGGCGGGTCCGGCGGTGAGGCCGGGCCCGATGTCGCTGACGGCCGAGGCAGGCCCGGCGGCCCTGGGCGGTCCGGTGACGTGCGTGCCCACGGCGTCCCGGGGCGGCCGGATGACACGGAGCTCGGCGGCGCCCTCGACGGGGCGGCGCGGTGATGCCGGAGCGGGTGCGTGCCGGTGTGGCAGAGCGTGTACGTGCGGCAGTGGCGCAGCGGGTGCGTGCCCGCGTGACGGGGGGTGCCCGCGCAGGAGGCGCGGGGCGTGCGCGCGCAGGCGGGGCGGAGCCTGCCCACGCCGAAGGAGCCGGGCCTGCGCGCACCCGAGGTGCCGCGGGTGCGCGTGCCGGGCGGTCGGGCCGTGTACGTGCCTGGGTCGAGCTTCTCCGGCTGCCCGCCCTGTTCACGGTCCCCGGCGACGTCCTGGCCGGCGCGGCCACCACCACCGCGCGCACCGACTCCCGCACCCTGCTCGCCATCGGCTCCTCCCTCTGCCTGTACGAGGCCGGCATGGCCCTCAACGACTGGGCGGACCGGACCGAGGACGCCGCGGAGCGCCCCCGCCGGCCGATCCCCTCCGGCCGTGTCCGACCAGCCGAGGCACTGACGGCGGCCTGCGTCCTCACCGCGGCCGGCCTGACGCTCGCGGCCCGCGCCGGCCGCCCCGCCCTCGCGGTCGCCACCCCCCTGGCCGCCACCGTCTGGGCCTACGACCTCGCGCTGAAGCACACGCCGGTGGGCCCGGTCGCCATGGCCGCGGCCCGCGGCCTGGACCTGCTGCTGGGCGCCGCGGCCACGACCGGCCGCACCCGCGACGCCCTCCCCTCCGCCGCACTGCTCGGCACCCACACCCTCGCGGTGACCACCGTCTCCCGTCAGGAAACCCGCGACGGCTCACCGCTGCCGCCCCTCGCCGCCCTGGCCGCGACGGCCCTCCTGACCCGCCTGATCACCTCCCGACCCCCGGCAGACCGAGGGACAGCAGCCGCCCCCGGTCTGCCGGGCACCACAGCACCGGGCAGCCCCCGAGCCATCCCGAGCACCCGTACGCCACCGGTTCTCCTCGACACCGCCCTCGCCGCCGCCTACGCCGCCACTGTCGCCCGCCCCTATGTCCACGCCGCCCTCAACCCCTCACCCCCACTCACCCAGCGCGCCGTCGGCAGCGGTATCCGCGCCACGATTCCGCTCCAGGCCGCCCTCACCGCCCGCTCCGGGGCCCGCACCGGCGCCCTGCTCGTCGCCGCACTCGCCCCGCTCGGAAGGAAGTTCGCACGAAAGGTGAGCGTCACATGACCCACCCCGCCCCCGGCGCCCACCGGCCCCGCACCCCCCTCCGCTTCGGCTACGGCACCAACGGCCTCACCGACCTTCGCCTCGACGACGCCCTCGGTCTGCTCGCCGACCTCGGCTACGACGGCGTCGGCCTGACCCTCGACCACATGCACCTGGACCCGCTCGCCCCCGACCTGGCCGCCCGCACGCGAAGCGTCGCCCGGCGACTGGGGGCACTAGGGCTGGGCGTCACCGTGGAGACCGGCGCCCGCTACGTCCTCGACCCGCGCCGCAAACACGGCCCGTCCCTGCTCGACCCGGACCCGGAGGACCGCGCCCGCCGCGTCGACCTCCTCGTCCGTGCCGTGCAGGTCGCCGCCGATCTCGGCGCCCACGCCGTGCACTGCTTCAGCGGGATCACCCCGGCGGGCGAGGACACCGACTCGGCGTGGAAACGGCTGGCCGACGCGCTCACCCCCGTACTGGACGCCGCGACCGCCGCCGGCATGCCGCTCGCCGTGGAACCCGAACCCGGCCATCTCCTCGCCACCCTCGCCGACTTCCACCGGCTGCGCCGGATGCTCGACGACCCGGAGCCGCTGGGCCTGACGCTCGACATCGGTCACTGCCAGTGCCTCGAACCCCTCCCTCCCGAGGCCTGCGTACGTGCCGCCGCCCCCTGGCTGCGGCACGTCCAGATCGAGGACATGCGCCGCGGCGTCCACGAACACCTGCCGTTCGGGGACGGCGAGATCGACTTCCCGCCCGTCCTCGCCGCCCTGGCCGACAGCGGCTACCGGGGACTCACCGTCGTCGAACTGCCCCGCCACTCCCACGCCGGCCCCCATTACGCCGCACACTCCCTCCCTTTCCTGCACGCGGCAGCC
>NZ_QFRX01000001.1:1969152-1977661 GCF_003143935.1 Streptomyces sp. Act143 | reverse complement strand
ACCACCCCCACCACCCCCACCACCCCCACCACCCCCACCACCCCCACCACCCCCACCACCCCCACCGATCCCGTAACACCTCCCGGCGATCCCTCCGCCACCCCAGCAGGGAGCACTTCATGAGCCCCACCACCCCCATGGGCGCCGTCGGCACCGACGACCCGGCCCGCACCCGCCCCGCCGACCTCCACCGCCGCCTCGACTCCCGCCTCACCGGAGCCGCCCGCGCCTGGCTCGACCAGGCCCTCGACGAGGCCGCCGCCCACCCCGGCGGCCACGGCCCCATCTCCGTGTGGGAGCTGCGGCTGGCCGAGGCGGGACGCCGCTGCGGCACCGAGCACGCCGACGCCGCCCGCGTCCTGATCCTGCACGCGGCCCGCGCCGACACCCTCGCCCTCACCCGCGTCTACCAGCAGGGCACCGCCGCCGAACGGCGCGCCGTCCTCCAGGTCCTGCCCCACCTCGTGCCGGGCCCGGACGCGCTCCCCCTCGTCGAGGACGCCCTGCGCACCAACGACACCCGGCTCGTCGCCGCCGCCGTCGGCCCGTACACGGCCCGGCATCTCGACCCCCACCAGTGGCGGCACGCCGTACTGAAGTGCCTGTTCACCGGCGTGCCCGTCGAGGCGGTGGCGGACCTGGACCGGCGCGCCCGCGCCGACACCGAACTCGCCCGCATGCTCGGCGACTACGCCGCCGAACGCACCGCCGCGGGCCGTTCCGTCCCCCCGGACCTGCACCGCGTCCTGGCCCTGACCGACCCCACGGCCACCCCACCCGCACCGGTCGCCGACCCCGGCCCGCGCGGCACCGACGGCGAGGAGTCCTGATGCGCATCTTCGACCCCCACATCCACATGACGTCCCGGACCACCGACGACTACGAGGCCATGCACGCCGCGGGCGTCCGTGCCGTCGTCGAGCCGTCCTTCTGGCTCGGTCAGCCCCGCACCTCGCCCGCCTCCTTCCTCGACTACTTCGACGCCCTCCTCGGCTGGGAGCCGTTCCGCGCCGCCCAGTACGGCATCACCCACCACTGCACGCTCGCCCTCAACCCCAAGGAGGCGAACGACCCCCGCTGTGTGCCCGTCCTCGACGAACTGCCCCGGTATCTCGTCAAGGACCAGGTCGTCGCGGTCGGTGAGATCGGCTACGACTCCATGACCCCGGCCGAGGACACGGCCCTCGCCGCGCAGCTGCAGCTCGCCGCCGACCACGGGCTGCCCGCGCTCGTGCACACCCCGCACCGCGACAAGCTGGCCGGTCTGCGCCGCACCCTCGACGTCGTCCGGGAGTCCGCCCTGCCCCCGGAGCAAGTCCTGCTCGACCATCTCAACGAGACCACCGTCAAGGAGGCCAAGGCCGGCGGCGGCTGGCTCGGCTTCTCCGTCTATCCCGACACCAAGATGGACGAGGAGCGGATGGTCGCGATCCTCAAGGAGTACGGCCCGGAGAAGGTGCTCGTGAACTCCGCCGCCGACTGGGGCAGGAGCGACCCCCTCAAGACCCGCAGGGTCGGCGACGCCATGCTCGCCGCCGGTTTCACCGAGGACGACGTCGACCTGGTGCTGTGGCGCAACCCCGTCGCCTTCTACGGGATCAGCGGCCGCCTCGCCCTCGACTCGGCGGGCACGCAGGCCGTCGGCGCCACCCACGAGGGCAACTCCATCCTGCGCGGGGGCGAGTAGGGCATGCGCTTCCGTCACCCCGACGGCTCCACCGTCCACCTCGCCTACTGCACCAACGTCCACCCCGCCGAGACCCTCGACGGCGTCCTCGCCCAGCTCCGCGACCACTGCGAGCCCGTCCGCCGCCGCCTCGGCCGCGACCGTCTCGGCATCGGCCTGTGGCTCGCCGCCGACGCCGCCCGCACCCTCGACTCCGACCCGGCCGCCCTGCGCACCCTGCGCGCCGAACTCGACCGCCGCGGCCTGGAGGTCGTCACCCTCAACGGCTTCCCCTACGAGGGCTTCGGCGCCGAGGAGGTCAAGTACCGCGTCTACAAACCGGACTGGGCCGACCCCGAGCGCCTGGAGCACACCACCGCCCTCGCCCGCGTTCTGGCCGGACTCCTGCCCGACGACGTCACCGAGGGCAGCATCTCCACCCTGCCGCTCGCCTGGCGCACCGCCCAGGACGCCGACCGCACCGAGAAACCCCTGCGTACCCTCGCCGAACGCCTGGACGCGCTGGAGGAGTTGACCGGCCGCTCGATCCGTGTCGGCCTGGAACCCGAGCCCGGCTGCGTCGTCGAGACCACCCGCGACGCCCTCGCCCCGCTCGCCGCGATCGCCCACCCCCGCATCGGCATCTGCGTCGACACCTGCCACCTCGCCACCTCCTTCGAGGATCCCCGCACCGCCGTCGACGCGCTCACCACGGCCGGCGTCACCATCGTCAAGTCCCAGCTGTCGGCCGCCCTGCACGCCGAGCACCCCCATCTCCCGGAGGTCCGCGCCGCCCTCGCCGCCTTCGACGAACCCCGCTTCCTGCACCAGACCCGCACCTCCACCGCCGCCGGCCTGCGCGGCACCGACGACCTCGGCGAGGCCCTCGGCGGTGAGGCGCTCCCCGACGGATCACCCTGGCGCGCCCACTTCCACGTCCCCCTGCACGCGGCCCCCGCCGCACCCCTCACCTCCACGCTCCCCGTCCTGAAGGACACGCTGACCCGGCTGGTCGGCGGCCCGCACCCGCGCACCCGCCACCTGGAGGTCGAGACCTACACCTGGCAGGCCCTCCCTCCGGAGCTGCGCCCCCGCGCCCGCACCCAGCTCGCCGACGGCATCGCCGCCGAACTCACCCTCGCCCGCGACCTGTTGACCGAGCTCGGCCTGAAGGAGCTGCCATGAGCCCCCGGAGCACCGATCAGCCCGACGCGGCGCCCACCCCTCTGCTGGTCCTGGACGTCGTCGGCCTCACCCCCCGCCTGCTCGACCACATGCCCCACCTCAAACGGCTCGCCCACGCGGGCTCCCACGCCCCCCTCGGCACCGTCCTGCCCGCCGTCACCTGCGCCGCCCAGTCCACCTTCCTCACCGGCACCCACCCCGCCGAGCACGGCATCGTCGGCAACGGCTGGTACTTCCGCGAGCTCGGTGACGTCCTCCTGTGGCGCCAGCACAACGGACTGGTCACCGGCGACAAGCTCTGGGACGCCGCCCGCCGCGCCCACCCCGGCTACACCGTCGCCAACATCTGCTGGTGGTACGCCATGGGCGCCGACACCGACATCACCGTCACCCCCCGGCCGGTCTACTACGCCGACGGCCGCAAGGAACCCGACTGCTACACCCGGCCCCCGGCCCTGCACGACGAACTCACCGGCAAACTCGGCACGTTCCCTCTCTTCCACTTCTGGGGCCCCGGCGCCGACCTGGTGTCCAGCCAGTGGATCATCGACGCCACCCGCCACATCATGGCCACCCGGCACCCCGACCTGACCCTGTGCTACCTCCCGCACCTCGACTACGACCTCCAGCGTTTCGGGCCCGACGACCCACGCTCCCTGAAAGCCGCCGCCGACCTGGACCGGGCCATGGCCCCGCTCCTCGACGACGCCCGCGCGGAGGGCCGTACCGTCGTCGCGCTCTCCGAGTACGGCATCACGCGCGCGGACCGGCCCGTCGACATCAACCGCGCCCTGCGCCGCGCCGGACTGCTGGAGGTCCACACCCAGGACGGCATGGAGTACCTGGACCCGATGGCCTCGCGCGCCTTCGCGGTCGCCGACCACCAGATCGCCCACGTCTACGTACGGCGGCCGGAGGACCTGGAGGCGACCCGGGCCGCCCTCGCCGGCCTGCCCGGCATCGAGCGACTCCTCGACGACGAGGGCAAGAAGACCCACCACCTCGACCACCCGCGCTCCGGCGAACTCGTCGCCGTCGCGGAGCCGGACGCCTGGTTCACGTACTACTACTGGCTCGACGACGACCGCGCGCCCGACTTCGCGCAACTCGTCGAGATCCACCGCAAACCCGGTTACGACCCGGTCGAGCTCTTCATGGATCCCCTCGACCCCTACGTCAAGGTCAAGGCGGCCACCGCGCTGGCCCGCAAGAAGCTCGGCCTGCGCTACCGCATGGCGGTCGTGCCCCTGGACCCCTCGCCTATTCGCGGCAGCCACGGCCGCCTTCCGGCCAACGACGACGAAGGTCCGCTCTTCATCTGTTCCACCCCCCGAGCCGTCGGCGACCGCGTCGCGGCCACCGATGTGAAGTCACTCCTGCTGCAACTGGCCGGACTCGCCTGACTTGTCCCCAGTGAAGCACCCGCCACTGACAACGCCCCGCGACCTAGAGGAGACCCGGACATGAGCCGCACGTTCCAGCCCGACCCCGAGCTCACCCACCGCCTCAGCAGACGAGGCATGCTCGGTGTGGCCGCGGGCGCCACCGCCGCCGCACTGCTCGGCGCCGCCGCGGCTCCGGCGACCGCGGCCGAAGCCGGTGCCGCCGGCCGGGGCCGCCCCGTCCTGCCCCCCGGCCGCCTCGGCATCCAGCTCTACAGCCTCCGTGACAAGGTCTCCACCCTCGGCTTCGCCCCCGTCTTCGCCGAACTGGAGAAGTACGGCTACGACGAGGTCGAGTTCGCCGGCTACACCCAGGGCTCGGCAGGACCCATCACCCTCGCCCAGCTCAGGCGGCTGGCCAGGGACCACGGGCTGAACCCGATCGGCAGCCACGTCGGCTACTGGTCCGACGACCCGAACGCCTACACCTTCGCCCAGAACCTCACCAAGGTCCTCGACGACGCCCAGGCCCTGGGCCTCAAGCACATCGGCACCGCCTCCGGCCCGTTCCGCTACGGCTCCACCGTCGACGCGTGGAAGCGGGCGGCCGAGGAGTTCAACACCTACGGCGCGGCGGCCAGGGCGCGCGGCATGAAGTTCTACCAGCACAACCACTCCGAGGAGTTCTCCTTCGCCACCGACAACCCCAAGGTCCGCCTCTACGACGTGCTGCTCGCCGAGACCGACCCCGACCTGGTGTTCCTGGAGATGGACATCTTCTGGGCCTACTCGGGCCAGTTCCGCTTCTCCAAGCGCCCCGACGGCAGTCCCGCCCCCTTCGAGCCGCTCGACTACGTCCTGAAGCAGCCCCACCGCTACCCGCTGTTCCATGTCAAGGACGGCGTCAGCGACCCGGCCGACACCTACGGCTACCGCATGACCGACGTCGGCGACGGCGACATCGACTACCAGCGCTTCATCTCCGCCGTCACCCGGCTGCGCGGTGAACGCCTGGCCCACCACTGGCAGGCCGAACACGACCAGCCCGCCGAGTCGTTCACCTTCGCCCGGCGTTCCAGCGCGTACCTGCACTCCCTGCGCGAGAAGTGCTGAGCGACCGCGGACGTGCGTGAGGAGGCCCTCCCCGATGTCCGATCCGGGGAGGGCCTCCTCACGCGCGCGTGCCGCTACGCCGCCGGTGCCGGGCCCGGCACCCGCGCCCGGCCCGGCTGCCGCAGCAGCAGGGCGAGCACCGCCGCCACCATGGAGACGGCGCCGGCCAGGGCGTACGCCCCGTCGTAGCCCCAGGCCGCGACGACCATGGAGCCCAGTCCGCCGCCGAACAGGCCGCTGATCAGCTTGCCGCTGTACACCAGTCCGTAGTTGGTGGCGTTGTAGTTCTCCCCGAAGTAGTCCGGTGTGAGCGCCGCGAAGAGCGGATAGAAGGCGCCGCCGCCGAAGCCGGAGAGGAAGGCGAAGAACAGGAACAGCGCCTCGCTCCTGACGTCACCCGCCCAGATCACGCCGAACTGGGCCAGCCCCAGCGTGACGATCACGAACACCAGCGCCTGCTTGCGGCCCCACTTGTCGGACAGCCAGCCCACGACACCGCGGCCGATGCCGTTGATGACCGCCATGACACCCATCGAGGACGCCGCGACCAGCGGGCCGAAGCCGACCTCCTTGGCGTAGTCGACCTGGAAGGAGATGCCGAAGATCGACACTCCCGCGGTCATCACGATGAGGACCCACATCAGGGGGAGCATGCCGGTCCTGACAGCCTCCTTGGGCGTGTACTGCTTCGCCGCCGGAGGGTTCTTGGCGAGACTCGCGGCGTTCTTGCCGTTGCCCGCGTACGTCAGCGGATCGATGTCCGCGGGCCACCAGTTCTTCGGCGGGTCCTTGAAGAAGAAGGCGCTCCCGAAGACCACGATCATGATGTAGCAGCCGATCAGGTCCAGGACCCGGTGGTAGTTCGCGGTGTCGAAGCCGTAGTTGAAGATGAAGATGAACGGCAGAGACCCGTATGCGAAGCCGCCGTTGACGAACCCCGTCTTCGCTCCCCGGCGTTCGGGGAACCACTTGCCGACCATGTTGATGCAGGTCGCGTAGACGAGACCGGCGCCGATGCCCCCGACGACGCCGAAGCCCAGGATCGCCAGCCAGACGTTGCTCAGGTGCGACAGGGCGAGGAACCCGACCAGGCACAGTCCTGAGCCGATGTACATGGCCCTGCGAGCCGTCAGCAGGCCCTTCTCCCGCAGCCAGCCCGCCGGGAAGGCGATGCCGGCCTGGAAGAAGACCCACACGCTGAGGATCCAGAAGGTGTTGCTCTGCGTCCAGCCGTGGGCGTGGGACAGGGTGTCCTCCGCCGAGCCGTACGCGTACTCGAAGACGCTGATGGCCATCATGGCGATCCACGGGAGATACACCATGAGCTTGCGGGAGTGACCGAGGATGTCCCGGTCGGTCTCACCGACGCGGAAGACGCGGCCGTGCGCGTCGGTCACTTCTCGGTAGGGACGGTGTGCGGCATCGGGGTTGGTCGACGTGCTGTTCTTCGCGATCGGATCTGCCGTCATTGCTGGGCAATTCCTCCGTGTCAGGCCAGGGCTGTCAGGCCATTTCCTCGCCGAGCGGCTGGGGGTTGGGAGCGATACCGCGGCTGGTCCTCGGCGTGCCGGGCGCCTTCAGGAACACGGCGAGCACGGCGGAGGCCAGGCCGATGCTGCCGGCCAGGACGAACGCGCCCTCGTAGTCCCATGCGTCGACGACGACCGCACCCATCCCGGAGCCCACGAGGCCGGAGATGAGCTTCGAGCTGTAGACCATGCCGTAGTTGGAGGCGTTGTTGTTCTCACCGAAGTAGTCCGCCGTCATGGCCGCGAACAGCGGGAAGATCGCGCCGCCGCCGAAGCCGGAGACCATGGAGCAGAAGAGGAAGAAAGGCATGCTGCCCATCTGGCCGGAGACCAGCACACCGAACTGGGCGGTGCCCAGCACCAGACACACGATGATCAGCGTGTTGCGGCGCCCGTAGCGGTCGGAGATCCAGCCGATCACGCCGCGGCCGGTGCCGTTGACGATCGCCTTCAGGGACATGGCGGTGGCCACGATGCCGCCCGCGAAGCCCATGTCCTTGCCGAACGGCACCTGGAAGGCGATGCCGAAGATGTTGATGCCGGCCGTGCACAGCAGGCAGAACCACATCATCCACAGAACGGGCTGCCGCGAGGCCTCCTTGGGGGTGTACTGCTTGGGCGACGGCGGGTTCTTCTCCAGCGCCCGGCGGATCTTCGGGTCGTCGGTGACCTTCAGCGGGTCGACGTGCGCGGGCCACCAGTTCTTCGGCGGGTCCTTGAAGAACCAGCCGGCCGTCGCCACGACCAGGCACAGGCCGACGCCCACGGTGGCGAGCACGGTCTGGTAGTTGCTGAGGTCCATGTAGGAGGTGAAGAGGAAGACGAAGGGCACCGAGCCGTAGGCGAAACCGCCGTTGACGAAGCCGGTCTTGCCGCCCTTGCGCTCCGGATACCACTTGCCGACCATGTTCACGCAGGTCGCGTAGACGAGACCGGCGCCGATACCGCTGCACATGCCGAAGCCGAAGTAGGCCACGAGCACGTTCGGCGCGTAGGCCAGCGAGAGGTAGCCGAGCATCGTGCCGACGGCGCCGAGCATCATCGCCGTACGGGCCGGAAGTTTGCCGCTCTCCCGCAGCTGACCGGCGGGGAAGGCCACGGCCGCCTGGAAGAAGACCCAGACGCCCATCAGCCAGAAGATGTGGCCGCTGCTCCACAGGTGGGCCTCGTGGAGGGTGTCCTCCGCCGACGTGAACGCGTACTCGGCGGAGCTGATGCCCATCATGCCCACCCACGGCAGGATGACCATCCACCTGCGCCTGCGGCCCATGATGTCCACATCGGACTCCCCGATGCGGTACACGCGGCCATTGCGGTCCGTCACCTCGCGACAGGGCACGGATGTCGAATAGTCGATGGTTGTCATCTTGGTCCTGCACTCCTTGCGTCGAAAGATCTGGCCAGCGCCCCCTGTCCAAATGCCTTTCGTGCGCACACGGGTCCCGGGGCCGGCCGACGCGCACCGTCGGTCGTCCCCTCGCTCACTCACGTCACGTCAGATCACCCCGCTCGTCCTGAGCAGGCGCAGTTCCTCGTCCCCCAGGCCGAGTTCGCCTATGTAGATCTCCTCGTTGTGTTGGCCGAGGAGGGGGGAGGGGGTGATGCGGGTGGGGGAGTCGGAGAGTTTGAGGGGG
>NZ_QFRX01000001.1:1963824-1969052 GCF_003143935.1 Streptomyces sp. Act143 | reverse complement strand
TCGTTGTGTTGGCCGAGGAGGGGGGAGGGGGTGATGCGGGTGGGGGAGTCGGAGAGTTTGAGGGGGTTGCCGACGGTGGTGAAGGGGCCGCGTTCGGGATGCTCGACGGTGACGATCATGTCGTCGGCGGCGAGGGAGGCGTCCTCGATGATCTCCTTGGTGGACAGGACCGGCCCGCACGGGATGTCGTGCGCGGTCAGTTCCTCCAGCACCCGCCACTTGGGCAGGGTGCTGGTCCATTCCTCGATCAGCTGGAACATCTTTGCCAGCCGCGGCAGCCGGGCCTGCGGGCCGGCCCATTCGGGATCGTCGGCCAGTTCGGGCCGGCCGATCAGCCGGGTGAGGGGTTTCCAGCCCGCGGGCTGGACGATGACGTAGACGTAGTCGTTGGGGCCGCCCGGCGCGCACCTGACCGCCCAGCCCGGCTGCCCGCCCCCCGAGGCGTTCCCGGACCGCGGCACCTCCTGGCCGAAGTCGTCGTTGGGATACTCCGCCAGCGGGCCGCGGGCCAGGCGCTGCTGGTCACGCAGCTTGACCCGGCACAGGTTCAGCACCGCGTGCTGCATCGCCACGTTCACCCGCTGGCCCCGCCCGGTGCGCTCACGCTGCAGCAACGCCGCCAGGATGCCCGCCACCGCATGGACACCGGTACCGGAGTCCCCGATCTGCGCCCCCGTCGCCATCGGCGGCCCGTCCGCCTCCCCGGTGGTCGCCATCGCCCCGCCCATCGCCTGCGCCACCACCTCGTAGGCCTTGAAACCCGTGTACGGGCCCGGCCCGAACCCCTTGATCGAGGCGTACACGATCCGCGGGTTGATCTCCCGGATCCGCTCCCAGGTGAAGCCCATCCGGTCCACCGCCCCCGGCCCGAAGTTCTCCACCAGCACATCCGAACCCCGGATCAGCTCCGCCAGGATCTGCCCGCCCCGCTCCGACTTGGTGTTCAGCGTGACACTGCGCTTGTTGCAGTTCAGCATCGTGAAATACAGCGAGTCCACACCCGGCAGATCCCGCAACTGCCCCCGCGTGACATCCCCGCCCGGCGCCTCCACCTTCACCACATCCGCCCCCAGCCACCCCAGCAGCTGCGTCGCCGACGGACCCGACTGCACATGCGTCATATCCAGAACACGGACACCCTCAAGAGCCATCGCTGCCACGGTCACCTCGCTCGGCACATTGCATACAGTCGACGAATACTGTATGAAGATTGTTATCCCGCATCCGATGGGTGATGTCCAGGGGGCGTGCACCACTTTTAAGACGGGAGCCGAATCATGGACCTGTACGAGCATCAGGCGCGGGCCCTCTTCGAGGAACACGGCATCCCGGTGCCGCGGGCAGAAGTCACCAACTCGCCCGAGAAGGCACGGGAGATCGCCCGCAGGCTCGGTGGCCGCGCCGTCGTCAAGGCGCAGGTGAAGACCGGGGGCCGAGGCAAGGCCGGGGGAGTGAAGCTCGCCGCCGACCCGCGCGCGGCGGAGCTCACGGCCCGTCAGATCCTCGGCATGGACATCAAGGGACACCGGGTGGGTGAGGTGATGCTGGCCCAACCCGTGGACATAGAGGCCGAGTTCTACGTCTCCTACGTTCTGGACCGCGCGGCGGGCCGTTTCCTCGCCATCGCCTCCGCGGAGGGCGGCATGGAGATCGAGGAGGTCGCCGCCGGCCGGCCGGAGGCGGTGGCCCGGGTCCCCATCGCCCCGGCCGAAGGCGTCACCTCCGCGAAGGCGGGAGAGATCGCCGCCGCGGCCGGTCTGCCGGCGCAGTCCGTCGACGTCCTGCTGCGGCTGTGGCAGGTACTGGTCCGCGAGGACGCCGTCCTCGTCGAGGTCAACCCGCTCGTGCGAACCCGCCAGGGACAGATCCTCGCCCTCGACGGCAAGGTCACCCTCGACGACAACGCCCGTTTCCGGCAGGCCCGTTGGGGCGACGAGGAGGCCGGGCACGACGACCCGCTGGAAGCCGCCGCGGCGGCGAAGGGCCTCAACTACGTGAAGCTGGACGGTGAAGTCGGCATCATCGGCAACGGCGCGGGCCTGGTCATGTCGACCCTCGACGTGGTCGCCGGATGCGGCGCCCGGCCCGCCAACTTCCTCGACATCGGTGGCGGTGCCTCGGCCCGCGTCATGGCCGACGGTCTCTCCGTCATCCTCTCCGACCCGGCCGTGAAGTCGGTGTTCGTCAACGTCTTCGGCGGGATCACCGCCTGTGACGCGGTCGCCGACGGCATCGTGCAGGCCCTGGACGCGGTCGAGTTGACCAAGCCGCTCGTCGTGCGGCTCGACGGCAACAACGCCGCGCGGGGGCGTGCCCTCCTCGACCGCCGTGCCCACCCCCTCGTCCAGCAGGCCACCACCATGGACGGTGCCGCCCGCCGCGCCGCCGAACTCGCCAACGCCAGTTGAAGGAGCGGCACATGGCCGTCTTTCTCACCAAGGAGTCCAAGGTCCTCGTCCAGGGCATGACGGGCAGCGAGGGCATGAAGCACAGCCGGCGCATGCTCGCCGCGGGCACGAATGTCGTCGGCGGCGTCAACCCGCGCAAGGCCGGGCGGACCGTCGACTTCGACGAGCGGGCCGTCCCCGTCTTCGGGTCGGTCGCCGAGGGCGTGCGGTCGACCGGGGCCGACGTCACCGTCGTCTTCGTGCCGCCCGCCTTCGCCAAGACGGCCGTCGTCGAGGCCGCCGACGCCGGCATCGCCCTCGCCGTCGTCATCACCGAGGGCATCCCCGTCCACGACTCCGTCGCCTTCCTCTCGTACGCGAAGAAGAAGGGCACCCGGGTCATCGGTCCCAACTGTCCCGGGCTGATCACCCCGGGGCAGTCCGGCGCCGGCATCATCCCCGCGGACATCGCCAGGTCCGGCCGCATCGGCCTGGTCTCCAAGTCGGGCACGCTCACCTACCAACTCATGTACGAGCTGCGCGACATCGGCTTCTCGACCTGCGTCGGCATCGGCGGCGACCCCGTCGTCGGCACCACCCACATCGACTGCCTGGCCGCCTTCCAGGACGACCCCGACACCGAACTCGTCGTCCTCATCGGGGAGATCGGCGGAGACGCCGAGGAACGGGCCGCGGCCTACATCCGCGACCACGTCACCAAGCCGGTCGTCGGCTACATCGCCGGCTTCACCGCGCCGGAAGGCAGGACCATGGGTCACGCGGGCGCGATCGTGTCCGGCTCGTCCGGCACCGCGCAGGCGAAGAAGGCAGCGCTGGAGGCGGTCGGCGTCCAGGTCGGCGACACCCCGACCGAGACGGCCCGCCTCGTGCTCGCCCGGCTGGAAAACCGCGCCTGAGGCCCAGGGAGGGTTGACCGGCGGTCTCCGCCGGGAACAACGCAGTGACCGCGGGGCGCACATCCGGCGCCACCGCAATCTCAGCCGTACAACAAGCCGTTGGCCGCGCGGGCACCCGTCCGCACGAGGCCCGGCAGACACCGCACCCCCCGCCCCCGACTGTGCACCGAGAGCGGAGACATCGCATGACATCCACCCTCAACTCCCCGTCCCTCGTGGTGAAGTCCGGTACGACCTGGGACGACGCCTGGCAGCGCTGCCTCGCGGTCGCCCCCGAGGCCTTCCGCGACGACCGCGTCCTCAACCTCTGGAACTCCGCCTGGCACGCGGACGGCCGGGCCCTGCCCGCCACCAGCCCCGTCGACGGCAGCCCCATCGCCGGCCCGCCCCGCCTCGACCGCGAAGCCGCCCACCAGGCCGTGCGTGCCTCCCTCGACCAGCACCGGGCCTGGCGGCACATCCCGCTGGGCGAGCGCCGCGCCCGCGTCGCGGCCACCCTCGACGCCCTCACCCAGCACCGTGAGCTCCTCGCCCTCCTCCTCGTCTGGGAGATCGGCAAGCCCTGGCGACTCGCCCAGGCGGACGTCGACCGGGCCATCGACGGGGTGCGCTGGTACGTCGACGGCATCGAGCCGATGGTCGAGGGCCGGGCACCGCTGGACGGTCCGGTGTCCAACATCGCGAGCTGGAACTACCCGATGAGCGTGCTCGTTCACGCATTGCTGGTCCAGGCACTGGCGGGCAACGCGGTCATCGCCAAGACCCCGACCGACGGCGGCGTCGCCTGTCTCACCCTGGCCTGCGCACTCGCCGCCCGCGAGGGAATCCCCGTCACCCTCGTCAGCGGCAGCGGCGGCGAGCTGTCGGAGGCGCTGGTGAAGGCGCCCGAGATCGGCTGCGTCTCCTTCGTCGGCGGCCGGGACACCGGCGCCGCCGTGGCCACCGCCGTCGCCGACCTCGGCAAGCGGCACATCCTCGAACAGGAAGGACTCAACACCTGGGGCATCTGGAACTACTCGGACTGGGACACGTTCAGCGCCGTCGTCCCCAAGCTCTTCGACTACGGCAAGCAGCGCTGCACGGCATACCCGCGCTTCGTCGTCCAGCGCGAGCTCTTCGACGCGTTCCTGGCGGCCTATCTCCCGGCCGTCCGCTCGCTGAGCGTCGGACACCCGCTGGCGGTCGCCCACGCCGACGACCCCTACCCGGCACTGGACTTCGGCCCGGTCATCAACGCGGCCAAGGCCAAGGAGCTCCAGGACCAGATCGCCGAGGCCATCGACCGCGGCGCCGTCCCCCTGCACCGCGGCGCGCCCGCCGACGCCCGCTTCCTGCCCGGCCAGGACACCTCGGCGTACGTCCAGCCGGTCACGCTGCTCAACCCGCCCCCGTCCTCCCCGCTGCACCACGCGGAACCCTTCGGCCCGGTCGACACCATCGTCCTGGTCGACACCGAGGCCGAACTGCTGGCCGCCATGAACGCCTCCAACGGCGCCCTGGTCGCGACCCTGTCCACGGACGACCGGTCGACCTTCGGCCGGCTCGCCCCGCAGATCCGCGCCTTCAAGATCGGCCACGGCACGCCGCGGTCACGCGGCGACCGCGAAGAGCTGTTCGGCGGCTTCGGCGCGTCCTGGCGCGGCGCCTTCGTCGGAGGCGAACTCCTGGTGCGCGCGGTGACCCAGGGTCCGGCCGAGGAGCGGCTGCCCGGGAACTTCCCGGAGTACCAGCTGATGCCGTAGGACCGGCGCGGCGGGCGGTGCCCACGGACGGGCGCCGCCCGTCGGCGGCGAACACAATTCTCTGTCGGTATGCAATATGCAATGCACCACGATGAGGGATGAGGTGGCGAGCATGACGATGGCTCTTGAGGGTGTCCGTGTTCTGGATATGACGCATGTGCAGTCGGGTCCGTCGGCGACGC
>NZ_QFRX01000001.1:1900623-1963724 GCF_003143935.1 Streptomyces sp. Act143 | reverse complement strand
CCCCCTCAAACTCTCCGACTCCCCCACCCGCATCACCCCCTCCCCCCTCCTCGGCCAACACAACGAAGACGTCTATGTCCGTGAACTCGGCCTTTCGCAAGACGAGTTGCCGCTGCTCAAGGCGCAGGGAGTGATCTGATGCCGATCATCGACCGGCTGGTGAAGGCCAACCGTGAGTACGCCGTCGGTTTCACCGACCCCGGTATGGACGCCCGCCCGGTACTGCGCGTGGCCGTCGTGGCGTGCATGGACGCCCGGATCGACCTGCACGCCGCGCTCGGCCTGCAACTCGGCGACTGCCACACCATCCGCAATGCGGGCGGGGTCGTCACCGACGACACCATCCGCTCTCTGACGATCAGTCAGCGGGCCCTGGGGACGCGCAGTGTGGTTCTCATCCATCACACCGCGTGCGGCCTCCAGACCCTGACGGAGGACTTCCGGACCGAGCTGGAGATGGAGGTCGGGCAGCGCCCCGCGTGGGCGGTGGAGTCCTTCCGGGACGTCGACCAGGACGTACGGCAGTCCATCCAGCGCGTGCGTACCTCGCCGTTCCTGCCGCACACGGACGATGTGCGCGGCTTCGTGTTCGACGTGACGACGGGCCTGCTACGGGAGATCGGCGGGGAGGGCGGCCGGGCGGCCCCGCCCCGCTGACGCCGTCACCGCCGCGATCTGCGCGCAGTAGAAGTCGGTCGTGTTCCGGGTGTGCCGGCGCATGAGGTCCTCCGCCCGGTCCGCGTCGCCGTCGGCGACGGCTTCGATGATCAGGGCGTGCTCGTTCCAGGCGTCCCGGCCGCGGGGCTTGGCGATCGGCATGTAGTACCAGCGGACCCGTCGGTCGACCTGCGGGATGAGCTCGGCGAGGACCGCGTTGCGGGAGAGCAGGGTGATGTGGCCGTGGAGGTCGGCGTTGGCCTCCACGATCGCCCGGGCGTCACCGGCCGCGAGGGCGGCGACGCCCGCCCGCTGGAGCTCCCACAGCCGCGCCTCGTCGAGCGGAGTGGCGTGCCGGGCGGCATCACGCGCCGAGCGGGTCTCCAGGAGGGCCCGGACGCTGAGGAGTTGAGCGCACTCCTCGGCCGTGGGGGAGTGCACGAAGGCGCCCTGGGAGGGGCGCAGGTCGACCCAGCCGGCGGTGTGGAGGCGCTGGAGTGCCTCGCGTATCGGCTGGCGGCTGGCGCCGAGCTGCTCGGCGAGCTCGGCCTCGACGAGATGCCGGCCGGGCTTGAGGGAGCCGTTGATGATCAGCTCGGTGAGGGCGTCGTAGACGGCCTGGCGGAGCGGTGCGGGTCGCGCGATCGGGCCGCGGGCTGCTGTCACGGCGGGTGTGTCGGGCATGGGCCCTCTCTCCCTCGTGGAAGTGACAAGGAATTTCCCGGCCCGAACCTCTGGTGCCGGGACACGGATGCAGAATACTGTATGCAATCACGGTCCAATAGTGGATCAGCAGCCACTCCTGAGGGGGTCGCCCCGTGTCGTACCGCACCGCTCTGTCAGAAGTCCTGACCAGTGTCGTCGCCCCCGCCGCCGAACCGACCCGCTCGCAGGGCAGGTTCCCGCGCGCCGCGGTCACCGCGCTCGGGCACGCCGGGCTGCTCGGACTCACCGTCTCCGGCGCGTACGGCGGCGGGGGGCGGGGGTTGCCGGAGGCCGCGGACGTGGTGGCCCGCACCGCGCGCGTCTGCCCCGCCACGGCGGCCGTCCTCGGGTCGCACTACGCGGCGGTCGCCGTCGTCGAGGCGTACGGCGGCCCGTGGATGCGCGCGGAGATCGTCGCGGGGCGTCATCTCAGCAGCCTCGCGCTCGCGGAACGGGAGCTCGAGAGCGACAGCGGGCTGCTCACGCCGTCCTCCGGCGCCGTGCGCTCCGGGGACATCGTCGCCCTGCGGGCCCGCAAGCACCAGGTGGTCGCGGCCGGGGAGGCCGACAGCTACGTCTGGTCCTCACGTCCGCTCGCCGCGCCCGACGGGCTGACGCTGTGGGGGGTCCCGGCGCACGCCCCGGAGCTGTTCGTCCCGGCCCGGCCGGGTGGCGCGGGGCCGTACGGCAGCGGAACGTCCACGGTGTTCGCGGACCCGGTGCTGGTCCCCGCCGACGCGATGCTGGGCGCGGACGGCGAGGGCCGCGACATCGTGCTGCGCACGGTCCTGCCGTGGCTGCTCGAACTGCGGGCCGCCGCGGGTGCCGCGGTCCCGGACGCGCCGGTCGTCCACGTCTCCGGCGGGCCGGTCCGGCAGCCCGCCGACTTCCTGGCACCGTCGTGAACTCCCATGGAGGAGGCGCGGGTTGGGTCAGCCCTGTCAGCCCTGTCAGCCCTGTCAGCCCTGTCCGGCCTTGGCGCCGATCTGCCTGCGGTAGAAGTCGGCCGTGCGCTCGGCGTGCCTGTGCATCACCGCACCCGCCCGGTCCGCGTCGCCCTTGGCGATGGCCTTGATGAGCTGGGCGTGCTCGTTCCAGGCCTCCTTGCCGCGGGGCTTGGCGATGGGGGTGTAGTACCAGCGCACCTTCTGGCCCACCTGTCCGAGCATCTCCGCCAGTACGTCGTTGGCGGCCACGGAGGTGATGAACGAGTGCAGGGCCGTGTTGGCGGCGACCAGCCGCTCGACGTCGCCCGCGGCGAGCGCGTCGACGCCGTCCTGCTGGAGCTCCCAGAGGCGTTCGACGTCCGCGGGCTCGGCGTTCCGGGCGGCGAGCTGTGCCGAGTACGTCTCCAGGACCGCGCGCACACCGAGGAGTTGGGCGGCCTCTTCCTCGGTGGGGGAGTGCACGAAGGCGCCCTGTGCGGGCCGCAGGTCGACCCAGCCGGCGGTCTGGAGGCGCTGGAGGGCCTCGCGCACCGGCTGGCGGCTGACCCCGAGGTGCTCGGCGAGCTCGGCCTCGACGAGATGCTGGCCGGGCTTGAGGGAACCGTTGACGATCAGCTCGGTGAGGGCGTCGTACACGGCCTCGCGCAGGGGTGCCGGGCGGGTGACCCGCCGGGTCGCAGCGGCGGTGAGTGCCTCGCGCATGGTTGTCCTGTTCTGCCGCTGAGGGAGGGTCCGCCGCCGCGTGAGGCGGCCGACGGCGGCCTCAGGATACAGGTTTTGGTATGCAACATGGCGGGGCTCGTGAGCCGACGGTCCACACCTCCCGGACTCCGATGCCCAGGCTCTTTACGACTGTCGTCTGTATACAGAAGTCTGTATGGGGTATTGTCTCAGTCTCCTGCAACCCTCGCCGGGGACCCGTGTGACGGAAGGCGAAGCGATCATGACGACCAGCGGGAGTGAAGTGACGGTCGAGAGCGTGGTCCGCAGGGTGGTGGCCGGCCACCGGGGCCAACGCGGCGCCCTGCTCCCCGTACTGCACGCCGTCCAGGCCGAGTTGGGCCATGTGCCGCAGGAGGCGATCCCGGTACTGGCCGACGAGCTGAACCTCTCCCGGGCGGACGTCCACGGAGTGGTCACCTTCTACCACGACTTCCGCCGCGCGCCCGCGGGCCGCACCACGGTCCGCATCTGCCGCGCCGAGGCATGCCAGGCACTCGGCGCCGACCGCCTGGTGAGCTACGCACGCGAAGCCGGACTGCCCCTGGGAGAGACCACGGCCGACGGTGCGGTCACCGTCGAGCAGGTCTTCTGCCTGGGCAACTGCGCACTGGGGCCGTCGGTGGAGGCGAACGGACGGCTGTACGGACGCGTCGGCCCGGCCCGCCTGGGCTCGATCCTCAACGGGACGGTCTGATCATGACGAACACCACCACCCACGCCACGGCCACGGTCTACGTCCCCCGCGACGCGGCGGCCCGCTCCGTCGGCGCCGACGAGGTCGCCGACGCCCTCCAACGCGCCGCCGGCCGCGGGGACTTCGCCATCGACGTCGTACGCAACGGATCGCGCGGCATGCTCTGGCTGGAGCCGATGATCGAGGTGGCCACCCCACGGGGCCGCGTCGGCTACGGTCCCGTGGCGCCCGAGGACGTCGACGGACTCCTCGCCGCCGGCCTGCTCGACGGCGCGGACCACCCGCTGTGCCTAGGCCTCGTCGACGAACTGCCCTGGCTGGCCCGGCAGACACGCGTCACCTTCGCGCGGGTCGGCATCACCGACCCCCTCTCGCCCCGCGACTACGTCGAGCACGGCGGCCTCAAGGGACTGCGTGCCGCCCTCGACATGGCACCGGCCGACGTCGTCGCCCAGGTGACCGAGTCCGGGCTGCGCGGTCGCGGCGGCGCCGGATTCCCGGCCGGCATCAAGTGGAAGACGGTGCTGGACTGCGCCGACGAGCTGAAGTTCGTCTGCTGCAACGCCGACGAGGGCGACAGCGGGACCTTCGCCGACCGGATGGTCATGGAGGGCGACCCGTTCCTGCTCATCGAGGGCATGACGATCGCGGCGCACGCGGTCGGCGCGAGCGAGGGGTACGTCTACATCCGCTCCGAGTACCCGGACGCGATCGCCACGCTGCGCGAGGCCATCGAGATCGCCCGCGCGCAGGGCTGGCTCGGCAACGGCGTCCTCGGTTCACCGCTCGACTTCGACCTGCACGTACGGGTCGGGGCGGGCGCGTACATCTGCGGCGAGGAGACCTCCATGCTGGAGAGCCTGGAGGGCAAGCGCGGCACGGTCCGCGCGAAACCGCCGATCCCCGCGATCGAGGGCCTGTTCGGCAAACCGACCGTGGTGAACAACGTCCTGACCCTCACCACCGTCCCGGTCGTCCTCGCCGACGGCGCGAAGGCCTACCAGGACCTCGGCGTGGGCCGCTCCCGCGGCACCCAGGTCTTCCAGCTCGGCGGCAACATCGCCCGCGGCGGCATCGTGGAGACCGCCTTCGGCATCACCCTGCGCGAGCTGATCGAGGACTACGGCGGCGGCACCCGCACCGGGCGCCCGGTGCGGACCGTGCAGGTCGGCGGGCCGCTCGGGGCGTATCTGCCGGAGTCGCAGTTCGACCTGCCCATGGACTACGAGGCGTTCGCCGAGGCCGGGGCGATGCTCGGGCACGGCGGCATCGTCGTGTTCGACGACACCGTGGACATGGCCGCGCAGGCCCGCTTCGCGATGGAGTTCTGCGCCGAGGAGTCCTGCGGCAAGTGCACGCCCTGCCGGGTCGGGGCCGTGCGCGGGGTCGAGGTGATCGACAAGATCGTGGCCGGCACGCACCGCGACGAGAACCTCGCCCTCCTCGAGGACCTCTGCGACCTGATGACCGACGGTTCGCTGTGCGCGATGGGCGGGCTGACCCCGATGCCCGTGCGCAGCGCCCTCACCCACTTCCCCGACGACTTCCTCGGCGGCCGCCGGCTCCTGGAGATCCAACCCGTGAACACGACTGGTGTGAGGACGGAGGGCACGGCATGAGCCTCCTCAAGGAACCCGACTACGGAACCCCGCAACAGCCCGGCCCCGCAACGGTGTCGGTGGAGATCGACGGCCTGCCGGTGACCGTCCCCGAGGGCACCTCGGTGATGCGCGCGGCGGCCGAAGCGGGCGTCGACATACCCAAGTTGTGTGCCACCGACAGTCTGGACGCCTTCGGTTCCTGCCGGTTGTGCGTGGTCGAGATCGACGGCCGCCGCGGCACCCCGGCCTCCTGCACCACCCCCTGCGCCGAGGGCATGAAGGTGAGCACCCAGACGCCGAAGGTGGAGAAGCTCCGCCAGGGCGTCATGGAGCTCTACATCTCCGACCACCCGCTGGACTGCCTGACCTGCCCCGCCAACGGCGACTGCGAACTCCAGGACATGGCGGGCGTGGTGGGCCTCAGGCAGGTCCGGTACGGCTACGAGGGCGCCAACCACCTCGACGCCGAGAAGGACACCTCCAACCCCTACTTCGACTTCGACCCGGCCAAGTGCATCGCCTGCTCCCGTTGCGTCCGCGCCTGCGGCGAGGTCCAGGGCACGTTCGCGCTGACCATCGAGGGCCGCGGCTTCGACAGCAAGGTCTCGCCGGGGGCGGGGGAGTCCTTCATGGACTCCGAGTGCGTCTCCTGCGGGGCCTGCGTCCAGGCCTGCCCGACCTCCACGCTCCAGGAGCGCTCGGTCGTCGAACTCGGCATGCCCACCAGGTCGGTGGTGACCACGTGCGCGTACTGCGGGGTCGGCTGCTCCTTCAAGGCCGAGCTGCGCGGCGACGAACTCGTGCGCATGGTGCCGTACAAGGACGGTGGCGCCAACGAGGGCCACTCCTGTGTGAAGGGCCGCTTCGCCTTCGGCTACGCCACCCACCCCGACCGGGTCCTCAAGCCCATGGTCCGCGACCGGATCACCGACCCCTGGCGCGAGGTCGAGTGGGACGAGGCCATCGGCACGGTCGCCCGCCGCATGCGCGAGATCCAGGACCGCCACGGCGCGGGCGCGATCGGCGCCATCACCTCCTCGCGCTGCACCAACGAAGAGGTCTACGTCGTCCAGAAGATGGTCCGCGCGGCCTTCGGCAACAACAACGTCGACACCTGCGCCCGCGTCTGCCACTCCCCGACGGGCTACGGCCTGAAGCAGACCTTCGGTGAATCGGCCGGCACCCAGGACTTCCGTTCCGTGGCGCAGGCCGACGTCATCATGGTCATCGGCGCCAACCCCACCGACGGCCACCCGGTCTTCGCCTCCCGGATGAAGCGCCGGCTGCGCGAGGGCGCCGAGCTGATCGTGGTCGACCCGCGCCGCATCGACCTGGTCCGCTCGCCGCACATCGAGGCCGCGCACCACCTCCAGCTGCGGCCCAGCACCAACGTGGCCGTGGTCAACGCCATGGCGCACGTGGTCGTCACCGAGGGCCTGGTCGACCGGGATTTCGTGGCCGCGCGCTGCGAAGGCTTCGACGACTGGGCCGAGTTCGTCGCCCGCCCCGAGAACAGCCCGGAGGCGGTCGAGGACATCACCGGCGTACCGGCCGCCGAACTCCGCGCCGCGGCACGCCTGTACGCGACCGCGCCCAACGGCGCCATCTACTACGGCCTCGGCGTCACCGAGCACAGCCAGGGCTCGACCATGGTCATGGGGATGGCCAACCTCGCGATGGCATGCGGCAACATCGGTCGCGACGGCGTCGGCGTGAACCCGCTGCGCGGCCAGAACAACGTCCAGGGCTCCTGCGACATGGGCTCCTTCCCGCACGAACTCCCCGGCTACCGGCACGTCTCGGACGACGCGGTCCGTACCGTCTTCGAGAACCTCTGGGGCGGAACCCTCCTCGCCGAGCCGGGACTTCGCATCCCCAACATGTTCGACGCTGCCATCGACGGCAGCTTCCGCGGCCTGTTCGTGCACGGTGAGGACATCGCCCAGTCCGACCCCAACCTGAAGCACGTCACCGCCGCCCTCGAGGCCATGGAACTGGTCGTCGTCCAGGACCTGTTCCTCAACGAGACCGCCAAGTTCGCGCACGTCTTCCTGCCGGGCGCCTCCTTCCTGGAGAAGGACGGCACCTTCACCAACGCCGAGCGCCGCATCAACCGGGTCCGCGCGGTGATGAAGCCCAGGACCGGCAAGCACGAGTGGCAGATCGTCAGCGAGATCGCCACCGCCATGGGCTACCCGATGGCGTACGACCACCCGGGCCGGATCATGGACGAGATCGCCGCCGTCACCCCCACCTTCACCGGCGTCTCCTTCGAACTGCTCGACAAGCTCGGCAGCGTGCAGTGGCCGTGCAACGAGGAGGCCCCGGAGGGCACGCCCGTCATGCACGTGGACGAGTTCGTGCGCGGCAAGGGCAGGTTCGTGGTCACGTCGTACGTGCCGACCAACGAACGCAGCACCCGCCGCTTCCCGCTGGTGCTGACGACCGGCCGCATCCTGAGCCAGTACAACGTCGGCGCGCAGACCCGCCGTACCGGCAATGTCGCCTGGCACCCCGAGGACATCCTGGAACTGCATCCGCATGACGCGGAGGACCGAGGCATCAGGAACGGCGACATGGTCACGCTGGCCAGCCGGGTGGGACAGACCACGCTGCGCGCGGAGATCTCCGACCGGATGCCGACCGGGGTCGTGTACACCACCTTCCACCACCCGGTGACCGGTGCGAACGTCGTGACCACCGAGAACTCCGACTGGGCCACCAACTGCCCGGAGTACAAGGTGACCGCGGTGCAGGTGGGCCTCGTGACGGCGGTGGACTGAGATGACGTCGACCGGGCCGGCCGAGCACAGGATGGCGAACGACATCGCCAGGAACCTGGCACACCTGCCGGAGGAGGAGGCCGCCGAGGCGGTGGCGGGTCACATCGGCCGCTTCTGGGACCCCCGCATGCGCGCCAGGCTCTACGAGCACGTGGACGCCGGGGCGGAGGGGCTGCACCCCCAGGTCGTGGCCGCGGTGCGGCTCCTGCGCTGAGGCGGGGCCCGCGGTCGCGTCTCCGGCCGCCCGGGACTGTACACGTCGAACGGATACTGCATACAGTATCTTCGTCGGCCGTCTACAGCCCCCGGGCCCGCCCGGCGAGAGAGGAGTCGTTCATGCTGTTCCGGCAGCTTGAGTACTTCGTGGCGGTGGCCAGGGAGCGGCACTTCGCCCGGGCGGCCGAGTCCTGCTACGTGTCGCAGCCGGCGCTCTCGGCGGCGATCGCCAAGCTGGAGCGGGAGTTGAACGTCACGCTCATCAACCGCGGCCACACCTACCAAGGACTCACCCCGGAGGGCGAGCGGCTCGTCGTCTGGGCCAAGCGCATCCTCGCGGAGCAGGACGCCTTCAAGGCCGAGGTGGCCGCGGTCCAGTCGGGCATCACGGGCACCCTGCGGCTCGGCACCGACCCCACCGCGTCGACGACCCTGGCGCTGCCCGTCGCCGCGTTCTGCGCGGCGCACCCGCTGGCCAAGGTGCAGGTCCGCTCCCGGCTGTCGACGAAGGAACTCCACCGTCAGTTGCGCGACTTCGAACTCGACGTGGCGATCGCCCACTTCGACCCCGGCGACCAGGAGGGCCTCCAGGTCGTCCCGCTGTACCAGGAGCGCTACATGCTGCTGGTGTCGGACGACCAGCCGGTCGCCCAGTCCGCCACCGTCACCTGGGCGGACGCCGCCCAACTGCCGCTCGCCCTGCTGACGCCCGACATGCGCATCCGGCAGATCGTCGACACGGTCTTCGCCGAGAAGGGCTTCGGGGTGACCCCGCAGATCGAGACCGACTCGATCGCCTCCCTCTACGCCCACGTGGGCGGCGGCGGTTGGGCGAGCATCGTGCCGCACACCTGGCTGCGGGCGATGCCGGTCGCCGGCCGGACCCGGGCACTGCCCCTGGTCGACCCGGCGGCCGGGGCCCAGGTCTCGGTCGCGATCCACGCCGGAACCCCCGGCTCGCTCGCCGCCCGCGCGTTCGTCAACGCGGCCACGGGCCTCGCCCTGGACGACGTCTTCGCCCGTCCGCTGCCGCCCACCGAACACCTCGTGCGCGCCGTCCCCTAGGGCCTGTCGTCAAATTCCCGCCTGCCCGGCGACGCCTGGCACGCGCGCTCGCCGCGTTGCCGGAGCGCCCACGTGACTCCGCCACGCGGGCGCTCCGGCGCCTTGCGATCGCACGCACCAGACGCCGCCGGGCCCGCCCTCCGGGCGGACGACGGGAATTTGACGACAGGCCCTAGCGCTCACGGCGCGTACCGCGCCTGGACGGCCTTCCGGTCGAGCCCTCCCTTGGCGGTGTACGGCAGCGCGTCGACCACTTCGAGCCGGTCGGGCACCTCGAACGGCGCGAGCCGGTCACGGCAGTACCGCAGGACCTCCGCCGCGTCCACGCTCTCGCCGTCCCGCACCACCACGGCAGCCCCCACCCGCTGCCCGTACGTCCCGTCCGGTACGGCGAACACGGCCGCCGCAGCCACCCCTGGGCACCCGGCGAGGATGTCCTCCACATGCTCGGGCGCGATCTTCTCCCCGCCGCGGTTGATGAGGTTCTTGATCCGCCCGGTCAGCGACAGATATCCGTCACCGTCCAGCGTGCCCAGATCACCGGTGCGCAGCCACCCGTCGACGAAGGTGCACGACGTCTCGTCGGGGTCGGCGAGATAGCCGCGGGCGACGGTGGGGCCGTGCACCCAGACCTCGCCCTCGACCCCCACGGGGCAGGGCCGTCCGCCTGGCCCGACGACCCGCACCTCGACACCGGTCGGCCGGCCGACCGACCCCTGCTTCAACGCCCCCCTGCCCGGCAGGGGTTCACTGGCCGCCTGGTGCGAGGACTCCGTCATCCCGTACGCGGACAGCAGGGGCGCGCCGAACGTGCGCTCCAACGCCCGCTGCGTGGCGGTGTTGAGCGGCGCGCTGCAACTGCGGACGAACTTCAGCGGCGGCGTCTGCGGGCCCGGGCACTCCTGCTCCGACCGGTCCAGCAGGATCTCGTGAATGGCCGGGACCGCGGTGAACCACGTGGCGCCCACCGCCCGCATGTCGTCCCAGAACGTCGTCGCGGAGAACCGCCCCCGCTCGGGCAGCAGGACACAGCCACCGCTCGCCAGCGAGGCCAGCAGCGCCGCGAACAGCCCGTGCCCGTGGAAGAACGGCATCACCGCGACCGTGGCGTCACCCGGCCCCAACTCGTAGGTGGCGCAGATGTTCCGGACGGACGCGGCGATGTTGGCACCGGTCAGCGGGACCATCTTCGCCCGCGCGGTGGTCCCGGCCGTGAACAGGACGAGGGCGTCGTCACGCGACAACTCCGCTGCCGCACCCCGCACGTGGGCCGTGCCGCCGACATCGAGCGTGACCGCGGTCGTGCCCGCACGGGAGACGTCGACGCGCAGGGGCCACTCGGGGCTCGACAGCCGGACACCGACGACGGGCGGCCCCGCCAGCACGCCCCGCGCGCCCAACGCGCTCACGCGCGCGTCGAGTTGCGCTCGGGGGAGCGCCGGGTCCAGCGGCGCGACCACCAGCCCGGCCCGCGCCGCGCCGAGCAACGCCACAACGAACTCGGCCGTGTTGGCGGAGAGCACCCCGACCGCGTCACCGCTGCGCAGCCCGGCGGCGTCGAGCCGGGCGGCCACGTCGCCGGCCAGGCCGGCCAGCGCGCGGTAGGACAGCTGCACCCGCTCACCGCCGACGACGAGAGCACGGGCGTAGGGGCGTTCCCGCACCTGCCGGTCGAGGAGATCGGCAAGACCCGTCGGCGTCGGAGGCCGGTACCGGTGCGCTTCGCGCTCGGACGCCGCGACCACAGCGGCCATGACCCCACCCCCTAGCCGCGGTTCCGATGAGAACAGTCCTCTGCGAGCCTGCGGCGACCCGCGTGAGGCGTCCAATACGCACTGCCGAACGGCCGATAGCGGCCGTCTATCGAGGCAGGTGCGACGCCGTTCGCCGGCCCTCGATAGATGTTGCTTATCGGCTGGTCGCCGATGGGTCTTGGACGCGGGCTGACCTGCTGCGGATGGTGAGAGGAGTAGCCGCACCGGCAGGACCTGCCCAAGGAGGACCCCGGACCATGACCGCCCCCTCGACACAGGAGACCGCGGCAGCAGCCGACGTGCCGACCGAGCTCACCGACGGGTACCACCTGGTCGTCGACGCGCTCAAGATGAACGACGTCGACACCATCTACGGGGTCGTCGGCATCCCGATCACCGACCTCGCCCGCCTGGCCCAGGCCCAGGGCATCCGCTACATCGGCTTCCGGCACGAGAGCAACGCCGGACACGCGGCGGCCGCCGCCGGCTACCTCACCAAGAAGCCGGGCGTGGCCCTGACGGTGTCGGCACCGGGCTTCCTCAACGGCCTCGTCGCGCTGGCGAACGCGACCACCAACTGCTTCCCCATGGTGCAGATCTCCGGCTCCAGCGAACGCCACCTCGTCGACCTCAAGCAGGGCGACTACGAGGAGATGGACCAGCTGGCCGTCGCGCAGCCGTTCGTCAAGGCCGCCTACCGCGTCAGCCGCGTCGAGGACATCGGCCGCGGCATCGCCCGCGCCCTGCGCACCGCGATCTCCGGGCGCCCCGGCGGTGTCTATCTCGACATCCCCGCCGCGGTGCTCGGCGCCATCATGCCCAGGGCGGAGGGCGCGCGGACGCTGAGCCGTCTCGTCGACCCCGCCCCGCGCCAACTCCCGGCCCCCGACGCGGTGGACCGCGCGATCGAACTGCTGGCCTCCGCCGAACGCCCGCTGGTGGTGCTGGGCAAGGGCGCCGCGTACGCCCAGGCGGACGACAAGGTACGGGAGTTCATCGAGTCGACGGGCATCCCGTACGTACCGATGTCGATGGCCAAGGGCCTGCTCCCCGACAACCACCCGCAGTCCGCGGCCACCGCCCGCTCCCTGGCCCTGAAGAAGGCCGACGTCGTCATGCTGATCGGCGCCCGCCTCAACTGGCTGCTGGGACATGGCCAGGCGGGCTGGAACCCGGACGCGAAGTTCATCCAGATCGACATCGACCCCAAGGAGATGGACAGCAACCAGCCCATCTCCGCGCCGCTCGTCGGCGACATCGAGTCGGTGCTCGACGCCCTTGCCGAACGCACCAAGCTGGGCCAGATCCAGGCCCCTTCGGCCTGGCGGGACGAACTGGGCGAGCGCTCCGCGCAGAACGTGGCGAAGATGGCCCAGCGCCTGGCGGCCGACCCGCACCCCATGCAGTTCATGGGCGCCCTGAAAGCCGTACGCGACGTCATCCGCACGCGTCCGGAGACGTACCTCGTCAACGAGGGCGCCAACGCCCTGGACATCGCGCGCAACGTCATCGACATGCACGTACCCCGCCACCGCCTCGACAGCGGCACCTGGGGCGTCATGGGCATCGGCATGGGGTACGCCATCGCCGCCGCCGTCGAGAGCGGACAGCCGGTCGTGGCCGTCGAGGGCGACAGCGCCTTCGGGTTCAGCGGCATCGAGATCGAGACCATCTGCCGCTACCGGCTCCCGGTCGTGACCGTGATCATGAACAACGGCGGTGTCTACCGCGGCGACGACACCAACCCGTACGACGACGCCCCCTCACCGACGACCCTCATGTCGGCCGCCCGCCACGACCTCCTCATCGAGGCGTTCGGCGGCAAGGGCTATCGCGCCACCACCCCCGCCGAGGTCACCGCCGCCCTCACCGAGGCCCTCGCCTCCGGCGGTCCGGCGCTCATCGACTGCGTGATCGACCCCTCGGCCGGCACCGAGAGCGGCCACATCTCGCACCTCAACCCCAAGGGCATCACCGTCGGCAACATCACGCCGGCCAAGAAGTGACCGCCTGGACCTCCCAGGCCACCTCGACCACGCAACTTCACGAAAAGGAAGCAGACATGAGTGAAAAGCCGCTCGCCGGAATCAAGGTGATCGACTTCACCGGGGTCCAGGCCGGTCCCGCCTGCACGCAGATGCTCGCCTGGTTCGGCGCCGACGTCCTGAAGGTGGAGCGCCCCAACGGCGGCGATGTGACACGCCGTCAGCTCAGGGACATCGAGGACCTCGACGCGCTCTACTTCACGATGCTCAACAGCAACAAGCGCTCCCTCGCCATCAACACCAAGACCGCCGAGGGCAAGGAGGTGCTGGAGAAGCTCATCAGGGACGCCGACGTCCTGGTGGAGAACTTCGCGCCGGGCGCCCTGGACCGCATGGGCTTCACCTGGGAGCGCATCCAGGAGCTCAACCCGCGCCTGATCTTCGGGTCCGTGAAGGGCTTCAACGACCAGTCCTCCTGGAACGACCTCAAGGTGTACGAGAACGTCGCCCAGTGCGCGGGCGGCGCCGCCTCCACCACCGGCTTCTGGGACGGCCCGCCGACCATCTCCGGCGCCGCCCTCGGCGACACCAACACCGGGATGCACCTGGCGATCGGCATCCTCACCGCGATCATCGACCGCGGCAGGACCGGCAAGGGCCAGAAGGTCTCCGTCTCCATGCAGGACGCGGTCCTCAACCTCTGCCGCGTCAAGCTGCGCGACCAGCAGCGCCTGGAGCGGGTCGGGCACCTGGAGGAGTACCCGCAGTACCCCAACGGCGAGTTCACCGACGTCGTCCCGCGCGGCGGCAACGCGGGTGGCGGCGGCCAGCCCGGCTGGGTGCTCAAGTGCAAGGGCTGGGAGACCGACCCGAACGCGTACATCTACTTCACCGTCCAGGAGCAGAACTGGAAGCGGACGGCCGAGGTGATCGGCCACCCCGAATGGGCCGAGCACCCCGAGTACGCCACCGCGCGCGCCCGCCAGTCGCACATCTTCGAGATCTTCGCGGAGATCGAGAAGTGGCTGGCCGACAAGACCAAGTACGAGGCGGTGAACATCCTGCGCGAGTGGGAGGTGCCCTGCGCCCCCGTGATGAGCATGAAGGAGATCGCCTACGACGAGGACCTGCGCCGCAGCGGCACGATCGTCGAGGTCGAGCAGAAGGAACGCGGCACGTACCTCACCGTCGGCAGCCCGGTGAAGTTCTCCTCCTTCAAGCCCGACATCACCGGCGCCCCGCTGCTGGGCGAGCACAGCTCGGAGGTCCTGGTCGAGCTGGGCTACGACGAGGAGACCATCGGCCGCCTGAAGGAGAACGGCGTCATCGTGTGAGCACACGGAACCGAGCGGGGCCGTTGCCGCGAAGGCAACGGCCCCACTCGGTCGCGCGCCGACCGGTTCAGACGGCTGCCTCGGCGCGCCGCCGCATCAGCTCCCGCTCGCGCTCGCGGCGCGCGGTGACGTCCCGGATGACCGCTCCGCAGTACATGCCGCCGTCGGCGGCCGGCAGCATGACCACGCTGAACTCGATGGAGATCCGGCGCCCGTCCGCCGTCAGCGCCGGAACGTTCAGCAGGTCGGCGTCCCCGTACCTGCTGGTGCCGCGGGCCATGGCCGCCTGGAAGCCGTCCCAGTGCCGCTTGCGGTGCTTCTCGGGGATGATGACGTCCAGACTTCGGCCGTCCACCTCGGCCGCCGGGAACCCGAAGATGCGCTCCGCGCCCTGGTTCCAGTAGCGGATCAGTCCTTCGCCGTCGATGATCACGATGCCGTCGGGCGCCTGGGCGGCCATTGCCAGGACCACCTCGGGATGCAGATCTTCCATGTCGCCTCCGAGCAGGGGCAGTTGGTGCAGAAAGTATACGGCCGATCGTATACAGGATTCCATGCCCGCGCGGCGTGAACCGCGGTCATGGCTGAGGCGGGACCCCTGCGGCGCAGGGGGCGCTCCCCGCCGCTCAGGGTCCCGCCGCCGTGCCGCGGGGGGCCGGTCAGCCCAGGGCGGCCGCGGCCCGTAGGGCGATGCGGCCCGCTCCCGCGAACACGCTCATGGGGACGCCTCGACGTCCGCCGTCCAGTGTCGACGAAATATTGTCTACAGGATGGAGTGGGGGGCAGCAAGGCTTTCGGCCACCGTGGCCCGTCCGACGTGCCCAACTGGCCTCCGCCGCACGCAACTCCCGGTCGCCCGCGCGTTTGTGCGCCGTAGACTGTAGGCGAAAGCCAATTCATAATTGCCTCCTGCACGCAGCGACGACGCTGACGAGGAGGGGCCGACATGTTGTCGACGACAGGCCTGCCGCAGGGAGCCGTGCCCAAGCTCGAACGCCCCGGACCGCTGCGCGACCGTGTCTACGAGGCACTCCTCGAACTCATCACCACCCGCGCCCTCCAGCCCGGCCGGCACCTGGTCGAGAGCGAGCTCGCCGGGCATCTCGGTGTCTCACGGCAGCCCGTGCGCGAGGCGCTCCAGCGGCTCAGCACGGAAGGGTGGGTCGACCTGCGCCCCGCCCAGGGAGCCTTCGTGCACGAACCGACGGACGAGGAGGCCGACCAGCTCCTCACCGTCCGCACCCTCCTGGAGGCCGAGGCCGCCCGGCTGGCCGCGGCCAACGCCGGTACGGCGGCCATCGCGGCCCTGGAGGAGCTGTGCGCGGAGGGTGAGCGCGCCGTCGCGGCCGACGACGTGGACGGCGCCGTCGCGACGAACGCCCGGCTGCACGCGAAGATCATGGACCTCGCGGGCAACGCGGTCCTGGCGGAGCTGGCCGCCCAGGTCGACCGCCGGGTCCGCTGGTACTACACGCCGGTCGCGCGGCAGCGCGGCCGCCAGTCCTGGATCGAGCACCGCGAACTGATCGCGGCGATCGCGGACCGTGACGAACGGCGCGCGACCGAGGCGATGCGGGCGCACACCGAGCACACGCGGAAGATGTACCACCAGCGAGGGGAGCGGCAGCGCGAGGAGTGACGCCCCGCTCACGCACGGTCCCGCTTCCGGCCCCCTCGGGCCGCCCTGCCAGGGCGACCGCCCGGCCTGCGGATATGCAGGTGAAAGGCACTCCGAAAGCTTGGTATTGTTGTCCATGTCGCCGCGGGGAACGCCCCGGCCGGGCGGCAGACACCTGGTCCGGGTGGCGGAATGGCAGACGCGCTAGCTTGAGGTGCTAGTGCCCTTTATCGGGCGTGGGGGTTCAAGTCCCCCCTCGGACACCAGCTGAGACCCCTGATCTTCAGGGGTCTTCTGCTTTTCCGGGGGCCGGTCGTCCGTCACGCGGTGCCACCGCGGTCACGGAAAATCACATGCCCCGCCGCCGGCCGCTTCCCTACACTCGCCACGCACCGCACGCCGCCGGGAAACAGCGGCGTGCCGTACGACGAGATCCGTGACGAACGAGGGGAGCCCGGCCGTGTGTGACCGTACCGCCGCCGTCGCTTCCCGTGCGCGCTACGAGGTGATCCTCGTGTCCCCTGGCGTCCGGTGCCCGCTGCGCGGCCGGTACCGGATGCCCGTGCCGATCGACGCCTGACGCAACGTCAAGTGCCGTATTCCGTACGGGAATCGCGCTGCCCTTTTCACGGAACACCTCGAAAGGCCCTGGGCCGTGCGCACTCGCATCAACCCCCTCACCACCGTCCGCAACCTGGGCATCCTCGCCCACGTCGACGCCGGCAAGACCACCGTCACCGAGCGGATCCTGTACGCCACCGGCACCACGCACCGGCGCGGCGAGGTCCACGACGGTACGACCGTCACCGACTTCGACCCGCAGGAACGCGACCGCGGGATCACCATCTTCGCGGCGGCGATCAGCTGCGCCTGGGACGGCCATCGGATCAACCTGATCGACACCCCGGGACACGTCGACTTCGCCGACGAGGTGGAGCGCTCGCTGCGCGTCCTGGACGGCGCGGTCGCGGTGTTCGACGCCGTCGCGGGCGTGGAGCCGCAGAGCGAGTCCGTCTGGCGGCAGGCCGACCGGTACGGCGTGCCGAGGATCGCCTTCGTCAACAAGATGGACCGCGCGGGCGCCGACCTCGACGCCGCCGTGGCCGCCATCCGGGAGCGACTGCACCCGGCACCCCTGGTCGTGCAGCTGCCCATCGGGGCCGAGGACGCCTTCCACGGGGTCGTCGACCTGGTCCGGATGCGCGCTCTGACCTGGGGCGACGGCGGCGACATGGTCGTAGGGGAGATCCCGGAGGAGCTGGCCGGTGAGGCTGCGCGGCGGCGCCGGGTGCTGGAGGAGGCGGTGGCCGAACTGCATCCGGGGGCGCTGGAGGAGTTCTGCGCCCGCGCGGCACTCGACGCGGGCACGCTCGGCGAGGCGCTGCGGGACCTCACGCACTCCGGCGAGGGCGTCGTCGTGCTGTGCGGCTCCGCCTACCGCAACCGCGGTGTCGAACCGCTGCTCGACGCACTCGTGGCGTATCTGCCGTCCCCGCTCGACGTACCCGCGGTGCGCGGCACCGGCGAGAGCGAGGGGCAGGAGCGGCCCGCCGACCCGGCGGCACCGTTCGCGGGGCTGGTGTTCAAGGTGAACGCCACCCCCACAGGGCGGCTGACCTACCTCCGGGTGTACTCCGGGACGATCGAGAAGGGAGACGCCGTGTGGGACTCGGGCGTACGGCGCACCGAGCGCATCGGACGCATCCTGCGGGTCCGGGCCGACCGGCACGACCGGCTGGAGCGGGCGGTCGCCGGGGACATCGTGGCGGTCGTCGGGCTGAAGGCGGCCCGTGCCGGGTCGACCCTGTGCGCGCCGGACGCCCCGCTCGTCCTCGAACCGCCGAGCGTCGCCGAACCGGTGGTGACCGTGGCGGTCGAGGCCGTGCGCTCCACCGACACCGACCGGCTGGCCCAGGCCCTCGCCCGGCTCGCGGAGGAGGACCCCTCGCTGGTCGTCCGCACCGACCCGGAGACCGGCCAGACGGTGCTGTCCGGCATGGGCGAGCTGCACCTGGAGGTCGCGCTGGAGAAGGTGCGACGCGATCAGGGGCTGGACGTCAACGCCGGGCGGCCGCGGGTGGCCCACCGGGAGACCGTCGGTCGCGGGGTGTCCGGGTTCGTGTACCGGCACGTCAAACAGGACGGCGGGGCGGGGCAGTTCGCCCATGTCGTCCTCGACGTGGAGCCGCTGGACGGCGACGCCGGGTTCGTGTTCCGCTCGACCGTCGTCGGCGGACGGGTGCCGCAGGAGTACGTCCGGGCGGTCGAGGCCGGCTGCCGGGACGCCCTGGCCGAGGGACCGCTCGGCGGTCACCGCGTCACCGGGCTGCGCGTCACCCTCACCGACGGCTCGACCCATGTGAAGGACTCCTCCGACACGGCCTTCCGTACGGCGGGCCGCCTCGGCCTCCGGGACGCCCTGCGCGCCTGCGCCATGGTGCTGCTGGAACCGGTCGCCGAGGTCACGGTCACCGTGCCGGACGCCGCCGTCGGCGGCGTGCTCGGTGACCTGGCGGCCCGGCGCGGCCGGGTCACCGGCTCGGCCGCGCGTGCTGGTTCGGCGGTCGTCACGGCCACCGTGCCGCTCGCCGAACTCTTCGGCTACGCAACCCGGTTGCGCAGCCGGACGCAGGGCCGCGGCACGTTCACGGCCCGGCCCACCGGCCATGCGCCGGCTCCGGCCGTCACACCGGTCCGGTGACCGGGACGGCGGCCCCTCCCGTGGTCGGGCGGGGCCGCCCCCGGGTTCACGGGTACGACACCACCGTGGACGGCACCGTCGACGGCCCCGACGTGGGCGCCCCGGTCTCGTTGATGACGTGCTCGTACTGGCCGTTGCCCCCGAGTGAGACCACCAGCAGGTCGTGGAAGCGCACCCCCGGCCGGTCCGGGGCGGCGAAGCCGTGGTGCTGCACGATCGTGGGGTCGACGTTGTAGTAGCAGTAACTGCCCAGACCCCAGCCCTCGTGCGCGGTCACCGCGTCGCCGACCCGGTAGGCCGCGTACCCCTTGACCGGGCCGTTCTGGATCGCGGCCTGGTTCGGGGCGTCGTAGGCCTTCTCGTTCTGGAAGAAGATCGTGCGGCCCCGCTCGCCGAACCACTGGACGTCGTACTTGTTGAAGTGCTCCACGAACAGGCCGGTGGCGAGGACGTCGGAGCCGTTGACGACCACGCCGTAGTCCGCCCGGTTGGTCTCCCAGCCGACGCCCTCGCCGTGGTCGGCGCGCCAGACCCAGGTGTGGTCGACGATGGTGTGCCGGTTGTTGACGACCATGGAGGTCGTGGCCTTGCCCGCGCCCGCGCCGCCGATGCGGACGAACACGTCCTGCACGGTGGTGGGGTTGGCGGAGTGGTCCCGCCACGCGCCGCGCGGGCCGACCTCCAGCAGGGTCGCCGAGTTGACCGGCCCGGCGTCGATCAGGAAGCCGGCCAGCCGGACCCCGTCGACGTCGGCGACCTTCAGGGCGGTCACGCCGTTGTCCGGTACGAGGGTGGCGTAACCCAGGCCCAGCACCACGGTGTTGGCGCGGTTCACCTGGACCGGCCGGTCGAGGTGGTAGATGCCCGGCGTCAGCAGCAGGTGCAGTCCCTGGGCGAGGGCCTGGTTCAGTGTCGCCGCGGTGACGCCCGGCTTGGCGACGTAGAACCGCGACAGGGGGAGCGAGGTCCCGCGTGGAGTGCCGTTGCCCCAGGTCACTCCGCGTGCGTGGGTGCGCAGGGACGGCAGGAAGACGCGGTACTCGCTGCCGCTGACGAACAGGAAGGGCTTCTCGCGGGAGACGGGGGTGGTGTCGAGGGTGGTGTACGGCGGGTTCGGGAAGCTCTGTGCCGGGGCGCCCTCGACGCCCGAGAACACCATGTTCCAGACGCCGTTGAGCCAGCTGCCGATGGCGCTGTCCCTCGTGTACCACTGCTGCTGGGAGTAGGGGCCGATCTGGCCGTCGATGCGGCTGTCGGCGATGTAGCCGCCGCTGGCCCAGCCGTAGCCGGAGGGAGCGAGGTCGAGGCCGCCGCGGACGTGCATCCGGCGGAACGGGGCGGCCTGGGCGACCGCCCAGCGGTTGGTGCCGTTCGCCGGGACCAGTGCCAGGTTCTCCGCCGAACGCCAGAAGTTCTGCGTGGCGTTGCCGCCGAACCAGCCCGCGTCGACCGTCACGTCCCCGTTGATGGTGGTGTCGTCGGGGGAGAGACCGAGGCCCGCGATCGAGGTGTAGAAGCCGAGTTGGGCGTTGAGGCCGTGATAGGTGCCGGGCTTGAACAGCAGGGCGTAACGGCCGGTGCCGAACTGGGCCGACTCCTGCTGGGCGAAGACCGCGTCCAGCTTGGCCTGGATGTCGGGGGTGCTCGGGTCGAGGACCAGCACGTTCGGGCCGAGGTCGCCGCCTCCGGGGAGGGCGTTCGGGCGGCCCCAGGACGGGGTCGCGGACAGGGCGAGGGCGGTGGGGACCGCGGCGCCGAGGACGGTTCTGCGGCTGAGCGGGGACGGGCTCATTGGGCGGCTCCTTGTGCAGGAAGTCCTTGTTCAGGAAGTGAACGGCCAAAGGGTTGGGAGCGCTCTCTCGCCGAGGGATGCTTCAGTGTTCAAACGCGGACGTCAAGGGGTGTCGCCGAGTTCAACAAGTGCTGTTCAACCCCTTGACGCGCCGAACGCGTGGCGTTTAACTCACGTCCTAAATTAAGCCGTGAGTGCATTCCCTGAAGGGACACCAGGAGCCATGCGCAGCATCCGAGCCGCGGCCGTAGGCGCCGTCACCTTGTCTCTCGCCCTGGCCGCATCGGCCTGCGGAGGCGGTTCGTCGACCGAGGGCGGGTCCAACGACTCGCCCAAGACGCTCACCTACTGGGCCTCCAACCAGGGGGCGAGCGTCGAGGTCGACAAGAAGGTCCTCCAGCCGGAACTCGACAAGTTCAAGAAGCAGACCGGCATCGAGGTGAAGCTGGAGGTCGTGCCCTGGTCGGACCTGCTCAACCGCATCCTCACGGCGACGACCTCGGGCCAGGGCCCCGACGTCCTGAACATCGGCAACACCTGGAGCGCCTCCCTCCAGGCGACCGGCGCACTGCTGCCGTGGGACGCGAAGAACTTCCAGGCCATCGGCGGCAAGGACCGGTTCGTCGACTCCGCCCTCGGCTCCACCGGCGCGACGGGCAAGGACCCGGCCGCGGTGCCGCTGTACTCGATGGCATACGCCCTCTACTACAACAAGAAGATGTTCGCCGACGCGGGCATCGCCCAACCGCCCACCACCTGGGCCGAGTTCGTCGAGGACGGCAAGAAGCTGTCCAAGGGCGGCAAGTGGGCGCTCGGCGTGGAGGGCGCGAACCCGTCGGAGAACATCCACCACGCGGTCGTCTTCGCCAAGCAGCACGGCGGCGACTTCTTCACCGCCGACGGCAAGCCCGACTTCACCAACGACGGGGCGGTGGCCGGCGTCAAGGAGTTCGTCGACCTGATGGCCAAGGACAAGGTCATCGCGCCGGGCAACGCCGAGTACGCGCAGAACCAGTCGGTGAGCGACTTCGCCAAGGGCAAGACCGCCATGCTGCTGTGGCAGTCGGCGTCGGCGAACCTCAAGTCCCAGGGCATGAGCGAGGACTCCTTCGGCATCGCCCCGGTGCCCGTGCAGTCCGGCTCCCCCGGCACCGGCACCGGCGTCAACTCGATGGTGATGGGCATCAACCTGGCCGTCTTCAAGAACTCCGACAACGTCGACGGCGCGAAGAAGTTCGTGAAGTTCATGACGAGCGACGCCGAACAGAAGATCCTCAACACCGCCTACAGCTCCATCCCGCCGGTCAAGGGCGCCCAGGCGGACGCGGCCTTCAACACCCCCGCCAACGGCGTCCTGAAGAACACCCTCGCCACCAGCGCGGTCGCGGCTCCGCAGGTCGCCGACGAGTCGCAGTTCGAGACCGCGGTCGGCACGGCCATCAAGGGCCTGTTCGCCGACGCTGCCGCCGGTCGCGCGGTGACCACCGAGTCGGTGAAGGCGGCCCTGGAGAAGGCCCAGGCGCAGATGCCGGCGGCGTGACCCGGATGACCAGTACCGTCGAACTCCCGGTGCGCAAAGGGAAGTCGGGCGAGCAGGCGGCGCGTGGACCGCGCCGCCGCGGCCCCGGCCGCATGCGCCGCATCGGACTGCCCTATCTGCTCCTGCTGCCCGCCCTGATCCTCGAACTGCTCGTCCACCTGGTGCCGATGGTCATCGGCATCGTGATGAGCTTCAAGGAACTCACCCAGTTCTACATCCGCGACTGGGGCGCCGCCCCCTGGGCCGGACTCGACAACTTCCGCATGTCGGTGGACTTCGACGCCCCCGTGGGCGAGGCCCTGCTGCACTCCTTCTTCGTCACGGTCGGCTTCACACTCGCCTCCGTCGGCCTGTGCTGGCTGATCGGCACGACCGCCGCGATCTGCATGCAGGACGCCTTCCGCGGCCGGGGCCTGCTGCGCGCGCTGTTCCTGGTGCCGTACGCACTGCCCGTCTACGCGGCCGTCATCACCTGGGTGTTCATGTTCCAGCACGACAACGGCCTGGTGAACCACGTCCTGCACGACCAGCTCGGCCTCACCGACAAGCCGTCCTTCTGGCTCATCGGCGACAACAGCTTCATCGCCCTGCTCGTCGTGTCCGTGTGGAAGGGCTGGCCGTTCGCCTTCCTCATCGTGATGGCCGGACTCCAGAACATCCCGAAGGAGCTGTACGAGGCGGCGGCCCTCGACGGTGCCGGAATGTGGCAGCAGATCCGCCGCATCACCTTGCCGTCCCTGGGCGCCGTCAACCAGGTGCTGATCCTGGTGCTGTTCCTGTGGACGTTCAACGACTTCAACACGCCGTACGTCCTGTTCGGCAAGTCGGCGCCGGAGGCCGCGGACCTCATCTCGGTCCACATCTACCAAGCCTCCTTCGTCACCTGGAACTTCGGCACCGGCTCCGCGATGTCCGTACTTCTGCTGCTGTTCCTGCTGCTCGTGACGGGCGTCTACCTCGCCCTCACCTCACGCGGACGGAGGGCCTCGCATGCCTAGTTCCCCCATGGCTCCACCGCGGTCCTTCCTGTGGACCCGGCGGGCGTTCCTCACCCTGCTGGCCGGCTTCGTCCTGCTGCCGGTGTACGTGATGGTCTCCAGCTCGCTGAAGCCGCTCGCGGACGTCACCGGCACGTTCCGCTGGATACCGAGCGAGGTGACGTTCCAGCCGTACATCGACATCTGGTCGACGGTCCCGCTCGCCCGGTACTTCGTGAACTCCCTCATCGTGGCGAGCGCGGCGGCCGTCTGCTCGGTCGTGATCGCCGTCTTCTCGGCCTACGCCGTGAGCCGCTACGACTTCCGCGGCAAGCGCGTCTTCACGGTCACCGTCCTGTCGACGCAGATGTTCCCCGGCATCCTCTTCCTGCTCCCGCTGTTCCTGATCTACGTCAACATCGGCAACGCCACCGGCATCGCCCTGTTCGGCTCGCGCGGCGGGCTGATCCTGACGTATCTCACCTTCTCCCTGCCGTTCTCCATCTGGATGCTGATCGGGTACTTCGACTCGGTGCCGCGCGATCTGGACGAGGCGGCGCTCGTGGACGGCTGCGGCCCGCTCGGCGCGCTTTTCCGGGTGGTCGTGCCGGCGGCGATCCCCGGCATCGTCGCCGTCACCGTCTACGCGTTCATGACGGCGTGGGGCGAGGTGCTGTTCGCGTCCGTGATGACCAACGACACCACCCGCACCCTCGCCGTCGGGCTCCAGGGCTACTCCACGCTCTACGACGTGTACTGGAACCAGATCATGGCGGCCTCGCTGGTGGTGAGCGTGCCCGTGGTCGCGGGCTTCCTGCTCCTCCAGCGCTACCTCGTCGCCGGGCTGACGGCGGGCGCCGTCAAGTGACCACTCCCGGGACCGTCAGCCGACCCCAGCCCCGAGAACGTTAAGCGACCACTCCTGAAAGGACCTACGTGACCATCGATCTCGCAGCACTCCCGCACGACTTCCTGTGGGGCACGGCCACAGCCGCCTACCAGATCGAGGGAGCCGCGGCGGAGGACGGCCGGGCGCCGTCGATCTGGGACACCTTCTCGCACACCCCGGGCAAGGTGGCGAACGGCGACACCGGCGACATCGCCTGCGACCACTACCACCGCTGGCGTGAGGACATCGGCCTGATGGAGCAACTGGGCGCCAACGCCTACCGGTTGTCCATCGCCTGGCCGCGCGTCGTGCCCGGCGGCGACGGCCCGGTCAACGCCAAGGGCCTCGCCTTCTACGACGAGTTGACCGACGCACTGCTGGCGGCCGGCATCACCCCGTCCGTCACCCTCTACCACTGGGACCTGCCCCAGGCCCTCCAGGACCGCGGCGGCTGGCCCGCACGCGAGACCGCCGAGCACTTCGCCGCGTACGCCTCGGTCGTCGCCGAGCGGCTGGGCGACCGGGTGCACCACTGGACCACCCTCAACGAACCCCTGTGCTCGGCCTGGATCGGCCACCTGGAAGGGACGATGGCGCCCGGCTGGACCGACCTCACGGCGGCGGTCCGGGCCTCCTACCACCTGCTCCTCGGCCACGGCCTCGCCGTCCAGGCCATCCGCGCGGTGGCCCCCGGCGCCCAGATCGGCATCGTCAACAACCTCTCCACCATCCACCCCGCCACCGACCGCCCGGAGGACCTGCGCGCCGCCCGCCGCATGGACGGCCACACCAACCGCTGGTGGCTTGACCCGGTCCACGGCCGGGGCTTCCCGGCGGACATGCAGGAGGTCTACGGCGTCGAACTCCCGTCGAAGGCGGGCGACTCGGAGGTCATCGCCGCCCCGCTGGACTGGCTCGGCCTGAACTACTACTTCCCGCAGACCGTCGCCGACGACCCCAAGGGCCCGGCCCCGTACGTCCGTTCCGTCCGCCGCGACGGCGTTCCCCGCACCGGCATGGACTGGGAGATCGACGCGAGCGGCATCGAGACCCTGCTGCTGCGCCTCACCGACGAGTACGGGGCGCGAAGGCTGTACGTCACCGAGAACGGCTCTGCCTTCCCGGACGTCGTACGCCCCGACGGCACCGTCGACGACCCCGAGCGGCAGGACTACCTCACCCGGCACCTCGCCGCCTGCGCCTCCGCCGCCCGCAAGGGCGCCCCGCTGGCCGGCTACTTCGCCTGGTCGCTGCTCGACAACTTCGAGTGGGCCTACGGCTACGACAAGCGCTTCGGGCTCGTCCACGTCGACTACCGGACCCAGACCCGCACGATCAAGGGCTCCGGGCACCGGTACGCGGAGATCATCCGCGCCCACCGGGGGCGGGAGCGGCACGCGGCGTAAGCGCCGGATGGGGGGGCGAAAGTCCCTGGTCATCGGGGTCCTAGGGCGGTTCGTGGTCACGCCCTAGGACCCTGACGTCCCGTCCGCCGCGGGAGGAGGCTGAAGAAGCAAGGACAACCTCCTCACCACCAGGAACAGCCATGCCTGCCGTACAGGAAGCGACGACCACGGTCGCCGGGCGGTCCTATGACCTCGCCCAGTACCGGCCCGGCCGGGACATCACCGACTGGGAGCCCGAGAACGAGCTCTTCTGGAACTCCGTGGGCAGGAAGGTCGCCCGGCGCAACCTGTGGATCGCGGTCCCGGCCCTCCTCGTGGCCTTCGTGGTGTGGCAGGTGTGGAGCGTCACCGCCACCAACCTCGCGGACGTCGGCTTCGGCTTCTCCACCTCGCAGCTGTTCTGGCTGACGGCGATCCCCGGCCTGACCGGCGGTACGGCCCGGATGATCTACACCTTCCTGGGCCCGAGGACCGGCCAGCGCACCTTCACCGCGCTGTCCACGGTCGTCCTGATCGTCCCGCTGATCTGGCTGGGGTACGCGATCCAGGACACGTCCACGTCCTTCGCCACCATGGCCACGATCGCCGCCCTGTGCGGCATCGGCGGCGCCAACTTCTCCTCCTCCCTCGCCAACATCGGCTTC
Source organism: Streptomyces sp. Act143 (assembly GCF_003143935.1). Taxonomy (GTDB): domain Bacteria; phylum Actinomycetota; class Actinomycetes; order Streptomycetales; family Streptomycetaceae; genus Streptomyces. The sequence continues at coordinate 1,937,693 of NZ_QFRX01000001.1, read as the reverse complement.
TTCTTCCCCAAGAGCGAGAAGGGCAACGCGACCGGCATCAACGGCGGCCTCGGCAACCTGGGCGTGTCGGTGGTCCAGCTGCTGACCCCGATCGTCATCACCAGCTCGGTCATCGCGATCGGGTCCGGCCAGACGAACGCGCAGACCGGCGAGACGGTGTACCTCCAGAACGCGGCCTTCGTCTGGGTCCCCGTGCTGCTCGTCCTGGCCGCCCTCGCCTGGTTCGGCCAGAACAACCTCAAGACCGCGTCGACGTCCTTCGCGCAGCAGAAGGCGATCTTCCGCCGCAAGCACACCTGGGTGATGACCTGGCTGTACGTCGGCACCTTCGGCTCCTTCATCGGCTTCGCAGCCGCCCTGCCGATGCTGATCAAGACCACCTTCCCCGCCTACTCCGTCGCCGCCTACGCCTGGATGGGCCCGGCCCTCGGCGCCCTGGCCCGCTGGGCCGGCGGCTGGATCGCCGACAGGGTGGGCGGCGCCCGCGTCACGATCCTGTCCTTCGCCGGCATGGCCGCCTCGATCGCCGGCGTGATCACCTTCCTGCCGAGCGGCGGCGACGGCGGCAACTTCGCGGGCTTCTTCGCCTGCTTCCTCGCCGCGTTCCTCTTCTCCGGCATCGGCAACGGCTCGACCTTCCGCCAGATCCCCGTGATCTTCCGCAACAAGCACCTCAAGGGCCTGACCGAGGGCACCCCGGAGTACACCAGGGCCCTGCGCCGGACCGAGACGGAAGCGGGCGCGGTCACCGGCTTCACCGCCGCCGTCGCCGCCTACGGCTTCTTCTTCATCCCGGCCCTGTTCGCCAACTTCGCGGTGACCAGCGCGATGTGGGGCTTCGTGGCCTTCTACGTCACCTGCATCGCGGTCACCTGGTGGTACTACGCGCGGAACGGCGCGGAGTCGCCGAGCTGAGTGTCGTACCCCCGCAGCGGGGCCGGGCGGACCGACCGCCCGGCCCGTTGTCAGTGCCGCCTGTCATGATCCCGGACATGCTCTACGACGACTTGGCGCGGGCGTTGACCGATCCGGCCTTCGAACTGGACGCCCGGTCCGCCGACCTGGCGGCGCTCACCGACGAGCAGCTCGGTGACCTGCTCCCGGCCGCGCACCGGGTGCACCACACCGATGCCGCGCCCGCGACCTGGCGGACGGCTCTGGCGGTGCGGCACGCGGCCGAGGCACGGCAGCCGCGTTTCACACCCGACGCCTGCCGACGGCTGTTCGAGGCGCTCGTCGAGCAGATCCGGCACAGCGAGCCGGGGGTGAACATCGTGCCGGGGGTGACCGCGCTGACGCACTGCACCGGCCCCTGGCCCGACCTGTCCGGGCCCGCGCGCGCCCTGACCGAGAGCCTGCTGGGACGGCAGGGCGGCACGCACCCGTACTCGCTGTTCCTGGTCGCCGGTCTCGCGGACGACGAGACACGGCGGGCGGTCGCGGAGCGGCTCGGCGAAGGACCCATCGCCAGGGCGGAGATCGACGTCCTGACCGGCCTCACCCCGGCCGAGCGGGCGGTGGCGGCCGAGCTCGACCTCGTCAACACGTACATCGAGCCGGAGTCGACTCCTGCCGTGTGGCAGAAGCTGGCCGACCTCCCGGCCTACGCCGACTTCGCCCAGCGCGCGCTGGAAGCAGCGGCCGACCGCGCCGACGGCATCCAGTCCGGCGAGATCCCCTACCGCTCCGACAAGGCGTTCACGGCACGGGAGGTCGCCGTGCTCGGACAGGCCGCGCGGGTGGCGCTGCTGCGGGACGAGAAGTGGCTGCCGGAGGTGTACGAGCGGTTGCTGCCCGGCATCGCGGTCGCGCCGACGGCGGCGCGGACGGTGCCGTCACAGGCACTGCTGTACGAACTGGTGCGCGCCGCCAAGGAGTTCCCGACCCCGGAGGCGGTCACCGCGATCCGCACCGCCCGTTCGGTCACCCGGCACGCGGGCGTGCCCAAGCAACTCGACAAGCTGCTCAAGAAGGTCGAGGCGGCCCTGGCACAGCGGACGGAGGTGGCCCTGCGCCTGCCCAGGCTGGGCTTCGACGAGTCCGGGGTGCTGCGCAGGCCGGCGGGTGACGGCTACGCGGCCGTCGTCACGGTCACGGAGACGGCCGAGCTGACGTGGGAGAAGGACGGCCGGCCGCTGCGCGGCGTGCCCGCTCCGGTCCGCCGCGACCACGGCGAGCTGGTGAAGGAGGTGCGGGACCTGGTCAAGCGCGTCGACATCCAACTGAGCACGCTGGCGCGCGCCTTGGAGGGCGGTCTGCCGGTCGGTGCCGCGCACCCCTACCGGTGGTGGCGGACGGAGCTGGCCGGGCACCCCCTCGCCCGGTCGGTGGTGAGCGGCCTGATCTGGGAGGTCGAGACGGCGCCGGGCGAGTGGCGGCCGTTCCTGCCGGCGACGGACGACCTGCCCGACGCCCCCGACGACGCCTCCGTGCGCCTGTGGCACCCGATCCGCGCCGACGCCGGCACGGTGCGGGCGTGGCGGGACCGCCTGGTCGACGCGGAGCTGCGGCAGCCGTTCAAGCAGGCCTTCCGCGAGATCTACCGGCTCACCCCGGCCGAGGAGGAGGCCCGCCTGCACTCCAACCGCTTCGCCGCGCACCTCGTCCACTACCGCAGGATGCGCGGACTGTTCCGGGCCCGCGGCTGGAGCAGTCGGCTGCTCGGGCCGTGGGACTGCGGAGACGGCGACGAGGCGACGCGTGTGCTGGTCTCGGGCCGTTGGCGGGTTCGCTTCTTCCACTCCTTCGTGGACTGGGCCGACGACGACCCGGTGGCGTCGACGGACTGGATCCGCTTCGACCACCGGGTGGACGGCCGATGGCGTCAGGCCCCGCTGACCGAGGTGCCCCCGCTGGTCTTCAGCGAGGCGATGCGCGACGTCGACCTCTTCGTCGGCGTGACCTCCATCGCCGCCGACCCCGACTGGACCGAGCAGGGCCCGGCCCGCGCCTACTGGGAGCGCGCCGGTTTCGCCGACCTCACCGAGACCGCCGAGGCCCGCCGGGACGCCCTCGCCCGCATCCTGCCCCGCCTGAAGATCGCCGACCGCTGCACGCTGGACGGCCGCTTCCTGATCGTCCGCGGCGACCTGCGCACATACCGCATCCACCTCGGCTCGGCCAACATCCTGATGGAGCCGGACAACGCCTACCTCTGCATCGTCCCGTCCCGCACCAGGATCACCAGCAGGATCTTCCTGCCGTTCGAGGACGACCGCCTTGCGGTGATCCTGAGCAAGGCGGTGCTGCTCGCGGCGGACGGCGAGGTGACCGACGCGGCCATCCGCGCGCAGATCGACGGACACGCCTGAGGCGGCCGAGGGCGGGCGCCGGTGTCAGCAGTCCCTGAACTCCGGCGACTGGTTCAGGATCTGCGACCGCAGGGACGTGAAGCGGGCGTACGTCTCGCCGGTCTCCGCGCCCGGGCGGAACGCCGCCACCCGGTGGCAGTTCTGGAAGGCCAGGGTCACGTCGAAGTGGCGTTCCAGGCTGCCGCGGATGGCGTCGCTGGCGAGGGCGCGGAGGAGTTGGCCGCGCTCCTTCTCGGACGGGGGAGGGGTCTGGTTGTCGGTGAAGTCGGCCGTGCCGGACCTGAGTTCGGTGGCGAGGGACGCGATGAGGTCGTAGGCGTAGGGGAGGGACGTGCGGACGGTGGCCACGAAGTCCTCCTCGCGGACGGCGCCCTGTTCGGCTTCGGCGAGGAGCTGAGGGGAGACGTCGAGAGACATGGGGGTGCTGGTCCTGTCTGTGCGATGAGATGAGGTGCTTTGAGACGAGGTGCGATGAGGTGAGGCGAGGTGAGAGGGGAGGCAGGGGACGGTGGTCAGGGCTGGGTGATGCGGCCCGGTACGAACTCCGGGTCCACCTGGGCCGCCAGGTCCGCGCCGGCCCAGGCGCGGGTGTTGCGGAGGTGGAACTCGACCGCGTGGCGGTGCAGGGTCGGCCAGTCGCGTGGGCGGGCGTCGACCGTCTCGCGCAGGACGTTCAGGGCGTGGTGGTTGTGGGGTTCCAACTCGCCCCGGCTGCGGCCCTGTTCGGCGGCGCGGACGTAGGGGGACTGGATGAGGTGGGTCAGGAGGTCGTCGCCCACCTCCTCCTTGAGGAAGAGCAGGTCGTCCTCGCCGGTCACCTTGTTGCCGACGACGGCGACGCGGATGCCGAACTCCCGGGCGTGGTCGCGGTACTGGCGGTAGACCGAGACGCCCTTCCGGGTGGGTTCGGCCACCAGGAAGGTCAGGTCGAAGCGGGTGAACAGGCCCGACGCGAACGCGTCCGCGCCGGCCGTCATGTCGACGACGACATACTCGCCGGGGCCGTCGACCAGGTGGTTGAGATAGAGCTCCACCGCGCCGAGCTTGGAGTGGTAGCACGCCACGCCGAGGTCGCTCTCGTCGAACTCGCCGGTCACCATCAGCGGTACGCCGCCCACGTGCCGGACGTGCCGGGCGTGGATCTCGTCGTCGCCGAGCAGTGACAGCAGGCGCGAGCCCCGGCCCGGCGGGGTCGTCTTGATCATCGCGTCGGCGGAGGCGATGCGCGGGTTGGTGCCGCGCAGGTAGTTCTTGAGGGCGGCCAGATGTGCGCCCAGGGGAGGTGCGTCCAGGGGCGGGCCGGTGTGGCCCAGCGCCTCGGCCAGGTGCTGGTTGATGTCTCCGTCCACCGCCAGGACCGGTGCGCCGGTCCGGGCGAGGTGGCGGGAGAAGAGCGCCGACAAGGTCGTCTTGCCGCTGCCGCCCTTGCCGACGAAGGCGATGCGCATCAGCGGCACCTCACTCGGACACCTAAGGCGTTTTTGAAAATGGATGTCATGTCGGTAGGTTTTAGGGGTGCCGACGATCACTGTCAAATCGGGCGACGACCGAGGCCGCGAAGGGTGGCAATCAAGGCCGAACCGGGGTGGTGATCACCTGGCTTCGCTTAATGCATATGATGTGCAAGTGCGTGACTACAGCATCAGGGCCGCGGGCCCGGACGACCTCGACGGCGCGCGAGCCGTCATGCTCGACACCGTCTACCGCGACTTCGGCACCGGGTACGTGCCCCGCTGGCACGGCGACATCATCGACCCGGCCGCCGCCTACCTGGCCCCGTCGCGCCACACCCTCCTCGTCGCGATCGACCCGGACGGCGGCGAGATCGTCGGCACCGCCGCCCTCGACGCGCGCGGCCCCGCCCACCCGCCGAACCCCCGCCACGTCGCCGAGCGCTACCCCTCCGGGCAGACCGCTCAGGTGCGCCGGGTCTACGTCCGCCCCGAGCACCGGCGCCGCGGCCTCGCCCGGCGGCTGGTAGCCGAACTGCTGGCGTTCGCCGCGGCCGACGGCGCCTACCGCGCCGTATATCTGCACACCGACCCGTTCGTCCCCGGCGCCGAGGCCTTCTGGCGGTCGCTCGGCAAGCTCGTGCACGACGAGCGCGACGACCCGGACGGCGGCAACGGTGTCCTGCACTTCGAACTCCCGATGGGACGGTGACCGGCCGATGCGCCGCCTCCGACTGCTCTCCGCGCTCCTGCTCGCCCCCGTCCTGACGGGCTGCTTCGCCTCCGAGGGCGGCGACGGCTCGACCGACGACGAGGGCGACGGCTCCCGGCTGCGGGCCGCCCTCGCCTTCCCGCCCGCGGAGAACCTCTCGCCCTACGGAGCCGACGCCACCATCCTCAGCCGGCTCGGCGTCACCGAGGGACTGACCGCCCTCGACGCCAACGGCGCCGCCGCCCCCGCCCTCGCCTCGTCCTGGCGCCGCGAGAACGACCGCACCTGGCTGTTCACCCTGCGCGAGGCCACCTTCCAGGACGGCACCGAGGTCACCCCGGCCGCGGTTGCCGCCTCCCTCACCCACGCGACCAAGGCCAGGCCCGCCCCGGCCGCCCTCGCCGGCGTCACCCTCACCGCGCAGGCCGACGGCGGTACGGGCGTACGCGTCACCACCAAGGACCCCGACCCCGTCCTGCCGCTGCGCCTGTCCAGCCCGAGCCTCGCCGTCCTCTCCGCCAAGGCCTACACCGGCGACGACGGCGTCGACCCGGCCGGCCACGCCACCGGCCCCTTCGAGCTGACCAAGGTCATGGGCGCCACCGCCGCCACCCTCGACCGCTTCGCCGACTACTGGGGCGGCCGGGCCCAGGCCGCCGGGATCGACGTCAAGTTCGTCGCCGACGGCGCCGCCCGCGCCAACGCCCTGCGCACCGGCCAGGTCGACCTCGCCGAGGCGATACCCGTCGCCCAGGCCGCCACCCTCGACAAGGGCCTGCGCAGGGCGACCGCCACGACCCGTACCACCAGCCTGCTGCTCAACACCGGGTCGGGGGCGTTCAAGAACGCCGGACTCAGGGCCGCCGCCCGCGCCGCCGTGGACACCTCCGTGTTCGCCCAGGACGTCTACGAGGGGTACGCGGACGCCGGCACCGGCATCTACGGGCCCGCCGTCACCTGGGCCGAGGGCAAGCGCACCGCACCCACCGGCCGGGCCCGGGCCGCCGATCCCGACGGGACCGCCCTCACCCTCGCCACCTACGACAACCGGCCCGAACTCCCCGAAGTCGCGCAGGTGTTGAAGCAGCAGTTGGAGAAGGCGGGGTTCACGGTCGACCTGGAGGTGCGGGAGTACTCGCGGCTCGAAACCGACGCTCTGGACGGGAAGTTCGACGCCTTCGTCCTCGCCCGCAACACCCTCGTCGACACCGGCGACCCCGTCTCGGTCCTCGCCTCCGACTACACCTGCGACGGCGGTTACAACATCGCCCAACTCTGCGACCGGGGCGTCGACAAGGCCGTCGCGCGGGCCGAGTCCGTCACCGACACCGACGAACGGCAGGACGCGGCCATGGCCGCCGAGGCCGAGATACTCGGCACCGACGCCGTCGTCCCCCTCGTCCACCAGCAGATCATCACGGGCGTCGGCGACACCGTCCGCGGCGCGCTCCTCGACCCGTACGAGCGCACCCTCGTCGGCATCGGCACCCGGCGCTGACGCATGCGCGACCGAGCTGCCGCGCTGCTGTGGCGGACCGGGATCGCGGGCGCCCTCGTCTGCGCGATCGGCCTGCTGCCCTGGCTGACCCGCACCGACCCGGCGCTCACCGTGCTGAAGGCGCGGTCCGCCGAACGCGACCCCGACCCCGCGGTGCTCGCCGACATCCGGGCCCAACTCGGCCTGGAGGACGGCCCGTTCCACCTCCTCGGCGGGTGGCTGGGCGGGCTGTGGCGTGGGGACGCGGGGCGGTCGTGGATCTCCGGCGACCCGGTCACGCCCGACGTGCTCCGGGCGCTCGGCGCGTCCCTGCTGCTGATGGCGGTGGCCCTCGCGGTCGCCGCGGTCACCGCCGCGCTGATCTGCGCCCGCACCCTGTGGCTCGGCGCCCACCGCCGACTCGGCGGACGCAGGGCCGGCGGCGGTTCCGCCGTCCTCGCGGCCCTCCCCGAGTTCCTCACCGCCTCCGTCCTCGCCACCGTCGTGGGCGTCCAGCTCGGCTGGCTGCCCGCCCTCGGCTGGTACGGGCCGCGGTGGACGATCCTGCCCGCCCTCGCCCTCGGTCTGCCCGCCGGAGCCGTGCTCGGCCGGCTCCTCGACGACCTGCTGCCCGGCGCCTTCGCCGAACCCTGGGCGCTGGCCGCCGCCGCCCGCGGAGTGCCCGGCCGCGGCATCGCCCGCCAGTCCGTGCGTCGCTGCCTGCCCGGACTCCTCCCCAACACCGGCCTGTTCGCGGTCGGCCTGACCGGTGGCGCGGTGGCGGTGGAGCAGATCTTCGACATCCCCGGCCTCGGCCGCACCACCCTCCAGGCCGCCCTCGCCCAGGACCTCCCCGTCCTCCAGGCCGGCACCCTCGCCCTGCTCCTGCTCGCAGCCGCCGCCACCGGACTCGCCGCCCTCACCACCCGCCTCCTCATCGGCCCCGCCCTGCGCGACGGCGCCCTGCCGTCCCTGCATGGCCCGAAACCACCGGCACCCACCCTTCAGCCCCTCGCGTACGGCGGACTCCTCGCGCTCGTCATCGCCCTCGGGCTGCTCCGCGACCCGCTCGCCCTCGACACCGGCGAGCGCCTCCAAGCACCCTCCCTCCAGCACCCGTTCGGCACCGATGCGCTCGGCCGGGACGTCCTCGCCCGCGTCGGCCACGGCGCCCTCGACACGCTGCTGCTCGCCCTCGTGATCAGCGTCGCCGCCCTGCTGACCGGCGTGCTGCTGGGGCTGCTGCCCCGCGTGTCGGGCGCCCTCGTGGACACGATCGTCGCCCTGCCGCCGGTCCTGGTCGCGCTCCTCGTGACCGCGGTGGCCGGCGGCGGACCGGCCACCCCCGCCCTCGCCGTCGGCGCCGTCGCCTGGGCGCCCCTGGCGGCCCACACCTCCGCGCTGCTGCGTCAGGAGCGGGCGGCCCTGCACATCACCGCCACCCGCGGCCTGGGCGCGGGCCGCCGGTATCTGCTCCGGCACGAACTCCTGCCCGCCGTACTGCCGCCCGTCGTCCGGCACGCCCTGCTGCGGCTGCCGGGCGTCGCCCTCGCTCTCGCCTCGCTCGCCTTCCTCGGTCTGGGCGCCCAACCTCCCGCCCCGGAATGGGGCTTGCTCCTCGCCGAGAACCAGCCCTACGCCGAGCGCGCCCCCTGGGCCGTCCTCGCCCCGGCCGCGGCCCTCGCCCTGCTCGGCGCGCTCGCGGTGACCGCGGCGGGCGGTGTGCGGGTGCCGCGGCGGAAACGGCGGGTGCCGGTGGCGGTGCCCCAACAGCAGCCTCGTCCACAGGAATGGGTGGGAGCCGGATGAGCGCGCTGTCGACCGGCCTGCGGAAGGCGCCTGGGCGGGCCCGCCTCACTCCGCTCCTCCGGCTGCTGATCCTCACCCAACTCGCCTTCAACGTCGGCTTCTTCGCCGTGCTGCCCTTTCTCTCCGAGCACCTCGGGCAGGCGGTGGGCATGGCGGGCTGGCTCGTCGGATTCGTGCTGGGGCTCCGTACCTTCAGCCAACAGGGCCTGTTCGTGGTCGGTGGGGCGCTGGCCGACCGCCACGGCATCCGGCCCGTCGTCCTCACGGGCTGCGCGCTGCGGATCGCCGGGTTCGCCTGGCTCGGGTACGCGGAGGCGACCTGGTCGGTCATCGGGGCCGTGCTGCTGATCGGGTTCGCCGCGGCGCTGTTCTCGCCCGCGGTCGAGTCGGAGGTCGCCCGGCAGGCCGTCGTCCACGAGCAGTGCGGCGGTGGTTCGCGCACCCGGGTTCTCGCGCTGTTCACGGTGGCCGGGCAGGCGGGCGCGTTCGTCGGGCCGCTGCTCGGCGCGCTGCTGCTGTCGGTGGACTTCCGGACCGTGTGCATGGCGGGCGCCGCCGTCTTCGTCCTCGTCCTGGCCGGGCACGCGTGGCTGCTGCCCCAGCACATCCCCGGCCGGGACCGCGTCCGACTCAAGGGCGGTGTGCGGCTGTTGCTCCGCAACCGGCGCTTTCTCGCGCTGTGCTGCGCGTACGGCGCCTATCTGCTCGCCTACAACCAGCTCTACCTCGCCCTCCCGGCGGAGGTGGCGCGGGTCACCGGCTCCCAGGCGCCGCTGGCCTGGCTGTTCGCCCTGTCGTCGCTGCTGGTGGTGACCGCCCAACTGCCGGTCACCCGCTGGGTGGGCGACCGGCTGGAGCTGCGCCGCTCGATGGTCGCCGGACTGTGCCTGATCTCCGCCGGATTCGCCGTCGTGGCCCTGGCCCGCCCCGCCGACCGGACGGGACCGGCGGGCCTGTTGCCCGCGGCCGCCTTCGTCGTCCTGCTCACCTTCGGCCAGATGCTCGTCGCCCCCGTCGCCCGCGCCTGGGTCCCCGACCTCGTCGAGCCAGGCCGCCTCGGCCTCTACACCGGCGCGCTGTCCTCGGTGTCCGGCCTCATCGTCCTGCTCGGCACCTCGGCGACCGGCACGCTGCTCGACACCGGGCTGCCGGCGGCCGTTCCGTGGCTGGTGCTGGCGGCCGTACCGGTGGCGGCGATCGGGTTGCTGCCGCGCCGGTAGGTCCACCGTATGGACGTCAGGGCGGAGGCCGTGGTTGCCGGCACCCCGTCGATCCGCCCTCCCGGCCCGACCGAGCCGCAATGCAACGGCTCAACGGCTCAACGGCTGAGGTCCAAGCCGCGCGCGTCGACCGTCCACCGGTTCGCCAACAGCACATGAACCGCCACCGTTCAGGACGCGACCAGCTCCGGCAGCTCCGTGGCGGTCGGGATCGCGTCCTCGACCCGGGACGTCCGGAACAGCCACACCACGTCCCGTCCGAACGACCACACCAGCGCCCCCAGCGCCGTCGCGACGACCATGAACTCCATGGCGTGGGGCAGCAGACCCGAAGCGGCGAGCAGCAGGAACACGCCCTGGAGTGCGGCGACCGTCTTGCGGGCCGTGCTCGGGGGCAGCGGGGCGTTCAGCCACGGCCAGACGCGGGCCGCGGCGACGAAGGCGTAGCGCATGGCGCCGATGAGGAGCACCCACGGGCCCAGGGACATCGACACGTACACGCTGAGCACCAGGATCAGGAACGCGTCGACCTCCATGTCGAAGCGCGCGCCCAGGGGGGTGGAGGTTCCGGTGCGGCGGGCCACCTTGCCGTCCACGCCGTCGAGGATCAGCGCCACCGCGGTCAGGCCGACGAACAGCGTCACCGGCGGAGAGCTCTCGAAGGAGTCGGCCACCAGGGCGGTCACCCCGCCGACCAGGATGGAGCGGCCGAGCGTCACCCGGTTGGCGGGGCCGAAGGAGCGGGGACGGGTTCGGTGCAGGGCCCGGGAGAGCACCGCCCAGGTGCCGACGGCGAAGGCCAGGCCGGTCAGCCAGCCCGCCGGCCCCATGCCGATCGCGGTGCCGAGCAGAGCCAGCAACAGGATCTGTACGCCCGCTCCGACAGCGGTCTCCTGCTGTACCAGCCTTGCGTCGTAAGTGTTGTTCAGGGCCACCGAACATCCTCCGGCCGTGTGACAGAGTCGATCAACGCCGCGTACTGTGCGCGACCTGTGCACACCTCGGTACGTGAACCACTTCCCGATCGTTCAGGAGGATGCCGATGAACCGCACCGCGAGGGCGTTCTGGCTCAGCAGCCCGGGTGACGGCGAGATACGGGAGGTCACCCTTCCGGTCCCGGCGCCGGACGAGGTACTGGTCCGCACCCTGTGGTCAGGCGTCAGCCGCGGCACCGAGACCCTCGTCTTCCGGGGCGGTGTGCCGGCGAGCCAGCACGCGGCCATGCGGGCACCCTTCCAGGAGGGCGAGTTCCCCGCCCCCGTGAAGTACGGCTACCTCAACGTCGGAGAGGTGGAGGAGGGCCCGGCGGAACTGGTGGGGCGCACGGTCTTCTGCCTCTATCCGCATCAGACGCGGTACGTCGTCCCGGCCGCCGCCGTCACCGTCGTACCGGACTCCGTGCCCGCCGGGCGGGCGATCCTGGCCGGTACCGTGGAGACGGCCGTCAACGCCCTCTGGGACGCCGCGCCGCTGATCGGGGACCGGATCGCGGTGGTGGGCGGCGGGATGGTGGGCTGCTCGGTGGCCGCGCTCCTCGCCCGCTTCCCCGGCGTACGGGTGCAGCTCGTCGACGCCGATCCGGCCCGCGCGAAGACCGCCGGGGCGCTCGGCGTCGACTTCGCCCTGCCGCGGGACGCGCTGGGGGAGTGCGATCTCGTCGTGCACGCCAGCGCCACCGAACAGGGGCTCGCCCGCGCGCTGGAACTCCTCACCGCCGAGGGCACCGTCCTCGAACTGAGCTGGTACGGCGACCGGCAGGTCAGCCTCCCGCTCGGCGAGGCCTTCCACTCCCGTCGCCTCGTCATCCGCTCCAGCCAGGTCGGCACCGTCTCCCCGGCCCGCCGCTCCAGCCGCACGTACGCCGACCGGCTCGCCCTCGCCCTCGAACTGCTCGCCGACCCGTCACTCGACGCGCTCATCACGGGGGAAAGCGTGTTCGAGGAGTTGCCGGACGTGATGCCCAGGCTCGCGGCGGGGGATATTCCGGCCCTTTGTCACCGCATCAGGTACGACAAGAGCGCCTGACCTGAGAAAAGAGTGAGAGACGGCTGAACACGGGGAAGCGACGAGCCGTACTACACGGCATCCCGGCGGCGATCAGGCCGAGGGGATCAGACGCGCCGCACCTGGAGGGTCGTCCGTTGTTCAGTGTCACCGTCCGCGATCACATCATGATCGCCCACAGCTTCCGCGGCGAGGTCTTCGGACCCGCGCAGCGCCTGCACGGAGCGACGTTCCTCGTCGACGCCACCTTCCGCCGGGAACAGCTGGACGACGACAACATCGTCGTCGACATCGGACTGGCCACCCAGGAACTCGGCGCCGTCGTCGCCGAACTGAACTACCGGAACCTCGACAACGAGCCCGACTTCGCCGGCATCAACACCTCGACGGAGTTCCTCGCCAAGGTCATCGCCGACCGGCTCGCCGAGCGCATCGAGAAGGGCGCGCTCGGCGAAGGGGCCCGCGGAATCGCCGCCATCGGGGTCACGCTCCACGAGTCGCATGTCGCGTGGGCGAGTTACGAGCGTGCGCTGTGACCGACGTGACCTTGGAGAAGGCGCCCGCGGCGCCCGCGCAGCAGCATGTGCAGAAGGCCTCGCAGCAGCCCCCGCAGAAGCCGTCGCGGCAGACCTCGCTCGGCTATGTGCCCGTGCAGCACTCCACCCTGAAGAATGCCGACATCATCCCCATGTCCCTGCGCTCCGTGCACTTCGTCATGCCGGGTGGTGTCGACGACCCGGCGGCCCCCAGCGGCGGCAACGCCTATGACCGGCGGGTGAGTCTGGACCTGCCCGGCTTCGGCTGGCAGGTCCACAAGCACGCCGTGGCCGGCGAGTGGCCCCGCCCGGGTGCTGAGGGCCGAGACGAACTCGCCCGTACATTGCGGGAGTTCACGGACGGCACGGTGGTCCTGCTGGACGGGCTGGTCGCCTGCGGGGTCCCCGAGATCGTCGTCCCCGAGGCGGAACGCCTGCGGCTCGCCGTCCTCGTGCACCTTCCGCTCGGCGACGAGACCGGCCTGGACCCCCTGTCGGCCGCCGAGTTGGACGCCAAGGAGCGCGCCGTGCTGCGGGCGGTCCCGGCGGTCGTCGCCACCAGTGACTGGGCGGTCCGCCGCCTCGTCTCCCACCACGGCCTCGCCCCCGACCGCGTCCATGTCGCCGCCCCCGGTGCCGACATCGCCCCGCTCGCCTCCGGAACCGACGGCGTCTCACGGCTGTTGTGCGTGGCCGCGGTCACGCCCCGCAAGGGACAGCACCGCCTGGTCGAGGCGCTCGCCACGGTCCGGGACCTGCCGTGGAGCTGCGTGTGCGTCGGCGGGCTCGGCCAGGACCCCGAGTACGTCGGTCAACTGCGGTCCCTGATCCGTAAGTACGGCCTGGAGCACCGGCTGGAGCTGGCCGGACCGCAGGCCGGCGCCCAGCTCGACGCCAGCTACGCCGCCGCCGACCTGATGGTCCTCACCTCCTACGCCGAGACCTACGGCATGGCGGTCACCGAGGCCCTCGCCCGCGGCATCCCCGTCCTCGCGACCGACGTGGGCGGGCTGCCCGAGGCGGTCGGACGCGCCCCCGACGGGGGAGTGCCCGGCATCCTCGTCCCGCCGGAGGACCCCGCCGCCCTCGCCGCGGAGCTGCGTGGCTGGTTCAACGAGGCGGACGTACGACGCCGGCTCAAGGCGGCGGCCCGGGGCCGACGGGCCGCGCTGGACGGCTGGGCGACCACGGCCCGCAGCCTGGCCGGAGTACTGGGCCGACTGCCGAACGAACCCAGGAGGGCGGCATGAGGAAGACGGCGACCACGGAGCGCAGCGGCAGGATTCCGGCACAGCCGGGACCTCGGGATGCGACGGGCCACGGTGGTTCGGAGGTGACTGTCGTGTCGGATTCGTCGGTGGGTTCGGTGGCTTCTTCGGTGCCGGACCCGTCCGCGGACTCCGTGGCTTCGTCTGTGCCGGGCCTGTCCGCCGAGTCCGTGATCCCCGGTGCCGGGCCCGCGGCCGGAGTCGCCGCCCGCCCCGGCGAGCGCCCCACCGTGCGGCTGCGCGAGGAAGGCTCCGAGGAGCAGCCGCGCTACGCCCCCGAGTGGCTGGAGCTGCGCGAAGGGGCCGACGCCGCCGCGCGAGCGCTGGACCTGCTGGACCCGCTGCGCATCCGGCTGGCGAACCTGCCCGGCAAGTCCGGCCTGGTCATCCACGACCTGGGCTGCGGCACCGGCTCCATGGGCCGCTGGCTCGCCCCCCGCCTCGACGGCGCCCAGCACTGGGTCCTGCACGACCGCGACCCGTACCTCCTGCACTTCGCCGCCGTCGCCTCCCCGCGCTCCGCCGCAGACGGCAGCCGTGTCACCGTCGAGACCCGGCGCGGCGACGTCGCCCGGCTCACCCCGGACGCCCTCGCCGGTGCCTCCCTGGTGACCGCCTCCGCGCTCCTCGACGTCCTGACCCGCGAGGAGATCGACACCCTCGCCGAGGCCTGCACCGGGGCGGGCTGCCCGGCACTGCTCACCCTGTCGGTGGCCGGCCGCGTCGAACTCACCCCGGCCGACCCGATGGACGCGGAGATCACGGAGGCGTTCAACGCCCACCAGCGCCGCTCCGGCCTCCTCGGCCCGGACTCGGTCACCGCCGCCTGCGAGGCCTTCTCCGAGCGCGGGGCGACGGTACGACTGGACCCCAGCCCCTGGCGTCTCGGCCCCGCCGAGGCCGCGCTCACCGCGCAGTGGCTGCGTGGCTGGGTCGGTGCGGCCGTGGAGCAGCGTCCGGAGCTCGCGGAACGCGCCGGACGCTACCTCCGTGACCGGCTCGCGGCCTGCGAGGCGGGGGAGCTGACCGTCCTGGTGCACCACACCGACCTGCTGGCGCTGTCCCGGCCGACGGGCGGGGCGGCATGAGCGTGGAGACGGTACGGGCCCACGTGCTGCACGGGCCGTCGGGTGAGCGCAAGAACCGGTCGGCCGGAACCGGGTCCGGGACCGAGGCCGGGACACGGATGTCGGCCGGGCCAACCGAACCACCGGGCAGGGACGTTCCTGCCGACGCCGCCACCCTGTCACCGGACACGGCCACCCCCCACACCCCCTGGTGGCGCACGGCCGTGGCCCGTCTCGCGTCACCGGCCGTGCGCACCCAGCTCGGCAGTGCCGTCGGTGTGCTGATCCTCGCCGTGCTGCTGTGGCGGCTCGGCACCGGTGTCTTCCTGGACGGCCTGCGGCGGATCGACGCCGGGACGCTGATCGCCGCCGTCGGGATCGGGGTCGTCACCACCGTGTTCAGCGCCTGGCGCTGGCAGTTGGTGGCCCAGGGCCTCGGCATCCGGCTGCCGCTCGGGCCCGCCGTCGCTGCCTACTACCGTGCCCTCTTCCTGAACGCGGCGCTCCCCGGCGGCGTCCTGGGCGACGTCCACCGGGCGGTGCGGCACGGTCAGAGCACCCGGGACCTCGGGCGCTGTGTGCGGGCCGTCGTCCTCGAACGGGTCGCCGGGCAACTGGCGTTGGCGGCGGTCGGCGCCGTCGTCCTGCTGACCATGCCGTCGCCGGTGCTGGCCCAGAGCCGGCACTTCGCGCCGCTGCTGGTGATCGCCGTGCTGGGGGCGCTGGCCGTTCTGCTCGCCCTGCGGATGAACGGCGTGCCCGCGCGGTGCGGCCGGGTGCTGCGGGAGATGCGCGACGGGCTGCTGTCCCGGCGGAACGGACCCGGTGTCGCCCTGTCGTCCCTCGTCGTCCTCGCCGGGCACATCGCGATGTTCGTGCTCGCCGCGCGCGTCGCCGGGGCCGCCGCCTCCGTCGCCGTGCTGATGCCGATCGCCGTGCTGGCACTGCTCGCCATGGGGCTGCCGCTGAACGTCGGCGGCTGGGGCCCCCGCGAGGGCGTCACCGCCTGGGCGTTCGGCGCGGCCGGCCTGGGCGCGAGCAGCGGGCTGGCGGTCGCGGTCGTGTACGGGGTGCTCAGTCTCGCGGCCAGCCTGCCCGGCGTGCTCGTCCTGCTCGCCCCTCACCCGCGCACGGAAGCGCCTGGATCACCTGACGCACCGGAATCACTGGAATCACCGGAATCGCCCGAGCGGGCGGGTCCGGCGTCGGACGTCTCGGAGGTCTCGGAGGTGAGCAGCGACAAATACGGCCCGAACGAATCCGCCAGGCTCTCCAGCAGCGCCTTGCCCTTTTCCGCCGAACCCAGCGAAGGACGGCCGATGACGCCCGAATCGGTATAGGCGGACATTCCGAGGGTGAGCAGATGGCGACGGTCGTCGGCGACGAAATCGGAGGTCTCGTAACCGGGTCGGACGAATTCGGGATGAGCGTGCAGAAGGATGGAGGTCTCGATTTCCCCCGCGTGCATGTCGGTGAGCAGTGACGTGACCACCCCCGCCCGCTCGCGCGCCGACTCCCAGTCCTCCGCCGCCGGGAACAGTGCCATTTTCTCGCCGCGGGAGGAGGATTCCTGAACGACGTTGCCCAGTACGTAGTTTCCGCCGTGCCCATTGACCACGACGAGGGCCTCCACCCCCGAACGGCGGAGCGAAGCCGCTATGTCCCGTATCACCGCGTGAAGGGTCACCGAGGAGATGCTGACGGTCCCCGCCCAGGCCGCGTGCTCGTGCGAGCAGGAGATCGTCACCGGCGGAAGGAGGTGCACCGGGTACGCCGCGGCGAGCTCCCGTGCGATGGCACAGGCGACCAGGGTGTCGGTCGCCAACGGCAGGTACGGACCGTGCTGTTCGAAGCTCCCGACCGGAAGAACCGCGACCGGTCGTGAGACATTCGCGCCCCGCGTCCGTACGTCCTCCGTGGTGTCCGTCGGCAACGGACCGTATGCCGCCGACCGGTTTGCCGCCGACCGCGCTTGCGAATCACTCATTCTTTCACGGCCTTTCGTCTCTGCTTAGGAACTCGAGAATCATGACAGACAAAATTGGCGTCCTCGGCAAGAAGTCCCCGCAGCGCACCGGCGTCGAACGCGTCGTGAATGCTCCGCTGCCCACCGTGTACGGGCAATTCCGGGCGGTCGGCTACCTCGACCACGACCGCGGTGACGAGCAAGTGGCCCTCGTGCACGGCGAGATCGGCACGGACGACGTCCTGGTCCGGCTGCACTCCGAGTGCCTCACCGGTGACGCCTTCGGCTCCCGGCACTGCGAGTGCGGCGAGCAGCTCGACTCGGCGCTGCGGGCCGTCGTCGCCGAAGGCAGCGGCATCGTCGTCTACTTGCGGGGCCACGAGGGCCGCGGCATCGGCCTGCTCGCCAAGCTGCGCGCGATGGCCCTCCAGGCGGAGGGTCTGGACACCGTCGAGGCGAACCTCGCCCTCGGCCTGCCGGTGGACGCCCGGGACTACGGCGTGGCGGCCGGGATGCTTCAGGACCTGGGGGTGCACAGCGTCCGCCTGATGTCCAACAACCCTGACAAGCGGGAGGCGTTGATACGCCACGGCATCAAGGTCACCGAGACCGTGCCGCTGCTGATCCAGCCGTGCGAGAGCAACATCACCTACCTGCGCACCAAGCGGGAGCGCCTCGACCACCACCTGCCGCACCTGGACGCGGTGGCGCACCTCTCCTGATTACGGGGACCGCGGTCCGGACAGGAAGAGGGGACCGGCCCCGCCGTCGATCTCGACGCGGGCCCCGACGCCGGCCCCGACCCCCTGGGAGGCTCGCCCGTGAGGACGCAGGCACCAGCCATGCAGGCACAAGCCGTTGTGATCGGCGGCGGAGTGATGGGCGCGAGCATCGCCTACCACCTCGCCGCCGCCGGTGTCCGCGACGTCGTCCTCGTCGAACGCGACGAACTCGCCTCAGGTTCCACCTCGAAGGCGGCGGGCGGGGTGCGGGCCCAGTTCTCCGACGAGCTCAACGTGCTGCTCGGGGCGCGCAGCCTGGCCGCGTTCGGCCGGTTCCGGGAGGAGATCGGGTACGACATCGGACTGCACCGCGTGGGCTACCTCTTCCTGCTGTCGACGCCCGAGGACGTCGCCTCCTTCGAGGCGGGCGTACGGCTGCAGAACGCGCTCGGCGTGCCCAGCCGCATGCTCACCCCGCAGGAGGCCCGCAGGCTCTCCCCGCTGATCCGCACCGAGGGCCTCCTCGCCGCCGCCTACTCGCCCGACGACGGCCACTGCACCCCGGAGGCCGTCGTGCACGGCTACGCCTCCGCCGCCCGCGCGCTCGGCGCCCGCGTCCTGCGGCACACCGAGGTCACCGGCATCGAACTGCACGGCGACCGGATCACGGCCGTGTCCACGGCCCTCGGCCGGATCGCCACCGACACGGTGATCTGTGCGGCCGGCCCCTGGTCACGCGCGGTCGGCCGGATGGCGGGCGTGGACCTGCCGGTGGAGCCGCTGCGCCGCCAGATCGCCGTCACCGAGGCGGTCCCGGGCCTGCCGCCCGGCCTGCCCATGACCATAGACTTCAGCTCCACCCTCTACTTCCACCGCGAGGGCCCCGGCCTGCTCCTCGGCATGTCCGACCCCGACGAACGCCCCGGCTTCGCCACCGACCCCCACGACCGCTGGATCCCCCGGCTGGCCGCCGCCATGGAGCACCGCGCCCCCGCCCTCCTCGACCTGCGCCGCACCGGCGGCTGGGCGGGCCTGTACGAGGTCACCCCCGACCACAACGCGCTGATCGGCGAGGCCACTTCGGTCTCCCGTTTCCTGTACGCGACCGGCTTCTCCGGCCACGGATTCCTCCAGGGCCCCGCCGTCGGCGAGGTGATCCATGACCTGTACCTGGGCCGCGTACCCTTCGTGGACGTCAGCCCGTTGCACGCCGGCCGGTTCGCGGCCGACGCCCCGCGCCCGGAGGCCAACTGCGTATGACCGAGCTCCACCTGTGGCTGCGCCACGAGGTCCGTCCCACCGAGCGACGCACCCCGATCGTGCCGTCCGACGCCCGCCGGCTGGCCGGGAGCGGGGTGCGGCTGACCGTCGAGGAGTCCCCGCAGCGGATCTTCCCGATCGAGGAGTACGAGGCGGCCGGCGCCCGGGTCGCGCCCGCGGGGACGTGGGTGTCGGCGCCGCCGGAGGCCGTCGTCCTCGGCCTGAAGGAACTCCCGGACGGGCCCGACCGGTTGGCGCACCGGCACATCTTCTTCGGGCACGCCTACAAGGGGCAGCCGGGCGCCGCCGGCCTGCTGCGCCGGTTCGCCGCCGGGGGCGGGGCCCTGCTCGACCTGGAGTACCTGGTGGACGACACCGGGCGCCGGCTCGCCGCCTTCGGGTACTGGGCCGGATACCTGGGCGCCGCCCTGGCGGTGCTCCAGCACCGGGGCCGGCTCGCCGCGCCGCTGACGCCCACCTCGAAGGAGGAGCTCGACGCGTCGCTCCGGCCCGTGGCCGGGGACGCGGACTTCACCGCGCTGGTGATCGGCGCCCTGGGCCGCAGCGGACGCGGCGCGCGCGGGGCCCTGGAGGCGGCCGGTGTCGCGCCCACCTGCTGGGACCTCGCCGAGACCCGGGACCTGGACCGCCCGGCCCTCCTCGCCCACGACGTCCTGGTCAACTGCGTCCTGGCCACCACCCCCGTGCCGCCCTTCGTCCGCGGAACCGACCTCGACGACCCCGCCCGGCGCCTGCGCACCCTCTCCGACGTCACCTGCGACGTCGGCTCGCCGCTCAACGTCCTGCCGGTCTACGACCGCACCACCGAGTGGACCGAGCCGGTACGCCGGCTGCGCAAGGAGCCCCCGCTCGACCTGATCGCCATCGACAACCTGCCCTCGCTGCTGCCGAGGGAGTCCAGCGAGGACTTCTCCGGCTCGCTGCTGCCCCTGCTGCTCGACTTCGGGACCGACGGCCCGTGGGGGCGCGCTCTGGACCGGTTCCACCAGGCCTGCCGTGAACACGGCATCGCGGAAGGGGAGTTGCCGCATGTCTGACCTCGTTCCCGCGAGCGGCACCGTCCACTGGATCGGCACCGGCTGTCCACCGGCAGCGGGCTGGCGAAGCTGTGCGGGACGGCGGCACGGGTGCGGGTGTGGCACCGCACCGAGGAACGCGCGGCGCAGGCCCTGGACCGGCTGGGCCTCACCGGCCGCGCCGCACCCGGTGCCTACACGCCGGACAAGCTGACGGCGGCCCTGCACCCCGGGGACGTCGTCGTGTCGATGCTGCCCGCGCCCGAGCACACCGCGATCCTGGCGGCCTGTGTCGCCGGGCGCGCGCACTTCGCCTGCTCCAGCTATGTGTCGGACGCGGTGCTCGCCCAGGTCCCCGCCGCCGCCGCGGCCGGGATCGTCGTCCTCACCGAGGCGGGGCTCGACCCGGGCATCGACCACCTCTTCGCGCACAGCCTCGTGGCCCGCGCCCGGGCCGCGATCGGCGACGGCACGGCGGCCTCGTACCGCCTCACCTCCTACTGCGGCGGCATCCCCGCGGTGCCGAACGACTTCAGGTACCGCTTCAGCTGGGCGCCCCTCGGTGTCCTCAACGCCCTGCGCTCGCCCGCCCGTTACCTCGCGGACGGCGCCGAGACCACCGTCGGGCGCCCCTGGGAGGCGACCCGGCGGCACGTCGTCGACGGGGAGGCCTTCGAGGTCTACCCGAACCGCGACAGCGTGCCGTTCGTCGAGCAGTACGGCATGCCGCCCGCCTGGAAGCCGCAGACCTTCGTCCGGGGCACCCTGCGCCTGGAGGGCTGGCTCGAAGCCTGGAGCGCCGTCTTCGAGGAGCTCGCGGCGGGGGACGAGGCCCGGATCGCCGCCCTGGCCCGGGAGCTGGCGGCCGCCCACCCGACGACCGACGCCGACCGGGACCGCGTCGTCCTCGCCGTGTCGCTGGACGTGACCGGTCCGGCGGGGCAGGCGTGGGCCGGCGACTACCTGCTGGACCTGACCGGCGACGAGGAGGAGAGCGCGATGGCCCGCTGCGTCTCGCGCACCCTCGCCCTCGGCGTCCGCCACGTCCTGGACGGCTCGCTGCCGCCCGGCCTGAACCGGGCCGCGGAGACGGCCGCACGGTCGGAGGAATGGCTGCGCGAACTCGCCCTGGACGGTGTGGACTTCACCCTGCGGGTGGACGCCTGATCAACCGGTGACGGCCTCGTGCACCAGCCGCTTCAACTCGGGGTAGAGCGTGTGCGAGCCCTTGGGGCGGACCTGCGTCATGAACTGCACCGTGAGATCACGGCGCGGGTCGACCCAGAACGTCGTCGTGGCGACCCCGCTCCAGCCGTACATGCCGAGGCTCGTGGGGGCCTTGGTGCGCTCGGGGTCGATCACCACGGAGACACCGAGGCCGAAACCGACACCGTCGTTGCCGGGTTCGTCGTGCGCGGGCCGGCTGCCGAAGGCACGCAGGTCGGCGCCGCCGGGAAGGTGGTTCGAGGTCATCAGGTCCACCGTCGCCGCGGACAGCAGCCGTACGCCGTCCAGTTCGCCGCGGCGCCGCAGCAGTTCCATGAACCGGTGGACGTCGTACGCCGAGGCCACCATGCCGCCGCTGCCGGACAGGAAACGGGGGCGCCCGCGCAGCGGCAGACCGGCGATCGGCTCGATGCCGCCGCCCTCGCTCTCCCCGTACAACTCGGCCAGCCTGCCCGCCTGTTCGTCCCGCACCCAGAACCCGGCGTCGGGCATGCCCAGCGGCCCGAAGATCCGTTCGGCGAAGAACGCGTCGAGCGGCTGCCCGGACACCACCTCGATGACGCGGCCCAGAACATTCGTGGCGACCGAGTAGTTCCACTGGGTGCCGGGTTCGAACTGGAGCGGCAGGCTCGCGTACACGTCGACCGTCTCGGCCAGCGTCGAACCGGGCACCACCGAGGAGTCCAGGTGGGCCTCGCGGTACAGGGCGTCGACCGGGTGGGCGCGGTACGAGGCGAAGGTCAGGCCCGCGGTGTGGGTCATCAGGTGCCGGACGAGCACGGGCCGTGCCGGGGGGCGGGTCCTGGTGTCCGCGCCGGAGCCGCTCTCGTAGACCTGGACGTCGGCGAAGGCGGGCACGTGCCGGGCCACCGGATCGTCCAGCGACAGCTTCCCCTCCTCGACCAGGAGTAGCGCGGCGACCGAGGCGACCGGTTTGGTCATGGAGTAGATCCGCCACAGGGTGTCGGAGGTGACGGGCAGCCCGGCCGCCAGGTCGCGGTGGCCGTGCGTGGTGAGGTGCGCGACCCGGCCGCCGCGTGCGACGGCCACCAGGAAGCCCGGCAGCCGCCCTTCGTCCACGTAGTGGGCGACGTGCTGGTCGAGTCGGTCCAGCGCCTTCGCGTCCAGCCCGACCTCACTCGGGTCCACCTCTTGCCGCAGCTGTGCCATCGCTCTCCTCCGCATACGTTCGTCGAGGTGCGATCCGGCATACCCAGCCGCGCCGACCTCAGACCTCATCGTCGCTCAGCAAGCCGTGAACCGCCCTGCGCGCGGCCGTGATCGGTGGGTGCGGCGGGCCACGGGCGCCCCGGCAGCACCCCGCTCGCCACGGCCCCGATCACCGCCACCCCGGCGAGCACCACCAGCGGCCCGTGCCCCAGCAGGGTGGTCGCGACGGCCACGCCCAGCGTGGGCCCGACGTTCATCGCCGTCTGCTGGAGCCCGCCCGCCACCCCGGCCGACTCGACGGGACTGTGCCGGACGACGACATGGGTGGCCGCCACCATCACGGTGCCGAACCCGGCGCCCAGCAGGGCGAATCCGGTGCAGAGCGCGAACGTGCCCGAGGCCCGGTCCAGGAGCAGCACCCCCGCCGCGAGCACGGCCATCGCGGTCACCGCGGTGCGCCGGGCTCCCACCCGGCGCAGCAGGATCGCGCACAGCGGAGCGGCGCCCACCATCAGCACGGCCAACGGCAGGCAGCGTAGGGCGCTTTGGAGCGGGTCGAGACCGAGCGTGTACTGGAGGGTGTACGTGCTCACGAACAACGTGCCCGACAGTGCCGCCGACGCGGCGACCAGGACACCGAGCGCCGGACCGGCGACGGCCCGCGGCAGCAGCGGGCTCGTGGTGCGGCGCTCGTGGCGCAGGAAGGCGGCACCGGCGACCACGGCGGCGACGAGACCGGGCCACCGCAAGGACACCAGCGCATGGACGAGGCATCCCAGGGTCACCGCGAGGAGCACGGCGCCGGGCACGTCCAGCCGCACCCGCGTCGTGGGCGCCGTGTCCCGGCCCGTCAGCGCGAGCAGCCCGAACACCAGCGCCGGAGCGACGTTGAGGAAGAACACCGCCCGCCAGCCGGGCCCGGCCACCAGTACCCCGCCCA
Organism: Streptomyces sp. Act143; assembly: GCF_003143935.1. Lineage (GTDB taxonomy): Bacteria > Actinomycetota > Actinomycetes > Streptomycetales > Streptomycetaceae > Streptomyces. The sequence continues at coordinate 1,914,515 of NZ_QFRX01000001.1, read as the reverse complement.
CCAGCGGCCCCACCGCGGCCGACACCCCGATGGCCGCCGTCCGGACCGCGATCGGCGTGCGCAGCCCGTCCGGCGGGTACGCGGCCCGCAGCATGCCGAGCGTGGCGGGTTGCAGCAGCGCCCCGAACACCCCCTGCACGACCCGCAGTCCGATCACCCAGCCGATCCCCGGCGCCGCCCCGATACCGGCCGACGCCGCCCCGAAGCCGAGCATGCCGACCGCGTACAGCCGCCGATGTCCGTACCGGTCCCCGAGGCGCCCGGCGAACACCAGCAGCCCGGCCACGGCGATGAGATAGCCGGTGCTGGTCCACTGGACCTGCGCGAACGACGCCTTCAAGTCCCTTTGCAGGGTGGGCTGGGCGATGGTGAGGACGGTGCCGTCCAGGGCGACGATCACGGCTCCGACGACACTGCTCGCGAGCGCCAGACGCGGGTTCACCCGTCCTCCCGCCCGAGGTGCGCGTCGAGGGCCGACCGCAGCAGGGGTACGAAGTCGTCGGCTCCGGTGGCCAGTTGGAGACTGCCCCAGTTCCACAGCTGGGCGATGCCGTGCAGGTTCGCCCACAACGCGCCCGCGACCAGCCGGGCCTCCAGGTCGGGGCGGACCCGGCCGACCAGCTCCACCAGACGTCCGAAGAGCGGCAGGCTGGTGTCCCGCAGGCCCAGATGCCCGCTCTCCAGCAGATCGTGACGGAACATCAGCTCGTACATGCCGGGGTTCTCCCGGGCGAACGCCAGGTAGGCGTGGGTGAGCCCGGTGAGCTGGGCGCGCGGACTGGCCGTCCCGTCCCCGGCCACCGCCGTGACCCGCTCCGCCAGTTCGCCGAATCCGCGGCGCGCGATGGCCGACAGCAGCTCCAGGTGGGTCGGGAAGTAGCGGCGCGGGGCACCGTGCGAGACACCCGCCCGGCGTGCGATCTCCCGCAGGGTCAGCGCCTGGGCGCCCTCCCGGGCCACCAACTCCACGCCCGCCTCGACCAGCCGGGCCCGCAGCCCGGTCTCGGATTCATGCATGGACAGTGTCTACCAGCAGCGCGTAGACACTGTCTATCCGGCTTGCGTCGGGGATCCACCAGGGCCACGCCCCGCCGCGACCTGCGGTTGAAGGCCGAGCGGGCGTACGGGATTTCCACCCGGGGGGAGAATCAGGGCTGGGGAGTCCCCGCGGCGCCGGCGAACACCGGCCGCACCGCGCGCACCGGCCGCCCCTGAAATCGGCCGGGACGCACGGGGGCCACCCACTCCGGCTGGTGGGACGCGCGGAGGGCTGGGTCGGCGCCGCTCTTCACTGCTCGTGGGGCCGATGGTCTTGCCGCGGACGACGCCTGTCAACGGTGCGGTGCCCGGCGGTCCTACGACCGCGGGTGCAGGACGGACGACCGATGGTCCCGTGTGCCGCGTGTGCCTAGGCTGCCGAACACGCCCCGCAGCTGAGAAAGAGGTCACGATGCCCGTCAACGGCCGTAGCCACATCCGCGTCGCCCGCCCGTCCCGTGACCTCGCGGCGGCCGAGCGCTTCTGGGCGGGCGGGCTCGGACTCGCCGTCGTCTGGCGGGCCGAGGGCGGCACCGAGCCCGGCGAGCACGACCTCCTGATGCTCGGCTGGCCGGACGCCGGCTGGCACCTGGAACTGGTCCACGAGGCCGCACACCCGGTGGAGCCCCGCCCCACGGAGGAGGACCTCCTGGTGATCTACGTAGACGGCCCCGTCCCCGTCGACCTGGTCACCCGCCTCGAACAGCACGGCGGCAAGCGGGTCTCCTCGCCGAACCCGTACTGGAACCAGTGGGGCGTCACGATCGAGGACCCGGACGGATACCGGCTGGTGCTGTGCGAGCGGGCGTGGTCCAACGCCTGACGCAGGGCGGGAACGCCGGGTCCCCGGAGCCGTGGCGGCGCCCGGGGACCCTCTGGCGGATCAAGCGGAGGGAGCAAATCAGACCGTCACGGTCGCCCGCTCGGCCGTCGTCTCCCGTGCGCGCTCGCCGAGCAGTTCCGTCGGGACCTTGTGGGTCTCGCGGGCCGAGAGCGCCGCGATGATCGGCGGGACGCAGAGCGCCGCGGTGAACAGGGCCACGGCGGACCAGTCGTCGCCGTCCGGGCCGGCGATCTGCGCGGCGAAGGTGACCGCGAAACCGGCCACGGCGAAGCCGATCTGGGTGCCGATGGCCATGCCGGACAGCCGGACCCGGGTCGAGAACATCTCGCCGTAGAAGGACGGCCACACGCCGTTCGCGGCGCTGTAGACCACGCCGAAGGCGAGGATGCCGAGCAGCATCGTGAGCGGGTAGTTGCCCGTGGAGATCGCCCAGAGGTAGAGGAACATCGTGATCGCGCTGCCCACCGCGCCGATCAGGTAGACCGGTCGGCGGCCGACGCGGTCCGACAGGGTCGCCCACAGCGGGATCGCGGCCAGCGCGGCCACGTTGGCCAGCGCGCCCACCCACAGCATCGAGGAGCGGCTCATGCCGACCGAGTCGCTCGTCGCGTAGGCCAGCGCCCACACGGTGAAGATCGTCGACACCGAGGCGATGAGCGCGCCCGCGATCACCCGCAGGACGTCCGCCCAGTGGTGGCGCAGCAGGATCGCCAGCGGCATCTTCACGACACCCTCGGTGGCCGTCTGCTGCTCGAAGGCCGGGGTCTCCTCCAGCTTGCGGCGGATGACGTAGCCGACCACGGCGACCGCGATGCTCAGCCAGAACGGCACCCGCCAGCCCCAGGACAGCAGCTGCTCGTCGGGCAGCGCGGCGATCGGGATGAAGGCGAGCGTGGCGAGCAGCTGACCGCCCTGGGTGCCGCTGAGGGTGAAGCTGGTGAAGAAGCCGCGCCGGTGCGGCGGCGCGTGCTCCAGCGTCATGGAGTTGGCGCTGGCCTGCTCACCGGCGGCGGAGATGCCCTGGAGGACGCGGCACAGGACCAGCAGGACGGGGGCGAGCGTGCCGACCTGGGCGCGGGTGGGGAGACAGCCGATGAGGAACGTCGACAGGCCCATCAGGATCAGCGTGAAGACCATGATCTTCTTGCGGCCGAGCTTGTCGCCGAAGTGCCCCAGGAACAGGGCGCCGACCGGGCGGGCGGCGTAGGCGACACCGAACGTGGCCAGGGACAGCAGGGTCGCGGTGGCCGGGTCGGACTCGTCGAAGAAGACCTCCGGGAAGATCAGCGCGGCCGCGCTGCCGTAGATGAAGAAGTCGTAGTACTCCAGCGCGCTGCCGATCCAGGCGGCCGTCGCCGCCTTCTTCGGCTGGCCGGGCGGCGCGGTGGCGGGGGAGGGGACGGACACGGCGGCTCCTTTGCGGAACTCCAACGTAAGCGGAGAGAGCGGTGGGGAGGGAGAGGGGCCGGGTCTCGTGAACTCCGGCTAATTAACCCACTGGATAGTTAGTCCCGGTGGGTAGGGATGTTGCGCGCGCGTTTCCCCGCTGTCAAGAGGTCGGGTCCCCGGAAGTCGGTCGGCGGCGGTCCGCCGGACTCAGCCGGCGGTGCGGTCCGCCGTCAGGTACGCGATCACCATGTCGCCCAGCATGTTCCGGTAGTGCTCCCGCTGCGCCGGGTCGACCAGGTCGCGGCCGAACAGGGCGCCGAAGGTGTGCCGGTTGGCGACCCGGAAGAAGCAGAAGGAGCTGATCATCGCGTGCAGGTCGACGGCGTCCACGTCGGCCGTGAACAGCCCGGACTCCTGTCCCGACGCCAGGATGCGGCGGATGACGTCCAGGGCGGGCGAGCCGATCCTGCCGAGCTTCTCGGAGGCGGCGATGTGCTCGGCCTCGTGGATGTTCTCGATGCTGACCAGCCGGATGAAGTCGGGGTGCGCCTCATGGTGGTCGAAGGTCAGCTCCGCCAGCCGCCGGATGGCCGCCACCGGGTCGAGGTGCTCGACGTCGAGCTCCTGCTCGGCGTCCCGGATCACGCCGTACGCCCGCTCCAGGACGGCCGTGAAGAGCTGCTCCTTGCCACCGAAGTAGTAGTAGATCATCCGCTTCGTGGTGCGGGTGCGGGCGGCGATGTCGTCCACGCGGGCCCCGGCGAAGCCGACCCGGGCGAACTCGTGCGTGGCCACGTCGAGGATCTCGGCCTTGGTGCGGGCGGCGTCACGGATGCGCCCGTTCGGTCGTGCCGGTTCTTCGACGCTGGTCATCGGCTTCCTTCGGGCGTAGGGCGCGACCGTCCGGCCGCGTGCCGCAGATTCTAGAAGCCCGGCCGGGAGCGTGCCGGTGCGGGCTTCGAGGGCTTCCCAAGCGGAGGCGACCGGTGTTATGACTAACTCACTAGTTCGTACATTGTGAGCCGCACAGGAGGTCCGCGTGGCCAAGGACTCGTATCTCGTCGGTCTGATCGGCGCGGGCATCGGCCCGTCCCTCAGCCCCGCCCTGCACGAGCGGGAGGCGGACCGGCAGGGGCTGCGCTACCTGTACCGGCTGCTCGACATCGACGTCCTCGGCGTCCGGCCCGAGGCGGTCGGCGATCTGGTGTGCTCCGCCCGCACCCTCGGCTTCGACGGGCTCAACATCACGCATCCGTGCAAGCAGCTCGTGATCGAGCACCTGGACGGGCTGTCGGCGCAGGCCGAGGCGCTCGGCGCGGTCAACACCGTCGTCTTCGAGGACGGCCGGGCCGTCGGCCACAACACCGACGTCACCGGCTTCGCCGCCTCTTTCGCCCGCGGCCTGCCCGACGTCCCGCTGGAGCGGGTCGTGCAACTCGGTGCGGGCGGGGCCGGCGCGGCCGTCGCCCACGCCACGCTCACCCTCGGCGCCGGGCGGGTCACCGTCGTCGACGCGCTGGCCGACCGGGCGGCGGGCCTGGCCGGCGCGCTCAACCACCACTTCGGCGCGGGCCGGGCGGCCCACGCGACCCCGGACCGCCTGCCGGGCCTCCTCGCGGAAGCCGACGGCATCGTCCACGCCACCCCCACCGGCATGGCCGCCCACCCCGGCCTGCCCTTCCCGGCCGAGCTCCTCCACCCCGGGCTCTGGGTCGCCGAGGTGGTCTACCGCCCGCTGGAGACGGAGCTGCTGCGCGCCGCCCGGGCGATCGGCTGCGCCACCCTGGACGGCGGCGGAATGGCCGTCTTCCAGGCCGCGGACGCGTTCCGTCTCTTCACCGGCCGGGAACCCGACGCGGCACGCATGCTCGCGGACATCGGGGAACTGGCGGGCGCCGTCGGCGCCGGAAAGTAGAGAGAGGTACCGCAGTGCGTACGTCCATCGCCACCGTCTCCCTCAGCGGTTCCCTCACCGAGAAGCTCACGGCCGCCTCCCGGGCCGGCTTCGACGGCGTGGAGATCTTCGAGAACGACCTGCTCGCCAGCCCCCTCACCCCGGAGGAGATCCGGGCGCGCTGCGCGGACCTCGGGCTGACCGTCGACCTCTACCAGCCGATGCGGGACATGGAGGCGGTACCGGCCGAGGTGTTCGCGGCGAACCTGCGCCGGGCCCGGCACAAGTTCGAGCTGATGGGACGGCTCGGCGCCGACACCGTCCTGGTCTGCTCCAGCGTGCACCCGCTGGCGGTGGACGACGACGCGCTGGCCGCCGGGCAACTGAGCGAACTCGCCTCGCTCGCCCAGGAGTTCGGCATCCGGGTGGCGTACGAGGCGCTGGCCTGGGGGCGGCACGTGAGCACCTACGACCACGCCTGGAGCATCGTCGCGTCCGCCGACCACCCGGCCCTCGGCACCTGCCTGGACAGCTTCCACATCCTGTCCCGCGGCAGCGATCCCAAGGGCATCGAGGACATCCCCGGCGAGAAGATCTTCTTCCTCCAACTGGCCGACGCCCCGCTGCCGGCCATGGACGTCCTCCAGTGGAGCCGCCACTACCGCTGCTTCCCCGGCCAGGGCGGCTTCGACGTGCCGGACCTGGTCCGCCGGGTCCTGCGCACGGGCTACGCGGGCCCGCTCTCCCTGGAGGTCTTCAACGACGTCTACCGCCAGGCCGAGGCCGGCCCGACGGCGGTCGACGCGCACCGCTCCCTGCTGCTCCTTCAGGAGACGGTCGGCGTCACGACCCCGCCGGCGCCCGTCGTCCCCACGGGCGTGGCCTTCGCCGAACTGGTCACGCCGGACGCCGCACCGGTCGCGACGCTGCTGGGCGCCCGCGGCTTCGCCCGGACGGCACGGCACCGCAGCAAGCCGGTCGACCTGTGGCAGCAGGGCGCGGCGCGAGTGCTCGTGAACACGGGGCCGGCCGGACGCCGGGACGGTACGGGCCTCGCCGCGATCGGCCTGGAGTCACCGGACCCGGTGGGGGCCGCCCTGCGGGCGGAGGCGCTGCTGGCGCCGGTGCTGCCGCGGCGGCGCGCCGTCGCGGACGCTCCGCTGGACGCGGTGGCGGCGCCGGACGGCACGGAGCTGTTCTTCTGCGCGACGGACCGTGCCGAACTGCCCGACTGGCGGGCCGACTTCGAGGACGTGCCGCACGAGAGCGGTCCGGGTGGCGTACGGCGCATCGACCATCTCGGGCTCGTCCAGCCCTGGCACCAGTTCGACGAGGCGGCGCTCTTCCACCGCAGCGTGCTCGGGCTGCACGCGCAGGAGAGCGTGGACGTCGCCGACCCGTACGGGCTGATGCGCAGCCGCGCGGTGACGAACGCGGACGGCAGCGTGCGGATCGCGCTGTCGGTGGGGGCGGCACCGGCCGACGACACGGTCCACGCGCAGCACATCGCCCTCGCGACGGACGACGTGGTGGCGGCCGCCCGCCGCTTCGTCGCGGCGGGCGGGCGCCCGCTGCCCATCCCCGCCAACTACTACGACGACCTCGCGGCCCGCTTCGAGTTCGCCGAGGGCGAGTTGGCGACGTACCGCGAGCTCGGCATCCTCTACGACCGGGACGCGCACGGCGAGTTCCGGCACTGCTACACCCGCACGGTGGGGCGGGTCTTCTTCGAACTCGTCCAGCGCGACGGCGGCTACCGCGGATACGGCGCTCAGAACGCGCCGGTCCGGCTGGCCGCGCAGCACACGGCCACTGGCGGCTGACGGTGCGGGTGATGCCACAGCAGGTCGAGGGTGTAGAAGACCGGCTCGAAGTGCGGAGCCTCCGACGCCGTCGCCCCCGACGCGGAAGTCGACCGCCGGCCCCGTCGCGAACGCCCGCCACCCTCGTTCCTCGGCCGGCGTCATGTCGTTGATCTCCCAAACCGGGGACTCTAGTGCCACAACTCCCCATGGCGGCGGTGCGTTCCGGTGAGCCCGTGCACGAAGAACCGCTCGTAGTACTCCCGCTCCACGTGATGTGCCTGGAGCCAGACCCCCGGCACATGGATGGCGTCGGTGTGGGCCGGGAAGCGGCGGTGGGTGCGCAGGACGTACGCGCAGATGTCGCGGGCGCAGTCGATCACCCGCTCCTCGTACTCGCTCGCCTCGGCCAGGTAGCGCTGCCCGTAGTCCTCCTTGTAGATGCGGGTGAAGACGTCCTTGTCGGTGTAGACCCCGCCGGTGCCGAACTTCGAGGCGATGACCGCATCCACCGCGTCCGCCATGGACTTGTGCACGGGGGGACAGGCCGCCGCGATCAGGGGCTCGCCCTCCGGTGACTTCAGCCCGACGGGGTGGGCGCGCAGGGACGCGTACTTGGGCAGCGGGACGTGCCAGCGCCAGATGTCCGGCAGCCGCCAGCGCGGGGTGACGAAGGTGAAGCCGAGCATCCTGCCGTAGGCCCGGGAGAACTTCGGGTCGCCCAGCGCTATCTGAGGGTTGATCGAGGCGTGGATCCAGGCGCCCAGGCCCATCGCCTCCGCCGTCAGCATGAGGTTCTGCAGGAGGAGGTCGGCCTCGATCTGTGTGCGCATGGGGCCCAGCGCGCCCAGCGGGAGCTTGAGGTTCTCGTTGAGGAAGCCGTTGCGCACCCACTTCTTCACGCCCGCCGGACGGTAGAAGTTGCGGTCGTCGACCAACGTCGGCCGGGCGCCATCCGGTTGGGTCAGCAGGTACATCAACGCGTTGATGTACTGGTGGGACAGGTCCACCACCGGGAACAGCACCGTGGTGCCCGGCAGGTTGGACAGGAAGCGGTTGGAGTCCAGGTACGCCGGGAAGTCCCGCTGGGTGACGTCCAGCCGGTGGTCGAGGACGCGTACCTTCGCTTCCCGGGCCCGGGCCAGCAGAGCTCCCTCCGTGAAGGGTTCCTGTGGCGCCGGTGGCAGCTTCCGCAGGTAGTACGTGCCCGTGTCGTTGATCAGGAAGAAGTGCGTGCCCTGCGCGTTGTCGGGGCTGCCCGCGGTCCGTCCGGCCATGGTCAGATTGGGCTTGGCCATGATCGGCGTGCCGTCGCGCGGGTCCTCGAAGGGGCGGTCCGGCATGGTCAGTCCGGTGCAGCCGGTCACCGCGATCAGCAGGGCCTCCTCCAGCTCGGACAGCGGCTCGGGGGAGTGCGGTGAGCGGTAGCTCATCGAGCCGGCCGGCACCGACGCGCCCCGGCTGACCCGGTGCGTACGGCGGTGCCAGAGCGTCTCCAGCAGGGGCCGGGCGAGCAGGTCGCCCAGCCCCGGATGGGCATCGCCCGGACCGGCGTGCGGTTCGTCGGCCGGGTTCACTCATGGCCTCCGTCGCTCGTGGGCCGTACGGTCCGCCACGGCGCGAACGCGCTGGCGTCCCGCGGCAGCAGCGCCGCCAGCTCCGGGCAGTGCCGCAGGATCACGGAGTTCATGCCGCTGCTCTCCACCCAGTCGATGCCGAGCGGGGTGTACACCTCGGGCCGGTAGTCGACGTTGAGGAAGCGGTCGGACTGCAGCCGCCTGCTCGCCATCAGGATGAAGATGCGGAAGGCGGTGTCGCTGAAGCCGAAGCCGGTCGGCGGGTTCTCCCCGAACAGGCCCACCACCGTGTCGATCTCGTCGACCGAGCGGTACACCTCCTTCAGCCGCGCCAGCGTCTCGGCGTTCTCGGTGAGTTCCTCGAAGGAGCGGATGCGCTTCTTGTGCAGCCCCTCGCGGAAGTCGTTGTACCGCGGGACGCCGCGCCGCCGCGTGCGGACCAGGTCCACCACCGACAGGTCGATGATCTAGCCGTCCCGCTCGAACTGCTGGAGCGCCCGCGGGAAGTTGTGCAGCGTGATCGCGCCCGGGTGGGCGATGCCGAAGGAGTACAGCGAGTTCGCCAGGCCCGTCTTGCGGATCTGCGACTCCGCCGCGGTCCCCTGGATGTCCAGGAAGCCGACCGTCTCCAGACGCTGCCCGAAGTGGTGCTCGCGCAGCTCGAAGTCGTCCGGGACCAGCGGGTGCATGCGGTAGACGGTGACGAAGTCCTCGGTCAGCGAGTACGGCGCCGTGTGGTGGTCGGGGAGGGTCTTCGGGATGCCGGTCAGCGAGTGCGCCTCGAACAGCCACAGGCCCAGCTGGTTGAGCCACTTCCTGGGCGGGCCCTGCCAGTTGGTCTTCAGCGCGATGTCGATCGCCTCGGTGGCCAGGATCGCCGGGGTCCACTCCACCGTGTGGATCTTCGCGATGAGCGCCGACACCACCAGACGTGCCGTGTGGTGGATCCGCTCCTCGCCCATCCCCGGGTACTCCGCGCGCAGCGCCGCGCACACCGCGTTGTGCTCCCGGGCGAACAACGTGTGCATGACGCTCAGGCCCATCCACCAGCTCTCGTTGAAGCCGGTCAACGGGATCGAGCCGTTCGTCCCCGTCGGCAGGTGGCCGTCCTCCAGGCGGAGTTCGGCACGCCCGTCGGCCTCGCGCAGGAAGCGCGCGGTCTGCTCGTCGGCGCCGTACACCTCGGAGCCGTCCCACCAGTGCGAGGCGACGTTGCCGAACAGGACCGGCGGCCGGCCGCCCGGCTGTTCGAGGCCCTCGTTCTCGGCGAACCGCATCACCGACTCGGCGGGCCCGCCCGGCGTGTTGTGCCACGGTCCGCTCCCGGGCGGCAGCGGCACCTCGACACTGCGCTCACCGGTCTTGTACCGCCGGTGGTTGACCCAGTCGTGCACCTGGAACTGGATCCAGGCCGCGGCCAGCACATTGAGCGAGGTCGCGGGCACGAAGCTCTCGCGGTACAGCAGCTGGCGGCTCACCGTGACCGGGTTCGGGGTGTCGAAGAGGTCCGGGCGGTACACGGGCCTCAGGTTGCGGCCGAAGGCGGAGCCGACCGCGCCCATCGCCGGGGCCGACAGGTCGTTGTACGTCCCGTCGTACGACCGCTCGCCGCGCAGCCGCTCCGGGATCGGCGCCGGCACCCGCTGGGCGGCCGGGGGCGCCTCGCGCGGCTCGGTGTCGATCAGGTTGCGGCGCCGCAGCACCTTGCGCAGGAACACCAGGTTCAGCAGGCTCAGTTGCAACGGCAGCCGGTGCCAGGGGACATACCGGTTCAGCAGCGCGAACGCGGCCTCCATGGGGCGGCCGAGTATCCGGTTGCGTATCGGTTCCTCGGTGACGAACCGCAGGCCCAGCCGGTGTGCGCTGCCCGCCTGGTACGCCGCCTTGCGGGACCGGTTGATGTTGCCGAGCGGACGGAACTCGTCGGTGGTGTACCAGGGGTTGAAGGCCAGGTCCTCGATGCGGCGGGCTGCGGCGCGGGCCTCGGCCGAGGTGAGGTCCTGGCTCGGGATGGTGAGCCGGGCGACCGGCAGCGCGGGCGCGACGGCGTCCTTCCACTCCACCGAGGCGTCCTCGACCGGAGTGCGCCGCTCGTCCACGAACCGCTGCACGCACAGGTCGTAGCTCACGTCCGTCTGCGCGAGCCGGCGCGCGAACTCCCGGTGCAGCAGGTCCGGGTCACGGCGGTCCGGGGTGGGCGCGGGCGGGCTGCCCGGGGCGGGACGCAGCAGATAGCGCACGGGTCCCGCCTCGCCCCACAGGATGGCGCCGCGGCTCCAGAACGTCTCCCCGGCGAGGGAGTCCACGGTGTGCCGGGTCGCGGCCCGCACATTGCGCCGCATCCGGTTGGCCGTCCCCAGCCCCACGGCCAGCGGCAGCTTCACGAACAGCCCGAACGCCTTCTGCAACGGGTTGCGCGCACCGGCCATCGCCTTGGCGAACGCCACGAACTCCCGTGCGTTGCGGGCGTGCGAGACCGGATAGCTGGTCGCCAGCAGGTCATGGCTCTCCTCGTCCGACACCTGCACCCGCACCGCCGCGCCCCGCAGATCGGGCGAGCCGTCGCCCTGCCGGATGCCGCTCGCGTTGGACAGCCGTACCACCGCCGGATACTCGGCGCCCGGCTGGGCGAACCCGACGCGCAGCGCCGCAGGAAGGTCGTCGTGGAAACGCAGCCGGGCGTTCTCCACGGCCACCGGCGCCTTGGCATGGAACGCGCGAGAGATCCCGCCGCCCCCGGCCCGCCGGTTCCTGACCTGCACCTCCATCAGTTCGCGGGCCAACTGCTCGAAGACCAGCCGTTCCGCCTCCGGACTGCCGCCCTCGTACCGTTCGTAACGTTGCTGCTCGTGCTGCCCGGTCTCGGTCATCGGTCGCTTCCTTCACACGGACGCGTACGGGACAGGGCCCGGCCCGCACCCTTCGCGGGGTGCGCACCGGACAGGGGCAAGCACGCTATCGACGGCCGGAAGGCGCCCGCAGCGAAGGTTCGCGCCGATGTGCGCCCCCTTGCGCCGCATGCGAACAATTGCACGATCGGCGGTGATCGGGCACGTCAGCGGGGCGCCCGTGACGCCCCGCCCGCCTCCGCGGCCCGCCCCGCGCCGCCCCCGAATCCCAGCAACCCCACCCGGCCGCACCCGCGTTGGCCGGTCAGTGACGCCCCTTCGGTTGACGCCGGAGGGGCGCGGTGGTGTGCTCCACGTCCCTGACCCGCAGACGTCCGGGGGAGGTCCGTACATGCGGGACGACCACGTCAAGGGGCCCACGTTCGCGGCACTGCGCCCCTGCAAACCCGAGACCGATCCGAGCGGCTTCCCGGTCTACCCCGACCTGGTGGAACGGCTCGCCGACGCCAAGCACCAGCCCGACCCCGACGGTGTCCTGCCGCACGTCATGGCGACCTGCTCGGCCTACGCCTACGCCGGCTTCCAGCAGCGCGGCGACCCGGAGACCCTGGCCATGATCATGACCCGGCTGGGCCTCGACGAGAACGACACCCGGGTCTTCGAACAGCGCGTGGACGCCCTCTACATCGCCTCCGCCGCCTATCTGATCCAGGACAAGGACCGGCGCGTCGCGATCCTCTGCTACCGGGGCACCCAGCCCGAGGACATCATCAGCATCCTCACCGACGCCGACGTACGCCCCGAGATGCTCGCCGTGGAGCTGGAGGGCCGCCGCCACGAGGTGCACGCCGGCTTCTACCGCAACGTCCGCGCCACCCGCCACCTCGTCATCGAGGCCCTGGAACGCGCCCTGCGCGGCGAGTCCGTCAACGCCGAGGAACACGGCACCAAGGGCGACGGCCTGGAGGCCCTGTACCTCACCGGGCACAGTCTCGGCGCCGCCATGGCCGCGATCATGGCGATCACGCTGGTGCACGAGCCCCGCTACCGGCACATCGCCGAGCGGCTCAAGGGCGTCTACACCTTCGGCCAGCCGATGGTCGGCGGCCCCGACCTCGCCCGCGCCTGCGAGGAGGCGCCGGGGCCGCACGACACGCATGTGCTGCGCGACCGGCTGATCCGCTACATCTTCGACCGGGACGTCGTCCCGGCCCTGCCGCCCCGCCCGGTCGGCCCGTACGCGCCCTTCGGCCGGGAGTTCCACTACCGCAGGCCCCGCGGCCTGACGGACGCGGCGCTCACCTTCGCCGCCGACTCGGCGATCGAGGCGCTCACCCTGCCGGGGGACGTCGCGCGGACGGCCGCGGGCCGCGACTGGGAAGGGCTGGCGGTGCGCTGCACGGACGGGGTGCGCCGGGCGGTACGTCCCCTGCTGCGGCCCCGCACGCCGGGCTGGACGGAGGTCACGGAACCGGGCCTGCACTACCCCCAGATGGACAGCCTCGCCGGTCTCGCGGTCGTCGCGCCGCTCGCCTTCTTCGCCACCCGGCTGGCGCTGACCCGGACCATCCCGTTCAAGTACTCCTTCGACGACCACGGCCCGGGCCACTACGTCAACTCCCTCGCCCCACCAGGGGTGTTGAGCGAGTTCGGCGACGTGTTGTAGCCCGGGCCGGATGCGTGCTCAGGGTCTGCTGTTCCACTCGGAGATCACGGGACGGCCGTGCTCCGTGGACAGCCGGCTCACGGTGCCGGTCGCGAGCTGGAACAGCCGCCCGTCCGCCGGTGCGAGCCCGAGCCTGCGGGCCGTGAGGACCCGCAGGAAGTGGGCGTGCGCCACGAGGATCACGTCCCCCTGCGGAAGGGCCGTGTCGACGCGGGCCAGTACCCGGTCGGCGCGGGCGCCGACCTCGGCCGGCGACTCGCCCGGATGGCCCTCGGGGCCGGGCGGCACGCCGTCCGTCCACAGGTACCAGTCGGGGCGGGTGCGGCGGATGTCGACGGTGGTGACGCCCTCGTAGCCGCCGTAGTCCCATTCGTGCAGGTCGTCGTAGGGCGATGCCCCGGCGATGCCCGCGAGTTCTGCGGTGCGTATCGCGCGGTCCAGCGGGCTGGTCAGCGCGAGCGAGAAGGGCCGTCCGGACAGGAGCGGGGCGAGCGCCTTGGCCTGTTCCTCACCGTGTGTGGTGAGGGGCAGGTCGGTCCAGCTGGTGTGCTGTCCCGACACGCTCCACTCCGTCTCCCCGTGGCGGACCAGCAGGAGATCGCCCATGGTGTGCCTACTTCGACTCGACCGCGTGGCCGCCGAACTGGTTGCGCAGCGCCGCGATCATCTTCATCTGCGGCGAGTCGTCCTGGCGGGACGCGAACCGCGCGAACAGGGAGGCCGTGATCGCGGGCAGCGGCACGGCGTTGTCGATGGCGGCCTCGACGGTCCAGCGGCCCTCGCCGGAGTCCTCCGCGAAGCCGCGCAGCTTGTCGAGGTGCTCGTCGTCGTCC
>NZ_QFRX01000001.1:567058-1900613 GCF_003143935.1 Streptomyces sp. Act143 | reverse complement strand
GTTGACGGCCAGGTCCAGCAGCCAGGAACGGATGACCGTGCCTTCCTGCCAGGAGCGGAAGACCTCCCGCACGTCCGTGACGGAGTCGACCTTCTCCAGCAGCTCCCAGCCCTCGGCGTAGGCCTGCATCATCGCGTACTCGATGCCGTTGTGGACCATCTTCGCGAAGTGCCCGGCGCCCACCTTGCCCGCGTGGACGAAGCCGAAGTCGCCCTCGGGCTTGAGCGCGTCGAAGACCGGCTGCACCTTCGCCACGTGCTCGGCGTCGCCGCCGACCATGAGGGCATAGCCGTTCTGCAGGCCCCAGACACCGCCGGAGACGCCCGCGTCGACGAAGCCGATGCCCTTGGCGGCCAGCTCCTCGGCGTGCTTCTCGTCGTCCGTCCAGCGGGAGTTGCCGCCGTCGACGACCGTGTCACCGGGGGAGAGCAGGTCGCCGAGCTCGTCGACGACCGACTGGGTCGGGGCGCCGGCCGGGACCATCACCCAGACCACGCGCGGGCCTTCGAGCTTGTCGACCAGCTCGGCGAGGCCGGCCACGTCCGAGATCTCGGGGTTGCGGTCGTAGCCGATCACGGTGTGCCCTGCGCGGCGGATCCGCTCGCGCATGTTGCCGCCCATCTTGCCGAGGCCGATGAGTCCGAGCTGCATTTCAGTGCACTTCCTTCAGTTCGCGGTAGGCGGCCACGAGGGCGGCGGTGGAGGGATCGAGACCGGGGACGTCCGCCCCTTCGGTCAGTGCGGGTTCGACCCGCTTGGCGAGCACCTTGCCCAGCTCGACGCCCCACTGGTCGAAGGAGTCGATGTTCCAGACGGCGCCCTGTACGAACACCTTGTGCTCGTACAGCGCGATCAACTGGCCGAGCACGGACGGCGTCAGCTCACGGGCGAGGATCGTCGTCGTCGGGTGGTTGCCCTTGAACGTCTTGTGGACGACCAGCTCCTCGGGCACGCCCTCGGCCCGCACCTCGTCCGGGGTCTTGCCGAAGGCGAGGGCCTGCGTCTGGGCGAAGAAGTTCGCCATCAGCAGGTCGTGCTGCGCCTGGAGTTCGTCGCTCAGCTCGGCGACGGGACGCGCGAAGCCGATGAAGTCCGCCGGGATGACCTTCGTCCCCTGGTGGATCAACTGGTAGTAGGCGTGCTGCCCGTTGGTGCCGGGCGTGCCCCACACCACGGGACCCGTCTGCCAGTCCACGGGCCGGCCGTCCCGCTGCACCGACTTGCCGTTGGACTCCATGTCCAGCTGCTGGAGGTAGGCGGTGAACTTCGACAGGTAGTGGCTGTAGGGCAGCACCGCGTGTGACTGGGCGCCGAGGAAGTTGCCGTACCAGATGCCCAACAGGCCGAGCAGCAGCGGGGCGTTGGCCTCGGCGGGGGCGGTGCGGAAGTGCTCGTCGACGATGCGGAAGCCGTCGAGCATCTCGCGGAAGCGGTCCGGGCCGATGGCGATCATCAGGGACAGGCCGATCGCCGAGTCGTAGGAGTAGCGGCCGCCGACCCAGTCCCAGAACTCGAACATGTTGTCCGGGTCGATGCCGAACTCGGTGACCTTCCCGGCGTTCGTCGACAGCGCCACGAAGTGCTTGGCGACCGCCTTGTCGTCACCACCCAGCCCCTGAAGCAGCCAGGAGCGGGCCGACGTCGCGTTGGTGATCGTCTCGATCGTGGTGAACGTCTTGGACGCGACGATGAACAGCGTCTCGGCCGGGTCCAGGTCGCGGATCGCCTCGTGCAGGTCGGCGCCGTCCACGTTCGACACGAAACGGAACGTCAGATCCCGTGCCGTGTACGGCCGCAGCACCTCGTACGCCATCGCCGGACCGAGGTCGGAGCCGCCGATGCCGATGTTGACGACGTTCCTGATCCGCTTGCCGGTGTGGCCCGTCCATTCGCCCGAGCGGACCCGGTCGGCGAAGGCGCTCATCTTGTCCAGGACGGCGTGCACCTGCGGCACCACGTTCACGCCGTCGACCTCGACGACCGCGTCCCGCGAGGCCCGCAGCGCGGTGTGCAGGACCGCCCGGTCCTCGGTGAGGTTGATCTTCTCGCCGCGGAACATGGCGTCCCGCAGGCCGAACACATCGGTGGCGGTGGCCAGTTCCTGGAGCAGGGCCAGCGTCTCGTCGGTGATGAGGTGCTTGGAGTAGTCGATGCGCAGATCGCCCACGCGCACCACGTACCGCTCGGCCCGCCCGGGGTCGGAGGCGAACAACTCCCGTAGCTGCGCGAGTCCTTCGGCGCGGTGGTCCTCCAGAGCCGTCCACTCGGGGCGACGGGTCAACAGGGGAGAGTCAGACATGGGCAGGGGTCTCCTTGGCGCGGCCCTCGCCCCGCAGGGCGACGGCGTACATCTCGTCCGCGTCGAGGCGCCTGAGCTCCTCGGCGATGAGTTCGGAGGTGGTGCGCACCTTCAGCGCGAGGGTGCGCGAGGGCTGGCCCGGCAGGGACAGCGTGGCCAGCGGGCCCTCGGGGCGGTCGATGACGACCTCGCCGTCGGCGGTGCCCAGGCGCACGGCGGTGACGACCGGCCCCGCGGTGACGATGCGGTCGATCTTCACCTTCAGCCGCGCCTCCAGCCAGCGCGCCAGCAGCTCGGCGGCCGGGTTGTCGGCCTCGGCCTCCACCGCCCCCGAGACGATCTTCGCGCGGGCCTGGTCGAGGGCCGCGGCCAGCATGGAGCGCCACGGGGTCAGCCGGGTCCAGGCGAGGTCGGTGTCGCCGGGGGCGTACGAGCGCACCCGGGTCTCCAGGACCTCCAGGGGGTTCTCCACCGCGTACAGGTCGGTGATCCGGCGCTGGGCCAGGGCGCCCAGCGGGTCCTTCGCCGGGTTCTCGGGCGCGTCCACCGGCCACCACACGACGACCGGCGCGTCCGGCAGCAGCAGCGGCAGGACCACCGAGTCGGCGTGGTCGGACACCTCGCCGTAGGTGCGCAGCACGACGGTCTCGCCGGTTCCGGCGTCGGCGCCCACCCGGACCTCGGCGTCCAGCTTGGACGCCGTGCGGTCGCGCGGGGTGCGGGCGTGCCGCTTGATGACGACCAGGGTGCGCGAGGGGTGCTCGTGCGAGGCCTCCTCGGCCGCCTTGATCGCGTCGTAGGCGTTCTCCTCGTCCGTGACGATCACCATCGTCAGGACCATGCCCACGGCGGGCGTGCCGATGGCGCGGCGGCCCTGCACCAGCGCCTTGTTGATCTTGCTTGCCGTGGTGTCGGTCAGGTCGATCTTCATGGCCTGCGCCAGCTCCGTCCGTCTCGTGCGAGCATCTCGTCGGCTTCCTTCGGTCCCCAGCTGCCCGACGCGTACTGCGCGGGCTTGCCGTGCCGTGCCCAGTACTCCTCGATCGGGTCGAGGATCTTCCAGGACTCTTCCACTTCCTGGTGGCGGGGGAACAGGTTGGCGTCGCCGAGGAGGACGTCCAGGATGAGCCGCTCGTACGCCTCGGGTGAGGACTCCGTGAACGACTCGCCGTAGGCGAAGTCCATCGACACGTCCCGGATCTCCATCGAGGTGCCCGGCACCTTGGACCCGAACCGCACGGTCATGCCCTCGTCCGGCTGGACGCGGATCACGATGGCGTTCTGGCCGAGCTCCTCGGTGGCCGTGGAGTCGAAGGGAGAGTGCGGGGCGCGCTTGAAGACGACCGCGATCTCGGTGACGCGGCGGCCGAGGCGCTTGCCGGTGCGCAGGTAGAACGGGATGCCTGCCCAGCGGCGGTTGTCGATCTCCAGCTTGATCGCGGCGTAGGTGTCGGTCTTCGACCTGGGGTCGATGCCGTCCTCCTGGAGGTAGCCGGCCACCTTGGCGCCGCCCTGCCACCCGGTGGCGTACTGGCCGCGCACGGTGTGCTTGCCGAGGTCCTTCGGCAGCCGCACCGACTTGAGCACCTTCAGCTTCTCGGTGAGCAGCGCGTCCGCGTCGAAGGCGATCGGCTCCTCCATGGCGGTGAGCGCCATCAGCTGGAGGAGGTGGTTCTGGATGACGTCACGGGCGGCGCCGATGCCGTCGTAGTACCCGGCCCGGCCGCCGATGCCGATGTCCTCGGCCATGGTGATCTGCACGTGGTCGACGTACGACCGGTTCCAGATCGGCTCGTACATCTGGTTGGCGAAGCGGAGCGCCAGGATGTTCTGGACGGTCTCCTTGCCGAGGTAGTGGTCGATCCGGAAGACCTGCTCCGGCTCGAACACGTCGTGCACGATCGCGTTCAGCTCCCGCGCGCTCTTCAGGTCGCTGCCGAACGGCTTCTCGATGACCGCACGCCGCCAGGAGCCCTCGGGGGCGTCCGCCAGCCCGTGCTTCTTCAGCTGCTGGACGACCTTGGGAAAGAACTTCGGCGGTACGGAGAGATAGAAGGCGTAGTTGCCGCTGGTGCCGCGCGAGGAGTCCAACTCCTGTACGGCCTCGGCCAGTTGCTTGAACGCCTGGTCGTCGTCGAAGTCACCCGGGATGAACCGCATGCCCTCGGCGAGCTGCTGCCAGACCTCCTCGCGGAACGGCGTCCGCGCGTGCTCGCGCACCGAGTCGTGCACGACCTGCGCGAAGTCCTGGTCCTCCCAGTCCCGCCGGGCGAACCCGACGAGCGAGAAGCCCGGCGGCAGCATGCCGCGGTTGGCCAGGTCGTACACGGCCGGCATCAGCTTCTTGCGGGACAGGTCACCGGTGACACCGAAGATGACGAGCCCGGACGGACCGGCGATGCGGGGCAGACGCCGGTCGCGGGGGTCCCGCAGCGGGTTCTCCCAGTCGAACGAGGCGAGCGAGTCGAACGATGCGGACGGCTCTTCGGTCCCGGTGGCAGGAATCTCGGTCATTCCGCGTCGACCCCCTTGCTGTCCAGCGACTTCGTGACGGTGGCCAGCAGGTCGTTCCAGGCCACCTCGAACTTGGCGACGCCCTCGTCCTCCAGCTGCTGCACGACCTCGTCGTACGAGATCCCCAGAGCCTCCACGGCGGCCAGGTCGGCGCGTGCCCGGGCGTAACCGCCGGTGACGGTGTCGCCGGTGATCTCGCCGTGGTCGGCCGTGGCGTTCAGCGTGGCCTCCGGCATGGTGTTGACCGTGCCGGGCGCGACCAGCTCGTCGACGTACAGGGTGTCCTTGTACGCCGGGTCCTTCACGCCGGTCGAGGCCCACAGCGGGCGCTGCTTGTTGGCCCGGGCGGCGGCCGACTTCTCCCAGCGGGCGGAGGAGAAGACCTCTTCGTACGCCTCGTAGGCGAGCCGGGCGTTGGCGAGGGCGGCCCTGCCCTTGAGGGCGAGCGCCTCGTCCGTGCCGAGCACCGTCAGCCGCTTGTCGATCTCGGAGTCGACGCGGGAGACGAAGAAGGAGGCGACGGAGTGGATGGTGGAGAGGTCGAGGCCCTTCGCGGCGGCCTTCTCCAGGCCGGCGAGGTAGGCGTCCATGACCTCGCGGTAGCGCTCCAGCGAGAAAATCAGCGTGACGTTGACGCTGATCCCGAGGCCGATGACCTCGGTGATGGCCGGGAGACCGGCCTTCGTCGCCGGGATCTTGATCATCACGTTGGGGCGGTTCACCAGCCAGGCCAGCTGCTTGGCCTCGGCGACCGTGGCGGCCGTCTCGTGGGCCAGGCGGGGGTCGACCTCGATGGAGACCCGGCCGTCCCGGCCGTCGGTGGCGTCGTACACGCCGCGCAGCACATCGGCGGCGGCACGGACGTCGGCGGTCGTCATCATGCGTACCGCCTCGTCGACCGTCACGCCGCGCACGGCGAGGTCGTCGAGCTGCTCCTCGTACCCCGCACCCGAGCCGATGGCGGCCTGGAAGATCGAGGGGTTGGTGGTGACGCCGACGACGTTCTTGTTCTCGACGAGTTCGGCGAGGTTCCCGGACTCGATCCGGCTGCGCGACAGGTCGTCCAGCCAGATGGAGACGCCCTCGTCGGACAGGCGCTTGAGTGCTCCCGCGGTCGCGGTTGCTTCGGTCACAGTCATCATCTTCTTTCTGGCGGTCGGATCAACCACGCGCGGCGGCGAGAGATTCCCGCGCTGCTGCGGCGACGTTCTCGGCGGTGAAGCCGTACTCGGCGAAGAGGGTCTGGGCATCGGCGGAGGCGCCGAAGTGTTCAAGAGAGACGATGCGTCCTGCGTCACCTGTGAACCGGTACCACGTCAGACCGATCCCCGCCTCGATTGCGACGCGGGCTCGCACGGACGGCGGAAGGACGCTGTCGCGGTACTCCCGCGGCTGCTCCTCGAACCACTCCACGGACGGCATCGACACCACCCGGGTCCCGACGCCCTCGGCCTCCAGCAGCTCCCGGGCGGCGACGGCGAGCTGCACCTCGGAGCCGGTGGCGAGGAGAACGACGTCCGGGGTCCCGGTGGAGGCGTCCCGGAGCACGTAACCGCCCTTCGCCGCGTCCGGGTCGGGCGCGTACGTCGGCACGCCCTGCCGGCTGAGGGCCAGACCGTGCGGGGCGGGCTTGGTGGTGTGCCGCCGGAGGATCTCGGCCCAGGCGATCGCGGTCTCGTTGGCGTCGGCGGGCCGTACGACGTTCAGGCCGGGGATGGCGCGCAGCGAGGCCAGGTGCTCCACCGGCTGGTGGGTGGGGCCGTCCTCGCCGAGCCCGATGGAGTCGTGGGTCCACACGTAGGTGACGGGCAGCTGCATCAGCGCCGACATGCGGACGGCGTTGCGCATGTAGTCCGAGAACACCAGGAAGGTGCCGCCGTAGACGCGGGTGTTGCCGTGCAGCGCGATGCCGTTCATCTCGGCGGCCATCGAGAACTCGCGGATGCCGAAGTGGACCGTACGGCCGTAGGGGTCGGCCTCCGGCAGCGGGTTGCCCTGCGGGAGGAAGGAGGAGTTCTTGTCGATCGTGGTGTTGTTGGAACCGGCGAGGTCGGCGGAGCCGCCCCACAGCTCGGGCAGGACCGCGCCCAGCGACTGCAGGACCTTGCCGGAGGCGGCGCGGGTCGCGACGGACTTGCCCTCCTCGAAGACCGGGAGCGCGTCCTCCCAGCCCTCGGGGAGCTGGCCGGCGACGATCCGGTCGAACAGCTCGGCGCGCTCGGGCTGCTCCGCACGCCACTCGGCGATCCGCTTGTCCCAGGCGGCGTGCGCCTCGGCGCCGCGGTCGAGGGCCTGCCGGGTGTGGGCGATGACCTCGTCCGTGACCTCGAAGGACCGCTCCGGGTCGAAGCCCAGGAGCCGCTTGGTGGCCGCGATCTCGTCCGCGCCGAGCGCGGAGCCGTGCGAGGCCTCGGTGTTCCGGGCGTTGGGGGCGGGCCAGGCGATGATGGTCCGCATCGCGATGATCGAGGGCCGCTCGGTCTCGGCCTGCGCGGCCTTCAGCGCGGCGTACAGGGCGGGTACGTCGACATCGCCCTCGGCGGTGGGCTCGATGCGCTGGGTGTGCCAGCCGTAGGCCTCGTACCGCTTGAGGACGTCCTCGGAGAAGGCGGTCGCGGTGTCGCCCTCGATGGAGATGTGGTTGTCGTCGTAGAGGAAGACCAGGTTGCCGAGCTTCTGGTGCCCGGCGAGCGAGGAGGCCTCGGCGGAGACGCCCTCCTCCAGGTCGCCGTCGGAGACGATGGCCCAGACGGTGTGGTCGAAGGGCGAGGTGCCCTGCGGTGCCTCGGGGTCGAAGAGGCCGCGCTCGTACCGGGCGGCCATGGCCATGCCGACCGCGTTGGCGACGCCCTGGCCCAGCGGGCCGGTGGTGGTTTCCACGCCGGCGGTGTGCCCGTACTCGGGGTGACCGGGCGTCTTGGACCCCTGGGTGCGGAACGCCTTGAGGTCGTCGAGCTCCAGCTCGTATCCGGCGAGGTAGAGCTGCGTGTAGAGGGTGAGGGAGGTGTGCCCCGGGGACAGCACGAAGCGGTCACGTCCGGTCCACTCCGGGTCCGCCGGGTCGTGCCGCATCACCTTCTGAAAGACCGTGTAGGCGGCCGGGGCGAGGCTCATGGCGGTGCCGGGGTGCCCGTTCCCGACCTTCTGCACGGCGTCGGCCGCCAGCAGGCGGGCGGTGTCGACGGCACGCCGGTCGAGGTCGGTCCACTCGAAGCCGTCCGCGCTGTCCGCGCCGCCCGGTGTCTGCGTGCTCATCTGTGACCAGTCCTCTTCAAGAGTTCATGGATTCGTGCATCGTTCCTGGTGAGACGCGTTCGACTGTAAAAGTCTGACTTTTCCGAGGGAAGGTCGTGGTGTGTCAGCCTGTGGTGAAAGTGGGACACGGGCAGCGGCTTCGAGACGGTACGAGAAGGACATGGCGGACAGAACACTCCAAGGCGGGGACAGTGGCGGGATCAGAACGTTCCCCTTCCCGGTCGAGCTGAGCGAGGGCGGCGTCGGCATGCAGGTCGGCCCCATGGGCCCGCATCGCCCCTGGCACACCGACGCCCCGCTGCACCGCGTCCACCGGATCGACTTCCATGTCGTGATGCTCTTCGACAAGGGCCCCGTCCGCCACATGATCGACTTCGCCGAGTACGAGGCGTTCGCCGGGGACGTGCTGTGGATCCGCCCGGGCCAGGTGCACCGCTTCTCCAAGGCCAGCGGGTACCGCGGAACGGTCCTGACCATGCAACCCGGCTTCCTGCCCCGGGCGACGGTGGAGGCGACGGGCCTGTACCGCTACGACCTGCCGCCGCTGCTCCACCCCGACGCGGCGCAACTCGCGGGGCTGGGGGCGTCGCTGGCGCAGCTGCGCCGCGAGTACAAGGACACGGCGACCCTTCCGCTGAGCCTGCACACGGCGGTGCTCCGGCACTCCCTGACGGCGTTCCTGCTCCGCCTCGCGCATCTCGCGGCGAGCTCGCAGGAGGCGGCGCAGAGCCAGGCGGACACGACCTTCACCCTGTTCCGGGACGCGGTGGAGAAGGACTTCGCGACGAACCACAGCGTCAGTGCGTACGCCGACGCCCTCGGCTACTCGCGCCGGACCCTGGTCCGCGCGGTGCGCGCCGCGACGGGGGAGACGCCGAAGGGGTTCATCGACAAGCGGGTGGTCCTGGAGGCCAAGCGCCTGCTCGCTCATACCGACCTGCCCATCGGGCGGGTGGGGGCGGCGGTGGGGTTCGCGGACGCGGCGAACTTCTCGAAGTTCTTCCAACTGCACACCGGACAGACGCCGGTGGGGTTCCGCTCCGAACTGCGGTGAGGGGGCCCCGCACCCGCGGAGCCCCCCGGCAAAAGGCCTGTCAGCGCCCGGAGAAGGCCTGTCAGTGCCCGAGAAGACCTGTCCGGGCCCGAAAGGGCATGTCAGTGCCCGAAGTTGAACCAGTTCACGTTCACGAAGTCCGCCGGCTGCCCGCTCGTGAACGTCAGATACACGTCGTGCGTGCCCGTCACCGAGGAGATGTTCGCCGGTACCGTCCGCCAGGACTGCCAGCCCCCGGTGTTGGCGAGGGCGAAGCTGCCGACGGGGGCGTTGGAGCGGCTGTCGAGGCGCACCTCGACCAGGCCGCTGACCCCGCTGCCCGCGCCGCTCGCCACCCGGGCGGCGAACTGGGTCGCGGCGGTGGAGCCGAAGTTGACGTTCTGGTAGAGCGCCCAGTCGCCGTTCGCCAGCGCGCCGATGTTCTGGCCGCCGCCGGTGTCGGTGGTGGTCTCGGTGATCGTGCCCGACTGGCTGTTGTACGACTCGGCCTGGATGGTGCCGTAGGCGTCACGGCTGCCCGACGGCGGTGGTGTGGTACCGCTCCCACCGGCCGACAGCACCTGGACGTAGTCCACGGTCATCGGCACGCCGGACCGGGTGTCGCCGTCGAGGCCGCCGCCGAACGCGTCGGGGAAGGCGCCGCCCATCGCCACGTTCAGGATGATGAAGAAGCCGTGGTTGGTGGCGTTGGCCCAGGTCGTCGCGTCCATCTGGCTCGCGTTGACCGAGTGGAACTGGGTGCCGTCGACGGAGAAGCGGATCGTCTCGGGGCTCACCGAGCGGTCCCACTCCATGGTGTACGTGTGGAAGGCCGACTGGCAGGTCGAGCCCGGACAGGCGATGTTGTTGCCGATGCCCGTCGTCTCGTTGCACGGGCCGCCCGGGTTGGTGCCGCAGTGCATGGTGGCCCACACGCGGTTCATGCCCTGGACGTTCTCCATGATGTCCAGCTCGCCGACGCTCGGCCAGTTCTGGTAGTTGCCGCGGTAGGGGGCGCCCAGCATCCAGAACGCGGGCCAGTAGCCCTCGGCCGCCGTGCCGGTCACGTTCGGCATCTGGATGCGTGCCTCGACGCGCAGCTTGCCGCCGGCCGGCGGCTGGAAGTCGGTGCGGTTGGTCTCGATGCGGCCCGACGTCCAGCGGCCGGCGGAGTCGCGGACCGGGGTGATGCGCAGGTTGCCGTTGCCGTCGAGAGCCACGTTGGACGTGCTGTTCGTCATGGTCTCGACCTCGCCGGTGCCCCAGTTGGCGGGGCCTCCCGGGTAGGAGGTGCCGGTCGCGTACTGCCAGTTGGAGGTGTTGACGCCGGTGCCGGCGGCGCCGTTGAAGTCGTCGAGGAACACCTGCGTCCAGCCCGTGGGGGGAGTGGGCGCGGAGGCGTTCGCGGGGAGGGTCGCGGCCGTGGCCAGGGCCGCCGCCAGACCGAGCGTGGCGAGGACGGCGACGAGGGCGCGTCGCCGTCTGGGTATGCCGGAGGTGTCACTCATGGGGGTGCCTCTCGGGTACGGAGGTGGGTGCGCGGGTCCTTCGGAGAGCGTGTGAGAGCGCTCTCAAAGTGGGCCCAATGTGCTCTCCGGGAGAGAGGCCGTCAAGAGTTAAAACAAGGAAAGTCCTTTCGCTCCAGGCGAGTTCAGGTCATGAACGGCGCATACGCCCTAAAGCGCGCTCCCCGCCTTCCACTCCTCCCATGACAGGTTCCACCCGTTGAGACCGTTCGCCGGATCGACGGTCTCCTCACCGGAGTTCTTGACGATGACGACATCGCCGAGCATCGAGGACCTGTAGAACCGGTAGCCCGGCACCGAGCTGTCGTCCGCGCCTTTGGCGTCGTGCAGACCGACGCAGCCGTGGCTGGTGTTCTGGCTGCCGAACACCGATGCGGACGCCCAGTAGTTGCCGTGGATGAACGTGCCGGAGGTGGTCAGCCGCTGGGCGTGCGGCACGTCGGCGATGTCGTACTCGTCGCCGAGCCCGACGGTCGAGGACTCCATCCGGGTCTCCTCGAACCGCTCGCTGATCACCATGATCCCGGACCAGGTGGTGTGGTCGGCGTCGCCGCCGGAGACGGGGTAGGTGGCGTACGTCGCCCCGTCCCGCTGCACCACCATCTCCTTCGTGGCCAGGTCGACCGTGCTGATCTGCTCGCGCCCGATGTGGAAGGTGACGTCCTTGGACTGCACGCCGTAGACCCCGTCCGCGCCCTCGACGTCCTTCAGCCGCAGACCGAGCGTGACGGTGGTGCCGGCCGCCCAGTACGTCTCCGGCCGGAAGTCGAGGCGGGTGTCGCTGAACCAGTGGCCGACCACCTCGACGGCCGGTTCCGCGGTCACCGTGATCGCCTTCTGCACGGCCGCCTTGTCGGACACGGCGTGCGTGAAGTTGATCGACACGGGCATGCCGACGCCGGACGTCGAACCCGCCTCGGGGGTGAAGTAGCCGACGAAGGTCTCGCCGGGCGACCTGGTGGTGAAGGTCGCGGTCCTGGTGCCGGCGCCCCGCACCTTCGCGGTCACCGTGTACTTCGTCCCCGAGTAGGGGTTCTTCTTCGACGTCCAAGTGGTCTTCGTGTCGTTGAAGGTGCCCTCGAGCGTCGCGCCGTCGTTGCCGCTGACCTCGACGGACGCGAGGGTGCCGTCGGTCACCGCGACCTCGACGGGGCTGGTGAACGCGGCCTTCTTCGTACCGTCGGCGGGGGTGACCGTGACGACCGGCTTCTTCGTCGCGGCGGACTTCACCGACGCCGTCGCCCCGGCGTCCTGCGTGGCGTCGGCCGATCCGCTGCACCCGGTCAGGACCGCGGCGGGGGCGGCACCGAGCACGGTGAGCACTCCGCGCCGCGACCACCTCCCCGACGGCTGGTCGGACCGGTTCGATATGTGCGAGACGCCCACGGCAGGCCTTCCTGAGATATCCGCCTTTGCGAGGGCATCCTGCGGCGCGCAGATGTGCTGATCCTTTGAATCCCCGGGCCGCTTCCTGAGATTCCGGTGAGGACCCCGCGCCGGGAGGGCTCCTGCCGGGTCCGCGCCCATGACGGCACCGGCCGCCGAACGGACAGGGGACCCGGCTCCGGGCCGGGTCCCCTGTGCGGCGAGCGCCCTCAGGCGTTCGTCGGCACCCGCGGCCGGCTCGTCCCCTCCTCGCTCAGCCCGAACCGGTCGTGCACCCGCCGCAGCGGCCTCGGGGCCCACCAGGCCCGCCGCCCGAGCAGCGCCATCGTCGCCGGGACGAGCAGCATGCGGACGACGGTGGCGTCGATCAGCACCGCGAGGGTGAGCCCCAGTCCGATCTGGAGGATGGGGGAGAAGCCGCCCGTCATGAAGGCGCCGAAGACCACGGCCAGCAGCAGCGCGGCGCAGGTCACCACCCGCCCGGAGCGGCGCAGGCCCGTCACCACGGCCTCCCGCTCGTCCACGCCGGCCCGCCGGGCCTCCCGCATCCGCGCCAGGATGAACAGCTCGTAGTCCATCGCGAGGCCGAAGGCGATCGCGATGATCAGCGGTGGTGCCGTGAGGCTGAGCGCCCCGAGGCCCTCGGCGCCCAGGAGCCCGGCCAGGTGCCCGTCCTGGAACACCCACACCACCGCGCCCAGCGCGGCGCCGAGGCTCAGCAGCGTGGTCGCGATCGTGCGCAGCGGGATCAGGACCGACCCGGTGAAGGCGAAGAGCAGGACGAAGATGCCGGCCAGCACGGTCAGCGCGGCCCAGGGCGCCCGGTCGGCGAGCATCCCCCGGAAGTCGACGAGCCGGGCGGCCGGACCGGTGACCTCGACCGGGGCGTCCCCGCGCAGGTCGCGGACCCGCTCCACCAGGGCGGTGGCCGCGGCGCCGTCCACGCTGCCGGGCGGCGGCAGTTCCATGACCGTGGTCCCGTCCGGCAGGTCCCGGGACTCCGCACGCGGCGACAGGGCGCGGATGCGGTCGGCGGTGGCCGCGTCGGTGCCGGGCTCGATGACGACGGTGATCGTGGACACCCCGGTGCCCGGCGGGAAATGCGCGTCGACGGTGTCGTACAGCTGCCGTGCCTCGGTGCTCGACGGCAGCTGCTGGGCGTCGCCCAGGTTGATCCGCAGGCCCGTCACGGGCAGGGCGAGCACCAGCAGGGCCGGGACGATCACCGCCAGGACGGCGACCCGGTTGCGGGCGGAGAAGCGGGCCAGGCGGGCGAAGAACCGGCCCTCCTCGCCCTCCTGGCGGACCTTGGCCGGCGGGATCTTCCGGCCGAAGCGGGTGAGCAGCGCGGGCAGCAGCGTGACCGCCGCCAGCATGTCGACGACCACCACGGCGGCCACGGCCAGGCCCATGCTGCGCAGGAAGACGCTGGGGAAGACCAGCAGCCCGGTCAGGCTGACCGCCACCGTGAGCCCGGAGAACAGCACCGTCCGCCCGGCCGCGGCGACCGTGCGGTGCACGGCCTCGACGACGTCCTCGGTGCTCCGGCGTTCCTCGCGGAACCGGACCAGCATCAACAGGGCGTAGTCCACGGCGAGTCCGAGGCCCAGCATCGTGGTCACCTGGATCGCGTACACCGAGATGTCGGTGACCGAGCTGAACAGGAACAGCGCCAGGAACGCACCCGCGATGCCGCTCACCGCGATGACGAGGGGCAGCGCGGCCGAGCGCAGCCCGCCGAAGACGACGAGGAGCAGCGCGAGGACCACGGGCAGCGAGATCAACTCCGCGTTGCGGACGTCTTCCTGGGCCTTCTCCCCGATCTGCAGCCCCAGCAACGGGCCGCCGCTGACGTGGACCTCGGGCGCGTCGAGCTGCTTGATGCGGTCGGCAGCGTCGTCCACGGCCCGTTCCTCGGCGTCGTCGTCGAGCCCGCCCTTCAGCGTGACGGGAATGAGCAGCGCCCGCCCGTCCTCGGCGGTCAGGCCGGGGGTGGTGTACGGGTCCGGTACGGCCGCCACCCCGGCGATCTTCCGTACGTCGGCGACCGCCCGCTCGACCTGGGTCCGCAGTGCGGGGTCGGCGACGGCGGTGCCCTCTACGACGGCGGTGATCGAGTCGCCGGACGGGTCGACCCGGTCGAGGTACTGCGCGGCCGCCTCCGACTCGGTGCCCGGCACCTCGGGCACGTTGTCCGACAGGCGCCCGAAGACGCCGGTGCCGAGCCCGAAGCCGAGCAGCAGGAAGAGCACCCACAGGGCGATGACGGTGAGCGGACGGCGTGTGGCCGTCCGGGCGAGTGTGGAGAGCACGGTCCCTCCCGGCGAGGCGTCGGATGACATGCCCTCAGGCTCGCGGGGGAGAGGGTGGTGCCGGATCGCCGGAGGGAGCGGTTTCCGGGGCTCCGTCGCACGGGGGAGAGGGGCCGGCGTCTCACTCCCGCGGGGGAGGAACCGTGCGTTCGGCGCTACCGGCCGAGCGGGTGGTCGTACCGCAGGAACCCGTTGAAGGCCGCCACCTTGTCGTACAGGGCACGGGCGGTCGCGTTGTGCTCCTGGGTCGTCCAGTACAGGCGGGCGGCGCCGCGCTCGCGTGCGGCCTGCGCCACGTGCTCGATGAGCGCGCGGGCGGCTCCCTGGCCGCGCGCCGACTCGTCCACGAACAGGTCCTGGAGGTAGCAGACGTCGGCCGTCCAGCCGGAGACGTGGAAGAGGTAGTGCGCGATGCCGACCAGCTTCCGGTCCGCCGTCCACGCGCCGGCCCCGTACACCTCCTCGCCGTCCAGGAGGCGGTGCCACATCTCCCCGTAGCCCTCGTCGGGCACCTCGGTACGGTAGAACGCCTTGTAGCCGCGCGCCAGTTCTTCCCAGCGGGCCCGGTCCTCCGGGCGCAGCGAACCAATCGTGATCATGGGCCGTCATTGTCGTCGGACGCCCCGGGGACCACCAGCCCCGTCTCATAGGCGCAGATCACGGCCTGGACCCGGTCCCTCAGCCCCAACTTGCCCAGCACATTGCTGACATGGGTCTTCACGGTGTGCTCGCTGACGAACAGCGTGGTGGCGATCTCCGCGTTGGACAGGCCCCGGGCCAGCATGCGCAGCGTCTCCACCTCGCGGGCCGTCAGGACGTCCAGGCGCTCCGGGGTGGCCTCGGCCGCGGCGGCCTCCCGGCGGCGCCGCACGATGTCGGCGACCAGGCGGCGGGTGACGGCGGGCGCGAGCAGCGAGTCCCCGGCGGCCACGACCCGCACGGCGTGCACCAGGTCGTCGCGGCGCACGTCCTTCAGCAGGAAGCCGCTGGCGCCCGCGTACAGGGCCTCGTAGACGTACTCGTCGAGGTCGAACGTGGTCAGCATGACGACTTTGCAGCCGGACTGCCCGCACACCCGGCGGGCCGCCTCCAGGCCGTCCATCACCGGCATGCGGATGTCGAGGAGCAGCACGTCGGGCGTGTGCCGCTGCACCGCCGCGACCGCCTCCGCGCCGTCACCCGCCTCGGCGACGACCTCGATGTCCGCCTGCGCCTCCAGGATCATGCTGAAGCCGCTGCGCACGAGCTCCTGATCGTCGGCGACGACCACCCGGATGCTCACCCCAGCGCCGCCTGCCGGTCACCGGCCGGGAGGCGTACGACGACCCGGAAGCCGCCGTCCGGGCCGCGCCCGGCGCGGGCCTCGCCACCGCAGGCGGCGGCCCGTTCCCGGATGCCGATCAGGCCGTGGCCGCCGCCCGGCGTCGTGGGCCCGCACCCGTCGTCCGTCACCGTCAGCGTCAACGCCTGCTCCGTCCAGTCGAGTTCGACGGTCGCGGAGGAAGCGTACGCGTGCTTGACGGTGTTGGTGAGCGCCTCCTGGGCCACCCGGTAGGCCGCCACGTCGGTGTCCGGTGGCAGCGGCAGGGGATCACCCGTCGTGCTCAACCGCACGCGCAGCCCCGTCGTTTCGCCGACCTGGCGGACCAGGGCGGGCAGCGCCCTGATGCCGGGCTGCGGCGAAGTGCCGTTGCGCTGCTCCTCCTTGAGGACGCCGAGGATGCGCCGCAACTGCGCCATCGCGTCCCGCCCGGCCCCGGCGATGGCGTCGAACGCGGCCTCCGCGCGCGCCGGATCACTGCGCACCACGACCGGTCCGGCCTCGGCCTGCACCACCATCAGGCTCACCGCGTGGGCCAGGATGTCGTGCATGTCCCGGGCGATCCGGGCCCGCTCCTGCGCCGTCGCCCGCGCAGTGTCCGCGGCCCGCTCCCGCTCCAACCGCCGTGCCCGGTCCTCCAGTTCGGCGGTGTAGGCGCGCTGGACGCGGGCCAGCACGCCGAACGCGTAGGCGCAGGCCACGCTCATCAGCTGGAAGGCGTACTCGAAGGGTTCCGGGCTCTCCTTGTGCGTCATGACGAGCGACACCCCGATCGCCCAGCCCACCAGCATGAAGCGCCGCTGCCACGGCGCCCCCCGGGCGGCCATGGTGTACAGCACGACCAGACCGCCGTACATCACGTCCGGCGGCGGCGCGTGGTACAGCGCCTGGGCGGGGGTGGCCACGGACACCGCGCACGCCGTCGCGAACGGCGCGCGGTGCCGCCAGACCAGGGGCAGGGCGGTGGCCGCGCCGAGCAGCCAGCCCTGCCAGGTCAGCCGGTCGTCGCCCTCGTCGGGGAAGATCCACTGGAGCGAGGCGGCGAACAGCACGAGCGCGGCGAGCGCGGTGTCGACGACATAGGGATTCGTGGGACGCAGCCGCTTGACCAGCGGCGCGAACCAGGGCTGAGCGGGCATCGGCGGCTCCTCGGGGCAGGGGCCGTCCCAGTATCGCGAGGGGGGAGGGGGTGGGGCCTCGCCGGTGAGAGGGATATACGGGGGCGGGGGCGGCCGGTGGGACGCAGCCGGGGTCGTCCCGGTTCCTCGTTCCCTGACGATCAGTGCTGGCCCACGGGCCCGTGAGCGCACGGCTCCCATTCACCGTACGGAAGGGGCACTTCGGAAAGAAGAGGAAACGGAAGCTCAGCTGCCTGGGGTGGTTGCGGCCCTGCTCGGCGGGGCGCTCACCGCCCGTGGCGGGCCGGGCAGTCAGTGCGCGGCACAGCTCGCCGCGTGCACGAACCCGAGCTCAAGCTGGCCGGCGTGGCCTCGGGTGGAGTTCCTGGCGACCTCAAGCAGGTAGGCACGTGCCTCAACAGCGGCGCCTTCGCAGATCGGCGCTACGGTGCTCCAGCACCTGGGGCGCCTCGGGGAGGTGATTCCGGTGGAGACCGGCCACAGGACCCGGCGCGCGCACCACAGGGGCGACGGGTAGGGGGACGAACATGGTCGTTCCCGACGTGCGACAGCCGCCGTCGCCCTACACTCGCCTGCGAGGCGCTGTCGGGACGCCGAGGGGGATCACATGCGCGTCGTCATCGCTGCTCCGGACCAGGAGGACGGGCAGTTGCTCGCCGACGAACTTCATGACTGGCTCGTCGACGACGTCGAACTCCATCGCACGGCCAAGATCCGACGGGTGCCGCGCGACGCCGTCGGCGCCATGGGCGTGTCGGACGTCATCGAGGTCGTGGTCAGCCAAGGCATCGCCGCGCTCAACCTGGCCCTGGCCTATGCGAGTTGGCGTACCACCCGCCCTGCCCCGCCCGGAGTCACCGTGACCTTCGCGGAGGGCACGATCACGCTCACGGACGACAGCCCGGAAGCGCTGGAGCGCGTTCTGGCCGCGCTGCGGCGGAGCGCGGACGACGATGGTGCGACAGCCTGACCCGTCCACCGCTCGCGCGGTCATCGTCGGTGTGGAGAACTACGTCCATCTGGATCCCCTCCCCGCGGTCACCAACAACGTGGCCCGCCTCGGTGAACTGCTGCGCGACCCCGGGCTGTGGGGGCTCGCGGACGAGCACTGCCGCATCCTGCTGAATCCGGGATCGGAACGCGACGTCCTGGACGCCGTGCACGAAGCGGCCTCCGAGGCGGCGGGCTTCTTTCTGCTGTACTTCGCGGGGCACGGCCTGCGTGACCACACCGAGAACCTGCAACTCGCGCTGCCGGACACCTCCAAGGAACACATCTACCGGGCACTCTCGTACGACCGCCTCCGGTCCGTGCTTCTCAAGGCGTGCCGGGCCGACCACAAGGTGATCATCATCGACTCGTGCTTCAGCGGCCTCGCCGTGGGGGGCATGGGGTCGCCCGACGTCGCCGACTACGCGGAGGTCGACGGCACGTTCCTGCTGACCTCCTCCGCGGGGACCCGGATCTCGATGGCCCCGGTCGGCGCCCGGTACACCCTGTTCACCGGTGAGCTCCTGAAGGTATTGGAACAGGGCGATCCGAGCGCGGACGACCTTCTCGACATGGACACCATCTACCGGGCCGTGGCCCGCGCCCTCAGGGCCGCGAGCGGGCCCGCCCCCCAGCAGAGGGCCCGTAACGGCGGTGCCCGGATCACCTTCGTGCGTAATC
This sequence comes from Streptomyces sp. Act143, assembly GCF_003143935.1. Taxonomy (GTDB): domain Bacteria; phylum Actinomycetota; class Actinomycetes; order Streptomycetales; family Streptomycetaceae; genus Streptomyces. The sequence continues at coordinate 1,882,157 of NZ_QFRX01000001.1, read as the reverse complement.
GTGCCCACATAGGCCCGTTGCGGGACTCGGTCTTCGGGCCACTCCCAGGGGGCCTGCCGCAGGGATACCACAACCTGTTGCACGAGACCGTCCCCGGGCTGCTGGCCCAACTGGAGCTGACCGCGAAGGAGCAGGCGGACGCGGCGCTCCTCGTCGTCGCTGAGCGCTGGCCCGAGCAGCAGACGGCCGCTCTGCTGACCGAACTGGCACGGGTGGGCAGGGAGCGCCAGGCAGACGTCGCCGTCGGCGCCGTGGTCGGCCGTCCCGCCCAGGAGGTCGCCGCCTGCCTCGACGTCCTCGAGCAACTGGGCGCATGGCAATTGATCGGCGCACTGCTGAAGGCGCTGATCCGCACGGGGCCGACGGCCGTCGCGCGCGTGGCGGGGAAGCTGCGCGAGCACGGGACGACGATGGCGGAGCGCCTGGTACGGGCCGCCCTGGCCGAGGGGGGACCGGCCGGCTCGGCGGACCTGGTGACCGCTCTGTACCAGCGCGGTCTCGGGGACGAGGCGCTGTCGGAGCTGCGGACGCTGATGTCCGGACACCCCGATCCCCGCTACGTCGGGGTCGCGGACGCGCTGCTGGCGGGTGGCGCGACGTCCTCCGCGTACGAGCTCTACGCGGAGTTGCCCGTGGCGCTCGCCACGACGCGAAGGCCGGAGGACACCGCCCGGCTGCTGGCCTCGATGGCGGACAACGGAGCGCGCGGACGGGCGGTGGCGCTTCTCGACAGCCTGCTGGGGGTTCCCGGCGGGACGGGGGCCGTGCACTGGGCGCTCGCGCTGCACGCGGTCGGCCTCGACTGGGCCGACGAGATCGCACGAAAGGAGCTGGGTACCGCCGCCGTGGACGACGTCCTGCGTGTCCTGGAACAGGTCCGCCGCAGTCGCCCCGGGGAACTCCCGACGGTCGTACGGTGGGCGATCGACGACGCCAGAAGTACGGCCGACATCGTGGCGTTCACGACAGCACTGCGGGAGTACGGCCTGCCGCTGGACGCCCTGCGCATCCTCACCGAGACCGCCGACGCGGACCTGGAGAAGGCCGCCGCCCTCATCTCGGCACTCAGGCCCGGCCGGGACGACGAGGCCGCCAAGCTTCTGGCCCGTGCGTACGAGCGTCCCCTCAGAGACCGGATCCTGTTCGTGACAGCCCTGCGCAGACACGGGGCGGACCAGGACGCCCGGCCCCTGCTCGCCGACGTCCTGGCCCGCCACTCCGCCGCCGACCTACTCGCCGAACTTTCCCTGCTCTCCAGGGAAATCGACCTGGACGACCTCCTCGCGCACTTCGCTGCCGCTGCCCGGGGCGAGCACCTGGGGCCACTGCTGTTCGAGTACTGGGAGTCCGGCCGGCACGCGGATGCGGAACGGCTGCTCTGCAGCCTGACCGGGGATCGGCTGTCTCTTCTGGCGGGGACGCTGGAGGAGTTCACGGCGGTCCGGTCGAGCGAGCCCATCCAGCTCGGTGAACCCCTCGTGATGTACGAGGAGCGGACTCGCCGGGCGGCGCAGTCTCGGGCGTGGCTGGCCACCGCTGTCTCCCGACTCGGCTCCGACGCGCTCGTGCACCTCACCGAAAAGGTCGCCACGACGCTGCCGTCCGGGGCTGCGTCCTTCAGCCGGCAGACGCCGCTGGGCGCGGTGGTGGCCGCGAGCACGCGCCGCGTGCCGCTTCCTGTGCTGCTGGCCCTGGTCGAGGCTCACAGGGAGCGCGATGCAGGTCTGCCGCACCCGACCGGCATGAGTCCGCTCCTGTGGGTGCTCGGAACGGCCCTGAGCTCGCGCGCGGACGCGCAGCTGCTGCTCTCCCATCTCTTCGAGGACCGACGGCACGTCCTGCGGATCCCCGACGAACTGCGCGAACTGATGCGGACGGTTCCCTGCGAGGATGCCGCACACGTCTACCTCGTCCTGGCGCGCGGCGGTCCGCTGCATCCCGCCGCGCTCTCCGGGCTCGGCGACCGGCCGGATCTGCCGGGCGTGCTGGCGCGCTTGCATGCCTCGGGGCTGTCGCGCGGGGAGGCACTGCGAATCCGGCGCGCCGGACTGCGCCCATGGCAGTACGGCGTCGCCGTCAAGGTGGTCATGGACCTCCTCGAACAGACGGTGGGCCTCTACACCGTGAACGTCCTGACCGGGGCGGCGGGGGAGCTGGAGCCGCATTCCCTCGGAGAGCTCATCGGCACCCTCGGGATCCAGCGCAGGGTCAACGACCTCGACCGGGTCGTCGCCTCCGCCGCCGCGCAACGAGGCCCGCTGGCGCAGTGGCTGCCTGACGTCCTGGTCGTACTGCGCGGAGCCCGGCTGGACGACTTGGCCGCCCGGGTCATCCAGAAGGCGGTCCGTTGCTCCCCCACGTCCGATGCGGCGGCCGTGGTGGACGGTCTGCGCGAGGACGGCCTGTGCGGCGAGGCCGATCTGGTGGAGGAGGCCAACCGGCACCATCGGATGACAAGGTGGCTGCACAGGTGACGCCGCGCGTTCCGAGCCCGTCTCGGCTCGGCGCCGTCGCTCAGTCCGATGCCGGCCGCCACCCCAGCGCCCGCGATATCCCGCGCGCCGCGACCCGCACGGCCGGCACCAACACCGGTACCTGCGCGTCGCCGTGGGGCACCACGATCGACACGGCGGCCACCACCGCCCCGCCCGTCCCGCGCACCGGGGCGGCCACCGACAGGGCGTCGTCGGTGACCTGACGGTCGCTCACCGCCACCCCCGTGCGCCGGGTCTCGGCCAGGACCCGGCGCAGCCGTGCCGGGTCCGTGATCGTGTACGGGGTGAAGGCGGCCAGCGGCCCCGTGCAGTACCGCTCCTGCGACTCCGGGGTGTCGTGGGCCAGCAGCGCGAGGCCGACGCCGGTGGCGTGCAGGGGCCAGCGGGCGCCGACCCTGATGTGCACGCCGACCGACGAACGCCCCGACAGCCACTCGATGTAGACGACGTCGGTGCCGTCCCGCACCGCCAACTGCACGTTCTCGTGCGTCGCTTCGTACAGGTCCTCCAGGTACGGCAGCGCGATCTGCCGCAGCCCGAGCCCGCGCGGCGCGAGGGCCGCGACCTCCCAGAGCCGCAGGCCCACGTGGTAGACGCCGGAGTCGTCCCGCTCCAGGGCGCCCCACCGGGTGAGGGCACCCACCAGCCGGTGCGCGGTGGTCAGGCTCAGCCCGGCCCGGCGGCTGATGTCCGTCAGGGTCAGGGCCGGGTGCCCGTGGTCGAACGCGCCGAGCACGGACAGCAGCCGGTCGGGCGCGGTGGGGGCCCCGCCGGAACGGACCCGGGACCGGCCGGTCATGGCCGGTCGGCGATTTTCAGCAGCAGCGTGTGCAGCGCGTCGCGCTCCCCGGCGTCCAGCGGCTCCAGCAGGTCGTTGGTCACCCGCCGCCCCGCCTCGTCGGTGTCGCGCAGGAAGGCGCGGCCCTTGCCGGTGAGGACGACGATCTTGCTGCGGCGGTCGTCGGGGGAAGGGCGGCGCTCGGTGAGGTCCAGCTTCTCCAGGTCGTCGACCAGGCCGACGATCGCGCTCGGGTCATAGCCGAGCCGGGTGCTCAGCTCGCGCTGGAGGGCGCCCTCGGAACCGGCGAGATAGCGCAGCACCGCGTAGTGGCGCAGCCGCAGCCCGGACTCCTGCAGGAACGTGTTGAACAACTGACCGGAGCGAAGTCCCAGGCGGTACAGGAGATAGCCCGTGTCCGCGTGCAGCCCGCGCATCCACGGCTCGTCCGCGTCGATGGGCTTGGGGGTGGCGTGCTGGCGAGTGATGGCGGGCTCCCTGTGACTCGGTGCGGCGTGGAGATTCCAGCATGACGCACCCGTCGGTCGCCAACAACTATTGACGTCAACAATTATTGCTCTTAGCTTCAATCTCGAAGCCGCACCTCTGCGAGCAGCCGCACTGAAGGGACCTCACCCGTGCCCAGCATCGATCTCTCCGGCAAGGTCGCCGTCGTCACCGGCAGCGGCCGGGGCCTCGGCCTCGCCTATGCGCACGCCCTCGCCGCCCACGGCGCCGCCGTGGTCGTCAACGACGTCGACGAGGCGGTGGCCGAGCAGGCCGTGAAGTCCCTCGCCGAGGCCGGCGGCACGGCCGTCGCCGAGGTCGTCCCGGTCGGGACGAGCGAAGCCGCCCAGCGGCTGGTCGACCGCGCGGTGCAGGAGTACGGCCGGCTGGACATCCTGGTCACCAACGCGGGCATCCTGCGCGACAAGGTGCTGTGGAAGATGACCGACGACGACTTCGACGCGGTCGTCACCACCCACCTCAGGGGCACCTTCACCTGCGCCCGCGCCGCCGCCGTCCGCATGCGCGAGCAGGGCGAGGGCGGCAGCCTGATCCTGGTCGGCTCCCCGGCCGGGCAGCGCGGCAACTTCGGCCAGACCAACTACGCCGCCGCCAAGGCCGGCATCGCCGCCATGGCCCGTACCTGGTCGATGGAGCTGGGCCGCGCGAACATCACCGTCAACGCGATCGTGCCGGTCGCCGCGACCGCGATGACGGAGACGATCCCCGCGTTCGCCCCGTACATCGAGGCGATGAAGAACGGCGAGCCGCTGCCCGACTTCCTGCGCAAGGGCGAGGGTTTCGGCACCCCTGAGGACTGCGCGGCCCTCGTCCCCTTCCTCGCCTCCGAGGCCGCCCGCGGCATCACGGGCCAGGCCATAGGAATCGGCGGCGACAAGGTGGCACTCTGGTCGCATCCGCAGGAGATCAGGGCGGCGTACGCCGACGGCGGCTGGACCCCGGAGACCCTCGCCGACGCCTTCCCCGCCTCGGTCGGCGCCGAACTCCAGTCGGTCGGCATCCCGGCGCCGAAGCTTCCGGAGGCGTGATGTCCCTTTCGGTGAATCCGGACGACCTGGTGGCGATCGACGTCCACACCCACGCCGAGGTCTCCTCCAAGGGCCACTCCTCCCTCGACGACGACCTGCACGACGCCTCCTCCGCCTACTTCAAGGTCGAGGGCAAGCGGAAGCCGACGCTGGAGGAGACGGCGGCCCACTACCGCGAACGGAAGATGGCCGCCGTGATCTTCACGGTGGACGCCGAGTCCGCGACCGGCACGGCACCCGTCCCCAACGAGGAGGTCGCGGAGGCCGCCGCCGCGAACCCCGACGTCCTCATCCCCTTTGCCTCGATCGACCCCTTCCGCGGCAGGGCAGGCGTCAAGCAGGCCCGCCGCCTGGTCGAGGAGTACGGGGTGAAGGGCTTCAAGTTCCACCCCAGCATCCAGGGGTTCTTCCCCAACGACCGCGCGGTGGCCTACGACTTGTACGAGGTCATCGAGGAGACGGGCACCATCGCCCTCTTCCACACCGGCCAGACGGGCATCGGCGCCGGAGTCCCCGGAGGCGGGGGGATCAGGCTGAAGTACTCCAATCCCCTCCACGTCGACGACGTGGCGGCCGACTTCCCGCACTTGAAGATCATCCTGGCGCACCCGTCCTTCCCCTGGCAGGACGAGGCTCTCGCGGTCGCCACCCACAAGCCCGGTGTCCACATCGACCTCTCCGGCTGGTCCCCGAAGTACTTCCCGCCGCAACTCGTCCAGTACGCGAACACCCTGCTGAAGGACAAGGTCCTGTTCGGCTCCGACTTCCCCGTCCTCACCCCCGACCGCTGGCTCGCCGACTTCGCGAAGCTGCCGATCAAGGACGAGGTGAAGCCGAGGATCCTCAAGGAGAACGCCGCCCGTCTGCTCGGGCTGACGAAGCCATAAGGGGTCGTAGATGCGCAACGAGGGACTGGGGTCGTGGCCCGCACGCCGGGCCCGCAAGACCCCGCACCGCACCGCACTGGTGCACGGCGACACGACATGGACGTACGCCCACCTCCACGAGCGCACCATCCGCCTGGCGCACGCGCTGCGCGCCCGGGGGGTGCGGCGCGGCGACCGGATCGCCTATCTCGGCCCCAACCACCCCTCCTACCTGGAGACCCTGTTCGCGGCGGGCACCCTCGGCGCCGTCTTCGTCCCGCTCAACATCCGCCTCGCAGGCCCGGAGATCGCCTTCCAGCTCGCCGATTCCGGCACCAAGGCGCTCGTGTACGGCGCGCAGTACGCGGGCCTGGTGGCCGGACTGCCGGGTGACACGCACGTGCGGGCGTACGTCGAGGTCGGCGCCGAGTACGAGGCGGAACTCGCCGGGGCGGCGACGGAGGCGATCGACGAACCGGTCGCCCCCGACGACACCTGCATCATCATGTACACCTCGGGCACGACCGGCCGCCCCAAGGGCGCGATGCTCACCCACGCCAACCTGACCTGGAACGCCGTGAACGTCCTGGTCGACACCGACCTGATCGCCGACGAACGCGCCCTGGTCTCCGCCCCGTTGTTCCACACGGCGGGCCTGAACATGCTGACGCTGCCGGTCCTCCTCAAGGGCGGCACCTGCGTCCTGGTGGCGGCCTTCGACCCGCAGGCCACCTTCGACCTGATCGAACGCCACCGGATCACCTTCATGTTCGGCGTCCCGACGATGTTCGAGCAGATCGCCCGCCACCCGCGCTGGCCGACCGCGGACCTCTCCTCCCTCCGCATCCTCACCTGCGGCGGCTCACCGGTCCCGACCGCGATGATCGCCGCGTACCAGGAACGCGGCCTGACCTTCCTCCAGGGCTACGGCATGACGGAGGCGTCGCCCGGCACCCTGTTCCTGGACGCCGAACACGCGGTGCGCAAGGCCGGTTCGGCGGGCGTGCCGCACTTCTTCAGCGACGTACGGGTCGTGCGACCGGACATGGCGCCGGTCGACGTCGGCGAGACCGGCGAGGTCGTGATCCGCGGCCCGCACGTCATGCCCGGCTACTGGGGGCTGCCCGAGGAGACGGCCGCCTCCTTCACGGACGGCTGGTTCCGCAGCGGCGACGCCGCCCGCGTCGACGAGGACGGCTATGTCTTCATCGTCGACCGCATCAAGGACATGATCATCTCGGGCGGTGAGAACATCTACCCCGCCGAGATCGAGGACCTGCTCCTCGCCCACCCCGGCATCGCCGAGTGCGCGGTCATCGGCGTGCCCGACGACAAGTGGGGCGAAGTCCCGCGCGCGGTCGTGGTCCCCCGGGAGGGCGTCGCGCTGGACCCCGACGAGGTGCTGGCCTCCCTCTCCGGACGCCTCGCCAAGTACAAGATCCCGAAATCGGTGGTGCTGGCGGACGAACTGCCGCGCACCGCCTCCGGAAAACTCCTCAAGTCCCGCGTCCGTACCCGCTACGGCAAGAGCCAAGGAAGTTCATGAGCATCACCGTCAACGGCCTCCACGAGCTGAAGAAGCTGGCCGGCACCGACCTCGGCACCAGTGACTGGATCGAGGTCACCCAGCAGCGCATCAACACCTTCGCCGACGCCACGGGCGACCACCAGTGGATCCACGTCGACCCGGAACGCGCCGCCGCGGGCCCCTTCGGCGCCCCGATCGCGCACGGCTACCTGACCCTCTCGCTGTTCATCCCGTTGTTCACCGAGCTGTTGGACGTCCAGGGCGTCACGACGAAGGTCAACTACGGCCTGAACAAGGTCCGTTTCCCCGCGCCGGTGACGGCGGGCTCGCGCATACGCCTGGCCGGCAGGCTGTCGGCGGTCGAGGAGGTGCCGGGCGGGGTGCAGATCACCGTCGACGGGGTGATCGAGATCGAGGGCGGGGCGAAGCCGGCCGCGGTGCTGCAGAGCCTTTCGCGGTTCTACGCCTGAGGGGGCTGACCGGGCGTGACCCGCGCTTCATCCCGGCGGCGGTCAGTCGCGGACCGGCACCAGCTCGATCAGGTGCCGGGCCGCTTCCTCCGCGAGCGGCGTCAGCCCCTCATGAACCCGGCGGAACGTCTTCTCCGCCCGCTCGGCCGGCCAGTCGTCCGGCAGATGCCTGACCGGCAACCGGGGGTCGCGCCGGATGACCCGCAGCCACTCCGCCTGGAGCAGCAGCCGTCGCGCCAGTGCGTCGTCGGCCTGCGGCGCACGGGTCTCCCACGGCTGCCAGCGGCCGACGAACGCCTCGTACCGCGCCGCGAGCTCGGGCAGTTCCCAGGACTCCTCGATCATCGCGCCGATGTCCATGCCCGCGTCGGCGTGCGCCCGGAAGACCTTCACATGGGCGGACAGGCCGAGCTCCGCCACCAGTTCCGCCACGTCGACCTCGCCGGGGGCGATCCACAGGCCGCTGAACAGGGGGCCGAAGCCGCTCCAGGTGAGCTTGGAGCGCAGGTCGTGGCGCTGGCGTTGCCAGGACTCGGGCAGGGAGAAGCCGAGGAGGGTCCAGGTGCCGTCCCAGTGGCGGTTGACGGCGCCCGTCTGCCAGATCCGGCGCTCGCCGTCCCGCAGGACCGCCTCCGAGTGCTCGGTCAGACCGAAGTACATGCGCCGGCCCTCGCGCTGGCGGCGCAGCAGACCGCGGTTCACCATGCGGGTGAGGGTGGAGCGCGTCGCCTGTTCGCCGACGCCGACGCGGGCGAACACGTCGATGACGCTGCCCGAGTACACACAGACGTCCCGCCCGAGCACCTGGTCGCCCAGGAACGTGAGCATCAGGGACTGGGGCCGCAGCGACTCTTCCGTGGTCACGCGGCCCACGGTACCTCGCGTCCTTCAGCCGGTGACCTGGTGGTACGCACGCGTGGCGGGGCCCCGGCCCGCGCGAGCGAGCCGGGAAGGCGGGACCGCCCTTCGTCAGGCCCCCGCCACGTCGACGAAGATGGGGTTCGCATAGAACCACGTATCCGCCCACGGGTCACCGTCCCCGGGCGCGTGCGGCACCGGCCCGTTGGGGTCGATCGACGCGCCGAGGTACCCCGCACCGTGCCGGTTGCCGTCGCTGCCGCGCAGCCGGACGTAGAAGGACTCGTCCCCGGCGGTCAGCGGGATGCGCAGGGTGTACGTTCCCTTCCGGCCGCTGACGTCCTTCGTCTGTACGACCTTGGTGTCCGGCGCCCGCCAGGAGTCCCGGTCGGCCACCGGACCGCGCACCGCGCCCCGGATCACGTCCACATGCGCCAACTCGGGCAGAATCCCCTGGGGGTTGGGCCGGGACGCGGTCGTGACCGTCACGTACAGGCTGATCTTCTCGCCCTTGCGGACGCGCAGCCGTCCGCCCAGTGTCACACCCCGGCCGGCGTCGCAGTCCCGCTTCAGGCGCACGTCGAGTCCGTCGAGCAGATGCCCGTGGTCGAGCCAGACGCGCCCCGCGCGCAGGCCGGCCATCACCGCGCGGTAGCCGTAGCGGGTGACACCGACGTGGGTGCGGCTGAACTCGCCGGGCCAGAAGTCGCTGCCGGGCTGCGGGGTGTCGGTGTTCACCGGGTCGGGGAGCTTGCCGGTGTTGTCGAAGTTCTGGCCGGTCGGCCAGTCGCCGTTCTTCCAGGTGTCGAAGACCGTGCGGTGGTTGTCGGAGTTCGTGGTGATCGTGAACAGCCTGCCCTCGGCGAGCAGCGCGTCCCACAGGCCGCCGACGGTTGCCGTCGCCCAGTCGAAGCCGCCGTACGTCACATACGCCTCGGCGGGATAGCCCGCCCAGGACTGGGCCGAGGGCTTGTTCTCGTACTCGCCGCGGATGGAGTTCGCGCCGCGCCAGCCGGGGAGAGCGGCGCCCTGGGCGCCCGGCGCGCCCTCCATGCCGATCATGATCTCGGGGGCCGCGTCCCGCCAGTTCCGCATCTCGTGCGGGGAGTCGATGCCCAGGCGCAGGGGGTGGTTGGCGATGACCAGAACGTCGTCGACGTAGCCCGAACGGCGCTGCTCCGCCAGCCACTTGATCGCCTTGACGGCGTGGGCCTCGTTGCGCGCGGTGTCGGTCGCGCCGGCCGCGCCCTCGGTGTAGCCGAGCAGTTTGCCGTCGTACGCGAGCTCGAACCGGGTGAGCAGGTCGGTCTCGTGGGCGCCGGGGGCCGCGAAGACCGTGCAGTGCTCGGCGGCCGGGATGTACCACTCCAGACCCTGGAAGATCAGCTGACGCGGGTTCGCCGCACGGGCCTTGACGATCTCGGCGTGCTCCAACTTGGCGCCGTAGTTGGCGTGCCCGAAGTTGGAGTGCTCGTTGAACACCATCCAGTCGAGGCCGTACTTGGCGGCGGCCCGCGCCAGCTGGGAGAACGTGTACTTGGCGTCGTGGCTGTACACGGAGTGCACGTGGTGGTCGCCGACGAGATAGGCGAGGCGCGGGTCGTCGCCGCCCAGGCGCTGTCCGGCGGCCGCGGCGGGCAGGGCCGCCCCGCCGAGCGCGAAGGCGGCGCCGAACAGACCGGCGCTGCGCAGGAGTCCGCGCCTGGACAGGCCCTGCGGGTCGAGGTCGGCGGGAGAGACGGACGGGTCGGCCCAGGAGGGCAGTTGCTGCTCGGTCATGGCGGTCCTCGACGGGTCAGTGGTTCATGAAGGAGGTGACGGGCAGGGCCCGTTCGACGACGCGGACGTCGCCGAGGCGGCCGTGCAGGATCTGGTCGATCGTGCCGCCGTACTCGTAGCCGCCGAGCAGCCAGGGCAGGCCGACGGAGGTGATGCCGGTCGAGGCCGCCTTCGGGTTGCGGACGACCGGGCAGCCCTCGACGTAGAGGGTGGTGTGCCGTCCGTCGTTCACGACGGCCAGGTGCCACCAGGTCTCCAGCGGTGTCTCCTGGCCCCAGTTGGTGGCGATGCCCTCCTGGTTCAGCGGGCGCATCGCCCACTGCGGCTCGCGGTCGTTGGAGAGCGAGAGGGTGGCCAGCGGCTCGTCGGGGTCGTCGGCGGTCTTGCCGGCGGCACCGCCCGTGCCGGTACGGCTGACGATGCCGGACCAGGCGTGATGGGCGGGGTCCCAGTCGGCGGGGAGGCGGTAGAAGGCCTCGATGGTGTAACCGGCGTCGAAGGTGGCCGAGTTGAGCGGGGCGCCGTCGACCGTGCGCAGATACGCGCCCTTCAGCGGCGACTTGCTGCCCCGGAACTCCAGGCTGCCGTGGCCGGGCTGGTCGGGATGGTGGTCGGAGGCCCACCCGAGCGTGCCGCCGCCGACGGTGACGACGCCGAGGTCGTTGCCGTGCCCGGACAGGTCACGGACCTTGTCGGTGACCGCGCTGTCGAACCGCCAGTAGGCCACCGTTCCCGGGACCAGTATCCGTGCCACCGGACGCGCCGGACGGGCGGGCACCGGGGCGAAGCCGGCGAACCGGTCGGCGAAGTCGATGTTCACCGTGAACCGGTCGGCGTCGCCGCTGAGTTCGATTTCCTGCCGCTCCAGCTCGTTGAGGTCCTTACCGGCCCGGCCCAGGATCCACGGGGAGACCGTCTCGACGTCGATGACGTTCCGGTCCAGGTCGAAGCGGTAGAGCCGGATCATCGCCGCGCCGCCGAAGTACCGGTTCTGGTAGTTCGTCAGATGGAGGTGGACGTCATGTCCCGCCGCGTTCTTGCGCGTTGCGCGGGCGGCGGGCCAGTAGTGGCCGTTGAGGGTGAGGAAGATCTGGTCGTGGTCCTCGACCAGCCGGTCCCACAACTGCTGCCCGTACGTGGACAGGGTGTCGTCCTCGACGACGAGTTCGTGCGTGGTGAGGATGGCCGGCGTCTTCGGGTGGGCGGCCAGGACGTCCTTCGCCCATGCGTAACCCTGTTCCGACAGCCGCCAGTCCAGCGCCAGCACCATCCACTCCCGGCCCGCGGCCCGGAAGAGATGGAAGGTGTTGTAGCCGTCGGCGGAGGCTCCGCCGAACGTGGACTTGCCCTTGAACCGGTCGGGGCCGAAGGCGTCCAGATAGGGCGTCGCCCCGCGCTGGTCGGTGGTCGACGACTTCACGTCGTGGTTGCCGGCGAGGACGCTGTAGCCGACTCCGCGCCGGTCGAGCAGCTTGAACGCCTCGCTGATCGCGGCGACTTCGGCGGCGGCCCCGTTCTGCGTGAGATCGCCGAGGTGGGACAGGAAGACGATGTTCTCGTCGTCCCGGCCGCCCTGCTCCAGCAGATACCGCAAGGAGGCTTCGACCGGCGCCTTGTCGATGCTCGGCCCGTCGAAGAGGTACTGCGTGTCCGGCATGACGGCGAGCGTGAAGCGACGGCTGTCGGTGTCCGGCCGCCGGCGCGACTCGGAGGCGGCTTCCGCCACGGTCGGCAGCGCGGCCCCGGCCGTGGCGGCGGCGCCGAGCAGAGCCGTGGCCCGCAGGAAGCTGCGCCGTCCGGCACCCGCCCGGGCATGCTCGGACCCGTGTTCAGGAGAAGTGCACACGTGTGCTCCGTAAAGGGGTGAAAACCAGGGGATTTCAAAGCGCGCGCAGGGTCCAGCTCCAGCGGTGGACACCCGGTGCGACGAGATAGGACGGGAAGGTGTCGGGGCCGCACGACGCCGTGCCGAGACCCCGGTGGGCCGCGTCGATGTGCACCACGCACCCGGGACGCGGGACCAGTTGGTCGTGATGGGTGACCGACGTGAGGTCCTCGGCCCGGAAACGGGTCACGGACACCTGACGCGGCTCGTCGAGCACGACCGCCAGCCCGGTCGCGTCCGGCGCCGACAGCCTGAAGTGCCGTACGCCGTTGCGGCCGCCGCTCTCCTGCGGACGGAGGTAGGGGGTGAACGTCTCGTCCACCGGCATCGAGTGGTGACCGACGGGCGCGGTGCGGCGGTCTGGGTACGACTCCCAGGGCCCGGGGCCGAACCACTCCATCAGGTCCGGTCCCGGCACCGTCTCGAAGACCGAGCCCACCCGCGCCACATCGGCGAGCGCGTCCGGCAGTTCGGCCGACTCCTCGATCCGCACTCCGCCCTCGACCGGCGTGAACACCTGCACATGCCGTACGACACCCACCTCGGCGGTGTACTCGGCCAGCACGGTGACCCGGTCCCCGTCCCGGCGCACGTCGGCCACCTTGCGGACGAGGGCGTCCAGCCCCCAGGACCGCCAGCGCAGGGCCATGCCGCCCAGTTCGTCGTTGTCGGTGGGCGCCCGCCACAGGGAGAGTGCGGGGGCGGCCGCGAGCAGGGGGTGGACGAGCAGACCGTCGCCGTCCACCTCGATACGAGCCGAGGAGGAACGGTTCGCCAGATCCCCCGGCACCGCCTCCCGCAACCGCACCTGCGGCAGACACACCACGGTCCCCGCGGGCGCCCACGCCTCCTCCCGCGCGGTCGTCACCCGCAAGGTCAGCCAGGCCTCGCCACCGTCCACCGGCAGCGCGAAGGGGAGCGGCACGGCCGCCGTCTGCCCCGGCCGCAGGTCAGGCAGCTCGGCCGGCGCCGTGCGGACACGGCCGTCCGCCAGGGACAGCTCCCATTCCCCGGACAGCCAGTCCAGGCCCCTGAAGTGCTGGTGGTTGCCGAGCACGATGCCCTCGTGCCGACAGGCCTCGATCCGCACCGGCGCCGCGATCTCCCGGTGCTCGAACATCACCGGCTTGGGCGTGCGGTCCGGGAACACCACGCCGTCCGCGATGAACGCCCCGTCATGGAGGAGTTCGCCGAAGTCGCCGCCGTACGCCCAGCGATACCCGGGCGCGGCGACACCGTTGTCACAGAGCCCGGCGCCCCCACGCCCGACCGGTCTTCCGTCGCTCACGCGCTGAAGGATTCCGTGGTCCCAGAACTCCCAGATGAACCCGCCCTGAAGACCCGGGGTGGACTCGATGGCGGCCCAATGGTCGGCCAGCGTGCCGTTGCTGTTGCCCATGGCGTGCGAGTACTCGCACAGGATGAGCGGCCTGGTCTGCTCCCCGGACCGGGCGTGCGCGACGCAGTCCTCCAGCGGCGCGTACATGGGGCAGGCGAGGTCGGAGGCGTCGTCGGTCGCCGCCCAGTCCAGCTTGGCCGCGCCCTCGTACTGGACCGGCCGCGTCGGGTCGTGCCGCCGGAGCCAGCCGGCCGCCGCGTCGTGGTTGGCGCCGTAGTCGGACTCGTTGCCGAGCGACCAGATGATCACCGAGGGGTGGTTCTTGTCGCGCAGCACCATCCGTGAGACCCGGTCGACGAACGCGTTCAGGTAGCGCGGGTCGTCCGCGATCTCGTGGGCGTGGTCGTGGGACTCGATGTCCGCCTCGTCGACGACGTAGAGACCGAGCTCGTCGGCGAGGTCGTAGAGGGCGGGGTCGTTCGGGTAGTGGGCGGTGCGGATCGCGTTGAAGCCGAAGCGCTTCAGCAGGGTCAGGTCCGCGCGCATGTCGTCGTACGACACCGTCCGCCCGGTCAGCGGGTGGAAGTCGTGCCGGTTCACGCCCCGGATGTAGACCCGCTCGCCGTTGACGAGGAGGTCCCGGCCGGCGATCTCGACGTCACGGAAGCCGATCCGGTGGTACGAGGTGTCGGCGACCGTGCCGTCCGCGCGGTGCAGTCGGACGGTCAGGCCGTACAGCTCGGGCGTCTCGGCGTTCCAGGTGCGCACGTCCGGGACGGTGGCCCGCATCCGCGCCTCGCCGAGGAAGTCGGAGACGCGCTCGTCCTCGGCGTTCAGGCGATCGAACTCGGTGTCCTGCGCGAGCGGAAGACCGTCGAGGTCGCCGGTGACGTACCACCCTGCGGGCAGCGCCCCGCCCGCGTCCCGCACCCGGCAGTCGACCCGCAGGTCGCCGCTGTACGCGGCCCGCACGGTCACGTCCGCCAGATGCAGCGGGTCCGTCGCGTACAGCAGCACCGAGCGGGTGATCCCGCCGTGCCACCACTGGTCCTGGTCCTCGATGTGCGAGGCGTCCGACCACTTGACGACCGTGAGACGGAGGGTCGCCGACGAGCCGGGGCGGACGACGCCGCTCAGGTCGAACTCGGCGGCCAAGTGGGAGTCCTTGGAGATGCCGACCGGCCGCCCGTCCACGTGCACGAGCAGCACGCTCTCGGCGGCGCCCACCTGGAGGACGATCCGGCGGCCGGCCCAGTCGGCGGGGATGCCGACCTCGCGCTCATGGACGCCTGTCGGGTTGGCGGCGGGCGTCAGAGGCGGGAACTCCGCGAACGGCATGCGGATGTTGAGGTACTGCGGCAGGTCGTCGGTGCCCTGCATCGTCCAGACGCCGGGGACGTGCGCCACCGACCAGGAGCCGCCGACCGGCGCCTCCGGAACGGGCAGCAGCTGAAAACGCCAGTCGCCGTCCAGGGGGAGTGATCCGGAGCGCCGGTCGACGGCGTTCATGGGGAGTCGCCCCCAGGAGGTCACCTCGGGGGCCTCCCAGGGGCGCAGGGCGATGAGCGGATCGAGCGGATCGCGGTTCATCCGCGGACGGCTCCCTTCGCGAGGTCGCCGATGATCTGCTTGGCGCCGACCGCGAACACGATCAGCAGCGGGATGAGGGCGAGCAGCGCGCCCGTCATCACGATGCCGTAGTCCGTGGTGCCGTGGGTGCCGTTGAGCTGGGACAGGGCGACCTGCAATGTGACGTTGCCGGGGTCGGTGAGGGCGATCAGGGGCCAGGCGAAGTCGTTCCACTGGCCCATGAAGGTGAAGATGCCGAGGAAGGCGAGACCCGGGCGCACCACGGGGAGCGCCACGTGCCAGTACTGGCGCAGGAAGTTCGCGCCGTCGAGCTTGGAGGCGTCCAGCAGCTCGTCGTGGATGGCGGTCCTCATGTACTGCCGCATCCAGAAGATGCCGAAGGCGTTCGCCGCGGCCGGCACGATCAGCGAGGTCATCGAGCCGATCCAGCCGATCTTGGCCATGATGACGAACTGCGGGATGACCGAGAGCTGCGCAGGCACCATGAAGATGACCATGAGCAGCCCGAACAGCACGTTCTTGCCGGGGAACTCGAACTTGGCGAAGACGAACGCGGCGAGCGAGTCGAAGAGCAGGACCAGGAAGGTCACCGACACCGCGACGAGCAGCGAGTTCCACATCGACCCGAAGAAGTCGACGGCGTCGAAGAGGTTGCGGACGTTCTCCAGGAAGTGCGTGCCCGGCAGCAGCTTCGGCGGGTAGGAGAAGATCTCCGTCGAACTGTGGGTCGACATGATCACGGCCCAGTAGAACGGGAAGGCCGAGACCAGCGTGCCGATGATCAGCGGGAGGTGCAGCGCGATCCCTCTGCGGCGAGATCCCTTGAGGGAAGAAGTGCGGGACTCCTTGATGGATGCCATGATGCGCGCCCTTCCTAGTCGCCGCGGCGCTGCACGAGGCGCCAGTTGATGATCGAGAACAGGACGACGACGAGGAAGATGCCCCACGCCACGGCGGCGCCGTATCCGAAGTCGTTGTTGTCGAAGGTCTGCTGGAAGAAGTAGAGGACCATCGTCTGGCCGGAGTGGCCCGGACCGCCCGCGAACGTCGAGTCGTTGGAGGAGGTCTGGAGCAGCACCTGCGGTTCGGAGAAGCTCTGCAACCCGGTCACCGTCGAGACCACCAGGACGAAGAGCAGGGTCGGCCGCAGCAGCGGCAGCGTGATCCGGAAGAACGTCTGGACCGGACCGGCACCGTCCATGCGGGCGGCCTCGTACAGGTCGCTCGGGATGGTCTGGAGGCCGGCGAGGAAGATGATCGCGTTGTAGCCGGTCCACTGCCAGGTCATCAGCGCGGCGATGGTGACCTTGATGCCCCACGGGGTGTTCAGCCACGCCACCTGGTCGATCCCGACCGCGTGCAGAACGGCGTTCACCATGCCCGCGTTGGTGGAGAAGATCGAGCCGAAGACGATCGCGACGGCGACGACCGAGGTGACGTTGGGCAGGAAGTAGGCGACGCGGTACAGGCCCTTGAAGCGGACCGCGGAGTTGAGCATCACGGCCGTGACCATCGCCAGGAAGATCATGGGGAAGGTGGCCAGCGCCCAGATGATGATCGTGTTGCCGATCGAGTTCCAGAAGT
Source organism: Streptomyces sp. Act143 (assembly GCF_003143935.1). Taxonomy (GTDB): domain Bacteria; phylum Actinomycetota; class Actinomycetes; order Streptomycetales; family Streptomycetaceae; genus Streptomyces. Next base: position 1,865,429 of record NZ_QFRX01000001.1, on the reverse strand, counting down.
CGCTGTCGCTCAGCAGGTACTGGTACTGCGACAGTCCGGCCCACTCCATCGAGCCGAGGCCGTCCCAGCGGTGGAAGGACAGGTAGAGCGAGAAGCCGACCGGGAACAGGCCGAAGCCGAGGAAGATCAGATAGAAGGGGGAGATGGCGGCGTACAGATGCCAGTACTTGCGCAAGCCCGACCGGGGCTTGGCCGCCGGCGGCTGCGCGACGGCGGGCGGGGTCCGCTCCAGGACGGCCATCAGTGGCTCACCCCCAGGTGCTTCGCGATGCGCCGGCACTTGCTCATGGCGTCACTCCAGGCCTTCTTGGGGTCCTTGCCGAGGACGCCGACGTTCTTGATCTCGTCCTTGAGGGGCTGCCCGAGCGCGATGTCGAACGGGCTGTTGTAGGCGACCGCGATCTTCTGCGCGGCCGGCCCGAAGACGTCGGTGGTGACCTGGCCGCCGAAGAACTCGTCCGGCTCCCGCATCTGCTTCAGGTCGTAGGAGGCGGGCGTGGAGGGGAAGAGGCCCGCGTCGACGTAACCCTGCGCCTGGTTCTTCGCGTCGAGGAGCCAGGTGATGATCTGGAACGCCTGCTCGGGCTCCCGGCACGCCTTGGTGATCGACAGGAACGAACCGCCGTTGTTGGCGGGCCGCACCGGCATCTGAGCCACCCGCCACTTGCCCTTGGTCCTCGGCACGCCGTTCTTGATGTCGAAGGAGGCCCAGGAGGCGTTGAGCTGGCTCGGCAGCTTGCCGTCCTGGATGGCCGACAACTGGTCCGGGGTGCCGCTGACCAGGTCCGAGACGATGCCGCGCCGCTTGGCCTCCACGGCCAGGGCCCAGGCCCGGCGCACATGCTCCTGGTCGCCGATGAAGTGGCGGTCCTTGTCGACGTACCGCTCGGCGCCCTGCTGCACGACGTTCTCGAAGACGGAGTTGACGTCGGTGAGCAGCCGGGCCCCCGGCACCCGCTTGCCCAGCCGCACGCCCGCGTCGAAGAACTTCTCCCAGGTGCTGAGCTCGTTCGTCACGTCGTCCGGCTCGTACGGCAGCCCGGCCTTCCGGAAGACCTCGTACTGGTAGTAGTGCGCGACCGGCCCGCAGTCGATGGGGAAGCCGACCATCGTGCCGTCGTCGGCGATGCCCTGGTCCCACTTCCAGGACAGGTACCGGTCCTGGTACTTCTCCGCGCCCAGCGTCCGCAGATCGATGAACTGGTCCGCGTTGGGGAGGTAGGCGGCCATGTCCTCGCCCTTGAGCCCCGCGATGTCGGGGATGTGGGCCCGGCCGGTGATGGTGGTGATCAGCTTGGACCGGTACTGGCCGCCGATCTGGATGGCCTGGAGGTCCACGGAGCTGTCGTAGCGGGCCTTGGCGTTCTTCACGACGCTGTCGCTCAGGCCGCCGCTCCAGTACCACAGCACCATGTTCCGGCCGGTCGAGCCGGTCGGAACGGCACAGCCGGACGCCAGGCCGCCGAGCGCCGTGGCGGCCGTACCGGCCAGGCCCGCGCGCAGCAGGCCTCTTCGTGAGAGCCGCACAGCTCCCACCGCCTTTCGGATCTTTTCGGGCTTCGCAGGGAAGGGGCGTGGGGGAGTTCTGGTTCGGGGAGTCAGGTCTGCCGTGCGGGTGGGGTCACGGGTGCGTACGCGACGGGCGGCCCGGGATCGTCCGGGAGCCGGTCCGCCAGGAAGCCGTACGCCGACCTCAGGCCGGGGTCGGTCAGGGAGCGCCACCAGCGGTCGACGCCGTACCAGCCGGGGGCCGCGAGCGCCCCGCCGGGCCGCTGGACGGAGAGCCCGGCGGCGAGCACCGCGAACCGCAGCCGTTCCTCCAGCGGCCAGCCGCCGAGCGAGGCGGCGACGAAGCTCGCGCCGAACACGTCACCGGCGCCGGTCGCGTCCAGGACATCGATGTCGAGCGCCGGGACGTCCGCGTACTCGCCCGTCGTCTGGTCCACCGCGACGGCCCCGTGCCCGCCGCGCGTGACCACGGCGACCGGCACCAGTTCGGCGAGTCTGCCGAGGGCCGCGACCGCGCTGTCGGTGCGGGTGTAGGCCATGGCCTCGGACTCGTTCGGGAGGAAGGCGTGGCACAGCCGCAGCTGGTCCAGCAGGTCCGTGGACCACTGCTGGGTGGGGTCCCAGCCGACGTCGGCGTAGATGCGGGTGCCGTTCGCGGCGGCCTCGGCGATCCACTCGCGGGGCCCGGCCTCCAGGTGCACCAGGGCGGTGCGCGCCGCGGGCGGGTCGCCCATCAGCACGTCCTGCGAGAACGGGGGTTCGGAGCCGTGGGTGACGAGGGCGCGGTCGTGGCCCTGGGCCAGCGAGACGGTGACGGGGGTGGGCCAGCCGTCCGCGGTGCGGGAGAGCGAGAGGTCGATGTCCTCCTGGTCGCACAGCACGTCCCGGCAGTACTCGCCGTAGAAGTCGTCGCCGAAGACCGTGGCCAGCGAGGTGCGCAGACCGAACCGGGAAGCCGCCACCGCGAGGTTCGCGATGCCGCCGGGGCCGCAGCCCATGCCGCCCGTCCAGATCTCCTCGCCCGGCGTCGGGGGTTTCCCGAGGCCCGTGAGGACGAGGTCGTAGAAGAGCAGCCCGGTCAGGAGCACATCGGGCCTGTCGTCATCCACCGGCAGCGCCTCTCGTCAAAACACGTCAATTTCGATGACCGGAATCGTGCGCCGCTCCGCACGATTGGTCAATACCCGAGCAGAAGTGAGCATGGATTTGATTGAAGATGACGAGTAGTGTTCACGGTGTGCTGGCAGAACGACGACATCAACTCATCCTGCGGGCCCTGCGCTCGGGCGGTCCCGCGGCCGTGACCGATCTCTCCGAGCAGCTGGGTGTGAGCCCCGCCACGATCAGGCGCGACCTGGTCAAACTCGAGGAGGACGGGCTGCTGACGCGCGTCCACGGCGGTGCCGTCGCCGACGAGGGCGACCAGCCCTTCGCCGAGGTCGCCGAGGTGCGCGTGACCGAGAAGGACGCGATCGCGGCGCGCGCGGCGGCCATGGTCGAGGACGGTCAGTCGGTCCTCCTCGACATCGGCACCACCGCCTACCGCCTCGCCCGTCAGCTGCACGGCCGCCGCCTCACGGTGATCACCAGCAACCTGGTGGTCTACGAGGAGCTCGCCGACGACGAGGGCATCGAGCTGGTCCTGCTCGGCGGCATGGTCCGCCGCGAGTACCGCTCCCTGGTCGGCTTCCTCACCGAGGACAACCTGCGCCAGCTGCACGCCGACTGGCTCTTCCTCGGCACCAGCGGCGTGCGCCCCGGCGGGCAGGTGATGGACACGACGGTCGTCGAGGTGCCGGTCAAGCGCGCCATGATCAAGGCGAGCGACAAGGTGGTGCTGCTCGCCGACGCGGCGAAGTTCCCGGGTACGGGGATGGCGAAGGTCTGCGGTCCCGAGGACCTGGACGTGGTGGTGACGAACGCGCCGGTGGACCCGGTGACGCGGGCCTCCCTGGAGGAGGCGGGCGTCGAGGTGGTGCCGGCGGGAAAGGCTCAAGCGTGAAGCTGACGATTCTGGGCGGCGGCGGGTTCCGGGTGCCGCTCGTGTACGGGGCCCTGCTGGGCGATCGCGGCGAGGGGCGGGTGACCCAGGTCGTCCTGCACGACCTGGACGCCGGCCGGCTCACCGCGGTGACCCGGGTGCTCGCCGAGCAGGCCGCCGGGGTCCCGGACGCCCCCGAGGTGACCGCCACCACCGACCTCGACGAGGCGCTGCGCGGCGCCGACTTCATCTTCTCGGCGATCCGGGTGGGCGGCCTGGAAGGCCGGGCGAACGACGAGCGGGTGGCGTTGGCGCAGGGTGTCCTCGGTCAGGAGACGGTCGGCGCGGGCGGCATCGCCTACGGCCTGCGCACGGTCCCGGTCGCCGTCGACATCGCCCGGCGGGTGGCCCGCCTCGCCCCCGGCGCCTGGGTCATCAACTTCACCAACCCCGCCGGTCTCGTCACCGAGGCCATGTCCCGCCACCTCGGCGACCGGGTCATCGGCATCTGCGACTCGCCGGTCGGCCTCGGCCGCCGTATCGCCCGCGTGCTCGGCGCGAACCCGCGCGAGGCCTGGATCGACTACGTCGGCCTCAACCACCTCGGCTGGGTCCGCGGCCTGCGCGTCGCGGGCCGCGACGAGCTCCCGCGCCTGCTGGCCGACCCCGGGCTCCTCGGCTCCTTCGAGGAGGGCAAGCTCTTCGGCGTCGACTGGCTCCAGTCCCTCGGCGCGATCCCCAACGAATACCTGCACTACTACTACTTCAACCGCGAGGCCGTCCGGGCCTACCAGCAGGCCGAGAAGACCCGCGGCGCCTTCCTCCACGACCAGCAGGCCCGCTTCTACGACGAGGTCGGCGCCCCCGGTGCGAAGGCCCTGGACCTCTGGGACCGCACCCGCGCCGAGCGCGAGGCCACCTACATGTCCGAGAACCGGGAGACCGCCGGCGCCGGCGAGCGCGACGCCGACGACCTCTCCGGCGGCTACGAGAAGGTCGCCCTCGCCCTGATGCGGGCCATCGCCCGCGACGAGCGCACCACCCTGATCCTCAACGTCCGCAACCGGAGCACGCTCTCCGTGCTCGACGACGATGCCGTGATCGAGGTCCCCTGCCTCGTCGACGCCAACGGCGCCCACCCCGTCGCCGTCGCCCCGCTGCCCGGCCACGCCACCGGCCTGGTCTGCGCGGTCAAGGCGGTCGAGCGGGAAGTGCTCGCCGCGGCCGGGTCCGGCTCCCGCGCGACCGCGGTGAAGGCCTTCGCCCTGCATCCGCTGGTCGACTCCGTGAACGTCGCCCGACGGCTGGTGGAGGGCTACCGCGAGGTCCATCCGGGCCTGGCGTACCTTAGGTGAAACACCCGCTGGTAAGCGCTTTCTCCACCTGCTGGTGAGGGCCTTTCCTCTCCGCCTTCCCTGATCTCCCTCCTCCCTGGAGCTCTCCATGCACGACGAACGCCGCCGCATCGAGGAGCGCGTAGAGCGCCTCCACACCCAGCGCATCAAGCCCGCGATCTACGCGGCCACCGTCCCCTTCGAGGTCGAGGCCTGGCAGGCGCCCGGGGAGCCGGTCTCCTTCGAGGAGGCCACGGCCGCCCGCTACGAGCCGTTCGCCATGGGCACCCCGTGGGGCCCGCCCTGGGGCACCACCTGGTTCCGGATGCGCGGCGAGGTGCCCGCAGCGTTCGCCGGGCGGCGCGTGGAGGCGGTCATCGACCTCGGGTTCGTCGGCGACTGGCCCGGCAACCAGGCCGAGGCCCTCGTCCACCTGCCCGACGGGCGGCCCCTGAAGGCGGTCAACCCGCTCAACCAGTACGTCCCGATCGCCAACCCCGCCACCGGCGGCGAGCAGATCGACTACCTGGTCGAGGCGGCCTCCAACCCCGACATCCTGGCGAACAACTTCTCCGCGCCCACCCTGCTGGGCGATGTGCTGACGGCCGGCGACAAGCCGCTGTACACCTTCCTGCGCGCCGACATCGCCGTCCTCGACGAGGAGGTCTGGCACCTCGACCTGGACATCCAGGTCCTGCTCGGCGTCATGACCCACCTCGGCGACCACGAGCCCCGCCGCCACGAGATCCTGCACGCCCTCGACCGGGCCATGGACACCCTCGATCTCGACGACGTCTCCGGCAGCGCGGCGGCCGTGCGCGAGGTGCTCGCCCCGGTCCTCGCCAAGCCCGCCCACGCCAGCGCGCACGTCGTCTCCGGCGTCGGCCACGCCCACATCGACTCCGCCTGGCTGTGGCCCATCCGCGAGACCAAGCGCAAGACGTCCCGCACCTTCTCCAACGTGACGTCCCTGGCCGACGAGTACGACGACTTCATCTTCGCCTGCTCCCAGGCCCAGCAGTACGAGTGGGTCCGCGACCACTACCCGCACGTCTGGGCCCGCATCCAGGAGTCCGTGAAGAAGGGCCAGTGGGCGCCGGTCGGCGGCATGTGGGTCGAGTCCGACGGCAACCTGCCCGGCGGCGAGGCCATCGCCCGCCAGCTCATCCACGGCAAGCGGTTCTTCATCGAGCACTTCGGCATCGAGACCAAGGGCGTCTGGCTGCCCGACTCCTTCGGCTACAACGCCGCCTACCCGCAGCTCGCCAAGCTCGCCGGCAACGAGTGGTTCCTCACCCAGAAGATCTCCTGGAACCAGACCAACAAGTTCCCCCACCACACCTTCTGGTGGGAGGGCATCGACGGCACCCGCATCTTCACCCACTTCCCGCCCGTCGACACCTACAACGCCCGCTTCAGCGGCGAGGAGATGGACCGCGCGGTCCGCAACTACGCCGAGAAGGGCGCCGGTACGCGCTCGCTGGCCCCCTTCGGCTGGGGCGACGGCGGTGGCGGCCCCACCCGCGAGATCATGGAACGCGCCCGCCGCCTCGCCGACCTGGAGGGCTCGCCCAAGGTCGTCGTCGAGCACCCGGACGAGTTCTTCGCCAAGGCCCGCGCCGAGTACGAGGACGCCCCCGTCTGGAACGGCGAGCTCTACCTCGAACTCCACCGCGCCACCTACACCTCCCAGGCCCGCACCAAGCAGGGCAACCGCCGCAGCGAACACAAGCTGCGCGAGGCCGAGCTGTGGGCGACGACGGCCGCCCTGCACGCGCCGGACTACACCTACCCGTACGACAAGCTCGACCGCCTGTGGAAGACGGTCCTGCTCCACCAGTTCCACGACATCCTGCCGGGCTCCTCCATCGCCTGGGTGCACCGCGAGGCGGAGGCCGAATACGCCCGCGTCGCCGCGGAGTTGGAGGAGCTGACGGCGGAGGCGGTCGCGGCACTGGGCGGCGGCGCTCCCCGGGTCTTCAACACCAGCCCCTATGACCGCGCCGAGGTGGTCCGTACGGCGGAGGGAGCGCTGGCGTACGTCGCCGTGCCCGCGAACGGCAGCGCCGCCCTGGCGCCGTCCGCTCCCGACCGGGGCGTGACGGTCGAGGGCCGGGTCCTCGACAACGGCCTGGTGCGGGTGGAGGTGGCGGAGGACGGCACGCTGGCCTCCGTGTTCGACCTGCGAGCCCAGCGCGAAGTCCTCGCGGACCAGGGCAACCTGCTGCGTCTGCACACCGACCTCCCGAACTACTGGGACGCCTGGGACATCGACAAGCACTACCGGAACCGCTACGTGGACCTCCTGGAGGCATCGGCGGTCGAGGTCGTCGAGCAGGACCCGCTCCGCGCCGCCATCCGTGTGCAGCGCTCCTTCGGCAAGGGCTCGACGCTCACCCAGACCATCACCCTGCGCGCGGGCAGCCCGCGCATCGACTTCGAGACCGAGATCGACTGGCACGAGGCCGAGAAGATCCTCAAGGCGGGCTTCCCGGTGGACATCCGCGCCCCGCACTCCTCCGCCGAGATCCAGTTCGGCCACATCCAGCGGCCCACCCACACCAACACCAGCTGGGAGGCGGCCCGTTTCGAGGTCTCCGGCCACCGCTGGGTGCACGTCGGCGAGCCCGGCTACGGCGTCGCCGTCATCAACGACTCCACGTACGGCCACGACGTCACCCGCACGGTCCGCGAGGACGGCGGCACGACGACGAAGGTCAGCCTCAGCCTGGTCCGCGCGCCGCGCATCCCGGACCCGGAGGCCGACCAGGGCATGCACCGGTTCACCTACTCGCTGCTGCCCGGCGCGAGCATCGAGGACGCGGTCGCCGAGGGCTACGCCCTGAACCTGCCGCTGCGCGTGGCGGATTCGGCGGGCGAGCCCGAGCCGGTCGTGTCGGCGGACGGCGAGGGCCTCACCGTGGAGGCGGTCAAGCTGGCCGACGACGGCTCCGGCGATGTGGTGGTGCGGCTGTACGAGTCGCGGGGCGGCCGGGCACAGGGTGTCCTGCGGACCGGGTTCCCGCTCGCGGGCGCCGAGATCACCGACCTGCTGGAGCGTCCCCTGGAGGCCGCGCACCTCACGGACGGCGCCGTCCCCGTCGCGCTGCGGCCCTTCCAGATCCTGACGCTCCGGCTCCGCAGGGGGTGAGCCGTGCCGATGCAACCCTGGTTCACCGACGCCAAGTTGGGGATCTTCGTCCACTGGGGCATCTACGCCGTCGACGGCGTCCCCGAGTCCTGGTCGTTCTACGACGGCAGCGTCCCGCACGAGCAGTACATGTCCCAGCTGGACCGCTTCACCGGCGCCAGGTACGACCCGCGCGAGTGGGCCGGCCTGTTCGCCCGCGCGGGCGCGAGGTACGCGGTGCTGACGAGCCGCCACCACGACGGAGTGGCCCTGTGGGACACGGCGTACGGCGAGCTGAACCTGGGGCGGGACTACCTCGGCGGGTATGCCGAGGCCCTGCGCGAGAAGGGGCTGAAAGTCGGCCTCTACTACTCGCACTCCGACTGGAACCACCCCGACTACGCCACCACCCGCAAGCCGGGCCGCCCGCCGGAGCAGGCGGACAACCCCTACTCCGAGTGCGCGGCGGAGGACGAGGACCTGGCGGCCTGGGACCGGTTCCTCGCCTACCGCGACGGTCAGATCCGCGAACTGGCCTCCCGCTACCGGCCGGACCTGATGTGGTTCGACGGCGAGTGGGAGCGCAGCGAGGAACAGTGGCGCATCCCCGAACTCGCCGCGCTCATGAGGTCGTACGTTCCGGACGTCGTCCTCAACGCGCGCATGCTCGGCGAGGGCGACTACGCCACCCCCGAACAGGGCGCCCCCATCGAACCGCCCCCCGGGCCGTGGGAGTTGTGCCTGACCATCAACGACTCGTGGGGTTACCAGCACGCCGACCACAACCACAAGCCGCTGAGCCGGCTGATCCGCTGCTTCACCGAGACCATCGGGGGCGGCGGCAACCTGCTGCTCGACGTCGGTCCCAGGGAGGACGGCACCATCCCGCAGCCGCAGGTGGAGCGCCTCGAGGGGCTGGGGGAGTGGATCGCCAGGCACTCCGAGGCCGTGTACGGGACGGTCCGCGGGCTGCCGGCCGGGCACCACTACGGGCCCAGCACCCTCTCGGCCGACCGCCGCACGCTCTACCTCACCCTGTTCGACATCCCCCGCGCCGAGATCGGCGTCCGCGGTCTGGTCACCCCGGTCCGCAGGGTCACCGTCCTCGGCACCGGCAGCGAGCTCGGCCACCGTGTCATCGGCGGGCTGCACGACGCGGTGGGCGTGCTGTGGATCGACCCGCCCGCGCGCACCGCCCTCGACCCGCACGCGACGGTGCTCGCCGTGGAACTGGACGGGGAACTGGAGCTGTACCGGGGGTCGGGGCGGGACTGAGCACGCTTTCCCACGAAGAATTAAGAAAGCGGTAAGTAACCAGGTCACGGCGGGTTCTCGGCCCGCCGTGACCTTTCCCGTTTCCCTCCCCGACACCTTCGCTTCGCCTGCCGCCCCTGGGATGCGGAACGCAAGGCACGCGAGAGAGAGGTGGCAAGGTGCGAGACCCCCGCAGGTCGGCGATCGGCAAGGGACTGAGGCGTCGAGGGAGGCTGATGAAGGAGGCGGTCAGCCCGCCGCGCCGGAACCTGGACGCCGTCCCGGCGCCCCGCACCCGGCCCGCCGCCGACCGGTACACCGCCCCGCGCGCCCCGCGCCTGGTCGAGTCACCGGTCTTCGTGCTCTCCTCCGTGCGCTCGGGCTCCACCCTGCTGCGCGTGCTCCTCAACAGCCACACCCGCGTCCGCGCCCCGCACGAGATGCATCTGCGCACCCTGCACGTGGAGTTGAGCCGTGACTTCACCGCGGAGGCGATGAAGGCCCTCGAACTGGACCGGCAGGAGCTGGAGCACGTGCTGTGGGACCGCGTGCTGCACCTCGAACTCGTCCGCAGCGGCAAGGACGTCATCGTCGACAAGACCCCGGCCAACACCCTCATCTGGCCCCGGCTGCACCGATGCTGGCCACGGGCGAAGTACATCGTCCTGCTGCGCCACCCGGGCGCCGTCGTCACCTCGCTGACCAACCGCCGCACGGACCCCGACCACGCGGCCATCCGGGCCGAAGTCCTGGAGTACGCCGAGAAGCTGGAGGAGGCGCGGCTGCACCTCGACGCCCACGTGCTCACGTACGAGGAACTCACCGCCGAGCCCGAGCGGACCACCCGCGGCCTGTGCGATTACCTGGAGGTCCCCTGGGAGTCCGCCATGCTGGACTACGGCGACCAGGACCACGGCGCCTTCCGCCCTCAGCTCGGCGACTGGAGCAGCACCATCAGGTCGGGGCGCGTCCAGCCCGCGCGTCCGGCGGACCCGCACACCGAACTGCCCCCACGCCTGGCCGAGTTGGCGCAGGCGTGGGGGTACGGTTCCGGTTGAGCGTCAGCCGGTGAAGCCGGCCGTGATCGAGGTGAACTGCCAGTTGTTCTGGCTGATGCCGGAGCAGTTGCTGACCACGCCGCCACCCGGGCACGGCCGGTCCCGGTTGACCGACCAGAAGGCGAGCCGGGCGATGTGGTGGGAGTTCGCCCAGTCGCGGATCTGCGTCCAGACGGCCGGGCTCGTCAGCTCCTGCTGGTCGCTGAGCCCGTTCATGCCGGAGATGCCGATGTGCGAGTAGGCAGTGGCGTCGTCCCACCCGAACGTCGACTTCAGCTTGGCCTTCAGGCCCTCCGTCGCGTTCACGGTGTTGCCGTACATGTCGGAGCCGCCGCCGAAGTCGAACGGCATGATGGTGAAGACGTCGATGTCGGCGCCGATCGACTTGGCCTGCTCGATCAGCCGGTTGCCGTAGTACGTCGGTCCGGTGGTCGAGGTGCCGAAGGTGACGATGGTCTTCAGGCCGGGGTTGTTGGCCTTGACCGTCTTCAGCGCGGTGAGGATCCTGGCCTGCACGGCCTCGTTCTCGAACTCGTCCGTGTTCTCGATGTCCATGTCGATCGCCTTGAGCGAGTAGGCGTCGATCACCTTCTGGAGCGCGGCGGCGAGCGCACTGGCGGAGGAGCAGTTGGCGCCGAGCTTGCTGCCCTGCCAGCCGCCGAACGAGGGCACGATGTCCCCGCCAGCCGAGCGGATCTGGTTGATGACGGTCTGGTCGACGCCGCCGGTCAGTGGCCTGCTGCTGTCCCACATCGGGTTGCAGCCGCCGCCGTCCAGCATGAACGCCATCGTGAACCACTTGATGCCGGTCGAGCTCATCACCGTCGACACGCTCGGCGGATCGCCCCAGCCCTCGTACAGATAGGGCGCCGCCTGCTTGAACCCGGTACCGCCACCGCCGCCCGCCTCGGTCGTGACGCTCACGGAGTTGGAGGCCGCCGAGGTGTTCCCGGCCGCGTCCCGGGCCTTCACGGTGAAGGTGTAGGCGGTACTGGCGGACAGCCCGCTGACGGTGGCCGTCGTACCGGAGACGCTGAGCACCTGGTTCGAGCCGCTGTAGATGTCGTACGCGGTGACCCCGACGTTGTCCGTCGAGGCGTTCCAGGCCAGCGACACGGTGGAGGAGGTCTTGGCGGTGGAACGCAGACTGCTGGGCGCGGTCGGCGCCTGGGTGTCCGAACCGCCGCCGCCACCCGGGCCGTCGAGACTGATGTCGTCGGCGTAGTAGGTGCCCTGGGCGTACCAGCCGTGGGTGTAGATGGTGGCGCTGGTCTGCGAGGCACCGGTGGTGAAGCCGACGCTCAGCTGGGCGTACGCCGACGGGGAAGAGGTCCAGGTGGAGGCGCCGCCGTCGACGCCGAGGTAGACGTAGCTGCCGCGCACCCAGCCGCTGAGCGTGTACGCCGTGTTGGGCTGTACGGCGACCGTCTGGCTGCACTTGGCGTTGTCACTGGAACTCACCGCCCCGGCCAGGGCCTTGGAGCCGCCGTGCACGGGGGAGGAGACGACCGAGCCGAGGTTGCCGGTACAGGACCAGGGGGAGAGGCTGCCCGATTCGAAGCCCGGGTTGGCCAGGATGTTCGCCGCCTGAGCGGTACCGGGCAGGGCGACGGCCCCGGTGAGCGCGAGGCCGGCGGTGGCGAGCAGGGCGAGGAGACGACGTCTGGGACGTCTGGCTTTGTTGCGCACGCGATCTCCCTGAAGGAATGGGGGTGTTCGGGAGTGCAGGGGGTGCGCAACAAAGTTGGTATGGACCAATCCGCCTGTCAAGGTGACGGACGGAAATTGGTCCATACCGGTTGGGCCGAGGTTCCTCAGGGGCGCGGGAAGCCGCGGGACAGGCCACGATGGGCCCGCACCCGGCAACGAACCCTAGAGCGGCAGAACAGAAGCCGCCGCCTCACTGGCAACCGGCTCAGCCATCACCGGCGCCGGCACTGCGGGCAACGGTTCCAAAGCCCTCTGCTGCGGCAGCGACACCGGCCGCAGCGGCCGCGGCCCCGACACCACGGTGTAGTCCTGACCCAGGAACGGCGGCGCCATCTCCCCGGGGTCCTCACCCAGCGCCAGCTGCACGGCGGCCCACGGCGCGTTGACCCCGCACAGCGACAGCTGATGCAGCCCTCCGGCCGGACGCGTGTTGACGTCCATCAACACCGGCCGGTCGCCGAACATCCGGAACTGGATGTTGGACAGGTAGTGCAGCCCGAAGCCCTCCGCGATCATCCGCGCCGGCCCCAGCCACTGCTCGTGCAGCGTGAACCCGCGCCGACGCCCGTTCTTCGTACGGCCCACCGCCAGCCGGACCCGGTTGTCCGGACCCGTGAGGCAGTCCACCGACACCTCCGGCTGTTCCAGGCGCGGCATCACCAGCCAGTCCACCGCCTCGTCGGCCTGCCGCAACGCCTCGACGACGACGTCCAGCGGGACGTACGGGCTCGGGAAGCCGTTGAGGTGGGCGAGCGAGAACGGAGCGCGCGTGATCACACGGAAGCCCACCCCGCCCGCACCGGACGCCGGCTTGAAGCACGCCTTGTGGCCGGCCGCCTCCAACTCCTCGACCGCGGCCACCAGTTCGTCCGCCGACCGCACCCGCCACCAGGGCGGCACGGGCACCCCGATCGCCTGCACGGCCTCGTAGGCGATCACCTTGTCCTCGAAGACGGCCACCGCCTCCGGCGGCGGCGCCAGCAGCGCCGTGCCGACCGCCTCGAACTCGGCCCGGTGCGCCACGATCGCCGACTGGTGCAGCCGCGGCACGAACACGTCGATCCCGCGCCGCTGGCACTGGTCGAGCGCGTACTCCACGTACCCGGCCGGGGACAGGCCCTCCGGCTCCAGCTCCGCGGTGTCGGCGGCGGCCAGCACCGGGGAGTCCGCGTCGCCGTGCGTGGCATGGATCTCGACGGCGCGATCGCTGGGATTTTTCCGCAGCTGATCCATGAAGAACACGTTCTCCGCGTACGTGCGGTTGAGCCAGACGCGTACGCGAGAGATCATGCAAGCCGCCTTTCGGGGTTTTCGGGCAGGGCGAAGCAGGCCGTGCCCGGCCAGGGTGGTAGAGGGGTCACCAAACCGCCCTGCAAGAAGGGAAGTTCATGGCGGTGGTGGTGGGGCGATCATACGGCCTGCCGGGGCCCTCGCGTGCAACGTGCGTGTTACGGATTTTTCGATCTTGAACTACTGTCCCGGCCCGCGCCCGAATATGCTGTCGTGGTCGTGTCCGGGCGCGTGGAGAGGGGGCGGGGGGTGACGTCGAGGGCCGGTGCCACCGGACAACTGCTGGCCATCAGCGACCTGCACGTCGGCTATCCCGAGAACCGTGCCCTGGTCGAGCGGATGCGTCCGGAGACGGACGACGACTGGCTGCTGGTCGCCGGGGACGTCGCGGAGACCGTCGGCGCCGTCCGCTGGGCCCTGGAGACCCTCGCCGGCCGCTTCCGCAAGGTGATCTGGGCCCCCGGCAACCACGAACTGTGGACCCACCCCAGCGACCCCGTCACCCTGCGCGGCGTCGCCCGCTACGAGCACCTCGTCGAGGTCTGCCGGGAGATCGGCGTCACCACCCCCGAGGACCCCTGTCCCGTCTGGGAGGGACCCGGCGGCCCGGTGGCCGTCGCCCCGCTCTTCCTCCTCTACGACTACTCCTTCCTGCCCGCCGGCTGCACGTCCAAGGAACAGGGCCTGGAGTACGCCTACGGCACCGGCGTCGTCTGCAACGACGAACACCTGCTGCACCCCGACCCCTACCCCAGCCGTGAGGCCTGGTGCCGCGCCCGGGTCGCCGAGACCGAACGCCGGCTCGACGCGCTCCCCGCGGACCTGCCCACCGTCCTGGTCAACCACTACCCCCTGGACCGCCATCCCACGGACGTCCTGTGGCACCCCGAGTTCGCCATGTGGTGCGGCACCGCGCTGACCGCCGACTGGCACCGCCGCTACCGCGTCGAGACCATGGTCTACGGCCATCTCCACATCCCCCGCACCACCTGGCACGAGGGCGTCCGCTTCGAAGAGGTGTCGGTCGGCTATCCCCGCGAGTGGCGCCCGCGGCCCGAACCACCGGGGCGGCTGCGCCGGATCGCGCCCAGGGAGGTCGGCGCGTTGTGATGGAGGAACTGCTGCCGGACTCCGTGGTCGTCGTGGAGACGCACGGACCGGGAGAGCCGGACGGCATCACGCTGTACCCCGAGGAGGCCGCGCTCGTCGCGCAGTCCGTCGCCAAGAGGCGTCGGGAGTTCGCCCTCGTACGGTCCTGCGCCCGGCGGGCCATGGAGAAGCTCGGCGTGCCCCCGCAGCCGGTGCTGCCCGGCGAACGCGGCGCCCCGCAGTGGCCCGCCGGCCTCACCGGCAGCATGACCCACTGCGACGGCTACTGCGCCGCCGCCCTCGTCCGCTCGGCCGACCTCGCCTCCCTGGGCATCGACGCCGAACCCCACGGACCGCTCCCGGACGGTGTCCTCGACAGCGTGTCGCTGCCCCGGGAGCGGGTCGTACTGCGCCACCTCGCCGAGACCCACCCCCGCACCCACTGGGACCGGCTGCTGTTCAGCGCCAAGGAGTCCGTCTACAAGGCGTGGTTCCCCCTCACCGGCACCTGGCTCGACTTCGCCGAGGCCGACATCGAGATCCTCGTCGACCCCGGCGACCACCCCCATGGGCGCCTGCGTGCCGAACTGCTCGTCCCGGGACCGGTCGTGGGCGGGCGGCGGCGCGGGGTGTTCGAGGGCCGCTGGACCGTCCGGCACGGGCTGGTGGCCACGTCGGTGGTCGTGCCGCACGCCTGAACGCGCGGCACGGCCGGTGCGCCGACGGGCTCGCTACCGGCCCGGCGGGCACCAGTTCTGCAGCAGGCGGAAGAACTCCTCCTCGTTGCCCGCCAGCCCCGCTTCCGCCAGCGCCCGCTCCGCCTCCGCGAGGACGGACGGCGGGACGACGGGTGGTCGCCTGCCGTCCGGCGGGCCGTCGAACGCGGCCCGGACGGTGTGCAGCAGCCGCAGGTAGGCCTGTACAGCGGTGCGCTCGCGGTCGGTCAGTACGGCGGTGGGCATCGGTCGGCTCTCCCCAAGTCGGCTCGTCGGTCGGCCCCGCCAATGAGGGCCTGACTCCAGCTTGCCAACCGGCACTGACAATCCGGTCGCGCCAGGCGTCCGTTCGCCCGCTTAGCCGAGGTGAAACCTGATCGAAATCACGTGCGGGAACAGGGCTCTACGCTGGAGTGGCAGGGCTTTCAGCCGCACCCGGTGGCCAGGCACGGCCGGGCGGGCGGCTGGGGAAACGGGAGGCACGAACGTGGTCGACGTCCCGCATCGGCTCCCCGCGCGCACCGTGAGACTGCGCCCGGTGGGTGACGGCGAACTGGAGTTGCAGTACCGGGTGGTGCACGGATACCGGCGCGCCTTCCGCATGGCCGGCGAAGGACCGGCCCTCGTTCTCATCCACGGCATCGGCGACTCCTCGGCCACCTGGGCCGAACTGATCCCCGACCTCGCCCGCACCCACACCGTCGTCGCCCCCGACCTGCTCGGTCACGGCGCCTCCGACAAACCCCGCGCCGACTACTCGGTGGCCGCCTACGCCAACGGCGTGCGGGACCTCCTCACCACCCTCGGGATCGAGTCGGCGACCTTGGTGGGGCACTCGCTGGGCGGGGGAGTGGCGATGCAGTTCGCGTACCAGTTCCCCGAACGGACCGAGCGGCTGATCCTGGTGAGCGCGGGCGGTGTGGGGCGCGAGGTCAATCCGATGCTGCGGCTCGTCTCGCTGCCCGGTGCCCATCTGCTGCTGTCCGCACTGCGGTTGCCGGGTGCCCGGCTGCAAGTGGGGCTCGCGGTGCGGCTGATGAAGATCCTGGACACCGATCTCGGACAGGACGCCCCCGATCTGCTGAACCTCGTCGACGCGTTGCCCGACGAGACCTCCCGCAACGCGTTCATCCGGACCCTGCGTGCCGTGGTGGACTGGCGGGGGCAGGTCGTGACGATGCTGGACCGGTGCTATCTCACCGAGGGCATGCCCACCATGCTGCTCTGGGGCGACCGGGACAGCGTGGTGCCGGTGCGGCACGCCTTCGGGGCGCACGAGGCCATGCCGGGCAGCCGGCTGGAGATCTTCGAGGGCGCCGGGCACTTCCCGTTCCACACCGACCCGGGGCGGTTCGTGGCGCTGGTGGAGGAGTTCACGAGGGCAACCGCGCCGGCGGACTGGAGCCGGGAGCACTGGCGGGACCTGCTGCGGACAGGGCGGCCGGGGACGGCCGCCGGACGGCCGGGCGGGGTCCGTGAGCGGACCGTGGAGCGGGAGTTGCGGGAGGCGAGCGAGCGCAGCGCCACATGAGGGCCGCGGTGCGGCGGCGTCGGCCTGTGGAGCGGGTGTGCTCAGCCCTGCGGACCCAGGTATCCGAGCGAGGCTTCGATGCGGCCCGCCAGCCGGTCCCGCTGCACCGGACCCCGTACCGACGAACCGTCCAGCCAGGTACGGCACTTGCTGGCCAGCAGGAGACCGAAGCGCTCGGCCTCCTTCTCGTCGGCCTGGTCGAAGCGGCTGCGGGCGGCGACCTTGAGGACGGCCGCCCTGAGGTCGCCGCCGTCGCTGAGCATGCGGGCCGCGACGGCGGCACCCTCGACGTGGTGGCTGCTGTGACCGGCCTGCATGTGCCACAGCTCGTGACCGAGGATGACCAACTGGTGGTCGGGGGCGGTGCGTTCCTCGACGACGACCAGGTCCTGGTCGGCCATGTCGAGCCACAGGCCGCTCGCGGTGCCGACCGGGAAGGCGGCCGTACGGAAGTGGACCGGGCGGCCGCGTCGGCGGCTCATCGCCTCGCAGAGGGCCGTGTACAGCTCCGTGGGATGTGCCGCGGGTGCGGGGAAGGGCAGCTCCGCGACCAGCTCGCCGCACAGGCGGCGCATTTCCCTACCGATGCCCACAGTTAACCCCCGGCTCACGACTCGGGCCGTTTGACGCTCTCCAGAAGCATGTCCAGCCACTCGGCGACCTTGTCGCGGTGCTGGTCGGTGGGCAGCTGCGCGGCCCGCCAGGCGATTCCGCGGACGCCGTGGTCCTGGAGGAGCTGCTCCAGTGGGTCGCCCGCGCCGGCGGCCGCTTCCTTCTCGCGGTCGGCCAGCTGTTGCAGGAGATCCTGCTCGGTGCGTTGCAGGGCACCGGCCAGGGCCTCGGGGTCCTCCGCCGTGAGGAAACCGGCGTGCACGCGGAAGAAGCGCTGGATGGCGTCGCAGTGCTCCATCGTGGGACGCCGGTCACCGTTGATGAGGGCGCCCGCCTGCTGGCGCGACATGCCGGCGCCGTCGGCGATCTCCTGCTGGGTGTACTTGCGGCCGTTGGGCTTCAGACGGGTGCGGCGCAGCAGGTCCAGACGCTGCAGGAAGCGGGCCTGGACGTCCGGCTCCCCGGCCGGCCGGCCGCTCAGCAGGGCCTTGACCACGGACTCGGGGACACCGCTGGCCACCGACAGGCGGCCGGTGTGGAAGACCTCCGCGTGCGGCACACCGAGCCGGTCGGCGAGCGCGGTGACGCGAGCGACGACGGCCGGCAGTACAGCCGTCACCGGGGCACCCGGACTCGCGAAGCCATCCGCCACCGACAGATCTCCTACGTCTCTCACAGGCTTCTCACAAGCAGCTCAACACAAGCGGTTGCCGTGAACTCCGGGGAGAGTAGCCGTTGTTCGAACGCACATCCAGGTCTCGCCACAACTGTGGCCAATTTCAGCCGTCAACCGATACGAAATGCCACGATAGTTGACACCGTTCGCGTCCGGGCAGCAGGATCAGGGCGCCACGCGCGTGGCCGCATAGGCAATGAGGGGTGACCTCCCGATGGCACAACAGGCAGGAGGGCAGCGGCCGCAGCCGCGGTCCGTCCCCGACAGTCCCGAGGCCCGGGCGTATCTCCAGGACTACGCCACCCTTCTGGAAGCGGTTCCCTTCCCTTCGCTCGTGCTCGACGAGCGGTGGGACGTCGTTCTGTCCAACGCTGCTTTCGCGTCACTTTTCGGCGGTGTCGGTCCGCATCCGACCGCCATGCCGGACGACAACTTCCTCAGGTTCGTGCTCTTCCACCCGGACGCCGGCGCCGTGCTCGGTGAGCACGAGTCGAGCTGGTGTCTGCCGATGCTGGCCCACTTCGCCGCCGCGGTGGAGCGGGACGGGCACGACCACGCACTGCAGGCGATCCGCCGGGACATCGCCCAGGACCCGATCATGGACGCCGCCTACCGGCACGGCCTGCCGCACTGGATCAGGGCGGTCGGCGAGCGGGCCTTCGCGCACGACGGCGCCGTCCGGCCGCTGCTGCACCCCGATCCGCGCTGGGGCGCCACCGAGTGCCGGGTCGTCGACGAGACGCCCGGCACGCTCCGGGACCTCGGCTACACGCGGTTGACCCTGGTCCTGCGCGAGACACGGCGCGCTCCGGCACGCCCGCGCGGGGTGCGCCGGTCGACCGCGCATCTGAGGGTGGTTTCCGCGGCCGAGTGAGGCTCGCGACGCGACACCGCCCCGTGACGTCCCTGGCCGGCCCGGTCACTTCCGAGCCGCGCTCACCGGTGTCCCTGGCGGGCCCGGTCACACCCGGTCCGTGCTCACCAGCACCAACGGCACCCCGTCGCACGGCGCCAGCCGTATCCCGTCGGTGCGCTCCGGCCGGCCCGTCGTCAGTACCCGTGCGAAGTCCGGGCCCTTGCCGAGCGAGCCGACCAGATGGCGCGGGTCGGTGGACGCCGCCACCCGGCCCCGCGCGTTCACCAGCCGCGCGGGGCCGGGCAGCCTGCGCAGCATCGGCATGACGGCCGCCTCGAAGTGCCGCAGATACACGTCCGCGGCGGCCACCCCGGCGAACCGGCCCTCGACCAGCACGGGCGCGGAGAGGGTGAGGCTGTACTCGTCGGAGCAGAGGTAGTCGACGTACGGCCCGGCCACCGCCCGCTCCCCGGTGTCGCGGGGCAGCGCGAACCAGTCCCAGTGGGTGTAGTCGGCGTACGCCGAGTGCTCGGGATCGAGGTCGAGCAGCAGCGGCCGTACGTCGCCGTCGGAGCCGGTCTGCCACCACTCCAGCCACGCCGGTACGTCGCTCAGCAGGCCCGGCGCGGCCACGAAGCCGACGCCGGAGACCAGCTCGTCGCGGGCGAGCCGGCCGTGCAGGCCGGGACGCAGGGCGGCGAGGTCGACGGTGGCCGGGCGGCGGCCCGCGGCGGCCACCCGGGCCAGCAGGGCCGTGGTGTCGGCGCGGGTCGCGGAGACCGCGTCGAACACGGCCTCCAGCGTCGAGCGGACGCGGGCCGCGACCGATTCCTCCGGTGCCTTGCCGAGCGTTGCCGTCGCGAGGCTCATGGCTGCCCTCCAGCGGACGGGGACCTCGCGAGCGGTGCGGGCTACAGCGTCAGACGCAGGGCGATCAGCCGCGACGTCGACTCCTGGACGCACCGCTCGGCCTGGTCCCTGGCCAATTCGTGGGCCCCATCCTGCACGGCTGAGATTACGAATCGGAGTCGCCGGGAGACCTCTTCACGATATTCGTCGTCCCCGAGCACAAGGCAGAGCAGGGCGCCGACCTCGGTCTGCAGAGCCACCTGCTCCCGGGTGAGCCGGGCCGACTGCGATGCCGCGGCGAGTTCGACGTGGAAGCGGCCGTAGACCCGGCTGCGTGCCGCCGCGTCCGCTGCCCGGCTCAACTCCTCTGCCGTGCGGCGCAGTTGGACGAGGTCGTCCGGTTCGGTGCGGTCGGCGGCGAGCCGGGCCGCCGTGCCGGACAGGGCCGCCCAGTGGTCGCCGAGGTCGCGGAGTTCCTCGGTGCTCCAGCCGCGCAGCCGGACCTTCAGGCGTTCCTCGCCGGGGACTTCGGGGAGGGAGACGAAGGAGCCGCCGCCGCGGCCCCGGCGGGTGGTGACCAGGCCCTGCTGGCGCAGCGCCATGAGCGCTTCCCGCAGGGTCACCGTGGAGACGCCCAGTTGGCCCGCGAGCTCGGTCTCGCCGGGCAGTTGCTCGCCGTCGGCCAGCAGGCCGAGCTCGATGGCGTCGCCGATCCGGCGCACCACGGCGTCGACCCGCGCCCGGCTGTCGACCGGGGCGAAGACGGCTTTCCGGGCGCCGCCGTTCATCTGCTGCTGCTTCACGGCCACCACCTTGCTCATTGACTCAAGCTTTACCCTAAGGGGGCCTTGAGCTTTGAACTATGACTTCATATGTTTCCGGTCAATAGGTCAACGCACGAGAGCACCAGGAAGGTTCCCGCCCATGGAGGGAATGGCGATCCGGTTGCAGGATCTGCGGAAGTCGTTCGGGGAGACGACCGCCGTGGCCGGGGTGGATCTGGAGATCCGGGACGGCGAGTTCTTCTCGATGCTCGGCCCCTCCGGCTCCGGCAAGACCACCGTCCTGCGCATGATCGCCGGATTCGAGGCGCCGACCGGCGGCCGGATCGAGCTCGCCGGACAGGAGGTCACCGGGCTCGCCCCCTTCGAGCGGGACGTGCACACCGTCTTCCAGGACTACGCGCTGTTCCCGCACATGACCGTCGAGCAGAACGTCGCCTACGCACTCAAGATCCGCAAGGTGCCCAAGGCCGAGCGGCTGGTGCGGGCGCGTAAGGCCCTCGCGGAGGTGCGGCTCGAAGGGTTCGGCAAACGACGCCCCGCCCAGCTCTCCGGCGGCCAGCGCCAGCGGGTCGCCCTCGCCCGCGCTCTCGTCGGCCGCCCCCGCGTCCTGCTCCTCGACGAACCCCTCGGCGCCCTCGACCTCAAGCTGCGCGAGCAGATGCAGGTCGAGCTCAAGGCGCTCCAGCGCGAGGTCGGCATCACCTTCGTCTTCGTCACCCACGACCAGGAGGAGGCCCTGACGATGAGCGACCGCATCGCCGTCTTCCACCAGGGCCGCATCGAACAGGTCGGCACCCCCGCCGAGGTCTACGAACGCCCCGCGACCCCGTTCGTGGCGTCCTTCGTCGGCACCTCCAACCTCCTGGAGGGCGAGTCGGCCCACCGCATCGTCGGCAGCCCCGGCACCTACAGCATCCGGCCGGAGAAGATCCGCGTCCTCAAGGAGTCCGCCGAGGCCGACCAGCCCGAGCACGCCACCGCCGTCGGCACCGTCGCCGAGGTCGTCTACCTCGGGGACGCCACCCGCTTCCTCGTCGACCTCGACGCCGGCGGCCGCCTCACCGCCCTCCAGCAGAACCTGGAGACCTCCTCCGAGGACGTCGCCGCCTACCGCGGCACCCGGGTGCGCCTGCAGTGGCACCGCCGGCACGCCGTGGCCGTGCCCGTCCCGGACTGACCACCCCCGCTCGTCCCCTCACGTATGGAGTACGTCGTGCGCCCTACCCTCAAGGCGGCGGCAGCCGTCGCCGCACTGCTCCTCGCCGCCACCGCCTGCGGTTCGTCCGACGACGGCGACGGTTCCGCGGCCACCGGCCTCAACCCCCCTGACCTGAAGGCCCCTTCGAAACTCGGCAAGACCGAGGGACAGGTCAACCTGATCGCCTGGGCGGGCTACGTCGAGGACGGCTCCAACGACCCGAAGACCGACTGGGTCAGCGACTTCGAGAAGCAGACCGGCTGCCAGGTCAACTCCAAGACCGCCGCCAGCAGCGACGAGATGGTCAAACTGATGAAGACGGGGGAGTACGACGCCGTCTCCGCCTCCGGTGACGCCTCGCTGCGCCTCATCGCCTCCGGCGACGCGGCCCCCGTCAACACCGCCCTCGTCCCCCACTACAAGGACATCTACAGCGGGTTGAAGGACGGCGACTGGAACTCCGTCGACGGGCAGATGTACGGCATCCCGCACGGCCGCGGCGCCAACCTGCTGATGTACAACACCGAGAAGGTCACACCCGCGCCGACGTCCTGGTCCGCGGTCTTCGACGACGCCGCCAAGTACAAAGGCCACGTCACGGCGTACGACTCGCCCATCTACATCGCCGACGCGGCCCTGTACCTGAAGGCGACCGAACCCGGCCTCGGCATCAAGGACCCCTACGCCCTGGACCAGAAGCAGTTCGACGCCGCCGTGGACCTGCTCAAACAGCAGAACGCGAACGTCGGCGAGTACTGGAGCGACTACCTCAAGGAGATCTCCGCCTTCAAGAGCGGTGACTCCGTCGTCGGCACCACCTGGCAGGTCATCGCCAACCTCACCACCGACGAGGGCGCCAAGGTCAAGGCATTCGTCCCCAAGGAGGGGGCGACGGGCTGGTCCGACACCTGGATGGTCTCCGCCAGGGCCAAGCACCCCGCCTGCGCCTACAAATGGCTGGACTGGATCATTTCCCCGAAGGTCAACGCCCAGGTCGCCGAGTACTTCGGCGAGGCGCCCGCCAACTCCAAGGCCTGCGCCCTGACCAGCGACAAGAACTTCTGCACGACCTACCACGCGGCCGACGAGAGCTACTGGAAGAACATCGCCTTCTGGAACACGCCCATCGAGCATTGCCTGGACGGCCGCACCGACGTCAAGTGCGTGCCGTACGCGAAGTGGGTCCAGGCCTGGACCGAGATCAAGGGCTGACGCATGGCCCTGATCACGCGCACCGCGGGGGTGCTGCACCGGCGCCCCCGCCTGCGGCTGTCCCTGCTGCTGACCGCGCCGCTGCTGTGGCTGGCGGTGCTCTATCTCGGTTCGCTGAGCGTGCTGTTCGTCTCCGCGTTCTGGACGACGAACTCCTTCACCTCCGAGGTGGTGAAGGCCTGGTCCACGGACAACTTCCACGAGCTGTTCACGACACCGGTGTACCGGCAGGTCGTCCTGCGCAGCGTGGGGGTGGCGCTGGCCGTCACCGCCCTGTGCGCGGTGATCGCCTTCCCGCTCGCCTTCTACACCGCCCGGGTCGCCAAGCCGACCTGGCGGCCGCTGCTCGTCGTCGCCATCCTCACGCCGCTGTGGGCGAGTTACCTCGTCAAGGTGTACGCCTGGCGGCTCATCCTCTCCGAGGGCGGGCTCGCCGACTGGATGCTGAAACCGTTCGGGCTGGGCGGCCCCGGGTTCGGGCTGACGGCGGCGGTGCTGACCCTGACGTACCTCTGGCTGCCGTACATGATCCTGCCGATCCACACGGCGCTGGAGCAGTTGCCCGCCGACCTGCTCGACGCGTCCGCCGACTTGGGGGCGCGTGGCCTGCGGACCTTCCGGTCCGTGGTGCTGCCGATGGTGCTGCCGTCGGTGGCCGCCGGATCGGTCTTCACCTTCTCGCTCAGCCTCGGCGACTACATCACCGTGCAGATCGTCGGCGGCAAGACCCAGCTGATCGGCAACGTCGTCTACTCCAACATCGAACTCAACCTGCCCATGGCCGCCGCCCTCGGTACGGTCCCCGTCGTCGTCATCGTGCTGTACCTGCTGGCGATGCGGCGCACGGGCGCCCTGAGCAGCCTGTAGAGGAGCCCCCGTGCAACTGTCCCGCTCCGCGCGGATCGCGCTGCGCGTCGCCGCCGGGATCGGCTTCCTGGTGATCTACGCGCCCCTGCTGCTCGTCCTCGTCAACTCCCTCAACCCCGACCGCAGCGCGAGCTGGCCGCCGCCCGGACTCACCCTGCACTGGTGGTCGGTGGCCTGGCACAACTCCGGTGCGCGGGAGGCGCTGTGGACCTCCGTGAAGGCGGGACTCGGCGCCACCGCCATCGCCCTGGCGCTGGGCACCCTGATCGCCTTCGCCGTCGCCCGGCACCGCTTCTTCGGCCGGGACACGATCTCCTTCGTCGTCGTCCTGCCGATCGCGCTGCCCGGCATCGTCACGGGCATCGCGCTCAACTCCGCCTTCAGCACGGTACTTGAGCCGCTCGGCGTCGGCCTCGGGCTGTTCACCGTGGTCGTCGGACACGCCACCTTCTGCATCGTCGTCGTCTTCAACAACGTCGTCGCCCGGCTGCGGCGCACCTCCGGGTCGTACGAGGAGGCGGCGATGGACCTCGGTGCGAACACCTTCCGCGCCTTCGCCGACGTCACCTTCCCCCTGGTGCGCTCGGCGCTGTTCGCGGGCGGGCTGCTGGCCTTCGCGCTGTCCTTCGACGAGATCGTGGTGACCACGTTCACGGCCGGACCCGGCGTCGAGACCCTGCCGATCTGGATCTTCAACAACATGACCCGACCGCAGCAGGCGCCGGTGGTGAACGTGGTGGCGGCCGTGCTCGTGCTGCTGTCCGTGCTCCCGATCTACGTGGCGCAGCGGCTGTCGGCGGACACGGCCACCGGCAGCCGGGTCTGAGGATCAGGTGAGCGACTTCCCGGGGGGACCGGCAGCATCGGCGCTTCCGCGCTTCGCCGCCTGGATCTGCTCGTACACATGGGTCCGCAGCTCGGCGAAGCGCGGGGCCACCCGGGTGTGCAACTGGTCGCGCTCGTCCGGCAGATCGACCTTGAGCTGCTCCTGGACGACGGTGGGGGAGGCGGAGAGCACGATCACGCGCTGGCCGAGGTAGACGGCCTCGTCGATGTCGTGGGTGACGAACAGGATCGTGATCCCGCGCTCCCGCCACAGCCCCCGTACCAGGTCCTCCAGATCGGCCCGGGTCTGGGCGTCCACGGCTGCGAACGGCTCGTCCATCAGCAGCACTTGGGGCTCGTAGGCGAGCGCGCGGGCGATGGCGACCCGCTGCTGCATGCCGCCGGACAGCTGCCAGGGGTACGCTCCGGCGGCGTCCGCGAGACCGACCGAGTCCAGCGCGTCGGTGACCAGTTCCCGGCGCCGCTTCTTGCTCAGGTCCTTCTGCTTGAGGGGTAGTTCCACGTTCTCGCCGACCCGCATCCACGGGAACAGGCTGCGTCCGTACTCCTGGAAGACGAAGGCCATTCCGGGCGGCGGTCCGCTCACCTTCTCGCCCGCCAGCCGCACTTCGCCCGCGGTCGGGGTGAGCAGGCCGCCCATGCACTTCAGCAGGGTCGTCTTGCCGCAGCCCGACGGGCCGACGAGGCAGACGAGTTCGCCCGCCTCGACGGTGAAGGTGAGGTCGCGGACCGCCTCCACCCGGCGCCCTGACCCCTCGTAGACCTTCTGCAGGCCGGATACGACAAGTGCGTGCATGGACCGCCCTTTCGTGAGGGTCACGGGGACCGCCGGGTCGAGGCCCGCAGCCCGTGGTACCAGCCGAGCACCCGCCGCTCGACCACCTGGAAGACCATGGAGAGGAGAAAGCCGAGCAGGCCGAGCACCAGGATGCCGGTCCACATGTCGGGGATCGCGAAACTCCGCTGGAACTGCACCACGGTGAAGCCGATGCCGTTGCTGGCGGCGAACATCTCGCTGATGACCATGAGGATGATGCCGATCGACAGGGCCTGCCGGAGCCCCGCGAAGATCTGCGGACTCGCCGAGCGCAGCACCACGTCCCTGAGCCGGGCGACGCCGGAGATGCCGTACGACTTCGCTGTCTCCGCCATCACCGGGTCCACCGCCCGTACACCCTCCACGGTGTTGAGGAGGATCGGCCAGACGCAGCCGCTGGCGATCACCGCGATCTTCATGGTGTCGCCGATGCCCGCGAACAGCATGATGACCGGCACCAGCACCGGCGGCGGCACCGCCCGCAGGAACTCCAGGACCGGTTCGCAGAACGCCCGCACCCGCCGGTACGAGCCGATGACCGTACCGAGCGCGATGCCGACGGCGGCGGCGCAGGCGTAACCGGCCGTCAGCCGCAGCAGGCTGGGCAGGACGTCGTCCCTGACGCGGTCGGCCGTCCAGACGTCCGGGAAGGTCCGCAGGATCGTGCGCAGCGGCGGCCAGAACACGTTGGTGCTGCCGTCCGACGCCGCCCACCACACGACGACCAGCAGCACGGGCAGCGCGAGCAGGAAGAACACCCGCAGCAGGACGCGCCTCACACCGCCACCTCCCCGCGGACCGACTGGTGCCAGGACAGCGCCCGCCGCTCCACGGTGCGGGCACCCACGTTGATGAGCAGGCCCAGCAGGCCGGTGACCACGACGAGAGCGTACATTTCCGGTACCGCCTGGGAGTTCTGCGCGACCGCGATCCGCTGCCCCAACCCCGGTGCCCCGATGACGAGTTCGGCGGTCACGGCGAGGATCAGCGCCACGGCCGCCGCGAGCCGGACGCCGGTCATGACGTACGGGAGCGCGGTCGGCCAGAGCACGTGGCGGACCCGGGCCCAGGTGCGGAGGCCGTACGACCGCGCCGTCTCCTCGGCGACCGGGTCGACGTCCTGGACGCCGTACAGCACCTGGATCAGCACCTGCCAGAACGAGGCGTACACGACGAGCAGGAGCACCGACCTCAGCTCGGTGCCGTACAGCAGCACCGCCAGCGGGATCAGCGCGACCGACGGGATCGGACGCAGGAACTCGATCGTGGAGGCGGTGGCGTCCCGCAGGTACGGGACCACCGCGATGACGACGCCCGCCACGATGCCGGCGCCGACGGCGATCAGCAGGCCCAGCGCCCAGCCGGTGAGGGTGTCGCCGAGCGCCGTCCAGAAGGTGTCGTCGGAGAGTTCGCCGGCCAGGGCGTCGGCGATGCGGCTGGTGGGCGGGAAGTAGGCCTCCTTGACGAGGCCGAGCCGCGGCACCGCCTCGCCCAGGGCGAGGAAGACCGCGAGCCCGGCCGCGCCGAGTGCGAGGTTCAGCCCCTTCACGGCAGCAGCTTGTCCAGGTCGGGGGCGGTCTTGAACAGGCCGTCCGCCTGGCCCAGCTTCTCCAGCGCGTCGAGCGAGGCGCGGTCCGGCTCGGCGGGCCAGGCCGGCAGGGTCACCTTGGCCAGCACGGCCGCCGGGATCTTCGTGTACGTCGTCACGATCTCGCGGGCCTCGTCCGGGTGGGCATCGGCGTAGGCGAGCGACTCGGCGGCGGCCGCCTTGAACTTCTTGACGACGTCCGGGTGCTGGGTCTCGTACGACGTGGAGGTGAAGTACATCGCGACGGTGAGGTTCGGGGCGATGTCGACCAGCGGCGAGGCGATCTCACGGCCGCCCTGGCTCTTCACCGTGGCCAGCGCCGGCTCGACCACCATCGCGGCGTCGATCTGCCCGCCGTCGAGGGCGGCCGGCATCTGGTCGAAGGCGAGCTCGACGAACTTCACCTTGTCCGGGTCGCCGCCCGCCTTGCGCACCGACTCGCGCACCGCGGTCTCGTTGATGTTCTTGAGCGTGTTGATCGCGACCTTCCTGCCCTCCAACTGGTCGGCGGACTTGATGCTGCTGTCGCCCTTGACGACGAGCGCTCCGAAGTCCTTGCCCTGCACGCCCGTCGAGGCGATGCCGTTGGTGACGACCTTCACCGGGACGTTGTTGGACTGGGCGACCATCAGCGAGGTGGAGTTGGAGAAGCCGAACTGGAACTGGCCGCTGGCCACGCCGGGCACGATCGCCGCGCCGCCCTGCGCGAGGGTCATCTCCAGCTCCAGACCCTGCTTCTTGAAGAAGCCCTTCTTCTGGCCCAGGTACAGCGGTGCGACATCGACGATGGGAATCACGCCGACCTTCACCTTGGTGGTGCCGCCGGACGACGACGTATCGTCCGACGCTCCGGAGTCCCCGGACGAGCCGCAGGCCGTCACGGTGACCAGGAATGCTCCGGCCGCGATGGCGGCGAGCAGACGACGCATGGCTCCTCCTGTGCAGACTTCGTTGTTCCGACAGGCTGTGCGCATGGCGCACAGTGGTGCACTGCGCGAAAGTAGAGTCTTTGGCCGTCGGGGTCAATCCCCTTGGCTGACAATATTGTTGACATTTGCTGACGAGCGCGTCCAGGCTGCGCCACCGACGTGCTCGCGCGTCCCTCTGGAGGCGACGATGCCTGCAGCCCGAGCCCCTCATTTCGTCCGCTCCCTCGAACGCGGCCTGGCCGTCATCCGCGCCTTCGACGCCGATCACCCGGAACTGACGCTCAGTGAGGTCGCCCGGGCCTGCGAACTGACGCGCGCGGCGGCCCGCCGCTTCCTGCTCACCCTGGCCGACCTCGGATACGTGCACGCCGACGGCCGCACCTTCCGGCTCACCCCGCGCGTCCTGGAACTCGGCTACTCCTATCTCGCCGGCCTCTCCCTGGCACGGATCGCCGAGCCGCATCTGGAGCAACTGGTCGAACGCACCCGGGAGTCGTCGTCCCTGTGCGTCCTCGACGGCGACGACATCGTGTACGTCGCGAGGGTGCCCGCGCGCCGCATCATGACGGCGGCGATCACGGTCGGCACCCGTTTCCCCGCCCACGTCACCTCGGTCGGCCGGGTCATCCTCGCCCATCTGCCGGACCAGGAACGGGCCTTGGCCCTCTCCCGCGCCGACCTGCGAGCACTGACACCCCGCACGATCGTCTCCGCCGAGGTGCTGCGCGCCGAGCTCGACCGGGTGCGGCGCCAGGGATACGCCGTCGTCGACCAGGAACTGGAGGAAGGGCTGCGCTCGGTCGCCGCCCCGGTGCGTGACCGGGACGGCGAGGTGGTGGCGGCCGTGAACATCCCGGTGCACGCCAGCCGCAACACCGTCGCCTCGATCCGCCGCGACCTGCTGCCGCATCTGCTGGACACGGTCGCCGGGATCGAGGCGGATCTGCGGATGGCTACAGGTCGAGGACGAGCCGCCGCCCCCGGCACCGGGACACACAGATCATCATCGTCTCCCCGGCCTCCTGCTCCTCGTCCGTGAGCACCGAGTCCCGGTGGTCCGGAGTACCGTCCAGGACGTCGGTCTCACAGGTCCCGCAGGTGCCCTCGGTGCAGGAGTACAGCACCTCCACACCGGTGGCGCGCACGGCGTCGAGGACGGAGACATCGGCGGGGACGGTCACGGTCACGCCGCTGCGCGCCAGCTCGACCTCGAACTCCGTGTTCCCGCCGGTCTCCTGTGCCTTCGGCGTGAACCGCTCCACATGCAGCCGCCCGGCCGGGCAGCGGGCCTCCACCGCGTCGAGCAGCGGTCCGGGACCGCAGCAGTAGACGAGCGTGCCGTCGGGAACGTCGTCGAGCACCGGGGCGAGGTCGAGGAGACCGCTCTCGTCCTGGGGGGCGACGGTGACGCGGTCGCCGTACCGGCTCAACTCGTCCGTGAACGCCATGGACTGCCGGGTCCGGCCGCCGTAGAGCAGCGACCACTCCGCGCCCGCCGCCTCCGCGGCCGCCAGCATCGGCAGGATCGGGGTGATGCCGATGCCGCCCGCGATGAACCGGTAGCGGGGCGCGGGCCGAAGGGCGAAATGGTTGCGGGGCCCCCGCACCCGGACCTTGTCGCCCTGCCCCACCTGCTCGTGCACATGGGTCGATCCACCGCGCCCGTCCGGCTCGCGCAGCACGGCGATCCGCCAGGCAGCGCGGTCGGACGGGTCACCGCACAGGGAGTACTGGCGCTCCAGACCGGGACCGAGCACGACGTCGACATGGGCGCCGGGCTCCCAGGCCGGGAGCGGCTCGCCGAGCGGGTGGCGCAGGGTGAGGGCGAGCACCCCGGCGGCGGCGAACTCGCGTCGGCCGACGACGAGTTCAGCCTCGTACACGTCAGTCATGAGCTGCCACCTCGTGTCCCTGCGGGTGGGCGAGCATCCACTCCCACATCTCGATCGGGTCCTGCGCGGTGTGCTCGCGTCCGCAGTGACAGGTGCCGTGCAGGATGTCGGTGCCCGGCAGCCAGTCGATGCGGTAGATCTCCCCGGTGGGTCCGTCGCTCACAGAACCTTCTCCACGGGCTTGTCGCCCTCCTCGACCAGCCGGGCGAGGATACGGCGGGCGGCGAGGCCGCCGGTGTCGATGTTGATGCTCAGTTCCTGGTACCCCGTACGCTCCGAACCCAGCGTCTTCTGCAGCAGGTTGAGCGCGTCCACGTCCTGCATGACGACGGTGTGGTTGTTGCTCCGCAGGAACTCGGTGACCTCGGCGTCGTCCGTCGCCCAGTCCCGCGAGACGGCCCAGAAGTCGTACACCTTGCCGTCCTCGGACGGCGTGATGGCGTACGTGACCTCGGTGTGGAACCCGCCCGGGTCGCTGCCGTCCGCCTCCGGCACCACGCCGACCGGCGCGACGCGGCTGTGCAGCAGATACAGACAGGGTGCGTGGTACTCGATGTCCTGCCAGCGCGTGATCCGCCCCGAGATCCCGGTCGACCTGGCGTAGAACGGCGGGCACTCGGCGTCGTCCATGTGCCGGCTCACCCGTACGATGCCGGCGCCCTCGTCGACCTCGGTGGTGATCGGCGTCTCGGCGACCTCGGGGGTGCCGATGTAGCCGCCGTGCAGATACGTCTCGTGGGAGAGGTCGAGGAGGTTGTCGACGAGAAGACCGTAGTCGGCGTCGATGGGCTCCATGCCGCGCACCGTCACCCAGCCGGGGGAGTCCAGGTGCCGGGCCCGCGGGACGGTGCCGGCGTCGGCGAGCGCCGGGTCGCCGATCCACACCCAGATCAGCGAGTCCTGTTCGACGACCGGGTAGGAGGCGATCCGGGCCGTGCGCGGAACGCGCTTCTGCCCCGGCACGTACACGCACGTGCCGGTCGTGTCGTACGTGAACCCGTGGTACCCGCACACGATCCGGTCGCCGTCGAGCCGGCTGGGCTTCTCGTGCAGCGGGTACCGGCGGTGCACACACCGGTCGGCGAGCGCGACCGGCGTCCCCCCCTCCTCGGTCCGGTAGAAGACGAGGGGCTCGCCGAGGATCGTGCGGCCCAGCAACTCCTCGCGCCCCACCTCGTGGCTGTAGGCGGCGACGTACCACTGGTTCCTGGCGAAGGCGGTCGTGTGCGGCATCGTTGCGGCTCCCGTCGGTCGGCGATGAGGGCATCGTCGGGAAGCGCGTCTCGGGCGCGCAATACCGCTTCCGTCTCACGGAAGACTCCGATGCGAGGGGCCTGGACGGCGGCGACCAGGTGAGGGAGTGGCGTGACCACGGCCCGCCGGGCGGCCGGTGCGGTGCGGGCGTCACCGCCACCGGTCCGGCTCCCCCATCAGGACCGGGCGGGGCGCCTGTTGCTGCTCGGCGCTGCGCGTCTCCCGCCCGCACCGCCGGATTCAGAACCCGACCAGGCTCAGCACCGCGCCGAGCACGAACGGGACGCGCCACCCCCTGCCGTTCATCTGCCCGTCGCTCAAGGTGTCCACCGGCGGCGTCGCGAGTCCGGACGCGACGAGCCGCCCGGTGGTCGTCGACACGTACGGGACGCTGGAGAACAGGCCGCGGCGCCGCGGCCCCGCCGACTCCACCGGGAAGGTCGTCGAGGCCGCGAACTCGCCGTACACCGAGAGGCCTTGGAGGAGCCGGGCGAGGACCAGGATCACCGGCGACCGGGCGCATGAAGAACCCGACCGCGAAGACGGCGAACGTGGACAGCAGCGGAACGGGGGAGTTGCCGGCGCTCGGCGAGGAGGCGGCGTACGGGCCGATGGGCCGGCGGGGAATCCGTGCGCGTCGTCTGCGTCGTGATCGCGACCATCCCCGGGTGGCCCGCCCGGAACACCTCGCGTACCGGCGACTTTCACACGAGCGTCACCAGACCCTTCCCTGACGTTTGGTGCTCTTGGAACACTCGCTGCGCGCACCTTCCGTCACGTTCCGGCCATCCGCACCCCTGGATGAGAGGCAGACCCACCCATGCCCGAAGTCAATCGGCGCAGATTCCTCCAACTCGCGGGCGCCACCACGGCGTTCACCGCGCTGTCGAGCAGCATCCAGCGCGCCGCGGCGCTCCCGGCGAACCACCGCACGGGGTCGATCGAGGACGTCGAGCACATCGTCGTCCTCATGCAGGAGAACCGTTCCTTCGACCACTACTTCGGCAAGCTGCGCGGTGTCCGCGGCTTCGGGGACCCGCGGCCCGTCAAGCAGGCGAACGGCCAGTCGGTCTGGCACCAGAAGGACAGCGGCGGCAAGGAGATCCTGCCGTTCCGCCCCGACCGCGACGACCTGGGCCTGGCGTTCGTCCAGGACCTCCCGCACGGCTGGAACGACGGCCACGCGGCCTTCGCGGGCGGCAGGTACGACAAGTGGGTGCCGTCCAAGGGCTCCACGACGATGGCGTACCTGGAGCGCAAGGACATCCCGTTCCACTACGCGCTCGCCGACTCCTTCACCGTCTGCGACGCCTACCACTGCTCGTTCATCGGCTCCACCGACCCCAACCGCTACTACATGTGGACGGGGTACACGGGCAACGACGGCAAGGGCGGCGGCCCGGTCCTCGGCAACGACGAGGCCGGCTACGGCTGGACGACGTACCCCGAGCGCCTGGAGCAGGCGGGCGTGTCCTGGAAGATCTACCAGGACGTCGGCGACGGCCTCGACGCGGCCGGCTCCTGGGGCTGGATCAACGACGCCTACCGCGGCAACTACGGCGACAACTCGCTGCTGTACTTCAACCAGTACCGCAACGCCCAGCCCGGCGACCCGCTGTACGACAAGGCCCGCACCGGCACCGACCACACCAAGGGCGAGGGCTACTTCGACCAGCTGCGCGCCGACGTCAAGGCCGGCAGGCTGCCGAAGATCTCCTGGGTCGTCGCCCCCGAGGCCTTCACCGAGCACCCCAACTGGCCCGCCAACTACGGCGCCTGGTACATCGCCCAGGTCCTGGACGCGCTGACCTCCGTGCCGGAGGTGTGGGCAAAGACAGCGCTGTTCATCACGTACGACGAGAACGACGGCTTCTTCGACCACGTGGTGCCCGCCTTCCCGCCGGCCTCCGCCGCACAGGGCAAGTCGACGGTGGACCCGGCGCTCGACCTCTTCAAGGGCGACAGCGGCCACGTCGCCGGTCCCTACGGGCTCGGCCAGCGGGTGCCGATGCTCGTCGTCTCGCCCTGGAGCAAGGGCGGTTACGTCTGCTCCGAGACCCTCGACCACACCTCGATCATCCGGTTCATGGAGCGCCGCTTCGGGGTGCACGAGCCCAACATCTCGCCCTGGCGGCGGGCCGTCTGCGGCGACCTGACCGCGGCCTTCGACTTCTCCCGCACCGACGTCAAGCCGGTGGCGCTCCCGGACACCGCCGGTTACGAGCCGCCGGACCGGCTGCGGCACCCCGACTACGTGCCGACCCCGCCGGCCAACCCGGCGCTGCCGAAGCAGGAGCGCGGCCTGCGGCCGGCCCGCCCGCTGAAGTACGCCCCGCACGTGGACGGTTCCGTCGACGCGGCGGCCGGCAGGTTCACGCTGACCTTCGCCTCCGGCGCCAAGGCGGGCGCGGGCTTCCTGGTCACCTCCGGCAACCGCACCGACGGGCCCTGGACGTACACCACCGAGGCCGGCAAGTCCGTCGCGGACACCTGGAACTCGGCGTACTCGAACGGCTCGTACGACCTCACCGTGCACGGCCCCAACGGGTTCGTGCGCTCCTTCAAGGGCGCGAACAGGACGGCCGGTCCCGAGGTCACCGCGCGGCACCGCGGCGACGACGTCGAGCTGACGTTCACCAACAAGGGAGCCGGCAGCGTCCGGCTGAAGATCGTCGACGGGTACGGCGGTGCTGCCACGACCGTGACCGTGCGGGCCGGCGCCACCGTCAAGCGCACGATCGACCTCGCGGCGAGCCGGCGCTGGTACGACCTGACCGTCACCTCCGCCACAGACGCCGCGTTCCTGCGCGGGTTCGCCGGACACGTGGAGAACGGCCGGCCGGGCGTGAGCGACCCGGCGATCATCACCGAGTAGACCGCCGGCCGGCGGATCAGTGAGCGGTGAGGTGCCCCGGCTGCTGCGGCTGCCGGGGCACCAGCCCCTGCTCGGCCGCCGCCTTCGCGGACTCCAGGGCGAGTACGGCGGCCACGGGGTGGTCGGTGGCGTCGGCCACCGGCCGCTCGGAACCGGTGGGCCCGCCGGAGGCGACGACCTTGCTGGGTGCGGGCGCCGGCTCCGGTGCCACCCGGCTCAGCAGCACCACGCCCCAGGCCGCCACGCCCGCTCCCGCCAGCGCCAGCAGCACGCCCGCGGCGCCCCCCTGGAGGCGTTCGCCGAGCAGGGAGAGCCCGATCACCGCGGCGGCCACCGGGTTGGCCAGGGTCACCACGGCCAGCGGGGCGCCGAGACCGCCCCGGTAGGCCACCTGCGACAGCAGCAGACCGCCCGCCGCGAACGCCGCGACCAGCAGGGCCACGCCGATCACCTGCACGCTCAGCAGGGACTCCGAGCGGTCGGTCGC
Organism: Streptomyces sp. Act143; assembly: GCF_003143935.1. GTDB lineage: Bacteria > Actinomycetota > Actinomycetes > Streptomycetales > Streptomycetaceae > Streptomyces. The sequence continues at coordinate 1,831,084 of NZ_QFRX01000001.1, read as the reverse complement.
CGCCACCGTCACCGTCTGGGTGAGCGCCGAGGCCACTCCGGAGGCGAAGCCGGAGCCGGTCGCGTGCCGCAGCCCGGGACGGGCGCCCCGGCGGGCCAGCAGACCGATCAGCGCCGCCGTCACACCGGCGACCGCGAGCGCCTCGGGCGTGCTCAGGACGTTCTCGGGGGCCGATCCGGAGGCCGTGACGAGGATCGCGGCCAGGCCGAGCAGCGTGAACGCCGTGCCGCGCCATTCCGTGGCGCTGACCCGGCGTCCGGCCACCCGCGCGCCCATCGGCACGGCGGCGACCAGGGTGAGCGCGCCGAGCGGCTGGACCACGGTGAGCGGGCCGTACTTGAGGGCCACCACGTGCAGCAGCGCCGCGGAGGCGTTCAGGACCACCGACCACCACCAGGCGCCCGAGGTGAGCATCCGCGCCACTCCCGAACCGGGTTCGCGGGACGCCAGCCGTTCCTGGGCGACCGCGGCGGCCGCGTAGGCGACGGCGGAGAAGAGGGACAGGACGACGGCGAGGACGGTGGCGCTCATCGGCCCGCTCCGACCAGGACGTTCTCCTCGGTCCGCGCGGCGGGAGCGGATGCCGGAGCGGCGGTGTCCGCCGGGTCCGGCGTGGCCGCCGTCCGCCGGGGCGGGTGGATCACCACGAGCGCGATGCCGAGCATCAGGGTGGCCACGATCGCGTCGAGCCAGTAGTGATTCGCGGTTCCGACGATCACCGTCAGGGTCAGCAGCGGGTGCAGCAGCCACAGCCAGCGCCAGCGCGACCGGGTCGCCACGATCAGGCCGATCGCCACCATCAGGGCCCAGCCGAAGTGCAGCGAGGGCATCGCCGCGAACTGGTTCGACAGGTGGTCGGTCTGCGGCGGGCCGTACACCGACGGCCCGTACACCTTCGCGGTGTCCACCAGGCCCGCCGCGGCGAGCATGCGCGGCGGGGCCAGCGGGAAGGCCAGGTGCACCAGCAGGGCGGCGGCGGTGACGGCGGCGAGGACGCGGCGGGCCCACACGTAGTGCCCGGGGCGGCGCAGGTAGAGCCAGATCAGGAAGGCCGCGGTGGCCGGGAAGTGGACCGTCGCGTAGTACGTGTTCGCGAGGTGCACGAGGGTGTCGCCGTGCAGCAGCAGGTTCTGCACCGAGCCCTCGCCGGGCAGGTGGACGGCCCGTTCCAGGTCCCACACGCGGTGCGCGTTGCCGAAGGCCTCGCCGGTGTGCCCCGCCGCCAGCTGGCGGCCGAACTTGTAGACGAGGAAGAGCCCCGCGACAAGCAGGAGCTCACGGACGAGCGGAGGCCGCGCTATCGCGTCGGTCTCTCCCTCTGAAGGCTCGGTGCGGGCATTCATCCCCCGGCCCCTTCGCTGACGGTGGTGCGGGTTGAGCTGGTGACTCCTGGAGCGCCGGTAACTCATCGGGCTCCTCGGTTCCCACTCATCGATACGGGTGCGTACCGATACGCCAGTGTACCGATACGATCGAGTACCGGTACACTCGAGTATCGATAGACATGCGCCACACTTGGAATGCAGCCCTCAAAACCTTGGCCGCGGCCGGTCGAGCCGCACTGGAACACGAGGAGAAGAGCCCATGACGTCGCAGGCCGCGAACGGACCGGAGACGGTCGCCGCATCGCGCCGCTCCAAGATCTCGCGCGAGCGTGAGCAGGAGTTCTTCGACGCCGTGCTCGAACAGATCCGGGAGTGCGGCTACGAGGCCGTGACCATGGACGGAGTGGCCGCCAGCACGCGGTGCAGCAAGTCCACCCTCTACCGGCAGTGGAAGACCAAGCCGCAGTTCGTGGTGGCCGCGCTGCGCTCCCGGCGCGTCTCGAAGTTCGAGGGCATCGACACCGGATCGCTCGCGGAGGACCTGCGCGAGGTCGCGCGGGCCGCGGGCCGGTGGTCGACGGGGGACACCAAGCTGCTCCAGGCCCTCGGACACGCCGTCACCCAGGACGCGGAACTGGCGACGGCGCTGCGTGAAGCGCTCGTCCACCCGGAGATCACCGCGCTGAACGAGATCCTCCGGCGCGCAGTCGAGCGCGGTGAGATCGCCGCCGACCAGCCGGCGCTGGAGTACATCCCGGCCCAGTTGTTCGGGGTGATCCGGGCGCGGCCCGTCGTGGACGGCGAGTACGCCGATCCCGACTACCTGGTCCGCTTCGTCGACGCGGTCGTGCTGCCCGCGCTGGGCCTGACGGGAGGGCCCGCGACCTGAGAAAGACCCAGGCCGCCGTCCACGGGATGACTGGACGGTGACCTGCTCGCGCCGCACCGTGGGGACGGGGGCGGCGCGCACCCCCCGGCCGGGTGGGGTTCCTCTTGAGCGGAGAGGCGCCCCACCCGGCCGACTGCCGTCCGGCGGACGGGTCAGACGTTCTGGCCGCTGCCGCCGCCCGTGGACACCTTGATCCCCTTGGTGATGTCGTCGATCACCGACTGCTGCTCGCCCACGTCGACGCCGAAACGCACCACGACGATCTGCTGCGCGTTCCCGGGGGCGGGGAAGGCGAGGGACTCGACGTAACCGTCGGCGCCCTTGCTCGTGACCGCCTTCCAGCGCACCAGGTAGCCCTTCTGCCCGGCGACGGTCACCGCCTTCGACAGGAGCACGTCGTGCGAGGTGATGGAGCCGTAGGTGGTGCCGCCGTAGGACTCCTTCGCGTTCTCCGCGATGTCCGCCTTGGCGACCGCCTCGGCCGTCCGGTCGGTGTGGCCGAACACGGACGCGGGCGCCGAGTAGGCGCCGCCCTTGGTGCACGTCTGCGAGGTCTCGCCGGGGCACTTGTAGGAGTCGTTCGACGTGACCGACGCGCCGACCTGGATCTCCTGGCCGTACCAGCCGTCGGGTATGGGAAGACTGATCCCGCTGATCGAGTCGGTCACCGCACCGCTCTCGATCTTCGGCGCCTCGGACTCCTGCGGCGAGGGCGACGCGCCACCGGAGCCGCCGGAACCACCCGGGCCGCCGGACCCGCCGTTGCCGCCCGGCCCGCCCTGGCCGCCGCTCTGGCCGCCGGGCCCGCCCTGGCCGCCGGGCCCCTGCTGGGAGTTGGCGGTGCCGCCGTCCCCGCCGCCGTCGCTGGCCAGCGCCCACACGCCGACACCGATGCTGGCGAGGACCGCGACGGCGACCGCGACGGCTGTGCCCGTCCGCAGCCCGCGGCGGCCGCCGGCCGGCGGCTGGGCCGGATACGTCGGGTAGGCCGGGTACGCCCCCGCGTCGGGGACCTGCGCCGGAGGACCCCATACGGCGGCCGATCCCGCGGGGCGGGTCTGGTCCGTCCATGCCTTGCCGTCCCACCAGCGCTCGGTGGCGGGACCGTCATTTGTCTGCCCGGGATCGGGATACCAACCGGGAGGAGTCACCTGCGTCATGCCCCCACCGTATGAGGCGTCGGTGAAAGCCGGATGAGAGGGCCGGTGCGGATTTGGGTCACTCCAGGACGAGTCGTGCAGGACGCACCCGCGCGGGCGGCGGCAACCGCAGCCCGTCCCGCCCGGGAGTCACCGATCCGAGCACGCGCGCGTGCCGGGCGCCGGTGCTCGCCGGCACGGTGCCGGGCAGCCCGTGCACGGTCAGGAACCCCAGCACGGCGAACGCGTACGCCTCCTTCGCGTCCGCCGGCAGCCCGAGGCCGTCCGAGGTCCGCAGGCGTACCCCGGACAGCTCGGCGCCGAGCATCCGCATCAGCGTGGGATTGCGTGTCCCGCCGCCCGAGGCGATCACTTCCGTGGCGTCGAGAGCCCGTACGGCGTCGGCGACCGTGCGGGCCGTGAGCAGGGTCAGCGTGGCGACGACGTCCTCGGCGGACAGCGTCCCGAACCCGGCCAGGGCGTCCTGGAGATGCCCCAGGTGGAACAGCTCCTTGCCGGTCGTCTTCGGCGGCGGCAGCGCGTAGTACGGCTCGGCGAGCAACCGGGCGAGGAGCGGTTCGTGCGCCCGGCCCCGGGCCGCGAGCGCCCCGTCGGCGTCGTACGCCAGGCGTCCGCCGCTGAACCCCCGGGCCGCCGCGTCGATCAGCGCGCAGCCCGGCCCGGTGTCGAAGGCGGTCCCGTCGGGCGCGGTGAGGTTGGCGATGCCGCCGAGGTTGAGCGCGACCGGTGTGCCCGGCCGGCCGCGCAGCCACAGCAGATCGACCAGGCTGACCAGCGGAGCGCCCTGTCCGCCGGCGGCGACGTCCCGCGGCCGGAAGTCGGAGACGACGTTCAGCCCCGTCGCCTCCGCGATCCAGGCGGGCTGCCCGAGCTGCAGCGTGCCGTGCACCCGGCCCTCTGCGGCCCAGTGGTAGACGGTCTGCCCGTGCGAGGCGACCAACTCCGCTCGCCCGTCGCACAGTTCGCGTCCGGCCCGGACGGCCGCCGCGGCGAAGGCCTGCCCGATGCGGGTGTCGAGCCGGCACACCTCGGCCATCGAGGTCGTCCCCGGCGGCAGGGCGGCCGCGAGCGCCGCGCGCAGCTCGTCGTCGTACGGCTCGCTCACCAGCCCCAGCGGCCTGAGGACGAGGCTGTCGCCGACCAGCCCCAGATCGGCCGCCGCCGCGTCGATCGCGTCGTACGACGTGCCGGACATCAGCCCGATGACCCGCATCCGCTCAACTCGCCTTCCGTTCCGGCTTCCTTCCCCGCCGACGGCCGGGTGTCCTCGCCAGCGCGAGCACGCTCACCGCGCACGTCGCCGCCGCGTAGTACGCCGGGATGTCCACGTTCCCGGTCCGTTCCACGGTCTTGGTGATGATGAGGCCCGCGCACCCCGAGAACACCGCATTGGACAGCGCGTAGGCGAGTCCCAGCCCCGTGTGCCGCACGGTCGTCGGGAACAGTTCCGCCAGCATCGCCGGGCCGGGCCCCGCCATCAGACCCACCACGGCCCCCGCGCCGAACACCGCCACCCCCTTGACCGCGTTCGATGTGCCGCTGTCCTGAAGGAGGTTGAGCAAGGGCACCGCGAGCACCACCACCAGCGCCGCCCCCGTCAGCATCACCGGCCGCCGCCCCACCCGGTCGCTCACCAGCCCCGCCGGGACGATGGTCGCCGCGAAGCCCAGATTGGCCAGCACGGTGGCGACCAGCGCCTGCCGGAAGCTCGCGTCCAAGGTGCTCTGAAGATAGGAGGGCAGCACGACCAGGAAGGTGTAACCGGCCGCCGCCCAGCCCATCACACGTCCGGCACCGAGCGCGATCGCCCCGGCCAGTTCACGCGGAGGCGGTGGCGCACCCGGCCGCTCCCGCTGCGCCACGAAGGCCGGCGTCTCGTCCAGCCGCATCCGCAACCACAGCGCCCCCAGCCCCGCCGGCAACGTCAGCAGGAACGGCAACCGCCAGCCCCAGCTCACCAGTTGCGGCTCCGACAGCACGCTCGCGAGGAGCGCCGCCGCGCCCGCGCCGCCCAGCAGCCCCAGTGCCACCGTGAACGACTGCCACGAGCCGTACAGCCCGCGGCGGCCCGGCGGAGCGAACTCCGTCATCACCGACACGGCGCCCCCGAACTCCCCGCCCGCCGACAGACCCTGAAGGGCCCTCAGTGACGTGAGCAGCCACGGCGCGAGGGCGCCGACCTGGTCGTACGTGGGCAGCGCGCCGATCAGTGTCGTCGCCCCGGTCATGAGCGCGATCACCAGGATCAGCACCGGCCGCCGCCCCACCCGGTCACCGAGCCGCCCGAACAGGGCCGCCCCGACCGGCCGGAAGAAGAACGCCAGCGCGAACGACGCGTACGCCTTCACCAGCCCCTCGACCTCGCTGCCGCCCTGCGGGGTGAAGAAGTTCGCCGCGATGATCGTGGCGAAGTAGCCGTAGACGCCGAACTCGTACCACTCGATGAAATTGCCCACCGACCCGGCGGCCAGGGCGCGACGGGAGCGTCCTGTGGCCCGGCCGGTCGCGCGAACTGCTCTCCGATCTTGGGAAATGAGCTCCTCCTGCGAGTTTTGACTGACAGTCAGTAAGTGGGGGAGCACTGGTCACCGGCCCGGTGCGTCGCCCGCCCGCAACCGCTGTCACCCATCGAGGGAACAGCTGCCCGGACCGCCCTCCACTCAGCCAATCGGACGGCTACGCTCGAGGTCTGTACGTCGTTCGGGCGACTTGGGGAGGTAACGGGATGACGGAGGTACGGCCCACGCAGGCCGCCTCGGCCTCCCTGTGGGAGCGCGAACAGGAGGTCGCCGCCGTGGAGCAGGCGATCGACGCGCTGCGCGCGGACCAGACGTCCTCGGGCAGCGTGCTGGTGCTCCGGGGCGAGGCGGGACTCGGCAAGACCGCGCTGCTGGCCGAGACCCGGCGCATCGCCGAAGCGCGCGGCTGCACGGTCTGGTCCGCCCGCGGCGGCGAGACCCTCAGGTCCGTCCCCTTCAACGTGCTGCGCCAGCTGCTCCAGCCCGCCCTGGTGTCCCTGATGCCGGAGGAGGCGCGCGAGTACCTCGGCGACTGGTACGACATCGCGGGCCCCGCCCTCGGCCTCACCGACCCGGGCGAGCGGCACGCCGACCCGCAGGGCGTGTGCGACGGCCTCGTGGCCGCCGTGCGCCGGCTGGCCCGCCGGGACTGGCCGCTCGTGCTGGTCATCGACGACGCCCACTGGGCCGACCAGGAGACACTGCGCTGGCTCGCCGCGTTCGCCGAACGCCTCGACGACCTGTCCGTGCTGGTCGTGGTGGCCCGCCGTCCCGGTGACATCAGCGGCGAGAGCGCCCGCCACCTCGACGCCGTGGCCGCCGCCGCGGACGCGCCCGTCACCACGCTCAGCGCGCTGACCCCGGACGCGACCGCGGGCCTGACCCGCGCCACACTGGGCGAACACGCGGACGCCCCGTTCTGCCGCGAGGTGTGGGCCGTCACCGGCGGCAACCCCTACGAGACCGTCGAACTCCTCGCCAAGGTCCAGGACAGCGAACTCGAACCCGTCGAGGCACAGGCCCCCGAACTGCGCGCCCTGAACCGCTCCGCCCGCGGCGGCGGCCTCGTCGCCCGCCTGGAGGGCCTCGGCATCGAGGCCACCCGGTTCGCCTGGGCGGCCGCCATCCTCGGCACCGGCATCTCCGTCGGCCTCGTGGCCAAACTCGCCACCATGAGCGACGAGGACGCCGTCCGCTGCGCCGAACTGCTGCGCAACGCCCGCATCCTGACCGAACCCGACCCGGCCGCCGTCCCCGCCGACCACGGCGACCTGGAGTTCGTCCACCCGCTCATCGCCAGCGCCGTCTACAACTCCATCCCGCCCGCCCTGTGCACCGCCATGCACGGCATCGCCGCCCGCGTCGTCACCGACTCCGGGCTCGGCGCGGCCATGGCCTCCCGGCACCTCCTCCAGGTCCACCCGGACGACGACGAGGAACTCGTCGAGCAGCTCCGCGAGGCCGCCCGCGAACACCTCGCCGTCGGCGCGCCCGACGCCGCCCGCCGCTGCCTGGAGCGGGCCCTGCTGGAACCACCCCGGCCGGAGTCCCACGCGCGCGTGCTCTACGAACTGGGCTGCGCCACCCTCCTGACCGCGCCCGCCACCACCGTCGACCACCTCCAGTCCGCGCTCGCCATGCCGGGCCTCGACGGCGCCGAACGCGTCGACGCCGTCATCCGCCTCTCCCAGGCCCTGATCCACAACGACCAGCTGGAGGACGCCGTCCGCACGGTCGAGGCGGAGGCCGCCCGGCACGAACCCGGGCCCGCCCAACTCCGGCTCCAGGCCGTGCAGTACATGTGGGAGGGCATCCACGCGGGCGAGGCCAGCTCCCCGGGCCGCTCCGAGCGGCTGGCCGACCTCGCCTCGACCTGCACCGGCCGGGACAACTCCGAGCGCGCCCTGCTCATCCTGCGCGGCTTCGACGCCATGACCCACGGCGAGAACGCCGAGGTCGTCGTGGAACTCAGCGACCGCGCCCTCGTCAACGGCCGCCTGGCGCCCGGACTCGGCTGGACCGACACCGAGTGGGGCGTCGAGATCCTCATGATGCTCGCCAGCTCCTACACCTACACCGACCGCCTCGACCGCGCGGAGAGCCTGTTCACGGAGGCCCTGCGCACCTACGAGTCCGCGGGCTGGAGCGGCGGCCACCTGGCCCTGGCCCACGCCTTCCTCGGCATGGAACACCGCCGGCGAGGCCGCCTCAGGGAGGCCGAGGCCACCCTGCGCGAGTCGCTGCGCATCGCCGAGCGGGTCGGCCGCGGACTGCCCCTGTACTGGTCGGCGACCTGCAACCTCGTCGACACCCTGCTCGCGCGCGGGCACGTCGAGGAGGCCTGGGAGATCGCCGAGCAGTACGGTTTCGCCCCGCCGTACCCGTCGACCATCGTGCTGCCCGACCCGCGCTCGGTGCGGGGCCGGCTGCTGCTGGCGGTGGGCCGCACCCAGGACGGCATCAACGAACTGGAGGCCGCCGAGAAGGCGGCGTCGGCCCGCGGCCACCACAACCCGGTGATGGTCCCCTGGGCCCTCGACCTCGCCCGCGCCCTGTCCACCCAGGACCCGGCACGCGCCGCTCAGCTCGCCACGGACGCGCGCCGGCGAGCCGAGCGGTTCGGCACGGACACCGCCATCGGCGAGGCGCTGCGGTGCGCCGCCGCGCTGGAGACGGGACAGCGGGCGGTGCGGTTGCTGGCACAGGCGGTGACGTACCTGGAGGCGTCGCCCTGTCAGTACGAACACGCCGCCGCCCGCGTGGAGTACGGGATCGCCGCGCGGTCGGTGGCGGAGATCCAGCGGGGGCTGGGGCTGGCCCGGTCCTGCGGGGCCGACGGTCTGGTGGCGCAGGCTCGGGAGGTACTGGAGACGGGGCGGGGACTGCGTTAGTTCACAGGGTGAGCAACTGGTCGGTCACCGTGGCCAGTCGCTTCTGTACAGCGGGGTCGTACGCGTTCTCGTGCGCCCGCGCCCTGCTCGTACCGTCGAAGTAGCCGCCCGTCCCCAAATCCCGGGTCGCCAGGGCCAGTACGCCCGGCGCGCCGTCCGCCACCGTGTTCCACGGGGTGACCCCGTGCTCGCGGACCATCGCCGTGTCCATGAAGGTGGCCGGGTGCAGGACGTTCACCGCGACGCCCGTGCCCGCCAACTCCTCCGCCAGCGAGAACGTGTGCGCGGCCAGGGCGAACTTGGCGCGCTGGTAGGCGGCGAACCCCTCGTAACTCCGCCGGAACTCGATGTCGTCGAAGTCGACGGGTTCCTGGCCCCCAGAACCCACGTTGACGATCCGGGCGGGCGTGTTCGCGCGCAGCACCGGCAGCAGGGCACGGGTCAGGGCCACGGGCGCCAAGTAGTTGACGGCCAGCCGCATTTCATGGCCGTCGGCACTCACCTCGCGGCCCGCGCCGGGCGACCCCGCCCCCACTCCCGCGTTGTTGATGAGCACGTCCAGGTCGGGATGCGCGTCCGCGACATGCGCGCCCAGCTCCCGCACCTGGGCCAGCGAGGACAGGTCGGCGACGAACGCCTCGGCGTCGCCCTCCGTGCGCAGCTCCTCGACCAGCCGCTCGGTACGGCCCGGATCGCGGCCGTGAGCGAGGACGACGTGCCCGGCGCGGACCAGCTCGAAGGCGACGAACCGGCCGAGACCGGAGGTGGCACCTGTGATCAGAACAGTCGACATGCCTCCACCCTAGGCACGCGGCGGAGGCATGTGGCAGGTGCTGCCGGGGTTAGGACCGGCAGGGTCAGGCTCCCCCGTCCTCCGCCAGCACCCGCTGGGCCGCCGCGAACGCCGAGTTTGCCGCCGGAACCCCGCAGTACACCGCCGTCTGCAGCAGCACGGCCCCGATCTCCTCCGGCGTCAGCCCGTTGCGCCGGGCGGCCCGCACATGCATGGCCAGCTCGTCGTAGTGGCCGTGCGCGACCAGCGCCGTCAGTGTGATCATGCTGCGCTCGCGGCGGCTGAGCGTCGGGTCGGTCCAGATCTCGCCCCAGGCGTAGCGCGAGATGAAGTCCTGGTAGCGCGCGGTGAAGGCGCTCTGCCGGGCCTGCGCCCGGTCCACGTGGGCATCGCCCAGGACCTCGCGCCGCACCGCCATGCCCCGCTTCGCGCCGCCGTCGAAGTGCGTGCGCAGGGCCGTCAGCACGGCCTCGGGGCGTTCGGCGGGAGCTATGTGGGAGGCGCCCGGGATCTCGACGAGCGCGGCGCCCGGCACCGCGTCGGCGATCTCCCGCAGGTGCGCCGGCGGAGTCGCCGGGTCCTCCCGGCCGGCGACCAGCAGGGTGGGCGCGGCGATGTCCGCCAGCCGGTCCCGCAGGTCGAAGGCGGCGAGCGCGTCGCAGCAGGCGGCGTACGCCTCCGGGTCGGCCTCCCGCTGGTCCCGCACCAGCCGGGGCACGGTGAAACCGGGCGTGAACCAGCGGGCGTCCGCACTCTCCACGAGCCAGTCCAGCCCCTCGGCGCGGACCCGCGCGGCCCGCTCCGCCCAGGGCCGCGCGCCGTTGAAGTGCGCCGAGGAGCAGATCACGGCCAGCGCCGACACCCGCTCGGGGCGGTGGACGGCCAGGTGCAGGCCGACCGCACCGCCCAGCGACACCCCCGCGTACGCGAACCGCTCGATGCCGAGCGAGTCGGCGAGCGCGAGCACCAGGTCGGCGAGGTCGGCGACGGTGGCGCCGGGGCCGACCAGTTCCGCGGCGCTGCCGCCGTGCCCGGGCAGGTCCCAGCGGACCACCCGGCGGGTGATCGACAGCTCCGGAGCGACCTTGTCCCACAGGGCGTACGAGGTGCCGAGCGACGGGCCCAGCAGGAGCGGCGGCGCCGAAGCGGGGCCCTCGGCGTGGTGGTTGAGCAGCTTTCCGGTCAACGTCGCTCCAGAGCACGGTCGGTGAGGGTTCCGGCGGCGCCGGTGTAGTGGACGGGGTCGAGGTCGACGGCCTGGAGCAACTCCGGCTGGTCCGCCAGGAGTTCCGCCAGCGAGCGGCCCTCGGTGCCGGTGCGCTGCGCGAGCTCGGTCAGCAGCGCCTTCGCGCGGGCCCGGCCCAGCACGGGGGCCAGCTCGGCGGACAGCCGCTCGGAGACGATCAACCCATGGGTCAGGTCCAGGTGTGCGCGCATGGCGTCCGCGTTCACCCGCAGCCCCTCGGCCAGTTCGACGGCGTCCCGCGCCGCCCCGCCGACCAGCCGCAGCAGGTCCCGCAGCGGCTCCCACTCGGCGTGCCAGGCACCGGCCGGCCGCTCGTCCTCGGCGGCCAGCGAGCCGTACAGCGTGGCGGCCAACTGGGGCGCCCGCCGGGCCGCGGCGGCGATCAGGGTGGACCGTACGGGATTCGCCTTGTGCGGCATGGCCGACGAGCCGCCGCCGCTGCCCTCCGCCACCTCGGCGATCTCGGTACGGGCCAGCGTCAGCACATCCGTGGCGATCTTGCCCAGCGCCCCGGCGGTGAAGGCCAGACATCCGGCGAGATCGGCGATCGGGGTGCGCAGCGTGTGCCAGGGCAGGCCGGGTTCCCGGAGGCCGAGTTCGCGCGCGTACGCCGCCACGAGCGCCGTCGGGTCCTCGGCGCCGTACGCGGTGAAGGCGGCCAGTGTTCCTGCGGCACCGCCCAGTTGGGCGGGCAGTGAGTGGCGAACGGATGTCACCCGGTCCCGTGCGTCCAGCACCAGCGACCGCCAGCCGGCGGCCTTCAGGCCGAACGTGGTCGGCACCGCGTGCTGGGTGAGCGTGCGGCCCGGCATCGCGGTGTCCCGGTGCGCGGCGGCCGTCCCGGCCAGCGCCGCCTCCGCCCGGGCGAGGTCGGCGTTGACCAGGTCGAGGGTGCGCGCGGCGACCAGCATCGTGGCCGTGTCGAGGATGTCCTGGCTGGTCGCGCCCCGGTGGACGTGGGGGCCGTACGCACCGCCGACCGCCTTCGTCAGATCGGCGACGAGCGGGATCACCGGATTGCCGCCCGCACGCGCGCGTACCGCGATGGCCCGGGCGTCGAACTCCCCGGACCGGGCAGCCGCGGTGACCGCCGTGGCGGCCTCTTCCGGGGCCAGCCCCAGGGCCGCCTGGGCGCGGGTCAGCGCGGCCTCCGCGTCGAGCAGCGCCCGCAGATACGCGGCGTCGCCCGTCGCGGCAGCGGCGGGGGAGTCGGCCCACCCGGGGGCGAGCAGGCCGGCGTCCGGCTCCGAGGCAGATGTCACTGGAACTCCAGGAAGACCGTCTCGCCTTCGCCCTGAAGGCGGATGTCGAAACGGTACGTGCCGTTGCCGCCGTCGGCCGCGATCAGCGTGCCGCGTCGCGCGGGATCCACCTGGCTCAGCAGCGGGTCCACGGCGAGCGCGGCCTCGTCACCGGGGAAGTAGATCCGCGTGTAGAGGTGGACGAGCAGCCCGCGCGCGAACAGGCACACGCTGAGATACGGCGCGCTCCGGCCGCGCGCACCCGGTCGCAGCGTCCGCGCGGACCAGTGCCCGCTCGCGTCCGTCTGGCTCCGGCCCCACCCGGTGAACTCCACACCGGTGCGCCCCATGAAGCCACCGCCGGCGGTGTCCCGCCGCATCGAGCCGTCGACCTGCGGGATGTTGCCGTCCGGGTCAGGACCCCACAGCTCCACGAACGCGTCCGGCAGCGGGTTGCCCTCGCCGTCGCGGATGAAGCCGTGCACGGCGATCGTGTCCGGGTGGCCGACGGGGGCGATGTCCTCGCCGCCGGGGAAGGGCAGGGCGTGGCCGTAGAAGGGGCCGACCGTGTGCGACGGGGTCGGCAGGACCGTCTCGGGACGGCTGGTGTCGATCTTCGTCATGGCAGGTCAGCGTCCCTCTTCGATCCAGGTGGCGTGCGGTCCGTCGAGCACGATGTCCCAGTGGTAGCCCATCGAGAACTCCGGCACGGACAGGCTGTGGTCGTACGTCGCGACGAGGCGCTGCCGGGCCGCGTCGTCCGTCACCGACTGGATGATCGGGTCGTACGGGAACAGCGGGTCGCTCGGGAAGTACATCTGCGTCACGAGCCGCTGGGTGAACGCTGAGCCGAAGAGGGAGAAGTGGATGTGGGCGGGGCGCCAGGCGTTGAGGTGCTGGCGCCACGGGTACGGGCCCGGCTGGATCGTCGTGAAGCGGTACTGGCCGTCTGCGTCGGTCAAGGTACGGCCGACGCCGGTGAAGTTCGGGTCGAGCGGGGCGTCGTGCTGCTCGCGCTGGTGGGCGTACCGGCCCGCCGAGTTGGCCTGCCAGATCTCTATGAGCTGGCCGCGGATCGGCCGCCCGGCACGGTCGAGGAGCCGCCCGGAGACGGTGATGCGCTCCCCGATCGGCTCGCCGGTGTGCTGCCGGGTGAGGTCGTTGTCGATCTCGGTGATGTCCCGCTCCCCGAAGGCGGGGGAGTGCAGCTCCACCAGCTCCGGGTCCTTGGACACATCGATGGTGACCGGCGGCTGCTTGGGGTGGCGCAGGACCGAGGAGCGGTACGGGGCGTAGTCGCGGCGCGGCTGGTGCTCCACGGGGGCGCCGTCGGCGATCCGCTTCTCGTAGGCGGCGCGTTCGGCCGCGATCTCCTGGTCGATGTCGTGCTGGGTGAGAGTCATGGAAAATCCCGGGGCTTGACGTTCGTCGGCCTTCTTCGGCGCTCTTGGGCGCTCTTCTGTGTTCTTCGGCGTTCTACGGTCTGCTCAGCGTTCTTCGGTGTGCTCAGCGTTCTTCGGTGTGCTCAGCGTTCGAGGACGAGAGCGAGGCCCTGGCCGACGCCGATGCACAACGTGGCGACGCCGACTCCACTGCCTCGGCGGGCCAGTTGATGGGCGACGGTGCCGGCGAGGCGGGCACCGGAGGCGCCGAGCGGGTGGCCGAGCGCGATGGCGCCGCCCTGCGGGTTGAGGATCGCCGGGTCGAACTCGGGCCACTCCGCGACACAGCCGAGCACCTGCGCGGCGAACGCCTCGTTCAGTTCGAGGACGTCCAGGTCTCCGAAGGTCCGGCCGGCCTTGGCGAGCGCCCGGTTGACTGCCTCGACGGGGGCGAGGCCGAAGTAGTCCGGGTCGAGGGCGTGCACGCCGGTGGCGGAGATCCGGGCGAGGGGTTCGCGGCCGACCGCCTTCAGACCCTCCTCGTCGACGAGGAGGAGGGCGGCGGCGCCGTCGTTGAGCGGGGAGGCGTTGCCGGCGGTGACGGTGCCGCCGTCGGTGCGGAAGGACGGCTTCAGCCTGGCCATCGCGGTCAGGGAGGCGTCGGGGCGTACGCACTCGTCGGCGGCGAAGAGGGCCGGGTCGCCCTTGCGCTGGGGGATCGGGACGGGTGCGAGTTCGGCGTCGAAGAGGCCCTCGGTCCGCGCCTGCGCGGCCTTCTGGTGGCTGGCGAGGGCGAACTCGTCCTGCTGCTCGCGGGTGATCTTGTGCTTGTCGGCGATGAGTTCGGCGGACTCGCCCAGCGGGACGGTCCACTGCGGGTCCATCTTCGGGTTGACCATGCGCCAGCCGAGGGTCGTCGAGTACAGCTCGGTGTGGGCGGCGGGGAACGGCTTGTCGTTCTTGGGCAGGACGTAGGGCGCACGGGTCATCGACTCCACGCCGCCGGCCACGGAGATGTGGGCGTCGCCGAGCGCGATGGCGCGGGCGGCCTGGATGACCGCCTCCAGGCCGGAGGCGCACAGCCGGTTGACGGTGACGCCGGGGACGGCGGTGGGCAGCCCCGCGAGCAGGGCGCCCATGCGGGCGACGTTGCGGTTCTCCTCGCCGGCGCCGTTGGCGTTGCCGAAGTAGACGTCCTCGATGCGGGCGGGGTCCAGGCCGGGGGTGCGGGCGAGGAGTGCGCGGATCGCGTGGGCGGCGAGGTCGTCGGGGCGGACGCTCGCGAGGCCGCCGTTGTAGCGGCCGATCGGGGTGCGGACCGCGTCGACCAGGTACACGGTGTTGACGGCGTTCACAGCAGGTCCTCCACGACGGTCAGCTTGGCGTCGGTCTTGGCGATGACCTCGTCGACGGTGACTTCCGGTGCGACCTCGGTCAACACCAGTCCGTCCGTGGTCACGTCGATCACGCCGAGATCGGTGATGACCCGGTTCACACACGCCTTTCCCGTGAGCGGCAGCGCGCACTCGGTCAGGATCTTCGGCGAGCCGTCCTTGGCGGTGTGGGTCATCACCACGATGACGGTGCGGGCGCCGTGGACGAGGTCCATCGCCCCGCCGATCCCGGTGATCATCTTCCCGGGGATCGCCCAGTTCGCCAGGTCGCCCTTCTCGGAGACCTGCATCGCGCCGAGCACGGCGACATCGATGTGCCCGCCGCGGATCATCGAGAACGACAGCGCCGAGTCGAAGAAGGAGGCGCCCGGCAGCACCGTGACGGTCTCCTTGCCCGCGTTGATCAGATCCGGGTCGACGGCGTCCTCGGCCGGATAGGGCCCGGTGCCCAGGATGCCGTTCTCGCTCTCCAGCACCACCTCCACGCCCGGCGGGAGGTAGTTCGGGATCAGGGTGGGCAGGCCGATGCCGAGATTGACGTACTGCCCGTCGGTCAGCTCGCGTGCCGCCCGCGCGGCCATCTGCTCGCGTGTCCAGGCCATCAGTTGCTCACCGTTCCCTCGGCAGCGCCGGCGGAGACCGTCCGCTGTTCGATCATCTTGTCGGCGGCCTGGTCCGGCGTCAGCGCCACCACCCGCTGTACGAAGATCCCCGGCAGGTGCACGGCGTCCGGGTCGATCTCGCCGGGTTCGACGAGCTCCTCCACCTCCGCGACCGTGACCCGCCCGGCCATCGCGGCCAGGGGGTTGAAATTGCGGGCGGACTTGTTGAAGACGAGGTTGCCGTGCCGGTCACCGCGCGCGGCCCGCACCAGCGCGAAGTCGGTACGGATGCCCCGCTCCAGCACGTACTCCGCGCCGTCGAACTCCCGCACCTCCTTCGGCGGCGACGCCAGCGCGACGCCGCCGGAACCGTCGTAGCGCCACGGCAGCCCGCCCTCGGCGACCTGGGTGCCGACCCCGGCGGGGGTGTAGAAGGCGGGGATGCCCGCACCCCCGGCCCGCAGCCGCTCGGCCAGCGTGCCCTGCGGGATCATCTCCACCTCCAGTTCGCCGGACAGGTACTGCCGGGCGAACTCCTTGTTGGCCCCGATGTAGGAACCCGTCACGCGCGCGATGCGGCCCGCCGCCAGCAGGACCGCCAGGCCGGACTCCATCGCGCCGCAGTTGTTGGAGACCACCCGCAGGCCGCTGACGCCGCGCTCGTACAGCGCCTGGATCAGCACGTTCGGCACCCCGCTCAGCCCGAAGCCGCCGACGGCGAGACTCGCGCCGTCCGGCACATCGGCCACCGCCTCGGCGACTGTGGCGACCACCTTGTCCATGCGTGAAGCTCCATCTCGCTGATTAATCAGGGCACTGACTATTTCGGTGAAGTTTCCTTCACGCTGCCACCGGTCGAGGATCGCGTCAAGACCCAGGTGAAACGTGAGGCCGGCCGGGTCTGCGGGTGTGCAGACAGTCAGAGCGTCGCCAGGTATTGTTCAGTGCACGTACGAATCGAACTCTCGGGAGCGCACATGGCCGCGGTGGACCTCACCACCCACCCCGGGCACCTGGCCCGCCGACTCCAGCAGGCGCACTACCTGCTCTGGAACACGATGGTCTCGGAGGAGATCACCTCCCCGCAGTTCGCGGTCCTCAACGCGCTCGTCGCCGAGCCGGGCCTCGACCAGCGCACGGTGGGGGAGCGGGTGGGGCTCGACCGGTCGACCATCGCCGAGGTGATCAGCCGGCTCGGCCGCCGCGGGCTGCTCGACAAGGTGCGCGACCCGCAGGACGGCCGCCGTTTCCTGCTGCGGCTCACCGACGACGGGCTGCGCACGCACCGCAAGCTGACCGTGCGCACGGCCCGGATGAACCAGGTCTTCCTGGCTCCGCTGTCCGCCGCGGAGCAGTCCGTCTTCTGCGAGCTGATCCAGCGGGTCGCGGACGCGGCCGAGGGGCTCCGCAACCCGGCGGAACCCCTCGCGGCGCAGCGCTGACCAAGCCCTCAGGATGCCTTGGCGAACAGCACCCACACCTGCCCCTCGGCGAAACGCACCGGGTCGCCCCCGCTCGTCGTGAACGTCGTGCCGTCCGTCGCCCTGTCGCGCTCCCAGCGGACGTTGTACGCCTTCCCGCCGCGCAGCACCTTGGCGTTCCCCGAGCCCACGGTCTCGGTGTACGGCGTGTTGTTCCCGAGGAAGTCGTAGAAGTCGGACTTGCGGATCTTCACGTACTGCACCACGACCGTCGCCGGGGCGAGCCGCTTGCCGCCGGTCGTCACCGCCGCGGTGCCGTCCATCGAGACCAGGTAGCGCCTGCGGCTCGACGACCAGGTGAAGGTGTAGGTGGCCGCCGGGTAGCGCACGGTCTCCGAGGTGTCCCTCTTGCCGCCCGACGGGGCGGAGCCGTAGGTGAAGCCGGTGGTCAGGGCCGCCGCGCCGGGCGCGGCGCGCAGCAGCCGGGACGGCCGGAGATACAGGTTGTGCGGGGCGGGCCGGTCGGTGCCGCGGAAGTAGGCGCCGGAGGTCTTGCCGGGCGTCTGCGCGTCCAGCGGCGCCTTGTCGATCAGCGGCATCAGCTTTCCCTGGGCCCCGGAGAACGCGAGCGTCGGGTGGTCGAACTGGCGCAGCAGCTCCAGATCGGACTCCCGGGCGCTGCGCACCGGCCCGACGACCTTCGGGAGCTTGGTCGCGTAGACCGCCATCAGGCGGCTCAGACCTCCCTCGACCTGCTCGGCGTAGACGATGTCCGCGGAGTCGGTGCCCGTGTGCGGCCGGGCGGCCCGGGAGTTGTCGATCTTCACCGCCAGGACGGACGCACCGGCCGGCTCGCTCTGCGACGGCCGGCGGCCGTCGTCCGTCGACCCGAGTCCGTTCGGGCCCGTGCAGCCCGCCGCCAGGGAGATCGTCAGTGCGGCGGCGAGGAGCGCCGCCGTAGGTGCGGCGCGTCGCGTGCGCGCCTGTCGTCCCATGCCCACCGTCGCCACCAGAGTCTCGTTTCGCTGATTGTGCGCTTATGTGTTCATGGATGGCCATACCCGGTCGGATGTGAGAGGCCGGGGTGAATACCTCTGACGTCGGGCTGAATACCTCCGACGGAGCGCGTTGCTACGCCGAGCGGCCCAGAACGCGGTTCGGCGCGGTTCGCCGCGGTGCGGCCGGGTACCCGGGGCCCCTCCGCGAGGGACATCCGCAGGCGGAAGGGAGTGCGCCACGATGAAGGCAGTGACCTGGCAGGGCAAGCGGGACGTACGGGTGGAGAGCGTGCCCGATCCAAAGATCCAGGAGCCGACGGACGCGGTCATCCGCATCACCTCCAGCGGGTTGTGCGGCTCCGACCTGCATCTGTACGAGGTGCTCACCCCGTTCATGACGCCGGGCGACATCCTCGGCCACGAGCCCATGGGCATCGTCGAGGAGGTCGGCGCCGCGGTGCCCGACCTCAAGGCGGGCGACCGGGTCGTCGTCCCCTTCCAGATCGCCTGCGGCAGCTGCTGGATGTGCGAGAACTCCCTGCCCACTCAGTGCGAGACCACCCAGGTCACCGGCGAGGGCATGGGTGCCGCCCTCTTCGGCTACACCCGGCTGTACGGGGCCGTACCGGGTGCGCAGGCCGAGTATCTGCGCGTCCCGCAGGCCCAGTTCGGCCCGATCAAGGTGCCCGAGGGGCCGCCCGACGACCGCTTCGTCTACCTCTCCGACGTCCTGCCCACCGCCTGGCAGGCGGTCGCCTACGCGGACGTCCCGCAGGGCGGCAGCGTCGCCGTGCTCGGCCTCGGGCCGATCGGTGACATGGCCTGCCGGGTCGCCCGACTGCGGGGCGCCGGAACGGTGTTCGGGGTGGACCTGGTGACCGCGCGGCTGCACCGGGCCGCGCAGCGCGGCGTGGAGGTCTTCGACCTGCGGGACTTCGACGGCGAGAAGGAGCTCGTCGCCGCGATCCGTGACCGCACCGACGGCCGCGGCCCCGACGCCGTGATCGACGCGGTCGGCACCGAGGCCCACGGCAGCGCCGCCGCCCGCCTCGCCCAGAACGCCGCGGCCCTGCTGCCGCGGAAACTGAGCGGCCCCTTCGCGGAACGCTTCAGCGTCGACCGGCTCGCCGCCCTCTACACCGCCATCGACCTGGTCCGCCGCGGCGGCACCATCTCCCTGTCCGGCGTCTACGGCGGCATGGCCGACCCGCTGCCGCTGCTCACCCTGTTCGACAAGCAGATCCAGCTCCGGATGGGCCAGGCCAACGTGCGCCGCTGGACCGACGAGATCCTGCCGTACCTCACGGACGAGGACGTGCTCGGCGTCGAGGACTTCGCCACCCACCGTGTGCCGCTCGACGACGCGCCGCACGCGTACGAGATGTTCCAGCGCAAGCAGGACGGCGCGGTGAAGGTGCTGATGAAGCCGTAGACGCCGGTCAGCCGGGGGATCCCAGGATCTCGCCCAGGTCGTAGCGCACCGGCTCCTCCAGCTGCGCGTACGTGCAGCTCTCCGGGGTCCGGTCCGGGCGCCAGCGGCGGAAGCGGGCCGTGTGCCGGAAGCGCGCCCCGTTCTCCATGTGGTCGTACGCCACCTCGGCGACCCGCTCCGGCCGCAACGGCACCCAGGACAGGTCCTTCTTGCCCGACCAGCGGCTGGGCGCCCCCGGCAGCCGTGCCGTCTCGTGCGCGGCCTCGTCCGACCAGGCCGCCCAGGGATGCCCCGAGACGTCGTCCATGCGCAACGGCTCCAGCTCCTCGACCAGCTCCGCGCGCCGCTTCATGGTGAAGGCGGCCGACACGCCCACGTGCTGGAGGGCACCCCGGTCGTCGTACAGCCCGAGCAGCAGTGAACCGACGACGGGCCCGCTCTTGTGGAGGCGGTACCCCGCCACGACCACGTCGGCGGTCCGCTCGTGCTTGATCTTGAACATGGCGCGCTCGTCCTGGAGGTAGCGCAGGGTGAGCGGCTTGGCGACGACGCCGTCGAGTCCGGCTCCCTCGTACTGCTCGAACCAGTCTTGGGCGACGGCGATGTCGGTCGTCGCCGGTGCCAGGTGGACCGGCGGGGTGACGTCGGCCAGGGCTCTGGTGAGCAGGGCCCGCCGGTCGGTCAGCGGGACGTCGAGGAGTGACTCGTCGGCCAGTGCCAGCAGGTCGAAGGCCACGAACGACGCCGGGGTCCGCTCGGCCAGCGTCCGCACCCGGGAGTCGGCCGGGTGGATGCGCTCGGTGAGCGCGTCGAAGTCGAGCCGCCCGTCGCGGGCGATGACGATCTCGCCGTCCAGCACGCAGCGCGCGGGCAGGCGCTCGCGCAGGGCGGCCACCAGTTCCGGGAAATACCTGGTCAGCGGCTTTCCGGTGCGGCTGCCCAGCTCGATGTCGGTCCCGTCGCGGAACACGATCGCCCGGAACCCGTCCCACTTCGCCTCGTACTGCATGCCCGGCGGGATCTTCGCGACCGACTTGGCGAGCATGGGCTTCACGGGAGGCATGACCGGCAGATCCATGCTGTCGATTCTGCTGGCCGACGGTGGATTTCGCCCGGTATGCGAGGGTTGTCGCGCTGGCCTACCGTGGCACGCATGGGTGACGCGGTGGAGCTGGAGGTGGGCGGGCGGACCGTCCGGCTGTCCAGCCCGGACAAGGTCTTCTTCCCGGAGCGCGGGTTCACCAAGCTGGACCTCGCCCGGTACTACATCGCTGTCGCCCCGGGCATCCTGCGCGCCCTGCGCGACCGGCCCACCACCCTGGAGCGCTACCCCGACGGGGTGACCGGCGAGTCCTTCTTCCAGAAGCGGGCGCCGAAGAACATGCCGGACTGGATCCCGACCGCCCACATCACCTTCCCGAGCGGCCGCAGCGCGGACGAGATGTGCCCGACGGAGGAGGCCGCCGTGCTGTGGGCCGCCCAGTTCGGCACCCTCACCTTCCACCCCTGGCCGGTACGCCGCGACGACGTGGACCGCCCCGACGAACTCCGCATCGACCTCGACCCGCAGCCCGGCACCGACTACGACGACGCCGTCCGCGCCGCCGGCGAACTGCGCGCCGTCCTCGACGAGTTCGGGGGGCTGCGGGGCTGGCCCAAGACGTCCGGCGGGCGCGGCCTGCACGTCTTCGTGCCCATCGAGCCGCGCTGGACCTTCACCCAGGTGCGCCGGGCCGCGATCGCCGTCGGGCGGGAGATGGAACGCCGGATGCCCGACCACGTGACGATCAAGTGGTGGAAGGAGGAGCGGGGCGAACGCATCTTCGTCGACTACAACCAGACCGCCAGGGACCGCACGATCGCCTCCGCCTATTCGGTACGACCCCGCCCGCACGCCCCCGTCTCCGCGCCGCTGCGCTGGGACGAGGTGGGCGTGGCGCACCCCCAGGACTTCGATCTCGCGACCATGCCCGCGCGCTTCGCCGAACTCGGCGACGTGCACGCGGACATGGACGCTCACGCGTTCTCGCTGGAGGCCCTGCTGGAACTGGCCCGCCGGGACGAGCACGACCACGGTCTCGGCGATCTGCCGTACCCGCCCGAGTATCCGAAGATGCCGGGAGAACCCAAGCGGGTACAGCCGAGCAGAGCCCGGAAGGACGGGCCTACAACTCCTTGATCCGCACGTCCCGGTAGGAGACGACGTCCGTCGTGCTGTGCACCTGGAGTCCGATGTATCCGGAGGCGAACCGCCGGCCGTCCGTGCCCGGGTCGTCCGAGCGGGGCGGGTAGAACTCCTGGCCGCCGGTGTTGTCGAACTCGTTGATGAGCACGCCGTTGCGGTAGACCGAGTAGTGCTGGTCGACCACCCGGATCTCGTAGTCGTTCCAGGTGCCCTTCTGGGTCACGCCCGCGCCGGCCAGGCCCACGCGGTCGAATCCGTAGATCGAGCCGGTCTTGTACATGTCGCCGTCGGGCCGGTCCAGGACCTGCACCTCGTGCCCGTACTTGATGGCGGCCCACTCGGGGCGCGGCTCCTCGGGGTGGTCGTGGACCCACGGGAAGCGCACGAAGACACCGGAGTTGGCGTTGCCGGTCCCCGGTGCGTCGTCGCGCCACTGGAGGCGGAGCGAGAAGTCACCGTACTTGCGCTCGGGGAACCACAGCATGCCGAGCCCGTCCTTGGCAGTCCCCGACGTGATGGACCCGTCGGCGTTCAGTCCGAACGAACCGCCGCCCACCTGCTGCCACTTGGCGAACGACTCGGCACTGCCGTCGAGAATCTTGCGGTACCCCTCCGTCTGGCCTGGCTTGCCGATCCCGGACTGGCGGGCGGCCTTCTGGATGGCGTTGTACTCGCGCTGGTCGACGACGCCTTCCTTGAGGAGCTTGTCCAGGACCGTCTTCACGTGCTTCAGGAACAGCGCGTGGGACGTCCACTCCTTCTCGTCCTCGATCAACTCGTTGATCCGGCACCGGTTGTCGGTCAGCCGGTTCGGCACACCCGAGTCGACGTCGCCGACGATCACCGTCAACCGCTCGTCGAACTCGGGGCAGTTGGGCGCGGGCACCTGGCTCGGCACCACCGTGAAGGTCACGGTGCGGGCCGCGGCGGTGTTGCCCGCCTTGTCGGTGGCCCGGTAGGCGAGGGTGTGGGTGCCCGCGCGGTCGACGACCACCGGGGCGGTGTAGACGAGATACGGTCCGGCGTCGATCGAGTACTCGATCCGGTCCACTCCGGAGCCGCCCTCGTCGGTCGCGCTCACGGTCACCTTGGCGTTGCCGAGGTAGGCCCCGTCCGAGTTCTTCGCGCCCTCGACGGTCACTCCGGTCACCGGCGGTGCGGTGTCGGGGGTGGGTGTCGCGACCACCGTGAACCGGACGCTCTGCTCGGCGGCGACGTTCCCCGCCTTGTCGGTGGCCCGGTAGCGCACGGTGTGGGTGCCGAGCTGGTGCACCATCACCGGGGCGGTGTAGGGCTGCCAGGCCCCGGTGCCGAGGGCGTACTCGATGCCGTTGACGCCGGAGCCGGTGTCGGAGGCCGACACGGTCACCGTGGCCATGTCGAGGTACGCCCCGTCGGCGTCCTGTTCACCGCTCACCGTCGCCGAGGTGTCCGGCGGCGTGGTGTCGTCGGAGGCCGGGGGCACCACCGTGAACTCGACGCTCTTCTCGGCGGAGACGTTCCCCGCCTTGTCGAGTGCCCGGTACCGGATCTTGTGGCTGCCGATCTGGTCCACGACGACCGGGGTGGTGTACGGCAGCCAGTCGCCGGTGTCGCCGACCGCGTACTGCACGCTGTCGACCCCGGACCCGCCCTCGTCGGTGGCGCTGATCGCGACGCTCGCCGAACCGACGTACTCGCCCTGCGCGTTCTGCGCCCCGGTGACCTGCGCCGACGTCTGGGGTGGCGTGGTGTCCGTACCGCCGCCCTCCGTCACCACGAGGATGCCCTGCATCTGGCCGTGGCCCGGGATCGTGCAGTGGTAGAAGTAGCGGCCCGGGGTGAGCGTGACCTCGGCGGTGTGCCGACCGCCCATGTCGTCGTTCGGGTTGGCGAGGATGTTGAGTTCGACGTCGCTGTTGAACTCGGGGTCGCTCGTCACGAAGGTCAGCGTGTGGGGCATGCCGGTGGTGTTGCCGGTCGCCGCGCTGTTCTCGAAGACGATCGTCGCCTGTCCGGCGACGGCGGTCGTCGGCGCCGACGCGTACTTGGTGATGTCGTCGCCGGCGGTCCAGGTGAGGGTCTGGGCGGCCGCCGTCGTCTCGGGCTGTGCCGTGCTCGGCGCGGTCTGGAGGCCGAGCAGCATCAGCACCGCCGCCAGCAGGACGGTGAGGAATCTTCGTTGCCGTGTCACTGCGCCGCCCCCCTGGCCAGCTGGTCGGCCGCGGGCGTCGGCCCGCCGCCGGTGTAAGTGACCCGCCACAGCGCCGACTTGGCGTCGGAGGTGAAGAAGCCGCGGCCGTAGTCGAGGACGTAGAGCGAGCCGTCGGGACCGAACTTCCAGTCCATGAGGTTCTTGATGCCGTCGTTGCCGATCGGGACGATCTTCTTCAACGACTCGGAGTGGACGGGCAGTCCGCCGTCGCCGTGGGTCTTCGGGTCGGTGATGACCGCGTTGCGCGGCTGGTCGGCGTCGTAGAAGTCGCCGACGAACCACTTGCCGTCCCAGTACGACGGCC
Organism: Streptomyces sp. Act143; assembly: GCF_003143935.1. GTDB lineage: Bacteria > Actinomycetota > Actinomycetes > Streptomycetales > Streptomycetaceae > Streptomyces. Next base: position 1,807,108 of record NZ_QFRX01000001.1, on the reverse strand, counting down.
ACTTCACGTCACTCGCGCTCGCGGCGTCGTACCGGTAGACCGGACCGTTCATCGCGGCCTGGCCGCCGCCTTTCAGCCACGGCAGCAGATACGTGGACTCCTCCTGCTTGTACGACGGGATGCCGTTCGCGTCGCGCGGGAAGTCGGGGGCACCGCCCTGGGGCGAGTACCAGATGTTGTTGCCCGTGACCGGCGGCAGGTTGACGAGGCCGTCGTTGTTCGGCGACTCGTTCTTCGGGTGGTCGCAGTCGTACCAGCCGAGCGGCTTGTCCGGGTCGGGGAGGTTGCGGTCGCGGTAGGGCTGCTTGTTGCCCATGCAGTACGGCCAGCCCCGATTGCTCGCCTTGGTGATGACGGCGAACGTGTCGTACTTCGCCGGGCCCCAGGTCGTGGAGGGCGCCGAGGCGTCCGGTCCGACCCAGCCGGCGTAGAGGATGTCGGTCTTCTTGTCGACGAAGATACGGGCCGGGTTCCGGACGCCCATCACGTAGATCTCGCCGCGGGTCTTGCCGCCGCCCTCGTCGGTCTCCTGCCCGGTGAAGAGGTTCCCCGCCGGGAGGGTGTAGGTCCCGTCCGGCTCCGGGTGGATGCGCAGGATCTTGCCGTTGAGATTGTTGGTGTTGCCGGCAGTGCGGCGGGCGTCGGCGAAGGAGACGCCCTTGTAGTTCGGCTCCGGGTTGTTGCCCGAGTAACCGCCGCTGAAGCCGCTGGAGTTGTTGTCACCGGTCGCGATGTAGAGGTTGCCCCGGGAGTCCCAGGTCATCCCGCCGCCCGCGTGGCAGCAGCTGTGGATCTGTACCGGCCACTTGAGCAGCACCTTCTCGCTGCCCAGGTCCAGCTTGTTCGTGGCGGGGTCGAGCGTGAAGCGGGAGACCCGCCGCTCGGCCATCTGGGTCTCGCGGTTGATCTGCGAGTGCGGGGTGTAGTGCAGGTACACCCACCCGTTCTCCTCGAACCGCGGATCGAGCTCGATGCCGAGGAGCCCCTCCTCGACCTTCACCAGCTCGTCGCCGCCGCCCTTGTTGCCGAAGACCGTCAGGGCGCCCGCGAGGGTTACCTTCTTCGTCTTGGGGTCGTAGACGTGGATCTCGCCCTTGCCCTTGCCGATGTCGGGGTTGTTCCAGTCGGTGATCACCGGCTGGGAGGAGTCGGCGCCGCCCCGGCCGATGTAGAGCACCCGTCCGTCGGGCGCGGTGACCAGGCCGTGCGGCTCGCCGATCTGGTCGTTCTGCCCCGGCTGGTTGGGCTGCGTGAGGCGTTCGGCCTTGTAGTTGCCGGTGATGGTCGCCTTGCAGTCGGCCCGCACCAGCCGCGTCGTCCACAGCAGGGCGCCGCGCAGATGGGCACGGAAGTCGGTCTCGTCGTACGAGGAGACGGTGCCGCCCATGCCGGTGTAGAAGGAACGCCCGCCGTCGTAGTCGCGGCACCAACTGACCGGGTGGTCCCAGCCGTTCCTCCCGTCGCCGGGCTGATACGTCGACTCGCGCACGCGGGCCACGGTGTGCACGGAACCCGAAGGATTCTTGGCCCAGTTGAACCACTGATCCGGCCGTTTCCACTGCACGGGCAGATCCTTGGTCGCCGGATGCTGCCGGTCGCCCACCTCGACGACGGCGCGTTGCACGGCGGTCGGGCTGGAGGCGGCGGGCCGGGCGCCCACGAGCCCCGTGAACCAGTCCGAGTACGGCTCGGCGCGAGCGGCGTCATGGATGCCGACGAATCCGCCGCCCGCCTCCATGTAGGCCTCGAGCCCCGCCTCCTGCTCGGGATCGAGGATGTCGCCGCCCCCGGTCAGGAACACGATGGCGTTGTAGCGGCCGAGCTTCGTCTCGTTCGTGAACACCGAGGCGTCGTCCGTGGCCTCGGTCCTGAACCGCTGGTTCGTCGGGCCGGACAGCCCGATCTTCTCGATCGCCTCGATCCCGGCGTTCACGACCGGCGACTCCTCACCGGCCGCGGCGGACCCGTAGAAGAGCAGCACCCGTACATTCGCGCCGCCCGGCGGCGACTTCACGGACATCGTTGTCAGCGTCGGTTCCGGCGCCGGACGCGCGGTGGCGGCGGGGCCGGACAGCAGTCCGGCCGCGACGACCCCGGCGGTCACGCCCGCCACGCAGACCCGTCTTCTCGTGCTCAACCCTCGTAAGTGCATGGGCACCTCCTCGGCCACAGCAACAGCGCCAAGGAAGCTAGACCCCTTTGCGCAACTCGCCAATACCTATGACCGAGTTGGGGTCAACTTTGTCCTGAGTGTGGATAAACGGCGGAACGGCCGGTACCGTCTCACAGGTTCATCACAGGCACGTCTCTGCAAATTCCTTACCAGGCTGGGGAGTTCCGCATGGACAGACGCGGGTTCAATCGGAGGATGCTGCTGGGCGGCGCGGCGGTGGTGGGCGGCGGAACTGTCGCGACATCGTTGTCCATGGCGCCGGAGGCCGCGAGCGCCGACACGCCGGCGAAGACGGCCCCGGCGGGCGGCGAGGTCCGGCACCTCAAGCTCTACGCCGAGAAGCTCGCCGACGGACAGATGGGCTACGGCTTCGAGAAGGGCAAGGCGACGATCCCGGGCCCGCTCATCGAACTCAACGAGGGCGACACGCTGCACATCGAGTTCGAGAACACGATGGACGTGGCGGCGAGCCTCCACGTCCACGGTCTCGACTACGAAGTCTCCAGCGACGGTACGAAGTTGAACAAGAGCGACGTCGAGCCGGGCGGCACCCGCACCTACACCTGGCGCACCCACGCCCCCGGCCGCCGCAAGGACGGCACCTGGCGGGCGGGCAGCGCGGGCTACTGGCACTACCACGACCACGTGGTGGGTACCGAACACGGCACGGGCGGCATCCGCAAGGGCCTCTACGGGCCGGTGATCGTCCGCCGCAAGGGCGACGTCCTCCCGGACGCGACGCACACGATCGTCTTCAACGACATGCTCATCAACAACAAGCCGGCCCACTCCGGCCCGAACTTCGAGGCCACGGTGGGCGATCGGGTCGAGTTCGTGATGATCACGCACGGCGAGTACTACCACACCTTCCACCTGCACGGTCACCGCTGGGCGGACAACCGCACCGGCATGCTCACCGGCCCCGACGACCCGAGCCAGGTCATCGACAACAAGATCGTGGGCCCGGCGGACTCCTTCGGTTTCCAGGTGATCGCGGGGGAGGGCGTCGGCGCGGGGGCGTGGATGTACCACTGCCACGTCCAGAGCCATTCGGACATGGGGATGGTGGGGCTGTTCCTGGTGAAGAAGACGGACGGGACGATTCCGGGGTACGAGCCGCACGAGCACGACCACTGATCCACCGGTTGGCGGATCATGGACACGTGACCCTTCTTCTCACGCGCACTGACCTGGAAGCCGTACTGGACCCGGGGGCCTGTCTCGCCGCCCTGAGCGAGGGCTTCCGCACACCGGCGGCCGAGGTGCCGGTGGCCGGGCAGCGGGTACGGACGGAGCTCCCGTTCCCCGGCACGGCCACGGCCCTCATCCCCGGGCTGCTGCCGGGCATCGAGGCGTACACGGTGAAGGTGAACGCCAAGTTCCCGGGCGCGCGACCCGCGCTGCGCGGCGTGATCTGCCTCCACAGCGGACGGGACGGCGAGTTGCTGGCGCTGCTGGACTCGGCGACGGTGACCGCGTGGCGCACAGGGTTGGCGGCAGCCATCGGTACGCATGCGCTCGCGGGCCCGCACTTCGGTCCGGACTCCGTGGTGGGGGTGGTCGGGGCGGGCGCGCAGGCCGAGTCGACCCTCAGAGGTCTGGCGGTCCTGCGGCCGTTCGGCGAGGTGGTGGTCCACGACACGGACGGCGGACGGGCCGAGGCGTTCGCGGCGCGCCATGGCGGGCGGGTGGTGGGCTCGGCGCCGGAGGTGGCGGCGCTCGCCGACACCGTCCTGCTGGCCACGTGGTCACGCGAGCCGCTGCTGCACCTCGCGGAGACGCGGGCCGGACAGAGCCTCATCAGCCTCGGCGCGGACGAGCCGGGCAAGAGGGAGCTGGGTGCCGATCTGCTGGAGGACGCGGTGGTGATCGTCGACGATCACGAACTCGCGCGCACCATGGGAGCGTTGGCGGGCACCGGCCTTGCCGCCGACGCGACGCTCGGGGAGGTGCTGCGGGGCGAGCATCCGGGATGGGCCGGAGCCGACGACCGCACCGTCTACACCCCGGTGGGACTTCCTTGGCAGGACCTGGCGGTCGCGTGGGTGGCGTACGGGGAGGCGCGGCGCAGGGGAGTGGGGCGCGAGGTCGATCTGCTGGGGTGAGATCAGCTGGTGCCGCACACGGTCCACTCGGTGAACGGGCCGTACCCGCGGCGAGCGGATCTCGTACGCCCGGCCGTCCTCGACGCCGGCGACCGGCGCATCGTACGGGCCGGGCGAGCGACCACGCCTCCGCCCCCGAGAGCGCTCTCACCCCCCCGCCTCGACCAGGGCTATCCTGGGCCGCAACCACGAGGAGGGACCCGAAGTGAGCGAGACAGTGCCGCGTCCCACCCTGGAGGCCGTGGCCGCGCGGGCCGGGGTCTCGCGGGCCACCGTGTCCCGGGTGGTCAACGGCGGGGACGGGGTCCGGGAGCCGCTCGTGGAGCGGGTGCGGCGGGCCGTGGAGGAACTGGGGTACGTCCCGAACCAGGCCGCCCGCAGCCTGGTGACCCGACGCCACGACGCCATCGCCGTCGTCGTCGCCGAACCGGAGACCCGGGTCTTCGCCGACCCGTTCTTCGCGTTGCAGCTCCGGGGCATCAGCAAGGAGCTGACGGCCCACGACAACCAGCTCGTACTGCTGCTCACCGAGGGGCGGGACGACCATGCCCGGGTCGGCCGCTATCTCGCCGGCGGGCATGTCGACGGGGCGCTCGTCTTCTCCCTCCACCTCGACGACCCGCTGCCCGGTCTGATCCGCCGGGCGGGCATCCCGACCGTGTTCGGCGGGCGCCCCGGCTGGAGCGACGGGACGGGGGACGACCTCGTCTACGTCGACAGCGACAACCGGGGCGGCGCCCGCGAGGCCGTACGGCATCTCGTCGGCCTCGGCCGCAGCCGTATCGCGCACATCGCCGGCGCGCTCGACCAGACGTCGGCGGTGGACCGCTTGGAGGGGTTCCGGGACGTCATGGGGAATGCCGACCCCCGGCTCGTCGTCGAGGGCGACTTCACACCGGCCGGCGGGGAGCGCGCCATGCGCGAACTCCTCGACCGCTGCCCGGACGTCGACGCCGTGTTCGCCGCGAACGACCTCACCGCGTCCGGCGCCCTGCGCGTCCTGCGCGAGCACGGGCGACGCGTCCCCGACGACGTGGCCGTCATCGGCTTCGACGACATGCTGCCGATCGCGGAGCAGACCGACCCACCGCTCACGACGATCCGTCAGGACATCGAGGAGATGGGCCGGTTGATGGCCCGCCTGCTGCTGAAGGGCGCCGGGGACCCGGCGTCCGGGGTGGTGCTGCCGACGACCTTGGTGCGGCGGGCCTCCGCCTAGTGGAACTCGCGCCGGTGCCCGCGCCGCCGGGTCAGCCCTGCGTCGGCTCGCTCCTGATCACCGCGAACCGCGCCCCGTACGGATCCGCCAGCCGCGCCACCCGGCCGACCCCCGGGATGTCCGTGGCCGGCATCCGGACCCGGCCGCTCAGTTCCGCCGCCCTGGCCGCCACCGCGTCCACGTCCGTGACCTCGAAGTACGGCAGCCAGTAGGGGGTGCCCTCCGCCTCCATCGGGGCCTCGGCCAGGGGGATGATGCCGCCGAACATGGCGTCCTCGGACGTGCCGGCCGGGTTGATCGTCGTGTACGTGCCGCCCGGGAAGTCGACGCCGTACGTCTCCAGGCCGAGCACCGCGTGGTAGAACCACGCGGCCATCGGCTGGTCCGCCGTGTACAGCTCGATCCAGCACAGCGAGCCGGGCTCCTGGGTCACGTCGAGACCCTTGAGCCGACCGGGCTGCCAGACACCGAACGGGACACCGGCCTTGTCGGCGAGGATCGCCATACGCCCCTGGTCGCTCACGTCCAGGGGCTGCATCAGCACCTTGCCGTGCGCCTGCTCGGCCGCCTTCGCGGTGGCGTCCGCGTCCGGGACCTGGAAATACACCGTCCAGGAGGGCGGGCCGTCCGCCGCGGTGGTCTGCATACCGCCGGCCGCCGTCCTGCCGTCCAACCGGAAGAAGCCGTAGCCGCCGGACTCGGGTGGTCCGGGTTCGAAGCGCCAGCCGAAGAGCGCGCCGTAGAAGTCCGCGGCGCCGTCGATGTCGGGGGTGCCGAGATCGATCCAGTTCGGCGCGCCGGTGACATAACGGGTGGTGAGCATCCTTGCCCTCCTCCGAGGGGTCACGTGTGACTGCACTGCCGAGTCTTGCACCGCCCACTGACAATCGCCCCGCAACACCGCGCGCCGCCGTGCGTCACGGTGCCCGGCGGAGCAGTATCGGGGCGGCCGGAGGCCCTGAACGGCGGCGTTGATCCCGCGTTGATCGAACGTTTTTCGCCGCCCGGCACGATCCTGCACATGCTCATCGAAACGATCACGCCACCGGACCTGGAGTGGCAGGACGAGGCGCTGTGCGCGCAGACCGGCGGGGACTTCTTCTTCCCCGAGCCGGGCAGCTCCGTGCGGGAGGCGAAGCGGATCTGCGGTCTGTGCCCGATCCGCTCCGCCTGTCTGGAGTTCGCCCTCGACAACGACGAACGCTTCGGCGTCTGGGGCGGCCTGTCGGAGAAGGAACGGCTGGCGATCAGGCGTACGTCCCGCTGATCGAGGCGTGGCCCCTCTTCACCCCTACGTTCCGCTGACCGAATCTTCGCCCTTTATCACCCGTACGTCCGGTTGATCGAGGTGTGGGCCCCCGATCACGCGTACGTGACGCTGAAGCGCCGCGTCCCCGCCGGTACCCGCACGTCCTGGCCGGTCCAGCCGACCTCGTGCCCGTCCGCCTCCGCCGACCGCACCTCGCCGAACCGGCACGGATGGACGAACCGCACCCCCTCCGGCGCCTGCGTGATGTCCACGGTCACCTTCCGCTCCGCCGGATCGTGCGCGAGCCGGTAGCCGAAGGGCGCCCCGAAGAGCGTCGGCGCCGCGTCCACCGTGACCGGCTCACCCCCGGGCACCCAGTGCGGCCGTACCCCCGGAGCGATGTAGAGGTGCGGATCGCGGTCCTCGTCGGCCTCGAAGAAGAGGATGTCGCGGATCAGCAGCAGATACTCGGCCGCCGCCCAGCCGTGCGGCATGTCGCCCATGTACCAGCGTCCGTACGGTGTTTCGCGGAAGTCGGACGCGATCGGGAACGCGTGCTGCTCGTTCCACGCGCCCAGCGCCACCGCGCGCTCCGCCACGCTCGGGAAGCCCGCCGCGACCGTCCAGCCGAGCAGCGCGTCCATGCGCGCCGGGTCCCCGGCGAGCAGGTAGGCGTGCGCCAACTGCATGGTCAGGTACGGCCCGTACGCCTGCCAGGCGGCCTCGTGCCGGAATCCGCCGGTGACGAAGCGCGCGTACATGGTGTCGAGCGTCCAGCGGGCGGCGCGGTCGATGTCGTCACCGAGTTTGCTGCCCATGTGCAGGCGCAGCGGGTGGAAGTAGGCGGCGGCCCCGATCATCGTCGAGTCCAGGCGTCCCACGTCGCCCGGTCCCGTCGGGATGTACGTCTCCCAGGCGCCGCGCGCCCGCTGCTCGCCCAGCACCCAGCGGATCGAGTCCGCCGTGGCGCGCTTCATGTCGTCGAAAACGCCCCACAGTTCGCCGGCCTCCGGTGCCCCGATGCGTTCGGCGAGGCGGGCGGCCTCGTAGAGTCCGGCCAGCGCCCAGAAGTCGTCCCAGTAGTGCGGCTTGTCGCGCTCGCCGAGGTGTTCGGCGCTCCAGCCGCTGTGCAGCAGACCGTACGGATCGCGGTTGTCACGCAGCCAACGGGCCGCGTCCCGCACGTAGGGGACGTACAATTTCGCGCCGAAAGCGGCCTGTCGGCCGCTGGTACGGTCGAACCGGCCGATCGCCCACAGTGCTTGACCGTTGCTGTCCCACTCGCGGTCGTCCTTCTCGTGCGGGCCGCCGTAGAAGCCGTACTCGGCACAGGGCCCGATCCGGCCCGTCCCCAGGTTGAACTTCAGGGGGTAGTGCGTGCTCAACTGCCGTTCGGCCAGGGCGGAGTCACCCACCAGCGAACAGGCCGTCGCCTCCACGGAGGAGTCCCTGATCCAGAACGAGTCGTAGACCGTGGGGCCCGGGTGGATCTCGCCGTGGTCGGAGAGGACGAGCAGCTGTGTGCGTGCCTGCCGGAACAGGTCGGTGAGATGGGCCACCGGGCGCGGCAGGCCCGGCTGCACACCCTGCCCGAGGATCTTCGCCGTCCAGAAGTCCCGGTTGGCGGCCTCCAGTTCGACGGACGGCGTGCCGCGCAGCTCCACGAGGTCGGCCGCGCCGCTGAACAGGTCGACGGGCAGCCGTACGTCGATCTCGAAGACCTCGCTCTCCGCCACCCGGAACGGCCAGGCGAACACCGCGCTGCACAGCCCCGCGACCTGGTCCTGCGCCTCCAGGGCGCCGTTCAGCTTGCCGCCGACGACCAGGTCGTGGAACGGGCTGTGGGTGAGGTAGCTGTCCGGATCGAGCGAGAAGTCCGTGTTGCCGTAGACCCCGTACTGCTCGGGCGCGGTGTCGAAGACCGGGCCCCAGCCCGAGTTGGTCTCCACCCGCTGTTCGTCCGGCAGATGACGCAGATACGTCAGCCGCCGGTCGGTGATCTGGCGACCGTTGCGGTCGTGCCGCTGGAAGCCGCTCGGTCCGGCCGGCAGCACGGCCGCGCACAGCAGCCCCTCGCGCGGCCGGCCCGTGGGGCTGCCCACGGTCACCCGCGTGACCACCAGGTCCCGTTGGCTCGCGCCGACCGTCGTCGCGAAGGTGCGCTGCACGAACTCGACGTCGTCCGGCGTGCGGAACGTCGTCAGCACCACCGGCAGATGCGGTGCCTCCATCCGCTGCTCCACCCTTCCGCCGTGCGGGAGATGGGGCAGCCGCAGGGCGCCCGTCGCGGGGTCGTGCAGGAAGAAGCAGAGGCTGTACTTGTCGTAGACGGGCTCGATCTCGCCCGCCTGCCCGATCAGTGACTCCTGACGATGGTCCTTCACCCCGACCATGTGCCAGTACCGGTACAGGGCGTTGGAGGCGAAGGCCGCCTCCTTCGAGTCGTACGTGCCGGAGTCGAAGTCGTCGCTCCAGCGGCGGAAGGCCTGCTGCGCCCACCAGGGCACCGGATACGGGACCCGGTCCCGACCCGCCCAGCCGCGCCACATGACCTCGTAGAACATCCACTCATGGGTCTGGGCCATGGTGTGTCACCCCCTGCGGGCACCGTTGCACCGCGAGCGCGTCCCGTAAATCCGTGCGACCGGCCGATCGGGGTGCGGCTAAGATCCGGGAGCGCGGTCCGGGCGTAGCGCAGAGGCAGGCGCACCGCCTTGCTCAGGCGATCACGCCGGTTCGAATCCGGCCGTCCGGATGCGTACGCGGGGTCCCGTAGAGCAGAGGCAGACTCGCCGCCTTGTCAGGGCGGATACGCCGGTTCGAATCCGGTCGGGACCGCGGTACGGCGGACACGGGGCGGGGACGGCACATGGGCGAGACGATCAGCGAGGCGGAACTGGCCGTCTTCCACGACGTCGTGGGCAAGCTGCGTGACCTGCCCGTCGACGACCCCGTACGGCTGCGTGCCGAGCAGGTCGCCGCCTCCTTCGCCCGCGACGGACGACTGCGCCGGCGCAAGGCGCGGGGCGCCGCGGCGTCCGCCGCCGACGCGCAGGTCATGGCGGCGACGGCGACCGGTGCCCTGGAGCGGCGCGAGGACGCACCGCTGGCCGCGTCGGCCGGCACCTCCGGTGTCTTCCGCAAGCCCCGCACCTGCTATGTCTGCAAGTCGCCCTATCGAGAGGTCGACTCCTTCTACCACCGGCTGTGCCCGTCGTGCGCCGCCGACAACACCGCCCGCCGCGCCCTGAGCACCGACCTCACCGGCCGCCGCGCGCTGCTCACCGGCGGCAGGGTGAAGATCGGCTTCCAACTGGCCCTGATGATGCTCCGGGACGGCGCCGAACTGCTGGTCACCTCCCGCTTCCCGCACGACACCGTGCGCCGCTTCCGGGCCGAGCCCGGCAGTGAGACGTGGCGCGACCGGCTGACCGTGCTCGCCGTCGACTTGCGAGACCCGCGCCAAGTACTGGGCCTGTGCGAGGAGTTGCGGAAGGAGGGCGAGCCGCTGGACATCCTCGTCAACAACGCCGCCCAGACCGTGCGCCGACCGCCGGAGTCGTACGCGCTGCTCGCCGCCGGGGAGTACGACGCCCTGCCCGAGCGCGCCCGGCAGGCCCCGGGCTTCACGCCCCTGCGGATGCTGGAGGCCGGCACCGCGTCGCTTCCCGCCGCGCTGCGCGAGGCCGACGAGGCGGGGCTGCTGCCCGACCCGTCCCCGGAGAACTCCTGGTCGGCCCGGCTCGGCGCGCTCGACCCGGCCGAGGTCCTGGAGACCCAGCTCGTCAACGCCCTCGCCCCGGCCCTGCTCTGCGACCGGCTGCTGCCGCTGCTGCTCGCCTCCCCGCACCCGCGCCGGTACGTGGTCAACGTGACCGCCGTCGAGGGCCGGTTCGCCGTCCGCAACAAGATGGCCGGCCATCCCCACACCAACATGGCCAAGGCCGCGCTCAACATGCTCACCCGCACCAGCGCCGCCGAACTCGCCGAGCAGGGCGTGCACATGTGCGCCGTCGACACCGGCTGGATCACGGACGAGAACCCGGCCCCGAAGAAGGCGCGGATGGCGCGGGCCGGATTCCGGACACCGCTGGACATCGTGGACGGGGCGGCCCGCGTGTACGACCCGATCGTGCGCGGGGAGGCGGGGGAGCCCCTGTCCGGAGTGTTCCTCAAGGACTACCAGGAGGCGGAGTGGTGACCGAGGAGACGAGCGGCTTCGCGGGAGTGCCTTCCGTCGTGCCGCGCCCGGTCGCCGAACTCGCCCCGCTGCTGGCCTGGTTGCGCGCCGGGCGACCGGCCGGGGAACGGCTGGACTTCCCGGCCGGTACGGCCCTGCCCGACGGCCGCCTCGACCTGTGCAAGCAGCAACTGGGCACCGAGGGCGCCACCTTGGTCGCCGACGCCCTGGGGCAGGGGCCCGCGCCGGTACGGCATCTGCTGCTCGGCACCGACGGGCTGGGCGACACCGGGGCCGAGGTGGTGGCCGGGGCCGGGGCGGGCGCCGAGGTCGAGACGCTCTACCTCGGGTGCAACGGCATCACCGCGGGCGGCGCCTGCCGGATCGCCGACCAGCTGCGCGCCTCCCCGCAGGTCGTCACCGGGGTGTGGCTCAAACGCAACCCGCTGGGTTCCGCCGGTGGCCGGGCGGCGGCCGAACTCGTGGAAGCGGCGAGGTCGTTGCGCACCCTCGACCTGGTCCAGACCGGCCTCGACGTCTCGGGCGCCGCCGTCCTCGCCGACGCGCTGCTGGCCGCCGCCGACAACGGACGCCGGATCGAGCGGCTCTTCGTCGGCGGCAACCCGCTGGGCGAGGCCGGTGCCGAGGCGCTCGGCGCGGTGGTCGCCGCGGGCGCGATCGACGAACTGTACGTGTCCGCCGCCCGGCTGGGCGACACCGGTGCCGACCGCCTCGCCGACGCGCTGGAGCGGGCACCGTACGGGCGGTTCACCCGGCTCGCCGTCGCCAGCAACGGCATCGGACCACGGGCCGCCGCCCGACTGGTGACGGCGGCCACCGCGGCCGGGGTCACGCTGCTGGACCTCGGCCGGGTGCGCGCGGCGGCGGTGCTGGGAGCGGCGGACAACCACATCGACCTGGCCGCCGCCGACACGATCGCCGAGACCCTGGCGGCTGCCGAGCACCGCCTCACCCACCTGGTCCTGACCCACACCGGCATGCGCAGCCGTGAGGCCCACCGTCTCCTCGACACCGCGCCCCGGGCCGCCACGGCCACCCGCTTCGTGCTCGGCCAGGGCATCGCCGCCAGCGTCAAACGGCGGCTGGAGGCGCTGAGCGCGCACGTCCCGAGGCCCGCGGTGCCCGCCGACGTGGCCGCCGTGCGCAGCGTGCACCGGACGGCCCCGCCCGACGCCACCGCCTGACGCTCACGATCTGCGCATGCCCATGAACACCTCCGTCCAGAACCGCTGCTGCTGCTTCGAGGCCCCCACCAGATACGTCGCCCGCAGCTTGGCCGGCAGCAGCGCCACCAGCCGGGCCACCACCGCCCGGTGCTTCTTCAGCTGGGACAGCTCCGCGTTCGCGAGGATCTGGTGGACCACATCACTGTCGTCGCCGCCCTCTCCGGACTGCTCCGCGGCCCGCCGCAGCCTGGCCTCCCAGACGTCCGCGTCACGCGCGAGCTCACGCAGACCGGTCACCTCACGGCCCCTGAGCCGGTCGAGGAGCGCGGTGAGCGGCACCGGCGCGTACTCGCCGTCGCCGAGATAGACCGTGCCCATCTCCAGCGGCAGCCCCCGCCGGTGCAGCTTGATGAGCCGCTCCAGGGTGCGCTTGGTGATCCAGGCGCGGCCGTCGTCGTCGATGTCGTGCTTCCACCACTCCAGCACCGTCTCGGCGTCCGCGCCGTAGCGGGCCAGCAGCCACTCGTTGGCCGGGATGTCCTCCGGCGCCACCTCCAGGGAGGCCGTGAAACGCGTCGCCTGCGCGATGTTGTTCCGCGACACCAGCAGCTTGCGGCCCAGGTGGTACGGCGGGTTCTGCACGGCGATCTGCGCGCGCAGGTTCTCGATCCGCCGCCCGGCCAGCGACCACTCCTGGGTGATCTCCATGAGCTTGGCGAACGCGGCCTTGTCCTTGGGCCGGTTGTACTCGTCCCACACGATCGCCTTCGGCTCGGGACCGGTGAAATGCGCGGCGAGGAGGTTGTCCAGGGTGCCGTCGGACGACGGGATCGGCGCGCACAGGTCCTCGACGTTGGTCACCGGCAGCGAGAAGTACAGCGGCTCCCGGCCGAGGCCCGACCGCACCGTCTCCCGCACCAGCTCCGTCTTGCCGCAGCCGGGCGGGCCCTGGAGCAGCACCGTCCAGCGGTTGCGCAGCGCGGCGCGCACCACCTGCCGCACCGGGTCGGGAATCGTGGCCGGGTTGGCCACGCCCACCGCCTCGGCGATCCGGTCCAGGATCTCCTGGGTCCGGTTCTGCCCGGGCTTGCCCTGCGGCCCCGGCTCGGCGAGGCGCAGCCGTTCGCCGTCGACCAGGGGCAGTCCCCAGCGCAGCGGGAACCCCTCCTTCGCGTTGGCGAGAACATGGTCGAGGGTGCGCGGGGACAGCAGCTCCCGCAGGGCGGGGGAGAGCGAGGCCCACAGTGAGAACACCGGACGCAGGTCCCACGGGCGGTACTTGACGGCCAGATGGCGGCGCCACGACGTGTCGTTGGCGGTGATCCGCAGCGTGACCATGCGGTCGAGGAGCGCGAGGTCGCCGCGGCGGGCCGAGGTCTCCGCCAGCGACTCGTTGTCGGTGAGGAAGACGCCGACGCAGCCCAGGGCGCGCAGGTCGTGCTCGCCGAGCGTCCAGTTGCAGGCGATCTGCATCAACTGCGACTGGATGGTGTCGCCGGCCTGCAACGAGTCGTCGATGAGCAGCACGAACGGCGTGCCCGGCTTCAACTGGCTCATCACCAGCTGGCGCAGCACCAGTTCACCGGTGTGCGGATCGCGCACCGGCGCGTTGACGAGCAGGTCGTCCGGCGTGAGGTTCGCCGCCGGGACGTACACCAGGGTGGTGCCGGGATGGGCGCGGGCGATGTGCGCGAAGAACGTCGCCGTCTTGCCGATGCCGTGCTCGCCGAAGATCTGGCCCGTCTGCCCCATGTCGATCATCGCGTCGATGAAGGACTCGAGCCGCGAAGCGGTCGACTGCTGTGTGTCCGTGCTCATTTACCGTGATCCTGTGGTGACGCGATGGCAGTCCATCGCCGGTGTGTGCGTCTCGGGCCACTCGCTGCCGCCCTCGGTGATCAGCCAGATCCATTTGTCCGGCTCGGACGGGGTGATCGGGGGCGCGTAGCCGTCGGTGAGCACCACGACAGCGTCCGGACTCACCTCGAAACAGCGCCCGTTCACCTCCGACCGCCCCTCCACGTAGTCGGCGACCACCTGGAAGCTGGTGCCCCCTCCGCCGTAGACCCGCTCGCCCGGCGCGAAGGGCATCACCACGGCGTCGAAGGACAGCCAGTGCGCCTCGACGCCGTCGATCCGGCCGACGAGTTCGGTGAGCCAGGTGATCACGTGCTGCGGCATCGAGCCCGAGGTGTCGTACGCGATGACCAGCACCTTGTCCCGTACCGGGCCGCGCCGCGCCAGCATCGGGTCCTGGCCGAGCGCCGCGAGCAGCGCGCCCCGCTTCTTCGGGTACACCAGCCGCTCGCCCTCGCGCAGCTTGGAGCCGAGCACGTCGACGAGCCAGCGCTGCCACCAGTCGACCGCGCGCGTGCGTGAGGTCTCGCCGCGCAGCACGCCCGCCCTCAACTGCCCCCAGATCCGGGCGGCCCGCGCGCTGCCGTCCTCGGTGCGGCCCATCAGGTCGAGCAGCTCCCGCTCCGCGCCCGCGTGCCCGCGCCTGGCCGCCAGCAGGGAGTTGAGCAGCGCGGACGACGTCACCGCGTCCACGGTCTCCTGGTCGGCCGGGACCAGCCCCCCGCGCAGATGCACGCACAGCCGGTGCTCCGGGACCGGCGGGCGGTGCATCCGCTTCAGCTCGCCGTACACCCGCAGGTCCGTCTCGGTGAACGTGTCGTACGGCACCGGCTCCAGGCCGTGCGCCGTCAGATCCGCGTGGTAGCGCTCATACACCTCGCGCGGGTCGACGCCCGTCGGCCTGCCGTCCAGCAAGGGGAGCTCGGTCCGTCCGAGCCGGACCAGCGCCACATGGTTGATGGACACCTCGGCGGCCAGCTCGAAGACCGGGTCGCTGCGCAGCTCCGGGTCGGCCAGCAAGTGGCGGTGCACGAGGTGACGCGCCTCGTGGAACAGCACGAACTTCACACCGTCCAGGCCGAGTCCGGCGAAGAAGTCCGGGTTGTAGAGGAGCAGGCAGGTGCCGTCTCCGGAGGCCACCACGGCCGCCGTGTCGATCGCGGTCGTCGGGATCTGGTGGTGGCACTTGGTGTACAGCCAGGACGCCACCGCCGACTCCGTCAGCCCGAAGTCCAGCAGCGCGGCCTCCTTCAGCCGCCGCGCCTCCGCCACGACCTCCGGATCGGCCGGGCGGTACGCCTCCAGCGCCCGGCGGTCGGCGAGGTCGACCACCGGGGTACGCCGCCCCCGCTCCCCGTACGCCATGCCATGCCCCCCGAAATGCGTTTCCCCCGTGGCTCATTGGTACCAGGACCCACTGACATCGGGCCAAGGCATTACGATCTGACGCCAAGGGCGGGGGCGTAGCGCAGAGGCAGGCGCACCGGTCTCCAAAACCAGAACACGCTGGTTCGAATCCAGCCGCCCCGCCCCCCTGCCGGTCAGGCGATGGCGCCCGCCGTGACGACCAGTTCCGGCGTGTTCCCGTGGAACGTCTCCGTCAACTGCGCCAGCACCGCCCACGCGTCCTCGCGTTCGCCCAAGTGGTCCCGGACGAGCGGGCGGAGGGCGTCCTCGGCCTCCATCAGCCGCGCCGGGAACAGCAGATGTCCCAGCGACAGCACCTCGAGAACGGGCAGCGCCGGACCGTCGGAGGCGATGTAGTCGGCGGGGCTCTCGAACACGCCTGCCTGGCGCAGCCGATGGGTGAACCTCGCATGCCTGCCGAAGCCGGCCCGCACCGACGGCGGGCAGTCCGGGCGTACGGAGAGCGCCCAGCGCGCGTAACCGGGCAGCGGGCGCTCGCGGTCCGCCGCGCCGACCGCCGCCCAGTCGGCGCGCGTCAGCACCATGGACGCGGCGGAGCGTCCCTCGTTCATCGAGCGGACCTCGCGCAGCGCGCCCACGAGGCCGTGGCGGACGTAGCTCTCTGGGACCTCGGGTTCCTGTCCCGGCAGGGTCGCGTCGACCGGTATCGGGTCGAGGCGACCGGGTCCGAACGGCACTCCGCGCGCGATGGCCCGGCGCAGACCGGAGTCGGTCGGGATGTGCCGCCACACCACGGCGTTGAGCTGCGGGTCGTCGTTCTCCATGATCCACAGCGCCACGGAGGCGTCGAGGTGCCGGGCCCAGGTCCACGCGCGCGTGACGCGTCCCCGGGCCTGCGTGGGGCTCTCCGGCTCGGGCAGGCCGGTCCGGGCCCGGACCCGTACGGCGATCTCCTCGTCGACGAGGCCGAGCAGGAAACCGACCGCCCGCTCCACCCTGGTGTTCTCTCGCATGGCGGCATGATGCCGCCGGTCAGGGCCGGACCGCACCGGATATTCGCGGGCCGGTCCCGGCGGAGGTCAGCCCGCCGCGCGTGCCGCCATCCGGGCCTTGCGCGCCGCCAGCTTCTCGTCGAACTTCAGGGCCTCCGCGTCCAGGCCGCCCAGGAACAGGCCGAGTTCGTCCTGGGCCTGCTGCCCCTCGGGGCCGAGGCCGTCGATCTCCATGATCTTCAAGAAGCGCAGGACCGGCTGGAGGACGTCGTCGTGGTGAATGCGCAGGTTGTAGACCTCGCCGATGGCCATCTGCGCCGCGAAGCGCTCGAAGCCGGGCATGCCGTGGCCGGGCATGCGGAAGTTGACGACGACGTCCCGGACCGCCTGCATGGTCAGGTCGGGGGCGAGCTCGAAAGCGGCCTTCAGGAGGTTGCGGTAGAAGACCATGTGGAGGTTCTCGTCGGTCGCGATGCGGGCCAGCATGCGGTCGCAGACCGGGTCGCCGGACTGGTGGCCGGTGTTGCGGTGCGAGATGCGGGTCGCGAGCTCCTGGAAGGCGACGTAGGCGACCGAGTGCAGCATCGAGTGACGGTTGTCCGACTCGAAGCCCTCGCTCATGTGGGCCATGCGGAACGCTTCCAGCTTGTCCGGGTCGACCGCGCGCGAGGCGAGCAGGTAGTCGCGCATCACGATGCCGTGCCGCCCCTCCTCGGCGGTCCAGCGGTGCACCCAGGTGCCCCAGGCGCCGTCGCGGCCGAAGAGGGAGGCGATCTCGTGGTGGTAGCTGGGGAGGTTGTCCTCGGTGAGCAGGTTCACCACGAGCGCGATGCGGCCGATCTCGGTGACCTTGGACTGCTCCTTGCCCCAGGCCTCGCCGTCCTCGAAGAAGCCGGGGAAGTTGCGGGCGTCGCTCCACGGCACGTACTCGTGCGGCATCCAGTCCTTGGCGACCTTCAGATGCCGGTTGAGCTCGGTTTCGACGACTTCCTCCAGGGCGTACAGCAGCTTGGCGTCGGTCCAGACGGCGGGGCTGCCGAGGTGCGGGGAAGTGATCGTCACGGGGACTCCAGGGGGACGCGTAACACAGCGGAGAAGAGCCGGGTAACCGGCGAGCGGTTGCCGGAACCTACGAGAGCGTAGGCTACGAAACCGTAGGTTACGAAGCCGTAGGTTAAGCGCGACGTAAAGATCCCTGATCAGCCTGTGTTCCCAAGGCACCCCGGGGCCTACGGAAAAGCCCCAGGACCCGCAGGTCCCGGGGCCGAACGGATGGGCCGCTCACCCGTCAGGCGTACAGCTCCCGTACGCGGACCGAGAGGCATGTCACACATCCCTCCAGCTTCTCGAACTCGCTGATGTCGACCACGACCGGGTCGTGGCCGAGGTCGGCCAGCAGGTCGATGGTCTTCGGCGCGCTCGCCGAGATGAGCAGCTTGTGTCCGCCGAGCAGCACGACGTGGCCGCCGGCCTCCTCGGGCACCGACAGGAAGCGCGGGAACAGAGACGGACGGTCCACCTTCGGGATGTTGCCGATGACCGTGCCGTCGGGCAGGGCCGTCACCGCCGACTTCAGATGCAGCACCTTGGTCACGGGCACGGCCACGACCCGTGCCCCGAGCGGCTCGAAGGCGGCCCGCAGCTGCTGCACGCCCGCCGCGTTGGTACGGCCGCCCCGGCCGACGTAGATCGTGTCGCCGACCTTGAGGACGTCGCCGCCGTCCAGGGTGCCCGGCTCCCAGATCCAGTTCACCGAGCAGCCCAGCGAGGCCACGGCCTCCTCGACCCCGGCGGTCTCCGCGCGGCGCGACTCGGCGCCGGGGCGGGTGATCAGCGCGACGTTCTTGTACATGACGACCGTGTCCTCGACGAACACCGAGTCCGGGCAGTCGTCCGCCGGGTCCACCTCGACCGTCTCCCAGCCGTGCGCGCGCAGGGCCTCGGCGTACGCCTCCCACTGCTCGACCGCGAGATCGACATCGACCTTCTCGCGCTCGATGTGCGTCACCAGGCCTTCGGCCAGGCGCGGGCTCGGACGGCGGATGAGGGCCTTCTTGCTGGGCACGTGTGGAACTCCGTAACGGCGGCAGGTGACGGCGCCCCGGAAAAGCGGCGCCGGTCCGCCATCATGCAGGGCGGGCCCGCGCACACAAAACCCCCGTTGCCAGGCTGTGGCCCTCCTGAGATACGCGGCAGTAACCACGGCTGCCGGGCGGTGCCGCCGGCGACCCCGATCGTCTCGCGGGTCACCGGCGGCCTCCCCGACCCGCTCGCACGGGTTTCTGTGCGGGGTACCGCGTTTCGCTCACGCGGGTTCCGCGAGGGCCTCCGCGTGCCGCTCACGCGGGTTCTGCGTCCGCGTGCCGCTCACGCGGGTTCTGCGTCCGCGTGCCGCTCACGCGGGTTCTGCGAGGGCCTCCGCGGTTGTCTCCCGGAGCTCGCCGTCCAGCAGCAGCCACCGTGTGATGCCGATCGACTCCAGGAACGGCAGATCGTGGCTGGCCACGATCAGCGCCCCCTCGTACGACTCCAGCGCGGACGTCAGCTGCCGCACGCTCGCCATGTCCAGGTTGTTCGTCGGCTCGTCCAGCATCAGCAGCTGCGGGGCCGGCTCCGCCAGCATCAACGCCGCCAGTGCCGCCCGGAAGCGCTCGCCGCCGGACAGGGTCGCCGCCTTCTGGTCCGCGCGGGCACCCCGGAACAGGAAGCGGGCCAGCCGCGCCCGCACCCGGTTGTTGGTGGCGGCCGGAGCGAACCGGGCCACGTTCTCCGCGACCGACAGCTCGTCGTCGAGAACGTCCAGCCGCTGCGGCAGGAACCGCAACGGCACATGCGCGTGCGCTTCGCCCGACACCGGTGCCAGCTCCCCGGCGATCGTCCGCAGCAGCGTCGTCTTGCCCGCTCCGTTGCGGCCGATCAACGCGACCCGCTCCGGACCGCGCAGATCCAGACCGCCCTTCACGCGCGCACCGTACGCCGGCTCCAGGTCCAGGAGCGTCAGCACGTCACGCCCCGGCGGCACGGCCGTGTACGGCAGGTCGACCCGGATCACGTCGTCGTCCCGCACGGCCTCCACCGCCTCGTCGAGCCGCTCCTTGGCCTCGGCGAGTCTCTCCTCGTGCATGATGCGGTGCTTGCCCGCGGAGACCTGCGCCGAGCGCTTCTTCAGTTTCATCACCGCCCTGGGCTCGCGCTTGTTCTCGTACATCTTGTTGGCGTACCGCGTGCGCTGCGCCAACTTCGAATGCGCCTCGGTCAGTTCACGCTTCTGTCGCTTGAGGTCGGCCTCCGCGACCCGCACCATCCGCTCCGCCGCCTCCTGTTCGGTGGCGAGGGACTCCTCGTAGGCGGAGAAATTGCCGCCGTACCAGGTGACCTCGCCGGAGCGCAGATCGGCGATCTGGTCGACCAGGTCGAGCAGTTCACGGTCGTGGCTGACGATGACCATGACGCCGGACCAGGACGCGACGGCCGCGTACAGCCGCCTGCGGGCGTACAGGTCGAGGTTGTTGGTCGGCTCGTCCAGGAGCAGCACGTCCGGGCGGCGCAGCAGCAGCGCGGCCAGCCGCAGCAGCACCGACTCGCCGCCCGACACCTCGCCGACCGTGCGGTCCAGGTCGATGTGGCCGAGGCCGAGTTCGCCGAGGGTGGCGAGGGCGCGCTCCTCCGCGTCCCAGTCGTCGCCGACGGTCTCGAAGTGCTCCTCGGCCACGTCGCCCGCCTCGATGGCGTGCAGCGCGGCCCGCTGGGCGGCGATGCCGAGCACCTCGTCGACCCGCAGGGCGGTGTCGAGCGTGACGTTCTGCGGGAGATGGCCGACCTCGCCGGCGACGCGCACGGTGCCATCGGCCGGGGTGAGTTCGCCGGCGATCAGCTTCAACAGGGTTGATTTCCCGGACCCGTTGACGCCGACCAGGCCGGTGCGGCCGGGACCGAAGGCGACGTCGAGGTCCTCGAAGACGCAGGTGCCGTCGGGCCAGGCGAAGGCAAGAGAGGTACAGGTGAGGGAAGCGGACATACAGGCCTCGCGGTTGCTTGATGCGGTCAGGGGCAAACGCGTATCGAGAACACCTGCGACCACAGGGAGGCTCCGCGGGCAAAAGGGGAAGATGAAAGAAACCCTGCACGGGAGGACGGCTCGAACGCCGAGGTCGCACGCGGCGCACACACCACAGGTGTGTGACGCGGTGTCTCAGGACCTCAGAGGAGCAACGTCCTTCTCCGATCGACGGCAGCAGAAGCGTTCTCCACGGTAGGGAGCGGTGATGGGGCCGTCAATCGAATTAACGTGACGTCCGATCTCTCTGACTCTCTCCGCTCTCTCCGCTCTCTCCGATTCGAGGAGGCGCCGTGCCCGACGGCTCGCTGTCACTACCCGCCCGGCTCTACCTGCTGGCCTGGGACACCACGAGGAACGAGCCCACCGGCACCCCCCACCTCGACCACCTGGTGCGGGCCGGCGCCCTCACGGAGCTGGCCCAGCGCGGGCTCCTCGTCGACGACGACGGCATCGCGACCCCGGCCGACCTGGACTCCGCCACCGGGAACGCGGCTTTGGACGGGCTCCTGGAGTTGGTACGGGAGTCCCGGCCGCACCACTGGCGCAGCTGGGTGCCGCTGCACGCGCGCGTGACGCTCGACGCCGTTCGGGAGCAGCTGGCCGCCGAGGGGTATCTCCGCGCGGAGAAGCGCCGGGCCCTCGGGGTCTTCCCGACCGTCGAGTACGCCCTGGAGCGCGGTGCCGTCGCGGACGCGCTGCGCGCGGAGGCGCGGCGGGTTCTCGAAGGGTCGGCGCCGACCGTGGCGGTCTCGGACCGGGACGCGGCCGTCGTCACGCTGGCCGCCGCGGCCGAACTGCGCACCCTGCTGACCCGCACCGAGCGCGGTCAATACCGGGAGCGGCTGGCCGAGCTGGCCAAACTGGCGGAACCGGCCGGACCCGGTGGGGTGGCGGGGCCGGGAACGCGGAGGGTCGGGGAGGAGCTGCGGGCGGCGCTGACGAGTGCCGTTGCGCCCGCCGGTGCGTGACCGTTTCGGCGCCGCACGTTGATGTCGATTTCCTGCCAGCCCTGCTTCCGTCCCCGCTGCTTGAGTGAACGCATGACGAAGCAGACCTCCCTCCGCGACCGCGCCCTCGCCTTCCACGCCCTGCATGTCCCCGGGCGCCCGCTCGTGCTGCCGAACGCCTGGGACACCGCGAGCGCCCGGATCGTCGAGAACGCCGGTGCCGCGGCCGTGGCGACCACCAGCGCGGGGCTCGCCTGGGGCCTGGGTGCGGCGGACGGCGACCAGGTGGACCGGGAACGGGCCCTCGGCGTCGTCGCGGAGATCGCCGCCTCCGTGGACGTACCCGTCAGTGCGGACGTCGAGAGCGGCTACGCGGCGGACCCGGAAGGCGTCGCCGAGACGATCCGCGCGGTTCTCGCGGCGGGCGCGGTCGGCGTGAACATCGAGGACGCTCTTTACGAGCAGGGCGCGGGGCCGCTGCGGGACGTCGCCGAACAGGCCGAGCGGATCGCCGCCGTCCGCGCCGCCGCCGACGCGGGGGGCGTGCCGCTGTTCGTCAACGCTCGCATCGACACGTTCCTGCGGGGTGCCGGAGGATTGGACCTCACCCTGGAGCGGGCCGCCGCCTTTCGTGCCGCGGGCGCGGACGGGATCTTCGTCCCCGGGGCCGTCGACCCGGGAACCGTCAAGGAACTCGTCGACGGTGTCGACGGCCCTCTGAACATCATGGTCGGCCCCGGCGCCCCGCCGGTCGCCGAACTGGCGGCCCTCGGCGTCGCGCGCCTGAGCGCGGGCGCGAGCATCCCCATGGCGGTGCATGCCCTCGTGCGCCGCGCCACGCGGGAGCTGCTGGGCGCGGGCACGTACGAGTCGCTGGCCGACGGGTTCGACTACGGCGAGCTCAACGCGCTGCTGGGCGGGCCGCTGCGGCGGTAGGTCAGCAGGCGTCCCGCATCAGCTCGGCCAGTTGCTGGTCCAGGTCGAGCTGGAGGTGTTCGAGACCGACGGGCACCAGCGCGGCCGTCGCCTCCAGGAAACGCCGCAGCTCGCCCGAGCGGACGTGCACGACGGCGGTGCCCTCGGGGGCGTGGAACTCCAGCACGGTGCGGTCGTACCCGTACGGCCGCACGCGTACGTCGCCGTGGCCCTCGGGGGCCGTCAGGCCCGCGGCGAGGAGTTCGCGCGAGAACGTCCAGCAGACGTCCACGCCCTCCAGGGTGGCCGGGGCCGGGAAGGTCATGCGGATGGCGAACGGATCGCGCCGGTCGTAGTGCAGCGTGGCGGGAATGCTCGGCATCCGCGGCGCGGCGGCGACGAGGCGGGCCTCTACGGGCTGCTCGATGACGGTGGACAACGCCTTGCTCCCTTGTGACGGCTGAACGGACGGCTGACTCGACGGCTGGACCGACTTCCGGGCGGATGGGACCGGGTACTGGAAGAGACGTCGGAATCGGCCCATCCGTGCACACCAAAGTCGAGTGACCTCGGTCACCGCGTTTCATGCACAGGAGTGGCGCCGCCGTTCTCCTGTGCCCCGGAAGGGCACTTGTGGCGACCGAGGCACCATGCTGCGGCCGTCTGGACGGGGCCGAGCACGTGGGCTAGCTTCGCCCGCCATGAGGCGCTTGGGGATCACGCGAGGAACGCGACGGACAAGACGGACGAGACGGACGACCCGACTGACCCGCACGACCCGTACGACCCGTACGACTCGGGTCGGGACCCGGGTCGCCGCGGGGGTGGCATGCGCGGCGGCGCTGGCCGCGTTGACGGCCGTACCCGCGCAGGCGCACGGGCCGGAGAACCGGGCGCCGCACTGGGAGCTCAAGGACAGCGGCGCTCCCGACGTACGGTTCCGGGGCCTGTCCGCCGTCAGCCGTACGACCGCGTGGGTGGCCGGCACCCAGGGGACCGTGCTGCGCACCACGGACGGCGGCGCCACCTGGCGGAACGTCTCGCCGCCCGGCGCGGAGGAGCTCCAGTTCCGGGACGTCGAGGCGTTCGACGCGCGGCGGGCCGTCGTCCTGGCGATCGGCGAGGGCGAGGCGTCCAGGGTCTACCGCACCGAGGACGGCGGGGCCACCTGGACCGAGTCCTTCCGCAACACCGACGCGCGGGCCTTCTACGACTGCATGACCTTCCTGGACCGCCGGCACGGCCTGGCGATGAGCGACCCGGTGGACGGCAGGTTCCGCATCCTGTCGACGAGCGACGGCGGCCGCTCCTGGTCGGTGCTGCCGGACGACGGCATGCCGGCCGCCCTGGAGGGCGAGGCCGGGTTCGCCGCGAGCGGCCAGTGCCTGGTCTCCTCCGGTCCCGAGGACGTCTGGCTGGCCACCGGAGGCGCGGCACGCGCGCGCGTGCTCCACTCCTCGGACCGCGGCCTGACGTGGACGGCCACCGACAGCCCGATCCCCGCGGGCGACCCCGCCAAGGGCGTCTTCGCCCTCGCCTTCCGCGACCGCACGCACGGTCTCGCGGTCGGCGGCGACTACCGCGCGGACCAGGCCTCCCCGCAGGCGGGCGCGGTGACCGGCGACGGCGGTCGCAGCTGGCGGGCGGCCGCCGCACCCCCGCCCGCCTATCGCTCCGGCGTCGCCTGGCTCCCGCACAGCCGCACCGCGGCCCTCGCGGTCGGCCCCACCGGCACCGACCTCACGACGGACGGCGGCCGGACCTGGCGCACGGTCGACGCGGGCTCGTACGACACCGTGGACTGCACCCCCGACCTGGGCTGCTGGGCGGCCGGGGAGAAGGGGCGGGTGGCCCGGCTGGAGAACTGAGCGCGGATGGGGGTACCCGGTCACCGAGCGCGAAAGGAGTGACCCCCATGCCAAGCGGTTCGAGCCCGAAGAGGGAACGCCAGTACGAGCACATCAAGAAGAGCGCCCAGGACCGGGGCGAGAGCACCGGGCGGGCCAAGGAGATCGCCGCGCGCACGGTCAACAAGGAACGAGCCCGCTCCGGCGAGTCCAAGTCCGCGAGCCGCACGTCCACACAGGACATGTCGTCCGGCAAGAGGGGCGGCCAGCGGTCCGGCAAGGGCTCCCAGGGCCCGACCTACGACCAGCTCTACGAGGAGGCCAAGCGCCGTAACATCAGCGGCCGTTCGGACATGAACAAGAGCCAGCTGAAGCAGGCGCTCGGCGGAAAGGGCTGACCGGGGCCGCACGGGGTGCGTGCGGGAAGGGCCGGTCCGGGACCGTGCGGGGTGCGTGCGGGAAGGGCCGGTCCGAGGCCGTACGGGGGAATGCGTACGCTCGTCGGCATCATGACGACCGTACGCATTCCCGCGGGTTGGCCCGCGACCGAGGACGAAGCCCGTGCCGTGCAGGACGAGTTGCGGACGAAGGTGGTGCTCGACGAACCCGGCCCACCGCCCGGAACCGGTCGGGTGACCGGCGTGGACGTGGCCTACGACGTCGAGCGGGACGTCGTCGCCGCCGCGGCGGTCGTGCTGGACGCGTCGTCCCTCGAGGTCGTCGCGGAGGCCACGGCCGTCGGCCGCGTCTCCTTCCCGTACGTCCCCGGCCTGCTCGCCTTCCGGGAGATCCCCACGGTCCTTGCCGCCCTGGACGGCCTGCCCTGCCCGCCGGGCCTGATCGTCTGCGACGGCTACGGCCTCGCCCACCCCCGCCGCTTCGGCCTGGCCAGCCACCTGGGCGTGCTGACGGGCCTCCCCACGATCGGCGTCGCGAAGAACCCCTTCACCTTCACGTACGACGACCCGGCCGCCCCACGGGGCAGCACCGCCCCGCTCCTCGCGGGCACCGAGGAGGTCGGTCGCGCCCTGCGTACCCGGGCAGCCGTGAAACCGGTCTTCGTCTCCGTCGGCCACCGCGTCACCCTCGGCAACGCGTGCGCCCACACCCTGGCCCTGACTCCTGACTACCGCCTCCCGGAAACGACGCGACGCGCGGACGCGCTGTGCCGCGAGGCGCTGAAGGAGGCGACGCGGGTCGCGGACCCGCAGACCTGACGGGCGACCGCGAGCGGTGGCACCGAGGCCGCGAGGTGTTCGAGCGGATCCGTTCCGGCGCTCCGCTTGACGGGCTCACGGCGGAGCAGCAGGCGCTGTTCCGTCTCGCCGAACTCGTCGCCGAGGTCGCCCACAACGCGGCCGGGCCGCCCCCGTACTTCAACCATCACGCGGGGTGGCGGATCGGCCCTCTCGCCCGCTTGGCAGCCGCCGGCGATCCCGGGACGCACGCGCGCGTGGAGGCCGTACTCGGCTCCTGAGTACGTGAACTGAGTACCTGTACGGATGTGGGCGTGCCGTCGTGATCGGCAGGCTGTGCCGCATGACGACGCACCGTATGCCCCGCCACCGATCGCCCAAGCCCCTCTCCGACCCCAACCGGCCCGTCGAGCGGGCCGTGACGGCCGCGCTCGTCCTGGCCGTGCTCGCCGGGCTCGCCTGGATCTGCGGGATGATCTACACGGTGGCCACCTGGCCGCTGTAGGGCACGCCGGGCAAAGCGCTTGTGAGGTGTTCCCGCGGCGCACTAACTTGCCCCGGTGGATCTCTTCTCGCAGGCGTGGGCGGCGTTGCGCACGGCGGTCGCGGAACTTCCGGACGAGGACTTCGAGAAGCCCTCCGGCTGTGCCGGGTGGCTGGTGCGGGATCTGGTGTGCCACCTGGTGATCGACGCCCAGGACGTGCTGATCACCCTCGTCACTCCCGCCGACACGGAACCCACCGCCGACTCCGTCACCTACTGGCACGTCGCCGACGAGGCGCCCGACGGCAACGACCCGCTCGACGCGCTGATCGTCCGGCTCGCCGCCGCGTACCAGGAGCCGCATCTGCTCAAGTTCCACCTCGACGACGTCGGTTCCGCCGCCGGACGCGCGGCCCGGCTCGCCGACCCCGCCGCGGTGGTGAGCACCCAGGACATGGTCCTCACCGTCGGCGACTACCTCGGTGCCTACGTCCTGGAATGGACGCTGCACCACCTCGACCTGATCGCCCACCTGCCGGACGTGCCGGGGCCGCCGAGCGAGGGAACGGCCCGCTCCCGCGCGCTGCTGGAGCAGATCGCCGGCGCCGCGTTCCCCGCGTCGTTCAGCGACACGGACGCCCTGCTCATCGGCACCGGCCGCCGCGCCCCGACCGACGCGGAGCGCGCCGAACTCGCCACACTGGCCGCCAAGCTCCCGCTCGTCCTCGGCTGAGGCTGTGAGGGCTGTAAAGGCTGTGGGCGCACGGCGGACGGCCGAGGGCTGAGGACGCGCGACGGACGGCCGAGGGCTGAGGACGCGCGACGGACGGCTGAGGGCTGAGGGCTGAGGGCGCACGGCGGGAGACGCAGGGCTGAGGGCACACGGCGGGAGACTCAGGGCTGAGGGCGCACGGCGGGAGACTCAGGGCTGAGGCATTGAGGAGCGCGACGCGCCCCCCCCGGCCGGACCCCCGCGCCCTACCTCCTCCGCGCCACCCGAAACACGATCCCCGCCGTGCGCAGCCGCTCGATCAGCGCGTCGCCCATCGCGACGGCCGTCGTGACCTGGCCGGCCGTCGGCGGAAGTTCGTCGAGGGCGAGGCAGAGCGCCGCCTCGGCGAACATCTTCGCCGTCTCGTCGTAGCCCGGGTCGCCGCCCGAGACCTCCGTGAACACCTGCCGGCCGCCGCCCTCGCCCACGAAACGCACCGAGAACCAGCTCTTCGCCCGCTTCTCCGCGCTCGGCCCGTCCCCGGGCTTGACCCGGCCCGACAACCAGCGCCGCGCGGGCGGCAGTTGGGCCGCCGCGAACAGCGCCCCGACCGCGGCGACCCCGCCCACGGCCACCGGCAGGCGGCGGACGGCCGCGTAGTGGCGGTAACGGAAGTCGGGGCCGTAACGTTCCAGCGCCCTGGCCGACCGGCCCACGATCTGCGCGTCGATCGTCGGCAGCGGCAGCGCCCAGGCGCCGACCTCCCCGGCGAACCGGGGCGCGCCGTTCGGCGTCGTGGCCCGGCGCCCCACCAGACGCGGCTCGTGCCGCCCCCGGTCCCGCGCGGCGGCCAGCATCTGCCGACCGCGCGCGAACTGGTTCAGCGCCGAGGCGAACGTACCGCCCGAGAACATCGCGTCGGCCGTCACGAACCCGTCCACCCGCAGCGGCACCCCCTCCGGGAGCTGCCGCACCGTGAAGTAGGCGCCGAGGTCGTGCGGCACCGAGTCGAAACCGCACGCGTGCACCAGCCGCGCCCCGGTCTCCCGCGCGCGTGCGTCATGGCGGACGTACATGAGGTCCACGAACTCCGGCTCACCGGTCAGGTCGAGATAGTCCGCACCCGTCTCGGCGCAGGCGGCGACCAGTTCCTCGCCGTAGGTCACATAGGGTCCTACCGTCGTGGCGACCACGCGCGCGTGCTCGGCGAGCGCCCGCAGCGAGGCCGGTTCGGCCACGTCGGCCCGCAGCACGCCGACCTCCGCGCCGCCCGGCAGCCGCTCGCGCAGCGCCTGAAGCCTCTTCTCGCTGCGGCCGGCGATCGCCCAGCGCAGCCCCTCGGGCGCGTGCGCGGCGAGGTACTCGGCGGTGAGCGTCCCCACGAAACCGGTCGCCCCGAAGAGCACGATGTCGTACGGACGGTCCGTCCTGTTCAGCCTGCTCATGACACCTCTCGTCCGCCAGCACGCGCCGTTGTCGGTGGCCGAGGCTAGCGTGACAGCAGACGGGCCCGGACGGTGACCCATCGGTAATTTGGCTAAGCGCTTGCTCGCTCAGGTCTTGTGCCCGATGGAACGCGTTCTTAGCATCACTGGTGTTACATCAGTTGTGTCACGCCCTCGCGGGCCGAAGGACATGGGGGCTGGATGACGACGGCGACGAGGCCGGAGCCCGGGCACGGCCCGCTCACCGGCGTACGCGTGCTCGAACTGGCCGGCATCGGACCGGGCCCGTTCGCCGCCATGCTCCTCGCCGACCTCGGCGCCGACGTCGTACGCGTCGACCGGCCCGGCGGACCCGGCCTCGCGATCGACCCGGCGTACGACGTCACCAACCGCAACAAACGCTCGGTGATCGTCGACCTCAAGGCTCCCGAGGGCGCCGCGCGCGTCCTCGACCTCGCCACGCGCGCCGACATCCTCGTCGAGGGCTACCGCCCCGGCGTCGCGGAGCGTCTGGGCGTCGGTCCGGAGGCCTGCCACGCCCGCAACCCGCGGCTCGTCTACGGCCGGATGACCGGCTGGGGCCAGGAAGGCCCCCTCGCCCGGCGCGCCGGGCACGACATCGGCTACATCGCCCTCACCGGCACCCTCGGCATGATCGGCAGCCCCGGCGAACCCCCGGCCGTCCCCGCCAACCTCCTCGGCGACTACGCGGGCGGCTCCCTGTACCTCGTCGTCGGCGTGCTCGCCGCCCTCCATCACGCGCGCGTGACCGGCGCCGGCCAGGTCGTCGACGCCGCCATCGTCGACGGCACCTCGCACCTCGCCGCGATGATCCACGGCATGGTCGCGGCCGGCGGCTGGCAGGACCGGCGCGGCGCCAACCTCCTGGACGGCGGCTGCCCGTACTACGGGACGTACGAGACCGCCGACGGCCGGTACATGGCCGTCGGCGCCCTGGAGCCGCAGTTCTACGACGAGTTCGTCCGCGTCCTCGGCATCCCG
Source organism: Streptomyces sp. Act143 (assembly GCF_003143935.1). GTDB lineage: Bacteria > Actinomycetota > Actinomycetes > Streptomycetales > Streptomycetaceae > Streptomyces. The sequence goes on along the minus strand of NZ_QFRX01000001.1, from coordinate 1,778,170 downwards.
GAGCATGCCGACGCACGCAAGGACTGGACCCGCTGGGGCGAACTGCGCGAGGCCGTCGCCGCCCGCTTCAAGTCCCGTACGCGGGACGCATGGACGGCCGCCTTCGACGGCACCGACGCCTGCGTGGCACCGGTCCTGTCGCTGGCCGAGGCCCCGCACCACCCGCACCTCGCCGCCCGCGGCACCTTCACCGACCACGGCGGCATCACCCAGCCCGCCCCCGCACCCCGCTTCTCGGCGACCCCGACGACCGTACGGACCGGCCCGGCCAGGCCCGGCGCCGACACCGCGGCCGTGGCCCGCGACTGGGACGTACCGGACCTCGCGAAGGACGAGAACCGATGAGGGGCCGGAAAGCGATGACAGGGCAGAAGCCCATGAACGGCCAGGAATCCATGAAAGGCCTCGAAGCGGAATGAGCGGAATGAAACGCCAGATCTTCGCCCCCGAGCACGACGCGTTCCGCGAGACCGTGCGCGCCTTCCTCGACCGCGAGGTGCTGCCGCACTACGCGCAGTGGGAGAAGGACGGCATCGTCTCCCGCGAGGCCTGGCGCGCGGCCGGCAAGCAGGGCCTGCTCGGCCTCGCCGTGCCCGAGGAGTACGGCGGTGGCGGCACGCCCGACTTCCGCTACTCCGCCGTGCTCGCCGAGGAGTTCACGCGCGCGGGCGCCCCCGGCCTCGCCCTCGGCCTGCACAACGACATCATCGGCCCGTATCTGACCGGCCTGGCCACCGACGAGCAGAAGCGCCGCTGGCTGCCCGGCTTCTGCGACGGCTCGCTGATCACCGCCATCGCCATGACCGAACCCGGCGCGGGCTCCGACCTCCAGGGCATCCGCACCCACGCGGAGGACCGCGGCGACCACTGGGTCCTCAACGGCTCCAAGACCTTCATCTCCAACGGCATCCTCGCCGACCTGGTGATCGTCGTCGCGAAGACCACCCCCGAGGGCGGCGCCCACGGGCTGTCGCTGCTGGTCGTCGAGCGCGGCGCGGAGGGGTTCGAGCGCGGTCGCAACCTCGACAAGATCGGCCAGAAGGCGCAGGACACGGCCGAGCTGTTCTTCCACGACGTACGGGTCCCCAAGGAGAATCTCCTCGGCGAGCTCAACGGCGCGTTCCTCCACCTGATGACGAACCTCGCCCAGGAGCGCCTGAGCATCGCCGTCTCCGCGATCGCCGCCGCCGAGCACCTCCTGGAGATCACCACGGCGTACGTCAAGGAGCGCGAGGCCTTCGGCCGGCCGCTCGCCACCAAGCAGCACATCCGGTTCGAGATAGCCGAGATGGCCACCGAGTGCGCCGTCACCCGCACGTTCCTCGACCGCTGCATCGAGGAGCACTCGAACGGCGAACTCGACGCCGTCCACGCCTCCATGGCCAAGTGGTGGGCGACCGAACTGCAGAAGCGGGTCGCCGACCGCTGCCTGCAACTGCACGGCGGCTACGGCTACATGAGCGAGTACCCCGTCGCCCGGGCCTTCACCGACGGCCGCATCCAGACCATCTACGGCGGGACCACCGAGATCATGAAGGAGATCATCGGCCGTTCCCTGCTCGGCTGACCCCCTGACCTCAGCCTCTCCGCCCCTCACCCTCGAAAGGCTTCCTCGTGAGCACCGAAGCGTACGTGTACGACGCGATCCGCACCCCGCGCGGACGCGGTAAGGCGAACGGCGCCCTGCACGGCACCAAGCCCATCGACCTGGTCGTCGGACTCATCCACGAGATCCGCGCCCGCTTCCCCGGCCTCGACCCGGCCGCGATCGACGACATCGTCCTCGGCGTGGTCGGCCCGGTCGGCGACCAGGGCTCCGACATCGCCCGCATCGCCGCCATCGCGGCCGGACTGCCGGACACCGTCGCGGGCGTACAGGAGAACCGCTTCTGTGCCTCCGGCCTGGAGGCCGTCAACCTGGCCGCCGCCAAGGTCCGTTCCGGCTGGGAGGACCTCGTCCTCGCGGGCGGCGTCGAGTCCATGTCCCGGGTGCCGATGGCCTCCGACGGCGGCGCCTGGTTCAACGACCCGATGACCAACCTCGCCGTGAACTTCGTCCCGCAGGGCATCGGCGCCGACCTCATCGCCACCATCGAGGGCTTCACCCGCAAGGACGTCGACGAGTACGCGGCCCTCTCGCAGGAGCGCGCGGCGACCGCCTGGAAGGAGGGCCGTTTCGACCGGTCCGTCGTCCCGGTCAAGGACCGCGCCGGCCTGACCGTCCTCGACCACGACGAGCACATGCGCCCCGGCACGACCGCCGACTCCCTCGCCAAGCTCAAGCCGTCCTTCGCGGACATCGGCGAACTGGGCGGCTTCGACGCGGTGGCCCTGCAGAAGTACCACTGGGTCGAGAAGATCGACCACGTCCACCACGCGGGCAACTCCTCCGGCATCGTCGACGGCGCCTCCCTGGTCGCCATCGGCTCCAAGGAGGTCGGCGAGCGCCACGGCCTCACCCCCCGCGCGCGGATCGTCTCCGCGGCCGTCTCCGGCTCCGAACCCACCATCATGCTCACCGGCCCCGCCCCGGCCACCCGCAAGGCCCTCGCCAAGGCCGGGCTGACCATCGACGACATCGACCTCGTCGAGATCAACGAGGCCTTCGCGGCCGTCGTCCTGCGCTTCGTGAAGGACATGGGCCTGTCCCTGGACAAGGTCAACGTCAACGGCGGCGCCATCGCCCTCGGCCACCCGCTCGGCGCGACCGGCGCCATGATCCTCGGCTCGCTCATCGACGAACTCGAGCGCCAGGACAAGCGGTACGGCCTCGCCACGCTCTGCGTGGGCGGCGGCATGGGCATCGCCACCATCGTCGAGCGCATCTGACCCCCTCCCGACGGACCCGACGGATCACACGGAGCACCTCCACATGAGCACTCAGTCCACCACCATCCGCTGGGAGCAGGACCGCGACGGCGTCGTCACACTGGTCCTCGACGACCCCGATCAGTCCGCGAACACCATGAACCAGGCGTTCCGCGACTCCCTCGCGCATGTCACCGAACGCCTGGAGGCCGAGAAGGACTCCATCCGCGGCATCATCTTCACCTCCGCCAAGAAGACCTTCTTCGCGGGCGGCGACCTGCGCGACCTCATCCGGGTCACCCCGGAGACCGCGCAGGAGCTCTTCGACGGCGGCCTCGCCATCAAGCGCAACCTCCGCCGCATCGAGACCCTCGGCAAGCCGGTCGTCGCCGCGATGAACGGCGCCGCGCTCGGCGGCGGTTTCGAGATCGCCCTCGCCTGCCACCACCGCATCGCCCTCGACGCGCCGGGCTCGAAGATCGGCTGCCCCGAGGTCACCCTCGGCCTGCTCCCGGGCGGCGGCGGTGTGGCCCGCACGGTGCGGCTCCTCGGCATCACCGACGCGCTGCTGAAGGTGCTGCTCCAGGGCACCCAGTACAGCCCGCGGCGCGCCCTGGACAACGGCCTGGTCCACGAAGTGGCCGCCACCCAGGAGGAGATGCTCGCCAAGGCGCGCGCCTTCATCGAGGCCAACCCCGAGTCGCAGCAGCCCTGGGACAAGCCCGGCTACCGCATCCCCGGCGGCACCCCCGCCCACCCCAAGTTCGCGGCCAACCTGCCCGCCTTCCCGGCCAACCTGCGCAAGCAGACCAATGGCGCGCCCTACCCGGCCCCGCGCAACATCCTCGCCGCGGCCGTCGAGGGCGCCCAGGTCGACTTCGAGACCGCCCAGGTCATCGAGGCCCGCTACTTCGTCGAGCTGGCCGCCGGCCAGACCTCGAAGAACATGATCCAGGCGTTCTTCTTCGACCTCCAGGCCGTCAACTCCGGCGCCAACCGCCCCAAGGGCGTCGAACCGCGCAAGGTCACCAAGGTCGCCGTCCTGGGCGCCGGGATGATGGGCGCGGGCATCGCGTACTCGTGCGCCCGCGCGGGCATCGACGTCGTCCTGAAGGACGTGTCGGCGGAGGCGGCGGCCAAGGGCAAGGCCTACTCGGAGAAGCTCTGCGCGAAGGCCGTGAGCAGGGGCCGTACGACGCAGGAGAAGGCCGACGCGCTGCTGGCCCGCATCACGCCCACGGCCGACCCGCAGGACGTGGCGGGCTGCGACGCGGTGATCGAGGCGGTCTTCGAGAACCCCGAGCTCAAGCACAAGGTCTTCCAGGAGATCCAGGGCATCGTCGCCCCCGACGCCCTGCTGTGCTCCAACACCTCCACCCTCCCGATCACCGCGCTGGCCGAGGGCGTGGAGCGCCAGGCCGACTTCATCGGGCTGCACTTCTTCTCGCCCGTCGACAAGATGCCGCTCGTCGAGATCATCAAGGGCGAGCGGACCGGGGAGGAGGCGCTGGCCCGCGCCTTCGACCTGGTCCGGCAGATCAAGAAGACCCCGATCGTCGTCAACGACTCGCGCGGCTTCTTCACCTCCCGCGTGATCGGCCACTTCATCAACGAGGGCGTCGCAATGGTCGGCGAGGGCATCGAGCCCGCGTCGGTCGAACAGGCGGCGGCCCAGGCGGGCTACCCCGCCAAGGTCCTCTCCCTGATGGACGAACTCACGCTCACGCTCCCGCGCAAGATCCGCAACGAGTCCAAGCGAGCCGTCGAGGAGGCGGGCGGCACCTGGCCGACGCACCCCGCCGAGGCCGTCATCGACCGCATGGTCGACGAGTTCGACCGCCCGGGACGCAGCGGCGGCGCGGGCTTCTACGACTACGACGAGAGCGGCAAGCGCGTCGGCCTGTGGCCGGGCCTGCGTGAGCACTTCACCCGTGAAGGCGCGGAGATCCCCTTCGTGGACATGCAGGAACGCATGCTCTTCTCCGAGGCCCTCGACACCGTCAAGCTCCTGGAAGAGGGCGTCCTGACCTCGGTCGCCGACGCCAACATCGGTTCGATCTTCGGTATCGGCTTCCCTGGCTGGACGGGCGGCGTTCTGCAGTACATCAACGGCTACGAGGGCGGTCTGCCCGGTTTCGTGGCCCGCGCGCGTGAACTCGCCGAGCGGTACGGGGAGCGGTTCACGCCGCCGGCGCTGCTGGTGGACAAGGCGGAGAAGGGGGAGCGGTTCGCCGACGCGTGAGGTGCGGGCGGGGCCCGGGGGATCGTCCATCCACCGGGCCCCGCCCTCCCCGCATGCCGGAAGGGCCCGGCCTGTTCCGCCCCTCCGGCGCCCGCGTCGCTGAGCGCTACTCCCTGCGTGCCCGTGCGGTGTCCGGGGCGTCCGTGTCGCGGAGCGACGCGCCCTCCTTGCCCTTGCGGCCCCCGGCGAAGACGCTGATCTGAGACCCAGGTCCCCGTCCCCACCGAGGAGCCCCCATGGCCACCCGCCCCGCCCTCGCCTTCCTGGACATCCTCCGCGACGAAGGCGTGGACCGGGTCTTCGGCAACCCGGGCACCACCGAACTCCCCTTCCTGGCCGCCCTGTCGGAGACCGAGGACGCCCCCGAGTACGTCCCCGGCGTGCACGAGTGCGCCGTCGTCGCCATGGCCGACGGATACGCGCGCGCCACCGGACGCCCCGCCTTCGTCAGCCTGCACGCCGCCGCCGGACTCGCCAACGGCCTCATCGGCCTGCTCAACGCCCGCCGCTCCCGCACCCCGCTCGTCGCCATCGCGGGCCAGCAGGACCGCCGCCACCTCCAGCAGGACCCGATGCTCTCCGGCGACCTCGTCGGCATCGCGGCACCGGCGGTGAAGGCGGCGTACGACGTCCAGCACACCCGCGACCTCCCGCTGGCCCTGCGCCGCGCCTTCGCCCTCGCCGTACGGCCCCCCGCGGGGCCGGTGTTCCTCTCCCTCCCCGTGGACGTGTTCGCCGAGGACACGGAGGTCGAGGTCCCCGCCCGTACCCCCGCCCCGCCGCGCGGCCCGGCACCCGGCATCGAACGCGCCGCCGTCCTGCTGGGCGACGGCGCCCGGCCCGCGATCGTCGCCGGGGACGGCGTCGGCCGGGAGGATGCCGTCGGGGCGCTGGTCCGGGTGGCGGAGGCGTGCGGGGCGACCGTGCACCACCAGCCCATGGCGGACTGCCTCGACTTCCCGACCACCCACCCCCTGTACGCCGGGATGCTGCCGCCCCGCCACGACGCCATCCGCGCCGCCCTCGCCCCGCACGACGTCGTGCTGATCGCGGGAGCCCACGCCTTCACCCCCCACCAGTACAGCCCCGGCCCCGCGCTGCCGCCCGGCCTCACCGTGATCCAGCTCGACTCCGACCCGGACGAGATCGGCCGCAACTTCGCCGCCGACGCCGGCCTGGTCGGCTCCCTCGGCCCGTCCCTGCACCGCCTCGCCGACCTGCTCCGAGAGCGCGTACCCGACCACACCGCCAAAGCCCGCGCCCTGCACGCCGGCGAACGGCACGGCGCCGAGCGCGACCGCGCCGAATCCGCCGCCCGCGCCGCCTACTCACCGGCCCCCCTGGCGCCCTGGGCCGCCGCCCACGCCGTCGCCCACGGACTGCCGCCCGGCGCCGCGGTCGTGGAAGAGGCCATCACCGTGGGCCTGTTGCTGCGGCGCCTGGTACGACTCGACCGGCCCGGCAGTTACACCCACACCGTCGGCGGCGGACTGGGCTGGGGCATCGGCGCCGCCGTGGGCCGCGCGCTCGCCGAGCCCGGACGACCGGTCGTCGCCGTCCTCGGCGACGGCAGCGCGCTGTTCGGGATCCAGGGCCTGTGGAGCGCCGCACGGCAGCAGGCACCGGTCCTGTTCGTGGTGATGGGCAACGGCGCCTACCGCACCGTCCAGGACACCTACGCGGCGATGGGCGGCAAGGGAATCTGCCCGGGCACCGAGCTCGGCGCCCTGGACTTCACCCGCGCGGCGGACTTCTTCGGGGTGCCCGCCGTGCGCGCCGAGAGCGCCGGGCAGCTGCGGGAACTGGTCGCCGGGGCCGCGGCGTTGAGCGGCCCGCTCCTGGTCGACGTGCCCCTGCGCGAATGATCCGCCACTCACAGCCCCCCAGGGCCGGGGCTCCCGACCGATCGCCGCGATCTCCGTGACGGGCTGGACGCGGCGGCTGGACATGGACCGGACGGGGCACGGATGTGCGCGGCGGCAAGAGCACTGACACGCACGCTCTCGGCCTGAGCCTGAGCCTGAGCCTGAGCCTGAGACCGAGACCGAGACCGAGACCGAGACCGAGACCGTGCCTGAGATCGCGCCCGAGACCGCGCCCGAGACGGCGATGGCCGGCAACCCGTACCCCTGGCCGAGGGCCGGGGCGCCGGCAACGCCGACCAGGGCGCCCACCCGTCCCGCACCAGCAGCGCCCCGACGACCAGGACCATCGCGTACGCGCCGCCCACCGACAGGTGCACCTCGCGCATGGCGAGCGCGAAAGCCATCCCGCACGCCATCAGCGAGATGTGGACGGACTTCCTCGACGCGGACAACCTGCTGTCCACTGTCCACTGTCCACCGGGCAGCGGCAACACGGGCGTTCCGGCGAGTGGAATGCGCCCTTGCCCTCCGTCTGACGGGTCATCACACTCGCCCCATGGAGACGCGTACCGCCCTGGTGACCGGAGCGGCACAGGGCCTCGGGCAGGAGTTCGCCATGGCGCTCGCCGCGCGCGGCTACCGGGTCGCCGGGCTCGACCTCGTACCGCAGCCGCAGACCGCCGGCAAGGTCCTCGACTACCTGGAACTGGTCGGCGACGTCACTGACGAGGAGGCGGTGGAAGCCCAACTGGCGCGGGTCGTAGACCAGTTCGGCACCCTGCATGTCGTCGTCAACAATGCGGGGGTGTATCCGTCCAAACCCTTCGAGGAGACGACACCCGAGGACTGGCGCAGGGTCATGCGCGTCAACCTGGAGGCCCCGTATCTCGTCACGCGGGCCGCCCTGCCCTATCTGAAGGCGGCCGGCTGGGGCCGCATCGTCAACATCGCCTCCGCGGCGGTCTTCACCGCACCGCCCACGATGGTCCCGTACGTCGCCTCGAAGATGGGCCTGATCGGCTTCACCCGCGCCCTGGCCGCCGCGCTCGCCCCGTACCGGATCACCGTCAACGCCATCGCGCCCACCATGGTCCGCACCGCCACCGCGGAGCGGACCGTCGGCGCGGACGGCGGCTTCGAGACGGTCCGCGACCGGCAGGCCGTCCCCCGCACCCAGGAGCCGGCCGACCTGGTCTCGACGCTGCTGTACGTCGTCGACGAGGGCAGTGGCTTCCTGACCGGGCAGACACTCAACGTGTCAGGGGGTTCCGCCTACCTCTGACCCCTCGACCCACCCGCTCAGCTCCTCCCGCAGCGACCGCTGGAACGTGGTCAGCAGGGCCTGCACCACGATCGGGTGCATATGGGCCGACAGCGACTTCACGTCCTGGGTGTCCCGCTCGGACACCTCACCGCGGAACAGCTCCGCCAGCTCGTGCGCCGCCCCGCGCGCGTGCTCCACGAGTACGGTGCGTGCCGCCATGATCGACTCCTGGGACAGCGGTACGTCGAGCAGCCGGACGCCGAGCCGCAGCAGCCCCGAGTCGAAACGGAAGCCGTCGCCCGCGGGCTGGACGACGCCCATCGCGGCGAGCCGCTCGACGTCCGCGTCGCCCAGCGACCGTCCCGACCGCCGCTCCAGCTCCGCCCGGCCGGCCGTCTCCACGGTGTCCGGTGCCCAGGAGGCGACCACCGCACGGTGGATCGCGAGGTCGTGCGGGCTCAGGTCCGCCGGCAGCTGCCGCAGATGGCGTTCGATCGCCGCCAGTGTCATCCCCTGGTGCTGGAGCTCCTCGATGAGCTCCAGCCGCGCCAGGTGTTCGCTGCCGTAATGGCCCACCCGGCGCGGACCGATCACCGGCGGAGGCAGGAGTCCCTTGGTGCTGTAGAAGCGGACCGTGCGCACGGTGACGCCCGCCTGGGCGGCCAGCTCGTCGACGGTGAAGGTCGGCTTCCCGGTGTCGGTCGTCATGTGCAGCAGTATCGCTGTCTCACCAGTGCTGTGAAACCTCGTGAGCCCTCTGCGGCGATCACCGCCGCGGCGGCTGCGCCGACCGTGTGACATCTCCCGCTGTGTGAGGTCCGCCACCGCGTGACCTGCCAGGTTCGGGGGAAGGTGGCCCCTTGGTCTGTGCCTCGACCGGGGGGCTCAGGCCATACGTACGTCAGGACACCCGCGCGTGACCCGCCCGGGCGCCCCCGCACCAGAGAGTGGTACCACCTGTGAGCAAGGACGCCGTGGACACGGCAACAGCCACTGAGGTGGCCCGGACGCCCGCCGACGCGGGCGACGCCGGCTACAGCAAGGACCTCAAGGCCCGCCACGTCAACATGATCGCCATCGGCGGCGCGATCGGCACCGGCCTCTTCCTCGGCGCCGGAGGACGCCTCCACAACGCCGGCCCGGCGCTCGCGATCGCCTACCTGGTCTGCGGAATCTTCGCCTTCTTCGTGGTCCGCGCCCTCGGCGAACTCGTCCTCTACCGCCCGTCCTCCGGTTCCTTCGTGTCGTACGCGCGCGAGTTCCTCGGCGAGAAGGGCGCGTACGTCGCCGGCTGGATGTACTTCCTGAACTGGTCGACGACCGGCATCGCCGACATCACCGCGATCGCCCTCTACACGCACTACTGGAGCCTGTTCACCGACATCCCCCAGTGGACGCTGGCGCTCATCGCCCTGGCGGTCGTCCTCGCCGTGAACCTGATCTCGGTGAAGATCTTCGGCGAGATGGAGTTCTGGTTCGCGATCATCAAGGTCGCCACCCTGGTCGGCTTCATGCTCGTCGGCATCTTCTTGCTCGCCACCCAGCACGAGGTAGGCGGCACGACCCCTGGCCCGGGCGTCATCACCGACAACGGCGGTGTGTTCCCGCACGGCCTGATGCCCGTCGTCCTCGTCATGCAGGGCGTGATCTTCGCGTACGCCGCCCTGGAGCTGGTCGGTGTCGCCGCGGGCGAGACCGCCGAGCCGGAGAAGGTCGTCCCGCGCGCGGTGAACTCGATCATGTGGCGGGTGGCCCTGTTCTACGTCGGCTCCGTCGTCCTCCTCGCGCTCCTCCTGCCCGGATCGGTCTACTCGGCCGACGAGAGCCCCTTCGTCACGGTCCTGTCGAAGATCGGTGTCGAGGGCGCCGGCGATGTGATGAACCTGGTCGTCCTGACGGCCGCGATGTCGTCGCTGAACTCCGGTCTGTACTCCACGGGCCGCATCCTGCGCTCGATGGCGACGGCGGGCTCGGCCCCGAAATTCACGGCCCGCATGAACCGCAGCCAGGTCCCCTACGGCGGCATCCTGCTGACCTGCGCGGTGTGCGTGCTCGGCGTCGGCCTGAACTACCTCATGCCGAGCCAGGCCTTCGAGATCGTGCTGAACGTCGCCTCCCTCGGCATCATCAGCACCTGGGTGATCATCATGGTCTGCCACCTGGTCTTCGTCCGCCGCGCACGGTCCGGCCTGGTCACCCGCCCCGCCTTCCGCCTGCCGTTCAGCCCGGTCACGGAGATCGCCACGATCGTCTTCCTGCTGGCCTGCCTCGGCATGATGGGGAACGACGCCGAGGTCGGCCGCAAGACCCTGCTGCTGATCCCGGTGATCGCCGCGATGCTGGTCGTCGGCTGGTACGCGGTCCGCAGCCGGGTGGCGAGGACGGCCGACCGGGAGCTCGCCGACCTCACCGACTGATTCCCGGGCCACTGTCAGTGGCAGCGCCTACGGTGGCGTCATGTCGGAGATCACTTATGTCCGGGGTGACGCCACCGTGCCATCGGTGAAGGGCGTCAAGGTGATCGCCCATGTCTGCAACGACATCGGGGGATGGGGGAAGGGCTTCGTGCTCGCGCTGTCGCGCCGCTGGCCGGAGCCGGAGGCGGCGTACCGCGCCTGGCACCGGGGCCGGGCCGCGAACGACTTCGGGCTGGGCGCGGCCCAGTTCATCCAGGTCGAGCCGTATGTCTGGGTGGCCAACCTGGTCGGACAGCGCGGCATCCGCACGGGCAGCAAGGGTCTCCCCGTCCGGTACGAGGCGATCGACACGGCGCTCGGGCGGCTTGCCGACAAGGCCGTGGAGCTCGGGGCCTCGGTGCACATGCCCCGGATAGGGTGCGGGTTGGCCGGGGGCAAGTGGTCCCGCGTCGAACCGCTGATCGCCGAGCGGCTCGTACGACGGGGGATCGCCGTCACGGTCTACGACCACGGCGACTGACCCAGGGAGCGGTATGGACCTCATTCCGGTGGAGATCGGCCCGCTGAACCCCCAGGTCCAGGATCTGGCGGTCGGGGTGGTGCTGTTCGCCGTCTGCTTCTTGTCGCTGGTCCCGCTGCTGCGCCGGATCAACCGTGTTCTGGAGGAGCGCCGGCAGGCCACGGACGGGGTCACCGAGAAGGCCGAGGAGCTCCGTGCGGAGGCGGAGGAGGTACGAGCCGAGACGGAGGCCGAACTCGCCGAGGCCCGCCACGATGCGGCCCGCACCCGGCACCAGGCCGAGGCGGAGGGCGCCGCCCTCATCGCCGCGGCCCGCGCGGACGGCATCCGGGAACGGGACGAACTCCTGGCACGGGCGGCCACCCGGATCGAGTCCGACCGGGCCGCGGCGGAAGCCGAACTCCGCGCAGATATGCCCGAGTTGGCGGCGGAGCTGGCGAGCCGCGTCCTGGGGGAGCCGGTGGGCCCCGAGGCGTCACCGCGGGCGGCGGACGCCTTGTGAACGGGGTCAGCCCTCAGCGGCGATCGCCCGGAGCAGGCGCTCCGTGAGTTGTGCCGCGATGCTCCCGCCCGGATCGAGGCGCGGGTTGAAGACCGTGATGTCGAGACCCAGCGCGCCCGTGCCGGACAGGGCCGTACGCAGGACAGTCTCCAGTTCCTCCCAGCTCAGCCCGCCGTCCAGCCGGTAGTCCACGGCGGGCATGACCGCGTCGTCCAGCACGTCGACGTCGAGATGCACCCAGTACCCACCCCCGTCCCCAAAGCCACCCGCGCCCCGGCCCTCGACCGCAGAGCCACCCGCGCCCTCACCCCCGGCCCCAGAGCCACCCCCGCCCCCGCCCCCGGCTTCGTCGCCCCCGTCGGTCAGCAGTTCCACCGCACGCCGGGCCGCCTCGCCCGCCCCCAGCTCCCGTACCCTCCCCAGGTCCAGCGCGTGCAGCTCCCGCGGCAGCGGCTGCATCCCGAACACCGCCGCCTCCGCCTGGTCCCGGAAGCCGAGGGCGACCACGTCCCCGTCCCGGACCAGCGGCCCGAGCCCCTCCAGATCGGCGAGAACGGCGGGCCCCCGCCCGGTGGCCAGGGCCAGCTCCATCGAGGCGACCTCGCCGACCGGCTCGGCCTCCGGCTGGTAGAAGTCGGTGTGGCCGTCGAGGAACAGCAGCCCGTGTCTGCCCCGGCGACGCAGCGCCAGCAGATTGCCGAGCAGAATGCTGCAGTCGCCGCCCAGCACCACCGGGAACCGCCCGTCGTCCAGAACCCCGCCCACCGCGTCGGCCAGCCGCACGGAGTGCTCGGCGATCCCGGCCGCGTTGAGCATCCCGGTCTGCGGGCCCCGCTCCGGGTCGTAAGGGCCGGTTTCCACCCTGGCCGCCCGCACCGCGCCGAGGCCGTCGCCCAGCCCCGCGTCGAGCAGCGCCCGGGGCAGCTCCTCGACGCCGGTCGGCCGCAGCCCCAGTACGGACGGTGCCTCGATGATCGCGACGTCCCGCACTCCGACTCCCTCGTCAGGCGGCTCCGGCCGGTCCACGCGTCCGGCGCGTGGGCCCGCCGCAGACCGCGGGAGGGCGCGGAGCGCGGCAGCCCACGTCGGGCGAGGCGCCCCGCACCACCTGCCGAGTACCCCCTCAGCGCCGGTGTTCCCGCTCGTGCACGTGGTTCGTCGCCGCGATCTTCTTCCACGACTTCGGCTGCACAGCCGCCGCCGGGCCCGAGGTGCCCGCGACGGACGCGCTCCGCGCCGCCGGAGCGGACGGCTTCGACGGCAGGAACAGCCACGTGTCGAAGAGCGCCGACAGCGACTGCCCGGACACCTCCTCGGCGTACTTCCGGAAGTCCGCCACCGACGCGTTGCCGTACGCGTACTTCTGCGGCCAGCCCTTCAGGACGGCGAAGAACGCGTCGTCCCCGATCTCGTTGCGCAGCGCCTGGAGCGCCAGCGCGCCACGGTCGTAGACGGCGATGTCGAACTGGTTCTCCGGCCCCGGGTCACCCGGCTTCACGGTCCAGAACGGGTCGTCGGCCGGGTGCGAGGCGTACACGTAGTCCGCGAGCTCCTGCGCGGTGCCCTCGTCCTCGTGCTCGGACCACAGCCACTGCGCGTACCGGGCGAAGCCCTCGTTGATCCAGATGTCCTTCCACCCGGCGACCGACACCAGGTCGCCGTACCACTGGTGGGCGAGCTCGTGCACGACCACCGACACATTGGACCCGTTCGCGAACTGCCGCGGGCTGTAGAACGGCCGGGTCTGCGTCTCCAGCGCGTACCCGGTCGTGGTGTTCGGCACGTACCCGCCGAGCGCGTTGTAGGGATACGGCCCGAAGTACCCGCTCAGCCAGTCGGCGACCTCCCCGGTCCGCTCGATGCTGGCCCGCGCGGCCCCGTCGTTGGCGCCGAGGTCCTTGCTGTAGGCGTTGATGACGGGAATGCCGCTCTCCGTCGTACCCGTCGTGAGGTCGAACCTGCCCACGGCCAGTGTCGCGAGGTAGGTGGCCTGCGGCTTGTCGGAGCGCCAGTTGTAACGGGTCCAGCCCAGGCGTGAACTCGTGGACTGGAGCGTGCCGTTGGAGATGGCCTGGGTGCCGTCCGGGACGAGGACGGACACGTCGTAGGTCGCCTTGTCCAGCGGGTGGTCGTTGCTCGGGAACCACCACCAGGCCGCCTCGGGCTCGTTCGCGCCGACCCCGCCGTCCGGCGTGCGGTGCCAACTGGTGAAGCCGTACGCCTGCTTCGACGACGGCACGCCGCGGTAGCGCACCACGATGGTCACCGAAGTCCCCTTGGGCAGCGGCGACTTCGGTGTGATCTCCAGTTCGTGCTCGCCGGAGGTGGTGAACGACGCCTTCGCACCGTTGACCCGCACCTCGGAGACGTCGAGCAGGAAGTCCAGGTCGAACCGGGACAGGTCCTGCGTGGTGCGGGCCAGGAGGGTTGCCGTGCCCTCCAGTTCGTCCGTCGCCGGCTGGTACTTCAGCCGCAGGTCGTAGTGGGAGACGTCGTATCCGCCATTGCCGTAGGCCGGGTAGTAGGGGTCGCCGATGCCCGGGGCGCCAGGGGACCAGCTCGCGGCCGATGCCGGGATCGCCAGCAGGACGGACGCGGCGGCGAGTGCGCCCGGCGCGATGAGTCTGCGGTGCACGAAAGCTCCAAGTCGTAGGGGCACGAGGTCTGTTCGCAGCCTATTCATCACCTGTGGGCGCAATCATGTCCATGGCCACCCCCGTCACACGATCGCCATTCGGCCGTCATGAGCGACCCCGCCCCACGCACCTTTCCGGCCACACCTTCCGTCCCCCCATCGGCCCTCTTTTGCGCGGGAGTTGACCGCTGTACCGTCCGCGCATGCCGATACGCACGCGCTTCACGATCTGGAGACCGCTCGCGACGGCGGCCACCGCCGCCCTGCTGGCCACGTTCCTCACCCCGGCCGCCGCACAGGCCGCGCCGCGGGAGAGCCGACCCGTCTACTCCTACGAGAACGCCGTCCGCGAGGCCGTCTGGGTGGACACCGGCCTCGACGGGGACGGTGACGGCAAGAACGACCGCGTGGCCGTCGACATCGTCCGCCCCCGCGAACCCGCCGCGCAGGGCCGCAAGGTGCCGGTCATCATGGACGCCAGCCCGTACTACTCCTGCTGCGGGCGCGGCAACGAGAGCCAGAAGAAGACGTACGACGCGAGCGGCGACGTCGTCCAGATGCCGCTGTTCTACGACAACTACTTCGTGCCGCGCGGCTACGCCTTCGTCGGCGTCGACCTCGCCGGCACCAACCGCTCGGACGGCTGTGTGGACGTCGGCGGCCGCTCGGACATCCGGTCGGCGAAAGCGGTCGTCGACTGGCTGAACGGCCGGGCCACCGCCTACACGACCCGGGCCGGCACGACGAAGACCAAAGCCTCCTGGACCAACGGCAGAACCGGCATGATCGGCAAGAGCTGGGACGGCACCATAGCCAACGGCGTCGCCGCGACCGGCGTCGAGGGCCTGAAGACCATCGTCCCGATCAGCGCCATCTCCTCCTGGTACGACTACTACTTCCAGCAGGGCGCCCCGCTCTACGACTCCGGCCCCGACTGGCTCTCCGACTACGTCGACAGCCCCGACGCCCGCGCCAAGTGCGCCGCCGTGCAGCAGAGGATCGTCGACGGCGCCCCGCGCACCGGCGACTGGACCGGCTTCTGGACCGAGCGCGACTACGTCAAGGACGCCTCCAAGGTGAAGGCCAGCGTCTTCGCCATCCACGGTCAGCAGGACCTCAACGTCCGTATGAAGCACCTCGGCCAGTGGTGGAACGCCCTGGCGAAGAACGGCGTCGAGCGCAAGATCTGGCTCTCCCAGACCGGCCACGTCGACCCCTTCGACTTCCGCCGCGCCGCCTGGGTCGACACCCTGCACCGCTGGTTCGACCACGAACTCCTCGGCTACGACAACGGCATCGACCGCGAGCCGATGGCCGACATCGAGCGCCACCCCGACCAGTGGGTCACCTCCAAGGTCTGGCCCCCGCGCGGCACCAGCGCCACCACCCTGCGCCCCGACCGGGGCACGCAGCAGGGCGTCGGCACCCTGGGCCTCACCAAGGGCAGCGGCGCCGAGACCTTCACCGACAACCCGGCGCTGAGCGAGGCCGACTGGGCCGCGCAGATCGACACCCCCACCCCCGACAAGGCGGGCTTCGCCACCGGCGCGCTCACCCGGGACCTGCGCATCTCCGGCTCCTCGAAGGTCACCGTCACCGCCACGCCCACCACCTCGACGGCCCACCTCTCCGCCGTCCTCGTGGACCTCGGCCCGAACACCATCCGGGACTACGCGGCGAGCGGCGAGGGCATCACCACGCTCACCGAGCGCACCTGCTGGGGCGTCAGCACCGCTGGTGACAGCGCCTGCTTCAAGGTGACGCAGGCGAAGACGGCCGACGTCGACCACGAGGTGGTCAGCCGCGGCTGGGCCGACCTCGGCACCTGGGCGAACCCCGGCAAGGGCGTCCCGCTCACCCCGGGCAAGGCGTACACGATCACCCTCGACCTGGCGGCCACCGACCACGTCGTCCCGGCGGGTCACCGTCTGGCCCTGATCGTCGCGGGGACTGACAAGGACCTGATCGACCCGCCGTCGACCACCCCGACGCTCACCCTCGACCTGTCCCGCACGAAGGCCAGCGTCCCGCTGGTCGGCGGCGCCCCGGCCTTCGCGCACGCCACCGACGGCGCCGCCACCGCCGTACCGCAGGCCACGCCTCTCGACGGCCTCCAGGCGCCGCGGACCGTCCAGCGCGTCCCCGGGGAGCGCGACACCACCGGGTGAAACCCGGGTCATCTGCGGCACCTGTGGTAGGTCGTACCCATGGGTTTCGGGAGAAAGTGCCGCACATGACGGAAGACGTGAAGAAAAGGGGTCGCGGGGAAGGCACGACGGGCCTTCCCCGCGACCACACCACCGACCGTGTGGTGTTCGGTGTCACCGCCGTCATCACCGTGGCCTTCGTGGTCTGGGGCGCCACGGCGACGGACTCGTTGGAGAGCGTCTCCACGAAGATGCTCAACGGCCTGATCAAGAACGGCGGTTGGGCTTTCATGCTGGCCGCCTCGGGCTTCGTGGTCTTCGCCCTGTGGCTCGCGGTCAGCCGCTACGGCCGCATCCACCTCGGCGCCGAGGGCGAGGAGCCCGAGTTCCGGACCGTGTCGTGGGTCGCGATGATGTTCAGCGCCGGCATGGGCATCGGTCTGATGTTCTACGGCGTGAGCGAGCCGCTCGCCCACTACACCACCCCGCCGCCGGGTACCGACCCCGCCGACTCCGGTGACCGCATGGAGACGGCGATGGCCACCACCCTCTTCCACTGGACGCTCCACCCCTGGGCGATCTACGCGGTGGTCGGCCTCGGCATCGCCTACAGCGCCTACCGCAAGCGCCGCCGCCAGACCATCAGCGCGGTGTTCACCCCGCTCATCGGGGAGCGGCACGCCGACGGCGGTGTGGGGCGGGTCATCGACATCCTCGCGATCATCGCCACCGTCTTCGGCTCCGCGGCCTCCCTCGGCCTCGGCGCGCTCCAGATCGGCTCCGGCTTCCGGGAGTTGGACTGGATGGACGACGTGAGCACCGGTCTGCTCGTCGCCATCATCGCCGTCCTCACCCTGGCCTTCGTCGCCTCCGCCGTCTCCGGTGTCGAGCGGGGCATCCAGTGGCTGTCCAACACCAACATGGTGCTCGCCCTGATCCTCGCCGTGTTCGTGTTCGTCGCCGGGCCCACGATCATCGTCCTGGACCTGCTGCCCACCTCGGTCTTCGCCTACCTCGGCGACCTGCCCCAGCTCGCCGGCCGTACCGAGGCGAGCGGCGGCAAGGGTGTCGCGGACTGGCTCGGCAGCTGGACGGTCTTCTACTGGGCCTGGTGGATCTCCTGGACGCCCTTCGTCGGCATGTTCATCGCCCGCATCAGCCGCGGCCGCACCATCCGCCAGTTCGTCGGCGGCGTCATCCTCGTCCCCAGCACGGTCAGCCTGATCTGGTTCGCCGTCTTCGGCGGTTCGGCGATGAAGCTGAAGGAGGGCGGCGCGCTCGGCGGCGAGGACACCCCGGAGGGGCAACTCTTCGGCGTGCTCCAGGAGTTCCCCATCGCCACGGGGACCAGCCTGCTGGTGATGATCCTCGTCGGCATCTTTTTCGTGTCGGGAGCCGACGCCGCCTCCATCGTGATGGGCACGCTCTCCCAGAAGGGCGCCCTCGAACCCGGCCGGTTCGTCGTGGTGTTCTGGGGCGTCGTCACCGGGGCCGTCGCCGCCATCATGCTGCTCGTCGGCAGCGGCCAGGGCGACGCCCTCACCGGCCTGCAGAACCTGACGATCCTGGCCGCCGCGCCCTTCGTCCTGGTGATGATCGGCATGTGCGTCGCCCTCATGCGCGACTTGCGCCGCGACCCGGTCGTCGTGCGCGGCGCGATGGGCTCGGAGGCCGTCGAACTCGCCGTGATCGAGGGCCACAGGAAATACGACGGCGAGTTCGAGATCAAGGTCGGCCCGGGTCCGGGCACGGAGACGGAGGGCGACCCGCTGGGCCACGACCACGGCTGACCAGGGCGGTTCAGGAGGAGGCCAGCCCCGCGGCCTCCTCCGCGCACCCCCACGCCACCGTCACGCCCGCCCCGCCGTGCCCGTAGTTGTGCACCAACATCCCTCCGCCCGGCAGGAGTTCACGCTCCAGCCGGACCGCGTCCCGCGCGGGCCGCAGCCCCACCCGGTGGTCCAGCACGCGCGCCCCGGCGATCTCCGGCTGCAGTGCCGCACACCGCCGTACGATCGCCGCGGCCACCGCCGCGTCCGGTTCCGTGGACCACGCGCCGTCGTCCGCCGTCCCGCCCAGCAGCAGCCGGCCGGGCTGCGGGAAGAAGTACGCCATCTCCCCGTCGGCGCCCTTCGACACCACCCACGTCCGGATGCCCGGGTTCTCCACCACGACCAACTGCCCCCGCACCGGCACCATCGACGTGTCCGCCACCAGCTCACGCGCACCGAGCCCCGTGCAGTTCACCACCACGGACGCCCCGACCGCCGCGAGATCGGACACCGTACGCGTCTCGACGGACCCGCCCGCCGCCAGCAACCGCCGCCGCAGCCACGGCAGATGGGCCGCCATGTCGATCAGCGGCAGCCGCGCCCACAGCCCGGTCCCGGCGTACTCCTCGGCCGTGGCCGCCCGCAGCCCCGGCAGCCGCCCGGTCAGCCAGGCGAACCCGTCGTCCAGCTCCTCCTCGCCCAGTACCCCTTCGACCATGCGTACGCCGGTACGGTCCGGGTCGGCCGCCAGTTCCTCGTACACGTCCAGCGAGCGCAGCGCCCACGCGCGCGCCAGTCCGACCGGCTCGATCCGGTACGGCCACCACAGCGCCCCGGCAACGGCCGAGGTGGTCCGCTCCACGGGGTCCCGGGTCCACACCCGCACCCGGTGACCGCGTTCGGCCAGCACCACGGCGGTCGTCAGCCCGATCACGCCACCGCCGACCACCACGACCTCGCCGCTCAGCTCAGTGTCCACGAGCGGACCGTAGCGGAATGTGTCATGCCGTGCTCAGAGGGCGCTTGCTGCGGGAATACTCGCAGCATGTCTGCCGAGTACGCGACCTTCGGCCTGGCACCGGCGATGCGTGCCGGTGGCGTCCTCGTCAACGGTGACTACCAAGTCCACCGCGACTTCGTGGACTTCATCGTCGACGGACGACCGTTGCTCTTCCAGCTCTCCGACCTCGACGCCGTCTCCCCCCTCGCCTCGGACGTACCGCCCTCGATCTTCACCGCCCAGGTCCGCAGCCTCCTGCTGGAGACGGACGCCCCGCTTCCGGGCGGGCGCTATGTCATCTACGGCTGTCCCGAGTGCGAGGACCTCGCCTGCGGTGCCGTCACCGCCGTCATCGAGAAGGCGGGCGACGACTTCATCTGGCGGGACTTCGCCTGGCAGACCGATGCCGTGGCCGACCTGGAGTTCAACGGCTACGACGGCATCGGTCCCTTCCGGTTCCGCGGCGCCGAGTACCGCGCGGCCCTCGACTCCCTGCTCGCCTCCGGCACGGCGGGCCCGCGCCGCCGCGTCCTGCTGATCGGCGCCCGCGTCGCCCTGCTGGCCAAGCTCGCCGCCGCCCTGCGCACCATCGGCATCGGCGCCGACATCGCGCACGACGCCGACGGCGTCCCCGCCGACGAACTGCGCGGCTACGGAGCCGTCGCCTTCGGCCGGGGCGCCGGCGAGGAGGAGCGTGCCTCCGTGCGCCGCGCCTTCGACCGCGCGGGCGTGGACGTGACGTACGTCGACGGACTCGCCCCGATCGTCCCCCTCCTAGTCGCGCAGATCGAGCACGCCCTCGACCGCAGCCCCGAGGAACAGCGCCGCCTCACCCGCCTGGTCGCCGCCGACGGCGAGGCGGGCGTCGAGGTCACCTCGCCCTGCCGGGTACGCCTCACCGCGTACCGCCTCGACCGGCTCCTGCGCACCCACGCCGAGGAGGTCTTCGACGGTGTCCTGGAGGCCGGGCGGCATCGCATCGCCCTGGACGCCAAGGCGGTGAAGGGGGAGGCCTTCGTGGTGGCACGGACATCGGGGAGCGTGCTGGTGGAGGCGATGGCGCACTGACGGGCGGCAGGCGGACACCGCCGGAACGCGAGGGACACCGCCCGATCACCCTCGCTAAAATCGATCCCCTGATGACTGCCACCCTCGTCGCCAAGAACCTCGCCGCCGGCCACGGCGACCGCTCCCTGTTCACCGGGCTCGACCTCGTCGTCGCGCCCGGCGACGTCATCGGGCTGGTCGGCGCCAACGGCGCGGGCAAGTCCACCCTGCTCAGGCTGCTCGCCGGGCTGACCGCGCCGGAGGAGGGCGAGCTCAGGCTCTCCCCGCCGACCGCGACCGTCGGCCACCTCCCGCAGGAGCCGGAGCGCCGCCCCGGCGAGACGATCCGCGCCTTCCTGGCCCGCCGCACCGGTGTCGCCGAGGCCCAGCGGCTCATGGACGAGGCGACCCAGGCGCTCGTCGACGGCGCGCCCGGCGCGGACGACGCCTACGCCACCAGCCTGGAACGGTGGCTCGACCTCGGCGGCGCCGACCTCGACGAACGGGCCGAGGAGATCGCCGACACCCTCGGCCTCGCGGTCGACCTCGACCAGCCGATGACGTCCCTGTCCGGCGGCCAGGCGGCCCGCGCCGGACTCGCCTCCCTGCTCCTGTCCCGATACGACGTCTTCCTCCTCGACGAGCCCACCAACGACCTCGACCTCGACGGCCTGGAGCGCCTGGAACGCTTCGTCGGAGGCCTGCGCGCCGGCACCGTCGTGGTCAGCCACGACCGTGAGTTCCTCACCCGCACGGTCACCAAGGTCCTCGAACTCGACCTCGCCCAGGGCCAGATCAACCTCTACGGCGGCGGCTACGAGGCCTACCTGGAGGAACGCGCGGTCGCCCGCCGGCACGCCCGCGACGACTACGAGGAGTACGCCGACAAGAAGGCCGCCCTCCAGGACCGGGCGCAGATGCAGCGCTCCTGGATGGACAAGGGCGTCAAGAACGCGCGCCGCAAGGCGAACAACGACAACGACAAGATCGGCCGCAAGTTCCGCAGCGAGGCCAGCGAGAAGCAGGCCGCGAAGGCCCGCCAGACCCAGCGCATGATCGAACGCCTCGACGTCGTCGAGGAGCCCCGCAAGGAGTGGGAACTGCGCATGGAGATCGCGTCGGCCCCGCGCTCGGGGTCGGTCGTGGCGACCCTGCGCGACGCGGAGGTGCGGCGCGGCGACTTCACCCTCGGCCCCGTCTCCCTCCAGATCGACTGGGCGGACCGGGTCGCGGTGACGGGTGCGAACGGCGCCGGCAAGTCGACCCTGCTGGCCGCCCTCCTGGGCCGCGTCCCCGTCGACAGCGGCACGGCCTCCCTCGGCTCGGGCGTCCTGATCGGCGAGGTCGACCAGGCCCGCAAGCTCTTCCACGGCGAGGAGACCCTGCTGGACGCCTTCGGCGCGGCCGTCCCCGACACCGAACCGGCGGAAGTGCGCACGCTGCTGGCCAAGTTCGGCCTGAAGGCGGACCACGTGCTGCGCTCGGCGGCGACCCTGTCCCCGGGCGAGCGCACGCGCGCGGCACTGGCCCTGCTCCAGGGCAGGGGCGTCAACCTCCTGGTCCTGGACGAGCCGACGAACCACCTGGACCTACCGGCGATCGAACAGCTGGAACAGGCCCTGGACGCCTACGAGGGCACGCTCCTGCTGGTCACCCATGACCGCAGAATGCTGGATGCCGTGAGGGTGACCCGCCGCTTGGAGGTCTCAGCGGGCAAGGTGACTGAAACCCCGTAGGGGCGCGGGGAACTGCGCGACCAGCCACCACCGGCCCCGCAGTTCCCCAAGAACCGCTACCGCCCCTTGTTCTTCGGGTCCAGCAACCCCGCACGCCTGAGGGCGTCAGCCATCGCACCGTTGGCCGGCGGCGGAGCCTGGCGCTGCTGGCGCTGCTGAGGCGGCCGCCCACCCCGCTGCCGACGCTCACCCCCGCCCCCCTGCGCACCCTGCGGAGCCTTCTCGTCGTCGAGCCGCAGCGTCAGCGAGATCCGCTTGCGCGGAATGTCGACGTCGAGGACCTTCACCTTGACGATGTCACCGGGCTTGACCACATCGCGCGGGTCCTTCACGAACGTCTTCGACAGCGCCGAGACATGCGCCAGACCGTCCTGGTGGACACCGATGTCGATGAACGCCCCGAACGCGGCCACGTTCGTCACGACGCCCTCCAGGATCATCCCGGGAGCCAGGTCGCCGATCTTCTCGACGCCTTCCTTGAAGGTCGCCGTCTTGAACGCGGGCCGCGGGTCGCGCCCCGGCTTCTCCAGCTCCTTGAGGATGTCGGTCACGGTCGGCAGACCGAACGTCTCGTCCACGAACTCCTGCGGCCGCAGCGAGCGCAGCACACCCGTGTTGCCGATCAGGGAGGCGACGTCCTGACCGGCCGTCTTCACCATGCGCCGCACGACCGGGTACGCCTCCGGGTGGACGCTGGACGCGTCCAGCGGGTCGGCGCCGCCGCGGATGCGCAGGAAGCCCGCGCACTGCTCGTAGGCCTTGGGCCCGAGCCGCGCGACCTTCTTCAGCTCGGTACGGGACGTGAACGGCCCGTTGGCGTCGCGGTGCGACACGATGTTCTCGGCGAGCCCGGAGGTGATGCCGGAGACCCGGGCGAGCAGCGGGGCGGAGGCGGTGTTCACGTCCACGCCGACGCCGTTCACACAGTCCTCGACCACCGCGTCCAGCGAGCGCGACAGCTTCACCTCGGACAGGTCGTGCTGGTACTGGCCGACGCCGATCGACTTCGGGTCGATCTTCACCAGCTCGGCCAGCGGGTCCTGGAGGCGGCGGGCGATGGAGACCGCGCCGCGCAGCGACACGTCCATGTCGGGCAACTCCTGCGAGGCGAACGCGGAGGCCGAGTACACGGACGCGCCCGCCTCGGACACCATCACCTTGGTGAGCTTCAACTCCGGGTGCTTGGAAATGAGTTCACCGGCGAGCTTGTCGGTCTCGCGGGACGCGGTGCCGTTGCCGATCGCGATCAGCTCGACCGAGTGGCGGGCGGCGAGCACGGCCAGCTTGGCGAGCGCCTCGTCCCACTTGTTGGCCGGGACGTGCGGGTAGATGACGTCCGTGGCGACGACCTTGCCGGTGGCGTCGACGACGGCGACCTTCACGCCCGTACGGAAGCCGGGGTCCAGGCCCAGCGTCGCGCGCGTGCCGGCCGGGGCGGCGAGCAGCAGGTCGCGGAGGTTCTTCGCGAACACGTCCACCGCCTCGTCCTCGGCTGCCGTGCGCAGCCGCAGCCGCAGGTCGATGCCGAGGTGCACGAGGATGCGGGTCCGCCAGGCCCAACGGACGGTGTCCTTGAGCCACTTGTCGGCGGGGCGCCCTCGGTCGGCAATACCGAACTTGTGGGCGACGATCCCCTCGTAGGACGACGGCCCGTCGGTGGGCTCCTCGGGCTCCAGGACGAGGTCGAGGACCTCCTCCTTCTCGCCGCGCAGCATCGCCAGGACGCGGTGCGAGGGCAGCTCCTTGAACGGCTCGGCGAAGTCGAAGTAGTCGGCGAACTTGGCGCCCGCCTCCTCCTTGCCGTCCTTCACCTTCGCCGCCAGCCGCCCCCGCACCCACATGCGCTCGCGCAGCTCGCCGATCAGGTCGGCGTCCTCGGAGAACCGCTCGGTGAGGATCGCCCGGGCGCCGTCCAGCGCCGCCTGCGGGTCGGCGACACCCTTGTCGGCGTCGACGAACGCGGCGGCAGCGGCGAGCGGGTCGACCGTCGGGTCACCGAGCAGCCCGTCCGCCAGCGGCTCCAGCCCGGCCTCGCGCGCGATCTGCGCCTTGGTCCGCCGCTTGGGCTTGTACGGCAGGTAGATGTCCTCGAGGCGCGCCTTGGTCTCGGCGCCGCGGATCTGCGCCTCCAGCTCCTCGGTGAGCTTGCCCTGCTCACGCACCGACTCGAGGATCGCCGTCCGCCGCTCCTCCAGCTCCCGCAGATAGCGCAGCCGCTCCTCGATCGTGCGCAGCTGCGCGTCGTCGAGCATCTCGGTCGCTTCCTTGCGGTAGCGGGCGATGAAAGGCACCGTCGAACCGCCGTCGAGCAGCTCCACGGCGGCCTTGACCTGCCGCTCCCGTACGCCGAGCTCCTCGGCGATCCTTCCTTCGATGGACCCAACGCCGATGGGGGTGCGTGTCGTCACGATCCCGTACCGCCTTCTCACTGAGGTTGCGCGGCAATTGTGGCAGGTGGCACGGACAGTCGGGGCTCAGGGCGCGGCCATCAGGCCCGGCGACCCCGTGCGGAACCCGAGGCTCCGCCGAAGAGGCGGGCCAGGGCCCGGAAGGGCAGCGTCACGACGGTGGCGACGGCGCCGCCGATCTGGCGCAGGACATCAGCGATGGCACGGAACACAGGTGTCTCCTTTCCTCGCCCGGTCACGGCGACCGGACGAGGACCGGGTACCGCACCTTCGCACTGACATGCGCGCGACGGCGGACGGCGCGGAGCCGGGACCGCTCAGCCCTTGCCGAACAGGTCCGCCGGATAGGCTCCCGCCGCCATCGCCGTGCGCGCGAATCCCGAGGCCAGCTCGGTGAGTCGCGACACGCCCCGGGCGCCCAGGAGTTCGTACGGCGCCCGGTCCAGGCGGTCGGTCATGTCCTCGATCTCCGCACGCAGGGCGACGCCCCGCCCGGTCAGCTCGCCGGTCCCGTCCAGCAGGCCGCGGTCCCGGAGCCGGTCGGACGCCGCGTCCCAGTCCTCCTGGGTCCAGCCGCGGGTGGTGAACACCCACTTCGGCGCGATGCCCTTGCCGGTCGCGGTGTGGGTGACCACGGCCTCCAGACCGTCCAGGCCCGCCGCCAGCAGTGCGGCGAGATGCCCGTCGCCCCGGTGCTCGCGCAGCAGGGTCGCGGCGTGGAAGTACGCCAGGTGCGGCTCCTCGGGCACCGGCAGGTCCGCGTGCGCCGCGTACAGCGGGCGGGCGCTGCGCGAGCAGCCCTCGGTGGCGCGCAGCGCCAGCTCGGCGGCCTCGGCCAGTTCAGGGGACGCCACCGCCTCCTCGCCCAGCAGCCGGCGCAGCAGCGTGTCGACGGCACGCGCGCGTGCCGCCAGCACGGCCTGCGGGGAGGCGGTCTCCCACACGGCGGGGACGTGCCGGGCCACCAGTTCGTGCTTGTAGTTGTAGAAGGCCGCCGTGACCACCCCGGCCCCCACCGCCCCCATCGCGGCGGCCCGCACCGCGAAGTTGACGGCGTGGCGGTGCGTGATCCCGATCCCGGCCATCTCCTCGCCCAGCTCGGGGGCGAAGTAGGACGTGGCGTGCAGCGCGTTGAGGACGTTCTGACAGCGGCGGCCGGCCCGCGGCTCGATGACGGCAGTAGTCATGCCGGGGAGGTTACCAACCGCTTGGTACGTCGCCCAGGGGGCCGTCCGCGATGGCAGAAAAGGTGGGCTGCTCGTCATTGCGGCCATCGCGCGGGCCGCCAAGAATCGACGACATGACGCAGCGAACCGTCCTCGTCGTCCTCTTCGACGGCGTGCAGAGCCTCGACGTCACCGGCCCCCTGGAGGTGTTCACCGGGGCCGAGCACCACACGCCGGGCACCTACCGCATCCGCACCGCCTCCCTGGACGGCGCCCCCGTGCGCACCTCCAGCGGCCTGACCGTCGTACCGGACCTCGCCCTGCCCGACGCCCCGGCCCCGCACACCCTCCTCGTCCCGGGCGGGGAGGGCACGCGCAGCCCCGACCCCCGGCTGACCGACTGGCTGCGGGCGCACGGGCCACGCGCCCGGCGGCTGGTCTCGGTGTGCACCGGGGCGATCCTGCTCGCCGCCGCGGGCCTGCTGGACGGTCACCGCGTCACCACCCACTGGGCGTACAGCGACACGCTCGCCCGCGATCACCCGGCGGTCGACGTCGAACCCGATCCGATCTACATCCGGGACGGCAACGTCGCCACGTCCGCCGGAGTCACCGCCGGCATCGATCTCGCGCTCGCCCTCGTCGAGGAGGACCTGGACCGGGACGTAGCCCTGACGATCGCCCGCCATCTGGTCGTCTTCCTCCGCCGGCCCGGCAACCAGGCCCAGTTCAGCGCCCAGTTGGCCGGCCAGACCGCGCGGCGCGAGCCGCTGCGCGAGGTCCAGCAGTGGATCACCGAGCACCCGGACGGCGACCTCGGAGTCGAGTCCCTCGCCGCCCGCGCGCGGCTCTCCCCACGCCACTTCGCCCGCGCCTTCCGGGCCGAGACCGGCATGACCCCCGGCCGCTACGTCGACCGGGTCCGCCTCGAACACGCCCGGCGCCTGCTGGAGGACACCGCCGACGGCGTCGAGGAGATCTCCCGCGCCAGCGGCTACGGCACGCCCGAGGCCATGCGCCGCGCCTTCGTCCGCTCGCTCGGCGCGCCACCGGCCGAGTACCGCCGCCGGTTCCACCCGGTACCGGCTCACTGAAAGGACCACACAGACGTGCAGATCGCCATCGTCCTCTTCGACCGCTTCACCGCCCTCGACGCGGTCGGGCCCTACGAGACCCTCGGCCGCCTCCCCGACGCGGAGACCGTCTTCGTCGCCGAGCGCACCGGCCCGGTCCGCACCGACACCGGGCACCTCGCCCTCACCGCCGACAAGAGCTTGGCCGAGGTGCCGAACCCCGACATCGTGATCGTGCCCGGCGGACCCGGCCAGACCCCGCAGATGGAGAACCCGGTGCTGCTCGACTGGCTGCGCGCCGCCGACGCCACCAGCACCTGGACGACGTCCGTGTGCACCGGCTCCCTGCTGCTGGCCGCCGCCGGACTGCTGGCGGGCCGCCGCGCGACCTCGCACTGGCTGGCCCTGGACGTCCTGAAGCAGTACGGCGCCGAGCCCACGGGGGAGCGGGTCGTCCTCGACGGCAAGTACGTCACCGCCGCCGGCGTCTCCTCCGGCATCGACATGGGTCTCACCCTGCTCGGCAGGATCGCCGGCGACGAACACGCCCAGGCCGTCCAGCTGTTGACCGAGTACGACCCGCAGCCGCCCTACGACGCCGGCTCGCCGGAGAAGGCCCCGGCCCACCTCGTGGCGGAGTTCCGCACCAAGAGCCGCTTCATCCTGACGTAGGCCTCATCCTGACGCAGGCACCGTCCTGACCTGGGTCTCATCCCGACGTCGTCCAGGTGAAGCGCGGCTGCCTGCGCTCCAGGAACGCGGCGACGCCCTCCGCGGTGTCGCCGCTGTCGCGCGCCCGCTCGGCCCAGTAACCGTCCCGGTCCGTGCGGCCGTTGGCGAACTCCTTCGCCGCCGCCTGCGTCAACTGCGAGCGGGACACCAGGATGCGGGTGAACTCGGCGACCCGCTTGTCGAGTTCACCCTCCGCCGGCACCTCGTCCACCAGGCCCGTACGCAGCGCCCGCTCCGCATCGATCAACTCGCCCGAGAAGAGCAGGTACTTGGCGGCGGCCGGCCCGACCAGCGCCACCAACCGCCGCGTGGAGGAGGCCGGATACACGATCCCCAGCTTGGCCGGCGTCACCCCGAACAGGGCGCCCTCCGCCGCGAACCGCAGGTCGCAGGCCGCCGCGAGCTGCGACCCGCCGCCCACGCAGTGCCCCCGGATCACCGCCAGCGTCGGCTTCGGGAACGCCGCGAGCGCCTCCTCGGCCGCGACCGCCAGCCCCTGCGCCTCCTCCGCAGACCCCTGGAGGGTGGAGATGTCGGCGCCCGCGCAGAACGTCCCGCCCTCACCGGTCAGCACCAGCGCCCGTACGTCCGCGTCGGCGGCCAGCGTGTCGAGCAGCGGCGGCAGCGACCGCCACATCGCGGCCGTCATGGCGTTGCGCTTGGCCGGGTGGTGGATGACGACGGTGGCGACCGAATCGGTCACGCTGTGCTGCAGCTGGGGCTCCATGGCCGGATGCTAACCGCACCCGCCGACCGTACGATCGGGGAGGGGCCCCGTGCGAGGAGGCGCCGATGGTCAGGGACGGCAAGGTCAAGGACGGCAAGGGCAAGGGCAAGGACGAGACCGCGAAACTGAGCCGGGGCTTCGGCTGGCTGGCCGCGCTCGGCGTGATCCTGGTCCTCGCGGGACTCGTCGGGCTGATCTACACCGGCGTGGCCACACTCACCTCGATGCTGCTGTTCGGCTGGCTGCTGCTCATCGGCGGCGCCGTGGGCCTGCTGCACGCGATCCAGGCGCGCGGCACCAACTTCTTCTGGCTCGGGGTGGTCGTCGCCGCCCTGAACATCGCGGCCGGCGTGGTCGTCATCCGCAGGCCCGAGGCGGCGGCCGAGGCGCTGACCATGTTCGCCGCGCTGCTCTTCCTCACCGGCGGGGTGTTCCGGCTGGTCGGCAGCCTGGTGGTGCGCGGCCCGCAGTTCGGCTGGACGCTGGTGCAGGGCGCCTTCGGCCTGCTGCTCGGCATCCTCGTGCTGAGCTCCTGGCCGAGCAGCAGCAAGTACGTCATCGGCTGCTTCTTCTCCCTCGCGCTCCTCTTCGACGGCCTCGGCCTGATCGCCACCGGCTACGGCGGCCGGCGCATCGTCGGCATGGTCTCCGACCGGCTCACCGCCGAGGACGGCACACGGCGCGCGCCGGACGAGGCACCCGCCGAACCCACGCCACCGGAATAGTTCGCGAACCCGGCACAACGAGGGCGGGAGCGATCCCGTATCGACTCAAGTCTTGCGTCGGCGATCACAAACGCTCGATATCCGCTGACTTGTGTTCAGCCATCCGGAGCGCGGTGACGCGTTACCAACACTCGAGGTGTGGTGACAATCGAGCGTGAGGGTGGCGACCGGACGATGGAGAACCACGGGCGCGGGTCAGGCCCGCGCCCACCGGGCGGCGTGGACGCGGACCCGCTGCCTTACGAGGGCGTCTGGCGGTTCACCGCCCCCGCCGTGGACGCCTCCGTACCCCAGGCACGGCACGCCGTGCGCGATCTGCTGCTGCGTCAGGGGGTGCCCGTCTCGGACGACCTGGTGCAGGGGCTGCTGCTGATCGTCTCGGAGCTGGTCACCAATGCGGTGCGGCACGCGGCCCTGCTGTCGCCGATGCTCGCCGTGGAGGTGGCCGTCGGAGCGGAGTGGGTGCGGGTGTCCGTCGAGGACAACCACCCGTACCGCCCGATCGCCCTGGAGGCCGACCACAGCGGTGAGAACGGCCGTGGGCTGCTGCTGGTGCGTGAGGTCACGCGCGAGGCGGGCGGCGTCTGCGACGTGGAGCAGACGGCGAACGGCGGCAAGGTGATCTGGGCCGCCCTGCCGCTCACACCGGTGCGGGTGCCGTAGGCCCGGCTACCAGCCGGCCTTCGGCCCCGTCAGTTCCCGTACCGCGGGCCGGGCCGCGTCCAGCACCGTCATGAACCAGGACGAGAAGGTGTCCTCGGCGTGCCGCTCGGCCAGCTCGGCCGGGGTCACGAAGGCCGTCGAGCCGACCTCCTCCGGGTCCGGGCGCAGCGGCGCCTGCACCAGCCCGACGAAGAGGTGGTTGTACTCCTGCTCCACCAGCCCCGAGTCCGGGTCCGGGTGGTTGTAGCGCACGGTGCCCGCCTCCGCGAGCAGCGACGGGGACGCGCCCAGCTCCTCGTAGGTCCGCCGGGCCGCCGCCGCGAAGGGTGCCTCGCCGGGGTAGGGGTGGCCGCAGCAGGTGTTGGACCACACGCCGGGGGAGTGGTACTTGCCCAGGGCGCGCTGCTGGAGCAGCAGCCGCCCCTGCTCGTCGAAGAGGAACACGGAGAAGGCGCGGTGCAGCTGCCCGGGTGGCTGATGGGCGGCGAGCTTCTCCGCGGTGCCGATCGTGACGCCGTCCTCGTCGACCAGTTCCAGCAGAATCGGGTCAGCGGTGCCGTTCGACGAGCTGTGCGTCGCGGTGGCAGGTGTGATCGGCATACCCATCCTTCGCATCGGTCCTACGCGCCCCAAGTGTGCCGTACGGACACGGCACTCCGAGCCGTTGATCGTGCCCGGCGCGGCGGGCGGGGAACCGTCCGGGGCGGTGCTGTGCGGTGAAGGACGCAACCGCGCGCCGGATCGCTGCATTCCGTCCTCGGCTGGACGCGGCCGGACGCGGCCGGACCCGCCGGGCCTTCAGTGGCAGAGCCGCGCCTCGTGCTCGGCGTGCCCGCCGGGCTCCAGCTGGAAGGTGCAGTGCTCCACGTCGAAGTGGTCGCCGAGGCAGCCCTGGAGCTCGTGGAGCATCTTCTCGTGCCCGATCGCGTTCAGGACGTCGGTGCGCACCACCACGTGCGCGGAGACCACCGGCATCCCCGAGGTGATCGTCCAGGCGTGCAGGTCGTGGACGTCCTCGACGCCGTCCAGGGCCAGGATGTGGGCCCGCACCTCGTCCATGTCGACGTTCTTCGGGGCCGCCTCCAGCAGCACGTCGAGGGTCTCCCGCAGCAGCTTCCAGGTGCGGGGCACGATCATCAGGCCGATGACGAGGGAGGCGATCGGGTCGGCGGCCTGCCAGCCCGTGGCCAGGATCACCACCGCCGAGATGATCACCGCGACCGAACCGAGCGCGTCCGCGGCGACCTCCAGGAAGGCGCCCCGCACGTTCAGGCTCTCCTTCTGCCCGCGCATCAGCAGGGTGAGGGAGATCATGTTCGCGACCAGGCCGATCGCGCCGAACACGATGGTCAGCCCGCCCTCGGTGCCGGCCGGCGTGATGAACCGCTGGACCGCCTCGTACAGGACGTAGCCGCCGACGCCGAGCAGCAGCAGACAGTTGGCGAGCGCGGCGAGGATCTCGGCGCGGGCGTACCCGAAGGTGCGCTTCCCGCTCGGCGGGAGACTCGCGAAGTGGATCGCCATCAGCGCCATGCCGAGGCCCAGCGCGTCCGTCGCCATGTGGGCCGCGTCCGCGACCAGCGCGAGGGAGTCCGCCACGATCCCGCCGACGATCTCGACCACCATGACGGTGAGCGTGATCGACAGCGCCACCCGCAGCCTGCCGCGGTACGCCGCGGTCGCCGTACCGCCGGCCGGCGTGTGTGCGTGCCCGTGGTCGTGCCCAGCCCCCATGAAAGCCGCCTCCTGTGATCCGCTCGGCTTCACAGTGAACTACGGGTGGGGGGTATCGGGCAACGCGGCACTGAACACCGTTGTCATGTGCCCTGACCTGCGCAAACGAACATCGGCTCGGGGAGGGGACGAAGCGCAGGTCAGGGCAGCCTCAGCTCACTTGCCGTGGTGCAGCCGCCAGCCTGCCCAGGCCGACTCGATCATCTCGCGCACCCCGCGCCGGGCGGTCCAGCCGAGTTCCCGGGCGGCCAGCCCGGCCGAGGCGACCGAGACCGGTGCGTCACCGGGACGCCGGGCCTCCACGACCGGCTCCCGCCGGTCGCCGGTGACCTCCCCGATGACCGTGACCATCTCCCGTACGGACACCCCCTCGCCACGGCCGATGTTGACGGTCAGGTCGCCGTCGCGCTCCCCGACCCGTCGCGCGGCCGCGAGATGCGCCTCGGCGAGGTCCGCGACATGGATGTAGTCCCGGATGCAGGTGCCGTCCGGCGTCGGATAGTCGTCGCCGAAGATCCGCGGGGCGTCCTCGCGGGTGAGCCGGTCGAAGACCATCGGCACGATGTTGAAGACGCCCGTGTCGGCCAGCTCGGGCGCCGCGGCCCCGGCCACGTTGAAATACCGCAGGCATACGGTGGAGATCCCGTGCGCCTGCCCCGCCGCCCGCACCAGCCACTCCCCGGCGAGCTTGGTCTCCCCGTAAGGGTTCACCGGGGCGCACGGAGTGTCCTCCGTGATCAGCGCCACGTCCGGATTGCCGTAGACGGCCGCCGACGAGGAGAACACGAACCGCCCGACCCCGGCCTCGGCGACCGCCTCCAGCAGCGTCGCCAGCCCGCCGACGTTCTCCTGGTAGTAGCGCGTCGGCTGCGCCACCGACTCGGCGACCTGCTTGCGGGCGGCCAGGTGCACGACCCCGGTCACCGCGTGCTCGGCGAGGACCCGCTTGAGCAGCTCGGCGTCGAGCGACGAACCCCGCACCAGCGGTACGTCCGCGGGCAGCCGTGCGGGAACCCCTGCCGAGAGGTCGTCCAGCGCGAGGACCCGCTCACCGGCCTCCACCATGGTCCGCGCCACATGGGCCCCGATGTATCCCGCTCCGCCTGTGATCAGCCATGTCATGGTCGTCCACCCTAAGCGGAGGCGACGACGGCCGACGCTATGTCCCGGATGCCCGATCCGCTCGGCCGCGGTTTGTGGGCGGGGCCCGTGATCACCCATGATGATCGCGGCAAAGGCCGGGGGAGCCGCCGTGGATCGGCCCGTGAACGGGCGGTGAACGCGGGCTTCCCGGCATCCGATAGCCTCTGCCGACATGCCGCCCGGCCGTCACCGGCAAGGGGCGCCCCCACCGTGTACTCGACCGGCGTCCAGGCGTCGGCACCCAGGGAGTGAGTTCGGTTGTCGACCGCCATCCTCACCGGTCAGCCGGTCCCCGGATCGTCGATCGAGGGCGATCTGCGGTCCCTCGGCTTCGACGTCCGGACCGCCTCCGACGCCGCCGAGACCGAGACCCTCCTCGCCCAGGTGCCCGGTGACCAGCGGGTCGCCGTCGTCGACGCCGGTTTCGTCGGCCACCTGCACGCCCTGCGCCTCGGCCTGACCGACCCCCGCTTCCCGCTCGCCGCGATCCCCGGCGCCGTCACGGCCCAGCCGGCCGGCCGTCAGGCCCTGACCCGCGCGATGGCCCGGGAGAACAGCGCGGGCGGCGGCACGGCGATCGCCGTCGACAACCTCGCCGACCGCATCGTCACGGCGCTGGACGCGGACGACGCCGGCGTCCACCACCCGGAGCTCGGCAGCCTCGTCGCCGTCGTCCCGTCCGACCCCCAGGCCCGCAACGAGGCACGGCAGGCCGTCGCCGCCGTCGACGACGAAGCCGTACGCCTGAAGTCGGCCGTGAAGTCCCGGGACGGCTTCTTCACCACGTACTGCATCAGCCCGTACTCCCGCTACATCGCCCGCTGGTGCGCCCGCCGGGGCCTCACCCCGAACCAGGTCACCACGGCCTCGCTCGTCACCGCGCTGATCGCGGCAGGCTGTGCGGCCACCGGCACACGGGTCGGTTTCGTCGCGGCCGGTCTGCTGCTGATCTTCTCCTTCGTCCTGGACTGCACCGACGGCCAGCTGGCCCGCTACTCCCTGCAGTACTCCACGCTCGGTGCCTGGCTGGACGCCACCTTCGACCGGGCCAAGGAGTACGCCTACTACGCGGGTCTGGCGCTGGGCGCCGCTCGCGGCGGCGACGACGTATGGGCCCTCGCCCTCGGTGCGATGGTCCTGCAGACCTGCCGCCACGTCGTCGACTTCTCCTTCAACGAGGCCAACCACGACGCCACCGCCAACACCAGCCCCACCGCCGCCCTCTCCGACAAGCTCGACAGCGTCGGCTGGACGGTGTGGGTACGGCGGATGATTGTGCTGCCGATCGGCGAGCGCTGGGCGATGATCGCGGTCCTCACGGCGCTGACCACCCCGCGCATCACCTTCTACGCGCTGCTCATCGGCTGCGCGTTCGCGGCGACGTACACCACGGCGGGCCGGGTGCTGCGGTCGCTGACCCGCAAGGCGCAGCGCACGGACCGGGCGGCGAAGGCCCTCGCCGATCTCACGGACTCCGGTCCCCTCGCCGAGCTGCTCAGCCGCTTCACGCGCGGCCTCCCCGGCCGTGGGCCGGCCTACGTCGCCTTCGCCGCCGGAGCCCTCGTCGTGCTCGGTGCCGCACTCTCCCCGTACGGCAGCTGGTGGCCCGTCCTGGGCGCCGGCGTCTACGTACTGCTGTCCCCCGTGGCCTTGCAGCGCCCCCTCAAGGGCGCCCTCGACTGGCTCGTCCCGCCCTTCTTCCGCGCCGCCGAGTACGGCACCGTCCTGATCCTCGCGGCCAAGGCGGACGTGAACGGAGCCCTTCCTGCGGCTTTCGGGCTGGTGGCGGCGGTCGCCTACCATCACTACGACACGGTGTACCGCATCCGCGGCAACGCCGGCGCGTCCCCGGCCTGGCTGGTTCGCGCCATCGGGGGGCACGAAGGGCGGACGCTGCTCGTCACCGTCCTGGCCGCCGCGCTCACCGCCTCGCAGTTCAAGGTCGCGCTCACGGCTCTGGCCGTGGCCGTCGCCCTGGTGGTGCTCGTCGAGAGCATCCGCTTCTGGGTGTCCTCCGGGGCGCCCGCCGTACACGATGAAGGAGAACCCGCATGATCGGCCTCGTGCTGGCGGCCGGCGCCGGACGGCGTCTGCGCCCCTACACCGACAGCCTTCCCAAGGCTCTGGTGCCGGTGGGCCCCGCGGGCATAGAGGGCGAACCCACGGTTCTCGACCTCACTCTCGGCAACTTCGCGGAGATCGGTCTGACCGAGGTCGCGGTCATCGTCGGCTACCGCAAGGAGGCCGTGTACGCGCGCAAGGAGGCCCTGGAGGCGAAGTACGGCCTCAAGCTCACCCTCATCGACAACGACAAGGCCGAGGAGTGGAACAACGCGTACTCCCTGTGGTGCGGCCGTGACGCCCTCAAGGACGGTGTGATCCTCGCCAACGGCGACACCGTGCACCCGGTCTCCGTCGAGAAGACGCTGCTCGCCGCCCGCGGCGAGGGCAAGAAGATCATCCTCGCGCTGGACGCCGTGAAGTCCCTCGCCGACGAGGAGATGAAGGTCGTCGTCGACCCCGCCAAGGGCGTCACGAAGATCACCAAGCTGATGGACCCCGCCGAGGCGACCGGCGAGTACATCGGTGTCACCCTCATCGAGGGCGACGCCGCCCCCGAGCTGGCCGACGCGCTGAAGACGGTCTGGGAGACCGACCCGCAGCAGTTCTACGAGCACGGGTACCAGGAGCTCGTGAACCGCGGCTTCAAGATCGATGTCGCGCCGATCGGCGACGTTCAGTGGGTGGAGATCGACAACCACGACGATCTCGCCCGCGGACGGGAGATCGCGTGCCAGTACTGACCCGGCTGATTCCCTCGCCGGTCGTCGTCGACATCCGCGCGGGTGCCCTCGACGACCTGGTCGGCGTGCTCTTCGACGAGCGCATCTCGCACTCCGGTCGGCTCGCCGTGGCCGTCAGCGGGGGCTCCGGCGCCCGCCTGCGGCAGCGGCTGGAGCCCTCGCTGCCCGGTGCCAGCTGGTACGAGGTCGGGGGCGGGACCCTCGACGACGCCGTGCGGCTGGCGAGCGACATAAAGGCCGGCCACTACGACGCCGTCGTGGGCCTCGGCGGCGGCAAGATCATCGACTGCGCCAAGTTCGCCGCGGCGCGCGTCGGCCTGCCGCTGGTCGCCGTGCCGACGAACCTCGCGCACGACGGTCTGTGCTCGCCGGTGGCCACCCTGGACAACGACGCGGGGCGCGGCTCCTACGGTGTCCCGAATCCGATCGCGGTCGTCATCGACCTGGATGTCATCCACGAGGCCCCGGCCCGTTTCGTGCGCGCCGGCATCGGCGACGCCATCTCCAACATCTCCGCGATCGCGGACTGGGAGCTGGCCAACCGTGTCAAGGGCGAGAAGATCGACGGCCTCGCCGCCGCCATCGCCCGCCAGGCCGGCGAGGCGGTCCTGCGGCACCCCGGCGGCATAGGGGACACGGACTTCCTCCAGGTGCTCGCCGAGGCGCTCGTGCTCAGCGGCATCGCCATGTCGGTCTCGGGCGACTCCCGCCCGTCCTCCGGCGCCTGCCACGAGATCAACCACGCCTTCGACCTGCTCTTCCCCATGCGCGCCGCCGCCCATGGCGAGCAGTGCGGCCTCGGCGCGGCCTTCGCGATGTTCCTGCGGGGCGCTCACGAGGAGTCGGCGTACATGGCCTCGGTGCTGCGCCGGCACGGCCTCCCGGTGCTCCCGGAGGAGATCGGCTTCAGCGTGGAGGAGTTCGTCCGCGCCGTGGAGTTCGCCCCCGAGACCCGGCCCGGCCGGTACACGATCCTCGAACACCTCGACCTCAAGACCGACCAGATCAAGGATCTCTACGTCGACTATGTCAAGACCATCGGTAGCTGAACTCCGTCCGGTCGTGCACCCCGCTGGGGTGAAGGACCGGCGCAGCGGTGAGCACTGGATGGGACGCCTCTACATGCGCGAGGTGTCCCTGCGGGTGGACCGCTACCTGGTGAACACCAGGGTCACGCCCAACCAGCTCACGTACCTGATGACCGTCTTCGGCGTCCTCGCGGCCCCGGCACTGCTCGTGCCGGGGATCCCGGGGGCCGTCCTCGGTGTGGTCTGCGTGCAGATGTACCTGCTGCTGGACTGCGTCGACGGCGAGATCGCGCGCTGGAAGAAGCAGTACTCGCTCAACGGCGTCTACCTGGACCGGGTCGGCGCCTACCTCACCGACGCCGCCGTCCTCGTCGGCTTCGGTCTGCGCGCGGCCGACCTGTTCGGCAGCGGCCGTATCGACTGGCTGTGGGCGTTCCTTGGCACCCTGGCCGCCCTCGGCGCCATCCTGATCAAGGCGGAGACCGACCTCGTCGGTGTCGCCCGCCACCAGGCCGGCAAGCCGCCCGTCCAGGAGTCGGCGGCCGAGATGCGCTCCTCCGGCATGGCGCTGGCCCGCAGGGCCGCCGCCATGCTCAAGTTCCACCGCCTCATCCTCGGCATCGAGGCCTCCCTGCTCATCCTGGTCCTGGCGATCGCGGACACCCTGCGCGGCGACCTGTTCTGGTCCCGCCTCGGCGTCGCCGTCCTGGCCGGCATCGCGCTGCTGCAGACCCTGCTGCACCTGGTGTCCATCCTCGCTTCGAGCAGGCTGAAGTGACCGCCCCCGCCAGCGCGCCACTGAAGGTCGGCGCGGTCATCATCACCATGGGCAACCGCCCCGATGAGCTCCGCGCCCTCCTCGACTCGGTCGCCAAGCAGGACGGCGACCGCGTCGAGGTGGTGGTCGTCGGCAACGGCTCGCCCGTCCCGGACGTCCCCGCGGGCGTCCGCACGATCGAGCTGCCCGAGAACCTCGGCATCCCCGGTGGCCGCAACGTCGGCATCGAGGCGTTCGGCCCCAGCGGTCGCGATGTCGACATATTGCTCTTCCTCGACGACGACGGCCTCCTCGCCCACCACGACACCGCCGAGCTGTGCCGCACGGCGTTCGCCGAGGACCCCGAGCTCGGCATCGTCAGCTTCCGCATCGCCGACCCGGACACCGGGGTCACCCAGCGCCGCCATGTCCCGCGCCTGCGCGCCGCGGACCCGATGCGCTCCTCCCGGGTGACGACCTTCCTCGGCGGCGCCAACGCCGTCCGCACCCAGGTCTTCGCCGAAGTCGGCGGCCTCCCGGACGAATTCTTCTACGCCCACGAGGAAACCGACCTGGCATGGCGGGCTCTCGACGCGGGCTGGATGATCGACTACCGGTCCGACATGGTGCTGTACCACCCGACGACCGCGCCCTCGCGGCACGCGGTCTACCACCGCATGGTCGCCCGCAACCGGGTCTGGCTCGCCCGCCGCAACCTGCCCGCCCCGCTGGTCCCCGTCTACCTCGGGGTCTGGATGCTGCTCACCCTGCTGCGCCGCCCCTCCCGGCCCGCGCTCAAGGCATGGTTCGGCGGGTTCCGGGAAGGCTGGACCACCGCGTGCGGTCCACGCAAGCCCATGAAGTGGCGTACCGTGTGGCGGCTGACCCGACTGGGCCGGCCCCCGGTCATCTGACAAGCTCGAACCAGAGAGCGGCCGGGCCCGACCCCCGGCCCCGGCTCATGCCCAAGCCCGCACAGGCTGCGCATCTCGAAGACGAAAGTTTCCACCAGTGAGTGAGACAACGCATGACGGCGGAGTCGCGGTGACCGCGCCTCCGTCGCCCGACGAGGGCCTTGACGCGGCACAGCTCGCCGCCAAGTACGGGCTGTCCGTGAGCGGTGCCCGCCCCTCGCTCGTCGAGTACGTCCGCCAGCTCTGGGACCGGCGCCACTTCATCCTCGCGTTCTCGCGGGCGAAGCTGACCGCCCAGTACAGCCAGGCCAAGCTCGGCCAGCTGTGGCAGGTGGCCACTCCGTTGCTGAACGCGCTCGTCTACTTCTTCATCTTCGGTCTGCTGCTGGGTGCCCGGAAGGGCATCCCGCACGACATCTACGTGCCGTTCCTGGTGACCGGCGTGTTCGTGTTCACGTTCACGCAGAGCTCGGTCCTCGCGGGCGTGCGGGCCATCTCCGGCAACCTGGGCCTGGTGCGGGCGCTGCACTTCCCGCGCGCCTCCCTGCCGATCTCCTTCGCGCTCCAGCAGCTCCAGCAGCTGCTCTACTCCATGATCGTGCTGGTCGTGGTCATGGTGGCGTTCGGCAGCTACCCCGGCCTGTCCTGGCTCCTGGTGGTCCCCGCGCTGGTCCTGCACTTCGTGTTCAACACCGGCCTCGCGCTGATCTTCGCCCGCATGGGCAGCAAGACCCCCGACCTCGCCCAGCTGATGCCGTTCGTCCTGCGTACCTGGATGTACGCCTCGGGCGTGATGTTCAGCATCCCGGCCATGCTCGCCGACAAGGACCTGCCGGGCTGGGTCACCGAGGTCCTCCAGTGGAACCCCGCCGCCATCTACATGGACCTGATCCGCTTCGCGCTGATCGACGGCTACGGCTCCGAGTACCTGCCCCCGCACGTGTGGCTGTTCGCCCTCGGCTGGGCGCTGGTCGCCGGCGCGTTCGGGTTCGTGTACTTCTGGAAGGCGGAAGAGAGGTACGGCCGTGGCTGAGACCGAGCAGAAGGCGGCTCCCCAGGACCCCCGCCCCACCGTCATCGCGGACGACCTGCACATCGTCTACCGCGTCAACGGCGCCAAGTCCGGCAAGGGCAGCGCCACCGCCGCCCTCAGCCGCATCCTCAAGCGCGGCGAGGAGCGCGGCGTCCGCAAGGTGCACGCCGTGCGCGGCGTCTCCTTCGTCGCCTACCGCGGTGAGGCCATCGGCCTCATCGGCTCCAACGGCTCCGGCAAGTCGACCCTGCTGCGCGCCATCGCCGGGCTGCTGCCCGCCGAGAGCGGCAAGGTCTACACCGACGGCCAGCCCTCGCTGCTCGGCGTCAACGCGGCCCTGATGAACGACCTCACCGGCGAGCGCAACGTCATATTGGGCGGGCTCGCCATGGGCATGTCCCGTGAGCAGATCAAGGAGCGCTACCAGGAGATCGTCGACTTCTCCGGCATCAACGAGAAGGGCGACTTCATCACCCTCCCGATGCGCACGTACTCCTCCGGCATGGCGGCCCGGCTCCGCTTCTCCATCGCCGCCGCCAAGGACCACGACGTGCTGATGATCGACGAGGCCCTGGCCACGGGTGACCGCAAGTTCCAGAAGCGTTCCGAGGCGCGTATCCGGGAGCTGCGCAAGGAGGCCGGCACGGTGTTTCTGGTCAGTCACAACAACAAGTCGATCCGTGACACCTGCAACCGTGTCCTGTGGCTGGAGCGCGGCGAGCTGCGCATGGACGGCCCGACCGACGAGGTCCTCAAGGAGTACGAGAAGTTCACGGGCAAGTAGTCCACCACGGCCTGGACGAACCGGGTCATGACGCTTCGCGGGGCCCCGCCGGAACTGCTCCGGCGGGGCCCCGCGTCTGCAAAGGAAACGTCAACTTCGATGCCCCGCAGGAATCTTGAAATCAATCGGTGTGTTGTTGTGATGTGCAGGACACCCCGGCGATCCGCGCTGCGCTGTACAACGTAAGCTGTACCGGTCCCGAATCGCGGCAAGTGGGGCGATAATGCCCGACACCCTCAGGCAGGGCTGCCGCGCGGAAGGCCGGGCGGCGTGTCCGAAATAGTGTGTATTGGGTCGGCGGTGTAGAACGGGAGACATGACGGCTATGGCTACGGAAACTCCCCAGCTCAACGCGTGTGCCGTCCGCGTCCCGGGCAGCCGGCGGTGACGGGAGCCGACGTGGCGCGCGCCTCGGATCCGGAGCGTGGCACGCTCGACAAGGCCGCGGGTGAGAACTTCCCCGTGGCCCCCTTCTTCCTGCCCCGGGCCTGGCGCGCCGACCTCATGGCCGTCTACGGCTTCGCCCGCCTCGTCGACGACATCGGCGACGGCGACCTCGCCCCCGGCGGCGCCGACGCCCGCCTCCTCGGCGTCTCCCCGGCGGAGGCCGACGACCGCCTGGTGATGCTGGACGCCTTCGAGGCCGACCTCGACCGGGTCTTCACGGGAGAACCCCGTCACCCCCTGCTGCGCCGCCTCCAGCCCACGGTCCGCCGCCGCGCGCTCACCCCCGAGCCCTTCCTGGGCCTGATCGCCGCCAACCGCCAGGACCAGCTGGTCAAGCGGTACGAGACCTGCGACGACCTGCTCGCGTACTGCGAACTGTCGGCCAACCCCGTCGGCCGCCTGGTCCTCGGGGTCACCGGCACCTCCACCCCGGAGCGGGTCCGCCTCTCCGACGCGATCTGCACGGCGCTCCAGATCGTCGAACACCTCCAGGACGTGGCCGAGGACCTCGGCCGCGACCGCATTTATCTGCCCGCCGAGGACATGAAGCGTTTCCATGTCCAGGAGGCGGATCTCGCCACGAGGAGCGCAGGCGCATCGGTGCGCGCACTGGTTGCGTACGAAGCAGAACGCGCCCGCTGTCTCCTGAATGAAGGCGCCCCCCTGGTGGGTAGCGTCCACGGCAGGTTGAAGCTGCTGCTCGCGGGATTCGTGGCGGGGGGAAGGGCGGCGATCGGTGCGATCGCCGCCGCCGAATACGACGTACTTCCCGGCCCGCCCAAGCCCGGCAAGCTCCGGCTGCTGCGTGAGGCGGGCGTGACTCTGCGAGGAGAGGGGTGATCCGGACCGTGGAGGCCGAACCACACGTGTCCGCACCGGTACTCGCCGCCTACAGCTACTGCGAGGCCGTCACCGGACAGCAGGCACGGAACTTCGCGTACGGCATCAGGCTGCTGCCGATGTCCAAGCGCCGCGCGATGTCGGCGTTGTACGCCTTCTCGCGCCGCGTCGACGACATCGGCGACGGCACGCTCGCGCCCGAGGTCAAGGCCGCCAGACTCGAGGACACCCGGGCGATGCTGGCCCGGGTGCGCGAGGGTGCGGTCGACGAGGACGACACCGACCCGGTCGCGGTCGCCCTCACCCACGCCGCCACGGCCTTCCCGGTCCCGCTGGGCGGCCTGGACGAGCTGATCGACGGCGTGCTCATGGACGTCCGCGGCGAGACCTACGAGACCTGGGACGACCTGAAGGTCTACTGCCGCTGTGTCGCGGGCGCCATCGGGCGGCTCTCGCTCGGTGTGTTCGGTACGGAACCAGGAGCGCGCGGCGTCGAGCGCGCGCCGGAGTACGCCGACACGCTCGGGCTCGCGCTCCAGCTCACCAACATCCTCAGGGACGTCCGTGAGGATGCGGTGGGCGGGCGTACCTATCTCCCCGCCGACGACCTCGCGAAGTTCGGCTGCTCGGCCGGGTTCAGCGGGCCGAAGCCACCGGAGGGCTCCGACTTCGCGGGCCTCGTGCACTTCGAAGTGCGACGGGCCCGCGCCCTTTTCGCCGAGGGCTACCGGCTGCTCCCCATGCTCGACCGGCGCAGCGGCGCCTGCGTCGCCGCCATGGCCGGCATCTACCGCCGCCTCCTGGACCGCATCGAACGCGACCCCGAGGCCGTGCTGCGCGGCCGGGTCTCGCTGCCCGGCCGGGAGAAGGCGTACGTCGCCGTACGCGGACTGTCCGGCCTGGACACCCGGCATGTGACGCGCAGGACCGTCAGGAGGCGCGCCTGATGGACAAAACGGTCCAAGGTGATGCCACCGGAGGAAAGTGGCAGGCAACCCTCCGGCGGGGCAGGGCGTCCCTGACTGCAACGGCCGACCGTGCAGCGTTCAAGCACCACGGCGGCCGGGCAGGGGAGGGCGCACGATGACCGACGGCCAGCAGTCCGGGCGGGACGCCGTCGTGATCGGCGGCGGGCTCGCCGGCATCACCGCCGCGCTCGCCCTCGCCGACGCGGGTGTCCGCGTCACCCTGCTCGAAGGCCGGCCGCGGCTGGGCGGGCTCGCCTTCTCCTTCCGGCGCGGCGAGCTGACCGTCGACAACGGACAGCACGTCTATCTGCGCTGCTGCACCGCCTACCGCTGGTTCCTCGACCGCATCGAGGGGACCGCGCTGGCGCCGTTGCAGGATCGTCTCGACGTGCCCGTACTCGACGTCGGCAAGCCCGAGGGGCGGCGGCTGGGCAGGCTGCGGCGGGACGCGCTGCCGGTGCCCCTGCATCTGGGGCGCAGCCTCGCCACATACCCTCATCTCTCGCTCGCCGAACGCGCCAAGGTGGGGCGGGCCGCGCTCGCGCTCAAGGGGCTCGACCTCGCCGATCCGGACCTGGACACCCAGGACTTCGGCAGCTGGCTGACCGCGCACGGTCAGTCGGCGCGTGCCGTCGAGGCCCTGTGGGACCTGGTCGGGGTCGCCACCCTCAACGCGGTCGCGGGCGACGCCTCGCTGGGGCTCGCCGCGATGGTCTTCAAGACCGGTCTGCTGTCCGACCCGGGTGCGGCCGACATCGGATGGGCGCACGTCCCGCTGGGCGAACTGCATGACCGGCTCGCCCGCAAGGCGCTCGACTCAGCGGGCGTGCGTACCGAGGTCCGTACACGCGTCACCTCCATCTCCACTGACGAGAACGGGACATGGACCGTCCAGGTTCCCGGCGAGACGCTGCGGGCGGACACGGTCGTCCTCGCCGTACCCCAGCGCGAGGCCCATGACCTGCTGCCCGAGGGTGCGCTCGACGCTCCGGAAAATCTTCTGCGGATCGGGACCGCGCCGATCCTCAACGTGCACGTCGTCTATGACCGCAAGGTGCTGGAAAAGCCTTTCTTCGCGGCCCTCGGCACCCCCGTGCAGTGGGTCTTCGACCGCACCGACGCCTCCGGGCTGCGCGCGGGCCAGTACCTCGCGCTGTCGCAGTCGGCGGCGCAGGACGAGATCGACGAGCCCGTCGCCGCACTGCGGGAGCGCTACCTCCCCGAGCTGGAGCGCCTGCTGCCCGGTACCCGGGGTGCCGAGGTGAAGGACTTCTTCGTGACCAGGGAGCGGACCGCGACGTTCGATCCCGCCCCCGGCGTCGGACGGCTGCGGCCCGGCGCCCGCACCAGAGCACCCGGCCTCTACCTGGCCGGAGCGTGGACCGCCACAGGGTGGCCCGCGACCATGGAGAGTGCGGTCCGCAGCGGTGTCGGCGCGGCCGACGCCGCGCTGAGCGCCCTGGGCCGGCCCCGCCCGAGCCACCTCTTCGACGTCGAGGAGGCGGCCTGATGCTCGATCAGCACGCGGCAGGCCCCCGCACCCCCGGTACCGCAACAAGAGGAGAGACTGTGCCCACTGTGCCCCCGGCCTCGAAGGCTGCCGACGCGGTGGACGTGACCGCGCTCCTGGAGCGCGGCCGGACCCTGGCCACACCGGTACTGCGGGCGGCGATCGACCGTCTGGCGGCTCCCATGGACACCGTTTCCGCCTACCACTTCGGCTGGATCGACGCCGCGGGCAACCCGACGGCCGGCGACGGGGGCAAGGCCGTGCGTCCCGCCCTCGCCGTGCTCTCCGCCGAGGTCACCGGAGCCGCGCCCGAGGTCGGCATCCCCGGCGCCGTCGCCGTCGAACTGGTCCACAACTTCTCGCTGCTGCACGACGACCTGATGGACGGCGACGAACAGCGCCGCCACCGCGACACCGTCTGGAAGGTGCACGGCCCCGCCCAGGCGATCCTCGTCGGCGACGCCCTGTTCGCGCTCGCCAACGAGGTGCTGCTGGAACTCGGCACGGTCGAGGCCGGCCGCGCCACCCGCCGGCTGACCAGCGCCACCCGCGCGCTCATCGACGGCCAGGCCCAGGACATCTCCTACGAGCACCGCGACCGCGTCAGCGTCGAGGAGTGCCTGGAGATGGAGGGCAACAAGACCGGCGCCCTGCTGGCCTGCGCCAGCTCCATCGGCGCCGTCCTCGGCGGCGCGGACGAGCGCACCGCCGACACCCTGGAGAAGTACGGCTACCACCTGGGCCTCGCGTTCCAGGCCGTGGACGACCTCCTCGGCATCTGGGGCGACCCGGACTCCACCGGCAAGCAGACCTGGAGC
The DNA here is from genome assembly GCF_003143935.1 of Streptomyces sp. Act143. GTDB lineage: Bacteria > Actinomycetota > Actinomycetes > Streptomycetales > Streptomycetaceae > Streptomyces. The sequence continues at coordinate 1,733,941 of NZ_QFRX01000001.1, read as the reverse complement.
GACCTGCGCCAGCGCAAGAAGTCCCTGCCGGTCGTGGCCGCGCTCGCGGCGGACGGCCCCGCCGCCGAGCGGCTCGGCGAGATCCTCGCCGCCGACGCCAAGAGCAGCGACTTCGAGAACTTCTCCGAGGAGGAGTTCGCGGCCCGCGCCGCCCTCATCGAGGAGGCGGGCGGCCGGGAGTGGACGGCCCAGGAAGCGCGCCGGCAGTACACCATCGCCCTCGGAGCGCTGGACGCCATCGACATGCCCGACCGGGTACGGGCGCAGTTCACGGCGCTCGCCGACTTCGTCGTCGTACGGAAGAGATGATCACTATCGGTCGAATAGCCCTCGCGTAGTCGCCGGCCGGTGCCGAAGGCACCAACGGGCCACCGGCCGACGGCGGACCCACAGCAGAGCACCACTTGCACACTGCACGAAGGGGAAGCCATGACAGCGACGACCGACGGAAGCACCGGGGCGCTGCCGCCCCGCGCTGCCGCGGCCAGCGAAACCGACATCCGCACCCCCGCGGCGGCCGGGGTACAAGAAGCCGCCGCACACGCGGTGCAGCGTGCCACCGACTTCCTGCTGGCGCGGCAGGACGCCCAGGGCTGGTGGAAGGGCGACCTGGAGACCAACGTCACCATGGACGCCGAGGACCTGCTGCTCCGTCAGTTCCTCGGCATCCGCGACGAGTCGACCACCCGCGCCGCCGGACTGTTCATCCGCGGCGAGCAGCGCGAGGACGGCACGTGGGCCTCCTTCTACGGCGGCCCCGGCGAACTCTCCACCACCATCGAGGCATACGTCGCCCTGCGGCTGGCCGGCGACGCGCCGGACGCCCCGCACATGGCGAAGGCGTCGGCGTGGGTCCGGGAGCAGGGCGGCATCGCCGCCGCGCGGGTCTTCACCCGGATCTGGCTCGCCCTGTTCGGCTGGTGGAAGTGGGAGGACCTGCCCGAACTCCCGCCCGAGCTCATCTACTTCCCGAAGTGGGTGCCGCTCAACATCTACGACTTCGGCTGCTGGGCCCGGCAGACCATCGTGCCGCTGACGATCGTCTCCGCCAAGCGGCCGGTGCGGCCCGCGCCCTTCCCGCTGGACGAGCTGCACACCGACCCGGCCCGCCCGAACCCGCCCAAGCCCCTGGCTCCGGCGGTGAGTTGGGACGGCGCCTTCCAGCGGCTGGACAAGGCGCTGCACCAGCTGCGCAAGGTCGCCCCGCGCAGGCTGCGCAAGGCGGCCATGAACACCGCCGCCCGCTGGATCATCGAGCGGCAGGAGAACGACGGCTGCTGGGGCGGCATCCAGCCGCCGGCCGTGTACTCGATCATCGCGCTGCACCTGCTCGGCTACGATCTCCAGCACCCCGTGATGCGCGAGGGGCTGGCGTCGCTGGACCGTTTCGCCGTCTGGCGCGAGGACGGGGCCCGGATGATCGAGGCCTGCCAGTCACCGGTGTGGGACACCTGCCTCGCCACCATTGCCCTCGTCGACGCCGGGGTGGCGCCCGATCATCCGCAGCTCGTCAAGGCGGCGGACTGGATGCTGGGCGAGGAGATCGTCCGGCCGGGCGACTGGGCCGTGAAGCGGCCGCAACTGCCGCCGGGTGGCTGGGCGTTCGAGTTCCACAACGACAACTACCCCGACATCGACGACACGGCCGAGGTGGTCCTCGCGCTGCGCCGGGTCAAGCACCACGACCCGGAGCGGCTGGAGAACGCGATCGGGCGCGGGGTGCGCTGGAACCTCGGCATGCAGTCCAAGAACGGGGCCTGGGGCGCCTTCGACGTCGACAACACCAGCCCGTTCCCCAACCGGCTGCCGTTCTGCGACTTCGGCGAGGTCATCGACCCGCCGTCCGCGGACGTCACCGCCCATGTGGTGGAGATGCTGGCCGTGGAGGGACTCGCCCACGATCCGCGCACCCGGCGCGGCATCGAGTGGCTGCTCGCCGAACAGGAGCCGGACGGCTCGTGGTTCGGGCGCTGGGGCGTCAACTACGTCTACGGCACGGGGTCCGTGGTCCCCGCGCTGGTCGCCGCCGGAATCCCGGCCGCGCACCCCGCGATCCGGCGGGCCGTGACCTGGCTGGAGTCCGTGCAGAACGACGACGGCGGCTGGGGCGAGGACCTGCGCTCCTACAAGGACGCCAAGGAGTGGTCCGGCCGAGGCGCCTCAACCGCCTCGCAGACAGCGTGGGCGCTGATGGCGCTGCTCGCGGCCGGCGAGAAGGACTCCAAGGCCGTCGAGCGCGGCGTCGAGTGGCTCGCGGCCACCCAGCGCGAGGACGGCTCCTGGGACGAGCCCTACTTCACCGGCACGGGCTTCCCGTGGGACTTCTCCATCAACTACCACCTCTACCGCCAGGTCTTCCCGCTCACGGCACTCGGCCGGTACGTCCACGGCGAGCCGTTCGCGCAGGTGGGGGAGGGATGAGATGAGCACCCCGCCCGCCCCGGCCCCGCTGCTGATCGCCTGTGCGCTCGGCATCGAGCACTTGGCCCTGCGCAGCGGCGACCGGAGCGGGGCCGACGGGCCGGTGACCGTGCTCCGCACCGGCATGGGCCCCAAGGCGGCCCAGCGGGCCGTCACCCGGGCCCTCGCGGAGCCCGGTCTGCGCGCCGCCGCCGTGCTGGCCACCGGCTTCTGCGCCGGTCTCGCGCCCGGCATGCACCCGGGCGACCTCGTGGTCGCCGAGGAGATCCGGGATGCGGCGGGAACCGTTCCGTGCGTCGGGACCGACCTACTCGTCAAGGAGCTGGTCCGGACCGTACCCGGACGTACCGTCCACACCGGACCGCTCACCGGCTCCGATCACGTCGTACGCGGTCACGAACGCTCCGACCTGCTGGCGACCGGCGCGATCGCGGTCGACATGGAGTCAGCGGCCACGCTCCACAGCGCCGTCCGCGCGGGCCCGCGCCCCGTTGCGGCCGTCCGGGTGGTCGTGGACGCTCCAGAACATGAACTCGTCCGGATCGGCACGGTGCGCGGTGGAATATCGGCTTTCCGCGTCCTTCGTTCCGTCCTTCCCGCTTTCTATGAATGGCACCGTTCCTTGCTGCTCCCCAGGAGGTGAGCCAGATGGCCATGCCGCTGCGTCAGTCCATCAAGGTCGCTACATACTTGGCCGAACAGAAGCTCCGCAAGCGGGACAAGTTCCCGCTGATCGTGGAGCTGGAACCCCTCTTCGCGTGCAACCTGAAGTGCGAGGGCTGCGGCAAGATCCAGCATCCGGCGGGCGTGCTCAAGCAGCGCATGCCGGTGGCGCAGGCCGTCGGGGCGGTCCTTGAGTCGGGTGCGCCGATGGTGTCCATCGCCGGCGGTGAGCCGCTGATGCACCCTCAGATCGACGAGATCGTGCGGCAGTTGGTGGCGAAGAAGAAGTACGTCTTCCTCTGCACCAATGCGATGCTGCTGCGCAAGAAGATCGACAAGTTCAAGCCCTCGCCCTACTTCGCCTTCGCCGTGCACATCGACGGGCTGCGCGAGCGGCACGACGAGTCCGTGGCCAAGGAGGGTGTGTTCGACGAGGCCGTCGAGGCGATCAAGGAGGCCAAGCGGCGCGGCTTCCGGGTCACCACCAACTCGACCTTCTTCAACACCGACACCCCGCAGACCATCATCGAGGTGCTCAACTTCCTCAACGACGACCTGAAGGTCGACGAGATGATGATCTCGCCCGCCTACGCCTACGAGAAGGCCCCGGACCAGGAGCACTTCCTCGGCGTGGAGCAGACCCGCGAGCTGTTCAAGAAGGCCTTCGCGGGCGGCAACCGGCGCAAGTGGCGGCTCAACCACTCGCCGCTCTTCCTGGACTTCCTGGAAGGCAAGGTCGACTTCCCCTGCACCGCCTGGGCGATCCCGAACTACTCCCTGTTCGGCTGGCAGCGCCCCTGCTACCTGATGAGCGACGGCTACGTGCCCACGTACCGCGAGCTCATCGAGGACACCGACTGGGACAAGTACGGCCGCGGCAAGGACCCGCGCTGCGCCAACTGCATGGCGCACTGCGGCTACGAGCCCACCGCCGTCCTCGCCACCATGGGCTCGCTCAAGGAGTCGCTGCGCGCGATGCGCGAGACGGTCTCCGGGAACCGGGAGTGAGGCCATGACCGCCGTCTCCCTGGGCGTCCCCGGGATGCCGGTCCGGCCGATCGCAGAGCGGCGTGTGTCGCGGCAGATCCAGGTCGGGCCGGTGGCGGTCGGGGGCGGGGCCCCGGTGTCGGTGCAGTCGATGACGACGACCCGCACCTCCGACATCGGCGCCACCCTCCAGCAGATCGCCGAACTCACCGCGTCCGGCTGCCAGATCGTCCGCGTCGCCTGCCCCACGCAGGACGACGCGGACGCGCTGGCCACCATCGCCCGCAAGTCGCAGATCCCGGTGATCGCCGACATCCACTTCCAGCCCAAGTACGTGTTCGCGGCGATCGAGGCCGGCTGCGCCGCCGTCCGCGTCAATCCCGGCAACATCAAGAAGTTCGACGACCAGGTCAAGGAGATCGCGCGGGCCGCCCGCGATCACGGCACGCCGATCCGGATCGGGGTCAACGCCGGTTCTCTGGACCGGCGGTTGCTCCAGAAGTACGGCAAGGCGACGCCGGAGGCGCTGGTGGAGTCGGCGCTGTGGGAGGCGTCGCTCTTCGAGGAGCACGGCTTCCGGGACATCAAGATCTCCGTGAAGCACAACGACCCCGTGGTGATGGTGGGGGCCTACACGCTGCTCGCCGAGCAGTGCGACTACCCGCTGCACCTCGGCGTCACCGAGGCCGGGCCCGCCTTCCAGGGGACGATCAAGTCGGCGGTCGCCTTCGGGGCGCTCCTCAGCAGGGGCATCGGCGACACCATCCGGGTGTCGCTGTCCGCGCCGCCCGCCGAGGAGGTCAAGGTCGGCATCCAGATCCTGGAGTCCCTGGGCCTTCGGCAACGCCGTCTGGAGATCGTGTCGTGCCCGTCCTGCGGGCGCGCCCAGGTCGACGTCTACAAGCTGGCCGAGGAGGTCACGGCGGGCCTGGAGGGCATGGAAGTGCCCCTGCGGGTAGCCGTGATGGGTTGTGTGGTCAACGGCCCCGGAGAGGCGCGGGAGGCGGACCTGGGGGTCGCCTCCGGCAACGGCAAGGGGCAGATCTTCGTGAAGGGCGAGGTCATCAAGACCGTCCCCGAGTCGAAGATCGTGGAGACCCTCATCGAGGAGGCGATGAAGATCGCCGAACAGATGGAGCAGGACGGCGTCGCGTCGGGGGAGCCGGCCGTCACCGTGAGCTGAACCAGCACGGACCGAAGGGGGCCCGAGCGTGACGATTCTGGAGAACATCCGGGGACCACGCGACCTGAAGGCGCTGTCCGAGGCGGAACTCGGTGAACTGTCCGAAGAGATCAGGGAGTTCCTGGTGCACGCGGTCGCCAGGACCGGCGGACACCTCGGGCCCAACCTGGGGGTGGTGGAACTCTCCATCGCGCTCCACCGGGTCTTCGAGTCGCCGGTCGACCGCATCGTGTGGGACACCGGCCATCAGAGCTATGTCCACAAGATCCTGACGGGGCGTCAGGACTTTTCCAAGCTGCGCGGCAAGGGCGGCCTGTCCGGCTACCCCTCGCGCGAGGAGTCCGAGCACGACATCGTCGAGAACAGCCACGCCTCCACCGCGCTCGGCTGGGCCGACGGACTCGCCAAGGCCCGCCAGGTGCAGGGCGAGAAGGGGCACGTGGTCGCGGTCATCGGCGACGGCGCGCTCACCGGCGGCATGGCCTGGGAGGCGCTGAACAACATCGCGGCCGCCAAGGACCGGCCGCTGATCATCGTCGTCAACGACAACGAGCGGTCGTACGCGCCGACCATCGGCGGCCTCGCCAACCACCTGGCCACCCTGCGCACGACCGACAGCTACGAGCGGGTGCTGGCCTGGGGCAAGGATGTCCTCCAGCGCACCCCGGTCGTCGGCATGACGGTGTACGAGGCACTCCACGGCGCCAAGAAGGGCTTCAAGGACGCCTTCGCGCCGCAGGGACTCTTCGAGGACCTGGGCCTGAAGTACCTCGGCCCGATCGACGGCCACGACATCGGGGCCGTCGAGTCGGCGCTGCGCCGCGCGAAACGCTTCCACGGGCCGGTCCTCGTCCACTGCCTCACGGAGAAGGGCCGCGGCTACGAACCCGCCCTCGCCCACGAGGAGGACCACTTCCACACCGTCGGCGTGATGGACCCGCTCACCTGCGAGCCGCTCGCGCCGTCCAACGGGCCCTCCTGGACCTCGGTGTTCGGTGACGAGATGGTCAGGATCGGGGAGGAGCGCGCGGACGTCGTGGCGATCACGGCGGCCATGCTGCACCCGGTGGGGCTCGGCAAGTTCGCCGAACGCTTCCCCGGCCGGGTGTGGGACGTCGGCATCGCCGAGCAGCACGCGGCCGTGTCGGCGGCCGGGCTCGCGACCGGCGGCCTGCATCCCGTCGTCGCCGTGTACGCGACGTTCCTGAACCGTGCCTTCGACCAGTTGCTGATGGACGTCGCCCTGCACCGCTGCGGAGTCACCTTCGTCCTGGACCGGGCCGGGGTCACGGGCGTCGACGGGGCCTCCCACAACGGCATGTGGGACCTGTCGATCCTCCAGGTCGTCCCCGGGCTGCGGATCGCCGCGCCCCGTGACGCCGACCAGCTGCGGGCGCAGCTGCGGGAAGCCGTCGCGGTGGACGACGCGCCGACATTGGTGCGGTTCCCGAAGGAGTCCGTCGGTCCGTCGATCGCTGCGGTCGACCACGTCGGCGGCATGGACGTGCTGCACCGCGCGCCCGGTGAGCCGGACGTCCTGCTGGTCGCCGTCGGCGTCATGGCACCCGTCTGCCTTCAGGCAGCCGAGTTGCTGGAAGCCCGCGGCATCACCTGCACGGTCGTCGACCCGCGCTGGATCAAGCCCGTCGACCCGGCGCTGCCCGGCCTCGCCGCCGCACACCGGCTGGTGGCCGTCGTCGAGGACAACAGCCGTGCGGCCGGCGTCGGCGCCGCGGTCGCGCTGGCCCTGGGGGACGCCGAAGTCGACGTGCCGGTACGGCGGTTCGGGATTCCGGAGCAGTTCCTCGCGCACGCCAAGCGGGGCGAGGTGCTGGCGGACATCGGTCTCACGCCGGTCGAGGTCGCCGGACGGATCAGCGCGAGCCTCGCCGTCAAGGAGGCCGAGGACACGCTGGCCGCCAAGGAGGCCGAGGACGCGCTCGCCCGTACCGAACCGGCCGACGGCCCACTCAAGGAGAAGCCCGAATGACGACGGAGATGCCCGCATGACCACGGAGTTCGACCTCGGCAGACTCCTCGCCGAACGCGGAGCCGAGCGCTACGAGCTGCACACCAAGTACCTGAACCACCAGCTCCCGCGCATGCTGCACACCATCGGCTTCGACAAGGTCTACGAGCGGGCCGAGGGCGCCTACTTCTGGGACGCGGACGGCAACGACTACCTGGACATGCTCGCCGGGTTCGGGGTGATGGGCCTGGGCCGCCACCACCCCGTCGTCCGCAAGGCGCTGCACGACGTCCTCGACGCCCGGCTCGCCGACCTCACCCGCTTCGACTGCCAGCCGCTGCCCGGGCTGCTGGCGGAGAAGCTGCTCGCGTACAGCCCGCACCTGGACCGGGTGTTCTTCGGCAACAGCGGCACCGAGGCGGTGGAGACCGCGCTGAAGTTCGCCCGCCGCGCCACCGGCAAGCCCCGTGTCCTGTACTGCGAGCACGCCTTCCACGGGCTCACCACCGGCTCGCTGTCGGTCAACGGCGAGGACGGCTTCCGCGACGGCTTCGCACCGCTGCTGCCCGACACCGCCGTTCCCCTCGGTGATCTCGACGCTCTGGCAAGGGAGGTGAAGAAGGGCGACGTCGCCGCCCTGATCGTCGAGCCGATCCAGGGCAAGGGCGTCCACGAGGCCCCGCCCGGCTATCTGCGCGCCGCGCAGGAACTGCTGCACAAGCACAAGGCGCTGCTGATCGCGGACGAGGTGCAGACCGGGCTCGGGCGCACCGGCGACTTCTACGCCTACCAGCACGAGGACGGCGTCGAACCCGACCTGGTCTGCGTGGCGAAGGCGCTGTCCGGCGGGTACGTGCCGGTGGGCGCCACGCTCGGCAAGGACTGGATCTTCAAGAAGGTCTACTCGTCGATCGACCGGGTCCTGGTCCACTCGGCGAGCTTCGGCTCCAACGCGCAGGCCATGGCGGCGGGCCTCGCGGTGCTGTCCGTCATGGAGAACGAGCAGATCGTCGCGAACGCCCGCGCGACCGGCGAACTGCTGAAGTCCCGGCTCGCGGCGCTCGTCGACAAGTACGAGCTGCTCGCCGACGTCCGCGGCCGGGGCCTGATGGTCGGCATCGAGTTCGGCCGCCCCAAGTCGCTGGGGCTGCGCAGCCGTTGGACGATGCTCCAGGCCGCCCGCAAGGGGCTGTTCGCCCAGATGGTGGTCGTGCCGCTGCTCCAGCGGCACCGCATCCTCACCCAGGTCTCCGGCGACCACCTGGAGGTGATCAAGCTGATCCCGCCGCTGACCGTGGGGGAGCGGGAGGTGGACCGGTTCGTCGAGGCCTTCACGGAGATCATGGATGACGCCCACGGCGGTGGTGGGCTGATGTGGGACTTCGGCAAGACGCTGGTCAAGCAGGCCGTGGCCAACAGGTGACCGAGTCACCGACGGGGCTTTGCCTCTGAGGCAAGAAATTTGCCCCGGGGGCAAGGCTCCGGCTGAATGGAGAGCATGAGCTCTCCGGAAGCCGAGCCGGGCCCGGCCGACGCCCCGTCCGTCGACGCGCTGCCCGCCGTCGCACCGCAGCTGCGTGCGCTGCGCCGCCGGGCCTCCCTGACGCTGGAGGCCGCGGCCCGGGCCGCCGGGCTCTCGCCCGCGCACCTCTCCCGGCTGGAGACCGGGCAGCGCCAGCCCTCGCTGCCGATGCTGCTCGCGCTCGCCCGTATCTACGGTACGACGGTCTCCGAACTGCTCGGCGAGACGGTCGCCGAACGGGACGCCGTGGTGCGCGCCGCCGACATGGAACCCACGGCCGCCGGTGGCTGGACCTATTGGCAGGCCGGTTCCGCCGGGCGCGGCATGCAGGCGCTGCGGGTGCAGGTGCCGTACGGCTCACAGGGCGACATCGTGCGCGTGCATCCCGGTGAGGAGTGGCTGTACGTGCTGCGCGGCCGTCTCCGGCTGCGCCTCGGGGACACCACGCACCAGCTCGGCCCCGGCGACAGCGCCCACTTCGACTCGCTCACCCCGCACCGCATCGCGGCCCAGGACCCCGACGGGACCGAGCTGCTCTTCGTCCACACCCTGCTGCAGAGCCCCACGGCCACCCTGTGCCTGGGCCCGACCCCTGGAGAGACGCCATGACCGACATGGAGGAGAAGTTCCCGCGCGCACTGTGGGTGCGGCTGATCATCTACATCGCCGTCGGGCATGTGTTCGCGGCCTTCATCTACCTGCTGTTCGAGGTCGGGGCCGGGCAGTGAGCCCCGCTGCTCCAGGCGGGCGCCGGGCAGTGACCGGTCAGTCGAGCAGGCGCTGGTGCAGCCGCTCCCGGATCTCCGGCGTGACGCCGAGGCCCTGCTCCAGATAGGCGTCGACGCCGCCCCAGGTCTCCTCGATGGTCTCGAAGGCGGCGTGCAGATACTCGGCGCGGGCGTCGAAGAGCGGCGCGAGCAGCTCCATGACCTCGGGGGAGTAGCCGGCGGCCGAGCTGCTGCTGCGGTGCACCTTGTAGCGGCGGTGCTTGGCGTTGGACTCCAGGTAGTCGGCGAGGATCGCCTCGCGCTCCACGCCGAGCGCCAGCAGCGTCACGGCTATCGACAGGCCCGCGCGGTCCTTGCCGGCCGCGCAGTGCATCAGTGCGGGGACGCTGTCCTCGGCGAGGGAGTGCAGCACGCGCGCGTGCTCGGCGGTGCGCTCCGTCACGATCTGCCGGTACGAGGCGATCATCCGGTTCGCCGCCTTGCCGTCGCCGAGGATCTCGCGCAGCTGCTCGATCTCGCCGTCCCGGACCATCTTCCAGAACTCCGCGCCGTCCGCCGGGTCGCTCAGCGGGAGGTTCACATTGCGCACGCCCGGCAGCTCGACGTCAGGACCCTCCAGCTTCTGGTCCGAGGCGTTGCGGAAGTCGAAGATCGTGTGCAGGCCGAGGGAACCGAGGAACGCGGCGTCCTCGTCGGTCGCGTGCGCGAGGTGGCCGCTGCGGAACAGCACTCCGTGGCGCACCCGTCGGCCGTTCTCGGTCGGGAGGCCGCCCACGTCGCGGAAGTTGCGGACTCCGGAGAGGTCGGGCTCGGTCGACGGGATCTGCTGCGTCACGGGGGCTCCTCCCAGCCGGCCCCGTCGCCGCGGTTCGCCGACGGGCACGCTCTCGACGATACGACATGGGTACCTGGGGCAATGAGTTGTCCACAGGCGTTGCATCAGGGACCCTCTGACCTCGATGATGTTGGTACTTGAGTGCCACTGTTCGACCCTGTTCGCATCTGTGAGGTTTCATGCTGGAGAGCTCCGCCACCGGCCGCACCTGGCTCCTGACCGGGCCCACCAGTAGCTACGCCGTCCACCTCACCGAGGGCGACGAGCTGCTCCATCTGCACTGGGGCCCGGCGATCGCGCTGGCCGACGCCGAGGCTCTCGCCGTCCGCCCGCTGCCCGACTACTGGCCCTTCGAATCCCCCCTGGACGGCCGCGAGGAGTACCCGGTCGAGGGCGGCCCCCGCTTCGTCCGGCCCGCCCTGTCCGTCCGCACCGACGAGCGCCGCGGCACCGAATGGCGCTTCGAGGCGTACGAGGCCGATGCCGACGAGCTGCGGCTGCGGTTCCGGGACGCCGGACTCGTCGTCACGCTGCACTACCGGATGCGCGGCGACGTGGTGGAGCGCTGGACCACCTTGGAGAACCGAGGGGACGACCCCCTGGAGCTGCTCCGCGCCGACTCCGCCACCTGGACCCTGCCCGACCGCGAGGACTGGCGGCTCTCCCAGCTGCACGGCCGCTGGGCCGCCGAGTCCCGGCTCGTGCGCGCCCCCCTCACCTATGGCGAGAAGGTCATCGGCAGCCGCCGCGGCCACACCGGCCACCAGCACCTGCCCTGGGTCGCCCTCGACACCGACGCCACCGAGGAACGCGGCGAGGTCTACGGCTGCGCCCTCGGCTGGTCGGGTTCCTGGCGGATCGCGGTGGCCCAGCTTCCCGACGCGCGCGTGCAGATCACCGGCGGTGCCGGCTACGACGACTCGGGGCTGCTGCGGCTGGCGGCGGGGGAGTCGTTCAGCACGCCCGTCTTCGCCGGACTGTGGAGCGACGCCGGCTTCGGCGGCGCCAGCCGCGCGTGGCACGCCTACCAGCGGGCGCACGTGATCCCGGGCGCCGACCAGGACCGGCCGGTGCTCTTCAACTCCTGGGAGGCCACCGAGTTCGACATCTCCGAGGAGCAGCAGCAGAACCTCGCGCGGCGGGCCGCGGCCATCGGCGTCGAACTGTTCGTGGTCGACGACGGCTGGTTCGGCACCCGCACCAGCGACCGCGCCGGACTCGGCGACTGGACGGTCAACCGCGACCGCTTCCCGGGCGGTCTGAAGCCCCTCGCCGACCAGGTGCACGCCCTCGGGATGCAGTTCGGCATCTGGGTCGAGCCCGAGATGGTCAACCCGGACAGCGACCTGTACCGGGCGCACCCGGACTGGGTGCAGTACCAACCGGGGCGAAAGCGGACGGAACTCCGCAATCAGCTGGTGCTGAACCTCGCGCGCGAGGACGTCCAGGAGTACTTGTGGGGGCAGCTCGACGCCCTCCTGTCGAGCGCCCCGATCGACTACGTGAAGTGGGACTTCAACCGCTGCTTCACGGACGCCGGCTGGCCCGGCGATCCCTACCCGCAGCGCCTCTGGGTCGATCATGTGCACGCCTTCTATGCCCTGTTGGACCGGCTGCGGGCCGCTCACCCCGACGTCGCCTTCGAGTCCTGCTCGGGCGGCGGTGGCCGGATCGACCTCGGCGTCCTGGGCCGCACCGACCAGGTGTGGACCTCCGACAACACCGACCCCCTCGACCGGCTCGCCATCCAGCACGGCTTCAGCCAGATCCACCCCGCGCGCGTGATGGCCGCCTGGGTCACCGACAGCCCGAACGCCATGCTCAACGGCCGGGTCAGCTCCCTGCGCTTCCGCTTCGTCAGCGCCATGGCGGGCGTGCTCGGCGTCGGCGGCGACCTCACCCGGTGGACCGAGGAGGAACTCGCCGAGGCCCGCGAGTGGGTGGAGCTCTACAAGGGCATCCGGCCCCTCGTGCAGCGCGGCGACCAGTACCGGCTGCGGGCGCCGCAGGGAGACGGTCTGAGCGCCGTGCAGTACGTCCTCGGGGACGAGACCGTCGTCCTGGCCTGGCTCCAGGCGCAGCGCCACGGCGAACCCGTACCGGCCCTGCGCCTGCGGGGCCTCGACCCGACGGCGTCGTATGAATGCCGTGAAACGGGCGAAATTCACAGAGGTGCCGTACTGCTGCATCACGGGCTGCGGGTGGGATTGCGGGGCGATATGGATGCGACGGTAATCCGACTGCGCCGCATCTGAGCCGTCTGTCCGAATTGATGGGTTCCGTAGCCTTCATTCCAACTCGCTCTGGAATAAGGGGAGCTGTGAATGCGGCACGTGAGGAGCGTCATACCGGTGACCCTGTGTCGCCCGTCATGCTCACGTAATCCGCGCTCAAAAGCTGGGTGTTTGCGTTCCGCGAAGGTCTCCTGATGTACGGAGGGTGACCGTGAATTCCACAGCGGATCAAGAGGAACGCAATCACCCCGGAACCTCTTACTTGTCGCTTTGCGTCTTCCTCGCTTACGTTCGCCACCAATCCGGACGGACGCCCAATCCTGCCGCCGCCCGGAGCCCGCACCACTCACCCGTGAACGGCAGGAGCGGGGGACCCACAGGTACAACCGCCTGGACCGGTCTTCCGGAAAAGGCTTGGGGTTAAGTCGCACCTCGGTGCGTCCGGGCATCTCCAGCTCGCACCCGACAGCTCACCTCGCAGGCGCCGGAGAGGAATTCGCCATGCCCGCGAAGGGTAAGCACCGCCGCCCGAAGTCCCAGCGGCTCACCCGCTCGATCGCCGTCGCCGGAACCGGTGGCGCCGCACTCGCCCTGCCTCTGATGGGTGCCGCCGGCGCCCATGCGGCCACTTCGCAGTCGGTCCCGAAGGCCGTGTCGGAATCGGTCGCGCAGTCGGTTTCGCAGTCGGTTCCGGAAAAGGCCGCGCAGCAGAAGGGCGCCGCGAACACCGCGACCGTGCGCACCTATGCGGTGAAGGCCGGCGATTATCTCTCGAAGATCGCCGAGGAGCAGAACGTCACCGGCGGCTGGAAGAAGCTCTACTCGGACAACCGCGAGGCCGTCGGTTCCGACCCCTCGCTCATCCACCCCGGGCTGAAGCTCACGCTGGGCAAGAAGGCGGCGGCGAGCACCGAGAAGTCCGCGAGCGCGTCGGGCAGTAACCAGAAGTCCTCGTCGTCCGATTCGCCCGCCTCCTCGCAGTCGTCCTCGGCGGACACGGCGGCCACGCAGAGCAATGAGACGACCGGCTCCAGCGGCTTCATGCTCCCCGTCTCCGGCGCCACCGTCGGCACGGCGTACCGCACGGCGGGCAGCATGTGGTCCAGCGGTTACCACACGGGCGTCGACTTCGTCGTCCCGACCGGCACCTCGCTGAAGGCCGTGGGCGCGGGCACCGTGGTCTCCGCCGGCTGGGGCGGCGCGTACGGCAACCAGGTCGTCATCAAGCTCGCCGACGGCTACTACGCGCAGTACGCCCACCTGTCCTCGCTCTCGGTCTCGTCCGGCCAGACCGTCACCGAGGGCCAGCAGGTCGGCCTCTCCGGCGCCACCGGCAACGTCACTGGTCCGCACCTCCACTTCGAGATCCGCACCACGCCGGACTACGGCTCGGACGTCGACCCGGTCGCCTACCTCCGCTCGAAGGGCGTCGCCGTCGGCTGACGCTCCGCCCTCCCCGATGCCACCGAAGGCCGGACCCCGATCCCCGGGTCCGGCCTTCGGTGCGAAGTCGTGCCGCTGCGCGGGCGTTTCATTGCGGTCTCGTGGCGCGGCCGTCCTTACGGTCGACAAGGAGGGGGCGGTGGGGCCACAGTGATCTCCGCAGCGACGCAAGCGCTTTCTGCCCGTACTCGCAACCGGAGGTCCCCGTGCCACTCGCAACCGGAGGTCCCCGTGCCACTCGCACCCGGAGGTCCCCGTGCCCGGCGCCGACCCGCGCACCGCGGCGAGTCCGCCGCAGCAGCGGCCTCCGGCGGCGCACCGCTCACCGGGATCGAGTCATGAGGCGTGCGAGTTCTGGCTGCACCGGCGGCAGTGTCCACGCCCTGTTTGATGTCTACGGCGACTCCGTCAAACGGGGCGTCAGGTCCCGTGCCGCCTGTCGCGCCCACCTGGACACGCTGGGGACCGCCGCACCGCACTCCCGCGTCCTCGCGTTGCGGCCCCTCAACGGGGCGCACGGCGACGACATCGCCGTCGTCGCCGACGAACTCGCCGATCGGCGCACCGGGTTCGTCGACACCCGCCGCCTGCTCGACCCCTCGCGGAGTGAGTTCAACGGAGCCGTCCATCCCGGTGCCCAAGGCCACCGCAAGGCGGCCGGCCGGCTCGGCGCCCTCCTCACGGCGGAGCAGCAGCGCACCGCCCGCACCACCTCGACCGACCTCCCGGAAGGAGCCGTCGTCCCGTGACCACCACGCGCAGAGCCTTCGGAACCCTCGCCGCAGGCGCCGCCCTCGCGGCCCTCGCCCCCGCGACCGGCGCGAGCGCGACCCCGGGCCACCGCCGACTCATCGCCCACGACAACTTCCGCCACGGCCTCGGCCAGTGGGCCGTCGAACTGGAGAAGGGCGGCACCGTCACCGCCGCCCGCGGTGTCCTGGAGTCCGACGTGCCCGCCGGTGCGACGATCTGGTTCAGGAAGCGGCTCGAAGGTCCCTACGCCATCGAGTACACGGCGGTGCCCGTGTCCGAGGGCGGTGTCAACGACCGGGTCTCCGACCTCAACAACTTCTGGAACGCCACCGACGTCCGGTCCCCCGACGACCTCTTCGCCACGAGGCGGGGCGGCGCCCTGGCCGAGTACGACTGCCTCACGACGTACTACTCCGGCTACGGCGCCAACTACAACACCACCACGCGGCTGCGCCGGTACGTCGGCGAGGCCGGGGTGCGCCCGCTGGTCTACGACTACACGCAGCCGCTGCTCGCCGCCAACGAACCCCACCGGGTCCGCATCGTCTCCCGCGGTTCCGCCCAGCGGTGGTGGGTCAACGGGACGCTCGTCTTCGACCACACCGACCCGGAGCCGTACACCCGTGGCCATTTCGCCTTCCGCACGACTTGGAGCCACTTCCGCTTCAGCGACTTCCGGGTATGGCGGTTGAGCCCACAACATCCCTGATCGGAGAGGTATTCCGGGTTTGGCCAACACTTTAGGAGTGGCTTATCTCACCGCACGTCAACCCCTCCTTACGGTCGCGTAGGTCACATTCGAAAGGGAATCATGGGCCTATGTGGCAGACGATTCGAAGAGTGACAGCAGAGCAGTGATCGGGTCGTACGTTGCGGTGGGGGACAGCTTCACCGAGGGCGTGGGCGACCCCGGCCCGGACGGGGCGTTCGTCGGCTGGGCCGACCGGTTCGCGGTGCTTCTCGCGGACGGGCGGCCCGAGGGCGACTTCCGGTACACCAACCTCGCCGTACGCGGGAAGCTCCTCGACCAGATCGTCGAGGACCAGCTCCCGAAGGCCGTGGAACTCGCCCCCGACCTGGTCTCCTTCTGCGCGGGCGGCAACGACATCATCCGGCCCGGCACCGACCCCGACGAGGTCGCCGAGCGCTTCGAGCGGGCGATCGAACGACTCACCTCCGTCGCCGGCACCGTCATGGTGACGACCGGTTTCGACACCCGTGGCGTGCCCGTGCTCAAGCATCTGCGCGGCAAGATCGCCACGTACAACGGGCATGTCCGGGCCATCGCCGACCGGTACGGCTGTCCCGTGCTCGACCTGTGGTCCCTGAAGACCGTGCAGGACCGCCGGGCCTGGGACGGCGACCGGCTCCACCTCTCTCCCGAGGGGCACACGCGCGTGGCGCTCCGCGCGGGTCAGGTGCTCGGCCTGGAGGTCCCGGCCGACCCCGACCAGCCGTGGCCCCCGCTGCCGCCCCGCGGCACGCTCGACGTACGGCGGGACGACGTCCACTGGGCGCGGGAGTACCTGGTGCCGTGGATCGGACGACGGTTGCGCGGCGAGTCCTCGGGCGACCACGTGACGGCCAAGGGCACGCTGTCGCCGGACGACATCAGGATGCGGATCTCCGCGGTGGCCTGACGCCGCCGGTGCCGGCTCGGTCGCCCGACGTACTCGGCGTCGGGCGCAGGCACGCTCCACCAGTGAGGTGACCGCGCGGGAGTGGTGTGCGGTCCGGTCCGTGACGTGATGTTGGGATGACCGCACTGTCACCCCACCCCGGAAGGACCGGACGCGCATGCCCGTTCCCCGTACGCCGGTCACGGCGATCGCCGTGACCCTCCTCGCCCTGGGGCTGCCCGCCCTCGTCGCGCCGACGACGGCCGCCGCCGTCACCGCAGGCGGTCACACCCCCGCGGCCCGCACCGCCGCGGCCCCCGCCACCGTCACCGTCACCGGCGAGGGCAGCGCCGTCGGCGACCCCGACATCGCGCTGGTCGGCGCCGGTGTGGAGGCCGTCGCCAAGACGACGCAGGCCGCGCTGAAGGCGCAGAACACGGCGTCCGCCGCGCTGCTGAGGGCGGTGCGCGCCCAGGGGATCGCCGACGAGGACATCCGTACCGAGAACGTCTCCCTCGGCCCCGTCTACGACTACACGGACGGCGAGTCCACGCTGAAGGGCTACCAGGCCGCCCAGACCTTCTCGATCAAGGTGCGCAAGCCGGCCGCCACCGGCGCGCTCCTCCAGGCGATCACCGACGCGACCGGCAACGCGGGCCGCATCGACTCCGTCGTCTTCGACCTCGACGACCGGCGCCCGCTCCAGGCCCGCGCCCGCGCGGCCGCGCACGACGACGCCCACGCCAAGGCGGCGCAGTACGCCCGCCTCAGCGGCCTGCACCTCGGCCGCCTCGTCTCCCTGAGCGAGGGCGGCGCGGGTTACGTCACCCCGTCCCCCTCGGTCTCCGCGGACGCCCCGGCCGGCTTCGGCGGTGTGCCGCTGGCACAGGGGGAGATCAAGGCGACGGCGACGGTCACGGCGGTGTACGAGCTGGTCTGAGTGAGGCCGGTCCCGCCTCGACGGGCCGACCCCTCAGCGCTCCCGGGCGCTCAACGCGTCGGCCCCCAGCCCGAGTTCCCGGGCCAGCGCCTCGTCCGCCCACTCCTGGGCACGCGCGCGTGACACGGCGCCCGGATACGACGTCAACTGGACGGCGAGTCCGTCGAGCAGGGCGGTGAGGCGCAGGGCCGCGGCCCGCGGGTCCGGGCACCCGAACTCGCCCGCGGCGACCCCCTCCTCGATGACCTCGGCGATCGCCGCCTTCCACCGCATGTCGAGGTCGCGGGTGACCTCCTGGAGGACCGGCTCGCGCAGGGCCGCCGCCCAGCCCTCGATCCACAGCCGCCAGCCCTTGGCCTGACCCGTGGGTGCGTACCAGCGCACGGCCGACCGCAGCCGGCGCAGCGCCGTGGTCCGGCGGCCGAGCAGCTTGCGCAACTGGGCGAGGTCGTCCTCGGCGGCGTACGCGAACGCGGCGGCGACCAGCTTCTCCTTGGTCGAGAAGTGGTACAGCACCAGCGCGTTGCTCACCCCGAGCGACGAGGCCACGTCGGAGATCCGAACGGCCGCCACGCCGCGCGCCTCGATCTGCCCGATGGCGGCCCGCAGCAACTCCTCGCGCCGCTCGGCCACGCTCAACCGCACTCTCGCCACGCGGTCACCTTAATCCGTGACGCCGGGCAGGCAGACGCGGCCTCCGGCCCTACCGGTACCACCCGAACCGCTCGGCGATCACCGGCAGCCGGTCCGCGACGATCGCGTGCGCGGCGGCCCGCGGCGACGTCCCGTCGGCCTCCGCGCGGGCCAGCATCCGGTCGACGAGGGTGCGCATCGAGCGGCGTACGTGGGCGAAGGCCTCGTCCGCGTCCGCGCCGATGTCGCCGAAGAGGGTCCACCACCACCAGGCGTTCGTACCGGAGTTCACGACCACGTCCGGCAGCACCGTGACGGACCGCGTGGCCAGCAGCGCCTCCGCCGCGGGCAGGACGGGCATGTTGGCGGCCTCGACGATCCAGCGGGCGGTGACGCGCTCCTGGTTCGTGGCGTCGATGGCGTACGACACCGCGGCCGGCACCAGCACCTCCGCGTCGGCGGCCAGCCAGGCGTCGCCCGGCAGTTCGCGGTCGCCGGGCCGCAGGACGGCGCGGTCGACGGTGCCGTGGGCGTCCCGGGCGGCGAGCAGCGCCTCGATGTCCAGCCCCTCGGGGTTGGCGATCGTGCCCTTGATGTCGGCGACGGCGACGATCGTGAGCCCCGCGCGCGCGAGGAACCTCGCCGTGGCCCCGCCCATCGTGCCGAGCCCCTGCACGGCGACCCGGGTCCCGGCGTACGGCATCCCGGCCCGGTCCAGGGCGGCGAGCGCCGACTCGGCGACCCCGCAGCCGCCGACCAGTTCGTCGAGCCCGATGCCGTCCACCTCGACGGCGAACGCGTCGGCCAGCCGCTCACGGGCCGCTGCCTCGTCGTCCAGCAGCGGATAGACGGCCTGGATCGACGACACGAGCCCCGCCTCGGCCGCCGCCCGGTCCACCAGGTCCTGAGTCAGGCCCAGATCCTCACCGGTGGTCCAGAAGCGCTCGACGTACGGTCGCATCGCGCGCAGGAAGCGCACGAGCAGCTCGTACGCCGCCGGGTCCCGGGGATCGCAGTCGATGCCGCCCTTGGCGCCGCCCAACGGGACGTAACGGGCCTCCGGGTCGTAGTGCAGCGCCTCCTTCATGGTCATGCCGCGGGCGAGCCCGGTGACCTCGTCCAGGGTGCAGCCCGCCCGCATGCGCAGCCCCCCGCTGGAGACCCCGCGCACCAGCCGGTCGACGACCAGGAAGCCCTGGCGACCGGTGACGTGGTCGGTCCAGGTGAGCGACAGCAGGGGGGTGGTCATGAGGGCTCCTGGTCGGATTACTGAATGGTGAGTCAGTATCTTGACAGCGGGCGGCGGCTGTCAACGCGCGTGAAAAGCCATTGGCGGACCTCCGGACGGCCCCGATAGGTTTCCTTTGGGAACGTACTGATCGCCGGAGGGGGCGGGCATGGCCACGGTCGTCGAGCTCACGTACTACCCCGTCAAGGGCTGCGCCGGGGTCCCGGCGAGCGAGGCGGCGGTGACGCCCGCCGGACTCGCGCACGACCGGTCCTTCATGGTCGTGAACGAGGAGGGGGTGTTCCGGACCCAACGGCGCGATCCACGGCTCGCGCTGATCCGCCCCGGCATCGACGCCGCCGGCGAGCGGCTCACGCTGCGGGCGCCGGACCACGGCGAGGTGGCCGTCGACGTCGACACCACCGGGGTACGGCGACCGGTCGACCTGTTCGGCACGCCGTACCGGGGCATCGACCAGGGCGACACCGCGGCGGAGTGGCTCACCGCGGTGCTCGGCACCCCGAGCAGGCTGGTGCGGGTGCCGCCGGAGCACGACCGGGTGACCGACGGCAGGACACCGGGAACCGCGGGCTGGGCGGACAGCGGGGCACTGCACGTCCTGTCCCGGTCCAGCCTCGACCTGCTGAACCAGAAGATCGCCGAACACGGCGCGCAGCCGCTGGCGATGAACCGGTTCCGCCCCAACATCGTGATCGACGGCTGGGAGGTCCCGCACACCGAGGACCGCGCCCGTCACCTGCTGATCGGCGACACCGGCCTGGCGTACGCGAAGCCCGCCATGCGCTGTGCCGTCACCCTGGTGGACCAGGAACGCGGGGCGAAGGCCGGCCACGAACCCATCCGTACGCTGGCCCGATACCGCCGTGCCGCCGTCGGCACGGTGTTCGGCGCGAAGTTCTCCGTGCTGCGGCCGGGGAAGGTGGCGGTGGGGGACGTGGTGGACGTCACGGAGTGGGGCGAGTCCGAGGCGCAGTTCATGCGGCCGTGACCAGGCTGATCCCGGACTGTCGGAGGGGGCGACCATAATGGACAGCCTCACCGACTCCACCTGGAGGTACCGTGTCCGCTTTCCGTTCCCTGAGCTCAGGGCTTCGCGGCCTCCAGCCCGAGGCCTTCGGCGTGGACCCGAGCGGTGAGCGCCTCGCACGCATCCGCAGATCACCCCATTTCAAGGACGGGGTCTTCCAGAATCCCGGCGGTGCGGCCCGGATCCGGCCCTCCGGATCGACGCTGGAGTTCGCGAAGGTCTTCTTCGACAAGGAGGAGCGCCCTCGCCGCAGCCCCAAGGGCACGATTCCGGTGCACCCCACCACCCTCGCCGACATCGCCCGGCCGCCCGCCACCGGGCTGCGGCTGACCTGGATGGGCCACTCCAGCGTGCTCGCCGAGATCGACGGGCACCGGGTGCTGTTCGATCCGGTCTGGGGCGAGCGCTGCTCCCCGTTCCCGTTCGCGGGACCGAAGCGGCTGCATCCGGTGCCGCTGCCCCTGGCCGCCCTCGGCCCGGTCGACGTGGTCGTCATCTCCCACGACCACTACGACCACCTGGACATGCCGACCATCAAGGCGCTGGCCGACACGGACACCCTGTTCGCCGTCCCTCTCGGCGTCGGCGCCCACCTCGAACACTGGGGCGTCTCCGCCGACCGGCTGCGCGAGCTGGACTGGCACGAGTCGACCAAGGTCGGCGGCCTCACCCTCACCGCCACCCCGGCCCGCCACTTCTGCGGCCGCGGTCTGCGCAACACCCAGCACACGCTCTGGGCGTCCTGGGCCGTCGCGGGTGACGCACACCGGATCTACCACAGCGGCGACACCGGCTACTTCGACGGCTTCAAGGAGATCGGTGCCGAACACGGCCCGTTCGACGCCACGATGATCCAGATCGGCGCGTACAGCGACTTCTGGCCGGACATCCACATGACGCCGGCGGAGGGCATGCGCGCCCACCTCGACCTCCAGGGCGGCCCGTCGGCCGGTCCGATGCTGCCGATCCACTGGGCCACGTTCAACCTGGCCACCCACGCGTGGGCGGAGCCGGGGGAGGGGACGGTCGCGGCGGCCCACGCGGAGGGCGCGCGCATCGCCCTGCCGCGGCCGGGCGAGCCGTTCGAGCCGGCGGGCGAGGGGGTGCCGGTCGCGCCGTGGTGGCGCCAGGTCGCCGAGGCGCCCACCGGCGGTTGGCCCGCGGCCGAGCCGGTCAGCGAGGCCGCGATCGAGACGGCCGCCGAGGCGGCGGCGGAGCGCAAGGGGGAGGGGAGCGGGGAACCGGAGGCGGTACCCGTGGCCTGACAGGCCGGGTCACGTTCCGGTCGGCGGGGACGGAGGGTCCCGCGGGCCGCAGGGGGGTGCGGGCGGGGCGGGCGGGGCGGGCCGGCGAAGGGGGAGGCCGAGTCGACGGGGCCGGGACGGGGCGGTGGAGCCGGTGTCCTTGGGGCGCAACGAGGACGCCCTGCGGCTGTGGACCGGTCAGGTGCTCTCGATGCATCCCTGTCTGCTGTTCCGTCCCCGCCGGGGCCTTTCCGGGCTGCCTCGACCGCAGACGGGTGATGTGGCGGTGCGCGGCGGCCCGTATTCCGTCGTCCTCAATGCGGCTGAGAAGTCCGTCCTGCCTTCGCTGCGGATCTCGCCCCCCGCGTCCCCGTAGCCCCACCCGAGGCACTACGGAGAGTGAAGCCTGTGGGGGTGCTCGTCCGGGCGTCGAGGCGTGACCGAGCGGCGCTTCCATGGCCTGAGGCGGCGGTCGGACGGGTGTGCGGCACAGGTTCGGGCGTTCCGTTTGTGACCGCCTCTGACCAGCGTTGATCGATCCCTGCAGTGAACTGCCCGGCCCGTCGGCGGGTTTATCGGGCTGTCGTACGAACCCTCATACCAGAGCGGGACGCTCCCCGTACGAGTTTGTCAACTGCCCACCGCACATGATGCGTTGCCGACTACTGTGAGTGTCCGTCGGGCGACGCAGGGCCGAAATCCCGGCGCTCTCGACCGACACCGTGCCGTGAGGACCAGACCGGAGGAGGGAGTCGACGCGATGGGGATCCCCCCAGCTCGACCGCGACCGGGAGCCGGGGGAAGCCGGTGACCGACGATCGCGTCGGAGTGCGTGCCGACCGTGGCGGGCGCACCCGGGAACCGGCGGGAGCGCGCACCGGGCCCCGGGAGCCCGGCCGTGGCCCCGCGAGTCAGCCCGGCCGTGGCCGGCCGGGCCCGTCCGGCGACCAGGCCCGCCGGGCCAGTACACGGACCAGCACGACGAGGACACCGATGTCTCAGCTCCGCGCACCGGCGGCGCGCTCCGACCGCCGTGAGGGAGGCCGGCACGGCAGGCCCGCCGCCCGGCCCGCGATCGCGCTGCCCGAGACTCACATACGGCCCCAACTGCTGCGGCTCGCCGTGCTGCCGCCCATCGCGGTCGCCCTCGCCGCCTCCGCTGCCGTCCTCTTCACCGTCCGCTCCACCGGCGCCCGACCGAGCCTCACCCTCTGGGGCGTCCTCGCCGGCGCGGTCTCGGTGGCGCTCGCCGGCATTCTCATCGCGGCCGTCGCCGCCGACCGCGCCGCCAAGTCGGTCACCGACCGCATCGGCGCGCTGCGCCGCAGCACCGCACGGGGCGAGGCCGATCTGCGGGCCCTCGTCGAGGCGTTGCGTCGCGGCGACGGGCCGCCTCAGCGCACACCGTGCGGCGGGCCCGCGGACGGCGCCGACGACTTCGAACTGCTCGCCGCCGACCTGGCCCGTGCCCACGACGGCGCCGTCACCGCCGTCGTCCAGGCCGCCCAACTCTCCAGCCAGGCGGGCAGCGAGCAGAAGCTGGAGGTCTTCCTCAACCTCGCCCGGCGCCTGCAGTCCCTGGTGCACCGGGAGATCTCCATCCTCGACGAGCTGGAGAACGAGATCGAGGACCCCGATCTGCTCAAGGGCCTCTTCCACGTCGACCACCTCGCCACCCGCATCCGGCGCCACGCCGAGAACCTCGCCGTGCTCGGCGGTGCCGTCTCGCGGCGGCAGTGGAGCCACCCCGTCTCCATGACCGAGGTGCTGCGCTCGGCCATCGCCGAGGTCGAGCAGTACTCCCGCGTCAAACTCGTGCCCCCCATCGACGGCACCCTGCGCGGCCACGCGGTCGCCGACGTCATCCACCTGCTCGCCGAACTCGTCGAGAACGCCACGGTGTTCTCCGCCCCGCACACCCAGGTCCTGCTGCGCGCCAACCTCGTCACCTCCGGACTTGCCGTCGAGGTCGAGGACCGCGGCCTCGGCATGCCCGTCACCGAACAGAGCAGGATGAACGCCCTGCTCACCGACCCCGACCAGGTCAACGTGGGAAGCCTGCTGGCGGACGGCCGCATCGGACTGTTCGTGGTCTCGCAGCTCGCCCGGCGGCACGGCATCAACGTCCGGTTGCAGACCAACATCTACGGCGGTGTCCAGGCCGTACTCGTCGTACCGCAGGAGCTGTTGGGCGTGGAGCCGGGGGTACCCGGAGCCGTACCGGCGGTCTCGGACGGGACGGGGTTCGCCGGACCCGGCGGCGGGGGCGCGGAGATGGGCTCGACGCAGTCCGCGGCGCCGCGGCCGGTTCCGGGTGCGCAGGGTGCGCGGCCGTCCGCGCCGGACACCGCCGTGCCGCCGCTGCAGTATCCGCAGGGCGGAGCCGGGGCGGGCGGCCTGGCGGACACCGGGCCGCAGCGGGTCGTGCCCGACGCCGGCCCCACCGTACGGTCCCCGCTGCCGATGGACGTCCCGCACAGTGCGGGACCGGCGGCGAACGGGGAGGGGCCCGCAGTGCCGCTGCCCGTGCGGGGCAGTCACCAGGAGCGGCCCAATCCGGCGGAGGCCGTGCCTGGCATCCGGCCCGACGACCGGCGGCTCGTCGCCCAGAGCACCGCCACGCCGCCGACCCCGCGCACGGGCCCCGTCCGCGGCACCATGGGCAAGCCCCAACTGCCCCGCCGACGTGCCCAGGAGCACATCGTCCCCCAGCTCCGCGACGGCCCGGCGGCACCACGGCCGGACAGCGAGCATGTCGCCGGACACGACCCGGGCCTGATGGCGGCCTTCCAGCGAGGCATCGGCCTCGCCGAGGCACAGCAGCACCTGGAGGCCGAGACCAGCGGCGTCCCGGACCCCGGCGCGTATTCCACAGGGGCGGTGCACCTGGGGGTGCCGCAGCGGGACACCTCCCTCACCGGGCCGGGATACACCGACCTCACCCACCCCGACCTCACCCACCCCGACGTCCCCCACCCCGGCGTCACGGCCACGGCCCCGCACGCCGCCATGGACGTATCGGCCCTGGACGCGGCCCGGACGGCTGAGGCGCGGCCCGCGCCGGCCTCCGCCCCCGTGGTCCACGACCGCATGTCCGCGGCCCACCCCGACCACACCCCCACCCGGCACGACGGGAGCGCATCAGCCGGATGACCACCTTTGCCACCGCCCACGCCCCCACCCCCACACCCAGCGCTCCCGCAGACCTTCGTACCTCAAGGAGTCGATCCACCATGGCGAGCGAAGCGCCGACCGGCCATGCATCCGATCTCGACTGGCTGATGAGCGGACTCGTGCAGCGCGTACCGCACACCACCAGCGCGGTCCTGCTGTCCTGCGACGGGCTCGTGAAGTCGGTCCACGGGCTCGACACCGACAGCGCCGACCACATGGCAGCCCTGGCCTCCGGCCTGTACTCCCTCGGACGCAGCGCGGGCGTCCGCTTCGGGGACGGCGGGGACGTCCGTCAGGTGGTCGTCGAACTCGACTCGACCCTGCTGTTCGTGACCACCGCGGGCTCCGGCACCTGTCTCGCCGTGCTCGCCGGCCGCGAGGCCGACGCGGCCGTCCTCGGCTACGAGATGGCCATGCTCGTCAAGAGCGTCCGCCCCTACCTGGTGACAGCGCCCCGCCGGCACGCCGTCGAATCCCCGGCGTCCCCGGTGATGAGGCCTTGAGCGTGGCGGCGGCCGGCGACGGGCCCTGGCTCGACGACGCGGCCGGACGCCTGGTGCGCCCCTTCACGGTCAGCAACGGCCGTACCCGGCCCAGCGTCGCGCTCGACCTCCTCTCGCAGGTGATGGCCACCGGCGCCACCCCCCTCGGCTACCTCGGCCCCGAGCACACGCAGGCACTCGACCTGTGCCGCGGGCCCGTCTCGGTCGCCGAGGTCGCCGCCCATCTGAAGCTGCCGGCCGCGGTCACCAAGGTGCTGCTGTCGGATCTCGTCGACTGCGGGGCGCTCACCACCAAACCCCCGGAGTTCCACCACAACCCGACTGACCGGGCTCTTCTGGAGGCAGTGCTCGATGGACTACGACGACAGCTCTGATCCCTTCCCCACCGCACTCAAGATCCTGGTGGCGGGCGGGTTCGGAGTAGGCAAGACGACCTTCGTGGGTGCGGTCAGCGAGATCGCCCCGCTCAGCACGGAGGAACTGCTCACCACGGTCAGCGCCGCGACCGACAATCTCGACGGCATCGAGAACAAGGTCGAGACGACGGTGGCCATGGACTTCGGCCGCATCACCCTCGATCCGGAACATGTGCTCTATCTGTTCGGCACGCCCGGGCAGGAGCGGTTCTGGTTCATGTGGGACGAACTCTCCGAGGGCGCGCTCGGCGCGGTCATCCTCGCCGACACCCGGCGCCTGGAGGACTGCTTCGCCGCCGTCGACTTCTTCGAGCAGCGCGGCCTCGGATTCATCGTCGCGATCAACGAGTTCGACGGCTCGTACCGCTACGACCCCGAGGAGGTCCGCGCCGCCATCGACCTCGCCCCCGAAATCCCCATCGTCCGCTGCGACGCCCGGATCTCCAGCTCGGGCGTGCAGACCCTGCTGACCCTCGTACGCCACCTCATCGCCCACGCCCCGGCGCCCGCGCCGAGCCACGGCGCCCACATGTGACCGCCGCCCACCCTTTGCCGCCCTCAACTCCACGGAGCCGCATATGACCTTCACCCAACGCGACGGAACCCGCCGATGAGCTACGACCCGGTGCGTCCCGCCGGTCGCCTGCTGCTCACCCCCGAGGACAAGGAGGCCCCCGCCCGGGCCCGCCGACTGTACGGGCTCGGCCTGGGGCAGCGCCCGGAGCCCGTGCTCGACGCGTTCGCGGACCGGCTCGCGCAGCTGACCGGTGCGCCGTACGCCATGGTGAACTTCATCGACGAGCACCAGCAGTTCTTCGCCGGGCTGCACGTCCCCGCCGTCCGGCCGGTCCTCGTCGACGCCGACGAGACCAAGCCGGAACTCGGCCGCCGGCTGGCGCGTGACCACGGCTTCTGCCCGCATGTGGTCGTGCGGCGCAAGGCGCTGGTCCTGGAGGACGTCAGCGACTATCCGAGGTTCGCCGGCAATCCCGTCGTCGACGAGTTCGGCATCCGCTCCTATCTGGGTGCCCCGCTCATCGACCGCCACGGAATGGTCCTCGGCACGGTGTGCGTGGCCGATGTGGAGCCGCGGCCCTGGGGCCGGACCGGTCTGGAGACCATCAAGTCGGCGGCGGCGGAGCTGGTCGCGCGCGTGGAGCGGATGGAGGCGGACGGCCTGCCTCTGTGAACTTGTGTTCCGCTATGAACTTGTGTGCGGCCACGCCGGCTTCTCGTCGTCAGGGCCGCCTCACACCCCGCCCCGCCAGATGTTGTCGAACGCGGCGTTCTCGATCGCCCGCCGCTGCCGCACCGCCTCCAGTTCCATCACCGCGTCCCCGACGGCCGCCAGCACGGTCGTGACGGTGTCGTCGGTGAGGTCCGTCGGGTCCCCGGCCGGTTCGTCCTGGATGCCGGCCGCGGCGGCCAGGGCGGCGAACACCGGCTCGCCCGAGGCGCGGCGTTCCTCGGCACGCCGCCGCTCCGGGGAGTCCACCAGCGCGGCGTGTCCGGCCCGCCGCGCGATCAGCAGCCCGCGCGGGCGGGCCGTCAGCCCCTCCTGTTCCATGGCGGAGTCGTAAGCCGAGGCCAGTCCGCGGCCCCGCCGCCACAGCCAGTCCTCGACCGACTCGTACGGCTCCTGGTGTACGGCGGTGGCGGCGGCCTCGGTCAGCAGGGGGTCGACGGGCGCCGACTGCGCGCCGGGCACGACCCGGTCGCCGTCCACCCGGAGCACCCCCGCCTCCACGAGGTCGAGCAGCTCGGACGCCGCGAGCGCCAGCGACAGGTCGCCCTGCTCCACGGATCTGCCGGGGCCCGCCTCCAGGGCGGCGATCGCGAGATCACGTGCGGTGTTCATGAGCGGCTCCAGATCGATCGGTCCCAGGTCCCGCATGGACGTCCACGGCCATCTCAACGGGCAGGTCGGCGGCGATGTTCCCCTCAGGGGGCGTGAAGAAGATCTGCGGCGCCGCTTAAGAAAACCTCGATGGACCTGAGGGGGCGTCGTGCGGCAGATTGCTACGCGATCCCACCCCTCTTCCCGGCTGCGGGCCGCTTCGGCGTGCGCGTGGAACGGGAACGCACCCACAGGAGCCGTAGCGGTGAAGGCGCTGGTCAAGGAGAAGGCGGAGCCCGGGCTGTGGCTCGCGGACGTTCCCGAGCCCGCCGTGGGACCCGGCGACGTACTGATCAAGGTGCTGCGCACCGGCATCTGCGGCACCGATCTGCACATCCGGTCCTGGGACGGGTGGGCGCAGCAGACGATCCGTACGCCGCTGGTGCTCGGGCACGAGTTCGTCGGCGAGGTCGTGGAGACCGGCCGTGACGTCGTGGACATCGCCGTGGGGGACCGGGTGAGCGGCGAGGGGCACCTCGTCTGCGGCAAGTGCCGCAACTGTCTCGCCGGCCGCCGTCACCTGTGCCGGGCCACGGTCGGGCTGGGCGTCGGCCGGGACGGGGCCTTCGCGGAGTACGTCGCCCTGCCCGCCTCGAACGTGTGGGTGCACCGGGTCCCCGTGGACCTCGACGTGGCCGCGATCTTCGACCCGTTCGGCAACGCCGTGCACACCGCGCTGTCCTTCCCGCTGGTCGGTGAGGACGTGCTGATCACCGGGGCCGGCCCGATCGGCCTGATGGCGGCGGCCGTGGCCAAGCACGCGGGTGCCCGCAACGTCGTGATCACCGACGTCAGCGAGGAGCGCCTCGACCTCGCCCGCAAGATCGGCGTCAGCCTCGCCCTCGACGTCACCGGGTCCACGATCGCCGACGGCCAGCGTTCGCTCGGACTGCGTGAGGGCTTCGACATCGGCCTGGAGATGTCCGGCAACCCCGTCGCGATGCGCGACATGATCGCCAACATGACGCACGGCGGCCGGATCGCCATGCTCGGTCTGCCGGCCGAGGAGTTCCCGGTCGACTGGGCCCGGATCGTCACCTCGATGATCACCATCAAGGGCATCTACGGCCGCGAGATGTTCGAGACCTGGTACGCGATGTCGGTGCTCCTGGAGGGCGGCCTCGACCTCGCCCCCGTGATCACCGGCCGGTACGGCTACCGCGACTTCGAGGCGGCGTTCGCGGATGCCGCGAGCGGCCGCGGCGGCAAGGTCATCCTCGACTGGACTGCGTAACCCTCACTGGACTGCGTAACTCTTTAGGAGCCTTTCCCATGTTCGACAACGTCCGTGACGATCTCCGCGCCACCCTCGACGAGATCCGCGCCGCCGGTCTGCACAAGCCCGAGCGCGTCATCGGCACCCCGCAGTCCGCGACCGTCAACGTCACCGCGGGCGGCCGCCCCGGCGAGGTCCTCAACTTCTGCGCCAACAACTACCTCGGTCTCGCCGACCACCCCGAGGTCGTCGCCGCCGCCCACGAGGCGCTGGACCGCTGGGGCTACGGCATGGCGTCCGTGCGCTTCATCTGCGGCACGCAGGAGGTGCACAAGGAGCTGGAGGCACGGCTGTCGGCCTTCCTCGGCCAGGAGGACACGATCCTCTACTCCTCCTGCTTCGACGCCAACGGCGGCGTCTTCGAAACCCTCCTCGGCCCCGAGGACGCGGTGATCTCCGACGCCCTCAACCACGCGTCGATCATCGACGGCATCCGCCTGTCCAAGGCCCGCCGCTTCCGCTACGCCAACCGCGACATGGCCGACCTGGAACGGCAGTTGAAGGACGCGTCCGACGCGCGCCGCCGCCTGATCGTCACCGACGGCGTGTTCTCCATGGACGGCTACGTGGCCCCGCTCGCCGAGATCTGCGACCTCGCCGACCGGTACGGCGCCATGGTCATGGTCGACGACTCGCACGCCGTCGGCTTCGTCGGTCCCGGCGGTCGCGGCACCCCCGAGCTGCACGGCGTCATGGACCGCGTGGACATCATCACCGGCACCCTCGGCAAGGCGCTCGGCGGCGCGTCCGGCGGCTATGTGGCCGCCCGCGCGGAGATCGTCGCCCTGCTGCGCCAGCGCTCCCGCCCGTACCTGTTCTCCAACACCCTCGCCCCGGTGATCGCCGCCGCCTCCCTCAAGGTCCTCGACCTGCTGGAGTCGGCCGACGACCTGCGCGTCCGGCTGAACGAGAACACGGCCCTGTTCCGCCGCCGGATGACCGAGGAGGGCTTCGAGATCCTCCCCGGCGACCACGCCATCGCCCCCGTGATGATCGGCGACGCGGCCAAGGCGGGCCGCCTCGCCGAGCTGCTCCTGGAGCGCGGCGTGTACGTGATCGGCTTCTCCTACCCGGTGGTGCCGCAGGGCCAGGCCCGCATCCGCGTCCAGCTGTCGGCCGCCCACTCCACCCAGGACGTGAACCGCGCGGTGGACGCCTTCGTCGCGGCCCGGGCCGAACTGGAAGGCTGAGCCCGAGCACACGGGGGCATTTGAGACAATCGATCCCATGATCGAGGCGCGGCGGCTGCACATCCTCCGGGCGGTGGCCGACCACCGTACGGTGACGGCGGCTGCCGCCGCGCTGTATCTCACCCCCTCGGCCGTGTCCCAGCAGCTCACGGCCCTGGAGCAGGAGACCGGGCACCGCCTGGTCGAACGCGGCGCGAAGGGCGTACGGCTCACCGCGGCCGGCGAGATCCTGCTGAACCACACCAACGCCGTCCTCGCCCAGCTGGAGCGCGCGGAGGCCGAGCTCGCCGCGTACGGGTCGGGCGAGGCCGGCACCGTCACCGTCGCCTCCTTCGCGACCGGGATCGCCCTGGTCGTGGCCCCGGCGGTGGCGAGGCTCGCCGTCACCTCGCCCGGCATCCGCATCCGCGTCCAGGACGCCGAGGGCGACGCCAGTCTGCCGATGGTGCTGGACCGGCAGGTCGACGTCGCGGTCGCCGTGGAGTACCGCGGCGCGCCCCCGGCCGACGACCCCCGGCTGACGCACGTGCCCCTGTACGCCGAGCCCTTCGACGCGGTCGTCCCGGTGAGCCACCGGCTGGCGGACGCCGGCGAGGTGCCCTTGGGCGAGCTGGCCAAGGACCCGTGGATCGGCCCCTACCCGGGCAATCCCTGCCATGAGGTGGTCGTCCTGGCCTGCGAGAACGCGGGCTTCCAGCCCAGCCTCGAACACTCCTCGGACGACTTCCGCGCGGTCGTCGCCCTGGCCTCGGCCGGGGCGGGCGTGGCGCTCGTCCCGCGCTCGGCGCTGATCGGCATGGACCTGACGGGCGTGGTCGTACGACCGGTCGACGGCGTCGCACCCACCCGGCGGGTGTTCGCGGCGGTGCGGCGGGGCGCGGAGGGGCATCCGCTGATCCGCCCGGTGGTGGAGGCGCTGGCGGGGGCGGCTGAGAGCGGTACGTAACCTACCTGTTTCACATTTG
The DNA here is from genome assembly GCF_003143935.1 of Streptomyces sp. Act143. Lineage (GTDB taxonomy): Bacteria > Actinomycetota > Actinomycetes > Streptomycetales > Streptomycetaceae > Streptomyces. The sequence goes on along the minus strand of NZ_QFRX01000001.1, from coordinate 1,703,070 downwards.
GGATAGCGTCCCGGATATGAAACAAACGGAAGCCGAGACCGCTCCGGACCCCGTCGACACCCGCCTGGGTGCCCGCCTGGCCGAACTGCGCGCCGAACGCGGCTGGTCCCTGGGCGAGTTGGCGGACCGCACCGGAGTGAGCAAGTCGACCCTGTCCCGGGCGGAGCGCGCGGAGACCAGTCCCACCGCCTCCCTGCTGAACCGCCTGTGCGCGGTCTACGGGCGGACCATGTCCCAGTTGCTCAGCGAGGTCGAGACCGAGCCCGTGCTCCTGGTCCGGGCCGCCGAGCAGCCCGTGTGGGAGGACCGCGCCTCCGGTTTCGTACGCCGATCCGTGTCGCCGCCGCACAGCGGACTGCGCGGCGAACTCGTCGAGGGACGGCTCGCCCCGGGCTCCGACATCGCCTACGACCGGCCACCCGTGCCCGGCCTCGAACAGCACATCTGGGTGCTGGAGGGCGCTCTCGCCCTGACCGCCCAGGACGTCGAGCACCGGCTCGACACGGGAGACTGCCTGCGCCTGCGGGTGTGGGGACCGACGCGGTTCCGGTGCGCCGGGCCGGAGCCGGTGCGCTATGTGCTGGCGGTGGTGCTGCCGTGATCGTCGAACGACTCGACGCGGATCAAGTCCTGCTGCACGCAGAGGAGTTGGCCGACCTCGTGGTCGACACCGTGGACGGCGGCGCCTCGATCGGATTCCTCGCGCCCCTGGACCGAGCGGCGGCCGTCGCCTGGTGGCAGGAACGGGCCGCCGGCGCGGCGGCCGGACACCTCGCCGTATGGGTCGCACGTGACGACGACCGGACCCTCGGCACCGTCAGCCTGGCCTTCCCCGACAAGCCCAACAGCCGCCACCGCGCCGAGCTGGTCAAGCTGATGGTGCACCGGGACGCGCGGGGGCGCGGCCTGGGACGCATGCTCCTGGCGACCGCCGAACAGGCCGCCGCCGAGGCCGGCCTCACCCTGCTCCACCTCGACACCGAGACCGACAGCCCGGCCGAGCGCCTCTACGCCTCGGCGGGATGGACCAGGGCCGGCGTGATCCCCGACTACGCGGCGGACCCGGGCGGGGTGCTCCGCGGCACCACCCTCTACTACAAGCACCTGCGGACGACCGCTCCCACCAGGTGATTGTCAGTGCCGGACGCTACGGTGCGTGTCATGCCGGATGCCGAAGACGTACGCCGTATCGCCCTGTCCCTGCCGGACACCACGGAGAAGATCGCCTGGAGCATGCCCACGTTCCGGGTCGCGGGGAAGATGTTCGCCACGCTGCCCGAGGAGGAGACCTCCCTCGCGGTGCGCTGCCCCAAGGAGGAGCGGGACGAACTGGTGCTCGCCGAGCCGGGGAAGTTCTGGATCGCCGACCACGAGGCGCAGTTCGCCTGGGTGCGGGCCCGCCTCGCCGCCCTGGAGGACGAGGACGAGCTGCGGGACATCCTGGCCGACTCCTGGCGCCAGGCCGCCCCGCCCCGACTCCTCGACAGCTATCCCGAGTTGGGGCGTCCGGCCGTGGAGTGAAATACCCCGGGGGCTGTCAGTGCCCCGTGGCATGATCCGAAGGCGTGACGGGTGGAGAGGACGGGTCTTCGTTCGTCGCGGGGTGCGGATGGTGCCGGGGAGGGGCGTGAGGGATGACCGGGGTGTCGTCGAAGGGCGAGGCGGAGGCGCACGGCACGCGTGCCGACGACGTCGCCCGGCGCCGCAGGGGCGAAGGGGCCCGGCCCGCCGTCTGGTCGCGTGACTTCGCCCTGTTCTTCGTGGCGCGTGCGGTCGCCGCCCTCGGCCACACCGTCCTGCCCGTCGCCCTCGCCGCCGGCCTGCTCCAGCACGGCTACGGCGCGGGCGCGGTGGGTCTCGCGATGGCCTCCTCGGCCGCGTCCTTCGCCGGGCTCGTGGTCTTCGGCGGCGTCATTGCCGACCGCTTCGACACCCGCAAGGTGATGATCGGCGCCGACCTGGTGCGGCTGGGCACCCAGACCCTCGCCGCGGCGCTCTTCTTCGCCGGGCATGTGGTGCTGTGGCAGATCTGCGCCATCGGCTTCGTGAACGGCGTGGCCGGGGCCCTGTTCCAGCCCGGTGTCGCCAGCACCGTCCCCCGCCTCGCCACCGACGTCCAGGGCGCGAACGGCGCGATACGCATCGCGGAGGCCGGCGCCCAGCTCGCCGGACCCGCCCTCGCCGGACTGCTCGTCGGCTTCGCCTCGGCCGGTGGGGTCTTCGCCGTCGACGCCGCCATGTACGCGGTCAGCGCCCTGTGCCTGCTGGCGCTCCGGCTGCCACCACGCGCCCTCGACGACGGGCCGGCCCCGCGCGCGGCGAGCACCTTCCGGGCCGATCTGGTCACCGGCTGGCGGGAGTTCAGAGCCCGCACCTGGCTGTGGGGCGTGATAGCCATCTGGGGCCTGTACATGATCTCCGTGTCCGGCCCGACCACGCCCCTGGTCGCCACCGAGGTCGTCCAGGACCACGGCCCGCGCGCCTACGGCCTGGTGAACTCCGCGCTCGGCGCCGGGACCGTCGTCGGCGGACTCCTCGCCCTGCGGCTGCGCCCCCGCCGGATGCTGCGCGCCGGGTCGATCGCCCTGGTCGGCTTCGGAGCCTTCCCCGCGGCCGTCGGCGCGGGCCTCGGCCTGCCCGCCATGATGGCCGGAGCCGCCGTCGCCGGTACGGGCATGGCGTTCTGGAGCGTCATGTGGTCGACCAGCATCCAGACCCAGGTCCCGCCCGACGCCCTCAACCGCATCCACGCCTACGACGTCGCGGGCTCCCTCGCCCTGATGCCGGTGGGCCAGGCGCTCGCGGGCCCGTCCGCAGCGGCCCTCGGCGCCGACCACGTCCTGCTCGTCGCCGGGGTGATGAGCCTGGTGGTCTGCGGTGCGTTGCTCGCGGTGCCGGCGATCCGCAACCTCGTGCGCGTCGATACCGTCGTCGTCGATAAACGGGTGCGCGACCACTGACCCGAGTGCGGTATTGTTTCCCTGCACGTTCGGCCGGGGGAAACCCCAGGTCAGACGGACACCGGGACGTGGCGCAGCTTGGTAGCGCACTTGACTGGGGGTCAAGGGGTCGCAGGTTCAAATCCTGTCGTCCCGACGGTGTGAAGGGCCTTCACAGGCGACAGCCTGTGGGGGCCCTTCTTCTTGTTCTCCCCAAGTCGTGCTGGTCCACCGGCCCCGCCGCCTCGCGCCACCCTGTGCCTCGCCGTGGGTACGGTGCCGCGCAGCGCACCCACGTTTACGCTCACGCGAGGCTCACCCACGTGCGCCGCTCCGCGGAACGCGTCATCGCGTCCAGCGCCGTCGCGCTCGCCACGGCGTCGACGAGGGTCGCCCCGTACGGCGTGCCCTCGGCGATCGACCGCAGGAACCCGTACGCCTCGATCACCTTCAGGTCGTCGTAGCCCATCGTGTTGGCCGCGCCCGGCTGGAAGGCGCCGAACTCGCCCGCCCCCGGGCCGACGTAGACCGTGCTGACCGGCTGGTCCTGGTAGGCCGTGCCGCGGCTGACGCCCAGCTCGCCCATGCGGCGGTAGTCCCAGAAGACCGCGCCCGTCGTGCCGTGGATCTCGAAGCCGTAGTTGTTCTGCTCGCCGACCGAGACCCGGCAGGCCTCCAGGACGCCCCGGGCGCCGGAGGCGAAACGCAGCAGGCAGTTGACGTAGTCGTCGTTCTCGACCGGGCCCGGCGCGCCGCCGGTCGCGCGGGTGTGGCCGGCGGTGGCGCCGGTGGGGCGGGCCCGCTCGGGGACGAAGATCGCGGTGTCGGCGGTCAGCGACTCGATGTCGCCGAGGAGGTGGCGGGCCAGGTCGACGCCGTGCGAGGCGAGGTCGCCCAGCACTCCGCTGCCGCCCCGCTCCAGCTCGTACCGCCAGGTCAGGGCACCCTCGGGGTGGGCGGCGTAGTCGCTGAAGAGACGGATGCGGAGGTGCGTGACGGTGCCGATCTCACCGGCGGCGATCAGCTCCCGGGCGGCCTGGACGGCGGGGGCGTTGCGGTAGTTGAAGCCGACCGTGCCCTGGACACCGGCCTTGGCGGCCGCGCCCGCCACCGCGCCCGCGTCCCCGGCCGTCAGGCCGACCGGCTTCTCGATCCAGAGGTGCTTGCCCGCCTCGGCCATCGCGACGCCGATCTCGCGGTGCAGGAAGTTCGGGGCGGTGATGCTCACGGCCGCGACCCGTGGGTCGGCGGCCACCTCGTGCCAGTCGCGGGTCGCGGAGCCGAAGCCGTACTGCCCCGCCGCCTGCTCGGCGCGGCCGGGGACCTCGTCGGCGACCGTCACCAGCTCCGGCCGCAGCGGCAGCTGCGGGAAGTGGTGCGGCAGCCGGGCGTAGGCCTGGGTGTGCACCCGCCCCATCCAGCCGAAACCCACCACGGCGATGCCGAGCCTGTCCACGTTGACCGCCCTTCCTCGGACCCGGTTTTGGACCGTTCCAAACCCTTGTCGGCCCACGATGGGACCGGCAGCAGCAGGTGTCAAGGTCTTGCCGGGCGAGGGGTGTGTATGGAACGGTCCACAGCATGAGGACCCCGACCATCCGCGACGTCGCCGACCGAGCCGGCGTGTCCAAGTCGCTGGTCTCGCTGGTGCTGCGCGGCTCCGAGGGCGTCCGTCCGGAGAAGCGCGCGGCCGTCCTCGCCGCCGTCGAGGAACTCGGATACCGGCCCAACGCCGCCGCCCGCAGCCTCAGCGAACGCCGCACCCGCACGGTCGGCGTGCTCCTGAACGACCTGCGCAACCCCTGGTTCGTGGAGCTCCTCGACGGACTCAACTCGCGGCTGTACGACAGCGGCCTGCACATGCTGCTCGCCGACGGGCACCTCAACCGCCGCCTCGGCGAGGACCTCACCCGCACCTTCACCGAGCTGCGCGTCGACGGCCTGATCGCGGTCGGCACGCTCCAGGACCCCGAGGCCCTGCGCACCGCCGCCGGGCAGGTCCCGACCGTCGTCGCGGGCGCCCGCGAACCGGAGCTGCCCGGCGTGGACGTCGTCGCCAACGACGACGAACAGGGCGCCCGCCTGGCCACCGAGCACCTCATCGGGCTCGGCCACCGGCACATCGCGCACATCGCCGCCCAGGGCGCCGTGGGCGCACTGCGCCGGCGCAGCTTCGAGGCGGTGATGCGCGAGCACGGGCTGGCCGCTACGGCGGTCACGGAACAGGGCGACCTGACCGAGGAGGGCGGCTACCGGGCCACCGTGCGCCTGCTCAGCCGCCCGCGGCCCCCCACCGCGATCTTCGCGGCCAACGACATGACCTGTGTCGGCGCGCTGTCCGCCGCCGAGGAGAGCGGCCTGCGGGTGCCGCGGGACCTGTCCCTCGTCGGCTACGACAACACCTACCTGTCCCGGCTGCGCCACCTGTGGCTGACCACCGTGGACAACGCCAGCCGGGACGTGGGCCGGCGGGCCGCCCAGCGGCTCCTGGACCGGATCGACGACCCGGACCGGCCGCGCGAGGTCGAGCTCGCCACGCCCGTCCTGGAGGTGCGCGGCAGCACGACGCCGCCCCGCTAGCCGGCCCGCCTGCGCCGGTCGGCCCCGCCCGACCGCCGGCGAGCCAGCCGAGTTGCTCCGGAGTCGGCACGTCGATGAGCAGCTCGCGGACGAGCGCCACACGCCCCGGCACCGCCGAACTCTCCAACTGGCCTGCCCGGTACGTCAGTCCGCTCCTGGTGCTGCACAACGCCACGGTGAGCGCGCTCATGCGCGTCTCGCGCAGGCGTCCCGGGCGCGCCGCCCCTCCTCGTCCAGCAGCCGGCGTGGTGCGGTCATGCCCTCGCCGTGGAGGTCAGCCGCCGCCGTCGAGCTCGGTGCACTGGCGGACCACGCGCAGCTCATGGCCGTCGAGCTCCATCTCGTACAGCTTGCCCCGCGCGTTCTCGAACGGCCGGTGCAGGATCATCATCAGCCGTCCCTCGAAGGTGCGGAACAGCATGCCGTGCCCGCTGTCGTCGCGGACCAGCGGCCGCCGCTGCCGCCAGGGCCCGCGCAGGTCACCCGACTCGGAGACGGCGTACGTCTGGACGTAGCCGCCGCTGATGTTCCCGTCCGGACCCACCACGTTCTTCTCGTACGTCGACCACAGCATGAGCAGCGAGCCGTCGGGGGTGGGGTACAGCTGGGGGCCGTCGGTGATGTACGGCGGGAGCTGGGCCGGGACGCCGGCGGGGATCTGCTCGCCGAGCCAGGGGGCGTCGGAGGCCTTGAAGAGGTGCACCGGATCGCTGACGGTCCGCGTCAGGTCCGGGGCCAGCCGGATCGCCTCCATGGTTCCGTCGACGGTCTGCAGCCACTCGTGCGCGTAGACCATCCAGGGCTGCCCGTCCCGGTCGACGTGGAGCGTGCCGTCGAGGGTCATCAAGTGCGCGGGTGGGGTGGGGCGTTCGGGGTCGACGACGGTGAACGGGCCCAGCAGGGAGTCCGATACGGCGGTGACGGTGCCGCGCAGGTGGTTCCGGAGCTGGAACGGGGTGCCCCATCGGGTCGGCGGCGGCACCGGGAGCGGCCGGTGCTCGTCGTGGAGGGTGGTGAACAGGTAGTACCGGCCCGCCCACTTGTGCACCTCGGGCGCCCAACCACCGTCCGTGGCCCAGATGTTCGTCTGGTCGGCGGTGCGGAAGACCGGCACGGGAGGCGTCCAGTCCCGCAGGTCGTGGCTGCGGTAGGCCATTGTGCCGGTGCCCTGCACGCCCGACACCGACGGCTCGTTGGAGGTGTAGAGGTAGTAGGTGCGGGTCTCTTCGTCGGCGACGACGAACGGATCGTGCAGCGGCATGTCGGGCAGTCGCATCGGCCGCATGGGTGCGCTCTCAACCACGGGCCGAACAATACGTCGGTGTGGCGCGCGGCGGGAGATCAGGGCCGAGCGGCGGCGAGGACCTCGTGGGCGAGCGTGACCAGGTCGGGGATGGCCGGGTGACCCGCTCCCTCCCGCCAGGCGAGGACGACGGGGACGGGCGGCGCGCCGGTGAGCGGGCGGTAGACCAGCGAGGGGTGGGCGTGGCTGCCGGGGGTGGCCGTCGTGGAGATCCCCACCGCGCGGCCCGCCGCGATGGTCATCAGCCACTCGTCGGTGTTCGTCACCTCGATGGTCGCCAAGGGGCGGGCCGTCGGCGGCCACAGGTCCATGGTCGTCGTACCGGCCACGGTGTTCAGCGCGATCGGGCTGTCGACCAGGTCGGCCAGGGTGACCCGGGGGAGTGCCGTCAGCGGGCTGTCGGACGGCAGGACCGCCACCCGCTCCTCCCAGGCCAGCAACTCGGTGCGCAGCCCCGGCGCGGTGACCGCGCCCCGCAGCAGGGCGGCGTCCACCCGGCCCCGGGTGAGGCCCGCCGTGCGGTCGTCGACGCGGAGCAGTTCGAGCCGGGTGCCGGGGTGGGTCTCGTCCCAGCGGCGCAGCAGCGTGACGGTGTGGTCGCCGAGCGCCGCCCAGGGATGGCCGAGCCGCAGCGGCCAGCTGCTCAGCCCGCCCGGGTCCAGGGCGGTGTCGACCGCGGACACCGCGGCGGCGGCCTTGTCACGGAAGACCCGGCCCTGCGCGGTCAGCTCCAGATGATGGGTGGAACGGTCGACGAGCCGGGCGCCCAGATGGTCCTCCACCTGGCGCAGCGTGCGCGACAGCGCGGGCTGGCTCATATGGAGGCGGGCGGCGGCACGGGTGATGCTGCCCTCCTCGGCGATGACGAGGAAGGCCCGCAGGTGCCGCAGTTCCACGGTCATGCGTCCAGAGCATAACCACAGGGAAATCGGCATTTCACGCCGAGCCGTGGGCTGCCTAGCGTGAACGCCATGACCTCTACGGTGACCAGTTCGCCCGCTGTCGTCCGGCACCCCGCGGGGCGGGGCAGCCTCGGCGGCGTCGGCCTGGTGCTGGTCGGGGCGGTGTCCGTCCAGTTCGGGTCGGCCTGTGCCGCGCTCCTGTTCCCGCGCGCCGGGGCGCTCGGCACGGTCGCGCTGCGGATCGCGTTCGCCGCGGTGCTGCTGCTGACCGTCACCCGGCCCCGGCTGCGCGGCCACTCGCGCGCCGACTGGGCGGTGGTCACCGGCTTCGGCCTGGCCCTCGGCGGCATGAATCTCCTCTTCTACCAGGCCATCGCCCGCATCCCGCTGGGCGCGGCCGTCACCCTGGAGGTCCTCGGCCCGCTCCTGCTGTCCGTGCTGGTCTCCCGTCGCGCGGCGAGCTTCCTGTGGGCCGGGCTCGCGCTCACGGGCGTCTGCCTGCTCGGCGGCGGCGACTTCGGGAGCATCGACCCTGTAGGAGCGGCCTTCGCGCTGGGCGCCGGGGCGATGTGGGCGGCGTACATCCTGCTCAACGCCCGCGCGGGTGCCCGCTTCCCGCGCCTGGACGGCCTCGCGATCGCGATGTGCGTCGCCGCGCTCGTCAGTCTGCCGCTCGGTGTCGGGGCGTCGGGGGCGGCACTGCTGGAGCCTGGGGTGCTCGGGTTGGGCCTCGCCATCGCGGTGCTGAGCTCCGGAGTGCCGTACACCCTCGAACTGCTCGCCCTGCGGCGGCTGTCCGCCGCGACCTTCGCGGTCCTGATGAGTCTGGCGCCGGCGCTCGCCGCGACGGCGGGCTGGCTGGTGCTGGGGCAGGGGCTGTCGCTGCCGCAGTGCGGGGCGATCGGGATGGTGGTGGCGGCGAGTGCGGGGGCGGTGCGGGTGGGAGGGCGATGAGAGGGAGCCCCGCGTTGCTCGCTGCGTCAGAGCTCCCTCCCGGCGGCCGAGGGAGTTACCGCTGGGCCGCCCTGCGCCGCCGTACGGCCACGACCGCGCCCGCGCCCACGGTGAGCGCCGCGGCGGCCGCGCCCGCGAGCGGCAGCGCCGCGCCGGAACCGGTGCTCGCCAGGTCGCCGTCGGCCGTCGTGGTGCCGGTGGTGCCGGTGGTGCCGGAGGCCGGGGAGCCGCCGGAGTCCGTGGCGCCGCCGCTGGAGCCGGAGCCGCCGCCCGTGGACGACGCCGAGCCGCCGCCGGTGCTCGACGACCCGCCGTCGGAGCCGGACGAGCCGCCGGTGACGTTGAGCGTGATCTCGGCGGTGTCGTTCTCGGGGGTCTTGTCGTACGGCCGGGCCTGCCCCGTCAGCTTCAGCGAGCCCTTGGCGCCGGAGACCGCCTTGTCGAGCCGCAGCTTGAAGGTGTGGGTCTCGACGGCGTTCTCGTTCAGCCAGCGCTGGGCCGTGCCGCACTCGTAGACCCCGGTCGCGACCTTGGCACAAGGGCTCTTGGTGACGGTCGCGCCCTCCGGGATCGTGACGCGGACCTTGGTCACCGGAGTGTCCTGCTTGCCGAGCACCCAGGCGGGACCGGCGTTGACGAGCTTCACCTCCAGCGGCACCGTGTCGCCGACCTTGCCGCTGAGCATCGCGTCGGTGACCCGGAGGTCGGCGGTGTTCGTCGCGTTCACCGACACGTCGGCGTCGTCCCAGCCCTCGTGCTCGGCGCTGCCCGGCTCGGCCGGGGTCTCGTCCGGCCGCTCGACGAGCTTCACGGCCGGACCGGTACCGGGCACCGGCTCGCCGCCGCCGTCACCGGGGAGCGAACCGTCGGTGTCCACCACCACGCGGAGTTCGTCGTGCAGGGCGTGGCCGAGCACGTCGAGTTTCAGCGGCTTCTCGGGGCGTAGACGACACCGGGCTCGATGGTCTGGTCGAACTCGCAGATCGCGTAGGACTTGTCCGGCAGCTCGTCGTAGGAACCGACGTCGAAGCGGACGCAGTTGGAGGGCAGCTCCGTGTGACTCAGCCCGTGGGTGACGGAGTACTCGAGGTAGACCTTGTCGAGCGCCTGGGCGCCGGTGTTGGTGAAGCTGACCGGGACGTCGTAGGTGCCGCCCGGCCGCAGGCCGTCGACCGTCGGCGCCATCTCGCCCAGCACCAGCTCGGGCGTCGACGAGGGGGTAGGGGTGGGGGCGGGGCCGGCGGCGACCGCGGGCGCGGCGCCCAGCGCCATCAGCGCGACGGCGCCGAGGGTGCCGAGCGCGCCGGTGGCCTGTCGGAGCGTGCGGGTGCCGGGGGCGGCGGGGAGCATGAAGGTCCTTCGGGTGGGGGGAGAGTGCCGGACGGATGAACGTGGGGGAACGCGTTCCCGAAGATCAGACGCTCGCGCGTGCCGAACGGTTGTACAGCACATCTGTCCCGGCGTTCACAGCGCCTCGGTCAACCGCTGCCCACCACCCCTGACCGACCCGGTGTCCACAGCCCTTGCGGAAGCCGGTGTTCACACCCCGTCGGTGAAACGGTCGAGCAGCGCGTCCAGCCCTGCCACCAGCCCCTCCGGCCCGCCCCGTGCCGCGAGGCCGGGTGCCGCCGCGCGCAGGCGGGGCAGCTCCTGCGGCGGCATGTGGTGCAGGCCGAGGCGGAAGGCGGGGTCGGGCTCCTCGGGGCTGTCGACCATGGCCTGGAGCTCGACGGACACATAGCCCAGCACCCAGGCGGTGAAGACGCGGAACACGCCGACGGAACGGTCCGTCCCGAGCCCGGCCTCCTCCAGCAGGGCGATCACCCGCTCGTGGTGCCGCAGGGTGGCGAGTGGCCGACGGGCCAGGGGGACGGCCAGCATGCGGGTGGCGAGCAGCGGTACGACCTGGGGATGGGCGAGGCAGACGTCGTAGGTCGCGCGGGCGATCCGTCCGAGCTCGGCCCGCCAGTCGGAGGCGGCGGTGCCGGCGGTCAGCCGTTCCTCCAGTTCCAGGTGGAGCGCCTCGACCAGGCCGTCCAGGAGGGCGTCCTTGCCGGCCGCGTACCGGTAGAGGGCCATCGCCTCCACCCCGAGCTCGGCACCGAGGCGGCGCATGCTCAGCGCGGAGAGTCCCTCGCGGTCGACGAGGTCGAGGGCGCTGGCGAGGACGCGTTCACGGCTGAGGCGGCCGTAGCGGCCGCGGTCGCCGGCGCGGCGGGCCGGTGCGGCGCTCTCGCCGTCCTGCTTGCCCGCCCTCGCCCGGTCCTTGGCCATGCCCTGCCTCCTGCTGATCGGTCGCTGCCCTGTACCGCGCTCACTCGTGTTGACTCTATGCACCCACGGGGGCAAGGTGTACGTATACGGCGTAAATATACGCTCTTTGGAGCAAGCGATGACAGTCCACCGGTCGCGGCCCCGGCCCCGGCTCCGGCAGGACCGGGGAGCCGGCGCGCGGGGAGTGCCCTTCGCCGCCCGGCGGGCGGCGCGCCGTGTCCTCGCCTCCGGCTGGGTGACCACGGGTCCGGACCGACGACGGCGCCCAGGTGTTGGGCCGCCGCATCGTCGGACCGGCCGTCGCAGGAGCCGGAACGGTGATCGCCGGCTCCTGCGACCGGCCGCGCGGGCAGCCGCCCGACCGGGAGCGGCCGTGACCACCCGCCGCATCGCCCTCGCCGAGGCGGCGTGCGCGCTCACCGCTTTCCCTTCGGATGCCGCGCCGACCCCGCGTACCCCCGCGGGTTGAGCTGCCGGAACCGCCACGAGTCCCGGCACATGTCCGCCAGGTCCCGGGTGGGCCGCCAGCCCCAGGCGCGGGCGACGGCGGACGCGTCGGCGACCAGCTCGGCCACGTCACCCGGACGCCGGTCCACGATCTCGTACGGCACCTCGCGGCCTGCCGCGTGCCGGTACGCGGCGACCGCGTCCAGCACCGAACTGCCCCTGCCCACACCGAGGTTGAACACCCGCATACCGGCCGAGCCGGCCAGGTGGCCCAGTGCCACACGGTGCGCCTCGACGGTGTCCATGACGTGGAAGTAGTCACGGACCGCGGTTCCGTCGTGCGTGGGGTAGTCGCCGCCGAAGACGCGCAGCAACGGCCGTCGGCCGGAGGCCACTTGGGCCATGTACGGCATCAGGTTGTCCGGCTCGCCGCGCGGGTCCTCGCCGAGCAGTCCACTGGGGTGGGCGCCGGCCGGGTTGAAGTGGCGCAGACTCAGCACGGTCCACTCGGGGCGGCGGCGGCAGACGTCGGCGAGGATCTGCTCGCACAGTCACTTCGAGGCGGCGTAGGGGTTGGCGGGCCGGGCGGGGACCGACTCGTCGAGGGGGCCGGGGCCGGCGTCGCCGTAGAGCGAGCAGGACGAGGAGAACACCAGGCGGTGCACGCCGTGCTCGTGCATGGCCCGCAGCAGCGCGGTGGTGCCGCCGACATTGGTGTCGTAGTACTCCGTGGGCCTGCGCATCGAGGCGCCGACGGCCTTGAGCGCGGCGAAGTGCACCACGGCGTCGGCGGCGTGCCGGTCGAAGACGGCCGACAGGGAGCGCCGGTCCCGTATGTCGAGTTCGTAGACGGCGCCGACGAAGCGGCCGGCGATCCGCTCCACGCGGGTGAGGACCTCGGGCGTGCTGTTGGAGTAGTCGTCGACCACGATCAGTTCGTAGCCGTGGTCGAGCAGCTCGACGCAGGCGTGGGAACCGATGAAACCGGCTCCGCCCGTCACGAGGACGGTGGACGGGGGCCGGGGCCGCTGCGCGTCATGGCACGACGCTCCCGAGAGGCCGCAAGAACGACGTATGTTTACGACGTATACCTACGACTGTGCACGCGTGGCCCGGGGGCGTCAAGGCCGGGCGGCCCGGCCGGTCAGATCATGCACCCCACATGCGCCAGCGCCTGCTTCAGCAGCACCCCGTGCCCGCCCGGCATCTCGGACTGCACCGCCTCCGACACCGCCTCGTGCGGGCTGAACCAGACCAGGTCCAGGGCGTCCTGCCGGGGCCGGCAGTCGCCGGTGACCGGGACGACATAGGCCAGCGAGACCGCGTGCTGACGGGGGTCGTGGTACGGCGTGATGCCCTGGGTCGGGAAGTACTCCGCCACCGTGAACGGCTGCGGGGCGGCCGGGATGCGGGGCAGGGCCACCGGGCCGAGGTCCTTCTCCAGATGGCGCAGCAGCGCGTCGCGGACCCGCTCGTGGTGCAGGACCCGGCCGGAGACCAGCGTCCGGCTGACCGTTCCGTCGGGACCGATGCGCAGCAGCAGGCCGACGCTGGTGACTTCGCCGCTGTCGTCGACGCGCACGGGCACGGCCTCGACGTACAGGATCGGCATCCGGGCCCGCGCCTGCTCCAGGTCGTCGGTCGTCAGCCAGCCGGGCGTGGTTTCGGTCATGTCAGACATTGCTTGATCATACTTTCAGGAGGGGCCGGGAAGGCGGTAGACCCGGCGGGCATTGTGTGCTCCCGCCCACTCTGCGAGCCGCAGGGCGTCGGGCAGGCTCAGTTCGTCGGCGTCCACCCGGTCCTGGAGCAGTTCGCCCAGTCCCCGGCGGAACGCCAGCGCGCCGAGCCGGTAGAACTCGGCAAGACCGTAGGCGTCGGAGCTGTACAGCAGTTTGCGGAACGGTGTGATCTCCAGTGCCTCCTCCAACACGGCCCGGGCACGCGCGGGGCCCACGTGATGCAGCGTGAGACCGACGTCCAGGTGGACCTGCTCGAAGACCGCCGCCAGATAGGCGGCCTGCCGCTGGTACGGCCAGCAGTGCAGCAGCAGCACCGGGATCGTGCCCGCGGTCAGGTGCAGCCAGTCCGTGAGGAGGGTGGGGTCCACCCGGTGCAGGCGGATGTCGTTGTCGCCGAAGCCCGTGTGGAGTTGGAGCGGCAGCCCCAGGTCGACGGCGGTCCACAGCAGGTGCCGTACCAGGACCGGGTCCGCCAGCCGCCCGCCCGCGGCGAGCCGCCGCCGCGCCGCCCGCTCCACCTCCGCGGCGGACGGGCGGGCCGGGTCCAGGTCGAAGCCCGTGCGGTAGGCGGCCACGGACTTCACCGCCACCACCCGCGGGCGCTCCACGGCCTGGAGGGCGGCAGCGCGGAAGGCGTCGGCGTAGTCGCCGGGCTCGACGCCCTCCGCCACCATTGCCTCCTCGACGCTCTCCAGCCGTACGACCTCGTACACGTCGTCCGCGACCGGACCGGCCGGCCCGAAGCCGGTGTCCACGCAGTACGTGCCGGTGCCCGACGCCTCGAGGAAGCGCCGGTTGACTTCCCGCGGGCCCAGCTCCGCCCGGCGGGCCAGGTACACCTCCGCCGGGGCGTGCCGGTCCAGGTCCAGCAGGGGTGCGCAGTGGCGGCGCACCGAGACGCCCACCGGGGTGTCGAAGGGCGAGATGCCGCTGCCCGGCCATCGGCCGCCCTCGGTGAGGAGCGTCTCGAAGCCGTCCCGGTCCAGGTCCGCCGTGACCACGCCATGACAGTGGTGGTCGACCAGGCTCAGCGCGGCGAGCGCCTCGTGGACGGCGGTCATGTCAGTACTTCCAGCGGTACGCCGCCGCGATGCCGTCGTCGTCCAGCCCCGCCACGGACGCGATCTCGCCCTCCCGTACCGCGATCACGGCGTCGGCGAGGACCGGGCCGAGCGCGTTCCGCAGGCACTCGTCCTTGCGGAACTCGGCGACCGCCTCGGTGAGCGAGGCAGGCAGCCGGCGGACGCCCTGCGCCGCCGCCCGCTCCGCGCCGAGCCGGGCCGGATCGCCGGTGATCTCCTCGGGCAGCACGGCGGCCGAGGAGACGCCCTCCAGACCCGCCGCGATGACGGCGGCGAGGGCCAGATAGGGGTTCGCGGCCAGGTCGACCGGCTTGACCTCCAGGTTGGCGGCCTGGTCGCGCAGGCCCAGGGTGCCGGTCACCACCCGGATCGCCGCCTCGCGGGTCTCGCGGCCCCAGGCGGTGAACACCCCGGCCCACTGGGAGGGTTTGAGCCGCAGATAGCTGGCCGGGCTCGGGGCGGTGACGGCCGTGAGCGCCGGGAGACGGGACAGCAGCCCGGCCGCGAACGCCTCCGCGTCCGCCGTCATGCCGTACCGGCCCTCGCCGCCAGTGTGCAGATTGCTGCCCCCGCGCCAGGCGGACAGGTGGAGGTGGCCGCCGTTGCCGACGCCCTCGGCGAGGACGGCGGGGGAGAAGGAGACGACGAGACCGTGCCGCGCGGCGACCGCGCGGATCGTCTGCCGTACCAGCACGCTCCGGTCGGCCGCCGCCACCGGGTCCAGGGCACCCACCGAGACCTCGAACTGCCCCGCCGCGTACTCGGGATGGAGCTGGTCGACGTCCACCCCCTGGGCCGCGAACGCGGCCAGCAGATCGGCCGTGCAGTCGCTCAACTCGACCTGCCGGACGGCCCCGTAGGCCGGACCGGACAGCGCGGGCCTGAAGTCCCCCTCGGCCGCCGGGCCTTGACCCACCGACCACTCCACCTCGACGGCCGCCCTGAAGGTGATGCCGTGCCGCCGCTCCGCGTCCGCGACGACCCGGCGCAGCAGCGTGCGGGTGCAGCCGGGATGCCGCTCGCCCTCCTGGGTGATCCGGTCCACCGGCGCCCATGCCCAGCCCGGCTGCCCCGCGAGCACCACCAGGTGGTCCAGGTCGGGGTAGAGACGCAGGTCGCCGTCGGGGGAGCCCAGGACGTCGGTCGTCACGACGGAATCGTTCGCGAGGAACGTGTCGAACACCGGGGACATGCCGACACCCCAGGCCGCCGCCGCGGCGAGCTTCGCCGTGGGGATCGTCTTCACCCGGCCGACGCCCGCGGTGTCCACGTAGCTCAGGACCACCCCGTGCACGCCTCTCCCGGACAGCTCGCCGCTCAGCGCGGTGGCGCGGTCGACGTCACCGGGACGTCCGCCGGGTACGGGGTCGGCAAGGGTGGTCATACGTCCTCCACGACGGGCTCGGCCGGTAGGGGTCCCGCGTCAGGGTTTCACGGCCACCGCGCCGAACTGCGGTACCAAGACAGGTGAGTTCACGTCGGCCCGCCACTGCGAGCACGACACCAGGCCCGGGTCGAGGAAGTCGAGACCCTCGAAGAACGCGGCGATGTCCGTGCCGCTGCGGGCCGTGATCGGCGGCGTGGCGTTCTCGTTCCAGAACTCCATCGCCGGGATCTGGCCCGCGCCGCCGAGCTCGTCGTCGAAGGTGGGGTGGGTCAGCACCAGGTAGCTGCCGGACGGGACCGCGGCCAGCACCTGGCGGACGATGTCCCGGGCCTTGTCGTAGTCGAGGACGAAGTTGAGGATGCCCAGCATCATCACGGCGACCGGACGGCTGAGGTCCAGGGTCCGCCCGGCCCGTTCGAGGATCGCGGCCGGGTCGTGGACGTCGGCGTCGATGTAGTCGGTGACGCCCTCGCGGGTGCTGGTCAGCAGGGTGCGGGCGTGGGCGAGGACGATGGGGTCGTTGTCGACGTAGACGATCCGCGCGTCCGGCGCGACGCGCTGGGCGATCTCGTGGGTGTTGTCGACGGTGGGCAGACCGGTGCCGATGTCCAGGAACTGCCGAACCCCTCGGTCGGCGGTCAGGTGGCGCACCGCGCGGCCGAGGAACTCGCGGTCGGCGCGGGCGATGTCCCGGATGATCGGGAACATCGTGGCGACGTGCTCGCCGACCTGCTGGTCGACCTCGTAGTTGTCCTTGCCGCCGATCCAGTAGTTCCACACGCGCGCGTTGTGCGCGACGCCGGTGTTGAGCCTCGACGACCCGCCGGAGGGGGTGTCACTCACCTCGTCCGTCCTCTCCTCGCCCCTGCGATCGAGGTACCGCCGACCGCAGGGGCCATTGTGCCGCCGGATGATCACGATGTCCCGGGAATCGGCACAGGCGCTCGCTCCTGCCGACCGGGTGGGCGGCGCGGCGACGGGCATGCCGGACAGCGCGATCCCGGCCGGCCGCCACGACCGCGCCGCCGCCCGGCGAGAGCGAACGGCCCCGAAGGCTACCGGCGAGTACCCCGGCGCCCGGGGCGCTCGCCCCCTCGGGTAGGGTCCCCTGCGATTCGGGCCGGAGCGGGTGTCGGAGGGGGCGTCAGCGCCATGGGTATCCACGTCGTCGACGAGACGGAGCCGGTGCCGGACGGCACACCGCTGGCGGACCTCGACCCCGAGCCGCTGCTCACCCGGGACTACGAGACCCGTCCCGCGCTCGTCTACGAGCGGCTGCGCGAGCGGCACGGACCGGTGGCGCCGGTCGACCTGCTGGGCGTGCCCGCCTGGCTCGTCCTCGGCTACCGCGAGTCGCTCCAGGTGCTGCAGGACGACACCGGCTGGCCGAAGGGCCTGGAGAACTGGCGGGCCCGGTCGGAGGGCCGGGTCCCCGCGGACTGGCCGCTCGGCCCCTCCCTGGAGGTCAACCACGTCCTGATCCAGGGCGGCGACGGCTACCGCCCGCTGCGCGCGGCCTGGGACGCCGCCCTGCGCCCCTTCCAGGACCCCCGCAATCCGCAGGCCAAGCGGCTGAGGAACGCCGTCACGGGCTGCGCCGACGAGCTCATCACCCTGCTCGCACAGGGCGGCCGGGCCGGCCTCGCCGACCTGTCGGCCCAGTTCTCCCGGCCGCTGCCGCTGATGGCGGCCAGTCATCTCCTCGGTTTTCCCGGCTCCCAGGGCGACGACGCCCTCATGGACATGTGGCGGGTCCTGGACGCCGGACCGGACGCCGAACCCGCCCTGGCCCGGCTGCTGGTGACGCTCCGTGAACTCGCCGCCGCCAAGGTCGAGAGACCGGGCGACGACTTCCCCTCCCACCTGGTCGCCGCCCACCCCGACCTCACGGTCGACGAACTGGCCAGGGAGCTGTTCATGCTGCTCGGCATGACCTCCGATCACGTCGGCATCCTCATCTCCAACACCGTCGTCGAGGTGATCTGCGGGGACAGCGAGGGCGGCGTGCGCACCACGCTGTCCGCCGGGATGGTCCGGGAGACCATGAACCGGGTCGCCATGCGCAAGCCGCCGCTGGTCAACTTCGTGCCGAGATTCGCTGCCGCGGACACCCCGCTCGGCAACTACACCGTCCGGGCCGGTGACCCGGTGTGGGTGTCCGCCGCCGCGGCACACGCCGACCCCCTCTTCGCCGGACAGCTGACCCCGGGCTCCGCCACCATCAGCAGCCGGGCCCATCTGTCGTGGGGCGCGGGGCCGCGGCAGTGCCCGGCGCGGGAACTGGCCTCGACGATCGCCGCCGTGGGCGTGGGCCGGCTCTTCGAGCGGTTCGGGCACCTGGAGCTCGCCCTTCCCGTCGACCAACTGCCGTGGCGTTCCTCGCCATTCATGCGGGGACTGCGGTCGCTGCCGGTGCGGTACGAGCTGAGCGGACCGGACGTACCGGCCGCGCCGGAGCCCGACGCCGCCCTGCCGGACGTGCCGGACGTGCCGGACGTGCCGGACGTGCCGGATGACCCGAGCCGCGCGGTCACACGGCGGTCCTCCCTGTGGCGCTATCTGACCGGGCTCATCCGCTCCGGAGGCTGACGGACCGTCAATCCATTTTTCGCGCATGGTCGTTGAGGGGGCACCCCGGACCGCCTCCGCGAGCAGCGGCCGTCCGGCCATGACCGCCGCGACCGTCGTGCCCGGCTCTCGTCGGTTCGGCCGATGCCGGGATGCGCCCGGTCGCGGAGATCATGTTCTCGGACTCTTTGGCCTGCCGTTGGGACTACCTCGCCCACGAGATACCCAGAGTGCGTTACATGACGGGCGGTCAGGTCACCGTGCCCCTCGTCGTTCGCACCGCCAACGGCGGCGGGCTCGGCTTCGGCGCCCAGCACTCGCAGGCCCCGGGAACTGGGCGCTGACTGTCCCGGGACCGAAGATCGCCGCGCCGCCGTCCACCTCGTCACCCTCAGGCTCGCCGGCTGCACCGAGACCGTGCACGCCCTGCGGCCCGGGCTGCACGAAGCGCGATCGTGCTGTCCGGAGGGCAGGCCAAGGAGCGGCCGGCCGTGAACGCGGTGGGGCTCGCCGTGGACGGGGGCCGGCTGCTGGGCTGACCCGGTTCCGCTCTGGATTCGCCCTGGTGGGGAACCCGTCCGGCAGGCCCTACGGGCCGTGTCCCGACCTCGCAGGAGAGGGGAGCGCCGCATGACCGCCACGACCGAACCCGCCGCCGTCGCCCGGCTCACCGAGGAGCTGACGTCCGGGCTGAAGCCCGGTGACCTGGAGGACTTCTACCGCGACCTGCACCGCCACCCCGAGCTGTCCTTCCAGGAGCACCGCACCGCCGCCCGCCTCGCCGCGCGGCTGCGCTCGGCCGGGTTCGAGGTGACCGAGGGCGTCGGCCGCACCGGCGTGGTCGGGGTGCTGGTCAACGGGGACGGGCCCGTGGTGTGGCTGCGCGGCGACATGGACGCGCTGCCGGTACGGGAGGCGACCGGGCTGCCGTACGCCTCGACCGTCGACGGCGTGATGCACGCGTGCGGGCACGACTGCCACGTCACCTGGCTCGCGGGCGCCGCCGAGGCGCTCGCCGCCGGGCGTACCACCTGGTCGGGGACCCTGGTGGCGGTCGGGCAGCCCGCCGAGGAGACCGGCGGCGGTGCGGGCGTGATGGCCGCCGAAGGGGTGCACGAGCGCTTCCCGTACCCGGACGTGGTCCTCGGCCAGCACGTCGTGCCCGGACGCAGCGGCTGCTGCTCCCACACCCCCGGCCTGATCATGTCCGCGTCCGACGGCGTCGAGGTCGTCGTGCCCGGCGTCGGCGGCCACGGCTCGCGCCCCGAGTCCACCGTCGACCCCGTCGTCACCGCCGCGCACATCGTCACCCGGCTCCAGACCGTGGTCTCCCGGGAGGTCGCCGCGAAGGACTCCGCGGTGCTGACGGTGGGGCAGTTCCACGCCGGTACGAAGAGCAACATCATCCCCGCCGAGGCGCGGCTGTCGCTGAACCTGCGCAGCCAGGACGACCGGGTGCGGGAGCGCATCCTCACCGCGGTGCGGCGCATCGTCGAGGGCGAGTGCCTGGCGGCGGGCTGTCCGGTGGCGCCCGAGATCACGGTGGTCCCCGGCTACCCGAACACCGTCAACGACGCCGCCCTCGACCGGGAGATCGCGGCCGTGCACCGTGAACTCTTCGGCGCCGAGGCGGTGTTCGACTTCGGACCGGAGATGGGCAGCTAGGACTTCTCGCTGCTCGCGCCGACGGGAGTGCCGTACGACTACTGGTACGTCACCTCGACACCGCCCGCCGTGTGGGAGACGGTGCCGGGCGAGACGGACGAGGAGCGGTTCGGGAACGTGCCCGACAACCACAGCCCGTTCTTCGCCCCGGACCTGTCGGTGCTGGCGCCCGGCGTGCGGGCGCTGGCATCGGCGGCGCTGAGCCGCCTCGCGGTCACGGCCTGACGCGGGCCGCCGTCAAGGCTTGACGCCGACCGCGCCGTAGAGCGACACCGGCCCGGGGCCCAGGTCGGACTCGCCCTCCGCGAGCTCGGGGCGCCAGTCCCGCACGGACACGATCCCGGGCTCGACGAGGTCGAGTCCCCGGAAGAAGCGGCCCACTTGGGCCTGGTCGCGGGCGACGAGGGTGACGCCCGACGCCTTGTAGGCGGCGATGCCCTCGTGCACCTGTTCCGGTTCGAAGTCGGCCGTCATGCACGACAGCACCAGACAACTGCCCGGCGCCAGCGCACCGACCAGGGTGTCGACGATGTCGTAGGCGCCGTCCTCGTCCGCGATGAAGTGCATCAGGGCGATCAGCGAGAGAGCGACGGGACGCTCGAAGTCGATGATCTTCCCGGCCTGTTCGATGATCTGCTGCGGGTCACGGGCGTCGGCCTGGACGTACTCCGTCACGCCGTCGTCGGTGCCGCGCAGCAGGGCGCCGGCGTGGGCGAGGACGATCGGGTCGTTGTCGACGTAGACGACCCGGGCGTCCGGGGCCACCCGCTGGGCGATCTGATGCAGATTGGGCTCGGTGGGGATGCCGGTGCCGATGTCGAGGAACTGGCGGATGCCCGACGAGCCGACGAGCCGCCGCGTTGCCCGGTGCATGAACCAGCGGTTGGCCCGCGCGGCCCGCGGCGCGTCCCCGTTCAACGAGGCGATCCGGCGGCCCAGTTCCTCGTCGACCGGGTAGTTGTCCTTGCCGCCGAGATACCAGTCGTAGACCCGGGCCGGGTGCGGCTTGGTGGTGTCGATCCGAAAGGCGGCCGGCTCGGTCCCGGACACGTGTGACTCCTCTGCTCGCTCGGCAGGACTGCGAGCAGTGTTTCACGATCATCCGCGCGGGACGGAGTCGGTCCTCGGCCACCTCATTCGCGCCAATGCGGCCCGGCCGCACGGAGGTTACGGCTTGAGCGGGTCGTGTCCGAGGGTCATCAGCTGATGCCGCCGCCGGGTCTCCTCCGGCTCGGGTTCGTTCTCGACGTCCGCCTGCGCGGTGACGGCGTCCACCACCTCGTACATCACCTGGATGTCGTCGTCGGTGAGGTCCGTGCGCCGCTTCTGCAGGATCGCGAGGACGTGCTGCCCGGTGGGGGTGCCGGCGTGCTCCGGCACGGGTTCCGTCTCCTCGTCGGCGTCGCTGACGCGCAGCCAGGCGGCCAGCTCCTGCGAGGTCATGTTGACGACACGGTGGAAGTCCTCCCACAGCGCGTCGAGTTCGAGGGCGTCGGTCATGGCGTGCCCCTTTCTCCGTGCGCACCTTCGTCCTGCGCACTCGGTTCTTGCGCACTCGCCTCATGCGCGCTCGCCTGTCGCGTACGCGGTCAGTCCCGGGGCCAGTTCTCGGCCTCGAACATCCAGCGCTGCTTCTCCAGTTCGGCGGTGATGCCGATCAGCAGGTCCTGGGTGACCGGGTCGGGCTTGTCGGTGGCGTCGATGCGGTCGCGCAGCCGGCCGATCGCGGACTCCAGCGTCTCGACCATCAGCCGGACCACCTCGTCGTCGCGCAGCCAGCCCTCCTTCGTGCCGGGCAGGGCGTAGGCGGCGGCGACCGTCTCGGGGCGGCCGTCGGGCGGCAGGCCGAGCGCGGCGGCACGCTCCGCCACCGTGTCGGAGTACGCGCGGGCGGTCGAGACCACCTCGTCCAGTTGCAGGTGGATTGACCGGAACCGCGGGCCGACGATGTTCCAGTGCGCCTGCTTGCCGACGAGCGAGATCCCCAGCAGATCCACGAGGGTGCTCTGCAGCGCCTCCCCGGCCACCTCACGGGCCGCGTCGGGCAGGGTGCTCTTCACCACGGTCATACGGTGCTCCTCCTTCTGGCATGGTCCGTGCCGGTACGGAGCAGCGCGGCACGCTCCTGTTCGCAGGTGCCGCCCCAGACACCCGAGGTCTGTCCGCTGCGGAGCGCCCAGTCCAGACATTCGGAGGCCACCGGGCAGCGGGCACAGACGCGTTTGGCCGCCGCGATCTCCCGCAGCGCGGGCCCTTGGGTGCCCACGGGAAAGAACAGCTCGGGGTCCTCTCCCACGCAGGCGGCATGCCGCATCCACTCCATGCGGGCGCGGGTGCCCAGGGCGAACCGGTGCAAACGCCGCGACGATCAGCCGTGGAACACGCCCTCCAGGAAGCGCGTGAGGTCCGCGAAGACCTCCGCCCGGTTGGTCTCGTTGAACACCTCGTGCCGGGCGCCCGGGTAGATCCGTTCGGTCAGGGCGCCCCCGTCGAGCCGCTCCACCCCGGCACGACTGCCCGGCAGCGGCACCAGCCGGTCGTCGTCGCCGTGCAGCCACAGCAGCGGGAGCCGGCCGACGTCGCCGCCCTTCGCCACGGTCTCCAGCGTCCGTTCGAACGCCTCCACCGTCGGCCGCTTCATCGGCCCGTGCCACACCAGCGGGTCCGCCGCGTACGCCGCCCCGACCGCCGGGTCGCGGGAGAGCGAGTCCGGGCTGATGGGCGTGTCCGGGATCTCGTCGAGGGCGAGCAGCCGCCGGGGCAGGTACCAGTCCCCGATGACCGGCCCGGACAGCACCAGCGCGGTGAGCTCGGCGCCGTACCGCTGCGCGAAGCGGGCCGCGATCAGACCGCCCATCGAGTGCCCGACCATGACCAGCGGGGTGCCCGGGTGGGCGGCGCGGGCCAGGTCGGCCACCGCGTGCACATCGGTGACCACGTCCTCGAAGTCCCCGACCAGCACCCGCTCGCCCGCCGACTTCCCGTGGCCCCGGTGATCGGGGCCGAACACGGCCGCGCCGTGCGCCACGAGCACGCCGGCGAGCTCCTCGTACCGGCCGATGTGCTCTCCGTAGCCGTGCACCACCAGGGCGAGGTACCGGGGCCGCTCGTTCGGCCACTCCCGTACGACGACTCCCGGGAGGGCGTGCTCGCGGGCCTCGGTCATGTCTCCTCCAGCTGCGTCGGTGAAGGTCCGGGGAGATCTTCCCAGGTGGCGGTCGGGCGGTCTATAGTCCAAAACTAGCAGTGCTAATTAATTGTTCCGTGCCCAGCCGAAGATCCCGCTGAGCGACGCCGGTCAGTCAGGAGTCCTGTCGTGCGCCCCGTCCACTTCGCGGCCGCCCGCCGCACCCCCCTCGGCAAACTGCGCGGAGCCCTGTCCGCGGTACGCCCCGACGACCTCGCCGCGACCGTCATCCGCGGCCTCGTCGCCGACGTGCCCGCGCTCGACCCGGCACGCATCGACGACGTCTACTGGGGCGCCGCCAACCAGGCCGGCGAGGACAACCGCAACGTCGCCCGCATGGCCGTGCTCCTCGCCGGCCTGCCCGAGTCCGTGCCCGGCGCCACCGTCAACCGGCTGTGCGCCTCCGGCCTCGAAGCCGTCACGACCGCCGCCCGCGCCATCGCCGCGGGCGAGGCCGACATCGTGCTCGCGGGCGGCTCCGAGTCGATGAGCCGCGCCCCCTTCGTGCTGCCCCGCCCCGACGAGGCCCTCCCGCACCGCATCGAGACCGTCGACACGCGCCTCGGCTGGCGCCTGGTCAACCCGGCGATGAAGGAACTCCACGGCCTGCTCTCGATGGGCGAGACCGCGGAGGAGGTCGCCGCCCGCCACGGCGTCTCCCGCGACCGGCAGGACGAGTTCGCCCTTCGCAGTCACCGACTCGCCGCCCAGGCCCGCAAGGACGGCCACTTCGACGACGAACTCCTGCCCGTGGCACGTCCGGACGGCGTCGTCGTCGACGCCGACGAATGCATCCGCGAGGACACCTCGGTGGAGAAACTCGCCCGCCTCAAACCGGTGTTCCGGAAGGACGGCACCGTCACCGCGGGCAACGCCTCGCCGATGAACGACGGCGCGGCGGGGCTGCTGCTGGTGAGCGAAGAGGCCCTGAACGACCTGGGGTTGGAGTCGCTCGGCCGCTATGTCGCCGGCGCCTCCGCGGGCGTCCACCCCGACGTCATGGGCATCGGCCCCGTCCCCGCCACGCGCAAGGTGCTGGCCCGCGCCGGCTGGAGCGTCGGCGACCTCCAGGAGGCCGAGTTCAACGAGGCGTTCGCGGCGCAGGCGTTGGCGTGCGTGGACCAGCTGGGCATCGACCCCGAACTGGTCAACCCGAGCGGCGGCGCCATCGCCCTCGGCCATCCGCTGGGCTGCTCGGGCGCCCGCATCCTGACGACCCTGCTGCACCGGATGCGCCGCACGGGAGCGGAGCGCGGGCTGGCCACCATGTGCGTGGGGGTGGGGCAGGGCAGCGCGGTACTGGTGGAACGGCATTAGGGCCTGTGGTGAAGGTCGCGTCGTCCGCTCGAAGGGCGGGGCAGGCGGGACCTTCGCCACCGGCCCTGGCGACGGCCGGGACCTCCCGGCCCGCCGAACGGACGCCAAAAGGAAACGGAACGGAGCAACACACCATGGCCACCCTGTCCCTCGCCGCCGTCCTCGCCGAGAACGCCCGGCGCCGCCCCGACCGCACCGCCCTCGTCGAGGGCGACCTGCGGCTGAGCTTCGCCGACGTGTGGCGGCGGGCCCGCGCCCAGGCCGGAGCCCTCGTCGAGCTGGGGGTCCGGCCGGGGGACCGGGTCGCGCTGATGGCGCCGAACACGGCCGAGTTCCCGGTGGCCTACTACGCGATCGCGGCGGCCGGCGCGGTCGTCGTCCCCGTCCACCTGCTGCTGTCGGCGTCCGAGGTCGAGCACGTCCTCAGGGACAGCGGGGCCACCCTGCTGCTGTGCCACCCGGCCCAGGCGGCGACCGGCACGCCTGCCGCGCAGGGCGTGGGTGTCCGGGTCCTCACCCTGGGCAGCGAGTTCGAGCAGCTCGCGGCGGCCGCCGAACCGCTGCCGTCGTACGTCACCCGCGATGCCGACGACCCGGCCGTGGTCTTCTACACCAGCGGCACGACCGGCGTCCCGAAGGGCGCCGTCCTCAGCCATTTCAACCTGGTGATGAACGCCACCGTCAACGCCTTCGACGCCAACGACATCCGCCCCGACGACATCGCCCTCGGCGCCCTCCCGCTGTTCCACGCCTTCGGGCAGACGGTGTCCCTCAACTCCACCTGGCGGGCGGGCGCCACCCTCGTCCTGCTGCCCCGCTTCGACGCGGCCCGCGCGATCGAGCTCATGGTGAAGGAGCGGGTCAACACCTTCCACGGGGTGCCGACGATGTTCGTCGCCCTCACGGCCGCCGCGGCCGACGCCGACGCCCTGCCCGGCCTGCGGGTCTGCATCTCTGGCGGCGCCTCGCTGCCGACGGCCGTCCTGGAGCGGTTCGAGACCGCCTTCGGCGCGCGGATCTACGAGGGGTACGGACTGTCGGAGACCTCGCCGACCGCGACCGTGAACCAGCCGGTGTTCGGCACCCGCCCCGGCACCATCGGGCACCCGCTGTGGGGTGTCGAGGTCGAGATCGCCCGCGCCGAGATCGAGGGCCGCGTCGAACTCCTGCCGCCGGACGAACTCGGCGAGGTCGTCATCCGCGGCCACAACGTGTTCACCGGCTACCTCGGCCGCCCCGAGGCCACCGCCGAGGCCCTCGTCGACGGCTGGTTCCGCACCGGCGACCTCGGCACCAAGGACGCCGACGGGTTCCTGCGGATCGTCGACCGCAAGAAGGACGTCATCATCCGCGGCGGCTACAACGTCTACCCGAGGGAGGTCGAGGAGGTGCTGATGCGCCACCCCGGCGTCGCCCAGGTCGCGGTGATCGGCCTGCCCGACGAACTGCACGGCGAGGAGGTGTGCGCGGTCGTCGTCCCGGCGCCGGACGCGACCCCGGACGCCGCCGGCATCACCGAGTGGTCCAAGGAGCACCTCGGCCGGCACAAGTACCCGCGGCGCGTGGAGTTCACGCAGGAGCTGCCGCTGGGGCCGAGCATGAAGGTCCTCAAGCGGGAGCTCAGGTCGGCGTACGCGACGGACCGGCCGTGAGGGACCCCCGGCGTGGTACCGCCCGGGAAGGCCCGATCGGCGAGACGCTCCTTACAGCGACCGGATAGCTGCGCATAGCATCGGTCTCCGCATGAACACGATGACGCTCTGGCACCTCTCCGGCTCGGAGTTCGCCGCACTCGCCTTCGCGGCGCTGCTCGTCGGCTTCTCCAAGACCGCCGTGAGCGGGGCCAACACGGTCAGTCTCGCCATCTTCGCCGCGGTCCTGCCCGCCCGCGCCTCCACCGGTGTGCTGCTGCCCATCCTGATCGCCGGGGACGTGCTCGCCGTCCTCACCTACCGGCGGCACGCCCACTGGCCCACCCTGTGGCGGCTGTTCCCGGCGGTCGCGGCCGGCGTGGTGTTCGGCACGCTGTTCCTGATGTGGGCCGACGACGCGATCGTACGGACGTCGATCGGCGCGATCCTGCTGCTGATGGCGGCCGTGACGATCTGGCGCCGCCGCACCGTCGACGCCGGCGACGACCCGGACGCGGTCACCACCAGGGCAGGCCGCGTCAAGGCCCGCTCCTACGGCGTCCTCGGCGGCTTCACCACCATGGTCGCCAACGCGGGCGGCCCGGTGATGTCGATGTACCTGCTGTCGGCCGGCTTCCGCAAGCTCGGCTTCCTCGGCACGTCCGCCTTCTTCTTCCTGATCGTCAACACGTCCAAGGTGCCCTTCAGCGTGGGACTCGGACTGATCGACGGCCACTCGCTGCTCCTCGACGCCGCGCTCGTGGCGTTCGTGGTGCCCGGCGCGTTGCTCGGCAAATGGGCTGTGAACAGGATCAACCAGCGACTCTTCGAACAACTCGTGATCGCGGCGACGATCGTCGGCGGCCTGCAACTGCTCCTGCGCTGACGGCGGCACCTCCCTCGGCGCCTACTCCCGCGCGGCCCATGCCCGCAGCAGCGCCGGCAGCTCCGCGAACGAGTCGATCACATGATCAGGGGTGCCGCTCGCGTCCCGCAGCGCCCCCGGCAGGAACTTCCCGGTCCGCACCAGCACCCCGGTGACCCCCGCGGCCTGCGCCGCCAGCACGTCCGACTCCACGTCGTCACCGACCATCACCGCCTCGTCCGCCCCCACCCCCAGCCGGGCGAGCGCGGCGCCGAAGAAGGCCCGCGACGGCTTCCCGGTCACCACGGCCTCCACACCGGCCGCCCGTTCCAGACCGGCCAGGAACGCCCCGGAGTCCAGCCGCAACCCGTCCTCGGTACGCCAGTACAGATTGCGGTGCATCGCGACGAGCCGTGCCCCGCGCTGCAGCTGCCCGAACGCCCGGTCCAGCGCCGCGTACCCGAACTCCTCCCCGGCACCCCCCAGCACCACGACGTCCGGATCGTCGTCGACGAGCCGGACACCCTCCAGGTCCTCCCGCACGTCCCCACTGTTCAGCAGCGCGCACCCCGCCCCCGGGAAGTGCTCGGCGAGATACGCGGCCGTCACCGCCGGTGCCGTCAGGATGTCCTCCGCCGTCACCGGGAACCCGGCCGCCGCGAGCGTCCCGGCGATCGACGCCCGCGTCCGCGAGGTCGTGTTGGTCACCAGCGCCACCCCCAGCCCGGCCGCCCGGAGCTCCCGCAGGGCGTCCACGGCACCGGGCAGCGGCTGCCAGGAGACGGTCAGCACACCGTCGATGTCGATGAGCACAGCACGCACAGACGTCATGCCCGGACCATAGCGAGAGTGCGTCCGGCGACCACCGTAGGCTCTGCCCCATGTCCCCCCACGTGCTCATCCTCGGCGGCACCACCGAGGCCCGGGAACTCGCCGCCGCGCTCACCGCACTGCCCGGCGTCCGCGTCACCACCTCGCTGGCGGGCCGCGTGACCCGCCCGGGCACCGTCACCGGGGACATCCGCATCGGCGGCTTCGGCGGCGCGGACGGGCTCGCCGCGTGGCTGCGGGAACAGCGCGTGGACGCCCTGGTCGACGCCACCCACCCCTTCGCTCAGGCGATCACCGCCCACGCCGCCCGGGCCGCCGCGGTGACCGGCGTTCCCGCGGTGGTGCTGCGCCGCCCGGGCTGGCGACCCGGCCCCGAGGACCGCTGGTTCCAGGTCGGTTCCCTGTCCGAGGCCGCCGGACTGCTGCCGCTGCTCGGCCCCCGCGTGTTCCTCACCACCGGACGCCTGGGCCTTGCGGCCTTCGCCCACCTGACGGAGCTTCACTTCGCCGTACGCTCCGTCGAGTTGCCCGAGCCGCCCATGCCGCCGCGCACCGAAGTGCTGCTGGCCCGCGGCCCGTTCACCGTCGACGACGAGACCACCCTGCTCACCACCCACTGCGTCGACGTCGTGGTGACGAAGGACAGCGGGGGAGCGGCCACGGCCGCCAAACTCACGGCCGCCCGCCGACTCGCGCTCCCGGTCGTGGTCGTACGGCGTCCCGCGCTGCCCGCGGACGTGACGGCCGTACCCGATGTGCCCGCGGTCCTGGAGCGGCTCGGCCTCAGCCCGCGATGACCGAGGCCCGCATCCGGTCGATCGCCCGCAGCACCTCGGCGCGGTTCTTGGCGCTCTTGATCCAGGCGGGCAGCCGGCCCACGGCGGTCATCTTCCGGCCGTCCTCGTACCAGGGGTCCCGCTCCCGCAGGTCCGCCGCCACGAACCGGCGGATCAGGTCGAGATGCGCGAGGTTGTACGCCCAGAGCTCGCCGTGCCGAGTCCGCGTCTCCAGCCACAGGCCCGGCCAGGAACGGGAGTCCGGGGACCGGCACAGGCCGCACGACCGGCAGATCACGCGGGGCCCGGCGGGTGCCCGCCGCTCGTGGTGCGCGATCCGGTCGCAGCGTGGGCAGCGGACCAGCACCGAGCCGGCGAAGTCGTGGCAGATCAGGCCGGGATCGTGGAAGCGGACGGGAGGCATGCCGGGAGTATGACCACCGACAGGCCCGCCCGGCACCTGGTTTTCAGCGGCTGGCGGCCAACTCCGGCTGCCGCTGCGGCAGCCCGTTGCTGAGGTCCTCCACCAGCAGCCGCTTGGAGATCGTGTCCACCGCGGCCCGCAGATCCGTGCCCGCCGGGCGGCCGATGTCCTGCTGCACCCGCGCCTCCAGCCACGTGGCCCACGCCTTGCCGATGACGCGGGCCTCGCGGGCGCCCGCCTCGGTGTGCGAGAAGAGGGAACCCGCGCGGGTCAGATAGCCCTCCTCGACCATCCGGTCGAAGACCGGCAGCAGCACCTCGGGCGGCATGTGACGGCGGGCGGCGATCAGCCCGAGGCCGGCGTGCCCGACCATCCGCGTGAACAGCTCCACCTGCATCACAGCCCAGGCGCCCGCCACGTCCAGCCGGGTGTCGGAGTCCGCGATGATCCGGCGGGCGGTCTGGAGATCCGCACCGCCGATGATCTTCCCGACAGCCGCCTCCAGCAGTCGCTGCGAGTCCGCCCCGGACGGCTGCCCGAACCCTTCGCCCATGTCGGTCGAGCCCGCCCGGGCACTGTCGCGCAGCTCGACCTGCTTGAGGAACAGGGCGACGACGAAGCCGAGGACCGCGACCGGCACCGTCCACAGGAAGACGGTCTGGATCGTGTCGGCGTAGGCGTCGATGATCGGCGAGGCCGCGGCCGGCGGCAGCCGGTGCACGCCCTCCGGACTCGTCGCCGCCTTGGCGATCGCCGCGGGATCGACCCCGCTGCCCGCCTGCGCGGCCGTCGCGACGGCGTCCTTCAGGTTAGGCGTGAGGGAGTTGGCGTAGATCGTGCCGAAGACGGCGGTGCCGAACGAACTGCCCAGCGTGCGGAAGAAGGTGACCCCGGAGGTCGCGGTGCCGAGGTCGGCGTAGTCGACGGTGTTCTGCACGGCGATCGTCAGCACCTGCATGCACAGCCCGATGCCGGTACCCAGCACGAACATGTACAGCGACTCCAGCCACGCCCCGGTGTCCGGCCCCATCAGCGACATCAGATACAGCCCGAGCCCCGTCACCAGCGAGCCGACGATGGGGAAGAGCCGGTACTGCCCGGTCTTGCTGACCACGTTGCCGCTGAAGACGGACGCGATGAGCAGCCCGATGACCAGGGGCAGGGTGCGGACGCCGGAGATCGTGGCCGAGTCGCCGTCGACGTACTGGAGATAGCTCGGCAGATACGTCATCGCGCCGAGCATGGCGAAGCCGACGACGAAGCTGAGGATCGAGCAGACCGTGAACACCGGGTTGGCGAACAGCCGCATCGGCAGCATCGGTTCCTTCGCCCGGGTCTCGGCCCAGCAGAACAGGCCCAGCGCGAGCGCGCCGCCGACGAACAGGCCGATGATGACGCCCGAGCCCCACGCGTACTCGTTGCCGCCCCAGCTCGTCGCCAGGATCAGCGCGCTCGCGCCCGCCGCGACCAGCGCGATGCCGAGGTAGTCGACGACCGGCCGGGACACCGACTTCACGACGGGGATCGTGCGGGCCGCGGCGATCACGACGACGATCGCGATCGGGACGTTGACGTAGAACGCCCAGCGCCAGGTCAGATGGTCGGTGAACAGCCCGCCCAGCAGCGGCCCGATGACCGTGGCCACCCCGAACACGGCGCCGATCGCGCCCTGGTACTTGCCGCGCTCACGCAGCGGGATGACGTCGGCGATCAGCGCCGTCGCCGTGACCATCAGCCCGCCCGCGCCGATGCCCTGCACGGCCCGCCAGGCGATCAGCAGCGTCATGTTCCCGGCGAGACCGCACAGGAACGAGCCCGTGATGAACACGATCGCCGAGACCTGGAAGACCAGCTTGCGGCCGAAGAGGTCGCCGAACTTGCCCACCAGGACGGTCGACACGGTCTCCGCGAGCAGATAGGCCGTGACCACCCACGACATGTGCGCGGCCCCGCCCAGGTCCGACACGATGGTCGGCAGCGCGGTGCCCACGATCGTCTGGTCCAGGGCCGCCAGCAGCACCCCCAGCATGATCGTCACGAAGACGACGTTGCGCTGACGCTTGTCCAGCACCGGCGGCTCGGCGGCGGGCGGCGCGGTGTGCTCGGTGAGGGTCACGAGGTCACGATCACACCGGCGGCCCAGCCGCGCATGCCGGAGGGGCCCGCTCGGGTGCCCTATCCGCGCGCGGGGTTGCGGCGCAGCAGATAGGTGTCCATGATCCAGCCCTTGCGCTCCCGTGCCTCCGCCCGCAGCCGCTCGATGCGCGGCCCGGCCTCGGCGATCGGCCCGGAGACGAGGATCTCGTCCGGGGTGCCGATGTACGCGCCCCAGTAGATGTCGATGTCGTCCTCGGCGTACTGCCGGAAGGCCTGGTGCGCGTCCAGCATCACCACCACGTCGTCCACCCCCTCCGGGAAGCCCTCGGCGAGCCGCCGCCCGGTGGTGATCTGCACCGGCCGCGCGACCCGGTTCAGGCCGGTGCAGTGCCGGGCCACCAGCGCGGAGACGCTGCTGATGCCGGGGACGACGTCGTACGCGAAGGCCACCGCGCCGCGCTCCAGGATCTCCTCCAGGATGCCGAGCGTGCTGTCGTACAACGCGGGGTCGCCCCACACCAGGAACGCGCCGCTCTCGTCCTCGCCCAGCTCCTCGGCGATCAGCCGCTCGTAGATCGCGGCACGCGCGCTGCGCCAGTCCCCGACGGCGGGGGAGTAGGCCGCGCCGCCCGCCGTGCGGTCACGGTCGGGGTCACGGGCCTCGACGACGCGGTACGTCCCCTCGGGTATGTGCGCCTGGAGCATGTCCCGGCGCAGGTCGGTGAGATCGCTCTTCACCTCGCCCTTGTCGAGGACGAAGAACACGTCCGTGCTCCGCAGCGCCTTGACCGCCTGGAGGGTCAGCTGGTCGGGGTCGCCCGCGCCGATACCGATGACATGAATCTTTCGCACCCCCCGAGTCTGCCGTACGCCACTGACGGCGACGGCACCGAGTCCCAGGTCAAGGCCGCAGCCGGGGTGCCCGGGCGCGGGCGTCCACGGCCGTGTCCCCGCGTTCCACCTCCCCGGCGAGCTGCCGCGCCCATGCGGCGAGACCGCCGAGATCCATCCCGTACGGCCGTGCCCGTCCCCCGCGCGACGCCCACTCCTCCACCGCCCCCGCCCCGCGCCGCAGCAACCGCGCCCCGCCGGTGACGTTGCCCCGGGCCGCGTGCGTGAGCCCCACCGCGAGCTGGGCCAGGCCCCGCCACAGCCCCCGTTCCTCCTCGGGCCCCGACTTCCAGGCGTCCTCGAACACCTCGTGAGCGTGGAACGGCTTCCCCGCGTCCAGCAGCTCCTGCGCCTCCACGACGCTCCGCTCCGGCGTACGGAGCACGCCCTCGGGCTGCCGGGCCACGCCCTCCGCCCCGTACGGCAGGGGCCTGCCGAGCCCGTCCCGCGGCCGGGCGTTGCGCGCCCGGCCCTCGTCGTCGCGGTCGCGTGCCCCGGTCGGCCGTCCTGAGGATGTGCTGCCCATACGCCGATTGTCCCGCGCGCACCGGGGCTCGCCTCACCGGCCCTCCTCACCGGGCCCTCTTCGAAGCGGTCCCCGGCGTGGGGTAAAGTACTCAACGCGTGATCACGCGGTTCCACCGCGCGAGACGCACCGGGACGTGGCGCAGCTTGGTAGCGCACTTGACTGGGGGTCAAGGGGTCGCAGGTTCAAATCCTGTCGTCCCGACTTTTCGAAGTCGTGGAGCAGTAACACGAAGGCCGTTTCAGAGGCATCTGAAACGGCCTTTCGGTTGTTCTCTTCTGTTCTCTGCGGTTGTTCCCTGCGGTTGTTTCCTGAGGTTGTTTTCGGGGGCCGGCCGGAGACCGGCCCCCAGGGAGCTACGCAGCGCCCCCGGTGGACCTGCGGGACGCTGTCCGGCGGCCACCGGACGCGCGGCCGGCCTGGCCGGAGGCGGCGCGGCCCGAGGCGCCGGCCGGGGACCGGCGGGGGGCGGTCCGGCCGCCCGCCGCGGCGGCGCCGCTCTTGGCCTTCCCGGCTCCCGCGCCGGCCCGGCGGGCGGAGCCCTCGTTCCCGGCCCTCGCGGCACCGCCCGACGAGGAACGGGCCCCGGACTGGGCCTGGGTGCCGGGCTGCCCCTGGGACTCGGCGCCGTTGCGGCGCCGGCGGCCGGACCGGCTTCCGGGCTTGGCGCCGGTCTTCCGGTCCGGTCGGGACGCCGTCGACGGTGTCGGCTGGGGGATCTCGATGGTGACGGCCACACCGGAGGGCTCGCGGGCTCCGGTGATCGTGGCCAGGGCCGCGTCCCCGGACGTGATCCGGGCCGTCCGGGGGCGGATGCCCGCGTCCGACATCAGACGCGTGACGTCGCGCTTCTGGTCGGGCAGGACCAGCGTGACCACGCTGCCGGAACCGCCGGCGCGGGCGGTGCGACCGCCCCGGTGGAGGTAGTCCTTGTGGTCGGTCGGGGGATCGACGTTCACGACGAGGTCGAGGTCGTCCACGTGTATGCCACGAGCCGCGACGTTCGTCGCCACCAGTGCCGTGACCTGGCCGTTCTTGAACTGCTCCAGGGTGCGGTTGCGCTGCGGCTGGGAGCGGCCGCCGTGCAGCGCCGCCGCCCGGACGCCGACGGACAGCAGCCGCTTGGTGAGCCGGTCCGCGGACCGCTTGGTGTCGAGGAAGAGGATGACCCGGCCGTCGCGGGCCGCGATGCGCGTGGTGACGGCCTTCTTGTCGGTCTCGTCCAGGACGTGGAGCACGTGATGCTCCATGGTGGTCACCGCGCCCGCGGACGGGTCCACCGAGTGGACCACCGGGTCGGTCAGGAACCGCTGCACCAGACGGTCGATGTTGCGGTCCAGGGTGGCCGAGAACAGCATCCGCTGCCCGTCGGCCCGTACCTGCTGGATCAGCTTGGTGATCTGGGGCAGGAACCCCATGTCGGTCATCTGGTCGGCCTCGTCCAGCACCGTGATGCCGACCTGGTCGAGGACACAGTCCCCGCGCTCCACGAGATCGTTGAGCCGGCCCGGTGTCGCCACCAGCACCTCGGCGCCGCGCCGGATCGTGGCGGCCTGCCGGGTGATGGAGAGACCGCCGACCACAGTGGCCATCCGGAGGTTGACCGCCGTCGCGTAAGGCGTCAGGGCGTCCGTCACCTGCTGGGCAAGTTCCCGGGTGGGCACCAGGACGAGGCCCAGCGGAGCCTTGGGCTGCGCGCGCTGTCCGGCCGTACGGGCCAGCAGCGCCAGACCGAAGGCGAGGGTTTTGCCGGAGCCGGTGCGTCCGCGTCCGAGCAGGTCACGCCCGGCGAGCGAGTTCGGCAGCGTCGCGGCCTGGATCGGGAAGGGCGTGGTCACGCCCTGTGCGGTGAGGGTCTTCAGCAGCCCCGCGGGCATGTCCAGGTCGGCGAAGTCCTCGACGGCGGGAAGTGCGGGTGTCGTGGTTTCCGGCAGCCGGAATTCCTTCGGCGGCGACACGGACGGTGAGGGGGACGAGGCGCGCCGGTTCGACTTCTGGGGCCTGCGGGACATGCGGTGGTCTGCCTTC
The DNA here is from genome assembly GCF_003143935.1 of Streptomyces sp. Act143. Taxonomy (GTDB): domain Bacteria; phylum Actinomycetota; class Actinomycetes; order Streptomycetales; family Streptomycetaceae; genus Streptomyces. Next base: position 1,668,654 of record NZ_QFRX01000001.1, on the reverse strand, counting down.
CTGGAAACAGCACAAACCGGGGTCCGCACCAAGACGGTGCGGACCCCGGTGAGCGGAATACGCGTCCGGCGATCAGGCGGGGACGATGTTCTCCGCCTGCGGGCCCTTCTGGCCCTGCGTGACGTCGAAGGAGACCCGCTGGCCCTCCTGCAGCTCACGGAAGCCCTGGGTCGCGATGTTCGAGTAGTGGGCGAAGACGTCGGGGCCGCCGCCGTCCTGCTCGATGAAGCCGAAACCCTTTTCAGAGTTGAACCACTTGACGGTTCCCTGTGCCATGACTTTCTCCTTCAGTAGGCAGAGGCCCCATCCGGAGATGCCGGGAAAACAAATAATGCGCCTGAGGATAAGCATTCCCGTCAGGCGCACATAGGTTCATGGGTACCACAACTGCAACTCTGAAAGTCTAACACGATGCGACGCTGCGTGCTCGCGCAGGCGCCGCCGCCGTCCCGCGGCGTTCCGGCGTCGCGGGATGATAGAAGGCCCACATGACCAACTCGCTCCCCCCGCTCCGCCCGGCCGGTGCCCGATGACCGCCGGCGTCGACACCCCCGACGGCCGGGGCCGCACCGGGCTCGACCGCACCGGCCTGGACCTGACCGGCAACCCCCGCGTCAAGGTCCGTGACGTGAAACTGCTCTCCAGCCACTGGTACGTCGAGCGGGCCACCACCTTCGACCTGCAGCGCGCCGACGGCAGTTGGAGCACCCAGCAGCGCGAGACGCACGACCGCGGCAACGGCGCCACCATGCTCCTCTACGACGCCGACCGGGAAACCGTCCTGCTCACCCGGCAGTTCCGCTTCCCCGTGTACGTCAACGGCCACCCCGACGGCATGCTCGTCGAGACCCCGGGCGGAGTGCTCGACGACGAGGACGAGCACCCGGAGATCGCGGTGCGGCGCGAGGTGGTGGAGGAGACCGGGCACACCATCGGCGAGGTCCGGCACGTCTTCGACGTCTACATGAGCCCCGGTTCGGTCACCGAGCGCGTCAGCTTCTACGCCGCCGCGTACGGTCCGTCGACCCGCACCCACGAGGGCGGCGGCCTCGACGAGGAGGGCGAGGACATCGAGATCCTCGAACTGCCCTTCCGCAGGGCCCTGGAGATGATCCGCACCGGCGAGATCGCCGACGCCAAGACGATCATGCTCCTCCAATGGGCCGCGCTGGAAGGGCCGTTCGCGTCCTCGTGAGCCGGGACGTGGTCCCTTGACTTGAAGTGCGCTCCAGCAGGAAGACTCCCGTTCGCGCACCCCGACCGAGGGCGCGTGAACGGGAGGGGAGTCCCATGAAGTACCGCACCATCGGCACCGACCCGAAGAACCGCCGCGAGGTCAGCGTCCTCGCCCTCGGCGCGATGCTGTTCGGCTCGCGCACGGACGAGGCGACGTCCTTCGCGCTGCTCGACCGCTATGTGGAGGCGGGCGGCAACTTCATCGACACGTCCGACAACTACGCGTTCTGGGTCGACGGCGGCCAGGGCGGCCAGAGCGAGGAACTCCTCGGGCGCTGGCGGCGCAGCCGCGGCATCGGCGAGGAGGTCTTCATCGCCACCAAGCTCGGCGCCCGCCCCCTGGCCCCCGGCACCAGCTACACCGACAACGCCGAGGGCCTCTCGGCGAAGGTGATCCGCGAGTCCGCCGAGCGCAGCCGGGAACGGCTGGGCGTGGCGAAGCTGGACCTGCTCTACGCGCACATCGAGGACTACGACGTGCCGCTGCGGGAGACCGTCGAGGGCTTCGCCGAACTCGTCGACGAGGGCACCGTCGGCCTGCTCGGCGCCAGCAACCACGCCGTGTGGCGGGTGGAGCGGGCCCGCGCGATCGCCGCCGCGGCGGGACTGCCCGGCTACGAGGTGCTCCAGTACGCCCACAGCCATCTGCGGCCCCGTCTCGACGTGCCCGACGACTTCTGGCCCGACGGCAGCCTCGGGCACGCGGGCGCGGAGCTCCTGTCGTATCTGCGCGCGGAGCCCGCCCTCACCCTCGTCGCGTACTCACCCCTGCTCAAGGGCGCCTACGCCCACCCCGACCGCCTCCCCGCCGACTTCGACCACCCCGGCACCGCCGCCCGGCTCAAGGTCCTCCGGGAGGTGGCCCGGGAGACCGGCGCGACGGTCAACCAGGTCGTGCTGGCCTGGCAGATCGGCGGCGCCCTGCCGATCCTCCCGCTGGCCGGGGTGTCGTCCCTGGCCCAGCTGGAGGAGAACCTGGCCGCCGTCGACCTGGAACTGACCGGGGACCAGCGGGCCCGCCTGGACGGCGCCCACTAGGTCGTCGCGTCCGGCGCGGTCTCAGGGGCGGACGAGCAACTGGAAGTCGAACGCGTACCGGGACGCGCGGTAGATGTGCGTGCCGTACTCCACCGGCCGTCCGGTGTCGTCGTAGGCCGTGCGCTGCATGGTCAGCAGCGCGGTGCCCTCCCGCTCGCCGAGGCGGGCCGCCTCCTCGGCGGTGGCGCTGCGGGCGCCGACGGTCTGGCGGGCGCTGTGCAGGGTGATGCCCGCCGAGCGCATCAACCGGTACAGGCCCGTCGACTCCAGTCTCGGGGTGTCGAGTTCGAGGAGGGTCGCCGGCAGGTAGTTGCACAGGAACGCCACCGGCTGGCCGTGGGTACAGCGCAGTCGTTCCAGTACGACGACGTCGGCGCCCTCCGCGATGCCGAGGGCGGCGGCGACGTCGGCGGCGGCCGGGACGTGTTCGTTGCGCAGCACCTGTGTGGTCGGCCCCTGCCCGGCCGTCTCCAGGTCGTCGTAGAGACTGCTCAGTTCGAGTCCTCGCTTGACCTGGCTGTGCACCACCTGCGTGCCCACCCCGCGCCGCCGCACCAGCAGGCCCTTGTCGACCAGGGTCTGGATGGCCTGGCGGACCGTCGGGCGGGACAGGCCGAGGCGTACGGAGAGGTCGATCTCGTTGCCCAGGAGGTTCCCCGGGGCGAGGACGCCGTGCTCGATCGCCGCCTCCAGCTGCTGGGCGAGCTGGTAGTAGAGGGGCACCGGACTGCTCCGGTCCAGGGCGAAGTGCACGGAGTCGAGCGCGGAGGCGGCAGGGGGAGCGGTGCGTGAGCGACCGCCGGTCTTCGCCATGGGGGTACCTCCCTCGGTGGAGCGGGCGCGGGGCGTCACAGATGGGTGCGGCGGGCGGCGACCTGCCGGTCGTACTCCTCCCTGGCCCGTACGGCGGCCTCGCGGGACGCGGTCGCGGCCACCGGCACGTCCCACCAGGCCTCGGCCGGGGGAGCGGCCGGACCGGCGGGGCCCGTCTCGACGTAGACGCAGGTGGGGCGGTCGGAGGCGCGGGCCGTGGCGAGTGCCTCGCGCAGCTCGCGGACCGTCTTGGCGCGCAGCACGTCCATACCGAGGCTGCCCGCGTTGGCGGCCAGGTCGACGGGGAGCGGCGCGCCGGAGAAGGTGCCGTCGGCGGAGCGGTAGCGGTAGGCGGTGCCGAAGCGCTCCCCGCCGACCGACTCCGACAGGCCGCCGATGGAGGCGTAGCCGTGGTTCTGGATGAGGACCAGGTTGATCGGCAGGCCCTCCTGCACGGCCGTGACGATCTCGGTCGGCATCATCAGATAGGTGCCGTCGCCGACCAGCGCCCACACGGGCGTGTCGGGAGTGGCGTGCTGGACGCCGATGGCGGCCGGGATCTCGTAGCCCATGCAGGAGTAGCCGTACTCCAGGTGGTACTGGCGCGGGCTGCGGGCCCGCCACAGCTTGTGCAGGTCGCCGGGGAGCGAACCGGCCGCGTTGATGACCACGTCGTCGTCGCCCACGACCGCGTCCAGCGCGCCGAGCACCTGGGTCTGGGTCGGTACGGCGTGGTCGTCGGGGGCGCTGAAAGCCGTGTCGACCACCTGCTCCCAACGTTCCTTCCCGGCGCGGTACTCCGCCTCGTGAACCGAGTTCACGCGATGACCCGCCAACGCCTCCGTCAACGCAGTCAGCCCCGTCCGGGCGTCGCACACCAGAGTCCGTGCCGCCAGCTTGTGGGCGTCGAACGCGGTGATGTTGAGGTTGACGAACCTGACGCCCGGATTCTGGAAGAGGGTGCCGGAGGCGGTGGTGAAGTCCGTGTAGCGGGTGCCGACGCCGATCACCAGGTCCGCGGTGCGGGCGAGGGCGTCGCCGACCGCGGTGCCGGTGTGGCCGATGCCGCCGAGGTCGGCCGGGTGGTCGTGGCGCAGGGAGCCCTTGCCGGCCTGCGTGGAGGCGACCGGGATGCCGGTGGCGTCGGCGAACGTCTTCAAGGCCTCCTCGGCCCTGCTGTGGTGCACCCCGCCGCCCGCGACGATCAGGGGGCGCTCGGCGGCCCGGATCGCCGCCACGGCCGCCGCCAGCTCGTAGGGGTCGGGCGCGGGCCGCCGTACGTGCCACACGCGCTCGGCGAAGAACTCCTCCGGCCAGTCGTACGCCTCGGCCTGCACGTCCTGCGGCAGGGCCAGGGTCACCGCGCCGGTCTCGGCGGGGTCGGCGAGGACCCGCATGGCGTTGAGGGCGGACGGGATCAGGGCCTCGGGGCGGGTGATCCGGTCGAAGTAGCGGGAGACCGGGCGCAGGGTGTCGTTGACCGACACGTCCGCCTCGGTGGGGTGCTCCAGTTGCTGGAGCAGCGGGTCGGGGGCGTGCGAGGCGAAGTAGTCGCCGGGCAGGAGGAGGACCGGGAGCCGGTTGATGGTGGCCAGGGCGGCGCCGGTGACGAGGTTCGTGGCGCCCGGGCCGATGGACGTCGTCACCGCCTGCGCGGAGAGGCGGTCGAGCTGGCGGGCGTAGCCGACGGCCGCGTGCACCATGGCCTGTTCGTTGCGGCCCTGGTGGAACGGCATCGCCTCCTCGCCCGCCTCCAGGAGCGCCTGGCCGACGCCCGCGACATTGCCGTGGCCGAAGATGCCCCAGGTGCCGGCGATCAGCCGCTGCCGCACACCGTCGCGCTCGGTGTACTGCACGGACAGGAAACGCACCAGGGCCTGGGCGACGGTCAGGCGGCGGGTGGGGCTGCTCATCAGGACTTCTCCGGGGGTCGGGGGCGGGGGCCGGGGTGCTCGGGCCGGTCGTGGACGGTGTCGCTCAAGGCGCCGCACGAGGTGCTGTCCAAGATGCCGCCGCTGTCAGGAGGCTCTCGACCTCCGGCCGCGTCGGCATGGTGGAGGAGGAGGTGAGCCGGGGGGCGACGGCCGTGTTCGCCGCAGAACCGCCCAGGAACGTCCCGGAGGTCTGCACATCGTCCGACGCCATGCCCGGCTGCCGTGCGTGAGGATCGACTCCGGTGCGACCGATCGTGATCAAGTCGAAGGGCTGGGCGGGTACGACCATGCGCGACGCTCCTCGGACTCGGCTGACGTGCGGCCCGCGCGGGGGCCTGCGAGTCTCAGGTGTAGGACGCGGGAGGTGACCCTGTCAATACTTTGTACTTACATTCGGACCTGTACGTGAAATGATGTCTTAACAAAGTATTGACAGGGGCCACGCCCAGGGATTGGATTCCGTCCCAGCGCAACCGCCGTATTTGCGGCCCGCGACCCGGACATGCCAAGATCCCGGGCCTCGGATCACCGAGATCTCTCTTCCTTTCCCCCGCAAAGCACAGTGAGGTGCAGGAAAGATGGACCGCTCTTCTCGCTCCCAGTCCCGCAGACTGACCCCCGTTGTGGCGCTGGCCGCGGCCGCTGCCCTGACCCTCGCCGGCTGCTCCAGCAGCTCCGGGGGCAAGAAGTCGGAGGAGAGCGCGGACGGCGCCTCCGCCGGCAAGGCCAGCACCCCGCGCATGACGGTCGCCCTGATCACGCACCAGTCGCCCGGCGACACCTTCTGGGACATCGTCCGCAAGGGCGCCGAGGCCGCCGCCGCCAAGGACAACGTCAAGCTGATCTACACGAACGACCCGAGCGCCGGAGGCCAGGCCACCCTGGTGCAGAACGCCATCGACCAGAAGGTCGACGGCATCGCGGTCACCCTGGCCAAGCCCGACGCCCTGAAGGACGTCATCGCCAAGGCGAAGGCCAAGAACATACCCGTCGTCGGCCTCAACTCCGGTGTCAGCGAGTGGCAGAAGCTCGGCCTGATGGAGTTCTTCGGCCAGGACGAGACCGTCGCCGGTGAGGCCCTCGGCAAGCGGCTGAACGAGGAGGGCGCCAAGAGCGCCGTCTGTGTCATCCAGGAGCAGGGCAACATCGGTCTGACCCAGCGCTGCGACGGCGTGAAGAAGACCTTCGAGGGCAAGTTCCAGACGGTCAACGTCAACGGCGCCGACATGCCGTCCGTGAAGTCGACCATCACCGCCAAGCTCAGCCAGGACAAGTCCATCGACTACGTCGTCGCCCTCGGCGCCCCCATCGCGCTGACCGCCGCGCAGTCGGTGTCCGACGCCGGCAGCAAGGCCAAGGTCGCCACCTTCGACCTCAACAAGGACCTGACCGGCGCCATCAGCAAGGGCAGCATCGCCTTCGCCGTCGACCAGCAGCCGTACCTCCAGGGCTACCTTTCGGTCGACTCGCTCTGGCTCTACAAGAACAACGGCAACTACATGGGCGGCGGCGAGCAGCCGGTACTGACCGGCCCCGCCTTCGTGGACAAGTCCAACGTCGACGCGGTCGCCAAGTACGCCGCGAAGGGCACCCGGTGATCAGTATGACCCAGCACGCCGAGCCGGCGGTGACCACACCGCCGGCCCCCGGCCCGAAGGAGACCGACGGCCGGACCGCCCGACGTCCCCTTGCCCTGCGGCTGTTGGCCCGCCCCGAGGTCGGCGTCTTCCTCGGCGCCGTCGCCGTCTACGTCTTCTTCCTGGTCTCCGCACCGCCGGTGCGCGAGGGCAGCTCGATGGCCAACATCCTCTACCAGTCGTCGACCATCGGGATCATGGCCCTGCCGGTCGCGCTGCTGATGATCGGCGGCGAGTTCGACCTGTCGTCCGGCGTCGCGGTCATCACCTCCGCGCTGACCGCGAGCATGCTCGCCTACGAGCTCACGCTGAACGTGTGGATGGGCGTGGTCGCCGCCCTGGTCGTGTCGCTCGCCATCGGGTTCCTCAACGGCTGGCTGGTCGTCAAGACCGGTCTGCCGAGCTTCCTGATCACCCTGGGCTCCTTCCTGATCCTCCAGGGCGTGAACCTGGCGGTCACCAAGCTCGTCACCGGCAACGTGGCCACCGACGACATCTCCGACATGGACGGCTTCGACCAGGCCAAGAAGATCTTCGCGTCGTCCTTCGAGGTCGGCGGCGTCCAGATCAAGATCACGATCGTGTACTGGCTGGTCTTCGCCGCGCTGGCGACCTGGGTGCTGCTGCGCACCAAGTACGGCAACTGGATCTTCGCCGTCGGCGGCAACAAGGACTCCGCCCGGGCCGTCGGTGTGCCGGTGACCTTCACGAAGATCTCGCTGTTCATGCTGGTCGGGTTCGGCGCCTGGTTCGTCGGCATGCACAACCTGTTCTCCTTCAACACCGTGCAGTCCGGTGAAGGCGTGGGCCAGGAGCTCATCTACATCTCCGCGGCCGTCATCGGCGGCTGTCTGCTGACCGGTGGTGCCGGCTCCGCGATCGGCCCGGTCTTCGGGGCGTTCATGTTCGGCATGGTGCAGCAGGGCATCGTGTACGCCGGTTGGAACCCGGACTGGTTCAAGGCCTTCCTGGGCGTGATGCTGCTCGGCGCCGTCCTGATCAATCTGTGGGTCAGCCGTACGGCGACCCGGAGGTGACGTGATGACATCCAACGGAACCCACGGGGCCGTCCTCGCCGACACCGTCCCCCAGGGGAGCGACGGCGCGATCGTCGAACTCCGCAACGCGGGCAAGTCGTACGGCAACATCCGCGCCCTGCACGGTGTCGACCTCAAGGTCCACCCCAGCCAGGTCACCTGTGTGCTGGGCGACAACGGCGCCGGAAAGTCGACCCTGATCAAAATCATCTCGGGGCTGCACCAGCACACCGAGGGCGAGTTCCTCGTCGACGGCGCCCCGGTACGCTTCACCACCCCGCGCGAGGCCCTCGACAAGGGCATCGCCACCGTGTACCAGGACCTGGCCGTGGTCCCGCTCATGCCGGTGTGGCGCAACTTCTTCCTCGGCTCCGAGCTGACCAAGGGCCCCTGGCCGCTGCGGCGCCTGGACATCGAGAAGATGAAGCAGACCGCCGACGCGGAGCTGCGCAACATGGGCATCGTCCTGGACGACCTGGAGCAGCCGATCGGCACGCTGTCCGGCGGCCAGCGCCAGTGCGTGGCGATCGCCCGCGCCGTCCACTTCGGCGCCCGCGTCCTCATCCTGGACGAGCCCACCGCCGCGCTCGGCGTGAAGCAGTCCGGTGTGGTGCTGAAGTACATCGCCGCCGCCCGCGACCGCGGACTGGGCGTCATCTTCATCACCCACAACCCGCACCACGCCTACATGGTCGGCGACCACTTCAGCGTGCTGCGCCTGGGCACCATGGAACTCAACGCCTCCCGCGACGAGGTCAGCCTGGAGGAGCTCACCAACCACATGGCCGGCGGCTCCGAACTGGCCGCCCTCAAGCACGAGCTGGCCCAGGTCCGCGGCGTCGACGTCGAAGAGCTGCCCGAGGCGGGCGACCTCACCGCACCGGTGGTGACGACCGAGGAAGACCCGTCGTGACCCCCCTGGACCGCATCCGGGTCGGCTCCGCCCCCGACTCCTGGGGCGTCTGGTTCCCCGACGACCCGCAACAGGTGCCGTGGCGACGGTTCCTGGACGAGGTCGCCGAGGCCGGCTACGCGTGGATCGAGCTGGGTCCGTACGGCTATCTGCCGACCGACCCGGCCCGGCTCACCGACGAGGTCGCGAAGCGCGACCTCAAGATCTCGGCGGGCACCGTCTTCACCGGCCTGCATCGCGGCCCCTCGGTCTGGGAGCCGACCTGGGAACACGTCAGCCAGGTCGCCGCCCTCACCCAGGCGATGGGCGCGCAGCACCTCGTCGTCATCCCGTCCTTCTGGCGGGACGACAAGACCGCCGAGCTCCTCGAACCCCCGGAGCTGACCCACGAGCAGTGGGCCCACCTCACCAAGGGCATGGAGCGGCTCGGACACGAGGTGAAGGAGGCGTACGGCCTCGACATCGTCGTCCACCCGCACGCCGACACCCACCTCGACACCGAGGACCACGTCGAGCGCTTCCTCGACTCGACCGACTCCGAACTCGTCAACCTCTGCCTGGACACCGGGCATTACGCCTACTGCGGCGGCGACAGCGTCAAGCTGATCGAGACGTACGGCGAACGCATCGGCTATCTGCACCTCAAGCAGGTCGACCCCGCGATCCTCGCCGACGTGGTGGCGGACGAGGTGCCGTTCGGACCGGCCGTGCAGCGCGGCGTGATGTGCGAGCCGCCTTCCGGTGTACCGGAGTTGGAGCCGGTCCTGGTGGCGGCACAGAAGCTGGGCGTGGACCTGTTCGCGATCGTCGAGCAGGACATGTACCCGTGCGAGCCGGACAAGCCACTGCCGATCGCGGTGCGCACCCGCAAGTACCTGAGGTCCTGCGGCGCCTGAAGGGGGCGACGTCATGACGCCGAGCGACATTCTCCGAGTCGCCGTCATCGGAACGGGAAAGATGGGCGCCGACCATGTGCGGCGCATCCAGGGCGTCGTCAGCGGCGCCCGGGTGAGCGCCGTCGTCGACACCGACGCGGAGCGCGCCAAGGCCGTGGCGGCCCGCGTCGACGGCTGCACCGCCTACACCGACCCGCTGTCGGCGATGACCGCCGACGACGTGGACGCCGTACTGATCGCCTCCCCGGGGCCCGCGCACGAGGCCGCGCTGCTGGCCGCCCTCGAACGCGACCTCCCGGTGCTGTGCGAGAAGCCGCTCACCCCGGACGCGGCCTCGGCCCTACGGGTCCTGGAAGCCGAACGGAGACTCGGCCACCGGCGGGTCCAGGTCGGCTTCATGCGGCGCTACGACCCCGAGTACGTGCGCCTCAAGGCCCTGCTGGACACGGGCCAGTTGGGCCGCCCGCTGCTCCTCCACAACCGGCACCGCAACGCGGCCAGCCCGCCCTTCTTCACCAGCGAGATGCTCATCAGCGACTCGGTGGCGCACGAGGCGGACGTCACCCGCTGGCTGCTCGACGAGGAGATCACCGCCGTCACCGTGCTGCGGCCGAGACGCTCGGCGAACGCGCCGGACGCCTTGCAGGACCCGCAGTTCGTGGTGTTCGAGACGGACGGCGGCGCGGTCGCCGACGTGGAGATCTTCGTCAACTGCGGCTTCGGCTACCAGGTCCAGGCCGAGGCGGTCTGCGAACGCGGCACCGCCCGCATCGGCGACGGCCACGCCATGGTCACCAACATGGCCGGCCGCTGGGGCGGCACCATCGCCCAGGACTTCACCGACCGCTTCGCCGACGCCTACGACCGCGAGCTCCAGGCCTGGGCCGACGCCACCCGCCGGGGCGAGGTCACCGGGCCGAGCGTCTGGGACGGGTACGCGGCCGCCGCCGTCTGCGAGGCCGGGGTGCGGGCGCTGACGGACGGCGGGCGGATGGAGGTCGAGCTGGTGGAGCGCCCGGGGCTCTACGCCTGACCGGGTTCGGGGAGCGGGCGGGTGAAGACCACCATCGGCTGACCGGGACCGTTGTAGTCCTCCTGGACACGGGCGTCGAAGCCCAGACTTCGGTGGAAGGCGACCGATCCCGTGTTGGTCACGGAGGTGATGGCCTTCAGCCGGACCGCGCCCTGCTTCCGCGCGGCCTCGGTGAAGGCGTCGTACAGCCGGCGGCCGAGCCCGGTGCCGCGCGCGTCGTCACGGGTGGCGATCAGATGGACGTACCCGGTGGCGTCGGGCGTGACGAACCCGACGAGGTAGCCCAGGATGCCGGTGTCGTCGCGGGCGACCAGGCACGTCGACCCGAACTCCTGCACCAGGGCCAGGAGATGGAGCGAGCGCAGGTCGCGCTCGCCCCAGTAGCGGGAGTGGTCCGCCAGCACCTGCTGGATGTCGGTGACGTGAGCGGGAGCGATGGGTGCGGCCATGCCCTCGATCATGCCAGGCGCGCGACCACCGACCGGGGCCGCGGCTCGAAGCCCGCCGCCCGGTAGCCCGCGTCGATCAGCTCCATCGTCGCCACCGCGTCGTCCGCGTCGAGCGGCACCGGCGTCCCCTCCCGGACCCGCGCCGCGAACGCGTCCAACTGGTAGGTGTACGACGACCTGGTGCCGAGCCGCTCGGTGCGCTCGCCCGCGGCGGTGCGCACCACCACCCGGTCGTCGAGGTGCGGCAGCACGAAGTTGGGCGCGTACGCCTCGCCCCGGCTGCCGACGATCCGGCAGCTCATGTCGAGGCCGTCGTACGCCATGTGGCAGCGCGCGGACGCCGTGGCCCCGCCGGGGAACTCCAGCTCCGCGTCCAGCCATTCGTCCACGCCCGGCGCCCCCGCCCGCTCGCCGCCGCGTGCGGAGACCAGCCGGGGCGTGCCGCCGCCGAACGGGGCCAGCATGCGCACGGCGTGCAGGCTGTAGCAGCCCAGATCCATCACGGCACCGCCGGCCAGCGGCAGCGACCAGCGCGGGTCGGTGTCCGGGGGCGCGGCGATGGCGACCATCGTCTCCACCCTCTGCAGCTCGCCGAGTTCACCGCTCCCGAGGAGCTCGTGCAGGCGCCGCGTGACCGGGTGGAAGAGGTAGTGGAACGCCTCCATGAAGACGGTCCCGGACTTCGCCGCCGCCTCCCGCACCTCGGCGGCCTCCTCGGCGTTGCTCGCCGACGGCTTCTCCGACAGCACGTGCTTGCCCGCCGCGAGGGCGGCCAGGTTCCACGGCCCGTGCAGGCCGTTCGCCAGGGGGTTGTAGACGGCCTCGACCTCGGGGTCCGCGATCAGATCGGCGTAGGAGTCCACGACCCGCTCCACGCCGTGCTCGCGCGCGAACTCCTCGGCGCGGGACCGGTCGCGGGCGGCCACCGCGACGACGCGGTGGCCGGTCGTCCGGGCCGGGGCGATGAGGGAGCCCGCGGTGATCCGCGCGGCTCCCAGGACTCCGATGCGCAGTGGTTCCCGGCCCGGCTCGCTCATGCCTGCCGTACCTCCTCGATGGTGACGGGACGGTGCTCGTGCAGGGACAGTGTGCAGGCCTCGGCGATCCAGCCGGCCTCCAGGGCGTCCTCCACCGTGCACGGGGAGGGACGGCTGCCCGCCACGACCTCGGTGAAAGCGGTGAGTTCGGCGCGGTAGGCGGCGGTGAAGCGGTCCATGAAGAAGTCGTGCGGCGTCCCGGCCGGGAAGGTCACCCCGGGCTCCACCGAGCGCAGCGGCAGCTTGTCCTCCAGGCCGACGGCGATCGAGTCCTCGAAGCCGTGCAGCTCCATGCGGACGTCGTAACCCCGCTTGTTGTGGCGGGAGTTGGAGACCACCGCGATCGTGCCGTCGTCCAGGGTGAGGATCGCGCCGGTGGTGTCGGCGTCGCCCGCGGCCTTGATGTAGTCGGCGCCGCGGTTGCCGCCGACGGCGTACACCTCGGTCACCTCGCGCCCGGTCACCCAGCGGATGATGTCGAAGTCGTGCACCGAGCAGTCCCGGAAGATGCCACCGGAGGCGGCGACGTACGCGGCGGGCGGCGGCGCCGGGTCGAGGGTCGTGGAGCGGACCGTGTGCAGCTTGCCCAGCTCGCCCGAGTGCACGGCGGCCCGGGCCGCGACGAATCCGGCGTCGAAGCGCCGGTTGTAGCCGATCTGGATCGGCACGTCCGTACCCCGGATCGCCTTGAGGACCTCCACGCCCTCGCTCATGTGCTTGGCGACGGGCTTCTCGCAGAAGACGGGGATGCCGGCCTCGACGCCGGCCAGGATCAGCGCCGGGTGGGCGTCGGTGGCGGCGGCCACGACGATGCCGTCCACCCCGGCGGCCAGCAGCGCCTCCGGCGAGTCCACGACCTCGCCGCCGAACTTCTCCGCGGCGGCCTTGGCGGCGTCCGCGAACGGGTCGGTGAGGACGAGCGAGTCGACCGCGTCGAGTCCGGAGAGGGTCTCGGCGTGGAAGGCGCCGATGCGGCCGAGGCCGAGGATTCCGATGCGCATGGGGGGTGCAGCTCCTTGAGGGTTCTTGCAGTGACAGTGCTGGTGAGGTTCAGTCCAGGCCGCCGAGGACGTTCTGGTCCCAGTCGATCACCGAGCCGGTGACCACGCCCGACCGGTCGGACAGCAGCAGGACCACGAAGTCGGCGATCTCGTCCGGCTGGCCGAGCTTGCCCATGGGCAGCCTCGCGGCGGCCTGCTCGCGCCAGTCGTCCGCGGCGCCGTGGAACGTCCTCTGCGTGGCGTCCTCGCCCTCGGTCGCCGTCCAGCCGATGTTCAGCCCGTTGATCCGTACCCGGTCCCAGCGGTGCGCGTGCGCGGCGTTGCGGGTCAGGCCGATCAGCCCGGCCTTCGCGGCCACGTACGGGGCGAGGAACGGCTGCCCGCCGTGCGCCGAGGACGTGATGATGTTGACCACCGTGCCGGGCGCCTCGCGGGCCACCATGTCGGCGACCGCGGCCTGCATCGCGAAGAACGGCGCCTTGAGGTTGATGGCGATGTGCTGGTCGAACAGCTCGGGCGTGGTGTCGAGCAGCGTGCCCCGGGAGGTCAGGCCCGCGGAGTTCACCAGGCAGTCGATCCGGCCGTACACGGCGACCACCGACGCCACCGACGCCTTCGCCTGCTCGGCGTCCGCGAGGTCGGCCCGCACGAACATGGCCTTGCCGCCGGCCGCCGTCAGCTCGGCCACCAGCGCCTCGCCCGGCTCCGGGCGCCGACCGGACACGGCCACGACCGCGCCCTCACGCACCGCGGCCCGCGCGATCGCGGCGCCCACGCCCTGGCTGCCGCCGTTGACGAGGACGACCTTGTCCTCCAGAAGTCCCTGAAGTGCCATGGGAGTACGTTCCTTTCAGCTCGCGCGCCGCTCGGCCGCCGCCCGCAGCTCGTCCCGCAGCGTCCGCGGCGTCCACCGCTCGCGCAGGGCCCGCCGGACCAGGTCGGCCTGCGAGGGCGGGGCGAGCCCGTCGATGGGCGGATCGCTGTCGAGGTTGGTGGGGAAGGGGTAGCCCTCGGCGCTCGCGGCGATGACGTTCGCCAGCCACTCCTCGCTCGCCCCCTCCGTCGCCCGCCGCAGCAGCACCGGGTAGACCGCGTTCGCCATCGTCTCCCGGTCCACGGTCTCCATGGCCCGCCCGAACGCCGAGGACACCTGGAGCAGATTGGCGACGCGCCGCACATCGGTGGTGCGGTTGGTGCCGGCCGCGTGGAACAGCGCCGGGTTGAAGAAGACGGCGTCGCCCTTGGCCAGCGGCAGCTGGACGTGATGCTCCTTGAAGTACGCCTGGAACTCCGGCCGCCGCCACGCCAGATACCCCGGCTCGAACGTCTGCGAGTACGGCAGGTACAGCGTCGGCCCCGACTCCACCGGCATGTCGCAGTGCGCCACCGCGCCCTGAAGGGTGAGCACGGGGGAGAGGCGGTGCACATGGGACGGGTAGGCGGCGGCGACCTCGTCGGACAGGAAGCCGAGGTGGTAGTCGCGGTGCGCGGTCTGCGCGAGGCCGCCCGGGTTGACCACGTTGACCTGGGAGGTGACCTGGTAGCCGGGGCCGAGCCAGGCCTCGGCGGCCAGGGCGAGGACGGGGTTGGCGTAGTAGTCGGCGAACGCCGCCGGGTCGTACAGGGCGGCCTTCTCCAGCGCGTTCCACACCCGCTCGTTGGCGCCGGGCTTCGCGAAGTGGTCCCCGGCGGTGGCGCCCGCCGCGTCCTGCTCGCGGATCAGCGCCTCGAAGACGGCGGTCGCCCGGTCGACGACCGCGAGGTCCCAGAACGCGCCCCGGAAGACCACGACGCCGGGCCCGTCCGTCAGGGCCCGTACCAGCTCCTCCTGGACCGCACGGCGGTCCGCGGCGGCCCCGACGCGCTCGCTGTCGTAGAGCAGGACGCTCCGCTCCACGGCGTCGGCGTACGGGTAGTCGGCCGGGTCGGTGGTGCGCTCGACGAGCGGGCGCAGGGCGGCGAGGTCGCAGTCCTGCTCGGACAGCCAGGCACGGCGGTGTACGGCGGTGAAGGACATCGACGTCCTCTCGATGACAGGGCGAGCAGCGCTTCGGTGACAGGGGCGACGCAACGCTGTCATTCTTGTCAGTACAAACCCGTCGAACAACCGGCACGGAGCCATCAAAAACCCCTCAAGGAGCCTGCCCATGGGCCACCCCTTCCCGATCCGGGAAATCGCACGTCAGGCAGGTCTGAGCGAGGCCACGGTCGACCGTGTCCTGAACGGCAGGGGCGGCGTCCGGGAGAGCACCGCCCGCGAGGTCCGGCAGGCCATCGCCGACCTCGACCGGCAGCGCACGCAGGTCCGGCTGGTGGGCCGCACCTTCATGATCGACATAGTGATGCAGGCGCCGGAGCGCTTCAGCACCGCGGTCCGTGCCGCGCTGGAGGCGGAACTGCCCGCCCTGCACCCGGCGGTCGTGCGGTCCCGCTTCCACTTCCGGGAGACCGGCCCGGTCGAGGAGCAGGTCCGCACCCTGGACCGGATAGCCCGGCGCGGCTCCCAGGGCGTGATCCTCAAGGCGCCGGACGTCCCCGAGGTCACCGCGGCCGTCGGACGCCTGGTGGCCGCGGGCATCCCGGTCGTCACCCTGGTCACCGACCTGCCCGCCAGCGCCCGCCTCGGCTACGTCGGCATAGACAACAGGGCGGCCGGGGCGACGGCCGCGTACCTCATGGGCCAGTGGCTCGGCGACCGGCCCGGCAACGTCCTCACCAGCCTCAGCAGCGGCTTCTTCCGCAACGAGGAGGAGCGTGAGATGGGCTTCCGCAGCGCCATGCGCGCCCACCACCCCGACCGCACCCTCGTCGAGATCGCCGAGGGCCAGGGCCTGGACGCCACCCAGTACGACCTCGTCCGCGCCGCCCTCGCCCGCGACCCGGACATCCGTGCCGTCTACTCCATCGGCGGCGGCAACATCGCGACCCTGCGCGCCTTCGCGGACCTGGGCCGCGCGTGCGTGGTGTTCGTCGCCCACGACCTCGACCACGACAACACCCGCCTGCTGAGCGAGCACCGCCTCTCCGCGGTCCTCCACCACGACCTGCGCCAGGACCTCCGCGAGGCCTGCCACCTCGTCATGCGGGCCCACGGCGCGCTGCCGCCCGCCGGGCCGACGCTGCCGTCCCCGATCCAGGTCGTGACCCCGTACAACATGCCGAGCCGGGATTGAGGACGCACCGCCGCCGGCGGCGTACGGCCTAGCTGAGATTGATCGCGTACGCCTTGCGCAGCGTCTCGTGCACCGTCCACGTCGTACGGTCGCCCGCGCGCAGGACGGCCAGGTCGTCGGGCCCGACCTCCAGCGTCGGCCCGCCCGCCACCTCGACGGTGGCCGACCCGCTGATCACCACGAACAGCTCGTCCGCCTCGGTGTCGGTGACGACACCCGGCGTGATCTGCCAGATGCCGCGGATCTGCTTGCCGTCCGCCGACTCCCAGAGCACCTTCCCGGTCACCTCGGGCGTCCCGGACACGATCTGATCGGGGTCGAGGGGCTCGGGTTCGAGCTCGGCGTCGGGGATGTGGACGGCGAAACTGTGGCTCACGGTGCTCATGGGAGGACCCTAGCCAGCGCGCACACCCCTGGGCCGTGGACAGGGTGTGGGGTATCGGTCCAGGTGGGAGGACACTTCGTCGCGACTGGCGGCCGGCCGCGAGGCACGTGATCGTGGGAGACATGGCACAGGCCGCGGCGGAGCCCGCCGACGCACCGCACCCGCACGACACCCGCGAGGCCGTCCTGTTCGGCGGCGTCTACGGCGCCGTCCTCGCCTGCTCGATGGTCGCCGCGCTCACCCAGTACGGCCACACCTCCCAGGACAGCCGCCGCTACGACGCCCTGTGGCTGCTGGTCACGGCCCTCGCCTCCGCCCTCGCCCACGGCTACGCCCACTACATCGCCGAACGCACCCCGCACCGCCGCGGGGACGCCCTGCGCACGCTGGTCAACGAGTGGCCGCTGATCGCCGCGGTCCTCCCCACGGTCGCGGTACTGGCGGGGGCGGGCTGGGGCTGGTGGCCCGCGAAAGGGGTGGAGTACCCGGCGTTCACCCTGAACATCACCCTGCTGTTCACCCTCGGGCTGGTGACGGCCCGCCGGGCGCACCGCTCGTGGACCGCGGCCGTGCTGATCGGCGCGGTGGACGCGCTGCTGGGGGTGGGGGTGGTCGTGGCCAACGCCGTCATCAAGTGACGGAGCGTAAGGTCGGGGCCTGCCGGGGAAGGGAGCCCTCATGACCACCGACGTCACCGACGAGGCGATCCGCAGCCTGCGCGACACGGCCGACCCGCGCCTGCGCGAGCTGCTCACCGCCCTCGTCCGCCATCTGCACGACTTCGCCCGCGAGACCCGGCTGACGCAGGAGGAGTGGGCGGCGGCGATCCGCTTCCTCACGGCGACGGGACAGACCTGCACGGACACGCGACAGGAGTTCATCCTCCTGTCGGACGTGCTCGGCCTGTCGATGCTGCTGGAGACCCTCCACGGCCACGGCTCGCCCGCCGCCACCGAGTCGACCGTCCTCGGCCCCTTCCACATGACCGCCTCCCCGGCCCGCGAACCCGGCGCGAACATCGACCTCGTCGGCGACGGCGAGCCCTGTGTGGTCAGCGGCCGTGTCCTGTCCGCCGACGGCACCCCGCTGCCCGGCGCGGCCGTCGACGTCTGGCAGGCCGACGGCAACGGCTTCTACGACGTCCAGCAGCCGGACGTCCAGCCGCCGGGCAACGGCCGCGGCCTGTTCACCACGGACAGCGAGGGCCGCTTCCGCTGCCGCACCTGCGTGCCGAGCTCGTACCCGATCCCCACCGACGGCCCGGTCGGCGACCTGCTCAGGGCCACCCGCCGGCACCCCTACCGCCCGGCCCACATCCACTTCATCGCCTCGGCCCCGGACCACACCCCGGTCACCACCCACATCTTCGTGGCGGGCGACGAGTACCTCGACTCGGACGCGGTGTTCGCCGTCAAGCAGAGCCTGGTCCGCGACTTCGCACCGACCGACGACCCCGCTCTGGCAGCGGAGTCGGGCGTGCCGACCCCCTTCCGGCACGCGCACATCGACCTCGTACTGGAGCGCGTGTGAACCCCCTCGCGGACTTCATCCACGAGACGCCGCCCGTCCGGGTCGTCTTCCGTCCCGGCGGCGCGACGACCGCGACCGCGGGGGAGGCCCAACGGCTCGGTCTGCGGCGGCTGTTGGTGGTCTCCGGCGCCCACGGCGCCGACACCGCGCGGGCGGTCGCCGACTCCCTCGGCCCGGCCTGCGCCGGCCTGCACACCGGGGCCAGGATGCACGTCCCCGCCGAAGTCGCCGAGCGGGCCGTGGCGGTGGCCCGGGCCGTGGACGCCGACGGCTGTGTCGCGGTCGGCGGCGGTTCCGCCATCGGCCTCGGCAAGGCGATCGCCCTGCGCACCGGCCTGCCCCTGATCGCGGTCCCCTCCACGTACTCCGGCTCCGAGGCGACCCCGGTGTGGGGCCTGACCGAACACGGCGCCAAACGCACCGGACGCGACCCGTCCGTGCTGCCCCGCGCCATCGTCTACGACCCCGAGCTCACCCTCACCCTCCCCGTCCCGCTCTCCGTCACCAGCGGCGTCAACGCCCTCGCGCACGCCGTCGAGGCCCTGTACGCCCCCGACACCTCACCCCTGATCGCGCTGACCGCGGAGGAGGGCGTCCGCGCCATGGCGGGCGCGCTGCCCCGGCTGGCCGCAGACCCGCGCAGCCTGGACGCCCGCAGCCGCGCCCTCTACGGCGCCTGGCTCTGCGGCTCCTGCCTGGGCGCCACCACCATGGGCCTGCACCACAAGCTGTGCCACGTCCTCGGCGGCACCTTCGGCCTGCCCCACGCGGACACGCACACCGTGGTCCTCCCGTACGCCCTGGCGTACAACGCCGCCGCGGCCCCCGAGGCGGCGGCGGCCGTCGCCCGGGCCCTGGACGCGGCCGACGCCCCAACGGCCCTGTGGCGCCTGGCCGGTGACCTGGGCGCACCGCGCTCGCTCGCGGAACTGGGCCTGAAGGAGACCGACCTGGCGGTGGCGGCCGCGCAGACGGCGGGTCAGTCCTACCCCAACCCCGCGGAAGTCACGGCGGACGGGGTGCTGGCGCTGCTGCGGGCGGCGTTCGAGGGCGGGGCGCCGAAGCCGTCGTAGGAGATGAGCGGGCTCCTCGGAGCGCGGACTCCGAGGGAGCCGCTGGGGCCGGTCGCGGTTTCCGGGGTGGGGGAGAGCGGGCCGGGGCCGGTCGCGGTTCCCAGGGAGGGCCGCTGGGGCCGGGCGTGGTTTCTGGCGGAGGGCGCCGAAACTGTGCCGGGTCGGCACCGCGGGTACCGGCGCCGAGGGCATGGTGCGGCTCACCCGGCAGCGGTACGACCTGGTCGTCCTCGACGCCACGCTGCCGGACCTCGCGGACCTCGCGGACCTCGCGGACCTCGCGGACCTCGCGGACCTCGCGGACCTCGCGGACCTCGCCCACGGCGCCGCATCGCCCCCGCCGATCGCCCCCCACGGCTCTACCTGGCCTCCTGCGACGCCCTGCACCGTCTGCTGCCGAACTCGGCCCCGGCGGGGAGGACTACGTCACCAAGCCCGTCCGGATCGCCGAGTCGGACCGCCGTGCTCCGTTCGCACCGTCGGTCGCGCCGCCGCTCACGCCGTCTCTCACGCTCACGCCGTCTCTCACGCTCTCACCGTCTCTCACGCTCTCGTTCTCGCTCACGCCGTCGCTCGTGCCGTGAGGATGCCGATCGCGTTCGCCCCGACCACCGCCGCGACGCCCGTCCACTCCGGCCATCCCAGCCCCTGCCCCAGGACCACCCACCCGACCAGGGCCGCCAGGACCGGGTTGACGCTCATGAACAGGCCGAACACCGGGGCCGGCACCCGTCGCAGGGTGAACAGGTCGGCGAGGTAGGGAACCGCCGAGGACAGCACGCCCGCGGCCACCGCGCAGCCGGCCGCCCCCGCGGTCGGCGGGTGGCGTACGGCGGCCGCGATCCCGACCGGCAGGAACATCAGCGCCGACACCATGGCCGCGGCCGCCGACCCCTGCGCCCCGGGCAGCCGGCTGCCGACGGTGCGGTTGAGGAGGATGTACGACGCCCAGCAGAGGGCGGCGAGCAGACCGAGCCCCATGCCGAGGTAGTCGGCGGAGGGCCGCGGCCGCATCAGCGTGACGACCCCCGCGGTCGCGAACAGCGCGCAGCACGCGTCCACCCGCCGCCGGGTGGTCGCCAGCGCGATGCCCAGCGGGCCGAGGAACTCCAGGGTCACCGCCAGTCCGAGGCCGATCCGGTCGACGGCCGTGTAGAGGGACAGGTTCATCGTCCCGAACACCACGGCCAGCAGCAGCACCGGCCACCACTGGCGCCAGGTGAACGACCTCAGCCGCGGCCTTCCGACGGCCAACAGTACTGCCGCGGCCACGTATTGACGTACCGTCACCACGCCCACGGGGCCGATGACCGGGAAGGCGAGCGATCCGACCGCGGCGCCGACCTGGTTGGACAGGCCGCTGCCGACCATCGTGGCCACCCCGGCGACGGGGACGGTTGCGCGTTCCGGGGCGGTGGGCAGGGGAGAGGGCGCGGCGGGGCGTGCGGGGGCTCCTTGCATACGCCGATCGTGCGGGCCGGGCATGCTTGCGCAAAATGCATCTGTGCGACGATCTATACGCTTGCGTCATGGATGTGGATGCGGATGTGGAGCTCCGGCAGCTGCGCTGTCTCGTCGCCATCGTCGACGAGGGCACCTTCACCGACGCCGCGCTCACCCTCGGGGTGTCCCAGGCGGCCGTCTCCCGCACTCTGGCCTCGCTCGAACGCGCCCTGGGCGTACGGCTGTTGCGGCGGACCTCGCGAGAAGTGACCCCGACCGTGGCCGGGGCGCGGGTCGTCGCGCAGGCCAGGCGGGTGCTCGCCGAGGTGGCGGACCTGGTCCGGGACGCCACCTCGGGCCACGCCCACCTGCGCATCGGCTACGCCTGGGCGGCGCTCGGCCGGCACACGCTGCCCTTCCAGCGCCGGTGGGGGAGGGAGCGTCCGGAGACCGACCTGCACCTGGTGCGCGTCAATTCGACGACCGCGGGGCTCGCGGAGGGCGCCTGCGATCTGGCCGTCGTACGCCGGGCCCTGGACGACCGGCGGTTCGAGTCGGCCATCGTCGGGCTGGAGCGGCGGCTGTGCGCGATGGCCGCCGACGATCCGCTGGTCCGGCGCCGCTCGGTGCGGATGGCCGACCTCGCGGGGCGGACGCTGCTGGTGGACCGCCGTACCGGCACCACCACCCCGGACCTGTGGCCGCCGGAGGCTCGCCCGGCCACCGAGGAGACGCACGACGTCGACGACTGGCTGAACGTGATCTCCACCGGCCGCTGTGTCGGGATGACGGCCGAGTCCACCGCCAACCAGTACCCGCGGCCCGGGGTCGTCTACCGGCCGGTGCGCGACGGGGAGCCGATCGCGGTGCGGCTCGCCTGGTGGCGGGACGATCCGCATCCGGCGACCCAGGCAGTGATGGAACTGCTCACGGCCCTGTACCGGGACGGCTGAACGCGGGACGGGCCGGGTAGGGGTCCGAGCGATGCAAGCAATACGGCAGACAAAATTGTTGACAATCTTGTTTGGCTAGATTTAGGTTCGACAGGCACTCACTCAGGGAGGGCACGATGCCGAAAGAAGCCCGTCCGAGCACCGGGGAGCAGGCCAAGCAGCATGCGCTCGCGCAGCTGCGGCAGGCGATCCTGCACGGCGAGATGGCACCGGCGCAGCGGCTGGTGGAGAACGAGCTCGCCGAGCAGTTCGGTGTGACACGGGCCAGCATCCGTGCGGCACTCATCGATCTGGAGGCCCAGGGCCTCGTCGAGCGGATCCGCAACCGGGGTTCCCGGGTGCGGGTGGTGACCGTCGAGGAGGCGGTCGCCATCACCGAGTGCCGGATGGTCCTCGAAGGACTGTGCGCGGCCAAGGCCGCCGTCGCCGCCAGCGACGAGCAGCTCGCCGAGCTGACGGAGCTGGGCACGGCGATGACCAAGGCCGTGGCCGACGGCGAGCCGGTGACCTACTCCGAGCTCAACCAGGAGCTCCACGCCAAGGTCCGGGAGTACTCCGGCCAGCAGACGGCCGTGGACCTGCTGGAGCGGCTCAACGCCCAACTGGTGCGCCACCGGTTCCAGTTGGCGCTGCGCCCGGGGCGTCCGCAGCACTCCCTGAACGAGCACCTGGCGATGATCGACGCGATCAGGGCCAGGGACCCGCAGGCGGCCGAAGCGGCCGTCCGCGCCCACCTCACCAGCGTGATCGAGGCGCTGCGCGACTGATCGCGACGGTGCGGGGCGGGCGCACACCTGTCATCAAGGGAGATTGCAGCAATGACCCAGGCCAACGCGCCCGCCAGCCCACGTTCCACACTCGTCATCACCGCACACGCCGGCGACTTCGTGTGGCGTGCGGGCGGGGCCATCGCCCTGGCCGCCTCGCGCGGCGAGAAGGTCACCATCGCCTGTCTGACCTTCGGTGAGCGCGGCGAGTCCGCCAAGGCGTGGCGCGAGGGGAAGAAGCTGGAGGAGATCAAGGCGATACGCCGGGACGAGGCCGAGCGCGCGGCCGCCACCCTGGGCGCCGAGGTCCGCTTCTTCGACGCCGGCGACTACCCGCTGCTGGTCACGCCCGAGCTGACCGACCGGCTCGTGGAGGTGTACCGCGACACCCAGCCCGACGTCGTGCTCACCCACCCCACCGAGGACCCGTACAACGGCGACCACCCGGCCGCCAACCGCATGGCCCTGGAGGCCCGCGTCCTCGCCCAGGCCATCGGCTACCCCGCCCCCGGCGAGATCATCGGCGCCCCGCCCGTCTTCTTCTTCGAGCCGCACCAGCCCGAGATGAGCGGCTTCAAGCCCGAGGTCCTCCTCGACATCACCGAGGTGTGGGACACCAAGCGCAAGGCCATGGAGTGCCTCGGCGCCCAGCAGCACCTGTGGGACTACTACACCGACCTCGCCGTCCGCCGCGGCGTCCAGCTCAAGCGGAACGCCGGCCCGAACCTGGGCCTCGCGCACCGGACCATGGCCGAGGCGTACATGCGCCCCTACCCGCAGATCGCGAAGGAGCTGGCATGAGCGGCGTGATCGTCACCGACCCGCCCAAGGCGGACCTGAAGGACGTCGACGCGCTGGCCGGTTACGGCGTGGCGACCGTGAGCGAGGCCATGGGGCGAACGGGCCTGCTGGGCCCGGAGATCCGCCCCGTCCAGCAGGGCGTGCGGGTCGCCGGGACCGCCGTCACCGTGCTCAGCTGGCCCGGCGACAACCTCATGATCCACGCCGCCGTCGAGCAGTGCGGCGCGGGCGACATCCTGGTCGTCACCACCACCTCCCCGTGCACCGACGGCCTGTTCGGCGAGCTGTTCGCCACCGCCCTCAAACAGCGCGGGGTGCGCGGAGTCGTCCTCGGCACCGGCATCCGTGACACCCAGGAACTGCGTGACATGGGCTTCGCCGCCTGGTCCCGCGCAATCTCCTCGCAGGGCACCGTCAAGGCCACCGGCGGTTCGGTCAACGTCCCCATCGCCATCGACGGCCAGGTGATCCGCCCCGGTGACGCGATCCTCGCCGACGACGACGGGGTGGTGGTCGTCCCGCGCGAGCGGGTCCGGGAGACCGTCGAGAGGTCCGAGGCCCGCGAGGCCAAGGAGGCCGCCACCCGCGCCGCCTTCCTCGACGGCCAACTCGGCCTGGACCGCTACGGGTTGCGGGACAAGCTGAAGAGCCTCGGCGTCGAGTACCGGACGTACGCGGAGTACGAAGGAGAGCGGCCGTGACCTCCGTGCCCGAGGAGGTGCCCTGCCTGCTGATGCGCGGCGGCACCTCCAAGGGCGCCTACTTCCTGGCCGACGACCTGCCCGCCGACCCGGCCGCCCGCGCCGAGCTGCTGCTGCGCATCATGGGCAGCCCCGACGAACGGCAGATCGACGGCCTCGGCGGGGCCCATCCGCTCACCAGCAAGGTGGCCGTGGTCTCGCCCTCGTCCCGCCCCGAGGCCGACGTCGACTACCTCTTCCTCCAAGTCGTCGTCGACCGGCCGGAGGTGAGCGACCGTCAGAACTGCGGGAACATCCTCGCCGGCGTCGGCCCGTTCGCCGTCGAGCGCGGCCTGGTCCCGGCGGGGGAGGAGTCCACCTCCGTCCGCATCCACATGGTCAACTCCGGTGACCTGGCCACCGCGACCTTCCGCACCCCCGGCGGCCGGGTCGACTACACCGGCGACGCCAGGATCGCCGGGGTACCCGGCACGGCGGCTCCGGTGGTCATCGAATTCCCGGCCGGTGCGGGGACGTTGCTGCCCACCGGCAAGGTCCGCGACACCATCGGCGGTGTCCCGGTCACCTGCGTGGACAACGGCATGCCGGTCGTGCTGGTCGCCGCCGCGGACCTGAAGGTCACCGGGTACGAGACGCCCAAGGACCTGGAGGAGGATCTGGCGCTCGCCGACCGGCTGCGCGAGATCCGCCTGGAAGCCGGCCGTCTGATGGGCCTCGGCGACGTGTCGGACACGACGGTCCCCAAGCTCACCCTGCTCGCCGCGCCCCGCGAGGGCGGTGCGATCTGCACCCGCACGTTCATCCCCGTCCGCTGCCACACCTCCATCGGTGTGCTCGGCGCGGCAGGGGTGGCCGCCGGGCTGCGGATCGAGGGCGGGGTGGGTGCGGGGCTCGCGGAGCTCACGCCCGGCAGTGACCGGACGCGCATAGAACATCCCACCGGATTCCTGGATATCGACAGCAGCCTCGGCACCGGCCCCGACGGCCTGCCCTCCGCCCGCCGCACCGCCGTGGTGCGCACGGCCCGCAAGATCTTCGACGGCACCGTCTTCCCCCGGGCCGCCGCACTACCCCAAGGAGGTCACCGATGACTCCGCCCCTCGGCGACATCGCGCACATCGGCCACGCCCAGCTGTTCACCCCCGACCTGGACGCCAGCGTCGCCTTCTTCACCGACTACCTTGGCCTGACGGTCAACGGCCGGCAGGGCGACACCGTGTACCTGCGGACCTTCGACGACTACGAGCACCACAGCCTGGTCCTCACCGCCCGCGAGCAGCCCGGCCTCGGCCGGCTCGCCCTGCGCACCTCCAGCGAGGAGGCCCTCCACCGCCGCATCGAGGCGAACGAGGCGGCGGGCGGCACCGGTACCTGGGTCGAGGACGAACCCGGCCTCGGCAAGCTCTACGTCACCACCGACCCGGACGGCCACGAGCACGCCCTGTACTGGGAGAGCGAGCACTACCGGGCGCCCGCGGAACTCAGGCCCGCGCTGAAGAACCAGCCCCAGGCCAAACCCAACCGGGGCGTGGGCGTCCGGCGCCTGGACCACATCAACTTCCTCGCCGCCGACGTCCTCGCCAACGCCGAGTTCCAGCAGAACGTCCTCGGTGCCCGGCCGACGGAGCAGATCCGGCTCGACAGCGGGAAGATCGCGGCGCGCTGGCTGACGTACACGAACAAGTCGTACGACGTCGTCTACACCTCCGACTGGACCGGCAGCGCCGGACGGCTGCACCACCTCGCCTTCGCGACCGACACCCGCGAGGACATCCTGCGCGCCGCCGATCTCGCCATCGACAGCGGGGTGTTCATCGAGACGGGCCCGCACAAGCACGCCATCCAGCAGACGTTCTTCCTCTACGTCTACGAGCCGGGCGGCAACCGCATCGAGCTGTGCAACCCGCTCACCCGGCTGGTGCTGGCGCCCGACTGGCCGCTGATCACCTGGACCGAGGAGGAGCGGAAGAAGGGGCAGGCCTGGGGCCTGAAGACCATCGAGTCGTTCCACACGCACGGGACACCGCCGGTCGCCTGACCAGGGCTTCTGTGCGCCCACCGGGCGCTGTGCGAGCCGCCCGCCAAAACTGTCGATGAGATTGTTGACAAAAACGTTGACGTTTGGCGGGCGGCTCCTTAGCGTCTAGCGCACCAAGTACGAGAGGTAACCAACGATGTCTTCCTCCCCCTCCCCGGCCGCATCCGCCCGCGGCATCGGACTGGCCAAGCTGGTCGTCGGACTGTGCTGGCTGGCCGTCCTCTTCGACGGCCTCGACATGTTCATCTACGGCTCGGTGCTGCCGCACCTGCTCGCCACGAAGACCTTCGGCCTCACCGCCGACCAGGCCGGCGACCTCGGCTCGTACGCCACCTTCGGCATGCTGGTCGGCGCGCTGACCGCGGGCACCGTCGCCGACCGGATCGGCCGCAAGAAGCTGATGGTCGCCTGCGTGACCCTCTTCTCGCTCGCCTCCGGCCTGTGCGCCGTGTCGGGCAGCGTCGAGGTCTTCGGCCTCGGCCGGACCCTCGCGGGCGTCGGCCTCGGCGGTCTGCTGCCCACCGCGATCAGCATGGTCTCCGACTACGCCCCGCGCGGCCGTGCCGCCATCACCATCGGTGTGCTGATGACCGCCCACCACGCCGGCGGCATCCTCTCCGCCTACGTCGCCAAGTGGCTCATCGACCCGGTCGGCTGGCGTGCGGCGTTCTGGGTCTGCGTGCTGCCGCTGCTGTTCGCGCCGGTGCTCGCCAAGTTCCTGCCCGAGTCGCTGAGCTTCCTGGTCGCCAAGGGCCGCACGGAGGAGGCGCGGGCGCTGGCCACCCGGTACGACGTCGAACTGCCCGCCGCGGGCGGCCGGAAGACGGCCGCCGACCGCTGGGACGCCCTGGTCAACCTGTTCCGCGGCGGCGAGTGGCTGCAGACCCTGCTGTACTGGTTCGCCTCCTTCGGCGGTCTGCTCCTGGTCTACGGCGTCGCCACCTGGCTGCCCACCCTGATGCGCGCCGAGGGCTACGCGCTGGCCGACGCCCTGACCTTCGTGGTCGTCTTCAACATCGGCGGCATCGTGGGCATGCTCGTCGCCGGCCGGGCCGCCGACGCGTTCGGCGCCCCGCGCATCTCGGCCCTGTGGTTCGCGCTGACGGCGGTCGGGGTCTTCCTGCTCGGCGTCCACATGAACCAGACCCTGACCATGGTCATCGTCTTCCTCACCGGCGTCTTCCTCAACAGCGCCCAGACGATGATCTACGCGACGGTGTCCATCCGCTCCACCCCGGACAACCGTGCCACCGCCGTCGGCTGGACCTCCGGAATGGGCCGTTTCGGTGCCGTCTTCGGCCCGTGGCTGGGCGGCCAGCTGCTCGCCGCGGGCAACGGCGACTGGGGCTTCACCGCCTTCGCGATCACCGGTGTCTGGTCGATGGTCTTCATCGGCGTCGCGGCCCTGCGCAGCGCCAAGCAGGGCGCGCCGGCCACGAGCGGGCAGGAACTGGTCGGCTCGCACTGACCTGAGCCGTCACAGGGGGAAAGGCCGAAGCCGGCCACCGCGCGCGTCAGGGGCGGTGGCCGGCTTCCCGCGTGAGGTCGGGAGCGGCGACGTCGACAGGTCCGGAGAAGGCCCCGGCGGCGGTCCGGAGCGCGGCCGCGGGGTCCGTTCCGGGCCAGAGATGCGTGAGCAACAGACGTCCGGCACCTGCCTGTTGGGCGTACTCGCCCGCGAGCCGTGCGGTGAGCAGGTACGGCGCGTCGGCGTCCGGCACCTTCTCCACGTACGTCGCCTCCGACAGGAACAGGTCCGCGCCCGCCGCCAGGCGCGGGATGCCGGGGCTGGGGCCGGTGTCGCCGGTGTACGCGAGGACGGCGTCCGGGGTGGCGAGGCGGATGCCGGCATTGGGCACGAAGTGCGGCAGGAGACAGGTCCCGGCGGTGAAGGGGCCGATGCGCAGGTCGTCGCCGGGCCGGAACTCATGGAGGTCGTACGCCGCCGCCAGCATGCCCGGCCGGTCGAGGGCGAGTACGGCGTCCAGTGCCCCGTGCGGCGCGTACACCGGCAGCGCGGGCGGCGGAACGTCACTCAACCCCCGTGCCCGCAGCAGGGGGTTGAGGTCGGCGCAGTGATCGGGGTGCCCGTGGCTGACCAGGACGGCGTCGACCGCGTCGGCCTGGATGTGCCGGAGCAGCCTGGGCATCGTCGCGTGACCGGGATCGATCAGCAGGCGGAAACCCTCGTACTCGACGAGGTAGCCGCTGCACGCCTGATCCGCGGTGGGCCAGGCGCCGCAGCCGCCGAGAACGGTCAATCGCATGTCACCGCAGCTTAGTTGACGTCAGTCGTCGCCCATCTGGTCCTCGGCCGACAGGTGTTCCACCGTCCTGCCCGTCTCCGTGAACGTCCGGGTGACGTGTCCCGAGGAGTACACCCACAGGATGCGCAGCGGGGTGTCCCCGATGTTGCGGAACAGGTGAGGGACGGGGGAGGGGATGTACGTGGTGTCGAAGCGCGCCAGCTGCGTCACCTCGCCGTCGACCCACACCTCCGCCTCGCCCTCCAGCACCGTGACGTGCTCGTCGCAGTTGTGCGAGTGCAGCGGGGCCCCGGAACCGACCGGATACACGCTCATGCCGCTGGTGATCAGGTTCTCCCCGCCCGCCGACGGCGTGGTGATCAGTGGCGTGGTCACCACGGCCCCGCCCCGGTCGAGCAGGGGGACCGACGCGGCCTTGATGATCGTGGTCATCCGGAGTTCCTCTCCACTTCACGGTGCTGTGCCGACCGACGTTAGGTCGCGCGCGCCGCGGCCGGTGCCCTCTGGCGTGCACCTTTACCTTGCATTTCGGGAGGGGTGAGCTTCTCGGACACGGCTGTACGGTCGGCTCGCATCGCACGGCTTTCGGATCCGTGCCGGAAACGCGCCGGAAAGAAAAGGCAGGTATCGGCCACATGAGGCTCCCCGTTCTCAGCCAAGAGGAAATGGACCCGCGGCAGCAGGAGCTGGCCGCCCGTATCGCCGGTCGCCGAGGTGCCGTCCGTGGGCCGTTCCGGGTCTGGCTGCACAGCCCGGAGATGTGCGAACGGGCCGAGTCGCTCGGCGCGTTCGCCCGGTTCGACTGCAGCCTGCCCAGGCATCTGCGCGAGCTGACGCTGCTGATGGCCGCCCGCAACTGGGACGCCCAGTACTCCTGGAACGCACATGTCCACCAGGCGATCGGGGCGGGCATCCCGGAGACCGCCGTGCAGGCCATCGCGGAGCGGCGTGAGGCGGTCCTCGGCACCGAGGCCGACCAGGCCTTCTACCAGTTCTGCCGGGAGGTCCTGGAAGAGCACTTCGTCAGCGACGGGACCTTCGCCCGGGCCCTCGCCCACTTCGGCTCCAAGGGGCTGGTCGACGCCATCGGCGCGCTCGGCAACTTCACCATGCTCGGCATGTGCCTCAACACCTTCCAGGTGGACCTCCAGGCCGACAAGGAGCCCCCGTTCCCGGACATCCGCGGCTACGGACGCGTGGCCCCCGCGGGTGACCGGCCGTGACTCCGGTACTCCGCGTCCGGGGCGTCACCAAGAGCTTCGGCGGGGCCGCCGCCCTCAAGGGCGTCGACCTCGACCTGTACCCCGGTGAGATCCACGCGCTGATGGGCATGAACGGGGCCGGCAAGTCGACCCTGGTGCAGATCCTCTCCGGAGCCCACCCGGCCGACGACGGCACCATCGAGGTGGGCGGCGGCAAGCACTACGGGCTCACCGTGCGCAAGGCGCGCAGCCTCGGCATCGCCTGCGTCCCGCAGCGCCGCGAACTGGCCATGGGGCTGACCGTCGCCGAGAACGTCATGCTGGGCGACCTGCCCACCCACGGCTGTGCCGTCCGGTGGAAGGCCGTCAAGGAGCAGGCCCGCGCGGCACTTTGCGGGCTCGGCATCGACATCGACGTGGCGCGCGTCGCCGGCACCCTCACCGTCGCCGAACAGACCATGGTCGAGGTGGCCCGCGAGGTCCGCCGCGGTGGCCGCATCCTCATCCTCGACGAGCCGACGGCCTGCCTCGGCGCCGACGACGCCGACCGGATAAGGGAGTTGGTGCGGACGCTGCGGGACGACGGGGTCGCCGTCGTCTACATCTCGCACTACATCGACGAGGTGATGGCCGTCGCCGACCGGCTCACCGTGCTGCGCGACGGCGCGGTGGTGACCAGCGCCCCGGCCGCCGAGATGGAGCCGGCCTCGCTGGTGCGCAGCATGGTCGGGCGGGACGTCGTCTCGCGGCGGCCCGAGCGGCCCGGCCCGAAACCGGAGAGCGGGCTGTGCGTCCGGGGGCTCAGCCACGGCCGGGCCGTGCGGGACTTCGGCGTCGAGGTGCGCAAGGGCGAGATCGTCGCCGTCCTCGGGCCCGCGGGCGACGCCCAGTCCCGGTTGTTCGACCTGCTGTCCGGGCGGCGGCGCCCGGACGCCGGTGACCTGTACGTCGACGGGCGGGCCGTGCCCTTCGGCCGGGTGGCGGCCTCGCTCGCCAGCGGCCTGCGCTGCGTCACCGGCGACCGGCGCGCCCTCGGCCTGGTCCAGGGCATGAGCGTCGACGAGAACCTGATGCTGGCCGGTGACCGCTTCGCCCGCCGACGGCTGCACCGCCGGCACGAACTCGCCCGCCGCGCGGCCCCGTTGCGCGCCGGCTACGGCGTGGTCGCCCTCACCGGGAACCCGCCCGTCGGCACCCTGTCCGGCGGCAACCAGCAGAAGGTCCTGCTCGCCAAGTGGCTGGAGACCGAGCCGGTCGCCTGCTTCCTGGAGGACCCGACCAACGGGGTGGACGTCGCGGCCATGGCCGACATCCACACCCTCGTCGACGAGCTCGCCTCGCGCGGCGTCGCCGTGCTGCTCGCCTCCTCCTCCGCCGAGGAGGTCCTGCGCCTCGCCGACCGGGTCGTCGTCGTGAGCGCCGGGCGCACCGTCGCCGAACACGACATCACCGCCATCACCCGCGACGAGCTCGTCGCCACCGCACTCGGAGGTCAGCCGAAGTGAGCCTCAAGACCCCCTCGGCCGCCCCGGACACCGTGGCCGGACCCGCCGCACCGCGAAGGTCCCCGCGGGCGTTGCTGCACATTCCGCACGGCGGGCTCGTCGTCGTCCTCGTCCTCGTGGCGGTGTTCACCGCAGTCCAGGCGGACTCCTTCACCACCTCGCAGAACCTGCTGAACGTGCTCCGGCAGATCAGCGTGAACGCCGTCATCGCGGCCGGACTCACCCTGCTGATGACGGCCGGCGGCATGGACTTCTCCATGGGCAGCAACGCGGCCGTCACCCTGTCGGTGGCCGCGCAACTCCTGCACGACGGCTGGTCGACGACCGCCGCGGTCCTGGTCAGCCTGCTGCTGGCGACCCTGATCGGCCTGGTCAACGGAGTCGTCGTGACCTTCACCCGGGTCGCCCCCTTCGTCGCCACCCTCGCTTCCGCCATGCTGCTCGACGGGGTGGCCCTGCTCGTCCTCGACGGCATGAGCGTCACCATCGGGGACCGGCTGACGGCGCTCGGCAACGACAAGATCCTCGGCATCCCGTATCTGACCGTCGTGGCGGTGCTGGTGCTCGCCGGGGTCGGTCTGTCGATGCGGTTCACCACCTTCGGCCGCGACGCCTACGCCATGGGCGGCAACGAGCACGTCGCCCGGCTCAGCGGCATCAACGTCGCGGGCCGCAAACTCGCGCTGTACGCCCTCGCCGGCGCCCTCGCCGGCCTGGCCGGTCTCATGCTGCTGTCCCGACTGGGCGCCGCCGCCCCCAACACGGCAGGCCTGATGACCCAGTTGACGGCCGTGGCCGCGGTCGTCATCGGCGGCACCTCGCTGGCGGGCGGCCACGGCAGCATCGTCGGCACGGTCCTCGGCGCGGTGCTGCTGGGGGTGGTCGCCAACGCCCTCAACCTCCTCCAGGTCGACGGCAATTACCAGTACGTCGTGACCGGCGGTGTGCT
Organism: Streptomyces sp. Act143; assembly: GCF_003143935.1. Classification (GTDB taxonomy): domain Bacteria; phylum Actinomycetota; class Actinomycetes; order Streptomycetales; family Streptomycetaceae; genus Streptomyces. Next base: position 1,636,843 of record NZ_QFRX01000001.1, on the reverse strand, counting down.
GCTCGTCGCGGCGGTCGTCAACGAGTTCCAGCGGAGGTCGTCGCCGGGGCACTGAGCTGCCACCGCCACAACCGCCGCTGACCGCCATCCATCTGTCGCCCCTTCTCTTCAATGTCGCAGGAAAGGCGTACCCATGAATCGCACTCCCCGCCGGCGCCGTGCCGCCGCGGTCTCCCTCCTCGGCGCCGCCGCGCTGATGCTCTCCGGCTGCGGCACCGAGGACGACGCCGCGGGCGCTGCCGACGGCGCGGTCACCCTCGGCTTCGTCAACGGCGCCGCCACCCACTTCCACACCTGCCTGCTGAAGGCCGTGGAGCAGACGGCGAAGTCCGAGGACGCCAGGCTCTACTCGGCCAACTCCAAACAGGACGCCGGGACCGAGCTCTCCAACATCGAGGACATGATCTCCCGCAACGTGGACGCCCTGATCGTGCAGACCGTCAACGTCGACGCCCTGGAAGGCGACATAGCCAAGGCCAAGAGCGCCGGCATCCCGGTCTTCCTCACCTCCGTCGCCACCGACGACATGTCCGACGTGCTGGGCGTGGCCAAGGTCGACCTGAAGCAGGTCGGCGCGCTGGACGCCGGCTGGATCGAGAAGGACGCCGCCGGGAAGGACGTCACGGTCGGGATCGTCGCCGGGGCCCCCGGTGCCGCCTCCGACCTGCTGGTGGGCGGCTTCGAGGACGCGCTGCCGAGCACCGCGAAGGTGGTCGCGAACCAGCCCGGCATGTTCAACCCGGCCAAGGCCCAGGACGTCGCCGAGAACATGATCCAGGCGCACCCCGACCTCGACTACGCCTTCGTCGCCAACGAGGAGATGGCCTTCGCCGTCCGCAAGGCCTTCGACGCGGCCGGCGCCGAGGACGTGCGGATCGTCAGCGTGAACGGCACAGAGGACGGCGTCGCCGCGGTGAGGAGCGGGGAGCTGTCCGCGACCGTCGCCAACTCGGCGATGACCATCGGGCGGACCGCGGTCAGGAACACGATCGCCCTGCTCGACAAGGACAAGAGCGTTGACAAGATTGCCAACATTCCTCTTGTCTTGGTCACCAAGGACACCGTGGACGAAGCGCCGCAGTACTGCCCCAAGTAAGGAGCCCACCATGGACCGCCTGCTCCTCATGCACAGCTTCGTCACCGTCGCACAGGTCGGCAGCTTCAGCGGAGCCGCCAAGAAGCTGGGCTCCTCCGGCTCGCTGGTCTCCCGGCACGTCGCCGAGCTGGAACGGCAGGTGGGCGTCCGGCTGGTCAACCGCACGGCCCGCTCGGTGAGCCTCACCGAGCCGGGCCAGCGGTACGCCGAGTTTGCCGCCCGCATCCTGGACGAGATCGAGGCCGAGGACGCGGGAATCGCGCAGTCGCACGACCGCGCCGAGGGGACGCTCAGCATCATCTGCCCGAAATGGATAGGGAGCCTGGATCTCGGCGATGCCATCGCGGCGTTCTCCGCCGCTTATCCCAAAATCCAGGTGCGATTCGAACTCGGCGGTATGTCGGACCGGACGTACGACTTTCTGGACAGCGGATTCGACATCGCATTCCATACCCGAGATCTCCGCGATTCGAGCGTCCGGCTGAAGAAGATCTCGTCCTTGCCGTTCGTGCTGTGCGCGTCGAAGACGTACATCGAGCGGCACGGCGAGCTCTCCCACCCCAACGACCTCGCGAACCACGACTGCCTGGTGCACGTCAACGATCCGGTCTGGCGCATCGGCCACGGACACGCGAGCACCCTGCACAAGATCCGTAACATCGCGTTCTCGTCCAACTCCTACATCGCCCTGCAGAAAGCCGCCGTGCACGGCCGCGGCCTCGCCCTGCTGCCGCAGCGCCCGGCCTACGACGACCTCGTCTCCGGCGCCCTCCAGGTGCTGCTGCCGGAGCTGGCGGTCCCCGACCGCCCGCTGTACGCGATCTACGGTCCGGGCCATGACACCCCCCGTAAGATCAGCGTCTTCCTGGACTTCCTCGCCGAATGGTTCTCGCAGAACCCCATTCCGGCAATCCGGCCCTGACTGCAAGAAACGATTGCGCACCTCGTGAAGCTCGGGCCATTGAGGCCCGCGCGCACGGAAATCTACGCTCACGAGGCGACCCGGAAACGAGGAATCCATGGGAATCCAGAGAATCGAATCGGTCACCTACAGCAGCGACGACCTGCACGAATGCGTCCGGTTCTACGACGATTTCGGACTGTTCCTGGTGGAGCGGACCGACGACCACGCGGTGTTGGAGACGCGCACCGGCCAGACCCTCCACCTCGACGCCTGGCCGAGCCTGCTGCCGCCGCCGGTGGAGAGCGGCCCCACTCTGCGCGAGGTCGTGTGGGGCGTCGACACCCAGGAGGAACTGGACCGGCTGGTCGCCGCGGTCGGCAAACACCGCGAGGTCCGCGCGAGCGCCGACGGCGTCCACCACACCGTCGACGAGACGGGCTTCGGCGTCGGCCTGACCCTGGCCCGCCCGAAGCCGGCGCCGGTCACCCCACGCCCCGCCAACACGCCGGGCGGCGTCCACCGCTGGAACACCGCCCTGGAGCCGATCGAACGGGTCCGCCCGCTGCGCATGTGCCACGTGGCCCTCAACATCCCGAAGCCGGGCAGGCACGAGGCCGTCGCCTTCTACACCGATCTCCTCGGCTTCCGGCCCACCGACGTGGTCGAACCCATGGGCGTCTTCATGCAGGCCCCCGGCGACGACGACCAGCACACCATGCTGCTCTGCCACCGCCCCGACCGCGCCGGGATCAACCACATCGCCTACGAGGTGCCGGGCTTCGACGACGTCGTCGAAGGCGGCAATCACATGATCGAACGCGGCTGGCGCGAGGCCCGCAGGCTCGGCCGCCACACCATCGGCTCCAACGTCTTCCGCTTCCTGCACGCCCCGAGCGGGGGCCGCGTCGAGTACGCCGCCGACATGGACCGGGTCGACGACTCCTACGAGACCCGGGTGCACGCCACCACCCCGCCCCACCACATCTGGGCCCTGCGCACCAACCGCGACAACGAAGCCTCTTGAGAGGGCACCCACCCATGACGACCGACCACGGCTACCCCGCCGTCCGCATGTACATAGCGGGCGAGTGGTGCCAGGGCGGCACCGGACGTACCGCCCCGATCGTGAACCCGGCCACCGAAGAGGTGATCGGAGCCGTACCGCTGGCGACCCCCGCCGATCTCGACCGCGCCCTGAAGGCCGCCGACGAGGGCTTCCGCATCTGGCGCGACACCCCCGTCGCCCGGCGCAGCCAGATCCTGCACACCGCCGCCGACCTGCTCACGGGGCGGGCCGCCGAGGTCGGCCGGATCATGACCCTGGAGCAGGGCAAGCCGCTCGCGGAGTCCACCGGCGAGGTGCGCCGGGTCGCCGACACCCTGCGCTGGCACATCGAGGACGCCCGCCGCGCCTACGGGCGGATCATCCCCTCCGCACCCGGCACCCTGCTGAGCGTGCGCCGCGCGCCCGTCGGACCGGTCGCCGCGTTCGTGCCGTGGAACTTCCCGGCGGGCGGCCCGATGCGGAAGATGTCCGCCGCCCTCACCGCGGGCTGCTCGATCGTCATCAAGGCCGCCGAGGAGACCCCGGCGACCGCCGCCGAACTGGTCCGCTGCTTCGCGGACGCCGGTCTGCCCGCCGGTGTCCTCAACCTGGTCTTCGGTGCGCCCGCCGAGGTCTCCGCGCACCTCATCGCCTCCCCGGTCACCCGGCTGATCGCCTTCACCGGCTCGGTCCCGGTCGGCAAGCTCCTCGCCGCCGAGGCCGGCAAGGTCATGAAGCCCTCCCTCATGGAACTCGGCGGCCACGCCCCGGTGATCGTCTGCCCGGACGCCGACCCGGCCACCGCCGCCCGCAGCGCGGCCCGGGCCAAGTTCGTCAATGCAGGCCAGGTCTGTACGTCGCCGAGCCGCTTCCTGGTCCACGAGAGCCTGGCCGAGGACTTCACCGCCGAGTTCGTGAAGGCCGCGGAGGCGGTGACCGTCGGCGACGGCCTCAGCGAGTGCACCACCATGGGCCCCCTCGCCAACGAACGCCGCCTGGACGCAATGCGCCGTCTCACCGCCGACGCCGTCGCCCGCGGCGCCACCGTCCGCACCGGAGGCGAACGCCTCGACCGCGCCGGGTACTTCTTCGCCCCCACCGTGCTGACCGACGTACCGCCGGACGCGGACGTCCTGCACGAGGAGCCGTTCGGGCCGATCGCCCCCATCGTGCCCTTCGCCGACCTGGACGAGGCCCTGCACACCGCCAACGAGCTGCCGTACGGCCTCGCCGCCTACGGCTACACCGACTCCGCCGCCACCGCCGAGCGCCTCGCGGGCGCGTTGGAGGCCGGCATCCTCTCCATCAACCACTGCGGCGGCTCCGTGCACGAGGCACCGTCCGGCGGGGTGAAGGAGAGCGGGTACGGCCGCGAGGGCGGACCCGAGGCCCTCGACGCCTACCTGGTCACCAAGCGCGTCTCCCACCTGCTGGTGCCGTGAGGTACGCGCGCCTCTCGGTCGGCGGGCGGGCCGTCTGGGGCCGGGTGGGGGAGACCGAGGTCGCGTTGTTGTCCGGCTGCCCGCTGGGGGAGCGGCCGGACGTGATCGGAACCGTGCCGCGGGCAACGGCCGTGTGGCTGCCGCCCGTCGTGCCTGGCGTCTTCTACGCCGTCGGCATGAACTACCCCCGGCACATCGCCCACACCGGGGTCGCCGCACCGGACCGGCCCGAGGTCGGCTACCGCGCCAACAACGCGCTCACGGGGCACCTCTCGGCGATCGTCAAACCGCGCGAGGTGACGGGACGCTTCGAGGCCGAACCCGAACTCGTCGCCGTCATCGGCCGAACGCTGCGCCACGCCACGTACGACGAGGCCCGTGCGGCCGTCTTCGGCTGGACCATCGGCAACGACGTCAGCGCCCGCACCTGGCAGCACCAGGACCGCTCGTTCTGGCGCAGCAAGAACAGCGACACCTTCAAGCCGATGGGCCCCTGGATCGAGACGGACGTCGACGCGCTCGCCCAGACGACGACGCTCCGGGTCAACGGCGAGGTCCGGTCCCGATTCCCCACCGGCGACATGGTGTTCGACCCCTTCGACCACCTCGTCGAGATCACCAGGCACCTGACCGTCCAGCCCGGTGACGTGCTCTGGATGGGCGCCGAGTCGACCTGCCAACTGGAGCCGGGCGACACCGTGGACGTCGAGATCAGCGGCATCGGCGTGCTCTCCAACCCCGTACACCTCGAAGGGAACCACCCATGAGCCGGGAACCCCGTTACATCCACCACGTCAACTTCCCCACCACCGACCCCGACCGGACCGCCGAGTGGTACGCGAAGGTCTTCGGGATGAAGCGGATCATGCCCAAGTCCAACACCCGTGTGGTGCTGATGACCCGGGGCAACTTCGACCTCCACTTCACGCCCGTCGAGGAGATGGAGCGCATGGCGCCCTACCACTTCGCCGTCGAGGTCGACGACTGGGACGACTTCCTGGACCACCTCAGGGAGCTGGGCATCCGGCACACCCGCCCGATCCAGCGCCCGGAGAACCAGTCGAAGTTCTGCTACATCCACGACCCCGACCACACCATGATCGAGCTGGTCCATCACGCCAAGCGCCCCAACTGAGCCTGTAGCAACGGGAGTTCACTCCATGCCCATCGCCGACTCCGACGGCACCGCCATCTATTACGAGCGCCACGGCAACGGCCCCGCGATCCTGTTCGTGCACGGCAGCGGCGGCCACCACGCCGCCTGGTGGCAGCAAGTGGCCGCGCTGCGCGACGAGTTCACCGTCGTCACCGTCGACCTGCGCGGCTTCGGCAAGTCCGACTCGGCCATGCCCGAGTTCGACGGCCAGGACTTCCCCGGTGACGTCGTCGCCGTGCTGGACCAGGAGGACCTGACCGACGTGATGCTCGTCGGCCAGTCCATCGGCTCCGTCGCCGCCCTGCGCGCCGCTCTGCTCCGCCCCGAACGCGTCACCTCCGTCGTCCTCGGCCACTCCCTGGGCGGCATCGGCCACCCCGAGCTGAAGGAGCTGGCCGCCGCCGACCGCGCCGAGGCCGTCAGGCTGCCGGTCATCGACCGCCTGCTCACCAGGCCCTTCCAGACCGAGCGCGCCGACATGACCTTCCTGTTCCAGCAGATGGGCACCTTCAATGTGGCCAGGATGCAGGACCTGCGCAACCTCGACACCGACGGCCCGAGCCTGGAGGAGATCCAGGCCTCCGGCGTCAGGGTCGCCTTCCTCGCCGGCGAGAAGGACGCGGTGCTCAGCGTGAAGACCGTCACCCGCGCCCACGAACTGCTGCCCGGCTCGCACCTGGAGGTCGTCGAGGGCGCCCCGCACTCCATGTACTGGGAGACGCCCGGCCCCTACAACGCGGCCGTCGCCCGCCTGCGCCGCACCCTCACCGCACCGAAGGACTCCGTATGACCAGCCTCACCCTGGACGCCGCCGAGAAGATCCTCGACGCAGCCCAGCAACGCGCCCGGGCGATCGGCAAGGCGGTGAGCGTGGCCGTGGTCGACGCGGCCGGCTTCCCCGTCGCCATCCGCCGCCCCGACGGGGCCCGCCCCCTCACCCCCGACATCGCCCGCGCCAAGGCCTACACCGCGGCGATCATGCAGCGCCCCGGCACCATGCTGAAGAAGTGGCAGGAGAGCCAGCCCGTGTTCTTCTCCCAGCTCTCCCAACTCCCCGGCGCCGCCATGCCGATCATGGCCACCGAGGGCAGCGTCACCATCAAGAAGGACGGCGAGATCATCGGCGGCCTCGGCATCGCCGGCGGGACTGCGGCCGAGGACCAGCAGATCGCCGAGGACGCCCTCAAGTCCCTCGGATACGAACTGGAGTTCGCCGCGTGGGGCGTGAGCGGCGGAAAGGGCTGAGGAAACACCATGGCAGACACGTTCAACTACCGCATCGACCACCACGGCAGCCTGGTCCGCCCGCCCGACCTCGCGGCGACGGGCACGGACCAGGCGGTCCAGGACGCGGTCGTCCTCCAGCGCAAGCTGCGCTCCACGGTCGTCACCGACGGCGACTTCCCACGGGAGGACTTCCGCAGCGCGGTCCTTGACGGAGTGTCAGGCCTGCGCCGCACGGACGAGACCGGACCGGAAGGCCTGGTCCGCTGGGTGGCCGAGTCCCTCCCACGGGCCGACGGCCCGCTCGTGGCGGGCTGGGCCGCCAGGCTCTCGGAGCTGACGGTGATCGCCCCCAAGGTGGCGCTGCCGTCCCCGGCGTATCTCGCCGCCACGACCTACCAGCCCGGCCTCGGCGTCTCCTGCGCCCGTGAACTGGGTGAGGCCCTCGCGGAGATCATCCGGGCGGAGATCGCACTCCTGGTTTCCAAGGGCGTACGCCTGATCCAGCTCAACAACCCGCTCCTGCTGGACGCCGACCTCGGCCCCCTCTCCTACGAGGACGCCTTGGCGGTGGACGCGTCGGCGGTACGGCTGGACGACCGCCCGGAGGGCGTACGGATCGGCGTCTGCCCCGGCTGGACGGCGCCGGCGGAGGCGGACCGGGCACGCCTCGAGAGGCTCTACGGCGAGATCCCCGCCGACCGCTGGAGCCTGCCCCTGCTGGAGGGCAGCGAGGCCGAACTGGACCTGGTCAGGGCCTTGCCGGAGGACCGGGACGTCTGCCTGGGCGTGGTCGACGCGACGGTGCCCGAGCCGGAAGACCTCGACACCGTACTGACCCGCATCGACGCGGCAGGCGAACTCAAGGACCTGGAGGACGCGGCCCTGTCCCCGTCGAGAGGCTTCGCCGACGTGGCGAACAGGCCTTCCCTCACCGCGGAGCAGCAGCGCAGGAAACTGGTCCTGGTCGAGACACTCGCCCGGTACGTCTGGGGCAACGAGTTCTGACAAGTGCCGGGCAACTCGGCAGAGTTGCCCGGCACTTCGCTTCACAGCACTTCGGCGAACGTCACCGACCGGCCGGTGAGCAGCGGCCACACCGTCTCCACGATCAGCTCCTTGAAGTGGCTCGCCGCCTTGTGCGCCTCGAAGCCCGCCTGGTCGGCGTACTGCTCGTACAACACGAAACAGCCGGTCTCGTTCACTTCCGCGTGCACCTCGTACGCCAGGTTCGCGGGCTCGGCGCGGGTGTGCTCGCGCACCTTCAGCAGCGCGGCCCGCACGCTCGCCTCGTCGTCGGCGGCGCAGTGGTAACGGGCGATGACTGCGTAGGCCATCGGGTTCCTCCTCATGGATCGTCCGGGCCACCGATCCCACCATGAATCCCCTGATGAGCGGCTCGCACGGAGCGCAAGCAATGTCTGCCGCCCCGGAGCTGGTCCCATCGCCGACCCGTGAGGTGTCGTGAACCGCATGCGTACTCTCGAAATCCTCTCCGGCGGCGAGTGGGTGACGACCGGCGAGTGGATCGACGTCCACGACCCGGCCGACGTCCGCACCCCGGTCGCCCGCGTCCCCGCCCTCACAGCCAAGGACGTCACCCGCGCCTACGACCACGCCGAGCGGGCCTTCACCGGCTGGAAGCGCACCAGCCCCTTCGAGCGGGCCCGGGTCCTCACCGAGGCGGCCCGGCTGATCCGTGAGCGCGTCGACGAGATCGCCGCGGACGTCACCGCCGAGAACGGCAAGACCGCCGCCGAGGCGCGCGGCGAGACCCTCAAGGCCGCCGACTTCCTCGACTACTACGCCGGTCTGGCCCGCCAGGGCTACGGCACCCTCCTGCACGACGTACGCCCGAATCACCGTACGCACACCCAGCGCGAGCCCATCGGCGTGATCCTGGTCATCAGTCCGTGGAACGACCCGTTGATCACCCCGGCCCGCAAGCTCGCCCCGCTGCTCGCGGCCGGCAACACGGCCGTGTTCAAGCCGGCCGGCGAAACCCCGCTGTCCGGAGTGCACTTCGCCCGTGCCCTGCATGACGCGGGTCTGCCCGCCGGAGTGCTGAACGTCGTCACGGGCCGCACCTCCGAACTGGAGGAGGCCCTGCTCGACGACCCGCGCATCGCCGGCATCACCTTCACCGGCTCCAACGCCGTGGGCAACCGCATCCGCCGCCGCCTCGCCGACCGCAACGTCCGCTTCCAGGGCGAACTCGGCGGCAAGAACGCCTCGGTGGTGCTGCGTGACGCCGATCTCCCCGCAGCCGCGCAGGCCGTCGTCGCCGCCTCCTTCGGGCAGGCCGGGCAGCGGTGCACCGCGACCAGCCGGGTCGTCGTCGAGCGGCCGGTCTACGACGCGTTCACCCGCCTGCTGCTCGACCGGGTCGAGGCGCTCATGACCGGCCCGGGAAGCGACCCGGCCACCACGCTGTGCCCGCTGTCGAGCCCGAGGCAGCGCGACAGCGTCCTCGCCGCCGTCGGCAGGGCGATCGACGAGGGGGCGACCGTCTGCACCGGCGGCACGGCCGACACGGACCGTCCGCACGGCTGCCACGTCCGGCCGACCGTGCTGACCGACGTCACCCCGGACATGGCGATCTGGCGCGAGGAGGTCTTCGGCCCCGTCCTCGCCCTGCGCGCGGTGGACGACTTCGCCGAGGCCGTCGACGCGGTCAACGACTCCGACTTCGGGCTCGCCGCCGCGGTCTTCACCCGTGATCTCGCGAGCGCGTACCGGTTCGCCGACGAGGTCGAGTGCGGTCAGGTCGCCGTCAACACGACCACCACCGGCTGGGACGTCCACCTTCCCTTCGGCGGCTTCCGCGACTCCGGTACCGCGTACAAGGAGCAGGGCGACGAGGTGCTGCGCTTCTCCACCCGCGTCAAGACCGTCGCCGTGCACATCGGGGAGGCGGCGCGTGGCTGACGAGACCGTCGGCGTCGTCGGCGCCGGGATCGTAGGGCTGGCCACCGCCCGGGAGATCGCCCTGCGCCGCCCCGGCACCCGGGTCGTGGTGCTGGAGAAGGAACGGGCCGTCGCCGTCCACCAGACCGGCCACAACTCCGGCGTCGTGCACGCGGGCCTCTACTACGCGCCGGGCAGCCTGAAGGCGGACCTGTGCGTACGGGGTGTGTCGCTGCTGCGGGAGTACTGCCAGGAACGAGCGCTGCCCTACCAGGAGATAGGCAAGCTCGTCGTCGCCGTGCGGGAGGACGAACTCGGCCGCATGGAGAACCTCCACGAGCGGGCCAGGCACAACCATGTGCCGGACCTGCGCAAGGTGTCCCGGGACGAGATCAAGGAGATCGAGCCGAACGCCGGCGGCATCGCGGCCCTGCACTCGCCGCGCACCGCGATCACCGACTACACGGCGATCGCCCAGGAGTTCGCCAAGGACGTCGAGGTCTGCGGCGGCGAGGTGCGGCCGGGCTTCCCCGTCACCTCGATCACCCGGGTCCCGGGCGGCATCGAGGTCGCCTCCGGCCAGGAACGGATCAAGGTCGACCGGCTGATCCTGTGCGCCGGCTTGCAGTCGGACGCAGTGGCGAGGCTCGCGCAGGACAGGACCGGTCCGCGGATCATCCCGTTCCGCGGCGAGTACATGCTCCTCAAGCCGGACCGGACCGACCTCGTACGGGGCCTCGTCTACCCGGTCCCCGACCCCCGCTACCCCTTCCTCGGCGTGCACTTCACCCCACGCGTCGACGGCTCGGTCGAGGTCGGTCCGAACGCCGTCCTGGCCCTGGCGAGGGAGGGCTACACGCTCGGCCGGATCTCCCCGAAGGACCTCCTGGGCATCGCCGCGTACCCCGGCACCTGGCGGATGGCCGCCCGGCACTGGCGCACGGGCATCAAGGAGTACCGCGGCGCCCTGTCGCGGGCGGCCTTCATGAAGGACGCCGAGCTGTACGTCCCCGGCGTCGGCGTCGACGACGTGGTCCGCGGCGGCACGGGTGTCCGTGCCCAGGCCCTGGACCGAGACGGCACCCTCGTCGACGACTTCCGCATCCACGCCGCCGGCCGGATCACCGCCGTCCGCAACGCGCCCTCGCCGGCCGCCACGGCGTCCATGGCGATCGCCGAGCACATCGTCGAGTCCGTTTACGCAACCTGAAGATGCCCTGCTCACAGGTCACTTGAGTGCAACAAGTGGTTGCGCTCCCGGGGACTCCGCAAGGCCCCGGAACCCACCTAGCGTTCCCCCCGCACCACAGCGCCACCTCCCTTCGAAGAGAAAGAGCCCGACGATGTTCGTTGTCGACACGCAGATCCACATCTGGCTGGAAGAGACCCCGGACCGCCCCTGGGTCCCCGGCGCACGGGAGCGCATCCGCCTCAACGGCCACCGCGAGGACCCCTTCTCCTACGAGGAGGCCCTGGAGCTGATGGACGAGGCCGGCGTCAACCGCGCGCTGATCCTGCCGCCGTCCTGGGAGGGCGACCGCATCGACTACGCCCTGGAGGCGTGCGAGGCGCACCCCGACCGCTTCGGCATCATGGCCCGCATCCCGCAGAACAAGCCCGAAGAGGGCAAGGCCATGCTGACGGACTTCGCGCAGAACCCGCACGTGAAGGGTACGCGCCTGACGTTCCACCGGCCCATCGACCGCAACTGGATGATCGACGGCACCAACGACTGGTACTGGCCGATCGCCGAGGAGCTGCGCATCCCCACCATGGTCCACGCCCCGATCTGGAAGCGTGAGCTCGGTGAGATCGCCGCCAAGCACCCCGAGCTGAAGATCATCATCGACCACATGGGCATCATGGCCCGCTGCGTCGACGACGCCATCGGCTACTGGGTCTCGGAGACCGCCGATCTGGCCGCCCATCCCAACATCTACGTCAAGGTCTCGGCGCTGCCCGGCTACTCCACCCAGCCCTTCCCCAACAACAACATCCAGAAGTACGTGCGCGAGATGGTCGACAGGATGGGTCCGCAGCGCTGCTTCTACGGCACCGACATCACCCGCCTGCTCGGCCACGGCATCACCTACACCGACACGATCGAGCAGTTCACCAAGCACTGGGACTTCACGCCCGAGGAACTTGAATGGATCATGGGCCGCGGTATCTCCGAGGTCCTGAACTGGCCGATCGAGGGCTGAGGAAGCGCGAGAGATGACCGACACCACCACCTCCCCGGGCGCCGACGGCGGCGACGCTCTCGTCTCCGCCTTCAACGCCGTCGGCGCCGACTACCTCTTCTGCTCCTCGGGGTCCGAATGGGCCCCGGTGTGGGAGTCCCTGGCCCGCCGCCACCGGGACGGGCTGCCCTGCCCCGCGTACCTCGACCTCACCCACGAGACGGTCGCGGTCGGCATGGCCACCGGCTACGGCCTGCTCAGGCGCCGCCCCCAGGGCGTGCTGCTGCACGCGGCCCCCGGACTCCTCCAGGGCTCGATGGCGGTCCACGGGGCGCTGCTCGCGGGCGTCCCGATGGTGGTCAGCTCCTCGGAGTCGACCACGTACGGCGACGGCCCCGGGCAGGACCCGGGCGGCCAGTGGTACCGCAACCTGTCCATCGTGGGCGGCCCGCACCAGGTGGCCCAGCCCTTCACCAAGTGGGCCACCGAGGCGGCGAGCGTGCACACGCTCCCGACGATGGTCACGCGGGCGGCGGAACTGTCCTGGCGGGCCCCGGCGGGACCGGCGTACCTCAACATCCCGCTGGAGATCCTGCTGGAGGACTGGGACGGCCGCGAGGCCAAGCCCGTCGTCCCGCCCGGCTCCACGCACAGCTCACCGGACGAGGTCGACCCGGTCGCCCAGCTGATCAGGGACGCGAAGAACCCGGTCGTCGTCACCGAGACCGCCGCTCGTGAGGCAGGCGGCTTCGAGGCCCTCGTCGCTTTCGCCGAGGCATGGGGCATCCCGGTCGTCGAGCCGGACTCGGCGGTGTGCGGCAACTTCCCGCGCACCCACCCGCTGCACGCCGGCAGCGACATCGGCCCCTGGACGGACGAGGCTGACCTCATCCTCCTGGTCAACTGCCGCGCCCCCTTCTACCCGCCGTCGCGCCGCCCCGCGAAGGCGAAGGTCGTGGTGATCGACGAGGTGCCGCAACGCCCGCACGTGGTCTACCAAGTCCTGTTCGCGGACCGGTACCTGGAGGGCAACGTCACCCAGACCCTGCGCCAGCTGACCAAGCGGGCGAAGGATCTGGACGAGGGGGTGCTGGCGCGCCGCCGGGCGGCGCAGGAGGAACGGCAGGCAGCCGAGCAGGCGTCGATCGCAGCAGCCGAGGCGAAGGCCGGTCAGGCGGAGGGCATCGACCCGGTGCTGGTCGCCGCGACCCTGCGCAAGCTCCTCGACGGCCGCGACGGGATCGTCGTCGACGAGACCATCACCCACAGCCGCGTGGTGAAGCGGCACATCCAGACCGACGCCCCCGACTCGTACTTCTACGTCCAGGGCGGACTGGGCCAGGGCATCGCGGTGGCGCTGGGAGTCAAACTCGCCGCCCGGGACCGCCCGGTGGTCCTCACGATCGGGGACGGCGCGTTCACCTACAACCCGGTCATCCCGTCGTACGACGCGTCGAAGGCGTACGAACTCCCGCTGCTGATCGTGGTGTTCAACAACCGCGTCTACAAGTCGATGAACCTCAACCACCGCCGCTTCTACCCCGAGGGCGCTGCCGCCGAGACGGGGGAGTGGCTCGGCACCGATCTGCACCGGCTGCCCCGACTGGCGTCCTTCGCCGAGCCGTTCGGCCTGCACGCCGAGACCGTCGACACCCCGGCCGCGCTCGCCCCGGCGCTGGAGCGCGCCCTCAAGTCCGTGGCCGGGGGCACGACGGCCGTGGTCGACGTCCTCGTCACTCGCTAGGAGATCCTCATGTCCACCACCCCCCAGAAGGTGCTCGTCCCCGCCGACGACCTGCGCGCCTTCTCCGCCGCCCTCCTGGTGAAGGGCGGCCTGAGCCCCGAGCACGCCCGCACCACCGCCGACGTGTTCGTCTGGGCGGCCCGGCGCGGCGTCGACTCGCACGGCACCGCCCGCGTCCCGGCCTACCTGGACCTGCTGGCCAAGGGCGTCGCGAACGCCGCTCCCGAGATCAGGGTCGAGTCGACGACGCCCGCCGCCGCAGTCCTCCACGCCGACCGCGCCCCCGGCCCGGTGGCCCTGAGCGCGGCGGCGGAAGAGGCGGCACGGCGGGCCCGTACGACCGGCATCGCCACCGTGGGCGTACGCGAGACCGTCCACACCGGCGCCATCGGCTACTACGTCTCGAAGATCGCCGGACAGGGCCTGGTCGGCCTCGGATTCGTGGCCGGCATGCCCAACATGGGCTACACCGGCGTCAAGGGCGCGGCGGTGGCCACGAGCCCGCTCGCGATCGCCGTACCGGCGCGCACCCACGCCCCGCTGCTCCTCGACATGGCCACCGCCACCATCGCCCTGGGCAGGATCCGCCAGGCGAAGGCAAGCGGGACCCCCCTCCCGGAGGGCGCTGCGGCCATGGAGGACGGCACCCCGACGACCGACCCCGCACTGGCGGTCATGCCCCTGCCGCTGGGCGGTGCGAAGGGTTCGGGCATGTCCCTGGCCTTCGAACTCCTCACCGGCGTCCTGGTGGGCGCCCCGATCTTCGCGTCCTTCCACTCGGACGACCCGAAGGGGCGGAAGCATCGCCAGAACGCGCTGCTGATCGCGATCGATCCGGCGGCTTTCGGCGACCAGGACGCGTTTGTGGCGGCGGTCGACGCCACGCTGGGAACGCTGAAGACCCTCCCGAGCGACGACGGCGTCCACTACCCGGGGGAGCGCAGCGCGGCTCTGGCGGAGGAACGAGGGGAGAGGGGCATCCCGGTGTCCCCGAAGGTGTGGCGTGAGTTGACGGAGCGAGCTGAACGACTGGGAGTGCCCGTGCCCGCCTGAGAAGGGCGGGGGAGGGCGCGATCGGCCCCCACGGCCCGCACCCGCGAACGGCGAGCAGGACCCGAGCGCTCAGGCGCCCGGGTCCTTGCGCACGCCGTCCAGCGCAATCGCCAGCACCCGATCCCGCTGCGCCTCGTCCTCGAACGCGGTGGCCATGATCCCCGCGACCATCCGCAGCAGATCCCCGAACTCCATGTCCCGCCGCGCCTCGCCCGCCTCCTGGGCCCGCGCGAACAGGGGGCCGCCCGCGGCGTACATCGACTCCCGGCACGCGGCGAAGACCTCCGACTCGCCGTCGAGGGCCTCACGCACCGCCCGCTTGGTCACCATGTAGCCGGCGAACCGGTCGAGCCAGACCGTCAGCGCCTCCCAGGGCTCCCGGTCCGCCACCTCCACCGCCAGCCGGCACAGCGCGTTGACGTCGTCCGCGTACACGGTCTCGAAGAGATGCCGCCGGGTGGGGAAGTTCCGGTACAGGGTGCCGATGCCGACCCCCGCGCGCCGTGCGACGTCCTCCAGGGACGCGTCGGCCCCGTGCTCGGCGAACGCCTCCCGCGCGGCGGCCAGCAGCGCGTCGTAGTTGCGGGCGGCGTCCTTGCGGGTGGGGCGGCGCGCCGCGACCAGCTCGGTGACGGGGAAGGACGGGGTGGTCACGGAAGCCTCCCGAAGGCGAAGCGGAGGTGCACCTCCGTTACGGGTTGAAGCGGAGGGGTGCCTCCGATAGAGTGGAGGCGTACCTCCACTTTAACAGTCGAGGTGCTTCCCCTGTCCTTTGTCCTTCGCGCGACCGCTTCCCAAGAGGCTCCGGCCGCACCCCGTGCTCGGAGAGGCTTCTCCATGCCCCGCAACTCCACTCGCCTCACCTTCGCGGTCCTCGCGACCGGTGCCGGCGTGTTCGCCATGCTCCAGTCGCTGATCGCCCCGGCCCTGCCGACCGTCCAGCACGCGCTGCACACCTCGCAGTCCACCGCGACCTGGGTGATGACCGCGTATCTGCTGTCCGCGTCGATCTTCACCCCGATCCTCGGCCGGGTCGGCGACCTGGTCGGCAAGAAGCGCACCCTCGTCGCCGTCCTGGCGACAGTGGGGGCCGGGTGCCTGCTGGCCGCGCTGGCACCGAACATCGGCGTCCTGATCATCGCCCGGGTGGTCCAGGGCGTCGGCGGCGCCCTGTTCCCGCTCTCCTTCGGCATCATCCGGGACGAGTTCGCCCCGGCCCGGGTCAGCGGCAGCATCAGCAACCTGTCCGCGGTGATCGCCGCGGGCGGTGGCGTCGGCATCGTCGCGGCCGGACCGATCGTGTCCGCGCTCGACTACCGCTGGCTGTTCTGGATCCCGGTCGCCGTCGTCGCGGTCGCCACCCTGATCGCCGTACGGTACGTGCCCGAGTCGCGCACCAGGGCCGAGGGCAGCGTCAACTGGCTCGGTGCCGTGCTGCTGTCGGCCTGGCTCGTCGCGCTGCTGCTGCCGCTCAGCCAGGCGACCCGCTGGGGCTGGGGATCGGCCCGTGTCCTCGGCCTGTTCGCCCTGGCCGTCGTCCTGTTCGCGCTGTGGCTGTACTCCGAGGCCCGCTCCCGCACCCCGCTGATCGACCTGCGGGTGATGCGCCTGCCCGCCGTGTGGACCACGAACACCGTGGCGCTGCTGTTCGGCGCGGGCATGTACGCGCTGTGGTCCTTCCTGCCGGCCTTCGTCCAGACGCCGACGGCGGCCGGGTACGGCTTCGGCGCGAGCGTCACCGGGGCCGGGCTGCTCATGCTGCCGATGCTGGTGGCGATGTTCCTCTCCGGTGTGCTCGGCGGCCGTCTGGAGCCGGCGCTCGGTGCGAAGACGCTGCTGGTGACGGGTGCCGCGCTCGGTGCGGCGGCCGTCGGCCTCCTCGCCCTGTGGCACGACGAGCAGTGGCAGGTCGCCCTCGTCGCCGGCCTGTTCGGCCTCGGAATCGGCCTCGCCTTCGCCTCCATGGCGAACCTGATCGTGGGCAGTGTCCCGGCCGACCAGACGGGGGCCGCGACCGGCATGAACGCCAACATCCGCACCATCGGCGGCTCCATCGGCGCCGCCGTCACCAGCGTCCTGGTGACCGGCCACCTCCAGCCTTCCGGTCTGCCGTACGAGTCCGGGTACACGCACGGCTTCACGCTGCTGGCGCTGCTGCTGCTCGGGGCGGCCCTGGCCGCGCTCCTCGTCCCGGTCGGACGGGCCGCGCGCCGGGTCACCGTGGCGGCCCCGGCACCCGTGGAGACGGTCGGCACCCGGGGCTGACGCCCCGCCAGTCGGACCGGCCGCACGTGTGAGGTAGGGTTTACCTGCGCGTTCACACGGAACACCCGTGCGGGGCGCGGCCGGGACGTGGCGCAGCTTGGTAGCGCACTTGACTGGGGGTCAAGGGGTCGCAGGTTCAAATCCTGTCGTCCCGACGGCAGGGAAGGGGCCCCGCGGGCGACAGCTCGCGGGGCCCCTTCCGTATCCGCCCCGGGTCGTCTCAGGCGTTCGGGTCGAAGGCGATCCCGGACGGCTTCGACAGCCCGAGGGCGTACTGGAAGTCGCCGTCGTCGATCTTGAGGGTGGCCGATCCGAAGTCGGCGCCCAGCAGCTTGTCGCGGTAACCGGCCGGATAGCCGTTCCAGCCGACGAGGCGGGGGAAGAACCAGCCGCCCGTGACGTTCTCCGGCGGCTCGTCGTTGCCGGTGGCGAAGCGGAAGCAGTGGGTGGACACACCGTCCTTGTGGTAGACGATCTTCGGATGGGTGCCGTCGAAACGGACCGACGAGCGGCCGGCCACCTGGTAGCCGCTGTGCTGGGACACCGACACGTACTGGACCTGGTCGCCGTACACCCACACCACCACGTGCTCCCAGTCGTGCCGGTGCCCGATGGCCGCCGGGCCCAGGGTGGCCTGGTCCTTCTCGAAGTAACTGGCGTACATCACCGCGCACCAGCCGTTGTTGCACTTGGCCCGTGAGTAGGTGTTGGCATTGGCCAGCTGGGCGTAGTCGTGGCAGTGGCCGTTGACGTCACCCCCCAATTTCAGACCGGGGTTGAGGGTGCCGTCGGCGCCGATCGCGGCGGTGGCGTAGCAGCCGTCGCCGTCGTAGTCGTAGGCGGGGGAGAAGGTCTGTTCCAGGCCGTCGGCGTTCTGGGGGAGCAGGGTCAGGACGTCGGCGCGGGCGGACAGCGGGGCGGCCACGACCAGGGCCAGCGCACCGAGGAACGCCGTGGCGAACGATCTCAACTTGGGCACGGCAGGGGCTCCTTGTCAGCAGTAGAGGTTGCCGCCCGGCGAGACGCCGAGGAGGGAGGTGAACCGGTTGTAGGCGTCGACGCGGCTCTGCACCTGGGCCGGGTTCTTGCCGTCGCACTCCAGGGAGCCGTTGATGCTGCGGATCGTCTGCCCGAAACCGGCCTGGTCGACCATGGCGTTGTGCGGGGTCATGGTGCCGGGACCGGTCTGGGTGTTCCAGTACCACAGGCCGGTCCGCCAGGCCACGGACGCGTCGTTCTGCACCAGCCAGGGGTTGTTGAGCAGATCCAGGCCCAACGCGTCCCCGGCCGCCTTGTAGTTGAAGTTCCAGCTGAGCTGGATCGGGCCGCGGCCGTAGTACGCGGCCTGGCCGGCCGGGCAGCCGTACGGCTTGCTCCAGTCGCAGTAGGTGGGGTAGTTGGCGGTGTTCTGCTCGACGATGTGGACCAGCCCGCCCGTCTCGTGGTTGACGTTGGCGAGGAAGGCGGCGGCCTCCTGCTTCTTCACCGTGTCGCTGCCGGTGGTCGCGAAGCCGGGGTAGGAGCTGAGCGCCGCGACGAGGCCGCTGTAGGTGTAGAAGGAATTCCGGTTCGGGAACATCTGGTTGAACTGCGCCTCGGAGACGACGAACCCGGACGGGGTGCCGGCGCCGCCGCTCGCGGGGGCGTTCCACTTCTGGTTGGCCGTCCCGGCGCAGGTCCAGATCTGCAACCGGGTGCCGTTGGCGCTGTTGTTGTCCCGGACGTCCAGGCACTTGTCCGCGGCCGGGTTGACGATGTCGCGCGCCGCGGTCACCACCCACTGCTGGTTGGCGCCGCCGGAGCAGTCCCACAGCTGAACCGCCGCGCCGTCGGCGGTGCTGCGGTCGACGACGTCCAGACACTTGCCGAGCGCCCGGAGCGTGCCGTCACCGGAGTTGGACCAGATCTGGGCGCCGGTGCCGTTGCAGTCGTAGAGCTGTACGGCGGTGCCGTTCGCGGTGCTCGCGCCCGCCACGTCGACGCACTTGCCGGCGAGGCCGGAGATCGAGCCGCTGGCGGCGTGCGCGGGGGTCACGGTGAGCAGCGCGGTGAGGACGGCGAACAACGCGGCCAGGGAGGAGAACCGGCCGACGCGAGAGGGAAGGGGCATGGTGGAGACGCTCCTGAGGGGGGTGTCGGGGGGTGGGCGGGCGTCACACGGTGCGTTGCTGACCCGGAACCTAAAGGTCTGGACCAGTACCGTCAAGGGGTGAAGTAAGCCGTGAGGGAAGGGAGTTGTCAGCGTGTCGTCACCCATGCCCCGCCCGCAACGCTCCGATGGGATGCATGATGGCGGGGACTGTGAGTTCCCTATGCACGGAACGGAGCGCGGATGGACATCGGGATCGGCCTTCCCAACACGGTGCCCGGCACCGAGGCACAGACCCTCCTCGACTGGGCGAGGCGCGCGGAGGACGCCGGATTCAGCACCCTCGGCACCATCGGGCGCCTGGTGTACGGCGGTTACGAGGAGCTGATCGCCCTGACGGCCGCCGCCGCGGTGACCAGCCGCATCCGGCTGACGACCAGCGTGCTGCTCTCGCCGCTGTACACCAACCCCGCGCTGCTCGCGAAGCAGGCGGCCTCGCTGGAACGCATATCGGGGGGCCGGTTCGTCCTGGGCCTCGGTCTGGGCGGACGCGACGACGACTTCGAGGCCAGCGGGCTGTCCACGAAGGGCAAGGGGCGCCGACTGGAGGAGCAGCTCGGCGAGTTGAAGCGCGTGTGGGCGGGGGAGGAGCGCGGATTCGCCGGAGCGATCGGGCCGCGGCCCGTGCGCGAAGGCGGCCCCGAGCTGATCCTGGGCGGCTCGGCGGAGGCCAGTTTCCGGCGGGTCGCCGAGTTCGCAGACGGCTGGATCATGGGCGGCGGCACGCCGGAGATGTTCGCCGAGGCCGCGGCCGGCGTCGACGCGGCCTGGCAGAAGGCGGGCCGGTCGGGATCGCCGCGCAAGCTGTCCCTGGCCTACTTCGGCCTCGGCCCCGACGCCCGCGCCCAGGCCGACGGCTATCTGCTCGACTACTACGGTTTCCTCGGCGACTTCGCCCAGCAGGTCGCGGGGAGCGCCGCGGTGAGCGCGGAGATGGCCGCCTCCTATGTCGCCGCGTTCGAGGCGGCGGGCTGCGACGAGCTCATCTTCGTGCCCACGGGGTCAGGGCTCGACCAGATCGACCTGCTGGCCGAGGCGATCGCCTGAACCGGCGGTACACGACCGGGCGGTGAGCCGGTGGCGGCCCGGCGCCGCGGTCACAGCAGGACGGTCAGTTCCACCGACACGTCGTCACCGGTCGAGATGTCCCGCGGTCTGCGCACAGCGGCCTTGAGCGGCAGCAGATAGCGGCCGTCCTTGGGGAAGAGCGAGGTCGTGAACGCGGTCCCGCCGATCCGGGCCTCGACCGGGACGACACCCCAGCCGTAGCTGGCCTGCGCGGCCACCTCCTGGATGTCGGCGGACTCCTCGTCCGGCACGGGCACGAAGTAGTACGGCGCGGGGCCGCGCCACTCGATGACCTGGCCGGTGAAGACGAGCTGCATGGGGACTGTGCCTCCTGACGAGAGGGCTCCAGCCTACGAGTGGATCGCCGACGACGAACCCGCGAACGGCGACGGGATCACTCCCGCCAGTCGAGCTGATGCTCCGGAGTGCCCACGGACCGGCCGTACGCCACCGCCTCGGCACGGCCGTGCGGATCGCCGCGCCGGTACCGGAACACCTTTCCGGCGAAGACGACCAGGCACTCGTCACCGGCGGTGAAGTCGGCGTACCACCCGCACTCCGGCTCCAGCACCCCGGCGAGCGCGTCGGCGATCACGGTGACGTCGGCATCGTCGTCGGCCTCCCACTCGACGAGGGTCCACAGCGGGGGCTGACCGGCCGCGGCACTCTCCGAGACATCCATCCGGCGCACGGCACGGACGCGGAGGCCGGGCGGGGCGAACTCCGCGCCGGGGCGCAGGCTCTCGCCGAGGACGTAACCGTTGATCATGTGCAGTCTCCTCCGCCGTGGCCCGGGCCACGGTACGGCCGTAGGGTGACGCCGGGCGGTCGCCCGCTACCGGATCAGCAGAGCGGCGGCGCCCCAGGCCGCCGCCAGAAACGCGGCGAGCAGCGCGGTCGCCGTCGCGTTCCGGCCCTTGGCCGTGGCCACTTGAGCCTCCCCGGCGGCACGCGACCGTCGCATCGCGCCGAGGGACGAGACACAGAAGGCGGCGCACAGCACCGCGGTGATCGGCAACAGCCAGAGGAACAGCCGGAGATGGTGCTCCAGCTCCGGGACCGTGCTGCCTTCCGTCGCAAACATGAGCGGATCGTAGCCGCGACCGCCGCTCGTCGCGAGGCCCGTGCCACACCGCGTGGCCGGCCGATCGTCTCCCTCCCCCGAAGGCGACGATCGACCGGCCATTCCCCCGGCGCCGGACAGTGGTCCAGCCTCGCCCGTGTGCGGCCCGTACGTGCTGTCACCAGCACATGACCGCGGTTTCCCCCGAACCCCACGCGGAGTACAGGCGCACACGGACGAAGTAGCGGCGGCCCTTGACGAGACGGGCCCTGACGGTGGCGTTGTGCGGTGTTCCGCCGTCGTCCTGGCCGGCGAGGTAGCGGGGTTCCCCGTCCCGCTCCTCGAAGACCACGACCACGGTGTCGCTGTCGCCGAAGGTGCCCACGCTGTACTCGCGGGTCTCCGGCGGCAGGACGGTGAAGTCGGCCTGCCCGCCCGGTCCGAGACCGAGCGGCGCCGAGCGGAACGGCACCAGCGCGGGCGGCAGTGTGGGACCGGCCGACGGGTACCAGCGCTGGACGAACTCCTTGTCGGAGGGCGAGAGCGTACCCGGCGGGGCCAGCCCCGCACGGAACTGCTCCGGCTCCAGGATCAGCCCCGCCGAGAACGGAAACTCCATGATCGACTGAGGGTCCCAGGCGGAGCCGCTCACCTCGCTGGGGTCGAGCTTGCGCAGGATGTTGAAGAACGTCTTGTCCCGGGTCCAGAAGTTCGGCGGACCCGACAGCTCGGCGTAGACGGCCTCGTCGTCCCAGTGGATGCCGGCGAACGGGTTCTGGTGCTCGTGGTGCATGCCGAGCGCGTGCCCGATCTCGTGCAGGGCCGTCCCGCGCTCCCCCGGCGCGGTGAGGTCCCACCCGAAGTTCATGGTGCGCTCGTGCAGTCCGACCTGGAGCGCGTCCTTGCCCACGGTCGACCACGAGCCGTCGCCGAGCTGGAACCCGATCCGCAGCTCCGCCTCGGACCGGTCGCCGACCTCGGTGAACGTGACCCCGATGCCGAGGTCCTGCCACTGCGTGAAGCACTCCCGTACGACGTCCCGCTGCTCCTCCGCGCCGACCCACGACACCCGTCGGGTCGCCCCGCTGCCGGGCACCGCGATCACCGAGGCGTCCGACTCGCCGTCGAAGAAGCAGTAGTGCAGGACGGTGTTGTTCACCCACATCCGGCTCCCGCCGATGAGCGCGCTCAGCCGCTCGGCGGTCAGTCCCGGTGTGAAGACGGGGGCCGACTGCTGCGCGAGGGAGCAGTAGCGGGAAGCCATGCGCCAAGAGTGCCGTCGGCCGTCCGCGGACGCCTGAGTCGAGGGCTACTCAAGTCCCTGTGTATCAAGCGTGAGTACTCGCGCTCATGTAGGTGTGATGACTTTCGAACGGGACGCGAAAACCCTGGAGCTGCCCTGGCCGTTCACCGGCCGGGAGGACGAGATCGAGCTGATCCGCCGGTCGTCGTCGGCCGGTCACCACGGCATCGTGGTGACCGGTCCGGCGGGGTGCGGCAAGACCCGGCTCGTGACGGAGGCCGTCCGCGGCACCGACTGCGCCAGGGTCGCCGGGACGCCGGAGACCCGTCACATCCCGTTCGCCGCCTTCGCCCATCTGCTGCCCGAGGCGGTGTCCCTGCACCGGGCGGTCCAACTCCTCTCCACCGTCCGGCTGCTGATGGTCGACGACGCGCAGTGGCTCGACGACGCCTCGGCCGCGCTCGTCCACCAGCTCGCCGTGCACGGCCGCACCCGGCTGCTGGTCGTCGCCACCGACGGCGACTCGGTGCCCTCCGCCGTCTCCCGGCTGTGGACCGGCGAGCTGCTGCCCCGCCTGGTGCTGGAACCGCTGCCGCAGGAGGAGACGGCCCAGCTCGCCGCGGCCGGCGTGGGCGGCGGTCCGGAGCCGCTCACCGTCCAGCGGCTGCACCGGCTGTGCCGCGGAGACCTGCGGCTGCTGCGCGATCTGCTCGGCGCGGTCCGGGAGGGCGGGCTGCTCACCCGGCTGCCCGGGACGGACGACTGGGCATGGCGGGGGCCGGTGCCGGTGACGGCGACCGTGCGGGAGCAGGCGGCACGGGTCCTGGAGGGCGCCGACCGCGGGACGCTCGAACTCCTCGCGTTCGCCGAGCCGTTGCCGCTGGCGATGGACGACCTGGACCTGGACGCCCTCGAACGCCTCGAAGCCGACGGCCTGGTGCGCGTCGACGACGACGGGGCCGTACGCCTCGCCCACCCGCTGCACGGCCCGGTGCTGCGGGCCGCGGCCGGCCGGCTGCGGGCGAGGCGACTGGCCCGTCGGCCCGAGCAGTGCGCGGCGGCGCTGGCCGCCGAGGCCGCGGCGCTGGCGGACAGGATCGAGCGGGCCGACGTACGGACCACGGACGCGCCGGTGGGGGAGTGGCTGGTGGCGGAAGGCCGGCCCGTCCCGGCCCGGTACGCGGCCGTACGGGCGCGGTTCGCACGGCTGCGCGGAGAGCTGCGGGAGGCGGCGGCCTGGGCGAGGGAGGGACTGCGGGAAACGGCCGGCGACCCGGCCTGCCGTGCCGAACTCGCCCTGGCAGCCGCGCAGTCGGGCGAGCCGACCGGATGCGAAGCAAGCGCCCGCGCGAAAAGCTCCGGCGAGGAGACCGGCCTGGACGGCGGCAGCGACGCCGACTCCTGCGCGGCGCGCCTCGACGGTGACCCTGACGCCGACGCCCACCCCGCCCACACCGCCGTCGGCACCGTCCCCGACGCCCGTGCCGCCGTCTGGCTGGCCGCCGCGCGCGGGGACCTTGACGCCGCGCTGGCCGCCGTCGGCGACGGTGCCTACGACGCCGTACGGCTGGGGTCGCCCGGGCGGGCGAGTCGGCGGCTGCCCGGTGACGACGTGTTCGCGCAGCACGCCGACGCCCTCGCCCGCAACGACGGCCCCGCGCTGGACCGGGCGGCCGAGCGGCTGGAGGAGCGCGGGTTCCTGCTGTTCGCCGCCGAGGCACATGCGCAGGCGGTCCGCGCCCACCGCGACCCGCGTGCCGCCCGGACCTCGCGCACCCGTGCCGTCGCCCTCGCCCGCCGCTGCCAGGGCGCCCGCACCCCGGCCCTGTCCGGGCTGGTCCTCGGCGAACTCACCGCCCGCCAGCGGCAGATCGTCACGCTCGCCGCCGCCGGACTCAGCAACCGGCAGATCGCGGAGAAGCTGACGCTGTCGATCCGCACCGTCGGCAACCACCTCTACAGCGCGTACGCCCGCCTCGGCGCCAGCGACCGCGGCGCGCTGCCGTGGCTGGTGGAACTGCCCGCCGCACAGCCGGCCTGAGCCGGCCCACCGACCGGCGGTCTGACCCCCGTGATCGGGGGAGGGGTCAGGCCGCCGCCCCACCCGCCACAGCGGCTCTCACGCGGCGCCGAACGCCGAGAACGCCCACCCCGTCGCCTGGTGCGTGGCGTCACCCGGCAGCGCCGCCCGCGCGTCGCGCAATGCCTCCGCCAGGGACAGCCCGCTGCTCAACGCCTTGTGCAGCGCCAGCATCAGCGGCACCACCGCCGCGTCGTTGACCGGCGCGGTGCACGCCACCACACCCGCCGTGCCGAGCGGCAGCAGCGCGGTGACCAGACCGAGCAGCTCGTCCGCGCCGACGGACGCGAACCGGGCGGTGTCGCAGCAGGACAGGATGATCCGGTACGGGCTGCGGGCCAGCCGCTCGAAGTCGTGCACGACGATCGGCCCGTCGGCCATCCGCAACGACGAGAACAGCGGACTGTCCGCCCGGAAGGTGCCGTGCGCGGCGATGTGCGCCAGCGCGGCCCCGTCGAGCTCCGCCAACACCCGCGGCACCCGCGCCTCGTCCTCCTCCAGCACGGTCGACCCGCCGTACCGGCGCGCCAGTTCGGGTACCTCGGCGCCCTCGGTCGCCAACCCCGGCCCCCGGACCAGCACATGGCGTCCACCCGGCGGCGGCTCGGTCCCGCGGGCCCGCAGCCAGCTGCTCGCCGACGGCGACACGCTGAGCACCCGCTCCCGCAGCGACGGCAGCAGCGCCCACGGCACCCGGTGCAGACGCCCCGGCGGCACCACCACGACCGGACCGGAGCCCAGCTGCGCCGCCGCCGGGCCGAGCAGCAGCTCCTCCAGACGGCGGCCCATGGCCTCCACCACCGGAAGACGTGCCTCCGCCCCGGGATGGGCCAGCCGCCGCAGCCCGGCCTGCACATGCTCCGCCTCGGTCTCCGCCGCCGCGAGCAGCCCCGCCTCGAACCGCCGCACCCGCCCCTGCCCGCACAACAGCACCTGAACCCGCCCGTCTAGCACGGCGAGTTCGACCAGCAGGACGTCGTCCCCGAGCCGCTCCAGCAGCCCGCCCGGGTCGAAGCGGCTGCCGATACCGGGCGCGTCCCCGCGGATGTGCAGGGTCCGGGCGCGGATCTCCCGCTCCAGACGCCGCTGTTCACGCTCCAGGACCGGCAGGGGACGGCCCTCCATGCGGGCCGCCTCCGCGCGGGCCGCGATCTCCCGGAACGCCGTCAGATCGCCCAGCAGCGCCGGATCGGCGGGCGGACGGGTCGGCGGCGCCGCCAGCGCGGTCGCCCGCCAGCGCTCGCTCCACACCAGCAACCGGCGCGGGCTGCCGGAGTCCAGACTCGCCCGCTGCGCCAACGCGGCCAGTTCCGCACCCTGTTCGGTGGCCCGGGCGCGCAACTCCGAGGCCCCCAGCGTCATCCGATGGTCGTCGAGCACGTCCAGACCACGTCGGCACGCCTCCAGCACGCCCCGCTGCGACCCGGCGGCCCGGGCCCGCAGCGCCTGCGCCGCCCAGCCCGTCATCCGCGCCAGCGGAGGACCGCTGCGCCGGCTGCGGGCGGCCACGGCCAGATGCCGCTCGGCGTCCGCCGTCCAGCCAAGGCCCAGCGCGATCCGCCCCGCCAGCAGCGAGGCCTCCGGCGCGGCCGGCGCGCCGAACCCGGCCAGCCGCTCGGCGACCTCGGCCGCGTCGGCCACCAGCCGCCCCGACCCGCGTCCCGCCGCGAGCCGCGCCTCGACCAGCACCAGCCGGGCGTGCGCCTCCCACCAGGGCCGCCGCTGCGCGGCGAACAGCCGCACCGCGAGTGCCGCGCGCGCGATCGCGGTGTGCGGATCACCCGTCCGCCGGGCCGCCCGCGCCGCGGCCAGCAGCAACTCGGCCTTGAGGGTGGACTGCCCGCCGATCCCGTCGAGCACGGCGATCGCCGCGTCCGCCTCCGCCAGCGCCTCCGGCGCGAGCCCGGCCGCCATCAGCACCTCGCAGCGCCGGATGTAGAGCATGAACGACGGCGTGCCGAGCTTGGCGTACCGCTCCCCGGCCTCGTCGAACAGCCGCAGCGCGGCCGGGACGTCACCGGACCGGAACGCGGCGAGCCCCCGGCTCTCCACCCCGTCCGCCTTGTCGTGCTCCTGGCCCGTGGTGTCGAACAGCGTCTCCGCCGCCGCGAAGTCGGCCTCGGCCCGCTCCACCGCACCGACCGCCAGGTGCACGGTCGCGCGCAGCGTCAGCGCCCGCGCCGTCCAGATCACGTCGTCCATCTGCCGCAGCACGGGAATCGCCCGGCGCACGTCCTCCAGGGCCTCCCGGTGCCGGCCGAGCACCCAGGAGGCGTAGGCCCGCCGGAAGAGCACGCGCGCGCGGGTGTGCCCACTGCTCACCGAGACCCCGCGCTCCAGCGCGTCCAGGCCCTGCCGGGTACGCCCCGCGGTCACCAGCGCCACGCCGAGCGCGGCCAGGACATCCGCCTCCCGGTCGGCCGACTCGGCGCGCACGGCGAGATCGCGGGCGCGGCGCAGATGGTGCAGCGCGAGCTTCATGTCGCCCCAGTCGCGCTGCCAGATGCCGATCACCTGATGGGCCACGGAGGCATGCAGCGGTGAGGGATCGGAGCCGATTACTTCCTCTGCCCTCGCCAGCGCCTGCCGGGGCGCGGCGAACACCATGGGCAGCAGTTCGAGAACCGTGTCGCTTCCCGCTGTCACTCCACGGATGGTAGTGCTCCGGGTCGTGTGCGACACCGGTTCGGAGCTGTATCAATCAGCGGCTCCGAGACTCTGACTGACGACCACCGCTCAAGTGGGAGGACACGCCATGGCACCTCAGCGATTCCCGGAGCAGTTCGAGCAGATCCAGCGATCGATGCCCGACGTCCCCCTCGCGATGGGACCGGACGACGCGGCCGAGTTCATCTACGAGAAAGGTGTGGTCCTCGCCCGGGACGGTGAGGAGGCGGCCCTCGTCGAGAACACGGTCCGCGACCACTTCACCGCGGCGACCGGCCTCAGCGGCGACCAGGTGCGCCGCGCGAGCCCGCAGACCAACCGCTCGGGCATCACCCGTATCCAGGTCGGCGACCCCGGCCACGGCGACCGCCGCGCCGACCGGGCCGTCGCGAACGCCCTGCGCGCCATGCGGGAGCCGGAGGGCCGCGCCGGACGCCGGCTGGTCAGCCGCAACCACGTGGTGTCCATCGCGGTCAACTCCTGCCCCGGCGACGAGCCGGTGCCCGCCCCGCTCACCGGCGGCACCAACCCGGCCCCCGCGGAGGCCGGGTACGACCAGGACACCGCCGTCCGTGTCCTGGTCATCGACAACGGCCTCACCCACGACCACACCCTGGTCCCGCTGCTCGCGCACGTCCAGGGCGACCCGCACGGCACCGAGACCGACGACCAGGGCAACCTCAAGATCTACGTCGGTCACGGCACGTTCATCGCGGGCATCCTCGCGTCCGTCGCCCCCAACACGAACATCACCGTGCGCAACACCCTCAACGACGCCGGCGCGATCCTCGAATCCGACTTCGGCGACGCCCTGTTCGCCGCCGTCGACCGGGACGGCTGGCCCGACATCATCAGCCTCTCCGCCGGCACCTCCAACGGCAGCACCGACGGCCTGCTCGGCCTGGACGCCTTCATGCAGGAACTGCGGCAGCAGCACACCCTGCTGGTCGCCGCGGCCGGCAACAACGCCAGCGCGACGCCCTTCTGGCCCGCCGCCTACGCCGCCCTGCCCGACTACGCGGACAGCGTCCTGTCGATCGGCGCCCTGCGCACCGACGGCGACCACGGCGCCTGCTTCAGCAACCACGGCTCCTGGGTCGACGCCTACGCCCCCGGCGAGCGCCTCACCAGCACTCTCACCGGCTTCGACGCCCCCGTGCCGTACGTGTACCAGCACTCCACCTACGACGCCTGCCGCTTCAACTTCACCTACCTCTGCACCTGCCAACACCCGCGTCACAACGGCGTGTTGAGCGACGACGGCGGCACCCCCAAGCCCGACCAGGTGATGTTCGACGGGTACGCGCACTGGAGCGGCACCTCCTTCGCCACCCCGGCCGCCGCCGGGCTGGTCGCCGCCCACATGACCGCCCACAAGGAGACCGACCCGCGCGCCGCGGGCCGGCAACTGCTCGCGGCCAACACCGAGTTCGCGGAAGTACGCGGGGCGCACGTCCCGGCGCTCATACCGCCCACCTGGCGTCAGGGGACGGTCGTACAGCTCTCTCCTGGGGCATGAGGGCCGAACTCGCCCCCTCCACGGCGTACGATGACTTGCCGTACACGAGGGGTGGGGCCGTGGACCGAGCAGATGTCGGCGCGCTGGTCCAGTCCGCCGTCGACGGCGACGCGGCGGCCTGGAAGGCGCTCGTGGAAGGGCTGAGCCCACTGGTGTGGTCCGTCGTGCGGGCGCACCGGCTGAGCGACGCCGACGCGCACGAGGTGTACCAGACGGTGTGGTTCCGATTCGCCCAGCACCTCGGCCGGATCCGGGAACCGCAGAAGGCGGGCTCGTGGCTGGCCAGCACCGCACGGCACGAGTGCCTG
The DNA here is from genome assembly GCF_003143935.1 of Streptomyces sp. Act143. Lineage (GTDB taxonomy): Bacteria > Actinomycetota > Actinomycetes > Streptomycetales > Streptomycetaceae > Streptomyces. The sequence continues at coordinate 1,607,727 of NZ_QFRX01000001.1, read as the reverse complement.
AAGGTCCTCAAGAGCTTGAGGCGACTGACCCCCACCGACGATCCGCAGCTGCTCGACCGGGTCAGCGAGGACCGCACGCCGGAGCAGACCTTCCTCGACTCCGAGGAGGCGGCCGCGGAGAGCGAACGCATCCGGCACCTGTGGCAGGAGTTCGAGGAACTCGGCGAGCGGTGCAGGCAGTTGCTGCGCATCCTGATGGCCTCGCCGCCGCCCAGTTACCAGGAGGTGTCCGCCGCGCTGGGCATCGCCGTGGGCAGCATCGGACCGCTGCGTCAGCGCTGTCTGCGCCGGCTGCGGGCCCGGCTCGAAGCGCGGGGGGCGGTGTGAGGGACGAGATGAACGACGACGAGACGTTCGACGAGGCCTACGGCGGTCAGGACGCCGACGCGGATCTGCTGGAGGAGGAGCTCCGCAGGGCGGCCGGCATCCTCGACCCGGTGCCGGCCCAGCTGCGGCAGATCGCCGTGGAGGCCTATGCCCTGCACGACCTCGACGCCCGGATCGCCGAGCTGACCTTCGACTCGGTGGTGGACGCCATCCCCGTCAGGGGAGCCACGGACGTGCCGCGGATGCTGACCTTCCGCGCGGGCGAGGTCACCGTGGACGTGGAGGTCACCGGGGAGGGGCTGATGGGGCAGGTGCTGCCGCCCCAGCAGGCGCTGGTCGAGGTGCTCAGCGGTCCGCAGACGGGCGCCCCGCTGACCACCGACGACATGGGGCGCTTCACCTACGGCGAGCCCCCCGCCGGTCCCTTCGCACTGCGACTGCGGACCGGCAGCGAGGCGATCGTCACCGACTGGCTGACCGTTCGGCTCAGTCCCAGGTGACGGGCAGGGACTGCGGCCCGCGGATCATCGTCTTCCGGCGCCAGACCACCTGGTCGGCCGGGACCGCGAGCCGCAGCCCCGGCAGCCGGTCGAGGAGCGTGCCGACCATCAGCTCGATCTGGAGCCGCGCGAGGACCGCGCCCGTGCAGTAGTGCGGGCCGTTGCCGAAGGACAGGTGCGGGTTGGGGTCCCGGTCGAGGTCGATGCGGTCCGGGTCGGGGAAGACGTCCGGATCACGGTTGGCGGCGAGGTAGGACACGTACACCGGATCGCCCGCGCGGATGCGCTGCCCGCCCAGCTCGACGTCCTCCAGGGCGATGCGGGCGAGCCCGACCGCGGTGCGGTGCGGGACGTGGCGCAGCAGTTCGTCCAGGGCGTTCGCCCGGGCCTCGGGCTGGTGCCGCATCCGCTCCATCAGCTCGGGGCGCGTCAGCAGCAGGAACAGCGTCTGGCCGCAGTTGTGGGTGACGGCTTCGCCGCCGATCTGCAGGGGCGCGGCCAGTCCGACCGCCTCCTCCGCGCTGATCTCACCGCGCCGCAGGGCCGCGCCGATCAGCGAGTACACGTCGTCGCCGGTGCTGTCGGCGCGGGCCCGGACGGTGTCCGCGATCCAGCCGAACATGCCCTTCTTGGCCTCCGCGGAGGCCTCGGCCCCGCCCTTGGTGGAGACGATCTGCGCCGCCCAGGCGTGCATCCGGGGCTGGTCGGCGGCGGGCACCCCCATGATCTCGGAGATCAGGGCGACCGGGAAGGGTTCGAGGACCCGCTCGACGAGATCGGCCGGCGGACCGTCCCGTACGACACCCGCCACCAGCGGATCGAGCAGCTCCTGCGCCCGGGGCCGCAGCCGCTTCATCGCGCTCACCGTGAACGCCCCGGCCACGGCCTTGCGCAACCGGTTGTGATCGGGCTGGTCGGCCCAGGCGAGGGAGCCCGGCCGCGGTGCGAAGTGCGGGGCGAGCCGGGTGACCTGACGGTCGACCCCCGCGGCACGACTGAACCGCGGGTCGTTGGTGATCGACCTGACGTCCTCGTAGCGGGTGGCCAGCCACGCCCACCCCTCCCCGAACGGCAGCCGGATCCGGGTCAGCGGCCCCTCCCGCATCAGCTCCGCGAGCACCGGGTCGAACTCCGTCCCGGCCAGGTCGAGGGCGGGCCAGTCCCGTACGGGCGGGCCGGTGAGCGTGGTGGTTTCCTCGGTCATGCCCCCCACCCTCACCGTGGCACGGCCGGGTGTCGCGCGGGAGTGCTCCAGCCGGAGGTCAGCGGGCCACGGCGTCGACGAGCGCCGCGAGCGCCGAGGCGAGCCGCCCCAGGCCCGGTCCGGCGGGCCCGCCCGGCTCGGTCATGTACGTGTCCCGCCGGATCTCCACCATCAGCGCCGCGACCCGGGGATCACGGCCGTGGAACTCCAGCGGCACGTACGTGCCGCTGAACGGGCTGTCCACCCCGGTCTCCCCGAAGGCCTCGCGGGCCGCGGCGAGCAGCGCCGGCGGGGTGTGGAAGGAGTCGGTGCCCAGACACACGGGCGGTCGCGGGCCCTCGCCGTGCAGCTCGTAGGGCAGGACCGCGCTGGGATAGGAGTGCACGTCGACGATCACGGCCCGCCCGGCGACGGCCAGCCGCTCGGCCACGGCCTCGGTCATGGCCCGCGCGTACGGCCGGAAGTACCGCGCGAGCAACGGCTCGGGGTCGGTCTGCGCGGGCCGCAGCACCTGCCGGTCCGTGGTCCGCGTGTAGACGGCGCCCATCCCGGCGGCGAGCATCTCCTCCCGCTCGTCGGGGAACCGTTCGGGGTCGACGACCAGCCGGGAGAGCCGGTTCACGAACCGCCACGGCGTCACCGCCGCCAGCCCGGCCGCCCGCTCGGCGAGCTCCGCGGTGTGCGCGTCGACGATGTGGTCCAGCTCGCGCTCCAGCGCGGCGTCGTCCAGCACGATGCCGGCGCGCGCCCCGGCCGGGATGCGCCGGGCCGAGTGCGGCACGTGCAGGATCACGGGGGACGCCGGGGCGCCGGGCAGCAGCTCGAAGGAGGGTGCGGCGGAGGTCATGCGGTGGCTCCCGGGGCGTCGTCGCGGAGGTGGCGCACGATCACAGCGCGAGGGGCGTGGCGGCGTGGGTGCGTTCGACCCGTACGTCCAGCAGCGAGTGCCGGCACTCGTGGCCGGGGACGGAGTCGACCAGGACACGGTAGGTGATCGTCGTGCCGGACCCGAGCCGCCCGGGACCTATGTGGAGCTCGGAGCCTTGCACCCGGGCGGGCGGCGCCTGGGCGGCGCTGGGGTGCGACGCGGTGGTCAGGAGCTTCGCGTACGGCACGCCCAGGCGCACCCGGATCGGCTCGCCGCGGTCGAAGGCGCTGCTGGCTATGTCGCGGCGGCCGGGGTTGTGGAGGACCACGGTGACCACGTGCGGGTCGACGAGCGCGGTGCCGTTGTGACTGACCTCCAGACTGCCGGCGGCGGCATCGGGGACCAGCGGGGCGTGGCTGACCGTGTAGTTGAGCCGTCGCCGGGGGTGTGCCACGTGCAGCACGGCCCAGATCCCGATGAAGGCGGCGACGACGCCGGCCGCGGCCACCAAGGTGTCCGCCGCGTAGAAGGAGTCGGACGCGACGGTCCGGGTGGACAGGTCGTCGTACACGGGCAGCCCCCCTGGCGCCGGTCGGTCAGCTTCGGTGCGGACGGTCGGCGCCGGCCGCTCGGAGAAACGCGCGCCACCCCTGCGGTGAGAAGGCCAGCGCCGGCCGGCCGGTGTCCTTGGAGTCCCGGACCGCGACGGCGCCCTCGGTGCGGGCGACTTCGACGCACGCTCCGTTGCCCGCGCTGTAACTGCTCCTGTGCCACACGGCGTTGTCGAGTCCGCGCAGTGGCGGACGTATGCCGCCCCGGGTGTTCATGAGTCCTGCATCTCCCTTGTGAGCTGTTCCAGCAGGATGGCCGCTTCCTGCGGGTCCGGAGCCGCGGCCCGGAGCAGGTCGAAGGTCTGGATGAAGGAGCGGACGTCGCGTTCCTTCTCCAGATAGACGTTGCCTGCCATGGAGTTGACGTAGACCACCGTGGGCGTGTGGGGCTCGAACTCCAGCAGGGAGAAGGCCCCGGACAGCGCCGGATGGGCGCCCTTCGAGGTCGGCATGATCTGCAGGGTGACGTTCGGCAGGGTGGTGACCTCGGCGAGGTGGCGCAGCTGGGCGGTCATGACCTCCTTGCCGCCGACGGGCCGGCGCAACGCGCTCTCCTCCATCACCACCCACAGTTCCAGCGGATCGGGCTGCCGGGTGAGCAGGGCCTGGCGCTCCTTGCGGAAGCGCACCAACTGGTCCGTCTCGTCGGGCCGGTTGGGCTGGAACGCGGAGATCACCGCGTGGGCGTACTCCTCGGTCTGGAGCAGTCCGTGCACGACCATCGACTCGTACGACCTCAGGACCCGGGCGTCGGCCTCCAGGCCCGCGTAGGTGGCCATGCCGGAGGGCAGCACGTCCCCGTAATGGGCCCACCAGCCCTGCTGCTGCGCGTCCTTGTGGATCTGCATGACCGTCTCGACGTGCTGCGGGTCGGCGACGCCGTACCACTCCAGCAGATCGCGGACGTCCCGGGCCTTGATCGGGGCCTGGCCCGTCTCCACCCGGCTGATCTTCGACATCGAGCACTCCAGGTGGGTGGCGACGTCCTCGATCCGCCTGCCCGCCTGCTCACGCAGCCGTCGCAGTTCCGCGCCGAGCTGGCGTCGTCGTACCGTGGGCCCCCCGGCCGTGGCCATCGCCTCACCTCTCGCAATCGGCACTGCGGAGTATTGCTCGACGCAATTGTGCCCCGCCTCGAATGTGCTTGTACCCACGAGGAGTTGGCCCAAGACATGTGGCTCACGCAATTGCGTGGGAGAAGTCCCTTGGTCGCCCGGGGCGGCTCCGGGATGACATACGTCCGCCCCGGCCGGGCAGTTCGCCGGCCGGGGCGGAGCGTCACCGGATGAGGGCTCGCGTCAGCTCAGGGACGCCAGCGCCTCGTTCCACGTGGTGGACGGGCGCATGACCGCGGCGGCCTTCGCCGGGTCGGGCTGGTAGTAGCCGCCGATGTCGGCCGGCTTGCCCTGGACGGCGATCAGCTCGTCGACGATCTTCTGCTCGTTGGCGGCGAGCGTCTCGGCGAGCGGCGCGAAGGCCTTCGCCAGGTCCGCGTCCTCGGTCTGCGCCGCCAGCTCCTGGGCCCAGTACAGGGACAGGTAGAAGTGGCTGCCGCGGTTGTCGATGCCGCCGACGCGACGGGTCGGGGACTTGTCCTCGTTGAGGAAGGTCGCCGTGGCGCGGTCCAGGGTGTCGGCGAGGACCTTGGCCTTGGGGTTGTTCGTCGCCGTCGCGTACTGCTCCAGGGACGGGACCAGCGCGAAGAACTCACCCAGGGAGTCCCAGCGCAGGTAGTCCTCCTTGACCAGCTGCTGGACGTGCTTCGGCGCGGAGCCGCCGGCGCCCGTCTCGAACAGGCCGCCGCCCGCCATCAGCGGGACCACCGACAGCATCTTGGCGCTGGTGCCCAGCTCCAGGATCGGGAAGAGGTCGGTGAGGTAGTCGCGGAGCACGTTGCCCGTGACCGAGATGGTGTCCTCACCGCGGCGGATGCGCTCCACCGACAGCTTGGTGGCCTCCACCGGGGCGAGGATGCGGATGTCCAGGCCCTCGGTGTCGTGCTCCGGCAGGTACGCGTTGACCTTGGCGATCAGGTTGGCGTCGTGGGCGCGGGTCTCGTCCAGCCAGAACACCGCCGGGTTGCCGGTGGCGCGGGCGCGCGTGACGGCCAGCTTCACCCAGTCCTTGATCGGCGCGTCCTTGGTCTGGCAGGCGCGGAAGATGTCACCCTCGGCGACCGGCTGCTCGATGAGGACGGTGCCGGCCTGGTCGACCAGACGGACCGTGCCGGCCGCCTTGATCTCGAAGGTCTTGTCGTGGGAGCCGTACTCCTCGGCCTTCTGCGCCATCAGGCCGACGTTCGGGACCGAGCCCATGGTCGACGGGTCGTAGGCGCCGTGGGCGCGGCAGTCCTCGATCACGGCCTGGTAGACACCGGCGTACGAGGAGTCCGGCAGCACCGCGAGGGTGTCGGCCTCCTGGCCGTCCGGGCCCCACATGTGGCCGGAGGTGCGGATCATGGCCGGCATCGAGGCGTCGACGATGACGTCGGACGGCACGTGCAGGTTGGTGATGCCCTTGTCGGAGTCGACCATCGCCAGGGCCGGACCCTCGGCGAGCTCGGCGTCGAAGGAGGCCCTGATCTCCTCACCGAAGTGCGGGAGCGTCTCCAGGCCCTTGAAGATGCCGCCCAGACCGTCGTTCGGGGACAGGCCGGCGCCGGCGAGGACCTCGCCGTACTTCGCGAACGTCTTCGGGAAGAACGCGCGCACCACGTGACCGAAGATGATCGGGTCGGAGACCTTCATCATCGTGGCCTTCAGGTGCACGGAGAACAGCACGCCCTGGGCCTTGGCCTCGGCGATCTGCGCGGTGAGGAACTCGCGCAGCGCGGCCACGTGCAGCACGGAGGCGTCGACGACCTCGCCCGCCAGGACGGGGACGGACTCGCGCAGGACCGTGGTGGTGCCGTCCTCGGCGACCAGCTCGATCTTCAGCGCGCCGGCCTCGGAGATCACGACGGACTTCTCGGTGGAGCGGAAGTCGTTCTGCCCCATGGTCGCGACGTTGGTCCTGGACTCCGACGACCAGGCGCCCATGCGGTGCGGGTGGGTCTTGGCGTAGTTCTTGACCGAGGCGGGGGCGCGGCGGTCGGAGTTGCCCTCACGCAGGACCGGGTTCACCGCGGAGCCCTTGACCTTGTCGTAGCGGGCCTGGATCTCCCGCTCCTCGTCGGTCTTGGGGTCGTCGGGGTAGGCCGGCAGCGCGTAGCCCTGCGCCTGCAGCTCGGCGATCGCGGCCTTGAGCTGCGGGATCGACGCCGAGATGTTCGGCAGCTTGATGATGTTGGCCTCGGGCGTCTTCGCCAGCTCGCCCAGCTCGTGCAGGGCGTCCGGGATGCGCTGGTCCTCGGTCAGGTACTCCGGGAACACCGCGATGATGCGGCCGGCCAGCGAGATGTCCCGCGTCTCCACGGCGACACCCGCCTGCGAGGCGTACGCCTGGACCACCGGCAGGAAGGAATACGTCGCCAGGGCCGGGGCCTCGTCAGTGTGCGTATAGATGATGGTCGAGTCAGTCACCGGGTGCTCCGCTCCACGTCTGCAACATTGCTCGACATCAAGATATCTCGTGATCGGGTCCGGCTCGACAGGGGTCCTCGCACACGCTCTCGGTTCCGGCCGGTCGCCCTGCCGGAATTTCCGCGGCATCCCATGCAACCCGGACACCCGATCTCGGAGTGAAGGAAGGTGATCACACTCATCCGACGGCCGGACCCGACCACCCCGGCCGCCCGAGCGAAAGCGGACCATGAGATATCGCACCAGAGTGACGGCACCCGCCGCCCTGATCGGTACCGCCGCGACCCTGACCATCGGGGGAGCCCCGGCGCAGGCCGCCGCCGCGAGCGGTGTCGCCGGCCCGGAGACCCTGGGGGACCCCGTCTACCCGGGCCTCGGCAACGACGGCTACCGCGTGTCGGCCTACCACCTCGACCTCGCCTACGACGCCGGCACCCAGCTCGTCGACGCCACCGCCACCCTCAGGATCGTCACCACCGAGGCCCTGACCCGCTTCTCGCTCGACGCCCTCGGCCTGGACATACGCACCGTGACGGTGGCCGGCCGGACGGCGTCCTTCGAGCAGGCGGGGGAGAAGCTGCGCATCACGCCCGCCCGCTGCCTGCCGGCCAAGCGCCGGGTCACCGTCACCGTGGCGTACTCCGCGGACCCGCGCCGCACCCTCGCGCACACCGCCTGGGTGCCCACCCCGGACGGCTTCGCGGTCTGCCCGCAGCCCAACTCCGCGCACACCGTCTTCCCGTGCAACGACCACCCGGTGGACAAGGCGGCCTTCACCGTCCGCATCACCGTCCCGGCGGGCCTGAAGGGCGTCGCGAGCGGGAGCCTGACCGGCACCGAGGACCTCGGCGACGGCCGGACCGCGTACACCTACCGCTCCCGCGAGCCCATCGCCACCGAACTCGTGCAGATCACGGTCGGCGACTACGTGGTCAAGGACCGGCAGGGCCCGAACGGGCTGCCGCTGCGCGACGTCGTCCCCGTCGCCCGCGCCGAGGCCCTGGAGCCGGCGCTCGCCCTCACCCCGAACCTGGTCGGCTGGATCGAGCAGCGGCTCGGCGCCTACCCCTTCGAGACGTACGGCCTGCTGCCCTGCAACAACGACTCCTCGACGGCCTTCGACTTCACGGGCCTGGAGACCCAGACCCTGACCCTGTACAAGCCGAACTTCCTGCTCCAGGCCGAGCCGAAGATCGGCTCGCACATGATGCACGAGCTGGTCCACTCCTACTTCGGCAACAGCGTCAGCCCCGCCACCTGGGCCGACCTGTGGATCAACGAGGGCCACGCCGACTTCTACGGGCTGCTGTACCGCTACGAGCGCGGCTGGGCCGACTCGATCGGCCTGACCACCATGGAAGCCCGGATGAAGGACACCTACGCCAAGGGCGACCAGTGGCGTCAGTCCTCCGGCCCGGTCGCGGCCCCGAACGAGGCCAACCTCTTCGACAGCCAGCGCTACCTCGGCGGCGTCCTCGTCCTGTACGCGCTGCGTCAGCAGGTCGGCGAGACCGTCTTCACCGCGATCGAGCGCACCTTCCTGGAGCGCTTCCGCAACTCCTCGGCATCGACCGCGGACTACATCGCCGTCGCCTCCGAGGTCTCCGGCTCCGACCAGTCCGGCTTCCTGCGGGACTGGCTCTACGGCACGAAGACCCCGCGCATGCCCGGCCACCCGGACTGGACGGTGACGCCGGTGAGCTCCTCGCTGCGCCGGCCGCAGAACCGGCCGAGCGGCCACCACGACAACTCGGCCACGCTCTGAGACGTCGGGTCAGTCGAGGCGGGCGGCGGTCACCTCGCCCGCCTCTTCGGCGACCCGCTGCTGCGGGATCACCACCGCGCCCTGCTGGAGCGAGACCGTCCGGGTCGGCGCCGGGACGCTGATGCCCTCCTGGCGGTACCGCTTGTGCAGCTGCTTGATGAACTCGTGCTTGATCCGGAACTGATCGCTGAACTCGCCGACCCCGAGGATCACCGTGAAGCCGATCCGGGAGTCGCCGAAGGTGTGGAAGCGCACCAGCGGCTCGTGCTCCGGCACGGCGCCCTCGACCCGGGTCATCACCTCGCTGACGACCTCGCAGGTGACCCGCTCGACCTGGTCCAGGTCACTGTCGTAGGCGACCCCGACCTGGACCAGGATCGTCAACTGCTGCTCGGGACGCATGAAGTTGGTCATGTTCGTCTTGGCGAGCTCGCCGTTGGGGATGACGATCAGGTTGTTGGAGAGGGCGCGCACGGTCGTCTGCCGCCAGTTGATGTCCTCGACGTAGCCCTCCTCACCGCTGCTCAGCCGGATGTAGTCGCCGGGCTGGACGGTCTTGGAGGCGAGGATGTGGATGCCCGCGAAGAGGTTGGCCAGGGTGTCCTGGAGGGCGAGGGCGACCGCGAGACCGCCGACGCCGAGGGCGGTGAGCAGGGGCGCTATCGAGATGCCCAGCGTCTGCAGCACCACCAGGAAGCCGATCGCCAGGACCAGCACCCGGGTGATGTTCACGAAGATCGTGGCGGAGCCCGCGACGCCGGAACGGGACTGGGTGACCGTCCGCACCAGACCGGCGACCAGCCGGGCCGCCGCCACCGTGACCACGAAGATCATCAGGACGGTCAGCACCTGGTTGGTGTTGCGCTGGAAGCCCGGCCTCAGCGGCAGTGCCGCCGCCGCGACGGCCACCCCGCCCACGATCGCGCCCCACGGCACCACCGTCCGCAGCGCGGCCACGATGACGTCGTCACCGGTCCACTTGGTGCGGTCGGCGTGCTTGCCCAGCCACTTGAGCACCATGCGCAGCAGGAACGCCGCCACCAAGCCCGCGACCACGGGGATTCCGGCGACGACCAGGTCGTCCATGGTGAGATCCCGTTGAAATGCCGTCACGTTGCCACCTGTTCGAGTTGCTGGATGTGCGCTCGCGCCGACCGTGTGGATTCCGGGTGCGGGTTCCGTGGTCGGCGCGAGCGCTCATCCTGCCGTATCGGGCACAGGAGTTCGTAGCCGGTCCAGTGCGGGACGGCGGGGTTTCAGACGATGCCCTCCGCAAGTTCGGTCTGCTCCTCGTCGGAGTAGGCGGCGGTGGTGGGCGTTCCGTACGAGCGACGGGCCGCGTACCACCACACCGTGGCCAGAATCAGGACGACTGCCAGGGCCACGGACGCGTAGTTCATCGTGTCGACCGTCACCGGCGACGACTGCGGCAGACAGAACAGCACCGTCACGAACGCCACCCACACCACGGCCGTCCAGCCGATCGGCCTGCTCCACTTGCCCAGACTCCACGGACCCGGCTGAAAACGGTCCCCCGCGCGCAGCCGCAGCAGCACGGGGATGGCGTACGCCGGTGTGATGCCGATGACGTTGATGGCGGTCACCGCGCCGTACGCCGTCGCCGAGTACAGCGAGGGCAGCGCCAGCAGGCACGCCACCGCCACCGACAGCCACACCGCGGCGACCGGCGTCTGGGTGCGGGCGCTGACCGTGCGCCAGAGCCCGGAGCCGGGCAGCGCCCCGTCCCGGCTGAACGCGAACACCATGCGGCTGGCGGCGGCGACTTCGGCGTTGCCGCAGAACAGCTGGGCGACGATCACGACGATCAGGAGCGCGCTGGCCCCGTCCGTGCCGAGGCCGTCCAGCAGGATCTGCGCGGGCGGTACGCCGGTGTCGGTGGCCCGGGTGGCGTCGTAGTCCTGGATGGCGAAGGTCAGTCCCATGAGCAGCACGAAACCGGCGATCCAGGAGACCCAGATGGACCGCACGATGCCGCGCGCCGCCGACACCGACGCGTTGGAGGTCTCCTCCGACAGATGGGCCGAGGCGTCATAACCGGAGAAGGTGTACTGGGCGAGGAGGAGGCCGATCGCCGCCACGTACAACGGGCTCGACCAGCCGGTGTCGTTGACGAACTCGGTGAAGACGAAGGACGGCGACTGGTGGTGGTCGGGCACGATCGCGAGCGCGCCCACGATCAGCGCCACGCCCGCCAAGTGCCACCAGACGCTGACCGAGTTGAGCAGGCTGACCAGTCGGACGCCGAAGAGGTTGAGGACGGCGTGCAGCAGCAGGATCGCCACGAAGATCAGCATCGTCTTCTCCGGCGTCGGCTCGAAGCCCCACTGGAGGTTCAGGAACGCGCCGGTGAACAGGGCCGCGCCGTAGTCGATGCCGGCGATCGCGCCCAGCAGGCCCAGCAGGTTCAGCCAGCCGGTGTACCAGCCCCAGCGGCGCCCGCCGAGCCGGTCGGCCATGTAGTACAGGGCGCCCGAGGTCGGGTAGGCGCTGGTGACCTCGGCGAGCGCCAGGCCCACGCACAGCACGAACAGGCCGACGCCCGCCCAGCCCCACAGCATCACGGCGGGGCCGCCCGCGCCGAGGCCGAAGCCGTACAGGGTCATGCAGCCCGACAGGATCGAGATCACCGAGAAGCTGATCGCGAAGTTGCCGAAGCCGCCCATGCGGCGGGCGAGGACGGGCCGGTAGCCGAGTTCCCGCAGACGCCGTTCCTCGTCGCGCGGTGGTGTCGGACCGTCGGTGGTACGGGACATGCGGAAACCTCCGGAAAAGGAAAGGGGGACGGGTCACGCGGGGCGGCAGCGCGCCCGGGCCTGGAGGAACACCTCCACGGCCTGGCCGCGGTCGCCCGGATCGGGGGTGCGGTACGTCCAGGGCACGGGCGTCCAGTACGGGCCGAGGGCGTCGAACACCTGGGCCGCCGCCGGGAAGCGGAGGGCGCCCCACAGGGCGTGCGCGAGGTGGTTCAGGTCCAGCGGTGAGCGCTCGGCGGGAAAGCTCTGCTCGAACCAGGCGTACCGCGCCCGGTCCGCCTCGCGGCCGGCGTCCTCGGTGACCCAGTGCAGGTCGAGCGCCGCGTCCCGGCCGGCGGAGCGGCGGTAGCGCTCGACCCGGACGTACAGCGGCAGCACGTGCAGCGCGGAGCCCGGCGGGGCGGTGTCGGCGGCCCAGTGGGCGTAGCCGACCGCCTCGGCGAGCCGGCCCGTCGTGCCGCGCTCGTAGAGGAACTGGAGCATCCGGTGGTGGGCCTCGCGGTTGTACGGGTCCCGCTTGTCGGCCTCGGCGAGCAGCCCCCATGGGCCTGGCGGCAGCATCGGCCCCGGCGGCGGCACCCGGTGCTCGTCCCACCGCCGCTCCCGGTCCAGCCGGGCCAGGGCCAGCAGACACACCCACGGAACGGGGTCCTGGGGTGCCGCACCGGCCGCCGCGTGGCTTGCCTGCCAGGCCTCCCGCCACAGGTCGAGGGTGCTGGCGTGCTGCCCGCGGCGCGCCCGCAACGCCCGCTCCACGGCGACCCGGGCGTGCATGACGGCACCCGGGACGCTGTCCGGCTCCTCCGTCAGCCAGGTGCGCACCACGTCGGTTCCGGCGGCAGCGGCGCCCAGGACCTGGGTGCGCTGTGTCCACTGCCACCAGGCCGTCGTCTCCCCGAGCAGCCGGCGCATCGACATCCAGCGCCCGGCGCGTACCTCCTGGAGGGTGGCCCGCAGGGCGGCGTCATGGCCCGCCGGATCGTAGACGGGGCGTGCTCCTTCTCTGGCCATCAGCCGTCCCCCGTCGACGGGTGGGGTGGGACGGCGGGGTGGAGTAACAACAGCCCTCCTCCGGGCGGCGGTTGAGGAGCTCGTACCGGTCGGCGGTCACTATAGAGGCGGCGGTTCCGCATCTCCTCCGGTTTCTCGATCTCTTCGAACTCCGTTGTGACGCACGGGCGTTGAGCGTCACTGTGGTTGAAAATTCACCGACGGTCGATGTTGCTTGACGCGGTGTGGCGGGCGGCGGCAGGCTGGCGCCCTGTTGATCGCCGAGGGAGGGCTCGATGACCGGTCCGGTGTTGGCCGTCGACCAGGGCACGTCCGGCACCAAGGCGCTCGTCGTCTGCCCCGAACGCGGAGTGATCGGCGCCGGCTTCGCCGAGGTCCGCCCGCGGCACCTGCCCGGCGGCCTGGTCGAGGCCGACCCCGAGGAGCTGTACGCGTCCGTCGTCCAGGCCGGCCGGCGAGCCCTCGCCGAGGCCCGCGAACCCGTGGTGGCGCTGGGCCTGGCCAACCAGGGGGAGACCGTGCTCGCCTGGGACCCCGCCACCGGCCGCCCGCTCACCGACGCCCTCGTCTGGCAGGACCGGCGCGCCGGGAGCGTCTGCGACGAACTCGCGCCGTACGCGGACGAGTTGCGCGACCTGACCGGCCTGCCGCTCGATCCGTACTTCGCCGCGCCCAAGATGGCCTGGATACGCTGCCATCTCACCCGCGAGGGCGTCGTCACCACCACCGACGCCTGGCTCGTCCACCGCCTCACCGGCGCCTACGTCACCGACGCGGCCACCGCGGGCCGCACCCAGCTCCTCGACCTCGACCGGGCCGGCTGGTCACCCCGCGCCCTCGACCTCTACGGCCTCACGGACGAACGCCTCCCCAAGGTCGTCGACAACGCCCAACCGGTCGGCACCACACGTGAGTTCGGCCCCGAGATCCCTCTCACCGGACTCGCCGTCGACCAACAGGCGGCGCTGCTCGCCCAGCACGTCACCGAATCCGGCCGTGCCAAGTGCACCTACGGCACCGGCGCCTTCCTCCTCGCCCACACCGGCGACACCCCGAGACGCGGCGGCAGCGGCCTGGTCGGCTGCGTCGCCTGGCGGCTCGCCGGACGCACCGACTACTGCCTCGACGGCCAGGTCTACACGGCCGCCTCCGCGGTGCGCTGGCTCACCGACCTCGGCGTCATCCAGGGCGCCGCCGACCTCGACACCGTGGGCGGCGCCGTCCCCGACAGCGGCGGCGTCACCTTCGTGCCCGCCCTCGCCGGCCTCGCCGCCCCCTGGTGGCGCGGTGACCTGCGCGGCTCGCTCACCGGCCTGGGCCTCGACACCACCGCCGGGCACCTGGTGCGCGCCCTGTGCGACGGCATCGCCGCCCAGGTCGCCGAACTCGCCGACGCGGCCGGTGCCGACCTCGGCGCACCGCTCACCACGCTGCGCGTCGACGGCGGCCTCACCCGCTCCGCCCTGCTCATGCAGACCCAGGCCGACCTGCTGCAACGCCCCGTTGAGGTCTCCGCCCTGCCCGACGCCACCGCCCTCGGCGTCGCGGCCCTGGCCCGCCTCGGCGCCCAGCCCGGGCAGACGGTCGCCACGGTCCTGCCGGACTGGAAACCGGCCGCCGTGTACGAACCCCGGATCACCCCCGACGAGGCCGAGGACCGCCGCGCCCGCTTCCGCGGCGAGGTCTCCGCACTGCTCGACCGGACCCCCGCATGACGGTCACCACGCGCGGACCGCTGCCGGCCACGCCGTACGACGTCACCGTCATCGGCGCCGGCGTCGTCGGCAGCGCCATCGCCCGCGAACTGGCACACCATGCGCGGCTGAGGGTCGCCGTCGTCGAGGCGCAGGACGACGTGGGCCAGGGCAGCTCCAAGGCCAACACGGCGATCCTGCACACCGGTTTCGACGCCGTCCCCGGCTCCCTGGAGGCCCGGCTCGTCCGCGAGGGCTCGCGTCGACTCGCCGAGTACGCCGCCGAGTCTGGCATCCCCGTCGAGCCGGTCGGCGCCCTGCTCGTCGCCTGGGACGAGGAGCAGCTCGCCGCGCTGCCCCGCCTCGCGGAGAAGGCCGAGCGCAACGACCACAAGGAGACCCGGCTGCTGGGACGGGCCGAACTGTACGCGCGCGAGCCGCACCTCGGCCCCGGCGCGCTCGGCGCCCTCCACGTGCCCGGCGAGAGCATCATCTGCCCCTGGACGACGACCCTGGCGTACGCCACCCAGGCCGTCCGGCACGGAGTGGACCTGCACCTCGACTGCCGGGTGGAGGAGGCGAGTCAGGGGCTGCTGTCGACGAACCGGGGTGACCTGCGCACCCGCTGGGTGATCAACGCCGCCGGCCTGCACGCCGACACCCTCGACCGCCGGTTCGGCCACCACGACTTCACCGTCACCCCACGCCGCGGCCAGCTCGTCGTCTTCGACAAGTTCGCCCGCGCCCTCCTCCGGCACATCCTGCTCCCCGTCCCGACGGCACTCGGCAAGGGCGTCCTCGTCGCGCCCACCGTGTACGGCAACGTCCTGCTAGGCCCCACCGCCGAGGACCTCGACGACAAACGGGCCACCGAGTCGACCGCCGACGGTCTCGCGCTGCTGCGCGAGAAGGGCCGCCGTATCCTGCCCGCCCTCCTCGACGAGGAGGTCACCGCCGTCTACGCCGGGCTGCGGGCCGCGACCGAGCACGACGACTACCGCATCACCGCCCACCCCGGGCAGGCGTATCTCACGGTGGGCGGCATCCGCTCGACCGGGCTCACCGCGTCGCTCGCCATCGCCGCGTATGTGGTGGAGCAACTGGCCTCCAGCGGCATGGAGTTGGGGCCACGACGTGAGCTGGAACCGGTGCGCATGCCCAACCTCGGCGAGGCGTTCCCCCGTCCCTACCAGCTCCCCGACCTCATCGCCGCCGACCCGGAGTACGGCAGCCTCGTCTGTCACTGCGAACGCGTCTCCCGCGGCGAGATCCGGGACGCCCTCGCCAGTACGGTCCCGCCGGGCAGCCTGGACGGACTGCGCCGCCGCACCAGGGCGCGCGGCGGGCGCTGCCAGGGGTTCTACTGCGGCGCGGCGGTGCGCGCACTGTTCGAGGAGGCGGGTCGGTGACGGTACGTCAGGACGACGGAGACAGACTGGTGATCCCGGTGGCGCAAGGCAGGCCGACGGAGACAGGCCGGTGACCCCGGTGACGGTACGTCAGGTCGATGTCCTCGTCGTCGGCGCGGGTCCCGCCGGACTCAGTGCCGCCGCCCGCCTCGCGGCCTCCGGGGCCGGGCGGGTGGAGGTGCTGGACCGTGAGCAGCGGGCCGGGGGAGTGCCACGGCACTGCGCGCACGGCGGCTTCGGCAGCTGGCGGCGCCCACTGACCGGCCCGGCGTACGCCCGACGGCTCGTCGAGGCCGCGCTGCGCGCCGGGGCGGTGGTGCGGACCGGTGTGACCGCCCTCGACTGGGCGGGGCCCCTGGCGCTGAACACCGTCGGCCCGGGCGGGCCGGAGACGATCGAGGCCCGCGCGATCCTCCTCGCCACCGGCGCCCGCGAACGCCCCCGCGCAGCACGGCTCGTGCCCGGCACCCGCCCCGCCGGCGTCCACACGAGCGGGGAACTCCAGCAGGCGGTGCATCTGTTCGGACAGCGGATCGGCACCCGTGCGGTGGTCGTCGGCGCGGAGCCGGTGTCGTACCGGGCCGCCGACACCGTACGGGCGGCGGGAGCACAGGTGGTCGCCATGGTCACGGAGGCGGAACGGTCGCAGGCGTCCCTCGCCCGCGCCCAGGACGCCCGGCTCCGGCGGCGCGTTCCTCTCCTCCTCGGGACCACCGTCGCCGAACTCCTCGGCCACGGAAGCCTGTCGGGCGTGCGCGTCCGGCGCCGGGACGGCCGTACGGCCGTACTCGCCTGTGACACCGTGGTGTTCACCGGTGACTTCGTGGCCGAGCACGAACTCGCCCGGCGCGGCGGCCTGACCCTGGACCCGGACGCACAGCGGACCTCACAGCCCGGCGTGTTCGCCGCCGGAGGACTGACGCATCCGGGAGAGAGCGCGGCCGGAGCCGCGCGTGCGGGTGCCCGGGTGGCCGCACTCATGCGTCCTTGAACGACCCGTGCCGCCCCGCACCCGAGGCGAACCGGGCGGCCCCCTCCAGGCTCTCCGCCAACACCCCCATGCCATGGCCGAGTTCGGTGCGCAGCGCGGCCTGCTCGGCCAGGCCCTCCTGGTCCAGCACCGACGCGCGGTCCGCGCGCAGACACGCCTGGGGGAAGGCGGCGATCCCGGCGGCCAGTTCCTCGGCGGCGGTGCGGGCGGTGCCGGTGGGGACGACCCGGTTGGCCAGGCCGAACCCGTGGGCCTCGCGGGCCGGGACCGGCCGCCCGGTGAGGATCATGTCCAGGGCGCGACTGGCGCCGATCAGCCGCGGCAGCCGTACCGTACCGCCGTCGATCAGCGGAACTCCCCAGCGGCGGCAGAAGACTCCGAACACGGCGTCCTCCTCGGCGACCCGCAGATCGCACCAGAGCGCCAGCTCCAGACCACCGGCCACGGCATGCCCGGCGACCGCGGCGATCACCGGCTTCGTCAGCCGCAGCCGGGTCGGCCCCATCGGGCCGTCGCCCTCCTCCGTGACCCGGTTGCCCCGCTCGGTGCCGAGGGCCTTGAGGTCGGCGCCCGCGCAGAACGTGCCGCCCTCGCCCCACAGCACCGCCACCCGTGCCTCCTCGTCCGCCTCGAACTCCCGGAAGGCGGAGACGAGTTCGGCGGCGGTCGGGCCGTCGACCGCGTTACGGGCCTCGGGACGGGAGAGGACGACCGTGGTGACGGGGCCCTTGCGTTCGGTGCGGACGGACATCGTGTTCCTCCTGACGGCGGCGACCGCGACCGAGGCTACTTCTCCCGGTCGCCGGCAGTGGCGTGATCCCCGCCGTCAGATGACCTTCAGCCGCACCAGGGCCCCCAGCGTCAGCGCCCCCGGCAGCAGCGGCAGCCACACGGTGATGATCCGGTAGGCCAGCACCACGGCGGTCGCCACCGCCGCCGGGCCGCCCGCCGCCACCAGCGCCACGACGAGGGCCGCCTCCACCGAGCCGAGCCCGCCCGGCGTCGGCACCAGCGCGACCGCGACCGTCGCCGCCAGATACGCCACCGCCATGTGCAGCGGCGGCACCGGCAGCCGCATGGCCTGTCCCACCGCGGCCAGCCCCGCCGCCTGGAGCGCGGGGAAGGCGAGGGACCCGCCCCACAGCGCCAGCGCCCGGGACGGCCGGGTGTGCACCTCGCGCAGCTCGCCGAGCGCGGTCCGCAGGAACGACGTCACCGCCGTCCGCACCCGTCGTACGAGGACGAGCACCCCGGCCACCAGGAGCAGTACCGCGCCGAGGGCGGGCAGCAGTGCGCCGACCGCCTCCTCGGGCAGCAGCGAGCCGACACTCAGGGCGTCGGGGAAGGCCAGCAGCAGCGCGGCCAGCAGTCCCAGCCGGCCCACCGACTCGGCCAGCAGATACAGCGCGAGGGCCGCCGAGGAACGGGCGAGCGGCACCCCGCACACCGTCATGAACCGCAGATTGACCGCGCTCGCGCCGAGGCCCGTCGGCAGCAGGTGGTTGGCGGCACCCGCCGCGAACTGCGTGGCCAGCAGCCGCCGCCTGGGCAGTCGCGCCACGACCGCGCCCTGCCGGGTGCAGGCCGCGGCGACCCAGGTCAGACAGGTGGCGCAGACCGCGACCAGCAGCCACGGCCACTCGGCGGACTCCAGATGGGCGAAGCCCTCGGCGAGCACCGAGCGGTGCCGCACGGCGACCACGGAGACGAGCAGCAGCGGCAGCAGGCACAGGATCTGCCGGGCGCGGCGGCCGGGGCGGGGGACGGAGAGGCGGCGGGGGCTCACGTCCGGAGAGGTTTTCCCTGCCGCGCCAACTGCGGGTTGCGGAAGGGCGGACGGGGCGTTGCGTACGGTCATCGGATCCTTCGGGGAGCGGGGCGATGGCGGGGACGGGGGCCAGGAGAAGGAGGGGGAGGCGAAGGGGGAGGGGGACGTACGGCGAGTGATTCTTCCTGGAACGTTGACCTCAACAACGCTTGAGGTCATACGTTCGCTCCCATGAGCATGGAAACCACAGCCTGGACACAGCTGCACAGCGTGATGAACGCGCAGACGGAGACCCGCCCGTTCGCCCGCGCCACGCTGCGCCGCATCGGCGCGTTCGCCCGCCCGCACCGCACCCGCATCGCCCAGTTCGTGGTGCTCGGGGTGGCCACCGCGCTGCTCGCCGTCGCCACCCCGATCCTCGCCGGCCATGTCGTGGACGCGATCGTGACGGGCGACGACGAGGGCACCGTCGTACGGCTGGCCCTGCTCATCGCGCTCATCGCGGTCGCGGAGGCGGCGCTCGGAATCCTCGGACGACGGCTGTCGGCCACGCTCGGAGAGGGACTCATCCTCGATCTGCGGACGGCTGTGTTCGATCATGTGCAGCGCATGCCGGTCGCGTTCTTCACACGGACACGTACGGGAGCGCTGGTCTCCCGACTCAACAACGACGTCATCGGGGCACAGAGAGCGTTCAGCAACACACTCTCCGGAGTGGTCAGCAACCTCGTCACCCTGCTGCTGACACTCGCCGTCATGCTCACCCTGTCCTGGCAGATCACCCTGCTCGCGCTCGCCCTGCTGCCGGTCTTCGTGATCCCGGCCCGCCGCATGGGCAGCCGGATGGCCCGCATGCAGCGCGAGGCGGCCGCCCTGAACGCCGCCATGGGCACCCGGATGACCGAGCGCTTCTCGGCGCCCGGCGCCACCCTGGTCAAGCTCTTCGGCCGTCCCGAGCAGGAGTCCGAGGAGTTCGCGGCCCGCGCCAGGCGCGTCGCCGACATCGGGGTGCGCACGGCCACCGCCCAGTCGGTCTTCATCACCGCCCTCACCCTGGTCTCCGCCCTGGCGCTCGCCCTCGTCTACGGCCTCGGCGGCTGGTTCGCCCTGCGCGGCACCCTGGAACCCGGCGCCGTGGTCTCCCTCGCCCTGCTGCTGACCCGGCTGTACGCCCCGCTCACCTCCCTCGCCGGGGCCCGCGTCGAGGTGATGAGCGCGCTGGTCAGCTTCGAGCGGGTCTTCGAGGTGCTCGACCTGAAGCCGCTCATCGAGGAGAAGGAGGACGCCCGCGAGGTCGGGGACGGCCCGGTCGCGGTCGAGTTCGACGACGTCCGCTTCGGCTACCCGTCCGCCGACAAGGTCTCCCTGGCCTCCCTGGAGGAGGTCGCGTCCCTGGACACCCGGGGCGGCGAGGAGGTCCTCAAGGGCATCTCCTTCCGCGCCGAGCCCGGCCGGACCGTCGCCCTGGTCGGCTCCTCCGGCGCCGGGAAGTCGACGATCGCGCAGCTGCTGCCGCGTCTGTACGACGTCGACGCGGGCGCCGTGCGGGTGGGGGAGCAGGACATCCGCGACCTGACCGCGCAGTCCCTGCGGGAGACGATCGGCATGGTCACCCAGGACGGCCACCTCTTCCACGACACGGTCCGCGCCAACCTGCTGCTGGCCCGCCCCGCGGCGACCGAGGACGACCTGTGGGACGCCCTGCGCCGCTCCCGCCTCGACGAGCTCGTACGGTCCCTGCCCGACGGCCTGGACACCGTGGTCGGCGAGCGCGGCTACCGCCTCTCCGGCGGCGAACGCCAGCGCATGACCATCGCCCGGCTGCTGCTCGCCCGCCAGCGCGTCGTCATCCTCGACGAGGCCACCGCCCACCTGGACAACACCTCGGAGGCCGCGGTGCAGGAGGCGCTGACGGAGGCGCTGGAGGGCAGGACCGCGATCGTCATCGCCCACCGGCTCTCCACGATCCGCGCGGCCGACCAGATCCTGGTCGTCGAGGCCGGGCAGATCGTCGAACGTGGCACGCACGACGAGCTGTTGGCGGTCGGCGGGCGCTACGCCGAACTGCACCGGACCCAGTTCGAGGAACGGGATTCGGCCAAGGTCAGCACAGACATCGATCAGAAGGACACAAAGCCCGACAGCATCATTGCCACCATCTGACTCACAACCTTAGTGTGCGTTCGGTTTCCCAACATCACCGAACAGGATCTGACGCTCCCTCAAAGCCGCACGGCCACCCGGCCGTACCGAGGAAGGCAACGGTCATGTCGCACACTCCCGAGACCCCCGCCCACCCCGCATGGGCACCCGTCAGCCGCCGCCGGCTCCTGGAGGGCGGGGCCGCCCTCGTCGGCGCCCTCGCCCTCCCCGCCTGGACCACCGGCACGGCCCGCGCCGCGGCCGGCTCCCCCGAGTGGAACGGCCGCATCGACGTCTTCCGGCTCGGCACCCAGCCGCCCCACACCACCCTGATGCCGTACGGGCACCTCGGCCAGGCGCTCGCCGCCGACCGCACCGACTCGCCCTACCGGCTGAGCCTCGACGGCCCATGGAAGTTCGCCTACGCCGAGCGCCCCGACGACCGCGACCCCGACTTCCACGCCACCGACGTCGACGACAGCGACTGGGACACCATCCCCGTCCCGTCCGTCTGGCAGAAGCACGGCTACGACCGCCCGATCTACGTCAACATCACCTACCCCTACTGGGGTCCCAACGGCCTGGGCGAGGAGCCGCAGCCGCCCGCCGCGCCGACCCGCTACAACCCCGTCGGCCAGTACAGAAGAACCTTCACCGTGCCCCGCGGCTGGTCCGGGCGGCGTACGTTCCTGCACTTCGAGGGCGTGAAGTCGGCCCACTACGTGTGGATCAACGGCGAACTCGTCGGGTACCACGAGGACTCCTTCACCCCCGCCGAGTACGACATCACCGACCACCTCAGGCCCGGCACCAACCAGATCGCCGTCGAGGTCTACCGCTACTCCGACGGCGACTGGCTGGAGGACCAGGACATGATCCGGCTGAGCGGCATCTTCCGCTCGGTCCACCTCTACTCCACCCCGGCCGTCCACCTGCGCGACTTCAAGCTGGACACCCCGCTCGCCGACGACCACACCTCCGCCCGGCTGTCGGTGACGGCGAGCGTGCGCGCCTACGAGGCGGGCCACGCCGGCACCTACACCGTCGAGACCCAGCTGTACGACGCCGACGGGCACCCCGTCTGGACCCGGCCGCTGCAGCAGTCCGCCGACGTGCGGGCGGTCGGCGAGGACACGACCGTACAGGCGGCGCGAGCCGTGCCCGAGCCGCGCCTGTGGTCGGCCGAACACCCCTACCTGTACACGGCCGTGCTGCGGCTGCGCGACCCGGCCGGCAGGATCACCGAGACGCTGTCCCACCGGGTCGGGCTGCGCGAGTTCGCGCTCGAGGACGGCCTGATGCGCATCAACGGCCGCCCGGTGTCCTTCCGCGGCACCAACCGCCACGAGATGCACCCCGACCGCGGCACCGCCCTCACCCGCGCCGACATGATCCAGGACATCAGGATCATCAAGCGGATGAACATGAACTCCGTCCGCACCTCGCACTACCCGAACAACCCCCAGTGGCTCGAACTCGCCGACGAGTACGGCCTCTACCTCGTCGGCGAGACCAACCTGGAGACCCACGGCATCCGCGGCGAGTACCCCGGCAACCACCCCGACTGGACCGCAGCCTGCGTCGCGCGCGCCCAGAACATGGTGCACCGCGACAAGAACCACGCCTCGGTCGTCATCTGGTCCCTCGGCAACGAGGCCGGCGCGGGCAGCACGTTCACCGCCATGCACGACTGGATCAAGTCCTACGACACCACCCGCGTGGTGCAGTACGAGGGCGACGACAGCCCCGGCGTCAGCGACATCCGCTCCGAGATGTACGAGAGCCCCGCCCGCGTCGAGGCGCGCGCCAAGGACACGGCGGACACCCGGCCGTACGTCATGATCGAGTACTGCCACGCGATGGGGAACTCCAACGGCAACTTCAAGAAGTACTGGGACGTCGTCCGCCGCCACCCCGTCCTCCAGGGCGGCTGGATCTGGGACTTCGTGGACCAGTCCCTGAGCTGGCCCACCCCCGCGCGGCAGCGCTTCACGGAACAGGGCCCCGGCGCGACAAAGGGCGAACTCATCGCCCCCGGCGGCTCGTTCGACCGGGCCAAGGGCGTCTCCGGCGGCACGGTGTTCGCCCGGGACGACCGCCTCGACCTCACCGGCTCGCTGACCCTGGAAGCCTGGTTCACCCCGCATGTGCTCGGCAACCACCAGCCCGTCATCGCCAAGGGCGACACCCAGTACGCCCTGAAGCAGAACGGCAACAACCTGGAGTTCTTCATCCACGGCGGCGGCCAGTGGATCTCCGCCGACTGGGCCCTGCCGGGCGACTGGACCGGCACCGAACACCATGTCGCCGGAGTCTTCGACGCCTCGACCGGCACCCTGACCCTCCACGTCGACGGCACGGTCCGGGCCACCCGCACCACCACCAGGCGCCCCAGCAGCAACACCGCTCCCCTCTCCCTCGCCACCGACGTCGACAACATCACCCGCGAGTTGAGCGGCACCATCCGCAGGGCACGGGTGTACGCCCGCGCCCTGAGCGCGGCGGAACTGGCCTCCGAGGGCCGGGGGCCCGGCGACGAGGGCGTCCGGTTCTGGTTCGACGCGGCGACCGTCGGCCGCGAGCAGCTGCGACCCCGCGAGAAGACCTTCTTCGCCTACGGCGGCGACTGGGGCGACAACCCCAACGACGGCAACTTCGTCGCCGACGGCATCGTCACCGCCGACCGCGGCCACACCGGCAAGGCGGCGGAGATCAAGCGGATCTACCAGGCGATCAACGTCACCGGGGACGCGGACGCGCTGACCCTCACGAACGAGTTCCTCTTC
Source organism: Streptomyces sp. Act143 (assembly GCF_003143935.1). Lineage (GTDB taxonomy): Bacteria > Actinomycetota > Actinomycetes > Streptomycetales > Streptomycetaceae > Streptomyces. The sequence continues at coordinate 1,584,356 of NZ_QFRX01000001.1, read as the reverse complement.
ACCGGCCTCCGTGAATTCACCGGAACCTGGACGCTGGTGGCCGACGGGAAACCGGTCCGGCGGGGCAGGCTCACCCGGGACCAACTCGACGTGGCCCCGCTGTCCAGCAAGAAGATCACCGTCCCCGTGCGGCCGCCGTCGAACCCGGCGCCCGGCGCGGAGTACTTCCTGGAACTGTCCTTCACCACCAAGGAGCGCACGAAGTGGGCCGAGGCCGGCTTCGAGGTGGCCAAGGCCCAACTCCCGCTCGACGCGGGCAGCCCCGCCGTCACGCCGGTGCCCCTGGACGGCGTCCCGGCCCTCACCCACGACGACGGTGCCGCCCATGTCACCGTCACCGGCGAGGACTTCACCGTCACCGTCGACAAGAGCAGCGGCATCCTCACCTCCTACGAGGCGGCGGGTGTCCCGCTGATCGCCTCGGGCCCCGCCCCGAACTTCTGGCGGGCGCCCACCGACAACGACCACGGCAACGGCCAGCACACCCGCAACCAGACGTGGCGGGACGCGGGCGCGCGCCGCGAGGTCACCGGTGTGAGCGTGCGCACGCTGGGGGACCGGGCCGTCGAGATCAAGGTCACCGGCACCCTGCCGACGACCGTGGAGTCGACGTACACCACCACCTACACCGTCTTCGGCAACGGTGAGATCAAGGTCGACAACACCCTGCACCCCGGCGCGAGTTCACTGCCGTACATCCCCGAGGTCGGCACCCTCCTCTTCCTCCCCGGCCGCCTGGACCGGCTGCACTACTACGGCCGGGGTCCCGAGGAGAACCACTGGGACCGCAACAACGGCACCGACGTGGGCCTGTACGCGGGCTCGGTCGCCGACCAGTGGACCTCCTACATCCGCCCGCAGGAGAACGGCAACAAGACCGACGTCCGCTGGGCCGCCCTCACCGGCCCAGACGGCACCGGCCTGCTGGTGAGCGGCGAGCCGCTCCTGGAGATCAACGCCTCCCACTTCACCCCGGAGGACCTCTCGGTCGGCGCCCGCCACGACTACCAGCTCACCCCGCGCAAGGAGGTCGTCCTGCGGGTGAACCACCGGCAGATGGGCGTCGGCGGCGACAACAGCTGGGGTGCCCACACCCACGACGAGTACAAGCTGTTCGCGGACCGGGACTACGCCTACACCTACCGGCTGCGCCCGATCACGGACGTGGGCCGGGCGACCGAGATCTCACGACGGCCCACGGCGACGGACCGACCGGACACGGAGTGACCTGCGTTTCATTTCCACGCCGCGCGCCGCTGCGTATCCTGAGGGCATTGTCTGTCGTACAAGGCCCTTGACCTGCGATGCGGGCAGGGAGCCACGACTCGGGAGTCCCTTGATGCTGCGCACCATGTTCAAGTCCAAGATCCACCGCGCCACCGTCACCCAGGCCGACCTGCACTACGTGGGATCGGTGACCATCGACGCGGACCTGCTCGACGCCGCCGACCTGCTGCCCGGTGAGCTCGTGCACATCGTCGACATCACCAACGGCGCCCGGCTGGAGACGTATGTCATCGAGGGCGAGCGCGGCTCCGGTGTGATCGGTATCAACGGGGCCGCCGCCCATCTCGTCCACCCCGGTGATCTGGTGATCATCATCAGCTACGCTCAGGTGACCGACGCCGAGGCGCGGGCACTGGAGCCCCGGGTCGTGCACGTGGACCACGACAACCGCATCGTGGCCCTGGGCGCGGACCCGTCGGCGCCGGTGCCGGGCTCGGACCAGGAGCGCAGCCCGCAGGCCGTACCGGCCTGAGTCAGAGACGGTCGAGACCAGGAGCGTGCCCGTGAGTGACATCGAGATCCGCGACGACCGGGAGGCCGGCCGCCTGGAGGCCGTCGGCGACGGCGAAGTCGTGGGCCGCATCGAGTACTTCGTTCTCGAGTCGCCCGAGCGCGCCCTGGTCCCCGTCCACACGATCGTGGAACCGGCCCACGAGGGAAAGGGCATCGCGGGCTCCCTGGCCCGCGAGCTGTACGGCATCGCCGCGCGCGAGGGCGTGGTCGTCGCCCCGCTGTGCCCGTACGTCGTCAAGTGGGCCGAACGCCACCCCGACGAGGCCCCGGCCGCCGACCTCGAGCTGCTGCGCGCGGCGAAGGAGTGGCTGGTGGCGCATCCGGGCCGGTTCTGACCCGGCCGTCCGGGTGACTGGCCCGACGCGGACCGGGTAGGCGGGGGAGAAGTCCAGGGCCGACGTCACACCAGGCTGGAGGACACGATGACGAACCCCCCGAACCCGTTCCCGGACCCGGTGCATCCGGATCCGACCCCGGGGCCCACGCCGGACCCGGCGCCGACACCCACACCGGGCCCGACGCCGGAACCCCCGCAGCCCCCGACCCCGACGCCCCCGCCGGGCCCGGGCCCGCAGCCGACGCCGGACCCGTCACCCATCCCACCGGGCCCGGAGCCGGTCCCGAATCCGGAACCGGGACCTCCGCTCAGCTGAGGGCGCCGGTCCGGCTGATGCGCCGCAGGGGCGCGGGGAACTGCGCGAGCAGCCCCCGCGCCCCTGCGCGTGCGCCTCGGACCGAGCCGCCCTGCCCGCTCAGGCGGACACCTCCGAGCGGTCCCCGCCCCACAGCGTGTGGAACGAACCGTCCCGGTCGGTCCGCCGATAGGTGTGCGCCCCGAAGAAGTCCCGCTGCCCCTGCGTGAGCGCCGCGGGCAACCGCTCCGCACGCAGCGCGTCGTAGTAGGCGAGCGCCGCCGCGAAGCCCGGAGTCGGCACCCCCTGCCGGGTCGCCGCGACGATGACCTCACGCCAGTCGTCCTGCGCCTCGGCGATCTCCCGCGCGAACGTCTCGTCCGACAGCAGGCTCGGCAGATCCGCGCGGGCGTCGTACGCGGCGCGGATGCGGTCCAGGAACGCGGCCCGGATGATGCAGCCTCCGCGCCAGATGGCGGAGACGGCACCCAGGTCGATGTCCCAGTCGTACTCCTCGCGCGCGGCCGCGATCTCGTGGAAGCCCTGGGTGTACGACACGATCTTGGAGGCGTACAGCGCCTGCTCGACCCGGTCGGCGAACGCGCCCGCCTCCGCCTCGCTCAGCGGGGTGGCCGAGGGGCCGGCGAGGCCGCGGGAGGCCTCCCTGAGCGCCGCGTGCCCGGACAGCGACCGGGCGAAGACCGCCTCGGCGATGCCCGACACCGGAACGCCCAGGTCGAGGGCGATCTGCACGGTCCAGCGGCCGGTGCCCTTCTGCTCGGCCTGGTCCACCACCACGTCCACGAAGGGCTTGCCGGTCGCCGCGTCCACGTGCGACAGCACTTCCGCGGTGATCTCGATCAGGTAGGAGTCCAGCCGGCCGGTGTTCCAGGTCCGGAAGATCTCCGCGATCTGCGCGGGCGTGTACCCGGCGACATCGCGCAACAGCTGGTACGCCTCGCCGATCAGCTGCATGTCGGCGTACTCGATGCCGTTGTGCACCATCTTCACGAAGTGCCCGGCGCCGTCGGCACCGACGTGCGTCACGCAGGGCGCCCCGTCCTTCGCCTTCGCGGAGATCTTCTCCAGCATCGGGCCCAGGGACTCGTAGGACTCCTTCGAGCCACCCGGCATGATGCTCGGCCCGTTGAGGGCGCCCTCCTCGCCGCCGGAGATGCCGGTGCCGACGAAGTGGATGCCCTTGTCGCGGAGCTCGCGCTCGCGGCGCCGGGTGTCGGCGAAGTGCGCGTTGCCACCGTCGATGATCATGTCGCCGGGCTCCAGGAGCGGGGCGAACTCCTGGATCACCGCGTCGGTCGGGTCGCCGGCCTTGACCATGATGACCAGCCGCCGCGGCCGCTCCAGGGCGGCGACGAACTCCTTGGCCGTCTCGGCGGCGATGAAGTCGCCCTCGTGCCCGTGCTCCTCGACGAGGGCGTGCGTACGGGACGCCGTCCGGTTGTGCACCGCGACCGTGTAGCCGTTGCGGGCGAAATTGCGGGCGAGGTTACTGCCCATGACCGCGAGGCCCGTGACGCCGATCTGCGCTGTAGTGCTCATACCGTCTGCTCCCAAAGCCAAAGATCCAGTGGATCGCGTGGGTCGTGTACCGGTGGTGCCGGGTGATGCCGGCCGTGCTGGTTAGCAGCCTACGCAGATACGGATCGGGGGCCCTGTCGTGTTCAGCTAGAACAGGGTGTCCGGGAGGACGACCGAGGCGCTGCGGGGGAGCGGATCGTCCTCGCGCAGGCGCAGGACCGCCCGCGCCAGCAACCGGACATGCTCCACGTAGTCCCGCGGTGTCAGGGCATGGCGGAAGTCGATGTTCTTCCGCTCGGCCACGTGCGGCGGGGGGAGGACGTCGCCCACCAGGACGGGGATCAACTGCTGGCGTTCGGCCCGCTGGGCGGCCAGGTTGTACTCCTGCAAGGCGTACTCCGACCGGTTCCACGCTGTGCTCACCACCGGCACCACCGTGTCGGCGTTCCGGAGACCGGCCTCCAGCCGCGAGGGCCAGTGGTCTCCCGGCTGGAGCTCCCACTCGTCCACGAACACGGTCAGCCCGAGCCGTTTGAGGTTCTCCGCCAGAGCCAGCGTCCAGTTCGAGTCCGCGTGGGCATAGGACAGATAGACGTCGTAGCGACCGCCCCTGGACGAGTGCGGCTCCAGCGACCGGGAGTCCTGCCGGATGCGCGAGGCGATGGCACGCGCGGCCTGGGGCAGCGTGCCGTCCTCCAGGTTGAACACCTGGAGGGACTGCGCGAGGCGCGGCAGATTGCGGATGGCCTGCGAGGTGGTGACGACGGGAAGGGCGAGCCGCTCGGTCGACGCGTTGACGGAGTGGCGCAGGAAGTGGCTGGTGTCCTGGTTCTGGAGCGGGTCGTCGCCGTCCTCGTCCACGATCATCACCAAGTGGCGGCAGGCGTCGATGATCCTCGTCCGGCGGTCCGGGAAGTCGGCCGCGACCCGCGTGCTCAGGCCGTTCTCCCGCAGGAGCAGCTCGAAGGCCCGTCCGAGCTCCTCCGCCCCGCTGCTGTGGCTGATGAACACGTCGGCCTCGTAGTCCCGGCGAGCGGCCTGCCGCGCGGTCTCCACGTACGAGTCACGGTTGTCGATCAGCAGGCCCACGTCCTCCAGCCGGCGCGCCAGCAGCGCGGCGAGGCTCGCGACGCTGTACGTGACCTGCTCCGCGTTGCGGGGGCTCTCGCTGAGCGCGGGCAGCAACTCGCCGAAGGACCAGACGGGGAAGTAGGGGATCGTCAGGCGTTGCAGCAGCTCCCCCGCGGAACTGCCCCGCGGGGCCCAGTCCCGCAGCCGCGGCTCCACCCGGTCGGCCAGCCTGCGCCGCCACGTCTCGCCCTGCTCGTACTCGGGCTGCGCGTCGAACCGGCTCAGCAGCGGCACGGTCAGCAACCGGGGCCGGTCGTACGGCAACCCGTCCCTGGCCTTCATGGCACGGTCGACGATGTCCAGCACCCCGTCCACGTTCTGCTGGTTGGCGGTGAAGGCGAAGACCAGCACATCGGGCACCTGAGCGGTGCAGATCCCGCCGGCGTCGGTGATGCCCGTGCGGCTGTCGACGAGGACGAGGTCGTAGTTCCGCATCCACGCCTCCCGCCAGGACTCCAGCGTCGCGCCGAAGTCGTGCTCGTCGTACAACGCCTCCCAGTCGACCTGCTGCAGGCGCGAGATGTAGGTGGCGTCGTCCTTCCGGCCGGCCGTGATCAGGCTCAGGGGGGCGCTTTCCGGGAGCCGGACCATGGTGCGGTGCCGCAGGGCGGCGGTGCGCGCCAGCTCAGGCGACTCGCGGGCCTCCTCGATCATCTCCAGCAGACCGGCCCGCGGCGGGGCGACCAGGAACTCGTCGAAGTAGTACGACAGCCCCGGCGCCTCCAGATCCCAGTCCACGCACAGCACGCGGTAGCCCCAACGAGCCAGCACCACGGCCGTGTTGGCGAGCGCGAAACTGCGCCCCACGCCGCCCTTGTAGGAGTAGAACGTAACGATCTGTCCGGTGTCCATCACGCTCCAAAGCGGGGGAGGCGGCCGCGCAGGGGAGTGTCGGGCAGCGGGGGTCTGAGGGCGGGCCAGTCGGGGCTCCACTCGGGAACCTCCGTCAGCCGGACGGCGATGAGCTCCGCGAGGCTCTGCACCTCCCGGTGGAAGTGCGGATACGCCTCGGATTCCACGTACTTGGGGTACGGCACGTTGTAGTTCTTGAACTGCTTGTGGAGTTGGCGCCGCTGTACCTCGTCCGGGAAACTCGTGCCGTCCGCGAAGACCACCGGAAAGATCAGCCCGTTGTTGTTCGCCTGTTCCTCCCGCTTCTCCATCGTCGCCCATTCCGCCCGGCACCAGGGCGAGCGGAAGTAGGGCGCGGACAGCACCGGGACGAGCAGCTTGCTCCTGCCGAGCGAGGTGGCGAGCTGGTCCGGCCACGGCTTGCCGATGTGTTCGTCCAGCTGCCGGTCGATGAATATCTCGGCCTTGCCGATCTCGTCCTCGAGGCAGCGTTTGAGGGCCGGATAGAAATGGTTCCAGACCCACTCGCAGACGTTTCCCGCGCTTCTGCTGTAGCTGACGAACACGTCGAACTCGTATTCCACCGCCGCCCCGTTCACCTGCGCAATCCTGCGGATGGGACGGAGTGTAGCCGTCGGCGTGCCCCCAACGGGCCGTTGCGGGAACGGCATTCGGCACGACGCGGCCGATTGCCGTCTTGTCATGGCCTGTTCGGGGCGCTTACTTTTGGCCCTTCCGACGTCTGTCGTAGGGGGACGCTCCATGGCCGTACGCGGCCGGCACCGCCGGTATCAGCCGAACAGGATCAACCGCGCCTCGCTCACCGTCACGGCGGGCGGCGCCGGAATGGCGATCCCCCTCATCGGCGCCGGAACGGCGCAGGCGGCCGACGTGGACACCTGGAACAAGGTCGCCGCCTGCGAGTCGAGCGGCAACTGGAGCATCAACACCGGCAACGGCTATTACGGCGGACTCCAGTTCACCCAGTCCACCTGGGAGGCCTTCGGGGGCACCCGGTACGCCCCGCGCGCCGATCTCGCCGGCAAGGACCAGCAGATCGCCGTGGCCGAGAAGGTGCTGGACGGGCAGGGGCCGGGAGCCTGGCCGACGTGTTCGGTGCGGGCCGGGCTGACGCGGGGCGGCGGCACCCCCGGCGTGCATCCGGCCGGGGGCACCAAGGCCGCCGTCCCGGACGTGCAGCCGCAGACCACGCCCCAGTCCAGGGCCGGTTCCGCCGAGATGTACACCGTCGTCCGCGGCGACTCCCTGTCCGGCATCGCCGAGCGGGAGGACGTCCGGGGCGGCTGGCGGGGCCTCTACGCCGCCAACCGGAAGACCATCGGGGCCGATCCCGACCTCATCCTGCCGGGGCAGCGGCTCAGCCTGCGCGGCAAGGCGGCCACGAGCACGACGCAGACGTCCACGTCCACCGCGCCGGCGAAGGAGAAGTCGGCTTCCGAGGAGACCGGTCACACCCTCGTCGCCCCGGTCGACGCCCCCACCGGCACCCCGTACCACAAGGCCGGTTCCGCCTGGTCGAAGGGCTATCACACCGGCGTCGACTTCGCCGTCCCCACGGGCACGTCCGTGAAGGCGGTCGCCGCGGGCCGGGTGGTCGCCTCCGGCTGGGCCGGGTCGTTCGGGTACCAGGTGGTCATCCGGCACTCCGACGGGCGCTACACGCAGTACGCCCACCTGTCCGCGATCTCCGTGAAGAGCGGGCAGAGCGTCGGCGCCGGGCAGCGCATCGGACGCTCGGGGTCCACGGGCAACAGCACGGGCCCGCATCTGCACTTCGAGGTGCGGACGGGACCCGGCTTCGGTACCGATGTCGACCCGGTCGCCTATCTCCGGGCCGGCGGGGTCAGGGTCTGACGTCAGGATCAGGACCCGACCCTCAGGATTTGACCCTGGTGCGATGCCGGTCGAGGACCGGCATCGGGATGTAGGAGGCGCCGTAGAGGGGGCCGACGTAGAAGATCGGGTGCTCGTCGGCGGCCTGCGCCCCGGCGTCCTCGCCCGGCTGCGCCGCCGGGACGAGCACTTCCTCCAGGGCCGACTCGGCGGTCGCGACCAGGACGTCCTCCCGGACCGCCGACTCGGCCGCGGCGACCAGGGCCTCCTCGCGGGCCGCCGTCTGCGCGGGCAGGGCCGCGAGCAGCTCCGCCGCCGAGGCGGGCACCTGTACCCGCACCTCGTCGTCCCGGACGATCCGCGGCGGCTCCAGCGCCTCGGGCTGGGCCGGCAGGCGCACCGGCTGCGGCTCGGGGACGGACTCCGTGCGGGCGATCCGCTCCGACGTCAGCAGGATCAGGCCGCCCGCCGCCACCACTCCGCAGCTCAGGGCGAGCGCGGTGCCCGTGGTGCCGTAGCGGAACGTCTCGCCGAACATCGTGATGCCGACGACGGCCGCCACCACCGGGTTCACGACGGTCAGCGTGGCCAGCGGTGCCGCGAGTCCGGCGCCCCGGTAGGAGGCCTGCGACAGCAGCATGCCGGCCGTGGCCAGGACGCCGATCACCGCGAGGGAGGGCACGTCGGCCACCGAGACGCCGCCGGTCCAGTCGACCGCCACGGTCTTGGTGAACACCGAGGACATGCCGAACGCGATGCCGGACGCGGTGGCCAGCAGGATGCTGCGCACCGCCGGGTGACGGTGGGCCGCCCGGCCCGCGATCATCAGGGCCACGACCACGGCGCCGGTCACCGTCGCGACGGCCACCCGCTGGGTGGTGTCCAGGGACTGCGCGTCGGAGGCGCCGACCAGCGACAGCAGACCGGCGAGGCCCACGGTCGCCATGATCGCGCCGCGCCACGCGGTGGCCCCGGCCCTGCGGCCGACGAACAGCGCAGCCATGGGCAGGGCGAAGACGATGGTCAGCGCGCCCAGCGGCTGGACCAGGCTGAGGGGGCCGTACGCCAGCGCCACCACGTGCAGCAGGCCGCCGAGGCCGTTCAGCGCGACCGCCGCCCACCAGCTCGGCCGGCGCAGCGGCGCGAACTGCTGCTCGGGGGAGGACACCGCGACCTGCTCCTGGACGATCGCCCCGCCCGCGTAGGCGACGGCGGAGACGAGCGAGAGGACCACGGACAACGCGAGGGCGCTCATCAGCAGCTCCTCTGCGTGAAGCGGGGTTGGTCACCCCGGCGCGGCGAACGGTCGGCTTCCATGTGCAACACGATGCCGTGAAATGCCATTCCCGTCGTCGTACCTGAGCACGCAATGGGTCCTACTGCCGATGGAGTACTACGGAGGGTCAGTCCTCCCCAGGGTGGGTGACACTGCCCGCGGCCCCCCTGGTGGCGCCCCCTAGGGGCCTTGGTACTACTGCTCCTCGTGGACCTCGACGCCGATCTCGCCGCGCTCCGCCCGCTCGGCGGCTTCTTCCTACTACGCACGGCCGCACCGCCGCGTTCAACGCTGCCGACCCTCGCACGCGCGTATGGCATCGAAAAATCGGACGTTTACGAAGAATCCGTGACTTTTCGTGTCCAGAAGGTGGCCGACACCCTGCGGGTGTCCGAGCCGCGGGTCGCCGCTTCGATCGCCCAGCAGGGCCTCGCGGCCCGGCTGTGGTCGGCGGCGCTCGGCTGCGCCGTGCTCTACGGCCACGTGCCCGACCTCGACGCCCGGCTCCTGCACTGGGACCCCGACGGCAGCGCGCCCGACGACCTGTGGCTCACCGAGGTGCGCCCGCTGCCCGGCGACGCGGGCACCCTCGCGGCGGTCGTCCTGGAAGGGCACCTGGAGCCCCTGGCGGCGGCACTGCGCGCCCGGTACCGCCTCGCCCCCGGCCTGCTGCGCGGCAACGCCGCCTCCGCGCTCGCCGGAGCCGCCCGCCAGCTGGAGGGCTGGGCCCGCGCGCACGCCCGCCCGGAGGCCGCCGCCCGCACCCGCGCCCGCACCGCGGAGCTCCTCGCCCACCCCCTGCTCGCGGGCGCCGGAACCCTGACCGGTGCCGCGTTCCGGCGCCGCAGCTGCTGCCTCTACTACCGCGTCCCCGGCGGAGGCGTGTGCGGCGACTGTTGCTTCGCGCGACCCCCGCGCTCTTCCCCGCGCGCCGCATCTGGGTGACCATGAAGGGCAACCAGCCGCTGAGAACAGGGGGTTCCGGGTGCGAGTGGGCCTGCTGACCCGGGAGTACCCGCCGGACGTGTACGGCGGCGCGGGCGTCCATGTCGAGTTTCTCGCCCGGGAGTTGGCCTCCCTGGTCGACGTCGAGGTGCACTGCTGGGGCGAGGGCCGCGGCGTGGGCGTGGTACGCCACCGCCCCTGGCCCGCGCTGGACACCGCCAACGACGCGCTGCGCACCTTCTCCGTGGACCTCGCGATGGCCGCGGGCCTCGAAGGCCGCGAACTCGTGCACTCCCACACCTGGTACGCCAACCTCGCCGGCCACCTCGGCAAGCTCCTGTACGGCGTCCCGCACGTGATGACCGCCCACTCGCTGGAGCCGCTGCGCCCCTGGAAGGCCGAGCAACTCGGCGGCGGCTACGCCCTGTCGAGCTGGGCCGAGCGCACCGCGATCGAGGCCGCCGACGCGGTGATCGCCGTGTCCGGCGCCATGCGCGAGGACATCCTCAGCTGCTACCCGGCCCTCGACCCGGCCCGCGTGCACATCGTGCACAACGGCATCGACACCACCCTCTACCGCCCGGACCACGGCACCGAGGCCCTCACCCGCATCGGCCTCGACCCGGACCGGCCGTTCGTGCTGTTCGTCGGCCGCATCACCCGCCAGAAGGGCGTGCCCCATCTGCTGCGCGCGGTACGGGACATCGACCCGGCCGCCCAGGTCGTGCTGTGCGCCGGAGCGCCGGACACCCCGGAGATCGACCGTGAGTTCCGGCAGCTGTACGAGGAGTTGAGCCGGGCCCGGGAGGGCGTGCACTGGATCCCGCAGATGCTGCCCCGCCCGGATGTGATCCAACTCCTCACCCACGCGGCCGTGTTCGTCTGCCCCTCGGTGTACGAACCCCTGGGCATCGTCAACCTCGAAGCCATGGCGTGCGGAACGCCCGTGGTGGCCTCGCGCGTCGGTGGCATCCCGGAGGTCGTCGACGACGGCAAGACCGGGCTGCTCGTCCCCGTGGACGACGACTTCGAGCCGGCGCTGGCCCGCGCCCTGGACTCCGTCCTCGGCGATCCGGAGGGCGCCCGGCGGATGGGCGAGGCCGGACGGGAGCGCGCGGTGGGGGAGTTCGGCTGGGACGCGGTCGCCCGCCGTACGGTGCGGCTCTACGAGGAGATCCGCAAACAGGCGTAGTGCGCCCCGGGCAGGGGCAGGCATGGGTCACAACCAGGGTGAGGGGAGCGACCATGCGTCGTGGCGGACCTTCGGTGCTCGGGATCGTACTGGCGGGCGGGGAAGGCAAGCGCCTGATGCCCCTGACCGCGGACCGCGCGAAACCCGCGGTCACCTTCGGCGGAACGTATCGCCTGGTGGACTTCGTCCTGTCCAACCTCGTCAACGGGGACATCCTGCGCATCTGCGTCCTCACGCAGTACAAGTCGCACTCGCTCGACCGGCACATCACCACCACCTGGCGGATGTCCAGCCTGCTCGGCAACTACGTCACCCCCGTCCCCGCCCAGCAGCGGCTCGGTCCGCGCTGGTACCTGGGCAGCGCGGACGCGATCCTGCAGTCCCTCAACCTCGTCCACGACGAACAGCCCGAGTACGTCGTGGTGTTCGGCGCCGACCACGTGTACCGCATGGACCCGCGCCAGATGCTCGCCCAGCACATCGAGAGCGGCGCGGGCGTGACGGTGGCCGGGATACGCGTCCCGCGCTCGGAGTCCTCCTCGTTCGGGGTGATCACGCCCGGCTCGGACGGACTCACGGTCCACCGCTTCCTGGAGAAGCCCGCCGACCCGCCCGGCCTCGCGGACGACCCGGAGTGCGTCTTCGCCTCCATGGGCAACTACATCTTCACCACCAAGGCCCTGATAGAGGCCCTCCAGCGGGACGCCGAGGACGAGCACTCCGTGCACGACATGGGCGGCTCGATCCTGCCCCAGCTCACCGAGCGCGGCGAGGCCCAGCTGTACGACTTCAGCGCCAACCACGTCCCCGGCGAGACCAACCGTGACCGCGGCTACTGGCGGGACGTCGGCACCCTGGACGCCTACTACGAAGCCCACATGGACCTCATCGCCGAGCGCCCCGCGTTCAACCTCTACAACCGGCAGTGGCCCATCTACACGCACTCCGGCCAGCTGTCCCCGGCCCGCTTCAACGCGGGCGGCATCGCCGGCGAGTCCATCATCAGCGCGGGCTGCCTCATCCGGGGGCAGGTCACGCGGTCCGTGCTGTCGCCCGGGGTGGTGGTCGACCCGGGGGCGGTCGTGCAGGGGTCGGTGCTGCACGACAACGTCAAGATCGGGCGGGGCGCCGTGGTGCGGGGCGCGGTGCTCGACAAGAACGTGGAGGTGCCTCCGGGCGCGACCATCGGCGTGAACCCGGAGCGGGACGCCGAGCTCTACACGGTCTCCAAGGGCGGGGTGATCGCACTCGGGAAGGGCCAGCAGGTGTCCTGACCTCGTCGTCCCCTTGCCGTCCGGTGCTCCGGTGAATCCTGGGACGCGGATGGCTGGACTTAATCTGCTGTTAACTGTGCGTAGCTTGATCGTACTTGACCGTAATCGCCAGAGGGCGATTGACTGCTTGCCCACCCGTCGTCGACGCGAGGCAAGCCATTGACTTCTGACCTGCTCGCCCCTCTCGACCTGGCGTTCTGGAACATCGAGTCCGCCGAACACCCCATGCACCTGGGCGCCCTCGGCGTCTTCACGGCGCACTCGCCCACCGCGGGCGCCCACGCGGCCGACCTGCTCGCGGCCCGGGCCGCCGCGGTGCCCGGCCTCCGGATGCGCATCCGGGACGTCTGGCAGCCGCTGTCCTTCGGAGGGGCGACCCGCGAGCCCGCCCCCGACTTCGACCCGCTGGAGCACGTACGGCTGCACGCGCCCACCGCCGACTTCCACGCCGACGCCGGCCGGCTCATGCAACGCCCGCTGGAACGCGGCCGGCCCCCGTGGGAGGCGCACGTCCTGCCGGGGGAGGACGGCGTCTCCTTCGCCGTGCTCTTCAAGTTCCACCACGCCCTGGCCGACGGTCTGCGCGCCCTGACGCTCGCCGCGGCGATCCTGGACCCGATGGACCTGCCGGCCCGCAAGCCGCGGCCCGAGGAGCCGTCGAGGGGCTTCCTCCCGGACGTGCGCAAGCTGCCGGGGCTGGTCCGCGGCGCCGTCTCCGACGTGGGCCGGGCCCTCGACATCGGGACGTCCGTCGCGCTGTCCACGGTCGGCGTACGTTCCTCCTCGGCCCTCACCGCCGAACCGAGCGGTACCCGGCGCACCGCGGGCGTGGTCGTCGACCTCGACGACGTGCACCGCGTCCGCAAGTCCCGGGGAGGGACCGTCAACGACGTCCTCATCGCGGTCGTCGCGGGCGCCCTGCGGCGCTGGCTCGACGACCGCGGCGACGGCAGCGAGGGCGTCGCGCCCCGCGCCCTGATCCCCGTCTCCAAGCGCCGCCCGCGCAGCGCGCACCCCCAGGGCAACCGGCTCTCCGGCTACCTGATACGGCTCCCGGTCGGCGACCCCGACCCGCTCGCCCGCCTCGACACGGTCCGCGCCGCCATGGACCGCAACAAGGACGCGGGGCCGAACCGCGGCGCGGGTGCCGTGGCGCTGCTCGCCGACCACGTCCCCGCCCTGGGCCACCGGCTCGGCGGCCCGCTGGTCAGCCAGGCCGCCCGGCTCTGGTTCGACATCCTCGTCACCAGCGTCCCGCTGCCCGGCCTCGGCCTGAAGCTCGGCGGCAACCCCGTCACCGAGGTGTTCCCCTTCGCCCCGCTGGCCCGGGGCCAGTCCCTGGCGGTCGCCGTCTCCACGTACCGCGGCCACGTCCACTACGGCCTGGTCGCCGACGCCGAGGCCGTGCCGGACCTGGACGTGCTGGCCCAGGCCGTCACCGAGGAGGTCGAGACGCTCATCACCGCCTGCGAGGCTTGACCTCCTTCGTTTTTGGAGGACCGGCCCGGCGCTCCGTAGAATTCCCCGTTCGAAAGCGGACGCGGTCGGAGCGCCGCACGGGGCAGCAGGGAACGGCAGCGCGATGACGGTGACAGAGGACGGTTCGGCGATCACGGGCCAGGCCGTGGACGAGGTCGTGTACGGCCCCGGGATCGACCCCGAGCGGCTGGCCGTCTGCCTCAGCGTGCTCGAGGAGCTCGACAAGCTGGAGGTCGACCACCCCGACGCGATCGCCGTGCGCCGGGCCACCGCCGGCGTGTACCGCACCGTCAAGCAGCGCCGCCGCCAGGAGCGCCGGGCCGCCAAGACCGCCCATGACAAGGCGGTCACCGAGGCCACCGCCACCGGCTCCGCCCAGCGCATCGACGACGAGACCGAGGGCATCCTGCCGTCGTCGATCACCGAGGAGGGCCGGATCGCGGGGATACTCCAGCGCCCGCGCTCCTGCTACACCTGCAAGACCCGGTACGTGGAAGTCGACTACTTCTACCACCAGCTCTGTCCGGACTGCGCCCGCCTGAACCGCGGCAAGCGCGACGCCCGCGCCGACCTCACCGGCAAGCGCGCCCTGCTCACCGGAGGCCGCGCCAAGATCGGCATGTACATCGCGCTGCGACTGCTGCGCGACGGCGCCCACACCACCATCACCACGCGCTTCCCCAAGGACGCCATCCGCCGCTTCAAGGCCATGGACGACTCCGGGGACTGGATGCACCGCCTGGAGGTCGTCGGCATCGACCTGCGCGACCCGGCCCAGGCCGTCGCCCTCGCCGACCAGGTCGCCGAGGCCGGCCCGCTCGACATCCTCGTCAACAACGCGACCCAGACCGTACGCCGCCTGCCGTCCGCGTACGCCGCCCTGGTCGAGGGCGAGAGCGCCCCGCTGCCCGCCGGTGAGCTGCCCGCCCACCACGTCATCGGCGCCTTCGGCTCCGGCGCGGTCGACGGCCTGGCCTCGCTGCCCGCCGGGATCTCCGGCCTCGACGCCCAGCAGGTCGCCGACCTCGCGCTGGTCGCGGGCAACGCCAGCGTCGCCAGGCACCTCGACGGCACCGCCATCGACGCGGGCGGCCTGGTCCCCGACGTCGTCGACACCAATACCTGGGTGCAGACCATCGAGCAGATCTCCCCGGTGGAGCTGCTGGAGACCCAGCTGTGCAACTACACGGCGCCGTTCATCCTGATCAGCAAGCTCCGCCCGGCCATGGCCGAGGCCGCGAAGAAGGCGGCGAGCGGTCGGGCGTACGTCGTGAACGTCTCCGCCATGGAGGGCGTCTTCGGCCGCGGCTACAAGGGCGCGGGCCACCCGAACACCAACGCCGCCAAGGCCGCCATGAACATGGTCACCCGGACCAGTGGCCAGGAGATGTTCCAGACCGACGGCATCCTCATGACGTCCGTCGACACCGGCTGGATCACCGACGAGCGACCCCACTTCGACAAGCTGCGCCTGGCCGAGGAGGGCTTCCACGCCCCGCTGGACCTGGTCGACGGAGCGGCCCGGGTCTACGATCCGATTGTGCGCGGCGAGCAGGGCGAGGACCTGTACGGCGTCTTCCTCAAGGACTACGCGCCCGGCAAGTGGTGACGCGCAGGCCGTGAGGTGTGTCCCGGCGCCCACAGGGGAACCCGGACTCTCCTGAGTACCGCGCCAGGAGTGAGTCATGGCCAGTCCCCACAGCATCGATCCGCGGGCGCTCAACGACCCGCGCAACCACTACCCGACCGACGAGGAGTTCTACGCGAGCGACCGTCCGGCCCGTCCCGTCCTCCCGGAGGACCGGCCCCGCGGCGGCGCCCACGATCCCTACAAGCACCCCTGGACCTGGGGCACGATCGCGCTCGTCGCGTTCGTCGTGCTGATCGTCCTCATGGGGATCGCGCTCTTCCCGTGACAGAGATCCGCTGTCAGGCCCGCGGCGGCGCCGCGGACCGCAGCCGGTCGTGGACGGCGTACCCGCCCGGGTGCGCCGCCCTGACCCGCGTGCCGCCGTCCACGAGCAGATCCGCGCCGGTGACCCACTCGGCGGCGTCCGAGGCGAGCCAGACGACGGCCCGCGCCACGTCCGCCGGCTCCCCGATCCGCCCGAGCGGCAGCCCCGCGGCGACCTCCGCCTCGCCCGGCTCCCACACGAAACGGGCCATCTCGGTGCGCACCAGTCCGGGGGAGACGGAGTTGACGCGCACGCGCGGGGCCAGTTCCCCGGCGAGCTGTCGGGTGAGGTGGCGGAGCGCCGCCTTGCTGGTGCCGTAGGCGCCGACGTGCGGCCCGACGTGTGCGGCGCCCTCCGTGCAGATGTTGATCACCGAGCCGCCGTGCTCCCGCATCCAGGCGCGCCACGCGTACTGCACCAGCCGCAACGGCGCCTCGACGTTGACGGTGAACGCCGTACGCCAGGAGTCCGGGTCGACGTCCATCAGCGGGCCGAACGGCTGATTGGTCGCCGCGTTGTTGACGACGACGTCGATCCGCCCGAACGCGCGCAGGGCCAGCGCGGCCACCTCCGACAGATGGGCGGGGTCGGCCACACTGCCCGCCACACCGATGCCGCCCAGCTCGGCGGCGGTCCGCCGGACCGCGTCCGCGTCCCGGGCCGTCACGCACACCAGCGCCCCTGCGTCGGCCAGCTGCCCGGCGACCTCGCGCCCGATCCCGCGCGTGCCGCCGGTGACGACGGCGGCCTTCCCACCCAGTCCGTACGACGACGTCATCGGCGAACCGTCTCATGACGGGGCGTCAGATGACAGGGGTCTCGGCCAACGGGACCTGAACCGTGCGGCCGGGGCGAGGTGTCCTCGAAGGCGCGACCGGGCGCGTAGGCCGAACGAGTGAGCTTGCGCGTAGGGCATATGAGGGCAAACATGCACATAGAAGGCCCAATGAACACGGGCGACTTGTGATGGTTACCCCTTGTTTTCAGCCCCATCGAGCGCGCCCCTGCTCATTTGGTTAGTCTGTAGCGGACGGACAGCAGTACGGGGTCCCACCCACACCCACGGTCCGTCCTGGGGCAAGCCGGTCACCACGGCCTGCACTCATCAGAGTTACCGGCGCCACCGCGTCCGAACTGTTTTCGACTCAGACCCGAGCGGGCGTCCGGCGCCAGGCCTCATCCTGGCTGGTATGCCCCGAGGGTGACCCGACACATAAGGAGTGCGCGGTGACACCGGAGAAGACGAATCGCGAGCAACGCCCCAAGGAACGCACGGAGCGTGCCGGCCGCAGGCCCGGACAGCTCGGCAGCCTCGACGTGTGGGCGCGGTCCGCCCCCATCCGCCTCGCGGGCTACGAAGAAGACCTGGCCGAGCCGCACATCCTGCCCAGCGTGGACTGACGCGGGCGGTCTTCGTCGCGATCGCCGACGGCAGGGGCGCGCGAGCCGCACGCCCCTGCCGAGCACAGAAGCCGCGGCCGGGAACCGGCCGCGGCTCCCGCCTGTCCGGGGCCGCGTTCGCCCGCGCCGGCCGGACTCAGTCCAGCGGCGCCGTCCGCTGCCACGGCTGCAGCTTCTCCAACTGCTCCGCCGTCTCCAGCAGCAACGCCTCCGCGCCCGGACGGCCCACCAGCTGTACGGCACAGGGCGCGCCGGACGGCAGCGTGCCGAACGGCACCGACATCGCGGGCCAGCCGGTGAGGTTCCACGGCGGGGTCATGGGCGAGTAGTTGGTGTTGGCCAGGACGTTGCGGAGCCAGCCGCGCTCGTGCCAGGGCGCCGACGCGGGGGAGCGGCGCGCCAGTGCCGGAGTGAGCAGGACGTCGTACTCCTCGAAGAACGGCTCCAGGCGGCGGCGGAGCTCCTCGCGGCCCCTGCCGGTGCCGACCCGCTGCACGAAGCGGCGTCCGACCGCCGCGTGGACCCGGGTCCGACGGGTCAGCCGCGCCGGGTCCAGGCCCCGCACGTCCTCCGACGTCCCGGCCGTCCAGTGGGCGAGCGAGGTCAGGCTCAGGGACACCGGGTACGACGGGTCGGCGCGGCGCACCTGGTGGCCGGCCTTCATCAGCACCGCCGCGGCCTCCCGGGCGGCTGCCTTGTAGGGCGCGGTGACCGCGATGCCGGCGATCGGGCTGCGCAGCGAGACGGCCACCTTGCGCATACCGGGCTCGGGCGGCCGTGCGAACTCCGTGTCCGCCAGGACGCCCAGCATCAGCCGCGCGTCCTCGACCGTCGTCGCCAGCGGCCCGTTCTCGGACATGCCGAACCAGTCGCCGTCACTGACGCCGGCCGGGACCACGCCGTGGCCCGGCTTGATGGTGACCAGGCCGCAGTTGGCCGCCGGGATGCGCAGCGAGCCCATGCCGTCGTTGCCGAGGGCGATCGGGGTGAGGCCGGCGGCGACCGCGGCCGCGCTGCCGCCGGAGGAGCCGCCCGCCGTGCGCGAGGGGTCCCACGGGTTGCGGGCGGTGCCGTGGACGCCCTCGGTCGTCCCGAAGACACACAGTTCGGGCACGTTGGTCAGGCCCACGACCACCGCGCCGGCCGCCCGCAGCCGGGCCACCGTCACATGGTCCTCCGCCGACGGGGTGTCGGGCGTCGCGGCCGAGCCTATGCGCTTGGACTCACCGCGCACCGCCAGATTGTCCTTGACGGCCACCGGCACCCCGGCGAGGGGCAGTTCGGCCAGGTCGGCGCGGGCCCCCACCTCGTCGGCCTCGGCGAGCGCCGCCTCGGCCCGCACCGTCCGGAAGGCGCCGACGCGGCTGTCCAGCCGCTCGATCCGGGCGAGGTGCTCGGCCACCACCTCGCGGGGCGTGGTCCGCTTCTCCCGCACGGCGGCGGCGATCTCGGCGGCGGTCCGGCCGGTCCAGCTGGTCACGGGTCTCTCCTCGTACTGGCGAGTATGTAGGGAGAACTGTGCCCCGGCCCGGTCTTGGAGTCGAGAGGCCGGCTCCCTTGGACAATCGCGCCGGTGTTGTTGGACTTTTCGCGAAGCGGTCGGCGCAGAGGCCCAGGTCATCCGATCAATAGGCCAACTCGACTGATTCCCGCTCCCATTGACAGCCCCTGAGGGCCGTCCAATGATCAGCCATCCGATGAATTGGAGTGGCGTGTGAGAACGTTTCCCAGACGCCGGTTCGTGGGTGTCGCCGCGGCACTGGCCCTGCTCCTGTCGCCCGTCCCGGCCCTCGCCCGGCAGCAGGCCGCAGAGCCGCCGGTCACCGTCCCGGCCCTCACCGACTGGACACCGGAATCCGGCAGTTACGTCTTCGGCACCGGCACCCGGATCGTCGCGGGCACCCCCGCCGAGACGAGAGTCGCCGACACGCTCGCCGAGGATCTGCGGGCGGCCGGGCACGGCACCGTCCCGGTGGCCGCCGGCGCGGCCCGCAGCGGGGACATCGTTGTCGACATCCAGCCGGCCAGGAAGTCACTCGGCGCCGAGGGGTACGCACTCCGCGCCGCCGGGCGGCTGTCGGTGACCGGCGCCACCGAGACCGGCGCCTTCCACGGCACCCGCACCGTCCTGCAACTCCTCGCCCAAGGCGACCGCGTCCCCGCCGGACACACCGTCGACATACCCCGCTTCACGGAACGCGGGGTCGGCGTCTGCGCCTGCTACATCCACATCTCCCTGCCCTGGCTGGAGAACCTCGTCCGCGAGATGGCGTACCACAAGCTCAACCAGCTGCTCCTGGAGCTGAAGGTGAAGAGCGACGCCCACCCCGAGGCCAACACCTGGGGCTACTACACCAAGGACGAGATCCGGCGGCTCGTCGCCCTCGGCGAGAAATACCACGTGGAGATCATCCCGGAGATCAACTCCCCGGGACACATGGACCCGTGGATCGAGAACCGTCCCGATCTCCAGCTCACCGACGCCGACGGCGCCAAGCAGCCCTCGCGGCTCGACATCACCCGGCCCGCCGCCTTCGCCTACTACGCCGGCCTGATCGACGAGTACGCCCAGGTCTTCAAGTCCCCGGCCTGGCACATGGGCGCCGACGAGTACATGCTCGGCTCCGACTTCGCCAAGTACCCGCAGATCCTCAAGTACGCCCAGGACACGTACGGTTCCGGCGCCACCCCGCAGGACGCCTTCATCGACTTCGTCAACCGCGTGCACGCCTACGCGGCGGCCAAGGGCAAGCGGCTGCGCATCTGGAACGACGGGCTGACCGGCGCCAACACCGTCCCGGTGGCGGCGGGCACGACCGTCGAGCACTGGCTGAACGTGGCGACCAAACCCAGTCAACTCATCGCCCAGGGACATCCGTTGATGAACGCCGCCTACTCCCTCTACCTCGTCCGCGGCGGCTTCCACAGCGACACCCAGGGCCTGTACGAGCAGAGCTGGGACCCCCGCAGCTTCGAGGGCGAGAAGCTCACCTCCGCCAGGGGCGTCACCGGGGCGAAGATCAGCCTGTGGCCGGACAACGGGCGCGGCGAGACCGAGAACGAGGTCGCCGGCCGCCTCTGGCCCGCCCTGCGCCACCTCGCCCAGGCCACCTGGGGCGACCCGCACCCGGACCTCACCTACGCCGGTTTCGCCGCGCGCGGCACGGCCGTCGGGCACGCTCCCGGATGGCGGGACCTGACGACGGTGCCGCTGCCGGACGGGTCGTACACCTTCCGGACGGACGGCGCGTCCTTCGACGCCGAGCTGACCCGCACCGCGGACGGCTATGTCACCCTGCGCGGCCCCTCCGGCTGCCTCGCGGTGAGCGGCGGCAAGCTCACCCTCAACGTGCCGCTCCAGCCCGGTGTCCAGGCCACCTGGGACACCTGCGCCGCCACGAACACCTTGCAGCGGTGGGAGGTGCAGCCCGTGGCGGGCGGCGGACACCGCCTCGTCAACGCCATCACACGGATGGCCCTGAGCGTGACCGGCGACGGCCGGATCGTGCAGTACCCGCCCGACCAGCACCCGCCCGCCGTATGGCAGTCGACCTGAGGAGCCCCGTTCCCATGACCGTCTCCAGACGCACCTTCGTCGCCGGCTCGGTCTCCGCGCTCGTCGCGACCGGCCTCACCGCCACCCCCGCACTCGGCTCCCCACCCCCGGCCGAGCCCGCCTACCGCATCCCCGTCAGCCCGGACGACACCCCCGACGAACTCGTCCGCAAGGCATCCCGAGTCCGCCCCACCGCACGGCAGATCGCCTGGCAGCAACTGGAGCGCACCGCGTTCCTGCACTTCGGCGTCAACACCTTCACCGGCCTGGAATGGGGCACCGGGGACGAGGACCCGGACGTCTTCCAGCCCACCGGCCTGGACACCGACCAGTGGGCCAGGGCCCTGCGCGACGGCGGCTTCAAGCTCGCCATCCTCACCGTCAAGCACCACGACGGCTTCGTCCTCTACCCCTCCCGCTACACCGACCACTCGGTGGCGAGCAGCAGTTGGCGTGCCGGGCGCGGAGACGTGCTGCGGTCCTTCGCCGACTCCATGCGCCGCCACGGCCTGAAGGTCGGCGTCTACATCTCGCCCGCCGACGAGAACCAGTACCTCCACGGCGTCTACGCCAACGGCAGCGCCCGCACCGCCCGGACCGTCCCGACCCTGGTCGACGGCGACGACCGCACACCCCCGGCGACGTACACCCTGGACGCCACCGACTACGGCGCCCACATGCTCAACCAGCTCTACGAGGTGCTCACCGAGTACGGCCCGGTGGACGAGGTGTGGTTCGACGGCGCCCAGGGCCACATCCCGCCGGACAAGGTGGAGAGTTACGACTGGGACAGCTGGTACACCCTGGTCCGCGCCCTCGCCCCGGCCGCGGCGATCGCCGTCACCGGCCCCGACCTGCGCTGGGTCGGCAACGAGAGCGGACTGGCCCGCGAGGACGAGTGGAGTGTCGTACCGGTCAAGGAGAACCAGTACGGGCGCACCGACTGGGCGCTGTCCTACGACACCCCCGACGAGGGCAGCCGGGCCGCCCTGGTCGCGGCCCAGCCGAGGACGGACCACCTCCAGTGGTGGCCCGCGGAGTGCGATGTGTCCATCCGTGACGGCTGGTTCTACCACGCCGACCAACAGCCCAAGAGCGTCGACCGGTTGACGGACATCTACTTCGGGTCCGTCGGGCGCAACTCGGTGCTCCTGCTCAACATCCCTCCGGACACGGACGGGTTGCTGCCCGCCGCGGACGTCACCCGGCTGCGCGAGTTCCGGGAGCGCATCGACCGGGAACTGCCCGAGGACCTGGCGCGCGGGGCTCGTACGACCACCTCGGAGGAGATGGTGACCGTCGACCTCGGCGCCGTGCGCGCCGTGGACCGCGTCCGGCTGGCGGAGGACATCCAGCACGGTCAGCAGATCGAGAGCCTGGTGGTGGAGGCGTACCACGACGGGGCCTGGCGCGAGGCCGCGACGGCGGGCACGGTCGGGGCGAGCCGGATTCTGCTGCTGCCGGCCGCCGTGCGGGCCCGGCGCTGGCGGGTGCGGGTGACCGCGCACCGGGGCGCGGTGCACATCGCGCAGTTCGGCCTGTACAAGTCACAGGTCTGAGCTGCCCTCGGGCGGTACGGCGGCCAGGTGCGTCTCCGGTGACCCGGCACCCGGCGCCGGCGGAGGGCAGAATCCGGAAGGTGACCATCACCGCGCGGGAACTCAACCGGGCCACCCTCGCCCGTCAGCTGCTGCTGCGCCGGGAGCCGCTGGGTGCCGCCGAGGCGGTCCGACGGCTCCTCGCCCTCCAGGCGCAGCAGCCCGCGTCGCCCTATCTGGCGCTGTGGAACCGGCTCGACGGCTTCGACCCGGCCGCGCTGGACGACGCCTTCGCCGACCGCACCCTCCTCAAGGCGACCCTGCTCCGCATCACCCTGCACGCCGTCCACTCCGACGACTACCGCACGGTCCGGGAGGCGATGCAGCCGACGCTGTACTCCTCCCGGCTGGGTCACCGCTTCGCCGCCGCCGGCCTCACCCCGGCGGACGCCGCCGAACTGGAGCCGGGGCTGCTGGAGTTCGCCGGCCGGCCCCGTTCGAACGGCGACCTCGCGGGCTGGCTGGCGGAGCGGGTGGGCGCGGAGAGGAAGGACGGGGCGTGGTGGGGGCTGCGGTCGTACGCGCCGCTGGTGCACGTGCCGACCGGCGGCCCCTGGTCGTTCGGCTACTCACCGGCGTACGTCGCCGCGCCCGAGGGCCGCTTCACCGGCGAGCCGGAAGCTGCACTGCGGACCCTCGTCCTGCGCTACCTGGCAGCCTTCGGGCCCGCGTCGGTGGCGGACATCGCCCAGTTCGCCACGGTGCAACGCCTGCGCGTCCGGGACGCGTTGCAGGCGCTCGGGGAGACGGTGGAGGAACTGGCCGGGCCCGAGAGGCAGTCGCTGTACGACGTCCGGGGCGGCCTGCGCCCGTCCGCCGACACCCCCGCGCCGCCCCGTCTGCTGCCCATGTGGGACAGCGTTCTGCTGGCCTACGACGACCGCGACCGGGTGATCCCGCCGGAGTACCGCAGGCTGGTGATCCGCACCAACGGCGACGTCCTGCCGGCACTGCTGGTGGACGGGTATGTGGCCGGGGTGTGGCGCCCGGTGGAGGGCGGCATCGAGGCGACCGCTTTTCACCGCCTGCCCGCGCCGGCATGGGACGCGCTGTCGGACGAGGCGCGAGCACTGACCGCCTTCCTCGCCGACCGTGAGCCCACCGTCTACCGCCGTTACGGCCACTGGTGGAGCAAGCTCCCCCACGCGCAGGTGCGGGTGCTCACCGGTGAGGGCCGGCCCGACCGCGCTAGGCCTCGCTGATCTGACTCCGCAGCCATTGCTCGACCTCTCCCACGTGCGCCGCCGCGGCGGCCCGTGCCGCCTCCGGGTCATGGGCCACCAACGCCCGGTGGATCGCGGTGTGTTCGCGCCGCGTCCGTTCGAACGCACCCTCTTCCTGGTAGCCCCGCCACACCCGGGCACGGAAGGTGCGTGAGGACAGGCCGTCCAGGATCGCGGCCATGGTCTCGTTGCCGGCGGCCATGGCGATCTCGCGGTGGAAGGCCAGGTCGTGGGCGAGGATCTCCTCGGGGTCGTCGGTGGCGTTCATCGCCGTGAGGTGTTTCTCCACCTCGGCCAGCTGGTCCGGGGTGATCCGGGCCGCCGCCAGCGCCGTCGCCGTCGACTCCAGGATGCGCCGCACCTCCAGCAGCTCCACCAGCCGCGGCCCCCGGGACAGATCGGCGACCACGCCGAACGTCTCCAGCAGGTCGCCCGCCTCCAACTGCGTGACGTAGATGCCCGAGCCGTGCCGGGCCTCCAGTACCCCCAGCACCGTCAGCGCGCGGATCGCCTCCCGCACCGAGCTGCGCGAGATCCCCAGCTGCGCGGCCAGATCCCGTTCCGTGGGCAGCCGCTGCCCGGGCTCCAGGCTTCCCTGGGCGATCATCGCCTTGATCTGCTCGATCGCCCGCTGGGTCACCGTGCCCTTCTGCGGGGTCTCCTCCACGCCACCACTCCTCCACTCGCCGTGCGCGGCAGTCTATCCGCGGAGGTGGTCGGACCACTATGGCCAGAACGCTCGAAAATCGGTGCCAGAGGGTGTTGTGGAGGCGAAGTGGTCTGATAAATATGCGGCGACCGCTCGATCACGCTCGAGACCACGCTCGACAGAGCGCTCAACGAAACGCTCAACGAAACGCTCAACAAAACGTTCGACATCACGCTCGACATCACGCTCGACGAGGAGCTGAGAGATGGCCGGCTGGACAGTGCGGAACGGACGGCGCAACAGGCGAACATCCGCGTGGGCGATGCGTACGACGGCTGCGGCCGCCTGCGCGGGACTCGCGCTCACGGCATGCGGCAGCACCAAGGACACGGGCGGCTCCACCAGCGCCGGTGGCGACGGCAACGGCAAGGTCGGGGTGATCCTGCCCCTGCTCACCTCGCCGTTCTGGCAGTCGTACAACGACTACGTCCCGAAGATGGCGAAGTCCGAGGGCGTCGACGCGCTCAAGACGGTCAACTCCAACAGCGATCCCTCGCAGCAGATCACCGACATCAACACCCAACTCAACCAGGGCGTCGAGGGCCTGGTCGTCGCCCCGCTGGACAGCGCCGCCATCGAAGCGGGCCTGGACCAGGCGGAACGCAAGGGCGTCCCCGTGGTCGCCGTCGACGTGGCCCCCGACAAGGGCAAGGTCGCGATGGTCGTCCGCGCGGACAACGTGGCGTACGGCGAGAAGGCCTGCCAGTACCTCGGCAAGCAGATCCCCTCCGGCAAGGTCGTGCAGATCATGGGCGACCTCGCCTCGGTCAACGGCCGGGACCGCTCGGAGGCGTTCCGGGCCTGCGTGAAGAAGAACTTCCCCAAGCTCAAGGTGCTGGAGATCCCCGCCAAGTGGGAGTCCGACGCGGCCGCCTCCAAGCTCGACACCCTGCTGAACGCCAACCCCGACATCAAGGGCATCTACATGCAGGCCGGCGGTGTGTACCTCGCGCCGACCCTCCAGACCCTCAAGTCCAAGGGCATGCTGAAGACGGCCGGGCAGGCCGGGCACATCACGATCGTCTCCAACGACGGCATCCCGCAGGAGTACGACGCCATCCGCAAGGGCCAGATCGACGCCACCGTCTCCCAGCCCGCGGACCTGTACGCCAAGTACGGCATGTACTACATCAAGGCCGCGATGCAGGGGAAGACCTTCCAGCCCGGCCCGACCGACCACGGTTCCACGATCGTCAAGCTGCCCAGCGGCATCCTGGAGGACCAGCTTCCCGCGCCCCTGGTCACCAAGGACAACGTCGACGACCCCGGCCTGTGGGGCAACACCGTCAAATGACCACGCCACTCGTCGAAGCCCGCGGCGTCGTCAAGCGGTACGGCCCCACCACCGCCCTCGCCGACGGCCGCCTCACCGTCCTCCCGCGCGAGTCGCACGCCCTCGTCGGCCGCAACGGCGCCGGGAAGTCCACGCTGGTGAACATCCTCACCGGCCTCCAGTCGCCCGACGAGGGCACGGTCCGCTTCGACGGCGAACCGGCGCCCGCGCTCGCCGACCGGGACGCCTGGCGCCGCAAGGTCGCCTGCGTCTACCAGAAGCCGACCGTCGTCCCCGAACTCACCGTCGCCGAGAATCTGTTCATCAACCGGCAGCCCCTGCACCGCGGGTTCATCAGCTGGCGCAAACTGCGCGCCGACGCCGCCGAACTCCTCGACACCTGGGGCGTCCACGTTGACCCGGAGGCCCGTACCGCCGACCTCAAGGTCGAGGACCGCCAAATGGTGGAGATCGCCCGGGCGTTGAGTTTCGGCGCCCGCTTCATCGTCCTCGACGAACCGACCGCCCAGCTCGACAACCGGGAGATCGAACGGCTCTTCACCCGGATGCGGGCCCTCCAGGAGTCCGGCGTCACCTTCCTGTTCATCTCCCACCACCTCCAGGAGGTCTACGAGGTCTGCCAGACCGTCACGGTCCTGCGCGACGCCCGCTGGATCACCACGGCACCCGTGGCGGACCTCCCGCGGGCGGCACTGGTGGAGGCCATGGCGGGGGAGACGGTCGCCGAACAGACCGCACGCGGCACCGCCGTCGACCAGCAGGCTCCGGTCCTCCTCGACGCCCGCGGGCTCACCTCCGACGCCTACCGGGACATCGACCTCACCGTCCGCCGCGGCGAGGTCGTCGGGCTCGCCGGCATCAGCGGCAGCGGGAAGACCGAGCTCGCCGAGTCGTTCACCGGACTGCACACGCCCACCAGCGGCACGGCCCGGCTCGCCGGTGAACCCCTCCCGTTCGGGGACGTCCAGGCCGCCCTGAAGGCCGGCGTCGGATGCGTCCCCCGCGACCGGCACGGCCAGGGGCTGGTCTTCGGCATGAGCATCGGCGACAACGCCACCATGAGCGTCCTCGGCCGGCTCGGCCGCCACGGCTTCGTCGGCAGCGACCGCAAACGGGGCGTCGCCCGCGAGCTGATCGACCGGCTCGACATCCATGCCGAGGGCCCCGACCAGCCCGTCTCCGACCTGTCGGGCGGCAACGCGCAGAAGGTCGTCATGGCCCGCGCCCTCGCCTCCGACCCGCGTCTCCTCGTCCTGATCAACCCCACCGCGGGCGTGGACGTGAAGTCCAAGGAGTCGCTGCTCGCCCACGTGGACAGCGCCCGCGACGACGGCACCGCCGTCCTCGTCGTCTCCGACGAACTCGACGACCTGCGCCGCTGCGACCGCGTCCTCGTCCTCTTCCACGGCCGCGTGGTCGCCGAGCACGCGGCGGGCTGGCGCGACCACGAGCTGATCGCCTCCATCGAAGGAGTGGACCACGATGGCTACTGCGCCTTCCCGGGGGACGACCCCCGGACCCCCGGCCGAGGAGAGCAGGCCCGGGATGACTGAGATGCAGGCGCCGCCGCGCGCGCCCGAAAAGACCGCGGCCCCCCGCTCGGCCCGTACCGTCCTGCTGCGCCGCGCCCGCGAACTGGCCCTCGTCCCCGCGCTGTTGCTGCTGATGGTGCTGGGAGCGGTCGTGAACGACTCCTTCCTCACCGAACGCAACCTCATCTCGATCCTCGGCGCCTCCGCCGCGCTCGCCATGGTGGTGCTGGCCGAGTCGCTGGTGCTCATCACCGGCAAGTTCGACCTGTCCCTGGAGTCGGTCGTCGGCATCGCGCCCGCGGTCGGGGCGCTGCTGGTACTGCCGTCCGCCCAGTCCGGCTGGGGCACCGAACTCCCGGCCGCCCTCGCCCTGTTGGCCGTCATCCTGGTCGGCGCGGCGGTCGGCGCCTTCAACGGCGTCCTGGTCGTCAAGTTCAAGCTCAACGCGTTCATCGTGACGCTCGCCATGCTGATCGTGCTGCGCGGTCTGCTGGTCGGCGCGACCAAGGGCAAGACCCTCTTCGGCATGCCGGACAGCTTCTACTCGCTGGCCACCACCACCTTCCTGAACATCCCGATGTCGGTGTGGCTGGCGGCGCTGGCCTTCGCGGTCGCCGGGTTCGTGCTCAAGTACCACCGCGTCGGCCGGGCCCTGTACGCCATCGGCGGCAACGCCGACGCCGCGCGCGCCGCGGGCATCCGCGTCGAGCGCGTGATGCTCGGGGTGTTCGTGGTCGCGGGCGCCCTGGCGGCGGTCGGCGGCATCATCCAGACCGGGTACGTCGGCGCGATCAGCGCCAACCAGGGCAACAACATGATCTTCACCGTGTTCGCGGCGGCGGTGATCGGCGGCATCAGCCTGGACGGCGGCCGGGGCACCATGTTCGGCGCGCTGACCGGCGTACTCCTGCTGGGCGTCGTGCAGAACCTGCTCACCCTCGCCCAGGTGCCGTCCTTCTGGATCCAGGCGATCTACGGCGGAATCATCCTCCTCGCCCTCATGATCGCCCGCGTCACCACGGGCCGCGCCCAGGACTGACCCCCTGTCACCTACGGAAAGGCCCTTCGTGTCTGCGACGCCCGCCCGCATCATCGCGGTCGACACCCACGACATCCGTTTCCCGACCTCGCGCGAGCTCGACGGCTCCGACGCGATGAACCCGGACCCCGACTACTCGGCGGCGTACGTCGTCCTGCGCACCGACGCGGCCGACGGGCACGAGGGGCACGGCTTCAGCTTCACCATCGGGCGGGGCAACGAGGTCCAGGTGGCCGCCGTCCACGCGCTGCGGCACCACGTGGTCGGACGGTCCGTCGAGGAGCTGTGCGCCGACCCGGGGACCCTGAACCGCGACCTGATCGGCGACAGCCAGCTGCGCTGGCTCGGCCCCGAGAAGGGCGTGATGCACATGGCGATCGGCGCGGTCGTCAACGCCGTGTGGGACCTCGCCGCCAAACGCGCGGAGAAGCCCCTGTGGCGGCTGCTCGCCGACGCCGATCCCGAGTGGCTGGTCCGGCAGATCGACTTCCGCTACCTCACGGACGCGCTGACGCCCGAGGAGGCGCTGGCCCTGCTGCGCCGCGGGCGGGAGGGCGCGCAGGAACGGATCAGCACCCTGCTGGAACGCGGCTACCCCGCCTACACCACCTCCCCGGGCTGGCTCGGCTACGAGGACGCCAAGCTCACCCGCCTCGCCGAGCAGGCCGTCGCCGACGGCTTCCGGCAGATCAAGCTGAAGGTCGGCGCGGACCTCGACGACGACATACGGCGCTGCCGGGTCGCCCGCCACGTCGTCGGCCCGGACATCCGCATCGCGATCGACGCCAACCAGCGCTGGGACGTCGAGGAGGCGGTCCGCTGGACCAAGGCGCTCGCCGAGTTCGACCCGTACTGGATCGAGGAGCCCACCAGCCCCGACGACGTCCTCGGCCACGCCGCCATCCGCAGGGCCGTCGCCCCGGTGAAGGTCGCCACCGGCGAACACGTCCAGAACCGGGTCGTGTTCAAGCAGCTCCTCCAGGCCGGCGCCG
The DNA here is from genome assembly GCF_003143935.1 of Streptomyces sp. Act143. GTDB lineage: Bacteria > Actinomycetota > Actinomycetes > Streptomycetales > Streptomycetaceae > Streptomyces. The sequence goes on along the minus strand of NZ_QFRX01000001.1, from coordinate 1,555,083 downwards.
TCGACGTCGTCCAGATCGACGCGGCCCGCGTCGGCGGCGTCAACGAGAACCTCGCCATCCTGCTGCTCGCCGCCAAGTTCGGCGTCCCGGTCTGCCCGCACGCGGGCGGCGTCGGCCTGTGCGAACTCGTCCAGCACCTGTCGATGTTCGACTACGTCGCCGTCACCGGCACCACCGAGGACCGGGTCATCGAGTACGTCGATCATCTGCACGACCACTTCCTCGACCCGGTGGTGATCGGAGAGGGTCACTACACGGCACCCACCGCGCCGGGCTTCTCGGCCGCCATGCGGCCCGAGTCGATCGCGCGCTACACATTCCCGGACGGCGCCTTCTGGGCCGCCGACCTCGCCGGGCAGGACGACACGAAGGGACACGCGGCATGAGCGACTTCGAGGGTCTCAAGGCGCTGGTGACGGGAGGCGCCTCCGGCATCGGCCGGGCCACGGCCGAACTCCTGGCCGCGCGCGGCGCCCAGGTCGCCGTCCTCGACCTCGACCCGTCGTCCGTGCCGAAACCGCTGCTCGCCCACCAGGCCGACGTCACCGACGACGCCTCCGTCCGCCGGGCGGTCGCCGCCGCCGTCGCCGAGCTCGGCGGACTCGACGTCCTGGTCAACAACGCGGGGATCGGCGCCCAGGGCACCGTCGAGGACAACGACGACGCCGAATGGCACCGCGTCCTGGACGTCAACGTCGTCGGCATGGTCCGGGTCGCCCGCGCCGCCCTGCCCCACCTGCGGGCCTCGCAGCACGCGGCGATCGTCAACACCTGCTCCATCGCCGCCACCGCGGGCCTGCCGCAACGCGCCCTCTACAGCGCGACCAAGGGCGCGGTGTACTCGCTGACCCTCGCCATGGCCGCCGACCACGTCCGCGAGGGCATCCGCGTCAACTGCGTCAACCCCGGCACGGCGGACACCCCGTGGATCGGCCGCCTCCTCGACAAGGCCCCCGACCCCGCCGCCGAACGCGCCGCCCTGGAGGCCCGCCAGCCCACCGGCCGGCTCGTCTCCGCCGACGAAGTCGCGGGCGCCATCGCCTACTTGGCGAGCCCGCTCTCCGGCGCCACCACCGGCACCTCCCTCGCCGTCGACGGCGGCATGCAGGGCCTGCGACTGCGCCCGGCGGGCCGGTGACGACCCCGCGGGGCCTGGGCTTCGGAGCCGCCGGCATAGCCAACCTCTACACCGAGGTCCCCGAGGAGCAGGCGCACGCGGCGGTCGCCGCCGCCTGGGACCGCGGCATCCGCTACTACGACACCGCTCCCCACTACGGCCTGGGCCTGTCCGAACGCCGCCTCGGCGCGGCCCTGCGCGAGCACCCGCGCGAGGAGTACCTGATCTCGACCAAGGTGGGCCGCCGCCTGGAGCCGTCGGCCGGCGGCGGCGACGACCTGGCCCACGGCTTCGCCGTCCCCGCCACCCACCGCCGGGTCTGGGACTTCACCGCGGACGGCATCCGACGCACCCTCGACGCCAGCCTGGAACGCCTCGGCCTGGACCGTGTCGACATCGCCTATCTGCACGACCCGGACGACCACGCCGAACAGGCCTTCCGGGAGGGGTACCCGGCCCTGGAGAAGCTCCGCGCGGAGGGCGTCGTCGGCGCGATAGGCGCCGGGATGAACCAGGCCGGGATGCTTGCCCGCTTCGTCCGTGAGACGGACGTCGACGTGGTGCTGTGCGCCGGCCGCTACACCCTGCTCGACCGGAGCGCGCTGACCGAACTGCTCCCGGCGGCCCTCGCGAAAGGGACGTCCGTCGTCATCGGCGGCGCCTTCAACTCCGGCTTGCTGGCCGACCCGAAGCCCGGAGCGACGTACAACTACGCGCGGGCTCCGGAGGAGTTGCTGGACCGGGCCCTGCGCATGAAGGCGGTCGCCGACCGGCACGGCATCAGCCTGCGCGCCGCCGCCCTGGCCTTCTGCGCGGCCCACCCGGCCGTCACCAGCGTCCTCGTGGGCGCCCGCTCGGCGGCCGAAGTCCACGACTGCGCCGACCAGTTCGCGACACCCGTACCCGAATCCTTCTGGCACGAGCTGCGGGAGACGGGACTGATCGAGGAGCCGCCGTCATGAGGATCGCCCTGCACACCAAGGTCCGCGCGGACCGCGTCGCCGCGTACGAGGCCGCCCACCGCGAGGTCCCGAAGGAACTCACCGACGCCATCAGCGCCGCGGGCGCGACCTCCTGGACGATCTGGCGCAGCGGCACCGACCTCTTCCACGTGCTCGACTGCGAGGACTACGGCCGCCTCCTCGCCGAGCTGGAGAAGCTGCCCGTCAACGTCGCCTGGCAGGCGAGGATGGCCGAACTGCTGGACGTCGTCCACGACTACGGCGACCAGGAGGCCGGCCTGCCCGTCGTCTGGGAGCTGCCGTGACCGTCGTCGACGCGCACCACCACCTCTGGGACCTGTCGGTGCGCGACCAGGACTGGATTCCCGAAGTCAGCCCGATCCGCCGGGACTTCACGGTCGACGACCTCGCGGCCGAGGCGCGGGCCGCCGGAGTCGGCCGGACGGTGCTCGTGCAGACCGTCACCGTCGCCGAGGAGACCCCCGAGTTCCTGGCGCTCGCGGCGGAGCACGACCTGATCGCCGGTGTCGTCGGCTGGACCGACCTCACCAGCCCCGCCGTGGCCGACGAACTGGCGCGACTGCGTGAGCTGCCGGGCGGGCGGTTCCTCAAAGGCGTCCGGCACCAGGTACAGGGGGAGCCGGACCCGGAGTGGCTGCTGCGGGCCGACGTGCTGCGGGGACTCGCCGCGGTGGCGGCGGCGGGGCTGGTGTACGACCTGGTGGTCCTGCCCCATCAGCTGCCGGCGTGTGCGAAGGCCGCGGCCCTGCTGCCGCAACTGACCTTCGTCCTGGACCACTTGGGCAAGCCGCCGATCGCGTCGGGCGTCCTGGAGCCCTGGGGCGCCGACCTGCGGGCCCTCGCGGCTCTGCCCAACACGGTCGCCAAGCTCTCCGGGTTGGTCACCGAGGCCGACCCCGAGACCTGGACCGTCGACGACCTGCGCCCCTGCGCGGAGACGGCCCTGGACGCCTTCGGCCCGGACCGCCTCATGTGGGGCTCGGACTGGCCGGTCTGCCGACTGGCGGCGACCTACGGCGAAGTGCTAGCCGCTGCACGCCGGTTGGCGGGCTCCGACCCCCAGGTATTCGGAGCGACCGCCGAACGCGTCTACGACCTCTGAGCCGCCCCGGCCAGCCGCGTCGGCGGCAGATACTCCCGCACGTACGTCCGCTCCCAGCACGCGCCCGTCTCCCGCAGCTCCCGCCAACTCGTGAACCGGTAGCGGAAGAGCCGGGCGCGGACGAAGCGGGGCGGCGCGTCGGGCGGGAACGGGGAGCGGCGGAGCAGCCTGAGGGTGTCGCGGTCGTTCTCCAGCAGCCGCTCCACGAACGTGCCGAACCAGGACCCCGCGTAGCCGGGCGACAGCGCCGCGAACCACATCAGCCAGTCGAGGCGCAGGTGGTACGGCGCGAACTGGCGCGGCCAGTGCCGGGGATCGCCGGGCTTGCCCTTGAACTCGTACTCCCGCCAGTCCGAGTCCTCCCGCGGCACGTCGTCGGCCGTGCCCTCGACGACCACCTCGTAGCGGACACGGCTGACGCTGCCGAAGGCTCCGTAGGTGTTGACCAGGTGGAGCGGGTCGAAGGAGCGGTTCATGATCTGACGGCGGGAGACCATGTTCGTCACCGGGCGGTAGCTGAGGCAGACGAGCAGTGCGGCGACGGCCAGGACGACGATCTCGTACCAGAGCGGGGCGGCGGGCGTCGGCGGGGCGTCGTACGGGAACTCCACCGCGGACAGGGCGAGCACGATGGTGATCCAGTTCAGCCAGGAGAAGTTCCCCGACAGCACCAGCCACAACTGGGTGACGATCATCAGCGCGGCGGCGGCCGTGGCGAGCGGCTGCGGAGTGAAGAGCAGGACGGGGACCACGAGTTGGGTGACGTGGTTGGCGGCCACCTCGACCCGGTGCAGCGGGCGCGGCAGATGGTGGAAGAACCAGCTCAGCGGGCCCGGCATCGGCTGCGTCTCGTGATGGTGGTCCAGACAGGTCAGCTTCCGCCAGCACGCGTCGCCGCGCATCTTGATCAGCCCCGCGCCGAACTCCACCCGGAACAGGATCCACCGCAGCAGGAACAGCACCACGATCGGCGGCGCCACGTCGTCGTTGCCCAGGAAGACGGCCAGGAAGCCGACTTCCAGCAGCAGCGACTCCCAGCCGAACGCGTACCAGGTCTGGCCGACGTTGACGATCGACAGATACAGCAGCCAGGGCACCAGCCACAGCAGCATGGCCGCCCACAACGGCAGCCGGGCGTCGAGGCCCGCGAGCAGCGCCGCCGAGACCGCGCAGCCGGACCAGGCGCACACGGCGAAGAAGCGGTCCGAGTAGTGGAGCTGGAACAGGCTCGGGGCCGCCTTGAAGGGGACCCGTGAGACATGGCGCGGGACGGGCAGCAGGCCGCGTGAGCCGAGCAGCGCCCGGAACTGGAGAGCCGCCGTCAGGAAGGCGACGAGGTACACGCCGGCCAGGGCCCGCTGGCAGACCAGCCGGCTCAGCCAGTAGTCGGATGCGGTGAACCAGTCCACGGCCAGGTGCTCCTCCCTGCCATTGTCGCGCGGGAACCCTATGTCACTCTCCGTGTACCGTGCCTCCGCTTGCGTAACCCAAGTGAGTGACGCAGACAATAGTGATGAATTGCCCGGTATGAGGCGGGAGAGAACGGTGCGTACACCCACCGGAACCTTCGTCACGGCCTGCGCGCTCTCGGCGGCGCTGATCGTCGCCGGCTGCGCGGGCGGCAGCGACGGCCGGACGGGCGAGGAGGTCTTCCTCCAGCCCGCCGCGGCCCAGGGGCCGGACCCCTTCACCACGTCCACGGCGACCAAGGCGGCCTCCCCGGCGCCCGTCACCCGAACGCAGCAACCCCGCGCATCGGGCGTGCGGTCGATCTCCGGCGGCACACCCGGCCTCTATGGCGGCACCGCCCGGACCGGCAGCTGCGACGTGAACCGGCAGATCGGCCACCTGACCGTCGACCGGTCCAAGGGGCGCGCCTTCGCGCAGGCCGCGGGCATCTCTCAGGCCTCGATCCCCGCCTATCTGCGCTCCCTCACCTCGGTCGTCCTGCGCGCCGACACCCGCGTCACCAACCACGGGTACCGGGCCGGGCAGGCCACCGGCTTCCCGGCGGTCCTCCAGGCCGGTACCGCCGTTTTCGTCGACAACCGCGGCGTACCGCGGGTCCGCTGCGCCTGCGGCAACCCGCTGACGGCCGCGACGGCACCGCGCGGGAACCCGGAGACCCGGGGACGGGCCTGGTCCGGCTACCGGCACGATCAGGTGGTCGTGGTGACCCCGGCGCCCCAGGTCATCACCCACGTCACGATCATCGACATCGTCCACCACACCTGGATCGAGCGACGCTGCGGACACGACGTACGCCATGACCACGTCGTACCGCCGCCGGAACCGGTGGTCCCGACGCCGACGCCGACGCCGACGCCGACTCCGACGACCAGTCCCTCGGAAACCGGGCCGAGCGTGAGCGTGACACCTGGCGAGAGCGGGAGCGGGAGCGGGAACGAGGACTCCGCCTCCCCGTCCGACGGGCAGCGGCTGACGGACGACTGCGTCACCCCGACCGTCACCGTCACCCCCGGCGGCCCCCTCCCCGCGACGCCCGGCACACCGGACCCCGCCTGCCCCGCGGTCACCGTCACCGCGACGCCCCCGGAGACCGCGCCGGAGACCCAGACCGTCCCCGACGCGCCTTCGGCCGCGGAGCCCACGGACACCTGGCAGGGGGTCGGCCCCGAGACCGTCCCCGACACCCCCGACCTGCCCGACGGCGGCGGGCTGATCCCGGACGAGCCCGACGAGCCGGCGACCACCGACAGCATCTTCGACAGCCCCACGGACGTCTTCGGGAGCTGACACCGACGACGACCGGCCCCAGTCGAAGAATCGGACAAATCCTGGCAAGGTGGCCCCATGGTTGATCGGGGAGCGAGCGCCCTGTCACTCCCGGACGACTGGCCCGCCCATCCGGACCCGATTCTGGCGCTCAACCGCATGGGCAGCTTCGACTGGGACCTGGACACCGGTCTGTTCCACATGGACGCCCAGGCCCACGAGGTCTTCGACCTGCGCCCCGACGAATACGACGGGCACCCCGAGAGCCTCGCGATCCGGGTTCCGGCCCCGGAGGGCCACCGGCTCGACACCCTGGTCTCCCAGGCCATGAAGGACGGCAGCGAGAACTACGGCACGTACTTCCGCATCCGCTGCCGCGACGGCGCACTGCGCTGGACCCACACCCAGGGCTACATCCGGCGCGACGAGACGGGCCGCCCGCGCCGGATCGTCGGCATCGTCCGCGACGCCACCCAGGAACTCGACGACCTCGCCGCCCGGCGCGAACAGGCGAGCCTGGACGCCGCCCGGCAGGAGCAGACCAACGTCGTCCAGCTCACCACGGCCGCCCTCGCCTACGCCCGCACGGTCGACGACGTCATCGAGGTCCTCAAGGACACCCACGGCCTCACCCACCTCGGCGCCACCAGCCTGGTCATGGGCCTGGTCGAGGCGGGCCGCATCCGGCTGATCGCCGAGGGCCCCGCCGGCAGCTTCGTGCCCGGCACCGACGTCACCCGCATCGACGAGCCGTACCCGATGAGCGAGGTGGTGCGCACCCTGACCCCGCGCTTCATCGAGTCGCCGGAGGAGTTCGCCGAGAGCTACCCCGTCCTGTGGCCGCACATCACCGGCCTGGACATCACCGCGGCCGCCTATCTGCCGCTGATCGCCCAGGCCAGGCCCATCGGCGCCATGGGCCTGCTCTACAGCGACCGGCGCGGCTTCTCGCCCGAGGACCGCAACGTCCTCGTCGCCCTCGGCAGCAGCATCGCGCAGAGCCTGCAACGGGCCATGTTCTACGAACAGGAGAAGGACCTCGCCGCGGGCCTGCAACAGGCCATGCTGCCGCGCACCATCCCCAGCGTGCGCGGCGCCGACGTCGCCGTCCGCTACCGCGCCGGCTCCGCCGCTGGCTCCCTGGGCCGGGACATCGGCGGCGACTGGTACGACCTCATCCCGCTGCCCAGCGGCCGGGTCGGCGCGGTCATCGGGGACGTCCAGGGCCACGACACGCACGCCGCCGCCGTCATGGGGCAACTGCGGATCGTGCTGCGCGCCTACGCCGCCGAGGGCCACACCCCCGCCACCGTGATGGCCCGCGCCTCCGTCTTCCTCCACGAACTGGACACCGACCGCTTCGCGACCTGCCTCTACGCCGAGGCCGACCTCGCCACCGGAGTCGTCCAGGTCGTCCGGGCCGGCCACATCGACCCCCTGGTGCGGCAGGCCGACGGCAGCTGCCGCCGGGTCCCGGTCGAGGGCGGGCTGCCGCTCGGGCTGTCGGCCGAGTTCGGCAGCCTCGAATACCCCGTCGCCACCGTCGAGCTCGACCCCGGCAACACCCTGCTGCTCTGCACGGACGGCCTGGTCGAGCAGCCCGGCGCCGACCTCGACGACGGCATGCAGACCCTCACCGCGCTCATCGGCTCCGGCCCCGCGGACGTGCGCGACCTCGCCGACAAGCTGATCGAGGTGGCCGAGGAACGCGGCGGCGACGACGACGTGGCCCTGCTCCTGCTGCGCCGCCGGGGCCTGGACGCCCCGCAGTCCGGCGGCCGGCTCCAGCAGCACGTCGCCCCCGGCGACCCCGAGGCGCTGTCCGAGGCCCGGCACATGATCCGGGCCGCCGTCCGGGCCTGGGGTTCGGGGGAGCGGGCCGACGAGATCGAACTGGTCGCCGACGAACTGATCACCAACGCCCTGATGCACACCGAGGGCGCCGCCGTCGTCACCCTCAGAGTGCTGGCCGGCTCCGACCGCCGCCTGCGCGTCGAGGTCGAGGACTCCTCCAGCGCCCTGCCGCGCCGCCGCGAGGCGGGGGAGTCGGGGGTCTCCGGCCGCGGCCTCCTCCTCGTCGACCTGCTCACGGACCTGTGGGGGGTGGAGGCGCGGGGCGGCGGCAAGTGCGTGTGGTGCGAGTTCGTCGTCCCGGGACGCGCGTGACGGGGGATGGCACCCTGGACGTATGCCGGAACTCCCCGAGGTGGAAGCGCTCAAGGACTTCCTCACCGAGCACCTGGTCGGCCATGAGATCGTCCGGGTGCTGCCCGTCGCGATCAGCGTCCTGAAGACGTACGACCCACCGCTCACCGCCCTCGAAGGCCACGAGGTCACCGAGGTGCGGCGGTACGGCAAGTTCCTCGACCTGGTCACCGACGGCGGCCCGCACTTCGTGACCCACCTGGCCCGCGCGGGCTGGCTGCACTGGAAGGACCAGTTGCCCAGCGGCATGCCCCGCCCCGGCAAGGGACCCCTCGCCCTGCGGGTGGCCCTGGAGACCGGCGCCGGCTTCGACCTGACGGAGGCCGGCACCCAGAAACGGCTCGCCGTGTACGTGGTCCAGGACCCTCAGGAGGTCCCCGGCGTGGCCCGGCTCGGCCCGGACCCGCTCGCGGACGACTTCGACGAGGCGAGGTTCGCGGCGCTCCTGGCCGCCGAACGCCGCCAGATCAAGGGCGCCCTGCGCGACCAGAGCCTCATCGCCGGGGTCGGCAACGCCTACAGCGACGAGATCCTGCACGCGGCGAAGATGTCCCCGTTCAAACTGGCCGCGTCCCTCACCCCCGAGGAGACGACCCGCCTCCACACCGCCCTGCGCGCCACCTTGAGCGAGGCCGTCGAGCGCTCGCGCGGCGTGGCGGCCGGCCGGCTCAAGGCGGAGAAGAAGAGCGGCCTCAGGGTCCACGGCCGCACCGGCGAGCCGTGCCCGGTGTGTGGCGACACCGTGCGCGAGGTCTCCTTCAGCGACTCCTCGCTCCAGTACTGCCCCACCTGCCAGACCGGCGGAAAGCCGCTGGCGGACCGCAGGATGTCCAGGCTCCTCAAGTAGTGGGGACGCGGCGTGGCGCGACCGGCGCCCCCGTGAAGGCGTCGAGCAGGACCCGGTCGCCGAGTTTCCGCTTCAGTTCCCCGGTGACCTCCTGCAACACCAACTGGGCGGTGCAGTCCCCGTCGCTCGCCCCGACGACCGACGCCGACAGCACCACGCTCCCGGACGTCTCCAGTACGTCCACGGCGGCCCCGTCGTCGCAGGCACCGTGCCCGGCGAGGACCGTGACGGACCGGCCGTCCCCGCTGACCTCGACGAGCCGTTCGACCTGCATGAGGTCGTCCGTGGGCACTTCCCCGACCGCTTCGATCGGTGACCCGGGCAGGGCCGACGGCTTCAGCGCGACCCGCTTCAGGGGGGTGTCGTACCCGTCCAGCGTGAACAGCCAGGCCGGTACGGTCGCCGGTCCGCGGCTGGTGACGAGGGTCGTCCCGCCGAGCCGCACCGCCGTCACGGTCAGATGCGGTCCGTCGCCGCCGCCGGCGGCCACACTGTCGTAGGCCTCCCGCGCGTCCATCAAGGGCAGGCTGAGCGAACTCCCGCTCTCCCACTCGACCTTGCCCTTCTCCGGTGTGCCGGAGGGCAGTTCGGCCTTCAGGACGAAGCTCCCTGCTGAGTACGCCCGTTTGTCGTCGTCGTTGCGGAAGGCGTGCTCGGGAAGCTGGACGACGTCCGCCAGCGGGTAGTAGCCCGCGCGCCACACCTCGGCAGCCCGGGAGCCGTCCCACGCGGCAGCCACCTCACGGGCCCTGTCCCCGGTGCCGGCGGGCCGGGAGCCGGTGTCGGCCCGCTCGCTGCCGCAGCCGGCCGCGAGCAGCGCAAGGGGCAGGAGGAGGGCGAGAGTTCGCGCGAGATGTGCAGACGGGTGTCGCATGTGTTCCCCCAGGACCGGACGGTGGCGACGGCGGACCGTATCGCTCCTGAGACGCGGGAACCGGGCTCCGCGTTCGCCCGGAATCAGCGGGACTTGAGGGTCACCAGGTGTTCGCCGTCCGAGGAGCGCACCTCGTAGCGGGCGATCTGGTCGGGGTGCAGGGACGAGGAGCCCTGCATGGTGAGTTCGCGGGCGTCGTGGCGCGGGACGCTCCAGGTGGTGACCGTCTCCTCGGAGCCGTCCGTACCGACGATGACCAGACGGCAGGTGCGGGGGCCCGCACCGTCCTTGACCTTCAGCTCCAGCTGGCTGCCCGAGGCGTAGTCCTCGGTGGTGACCTGCGCCCAGACGCCGGACCGCGCATCGGTCGCGGACATCTGGACGGTGCCCTTCCCGCCGCCCGCGAGGACCACGAGACCCGGGCCCGCGACCGCGAAGGCCACGGTGGCCGCCACCGCGCAGAGAAACCGGCGGCGACCGGCCCGGTGCCGGGCCCCGACCTCGGAGAGCAGCCGGTCCAGCAGCCGGGGGCCCGGCTTGGTGAGCGGGTGGACGAACTGCGGTGTCGAGCGCCGGTACAGCATCAACTGCCGGGTGATGGGACCGAACTCGGTGACATGCGCGGCGCACCGAGGGCACTCCATGAGGTGGTCCTCAAAACGGAACGCGTCCGCCTCGTCCAGCACGCCGAGCGCGTACGCGGCGACGTCGCGATGCCTCTCCTGGGACCTCATGCGGAATCCTCGTGCCGTTGGGTGCGGGTGGGGTCACTCCTTGCTCCCACCGGTACGCACCGGACCGCCGAATCACTCAAGCCCCACACAGAATCGCAACCAAGGGGTTCGGAGCGGCCGGGCACGAGGATTGGTCCCGTTCGAAAAAAAGTCCGGGACCGGATGTACGCGGACGGCGGCGTGGCTAGAAGAGGTGGATGGCGAGATGCCCCAGCGGCAGCCCGAGCTGCCAGGCGGGTGTCCACACCTTCGGGCCGTCGTCCTCGCCGATGACCGGGCCGCCGCCCGGCACCGCGTTCAGGTCGGGGGCGAGCAGCTCGGTCTCCTGGAGCCAGCGCCAGGCCGCCTCCGCGAGGTCCAGGTCGGGGTCGGGTCCGCCGGAGTCGATCGCCTCGGCCGCGAGCCTCGCCATGCGGTCGCGCACCCAGTCCTGCCAGGGCTGGTCGTACGCGGTCAACGACAGCCAGGTCTCCAGCTGGGAGACGACCCGGATGCCGGACAGCTCGCCGTCGGTGTCGGACAGGAAAATGGTCAGCGCCAGGGCGTCCCGCCCGGCACGGAACTCGAAGGACGTCGGCGGCATGAGATCGCCGGTCCGCAGCAGCTCGTCGGCGATGTACTCGGCGTACAACCAGGCCATGGGAACGGTGAGTTCGCCACCACCGGCGCCGTCCGTGCTCTCTTGACCTCTGTGCAGCATCCCTTCCTGCCTTCCTCCGGTGCGTGCGCGTCGCCCGCGGCTGGGCTCCCAGTCGGGAACACGGATGAAGACAGCCGATTACTCAACCATGGTCCTCAGCAAGGCGCTTTGCGAAGGCTTTGCTTCACCATGAGTTTCATCGCAGGTCGGCCGCGTAGCCCGGGAGGACCCGGCGCAGGGCGCGCAGCGCGTAGTACGCGCGGGACTTCACGGTACCGGGCGGAATCCCGAGGGTCTGCGCGGCTTCCGCCACACTCGCCCCCTGGAAGTACACGAGCACCAGGACTTCACGGTGCTCCGGAGTGAGTGTCTTCACAGCCTCGCGCACATCGAGCATCGCGGCGGCCCGCTCGGCGTGGTCGGCGCACACCCGCGCGTTCTCCAGGATCGCGTCGCCGACCTCCGGCGGACGCGCCTGCCGGGCCCGGCGCGCGTCGATCGCCAGCCGCCGTCCCACGGTCAGCAGCCACGGCCGTACGGAGTCGAAGTCGTCGGCGCGCAGCGCCTCGGGGTGCTGCCAGGCGCGTACGAGGGTCTCCTGGACCAGGTCCTCGGCGCGCTGCCGGTCGCCGTCGCACAGCCGGAGGAGCAGTGCGAAGAGCGGCCGGCCGTGCTCCCGCTGCAGTGCGGCGAGCTCGTGCTCGGCGGTCGTCCCGTTCGTGAGCGTGGTTCCGGCCGTCATGGCCGTATGGCATCGCAGGGCGGGGGTGAGGGACAGGGCGTGCGCGCGGATCTGCGGCGGGCGGTCGATCGCGTCGACGAACGGTACGACGAACGGTCCCCTCCGCCTCGCCGTCGGGCGAATGCCGCGCCCATCGGGCGAATGAAGGGGCCCGGCCCGTTTGCGGCCGGCATCAGCTTCGTACCTATTTGTGCGTAAATATGATCACAGTGGGGTGAGCTGATGATTGCACGCAGTCGACAAGTGGCCCTGGCCCTGACCGCGCTCCTCGCCGCGGGCGCCGCCTGTCAGGCCCGGGGTCACGACAAGCCCGATCCGCCCGCCCGCAGCGGCCATCCGGCCCCGTCGGCCGACACCGCCCGCGGCTTCACGCTCGTCGCCTCCGGTGACGTCCTCCCGCACTCCTCCATCATCGACCGCGCCCGCTTCGACGCGGGCGGCGACGGCTACGACTTCCGCCCGATGCTCTCCGGCGTGGAACCGGTCGTCTCCCGCGCCGATCTGGCGCTGTGTCACATGGAGACCGTCTACGGGGCGAACGGCGACTACACCGGCTATCCCGCCTTCAAGTCCCCGCCCGAGGTCGCCCAGGGGCTCGCCGCCACCGGCTACGACAGCTGCTCCACCGCCTCCAACCACAGCCTCGACGACGGCGCCGAGGGCATCCGCCGCACCCTCGACGCCCTCGACCGCCAGGGCGTACGGCACGCCGGGACCGCGCGCACCGAGGACGAGGCGCGCACCGTCACGGTCCTGCGCGCGGGCGCCGCGAAGGTCGCCCACCTCTCCTACACCTATGACACGAACGGCTATCCGCTGCCCGCCGGTCAGCCCTGGGCCGTCGACATCATCGACGAGAACAGGATCCTGAGCGACGCCCGGGCCGCCCGGACGGCGGGCGCCGACGTGGTCGTGGTCTCGGTGCACTGGGGCACCGAGTGGCAGGACGCCCCCGACGACCGCCAGCTCGCCCTGGCCCGCTCGCTCACCGCCGCCCGCACCGGCGACCGCCCCGACATCGACCTGATCCTCGGCACCCACGCCCACATCCCGCAGGCGTACGAGAAGGTCAACGGCACCTGGGTGATCTACGGCATGGGCGACCAGATCGCCGGCGAGATGTTCAACCACGAGGGCGCCCAGGACCCGCGCGGCAATCAGTCCACGATCGGCCGCTTCACCTTCGCCGCGCCCGAGAAGCCGGGCGGGCGCTGGGAGGTGAAGAAGGCCGAGTTCATCCCGCAGCTGTTCGACATCGACGCGGGCCGGGTGGTGAACCTCAACCGGGCCATCGCCGAGGGTGCCGAGCTGACCGGCGTGCGCGACCGCATCCGGGACGTGGTGCTGAGCCGGGGTGCGGCGCAGGACGGCCTGACGATGGGGGAGTAGGTCAGTCGGCGGCCGCCTCGTCGAAGGTCCGCAGCATCTCCTTCAGGACGCGCCTGCACGCCGTGAGCTCGGCCTCGGTCAGATCCCCTCCGACCTGCCGGTTCAGGGCGTGCTCGCGCGCCAGGACGCCGTCGATGAGCTCCTCGCCCGCGCCTGTGATCCGGATGAGCGAGGAGCGCTGGTGCGCGGGATTCGGCGTGACCTCCACCCATTCCCCCGCCGCCGCGTCGTTGACCATGCGCTGCACGAACTGCCGGGTCAGCGCCATGATCCGGGCCATCTGAGGCACCGTCATGGGCCCGTACCGGCGCAGCAGGACGAGCACGGACCGGACGCCGACGGAGATGCCCTCGTCCTTCTCGCTCTGCTCCAGTTTGCGCAGGCCGCGGCGGTAGAGGGCGCCGACGAGGTCGAACACCTCGGAGACGCGGTGACCGAGTTCGTCGGGGGGGAGCGGGGCGTCGATGTCGTTCACCGGGACATCATGCCCCGAACTCATCATGACAACCTGGTTGTCAAATCCCTCGAGAGATGACACCTTGGGTGTCATGACAGCTGCTTCGGACATCAGCTACTTCCCGTCCACCGACGGCGACCTCGCCTACCGGGACACCGGCACCGGCGACCTCGTCGTCCTGCTCCACTCCGGCTACGTCGACCACCGTCTCTTCGAGGACCAGACCCCGGCCCTGGTCGAAGCCGGGTACCGGGTCGTCGCCGCGGACGTCCGCGGCCACGGCTGGTCCGCCAACGCGAGCGAACCCTTCCGCTGGGCCGACGATCTCGCCTGCCTGCTCAAACACCTCGACGCCGGTCCCGCGGTCCTGGCCGGCGTGTCGATGGGCGGGGCGATCGCGGGCGACACCGCCATCGAATACCCGGAACTGGTCCGCGGGATCGTGCTGAGCGGGGCCTCGGTCAGCGACTTCGAGTACACCTACGACAAGACCCGGGAGATCGTCGCCGAGTCGGCCCGCACCCTGCACTCCGGTGACATCGAGGCCTGGCTGAAGGTGTTCCTGCGGAGCATGGCGGGCCCCTTCCGCGAGGCGGAGGACACCGACCCCGCACTTCAGGACCGGCTGCGCGAGATGGCCCTGCACACCATCGCCAAGCACACCCCCGGCGAGCGCAACTGGCACGTCCCCATGACCGACACCTGGCCCCGGGTACGGACGCTCGACATGCCGGTGCTCATGGTCAACGGCGCGCTCGACTCACCGGACCTGATCGCGGACGCGGAACTCTACGCCCACACCGCCCGCAAGGGCCGCTCGGTCATCGTGGAGGGCGCCGCGCACTTCCCGAACCTGGAACGGCCCGAGGAGTTCAACAGCCTCCTGCTGGACTTCCTGCGGGACCTGTAGGGACCTCCGGGCCGGGCATCACCGGAGGTGTCCGAGGGCGCCTAGGGCACCACCGTCACCGGCCACCGCCCGGCCTTCACCAGCCGTACGGCCACCGAGCCGACGATGCGGTGGCCGGCCTGCTCGGAGGCGCCCACCACCACCGCGTCCGCCTTGAGCTCGTCCGCCGCCTTCACCAGACCGCCGTACGGGTCGCCGGGGAAGGTGTGGAACTCCCAGCGCACATCGAATATCCCCTTCGTGCGCTCGGTGGCCTCCCGGATCTGGGCGACCAGGTCCTCGGCGATCTCGTCGGTCGTCTCGGCGACCGGCGCGCCCATCGCCGCGCCCCCCGCCATCACCGGCCGTACGTACACGACGGCGAGGAGCGCGTGCTGGCGGCGCGCCAGGCCCCCGGCATAGGCCGCGGCCCGGAGGGAGGAGTCGGAGCCGTCCACTCCCACGACGATGACCTTCGGCCCGTCCGTGCCCCGCTCGAACTGGGGCGAGTGCTGTTCCGTCACGGCACGGAGGCTATCGGAAAGCACCGGTCCCGCCGTCACGCGGGCACCTGCCGACGGGCGAGGTCGCCGGGCAGTTCCTACAGTCGGAACATGACCGCCACCGCCGAGGCCGCCCCGGCGAAGGACACCGAGGGCCCGATACGACGGCCCGGCAGCGGCCTCCTCAGCAGGGTCCCGGAAGGCTTCGCCGCCTTCTTCGGCGCCCTCGGACTGCTCTGCCTGCTGCTGGCCTTCATCCCGCCGCTGCGCGGACCACTGCGTCCCGTCGTGCGCTTCCTCGACGTCCTCATCGTCCCGGTCAGCGCCAACCTCGCCTACGCCGTCTTCCTCTTCCTCCTCGCCGGTGCCACCGCCGCCCGCAAACGGGTCGCCTGGTGGCTGGTCGTGGTCTACCTCGGCCTGCTCGTCCTCGTCGACGCGCTGGGCGTGGCCGTCGGTCTCTACGCCGACTCCGTCCCGTCCCTGGTGGTCTGCTCCCTGGCCCTCACCCTGCTCGTCGTCGCCCGGGGCGAGTTCTACGCCGCCTCCCGCCGCGGTGCGGTACGGCGGGCCGTCGGCGTGCTGCTCGTCGGCCTCCTGCTCGGCATCCTGGTGGGCTGGGGGCTGGTCGAGCTGTTCCCGGGCACGCTGCCCCGCGGCCAACGGCTGCTCTGGGCCGCCAACCGGGTCTGCGGCGGCCTGGTCTCCGGCCGCTCCTTCGACGGCTCCCCGCCCCGCGCCCTGTTCTTCCTGCTCGGCCTCTTCGGCGCCCTCGCGCTGCTCAACGCCGCCGCCACCCTGTTCCGCTCCCAGCGCATGGAAGCCGCCCTGCACGACGACGAGGAGGCCCGCATCCGCGCCCTGCTCACGGCATACGGCGACCGGGACTCCCTCGGCTACTTCGCCACCCGCCGCGACAAGGCCGTCGTCTTCTCCGCCAGTGGCAAGGCCGCCGTCACCTACCGCGTCGAAGCCGGCGTCTGCCTCGCCAGCGGCGACCCCGTCGGCGACCGCGAGGCCTGGCCGCACGCCATCGCCGCCTGGCTCGACGCGGCCCGCCGGCACGGCTGGGCACCCGCCGCCATGGGCGCCTCCGAGGACGGCGCCAAGGCCTTCGCCCGCGCCGGACTCGGCGCCCTCCAACTCGGCGACGAGGCGATCCTCCACGTCGCCGGCTTCGACCTGAACGGCCGCGACATGCGCGTCACCCGCCAGGCCGTGCACCGGGTGCGCCGCACCGGCGCCCACTGCCGCATCCGCCGCCACTCCACCCTCACCGAAGCCGAGATGGAAGAGGTCGTCGACAAGGCCGACGCCTGGCGCGACACCGAGACCGAACGCGGCTTCTCCATGGCCCTGGACCGCCTCGGCGACCCGGCCGACGGCGACTGCCTCCTGGTGGAGGCGCTCGGCGAGGACGGCGCACTCCTCGCCCTGCTCTCCTTCGTGCCCTGGGGCCGCGACGGCGTCTCCCTGGACCTGATGCGCCGTGACCGCAGCGCCCCCAACGGCGTCATGGAGTTCATGGTCGCCGAACTCTGCGCGGCGGCACCGAAACTGGGCGTCCGCCGGATCTCCCTCAACTTCGCCGTCTTCCGCTCGGTCTTCGAGGAAGGCGCCCGCATCGGCGCCGGACCCGTGCTCCGCCTCTGGCGCCGCCTGCTGCTGTTCTTCTCCAAGTGGTGGCAACTGGAGGCCCTGTACCGCTCCAACGCCAAGTACAAGCCCGAGTGGTACCCCCGCTTCATCTGCTACGGCGAGACCGGCGCCCTCGCCCGCATCGGCCTCGCCTCCGGGATCGCCGAGGGCTTCGTCTCCGTACCGTCGCTGCGCAAACTCCTCGGAAAGGGGCACCCGAAGGCCGGGCCGCGGCCGGCCACCACCGAAGGCCTGCCGTCGCTGTCGGCGCTCGGCCTCGCCGGAGGGGACGAGACCGGGGCCGCCGGACCGGACGCGGGCCTGCCCGAACAGGCCCGCGTCCGGCACCGCAAACTGGCCCGCCTGCGCGCCGACGGCACCGACCCCTACCCCGTCGGCATCCCGCCCCGCACCCACGCCCTCGCCGACGTCCGCGCGGGCGACCAGGTGACCGTCGCCGGACGCGTCATGCTCGTCCGCGACTTCGGCGGCATCGTCTTCGTCCGGCTGCGCGACTGGTCCGGCGACCACCAACTCGCCCTCACCCGCGACCGCGGCGGCCTCGACCGCTTCCGCGCCGACACCGACATCGGCGACCACATCACCGCCACCGGCACGGCCGGCGTCAGCGACAAGGGCGAACCCACCGTCTTCGTGACCTCCTGGCAGCTGATCGGCAAGTGCCTGCGCCCCCTGCCCGACAAACGCCGCGGCCTCACCGACCCCGAGACCAAGGTCCGCATGCGCTACCTCGACCTCGTCGCCAGCCCCGCCGCCCGCGACGTCGTCCGCGCCCGCTCCACCGCCGTACAGGCCCTGCGCCAGGGCCTGCTGGAACGCGGCTACCTGGAGGTCGAGACCCCGATGCTCCAGCAGATCCACGGCGGCGCCAACGCCCGCCCCTTCACCACCCACATCAACGCCTACGACCTCGACCTCCACCTGCGCATCGCCCCCGAGCTCTACCTGAAACGGCTCTGCGTCGGCGGCCTGGAGAAGGTCTTCGAGATGGGCCGCACCTTCCGCAACGAGGGCGTCTCCTACAAGCACAACCCCGAGTTCACGATGCTGGAGGCATACCAGGCCCTCGCCGACTACGACGTCATGCTCGACCTCACCCGCGAACTGATCCAGGGCGCCGCCACGGCCGCCTTCGGCGCGCCCGTCGCCCGCAAGGACGGGCAGGAGTACGACATCTCGGGGACCTGGCCGGTCAGGACCGTGTACGGCGCGATCTCCGAGGCACTGGGGGACGAGATCACCGCCGACACCGAACTCGCCCGCCTGCACCGGCTGTGCGACCGCGCCGAAGTGCCGTACACCGCCGACGACGGCCACGGCGACGTCGTCCTCGAGATGTACGAACGCCTCGTCGAGGAGAGGACCCAGCTGCCCACCTTCTACAAGGACTTCCCGACCGACGTCTCCCCGCTCACCCGCCGGCACCGCGAGGACCCGCGGCTCGCCGAGCGCTGGGACCTCGTCGCCTTCGGCACCGAACTCGGCACCGCCTACTCCGAGCTCACCGACCCCGTCGAGCAGCGCCGCCGCCTCACCGCGCAGTCGCTGCTCGCCGCCGGGGGAGACCCGGAGGCCATGGAACTCGACGAGGACTTCCTCGACGCCCTCGAATACGCGATGCCGCCCACCGGCGGGCTCGGCATCGGCGTCGACCGGCTCGTCATGTTCCTCACCGGCCTGACGATCCGAGAGACGCTCCCGTTCCCTCTCGTGCGCCGCCACTGACGGCCCGCCATAGGCCGAGCGGGTGCTTTCCCGCCGCCGCACCGGTGTTGTCCTGGTGCGTCGGCCATGGTTCGGGCGACTGATGAGTCATGACGAAGGATCAGTTGCTCACCCGGCTGCTCACGCGACGCCGCGCCCTGCTCGCCGGTGCCGCCGCTGTCGGGGCGGCCGGCACCGCCGGGCTGTTCGCGGCGCTCGGCGGCGAGGACCCGGTCGCGCCCGTCCGCCCCGCCGCGGGCGCCCCGGCCCGCCGCCCGCTCAAGCCCTCCGCCTACCGGCTCCAGCCCCTGACCGGATACGGCCCGCCCCGCACCGCCCCCGGCCGGACCCCGGTACGCCGCGAACCGCTGCTGCGGATGAAGGGGCGCGGCCACACCATGGTGCTGACCTTCGACGACGGCCCGGACCCCCGCTACACCCCCGCCATCCTGGACACCCTCGCCGAGTACGACGTGCGCGCCATGTTCTTCGTGTGCGGCGAGATGGCCGTCGACAACAAGGACCTGCTGGAACGCATGGCCGACGAGGGCCACGTCGTCGGCAACCACACCTGGTCCCACCCCCTGCTGACCCGCCTCAGCCGCGGTCGCATCCGCTCCGAGATGGAACGCACCTGCGACGTCATCGAGGAGGCCTACGGCGAACGCCCCCAGTGGTTCCGCGCGCCCTACGGAGCCTGGAACCGCGCCGCCTTCCAGCTCGGCTCGGAACTCGGCATGGAACCCCTCGCCTGGACCGTCGACACCCTCGACTGGACCACCCCCGGCGCCCGCACCATCGAGCGGCGGGTCGAGAACGGCGCCGCCCCCGGCGTCGTGGTGCTCTCCCACGACGCCGGGGGCGACCGCTCGCAGAGTGTCCGGGCGCTGCGTGCATACCTGCCGCAACTCCTGGACTCCGGATATCACGTCACCGTCCCGCGACGGCATTACGCCTAGCCGCCGGATTCGCCGCCCGGTCGGGGAACGCTCAGCGGACCTCGACCAGGCGGGCGAAGGCGACGACGTTCCCGGCATAACCGTTCTGCTTCGAGAAACCGCCGCCACAGGTGATGACCCGCAATTCCGGGGTGCCTTTGGAGCCGTAGACGCGGTCGCCCGGGAAATTCTGCTTCTCGAAGACCTCGATGCCGTAGATCTCGAACACGGCCGTCTTGCCGTCCTTGCGCCGCACCTCGACGCGGTTTCCCTTCTTCAGGGCACCGAGTCCGTAGAACACGGCGGGCCCCGACTTGTTGTCGACATGGCCCACCACCACGGCGGTGCCCTTCTCGCCCGGCGACACGGCGCCGGTGAACCAGCCGGCCAGGTTCGGGTCCTCCGGCGGCGGCGCGCCCACCCAGCCCTCGGTGTCCAGGCCCACGGGCATGACCGGCGCGTCCACCTGGATCGCGGGAATCCGCACCCGCTGCGGCTCGGAGAACGACAGCGGTGCCGCCGACCCGGAGAAGGTGCCGGGCACACGGCTGTCCGCCGCAGCCGCCGTCGCCGGCTGCGGCGGACCCACGTCGAACTCTCCCGAACCATTCCGAATGAGCGCGAGGCCGGTCAGCAGAACAAGCGCTATCACGCCCCAAGGAGCGCGCCTCTTCCGCTGCTCCTCCTCTTCGGCCAGATCGGCCAGCTCGGACGCAGACATTCGCATTCCCCTCTCGACGCGGCCGTCGCCACGTCATTCGCGCATACGAGCACGCTAAGTGCCGGGCACGGAACCGGCGACGGGGCAAAGGCGAACGGGTGGCCGCCAGAGGTGTGGGTGCGCCATCCGAGTTGACGCTCACAGGAATTTTCTGACGGTCCGTGACCTGCGGCAATATCCGATTGTGCGCTTTTCGGTCGGCGTGTCCTCTCACCAGGACGGACCATCGCCGAAATGCGCCCGCGTGCACGGCATCTGAGGGTCTTTCTGGGAGGCGCTTTCTCGCCGATCCACCGGGGACGGTTCCCGGGGCGTCTTCCGCGGAGGATCACATGCGTACTACCCGTGCCCTGGCGGCCGCCGGCGCCGCGATCGCCGCCGTCGGGCTCGCCGCCCCCACGGCCTCGGCCTGGAGCCAGCCCACCAGCGTCAGCGCAGCGCCCAGCGTCATCGCCCGGGGCGGTCAGCTGGTGCTCACTGTCAACGGGTCCGCCTGCCAGATGGCGGGCAGCACCATCAGCTCCAGCGCCTTCCCGACCACGCAGCTCATCTCGCAGGGCGGCAACAGCAGCACGTCGACCGCGACGGTGACCGTCAATGCGAGCGCCAACCCGGGCTCGTACACCGTCACCACCACCTGCGAGGGCCAGACGAAGACGTTCAACGGCGTCTTCACCGTCATCGGCGGCGTCCGCGGCGGTCTCGGCGGCAGCAGCTCCACCGGTGCGACCCCGACCGACGTGGCGATCGGCGGCGGGCTCGTCGCCGCGGCCGTCATCGGCGGCGGGCTGTTCTGGATGCGCCGCCGGGCCGAGAAGCGGATCTGATCCGTTCCCCTCTGCCCGCTCTCCTCGGGTGACACCGATCGCACGTGACAGGCCTTCGCCCCGGAACCTCTTCCAAGGTCCGGGGCGAAGGCCTGTGCGGTGGGCGCGCGGCGCGGTCAGGCGCCGTCCTCGCCGGTGCGGCGCCGTGAGAAGTGGTACGCCGCCCCGACCGAACCGGCGATCAGCGCCGCGCCCAGTCCGATCTCCTTGAGGTCGAAACCGGCGACACTGCCGCCCTCGCCGGCGTGCACACCCCGGTAGGGGTACGGCGTCGGGCTGGTCGGGGTGGTACGGCCGGTGGCGATGGTCAGGTCCGTCGATCCGCTCACGCCGTTGCAGGAGAACGTCACCTTGTAGGCCGCGCCCGGTTTGGCGTCCCAGTCGACCACCGCCGTCGCCGACGACCGGTTGCCCGGGATGGTGATCGTGTCGAACACCCCCGAACTGACGGTCGCGGACCCCGTACACCCGCCGCTGTCCCGGTCCAGTTGCAGGGTGACCTGGCCGCCGGCGGCGATCGTGGAGGGCATGACGCTGAAGCCGAACGGCGTGATGTTGCTGCCGTCCGCCGCCATGGCGGCCGGAGCGGCGAGGGTGAGGGCGCCTACGCCCAGCAGTGCGGCCGAAGCTACGCGTATCGCGCGCATGGTGAGTCCTCCGGGTCCCCGAGGAGCAGCCGCGGACCTTTTCCGCGTTGTGCCGGAAATGCACCTCGATGATCGGAACGCTAGGAAGGTGCGCACACCTGCGCGAACGCTGTCGGGCGAATGGGGCACGGTTGTGGGCCGCACGGGGGACGCCGACGGCGTGGCGGCGTCCCCCGGGGTGTCCGTCAGGTGAGGGCCTGTCAGCCCTTGATGCCGGGGAAGAGGTTCAGGAACGGTTCCGCCGACGCCGTGATGCCCCGGCTGTAAGGCGCGTCGAAGTCCCAGATCAGGAAGAGCAGGAAGGCGATCAGCGCGGAGAACAGCCCGGCGAGGATCAGCTCGCGCGGCGTTCTGCGGATCTGCAGGGCCAGGACCATGCCGATGGTGATCACGGCCCCGACGATCAGTCCGAACCACACCACCCCCGGCATCGTCGCCCCCATCGCGTTCGTCCGGGCGGTGCGCGCCGCGTCGGCCGCGGCGACCTGGTCGACGAGCGGCTGATAGGCCTGCGCCTCGAAGTCCGTGGCCGGTTCGTAGTCGGTGACGTCCCGGCGGACCTGCTCCAGCAGCTGGGTGCCGCGCACGGTGACCTCGCCGTCGTCGGCCATCGTCTTCCACTCGGTGTGCACGACGTGTCCGACATAGGCGTTGACATCGTCCCGAATGCGGTCACGGACGTCGGCCGGGTAGACCCGGACCCGCTCCGAGACCTCGTGCAGGGCGACGGCCTCCGCCTGGACGTGGTCCTGGGCCGCGCTGCGCCCCTCCCACACCCCGGCGATGGCCAGGCCCAGGACGATGGCGTACACCACGCCGATCCACATCGTCATGTACTCGATGACGTCCGGGGTCTCGTCGGGGTCCTCGTCGTCGCCCGCCGCGCCGTGGCGGATGACGGTGATGACGACCACCACGGCACAGGCGGCCACCATCGCGAGGGTGAGAACAAGCCATTCCGGCAAGAGATGCCTCCAGGGATCAGCGCGGACGCAGCGCGGCGACGGCGGCGATCGCGGGCGCGGCGATGAGCAGGACGAAGGTGAGCGGCGAGGTGCCGTGGTGCGGGGTCCGGTGCGGGGCCGGTGCGTGGTAGGCCGGGTAGCTCACCGGCGACGGGGTGGGCTTCGGTGACGGCTTGGGCGGTGGGGGCGGGGTCGGGGTCGGCGTGGGGGTGGGTGTGGGTGTCGTCGGGCGAGGTGCGGGGGCCGCGGGCCGCGGGGCCGGGGGTGGCGGGGGCGGCGGGGTCGGTTTCGGCGTGGGCTTCGGGGTGGGGCTCGCCTTGGTCGGCGTAGGTGTCGGCTTCGAGGTGGGGGTAGGGGTGGGTGTGGGTGTGGGTGTGGGGCACGGTGGGGGCGGTGGGGGAGGGGGCGTGGAGCACCCCGGAGGCGTGGGCCAGGTCAGGCCGCTTCCGGCGACCGCCACCGCGACCGTGCCGTCCGGACCGGTCGACGCGGACGCGCAGGCGTCAGCCCGTGCCGGGCCCGCCGGAACGCCGACGCACAGCCAGGCCAGCGCCAGGGCGGTCAACACCCTTATGACAGGGGCGTATTGGGTCGGTTCGGGTCGAGGCACGACGGAGATCATGAACCCAGAACGCCTCCCCGTGCGCTCTGGTGGCGGGTGATTGCCCCGAAGGAGTGAGGGGGCCGCGCAGGGGTTTGAGAAGCGGCCCGGCGTGCCTCGCGGGGGCCCGTGTCACAGCTTGCGGAAAGAAAAATGTGCCCCGGTTGAACACAACAGCCACTTCCGTCCGTACCCATGGCCGTGCGGCGGCGCAGCAGGGCGCTGCAACACCCGTACCAATATGGGGAGTTGACGATGAAGACCTCCTGGCGGAGTGCATCGCTCGTGGCGAGCGCTGCGGCGGTGCTGGCGCTGACGACGGCGTGCGGCCAGGAAGCGGCCCCGTCCGCGAGCAGCCAGAACGTGGGCGCGACGGCCGCGGCCGGAGACTACGGAAACGCGGGCGCGGGGGCCGGTATCGGTTCCGGGATCGGCAACGCCGGGGCGAGCCCCTCGGCGAGCAGTGCCGGGGCGCCGGCCAAGTCCGCGGGCAAGCTGGCCGTCGTCACCAACCCGGAGCTCGGCAAGGTGCTGACGGACAACGCCGGTCTCACCCTCTACCGCTTCGACACCGACACCGCCGAGCCGCCGAAGTCCAACTGCGACGGCGACTGCGCGACGACCTGGCCCCCGGTGCCGGCCGACGACGCCTCGGCCGGCGAGGGCATCGACAAGGCGCTGCTCGGCGAGGTCACCCGCACCGACGGCAGCAAGCAGCTGACGATCGGCGGCTGGCCGGCGTACCGCTACGCGAAGGACGTCAACGCGGGCGACGTCAACGGCCAGGGCGTGGGCGGCAAGTGGTACGCGCTCGCCCCCACCGGCAAGAAGGCCTCGCTGGCCTCGCTGCCCGGACTGTCCACCCGTGAGGACCCCAACCTGGGCGAGATCGTCGTCGACAAGAACGGCATGACGGTCTACCGCTTCCTGAAGGACACGGCCTGGCCCGACCCGATCTCCCGGTGCACCGGAGCCTGCCTGGAGAAGTGGCCGGCCGTCGGTCCCGTCGGGGCGAACGACACCAAGGGCATCGAGAAGAAGGGCCTGATGAGCTTCACCCGGCCCGACGGGGTCAAGCAGCAGACCATCGACTGCTGGCCCATCTACACCTTCGCCCAGGACAAGGAGCCGGGCGACACCAACGGTCAGGGCGTCGGCGGCACGTGGTACGCCGTCGCGCCCGACGGGAAGCCGGTCGGCGCGCCGAAGAAGTAGCAGCAGCAGGGGTCGCCGCCTCCCGGCCGGCCCTTGCAGGTCATCTCCCCAGGGCTGACCGCCCCATGTCCCGTCAGTGACGTATCGCGGAAGGGAGGCACGAGGTCCCAGCGAGAGTGCCGGACGAACGGCCGGCGTGCGCGACCCACCGGTCCGCCCCCTGCGCACCGCACGCAGGGGGCGGACCGGTTTGCCGTGAATCACCTCTTCTGTGGCAAGGTCAACTCGGCACGTGCCGCAGGCAGTGACCGGGAACGGACGGTCAATTTCCGTTTCGGCTCGCTCCTTTGGCAGGCGATCAGTAGCCTCAGCTCGAACACCGGATCGCCTGAAGCCTTGGAGAGCTAGATGGAGCGTCCCGCCTGGGCCCCACGGAGCATCGACATCTCGGTGCCCAGTGTGTCGCGGATCTACGACTACTACCTGGGCGGCTCGCACAACTTCGAGGTCGACCGGGAAGCCGCTCGTAAGGCGATGGAGTTCATGCCGGGGCTGCCCAAGATCATGCAGGCGAACCGGGCGTTCATGCGGCGCGCCGTCCGGTTCGCCGCCGAGCAGGGCATCTCCCAGTTCCTGGACGTCGGTTCGGGCATCCCGACCTTCGGCAACGTCCACGAGGTGGCCCAGGCCGCCAGGGCCGACGCGCATGTCGTCTACGTCGACCACGACCCGGTGGCCGTTGCGCACAGTCAGGCCGTCCTCGCCGAAAACCCGCGGACGGACGTCGTCGCGGCGGATCTGCGCAAGCCCCAGGAGATCCTCGCGAGCGCCGAGGTCCAGCAACTGATCGACCTGAAGCGGCCGGTGGCCCTGCTTCTCGTTGCCATACTGCACTTCGTGGAAGACGAGGACGACCCGTACGGAGCGGTGGCCGAGCTGCGCGACGCGCTCGCGCCCGGCAGCCTGCTGGTGCTCACGCATGCCTCGTACGAGGGAATCCCGCTGCCGCCGGAGCGGGCCGGGGGTGCGGTGGACGTGTACAAGGACATTCGCAACCCGCTGATCATGCGCTCGCGCGACGAGATCGCGCGGTTCTTCGAGGGGTACGACATGGTGGAACCGGGACTGGTGCCGATGCCGCACTGGCGGCCGGACACGGCGCCCGAGGACGACGATCCCTGGGCGTTCTCCGGGTTCGCCGGCGTGGGGCGTACCGCGTGATCGGCGAGCCGGACGGGCCGGAGGACAGACTGCGCCGGTTCGCGACGATCTGGAGCCGGGCGGTGTTCCCGGTGACCACGACGTCCTCGACCAGGCCCGAGTTCGAGGCGCAACTGCTGCCGCTGGCCCGCCGGTTGAGCGAGGCGCTGCGGGCCAGGACCTTCGACGCCGACGAGGGCAGGGCCGTCGGCGCCGCGCTCGTCACGGTGCACTGCACCGACCCGGAGGCGCTGAGCCGGACGCTGGACTGCGTCGACGCCTACCTGGTGCTGTACTGCGGCGGCGAAGGCGACCAGCAGGACCTGCGGGTGCGCGCCTCCCGGCTCCAGCACGCCATGGCCGCCGGTTTCGCGCAGGCGCTGCGCGAGCGGACGCTGGTCGAGCAGGAGGCGATCTCCGCGGCCGCCCTGAAGGCGCAGGGCGTGGTCGCGGCGGCGCTGCACGCGAGCGAGGCCCGCTTCCGCGCGGTCTTCGAGGGCGCCGCCATAGGGATCGGCATGGCCGACCTCGACGGCAACATCCTCCAGGTCAACGAGGCGCTGCTGCGGATGTTCGGCATCACCGAGAAGACGATGCTCGGCCGCAACGTGGCGGAGTGGACCCACCCCGAGGACGCGCCGCAGACCTGGACGCTCTACGACGAGCTGGTCCGCGGCGACCGCGAGCACTACCACGTGGAGAAGGCGTTCTCCCGCCCCGACGGAACGGTCCTGTGGACCAATCTCACGGTCTCCCTGCTGCGCGACGCGGACGGCAACCCGCAGTACCAGCTGGCGCTGATGGAGGACACCACCGAGCGCCGGCTCCTCAACCTCCGGCTGCGCTACGAGGCCACGCACGACGCCCTCACCGGCCTGCCCAACCGCACCTTCTTCTTCGAACGCCTGGAGAAGGCGCTGGGCGCGGGGGAGGGGCAGCGGTTCGGCCTGTGCTACCTCGACCTCGACGGCTTCAAGACCATCAACGACAGCCTCGGCCACGCGGCCGGCGACCGGCTGCTGGTGGAGGTGGCCGACCGGCTCCAGTCGTGCACCACCGCGCCCGGTGAGATGGTCGCTCGTTTGGGCGGTGACGAGTTCGTCGCGCTGACGACCGGGCCCGACACCGAGCGCGAGGTCGACGAGCTCGCGTCACGGATCATGAACGCGCTGGTCGCCCCGGTCAGCGTCGACGGCCGTGAGCTGACCGTGCGCGGCAGCATCGGCATCGTCGAGGGCCCGGCGGGCGAGCGCAGCGCGGCGGAGGTCCTGCGCAGCGCGGACATCACGATGTACCGGGCCAAGGCCTCGGGCGGCAACCGCTTCGAGCTGGCCGACGCGGAGGCGGACGCCCGCGCCATCACCCGGCACGGCCTGACCACCGCGCTGCCGACCGCCCTGGAACGCGGTGAGTTCTTCATCGAGTACCAGCCGCTGGTCCACCTCGGCGACGGCAGCGTCCGCGGCGCCGAGGCCCTGGTGCGCTGGCTGCACCCGCAGCACGGCGTCCTCGGCCCCGACCGCTTCATCCCGCTCGCCGAGCACACCGGTCTGATCGTCCCGCTGGGCCGCTGGGTCCTGGAGCAGTCCGTCCGGCAGGCCCGCGCGTGGCGGGAGCGCCACGCGGACGCCGGCCCGCTGCGCATCAACGTCAACCTCTCGCCCTGCCAGCTCACCCACCCCGGTCTGGTGCAGGACACGGTGGACATCCTGGAGCGCACCGGCGTCGACCCGGACGCGCTGTGCCTGGAGGTCACGGAGTCGGCGTTGATCGGCGCCGACGACGATCTGCTCAAGCCCTTGCGCCGGCTGGCCGAGATGGGCGTCGACATCGCCCTGGACGACTTCGGCACCGGTTACTCGAACCTGGCGAATCTGCGCCGTCTCCCGGTGAGCGTCCTCAAGCTGGACCGCTCCTTCACCCAGAGCATGCAGCAGTTCCCGGCCGACCCCGTCGACCTCAAGATCGTCGAGGGCATCGTCTCCCTCGCCCACAGCCTGGACCTCGCGGTCACCGTCGAGGGCGTGGAGACCGGCGCCCAGGCCGAGCAACTGCGGATACTGGGCTGCGACACGGCCCAGGGCTGGTACTACGCCCGTCCGGGCCCGCCGGAGCGGCTGCACGAGCTGGCGCTGGTCGACGCGACGGGGTGAGCGCCGGCCGCGCGGCGGTGCGCTGAGCGGTGGCTGCCCGGTGCGCTGAGCGGTGGCTGCCCGGTGCGCTGAGCGGTGGCTGCCCGGTGCCCTCCTTCCTGCGATCGAAGAGAGGGCACCGGCACCCTGAGCGGAGGGAGCGCGGACAGGAACGTCACGACCATGCGCCGTCTCCTCGAGGTCCACCGCGGGGCCGAGGCGGTGCACAGGGCTCGCCAGGCAGCGGGCCGTCACCTTTCGAGCAGCATCCGCTGCAACTCCCGCGCCGCCCGAGGCGGGGCCACGTCGCTGCGGTGGGCCAGGGCGATCGTGCGGTGCAATCCGGGCCGGGCGAGCGGAGTGACCCGCAGCCCGCGTCCCGAACGGGCCGCCACCATCCTCGGCACCACGGCCACGCCCAGCCCCGCCCGCACGAACCCCAGCACCGCGTCCATCTCGCCGCCCTCCACCGCGAAGTCCGGCTCGAAGCCTTCGGCGCGGCACGCGGCGACCGTCAGTTCCCGCAGGTCGTAGCCGTGCCGGAACATCACCAGACGCTCGCCCTCCAGGTCGGCGATGCGTACGGTGCGGCCACCGCCGCCCGGCTTGGGGGCCTCCGGTGACGACACCACGACCAGGTCCTCCTTCAGCAGCTCGACCGTGGTCAGCGCCGGGGAGGGGGTCGGGAGCGGCAGGACCACCAGGGCCAGGTCGAGGGCGCCGCGCGCGAGCTCGCGCACCAGGTCGTGCGAGCCGCTCTCCTCGATGAGCAGGTGGATGCCGGGGTAGCGGTCGTGGAAGGCGCGGAGCACGTCCGGCAGCAGGCCGGTGCACAAGCTCGGGGTGGCGCCGAGCCGGACGCGCCCGCTCCGCAATTGCGCCAGCTCCTGCACCTCGTGCCGGGCCGTGTCCGCGTCGGCCAGGATGCGGCGGGCCAGGGGCAGCAGGGCCTCGCCCGCGTCGGTGAGGGTGATGTTGCCGCGGGCCCGGAGGAACAGATCCGCCCCGAGCTCCCGCTCCAGCGCCTTGATCTGCTGGGACAGCGACGGCTGGGCGACATGGACCAGGTCCGCGGCCCGGGTGAAGTGCCTGGTCTCGGCCACCGCCACGAAGTACTGGAGCTGCGTGAACTGCATCCTCGTACGATAGTCGCTGCCTATCGAATCAAGCCGGACCATGTCTTGGACCGATGGGGCCGAACGGCCCTAGCGTTCATGACCATGGCTCTGGCAACGCGGACGGACCGACGGCCGTCCATGGCACGCACCGTGTGGGACAGCTCCGTCGGCAAGAAGACGGTGATGGCCGTCAGCGGTCTGATCATGCTGTCGTACCTGGTCGTCCACATGATCGGAAACCTGAAGATCTTCTTCGGGGCGGGCGAGTTCAACCATTACGCGCACTGGCTGCGCACCATCGGCGAGCCCTTCATGCACTACGAGTGGACGCTGTGGGTCATCCGCGTCGTCCTCGTGGTCGCGGTCGTCGCGCACGCCGTCTCCGCCTACCAGCTCAGCCGCCGCGACATCAAGGCGCGCCCGAACAAGTACGTGCACAAGAAGCCGCGCGCCTCCTACGCGACCCGCACCATGCGCTGGGGCGGCATCATCCTCGGCCTCTTCATCGTCTGGCACCTCCTCGACCTGACGACCGGCACCGTGCACTCCGGCGGCTTCCAGGAGGGGCACCCCTACCAGAACGTCGTGGACACCTTCTCCACCTGGTACGGCAACGTCATCTACATCGCCGCGATGCTCGCCCTCGGCCTGCACGTCCGGCACGGCTTCTGGAGCGCGGCCCAGACCCTCGGCGCCGGCAACCGCACCCGCGACCGCGCCCTGAAGGCCACGGCCAACGTCCTCGCACTGCTGCTCACGGCCGGTTTCATTGCCGTGCCCGTGGGCGTCATGACCGGAGTGGTGAGCTGAACATGAGCGCTGCATACGCCGATTACGCGACCGGTGAGCCGGTCGTCGACACCAAGGCCCCGTCCGGCCCCGTCAACGAGCGCTGGGACAAGCGCCGTTTCGAGGCCAAGCTGGTCAACCCCGCCAACCGGCGCAAGCACACCGTGATCGTGGTCGGCACGGGACTCGCCGGCGGCTCCGCCGGAGCCACCCTCGCCGAACAGGGCTACCACGTCGTCCAGTTCTGCTACCAGGACTCCCCGCGACGCGCCCACTCCATCGCCGCGCAAGGAGGCATCAACGCGGCGAAGAACTACCGCAACGACGGCGACTCCGTCCACCGGCTGTTCTACGACACCGTCAAGGGCGGCGACTTCCGGGCCCGGGAGTCCAACGTGCACCGGCTCGCGCAGATCTCCGTCGAGATCATCGACCAGTGCGTCGCCCAGGGCGTGCCGTTCGCCCGGGAGTACGGCGGACTGCTCGACACCCGCTCCTTCGGCGGTGTGCAGGTCTCACGGACCTTCTACGCCCGCGGCCAGACGGGTCAGCAGCTGCTGCTCGGCGCTTACCAGGCCCTCAGCCGGCAGATCGCCGCGGGCAACGTGGAGATGCACCCGCGGACCGAGATGCTCGACCTGATCGTCGTCGACGGGCGGGCGCGCGGGATCGTGGCGCGGGACCTGATCACCGGGAAGATCTCCACCTACTTCGCGGACGCCGTCGTCCTGGCGAGCGGCGGCTACGGCAACGTCTTCTACCTGTCGACGAACGCCATGAACTCCAATGCCACCGCCATCTGGCGGGCCCACCGGCGCGGCGCCTGGTTCGCCAACCCCTGCTTCACCCAGATCCACCCCACCTGCATCCCGCGCACCGGCGACCACCAGTCCAAGCTGACGCTGATGAGCGAGTCGCTGCGCAACGACGGCCGCATCTGGGTGCCGAAGGCCAAGGGCGACGACCGGCCGCCGAACAAGATCCCCGAGGACGAGCGCGACTACTACCTGGAGCGCATCTACCCCTCCTTCGGCAACCTCGTCCCCCGCGACATCGCCTCCCGCGCCGCGAAGAACGTCTGCGACGAGGGACGCGGGGTCGGCCCCGGCGGGCAGGGCGTCTACCTCGACTTCGCCGACGCCATCAAGCGCATGGGCCGCAAGGCGGTCGAGGCCAAGTACGGCAACCTCTTCGACATGTACGCCCGGATCACCGACGAGGACCCGTACACGGTCCCGATGCGGATCTACCCGGCCGTCCACTACACGATGGGCGGGCTCTGGGTCGACTACGACCTCCAGACCACCGTCCCCGGCCTGTTCGCGATCGGCGAGGCCAACTTCTCCGACCACGGCGCGAACCGGCTGGGCGCCTCGGCGCTGATGCAGGGCCTCGCCGACGGCTACTTCGTCCTCCCGGCCACCATCAACGACTATCTCGCCCGCAACCCGAACCAGGGCGAGGTGACCCGCGAACACCCCGCCGTCCAGGAGGTGCTGGCGGAGACCGAGGACCGGATCAACCGGCTCCTCTCCGTCGACGGCGACCGCACGCCCGACTCCTTCCACCGCGAAGTCGGCGAACTGATGTGGGAGTTCTGCGGCATGGCCCGCACCGACTCCGGACTGCGCAAGGCCCTGGAACGCATCCCGCAGATCCGCGAGGAGTTCTGGCGGCGCATCAAGGTCCCCGGCACCGGCGAGGAGTTCAACCAGTCGCTGGAGAAGGCCAACCGGATCGTCGACTACCTGGAGCTCGCCGAGCTCATGTGCCTCGACGCGCTGCACCGCGCCGAGTCCTGCGGCGGCCACTTCCGCGAGGAGTCCCAGACCCCGGACGGCGAAGCGGCCCGCAGGGACGACGAGTTCGCCTACGCGGCCGCCTGGGAGTTCACCGGCACCGGCGCCGCCCCCACCCTGCACAAGGAAGACCTGGTCTTCGAGTACGTCCACCCCACCCAGCGGAGCTACGCATGAAGCTCACCCTGCGCGTCTGGCGGCAGAAGAACGCCGACGCCGACGGCGCCATGTCCACGTACGAGGTGGACGGCATCTCCTCCGACATGTCCTTCCTGGAGATGCTCGACACGCTCAACGAGGAACTCATCCTGCGCGGTGAGGACCCCGTGGCCTTCGACCACGACTGCCGCGAGGGCATCTGCGGCGCGTGCAGCCTGGTCATCAACGGCGACGCGCACGGACCCGAGCGCACCACCACCTGCCAGCTGCACATGCGGTCCTTCGAGGACGGCGACACCATCGACATCGAGCCGTGGCGGGCCGCCGCGTTCCCCGTGATCAAGGACCTGGTCGTGGACCGGTCGGCCTTCGACCGGATCATCCAGGCCGGCGGCTACATCACCGCGCCGACCGGCGCCGCGCCGGAGGCGCATGCCACGCCCGTGCCCAAGCCGGACGCCGACCTCGCCTTCGAGCACGCCGAGTGCATCGGGTGCGGGGCGTGCGTCGCGGCCTGCCCCAACGGCGCGGCGATGTTGTTCACCTCGGCCAAGGTCAACCACCTCAACGTGCTGCCGCAGGGGGCGCCCGAGCGGGAGACGCGGGTGCTGGACATGGTGGCGCAGATGGACGAAGAGGGCTTCGGCGGCTGCACGTTGACGGGCGAGTGCGCGACGGCCTGCCCGAAGGGCATTTCGCTGGTGTCCATCACGAGCATGAACAAGGAGTGGCTGCGGGCCACGCGCAAGGTCGCCAAGAGGTAGACCTGCGGAGCCGGCGCAAGGTCGCCAAGAGGGAGACCTGCGGAGCCGGCGCAAGGTCGCCAAGAGGGAGACCTGCGGAGCCCGCGGAAGGTCGCCAAGAGGGAGACCTGCGGAGCCCGCGGAAGGTCGCCAAGAGACAGGCGGCACAAGGACGTTCGCCGACAGGGTGCGGACGGGCGGGGCCGGGAGTGGTGCTCCCCGGCCCCGTCTCGCTCTCCCGGCCTCGATAGCCTGTGCGCATGATCTTCGGAAGTCAGACGGGGGAGCGGTTCCTCGACGCCGTCACCGGATTCGAGACCGCGGTGCGCGGCCAGGACCCGGACGGGGCCGAGCGCGCGTTCCAGGACATGCACCGCAGCCTCGGCGAGGCGGGCCCGCACGAGATCGCGCAGGCCGCCCCGCGGCTCGCCGCGCTGCTGCCCGAGGTGCCGCCCGGACCGCGCGGCATCGTGGCGGTGATCGTCGGCGCGTGCGTGGAGCGCGGCGCCGACCCACGGCCCTGCGCACCGCACGTCTTCGTGGAGCTGGCCGAAACCCTCGCCGAGATCGGGGAGTTCTGCGAACGCTGGCAGGAGACCGGCGGCGGCGACCACCCCCACCCCGACGACAGCGACGCGCACCCGGCGATCTTCGAACGGGTGGGCCCCGAAGCGGCCCTGGCCTGGCTGTCGTTGCCCCAGTTCGAGATGGCCTGCCTCGCCCTGCTCAACGACCCCGCCGTGCGCACCGCGCTGGACGCCTCCCTGCGCGCCCGGTTGGTGCGGGCGGTCACGGCCGTGGAGGAGACGACCGGGCACCAGTTCAAGGGCCTGAAGTACGCGCTGCTCGTCCTCGACGACGAACCGCTGGTCGTCCTGCACCGCCCGTCGGGCACCGGCTACCGGATGCGCCTGCGCGGCATAGGCGACAACTTCCAGCTGCACACCCTTCTCGCGGACATCCTGGTCGGCGGCGGTCACGTGCCCGGCCGGGCCCCGTCCCCGCAGGAGGCCGCGGTCTGCCGGGACGCCCCCGGTCAGGTGCACACCGTCGGCTCCTTCAACCTCATGACGCCCGGCGGGGAATGGGTGTGGAACGAGGGCACCCCCGCCGACATCCCGCTCGTCGACGGCGTACGCCTGCTCGTCCTGGACCCGCCGGCCTACGAACGCAGCTGGCCCTCGGGCCGGTTCTTCCCGAACATGACCGGGGACCTCGTCCTGGAGCGCGTCCTCGACGAGGCGGAGACGCGCTACTGGCTGGGAGGTTGCGTCCCGGCCACGTGACGGACACGGACCACGGCGTTCAACAACCGCACATCCCGGCAACCGCCCCCGGTCACGCCCCGGCCAGACGGCATCGGAAGAACAGGTACGCGCAGGCCGCACCCGCCCGGCCTGTTCTTCCCCCTCAGGCCGAACCGGCCCGTGACCTGGAGTGAGCCATGACCGCCGTATCCGCTCCGGCCTCCCCGCCCCTCGCCGCCGCCCCCGCTCGCTACACCGTCACCCTCGCTCGCGACGAGGCCGACGTGCGCGCCGCCCAACGGCTGCGGCACGACGTGTTCGCCGGCGAGATGGGCGCCCTGCTCGCGAGCCCGCAGCCGGGACACGACGTCGACGCCTTCGACGCCTTCTGCGACCACCTGCTCGTCACCGACACCGCGACCGGACAGGTCGTCGGCACCTACCGGCTGCTGCCGCCCGAGCGGGCCGCGGTCGCCGGACGTCTGTACTCGGAGGGCGAGTTCGACCTCACCCCGCTCGACTCCCTGCGCCCCGGACTCGTCGAGGTCGGCCGCTCCTGCGTGCACCCCGACCACCGGGACGGCGCCGTCATCGGCCTCATCTGGGCCGGCATCGCCCGCTACATGACCGACCGCGGCCACGAGTGGCTGGCCGGCTGCTGCTCCATCCCGCTCGCCGACGGCGGCACGCTGGCCGCCGCGACCTGGGACCGGGTGCGGGCCAAGCACCTGGCGCCGGAGGAGTACCGGGTACGACCGCTGCTGCCGTGGCTCCCGGGAGCGGTGGGCGGCGCCCGCACCGAACTCCCCGCCCTCCTGCGCGGCTACCTCCGGCTCGGCGCCTGGGTCTGCGGGGAACCCGCCCACGACCCGGACTTCGGCGTCGCCGACCTGTACGTGCTGCTGTCGATGCGCCGGGTCAACCCGCGCTATCTGCGGCACTTCCTCTCCCTCGTACCGGCCTGATGAGCGTCTGGCTGCCCAGCGCGCCCTGCACCCCAGGGTCGTGCGTGGAGCCTTCCGGGTCCGGCACGGCGGTACCTCGTGCCGTGCTGCGGCTGACGGCGGTCGTCGTCCTGGTGCTCGCCGGGGTCGCGCTGCTGCCGCTCGGCGGAAGACTCCCCGCCGAGGTGGTGCGGCGGTGGTGCCGGTGGATCGTGCGGGCCGCGGGGGTGCGGGTGCGGGTCACCGGTGCCGCCGCGCCGACCGGCGGCACCCTGCTGGTCGCCAACCACATCTCCTGGCTGGACATCCCGCTGCTCGGGGCGGTGCGTCCGGCCCGCATGGTCGCCAAGGCCGAGATCCGGCAGTGGCCGGTGGCGGGCACCCTCGCCGCCAGGGGAGGGGTGCTGTTCCTCGACCGCGACCGGCTGCGCGCCCTCCCGGACACGGTCGACCGCATCGCCCGCGCGCTGCGCGCCGGACAGGCGGTCGGCGTCTTCCCCGAGGGCAGCACGTGGTGCGGGCGCGCCCAGGGCACTTTCCGCCGGGCCGCCTTCCAGGCCGCCCTGGATGCGGGGGTGCCGGTCCAACCGGTGCACCTGCGCTACCGCTCGGACGGCGGTGCGGCCAGTACCGCGCCCGCGTTCGTCGGCGAGGACACGCTGTTCGCCTCGCTGTGGCGGGTGGTGTCGGCGCGCGGGCTGGTGGCGGAGGTGGAGATACGGGAGGCCATACCGTACGGCAGCCATCCCGACCGGCGCTCGCTCGCCCGGGCCGCGCAGCCCGGCGCGACGCACCCACCGGGACGGGCCCACCCGACGCCGGTGGCGTAGGAGCGGGGGCATCGCCGACCGGTCGACACCCGCGAACCGCCCTGAGACCCATCCTCTGGCGTAGGACGGGTGAGCATC
Organism: Streptomyces sp. Act143; assembly: GCF_003143935.1. Taxonomy (GTDB): domain Bacteria; phylum Actinomycetota; class Actinomycetes; order Streptomycetales; family Streptomycetaceae; genus Streptomyces. The sequence continues at coordinate 1,519,609 of NZ_QFRX01000001.1, read as the reverse complement.
GCCGACCGGTCGACACCGGCGGACCACCCTGAGACCCATCCTCTGGCGTAGGACGGGTGAGCATCGCCGACCGGTCGACACCGGCGGACCACCCTGAGACCCTTCCTCCGCAACCACGCCTGTGCCGGCGGGCCTGGCAGGCGACCCCGCCGCCGAGGGAGGGGACATGAGAAGTGCACGCCCCGGACCGGTCCATGTCGTCGGCGCCGGTCCCGGGGTCGGCGCCGCGGTGGCCCGGCGCTTCGCCCGCGCCGGGCATCCCGTAGGACTCGTCGCCCCCGACCCCGCCCGGCTCGCCGCGCTCACCCTGGACCTGGCCGCGGAGGGCATCGCGACGGAGTCGTACCCGGCCGACGCGAGCGACCCCGCCGACCTCGCGCGGGCCCTGGCGGTGCTCGCCGAACGGCAGGGCCCCGCAGAGGTGTTGTGCTTCAGCGCGTTGCCTGACGTCGGCCTGATCAAGCCGCTGCCGGGGACCGGCGCCGCCGATCCGGACCGGGCGCCGGCCCTCGACGTCGCCGGTGCCGAGGCCGCCGCAGCGACCGTGCTGCCCGCCATGCGGGCCGCCGGCCGCGGCACCCTGCTGTTCCTCTCCGGCGACGCAGTGGAGCACCCGCACCCCGATCGTGCGGCGACCGCGATCGCCGGGCCCGCCCGGCGGACGTACGCCGCGCTGTCGCGGGCCCTCGCCGGCACCCCGCTGCGCGTCGCCCACCTCGTGGTCGTCGGCCGCCACGAGCCGGACCGGGTCGCCGACCGGCTCTGGGAGCTGTACCAGGCCGGCGGCGAGGCGTACGCGGTGCTGACGGAGCAGCCGGGCACCCAACCCTGACACCCGAGAGGGGAGTTCAGCCCAGGACGCGCGCCAGATGGGCCGCCGTGGCGCCGCCCTCCGCGCGTGCCACCTCGGCCGGAGGCCCGGCCGCGACGATCCGCCCGCCCTGGTCGCCGCCGCCCGGCCCCAGGTCGATCACCCAGTCGGCGCCCGCCACCACCGCCATGTCGTGCTCGACCACGACGACCGTGTGCCCGCCGTCCACGAGACCGTGCAACTGGCGCATCAGGACCTCGACATCGGCGGGGTGGAGGCCGGTGGTGGGCTCGTCGAGGAGGTAGAGGGTGTGGCCGCGGCGACCGCGCTGGAGTTCGCTCGCGAGCTTGATGCGCTGTGCCTCGCCACCGGAGAGTTCGGTGGCGGGCTGGCCGAGGCGCAGATAGCCCAGGCCCACGTCGAGCAGCGTCCGCAGGCTGCGCGCCACGGCCGGGGTGTCCGCGAAGAAGTCCGCCGCGGACTCCACCGTGAGGTCCAGCACCTGCGCGACGTTCCGTCCCCGGTACGTCACTTCGAGGGTCTGCGGGTTGTAGCGGGCGCCGCCGCAGTCCGGGCACGGGGCGTAGGTGCTCGGCAGGAACAGCAGCTCCACGCTGACGAACCCCTCACCCTGGCAGGTCTCGCAGCGCCCGCCGCTGACGTTGAAGGAGAACCGGCCCACGCCGAAGCCGCGCCGACGGGCGTCCTCGGTGCCCGCGAACTCCTTGCGGACGACGTCGAAGAGGCCGGTGTAGGTGGCGAGGTTGGAGCGCGGGGTGCGGCCGATCGGCCGCTGGTCGACCGCGACCAGCCGGCCCACCCCGGCGAGGTCCTCCGTGATCTCGCCGATGAGCGTGGACTTCCCCGAACCCGACACACCGGTCACGGCGGTGAGAACGCCGAGCGGGAACTCCGCCGTCACGGCCCGCAGGTTGTGCCGGGTGACCGGGCCGACCTTCAACTGCCCCCTGGGGGCGCGCACATCGCGGGCGGGGGCGGGGGAGCGGTCGAAGAGGTACCGGGCGGTGGCCGACTCCTCGACCGAGGCCAGCTCCGCCACCGGGCCGCTGTGCAGCACCCGGCCGCCGTGCTCACCGGCGAGCGGCCCCACGTCCACCAGCCAGTCGGCGCCCCGCACGACATCGAGGTGGTGCTCCACCACGAACACCGAGTTGCCCGCGGCCTTCAGCCGGTCCAGGACGGTGAGCAGGGCCTCCGTGTCGGCGGGGTGCAGTCCGGCGGAGGGTTCGTCGAGGACGTACACCACACCGAACAGGCCCGAGCGCAACTGGGTGGCCAGGCGCAGGCGTTGCAGCTCGCCCGCCGAGAGGGTGGGGGTGGGCCGGTCGAGGCTGAGGTAGCCGAGGCCGAGTTCGAGGACGGGCGCGATCCGGGACCCGAGGTCGTCGGTGAGGACGCGGGCGGTCTCGCCGTCCGCGACGAGGTGTCCGGCCAGGTCGGCCAACGGGAGCCCGGCCAGCTCGGCGATGGTGTGCCCCGCGAAGGTCACCGCCAGGGCCTCCGGACGCAGCCGGCTGCCGCCGCACGCCGGACAGGGCGCACTGCTCAGGAACCGCTCGGCCTTCGCCCGCAGGGCCGGGCTCCTGGAGTCCGAGAAGGTCTTCATGACATACCGGTGCGCGCTCATGTACGTGCCCTGGTAGGGCCGTTGGATGCGGTCGGCGTCCCGTACCGGGTGCACGGTGACGACCGGCTGCTCGTCCGTGAACAGGATCCACTCCCGCTGCTCGGCGGGGAGTTCGCGCCAGGGCCGGTCCACGTCGTACCCGAGGGCGTCGAGGATGTCGCGCAGGTTCTTGCCCTGCCAGGCCCCGGGCCACGCGGCGATCGCACCGTCCCGGATCGACAGCGAGGCATCCGGCACCAGCAACTCCTCGCTGGTGCGGTGCACTTGCCCCAGCCCGTGGCACTCCGGACAGGCCCCGGCGGCGGTGTTGGGCGAGAAGGCGTCCGAATCGAGCCGCGCCGCCCCCGGCGGGTAGGTCCCGGCCCGCGAGAACAGCATCCGCAGCGAGTTCGAAAGACTGGTGACCGTCCCGACCGACGACCGGGAGGTCGGCGCGGCCCGCCGCTGCTCCAGCGAGACGGCGGGCGGCAACCCGGTGATCTCCCCGACCTTCGGCGCCCCGACCTGGTGGATCAGGCGGCGCGCGTAGGGTGCCACCGACTCGAAGTACCGGCGCTGCGCCTCCGCGTACACGGTCCCGAACGCCAGCGACGACTTCCCGGACCCGGACACCCCGGTGAACACGGCGAGCACGTCCCGGGGGATGTCGACGTCGACGTTCTTGAGGTTGTGCTCCCGGGCGCCACGGACACGGACATACGGGTCATGTGGGGTGTGCATGAGGGGGAACTCTAGTCCGAGGTGATCGAGGCCAGCCGTCGGTAGGAGTCCAGCAGCGCGTCACGGTCGTACGTGCTGGTCGTGACCAGGACCTCCTGAGCGCCCGTCTCCTTCAGGACCGTCTCCAGTTCGTGTGCGACCTGGTCCTCGGTGCCCGCGATGTGGCCGGTGAGCCCGGACTCGTAGAAGCCGCGCTCCTTCGGGGTCATCGGGAGGGAGACGACGCGGTCGGCGGGCGGCAGCGGGGGGAAGGTGCCGCGGGTGCGGGAGTGGGCCATCGACCAGGCCTCCGGGACCAGGAGGCGGCGGGCCTCCTCGGGGGTCGCGGCCACGGCGATCGTCCCGGAGATGACGACGTACGGCTCACTCGCCCAGGGGGAGGGGCGGAAGTGGGCGCGGTAGTGGTCGATGCCGTGGCGCATCTTCTCGCGGTTCCTGAGGTCGCCGATGACCATCGGCAGGCCCGCTCGGGCGGCGATGGCGGCGCCCTCGCCCAGCGCGAGGACGAAGGGCGGGACGGTCAGACCCTCGGCGGGGCGGGCGTGGACCCCCGTGGGGGACGTGCCGGCGAACCAGCCGAGCAGTTCGTCGAGCTGGGCGGCGAAGTCGTCGGCGTCGTCCTTGCCGCGGCCCAGCGCCTTGCGCACGCCGTCGGTGAAGCCGACCGAGCGGCCGAGCCCCATGTCGATGCGCCCCGGGAAGAGGGACTCCAGCACGCCGAACTGCTCGGCCACGACCAGGGGGCGGTGGTTGGGCAGCATCACACCGCCCGTGCCGACCCGGATGCGCCGGGTCGCGCCCGCGACGGCGGCCGCCAGGACCGTCGGCGCGGAACCGGCGACACCGGGGACGCCATGGTGTTCCGACACCCAGAACCGGTGATAGCCCAGCTCCTCCAACTGCTGCGCGAAGCGCACGGTGTCGCGCAGCGCCTCGGCGTTCGAGTGCCCCTCGCGGGTGCGGGAACGGTCGAGGACGGAGAAGCGGGTCGCGGCGATCACGGAGCTCACACGGAGTGCAACGCCCCGCCCGGCCCGGTATTCCCGGTGTCACCCGGCGTCAGTGGACGGCCACGGCGTGTTCCTCGTGGTCGCACGCCTCGTCGAGGCCGTAGGTGTCCCAGGCCGGGAAGGGGTCCTCGGCAGGCAGGCGCTCGCCCGGCGCCATCAGGCAGGCCGTGAGCGCCTCGCGCAACCGCTCCGGCTCCAGCCGTGTTCCGATGAAGACCAGCTCCTGCGCGTACGGCGCCTCGTCGTCACGTGCCGCCGACGGCTCGAACCGGGCCACCGAGCCGGCCTGGGACCACAGGCCCGTCACCAGCGGACGGGTCGCGAGGGTGAAGAAGCCCTTCGAGCGCAGGATCCGCCCGTACCCGCCGCCGTCCAGGTCCCGGGTGACGAACGTCCACAACCGCTGCGGGTGGAAGGGCAGTTCGGCACGGAAGACGGTGGAGGAGACGCCGTACTCCTCGGTCTCGGGGACGTGCTCGCCGTTGAGTTCCTGGACCCAGCCCGGCGCCTGCTGCGCGCGGTCGAGGTCGAACAGGCCGGTGCCCAGGACCTGGCGGAGGTCCACCCGTGCTTGGCGGGCGTCGACGATCCGGGCGACGGGGTTGAGGCGGCGCAGCGCCGCCCGCAGCCGGTCCGCGGCGTCCCCGTCCACCAGGTCGAGCTTGTTGAGCACGATGACGTCCGCGAACTCGACCTGGTCGACGAGCAGATCGCTGACCGTGCGCTCGTCGTCCTCGAACGGGGCCAGTCCGCGCGCGGCGAGTTCGTCGCCGCTGTCCAGCTCGGGCAGGAAGTTGACCGCGTCCACGACCGTGACCATGGTGTCCAGCCGGGCGACGTCCCCGAGCGTGGCCCCGTCGTCGCGGGCAAAGGCGAAGGTGGCCGCGACGGGCAGCGGTTCGGAGATGCCCGACGACTCGATGAGCAGGTGGTCGAACCGGCCCTCCCGGGCCAGCCGGTCGACCTCCTCCAGCAGGTCGTCGCGGAGCGTGCAGCAGATGCAGCCGTTGGTCATCTCGACCAGGCGTTCCTCGGTGCGCGACAGCGCGGCCTGGCCGCCCCGCACCAGCGCGGCGTCGATGTTGACCTCGCTCATGTCGTTGACGATCACGGCGACCCGCAGGCCCTCGCGGTTGGCCAGGACGTGGTTGAGCAGCGTGGTCTTGCCCGCGCCGAGAAACCCGGAGAGCACGGTGACCGGCAGACGGTCGTGCGACGGCATGCGGGCTCAGCCCTCCGGGCGCAGCAGGCCGCGCTCGTACGCCTTGACCAGGTTCTGGGGTACGAGGTGACGCACCCCGTCGATGGTGACGGGCACCAGCGACGGCGTGGCCGCCTTCCACTGCGCGCGGCGGTGGCGGGTGTTGCTGCGGGACATCTTCCGCTTGGGGACAGCCATGACAGAACCTCCTCGGTGGAGCGGTGGGCACCGAGGACGCTATATGAAAATGGTTCCCATGAGCAATTGTCTGGCTGGCTAAGGTGGAGGGGTGACCGATCCCCGCACCCGCCCGCTCGCCGTGTTCGACCTCGACAACACCCTCGCGGACACCGCCCACCGGCAGCACTTCCTGGAGCGGAAGCCACGTGACTGGGACGGCTTCTTCGCCGCCGCGCCCGCCGACCCGCCGATCCCGCAGGGCATCGCCCTGGTCCTGCGGAACGCCGAGGAGTGCGACGTCGTCTACCTCACCGGCCGGCCCGAGCGCTGCCGGCCGGCCACCCTGGACTGGCTCGCCGCGCAGGGGCTGCCCGAGGGGGCCGTCCACATGCGGCGGGACAACGACCGCAGGCCCGCCCGGCGCACCAAGCTGGAGATCCTCCGCCGCCTCGCCCGCACCCGCGAGATCAGGGTGCTGGTGGACGACGACGAACTCGTCTGCGAGGACGCCGAGCAGGCCGGTTTCACGGTCGTACGGGCCCGCTGGGCCGCCCCCTCCGCCGCGCTGGAGAACGCGCAGGAACGGGAGGGGCGGACCTGAGGGCGGACGGTCAGTCCGACTCCTCCAGGCGGAAGCCGACCTTCAGGCCCACCTGCCAGTGCGCGACCTGACCGTCCTCGATCTGGCCCCGCACCTGCGTCACCTCGAACCAGTCGAGATTGCGCAGGGTCTGCGAGGCGCGGTCGATACCGTTGCGGATCGCCTGGTCGACGCCGTCGGGCGAGGTGCCGACGATCTCGGTCACCCGATAGGTGTGATTCGTCATGGAACCACCGTGCCTCAGGCGACGGCCGCGCGCGAGCCGTCCGTCACCGCACCCGGCTCAGCGACAGCGCGAAACGGCCCGCCTCGTCCGTCCACCAGTGGGACAATTCAAGGCCCACGGCGGACAGTTCGGCCCGCACTCCCTCCTTCCGGAACTTCGCCGAGATCTCCGTGCGCAGCTCCTCGCCCGCCGCGAAGTCCACGGCGAGGTCCAGGGCGGGGATCTTCACCGTCTGCGCGACACGCGAACGCAGCCGCATCTCGATCCACTCGTGCTCCGCGTCCCACAGCGCCACGTGGTCGAAGGCGGCGGGATCGAAGTCGGCGCCGAGCTCCCGGTCGACGACGGCCAGGACGTTCTTGTTGAACGCGGCCGTCACACCGGCCTCGTCGTCGTACGCCCTGACCAGCACCTTCTCGTCCTTGACGAGGTCCGTGCCGAGCAGCAGGGCGTCGCCGGGGGAGAGCAGGGCGCGCACCGAGGCCAGGAACGCCGCCCGCTCGGCCGGCAGCAGGTTGCCGATCGTGCCGCCGAGGAAGGCCAGCAGCCGCGGGCCCGGCGTCTCGGGCAGCGTCAGCTCGGCGGTGAAGTCGGCGATCAGGGCGTGCACGCTCAGGGACGGCCGCTCGGCGATGAGCGCCTGACCGGCCTGGGTGAGCGCGCTCTCGCTGACGTCGACCGGGACGTACGTGTGCAGCTCCGTGAGCGCGTCGATGATGTACCGCGTCTTCTCCGAGGAGCCCGAGCCCAGCTCGACCAGGGTGCGGGCGCCGGTCGCCGCGGCGATCTCGGGGGCGCGGGCGACGAGGATCTCGCGTTCGGCGCGGGTGGGGTAGTACTCCTCCAACTCGGTGATCCGGTCGAAGAGTTCGCTGCCGTGGGCGTCGTAGAACCACTTCGGCGGCAGCGTCTTCGGGGTGCGGGTCAGGCCGTGCAGGACGTCGGCGCGCAGGGCGGCCTCGGTGGCGTCCTCGGGCAGGGTGCGGGTGAGAAGGAACGGGCTCACGTGCGGGGCTCCTTCGGTGGTTCCGTGGACGGTTCCTTGAGCGGGGTGAGCAGCACGTCCGTGCCGCTGGCCGCGAGCAGGGTGCGGTCGGGGACCTCCTGCCAGTGCGGATCGTCGTCGTAGGGCTCGGAGGCCACGACCGTGCTGCGGCCGGGGCTGGCCAGGTACCAGAGGGTGTCGCCCCAGGCGGTCGCGGCGATGGACTCGCCGTTGGTGAGCAGCAGGTTCAGCCGGGACCCGGGGGCCGCCTCGGCGACCTCCAGGACCGTGTCGGCCAGCGCCTGTCCCTCCTCGTCGCCGGCCCGGAGCCGGGCGAGGACCAGCGCCCACACGAACGCCGAGTCGTTGCGGGCCTCCATCGCCAGCAGATCCGCTGCCGGAAGAGTCTCCGTCAACGGTGCCAGCGAGCGGGGCCAGCCCTGGACGGCGCCGTTGTGGCTGAACAGCCACGGCCCGCTTGCGAAGGGTGCCGCCGCGGCCTCGGCGTCCGCGCCGGACAGCGTCGCGTCCCGGACGGCGGCGAGGAGGGCGCCGGTGCGGACCACTCTCGCCAGGTCGGCGAAGGACTGGTCCGCCCAGATCGGCCCCGCCCGGCGGTAACGGGCCGGAACCGGGTCGCCCGGCGCGTACCAACCGACCCCGAAACCATCGGCGTTGACGGTGCCGTGCCGCTGGCGCCGGGGCGCCCACGACTGCCGGTACAGACTGTGCGGGGGCGCCACCAGGAGTCTGCCGAGCGGCTCCTCGGGGCCCAGATAGGCCAGGTGACGGCACATCAGACGCCCTCCGCGGACCGGGCGGTGCGGAAGCCGGAGAAGATCTGCCGCCGGATCGGGTAGTCCCAGTTGCGGAACGTGCCCCGGCAGGCCACCTCGTCCACGGCGAACGAACCGCCGCGCAGCACCTTGTATTCGGGGCCGAAGAACACCTCCGAGTACTCCTTGTACGGGAACGCCCGGAACCCGGGGTAGGGCAGGAAGTCGCTCGCCGTCCACTCCCACACGTCGCCGATCAACTGGCGCACGCCCAGCGGGGACTCGCCCTCCGGGTAGCTGCCCGCCGGGGCCGGGCGCAGATGCCGCTGGCCGAGGTTGGCGTGCTCGGGGCCCGGGTCGGCGTCGCCCCACGGGTAGCGCATCGAACGGTCCGTGGTGGGGTCGTGGCGGGCGGCCTTCTCCCACTCGGCCTCCGTGGGCAGCCGGCGCCCGGCCCAGCGGGCGTAGGCGTCGGCCTCGTACCAACTCACGTGCACCACCGGCTCGTCCGGCGGCACGACCTCGGTGACACCGAAGCGCCGGCGCAGCCACTGGTCGCCGTCCCGGCGCCAGAACAGCGGGGCGTCGATCGAGTGCTCCCGGATGTGCGCCCAGCCGGCCGGTGACCACCACCGGTCGACCCGGTAGCCGCCGTCCTCGATGAACTCCTGGTACGCCTCGTTGGTGACCGGAGCGGTGTCGATCCAGAACGGCGCCACCTCGCGCCGGTGCGCCGGGCGTTCGTTGTCCAGCGCCCACGGCTCGGTGGAGGTGCCCATCATGAACGGGCCGCCGGGGACCAGGACTTCGGCCGGGCCGGTGAACAGCGGCGCCGGGTCCGGGTCGGGGGCGGTCAGGGCCTGCGGGCCCTTGCGGAGCTGATGGGTGATCAGCATCGTCTCGTCGTGCTGCTGTTCGTGCTGGGCGATCATCCCGAAGGCGAAACCCGCCTCGGTGAGCCGGGTGCCGTGGAAGGCGGTCGACTCCAGCAGGTCCAGCACCCTGCCGCGCACCTCCGCCGCGTACTGCCGGGCCTCGGCGGGCGGCAGCAGCGGCAGCTTGGGCCGCTCGGAGCGCGGGTGCTCGAAGGCGTCGTACAGGCCGTCGATCTCCGGGCGCATCGCCTCCCGGCCCGCGACCGCCCGCAGCAGCCACAGCTCCTCCTGGTTACCGATGTGGGCGAGGTCCCACACCAGCGGGGACATCAGCGGGGAGTGCTGGGCGGTCAGGTCGGGGTCGTCCACGCAGCTGGTCAGCAGCGTCGTGCGGTCGCGGGCGGTGGTGAGCGTGGTCAGCGCCCGGGTCCGCAGCGTCTCGGCGTCGAGGGTCTCGTCGGTCATCAGCGGGCTTCCTTCCCGTGCGGCAGGCCCGCACCATGCACCAGGTCCCCGGCGCGCAGCCGGTCCAGCAGATCGTCGGCGGGGCAGCGGCCCCTGAGGACGTACCGCTCCAGGTACGCCGCGACGGCGCCCGTCACCTCGGCGGCGGCGCCGAGCCTCGGCAGGGCGTCCGCGGCGGCCGTGAAGCACTGGACGGCCACCTCGTGCAGCTCAGGGTCGGCGAGCCCGGTGCGCGCCGCGTCCAGCCACAGCGGGTTGTGCGGGGCGGGCAGCCCCATCGTCCGCTCCGCCAGCGGCTTCACAGCGCGGTAGGCGGTCTCGGCGGCCTCGGGGTCGTCGAACAGTGCCGTCGTCACCGCGAGCGGCACGATCCAGCCGTCCTCGCCGGGCTGCGCGTCCATCATGCGCATCTCGAGGTGGCCGCGCGGTCTGACCGGCGGGAAGAGGGTGGTCAGGTGGTAGTCGAGGTCCGCGCGGGTGGGCGGCCTCGGGACGCCGGAGCGGGTCCACTCCCGGAAGGTCATGCCGTCCGGGACGTCCCAGGCCCCCTCGTCCTGCCGTATGCACATCACCGGGGCGTCGAGCACATGCCGCGCCCAGGTGGTGCGGGGGTCGCCGTCCAGCGGGGGCGCGCCCGCCCGGCCCGCGCCGATCTCCGTCCACAGCAGCTGCCGGGTGGAGAGCCAGCCGGTGGGTTCGCGGCCGGCCAGCGGGGAGTTGGCGAACGCGGCGACCAGGACCGCGCCCAGGTGGTGCGCCAGCCACCAGCGCCGGCCGTGCCCGAGCGGGCCCGGTTCCTCGTGCCCGGCGTCCAGGCAGACCTGCACGGACGCGGAGGTGCACATCATGGCGCGGCCGGCCGGACCGGTGCGGTCCAGGCACGTCTCCATGGCGTCGTAGCGGGGTTCGTGGAGATACCTGCGGGGCGAGTGCCAGGGATCGTGGCCGACGCCGACGAGGCCGAGACCGTGCCCGGCGAGCGTCGCGCGGACGGCGTCGAGGTCGGCGGAGACGGTGCCTACGCACTCCATGAGGGAGGCGGCGGGCGGCGAGCTGAGCTCCAGCTGGCCGCCGGGCTCGACGGTGAGCGCCGAGTTCAGGGGCACGGTCCGCAGTGCGGCATAGGCCGCTTCGAGTCGTTCGGGTGTGACGGGGAGCTGCGGTGTCCGCAGCTCGTGGACGAGCCATTCCACCTCGACCCCCACGGTGCGGGGCGGCCCGGTCTTGAAGCAGATGCCCCTGACCAGGGCCTCCACCTCGGCGGCGGACAGAGCGGTGCGGGGCTCCGTACAGTCGCCGCAGTCGGTCACTGAATCGGACATGTCGGGATCCTCCTGAGATTCCACCATGCCGCCGGCCCGGATGATGTTGGCCGGACCGGCATCGCTCGTCCCACCCAAAACCCTCGAAGCGATTCGCACAAGGGTGCACTTTGCCGCAATCGGGTCCGACGATCTCCGTTTCCTGAGTGTTTCCTGGGTGTTCTCGAGGCCGGGAAACTCCGTTGCACCGTATGACCAGCATCGCCCAGGATGCCTTCATGAGCACGACGGGGGAGCGCGCGCGGCGCGCGATCGAGGCGTCCACGGGGGTGGCGCCTTGAGCGCGCGCCTGCGGGGGATCGCCCAGCAGACCGAGCAGATCGTCGCGGCGGGTTTCTACCGCCTCCCCGACGGTCGCGAGGTGTCCGTCGCGGCGCCGACCAGCGCCGCGCGGGCCGGGACGCGGATGTTCGGCCCGGAGCCGGTCGCCGTGCCGCCCTGGGAACCGGCGCGCACGGTCGTGGAGGTCACCGGCGAGAGCAGTCTGGAGGCCGCGCGCCGACTGGGCGGGAACCCGGCCGTCCTGAACTTCGCCTCGGCCCGCAACCCCGGCGGCGGCTATCTCAACGGCGCCCAGGCCCAGGAGGAGGCCCTGTGCCGGGCCTCGGCGCTGTACACCTGCGTGCGGGAGGCCCCGGACTTCTACGGCCATCACCGGGCCCACCGCGACCCGTTCTACACGGACCGGGTCATCCACTCACCGGGTGTCCCCGTCTTCCGCGACGACCGCGGCCGGCTGCTGGACGAGCCGTACCTGTGCGGCTTCCTGACGGCCGCCGCACCCAACGCGGGCGTCGTACGCCGTACGACGCCGGAGCGGGCCGGCGAGCTGCCGCGGGCCCTGGCCGCGCGCGCCGAACGGGTGCTGGAGGTGGCGGCGGCCGAGGGGTACCGGCGGTTGGTGCTCGGGGCTTGGGGGTGCGGGGTGTTCCAGAACGACCCGGCGCAGGTGGCGGGTGCCTTCGACGCCCTGCTGCGCCCCGGAGGCCGGTTCGGCACGGCCTTCGAGCACATCGTCTTCGGGGTCCTCGACCGGACACCCGCCGGCGCCGTGCGAGGCGCGTTCGAGAAGGTCTTTCAGGTCCAGCCGTAGCGCTCGTGCAGCCGCTGCCTGACCAGGTTGAACCGGCCGCGGTCCAGGGCGCAGGCCTCGCGGCGCATGCCGTCCTCGTGCAGGCGCAGGATGCGGTCCACGTCCACCCAGGAGTCGCGGCCCGACGCGTCCCAGGGGCCGCTGCCGATCGCGACCCATTCGCGGTCCCCGTCATGCCGCTTGCTGGACAGCTGCACGGCGAGGAACGTCCCGGCGGCCTCCCTCGCCACCACCAGGACGGGGCGGTCCTTGCCGCGGCCGTCGTTCTCCTCGAAGGGCACCCAGGTCCACACGATCTCCCCGGGGTCGGGGTCGCCGTCGTGCGCGGGCGAGTACTCGGTGCGGACCCGGCCCACCTCGCGGGGGTCGGCCTCGGTGGTCGCGGTGGGGCCGAAGCGGCCGGGGACGTCAGCGGTGAGATCAGTCACGCGTCTCAGCGTAGGGTGCGGCCTCACGAGGCCCACCGGCAGGTGTGCGGCACCCGACTCCTGTTCCCGCAGGTACTGGACACTGAGCCCGCGCAGTTCCTCGCGGGTGAACAGCGTCGGCGGTACCTGGGTCCAGCCGTCCGGTCGAGATCCATGGCGAACCGCGCGGACATACGGCGGAGTGCCTCCTCGGAACCGGTCGAGCACCTGCCGATCCTCCCCCTGCCCTGCGCCCTGGACAGATGCCGCAACACGCTCCGCCGCTTGCGTGACCCTCGCCCCCTGGTCACTCGTCTGCTCCGCAGCGGCCCCGTCGGCTGAGCGGCGGAACAGGCCGCGTACGCGGGGCACATCGGCCACCGCGGCTTTCCCGCGACCTGATCCGCCGAACGAACGGACCTAGTTCTCCTCCACGGGCACCTTCTGCGCCGGTGGCTGTGGCGTGAGGCCGTTCGGGGAAGTGCCGGGCGGTGTCTGGCCGTTCTGGTTCATCGACGCGAGCAGCTGGCGGGCCAGGCCCAGACCGGTGCCGCCCATCGTGAGCGCCTTGGCGAACATGTCCGCCATGCCGTCGGCGCCGTTGAGCACCACCATGTTGTCGACGTTCCCGAACGCGGACGCGCCCGCCTGCACGATCTCCGGCCAGTTCTCGGCGAGTTGCTGGGCGACCACGGCCTCCTGGTTCTCGGCGAGGGCGGCGGCGCGGGCCTTGATGGCCTCCGCCTCGGCGAGCCCCTTGGCCTTGGTCGCCTCGGCCTGCGCCAGACCCTTGGCCTGGGCCGCGGCGGCCTCGGCCTCACCGGTGGCCCGGGTCGCGGCGGCCGTTGCCGTACCGCGCGCCTTGGTCGCCTCCGCCTCGGCGCCCGCGGCCGTCTTGACCCGGGTGGCCTCGGCCGCCGCGGCCAGCTCGGTCTCCTTGGCCTTCGCCTGGGCCGCCGAGATGCGGGCGTCACGCTCGGCCTCGGCCAGCGTGCGCTTCTCGTACGCCTTCGCGTCCGCCGGTTTGCGCACGTCCGCCTGGAGCTGCTGCTCGGTCCGTTGCGCCTCCAGTTCGGCGACCCGGGTCATCTGCACGACGACCTCCTGCCGGGCGGCGGCGTCGGCGAGCGGTCCGGCCTGCTGGGCCTTGGCGGCGGCCTTGTCGCGCTCGGCCTGGTATCCGGCCTGGAGGATCTCGCTGTCCCGGGTGGCCTCGGCCATCCGCGCGAACGACTGCTGCTCGGCCTCGGTGGCCAGCCGGTTCGCCTCGGCCTGCGCGATCCGCGCGTCCCGCTGGACGGCCGCCGCGTGCGGGGCGGCCAGGTTCTGGATGTACCCGGTCGGGTCCTCGATCTCGTGGATCTGCAGCGAGTCCACGATCAGCCCCAGCTTCTCCATCTCGGTGCCGCACGCGGCCCGCGTCTGCCCGGTGAGCTTCTCCCGGTCCCGGATCATGTCCTCGACCGTCAACCCGCCCACGATGGACCGCAGATGACCGGCGAAGACGTTGTGCACCCGCTCCGACATCAGCTTCTGCTGGTCGAGGAAGCGGCGCCCCGCGTTCGCGATCGACACGAAGTCGTCGCCCACCTTGAAGATGACGACACCGCGCACCTTGAGCGGGATGCCCTGGTGGGTCACGCAATCCACGTGCAGCTCGGTCTCGTTGAGGTCGAGGGACAGCTTGCGCACCGCCTGCACCCCGGGCAGCACCAGCGTGCCGCGCCCCGTGACGATACGGAACCCCATGCCCTCCTCAAGGCCTTCGGTCTTGTGCTTGGAACCCGAGATGATGAGCGCCTCGTTGGGCTCGGCCACCCGCCACATCATCTTGAACACACCGATCACCACGAGGACGGCACCTACCGCGATCCCCGCAACGACGCCGATGACCATCGGCATTCGCCCCCTTTGCATGGTGCCCTCTCGGCACCGAACGAAGGGAGTGTGCGCCTCGGCGCAGCCCTGGTACAGACCCTGACGCCTTCTTGTCGCAACCTTGACGCAAACGGCTCTCACCTGCGGCAAGGCCTGCTCAACTGTCGTACGCCGCCTGCACGTAGACCGTTCTCGGCGCCTGGTACTCCACCACCATGACGACCGTGCCCCGCTCGATGCGGTCGCTGCCGGTGGCCGGATAGGCGAGGAAGTGCTCGGCGCCGCCGCGCACGCGGACGATCACCTCACCCACGAGCCCGGGCCCGACCGTTCCGGTGACCCGCCCCATGAGCCCGACCATCGACGCATCGTCCATGGTCACAGGGTACGGTCCCGGCCCGGTCAGGCGGCCGGTGAATCGGAGGCGGCGCGCAGCGGCGGCCATGCCTCGTGCCAGCGCAGCTCCGCCTCCAACTGCGCCGCGAGGGAGATGAGCAGCGGTTCGCTGTGCGCGGGCCCGAGCAACTGCGCCCCCACCGGCAGACCGCCGGCCACGAAGCCCGCCGGGACGTTGACGCCGGGCCAGCCGAGCACGTTCCAGGGCCAGGCGTAGGGGCAGGCGGCGATCATCGCGCGGTCGGTGGCGAGGCCGCCGAGGTCGAGCATCGAGCCGACGCGGGGCGGGGGAGCCGCCGTGGTGGGCGCGAGGACGACGTCGTACGAGGTGAAGAACGCGCCGATACGGCGGTGCAGGACCGCCTCCGCGCGCCGTGCCACCCGCAGCGGCGCCCCGCCGAGCAGCCGGCCCAGCCGGGCGGCGTCCCGGGTGCGCCGGTCGAGCAGGGCGGGGAAGGGTGCCTCGCCGACGTGCTCCGCCAGGCCGACCGTGGCGCGCGGGATGAAGGTGAGGCCGATCTGGCCGTACGGGAGGTCGGCCTCCTCCACCGTGTGCCCCAACGCGGCCAGCCGCTCGGCCAGTTGGACGACCTTCGCCCGTACCGCCGGGTGGAGCCGGGCGGGCAGCGCGGTGAACGGCGGCTTCAGGGCGAGGGCGATGCGCAGCCGGCCGGGGTCGCGTCCGGCGGCCTCGGAGGCGTTCACGGACGGCGGGCGGTGCGGGTCGAGGGCGTGGTTGCCGCTCGCCGCGTCCAGCAGGAGAGCGGCGTCGGCGACGGTGCGGGCCAGGGTGCCGTTGACGGTGATGCCCTGGAAGGACTCGCCGCGCGGCCAGGTGGAGATGCGGCCCCGCTGCGGCTTGATGCCGACCAGGTGGGTCCAGGAGGCCGGGATGCGCACCGACCCGGCGCCGTCGGAGCCGAGCGCGGCCGGTACGAGGCCCGCGGCGACGGCGGCGGCCGAGCCGCCCGACGAGCCGCCCGGTGTGTGGTCCGCGCTCCACGGGTTGCGCGTCGCCCCGAAGGCGGGCCCCTCGGTGAAGGGCCATTGCCCGAACTCGCAGGTGTTGGTCTTGCCGACGACCACGGCCCCGGCGGCCCGCAGCCGCCGTACGGCCTCGCCGTCCTCGGCGGCCGGCGGGAACTCGCCGCGGCAGCCGAACGCGGTGGGCTCGCCCGCCACGTCCATGTCGTCCTTCACGGCCACCGGCACCCCGAGCAGCGGCTTGCGCACCCCGGCCGCGAGCGCCTCGTCGGCGGCGTCGGCCTCGGCGAGCGCCGCCTCGGCGCGGACGATCCGGAAGGCGTTGAGGGTGCCCTGGGCCGCCTCGATCCGTGCCAGGGTCCGTTCGACGAGCGCGCGTGAGGTGAGGCTGCCGTCGGCCAGCGCGCGGGCGGTCTCCCGCAGGCCCGCGGAACGGTCGTGCGTCATACGGGACACCTCCGGGCGCCTTCCGGGACGTTGCCTACCGAACGGTAACGTCGGAAAGCGCTTCTACGGAACGGCCCGGACCCGGGCGGCGGTTCGGCCGGCGCCACAGCTGCCCCACAGGGCTCGTCAGGTCTTGCGCAAACCATTGACGCGCCAAGGCCTCACCCCTACCTTCTGATCGACTTTCCGAACCTTGTTCGGTATCCCGGACGCCTGAGCCGCGTTCCTGTCCTGGAGAGAGCCGCCCGTGACCACTCATCCCCCCATGCCGTCACGCCGTACCCTGCTGCGCGCCATGGCGGCCCTGCCCGCCTCGGCCGTCCTGCTGGGCGAGTTGCCCGGCACGGCCCTCGCCGCCGCCCCGCCGAGCGGCTCCGCCACCCGCTACACGATCGTGCCGTTCCTCAACAGCAACGACGGGACGGTGAACGTCTACCAGTCCGACGACGCCACCGACTTCCGGCTCGTCAAGGCGTCCGCGTACACACCGCCCAGCAACAGAATCCGCGACGCCAGCGTCTTCAAGCACACCGACGGCTACTACTACATCACCTACACCACGCACACCTGGCAGGACGTCAGCACCACGATCGGCTTCGCCCGCAGTTCCGACCGGGTCAACTGGACCTTCCTGTACGACTACACGGTCCCGATCGCCAACCTCTCCCGGGCCTGGGCGCCGGAGTGGTTCGTCGACAGCGACGGCAGCGTCTACGTCATCGTGTCCTGCTCGCTCACCAGCGACGAGTGGATCTTCACGCCGTATCTGCTGAAGGCGACCAACTCCGCCCTCACGGCGTGGAGTTCACCGGTGGCCCTGTCTGGTATCGGTGCCAACCACATCGACACGTTCATCGTGCGGATCGGCTCGACCTACCACGCCTTCACCAAGAACGAGACGACCAAGTACATCGAGTACGGCACCGCTTCGTCGCCGGCCGGGCCCTACACGATCTCCAGGACCGGCGACTGGGCGGGCTGGGGCAGCTACCGCGAGGGCCCGGCGCTGGTACAGCTCGACAACGGCGCCTGGCGCCTGTTCTTCGACGGCTACGGCGACGGCAACTACTACTACAGCGACAGCTACGACACCTTCGCCACCTGGTCCGCGCCCACGGCCCTGCCCGCGATCTCCGGCACCGCACGGCACTTCACGGTCATCAAGGAGACCGTCTCGGGCGGCCCGGCACTCGCGAAGAACGTCACGCGCTCCTTCCAGTCGGCCAACTACACCACCCGCTACTGGCAGACGCAGTCCTCCCTGCTCAACCTGCCGGTGGTGACCAGCTCCAGCACCTCGGCCGAGAAGACGGCGTCCACCTTCACCGTCGTCGCGGGGCTGGCCGACGCGAGCGGCTGCTCCTTCCGTGACTCCTCCGGCAACTACCTGCGCCACTGGGACTTCCGCGGCCGCTTCGACGCCAACGACGGCACCTCCACCTTCGCCAAGGACGCCACGTTCATCGCCCGCACGGGCACGGCGACCGGCTCGATCCGCTTCGAGTCGTACAACTACCCCGGCTACTACCTGCGCCACTACAACTACCAGCTCCGGGTGGAGCGTTCGGACGGCACCGCGCTCTTCCGCCAGGACAGCTCCTTCACCCCGGTCACCGCCTGGGCCTGATCGCCGACGGCGGTGCGGCGGCTACGGCCGCAGCACGATCTTGCCGTGCGTGTGCCCCCGTTCCAGCTCCCGGAACGCGTCCCGCACCTGCTCCAACGGGTAGGTGCGGGCGATCGGCACCTCCAGCTCGCCGCGGGCGGCGAGACGGGCCAGTTCACCGATGACGACCGCGCAGGCCGCAGAGCCCTCACCATAGGTCCGCGCACCGACCTCGGCCGCGGCCCGCCAGTCGCGGATCGTGTTGATCCGCTCGGGTCGCACCCCCAACTCCACCGCCAGGTCCACATATCCGTCGCCGAACGTGTCGATGAAGGCGTCGACGGACCCGTCGGCGGCCCGCCGGATCCGCTCGGCCACACCGTCGCCGTACCCGACCGGGACGATCCCGCGCTCCTTGAGCCAGCCGTGGTTGCGCTCGCTCGCGAGTCCGATCACCGTCGCGCCGCGCCGCCGCGCGAGCTGCACAGCCAAGGAGCCGACGCCGCCGGCCGCGCCGGACACCACGACCGTGTCCCCGGGGCCGGGGTCCACCGCGAACACGGTGGCGTACGCGGTCGTACCCGCCACATACAGCGAACCGGCGACCTCCCAGGGCAGTCCCTGCGGACGGGAGACCAGGTTCACGTCGTCGACCACCACGAACTCCGCGTGGCTCGCGCGGTTGTGGGTGAACCCCAGCACCTCGTCACCGATCGCGAAACCCCGCACCTCGGGACCCAGGTCCACCACGACGCCGGCCAGATCGCTGCCCTGCCCGGAAGGGAACGTCGCCGGCCAGCGGCCGTGCCGCGCGCCCCTGCGGATCATCACCTCACCGGGCTGGATGCCGGCCGCGCGCACCTCGACGAGCACCTGACCGGGGCCGGGTGACGGGCGCGGCACGTCCTCGACCCGGAGCACGTCGATCTCGCCGTACTCGTGGAACCGTACCGCCTTCATCGCTTGACCACCGCACTTCGGAGTTCGGGCAGGACCTCGCCTTCAACTGCGCCCAGGGGGCGTTCTGTTCCCGGACGGGTTGGTTGATACGAGCGTGACCGGTCGACTTCTTCGTGGCATCTGCCAGTACGGACACCGAGCCGGGCGAGGGGAGACTCGCTGCCGCGTACGGACGAACGCAACGGATGGGGGAGACGCATGGGTGTTCAGCAGTACGACGTGATCGGCGAGGCGTTCGAGGGGTTCAAGGCGCTGCCCCTGATCCGGTTCGGC
Source organism: Streptomyces sp. Act143 (assembly GCF_003143935.1). Taxonomy (GTDB): domain Bacteria; phylum Actinomycetota; class Actinomycetes; order Streptomycetales; family Streptomycetaceae; genus Streptomyces. The sequence goes on along the minus strand of NZ_QFRX01000001.1, from coordinate 1,500,745 downwards.
GAAGTGCCCAGCTTCCTGGGGCTGGTCGGGGACGTGCGCGGCAGGTCCGTTCTGGATCTGGCGTGCGGCACCGGCTTCTACAGCAGGGAGTTCAAGCGGCGCGGTGCCACGGACGTCCTCGGTGTCGACATCTCCGGCGAGATGATCGCCGTCGCCGAGGACAGGGAGCGCCGCGAGCCGCTCGGCGTGCGCTACGAGGTCGGTGACGTGGCCCGACTACGGCCCCTGGGGCGGCGGTTCGACGTCGCGCTGGGCGTCCAATGCCTCAACTATGCCGAGAGCATTGCGGAGTTGGAGCAGATGTGCCGCAACGTCCACCGGCACCTGGTACCGGGCGGCGAGTTCTTCGTGCTCTGCCAGCGGCCCGACTACCGGTTCGACTGCGAGTCCCTCGACACGTACGGCTTCCGCTGCGAGCCGACCGGCGAGGCGGCGGAGGCCGGTCCGCGATGCCGGGTCACCGCGCTCCTCGAACCGCAGCCGATCAGCATCCTTGGCACGGTCCCGCGCCGCGAGGTCTACGAGGAGTCGCTGCGGGCGGCCGGGTTCGGCGAGATCGAATGGGTGCCGCTGAGCGTGTCGGAGGCCGGCATCAGTGAGTTCGGCGAGGAGTTCTGGGCGGACCTGCTCGCCCACCCGCCGCTGGTGATGCTGCGCTGCCGGGCCTGAGCGGGGGCTGCACCGGGATGCTCACGGAGTGGGGGTCGCGCCGGGATGCTCACGGAGTGGGGGCTGCACCGGGATGCTCCCTACTCCCCGACCCGGACCTCGATCCGACGCCGCAGATAGTCGTCCGGGTGCCTCCGGGAGATGCGTACCACCTCGGCCACCAGATCGTGCAGCTCGGCGTGGCCAGGGCCACCACCAGGCCCAGCACCGCGGCTCCGGTCCGCCGTCCCGCACGCGTGGTCATTCCGCGCCCGCCACTCCCCGCCCCTCGGGGTCTCAGGGGAGGGGAGGACGGGGCGCACGGGGCAGGCTGGGCATGCGGGGCCCCGGAGAGGCGACGGCGGGAGGGGGGAGGGCGTGGCTCGGCGGAACCCGCCCCCGGGACCGCGCAGGCGACTCAGTCGGGGCCGCTCCAGTCGAAGGGGAAGTGCTTGCTCGACTTGCCGGAGCGGTCCCAGGAGAAGCCGAACGCGTTGGCGCGGTCCACGGTGGCCCGGCCCCACGTCGCGATCTGACCCGGTCCGACCTCGGCACCCGGAGCGTTGTGGACCTGGACGCGACCGCCCTCGGCGGTGGTCGGTCCGGTGAGCGCCTCGGCGGCCGCCGTCACCCGGCCGGGCACCTCGGCCCGCCAGGTCGCGAGGTCCTCGTCGATCTCGACGTGGACGGGAGCGACGTCCATGCCGCGCATCTCGGGGTGGAACATCTCCCCGAACCGGGCCGGCCAGCCGCCCGCCTCACCGCCGAAGACGGCGCCGAGGGCACCCCGCTGCTGTTCGTCGGCGCGTTCGTCGAGGAACACCGCGGCGTACGGGGCGCTGTGCTCGCCCGCCCAGACGTTGCCCGTGAACGAGCCGAGCATCAGCACGTTGAGGCCGTCCAGCCGGACGTCGCCGTAGCGGCCCTCCCGGATGTGCCAGACCAGGACGCCCTCGCAGTCCCCGTAGGTCGGCGGCTGCGCGAACGTGCACGGGCAGGGGATGGCGCATTTGCACACGTCGAACCAGTCGCCGGCCAGATGCCAGCGGGTCGCGGTGGTGGTGGTTTGTTCCGTCATCTCGCTTCCCTCCTCTCCCTCCTCCCGAGCTCCGCGGAGCTCACTCGGAGATCACATGCCGTCCATCGGCGGCATCGAGTCCTGGAGGCCCGGCAGCAGCCAGTCCTGGAAGGGCGCGAGCACGGCGAGGACGAGGAACGCCACGCCCACGACACGGCCCAGCAGCACACCCAGGGACGACAGCTTCTCCACGAAGATCACCACGGCCAGCCCGGCCATCGCCGCCACGTTCATCACGCCCAGCGGAACGAGGACGAACATCAGCCCGGCGCAGCAGCCGACGCAGTAGGCACCGTGGTGCAGGCCGACCCGCAGGTCGCGGACCCGGCCCTGGAAGCCGGAGTAGTGGACCAGGTGGCTCAGCGGGTCGCGGCAGTGCCGCAGGCAGACGTACTTCAGGGGGCCGAGCTGGTACAGCCCCGCCAGCAGGAAGGCGACCGAGCCGATCCAGCGGCCGGCGTCGGCGTGGTCGCCGACGAGGCTGCCGGTGAGATCAAGGGCGGCGTAGGCGAGCAGTCCGAACGCCGTCCACACCAGCAGGTACCCGGCGATGAACTCGGCGGTGCGGGCGGTCCTGGCCCACCCGGAGGACTGCCGCCCGATGCCCCGGACCCAGGTGAGGGCCACCGGGGCCATGGACGGCAGCATCATGGCCGCCATCATCGTCAGCCACAGCACCAGGAACAGCGGCAGCGCCAGCCCCATCGTGCCGGGCTCGACCCCCATGTCCCCGGCCTGCCCGATGGTCAGCACCCAGGCGGGCACCGCGATCGCCACGACGAGGAACCAGGCGGCCGCGAGATCCCGGGCCGGCAGCAGCCCGCCGCCCGCTCCGGTCGGGGTGACCGGCTGGGCGGACGCGACGGTGGAAGTCCGGCTGTGACGCATCGGTGTGCTCTCCTGCGACTGCTTCCAGCACAGCACAGGTCACCCCGCAACGCGACCGCGCCCGGAAGGGGTGATTCCGTGAGCGGGCCAGGCGGCTATAGTCAACAATACGAATAGGTGCGTAGTTCAGTGACTGACCGATGCGATGCAGTGACTGACCGATGGTGACGCGGGGTGGCCATGGTGGACAGCGGGTACGCGCGGTACGTCGCCCTCGGCGACAGCCAGACCGAAGGGCTCGGCGACGGCGACGACGTACGGGGACTGCGCGGGTGGGCGGACCGGCTGGCCGAGCAGCTCGTACGTTCCTCGCCGGGACTGCTGTACGCCAACCTCGCCGTCCGCGGACGCCTCGCCGGACAGGTGCGGGCCCAACAGCTCGCGCCCGCCCTGGCTTTGGAGCCGGACCTCGCCACGGTGGTCGCGGGGGTCAACGATCTGCTGCGCCCCCGCTTCGACGCCGACGAGGTGGCCGGACACCTGGAGACGATGTTCGCGGCGCTGACCGGCCGGGGCGCCCGCGTGGTGACGCTGACCTTCCCCGACGCCTCCCGGATCACCCCGCTGGCCCGCCCCGTCGGCCCCCGGGTCGTCGCCCTCAACGCCCGCATCCGGCAGGCGGCGGCCCGGCACGGCGTCCTGGTCGCCGAGACCGCCGACCACCCGGTGGTGACCGATCCCCGTCTGTGGAGCCCGGACCGGCTGCACGCCAGCCCCCTCGGGCACGCCCGCATCGCCGCCGCGGTCGCGCACGCGCTCGCCCTGCCGGGCAGTGACGACACCTGGACCCGGGCCCTGCCCGCCGACCCGCGCGCGGTCTCGGGGCTGCGGGCCGTCGGCGGTGAGCTGCGGTGGCTCGGTTCCTTCCTGGGGCCCTGGCTGGTACGGCGGGTGCGGGGCCGGTCCTCCGGTGACGGGCGGCGGGCCAAGCGCCCTCAGTTGCTCCCGGTCGTCGCCGTCGACTGATCGAACCGGCTGTTAGGTTGACCGCATGGCTCTGCGCAACGCGGTGATGGCGGCCCTCTTGGAGGGCGAGGCCTCCGGATACGACCTCGCCAAGGGCTTCGAGGCCTCCGTCGCCAACTTCTGGATGGCCACACCGCAGCAGCTCTACCGCGAGTTGGAGCGCATGGAGCGCGAAGGACTGGTCTCGGCGCGCGTGGTGCAGCAGGAACGCCGCCCCAACAAGCGCCTCTTCTCGCTCACCGAGGCCGGGCTCGACGTCCTGCGGTCCTACGTCGCCGACACGCCGGCCAAGCCGACGGCCATCCGCGACGAACTCATGGTCAAGGTCCAGTGCGTCGACATCGGCGACGCCGACGACATCCGTGCGGTACGGGAGGCGGTCGCCGAGCGCAAGGAGCGCTCCGCCGCCAAGCTGGCCCGGTACGAGCGCATGCAGGCCCGCATGCTGGGCGGCCGTACCGAGGACGAGTACTTCGCCGGCGCCGAGCGCATCGGCCCCTACCTCACCCTCCTCGGCGGCATGGCCTTCGAGCGCGGGAACCTCCGGTGGGCCGAGGGCGTCCTCGCCCGCCTCGACCAGCGAACCGCCATCGCCCGCCGCGGCTGAACCGCTGTCACCTCTCCGGCACCGCGCCGCGAGAGATCACCGAGTACCGCTTCGGGTCGCCGTGTTGGCGTACTGAGCCGTGTGCGCTTTCACCCTTGCGCTCATGACCGTTACTCGCTGTAATGAAAACTCGGACTCGGGTGACGGAAAGTCAAGGGGGGCCCATGTCCTACGTCGGGGAGTTGCCTCTGGCCGACGGCAGCGTGCTGCTGGTCGAGGTGCAGGGCGACGCCGCACCGGGCGTCGACCGGGTGGGCAGGCTGGCCGACGGAGTGCGTCAGGGCGCACAGTCGCTGGACGCGGCTCTGTCGAGCGTGCGGCCGGCCCTGCAATCGGTCGTCGACACGCTGGCGGGGCTGGCGCCGCGGTCGGTGACGGTGGAGTTCGGCATCAAGGTCGTCGCGGGGGCGGGCGTCGTGGTGGCCAGGGCGGCCACCGAGGCCAGCTTCACGGTGACCGCGACCTGGGACGGCGCCGAGGGCGGGGCCGTACGGCCATGACCAGCGCCGCGGACCGCCTGGCACCGGCGGTCGCCAGAGTGCTGGGGCCGGACGGCGGCGTGGTCGGCGCCGGATTCCTCATCGCGCCGGACACCGTGTGCACCTGCGCCCATGTCGTCGCCCACGCACTGGGCAGGGAGGAGGTCGTGCGCTCCCGTGACGTGCCCGAAGGCGCGGTCACCCTCGACTTCCCGCTGCTCCGCGACACCCCGCACGGTCGGCGCGGCTACCCGACGCGGACGAGCGCCTGGGAACCGGTCGTCGAGGACGGCGGAGGCGACATCGCCCTGCTGCGGCTGCCCGAGGAACTCCCGGAGGTCGTCCGCCCCGTCCCGCTGGTCAGCGGCACCGAGTTGTGGGGCCACCGATTCCGCGCCCTCGGCTTCCCCGCCGGCAGCGAGCACGGCCAGTGGGCCCAGGGCCGGGTTCGTGACCGGGTCGGCGCCGGCTGGATCGCGCTGTCCGAGGAGTTCGACCGGCTGCGGCGCATCTCCCCCGGCTTCAGCGGCAGCCCCGTCTGGGACGAGGAACTCGGCGGCGTCATCGGCATGGTGGTCGCCACCGCGCGCGGCGAACGCGAGGACACCGCGTATCTCGTGCCTTCAGCCGCGCTGGTCGACATGCAGCCCGGACTGCGTCGCTGCCCCTACCGGGGGCTGGAGCCGTTCCGGGAGGAGGACGCGGAGTTCTTCTACGGCCGGGAGGTCGATGTCCGCCGGGTGACCGACGCCGTCCTGCGCCATCCGGTGGTCACCGTGGTCGGAGCGTCGGGCAGCGGCAAGTCCTCCCTCGTCCGGGCCGGTGTCCTGCCCGAACTGCGCGCCCGCGGCCACTCGGTGACCGTGTTCCGGCCCATCCGCGGCGCCCGTCCCGTGCGCGCCCTGGCGAAGGCCCTGGAGATCGAGCCGGGCGCCGCCGAGGGGGATGTGACCGAGACCGCCGCCCTGCTCACGGAGGAACTCCTCGAACGCAGCGGCGACCACGGACACGTCCTGTTCCTCGACCAGTTCGAGGAGGTCGCCGCCACTGAACCCGACGAGGCCCGTCGACTGCTGGCGCTCACCGTCGCCATGACCCGCGCCGTACGCCCCGTCTCCGGACGCGTCCTGCGTGTCGTCGCCACCCTGCGGCACGGCTCTCTGGACGGCCTCGTCGAGCCCGGCATGGCGGGGCTGCTGAGCGACGGCACGCAGATCATCGCGCCGCTCGACCGCCCGGCCCTGCTCAGGGCGATCACCGGCTCGGCGGGCCGGGTCCCGGGCCTGGCCTTCGAACCCGGGCTGGCCGAGCGCATCGTGGACGACGCGGAGGCCGAGCCCGGCTGTCTGCCCCTCGTCCAGTTCGCCCTGACCCGCCTGTGGGAGAAGCGCCGGCACACCCTGTTGACCCACGCCGCCTACGAATCCCTCGGCCGCGTGGGCGGCGCCCTGACGGCCTACGCCGAACACTCCGTCGCGCCCGCCATGGCGGACCTCGGCGAGGACACCCTGCGCCGGCTGCTCGCCCAGCTGGCCCGCCCCGATGAGAAGGCCGACTTCGTCCGCATCCCGGCCCGCCTCGACGGCCTGGACCCCCAACTCCGGCACGCCGCCCACGCCTTGAGCCAGACCCGGCTGGTGATCCTCAACCAGACCGCCGAGGGCGAGGACATCGTTGACCTGGCGCACGAGTCGCTCATCCGTCAGTGGCCGCGGGCGCACGCCTGGCTGGAGGAGAGCCGGGAGTTCCGTGCCTGGCAGGAACAGGTGCGCGCCGCCACCGCCGTATGGCAGCAGAACGCACGGGACCCCGGGGCGTTGATGCGGGGAGCGGTCCTGGAACGGGCCCTGGAATGGCGGACCCGGCGGTCCGCGGACATCGGGAAGGAGGAACTGGCCTACATCGAGCAGAGCGACTGGCGGCGTCGGCGGGGCGTACGGGTGCTGCGGGTGACGACGGCCTGCATCGCGCTGCTGGCGCTCGCGGCGGGGCTGCTGGCGGTGTTCGCCTTCCAAAAGGCGGCACAGCAGCGGGCGGCCAACGACCGGATCGCCTCCCAGGTGCTGGCGGCGGAGGCGGACACCCGGCTGGGGTCCTCGCCGTCGCAGTCGATCGCCCTGGCGCTGGAGGCCTGGCGGCGGTCGCACACCGCGCAGGCGCGGGCCGCGTTGCTCAACCAGTACGTGTCGCTGTCCAGCACCAAGGTCCTCAGAGTCGGGGCCGTCAAGAGCGGGGTGACCCAGTACGCGGCCTCGGCCGACGGCCGGGTGATCATTCTGCTGACCCAGCGCGGCCGGCGGAAGACCGCGTCGGTCGTCACCGCCCTGGACTCGGGGACCGCACGGATGACACCGCTGAGCGGGGTCCCGCAGGAAGCGGACGCGGTGGACGTCGACGACGCGGGCACGCGGGTGGCCGTTGCCGGCCCGGACGGCGGTCTCGCTGTCTGGGGCATGACGGACGGGCGGTGGGACCTGCTGTCGGCGAAGCGCTGGACGCCGGTGCGGAAGACCGACGGGCTGGCGACCTTGCGTCTCGACTTCTCGCCCGACGGGCGCCGGTTGCTGCACCTGACGGGCAATTCGGGCAGGTCGTGCCCGACCACCACGGGCTGGCGCGCGGTGTGGACGGTGTCCAGGCACCCCGAGCGCGTCGACAGCGTGGTCGGACGTCCCCGGGGCGGCGACTGCGTGACCGACGCGGCGATCGTGACGAACGGCGGCGATGTGGCGGTCGTCCGCGACGGACCCCGCAAGGGCCTGTCCTCCGTGGTCGTGGAGGCCCACTCCGCCGCACCGCCCCACTGGGCACTGGCCGACGTCCCGTCCGCGGCGTTCGCCGCGAGCGGCCGAGGGATCTCCGTTTTTCGCGAGGACCGCTACTACATGATCGCCGCCTATCTCATCGACGGGGCCGGACGGCTGTCGAAGCGCACCGTGACGGGCACCGGCGGCTCCGACGCAGAGGTGTACGCCCCGGACCTCGAGATGACCTTCGACCTCACCGGGCGATTCGCGGTGGGGGTATCGATCGTGGGCGGCTGGACGATGCTCTTGGACCTGCGTACGCACAAGATCTACCAGGTGCGTTCACCCGCCCAGTTCTACACGACCACCGCCCTGCTCTCCGTAGTGGCGCCCGCCGACCGGGTTCCCTGGGTGGTCCAGAACATCGGTGACGACCTGGTCCGTTCCGAGGCCCGGGCCGTCGCCCCCGCCACAGGGAAACGGATCTGGGAATATGTCGACAACCCCGCGCTGCTGACGACGGATCACGCCGTCTACCTGAACGAGCAGACGGACGACGCGACGGTCACGGTCGCGCCGAGGCACGGTGGCGGCAAGGCCGTCAGGCTGACCCCCTCCGGTGGGCCGTGGGGGTGGAACGGCTACAACCCGCTGACGACGGACGACTCCTTCTTCGGCTACTGGGACGAGCAAGGGCTCAGCTACCTCCGCCTCGACGACTCCCCTCCCGCCTTCCGCCCCATGCCGGCTCAGGGTCCGGACCACGCCGTGCACGGGGCCGCGGCGCTGAACCGGACCGAGGTCGCGGTGCTCACCCAGGACGGGCTGAGCCGGTACTCCTTCGCCACCCCCGCCCGGCCGCCCGAACGCGTCGCCGGGGCGCCGTGTGTCGCCCGGGGACGGACCTCGCGCGCGAGCGAGACCTGCGTGGGGCTGGTGGCGCGCCCGGACCATCCGGGCCAGGTGGCGGTGCTGTTCGGCGACGGGCGGGTGGAACTGTGGACGCTGCGCGAGGGCGGCACACGCCGGCTGGGCACTGTCGAGGCAGCCGTCGACGTCAACAGCCTTGTCGGGTACATGTATTCGGGGTTCCCGGTGGCGTTCACGGAGCACGGCGACGGACTGGTGGTCATGTCCTTCGGCTGGATCTCCCTGTGGAAGTTCGACAGCGACCGACCCGAGTGGTCCGTCTCCGTCCAGGACGCCGATCTGCGGGGCGCGTTCGTGGATTCCGGTGTGTTCTACCTGAGAGCGACGGAGACGGTGAAGTACCGCCCGCTGAAGGTGAGTGACACAGCCCCCGGGAGGATCGTGCCAATCGCCGAGCCCGGCGACGTCGTCGTGCACGGCGACACCATGGACTACATGGTCGGCTACGAGACGGTGCGTGTCCCGCTGCACGGTGCGGACCTGGTGACGGCACTGTGCACCTCCCTCGACGGCAAGTATGAAGGGGGCGACCTGAACAGCATCCTCCACAGCGTCGGGGTGGAGAACGCGGGGCACTTCTGCCCGTGAGCCAGGACCTCACTTCCCCCGCACCGGCCCGGCCCCGCCCTCAGACCACGCCGTCGGCGCGCAGCGCCTCGACGGTGTCGTGGGGGAGGCCCAAGCCGCTGAGGATCGCCTCCGTGTGCTCGCCCACGGCCGGTACGGGGTCCATGCGGGCCGGCAGTCCCGCCAGGTCGGCCGGCGGCAGCAGTGCCTGGACGGTGGCGCCCGGGACACCCACCTCGTGCCAGCGGCCGCGGGCCGCCAGCACCGGGTGGTCGAGGAACGCCGCCACGTCGTTGACGCCGGCGCACGCGATCCCGAGGTCCTCCAGGTCCTTGAGGATCTCCTCGGCGCCGGACCGCGCACAGCGTGCGGCGACGACGGCGTTGATCTCGTCGCGGTGGGCGACCCGGTCGGAACCGGTGGCGAAGCGGGGGTCCTCGGTCAGCGCGGGGTCGCCGAGGAACTCCGCACAGAGGACGGCCCATTCGCGCTCGTTCTGGATGGAGAACAGCACGTCCCTGCCGTCGGCGGCGGTGAAGGTGCCGTACGGGGCGATGGTGGCGTGCTGGGTGCCCAGGCGCGGGGGCTGGAAGCCGCCGTAGCGGGTGTAGTTGGCCGGCTGGCCCATCCACTCGGCCAGTGCCTCGAAGAGGGACACCTCCACCGCGTGCGCCTTCCCGGTGGTGGCGCGGGTGTAGAGGGCGGTGAGGACCCCGGTGTAGGCGTACATCCCGGCGGCGATGTCGGCGACGGAGATGCCGACCCGCGCTGACTCCTCGGGCGTCCCGGTCAGCGACACCAGCCCGGTCTGGCACTGCACCAGCAGGTCGTACGACTTGCGGTCCGCCCAGGGGCCGTCGGTGCCGTAACCGGAGATGGTGCACGGGATCAGCCGTGGGTACCGCTCGGCGAGCGCGTCGGTACCGAGGCCGAGCCGGTCGGCCGCGCCGGGTGCGAGATTCTGTACGAGGACGTCGGCGCCGTCGAGGAGCCGGTGCAGGATCTCCAGTCCCCGGGGGTCCTTGAGGTTCAGGGTGAGGGATTCCTTGGAGCGGTTGAGCCAGACGAAATAGCTGGAGTGGCCGTGCACCGTCGTGTCGTACCGGCGGGCGAAGTCACCGTCGCCCGGGCGCTCCACCTTGATGACCCGGGCGCCGAGGTCGGCCAGTTGCCGGGTGGCGTAGGGGGCGGCCACCGCCTGCTCCAGGCTGACGACCGTGATCCCGTCGAGGGGAAGCTTCGGAGCGCTCATGAGGCCCCTTTGTACGGCCCGGTTTCCGCCCCTGCCAACCCGTCCCCGGTGAGGCACGCACCACACGGCTCACGGTCGGCCGCCCGGATCGGCCGCCTCGCCGGGGACCTCAGGCGAAGGTGTCGGGGTCCGGGCCGGTGCGCAGGCCCCGGTCCAGTCCGGCGATCGACGTCATCTCCTCGTCGGTGAGGGCGAAGTCGAACACGGCGGCGTTCTCGCGGACACGGGCCGGGGTGACGGACTTCGGGATCACGATGTTCCCGAGCTGGAGGTGCCAGCGCAGCACCACCTGGGCGGGCGACTTGCCGTACCGCTCCGCGATGGCGGTCAGCACCGGCTCCGCCAGCACCGCTCCCTGCGCCAGCGGGCTCCACGCCTCCGTGGCGATCCCCGACTCGGAGTGCAGTGAGCGCAGTTCGCGTTGCTGGAGGCCGGGATGGAGTTCGATCTGGTTGACGGCCGGGACGAGCGGGCTGTCGTCGAGCAGCCGGCGCAGATGTGCGGGCTGGAAGTTGGAGACGCCCGCGGCGCGGACCCGCCCCTCGCCGGCCAGCTTCTCGATGGCCCGCCACGACTCGCGGTACAGGTCACGGTCCGGGACGGGCCAGTGGATCAGGTACAGGTCGACGAAGTCCAGGCCGAGCTTCGCGAGGCTCGCGTCGAAGGCCTTGAGGGTGGCGTCGTAGCCCTGGTCCGCGTTCCACAGCTTGGTGGTGACGAACAGTTCGTCCCGGGCGATGCCGGACGCGGCGATCGCCTGGCCGACGCCGGCCTCGTTGCCGTAGATCGCCGCTGTGTCAATGCTCCGGTAGCCGGCCTCCAGGGCCGAGGTGACCGCCGCGGCCGTCTCCGGGTCGGGGACCTGGAAGACGCCGAAGCCGAGCTGCGGGATCTCGATGCCGTTGTTGAGGGTCACGGTGGGGAAGGTCGTACTCATGCGGGCGACTGTAGTTGCAGGCGCGGGTTAATTGCAAACGCGGGTATAGGGCGGTGAAAATGCTGTGTGCCGGGTCCTGAGCAGCGGATACCGTCTCCACGCCGACAGGCGCCCATCCGATCCGACCGGGAAGTGACCCCATGACCAGCCCCCGCCCCACGACGACCCTCTGGCGTCCCACCGGCCCTGAGGAGCTGGAGCTGGTGCGCGAGCTGAACTGGCGGGCCTGGCCGCCCCGGCTGCCCGAGCAGCCGATCTTCTATCCCGTCCTGAACGAGGACTACGCCGTGAAGATCGCCCGGGACTGGAACGTCAAGCACAGCGGCGCCGGGTTCGTGACCCGCTTCGAGGTCGACTCGGACTTCCTGCGCAGATACCCCGTCCAGCAGGCGGGCGGACGGACGATCCTGGAGCTGTGGGTGCCGGCGGAGGAGCTCGACGCGTTCAACGCCCACATCGTGGGCGAGATCGAGGTCGTCCACGAGTTCCGCTGACCGATCCTGGACGTGCGGCCACGGGCCGTGTCACGCAGTACCCTTCGGCTCCGCCAACAACCGGCGCAGCCAGCGCAGTCGAGCCGACCGCGCCCCCTGGGACAGGGCCGCCTGCGGGGCGAAGGCGTCGAAGCCGTGGAAGCCGCCCGGCCACACGTGCAGCTCCGCCACCCCGCCCGCCTGCCAGATGCGGGAGGCGTAGGCGACGACCTCGTCCCGGAAGGTCTCCGCGGAGCCCACGTCGAGGAAGGCCGGGGGCAGGCCGGACAGGTCCTCGGCGCGGGCCGGCGCGGCATAGGCCGGGACGTCCGGGCCGCCTGGCAGCTCGCCCAGCAGAGCCGTCCAGCCGGTCTCGTTGGCCGTACGGTCCCAGAGGCCGACGCCCGCCATCTGGTGCGCGGACGGGGTGTCGCCGCGGTCGTCCAGCATCGGGCCCATCAGGATCTGCCCGATCACCTGCGGCCCCCTGCGGTCCCGGGCGAGCAGGGCCAGCGCGGCGCACAGGCCGCCGCCCGCGCTGGCGCCCGCGATGACGATCCGCTCCGGATCGGCGCCCAGTTCCGCCGCGTGCTCCGCCGTCCAGACCAGCCCGGCGTACACGTCCTCCACCGGCGCGGGATACGGATGCTCGGGCGCCAGCCGGTACTCGACCGACACCACGACCGCGTCCACCTCCCTCGCCCACGCCAGCGGAGCGTCCACGCCGACCCGGTTGTTGCCGACGACCATGCCGCCGCCGTGCACGTGGTAGACGACGGGCCGCGCACCCTTGGCCGGCGCAGCGGCGGGGCGGCAGATCAGGAGCGAGATCTCCGGGGCGCCCGCGGGCCCCGGCACCGTACGGTCCTCGGTCTGGAAGAAGCCGTCGAGGGTGAGGTCCAGCTCGTCCAGCAGCGCGATCCACGGCCCCTGCCGAATCTCGTCGATCCGGTCGAGCGTGAGGCCGGAGGCGATCACGTCCTGGAGCGGCTCCAGGGCGGCGGCCAGCTCGGGATCGAACGGTGGCGGGACCAGACTCATGGCTTCTCCTCACACGGGGCGGGACGTCATACGGGGCTGCGGCGGCACGAGTGCCCCTTCGCCCCGCGTTCGCCACCCGGATGCCCCGTCCGGTGGAACCTGCCCGCCGAACGGCGGGTGGCACCGGTGTGAACACCGGCCTTGCCGGGTCGTGACCCGTTGTTCACCTTCCGGTGGTGGAAGGGATCGGAACCTGAGACAACGCTGTCAAGGCCCCACCCCGCGGCCCCACCCGCACCAGGAGTAAGCACGTGAACGTCTCCCTCACCGCCTGGCTGGTGACCGTCGCCGCCCTGTGCGCGCTCATCGCCGTCGACTTCTTCATCGGCCGCAAGCCGCACGACGTGTCCCTCAAGGAAGCCGGCGTCTGGACGGCCGTGTGGGTCGCGCTCGCCTGTCTCTTCGGGATCGGTCTGCTCGTGTTCAGTGGCGGCGAACCGGCCGGGGAGTTCTTCGCGGGCTTCATCACCGAGAAGTCGCTGAGCGTCGACAACCTCTTCGTCTTCGTGCTGATCATGTCCAGGTTCGCGGTGCCCTCGCAGTACCAGCAGCGGGTGCTCATGGTCGGCGTCCTGATCGCCCTGGTGCTGCGCGCCGGGTTCATCGCGGCCGGCGCGGCCATCATCTCCGCGTTCTCCTGGGTGTTCTACCTGTTCGGCGCCTTCCTGATCTGGACCGCCTGGAAGCTCGTCCAGGACGCCCGCAAGGGGGGCCACGAGGAGGAGTACGAGGAGAACAAGCTGCTGAGGACGGTCGAGGAGCGCTTCGGCGTGGCCGACCGCTACCACGGCACCAAGCTGTGGATCGAGGAGAACGGCAAGCGGGTCATGACCCCGATGCTGGTGGTGATGCTGGCGATCGGCTCCACGGACCTCCTCTTCGCCCTCGACTCCATCCCCGCCATCTACGGGCTCACCGAGGAGCCGTACATCGTCTTCACGGCCAACGCCTTCGCCCTGATGGGCCTGCGCCAGCTGTATTTCCTCATCGGCGGCCTCCTCAAGCGGCTCGTCCACCTCAGCTACGGCCTGTCGATCATCCTCGGCTTCATCGGCGTCAAGCTGCTGCTGCACGCGCTGCACGAGTCCGGCGTGCACGTCCCCGAGATCAGCATCCCCTTCTCGCTCGGCTTCATCGTGCTCGTCCTCGCGGTCACCACCCTCACCAGCCTGCGCGCCTCGAAGGGGCGGAAGGAAAAGAAGCGGGGGGAGGGAGAGCCGGAGGAGACGGTTTCCTAACCGCCGTCGCGTCCCGCCCGCCGGGCCGTCGCCGTCACCGCCGCCGCGCCGAGGGCGAGGAGCGCGCACAGCAGCCAGACCGCCACGTAACCCGACTCGGCGGGAGTGGCGTCGCCGGGCCCCCGGCTCGTGGCCGCGGCCAGCAGGGAGACCGTCACGCCGCCCGCCATCGCTCCGCCGAGCGTCTTGACGTTGTTGTACAGGGCGGTCGTCACGCCGGTACGGGACGGGTCGCTGCCCTCCGCGATCACCGTCGGGATCGCGCCGAGCGCCACCCCCGTACCCAGCCCGGCGAGCACCTTCGCCGCCACCAGCTGCCAGACCGCCGTGTGCAGGACGGCCGTGACCATGAAACTCGCGCCGATCAGGACGAACGCGCCGGTCACCGCCGGGACGTAGCCGACACGGCCCGCGATGCGGGCGGTGAGCGAGGAGGTGACGACCGCCGTCACCGCCGCCGGCAGGGCCACCAGGGAGATCGACAGGGCCGAGAGCCCGAAGCCGTACCCCGTCCGCTCCGGGTCGGCGGCGAGGAACGTGGCCTCCGGCGTCTGACTGCCGAAGTACACGACGCCGAAGGCGAACGCGCCCACGAAGAAGGGGGCCACCCTGCGGTCGGCCAGGGCCCGCAGGTCCACCAGCGGCTCCGCGGTGCGCAGTTCTACCGCCGCCCACACCCCGCCGAGCAGCACCGCGAGCAGCAGCCGGCCGAGCACCGTGCCGGACAGCAGCCCCTCGTCCTGCGCGGCGGACACCCCGGACAGGAGCAGCACCATGGCCGCGCTCAGCAGCACCGCGCCCGGCCAGTCGAGTCTGCCGCCGCTGGCCCGCCGGGACTCCGGCACGGCCAGGAAGGACACGGGCACACAGGCCACGGCGAGGACCGCGGGGACGAGGAGCGTGGTCCGTACGTCTCCGGTGGCCTCCTGGGCGGCGCCCAGGACGACCCCGCCGAGCAGGGTGCCGAGGGCCAGCGCCCCGACCAGGCGGGCGATCGCGGAGCGGGCCAGGTCCACCGGGAGCCGGTCGCGGACCAGCGCGATCTCCAGGGGCAGCAGCGCGGCCAGCGGACCCATCAGCACCCGGCCCGCGAGCAGCACCGGCCAGGAATCGGCGAACGCCACGAGCAGCGTGCCGACGGCGACGCAGCCGAGGGCGATGCGCAGCAGCCGCCGGTGACCGTACAGGTCGCCCAGCCGGCCGAGGACCGGCACGGACACCGCGGCGGCGAGGAGCTGGGCGGAGATCACCCAGGCCAGCTCGGCGTCGGGGATGCCGAGCTCGCTGCCGATCTCCGGGAGCAGCGGTGTGATGCCGCCCTGGAGGAAACCGCTCGTCAGCTCGAAGAGGACCAGCAGGCCGACGACGGCACGCACGGACGCGGGCCGCTCCGCCGCCACGCCGGGGGCGGCGGCGGGGGAGGGGGTCGCATCGGGGGATCTCACACGGCCTCCTCGGCGGTGCGCCCGAGGCGGCGGGCGGCGAGTTCGGCGAGCAACACGGCCGCGTCGAGGACGGCGCGGTCGTCGAAGACGGCACGGGGCGAGTGGTTCATGGCGGCGGTCGCCGGGTCGCGGTCCGGCGGGCAGGCGCCGAGTCCGACGTACGCCCCCGGCACCTCGCGCAGCACGAAGGAGAAGTCCTCCGAGCCGGTCAGCGGGCGCGGCGCCTCGAAGGCGTGGTCCGCGCCGAGGAGGTCTTGGGCGGTGCGCAGCGCGAACGCCGCCTCTTCGGGGTCGTTGACGGTAACCGGGTAGTTCTCCCGGTAGTCGACGTCGGCGGCCACGCCGTGCGCGGCGGCGACCCCGCGGACCGTCTGCTCGATCCCGGCCCTGACCTTGGCCTGTGTCGCCGCGGAGAAGGACCGTACGGTCGCCTCGAACTCGGCGTGCTCGGGGATCACGTTGCCCGCGGAACCGGCGTGCAGCGAGCCGACCGTCACCACCGCGGGGTCGAAGACGTCGACGGTGCGGGTGACCATCGTCTGCAGGGCCGTGACCATCTCGCACACGGCCGGGACCGGGTCCTTCGCGGAGTGCGGGGTCGAGCCGTGGCCGCCCGCGCCGGCGACCCGGACCGTGACCGTGTCGGAGGCCGCCAGCATCGGGCCCGGCCGGACGGCCGCGAAGCCGGTGGGCAGCAGCGTCGAGGTGACGTGCAGCGCGTACGCTGCCACCACCCGGCTGCCGGCCGCGTCGAGGACCCCCTCCTCGATCATCAGGGCGGCGCCCCGCATGCCTTCCTCGCCCGGCTGGAACATGAACACGACGTCGCCCGCGAGTTCCTCCCGCCGGGCCGCCAGCAGCCGCGCCGCCCCGACCAGTCCCGCGGTGTGCAGATCGTGCCCGCACGCGTGCATCCGGCCGGGCACCTGCGAGGCGTACGGGACGCCGCTGTCCTCCTGGACGGGCAGGGCGTCCATGTCGCCGCGCAGCAGGACCGCGGGACCGGGACGGCCGCCGCGCAGCACCGCGGTGACCGAAGTGAGCCGCTTGCCCAGGGTGATCTCCAGCGGCAGACCGGCGAGCGCGTCGAGGACCTTGCGCTGGGTCAGCGGCAGGTCGAGCCCCAGCTCGGGCTCGCGGTGCAGCGCATGGCGGAGCCGGATCAGGGAGTCTTCGAGGACGAGGGCGTCGCTGTGCTTGAACATGGCCGGTATAGTGCCGATGCCTCCGATCAACGTCGCACGTGTGCAGGAATCCACCGTGGTCCGCAGATCATTTGCAGGAAACAGCCGCATCATCCAGGTCGAGGAGTGACCCGTGCTCGACGAACTCGACTACCTCCCGTCACCGCCCTCCAGATCGCGCCGCGCGCGGACTGGCAGACGATCGGCGACGTCCTCGGCCTCGACGCCTCGACCGTCGCCCGCCGGTGGGCCCGGCTGACCCGGGCCGGTCACGCCTGGATCAGCGTGCATCCGGCGGCGCACGCGCACGCGCCCTCGGTCGTCGCCTTCATCGAGGTCGACTGCGCGGCCGGGCGGCTCCACACGGTCGCCGCCGCGATCGCCGAGGACCCGCACGTGTTCAACCTGGAGCACGTCAGCGGGGGCCGCGACCTGCTGGTCACCGCCGTCTTCAGCGATCAGGCCGAGCTCGCCCGGTACGTGGGCTTCCGGCTCGGGGCCCTCGACGGCGTGGCCGCCTCCCGGACCCAGGTCGCCACCACGCTCCACACCGAGGGCAGCCGCTGGCGCCTGGACCGGCTCACCGAGGAGCAGCGCCGACGGCTCGCGCCGGTGACGGCCGCCGGGGTCCGGCCGCAGGCGGGCAAGCTGCTGGAGGGGCGCGACCTGGAGCTCGTCCAGGCACTCAGCGACGACCCCCGGCAGTCTGCCGCCCGGCTCGCCGAGCGCACCGGACTCAGCCCCACCACCGTCCGGCGCCGCCTCGACCGGCTCGACGCCGAGCACGCCCTCGTCTACCGGTGCGAGGTCGCCCGTACGCTGTCCGGCTGGCCGGTCTCGGTGTCGCTGTGGGCCGCCGTGCCGCAGAGCCGGGCCCCGCATCTCGCCGAACGGATCAGCGCCCTGCGCGAGATCCGGCTCTGCGCCTCCCTGTCCGGACCGCACAACCTGCTGCTCGCGGCCTGGCTGCGCTCGGTCGACGACATCGCGCCCTTCGAGACGCGGCTCACCGAACGCTTCCCCGAACTCGACGTCGCGGACCGGGCGTTGACGCTCTGGCCGATGAAACTCGGCGGCCACCTCCTGGACCCGAGGGGCCGCCGTCTGCGCGCCGTCACCCTGGGCCCCTGGCACGACCCACGCTCCGAGGCGGCGGAAGCGGCCCTCCTGGAGCGACTGCGGACGCGGCCGGGGGAGTGAGCGGCCCGACGGACCGAGAACGGCCGTCCCGGCGCCCCTCGTCCCACCCCTCCCATGAGCCTCCGGCACCCCTCGCGGCCCTTGCCGGTCAGCGGCTCCTGATGGCCCTAGGTGTGCTTCGCGGCCTCCGGCGCCCCTCGCGGCCCGTGCCCGTGAGTGGCTCCTGGTGGCCCTCGGTGCGCTTCACGGTCTCTGGCCCCCTCGCGGCCCCTGTCCCTCCGCGGTTCCCAGTGGCCCCTCGCGCCCCGGCCCTCGCGGCCCGTCCGCGCCCCCGGCCCCCGGTGGCCGCCCGCGCCCCCGGCCCCCGGTGGCCCCTCGCGCCCCGGCCCCCGTCCGCCGCCCGCGCCCCCTCGCCACCCCTGCCCCTCCACGGTTCCAGGTGGCCCCTGGCGGCCCCCGCGCCCCCACGAGACAGCCTCCCCAAGAGCCGCCGCACCCCTTGACTTCGAGAACGCTCCAAGACCTAGCGTCGGCCTGGACGACGGAGGTCGACTGCGGTCGACGGAGGTCGGTGGACAGTGACGGAGCCCGGCGGAACGGAGACGGCCATGCGGGTCGGCGTGCACATCAACCGGTTCGACCACCCCGGAGGCGGGCCCGCGCTCGCCGCCGAACTCGCCGCGGCGGGTGCCGCGGCCGAGGCCGGGGGAGTGAGCTGGCTGTCGGTCATGGACCACTACTTCCAGATGGAGTTCAACGGCGGCGCCGAGGACCCCATGCTGGAGGCCTACACAACCCTCGGCTATCTCGCGGGCCGCACCGCCACGGTGCAGCTCGGCGCCCTGGTGACCGGGGTGACCTACCGGCACCCGGGGCTGCTCGCCAAGATCGCCACCACGCTGGACGTGCTGTCCGGCGGCCGGGCCACCCTCGGGATCGGCGCGGCCTGGTACGACCGGGAGCACGCGGGCCTCGGCGTACCGTTCCCGCCGCTCGCCGAGCGGTTCGAGCGGCTGGAGGAGACCCTGCGGATCTGCCTGCAGATGTGGGACCCCGGGACCGACGGGCCGTTCGAGGGCAAGTACTACCGGCTCGCCGAGACCCTGTGCGTCCCCGCGCCGGTCAGCAGCCCGCGGCCCGAGATCATGATCGGCGGCGGGGGCGAGAAGAAGACGCTCCGGCTGGTCGCCCGGTACGGCGACGCCTGCAACCTGTTCACCACCACGCCGGAGGAGGTCGCGCACAAACTGGACGTCCTGCGCGGTCACTGCGACACCGAGGGCCGGGACTACGACACGATCCGCAAGACCGTCGCCTACTCCGGCGAACCGCTCGCCACGGGCGATCTCGACGCCTTCACCCGGGACATCGAGGGCTACACCAAGCTCGGCGTCGAGACGGTGATCCTCGCCCCGCGCACCGGCGAACCGGCGGCCTTCGTCGAGCGGTTCGCGGCCCCTGCCGTCGAGCGGCTGGCGGGACTCGACTGAGGCCGGGCCGCGTCCCCGGGGCCACCGCCTGAGCGCCGGCCTAGGCGGGGCGGCTGCGGGAGACGATGCGCATGCCGCGGTCGTCCACCGTGCGGACCTGCAGGGAACCGCAGCCGCAGCGCGTCCACAGGGTGCTGCCCGCGGCGGTCACGTGCCGGGACACCACCTGGAAGGGCTCGGCGTCGTCCGGCCAGCCGCAGTGCGGGCAGCCGGTGCGGATCGTGCTGGTCATGGGAACTCCTCGTACGTCGTGGCCGATTGGCCGGCGCGGCTGGTGGACCGTCGCGACACGATCCAGGGTGCGGCATCGCTTTCGTACACGTCCAGGTTGACTTTCTGGACGGCACCTTGAAGCGTGGGCTTCATGATTGACCTGCGCCGGCTTCATGTCCTGCGAGCGGTCGCGCACTACGGCACGGTCACCGCGGCCGCCCGGGCCCTGCACTTCACCCCGTCCGCCGCCTCGCAGCAGATCCGTCAGCTCGCCCGTGACCTGGGCGTCGACCTCCTCGAACCCCAGGGGCGCGGGGTGCGCCTCACCCCGGCCGCGGAGAGCCTGCTGGTCCACGCCGACGCCATCCAGGCCCGCTGGGAGGAGGCCGAGCTCGATCTGCGGGCCGAACAGGGCGCCCCGGCGGGGCCGTTGCGGGTGAGCGGGTACCCGGTGGCGATCTCGGTGCTGCTGGCACCGATGGCGGTCCGGCTCCAGGAGCGGTATCCGCGGCTGGCCGTGCACATCCGGGAGGCGGGCGTGCCGGAGAGCTTCGACCTGCTCTTCGAGGGCGAGATCGACCTGGCGATCGTCGAGGCGACCCCGTACAACCCGCCGCTGAGCGACGCCCGTTTCGATCAACGGCCGCTCCTGGACGACCCGTTCGACCTCGTCGTCCCGGTCGGTCACCCGCTGGCCGGCCGGGAGCGCGTCGACCTGTCGGAGGCCGCGCACGAGGACTGGATCGCGCCCATGCCGGACAGTCCCTGCCACACGCATGTCATCTCCGCCTGCGGGGAGGCCGGTTTCCGTCCCGCGGTGGTCCACCAGGCCGTGGACTGGAACGTCACCGCCCAGCTCGTCGCCCACGGCCTCGGCGTCGCGCTCGTCCCGCGGCTGGCCCAGCTCACCCCGGACCTGCCCGTGACCCGGGTGCCCTGCGCGGGCGATCCGCACCGCAAGTTCCTCACCTGCACCCGGCGTGGCGGCCGTGCACGTCCCGCGGTGGAGGCCGCTTTGGCGCAACTGCGGGAGCTGGCGCCGATCGCGGGGTACTGACCCGCAGGCCGCTCACGCGCGAAAGGGGCCGGAGCTCGAAAGAGCCCCGGCCCCTCGCGTGAGGTGATCCGGACGGTCAGGCGGCGACGGTCTGGCCGGCGTGGCCGTGCAGTCGGGCGACGACCTCGGTCAGCTGCTCGGCGACCTCGGTGTCGTCGGCCGGGTGGGTCTCGGCGAAGCGGACCACGGAACCGGGGATGGACAGCTTGACGTCCTCCAGCACCTTCGCACCGGCGATGCCCAGGGCCTTGCGGGTCTCGTCCTGCGCCCACACGCCGCCGAACTGGCCGAACGCGGTGCCGACCACGGCGGCTGGCTTGCCGCCGAAGGCGCCGGCGCCGTACGGGCGGGACAGCCAGTCGATGGCGTTCTTCAGGACGGCCGGGATGGTGCCGTTGTACTCGGGGACGAAGAGCAGGAAGCCGTCGGCGGCCTGGGCGGTCTCGCGCAGCCTGGCGGCGGCGGCCGGGACGCTGCCCTCGACGTCGATGTCCTCGTTGTAGAAGGGGATCTCGGCCAGGCCCTCGTACACCTCGACGGAGGCACCTTCGGGCGCGAACTTGACGGCCGCCTCCGCGAGCTGGCGGTTGTGCGAACCGGCGCGAAGACTGCCGACGAGCGCAAGGATACGAACAGACATGCTAACTCCAGGGGGGTGCTGAAACACTGCCGTCACAATCCGGACCGGGGTCCGTTTAAGTTTCTATCACCCTAACCGGACCGCGGTCCAGTTTCATTCCCGATGCTTTACGCTGTCTCCATGTCCGCCGACCTGCCGCCCTTCCCGCGGTCCCACGAACCCCTGGGCGAGACCGGGTTGTTCCAGCTCGGCGCGCGCGAGGAGGAGCCGTGCCTGCGCGCCGACGCCGCGCGCAACCGGGCCCGGCTGCTGGAGGCCGCCGCCCGGCTGATCGCCGAGCACGGCGCGGCCGGGGTCACCATGGAGGCGGTGGCCGCCGCCGCCCAGGTCGGCAAGGGCACCGTCTTCCGCCGCTTCGGCGACCGCACCGGCCTGCTGATGGCACTGCTGGACCACTCGGCGCGGCAGTTCCAGACGGACTTCATGAGCGGCCCGCCGCCCCTGGGCCCCGGCGCCCCGCCCGTGGAGCGGCTGCGCGCCTTCGGCGTGGCCCTGCTGTACCGCACGGTGGAACAGCTCGACCTCCAGCTCGCCGCCGAGCCGGAGCCCGCCCGCCGCTACTCGCACCCCTCCAACCGTGCCCTGACCATGCACGTCACGATGCTGCTGCGGCAGATCGTCCCGGACGCCGACAGCGACCTCCTGGCCCGGCCGCTGCTGGCGTACCTCGAACCCGCCCAGATCCACCACCTGACCAGGGAGCGCGAGATGCCCCTGGAGCGGCTGGAGGCGGGCTGGACCGACCTCGTCGCCCGGGTGACACGCACCGCGCCGCCCGCCTGAGAGCCCCGCCCGGGCCCGTCTCCACAGGTTCTGCAAAGATGCCGTACGTCATGGTGCAGATACCGAAAACGCCCGCCCCCGGGGCCCCCGCACCGCGCTCCGTGCCCACGAGCGCCGATGTGGCCCGCCTGGCAGGCGTCTCGCGCGCGACCGTCTCCTACGTCCTGAACAACACCAGCGCCGTCCGGATCAGCGAACCCACCCGCCGCCGGGTCCACGAGGCCGCCAAGGAGCTGGGGTACGTGCCGCACGCCGCCGCCCGCAGCCTGCGCGCCGGACACAGCCGCCTGGTCCTGATGCCCGCCCCCTCCATCCCCGTCGGCCGGCTCTACGGCCAGTTCATCAACGAACTCCAGTGGGCCCTCAGCCGTCTCGACTACACCGTCGTCCAGCACGGCGGCGTCGGACTCCACGGCGACGAGGCCGCCCGCGCCTGGGCCGAACTGCGGCCCGTCGCCGTCCTGGTGCCCGGCGCGGGACTGGGCCCGAAGGGCGTCGCCGTGCTCAAGCGCTCCGGCGCCCGGGCCGTGGTCACCTTGGGCCCCGAGAGCGTCGAGGGCGCCCACGCCCTGCTCATGGACCACGAGACCGTCGGTCACCGCGCCGGACGCCACCTGTACGACCGCGGCAGGCGCCGGATCGGCGTGGTCGTCCCCGAGGAGGCGGGCCTGGAGGCCTTCTCCCGGCCCCGGCTGGCCGGTGTGCGCGCCGCCCTGCGCGGCACCGACGCCACCGTCACCGACCTGCCCCTCGCGTACACCGAGGAGGCCGCCGGCCGGCTCGCCAACCGCTGGCGCGAGCTGGGCCTGGACGCGGTGTTCGCGTACAACGACGAGTACGCGATGCTCCTCACCCGCGCTCTGCTGGACCAGGGCATCGGCATCCCCGGCGAGGCGGCCGTCATCGGCGCCGACGACCTCATGCTCGGCCGGCTGCTGCGGCCCCGGCTGAGCACGGTCCGCCTCGACCTGCCCTCCGGCCGCGCCCTCGCCGAACTCGTCGACCGCGCGGTGCGCACCCCCTCCGCCGCACCCGAGACACACAAGGTGCTGGCGGCCGCGGTGGTGCACCGCGAGTCCACCTGAGAGGCTGTCGGCCAAGCTGTCACCGAGGGGAGGCGTGCCATGCGCACGACGGTCGGCATCATCGGCGGCGGCCCCGCCGGACTGCTCCTCGCCCGTCTGCTGCACCACGCGGGCATCGACTGCGTCGTGCTGGAGGCGAGGACGCGGGAATACGTCGAGCAGCGCCAACGGGCCGGCATGCTGGAGCAGGGCACGGTCGACGCCCTGCGCGCGTGCGGCGCCGCCGAACGGCTGGGGGTGCAGGGCCTGGTCCACCAGGGCATCGAGCTGCGCTTCGACCGGGAACGCCACCACATCGACTTCCCGGTCCTCACCGGCGGCCGTACCGTCACGATCTACGCCCAGACCGAGATCGTGAAGGATCTCGTGTCCCTCCAACTCGCCGACGGGCCACCGCTGTTGTTCGAGGCGGAGGCGCTGACGATCGAGAAGCCGGAGTCGGCGACGCCCGTCGTCCGGTTCCTGCACGAGGGCCGCGAGCAGACCCTGAGCTGCGACTGGGTCGTCGGCTGCGACGGCTTCCACGGCATCGCCCGCGACACCTTCCCGGCCGGGACCGGGCGGGCGTACGCCCACGACTACCCGTACTCCTGGCTCGGCATCCTCGCCGATGTGGCCCCGTCCTGCGAGGAGTTGATCTACGCGCGCGGCGCCGGCGGCTTCGCCCTGCACAGCATGCGCTCACCGCAGGTGTCCCGGCTCTACCTCCAGGTGCCCAACGGCACCGACCCCCGCGACTGGCCCGACGACCGCATCTGGGACGAACTCGCCGCCCGCTTCGCCATCGACGCCGACTGGACCCTGAACCGCGGCCCGATCACCGCCAAGTCCGTGACGCCGATGCGCAGTTACGTCCACGAACCCATGCGCCACGGCCGGCTGCTGCTGGCGGGTGACGCCGCCCACATCGTCCCACCGACCGGCGCCAAGGGCCTCAACCTCGCGGTCTCCGACGTATGCCTGCTGGCCCGGGCCTTCGCCGAGCTGCACCGCAGCGGCTCCGAGCAACTCCTCGACCGCTACTCGCAGTCGTGCCTCGCCCGCGTCTGGCAGGCCACCCGGTTCTCGTACGACATGACGACCATGCTGCACACCCGCCCGGACGCCGACCCCTTCGACCACCGGCTCCAGCTGGCCCGGCTGCGGCGGATCACCGCGTCCCGGCACGCCGCCGCCGAAC
The DNA here is from genome assembly GCF_003143935.1 of Streptomyces sp. Act143. GTDB lineage: Bacteria > Actinomycetota > Actinomycetes > Streptomycetales > Streptomycetaceae > Streptomyces. The sequence continues at coordinate 1,476,677 of NZ_QFRX01000001.1, read as the reverse complement.
TGGCCGCCAACTACACGGGACTTCCCCTGGAGTGGTGAGCACCCCAGGGCAAGTCCCGGTACGTCACTGGCCGTTCTGCTCGGCGCTGGCCTGCTGCTCGGCGACGGCCTTGCGGACCTCGTCCATGTCCAGCTTGCGGGCCTGCCCGATCACGTCCGTCAGCGCGGCCTCCGGCAGCGCACCCGGCTGCGCGAACACGGCCACCCGGTCACGGACGATCATCAGCGTCGGGATCGACTGGATGCCGAAGGCCGCCGCCAGCTCCGGCTGCGCCTCGGTGTCCACCTTGCCGAAGACCAGGTCCGGGTTCTCCTCGGCCGCCTTGTCGTAGACGGGCGCGAACTGACGGCACGGCCCGCACCAGGACGCCCAGAAGTCGATCAGGACGAAGTCGTTGTCCGTGACCGTCTGGTCGAAGTTCTCCTTGGTGAGCTCCACGGTGTTGCTCATGACGTCAATCCCTCTTCCTGGGGTCGGGGCCATCGGGCCTGTCCGCACAAACACGGCCTGCCGGGTAGGTATTCCGCGCGCGTACCCATGTGACCCGAGCGCACACCACCCTTCAGACTGACCCCATGACGGAAACGGAATCCACTGTGTACGACGTCGTGGTGCTCGGAGCGGGGCCGGTGGGGGAGAACGTCGCCGACCGCACCCGTGCGGCCGGCCTCGCCACCGCGGTCGTGGAGAGCGAGCTGGTCGGCGGCGAGTGCTCGTACTGGGCCTGCATGCCCAGCAAGGCCCTGCTGCGCCCGGTCATCGCCCAGGCCGACGCCCGCCGCCTGCCGGGGCTCGCCCCGGCCGTACAGGGCCCCCTCGACACCGCCGCGGTCCTCGCCCGGCGCGACGACTACACCTCCCACTGGAAGGACGACGGCCAGGTCCAGTGGCTCGACGGCATCGGGGCCGACCTCTACCGCGGACACGGCCGCCTGACCGGCCCGCGCACCGTGACCGTGGGCGACACGGTCCTCACCGCCCGGCACGCCGTCGCCGTCTGCACCGGCACCCGCGCCCTCCTGCCCGGCCTGCCCGGACTCGACACGGTCAAACCCTGGACCAGCCGCGAGGCCACCAGCGCCAAGGCCGCGCCCGGCCGGCTGATCGTCGTCGGCGGGGGAGTCGTCGCCACCGAGATGGCCACCGCCTGGCAGGCCCTCGGCTCCCGGGTCACCCTCCTCGTCCGCGGCAAGGGCCTGCTCAACCGCATGGAGCCCTTCGCCGGCGAACTGGTCGCCGAGGCGCTCACCGCGGCCGGCGCCGACGTCCGCACCGGGACCTCCGTCGAGTCGGTGACCCGCGAGAACGGCACCGTCGTGGTCGTCACCGACACCGGCGACCGTATCGAGGCCGACGAGATCCTCTTCGCCACCGGCCGCGCCCCGCGCACCGACGACATCGGCCTGGACACCGTCGGCCTGGAACCCGGCTCCTGGCTGGACGTCGACGACAGCCTCCGCGTCACCGGCACCGACTGGCTCTACGCCGTCGGTGACGTCAACCACCGCGCGCTCCTCACCCACCAGGGCAAGTACCAGGCCCGCATCGCCGGCGCCGCCATCGCCGCCCGCGCCTCCGGCACCCCGCTGCTGGAGACCGACCCGTGGGGCGCGCACGCCGCCACCGCCGACCACGCCGCCGTACCCCAGGTCGTCTTCACCGACCCCGAGGCCGCCGCCGTCGGCCTCTCCCTCGCGGAGGCCGAACAGGCCGGCCGCCGGGTCCGCGCGGTCGACTACGACCTCGCCAACGTGGCCGGCGCGAGCCTGTACGGCGACGGCTACCGCGGCCGGGCCCGCATGGTCGTCGACCTGGAACGCGAGATCCTGCTCGGCGTCACCTTCGTGGGCCCGGGCGTCGGCGAGCTCATCCACTCGGCGACCGTCGCCGTCGCCGGAGAGGTGCCGATCAGCCGGCTGTGGCACACCGTCCCGTCCTATCCGACGATCAGCGAGGTGTGGCTGCGCCTGCTGGAGACGTTCCGGGACAGCTGACGGTGACGTCCGGCGGTGCGCGGCGGCGCGGGACCGCCGGCCGTCAGTCCGGCAGCCGGAAGCCCAGGGAGGCGGCGGCGTCCCTGGGCGTCGGCTGGGACCAGCGCTCGGCCATCGCCTGGTTCGAGGACAGCGAGCGCAGCTCCGCCCGGTCCAGGTACAGGGTGCCGTCCAGGTGGTCCGTCTCGTGCTGCACGATCCGCGCGGGCCACCCGGAGAACACCTCGTCCACCGACCGTCCGTGCTCGTCCTCGCCCGTCAGCCGCACCCTGTCGTACCGGTCCACGACCGCCTGCCAGCCCGGCACACTCAGACAGCCCTCGAAGAACGCGGCCCGCGCGGCGCCCACCCCCTCGTACGACGGATTGACCAGGACCCGGAACGGCTGCGGCACCCGCCCCCGCGCGAGGCGCACCTCGTCCGGCACCGGCGCCGGGTCCTCGATCACCGCGATCCGCAGCGGCACCCCCACCTGCGGCGCCGCGAGGCCGACACCGGGCGCCGCGTGCATGGTGACGCGCAGCGCCTCGACGAACCGGGCCAGCAGCGCGGAGTCCAGCTGGCCCTCGAAACGCTCGGTGCCGTGCCGCAGGACCGGCTCGCCGGCCGTCACGATCGGCAGCGGGCCGCCGGTGGCGAGGAGTTCCTCGACCAGCTCGGCAAGGGACGGTCGATCAGGGGGAGTTGCCATCGCGCCAGCATGCCATGCCGACCCTCTGTGTGACGCGGGCCACTTCAACCCCCGGGAACTCGGGGCGCGTTCCGTCCGACTACTGGACCGACCGAACCGAGCACGTCCCCACCCACCGGAGTAAGCCGCCGATGACCTCCGCTCCCTCGACGACCACCGACGAGGCCCCGAAAGCCGCCGAACCGCTCCCGAAACCCAGCAGTTGGGCACCGCTGCGCCCGTTGGTGCTGCGCCTGCACTTCTACGCCGGACTGTTCGTCGCGCCCTTCCTGCTGGTGGCCGCGGTCACCGGATTCCTGTACGCCGCGTCGTTCCAGGCCGAGAAGATCGTGTACGCCGACGAGATGACCGTCTCCGCCGTCGGCGACGCCAAGCTGCCGATCTCCGAGCAGGTCGGCGCCGCCCGCGCGGCCCACCCCGAGGGCTCCGTCGCGGCCGTGCGGCCCTCCCCGGCGGACGACGCGACGACCAGGGTCCTGCTCTCCGGGGTCAAGGGCGTCGACCCCGGCCACACCCTCGCGGTCTTCGTCGACCCGTACACCGGAAAGGTGGAGGGCGCCCTCGAACAGTACGGCTCCACGGGCGCGTTGCCGCTGCGCACCTGGATCTCCGAACTGCACCGCAATCTGCACCTCGGCGAGACCGGCCGTCTCTACACGGAGTTCGCCGCGAGCTGGCTGTGGGTGATCGCGGGGGCCGGACTGGTGCTGTGGTTCACCCGGCGCCGGGCGCGGCGCACCGTGCGCGGCACCGAAGGGCGGCGCCGCACGCTCGGACTGCACGCCACGGTCGGCGTCTGGGCCGCCCTCGGGTTCTTCTTCCTGTCGGTGACCGGTCTGACCTGGTCCACCTACGCCGGCGCGAGCATCGACGACCTGCGCGGTGCGCTCGATCAGGCCACGCCGTCGGTGTCGGCCACCGCGGGCGGCGACCACTCCGGACACGGTGCCGCCGCCTCTGCCGGGGCCGCCGAGCACGGCGTCGGCCTCGACACGGTCCTGGCGGCGGCGCGCGCCGAGGGGCTGGGCGACCCCGTCGAGATCGTGCCGCCGGCGGACGCGTCGTCGGCGTACGTGGTCAAGCAGATCCAGCGCAGCTGGCCCGAGAAGCAGGACGCGGTCGCTGTCGACCCGGCCACCGGCCAGGTCACCGACGTGCTGCGGTTCGACGATTTCCCGGTGCTCGCGAAGCTGACCCGCTGGGGCATCGACCTGCACACCGGGACTCTCTTCGGCCTGGGCAACCAGATCGTGCTGATGCTCGTGGCGCTCTCCCTGGTCCTGCTGATCGTCTGGGGCTACCGCATGTGGTGGATGCGCGGCCGCGGCAACGGCTTCGGCCGTCCGGTCCCGCGCGGCGCCTGGCAGAAGGTGCCCCCGCAGATCCTGCTGCCGTGCGTGGCGCTGATCGCGGCCCTCGGGTACTTCGTGCCGCTGCTGGGCATTCCGCTGGCCGTGTTCCTCGTCGTCGACGTGGCGCTGGGTGAGCTCGCGCACCGGCGGGCGAGCCGCGTCTGAGACCTCGCGCGAGGGCCCGGTTCCGTCGCGGAACCGGGCCCTCGTGTCGTACGGCGCCGCTTGGTCCGGCGTCGCTTCGTACGGTGTCGCTCAGAGCTCGTCGAAGTCGCCGGCCAGCGCGGACGCCATGCGCAGGTGCGGCTCGGCCTCCTCGTGGCGGCTCTGCCGCTCCAGTGTGCGGCCCAGCATCAGACGGGCGTAGTGCTCCACCGGGTCGCGCTCCACGATGATGCGCAACTCGGCCTCCGCGCGACGCAGTTGGGCCGAGTGGTAGTAGGAGCGCGCCAGCAGCAGCCGCGGTCCGGTCTGCTCCGGCACCTCCTCGACCAGCGTGCCCAGGACGCGTGCCGCGGCGGCGTAGTCCTTGGCGTCGAAGAACATCCGCGCGCGCTCCCAGCGCTCCGCCGGCGTTCCGTGGTCGTAGTACGTCGTGTCCACTCGTGACCTCCTTCGACGCCGTCAACGGAGCGCGTTTGTTCAATATTCCACTACCGATTCCTCCGCGGATGCCGGGTCACCGGTCCATCGCGGCCAGTTCGGCGTCGGCCCGCTCGGTGATGAGGGTCAGCACCCGCCCGGCCGCGGCCAGGTCCTCCGCCGGGATGCCCTCGTAGATCCGGGCGGAGATGGGGGCGGTCTCGCCGGACGTCGTGGCGTACAGCTCCCGGCCGGTCTCCGTGATCCGGACCTGGGACGCGCCGTGCGGAGTCAGCAGTCCCGCCGCGATCAGCCCGTCGACCACGGTGTGCACCTCGTTCGCAGCAACCTTGAGCGAGTCGACGACGCTGCCGACGAGGTGCGCGCGCTCGACCGGGCCGTCGGCGACGGCCGCCACCCGGAGGGTGACGGACTGCTGGAACGTCACGCCGTGCCGGGCCAGCACCTTCTCCAGGAGGGCGCGGCCCGCGTAGTGGGCCAGGGCTATGACGCGGGGGTCGACCAGGGGGGTCGGGGCGGGCGTGGTGGTGGTCATGGCTGCTCCTTGATCTGCTCACTCGTGTGGACGAAGGGATCGAGAGGTGCGTCGAGCAGGGTCGCGAGGTCGCGGCTCAGCTCCCGGGTGCGGTCGCTGTCGAGCCCGCCGAGCGGGGCCAGCAGTTGCTGGAGCAGCTCGTGGACGACGTCGATGGCCTGCCGGACCGTGGTGCGGCCCTGCTCGGTGAGCGCCAACTGGACGGCGCGCGGGTCGCGCGGGTCCCGGGTGCGTTCGAGGAGGCCGGCCGACTCCAGGGAGCGCGCCAGCTTGGACACGTACAGCGGCTCCAGTCCGGTGTGGTCGGCCAGCCGCCGCTGGCTGGGGCGCTCGCCGGCGCGCTGCATGCCGTAGAGGGACGCCGTCAGCGAGTACTGCGCGTGGGTCAGGCCCAGCGGGGCCACCGCGCGGTCGACGGCGGTCCGCCACTTCATCGACAGTCGCCACACCAGGAAACCGGGCGTCGCGTTCTCGGAACCCTTGCTCATGACAGATACAGTACATGGCTACTATGTACTTGGCTACTAAGTAGGGGTCGGCGGGACAGCCGGAACGACGGACTGACGGGACGCGGTCCGCGGGGCTAGGTTGGGCGCCATGAGCAATCTTGATCGCGAGGCGGCTCCCGCCCTGTGCGGTGGCCGCGGCTTCGTGGTGGCGGAGCCCGTTCGCGAACTCCTCAGCCCGCGCACCGTCAGACTCGGCGAGTCCAGCGAGGTCCGCCGACTGCTGCCCAACCTGGGGCGGCGCATGGTGGGTGCCTGGTGCTTCGTCGACCACTACGGCCCCGACGACATCGCCGACGAGCCAGGCATGCAGGTGCCCCCGCACCCGCACATGGGCCTGCAGACCGTCAGCTGGCTGCACGAGGGCGAGGTCCTGCACCGCGACTCGACCGGCAGCCTCCAGACCATCCGCCCGCGCGAGCTGGGCCTCATGACCTCCGGACGGGCCATCAGCCACTCCGAGGAGAGCCCCAGGTCGCACGCCCGGTTCCTGCACGGCGCCCAGCTGTGGGTCGCCCTCCCCGACAGCCACCGCCACACCGACCCGCGCTTCGAGCACCACGCCGAGCTGCCGCAGGTCACCGCCCCCGGCCTGACCGCCACCCTCATCCTCGGCGACCTCGACGGCGCGACCTCGCCGGGAACGGCGTACACCCCGATCGTCGGCGCCGACCTCGCCCTCGCCGCCGGTGCGGACGTACGCCTTCCGCTGGAGCCGGACTTCGAGTACGCCGTGCTGTCCATGTCCGGCGAGGCCCATGTGGACGGCGTCCCGGTCCTGCCCGGCTCCATGCTCTACCTCGGCTGCGGACGCACCGAACTGCCGCTGCGCGCCGCGTCGGACGCGGGCCTGATGCTCCTGGGCGGTGAGCCGTTCGAGGAGGAGCTGATCATGTTCTGGAACTGGATCGGACGGTCCCAGGAGGAGATCGTGCAGGCGCGTCAGGACTGGATGGAAGGGACGCGCTTCGGCGAGGTGAAGGGGTACGACGGTGCTCCGCTGCCCGCCCCCGAACTGCCGGTGACGCCGCTGAAGCCGCGCGGCCGGGTGCGCTGAGCGAAGGGCCCGATCCTGAACACCCAGTTCGCGGAAGTCCTTTCCGCGGCCCTGCTCGTCCTGGTACTGGCCTGCGCGGTCATCCGGCCCTTCGGCTGGCCGGAGGCGGTGGTCGCCGTGCCGGCGGCCGGACTGGCGGTCGTCTCCGGCGCGATCCCGCTGGACGACGCGCTGGACGAGGTCGAACGGCTGGGGCCGGTGGTCGGCTTCCTCGCGGCGGTCCTGGTACTGGCTCAGCTCTGCGACGACGACGGACTGTTCCAGGCCTGCGGCGCCTGGATGGCGAGGACCGCGGCGGGGCGGCCGCGGCGGTTGCTGGCGCAGGTGTTCGTCGCGGCGTCGGTGATCACGGCGGCGCTCAGTCTGGACGCCACGGTGGTGCTGCTGACGCCGGTGGTGTTCGCCACCGCGGCCCGGCTCGGCGCCCGCCCCAAGCCGCACGTCTACGCCTGCACCCATCTGTCCAACACGGCGTCCCTGCTGCTGCCGGTCTCCAACCTCACCAACCTGCTGGCGTTCGCCGCCAGCGGGCTGAGCTTCACCCGGTTCGCCGCGCTGATGGCCCTGCCGTGGCTGGCCGCGATCGCCGTCGAGTACGCCGTCTTCCGCCGCTTCTTCGCCGTGGACCTGGACGCCGGGGCGCAGGCTCCCTCCGGCGCCGAGCCGCCGCGGCTGCCGATGTTCTCCCTGGTGACCGTGGGGTGCACGCTGGCCGGGTTCGTGCTGACCTCGGCGGTCGGCGTCGACCCCGCCTGGGCGGCCCTCGGCGGCGCCCTGGCCCTCGCCGCGCGGGCCCTGCTGCGGCGGCGCACCACCCCGCGGGCGCTGCTGGGCGCGGCCTCGGTGCCGTTCCTCGCCTTCGTGCTGGCCCTCGGGATCGTGGTCCGGGCGGTCGTCGACAACGGGCTGGACGAGGCGCTCGGCCACCTGATCCCCGCGGGCACCGGACTGTGGGAGCTGCTCGCGCTCGCCGGGCTGGCCGCCGTGCTCGCCAACGTCATCAACAACCTGCCCGCAGTGCTGGTGCTGCTGCCGCTGACCGCCCCGTCGGGGCCGGGCGCCGTCCTCGCCGTGCTGCTCGGGGTGAACATCGGCCCCAACCTCACCTACGCGGGCTCGCTGGCCACCCTGTTGTGGCGGCGTATCGTGCACGCCCACGACAGCGAGGTGGAGCTGAAGGAGTTCACCCGGCTCGGTGTGTACGCGGTGCCCGCGAGTCTGGGCGTCGCGGTGCTGGCACTGTGGGGCTCGCTGGCCGTCGTCGGAGGAGGGTGACCCATGTCGTCCGTGGTCGTCTGGATCGTCGAGGGCACTTGGCCCGCCTGCGTGGACGCCGCCCGCGCCCATGCCCCGGCGGACGCCGAGATCGTCCTGCTGCACGTCACGCCGGGGGACGTCCCCGGCGCGGCGCACGGTGCGTTCGCCGGCCTGCTCGGCCGGGGGCATCGCGAGCGGGACCCCGGCGCGCGCATGGAGCGCCTCGCCGCGGAGTCCGCGGGGGAGTTGCTGCGCTCCGCCGCCGACCGGCTGGGCCGTCCCTGCACCCGCACCGAGCGCACCGGACATGTCGAGCGGGAGGTCGTCGCCGCGGCCGAGGGCTGCGACCTGCTGATCCTGGCCCGCGACGGGGACCGTACGCACCTCGGCCCGCACAGCCTCGGGCCCGCCAGCCGTTTCGTCGTCGACCACGCCCCGTGCCCGATGCTGCTGGTCTGGCCCGAGTCGTCACCGGGTCTGTCCACCCTGCCGCCCCCGCCCCCGCACCCGTGACGGACGACGGCGTCCCGCCGGAGCGGCCGCTCCGGCGGGACGCGCGTTCGCCCCGACGAGGCTTGTGCCCTGGCGGGCGTACCGCGTCGGGCACGGGTCGGGGTCAGGACGTCGTACAGGCCGTGCCGTTGAGCGTGTAGGAGCCGGGCGGAGCGGTGTCGCCGGTGTGGGTGGCCTGGAAGCCGAGGTCGACGGAGGCGCCCGGGGCGATGGTGGCGTTGTAAGCGACGTTCCTGGCGGTGACCTGCCCGGAGGTGGGCGAGTAGGTCGCGTTCCAGCCGGAGGTGATGGTCTGGCCGGCGGGCAGGGTGAAGGCCAGGGACCAGCCGTCGATCGCCGTGTCACCGGTGTTGGTGAGGGTGATGCTGGACGTGAGGCCGGTGTTCCAGGCGTTCACGCCGGTGGTGACCCGGCAGGCGGCCGGCTCCGGCTCCGGCTCCGGGGTGGAGTCCTGGAACTGGGTGAAGAACTTCCACACTTCGGCGGGCAGCCAGGTCCGGCCGCTGTCGCCGGGGGCGCCGTCCTGCGGGGCGGCGATGTGCCCCTCGTCGAACGCGGCCCAGGCCACCGGGTGCCCGGCCGAGCAGCCGGAGTAGGAGGTGATCCTGTGTGTCAGGCTGCCCTGGGCGGGCTCCGGCGGGTTCTGGGGGGTGCAGCCGTTGTTCTTGACGAACCTGTCCCGCAGCGCCCGGCCTCCGGAGATGCTGAGGACGTTGTCCCTGAGTCCGTGCACGCCGAGGTAGGCGATGGGCTGGGTGCCGCCGCTGCATCCGCTGAGCTGTCCGCCGCTCTGGACCGCGACGGCGCGGAACACCGTCGCCCGGGAGCAGGCGAGGGAGTACGACATGGCGGCGCCGTAGCTGAAGCCCAGCGCGAAGCGCTGTGTCGTGTCGACGCACAGGTCGGACTCGATCCGCCGGAGCATGTCGTCGACGAAGGCGACGTCCTCGCCGCCGTTGTTGGCCCAGCCGTTGTTGAGGCCCTGCGGCGCGACGAAGACGGTGCTGGTGCCGGCCAGTCGCTGGAGCCCGTAGTACGCCCAGGTGCCGGTCTCCACGGTGCGGCCGGTGGCGACGTCGGTGGAGGTGCCGCCCAGCCAGTGGAAGCCGAAGACCAGCCGGTAGGGGTGGCCGGGGTCGTAGCCGTCGGGGATCTTCAGGATGAAGCTGCGGTTCTTGCCGCCGCTGGTGATCGTGTGCGTCCCGCTGGTCAGGGTCGGGGCCTTGCCGCACCCGGTGCTCGGGGCCGCGGCGGCGGACGCCCGGTCCGGGGCGGTCGCGGCCTGGCCTTGGCCCAGCGCGGTGCCGCCCATGCCCAGGACGGCCAGCACTGCGGCCACGGTCGGCCATAACAGGCTTCTGATTCTCGTCACCGTGAAACTCCCTTCGCGGAAAGGCGGTTGCTCACGCCCGGGGCCACTTCTGGCCGGGCTGGCCGGTGCAGCTCCACAGGACCAGCGGGGTCCCGTTCGCGGTGCCGGCGCCGTTGGTGTCCAGGCACAGCCCGGCGTGGACGTTGCGGATCGACCCGTCGGAGCCGAGGGTCCACTTCTGGTTGTCCTGGCCGTTGCAGGGCCAGGTGATGACGCGGGTGCCGTTGACGGTGCCCTGGTCGTAGGCGTCCAGGCACTTGTCGCCGTAGACACGGATCTCGCCGCCCGCCCAGGTGGTCCACAGCTGGTTGGCGGCCGTGTGGCAGTCCCACAGCAGTGCCGTGGCGCCGGCTGCGGTGGAGGCGTTGTCGACGTCCACGCAGCGGCCGGACGCGGTGCCGCGCAGGCGGGAGGTGGTGGCTGCGACGGGGCTGCCGCCACTCACCCGGAAGACGGCCACGCCGTGCGCGGGGACGCTCGCCGAGATCTGCCCGGAGCTGCTCGACGTGCCGCCGGTCCACAGGTCGGTGAGGGTGAACGGCCCGCCGGACAGGCCGACTTGCGCGGCCGTGGTGGTGACCGTCGCGGTGCCGCTTCCCCGGTTGAACAGGCCGACCGCGACCGAGCCGTCCGACAGCGGTTTGGCGAACACCTCGGTGTTGCCGTCGTCGCGGACCCGGCGCCCGCCCGCGCCCAGCGGGTCCTGGTTCACCGCCAGCAGCCGCGGGTTGCGCAGAATTGCGCTCACGTCGGCGGACATGGTGCGGATGTCGTTGCCGGCCATGAGCGGGGCGGCCATCAGCGCCCACAGGGAGAAGTGCGAGCGGGACTCCGTCAGCGACAGGCCCGGACGGCCGACGACCAGCATGTCGGGGTCGTTCCAGTGCCCCGGCCCGGACTGCGCCGCCAGCGGCGCGTTGACGTCCAGGACGTTGCCGACGCCCATGGGGTAGCTGTTGGTGTTGCCGTTCTGCCAGATGTCGAGCAGGTCCTCGGTCGTGCGCCACAGGTCGGCGACCTCGCCCCAGTTGTAGGTCGAACCGGTGATGGCGTGGAAGCTGTTGGGGTTGATGGAGTAGACGATCGGCCGGCCGGTGGCGCGCAGCGCGTCGCGCATCAGCGAGAACCGCGCGACCTGCTCGTCGCGGGTGCCGCTGGAGGAACACCAGTCGTACTTGAGGTAGTCCACGCCCCACGAGGCGAACGTCGCGGCGTCCTGGGCCTCGTGCCCTCTGCTGCCGGTGGAGCCCGGGTAGGCGCCGCTGGTCTGCGCGCAGGTGCGGTCGCCCGGCACCTGGTAGATGCCGAACTTCAGGCCCTTGTCGTGGATATAGTCCCCGAGCGCCTTCATGCCGCTGGGGAACTTGGTCGGGCTGGCCCGCAGGTTGCCCTGCGCGTCACGCTGCGGGTCGAACCAGCAGTCGTCCACCACCACGTACCGGTAGCCGGCGTCCCGCATGCCCGAGGACACCATCGCGTCGGCGGCCTGGCGGACCTGGGTCTCGGTGATCCCGCACCCGAAGCTGTTCCAGCTGTTCCACCCCAGCGGCGGGGTGAGGGCCGGACTGCCCGGCGCGGCCGAGGCGGGGGAGTGAGCGGAGGCCGTCACGGTCGCGGTGACCGTCAGCGCGGCGGCGGCGAGAAGGCGGAGCAGTCCGCCTGATCGTCGGTGCACCTAAGGCTCCCTTTCTGAGAGGACGCCACAGACTGAGTTCCGAAATTTCGAACGCCATTCGGAAACTCAAGGTGCAACGGATACTAGAGAGGCGATCGGACATGTCAACGGGGTGTGCCGGTTTCCTCGTTCACCTGCGGAGACCTGCGATCGGCCGGTCGAAACTTTCGATGTGAACGGCGAATTCTGCGAAGGGTATTGACGGTGTCGGCCGTCTCCCCAATCATCCAGGTTGCTCGCCCCGTCGATCCATGTCCGATATTCCGAACGTAGCGCATCACGCCGCAAGGAGCCGCCGCCATGGATCCATCGAACCCTGACCTGTCATGCTCTGAACAGGCACCCGGCCGGCCGCTTGGCCTACCGCTGTCCCGGCGCCACGCCCTGGCCGCGGCCACCGGCCTCGCCGCCGCCGCGGTCCTGCCCTCGGCCGGGACCTCCCGCGCCGCCGCGGCGACCTACCCGAACCCGGTGATCTGGCAGGACTTCGCGGACATCGACATCATCCGCGTCGGTGACACCTACTACGCCTCGGCCTCGACGATGCACTACTCGCCGGGCGCCCCCGTTCTACGCTCCTACGACCTGGTCAACTGGGAGATCGCCGGTCACTCGGTGCCCGTCCTCGACTTCGGCGCCAAGTACGACCTGAACGGCGCCCGCGGCTACGTCAGAGGCATCTGGGCATCGTCGCTTGCCTACCGGCCGAGCAACAGGACCTTCTACTGGCTCGGCCAGATCGACTTCGCCCGGACGTACGTCTACACCGCCACCGCCGTCGAGGGGCCGTGGAACAGGCTGACGACGATCAGCACCCCCTACTACGACGCCGGACTGCTCGTCGACAGCGACGACACCCTGTACGTGGCGTACGGCAACACCACCATCAGCGTGGCCCAGCTCTCGCCGGACGGCCGCAGCCAGGTCCGCACCCAGGAGGTGTTCCGCACCCCGTCGAGCGTCGGCACGCTGGAGGGCTCCCGCTTCTACAAGATCAACGGGCAGTACTACATCTTCCTGACCCGCCCCGCGAACGGCCAGTACATCCTCAAGTCGTCGAGCGGTCCCTTCGGCCCGTACACGATGCGGCAGGTCCTCCTCGACCTGCGCGGGCCGATCCCCGGCGGCGGTGTCCCGCACCAGGGCGGGCTGGTGCAGACCCAGAGCGGTGCCTGGTACTACATGGCGTTCGTCGACGCCTACCCCGGCGGCCGGATGCCCGCGCTGGCACCGGTCACCTGGACCTCGGACGGCTGGCCCGTCGTGCAGCTCGTCAACGGCGCATGGGGTGCCTCCTACCCCAGTCCCGTCGTACCGCCACCACCCCGTCAGGTCACCCCGCTGACCGGCGTCGACACCTTCGACGGCACGGTCCTGAAACCGCGCTGGGAGTGGAACCACAACCCGGACAACAGCAAGTGGTCGGTCAACAACGGCCTGACCCTGGGGACCGCGACGGTCACCGGCGACCTCTACTGGGCCCGCAACACCCTCACCCACCGCATCCAGGGCCCCACCTCCACCGCCACGGTCCAGCTCGACCACTCCGCGATGCGGGACGGCGACCGGGCCGGGCTCGCGCTGCTGCGTGACTCCTCCGCCTGGATCGGCCTCAAGCGCGACGGCGGGGCGACCCGGGTGGTGATGGTCAACGGGCTGACCATGGACACCAACTGGAACACCACCGGCACCGGCACCGAGGCCGCGAGTGCGCCCGCATCCGGCGGTCGCATCTGGCTGCGGGCCACCGCGGACATCCGGCCCGGCTCGCCCCGCACCGGAACCTTCTCGTACAGCACCGACGGCACCACCTTCACCCGCCTCGGCCCCGCCGCCTCCCTGGGCAACGACTGGCGGTTCTTCATGGGATACCGCTTCGCCCTCTTCAACCACGCCACCCAGGCGCTCGGCGGCGCGGTCCGCGTCGCACGGTTCGAGCTGTCGACCCCCTGACCGGAAGCAGGCCCGCACCACCACCTCCCACCGACCGCCCGAGGAGAGCCACGAGAGGAAGTGGCAGACCACCGAGCCGTCCCGCGGCTCGTTCGACTTCGGCCCCGGCGACCAGATCGCGCACCGCGCCCGGGCGCCCACGGCCGGCGGCTGCACGGCCACGCTCTCGTCTGGCACTCCCAGCTGCCCGGCTGGGTCGGTCCATCGGGGACGCGGACACCCTGCGCAGCTCGTTGACCACGTCCCAGGCGTAGATCTTGCTCGTGCAGCGGTTCAAAAGGGGATTCCGCCGACGGCCATGCTTTGGACTGTACGTCCAAGGGTTGGACTTGTAATCTAGAAGTCCTGGTCCGTCGCGAGAGTCCGGAGTACGGCATGACGTCCGAGCGAGCACGGGAAGCCGAGCGGGATGCGATCGTCGCCGCGCTGACCCCGGTCGTCGACGGGCTGGTGGCGACCTTCGGGCCCCTGTGCGAAGTGGTCCTGCACGACTACCGGACCCCCGAGAAGTCCGTCGTCGCCCTCGCCGGATCGGTGACCGGGCGCGCGGTGGGCGGGGCGATGAGCGAGATCGGCCTGCGGATCGTGGCCCGCGGGGACGAGGCGCGCGACGAGCTGAACTACGTCACCCGCACGCGGACCGGCCGGACCGTGAAGTCGTCCACGATGGTGCTGCGCGACTCCACGGGCACGGTGTTCGGCGCCCTCTGCGTCAACCTCGACGTGACCGCCGTCAGCGACGCGCACGCGCTGCTCGGCGCCCTGGCCGGAATCGGGGCGGCCCCGGCCGACCTGCCGGTCACCACCTTCGGCGACGACATCGACTCCGTGGTCGACGTCATCCTCGACACCCACCGGGACCAGCCGTGGGGCGCGCTCGACCGTGCCGGCCGCCTCGCGCTGTTCCGCAGCCTCGACGAGCGCGGCGTCTTCGCCGTGCGCCGCGCTGTCGAGCAGGTGGCCGCCCGGCTCGGCATCTCCCGCGCCTCCGCCTACAGCTACCTCTCCCAGGCCCGCGCCACGACCCCCGCCACCCCTGGAGGACCCGCGTGACCAGTACGCCCCCGCCCGTCACCCTCGACGACATCCGCTCCGCCGCCGACCGGCTCAAGGGCGTCGCCCACCGCACCCCGGTGCTGCACTCGCGCACACTCGACGCGCGCGTGGGAGCCGAGGTCTTCCTCAAGTGCGAGAACTTCCAGCGGGTCGGCGCCTTCAAGTTCCGCGGCGCCTACAACGCGGCCTCCCGCCTGACACCCGAGCAGCTGGCCCGGGGCATCGCCGCCTACTCCTCCGGCAACCATGCCCAGGCGGTCGCCCTCGCCGCCCGCGAACTCGGCAGCACCGCGGTGATCGTCATGCCCGAGGACGCCCCGTCTGCCAAGCGCGCCGCCACCGCCGGCTACGGCGCCGAGATCGTCTCGTACGACCGCTACACCGGCGACCGGGCGGCCATCGCCGCGGCCCTGGCCGCCGAGCGGGGCCTCGCGGTGATCCCGCCGTACGACCACCCGGACGTCATGGCCGGGCAGGGCACGGCGGCCCTGGAGCTGCTGGAGGAGACAGGGGAGCTGGGGGCGCTGCTGGTGCCCGTCGGCGGGGGCGGGCTCATCGCCGGGAGCGCCACGGCGGCCAAGGGGCTGCACCCCGGTGTCCGCGTCGTCGGCATCGAACCGGAGGCCGGGGACGACACCAGGCGTTCCCTGGCGGCCGGTCATCGCGTCACGGTCCCGGTGCCCCGCACCATCGCCGACGGGCAGGCCCTGGACACCCCGGGGGAGCTGACGTTCCCCGTCAACCAGCGGCTCGTCGACGAGATCGTGCTGGTCAGCGACGACGAGATCCGGGACGCGATGCGGTTCGCCTTCGAGCATCTGAAGATCGTGGTCGAGCCGAGCGGCGCGACTCCGCTGGCCGCGCTGCTGTCCGGCCGGCTGACGGACCTGCCGGGCCGCGTCGGGGTGATCGTCTCCGGCGGGAACGTCGACGCGGCGCGGTTCGCCGAGCTCTGCGGACCCGCCAGGGCGTGAGGGCTCACCCGAATGGCGGCCTCGGGTGGACAGGCGGACGATGAGGTGAATGGGGCTCTGTGCTGAAGGGAGAGCCGACATGCTGGAGATGAAGACCCTCGACAAGCCGGACGAGCGGCGGGACTTCCCCCGAGGGCATCTGGAAGCCGTTCACCTCACCGGCCTCGACTTCGCGGTGGGGACGTTCGAACCCGGATGGCGCTGGTCCGAGTGCGTGGGGCCCATCGTCGGGACCAAGAGCTGCCAAGTGCACCACAACGGTTATGTCGTCCAGGGCCGGATGCACATGGTCATGGACGACGGCGGCGAGGGCGAGGTGGGCCCCGGCGACGTCTTCGTGGCCGCGCCCGGCCATGACGCCTGGGTGGTCGGCGACGAACAGTGCGTGGTCTACGACTTCGCGGGGACGATGGCCAACGAGTACGCCAAGCCTTCCGAAGGGTGACAGGCGCCGCTGCCGCGCGGAAGCCGATCGGTTCGCCCTGTCGGCGACAGGCGACCCGATCGGTTCTCCGTGCGGCCGGCCGCGCCGTCGGTCACAGCGTCCGCTCCCCGCGGCCGGCCGCCTAGATCGGCAGCAGTCGTCCGACCAGCGCGCCCAACTGCCGGACGTTGCGGCACTCGTGCATCTCCACGAGGTCGGCGTACTCGGGTGCCGCGGAGTCGCCCGTGCCCCACAGGGAGCGCTGCTCGGGGTTCAGCCAGTAGACGCGGCGGGCCCGTTCGGTGATCTGCCGGACGGCGGCGAGGTTCGGGTCGCTCATGTTCGTGCGCGCGTCACCGAGGACGAACACCGTCGTGCGGGAGCCGACCGCGTCATGGTGGAGTTCGGCGAACTCCCCGAGCGCGACGCCGTAGTCGCTGCTGCCGTGATAGCCCGTGAGCCTCGCCTCGGCCTGGATGCGGGCGCCGAGCCCCGCAGCGTCGGCCGCGCCGTGCTCCAGCAGCCGGGTCACCTCGTCGATCCGGTTGACGAACGCGAACACCCGCACCTTGCTGAACTGGTCGTGCAACGCCTGCACCAGCAGCATCGTGAAGTCGGAGAACCCGGACACCGAGCCCGACACATCGCACAGCAGCACCAGTTCGGGCCGGGCCGGGCGGCGCCGGCGCAGCACCGGCCGCATCGGCACCCCACCCGTGGACAGCGACCCGCGCAAGGTGCGCCGCAGATCGATGCTGCCCCGGGCGGCCCGGCGCCGACGGGCCGCGAGCCGGGTGGCCAGCTTCCGGGCGAGCGGCTGCACCGTCCGGCGCAGCTCGGCCAGCCGGTCCTTCCCGGCGAACAGGAAGTCGACCCGGTCCGCCGTCGGCGCCACCGCGCGGCGGGCGATCCGGTCCCGGTCGCGCCGCTCGGCCACCCGGCGCCGCGCCTCCGTCGCCACCAGCCCCCAGAAGACCTCGACCCGGCGCCGGATCTCGTCGTCGAGCAACCGGTCGGCGAATCCCGCACTCCCGCTCCGCGCGCGCACGTCGGCGCGCACCCGCGCGAGCAGCGTCTGCGGACGCAGCCGGTCGAGGGTCTGGTACGACGACCAGCCGTCGGAGCCGGGGGAGGACCCGTAACCGCCGAAACCGTCGACGGCCTCCGCGGCCAGCCGCGCCAGCAGCGCCTCGTCGTTGGCCGCGAGCGCCGCCGCCAGCCGGTTGCGCAGCTCGTCCCGGTCGGTCGTCGCCGACTCCGGCGCGCCGACACCGCGCGGGAAGTAGAGGTCGAAGACCGGGTCGAACACCGGCCGCTGGGCGGTGCCGTGCAGCAGCGTCGCCGCCAGCCCCTCGCGCAGCAGCTCCCGGTCGGCGAGGCCGAGCGCCTCCATCGCCCGGGCCGCGTCCACGGTCTCGCCGGTCCCGACCCGGATGCCGTGGGCGCGCAGGGCGGCGACGAGCGAGGTGAGGCGCTCGGCGACGGGCGTGGTCACAGCGCGTCCAGATCGAGCTTCGCGGCCGCCTTCAGGACGTCGTCCTGATGCTTGAGCAGGACGCCCAGGGTGTCCCGTACGACGGTCTCGTCCAGCGCGTCGGCGCCGAGCGCGAGCAGGGTGCGCGCCCAGTCGATGGTCTCCGCGACGGAGGGCACCTTGCGCAGGTCCATCGCCCGCAGCGCCCCCACCACCCGGACCACCGACTCGGCCAGCGCCGCGTCGAGGCCCGGCACCTTCAGGCGGACGATCCGGCGCTCCAACTCCTCCTCGGGGAACCCGATGTGCAGGAACAGGCAGCGGCGGCGCAGCGCCTCGGACAGCTCACGGCTCGCGTTCGAGGTGAGGACGACGAAGGGGCGCCGGGTGGCGGCGATCGTGCCCAGCTCGGGCACGGTGACCTGGAAGTCGCTCAGCACCTCCAGGAGCAGGCCCTCCACCTCGACGTCGGCCTTGTCCGTCTCGTCGATCAGCAGGACCTTCGGCTCGTCGCCGCGGATCGCCGTGAGCAGCGGACGGGTGAGCAGGAACTCCTCGCTGAAGATGTCCGTGCGGGTCTCGTCCCAGGTCTCGTCGCGGCCCGCGCTGATGCGCAGCAGCTGCTTGGCGTGGTTCCACTCGTACAGCGCCCGGGACTCGTCGACGCCCTCGTAGCACTGCAACCGCACCAGCTCGGCGCCCGCGATCTCGGCGACGGCCTTGGCGAGCTCGGTCTTGCCGACCCCGGCGGGTCCCTCCACCAGCAGCGGCTTGCCGAGCCGGTCCGCGAGGAAGACGGTGGTGGCGACCGAGGGCGAGGCGAGGTAGCCGGTCTCGGCGAGGCGTGCGGAGACGTCGTCGACGGACGTGAACAACGGGGCCTCCTGGGCGGTGGCGACGGCGGGCCGCGGAGCGCGGGCGGTCCACCTATCTAAGCGCTTGTTCAGGGCTCCTGTCACCCAGTGGTCTCAGCCGGCGGCGCCGAACATGCCGAGGAGGCGACTGCCGTGGCAGCCGCCCCCTCCGACCGAATCCGCTGCCGTGGCAGCCGCCCCCTCCGACCGAATCCGCTGCCGTGACAGCCGCCGCTCGGACCGAATCCGCTGCCGTGACAGCCGCCGCTCGGACCGAATCCGCTCAGGCGGCCAGGGCCACCGCCTCCGTCGCCGGTGTCCGCAGCACCTTGCGGGCCGTCGCCAGACTCGTCCCCACCGTCACCGCCGCCGCGACGGACCCGACCGCGAGCCAGACGCCGAACAGCTGCCCCGGCAGCACCGCGTCGCTGCGCACGACGGTGAACGGAACGATCCCCGCCAGCGCCGCGACCGTGCCGAGGAAGACACCGGCGACCGTGAGGACCAGCCCCTCGGCGCCCACCATGCCGAGCACCTGACCCGGCGTCGCGCCCGCCAGCCGCTGCTGGCCGAATTCCCGGCTGCGGTACG
Organism: Streptomyces sp. Act143; assembly: GCF_003143935.1. Classification (GTDB taxonomy): domain Bacteria; phylum Actinomycetota; class Actinomycetes; order Streptomycetales; family Streptomycetaceae; genus Streptomyces. The sequence goes on along the minus strand of NZ_QFRX01000001.1, from coordinate 1,457,796 downwards.
TGGTCGCCGCGTACAGCGAGTTGACCAGCATCACGCAGACGAAGACGACGATGATCCCGACGACCGTGAAGTTCAGCGTCTCCAGGTTCTTCGCGTCCACCGACTTCACCAGCCCCGAGGCCTCGACGGCGTCGCTCTCCACGGACTGCACGGTGAGCGTGGTGGTGGCCACCGCCGTGAACAGGATCAGCGCCATGAGGATGCCGGCGAGTTCCCCGGCCCGCTGCCGCAGATTCCGCACCGCGAGCCAGCCGCTCGCCCCGGACAGCGTCAGCCGGTCCAGCAGCCCCTTCAGCAGCCGCGGCGACAGCAGCGCGAAGCCGACCGACAGCAGGATCGCCCCGTACGCGGGCGGCGCCATCAACGCCTCGTCCGTCGCCTTCATCAAGAAGGTGCAGCACACCGCCAGGGCGCCGGTCGCCAGCGCGGCGTACGCGAGGACCCGCCGCGCCCCGCCCCGCCGCCGGCTCCCGCGCGTCGCCCGCCGCACGGCGAGGAACGCGGCGCCCACCGCGGCCACCAGCGTGATGTCGACACCCGTCAGCAGGGCGATCGGACCGAAGGAGTACGCGACCGAATCCGCCACCTGACCGCTGTCCTGGAACACCTCCAGCAGCGCTCGCCCACCGAGCATCGCGGGCCCGACCGCCAGCGCCGCCCCCACCAGCGCGACGGCCAGCGCCTCACCGACGACCATCCGCTTGAGCTGCGCCGGGGTCGCCCCCGAGCAGCGCAGCAGCTCCAGCTCGGCCGACCGCTGACGGACATTCACCGTCAGCGTGGAGGCGACGGCGAAGAACACCAGCAGGGAGCCGTAACCGCCCACCACGCTCGCCGCCGTCGTCAGCGTGTCCGAGCTCACCGAGTCGACGCCGCTCCCGGCCGCCGTGTCGTGCATCGAGTTGAACGTCATGATGATCGCCGCGCCCAGGAAGGCGGACAGCAGCGTCGCGAGGAACCGTCCGGGACGCTGCCGGATCGACCGCATGGCCAGCACGAACATCGCTCACACCCCCGCCGTCACGTCGTCGCCGAGGTGCGCGAGGCGCTCGGCGACCGCGTCCGCGGTGGGCGCGGCGAGCTGACCGGCCAGCCGGCCGTCCGCGAGGAAGAGCACCGAGTCGGCGTAGCTGGCGGCGACCGGGTCGTGCGTCACCATCACCACCGTCCGCCCGTGCACCCGTACCGCCTCCTGGAGCAGCCGCAGCACCGTGCGCGCGCTGCGGGTGTCCAGGGCGCCGGTCGGCTCGTCCGCGAAGATCACCCGGGGTTCGCAGACCAGCGCCCGGGCGATCGCGACCCGCTGCCGCTGCCCGCCGGACAACTGGTCGGGGCGGTGTCCCAGCCGGTCGCCCAGACCGACCTGGCTGAGGATCTCGCGGGCCCGTGCGCGGTCGACCCGCCGCCCGGCCAGTTTCAGGGGCAGCACCGTGTTCTGCGCGACGGTCAACGTGTCCAGCAGGTTGTACTGCTGGAACACGAACCCCACCCGCCCGCGCCGGAACTTCGTCAGCTCCGCCTCCGTACCGCCGTTCAACTCGGTGCCGTCCACGGCCACGATGCCGTGATCCGGGCGGTCCAGCCCGGCCGCGCACTGGAGCAGCGTGGACTTCCCGGACCCCGACGGCCCCATGACCGCGGTGAACGTGCCCCGGCCCAGGCTGAGCGTGATGCCGTCCAGGGCCGTCACCGCACTGTCGTCACTGCCGTAGGTCTTGGTGACCTTGACCAGCCGCAGCGCCTCGGCGGCGGGTCCCGTGTCGTGCCTGCGTCGCGAACCTGTGCGCAACATCCTCATCACCTCTCGGCCGGGCACCCCCTGTGCCCTGCCGAAGAACCTACGGAGACCGGGCCCGGCGCACACGGGGCGCAGAACCCGTATCGGATGGTGTACTCAGCACCACCCCGTACGGGTCACCACAACGAGCCGACCCCCGGGCCCGCCCGGTGCAATGGACCCGTGACCGCGCCCCCGGACGACTGCCTCGCACGCAACGAGTGGATCTGCGGCGAGTATCTGAGCACCCGCCGCCAGATCCTCGTGGACGCCGTCGTCCAGCACCTGCAACTGACCGCGGTCTCGGTGCTCATCGGCCTCGTCATCGCCCTGCCGCTCGCCGTCCTGGCACGGCGCTGGGGCTGGGCGGCCGGACCCGTCCTCGCCGTCACCACGATCCTCTACACGATCCCGTCCCTGGCGATGTTCTCCCTGCTCCTGCCCGTCTACGGGCTCTCCGCGAGCCTGGTCGTCGCGGGTCTCGTCCTCTACTCGCTCACCCTGCTGGTCCGCAACATCCTCGCCGGGCTGCGGGCCGTCCCCGAGGAGACCCGGCAGGCCGCGCGCGGGATGGGATACGGCCCGATCCGCCTCCTGCTCACCGTGGAACTGCCCCTGGCCCTGCCCGCCGCGATGGCCGGGCTCCGCATCGCCATGGTCTCCGCGGTGTCCCTGGTGACGGTCGGCGCGATCGTCGGCCACGGCGGACTCGGCAACCTCATCTACGCCGGGATGAACACCTACTTCAAGGCACAGGTCCTGACCGCCTCCGTGCTGTGTGTCGTCATCGCGGTAGCCGCCGACGTCCTGCTCCTCGGTGTGCAGCGGCTGCTCACCCCCTGGACGAGGGCGAGGCGCGGATGACGACCCTCACCGACGCCTGGGACTGGCTCACCGACTCCGCGCACTGGGCGGGCGACGACGGCATCTGGCACCGGCTGCTGCAACACCTCGTCCTCACGGTCGTCTGCCTGGTGGTGAGCTGTCTGATCGCGCTGCCGGTCGCGCTGGTGCTGGGGCACCTCGGCAAGGGCGGCGCCCTGGCGGTCAACATCTCCAACATCGGCCGGGCGGTGCCCACGTTCGCGGTGCTGGTCCTGCTGCTTCTGACGCCGATCGGCGACTGGGGGGAGGGCCCGACGGTCGTGGCGCTCGTCCTCTTCGCCCTGCCGCCCCTGCTCACCAACGCGTACGTCGGCATGCGGGAGGTCGACCGCAGCGTCGTCCAGGCGGCGCGCGGGATGGGCATGACGGGACGGCAGATGCTGTTTCACGTGGAGCTGCCCCTTTCGCTCCCGATGGTCCTGAACGGGGTCAGGATCGCCGCCGTCCAGCTCGTCGCGACGGCCACGATCGCCGCGCTGGCGGGCGGGGGAGGGCTGGGCCGGATCATCACGGCGGGTTTCAACCTCGCCAGTACGCCCCAGGTGGTGGCCGGGGCGGTGCTGGTCGCCGTGTTCGCGCTGATCGTCGAAGGGGTCTTCGAGATCGCGGAGCGGCTCGCGCCGCACTGGGCGAGGGGAAGCCGATGAGACGGTGCTGGGGAGCACTGGCCGCCTTGCTGCTGACGGGCTGTGCCACCGGGCCCTCCCTGGAGAACCAGGGCGCGGTCACGGCGGCACCCGGTGACAGCCGCCATCTGACCATCGGCTCCGCCGGCTTCACCGAGAGCGACCTGCTCGCCCAGATGTACGCGCTGCTGCTGGACCAGGCCGGCTACCGGACGTCCCTGCTGACCGTGGCCAACCGTGAGCTGTACGAACCGGCCCTGGAATCGGGCCAGATCGACGTCGTGCCCGAATACGCGGCCACCTTCGCCGACTGGCTCAACGCCAAGACGCACGGCGCCGACGCGGCCCCGGTCGGCTCGCCGGACCTCGGCGCCACGATGACGGCCCTGCGGCGGCTGGCCGCGCCGCGCGGTCTCACGGTCCTCGACCCCGGGCGGGCGGTGGACCAGAACGCGTTCGCGGTCGCCGCGTCCTACGCCCGCGAGCACGACCTGAGGACCTTGAGCGACCTCGGCGCGTCCGGGCTGACGGTCCGGCTCGCGGCCGGTGACGAGTGCGTCCAACGGCCCTACTGCGCACCGGGGTTGAAGAAGACCTACGGCATCGGCATCAGCGGCGTCGATCCGAAGGGGGTGGGCACCACGCAGGCCAAGCGGGCCGTGCAGAGCGGGCACGACCAGATGGTGCTGACGACCACGACCGACGCCACGCTGAGCGACTTCGGTCTGGTACTGCTGGCCGACGACAAGCATCTCCAGAACGCCGACTACATCGTGCCCGTCGTCAATCGCGCCCGCGCCGGCAGCGAGGGCGTCACGAAGGCGCTGGGCAAGCTCAACGCCGTGCTGACGACGGCGGACCTCGCGTCGATGAACCAACAGGTGGACAGCTGGCGGCGGTTGGCGCGGGATGTGGCGCGGGCTTATCTGGAGGACAAGGGCCTGCTGAAGTGAACCGGCGTTGTCAGTGGGGCCCTGTACGTTGCGGGGCATGGGGATCTACCTGGTGAGCGTCGGCGCGGACGAGTGGTTCGCCGAAGACGGGGACGAGTACGCGGACGAGGGCGAGGGCGAGGAGGGCGGCGGATTCGGAGCTGTCGCCACGGGACTGAACGAGGAGCTGAGACGGCGCGGGCTGCCGCCCTACGAGTCCGTGCCCGAGGACACCGAGTTCGTCCGCGGCTCCGGAGCGCAGTTCGAGGAGAAGCTCGTCCCGCCGATGGACGGTTTCCTCGGACTGTGCAGCGTGCACCTGTCGGAAGAGGACGTGGACTCTCTCTGCGGCTGGACGGTCATGGTGCCGTCGCCGCTCGAGGAAGAAGTCGAGCTGCCCTTCGAGTCGGCGTACTCGGACACGACGGTGATCGCCGGGGCCCCTCGGGTCCTCGCCCTCGCCGAGCGGCTGGCCGACGCCGTCGGGCTGCCGGTCGACGCGATACCGGTCGCCTGCGACAACCTCGATCTCACCACCTGGTTCCTCGACGGCCCGGCCAAGGAGACCGCCGCCGCCCGCCCCGGCCCCTGGGCCGAGGACCTGGACGCCGCCTTCTACGTCGCCCTCTTCCTCCGCGCCGCCCAGCACTCCCTGCGCCGCGGCTGCCCGATCGTCCTCACCTGACGTGACGGGTCCGTGACGTCGGTGACCGTACTGGTGCCGCGGCGGCCCTTTCCGACGCCCGCCGGGGCGGGTACACCCAGTGCATGGGGGACAACGGGGGAAACCGTCACCCGTGGTGGCGGGGAACACGCGAATCGGTCGACCGGGCGGACAGCGAACTGCGGCCCGAGGGACTCATGGATGTGGTGGCGGCCGGGCTCGACCGCGCCTATGTGCAGTTCGGAGATCTGTACCCGGAGCAGCAGCTCCAGCTGCAACTGCTCTACGGGGCCTCGCAGAGCGCCTTCGAACAGCGGACCCGGGTCTCGGCCCGGGCCACCGTGCGACGCGTGCTCGGCAACGCGCTGAGCGACCCGCGGCTCGGTGACGCCAAGCCGAACGAGCATCTGTCCGAGTACCTCGACGAGGAGATCGCCGACCTGCGGGGCCGCCTCGCCCAGGACAGTGCGACGGCCGTCAGCCGCGGCCTCAACATCGGCCTCGGTCTGGGCTCCGCCGCGAGCCTGGTGCTGCTCGCGCTGCCGCTGCTGGGCGGCGTCGGTCTGCTCGGCGCGCTGGGCATCACCCTCAACTGCACCAACCGCTGGAGCCTGCTGGGCGCGTTCGTGTGCGGCGGGGTCGGTGCCTTCGGCGCGGTGCTCAGTGTGCTGGTACGGCTGCGGGGCAGCGCGGACCAGCTGGCGCGGCGGCAGACCAACGGCCGGGAAGGCGTGGCCGTCCCCGGCCAGATGGCCCGCAGCATGCGGCACGAGGGCCTCTACCGGGTGTTCGTCGGCTGGGTCCTCGCGCTGGCCGTCTACTTCCTCCTCAGCGGCGGAATGGTGCCGGTCTTCGAGGTGCCCGCCACGGCGGCCGACATCTGCCCCGCTCCCGGCCACCCGGGCGCGCCCGTCAAGGGCACCGAGTTCTGGGGATTCTGGTGCGCGGTCGGTTTCGTGGCGGGCTTCAACGAGCGCTGGGCCTTCGGCATCCTCGGGCGGGACGCCGCGCGCCGGCCGAGCAAGAGTTAGCCGTCGGACGGCCGTTGCGTGCCGAGGTCGTACTCGAACCACACCCGGTGCGTGCCGTCCGCGTCGACCGCGATGCCGCCCGAGCCGGTGATCCCGGTCAGCTCTCCCGAACCGCTGCCCGGGACGATCACGAAGAACTCGCTCTGCCGGTCCGTGCCCAGGGTCGTCGCCGAGTGCGCGAAGTTGAAAGCGCCCGCCCGGCCGTCGAGCGTGCCCTCGAAGGACTCCATCGCGACATACGTACCGACGCCGGACCCCTGGTCGTACGCGGCGGTGAACAGGGTGGCCGAGCGCCCCGTGACCTCGCCCTCGTACATCTTCTCCATCGTGGCGACACCGACCGGCACGGCCGTCTCGATGCCCGGTGCCGGCACCGGGGCCGGTGTGAAGTCCGCGACCTTGAACGTTCCCGAAGCTCTCATGCCCCGAGCGTAGGACGCACCACTGACAACGACCCCGGTCCCGCCCCGGCGGGCATCACGCGGGTGCGGGCCGCCTCTCCCGGCCGATCTCGTCGATCAGCAGCTTCGCGGCGATCATCGCCCCGTCGGTGCGCATCGTGCCCGCCACCGCCCGGGCCCGCTCGCGCACCGCCGGGGACAGGGCCGTCTCCAGTGCGGCCGACAGCGACGCGACGGTCGGCGCCGGACCGTCGTGCGCCACGCCGATGCCCAGCTCGGCCACTCGGGCCGCCCACAGCGGCTGGTCCGCGACCTGCGGGACGATCACCTGCGGAGCACCGGACCGCGCGGCCGTGGTCGTCGTACCCGCGCCGCCGTGATGGACGACGGCGGCCACCCGGGGGAACAGCGCCTGGTGGTTGACGTCGCCGACGGCGAAGCAGTCGTCCTGCCCGTCGGCCGGCGCCAGGTCCGCCCAGCCGCGCCCCAGCAGCACCCAACGGCCCTGCGCGCGGACCGCCGCGATCGCCACCGGGGCGACATCGCTCGCGGCATGCATCGCCATGCTGCCGAACCCCACGTACACCGGGGGCGCGCCGGCCGCCAGGAACGCCTCCAGGTCGGCCGGGAGCGGCCGGTCGTCCGGCCGGATCCACGCGCCGGTCGGCACCAGTTCGAGATCGGTCATCTCCTGCCACGGGCCCAGCGCCGGGTCCGCGGCCAGCCACGGGCGCTCGGTGAGGACGTGGTCGCGGACGTTGTCCACCGGCGGCATGCCGAGCGCCGCCCGGTGGGTGTTGAGGGCCTCGCCGTACAGGGCGTTCACGCGCTCGGCGTCCAGGCGCCACAGTTCCTTGAGGTCGGTCACGCCCGGCGGGTTCGGCTTGCCCGGCCGCTTCAGCGGCGCGTACCGCGACGACGGCAGGCCGCACGGATGGAAACTGGCGAGCACGTAGGGGATGCCCAAGTGCTCGGCCACCGACCGCGCGCCGGCCGGCATCAGGCCGGTCGCCAGCAGCGCGTCACACCCTTCGGCCGCCGCGGCCACCTCAGCGAAGTGCCCCGCGACCAACTCGGCCGCGACCTTGAAGGCGAGATCGGGGGACGGTCCCCGTGCCCCCGTCACCAGCGCCCGCACCGACGAGCCGAACGCCACCACCTCCGCACCGGCGCCGGTCAGCAGCGCGGCGAGCTCCTCGTCCGGAGGCACGCACGCCCGCACCTCGACACCGAGTTGCCGCAGTGCCGCCGCCAGCCCCGCCAGCGGTTCGATGTCCCCACGCGATCCGTACGCCATCAGCAATACACGCACTGCAAAACTCCCGTTTCCGCTGGTCCAGGCGGTCAGGCCGGAGATTCTGCGGCATGAGGGGGGTCTTGCCGCAAGCCCCCCGGTGCGCTATAGGTTGATAGTGGCGGGGAGTTGAAGGACTCCCTGCCTTTCGTATGCCGGCTCGCGAGGCAGTCGGCCGCACGGGGACGGGGCGCCCGGCTACGCGTCCGCCACCGAGTCGAACCGCACCTGGTCCCGCGCCACCCCGAGCGCGTCCGCGTCCACCGAGCGCCGCAGCGCCTCGTGCAGCTTCGCCGGGGTCAGCACGCCCAGGAAGCGCGCCCCGTCCAGTACCGCGACCCACCCGGCGTCGTGCTGGAGCATCACCCCGAAGGCCTGTTTCAGGGGTGCGCCCACCGGCACCCAGGCGTTCATCCGGTGCGCGTGGTCCCCGACCGTCCCGTCCGTCGCGAGGTCGTCGACGCCGATCCAGCCGTGCAGTGTGCCGTCCTCGTCGAGCACCACTGCCCAGCGCGCTCCTTCCGCCCCCAGCCGCTCGGCCGCCGCCCGGGTCGGCTCGTCCAGGCGGGCCAGCGGCGGCTGTTCCAGGTCGTCGGCCTCGATCTCGGTGACCGACAGCCGCTTCAGGCCCCGATCGGCGCCCACGAACTCGGCCACGTACGGCGTCGCCGGAGCCCCCAGCACCGTGCCGGGCGTGTCGAACTGCTCGATGCGGCCCTGCCCGTACACGGCGATCCGGTCGCCCAGCCGTACCGCCTCCTCGATGTCGTGCGTCACCAGCAGCACCGTCTTGCGCACGGCGGCCTGCATCCGCAGGAACTCGTCCTGCAACTGCTCGCGCACCACCGGGTCGACCGCGCCGAACGGCTCGTCCATCAGCAGCACCGGGGGATCGGCGGCCAGCGCCCGCGCCACGCCGACCCGTTGCCGCTGCCCGCCGGACAGCTGGTCGGGGTAGCGCGGCCCGTACCGCTTGGGGTCGAGGCCCACCAGGTCGAGCAGTTCGGCGGCGCGGGCCCGCGCCTTCGCCTTCTTCCAGCCGACGAGCGCCGGGACGGTCGCGGTGTTGTCGAGGATCGTGCGGTGCGGGAAGAGGCCGACCTGCTGGATGACGTACCCGATGCGGCGCCGCAGCCGTACCGGGTCGACGCCGGCGATGTCGTCGCCGTTCACGTAGATCCGGCCCGAGGTCGGCTCGATCAGCCGGTTGACCATCATCATGGTCGTCGTCTTGCCGCAGCCGGACGGGCCCACGAGCGTGACGAGTTCGCCCTCGGACACTTCGAAACTGAGGTCGTCCACGGCCGTCGTACCGTCCGGATACCGCTTGCTGACCTGCTCGAACCGGATCATGACCTCACGCTAACGGCGCCCGTGCGATCACGCCCTCCGGCACGGTCCCACCGGTTGGTGAATGGCTTGCTCCGGTTTTGAACGGTTTCAAATGATGCCTTCTCGCCACGTTAAGCCACTGGGCGGTTCTGTTGGAATCTGGCAGGAATGCGCCACGCCGAAGCGATGGACACCTGCCACATCCGCCACTAGCTTCAACCGTCGAATGGGCTGAATCGATACAACTCCGAACAGTCGACGAGCGGCCGAAGGGACAACGGCATGACAGACGGAGTCGACAGCACGAACGGCGGGACCGTGCGCCGCAGGACGGTCCTCACCACGGCGCTGGGCGCCGTGCCGGCGGCCGTGGCGGGCGGTATCGGCGGCGCGGGACCGGCCGCGGCGGCGCCGTCCGGAGACCGGACCGCCGTCGAGGGCCTCACCGTCGAACACCGCACGAACCCCCTCGGCGTGGACGCCCCCCGGCCGAGATTCGGCTGGCGCACCGCTTCCGCCACCCGGGGCCGACGCCAGACGGCCTATCAGATCCTGGTCGCCTCCGCGCCCGACCGCCTCACCGTGAGCCGCGCGGATGTCTGGAACAGCGGACGGGTCACCTCCGCCGACTCGGTGGCGGTCCGCCACGCGGGCGACGAGCTGCGCCCCTCCACCCGCTACCACTGGACGGTCCGGGTCTGGGACGAGAACGGCCGCGCGCTCCCCGCCGCCCCGCCCGCCCACTTCGAGACCGCCCTGCTCAGCACCGACGGCGTCACCGGCTGGGACGGCGCCCGCTGGATCAGCATGGCGGGCAAGGCACCGAACAGCGCCGGCGCGCCCCTCCTGAGACGGCAGGCGGAGCTGACGGGCCGGCGGGTGCACGAGGCACGGCTCTACGTGTCCGCGCTCGGCGTGTACGACGCCTACGTCAACGGCCGCCGGGTCACGGTGCCGCACGGCAGGGCGACGACCCGTGAACTGCTCACGCCCGGCTGGACGAACTACGACGCCCGCGTCAGCTACCTGACCTACGACGTCACCTCTCTCGTCGCGGGGGAGCGGCAGGTCACGCTCGCCGCCGTGCTGGGCAACGGCTGGTACAACAGCCGGATCTCGGAGGGGAGTACGTACTACTCCCCGGACGGCGACCGGCTCGCCCTCAAGGCCAAGCTCCTGATCCGCTACGCCGACGGCTCGACCCAGACCGTCGTGACCGAACCCGGCACCGACTGGAAGGCCACGGACACCGGCCCCTACCGCGCCGACGACATCTACGACGGGCAGACCTACGACGCCCGCAGGGAACTGCCCGGCTGGACGGAGAACGGCTACGACGCCGGCGGCTGGTCCGGCGTCGAGGAACACGGCTTCGCCGCGCGGTTCCCGGACTCCCGGCTCGTCGCCTACCCGGGGGAGAGCGCCCGCCTGATCCCCGAGTGGGACCGCAGGCCGCAGTCGGTCACCGTCCACACCGACGCGACCGGTGAGCACCGCACGGCCGCCCTCCCCCTCACCCTCCACCCCGGCGAGACCGCCGTGATCGACCTCGGCCAGAACATGGTCGGCGTCCCCCGCTACTCGCTGCGCGGCCCCGAAGGCGCCCAAGTCACCGTCCGGCCCGGCGAGATGCTCAACGACGACAGCGCGGGCGCCGACGGCCCGGCGGGCACCGTCTACCGCGCCAACCTCCGCTCCGCCAAGGCCACCAGCACCTACGTCCTCAAGGGCGCCCCGGACGGCGAGACCCACCAGGACTCGCTGACCTTCTACGGCTTCCGCTACGTCTCCGTCACCACCACCGGCACCGTGACCCTGAGCGACCTCACCGGCCGGGTCGCCACCTCCGCCCTCCACGACATCGGCACGGTCACCACGGACGACACCGACGTCAACCAGCTGATCAGCAACGTCCGTTGGGGCCAGCGCGGCAATTACCTGTGGGTGCCGACCGACTGCCCCCAGCGCGACGAACGCCTCGGCTGGACCGGCGACACCCAGCTGTTCTCCAACACCGGCCTCTACAACGCCGACGCGGTCAATTTCCTCAGCCACTTCGAGGAGAGCCTCATCGACTCGCAGCGGATCTACGGCCAGGACGGCGCCCAGTTCACCTGGGTGGCCCCCGGCAACCGCTACAACCAGCCGATACCGGCCAGCGGTTGGGCGGACTGCGGAGTCGTCCTGCCCTGGACGGTGTGGCAGATGTCCGGCGACACCACGATCATCGACCGCAGTTGGGCGGCGATGACCACATACCTGGACTGGATCCACCGACGCACCGGCGACACCTACGCCGGACAGGGCGCGATCTTCGGCGACTGGCTGGCCTTCCAGAACACCAGCACCCAGCTCATGAGCGACGTCTACTACGGCTACAGCGCCCGGCTCATGGCCGACATGGCCCGCGCCACCGGCCGCACCACCGAGAGCCACGCCTACGACGACCTCTTCGCCCGCGTCAAACGCGCCTTCGTCGCCAAGTACCTGAGCACCGAGAACGGCACCCTCACCGTCCGCTCCAGCCTCGGCGACCCGCCGCCCACCCCGGGCGACACCCCCACCAGGACCGAGGACGACACCCAGACCGCCCTGCTGTGGATCCTGAAGCTCGGCTTCCACGACACCGAGGCCCAGCGCCGCCGGCTGATCACCATGCTGGCCGAGAACATCGGCAACGACGCCGCCTACAAGGCCGCCCACCCCGACAGCACCCGCGTCGACCACGCCGAGAACACCCTCTCCGTCGGCTTCCTCGGCGTGAACGTCCTCGCGCCCGTGCTCACCGACACCGGCCACGCCGACCTCGCCTACCGGCTCCTGCACCAGGACGCGATGCCGTCCTGGCTGTTCTCGGTGCGGAACGGGGCCACCACGGTCTGGGAGCGCTGGAACTCGTACGCGAAGAAGGACGGCTTCGGACCGGTCGCGATGAACTCGTTCAACCACTACTCCTACGGCGCGATCATGGAGTGGATGTACGAGAGCATGGCGGGCATCGCCAAGGACGCCGCCCACCCGGGCTTTCGGCACTTCTTCCTCAGGCCGCACCTCGACCCGACGGGCAGGATCACCCGTGTGACGGGTTCGCACCGGTCACCGTACGGGGAGATCGTCAGCCAATGGGCGGTAGAGGGAAGCGAGTTGACCTACCGGGCCGCCGTGCCCGCCAACAGCACCGCGACCCTGCGCATCCCCGCCTCCGACCCGGACACCGTCCGCGAAGGCCGCACCCCCCTGTCACGCGCCCGGGGCGTGGAGTACCTCGACTTCGCGGACGGCACCGCGTCCTACCGACTGCCCTCAGGGCGCTACGAGGTGACCTCCGCGCTCGGCTGAGGGCCGACCAGCACCACCTCCAGGGTGCGCGGGCCGTGCACCCCCTCGACCCGGTCCAGCTCGATGTCGCTGGTCGCCGACGGACCGGAGATCCACGTCAACGGGCGTGCCGGGTCGAGGCGTTCGAGGGCCTGCGGCACCGACGAGACGACCTGGTCGGGGACCCGTACGACACAGATGTGGTGGTCGGGGACGAGCGTGATCCGGCGGCGGCCCTGGTCCGGGCCGCCGTCCAGCACGATCGTGCCGGTCTCGGCGACGGCGACCGCGCAGGCGGTGACCACGCTGTCGATCCGGTCCAGTTCGTGCGGGGTGCTCTCGATCCGGTCGGGAACCTGCTCGGCGTCGGTGTCCGCGAGCCACGCCGGGTCCAGACCCGGCGGCACGAGCACCGTCTTCGCCCCGCGCGCGGCCAGCATCCCGGCGAGCGTCACCGCGAGGTCGCCGGGGGCGCAACGGTGCACGATCGCCCGGTAGTCGGCGAGGTTCTCGGCGAGGAGCTCGGTGGTCTCCCCGACGCTGCGGTCGCCGTGCTCGCGCAGGTACGTGCGCTCGACCGGGGCGTCCTCGCCCGGCGCGTCGGCCAGAGCCCGCCGCACCCGGCCCAGAATCCGTTCCCTGCTGCTCACTCGGCACCGCCCTGAGTCCGCTGCCACCAGTCACGGAACGGCTCCGCGGGCACGGGTGGCAGATCCCGTGTCCCGCTCCACGCCTTGCCCGGCCCCGGCAGGGTGCGCGGATGCAGCCGGCGGGTGCGGGAGGCGAGCCGCTGGCCGGTACGCAGGACGCCCGGACGCGCGAACGCCCAGCGGGCCGCCCGCATCGTCGCCCGCTCGGCCGCGTGTCCCTTGGCCGGCTTGAGCACCACCTTGTTGCCCGCCCGCGTCACCTCACCGCCCTGCACGACGCGTTCCCGCAGATGCACCAGCACCTCGGGGATGTCGATGGCGACGGGGCACACCTCGTAGCAGGCGCCGCACAGCGAGGAGGCGTACGGCAGGGAGGCGTCGATCTCGCTCTGCGTGCCGCGGAGCTGAGGGCTGAGGATGGCGCCGATCGGCCCGGGGTACACCGAGCCGTAGGCGTGGCCGCCCGCCCGCTCGTACACCGGGCACACGTTCAGACAGGCCGAGCAGCGGATGCAGCGCAGCGCCTGGCGGCCGACCTCGTCGGCGAGGGTGTCGGTGCGGCCGTTGTCCAGCAGCACCAGGTGGAAGGTCCTCGGCCCGTCCCCGTCGGTCGTGCCCGTCCACGTCGACGTGTACGGGTTCATCCGCTCGGCGGTGGAGGAGCGCGGGAGCGTCTGGAGGAAGACCTCCAGGTCCTGCCAGGTCGGCACGATCTTCTCGATGCCCACCACCGAGATCAGCGTCTCGGGCAGGGTCAGGCACATCCGCCCGTTGCCCTCCGATTCCACGACCACCAGCGTGCCGGTCTCGGCGACCATGAAGTTGGCGCCGGAGACGCCGACCTTGGCGCGCAGGAACTTCTCGCGCAGGTGGAGGCGGGCGGCCTCGGCGAGTTCGGCGGGGGTGTCGGTCAGGCCCTCGGGGGCCGGGCGCCCCCACTCGCTCATCTCGCGCGTGAAGATGTCCCGGATCTCGCCCCGGTTGCGGTGGATGGCGGGCACCAGGATGTGCGAGGGGCGCTCCTTGCCCAACTGCACGATCAGCTCGGCGAGATCGGTCTCGTAGGCGTGGATGCCCGCGGCCTCCAGCGCCTCGTTGAGCCCGATCTCCTGCGTGGCCATCGACTTGACCTTGACGACCTCCGACTCGCCGGTGGCCTTGACCAGTTCGGTGACGATCCGGTTCGCCTCGTCGGCGTCGGCGGCCCAGTGAACGGTGCCGCCCGCCGCCGTCACCGACTCCTCCAACTGGACCAGATACCTGTCGAGATGACGGAGTGTGTGATCCTTGATCCGCTTGCCCGCCTCGCGCAGCTCCGCCCAGTCGGAGACCTCGGCGACGGCCTTCTCGCGCTTGGCGCGGATCGTGTGCGTGGCATGCCGCAGATTGCCGCGCAGCGTCGGGTTGTTGACGGCCTCGTGCGCGGCCTCGGGGAAGGCCGGCATCCCTACGAACGTGCCGCTCATGCCGCCGGCTCCTCCTCCGTGCTCGCCAGGATCTCCGCGATGTGCACCGGCCGCATCTCCGTGCTCAGCCGGGCCATGGTGCCGCCGATGTGCATAAGACAGGAGTTGTCGGCCGCGCACAGCACTTCTGCGCCGGTCGACTCGGCGTTGCGCACCTTGTCCGCGCCCATCGCCGCCGAGACATCGGAGTTCTTCAGGGAGAAGGTGCCGCCGAAGCCACAGCACTCCTCCGCCCCCGGCAGCTCCACCAGCTCCAGCCCCCGCACCGCCTGGAGCAGCCGCCGGGGCCGGTCGCCCAACCCCAGTCCGCGCAGCCCGTGGCAGGTCGGATGGTAGGTCACCTTGTGCGGGTAGTACGCGCCCACGTCCGTCACCCCGACCACGTCCACCAGGAACTCCGTGAGTTCGTACGTCTTCGGCACCACCGGCGCCAGCGCGGTCGCGAGCCCGTCCCCGCGCCCCTCCGCCCGCGCCCGCTCACCCAGCCGCGGATACAGCTCCCGCACCATCGCCCCGCACGAACCGGACGGCGTGACGATCGCCTCGTACTCCCCGAAGACATCGGAGAAGTGCCGGGCCATCGGCTCGGTCTCATGCCGGTATCCGGTGTTGTAGTGCGCCTGCCCGCAGCAGGTCTGGGCCATCGGGAAGTCGACCTCGACGCCCAGCCTGGTCAGCAGTTTCACCACGGCGCGCCCGGTGTCCGGATAGAGCGTGTCGTTGACACAGGTCAGGAACAGGGCGACACGCATCGCGGCTCCTTGTGATCGATCATCGGATGAGTGCAGGGTAGTGCGGACCCGCGGCCAGGGGGAGACCCCGCTCACCGCACGGCGAGCCGGGCCTCCGCCGCACGCCAGGGCGCCGTGTCCCCCTGGGGCTCGTACCGGGTCAGCGGCTGGGTACGGGTGAGCAGGCGCCGCCCGTCCACGAGGTCGCCGACCAGGCCGTGGGCGCGCGCCTGGACCAGCACGTTCCCGAGAGCCGCCGCCTCCGTCGGGCCCGCCACCACCGGCAGCCCGCAGGCGTCGGCGGTGAGCTGGCACAGCAGCGCGTTGCGGGTGCCGCCGCCGACGACGTACACGACGTCGGCCTCCTGCCCCGCGAGCCGCTGCGCGTCGGCGACGGCCTTGCGGTGGGCGAGCGCCAGCGAGTCGAGGATGCAGCGCGTGATCTCGCCGGGCGTCCCGGGCACCGGCTGCCCCGAGGCGCGGCAGGCCTCGGCGATCCGCTCCGGCATCCGGCCCGGCGCGAGGAACGCGGGATCGGAGGCGTCCACCACCGACCGCAGCGCCGGCGCCTTCGCCGCGTCGAGGAGCAGCGTCCCCAACTCCGGCTCGCCCCAGGCCCGTACGCACTCCTGGAGCAGCCAGAGCCCCATGATGTTGCGCAGGTACCGGACCGTGCCGTCCAGCCCCAGTTCGTTGGTGAAGTTGGCGGCCCGGCTCTCCTCGGTCAGCACGGGGGCGCCGAGTTCGAGGCCCGCCAGCGACCAGGTGCCGGTGCAGATGTACGCGAACCGCTCGGCGGCGGCGGCCGGCACGGCGGCCACTGCGGACGCGGTGTCGTGCGACCCGACCGTCGTCACCGGGACCGGCCCGCGCAGCCCCGTCTCCTCCAGCACTTCGGGCCGCAGCACTCCCGCCGGATCACCGGGCTGCCGCAGCGGCGCGAACAGCCCGAGGTCGATCCCCAGCCGGGAGGCGATGTCGTACGACCACTGGCGCGTCCGGGGATCGATCAGCTGGGTCGTCGAGGCGTTGGTCAGCTCGGTGCCCTGCTCGCCGGTGAGCCAGTACGCCAGCAGATCCGGCATCAGCAACAAGCGCTGTGCGGAGGGGAGTTGCTCCTTGGCGGCGATCAACTGGTAGAGGGTGTTGAACGGCGCGTACTGCAATCCGGTGGCGGCGTACAGCTCCTCCGCCGGGACGGTCGCCCACACCTTCTCCGCGACGCCCTCGGTGCGGGAGTCCCGGTAGTGCACCGGGTTGCCGAGCAGCGCCCCGTCGGCGTCCAGCAGGCCGTAGTCCACGGCCCAGCTGTCGATGCCGACGGAGTCGACCTGCCCGGCGGCCCTCAGCCCGTCCAGCACCCCGGCGTACAGCGCCAGGACGTCCCACCGCAGCCCCTCCGGCACCCGCACCGGCCGGTTCACGAACCGGTGCGCCTCGGCCAGCTCCAGGCTGTCGGGGCCGACGCGGCCGACCATGACACGTCCGCTGGACGCGCCGAGGTCGACCGCGGCGTACGACTTCACGAGCGCGCTCACCGCAGGAAGGCGGCCGCGACGCCGGCGTCGACGGGGACATGCAGACCGGTGGTGTGGGTCAACTCGCCACCGGTCAGCGCGAAGACGGCGTTGGCGACGTGCTCGGGCAGCACCTCGCGCTTGAGGATGGTCCGCTGGGCGTAGAACTCGCCCAGCTTCTCCTCCTCGATCCCGTAGGTCGCCGCGCGCTGGGCGCCCCAGCCACCGGCGAAAATCCCGGAACCGCGCACCACGCCGTCCGGGTTGACCCCGTTGACGCGGATGCCGTGCTCACCCAACTCGGCGGCCAGCAGCCGCACCTGGTGGGCCTGGTCGGCCTTGGTGGCGGAGTAGGCGATGTTGTTGGGCCCGGCGAAGACGGCGTTCTTCGAGGCGATGTAGACGATGTCGCCGCCCAGCTGCTGCGCGGTCATCACCCGGGCCGCCTCACGCGAGACGAGGAACGACCCGCGGGCCATGATGTCGTGCTGGAGGTCCCAGTCCTTGGCGGAGGTCTCCAGCAGCGGCTTGGAGATGGAGATGCCGGCGTTGTTGACGACGAGGTCCACGCCACCGAAGGCGAGCACGGCCGCCTTGAAGGCCGCGGCGATCTGCTCCTCGGAGGTCACGTCCACGGTCACGGCGACGGCCTTGTCGGGCCCGCCGAGCTCCTCGGCGACGGCGGAGGCGTTGTCACCGTTGAGATCGGCGACCACGACACACGCACCCTCGGCGACCAGCCGCTGCGCGATGGCCTTGCCGATCCCGCTGCCCGCCCCCGTCACCAGCGCGACCCGGGTCGCCAGCGGCTTCGGCCTCGGCATCCGCTGGAGCTTGGCCTCCTCCAGCGCCCAGTACTCGATCCGGAACTTCTCCGACTCCTCGATGGGGGAGTAGGCGGAGACGGCCTCGGCGCCCCGCATCACGTTGATGGCGTTGACGTAGAACTCGCCGGCCACCCGGGCGGTCTGCTTGTCCTTGCCGAAGGAGAACATGCCCACACCGGGGATCAGCACGATCGCCGGGTCCGCACCGCGCATGGCGGGGGAGTCGGGCAGGGCGTGCCGCTGGTAGTAGGCGGCGTACTCCTCGCGGTAGGCGGCGTGCAGCTCCTTCAGCCGTGCGATCGCCTCCTCCAGCGGGGCGGCGGGCGGCAGGTCGAGGACGAGCGGGGCCACCTTGGTGCGCAGGAAGTGGTCCGGGCAGGAGGTGCCCAGCGCGGCGAGCCGCGGGTGCTCGGCACGGGAGAGGAACTCCAGCACCACGTCCGAGTCGGTGAAGTGCCCGACCTGGGGCCGGTCCTGCGAGGCGATGGCCCGTACATGAGGAGCCAGCGCGGCGGCCCGCTCGCGCCGCTCCCTCTCACCGAGGGCCTCGTACCCCTCGATCACCGGCCCGAAGGGCTCGGCCTTGCCGTGCTCGGCGAGGAAGGCCTCGGCGGTACGGATGATGTGCAGGGAGTTGCGCTCGCACTCCTCGGCGGTCGCGCCCCAGGCCGTGATGCCGTGCCCGCCCAGGACGACACCGATCGCCTGCGGGTTGGCCTCCTTGATCGCGGCGATGTCCAGGCCCAGCTGGAACCCGGGCCGCCGCCACGGCACCCAGGCCACGGTGTCGCCGAAGCACTCGGCGGTCAGCTTCTCGCCGTCGGCGGCACAGGCCAGCGCGATCCCGGAGTCGGGGTGCAGGTGATCGACGTGGGCGGCGTCGACGAGCCCGTGCATCGCGGTGTCGATGGAGGGGGCGGCCCCGCCCTTGCCGTGCAGGCAGTAGTCGAACGCGGCGACCATCTCGTCCTCGCGCTCGACACCCGGGTAGACGTCGACGAGCGCCCGCAGCCGGTCCAGCCGCAGTACGGCCAGCCCCGCCTCGGTCAGGGTCCCGAGGTCCCCACCGGACCCCTTGACCCACATCAGCTCGACATCGCCCCCGGTGACGGGATCGCTATCGATACCTTTCGCCGACGCGTTGCCGCCGGCGTAGTTGGTGTTGCGGGGGTCGGCACCGAGCCGATGGGAGCGAGCGAGGAGAGCGGCAGCCTCGGGATGTACGGCCATGACTTCCAGTTCCTTCTGAAGAGAGGGGTGAGTACCTGCCCCTAGGGGCGCGGGGAACTGCGCGACCAGCCACGACCGGCCCGCACCCCGCAACGAAACAGAATCCGGCAGACGCTTACGCCCCCCAACCGGCCTGCTGCCCACCCACACGCTCGGTCACGATCTTCTCCGCCCACCCGGACCGGCGATACGCAGCCATCGGGTCGGCGTCCAGCCCCATCTCCTCCCGCACCTCACGGAGAAGCGGCCGCACATCCGTGTTGTACGCATCCATGATCACGGCGTTGGCCTCGAGCACATCCCCCGAAGCCTGCGCGGCGGACAGCGCGTCCCGGTCGACCAGCAGCGCCTTGGCCGTCGCCTCCTGCACGTTCATCACCGACCGGATGATCGCCGGAATCTTCGCCTCGATGTTGTGGCACTGGTCGAGCATGAACGCGACCTCGGGCGTGAACCCGCCCCCGCGGACCACCTCGTACATGATCCGGAACAGCTGGAACGGGTCGGCGGCCCCGACCATCAGGTCGTCGTCCGCGTAGAACCGCGAGTTGAAGTCGAACCCGCCGAGCTTCCCCTCCCGCAGCAGCGTGGCGACGATGAACTCGATGTTGGTCCCGGGCGCGTGGTGCCCGGTGTCGACCACGACCTGCGCCTTCTCGCCGAGCTTGAGGCAGTGGGCGTACGCCGTGCCCCAGTCCGGCACGTCCGTCGAGTAGAAGGCGGGCTCGAAGAACTTGTACTCCAGCAGCATCCGCTGCCCGTCGCCCAGCCGCTCGTAGACCTCGGCCAGGCCCTCGGCGAGCCGGTCCTGGCGGGCGCGGATGTCGTCCTGCCCGGGATAGTTCGTGCCGTCGGCGAACCACAGCTTCAGGTCACGGGACCCGGTCGCGTCCATGATGTCGACGCATTCCAGCAGGTGGTCGACGGCCTTGCGGCGCACCGCCGCATCCGGGTGACAGATGCTGCCCAGCTTGTAGTCGTCGTCCTGGAAGGTGTTGGAGTTGATCGCGCCGAGCTTCACCCCGCGCTCCTGCGCGTGCTTGGCCAGCTCTGCGTATCCATCGGAGCCCTCGACCTTGTCCCACGGGATGTGCAGCGCCACGGTCGGCGCCACCCCGGTGAACTTGTGCACCTGTGCGGCATCGTCGAGCTTCTCCCAGGGATCGCGCGGGACACCCTGTTGCGCGAACACCTTGAAGCGGGTCCCCGAGTTCCCGTACGCCCACGACGGTGTCTCGACTGCCTGTGTCTTGAGCGCGGCTTTCACCGCGGCGAGCTCGGTCACTTGAGGGCTCCTGTGACGTCGGGTCCGAAGGGTTTCCGAACGGCTTCACTGTGAAACGATTCAAGACGGGAAAGTATGAGCCGTCCGAAGGGGTGTCAAGCCCCGCGACCAAGCCTGTTGCTCGTGACCCGGCTGTGACCTATGAGTCTCGAAATTTTTTCGACACGAACCCATTGACGTGACATGGGCGCCGTGCCTAACGTCCCGGCAACCAAGTTGAAACCTTTCACGACGCCGTGAGGGCAGTCCCCGGGCGTCGTCGAGGAGCCCCTCATGACCCACCCGTCCGACGCGGGACCGGCCCCGGTGCTGGCGCTCAAGGACATCTCGAAGTCCTTCGGCGCCGTACGCGCCCTGCGGGACGCCTCCCTGGAGCTGTTTCCCGGTGAGGTCCACGCCCTCGCCGGCGAGAACGGCGCGGGCAAGTCGACTCTCATCAAGACCCTTGCAGGGGTGCACCGACCGGACGCCGGTCAGGTACTCCTCGACGGCGAGCCCGTCGTCTTCCACGGCCCCGGTGACGCCCGCGACGCCGGTATCGCCGTGATCTACCAGGAGCCCACGCTCTTCCCCGACCTGTCGATCGCCGAGAACATCTTCATGGGACGCCAGCCCCGGAAGGCCCTCGGCCGCATCGACCACAAGGCCACCCACGACGCCACCGCCGCCCTGATGCAGCGCCTCGGCGTCGAGCTCGACCCCGACCGCCCGGCACGCGGGCTGTCCATCGCGGACCAGCAGATCGTCGAGATCGCCAAGGCGCTCTCCTTCGAGGCCCGCGTCCTGATCATGGACGAGCCGACCGCCGCCCTGACCGGCAGCGAGGTCGCCCGCCTCTTCGGCGTCGTGCGCACCCTGCGCGAACAGGGCGCGGCGGTGCTGTTCATCTCGCACCGCCTGGAGGAGATCTTCCAGATCTGCCGACGGGTCACCACGCTGCGCGACGGCGCCTGGATCTCCAGCGAGCTCCTCGACGGCATGACCGAGGACGACCTCGTGCGCCGCATGGTCGGCCGCGACCTCGACGAGCTCTACCCCAAGCAGGACGTGCAGCCCGGCGAGGTGGCGCTCAGCGTGCGCCGGCTGACCCGGGAGGGCGTCTTCACCGACGTCTCCTTCGACGTCCGCCGCGGCGAGATCGTCGGCCTCGCCGGACTCGTCGGCGCCGGCCGCACCGAGGTCGCCCGGGCCGTCTTCGGCATCGACCGCTGGGACGCGGGCGAGGTCGAACTCGACGGGAGGAAGCTCACCAACGGCGCCCCGTCGGTCGCGATGTCCTCCGGACTCGCCCTCGTCCCCGAGGACCGGCGGGCCCAGGGCCTGGTGATGGACATGTCCATCGAGCGCAACATCGGCCTCACCGGTCTCCGTACGACCGTGAAGGCCGGACTGATGGACCGCGGCGCCGAACGCAGCCGGTCCCTCGACTGGGCCGTCAAGCTCCAGGTCAAGTACGCCCGCATCGCCGACACGGTCAACACCCTGTCCGGCGGCAACCAGCAGAAGGTCGTCCTCGCCAAATGGCTGGCCACCGGCCCCAAGGTGCTGATCGTCGACGAGCCCACCCGCGGCATCGACGTCGGCACCAAGGCCGAGGTGCACCGGCTCCTCAGTGAGCTGGCCGCCGACGGTGTGGCGGTCCTGATGATCTCCTCCGACCTGCCCGAGATCCTCGGCATGGCCGACCGCGTGCTGGTGATGCACGAGGGCCGGCTCACCGCCGAGATCCCGCGCTCCGAAGCAACCGAGGAATCCGTGATGGCAGCAGCCACCGGGAGGGCCGCCGCATGAGGCCCACCACGACGTCCCCTGTCCTCCGGAGGGCCGCCGCATGACGGTCACCACCCCCGACAAGGCGCCCGTCGCCGAGGTGCCCAGGTCCAGCGGCACCCGGCTGGTCGACCGTGTCTTCAAGATGCGCGAACTGGCCATCCTGGTCGTCTTCCTGGTGATGATCGCCATCACCCAGGCCGGCAACAGCGAGTTCCTGTCCGAGCAGGGGATCAAGGACCTGCTGCTCAACGCGACCATCCTGGTGCTGGTCGCCACCGGCCAGTCCCTGGTCGTGATCACCAGGAACGTCGACCTGTCGGTCGGCTCCACCCTCGGCATCAGCGCCTTCGCCGCCGGCACCTACCTCCAGGGCGGCGGGAACCCGGTCGTGGCGATCGCCCTCTCCGTCCTCATGGGCATCGGGTTCGGCCTCGTCAACGGTCTGCTCGTCAGCCTCGGCCAGGTACCCGCTCTCGTCGTCACCCTCGGCACCCTCTACATCATCCGCGGCATCGACTCCATCTGGGTCGGCTCCCGGCAGATCACCGCGGCGGGCCTGCCGGACGGCTTCATCGACTTCGGCTCCGGCGGCATCTCCGCCGTGCCCTACCTCGCGCTCATCGCGCTGGTGGTCCTGGTGGCCACCGCGTACTACCTCAAGCACTTCGGCAGCGGGCGCGAGCTCTACGCCCTCGGCTCCAACCCCGAGGCCGCCCGCCTCGCCGGCATCCCGGTCCGCAAGCGCATCCTCGCCGCGTACACCTTCTGCGGGGCCCTGGCCGGTCTCGCCGGCGCGATGTACCTGGCCCGCTTCGGCAACGTCGACTCCGGTACCGGCAACGGCTACGAGCTCACCGTCGTCAGCGCGGTCGTCGTCGGCGGTGTCGTCTTCACCGGCGGTTCCGGCAGCGTCTACGGAGCGGCCCTCGGCGCCCTGCTGCTGACCTCCATCAACAGCGTGCTGCCCGCCCTCGGCGTCAGCTCCGTGTGGGTGCTCGCCATCAACGGCATCCTGCTCATCCTCGCCATCGCGGTCGACCGGGTCGTCGCGCTGCGCGTGGCCTCGGCCCTGAAGAAGAGGAACGCCCGCCATGCCTGAGTCACTCGAGCGAGCGAACCGCTGGTCCGACGCGGTGCGGTGGGACACGATCGTCGGCGCCCTGCTGATCGTCGTGCTCCTGCTGTCCTTCGGAACGGTCGACGGCTTCGGAAACGCTCTCAACCTGTCCTTCCTGATCGGAAACACCCTTCCGATCGCCCTGATCGCCCTCCCGATGACCCTGCTGGTCGTCTCGGGCGAGATCGATCTCTCCGTCGCCTCCACCGCCGGTCTCTCCGGCGCCGTGATGGGCTACCTGTGGAACCAGGGCATGACGATCGAGACGATCATCCCGATCTGCCTGCTGCTCGGTGTGGTCTGCGGCCTGATCAACGGTCTGCTCGTCACCCGGCTCGGGCTGCCCTCCCTCGCTGTCACCATCGGCACCCTCGCCGCCTACCGGGGCATCGCACAGATCGTGCTCGGCTCCGACGCGGTGACCGACTTCCCCACGCAGTACCTCGACTTCGCGGCGGGGCGGATCGGTGACACGTTCGTTCCGCAGGCCTTCGTGCCCTTCCTGGTGCTGCTCGCGATCGCCGTGATCGTCCTGCACGCCACCGCGTTCGGACGGGCCACGTTCGCGATCGGCGCCAGCGAGGAGGCCGCGCGGTTCGCCGGCATCCGGGTCAAGCGCCAGAAGCTGATCCTCTTCACGGTGACGGGCCTGATGGCCTCGCTCACCGGCATCTTCTGGGCCCTGCACTACGCGTCCGCTCGGTATGACAACGCGACCGGGCTCGAACTGTCCGTCATCGCCGCGGTGCTGCTCGGCGGCATCGACTTCGACGGCGGCAAGGGGACGCTCGGTGGCGCGATCGCCGGGGTGTTCCTGCTGGGGGCGCTCCAGAACGTGATGAGCCTCCAGGACGTCTCGGCGCAGTCGCAGATCGTCGTCACCGGTGTACTTCTCGTCCTCTCCGTGCTCGGCCCGCGGGTCGCCCGGCAGATCGCGGTGGCGAGGGCGGGCCGTAGCGCCGCCTCGACTCCGACCTCGTAAATCCGCTCACCCTCGTAAAGGACCTTCATCATGCGCAAGTCGTCCCTCCGCCGTGCCTGCGCGGCCCTCGCCGCCGGAACCTCCCTCGCCCTGGCGCTCACCGCCTGTGGCGGCACCACCAAGAAGGACGTGGAGAACGAGGGCGCCTCGGCCGCCTCCACCGCCAAGGCCGACCCGAACGCGGCCACCAAGAAGGGCCTGACCGTCGGCTTCCTGCCCAAGCAGGTCAACAACCCGTACTTCACCTCCGCCGACAAGGGCGGCGAGGCGGCCCTGAAGGAGCTCGGCTCCAGCTACAAGGAGGTCGGCCCCTCCAGCGCCACCGACACCGCGGGGCAGGTCTCCTACGTCAACACCCTGACCCAGCAGCAGGTCGACGCGATGGCCGTGTCCGCGCAGGACCCGGGCGCCCTGTGCACCGCGCTCAAGCAGGCGATGAGCAACGACATCAAGGTCGTCACCTACGACTCCGACACCAAGCCGGAGTGCCGCAACGCCTTCGTCTCGCAGGCCTCCGCCGAGGACCTGGGCCGCACCGAGGTCCAGCTGCTCGCCGAGCAGATCGGCTACAAGGGCGAGATCGCGATCCTGTCCGCCGCGCAGACCGCGACGAACCAGAACATCTGGATCGACTTCATGAAGGAGGAGCTGAAGGACGCCAAGTACAAGGACATCAAGCTCGTCAAGGTCGCCTACGGCGACGACGACGCCCAGAAGTCCTTCCAGCAGACCCAGGGACTGCTCCAGGAGTACCCGAACCTGAAGGGGATCATCTCCCCGACCACCGTCGGCATCAAGGCCGCCGCCCAGTACCTGTCGGGCTCCAAGTACAAGGGCAAGGTCAAGCTGACCGGCCTCGGCACCCCCAACGACATGCGCAAGTACGTCAAGAACGGCACCGTCGAGGGTTTCGAGCTGTGGGACCCGGCGAAGCTCGGCGACCTGGCCGCCCGTACCGCCGTCGCGCTGGCGTCCGGTCAGATCACCGGCAAGGAGGGCGAGACCTTCAAGGCCGGCGACACCACGTACACCATCGGCAAGGACGGCGTGATCAACCTCGGCAAGCCGACCGTGTTCGACGCCAAGAACATCGACCAGTTCAACTTCTGATCGACCGGTTCTCTTCTCAACTCCCCTTCAAGGAGCGGTACTTCATGCAGCGCGTCTGTTTCCTGCTCAAGGTCCGTCAGGACAAGCTCGACGAGTACCGCGAACGACACGCCGCCGTGTGGCCGGAGATGCGCGAAGCGCTCTCCGCCACCGGCTGGCACAACTACTCGCTCTTCCTCAGAGACGACGGCCTGCTGGTCGGCTACCTGGAGACCGAGGACTTCGAGGCCGCCAAGGCCGGCATGGAGGGCACCGAGGTCAACGCCCGCTGGCAGGCCGAGATGTCACCGTTCTTCGAAGCCCTCGACGGCGCCCGCCCCGACGAGGCCATGAAACCGCTCACCGAAGTGTTCCACCTCGCCTGACCTCCCCACTCAGGATCATCTGGAGCCGCTCCATGAGAAGACGCACCCTCCTCACAGGTGCCATCGTGACCGCCATGTCCACCTCCGCGCTCACCGGCGGCACCGCCCGCGCCGCCGACCCCGGCCCCTCGGTGACCAGGACCGGCACCACCACGCTCGACAGCCAGGCCGTCTTCTTCGTCTCCTACGACGGCCTGGTCAACAACAACTCGTTCCAGAAGAACGGCCTGCTGACCTACAAGGGCTACCAGTACGCCGTCTGGTACACGGCCGACAAGAACGCCGTCGTCGGCCGCCGTGTCCTCGGCGGCAGCACCTGGTCCACGGTCCAGGTCGGCCACACCCTCAAGGCCAGCGACTCCCACAACGTCATCTCCATGGGCGTCTCCAAGACCGACGGCCGGCTCCACCTCAACATGGACTCGCACAGCGACGGCTTCACCTACGTCAAGTCGGTCGCCGGGCTCATGGACAACCCGGCCGGACTGAGCTGGACCGCCGCCCGCTTCGGGGCTCCCCAGTCCACACTCGACGGTCTCGCCCTCACCTCGCAGTTCACCTACCCGCAGTTCATCTCCACCCCCGACGGCAAGCTCCAGCTCAGCTACCGGGTCGCGATCTCCGGCAACGGCCGCAACGCCCTCGCCGAGTACGACGGTTCGACCTGGACGAACCTCGGCGAATGGTCGAGCTCCACCGGCACGTACACCAGCGAGCACGGCTCCTCGACGGCCCGCAACATGTACCTGCACGGCATCGACTACGACAGGAACGGCCGGCTGCACTCCTTCTTCACCTGGCGGGAGCAGAACGGCGCCGTGATGTGCTCCTCCGGCGGCATCACCAACCACGACACCGGCTACGTCTACTCCGACGACCGCGGCCGGACCTGGCGCAACAACGCGGGCACCGTCGTCGGCACCACCGGCGGCTCCGACAAGGTCGCCGTCACCGACGCCGGCCTGGTGATCGACGCGCTGAACCCGGACCACTCCCTGATGAACCAGGAGAGCCAGTTCACCGACTCGGCCGGCCTGCCGCACGCGATCATCAGTTACGTCCCCGGCCGCTTCGGCCAGTGCACCACCAACTACGTCACCGACCGCACCGCCAACGGCCGCGCCTTCCACGTCCGCAAGAACTCCGCGGGCACCTGGCAGAAGACCGAGATCCCGGTCCCGCTCAACTCCAGCCAGCGCACCAAGCTGATCCTGGACAAGTACGACAACGCCTACGCGATCTTCCCGTTCGGCCGGATCGCCGGCGCCTCCAAGGCGTCCGGCTACACCGACTGGACGCTCCTGTACGACGGCAGCGGCCTCAACGCCTTCGGCGAGGTCGTGATCGACGAGATGCGCATCGCCCAGGACAACGTCCTGTCGGTGATGTACCAGGAGAAGTCCAGCGGTACGACGCCGTCGGCGCTCCACGTCGTCGACTTCGCACTGCCCGCCTGATCGGGGTCGCTCCGGGGCGGCATGCCGGTAATGTGATGGCCTGCCTGCCGCCCCTCGTTCACCTGGAGGTTCCTGCCCGATGGCCCAGTCGGTGGGTATCAAGGACGTGGCCCGCGCCGCCGGAGTGTCGGTGGGCACGGTCTCCAACGTCATCAACCGCCCGGACTCCGTCGCGACCGAGACACGCGCGCGTGTGCTCTCCGCGATCGACCGGCTCGGCTACGTCCGCAGCGAGTCCGCCCGCCAGCTGCGCGCCGGACGCAGCAGGATCATGGGGCTGCTCGTCCTCGACATGGGCAACCCTTTCTTCGTCGACGTCGCGCGCGGCGCCGAGCGGGCCGCCCGGGACGCCGGCCTCGGTGTGATGGTCTGCAACAGCGCGCAGAGCCCCGGCGAGGAGGCTGAGTACCTCTCCCTCTTCGCCGAGCAGCGGGTCCGCGGCGTGCTGCTGACCCCCGCCGACGCCACCGGCCGCAACATCGACACCTTCCGCCGCCACGGCATCCCGTTCGTCCTCGTCGACCGGGTCGCCGAGGGCACCACCGAGTGCTCGGTCTCCGTCGACGACGTCGCCGGCGGCGCCCTGGCCGTGCGGCACCTCATCGACGCCGGGCACCGCACCATCGCGTACGTCAGCGGCCCGCCCGGCTTCAACCAGGTCCGCGACCGCCGCACCGGCGCCCTCAACGCCCTCGCCGAGGCCGGCCTGAGCCCCGACGTGCTGCGCGAGCTGCCCACCGAACGCCTCGACGTCGCCGCGGGCCGGGACGCCGGCGCCCGCCTCCTCGGCCTCGCCGACCGGCCCACCGCCGTCTTCTGCGCCAACGACCTGCTGGCCCTGGGTGTCCTCCAGGCCATGTACGCGGCCGGGATAAACGTCCCCGACGACCTCGCCATCGTCGGCTATGACGACATCGAGTTCGCCGCCGCCGCGGCCGTCCCGCTCACCTCGGTCCGCCAGCCCGCCGTCACCATGGGCGCCCTGGCCGCCGAGCTGCTGCTGGAGGAGACGGAGGCGGAGACCACCCGGCGCCGGCACGAGCACCGCCGGGTCGTGCTCCAGCCCGAACTGGTCGTACGGCGCTCCAGCCTCTCCGCCCGCTGATCCGCCGTTCAGTCCGATTTCATGATCCCGGGCATCGGATACCGGACGGACATGTGCTGAACTGGGACGCGCTCGTACGTGTCCGTCCGTCCCAGGAGCCCTGTTGACCGCGACCTACCGCCAGCCCGGCGTCGTCCTCACCGACCACCACTTCACCGTGCCCCTCGATCACGGCGACCCCGCGGGGGAGACGATCGAGCTCTACGCCCGTGAGGTGGTCGCCAGTGACAAGGCGCGGCAGGACCTGCCGTGGCTGGTGTACCTCCAGGGCGGCCCCGGCTTCGGGGCGAACCGCTTCGTCGGCCGGCCGGCCTGGCTCGGCCGCGCCCTCAAGGAGTACCGGGTCCTCCTCCTCGACCAGCGCGGCACCGGCCACTCCACGCCTGCCAACCGGCAGACCCTCCCGCTGCGCGGCGGCCCCGCCGAGCAGGCCGACTACCTCACGCACTTCCGCGCCGACTCGATCGTCCGGGACTGCGAGACGATCCGCCCGAAGCTCACCGGCGGCGCCCCCTGGACCGTCCTCGGCCAGAGCTTCGGCGGCTTCTGCACGGTCAGCTACCTCTCCCTCGCCGCCGAGGGGCTGCGCGCCGCCGTGATCACCGGCGGCCTGCCCTCCCTCGACGCCCACGCCGACGACGTCTACCGGGCGGCCTACCCGCGCATCGAACGCAAGGTCGCCGCCCACTACGCCCGCTACCCGCAGGACGTCGAGCGTGCCCGCCGGATCGCCGACCACCTCCTCAACCACGAGGTCGTCCTGCCGAACGGCTACCGCCTCACCGTGGAGGCCTTCCAGTCCCTCGGCATCCTCCTCGGCGGCGGCGAGGGCAGCCACCGCCTGCACTTCCTCCTGGAACATGCCTTCGTCCGCACCCCGCAGGGCCCGGCCCTCTCCGACGCCTTCCAGGAAGAGGTCCAGGGCCTGCTGTCGTACGCCGGCCACCCGCTCTACGCCCTGGTCCACGAGGCGATCTACGGCCAGGACCACCGCCCCACCGCATGGTCGGCGGAACGCGTGCGCGCCGAGTTCCCCCAGTTCGACGCCGCCAAGGCGCTCACCGGCGACGGACCGCTGCTGTTCACCGGCGAGTCCATCCACCCGTGGATGTTCGAGACGGACCCGGCGCTGCGCCCCCTGCGGGAGACCGCCGACCTGCTCGCCGCCCGCACCGACTGGCGGCCCCTCTACGACGCCGAGCGGCTCGCCGCCAACGAGGTCCCGGTCGCCGCGGCCGTCTACCACGACGACATGTACGTCGACACGGCCCACTCCCTGCGCACCGCCCGCACCGTCCGCGGGCTGCGCACCTGGGTCACCGACGAGTTCGAGCACGACGGTGTCCGGGCCGGCGGCCCGCGCGTCCTGGACCGGCTGCTCGCGCTCACCCGCGACGAGGTGTAGCGGGCACCGCCGTGACGAGGCGAAATGCCGGTGGCACCGGCGGCGGGGCGGATTAGTCTGCACCCATGACAGAGCCGACGATCAGTCAACTCCAGCCCATGCCCGACGACTGGCGGCGCGCACTCGCCGTCGTGGCCCACCCCGACGACCTCGAATACGGCTGCTCGGCGGCGATCGCCGCCTGGACCGACGGGGGCCGCGAGGTCGCCTACGTCCTGGCGAGCCGCGGCGAGGCGGGCATCGACACCCTGGAACCGGCCAAGTGCGGCCCGCTGCGCGAGCAGGAGCAGCGGGCCAGCGCCGCGGTCGTGGGGGTCTCGACGGTGGAGTTCCTGGACCACCGCGACGGGGTGATCGAGTACGGCACCGCGCTGCGCCGGGACATCGCCGCCGCCATCCGCCGGCACCGGCCGGAGCTGGTCATCACCCTCAACCACCGCGACACCTGGGGCGGCGTCGCCTGGAACACCCCGGACCATGTGGCGGTGGGCCGGGCCACGCTGGACGCGGCCGGTGACGCGGGCAACCGATGGATCTTCCCGGAGCTGGTGGAACAGGGCCTGGAGCCGTGGAACGGCGTCCGCTGGGTGGCCGTGGCGGGATCGGCCTCGCCCACCCATGCCGTGGACGCGACGCCGGGCCTGGAGCGCGCGGTGCGCTCGCTGCTCGAACACCGCGCGTACATCGAGGCGTTGACGGACGAGGACCCGGAGACGTACGCCCGGGGATTCCTCACCGGCGTGGCGGAGCGGACCGCGGAGAGGTTCGGCGGGACACCCGCCGTGGCCTTCGAACTGTTCAGCAGATGACGACGACGGACGCGACAGCGGCGACGGGCGACGGCATACGGCGACGGACGACGACCGGGGGAGACCATGACAACGGGGGAGAACATGACGGACACCGAGGCCTTGGCGGACCGCTTCGAGGAGCACCGGCCCCATCTCAAGGCGGTCGCCTACCGCATGCTCGGCTCGCTCGCCGAGGCGGAGGACGCCGTGCAGGAGGCGTGGCTCAAGCTCGGCCGCAGTGACGCGGAGGAGATCCGCAACCTGGGCGGCTGGCTCACCACGGTTGTCGGCCGGGTCTGCCTGGACATGCTCCGCTCGCGCACCACGCGCCGCGAGGACCCGCTGGACGACACGTTCGTCCCGGACCCGGTGCTCACCCCGCTGACGCGGATCGACCCCGAACAGGAGGTGCTCCAGGCGGACTCCGTCGGCCTCGCCCTGCTCGTGGTCCTGGAGACCCTGGAGCCCGCCGAACGGCTCGCGTTCGTGCTGCACGACATGTTCGCCGTGCCGTTCGACGACATCGCGGCGATCGTGGAGCGCAGCCCGGCCGCCACCCGGCAGCTGGCCAGCCGCGCCCGGCGCCGGGTCAAGGGCGCCACCCCGTCCGCCGAGCCCGACCTCGGCCGGCAGCGGCAGGTCGTCGACGCCTTCATGAGCGCGGCCCGCGCCGGGGACTTCGAGGCCCTGCTCGCGGTCCTGGACCCGGACGTCGTGCTGCGGGCCGACTCCGGTGCGCTGGTCGGCGGCGCGGCGGCGTCCAAGCTCGTGCGCGGCGCGCGGCCGGTGGCCGAACAGGCCGTGCTGTTCCGGCAGTTCGCGCAGTTCGCGGAGCTGGCGCTGGTCAACGGCGCGGTCGGGGTCCTCAACGCGCACGAGGGACAGCTGCAGTCGGTCATGGGCGTAACCGTCGTGGACGGCCGGATCACCGAACTGCACATCCTGGCCGACCCCGAGCGGCTCGCCCGTCTCGACGTGCCGGTCGCGGAGGGCTGAGTCAGGCGGCCACCAGCAGCGCGCCGACCGGGCGGTGCGGGCTCACCGCCCGCCCGTCCGGGAGGAGTTCACCGGTGTCGTCGAAGACGATGGTGCCGTTGCACAGCAGGCTCCAGCCCTGTTCGGGATGGGCCGAGACGATCACCGCGGCGTGGTGGTCGGGGCTCTCGGCGGTGGGGCACGCGGGCTGGTGGCTGCACATGATGTCTCTCCTCGACGCGGTGGCTCGCTCCTGCTTCGGTCGGCTGCACCTCAGTGGTAGCCGAGTTTGTTTTCTCCTGTATGTGGAGACCCCCACACCGCGGAAAATTCATCGGTGAGTTCCCGTTCCGTATCCTGGGCACATGCAAGATCACACAGCCCTTCGCGGCGACTGCGGGAGCTGCTTCGGGCTGTGCTGCGTCGCCCTGCCCTTCGCGGCCTCGGCGGACTTCGCCGTGGACAAGCCGGCCGGCCGGCCCTGTTCGAACCTCCAGGACGACCACCGGTGCGGCATCCACGCCCGGCTGCGGCAGAAAGGTTTCACGGGCTGCACGGTCTACGACTGCTTCGGTGCCGGGCAGAAGGTCTCGCAGGTGACCTTCGGCGGCCTGGACTGGCGCACCGGCGGGCGTGAGCACGCGCGCCGCATGTTCGACGTCTTCCCGGTCGTACGGCAGCTGCACGAACTGCTCTGGTACCTCACCGAGGTGCTCACCCTGCCCGCCGCCCGCCCGGTCCACGCCGACGCGCGCCGCCTGCTGGCGGAGACGGACGAGCTCACCCTGCGGATCCCGGAGGAGCTCGGCGAGCTGGACGTCGCCGCGCACCGCCAGGAGGTCAATGTGCTGCTCCTGAGGACCAGCGAACTGGTCCGCGCGGGCATCCGCGGCAAGAAGAAGGACCGCCGGGGCGCGGACCTGATGGGCGCCCGTCTCAAGGGCGCCGACCTGCGGGGCGCGAACCTCCGTGGCGCCTACCTCATCGCCGCCGACCTCACCGGCGCCGACCTGCGCGGCGCGGACCTGATCGGTGCCGACCTCCGTGACACCGACCTCACGGACGCCGACCTGACCGGCGCCTTCTTCCTGACCCAGCCGCAGCTCAACGCGGCGCGGGGGAGCGCGGGGACGAGGCTGCCGGAGCGGGTGACGCGCCCCGGGCACTGGACGCAGCCGCGGTCCTGACGTCCGCTCGGTTCAGTCACCCGCCCGGTGCACCGGGCACCGCGGCTCCGAAGGCGCCGCTTCCTCGCCGGCCGTCGCCCCGACCGCCGCCGTCACGCGCCGCCGCGTCAGCCGCAGCCGCAGTCCTTCCGGCATCAGCGTCAGCCGCTCGGCGATCCGCAGCCGGTAGTCCGGGTCGGCGCCCAGCTCGTACCGCCGCAGGAGCAGCCCCAGGACCAGCGTCGCCTCGTGCAGCGCGAACTGGCGGCCGATGCAGGCGCGCGCCCCCGTGCCCCACGGCTTGAAGGTGTGCGGGGCGCGGGACCGTACGGCTTTGGGGTCGAACCGGTCGGGGTCGAAGCGCTCGGCGTCCGCGCCCCACACCTCGGGGTCGCGGTGCAGCATCGGCGTGAGGACCAGCGTCCACGCGCCCCGCCGCATCGGATGCTGCCCGGCCAGCACCGTGTCCTCGCGCGCCTCCCGGGCGAAGGCGGGCGCCGTCGGCCACAGCCGCAGCGACTCGTCGAGGACCCGGCGGACGTAGCGCAGCTTGGCCACCTGGTCGTACCCGGGCACCTCCGCGTCGCCCCACACCCGGTCCACCTCGGCACGCGCGCGGGCCGCGACGTCCGGGTGCCGGGAGAGGTAGTGCAGGGCGAAGGAGAGGGCGCCCGAGGTGGTCTCGTGCCCGGCGACCAGGAAGGTGATCACCTGGCGCCGGACGTTCTCCGCCGACAGCCGCTCCCCGGTCTCCGGGTGTGCCGTCTCCAGCATCCGGTCCAGCAGGTCCCCGCTCCCGCTGGTGCTTCGGCGCTCCCGGACCAGGTCGTCGACCGTACGGTTCAGATAGGCGATGTCGGCCTCGTTGCGCCGCGCGGCCTCCCGCAACAGTCCGGGCCAGGGAACCGAGTTCAGCCGCTGCGCATAGGTGAGCGTGCCCACCATCGCGGTGATGAAGGGGTGCGGCCGGTCGCGTTCGAAGGAACCGAAGTCGTGCCCGAACCCGGTCCGCGCGATCGTCTCCAGCGTCAGCTTGGTCATGTCCCCGGGCACGTCCACCGTGCGCCCCGCGGCGGACTCCCGGTCCCAGTGGTCCGTGAGCCGTTCGGCCACGGCCAGCATCATGGGGTGGTAGGCCGCCATCGCCTCACGGCTGAAGCCCGGGGCGAGCACGTCGTGCGCCAGCTGCCAGTTCGGCTCGTGGTTGTACGCCGTGAACAGCCCGTCCCCGGCGATCGGCCGCAGATTGGCGATGCCCAGCCCGACGTGTTTGGCGAAGCGCGTCTCGTCGGCGAGGTCGGCCACGAGGTCCGCGCCCCACACGAAGACGAACTCCCGGTTGAAGGCCTTGCGCCGGTGGATCGGCCCCAAGAGGCGGGCGAAGCGGAGGGAGTCCTGAAGGGGTGTGCGCCGGTTGGCGCCCAGGATGTCCCCGAGCAGCGGGATCCGGCGGGGCGGATGCGGGATGCGGTGCAGCTCGGGCCAGCCCTGTTCGGCGCTGCGGAACCCCTTCGGCAGTCCGGTCCCGGCCGTCGTGTCCGTCATACCGCCATCTCCCTTGATCCACCCGCGCGTTGAGCGTGTTGTACGTGGGTTCAATAGCGTGATCCAGTCTGGGCCCGTTGTTGAACCGACGTCAAGTAAAGTGCGGGCATGGCCGCCAACCAGGGGGAGCGCACCCGCCGCCGGCTGACCACCGAGGAGCGCCGGGAGCAGCTCCTCGCCGTCGGGGCGCGGCTGTTCTCGGAGAGCCCGTACGACGACGTGTGGATCGAGCGGGTCGCCGAGATCGCCGGGGTCTCGCGCGGGCTGCTCTACCACTACTTCCCGACCAAGCGGGACTTCTTCGCGGCGGTCGTCGAGCGGGAGAGCGGGCGGATGCTGCGGATGACCGCGGCCGTCCCCGGGGTCCCGGTGCGGGAGCAACTGGCCGCGGGGCTCGACACGTTCCTGGAGTACGTCGAGGCCCATGCCCACGGTTTCCGCGCCTTCCATCGGGCCGACGCGGCGGGGGACCAGGCGGTGCGCAAGGTCTATCAGCGGTCCCTGGCCGCGCAGGAGCGCCAGATCCTGGCGGCGCTCGCCGCGGCCCCCGAGTTCGGCGCGGGCTTCGCGGCGCGTCCCGACACGACCCTCGCCGTGCGCGGTTGGCTGGCCTTCGTCACGGCCGTCTGCCTGGAGTGGCTCAGGGGCTCGGAGTTGTCCCGGGACGAGGTGCGCGATCTGTGCGCCCGCGCGTTGCTGGGCGTTCTCGGCGCCTGACACCGTCCGCGTGCGCTTCCGGAGTTCCGGTGCGTGGTGAGTTTGTGTCGTGCGCCTCCGCAAAGGATCGGCGGTACTGGTTGGCGTACACCTCGATCTCCGATAGGTTAGGCAAGGCTTACCTAAGGAGGTTCCGGGATGGGTGCTGGGATGGATGACGGCCACAGCTGGACGGCCGCGCCTTCCGCGGCGGAGCGGGCGCGCTCGGTGCTCGCCACCGCGTGGTCGTGCGCGGTGACCGCGGACGGCGGTCGTGAGGAGCTCGTCGGCGCGCACACCGTGGCGGAGGACGGCCGGTTGCTGCTCGACGTGCCCGACGACAGCGCTCTGCTCGCCACCGCGATCTGCGCCCCGCGCGGAGAGCCGTCCGCCGTGCTGGAGTTCGCCGACGTCTCGCCCGTTCCCGTGCGCAACCGTGTCCGGGCCCGCATGTGGCTCGCCGGCTGGTTCGCTCCCGAGGACGGGCGGCTGGCGTTCACGCCGACACGCGTGGTGCTGCGGCAGCCGTCCGGTGCCGTCGTCGTCGGCCTCGACGAGTTCGCCGCCGCCGCGCCCGACCCGCTGGCCGCCGCCGAGGCACGGCTGCTCACGCATCTCGCCGACTGCCACTCCGAGGCGGTCGAGCGCCTCACCCGGCTCGTGGAGCCCGACAGCCTGCACGGCGCGGTCAAGGTCCAGCCCGTCGCGGTCGACCGGCACGGACTGACCCTGCGGATCGAACGCGCCCGCGCCCACGGCGACGTACGCCTGCCTTTCCACCGGCCCGCCGACGATGTCGCGCAGCTCACCGAGCGCATGCACGTGCTGCTCGGCCAGGCCGCCTCGGCGGCCTGCCCCCGCGCGCTACAGCGGCAGCGCACAGACGGCGACGGGTGACGCGAACGGCTCGCCCGCGAGCCGCAGCCGACCGTCGGCCGCGGCCACGCGGAACACGCTCACCGTGCCGGACCGCTGATTCGCCGCGAACAGCAGTGTCCCGTCCGGCGAGAAGGCGATCTGCCGAGGGAAGTCCCCGGCCACCGGCACCGTGTCGAGGAGCCTGAGCCGGGCGCCGTCCGCCTCCACCGCATAGCGGGTGAGGCTGTTGTGACCCCGGTTGGCGAGGTAGGCGAACCGGCCGTCCGCTGTCACCAGCAGCTGCGCCGGATAGCTGGTGCCCGAGCCCGTGCCGGTGGACTGCGCCCCGCCGATCCGCAGGCGCCCGGTGGCGGTGTCGTAGGCGCAGACGGCGACGGTGTTGTCGACCTCGTTGGCCAGATAGGCGTACCGGCCGCCGGGGTGGAACGTCAGATGCCGCGGTCCGGCCCCCGGCCGGGTGTGGGCCTGCGCGACCTCGGTGAGCTGCCCGGTGCGGTCGTCGAGGCGGTACGTGTAGACCGTGTCGGTGCCCAGGTCGACGGCGAGGAGATGGGCGCCGTCCGGGCTCGTGACGCACTGGTGGGCGTGCGGCCCCTGCTGCCCCGGCCCCGGCTGCGGCGCGGAGTGCGTGACGAGGTCGGCGCGCTCGCCGACCGCCCCCGAGGCGTCGAGGGGGTGCACGGCCACACTGCCGTCGCCGTAGTTCGCGCTCAGCAGCCAGCGCCCGCCCGGATGCACCGACAGATGGCAGGGCGCCCCGCCGCCGGTGCTCCGGCTGCCGAGCACCTTGCGGTCGGAGAGCCGTACGGCGGTCACGGCGCCCTTCTCGCGCTCGTTCACCGCGTACAGCGTGCGGCCGTCCGGATGCAGGGCGAGATACGACGGGTCACCGACGCCGGTGAGCGTCCTGCCACCGGTCACCTCGCCCGTGTCGGTGTCGTACGAGGCGAAGGTGATGCCGGTGCCGCCGTCCTCGACGGAGGTGTACGTGCCGAGGAGCAGCGGGCGGGGGCCGGACGGCGTGGGGGAGGGGGACCCGGCGGGGGTGCTCGGACGCGTCGCGGGAGCCGCTCCCCGAGACGCCGGGGACGCCTCGGGCCCGGCGTCGTCGCACGAGGGCAGGGCCGTCGCCGCGGCCGTTCCGGCAAGCGCGCCGACGAACCGGCGCCTGCTCCAGTCGCCCCTGCCCATGCACGCACCTCAGGTCGGTCGGTTCCGCGGTCGCCAGCCACCTTGACCCGGACGGCACCTCGCGTGCAACACACACCTCCCCGAGACGACGCCCGCCGCGCCGCGCAAGCTGCCTCGGTCTCCGTTCGCTGTGCCGCGCGCTTCTTCAGCCCCGTCCGCCGTGCCGCGCGCGCTGCCTCGGCCCCTGTCCGCTGTGCTGCGCGCTTCTTCCAGTCCCCGCCGTATCGCGCTCCGCCCCTACCAATGCCTGTCCTCCACCGGCTCGCCTCACCTGGAACGCCGGGCGAGGGTGCGCCGGTTCCCGCGCAGTCGTTCCTGGAGCTTGGTGAGTCGTGGCAGGCGCTCGCGCTGCTCTCGGGAAGTGCGGTCCAGTTCCTCCAGCAGCCGGCGCGAGCGGTGCTCGGTGTCCAGCTCGTCGAGGATGCGGTTCACCTCGGTCAGCACCGCCCCGTGCAGCTGCCACTGCCGGGCGTCGCGCTGCACCTCCTCCAGGAGCAGCTGGGCGAGCTTGTCGCGGGTGGCCGCGGCCTGCCGCAACTCGGCGGCGAGCCGCTCCTCGGCCGACTCGGCGCTCTGGCTGACATGGGCGGTGACCAGCACCGCGAAGCTGACGACGGCGTCCGCGACCTCGGACAGCAGCTGGTCCACGACGGCGCCCGGCTGCGGCGCGAACAGCGGCTCGGGGTCGCGGGCCTCGGCGAGGTCGGCGAGGGTACGGGCGAGGACGCGCAGCACGACCGTGCAGATCTCCAGGGTGTCCAGGCCGGTGCGCAGCACCACCCGGTGCAGCAGCCCCTCGCGGACGCGGGGATTGAGCCGCAGACTGTCCTCGGCCTGCCTCAGGGCGGCGTCCACCTCCACGATGTCGTGGTCCAGCCGGCGGGCCTCGTGGAGCCGTTCCCGGGCGTGCTCCACGGGCGTGCGGCCCGCGGCCTCCTCACCCATGCGCAGCATCAGCTGCCGGACCCGGCGTGCCAGCCCCTCGATCGACTCGCCCGCCTCGCCCACCCACACCGGCGGCGCGAACAGCAGGTTGAGGCCGAGCCCGACGACCGCCCCGATCAGCGTCTCCAGCACCCGCGCCCACGCGGTGTCCCCGACCGTCGTCACCCCGAGGACCAGCATCGCGCTGATCGCCACCTCGGGCACGTACTCGTCGACCCGCACCAGATGCCCCACCGCCAGCGAGGCCAGGATCAGCAGCGCGAGGCTCCACCAGGTCAGGCCGACCAGCAGGCTGAAGGCGATGGCGACCAGCACACCGGCCACCACGGAGTTGACCCGCCGGATGCCGTTGGTGAGCGTGGCGTAGAGGGTGACCTGGACGACGAGCAGTGCGGTCAGCGGCGCGGTGAGCGGGGCCGCCTCAGGGCTCACGCGCAGCGCGATGACGTAGGCGATCGTCGCCGCGGCCGCGGACCGCAGCGCATGGACGACCGAAGGGTCCCTGCGGCGCTTCACGAAGCGCACGAGGGACCACATCCACTCACGTACATCTCGCATCCTCAGGCTGTTCCTCTTCCACATGCGCACCGTCGTACTCATTGCGGACCGTAACTGTCCGCAAGGCTGCCTAGATTGATGGCAGCAGCCGATCGGCGGCAAGAGGGGAGACCGGTGATGGCGGACACCCGAGGGCTCGAGGTTCTCACGGGCGCGCACGACTACCTGCGGCAGGTGGTCGCGGCGGTCCCGGCGACGGCCTGGGGCGCGGCGACGCCGTGCAGCGAGTGGACGGCACGCCAGGTGCTCAACCACGCGCGGATCGACCAGCAGGGCTACGGGCTCGCGATCACCGGCGGGCGTCCCGGCTCGGACCCGTTCCACCCGCAGGACGCGCTCGCCCCCGACCCGTCCGCGGAGCTCGACGAGGTGCTGTGCGCCGTGGCGGAGGCCTACGCCGGGCTGCCCGCCCGCAGCGCCGCCGTGCCCACCCCGCTGGGCCCGCTGCCCCTGCCGCTTGCCGCCGCTGCGGCCGCGATGGACGCGGGCGTGCACGCCTGGGACGGCCAGGACCTACCACTCACGGACGAGCTGGCCGAGGGCGTCTGGCCGCTCGCGGAACGCCTCGTGGACCATCTCCGCGACTCCTACCGGGTGTTCGCCCCCGCGCGGCAGGTGCCGGCCGGCGCGGGCCGGGCCGAGGCCCTGCTCGCCTTCCTGGGCCGCGACCCGCACTGGACGCCCTGAACGGCGCCTGACCTGGACCGGGTCAGACGTCCAGCTTGTCGAGGAAGGCGGTCAGATTGCCCGTGGCGCGGGCAATCTGCTCCTCCAGCGTCAGGCTCTCCTCGATCCGCAGCGTGCTCTGCGGCACCTTCTTGCCGCGCACATAGAGCGAACAGGCCAGGTCGGTGCACATGTACAGGCCGACCGAATTGCCCTCGCGCCCGGCCGCGCCCGCCTTGCGCGCGGTCATCAGTGAGACGCCGCCGCCCGGGTGGGTCGTCAGGCACAGCGAACACATGCTGCGGTGCAGGAAGCCGCGGTGCGCGGACGCGAGGCGCATGCTCAGGGCGACCGGCCGCCCGCGCCGCTCGGTGACGAGATAGGTGCGGTCCGGCGCACCCGGATCTCGCCAGCCGAGGAAGTCCAGGTCGTCCCAGGGGCGTTCGTCGAGATCGCGCGGCACGGCCACGCGCTTGGCCTCGCCCTTGGAGCAGTTGACGAAAGCGTTGCGGATGTCGTGCTCGGTCAGTGATCTCATGGGGGAGCCTCCTGGTGGCTTCCGCTTCTTCCGAAAGCCGGTGGTGAATTACCTAGTGCCCCTAGGTTCTGGTTCTGTCAGGGTAGTCGACCCCGCCGAGGAGGGGCCAGTGAATATCGAGAGCGTCCGGTCACCACGGGCACGGGCGGCGCTGCGGCACGTGGCGGCCCGGTCGGCGGGACCGGCCGTGGACCCCGCGGTGCGCATCACGCTGAACTTCCACCCCGACCGCCTGGCCGGCGGGCTGCCCCTTCTGGAGGCGCTGCTGCGGGACGGCGCCTACCACTCCCAGTTCGTGACCGGCACCAGCAACGGCGGCCTCACCGCGCACCCCGGGGGCGATCGCCGGCGCTGGGAGAGCCGCATCTTCGGCGGCGCCTACGACGCGGCCGGCCCGTACGACCGGCCCGTGTACGGCGCGCTGGACTTCCGCCGCCAGATCGTCGGCGCCGCCCCGCGCTTCGGCTCCTCCCACTTCCGGCTGACCGGCGCCGCACTGTCGCGGGCCACCTTCTGCTACCCCGACAGCGCCGCCGAGCCCGCCCACTTCGGCGTCGCCGCCGGGATGTCCCTGATCGCCCTCGCCGAGGCGGACGAACAGGACGCCCTCAACGACTACATCGAGGCTCAGGTCCACGGCGGCGTGGCCCTCGCCGACGACGTGGAGGCGCTCGTGCTGGACGCGTGTTATCGCGGCACGCCGGTCGAGGCGGCGGCCCGGCTGCTGCCCTGCCCTGTCGCATGGCACCCCGGGTACCGGCTGAGCGTCGCCGAGCTGCGCCGGCACGCGGACTACCGGGGCGAGGAGTACGCCGCACTGGGCGCCCGGATCGCCGAGGACGGGCACATCGACCCGCGGATCATCGGCGACGCCGCCCGTACCGGCCGCCATGAGCTCCAGGACCTGAAGATGGTGTGGCACACCCTCGCCCGCTTCGGCGCACCCGAGGGCGCGGGCACCGCCCGAGCCGACGACCCCGCGCCCGCCCCCCGCCGGGCCACCACCCGCCCGGCGTGAGCGCGCGCCGGACGGCCGCCGGGGAACGGCCGAACGGCCCGGTCGTTGACGGACGTCGCGCCGAGGCGGTGTACGCCGCCGGGCGGCGGGTGCGCGTACGGCCTTCACGCGGGCAGCCTTCGTGCGGGCGGCCTTCACGCGGCCGGCCTTGCGCGGGCGGCCTTCGTGCGGGCCCTGCCGGCCCGGGCCCGGGCCGCCCGTCTGGGCTCTCATAGGCTTCCCCTAGCGGGACCCTTCATAGTTCACATCGTGAATTAAGAGGGTGGGGAAAGTCGCCTTCGACGGCCCCGCAGCGGTATGTTGCAGGTCGGACAGGGTTCGGAGGGGAGCCACATGGCGGGGCGGAACGGGCGCACGGTACGCGATCTGAGGCGGGCCAACCGGACGGCCGTGCTGCAACGGCTCTACTTCGACGGACCCCTCAGCCGCTTCGAACTCGGCCCGGCGACCGGCCTCAGCTCCGGCTCGGTCAGCAATGTCGTCGCCGACCTCGTCGCCGACGGTCTGCTGGAGGAGGCGGGCAGCGTCGACTCCGACGGCGGCCGCCCCCGCACCCTGCTGCGCGTGGCCCCCGGCAGCGGCCACATGATCGGCGTCGATGTCGGCGAGACCCGGGTCCGCGTCGAGCTGTTCGACCTCACCCTCACCGAACTCGCCCGCGCCGAACGGCCGTTGACCCAGCAGCGGTACGACGTGGAGGTCATCGTCGGCCACATCCGCGACGGCGTCGCCGAGGTCCTGGCCGACGCGGGCATCGCCCCCGAACAGCTCCTCGGCGTCGGCATCGGCGTCCCCGGCATCGTCGAACACACCCCGGAGCGCGGCGCGGTGGTGCACGGCCAGACCATCGGCTGGGACGCCGTCCCGCTGGAGGCCCTGCTCCGCTCCACCTCCCGGCTCCCCGACAGCGTCCGGTACTTCATCGACAACGGCGCCAAGACCCTCGGTCAGGCCGAGATGTGGTTCGGCGGCGGGCGCGGTGCGCACAACGCGCTCGTCGTCCTCTTCGGCTCCGGCGTCGGCGCCTGCCTGGTCACACCCGAGGTGGAGAACGGCCGGGCGGTCGAGTGGGGGCATCTGACGGTAGGGGTGCGCGGGCGCCGCTGCCGGTGCGGCGCGCTCGGCTGCCTGGAGGCGTACGCGGGCGCCGAGTCGCTGCTCGACCGCTGGCGTGAGGAGGGCGGCCGGCCGCCCGAGGGCACCGACGAGGAGACCGCGCTGACGGCGATGCTGGCGGCCGCCTACCCGGCCGACGGCGGCGCGGCCGACCCGGTGGCGTTGGCCGTGCTGGAGGAGACCGCCGAGTACCTCGGCGCCGGTCTGTCCGACCTGATCAACCTCTTCCAGCCCGAGCGCATCCTCATCGGCGGCTGGGCCGGCCTCCAGCTGGGCACCCGCTTCCTGCCCGCGGTACGCCGCCACGCCGCCTCGTACGCCCTGCGGCACCCGGCCGAGAAGGTCACCATCGACCTCGGCCGGCTCGGCCCCGACGCGGTCACCGTCGGCGCCGCGATCCTGCCGCTCGCCGACTTCTTCGCCCGCGGCGGCCGCCGCCCCGAACCCGCCCCCGAGGGCCCGCACCCGGCCTGGCGCACGGCCCTGGAGGAGCGGGCCCCGCACTGAGGTCTCCGCATACCGGTCACCGGGTTTCGCCGGTGACCGGTGGAGGTACTCGCGTGACTTCCCTACGACGCGAAGGGAGGACGCCGTGGCCGACAAGCACCGCCCGGGCCCGGACGGCGAGCCCGTTCCCAGGGATCTGCCGGACCAGCAGGCCGGACAGGGGGAGGACCGCTGGGACGCGGCCCCCGACCTGTCCGACGAGGACGAACCCGCCACCGACGTCCCCGACACGGACGAGGCGGGCACGGGCCGCCAGGGCACACCGCACTCCGCCACCGTCCACCCCGAGCATCCGGAACCGCAGGAGCCGTCCGGCTGACCGGGGCCACCTGGGGGCGGTGACTCAGCCCGCCTTCCGCCCCCGCATCGGCTCCGTGTCCGCGCCGGCTCCCTGCTGGAGACCCTTCAGGAACTCCTCCAGCACCTCGTTCGCCGTGTGCTCCGGACGCCAGCGCAGCTCCGTGCGGGCGCGCGTGCAGTCCATCAGCGGCAGGCGCAGGACCGCGTCGAAGAGATGGGGCGAGGCGGGCAGCAGATGAAGGTTCCAGGCGGCGGCGATCGCCGAGCGGGCCGCGGTGCGCGGCAGCCGGACCCGGCGCGCGCC
Source organism: Streptomyces sp. Act143 (assembly GCF_003143935.1). Taxonomy (GTDB): domain Bacteria; phylum Actinomycetota; class Actinomycetes; order Streptomycetales; family Streptomycetaceae; genus Streptomyces. Next base: position 1,415,321 of record NZ_QFRX01000001.1, on the reverse strand, counting down.
GAGCAGCTCGCCCAGCAGCTCCGCGTCCACCGGTGGCTCGGCCGCCAGGTTGAAGGCGCCGCGCGCCTCCGAGTGCAGCGCGAGCCGGTACGCCTTGGCCGCGTCGTCCGTGTGCAGCGCCTGCACCCGCAGCCCCGGGATGTCCGGCAGGAACGGCAGCAGCTCCGGGCGGATCAGCGGCCCGGGCAGGAAACGGCCGCCGAAGATGCGGCGCTGCTCGCTCGCCGACTCCCGCTTGAACAGGAACGCCGGCCGCATCCGCACCACCCGCACATCGGGATGGTCGCGCTCGAACGTGTCCAGGGCCCGCTCCAGATAGGCCTTCTCCCGGCAGTACGCGGCGTCCGGCCAGCCGTGCGTCGGCCACGACTCGTCGACGGCCTCGTCCTTCGGGCCCGGCGAGTACGCGCCGACCGACGACGTGTGCACCAGCGTCGGCACCTTGGCCGCGGCCACCGCCTCGAACACCCGGATGGAACCGAGGACGTTGGTGCGCCAGGTCACCGCCGGATCATGGGTCGGCTGGAACGCCCAGGCCAGATGCACCACGGCGGACGCCCCGGCGAACTCCGCCGCCAGGTCGGTCTCCTCGTCGGACAGGTCGACGGCGACCCACTCCGTCTTCGGCGGCGACCACTGGGGGGCCCGACGGGCCAGCCCCACCACGGAGCCGACCTCCGGATCCTCCGACAGGAGCCGCACCACACTGGTGCCGACATTGCCGGTGGCGCCCGTGACGACGATCCTGCTGCCCGTTGTGCTGCTCACCTTCGGCTCCTTCCGGACCTGCGCTGCGCGGAAGCCCCCGAGTACCCGGGCGGCGGGACCCGACGCACCCTTGCGTCCACAGCATGTTTCATACGGCTGACGCATGAGGCCGGGTAGGGTGGGCGGGGTGGGACTGTCCTTGGGAGAACGAGTGAGGTCGTCGGTGGCCGCGTTGCTGCACGCGACGGGAGAGTCGCAGGCGGACGTCGCCGTCGCGCTCGGTGTGAGCCAGGCGCAGGTGAGCCGCCGCCAGTCCGGCAGCGCCGCCTGGAGCCTGGCCGACTGCGACGCGCTGGCGGCGCACTTCGGCATCGACGTCCTCGACCTCCTCGCCGGACCGACCCGCGCCTGCGAGACCCTGCCGGTGCGCAGGCGCCGCTCCGCCGGTTCGACGGAGGTGGCCCGATGACCGACTTCGACGCGATCGACGCCCTGCTGGCCGGGGCCCGCCAGGAAGTTCCGCTGCCGTCTGTCGACGTACGGCGCGCACTGCGCGAAGGGCTCAGCCTCTCCCGCGCCCAGGTGGCCCAGGCCCTCGGGGTGAGCCCCTCCACCGTCGGCGGCTGGGAGTCGGGTCGGGACCCGAGCGGCGAGGTGCGCGAGAAGTACGCGTACTTCCTCGAAGGGGCGCAGACCAAGCTGGCGGCTCAGGCGGAGGACGAGCCGGGCGGGGGCGCCGGGGCGCAGGACGCCCAGGAGGAGCCGGAGCCCGTCGCCGCCCCTGCCGGGCCGGGGGAGGCCGACGAGGTCGAGGCCCTCGCCGCGCCGCAGCCCTGCGTCCTGTGCGGTGCGCCGGCCCGCCACCAGGTCGCCGGTTTCCCGCAGCACCTCGACCCCGCGGACTGCGGGACGCCGGCGGCGACGGCGACGGCTCCGGCCCCCGAGCCGGAACCGGAGGAACAGCCGAGGCCCGTCCGCCCCGCCACCTCCGCCCGCGCCGCCGCGCCCGTCCGCGTCGTCCCCGTGGGCCGTCGTATGCAGACCGCCTCCCAGGACCCGGACCTCATCGCCTCGGCGGTCGCCGCCGCCCTCGCCCAGCACGGCGGCGACCTGGAAGCCGCGACCGCGGCGCTGGTCAAGAGGGCCATTCCGGATGCCATGGCGCTGCTGGACGAGACCCGCAAGGGCGGCCGGTACGACGTCGTCGCGCACCCGTGGATCCCGGACATCCTGCGCAAGCAGACCGCGCGCGGCGCCGACCGGATCTGGGAGGCGCGCCCCAAGTGGGCCCGCACCGAACTCCCGCCGGGTCTGCACGAGGTGACCGCCCTCGACATCAACGGCGCGTACCTGTCGGCGCTCAAGACCCATCTGCCGATCGGGCAGCTGGAGCACTCCACCGGCTTCGACCACGACCGCCGCCGGGCCGGCGTCCATCTGATCACCCCGCCCGCGTGGGACCACGAGGCCGAGCTGCCGAACCCGATCGGCAACCGCGACGAGCCCGGCCCGCTCTGGGTCACCGAACCGACCCTGAGGCTGCTGCTGCGCCTGTCGGGGCCGAAGTACGGGCTGTGCGACCCGCCGGAGATCCACGAGTCGTTCACCTCGGGGGCCACCGAGGGGCTGCTGGAGAAGTTCCGCGTCGCGCTGAAGGAGGCCCGGGACCGGGCGATCGCCGAGGACGACGACGTGACGCTGGAGTACGTGAAGGCGATGTACTCCAAGTTCGTCTCCACGATGGGGGAGTCGAACTACAACCGGGAGCTGTACCGCCCCGACTGGATGCACCTGATCCGCTCGCAGGCCTTCGCCAACCTCTGGTTGAAGGCGCTGAAGGCCCACGAGGAGGGCCTCACGGTCGTCCGCGCCATGGGCACCGACGAGCTGCACGTGATCGGCGACTGGCGGCGGGTCTTCCCGGAGGGCCGCGGGGTCTCCGAGGTGAAGGTCAAGGACACGTACACCCTCGGCGAGGAACCGGACCCCGCGGCCGCGGGTGAGGACGCCTAGGAGCGCCCGGGACCGCCGGAGAGAGCCCGGGAGGGCCTAGGAGGCGAAGGCGTTCACGCCCGTCAGGTCCGCCGACAGCTCCCACAGGCGGGCCGCCTGCTCCGGGTCGGTCGCCCAGGCCTTGACGCCGCTCGTCCCGCCGTCGGCGGCGGGCTCGGCGATGTCGCAGTCCTCCAGGTAGACGCCGCCCATCCCGGCCAGCTGCGGCGAGGTCGCCGCCCACACCTGGGTGGCCGCGCCCTGCTCCGGGGTCTTGAACGCGCCCGGGTTGAGGAGGTTGCCCTCGTCGTCGATCCAGCCGCGCTCGATCATCTCCTCCTTGGGGATGTGGCGCTGCAGCGGGGTGTGGATGCCGCCGGGGTGCAGCGAGAAGGCGCGCACGCCCTGGCCGGCGGCGAGCGCGTCGAGGTGGACGGCGAACAGGACGTTCGCGGTCTTCGCCTGCCCGTAGGCCTCCCACTTGTCGTAGCCCTGCCGCCAGTGGACGTCGTCCCAGCGCATCCCCGAGAAGTGGTGGGCGCGCGAGGACACCGAGACCACGCGGGCGCCGCCGGGCGCGATCGCCGGCCACAGCCGGTTGACGAGGGCGAAGTGACCGAGGTGGTTGGTGGCGAACTGGGCCTCCCAGCCGGGGCCGACCCGGGTCTCGGGGCAGGCCATGATCCCGGCGTTGTCGATCATCAGGTCGATGGTGCGGTCCGAGGCGAGGAACCGTTCGGCGAAGGCCCGGACGCTCTCCAGGTCGCCGAGGTCGAGCGAGTCCACCTCGACGCCGTCGACGCCCGCCAGCGCCTCCCGGGCGGTGTCGGGGCGGCGGGCCGGGACGACCACGCGGGCGCCCGCCGCGGTGAGCGCCCGGGTCGTCTCCAGGCCGAGTCCCGAATAGCCGCCGGTGACGACGGCGAGCTTCCCGGACAGGTCGATGCCGGCGAGGACGTCGTCGGCCGTGCTGTGGGCGTCGTATCCCGAACCGATCTTGTGCTGTGCAGTGCTCATGCTCGGAACGCTACGAATTGGAGTGCTCTCGAAGTCAAGCGCGGGTCGGCACGCGCGCGCCTGGAAAGGGGCAGAAGAAAGCCCCGACCGGACGGGGGAATCACGGTCGGGGCGGTCCTGTGGTGGGCGGGACACCGTCCCGTACAACCCCACGTCTGATTCAACGGGCAACCACCCTTGCGTGTTCCCCCTGCTGTCGAGTTATGGCGTGAGGTGCGTCACCGGCCGGACGGGAGCGCGGCGAAGGGGCTGTCCGCGAGTGCGGCGAGCAGCTCGGCGGGGTCGTCGTAGACCGCCTCGGCGCCCGCGGCCACGAGGTCGGCGCGCGGGATGCCGCCGCACAGCACGCCCACGCAGCGCACCCCGGCCCTGCGGCCCGCCTTCATGTCCCACACCGTGTCGCCCACGAACACCGCCCGCTCAGCGGGGACACCCGCCAGTTCCAGGGCGTGCTCCACGGGCTCCGGCGCGGGCTTGCCCTCGTCGACGTCGTCGGCGCTCGCGGTCGCGGTGATCGCGTCGTCCGCGCCGATGGCCCGGCGCAGCGCGGACAGCTCCGCGCCGCCCGCCGAGGTGGCGAGCACCACCGCCCAGCCCTCGTGGTCCAGGCGCCGCAGCAGCCGTCCGGCGTCCCGCAGCGCGGGCAGCCGGTCGAAGTACTGCCCGTAGAGGGCCTTGTGCGCGGCGCTGAGGCGGGCGTCCTCGTCCCGGTCCCGGTCCTCGCCCAGCAGATGCGCGACGAGGTCCTCGGAGCCGAGCCCGATCGCCCGGTGGACGGCGTGCATGGGCACGGTGTGCCCCGCCTGGCGGAACGCCTCCCACCAGGTGGTCACATGCAGATGGTTGGTGTCGACCAGGGTCCCGTCGACGTCGAAGACGGCCGCCCGTTCCGCCCGTTCCATGTGTCCCGTCCCTTCTTGCCCGTCCTTCTCGCGCCCACCGGTCGAGTACCACGTCACGTGCCGGTCACTCGGGAGGGCGTACGGCGCTCCCGGGTCCAGGCGAGCAGTTCGTCCAGCGACCAGGTGGTGACCACCCGCTCGGCGGGCACCCCGCACTCCTCGGCGCGGGCGCAGCCGAGGAGCTGCCAGTCGAGCTGGCCCGGCGCGTGCGCGTCGGTGTCGATCGAGAAGAGCGTGCCCGCGGCCACGGCCCGGCGCAGCAGCCGCCGCGGCGGGTCGAGCCGCTCGGGCCGGCTGTTGATCTCCACGGCCGTGCCGGACTCCGCGCACGCGCCGAACACGTCGTCCGCGTCGAACTCCGACTCCGGCCGCCCGCGCCCGGTGACCAGCCGCCCGGTGCAGTGCCCGAGGACGTCGGCGTGCGGATTGCGTACGGCGGCCACCATCCGGCGGGTCATCGAGCGGGCGTCCATGCGCAGCTTGGAGTGCACGGAGACGACCACGACGTCGAGCCGCTCCAGCAGTTCCTCCTCCTGGTCGAGCGCGCCGTCGTCGAGGATGTCGCACTCGATGCCGGTGAGCAGCCGGAACGGCGCCCAGGTCGCGTTCAGCTCCGCCACCACGTCCAGTTGCTCGCGCAGCCGCTCGGGGGAGAGGCCGCGGGCGACGGTGAGACGGGGGGAGTGGTCGGTCAGTACCGCCCACTCGTGCCCGAGCTCCGCCGCGGTCCGGCCCATCTCCTCGATCGGGCTGCCCCCGTCCGACCAGTCCGAATGCAGATGGCAGTCCCCGCGCAGCAGCGCCCGCAGCTCCCCGCCGCCCCGGACGGCCGGCCGCGTCGCCGCCTCGCCCTCCAGCTTCTCCAGATAGCCCGGCATCCCGCCTGCCAGCGCCTCGCGCGCCACCTGCGCGGTCTTCGGGCCGACCCCCTTCAGCTCCTCCAGCGTGCCGGCGGCGGCCCGCCGGCGCAGCTCGGCCTCCGGCAGCCCCGCCAGCACCCGGGCGGCCGTACGGAAGGCGCGCACCCGGTACGAGGGCGCGAGGGACCGTTCCAGCAGGAAGGCGATCCGATCCAATGCCTGTACCGGCTCCATGCCACCACCTCCGCGGCGTCCCTTCCAGGGTTCCCCCGTCCGAAATGCGTTCTACGCTCTATTGCATGACCGAAGTCGCGAGTCCGCACATCTCCCACCCGCGGATCCTGGTGCTCGGCGTCCAGCCCGGTACGCCGCCGTTCCGCATCGTGGAGATCGACGGAGAAGTGGTCGGTGAGGCGAAGACCGTCACCGACGTCCTGGAGGCCGCCGCCGCGTTCGGCATCACGGTCCACGACCTGGACGACCCGGACGTGGTGCGCTGGGTGGGCGGCGACAAGTTCACCTGGAAGCTGCACTAGGGACGGGCCGCAGGGCTCAGCCGACGGTCCACTTCTGGTTGGCGCCGCCCGTGCAGGTCCAGATCTGCAGCCGGGTGCCGTTGGCCGAGCTGTTGCCGGTCACGTCCAGGCACTTGTCGGCCTGCGGGTTGACGATGTCGTGCGCGGCGGTGACGGTCCATCGCTGGGCGCCGGTGCCGTTGCAGTCGTAGAGCTGCACCGCCGTGCCGTCCGCGGTGCTGCCGCCGGTCACGTCCAGGCACTTGCCGAGCGCGCGGAGGGTGCCGTCGGTGCCCACGGTCCACTGCTGGGCGGCGGTGCCGTTGCAGTCGTAGAGCTGTACGGGGGTGCCGTTCGCGGGGTTCGCCCCGGCGACGTCGACGCACTTGCCGGCGAGCCCCTTGATCGCGACGCCGGCGGCCGTGTCGCCGGTCGTCACCGAGACGTGGTCCACCACCAGTTGCTGCGGGAAGACGGTGGAACCGTCGGGGTCGCCGGGCCAGTAGCCGCCGACCGCGAGGTTCAGGATCAGGAAGAACGGCTTGTTGAACACCCAGGTGCGCCCACCCAGGTCGGCCGGGGTGCGCCGCTGGTAGACGTTCCCGTCCACGGACCAGGTGATCGAGTCCGGCGCCCAGTCGACGGCGAAGGTGTGGAAGGCGTCCGCGAAGGCCTGGCCGCCCGGCAGGGTGTAGGCCGCGCCGATGCCGCCCGAGCCGGAGTAGCCGGGGCCGTGGATCGTGCCGTGCACGGTGGCGGGCTCGAAGCCGACGTTCTCCATGACGTCGATCTCGCCCGAGTCCGGCCAGTTCACGGGCGTGCCGAGCATCCAGAACGCAGGCCACATGCCCTGTCCGCGCGGGATCTTCATCCGCGCCTCGACGTGCCCGTACTGCGCGGTGAACTTCCCCGAGGTGTTCAGGCGCGCCGAGGTGTACTGGCAGGTGCCGTACCAGCACTGGTAGTCGGCGGGGTTCTCGCGGCGGGCCGTGATGACCAGGTGGCCCTGGCCGTCCAGCGCCGCGTTCCGGGTGCCCGCCGTGTAGTACTGCCGTTCGTGGTTGTTGACGTTGTCGCCGGTCTCGATCTGCCACTTGGAGGTGTCCACGGAGGCCCCGGCGGGACCGTCGAAGGTGTCGGAGAAGGCCACGGCCGCGGCGGCCGCGGCGGGTTGCTCCGCTTGCGCGGAGCCGGTCGCGGCGGAGGCCACGAGGACGGCGGACAGGGCGGCGAACAGGCACTTCCGGAGCAGGCGTGGGGGTGCCACGGCTCTCCCTTCCGTACGGCGGCTGATGCGCCGACTGAGGTGGGGGGTGAAGGCGTCGCCTCTTGATTTAAGAAGTGAGATAAGGAGCCGTCAATACCCTGGTGCAGACCAGGAGTCGGGCGTGCCGGTTTCGTGCGCGCAGACGCTTCGGTCACCGCCGAAGCATCCGGTTCCTAAGATCGCCCGCATGGAAGGCCTTCCAGAGATACTCGCCGTCCTCGCCGCGGGCGTCGGCGCCGGTGCCGTCAACGCCGCCGTCGGCTCGGGCACGCTGATCAGCTTCCCGGTGCTGCTCGCGACCGGCCTCTCCCCGGTCACCGCGACCGTGTCCAACGCCCTCGGCCTGGTCCCCGGCTCGGTCAGCGCCGCCGTCGGGTACCGCAGGGAACTCGCGGGACAGCGCGGACGCGTCCTCAAGTGGAGCGCCGGTGCCGTGCTCGGCGGCCTGACAGGGGCCACGCTGCTGCTGGTCCTGCCCGCGGCGGCGTTCGAGACGATCGTCCCCGTCCTGGTGGGGCTCGCGCTCGTGCTGGTCGCCCTCCAGCCCCTGATCGGCCGACGGCTGCGCGACCGCCGCGCCCGCACCGGCCGGGCCTCCGCCCGTGCCGACGGCGGCCCGTCCCTGCTCGTCGGACTGGCGCTCGCGAGCGTCTACGGCGGCTACTTCTCCGCCGCCCAGGGGATCGTCTACGTCTCCCTCATGGGCCTGCGCCTCGACGACGGCCTGCAACGCCTCAACGCCGTCAAGAACGTCCTCGTCGCCCTCGTGAACACCGTCGCCGCGCTCTTCTTCCTCTTCGCCGCCGACTTCGACTGGACGGCCGTCGCGCTGCTCGCGGTCGGTTCCGCGGCCGGCGGTCGGATCGGTGCCGCGGCGGGCCGCCGGTTGCGCCCGGCGGTCCTGCGCACGCTCATCGTGGTGATCGGCACCGTGGCCGTCGTCCAGCTGTCGGCACGCTGACCCTCAGCGGTGCACCGCCCGGCTCAACCGCCGCCCCAGCAGCAGATAACCGATCAGCGCCCCCGTGGTGTTGAGGATGACGTCGTCGATGTCGAAGGCCCGCCCCGTGATCAGCGCGCCCTGCGCGAACTCCACCAGCAGCATGACGACGGCCGTCAGCAGCAGCACGCGCAGCACCCCACGGGTCCGCGGCGCGAGCACCGGGACCAGCACGCCGAAGGGCACCCCCAGCAGCAGGTTGCCGCCGATCTGTTTGACGGCGTCCCGCAGCTCCGGCTGGTCGAGGTAGGCCCGCAGGGAGCGGCCCGGGTGCAGATTGGTGTGCGTCAGCGCCTCCGACGCGGGCGACGGCTCCAGGGTCAGCCGGGCCAGCACGACCGCGAACGCCACCATGAAGGCGAACGCGGCCATCATCGCCACCAGCCGGCGGAGGACGGCGAGGGGACCGCGCCGCCGCTCCGGGGTGGGCTCGACCCGGTCGGGCCCGGCCCTGTCGGCCTTGCCGGGCCTGGTGGTGCGCAGGCGGAACGCGGAACGCGGACGTAAGGCGGCACGGGCCATGCGGTCCTCCAGTCTTCAACTTCCCTGCGTCGTAAGGCGATTACCCGCGAACCCGCCGAGAATGCGGCGCCGCCCGGTCCGGCCGCGGGGGCCCGCGGTTTCCCTTCGTACGGGCGGGGCACTCCGGGCTGAGACCCGCGCGCGCCGCCACCACCCGTCCCCGGGCCGGTGTTTGGATGGCGCGAAAGCCGTGTCCGGCAAGTGGTGAGGAGGTGGCGCATGAACCGGCGGACGACCCTCCTCATCGCGGCCGAGACCCTGGCCTGGTGGTGCGCGCTCGCCGCCCTGTGGCTGGTCCTCGTCAGCACGGTGGACACCCTGGAGCTCGTGGTCGGCGCGAGCGCCGCGGGCGTGGCGGCCCTCGCGGCCACCGCCGCCCGGAGGGTGGTGAGCGCACGGTGAACGGCTGGATCCTCGCCGCGACCGGCACGCTCGGCGCCGGCCTCGGCACCGCCCTGTGGGGCGTCGCCACCGGTCCGCTGCGCCGCCGGGTGGTGGCCCAGAACATGTCGACCGCGCTGGCCTGCCCGGCCCTCCTGCTGCTGGCGCAGGGCTGCACCCGACCGTCGTACGTCGATCTCGCCCTGGTGCTCGCGCTGCTCGGCCCGGTCGGCACCCTCGTCTTCGCCCGGCTGCTCGCCGCCGAGCTGGCCGACGACCCGCCCCGCGCCTGGGCCGTGACCTGGGCCGCCGCCGGGTTCGGCGCCCTCGTCGTGGGTGCCGTGTGCGTGGCCACCGGGCCGAGCCGCGCCCTGGTGAAGCTCCTGGTGACCGGGGTGCTGCTGATCGGCGGCAACGTCGTCGCCTCCCGCGCCCTGTCCGGCGGATTCCGCGGGGCCGGCCGTGGCTGACACCGTGATCGTCGTCGTCCTGCTGCTGGTCGCCGCCACCGCCACCACGGCCGTCGTGGTCCGCGACCCGGTGCGCCAGGCCCTCGTCCTGGCCGTCCTCGGCGTCGTCCTCGCCGTGCTGTTCACCGTGCTCCAGGCGCCGGACGTGGGGCTGTCTCAACTCGCCGTGGGCTCCGCCCTCACACCGCTGTTGCTGCTGCTCACGGTCCGCAAGGTCAGACGGCGGGCCCAGGACAAGGGACGCCAGGAGTGAGCCGGCGCCTTCGGCTGTGGCTCGTGGCCGTCGGCGGTGGCGGCCTCGCCGCCCTCCTCGTGGCCGCCTGTCTCGACCTGCCGGCCTTCGGCGGCGACCGGCACCCGTACGGCGACCGCGCCGTGCGGGAGTCCCTCGCCCGGCACACCGCCAACACGGTCGCCTCCGTCAACTTCGACCAGCGGGCCTTCGACACCCTCGGCGAGATGACCATCCTCTTCGCGGCCGTCCTCGGCTGTGTGGTCCTGCTGCGCCAGACCCGCGACGAACACCGCGCCCGCCCCGAGCCCGAGCCGGTGGCCCTCCCGGTCCGCCGCTACGCCCTCGTCGCGCTGCCCGTCGCCCTGCTCACCGGCCTCTACGTCGTCGCCCACGGCCAGCTCAGCCCCGGCGGCGGCTTCCAGGGCGGCGTCGTCGCCGCGACCTCCCTGCACCTGCTCTACCTGGGCGCCGACTACCGCGCCCTGGAACGCATCCGCCCGGTCGGCCTGTACGAGGTCGGCGACGCGCTCGCCGTCTGCGCCTACCTCGTCACCGGCCTCGCGGGCCTCATCGGCGGCACCGCCTTCCTGGCCGACACGCTCCTGCCGTACGGCACGTTCGACACGCTCTCCTCCGGCGGCACCGTCCCGCTGCTGAACGCGGCCGTCGGCATGGAGGTCGCCTGCGCGGTGGTGGTGCTGCTCGCCCGCTTCCTGGACCAGGCCGTCGAGATCGAGAAGGGAGCGGGCACCTGATGGGCGTCCTGCCGTACCTCGTCGCCGCGTGGATCTTCCTGGCCGGCTGCTACGGCCTCGCCACCAGCCGCAATCTGATCCACGCCGTCGGCTGTCTGTCCGTGTGCCAGGCCGCCACATACGTCCTGCTGCTGGCCGTCGGCTACCGCGACGACGCGACCGCGCCCGTGTTCTCCGACGTGAAACCCGGCTCCCGGCCGGTCGTCGACCCCGTCGTGCAGGCGCTGACCCTGACCGACGTCGTGGTCGGCGCCACCGTCACCGCCCTGCTGCTCGCGCTCGTCGTCCAGGTCTCCAAGCGGCACGGCACGCTCGACCCCGACGAACTCTCGGAGCTGCGCGGCTGATGAACGACCTGCTGCCGCTCCTCGTCGCCGTCCCCCTGCTCGGGGCCGCCCTGCTGGTCGCCGGGGGCCGCCGGCTGCCCCGCGTCGCCGCCGAGACCACCGGCTGCGCGGTGTCGGCGGGCACGGCCGCCCTCGCCCTCGTGCTGCTGCTCGACTCCTCGCCGCCCATGGTCGAGTGGGTGGGCGGCTGGATTCCCGTGAACGGCGCGAGCGTGGGCATCGTCCTCGTCGGCGACGGGCCGGGGCTCGGCATGGCCGCGCTCGCCTCGCTGCTGACCCTCGCCGCCCTCGCGTACTCCTGGCACTACTTCGACGAACCGCCCCGCAGGCACGCGGGTTCCTTCCCCGCGCTGATGCTGCTCTTTCAGGCGGGCATGTGCGGATTCGCGCTCGCGGGCGACCTGTTCAACGCCTTCGTGTGGTTCGAGCTGATGAGCGTGTGCGCCTACGCCCTCACCGGCCACCGGGTGGAGGAGGCCAAGGCGGTGCAGGGTGCCCTCACCTTCGCCGTCGTCACCTCCCTCGCCGGGTACGCCTTGCTGATGGGCATCGGGCTGCTCTACGCCCGTACCGGGGAGCTGGCGATGACCCGGATCGGGCGGGGCCTGGACGCGCACGGGCCGCCCGACGCGCTCGTCCTCGGCGCCTTCGTCCTCGTCCTGACCGGGCTGCTGGTGAAGGCCGCCGCCGTCCCCTTCCACTTCTGGCTCCCCGACGCCCACGCCGTCGCCCCCACCCCGGTGTGCATGCTGCTGTCCGGCGTGATGGTCGAACTCGGCACCTACGGCGTCTGGCGGGTGTACGGCACCGTGTTCGCCGGGCCCGGCGGCGTCCCGGCCGGCGACCTGCAACGGCTGCTCGTCGTGCTCGGCGTGCTCACGGCCGCCGTCGGCGCCGTCATGTGCTGGTACCAGCGCCACATCAAACGCCTGCTCGCCTGTTCGACCGTCGCCCACACCGGCCTGTTCCTCGTCGGCATCGGCCTCCTCACCCCCGAGGCGGACGACGGGATCGCCCTCTACCTGCTCGGCCACGCCGGAGTGAAGGCCGCCCTGTTCGCCTGCACCGGCATCCTCCTCGACCGCTACGGCAGCGTCGACGAGCACGCCCTGCACGGCAGGGCCCGCCCCCTGCGCGGAGTCGCCGTGCTGTTCACCCTGGGCGCCCTCGGACTCGCCGGACTGCCGCCCTTCGGCACGGCACTCGGCAAGGCCCTCACCGAGGAGGCCGCGGGCGGCCCCCTCACCGTGCTGTACGTCGCCGTCACGGCCGGTGCCGTGCTGCGCGTCGCCGCCCGCGTCTTCCTCGGCCTCGGGCCCAGGCCGTCGGACGGCGGCGGCTACGAGACGACCGGCTCCGGGGAGGAGCCCGAGACCGGGCAGCGGCTGCGCCGGGTTCCCGGCACGATGACCGCGGTCCCCGCGCTGCTGCTCGCCGGATCGCTCGCGGTGGGCGTGGCGCCCGGCTTCGCCGACGTGGTCACCCACGCCGTGAACGAAGCCGGGTCCGGCGGGTTCGTGGTGCCCCCGGTGCACTGGACCCTGCCGGGCGTCCTGCTGGGGATCACCTCGACCCTGCTGGCGGCGGGCCTCGCCGGTGTGGCGGTCACCCGCCCGCACCTGCTTGCCGCCCCGGACCGGGCGCTGGCGCTGCGCCGGCTCCAGTCCGGGCACATCGGGGACTACGTGGCCTGGCTGCTGGTCGGCGCCACGCTGCTCGGCGCGCTCGCCCTGCCCGGGATCTCGGCCTTCTGAACCGGGCACGCAGGTGTGGTCAGGCCTGGTACGTGACCCTCACCTCCTCGAAGCCCAGGGAGCGCAGCAGACCTTCGAGCATGTCCGTGGTGTTCTTCTCGGCACGCCCGGTCAGCGCGCTGTCCTTCGCCGCGTCACCGATGTGCTCGACCGCGAGCTTCTGCACGGCCTGCTCACCGTTGGGGTTGTCCGAGAACAGGTCGCCCAGGCGGTCCAGGAGGCCCCGCTGCTTCGACACCGCGTAGGAGCGGTCGGCGTCGAGGGCGGGCTTGCCCAGCCTGGCGTGCGGCAGCACCAGCGTGGCGGACGTACGGTCCTCGTTGACCGTGACGTCGTCCTCGCCCACCTTGCCGAGGTCGACATAGGCGTCGACGGTGCCCGCCCCGACGTACAGGGTGCGGGTGCCGCGGATCGCGTCGGGCAGGTACTTGGCGTCCTTCTCCAGGTCCACGACGACCTGGAAGTTGCCGGAGGCGGCGTCGTAACGGCTGAGGTCCTGGATGGACTGGAGCAGAGCGGGCCCCGACCGGTCATGGGTCTCGGTGCCGAACAGCTCCTTGAGCCCCGGGAGCAGACTCAGCCGGATTCCGGCGAAGAACACGACGAGCACCAGAACGACGGCGCTCACGAACTTCGCCCAGCCGGGCATGCGCTTGGACATGCGCCTGATGGGAGTCGTCATGCGACGGCCCTCCTTCCTCCTTCAACGAATGCCCCCCAAAGCCCTTGGCAGACCGGGCCGTTGGCCGATTGGCGCCCCTGACGGAGGCAGCGGCGGCGCACTAGCGTGGAAGGCCGTCCCGAACGGCGCTTCTGGAGAACCGGATGAGTGCAGAAAGCACGTCCCGGCCGTTACGTCCCATGCACCGCATCAGCCTTCCCGAGCCCGGGCCGCCCCGGCTCGTCACCCTCGCCACCGGTACCCCGGTGTGGCTCGTCACCCGGTACGCCGAGGTGCGGCAGGTGCTCATGGACCCGCGGTTCGACCGGCGGTCGCTGCACGCGGAGAACGCCCCGCCGCTGCTCGTCGTACCGAATCTGCTCGACGACCCCGACGGGCTGCTCAACCAGGACGGGCCCGCCCACCAGCGGCTGCGCGGCACCGTGCAGCGGGCGTTCACACCACGGGCCATCGCCCGCTGGCGGCCCTGGGTGGGGTCCGTGGTGGCCTCGCTGCTCGACGACTTCGCCGAGCGGCCCCGACCCGCCGACATCATCGAGGGGTTCACCCGGCCGTTGCCCGTCTCCGTGATCTGCCGGCTGATGGGACTCGACCACCTGGACCGCGACCGCATCCGGCACTGGGCCGACCACGCCCTGTCCGGGGGCGCCCACACGGCCGAGGAGGTGGTGGCGGCGATGACGGAGTTCGGCGCCTTCGCCGCCGGGCTGATCGCCCAGCGGCGCACGGAGCCGGGCGACGACCTGGTCAGCGGACTGGTCGCAGCCGGCGACGAACTCGGCATCGGGGAACAGCAGTTGATCGCCCTGACCATGGGACTGGTGGTGGCCGGGCACGAGACCACCATGAGCGCCCTCGGCAACGCCGTCGTCTACCTTCTCACCGACGGGCACGACGGCTGGCCGCTGCTCGCCCGCGACGAGGAAGCGGCGGTGACGGCGGCCGAGCAGTTGCTGCGCACCGTCCCGCTCAGTGAGGGGCGGGTGCTGCCCGGGCTGATCCGGCGCGCGGTCGCCGATGCCGAGGTCGGCGGGGTGACGATCCCCGCGGGGAGCGTGGTCGCCGTGCAGACCAACTCCGCCGGCCGCGACCCCGACGTCTTCCCGTCCGGCCCGCCCGACCTGTCCGCGCCCCTCACCTCGCCCGGCATCGCCTTCGGCGCCGGACCCCACCACTGCCTCGGTGCCTGGCTCGCCCGCCTGGAACTCGAACTCGCCCTGCACCATCTCGCCGCCCGCTTCCCGGAGCTGCGGGCCGAGTTCACGCCCGAGACCATCGAGTGGCGGGTGGGCCAGATGACCCGCAGTCCGCTGCGGCTGCCGGTGTCGTGGTGACCACGTGGGGCGGCGCGGCCGGGGCCGCGGTCGCGGTCGCGCCGAGGACGCGGCTCAGTGGGCCCGCAGTTCACGGTCCCCCGAGGTGCGGGACCACCACACCCCCTCCCCGTGCGTGAGCCCCGGCAGCCGCAGTTCCATCTCGCGCACCCGCCGGGCCGGCAGTTCCCCGGTGATCACCCATGCCGTGCCGCCACCGGTGGTGCCGGTGAACTCGGCTCCCAAGGCGGCGAGTTGCGCGGTCACCGGGGCCAGCGCGTCGAGCGGGACCTCCGTCTCGAAGGCGTGGTACGGCTCGTAGAGCCGGGTCCGTGCCCGCTCCAGGGCGCGGCGCAGCACGTACGGGGTGAGCCCGCGGAAGTCCCCGGCCGTGCTGAGCGGGGCGACGAAACCGGAGCGGATCAGGGTGACCCGGTAGTCCGTCACGGCCGCGCCGCACAGGCCGGTGCGCATGCTCGTGTGCACGGTGTCCTCGATGGCCTGGTGGAAGGCCCGGGGGAGGGCGCCGAGTTCGGTCTCGTACGTGAACACCCCGCCGGAACCGCGCCCGCCCGGCTCCACCCGCAGCCCGATCGTGGCCCAGAATCGGGTGCCGTCGAGCCAGGGCCGCTCCAGCCAGGCCTCACCGACCCCGCGGGGGCGCTCCAGGAACCGCACCCGGCCCGGCGTGAACTCCGCCTCGATGCCGAAGTCCTGGACGAGGGTCGCCGCGAGCACCTCCAGCTGGACCTCGCCGTAGAGGAGCAGGGCGGTGGTGCCGTCGGCCGCCGGACGGGCGTGGATCAGCGGGTCCTGGTCGGCCAGGGCGAGCAGTGCGGAGCGGAGCCGGGCCGCCTGCCCGGGGCGCCGGGCGGAGACGACGGTCTCCAGTGTCGGAGGGGCGAACTGGGCTTCTCCCACGGCGAGTTCACCGAGCCGGTCGCCCACGCGGACGCCCGCGAGGCCGGTGACCGCCGCGATGTTCCCCGCGGTGAGCGGGCCACCGCCGCCGATCACGTCGAGGCGCGTCACCCGGCCCGCGACCTTGACGGTCCGGCCGTCGGCGTCGCGCCGCAGCAGCGTGAGCCTTTGACGTTCCGTCACCTCGCCGCCGTACAGCCGCAGATAGGCCGTGCGTTCGCCGCCCGGGCCGGGCCGGACGGCGAATACCGTGCCGCGAGGCGTGACGCCCTCGGCCGGGGGTGCCGGCGGGACGAGCCGGACCAGGCTGTCCACGAGGGCGTCCACGCCCTGGCCGCCGAGGGCGGAGCCGAAGCACACCGGGTGGAAGGAGCCGTCGGCGGTGCGTGCCGCGAGCGCCTTGCGCAGATCGTCCGGGGTGGGCGCGGGACCGTCGACGACCGCCGCCAGGATGTCCTGGTCGACGTCGGCCAGCGGTTCGGCCAGGGAATCGACCGGCAGGGGGGTCACCCGGGCCTGCGGGGTGCCGAGCGCCTCGACGGTGGTGAGCGCGGCGACATGCGGCGTGAGCAGGCGCCGGACGTCGGCGAGCAGACCCTCCGCGCGGGCGCCCGCCCGGTCGACCTTGTTGACGAACACGAGCGTGGGCAGCCGCAGCCGGCGCAGGGTCCGCATGAGGACGCGGGTCTGCGCCTGGACGCCCTCCACGGCGGAGAGCACCAGGACCGCGCCGTCCAGCACGGCGAGGGCGCGCTCGACCTCGGCGATGAAGTCGGAGTGCCCCGGGGTGTCGATGAGGTTGACCTGGGTGTCGCCGACGGTGAACGCGGCGACCGCCGAGCGGATGGTGATGCCGCGCTGCCGCTCGATCGCCCCGTCGTCCGTCCGGGTGTCACCGGCGTCGACGCTGCCGAGCCGGTCGATCGCGCCGTGGTCGAACAGCAGCCGCTCGGTGAGGCTGGTCTTACCGGCGTCGACGTGGGCCAGAATTCCGATGTTCAGGGTGTGCATGCTGAGTCGAGTCCTCGAGAACCGTGGGCCTGGGGAAGGGCTGGGGGATTCCGAGGAGTCGGCGCATGCGGGTCATCCTGACGTGAGGGAACACGGACGGCACCATCATGGCCGGGCGGTACGGGCGGCGCGCAAGCGAATTTCCCTGGTCAGTAGCATGAGGGGCGGCAGCCCGAGATGATCATGCGAGGAGCGGATCGTGCGAGACATCGCCGTGTTCAGCGGTAGTGCCCACCCCGAGCTGGCGGCGGAGGTCTGCGCGCATCTCGGCGTGCCGCTCAGCCCCACCCGGGTCAGCCGGTTCGCCAACGACTGCCTGGAGGTGCAGCTCCAGGCCAACTGCCGGGAGCGGGACGTCTTTCTGGTCCAGCCGCTGGTCAAGCCCGTCCAGGAGCACCTCGTCGAGCTGCTCCTGATGTGCGACGCGGCCCGCGGCGCCTCCGCCCGGCGGATCACCGTCGTCATGCCGCACTATTCCTACGCCCGCTCCGACAAGAAGGACGCACCCCGCATCTCGCTCGGCGGCCGTCTCGTCGCCGACCTGATGGTGTCGGCCGGCGCGAGCCGGGTCCTGGCCATGACACTGCACTCGCCGCAGGTGCACGGCTTCTTCTCGGTCCCCGTCGACCATCTGCACGCGCTGCGGGAACTGGCCGCGCACTTCCAGCAGTACGACCTCTCGCGCACCACCGTCGTCTCCCCGGACCTCGGCAACGCCAAGGAGGCCGCGGCGTTCGCGCGGCTCATCGGCGCGCAGGTCGCGGCCGGGGCCAAGCAGCGGTTCGCCGACGACCGGGTCAGCATCAGCGACGTCATCGGCGAGGTGACGGGCCGGGACGTCATCGTGCTGGACGACGAGATCGCCAAGGGCAGTACCGTGCTCGAACTCCTGGACCGGCTCAGGGAGTTGGAGCCCCGCTCGATCCGGGTCGCGTGCACCCACGGGCTGTTCGCGGGCGGCGCGCTCAAGCGGATCGGGGAGCAGCCGGACGTGCTGGAGATCGTGTGCACCAACACCGTGCCGGTGCCCGAGGCGGAGCGGACCGACAAGCTGCGCATCCTGTCCATCGCCCCGGCCCTCGCCGAGGCCGTGCGCCGCATTCACAACGGCGAGTCCGTCAGCGCCCTGTTCGACGCGCCACGGAGCGAATAGACATGAGAGGTAGCCGGGCCGTGGACGGCCCGGCATCACTCAGGTGACCTGGAGGCCCCAGTGGCGAAGGCGAAGTTCGAGCGGACCAAGCCGCATGTGAACATCGGCACCATCGGTCACATCGACCACGGCAAGACGACGCTCACCGCGGCCATCACGAAGGTGCTGCACGACAGGTTTCCCGACCTGAACCCGTTCACGCCCTTCGACCAGATCGACAAGGCGCCCGAGGAGCGGCAGCGCGGCATCACCATCTCGATCGCCCACGTCGAGTACCAGACCGAGCGCCGGCACTACGCGCACGTGGACTGCCCCGGCCACGCGGACTACATCAAGAACATGATCACCGGCGCGGCCCAGATGGACGGCGCGATCCTCGTCGTGGCCGCCACCGACGGGCCGATGCCGCAGACCAAGGAACACGTCCTGCTCGCCCGGCAGGTGGGGGTGCCGTACATCGTCGTGGCTCTCAACAAGACCGACATGGTCGACGACGAGGAGATCCTGGAGCTCGTCGAGCTGGAGGTGCGCGAGCTGCTCACCGAGTACGAGTTCCCCGGCGACGACGTGCCCGTGGTCAGGGTGTCCGCGCTCAGGGCCCTGGAGGGCGACGAGCGGTGGACGCAGTCGGTGCTGGAGCTGCTCGACGCCGTCGACACGGCCGTCCCCGAGCCGCAGCGCGACGTGGACAAGCCGTTCCTGATGCCGATCGAGGACGTCTTCACGATCACCGGCCGCGGCACGGTGGTCACCGGCCGGATCGAGCGCGGTGTGCTGCACGTCAACAAGGAGGTCGAGATCATCGGCATCCACGAGCAGAAGACGAAGACCACGGTCACCGGCATCGAGATGTTCCGCAAGCTCCTCGACGAGGGGCGGGCCGGGGAGAACGTGGGACTGCTGCTGCGCGGCATCAAACGGGAGGACGTCGAACGCGGGCAGGTCGTGATCCAGCCGGGCTCGGTGACCCCGCACAAGGACTTCGAGGCGCGCGCGTACATCCTGTCCAAGGACGAGGGCGGCCGGCACACGCCGTTCTTCGACAACTACCGCCCGCAGTTCTATTTCCGCACCACCGACGTCACCGGTGTGGTGACGCTGCCCAAGGGCACCGAGATGGTCATGCCCGGCGACAACACGACCATGAACGTGCAGCTGATCCAGCCCGTCGCCATGGAGGAGGGGCTGAAGTTCGCCATCCGTGAGGGCGGGCGGACCGTCGGCGCGGGGCAGGTCACCAAGATCCTGAAATAGGCGCGGTCACAGCGACCCGGACGCGGCCTCGGAGTGTTCCAGGGCCGCGTCCAGCGTCGCGTGGGGCGGTAACAGCCGGTGCAGTCCGGTGACCCGCAGGATGCGCAGGGTCAGAGGGTGCGCGCAGACCAGGTGCAGCTGCCCGCCGTGGTCGAGCACCCGGCTGCGGGCGCGGTACAGCAGCCGCAGGCCGGAGCAGTCGAAGAACTCGATCCCCCGCAGGTCGATCACGACCCGGGAGCCTTGGCGCCCGGTCGCCCGGTCCAGGTGCGGGACGATCTCCAGGGCGGCCGCGATGTCGATCTCGCCGTGGAACTCCAGCACGGTGTGACCCCGGGCCTGGCGGACGCGCAGGTGCCGACCGACCGGCGCAGATTCCTGCTGCACGACGACATCGCCTCCATCCGGGCCCGACAAGGGACGGGGTGCAGGTCACCGGGGGCTGGGGTGACATCGTGCGGCGAGCGTACGAACTGCCGCCGTGTCACCGTGCCCGGAGCGAGTGCAACTTCTTTCCCCGCCCTGCAAGTTACCCTCGATGGAGTGAATTTGAGCATGTTCGATTGACATATGTCTTCGAATTCCGGACCAGCCTCATGACAGGGCGTGCCGGGCCCGGGACAGGGCCTTCCGGAACTGCTCGGTCTGGTGCGCGGTGAGGTCCCGGACCATCCGCTCCTCCAGCTCCCGGACCGGCTCCTCGTGCCGGGCGAGCAGCTCGCGCCCGGCGTCGTTCAGCAGCATCAGCAGCTCCCGGCGGTCGCGCGGACTGCGCTCCCGCCGCACCAGCCCGGCGTACTGCGCGACCTGGCTGCCGCTGCACCGCCCGGTCAGCACCTACGCGTTCGCGGACATCGACCGGGCGGTGCGGGACATGGAAGCCGGCAAGGCGATCCAGCCGGTCCTGACCTTCTGACGCGGCCGGCCCGCCTCAGTCGACCGTCAGGACCAGCTTCCCCGTGGTCCGGCCGGTGTCGCCGAGCGCGTGCGCGTCGGCGGCGTCGGCCAGCGGGAAGGTGCCGGCGACGGTGGGGCGCAGCTTCCCCGCCTCGACCAGCTCGGTGATCGCCGTCAGCCCGCTGTGGGAGGCGTCGACCAGCATGCGCAGCGCCCGGACGCCGAGCCGCTCGGCCTCCTCGAAGAACTCGCCCGAGCCGACCGGCAGGATCGACACCACGATCCCGCCCGGCCGCAGCACCCGCAACGAGCGCACGGACGTGTCCCCGCCGAGGGTGTCCAGCACGACGTCCACGTCCTTGACCGCCTCGGCGAAGTCCGTCTCCCGGTAGTCGATCGCCTCGTCCGCGCCGAGCCCGCGCAGGAACTCGTGCTTGCCCGCGCTCGCCGTGCCGATCACATACGCGCCCCGCGCCTTGGCGATCTGCACCGCCACATGCCCGACTCCGCCGGCCGCCGCGTGGATCAGCACCCGCTGTCCGGGCTGCACGTCGGCGTACTCCACCAGCGCCTGCCACGCGGTCAGCGAGACCAGCGGCAGCGCGCCCGCCTCGGTGTGGTCGAGCGCGGCCGGCTTGTGCGCGAACCAGCGCGCCGGGCCGGTGACGTACTCGGCGTGCGAACCGTGGCCGAACGGGTACGACAGCATGCCGAACACCTCGTCGCCGGGCTTGAACCGGGCCACACCGATGCCGACGGCCTCGACCACGCCGGAGACGTCCCAGCCCAGCACGAAGGGCGGTTCGCCCAGGAAGCCGCCGGTGGCGCGGTGCTTCCAGTCGGTGGGGTTGACCCCGGCGGCCCGGACCCGGACCAGTACCTCGTTGGTGCGCGGCTCCGGCCGCTCCGCCTCGATCTCCTTCAGGACCTCGGGACCGCCGAGAACGTCCTGGCTGATGGCTCGCATCGTCTTCACAGTGCTCATGGTCGTCCAGCCTGCCGGGGGCCGCCTCCCCGGAAAATGGCATGATTGCCAAGCTTCGATAGAATCGTGCCATGCAAGCGGAGCGGCGGGTCGAACGAGTCGTGGTCCTGGCCCTGGAGGGCGTCTACCCCTTCGAGCTGGGCATCCCCAGCCGGATCTTCGGCGCGGCCGACGGGCACTACGAAGTGCTGACGTGCAGCGTCGACGGACGTCCGGTGCACAGCAACGCGGACTTCACGATCGGGGTCGAGCACGGTCCGGAGATCCTGGCCACGGCGGACACCGTGGTGGTCGCGTCCATGGCGCCCGCGCACATCCCCGCTGAACTGCCCCCCGAGGTCGCCGCCGCGCTCGCGCTCATCCGCCCGGACGCCCGCATCGTGTCGATCTGCACCGCGGCCTTCGTGCTCGCCGCGGCGGGCCTGCTCAAGGGCCGCAGGGCCACCACCCACTGGCAGGTGACCGAGGCGTTCCGGCGACTGCACCCGGACGTCGACCTGGATCCGGACGTGCTGTTCGTCCACGACGGCCGCATCCTCACCTCGGCCGGCGCGGCCTCCGGCGTGGACGTGTGCCTGCACATCGTCCGCACCGACCACGGGAGCGAGGTGGCGAACGCGGTGGCCCGACGCTGCGTCGTGCCGCCCTTCCGGGACGGCGGCCAGGCCCAGTACATCGAGCAGCCCGTGCCGCAGCCCGGGGCGGCGAGCACCGCCGCCACCCGCGAGTGGGCCCTGACCCGGCTCGACGAGCCCCTGACGCTGACCGATCTCGCCACGCACGCCCGGATGAGCCTGCGCACCTTCGCCCGCCGCTTCCACGACGAGGTCGGCCTCAGCCCCGGCCGCTGGCTGATCCAGCAGCGTGTGGCGCGGGCCCGGCACCTGCTGGAGTCCAGCGACCTGTCCGTGGACCAGATCGCGGGCCGGGTCGGCTTCGCCACCGGCGCCTCGCTGCGCCAGCATCTGCACGCGGCGATCGGGGTGTCGCCGCAGGCCTACCGGCGGACGTTCCAGGCGGCCGCCCGCTGAGCCCGCACGGTCGTCGCCCCCCGCCGTGAGCCGCGGCGAACGTTTCC
The DNA here is from genome assembly GCF_003143935.1 of Streptomyces sp. Act143. Classification (GTDB taxonomy): domain Bacteria; phylum Actinomycetota; class Actinomycetes; order Streptomycetales; family Streptomycetaceae; genus Streptomyces. The sequence continues at coordinate 1,393,302 of NZ_QFRX01000001.1, read as the reverse complement.
CGCCCCTGCCGCGTCGAAGGACCGGAACGACGGCCGGTGAACAGGGGTGGGGATGCACAGAGGACGATTCGTGGGACTGACGGCACTGACGGCGCTGGTGGCGGTGGCGGCCGTGGGGTGCGGGACCGAGGACGGGGCGGACCTGGTCGTCGCGGGCACGGCCCCGCCCACGCCCTACAGCGGTCCGCTGTACATCCCCGGCAAGGCATGGGACGAGGAGAAGGACGACCGGTCCGAACTCGTGAACACCGGTGCCGCGGCCCGCGCCCTGGAGTGCGACTGGAAGATCGACACCGCGGGTGGCAGCGAGCCGTGGAGCGAGGGCGACGGCGGCGGGACACCGGAGGACGGGCTCAGGGCGTACTTCGACATCGAGCAGCCCGGCGTGCCGCGGGAGGGCTACCGGGTGGAGCGCGAGGAGGACGGCCGCGTGCTGTTCTCGTACGACGTCGACGGCCGGACCAAGGTGGCGGTGATCGTCGCCAAGGACCGCAAGAACAGGCCCGGTTGGGGGCCGGAGACCAGCGCCTCGTGCGATCCCGCCGAGTTCGACCCGAGCTTCACCGACTCCCAGGAGTACGAGGTCTGGACGGACCGGAACGGCCGGCGCGTACCGCTCACCGTCATCAACAGCTCGGCCGGCTCCGCGCACTGCGACTGGCAGGACGCGCACTTCCTGGGCACCGGCGAGGGCAGGGACAGCAAGCTCTACGCCCGCGATCCGCACGGCGTCCTCGGCACCGACATGCTCCTGGGCACGTACGACGGAGACGTCACGATGCCCGCCGACGCCCACGACACCGGATACCGGCTGCGCGACTGGGCGTTGTGGCTCACGAAGGACGAGGGCACGGCGTACGTCCGCACGTCCGACGGCGTGGAGGCCTGGCCGATGGTGAAGAAGGACCACCTCTGCCGGTGACCGTCACCGGCTGGCGTGCAGCGCGACCAGCAACTGCCAGACCTGGTCGGCGATGTCGTGCGCGTCGGCCTCCAGGAGTCCGTGCAGCCAGTCGGCCAGCACCCCGGCGAACGTGGCGGCGACCGCCGAGGCCACCAGCGGGGCGTCCGGCGCCCCCGCGAGCTCCCGCTCCCGCAGGCTGTAGGCCCGCAGGTCCCGGTGCAGGACCCGGCCCAGCGGACCGCCGCCGCCCGGGCTCAACAGGGCCCGGTACAGCCCGGCGTGCGGGGCGAGGGAGGCGAAGAACGCCGGGAGCGCGGGCGGGGCGTGCACCGGGTCGGGCCGTCCGCGCCAGGCGTGCAGCGCCTCCACGGCCTCGCGTACGACATCGGCGCAGGCGTCGACGGCCAGCGCCTCCAGGCCGTCGTAGTGCACGTAGAACGTGGCCCGGCCGACCCCCGCCCGGCGCACCAGGGCGGCCACGCCGACCTCGGCGAGCGGGCGTTCGGCGCACTCGGCGAGCAGCGCGCGCCGCAGCTTCTCGCGGGTGCGGGCCGCGCGCGGGTCCTCGGCGGCCGTCACCGCGCCAGCAGGACCGCGCCCAGCGCCAGCGCACCGGGCAGCGCCTGCGCGACGAGGATGCGGATGTTGGCGGTGACCGCGCCGTACACGCCCGCGACGACGACGCACGACAGGAAGAACACCTGGGCGCGGAAGCCGGTCGGGTCGGCGGCGATCAGGCCCCAGACCAGGCCGGCCGCCAGAAAGCCGTTGTAGAGGCCCTGGTTGGCGGCCATCCCGGCGGTGGCCTTGGCCATCTCGCGGTCGAAGCCGTGGAAGCGCATGCCGGGCTTCCTCTGCCACAGGAACATCTCCATCACCAGGATGTAGACGTGCAGTGCGGCCACCAGGCCCACCAGAACGTTCGCGACGGCTTCCATGATCTCCCTCGGTCTCTGCGGATTTTCCTGGACAGGTGTCCACTATAGCTGGACAGGTGTCCATGATGTCGGCGCGGGGCGCTAGCGTGCCGGACATGAGTGATCAGGACGTGATCGTGCGGCGGGCCCGCGCGGAGGACATACCGGGACTCGTCGCCTCCAGCGCGGGGCTTTTTGCGGAGGACGGCGGCACCCGGGACCCGGCCATCAACGTCGACTGGCCGCGGGAGCACGGGGCGCAGTCGTTCGCCGCGGCCATCGAGGACCCGGCCAGGCTGGTGCTCGTGGTCGACCACGGCGGACAGGTCGTCGGTCACCTGATGGGTTCGGTGACCGGGCCGACGGACAAGCGGCGGATCACCTCGGCCACGCTGATCAGCATGTACGTCAGCCCGGCCCACCGGCGGGCCCGGGCCGGGGCCCGCCTGATGGGGGAGTTCCTCGCCTGGGCCAAGGGCGCGGGGGCGGAGCAGGCCGAGGTGACCGCCTACAGCGCCAACACGGACGCAATCCGCTTCTACGAACGCAGCGGCTTCGGGCCGCAGTTGCTCACTCTGCGCCGGACCCTCTAGCGCCCCGGCGCAGGTGCAGCGCCCGCAGCGCCGGCATCATCTCGAACCGGGCCACGGAGTCCTGGAGTCGGTCCCCGACAACGCGTCCGGCTGGCACAGGCGGTAGCGCACCGTCTGCGGGTGCACGGCGAGCCGGGCGGCGACCTCGCCGGCGTTGTGGCCGGAGCTCAGCCAGGTCAGCAGCGTCTCCGCGAGCCGCTCGCGCTGCGGGGGCCGTACCTGCTCCAGCGGGCGCGGCCGGCGTTCGGCCATGGCGTCGGCCATGGCGTCGTCGTGCAGCAGCAGAGGCGTGGCCAAGTGGTCCTGGCAGCGCACCATTTCGGCGCCCCACAGTACGCCCCGGCGCACCAGCTCCAGCGCCTCGGCCGCCCACCGCAGTGATCGCGCGCCCTCCTGCGGGGACACCGCCGGCCCCATGGCCGCGCGCAGCCCCTGCAACGCCCGGGCCACCGCCCGCGCCCGACCGGGCCCCTCGGGATCGGGCACCACCAGCACCGCGGGCTGCACATCGAACCGGCCGAGAAACTCCGGCGGCACGATGGGGCCACGGACCGGAGACGACGGTCCTGCCGCGCGGGCGGCTGCCGGAAGGGGCGGTCCTGCCGCGCGGGCGGCTGCCGGAGCGGAAGGTCGTGCCGCACGGGCGGCTGCCGGAGGGGCAGGTCTCGCCGTACGGACGGGTGCCGGAGCCGGTGGTTTCGCCGTACGGGCGGGTGCCGGCGGCGACGGATTCGTCGCGGGGCCGGGTGGTGGCGACGAGGGGGCCGCCGTGGGACCGTGCGCCGGATGCGGCGGCCCGGCGACGGGCTCGCGCGCCGAAACGGACACCCCGCCCGCCGAATCGCCGGGCCAGGGTGGGGGTGCGCCTGGGGTGGCGGTTGTGGGTGGGGGTGCGCCTGGGGTGCCCGTTCGTGGTGGCGGGTTCGCGCCCGTTCCGCCGGTTGAGGGGCGGTGGGTTCGCGCCCGTTCCGCCGGTTGAGGGGCGGTGGGTTCGCGGTTGGTCCGCCTGTCGCCGAGGGCTTCCCTCTCGATCCGCCTGCCGACGACGCCTGCTTCGTGCCCGGTTCGTCTGTCTGCGCGGAGGGCTTCGTGCCCCACCCGGCCGTCGGCGGTGAGGCCGGTGCGGTGGTCTCGGTCGGCGTCGGTGGGGCGTAGCCGATCGCCGCCACCGCGAGGGACTTCGGGACCGGCCGGCGTGCGCTGTGTGCCAGTTCCGCGACGGCCTCCGGCGACGCCGGCGGGTCGGCGGTCGGCAGGTCGACCAGGCGCGTCCGGCGCTGCTGGAGCTCACCGGCGGCATGCAGCCGGGCCTCGGTGTCCCCGGTGGTCGTGGCCTCGGCCGTCTCGTCCAGGTGCAGGAACAGGGCCTCGCCGAACGCCCCCAGCACGGTGTGCGGCAGCAGATCGGCGTCCACCAGTGCGTTCACCCGGCGCCAGGTCACCCGCGCCCCGAGCCGCAGCGCCGACTGGAACGAGTCCAGGCTGCGCCCCTCCTCGGCCTCCCCGCGCCCGATGCGTCGGTAGGTCTCCTGCGCCGGCTCCCAGTCGCTGTCCGGCTTCCCCATCCGTTCCAGGAACCCGTGGAGGGCGTGGTCCACACCCCGGCGCACCGCTTGCATGCAGGTGTCGTCCGCGGGGCGCGCGTACTCGGGGATCTCGGTCCTGATCGCCCGTTCGACCTCCTCGGTGATGCCGGCGAAGAACGGTCTGAGGTGATGGTGCAGACCCGGGAGCAACGCCGCGAACGGACCGCCCCCGTCATCGGTCACCATGGCGGCTCTCTTCGACACTACTGCGACGATACCCATCAGTAATACGTCAGGGCTTATCACCGGCGGACAGCCGTGGGGTGGTGATTTGTCGCCCGCTGACAACGTCCGTTTTTACAACTGTGCTGGTCAGTATGGGTATTTGTCGACTGTTCGAAACTGGCCGAGCGTGACGGAACCCTCACCTCCGCCGGGGGCGGGGAGTTGATCCTTTCGGGTTCAAACCCGATAAGCTCCCTGGCGGCGCTGCGAGTTGACTCGGTCGTGATCGGTCGTCCCGCGGTGCGTATTGGTCAGTGCGCTTTCCCCATGCACACCCCCCCCTGTTCGATCGTGTTGCTTCGAAGGATGCAGATGGAACTCGCCACTCCGCCGCCGGCGGCGCGGGCCCCGGTCGCCTGGTACAGCTGGTGGCTGATGCCGCTGGCCTTAGGAGGCGGGACGGTTGCCGCCACGTTCATGAGTTCGGAGCAGGTCACCGCGGCCGTCGCCGGAGCCGCCGCGACGGCGGCGAGCTCCGTGTGCGTCCGGCTCCTGGTCCGCACCCGCAAGCAGCTCCACCAGGCCGAGAGCGGTTTCCGCGCCTCGCAGGCCGAGCACTCCCAGCAGTGGCAGCACCATGTCGCGGGGCTGGAGCGGAAGTTCGCCGCCGAGCACGCCGCCCAGGACGCCCGGCTCGCCGACCAGGCCGCGGGGTACGAGGAGCGGCTCGCCGAGCAGATCGCCGGTTACGAGGAGCGGCTCGCCGAACAGGCCCGCGCCTACGAGGACCGGCTGACCGAGCAGGCCTCGTCGTACGAGGCGCAGCTCGCCGATCAGGCGGAGGTCTGGCAGGAGCAGCTGGCCCACCAGTTGTCCGCGGTCGCCCGGCTCGCCGACGAGCAGCTGCCCGACGCTCTGGAGCAACTGCGCTCCGGTGAGGCCGTGGACGACCTGCTGCCGGCCACCAACCAGTGCGCCAAGGTGAGTTCGGAGCTCCAGGCCGAGCTGCGCAAGGTGCTGCGGACCTCGCTCATCGGCGTGGAGCGCGAATTCGACCGGTCCACCGCCGCCGAGCAGGCCGTCATCGGCATCGGCAACCGCATCCACGTGCTGACCAGCAAGCTCCGCGGCCGGCTGCACGAGATGCAAGGCGAGCACGGCCGGTTGCCGTCGGTGGCGCGAGGGCTCATGGAGCTGGACCAGGAGATCGGCCCCGCCGACTGTCTCGCCGCCAGCATCGGTGTGCTGGGCGGCTCCGACCGGCCCGGCCGGCAGTGGCAGGAACCGCAGCGACTGCTCAGCGTGGTCCGCGGCGGCATCGGCCGGATCAAGGACTTCCACCGGGTGGACGTACGCCAGCTGCCCGAACTCGGCGTCGACGGCGGTCTGGTGGACCACCTCACGCTCATCTTCGCCCACCTCCTGGACAACGCGGCCCGCTACTCGCCGCCCACCGAGCCGGTGCTCGTCTCCGGCAAGGAGGTGCCGAACGGTGTCGGCATCGAGATCCAGGACTCCGGCAAGGGTCTGAGCGAGGAGAAGAAGCGCGAGGCCGAGCAGGCCCTAGCCGGTACCGGCTCCGGTCCCGGCCTCGGCGGTGTCTCCGAGGACGCCACGATCGGCCTGCGGGTCGTCGGCATCCTCGCCCGCCGCTACGGCATCCGCGTCACCTTCGCGGACTCGCCCTGGCTCGGTACCTCGGTGGTCGTGGTGGTCCCGCACAAGTACTTCAGCCCGCTGCCCACGGCGGCACCGGTGGTGCAGGCCTCCGCCCCGGCACCTGTCCGGGAGGGCAAGCCGATGCCCCCGGCGACCGGGACGACCGAGGTCCCCGAGACCACGGAGACCACGGAGACCACGCCCGGCGGGCTGCCCCGGCGCAGAAGCAGGCGGAGCGAGGAGGCCCGTCACCAGCCGGGCGAGCGCACCGAGCGGACTCCGGAGGAGACGTCGGCCGTCTCCGCCGTCCCGCCGGACGCGTCCTTCGCCGGTCTGGCCGCCTTCGCCACCGCCGGACGCGAGTCCGACCCGGACCGTGGCAGCGACGCCACGGCCGACGGCCGCGAGTCCACCGAGCACCGCACTGAAGAGAGCGACTGAGTCGACATGACGCAACAGGGAACCGACGTGAGCTGGGCGCTCCGCGATCTCGTGGAGTCCATCCCGGAGATCCGTTTCGCCCTCGTGGCCTCCAGCGACGGCAAGGCCATCACCTCCTTCGGCGCCGAGGACCCCGACGACGTGGACCGCTTCGCGGCGGTGGTGGCCGGCCTCCAGGCGCTGGCCCAGCCGGTCGCGGAGCAGTTCCCCAAGTACGCGGGGCAGCTTCGGCTGGCGATGATCGAGGTCGACGGCGGCCACCTCTTCGTCGTCCGCGCGGGCGTGGAGACGTACCTCGGCGTGCTCGCCCGGGAAGGTCTCGACCAGGGCCTGCTCGGACATCAGATGAGGGATCTGGCCCGCAGGATGGGCGAGCTCCTCGGCACCACTCCGCGCCTGGAGGAGCACTCTGCATGAGTGCTCCCCGCCGGCCCACGGATCCGTCCGGTCTCGAGCGTTACTACGTCCTCACCGGAGGACGCAGCGGACCGGGCGGTTCGGCGTCGAGTCTCGACGTGGCGACCCTCATCGTCTCCCGCACCGCCCCCGTCCCGGGGATGCAGCACGAGCACGAGGAGATCCTCCGGCGCTGCCGTGATCCGCTGTCGGTCGCCGAACTCGGCGCCCACCTCGGATTGCCGTTCAACATTCTCGCGGTGCTGCTGGCGGACCTGCTGGAGGCAGACCGTGTGGAAGCCCGTGACCCCATCCCGGCGCACGACGCCCGCCGCGGGCCCGACCTCGCGCTGCTTGAGGAGGTACTCAGTGGACTTGAAAGGCTTTGACCACCCCGGCGGGCCGGGTGGCGAGGGCACCCGCTCGGTGAAGGTGATGATCGCCGGCGGCTTCGGCACCGGGAAGACCACCATGGTCCGCTCCGTCAGCGACATCAAGCCGCTGACCACCGAGGAGACCCTCACCCAGGCCAGCGCCGACGTCGACCACCTGATCGGCGTCGCGGAGAAGACGGAGACCACCGTCAGCCTGGACTTCGGCAAGATCAGCCTCAACGACAGCCTGATGCTGTACCTGTTCGGCACTCCCGGCCAGGAGCGGTTCTGGTTCCTGTGGAACGGACTGTTCAAGGGCGCGCTCGGCGCGGTCGTGCTGGTGGACACCCGCCGGCTGGCCTCCAGCTTCCGGGCGATCGAGGAGATGGAGCGGCAGAACGTCCCCTTCGTCGTCGCCCTGAACGTCTTCCCGGACTCCAAGGACTATCCGGTCGAGGAGATCCGCGACGCCCTCGACATCCCCGAGCACATTCCGGTCGTGGCCTGCGACGCCCGTGACCGGGCGTCCAGCCGGGACGTGCTCGTCACCCTGATACGTCACCTGAAGGACCGCTCTGCCGTCGCTCTGGAGTCCCGATGACCGATCAGCCCTTAAACGGCACCGACGCCCCGCGCGGCTGCCCCGTCGCCCACGCCGGAGTCGATGTCACCCGGCTGTACGGGCCGGAGGCGGAGACCGACCCGCAGGGGATCTACGAGCGGCTGCGCAAGGAGCACGGTTCGATCGCGCCGGTGCTCCTGGAGGGCGACGTCCCCGCCTGGCTGGTCCTCGGCTACCGGGACAACCGGCGGGTGCTGGACAACCCGCGCCAGTTCAGCCGGGACGCGCGGATCTGGCGGGACTGGCGGGAGGGGCACATCCCGGAGACGCACCCGCTGATCCCGATGGTCGGCTGGCGGCCCGACTGCATCTCCCAGGACGGCGAACCGCACCGCCGGCTGCGCGGCGCGGTCACCGACGGGCTGCTCGCGGCGTCCAGCCGGGGGGTGCGCCGCCACGCCACGTTCTTCGCGAACAAGCAGATCGACGCGTTCGCCGACGCCGGGCGCGCCGACCTGGTGGCCGACTACGCCGAGTACCTGCCGATGCTCGTGCTCACCCGGATCCTCGGCCTTCCCACGGCGGAGGGGCGACGCCTGGTCGAGTCGTGCGCGCAGGTCCTCAAGGGCGGCGAGGGTGCCCTGGAGCACAACGACCGGATCATGCAGATCCTGTCGGAACTGACCGAGCGCAAGCGGACCGAGCCGGGCGCCGACTTCACCACGGCCCTGCTGGAGCACCCGGCCGGGCTCGACCACGACGAGGTCGTCAGCCATCTGCGTCTGGTGCTGATCGCCGCCCACACCACCACCAGCAACCTGCTGGCCCGGGTGCTGCACCTGGTCCTCACCGACGCCGCCCGGCTGGCCGGTCTGGTCAGCGGGCAGTTGAACATCTCCTCCGTGGTGGAGGAGGTCATGTGGGACACCCCGCCGCTGTCCGTGCTGCCGGGCCGGTTCGCCGCCTCCGACCTGGAGATCGGCGGCCACCACATCCAGGAGGGCGAGATGCTCCTGCTGGGCCTGGCCGCGGGCAACGTCGACCCGGAGGTACGGCCCGACACGGGCGTCGCCGTGCAGGGCAACCAGTCGCACCTGGCGTTCAGCTCCGGACCGCACGAATGCCCGGGGCAGAACATCGGCCAGTCCATCATCGAGATCGGCGTGGACGTGCTGCTGCACCGGCTGCCGGGCCTGCGCCTGGCCGTGCCGTCGGAGGAGCTCTCCTCGACCGCGTCCACCTGGGAGTCCCGACTGGACCGTCTGCCGGTCGAGTTCTCCGTCTGACACGCCTCGGCCGTCGGACACCACCGCTGCCCGACACCGCAGTCACCACCGTCCGGTGCCGTCACCGCGGCCGCCGGACACCACCGCCGCCCGGCCGGAGTCCCGGCCGGGCGGCGGCGTTCTCGGTGTCAGCCGTCGAGCCAGTCGCCCGCGACGTCGCCCGGCCGGTACCCCGTGGCGTTCCACAGGAAATGCGGGTGGGCGCAGGCGAACATGTAGGCGAGCAGGGCTATGTCCTCCCTGCCGGTGCGAGGGTCGTGCAGGACGTGGAACCGTTCGGATCCGACCAGGCCGGCGTCCACCTGGACGCCCCGGGCGCGCTCCGGGGACGGCTCGGCCAGGGACGCCTCCACACCGGCGACGTAGGTGCGGCGCAGGATCTCCCACGCGTTGTCGACGTCGCCGGACCAGGGCCCGTGGACCGCTTCGAAGGCGTGCAGCTCGGCGTCGAACAGGGGCCATGCCCGCGGGTGTTGGTCCTTGCAGCGGGCGGACAGCTCGGCGGCCCGGTCGCTCAGCGCCCGCACACTGGCCCGCGGGGCGACGGTGAGCGTGGTGCCGCCGGTGAGGATGCCGGTGCACGGGTTGGGCTGGAGGTCGCACAGCGGGCAGCCCTCGGCCGGCGGGAGGTCCTCGGTGATGCCGTCGAACCACAGGGCGTGACGGCCCGTGAGCCCCATCCAGACGATGGTCGTCGTCATCAGCCAGGTGTTCCACATCGGCTCGTGCGCCTCGGGCGTGCAGCCGTACTTGACGATGGCGATGGCGCAGGCGGCGTAGAGCGCCTTGGTGTGGGCGGGCAGGTCGGCGAGCCAGAAGTTGCTGATCTCGCCGGTGAGGGCGTCGGCCCGGACGTCGGCCATGTCGTCGATGACACGGCACAGCAGCAGCGAGGCGAGGTTCTCCTCCTGCCAGAGCTCGGCGTCCGGCGCGACGTGCCAGAACAGGCAGTCCATCATCTGCAGCGCCGAGTAGGTGCCGTGGCTGAGCGGGTTGGTCTGGGGGAGCGTGACGCTGCCCGAGCCGTGCTGCCGGAGCCAGTACTCGTCGACGGATCGCTTGTGGGCGGCGAAGAGTCCGGCGACCAGGGCCCGCGCCGTGTTGGTGCTGAAATTCTCGGCCAGGCGGCCCTCGATGAGCTGGGTCAGGCGGGTGGTGTCTATGGTGTCGACCACGCGTTTGTACTCGTGGAAGACGAGGATGTCGTCCTCGAAGCGGTGGCGGTGGCCGAGGTCGTGCTCCAGGTCGTTCATCTGCCGGGTCCAGGACCAGCCGCCGGTCAGGACGCTGTCCAGCTCCCGGCGGTACGGCCAGGTCTTGACGGCGAGGGGGCGACCGGCGCTCTGCCGCCAGCCGTAGTCGTCCAGCGTCCGCGCGGGGGGCACGGGCAGCCGGCGGCACAACGCGCAGGTGCAGGCGGTCGCCGGCTTCTCCTCGCGCGGCGGGGCGAGCGCGCGACTGCGCCAGGCCCCTTCCAGCATTGCGCAGGTCAGTCGGCAGATCTCGGCGTCGGTGCCGACCTGCGGGAAGGCTGCCTCGATCACGCGCAGGCCGGCGTCGAGCGCCCGCAGCCGGGCCTGGCCCTCTTCGTCCGGCGCAAGGTATGCGGGTCCCGCCAGGGGGAGGGCACCCTCCAGTCGCAGCGTGGTGGTGGCGGGGGCGGTGCCTAGTGCGTCGAGTCGCCGCCGGACGGAGTCCTGGGCCCTGCGGTGCCGCTCGGTGATGCCCTTGATGCGGTGCACCAGGAGGCGGGCCAGGGCGTCCCCCGCTTCCGTGGGCTGGTGCCGGCCGGTGGGGACGTCGGAGGGCAGGTCGGACGTGACGGCCTGAGGCATGTGGTTCCTTTCGGGAGACGGCGCGCAGAACCCCCCACCCCTGGGAGTGGGCGGTCCAGGGGGAGACCGCCCACGTACTCGAACTCAGCTTCGTGATGCGAAAGTTGAAGCGAGAAGCGGAACGAGACTTCCCAGAGCGTAAATGATCTACACCGTGACCCGACCGTGATCTCCGTTACTGCTGACGCCTCTTGAGCTGCGTATACTCGCGCGCCCCCCACGTACGTCAGCGCCACGCGCGTCCGCGCGATCCCCTCGGGCGGAACGGCGAACGGGTCGCGGTCCAGCACCACCAGGTCCGCCGGCGCACCGGCGCGCCGTCCGCGCCCGGCCCCCGCGGGTTGACCGCGACATGGATGGCCTCCGGTGGACCGGGGCTGCTGGCCGGCCCGTCGCTGCCCGCCGCGAGCGTGGCGCCGGAGCGCGGCAGCGCGCCGAACGGGTAGTGCCACGCGGCCCGTTCGGACCCGAGGAAGGGGATGGTCGGCTCGTCCATCTGCGGTTCGTGCGCCGCCCGCAGCGGCTGGATGGTGGCCGTGGCGCCGAGGCGGGCGAACCGCGGCATGTCGGCGGGGTGCACCACCTGAAGATGTGCCAGGTGGGCTCGCGTGTCGCTCCGTCCGTTCGCGGCGCGCGCGGCCTCGATCGCGTCCAGCGCGTCGCGTACGGCGCGGTCGCCCAGTGCGTGGAAGTGGCACTGGAAGCCGAGCGCGTCCAACTCCGTCGTGTGCTGGGGGAGTTGGTTCTGGTCGATGAAGCTGGTGCCCCGGTTGGCGGTGGCGCAGCCGCATTGTCCAGGTACGGGCCGAGGAGTGCGGCCATCCCGGTCTCGGCGACCCCGTCCAGCATCGGCTTGACGGCGCCCGCCCGGAACCGGCTGTGGCTCAACGCGGCCCGCTTCTCCACCAGTTCGGGTATCTGCACGGCTCCGTGCCCCCGGTCCCACCACAGGGCGCCGACGCCCCGCGCGGTCAGGGAGCTGTCCCGGGCTGCCGTCGGATACGCCTGCGCCGGGTCGTCCATGCCGGGGAAGTCGCCGACAGACGAGCCCATCGGCCGCACCCTGCGCAGCTGGCGGCCCACCGGGGACGGGCGTGCCGACCTGCGGGACCTGGGCCTGCGAGGCGACGTACGCCCGGCTCCCCGCCGACACTCACCCGCACATCGCCGCGACCGCCCGCCACCTCGTGACGGACATGCCGCGCAGCTCCTACCCGATGGCGCTGGACCTGCTGCTGAGCGCGGCCGGGGCCCGGCTCGCGGAGATCCAGGACGGGACGGGCGTCTGACCGCGAGACTGGTCAGGTCCGTGACCGTTGACCCGAGGAGGCCGACCGCCGATGGCGAACCCGCCCGCACGTCCCGCGAAACAGCGCAAGCGAGACACCCTGCACCGCCTGGAGCACGACGAGGACGTGTGGGTCGCGACGGCCGACGCCGCCGGCGGGGTGCCGTTCCTCGTCCCGCTCTCCTTCCTCTGGGACGGCACCACCCTGCTGCTCGCCACCCCGGCCGCGAGCCCCACCGGCCGCAACCTGCGCACCACCGGCCGCACCCGGCTCGGCATCGGGCCGACCAGGGACGTCACGATGATCGAGGGCACCGTCGAGACGGTCACCATCGCCGAACTGTCCCCTGCGGACGGTGACCGCTTCGCGGCGAAGACAGGCTTCGATCCACGTCAACTGTCCACCCCTTACGAGTACTTCAGGGTCCGCCCGGTGCGCGTTCAGGCCTGGCGCGAGGCAAATGAACTCGGCGGGCGGGAGTTGATGCGGGACGGGGAGTGGCTGGTCTCCGACTGATCCGGGTCGACCGGGATATCCGTGAGGTACAGGGCTGCGGGGTACGAACGCCTCGCGCCCCGGACCGTTCGGAGGAGACATGGCACTGGTGAAAGCGGGCGTCGTGGTGCTCGACTGTGCCGAGCCGGAGAAGCTCGCCGTGTTCTACAAGGAGTTGCTGGAGGCCGAGGAGACGGACGCGACCGCCAACCGCGTGGAGATCAGGGGGTCGGAGGGGATGCGGATGGCGTTCCGCCGGGACATGAACGCCACGCCGCCGAGCTGGCCGCGCCCGGAGAACGCCCTCCAGGCCCATCTCGACTTCGTCGTCGAGGACCTGGACGAGGCCGAGCGCAAGGTCGTCGGACTCGGCGGGCGCCCGCTCGACACCAAGGATGCCTCGGGCCCGTACGAGGAGCGCGGCTACGCCGACCCGGCGGGCCACTCCTTCACCCTGCGCCGTGTCACGCCCACCGCACCCAAGCAGGGCTGACCTCGGCCTGAAGGCGAGGCCGGCCCCCCGTGCCGGAGCAGGGCTGACCCCGGCGCCGGTGCGGGGCCGGCCCCGAGTCGAAGCGAGGCCGGCCCGGCGCCGGTGCGGGGCCGGCCCCCGCGTCAGTCCCGGCCGCCCTCGTCGTCGGTGGGCCAGACGCCGGTGGACCGCTCGATGGCCTTCGCGCCCGTGCGGTCCACCGCACTGCGCACCACCGCGAAGATCGCGCCCTGCACGGCCGCCGCGAGCAGCACCTCGCCCCAACTCCGGTTGCGGTCCAGGGCGTCGGGCGCGTCGTCCTCGTGCCGGATCACCTTCCACGTCTTGCGGAACGCGACCCCGGCCAGCGCCCCGCTCGACCAACCCAGCACGAAACCGAGGGGCTTGTAGGCGAGGGGCAGCTTCAGCTTCTTCTTCTTGCTCTTCTTGGCCATCCGTCTCTCCTTCGTCGGTTGTCGGCTACGCCGGTGCGGGCCTGCCCCGCGGGGGCACGCGCTCGTCCGGGGGCGGGGGTCCCGGCGGTGTCCCGTCGCCGAACGGCCTGCCGCCCAGCTCCTCGCGGTGATGCGCGGTCAGCCAGTGCGACAGATCCGGTCCGAGCGGCACGATCCGGGTCGGATTGATGCCGGTGTGCACCTGGTAGTAGTGCCGCTTGATGTGGTCGAAGTCGACGGTGTCACCGAAGCCCGGCGTCTGGTAGAGATCCCGGACGTACCCCCACAGCACCTCGTTCTCGGCCAGCTTCCAGCGGTTGCACTTGAAGTGGCCGTGATAGACGGCGTCGAAACGTACCAGTGTGGTGAAGAGCCGGATGTCCGCCTCGGTGATGGTGTCGCCGACGAGATAGCGCTGCCGGGCGAGCCGCGCGGTCAGCAGCTCCAGCCGCCGGAACACCGCCGCGCAGGCGTCCTCGTACTCCGCCTGCCCGGTGGCGAACCCCGCCCGGTACACACCGTTGTTGACGTCCTCGTAGACGTCCGCCATCACCGTGTCGATCTCGTCGCGCAGCGCCCTCGGATACAGGTCGGGGGCGCCGTCCCGGTGCAGGGCCCGCCACTCGGTGGCGAGGTCGAGGGTGAGCTGCTGGTAGTCGTTGGTGACCAGCCGCCCGCTGGGTACGTCGACGATCGCGGGCACGCTCACCCCGCCCGGGAAGCCGGTCTCGCGCCGGTCGTAGGCCTCGGCGAGGTAGCGGATGCCGAGGACGGGGTCGCGGCCGTCGGGGTCGAGGGTGAAGCGCCAGCTGCGGTCGTCCTGGATCGGGTCGGCCACCGCGAGCGACAGGGCGCCCTCCAGGCCCAGCAGCCGCCGGGAGACCAGGGCCCGGCTCGCCCAGGGGCAGGCCCGGCTGACGACCAGGCGGTACCGGCCGGGCTCCACCGGCCAGCCGTCGCGTCCGTCCGCCGTGATCCGGTCCGTGAAGTGGGCCTTGGACCGCTGGAACTTCTGGTTGCCGTACGCGCGGTTGCCTCCGTCCGAGCCGCTCATGCCGCCTCCTTGCCATGCCCTGTCACTGTGCGGACGTCCCTGACCGCGTTCCCCGATTTCGGCGTGTGAGCCCCGCCAGTCGGGGCAGACGGCGAAGGTGAGCGGGACACCTTCGAACACATCATCGAACGCACCCCTGAACACACGCCCCCGGGACGCCTCCAAGGCTTCGGCGCGGGCGGCCGAGAGCCGGCAGGCCGACCGCAGAACGCGGGTCACCGTCCTGGTGGCCCTCACGGCCAATCTGGTCATCGCGGTCGCCAAGGCGGTCGGCGGCCTGATCGCGCACTCCCCGGCCCTGCTGTCGGAGGCCGCCCACTCGGTCGCCGACAGCCTCAACGAGGTCTTCCTGCTGGCCGCCCTGCGCCGCAGCCGCCGCCCCGCCGACACCCGGCACCCCTTCGGCTACGGCAAGGAGCGGTTCTTCTGGTCGCTCCTCGCCGCGGTGGGCATCTTCGTCATGGGCGGCTGCTTCTCCTTCTTCCAGGGCTTCGAGGCACTGCGCGGCGGGGCCGAGGAGAAGTTCAGCGGATACGTCGCCGGACTCGTCGTCCTCGCGGTCGCCCTCGTCGCCGAGGGCGCGTCGCTGGTACGGGCGCTGTACCAGACGCGCCGGCAGGGCGGCATGGGCGACGGGCTGCGCGACCCGGCGCTGCGCACGGTCGTCGCCGAGGACGGCACGGCGGTGCTGGGCGTCACCCTGGCCATGGCCGGCATGGCCCTGCACATGGTCACCGGGCAGGTCGTGTGGGAGGCGTCCGCCTCGCTGGCCATCGGGGCGCTGCTCGTCTACGTCGCCTACCGGCTCGGCCGGGAGGCACGCGACCAGCTGATCGGGGAGGCCGTCGACGCGGAGACGAGCGGCCGGATCCGGGCACTGCTCCAGGAGCAGCCCGAGATCGACAGCGTGGAGGCGCTGTTCACGATGAAGACGGGACTGGAATCCGTGCTGGTGGCGGCCCGGGTCGACCTGGTGCCGGGGCTGGACAGCGAGCACGTCGAGGAGGTCGCCGTACGCATCAAACGATCCGTCGCCGACACCTTCGCCGAGACGGACCAGATCTTCCTCGACATCACCGACCGGCCCGCGCGCGAGGCACGAGAAAGCCCCGCCGCGACGGGGGAGCGCGGCGGGGCCTGACGCACAGGTGCCCGGCCGACGGGGCTTCATGCGCCCCGTCCCGAGATTTTTCCGGGAGCACCTCCGCGGTGCCGGCCGGTCAGTGCCCGGCGGCCGGTTCCAGCACGAAGACCGGGATCTCGCGGTCCGTCTTCCGCTGGTAGTCCGCGTACGGGGGATAGGCCGCCACGGCCCGCTCCCACCACTCGGCCTTCTCCGCGCCGGTGACCTCACGGGCGATCATGTCGGTCTTCTCGGGGCCGTCCTGGAGCTCCACGCGGGGGTCGGCCTTGATGTTGTGGTACCAGACCGGGTGCTTGGGCGCTCCGCCCTGCGAGGCCACCACGGCGTACCGGCCCCCGTGCTCGACCCGCATCAGCGGCGTCTTGCGGATCTTGCCGCTCCGGGCGCCCAGGGTGGTCAGCAGGATCACGGGCAGACCGGTGCCCCGGAGGGTCGTCCCCTCGGTGCCGCCGGAGCTTTCGTACAGCTCCACCTGCTCGCGCACCCACCCGGTCGGGCTGGGTTCGTACTCGCCCTTGAGAGGCATGGCATCCGTCCCATCGTCGTCGTGTCCTGCGGCTGACCGCCACCACCCACAACACCGGAACGCCGGGGATTCATCCACCCCGCCATGACCTCGGAGGTAATCGCCTCGCCCGGTTCGCCGGGGGCACAGTGGCAACCGCCGAAGGGGAGGAGTACCCATGACCGCCACCATCGAGACCACGACCCGTGCGGTGATCGCGGAGCTGCTGGAGCGCATCGGCCAGGGCGACCCGGACCGGATCGCCGAACTCTACGCCGACCACGCCGACTGGAAGCTCGACTGGCCCGAGGACGAGCACGGTCGCGCCGCCACCCCGTGGATCCGCCACCGCGTGACCCGCGCGGACGCCGCCGCCCACTACCGGGAACTGGCCGCCCACCATGTGGCGGAGCGGGCGGCCACGCGGATCGAGCGGGTCCTGGTGGACGGCGCGGACGCGGTGGTCCTCGGCGAGATCCGGCAGACGGCGCGGGCCACCTGCCGCCCCTACCGCGCCAGGTTCGCCCTGCACCTGACCGTCGCCGACGGGCTGATCGTCCGGCACCACGTGTACGAGGACAGCCTCGCCGTGGCCCGGGCCTTCGCCCCCTGAGCGGCGGACTCACCCCGTCGTCCGCACGGCGAGCGCCGCGATCACCGTGCTCGACACCAGCGCCGTCACCAGTCGGCCCCGCCGCCCCGTCAGGGCCCGGCCGAGCAGCGCCCCGCCCCCGGCCAGCAGTACCTGCCAGCTCGCGGAGGCGACGAAGGCCGCCAGGACGAACACGCCCTGCTCCAGCGGCCGGACCGCGTCCGCGGTGCGGGAACCGAGCACCAGGGCCGCGAAGTAGATCACGGTGGTCGGGTTGAGCAGTGTGATCCCGAGCAGTGCCAGGAAGGCGCGGGCGGGGCTCGGCGGCGGCGGGTCGGGACGGGCGGCGGTGCGGCGGGCGCGGTGGCGGTGTACGGCGACGATCGCGCCGCGCACCGCCAGCGCGAGCAGCAGCAGCGCCGAGGCCCAGCGCAGCGGCCCGAGCACCGGACGCAGCGCGGCCGCCAGGGCGGCGCCCCCGACCGTGGCCACCAGGGCGTAGAGCCCGTCGGCGAGCGCGACGCCGAGCGCGGCACAGACGCCGGTGCGCAGGGAGGTACGGGCGGTGAGCGAGACGAGGTAGGTCGCGACCGCGCCGACGGGCATGGCGATGCCGTAGCCCGCGAGCAGCCCCGCGACGAGCGCCCCGGTCACGACGCGAGAGGCGTCGGCCCCTTCGGACGGCCGGGCTGCTGCTGGAACCGCACCGGCGTGGCGGCGGCGGTCGGCGGCAGGGAGGCGTGGGTCGTGGGCATGACCGGATTCTGCGGGCGGGCCCGCCGGCCCACAACCGGTTTTCGGCCGCCGCCCGTCCCCACGGCCGAGGGGGCCCCACCCGGTTTCGAATTGCGAGCGAGCATCCCCGGCCAACCTGCCCCCGCCGCTGATCTGGCCGAACTTGCCGTCGCGAGGTAGATGCCCCGGGCATCTAATGAAGATCTGCACGATGCCGCATCACGCATCAGGCACGTAGCTCACTTCGTCTGCGAGGTCATTCATGACGGCAACCCCCCGCACCCAGACGGAACCCGTCGCCTTCCCGCAGGACCGCAGCTGTCCCTACCATCCCCCCACCGCCTACACCCCCTTCCGGGACAGCCGCCCGCTGGCCCGTGTCTCCCTCTACGACGGCCGGCCGGCGTGGCTGGTCACGGGCCACGCCCTCGCGCGCGCCCTGCTCGCCGACCCGCGTCTGTCGACCGACCGCGCCCGCCCGGACTTCCCCGTGGTCACGGAACGGTTCGCCGCTGTGCGCAACCGGAACCTGGCGCTGCTCGGCGTCGACGACCCCCGGCACCACACGCAGCGGCGGATGCTGGTGTCCAGCTTCACACTGCGCCGGGCCACCGAACTGCGTCCGCAGATCCAGCGGATCGTCGACGAGCAGCTCGACGCGATGATCGCGCAGGGCCCGCCCGCGGAGCTGGTGAGCGCGTTCGCGCTGCCGGTGCCGTCCATGGTCATCTGCGCCCTGCTCGGGGTGCCGTACGCCGACCACGAGTTCTTCGAGGAGCAGTCGCGCCGGCTGCTGCGCGGTCCGCGGGCCGCCGACACCCAGGACGCGCGCGTTCAACTGGACGCCTACTTCGAGGAGTTGATCGACCGGAAGCTGAAGGAGGAGCGGCCCGGCGACGGGGTGCTGGACGAACTGGTCCATGGCCGGCTGCGCGCCGGGGAACTGGACCGCGGCGAGATCCTCTCCCTCGCCAGCATCCTGTTGATCGCCGGTCACGAGACGACCGCGAACATGATCTCGCTCGGCACCTTCACCCTGCTCCAGCACCCCGAGCGGCTCGCCGAGTTGCGCGAGCGGCCCGAGCTGCTGCCCGCCGCCGTCGAGGAGCTGATGCGCATGCTCTCGATCGCCGACGGGCTGCTCCGGCTGGCCACCGAGGACATCGAGGCGGGCGGCGAGACCATCCGGGCGGGCGACGGGGTGCTCTTCTCGACCTCGGTCATCAACCGTGACGAGGAGGTCTACGCCGATCCCGACACCCTGGACTGGCACCGGTCCGCCCGTCACCACGTCGGCTTCGGCTTCGGCGTCCACCAGTGCCTCGGCCAGAACCTGGCCCGCGCAGAGATGGAGATCGCCCTGCGCGCCCTGCTCACCCGGCTGCCCGCACTGCGTCTCGCCGCCCCCGCGGACGAGATCCCCTTCAAGCCCGGCGACACCGTCCAGGGGATGCTGGAACTCCCCGTGACCTGGTAAGAGGCTCAGCCCATGCACATCGACATCGACAAGGACGTCTGCATCGGCGCCGGCCAGTGCGCGCTGGCCGCCCCGTCCGTATTCACGCAGGACGACGACGGATTCAGCACGCTGCTGCCCGACCGGGAGGACGGCGCGGGGGACCCGATGGTGCGTGAGGCGGCGCGGGCCTGTCCCGTGGGTGCCATCACGGTGTCATAGGGCGGCGGCCCGCATCAGGACTCGTGCCGCCTCGCGCGCCTCCCGCGCGGGAGCGGTGCCGCCCGTGATGCCCGCCGTCACCATCGCCCCCTCGGCGAGCAGGAACAGCTGCCCGGCCACTGCGCCGGGCAGTTTCGCGTCCGCGACCAGGGCGCCGAGGTCGTCCCGGAACGCCCCTTTGTGCGCCTGCACCTGAGCCGTGACCCGGGCCGAGGTCGCGCCCAGCTCGCCGTACGAGTTGATCCACGCGCACCCGCGGAAACCGTCCTCGCCGAACCAGGACTCCAGCCAGTCGAACACGGCGAGGATCCGCTCCTCGGGGTCCGTGTGCCGGGCCACGTGCTCGGCCAGCCGTCCGCGCCAGCGCACGTCGCGGCGCTCCAGATACGCCTCGACCAACTGCTCCTTGGTGGGGAAGAGCTGGTAGAGCCGCTTGAGGGAGACGCCCGAGGCGCCCCGGACGGCGTCCATGCCGACGGACTGGATGCCGCGGCCGTAGAACAGCTCCTCCGCGGCGTCCAGGGCCCGCTCCCGGGCGGTGGCGCTGTCCATGCGGTCACTCCTTGGCGGTTGCCGACGATCCTTGACGGGAGAACGTGCGTTCTCCTACGGTAGCAGCAATCGGGAGAACGCACGTTCTCCGCTGCTGTCCCTGGAGGCTGACATGACCGCCCGCCCGCCCCTGCCGCCGTTCACCCGCGAGACCGCAGCCCGGAAGGTGCAGGCCGCCGAGGACGCCTGGAACACCCGCGACCCGCACAAGGTGGCGCTCGCGTACTCGGAGGACTCGGTGTGGCGCAACCGCGACACCTTCGTCACCGGCCGCGCCGAGATCGTCGCGTTCCTCGCCGCGAAGTGGGCCCGCGAGACGGAGTACGCCCTGCGCAAGGACCTGTGGGCGTTCGACGGCAACCGCATCGCCGTCCGCTTCCAGTACGAGTCCCGCGACACCGACGGGCAGTGGTGGCGCAGTTACGGCAACGAGCTCTGGGAGTTCGACGAGCACGGCCTGATGACCCGGCGCGAGGCCAGCATCAACGACGTGCCCATCGAGGAGAACGAACGCCGCATCTTCGGCCCGCGCCCCGAGACCGAACAGGGGCGGTCCTTCCCGCTCCAGTAGCCTCAGTAGGGTTTCGAGGTGACCCGACACGCCGAGAAACCCTTCCTCTACGTCATCGTCTGCGCCGCCGGTGTCGCCGCCGACGTCAGCAAACTCATCACCGCGGCCCAGGAGCGGAACTGGGAGGTCGGTGTCATCGCCACCCCCGTCGCGATGAACGGCTTCTTCGACACCGCCGCCGTCGAGGCGCAGACGGGGCGCCCGATCCGCTCCGCCTGGCGCACCCCGGCCGACCCGCGGCCCTTCCCGCCGCCGGACGCCGTCGTGGTCGCGCCCGCCACCTTCAACACGATCAACAAGTGGGCGGCCGGACTCGCCGACACGCTCGCCGTGGGCACCCTGTGCGAGGCGTCCGGCCTGGGCGTCCCCATAGCCGTACTGCCGTGCGTGGCCGACGCGTTGGCGGCCCATCCCGCCTACCGGGACAGCCTGACACGGCTGCGGGGCATGGGCGTACGGTTCGGTCCGCCGTTCACGGGGGCGGCGGGAGCGGAGTTCGGCTGGGAGCGGGCCCTGGAGCTGATCGGGCGGTGACCGGCCGATCGTCGCGGCCGGACACCGTACGCTCCCCTTTCGTAACCACTCGGAAGGCAGGAGCAGCAACGATGCAGTACGTGAAGCTCGGTTCGACCGGCCTGGACGTCTCGCGGATCTGTCTGGGGTGCATGACCTACGGCCTGCCCGACCGCGGCGTGCACGAGTGGACCCTCGACGAGGAGGCGTCCCGGCCGCTGATCCGGCAGGCGCTGGACGCGGGCATCAACTTCTTCGACACGGCCAACGTCTACTCCGACGGCACCAGCGAGGAGATCGTCGGCAAGGCGCTGCGGGACTTCGCCGACCGGGACGAGATCGTGCTGGCCACCAAGGTGCACGGCCGGATGCGGCCCGGCCCCAACGGCGGCGGTCTGTCCCGCAAGGCCATCATGACGGAGATCGACCACAGCCTGACCCGCCTCGGCACCGACTACGTCGACCTCTACCAGATCCACCGCTTCGACCCGCACACCCCGGTCGAGGAGACCATGGAGGCCCTGCACGACCTGGTCAAGGCCGGCAAGGTCCGCTACCTCGGAGCGAGTTCGATGTACGCCTGGCAGTTCTCCAAGATGCAGTACACCGCGGAACGGCACGGCTGGACCAAGTTCGTCTCCATGCAGAACCACTACAACCTCCTCTACCGCGAGGAGGAGCGCGAGATGCTCCCGCTCTGCGCCGACCAGGGCGTCAGCGCCCTGCCCTGGAGCCCGCTCGCCCGGGGCCGCCTGACCCGGGACTGGGGCACGGTCACCGACCGCAGCGCCAACGACAACTTCGGCAGCCGCCTCTACCAGGAGGGCGACCGCACCATTGTCGAGGCGGTCACCCGCATCGCCGACGACCGGGGCGTGCCCCGTGCCCGGGTGGCCTTGGCCTGGCTCCTCCAGCAGGAGACGGTGGCCGCCCCGATCGTCGGCGCGGCCCGGCCCCACCACCTCGAGGACGCCGTGGCGGCGGTCGAACTGAAGCTCAGCGACAAGGAGTTGGAGGAGCTGGAGCGCCCGTACACGGCCCGCCCCGTCGTGGGCCACTGAACCCAGGCACCGGCTAGTGCGGCCCCTGCGGTGCGAACTCCGTCCCGCAGGGCCCCGCGCCCTCGCTCTCCGGCAGGGCGACGCGCTCTCCCCGCATGGACAGCGTCCGGTAGTACGCCCCGATCCGTTCGGCGGACGCCCCCACGTAGTGCCCGATGAACGAGCGCCGGAACCGCGCCGCACTACGGTTCGGCTGCGACCCGTGCACCACGCTGCCGTTGAAGAACAGGACGTCCCCCGGCGCCATGTCGACCGGAACGGCCGACAGCCCCGCCGGCGGCGGCACGTACTCCCGGGCGAACGACACGCCCTCGTCCGCCTCCTCCGGGCAGAACAGCTCCATCCGGTGGGTGCCGGGCACGACCTCCAGCCCGCCGTTCTCCCGGTCGATCGCCTCGCACGCCACCCAGGCGGCGACACACGTGCCCGGCTCGACCCGCAGATAGAAGTTGTCCTGGTGCAGCGCCTGCCCGCGCGCGCCCGGCGGCTTGAAGTAGAACATGCTCTGCGCGGCCAGCACCTCCTCGCCGAGCAGCGTCTCCAGCACCTCCCGCAGCCGCGCGTCGAGCAGCACCTGCCGGGCGACCGCGTTGATCTCGTGCGGCTGCATCACCCGCGGCCACGCCGCCAGCGGGTCGTCGCCGGGCCGCGGCTCGAAGTGCCCGCGCACCGGTCCGGCCGCGTGCAGCGCCGCGAACTCCGCGCACAGCCGGTCGATCTCGTCCTCATCGAACAACCCGCGTACGACGATGAACCCGTCCTCCTCGAACCGCCTCACCAGGTCGACGGCTTCCCTGCCCGCCACTGTCATGCGTCCACTCCTCGGTCGGTGTTCGTGCCGCATGTCACGCTAGGCAGGACGCGACTTCGAGAGGATGCCCATGACCGCTGACGGACTGCCCGGGACTGCTGCTCCGGGCGTTCCCGCACCGCCCCCGGGCCTGGTCGTGCTGGGCCGCTACGACGAGTCGCCGGGCTACTTCGTCAACCGTCCGCAGGGGCCGGACAGTTGGCTGTTCACCTGGACCACGGGCGGCAGCGGGCACCTGCGCCACGGGTCGGCCGTGGCCCGGGCCGGGACCGGGGACCTCGTCGCCCTCGCCCCCGGCTCCCCGCACGGCTACGGCGTCGAACCGGGCGCCGGGCACTGGCGGTTCTGGTGGGTGCACTGCCAGGCCCGGCCCACCTGGCTGCCCTGGCTGCGCCCGTACGACCGCGGCGACGGCCTGTACGTCGTCACCCCCACCCCGACCGCACTGCACGGGCGCGTCGAGGCCGCCTTCCACCGCATGCACGACTCCCCGGACGACCGCATCGCCGTCGCGCACGACACCGCCGCCCGTGAACTCGCCCTGTGCGCCCTGGAGGAGGTCGTCCTGCTCACCGCCACCGGCGCCCGTCGACGGTCCCCGATCCCCGGCCTCGACCCCCGCATCGCCCGCGTCCAGGAGCTCATCGCCGCCGACCCCGGCGCACCCCACACCGTCGATTCACTCGCCGCGCACGTCTCGCTGTCCCCCTCCCGGCTGACGCACCTGTTCACCCGGCAGGTCGGCCGGTCACCGATGCGGGCCCTGCGCGAGGCGCGGCTGCGGCACGCCGCACGGCTGCTGGAGGTCACCGATCTGTCCGTGGAACGGGTGGCTCTGGCCTCGGGTTTCGCGAGTCCGTTCCATTTCCACCGCGTCTTCCGTGAGCGATTCGGTATGCCGCCGGGCGTGTACCGGTCCGGCGGCCCAATGGTTGGTGCGTGACGCGCGTCGACCCGTCGGACGGTCGGTGGAGTGGCGATTCAATGGTTTGCCGCAGGAAAGTCATTCACTAACACTCCCGGTATTGACCCGATGTCAAATACACCTGCTGTGCGCACGCATTGCACAGAACCGCGAGATCCCTTGTTACGCCTCGATGACCTGTGCAAAGGTGGGGCCTTGCCGGCGCATGGACAAGGTCATTCCGGTTCGTGCGCGACCCCCCTCCCGTACGCCCCCCACGCTTCACAAGAGCTGTCGTCGGCGGGACCGCATACCCATTGGTATGGACTTTATCGCTGTGCCCCCGAGAGGAATGCCGCCGTGAAAGACGCAGGCCTGCCGAATTCCCCCGCCTCGGCCCGCCTCTTCGACGTGACGGACGCACAACTCAGCGCGGAGCTGAAGAAGTGGACGGGAACGGCACCCGCCCTCCATCCCGTCGGCGAACTCCTCGACCGGCACTGGGAAGCGGCCTTCGCCTACGCCCGGCTGTGCACCGACGGACCGCGTTCCGCGGGAATGCTCACCACCGCCGCGTTCACCCGGCTCTTCGGCGAATCCCTGCGGCACAACGGACCGACGGCCGCCTGGCGCCCGCAGATCCTCGTCACCGTGCGGCGGATCGCCGCCGAGTGGGACACCGACCGCCGGCGTGAACAGCTCCACCCCGAACTGCGCTCCGGGACGGGCGACGGCGAGCGGGCCGCGGCCCGGCTGCTGCCGCCGGCCGACCGGCGGCTGCTGTCCGGCGCGTTCCAGCGGCTGCCCCAGTCCGCCCGCGCACTGCTGTGGCACAGCGAGGCCGAGGCCGAGCCGCTGGAGATACCGGGCGCCCTGCTGGGCCTGGAAACGGAGGACGTCCCGGTCGAACTGGGCCGGGCCCGCGAGCGGTTGCGCGAGGAGTGCCTCCAGGTCCACCGCGAACTCGCGCCCGAGCAGGAGTGCCGCAGCTTCCTGCGGATGCTGGACGTCACGTACCGGCGCGGCGGCATCGCCGTCGACCCCGACCTGCGGGCCCACCTGGACCGCTGCGCGCACTGCCGGCACACCGCCGACCAGCTGAACCAGTTCAACGACCAGGGCCTCGGCGTCGCCCTGGCCGAGGCGGTCCTCGGCTGGGGCGGACGCGCCTACGCGGAGATCCGGGCCGCGCAGGAGGTGGCGCGGACACCGGCGGCGGCCGAGGAATCCGGCGTCCCCACCCTCGCGGGCGAGCCCTTCTTCGACGCGCCGCCCGTGCCCCGCACCGCGCCCTCCGTCCCCGGCGCCCCGGTCGCCGACGCGGCCCCCGCACCGGGGCGAAGAACCCGCAGACGCCACTCGGCGAAGAAGGCCGCGGCCCGCCGCCGCAACCTCTCCGCGGCCGTCGCGACCGCGAGCGCCCTCGTCGTCCTCCCGCTGGTCCTGTGGTCCGTCGGCGACGGCGACGACACCGCCCCCGCAGCGGGCCCCCGGGCCTCCGACACGCCCGGCACCGGCACGGACCGCTCCACCACCGACCCGGCCTGGGTCGGCGCCGGGGAGAAGGGGCAGGGCCCCCTGAGCGGGCGCATCCACAACGTCGACTCCGGGCTCTGTGTCGCCGTCGTCGGCGAGAAGGCCGTCAAGGGCGCCGAGACCGAGGTCACCGACTGTTCCTCGGACGCCGCACAGCAGTGGACGTACGAGACCGACGGACTGCTGCGCAGCGCCGCCGACCCCGAGCTCTGCCTCGACTCGCACCTCGGCTACTCGGTGCAGCTGGCCCCGTGCACCGGCACCGCGAAGACCGGGACCCGCAACGTCCGGTACGACTTCACCCGGCGCGGCAACCTGGTGCCGCGCTCGGACCAGGACCTGGCCCTGACCCCCGCCGCCACCGACGGCACCGGCGCCCTGGTCCTGAAGTCCCGCGCGGACGACACCGCCGTCCAGCGCTGGGTGTTCGACACCTCCAAGGCCGACCTCCAGATGGAGTGGGTCAACTGGGGCGCGATGGCCGAGTCCACTCGGAGGCCCGCACCGACCCCCACGCCCACGCCGGAGAAGGCGAGCCCCGCACCGACGCCGTCCCCGGCCCCGTCGACCGCCGCACCGGCCCCCAGCAGCGCGTACCCGAGCGACGCGCCCTGCTACTCCTACGGAAACACCTGCTCCTGGGACGGCCAGTACGGCTCCGGGTACGGCGGCGGATATGGCGGATACGGGGGCTACGGCGGTCACGGCGGCGGTCGGCGCTGACCTGGCCGGGGCTCAGATCCCGAGCAACTGGATCGATCCCCACAGGGCCAGCGTGGCCGGCACCAGCGCCGCCGGGACGGCGAGCAGGCCGAGGCGGGTGAACTCGCCGAGCTCGACGTCCTGCCCGGCGCGCTGCACGATCCGCCGCCACAGCAGCGTCGCCAGCGAACCGGCGTACGTGAGGTTCGGGCCGATGTTGACGCCGATCAGCACCGCGAGCACGGCGCCCGGCCCGGCCGCGGCGGTGAGCGGCAGCAGGACCAGCACCGCGGGCAGATTGTTGATCAGGTTGGCCAGCACGGCGGCCAGTACGGCGATCCCGAGCAGGGCCACCGCACCGGACCCCGCGGGCAGCACGCGGTCGAGGGCGTCGGCGAGCCCGTTGTCGACGACCGCGCGCACCACCACGCCCAGCGCGAGCACGAACGCCAGGAACCCCGGAGCGGCGGCCCGCACCACGGTGAGCGGCGTGGCCCGGCGCCGCGCGAGCGCCCGCCCGGCCAGCACCAGCGCACCCGCCAGCGCCACCCACGCCGGCTCGATCCCGACGGCGGACGCCACCACGAACCCGGCCAGGGTGCAGCCGACGGTGACGAGCGCGAACACCGGCAGCTCGGGCGCCTCGCCGGAGTCGGGGGCGGTGACGGCGGCCTGGAGGTCGTCCGCGAAGAAGCGCCGGAACACCAGGAACTCGGCGCCGATCGCGACCAGCCACGGCAGCGCCATGAGCGCCGCGAACCGGGTGAAGCTCAGTCCGCTCGCCTCGAACGCCAGCAGGTTGGTCAGGTTGGACACCGGCAGCAGCAGCGACGCGGTGTTCGACAGATGCGCGCAGGCGTACAGGTGCGGCCGGGCCCGTACGCCGCCGCGGGCGGCGGTGGCCAGCACGACCGGCGTGAGCAGCACCACCGTGGCGTCCAGGCTGAGGACCGCCGTGATCGCCGAGGCGAGCCCGAACACCGACGTCAGCAGGGCGCCGGGACGGCCCGCGGCCCGGCGGGACATCCAGGCGCCGCAGGCCCGGAAGAGCCCCTCGACGTCACAGAAGTGGGCGAGCACCAGCACCGCGGCGAGGAAGCCGACGACCGGTCCGAGCCGTTCTGCCTC
Organism: Streptomyces sp. Act143; assembly: GCF_003143935.1. Classification (GTDB taxonomy): domain Bacteria; phylum Actinomycetota; class Actinomycetes; order Streptomycetales; family Streptomycetaceae; genus Streptomyces. Next base: position 1,366,387 of record NZ_QFRX01000001.1, on the reverse strand, counting down.
GGACCACGCGTGGTCCGGCGAGATCGCTCCGGTGGCGATCGCGAGCCCGGCCGCGGGGACCGCCAGCACCGCCTCCGGCAGCCCGCGCGGACGGATCACGGCCCAGGCGAGTACGGCGACGAGCAGGGATATGGAAAGGACTTCGGCGAGCGGGGTGTTCAGGGAGGGTTCCTTCGGAGCGCGGGCGGGCCGTACCCGCGCATGAGAACAGGCGCGGGTAAGAGACCGTGCTGCTATGCGGGGCGCCCGCCGCGGTGCCCGGTCAGCTGCCGGGGCCCTGGTCGAACGCCGTCAGGAACACCGTGGACTCGTTGCCCGACACCGGCACCTCTCCCGCCGACCACGACACCTTCAGCGGGTCCCGCTCGTCCGGGGGCGTCACCAGCAGGGCATCGGGAACGGCGGCGCGGGCGCCGCTGATCTTCGGGTTGGCGAACGTGATCCCCGACCAGACGTTCTGCCCCGGTGCCAGGCGTACGGTCGGCGGCGTGCCGGGGGAGCGTTCGGGGTCCCGTCCCAGCTGCTTGCCGGCGGCGTCGACGAAGGCGGCGCCCGGGTAGCCGTGGATCGTGCAGGTGCGCGAGGAGGTGTTCGTCAGGATCACGGGGAAGTTCTCCTGTCCGGCGCCCGGGTCGTTGCGCCCGAGCACGGCCTCCAGTTCGGAGGTGTGGCAGCGGCTGCCGGCGGCCGGGCTCGCGGTGGGCGAGGGGGTGTGCGCGGGGGTGGACGTGGTCGGGCCGGCGCTGGGCGGCACCGAGGGCGTCGCCGACGTCACGCCGCTGGTGGCCGGTGCGGCCGTGCCCGGCAGCGTCGAGGGCGACGTCGCGGAGTTCCCACCGCCACCGCCACCGCCGCCGCAGGCGGTCAGCAGGCTCAGCACGGCGGCGGCGCCCGCGAGCAGGGCCGCCCGGTGCCCGGACCGGTACGTGTTCGCCATGTCTTCTCACTCCTCGTACGGCGCGTTGTGCCCCGTCATGAGAGTCCGATGCGCGGACGGCCGGAAAAGTTCGCGCGCTCAGCCGGCGATCCGCACCGAGCGGAGGACGCCCTCCGCCGCCGCGCTGTCGCCGCCAGTCCTGATCTGCACGTAGACCTGCGGCTGCCCGCCGCCGTCCGGTGGCGTGAGCCCGGCCTCGACGACGGAGCCGCCGCCCGGGCAGTCGCTCCAGGTGCGGACCCTGCCGTACCAGCGTTCCAGTGTGTGGTCACGGGCGCCGTCGTAGTGGCACCCGGGATGGGCGAGGGCGTTCACCACGGCCGTGACGTCCCCGTGGGCGAGCACGCCGACGAACACCCCGTTGACGTCGGCGTCGAGGTCCTGCCACTTCGCAAGGTCGTCCGCCACGGCGAACCCCGGCCGGTGGCCGGCCCGCAGGCCGAGGACCGCCGGGTTCCACCCCGAGTTCCGCACCTGACCGGCCCAGGCGGCGGGGACGTCGGCCGCCACGTGCCCGGTCACGTCCTCGATCCGCCGCTCGGCGGGCGCGGCACCGTCCGGCCACAGCACCCAGGCCGTGCCGGTCATGGCCACCGCCGCGAGCGCGGCGGCGAGGAGCGCGCCCCGTCGCCGCGGCCGGGGCTGCGCCGTCAGCCGTCCCAGCTCCGCCGCGAACGCCCGTGCGTCGGGCCAGCGCCGCGCCCGGTCCGGGCGCAGGGCGCGCAGCAGGGCCCGCCGGACGCCGGGGGCCAGGCCCGGACGCAGCCGGTCGGGCCGGACGACCTTGCCGGGTGCGCCCGGGACCACCCCGGTGATCAGGTGGTAGCCCACCGCGCCCAGGCTGTAGACGTCGGCGCGCGCGTCGATGCCGGTGCCCGGCTCGGCCTGTTCGGGCGGCCGGTATCCCGCCGAACCCGCGGCCTGCGTCAGACCGGACGCCTCGGCCAGGATCTTGGCCAGCCCCAGGTCGGCGAGCAGCACCTGCGGGGTGCCGTCCGGGCCGGTGCGCAGCAGGAGGTTGGACGGCTTGATGTCCCGGTGCACGATCCCGGCCTCGTGCAGGGCGGCCGCCCCGAGCGCCGCCGACGCCGTCAGCCGCAGTGCCTCCGCGACGGGGAGCGGGCCGTCGTCGAGCAGCTCGGCGAGGGTGCCGCCGTCGGCGTACTCCATCACGAAGTACGGTCTGCCGTCGGGGAGTTCACCGATGTCGTGGACCTGCACCACCCGCCGCGAGGCCGCCCGGCGCAGCAACCGCGCCTCGGAGAGGAAGCGTTCGCGGATGTCGAGGCGGTGGGACCAGTTGTCGGCGAGCACCTTGACGGCCACCGGTGCGTCGAGCGTGTCGTCGTGCGCGAGCCACACCGTCCCGAACGCGCCTGTCCCCAGGCGCCGTTCGATCCGGTAGCGGCCGATCCGCTCGACGGAGTGCATACGACTATCATGCCTGCCGCACCGACCGCACCGAGGGGAGCAGCCGTGCCGGACCCGTCGCCGACCGAGGAGCTCGCCCGGCGTGCGGCCGGCGGTGACCGGGCGGCGCTCGACGGACTGCTGGCGGCGATCCGGCCCGAGGTGGTCCGGCGCTGCGGGCGGTTCCTGCCCTGCCGTGAGGACGCGGAGGACGCGGCCCAGGACGTCCTGCTCCAAGTCGCCCGGGGGATCGGCACGTTCGAGGGGCGCAGCCGCTTCAGCACCTGGCTGTACACGGTGGTGGCCAACTGCGCCCGGCAGAAGTACCGGGAACTGAAACGCCGTTCGGCCGAACAGCCGGTCCCGGCCGACGCCGCGCAGCAGGCCGACCCGCGCACCACCAGTGTCATCGCCGGCTCCCGCATCGATCTGCTGGAGGCCCTGGACCGGCTGGAGCGGGAGCATCCGCACCTCGTCGCGCCGCTCGTCTACCGCGACATCTGCCAACTCGGGTACGCCGAGGCCGCCGAGCGGGCCGGTATCCCGCTCGGCACGCTCAAGTCACGGCTGCACGAGGCACGTCGCCAGGTACGGCCGTGGCTGTCCTGAGCCTTGGCTGTCCTGGGCGTTGGCTGTCCTGGGCGTTGGCTGTCCGGAGCCTTGGCTCTCCCGGGCCCGGCCCAGGCTCCTTCGGGCCCGCGGGTCAGACGTCCTCCTCGAGCAGTCCGATCTCCGCCCAGATCGTCTTGCCGTCGGCCGTGTGCCGGCTGCCCCAGCGCTGGGTGAGCTGGGCGACCAGCAGCAGACCGCGGCCTCCTTCGTCCCAGGTCTTGGCGCGGCGCAGATGCGGTGCCGTGTGGCTGGTGTCGGACACCTCGCAGATCAGCGTGGTCTCGTCGTGGATCAGCCGCAGCCGGATGGGGTGGGCGCCGTACCGGATGGCGTTGGTGACCAGCTCGCTCACCACCAGTTCCGCGGTGAACGACGCCTCCGACAGGCCCCAGGCGCCCAGCTGGTCGACGACCTGCTTGCGGATGGGGGCGACGAGGGAGGGGTCGGCGGGGATGTGCCAGGTCGCCACCTGGGAGGCGGGCAGCCCCCGGGTGCGGGCCAGCAGCAGGGCCACGTCGTCGGTGGAGCCGCCGACCGGCAGGAGGGTGTGCAGCACCCGGTCGCAGGTCTCCTCCAGCGAGTCGGAGAACGCCGCCAGCGCCTCGCTCAGCAGCGCGTGCCCGGCGTCGACCTCGCGCTCCGCGGACTCGATCAGCCCGTCCGTGTAGAACGCCAGCACCGAGCCCTCGCGCAGCTCCAGCTCCGTCGACTCGAACGGCAGCCCGCCCACGCCCAGCGGCGGTCCGGACGGCAGGTCGATCCGCTCGGGCGCGCCGCCCGGCGGGACCAGCACCGGCGTCGGATGCCCGGCCCGGGCCAGGGTGCAGCGCCGGGACACCGGGTCGTACACCGCGTACACACAGGTCGCCCCGACCTCGCCCGGACGCCCCTCGGCACCGGCCTCCGCGGACAGCCGTACGACGAGGTCGTCGAGGTGGGTGAGGAGCTCGTCCGGGGCCAGGTCGATGTCGGCGAGGGTGCGTACGGCGGTGCGCAGCCGGCCCATGGTGGCCGAGGCCTGGATGCCGTGGCCGACGACGTCCCCGACGACCATCGCGACCCGCATCCCGGACAGCGGGATGACGTCGAACCAGTCGCCGCCCACCCCGGCCCGCGCGGCCGGCAGATACCGCGAGGCGGCCGTCACGGCCGCGGTGCGCGGCAGTGAGCGGGGCAGCAGGCTGCGCTGGAGCGCGAGCGCGGTCTCCCGCTCGCGGGAGAAGCGCCGGGCGTTGTCGATGCAGACGGCCGCCCGGGCCGTCACCTCCTCGGCCAGCAGCACGTCGTCCGGCGTGAACGGATCGGGCCGCCGGAACCGGCTCAGCACCGCGACCCCGAGGGTCAGACCGCGGGCCTGGATCGGCACCGACATCGTGGAGTGGATGCCGAACTCCCGGACGACCTCACCGCGCGCCCGGTTCCAGGTCAGCCACTCGTCCAGCTGCCCGGAGGCCACGGTGGCGACGATCGTACGGCCCGCCACCAGCGAGTCCGCCTGCGGGGAGGAGGCGGGATACACCTCGACCTGCCCCGGCTTGGCCACCGCCTCCGGGGTGCCCGGGTTGACCGACTGGTGCGCGGCCCGGCGCAGCCCGATGGGGGCGGTGACCGGCGGGTGCGGATCGCCGTCGTCCTGCGGGTCCAGCAGGTCGACGCTGACGAAGTCGGCGAGCGCGGGCACGCAGACGTCCGCGAGCTCCTGGGCCGTCCGGGTGACGTCGAGGGTGCTGCCGATGCGGACGCTCGCCTCGTTGACCAGTTGCAGCCGCTCCCGGGCGAGGTAGTTCTCGGTGAAGTCGTGCGCCGCCAGGCACACGCCCCGCACCCGTCCCTGGGCGTCGGTCACCGGGGCCATCCGGGCCAGCCAGGCGTGCGCCAGCGGCTCGCCGCCGGTGCGCATGTACGTCTGGACGTCCTCGGCCCGGCCGGAGGCGAGCACCCGCAGCAGATGCCCCTCCAGCTCCGCGCTCTGCGGCTTGCCGCCGATCTCCGACAGCCGCAGGCCCCGGATGCGCTCCTCGGGCAGCCCTATCACCTCGGACATGGCGTCGTTGAGGCGGACCAGACGCAGCCGCTCGTCGTAGACCGCGACGGCGCACGGAGACTGCACGAGCGCCGCGGTGGCGAGCGGGTCGTCGGCGGAGCGGGGTGCGTCACCCTCCAGCGGGGTGACGACGAGCCAGTCGCCCGGTGTGCCGCCGTCGGCGGGGCGGTGGTGGGCGAGCAGCCATACGGAGACGGTGCCGCCGTCGCGGTGGCGGAGCGTGACGGTGCCGTCCCAGCGCGGCCCGGTCGCGTCGAGGGGCACGCGCGTACCGGTGCCCACCAGCAGGTTCTCGGCGCAGCTGCCCACGACGTCGGCGGCCCGGTGGCCGAGCAGCCGCTCCGCGCCGCCGTTCCACTCCACGACCCTGCCCCGGTCGTCGATGACAGCCCGTGCCGTCGCGGCATCGTCGAACGGGTAGTCCGGGCTCATCGTCGCCACTCCATTGCGCACACTCACAGTGAACAGGCGCGTCACTTGAGTTCCAGCCTAGTGCGTCCGGCCCGAGCGCGGACGGGAACCCCCTCAGGCGCCCCGCGGCCGGAGCATCCCGGGTCAAGGGGGAAATCCGGCCGATGTGGCCGGTGGGACGCCCCCGTGTCTCCGTACCCTTGACGGTCCTGTGTGGCGGCACGTCAGAATCTGTGTGTTCACGATCAGTTGTGAGTACTTCTGGGCCTTGATGAGAGAGAGCCGGATGAAGGAGAGCCGCACGTCATGACGGTCACTCGCAGATCTGTTCTGATCGCCTCCGCCGCCGCGCCCGCGGCCGGAGCCCTGCCCGGCACCCCGGTGGCCCGCGCCGCCGAGGTGGTGGGCGGCGCCGCGGGCCGCAGCACGGTCGCCCTGCGCGACGGATGGCGCTTCGCCCTGGTCGATCCGGGCGGCATCACCGACCCGACCGGCGCCTATGCCGACGCCGCCGACCCCGCCCACGACGACTCGACGTGGCGCGAGGTCGCCGTCCCGCACGACTGGAGTATCGAACTCTCCCCGACCACCCAGAACGGCACCACCAGCGGCACCGGCTTCTTCCCCGGCGGCCTCGGCTGGTACCGCCTGGCCTTCACCCTGCCGCCCGTCTGCGCCGGCAAGCGGATCTCGGTGGAGTTCGACGGCGTCTACATGGACTCGTACGTCTACTGCAACGGCACCGAGGTCGGCCGCCACCCCTACGGCTACACCGGCTTCGCGTTCGACCTCACCGAACTGCTGCACACCGACGGCACCACCGAGAACGTCATCGCCGTCAAGGTGCAGAACCGTCTGCCCAGCAGCCGCTGGTACTCGGGCAGCGGCATCTACCGCGAGGCCCGCCTGGTCGTCACCGAGCCGGTGCACGTGGAGCGCTGGGGCACGTACGTCACGACCCCCGACGTGACCGAGGAGCGGGCGGTCGTCCGGGTGCGGACCTCCGTGGTGAACGCGTCCGGCGCCGCGCACCAGGTCGAGATCCGCTCGACGGTGAAGGACGCCAGGGGCCGGACGGTCGCTCGCACCGCGTCCACGGCCGGCGTCGGCGACAATGCGGCCGAGGTCCATGAGCTCACCGTCCCCGAACCGAGGTTGTGGGACTTCGCCGACCCGCACCGCTACACCCTGCTGACCGAACTGCGCGTCGGCGGGCGGACCGTCGACACCTACCGCACGCCCTTCGGCATCCGCACCGTCCGCATCGACCCCGACGAGGGTTTCCATCTCAACGGCGTCCACGCCAAGTTCAAGGGCGTCGACCTGCACCACGACCTCGGTGCCCTGGGTGCGGCCGTGCACGTCGACGCGATCCGACGGCAGATGGCCATCATGAAGTCGATGGGCGTCAACGCCCTCCGCACCTCCCACAATCCGCCCTCGCCGGAGATGATCCGGGTCTGCGAGGAGCTCGGGATCGTGATGATGGTGGAGGCCTTCGACTGCTGGCGCAGTCCCAAGAACCGCTACGACTACGGCCGGTTCTTCGACGAGTGGTCCGACCGGGACATCGCGGAGATGGTGCTGGCCGCCCGGAACTCACCCGCCGTGATCATGTGGTCGATCGGCAACGAGATACCCGACGTCGCCTCCACCGCCGGTCTCACCATCGCCGACCGGCTCATCGCCGGCGTCAAGGCGCACGACGACACCCGCCCCGTCGTCATCGGCTCCGACCGGCACCGCAGCCTGCCCGCCCCCGGCACCCCGGCCGACCTGATCCTCGCCAAACTGGACGGCCTCGGCCTCAACTACAACACCGCCAAGTCGGTGGACGCCCTGCACGCCCGCTACCCGCACCTGTTCCTGTTCGAGTCCGAGTCGTCCTCCGAGACCTCGACCCGCGGCACCTACCAGGAGCCGGAGCACCTCAACACCGGCGAGAACCACACCCCCGGCAAGCGGGCCGTCTCCTCCTACGACAACAACCTCGCCTCCTGGACCATGAGCGGCGAGTACGGCCACAAGAAGGACCGCGACCGGAAGTGGTTCACGGGCCAGTTCCTGTGGTCCGGCATCGACTACATCGGCGAGCCCACGCCGTACGACGTCTTCCCCGTGAAGGCGTCCTTCTTCGGCGCGGTCGACACGGCCGGCTTCCCGAAGGACATGTACCACCTCTTCCGGAGCCAGTGGACCAGCGAACCGATGGTCCATCTGCTGCCGATGACCTGGAACCACGAGGAGGGCGACACGGTGGAGGTGTGGGCGTACTCCAACGTCGGCACCGTGGAGCTGTACCTCAACGGAAAATCCCTGGGGACACGGACGTTCGACACGAAGAGAACCGTCGACGGCCGCACCTACCTGGAGACCACCGAGGCGACCGGCGACGACAAGACCTTCACCGACGGCCCCTACCCCGGCAGCTACACCAGCCCGAACGGCAGCGCGGGCAAGCTCCATCTGACGTGGAGAGTGCCGTACCGGCCGGGCGAGTTGAAGGCGGTGGCCCGGCGGCACGGCAGGACCGTCGCCACCGACGTGCTGCGCACCGCGGGTGAGGCGCACGCCGTGCGGCTCACCGCCGACCGCAAGTCCCTGGCCGCGGACGGTCGTTCGCTGGCATTCGTGACCGCGGAGATCGTCGACGCCCGCGGAGTGGTGGTGCCGGACGCCGAGGACCTGATCTCCTTCGAGGTGCGGGGCGGCTCCCTCGCCGGGCTCGACAACGGCCGCGAGGAGAGCGCCGAGCGGTACCAGGCCGCCACTCGCACCGCCTTCCACGGCAAGGCCCTCGCCATCGTGCGCTCGGGCACCGCGCCGGGCGCGCTGGAGGTGACCGCCCGGGCCGAAGGACTGCGCCCGGACACCGCGGCCCTGCGCACCACACCCGCCCGCTCGGCCGCGACCACCCCGCCGGCCGACCTCCGGCCGGACCACCCGGCACCGCCGAACCACCCCCACCCGGACGCCAGTTACTCCGGCCGCCCGGACACCCTGCCCGCCGCGATGCTCGACGGCGACCCGGCCACCGGCTGGTCCAACGCCTTCCGCAAGGCCGCCACCGCCCTGCTGCCCGCGTTCGACGGGGCCAGGGCCGAGGACTGGGTCTCCGTCGACTTCGGGCGGATCCGGACCTTCGACCGTGCGGAGGTCTCGTTCACCGTGAGCGCCACCCACAGCCTGCCCGCCGCCGTCGAGCCGGCGGTCTGGGACGGCGGGCGCTGGGTGCCGGTGGACGGGGTGGCGGTCGAGTGGGCCGCCGAGTCGGACGCGCCGACGGTGGTCACCTTCGACGCGATCGCCGGGTCCCGGCTGCGGCTCACCCTGACCAGTGCTCACCCCGGTGAGGCCCGGGGCGCGGTCCGGATCAGCAAGCTGGAGGTGCCGGCCGCCTGACCCGTTCTCCGGCGCGGTCCGGACGGAATCCGATCGATCAGTCCCGTCCGGACCGTTGACGGGGTGTCATGGCTGCAACAAGCATGGCCTTCGACCGTCTATTGGGAGCGCTCCCATGCCGAGCGTGCCCGTAGCTCACCGAGGAGCCCGGACGTGAAAAGACGCAGCACCACCCTGTTGTCCCTGACGGCCTTGCTGGGTGCGGTACTTGTCGCCGCGCCGACCTCCCCGGCAACCGCCGACGAGGTCGAGCAGCTCAAGAACGGCACCTTCGACACCACCACCGAACCCTGGTGGGCGACCAGCAACGTCACCGCGGGCCTGTCCGGCGGGCGGCTGTGCGCGGACGTGCCGGGCGGCACGACCAACCGCTGGGACGCCGCCGTCGGCCAGAACGACGTCACGCTGGTCAAGGGGGAGACGTACAAGTTCGCCTTCACCGCGGACGGTTCACCCGACGGCCATGTCGTGCGCGCGATCGTGGGGCTCCAAGTGGCCCCGTACGACACCTACTTCGAGGTCAGCCCGCAGCTCAGCGTCTCCGGCAACAGCTACTCCTACACCTTCACCTCGCCCGTCGACGCCACCCAGGCGCAGGTCGGCTTCCAGCTCGGCGGCAGCGCGGACGCCTGGAAGTTCTGCATGGACGACGTGTCCCTGCTCGGCGGGGTGCCGCCGGAGGTGTACGAGCCCGACACCGGGCCGCGTGTGCGGGTCAACCAGGTCGCCTATCTGCCCTCCGGCCCGAAGAACGCCACGCTCGTGACGGACGCGACCGGGAAGCTGCCCTGGCAGCTGAAGAACGCCTCCGGCACCGTGGTGGCACAGGGGACGACCGTGCCGCGGGGCGTCGACGCCTCGTCCGCGCAGAACGTCCACTCGATCGACTTCGGGGCCTACAAGAAGGCGGGCACGGGCTACACGCTGGTCGCCGACGGGGAGACGAGCCGCCCCTTCGACATCGGCACCGGCGCCTATCGGCAGCTCCGCCTGGACGCCCTGAAGTACTACTACACACAGCGCAGCGGCATCGCGATCCGCGACGACCTGCGCCCCGGCTACGGCCGCGCGGCCGGTCACGTCGACGTGGCACCCAATCAGGGCGACTCCGCCGTCCCGTGCCAGCCGGGCGTCTGCGACTACAAGCTCGACGTCACCGGCGGCTGGTACGACGCCGGCGACCACGGCAAGTACGTGGTCAACGGCGGCATCTCCACCTGGGAGCTGCTGAGCACCTACGAGCGCGCCCTGCACGCCCGCACCGGACAGCCCGCGAAGCTCGGCGACAACACCCTCGCCATCCCCGAGAGCGGCAACAAGGTGCCGGACATCCTCGACGAGACCCGCTGGGAGCTGGAGTTCCTGCTGAAGATGCAGGTGCCCGCCGGACAGCCGCTGGCCGGAATGGCCCACCACAAGATCCACGACGAGGCGTGGACCGGCCTGCCGCTGCTGCCCAGCGACGACCCGCAGAAGCGGGAACTGCACCCGGCGACCACCGAGGCGACCCTGAACCTCGCGGCCACCGCGGCCCAGGCGGCCCGCCTCTACAAGCCCTACGACAAGGCGTTCGCGGCGAAGACCCTCGCCGCGGCCCGCACGGCCTGGACGGCGGCGCTCGCCCACCCCGACCTGCACGCCGACCCCGACGACGGCACCGGCGGCGGCGCCTACCCGGACACCGACGCCACCGACGAGTTCTACTGGGCGGCGGCCGAGCTGTATCTCACCACCGGCGAGAAGCAGTTCGCCGACCACGTCCTCGACTCGCCCGTCCACACCGCTGACATCTTCGGCCCCCTCGGCTACGACTGGGCCCGCACGGCCGCGGCGGCCCGCCTCGACCTCGCGACCGTCCCCAGCAAGCTGCCCGGCCGTGACAAGGTCCGCCGGTCCGTCGTCAAGGGCGCCGACCGCTACCTGGCCACCCTGAAGTCACAGCCGTACGGCATGCCGTACGCGCCCACCGACAACCTCTACGACTGGGGCTCCAACCACCAGATCCTGCACAACGGCATCGTCATCGCCACCGCGTACGACATCACCGGCGCCACGAAGTACCGCGACGGCGCCCTCCAGAGCGTCGACTACCTCTTCGGCCGCAACGCGCTGAACATGTCGTACGTGACCGGGTACGGCGAGGTGAACTCCCACAACCAGCACAGCCGCTGGTACGCCCACCAGCTCGACCCGAACCTCCCGAACCCGCCCAGGGGCACCCTCGCCGGCGGGCCGAACTCGAGCATCCAGGACCCCTACGCGCAGAGCAAACTCCAGGGCTGCGTCGGCCAGTTCTGCTACATCGACGACATCCAGTCGTGGTCGACCAACGAGCACACCATCAACTGGAACTCCGCCCTGAGCCGGATGGCCTCCTTCGTGGCGGACCAGACGTAGGCGCACACCGACCGGGACACGACGCCGAGCGGAGCCGGAAGGGGAGGTTCGCACCGATCCGGCTCCCTCGGCGGCGGCGTCCACGCACGGCCGGGCCCGCCCGTTGACTATCGGTCGTGCTCCACGAGCTCCTTCGGCCGCTCGTGTGCGGTCAGGGTGTGGCGCCGCGCCTGGTCCAGGGGCTCGTGCAGTTCGACGTACTCGCCGTGCGGGAGGCGTTTGATCACGCCCGTCTCCCGGCCGTGCGCCACCAGCTCCCGGTCCCGCAGCTGGAGGCCCAGGCAGATCCGGCGGGTGACGACGAGGACCACCGCCGGGATCACGAACACCCCCACCCGCACCACCCACGTCACCGTGTTGATCGACAGATGGAGGCGGGTCGCCACGATGTCGTTGCCGCCGCCCGCCAGCAGGACCAGATAGAGGCTGATCCAGGCCGCGCCGATCGCGGTGCGGACCGGACGGTTGCGCGGGCGGTCCAGAAGGTGGTGCTCCCGGCGGTCGCCCGTGAACCCGGCCTCGACGAACGGGTACACGCCGATGAGGACGAGCAGCAGCGGGAACACCACGATCGGGATCAGAACGCCCGGCACCAGCGTGTGGCCCCAGAGGTCGATCTCCCAGCCCGGCATGATCCGCACCAGCCCCTCGGCGAAGCCCAGGTACCAGTCCGGCTGGGCGCCCGTGGAGACCTGGTCCGCACGGAAGGGGCCGTACTCCCAGACGGGGTTGATGCTCGCCACGGCCGCGATCAGCGTGAGCACACCGAGGACCAGGAAGAAGAAGCCGCCCGCCTTCGCGAGGTACACCGGCAGGAACGGGGCACCCACCACGTTGCGTTCGGTCCGCCCGGGCCCCGCGAACTGGGTGTGCTTGTGGTACACGACGAGGAGGACGTGCGCCACGACCAGCGCCGCCATGATGCCCGGGACCACCAGGACGTGCAGCGCGTAGAACCGGGCCACGATGTCGTCCCCGGGGAACTCGCCGCCCAGCAGGAACATCGACAGATACGTCCCCACGACCGGCACCGCCAGCAGCGCCCCGTTGACGAACCGCAGCCCCGTGCCCGACAGCAGGTCGTCCGGCAGCGAGTAGCCGAAGAGGCCCTCGAACAGCCCCAGGAACAACAGGGTCCAGCCCAGCACCCAGTTGACCTCGCGCGGCTTGCGGAACGAGCCGGTGAAGAAGTGCCGCATCATGTGCGTCAGCATCCCGGCCACGAACACCAGCGCCGACCAGTGGTGCAACTGCCGGATCAGCAGACCGCCGCGCACGTCGAAGCTGATCTCCAGCGTGGAGGCGTACGCCTCGGACATCCGCACCCCGTTGAGCGGGACGTAACTGCCGTGGTACGTCACCTCGTTCATCGAGGGATGGAAGAACAGGGTCAGCCACACGCCGCTCAGCACCAGCACGACGAAGCTGTAGAGGCAGATCTCGCCGAGCAGGAACGACCAATGGTCCGGGAAGACCTTGCGCAGATAGCGCCGGCCGAGGGAGTGGATGCCGAGCCGGCCGTCGAACCAGTCGGCGAGCCGCTCGCCGCTCACCGCTCCTCCCGCTCGACGTGTTCGAGCTTGTCGGGATTGGTGACGATGTAGACGTCGGACACCTGGTCGCCCTCGGGTGTGAGATCCATGACCATCACCGCGTACGGCGCCCCGCCCTCGAAGAGCACCGCCGCCGCGTCGCCGTTGGCCTGCCCGTAGCGCACGTCCAGGTCGAGCGAGGCGCCGCGGGCGCGGAACCCGGCGATGAGGCGTGCCACCTTGTCCCGCCCGCGCACCGGGCGCAGCCCCGCCCCGCGGCGTTTGCCGCCGCCGTCCGTCCACACCGTCACGTCCGGCGCGAGGATCTCCATCAGCGCGCCGATGTCCCCGCCGAGCGCGGCCTCCACGAACCGCTCGGTCGCCTCCCGCCGCACCCGCGGATGCGCCTCGTACAGCGGCCGCCGCGCATGCACGTGCGTCCGGGCCCGGTGTGCCACCTGCCGCACCGCCGCGGGGGTGCGGTCGAGGATGTCCGCGATCTCGGTGTGGGGGTAACCGAACACCTCGTTCAGCACGAACACCGCGCGTTCCAGCGGGGTCAGGGACTCCAGGACCACCAGCATCGCCAGGGAGACCGACTCGGTGCGCAACGCGGGGTCGTCGGCGGCATCGCCCGCGACCAGGGGCTCGGGCAGCCACGGGCCGACGTACGTCTCGCGCCGCCGGTTGACCGCGGCCCGGCGGGCCAGGGCGTGGTTCACGGCGATGCGGACGAGGTAGGCGCGGGGGTTGCTGATCCCGTCCAGGGGCGAGCCGGTGGCCCGGCGGGCCGTCCAGGACAGCCAGGTCTCCTGGAGGACGTCCTCGGTGTCGGCGACGCTGCCCAGCATGTTGTAGACGATGCCGAACAGCAGCTCACGGTGGTCGACGAAGACGTCCGTCGCCTCGTCGGCCGCGGGAAAACGGATCTCGGTCATGCGTGGCCCTCCCGGTACGCGCTCACTACTGCGAGGGCTCCCGGGGGCGCGAATGTGACATCGGAAGGTCTGAATGTGACGTGTGCCTCATCGCGGAGGGACCGTGTCACACCGCCGCGACGGCCCGGCCTCTTGACCGTGAGTCCGCATCCGTGGGCACTGAGGAGGACCGGTGACCATCGACTTCACCGCCATGTACGCGTCCCACGACGCCTTCCGCCGCGATCTGGCGCGGCTGGCCGACGCCGTCGCCGAGGGGCGGGCCGGTACGCCCGCGGTCCGGGCCGGCTGGCAGAACTTCACGCACCAGCTGCACATCCACCACACCGCCGAGGACGCCGGGCTGTGGCCGCGGGTCAGGGAGCGGGTCGCCGGGCGACCGCGTGAGCTCGCGCTGCTCGACGCGATGGAGGACGAACACTCCCGTATCGACCCCCTGCTCGCCGCCGTCGACACCGCGCTGGCCGACGGCGCACCCGAACTCGGCGATCTCGTGCGGGCGCTGACCGCCCTGCTGGACGACCATCTCAAGCACGAGGAGGACAGCGCCCTGCCGCTGATCCAGGACGTCCTGACCGAGGCCGACTGGGGTGCCTTCACCGGCCGTATCCGGGAGACCCAGGGGATGCGCGGCGCGGCCGTGTTCGTGCCTTGGGTCGTCGACGGGGCCCCGCCCGCGGACCGAGCCGCCTTTCTCGCCGCCATGCCGCCCCCGGTCCGCGTCCTCAACCGGCTGTTCTGGGAGGGCGGTTACCGGCGCAGGGGGTTGTGGGCGCACGGCTAGACCGGAGAGGCGGGCTCAGGTCGCGTCGTGGAAGACCAGGCCCAGGGCGTGCCGCCGGCCCGAGCGGACCGTGCTCACACCGTGCCGCAAGGCGCCCGCGGACCAGCCCCGGCGGCTGCGCACCGGGCGGTCCCGGGTGGTGAAGACCAGGCCGTGGCCCTGCCGCAGCACGGTCGACGTGCCCCGGGACTGTGCCCTGGGCCGCTGCTCCACCATCAGGAACTCACCGCCCGTGTAGTCCGTGCCGTGTTCGTCGAGCCCGATGACGACCTGGAGCGGGAAGACCAGGTCGCCGAAGACGTCCCGGTGCAGGGCGTTCCAGTCGCCCGCCCCGTAGCGCAGCAGGATCTGCGCCGATCGGTTCTGGCCCGCGGCGTGGCAGCGCTCCAGCCACTCGGCGAGGGAGTCCGGCCAGGGCGCCGGGCGGCCGAGCCGGGCCGCCCAGTCGCGGGCGACCGGCAGCAGGCGCGGGTAGAGCGCGTCCCGCAGAGCGGCCACCGGGGCGGGCAGGTCGTGCGTGAAGTACCGGTACTCGCCCGAGCCGAAGCGGTGCCGGGCGAGGTCGACGGTCGTGCGGAACAGCTCCGGCTTCTCGTACAGCGCCGCCAGGTCACGGCACTCGGCGGGCGTCAGCAACGGCCCCGTGGGCGCGCTGCCGAGCTCGTCCAGCTCCGTGGCGAGCGCGACCCAGTCGGTCCCGGCGACGCGGCGACGGGCCTGCGTCGGGGTGAGGGTCGTCATGATGCTCCTCCCGTCAGACGAGCGTCGGCTGCAGCGCGCCCTCGTGCGTGAGCAGCCGCACCTTGCGCTCGACCCCGCCCGCGTACCCGCGCATCGAGCCGTCGGCGCCGATCACCCGGTGACAGGGCCGCACGATCAGCAAGGGGTTGGCGCCGAGCGCCGCGCCCACGGCCGGGGTGTCGGCCCGCGCCACCCCGAGCCGCGCGGCAAGCGCGCCGTACGTCGTCGTGGTGCCGTACGGGATCGTGTCGACCGCCTGCCACACGCGCCGCTGGAACTCCGTGCCGTGGGCGGCGCACCGGAGGTCGAAGCGGGTGAGCCGGCCCGCGAAGTACGCGGCGAGCTGGGCGGTGGCCTCGGCGAAGGCGTCGTCGTCGCGCCGCCAGTCGGCGCGGACGGCCGGGGCGGTGCGCCGCCCCGGCATCGACAGTGCGGTGAGCACCCCTGCCTCGCCCACCAGGAGCAGCTCACCGAGCGGGCTTCCGGTCGTCGTGTACGTCGTCATGGCTCCGAGTCTGCCGCGCCGCTCGGCCCGTCACCGGCGGGAATCGGACGTCGCGCTGAACGGTCCGCGGTACCCGAGCGCGATACCTCTGAGCAGGGAGTATTTACGGTGGAGTACCTCGGCGGTACCGTGAGGGCATGCCAGCTCTCAACGTGGAGTTCAGTGATCGTGAGCTAGAGGACCTGCGGCAGATCGCCAAGGAGCGCGGTACGTCGATGAAGGCCCTCGTCCGGGAGGCCGCCGCCGCCGACATCGCGCGGCACCGCGCCCTCCAGGAAGGCGCCGAGGCGTTCCGGCGGTTCTTCGCGGCCCACGCCGACGAGTTCGCGGCGGCCTTCCCCGACGACGAGCCGGCCGCCCACGGCGAGCGGCGGGCCGTCTGAGCGATGGCTCCTGTCGTCCACATCGACGTGCCCTGGCTGCTCCAGCGTCACGAAGAGGTGCTGCCGGACCAGCCCACCGTCAACGACTTCTCCGCGCTGGTGGCCGCCGTCGCCCGGCACCGCGTCGACCCGCCGCGCCTCGGCGTGGACTCCGACCCGGCCTGGCGGGCCGCGGCCCTGCTGCACACCCTCGCCCTGCTCAAGCCGCTGCCGTCGGCCAACGCCCGCTTCGCCTGCGCGACGGCCGTGGCGTACATGTTCGTCAGCGGCGTCGGCATCGACCCGCCCTACGGTTCCCTCGTCGACCTCACCCGCGACCTGATCTCCGGCAAGACCGACGTCTACGGCGCCGCGGACCGGCTGCGCTCCTGGCAGATCTGAGCCGCTCCGGCAGGCCCCGGGCCCGGCCGGCCCCGGCCCGCCCTCGGGGCCGCCGACCGAGGGCGGGAGGACCGGGGTCGGCGGCCGGTTCCGCCGCGTGGCCTCCGAGGGGCCGGTACCAGTGCACTACGCGGTGGTGCGCGCCGGGAGCGTGCGTGGTGCTCCGGCGCGTGCGCGTGTTTCACACGGGGCGTGTGAAATACCGAAAGCCGGGCGGGGAGAGCTGCGCCGACCCCGTTTCTGACTTTCTTTCAACGATGCGGATGTTGCTCAAGTGCCTTGTTGGTCATGACTCCTTTGTGCAAGGGTGAAGTTCCCGTGCGGGGGGTAAAGGCCGGGTCTTCATTCGTCCCGTGGGGAACCGGGACGAACGAGCCGTGGGTGAATTCACGCTCCTCGCGCATCACCGAAGAGGACACAACCGTCCCCGCTCCTTTTCGGCGAGTTGAAGCTCAGAGCCACCTGCGCGTGGGAAGGAACCCGCTCAGTGCCCACCCCCCACCCCCCTCGCCCTCCGTACCCGCCGCCCGGCGGCGTGCCGGGGGAATCCGACGACGACCTCGCCGGCCGTCTCCGGGGCCGCCCGGACGGCGAAGCCGCCCAGTCGGCGGCGCTTTTGATGGCGCGTCACTGGCAGCCGGTCCACGAATACGCCGTCATCTGCCTCGCCGCCCGCTCGGAGGTGGCCTCCATGGTCACCGCGGCCGCCTTCCACCAGGTTCTCGACCGGCTCGCGCTCGGCGAGCCCGGCACCGCGCTGCGCCCCCGCCTTCTCGTGCGCGCGCGGGACATCGTCCGGGAGTGGTCGGCCGAGGAGCGAATATCCGGCGTTCTTCCGGACCTTCAGAAACCCGCCGGCGGTCGCGGTATGCGGGCCGCGAAGTCCATGACGCCCGAAAACCGCAAACTCGCCGAGCGTTCTTTCCTCGCGCTGCCCGGACTCGCCCGCTGTCTGCTGTGGCACACCGAGGTCGAGGCCGAGCCGCTGGCCGTCCCCGCCGGTCTGCTCGGTATGGACACCGTCAGCGCCGCGGCGGCGCTCGAACAGGCGCGTGACAAATTCCGCGAGGGTTGTGTACATGCCCATCGGGAACTCGCGCCGACGAAGGACTGCCGGTTCTACAACCGCCTCCTCGACGTCCCGATTCGCCGCGGCGGAGCCCTGTTGCCGGATGTCCAGCAGCATCTGGACGAGTGCCGCTACTGCCGTTTCGCCGCTGAGCAACTCAGCCATTTCGAGGGCGGATTGGGCATCCTCCTCGCCGAGTCGGTGCTCGGCTGGGGAGCCCGCCGCTACCTCGACTCCCGCCGGGGGCGCGGCCAGCAGGGCCCGCGGGCGCAGGGCGGCGCCCGGCACGGCCGCGGACGCCGGCGGCTGCTGTCCCGCATCCCGTCCCCCGGCCGCCGTCCCCCCGAGGGGCTCCGCGCCTCCCGGGTGCTGCTCACCGGCGTGGGCCTCGCCTCCGCGGGCCTGATCGCCAGTGTGCTCGCCGCCAGCCTCTGGTCGGACGACGGCGGCGCCGACCCGGCGGCCTCCACCAGCGCGACCGGCGGTACCGGGTCGGCCGCCGGCGGCGTGTCCGCCTCCCCGCCGGGCACCGCCCAACTCCCCGTCGCGCCCAGCCGGTCCAGGCTGCGCAACGTCGGCGCCGACCTCTGCCTCGACATCCGGGGCGAGGTGAAGAAGGGCGCCGGGACCGCGCTGGCGGCCTGCTCGGACGACGACACCCAGAAGTGGACGTACGACGAGGACGACGGGCTGCTGCGCAGTGCCGCCGACCCCGATCTGTGCCTCGACTCACGCGCCGACGCCGGCGTGGTGATCCTCGGCACCTGTGCGGACGACCGGAGCGGGCGGGCCGACGACGTCCGCTACGACATCACCGCGCAGGGCGAGCTGCTCACCCGCTGGGACGAGCAGCTCGCCGTCACCTCCGCGAGCGGGGAGCCGGACTCCGACATCGTCGTCAAGGTCCGTGACGGGTCCGACCAGCAGCGCTGGGTGTCGGACCCCGTCTCGCCCAGCGCCGGTACCCTGTCGGTCCCCGACTCCGGTGCCCCCTCGGTCCGGGCCGTCGACCTCAACGGCCGGGCGCGGACCCGCTGATCACGTCCCGGGGCGGGTCGCCCGCCAGATAGCCGGTCACGTTCTCGACGGCTGCCAGGGCGATCCGCACCAGCGTCTCGCGGGTGACACCCCCGACGTGCGGCGACAGCACCACGTTCGGGGCGCGCAGCAACCGCAGGGCCGGGGTGGGCGGTTCGGGGTCGAAGACGTCGATGCCCGCTCCGGCGAGGGCGCCCTTCTCCAGGGCGTCGGCGAGGGCGTCCTGGTCGATCAGGGCGCCCCGCGCGGTGTTGATCACGAACGCGGTGGGCTTGAGCAGCGCGAGCCGTGCCGCGTCCAGCAGGTTGCGGGTGTCGTCGGTCAGCGGGGCGTGCAGGGAGACGTAGTCGGAGACGCGCAGCAGCTCGTCGAGCGGCACCTGGCGGGCGCCGCCCAGCCGCGCCTCCGTCTCCTGCGGTGCCCGGTTCCGCCCGGCGTAGACGACGCTCATGTCGAACGCGACCGCGCGCCGGGCGACTTCCCGCCCGATCTGCCCCAGACCCACGATGCCCAGCGTCTTGCCGGACAGTTCGGTCAGCGACCGCTGGAGCCGGGGGAGTGCCCAGTCGGCCCCGACCAGCGCGGTGTGGGCCGGGACCAGTTGCTTGGCCAGCGCGAGCATCAGGGCGAAGGTCTGCTCGGCCACGTTCTGCGCCTCGGCGCCGCTGGAGCCGATGGTGCACACCGGCACACCGAGATCGCGCGCGGCGTCCACGTCGACGTAGTCGAAGCCGTGGCTCGCGCACTGCACCAGCCGCAACTCGGGCGCGGCGGCGAGGTGTTCGGCGGTGACCGGGGCGAGTGCCGTGATGACGACGTGGGCCGCGCGCAGCGCCGCCGGGTCCTCGTCGGTCCGCTCGACCACCGTGACCTCGGCCTGGTCGGGGAAGAGCGTGGCGAGCCCGGCTCCGGCGGTACGGCCGCCGACGTGCGGGGCGATGACGGCGAGTACGTTCTTCGGCGCGGTCATACGAGGTCCTCGGTGAGGTCGGCGGGGCCCACGGTGGTGGGGGAGGCGTGCCCGGACAGGGCGAGGGTGAGGTCGAGTTCGGCGAGCAGGCAGCGGATGACGTGCTCGACGCCGGCCTGTCCGTCGAGGCCGAGGCCGTAGACGTACGGCCGCCCGACGAGCACCGCCCGGGCGCCGAGCGCGAGTGCCTTGAAGACGTCGTCGCCGGTGCGGATGCCGCTGTCGAACAGGACGGTGAGCCGGTCGCCGACCGCCTCGGCGACCCGGGGCAGCATGTCGGCCGCGCCGACGGCCCCGGCGACCTGCCGGCCGCCGTGGTTGGAGACGACCACGCCGTCCATCCCGGCGTCGGCGGCCAGCCGTGCGTCGTCCGGGTGCTGGATGCCCTTCAGCACGATCGGGCCGTCCCAGTTCTCGCGCAGGAACGCCAGGTCGGGCCAGGTCTTCGCGGGGTCGGCGAACATGCCCACCCAGTGCAGGACCGCCGCGTTCGGGTCCTCGTGCACCGGCTTGGCCAGGCCGGCCCGGAACGCCGGGTCGGAGAAGTAGTTGGCGGTGCCGACGCCGTGCAGGAACGGCAGATACGCCTGGTCCAGGTCGCGGGGCCGCCACGCCAGCATGGGGGTGTCGAGCGTGACGACGAGCACGGTGAACCCGGCCGCCTTCGCACGCCGCAGAAAGCTGCGGGCGACCTCCGGGTCCTTGGGCCAGTACAGCTGGAACCACCGCTCGGCGTCCCCCATCGCCTCCGCCACCTGCTCCATCGGTGTGCTGGAGGCGGAGGACAGGATGTACGGCACGCCCTGCGCGGCGGCGGCCCGCGCGGCGGCCGGCTCGGCGTCCGGGTGCATGATCGACAGCACGCCGACCGGCGCCAGGGCCAGCGGGGCGGGCAGGGGCCGGCCGAGGACCTCGACGGCGAGGTCCCGCTCGTGCACGTCCCGCAGCATCCGCGGCACGATCCGCCGCCGCTCCAGCGCCGCCCGGTTGGCCCGGGCGGTGCTGCCGTCGCCGGCGCTGCCCGCCACGTACCCGACCGGGCCGGGCCCGAGCCGCTGCTCGGTGAGCTCCTCCAGGCGGGTCAGATCCGTCGGGAGCCGCGGTACGGCCCCCGACATCCCGTTGAGATAGATCTCGTACTGGAAGTCCGCCCAGTGCTTGGCCATCCGTGGGTCCCGCCTCTCGTCGCTGAGAACGCGTTGCGCTCCGACGATACTGGCGAGTAAGGGCCGGTCAGAACACCGGGGTCAGCCGCCGTTCGCCGCAGTGACGGGTGTCGGTGCCGCGGACTCCGCGCCCGGCCCGGTGACGGGCGGCACCAGGACCTCGACGGTCCGGGCCGGCCGCGCGCCCTTCGCCCCGTACACGGCCCGGGGTTCGGGGAACACCCGCAGCAGCGTCAGGAACACTCGGCGCCGCTGCCTCCCTCGCTCGCGTCCGTCGGCGCGTCCTCCGGTTCCGTGTCGGGTCCCTGAGCCCGTACCCGCTGGACGTGTTCGAGGGACTCGCGCAGTTCGGTGAGCCAGTCGTCGGTGTGCTTCTGGACCAGGCGCACGCACCAGGCGAGCGCGTCGCTGCGGCTGCGCGCCACCCCGCCCGCGATGAGCGTGTCCAGGACCTCGCGCTCGGGCTGCCGCAGCCGGGTCATCACGGGCGCGGCCACGTGCGTGAACAGGGCGCGTTCCCCGGCGCACTCCACGCCCCAGGACACCTTGCGGCGGAACCGGTGCTCGGCCTCCCGGGCCACGTCGATCCGGGCCTCGCGGGTGCGGTCCCGGAACTCCTGTATCCGGGCCTGCACGGCCGCCTCCCGCTCGGTGGCCGGGACGCCCTCGGCCAGCCGCGGCGCGGGGATGCGTCCGATGACGGTGATCTCCTCGCGGTCCACGGTCAGTTCGGCCAGTTCCTCGAAGAGGTCGTCGGGCAGCCGCCCGGCGAACCAGCCGCGCAGCTTCTCTCGTTGCTCGGTCGTAATCATGTAATGACCGTTACTCCGCCGGGACATGAACACAAGGGAGCGGGGAGAAGTCCGCCGACAGCTCAACCGGAATGTTTCAGGCCGATTGCAGAGCCGATGTGAACCGGCCATTCGGTCGGGGCTGTCGATCAAGAGCCGTGCGGCTACTGGGCTCCGGTGTTCGAATTCCGTGACTTCACGCCACTGATTCAACACGCAAGGTTACCGAAACGCGTGGGGTCGATGTGTGTTCCGGCCGCCGACTCGGCAGACTCGCGCTCGCCGCCCCGGCGCCGACCGTGCCGGGTGCGGCACCACCCTCGTATCAGCGGAAGGATGCACACCATGCGGAACACCGCGCGCTGGGCAGCGACCCTCGCCCTCACGGCCACCGCCGTCTGCGGCCCCCTCACGGGAGCCGCGCAGGCCGCCCCCGAGTCGCTCTACGCCCCGTCGGCCCTGGTCCTCACCGTGGGCCACGGCGACAGCGCCGCCACCGTCACCCCGGCCCGCGCGGTCACCCTGAACTGCGCCCCGACGCCGTCCGGCACCCACCCCGCGGCGGCTCGGGCCTGCGCCGAGATGCGTGCCGTCGGCGGGGACCTCGATGCGTTCGCAGCCCGCGACGACGTGCAGTGCACCAAGGAGTACGACCCGGTGCTCGTCACCGTCGACGGGGTCTGGCAGGGCAGACGCGTGGCCTACGAGCGCACCTTCGCCAACGAGTGCGTGAAGGGCTCCCTCGGAGCGAGTCTCTTCGCCTTCTAGAGCCGGGGTCGCACGGCTCTCGTGAAACCGGACGGCCGCCCGTGGCTGGGGAGCGCGGGCGCTGTCACGAGAACCGTGGCGATCTCGCACCGAAGGCCGGCCGGGCGGAGTGGGGCCGCCCGGCCGGCCTTCGCACCCATGGCGGCGGCCCCCGCCCAGAGCGTCCTACTCGCCCTCGGACTCCTCCTGGGCGCGCGCGTTGGGCGTGATGGCCTCGCCGGCCTCGCCCCGGTGGCGGCGCTGCTCCTCGGTGTCCCGGGTGCGGCGTTCCGCCTTCTCGATCTCGCGCAGCACTTCCTCGGCCGCCGTCTCGGGGTGCTTCTCGTCGTGGGTCATGGCGCTGTCCTCTCTCAGTTCGTCGCGGCCGCAATACGCAGCGGCACCGGCTCCTGTTCGCCGGGCTCCCCGCCGCGGCGGCCGATCCCCGCCCACCAGGACGGGCCGTCCTCGATGTGGCGCAGCAGGACGCCCTCGCGGATCGCCCACGGGCAGACGCTGACGGACTTGATGCCGGTCAGCTTCAGGGCCGTGTGCCCGACCACCGCGCCGGCCAGGCTCTGCGCGGCACGCGGGGCGGAGATGCCGGGGAGCCGGGCGCGGTCGACGGCCGGCAGGGCGGCGAGCCGGCTGATCGCGGCCTTCAGGTCCGTGCGGCGCAACTCCCTCTCCACGAACGGCCCGTGCCGCCCCGGCGGCGCCCCGCACAACCGGCCGAGCTGCTGGAACGTACGCGAGGTGGCCACCGCGGTGTGCGGTCCCTCCCAGCGGATCCGGGCCGCCACATCCCGCAGTTGGTGCCGGACGCGGCGGCGCAGCGCTCGCAGCAGTTCCGGGGTCGGCGGCTCCGCGCCGAAGAACTCGTGGGTCAACCGGCCCGCACCCAGCGGCAGCGAGGCCACGAAGTCCGGCAACCGGCCGCGCCCGAAGGCCACTTCGAGCGAGCCGCCGCCGATGTCCAGCAGTGCCAGCGGCCCGGCCCGCCACCCCATCCAGCGCCGCGCCCCGAGGAAGGTGAGCTCCGCCTCCAGCTCGCCCGGCATCGTGCACAGCTCGACCCCGGTGCGGGTCCGCACGGCCCGTAGCACCTCACGGCAGTTGGGCGCGTTGCGCACCACCGCCGTCGCGAAGGCCAGGGGAGGTGTCGAGCCCCACTTCGCCGCCGTCCGGTCCGCCTCGGCGACGGCGGCGACGAGTCTGTCGACGGCCTCCTCGGGCACCTCGCCGCCCGGATGGACCTGTTCGGACAGCCGCAGCCGCCACTTCGCGGTGTGCACCGGCAGCGGTACGCCGCCCTCGGCGTCCGCCACCACGAGCCGGACCGTGTTCGACCCCACATCCACCACGCTGATTCGCATGGACCCGTGAGTACCCCTTTCGGGGCGTTCACTCACCGCGCCGGGCGCTGAGGCGCGGCAACCAGCCAGAACGGGGGACGGCGGTGAGAGCGCCGCCGGAGTGCGCGGACCGCCACCACGGCAGCGAAGAGGGGCCGCCGTCTCCCTGATGACGGCGGCCCCTCGGCTGTGGGGGAGCTACATGTGGACCACGGGTGCGGCGTCCGGGTCCTGCTCCGGCACCCCGCGGCGGTAGAGCAGGAACGCGATCAGCGTGCCGGCGGCGAAGAGGCCGGCCGACCACCAGAAGGCGGTGGTGTAACTCTCGATCGTGGCCTGGGCCTGGACCAGCTTGTTGCTCGGGTCCTTGCCGGCCAGGTAGTCGGTCGCGGCGCTCGCGGCCAGGGTGTTCAGCAGCGCCGTACCGATCGAACCGCCCACCTGCTGCATGGCGTTGACGGTGGCGGAGGCGACACCGGCGTCCTCGGCGGCGACCCCGCCGGTGGCCAGCTGCATCGCGGGCGGCATGACCAGACCGAGTCCGAGCCCGACCACGATCAGCTGCGGCAGCACCGCGCTCATGTACGACGACCCGACGCCGATGCCGGTCAGCCAGGCCATGCCGACCGCGGCGATCCCGAAGCCGAGCGGGATGACGGCCTTCGGGCCCATCCGCGGTACCAGCGTCGTGGTGCCGACCTGCGCCGCCACCATCAGCGCCGCGACCATCGGCAGGAACGCGACACCGGTCTTCGTCGGGCTGAAGCCGAGGTTGAGCTGGAGGTAGTAGGTGAGGAAGAGGAACACGCCGAACATGCCGCCGCCGGAGATCAGCACGGCGAGGAACGAGGCGGCCCGGTTGCGGTCGAGCAGGATGCGCAGCGGCAGCAGCGGGTGCGCGGCCTTGGTCTGCCACCAGGTGAAGGCCGCCAGCAGGACCCCGCCGGCGATCAGGAAGCCCCAGGTGGCGGGCGATCCCCAGTCGTGGGTCTCGGCGTTGGAGAAGCCGTAGACCAGGGAGAACAGACCGGCGGCGACCAGGACCGTGCCCGGCACGTCCAGCTTGGAGTTCGCGGCGTCGCGGTGGTTGTGCAGCAGCACCCAGCCCCCGGCGAAGGCGACGACGGCGATGACGACGTTGACGTACAGGGTCCAGCGCCAGTCGAGGGCGTCGGTCAGGACGCCGCCGAGCAGCAGGCCCACCGCACCGCCGGCACCGGCGATGGCGCCGTAGACGCTGAAGGCCTTGGCCCGCTCCCGCGCGTCGGTGAACGTCGTGTTGAGCAGCGAGAGCGCGGCGGGCGCGAGGAGGGCGCCGAAGGCGCCCTGGAGAGCGCGGGCGGTGACCAGCATCTCGAAGTTGGTCGCGGCGCCGCCGAGCGCGGAGACGGCGGCGAAGCCGACGACACCGACCAGGAACGCCGTCTTGCGGCCGAAGAGGTCGGCGATGCGGCCGCCGAGCAGCAGGAGGGAGGCGAAGGCCAGCGCGTAGGCGGTGACGATCCACTGCCGGTTGCCGTCGGAGAACCCGAGGTCGGCCTGGGCCGAGGGGAGGGCGATGTTCACGATGGTGGCGTCGAGCACCACCATCAGCTGGGCGAGCGCGATGACGGCGAGGATCCACCACCGCTTGTTCGAGGGGGCCTCGGATGAGGCCTCGACCCCGGCGGCCGGGGCGCCGTCGGTCAGGGTCTTCTGGGACATGGCAGAACCACTCCAGGGAAGTCGTCCGGATTTTACGAAGCCATAAACGAAACTGTTTCGTACACATCGAGGCTAGGGCAGTTTCAGCGAAACGGCAACGTTTCGCTGGGGGTGGTGGGTGAGTGTGACCAGCGGCACAGTCGAGGTTGGCGCGCACTGCGGGCGGCCGTCGATCGGGATCGCCCGCGGAATCGGGGTGTCGTGCGGGCTGTGCATGCCTTGACCGGCATATAACCGTAGAGGCATATTGGATGTATGTCCGACGCCTCGCTCTGGACCGCGCTCGCCGATCCCCACCGCCGGGCCATCGTCGCGCTGCTCCTGGAGCGGCCGCGGCCCGTCGGGGAGATCGTGGAGGCATGCGGGCAGAGTCAGCCGAGCACCTCGAAGCACCTGAGAGTGCTCCGCGAGGCGGGCCTGGTCCGGGTCAGGCAGGACGCGCAGCGCCGCGTCTACGCCCTCGACCCGGCCCCGATCGCCGAGCTGGACGCCTGGCTCGCCCCGTACCGGAAGCTGTGGAACCGCAGCCTGGACACCCTGGGCCGCCGCCTCGACGAGACCGCGCCGGACGACCCCGAGGAACCCCTTCCGAAGGACTGATCCCCATGTCCGCAGAGCTCACCGGCACCTACCTGACCCTTGCTGACGGCCGCCCCGCCGTCCGCTTCAGCCGCACCTACGACCACCCCGTCGACCGCGTCTGGCGGTTCGTGACCGACGCCGACGAACTCGCCCACTGGTTCCCCTCCCGCGCCGAGATCGACCTGCGCCCCGGCGGTGAGGTCAGGTTCAGCGGCGACCCCCACATGCCGGAGTCGACGGGGCGCGTCCTCGCCGTCGACGCGCCCCGTCACCTCTCCTTCGCGTGGGGCGACGACGAACTGCGCTTCGACCTGGAGCCGTTGGGGGAGAAGACCACCCGCTTCACGCTCACCAATGTGCTGAGCGAGGCGAACACCGCCGCCCGCAACGGCGCCGGCTGGGAGGTCTGCCTGGGCGCGCTGGACAGGTACGCCGACGGGACGGCCACCGCGACCCGGGCGCCCTGGAAGGTGTTCTACGACGCCTATGTGAACGCCGATGTGCCCTCCGGCGCCCCCGTCCCCGGCCTCGACTGAGGCCCTACGCCAGCTGCCGCCGCACCAGCTCGTGCAGCCGCCCGCCGGTGTCCGCGAGCAACTGCGCGGGCGGGCCCTGCTGGGCGACCTTGCCGTCCTCCATCACGATCACACGGTCCGCGTCCAGCACCGTGGACAGGCGGTGCGCGATGACGATGCGGGTGGCGTTGAGGGCCTTGGTGGACTCGATGACCGTGCGCTGCGTCTCGTTGTCCAGGGCGCTGGTCGCCTCGTCGAAGAAGAGGATGCGCGGGCGGCGGATCAACGCCTGGGCGATCATGAGCCGTTGACGCTGGCCGCCGGAGACGGCACCGCTGCCGGAGACGATCGTGTGCAGCCCCATCGGCATCCGCTGGATGTCCTCCGCGAGCCCCGCCATCTGCGCCGCCGCCATCACCTCCTCCGGCGTGTACGGCTCGGTGCCGCAGATGACGTCCATGATCGAGCCGGTGAACGGCTGCGCGTGCTGGAGCACCACCCCGCACTGCCGGCGCACCGCCGACTGGTCGAGGGCCGCCAAATCCTGCCCGTCGTAGAGCACGCTGCCGGAGACCGGCGGGTCGAAGCCGATCAGCAGCCTGAGCAGCGTCGACTTGCCGCAGCCGCTCGGGCCGACGATCGCCACGAACTCGCCTGGCCGCACCTCGAAGGACACGTCGTCCAGGATCAGCGGACCGTCGTCCGAGTAGCGGAAGGAGACCCGGCGGGCCTCGATGGCGCCGGTCAGCGGACCCGGCCGGGTGCTCGCCGTGCGCACCTCCGGGGCGGCCCGGAGAACCGGCTTGATCTCCTCGAACAGCGGCAGCGCACCCACCGCCGACACGAACGCGCCGGTCAGCTGGGTCACGGACGTCAGCACCATCGTCACCGAGGTGTTGAAGCTCAAGAACGCCGCCGCCGACATCGACCCGCGCGCCGGGCCCGCCAGCAGCATGAACATCAGCAGGGTGCAGGCGGGCAGGTAGACCGCGCCCATCACGGTGGTGAGGTTCTTGATCCGCCCCACCTTCTGCTGGAGCTCCCGACTGCGCGCGAACTCCGCGGCCCAGGCGGCGTAGGCGTAGTTCTCGGCCGCCGCCACCCGCAGCTTGGGCAGCCCGCGCAGGGTCTGGAACGCCTGGTTGTTCAGCTTGTTGCCGAGCACCACCAGGCGCCGCTGCCAGCGCACCTGCCACAGCCCGAGCCCCAGGAAGACCCCGGCGATCACGACGAGCATGCCGATCGCCGCGCACGCCATCGGCACGCTGTACCAGAACAGCAGCCCCAGGTTCATCGCGCCGACCGTCACCGATTGCGCGACCACGGGCCCGACCCCCGCCAGCAGCCGCCGGATCGCGCTGATGCCCATCGCCGCGCTCGCCAGCTCACCCGTGGAGCGCTCGGTGAAGAACTTGGTGGGCAACCTCAACAGGCGGTCCCAGACGGCCGGTTGGAGGGTCGCCTCGATACGGCCCTCCAACCGCAGGATCGTCAGGTTCTGCAGCAGCATGAAGGTCGCGGCGACGAGACTGCCGACCATCACCGCCAGACAGACCTGGACGATCAGATGCGTCTGCGCCTTCGGCACGAACTCGCCGAGCACCTTCCCGGTCGCGATGGGCACGATCGCGCCGATCGCGACGGTCACGAGGCCGCTGAGAAGCAGGTTCGTCAGGTCCCCGCCCATGTTCTGCATGCTGAACCGCAGCAGCCGCAGCGGGCTGAGCGCGCGGTCCGGCAGCGGGCGGTAGAACATCACCGCGCGCGGCTCGAACTCCTCCGCGTTGGCCTTCTCGACCGGCGTCTCCCGGCCCGTCGCCGGATGCACCGCCACATAGCCGCCCCGCCGCCACAGCAGCGCGACCGGCGCTCCGGACAGCGCCCGATGACCCACCAGCGGGCCGACGTTGTCCCGCCACCATGTGCCGTCCAGCCGCACGGCCCGGGCGCGCACCCGGGAGGCGAGCGCGATCCGCTCCACCGGGTCCAGCCGGTCGCCGCCGGTACCGGACTGCGCCGGATCGGCCAGGGTGATCCCGGCCGCCTGCGCGACCAGCTTGCACGCCGCGTACGAGGCGTCCGCGTCGGCGGCCGTGGCCCGCTTGCCCGAGGACTTGCCGATGGAGGCGAGCAGCGTGCGGTCGGCCTGGGCGCGGACCGCCTCACCGGCCTTGATGCCCTCGGCCGTGCGCGTCTCGTGGGTGCGCTCCACCTGCTCGATCCAGCGGTCCAGCGTGGTCAGCAGCCGGTACTGCTGGTCGACCATGCTCTGCCAGACCGCGGGGTCCATCAGCAGGTCGGCGGCGGCCTCCGCGCCGTACAGCGAGCCGTACTGCACGCTGCCCGGCGGCACCTGCATCCAGAAGACGTCGTCGTCGGTGATCTCCGCGGCGCGTTCGTTCGCCATCGGCGCCTGGAAGAGGACGGAGAGGCTGCGGCCGACGCCGAGGGCGAGGGCGTACTCCAGCGGGCTCGTCGTCGGCGGTACGTACTGCGGGTTGCCGTGCTCGTCGTAGGACCAGGTCTGGGTGTTCGCGGGCTGGTACAGCTCGCGCAGTCCGATGCGGTGCACCACGCAGTCCCTGAGCGGGCGGGCGACCAGGGTGTGCTGCGGTCCCGGTGTCGGGCCGAGCAGCAGGGAGCCCGCCTCCAGGCGGCCCAGGTGGTGCCAGTGGCCCTGCTGTTCGGCGTCGACCGCGAACAGGTCCACGGCGCCGGACGCCACCAGCCACAGCACCTGCGGCCCTTCGAGGTCCAGGCGGTTGTGCCCGGCGAGGTCGTACGGGGTGCCCATCGAGCCGAGGGCCTGGAGAACCAGGTCCCCTTCGGGTGCGGTCGTCATCTCAGCGCTCCCTGACCAGAGCCGCGTACGCGCCACCGCGCGCCACCAGCTCCTCGTGCCGTCCGCGTTCCACGATCGTGCCGTGCTGGAGCACGACGATCTCGTCGCTGTCCCGCACGGTGCTCAGCCGGTGCGCGATCACCACACAGGCACAGCCGCGCTTGCGGAGGTTGTCCATCACCGTCAGCTCGGTCTCGGCGTCCAGCGCGCTCGTCACCTCGTCGAGCACCAGGATGCTCGGCCTGCGGACCAACGCCCGCGCGATCTCCAGGCGTTGGCGCTGGCCGCCGGAGAAGTTCCGGCCGTCCTGCTCGACCCGGCTGTTGATGCCGCCGGGGCGGCGCATCACCACGTCGTAGAGCGCCGCGTCGCGCAGCGCGTCCACCACCGCGTCATCCGGGATCGACGGGTCCCACAGCGCCACGTTGTCGCGGACCGAGCCCTCGAAGAGGAAGACGTCCTGGTCCACGAAGGAGACGGAGGAGGCGAGCGCGCCGCGCGGAATGTCCTCCAGGCGCCGGCCGTCGATGCGGATGACGCCCTCCCAGGGCGCGTACAGGCCCGATATCAGCCGGGAGACCGTGGACTTGCCGCTGCCCGAACCGCCGACCAGCGCCACCTGCTGACCGGGGCCGACCGTCAGGTCGAAGCCGGCCAGCAGGGGCTTGTCCAGCGGGTTGTAGCCGAAGGAGATGTTCTGGAGTTCCACGTGCCCGTGCAGCCGGCGGGTCGAATCACCGGCCCCGGGGCGGCCGTAGAGCGGGTCGGCCTGGAAGTTCTCCACGTCCTTCAGGCGGGCCACGTCGGCCGCGAAGTCCTGGATGCGGCCCGCGACCCCGTTGAGCCGGGTGATCGGGGCGGTGAAACGGGTGACCAGCGACTGGAAGGCGACCAGCAGGCCGACCGAGATGCCGCCCTCGACCGCCCGCATCCCGCCGATCCACAGGATCACCGCGGCGTTCAGCGAGGCCAGCGTGGGCGCGACCACGCCCAGCCAGGCGGACGGCACCCCGAGCCGCTGCTGCTCCTCCAGCGTGGTGGCGTGCTGCCCGGCCCACTTGCGGAAGTAGCCGTCCTCACCGCCGGTCGCCTTCATCGTCTCGATCAACTGAAGACCGGTGTAAGCGGTGTTGGTGAGCCGGGCGCTGTCCGCACGCAGCTTCGCCGTGCGCGTCGCACGGAGCCTGATCACCACCCGCATCGCCACGATGTTCAGCAGCGCGACCCCGATGCCGACGAACGTCAGCTGCGGGTCATAGGTGTAGAGGAGGACGGCGTAGAGGACGACGACCACCGCGTCCACACCCGCCGCCGCCAGGTCACGGGCCAGCGTCTCGGCCACCGCGTCGTTCGACTGGAGCCGCTGCACCAGGTCGGCCGGGCTGCGCTGGGAGAAGAACGTCACCGGCAGCCGCAGCAGATGGCGCAGGAAGCGGGCGCTGGAGAGGGTGGAGGAGATGATGCGGCCGTGCAGCAGGTTCGCCTGCTGCAACCAGGTCAGGACCAGGGTGAGCGCCACGCACGTGCCCATCGAGGCGAACAGCACGCCCAGCAACGACGTCTGACCGCCGATCAGGAACATGTCGATGTAGGTACGGCTCAGCGCGGGCACCGCCGCGCCCACCAGCACCAGCAGCAGACTCGCCAGCACGGCGGCCGGCATGGTGCCCGCGGTGCCGCGCAGCCGGGCCGGCATCGCGCCGAGCACGCCGGGCTTGCGACCGCCCTTGGTGAAGCCGTGGCCCGGCTCCATGATCAGCACGACGCCGGTGAAGCTGGAGTCGAAGTCCTCCATCGGCACGAACCGGCGGCCCTTGCCGGGGTCGTTGATGTACACCCCGCGGCGGCCGAAGCGGCGCCCCATGCCGTCGTAGACGACGTAGTGGTTGAACTCCCAGAACAGCACCGCCGGTGCCTTCACCTCGGCCAGGGCGGCCGTGTCCATCTGCATGCCCTTGGCGGTCAGACCGTAACTGCGGGCCGCCTTCAGCAGGTTGCTGGCACGTGAGCCGTCGCGCGAGACCCCGCACGCGATGCGCAGCTCCTCCAGCGGGACGTGCTTGCCGAAGTGGCCCAGCACCATCGCCAAGGAGGCGGCGCCGCACTCCACGGCCTCCATCTGGAGCACGCTGGGGGTGCGGACGGTCTTGCCCCTGCCCTTGGGCACCGGGCGCTTGGGCGGGGCGGACCGGCGCCGGCCGCGGGTCTCCGGTGCGGTGCTCATGGCAGCAGCCAATCGACGGGACGCTGGTCGGCGAGGCGGATCGAACCCTGGGCCACGGTCATGGAGGTGAGGGGGAACGGCGGCCCGTCCGCGGACGACCACCGGTAGCCGCTCTTCGTGCCGGACGCCTTGTCCAGCCTCACCGTCACGGCGACCGGCCTGCCGTCCTTCGTGAACTGCTCGCCCAGCTGGCTGTCCCCGAGGAACGCGGAGATCTGCTGCGCCGACTGCGCCGAGCGGTCCACCGACTTCACATGGCCGCGCAGCACGCCGTACTCCTGCGTCGGCACGGACGACACCGTCAGGTCGACGGCGGCGTTCGCGGGGATCGAGGCGGCGTTCTCTGCGGGGACGTACACGGTGGCGTAGAGCGGATCAGTGGAGTGCGCGACCTTCTCGACCGCGGCCACGTTGGCACCGGTCTGGATGATCTGGCCGATGGTGGCGGCGAGCGCGGTGACGCGGCCCGCGGCGACCGAGCGGACGACGGTGTCGCCGTCGGCGGTGCGCACCTTCAGCACCGGGGAATCGGCGGGCAGCCGCTCGCCCTGCTTCGCCAGCACGGCGGTGACCTGGCCCGCGACCGGGCTCTGCAGGATGTAACTGCCCTGCCCGTGCGTGAGGATGGCGGGCGCGCCCACGGTGGAGGCGACCGAACCGGTCACCGCCCACACCGACGCGGCGGCCATCACGACCACCGTCACGGAGAGCGCGAGCCAGCCCTGCGGGCGGGCGAACCGCACCGGAAGGTCGAGCTCCTCCGGCGACTGGAGCTTGGCGAGGGCCTGTTGGCGGAACTGCACGGAACTTTCCCTCACCTGAAAACGAGGAAGGACCGGCTGTGGGCAGCCGGTTGCGTCATGACATCCGAGAGCCCCGGAGCCGGGAAACGGCTCCGGGACTCAGGGCACGAGGTGCGATCAGAGACCGGCGACCAGGTTCGTGACCGGGGCCACGGAGAGGCCGGTGGTGCCCTCGACCGTGCCGACGACCGTGTCGACCAGGCCGGAGACCGGGGCAACGCCGTCCACCAGGCCGGTGACGGTGCCGAGGGCGTTCAGCTGCAGGCCGCCGGAGACGTTGTCGAGCTCGGCGTCGGAGATCTCGACGGTCTCAACCTGGGGGGTGGAGTTCATGGTGGAACTTCCCTTCATATGGATATTCACAAGGGGGAGCGGACCCCTGGCAGGGGCGGCCGCGTGCCGCGGGTGCCGGGCACCCGTTTCCGGGGGCCCTTCGCGGCTCCCGCGGTGCGATGGATAAAAGCACGCGGCGGGCGCGCGCTTCCAATCAACCAACGCCCTCACCAGGGCACTTGAGCCCCAGCGGTACCGAACCGTGCAGGCGCGCGCACGTCTCTGCGGCGACTTCTTCACATGCGGCGCGCCTTCGGTTCACACGAGGACTTGCGGCCCGCGAGGCGAATCCGACACTCCCGCCCCAATGACGTACGCGGCGGCGCACGCTTGTGCAGATCCGCCGCGCACGGTGACTTGGTTGAGTATTGGATGTGCAGATTCCCTGGAGCAGGGATTCCGCGGGAACTTCGAAACGGACCGTTGCCGATCGACCGCGGTCCGTGTCTGTTCGGAACCGGGCCCGTGCGTCAGCCCAGAAGCGCGTAGACCGTGCTCGCGCGGGCCGCGAGGTCACCCGACTCCGCGTCGGTCATCGTGATGTCCGCGAACGCCATGCGTCGGCCCAGCTTGGTGATCACCGCCTGGATCAGGACATCCGAACCGGACACCGCGCGCTGGAACGACGTCGACTGCTGCACGGTCGTCATCGGTCCGTAGGCGCCGCGCGCCGCAGAGACGGCGAGCACGGTGGCGGTGTCCGCGGCGGCCATCAGGGCCTGGCCCGACAGCGCCCCGCCCTCCCGGGACAGGCGCTCCGACCAGGGAAGGCGCAGGGTCGCCCGGTCCGCGCCCAGGGACTCGACCGACAGCCCCAGGTCGAGCACCCAGGGGGCGAAGTTGGCGGAGAGGATCTTGTCGGCTTCGGCGGTGGTCATCGTCATATGGGGGATTGTTCCCGCCCCCGGGCCGCGGGACGCGGACCCCGGCCGATCCCGTGGCCGATTCGGTTCCGCAAAGGGACGGCCGGCAAACGGAATTGAACGCCCCACGTGACTCCTGCGTACCCACTGCCATCCAGGCGCCCCGAACAGCCGCCGACGAACGGTGGCACTGACCCCGTCCTTCAGGAGGTCGAGAAGTTTGAGTCACAAGCGAATCCCCAAGCGCAAGGCCGCGATCGCGGCAGGCGGCGTGGTGGCGCTCGGAGCGGCGGCGATCCTCCTGCCCAACGCGAACGCCTCCCAGGACGGCTCCTCCGCGAACGGAGCCGCGGCAGCCCCGAAGACCCTCAAGGCGTCGGACGCCTCGGACCTCGCCTCACATCTCCAGGAACTGCTCGGTGACGCCTTCGCCGGTTCGTACTACGACACGGACCAGCAGCAGCTCGTCGTCAACGTCGTCCCGGGCGACAACAACAACGTGATCGTCCAGGCGAAGAAGGCCGGCGCGGAGATACGCGAAGTCGACAACAGCCTCGCCGAACTCGCCGCGGGCGCGCGGACACTGAAGGCCGACGCGACCATCCCGGGCACCTCCTGGGCCGTGGACCCCCGCACGAACAAGATCCTGGTCACCGCGGACAGCACGGTCACCGGCGCCAAGTGGGATCAGCTGGAGTCGACGGTCGACAGCCTCGGCTCGGGCATGGCGACCATCAAGAAGTCGGCGGGCACCTTCAAGACCTTCCTCTCCGGCGGCGACGCCATCTTCGGCGGTGGCGCCCGCTGCTCGGCCGGCTTCAACGTCGTCGCGGGCGACGGCAGCCCCGCCTTCCTGACGGCCGGTCACTGCGGGGTCGCGGCGGCCGAGTGGTCGGACGCGCAGGACGGTCAGCCGATCGCCACCGTCGACCAGGCCACCTTCCCCGGCGACGGTGACTTCGCCCTGGTGAAGTACGACGACCCGGCGACCGTCGCGCCCAGCGAGGTCAACGTCGGTGACGGCCGGACCGTGCAGATCACCCAGGCCGCGGACGCCGAGGTCGGTCTCCAGGTCTTCAGAATGGGCAGCACCACCGGGCTCAACGACGGCCAGGTCCTCGGCCTCGACGCGACCGTCAACTACCCGGAGGGCACGGTCACCGGCCTCATCCAGACCGACGTCTGCGCCGAGCCCGGCGACAGCGGCGGCTCCCTGTTCACCCAGGACGGGCTGGCCATCGGCCTGACCTCCGGGGGCAGCGGCGACTGCACGGTGGGCGGCGAGACCTTCTTCCAGCCGGTCACCACCGCCCTGGAGGCGGTCGGCGCGACCCTCGGCGCGGGCGACGCGGCGGGCGGCGGCGCAGGAGCCGGTGCGGGCGACGAGGCGGGTGCCGGCGCAGGAGCCGGTGCGGGTGACGAGGCGGGCGCGGGTGACGAGGCCGGGGCCGGTCAGGAGGTCGGCGGCGAAGAGGCCGGTGGTCAGGACGTCGGCGGCCAGGATGTCGGCGGCCAGGACGTCGGCGGTGAGGACACCGGGGCGGGCGCCGGGCAGGGCGACTCCGGCCTGACGGGGACCCACTGACCCACGCCGCACCAGCGGTAGGCAGACGCGCGGTCCGACCCTCCGGCGGGAGGGCCGGACCGCGTCCGTGCCGGCGCCGGGGCGGGCGCTCCCGTGAGCGGGGCCCCTGCCCTTGTCGTCCTCACGCGGGCGTACCGCCCCGCGCCCGCAACAGCAGCAACGCCACGTCGTCGATCCGCTCCTCCAGGGCCCCGCTCCGCCCCACCAACCGGTCCGCCAGCTCGTCCAGCGGCAGATCGCCGGCCTCCGCCAGCCGCTGCCCCAGATCGGCCAGGGCGTCCTCGATGTCGACACCCGGTGACTCGATCAGCCCGTCGGTGTACAGGACGAGCACACTGCCCGGGGCCAGCTCGACCTCCGTCGTCGGATACGTCGCCGAGCTGTCGATCCCCAGCAGCGGGCCCCCGGCCAGGTCCAGGACGCGGACCTTGCCGTCCGGGCGGCGCAGCAGCGGCGGCGGGTGGCCCGCGCGCGCCATCACGGCCCGTCCGTGGGCCGGGTCGAGCCGTAGATAGAGACAGCTCGCGAAAAGGTCCGAGCCCAGGTCGATGAGCAGCCGGTTGGTGCTGCTCATGACGTCCTGCGGGCTCTGCCCGACGGTCGTGTACGCCCGTACCGCGGTCCGGATCTGCCCCATCAGCCCGGCCGCCGTGACGTTGTGCCCCTGCACGTCCCCGATCACGGCCGCCGCCACTCCGTGCGAGGGCACCAGGTCGTAGAAGTCGCCGCCGATGTCCATGCCCTGCGTGGCCGGCAGATAGCGGGCCGCCGCGTCGACACCGGGCAGCGCCGGCAGCGAGTGCGGCAGCAGCGCCTCCTGGAGGCCGTGGGCGAGCCGGTGCTTGGCGTCGTACAGCATGGCCCGTTCCAGGGCCTGCGCGATGAGCCCGCCGAGGCTCGTGAGGACGGCCCGTTCGTCCGTGGGGAAGGCGTGCGGCTCGGCGTAGGCCAGCACACAGGTGCCCACCGGCCGGCCGGAGGCGATCAGCGGCAGGTACGCCCAGGCGGCGAAGCCGTCGGGGGTCGCGTGCCGGGCCGGATACAGATGCTCCAGCTCCCGCCGCGAGGCGAAGAACGCGGGCACCCCGCTGTTCAGGGCGTGCGTCCCCGGCGTCGGCTCGGTCAGCGGCAGTCCGTCGAAGCGCTCGACGACATGCGGGTCGGGATAGCCGCGGTGGCCCAGCACATGCAGCCGCCCCGCCCGGGAACCGAGCATGACCAGGGCCTGCCCGCCCACCGCCGGGACGATCTCGTCCGCGACCAGCTGCACCACGTCCTCCACCCCCGCCGCCTCGGTGAGCGCCCCGGCCAGGCTCAGCACCTGCGAGATGGTGACCAGCCGGGCCGGGGCGCCGTCCGGCTGCGACGCGCCCCGGCTCATCTCCGCCACCGCCCGCGCCCGGCTGATGCGCACGCTCAGCCCGGTCGTGCTCGGATACAGCCGGAACGACAGCCAGTCGCCGGGCGGCCGCAGCGCCACGAACGACGTCGTGTGCTGACTGAGCAGCGCGGCCCGGTAGCGGTCCTCGTACACGGGATCGTTGAGCCACGGCACCGATGCCCACAGCTGGGTGCCGAGCAGCCTGCTGACCGGGACACCGATCAGCTCGGCCGCCGCCGCGTTGGCGAAGGCGATCCGGCCGTGCAGATCGAGCGAGCACAACCCGTACGGCAGCCGGGCCACCATCCGGGCCGCCTCCACCGTGCCGAGCGTGCCCGCCGCACCGCCCACCGGCGCTGCCGCCACCAGGTCGGGCTCCGGGAACACCGGGCGGCTCTCCTCCGCGGCCCGCTGCAGCCGGACCGCGAGCCGCCCGCAGGCCGCGCGCAGGTGGTCCCGCTCCCGCTCGGACAGCTCCGGCGGATGCGAGCCGGGCCAGGTCACGAAGATCGCCCCGAACACCTTGCTGTCCGTGGCCACCGGCAGCGCCGCCAGCGCGAAGGGGTAGGGGAGAACCACCGCGATCCGCGGATAGCGGCGGGCCATGTCCTCCTCGCCGCCCACCCACACCAGCCGCCGCTCCCGGACCGCCTCCGCGACCGGGATGGGCGCGCTGAGCCCCACCCGCTCCCACGGCGCCGCGAAGGCCCGGGGCAGCCCGGCCATCACCGCCATCTCCAGGACCGGCTCGTCGGACGCCAGCAGGTACACCGCGCCGGAGTGGGCGTGCACCTCGTCCATCATCGAGGCCAGCGCCAGGGACAGCAGCGGCCGGCCGACCCGCGTCCGGGCGGTCGCCGGCGCCTGCGCCGCCCTCGGCCCGTCGGCCACGCCGACCACCTCCTCGCGGCCCGGAGGGCCCGGAGCCCGGCACGCGACGGGCTCCGGGATCAAATCTGCCCCCTGGCGGCGGGACGCGCACGGCGAGCGGACCGGACCCGGGCAATGCAAGGGAGTCCCGCCACGCGGGCCGCCCCTTACCCCGTCGCCCCCTGCCCATGCCCCTGCATTCGAAGCGTTGGGCGGCGTACACGAACAGTGAGTGCGCCCCCGCGCACCCTGATGGCCGGTTCTTCGCGCCCGGGAAAGGTGCGGGACGCGAACAATGGGGCAGACGCTTCTTCTCACCCATGGAACCGGCGAACGGCAACGCGAGGGGACGGGCAGTGATCCGGGTTCTTCTGGTGCACGACGAGTGTCTGGTCAGGTCGGTCCTGGCGGAGTGGTTACGCCGGGAACCGGACCTGGGGGTCTACGACGCCCCTTGGCGCAGTGCGCCGGGCCGTCTGCGAACCCTGCTGCCCGACGTCTGCGCGGCCGACCTGGAATGCGCGGACACCTACGGCATCCCGCCGCTCGGCGAACTCGGCGCCCGCCCGGCCGGGACGCGGGCGCCCCACCTCCTGGTACTCGCCAGTGCCAACCGGCCGGGGCTGCTGAAACGGGCCGTCGAGGCGGGTGCGCTCGGCTATGTCGACAAGGAGGGCTCGCCGGAACACCTGGTGTACGGGATTCGCCGGGTCGCGGAAGGCAAACGTTTCGTCGACGACTCCCTCGGCTTCGGCTTCCTCAAGGCCGCCGAGATGCCGCTGACCCGGCGGGAGCTGAGCGTGTTATCCCTGGCCGCCGAGGGGGCCTCCGTCGGGGAGATCGCCAGGAACCTGCACCTGTCCCACGGGACCGTGCGCAACTACATGGCGGCCATCACCCGCAAGACCGGGGCCCGCAACCGCATCGACGCGATCCGGATCTCCCAGGGCGAGGGCTGGCTGTGACGGCACCGGCCACCAGCTGCCCACGAGGTCGCGGTAGAGCGCCGAACGCTGCAGCAGTTCGTCGTGCGTGCCGTACGCCGTCGTCCGGCCGTCCATGACCAGGACCCGGTCGGCCCGGCGGGCCGAGCTGATGCGGTGCGCGACGACCACCAGCGTGCCGCCGGGCCGCGCCGCGAAGGCCCGCTCCGCCCGCTCCTCGGCACGCGGGTCCAGATGACAGGTCGCCTCGTCCAGCAGGACGAGCGGGGCGTACGACAGATAGGCGCGGGTGAGGGCGATCAGCTGGCGTTCCCCCGCGGAGAGCGCGGCCGGATCGACGGTGGCGGCGGGGCCGCCGAGCGCGTCGAGCAGCGGCAGCAGCCCCACCGCCTCGGCGGCGGCGCGGAGTTCCGGCTCGGGCACCGGCTCGGGCCGCAGGTGCCCCAGGTTCTCGGCAAGGGTGCCGGTGTGGACGTACGCCTGCTGCGGGACCAGCACCCGGCGGGCGGCGGCCGCGGCTCCCGGCACCGGATACCCGCACACCCGGATCGCGCCGTGCCCGGGCTCCAGCACCCCGGCGACCAGCGCGGTCAGCGTGGACTTGCCGATGCCGCTCGGGCCCACGACGGCCAGATGGGCGCCGGTCCGCAGGTCGAGGTCGAGGCCGTCGACGACGGGGGCCGCGGCGGGCCCGTAGGCGAAGGTGGCGGACTTCAGGGTGAGGGCGGGGACGCCGGGCGGATCGTCGGCCGGTCGCCGCAGCTGCCCGGTGGGGGTGGCCGACGCGACTCCGTCGTCACGGACCAGTCGGCGCAGGACCACCACCAGCCGTGAGCCGCTGGTGCCGAGACCGTGGACCAGGTGGCGCAGCGCGGGCAGCAGGGACTGGGTGACGTACGAGAGCGCGCCGACCAGGGCCCCAGGGGTGACGCCGAGGCCGAGCAGCCAGGGGGCCGTCACCAGCAGCAGCACGATCGGCAGCTCGCCGCCGATGGTCAGGGCGGCCACCCGCAGGACGCCCCACCGGGCCAGCGTGGCCGCGGCTCGTTGTTCGGCGTCGATGTGACGCCCGGTGTCGGCGGCCACGCGGTCCTCCGCGCCGGCCGCCGTGATGTCCCGCAGCCCCGGGCAGACCGTGCCGCAGCGCTCGGCGAGCGCCTCGTCGGCGACCAGGAAGGCCTCCTGACGGCGGGCCAGCGGACGGAGCGTCACCAGGAAGAGGGCCACGCCCGCGAGCAGGGGGAGGCCGACGACCGCCAGCAGGGGCGGGGCCAGCGAGAACAGGCCGATCAGCGCGCCGGCCGCGGTGAACACGAAGGACCGCGACACCATGAGCAGCCCCGCGGAGGCGTCCCGGGCGATCTCGGCCTGCTGGGTGAGGCCGGACAGCGCCGTGCGGTCCCCCTCCCGGACGCCGCGCGCCACGACCCCGGTCACCAGACCGTCCCGCAGCGGTTCGACCAGGTCGGCCACCGCCGTGTGGACCCGGGCCGTGCCGAACGCCCCGGCCAGCACCCCGAGTCCGGCGACACCCAGCCAGGCCAGGCCGATGCCCGCCCGCCCCGCCAGGAAGCCCTCGTCCAGGGCGCGGGCGGGGGCGTAGCCGGTGAGGAACGTCTGCCCGGTCTCCAGCACCGACCAGGCGGCCAGTCGCGCGACGACCCGCCACCGGTTGCGCAGGAAGCGCAGCCCCCGGCGGGCGCTCACTCCGCCTCCCCGTCCGCGAACACCGCCCGGTAGGCGGGAAGGCGCCACAACTTCTCGTGCGGCCCCACCGCCCGCACCCGCCCCCCGTCGAGCCAGGCCACCGCGTCCGCCCGGGCCGCGGTGGCCGCGCGGTGGGCGACCAGCAGCCGGGTGCGGCCCGCGCCGGAGCCCACCAGCGACGCGGTGATCTGCGCCTCCGTCACGGTGTCGAGACTGGAGAGCGCGTCGTCGAGGACGAGCAGACGGGCGTCGTGGGCGAACGCCCGGGCCAGTCCCAGGCGTTGGGCCTCACCACCGGAGTGCGGGGCGTCGGCGCAGCGGGTGGCGTACCCGCCGGGCAGCCGGTTCACGAAGTCGTCCGCGTGCGCGGCGCGGGCGGCCTCGCGGACCCGCACGGGGGAGGCGGGCGTGGGCCCCAGGCCGATCTCCTCCTCCAGGGTGCCGCCCAGCAGCGCGGGCCGGTCGAAGGCGTGCCGGACCGCCCCGCGCAGCGCGTCGTGGGTCAGCTCCCGCAGCGGCACGCCGTCGAGGAGGACCGCCCCGGCGTCCGGGTCGGCGAGCCGTCCGGCGAGCGCGGCGAGCAGCGACTTGCCGGCACCGGACCGGCCGACCACGGCGAAGGTCGTCCCGCCGGGCACGACCAGGTCGACGCCCTCCAGGACCGCCCGCCCGCCGCGCCGGACACTCACCCCGCGGAACTCCAGCGTGCCGCTCCCGGAGGGGAGCTGACGATCGCCGTACCGCGGAGGCGGCTCGTCCAGCACCTCCGTGAGGCGACCGGCGGCGGCCCGGGCGCGGGCCAGGCCCGACAACTGGCCCACCAGCACGCCGACGCCGGTGGCGAGCAGGGCGTACCGGGAGGCGGCGAGCACCTCGCCGACCGTGACCCGGTGGCGGGCGAGGAGCAGCCCGGCGACCGCGACGACACCGAGCTGGAGCAGCGGGGCCACGGCGACGGACTGTCCGGCGGCCCGCCCCTGCACCCGCCACATCAGGTGCCCGGCCCGGGACAGTTCGGGCAGCGGCCGCAGGATGCGCGCCGTCTCCCGCTCCGCGGTGCCGGCCGCCTGTATGGTGCGGTGCCCGTCGACGGCCTCCGTGAGCGCCGCCGCGATCCGTCCCTGGGCGCGCTGGTAGCGGGCGGCGCACTCGCGGGTGTCGCGGGCGAAGGCGCGCAGCAGCAGGGCCAGCACCGGGGCTCCGGCCAGCAGGACGGCCGCGAGCCACGGGTCGATCAGGGCGAGGGCGATCAGTCCGCCGAGCGGTCCGGCGAGGGCGGCCGGCAGAGCGGCGCGGGCGGTCGGCGCGGTGCCGGCCTGCGCGGCGTTGCCGACGAGGCGGGCGACCAGGTCGCCGGGGCCGAAGCGGTCACCGGCGCGCGGGCCTACGGCCAGGACATGGCCGGTCAGGCGCCTGCGCAGCCAGGAGGTGGTGCGGGCGTCGAGCGTGCCGCCGAGCACGGTCTCCGCCGCGTCGAGAAGGGCGAGCAGCAGCACCAGCCCGGCGCAGTACCCCACCCAGCGCGTGGCCGGCGCTCCGGCCAGCAGCAGATCGAGGGCGCGGCCCAGCGCGGCGGGCAGCAGCAGCCCGGCACCGGTGGCGGCCGTGCTCACCAGGCACAGGGCCACCCAGCGGGCGGGGGCCGGACCGAGCGGGCCGAACACCGCGGTACGCGCTGCCGGTGGCGTCGTCATGGTGCCCTCCTCGGTACATGCGGGACCCCGGGCGGCCCCTCCCTCACGGGAGCGGACCGCCCGGAGCCGTACAGGCACTGCGCGTCAGAGACAGAGGAGGACGCTCGCGGCGCTGATGCAGGACAGCAGGCTCACGGTGCTTTCGCCGCCGCCACCCGTGGTCTCGTCGGCTTCCATCGTCTGAAGGTCGAGAAGTGCCATGTCTGTTTCCTCTCTTCGGTGGTGTCGTCACCCGTGGGGACGGGGTCGGATCACGGCTCCGTCAGGTCGCGGAACCGCGCTGTGGGGGCCGCCCGAGCGGCGGCAGGAAGGGCAGGTGAGCGCCTGCCCCGGCGTCGTGGGCCGC
This sequence comes from Streptomyces sp. Act143, assembly GCF_003143935.1. Lineage (GTDB taxonomy): Bacteria > Actinomycetota > Actinomycetes > Streptomycetales > Streptomycetaceae > Streptomyces. The sequence continues at coordinate 1,324,381 of NZ_QFRX01000001.1, read as the reverse complement.
GCCGAGCGCGAGCAGGCAGCCGGCCGTGCCGGTGCCCAGGTCCATCGACAGCCGCATCATCTGGTGTCCGGGGAAGGCCAGTTGGCCCTGGTAGGACATGGCGAACCAGCCGAGTCCGTCGATCTGCTCGGCGAGCCGCTCCCGGCTCGCGCCGGGTGTGGAGGTGCGGGCGAGGTGCAGGATCAGCCCGGCACGGCCCTGGAAGAGGCCCGGCTGCACGTAGAAGCGGGAGGTGGCGGCGGTGAGGATGCCGGACCTGACGTCCGCCCACTGGTCGCCGGTGTGGGCGAGATGGTCGTCCAGCACCATCCCGATGCCCGCGCTCCCCTCGCCGAGGTAGGGCAGGGTCCGCCAGCCCTCGTCGACTTGCAGTGAGCCGTTGGGCTGCCGCACACAGCCGTCCAGGTCCCGCCGCAGCGCGACCCCGGCCGCCTCCAGCAGCCGCGCCTCGCCGGTGCGTTCGTACTCCCGCAGCAGGAACAGCGCGGGCCCGCTCGCCCCGCGCAGCAGCCCGGCCCGGCGCCGCCGGGGGCCGTCCGGCAGGGGCTCCGCGAGACGCCGTACGAGGAGGTCGGCGGCCTCCGCGGCACGGTCCCCGAGTTCCGACTCGCCGGTGGTGCGGGCGAGTTCGGCGAGGACCAGGCCGAGGCCGGCCAGCCCGCCGTGCAGGTCGGAGGAGAGGTTCTGCCAGCGTTCGGCGAGGATCGAGCCGATCAGGTCCAGGGCGCGCTGCCGGTGGCCGAGCCGGTCCAGGACGTGGGCGACGCCCGCGAGACCGTCGTACAGTCCGAGCGGGGTGCCCGTCGGCGCTGGCGCGGTGCGGGCGAGGAGCCAGCGCTCGCCCTCCTCGTACCGTTCGGCGCCGACTGCGTCCAGCGCGTACAGCACCCCGGCCGCGCCGTGCGCGAGGCCGAGACCGCCGCCGTCGCCGAACTGGCTGATGTCGCCCGGGAAGAGCCGGTCGTCGCGTTCCGGGGTGGCCGAGGCGAGGATCGCCTTCACCATCGAGTCGCGGCTGTAGGGCCAGTCGGCCGGCTCCACGAAGGGTTTGACCAGCGCGGGTGCGGACACCCCGTTGTCCCGGGTGATCTCCGCGACCGCTTCGTCGAGGAACTCCTTGGGCACGTCCGGGAACTGACGGAGAATCACTTCCGCGAGATGGGCCGCCTTGCCGCGGTCGACCACGAACAGCGTGGTGACCGGCAGGAACAGGGCGATCCGCAGACAGGCCAGCGCGTACCGGTCGACGTCCGCGCCCGTGCGGTCCGGCGGGGCGAAGAAGCCGGGGTGCGCGACCACCTGTCGGCCCCGCTCGTCGACCGGCGCGGCGGCCTCGAAGTCGAGCAGGGACACCGACTCCCCGTCGGGGCCGACCATGATGTTGAAGACGTGCAGGTCGTTGAAGACGATCCCGCGCGCGTGGATCGCCGCCACGGCCCGCTCGACACCGGCGTGGATGCGCAGTGCCCAGGCCGTGTAGTCGGCCACCGCCCGCGGATCGGGGTCGGGGGTGAGCAGCGGGTGCCGTTCGGCGAAGAACGAGTTCAGCGGCCGCCCCTCCAGGAACTCCATGACCAGGAACCGGTGGTCGCCGAGCGTGAACCAGTCCCGCACCTCCGGCACCACGCCCGTCCCCGCCAGCCGCTCCAGGGCGTTCTTCTCGCGCTCCAGCCGGGTGATCGCGTCCGCCCCGTCGGCGGCGAGGCCCGCGTGCGGCCGGCCCTCCTTGAGCACGACTCTGCTGCCGTCCCGGGTGTCGGTGCCGACGTAGACCCCGCCGCCGTTGGAGAAGTGCAGCGCCTTCTCGATGCGGTACGGCAGTTCGCCCACCGTCGTGGTGTTGCGCGCCGCCAGATGCGGCGTGAGGAAGGCCGGGAGCGTCACCCACTCCGGGACCTGGAAGGACGGCGCCCGGCGGTCGGGGATCAGACGCCCCGCGCCGTCCCGCACCGCCGGCACCAGCGAGCCCCGCTCGTCGACCACGAACTGGCGTGCGAACGCCCCGTAGCGCACATAGAGCGGTCCCTCGCCCCAGCGCAGGTCGGTCAGGATGTACGGCCCCTCGAACCCCTCCAGCAGCTCGCCCAGCTCGCGCAGCACGAGGTGGAGCTGCTCCTCGTCGGCCGGGTACAGGGTGACGAACTTGCCGCTGCTGTCGCGGGCGGCGTACTTGGTGTTGCGCAGATGCAGCAGGTGCGGTCCCGGCACGAACTTGAACGGGATACGCCGGGGCACGCAGTAGTCCCAGACGATCGCCGCGATCCGCTCCGCGTTCGCCCGGGTGGCCGAGGCGTGGACCTTCCAGCCCTGCGCCGGACCGGACACCGGCGCCCCGTCCGCGTCGAGCGGCGTCAAGGTCAGCCAGTCACCGATGCGCGCCGCGTCCCAGCCGGCCGGCACCTCGCGCCGCGCCGCCTCGAACAGCGGCGCCGCCTGGCGCGCGCCCGCGGACAGCCGGTCCGGCGTGTCGTAGAAGTGCCGGTCGGCGAGCGCGTACACCTCGTACCGCTTGTCCATGCCACCCCCTCCTTGGCCCGGAATCGAGCTTCCAGCGGAGGCGGTGGGCACGGACAGTCACCGCTGTCATGAGACCACCGTGCGGAACGCATGCGTAAAGACTTGTTCGGTGACTTTCGAGCGTGACCCCCGCAGACACTCCACCGAACGGTCACAGGGGCTGCGCACGTGCCGTATAAGCGCTGTAATGGCGGACGTGGTCAGTGAGGGAGCCGCGGGGCGCAGAACGAGAACGCTGCGTGCCGAAGTTGCCCTCAAAGCGCTCACGGCCGGTCCCGGCTCACCCGAACGGCTGCGGAGCGTCCTCGAACAGGTGCTCGTCTTCGCCCGGGCCTCCCTCGCCGCCGTGTACGGCCCGAGCGAGGACGGCGAGCTGCTCTGCCTGGTGGACGCGGCAGGAGTGCCGCGCACCCTGTTCGGACTGCGGGACGCCTACCCCGCGGTCGGCGGCTCCCCGGTGGCCGAGGTCCACCGCGGCGGGCGGGCGGCCTGGCTGGGCCCGGAGGAGCTGGCCGAGGGCGCCGAGGCGCGGCGCGTGCCGTCCCGGGACTTCCATCTGGCGGCCCTGCCCGCCCGCGGCGACGGCGGGGGCTGCCTCGTCGCCGTGAGCGAGCGCCCCGACGGCTTCGACACCGACGACCGCAAGTGCCTGGAGCTCCTCGCCGACGCCGTGGCCTGCCCCGCCCCAGCCGAGGCGGCCGAGGGCGGGGAACTGCCCGCGGGCGCGTTCAGCCTCGCCATGGACACCGGACGCATCGAGGTCGGCGACGACATCCTCGACCTGTTCGCGCTGGCCAGGGAGGACTTCGACGGCCGCGTGGAGACGCTGCTGGCGCTCACCGTGCCCGAGGACCTGCCGGCGCTGATGTCCGTCACCGAGGCCGACCACATGTCCCTCGGCGACCGCGAGCTGGAGTTCCGGGCCCTGCAGCCCGCCGGACCACCCAAGTGGCTCAGGCTGCGCGGCCGGCTGCTGCCCGGCGGCGAGGGCCGCCCCGCCCGCCTCGCCGGCACCGTCGCCGACGTCTCCACGCTGCGCTCCGACGTCACCGACGTGGCCCGCGTCCAGCGCCTGGCCGCCGCCCTCGCCACCGCGGGCACCGTCCGCGACGTCAGCCAGGCCGTCGTCTCCGCGCTGCGCAAGCCGCTGCGGGCCGACCGGATCGCCCTCGCCGAGCTGGAGAACGACCGGCTGGTGGTGACCGTCCTCGACCCGCCCGACCCCGAGTCCTGGCCCGAGCTGTGGCGCCTGGAGTGGCGCACGGAGTGGCCCGACGCCCCCGTGCGGGCCATGCCCACCCTCGCCGCCGCGCTCAGCGAGGGCCGCGCGCAGATCTGGCCCGCCGGCACCGCCCTGGAGCCCGCCCTCGCCGACGTCGGCCCCGGCGGCCTCGCCGTACTGCCGCTGCCCGCCTCCGGCCGCATGGCCGGCGCGTGCCTGATCGGCTGGGACACCCCGCACGAGTTCGGCCCCGACGAACGCGCCCTGCTCACCGCATCCGCCGGGCTCGCCGGGCAGGCCCTGATGCGGGCCCACGCCTTCGACGCCGAACACGAACTCGTCGGCATGCTCCAGCGCCAGCTGCTGCCCCGCAGGCTGCCCAAGCTCCCGGGCGCGATCGCCGTCGCCCGCTATCTGCCGAGCACGGCCGGACTGGAGCTCGGCGGCGACTGGTACGACGTGATCCCGCTGCCCGACAACCACGTGGCCCTCGTCATCGGCGACGTCCAGGGCCACAGCGCCGGCGCCGCCACCCTCATGGGCCAGATGCGCACCGCCCTGCGGGCCTACGCCGTCGAGGGCCACCCGCCGGACGTCGTCGTCTCGCACGCCAACCGGCTGCTCGTGGACCTGGAGACCGACCTCTTCGCCACCTGCTGCTACGTCGACCTCGACATGGAGGAAGGTTCCGCCTGGTTCGTCCGGGCCGGCCACCTCCCGCCCGTGCTGCGGCACCCCGACGGCACGACCGAGATCGCCGAGGCCGAGGGCGGGCCGCCGCTCGGCGTCGTGACGCAGGCGGACTTCCCGATGGCCCCGCTGCGGCTGCGGCCCGGCACCCTGATCGCCCTGGCCACCGACGGCCTGGTGGAGTCCGCCGACGAGGACATCGACGAGGGCATGGACCGCCTCGCCCACGGGCTGTCCGCCTCCGACCCCGCCCACCTCGGCATGGTCGCCGACGCCCTGCTCGGCAACGCCCGCCGCAGCGACGACGTCGCCCTGCTCCTGGTCCGCTACGACGGCATGGCCTCGCACCCGCTGCGCGAGAGCTGGACGGTGTGGCGGGTCCCGCAGGCCGTCGGCCAGGCCCGCCGCTTCACCCGCCGCACCCTGCGCTCCTGGAACGTCCCCGCCGACGCCCAGGACGCCGTCCTGCTGATCGTCTCCGAGCTCGTCACCAACGCCCTCGTGCACACCGACGGCCGGGTCCGCCTCGACCTCACCCTCGTCAACCACCGGTTGCGCGTCGCCGTCGCCGACGCCTCGCCGCGCACCCCGGTCAAGCCGACCAGCATCGGCTGGGAGGCGACCGGCGGTCGCGGCATCCTCCTCGTCGAGGCCATGTCGGCGGCCTGGGGGACCGTGCCGGTCAGCGGCGGCAAACAGGTGTGGAGCGAGGTCACGCTGGACCGCTGAGCGCGCGACGCCGGCGGTCCACTCGTACGAGTGCACCGTGAAGTGATCGAAAAAGCCGCGAGTTGATCGAATTCACCGTGTGCGACCTCGGGTTTTCCTACGATGCAAGGCATATCGCGAACGGCCCGTCACGGACGAACGAGACTAAGGTGAAGCAGATGAAGGCTCTCGTCCTGTCTGGTGGCGCCGGTACGCGTCTGAGGCCGATCACCCACACATCGGCCAAACAACTCGTGCCCGTGGCCAACAAACCCGTCCTGTTCTACGGCCTGGAGTCCATCGCGGCGGCCGGGATCACCGAAGTCGGCGTGATCGTCGGGGAGACGGCCGCCGAGATCGAGGAAGCGGTCGGCGACGGCTCGAAGTTCGGTCTCGAGGTCACCTACATTCCGCAGGAGCGTCCTCTCGGCCTGGCCCACGCGGTGCTGATCGCCCGGGAGTTCCTCGGCGACGACGACTTCGTCATGTACCTGGGCGACAACTTCATCGTCGGCGGCATCGCCGCCCTCGTCGACGAGTTCCGGGCCCACCGCCCCGACGCCCAGATCCTCCTCACCCACGTCCCCGACCCGCGCGCCTTCGGCGTCGCCGAACTCGACGCCGCGGGCCAGGTGATCGGCCTGGAGGAGAAGCCCGAGACCCCCAAGAGCGATCTCGCCCTGGTCGGCGTCTACCTGTTCACGCCCGTGATCCACGACGCGGTCCGGGCCATCACCCCGTCCGGGCGCGGCGAACTGGAGATCACCCACGCCATCCAGCACCTCATCGACGAACGCGCCGACGTCCGCTCCACGGTGATCAAGGGCTACTGGAAGGACACCGGCAATGTCACCGACATGCTGGAGGTCAACCGCACCGTCCTGGAGACCGTCGAGCACCGCGTCGACGGCGCGGTCGACGAGGCCTCCGAGCTGATCGGGCGGGTCGTCGTGGAGGAGGGGGCGCGCATCGTCAGGTCCCGCGTCGTCGGACCGGTGATCATCGGCTCCGGGACCGTCGTCGAGGACTCCTACATCGGCCCCTTCACGTCCGTCGCCGAGAACTGCCGCGTGACGGACAGCGAGTTGGAGTTCTCGATCGTCCTGCGGGACTCCTCGATCCGCGGCGTGGGCCGTATAGAGTCCTCCCTCATCGGCCGTCACGTGGAGGTGACCCCGACGACCGGTATGCCCGCTGCCCACCGTCTAGTGCTCGGAGACCACAGCAAGGTGCAGATCCGTTCATGAAGCTCCTCGTCACCGGCGCCGCCGGCTTCATCGGCTCCCAGTACGTGCGCGGGCTCCTCGCCTCGGAGGCGGCCGACGCGCCACGGATCGTCGTGCTGGACAAGCTCACCTACGCCGGCACCCTGGACAACCTCGAACTCGGCCACCCCCGGCTGGAGTTCGTGCAGGGCGACATCCGGGACGCGGAGCTGGTCGACCAGCTGATGGCCGACGCGGACCAGGTCGTGCACTTCGCCGCCGAGTCCCACGTGGACCGCTCGATCGCCGGGGCGGGCGACTTCGTGCTGACCAACGTGGTGGGCACCCAGACCCTGCTGGACGCCGCCCTCCGGCACGGCACCGGCCCGTTCGTGCACGTGTCCACCGACGAGGTCTACGGCTCCATCGACGAGGGCTCCTGGCCCGAGACCCACCCGCTCGCGCCCAACTCGCCCTACTCCGCCTCCAAGGCCTCCTCCGACCTGCTCGCCCTCGCCTACCACCGCACCCACGGCCTGGACGTCCGCGTCACCCGCTGCTCCAACAACTACGGGCCGCACCAGTTCCCGGAGAAGGTCATCCCGCTCTTCATCACCCACCTCCTCGACGGCAGGAAGGTCCCGCTCTACGGTGACGGCCGCAACGTCCGCGACTGGCTGCACGTCGACGACCACTGCCAGGGCGTCGACCTGGTCCGTACCGCGGGCCGGGCCGGGCGCGTGTACAACATCGGCGGCGGCACCGAACTGAGCAACAAGGAACTCACCGGGCTGCTCCTCGAAGCGTGCGGCGCCGGCTGGGACATGGTCGAGTACGTCGAGGACCGCAAGGGACACGACCTGCGCTACTCCGTCGACTGGACCAGGATTCACACCGAACTCGGCTACGAGCCCCGGCACGACTTCGCGACCGGCCTCGCCGACACCGTCGTCTGGTACCGGACCCACCGCACCTGGTGGGAGCCGCTCAAGCGACGTATCACCCCTCACTGAGCACGATCCGACCGTTGGCCCCCTGAAAGGAATACGTCGAACCATGTCGATCAGAACAACAGTGAAGAACGTGTTGGGTGAGAAGAACGTGCGGATCGTGCGCCAATTGAAGCGACGCATTTCCGGGCAGCCGCCGCAGCCGGTCCAGAAGAAGCCGACCGGACTCGCCGCCATCTCGCACGACCTCAACAAACTCGCCGTCCACTTCAAGACGGACAAGTGGGGAGCGCACCGCTACACGCAGCATTACCAGAAGCATCTCCAGCACCTGAAGAACGAGAAGTTCAACCTTCTGGAGATCGGTATCGGCGGTTACAACCGGCCCGGCCAGGGCGGCGCCTCGCTGCGCATGTGGAAGGCGTTCTTCCCGAACGCGCAGATCTACGGCATGGACATCCAGGACAAGTCCCATGTCGACGAGGAGCGCATCACGACGTTCATCGGCGACCAGTCCGACCCCTCGTCCCTGAACGCCGTCGCGGACAAGATCGGCGACCTCGACGTCATCATCGACGACGGCAGCCACCGGCCCCCGCACGTCCTCACCACGTTCGCCACGCTCTTCCCCCGCCTCAAGGACGGCGGCATCTACGTCGTCGAGGACACGCAGTCGTCGTACTGGCCCGAGTGGATGGGCAGCGAGGACCTCGACGACCCCAACACCAGCATGGCGATGCTGAAGCGGCTGACGGACGGCCTGAACTACGAGGAGTTCGTCGACGAGAACTACCAGCCCAGCTACACGGACCTCAACGTCGTGGGCGTGCACTTCTACCACAACCTGGTGATCATCGAGAAGGGCAGGAACGCCGAGGGCACCAACAAGCGCAACGCCCTGAAGGCGCGTTACGCCAAGAAGTGATCCCGGTCAGAAAGAGCAAGTGAGCGCGGCCCCCGTGAACTTCACGGGGGCCGCGCTCGATCGGTCCGCTACTTCCCGCGGTTCCTGACCCGGGCCGCCGCCCCGCGCAGCACCCGGCCGAGCGCGCGCCGGACCTTGCGGGCCAGCCGCTGCGCACCGCCGTGTCCGGGCACCGCCACCGGACGGACGGTCCCGCCGGAGACGCGCAGTGCGAACGGCAGCACGAGGAAACGCGGCTCGGGCGCGTTCGGCACCGGGCTCAGCGCCACCCGCCACCGCGCGCCGCTCAACTCGGCGAGCGGCAGATCGGCCTCCAGCACCGACCCCAGCCGCTCGTCCGCGGCGGGGGAGAGGGTGCCCGGCACATCCACGATCCGTGCCGCCCCGAGCCGCAGCACCACCTTGGTCTCCCCGCCCACCTGGAACGGCACCGCCGTGCTGATGCGCGGTCCGTCGACGGCGACCGTGCCCGGCGTGACGCGGTCCAGGCCCAGCCGCTTGGCCGCCCGGTCCACGTCGAGGGCGAGGTTGCCGTGCGGACGGGTCCAGTACGGCAGGACCACGTGCCCGCCCGCCACACCGGCCTGCGGCGTCGGCCGGTGCTCGGCCGGGGCCGGACCGAGCCGGCACTCCTTGGTCCAGCCGCCCAGCCGGACGCGCACGAAGGCGTCCCACAGCCCCTCGTCCGGCGCCGCCCCGCCGGCCGCCGTGGCGGGGTCGACGTCGGCCGTCGCCCGCAGCACCAGCCGCACCCGCTCGCCGTCCTCGCCGGACACCTTGTCCCGGACGACCCGCACGGGCTGGAAGTGCTGGGCGGAGCTGCCCCGTTCCCGCAGCAGCAGATCGCCCGCGGCCTGGTCGAAGCGCGCGACGGAGTCGGCGCACACCCAGGCGACGGCCTCGGCGGCGTCCAGCGGCGGGGCGCCCTCGGCCAGGGCACCCCGCGCGGGGAACGTCATCGGCTCGCCGCCCGAGGTGAACTCGGCGCTCAGCGACACCTCCAGCACCCCGTCACGCCACTCCACGCCCTCCGGAACGGCCTTGAGGGCGATCCCGGCCTCCCACTCGGCGAACGCCACGATGTCGTCGTAGCGGTCCGCGGTGATCAGCGCGGCCACCACCCGCTGGGCGGGCGGCAGACCGGCCGCCACACCGGGGCCGAAGCGGTCCACGACGGTCGAGTGGATCTCCGCGAACAGGGCCCGGCGGTAGTCCTCGGGCAGCCCGAGCAGGCGCCGGCCGCGCATCCGCTCGACCATCTCGTTGCGCAGCCAGCGCCGGAAGAGCCGGTCGCGCAGCTCACCCGGCTTGGTGTACGTCTCGACGACGTCGAGCGCCTCGCGCAGGTTCTTGAAGTAGCCGGCCGGCTCGAACTGCTGGAAACCGGCGTTGGAGGCGTCGTCACGCCGTACGTGGTAGTAGCAGACGTAGTCGCTGAGCACGGAGACGTTGTCGGCGCGCAGATACGCCTCGGCGATGAAGACGTGGTCCTCCAGGCGCCGCCTGCCCTCCGGGAAGCGCAGGCCGATGTCGTCGAGGAAGGCCCGGCGGAACATCTTGTGCGGGGTGAGGCTGTCGATCAGCGGCGCGTTCTCGACGCTCGCGTGCGGGCGGTTGCGGCGGAACAGCTCGACCGGCACGGGACGCCCCTTGCCGGCCATCTTGCCCACGATCACATCGGCGCCGTTGGCCACGCCGTAGTCGTACATCCGCTCCAGGGCCTCGTCGCCGAGATAGTCGTCGTTGTCGACGAACATCACGAACTCGCCCCGGGCGGCCTCGATCCCGACGTTGCGGGGCTTGCCGGACCAGCCGGAGTTCTCCTGGTGGATGACACGGACGCGTGAGTCCTCGGCAGCGAGCTCATCGAGCCGGCCGGGTGTTCCGTCGGTGGAGCCGTCGTCGACGAAGATCACTTCGTACTCGTCGGGAGGCAGCGACTGCCTCTTCAGAGATGCGATGCAGTCCTCGATGTAAACCCCGGGGTTGTACACGGGGACGACGACGCTGACCTTGACCGGCATGAGGCTCGGTCCCCCTTGGGTCGCTTGTCGTTTCTGTCATGGTGCGGTACTTGTGGCCAGATGCTAACCCGACGCCTGTGTGGTCGATGTTCCGACCACCGCTCGGATCGCATACCGATCGTGTCAAGGTTGACGATCTTTCACGGATAGTCTGACCGCGTGCGTCTGCTTCTGCTCTCCGACACGCATCTGCCCCAGCGCGCCAAGGAACTCCCGGCCCCGCTGCTGGCCGAACTCCCGCGCGCCGACGTGGTGTTCCACGCGGGCGACTGGGTGGACACCGCCACCCTCGACCTGCTGGAGCGCCTCAGCCGGCGTCTCGTCGGCGTCCACGGCAACAACGACGGACCGGCACTGCGGGCCCGGCTGCCGGAGACCGCCTATGCCGAACTCGGCGGCCTGCGCTTCGCGGTGGTCCACGAGACCGGCCCCGCGCAGGGCCGCGAGGCACGCTGTGCCGCCCGCTTCCCCGACACCGACGTGCTGGTCTTCGGCCACAGCCACATCCCCTGGGACACCACCGCCCCGACCGGTCTGCGGCTGCTCAACCCTGGCTCCCCGACGGACCGGCGGCGGCAGCCGCACTGCACGTACATGACGGCGGCCGTCGAGGACGGCCGCCTGGACGACGTGCTGCTGCACCGGCTGCCTCCGCGGTAGCCGGCGGCGGCACCTCACGAGGATCCGGGCCGCTCCAGGTGTCCGGAAGCGGCCCGGGCGCTGCGAGTGTGCGCTGTCACGGACCTCCTTCCACAGAGGTGTGCCGAAGAGGGTGTGCACCGGTGCGTGTTCCTCTTCCGTTGCGCGCCGCCTACCCCTGGCAGCCGGACCCAACCCTCTAATTCGTTGGACGCCGCCGCCGTCACCCCGCTGAGATGGAGGGCGTGCTGATCGACACCACGCTCGTACGCCGTCTGCTGACCGCACAGTTCCCGCAATGGGCCCACCTCCCGCTCACCCCGGTGCCGCAGTCCGGCATGGACAACGCGACCTTCCGGCTCGGCGCGGAACTGTCCGTGCGGCTGCCCCGCTACGCGCACTGGGCGGGGCAGGTGGCCCGGGAGCACCGCTGGCTGCCCCGGCTCGCCCCGCACCTGCCGCTGACCGTGTCCGAGCCGCTGGAGATCGGCGAACCCGGCGAGGGCTACCCGTACCCGTGGTCGGTGTACCGCTGGCTGGAGGGCGAGACGGCGACCACCGACGGGCTGGCCGACCCGGTGCGGGCCGCCCTGGACCTCGCCGGGTTCGTCACCGCCCTCCAGGGCGTCGACGCGACCGGTGGTCCCGGACCGGAGCAGAGCAACGCCTTCCGCGGCGTGCCCATGGGCGACCCGCGCGACTCGCTGGCCGCCGAGGCGCGGGTACGGCCCAAGCTGGCGGCGCTGCGGGGCACCGGGCTGGTCGACATCGACGCCGTGACGGAGGTGTGGGAGGCGGCCCTCGCGGCGCCCGCCTGGCACAAGCCGCCGGTGTGGATCCACGGCGACCTCGCGGCCGGCAACCTGCTGATGCGGGACGGCCGGCTGAGCGCCGTCATCGACTTCGGCACGCTCGCCGTCGCCGATCCGGCGGTGGATCTGCAACCCGCGTGGATGTTCCTGCCCGCGTCGGCCCGGGAGATCTTCCGGGAGGCGGTCGACGCCGACGACGCCACCTGGGCGCGCGCCCGCGGCTGGGCACTGGCCGGGTCGCTCCCGGTGCCGGACGACCCCTTCTTCCAGCAGGACCCGGCGCGGGTGACGGCGGCCCTGGACCACCTGGCGCAGGTCGTCGAGGACCATCGACGGTACGGGTGATCACCCACGGGCGTGGGCGGCTCGGCCCCGCCGCCACCGCCGTGTCCGCAGCACCACCAGCACTGTCACCAGGGCGGCCACGACCACCGGCGCGAGACGCCGGGCGACCGGCACCCCGGCCGTGCGGATCAGGTCCAGCGACTCCTCCTCCGCCGGTGCCGCCGTGTCCGGCACCGGCGCCAGCTTCTCGGCCAGGCACCCGGCGAACTGGCCGATGACCCGGTCGCCGACCTCCGCCATCACCCCGCGCCCGAACTGCGCGGGCCGCCCGGTCACCGTCAGATCGGTGCGCACCGAGACGGCGGTGGCGCCGTCCCGTTCCACGAGTGTGCTGGTGACGGTGGCGCGTGCGGTGCCCTGGCCGCGGGTCTCCCGGCCACTGGCGATCAGAACCATGCGATGGGCGGCGTCGTCCTGCTCCTCGAAGACCGCGGTGCCCTGGTACGTCACGGTGATCGGGCCGACCTTGACCTTCACCGAGCCCGTCACGGTCTTGCCGTCGTACTCCTCGACGCTCGCCCCCGGCATGCAGGGCGCGACGCGCTCGATGTCGAGGAGGGCCTGCCAGGCGTCGTCGACCGGGACGGGCACGGTGAACTCGTGGTGCAGTTCCATGACTTCCTCCGTCAGGTTCCCTGGGGATGGATGGCGCCCGCGGTCGCCGTCAGCGGGGTGCCGGTGCCGCCCCACCGCAGCGCGACGATCTCCGCGGCGACGGACACGGCCACCTCCTCGGGGGTACGGGCCCCGAGATCGAGCCCGACCGGGGAGCGCAGCCGGGACAGCTCGCGGTCGGTGAGGCCGCCCTCGACCAGGCGCTTCATCCGGTCGTCGTGGGTACGGCGGCTGCCCATCGCGCCGATGTACGCGGCGGGCCGGCGCAGCGCCTCCTGGAGCAGCGGGACGTCGAACTTGGGGTCGTGGGTGAGGACGCAGATCACCGTCCGTTCGTCGGTGTCCGTGCCCTGGAGGTAGCGGTGCGGCCAGTCCACGACGACCTCCACGCCCGGCGGAAAGCGCTTGGCGGTGGCGAAGACGGAGCGGGCGTCGCAGACCGTGACCCGGTAGCCGAGGAAGTCGCCGATCCGGGCGACCGCGGCGGCGTAGTCGATGGCGCCGAACACCAGCATCCTCGGGGGCGGGGCGAAGGAGTGCAGGAAGACGCTCACCGCGTCCTCGCGGCGCTCGCCGCGCGGCCCGTAGTGCCGCAACCCCGTGGCGCCGAGGGCGAGTTCACCGCGCGCATCGGCGGTCACGGCCACATCGAGACCGCTCGTGCCGAGACTCCCCGAGACCCGGTCCGGCCACACCGCGAGGGTCGCGCCGCGCGGCGCGGGGCCGTCCGTCACCGTGGCCACGGTCACCGGACGCCCCGCCGCCACCGACGCTGCGACCTCACCGAAGGACGGGTCCAGCGCCGCGGTCACCGGCCGCACCAGCAGCGTGATCTCACCGCCGCAGGTGAGGCCGACGGCGAAGGCGTCCTCGTCGCTGTAGCCGAAGGTCCGCACCTGCGCCTCGCCGCTCGCCACCACCTCCTGCGCCAGCTCGAACACGGCCCCCTCCACACACCCCCCGGACACACTGCCGACGACCTCGTCGCCGGGCCCGACCGCCATCGCGGCCCCCGGATCACGCGGGGCGCTGCGGCTCACGGCGACGACGGTGGCCAGTCCGAACGGCGATCCCGCCGCGTACCAGGCGCTCAGCGCCGGGAGAATCTCACGCACCACCCGCTCCTCTCACGACCGCCGCCAGGCTCTCCAGAGCGGCCAGGCTGTGCCCCTCGACGAACGCGTCCACGCTCGGCAGCGCCGCCGCCATCCCGGCCGCCAGGGGCGCGTACCCGGGGCGTGCCTTGCGGGGATTCGCCCAGATCACCCGGTGCGCCAGCCGCCGCAAGCGTCGCATCTGGGCCGCCAGCAGCTCCGGATCGCCACGCTCCCAGCCGTCGGACAACAGCACCACGACGGCGCCACGCGCCATCCCGCGCTGCCCCCATCGGTCCAGGAACGCGCGCAGCAGCACCCCGAGCCGGGTGCCGCCCCGCCAGTCGGGAACGGCCGCCGACACCGCCGCCATCGCCAGGTCCGGATCACGGTGCGACAGCTCCCGCGTCACCCGCGTCAGCCGGGTGCCGATGGTGAACACCTCGGTGCGCGGCCCCCGGACGGCGGCATGGGCGAAACGCAGCAGCGCGTCGGCGTACGGCGCCATGGACCCGCTGACGTCCACCAGCAGCACGACCCGCCGGGGGCGCACGGCCCGGGTGTGCCGCAGCAGCCGGGCGGGCTCGCCGCCGCGCCGGAGCAGCTCGCGCACGGTCCGGCGCGGATCGACCTCGCCGCGCCGGGCCGGCCGCCGCCGCGCGCTGCGCCGGGTTTCGCCGTGCAGCGCGAACGCGGCGAGCAGACGGTGGAGTTGTTCGCGTTCGTCGGCGTTCAGCCGGCCGAAGTCCCGGTGACGCAGTACTTCGGCGGAAGCGGCGAGGGCGGCCATGGGGGGTGCTTCGGCTTCGCGTCGGGTCTGTGTACGAGGCACGGTGGCATCGCGTGCGACGCCCCGCAGGTTCATGGCGGGAGCGGCTGGCACGGGCCCGGTCGCCGGCTCGACGGAGCCGAAGCAGGCGGTGAACACCCGCTCGTAACGCTCCAGGTCGTCCCGGTCCCCGCACAGAGTCAGCCGCCCTGCCCAGTACACATCCGTCCGCCGCGCCGGCCCCAGTGCGTCCACGGCCCGCAGAAAGGCGTGCAGCCGCTCGGCACTCGCGTCCACCCCCGCCGCACGCAGGGCACGGCCGAATCCGAGAAGGGCGGCGTCCACGTCCCTCAGAGGTTCATGTGCGGCTCCACCGCGGGGCGCGACGCGCCGCGACGAACCCGCAGACGACTCCATCACCGGACTTCCGTCGAGACACCGAGCAACGCGGCGAAATCCAGCCCCCGCCCCCGCTCCACATCCTCCCGGTACTTGAGTACCGACCCCAGCGTGCGCACCGCCGACTCCGCGTCCACCTCACTCGCCCCCAGCGCATCCAGCGCCTGCGTCCAGTCGATGGTCTCCGCGACACCAGGGGGCTTGACCAGATCCTGCTCCCGAAGCGCCTGCACAAGAGTGGTCACCTGCTCCGCCAACCGCGCCGAGACCCCCGGCAACCGCCGCCGCACAATGGCCAGTTCACGGCCGAAGCCGGGATGGTCGAACCAGTGGTACAGACACCGCCGCTTCAGCGCGTCGTGCACCTCGCGGGTGCGGTTGGAGGTCAGCACGACCACGGGCGGGGACTCGGCCCGCAGTGTGCCCAGCTCCGGAATCGTCACGGCGTATTCCGAGAGCAGCTCCAGCAGGAACGCCTCGAACTCGTCGTCGGCCCGGTCGATCTCGTCGACCAGCAGCACCGACGGCTGCGTCTCCAGCGCCCTGAGCAGGGGACGGGCGATCAGGAAGCGCCGGTCGTACAGCTCGCTCTCCAGCCGTCCGGCATCGGTGATCCCGGCGGCCTCGGCGGCCCGCAGATGCAGCAGCTGACGGGGGAAGTCCCAGTCGTACAGGGCCTGTGAGGCGTCGATGCCCTCATGGCACTGGAGCCGGATCAGCGGGGCGTCGAGGGCCTCGGCGAGGGCGGCGGCGAGCGCGGTCTTGCCGACGCCCGCGTCGCCCTCGCAGAAGATCGGCCGGGCCAGCCGCAGCGCCAGGAAGCAGGCGACGGCCAGTCCTTCGTCGACGAGGTATCCCGTCGCCTCCAGGCGGGCCCGCACCTGGTCCGGGCCGTCGATCCGCGTGATCGCCGCTCACCCCATCCCGGCGGCGGCCAGCACCGCGCGCCCGGTCAGCACCCGTGCCAGATGGGCCCGGTACTCCGGTGACGCCGACGTGTCCTGGGACGGCCGGGTCCCGGCCGCCGCCGACTCCGCGGCCCGCGCCACTGCCGCCGCGTCCCCGGCACCGGCGAGGGCAGCCTCGGTGGCCGTGGCCCGCAGCGGGGTCGTGCCCATGTTGGTCAGCCCGATGCGTGCCTCGGCGACCCGGCCGTTGTCGCGCCGGACGAGCGCGGCCACGCCGACGATCGCCCACGACTGGGCGACCCGGTGGAACTTCTCGTAGTGGAAGCCCCAGCCGTCCGCCTTCGGAACCCGCACCTCGACGAGCAACTCGTCCGGCTCCAGCGCGGATTGGAGGTAGTCGACGAAGAACTCCCGGGCGGGGACAGTGCGTCGGCCACCCGGTCCCTGCGCCACCAGCTCGCCGTCCATCGCCAGCACCACCGCGGGCAGGTCACCGGCCGGGTCGGCGTGCGCGAGGGCGCCGCCGAGGGTCCCGCGATGCCGTGCGGCCGGATCGGCGACGGTCGCCGTGGCGGCGGCGAGCAGGCCCGCGTGGCGGCGGACCAGCGGGTCGCGGAGCACGTCGTGGTGCGTGGTCAGCGCGCCGATGACGAGCGTGTCGCCGTCCTCGCGGACCCCGCGCAGCTCGGGGATGCGACCGACGTCCACGACCAGTTCGGGGAAGGCCAGCCGGAGCCGCAGCAGCGGCAGCAGGCTCTGCCCGCCGGCCAGCACCTTGGCGTCCTCACCGGCGTCGGCGAGCACGCGCACCGCCTCGTCGACGCCGGCCGGGCGGGCGTAGTCGAATGCCGGGGGAATCATCGCGAGGCCTCCCTGACCGCTCGCCAGACCCGCTCGGGTGTGCAGGGCATCCGCACGTCGCGCACGCCCAGCGGACGCAGCGCGTCCACGATCGCGTTGACGACGGCGGGCGTGGAGGCGATCGTCCCGGCCTCGCCGACGCCCTTCACCCCCAGGGGGTTCGAGGTGGCCGGCGTCTCCGTCCGGTCCGTCACGAAGTCCGGCAGGTCCGCCGCCGAGGGCACGAGATAGTCGGCCATCGTGCCCGAGACCAGGTTGCCCTCGTCGTCGTAGACCGCCTCCTCGTACAGTGCCTGCGCGATGCCCTGCGCGAGGCCGCCGTGCACCTGTCCTTCGACGATCGTCGGGTTGACGACCCGGCCGACGTCGTCGACGCAGACGTACGACCTGATCCGGGTCTGCCCGGTCTCGGTGTCGACCTCGACCGCGCACAGGTGGGTGCCGTGCGGGTAGGAGAAGTTGTCCGGGTCGACCAGGTGCTCGGCGTTGATGGTGGGCACCAGGCCGTCGGGCAGGTCGTGCGAGGTGAAGGTCTCGAAGGCGACCTCCTGGATGGTCCTGCGGGCGTCCGGCGAGCCCTTCACCGAGAAGACGCCGTCGGTGAACTCCAGGTCCCGCTCGCTCGCTTCGAGCAGATGCGCGGCGATCCTCCGGGCCTTGTCCACCACCTTCAGCGCCGCATGGTGCACGGCCGTCCCGCCCACGACGAGCGACCGCGAGCCGTAGGTGTCCATGCCCTGCGGGGCCGCCCGGGTGTCGCCGTGGACGACCTCGACGTCCTCGAACGGCACGCCCAGCACGTCGGCGGCGATCTGGCTCCAGCAGGTCACATGGCCCTGGCCGTGCGGGCTGGTGCCGGTGACCACCTCGACCTTGCCGGTCGGCAGCATGCGGACGGCCGCCGCCTCCCAGCCGCCGGCCGCGTAGCGCAGATCCCTGAGCACCCGGCTCGGGGCGAGCCCGCACATCTCGGTGTACGTCGACACCCCGATGCCCAGACGGACCGTGTCGCCCCGGTGATTGCGGTCGGCCTGCTCGGCGCGCAGCTTGTCGTAGTCGAACAGGGCGAGCGCCTTCTCGGTCGCGGCCTCGTAGTTGCCGCTGTCGTACGTCAGGCCCGCGACCGTCGTGTACGGGAACTCCTCGTGCCGGATCCAGTTGCGGCGCCGCAACTCCACTGGATCGAGGCCGAGTTCGGCGGCCAGCTCGTCCATGATCCGTTCGATGGCGTACGTCGCCTCCGGGCGTCCGGCGCCCCGGTAGGCGTCGGTCGGGGTCCGGGTCGTGAAGACGCCCGTGACGTTGAGCTCGTAGGAGGACATCTTGTAGATCCCCGGGTACATGAACGCGCCCAGGATCGGGATGCCCGGCGTGACGAGCATCAGATAGGCGCCCATGTCGACGAGCAGGTCGGCCTTGAGGCCGAGCAGGGTGCCGTCGCGGTTCGCGGCGATCTCGATGTCCTGGATCATGCCGCGGCCGTGGTGGGTGGCCAGATAGCCCTCGCTGCGGGACTCCGTCCACTTCACCGGGCGGCCGAGGCGGCGGGCGACCGCGAGGGCGAGGGCCTCCTCGCCGTAGACCTGGAGCTTGGAGCCGAAGCCGCCGCCCACGTCGGGGGCGACGACCCGGAGTTTGTGCTCGGGTATCCCGGTGACCACGGCCAGCATGATCCGCAGGATGTGCGGGATCTGGGTGGAGGAGTGGAGGGTGTACTCGCCGGACGCGGTGAGCGGGGTGACCACGACGGCGCGCGGCTCCATCGCGTTGGGGATGAGGCGCTGCTGGTGGTAGCGGCGCTTGAGCGTCACCTCGGCGCGCTGCCGGACGGCCGCGAAGTCCTCGCCGGCCTTCAACGGCCAGTCGTAGCAGCGGTTGGTGCCCTTGTCGGCGTGGACCAGGGGGCTGTTCCCGGCCAGGGCCGCCGCCAGGTCGAGGACCGGGGGGAGCGGCGTGTAGTCGACCTCGATCGCCTCCAGGGCGTCGGCCGCCGCGTACCGGTCGCGGGCCACCACGACGGCCACCGGGTCGCCCGCGTGGCGCACCTCGTCGCCCGCGATCGGCGGGTGGTCGGGCAGCACGATGTCCTCGGTCACCGGCCACGCGCAGGGCAGCGACCCCAGACCCTCCGCGAGGTCGGCGCCGCTGAACGCCGCGACCACGCCGGGGCGTTCGAGCGCGGGGGCCACGTCGACGCGGTCGATGCGGGCATGCGCCATGGGGCTGCGCAGGATCGCCAGGTGGAGCAGTCCGTTGACGGCGATGTTGTCGGTCCACGTGGTCTGTCCGGTGACCAGCCGGGCGTCCTCCTTGCGGGGGCGGGCCCGGCCGACCTCCCGCTCGACGGTGCCGCTCATGTGCCGGCCTCCTGACCGGAGGCGGCGAGGACCGCGCGCACGATGTTCTGGTAGCCCGTGCAGCGGC
Organism: Streptomyces sp. Act143; assembly: GCF_003143935.1. Lineage (GTDB taxonomy): Bacteria > Actinomycetota > Actinomycetes > Streptomycetales > Streptomycetaceae > Streptomyces. The sequence continues at coordinate 1,305,274 of NZ_QFRX01000001.1, read as the reverse complement.
ACAGGTTGCCCTCGAGGGCGTGGCGCACCTCGTCCGAGGTGGGTGTGGGGTTGTCCCGCAGCAGGTCGCGCGCGGCCATGATCATCCCCGGTGTGCAGTAGCCGCACTGGAGCGCGTGCCGTTCGTGGAAGGCGCGCTGGAGGCCGCTCCACTCCCCGTTCCCGTCGGCGAGCCCCTGGACGGTGGTCACCTCGCTCCCGTCCGCCTGGACGGCGAGGACCGAGCAGCTCTTGACGCTCTCGCCGTCCAGGTCGACCGTGCAGGCCCCGCAGTTGGAGGTGTCGCAGCCGATCGGCGTCCCGGTCAGGCCGAGGCGGTCACGCAGGTAGTGGATCAGCAGGAGGCGGGGTTCCACCTCGTCCTCGTAGTTCGTTCCGTCCACCTTCACCGAGACACGGGTCATGTGCCCTCCCAGGAAACACCGGACGTGATGGGCGTCACTCTAGGACTGGCCGGGGGAGGGGGCGAGGGCCGCGGCGGGGGTTTGTTGAGCGTTAATCCGTTGGCGTCCCGCGCGTGGTTCTGCTGCACTGCGGGAGACCGGTCGGCGATCGATGAAGGAGAGCAGTAGTGCGCCCTGCACGCATGTCCACCCCAGTAGGAATGAACCCCTCCTCGAAGGACATGACGCTTCGTGCACTTGCTCAACCTCGGAATTCTCGCCCATGTCGACGCCGGTAAGACCAGCCTGACCGAGCGGCTGCTGCACTCGGTCGGGGTGATCGACGAGATTGGCAGCGTCGACGCCGGCAGTACGCAGACCGACACCCTCGCGCTGGAACGGCGGCGCGGCATCACCATCAAGTCGGCCGTGGTCTCCTTCCCGGTCGACGACGTCACCGTCAACCTCATCGACACCCCCGGCCACCCGGACTTCATCGCCGAGGTGGAGCGGGTCCTCGGGGTGCTGGACGGCGTCGTCCTGGTCGTCTCCGCCGTCGAGGGCGTCCAGGCGCAGACCCGCGTCCTGATGCGGACGTTGCAGCGGCTGCGCATTCCCACGCTGATCTTCGTCAACAAGATCGACCGGCGCGGGGCGCGCTACGGGAGCGTCCTCGACGCCCTCGCCGAGCGGCTCACACCGGCGCTCGTGCCGATGGGGCGGGCCGTCGGACTCGGCACCCGCGAGGCCGCCTTCGAGCCCGGCCCGGTGGCGGCCGACGTCCTCGCCGAGCAGGACGAGGAGTTGCTCGCCGCGTACGTCGACGGGTCGCTCGCGGCGGACCGGGTGCGTGCCGCCCTGGTCGCGCAGACCCGGCAGGCCCTCGTCCACCCCGTGTACTTCGGCTCGGCCGTCACCGGTGCCGGTGTGCCCGAACTGATCGCCGGCATCGCGGAGTTGCTGCCCGGCGCCGACGGCGACCCCGAAGGGCCGGTCTCCGGGAGCGTGTTCAAGGTCGAGCGGGGGCCGGCGGGGGAGAAGGTCGCCTATGCGCGGATGTTCTCCGGGACCCTGCGCGTCCGTGACCGCGTCCCCTTCGGGGAGGCCCGTGGCGGAGGCGGTCGCCGGGAGGGCCGGGTCACCGCGGTCAGCGTCTTCGACCACGGCACGGACGTCCGCGAGGACGGCGTCCCGGCGGGGCGCATCGCCCGGCTGTGGGGGCTCGGCGACATCAGGATCGGCGACCCGCTCGGCGAACCCCGCAAGGCCCACGGGCACTTCTTCGCGCCGCCCACCCTGGAGACCGTGGTCGTCCCCGGCCCGGGCACCGACCGCAGGGCCCTGCACATCGCCCTCGGCCGGCTCGCCGAGCAGGACCCGCTGATCGGCCTGCGCCACGACGAGGTGCGGCAGGAGCTGTCCGTCTCCCTCTACGGCGAGGTCCAGAAGGAGGTCATCGAGGCCACCCTCGCCGAGGAGTTCGGGCTCGCCGTCGCCTTCCGGGAGACCACGCCGCTGTGCGTCGAACGCCCGGTGGGCACGGGCGCCGCCGCCGAGTTCATCAAGAAGGACGCGAACCCGTTCCTCGCCACCGTCGGGCTGCGCGTCGATCCGGCCCCGCCCGGCACCGGCGTCACCTTCGGCCTGGAGGTGGAGCTGGGCGCGATGCCGTACGCCTTCTTCCGGGCGGTCGAGGACACCGTCCGCGAGACCCTCGCCCAGGGGCTGCACGGCTGGCAGGTCGCCGACTGCGCGGTCACCATGACCCACTCCGGCTACTGGCCCCGGCAGAGCCACGCCCACCAGGGCTTCGACAAGAGCATGTCCAGCACCGGCGCGGACTTCCGCGGCCTGACCCCGCTGGTCCTGGTCGAGGCGCTGCGCCGGGCGGGGACGCGGGTGTACGAGCCGATGCACCGCTTCCGTCTGGAGGCCCCGGCGGACACGCTGGGCGCGCTGCTGCCGATGCTGTCCGCGGCGCGTGCGGTGCCGGAGACCACCGAGACGCGGGGTGCGCTGTGCGTGCTGGAAGGAGTCGTTCCGGCGGCCCGGGTGCACGCCCTCGAACAGCGCCTGCCGGGACTGACCCGCGGGGAGGGCGAGTGGGGGAGCGCCTTCGAGGACTACGCGCCGGTCGCGGGCGGAGAGACCGTCCCCGAGCGTCCGCGCACCGACCACAACCCGCTCGACCGCAAGGAGTACCTGCTGAACGTAACGGGCCGAAGGGGTTAGTGGGGCGGAAGAGCGTGGAAAACCTGAGACTTACTCATGAGTCAGAAGGTATTGACGGTGTCCTGATATCACCGGACTGTAGTGAACATGCCGAATATCCGGGCGCGTCTGCTGGCTGTTCTGGTTGTCCTTAGCGGACTCTGCGGTTTCCTGACGGTGGCGGGCTCCCCGTCCGCCACCGCGGCCACCGTCCCCGACTCCCTCCCCTTCGACGGCACGGCGCTCACGGTGTCCGGCGGCCGCTTCGTGGACGCGGCCGGCCGTGAGGTCGTGCTGCGCGGCTACAACGTCTCCGGCGAGACCAAGCTCGACGAGAACCACGGCCTGCCCTTCGCCTCGGTCGCCGACGCCCAGAAGTCGGCGAAGGCCCTGCGCACCCTCGGCGGCGGCAACTCCGTCCGCTTCCTGCTCTCCTGGGCCTACGCCGAACCCGTGCAGGGCCAGGTCGACACCGCGTACCTGGCCGCCGCCACCGCGCAGATGCGCGCCTTCCTGGACGCGGGCATCCGCGTCTACCCCGACTTCCACCAGGACCTGTACTCCCGGTACCTCTTCGACGAGGACAGCTGGTACACGGGCGACGGCGCCCCCAAGTGGGCCGTGGAGCTCGGCGATTACCCGGACGAGTCCTGCGGCATCTGCTTCCTGTGGGGCCAGAACATCACCCAGAACGGCGCGGTGAAGGCCGCCCAGTACGACTTCTGGCACAACGCCCACGGCCTCCAGGACGCTTTCCTCGCCACGGCCCAGAAGGTCATGACGTATCTCAGGCAGAACCTCACCACCGAGGAGTTCGCGGGCGTCATCGGCTTCGACCCCTACAACGAGCCCTACGCCGGCACCTACGACTCCGGGCAGGCCAGCCGCAGTTGGGAACGCGACCTGCTGTGGCCCTTCTACGTGCGGTTCCGCGCCCGGATGGACGCGGCCGGCTGGCAGGACAAGCCCGCCCTCGTCGAGCCGAATCTCTTCTGGAACGGCAACGTCAGCAAGGAGGAGGGCGGCCTCCTCGACGCGGGCACCCTCGGCTCCCGGTACGTCTTCAACACCCACTTCTACGACCAGAAGGCCATCTCCGGCATCCTGATGTGGGGCAACGCCTCGGACGGCCAGTACGTGAGCGACTTCGGCGCCGTCCGGGACCGCGCCTCGGCGCTCGGCACCACCGCGATCGTCAGCGAGTTCGGCCACCCCCTCGACGGCACCACCGCGGGCAAGGCGCCGACCGTCCTGAAGGCGATGTACCAGGCCCTCGACTCCCGGGTGAAGGGCGCCAACTGGTGGACCTCGCCGTCCGGTTCGGGCCCGGTGCTGTCCGGCTCCCAGTGGCAGTGGGACATCTACAACGGCCGCCACAGCGAGCTGATGAACGGCAACCCCGACAAGGTGCGGACCGGCGGGGACGCCTGGAACGACGAGGACCTCTCCGCCGTACGCCTCGACGACAACGGCACGGTGACGCTCCGTCAGGACGCCAGGCTCCTCGACCGCCTCTACCCGAGCGCCACCTCCGGCAGCACGCTCGCCTTCACCTACGAGGACCGCTCCCGCGACGGCTCCACCACCCTGACCTGGAACCCCGTGCCGAGCTCGCTGCCGAACGTGTCCTCACTGGTGGGCTCGGGACAGTACGGACTGCTGGTGTGGCGCTCGGGCAGCGGCACCGCCCCCACCGAACTCCACCTGCCCGCCTCCTTCCCCACCGCCACGACCACGGTCGTCTCCGACCTGGGCACGGCCCACGCCCCGCCCGCCCACACGTCCTCGACCCCCGTCGGCACAGCCCTGGAACCGGGCGGCACGGGCAGCCGGCGGCTGCTGCTCACCGACACGGACTCCGGCACGCTGCACTACGCACTGGTCACCAACGGCGCCACCGCGCCCTCCGCGGCCGTGCTGAACGCCGCGAAGTCCGAACTGTCGGCCTGGCTGGCGCAGAAGTTCGCTTGACCCTCTCCCTGCGTCAGGGTTGAAGCTGGACCCCGACGAAAGGGCAGGTCAATGAGCTACTCCGTGCGGCAGGTCGCGTCCTGGGCCGGAGTGACGGTGCGCACGCTCCATCACTACGACCGGACCGGCCTCCTCACGCCCAGTACCCGCAGCCGGGCCGGCTACCGTCTCTACGAGGAGACGGACCTGGCCCGGCTCCAGCAGATCCTCTTCTACCGCGAACTCGGCTTCCCGCTCGACGAGATCGCCGCGATCCTGGCGGACCCGCAGGCCGACGTCCTGGACCAGCTACGGGCCCGGCAACGGCAGCTGAGCGAGGAGATCGCCCGCCTCCAGTGCCTCTCCGAGGTCGCCGAACGGGCCATCGAGGTCCAGCAGACCGGCGTGACCCTCACCCCGCAGGAACGCTTCGAGGTCTTCGGCGAGATCGGCTTCGACCTCAGCTACGCCACCGAACGGCAGGTGAAGTGGGCCGATTCGGAAGGACAGCGCGAGGCCATGGCGCGGGCCGCCGCCCACACCAAGGAGGACTGGCGGCGGGCGATGAGCGAGGCCGGGGAGTGGCGCGAACGGCTGCTCGCGGCCTTCGAGGCGGGCGAGCCCGGCGACGGCCCGGCGGTCATGGACCTCGCCGAGGAGCACCGGCAGCACATCACCCGCTGGTTCACCACCTGCCCGCCCGCCATGCACCGGCGGATCGCGGACGACTTCGTGGCCGACCCGCGCGCCTTCGCCGTCGTCGTCCCCCCGTCGCAACAACGACCGGGCCTGGCCGCCTACTTGGCCAAGGCCGTGCACGCCAACGCCGCCCGTGGCCCGGCACCGGAGGACGCGGCACGAGGATCGTGATCGCCGCCGCCGGATCGCGCGGTGACGTCGCCCCCTGCGGTACCGGTGACGGCGGACCAGCCGTTCTGGGCGCGGCGGCCGGCGGCCGGCGGCGCTCGGCGCCGCCACGTCCCCGATCCCCTTCGCCTCCCTCACCGCCGGGAGACTCGCCGAGGCGCTCACCCGCGTCCCCCGGGAACAGTCCTGTGCCCGCGCCGCCGCGACCGCCGCCCGGCACCTGGCGGCGGAGGACGGCGCGGGGCAGGCACGGAAGGCGGTGCGGCGGCTCACGGGCTGAGGGTCAGGAGGCCGGGCCGGTCCAGTCCGCGGCCACGTGCCCGAGCCGCACCCGCTGGGGGTGGTCGCCCACCGGCACCGACACCGTCTTCTGCCCGGTGGCGAAGTCGATCGCGGTGACCTGGTCGGCGCCGCTCTCGGAGATGACGCAGCTCTTGCCGTCGCCGCTGACCGTCGCCCAGTACGGCTTGGACGCGGTGACCAGCGGGCCCTCCTGGAGCGTGCTGCGGTTGACGACGGTCGCGTAGTCGTCCATCGTCCCCGCGACACACAGTTTGGAGCCGTCCGGGCTCATCGAAAGACCGTGGTGGCGCGAGTCGTTGACGTACGTGGTGCGGTCGTCGCTGGTCGCGGGGTTCTTCGGCAGCGTCTTCATCCGGGTGATCTTGTCCGTGGCGAGGTCGTACTCGAAGAAGCCGTTGAAGAACGACACCTGGAAGTACAGCTTGGACTCGTCCGGGGAGAACACGGCCGGGCGGACCGCGTCGGAGTAGTCCTTGAGGCCGAGCGCGTCCAGTTTCGGCCGCATGTCGATGGTCCTGACCTGCTGGTACGTCGTCGCGTCGACGACCGTGATGTGCCGGTCGCCCTTCGTCCAGTCCAGCCACGGGGCGTCGGTGTCGGTGTTCACGTCACCGATCGCCATGTTGTAGAGGTACTTGCCGTCCTTGCTGAAGATGTTCTCGTGCGGCTTGTCGCCGGTGGCGAACTTGCCGAGCTGCTTGCCGGTGTCGATGTCCAGGACGTGCACGGTGTTGGCGGTCGAGGCGGACACCGCCACCCGGGTGCCGTCGGGGGAGACCGCCATGTGGTCCGAGCGGTAACCGGACACGGCGAAACGCCAGTTGATCTTCCCGGTGGCCAGGTCGATCGAGACGACGTCGGCGAAGCTGGGCCGCGAGACGACGACCGAGGTGCCGTCCGGCGTGGTGTACATGTCGTCGACGAACTGGTCGTGGCCCTCGCCGACACCGTTGCGGATCGCCATGAAGTAGATCCACTTGATCGGATCGGCGTTGATCTCCGCCATCCGCGCGTCCTTGTCGGGGATGACGTTGATGCGGCCGATCTTCGCGAGATCGCCGCTGGACTTGAGGACGTCGGCGGTGCCGTCCCAGTTGTTGCCGACGAACAGCACCTCGCGCAGGGCGGCGGCGTCGGCGGCGGAGGCGGCGGTCGCGGGGGCGGTGGCGGTCAGGACGACGGCGGCGGCCAGGGCGCACAGATGCCGGGGTCTGAAGGCAGGCATGACGGCTCTCTCCTCTGAGTGGGGTTCATGAGTAGGACATGCCAAGGCAGGGCTCGGAAACGCGGCTCTCGAAAACTGAACACAGGTGCTTTCAGAGTCAACTTACTGAAAAGTAAGGAAGCGGCGCCCTGTCCACAAGACCGCGCGCACGACAAAATTGGCGGGCCGGCGGAACGATCAACGGAGGTGACCGTGGCGGGCAGGCTCAAGGCGCCGACCGGCCGCTACGGCGGCAAGACCGCCGAGGAACGGCAGGCGGAGCGGCGCCGGCGTTTCCTGGACGCAGCGCTCCAGCTGTTCGGCGACACCCCGGGCTACCGCAACACCACGGTGGCCGCGCTCAGCGAGGCCGCGGGGCTGTCCACCCGGCAGTTCTACGAGGAGTTCCGCACCCTGGAGGACGTCCTCGCCGCCCTGCACCTCCAGGTCAACGACTGGGCGGAGCAGGCGGTCCTCGCGGCGGTGGGCGACGCGGCCGACCTCCCGCTGGTCGACCGCGTCGCCGCGATCTTCCGCGCCTACGCCGCCGACGTCACCGGCGACCCGCGCCGGGTGCGCATCACCTTCGTCGAGATCATCGGGGTCAGTCCGCGCCTGGAGGAACAGCGCCTGGCCCGCCGCGCACGCTGGGTCGAGCTGCTGTGCGCCGAGGCGAACGCGGCCGTGGCGCGCGGCGAGGCGGCGCCCCGGGACTACCGCCTCCCCGCCACGGCGTTCATCGGCGCCGTCAACGGCCTGCTGCACGACTGGAGCGCGGGGTGGGTGGAGGCGACACTGGAGGAGGCCGTGGAGGAACTCGTACGGCAACTGCTGGCGATCCTGCGGCCGGTGGGGTGGCGTCCGGGAGCCTGACGCGACCGTCGGCGGGCGGCCCGCCCTGCCGGACGGCGACACCACCTTCGTCGTCGGCACCCAGTCCAGCCGCTGCCCCGACGTCTTCGACAGCACCGTCACCAACGGCACCCAGGCCGAGCTGTGGGACTGCAACGGCGGGCAGAACCAGCAGCGGACGTACACTTCCCGCAAGAGACTCGTGCTGTACGGCAGCAAGTGCCTGGACGCCTGCAACCTCGGCACCGCCAACGGCACCAAGGTCGTCATCTGGGACTGCAACGGCCAGAACAACCAGAAGCGGATGCGCAGTCAGGCCAGACACAGGGTGAGGGCGCCGACGGCCAGCACACCGCCCAGCAGCACGCCCGCCAGCAGCCGTCGGCGCAGCGCGCGGTATCTCGCCTCGTACTCGTCCCGCAGGCTCCCGGCCCGCACCGCGGTGCGCTGCCAGGAGGCGCGGGCGAGTGCGAGGTACTCCGCCTCGAAGCGGCCTTCCAGATCGGCGCGCTGCGTGTCCGTCAGCCAGTGCAGCGGTGCGGTGAAACGCTCGGCGGCCGTACGGCCCTCCTGGCGCGTCGCCGTGAGCAGCAGGTGGCCCTCGATGTCGTTGAGGAAGGTGTCCCTCACGACGCCGTCAGCTCCCGGGCCGGAGACGGTGCGTGGTGCAGGTCGTAGGCGGGGGACTCGCTGCGGATACGGGGCAGGGTGACGAAGTTGTGCCGCGGCGGGGGACAACTGGTCGCCCACTCCAGGGAACGTCCGTAACCCCACGGGTCGTCCGCCTCCACCGGCTTGCCGTACTTGGCCGTCTTCCACACGTTGTAGAAGAACGGCAGGAGCGAGGCGCCCAGCACCAGCGAGAAGATGCTCGACAGGGTGTTGAGCGGGGTCAGGCCCTCCACCGCCAGATAGTCGGGAATCCGCCGCTGCATGCCGTTCACCCCCAGCCAGTGCTGGACCAGGAACGTGCCGTGGAAGCCGATGAACAGCGTCCAGAACGTGACCTTGCCGAGGCGCTCGTCGAGCATCTTGCCGGTGAACTTCGGCCACCAGAAGTGGAAGCCGGAGAACATCGCGAAGACGACCGTGCCGAAGACGACGTAGTGGAAGTGGGCGACGACGAAGTACGAGTCGGAGACCGCGAAGTCGATGGGCGGCGACGCCAGCATCACTCCCGTCAGACCACCGAAGACGAAGGTGATCAGGAAGCCGGTGGCCCAGAGCATCGGGGTCTCGAAACTCAGGGACCCCTTCCACATAGACGCCGTTTCTTTTGGTACCTGCGGGTCGTTGAATGCTTCGTGGGAGACCTGGTTGAGCGGTTAGTTCCAGACGAGTTGTGGGTGCTGTTCCGGCGGGTAGTGCCGCCTTCAGAGGTCAAGCGCCCTCAGGGCGGTGGGCGAGCTCGAGCAGGTGACCGCGAAGCACTGGCCGCGATCATTTTCGTGGCCACCTCGGGCTGCACCTGGCGACAGCTGCCGCCGGTCTTCGGCCCTGCCTGGCCCACCGTCTACCGACGTTTCGCCCAGTGGAGCCGGGATCGTGTGTGGGCCAGGCTCCACCGCGTCCTCCTGGACGAGCTCGGCGCCCGCGGCAAGTTGGACTGGTCGCGGTGCGCGATCGACTCCGTCAGCCTCAGAGCGGCAAAAGGGGGCCACTGACCGGACCGAATCCGACCGACCGAGGCAAGAGCGGATCGAAGATCCACCTGGTCACCGACCGGAATGGGCTGCCCCTGTCCCTCGGAATCTCCGCTGCCAACACCCACGACAGCCTGGGGCTGAAGCCGCTCGTGCGCGGGATCCCTCCCATCCGCTCCCGCCGGGGGCCGCGGCGCCGACGGCCAGCCAAGCTTCATGCCGACAAGGGCTACGACTACGACCACCTGCGGAGATGGCTCCGGGAGAGAGGCATCCGCCACCGGATTGCCCGCAAGGGCATCGACTCGTCCCAGCGGCTTGGGCAGCACCGGTGGGTCGTCGAGCGCACGGTGTCCTGGCTGGCCGGATGCCGCCGCCTGCACCGGCGCTACGAACGCAAGGCCGATCACTTCCTCGCCTTCGTCGGCATCGCAGCAGCCCTCATCTGCCATCGCCGTCTCGTCAGGTAGAGCGCGCCCCGGTGGAACGGTGGACAGGCGCCGCCCCGCCGCTGTCACAGCCATCCGTCATGCTCTGCCCATGAACGAGAACGCCTTCTGGCAGCTCATCGACGACTGCACACCGTCCACGTCCGACCCGGACGCCGAACAACTGGCCGCGACATTGACAAGCCGTCTCTCCGCTGGACCGCTGGCGACTGTCATCGCGTTCGCCGAACAGCTGTCATGGGCGCTCTACCGGCTGGATCGCAAGGAGTACGGACACGACCTGTCGAGCGACAGCTTCCTCTACACCCGCGCAGCCATCGTGGCCGCCGGCCGTGAAACCTACGAAGCAACGCTTCGCGATCCGCAGCTCTTTGCTCCGTACGCCCGAGACCTCATCTGGGCAGAGAGCCTGCTCTACGTACCAGACGAGGCATACAGACGCATCACTGGTGACGAGTGGGACCGCAACACCCGCTACTCCTACGAGTCCTACTCGAACACTGCGGGATGGGCCGACGCATAGCCCCGGTAGCCCCAATCACACCAAAAGAAACGGCGTCTAAGGACGTCGTAGCAGCCCCCGTTCCATGGCCACCACCACCGCCCTCGTCCGGTCGTTCACGTCGAGCTTGGCGAACAGGCGCAGCAGGTGCGTCTTCACGGTCGCCTCGCCGATGACGAGGCGTCTGCCGATCTCGGCATTGGTGAGGCCGTCGGCCACCGCGCTCAGGACCTCGGTCTCGCGGTCGGTCAGCGGCTCGTGGGCGGGACGCCGCATCCGGGCGACCAGCTTCTCGGCCACCCGGGGAGCCAGCACCGTCTCGCCGCGCGCCGCGGCGTGGACGGCGTCCACGAGCTGCTCGCGCGTGGTGTCCTTGAGCAGATAGCCGATGGCACCGGCCTCCACGCCGCGTTCGATGTCCGCGTCGGTGTCGTACGTCGTCAGGATCAGCACCCGGGTGCGCGGGTACCGGCCGACGATCTCGGTCGTCGTCGCCACCCCGTCCAGGATCGGCATCCGCAGATCCACCAGGGCCACATCGGGGTCGTGGCGCTCCACCAGCGCCAGTGCCGCGCGTCCGTCGCCCGCCTCGCCGACGATCTCGATGCTGTCCTCGCCGGCGAGCAGGGCGATCACTCCGGCCCGCATCACGGTGTGGTCGTCCACCACGACGATGCGCAGACGTCCCGCGCTCATGCCTCGACCCCGAAGGCGTCGAGGGCCTCGTCGGTCTCGTCCGCCGGCAGAGGGATCGTCGCCAGGACGCGTGTACCGTCGCCCACCGAACTCGTCACCGTGAGCCTCCCGCCCAGTTCCGCCAGTCGTCTGCGCATGCCGTCGAGGCCGAAGCCCGTCGACTCCTCCACCACGAACCCGGTCCCGTCGTCGGTGACTTCCAGCTCCACCCCGTACGGCCGCCGCGCCAGCACCACCCCGACCGTGGTCGCCCGCGCGTGCCGGCGCACGTTGGCCAGCGACTCCTGGGTGCAGCGCAGCAGCGCGATCCGGGTCTGCTGGTCGCAGTCGAGGTCGGCGAGGTCGCTGTCCACGGCGAGTCCGGTGTCCTCCGCGAAACGGTCCAGCGTGCGGCGCAAGGTCTGCGCCACCGAGCCGGACGCCACCCGGCCCGGCCCCGTCCGTCCCGCCGAGGCCACCAACTCGCGTGCCTCGGCGAGGTTTTCCCGGGCGGTGGACTCGATCGAGCGCAACTGCTGAGTGCTGCGCACCGGATCGTCCGACAGGCCCGCCCGCGCCGCCTCCGCCAGCACGATGATCGACGCGAAGCCCTGGGCGAGGGTGTCATGGATGTCACGTGCGATGCGCTCCCGCTCGTCCGCCGCCCCCTGACGCTGGTGCGCTGCGGAGAGTTCGGCCTGGGTTCGCTCCAACTCCTCGATCAGCCGCGCCCGTTCGCTGCTCTGCGCCACGACCGAGTGCGCCCACAGCCCGATCAGCACACCCACCGCGACCACGATGAGGACGGACACCATCGTCTCGCCGACGTACTGGGCCGACCAGCCCTCCCGGACCAGCGCCCCGGTGAGCGTGGTCGCGGCGGCCACCCCCAGGAACCCCATCGAGATCCTCGGGGTGCGCCCGAACATCCAGTAGTGCGGCAGCGTCACCATGAACAGCGCCGCGTAACTGCCGCCCAGATACGCCAGTCCGCCCAGCGCGAGCACGAGCACCGACAGATAGACCCGTGGGCGTACGACGGGATTCTCCGGGAAGCGGTCGAGCACCGCGTAGCACAGCACCACGCACCCCAGCAGCGCCAGCGCCCGGTACGTGCTCCCACCGGGCGGGGCGGCCAGCACCAGTCCGACGGCCATCGCGCCGAACAGCGCCCAGCACACCGTGTTCCAGCGGCGCAGTGATCGGGCCCAGAAGGCGTCGGCCAGGGGGTCGGCGAGAGCAGTCATACCGATCAACGTACGTCGACCACCGCTCGCCCGTCGGGGAATCGCGCCGGTACCGCCGGGGTCCGCCGCGCCGCCCGCGAGGGCCACCAACTCGCCTCACCGAGCAGCAGCATCGCGGCCGGCAGCACCATGATCCGCACGACGAACGCGTCCAGCAGCACAGCCACCGCGAGCACGAACCCGATCTGCTTCATCTCGATGATGTGCAGGAAGACGAAACTCACGAACACGGTCGTCATCACCACCGCCGCACTGGTCACCACGCTCGCCGACCGGCGGATCCCGTCCAGCACGGCCTGCCGCGTCGACACGCCCGCGAGCACGGCCTCCCGGATGCGGCTCACCACGAACACCTGGTAGTCCATCGAGAGCCCGAAGAGGATCACGAAGAGGAACAGCGGTACGCGTGACCCGATCGAGCCCGTGGAGTGGAAGTCCAACACCCCCTCGGCCCACGTCCCTTGGAAGACCAGGACGAGCAGCCCGAGAGAGGCCGCGGCGGACAGCAGATTCAGGACGACACCGATCACGCCCAGCACCACCGAGCGGAACGCGTACACGGTCATGGCGAAGGTCACCAGCAGCAACGCGCCGAGAACCAGGGGGAGTTTGCTGTTCTGGTGCGCGGGATAGTCGGTGTACCGGGCGACGTCCCCGCTCACCCCGAACTCCGCCCCGGCGATCCGGCCGACGGTCGCGGGCAGATAGGTGTCCCGCAGCTGGTCGAGGGAGTCGTACGCCTGCCGGGAGTTGCCCAGGTGGGGCACCTTCAGTTCCAAGGTGCTGATCCGGTGGTCGGCGGATGTCCGGACGCGCGAGGAGCCGGCGAACAGGGGATCGGCGTCGGCGCGGCGGGCCAGCTCGCGCAGTGCCCCGGCCACCTCGGCGGAGCGGGCGGCGGCGGCCCGTACGACGACCTGGTGGGTGACCCGTTGTGCGGGGAACGCCTCGTTGAGGCGGTCGTAGACCCGCATGGCGGGGATGTCACGGGAGTGGGTGTCCCGGCTCATCTCCGTGATCTTCAGGCCGGCCAGCGGGGTGACGAGCGCGAGCAGGGCGAGGACGGAGACGCACAGGGTGGCCAGCGGGTGCCGACTGGCCGGCCGCAGCAGTGCGTTCCACGTCCGGCTGCCGCCCTCGCCCCGCGTGCGGCGCACCGGCTCTCCGCGCTCGGCACGGCGTCGCGCCCGGCGTTCCTGGCGCTTCCCGAGGAGGACCAGCAGGGCGGGCAGCGCCGTCAGGGAACTGGCCACCGCGACCAGGACGACCACGATGGTGCCGGTGGCGAGCGAGGAGAAGATGACGTCGGAGGCGAGGTAGAGCGTCGCGGTGGAGGCCACCACCGCGAGTCCGGAGATCACGACGGCCCGGCCCGAGGTGGCGGCGGCCAGCTCCACCAGCGCCTCGGAACTCAGCCGTCCGCCCGCGCGGGCGCGCTCCTCGCGCTCCCGCTTGAGGTGGAAGAGCGTGTAGTCGACGCCGACCGCGAGCCCGATCATCAGGATGACGTTCGTGCCGACCCCGGCATCGGGAGAGAGATGGGAGACCACCATCGACAGCCCGACGGCCGCCGCGATGGACGACAGGGCGAGCAGCAACGGCACCCCCGCCATGGTCACCGACCCGAAGACGACGAGGAGGGTGAGCAGGGTGACGGGGAGCGTGATCTTCTCCGAGAGCGCCAGATCGTCGCTGCGCTGCTGGTCGACGCCCTTGCTGATCGAGGGCGACCCGGTCTCCTGCAGCAGCAGCCCCGGATAGGTTCTTGCCACGGCCTCGGTCTGGGCCACCAGCGCGTCGACCTTGTCCTTGGCGTCCCGTTCCTCGCCCTTCAGGGCCACCTCGACCAGGAGGATCCGCCGGTCCTTCGACAGCAACGGCTCGGCCACTCCCGCCACTTCGGGCAGTGCACGCATCCGGGCGGTCAGGTCCCGCGCGGCGGCCCCGGCAGTGCCTCGGTCGAGTGCCCCTGACCGGGAGGAGATCAGTACCTGCTCGGTCGACCGGCGCTCCAAGTGCCCCTCGGCGGCCATCGCCTCCGCCCGCCCGGCCTCACCGACCCGGTAGTCGGCCGTGGTCGCGCTGTGGGTGCCGACGGCACTGCCGAGCCCCAGGCACAGCACCACGAACACGAACCAGCCGACAACCGCCCGCCAGGGGTGCCGGGCACTCCAGCGCGCCATGCGCACAGTGAATGATTTCATGCCCAAAAGCCTTGCTGACCAGGGCGGTTGGCAGACAGAGGTGCTCGGTTGAACTTCGCGTCCACCGATCGGTGGACGCGACCGGCCGCGTGGTCAGCGCTGGGTCGCCCGGTGCGTGAGGAGCGCGACGGCGGCCGCCGTGGCGGCCAGCACCGCCACACTGGTGAGGGCGACGGACAGGGAGAACCAGTCGGCCATGAAACCGATGGCGGGCGGTCCGAGGAGCATGCCTCCGTAACCGAGGGTGGAGGCGACGGCGACGCCGTCGGGCCCGGCGAGGGTGCCCGCGCGCTCGATGGCGACCGGGAAGAGGTTGGCCAGCCCCAGCCCCGTGACGACGAAGCCGAGGAGCACGATCCACAGGACGGGGGCGAGGGCGCCGAGCAGCATGCCGAGCGCGGCGGTCGTCCCGCCGGCCACCAGGGTGCGGGTCTGCCCGAGCCGTTCGAGCAGCCTTGTGCCGGTCAGGCGGCCCAGGGTCATGGCGAGCGCGAAGCACGAGTAACCGGCGGCGGCCATACCGGGCGTGGTGTCCAGGTCCTGTTCCAGGTGCAGCGCGCTCCAGTCGGCCAGGGCGCCTTCGCCGTAGGCGGTGCACAGGGCGATGACACCGAAGGTGATCACGAGAGCGCGGGTACGGGGTGCGGGGCGGCGCGGCGGCCGGGACTCCGCGCGTGGGGCGCTGTCCGGTGGAGTGGGGGCGGGGATGCGCAGCAGCGTGCGCCCCGCCGGCAGTGTGACGAGCAGCCCGAAGACGGTGAGGCCGACCAGGTGCTGGGTGGCGGAGAGCACTCCGGCGAGCAGCGCCCCCAGCCCGGCGCCGATCATGCCGCCGAGGCTGAAGGCGGCGTGGAAGCTGGGCATGATCGGGCGTCGCAGGGTGCGCACCAGGTCGACCGCGGCGCTGTTGAAGGCGACGTTGATCCCGCCGTAGGCGCTGCCGAAGACCAGCAGCACGGCGCCGAGCGCGACGGGCGAGTGGGTGAGCGGGGGCAGGGCGACGCTGAGGCAGAGCAGGACGGCGCAGGCGACGGTGACCTGGTGGTTTCCGTAACGGCGGCAGAGGCGGCCGGTGAGGATCATCGTGATGACGGCGCCTGCGGAGACGCCCAGGAGGGCGAGACCGAGGGTGGTGGCGGAGGCGTTGGTCTGCTCTTTGATCGCGGGGATGCGGACCACCCAGCCGGCGAAGAGGAAGCCGTCGAGGGCGAAGAAGATCGTCAGGGCGGCGCGGAGGCGGGTGAGGTCGGTGCGGGTGTGGCCCGGCACGGCGTTGTGCGATCGGGATTTGTTTATTGGCGGCACAAAGTCAGAGTAGGTGTGTGCTCGGCTGTGGGCAAGGGTGTTCAGGTGAGCGGAGCGGGAGCCGCAGAGGGAGTGGGAGGGGAAGGGGAGGGGGAGCGGGGGCGGGACGGGGTGCCCCGGTGTCTCTGGCGATCAAGCCCCCTGACTCCGGTACGCCGTCGGCGGCCGGCCGAGGAGCTTCCTGAACGCGGCCGTGTAGGCGGCGGGGTTGTCGTAGCCCAGCAGGGCCGCGATGCGGGTGACGGGCATGCCCGCGGTGAGGTGCGGGAGGGAGTGCAGGACACAGGCGCGCTGCCGCCACTGGGCGAAGTTCAGGCCGGTGCCGTGCTGGAACCGGCGGGCGAGGGTGCGTTCGCTGATGTTGAGGGCCGCGCACCAGCGCGCGGGCGGATCGTGGATGTCGGGCTTGTGGAGGAACTCCTCGCACAGGCCGCGCAGTCGGGGCTCGACGGGCAGCGGCACGTCGAGCGGGAGCGGCGCGAGGTTCCTGAGCTCGTGGAGCAGCAGGGCGGTGAGCGCCGCGTCACGGCCGTGTTCGGGGTGGTACGGGTCCAACTCGGCCGCCTCCAGGATCAGTTCCCGGAGCAGGGCGGAGACGTCGACGGCCCGGCAGCGGGCCGGGAACCAGGGGACGGCGGCCGGTTCGAGGTAGAGGCTGCGGGTGCTGACGCCCGTCATGGCGACCTGATGCCTGGTCTTTGGCGGGATCAGGACGGCGCGGGCGGTGGGAACGGTCCAGGTGCCGTCCGCCGTCTCGACCCGCATCACACCGGTCGCCGCGTACAGGACCTGGGCCCGGCGGTGTTCGTGCCAGGGCAGCAGGTGGTCCGCGGGATAGTCGGTGCCGATGGCGAGGACGGCACGGTCGAGGTGGTCCACCTCCGCGACGGGGATGTTGCGCATGCCGGGAGATTACGCGGGAAGGCGCCCGGTGTCCGCTGCGCGTAGCAAGCTGGCGATTCATCGATTGCCCGCCATACCTCATGATCCTTAACGTCGTGACCGTGCTGACCTTCTGCCTCACCCTCCTGTTCTTCGGCTGCCTGACCGGTGTGACGACCGTTCTGTTCGGCTTCGGCGGTGGCTTCGTCACGGTTCCCGTCGTCTACGGCGTCCTGACCGCCACGGCGCGTCCGGGGATCCCCGCGGACGCCGTGCACCCGGCGGACGCCATGCATGTCGCGGTGGCGACGTCGGCGGCGGTGATGGTCGTGAACGCCGTCGTGGCGACGCGCGGCCAGTGGCGTCAGGGCCGCCTGCGACGCGCCTACGTCTGGCCGCTGGCGGCGTACGTCGCCATCGGCGCCGCCGCCGGTTCCTTCGCGGCCACCCTGCTCGGCGGTACCGCGCTGCGCCTGCTGTTCGCCGCCTACCTGCTGGTCACGATCGCCGACAGCGTGCTGCGCAAGGGGTTCCTCTCCGTGTCGCCCGAGACGAGCCCGAAGCCGCTCGGCCCGGCCACCACCACTTTCGGCGGCACCGGCATCGGCCTGGTGGCCGCCGCCCTGGGGGTGGGCGGCAGCGTCATGACGGTGCCGCTGCTGCGCCGCAGGGGCCTGCCCATGGCCGAGGCGACCGCCATGGCGAACCCGCTCAGCGTCCCCGTCGCCGTGGCCGGCACCCTCGTCTACGTCCTCGCCCCCACCGGTACCGGTCCGCTCGGCTACGTCGACCTCACCGCCGGCGCCGCGCTGCTGCTGGGCTCCCTGCCCGCCATCGCGCTGACGCGCCGCGTCGCCGGCCGGGTACCGGACCGGATCCATTCCCGTGCCTACGTCGCTCTGCTCGTCGTCGTCCTGGCCGTGATGCTGTCCTTCGAATCCACCGGGTTCCTGGATCTCTGAGCCCGGTGGCGCCGGCCGCGCGGTGAGCGCCGCGGTCCCGGAGCCGGCTCAGGCAGGGTAGGCGTGGGTCTGGGCCGCCTTCACCGTCGCCCAGACCGTGGCCCCCGTGTGGAGGTCGAGTTCCGCCGCGGCGACCGTGGTGAGGTCCGCGGCCAAAGGGAATCCGCCCCCGAGCGCGACGCGGATCTGGTCGCCGTGGCTCTCCAGTCCGGTCACCTCGCAGCGCCAGAGGTTGCGGGCGCTGGACCCGGTGGGCCGGTCGCGGTGCAGGGTGACCGCGCTGGGCGGGAAGGCGACGAAGACCGGGCCGCTGAGGTCCTCCGAGGTCATGACCGCGGAGCCGTTCTCGATCTGGACCGTGTGCCCCTCGGCCCGCCCCCGGTAGAGGTTCAGGCCGACCAGGTGGGCGATGTAGTCGGTACGCGGACGGCGGGCGATGTCGGCGGGCGTACCGCGCTGGACGACCCGGCCCTCCTCGACGACGACGAGATGGTCCGCCAGGACCATCGCGTCCAGCGGGTCGTGCGTGACGAGAACGGCGACCGCCTCGAAGTCGGCGAGATGGTGCCGGAGCTGGGCGCGCACGTCGAGGCGGGTGCGGGCGTCGAGAGCCGCGAGCGGCTCGTCGAGCAGGAGCAGCCGGGGGTGCGTGGCGAGGGCGCGGGCGAGCGCGACACGCTGCGCCTGACCGCCGGAGAGCCGGCGGGGCTTGGCGGACGCGTGCTCGGCGAGGCCCATGCGCTCCAGCCACACGGCGGCCTGGGCGCGGGCCCGCGCCTTGCCGAGGCCCTGGCAGCGGGGGCCGAAGGCCACGTTGTCGAGCGCGGTGAGGTGGGGGAAGAGCAGGTAGTCCTGGAAGACCACGCCGACCGGGCGGGACTCCGGGGGCGTGCGGTCCAACTCCGCGCCGTCCAGGCGGAGGTGGCCGTCGGAGAGCGGAACGAGGCCGGCGAGCGCCCGGAGGGCGGTGGTCTTCCCGGCACCGTTGGGGCCGAGGAGGGCGACGACGTCGCCGGGGGCCGCCGTCAGCGCCACGTCGAGACGGAAGGCGCCGCGCTCGACGACGAGACGGGCGTCGAGACCGCCCAGGGTGGCGTCGGTGTCGCTGCGGGCGTCTTGGATCTCGGTCATGAGGGCGTCCAGCTGTCGTCCGGGGGCGGTTCGGGAGGCGTCTGGTGGCTGCCCGGCAGCGGGTCGGCAGGCATCCCGTGGTTGTCGGGATGCCGTTCGGCGGGCATCCCGTGGTTGTCGGGAAGCCGTTCGGCGGGCATCCCGTGGTTGTCGGGAAGCCGTTCGGCAGGCATCCCGTGGTCGTCCGGCAGCCGTGAGGTCATCATCTCGCGGTCATCCAGCGGTCGCGCAGGCCCGCGAGGACCGCGATCGACACGGCGAGCAGCACCAGGCTGAGGGCGATGGCCGCCTCCGGGTCGTTCTGGAGGGCCAGGTAGACGGCGAGCGGCATGGTCTGGGTGCGGCCGGGAAAGTTGCCGGCGAACGTGATCGTCGCGCCGAACTCGCCGAGCGCCCGCGCCCAGGCCAGGACGGCGCCGGCGGCGATGCCGGGGGCGATCAGGGGGAGGGTGACCCGGCGGAACGCGGTGAAGCGGGAGGCGCCGAGGGTCGTGGCCGCCTCCTCGTAGCGCGGGTCGGCCGCCCTCAGGGTGCCCTCCACGCTGATCACCAGGAACGGCATCGCGACGAACGCCTCCGCGATGACGACCCCGGTGGTGGTGAACGGCAGGGTGAGCCCGAACCAGGAGTCCAGCCACTTCCCCACCACGCCGTTGCGGCCCAGAGCCATCAGCAGCGCCACACCGCCGACAACCGGCGGCAGGACGAGCGGCAGGGTGACCAGGGCCCGCACGAGCCCGCGTCCCGGGAACTCCACCCGGGCCAGCAGCCAGGCCAGCGGCACCCCGATCACCAGGCTCACCGCGGTCGCCGCCGTCGCGCAGACCAGGGACAACCGCAGCGCCTGCCACACCTCGGTGCTGGTCAGCAGGTGGGGCATGCTGCGCCAGGGGGCCCGGATCAGCAGGGCGACGAGCGGCAGGACGAGGAACGCCAGACCGATCAGCGCGGGCACGAGCAGGGGCAGGGGGGCGCCGCCCCCAGAACGGCTCGTACCCCCGGTCCGGCCCGCCCGGACAGGGCGGCGCCGCGGACCACCGCTGCGTGCGTCCACGGACCTGCCGCCGTCGCCCTTGCCCGAGGAGGTGGACGTCACGGCTTCAGGAACCCGGCCGCGGTCAACACCTTCTGGCCCTCGGCGGACCGCACCAGCGCGATGAACGCCTTGGCGGTGCCGGTGTTCTCCGACTCCTTCAGCAGGGTGATCGGGTAGTCGTTGACGGCGTCGGCGGACTCGGGGAACTCCACGCCCTCCACCTTGTCACCCGCGGCCTTCACATCGGTCTTGTAGACGACCGCGGCGTCGGCTTCCTTGAGCACCACCTTGTTGAGGGCGGACTTGACGTCCTGCTCGTAGGAGACCGGGGTGAGCTTCAGCTCGCTCGCGGTCAGGGCCGTCTCCGCGGCGGCGCCGCACGGTACCGACTTGTCGCACAGGACGACTTTGAGGTCCGGGTTCGTCAGGTCCTTGAGGGAGGCGACCTTGTCGGGGTTGCCCGGCAGGGTGGCGATCTCCAGCTGGTTGCGCACGAACGTGGCCGGCTCGGTGGCGTTGTCGCCCGCGTCCGTCACGATCTTCATCGTCTTGGGGCTGGCGGAGGCGAACACGTCCGCAGGGGCGCCACCGGTGATGCTCGCGGCGAGGGCGTCGGAGCCCCCGAAGCTGAAGGTGACCTTCGTGCCGGGGTGGGCCTGCTCGAACTCCTTGCCCAGCGTCTCGAAGCTCTCCTTCAGTGAGGCCGCCGCGAACACGGTCACCTCGCCGGACAGCTTGCCGGAGGTGGAGGCGGCGTCCGACGCGGAGGAGCCCGACTGCGCGGAGGAGTCGTCGCCGGAGGACGAGCAGGCGGTCAGGGCCAGCAGGGCGGCGGCGCCGACGCCGGTCACCTGCACCATCCGGCGGGTCCGATGCACGGAACGGGTCATCACGGGTCCAACTCCCTCTGGTCCTCACGGGCACGCTCGCATCAGCCCTGAGGGGCCGATCGCGGCCTCTCGACCTCGGCCGCGCCGACAATGATGCCGCAGATGCGAGGTGAAAGTCTTCCGTGTCATCGCATGAGCGGAACCTTGGCGCTCAGAGCATGGCATGTGCGTTTGTACAGGGCTGCTCAGGGCTGCTCAGGGCTGCACCTACGACACGCCGCCTCCGCCGGAACGGCGGTCGGCCGTCACGCGGCCCGGTGCCGTCTGAAGTCGGGGAACGACAGCAGCAGCGCCAGCCCGGCCGTCACCGTCAGCAGCCCGCCGCCGGTGACGGCCCAGGTCGCCCCGACGGAGGCGCCGGCCACGCCGTGCGCGAGGTCGCCCAGCCGTGGACCTCCCGCGGCGATCACGGTGTCGATGCCCTGGAGGCGGCCCCGCATCCCGTCCGGCACCGCAGACTGCAGCACCGACTTGCGGAACACACCCAGTGTCAGCAGGGCGCCGCCCGCCAGCACCAGCCAGCCCACCGCCACGGTGAGCGAGTCGGCCAGCCCGAACGCGGCCAGCGCCAGCCCCCACACGCACACCGACCCGGCGACCGCGACCCCGTGACGGGACGCGCGGGTGAAACCGCCGGAGAACAGCGCCGCGAGCACACCTCCGGCGGAGATCGCCGCGTACAGCACCCCGACGTTCGCCCCCGGGTACGTCTCCCTCGCCAGTTGCGGGAACAGCGCGGCGGGCATGCCCAGGAACAGGGCCGCGAAGTCGGCGAGATAGACCACCAGCAGCACCCGCCGGGTGGCGAGCAGCCGGAAACCCGCCGTGAACTGCCTGCACCTCGTGCCCGGTTCGGCGGTGGGCGGAAGGGGCGGCAGTCGCCACACCGCCCACAGCGTGACGCCGAGCGTCGCCGCGTCCGCCAGATACAGCGAGCCGGCCCCGACCACCGGCAGCAGGCCCCCGGCCAGCAGTGGTCCGGCGATCCCGGCCGACCAGGACACCAGCGACTGCAACGTGTTCGCGGCGGGCAGCAACTCCCGCGGTACCAGCCGGGGTACGACCGCCCCGCTCACCGCCGCATGGGCGCCGAACAGGGCCTGCTGCACCCCGACCAGCGCCAGCAGCACGCCCGCCGACTCCAGCCGTGCCCACGCCTGCGCCCACAGCAGCGACGACGTCACGGCGATTCCGGCCGTGGTCGCCAGCAGCACCCGCCGCCGGTCCCGTACGTCCGCCAGCCTGCCGCCCCACAGTGCCGCGAGCGCCATCGGAGCGAACCCGACGAACCCGGCGAGCCCCACGTACGCCGAGGAACCGGTGAGGTCGTAGAGCTGCATCGGCACGGCGAGCGCCGTCAGTTGGGCGCCCAGCGTGGTCACCATGCCGCTCGCCCACAACCGCCGGAACCCGGACCGTCGCAACGGCCGTACGTCGATCAACAGCGCGCGCACCCTCGTCCCTCCCGCAGGCATCGGTACGCCGATGCTGCGGGTTCCCCTTCGGGCAAGGTCAACAGGGCGTCGCCGCTATCCCTTCGCCCAGGACAGGCCGTCCGGAGTGACCGTGAGCCCGCCGGGCGCGGCCGGGCCGGGGCCGTCGAGCGGGCCGCCGTAAAGGGCCTGCTCCTGGAGGTCGTTGCCGGTCCGGAAGGTCTCGCCGACGACCGGGGCGGCGAGGAGGGGGTTGACTCGGCCGTCGGAGGCCGCCAACCGGCCCACGGCGCCGTCCAGTTGGGCCGCCGCCGTGTGCCAGTCGGTGCGGACCATCACGGAGTCGCGGGAGACCAGCCCGCCCGCCAGCTCGGCGAACGCGGCCGCCTCGCCGAGATCCACCTCGGTGATCTTCTTCGCCGACCAGAAGTAGGAGTCCTCGTTGCGCTCCATGTCGTAGAAGGCGATGAGGAATTCGTAGAACACGCGGTACTCGCGCCGGTAGCGCTCCTCGAACGCGGCGAAGCCCCGTGCTTCCGGCACGCTGCCGTCCAGCGCCGCGTTCACCGAGCGGGCCGCCAACAGGGCCCCGTACGTGGCCAGATGGACACCGGAGGACAGCACCGGGTCCACGAAGCAGGCGGCGTCGCCGACCAGCGCCATGCCCGGCCTCCAGAAGGACTGCTTCCAGTACGACCAGTCCCTGCGCACCCGCACCTGGTCGTACGGCGCCTCGGTCGCCTCGGGGACCCCCGCGACCAGGCGGCTCACCTCCGGGCACGCGTCGATCATGTCCCGCCAGGTGCCCCGCGCGTCCCGCTGCACGGCCGCCGTGTGCTCGGGTGAGATCACCGCGCCGACGCTCGTCAGGTCGTCGCGCAGCGGGATGTACCACAGCCAGCCCGCGTCGAACGCGGCGCAGAAGATGTTGCCGGTGTTCGGCTCGGGCAGCCGCGCCCCGCCCGCGACATAGCCGAACACGGCCAGGTTGCGGAAGAAGTCGGAGTACACCCGGCCACCGCCGACCTCGGCGTGCACGCGGCTGGTGCTGCCTGACGCGTCGATGACGTACCGGGCGTGCACCGTACGGGAGTTGCCGTCGGCGTCGGTGAACTCGACGCCGCGCACCCGCTCGTCGTCGGCGACGACGCGCCGTACCGTGCTGCCCTCGCGGACCTCGGCGCCGGCCCGCCGGGCCCCCCGCAGCAGGATCTCGTCGAAGCGCGAGCGCTCCACCTGGAAGGCCGTCGCGGTCGGCTCGGGCACCCGCGGGGTCATGGCGAAGGAGAACTGCCACGGCTCCGGGTCACGGCCCCAGCGCAGCGTGCCGCCGCGCTTGAGGGTGAAGCCGGCCCGCTGGACCTCGTCGGCGACGCCGAGGATGCGGCACAGGCCGTGGACCGTCGCGGGCAGCAGCGACTCGCCGATCTGGTAGCGCGGGAAGGTCTCGCGTTCCAGCAGCAGGACCCGGTGTCCGCGCCGGGCCACGGCGGTCGCGGCCGTAGAGCCGGCCGGTCCGCCGCCGATGACGATCAGGTCGTACTCCTGGGTCATGCGTCAACTCCCGTGGTGCGGGGCCTGTTATGGCGGGTCAGGACGTCAGCCAGGTGCGCATCGCCGCGGCCGTGGTGTCGGCGTCGTGGTGGACGAGGGTGTAGTGGTCGCCGGGGACGTCGACGGCCTCGTGCGGGAGCGGCCAGCGCGGCCGCCAGTCGGCGGCGGGGTCGACACGCAGCATCTGCGCGGTCGGCCGGCCCCGCACCAGCAGGGTCGGGACCGGTGACGGCTCGGGCTCCCAGTTCTCCAGCACGCGCGCGTAACCGCCGCCCGCGATCAGCAGGGAGTCGTCGAACTCGGCGACGACGTCGTCCGGCAGTTCT
Organism: Streptomyces sp. Act143; assembly: GCF_003143935.1. Classification (GTDB taxonomy): domain Bacteria; phylum Actinomycetota; class Actinomycetes; order Streptomycetales; family Streptomycetaceae; genus Streptomyces. The sequence goes on along the minus strand of NZ_QFRX01000001.1, from coordinate 1,281,266 downwards.
GCCCCGGCGGCCATCAGTGCCAGCGCCCGCGCGTCGTCCCGGCGCAGCACACCCGTGTGCGCGTCGAGCAGGACCAGCCCCACCGGTGGCGCACCGGCCAGCGCCAGCTCCCGCGCCACGGCGTGCGCGATCACGCCGCCCGCGCAGTGGCCGACCAGGACCACCGGACCGTTCACCGACAGGGACCGCACCGTGTCGACATGCGTGCGCACGAGCGCCGCCGGGCCGTCCGGAACGGCACGCCGGACGCCGAACCCGGGATGCTCCAGCAGGAAAAGGTCGCGCTCGCCGTCGAACTGCTTCGCCAGACCGGTGGGAACGCGGTGGTACGGCGTGAGGTAGTCCGGGATGTACAGCAGGGTCGGGCCCGTGCCCCGGGCCAGCCGGACCGGAGCCACGGCGTGCCGGGGCCCGTCCGGGACGGAGAAGGAGGGCAGGGCGTGGGAGGCGAGGTAGCGCAGGCCCATGGCCTCCAACGGGCCTCGTTCGCGCAGGACTTGGTGGTAGAGGAGCCCGAAGCGGTAGGGCGACGCCTCGTCCGCCGGAGTCGGGGCCGGGTCCTCGGCATCGGCCTCGGTGTCCGGCAGCACCTGGCGCAGGGCCTCGTACACGTGCGCGGCCAGCTCGGGCAGCGTCGGATGGTCGAACACGACCGACGCCGCCAGCCGTACCCGCGTGAACGCGCTGAGCCGGTTGCGGAACTGCACCGCCGTCAGCGAGTCGAAGCCGAGCTCGGTGACGGCCCGTTCGGCGGGGAGGGCCGCCGCGTCCGGAAAGCCCAGGACCAGGGCCATCTCGGCACGCAGCAACTCGGCCAGCACCGCCTGGCGTTCGTCCGTCGGCACGGCCGCCAGACGCTCACGCCAGGCGCCGGGCGCCTGTGCGGCGGGGGTGCCGTCAGGGGCGGTGGCCTGAGTGGTGGCCGGACGCCGCGGCAGCAGATCCGTGAGGACCGGCGGGGCGGTCGCGGCGCCGAGTGCCGTCAGGTCCAGCGCGATCGGCACGAGCACCGGCTCCGGGGTGCGCAGCGCACGATCGAGCAGGTCGACGCCCTCCTCCTCGCCGACCGTGCGGACACCGCCGTCGGTGAGCCGGTGCGGAGCGACCCGGGCCGCCATGCCATCGTCGTCGGCCGTGGCCCACGGCCCCCAGGCCAGGGACTGGGCGGGCAGGCCCCGTGCGGTGCGGTGGCGGGCCAGCGCGTCGAGAAAACCGTTGGCCGCCGCGTAGTTGGCCTGTCCGGGGCGGCCCAGCACACCCGCGGCGGAGGAGTAGAGCACGAAGGCGGACAGCCCGAGGTCCTTGGTGGCCTCGTGCAGATGCCAGGCCGCGTCCGCCTTCGGCGCCAGCACATCCGCCAGCCGCTCCGGCGTCAGGCCGTCCACGACGCCGTCGTCCACCACACCGGCCAGATGGAACACCGCGGTCAGCGGCGCGCGGCAGGACGCGACCAGCGCGTCGACGGCCGCCCGGTCGCGCACGTCGCACGCCACCACCCGTACCGCCGCGTCCAGTTCGCCGACCCACGCCGGCGTACGACCGCTGCGCCCGGCCAACACGAGATGACGCACCCCGCGCCGCCCGACCAGGTACCGGGCGAGGCTCGCCCCGAGCGCCCCGGTACCGCCGGTGACCAGCACGGTGCCCTCAGGATCGAGCACCGGTGTCCCGGGGTCGGTGGGAGGCTTCGGTGTGATCGGTCGCGGCGCCAGTGTGGTGCCGTCGGGATCGAGCACCGGCGTCCCGGGCTCGGCGGGAGACCTCGGCGTGGCCGTCCGCGGCGCCAGCACGGTGCCCTCAGGATCGAGCACCGGTGTCCCGGGGTCGGTGGCAGGCTTCGGTGTGGTCAGCCGCGGGACCAGTACGGTGCCGTCGTGCAGGGCGACCTGTGGTTCGCCGGTGCGCAGCGCCGTCTCCAGGTCCGCCGCGGACGCCGGGCCCCCGCGCCGGTCGACGAGCACGATCCGGCCGGGGTGCTCGGACTGGGCGCTGCGTACGAGTCCGGCCACCGCCGCCCCGGCCGGGTCGGGGTCGTCCCCGGTGGCGTTGTCGGTGAGGATCAGCAGCCGCCCCGGGCGGGCGTCGGCGACCCAGTCCTGGATGCGCGCGAGCGTGGCGCCCAGCAGGCTCCGCACGCGCTCGGGCAGGTCCGTGCCCATGGCCGGGCCCGTCAGGTCGAATTGTTCATGACGCGTGTCGGCCGTGCCGCCCGGCGCCCCGGGACGCCATGCCGGCCGGTACAACTCGGCACGCCCGTGCGCGCGTTGAGGGGGAAGTGCCCGCGTGACCAGTGACTCGACCGCGGCGACGGGCGCTCCGGCCGGGTCGGTGAGGGTGACCCGGAACTCGTCCGGGCCGAGCCGTTCCAGATGGGCCCGTGCGGCGGTCGCGCCGGTCGCGTGGACGGTGAGCCCGGCGCAGGTGAGCGGGACCCGCGCCGCGCCGGGGCCCTCGGCCAGGAGCGCCGCGTGCAGGGCCGCGTCGAGCAGCGCGGGGTGCAGGACGTAGGAGCCGGCGGTCGCCGCTTCCCGCGGCGGCAGGGCCAGTTCGGCGTACAGGGAGGTCCCCCGGCGCCACAGCGCGGTCACCGCGCGGAAGGCCGGTCCGTAGGCGTGGCCGTGCGCGGCGAGGCGGTCGTAGTCGACCGGGAGCCGCTCGGCTCCGGCGGGCGGCCAGACCCTCGGCGGTACGACGGGAGCCGCGCCGACCGGGGCGATCGTCGCCGTGGCGTGCCGCGTCCACGTCTCGCCCGTCCGCGCATAGACGGCGACCGCCCGGTTACCCGCCTCGTCCGGCCCGCCGGTGACGACCTGCACGTGCACCGCCTCCGCCGCGGGCAGCACCAGCGGCTCCCGGAAGGCCAGGTCGGCCAGCCGGACCGGACCGGACACCCCGGCCGCGTGGCAGGCCAGCTCGGCGAAGGCCGCCGCGGGCAACAGCACTTGGCCGCCGATCACATGGTCGGCGAGCCAGGCCTGCCGTACCGCGGACAGCGTCCCGCTGTGCCGTACGCCGGGGCCGTCCGCGTCCGGCTGGGGCGCGCCCAGCAGGGGGTGCCCGGTGGCGACCGGGTGCCGTACCGCGTGCAGCCAGTAGCGCTGCCGTTGGAAGGGGTAGGTCGGCAACGTGCGCCGACGGGCGCCGCTGCCCGCGTACACCGACCGCCAGTCGACGGGCACCCCGTGCACATGCAGCGCGGCCAGCGCCGCGAGCGTCCCACGCGCATCGGAGCACGACGTGAACACCGAGCCCGTGTCCGGCGCGAGGCATTCCTCGGCCGCCACACCGAGCGCGGCGGTGGGCCCGGCGACGACGAAGGCTGTCACCCCCGCTGCCGCCAGCCAGTTCACCGCGGCGGCGAACCGGACGGTCTCGCGCGCCTGCCGCACCCAGTGGTCGGCGGTGGCGAGGGCGTCCGGCTCGGGGCGGCCGGTCACCGTGGAGACCACCGGCACGGACGGCCGCCGGTAGGTCACGGTCTCGGCGACCGCGCGGAACTCGGCCAGCACGGGGTCGAGCAGCGGCGAGTGGAAGGCGTGGCTCACCCGCAGCCGGGTGCTCCGGCCGCCGAACGCCGCGGCCAGCGCGGTCACCGCGTCCTCGTCGCCGGAGACCACGACCGACGCCGGCCCGTTGACGGCCGCGATCGCCACCCGGCCGGGCAGCTCGGCGAGCCGGCGCGCGACCTCCGCCTCCGAGGCCCGCACCGCGACCATCGCACCGCCCGCGGGCAGGGCCGCCATCAGCCGGCCCCGGGCGGCCACCAGCCGGACCGCGTCGGGGAGCGAGAAGACGCCCGCGAGGTGCGCGGCGGCCAGCTCGCCGATCGAGTGGCCGACCAGATAGTCCGGCCGCACACCCCACTCGGCGAGCAGCCGGTGCAGGGCGACCTCGAAGGCGAACAGCGCGGGCTGCGCGTAGTCCGTACGGTCCAGCAGGCGGCCGTCGGGATCGTCGGCCACCTCCCGCAGCGGACGGTCCAGCAACGGGCCGAACAGCTCGCACACTTCGGTGAACGCGGTGTCGAACACCGGAAAGGCGACGGCGAGTTCGCGGCCCATCCCGGCGCGTTGCGCGCCCTGGCCGGCCAGGAGCAGCGCCGACCTGGGGATGCCGCGCACGGTACCCCTGAACAGTGCGGGATCCTCCGCCCCGGCGGCCAACCGGCGCAGCCCCGCCAGGAGTTCGTAGGCGCTGCCGGCCGGCACGGCCGCGCGGTGGGGGAGCGGGGTCCTGGTGGTGGCCAGCGAGTACGCCACGTCCGGCGCGGCCTCGTCCGTGACGTCCGCCAGTGCCTCCGCCAACTTCCCGGCGTGGGCCCGCAGTCCGGCCTCGTCGGCGCCGGTGACCAGCCAGGGCGTGAGCGGCGGACGGGTGCCCTGCGGTGCGCCGGGCCCGGTCTCCGACGGCGGCTCCTCGATGATCAGATGGGCGTTGGTGCCGCCGATGCCGAAGGACGACACGGCCGCCCGGCGCGGCCGGTCGCGGTCCGGCCACGGGCGCGGGCGGTCGAGGAGGCGTACCGCCCCCTGGGACCAGTCCACGTGCGGCGACGGCTGCTCCGCGTGGAGCGAGCGGGGCAGTTCGCCGTGGCGCATCGCCTCGATCATCTTGATCACACCGGCCACCCCGGCGGCGGCCTGCGGATGTCCGAGGTTGGACTTCACGGAGCCCAGCCACACCGGGTCGGACGGGTCGCGGCCCTGGCCGTACGTGGCCAGCAGGGCGCCCGCCTCGATCGGATCGCCGAGCGCGGTGCCGGTGCCGTGGCCCTCGACCACGTCGACGTCGGCCGGACCGAGGCCCGCGTCGGCCAGTGCCCGGCGGATCAGCTCGCGCTGCGCCTCGCCGCTGGGGGCGGTCAGGCCGTTCGACGCGCCGTCGGAGTTCACCGCGGACCCGCGCAGCACCGCCAGCACCGGGTGGCCGTTGCGCCGGGCGTCCGAGAGTTTCTCCAGCAGTACCAGGCCGGCCCCCTCGCCCCACGCGGTGCCCTCCGCGCCCGCCGCGAACGACCGGCAGCGGCCGTCCGCCGCCAGGCCGCGCTGCCTGCTGAACGCGATGAACGGCTGCGGGCTCGACAGCACCGTCACCCCGCCGGCCAGCGCGAGGGTGCACTCGCCCGCCCGCAGCGCCTTCGCCGCCAGGTCCATCGCGACCAGCGACGACGAACAGGCCGTGTCCACGGTCATGGTCGGGCCGCGCAGCCCCAGGACGTAGGAGATCCGGCCGGAGGCCACACTGCCCGCCGAGCCGATGCCGATGTGCGACTCCAACTCGTGCGGCGACAACCCGGTGCCGTACCCGGCGTGCATCAGGCCCACGAACACCCCGGTGGCGCTGCCGCGCAGTGCCGGCGCGGGGATGCCGGCGCGCTCCAGCGTCTCCCAGGCCACCTCCAGGAGCAGCCGGTGCTGCGGGTCCATGGCCAGGGCCTCGCGGGGTGAGATCCCGAAGAACAGCGGGTCGAAGTCGGCCACGCCGTCGAGGAATCCGCCGCGCCGGGTGTACGTCGTGCCGAGTCGGTCGGGGTCAGGATGGTGCAGGGCGTCGAGGTCCCAGCCGCGGTCGGCGGGGAAGTCGCCGGTGGCGTCGACCCCGTCGGACACCAGCCGCCACAGGTCCTCCGGGGAGCTCACCCCGCCCGGGTAGCGGCAGCCGACGGCGACGATCGCCACCGGCTCGGCCTGCGGACCGCGCGGCGGTGCGGTCCGCTCGGGGGCCTCGCCGCTCATCCGGGTGTCCAGGTGGGCGGCGACCGCGGCCGGGTTCGGGTGGTCCCAGACCAGGGTCGCGGGCAGCCGCAGCCCGGTGCGCAGACTGAGCCGGTGCCACAAGGTCATGGCGTCCATCGAGGTCAGACCGAGATCGGCGAACGCGGTGCCGGGATCGGCGGCCGTGCCCCGGATCGCCTCGGCCTCCCGGCACACCAACTCCGTGAGCAGCGCGCGCCGTTCGCCCGCTGTCAGACCGGCCAGTCCGGCGAGGTCCGGTGCCGGGGGCCGCTCGGCGAGGGTCTCGCGCAGCACCGCCCGTCGCGGCTTGCCCGCCGCCGTGCGCGGGACGGCCGGGGTGAACAGCACCTCCTCGGGCACCTTGTGCGCCGACAGCACCGCGGCGCAGCCCCGCAGCAGCCCGGCGGGGTCCAGCGACGGTTCCGCCGGGACCACGAACGCCACCGGGACCTCGCCCAGCAGCGGATGCGCCCGTGCCACCACGGCTGCGTCCCGTACCCCGGGCAGAGCGCGCAGCACCCGTTCGACCTCGGCCGGGTCGACGTTCTCGCCGCCCCGCACGATCCGGTCGTTGAGCCGTCCGGTGACGGTCAGGCAGCCGCCCGCGCCGAACCGGCCGAGGTCACCCGTGCGGTACCAGCCGTCCCGCACGGTGTCGGCGTCCGTCTCGGGCCGGTTGTGGTAGCCGAGCATGACACCGGGGCCGCGCACCCAGATCTCACCTTCGCGCCCGACGACATCCAGACCGCTGTCCGGATCGACCAGCCGGACGGCCATGCCGGGAACCGGTGTCCCGCTGCTGCCCGGCACCCGCGGCCCGTCGAGCGCCTCCATGGCGATCTTCCCGCAGGTCTCCGTGGAGCCGTACCCGTCGAGCAGCGGTGCCCCGAACCGGCGTTCCACCTGCTCCCGCAGCTCCGGGTCGCTCGGCGCGCCCGCGGTGACGCACACCCGCAGCGAGGGCACCGCGCCGAGGCCGGTGTCGAGGAGCTGCCGGAAGGTGAGCGGGACTCCGCCGAGCACGGTCGGCTCGAACTCGGCGACCAGGCGCGCGAGTTGCGCCGGCGCCGATGCCGAGGTGAGCCGTGCGCCGGCCCCGGCCGCGGTCGTGCCCAGCACGCACAGGGAGTGGGCGTAGGTGTGGGCGAGCGGCAGCGGCCAGAGCACGCGGTCCGTGGCGGTGAGGCCGAGCCGGGGCAGATAGCAGGCGAACGACGACCAGAGCGCGGAGCGTTGGCTGGAGACGGCCGCCGTGGGCGTGCCGGAGGTGCCGGACGTGTAGAGCAGCCAGGCGGGTTCGTCCAGGTCCAGGTCGTCGCGGGGAGCCGGGGCGGCCCCCTCCGCGAGGTCCTCGAAGTGCTCGGCGCCGTCCGGTACGGGCCCCTCGCCGACCACCACCAGTCGCACGGGCCGTCCCACGACCATCCCCGCGATCCGGGGCAGTCGCCGCTGGTCGGTGACGACCACGGCCGGGTCGCAGTCCGCCAGCAGCTGGGCCAGCTCGGTGTGGGTGGCGCGTGGCGGCAGCGGCACCCCGACCGCCGCGGCGCGCACGGTCGCCAGCAGACCCTCGACCAGCTCCACGCCGTTGGCGAGGAAGAACGCCACCCTGGTGCCGCGCTCGACCCCGAGTCCGGTCGCCAACCGGGCGGTCCTGCGGTCCAGTTCGGCCCAGCTCACCTCGCGCCGGTCGTCGGCGAAGGCCGACTTCCCGCCGTACCGCAGGGCGTTCTGCGCGAGCAGTTCCGGCACCGGCCGAACCCGGATCGCATCCGGCAAACCCATCGGGCCTCCTGTCGAGGGGGGACTCCACTCCGCGGCGGATCTTCGAGAAGCCTATGTCGGGCCGCCCCAACGACGTGCCCGGCCATGGTCAGTTGGGCGCGGGGCGTACGACGTCCGAGAGAGTGGCCGGATTGGTATGGACCTGCCCGCGGCCAACCGCTACGCTCTGCCCGGCCCCACTATGAGAGCGCTCTCAGATCCCTATTGTTCCACCCCCACTGCCATGGAACGACGAAGGGCAACCTCCATGAGACGCACCGGATTCACGCACACCGCCCTGGCCGCACTGCTCACTCTCGGCGCCGGCCTCGCCGCAGGTGCCGCCCCCGCCTCCGCCCACGACACCCGACCGGAGAAGGCGCCCGCCTCCGCCGGTCTCCTCACCGCCATGCAACGCGACCTGCACCTGACGAAGACGCAGGCCGAGCAGCGGCTCGCGGCCGAACAGCGGGCCACCGCCGCCGAGCCCAAGGCCCGCGAGGCCGCCGGGAGCTCACTCGGCGGGACCTGGTTCGACGCCACCGCCGGCACACTGGCCGTCGGCCTCACCCCGGACGCGACGGAGGCGACCGTCCGGGCGGTGCGGGCCACCGGCGCCGCCGTCCGCACCGTCGGCCACACCGCCCGCGAACTCGCCGCGGCCCAGACCCGGCTCGACAAGCTCTCCGCACCGGCCGGCGTCGCCGGGTGGCACGTCGACCCGCAGGCGAGCACCGTCGTCGTCGACGTCGTCGCGAGTGAACGGGCCGACAACGATGTCCGGCGCTTCGTGTCCCAGGCCCACCGCGCGGGCCCCGTCACCGTCCGGCCCATCGCCACCGCACCCCGGACCTTCGCCGCCGGAACCGTCGGCGGCGACCCCTTCTACACCGGCAACGTCCGCTGCTCCATAGGCTTCTCGGTCTACGGCGGGTTCATCACCGCCGGACACTGCGACCAGCACACCGGCGCCGTCTACGGGTGGGACCGCAGCTACGTCGGCAACTTCCAGGGCTCGTCCTTCCCGGACAACGACTACGCCTGGGTCAACGTGGGCAGCGGCTGGTGGACGGTGCCGGTCGTGCTCGGCTGGGGCACCGTCTCCGACCAGCTGGTGCGCGGCTCGAACGTGGCACCCGTGGGGTCCTCCGTCTGCCGTTCGGGCTCGACCACGCACTGGCACTGCGGCACGGTCCTGGCGATGAACGAGACCGTCAACTACAGCCAGGGCGCGGTGCATCAGATGACCAAGACCAGCGTCTGCGCCGAACCGGGCGACTCCGGCGGCTCGTTCATCAGCGGTGACCAGGCGCAGGGCGTCACCTCCGGCGGCTGGGGCAACTGCTCCAGCGGGGGAGAGACCTGGTTTCAGCCGGTCAACGAGATCCTCAACCGGTACGGCCTGACCCTCCACACGGCCTGAACCGGCCCGGGCCCGGCCGCACTCGGGGCCGGGCCCGTCCCCGACGCGCACGCTCACGTCCGGCTCACCCGATCCGGGTCCGTGCTGTCCGGCACCTGCTGCCGGGGCCGGGGTGGCCGGGGTCGGATGCCCGCCGGGGGGTCCGACTCCGCGAGATGGCGTTGCAGGTCGAGGTGGCGGAACTGGTGGACGGCACCCGTCTGCCGCAGCACCCCGTGCCGCTCGTGGGCGTCGGTGAGAAAGGCCGTCAGGTCGCGGGGCAGGCCCCGGCGCACGGCCAGATAGTGACGGGCGAGGGTGTGGTACCACCAGGCGTTGTGGCTGAGCGCGGCGGCGAGGCCGACGGTGACGCCGTAGGCCAGACCCCGGTCGAGGATGTGCAGCGGGCTCATCGCGATGGCCCGGCCGTCCGTGGTGCCGCGGCCGAGGCCGTAGAAGAGGCTGCCCCGGACGACGGCGTCGACGCCGTAGGTGAGCAGGAACCCGGCGCCGACCGCCAGGCCGACGACGGCCCACAGCCGGCCGACGATCCTGCGGTCCTGCTCCAGGAGCAGGGCGGGCGCCACCGGCGCGGTGAGGTCGGCGGGCTTCCCGGTGAGACCGCGGGCGAGGCCCACGGCGAGACCGAACGCGCAGGAGAACGCCAGCATCGTGCTCAGCGGGTACGAGGACGACCCGGCCAGCAGACCCAGCACGCGCAGGACCGCCCAGTGGGTGACACCGATGGCGGAACCGCAGGCCAGTCCCGTCCCGAACCCCCGCCAGTCCCAGGCCCACCGAGTCCTGACCGTCGGTACCGCGCCCGCCCGGTGCGCCGACAGACTGCTCGCCCGGCCCCCCAGGGCACCACCCGCCACCGCGTAGACCGTGCCGGTGAGCAGGGCGCCGACCAGCGCGGCCCGCGGGCCGTACGTGAGGCGGTACGAGAACCAGAGCGCCGCACCCGTCAGGAAACCGAGGGCGCACTTGCGCCAGTTCCAGCGCCGGGCCGCCGAGTCGGACCGCTGCACGGCCACTCTGCTGGACAGCGCGCCGACGATGCCGCCCGCGAAACCGTAGGCGAGGCCCCCGGCCGTCGTGGTCGCGGGCCAGGCCGCCTGACCGGTGGCCAGCAGATGCGTCAGCCCCTCGGCGACGCCGCCGGTGACCCCGGCGACCAGTCCGCAGCCGATGCCGCCCGCGATGCCTCCGGCCAGGCCCGCGACCATCGGCGCGGGCGGGCCCGTCAGCCACCCGGAGTCCAGGCCGCCGACATACGCGGTGACCCGGCCCGCCCCGGTCGCGGAGACCCAGGCCACGACGCTGAGGACGAGCCCGGTCACCACCTGGGCGACGCGGACCGGCAGCACCCTGCGCAACTGCCACCAGGCGAGGTCGGTGGAACCGCGCAACTGCCGGGCCAACTGGCGCAAGGCGTGCTCGGCCTGCTCGGGGGTCCAGCGGCAGGGGTGGTCCGGGTGCGGCCGGTAGGCGGCGGGCACGTACGCGTCGAAGAGGTGGGCGCGCACCGCGGCGGGATCGGGGAAACGGTCCCGGTCGCACAGGTCCGCGGGGTCGGGGAGACCGGCCGCTCCTTCGCCCGGCCGGGGGTTGTAGACGGTCCGGGCCAGGAACAGCATCAGCGGTGAGGTCAGCGCCCGGGCCACGGGGGTGTCGGTGCCGAGCAGCCGCACCACCGGCTCCCAGCGGGCGTCCGCGCTCTCCCCGCCGCCGGCGTCCCGGCGCAGATAGGCGGCGACGTCCGGCACCTGGAGCGGTCGCAGCTCCACGGTGGCGGCCCCGCTGAGCCGGACCGGCACCCCGTCGGCCGGGGCCAGCGTCGCCCCGTACTCCTCCGCCCTGCTGGACAGCACGAGCGGCTGCCCGGGCCGCAGGGCGGAGTTGACGGCGTCCAGCGCCCGGGCGCGGAACGGTTCGGGGATCTCGTCGAAGCCGTCGAGGACCGGCAGCACGAGCCGGTGCTCCAGCAGCAGCCGGGCCCGCCCGATCCGTCCGGCACGGTCCGCCGCCCCGGCCTCCGGATCGCCGAGTCCGCTGTAGTCACGCGCGAGCTGTTCCGCCAGCCATGACTCCAGCGGCTGTTCGGCGGGGTTCCAGGAGGCCGGTGAGAACAGCACCGGGACCGGGCCGCCCGCCGGACGGTCGGCGAGCAGCGCCAGCAGCAGCCGGACCAGGAGCATCGTCTTGCCGCTGCCGGGACCGCCCAGGACCACCAGGCGGCGGGTCGGCACCCGCTCCAGGAACACCTCGGCGATCTCCCCGCCCGTCCCGGCCAGCGCGGCCGGTTCGCCGGCCCAGCCCGAGCGAGCCCCCGACCGGGCGCCGGGCCAGCTCTCGGCGATCTCCCGCAGCACTGCCGGCGGTTCCCCGAAGCGCACGTCGGCCGGTCGCCAGGACACCGGAAGGGGATAAGGGTCGTTCAGCCGCCGCACCGCCGCCTCGGCCTCCCACTGGCGGCGCACGGCGACCGCCAGCCGGTCGGCGACCGCGGCCGGGTCGTCCCGCTGCTCCGCCTCCCGGGGGCCGGCCCGGAACGTCGCCCAGGACAGGTACGTGCCACCGAGGGACGGCAGCAGCGCCGCGATCGTCTCGGCCGTCCGCAGATCGAAGCGGAGCGTCACGCTCACCGCCCCGGCCATGCCGGCGACCGACAGCAGGAGATAGAGCAGACCGATCCGTCGGGTTCGCCGACCAGTTCCCATGGCCCGGATTCTCGGGGCGCGGGCCCCTCCCGTCCGCCGGAACTGCGGTTTCGCCCCACGGACGAGTGACAGCGGGCTGCCGCCGCGGGGCGGTGTCCCGCTCCGCGCCGGACGCGCCGGCGCCCTTCCGGACGGCCCTCGGCCGTCGCCGCCCGCTCAAGTCGCTGCCGTCGCAATGGATGTTACGTGTGGGAAACCTTGACGCTCGTGGGGGTGGGTGCCACGATTCCGGCGCCGTGATGTTTACGTAAACATCCTGTCGCTCCGGAAGGGTACGTCGATGCGCAAGACCCCTGTCAGCACCCGTCTCAAGCCCCGTACACGGGCCGTCCTCGCCGCGGTCGCGATCGCCGCCGTCACCGGTGCCGGGCTCGCGGGCAGCCCCGCCGCAGCCGCGCCGAGCATCGACACCACCCAGTTCAAGGGCGTCAACTGGGCCGATCCGCGCGACAACTTCGCCGACGACACCCTCCAGCTGTCCGGCCTGTCGACCTCGGACACCTACGCGCAGACCTACACCAAGGCGAGCCGCATCATCTCGGCGTTCCGCGCGAACCTCGGCGCCAACACGGTGCGGCTGCCGATCAACCCGTACACGGTCAACGGCAGTTACTGGAAGTCGTACCGCGGGGTCGTCGACGCCGCGACGGCCCACGGCTTCAAGGTGATCGTCAGCTACTGGGAGGGGACCGGCGACCGCAAGGACGGCTACATCGACGACGAGGCCACCTACTGGCCGATGTGGAACACGGTCGTCAAGGCCTACAAGGGCAACTCCCGGGTCTACTTCGAGCCGATGAACGAGCCGCACGGCTACACCGACACCGAATGGGCCGACATCGCGGCGAAGTGGCTCCAGACCTACCCGTCGGTGCCGCGCAACCGCGTCTTCGTCAGTGGCGCCGGCTACAACGACCACGTCACGTCCGTCTGCGCCGACCCGCGTCTGAAAGGCACCTACCTGTCCCTGCACCACTACGGCTTCTGGAAGTCGTACGCCACCTACGACGAGTGGGTCGCCGACCTGAAGGTGCGCATCGGCGACTGCGCCAACCGCACGGTCGCCGACGAGTTCGGCGCCCCGATGACCACGGGCCTGAACTACAACGTGAAGACGCCGGACGACAACTACGTCAACTTCATCCAGGCCGTCACCGACACCTTCCGCGAGCTGAGGATGGGCTCGGTGTACTGGCCGGGCCTGCGCACCGACGACATCTACTCGATACAGGAGCTCACCGGCGACCCGGCGAAGCCCTGGCTGAGGACCACCAACCAGTCGGGCGCGGACCGGCTGGCCTGGGCGTGGCAGCGCGGCACGCCGGTCGGCGAGTGAGCCGGCCCCGCGGGGCGCCGTCCGCTAGTGGGCGGACGGCCCCCCGCGGGCGCGATGACGTCGTACCGCGTCGCGGTTGGCGCACCGCTGGGAGCAGTAGCGCTGCCTTCCGGTGCGGGAGGTGTCCGCGAAGATCGTGGTGCACTCGGTCACGGCGCAGCGGCTGAGGCGGTGCATGCCGCGGCCCGCCAGATGCAGTGCCGTGCCGACCGAGATGAGCGAGGACAGCACGCCGCCGAGCGGCTGGTCGTCGTCGCGGTAGTGCAGGTGCCAGCCGCTGCCGACGTGGTCGGTCATCCGCGGGTGGGCGGCGGCAGCGGCCAGCATCTCGTTGACCAGCGCGGCGCGTTCGTGCCCGGCGGTCGCGTCGACGACCTTCTCCCACGCGTCGAGCGTCGCCCCGACCCGGGCGAGGTCGTCCGGGGTGACCGGCCCCTCCACCGCCAACCCGGCGGCCCGGCAGCGGTCCGCGAGCTCCCCGGCGTCGGCAGGGCGGCGGTTGGCCAGGTCGGCGGCGAGGTTCACGGCATCCTCGCCGTAAGGGTTGAGATGCATAAGGTCATTACATCAGGCTCGTCGGCATGGGACAACGCACCGCCGTCCGCTCCGCCGTCCGCCGGGCGGGGGAGTACGACCTCGTCGAACTCCTGCGCCTGCGGGCCCTGCTGTTCGACGGACTCGACGACTCCTTCTTCAACCCACCCTCCGAGAACGGCAGTTGGCTGGACGCACTGGCCGTGGTGCTGACCGAGAAGCTGACCTCGGACACCGTGCGCATCCTCGTCGTCGACGGCACGGGCGGTCGCCTCGCCGCCTGCGGGATCGGTGTCGTCGAACAGCGCCTGCCGGGACCGCACCTCCTCAACGGCCGGATCGGCCAGGTCCTCGGCGTCGTCACGGACCCCGCCGAGCGGCGACGCGGGCACAGCCGGGCGATCATGCGGGAGTTGCTCGACTGGTTCCGGGAGCGCGAGGTGGCCCGCGTGGACCTGTACGCCTCCGCCGAGGGCGAACCCCTCTACCGCGACCTGGGGTTCACCGACCACCCCGACCCCGCGCTGTACTGGCGCCCCTGAGCCGCGCGTCCGCGCGCCCGGCGTCGCGCGCGGGGCACCGGAGTCCAGTGGGCCGTACGGCGGTCGGCCGGTCGTGCCCTGTCGTGGACCGGCGGCCTGTGTTGTGATGGAAGGCGGGGGAGGTGGACACCCATGCGCATCGCCGGCCGCTACCGCCTTGCGGAGAGCGTCGGACAGGGAGGCATGGGACGGGTGTGGCGGGCTCGCGACGAGATGCTCGAACGGCAGGTCGCGATCAAGGAGTTGTGGCTCGACGGCCCCGGCACCGACCCCGACGAACGCACCCGCCGGGAACGCGCGCTGCGCGAGGCACGGGCGAGCGCACGCATCGACCACCCGGGCGTGGTCCGCGTCTACGACGTGGCCGAGGAGGGCGACCGGCTGTGGATCGTCATGGAGTTGGTCGAGGCACCCTCGCTGGAGCAGACCGTCGCCCGGTACGGGACGCTGGGCGTGCGGGAGACGGCACGCATCGGACTCGCGCTCGCCGAGGCGCTGCGCCGGGTGCACGCCGCCGGGGTGCTGCACCGCGACGTCAAGCCCGGCAACGTCCTGCTGGGACCCGGCCGCCGGGTCGTGCTCACCGACTTCGGGATCGCCGCCGTACAGGGCGCGCAGAGCCTGACCCGGGACGGCCTGCTCGTCGGCTCCCCCGAGTACATGCCTCCGGAGCGGGCCACCGGAGGGGCGCCGGGCCCCGCCTCCGACTGGTGGTCGCTCGGCGCCACTCTCTGCACGGCGCTGACCGGCCGGTCCCCGTTCGCGCGCCCTTCGACGCCGGGGACGCTGTACGCGGTGGTCTACGAGGAACCCGAACTGCCGGGCCCGGACTGCGCGTTGACACCGCTGCTGCGCAGGCTCCTGGTCAAGGACCCGGCGCGCCGCCCGGGCGCGGACGAGATCGTGGCCGCGTTGGCCGCCGTGGCGGCACGCCCCGCCACGCGTCCGAGGGCACGCCCCGAGTCCGTGCCCGTCCGTGATGTGCGTTCCCGGCTGCTCGTCGCGCTGGTGCTGCTCGTCGCCGCGGCCGTGGTCGTCGTCATGATCATCACCCTGATCCCGTCGGGCGGCGAGACCCGCCTGCCCGAGATCACCCCGACGCCCACGGTCGCGGGCACCTCCCGGCCGCCGTCGCCGTGACGGTCCGGGCCTCACACAGGTGCGGCGACGCGTTCCCGTGACCGGTCGCGTCCGAAGGCCCACGCCATGTCCGGCTCCATGACGCAGCGGAACACCCGGCGCACGGGCGGGGTGCACAGCAACGTCACGATCACCGCGGCGACGGCCGTGACGACGACGGCGCCGAGCGGTTCGTGGGCCCGCGCGGGGTCGTACCAGCCCCAGGACGCGGCGCCCCGTGCCACGAATCCGTGCAGCAGATAGCCGTACAGCGTGCCCGCGCCCAGGGTGGTGCACCACGTCCGGCGGCCGGGCACCCACGCGAGGAAGCAGGCCACCAGCAGCGTCGAGCAGGCGAAGACGACCGGCGTCATGAACAGGCCGTACCAGCCGGGTGCCCCGAGTTCCTGGGCGCTGTCACGGTGGTAGAACCAGGCGCCGCTCAGCCGCGGCACCGCCCAGTAGGCCACGCCGAGCGCGCCCGCGAACACCGGCACCGCCAGGAGGCGCACAGAACGGCGGCGCAGCAGGCGGAAGTGGTCCGGTTTCAGACACAGGCCCAGGACGAAGTACGGCAGGAACTGGAGCGTGCGCTGGAGGTCGAGGTCCTCGCCGATCGACGGCGTCACGCTCGCCAGTACGGCGACACCGAGCGCGAGGGGCAGGGGCCACCGCACGGACCGCCACACGGGGGCGGTGAGCCGCCAGATGAACAGCGCGGCCAGGAACCACGTCAGATACAGCGGTTCCAGCAGGCTGACCGGACGGTCCGGAGCGCCGTCGGTCCAGCGTGTCCAGAGGGTGTACGCCGTCTCGAAGACGACGTACGGGAGGGCGACCCCGGTCACCAGCCGCCTGAGCCGCCGCGGGCTCGCGTCGAAGTTCCGGGAGAAATAGCCCGCCACGACGATGAACGCCGGCATGTGGAAGGCGTACACGGTCATGTAGAGCGCGCTGACCGTCCGGCTGCCGTCGCGCAGCGGCTCCCACCCGTGGCCCACCGCCACCAGCACGATGGCCAGGTACTTGGCGTTGTCGAAGAACGCGTCGCGTTTCCCGGCCGGGGCGGGACGCGGGGCCGCTCTCCGGTCGGGCGTGGGTGGCGGGACCGCGGCGGAGGGAGGCTGGGACATCCCTCGCGCCTGACCACTTCTCGGTGGCTCAAACCTCCGTGGCGAGAGGCCCGCGCACCCTCAGGCGGCGGGCCGTACCAGGCCCGTCTCGTAGGCGAAGACCACCGCGTGCACGCGGGCGCGTGCCCCGATCTTGGCGAGGATGTGGCTGACGTGGGACTTCACGGTCGTCGGGGCGATGTTCAGCCGCTCCGCGATCTCCGCATTGGACCAGCCGGAGGCGATGGCGGTCAGGACGTCGCGTTCCCGCTCGGTGAGCGTGTCCAGGCCGACCCCGGTCGTGGCGGGACGGACCGGCTGCTGCTGCTGCCGGACGGTGTCGATGAGGGCGCGGGTCAGATTCGGGGTGATGACGGCGTCCCCGACGGCCACGACCCGGATCGCCGCGACGAGTTCCTCGGGGGCGGCGCTCTCCAGGACGAAACCGCCGGCTCCGGCCCGCAGCGCGGCGTAGGCGGACTGCTCGTGGGTGTCGGGCGTCAGCACGAGCACGCGCGGCGGGCGAGCCGCCGCCTCGGAGAGGCCGGGGGAGGCCGCGAAGGCCGGGGGATGGGTGATCCGGCGGATGACATCGGTGCCGTCGGTGTCCTGGACGCGGCCGTCCAGCAGCACGACGTCCGGGCGCAGCGCGGCACTCAGGCGGAGCGCCTCGGCGCCGGTGGTCGCCTCGCCGGAGACGGTCAGGTCGGGCTGGTCCGTCAGGAGCATGCGCAGGCCGAGACGCTGGAGCGACTGGCTGCTGACGATGAGGACAGAGGTCATGGGCGACCCTCCTGAACGAAACGGTTTCGTTCGCTTGGGGTCAGCATAGTCCCGCCGCCAGAGAAACGGCATCGTTTCCCTCGTGGTCTGGATCACCTCTCCAGCGGAGCGCGAGGGCCTGCGGCTCAGCGGTGAGAGTGGCGCGAGTGCCTGGGCTCACCGGCACGACTGCCTCCGGCTCAGAGGAACGGCGTCCCCGCGTCCAGCCCGGACAGCACCCGCCCGTACAGCTCCAGATTGGTCGTCGGATTGACGAAGGAGTGCAGGTTCAGAGCGTGCAGGTCGCGTACCGCCCGCTGCACCGGCACCTCCAGGCGCAGCGAGGACGCTCCGGAGGCGGAGGCGACGAGATCTACGGCCTCCTTGCACAGTCGCGCCACATAACCGGTCTGCGCCCGGATCTTCGCGCGCTCCTCCGGCGTGAACGGCTCCCCGGCCTCGATCCGCGCGACGAAGTCGTCCGTCAGCAGCTCCGCGCAGGAGATCTTCATCGCCGCCTCGGCGGTCTGGAGATGCGTCACGGCCGCCTCGTGCTGCCGCGCATGGAACGTGTACGTGATGCCCCGCCGGTGGATGCGGTCCCGGAACCCCGCCAGGGAGGCGCGGGCCACACCGAGCGCGTGCGGGGCCGTCCACGCGCAGAACATCAGCAGGACGGGCACCCGGTAGAAGGGGTCGTCCGCGTTCGCCTTCGAGGGGAACTCGCCCGCCAGCAGCGGTTGGACGGGCAGGACGCGGTGCGCGGGCACGAGGACGTCATGGGCGACGACGCTGTTGCTGCCGGAGCCGGCCAGCCCGGAGACGTGCCAGTCGTCCAGGATCTCCAGCTCCGACATGGGCACGGCCGTCCACAGCACCTCGGGGGGACCCTCGTCCGACTCGACCCGGACCGTCAGCAGATGCCAGTCGGCGTCCTGGCAGCCGGTGGCGAAGCCCGAGGTGCCGTTGACCAGATAGCCCCCGTCCACCGCGACGGCGGTGGCGTCCGGCACGAGCGTGCCGCCGACCCGGACATCGGGGCTTGTGAAGATCTCGTCCTGCGCCTGGTCGGGGAAGAGTGCGGCGATGAACGCGCAGCCGGCCTGGATCAGGGCCGTGAACCCGGCCGAACCGCACGCCCCCGCCACCTCGGCCAGCGTGTCGACCTGGGTGCGCGGTCGCGTCTGGTAACCGCCGTACCGCCGGGGGACGTTCATCCGGTAGACGCCGGCCTCCGTGAGCGCCGCGACGACCTCGGCCGTCACCCTCCGGCGCTGCTCGGTACGCAGCGCGTGGGCCTCGATCAGCGGACGGATCTCCCTTACCCGGGCCAGGAGTTGGGAATCGGAGTCGGGGTCGGGGTCGAGGCCGGGGACGGGGACGTGGTCGGATTCGGAGCGGGGTGTCGACGCTGAAGTCATGGACGCCCTCCGGAGTTCTCTGGCAGACCGTGTCTGACGCACCATCACCGTGACGCTGTTCGGCGTCGGCCGTCAATGCCGCCTCAAGCGGCGGGAGTTGGTCTGCGTACCGAGGCGGGAGCACGCCGTCAGCTCTTCGGCAGAAACTCGCTCAGGGCGTCGATGAGGCGGTCGAGGGCGGGATGCGCGGCGGAGCGGTCGGTGACGACCGTGCGGTCGTCGAAGCGGAGCTCGTACTGGAACAGGTCCGCAGCGCCGGTGTTCACCGTGAAGTCCGGGACCTCGTCCAGTGCCGGATCGCCGAGCAGCGTCCGCAGCTCGCGGAACTCGGCCGCGCTGAGACGGTGCACCGCGGTCCTGCCGTTGTCACGGGCGTGGACGGTGCCGTCGCCGCGCAGCACCACCTGCTGGGAGACGCCGGCGAAGCCACCGCTGATGCTCAGGGACACGAGCTGCTGGCCGGGGCTGGTGACGGGGACCGGGGTGGGGGTGGGGGCGGGTGCAGAGGTGGGGGACCGCGGCGGCTTCGGCGCGGGCGACGGTGTCGAAGCCGAGGCCTCGGCCGTCACTCCCGAGCCATGCGGAGCCGAACCGCCACTCCCTTCCGTGCCGCAACCGACGAGCGTGACCGCGCCGACCACCGCCACCGCTACCGCCACGGCATGTCCGCGCACCGCACCGACCGCCGCCACGGCATGTCCGCGCATCGCACCGACCGTCTCCACCGCACCGCTACGGAACAAGATGCCCTCCGTCCGAAGCCCGTACCTTGAGGATCTGCCCGTCGACATGGAGTATCTCCAGCCGGCGCTGCTCCGTGTCGGGGAGGCTCAGCGCCAGCCGACGGCCCTCCGGGTCCGCCGACGTCCACCGGCCGGTGCGCCGGCCCGGAGTGTCGCCGCGTCCGATGAGGTGCTCGACGTACGTGCCGTCCGCGGCGAACTCCAATCCCCGGCGACCCCGCGCGGGCGGCAGCGGGTACCCGGCCGGGCGGTACACCGTCACGCCGGGGGAGTCCTCCTCGTACGCATGGACCCACGTCCCGATCAGTTCCGGCGGCGGACCGCTCATCGCCGGTCACCTCCTGTTCCGTGCATGTTGAGCAGGAAACCTGTCCAGTTGACCCGATACGGAATGCAACGCCGTACTTACTGCGGATTCCGGGATTCGGCTTACCGCGTCCGTGCGATCGCCCTACCGTAATCCTCAACGGGCCCGTTCCACCCTCACCTCCGCGCCCCGCAGGCGCGGCCATCGTCAGGCGGTGCAGCGTGCCCGAGATCGAGACCGACGAGACCACCCCCGCCCCGGCCCGCCGCGTCTGCGGCACGATGCCGGTCCACCGGCGGCTGCTGACCGAGAACCCCGCCTACGCTCTCGCGCGGGACGCGGTGGAGAACCGGGCCTTCGCCTTCGAGACCGGCCTGCAGACCTCGGCCCGCGTCGGTGTGACGGTGATCCCGGTGGTCGTGCACGTCGTCCACCACACGCCCGAGCAGAACATCGACGACGCGCAGATCGCGAGCCAGATCGAGGTCCTGAACCAGGACTACCGGATGCTCAACCCGGATGTCTCCGAGGTCCCCGCGGTCTGGCAGTCGCTCACCGCCGACTGCCGCATCGAGTTCGCGCTCGCCACTCAGGACCCCTCCGGCGGGCCCACCAGCGGGATCACCCGCACCGAGACCGCGACGGACACCTTCGGCACGGACGACGCGATCAAGTTCGCGTCGAGCGGCGGCCACGACGCCTGGCCCGCCGACCAGTACCTCAACCTCTGGGTCGCCCCGCGCATCCAGGACCCCGACCCCGGCCTCGGGGAGATCCTCGGCTACGCCCAGTTCCCGGGCGGGCCCGCCGAGACGGACGGCGTGGTCATCGGCCACGGCTTCTTCGGTACGACGGGGACGGCGCGGGCGCCGTTCAACCTGGGCCGGACCGCGACCCACGAAGTCGGCCACTGGCTCAACCTGTTCCACATCTGGGGCGACGACGGCCAGGGCTGCAGCGGCAGCGACTTCGTCGCGGACACCCCCAACGCCGGCGGCCCCAACTTCGGCATGCCCGCGTTCCCGCATGTGACGTGCAACAACGCGCCCGACGGGGACATGTTCGTGAACTACATGGACTACACGGACGACGCGGGCATGTTCATGTTCACTCAGGGGCAGGCGGCCCGGATGGACGCCACCCTCGAAGGCGCGCGCTCGTCCTTCCTGAAGCCCTGAAGATCAGGGGTTCGGCTGCTGCTCCCGGGCTGCCCTCAGCAGATGGTCGCGTACGACGGCCACGTGCGGGTTGCCCGAGACGCCGGGGCGCTGCACCAGGAAGCCGGTGTTGATGGGCGGGTCGTCCGGGTCGTGCAGCAGGACCAGCGCGCCGGACGCCAGCTCGTCGGCGCAGAGGTAGCGGGGGAGCACCGAGAAGCCCGTACCGCCCGCGACCGCCGCCCGCACCGCGGTCAGGTCGGGCATCGTCACCGCGGGCTGGCACACCAGGCGCTTGCCGAACACATGCCGCCAGTAGCGGCGCACGATGGGCAGGTCCTCGGCGTACGCGACCAGGGGGACACCGTGCAGGGCGGCGGCCCCCTCCGCCGCGATCCGGCCCGCTCCGCCGATCCGCTCCGCCCAGGCGGGCCCGGCGACCAGCACGAACTCCTCGTCGTTCAGCGGCACGGAGGTCAGGGTCCGGCCGCGCGGCCGGAACGTGGCGATCACCAGGTCGTGCCGGCCCGCACGCAGATCCTCCAGGAGCGGCTCGGTCAGCCCGGGCGTGACGCGCAGCCGTACGCCCCGTTCCACGAGCGGCGCGATGCCCGGCAGGACGGAACGGGCCAGGTACTCGGCCGGTCCGGCGAGGTGCACGGGCTCGGCCGGGGTGTCGTCGTCGGGTCGCGCCACCGAGGCCAGCGAGTCCAGGGGCTCGACGATCCGGGCGGCCAGCTCGTCCGCGTAGGGCGCGGGCGCCACCCCGCGGGCCAGCCGCTCGAACAGCTCCCGGTCCAGCTGCCGCTCCAAGGCCCGGATCTGCGTGGTCACCGTCGGCTGGGACAGGCCGAGGAGGCGGGCGGCGGCGGTGAAGGAGCCGGTGCGGTACACGGTCAGGAAGGTGCGCAGCAGGTTCAGGTCCAGCGGGCCTCCGACCGGGTGGACATTGGTTTCCCTATCTCTCATATATATGAGCCTATTGGATTTCTATGAGTGGACGACCTACGTTCGAACCATGTCAAAGATCCTCTTCGTGATGACCGGCGCCGACCACTGGACCCTCGCGGACGGCACCCCGCACCCCACCGGCTTCTGGGCCGAGGAGGCCGTCGCCCCGTACCAGGCCGTCAAGGCCGCCGGTCACGAGGTCGTCGTGGCCACTCCCGGCGGTGTCGTCCCCCCGGTCGACCAGGGCAGCCTCGCGCCCGAGTTCAACGGCGGCCAGGAAGGCGCCGACCGGACCGCCGCCGCGCTCGCCGCGATGACCGAGCTCCAGCAGCCGGTCAAGCTCGCGGACGTCGACCTCGACGACTACGCCGCCGTCTTCTACCCGGGCGGCCACGGCCCCATGGAGGACCTGGCCGTCGACGCCGACTCCGGCAAGCTGCTCACCCTCGCCCTGGAGTCGGGCAAGCCGCTCGGCGTGGTCTGCCACGGCCCGGCCGCGCTGCTCGCCGCGGTCAAGGACGACGGCACCAACTCCTTCTCGGGCTACCGGGTGGCCGCGTTCACCAACGCCGAGGAGATCCAGGGCGGCCTCGCCGACCGGGCCAAGTGGCTGCTCCAGGACCGGCTGACCGAGGCGGGCGTGCAGGTCGAGGTGGGTGAGCCGTGGACCCCGAAGGTCGTCGTCGACCGCAACCTCGTCACCGGCCAGAACCCGGCCTCCTCCGCGCCGCTCGCCGACGAGCTGCTGAAGAAGCTGGGCTGACCGGGCTCCGGCACGCGTAGGGACGACGGCCCGCTGAAGTCCTCTTCAGCGGGCCGTCGCCCGTGTCGTATGCGGTTCAGTGTTCCGTTCAGTGTGCGGTTCAGTCCATCGGCCTCTCAGTCCGTCGGCCTCTCAGCCCCGCGGCCGTTCAGTCCGCCGCCTTGAACGACCGCAGCCGCAGCGAGTTGCCCACCACGAACACCGACGAGAAGGCCATGGCCGCCCCGGCGAGCATCGGGTTGAGCAGTCCGGCCGCGGCCAACGGCAGGGCGGCCACGTTGTACGCGAACGCCCAGAACAGGTTGGACCGGATGGTGCCGAGGGTCCGCCGGGCCAGCCGGATGGCGTCCGCCGCGGCGCGCAGGTCACCGCGGACCAGGGTCAGGTCACCGGCCTCGATCGCGGCGTCCGTGCCGGTGCCCATGGCGAGCCCCAGGTCGGCCTGGGCCAGGGCGGCCGCGTCGTTGACGCCGTCGCCGACCATCGCCACCGAACGCCCCTCGCCCTGAAGGCGCTTGACGACGTCGACCTTGTCCTGCGGCAGCACCTCGGCGATGACGTGCTCGGGGGCGATGCCGACCTCGCGGGCGACGGACCGCGCCACCGCCTCGTTGTCACCGGTCAGCAGGATCGGCGTCAGACCGAGCGCCCGCAGCCGCGTGATCGCCTCCGCGCTGGTCTCCTTGACGGCGTCGGCGACTTCGAGGACCGCCCGCGCCTCGCCGTCCCAGGCGACGGCGATCGCCGTACGACCGGACTCCTCGGCCTGTGCCTTCAGCAGCGCCAGCGTTCCCGGCAGTTCCATCGCCCACTCACTGAGCAGCCGCTCCCGGCCGACCAGCACCGCGTGGCCGTCGACGATGCCCTGCACGCCGAGCCCCGGCACGTTCGCGAAGTCCTCGGGCGTCGGCAGTGAACCGAGCTTCTCCAGCGCGCCGTCGGCGACCGCACGGGCGATCGGGTGCTCCGAGGCGTGCTCCAACGCGCCCGCCAGCCGCAGGACTTCGGCCTCGTCCGTGCCGTCGGCGGTGTGCACGGCCAGCAGCGTCATCCGGCCCGTGGTGACCGTACCGGTCTTGTCGAGGACGATCGTGTCGACCTTGCGGGTGGACTCCAGGACCTCCGGGCCCTTGATGAGGATGCCGAGCTGCGCACCCCGGCCCGTGCCCACCAGCAGCGCGGTCGGTGTGGCCAGCCCCAGGGCGCACGGGCAGGCAATGATCAGCACGGCCACCGCGGCGGTGAACGCGGCCGTCAGCCCGGCGCCGTTGCCGAGCCAGAAGCCGAGGGTGCCGAGCGCGAGGGCGATCACGATCGGGACGAACACCGCGGAGATCCGGTCCGCGAGCCGCTGCGCCGCCGCCTTCCCGTTCTGCGCGTCCTCCACCAGCTTGGCCATGCGGGCGAGTTGGGTGTCGGTGCCGACCCGGGTGGCCTCGACGACGAGCCGCCCGCCGGCGTTGACCGTGGCTCCGGTGACCGCGTCGCCCGGGGCGACCTCCACCGGCACGGACTCTCCGGTCAGCATCGAGGCGTCGACGGCCGAGGAGCCCTCGACGACCGTTCCGTCGGTGGCGATCTTCTCGCCGGGCCGCACCAGGAAGCGGTCGCCGACCTTCAACTCGCCGACCGGTACCGTCTGTTCGCGACCGTCGGCGCCCAGCACGGTCACGTCCTTGGCGCCCAGCTCCAGCAGTGCCCGCAGCGCGGCGCCCGCCTTGCGCTTGGACCGCGCCTCGAAGTAGCGCCCGGCCAGGATGAAGGCGGTGACGCCGGCCGCGGCCTCCAGGTAGATGTTTCCGGCGCCGTCGCCCCGGGCGATCGTCAGCTCGAAGGGGTGTGTCATGCCCGGGGTGCCGGCGGTGCCGAGGAACAGCGCCCACAGCGACCAGCCGAACGCGGCCAGCGTGCCCACCGAGATCAACGTGTCCATGGTCGCGGCCCCGTGCCGCGCGTTGGTGAACGCCGCCTTGTGGAAGGGCCATCCGGCGTATGTCACGACCGGCGCCGCCAGGGTGAGCGACAGCCACTGCCAGTACTCGAACTGCAGGGCCGGGACCATGGCCATCGCGACGACCGGAACGGCGAGCAGCACCGCGGTCGTCAACCGCTGCCGCAGGGTGCGCAGTTCGTCGTCCACGGGCTCGTCGCCCCCGGGTTCCTCCGGCGGCGACGGCTCCTGCGCGGTGTAGCCGGTCTTCTCGACGGTCGCTATCAGGTCCTGGACCGAGACGTCACCGGCGTAGCTGACCTTCGCCTTCTCGGTGGCGTAGTTGACGGTGGCGGTGACGCCGTCCATGCGGTTGAGCTTCTTCTCGATGCGTGCGGCGCACGAGGCGCAGGTCATGCCGCCGATGGCGAGCTCGACCTCGGCAGGGACGGCCGCGGAGGGGGCTCCGGTCGCGGTGGTGTTCATCGCTGCTGCTCCTCGTGCTGATCGACAGGGGGCGGGTGTTTCCGCCGTGACCATGTATACCCCCAGGGGGTATTAGATGCAAGCGGGTCGAGCGGCTTGACTTTATACCCCCCAGGGGTATGGTCTGCGGTATCGAAGGCCCCGTGACCGACGCGGCGGCCGTGATCCACAAGGAGCTGGCCATGCATGCCGGACTCAAGATCTCCGCGTTCGCCGCAGCGCTCGCCGCGACCTTCGGTACCGCCTACGGCGTGGGCAAGGGCGTCGACCCGATCGTCACGGAGAGCGCGCCCGCCCCACATGAAAGTCACGAAGGAGGGGGTGGTGAGGCGGGGCACGAGGAGAGCCCGGCGGGCGGGCTGCAGATCTCCGAGGCCGGCTACGCCCTGGACCTGGAGACTCCGCACCTCACGGCCGGACAGCGCACCGAGCTGCGCTTCGCCGTACGGGACTCCACGGGGCGTGCCGTCACCGCGTACCAGCGCGAGCACGACAAGGAACTCCACCTCATCGTCGCCTCACGCGACCTCGTCACCTACCGGCATCTGCACCCCGTCCGCGCCGCCGACGGCACCTGGAGCATCCCCGTCGAACTGCCCCGCGCGGGCGGCTACCGCGTCTTCGCCGATTTCACCCCGGCCAAGAAGGGCGCCGAGAACCTCGTCCTCGGCGCGGACCTGGCGGCCTCGGGCAGCTACGCGCCCCAGCGGCTCCCGGCCCCGAGCGGCACCGCCGACGTCGACGGCTACAAGGTGCGGCTGAGCGGCGGGCTGACCCCGAACACCGCGACCGAGCTCAAGCTCGAGGTCACCCGCGTCGGCAGGCCCGTCACCGACCTCCAGCCCTACCTCGGTGCCTACGGTCACCTCGTCGCCCTGCGCTCCGGCGACCTGGCCTACCTGCACGTCCACCCCAACGGCGAACCGGGCGACGGCAAGACCGAGTCGGGCCCCGGCATCTCCTTCACGGCCACCGCGCCCAGTGACGGGACGTACCGCCTGTTCCTCGACTTCAAGCACCAGGGGCAGGTCCACACGGCGGCGTTCACGGTGCGGACCGGGGCCGGACACGAGGGCGCCGGGGACGGGCACGGCCACTGAGGGCCCGCCCGCCGGCCCGGACACGCGTCGACCTGCCACTGTGCCTGCGCTCCCTCAAGGTGCCCGACCCGGCACGGGGGGCGCCGGCTCAGCCCAGCGCCCGGCTCAGCCCAGCGCCCGGCTCAGCCCAGCGCCCGGTCCAGGTTGAAGGCCGCACTGATCAGCGCGAGATGGGTGAACGCCTGCGGGAAGTTGCCCTGTTGCTCGCCGGTGTGGCTGATCTCCTCGGCGTACAGGCCCAGATGGTTGGCGTACGTCAGCATCTTCTCGAAGGCGAGCCGCGCCTCGTCGACCCGGCCGGCGTGCACCATCGCCTCGACGTACCAGAAGGAGCAGATCGAGAACGTGCCCTCGTCGCCCCGCAGTCCGTCCGGGCTGGCCAGCGGGTCGTAGCGGTAGACCAGCGAGTCCGAGACCAGTTCCTGCGTCAACGCGTCCAGCGTGGACAGCCACTTGGGGTCGGTCGGCGCGATGAACTTCGACAGCGGCATCATCAGCACGGCCGCGTCCAGGACGTCACCGTCCTCGTGCTGCACGAACGCCTGCCGGGCCTCCGACCAGCCGCGGCGCATGATCCGCCGGTAGATGGTGTCGCGACACTCCCGCCAGCGCGGCAGGTCGGCGGGCAGACCGCGCCGGTTGGCCATGCGGATCGCCCGCTCGATCGCCACCCAGCACATCAGGCGCGAGTACAGGAAGTTCTTCCGGCCGCCACGGGTCTCCCAGATGCCCTCGTCGGGCTGGTCCCAGTGTTCGCACACCCACTCCACCAGGGCGCACACGTCGTCCCACTGGGCGCTGGAGATGGGCTTGGCCCACTTGTCGTACAGATAGATGGAGTCGATCAGGGCGCCGTAGATGTCGAGCTGGAGCTGATCCGAGGCCGCGTTGCCGATCCGGACCGGCGCGGAACCCTGATGCCCTTCCAGGTGCGGGAGTTCGGACTCGGCGAGGTCGGTGCGGCCGTCGATGCCGTACATGATCTGCAACGGCCCGGACGGCTTGCCGTCGCCCGGACTGACGTGCCGGGTCACGAAGTTCATGAACGCCTCGGCCTCCTCGGTGAAACCGAGGCGCAGCAGTGCGTAGACGCAGAAGGCGGCGTCGCGCACCCACACGTACCGGTAGTCCCAGTTGCGTTCGCCGCCGAGCTGCTCGGGCAGGCTCGTCGTCGGCGCGGCGACGATCGCGCCGGTCGGGGCGTAGGTGAGGAGCTTGAGGGTGAGTGCCGAGCGGTGCACCATCTCCCGCCAGCGACCGCGGTACTGGGACTGCGACAGCCAGCGCCGCCAGTACGCCACCGTCGTCGCGAACTGCTCCTCCGCCTCGGTCCGCGCGCACCGGCGCGGCGACACGTCACCGCCGACCTGGTCCAGCGCGAACACCGCCGACTCGCCCTCCGCGAGCTTGAAGTCGGCGCACGCGTCCAGGTCGTCGATCTCCAGCGGCACGGTCGCGGTCAGGCCCAGCGACAGCTTGTCCGACTCGAAGACGGCCACGTCGCCGACCATGCGCAGGCGGTGCGGCTGCCGGCCGTAGTCGAAGCGCGGGGCGACCCGGGTCCGGAACGGGATCGATCCCCGTACGCACACCACCCGGCGGATCAGCCGGTGCCGGTCGACCTCGGCCGCGTCGCCGTCCACGGGCATGAAGTCCTGGACCTCGCCGACGCCGTCCTCAGTGAAGAACCGGGTGATCAGGACGTTGGTGTCGGGGAAGTAGAACTGCTTGGTCCGGGCCGGCACCGACGCCGCGAGCTCGAACGCGCCGCCCCGCTCCGCGTCCAGGATCGCCGCGAAGACGCTCGGCGCGTCGAAGGACGGACAGCAGTACCAGTCGATCGTGCCGTCCGTGCCCACCAGGGCGACGCTGCGCAGATCGCCGATCAGCCCGTGCTCGGCGATCGGCAGATACGGCTGGTTCGTCGGCGTTCCGCTCATAGCAGCCTCCCTGGGACCCAGCGTAGGTCGATCCGGTAGCGCCGGTATCGAGAACGAGTCGGGGAGCGGCCGACCGGGGTGATCCCCGGCTCCCTCAGACCGCGATCACCCGGACCCCCGCCTCCTCGAAGCGCCGTACCGTCTCCGCGCTCACGGCGGTGTCCGTGACCAGGGTGTCCACCGACCCGGCGGGGCAGATCCGGGCGAACGCCCGCTGCCCCAGCTTGCTGGAGTCGGCGGCCACGACCACGCGCTCGGCCCGCTCGCACAGCAGCCGGTTGATCGCCGCCTCCGCCTCGTCGGCCGCGGCCGCCCCGTGCGTGACGTCGAGGGCGACCACGCCGAGCACCGCCACATCCAGGGTGATCTGGCTCAGCACGCCGTCCGCGAGCGGCCCGATGAGCTCGTACGACTGCGCCCGCGCGACCCCGCCGGTCACCACGATCTTGAACTGGGGGCGCACGGCCAGCTCGTTGGCGATGTTGAGCGCGTTGGTGACGACGGTCAGCGCGGGCGAGCCGGACCCGAGGTCGCTGCGCACCGCGAGGGCGCGCGCCACCTCGGTGGTGGTCGTCCCGCCGGTCAGCCCCACGGCCTCGCCGGGCGCGACGAGATCGGCGACCGCCTTGGCGATGCGCTGCTTCTCGGAGGCGTGCCGGGCGGTCTTGTAGCGCAGCGGCAGCTCGTACGACACCCCGTGCACGACCGCGCCGCCCCGCGTGCGCACGAGCATCTGCTGCTCGGCCAGCTGGTCGAAGTCGCGCCGGATCGTGGCGGCCGAGACCTCCAGTTCGGCGGCGGCCTCCTCGACGTCGAGCCGGCCGCGCTCCACCAGCAGCTCCAGCAGCGCCTTCCAGCGGGCGTCGCGGGACATCCGCACTCTCCCATCCTCGATCACCCGGCGACCCTAGCGCACCTCCACAGGCGTCCGAATGCTTGATTCTGCTCGGAAGGCCGCTATATCTTGCATAAACAAGCATCGATGTCATCGGTGCCATCGGTGGGGAGGGGTTGCGTCATGACGCATGTCGAGGACGAGCTGACCAGTCAGCCCGAGTGCTGGACCCGTGCGGCGAGCGAGGCGGAGGGGCACGCCGGAGCGCTGCCGGCGCCGGGGGAACGGGTCGCGATCGTGGGGTGCGGCACCTCGTACTTCATGGCGCAGTCCGCGGCCGCGCTGCGCGAAGGGGCGGGTCAGGGCGAGACGGACGCCTTCGCCGCGTCCGAGTTCCCGCAGCGGCGGTCCTACGACCGGGTCGTCGCCCTGACCCGGTCCGGCACCACCACCGAAGTCCTGGAGCTGCTGGGGCAGTTGAAGGGGCGCACACGCACCACGGCCGTCACCGCCGATCCCCGCACACCCGTCATGACCGCCGCGGACGACGTCGTCGTGCTCGACTACGCGGACGAACGGTCCGTCGTGCAGACGCGGTTCGCGACGACCGCGCTCACCCTGCTCCGGGCGCATCTCGGACTGCACCCCGGCTCCGCCGTCACCGACGCCCGCGCCGCGCTCGCCGACCCGCTGCCCGAAGGGCTGGTTCAGTGCACGCAGTTCACCTTCCTCGGCCGCGGCTGGACCGTCGGCCTGGCCAACGAGGCCGGGCTGAAGATGCGCGAGGCCGCGCTGGCCTGGACCGAGGCCTACCCGGCGATGGAGTACCGGCACGGCCCCATCAGCGTCACCACCCGCTCCACCGCGACCTGGATGCTCGGCGAGGCCCCCGACGGGCTGGCCGAACAGGTGCGGGGCACCGGCGCGTTGTGGGTCGAGGGCGGCCTCGACCCGCTCGCCGAACTGGTCCGCGCCCAGCGCCTCGCCGTGGCCGTCGCGGCGGCCCGGGGCCTCGATCCGGACCGGCCGCGCCACCTCACCCGTTCGGTGATCCTCGCCGGCGCGCAGGAGTAGCCATGCCTCTCGTGACCACCGGCGAACTCGTCACGCGGGCCGCCGCCGCGCAGTCCGCCGTCGCCGCCTTCAACGCCGTCACGCTCGAACACGTCGAGGCGATCGTCACCGGCGCGGAGTCGACCGACGCACCCGTTGTCGTGCAAGTCAGTGAGAACGCGGTCAAGTTCAGAAGGGGGCGGCTGCAACCCCTCGCCCGTGCCGCCGTCGCCGCGGCCGAACGCGCCGCCGTTCCCGTCGCGTTGCACCTCGACCACGTCCACAGCGACGTCCTGCTGCGACAGGCCGCGGACGCCGGATTCAGCTCAGTGATGTACGACGCCGCACGGCTGCCGTACGCGGAGAACCTCGCCGCCACCCGTGCCGCGGCCGACTGGGCCCACGCCCAAGGCCTCTGGATCGAGGCCGAGTTGGGTCAGATCGGCGGCAAGGACGGCGCCCCGCCGCTCGATGCCCACGCCCCCGGCGCCCGCACCGACCCCACCGAGGCCCGCGCCTTCGTGGCGGACTCCGGCGTGGACGCCCTGGCCGTGGCCGTCGGCAGTGCGCACGCCATGACCAGCCGCACCGCCACCCTCGACCACGACCTCATCGAACGCCTGGCCGCCACCCTCGACGTACCGCTCGTCCTGCACGGCTCGTCCGGGGTGCCGGACGGCGAACTGGCCACCGCCGTCACGGGCGGCATCGCCAAGGTCAACGTCGGCACCGCCCTGAGCATCGCCATGACGGGCGCCGTACGGGAGTTCCTCACCACCCATCCCGAGGCCGTCGACACGCGCGCCTACCTGGGCGTGGGGCGGGAGGCGATGGCCGCGGAGGTGGCCCGGATCATCCGGGTGCTGGCCGGCTGAGTCCGACCGGCCGGCTCCCGGGCGCCGCCGGCGCTACCGTTTGACGGCCTTCAGCACCACGAACTTCGGGTCACCGGCGACGAGTCGGCTGTTCCCGAACAGCCTGCGCAGAGTCACGTGGTACCCGAGGTGCCGGTTGCCGATCACCCACAGCTCGCCGCCCGGCCGCAACGCGCGCCGGGCGTCGGCGAACATACGGCGCGCGGTGGCGTCGGTCGTGGCCTGGTGGGAGTGGAACGGCGGGTTGTTCAGGACGAGGTCGACGCTCCCGTCCGGCACCCCGGTCAGCGCGTCCCCGACCCGGAACTCGGCGTGCCCCGGCACGCCGTTCGCCCGGTACGTCGCCTCCGCGGAGGCCACGGCCTGGAACGACTCGTCCACGAACAGCACCTCGGCCTCGGGATCGGCCAGCGCCACCGCCGTACCGACCACTCCGTTGCCGCAGCCGAGGTCCACGACGCGCCGGGCGCCCTTGCTGTCCGGCAGGTGACCCAGGAAGAACCGGGTGCCGATGTCCAGCCGGTCCGCGCAGAAGACGCCCGCGTGGTTGACGACCGTCCGCCCCGAGACCGCCCCGATGCCCTCGGGGAGGGCGTAGCGGTACGGCCACGGGTTCGGCAGCGGCTGCGCGGACGCCCGCGGCGCGCAGAAGATCAGCCGGGCCTTCTTCTCGGCGAGGGAGGTACGGGTCGGCCCGAGAATCCGCTCGAAGAGCTTCAGCGTGGAGGTGTGGATCTCCTTCACCATCCCGGTGCCGACGACGACCGTGCCCTCGTGCACCGCGGGCGCCAGCCGCAGCAGCTGGTCCTCCAGCAGGGCCAGGCTCTTCGGCACCCGTACCAGCAGCACGTCGATCCGCCCCGGCGGCGGGTCCTGGGTCGTCAGCAGCCGTACCATGCCGGTCCCGACCCCGTTGCGGGCGAGATTCGCCCGGGTCGCCTCCTGGCCCAGGTACGAGTCCGTGATCTGCGTCGGCCCGTGCGCGGCCAGCGCCGTGACCAGCGCGCCCCAGCGGTCGCCGAGGACCACGACCGTGCCGGACAGCGGGACCTCCCGCAGGTGCCGCAGCAGATATTCGTCGGCGGCGTCCCAGGCACGCAGCCGGTCACGCGGGTCCTCGGGGAAACGGGCCAGCGCGAGCTCGCCCCAGGGCGTCGTCATACGGTCGTTCATCGTGCGTCCAGGCTAGCGGAGCCGCAGCTCAGGGCTTCTCCGGCAGGATGGTCCCCATGGATGCCGAGCTGTTCCCCAGGGACCGGACCGAGGTGGCGCCGGGCGCGGTGCACGTCCCCGACTGGCTCGATGCCCCGCTGCAACGCGACCTGCTGGCCGCCTGCCGGGAGTGGGCCCGCCCGCCGGCCGGACTGCGGACTGTCCGCACGCCCGGCGGCGGCACGATGACCGCCCGGCAGGTCTGCCTGGGCCTGCACTGGTACCCCTACGGCTACGCCCGCACGGTCGTCGACGGCGACGGCACGCCCGTGAAACCGTTCCCGGAGTGGCTGGGAGAACTGGGGAGCCGCGCGGCACGGGACGCCCTCGGGGTGACGCCTCCGCCGTACGACATCGCGCTGATCAATTTCTACGACGGCGACGCCCGCATGGGCATGCACCGCGACAGCGACGAGAAGGCGGACGCGCCGGTGGTGTCGCTGAGCCTCGGCGACACCTGTGTCTTCCGGTTCGGGAACACCGAGACGCGGACGCGGCCCTGGACGGACGTCGAGCTGCGCAGCGGCGACCTCTTCGTGTTCGGCGGGCCGTCACGGCTCGCCCACCACGGCGTGCCCAAGGTGTACCCGGGCACCGCGCCCCCGGAGTTGGGGCTGACCGGGCGCCTGAACATCACGCTCAGAGTCGGTGGCCTGTAGGCAGCCGGTGCGGCGGATCATGGGAGACTCGCCCTCATGAGCGGCAACGCGGACCCCCGGCCGGCGGGGGAAGGAACCACCTCTAGGACGCGGCTGGACCGGGGGCGCGGTGCGCTCGGGCCCGCGCTGGAGCTCGTGCACACCGGGCGGGCCCCGACCCGGGCCGTGCTCACCGCCGAGCTCGGGGTGACGCGTGCCACGGCCGGCGCGGTCGCCGCCGAACTGGAGGCGCTCGGGCTGATCCGGGTCGACGCCCGGCCCGCTGCCGCCGCCGGTTCCCAGGGGCGGCCCTCGCACCGGCTCTCGGTCGCCGAGGACGGGCCGGTCGTCCTCGCCGCCCAGGTGCACGCCGACGGGTTCCGCGCGGCGCTGGTCGGGCTCGGCGGCCGGATCGCCGCCACCGCGCCCGCCTGCGAGACCGTCGACGCCGACCCGGCGAAGATCATCGGCTCGGTCGTCGAGGCCGGCGCCGAACTGCTGCGCACCACCGGCCGCCGCTGCGTCGGCGCGGGTCTCGCCGTGCCGTCCGCCGTGGCCGAACCCGACGGCACCGCGCTCAACCCGCTCCACCTGGCCTGGCCCGTGGGCGCCCCCGTGCGCCGGATCTTCGCCGAGTGCGTGCGCGCGGCCGGAATCACCGGGCCGGCCTTCGCGGGCAACGACGTCAACCTCGCCGCCCTCGCCGAGCACCGGCACGGCGCGGGCCGGGGCGCCCGGGACCTGCTGTGCGTGGCGACCGGACACCGGGGCGTCGGTGGCGCCCTCGTCCTCGACGGCCGTCTGCACACGGGCAGTTCGGGCCTGGCGCTGGAGGTCGGCCACCTCACGGTGAACCCGGAGGGCCGCCCCTGCCACTGCGGCAGCCGCGGCTGCCTCGACGTCGAGGCCGACCCGCTGGCCCTCCTCACCGTCGCGGGGCGCGAGCCGGGGCCCGTGGTGTCGCTGCTCCAGCAGGCCAACGACCTGATCCGGGACCACTACGACGACCCGGCCGTCCGCACCGCCGCCGAGACCCTCGTCGACCGGCTGGGCCTCGGCCTGGCCGGACTGGTGAACATCCTCAACCCCGACCGCATCATCCTCGGCGGCCTGCACCGCACCCTCCTCGCCGCCGACCCCGACCGGCTGCGCGCGGTCGTCGCCGCCCGCAGCCTGTGGGGGCAGAGCGGCGGCGTACCGATCCTGCCGTGCACCCTGGACCACAACAGCCTGGTCGGCGCGGCCGAGCTGGCGTGGCAGCCGGTGCTCGACGACCCGCTGCGGGCCCTGTCCGAAGCGGCGGGGTAGCCCGCCGCCCGCGCTACCCCGAAGGGCGTTCTAGCCCACGAGCGACTGCGTACCGAGGACGGAGAGCAGCGCGAGCTTCTCGGCGGCCTCGGTGCCCGGCTCGGCCGAATACACCAGGATGTGCAGGTCGTTGCCGTCCACCCGCAGCAGATCGCAGTCCAGCGTCAGCAGACCCACCTGAGGGTGCTCGATCGTCTTGCGCGAGGCCTGGAGGCGGCCGACGACACCCGCGTCCCACAGCTCGGCGAACCGCGCACTGCCCTCCCTCAACTCCGCCACCAGGCGCCGCAGTTGCCGGTCACCGGGATACCGGGAGACCGTCGCCCGCAGCTCCGCCACCATCCCGGACTCGAAATCCCGCCGCTCCTGCGGGGTGTGCCGGACCCGGGTGGAGGCGCCCAGGAAGGCGCGCCACACCCCATTGCGCTCGAAACCGCGCCACCCGGACGGATCGCCCATCAGCGCCGCGTACAGGGGGTTGGCGACCAGCAGCGTCATCGCCGCGTCGGACACCCCGACGGGCGTGTCCACCAGCCGGTCCAGCAGCCGCTGCACACTCGGCGTGAGATACCCGGGCACCGTCTCCGGCCCCGGCGGCACCAGCCCCGCCAGCCGGAACAGATACCCCCGTTCGTCCGCCGACAGCCTCAGCGCCCGCGCCAGCGCCTCCACGACCTGACCCGACGGGTTCGCCGCCCGTCCCTGTTCGAGCCGGGTGACGTAGTCGACCGAGATCCCCGCCAGCAGCGCCAGCTCCTCGCGCCGCAACCCCGCCGCACGCCGCCGGCCCCCGGCGGGCAGACCCGCGGTCTCCGGCACGACCCGGTCCCGCCAGCGCCGCAGCGCCTGCCCCAGCTCCGTCGTCGTCATGCCCCCAGTCAACCGCGCCGGGCGGGCGGGTGCCTGGTACTGGGAGTCCCAGGAAAAGGAGTCGTCTGGCTGCCCGCCGGGGCGGGAGCGACCGTGGAGCCATGACCACCACACTGATCACCGGAGCGAACAAGGGACTGGGCCTCGAGACCGCCCGCCGCCTCGTCGCAGCAGGTCACACCGTCTACGTCGGCGCCCGCGACGAGCAACGCGGACGCCGCGCCGCCGAGCAGCTGGGCGCCCGGTTCGTCCTCGTCGACGTCACCGACGACGCGTCCGTGGCCGCCGCGGCCAAGACCGTCGAGGCCGAGGGCGGACTCGACGTCCTCGTCAACAACGCGGGCATCGAGGTCAGGGGCGAGGACAACGGCATCCCCCGCGCCGCGGACACCACCGCCGACGAGATGCGCACGGTGTTCGAGACGAACGTCTTCGGTGTCGTCCGCGTCCTGCACGCCTTCCTGCCGCTGCTCCAGCGCTCCGCCGCGCCTGTCGTGGTGAACGTCAGCAGCGGCCTGGCCTCCCTCGCCCGCCTCTCCGACCCGGACTCCCCGGCGCACTTCTACCCGGCCGTCGCCTACCCGTCGTCCAAGGCCGCCGTCAACATGATCACCGTCCAGTACGCCAAGGCCTTCCCGGGGATGCGCATCAACGCCGTCGAGCCCGGCTTCACCGACACCGACCTCAACGGCCGCACCGGCACCCAGACCGTCGAGCAGGGCGCCGAGATCATCGTCCGCGCGGCCCTGACGCCCCCCGACGGCCCGACCGGCGGCTACGTCGACGTCCACGGCCCGCTTCCCTGGTAGCCGGCGGCCCGCCGGGCCGTCGCCCGCGTCCGCCCGGCGCGTAGGCTCGCGGCCATGCGGATCTCAGTCTCCTCCGACATGGACGAACCCGTGGCGCGGGCCCTGGTCGCCGAGCTGCGCGCCCGCGGCCACGAGGTCACCGCCCACGGCGCCCTCCGACCCGGCGCCGACTCCCAGTGGGCCGCCTGCTCGGAGGCGGCGGCCCGGGACGTCGCCGCCGGGACGGCGGACCAGGCGGTCGTGTGCTGCTGGACCGGCACGGGCGCGTCGATTGCCGCCAACAAGGTCCCCGGCGTCCGGGCCGCCCTGTGCACCGACGCCTACACCGCGGACGGGGCCCGCCGCTGGAACGACGCCAACGTCCTCGCCCTCGGCCTGCGCCTGACGTCCGAGCCGCTGATGAAGGAGATCCTCGACGCGTGGTTCGCGGCCGAGGCCAGCGAGGACGCGGAGGACCGGGAGAACGTGGAGCGCCTCAGGGGACGGTGAGGGCGGCGGGGTCCGCGGCTCAGGGAGCCGTGAGGCTCCACAGCGCCGCCACCAACGGCCGCCGCAGGTCGGCCCGGCGTACGCACAGGCCGATCGGGAACGGCTCGGGCGGCGGCTCCGCCGGTACCACCGCGAGGCGCTCCCGTACGGCGCTGTGCTCCAGCACCAGCCGGGGCACCACCCCCGTCCCGCACCCGAGGGCGACCAGCGTCAACAGCCCCTCGTGGCCGTCCGGTTCGCAGGCCACCTCCGGTGTCGTGCCGCGGGCCCGGAACCAGCGGTCGGCGGCGTCCCGGACGAGCCCGCGGTGGGGGAGGACGAAGGGCCCGTCGAGGCCGGGACCGGGGCGGTCCCGGGCGGTGACCAGGACCAGTTCGGTCACCGCGACCGTCCGTCCCGCCAACGGCTCCGGCAGCCGCGCCGGAAGGCCCGCCACGGCCACGTCGACCTCACCCTCGTCCAGCCGGGCCAGCGCCGCCGCCGCGTCGCCGGTGCGCAGATCGAGCCGCACCTGCGGATGGGCGGCCCGGAAGGGGGCCAACAGGTCGGGCAGCAGCGCCTGGCAGGCGGTGACCGTGGCGAACACCGCCAGACGGCCGGTCAGTTCGGCCGGGTCGGGGTGCTCCTCGCGATAGGAGCGCCACAACTCCGTGGCCTGGACGGCGTATTCCCGGAACCGGTGCCCCTCGGCCGTCAGCGACACCCCGCGCGGCCCCCGGTCGAACAGCCGGTGCCCCAGCTCCGCCTCCAGCCGCTGCACGGTCCGCGTCAGCGTCGCCGGGCTGACATGGCAGTCGAGACTGGTCCGCCCGAAGTTCAGCGTCTGCGCCAGATGCAGGAAGAGCCGCAGTTCCCGATGGTTGTCGCGCATGCCATGACCTGCCTCTTTCAGTTTGTGCAAGAGTGCGCTGCGGAAGTTGCGCTTGCCGCAACGTTCGGCCGGAGCCTACAACTCCACCATGACCTCGCCCACGCACACCTCCCGTGTCTTCGGCTTCGAGACGATGGACGTGCCCGGCGGCACGGAGACGATCCTGCGCGGCGGCCGGCATCTGTTCCCGCTGCTGCCGCAGGCCTTCGCCGCAGTCCGCCGCATCGGCGTCCTCGGCTGGGGCCCGCAGGGCCGTGCCCAGGCCCTCAACCTTCGCGACTCCCTCGCCGGCACCGACCTCACGGTGACCGTCGGACTGCGCCCCGGATCGGCGTCGGCCGCCGACGCCCGCGCTCACGGCTTCACCGAGGAGAACGGCACCCTCGGCGACTGGCTCGCCGTCGCCGCCGACAGCGACCTGGTGATCCTGCTGATCGCCGACGCGGCCCTGGCCGCCCATCACCCCGAGATCTTCGCCGCGTTGCGGCCGGGCGCCGCGATCGGCCTCTCGCACGGCTTCCTGCTCGGCCACCTCCGCGAGACCGGCGGCGACTTCCCGCCCGGACACCCGGTGATCGCCGTCTGCCCCAAGGGCATGGGCGACTCCGTGCGGCGGCTCTATCAGCAGGGCGCGGAGATCAACGGCGCCGGGATCAACAGCAGTTACGCCGTCCACGCCGACCCGGACGGCCGCGCCGTCGACCTGGCCCTCGGCTGGGCGGTCGCCCTGGGCTCGCCGTACACCTTCCGCACCACCCTCGACAGCGAGTACCGCTCGGACATCGTCGGCGAACGCGCCATCCTGCTCGGCGCCGTCCACGGCATCGTCGAGACCCTGTACAGGCGGTACCGGCTCGCCGGGGACGACGAGGTCACGGCGTACGAGCGCTCCTGCGAGAACGTGACCGGCCCCGTCGCCCGCACCATCTCCCGAAGCGGCCTGAAGGCGGTCCGCGACGGACTCGCCCCGTCCGCCCGGGACGTCTTCGACCGCGCGTACACGGCCACGTACGGGCCCGCCCGGGAGATCGTCGCCGAGATCTACGACGAGGTCGCCGACGGCACCGAACTGCGCAGCGTGATCCTCGCCGAACGCCGCCTCGGCACCCGGCCGATGAGCGAGATCGGCGGTTCACCCATGTGGTCCGCCGCGGCGCGTGTGCGGGCGCGGCGCGGCGCCCGCGAGCTGCCCGTCGACCCGTTCACGGCCGGGGTCTTCATCGCCACGATGACCGCCCAGATCGACGAGTTCGCCGACCGCGGCCACCCCTGGTCGGAGATCGTCAACGAGTCCGTCATCGAGGCCGTCGACTCCCTGCTGCCCTACATGCACGCCCGCGACGTGGCCCACATGGTCGACAACTGCTCCCGCACGGCCCGCCTCGGCGCCCGCCGCTGGGGCCCCCGCTTCCAGGCCGCGTATGAGCAGATCGCCTACCCGGCCGCCGAACTCCCGGCGGATTCCGCCCTGTTGCGGGCCTTCGACACTCACCCCGCCCACCAGGCACTGGCCGCGGCGGCGAAGCTGCGCCCGTCGGTGGACATCTCGGTGAACTGACCGGCGAAGGCTCAGGCGTCGGACGTCCCGGGCGCGTACTGGGCCTCCCCGTGACCGAGCGACCAGTCGATTGACGCGTTCTCGGTCACGGTCACGAACACGTTCCGCGGTGCGGTGCCCGCGTAGCCGTGGGCGAGTTCGGCGATGCGCCGGTACAGGGCGCGCTTCTGTTCCGGGGTGCGTCCGGCGCGCATCGTGATCGCGACGTACACGATGCCCTCGTCGCGGCGCACCCCGAGGTAGTCGCCGTACCGCAGCGTGCCGCGCGCTCCGTCGTGACCGGTGAGCACCTGGAAGTGGTCGTCCGGCGGGATGCCCAGCGTCTCCACCAGGGCCTCGTGCACGGCCCGGCCGAGGGCGTCGAGGCGCTCGGGGCCGGCGTTCAGGGCGTCGATCCGGACGAACGGCATGTCAGGCGGGGTCCTTTCGGAGGAGGCGCGGCCTCGGGACCAGTTCCCCGCCGCAGTTCGGGCAGATGGCGTGCAGGGCCTCACTGCACGCCACGCAGAAGGTGCACTCGTAGGCGCAGATGCGGGCATCCGCGTCCGGCGGCAGTTCGGTCGTCTCGCAGCGCTCGCAACGGCCCCGCATCTCCAGTGCCATGGTCTTCCTCCTCCGGTGCGCCCGTGACCGTCATGATCGCTCACCGCCACTCGACGGCGAAGGCCCGGGCGGGATTCGCCGTGACCATACGCTCGGCCGCCTCCGCACCGACGGCCGCCGCCAGCCGCGGACGCACCCGGCGCAGCAGATACGGCATCCCCGGCCCGCCGTCGACCGAACGCGCCGCCGCGGTCGTGGTGTCGCCGCCGAGCAGCAGCCGGTCGCCGAACCCCGCCTCCGCCAGGGCCCGCACCGCGTCCGGCATCCGCCAGTCGGTGGCGTGATGGGCACGCGAGGGCCCGTCGAAGGCGAGGTAGCAACCGGATGCCGCCGCCTGAAGCTGGGTGACCGGGTCGGGGGAGCGGTTGAGGTGCCCGAGGATCACCCGGCGCGGTGGCACCCCCAACTCGCCGCACAGGAGGTCCAGTACGTCCAGCGCGCCCGTGCCCAGCTCCAGATGCACCGCGATCGGCGCCCCCGTCGCGTGGTGCGCCTCGGCCGCCGCCGCCATGGTCCAGCGCGCGTGCGCGTCGAGGGCGTGGAATCCCCCCGCCACCTTGATCAGCCCGGCCCGCACCCCGGACGTGCCGATGCCGTCGGTCAGTTCGGCGACGAAGACCTCCGCGAGACGGGCGCCCCGCACCTCCGCCAGGACGCTCTCCGTGTAGTGGACGGCCTGGTGCAGCCCGGTCGCGGCGACGACGGCGACCCCCGTATCCCGGGACAGCGGCGGGAGATCGGCGGCCCGCCGGCCCAGCCCGTACGGCGTCCACTGCACCACTGCGCCGCCGCCCTCCGCCCGGAAGGCGAAGAGCTCGGCGCGGGCCGCGGCCACGTCGCGCAGCTCCTGGCCGGGGAGTTGCGGGCTGCCGAAGAACAGGTGGTCGTGCGCATTGCACACCCCGAGGCCGGCCGGGTCGAGGTCGCCGAGGACCGTGCGGACCGCGCTCACCACTGGCGACCGCGGGCCAGAAGCCCCACACCCGGTGCCGACAGGTGCAGGACCTGGAAGACGTCGCCCGCGGCCTTGGGCGCGTCGTGCGTCCAGAGGGAGAAGTGGACGAGCTCCCAGCGGGACGTGTCGACGACGGCCGCCGCGAGCAGCGCCCCGTCCTCGGCCGCCAGCCGCCTCGCCTCGTCCGCCGCCTCCGACGCGCACCGCGCCGACTCGGCCCCGTCCGGGACGGGTTGGCGCCGCCGTACCGCCACCCGCGCGGGGGAGCCGGCGGCGGCGCCCTCCTCGTACGCCAGACCGGTCCACTGCCGCACCGACGGCCGCCCGAAGTCGTCGCTCACCCCCTGGAAACCGCCGCCCCAGAGAAAGGAGTTCATGCCGTGTACCGTGTTCCAGAGGTAGAAGGGGGCGTACTGGTTGACCGCGGACGCGTGGACGCCGCGCTCCCGTATCAGGTACGCCTTCAGGCCCAGGCCCGTCCAGTCGTCCAGCAGATGTCCCTTGGCGGCGACTCTGGCGCGGATGATGTCCATGTCGTAGTCGGCGGGCAGAGTGAGCTCGTACTGCATGGCATGCACGAAGGCGGCCTCCTGTCTATCGGGATCGGGGCGAGAGCAGGGACAACAGCCCCCGGACGGCCGCGTCGAACGCTCCCGGCGCCCCGGACGCGCGGGCCAGGACGTAGCCGCCCTGGACGGTGGCGACGACGGTGGCCGCGATGGCCTCGCCGTCCAGTTCGGGCGCGAACCGGCCCTGCTCCTGGCCCTCTTCGACGATTCCGGCGATCCGCTCCCGCAGCCAGTCGAGGGTCTCGTCGACCGGCGCGCGCAGCTCGTCGCTCGCGATGACGTCCGGGTCCATGGTCAGCCGCCCGACCGGGCAGCCGCGCAGCACGTCGCGCTCGCGCAGCAGATACGCCTCGATGCGTTCGTACGGCGTGCCGGGCCCGCCCAGTACTCCCTCCGCGGTAGCCCGCAGCTGCGCCGCCGTCCGCCGGATCGCGGCCAGCGCGAGGTCGGGCTTGCCCTTGAAGTGGTGGTACATGCTGCCCTGCCCGGCGCCCGAACGCTCCAGGATGGCCTTGGGGCTCGTACCGACGTAACCGCGCTCCCACAGCAGCTCGCGGGTGGACTCGATCAGTCGTTCCGGGGTGCTCATGCAAGCACTGTACATACTAGTAGTTACAGACGTCGAGATCCGGGCCGGGGCTCAGGGGGAGCAGCCCGGGAGGCTCCTCGTACTCCCCGGGAGGTAGGCGCACTGCCGCTGGCCGTACGACGACCCGGACCCACCGCCGCGGCCACTCTCGAAGCATCACCGGAACCCCTCACTAGGGAGATGACCCGAGATGCAGACCCTGGCGCACTGGGACGGCGGGCCCGGCCCGTGGATCCTCCTCTTCCCGCTGATCTGGGCGGCCGTCGTCGTCGGCGCCGTCACCGTCCTCCGCCGTACGGTGTGGCGCGGCCGTGGCGGTCCCCGGCGGTTCGCCGCCGACGACAACTCGCCCCTCACCGTGCTCGGCCACCGCTTCGCCTCCGGCGAGATCGACGAGGACGAGTACTGGCGCCGGCTGTCCGTCCTGGACGAGCAGTTCGGCCGCCGGCCGGGCAAGGGCGGTGCGGCATGACCGTCACGACCGAGGTGCGCACCGCCGCACGCGTCGTCGACGCGGTGAAGGTGTACGGCGGTGGCGACACCGCCGTACGCGCCCTGGACGGCGTGAGCATCGACTTCGCCGCCGGCCGCTTCACCGCGATCATGGGGCCCTCGGGCTCGGGCAAGTCCACCCTCATGCACTGCGCGGCCGGCCTCGACACGCTCAGCGCGGGCGCCGCCTACATCGGCGACACGGAGCTGGGCGCCCTGGACGACCGCCGCCTGACCCTGCTCCGCCGCGACCGGGTGGGTTTTGTCTTCCAGGCGTTCAACCTGGTGCCGACGCTGACCGTACGGGAGAACATCACGCTTCCCCTGGACCTGGCCGGCGGCAAGGGCGACCAGGAGTGGGTCGACGCCCTGATCGACGTCGTGGGCCTGCGCGACCGCCTCCACCACCGCCCCTCCGAGCTCTCCGGCGGGCAGCAGCAACGCGTCGCCGTGGCACGGGCGTTCGCCGGACAGCCGGACGTCGTGTTCGCCGACGAGCCGACCGGCAACCTCGACTCCCGGGCCGGCGAGGAGGTGCTCGGCCTCCTCGGCCGCACGGTGCGCCACACGGCCCGCACGGTCGTCATGGTCACCCACGACCCGGTGGCCGCCGCCCACGCCGACGAGGTCGTCTTCCTCGCCGACGGGCGCCTCGTGGACCGTATGGCCGCACCGACCGCCGAACGGGTCCTGGACCGCATGAAGGCCTTCGACTCCGGGACGCCCGCGAACGCCTCGGAGGTGTCGTCATGACCGCCGCCGTCCTCCTGAGCAGGTCCTCCCTGCGGGCCCACAAGCGGCGTTTCGCCGGCACCTTCCTGGCCGTGTTCCTCGGCGTCGCCTTCCTGGCCGGCACCCTCGTCATGGGCGACACCCTGCGCGCCAGTTTCGACACGATGTTCGGGCGGGCCGCGAGCGGCACGGACGCCGTGGTCCGCAGCGCCGACGCGATCACCACGCCCGGCGAGAGCCAGGGCGTGCGGGCGCCGGTACCCGCGGACCTGGTGGACACCATCGAGAACGTCCCCGGCGTGGCCGCCGCCGCCCCCGACATCCAGGGCGCCGGGCAGCTCGTCGGCGCCGACGGCGACCCCATCGGCGGCAAGGGCCCGCCCACGCTCGCCGGCAACTGGATCACCGACCCCGAGCTCAACGCCTACCAGCTGGCCGAAGGCCGTGCCCCGGCCCGGTCCGGCGAGGTCGTCATCGACCGGGGCGCGGCCAGGCGGGGCGGCCTGCACCTCGGCGACACGACGACCCTGCGCACCCCCGACCCGGTGCGGGTGACCGTGGTCGGCCTGGCCACCTTCGCCGGCGAGGACGGCATGGCCCAGGTGACCTTCACCGGCATGACCCGGGCGGACGCCGAGAAGTACCTGACGGCACGCCCGGGCCAGGCCTCCACCATCAAGGTCCGGGCCGCCTCCGGGGTGGGCCAGCAGCAACTGGTCGACCGGCTGGCTCCCGTACTCCCCGACGGCGTCGAGGCGATCACCGGGCAGGCGGCGGCGGAGGAGAACACCGAGATGATCTCCAGCCAGTTCCTGACCGTCTTCACCCTCTTCCTCCTCGTGTTCTCCGGGGTGGCCCTCCTGGTCGCCACCTTCTCCATCCACAACACCTTCGCGATCGTCGTCGCCCAACGCACCCGCGAGAACGCCCTGTTGCGCGCACTGGGCGCCTCCCGCGGCCAGGTCACGGCGGCGACCCTCGTGGAGGCGGTCGCGGTCGCGGTGACGGCCTCACTGGCGGGT
This sequence comes from Streptomyces sp. Act143, assembly GCF_003143935.1. Taxonomy (GTDB): domain Bacteria; phylum Actinomycetota; class Actinomycetes; order Streptomycetales; family Streptomycetaceae; genus Streptomyces. The sequence continues at coordinate 1,237,959 of NZ_QFRX01000001.1, read as the reverse complement.
CTGGCGGGCGGCATCGGCATCGCCGCGGGTCTGCAGGCCCTGTTCCCGGCGATCGGATTCCCCTTCCCCGAGGGCGACTTGGTCATCAGCGCGCTGTCCATGCTGCTGCCCCTGGCGGTCGGTGTCGCCGTCTGTCTCGGCTCCGCCCTGCTGCCCGCCGTCCGCGCGGGCCGCACCGCGCCCATGGCGGCCCTGCGGGAAACGGCCGTCGACTCCTCCGGCGCCTCCCCCGTCCGCGCCGTCACCGGTCTGGGCCTCGGCGCCCTCGCCCTGGGCCTGACGTTCGGCGGCGTCCTGGTGACCCCGTCGCTGTGGCTCGCCGGCGCCGGTGCCGTCCTCGCCCTGGCCTCGTTCGTGGTGCTCGGCCCGGTCGCCTCCACCACGGCGGTACGCGTCCTCGGCGGCCCCCTCGACCGCGTGCGGGGCGTCACCGGCGGCCTCGCCCGCCGCAACGCCCTGCGCAGCCCCCGGCGGACGGCCGCCACCGCGAGCGCGCTGATGATCGGCGTCGCCGTCGTGGCCCTGTTCACCGTCTTCGCCGCCTCGTTGAAGGCGACGATGGACCAGACGGTCTCGCGCTCCTTCGCGGGTGACGTGGCCGTGAGCACCCCGGCGTTCGGTGCGGGCGGCAGTGGCCTGAGCCCGCGCCTGGCGGGCGCCGTGGCCGCGCTGCCCGAGGTGGACACGGCCGTCGGCCTCGGGCGCGGGGTCGCCGAAGTCGACGGAAAGGGACGGGCATTGACCGTCACCGATCCGCTCGCACTGGAGCGCACCTTCGACCTGGGAGACATCCGGGGCTCCCTGGGCGGCCTCGGCACCGACGGCATCGCCGTCACCGAGAGCGAGGCCGAGAGCCAGGGACTGAAGACCGGCGACAAGGCGCGGCTCACCTTCACCGACGGCGAGACGAGGACCTTCACGGTGCGTGCCGTCTACGGGCGGTCCGAACTGGCGGGGGACTACGTCATCACCCGCACCGCCTGGGAACCGCACCGCACCCAGGACTCCGACACCCTGCTGGCCGTGTCCTTCAAGGACGGCGTGAGCACCGGCGCGGGCAAGGCCGCGGTGGAGAAGGTGGCCGAGCGCTACGGTGCTCCGGAGGTGCAGACCCGGGACGAGTACGCGCAGTCGTCGGCGGGCGGCATCGACATGATGCTCACCCTCGTCTACGCCCTGCTGGCCCTCGCCGTCCTCATCGCGCTCCTCGGCATCGCCAACACCCTGACCCTGGCGATCCACGAACGCACCCGCGAACTGGGCCTGTTGCGGGCCGTCGGGCAGACTCGTTCCCAACTGCGGGCCATGGTCCGCTGGGAGGCGGTCCTCGTCGCCGCCTTCGGCACCGTCGGCGGTCTCGGACTCGGCGCCTTCCTGGGCTGGGTCCTGGTCAAGGCCTCCGACGGCGCGAGCGACAGCGCCTTCGCCTTCGCGATCCCGCCGACGCAACTGACGATCGTGGCCCTGATGGGCCTCGCGGCGGGCGCCCTGGCCGGCCTCCGCCCGGCCGGACGGGCGGCCCGCATGGACGTACTGCGGGCCATCGCCACGGAGTGATGGACGAGTGCCTGCCGACGAGCACCGCCCGCAGGGCGCCGATCCGGCGCGTCCTGCGGGCGCCCGTGCTGCCGGCCGGGTTCCGGACGTGACCGCGAGAGCCCGCGGTGTCGGCCTCGGTTCCGGACGTGGTCGTCGGCATGGAGGGGCAACCGTGTCGAGCTCCTTGACCCCCGGTCGGCACTCCATGATGCTGTGTTGCGACACATGAAATGTGTGCCGTAATGAGCAACATCTGATGCCGGTCTCGATCAGCCGAGGAGTGACCATGACGCACCAGGTCCGTGCTGTCGTCGCGCGGGGCAAGGGCGCCCCTGTCAGCCTGGAGACGATCATCGTGCCCGACCCGGGTCCGGGCGAGGCGCTGGTGAAGATCGAGGCCTGCGGGGTGTGCCACACGGATCTGCACTACCGCGAGGGCGGCATCAACGACGACTTCCCCTTCCTGCTCGGCCATGAGGCCGCGGGCGTGGTGGAGTCGGTGGGGGAGGGCGTCACCGACGTCGCGCCCGGTGACTTCGTGATCCTCAACTGGCGGGCGGTGTGCGGGCAGTGCCGGGCCTGTCTGCGCGGCCGGCCCTGGTACTGCTTCAACACCCACAACGCCAAGCAGAAGATGACCCTCACCGACGGCACCGAGCTGTCGCCCGCCCTGGGCATCGGGGCGTTCGCGGAGAAGACGCTGGTCGCGGCCGGGCAGTGCACCAAGGTCGACCGCTCGGCCTCGGCGGCCGCCGCCGGGCTGCTGGGCTGCGGGGTGATGGCGGGCATCGGCGCGGCCATCAACACCGGCAACGTCGGCCGGGGTGACACGGTCGCGGTCATCGGCTGCGGCGGGGTCGGGGACGCGGCGATCGCCGGGTCGAACCTCGCGGGCGCGGCGCGGATCATCGCCGTCGACATCGACGACCGCAAGCTGGAGACCGCGCAGAAGCTGGGCGCCACGCACACGGTCAACTCGCGCGAGAGCGACCCGGTCGAGGCGATCCGGGAGCTGACCGGCGGCTTCGGCGCCGACGTCGTCATCGAGGCGGTCGGCCGTCCGGAGACGTACCGGCAGGCGTTCTACGCGCGCGACCTGGCCGGTACGGTCGTTTTGGTCGGCGTCCCCACCCCGGAGATGAAGCTGGAGCTGCCGCTGCTGGACGTTTTCGGCCGCGGCGGGGCCCTGAAGTCCTCCTGGTACGGCGACTGCCTCCCCAGCCGCGACTTCCCCATGCTCATCGACCTCTACCTCCAGGGCCGCCTCGACCTCGACGCCTTCGTCACCGAGACCATCGCCCTGGACGAGGTCGAGAAGGCCTTCGAGCGGATGCACGACGGCGACGTCCTGCGCTCGGTGGTGGTCCTCTGATGGAGGCCCGCATCGAACGCCTCGTCACCTCGGGGACGTTCTCCCTGGACGGCGGCACCTGGGACGTCGACAACAACGTGTGGATCGTCGGCGACGACCACGAGGTCATCGTCATCGACGCCGCGCACGACGCCGAGGCCATCGCCCGCGCGGTCGGCGGGCGCACCCTGCGGGCCGTCGTCTGCACCCACGCCCACAACGACCACATCGACGCCGCGCCCGCACTCGCCGAACGCACCGGCGCCCCGGTGCTGCTGCATCCGGACGACCTGCCGCTGTGGAAGCAGACCCATCCCGACCGCGCGCCGGACGCCGAACTCGCCGACGGCCAGACGATCGCGGTGGCCGGCATCGAGCTCACCGTGCTGCACACGCCCGGCCACGCGCCCGGCGCGGTCTGTCTGCACGCCCCCGCCCTGACGGCGTTGTTCAGCGGAGACACGCTGTTCGCGGGTGGTCCCGGGGCCACCGGGAGGTCGTACAGCCACTTCCCGACCATCATCGACTCGATCCGGGACCGGTTGCTGACGCTGCCCGGCGACACCGTCGTTCACACCGGACACGGGGAGACGACCGTCCTCGGTGCGGAGGCCCCGCACCTCCAGGAGTGGATCGACCGCGGCTTCTGACCGCTCCCACGGGGCTCGCGCGCGGCGCCCGTTCCGCCTGTTTCTGCAGGTGGAGCGGGCGCCGCGGGCTGCCCTGAGGGTGGTCCGCGGAACCGTTCGAACCGGGCCCGGTGATGCCTTGACAACGGTTCGGAGCGGCCCGCAGACTGGCGTTGCGTCAATCGCAATCCGTTTCGCTATACGCACCGAGGTGTCATGATGATTCCCGCGTGCCGTCTCGAGGAGCTCCCCCGAGGCGAGGCCCACCGGCTCGACATCGACCCGCCGGTCTCGGTGTTCCACACCGACGACGGCGAACTCTTCGCCATCGACGACACCTGCACCCACCAGGACGCGTCGCTCGCCGACGGCTGGCTGGAGGGCTGCGAGGTGGAATGCCCGTTGCACGCCTCGAAGTTCGACCTGCGCACCGGCGCGGTGGACGCCCCGCCGGCCAAGCTCCCGGTGCGGACCCACGAGGTCGTCGTCGAGGACGGCATGGTCTACGTCCTGCTGTCCACCGCCGCCCCGAACCTGCCGCCCTGCCTCGCGGCCCGGCTCGCCGGAGGCCCCGCGTGAGGACCGTCGCCGTGGTCGGTGCCTCGCTGGCCGGACTGTCGGCGGCACGCTCGTTGCGGAAACGGGGCTACGACGGCCGGCTTGTCGTCATCGGGGACGAGCCGCACCGCCCCTACGACCGGCCCCCGCTCTCCAAGGAGTTCCTGGCCGGCACCCTCGGTGAGGCCGAACTCGCCCTGGAGGCGGACGGCGAGGACCTGGCGGCGCAGTGGCTGCTCGGCACCCGTGCCGTCGGTCTCGACCACGTCGGCCGTACCGTCCGCCTCGCCGACGGACGGGAGGTCCGCGCCGACGGCTTCGTCCTCGCGACCGGCGCCGCGGCCCGCACCCTGCCCGGCTCCGAGGGGCTCGCCGGCGTGCACACCCTGCGCACCCTGGACGACGCCCGCGCCCTGCGCGCCGAACTGGCCCGCGGCGGACGGCTGGTGGTGATCGGCGGCGGCTTCATCGGCGCCGAGGTCGCCTCCACCGCGTACGCCCTCGGCCTGGAGGTGACCGTCGTCGAGGCCGCCCCGACACCGCTCGCCGGGCCACTGGGCGAGGCGATGGGCGCCGTCGTCGCCGGTCTCCACGCCGATCACGGTGTCCGACTGGTGTGCGGGGTCGGTGTGAAGGGGCTGAGCGGCGAGAGTCGCGTCGACGCCGTTCTGCTGGAGGGCGGCCGCAGTCTCCCCGCCGACATCGTGGTCGTCGGCGTGGGCGCCCGCCCCAACGTCGAGTGGCTGGAAGGCTCCGGCATCGCCCTCGACAACGGCGTCAAGTGCGGCGCCGACGGCCGCACGAACCTGGCCGGAGTGGTCGCGGTCGGCGACTGCGCCAACTGGTACGACCCGCGCGCCGGCCACCATCGCCGCGTCGAGCACTGGACCGGCGCGCTCGAGCGCCCCGACGCCGCGATCGCGACGCTGCTGGCGCGGGGCGCGGTGGAACCGGGCGTGCCCCGGCCGCCGTACTTCTGGTCCGACCAGTACGGCGTGAAGATCCAGTTCGCCGGCCACGCCGCCGCCGCCGACAGTGTCACCGTCGAGACGGGCGCCGCGGACAGCCGTGACGTGCTGGCCGTCTATCGGCGGGCCGGTGACCCGGTCGCCGTGCTCGGGATGAACCAGCCGAGGCTGTTCACACGCTGGCGCAAGCAGCTCGCCGCGGCCTCTTGACACCACCCCCGAGGCATCCCATGCTGCCGTTTCATATGGCGTGCAGCGTTGCTCTATACACAACGCCGTCCGGAGTCGCTCTTCCCGGCGCGTGAATGACCCCTCCATGACGTTTCCCGAGGAGTGTCCCGTGACCTCGACCAGCCTGCCGGACAGCCTGATCGCCACCCTTCCCGGCTCCTCCTACACCGATCCGGCGGTCTTCGCCCAGGAGCAGGAGCGCATCTTCGAGACCATGTGGTTCTGTGTCGTGCGCGCCTCCGAACTGGCGAAGCCCGGTGCCTTCCGCACCGTCGACGTGGGCCGCGAGAGCATCCTCGTCACCCGGGCGCGGGACAACAGCATCCGCGCGTACTTCAACGTCTGCCGGCATCGCGGCGCCAAGCTGTGCACCGAGGAGTCCGGCGAGGTCAAGCGGGCCTTCCAATGCCCGTACCACGCCTGGACGTACGACCTGAACGGCAAGCTGGTCGCCGCTCCCAACCTCACCAAGATGCCCGACGTCGGCCGCACCGAGTACGGCCTGGTGAGCGTGGCCGTGCGCGAGTGGCTCGGCTATGTGTGGGTGTGCCTCGCGGAGAACCCGCCGTCCTTCGAGGCGGACGTGCAGGGCGCGATCGTCGAGCGGCTCGGCGACGTCGAGTCGATCGAGCGCTACGACATCGACAGCCTCAAGGTGGGCCGCCGTATCACGTACGACGTGAAGGCCAACTGGAAGCTCATCATCGAGAACTTCATGGAGTGCTACCACTGCGCCACGATTCACCCCGAACTCACCGAGGTGCTGCCGGAGTTCGCGGACGGCTACGCGGCCCAGTACTACGTGGGGCACGGTGCGGAGTTCGGGGAGGAGGTGCGGGGCTTCACGGTCGACGGCTCCGAGGGGCTGGACCGCATCCCGGGCGTGGCGGAGGACCAGGACCGCCGCTACTACGCGATCACGGTCAAGCCGCAGGTTTTCATCAACCTCGTCCCGGACCACGTGATCTTCCACCGCATGTACCCGGTGTCCGTGGACCGCACGATCGTGGAGTGCGACTGGCTGTACCTGCCGCACGTCGTGGAGAGCGGCAAGGACGTCAGCCGGTCCGTGGAACTCTTCCACCGGGTCAACCAGCAGGACTTCGACGCCTGCGAGCGCACCCAGCCCGGCATGAGCTCCCGTATGTACGCCAAGGGCGGTGTGCTGGTGCCCAGCGAGCACCACATCGGTGCCTTCCACGACTGGGTGAACGAGCGCCTGGGGCTGTCCCAGGGCTGACCTCAGCCCAGGTGGCCCATGCGGTGGCTGATCTCCTCGGCGCCCTTGATCAGCACCGGGGAGAGCTCGTGCAGACGCTCCTCGGTGAAGCGGTAGGCGGGGCCGGAGGCGCTGAGCGCCGCGATGACCTCGCCGTCCCGGTTGCGGATCGGGGCGGCCATGGCGTGCAGCCCGACCTCCAGCTCCTCCAGGGTGAAGGCGTAGCCGCGCTCCCGTGCCTCGGCGAGGTTCTTCTCCAGCTTCGTCTTCGCGGTGATGGTGGCCGGGGTGAGCTTCTTCAGGCCGGCCTCGGCGAGCAGCGCGGCGCGCTCCTTCGCGGGCAGGTGGGCGAGGAGGATCTTGCCGCTGGAGGTGGCGTGCAGCGGGGTCAGCTGGCCCACCCAGTTGTGTGCGGTGATCGCTCCCGGACCGCGCACCTGGTACAGGTTGATCGCGTAGTGCTCCTGCATGACGGCGATGTTCACCGTCTCGCCGATCTCCTCGGCGAGCCGCTCGCAGACCGGGCGGCCCTGCTGGGTGATGTCGATACGCCCCGTGACCGCGCCGGCCAGCCGGACGATGCCGAAGCCGAGGCGGTACTTGCCGCGCTCGCCGGCCTGCTCGACCAGGCCGCGCGCCTCCAGGGCGCCGAGCAGGCGGAAGGCGGTGGACTTGTGGACGTCGATCTCGCCCGCGACCTCGCTGACGCCCGCTTCGCCACGCTGCGCGAGGATCTCCAGGACGCTGATGGCGCGGTCGACCGACTGCACGCCGCCGGCGTGTGAACTCGACGTTTCCGTATCAGTGCTGTAGTTGCTCACAGTGAAACTATACGCGCAGTAAACAACACGCCTGCAAGTAACGCCCCCGAAACCAAGCCGTTCAAGGTTGCGTTGTTCGCAACCTGGTGCGTATAGCGGGACTGGCGCTAGCATGCCCCGCATATCTACGGCGCGAGCGAGACGAGGCACCATGGCTCCTGTGCAGTACGACTTCGTCATCGTCGGCGGCGGTTCGGCCGGCAGCGCACTGGCGAACCGGCTCTCCGCGGACCCGGCCAACCGGGTGCTGGTGCTGGAGGCGGGCCGGCCCGACTACCCGTGGGACGTCTTCATCCACATGCCCGCGGCGCTGACCTACCCGATCGGCAGCCGTTTCTACGACTGGAAGTACGAGTCCGAGCCCGAGCCCCATATGGGTGGCCGGCGCATCTATCACGCCCGTGGCAAGGTGCTGGGCGGCTCCAGCAGCATCAACGGCATGATCTTCCAGCGCGGCAACCCCATGGACTACGAGCGCTGGGCCGCCGACCCCGGCATGGAGACCTGGGACTACGCGCACTGCCTGCCGTACTTCAAGCGGATGGAGAACTGCCTCGCCGCCGACCCCGACGACGAGTTCCGCGGCCACGACGGCCCGCTCGTCCTCGAACGCGGCCCCGCCACCAACCCCCTCTTCGCCGCCTTCCAGAAGGCCACCGAGGAGGCGGGCTACGCGCCCACCGACGACGTCAACGGCTACCGGCAGGAAGGTTTCGCCAAGTTCGACCGCAACGTCCACCGCGGACGCCGGCTGTCGGCCTCCAAGGCGTACCTCAGGCCCGCGCGAAAGCGCCCCAACCTCACCGTCAGGACCCGCGCCCTCGTCACGCGCGTGCTCTTCGAGGGCAAGCGGGCCGTCGGCGTCGAGTACCAGCGCGGCAAGGGCGCCCTCCAGCAGGTCCGCGCCAAGGAGGTCATCCTCTGCGGCGGCGCCATCAACTCCCCGCAACTGCTCCAGCTCTCCGGCGTCGGCAACGCCGCGGAACTGCGCGCCCTCGGCATCGACGTCGTCCACGACCTGCCGGGCGTCGGCGAGAACATGCAGGACCACCTGGAGGTCTACATCCAGTACGCCTGCAAGCAGCCCGTCTCGATGCAGCCGTACCTGGCGAAGTGGCGCGCCCCCTTCATCGGCCTGCAATGGCTGTTCCGGAAGGGCCCGGCCGCCACCAACCACTTCGAGGCCGGCGGCTTCGCCCGCAGCAACGAGGACGTGGACTACCCCAACCTGATGTTCCACTTCCTGCCCGTCGCGGTCCGTTACGACGGCTCCGTGCCCGCCGGCGGCCACGGCTACCAGGTGCACGTCGGACCCATGTACTCCGACGCCGTCGGCTCGGTGAAGATCAAGAGCAAGGACCCGCGCGAACAGCCCGCGCTGCGCTTCAACTACCTCTCCACCGAGCAGGACCGGCGCGAGTGGGTGGAGGCGATCCGGGTGGCCCGCAAGCTCCTCAACCAGCCCGCGCTGGCCGCGTACAACGGCGGCGAGATCTCGCCCGGGCCGTCCGTCGAGACGGACGAGGAGATCCTCGCCTGGGTGGCCGAGGACGGCGAGACCGCCCTGCACCCGTCCTGCACCTGCAAGATGGGCCCCGCCACCGACGGGACGGCCGTCGTCGACCCCCTGAGCATGCGGGTGCACGGCACGCAGGGCCTGCGGGTCGTCGACGCGTCGGTGATGCCGTACGTCACCAACGGCAACATCTACGCGCCGGTCATGATGATCGCCGAGAAGGCCGCCGACCTGATCCTGGGCAAGGAGCCGGAGGCGCCGTCGAAGGCCGCGTACTACCGTCACCGCGACGCCCAGAAGCAGGCGGGGTAGGCATTGGGCGCCGCAGGACTCGGGGCGCTGCTGGAGCGCGTCCGCTACGAGGTGCTGCCCGCGAAGGCCACCGAGGACAAGGTCCTCGCCCATGTCCCGCGCGACGTCGTCGTCACCGTGACGGCGTCGCCGGTCAAGGGCCTGGAGCCGACCCTCGATCTGGCCGCCCGGCTCGCGGGCCACGGCTACCGCGTCGTCCCGCACGTGCCCGCGCGGCTGCTGCGGGACGACGCCCACCTGAAGGACGTCGTCGACCGGCTGGCCGGGGCGGGCGTGGACGACGTCTTCGTCCCGGCCGGCGACGCCGATCCGCCCGTCGGCGGCTTCGACGGGGCGCTGCCGGTGCTGCGCAGGCTGAGCGAGCTCGGCAGTCCCTTCGCCCGTGTCGGTGTCACCGGCTACCCCGAGAGTCATCCGCTCCTCGACGACGACATCACGATCCAGGCGATGTGGGACAAGCGCGAGCACGCCACGTACATCGTCAGCAACCTCTGCTTCGACCCGCGGGTCCTGGGGGAGTGGCTGGTCCGGGTACGGCGCCGGGACGTCACCCTGCCCGTCCATGTGGGCGTCGCCGGTCCCGTGCAGCGGGCCAAGCTGCTGGCGATGGCCACGAAGATCGGGGTGGGGGAGTCGACGCGGTTCCTGACGAAGCACGCCTCGTGGTTCGTGCGGTTCGCGACGCCCGGCGGGTATGACCCCGAGCGGCTGCTGTCCCGTGCCGAGGCCGCCCTCACCGCGCCCTCGGCCGGGGTCGCGGGCCTGCACCTGTTCACGTTCAACCAGATCGCCGAGACGGAGAGGTGGCGGCGCGCCCTGCTGGACCGGCTGGGCGCCTGACGCCGTATACGACGGGGGCGGGGCCGGATGCCGGCCCCGCCCCCTCTCACGGGTCGCTCAGCGGAAGACCACCGTGCGGTTGTCGTCCACCATCACCCGGCTCTCGCTGTGCCACTTCACCGCGTGCGCGAGCACCTGCGCCTCCACGTCCCGGCCCACCGTGGCCAGGTCGCCGGGGTCCAGCGAGTGGTCCACCCGGACCACGTCCTGCTCGATGATCTGGCCCTCGTCGAGGTCGGACGTCACATAGTGCGCCGTCGCGCCGACCAGCTTCACACCGCGCTGGTAGGCCTGGTCGTACGGCTTGGCGCCCTTGAAGCTGGGGAGGAAGGAGTGGTGGATGTTGATGGCGCGCCCCTCCAGCTGCTTGCACAGGTCGTCCGAGAGGATCTGCATGTACCGGGCCAGCACCACCAGGTCGATGTCCAGGTCACGCACGAGTTCGAGGAGCCGTGCCTCGGCTTCCGGCTTGGTGTCCTTGGTGACCGGGACGTGGTGGAAGGGGATGCCGTAGGTCTCGGCCAGGCCCTCGAAGTCCCGGTGGTTGGAGACGATCGCGGGGATCTCGATGTTGAGGGCGCCGGTGCGCCGGCGGAAGAGCAGGTCGTTGAGGCAGTGGCCGAACCTGGACACCATGATCAGGGTCCGGGTCGGCGTCGACGCGTCGCTGAGCGCCCAGGAGATGTTGTACGCCTGCGCCACCGGGCCGAACCGGTAACGCAGTTGTTCCACGTCGGCCTCGGGGTCGGAGACGTCGAAGTGGACCCTCATGAAGAAGCGGCCCTGGAGTCGGTCGTCGAACTGCTGGCTTTCCAGGATGTTTCCGGAGTTCCTGACGAGAAAGCCGCTCACGGCGTGGACCAGCCCGGCGCTGTCGGGACAGGAGAGGGTGAGGACGTATTCGCGGCCAGGTTGCGGTCGAGGGGACATGTGCGGCCTCCGTCGGTGCGTATTACACAACACAGTGAGCGATACGCAACATAGTTGGCCTGAAGGGGCTCGTCGGTCAAGAGAGAGGGGCTGATGGGCACTTGCGAAATCGTCATCCACCAACCTCTTGACGCCTGTCTGGACATTCGCCAGGGTGTTCCATCACAAGCAATCGGGTGCACAATGCGCAACGACTTCTCTGAAAGGTTCGGCGCGTGGCAGACCTGTACGTGGATGGACAGTGGCGGGACGCGGTGGCCGGCGGCCACCGGGAGATCCGCTGCCCCGCAGACGGCACCGTCGTGGCGACCGTCTCGGAGGGGACCCGCCCCGACACGGAGGCGGCGATCGCCGCGGCCCGCCGAGCCTTCGACGAAGGGCCCTGGCCGGGCACCCCCGAACGGGAGCGCGGCGCACTCCTGCTGCGCACCGCCGACCTGATCGAGCGCGACGCCAAGGAGTTCGCCCGCGCCGAGTCGCTGGACACCGGCAAGCGGCTGGTGGAGAGCGAGTACGACATCGCCGACGTCGTCTCCTGCTTCCGCCACTACGGCGGCATCGGCGGCACCGACGCCGGACGCGTCATCGACACCGGCCGGGACGACGCCGTCAGCCGCGTCGTGTACGAGCCCATCGGGGTGTGCGGCCTGATCACGCCGTGGAACTACCCGCTCCTGCAAGCCAGTTGGAAGGTCGCGCCGGCCCTCCTGGCCGGCAACACCATCGTCCTCAAGCCCAGTGAGCTCACCCCCTCCACCTCCGTCCTGCTGATGCGGGCGCTGGAGGAGGCAGGACTCCCGGCCGGTGCCGCCAACCTCGTGCTGGGCACCGGCCCCGAGGCGGGCGCCCCGCTCGCCGAGCACCCGGACGTCGACATGGTCTCCTTCACCGGCGGCCTGGAGACCGGCAAGCGCATCATGGCCACCGCCGCGGCGAGCGTGAAGAAGGTGGCGCTGGAGCTGGGCGGCAAGAACCCCAACGTCGTGTTCGCCGACGCCGACTTCGAGACGGCCGTGGACTTCGCCCTCACGGCCGTCTTCCTGCACTCGGGCCAGGTCTGCTCGGCCGGTGCCCGGCTGATCGTCGAGGACTCGCTGCACGACCGCTTCGTCGACGAGGTCGTGCGCCGGGCGGCGCAGATCCGCCTCGGCGGCCCCTTCGACACCGAGGCCGAGACCGGGGCGCTGATCTCCGCCCAGCACCTGGAGAAAGTCGAGGCGTACGTGGCCGCTGGCCTCGCCGAGGGCGCGGTCCTGCGCTGCGGCGGCCGGCGCCCCACCGACCCGGCGCTGGCGAACGGCCACTACTACCCGCCGACCGTCCTCGACGAGTGCCGCCAGGACATGCGCGTGGTGCACGAGGAGTCCTTCGGGCCCGTGCTCACCGTGGAGCGCTTCACCGACGAGGACGACGCCGTCCGCATCGCCAACGACACCGAGTACGGACTCGCCGGAGCCGTGTGGACACAGGACGCCGGCAAGGCCCAGCGGGTCGCCCGGCGGCTGCGGCACGGCACGGTGTGGATCAACGACTACCACCCTTATGTGCCGCAGGCGGAATGGGGTGGCTTCGGGCACTCGGGAGTGGGCCGGGAACTGGGACCGACCGGCCTCGCGGAGTACCGAGAGCCCAAACACATCTGGCAGAACATCCAACCCCGGCCGCAGCACTGGTTCCGCGGCTGACCGCCGAAAGAAGGTCGAACGTGACCACACAGACCGAGGTGCCGCAGCGGGGCAGCACCCCTCAGGACTCGGGCGCGACCCCGGTCATCTCCGTGCGCAGGCTGTGGAAGGTGTTCGGGCCGAAGGCCGACCGGGTGCCGGACTCCGAGGAGTTGTGCGGCCTGACCCGCCGCGAGCTCATGGACCGCACCGGCTGCACCGCCGCCGTGCGCGACGTCCACTTCGACGTCTCGCCCGGCGAGGTCTTCGTCGTGATGGGCCTGTCCGGGTCCGGCAAGTCCACCCTGGTGCGCTGTCTGACCCGGCTGATCGAACCCACCGCCGGCGAGGTCGTCTTCGAGGGCGAGGACATCCGCCAGGCGGACCCGGCACGCCTGCGCGACCTGCGCCGCCGCAAGTTCTCCATGGTCTTCCAGCACTTCGGTCTGCTGCCCCACCGTCGCGTCGTCGACAACGTGGCGTTCGGACTGGAGATCCGGGGGACGAGCCGGGCCGAGCGCACCGAGCGGGCGATGGAGGTCGTCGACCTGGTCGGCCTCGCCGGGTACGAGAACTCCTACCCCGCCCAGCTCTCCGGCGGCATGCAGCAACGCGTCGGTCTCGCCCGGGCGTTGGCCGGGGACCCGGACGTGCTCTTCTTCGACGAACCGTTCTCCGCGCTCGACCCGCTGATCCGCCGGGACATGCAGAACGAGGTCATCCGGCTGCACCACGAGGTCGGCAAGACCATGGTGTTCATCACCCACGACCTCTCCGAGGCCCTCAAACTCGGCGACCGCATCCTCATCATGCGCGACGGCAAGACGGTCCAGTGCGGCACCGGCGACGAGCTCGTGGGCGCCCCCGCCGACGACTACGTACGGGAGTTCGTGAAGGACGTGCCGCGCGGCGACGTCCTCACCCTGCGCTGGATCATGCGCCCCCCGGCCGACGGCGACGAACTGGACGGCCCCGAGCTCGGTCCGGACGTGGTCGTCAAGGAGGCCACCCGCGCGGTCCTCGCCGCCGACAGGCCGGTCAAGGTCGTCGAGGACGGCAAGCTGCTCGGGATCGTCGGCGACGAGGAGATCCTCGCGGTGGTCGCCGGGCAGGAAGGCGGCGTCCGATGACCGTCGCGATGGAGAAACCCGAGAGGACCGAGAGCGTCGGGAAACCGGCGGCTCCCGCGAAAACCGAACGCAGGATCAGCCGCTCCATGGTGGTGGCGGCGATCTTCGTCGTCTGGCTCGTCCTCTTCGTCGTGCTGCGCGGCAGGCAGACCCTCGCCCTGGCCGCGGCCGACCTGACGGACCTGCACCGCTGGTTCAACGACGTCAACGACTCGATCGGCGCGAACCGCAACTCCAACCCGCTCTTCCTGTACTTCTTCAACGAGATCCGCCTGGTCATCGACAACCTGGTGACCTTCGTCCAGGAGCTGATCTCGCAGCCGACCGGCGACCGCCCGGTCCCGCAGATCGGCTGGCTGGGCGTCGTCGGCATCACCGGCTACGTCTCCTGGGCCGTGGGCAACTGGCGGGTCGCGCTGCTGGCCGTGGCCGGCTTCACCTTCCTCGGCCTCCAGGGCCTGTGGCAGGAGAGCATGGACACCCTGGCGCTCACCGCCTCCGCCGTGTTCGTGGCGCTGCTGTTCGCGATCCCGCTGGGCGTGTGGGCGGGACTGTCCGACCGGTTCAACGCGATCGTGACGCCCTTCCTGGACCTCATGCAGACGATGCCGACCTTCGTCTACCTGGCCCCGCTGACCCTGTTCTTCCAGATCGGCCCGGCCTCCGCCACCATCGCCACCCTGATCTACGCGGCCCCGCCGACGATCCGCATCACCGCGCACGCCATCCGCTCCGTACCGGAGACGACGGTCGAGGCCGCCGACTCGCTCGGCGCCACGCGCCGGCAGTCCCTGCTGAAGGTCCTGCTGCCGATGTCCAAGCGGACCGTGGTGATGGGCGTCAACCAGACGATCATGGCCGCGCTGGCCATGGTGACCATCGCCGCCCTGATCGACGCGCCCGGCCTCGGCAAGACCGTCGTCCAGGCGCTCCAGTCGCTCGACGTCGGCACCGCCTTCAACGCGGGTCTGGCCATCGTCGTCATGGCCATCGTGCTGGACCGGGTCACCACCGCCGCGAGCGCGCGTGAGGAGACGGCCCGCGGTTCCGGCAGCCGGTTCCTCGCCTGGCGGCGACCGCTGCTGGGAGCGGGCGCCGCGGTCACGGCCGTACTGGTCTACCTGTCGCACACCTACGTGTGGGCCGCGGAGTTCCCCGGCGAGGGCGGCATCGGTACCGACATCGCGAGCGCCGCCGCCACCGCCACCACCTGGGCCCAGGACAACCTGTCCGGCCTCACCAACGGCTTCCGTGACGCGATCACCAACGGCCTGCTCAACCCGTTCCAGACCCTGCTCACCGACTCCCCGTGGTGGCTCGTCGGCGCGGCCCTCGTCGCACTCGGCGTCGTCCTCGGCGGCCGGACCGCGGGCATCACCACCGCGGTGTGCGTCGGTCTGCTGGTCGCCACCGGAGTGTGGTCGGACAGCATGACGACGCTCGCCTCCACCGTGGTCGCCACCGTCCTGGTGATGGTGCTCGGCATCGGCTTCGGGGTCTGGATGGGACGAAGCCGAGTCGTCGACCGGGTGCTGCGCCCCACGCTCGACGCCGCCCAGGTCATGCCGCCGTTCGTCTACCTCGTGCCGTTCCTCGCGCTGTTCGGCGCCACCCGCTTCACGGCGATCGTCGCGGCCGTCGTCTACGCGGCCCCCGTGGCGATGAAGATCGTCGCCGACGGGGTGCGCAACGTGCCCGCCACCACCGTGGAAGCGGCCACCTCGGCCGGGTGCAACACCTGGCAGATCATCACCAAGGTCCAGCTGCCGATGGCCCGCAGCGCCCTGACCCTCGCGACCAACCAGGGCCTGATCTACGTGCTGTCGATGGTCGTGGTGGGCGGCCTGGTGGGGGCCGGCGCCCTCGGCTACGACGTCGTGGCCGGCTTCTCGCAGGGCCAGTTGTACGGGAAGGGGCTCGCCGCGGGGCTCGCCATCGTCCTTCTCGGAGTCATGTTCGACCGGATCACTCAGGCAGCGGCTCGCCGCGCCGGCGCATAAGGAGCACCACACCATGGCAGGACACTGGCGGGCCGGCGCGGCCGGCATGGCGATACTCGGTCTCACCCTGACGGCCTGCGGCGGCGCGAAGGTCGGCGAGGACGACGCCGGCGGCGCGGGCGAGTCCGGCAAGTGCGGCACCTTCAACCTGGCGGTCAACCCGTGGGTCGGCTACGAGGCCAACGCGGCGGTCCTCGCCCACGTCGCCGAGAACGACCTGCACTGCAAGGTCAACCAGAAGGACCTCAAGGAGGAGATCGCCTGGCAGGGCTTCGGGACCGGCGAGGTCGACGCCATCGTCGAGAACTGGGGCCACGACGACCTGAAGAAGAAGTACATCACCGACCAGAAGACCGCCGTCGAGGCGGGCGCGACCGGCAACGAAGGCCTCATCGGCTGGTACGTGCCGCCGTGGCTGGCCAAGGCGCACCCCGACATCCTGGACTGGAAGAACCTGAACAAGTACGCGGCGAACTTCAAGACCTCCGAGTCCGGCGGCAAGGGCCAGCTCCTCGACGGCGACCCGTCGTACGTCACCAACGACGAGGCGCTGGTGAAGAACCTCAAGCTGGACTTCAAGGTGGTGTACGCGGGCAGCGAGACCGCCCTCATCCAGGCCTTCCGCAAGGCGGAGAAGGACAAGGAATGGGTGATCGGCTACTTCTACGAGCCCCAGTGGTTCATGTCCGAGGTGCCGCTGAAGAAGGTCAAGTTGCCGGAGTACAAGTCGGGTTGTGACGCCGACGCGGAGAAGGTCGCCTGCGACTACCCCGTGTACAAGCTGGACAAGATCGTCAGCGCGAAGTTCGCCAAGTCGAGCAGCCCCGCCTATGACCTGGTCAAGAACTTCACCTGGACCAATGACGACCAGAACACCGTCGCCAAGTACATCGCGGTGGACAAGATGACGCCCGAGGCGGCGGCGGAGAAGTGGGTCGAGGCCAACCGTTCCAAGGTCGACGCCTGGATCAAGTAGAACGTTCCCGGATGCCCGGTGAGCGGTGCGCGCGGACGCGCACCGCTCACCGGGCATTGCTGTTCCTCCGGCCGTTCCGCCGACTGCTTTCCGGCTGTTCCCCGACGTCAGCGGACCTCTTGACACCCACCTGCACGGGAGGCACATTGAGTTGCGCAGCCTGAACCATGTTGCGTACAAAGCAACTCAACCGGAGGTGCGGCGATGGCGGGACCCCGAGTGGTCATCATCGGAGCGGGAGTCGTCGGCGCGGCTCTCGCGGACGAGATCTCCGCACGCGGCTGGACCGAAGTGACCGTGGTCGACCAGGGCCCGCTGCCCGCCACCGGGGGCTCCACGTCGCACGCCCCGGGCCTGGTCTTCCAGACCAACTCCTCCAAGACCATGACCGAGCTGGCCCGCTACACCGTCGAGAAGTTCTGCTCCCTCGACGTCGACGGCCGGCCCTGCTTCCTCCAGGTCGGCGGCCTGGAAGTGGCGACCACCCCGGAGCGGCTGACGGAACTGCACCGCCGCCACGGCTGGATCACCGCCTGGGGCATCGAGTCCCGGCTGCTGAGCCCCGAGGAGTGCGTCGAGCGGCACCCGCTCGTCGACCGCGACAAGGTCCTCGGCGGCCTGCTGGTCCCCACCGACGGCCTCGCCAAGGCCGTCCTCGCCGTCGAGGCGCAGATCCGCCGGGCCACCGAGCGCGGCGTCCGCTTCCTCGCCCGGCACGAGGTCCTCGACGTCCTCAAGGCCGATGGCGAGGTCACCGGCGTCCTGACCGACCAGGGCGAGATCCCGGCCGACATCGTCGTGTGCTGCGCCGGCATCTGGGGCCCGAAGATCGCCCGCATGGCCGGCATGAACCTCCCGCTGACCCCGCTCGCCCACCAGCTCGCCTGGACCGGCCCGATCCCCGCGCTGGCCGGCCAGACCGAGGAGGCCGTCCGCCCGATCCTGCGCCACCAGGACGCCGACCTCTACTACCGCGACCGCTACGACGGCATCGGCATCGGCTACTACGGCCACCGCCCGATGCCGATCTCCGCGGACGACATCCGCGCCTTCGACGAGAACGCCGAGATGCCGTCCGTCCTGAAGTTCACCGAGGAGGACTTCGAGCCCGCCTGGGCGGAGACCCGGTCCCTGCTCCCCTCGACCCGCGAGGCCAAGGTGGAGGAGGGCATCAACGGCCTGTTCTCCTTCACCACCGACAACTTCCCGCTCCTCGGCGAGTCCCCGGACCTCAAGGGCTTCTGGGTCGCCGAGGCCGTCTGGGTCACCCACTCCGCGGGCGTCGGCCGGGCGATGGCCGAGTGGCTGGTCGACGGCCACTGCTCGTCCTTCGACCTGCACGAGTGCGACGTCAACCGCTTCGAGCCGCACCAGCTCTCCCCGGAGTACGTCCTGGCCCGCGACTGCCGCAACTTCGTCGAGGTCTACGACATCCTCCACCCCCTCCAGCCCTCCGGGGACCCGCGCCCGATCCGCACCAGCCCCTTCCACGCCCGCCAGCAGGAGCACGGCGCCTTCTTCCTGGAGGCGAACGGCTGGGAACGCCCGCAGTGGTACGAGGCCAACGCGGGCCTGGTGGAGGGCCGTTCGATCCCCACCCCCAACGACTGGGCCGCGCAGTACTGGTCGCCCATCGTCGGCGCCGAGGCCCAGGCCACCCGCGAGACCGTCGCCCTGTACGACATGACGGCCCTCAAGCGGCTGGAGGTGAGCGGCCCCGGCGCCGCCGACCTGCTGGAGCGCCTGTGCACCGGCAAGGTCGCCAAGTCCGTGGGCTCGGTGACGTACACCCTGCTCCTCGACCACGACGGCGGCATCCGCAGCGACATCACCGTCGCCCGGCTCGCCCGCGACCTCTTCCAGGTCGGCGCCAACGGCAACCTCGACCTCGACTGGTTCACCCGCCACCTCCCGGCCGACGGCACCGTCCAGGTCCGCGACATCACGCCCGGCACCTGCTGCATCGGCCTGTGGGGCCCGCTCGCCCGCAAGGTCCTCCAGCCGCTGACGGACGCGGACTTCAGCAACGAGGGCCTCACATACTTCCGCGCCAAGCGCGCCTACATCGGCAGCGTCCCGGTCACCGCGATGCGCCTGTCCTACGTCGGCGAACTCGGCTGGGAGCTGTACACCACCGCCGACCAGGGCCAGAAACTCTGGGACACCCTCTGGCAGGCGGCGCAGCCGCTCGGCGGTGTGATCGCCGGCCGTGGCGCCTTCAACAGCCTCCGCCTGGAGAGGGGTTACCGCTCCTTCGGCACCGACATGACCTACGAGCACGACCCCTACGAGGCCGGCGTCGGCTTCGCCGTCAAGCTCGACAAGGACGACTTCATCGGCAAGGCCGCACTGGAGCGCCGCAAGTCCGCCGTCCGGCGCACACTGACCTGCCTGACCATCGCCGACCCGCGGTCGGTCGTCCTGGGCAAGGAGCCGGTCTACGACGGTGACCGCGCCGTCGGCTACGTCACCAGCGCCGCCTACGGCTACACCATCGGCAAGGGCATCGCCTACGCCTGGCTCCCGACGGACCTCGCCACCCCCGGCAGCACGCTGCACATCGGTTACTTCGACCAGCGCATCGAGGCGGTCGTCGCCGAGGAGCCCCTGTTCGACCCCACCATGTCCCGCCTGCGCGGCTGACCGAGGGAAGACGATGACCGCCCAACTCCTCGACGGCAAGGCGACCGCCGCCGCCATCCGCCGTGAACTCACCGAGCGCGTCGCCAAGTTGACCGCCCTCACCGGCCGCCCGCCGGGCCTCGGCACCGTCCTGGTCGGCGACGACCCCGGCAGCCGCGCCTACGTCGGCGGCAAGCACCGCGACTGCGCCGAGGTCGGCATCGCGTCGATCCGCCGCGACCTGCCCGCCGACGCCGGCCGCCGGCAGGTCGAGGACGTCATCGACGAACTCAACGCCGACCCGGCCTGCACCGGCTACATCGTCCAACTCCCGCTCCCGCAGCACCTGGACGCCAACGCCGTACTGGAACGCATGGACCCGGCCAAGGACGCCGACGGCCTGCACCCCGTCAACCTCGGCCGCCTCACCCTCGGCGTCGAGGCCCCGCTGCCGTGCACCCCGCGCGGCATCGTCGAACTCCTGCGCCGCCACGACGTCCCCCTGGCCGGAGCACGGGTGTGCGTGATCGGCCGCGGCATCACGGTCGGCCGCCCCATCGGCCTTCTCCTGACCCGCCGCTCCGAGAACGCGACGGTCACCCTTTGCCACACCGGCACCAAGGGCCTGGCCTGGCACGTCCGCGAGGCCGACATCGTGATCGCCGCCGCCGGCTCACCCGCACTCATCACCCCCGACATGCTCCGCCCCGGCGCGGCCGTCCTGGACGTCGGCATCACCCGCACCGACGCCGGACTGGTCGGCGACACCCACCCGGACGCCGCCCAGATCGCCGGATGGCTCGCGCCCATGCCCGGCGGAGTGGGCCCCATGACCCGCGCGATGCTGCTCGCCAACGTCGTCGAGGCCGCCGAGAGGAACGCGAACACCGTATGAACCTGCCCCTGTCGCGCCGAGCGGACGGAGCCGCCCGATGAGCCCCCGCACCCCCGGCGCCGAACTGCCGGAACACCCCGACCGGCTGTGGCGCACCCCTGAGCCGAAGCGGTCGTACGACGTCGTCATCGTCGGCGGCGGCGGCCACGGCCTGGCCACCGCCCACTACCTGGCGAAGAACCACGGCATCACGAACGTAGCGGTGCTGGAGAAGGGCTGGCTCGCGGGCGGCAACATGGCCCGCAACACCACGATCATCCGCTCCAACTACCTCTGGGACGAGAGCGCCGGCATCTACGAGCACGCCCTCAAGCTCTGGGAGGGCCTGGCGGAGGAGCTCGACTACCCGATCCTCTTCTCCCAGCGCGGTGTGCTGAACCTGGCGCACAGCCTCCAGGACGTCCGCGACAGCGTGCGCCGCGTGGAGGCGAACCGCCTCAACGGCGTGGACGCGGAGTGGCTGGACGCGGAGGGCGTGCGCGAGGTCTGCCCGATCGTGAACATCTCCCCGGACGTGCGCTACCCGGTGCTGGGCGCGACGTACCAGCCCCGCGCGGGCATCGCCAAGCACGACCACGTGGCCTGGGGCCTGGCCCGCTCGGCGGACGCGGCAGGCATCGACATCATCCAGAACTGCGAGGTCACCGGCCTCGACGTGGTCGGCAACCAGGTCGTCGGGGTCCGGACGAACCTGGGCCCGATAGCCGCGGGCAAGGTCGCCCTCTGCTCGGCGGGCCACACGTCCGTACTGGCCGCCATGGCGGGTGTCGAACTGCCCCTCCAGAGCCACCCGTTGCAGGCCCTGGTCTCGGAGCTCCTGGAACCGGTCCACCCCACGGTGGTCATGTCCAACGCCGTCCACGTCTACGTCAGCCAGGCCCACAAGGGCGAGTTGGTGATGGGCGCGGGCATCGACGCGTACAACTCGTACACCCAGCGCGGCGCCTTCCACATCATCGAGGAGCAGATGGCGGCGGCCCTGGAGCTCTTCCCGGTCTTCGCCCGCGCCCACGTCCTGCGCACCTGGGGCGGCATCGTGGACGTGAGCCCCGACGCCTCACCGATCGTCGGTCTCAGCCCGGTGCAGAA
This sequence comes from Streptomyces sp. Act143, assembly GCF_003143935.1. GTDB lineage: Bacteria > Actinomycetota > Actinomycetes > Streptomycetales > Streptomycetaceae > Streptomyces. Next base: position 1,216,669 of record NZ_QFRX01000001.1, on the reverse strand, counting down.
CCTCTACCTCAACTGCGGCTGGGGAACGGGCGGCTTCAAGGCCACCCCGGGGGTGGGCTGGGTCTACGCCCACACGATCGCCCACGACACCCCCCACCCGCTCAACGCCCCCTTCTCGCTCGACCGTTTCACCACCGGCGCGCTCGTCGACGAGCACGGCGCCGCCGCCGTGGCCCACTAAGGGATCCTCAAGGGAGCCGAACGACATGCTGCTGATCCCCTGCCCGTGGTGCGGGCCCCGCGACGAGGCCGAGTTCCACTACGGCGGACAGGCCCACGTCCCCTACCCGGAGAACCCGTCGTCCCTCAGCGACGATGAATGGGCCCGCTACCTCTTCTTCCGCGACAACCCCAAGGGCCCCTTCGCGGAGCGCTGGAGCCACGCGGCAGGCTGCCGCCGCTGGTTCAACGCGGTACGCGACACATCGACGAACGAGATCCTGACGGTGTACAGGACAGGAGAGGAACGCCCGGCGGTGCCGGAACCCAAGCCGGTCAGGTCTCAGCCGAGTCCGGCCATCCCAGCCCGTCCGGCGTCTGAGGACAAGGCCCTTTCAGGGCCGACCGGGGGTCTGGGGGCAGAGCCCCCGGCCGGGGCCGAAGGGGCGGAACCCCTGGAGGATGGGACGGGCAGGGGCGGCGGGGGTGAGGAAACCCAGCCGTTCCGCCACCCCACCCGGGGCCGCATAGACCGCACCACCCCCCTCACCTTCACCTTCGACGGCACCGCATACCAGGGCTACCAGGGCGACACCCTCGCCTCCGCCCTCCTCGCCAACGGCGTCATCCAGACCGGCACCAGCATCAAGCTCGGCCGCCCCCGGGGCATCTTCTCCGCAGGCGTCGAAGAGCCCAACGCGGTGATCCAGATCGAGGAACCCTTCCCCGAGCCCATGCTCCCCGCGACGACCGTCGAGCTCTACGACGGCCTCGTCGCCACCGCCCTCCCCGGCCAGGGCCGCCTCGCCACCACCCCCGACCCCGCCCGCTACGACGCCGTACACGCCCACTGCGACCTCCTGATCGTGGGCGCGGGCCCGGCCGGACTCGCCGCTGCCGCCGCCGCGGCGAGCAGCGGCGCCCGCGTGATCCTCGCCGACGACCAGCCGGAACCCGGTGGCAGCCTCCTCGGCACGGGCGAACACCTCGACTGGGTGCGGGAGACCGCCGACCGGCTGGCCGCCGCCCCCGAGGTCCGCGTCCTGCCCCGCACCACCGTCTTCGGCTACTACGACGACAACCACCTCCTCGCCGTCGAACGCCGCACCAACCACCTCGGCTCGGCCGCCCCCGCCACCACCGCCCGCGAACGCGTCTGGCGCATCCGCGCCCGCCGGGTCGTCCTCGCCACCGGCGCCCACGAACGCTCACTGGCCTTCCCGGACAACGACCGCCCCGGCGTGATGCTGGCCTCCTCGGCCCGCACCCACATCAACCGGCACGGCGCCCTGCCGGGCCGCCGCGCGGTCGTCCTCACCACCAACGACAGCGCCTACGCGGCGGCGTTGGACGCCAAGGCGGCGGGCATCGAGATCACCGCCGTCGTCGACACGCGCCCGGAACCGGGGGAGTGGGCGGCGCGCGCCCGCGCGGCCGGCATCGAGGTCCTCCCAGGCCACGCCGTCATCGGCACGGAAGGCAACCCGCGGATCACCTCCGTGACCGTCGCCCCGTACGGCGAGTCCGCCGGGCAGCGGCAGTTCGCCGTGGACCTGCTGCTGGTCTCCGGCGGCTGGAACCCGGTGGCCCACCTGTTCAGCCAGTCCGGCGGCAGGCTCCGCCACGACGAGGAACTCGGCTCCTTCGTCCCGGACAGCGGTCGCCAGGCCGTCGAGGTCGCGGGCAGCGCGAGCGGAGTGTCCGACCTGGCCGGAGCCCTCGCCCAGGGCGCCGCGGCGGGCGCCCGCGCGATCGAGGCGGAGGGCTACACCGCCGAGGCGCCCCGCCTCCCGGCCGTCGCCGCCCAGCCGTACACCCCGCCCATGCACGTGTACGTCGTCCCGGGCGCCACGGACGGCCCGTGCTTCGTCGACCTCCAACGCGACGTCACCGTCGCCGACCTGGCCCGCGCCACCGGCGCCGGCATGCGCTCGGTCGAGCACACCAAGCGCTACACGACCGCGGGCACCGCCAACGACCAGGGCAAGACGTCCGGAGTCCTGGCCGGTGGCGTCGTCGCCGAACTGCTCGGCGTGGACATCTCGGCGCTCGGCACGACCACGTTCCGCCCGCCGTACACCCCGGTCTCCTTCGCCGCCCTCGCGGGCCGCGACCGGGGCGCCCTGAGCGACCCGGTCCGCACGACCGCCCTCCACGCGTGGCACGTCGCGCACGGCGCGCTGTTCGAGAACGTCGGCCAGTGGAAGCGCCCCTGGTACTACCCGCGGGACGGCGAGGACATGGAGGCCGCGGTGCTGCGCGAGTGCGCCGCGACGCGCCAGAGCGTGGGGTTCATGGACGCCTCCACCCTGGGCAAGATCGACGTCCAGGGCCCGGACGCCGGCGCCTTCCTCGACCTGCTCTACACCAACATGATGAGTACTCTGAAGGTCGGCATGATCCGCTACGGCGTGATGTGCCGCCCGGACGGCATGGTCTTCGACGACGGCACCGTCATCCGCGTCGCCCAGGACCGCTTCCTGGTCACCACGACGACCGGCAACGCCGCCGCCGTCCTGGACTGGATGGAGGAGTGGCTCCAGACGGAGTGGCCAGAACTGAAGGTCCACTGCACCTCCGTGACCGAGCAGTGGGCCACGGTCGCCCTGGTCGGCCCGCAGTCCCGCGCGGTGCTCGCCTCGCTCGCTCCCGAACTGGCCGTGTCCAACGAGGACTTCCCGTTCATGGCGTGGCGGGAGACGACCGTCGCGGGCATCGAGGCGAGGGTCTGCCGGATCAGCTTCTCCGGTGAACTCGCCTACGAGATCAACGTGTCCCCGTGGCAGGCCCTGCCCCTCTGGGAGGCGGTGCACGAGGCCGGCGCCCCGTACGGCATCACCCCGTACGGCACCGAGACCATGCACGTGCTGCGCGCCGAGAAGGGCTACCCGATCATCGGCCAGGACACCGACGGCACGGTCACCCCGCACGACCTCGGCATGAGCTGGGCGGTCTCGAAGAAGAAGCCCGACTTCATCGGCAAGCGCTCCTACGCCCGCGCCGACACCGCCCGCCCCGACCGCAAGCACCTGGTCGGCCTGCTCCCCGAGGACCCGGCGGCCTTCCTGCCCGAGGGCACGCAGCTGGTCGCCGACAGTGCGCTGCCCGCCCCGCCCGTCCCGATGCTGGGCCACGTCACCTCCAGCTACCGCAGCGCGGCGCTGGGCCGGACCTTCGCGCTCGCCCTGATCAAGGGCGGCCGGGACCGCATCGGCGAGCGGCTCTACGCCCCCGTCGGCGACCGGCTGGTCCCGGTGACCGTCGCCGGCCCCGTCCTCTACGACCCCGAGGGAGCCCGCCGTGATGGCTGACACCGCACTCACCAGCCCCCTGGCCCACGCCGCCGCCCGTCTGGCCGCCGCCACCCGCGGTTCCGGCGGCGCGATCCGGCTGGCCGAACTCCCCTTCCTCACCCAGCTCAACGTCCGGTTCGACGCCAAGGGACCGGCGGCGGAGGCCGTCGGGCTGGCGCTGGGCCTCCAGCTTCCCCTCCAGCCCAACACCGTGGTCCGCGCGGGGGAGTCGACCGCACTGTGGCTCGGCCCGGACGAATGGCTGCTGGTGGGCCGGCCGGGCGGCGCACGGGACCTGGAGAGCCGGATCCGGGAGGCCGCGGCAGACGAGCCGGTCTCCGTCACCGACGTCTCCGCGCAGCGCACCACGCTCCTGGTCACCGGCCCCCGCGCGGTCGACCTGCTGGCCCACGGCTGTGCCCTGGACCTGCACCCGCGGGCCTTCGGTCCGGGCCGCTGCGCCCAGACCACCCTGGGGCGCACGCAGGTGATCCTGGTCGCCCGGGACGAAACCAGGGCAGGGTTCTGGGTGCTGGTCCGCTCGACGTTCGCCGGCTACCTGGCGGACTGGCTGCTCGACGCGGCAACCGAATACGTCTGACCGGCGTCTGCCGCGTCCGCCGTCATCCGCACGGAAAGCCGAACCCTGCGACCGTCACGACCCCCACCACCGGTACGCGGCCCGTAGGGGCGCCGAGGCGGTCGGGGAGAGGGCGGCTCAGCCCAGGAAGCCCATCCGGTGGCTGATCTCCTGCGCGCCCTTCATCAGCAGGGGCGCGAGTTCATGGATGCGGTCCTCGGTGAAGCGGTACGCCGGTCCGGAGGCGCTGAGAGCGGCGACGACCTCGCCGTCCCGGGCCCGGATCGGGGCCGCCATGGCGTGCAGTCCGAGCTCGAGTTCCTCCAGTGTCACGGCGTATCCGCGTTCGCGCGCCGCGGCCAGGTCCTTCTCCAGCTTCGTCCTGACGGTCAGCGTGTGCGGCGTCAGCTTCTTCGTCCCGGACGCCGCGAGCACGTCGGCGCGCTCCTTCTCGGACAGGTGGGCCAGCAGGATCTTGCCGCTCGACGTGGCGTGCACCGGGGTGAGCTGGCCGACCCAGTTGTGGGTGCCGACGGCGCCGGGGCCGCGGACCTGGTGGAGGTTGACCGCATAGTGCTCCTGGAGGACAGCGATGTTGACGGTCTCGCCGATCTCCTCGCTGAGCCGCTCGCACACCTGCCGGCCCTGCTGGGTGACGTCGAGCCGGCCCGTGACCGCACCGGCCAGTCGTACGACCCCGAAACCCAGCCGGTACTTGCCGCGTTCGGCGGTCTGCTCGACGAGGCCGCGCGCCTCCAGGGCGCCGAGCAGCCGGAACGCGGTCGACTTGTGGACCTCGATCTCGGCCGCTACCTCGCTGACGCCCGCCTCGCCGCGCTGGGCGAGGATCTCCAGGACGCTGACGGCACGGTCGACGGACTGCACCCCGTTCGAGGCGGGAACCACTGTTTCGCTATCTGCGCTTCCGTTGCTCATGACGCAACTGTACGCGATCGCCGATGCGTGGCGAGGGGGCATGGCGCCCGCGCTCGGGGCCGGTTGGGCACTCGACTCCGGGTGTCTGTGCGCACCTTAAGGCCGCCCGTTCCTCAGGGGAAGGAGACTGCGCGCTCGAACGTGGCATGAGCTCCCTATGTTGCGTTACATGCAACATGGAGCGCCATAGGAAATTGATGCGCGACCGCTCCCTTGACAAGCGCCGGGCCGCACGGAAACCATGTTGCGTATAGCGATTGACGTTGTTTCATATGAGACACCTCTCGTCTCCTGTCCCCGCTCTTCCCCGCCGAAGGAGACCGCCGATGACCCTGTTCAACGCCTCCCTGCATGAGTTCGATCCGGAGGTCGCCGCGGCGGTCGACGCCGAGCTGCACCGTCAGCAGTCCACGCTGGAGATGATCGCCTCGGAGAACTTCGCTCCGCTGGCGGTCATGGAGGCGCAGGGCTCGGTCCTGACCAACAAGTACGCCGAGGGCTACCCGGGACGGCGCTACTACGGCGGCTGTGAGCACGTCGACGTCACCGAGCAGATCGCCATCGACCGGGTCAAGGAGCTGTTCGGCGCCGAGTACGCCAACGTCCAGCCCCACTCCGGCGCCTCCGCCAACCAGGCCGCGCTGTTCGCGCTGGCCCAGCCCGGCGACACGATCCTCGGCCTGGACCTCGCGCACGGCGGGCACCTCACCCACGGCATGCGGCTGAACTTCTCCGGCAAGCAGTTCAACGTGGTCGCCTACCACGTCGACGACGCCGGTCTGGTCGACATGGCCGAGGTGGAGCGCCTGGCCAAGGAGCACCGCCCGAAGGTGATCATCGCCGGCTGGTCCGCCTACCCGCGGCAGCTGGACTTCGCGGAGTTCCGGCGGATCGCCGACGAGGTCGAGGCCCACCTGTGGGTCGACATGGCGCACTTCGCCGGTCTGGTCGCGGCCGGGCTGCACCCCAACCCGGTCGAGTACGCCGACGTGGTCACCTCCACCACCCACAAGACCCTGGGCGGCCCGCGCGGCGGGATCATCCTGGCCAGGCAGGACTTCGCCAAGAAGCTGAACTCGTCCGTCTTCCCGGGCTTCCAGGGCGGTCCGCTGGAGCATGTGATCGCGGCGAAGGCGGTGTCCTTCAAGGTCGCCGCGAGCGAGGAGTTCAAGGAGCGGCAGCGGCGTACCGTGGAGGGTGCGCGCATCCTCGCCGAGCGTCTGACGGCCGACGACGCCCGCGAGGCCGGGGTCAACGTGCTCTCCGGTGGCACGGACGTGCACCTGATCCTGGTGGACCTGCGCGAGTCGGAGCTGGACGGCCGGCAGGCCGAGGACCGGCTGCACGAGGTCGGCATCACGGTCAACCGCAACGCCGTCCCCAACGATCCGCGCCCGCCCATGGTGACGTCGGGCCTGCGTATCGGCACCCCGGCGCTGGCCACCCGCGGCTTCACGGCCGAGGACTTCGCCGAGGTCGCGGACGTGATCGCGGCGGTGCTGAAGCCGTCGTACGACGCCGAGGCGCTCAAGGCCCGGGTCAAGGCCCTGGCCGACAAGCACCCGCTTTACCCCGGCCTGTGACCGCAGGAACTGACGGCACGCCCGGGCAGCTGCGACACCATACGGTTCCGGCCGCCGGGCGCTGAAGACCGGTTCGCCGCCTGGTACCGGGCGGCCTCCGTGCCGGTCATGCCGTCCCGCAGCGACTCCTTCGGCCGGGTGGCCGTCGAGGCGCAGGCCTGCGGCATCCCGGTCATCGCCGCCGAGGCCGGCGGTCTGCCGGCGGCGGTCCGCGACGGGGTGAGCGGCGTTCTCGTACCCGGGCACGATCCGGCGGACCACGCCCGGGCGACGGCGGACGTGTGCACGGCGGCCCTGCGCGAGCGCCGGCTTCAGCCGGTGCCCTGAGAGCGGCGGCGCCTGTCACCGCCCGGTCAGCCGGCAACGGCCGACCGGGCGGGAGCGTGTTCGGCCCTGCGGCCGTCGATGGCGTGCTCGACCTCGGCGAACATGCCGCCGGTGGTCTTGCCCGGGGTCCTGCGCGGCGCGCGCGCCGAAGCGGCGGCGGCTGCGGAGAGCGTGAACCACACGACCTTCCCCGACTCGCCGTTCGCCCGCACGCCCCAGCTCTCGCTGACGGCGGCCACCATCGCGAGCCCGCGTCCGCACGTGGCGAGCGAGTCGGCGTCGTCCGTCATGGTCTCCACGGCCGGCAGTCGCGGGTCGTGGTCGTGCACCGAGACCGTGAGCCGGTCGAGCAGCAGCTCGATCTCCACGGTGCACATCTTGTCGGGCTGGGCGTGCCGGTGGACGTTGGTCAACAGCTCCGTCACACCGAGCGCCGCCCGGTCTATGAGGGGGTCCAGATGCCAGTAGCGCAACTGCGCAGAGACGATTCTGCGGACCTGGCCGATCCGCGACGGCAGGGCTTGGAGCTCCACCGTGCAGTGCCTGCTTGGGTGACTGATCACGGCTGCGACTCCCCGACTGAAGAGGTCCGGAAGAACACGGAGTTCGGATCGATCCAGCAGGGCGCCTGGTGAAGCGGCCGCCTGCTGCCATGCCCGGCGGGCTGGTTCGCAGCGTTATCGCCGGTAAACCCAGAGTGACGTGAGAACAGCGTGACCCAGGGGGTGGGTCACCGCAACTCGCGGTGCCTCACCCCTTGCGCCCCGCGGCCTTCCGCACCGCCTCGATGAACCGGCGTGCCGCCGGTGGTCCCGGCTCGCCCGGAGCGGGATCGTGGTCGCCGAGTGTGAGCAGGTACCGCTTGCCGTTGAGGTCGGCAAGTGCCCTGTCGTCGGGGGCGAACCAGGGCTTGGAGGCGCGCACCGCCTGCACCGGCGCGCTGTCGATCTCGCTGCCGTAGCTGGTGAGCAGTTCCAGTCTGCCGCCGCTGATCCGCACCTGTCCGGCCCGGGTGAGGGAGCGCAGCCGCTTCCCGATCCGCACGCCCGTGGCCGTGAACTCCGGTTCCGCCATGCCTCCCCGCCCCCTAGTGCGCCCTCGTCGAGCCGGCCCGCGATCGTGTGATCGTGAACCGGCCGCCTGCGTGATCCAGTGTGCGCCCCCGTGGGGACCTTCGTCCCGTCCGGTGCAGTCTGCCCGCACCCGGCGTCGAGCACCAGTGCGCATGACGCCCTCGGCCGGACCGCCCGGAGCACTCGCGCGAATGCGCCCCCAGAGTGCTGCGAAGCGCGCCCCCAGGGTGCTCTTTGAGGTGCTCAAAGGTGTGTTTATGCAGGTGAGAAGCGTGCGGAAGGTGTTTATGATCGGTGCGTCGGCAGCGCGATCCGTCGTCGACGCCACCCCTTAGGAGCCGCGCCGTGCCCACTCCCCAGCAATCCCGGACGGGCGAGACCCTCGACACCCTCGACGTCGACCGCAGCGACCCCGCCTACCGTGACTGGCTGAAAGAGGCCGTCCGAAAGGTCCAGGCCGACGCCAACCGCTCGGCCGACACCCACCTCCTGCGCTTCCCGCTGCCCGAGCGGTGGGGCATCGACCTGTACCTGAAGGACGAGTCGACCCACCCGACCGGCAGCCTCAAGCACCGGCTGGCCCGGTCCCTCTTCCTCTACGCCCTGTGCAATGGCTGGATCCGGCCGGACCGCCCGGTGATCGAGGCGTCCAGCGGCTCGACGGCGGTCTCCGAGGCGTACTTCGCGGGGCTGATCGGGGTGCCCTTCATCGCCGTCATGCCGCGCACGACGAGCGCCGAGAAGATCCGACTGATCGAGTTCCACGGCGGGCGGTGCCACTTCGTGGACGACTCGCGCAAGATGTACGAGGAGTCGGCCCGTCTCGCGGCCGACACCGGCGGCCACTACATGGACCAGTTCACCTACGCGGAACGGGCCACGGACTGGCGCGGCAACAACAACATCGCCGAATCCGTCTTCCGCCAGCTGGAGTTGGAGCGGTTCCCGGAGCCGGCCTGGATCGTCGCCACGGCCGGCACCGGCGGCACCTCGGCGACCATCGCCCGGTACGTCCACTACACGCAGCGCGACACCCGCATCTGTGTCGCCGACCCGGAGAACTCCTGTTTCTTCGAGGGCTGGACCACCGGCGATCCGGACGTCACCTGCGACTGCGGGTCCCGTATCGAGGGCATCGGCCGACCGCGCATGGAACCGAGCTTCGTGCCCGGCGCCGTCGACCGGATGATGAAGGTCCCCGACGCGGCGAGCGTCGCCGCCGTACGCGCCCTGGAGCGGGCCATCGGCCGCAAGGCCGGCGGTTCGACCGGGACCGGGCTGTGGAGCGCGCTGAAGATCGTCGCCGAGATGGTGGCCGAGGGCCGGCAGGGAAGCGTGGTGACCCTGCTGTGCGACCCGGGCGACCGCTACCTCGACAAGTACTACTCGGACGCGTGGCTCACCGAACAGGGCCTGGACATCGCGCCGTACAGCGCGGCGATCGACTCACTGCTGGCGACGGGCGTCTGGCCCTGCTGAGCTCTGTCGTGCCAGCCGCCGGTCCAGTGCGGCGGCCGCACCGCGGAACGCGCGCCCCAGTCCCGGTGCCGCGAGCTTCGCGACGGCGCGGTACGCGGCCGTGCCGTCCGTGGCGAACGTCCACCGCACCCGGGTACCCGCCCCTGAGGGGGTGAGCCGCCACTCCTCGACGAGAGCCCGGGCGCCGGGGGCATTGGCGACGTCGACGCGGTAGGCGTACAGCTCGGGCTTCTTCGCCGCGATGACCGTCTCCTGGAAGCGCCCACCGCCCTTGAGGCGTATCTCGCGCGTGATGCCGTCATCCGCGAGCCGGGCCACGGTCACCGCGGAGAACCACTCCGCCCAGCCCGGCACGTCATCGGCGAGCGCCCGGAACACCTTCTCCGGCGGGGCGGACAACTCCCTTGCGAAGACCAGCCGTACGGGAGCCGACTCGACGAAGTCGAGCCCCACCTCGCGCAGTTGGTGCGCCATGGCCGACACCCTCCTCGTGACGATCGGAGGGTGTCACCGTAGCTGACGCTCCATCAACTGTCTTTACCCGCTCAGGACTCGCCCGCCACCACCAGCCGCCGCAGATGCTCGGCGACCTCCTCGCGCGCCGCGGCGGGCAGTCCGGCGTCCGTCACCAGCGTGTCGACCTGCTCCAGCGCCGCGAACGAACTCAGGCCCACCGTGCCCCACTTGGTGTGGTCGGCGACCACCACGACCCGGCGCGCCGACTGCACCAGACGGCGGTTGGTCTCCGCCTCCGCGAGGTTCGGCGTGGACAGTCCCGCCTCGACCGATATGCCGTGCACGCCCAGGAAGAGCACGTCGAAGTGGAGCGCCGCGATCGCCTGGTCGGCAACCGGCCCCACCAGGGAGTCGGACGGCGTGCGCACGCCGCCGGTCAGCACGACCGTGGCGGCCCCCTGCCGCGGACCCGAGGTGCGCTGCGCCGCGTGGAAGACGTCGGCCACCCGCACCGAGTTCGTCACGACCGTGAGATCCGGCACGTCGAGCAGATGCTGGGCCAGCGCGTACGTCGTCGTACCGCCCGACAGCGCGATCGCGCTGCCCGGCGCGACCAGTTCGGCCGCCGCGCGCGCGATGTCCTCCTTGGCCGTCAGCTCCAGGCCCGACTTGGCCTCGAAACCCGGCTCGTGGGTGCTGGCCTCCACCACCGGCACCGCGCCGCCGTGCACCTTCTCCAGGACCCCCTGGCGGGCCAGCGCGTCGAGATCGCGGCGCACCGTCATGTCCGACACGCCGAGCTTGCGGGTCAGCTCGTTCACCCGGACGCCGCCGCGCCGCCGCACCTCGTCCAGGATGAGGGCGCGCCGCTGCTCCGCGAGGAGGTTCTGATTCTCACTCACGTACGCTCCGGTCCTTTCGCCGCAATCCGTCCGACACGCCCTGCGCACCAGCTCCGACCAGGACATCCTCCCCGTCCTCGGTGCGTGGACGCCCCATCCTCGCACGTCACGGTACGGGCCGCGGCACCGACTGTCACGACGCGCGCATGTCACCTCGCCCGCAGAGATCCGCCGAGGGTCACACGGATCGGGGAGATTCCGTGACGAGAGGTGTACGAGGCCGCCCCAGCGGAGATCCTGGAGGCCGCACCGACACATGCCGACGGCGCGTCACGGGGGAAGTGCGAACAGTGGAACGTGCACAGGAACGTGCCTCGACGACCGGCTCCGCCCTGGAGCTCCTGGTCCACGGGGTGGGCGGGACGACGCCCGAGAAGATGCTCGACGATCCGCGGACCGTACGGATCACCGGCGACGACACGGCGGCCGTGTTCCGGCGCGCCGAGGACGTCGGGGCCGAGAGCGCGGGCCCGCGGGAGCGCCGCGAGGAGCCGGTGCCCGAGGCGTACGTCTGGTGCAACCTCACCTCCGGCAACTCCTCCCGCGCCCTGTGGCTGTTGCTGCTGCCGTTCATGGTGGTCAACCTCGCGCACTGGATGCGCCCCAGCGCCCGCGGCCGCAAGCGGACGGTCCGTCTCTACGGGCTGCTGGTACGCCTCGCCGCGCTGACCCTGACGGTGCTGCTGGTCGCGGCCGTCTGCGAGGTCGCCCTCGACCTGACCGCCTGGCAGTGCGCGGGCACGCGCGCGTGCGCCGACCGGCACACCTGGCTGGGCTTCCTGTCGCCGACCGTCTCCGACGGCGGCTGGTGGAGCCGCCCCGGCCGCCGCCTCGCGCTCGCCGCCCTGCTGCCCGCCGCGCTGACCGGCCTGCTCTGGTATCTGTCCCACCGCACCTGGAACGCGTACGAGTCCCAGCAGCCCCTGGTCCACCCGGCCGAGCACGACGAGGACACCGCCCGCACCGCGCTCGGCCGCCCCGGCTTCTGGTACGGACGCCGGCTGGTGGCCCGGCTGCGCGCCGCGCACACCGCCGCCGCCCTGCTCACGGTCGCCGCGGCGGTCGGCTCTGCGGCGGCCGGTTTCGACTTCCGCGCGGGCGGCCCCGCCCTGCTCGACGCGCTCGGCCGGCTCCTGCTCGCGGCGCTCACCGCGGGTGCGGTGACCGTCGTGTGGGTGGTCTGCCGCCGCGGCCGCAGCGAGAACCGCCTCGACCGGGAGGTCGACGAGCACCTCGTACGACGTCTGCCGTTCGCCGCGCTCGCGCTGCTCCTGCTCACCCTCGTGTACGCAGGCTGGGAGCGGCCGGGGTGGGAGTCACGGGGGCGGCTGCCGGGGGACGCGACCTTCGGCGGCATCGCCCTCGTCCAGGGCCTGATCGTCATCGCCATGGCCGTCGTCGCCCGGGTCCTGCACCGCACGCACCCCGACCCGCGCGCCGCGATGCGCGGCCTCGGCGGTCCGGCCGTCGCGATGCTGGCCTGCGCGCTCGGCGGAGTGATGTCCGGCGGGGTCTCCCAACGGGTCTCCGACTGGCTGGACGGCACCGGCGCCTCGATCCCCGGGCCGCCGGTCCTGCTGACCTGGCAGGCGTCGGTGATCCCGCCGCTCCTCGTCGTCCTGCTGGTCCTGGGCGGCAGGCTCGGCCGCCGTGCCTGGGTGCTGCGCCGGGCGGAGCTGGCCGCCGTCGACACCGAGTACCCGGGCGAACCCAAGGACCGGGCCCGCAGCCGGGGCATCGCCACCGCCCGCGCCCTGGCCACCCTCACCGACCGCGCCCCGCGCATCCTCGCCGTCACCTCCGCCACCACCCTGCTGCTCGGCGCCGGAGCGCTGGTGGGCGCCATGACGACGGAGAAGGTGCCCGCCGAGGCGGCGGGGAACTCCTACGCCGTCCTCCAGGGTGCCGCCGACACCGCGCAGGCCCTCGGCTCCTGGCTGATCGGGGTGGGCTTCATACTGTTCGTCACCTGGGGCAGGCGCGCCTACAAGGACCCCTCCGCGCGCCGCACCATCGGCATCCTGTGGGACGTCGGCACCTTCTGGCCGCGCGCCGCACACCCCTTCGCCCCGCCCTGCTACGCCGAGCGCGCGGTACCCGACCTGACCTGGCGGATGGCCACCTGGACGCGGGCCACCGGCGGCCGTCTGGTGATCTCCGGACACTCCCAGGGCAGCGTCCTCGCCGCCGCCGCGGCCTGGCAGCTGACACCCGCCGACCGTCGCAGGGTCGCCCTGCTCACCTACGGCTCACCCCTGGAGCGCCTCTACGGCCGCTGGTTCCCGGCCCACTTCGGGCCGGCCGCGCTCAGCGCCCTGCACCACGAAGTGGCCTGCTGGCGCAATCTGTACCGGCCCACCGACCCGATCGGCGGGCCCATGCGCCTGCCCGGCGACTGCGGCCCCGAGGTCGACCACGAACCCCTCGCGGACCCGCTGGCGTACGGCCGCACCGATCAACACCCGCTGCCCGCGCCGATCCTGGGCCACTCCGACTATCAGGCGGACCCGGCCTTCGCGCAGGAGCGGGCGCGACTGCTGGCCCGGCTGCGGCCGGACGTGCCGGCCCAGCGATAGCTCGCGGTCAGGGCAGGTCCGGCAGGTCCTGCGCGAACAGCAGGGTCAGGTCGTCCGTGCTCGGCTCCTCGACCTGGGCGACCCGGCTCGCGTGCCGCTCCACCATCGCCTCGAAGGTCTGGCGGGCGGTGCGGCCGTTGCCGAAGGCGGGGCCCTTGGGGATCGCCGTGAAGTACTTCAGCAGGGCCTCCGGCGCACCCGGCGCCAGCCGGTACTCGTGCTCCTCGGCCTGCTGCTCGACGATCCGCAGCAGCTCGTCGGGTGCGTAGTCGCCGAAGGTGATGGTCCGCGAGAAGCGCGACGCCACACCGGGGTTGACCGAGAGGAAGCGCTCCATCTCGGCCGTGTAGCCCGCGACGATCACCACGACCGCGTCCCGGTGGTCCTCCATCAGCTTCACCAGCGTGTCGATGGCCTCCTTGCCGAAGTCACGGCCCGAGTCCTCCGGCGACAGCGCGTACGCCTCGTCGATGAACAGCACGCCGCCGCGCGCCTTGTCGAAGGCCTCCTGGGTGCGGATGGCCGTCGAGCCGATGTGCTCGCCGACCAGGTCGACGCGGGAGACCTCGACGAGATGGCCCTTCTCCAGCACCCCGAGGGAGGCGAGGATCTCGCCGTAGAGGCGTGCGACCGTCGTCTTGCCGGTGCCGGGGGAGCCGGTGAAGACCAGGTGGCGTTTGACGGACGCCGCCTTCAGGCCCGCCTGCTGACGGCGGCGGCCGACCTCGATCATGTCGGTGAGGGCGCGCACCTCGCGCTTGACGCTGTCCAGGCCCACCAGCGCGTCGAGTTCACCGAGGACGGCCTTCGAGGTGCGCGCGGGCTGTTCCGGCTCGGCGGGGGCGACCAGCGGTTCCGGTTCGGTGCTGCGCTGCCCGGGGATGGCGCCGAGCAGGCCGGGGGACTGGCTCGCCGTCTGCACAGCCGTCTCGTGGGCGGCGGGGGGTCGCAGACCCGCGCTCTCGTCGCTGGTGCAGTCCTCGACGACGGGACCGGTGCCGGAACCGGTGTCGGGGCCCGCGTCCGCGAACTCGTAACCGCCGCGCGAGCAGCGTTCCGTGCGGCACTTGCGCAGCGTGGTGCGGCAGCCGTCTATCACGTGGAAGCCGTAGCCGGAGCTGCCCGTGACCCGGCAGTTGAGGAAACTGCCCCGGCCGCCGGCGGAGACGTAGAAGCCGGCCTCGGCGGGGGAGTCGACCGTGCACCGCTCGATGGTGGGATCGGCGCCCTTGGTGACGATCACGCCGGTCTGGGTGCCGTCCACCGTGCAGTTGTTGAGGGTGCCGCCGCTGCCGTGGTCGCGGAACCAGGCGCCGGTCGCGGCGTCGCGGATGCGGCAGTCGTCGAGCTGGGCGGTTGCGCCGTCGCTCACCGACACGGCCGTGTTGCGCACCTGGGAGATGTCGCTGTCGACGACGTCCGCGCGGGAGCCGCGGTCGAGGACGAACAGCGCGTCCGGCACGTCGTGCACCCGGCAGGAGTCCAGCACCGCGGTCGCGCCGTCGCTGACCCACACCGCGGGGTAGTCGCCGGTGCTGTCGAAGATCTCGCACTGGTTGGCGTCCACGCGGGTGCCCGGGTCCCACACCGACAGGCCGTTGCGCCCGAACTGACGCACCGTCGTGCGCGTCAGCGTCAGGACCGAACGCGAACGCAGGTCCACGGCGTTCTCGGGGATGTCGTGGATACGGCAGTCGGCCAGGGTCAGCACGGCGTCCGTGTCGAGGGTGACGCCGTCGGCGGTGGTGCGGTGCACATCGCAGTCGGTGAGGTGGGCGGTGGCCCGGGCGGTGACCTGGACGCCGCTGCCGCGGACCTCGTAGACCTCGCAACCCACCGCTTCCAGCGCGGAGTTCTCCCCGGTCGCCGACAGGCCCACGCCCGAGGCGTGGTGCACCCGGCAGCGCTCCAGGCGCGGGTGGGCACCGCCGCGGACCGCGACACCCGCCTGACCGGCGGCGACGACCTCGCACTCCTCGAACACCCCGCCCCCGCCGTCGAGTACGGCGATGCCGACCCCGGCCGGGTTGTCGACCGAGCAGCGCCGCACCGTCGGGCGAGCGCCGCCGCGCACCTCGATGCCGGCCGCGGAGCGGGTGACGATCCGGATGTCCGTCAGCTCCGGGGTGCCCTCCTCGACCAGCAGCGCCGGTGCCGCCGCGTCCTGGCCCTCCACATGCAGGTCCTGCACCACGGCCGAGGCCCGCACGGTGAGCGGCACCCCGTCCACGGGCGCGATCCGCACGGAGCCGGGGGAGCCCTCGGGGCCGCGCAGGGTCACCGCCCGCTGCAGGACGAGGTTCTCCCGGTAGGTGCCGGGGGCGATGGTGAGGACGTCGCCGTCGGCCGCGGCCTCCAGGGCGGCGGCGAGCGACGCGTACTCACCTGTGCGGCGCCGCCACCGCGATGTGCCGGTGTGCGTCACCTGGACCGTGCCCTGTGCCATGGCGCTGCTGTGCCCCCACCTCGTGGTACGCGGGTCTGGATGCCGATTGACTCGGCCGGTCCACCGTAGCGTGCGTGCGGGCGGTGGGTTGACCAGAGTGGGAAGGCTGTCAGCTGCCGGTGCCGGTCCTGCCCCAGTCCGGGCCCGCCTGGGCCCACGCCTGGTCCCAACGGGCGTACCGGCGACGGACCATGCGCCAGACGATCAGTCGCCTGGCGCCCTCGACGAGCCCCATGCCCAGCAGCGTCGCGCCGACTCCGGCGAGGACGGCGTGCGTGGTGGCGGTCGCGGGGTCCAGCGGGCGGGCCACTATACGGCCGTGGGCGTCGGTCCATATCGGGAAGTGGTCGCCGCTGTGCGGGTGTTTGAGGTTGGCCAGGGCCGGGCCGTGCTGCGCGGTGCCGTCCGGGGCGGTCCAGTCGGCTAGGACGCGGCTGCGCTGGTCCCGGCCGGTGGTCGTCTCGGGGTCGGCGTCGAGCGGGGAGCGGCCCAGCGCGCGGGTCACGGTGGCCGTGATCTGGTGCCGGGACGCCTGCTGCTGCCGGACGGACTTCTGCAGGGCGTCCTGCGCCACGCCGCCGACGAACGCGCCCACCAGCGGCGCGACCATCAGGACGAGCAGCAGCGCCGCCAGCGCGAGCCAGGCCTCGGCCAGGTCGGTCGCACGGCGCAGCGGATTGCGCCGCCAGCGCCAGAGTCCGCTGATCGCTCGCACCGTCCGCACCCCCTTCCCGCTCCGTGATAACCCTCGGGACGGCAGATCACCCGCGGGCCCGGGCAAAGAGAGAGCGAAATCACCTGGGCCGGGCCCCCTGACGAACTTCTCACACAAGCCAACGCCGCGCCCCCCGGCGCGAGTTCCCGCGAGCGGCCCTCGAACGGATCTCTGCTACTCCAGGACCCGGACCGGATCGCCGAGGCGGATCACCCCAGGTGACAGGGGGACCAGGTTCTGCCCGAAGACCAGCTTGCCGTCGAGGCGCCGATGGCGGCCCAGCGTGAGCAGGGGCTCCTTGCCGCGCTCGGCGCTGTCCTGGTCCGTGGTCGTCACGACGCAGCGTCCGCAGGACTTGGCGACGCGCAGGACGACCCCGCCGATCGCGATCCGCGACCAGTGGTCCTCGGCCCAGGCCTCCGTGCCCGACACGACCACGTTGGGCCGGAACCGGTTCATGGGCAGCGGCCCCTCGGCCGCGTGATCACCCTGCGCGATCAGGGAGTTGAGGGCGTCGAGGGAGGCGGTCGTGGTGACCAGCAGCGGATAGCCGTCGGCGAAGCTGACGGTCTCGCCCTCGCGCGCGTACTCGGGGTCGACGGGCCGGCGCGTCGCGGGATCGTCCATGTGCACGAGCCGTACGTCCGCGCCCAGATAGGCGCTGCACCAGGCGTGCACGGCCGGGTCCTCGGCGGGCACCGCCTCCACCTTGTCGCGGAAGATCTGCATGGGCACGGTGTCGACCGGCCGCGGCACGGGCACGGTCAGCGGCTCCATACCGGGCGCGGACAGGCGAACGCCGCCGCCGGGCAGAAGCTCGGCGGCGGCGAGTGCGATGCGCGGCTGCTGGCGTTGGGTGACGACCTTTCCCCCGTCGTCGATCAGCGCCCAGCGCCGGTCCCCGGCCAGCCCCCAGGGCTCCACGACGGCCTCCCGGGGCGCCAGGCCCCGGAACGCCTTGACCGGATGTACATGAATCGAGTGCAGCTGCGCATTCCCCATGGACCCCATCGTGCCACCCGGCACGGACAGTCCCGGGGTCGGCTCAGTAGCCGCGGTACTGCTGGTTGTTGTAAGGCTGCTCCTGGTACGGCGCCGGAGTGGGCCGGGGAGTCGCGGGGCGCATCGCCTCGTAGCCCATGCCCTGGTTCATCGGGCGCGGCGGCTGCTGCTGCGGCCCGGGGTACCCCCGCGGCGCGGAGGCCTGCTGCGGGATGTAGGCGGCGGGCGCCTGCTGCAGCGGCGAGGGCTGCTGCGCCTGCGGATAGCCGTAGGAGGGCTGGGACGGTGCCGCCGGGAGGGCGGGCAGCGCGGACGGCAGCGCGGGCAGGTTGCCGCTGCTCGGCATGGCGTACTCGGCCGGGACCCGGATCGGGGCGATCTGCGGGGTGCCCCGCTCGGCCACGAGCGAGTCGTAGATCGGAGTGTCCGGGAAGGAGGCGGAGTAGTAGCCGCCGCCATAAGTGGAGCGGGGGGAGGTCATGGCACATAAGTTAAGCCCACGATGTGCTGGTTGGGGAGACCGATAAGAGGGTTGTTTTCCGTGTCGGCAGTGGCTTGGGATCCCCAATGCGAGCGAACTCGGCAAAAAGGGACCGCGACCTGCGTTCGAAGCCGGTAAAGGCCGAGTTCCGAGCGGGTTACCGGCGGTTGGACGGTGATCTTCCTGTGCCCGTCATGGGACTTCGCTGTCACGGGGAATAGGTTGGCCCCGTAGACAATCAATGGGCTGCCGGGGACATGCCTGGCACGGTGACACGTGATGGGGGCGGACATGTCAATGCCGAAAGGGTCGAATACTCCGGTGCCGACCACGGCGCTGCGGGTCGAATTGGGCTGGAACACTGGGCCGGGCGTGCCCGACGCCGACGCGTCCGCGCTGCTCCTGGTCGGTGGGAAGGTCCGCTCCGACGGCGACTTCGTCTTCTACAACCAGCCGGCGCACTCCTCCGGCGCGGTCCGGCACGAGGGCAAGCGCAACGCCGGCGGTCAGGTGATCGACAGCCTGCTCGTCGACCTCGCGCGCGTGGAGCCCGCGATCGAGACGATCGTGCTGGCCGCGTCCGCGGACGGCGGCGCGTTCGGGCAGGTGCCCGGCCTGTACATCGAGGTCAAGGACGCCGCCCAGGGGGCTGTCACCGCCCGCTTCGACAGCGCCGGGGCCACCGTCGAAACCGCTTTCGTGCTGGGCGAGTTCTACCGCCGTCAGGGCGCCTGGAAGTTCCGTGCCGTCGGCCAGGGCTACAGCAGCGGACTGGAGGGCCTGGCCACGGACTACGGCATCACCGTGGACGAACCCCAGCAGGCCGCCGCCGCGGCGCCGACAGCCCCGCCCGTGGCGTTCCCGGTCACCGTGCCCCCGCCCGTGCCCCCGGCGACCATGCCGCCGCCTCCCGCCGCGCCGCCCGCACCTCCGGCGACCCCGGCCCAGCCGGTCCGCCTGACCAAGGTCACGCTCACCAAGTCCGCCCCCTCGGTCTCGCTGACCAAGCA
This sequence comes from Streptomyces sp. Act143, assembly GCF_003143935.1. Lineage (GTDB taxonomy): Bacteria > Actinomycetota > Actinomycetes > Streptomycetales > Streptomycetaceae > Streptomyces. The sequence goes on along the minus strand of NZ_QFRX01000001.1, from coordinate 1,197,651 downwards.
GGGCGGCACGTCCGGCGCGATGCGCGTCAACCTCAACTGGCAGGTGCGCAAGCAGTTCTCGGGGTGGGCCAGCAAGCTCGGGCGCCCGGTCGCGATGCACAACGACCTCGACCTGGACCTGTGCGCGCTGTACGAACTCACCGACGGCAGCAAGGGCGTCGTGCAGGCCCTGGGCAACGCCTTCGGCGCGCTGCACCAGCCGCCCTTCATCCACCTCGACGGCGACGACCGCACCGGCGCCGTGGCGAGCGGCGAGAACCTCACGATCAACCTCGACCACAAGCAGCACTTCCGCCGCATCCTGGTCTTCGTCACCATCTACGAGGGCGCGCGCTCCTTCGCCGACCTGCATGCCACCGTGACCCTGCAACCGCAGTACGGCGCCGCGATCGACTTCTCGCTCGACGAGTGCACCGTCCCCTCGACGGTGTGCGCGCTCGCCCTCATCACCAACACAGGCTCCGACCTCGTCGTCCAGCGCGAGGCCCGCTACCTGGTGCCCGAGCGTGGCGTGAGCCCGCAGCGGACCGTCGACTACGCCTACGGCTGGGGCATGAACTGGACCCCCGGCCGCAAGTAGGCCACGGTCACCCCTCTTCCGGGACGGATTCCGGGACGGTGTCCGGACGTGCGTAGGTGCGGCCCTTCCAGGCCGCGCCGCGCCCCCGGTAGTGCTGCACCGCGGAGTCGGCCGTCATCAGCAGATAGAGGAACGCCGTGAACGGCAGCAGCGGCGCGAGCCACAGCGGCTGCCGGTAGTAACGGAGCATCGGCGCGTACGTGCCCGCCATCACCAGCCACGCCGCGCCGCCGAGGGCCGCGGCCCCCGCGTCGCCCGTGGCGAGCCCCGCGGCCAGCGCCACCGGCGGCACCAGGTAGACCAGTGCCAGCCCCGCCACCGTGCCGGTCAGCAGCGCGAGGCTGTGCCGCAGTTGCGCGTACGCGCTGCGCGACACCATGCGCCACAGGTCGTGCAGCCGCGGATACGGACGCACGCTGTCCACCCGCTCCGCCAGCCCCAGCCAGATGTGACCGCCCCCGCCCTTGACCGCCCGCGCGAGCGCCACGTCGTCGATGACGGCATGCCGGATCGCGTCCGGGATCCGGGCCCGCTCGGCGGCATCGGCGCGCAGCAGCACGCAGCCGCCCGCCGCGGCCGCCGTACGCGACCCCTTCCTCCCGATCCGGCGGAACGGATACAGCTGGGCGAAGAAGTAGACGAAGGCCGGCACCACCAGCCGCTCCCACGTGCTCGCCACCCGCAGCCGGGCCATCTGGGAGACGACGTCGAACCCGCCGCTGCCCGCCGCCGCGACCAGCATGCGCAGGCTGTCGGGGGCGTGGGCGATGTCGGCGTCCGTCAGGAGGAGGTACTCGGGGTCACGCGCGCGTGCCAGATCGATGCCGTGGCGCACCGCCCAGAGCTTGCCGGTCCAGCCCGCGGGCGGTTCGCCGGGCGTCCCGACCGTCAGCGGCAGCCCGCCGTGCCGTCGGGCCAGGGCCCGGGCCAGCTCTCCGGTGCCGTCCGAGCTGCCGTCGTCGACGAGGAAGACCTCGGCCCGCCCCGGGTAGTCCTGGGCGAGCAGCGAGGGCAGGCTCGCCGGCAGCACCTCGGCCTCGTCGCGCGCGGGGACGACGACACAGACCGACGGCCAGTCGTCCGGCTCCCGCCGTGCGGGGAGCCTGACGTCCGTACGCCAGAAGAAGCCCTGGCAGAGCAGCAGCCACAGCCAGGCGGTGAGGGAGACGGCGGCGGTCCACGCGATGGCGCTCACCCGCGCAGTCTGCCCCACGGGACCGGCCGTCAGGGGCTCATCGTCTATCGTGGCCGGGTGAAGATCGCGCTCATGGACTCCGGACTCGGCCTCCTGCCCGCCTCGGCCGCGGTACGCCGGCTGCGGCCCGACGCGGATCTCGTCCTGTCCTGGGACCCCGACGGCATGCCCTGGGGCCCGCGTACCCCCGAGGACATCACCGAGCGCGCCCTGGCCGTCGCCGCGGCCGCCGCCGCGCACGACCCGGACGTCCTGATCGTCGCCTGCAACACCGCCTCCGTGCACTCCCTGCCCGCCCTGCGGGCCGGCTTCGAACCGGGCCTGCCGATCATCGGCACCGTCCCGGCGATCAAGCCGGCCGCGGCCGGAGGCGGCCACGTCGCCATCTGGGCGACGCCCGCCACGACCGGGAGCGCCTACCAGCGCGGTCTGATCGAGCAGTTCGCGGCCGGCGTGGAGGTCACCGAGGTGCCCTGCCCCGGGCTCGCGGACGCCGTGCACCACGCGGACGAGGCGGCCGTCGATGTCGCCGTCGCCGCTGCTGCCGCGCTCACGCCCGAGGACGTGACGACCGTCGTCCTGGGCTGCACCAACTACGAACTGGTCGCCGAACGCATCCGGGCGGCCGTCCAGAAGCCCGGCCGGCCGCCGCTGATCCTGCACGGCACCGCCGGCGCCGTGGTGGCCCAGGCGCTGCGCCGGGTCGGCGCGGCCCCCGCGACGGACGCCGCCGCGGACGGCACGCTCACGGTACTGCTCAGCGGACGCCAGGAGGCCCTGCCGGCCACCGCCCTGGCGTACGAAGAAGGAAGGTTCCTTCAGGCGGTCACGCCCGCCCGCTGACCGAAGGCCCCCAAGGCCCTGTCCGGCCCGGTCGCTCTCCGCGACGCGCTACCCGCGCGGCGAAACCTGAGTAACCTCGTAGGCATGAGGGACCACCCCCACGGCGAGAACGCGCCGCACCCCGACGTCTGGACCGGACGGGCCACCAACCGGTTCCAGTGGCTGCTGGCGCTCGTCGGCGCCGCGTGCATGGCGCTCGGTATCGAGCTGGCCGTGGACTCGGCCTGGACCTCCGGCATCGCCCCGCTCGCCATGGCCGTGGTCGGCTGCATCGCGGCCGGGCTGCTGGTCCTGTTCGGCACCCTGGCCTTCGTCCATGTCGCGCTGAAGGTCGACAAGGAGTCCCTGGAGGTGCGCTGCGGCCACATGGGCCTGCCGCGCCGCCGCATTCCGCTGTCCCTGGTGGCCGGCGCCGAGGTCGACCCGCACGTCACCCCGCGGCACTGGGGCGGCTGGGGCTACCGCTGGCGGCCCGAGAAGGGCACCGCCGTCGTCGTCCGGCGTGGTGAGGGTGTGCGGCTGAGCCTCTGGGACGGACACACGTTCACGATCACCGTGGACGACGCGGAGGCCGCCGTACAGATCATCCGGGACCGGCTGCGGTCGCGTACGCCCGGGACGGCCCACTGAGCTCAGGGAGCCGACCGGTCGCCCGTGGGGCGTGCCGTCGTCTCCTGGAGCGGTGACCCGTCCGTGAGCGGGCGGGCCGTGGCCAGTCCCGCCAGCAGTCCGGCGCCCACCGACACCGTCGTGAAGCTGAGCGCGTTGCCCACCGAGGCGATCGCCGCGAGGGCCGTGAGCGCCGCCCCCGCGGTGAGCACGACCGGCGTCGGCCGCGGGGAGCGCCACAGGGTGTAGAGCATCCAGCAGAACGCCGCGGCGAGCAGGATTACGCCGACGACTCCCTGCTCGGCCGCCTGCTGAAGCGGCGCCGAGTGCGGTTTGCCGTCGGACAGCAGTGTGCGGGTCGCCGTGGCGCTGAGCTCGCCGAACCGGCCGGGGCCCACGCCCAGGGCGGCATCGTGGTGCGCCATGTGCAGCGCGTCGTGCCACAGGTCGATCCGATGCCGGGTGAGCTGGCCCTCCAGCGCCACGCTGAGTCCTTCCGGCAGCGTCTTCCCGCCGATCGCCCAGGGCAGGCCCGTGCTGAGAGCCGCCGCCAGGGCCAGTCCGGCGAAGCCCGCGGTCCGGTGGCCGCGCATCCGGCCGGCGGCGAGGGAGGCCAGCAGCACGGCGGCGCTCGCGACGCAGCCGCCGACCGAGCCGAGCACCGCGGCCGTCGCGACGATCCCGGCGGCCGGTACGCGCAGGGCGAGCCGTTTCGCCGGAGTGCGCGCGGCCCACGCGGCGCAGCACACGGCGCCCGTGGACAGGGTCAGCACGGCCGCGGTGCCCCCGGCGTGGCCGAGCGGGGCGATGATCTCGGGACCGGGGGAGAGGCGCGGAGCGGCCACCGCGAGGCCGACCCCGGCCGACGCCGCCGCGCACAGCGCCGCGACCGGCAGGAGCGCCCCGCAGATGCGCCCCGCCGCGTACCCGGCGGCCACCGCGAGAACCGCCAGCAGCACGCCCTCGGGCCGGCCGCCGTGCACGGTCGCCGTGATCAGGGCCCAGACGGCGCAGGCCCCCAGCACCACCACACCCGCGGCGTCAGAAACGTTTCGTCTGTCGGCGTCCTCACCCGGACCGGCAGCAGACGTCATCCCCGTCGATCCCACCCGACCCCCCGAACCGGTCCCCCGACCTGTGCGGGCCTGCTCGTACCGCCGCCTGACCGGCGGTACGACAAAGGCTCCGGCACACCGTAACGGCTGATGGGCGGTTTGTGGACGAGTTGCGCAGGACGGATGCGGCACGGTCACGGCGGGTCCTGCGGGGCGGACCACACCATGATCGCTTGCGCCGCCCCGGGGAAGGGGGCGTGCGGACCGCGCTGTCGGTGCCAAGGTCACCCGCCGTACACTCCCCGAGTGACCGTCACCGCAACATCCGTGGACGAGTCGGACCAGGCTCAGCCGCTCGCCGCCACCGCGCGCGCAGCACGCCTCGTGCGCTTCGTCCCGGCCCTCGCCGCCGCGCTCTCCGGAGTGCTGCTCTACGTCAGCTTCCCGCCCCGCACCCTGTGGTGGCTCGCACTGCCCGCCTTCGCCGTCCTCGGCTGGGTGCTGCGCGGCCGTGGCTGGAAGGCGGGCCTGGGCCTCGGCTACCTCTTCGGCCTGGGCTTCCTGCTGCCGCTGCTGGTGTGGACCGGCGTGGAGGTCGGCCCCGGGCCGTGGATCGCGCTGGTGGCGATCGAGGCGGTCTTCGTGGCACTGGTCGGCGCGGGCATCGCCACGGTGTCGAAGCTGCCCGGCGCCCCCCTGTGGTCGGCCGCGCTGTGGATCGCCGGCGAGGCGGCACGCGCGCGCGTGCCGTTCAACGGCTTCCCCTGGGGCAAGATCGCCTTCGGCCAGGCCGACGGGGTGTTCCTGCCGCTGGCCGCGGTGGGCGGCACACCGGTGCTCGGCTTCGCGGTCGTCCTGTGCGGCTTCGGGCTGTACGACGTCGTCCGGCTGGTCGTCGACAGGCGCCGCGGCCAGGACATACGCCGGCCGACCGCCGCGGTCGCCCTGCTCAGCCTGCTCGTCCCCGTCGCCGCGGCCCTGGCCGCCCGCCCGCTGGTCAGCGACAAGGCCGAGAACGGCACCGTGACGGTCGCCCTCATCCAGGGCAACGTGCCTCGCGCGGGTCTCGACTTCAACGCCCAGCGGCGGGCCGTCCTCGACTACCACGCGCGCGAGACCGAGCGGCTGGCCGAGCGGGTCAGGGCCGGCAAGGTGCCCAAGCCGGACCTTGTGCTGTGGCCCGAGAACTCCTCTGACGTCGACCCCTTCGCCAACTCCGACGCGCGCGCCGTCATCGAGGGCGCCGCCAGGGCGATCGGTGTGCCGATCTCGGTCGGCGGGGTCGTCGAGCGGGACGGCAAGCTCTACAACGAGCAGATCCTGTGGGACCCGGTGAAGGGCCCGACCGACACCTACGACAAGCGGCAGATCCAGCCCTTCGGCGAGTACCTCCCGCTGCGCTCGCTGATCGGCGCGATCAACAGCGACTGGACCTCGATGGTCCGCCAGGACTTCAGCCGCGGCACCGAACCGGGCGTGTTCACCATGGCCGGCGCCAAGGTCGGCCTGGTCACCTGCTACGAGGCGGCCTTCGACTGGGCCGTGCGCTCCGAGGTCACCGATGGCGCCCAGATGATCTCCGTGCCCAGCAACAACGCCACCTTCGACCGCAGCGAGATGACCTACCAGCAGCTCGCCATGTCCCGCGTCCGCGCCGTCGAGCACAGCCGGACCGTGACCGTGCCGGTCACCAGCGGCGTCAGCGCGATCATCATGCCGGACGGCAGGATCACCCAGAAGACCGGCATGTTCGTCGCCGACTCCCTCGTCCAGAAGGTGCCGCTGCGGTCCTCCGAGACGCCCGCCACCAAGCTCGGCATCCTGCCCGAGATGGCGCTGGTGCTGGTCGCCGCGGGCGGACTGGGCTGGGCGATCGGCGCGCGGGCGCGCAACAGGCGGGCGGGGTCCGCCGGTTAGGGTCGGGGGCATGGCTACTCCCGACTTCATCCGCGATCTCCGTGCCTCCGTCGGTCATCAGCTGCTGTGGCTCCCCGGAGTCGCCGCCGTCGTCTTCGACGACGAGGGCAGAGTGCTGCTGAACCGACGCTCCGACACCCGCCGGTGGTCGTTGATCGGCGGCATCCCGGAGCCGGGGGAGCAGCCCGCCGCCTGCGCCGTGCGCGAGGTGTTCGAGGAGACGGCGGTGCGCTGCGTCGCCGAGCGAGTCGTCCTCGTCCAGGCACTGGAGCCGATCACCTACCCCAACGGTGACGTCTGCCAGTACATGGACATCACGGTGCGCTGCCGGGCCGTCGGGGGCGAGGCCGCGGTGAACGACGACGAGTCGCTCGAGGTGGGCTGGTTCGACGTGGACGCGCTGCCGGACCTGAACGAATTCGGCAAGTTCCGCATCAAGCAGGCCCTGGCGGACGGCCCCACATGGTTCGACTCCACTGGTTCCGACTGAAGTGTGGGTTGCGGCCACATGGGGTGAGGTGAGGCGGCTGCCTAGGGTCGTGCCATGACAGTCGCTCGCGCCCTCCCGGCCCCCCACGCCCCCACGCTCGACCTCGGCGGCCGTACCGCCCTCGTCACCGGTGCCGCCGGCGGCATCGGGCGCGCCTGCGTGCTGCGGCTCGCCGCGGCCGGCGCCAAGGTGAGAGCGGTGGACCGGGACGCCGCAGGGTTGGAGGACCTCGTCGACGGCGCCCGCGACCTCGCGGGCGCCGTCGAACCCCATGTCCTCGACCTCACCGACCTGGACGCCGCCGAGCTCGCCGCCGCCGGGACCGACGTCCTCGTCAACAACGCCGGGCTGCAACTGGTCCGCCCCATCGAGGAGTTCCCGCCGGACGTCTTCCACACGGTGCTCACCGTGATGCTGGAGGCCCCGTTCCGGCTCGTCAGAGGCGCCCTGCCGCACATGTACGGGCAGGGCTGGGGCCGCATCGTCAACATCTCCTCGGTGCACGGACTGCGCGCCTCCGCCTTCAAATCGGCGTACGTGGCCGCCAAGCACGGCCTGGAAGGGCTCTCCAAGACCGCCGCCCTGGAAGGCGCGCCGCACGGCGTCACCTCCAACTGCGTGAACCCGGCCTATGTGCGAACCCCCCTGGTCGAGAAGCAGCTCGTCGACCAGGCACGGGCGCACGGCATCCCCGAGGAGCGCGTCCTGACCGAGGTGCTCCTCCAGGACAGCGCGGTCAAGCGGCTCATCGAGCCGGAGGAGGTCGCCGACGCCGTCGCGTATCTGTGCAGCCCGCACGCCTCGTTCGTGACCGGCACCTCGCTGGTGCTGGACGGGGGCTGGACGGCGCACTGAGCCGTGCGGCCCGCCGGGGTTGTCCACAGGGCTGACGAGGTGAGCGTGCGATGAGGAATCCTGTGAGCATGTCCCGCGATCACGTGCAGTCCGCCGAACGCCCGACCGGCAGCACCGAGGCCCCGTTCCTCGCACTGCTGGCCCGGGGCGCGTCCGCCGACGCCTACGAGCAGCCGGTGCTGCTCGCCCGCGCCGAGGGACGGCCCCCCGAGCGGATCGCCGCGCTCGAGGAGGCCAAGCTGATCGCGCTGCGGGTGCGCTCGGAGCTGGAGGGCAGGCGCCGCCGCGAGGCCGAGCTGTCCGCCCTCTTCGAGACCGCGCACGACCTGGCGGGACTGCGCGACCTCGACGCCGTGCTGCGGGCGATCGTGCAGCGTGCCCGGTCACTGCTCAACACCGACGTCGCCTACCTCAGCCTGAACGACCCCGCGCGCGGCGACACCTACATGCGGGTCACCGAGGGCTCCGTCGCCGCCCGCTTCCAGCAGCTCCGGCTCGGCATGGGGGAAGGGCTCGGCGGCCTCGTCGCCCAGACCGCCCGCCCCTACGTCACCGACGACTACTTCAAGGACGAGCGCTTCCAGCACACCCGCACCATCGACGCCGGAGTACGGGACGAGGGCCTGGTGGCCATCCTCGGCGTGCCGCTCACCCTGGGGCACCACGTGATCGGGGTACTCTTCGCCGCCGACCGGCGCGCCCGGGTCTTCGAGCGGGAGCAGATCGCGCTGCTCGGCTCCTTCGCCGCGCTGGCCGCGGCCGCCATCGACACCGCGAACCTGCTCACCGAGACCCGCTCGGCCCTCGCCGACCTGGAGCGGGCCAACGAGATCATCCGCGACCGCAGCGGTGTCATCGAGCGCGCCTCCGACGTCCACGACCGGCTCGCCGAACTCGTCCTGCGCGGCGGCGGGGTGCACGACGTGGCGGCGGCCGTCGCCGAGGTCCTCCACGGCACCGTCGAGTTCCTGGACGCTGCCTCCGCACCGGCTGACGCCCTGGAGACCTCAAGCGCCGAGGGACACGCGGTGCGGCACGGGGACGACTGGATCGCGGCCGTGGCCGCCGGCGGCGAACTGCTCGGCGCGCTCGTGCTGCACGGCCATCCCGGACTCGACCCCGTCGACCAGCTCACCCTGGAGCGCGCGGCGATGGTCACCTCGCTGCTCCTGCTCGCCAGACGCTCCGCCGCCGAGGCCGAACAGCGGGTCCGCGGCGAGCTTCTCGACGACCTCCTCGACGCCCGCGACCGCGACCCCCGCCTGCTGCGCGAGCGCGCCTTCCGCCTCCACGCCGACCTGGACGCCACCCACGTCGTGCTCGCCGCGCGCCTCGACGGCACCACCGCCGACGCCGAGCAGGAGGCCGACGCCCGCAGACGCCTGTGGTCCGCCGCCTCCCACCTGGCCGCCACAAGGCACGGCCTGGCCGCCGCCCGGGACGGCGGCACCGTCCTGCTGCTGCCCCTGCAACCCGGCGACACCGCCACCGCCCTGGCCCGCCGCACCGCCCACCACCTGGGCACGGCCGTCCACGAGGCCGTCACCGTGGGAGCCTCCGCCCCCGTCGAGGACCTCGCCGGCCGCCCGGACGCCGTGACCGCCGCCTACGAGGAGGGCCGGCGCTGCCTCGACGCGCTGCGCCTCCTCGGCCGCACCGGGGACGGGGCGGCAGCCGAGGACTTCGGATTCCTCGGCCTGCTCCTGGCCGGAGACCGGGACATCACCGGCTTCGTCGACCGCACGATCGGCCAGGTCGTCTCGTACGACGAACGACGCGGCACGGACCTGCTGCGCACCCTCGACGCCTACTTCGCCTGCGGCATGAGCCCGGCCCGCACCAAGGACGAACTGCACGTCCATGTGAACACCGTCGCCCAGCGCCTGGAGCGCATCGGCCGCCTCCTCGGTGACGACTGGCAGAGCCCCGCCCGCGCCCTGGAGATCCAGCTCGCCCTGCGCCTGCACGTGCTGGCCGCACCCGCAGCGCACTGACCCCCGTACGCGCGGGCGTACGGGGGCCGGTGCGGCAGGGGGTCACACGGTGCGGGCGTCCGCCGGTGCCGTCGTCGTGGGCGCCGCGTCGGCCGCGGACTCCACGTCCGCCAGGTCCCGGTCGCGGGTCTCCTTGGCCACGCCCACCGCGACCAGCGTCAGCAGCGCCGCGGCGATGACGTACAGGGCGATCGGGGTCGAGCTGCCGTAGTCGTCCAGCAGGGCCGTGGCGATGAGCGGCGCCGGGGCGCCCGCCGCGACCGAGGCGAACTGCGCGCCGATCGAGGCACCGGAGTAGCGCATCCGGGTCGCGAACATCTCGGCGAAGAAGGCGGCCTGGGGCGCGTACATCGCGCCGTGCAGCACCAGACCCACGGTGATGGCGAGGATCAGGTTGCCGAAGTCGCCGGTGTCGATGAGGGAGAAGAACGGGAACATCCACAGGCCGATGCCGGCGGCGCCCAGCAGGTACACCGGACGCCGGCCGATGCGGTCCGACAGCGCGCCCCACAGCGGGATCACCGCGAAGTGCACGGCCGAGGCGATCAGGACCGCGTTGAGCGCGGTCTGCTTGGAGACGTCGGCCGCGGTGGTCGCGTAGACCAGGATGAAGGCGGTGATGACGTAGTAGCTGATGTTCTCGGCCATGCGCGCGCCCATCGCGACCAGGACGTCACGCCAGTGGTGGCGCAGCACGGAGACGAGCGGCAGCTTCTCGGCGTCGGCCGCCTGTCCCGCCTTGCGGGCCTCCGCCTGTGCCAGCGCCTGCTTGAAAACGGGCGACTCGTCGACGGACAGACGAATCCACAGACCGACCATCACCAGGACGCCGGAGAGCAGGAACGGAATCCGCCAGCCCCAGCTGGTGAAGGCGCTGTCGGAGAGGACCGCGGTGAGCAGGGACAGCACACCGGTGGCCAGGAGCTGACCCGCGGGCGCGCCGGTCTGCGGCCAGGAGGCCCAGAATCCGCGCCGCCGGGCGTCGCCGTGCTCGGACACCAGGAGCACGGCCCCGCCCCACTCGCCGCCGAGCGCGAAGCCCTGGACCAGGCGCAGCGCGGTCAGCAGCACGGGCGCGGCCGAGCCGACCGTCGCATGGGTGGGCAGCAGCCCGATCGCGAAGGTCGCCCCGCCCATCATCAGCAGGCTCAGCACCAGCAGCTTCTTGCGGCCCAGCCGGTCGCCGTAGTGCCCGAAGACCAGCGCGCCGAGCGGACGGGCGGCGAAGCCGACGGCGTACGTCAGGAACGACAGCAGGGTGCCGACGAGGGGGTCGGAGTCCGGGAAGAACAGCTTGTTGAAGACGAGGGCGGCGGCGGAGCCGTAGAGGAAGAAGTCGTACCACTCGATGGTCGTGCCGATGAGGCTGGCGGCGACGATGCGCTTCAGGTTGCCCGGTGCGGTGGGTGGGGGCGGAGCGGATGCTGCGGAGGCCATGAGCGCCACTTCCTCGTGTGCGGTGGGGACGGGTACGTGCTGTACGTGCTGGCACACCGTAGGAAGGCGCAGGTCAGGCTGATATATGGCGGGACTACATAGTTCGGCCCCGAGGTATGCGTGTCGGCGCCATGCCCTAGAGGGGGGCGGGGGACGACGCACCCGCGATGAGCAGGCGTGGCGTCCCCTTGCCGTTCGCGGGCACGCTCCACAGATCCGTGCTGCCGACCTTGCCCTCGGTGGGCAGGGCGTAGGCGAGGGTGTTGTTGTCGAGCCAGGTGGCCTGGTCGTCGACGCTGTGGCGTTCGGCGAGCGGGGTCTCGCGCAGGGTGCGCAGATCGAGGACGTGTTCACGCCAGAGATCGGTGCGTGACAGCACGCGCTTCTTGAAGGCCACGCGGGTGCCGTCGGGGGAGAGGGACGGGCACTCCACGTTCTCGCGCAAGGTCGTCACCGACTGCCGGGAGACGGAACCCCGCACCAGGTACGTCTTGTTGGCGGTGTTCAGGGTCGCGTAGAAGGTGTCGTCGTCGGAGGCGAAGGTGACGCCCCAGAAGTTGACGTCCGCCGCCTTGTACGACGTGCCGTCCAGGGTGATGGCGAACGTCTCCAGGCTGGGGATGAGCTTCATCGTGCGGGTGTCGAGGATCGAGGTGCGGGTGGAGAAGAAGGCGGACGCGTAGGACTCGCCGGAGACGAAGACCGTCCAGGCGACCAAGTGGCCGCTGGGCGAGACCCGGGCCCGGCTGGGGATGCCCGCGAGCGGGAAGGTGCGTTCGGTGCGCAGGCCGGCGTCCAGGATCAGGGCGCGGTTGCTCTGCTTGAGGACGCCGGTGTCGGACTGGAGGCAGACCCCCGTGCCCGCCGCCGCGTAGAACCGGGCGCACTTCAGGTCCGACGCGGTGCGCCCGGCGCCGGGGTCGGCGGACGGCACCGCGGCGACCGCGGTCCGGTGCGGGCCGGCGGCCGCGTTGACGAAGGTCAGGAAATTCTTCCGGTCGAGCGTCAGCTTGCCGGAACTGACGGCGGGCCCGCCGGCCTGCGGCTGGTCGGCCCGGTCTGCGCGGTCGGCGGCGTGCAGGACCATGGCGGTCGCCACGCCCGCGAGCAGCACGACCGCCGCGACGAGTATGAGCAGACGGCGGCGGAGCGAAGTCATGGAGTTCCTCGGGACGGTTGCTGGTCGGGCGTGGTGGTGTCGGGGCCGGTGCGAGTCGGCCCGGGGCGGTGGCGGCGGCTTGGAGTGCCATTACGCGGGTCCGTGGCGGTGCCGGGGGGCGGTGTGCCGGTGTGCGGGTCCGTGGCGGTGCCGGGGGGCGGTGTGCCGGTGTGCGGTTCCGTGGCGGTGCCGGGGATCGGTGGGCCAGTGCACGGTTCCGCGGCGGTGTCAGGGGCCGGTGCGGTGCCCGGCGGTTCCGGTTCCGTGGGGGGCGTCGGGGCGCGCGGTGCCGGACGGCGTTCGCCGTGTCCTCGGCGGTCATCGCGTGCCGCCCGAGTCCTGGGCGGTCATCGCGAACCGCCCGTGTTCTCGGCGGTCATCGCGAGCCGCCCGCCGGTCGCAGCACCACGCCTGCCACCACCGCACAGCACAGCAGGCCGACCGCCGAACCGGCCAGGGCCGGGCCGTCGCCCCACATCGTCCAGGCGGCGCCGAAGGCCAGTGAGCAGCAGAAACGGGCCAGTGCCTGACTGGTGCCGACGATGGCGAGGCCGCTGGCGCGCAGATGCTCGGGCACGACGGCGGCCAGCGCGGCCGGCAGCACGCCGTCGGTCGCCGCGTAGAACGCGCCGTGCAGAGCGAGCACGGCAGGTACCAGCAGCGACGTGTCCGGCGCCCACAGCAGCAGGGCGTACGCGGACAGCAGACCGATGTGCCCGGCGAGGAACACCGTGCGCCGCCCGATCCGGTCCGCCAGCGCGCCCAACGGCACGGCCAGCAGCAGGAACACCGTCGCGGTGCCCAGCGGCAGCAGCGTGAACCACTCCTCGCCGACCCCGGCCCGGCGTTGCAGCAGCAGATAGACGAACGCGTCGCTGACGGTGGTCAGACCGAGCAGCGCGGCACAGCCCGCGAGCGCCCGCATCCGGGGCACCCGCAGCAGCGCCAGCGCCGCCCCGACCCGCACCGGCGGCCTGGCCCCGGCGCCCTCGGGCGCGTCACGCCGCCTGCCGGGCACGAACAGCAGCAGGACGACCACGCCGAGCACGGCGACGCACGCGCTGACACCGAACACGGCGTCGTAGCCGTCGGCCGCGGCACGCAGGATGAAGAAGGCGGCCAGCGGGCCGAGCATCGCGCCGGTGGTGTCCATCGCCCGGTGCACACCGAAGGCCCTGCCCTGCCGCTCGACCGGCGTGGACAGGGAGATCATCGCGTCGCGCGGGGCGGTGCGCAGGCCCTTGCCGGTCCGGTCCAGGGCGAGAACGGTGCCGAGGGCGCCGATGCTGCCGGCGAGCAGGAGCAGCGGTTTGCACAGCGCGGACAGGCCGTAGCCGAGCCCGGCCAGCAGCTTGTGGTTGCGGATCCGGTCGGCGAGGTGGCCGCCGGTGAGCTGGACCAGCGCGCTGACGCCGTTGTAGACGCCGTCGAGGGCACCGAACCCGAGGGGGCTGAAGCCGAGCGTGCTGACGAGGTAGAGCGGGAGGACGGCGGTGACCATCTCCGCGGAGACATCGGTGATCAGACTGACCGTGCCCAGCACGAGCACGACCGGGGCGACCTTGGGCCCCGGGCCGCGTCTTCGGTCCGTCGCGGTGTCCGCCTTCGGCGTGGCGGAGCGGTCGGTGAGATACATGATCTGGACTCCAGGTGCGGTGTGCCCATGGACGCGGGGTACGGTGCGCCCGGTTCTGCCGGCTGCCGTGTGCTCGGGTCAGCCGGTCGGCTGCGGTGTGCTCGGGTCAGCCGGCTGTCGTGGGCCCGGTTCCGGCGGCTGCGGTGCGTTCAGTTCCGGCGGCTGCTGTCGTCCCGCAACCAGGTGTCGAAGTCCCGTTCCCTGATGGCTTTTTGGCCACGTCGCCGGGCGACGACCGCCGCCGAGGCGAAGACGACGACGCTCGGGATCAGCTTCGGCTCCTTGCGCAGCATGGCCTTGAGATCCGCCGTGCTGGTGCGGGCCGGCGCCTGCTCCGGCTTGCGGTGCTCCTCCACCTGCGCGGTGGAGACCATGGCCCGGATCCGCCGTTTGATCAAGTCCCGCCAGGTGCGCGGCGGATGGACCACGACCCGGGCGGTGTCGACGACGCGCCGCTCCTCGGCGGTGAACGCCAGGGACGCCGCCAGGTCGTCCGCCATCAGCGGGGGCAGCGCGGCGATCCGGGCGTGCCCCGCCTTGGAGACCGCGATGACGCCCCGGCCGAACAGGCCCTCCCGCACCGCGGGCAGGCGTTGCCACACCCGGTAGTAGGCCCGCACCCGCCAGGCGCAGCCCGCCAGCGGGAGGTGCCGTTCGGGCGCGGTGGCGAGGATGCCCGAGGTGTCGTCGGCCAGCGGCTCGGCGAGGGCCCGTACGTCCGCGCCGGTCAGGACGACATCGGCGTCCACGTAGAGCCGCGGGAAGCCGAGCGCGTGGTCGTCACCGGCCCGCAGCGCGGCATGTTTCGAAGGGACGGGGATCTCCACCACCCTTACGCGGGGCCCGCGTTCGGCTGCGATCCGTGCGGTGTCGTCGGTGCAGCCATTGCATACGACCACGATGTCCGTCCCGTCGTCCGCGGGGCCCTCCAGCAGCGAATCGAGGAGCCGGCCGATGACGCGCGCCTCGTTGTGCGCCGGGATCACGATGCTCGTCACCTGGGCAGTATGACGTCGGTGTCGCGAATGCGATGTGTGTTTCGTCCAACTGTTCCCGTGGCTGCGGTCAATGCTCTAGATTGAGACCCGCCGGGCCGATGGGGGAGGGGAACTTGCCTCTGATGGCATGTCAAGGCGCGGCCTTGGTAACCGGATGGGGAAATCGCATTGACCAACGTGCAAAGGCCATGGGGCGGTTGGGGAACCGTCGCAGACCTTCTTGATTGATTTCTGGCTCTGCTTTTGATTCCGGTGCCGCTGTGTGGAGGAGACACATCGGCACTGATCCAGCCCTGGCCGGGGACGTGCGACGGTAGGTCCTGATCTCTTGCGGCCAGGGGTAGCTGCGCCTGTGGTGGGGGGCCATGACCATTGAGGTCACGCATGAGCAACGGGATGTGGAACGTAGGCGTCCGGCAGCTCGCCGAAGACCCTGGGACCGTAAGTACCGGACTGTTCTGCTGGTCGCGGACGGTGTCACGGCCGTTGTCGCGGCATTAGTGGTCCACGGCGCCTACGGCCGCTGGGCGGTGGCCCTCGTGCTGCCTCCGACGTGGATCCTGGCGATGCTCGCTCATCGCACCTACGACCGCAGTGCCCTGGGACGGGGCACCGAGGAGTACCGCAGGGTGCTGCGCGGCGCCGTCGCGCTGCCGGCCCTGTCCGCCCTCGCGTACTGGCTGGGAACGCACGATTCCGCCCTTCTCCATGACATGACCATGGCCGCGGTACCCGCTGTCGTGATCGCCCTGCCCGTCCGGCACCTGCTGCGCCGCGCACTGCTGCACCGCTGGGCGCGTGGCCGGGACCGCAGCGCGACGCTCCTGGTCGGGCCGTCACGCGGCATCCTGGAGCTGGTCGCCGTACTGCGCCGCGGCGGCGCGCAGGAACTCCAGCTGGCCGGGGTGTGCCTCACCGACCCCGAGAACGCCACGGACATCCGCAAGCTGGGTATCCCCGTCCTCGGCGGCGTCGACGACATGAACGACGTCGTCCGGGTCATGGGAGTCAGCACCATGGTGGTGCTCCCGGCGCCCGAGCTCGACGCCTTCGTCCTGCGCCGGATGTCCTGGACGGCAGCCGCGCAGGGCGTCGACTTCCTGCTGGCCCCGATGCTGGCCGACGTCTCCGCCGCGCGGCTCGCGGTGCGGCCCACCAACGGCGTGCCGCTGGTGCGGATCCAGCCGCCCAACCTCTCCCGGTTCGCCCGGCTGCCCAAGGAACTGCTGGATCGTTCCCTCGCCGCTGTGCTGCTGCTTCTCCTGGCCGTGCCCATGCTGCTGATCGCGCTCGTCGTCCGGCTGGACAGCTCCGGGCCGGCGCTCTTCCGCCAGCAGCGGGTGGGCCGGTACGGCGATCACTTCACCATGCTCAAGTTCCGTACGATGCGGCCGGACTCAGAAGCACTCAAGGCCCAGCTGGAGCACCTCAACGAGAACAGCGACGGCCTGCTGTTCAAGGTGAAGGAAGACCCGCGCATTACCCGCGTCGGCGCGTTCCTGCGCCGCAGCTCGCTCGACGAACTGCCCCAGCTGCTCAATGTGGTGCGGGGCCACATGTCGCTCGTCGGCCCCCGGCCGCCGCTGCCGGCGGAGGTCGAGGAGTACACCTCGGACATCAAGCGCCGACTGCTCGTCAAGCCCGGACTCACCGGACTGTGGCAGGTCAGCGGCCGTTCCGACCTGCCCTGGGACGAGGCCGTCCGGCTCGACCTGGGATACGTGGACAACTGGTCGATGGGCCTCGACCTGACCATCCTCCTGCGCACCGGGTCCGCGGTGGTGCGCGGAACGGGGGCCTACTGATGAGCCGAGAGCAGTCCAAGGACCAGGACCTGCGGGCCGACCGACGAAAGAGGACAGCTGTGACGCAGGAGCCGTTGGGGGTCGCGGTCGTCGGGGCCGGTTACTGGGGGCCCAACCTCGTCCGCAACTTCCAGGCCAGCGAGCGGTTCCGGCTGCGCTGGCTGTGCGACCTCGACGTCGACCGGGCCCAGCGTGTGCTCGGCGGCTACTCCACGGTCCAGGCCACCGCCGACTACGCGGCCGTCCTCGCCGACCCCGACGTGGCCGCCGTCGCCGTGGCCACGCCCGCCGGCACTCACCTCGACATCGCCCTGGCCGCCCTGCGCGCCGGGAAGCACGTCCTCGTCGAGAAGCCGCTCGCGGCGACCTACGCCGACGGGATGCGCCTGGTGGCGGAGGCGGAGGAGCGCGGGCTCACCCTGATGTGCGACCACACCTACTGCTACACACCCGCCGTCGGCCACATCCGGGACCTGGTCCGCTCCGGTGAACTCGGCGAGATCCACTTCGTCGACTCGGTCCGCATCAACCTCGGGCTGGTCCAGAAGGACATCGACGTGCTGTGGGACCTGGCCCCGCACGACCTGTCGATCCTGGACTTCATCCTCCCCGACCACGTCGAGCCGGTCGCCGTCGCCGCCCACGGGGCCGACCCGATCGGCGCCGGACAGGCCTGCGTCGCCTACCTGACACTCACGCTCAACACCGGCGCCATCGCCCACGTGCACGTCAACTGGCTGTCCCCGACCAAGGTACGGACCACCATGGTGGGCGGTGCCAAGCGCACCCTGGTCTGGGACGACCTCAACCCCCTGCAGCGGGTGGCTGTCTACGACCGTGGCGTGGACCTCGCCTCGCCGCAGGAGATCGGCGCCGACGAACGCCGCGACATGCTCATCTCGTACCGCTCCGGCGACATGGTCGCGCCCGCCATCGGCGAGAAGGAAGCGCTGCGCAGCATGGTCGACGAGTTCGGCGACGCCATCAGGGAGCGGCGGGCGCCGCTGACCGACGGCCGGGCGGGCCTGCGGGTGCTGGACATCCTGGAGGCGGCGTCCCGAAGTCTCGAGTTCAAGGGCGCGGTCGTCGGCCTGCGCGCCGGGCGTTGAACCAAGTCGGAACACCTGGGAGGGCACAGCAGTTGAGCAGCGTACGTGGCAAGAAGATCCTGGTCACCGGGGGAGCGGGCACCATCGGCTCCAACCTCGTCGACCTCCTGGCCGAGGGCGGCGCCCGCGAGATCGTAGTCCTGGACAACTTCGTCCGCGGGCGGCGGGCCAACCTCGCCCGGGCGCTGCACAGCGGCGCCGTCGAGATCGTCGAGGGCGACGTCCGGGACGCCGCCACGGTCAAGAAGGTCACCGACGGCGCCGACCTGGTGTTCCACCTCGCCGCGATCCGTATCACCCAGTGCGCGGAGGAGCCGCGGCTCGCCAACGAGGTACTGGTCGACGGGACGTTCAACGTCCTGGAGGCAGCCGCCGAGGCCGGAGTGTCCAAGGTGATCGCCTCGTCCTCGGCGTCCGTCTACGGCATGGCCGAGGAGTTCCCGACGACCGAGCGGCACCATCCCTACAACAACGACACCTTCTACGGCGCCGCGAAAGCCTTCAACGAGGGCATGCTGCGCAGTTTCCACGCCATGTACGACCTGGACTACGTGGCGCTGCGCTACTTCAACGTCTACGGGCCGCGCATGGACATCCACGGCCTCTACACCGAGGTCCTCATCCGCTGGATGGAGCGCATCGAGGCGGGAGAGCCGCCGCTGATCCTCGGCGACGGCACGCAGACGATGGACTTCGTCGACGTCCGTGACATCGCGAGGGCCAATGTGCTGGCCGCCGAGTCGGACCTCACCGACGAGGTGTTCAACATCGCCAGCGGTACCGAGACTTCGCTGAAGGAGCTCGCCGAGGGCCTGCTGGAAGCCATGGGGGCGACGGGACTTGAGCCGGTGCACGGGCCCGCCCGCGCCGTGAACGGCGTGAGCCGACGGCTCGCCGACACCTCACGGGCGGCCGAACGGCTCGGGTTCACGGCACAGATCGATCTGCGCACCGGGCTCAAGGACCTGGTCGAGTGGTGGCGCGCCGAGCGTTCCGCCGCGAAGGAGTCCGCCGAGTGAGCACCGACCGCATCCCGGTGATGATCCCCTGGCTCGGCGAGGAGGAGGCCCGGGCCGCCTCCGACGCCGTGCTGTCGGGGTGGGTCGCCCAGGGCCCGCGCGTCGCCGCCTTCGAAAAGGCCTTCGCCGAGCGGGTGGGTGCCGAGCACGGCATCGCCGTCAGCTCCTGCACCACCGCCCTGCACCTGTCCCTCGTCGCCCTCGGCATCGGGCCCGGCGACGAGGTCGTGGTGCCCTCGCTGTCGTTCATCGCCACCGCCAACGCCGTACGGTACGTCGGCGCCGAGCCGGTGTTCGCCGACGTCGACCTCGCCACCGGCAACCTCACCCCGGCCACCGTGGACGCGGTCCGTACCCCGGGTACCAGAGCGGTACTGGCCGTTCACCAGGGCGGCGTCCCCGCCGATGTGACCGCCCTGCGCGCCGCGTGCGCCGACTGGGACCTGCCCCTGGTCGAGGACGCGGCCTGCGCCATCGGCTCGACCGTCGGCGGCAAGCCCGTCGGGCACGGCGCGCTGCTCGCCGCCTGGTCCTTCCACCCCCGCAAGCTCGTCACCACCGGCGAGGGCGGGATGCTCACCACCGACGACGCCGAGTGGGCGGGCCGGCTGCGCCGCCTGCGGGAGCACGGCATGAACGCCTCGGCCGCCGAGCGCCACGCCAGCAACAAGCCGGTCCTGGAGCGCTACCTGGAGGTCGGCTTCAACTACCGGATGACCGACGTCCAGGCCGCGATCGGCATGGTCCAGCTCGGCAAGCTCGACGCGATGATCGCCCGCCGCCGTGAACTGGCCGCTCGCTACGAGACGTTGCTGCACGACATCCCCGGCCTGACCGCCGTGCGCGACCCCGCGCACGGGCAGTCCAACTTCCAGTCCTACTGGGTGCTGCTCGACGAGGACTTCCCCGTCGGCCGGGACGACCTGCTGGGCGCGCTCGCCGACGCCGGGGTCTCCGCCCGCCGCGGCATCATGGCCGCGCATCTCGAACCCGCCTACGCCGACCACCCGCGCGCACCGCTGCCCGGCACCGAGCGGATCACCCGCAACTCGCTGATTCTGCCGCTGTTCCACACGATGACCGAGGCCCAGCAGGACCGCGTCGTCGCCGTCCTGCGCGAACAGGCGCGCAGATGAACGGACTTGTCATCGTCGGCGCGGGCGGCTTCGCCCGCGAGACCGCCCAAGCGGTGCGGGACGCGGGCGAGTTCGAGCTGCTCGGGCATCTCGACGACAATCCCGGGCTGCACGGCACCGAGGTGGACGGCGTCCCCGTGCTGGGCGGGAGCGACCTCGTGCACGACCTGCCCGCGGCCCGGGTCGTGGTCTGCATCGGCAACCCGCGGGACTACGCGGCGCGGGCCCGCCTGGTCCGCCGCTTCGCGCTGCCCGAGGAGCGGTACGCCACCGTCGTCCACCCGACCGCCGTGGTGTCCGCGACCTCGCGGATCGGGCACGGCTCGGTCCTGCTCGCGCACTGCGTCCTCACCGCCGCCGTGCGCGTCGGCGCCCACGTCTCGGTCATGCCGCACGTCGTCCTCACCCACGACGATGTGATCGAGGACTTCGCGACGCTCACCGCGGGCGTCCGGCTCGGTGGGGGAGTACGGCTCGGGCGGGGGGCCTACGTCGGCTCCGGCGCCCTGGTCAGGGAGGGCACCACGATCGGCGCCTGGTCGCAGATCGGCCTGGGCAGCAGCGTGCTCGACGACGTACCGCCGGGCGAGGTCTGGGTGGGGAGCCCGGCCCGGCGGCTGCGCGAGGCGGGCGCTCCGGCGCTGGAAGAACTGGTGACGCGAACAATGGGGGGACCGGTCACGTGAACAACCAGATTCCGCTCGTGGACCTGAAAGCTGCCCACGAGGAGGTCGCCGAGGAGGTGCGGTCCGGCTTCGAACGGGTCCTCGCCGGCACCGCGTTCGTCGGAGGCGACGAGGTACGCCGATTCGAGCGGGAGTACGCCGACTTCGGCCGGGTCGCGCACGCCGTGGGCGTCGCCAACGGCACCGACGCCGTCGAACTCGCCCTGCGTGCGAGCGGTGTCGGGCCCGGCGACGAGGTCGTCGTACCCGCCAACACCTTCATCGCCACCGCCGGCGCCGTGGCCCGGATCGGCGCCCGACCGGTCCTCGCGGACTGCCTTCCCGACAGTCATCTCCTCGACCCGCAGGCCGCGTTGGCCGCGGTCGGCCCGGCCACCAAGGCGGTCGTGCCGGTGCACCTGTACGGCCAGATGGCCGACGTGGGCGAGCTGGTGGACCGACTGCCCGACCGGGTCCGGGTCGTGGAGGACGCCGCCCAGTGTCAGGGCGCCGCCCGCGACGGCCGGACCCCCGGCAGGGGTGGCATCGCGGCGACCAGCTTCTACCCGGGCAAGAACCTCGGCGCCTACGGCGACGCGGGCGCCGTGCTGACCGACGACGAACAAGCCGCCGACCTGGTCCGCGCGATCGCCAACCACGGCGGTGTCGCCAAGTACCGCCACGACGTCCCCGGGTTCAACAGCCGCCTCGACGGACTCCAGGCCGTCGTCCTGCGAGCCAAGCTCAAACGCCTCGCGGACGGCAACGCGGCCCGGCGAGCCGCGGCGGCCCGCTACGACGAACTGCTCGCCGGGCTCCTTGCCGCCGGCCGGATCGTGCTGCCGGTGACCGTCCCCGGCAACGTCCACGTCTGGCACCTGTACGTCGTCCAGGTCACCGACGCCGACCGCGACGACCTGGTCGGCAAGCTGAACGCCGAGGGCATCGGCGCCGGGGTGCACTATCCGGCGCCGGTCCACCTCACCCCGGCGTACGCCCACCTCGGCCATGCGCGCGGCGACTTCCCGAACGCCGAGAAGGCGGCGGACCGGATGCTGTCACTGCCGCTGTACCCGCAGATCACCCCCGACCAGCAGCAGCGCGTCGTCGAGACGCTCACCGACGCGCTCGCCGGCTGACCGGCCCCCGCTTCTCCCCGACCGCACGGGTCGGTCCTGCACAGCACCGCTGAGAGGTACGACATGAACAGATGGAGCAGACGGTTGCGAGGCGTGCGCCTCGCCGTCGCGGCAGCGTTGATATGGGCGGTGCTCCCGCAGGCCGGAACCGCCCAGGCGGCAGCCGATCCGTGCGGGTCGGGCTCGAATCCGGTCGTCTGCGAGAACTCCAAGACGGGCAGCCCGTCGACGGACTGGTACTCGCCCAACTCCTATGGTGACATCCAGGGGTTCACCACCAAGGAGAGCGTCCAGGCGGGGGACACCGTTCAGTTCAAGGTCCAGTCGAAGACCTCGTACCGCATCGAGATCTACCGGCTGGGCTGGTACGGCGGTGACGGCGCCCGCCTGATGTCGACGGCGGCGCAGGCGGCGACGACCTATCCCGCCAACTACACGACAAAAGCGGCGAGTTGCACCACCAAGGCCGGCACCGGCCTGGTCGACTGCGGCAACTGGCCCGTGACCGCGACCTGGACGGTGCCGAGCGACGCGGTGTCCGGCCTGTACATCGCCAACCTGACGCAGACCGACGGCGACGGCCTGATGCCGTACCCGTTCGTCGTCCGCAAGGACTCCAGCACCTCCGACATCGTCGTACAGACCAGCGACCAGACCTGGCAGGCATACAACGACTACGGCGGCCAGGACCTGTACGGCGGCGCCGGGCCCGCGCCCGACGGCCGGGCCTACGAGGTCAGCTACAACCGGCCGCTGGACATCGGCGGCGACAACGGCATCTACGGCTCCGAGTACATGATGCTGGCGTGGCTGGAGCGCAACGGCTATGACGTCAGCTACCTGTCCGGCGTGGACGTGTCGACCCGCGGCGAGACGCTGCTGAAGAACCACAAGGTGTACCTGTCCTCCGGACACGACGAGTACTGGACGCAGGACCAGTACTCCAAGGTCCTCGCCGCCCGGAAGGCCGGCGTGCAGGAGGCCTTCTTCAGCGGCAACGAGGTCTTCTGGAAGACCCGTCTCGCCCCGAGCATCGACGGCGCGAACACCGCCAACCGCACCCTGGTCTGCTACAAGATGACCAAGATGGCGCAGAACAACGGCGTCGCCGACCCCAGCGGCCAGTGGACCGGCACCTGGATGGACCCGACCAGCACCCAGTACGGGCAGTCCTACCAGCCGCCGAACATCCTCACCGGTTCCATGTTCACGGTGAACGGCTACCGCGCCGACGCGATCACGGTCCCCGGCTCGTACGGCAAGAACCGGCTGTGGCGCAACACCTCCATCGCCAACCTGACGTCGGGCCAGACGGCCACCTTCCCGGAGGGCACCCTCGGCTACGAGTGGGACAGCGACATCGACAACGCCACCCGGCCCGCCGGGGCCATCGACCTGTCGTCCACGACCGTGGACATCAACGACGGCAAGCTGCGCCTGGACTGGGGCAACACCTACGGCAACGGCACGGCGACGCACAGCCTCGTCGCCTTCCGCGACCAGGACTCCGGGGCCCTGGTGTTCGGGTCGGGAACCGTGCAGTGGTCGTGGGGCCTGACCAACCTGCCGACGTACAACCCGGAGGACCAGGTCGTCACCGAGGACGCCCGGATGCAGCAGGCGACGGTGAATCTCCTCGCCGACATGGGCGTCCAGCCGCTGACCCGGCAGAGCGGGCTCATCGCCGCCACCAAGTCCACCGACACCACCGGCCCGGCGATCACCGTGTCCAGCCCCGCCGCCGGGGTCACCGTGCCCGCGCTGAAGCCGGTCACCGTCAAGGGCACCGCCACCGACTCCGGTGGCGTGGTCGCCCGCGTCGAGGTGTCCACGGACGGCGGTACGACCTGGAAGGCCGCGACCGGGCTCGGCTCCTGGACCTACAGCTGGACCCCGACGACCCCGGGCGCTGCCTCGATCAAGGTCCGCGCGGTCGACGACAGCGTCAACATCGGCGCCGTCACGACGATCCCGATCACGGTCGGCCCGCAGGCCTGCCCGTGCACCGTCTGGCCGGCCACGGCCGTGCCCGGCACCGTCAACGCCGGTGACGGCGGCTCGGTCGAGCTGGGCGTCAAGTTCCGTACCACGGTGGCCGGTTCCATCACCGGCGTCCGCTTCTACAAGTCGCCGTACAACACCGGCACCCACACCGGCAACCTGTGGACCAAGGACGGCAAGCTGCTCGCCACGGGCACCTTCTCGGGCGAGTCGGCCTCCGGGTGGCAGCAGATGAACTTCTCGACCCCGGTCACCGTCAAGGCCAACACCACCTACGTCGCCTCGTACTTCGCCCCCAACGGCGGATACTCCTACGACGGCGGCTACTTCTCGGACAGTGACGCGGGCCTCGCCCCGCTGACGGCCCTGAAGTCCGGCACCGACGGCGGCAACGGCGTCTACCGCTACACCTCGACGAGCGCCTTCCCGACCTCGCAGTCCTCCGGCAGCAACTACTGGGTCGACGTGGTCCTGGACACCTCGACGGCCAGCACCACCCCGCCCACCGTCACCTCCACCTCCCCGACCTCCGGGGCGACCGACACCGCGATCACCGCATCGGTGTCGGCGGTCTTCAGCGCGTCCGTCGACTCCGAGAACCTGACGTTCACGCTGAAGGACCCGAACGGCAACACCGTGCCGGGGTCGGTGACCCTGCCCGCGGCCAACAAAGCGACGTTCACCCCGTCGACCGAACTGTTGCTGCACACCCAGTACACCGCCTCGGTCCAGGCGTCCGACGTCTGGGGCAACGCCATGGCGGACCCGGTGACCTGGTCCTTCACGACCAGCGCCACCCCGCCGCCGGTCACCTGCCCCTGCACGCTGTGGAGTCCGTCCACGGTGCCGTCGACCACCGACATGACCGCCGACCCCAACTCCGTGGAGCTGGGCACCCGGTTCACGTCCTCGGCGGCCGGCTGGATCACCGGCGTCACCTTCTACAAGGGCACCGGCAACACGGGCACCCACACCGGCAGCCTGTGGACCGACGACGGCACACTGCTGGCCGCCGGGACCTTCGTCAACGAGACGGCGACGGGCTGGCAGACGCTGACCTTCGCCACCCCGGTGGCCGTCACCGCGGACACCGCCTACGTCGTCTCCTACCACGCACCCAACGGCCACTACGCGGTCGACGGCGGCTACTTCGCCTCGGCCCACCAGTCCTATCCGCTGACCGGCACCGCCGACACCACCGCCCACCACAACGGGCTCTACAAGTACGGCGCCGACTCGGCCTTCCCGACCGGCTCCTACGGATCGGCCAACTACTGGGTCGGCCCGGTCTTCACCGCCACCGACCCCGGCAACTCGCTGGCGGCGGAGACGGCCTCCGAGGAGGGCGCGTCCACGGTGACCTTCACCGCCGACGAGCAGCACGCCCTCGTGACGGCCGTGTCCGCCGACGCCGAGGTGACCTCCGCCGACGCGGACCTGACCATCCTCGAGGGCACCGAGGCCGCCAGGAAGCTGCACGTCACGGCGGTCGTCTCCTACAACCGCAGCACGCACAAGGTGTCCGTCCACCTGTCCGCCCCGTTGCCGGACGGCACCAGGTTCAAGGTCACGGCCACGGCCCGGGACAGACACCACAAGACGGTGAAGTCCCACAGCTGGACCCTGACCAGCAAGACCGTCCGCAAGAAGAAGAACTGACCGACGAGAACCCACCGGTGGTGGTCTCCCGCCCGCAACAGGGGGACCGCCGCCGGGGATTGGCTACCCCCACCGATGAGCAGCGTCAGTGTTGTCATCCCGTGCTTCAAGTACGGCCATTTCCTCGCCGACTGCGTGAGCAGCGTCCTGGACGAGAACCCCGGGGTCGACGTCCGGGTGCTCATCATCGACGACGCCTCGCCCGACGACTCCGCGGACGTCGCGCGCAAGCTGGCCGCCACCGACCCGCGGATCGAGGTCCACGCCCACCGGACCAACAAGGGCCACATCGCCACCTACAACGAAGGCCTCCTGGAGTGGGCGGACGGGGACTACGTGGCCCTGCTCTCCGCCGACGACCGACTCGTACCCGGCGCCCTGGCCCGGGCCGCCGCGCTCCTGGACGCCCACCCCGAAGCGGGCTTCGCCTACGGGCGGCCGCTGCGCTTCCAGCACGGCGGCCCGCTGCCCAAGGCCCGCACGCGGAGCACCGGTTCGGTCGTCTACCCCGGCCAGTGGTGGCTGGAGCGGCGCTTCCGCGAGGGCACCGGCTGCATCACCTCACCGGAGGTTGTCGTCCGCACCGACCTCCAGCGCAAGGTCGGCGGCTACGACCCGGCCCTCCCGCACGCGGGCGACATCGAGATGTGGATGCGACTCGCCGCCCACGCCGACGTCGGCTACATCCGCGGCGCCGACCAGGCCTTCTACCGCGTCCACGGGAACAACATGTCGACCACCGATTTCGGCGGCCAGCTCGACGACCTCCGCCAGCGCCTGGTGGCCTACGACTCGGTGCTCGCCAAGTGCGGCGACCGGCTCCCGCACGCCGACCGCCTGGCCGACCGGGTCCACACCCGGCTCGCCCGCTACGCCCTGCGCCGCGCCTACCGCGCCTACGACCGGGGCCGCACCGCCGTCGTACCCGTCGACGAGTGCGTGGCGTTCGCCGAGGAATGCCTGCCGGGATACCGAACCCTGCCCGAGTACCGCGCCCTGCGGCTGCGCCGACGCATCGGGCCGAAAGCCATGCCGTACCTCCAGCCACTGGTGTGGTCGGCCGTGGCCGAGCGCGGCCGGGAGTGGCTGTGGTGGGAGTCCTGGAAGCGCCGCGGAATCTGATGCCCGTGAACCACTCAGCCCGTCACCGCGAGCTCCTCGGCGGCACGAGGCGCCTCCTGGGCGCCTTTACCGCGGCTCCTGCGGCGCAGTGCGTACTGGTCGAACCACAGCGCGGCCAGCATGCCGCCGATGCCGCCCAGCAGCGCCGTGCCCGCCAGGGCGCGCGTCCTGGTGCCCTGCACCGCGGCGGCGCTCGGCGCCACCAGGACGGACGCGTTGATCCGCGACCCGGCCGGGATGCCCTGGGCCTCCTGGAGGTCGGTCACATGTCGGGTGTAGACGTCGATGACCCGGCCGACCGCCGCGTCCGCCTCCTCGGCGCTCGCGCCCTTCACCTGCACCTGCAACGAGGGGATGAGATAGCG
The DNA here is from genome assembly GCF_003143935.1 of Streptomyces sp. Act143. GTDB lineage: Bacteria > Actinomycetota > Actinomycetes > Streptomycetales > Streptomycetaceae > Streptomyces. The sequence continues at coordinate 1,170,863 of NZ_QFRX01000001.1, read as the reverse complement.
GGGCGTCGCGCTGGTGCCGCTGTTGCGCGGGATCAGCTGGTACGCGCCGTGGACACCGGCGGCCCGAAGCTCCTTGCGCCCGGCGGGCGACTCCAGCTGCTCGACGACGCCGTACGAGAGGGTGGCGAGCGGCGGTTGGAGGTTGGTCAGCTGGTTGGGCTGGTTTCCCGTGACCGGGGGCTTGAGGACGACCACCGCCGAACTCAGGAACTCAGGGGCGGGATGCAGCACTCGGTACGCTCCGGCGGCCGTCAGCACGAGCGCGAACACCAGCACGTACCAGCGGCGCAGCAGCGCTTCGGCGACCTCACGAGGCGACACAGCGGGGAGTCCTTCCGTCGCCACCGATACTCGCATCAACCAGGGCAAGTCGCCAGCGGATCACGGCGGTTGCGACGAGAGGAGGGCGCGTGAGCCTCGGCGACCTCCTGGCGATCATGCGCAGACGCTGGTACTGCATGGTGCCGCTCACCCTGCTCAGCGTCCTCGCCGGCGGCTACCTCTTCCGCACCGTCCCGGTGTCCTACGAGTCGCAGAGCTCCGTCACCCTGCTCGACTCCTCGGCCATCGCCGAACTGGCGCCGACCTTCGGCAACCCCCTGTCGAACGCCGGGGGTTCGCTGGTCGTCACCGCCGACGTGCTGATCAGGACGCTCCAGTCGAACGACTCCGCCAAGGAGTTGCACTCCCGGGGCGTCACGGACCGCTACACGGTCGGATTCGCACCTGACGCCGACAGTCCGCTGCTCACCCTGAGCGTGACCGGCACCGACCGGGCGAAGGTGCTCCGCGAGACCACGACCCTCACCAAGTTCACCGGGGAACAGCTCAAGGCCCTTCAGGCCGCGTCCAAGGTGCCGTCGGTGTACGCCGTGCAGGCCGCGCCCGTCGTCCTGCCCCAGACACCCGTCTCCCAGCCCAAGAGCCGCTACCAGAACATCGCGGCCGTCGTCATCGTCGGGATGGTCGCCGCGTTCCTGCTGTCCATCCTGGCCGAGGGCGTCGCGGTGGTACGCCGCAGGGGCCGTGCCCAGCCCGGATACGTCCCCCGGCGCCACCGTGCCCGCCCGCCCGAACGGCCCAAGGGCCTGCTGGCGCGGAGACTGGACGCCACGACGATCCTCACCGGCTATCTGGCGCTCGCCTTCTTCGTCCCGTCGAACCTCACCCTGCCCGCGCTCGGCGGCGTCGGCACCCCGGCCAACGTCTTTGCCCTGCTCGGACTGCTCTGGTACCTCGCGACCTGGCTCGGCGGCCGCATCCTGCCGGCCCCGGGCACCCGGCTGGTACGCGTGGTGATGTGCCTGCTGGCCGCGGCGGTCCTGCTGTCGTACCTCGCGAACGCGTCCCGGGAGAGCTCGCACGAGGAGGTCCTCGGGGCCGACCGCGGACTCATCGGCCTCGGCGTCTGGGTGGCGCTGGTGGTGCTGGCCTCGGCCGGCATCCAGGAGCGCAGCCGCCTGGAGACCCTGATGCGGCGCCTCGTCGTCATGGGCACCGTGGTCGCCCTGATCGGCTACTACGACTTCTTCGCCGCCACCAACATCGCCGACTCCATCCACATCCCGGGCCTCCAGTCCAGCACCGCCGGGATCAGTGCGATGGACCGCGGCTCGTTCACCCGGCCCCGCTCCACCACGGCACACCCGCTGGAGTTCGGCGGCATGCTGGCCATCCTGGTGCCCTTCGCCGTCCACCAGGCCTTCGACCCGGTACGCCGCCACGCGGGCGCGCTGCGCCGCTGGGCCCCGGTGGCGGTCATGGCGGGCGCGCTTCCGCTGACGGTGTCCAGGACGTCCATCATCGGCGCGTTCATCGTGATCGTGGTGATGGTGCCCCGCTGGAGGCCGCAGCGCCGCTGGGCAGCGATCGGCCTGATCCTGGGCTCGGTGGCCGGCTTCAAGGTGATCATCCCCGGCCTGATCGGCACGATCACCAACCTGTTCGCCAGCTTCCTGTCCAACTCCGACAGCAGCACCCAGGCGCGCACGGTGAAGTACAGCGCGATCGTGCCGTACTTCGACGAACACCCGTGGTTCGGGCGGGGCTTCGGCACCTTCACCCCCGACCTGTACTTCTTCACGGACAACCAGTACATGCTGACCCTGGCCGAGATGGGCATCCTGGGGCTCGTCGCCCTGTTCGCCCTCTTCATCACCGGGATGCACACCGGCGGCGCGATCCGCAGGCTCGCCCGCACCGAGTCCGACCGCGAACTCGGACAGGCGTTCCTCGCCTCGGCGCTGGTCGCCCTGGTCATCAGCGCCACCTTCGACGCGCTCAGCTTCCCCATGTACGCGGGAATGTTCTTCCTGGTCCTGGGCGCGGGCGGCAGCTACCTGGGCTTCGTGCGCCGCGAGGCGGCAGCGGCCCCCGGACTTCCCGCACCCCGCACGCCGACCGAGACCGAGCAGCCCCGACTCGTGGAGTCCCGATGAGTACCGTCGCCGTCATCGTCGTCACCTGGAACAGCGCCCCGGTGCTCCCCGGATTCCTCGCCGCCCTTCCGGACGGCATGGCGGGCCTGGACTGGCGGCTGGTCGTCGCCGACAACGACTCGGCCGACGACACGGTCGACGTGATCCAGACCCTCGCCCCCGGCACCACCGTCGTCCAGACCGGCCGCAACGCCGGGTACGCGGCCGGGATCAACGCGGCGCTGGGGGCGGCGGGGGAGTACGACGTCGCCCTCATCTGCAACCCGGACGTCCGGATGCGGCAGGGGTGCGCCAAACGCCTGGTGGACAGTCTCGGGGGCGGTGTCGGGATCGCCGTACCCCTGCTCTACGAGGAAGGCCGCAACACCCCCCACCGCTCCCTGCGGCGTGAGTCGACCGTGCTCAGGGCGCTGGGCGAGGCCGTCATCGGCAACACCCGGGCGGGCCGCTTCCCAGCCCTGAGCGAGCTGGTCACGGACCCCGCCGCGTACCGGCGCCCCACGCGCGCGGACTGGGCGACGGGCGCGCTGATGGCCGTCTCCCGGGAGTGCACGGCCGCGTGCGGCCCGTGGGACGAGTCCTTCTTCCTCTACTCGGAGGAGACGGAATTCTGCCTCCGTGCGCGGGACTTGGGCTTTGCCACGCAGTTGGAGCCGTCGGCGGAGGCGGTCCACCTGGGAGGCGACTCCCAGGTGTCACCCCGGCTCTGGACCCTGCTCACCCTCAACCGGGTCCGCCTCTACGGCCGCAGGCACGGGCCACTGGCCACGGCGGCGTTCCGCACGGCAGTCCTCCTCCGGGAGACCTCTCGCGCGGCCCTGGGCCGCCCCGCGAGCAGGGCGGCAGCGGTGGCTCTGATCCGGCCGGGGGCGCTTCAGGAGACACCGGGGCCCTGACTCACCTCCGGCACACCATCGCGACGAAGTCGTGCCCCACCTCAGGCAGTGCCGCGTCCTCCAGGGCGAAGCAGCGCTCCAGCAGCTCCAGGGTCTCCGGTTCCTGATCGCGGAAGTTGTGGGCGATCCCGGAGAAGGCGATGTGCAGCACCGTTCCTCCGTACGGGCGTTCCTCCACCACGTCGAACTCCCGCCGCAACCCCGGCAGCAGTGCCGCCGCGTCCACCGCCTCCGAAGGGTCGTCCAGCACCATCGACATTCTGCTGGGCCGTACCACCCGCCGCTTGATCCGCCCGTCGGCCAGCCGCCGCCGCTCCTCGGGAAGCAGGGCAAGGAGGGCGTTGGCCGCGTCGAGTTGGGCATCGCTCCACTGGAAGCGCGTGGGTCCGACGAACTCGTCGACCACGAACAGTCCGTCGGGCTCGATCAGTCGGGCCAGCCGCGGCAGCGTCTCGTCGAGGTTGTCGAAGTGGTGCAGCGACTGCAGGCCCAGCAGCACGTCGAAGCGTTCCCCGTCCGCGGTCATCCGGTTGACGTCCGTGACCCGGAAGCGCAGGACATCGGCCAGCCCCTCCTCCGCAGCCGTGCGGGTGGCGAAGTCGATGCGATCCGGCGCCACGTCCACCCCCTCCAGGAGGGAGAACGCGCCGGTCTTGGCCCACAGCAGCTCGTTGCCGCCGGTGCCGCAGCCCAGGGACAGGCCGCGCAGATCGGTACGCGGCGCGAAGTGCTTGGCGGCCACGTACTGCGGGAAGGACACCTCCGCGTCGCCGGTCATCAGCAGGTTCCACCGTTTGATCACCGAGGGGATCGCCCACCACTCGGTCAGCGACGGGTCGACCCGCGACCAGTGCTGGACCACCCGCGCGCCGCCCCGCACCCGCAACTTGGCCAGCACGGGGTTGAGTTCGAGTCTGCGCACCTTGCGCAGGAGCCGGTCCGCGTCGTGCCTGTTGACCAGGTTGTTCAGCATGCGGTCTCCGTTCTCACGGCGATGAGCGACTTGGGGGCACCGAGCACCCGCTCGCTGAGCAGCACCGACCGGGGGAACAGGTAGCGCATCTCGGTGCGGGTCAGGAGCTCGATGTTGATCACGGCGTTCATGGCCGACTCGGGACTGTCGGGACGGCTGTGGACGAGCGGCCAGTGCCGGACGAGGCGGGCCCGGGCGGCCAGCGGCAGGAACTGGAAGCCGGGCGCGACGAAGTGCGGCTCGACGGGGAAGTAGCGGTACGGCGTCTGGATCCAGTGCAGCGGCGCCAGTTGCTCGACCGCGGCGACGAACTTCTGCCGCTGGCTGTGGCCGCCGACGTGCTCGATGGTCGAGTTGGAGAACACCAGGTCGTAGCCGCCCTGGGTGCTCAGCTCGGCGGCGACCTCCGGATCGGTGACGTCGGCGTTCTCCGCGGTGATCCAGTCGGGCAGGTCGGCGGGGTGCGCCTCCAGGTTGATCAGGTGGACGTGCTTGGCGCGCACCGGGGCGCGCAGCCACATCTCGGCCGTGCCGCCCAGGTCCACGACCCGCATGCCCTCGATGCCGGGGAAGCAGCGCCGGAACCGCTCCCAGCGGGCGAGGCGCATGCGTTCGCCCAGTGAGCCGGGCGCGTCGACGAACTTGTTTCTGAGGGCACGGGATCGGGGCATCGGGTCAACCACCTGACGTCGGAGCGGAACAAGAGGAGCAGTGGAGGGCGCAGGGCACGGGCCGTCACCAGTCCGTGTAGTAGCTGTCCGGGTTCACCAGGTACCGGACGGTCGGGTGCGGCACATGGCGCACCCGGTGCCACCGGCCGTACCGGTGGATGAGCTCCCAGTCCTCCCGGGGCAGCACCTCCGGCGGCCGGCGCAGCCGGCTGAAGCGCAGGGAGCGGCTGCGGCGGGCGACGAAGGCGTTGGTGTCCAGGAACGACTCGCGGGCGGCGCGGTGGCGGTCGTAGGGCACCGACAGGACGTCCTTCTCGCTGCCGTCGGGGAGCACGCGGCGCAGCGCCGTGTAGACGCCCGCGGGACCGTCGGCGGACTCCAGGGTCGCCAACGCCCGCTCCAGATGGTCGGGTTCCCACAGGTTGTCGTCGTCCAGGAACGCGACGTACCGGGACCGCGTGAGGCGGATGCCGATGTTGCGCACGACGCCCGCCACGCCGGTGTTGCGGGACAGCGAGACGGCGAACAGCCGCGGGTCGGAGGGGAGTTCGGGGAGTCCTGCGCCGTCGTCGACCACGATCACGACGTGGTCGCGCACGGTCTGGTCCAGGGCCGAGCGGACCGCGGCCAGCAGCGGCTCGGGGCGTCGGTGGGTGGCGATCACCGTCGCGACGAGGGCCGAGGGCGGCGCGGGCAGCGCGGCGGCCAGCCGGCGGACCTCAGTGTTCTCGACCCGGCGCAACCGCAGCGCGGAGGGCGCCAGCAGGACCTTGTTGCGGACCTCGAACAGCACCAGCCAGCCGAAGGCCGCCTTCAGCAGTGCCCAGGGCGCCCGCGCGATGCGGCGCGGCACGACGCCCCTCATGACGTCGGTTCCGGGGTGACTAGGCGGCCGTCGGAGAGGCGGTTGTTGCGCCACACGTTCCCGGCTCCCTTGTCGTTCCAGTGCGCGACCACGCCGTAGCCGCCCGAGGCGGGGTGGAACTCCGTCGAGAAGATGTTGTCGGTGACCTTGATTCCCGTGGCGCCCGTGGAACCGCCGTAGAGGGCGTACGCGCCGCCGGCGATCCAGTTGTTCTCGACCGTGACGTTGCGGACCACGCCGACGTCCGCGAACAGACCGATGCTGCCCGAGGCGCCCTGCTTGAGGCTGGTCTCGTTGAGGAGGGTGTTGTGGCGGATGCTCAGGTGGCCGGTGTTGCCGCCGCCGCTGATCACCGCGTTGGTGTGCTGCCACTCGCCACCGAGGTTCACGAACGGCTCGATGTCGTGGACGTAGTTGTCGTGGATGTCGCCCTGCCCCATGGACAGGGCGTCCCCGAACACCGAGATGTCGCACCAGCCGACCTCGACGGAGCTGCCGCCCATGTTCGACACGGCGTAGTCCACGCCGCCGTTGTCGGGCCCGGTGCCGGGTACGGCGGTGATGGTGGAGTGCAGGACCCGCAGACCGCTGAAGCCGGGGCGCAGGTTGATGCCCCACCAGCTGTCCGAGGTGATCTTGGTGTCGATGATGGTGACGTCGTTCGCGTAGATGTCGAGCGAGCCGGTGATGTCCTGGCCCCGGATGACCGTGCCGTCGGTGCGGATGGTCCGGTACCCGGTCTTCTTGGGCGTCAGCCGGGTGCGGGGGCCGGTGGTGCGGGCGTCGGGGAAGCCGCAGGCGCCGGGGGAGGAGCAGCCGGTCCGGGCGGCGGAGGTGCCGCTCGGCGCGGGGGCCTTCGCCGAGGGGGCCGGGGAGGTCGGGGACGGGGCGGACGGCGGGCTCGACGAGACGGCCGGGGTGCCCGTGGCCTCGCCGGTTCCGGCCGACGGTGTGCCGACCGGCGGCGCCGAGGTCACGCCCGTACGGCACGACGGTGAGTCTTTCGGGCAGCCCGCCGAGGCGGGCTTGTCCGATCCCGAGCAGGCCGCGCTCGCGACCGTCAGTAAGGCCGCGAGCAGCAGCCCGCGGAACGTGCGTCGGCTGGTGGGCCGTGACATCCGGTTCACCTCAAGTCCTGTCGGGGAGACCGGACCGGTGCGGTCGCCCGGTGCCGGCCGCGAGGGCGCCGGTCGCCGGAGTCGGCGCCGCGCAGGAAGTCGCGGCTGGGCAGGACGCACACCGTGTAGCCGGCCAGGGCGATCGTGCCGATGGCGAGAAGCGCGAGGCGGCCGTCACCCCAGTGGGGTTCCAGGCCGAGGATGACCGCCGCCATCACGGCCCCGCCGAGGAAGGGCCAGGCGCAGGCCCGGGCGATCAGGCCCACGCCGATGCCGCCGCGCCCGAGGGCGATCAGGAACACGGGCACCACCAGCCCGCCCGCGACCAGGACATGGCCCTGTGCGACCCCGGTGGTGTCGTTGAGGCGGGCGGCGATGAGCAGTACGGGGATCAGGGCGACGAGCCACAGCCCCTGCACCAGGAAGAGCGAGCGGCGCCGGCCGACCGCGACCAGGCAGTCGTAGGCGAGTTCGCTGCCGATGCGGATCAGGCCGAGGGCCATCAGCCACGGCAGCGCACCGGCCGCGGGCGCCCACTGGTCGCCGTAGATGAGCCGGATGACGGGCTCCGCGAGGCCGGCCAGCAGCACGCACAGCGGGACGGTGCCGGTCATCAGTACGCCCAGGGCGCGGCTGAAGCCCTGGGCCAGCGCCTGCGGCGAGTCGGCCAGGCGGGAGAACCCGGCGAAGGAGACCCGGCGGGCGGCCTCGGAGATGATCCGCACGGGCCAGCCGGAGATGTTGAAGGCGAGCACGTAGAAGCCCAGGGAGATGTTCCCCAGGGTCGCGCCCACCACCATGGTGTCGACGTTGACCACCGCGAGCGCCAGCATGCTCGCCCCGGCCAGCGGCAGCCCGAACCGCAGCAGGGCGCGGGCCTGTTCGGGATCCCAGCCGTACTTGAGGGTGCCCGGTGCCGCCAGCGCGCAGCCGATGAGCGTCACCACGTTCCCGGCCACGGCGCCGACGGCGAAGCTCATCGCGCCCCAGCCCGCGAAGGCGAGTACGAGGGTCACGCCGGTGCCGACGACGAAGTTGAGCCCGTCGACGGCCATCCGCTTGCCCTGGGCGAACTCCCGGGTGAGGAAGCCGCCCGGCACCTGGGCCACCCCGTCGATGACCACGCACAGGCACATCACCCGCAGCACGCCCGCGGCGTCGGGCGAGTCCAGCAGCCCGGCCACCGTGGGCGCCGCCGCGAACAGCGCCACGTACAGCAGGCCGCTGGAGAGGGTGCTGAGGGTCAGCACGGTCGGCGCGAACCGCCGCGCGTCGCCCTCCCAGCGCACGATGGCCAGGCCGACGCCCAGTTCGTTCGCGGACAGCAGGACCAGCAGCACGGTCTGGGCGATGCCGTACACGCCCCATTCGGCGGGGCCGAGGGCGAAGCGGGCCAGCACGATGCCGGTGGCGAAGTTGCCCAGGCGCAGGACGACGGTGTTGATCAGGCTCCAGCGGGCCGCCGAACGGACCTTGCGGCCGAGGGAGGGGGCGGCGGGTTCGGCGGGAGGCGGCGGAGCGGGTTCGTCGCCCGTCGCGCCGGGAGTGTCGCTCGTCTCACCGGTCGCGCTGTCCGGTGCGCGGGCGATGTCCATGGGTCGACTCCTCGTCGCGCGGCTCTGCGGCTGATGCTCCGGCCATCACGGGCCGTGGCTCCTTCGGGCCGGCGGCGGACCGGCCGTCCGCGGTGGCCCGCTCGTTCCCGGCGGACTGCGACCAGCTCGGCGGCCTGCGGATGGCCAGCGTCTCCTCCACGACCGGCACGTCGGCCGCCGCGTCCCGGTCGGCGGTCCCGTCCTCCGGTGCGGAGGGCCGCCGCGGCCGCTTGCGCGCCTCGACGTAGAAGACCGCGACCAGGCTGAGCACCAGGCCCGCGCCCCCCGCCATGATCATGTATTCGAGCCGCGTCTTGGTCTGGGCCACCGGGCTCTGCGGGGCCACGATCGTGGTCATCCGGATCATGGCCTTCGAGGCGACCGACTGGTCCTGCTGGAACTGCTCCAGCCGCTCCTCGGCGTAGGCGGTCAGGATCTTGTCCGAGGACAGGACGGACGCCTTGTCGGTGCCGGTGACGGTCAGCCAGAGCAGCGGCCCCTGGGCGTTGTCGGCGAGCTTCGCCTCGAACGTCCCCTTCGCGCCACGGGACTTGAGATCCCGGACCGAGTCGTCGGAGTTGAGATTGCGCGCCAGGCTGTCGGCCATGCCGGTGAGCGAGGTCTGGGTGCTGAGGAAGGGGTTGCCGTCGTAAGCCAGCGTCGCCTTCTGGGAGTTCAGCAGGACCACCGTGCTCTGCGACTGGTAGGTGACGTGAACCACCCGCGTCACGCCGAACACCAGGCCCGCGGTGACCAGCAGCCCCGGCAGCAGGACGTACCAGCGCCTGCGCATGACACGGAAGATCTCCGCGAGATCCATGGTCCCCCCTAGTGACCAGATGTTCGACGAGCATATGTTGCAAGCGGATCATATGGGGAGCGTTCGGTCCGTGGGTCTCGGTTGAGCGGTGGGTCTCGGCCGGGTGCCGGAGGTGCCTCCTTTCACCAGCACCTCGGCGATGCGCTCGCTGGCCCGGCCGTCCCAGAGTTCGGGCCGGCGCGGTGCGGGCGGGGCGTCCAGCACCCGGTTCACGGTCGCCACGATCCGCGCGGGGTCGCGTCCCGCCAGCACATTGGTGCCCTGCTCGACGGTGATCGGCCGCTCGGTGTTGTCCCGCAGGGTCACGCACGGCACACCGAGTGCGGTGGTCTCCTCCTGCACGCCGCCCGAGTCCGTCAGTACGACCCGGGCGGCGTCCTGCAACGCGATGAAGTCCAAGTAGCCTGCGGGCGGTACGAGTTGGATGCCGCCGGGAACACCCAGCGCGGCCAGCTTGGCGGCCGCGCGGGGATGCACGGGCAGCACGAGCGGGCAGCGGCCGGCGATCTCACCCAGGGCCTTGAGGAGCCCCGAGAGCACCTCGGGCTCGTCCACGTTGGCGGGGCGGTGCAGGGTGACCAGGCCGAACTCGCCCCGGGACAGCCCGAACCGGTCCAGGACGTCCGAGGCGCGGGCCCGTTCCAGGTTCACCAGCAGGGTGTCGATCATGACATTGCCGACCAGGTGGATCTGGTCCTCCCGGTACCCCTCCGCCCGCAGGTTCTCGACGGCGTCGGGGGAGGGGGCCAGCAGATAGTCGCTGACCCGGTCGGTGGCGACCCGGTTGACCTCCTCGGGCATGCTCCAGTCGCGGCTGCGCAGCCCGGACTCCACATGGGCGAGCAGCGGGCCCGCCTTGGCGGTGACCAGGGCGGAGGCGAGCGTGGAGTTGATGTCTCCGACCACGACGACGATGTCCGGGCAGACCTCGTCCAGCAGCGGCTCGAACGCCGTCATCACGCGTCCGGTCTGCTCGGCGTGGCTGCCGGAGCCCACCCCGAGGAAGCGGTCGGGCGGCCGGATGCCGAGGTCGGCGAAGAACACGTCGTTCATCGCCGGGTCGTAGTGCTGTCCGGTGTGGACGAGGAGCACCTCGGCGCCCCGGCGCTCCAGGGCGTCCATCACCGGTTTGATCTTCATGTAGTTGGGGCGGGCCCCGGCGACGCAGACGATCCGCGGCATGGTTCAGAGCACCTCGATCGTGGGGCCGGGGGACAGCCGCCGACGGCAGTCGAGGACGAACGGGGCCTGTTCGGCGACGAGTTCGTAGTCGAAGCTGTCGTGGTCGGTGAGCAGCACCACCACGTCGGCGGCCGAGAGCTCCTCCGCGTCCGGCTCGACCCGGACCAGCCGGGCGTCCACCGGCAGATCCTCCACGACATGCGGATCGGCGGCCCTGACCTGGGCCCCCATGTCCAGCAGCAGTTGGGAGATGCGCAGGGCGGGCGACTCGCGGGCGTCACCGGTGTTCTTCTTGTACGCCAGCCCCAGCAGCAGCACGCGCGAGCCGTTGACGGATCTGCTTCTGGTGTTGAACAGGTCGGTGATGCGCCGGGTCACGTACTCGGGCATGTGGTTGTTGATGTCGTTGGCCAGCTCCACGAACCGGAAGCTCTGGCCGAGTTCGCGCTGCACCCGCCAGGACAGGTACGACGGGTCGATGGGCAGGCAGTGGCCGCCGACCCCCGGTCCCGGCGTGAACTTCATGAAACCGAACGGCTTGCTGGACGCCGCCTCGATGGCCTGCCACACGTCGATGTCCAGGTGGTGCGCGAACATCGCGATCTCGTTGACGAGCGCGATGTTCACGTGCCGGAAGGTGTTCTCCAGCAGCTTGGCGAGCTCGGCCTCCTTCGGAGAGCTCACCGGCACGGTGGTGTCGACGAGTTGGGCGTAGAAGCCCTCGACCGCCTTCAGGGAGGTCTCGTTCACCCCTGAGACGACCTTCGGCGTCTCCTTGAAGCCCCACACCGCGTTCCCGGGGTCGATCCGCTCCGGGCTGTAGCCGAGATGGAAGTCGGTGCCCGCGGTCAGACCCGAGCCCTCCTCCAGGAGCGGTGCGAACAGCTCCTGGGTGGTGCCGGGGTAGGTGGTCGACTCCAGGACGACCGTGGCGCCGGGGCGCAGATAGCGGCCGAGGGTGACGGCCGACTCCTTCACGTACCGCAGGTCGGGGGTGCCCTCGTGCAGCGGGGTCGGCACCGTCACCACGGCGATGTCGAAGCCGCCGCAGTCGCGGGCCGACTCGGTGGCCCGGTAGGTGCCGTTGTCCAGTGCGGCGCGGATCCGCTCGGAGGAGACGTCCTCCACGAAGGACTCACCGGCGGCGAGGCTCTTGATCCGCCGTGAGTCGACGTCGTACCCGATCACCTCGTGCCCGGCCTCCGCGGCACGAATGGCCAGCGGCAGCCCGACGTATCCCTGTCCCACCACGACGACACGCATCAGTGACTCCTGTTCGCGGGAGCGGTCGACGGGGCGAGCCGGAAACGCTCGCGGGCCGTCATGAGGAGGAAGGCGGCGTTGGTGGTGAGATAGCGCCGGCCCAGGCGGCGCGGTTCCTGCAGCGCGCGGTAGAGCCATTCGAGGCCGTGGCGCTGCCAGGAGGCGGGCGCCCGCCTGGTGACGCCGGCCAGGATGTCGAAGGAGCCGCCGACGCCGTGCACGACGCGGGCGCCGGTGCGTTCGCCGTAGGCGGCCGTGAAGATCTCCTTTTTCGGCGAGGTCATGCCAAGGAAGAGCATCTGGGCGCCGCTGTGCGCGATCGACTCGGCGATCGCCTCCTGCTCGGCGTCGTCGAAGTAGCCGTTGCGGTGGCCCGCCACCTTCAGCCCCGGGAAGCGCGCGGCCACCCGCCGCAGCATCTCCTCCAGCACCTCCTGCCGGGCGCCGAGGAAGTACACCGACATGCCCGCCGTCTCCGCCTCGGCCAGCAGCCGCAGGAACAGGTCGATCCCGGCCACCCGCTCGGGTAGCGGGGCCTTCAGTACCCGCCCGGCCCAGACCACGGCCTGTCCGTCGGCGAGGACCAGGTCGCAGCCGGACACCGCCCTGGCGAGCCGTTCGTCGCGCCGCATGGTGACCAGCTTCGCGGCGTTGACCACCCCGATCTCCAACTGCCGTCCGTCCCGCACCGCTTCGAGACAGCGCGCGACGGTCTGGTCCATGGTCAGCGGGTCCAGCTCGATGCCGAACAGCGTCCGACGGCCGCGCGTCAGCCCGCTCATATCCGGCCCCCCTGCCAGGCGTGGAGCATCCAGCCGAACTCGTAGGGCCGGCATTCGCGGTCCACGGACAGCGGGCGGTACACCCGGTCCAGGGACTTCAGCCGAAGGCCCGGAACGGCCCGGGTGGTCAGTCCCCGGACGGCGCGCACGGCCTTCTTCGGATCACCCCGGTAGACCTTGCGCCAGGTCACGCCGAGCTCGTCGAGGATCAACGGCTCGCTGATCTCCGGGCGTTCGGCGAATTCCGGTACGTCCGTCATCCAGCGCAGCCCCTTGCGGATCGCCGCGCCGAAGTCGCTGCCGCCCGCGTCCGTGAGATCGAACAGCGCGGTCGGCGCCATGGCGTGCTGGTGGACGCTGTAGACCGGGTAACCCTCCACGACACCGCCGGTGCGCGCGTCGTAGTGCCACCACCACTGCCCGCCCTCGCCCTGCAGCGCGCAGATGCGCGCCGCGCACGCCTCGGACGCGGCCAGCGCCTCGTCGTCCCCGTCGCCGCTCGCGTGCGCGAGGGCCAGGGCCTGGAGCGGGTACGTCTGGTCGGCGAAGCAGCTCACATGGGCCCGGTACCAGGGCAGCAGGCCGGGCCCGGTGGCGTGCGGGAACAGCGGGCCGTCGCCGATGCGGGCCCGCAGCAGCCGGTCACGCGCGGCGGTGAAACGTCTCTCCACGTCGACCGTGTCACGGGCCGCCGCGAACGCGGACAGCACCCATGCCGCCTCGACGGTGTACTGCGGCCGGTCGTAGGCGTCCAGCGCCTCGACCCGGGCGACGGCGTCGGACAGTTTGGGGTGCCCGGTCTCGGCGGCGGCCCAGGCGATGAGGGCCGCGTCCCCGAGGTTGGTCACCCCGGGCAGCGACTCCACCAGCAGGCCGGTGAACTCCTGGGCGGTGCGCCCGCCGAGCGCGGCCCGCTGCCGCTCCTCGGGCAGGAACCGCACGCCGAGCGCGGTGATGGCCGCGTACCGGGTGCTGGTGCCGCGTCGGTCCAGGGCCCAGGAGCCGTCGGGGTCCCGCCGCCCGGCCATGGTGAAGGCGAACGCCTCCTTGCCGGGCAGCAGCATGGCCGGGAGCCCCAACTCGGCCACCGTCAGCAGTCGTTGGGTCAGGGCGAGCAGCGACGGATCTTCACGACCGAGCGCCGTCAGACGTGAAATGGTCATGTTTGGGACACACCAACCCCCCTGTGGGTCCTGTGCTGAACGGACGTGAACGCCGCGCGGCGGTCCGGCCGCGCGACGGAAGGAGGACGTCAGGCGCCGGAGCGGTCGACGCTCCCGGACGCAGACACAGGTGTCCCCACCACCCCGTAACCCCCCCCTGGGCACTACTGGCTTGTGCGGTCAGTGTGCACGCTCTGCACACTTCGCACACATGTTATGCCGGTAGATGTTCGAAGATTTGCGCTTTGAGGGAAACAGTTGGGAACGGCTGGAAACAAGAGTCATGCGCGCTCGACGAGTTGCCCGTCCTTCTCGTCGTACCGCCCGCCGGTCTCCGGGCACTCCCACGTCCCCGGCTCGCCGTCCCGCTCCACCAGGCGCACCCCGGCCCGGCCCACCCAGCCGATACGGCGGGCCGGCACCCCCGCCACGAGCGCGAAGTCCGGGACGTCCTTGGTCACCACGGCCCCGGCCGCGACCAGCGCCCAGCGGCCGATGTGAACGGGGGCCACGCACACCGAACGCGCCCCGATGGACGCCCCCTCGGCCACGGTGACGGCCACGGCCTCCCAGTCCCCGCCACGCTTCAACTTGCCCCGGGGGTCCACGGAACGAGGGAAGTAGTCGTTGGTGAACACGGCCGCCGGGCCGACGAACACCCCGTCCTCCAGCACCGCGGGTTCGTACACCAGCGCGTAGTTCTGCAGCTTGACGTTGTCGCCGATCCGCACCCCCGGGCCGACGTACGCCCCGCGGCCCACGATGCATCCGCCGCCCAGCCGGGCGCCCTCCCGGATCTGGGCCAGGTCCCAGACCGTCGTCCCGTCGCCGAGGGTGGCCGTCTCGTCGACCTGGGCGGTGGGCTGGATTCTGACGCTCATCGGGGTGAACCTCTCTTCGATGCGAGCGGGGGCGCTCATCATCGATCACCGGTCGTCCGCGCGCCACGGGTCGGGCGCTTCCCCCGCCGGACAGCGGCAGATCCGGCCAATCACCGCCGACGGGGCCCGTTCACCCCCGTGCCGCCCGGACGACGTCCACCAGAGGTGTCGCGGGACGTCCGGTGAGGCGGGGCACGGCATCGCTGACCCCGTCGAGTTCACCGGCCGCGATCGCCGTGTACGTCGACACCCAGGCGTCGAGCTGCCAGGGCGGGGCACCGTAGGACGCGCGGGAGGCGTACGCCTCCTCGACCGTCTCGGGGTGGTAGGTGACGGTACGGCCCTGGACCTCGGAGAGGACGGCCGCGGCCTCCGCCAGGGACAGGGACTCCGGACCGGTCAGGTCGTACACGGCACCGGCATGCGCGTCCGGCCGGGCCAGGACCGCCGCGGCGGCCTCCGCGATGTCGTCCTGGGCGACGAACGCGGCCCGCCCCTGCCCGCCCGGGCCCCGGACGACACCGTCCTCGCCGACCAACGCCGGCACGAAGTCGGCGTAGATGTTGTCCCGCAGGAAGGTGTACGCCAGCCCGGTCGTGCGGATGTGCTCCTCGGTGTGGAAGTGGTCGCGGGCCAGCGTGAACGTGGCGTCGGGCGCCGCGCCGAAGAAGGAGACGTAGACCAGCTGCCGTACCCCGGCCTCGACGGCGGCGTCCACGAACGACTTGTGCTCGGCGAGCCGGTCGGCGCTCTCGGCCGCGGACACCATGAACACGGTGGCGACACCGGCGAGTCCGCGCACGACGGCGTCGTGATCGGCGTACTCCGCCGGGACCGTGGTGACGCCGGGGAGCGCGGGCGCCCGGTCCGGACTGCGCACCAGGAGCCGCTGGGACACGCCCCGCTCGGCGAGGAGACGGGCGACCCGCCCACCGAGGCGGCCTGTGGCGCCGGTGACGACGAGCGGGGTTTCCGGCGTGGTGGTCATGGCTGGCTTCACGTCCCTCGGTGAGCGCTTTCAGGAGTTCGGGCGCAACCTACTCTGCGGGCGGGGCGGGGAGCGGGACGCCCAGCGGCACCGGTGTGCCGAAGCCCGGGAGCCGGGGCGGGGGTCACGGGCGGGGGGCGCGAGGGGACGGGCTCCTGGGCGCTGTTGCCAGCAGCTTCTGGGCGCGGTGGGCCAGCCCCATGGCCTGGTAGCTCATGGCGAGGGTACGGAGGATGTTCCCGGTGACGGGGTGGCCGTCACCGAGGACACGGCGGCTTCGGACGAGCGCGTCCTCGAGCAGGCGCGCGGCTTCGGCGCTGCTGCGGAGCCGGTTCAGGATGGCGGCCAGATGGTGGGCCGCGGTGAGAGTCCAGGGATGGTTCATGCGCCTTGAGGGAGGTCAGAACGGTGGCCAGGTCCGCCGCCGCGACGAGGGTGCGCGGATGGTCCTCGCCCAGGGTGCGGCGGCTGTGGCCGAGGACGTCCTGAAGCAGCCGGCGTGCGGCCTCGTACTCACTCAGGGCGGAGAGGGCCGTGCCCAGGCAGTTCGCGGAGACGAGGGTGTCGGGATGGTCGTCCCCGAGGACGCGCCGGCGCCGCTGGAAGATGTCCTCGTACAGGCGGCGCGCCTCCTCGTGCGCACCGAGGGCGCCGAAGGTCCCGGCCAGTCCGTTGGCGCCGGCAAGGGTGTCGGGGTGGTCGTCGCCGAGGAGGCGGCGGCGGCGTTCGAGGACGTCCAGGGCCAGTGGGCGCGCGTCGGCGTATTCACCGACCGCCGCCTCCGCCTCCGCCTCCGCACGGGCGGCGGCCCACGCCAGCGTGTCGAGGTGGTCCGCACCGAAGTGGACGTTCCAGAGGTCGTGGAACTCCACACACACCCGGCGCGCTTCTTGGAGCCTGCCGCTGTGCATCAGATACCGGGCCGAGCCCAGGAGCGCGTCGCGCACGAGGAACTGATCGGTGTCGCTGGGGTGTGGACGCCCCAGGAGGTGCGCGGTCAGCTCGGCCCATTCCGGCCAGCGCGCGGGGAGCTGAGCTCGGGTCGATGCACGCGTCCAGGGCCCCGCTGACGGCCTTCTCCGCCGCCGCGACATACGACAGATCGGCCGGATGCTTCCGCAACTCCGAGGTGTGGCTGAGGAACACCAGCCGCTTGGTCACGCACCCACCCCGTAGTCAACGCCCCGCCTGAACAGCCCCGTTCACCAGGGTAGTCACTGAGGGGCCCGCATGTGTACGAGATGTGGACGTCCCTCTATCAGGTCAACCGTCCCGGACCCTTGACTCGCTACCCCCCAGTAGCCATCCTCGTCCCACAGCTTGCGCCGGTCATGACAAAGACGCATGGCCGCCGACCGAGGGACGTGGGTCATGACCAAACCTCGACGCCCGTACGGCAGACGCACACACGTCACCGTCGTGTCGCTCCTCCTCCTCGTGTTCGCCGTCGCGCTCGGCCCCGCCCCGAGCTCGGCGGCCGCGGTCGACTGGTGGAACCCGACGGCCCGCCCCGCCCCCGACTCGCAGATCAACGTCACCGGCGAGCCGTTCACCGGTACCGACTCGGCAGGTGAGGTGCGGGGGTTCGTCGACGCCCACAACCACCTCTTCTCCAACGAGGCCTTCGGTGGCCGGCTCATCTGCGGCAAGGTCTTCTCCCCGCAGGGCGTGGCCGACGCGCTCAAGGACTGCCCCGAGCACTACCCCGACGGCACCCTCGCGATCTTCGACTACATCACCCACGGCGGGGACGGGAGACACGACCCGGTCGGCTGGCCGACGTTCAAGGACTGGCCGGCGTACGACTCGATGACCCACCAGGCCAACTACTACGCGTGGATCGAACGTGCCTGGCGCGGCGGACAGCGCGTGCTGGTCAACGACCTCGTCACCAACGGCGTGATCTGCTCGGTCTACCCCTTCAAGGACCGCAGTTGTGACGAGATGACCTCGATCCGGCTCCAGGCGAAGCTGACGTACCAACTGCAGGACTACATCGACGCGATGTACGGCGGCACCGGCAAGGGCTGGTTCCGGATCGTCACCGACAGCGCCCAGGCGCGGCAGGTGATCAAGGAGGGCAAGCTCGCCGTCATCCTCGGTGTCGAGACCTCCGAGCCCTTCGGGTGCAAGCAGATCCTCGACATCCCGCAGTGCAGCAAGGCCGACATCGACAAGGGGCTCGACGAGCTCTACGACCTCGGCGTGCGCAGCATGTTCCTGTGCCACAAGTTCGACAACGCGCTGTGTGGCGTCCGCTTCGACGAGGGCGGGCTCGGCACCGCCATCAACGTCGGGCAGTTCCTGTCCACCGGCACCTTCTGGAAGACCGAGAAGTGCACCGGCCCCCAGCACGACAACCCCATCGGCACCGCCCCCTCCGCCGCGGAGGCGGATCTGCCCGCCGGCACCGAGGTGCCGTCCTACGACGCGGACGCGCAGTGCAACGTCCGAGGGCTCACCGACCTCGGTGAGTACGCCGTCAAGGGCATGATGCAGCGCAAGATGATGCTCGAGATCGACCACATGAGCGTCAAGGCCACCGGCCGGGTCCTCGACATGTTCGAGGCCGCCTCCTACCCCGGCGTGCTCTCCTCGCACAGCTGGATGGACCTCAACTGGACCGAACGGGTCTACTCCCTCGGCGGCTTCGTCGCCCAGTACATGCACGGCTCCGAGGGCTTCGTCGCCGAGGCCGCCCGCACCGACGCGCTGCGCGAGAAGTACGGCGTCGGCTACGGCTTCGGTACCGACTTCAACGGCGTCGGCGACCACCCCGGACCGCGCGGCGCGAACACCTCCAACCCGGTGAAGTACCCGTTCCGGAGCGTCGACGGCGGCTCCGTCATCGACCGGCAGAAGACCGGCGAGCGCACCTGGGACTACAACACCGACGGCGGCGCCCACGTCGGCATGATCCCGGACTGGATCGAGGACATCCGGCAGGTCGGCGGGCAGGACGTCGTCAACGACCTCTTCCGGGGCGCCGAGTCCTACCTCGGTACCTGGTCCGCCTCCGAACAGCACCAGGCCGGCGTGAACCTCGCCAAGGGCCGGACGGCGACCGCCAGTTCCTCGGAATGGAACCCGTTCACCAGCTATCAGCCGGGCCGCGCCGCCGACGGCGACGACGACACCCGCTGGGCGAGTGACTGGAGCGACGACCAGTCGTGGCAGGTGGACCTGGGCTCCACCCACCTCGTCTCGCGCGTCACGCTCGACTGGGAGCGGGCGTACGGCAAGTCGTACCGGATCGAGCTGTCCACCGACGGCACGAACTGGCAGACCGCCTGGTCCACCACCGCCGGCGACGGCGGCCTGGACACGGCCCGGTTCACCGGCACGCCGGCCCGCTATGTTCGGGTGCACGGCCTCGACCGGGGCACAGACTGGGGATACTCGCTGTACGAAGTGGGCGTCCACAGCGCCTGACGCGACGACGGGGGACGCGCACATGGCACGCATGCCGTCGGCACAACGGCGTCGGCAGCTGACCGAGGCGGCGATCAGGGCGATGGCCCGGGACGGCGTGGCCCGGACCACGACCCGCTCCATCGCCGCCGAGGCCGGCGTCTCCCTGAGCGTCTTCCACTACTGCTTCGACTCCAAGCAGGAGCTGGTGGAGTCGGTCATCACCACCATCACCGACCACTACGTCGGCATCGTGAGGGAGGCCCTGACCCCCAGGGCCTCCCTGGAGGAGACGGTACGGGCCGGCTTCCAGGCCTACTGGAGCCACGTACGCGCGCACCCCGACGAACACATGCTCACCTACGAACTCACCCAGTACGCCCTGCGCCGACCGGGGTTCGAGCATCTGGCACGACGGCAGTACGAGCTCTACGGCGAGCTCTACACCGGCATCATCGAGCAGCTCTCCCGGTCCACGGGCTTCCGACTCCGCATCCCCGTCCCGGCGCTGGCCCGCTACCTCGCCGCCATGACCGACGGACTGACCCTCAACTACCTGGTGCTCGGCGACGAGGACGCCTGGACCGACATCCTCGACACCGTCACCGCCCACATCGCGGGGCTGGTCTCCGCCTAGGCGCGCAGCGGGTTGGCGCGGGCCGCCGCCAGCAGGTACCAGGCCGTCGCGCCGGCGTGCCGGTACGGGTAGTAGCCGAACCCGAAACCGGTGTCGAGGGGGCTGGAAGCGGAGACGACACCCGACCCCGGGGCGACCGGAGCGCCGCCCAACGTCTGGCCGCCACCCAGCAGTTCCTGTGCCCGCTCGATGGAGGCGAGCAGACCACGGGCGCGCTTCTCGTCCTCGGCGGCTCGCCGGTCCCGCAGGGCGAGGGCCAGGTGGGCCGTGCCCTCGAACCACACCCCGTGGCGGCAGGGCTTCGGCTGGCCGTCGGCGATCGGGGCGTCCTCGTCCGCTCGCAGACTCGCCGAGCTGAAGGTGACCCCACGGTACGACTGCCCCGCGGGTACCGCGCTGTTGCGGCGGTCGGCCGAGTCCAGGACGGCGAGTTCACGGGCCACCCAGTCCAACGAGCCGCGGTAGGCGGGCGAGTCGAGTGCCAGGTGCGTCCAGGTCTGGGTGTCCTCGGGTATCGGGGACTTGTTGATCGTCACGCCGTCGTTGGTGCCGGTGTAGAAGTAGCCGCCGTCCGGCTCCCACATCCGCTCCACGAACTTCCGTGCCACCGACCGCCGTTCCCGCCACACCCGGTCGCCGGTCAGCCGTGCCAGCTGCCCGAAGAAGCCGACTAGATCGGTGTTGTGCTCGGTCGAGGTGAACGGCAGCTTCGCGTTCGCCCCGTCGACGCCGAACTTGAACCCGCCGAGCGGCTCGTCGGTACGGCCCGTCCGGTCGATCCACTCACCGATCCGCACCGCGCCCTTCAGGAAACGGTGCTCCCCGGTGCGCCGGGCGAGCGCGGCCAGCGCGACACCGGCCCACGCCATGTCGCCCACGGCCGTGCCGGTGAAGCCGAACTGCCGGCCGATGTTGGCCGTGCCGTCCGCCCGGACGAACCCGTCCGGCTGCGGGGAGCCGTCGTAGAAGGTGTACGGCCCCACGTTGTAGGCCTGCCGGAGGCGGCCGTCGTCGTGGTCGGGGTCGTGGGCCTGCGCGTACAGCAGCGCGTCGCCGAGCACCGTGGCCCGCACGACGCCGTCGTGCGTCCGGTTCGCGAGGAACGCCAGGATCGTGAGGGCGTTGTCGTAGGTGAACGCCGTGCTGAACAGCCCGGCCTGGTCGGTGTAGCTCTGCGCCAGCCGGATCGTGCCGTGCTCCGGGTAGGCGTCCATGGCGGCGGCGAGGAACCCCAGTGCGCGGTGCCGGGCCGCGGCGGCCGTCCCGGGGGCGGCCGCCGCGGCGGAACCGGCGGTCAGGGCTGCGGCGCCGACACCGAGGCCGGTTGCTATCAGTGCGCGGCGGCTGAGTGCCGGGCCATGGCTGCCGGTCATGGGTCTCCTCAAGGTTTGAGAGCGCTCTCAAATGCGCGCTCATTCTGCTGTCGCGAGGAGGCCCGGTCAACGCCCTTGCCCGGAGGAGTAGTTCGAGCAGACGAAACGGCCCCAGGAATCCTGGGGCCGTCGCGTCGAAGGTGTGGACGTCGGGGATCAGACCGCTGTCGGCGGGTGCGTCGGGGGTCAGACCGCTGTCGACGGGTATGTCGGGGATCAGACCGCCGTCGACGGGTACGTCGGGTACTCCACCCCGGAGACGTGCTGGACGACCCGGATCACCTGGCAGGAGTAGCCGAACTCGTTGTCGTACCAGAGGTAGAGGATCGCGTTGTCGCCGTCGACCTTCGTGGCGCCGGCGTCGACGATGGAGGCGTGGCGCGAGCCGACGAAGTCCATCGACACGGCGTCGGGGGCGGTGGTGAAGTCGATCTGGCGCTTGAGCGGCGAGTTCAGCGAGACGTCGCGCAGGTAGCCGAGAACCTCCTCGCGGGTCGTCTCACGGCCCAGGCGCAGGCTGAGGATCGCGATGGACACGTCCGGCACCGGCACCCGGATCGAGCTGCCCGTGATCGGCGCCTTGAGGTCGGGCAGCGCCTTGGCGACGGCCGAGGCGGCACCCGTCTCGGTGATCACCATGTTCAGCGGCGCCGAACGGCCGCGACGGTCGGCCTTGTGGTAGTTGTCCAGCAGGTTCTGGTCGTTGGTGAACGAGTGGACCGTCTCGACATGGCCGCGCAGCACGCCGTACTCGTCGTCCATCGCCTTCAGCGGCGGCACGATCGCGTTGGTGGTGCAGGAGGCGCAGGACAGGATCTGCTCGTCCGGCTTGACGGTGTCGTGGTTGACGCCGTGCACGATGTTCGGGACGTCACCCTTGCCGGGCGCGGTGAGGACGACCTTGTCGATCCCGGGACGCAGGTGCTGCGAGAGGCCCTCGCGGTCCCGCCACTTGCCGGTGTTGTCGATGAGGATCGCGTTCTTGATGCCGTACGCCGTGTAGTCGACCTCGGACGGGTCGCTCGCGTAGATCACCTTGATCGCGTTGCCGTTGGCGACGATCGTGTCGGTCGCCTCGTCGACGGTGATCGTGCCCTGGAACTGGCCGTGGATCGAGTCGCGGCGCAGCAGCGAGGCCCGCTTCACGAGGTCCTGGTCGCCGCCGCCGCGGACGACGATCGCACGCAGCCGCAGCCCGCTGCCGGAGCCCGCCTTCTCGATCAGCAGCCGGGCGACGAGCCGGCCGATGCGGCCGAAGCCGTACAGGACGACGTCACGGCCCTCGCCGCGCTCGATCTTGTTGGCGCCGGTGGCGCCGGCGACGGCCTCGGCGGTGAAGGCCTCGATCGTCAGGCCGCGGTCGTCGGCACGGTACGTGGCGGCCAGCATGCCGATGTCGATCTGGGACGGGCCGAGATCGAGGGTGGTCAGCGCCTGGAGGAAAGGCAGGGTCTCGGTGACCGACAGCTCCTCGCCGGCGATCTGCCGGGCGAAACGGTGGGTCTTGAGGATGCTGACCACCGACTTGTTCACCAGGGAGCGGCTGTGCAGCAGGACGGTGACGTCCCGCTCGCGGTGCAGCTTCCCGATGATCGGGATCATCGACTCCGCGATCTCCTCGCGGGTCTTCCAGTTGGTGAACGAGTCCTCGTTGACAGTCACAGATCCATCTTTCGAGCTAGGCAGCGCTCATATGTTAACCACATGTTCGTCTGGCCCCTCGAACGGGGTGGGGTCGAAGGCCCCGGCGGCCCCGGCGGCACTGGAGGACGTCGCGAGCGGCTGACGGTTTCATCGGCGGCATCGAGAAGAACCGGCCCGCCGCCCGTACCTGCCGGCACGGGGCCGCCGCTCCGCGTACCCGCCACCGATCGACCAAGGGACGGACCTCATGAACGCAAGCGCATCCATCGGCGTCACCGGGCTGGGCGTGATGGGCCGCAACCTGGCGCGGAACTTCGCCCGCCACGGGGCCACCGTCGCCGTGCACAACCGCTCCGCCGGCCGCACCCGCGCGCTCGTCGAGGAGTACGGCCACGAGGGCACGTTCGTCGCGGCGGAGTCGGCCGAGGACTTCGTCGCCGCGCTCGAGCGCCCCCGGAAGCTGATCATCATGGTCCAGGCGGGCGCGGCCACCGACGCGGTCATCGAGGAGTTCGTCCCGCTCCTGGAGACCGGCGACATCGTCGTCGACGGCGGCAACGCCCACTTCGCCGACACCCGCCGCCGCGAGGCCGCCCTGCGCGAGCGGGGCCTCCACTTCGTCGGCACCGGCATCTCCGGCGGCGAGGAGGGCGCCCTCGCCGGCCCGTCCGTGATGGTCGGCGGGTCCACGGAGTCGTACGCCGTGCTCGGCCCCCTGTTCGAGAACATCAGCGCCCACGTCGACGGCGAGCCCTGCGCCGCCCATATCGGCACCGACGGCGCCGGGCACTTCGTGAAGATGGTCCACAACGGCATCGAGTACGCCGACATGCAGCTCATCGCCGAGGCCTACGACCTGCTGCGCCAGGTGGCCGGGTACACCCCGGCCGAGATCGCGGCCGTCTTCCGCCGCTGGAACGCGGGCCGGCTCGGCTCGTACCTGATCGAGATCACCGCCGAGGTCCTCGCCCACACCGACCCGGCCACCGGGGCGCCCTTCGTCGACGTCGTCGCGGACGCGGCAGGCCAGAAGGGCACCGGCCGCTGGACCGTGCAGACCGCCCTCGACCTGGCCTCCCCGGTCACCGCGGTCGCGCAGGCCACCTTCGCCCGCGCCGCCTCCGGGCAGGGCGACCTGCGCGCCGCCTACCGGGGCCTGCCCGGCGGCACCACACCCCCGCTCAGCCGCACCGAGGCCGAGCGCTTCACCTCGCAGGTGGAACACGCGCTGTACGCCTCCAAGGTCATCGCCTACGACCAGGGCTGGACGATGATCCAGGACGCGGCGGCCGAGTACGGCTGGAAGATCGACCTCGGCACCGTCGCCCGCATCTGGCGCGGCGGCTGCATCATCCGGGCCGCCTTCCTGGACCGCATCCGGGCCGCGTACGCAGCCGACCGGGACCTGGTCAGCCTGCTCGGCGAGATGGAGTTCGCCATGGAGATCACCGACGCGCAGGTCCCCTGGCGCGAGACCGTGGCCTCCGCGGCCCGCCGCGGCATCCCCGTCCCGGCGATCTCCGCCGCGCTCGCCCACTACGACACCCTGCGCGCGGAACGCCTGCCCGCCGCGCTGCTCCAGGGGCAGCGCGACTACTTCGGCGCGCACACCTACGCCCGCGTCGACCGCCCCGGCACCTTCCACACCCACTGGGCCGCCCCCGGCCGCCCGGAGACGACGAGCTGACGGCACCCTTTCGGCCGCGTCCCGGCACGGGGGCCCAGCAGCGTTCCCCGGCTCACCTGCCGATACTGCGCAGAGCCGTGCCGGGTGCTCGGCACGCGTTGCAAGTCCGTCCAGGCACCGGCCTCCCACCCCCCGCCGTCCTATGGCAGCCCGTCCAGCCGCTCGATGAGGTGACGTGCCGTCATGTCCCGCAGTCCGCAACGGGTGTCCGTGAGTCACGAGCTGAACGCTGAGCGCCTTCCGAAGGGGCCGGGAGAGGGAGTTGACCCGCGGACGCAACCCTCGCCCGGACAGAACCCTCCTATCTGCTGAGCCAACCGCAGACACAAGACGTTCACAGGGGGAGTACGCCGTGGCAGAGCTGTCCCGCCGCCGGTTCATGGTCTACACGCTGGCGGCGTCCACGCTGACCGTCGCGGCGCCGCTCGGCTGCGACGCCCCGACGGCCGCGGGCGCGACCGCCCGGCGTTCCGACGTCGTGGTGACCGGCACCGACGACGAGATGCTGGTCCTGGAGATCACCCGGGAGAACAGGGTCGTCGTCCGGCTGCCGCGCGTCGAGGTCGGGCAGGGCGTCACCACCGCGGTCGCCATGATGATCGCCGAGGAGCTCGACGCCCGGCTCACCGACGTCGACATCCCGCTGGCCGAAGCCCGGACCAGGGGCAATCAGTTCACCGGCGGTTCCAGCTCCGTCAGTTCGCTGTACGGTCCCGCCCGCAACCTCGCCGCGACGGCCCGCGCCCGTCTCGTCACCGCGGCCGCGCAGCGCTGGCACCTGCCCGCCCGCGTCCTGCGCACCCGGGACACCACGGTCGTCGCCCCCGACGGACGCACCGCCACCTTCGGCTCCCTCACCGAGAGCGCCGCCCGGGTCCGTCGGCCCCGCGTGTCGAGCAAGCCCAAACCGGCGTCCAGGCACCGGGTGATCGGGCATCCGACACCCCGCATCGACGCCCGCGACATCGTCACCGGACGGGCGCGCTACACCGGCGACCTGACCGCGGCCGGTGCGAAACCGACCGTGGTGGCCCGCCCGCCCACGCTCGGCGGGAAGGCCGTCTCGGTGGACGACCGAGCCGCCCGCGCGCTGCCGGGTGTCCTCGAAGTGGTGCGGATTCCCGGGGGAGTTGCCGTCGTGGCGGAGTCCTTCCACCATGCCTTCGAGGCCAGGGACGCCCTGAAGATCACCTGGGCCCCCGGCCCGCTGGCCCGGCTGTCCGACGCCGGGATCCGCTCCCGGCTGCGGGCCGCGGTGCCGCCGCTCGCCGCTCCGCCGCGCGGATCGGCCCAGTGGGAGGCCCGGTTCGAGTTCGCCTTCGTCAGCCACGCCCCGATGGAGGTGCTCACCGCCGTGGCGGACGTGCGCGCCCACCGCGCCGAGATCTGGTTCTCCTCCCAGTCGCCGATGGACGCGCGGGAGGTCATCGCCTCGACGGTCGGGCTGCCGTCGTCCGCCGTACGCGTCCATGTCGTGCGCGGCGGCGGCTCGTTCGGCCGCCGGCTGAACCACGACGCGGCGATCGAGGCCGCCCTGATCTCCAAGAAGGCGCGCCGCCCGGTCAAGCTGATGTGGAGCCGCGCCGACGACATCCGGCACGGCCGGATGCGCCCGGCCTCCCAGCACCGCATACGGGTCAGCCACGCCCACGGCCGCGTCGTCGCCTTCGCCCACGCGACGGCCTCGGTGAGCGAGGCGTGGGAGGGGGCCTCCGTCCAGGGCGGCATCAGGGGCGGGAGCGTCACAGCGGCCGCCGCCCCGGTGCCCAGCGACAGCGGCCTCTACAACTTCGGCACCTTGTCCGGGGATGCGGGCTCCGTCGAACTGGCGGCGATCCCACTGGGCGCCTGGCGGTCGGTCGACTCCGGGACGGTGCGGACGGCCGAGGAGATCGTCGTCGACGAGACGGCCCGGGCCCTGGGCCAGGACCCGGTGGCGTTCCGTCGTACGACCCTGCGGAGCAAGGCCGTCAGGGCCGTCCTCGACAAGGTCGCCACCGCCGGCCACTGGGGCCGGGCGTTGCCCGAGGGGCAGGCCCAGGGCGTCGCCGTCCACGAGGAGTACGGGTCCTGCGTGGCCTGCCTCGCCGAGATCGACGTCACCGACCCGAAGAACCCGCGGGTGACCAAGGTCGTCATGGCGGCCGACGTCGGCACGGTCGTCAACCCGCGCGGACTGGAGGCACAGCTCATGGGCACGGCGATCGACGGCATCTCCACCATCCTGCGGGCCGGCCTCCACATCGACCGGGGCGCCGTCCGAGAGGGCAGTTACGCCGACTTCCGCTACGCCCGCCAACGCCACGCCCCGCTCCGCTTCGAGGCGCACATCCTGCCCACGGGCGGGGCACCGGGCGGCGCGGGCGAACTCGGCGTCCCGGCGGCGGCCGGAGCCGTCGCGAACGCCTACGCCCGCGCGACCGGCACCGCACCCCGCCGCTTCCCTCTCGACTTCTGACCCGTGGAAGGTCCTTGATGCCCCGTCACTCCTTCGTCCTCAACGGCAAACCGGTCACCGTGGAGGCCCCCGACGACATGCCCCTGCTGTGGGTGCTGCGCGACCTGCTGCACGTCACCGGCCCCAAGTACGGCTGTGGCGTCGGCGTCTGCCGCGCCTGTACGAGCCATCTCGACGGCGCCGAGATACAGCCCTGCGTCGTCCCCGTCGCGGACTGCGCCCGGCGGGAGGTCACCACCATCGAGGGCCTGGCCGACGGCGACACCCTGCACCCCGTGCAGCAGGCCTGGCTCGACTGCGACGTGGCGCAGTGCGGTTTCTGCCAGCCGGGCCAGATCATGGCGGCGGTGGCCCTGCTGAAGCACACGCCCGAGCCGACCGACGCCGACATCGACCGGATCGAGAACGTCTGCCGGTGCGGCACGTACACCCGCATCCGGGAGGCGATCAGGAAGGCGGCGACCGCCGGGAACTGAGCGATCTGGGTAAAGTCCACCCAGCCACGAGTGGACAGGTAGGTCGCTGATGACGAAAGCCCGGGATTTCACCGACAGCAGTCCCAGACCGCTCCAGGTGGAGACACACGGGCTCGACGTGATCGGCGACGCCGAACGCAAGGGCACCCCGCGGACCCTGTTCTGGCCGTGGTTCGGTGCCAATGTCTCCATCCTGGGACTGAGCTACGGCGCCTTCGCGCTGGGCTTCGGCGTCTCCTTCTGGCAGGCCCTGGCCGCGGGTGTCATCGGCATCGTCTTCTCCTTCCTGTTGTGCGGGTTCGTGGCGGTCCCGGGCAAGCGCGGCTCCGCCCCGACGATGGTCCTCAGCCGTGCCGCGTACGGAGTGCGCGGCAACCGCCTGCCGTCGGTGATCTCCTGGGTCCTCACGGTCGGCTGGGAAACCGTCCTGTGCGCCCTGGCCACGCTGGCCACCGCGACCGTCTTCGACCGGCTCGGCTGGGGCGGCGGCACCGGAACCCAGGTGGTCGCCCTGATCGTGGTCGCGGGGCTCACCGTCGTCGGCGGTGTCATGGGCTTCGACGCGATCATGCGACTGCAGACCGTGATCACGGCGGTCACGGGTGTGCTGACGGTCGTGTACGTGTGCCTGGTCGCCGACCACATCCACTGGAGCACGGTCGGTGACATTCCCGCGGGTTCGGCACAGGAGTTCATCGGTGCCCTGGTCTTCATGATGACCGGGTTCGGACTGGGCTGGGTCAACGCCGCCGCGGACTACTCGCGCTATCTGCCGCGCACGGCTTCGAGCCGGGGCGTGATCGGGTGGACGACGTTCGGGGCGTCGCTGGCACCGTTGCTCCTGCTCGTGTTCGGGCTGCTGCTGGCGGGTTCGTCGAGCGGTCTGAACGCGGCCGTGGCCGCCGACCCCATCGGCGCGCTGACGACGATCCTGCCCACGTGGTTCCTGGTCCCGTTCGCCATGGTGGCGGTCCTGGGCCTGGTCGGGGGCGCGGTCCTGGACATCTACTCGTCCGGCCTGGCGCTGCTGTCGGCCGGCATCCGGATCCCGCGCCCGGTGGCCGCCCTCGTCGACGGCGTGCTGATGATCGCGGGCGCGGTCTACATCGTCTTCTTCGCCGACGACTTCCTGGGGCCCTTCATGGGCTTCCTGACCACTCTCGGCGTCCCGATCGCCGCGTGGTGCGGCATCATGCTCGCGGACATCCTGCTCCGCCGCCGCGACTACGCCGAGGCCGACCTCTACCGCCCGGACGGCCGCTACGGCGACGTCCCTGCGACGCCCCTGCTCCTCACGCTGGCCGCGACCGCCGTCGGGTGGGGCCTGGTCACCAACTCGACCGCGGACTGGCTGGAGTGGCAGGGATATCTGCTCGACCCGCTGGGCCTGGGCGGCAAGTCGGGCGCCTGGGCCTACGCCAACCTGGGCGTTCTCGCGGCTCTGGCACTCGGCTTCGTGGGCACGCTGACGTTGCGGAGCGGGCGGGTGCGTGCGCAGGAGGCGCGGGTGAGTGCCGTATGACCACCGGCCACCTGACTGTCATCGACATGCAGCGCGTCTTCGCCGACCCGGAAAGCCCCTGGGCCGCCCCGCGTTACGCGGAGGCCGCGGAGGGCGTACGGCGCCTGCTGCCGGCCTTCGGCGACCGGGTGACGTTCACCCGTTTCGTGGCACCGGACCGGCCCACCGGCGCCTGGCACGCCTACTACGAGCAGTGGCCGTTCGCCCTCCAGCCGCCGGACGCCCCCCTCTGGCAGCTCACGGACGACTTCGCCACCGCCGCTCAACACGTCCTGGACGCCCCCACGTTCGGCAAGTGGACCGCGCAACTCGCCGAGCGCGCAGCCCCGCAGGGGCGTCTGGTCCTCGCCGGCGTCAGCACCGACTGCTGCGTCCTGTCCACTGCGCTCCCCGCGGCGGACGCCGGAGTCGAGGTGGTGGTCGTCTCCGACGCCTGTGCGGGAGCGGACGACGACTCGCACGCGAACGCCCTGCGGTTGCTGGACCTGTACCGGCCGCTGATCCGGGTGAGCACGGTCGCGGAGGTGCTGGGAGAGGGCACGCCTGTCTCGTCGGCCGGCTGAACCACGCCGCCCGCCGCCGCGTTCGGCGCCATCGGGGTCAAGGACGCCTTCCGTGAGGTGATCTGAGACGGCGACGACCACCACGTGGGCTCGGTGCACGCCGAGTTCGCCCACCGGTGCGGCCGGCTCCGGTCGGACCGGCCCCCTCGGCTCCCGTGTGGGAACCGGCGTACGAGCAACCCGCAGAACTCTTTACGCGGCTGTCATGTCCCTGTAGCTTCCCGACCGTCGCAAGAACTTTCAGGAACTTGCCGGTGCTTCTTGCGGGGCGGAGGCGGGCCGGCGGGTCCTCGACCCGTATGGGAGCCGTGTCATGAGAGCCGCCATGAGATCTGCACCCCCACGCCTGCCACGACGCCCCCTGGTGGCGTTCGTGGCGGCGTCCGGACTGCTCGGACTGCTGTCCGCCGCACCGGACACCGGAACCTCGGTCCCTTTGCAAACCGTTGCGGACAGCACCAGCACGGCGACGGTCTTCTACTACACGAAGACGAAGAACTGGTCGTCGACCTATCTGCACTACGCCCCGGACGGCGGCGCGTGGACCACCGTCCCCGGCGTCCGGATGGAGAGCGCCTGCACGGACTGGGTGAAGAAGACCGTCGACCTCGGCTCCGCCGCCGGACTCCAGGCCACGTTCAACAACGGCAGCGGCACCTGGGACAACAACGGCGGCAACAACTACGCGCTGGGCACCGGCACCATCACCGTCAAGGACGGCGTCATCGCCCACAGCGACCCGTGCGCCGACACCGGTACGGGCAGCGGCAACCAGGCCACCGTCTACTACTCCACCGCCACCTCCGGCTGGACCACCGCCAACATCCACTACGCGCCGAGCGGCGGCTCGTGGACGACCGCCCCCGGTCTCGGCATGGAGTCCGCCTGCACCGGCTGGTGGAAGAAGACCCTCGACATCGGCACCGCCACCTCCCTGAAGGCGGCGTTCAACAACGGCAACGGCGTCTGGGACAACAACAACAGCGCCGACTACACGATCCCGGCCGGCACCACGACCGTGAAGGACAAGACGGTCACCGCCGGTGCCGCGAACCCCTGTGCCGCGGAGGCCCCCGACACCGAGGCACCCACCGCGCCCGCCAAGGTCACCGCGAGCGCCACCGACACCTCGATCGTGGTGACCTGGGAAGCCGCCACCGACAACACGGCCGTGACGAAATACCAGGTCACCCGCACCGGCGGCAGCAAGGGCACGGTCGTCACGGACGTCGGTTCAACCGTGTACACGGACACGGGACTTGAGGAGAAGACCGCCTACACCTACACCGTGAAGGCGGTCGACGCGGCCGGCAACACCTCGCCCGCCTCCGCCGAGGCGACCGCGACGACCGGCGAGGCGGCACCCGCCCCCGCCGCCGGCACCCCGCTGGGCACCGACCCCCGCAAGGACCCCATCTACTTCGTCCTCACCGCCCGCTTCTACGACGGCGACAGCTCCAACAACCGCGGCGGCAGCCAGCACACCAAGTCCGGCAACGCGGCCAACAACGACCCCATGTTCCGGGGCGACTTCAAGGGCCTGGTCGAGAAGCTCGACTACATCAAGGCGCTGGGCTTCTCCGCGGTCTGGATCACCCCGGTCGTCCTCAACCGCTCCGACTACGACTACCACGGCTACCACGGCTACGACTTCTACAAGGTCGACCCGCGCCTGGAGTCGGCCGGCGCCACCTACCAGGACCTGATCAACGCGGCCCACGCCAAGGGCATGAAGATCTACCAGGACGTCGTCTACAACCACAGCTCCCGCTGGGGCGCCAAGGGCCTGTTCACACCCACCGTGTACGGCGTCCGGGACGCGCAGTGGAGCTGGTACTACGACGAGAAGAACGAGGGATTCGAGTACGACGGCCTGACCGTCGAGCCCAAGTCCGGGAAGTCCTACTACAACGGCGACCTGTGGTCGACCGCCGAGCCCACCGGCAACACCTGCGTCAACTGGGGCAAGCCCACCGGCGGCAAGAGCGCCGAGGGCTACACCCTGTACAACTGCCAGTGGCCGAGCCCCACTTCGGGCATGTTCCCGAAGGCGTACTACCACCAGTGCTGGATCGGCAACTGGGAGGGCGAGGACTCCCGTTCCTGCTGGCTGCACGAGGACCTGGCCGACTTCGACACCGAGTCGACGCCCGTGCAGAACTACCTGATCGGCGCGTACGACAAGTACATCGACATGGGCGTGGACGGCTTCCGCATCGACACCGCCGTGCACATCCCGCGCGTCACCTGGAACCGCCGCTTCCTGCCCGCGATCTACGACCGCGTCACCCAGAAGTTCGGCACGTCGGCCGCGCAGAACTTCTATGTCTTCGGTGAGGTCGGCGCCTTCGTCAACGACAAGTGGAACCGCGGCTCGGTGAACCACTCCGCGCAGTTCTTCACCTGGAAGGAGCGCAAGGAGTACAGCGCCGACGACGAGACGGCCGCGATCGAGCAGTACAACTACGAGGAGCAGCTCGGCACGGGCCAACAGCCCACGTCCACCAACGCCTTCCTGAACGGCAACAGCTACCACACCCCGGACCACAGCCAGTTCAGCGGCATGAACATCATCGACATGCGCATGCACATGAACTTCGGCGAGGCGCAGAACGCGTTCAGCAACGGCAAGGACTCCGACGACAGCGTCAACGACGCCACGTACAACGTCGTCTACGTCGACAGCCACGACTACGGCCCGAACAAGTCGAGCACCCGCTACAGCGGCGGCACCGACGCCTGGGCCGAGAACATGTCCCTGATGTGGACCTTCCGCGGTATCCCGACCCTGTACTACGGCTCGGAGATCGAGTTCCAGAAGGGCAAGCAGATCGACTGCGGTCCCACCTGCCCGCTGGCGTCCACGGGCCGGGCGTACTACGGGGACAACGTCGAAGGCACCGTCACCGCCTCGGAGTTCGGCAAGGCGGATGCCGCCACCGGTCAGGTCGCCACCACCCTGTCCCAGCCGCTCGTCAAGCATCTCCAGCGGCTGAACCAGATCCGCCGGGCGGTCCCGGCGCTGCAGACGGGCCAGTACTCCACCGACGGCGTCAGCGGCTCGATGGCCTTCAAGCGCCGCTACACGAGCGGCAGCACGGACAGCTTCGCGCTCGTCACGGTCACCGGCGACGCCACCTACACCGGTATCCCGAACGGCACCTACCGGGACGCCGTCACGGGCGACACGAAGACCGTCACCGGCGGCACCCTCACGGTGCCGGCGCCGGGCAAGGGCAACCTGCGGGTGTACGTCCTGAACGGCACCGGGAAGATCGGGACGGACGGTCCGTATCTGAAGTAGTTGGCGTTATCCGGTGGGTACGGGAGCGGCGGTTGCCGTGTTCAATCACTCGTATCGCGACACGTTCGGACGTCCCCACACGTCAGGAGGCACCGTGATCGCCGCTCCCGAACCCGGACTCACCGCCGAGGACCTCATCGAACGGGCCGTGCGGCTGCGGCCCGTTCTGCTCGAACGCCAGCCGGAGACCGAACGGCTGACGCACTACCCGAAGTCCACCCACGACGACTTCCTGCGGGCCGGCTTCTACCGCATGCTCCAGCCACGCCGCTACGGCGGCTACGAGGTCGGCCTGCCCGTCTTCTACCGAGTGGTCACCGAGATCGCCCGCGGCTGCCCTTCCACCGGCTGGGCCCTGTCGCTCACCGCCGCCCATGTCCTTCAGGTCGCCGGCTTCTTCGAGGAGCGGGCCCAGGACGAGATCTTCGGCGCCGACGGCGACTTCCGGGCCGCCTCCACCGTCGCCCCCGTCGGCGTCGCCCGCCCCGACGGCGAGGGGCATGTCGTCCTCGACGGCACCTGGCCGTACTCCTCCGGCTCCCCGTACTCCACCCACTACGTCGGCCAGACCCTGCGGGCCGGCGACCCGCCCGGCCCCGTGCTCCTGTTCGTCGCCCCCCGCTCGGTGTGGACCGTCCTCGACGACTGGCACGGCGTCCTCGGCCTGCGCGGCAGCGGCACGGCAGGCTCCCGCCACGCCCGGGACGGCGAGCGCATGCAGCGCTACTTCCGGGACGCGGCGACGTACTGGACGCATGTCGGCCCCGGCATGGCCGAACCGCTGTTCCGCAGGGTCGGCTGCGACCGCCTCGGCCTGCCCTCGGACCACATCCCGCTCATTCCCTGAGCCACTGGGGAATGCCGCCGTCCGGATCGGGTACGTGAGCAGGACCGCGCCCGGGGCAGCGCCCCGAGCGAGCCGTAAGACCACCGCTACCAGGGGATTCACCATGGAGACACCCGCACACGACAACACCACCACACCGGCCCGGCGGGCACTGGACGCGCTGGTCGAGAACACCGAGGACACGGTGGCGCTGGACACGCTCGTGAGCAGTGAGGTCCTGGTGCCGGTGCCGGACGACGCCAGTGAGGAGGAGGCCGACAACCCGTCGGCGGTGGCGCTGCCGGTCATCGAGCAGCCCGGTGGCGACCCGGTGGTGCCGGTCTTCACCTCGGAGGACGAGATGGCCGGGCTGCTGCCCTTCGTCTCCCGCTACCGGCTGGTGCCGCTGGGCGCGCTCGCCGCGGAATGGCCGACCGACGATCTGGCCCTGACCATCGACGCGGCGTCCGCGCACCCGCTGACGCTGACCTCGGAGGGCGTACGCACCCTGCTGGGCCGCTCGCACGGCTGACCCGGGAGGGGCCCGGCCACCGATGACGGAGGGGGAGCGGCCGGGCCCGGCGGACGGAGCACGGAAGTCTCCCGCACCCGCGCTCCGGTCGATGCCTGGCGTCGTGGAGGAGGAGCGGCGCCGACTCCGCTCCTCCCCGGACGCCCACGATCGACGTGATGTGACGATATGACCGCGATGGCGGTGGCGTCGCTCCGGGATGCGCGGCAACTGTCCGCAAAGCGCGGCTGATTCAGCCGGAGCGCGTCACGCGCCGCGCAGCGTCCGCGAGGGCGTCTCGCCGAACCGCTCCCGGTACCGTGACGCGAACCGGCCCAGGTGCACGAACCCCCACCGGTGCGCCACGTCCGACACGGTCGTCGTCCCCGGTCCCGCGGCCCGCAGTTCGTCACGCACCCGCTGCAGGCGTACGTCGTACACGTACGCCATCGGCGACATCCCGACGTGTCTGCGGAACGCCTCCTGGAGCGTACGCACGCTCACCCGGGCGAGCTGCGCCAGCCGGGTGGCGTCGTAGGCCTCGGCCGGGCGTTCCTGCACGGCGTCCATGACCCGCTTGACCGAAGCGGGGCGCATCGGCGGCGCGGGAGCCTCCAGTTCCTCCCGGTGGGTGTGCTCCGCCGCCAGCAACACCCCTTCCAGCAGCGTCTGTTCGATACGAGACCGGATCAACGGCTGCCGCAACAGGCCGAGAGAGGTGTCCTTGTCCAGCAGCGCCCAGGTGGCCAGCCCTGCCCAGCTGCGGCCGGGTCCGCCCCGCACGTCGACGGACGGTCCGAAGACCGGCGGACGGGACAACGGCCGGTCGAGCAGCGACTCCAGGGCGAGATGGAGGGCGGATCTGTCGATCTTCACGGTGAGTGCCTGGCAGTCGGGCGACCAGGCGTCGATCCGGATGTGCTGGGACGGATCGAAGAAGACGGCACTGCCCTCCGTGGCGAACACGACGTCCCCGCGCCCCTGTTGGACGCTGAAGCACCCGCGTACCGGAACGGCCACGTGATAGGCACCCGGCTCGGCGAAGCCGCAGCGGATCTCGGTGCCGAAACAGATGTCGCCGACCGTCAGCGAGCCGAGGTTCAGCACGCTCAGACTGGTCGCGAAGTCCTCGGTGGGACCGATGACTTGCAGATTCATGTCGTAGTAGTGGGCGGCGATCGCCTCGTGCGCCTCTTCCGGTGAGCGCGTCGCGTAGGAGCTGAAGTCGGCCGTCCGGTCCGGTACCACGGTCACTGCGGGTTTCTCCGTTCTGTGCGCGCAGTACTTCGTTCAGCATGGCCACGCGCCGGGCCGGATACACCCGGCCCGCTTCCGGTTTTCACAGGCTCTGCCCAGGAGCGAGGATTCCGCGGGGGTTCAGTGGCTCGACCGGTGGACGGAAGGTGCCGCTCCGGTGCTGTCGCCGTAGTCGTGCATCCCATTCTCCAGCAGAGCGAAGGCCTCGGTGGCCAGCTCGCGCACCTCGGTGGCGAGTGTGGCCGGAGCGACGTCCGTCAGCATCCGGTGCCGGACATGATCGACGAGAGCCCGGTGCACCCCGAACAGGGCGCTCGCGGCCACCCGCGCGGTGATGCCGCCGGCCAGCGCGGCGGTCAGGGCGTCCACGCAGGCGGCGTGGGCCTGCTGCTCGCGGGCCTGGAGCGCGGGGCTGTCCGCGATCAGCCGGTTGACCGTGCGCAACTGCGCCAGGGCGTCCGCGTCGCCCGCCTCCACCCGGGCCGGCAGTCCCTCGGACCGCAGGAGCCGGCGCCGGAAGGCGGACAGGGCCGACTCGCCGGGCGGGCGGGTGCGTACGGCCTCGACGAGGTGCTCTCCGAAGGCTTCGAGGCGGGAGAAGAAGAGGTCCTCCTTGGCGGGGAAGTAGTTGAACACCGTCGCCTCGGAGACCTGGGCGGCGCGGGCCACCTCGACGACCGTGACCCGCTCGAAGCCGCGCTCGGCGAACAGCCGCCACGCGGTGTCGGCGATCCGCTCACGCGTCTGCTGCTTCTTCAGCTCCCGGAGGCTCACGCACCACTCCTGTTTGGGGTGACCCGAAAATTAGAGTTACCCTAACATTCTGCGAGTGTCCGACAGGTCATGACCAGGGGGTCATCCATGACGGCACAGACAGCAGTCCTCGACCTGATCCCGGGACGGGAGGCGGGCCGGTGAGCAGCCGCACGTATCTCAGGCCGCCGTGGATGCAGCGGCACGTCGGCAACCGGCTGGCCCCGCTGTTCGGCCGGTCCGTGGTGTCGCGGCTGTCGGTGCGCGGACGCCGCAGCGGGCAGTGGCGGACCGTGCCCGTCGCCGTGCTGGAGCACGAGGGCGAGCGCTACCTCGTCTCCTATCGCGGTCTCAGCGACTGGGCCCTGAATCTGCGGGCGGCACCGCACTGCCGGCTGACGGTCCGCGGTCGCACCGAGGAGCTCACCGCCGAGGAGGTGCCCGAGGCCGACCGCCCGCCCCTGATGGCGGCCTACCGCGCCAAGTACGGCGGCATGCCGACCGTCTCCCGGGTCCTCACGGCCCTGCCCGACCCGGCCGACCATCCCGTCTTCCGCCTGCGCGCCCGGAGCTGAACCAAGAGCGGCAGCAGCTGCGGCAGATCGCGAGCGATGCCGCTCAGCCGCCCAGCATGCGCTCCAACGCGCGCCGCTGCAGCGGCAGCACCTCGGCGTGCAGATCGCGCCCCTTGCGGGTCAGCGCCACCCACACGCCGCGCCGGTCCTCCACGCACACGGAACGCTCCACCAGGCCGTCCTTCTCCAGCCGCCCGATGAGACGGGAGAGCGCACTCTGGCTGAGGTGGACCCGCCCGACCAGGTTCTGCACCCGGCACAGGTCGCCCTCCGCCGGGGTCTCGGTGGCGAGGAGGTCGAGCACCTCGAAGTCACTCGCACCGAGCCCGTGCGGGTGCAGCTCCCGGTCGATCTCGCACATCGTGCGGGCGTGGACCGCCAGGATGTCCCGCCATTGTTCCTCGAGCCGGGTGTCGGCCGCGTTCACTGCCATGGGCCCCATGTTAATGCGCGTGCATCCATATCGGGGCGGGGCGGGTCTCAGCTGTCCTGGGTGATCCCGATGAGGTTGCCGTCCGCGTCCTTCACGGAGGCGATCAGCTTGCCGCCGCCGACGTCCGTGACGTCCTGCAGCAGTTCGGCGCCCGCGTCGAGGAGCGCGGCGAGACGCGCCCGGATGTCGTCGACGTGCCAGTACGGGACGGGACCGGTCATGCCGCGGGCGTGGCCGTTCGGGTCGAGGCCCACGTCCTGCCCGGCGTCCTTGAAACCGACGTAGTACGGCTCGTCGGCATAGGGCTCGGTCTGCAGCAGGGCGCTGAAGACAGCCTTGGCACGGGCGACGTCCTTGACGGGGTAGATGATGGTCTTCAGTCCGGCGGTCATGGTCTGCTCCTCCGTTGGGTTTTCGTCGGTGGATTCACCGTAGGAGGGGGGAGCGGGGCACCGCTTCTCCGATCCTGACCGCTTGCCGGGGCCGCGCCGGTCGCCCGTACGACGAAGGGCGCGCCCCCGGCTGAACAGCCGGCGACGCGCCCGTGTCGCAGGGGCCCCTCAGGTCGAGTCGCGTGTCACCAGCTCCGTGGGCAGGATCACCGCCATCGGGTCCTCGCCGTTGATCTGCGCCAGCAGCACCCGCACCATCTCCGCGCTGATCCGGTCGTAGGGCTGGCGGATCGTGGTCAGGGCCGGGGTCGCCTCCAGGGCGGCGACGGAGTCGTCGAAGCCGCCCACGGACACGTCCTCGGGGACCCGGCGGCCCGCCCTCGCCAGGGCGGCGAGCGCGCCCTGCGCCATCAGGTCGGAGGCCACGAACATGGCGTCCAGGTCGGGGGCCTGCGCCAGCAGCCGCTCGGCCCCCGCCTCGCCGCTCGCCCGGCTGTAGTCGCCGGAGACGATGAGCCGCTCGTCGATCGCGATCCCCGCGTCCGTGAGCACCTCCTTGTACCCGGCGAGCCGGTCAACCCCGCCCGGCGTGTCCAGCGGACCGCTGACCATGGCGATCCGGCGCCGCCCCAGCGACAGCAGATGGCGCACCATGTCCCGGGCGCCGTCCCGGTCGTCCGCGGCCACGTAACTCACCTTGGCGCCGGGCCCCATGGGCTTGCCGCACTGGACGAGCGGCACACCCGCCTCGCGCAGCTCCTCCGCGACCGGGTCGCCGGAGTGGCTGGAGACCAGCAGCACCCCGTCGACGTGCCCCGCGGTGATGTACCGCGTTATGCGCCGCCGTTCGTCCTTCGTGCCCGCCAGCATCAGCAGCAGCGGGATGTCGTGCGCGGCCAGCGCCTGCGTGCAGCTGCTGAGCAGGACGTTGAAGTTCGGGTCCTCGAAGAACCGCTCCTGAGGCTCCGTCAGCAGGAAGCCGATGGAGTCCGAACGTCCGGTGATCAGCGAGCGGGCGTGGCGGTTGACGACGTAACCCGTCTTGCGGATCGCCGCGTTGACCGCCTCCTGGGCGGCCGGGCTGACGTAGTGCCCGCCGTTCAGCACCCGCGAGACCGTGCCGCGCGAGACGCCGGCCTCGCGCGCCACGTCGTGGATCGTCGGCGGTTTGCGCCGACCCCCCGCATTGTTCATGGTCATGACTTTACGGCCCCGGACAGCAGATCCAGGCTCCAGAACCGCTGGATGACCAGGAAGAGCGCGATCAGCGGGAACACCGCGAGGAACGCGCCGGTGATCACCAGGGTGTACAGGGCGGGGGTGTTGGAGCCCTGCTCCAGGAGCGTGTACAGACCGAGCGTGATCGGGAACTTCTCGTCGTCGCTCAGCATGATGTACGGAAGGAGGAAGTTGTTCCAGATCGCCACGAACTGGAACAGGAACACCGTGACCATGCCCGGGACCATCATCGGCAGCGCGACCCGCGTGAAGATCCGCCACTCGCTCGCCCCGTCCATCCGCCCGGCCTCCACCACGTCGGCGGGCACGGCCGCGGCGGCGTAGATACGGGCGAGGTAGACACCGTACGGCGAGAGGATCTGCGGCAGCAGCACGGACAGGTAGGAGTCCGTCAAGTCCGCCTGTGCCAGCAGCAGA
Source organism: Streptomyces sp. Act143 (assembly GCF_003143935.1). GTDB lineage: Bacteria > Actinomycetota > Actinomycetes > Streptomycetales > Streptomycetaceae > Streptomyces. The sequence continues at coordinate 1,131,750 of NZ_QFRX01000001.1, read as the reverse complement.
TACTGCGGGACGGCCAGGATGACCGGCGGCATCAGCACGCCCGCGAGCAGCACGTTGAAGATCGTCTCGCGGCCCCGGAAGCGGTACGTCGCCAGCGCGTAGCCGCTGAACGCCGACACCACCGTGGACAGCAGCGCGCCGAAACCGGCGTAGAAGGCGGAGTTGCCCATCCATTCCCAGTAGACGCCGTCGCGGTAGGCGTTGAGGTCCTTCAGGTTGTCGACGAAGCCCGTGCCCGGCAGGAAGGTGAAGGTGGAGAACAGCTCCTTGCCCGACTTGGTGGACGCGATGACGACCCAGGCCACCGGCAGCAGCGTGTACAGCGCGCCGATCAGCAGGGTGAGCGTCGGGACGAGCGCGATCCGGCCGCGCAGGGGCGGGCCCTGGGCGGCGCCGGGCGTGGTGCCTGCCGCCGGTTCGGCCTTGCGGACGGCAAGAGAACTCATCGTGCTGCCTCCTGCTTCTGACGACGGTTCGCGGCCCGCAGGAACCCGAAGGACAGCAGCAGCGTGGCGAGCGCGATGATCACGGCCTGCGCGGCCGCCGCGTAGATGTCGTTGGTGCCGAACGCGTCCCGGTAGACCTTCATCAACGGGCTCCAGGTCGTGGACACCGAGTTGGTGAGGGGCTTGAGGGTGGTCGGCTCGTTGTACACCTGGAGCGTGGCGATGATCGAGAAGAAGAAGGTCAGCACCAGCGAGGGCGCCACCATCGGGATCTTGATCTTCAGTGCGATCTGGCGCGGGGTGGCGCCGTCCAGTTTCGCCGCCTCGTACACCTCGGCCGGGATGGCCTGGAGCGCGGTGTAGATGACGATCATGTTGAAGCCGGTACCGCCCCACACCGCGATGTTCGACAGGGCGAGGTACAGCGGACCACCGCTGAGCAGGTCCGGCTGCGGCAGCCCGAACTTGTCCAGCACGTAGTAGAAGGGGCTGACGTCCGGCAGGTACAGGAAGCCCCACAGCATGGCCGCCACGACGCCGGGGATGGCGTACGGCAGGAAGATCGCGAGGCGGGTGAAGGGGGTGAAGCGGACCTTGTCGGAGTCGAGCATCAGCGCGAACAGCAGGGCGAGGCCGAGCATGACGGGGACGACGATGCAGCCGTACCCGAGGACGCGCAGGGCCCCGTGCAGCAGCTCGCTGTCCTGGAGGGCGTCCGTGTAGTTCGACAGGCCGGCCCAGACCTCCTCGCGTGCGCCCTTGCCGAGGCCGAGCCCGGAGACGTGCACCTTGCGGAAGCTGAGCCAGACCGCGTACCCGATGGGCAGCGCGAAGAAGACGGCGAACAGGACCGTGGCGGGGATGAGAAAGGCGTACGGGGCCCCCTTGACCCCGTACGACTTCCGGCGTGCGCTCGTCACTCGGAGACCCCGAAGCCCTGCTTCTTGAGGTCGGCGACGGTGGCGTCCTGCATCGTGTCCAGGGCCGCGGCGAAGTCCGACTTGCTCTTGGCGGCGGCACCGAAGGCGTCGTTGAAGGCCGTGTAGGCGACGTTCACGTTCGGGCCCCAGGCGGAGGGCGCCGTGGTCTTCGCGATCTCGGCGGCCTTGGTGTAGAAGTCGGCCTGGTTGGAGAAGAACGCGGGCGGCTCGGCGAAGGCGCCCGAGGTCTGGGCGTTGGTGGCGGCCGGGTAGATGCCGCTCTCCTTGGCCAGCGCGGTCAGGGCCGCGCCGTCGGTGTTCAGCCAGGCGGCGAACTTGGCCGCGGCCTCCTGGTGCTTGGAGTCCGTCGTCACGGCCGTCGAGGAGCCGCCCCAGCTGCCGGTCTTGTTCTCACCGGCGGACCACTGGGGGAGCGGGGCCATGGCCCACTTGCCCTTGGTGTCCGGCGCGGCCGTGGTCAGCGTGCCCGGCGCCCACACGGCGGAGACCCAGGCGATCTGCTTGCCGGTGTTGAGCGCCTTGTTCCAGGCCGGGGTGTACATCGGCTGGTTGTCGATGGCGCCCTCCTTGACCAGGCCGCCCCAGAAGTCGGCGACCTTCTTGGTGGCGGCGTCGTTGATGCCGACCTTCCACTTGTCGCCCTCGGTGGTCCACCACTGGGCGCCGGCCTGCTGCGCCAAGCCCGCGAACAGGCCGGAGTCGTTGGCGGAGAACGTCGTCAGGTCCGTGTCGGGGGACTTCTTCTTCAGCGCCCGGGCCGTCTCGGCGAACGCGTCCCAGGTGGTCGGGACGGTCAGGCCGTACTTCTTGAAGAGGTCCTGGCGGTAGTAGAACATCATCGGGCCGATGTCCTGCGGCACCGCGTAGACGGCGTCCGTGCCCAGCGTGGTCTGCTGCCAGACCCCCTCGGCGAACTTGCCCTTCGCGTCGCCCACGTTCTTCGAGATGTCCGCCAGCGCGTCGTTGCTGACCAGGGTGGGCAGCGCCTGGTACTCGGCCTGGACCAGGTCGGGGGCCTTGCCGGCCTTGTGCGCGGTGAGGATCTTGGTGACCAGCGTGTCGCCGGACGCCTGCTTCTTCACCGTGACGGTGATCCGGTCCTTCTTGCCCTGGCCCTTGTTCCACAGGTCGACGACCTTGTCCATACCGGGGGTCCAGGTCCAGTACGTCAGCGACACCGGACCCGAGTCGGTCTTCGTGTCGTCGTCGTCCGAACCGCAGGCGGCGAGTGCGGTGGCGCCGAGGGCGACGGCGACGGTGGATGCTGCCACTCTGCTGAGCCGGCTGCGCTTCGTGATGGGCATGGATCTCTCCCCTGACCAGGGTTCTCGCCTGCTGCGAGAACCTGCCATGCTTCTGTGAGCGTTCACAGTAGAGAAACATCCCGGACACTTGTCAATGGTTGTTGCTGTGCGGTTATGTTGGCCTCGCACCGCTGATCAAGTGTGTGCACGTTCCCAAATGATCGATTAAACGGGAGAGATCCATGCCGGAGTCCACCCCCAAGGGCCTCACCAGGCTCGCCTTCGGTGGGGATTACAACCCCGAGCAGTGGCCGGAGAGCGTCTGGCAGGAGGACGTCCGCCTGATGCGCGAGGCTGGCGTCACCATGGTGAGTGCCGGGATCTTCTCCTGGGCGCTCCTGGAGCCCTCGCCCGGGGTGTACGACTTCGGCTGGCTCGACCGCCTGTTCGATCTGCTCCATGAGAACGGCATCCGCGTCGACCTGGGCACCCCCACCGTGGTGCCGCCGGTCTGGTTCTACCGGACCCACCCCGACGCCCTGCCGGTGACGGCGGAGGGCGTGCGCTACGAGTTCGGCTCGCGCGGCGCGATCTGCCACAGCAACGCCGACTACCGCGCCGCCGCCGCGAACATCACCACCAAGCTGGCCGAACGCTACGGCGACCACCCGGCGCTCGCGATGTGGCACGTGCACAACGAGTACGGCGTCCCCGTCTCGGCCTGCTACTGCGACTCGTGCGCCGCCCACTTCCGCCGCTGGCTGGAGTCGGTGTACGGCACGGTCGACGCCGTCAACGAGGCCTGGGGCACCGCCTTCTGGGGCCAGCGCTACGGCGCCTTCGCGGACATCAACCCGCCGCGCCTGAGCCCCACCGTCGGCAACCCGGCCCAGGCGCTGGACTACAAGCGCTTCGCCGACGCCACCATGCGCGAGAACTTCGTCATGGAGCGGGACATCCTGCACCGGCTCTCGCCCGGTGTCCCGGTGACGACCAACTTCATGACCGCCCTCAGCCAGTGCGACTCCGTCGACTACTGGGCCTGGGGCCGCGAGGTCGACATCGTCACCAACGACCACTACCTGATCACCGACGGCCGCCGCACCCACGTCAATCTCGCGATGGCCGCCGACCTGACCCGCTCGGTGGCCGGGGGAGCGCCCTGGATCCTCCTGGAGCACTCCACCTCGGGCGTCAACTGGCAGCCCCGCAACCCCGCCAAGGCCCCCGGCCAGATGGCCCGCAACTCCCTCGCCCACGTGGCGCGCGGCTCCGAGGGCGCCATGTTCTTCCAGTGGCGCCAGTCCCGGCGCGGCGCCGAGAAGTTCCACTCCTCGATGCTTCCGCACGCCGGCACCGACACGCGCGTGTGGCGCGAGGTCGTCGAACTCGGCTCCTCCCTCGACTCGTTGAGCACGATCCGCGGCACCCGCACCGAGGCCGACGTCGCCGTCCTGTGGGACTGGCACTCCTGGTGGGCGCAGAACCTGGACTGGCGCCCCAGTGAGGACCACGACGCCCGTGAACGCGCCGACGCCTTCTACGAGACCCTCTACGACCGCCACCTCACGGTCGACTTCGCCCACCCCGAAGCCGACTTGTCGAGATATCCCCTTGTCGTCGTACCGGCCCTCTACCTGATGACCGAGGCCGCCGGGCACAACCTCAAGGAGTACGTAGAGAACGGCGGCACCCTCGTCGTCTCGTACTTCTCCGGCATCGTCGACGAGCACGACGCCGTGCACGAGGGTGCCTACCCGGGCCCCCTGCGGGACGTCCTGGGCCTGACGATCGAGGAGTTCTCGCCGCTGCTCAAGGACCAGTCGGTGCGCATCACCGGCCCCGACGGCTCCGAGCTCAGCGGCGACGTATGGACCGAGTTCGTCGTCCCGCGCGGCGCCGAGACCGTCTGGGCCTACGCCGACGGCCTCACCGCGGGCCACCCCGCCGTCACCCGGCACCGCTTCGGCCAGGGCTCCGCCTGGTACGTCTCCACCCGGCTCGGCGCCGAGGGCCTGGACGCCCTGCTGGGCTGGGCCGCCGAGGACGCCCGGATCGCACCGCGCGCCGACCTGCCCCGCGACATCGAGGTGGTGCGCCGCACCGGCGAGTCGGGCACCTACCTGTTCGCGATCAACCACACCGGGGCGGACGCCAAGGTGGCGCTGGAGGCCTCCGGCACCGAACTGCTGACCGGTGAACGCGCCGCGGGCCGCCTGGAGATCCCCGCGGGCGCGGTGCGGGTCGTACGACTCGACGGCTGAACCCGGCCCTCGGGGACCCAGCGACTCCCCTCCGCCCGCGCGAGCCGCGAGAGCCGCGGGCGGAGGGGCTCCTTCGTCACCCCGGCGAAGGACACCCCCAACCCATGATGTCGAAGGGACGACGGACGACGATGTTCCATCCCAGACGCACCCTGCGCGCCCTGCTCCTCCCGCTCACCGCGGGGCTCGCCCTCACCGCCCTGCCCGCGCAGACGGCCCAGGCGGCGAGCACGCTGACCAACGGCGGGTTCGAGTCCGACGGCGCGGGCGTGGCGGCCCCCGCCGGCTGGTCCGAGTACGGCACGGCCGCCGCCTCCTACACCGAGGCGGGCGGCCACGGCGGCAGTTACCGCCTCACCCACTACTCGTCCTCCGCCTACAAGGTGGAGACGTACCAGTACCTGTCCGGGCTGACCAACGGGAACTACAAGCTCACCGCGTGGGTCCGCTCCGGCGGCGGCCAGAACTCCGCCTACATAGCCCTGAAGAACTGCGGCGGCACCGACCAGCGCACCGACCTCCCGGTCTCCCCGAGCGGGTGGATCCACATCGTCGTGCCGGTCAACGTGACCAGCAACCAGTGCACCATCAGCATCAACAGTGACGCGAACGCCGGTAACTGGATCAACGTCGACGACCTGACCTTCGCCTCCGGCACGTCCAGTACGTCGATCAAGGGGTCCGACGTCTCCTCCCTCGCCAAGAGCGAGGCCCTGGGCGGAACCTACAAGACCAGCTCCGGCACGGCCGGCGACGCGCTCGCCATCCTGAAGTCCGCCGGACAGAACTACGCGCGCGTCAAGGTCTGGGTCAACGCGGCCGACGGCTACAACGGCAGGACCCAGGTCCTGGCGATGGCCAAGCGCATCAAGGCGCAGGGCATGAAGCTGCTGGTGGACTTCCACTACTCGGACACCTGGGCCGACCCGGGTGCCCAGACCGTGCCCGCCGCCTGGTCGGGCCACAGCTACAGCCAGCTCAAGACGGACGTCTACAACCACACCTACGACGTCCTCAACGCGCTGAAGGCGCAGGGGACCACGGCCGACATGGTCCAGGTGGGCAACGAGATCAACGGCGGCATGCTGTGGTCCGCGGGCTCCACCGACAACTGGTCGCAGCTCGCCGGTCTGCTCAACTCCGGCTACAGCGCGGCCAAGGCGGTCAGCTCCTCCACCCAGGTGGCGCTGCATCTCGCCAAGGGCGGTGACCTGACCGGCACCCGCTGGTGGTTCGACAACGCGGTCGCCAACGGCGTCAGCTTCGACGTCATCGGCCTGTCCTACTACGGCTACTGGCACGGCTCGCTCCACGACTTCCAGACGACCCTGGACGACGCGGCCTCGCGTTACGGCAAGCCGGTCTTCGTCGCCGAGACGGCCTACCCCTTCCGCCTCGACAGCGACGACTCCTACGAGAACATCATCGACCTCACCGGCGAGCTGGTCTCCGGCTACCCCGCAAGCACGGCCGGGCAGACACGCTGGATGAACGACGTCGCGAGCATCGTGGAGGCCGTCCCGAACGGCCGTGGCCTCGGCGTCTTCTACTGGGAGTCGACCTGGACCGCGGTCACCGGCAACGGCTGGGACCCGACCGACTCCTCGTCCGGCAACGGCTGGGAGAACCAGGCCCTGTTCGACTACGACAACAAGGCGCAGCCCGCGATGGCGTGGTTCCGCCACCGGTAGTCCCACCGCACGACCAGGGCCCGGCCGCGCCGACGCGGCCGGGCCCTGGTGCTGTCCCGCGCAAGGGCCGAACTTCCTTTTCCCGCAGGTACGTTCGGTACCGGACAAGGTATGAGAAGTCCGCCCATGGCGGCGTCGACTGCGGGACAGTGGGAACACGCGGTTCGAGGAGGTCGGACGGAGGGGACGACATGCTGAGGACTCCTGTCGGTCAGCGACGGCTGGACATCCTGGAGTGGCTCAAGGACCCGGTGACGCACTTCCCGGGCCGGCGCCACGGCAGCCCGGCCGAGGACGGCGTCACCGCGGACGCCGTCGCCGCCAAGCTCGGCGTACGCCGCCAAGTCGCCGACACCCACCTGGAGTTGCTCGCCGACATCGGCCTGCTGCGCACCAAGCGGATCCGCCGCCGGATCTACTACCGGCGCGACGAGGTGCGGATAGCCGAGGTGGCGCGCATGTTCGAGAAGGGCTGGTAGACAGAGCAGGGCGAGAGAGAGGACAGTTCGTGGAGCGCGCGCAGAAGCTGGTCCCGCACCGGTACGTCGCCATCGGCGGTCACGGCCCCGAGGACGTGGTGCCCGACAGCCGGGGCCGGGTGCTGACCGGCGTGGCCGACGGCCGCATCCTCCGCCTCGACGGCCTCGCCGACCCGGCCACGACCCGTGTCGAGGTGCTCGCCGAGACCGGCGGCAGACCCCTCGGCCTGGAACTCCTCGCGGACGACGACCTGCTGGTGTGCGACGCCGAACTCGGACTGCTGCGCGTCGACCTCACCGACGGCCTGGTGCGCATCCTCGCCGACTCGGTGGCGGGGGAGAGGCTGCGTTTCTGCAGCAACACCGTCGCCCTGTCCGACGGCAGCGTCTGCTTCACGGTCTCCAGCCGGCGCTACCCGCTCGACGCATGGATCGGCGACCTCGTCGAGCGCACCGCCACGGGACGGCTCCTGCGTCTCGCGCCCGGCAGCGAGACCCCCGAAGTCCTCGCGGAGGACCTTGAGTTCGCCAACGGGCTGGCCCTGAGCGCCGACGAGTCGTTCCTCGTCGTCGCCGAGTCCGGCGCGTACCGCCTCAGCCGCCATTGGCTCACCGGACCGCGCGCGGGACACACCGAACCCTTCGCCGAGCACCTCCCCGGCATGCCCGACAACCTCTGGCGCTCGGGCCCCGACGGACCGATCTGGGTCTCCCTGGCCGGCCCCCGCGTCCCCCCGCTCGGCCTGCTGCACCGTGCCGGCCCCACCGTCCGCCGTTCCGCCGCCCGGCTGGCCGTCCGCGCCCCTTTCCGGCCCTCCGGCACCATCGGCGTCCTCGCCGTCGACGAACACGGCGGGGTCGTCCACCACCTCGCCCGCCGCCACTCCGGCTTCCGCATGGTCACCAGCGTCTGCGAGGCGGCCGGCCATCTGGTCCTGGGCAGCCTGTGGGAGCGGGGCGTGGCCCTGTGCGAGCCGCCCAGCGGTAAGTGACCCCGGCGTTACCCTGTTGACCGGCCATGACCGGGCCGTTCAGGCAGGGAGACGTACGACCATGACAGCCCCGGAGACCGAGAGCCTCCGTGCCCCCACCCCGGGGCGACCGCCCGTGCTGCGCGGCCAGGCGCCCGTGGTCGCCGTGGTCGCGCTCGGCGGCGCCGTCGGCGCCACGGCCCGCTGGGCGCTCTCCCTCTGGTGGCCGCACCGGCCGGGCGGATTCCCCTGGGCGACCTTCTGCACCAACGTCGTGGGCTGCGCGGTCATAGGCGTGTTCATGGTGGTCATCACCGACCTATGGGCCGCCCACAAGCTGGTCCGCCCCTTCTTCGGCACCGGTGTCCTCGGCGGCTTCACCACCTTCTCCACCTACGCCGTCGACATCCGGAAACTGGTCGACTCCGGCCACCCCGCAACCGGGTTGGCCTACCTCGCCGCGACCCTGCTCGCGGCCCTCACCGCGGTGTGGCTCGCCGCGACCGCCACCCGCCGCGTCCTGAAGCGGAGGCAGCCATGACAAGGCTGACCGGCAGTGCCCTGCGCGTGACCGTGTTCGTCGGGGAGAACGACACCTGGCACCACAAGCCCCTCTACAGCGAGATCGTCCACCGCGCCCACGCGGCGGGCCTGGCGGGAGCCAGTGTCTTCCGCGGCATCGAGGGCTTCGGCGCCTCCTCCCTGATCCACACCTCCCGGCTGCTGTCCCTGAGCGAGGACCTGCCCGTCGCGATCGTCGTCGTCGACACCGAGGACCGGGTGCGGGCCTTCCTGCCGCAGCTCGACGAACTCGTCACCGAGGGGCTGGTGATCCTCGACGACTGCGAGGTCATCCGGTACGTCGGCCGCGACGCCGACGCAGACTCCGACGAAACGGACACGAAGGGTAAGAGCTCGTTGTGAACTGGTTGCTGGTGGTCGCGGGCGCCGCGGTCGGCGCTCCGCTGCGCTATCTCACCGACCGGGCCATACAGTCCCGCCACGACTCGGTCTTCCCCTGGGGCACCTTCGCGGTCAACGTCACCGGCTGTCTGGTGCTCGGCCTGGTCACCGGAGCGGCGGGACCGCACCTGCAACTGCTGCTCGGCACGGGCCTGTGCGGGGCGCTGACGACGTACTCGACGTTCTCCTACGAGACCCTGCGGCTGGCCGAGACGGGAGCGGGTCTCTACGCCCTGGCCAACGTCGGCGCGAGCCTGGTGGCCGGTCTGGGGGCGGCCTTCGTGGGCGTGGAGCTTGCCCAGGCGGTGTAAAACTGTGCCCGCCCTGCCTCCTCCCCGCCGGAAGAACTGGATCCCATGAGCGTCATCAGCGTCGGTCAGGCCGTCGTCCTCGGAGCCGTCGAGGGGGTGACCGAATTCCTGCCCGTCTCCTCGACCGGCCATCTGAAGATCACCGAGGGGCTCATGGACATCCCCGTCGACGACGACGCCGTCGTCGGGTTCTCGGCCGTCATCCAGGTCGGCGCGATCGCCGCCGTGCTCGTGTACTTCCGCAAGGACATCGCGCGGATCGTCTCCGCCTGGTTCCGCGGACTGCGCGACAAGGAGGAGCGGTACCACCACGACTACAAGTTCGCCTGGTGGGTCATCTACGCCACCCTTCCGATCGTCGCCGTGGGCCTGGCCGCCAAGCCGCTCATCGAGGGGCCGCTCGCCTCGCTGTGGGTGGTGGCCGGCTCGCTCATCGTCGGCAGCGGTGTGATGTGGGCGGCCGACCAGATGGGCCGCCACAAGAGGGGGGAGGACGACACCTCCTTCAAGGACGCGATGCTCGTCGGCAGCTCCCAGATCCTCGCCCTGCTCTTCCCCGGCTTCTCCCGCTCCGGTGCCACCATGTCCACCGCGCTCATGCTCGACCTGGACCGCGTCGCCGCCACCCGGCTGTCGTTCTTCCTCGGCATCCCCGCCCTGACCGGCGCCGGCATCTACGAGCTCAAGGACGCCCTGGGCACCGGCGCGGGCGCCGCCCCGCTGGCCGTCGGCACGGCCGTGTCCTTCGTCGTCGCCTACGCCTCCATCGCCTGGCTGCTGAAGTTCGTCGCCAAGCACTCCTTCAACGCCTTCGTGATCTACCGGATCGCCGTCGGCGTGCTGCTCTTCGGCCTGCTGGCCACGGGCGTGCTCGACAGCTGACCGGCCCACGACGGGGCGTGAGCCGGCATTCAGCCCTCACGCCCCGTGAAAATCTCCTTTCAGGCGCCTTGACAGCACCCTCCCGTCGCCCGGAGTATCACTCCCGTGAACCTGTCAGACAGCCGGACAGCCGGACAGCCCCCACGGCGCGTCAGTGCCATGGAAGCGGTGCTGGCGCATCTACGCGCCGCCATCGAGCGCGGTGACTACGCCATCGGCGACAAGCTCCCCTCCGAGGCGGAGCTCTGCCGCACCCTGGAGATCAGCCGCCCCGTGCTGCGCGAGGCCCTCAGGGCCCTGCAGACCATGGGGCTGACGGTCTCCAAGACAGGCAAGGGCACCTTCGTGGTCGCCAACGCGGTGGAGGACCCCACCTTCGGCGACTACGCGGCCAGCGACCTGCTGGAGGTGCGCCGGCACGTCGAGATCCCCGTCGCCGGGTACGCGGCCCTGCGCCGCACCCCGGAGAACCTCGACCACCTGGCGCACCTGCTCGACCGCATGGAGCGGGAGACGGACACCACCGCCTGGGTCGCGATGGACACGCTGTTCCATCTGGCCGTCGCCGAGGCCGCCCAGAACCCGGTCTTCCGCCGGGTCATCGAGGAGATCCGCGACGCACTGGCGCGTCAGTCGGCCTTCCTCAACGAGCTGGGCGGGCGCCGCGAGCAGTCCAACCGCGAGCACCGGGCGATCGTCGAAGCGCTGATCGACGGTTCCGAGCTCGACGCGGTGGAGGCCATGTCCCACCACCTCGACCGCGTCGAGACCACCCTCACCGACATCGTGCGTCCCCCTGGCAAGGGCACGGACACCCCCACGGAAGGCGAACCCCAGGCGTGAGCGAGCAGTCCCTGCACGAAGGCGTGCAGAAACGTTCCGGCCATGTCGACGCCGGAGACGAGGGATACAGCAAGTCCCTCAAGCACCGGCACGTCAACATGATCGCCATCGGCGGTGCCATCGGCACCGGCCTCTTTCTCGGCGCCGGCGGCCGCCTCGCCGACGCCGGCCCCTCGTTGTTCATCGCCTACGCGGTGTGCGGCGTCTTCGCCTTCCTGGTCGTGCGGGCCCTCGGCGAACTCGTCCTGTACCGCCCGTCCTCCGGCGCCTTCGTGTCGTACGCCCGGGAGTTCCTCGGCGAGAAGGGCGCCTATGTCGCGGGCTGGATGTACTTCCTGAACTGGGCCACCACCGGCATCGCCGACATCACCGCCGTGGCCGTCTACACCCACTACTGGGGCATGTTCTCCGACATCCCCCAGTGGGTGATCGCGCTCATCGCGCTCGCGGTCGTCCTCACCGTCAACCTCATCTCGGTGAGGATGTTCGGCGAGATGGAGTTCTGGTTCGCCATCGTCAAGGTGGGCGCGCTCGTGGCGTTCATGCTGATCGGCATCTTCCTGCTGGTCACCCAGCACGAGGTCGGCGACACCACCCCGGGCCCCGCCCTGATCACCGACCACGGCGGCATCTTCCCCAACGGCCTGCTGCCCATGCTGCTGATCCTCCAGGGCGTCGTCTTCGCCTACGCCTCGGTGGAACTGGTGGGCGTCGCGGCCGGCGAGACCGAGAACCCCGAGAAGATCATGCCGAAGGCGATCAACTCGATCATGTGGCGCGTCGGCCTGTTCTACGTCGGTTCGGTCGTCCTGCTGTCGATGCTGCTGCCCTGGAACAAGTACACCGGCGGCGAGAGCCCCTTCGTGACCGTGCTCTCCAACATCGGCGTCCCCGCGGCCGGCGGCGTGATGAACCTCGTCGTCCTCACCGCGGCCATGTCCTCCCTCAACTCCGGGCTCTACTCCACCGGCCGCATCCTGCGCTCCATGGCCAAGTCCGGCTCCGCGCCCAGGTTCACCGGTGTCATGAGCCGCAGCCAGGTCCCCTACGGCGGCATCCTGCTCACCAGCGGCATCTGCGTCCTCGGTGTCGGCCTCAACGCCGTCGTCCCCGCCGACGCGTTCGAGATCGTGCTGAACTTCGCCGCGATCGGGATCCTGTCCACCTGGGGCATGATCATGGTCTGCCACGCGCTCTTCTGGCAGAAGACCGAGAGGGGCGAACTGACCCGCCCCGGCTACCGACTGCCGGGATCCCCCTGGACCGAGATCGTGACGCTGGCGTTCCTCGCCTCCGTCCTGGTCCTGATGTACGCCGACGGCGGCGTCGGACGCACCACCGTGCTGTGCCTGCCGCTGATCGTCGGGGCGCTGGTCGTCGGGTGGTACGCCGTCCGCGGCCGGGTCGCCCGTACGTCCACCGAGACCGAATCCGCAGGCGCCGACGCGTGAACACGCACGTGAGCGCCGAGATCCATCCCGCCGGCACCGACGCGTGACCCGCGCGGCGCTTCCCGAGAAGGCAGTTATGTTGAGCAGTTCCGTCGCGGACGCACCCCTGATCCGCGAGCCCCTCCACGCCCCCGTCGCCCACCTGATACGCGGCGGGGTCGTGGAGGGCATCCACTACGGTTCCGTCGTCGTCCTCGGCGCCGACGGGCGGGTCGAGTTCCAGCTCGGCGACATCGAGGCCGCGTTCTACCCGCGCTCGGCGCTCAAGCCGGTGCAGGCGGTCGCCATGGTGCGGGCCGGGCTGCCGCTGGACGGCGAACTGCTCTCGCTGGCCGCCGCGAGCCACTCCGGCGAGGAGCGGCATCTCGCCGGGACCCGCCGCATCCTCGAACTGGCCGGCGTCTCCGAGGACGCCCTGCGCAACGTTCCCGACCTGCCGTTCGACCCGGTCGTGCGGGACGGGTGGGTACGGGAGGGTCGGCTTCCGTCGCGGCTCGCGCAGAACTGCTCCGGGAAGCACGCGGCGATGCTGTACACGTGCGTGCTCAACGACTGGCCCCTGGAGGGCTACCTCGACCCCGCGCACCCCTTGCAGCAGGCAATCGCCGAGATCGTCGAGGACCTCACCGGGCAGCGCATCGCGCGGGTGACCGTCGACGGATGCGGGGCACCCCTGTTCTCCGTGTCCCTGCACGGGCTGGCCCGCGCCGTCTCCCGGATCACCTCCGCCGTCCCCGGTACGCCCGAGGCGCGGGTCGCCGATGCGATGCGTGAGCACGCGGAGATGGCGTCCGGGGCCGGACGGGACGTCGCCGCGCTGATGCGGGCCGTGCCCGGTCTGCTCGCCAAGGACGGGTTCGAGGGCGTGCAGGTCGCCGCGCTGCCTGATGGCCGGGCGGTGGCCGTGAAGATCGCGGACGGGGCCGACCGGGCGCGCATTCCGGTGGCGGCGGCGGCCCTCGGGTGGGCCGGGGTGGATGCCTCGCTGCTCACCGAGTTCCAGGGCGAGGCACTGCTGGGGGGCGGGGAGCCGGTCGGGTGTGTGCGGCCGGTTCGTTCGCTCGAGCCCGTTGCGGTGTCGGCCTGCGCCTAGGGATGTGCCTCGTTCTCTGAATCGCGACTGCGGGCCGGTTGTGGCCGGTCGCGCAGTTCCCCGCGCCCCCAAGACACTCACCCTCACCCCTCTCAGAAAGAGGAACTGAACCTCATGACCTCCGTCGTCGCACGTTCCGAGCACGACCTGCTCGGCCACCGGGACGTCCCCGCCGACGCCTACTGGGGTGTGCACACCCTGCGGGCCACCGAGAACTTCCCCATCACCGGGACCCCCATCTCCGCCTACCCGCACCTCATCGACGCCCTCGCCGCCGTCAAGGAGGCCGCCGCCCTCGCCAACGAGGAGCTGGGACTGCTGGAGCCCCGCAAGGCCGCCGCGATCGTCGAGGCATGCCGGGAGATCCGGGACGGAAAGCTGCACGACCAGTTCGTCGTCGACGTCATCCAGGGCGGGGCCGGCACCTCGACCAACATGAACGCCAACGAGGTCGTCGCCAACCGGGCGTTGGAACTGCTGGGGCACGCCAAGGGCGAGTATCAGCACCTGCACCCCAACGAGGACGTCAACCTGGGGCAGTCCACCAATGACGTCTACCCGACCGCCGTCAAGATCGCGACGGTCTTCGCGGTGCGTGGACTGCTCAAGTCGATGGCTGTACTCCAGGACTCCTTCGCCCGTAAGGCGGTCGAGTTCCGTGACGTGCTCAAGATGGGCCGTACACAGTTGCAGGACGCGGTGCCGATGACACTCGGTCAAGAGTTCTCCGCGTACGCCGTCATGATTGACGAGGACCGCAACCGCCTTGACGAGGCCGTGCAGTTGATCCATGAGATCAACCTCGGGGCCACGGCCATCGGTACCGGACTCAATGCACCTGCCGGTTACGCCGAATCGGCCCGCCGCCACCTCTCCGCGATCACCGGCCTGCCGCTCGTCACGGCCGCCAACCTGGTGGAGGCCACGCAGGACTGCGGGGCGTTCGTCCAGATGTCCGGAGTGCTCAAGCGGATCGCCGTCAAGCTCAGCAAGAGCTGCAACGACCTGCGGCTGCTGTCGTCGGGTCCGCGCGCGGGTCTCGGCGAGATCAACCTGCCGCCCGTGCAGGCCGGTTCGTCGATCATGCCCGGCAAGGTCAACCCGGTGATCCCCGAGGTCGTCAACCAGGTCGCCTTCGAGGTCATCGGCAACGACGTCGCCATCACCATGGCCGCCGAGGCGGGACAGCTCCAGCTGAACGCCTTCGAGCCCATCATCCTGCACTCCCTCTCGGAGAGCATCACGCACCTGGGCGCCGCCTGCCGCACCCTCGCCGAACGCTGTGTCGACGGCATCACCGCCAACACCGAGAAGCTGCGCGCGAGCGTCGAGAACTCCATCGGCCTGGTCACCGCCCTCAACCCGCACATCGGGTACGAGGCCGCCACCGGCATCGCCAAGGAGGCCCTCGTCACCGGCCGCGGAGTGGCCGAACTGGTGCTGGAGAAGGGCCTGTTGCCCGCCGAGACGCTCGCCGACCTGCTGCGGCCCGAGGTCGTCGCGGGCAGCGGGCAGGCCCTGGCCTGACCAACCCCCGAAAACGGCGGATGCGCGCCGCGACCGGCCCGGAGGCAGAATAGTGATCATGAGTACGTCCCTGACCTTCGAGCCGGTCCTGGAGCGCATCGCCGAGGAGATCGGGCGGACGCCGGGACGGGGCCGCCCCGCCGACTACATCCCGGCGCTCGCCGCCTGCGACCCGCGCCGCTTCGGCATGGCCGTCGCCGAACTCGACGGCACGGTGTACGGCGTGGGGGACTGGCGGCAGCCGTTCTCCACGCAGTCCATCACCAAGGTCTTCACCCTCGCCCTCGACCTGGCCCGCGAGGGCGACGAACTCTGGGAGCACGTGGGCCGGGAGCCCTCGGGCAACCCCTTCAACTCCCTGGTCCAGCTGGAGTACGAGAACGGCATCCCGCGCAACCCGTTCATCAACGCGGGCGCCCTCGTCGTCACCGACCGCCTGCTGACCCGTACCGGAGACGCGGCGCACGAGCTCCTCACCTTCCTGCGCGCGGAGAGCGGCAACCCCGCCCTGGAGTTCGACGAGGAGGTCGCCGCCTCCGAGTCGGCCCACGGCGACCGCAACGCCGCACTCGCCCACTTCATGGCGTCGTACGGAAACATCGACAACCCCGTGCCGGGCCTGCTCGACCAGTACTTCCGGCAGTGCTCCCTGATGGCCTCCTGCGCCGACCTGGCCCTCGCGACGGGCTTCCTGGCCCGGCACGGCATCCGCGCGGACGGGTCCCGGCTGCTCACCCGCAGCCAGGCCAAGCAGGTCAACGCCGTGATGCTGACGTGCGGGACCTACGACGCGGCGGGCGATTTCGCCTACCGGGTCGGTCTGCCGGGCAAGAGCGGGGTCGGCGGCGGCATCATCGCGGTGGTGCCGGGCCGGTGCACGCTGTGCGTGTGGAGCCCGGGGCTGGACGAACGCGGCAACTCGGTGGCGGGCGTGGCGGCACTCGACCGCTTCACGACGCTCACCGGGCTGTCGGTGTTCTGACCACTTCCCCCGCACGGCACAGCGTTGACGCGGCCTCGGGTGTTCTGTTCACGCCGTGGTCGGCACAGCGTTGACGCGGCCTCGGGTGTTTTGTTCACGCCGTGGTCGGCACAGCGTTGACGCGGCCTCGGGTGTTCTGTTCATGCCGTGGTCGGCACAGCGTTGACGCGGCCTCCGGTGTTCTGTTCACGCCGTCTTCGGTGCACCGCTGACGCGGCTCCCGGCGTTCCGTGCGTGCCGCGCTCGGCCCCCGGCGTTCCGATCACACGGCGGTCACACGGCGGCCGCCGGCCGGAGTGTGCCCCGTCGGTTTCCGGTCACCTCTTGGCGACACGCTCTCCCCGTGGTCGTCCTCCGCCGCTGTCAGATACTCGGCCTGGCCGGAACCACCGTCCTCGCGGCAGGCGGTGAGACGGCCGGGGCCCTTCCCGTGCGGGAACTCCTCGGCCCCGCCTCGGTGCACGCCGCCGTCGGTCTGATCGGCGTCTACTTCGGCGTCGTCCTGCTGATCGCCGCGTGGGCGCTGCTGGGCCGTCTGATCCGCGGCCCCGAGCCGTCGCCCACCCCGCGGCAACTGCTGCTGCTCCTCGCCCTGTGGGCGGCGCCCCTGCTGCTGGCCCCGCCGCTCTTCAGCCGCGACGTGTACAGCTATCTGGCCCAGGGCGCCATGGTCGACGCCCACATGGACGTGTACACGCACGGTCCCGCGCAGCTCGGCGGGCCGCTCGCCGACGAGGTCGCCCCGCTGTGGCGGCACACGGCGGCCCCGTACGGCCCGGTCTTCCTCGTCCTGGCCTCGGCGCTGGCCGGCCTCACCCGCGGCGAACTGCCCGCCGGGCTGCTCGGCCTGCGGCTCGTCGCGCTGTCCGGAGTGGCCCTGATGGCGGCCGTGCTGCCCCGACTCGCCCGGCACAGCGGCGCCGACCCGGCCGCGGCGCTCTGGCTCGGCGCCCTCAACCCACTGGTCCTGCTCCACCTGGTCGCCGGCGCCCACAACGACGCGATCATGCTCGGGCTGCTCGGTGCCGGACTGGTTGCGGCGCTCGGCCGGTGGCCGGTCCTGGGCGCCGTGCTCGTCACCCTCGCCGCGCTGGTCAAGGCACCCGCCGCGCTCGGGCTCGCCGCGGTCGTCGTGCTGCAGACACGAGCCGGACGCGACCCGGCCAGGGCGGTGGTGACCACCGCTCTCGCCGCGGCCGCCACCACGGTCGCCGCGACCGCCGCGGCCGGCACCGGGTACGGCTGGACACGCGCCCTCGACACCCCCGTGTCGCCCCAGAACTGGGCTCTCACCAGCCTCCTCGGCCGCGCCACCCGTGCCCTGCTGGAACACCTCGGCAGTGACCTGGCGCCCCTGGCCGTACCGGTCTGGCACGCCCTCGGTATCGCGGTCACCACGCTCCTGCTCGCGATCACATGGTGGCGGCTGCGGCGCCGCCCGGTGTACGCGCTCGGCCTGAGTCTCGCCACGGTCGCCGCGCTCGGCCCGGCGATCCGCCCCTGGTACGCGCTGTGGGGACTGTTCCTCATCGCCGCCGCGGCTCCCACGGCCCCGGTACGGCACCGGGTGGCGGCCGTGACCGGTGTCCTCGCGCTCGCCACCCTGCCCAGCGGCCGCCCGGCCGACACCGGACAGCTGGTGCTCGCGGTGTGCGGGGGCGTTCTGGCCGTGGTCGTCCTGTGGCAGGCCCACCAGACGGACCGGGCCCCGGCGCGGAGTCGTGCGGCATGACCCCACCCCGCACCGACCGCGGCCGGCTGCTGCTGGTCCTCGCCCTCGGCACCGCCGTCACCGTCTTCACCGCGACGGTGCCGCTGCTGCGCGACTGGTTCGACCTGCGCGTCTACTACGGCACCGTCGGCAGCTGGGTCCACCACGGCGGACGCATCTACGACTACCGGGTCCCCGGCACGGCCTACGGCTTCACCTACCCGCCCTTCGCCGCCGTCGCCATGCTGCCGATGGCGGTGCTCCCCCCATCGGCCGTCGTCGTGGTGTCGCTGCTGCTGAACCTGGTGGCCCTCGGGGTGGTGGCCCGGCTGCTGACCGGACGCTTCTGGCGGCGTTTCGGCTGGTACGGCTGTGCGCTGGGGGCGTGCGGGCTCGCGCTGTTCGAGCCGTTGCGGGACACGTTCAGTTTCGGGCAGGTGAACCTGTTGCTGCTCGCCCTGGTGCTGACCGACTGCCGGCTGCTCGCCACGGGGCGAGAGCGCCGCGCGGGCTGGGGCATCGGTCTCGCGGCGGCGATCAAGCTGACCCCGGCGCTCTTCATCGGTCTGCTGCTGCTCACCGGGCGCCGACGTCCCGCGGCCGTGGCGACGGCGGTGGCCCTGGGCGCGACCGCCCTCGCGGCCTGCGTGGACCCGGACGCCTCGCGCTTCTACTGGACGGAGGCGATGTGGGACACCACGCGGGTGGGCCGCCTCGACTACGTCTCCAACCAGTCGCTGCAAGGCATCCTGGCCCGGCTGGCTGTGCAGGACCGCGCGGTGTGGGCCGGCGCGGTCCTGCTGGTGCTGTGCGTATGGGCCGTGCGAGCGGGCCGCGCGGCCGCTGCCGGGAACTGGGCGGCGGCCTTCGCCCTCACCGGGCTGACCGCCTGCCTGGTCAGCCCCATCACCTGGGTGCACCACCTGGTGTGGCTGCTGCCGGCCTTCGCCGTACTGGTCCGCGCCGGGCACCCACGCGTGGCGGGCGCCCTGTACACGGTCCTCTGCACCAGCGTGGTGTGGCTGTGGTTCGACGACGCGTCCGGCGTCGACGGATTCCTCGGCGGCAACACCTACACCTGGATCACGCTCGGTCTGCTGCTGTGGCTGCCGGCCGGTCAGCCGCGTGCGGTCCGCCTGCTCCTGGCGCGCAGGGCGAAGGCGACCGCCGCCGCGCCGAGCGCGGAGGAGGCCACGATGAACCCGGCCCGCAGCCAGCCGGGCCCGCCGTCCGCCCCGGTCGCGACAGCCGCCGGCACCGCGGGCGGCCCCGGCCGCGGCCTGCCGCGCAGAGCGTCCAGCGAACCCACGGCCGCGACGCGTCCGGCCGCGCCGAACCCCCAGTCGAGCAGTTCCCGCGCCTCCTCGTACACGGCGAAGCCGCCGCCCGCCTGAGGGTTCATGACGGTCACGACGAGACTGCGCCCGCCCCGCTTCGCGGCGGCGACGAGGGTGTTGCCGGCGTGGCTGGTGTAGCCGTTCTTGATGCCGACCAGCCCGTCGTACGGCTCGACGCCGTCGGCGCCGGTGAGCAGCCGGTTGGTGTTCTGGATCTCGTACGACCATCCGCCCCCGCCGGGGAACCTGGCCTCGGCGGTGCGGCAGTACCGCGCGAAGTCGGCGTTGCGCAGCCCCGCCCGCCCGAAGACGGCGAGGTCGTACGCGGAAGAGACCTGGCCCGGGGTGTCGTACCCGTCCGGGGAGCGCACCTGCGTGTCGAGGGCGCCGAGAGCCCGCGCCTTGGCCTGCATGCGGACGGCCGTGGCGCGCCAGCCGCCGCTGAGTCCGGCGAGGACGTGCACGGCGTCGTTGCCGGAGTTGAGGAAGACCCCGCGCCACAGGTCGGCGACCTGGTACGTCCGCCCCTCCCGCACCCCGACCAGGCTGCTGCCGTCGCCGACGTCCGCCAGCTCGTCGTTTCCGACCCGGTGCCGGATGCCGCCGGGCAGCAGCGGCAGCACCGTCAGCGCGAACAGTGTCTTGAGCGTGCTGGCCGGCGGCAGCCTGCGATGCGCGTCGTGCGCCGCGAGCACCTCCCCGCTGTCCGCGTCGGCCACGACCCACGACAGCGCGGAGACGTCCGGGAGACGCGGCGCAGCCTTCGACAGCGGCCGCACCTGGGTGCCGGGCCGGTACAGCAACCGGGGCTGCGGGGCGGTGGCCTGCGGCCCGCCGGGCGCGTCGGGGTCGGAGCCGGTGGACGCGGCGGCCGGGACGGGGGCGAGCACGAGCAGCCCCGCCGTGCACAGCGCACAGGCCGACGCGACAGCCCGGGAAGGAAATCCGATGGTCATACCGCAAACGTAGGAAGGGACCTGACGTCTGCCACGCTGCCCGGGCCGTACAGGGGGCGCGAGCACCCGGACGGGGGATGAGCCGGCTGCGGGTCGGGCAGCGAAGCGTGTTGGCCGGATGAGTCGGCTGCGGGTGTGGCCGCGGACCGTGTCTGGCCGGAGGAGCCGGCTGCGGATCGGGCCGCGGACCGTGTCGGCCGGAGGAGCCGACGGCGCGTCAGGAAGAGGGCAGCGTCGGCTGGATGCGGCGCAGGAACGTCGCGTTGTCCGGAGTCTCCCGCATGCGCTCCAGGAGGGTTTCCAGGCCGTCCTTGTCCCGCAGGGCTCGCCGCAGTCCTCGTACGGCGGTCAACTCGGCCGGGGCGAGGAGGAGTTCCTCGCGGCGGGTGCCGGAGGGGTTGACGGCGACGGCAGGGAAGACGCGGCGGGAGGCGAGTTCGCGGTCGAGGCGGAGCTCCATGTTGCCGGTGCTCTTGAGTTCCTCGAAGAAGAAGTCGTCGGCACGGGAGCCGGTCTCCACCAGGGCGGTGGCGAGGATGGTGAGGGAGCCGCCTTCCTCGGCCGCGCGGGCGGCGCCGAAGAACCGCTTGGGGCCGAGCAGCGCGGTCGCGTCGACGCCGCCGCTGAGGGTGCGGCCGTTGCCGGTGGCCGCGTTGTTGTGGGCCCGGCACAGCCGGGTGAGCGAGTCGAGCAGGATCACGACGTCCTCGCCGGCCTCGACGAGCCGCTTGGCCCGCTCGATGATGAGCTCGGCGAGCGCGATGTGCTGCTTGGGCGTGCGGTCGAAGGTGGAGGCGTACACCTCGCCGCGCACGGAGCGCCGCATGTCGGTGACCTCCTCGGGGCGCTCGTCGAGGAGCACCACCATCAGCCGGGCCTCGGGGTGGTTGCCGGCGACGGCGGCCGCGATCTGCTGGAGCAGCACGGTCTTGCCGGTCTTGGGCGGGGCGACGATCAGGCCGCGCTGCCCCTTGCCGACGGGGGCGAGGAGGTCGGTGACCCGGCCGGTCAGGCCGGCCGCGGGGTGTTCGAGGCGCAGGCGCTGGTGGGGGTGGAGCGGGGTGAGGTCGCGGAAGTGGCGGCGGGCCTTGTCGGGGACGCGGCCGTTGATGCGGGCGACCTCGGTGAGCGCGCGCTGCGTGCCGCGCACGCCGTCGACCCGGTCGCCCTTGCGCAGGCCGTACCGGCGGATCAGCGCGGGGGAGACCTGGAGGTCGGAGGGCTGGGGCAGCAGGTGCTCGGCGCGCAGGTGCCCCTTCCCGCTCGCGTCGACGTCCAGGACGCCGGTGACGGCGCGGACCGGGGGCTCCTGCTGGACAGGGGGGTGTTCGAGGGTGGTGGTCATGAGGGTGGTCCTTTCACGGACGGGTGGCATGCGACATGCGGAAGGAAGGGGAGTGCCGCGAACGTGCGGGAAGGCGGTCAGAACGCCTTCGGGCGGCGGGGAACAGCACATCGGACCTGTGGGTCACGAGGTGGTGCGGAGAGGCCGGCACGACGACCGGCCGAGTGAAGGAGAACTGGCACCGGCGCCCAGGACTGGGCGTACACAAGTGCTATCAGGACCGTACCACGTCGGTTCAGCGGGTGGCGAGGAGTCCGTAGAGGAGCGGGATGCGCGGCTCGGGGAGCCGCCACCAGCCGGACGGTGTGCGAACCATCCGTGGCCAGCGCGGCCAGGGAAGTTCGTCGCTCTCCGTGAGGCGCCGAATGGTCAGTCCCGCTCCGACCAACGCGTTGACGACTTCGCTTATTCCGTGCATCCACTCGTAACTGTCCGTGGCCCCCTCGACCGCCGGGCCGTCGGTGTACGTGTGGGTCGCGTCCCGGCGCACGGCTCCGGCGCCGCCCAGGTAGTCGTGGCGCAGCAGCAGTTCGGGGCCCTCGCCCGGCGCGGGCTTCGGGCCCAGCGAGTTGAGCAGCGGATGGAACTCCGCGACGTACAACTGGCCTCCGGGACGCAGGAGTCGAGCCACCACGCCGGCCCACGCCGACAGGTCGGGCAGGTAGCACAGGGCGCCCTTGCCGGTGTAGAGGACGTCGAACTGCCGCCCGCCCAGGGCCTCGACGGCGTCGTACACATTGGCCTGGACGTAATCGACGTCGGCACCCGCCTGCGCCGCGATGTCCCGCGCCGCCGCAACCGACGCCGCGGAGAAGTCGAGGCCGGTCACGCGGGCGCCGCGGTGGGCGAAGGCGAGCGTCTCCGTGCCCAGGTGGCACTGGAGGTGGAGGACGTCCCGGCGGGCGAGGTCGCCGAGGTCGTCCCATTCGAAGCCGGCGAACCAGCGGGCGGGGTCCAGGTTCTCGTCGAGCCCGTAGAAGCGGCTGGCGAGGTGGACGGGCGTGCGCGCGTCCCAGTTCGCCTGGTTGGCCCGCATGAACCGCGCGTGCTCGTCGGTGGTCATGGGGTCATCCAACCGGTCGCTGACGCAGCCGGTCCAGGGCCGTCGGGGAGAGGCGCTCGGCGAGTTGCTCCAGCAGCGCGACGGTCTCCGCGATCCACTCCGCGTCGTCGGTGCCCAGGGCGGCGCCGATCGCGTCGTCCACCGGGGGGCGCGGCGCCCTTCGCCTGCCGCGGCCTGTCCCGCAGCGTTCTCCGTGACGAGGCCGCCGCCGCGGGCCTCGACCAGCACGCGGAGGACGTCCACCAGATGCTCGCGTCCAACTCGCCGACGAGCCCGCCTTGATGGTCGGCTGCGGTTATGGGCGCCGGCGTCGGACTGCGCCTCGCGCTGCGCCACCCCGGGCGGCCGACCGCACTCGTGGCCCACGTGTCCGCCATCCCCGGGCTGCTGCCCGACGCCGAACGGCTGCACACGCAGGTCGAGTTGGACGAAACGCGCACCGCCTGCCGAGAGCAGGGCTGGATGGCCGGCGTGCGGAAGATCGGCGAGCTCCTCGGCATCGACCCCGCCCGGCGGCAGACCGAACCCGGCGCCCGCCTCACCCCGCTGGACGCCTCACGCGAGGCCGACTTCACGTTCCTCTTCGAGACGGCGTCGCGTTCGCCCACCTCCCCGGCGGACACAACGGCGACATCACCCACCCGAAGGGCTTCGCCGAGGCGCTGTGTCCCCTGCCGGCCGTCTGATCCGCAGGGGCAGCCGGCCTGTCCGTCGCCGAGGGTGCCGAGGGCACCGCTCTCACGCGAGTCGCGCCCGCGCCTCCTGCTCGATCCGCTCGAACTGTGCGCCCATGGCCTGCGCCAGGGCCTGGGCGCCCGACAGCGGACGGACCATCACCGTGAACTCGTCGATCAGGCCGTCCTCGTTCACATGCAGGAAGTCGCAGCCGGTGATCTCCCGGTCGCCCACCCGCGCGGCGAAGACGAGCGCGTGGTCGGCGCCGTCCGTCCCCTCGATCTCCCGCACATAGCGGAAGTCCTCGAAGACCCGCGAGACACCGCGCAGGATCGCGGCCGTGATCGCCTTGCCCGGGTACGGCTTGAAGACCACCGGGCTGGTGAAGACGACGTCCTCCGCCAGCAGCGCCTCGACGGCGTCGAAGTCCCATGCCTCGACGGCCTCCCGGAAAGCACGCATCCGACCTCACCTCATAGTCAATTATTTGAATAGGTGTGGGTGAGAGTAAACCTCGACCGGCGGCGTGTCCATGGGGCCGGTCGGCGGCTCGCCTAAGCTGACGCGATGTTCAGCCCCGAAGGCCCGAGCCTCCGCGAACTCGCCGTCCAGGCCCTGTCGTCCGTGGAACGCGGCTACGACCTCCTCGCCCCGAAGTTCGACCACACCCCCTTCCGGACCCCCGACGCCGTGCTGGACTCCGTCGCGCAGGCCCTGGCCCGCGGCGGCCCCTACGAGGCCGG
Source organism: Streptomyces sp. Act143 (assembly GCF_003143935.1). Classification (GTDB taxonomy): domain Bacteria; phylum Actinomycetota; class Actinomycetes; order Streptomycetales; family Streptomycetaceae; genus Streptomyces. The sequence goes on along the minus strand of NZ_QFRX01000001.1, from coordinate 1,107,832 downwards.
CCTCGACCTGTGCTGCGGCACGGGCGCCGGAGTGGGCGTGCTCGCGCGGGTCTGCCGGGAGAGCGTCACCGGCGTCGACTTCAGCACCGGGATGCTGGCCGTGGCGCGGGAACGCGTCCGGCCCCGCGCCGGTGGGCCTCGGGTCGGCTGGGTCCGCGCCGACGCCCGGGCCCTGCCGTTCGGGCCCGCCTTCGACCTCGTCGTCAGCTTCGGGGCGTTCGGACACTTCCTGCCGCGCGAGCTGCCGGGGCTCTTCGACCAGGTCCGCTCCGTGCTGCGGCCCGGTGGCCGCTTCGCCTTCCCGGTGGTCGCGCCGCCCCGCCCCGGCTCCCTCGGCTACTGGATGCTGCTCGGCTTCGACCTGGTGATGCGGGTGCGCAACGCTGTGTGGCGGCCCCCGTTCGTCATGTACTACCGGGCCTTCCGGCTGGGGGAGGTGCGCCGGCAGCTGGAGGCCGCCGGCTTCCGTGTCGACCTGGAGGCCCTGCCGGAGTTCGGGCGACGCGGGGACGGGAGCCCGCGAGTGCGGATGGTCGTGGCGAGCCTGCCGCGCTGACGGGGCACCCTGAACGACGGTGCCCCGCCGGCCGAGGCCGGCACGACAGGTGGCCGGCGTCGTCACCGAACGGCCGCGTCCGGCATGCTCCGTGGTGCGGCTGCCCTGTCGTCGGCCGGCAGCGTGAACTCGTAGACCAGCGCCTCCTGGGGGGCGTCCAGCATCAGATCGGTGATCTCCAGCGGCCGGGCGTACTGGTCGTGCACCCGCCGGGTCACCCGTACCGCGGGCGGGTCCGGGAGCGGGGTGATGGCGTCGCGGTGGTGCAGGGTCAGGCCCGCCCGGCGCATCCAGTCGTACGCCCGCCACAGCTGTGCCGAGGCGGTGCCGTCGGCCCGCTCCCGGTACCGGGCGAGCTCCTCGACCTCGGCGAGCGCCACCGCGGAGAAGGAGGTCACGGCGGTACGGCGGCCTCCCGCGGCGGCCGACTCGTAGCGGTGCACCAAGGTCGGCCGGTGCGGGGCGAGCCCGAGCGCCTCGGCGTGTTCCGGCGGGGGAGTCTCCCAGGTGACGGTGGCCCGGTCGGCGGCGACGGCAGTGGCGGCACCGACCGGGAAGGCGAGCGCGGAAGGGGCCCGGACGGGCTCGCCGGGCAGTGCGGCGTGGCTGCCGCGCCGGTCGGTGGCGACCATTCCGTCGCGCCGCAGCACCTCCAGCGCCTGCCGTACGGTCTCCCTGCTGACCCCGAAGTGCTCGGCCAGCCGGCGCTCGCCCGGCAGTCGTTCACCGGGCGGGACGGTCCCGTCGCGCAGCTCCCCGAGGAGTTGCGCGGCGATCCTCCAGTACAGCGGTTGGTCCTGGACCTGGTGGGGGGTGGTGCGGGCCATGCCCCGCCTCCTGTAGTGACGTTCCGTGGCCGTGCGGCCTCATTGCGCCACCAGATCTAGCATTGGTCTAAACCAATAGGGAAGAGCGGCCCACCGGTTCGGCCGAAACCGGACCGCCCTCACAGCGTGCTGTACAGGGCGTCGACGAGCGCCGTCTTGCGCGGGTCGTCGGCGATCCGCGGCCCCATGCGGTTCATGACATAGCCGAGCGACACCCCCGCCTCCGGGTCGGCCAGGCCGCAGGAACCCCCGAACCCGTCGTGTCCGAAAGCGCGCGGGTTCGGCCCGTACGACCCGCTCTCCCCGCTCAGCCACAGACCGAGCGCCACCTCGGTGTCCCGGCCGAGCCCGCCGCCCAGCACCAGGTCGCGGCAGCTTCCCTGCCCCTCGCGCACCCGCTCGGCCGCCTCCGGCGACAGGACCCGGTGGCCGTCGTACGTCCCCCGGCCCGCGAAGACCCCGTACAGCTGCGCGACCGCACGCGCGGTGCCGTGCCCGTTGGCGGCGGGGATCTCCGCGGCCCGCCACTGCGGCGAGTTGGCGTCCGCCGCGCCCACCGGGGGGTTGGCCAGCGCGGCCAGCGCCAGGGGCGGCAACTGGGCGGCCGCCGCGTCCTGTTCGGTGTTCGCCACGGGCGCCATGTGCTCCAGCTCCGCGGCCCGGCCGTACTCCGACTCCGGCAGGCCGATGCCGAAGTCGATGCCGAGCGGCCCGGTCACCTCCCGCCGCAGGAAGGCCCCCGGCAGCAGCCCCGACACTCGCCGCACCACCTCCCCGACCAGGAAGCCGTACGTCAGCGCGTGGTACCCGGACCGGGTCCCGGGCTCCCACCACGGTTCCGTCACCGCCAGCCGGCGCGTGGTGAACTCCCAGTCGTACAGCTCCTGGAGCGAGTGCGGCTCACGCAGCCCGGACAGTCCGGACCGGTGCGACAGCAGATGCCGTACCAGCACCTTCTCCTTGCCCGCCGCGGCGAACTCGGGCCAGTACGCGGCCACCGGCGCATCGAGGTCGAGCAGCCCCCGGTCGGCGAGGACGTGGGCGCACAGGGCCGTCGGCCCCTTCGACGTCGACCACACGTTGACCAGCGTGTCCCGCTCCCACGGCCGGGTGCGTGCCGAGTCGGCCCAGCCGCCCCACAGGTCCACCACGAGCCGCCCGCCCGCGGTCACGGCGACGGCGGCACCCAGCTCGCCCCGGTCCCGGAAGTTCTCCTCGAATGCCGTGCGCACCGCCGCGAACCGCTCGTCGCAGTGGCCTTGGACCGGGAGATCGTGATCGGGCATGGGCCGCCTCCGTGTCGGGCATCGGAAACCGGGCCGCGACACCGCGACCCGGATCTCCGAACGTACCGACTGGTCGGACCGGCGGGAAGGTGCCCGACGTTCGTCAGAGGCGCGAGCGCAGCCAGCGCAGCTTCGCCGCCTCCTGGTAAGGGCCGCCGCCCTCATGGTCGTTGAAGTCGTACACCTCGATCTCCTTGTCGTCGTGCGCCCAGTTGTTGAAGGCCGCGAAGACGGTGGAGGGCGGGCAGGTCATGTCCTCCAGGGCCGTGGAGAAGAGGGCCGGGGCGCTGCCCCGCGCGGCGAAGTGGACGCCGTCGAAGTAGGAGAGGGTGCGCAGCGTGTCCTCGGTGCGTCCGCGGTGCGTCCGGAGGAAGAGACCGATCTCGCGGTACGGGTGACGGTCCGTCACGGTCGCCGCGCGCGGGAAGTGGCACAGGAACGGCACGTCGGGCGCGACCGCCACCAGGTCGGGCACCAGCCCGCCCACCGCGAGGGTGATGCCGCCGCCCTGGCTGATGCCGGTGACGGCGGTGCGCGCGGCGTCGACCAGCGGATGGGAGCGGGCCGCCTCGACGGCGCGCACGGCGTCCGTGAACAGACGGCGGTAGTAGTAGGTCTCGGGCGACTCTATGCCCCGGGTCATGTAACCGGGGTAGGCGGGCCCGGCGCCGATCGGATCGGCCGTGGCGCCTCCGCCGCCGTTGCCGCTGCCCTGGCCGCGGGTGTCCATCACGAAGTGCGCCCGGCCCGTGGAGGCCCACAGCAGGTGCTCGTGCGGCAGTCCGCGCCCGAGGCCGTAGCCCATGAACTCCACGACGACCGGGAGCGGTTCCTCCGCCCCGGCGGGCACCGTCAGCCAGCCCTTCACCGGATGGCCGCCGAACCCGGCGAACGTCACGTCGTACACCCGCACCGTGGACAGCCCCGTGTCGACCGGCTCGAAGCGGGCGTCCAGGTCGTGCTCGCGGGCCTCCTGGAGGGTCTTCGACCAGAACGCGTCGAAATCGGACGGCTCCGGCGAAGTGCTGCGGTACACGCGGAGCTCATCGAGGGGAAGGTCGAACAGGGCCATGGAGGACCGCCTTTGGGATGAAGAGTGCGGATGATCACACGGTACGTGAGTGGTCGGACGAATCGCCAGGCCTTTGCCCGGCAGCGGGCCTACGATGGCGCCATGTCAGCTGCCTCCGAAGTGCCTGTTCGGAATGTCGAACTGCTGGTCAGGGATGCCGAACTGCTCGTCGTGGACGGAGATCGGGAGATCCCGGGCGGCTGGGTGGCCATAACAGGTGGTCGGGTCACCGGCGTCGGAACTGCGGGAAACGAACCGGAGGCCCGTACGACCGTGTCGGCCGCCGGACGGCTGGTCACACCGGGACTGATCAACACCCATCACCACATCTACCAGAACCTCACCCGCTCCTACGCCCCCGCGGTGAACGGCTCCCTCTTCGACTGGCTGACCACGCTCTACCCGCTGTGGGCCGGCCTCGACGAGGAGGCCGCGTACGTGTCGGCGTACGTCGGCATGGCCGAGCTCCTCATGGGCGGCTGCACCACCTCCTCCGACCACCTCTACGTCCACCCGCGCCCCCGCCTGGTCGACGCCGAGATCCGCGCCGCCCGCGACATCGGCTTCCGCTTCCACGCCACCCGCGGCTCGATGACCCGCTCCGTCGAGGACGGGGGACTGCCGCCGCGGAGCGTCACGCAGTCCACCGACGAGGTGCTCGCCGACAGCGAGCGGCTGATCAAGGCGCATCACGACCCCCGGCCGGGCGCCCTGATCCGGGTCGCGCTCGCGCCCTGCTCGCCGTTCTCGGTGACCAAGGAGGTCATGACGGCCACCGCCGAACTCGCCGAGCGTCACGACGTCCGCCTCCACACCCACCTCGCCGAGGACCACGACGAGGACACGTACTGCCTGGAGACGTACGGCTGCCGGCCCGTGGAGTACTTCGAGGACTGCGGCTGGCTGACCGATCGCACGTGGGTGGCCCACTGCATCTACCCGGACGACGCCGAGTTGGAGCGGCTGGCGGCGGCGGGCGTCGGCGTGGCGCACTGCCCCAGCTCCAACATGCTGATCGGCGGCGGCACGGCCCGGGTGCGTGAGATGCGCGAACTCGGACTGCCCGTCGGCATCGGCTGCGACGGCTCCGCCTCCACCGACCACGCCTCCCTCTGGATGGAGACCCGCAACGCCCTGCTGCTCGGCCGCTACCGCGGCGGCCCCGGCGCCATGACCGCCCGCGACGCCCTCGCCATGGCCACCCGCGGCTCGGCCCGCTGCCTCGGCCGCGCCGACGAACTGGGCCACCTCCGCCCCGGTGCCTGTGCCGACCTCGTCGTCTGGGACCTCCACGAGATCGCGCTCGCGGGCGCCTTGACCGACCCGGTGGAGGCATGGCTGCGCTGCGGACCGGCGCGCGCGTGGACGACGGTGGTGGCGGGGCGGGTGCTGGTGGACCGCGGCGAGCCGGTGCTGCCGGGGCTCGGGGACGTGCTGCGCGACCACGGGCGGGCCGCGCGCAGGATGCAGGGCATCGGTCAGTAGACCGGCTGAGGTCGGGTGTGCGCGCGGGGGCCGCTCACGCCGGGCGGCGGCGCGTCCACTCCGGTTCCGTGCGGGCCCACTCCGCCTCCCACTCGGCGAGGCGGCGCCGGGTGGCCACCTGGCGTACGGCGACCCGGCCGAGGAGGATCACACCGGCCGTACCGGCCGTCGCGCAGACACCCATGGTGGCGGCGTGCTGCCACACGGAGACGGCGTCCGGCGGTTCGGGGACATTGCGCCCACGGGCGTCGAACCAGACCGTGACCAGGTCACCGTCGCCCGAACCGGCCGGCACCCGGGCCGTGGCCGTCCTGCGCCCCTCGCCCGGCTCGGTCCAGGACACCGTCGTACGGAAACTGTGCGCCCGGCCGCCCTGCACCGTGGGCAGTTCGTCCGGGATCTTCCCGACGACCTCGGCGCGCACGCTGTGACGGTCGGCGCGCTGCGCCAGCGCGGTCGCCTCCGCCCCGGAGTACGCCCACCGGGCCGTCAGGGCCCCGGCCAGGGGCGCGACCAGGAGCAGCAACAGGACGACCACCAGCGTCGTCCACGCCTCGACGACGTCCGACCGGCGCCGTAGCGGGTTGTGCCGCCAGCGCCAGCCGCGGACCCGGGTTCGCATGTCGACCTCCTCGCACCTGTGCGAGTGCCCACATCGTTCTCCGATACCCCGTATGCAGGACATTGTCCGGCCGCGCCGGCGGACCCTGACGCGGCCCCCCGCGGACGGGTCAGCCGAAGCGCTCGATCCGGATCCGGTCCACCGGCTGCCCGGCCGCCACCAGCAGCCGCGACGCGTGCTCGGCGAAGGCGTTCGACCCGCACACATAGGCCTCCCACCCGCCTTCGGGCGGCTCGGCCAGGAGCGGCGCCACATGTGCGGCGGCCATACGTCCCACCGGCACACCCCGGGGCGCGCTCCGCGTGAAGACGGGCGTCGTCTCGGCGCCCAACTCGTCCGCGTAGATGAGATCCTCGGGACCGCGCGCGGACACCAGGAGCCGCAGCGGGACGGCCAGTCCGCGCGCCCGGTGGTGGCGCACCATCGACATCAGCGGTACGACACCGGAGCCGGCGCCGATCAGCAGGGCGGGCCGGTCGCCGGGCCAGGCGAAGAAGCCGCTCAGCGGGCCGCGCACCTCGACCTGATCGCCGGGCCGGGCCACGGAGTGGAACCAGCCCGACACCTCGCCGCCCTCGACATGGTCCAGCGTCAGCTCGATGTGCCCCGCGTCGTCGGGCGCGGAGGCGATCGAATAGTGCCGCTGGGCCACATAGCCGTCCGCGGCCGTCAGCCGCAGCATCAGGTGCTGGCCGGGCAGATGCCCCGCCCAGGCGGGCACCGCGAACCGGTAGGTGGCGGCACGCGGGGTCTCCCGGCGGATCCCGGTGAGGGTCGCCGTCTGCCACAGCGCGGCGGCCTGCTCGCTGACCGCGATGCGGCCGGGCACGGCGAACCGGGTCGGGGGAGTGAAGGAAGTCAAGGTCTCAGTCACCGGAGTAACGCTGCTCCTCCCACGGGTTGCCCCGCGCGTGATAGCCGTTCTGCTCCCAGAACCCCGGCTCGTCGTGGTCGAGGACGCGCAGCCCCGCGATCCACTTGGCGCTCTTCCAGAAGTACAGGTGCGGCACCAGCAGCCGCGCCGGACCGCCGTGCTCGGCGGACAGCGGCCGGCCGTCGAACTCCCAGGCGATCCAGGCCCGTCCGCCGGTCAGGTCCGCCAGCGGCAGGTTCGTGGTGTACCCGGTGTGCGAATAGGCGACGACATGCGTGGCGGAGGCCCGGGGGCGGACGACGTCCAGGAACGCGTCCAGGGACACGCCCCCGAACCGCACGCCGAACTTCGACCAGCTCGTCACACAGTGGATGTCGCCCTCGTAGGCCGAACCGGGCAGCGCGTGCGCCGTGTCCCAGTCCCAGGTGCGGGGCTCCTCGACCAGCCCGTCGACGCGGAAGGTCCACTCGGCCGGCGACAGCTCCGGCGTGACCTCCGCGGACAGCACGGGCCAGTCGTCGCCCGCGTCGTACTGGCCGGGCGGCAGGCCCGCGTTGTGGACGCGGGGGCGTCCGGTGAAGCCTCGGGTGACGTTCATGGTTCAACCGTACGCTGTCGTCCCGGGTGCCCCGTCCCTGGTCAGGGCGTCGGTCTCGACCACGCGTTGTAGCGCACGAGATAGTCGGCGAACCGTGCGAGATCCTCCGCCGGCCAGTCCGCCAGCCGCTCCTCGAAGGCGGCCCGGCGGCTCTCCGTGACCTGGGCGAGGATCTCCCGCCCGGCGTCCGTCAGGTGCAGCACCTGTACGCGGTGGTCGTCCGGATCGACCCGCCGCTCGACGAGCGCGGCCCGCTCCAGGGCGGCCACCTGGCGGCTGACCGTGGACTTGTCCAGGGCGTAGTGCGCGGCCAGATCGGTCGCGCGGCAGCCGTCGCGCTCCTCCAGGTGCCCGAGCAGGGTGTAGGAGACGAGCGACAGCTCGGGGTGCATGCGCCCCGCCGAGGCCCGGGCACGGCGGGCGAAGGCCGTCATCTCGCGCTGGATGCTCTCGACGGCCTCGGTGGCGTCCATGGAAACCCTCCTCCGGACCCTCTTCCCAGTCCTAGTTGTATAGTACAACTTGAAGTGAGAGTTGTATAAGCCAACCATCTGTCGTCGGAGGTCGCGAGCGATGAGGTCGCCTGCGTTGCGCCATGTGCTCACCCACCTGATCACCCCCCTGCTGATGTGCGTCGGCATGGGGCTCGCGTACATGGGGGCGTTCGTGACCCCGGAACCGCACCACCTGCCGGTCGCCGTCGTCGGCTCGGCACCGGAGGCGAAGGTGTTCGCCCAGACGGTCAAGGACGCGGCGGGGGAGGCCCTCGACGTACGCACGGTGGCCACCCGTGCCGAGGCCGTCCACCTGCTCGAGTCCCGTGAGATAACCGGCGCCTACGTGCCGAGCGCCAGGACGCCCGAGCTCGTGGTCGCCAGTGCCGCCTCCGACATGGACGCGCTGGCCGTGGAGAAGGTCTTCACCCCCGTCGCCGCCCGGCAGGGCGTCCCGCTCACGGTGACCGACGTGGCCGCCCCCGTCGACGACGACCCCACCGGACAGGGCCTGTTCTTCCTGCTGATCGCGCTGAGCATCGGCTCGTACGCCTCGGTCGCGGCGATCGGCGCCGCGGGTGCGGGACTGTCCCTGCGCGCGCGGGCCCTGCTGGCGGTCGGCGTCTCCGCGGTGGTCAGCGGCATCGGCGCGCTGCTCGCCGGTCCGGTCTTCCACCTCGCCCACCACGACCTCGCCGGCCTGTGGGGCATGGCCTGGCTCTACTCCGCGGGCATCCTGCTCATCGGCGTCGGCCTGCACACCTTCCTCAAGCGCTGGACCACCCTCGCGATGATGGTCCTCTTCGTGATGCTCAACTTCACCAGCTCCGGCGGCCTGTACCGCCCCGAGCTCCAGAACGGCTTCTTCGGCACCCTGCACGCTTTCTGGAACGGTGCCGGGTTCGTCGAGGGTGCCCGCAGCCTGCTGTACTTCGGCGGCGACGGTATCGCCCGCACCGTCTGGACGCTGGTGGTCTGGCTGATGCTCGGCCTCGCCGTCACGGCCCTCGCCGCGGTCCACGAGCGGCACAGGGCGCCCGAGGAAGCGGCCCCGCAGGTCAGCGCCGTCGTGGAGGCGGAGGAAGAGGAGGAGATCGAGGAGGCGGTCGCGGTGTGATCTTCGGGTAGGGTGGCCGTCCGGTCGCGGATGGTCCCCGGCCGGTGGACCGAGGAGGTGAGACCCATTACCGCTGTGTCAGGTCGGGTGCTCTCTCCCCGAGTCGGCGCGGATCACCGGCAGTAGGTGACCGCGAGAGCGCCCTTCGGCTACCGAAAGGCCCTCGGCTTCCATGCCTCCCTCGTTCCCCCCTTCTCTTCCTGGTTCTTCTCTGCCCGGTTCCCGTGACTCCGTGGTGGCCGCGCTGCGTGCGGCCGGCTGCGTCTTCGCCGAGGACGAGGCGGAGTTGATCCTCGCCGCGGCGCGCACCCCGGACGAGGTGTCGTCCATGGTGACCCGTCGCGCGACCGGCGTACCGCTGGAACTGGTCGTCGGCTGGGCCGAGTTCCGCGGTCTGCGCATCACCGTCGCACCCGGCGTCTTCGTCCCCCGGCGCCGCACCGAGTTCCTGGTCGAGCAGGCCCTCGCCCACGCCCCGGACGCCTCCGTGGTCGTGGACCTGTGCTGCGGCTCGGGGGCCGTCGGCGCGGCCCTGGCCGCCGCTCTCGACGGAGCCGAACTGCACGCCGCCGACATCGACCCGGCCGCGGTGCGCTGTGCCCGCCACAACGTCGCCGCCTTCGCCGGGCAGGTGCACGCGGGCGACCTCTTCACGGCGCTGCCCGAGCGACTCCGCGGGCGCGTCGACATCCTCGCCGCCAATGTGCCGTACGTCCCCTCCGAAGAGGTCGGGCTGCTGCCCGCGGAGGCCCGCGACCACGAACCCCTGGTCGCCCTGGACGGCGGCACCGACGGCCTCGACGTACTGCGCCGGGTGGCCGCCGAGGCGCCGCGCTGGCTCGCCCCCGGCGGCTGCGTGCTCGTCGAGACGAGCGAGCGGCAGTCCACGGCGGCCGTCGACGCCTTCACCCACGGCGGCCTGACGGCCCGGCTGCTCACCTCCGAGGAGCTGTACGCCAACGTCGTGATCGGCGTCAGGGCGTAGCGGCCGCCTGGGCGAGTGGTGTTCGGGTGTGGAGCTTGGCCGTGCGAGTGGCACCGGGGAGGGTGGCGCCGGGATGCGGAGCTTGGCCGTGCGAGTGGCGCCGGGGAGGGTGGCGCCGGGATGTGGAGCTCGGCGGTGAGGGTGGCGTCGGTGTGTGGAGCTTGGCCGTGAGGGTGGCGTCGGTGTGTGGAGCTTGGCCGTGAGGGTGGCGTCAGGTCGTGGTGCCGTTCTCCGAGGGTGACGGTGTCGGCATGCCGCCGCGGCCATGCCCCGGGAACCCGTCACGCCGGTTTTCCGGCCCCGGCATCCTGTCCCGCCACGTGTCCGGGTCCGGCTTCTCCCAGGTGCCCGCGAGGACGCGGTCGGCGGTCCTGGTGTCGTCCCCGTCGCGGGTGCCGGACAGCAGGACCGTCTCGCCCTGCTTCAGGGCGGATGCCCCCGTACCCCGGCCGCCGTCCCGCAGCACCGTGGCGTCGGACGGCACGGTCCACGTCCACCGGGCGCCGTCTTCGCTCCTGACGGTCACCTGGTCGCCGTCCGCCTTCGCCACGGTGCCGCGCTGCCACACCCGTACGACCCACGTGCCGGTGTCGCGGTCCTTGACCGTCGCCTCCCCGTGCGCCCCCTCGCCCCCGCCGAACCACCAGCCGTGCCGGTGCCCCGGTCCGCGCTCGCCCGGCGCCGGTGACGCCGACCCCGGGGCGGCGGGAGTCGCCCCGCCGTCCGGGCCCGACGAGGTCGCGGCGTAGGCGAGGGCCGCGCCGCCGAGGGTGAGGACGGCCGTCGCGGCCGCCGCGGTCACCGCCCGCGCGCGGACGGACCGGCGCCGCCGGCGGCCCCGCAGCGGAGTGCGTTCCTCTGCTCCGCCGGGTCCGACGAGCACCTCGGGCGGTGTCACTTCCTGATGCGGATCGTCCGTCATGGCTCGCTCCCGCCGACGTCCTCAGGCCCTGTGCCCTGCCTTGCTGTGATTGTCGTGGGCGGCCGATAAGGAGCGGGTAATGCCTTCCTGTGCATCCACGCGCGAGCCCATGAAGGTCAACTCGGCGTCTGTGCGCGGGCTATGAGCAGCGCCACGTCGTCGGAGTTGTCCGGCTGGTGCAGGGTGCGGACGAGCAGGTCGCAGACCTCCTCCAGGGGCCGGTCGGGGCCGTCGAGGAGTTCCAGGAGGGCGTCGAGGCGTTCGTCGAGGGGGTGCTGGCGGGTCTCGACCAGCCCGTCCGTGTAGAGGACCAGCCGGTCGCCCGGCTCGAGGTCGACGGTCGTGGTGGAGAAGGCCACCCCGCCCACGCCCAGCGGTGCCCCGGTGGGCAGTTCGAGGAGTTCCGGCTTGCGTCCGGCGCGCAGCCGCACCGGCGGCAGATGCCCGGCGTTGGCGATCCGGCACTGCCGCAGATGCGGGTCGTGGATGGCGTAGACGCAGGTGGCGATGGAGTGGTCGAGGTCCTGGGTGATCCGGTCCAGGTGCTCCAGGAGCCGGGCCGGTTCCAGGTCGAGGGAGGCCAGGGTGTTGGTCGCGGTGCGCAGCCGGCCCATGGTGGCCGCGGCGTTGATGCCGCTGCCCATCACGTCGCCGACGACGAGCGCGGTCTTGCAGCCGTCGAGGGGGATGACGTCGAACCAGTCACCGCCGACCTCGGCCGTGGCCCCGGCCGGCTGGTAGCGGGAGGCGACCTCCAGGCCGCCCGTGACCGGCGGATGGCTGGGCAGCAGACTGCGCTGGAGGGTGAGGGCGGTGTCGCGGGCGTTCTGGTACCAGCGGGCGTTGTCGATCTGCACGGCCGCCCGCGCCGCCAGTTCCCGGGCGAGCAGCACGTCGTCCTCGCTGAACGGGCACGGATTGCGGGTGCGCTTGAGATCGAGGGCACCGAGCACCTCGCCGCGCGCGATCAACGGCACCGCCAGATACGAGTGCACCCCCGCGCGGGCCAGCAGCCCGGCCGCCTCCGGGGAACGGGCGATACGCGGCAGGTCGGCCGCCGCGACCTCGGTCACCATGACCGGCTGCCCCGTGCGCACGCACTCGGTGACGAGGCGGTCGGGCCCGTACCGGGCCACCTGTCCGGGCGGGTCGGCCGCGCCGAGCGCCATCGAGGTCTCGTCCTCCGCCTTGACGGCGAGGGCGCGGATCACGGCCGGTTCGCTGGGCCCGAGACTGCTGCGCCTGCCGTCCACCACCGCCTCCAGCAGATCCACGGCGGCTATGTCGGCCAGCTCCGGCACGGCGACGTCGGCCAGCTCCCGGGCCGTACGGTCCAGCTCCAGGGTGGTGCCGATCCGCGCGGAGGCGTCCGCGATGACGGCGAGCCGCCGCCGCGCGGCCTCGGCCTCGACGGCCGCCCGGTGCTGCTCGGTGACGTCCACGACCGAGGCGGCCACGCCCAGGACGGTGCCGAAGGCATCCTCCAGCCGGTACAGCGAGACGGACCAGGCGTGCTCCTCGTCCGGATCGGCGGGGGTACGGCCGACGGTCTCGCGGTCGATGAGCGGGCGGCCGGTCTTCAGGACGTCGCGCGCCGCCGCCTCCAGGGCGTCGGCGTCCATGTGGGGCAGGATCTCGTGGACCGTGCGGCCGATGTGGTCCTCCGCCGGGACGCCGTTGAGCCGTTCGAGTGCCGGGTTGACGGAGACGTACCGCAGATCGGTGTCCAGGACGGCGAGGCCGATGGGGGAGTGCGCCACCACCCGGGTCGACAGCGCCACGTCCCGCTCCAGGCTGCGCACGGTCGACCGGTCGGCCGCCAGTCCCAGGGCGAACACGTCGCCGTGGTCGTCGAGGAGCCGCATGTTGCGGAACTCCACCAGGCGCGTGGTGCCGTCCTTGCGCCGGATCGGGAAGGCGCCGGCCCAGCTCTGCCCGGTGGCCATCACGTCGGCGAACAGTCTCACCACGAGATCGAGGTACTGCTCGTGGACCATGATCCGGGCGGCGTACTGGCCGAGCGCCTCAGGTGCCGAGTAGCCGAACAGCTCCTCCGCCTGGGGGCTCCACAGCACGATGCGGCCCTGGGCGTCCAGCACCACGGAGGCCACTGCCAGCACATCGAGCAGCCCGCTGGGCCCTACCGCCCCGCGCACCGGTTCGTCGCCCTCGGCGACGGGAGACCGGGCTGCACTCATCGCACGCACCGTCCTTCGACCGTCCACACGGCACGTCGTCCCCCGTGCCGACTCCCCTGTTCTACCGCGTTCAACCGTCTCTGGGGCGTCATCCGCGTCCTCCTCCACCATCCCTCAACACAGCGGCGGACGTTCGGCGAGGTCAGAAGTTCGGTTCCCGTTGCCCGGCCGGACTGCCGTTTGGTCTGTACATGACCATCTCGGGCGGCCACACTGTCCGCCGAGCACACCCACCCCCTCCGAGGAGCCGCCCGTCATGCCCCTGCGCACCCGGCACCGCTGGCACGCCGCCCTGACCGGCCTCGTCGCCCTCGCCACCGCCGCCGTCCTGTCGAGCGCCACGCCCGCGACGGCCGCCGACACCTGGACCGAGGTCGGCTCCGACCGCGCCGACCCGCTCACCGAGAGCCAGGGCCTGACCTCGGTCGAGGTCCCGGCGAACAGCGCCAACCGCTACACGGGCATCGGCACCATCCCGCTGAGCGTGTCCACTCGCGGCTGGAACCACGTCGGCGACCCCGATGCCTCCTACGACGGCTACTACGTCGAGCCGTACCAGGCGGACTCGGGCACCGCGAAGATGTACCGGGTGCAGGCGCCGGGCGGCGCGTGGGCGGAGTACGTCCACACGCTGAGCGGCGGGGAGGCGCTCAACAACTCCTGGGTCGCCATCACCCCCGCCGGCCAGTGGATGCTGTCGGGGGAGTGGGGCACCATGACCAGGTTCCTGGTCTTCCCGACCCCCGGCGTGAACGCGAGCACCTCTCCCTCGGCGAACCTCCCGCAGGCGTCCACCGTCACCCTGGACCACGCCGTGCGGGACGTGCAGGGCTGCGACTTCGTCACCGCGACGCGGCTGCTGTGCTCCTCCGACGACCCGGCGGGCACCCTCTTCGGCATCACCAAGCCACTGCTCCAGATCGACCTGTCCGCCGAGCCGGGCGCGACGGACGTCACCGGCCATGTCACGGCGCTCCGGCAGCTCCCGCTGCGCAGTTCCTGCTCGGGCACCTTCGAGGCCGAGGGCATCGACTACGACCGGCGCACCGGCACCCTCCGGGTGATCGTCGTGTCGCCCGGGTTCTGCGTGCTGACCGACAGCAAGACGTACCGCTTCACCAAGGGCTGAGGCCGCCGCTGGTCCCGGCGCGGCAGTGGTGCTTATCTGAAAGGTGTGGCGCGGTGCACGGGGGAACTCGTGCGACCGCGCCATCACCATGAGAGGAGCGATCACGATGGACCGTGTGCGCATGCACGAGGAACCCGTCTCCTTGGAGATCAGCGGATGCAGCAAGGAGGACGCCCGGATCGTCTTCGACGTGCTCTGCCAGTGCTTCGAGTCCGACCGGTCCGCGGAGGACGTGCCCCAGCAGCTCCATGAGACCCGCCCGATGGTGTGGCTCGGCACCTTCGAGGTCACCGACGCCCACGAGTGCGCGCCCCCGCCCCGGCTGTCGTCCTCCGTCGAGGCGGACGCGCAGGGCGGCTACTGGGCCATCGAGCGGCTGCGCTCCACCCTCGACTCGCTGTTCGCGGTGCGCGACCTCTCCTCGGCCTCCGGGGACCAGGAGCGGGAACTGCACGTACTGCTGGAGAGCAGGTGACCTGCGGCACATCACCCCGGGCCTGGTTGTGCAACTAGTTGCATAAACCGTGCGCGGTCCTCTACAACAGGAGGGACGACACCGCGCACGGAGGCCTGCCTTGAGCCGTTACCCCCACCTTCTGAGCCCGCTCGACCTGGGCTTCACCACGCTGCCCAACCGGGTCCTCATGGGCTCCATGCACGTCGGTCTGGAGGAGGCCGAGCGCGGCTTCGAGCGCATGGCGGCCTTCTACGCCGAGCGGGCGCGCGGCGGAGTGGGCCTGATCGTCACCGGCGGCATCGCGCCCAACGACGCCGGACGCCCCTACGAGGGCGGCGCGAAGCTCACCACCGAGGCGGAGGCCGAGCAGCACCGGGTCGTCACCGACGCCGTGCACCGGGAGGGCGGCCGGATCGCGATGCAGCTCCTGCACTTCGGCCGGTACGCCTACCACCAGGACCTCGTCGCCCCGAGCCCGCTCCAGGCGCCGATCAGCCCCTTCCCGCCCCGCGAGCTCACCGACGCCGAGGTCGAGCAGACCGTCGACGACTACGCCCGCGCCGCCCGCCTCGCCCGGCAGGCCGGCTACGACGGCGTGGAGATCATGGGCTCCGAGGGCTACCTGATCAACGAGTTCATCGCCACGCAGACCAACCACCGCACCGACCGCTGGGGCGGCTCGTACGAGAACCGGATGCGGTTCCCGGTGGAGATCGTGAAGCGCGTCCGCGAGGCCGTCGGCGAGGACTTCATCATCATCTACCGGCTGTCCATGCTGGACCTGGTCCCCGGCGGCTCCACCCATGACGAGGTGGTCACGCTCGCCCGGGCCGTCGAGGCGGCCGGCGCGACCATCATCAACACCGGCATCGGCTGGCACGAGGCCCGCATCCCCACCATCGCCACCTCGGTGCCGCGCGCCGCGTACACCTGGGTCACCAAGAAGCTCATGGGCGCGGTCGGCATCCCCCTCGTCACCACCAACCGCATCAACACCCCCGAAGTGGCCGAGGAGTTGCTCGCCGAGGGGTACGCCGACATGGTGTCCATGGCCCGCCCGATGCTCGCCGACCCCGACTTCGTGAACAAGGCCGCGGCCGGCACCCCCGAGGCCATCAACACCTGCATCGGCTGCAACCAGGCATGCCTCGACCACACCTTCAGCCTCCAGATCACCTCCTGCCTGGTCAACCCGCGTGCCTGCCACGAGACCGAGTTGGTGCTGGCCCCGACCCGGCTGAAGAAGCGCGTCGCGGTGGTCGGCGCCGGCCCGGCCGGTCTCGCCTGCGCCGTCTCCGCCGCCGAACGCGGCCACGACGTCGTCCTGTTCGACGCCGCGAGCGAGATCGGCGGCCAGCTCAACGTCGCCCGCCAGGTCCCCGGGAAGCAGGAGTTCGACGAGACCCTGCGCTACTTCCGCCACCAGCTCGACGCCCATGGGGTCGACGTACGCCTCGACACCCCCGTGACGGCGGCCGATCTGGACGGCTACGACGAGGTCGTCGTCGCCACCGGTGTCACCCCGCGCACCCCCGACATCCCCGGCGTCGACCACCCGAGCGTCGTCGGCTACCTCGACGTCCTGCGCGACAAGGTGCCCGTCGGCGACCGCGTCGCCGTCCTCGGCGCCGGCGGCATCGGCTTCGACGTGGCCGAGTTCCTCACCGACACCGGCGACAAGGCCAACGAGGACCCGGCGACGTACTTCCGCCACTGGGGCGTCGACATGGACCACACGGGCCCCGGCGGCCTCACCGCCCCCGAGCGCCCCGTCCCGCCGCGCACCGTGCACCTGCTCCAGCGCAAGACCAGCAAGGTCGGCGCCGGCCTCGGCAAGACCACCGGCTGGATCCACCGCACCGAGCTCAAGCACCGCGGCGTCACCATGGTCCCGGGCGTCCGCTACGACCGCATCGACGACGCCGGACTGCACGTCACCGTCGGCGAGGAGAGCACGGTCCTGGAGGTCGACACCATCGTGCTGTGCACCGGGCAGGAACCGCGCCGCGACCTGTACGAGGAGCTGATCGCCGCCGGTGTGAAGGCCCACCTCATCGGCGGCGCCGACGTGGCCGCCGAACTGGACGCCAAGCGCGCCATCAAGCAGGGCACCGAGGTCGCGGCCGCCCTCTAGGGGCCGCCGGGCCTCCCTAGGATGACTCCATGTCACTCCCGCACGCGATCCTGACCGCCCTGCTGGAAAAGCCGTCCTCGGGCCTGGACCTGACCCGGCGTTTCGACAAGTCGATCGGCTACTTCTGGTCGGCCACGCACCAGCAGATCTATCGCGAGCTGGGAAAACTGGAGGCCGAGGGGCACATCCGGGCACTGCCGTCCGAGCAGCCGGCCCGCGGGCAGAAGAAGTCGTACGAGGTCCTGCCCGCGGGCCGCGCGGAACTGGCCCGCTGGACGGCCGCCTCCCAGGACCCCAAGCCGTACCGCGAGACCCTGTTCCTGCGGCTGCGGGCGGCGGCCGTGGTCGGCACCGAGGGCGTCCGGGGCATCGAGGCCGATCTGCGCCGCCACCTGGAACTGCACCGGCGGCAGCTGTCGGAGTACGAGGAGATCGAGACGCGCGACTTCCCACCGGGCAAGGACAGCCCGCAGGACCGGTTGCAGCACCTGATCCTGCGGGCGGGGATCGATCTGGAGACCTTCTGGACGCGGTGGCTCACCCACGCGCTGGAGGAGTTCGCCGAACTGCCCGAGCGGTCCGCTCAGAGCCGGTAGGGCTTGGCGCGGCGGCGCAGGAACCAGGCCGCCGCGATGCCGCCGATCCCGACGAGCGCGGCGCCCGCGCCCAGGGTGAGCGGGCCGTAGTCCTTGATGCCGCCGCCCAGTCCGCCCATGACACCGCGCGACGGGGAGGCGGTCGCGGAGATGGTGGGTGTGGAGGCCGTCGAGACGATGACCGACTGGGTGCCGGCGGTGTTGTTGTTGGAGCACATGACGACGACCGTGTAGGTGCCGGGGCTCACGCCGGACCAGGCGGCCGACTGCAGGGAAGCCGTCCCCGACAGCGTCACCTGACGGCCCTGGGCGAAGTTCGCCTGGCTGCTGTTGAGGAGCGAGGCGGTGCCCCAGCCGCCGTTGACCTGGGTGCAGGCACTGGTCGTCACCGAGACCGTGGAGCCGGTGGTGCTCACCGAGATTCCGGAAGCCGCGACCGCCGGGACGGCGGCCAGCGCGGCCACGGCAGCCGCGGCAGCCGCGGTCGGGCCGGAGCGGAGGAGAAGCTGACTTGTACGCATGGACTGCCTCCGGCGGCACGGTTGGCGGTACGTCCCATGCGCCGCCGAGGATCGGGGAAGGCCCGTGCGCCTCAGGGGCAGCCAACGTGGCCCCGGCCCGCCGCGCATGCGGACCGCCCCCGGGCAGGTGACGGATTACTTCGTCCGGCCGATGGGCGGCGTGCCCTCAGGGCGCGGCGCCGGTGGTGACCGTCCGCTCCGGTGACCACCCGCCCCAGGTGCCGTCCGGCAGCCTGGCGCGCACTTGCAACCGGTGCACGGCCCCCGCGTCCCGCCCCGCGTAGAAGCTGTACGTCGCCCGCCCGGTGGGCGCCGTCCCGCCGTACACCAGCGACGTGGCCGGACGTCCGTCCAGCCGGATCCGGTACTCCGTGATCACCCCGTCCGCGCGGGGCGGCACCCAGGAGAGGTCGTAGTAGTACGCCCCGTCGTCGGCGAGCCGGGTCGCCGCGCGGAAGCCGGTGGGGGCCGTGCCGCGCCCGTCGTCGGTGCCGGGGGCCGTGGTGAGCCGGACGACGGCACTCGCCGGGGAGACGTTGTCGGCCGCGTCGCGGGCCCGCACGGTGAAGACATAGCGGACACCGGGGCGGAGTCCCGTCACCACGGTCGCCGTCTGGTTGCCGCCGACACTGTGGATCTTCGTGCCGCCCTGATGGATGTCGTACGACACCACACCCACGTCGTCCGAGGCCGCGGACCACGACAGCTGTACCGCCCGGCCGCCGACCGCCCGGCCCGTCACGTGCCCCGGACGAGTCGGTGCCGAGGTGTTCGCGCGGGTGGCCGCCGGGGTCGCCGCGCGGACCTCGCGGCTGGGCGGGCCGAGACGTCCGGCGGTGTCCCGGGCCCGCACGGTGAACACGTAGCCGGTGGACGGCCTGAGCCTGGAGACGTCCACCATGTGCTCGGAACCCGGCACCTCCTTCACCTTCGTGGAGCCGCGATAGACCTCGTAGGCGTCGATCCCGTCCGCCGACGTCACCGCGCTCCACGTCACGTGCACGCTGGTCGCGCTGCCCGCGGCGGCCGTGACGCCCGCCGGGGCGCCGGGCAGCCTGCCCTCGTCCGCATCGGCGCCGCCCCAGCCGCAGCCCGCCGTCAGCATGAGCGCCGCGCAGAGGGCGGCAACGCGTCGCACGACTCCGCCTCCCCTTGACCCGTGCCGCGGCAATGGTCCGTACCAATATGGCGCCACTCACTATGCCGCGCTTGATGTGATCGCATCAAGAGGGGCGTCATTGGTGAACGCGGCCGACCGTTACGTATGCTGAACCACCTCATGGCGAACTCCCTTCGAGGGCTCGGGAGTTCACGCCGTTGGCGCGGGCCGCTGTCGTCGCTGTCCCCGCGCCGGGCGCGGGCGGCCGGGCAGCCGGAGCCGACGCAGGCTCAGGCGCCCGGCCCCTGCCGGGAACCAGGGGGACACGCCCGACCGCGTGGGGGGCGTGCACCGTCCGGCCCCCTCAGGGTGGCCGGGTGTCCGACGCGGCATCAGATTGGGCTGAGTGTCCGTCAGTGTCCCCCAGGAGAGGGTCCCTTATCGTGCGTGTCCAGTCGCTGACACTGGCCGCGGCAGGCGTCGCCCTGCTCGCCCCGACGACGTCGCCCGCCGTCCGGCCCGCCGCCTTCCAGGAGCCGGTGGCGGTGCGGCACGAGGGCGATGTCCGCGCCGCCGACCTGCTGGCCAGGGTGCGTGACTGCGACCCCGTCTCCCGGGGCCGCTACGCCACCGACGACGGCCTGCCCGCGACCGTCCCGGTCTGCGGCACCGACGAGGCCGTGTTCTGGAAGGCCGACATGGACATCGACTGCGACGGACGGCCCGGCCGCCGCTGCAACCGGCGCACCGACCCGCTGTTCTCCGACGCCACCGCCTACCAGCAGGCCGACGGCCGCCAGTTGAGCGCCGAGCGGCTGCCCTACATCGTCGTGCCCACCCCGAGCCGCATCTGGGACTACCGCGACAGCGGCGTCCGGGGCGGCTCAGTCGCTGCGGTGATCTACAAGGACCG
Source organism: Streptomyces sp. Act143 (assembly GCF_003143935.1). Taxonomy (GTDB): domain Bacteria; phylum Actinomycetota; class Actinomycetes; order Streptomycetales; family Streptomycetaceae; genus Streptomyces. The sequence goes on along the minus strand of NZ_QFRX01000001.1, from coordinate 1,087,947 downwards.
GGTGCAGTACGCGGTGGTCGGCGACGTCGGCCCCCGCGACATCATCGGCGAGGCCTCCTATGCGAGCGCCAAGGCCCTCGGCATCCGCCCCGACCCGCGCGGCGGCGGCACGGCCTCCGGCGTCACCTACATCGTCTTCAAGGACTCGCAGGTCAAACCCATCGAGGACCACGAGGCCGCGGTCGCGACCGGGGAGCGGCTGGCGCGACTGTTCGTACGCGGCCGGTGAGCGCGCCCTCGGGCGGACGGGCTCATGGGCGAGGCCGAGCCGGCGGACACCGTGCGCTCGGCCCTCGCCGTCGCGTCGCGGGGGCTCTCCCAGGGGCCGGTCTCAGACCTTGCGGTAGGTGTACGCCTCCGCTGCCGCCGCCTCCACCGCCGCCAGGTCGGCGCCGGTGGACGCGGTGACGACCGCCGCGATCGCGCCCTCCACGAAGGGAGCGTCCACCAGGCGGGTGCCGTCGGGCAGTTCGTCGCCCTCCGCGAGCAGCGCCTTCACGGTGAGGACGGCACTGCCGAGGTCGGTGAGGACGGCGACGCCCGCCCCCTGGTCCACCGCGGCCGCCGCCGCGGCGATCAGCTCGGAACTGGTGCCGAAGTCACCGCCCTCGGTGCCGCCGGCGGGCGCGACGGGCACCGCGGTACCCGCCCCTGCCAAACCCTTCGCCAACTCGGCCACCGAGGCGGCCACCGCCGCGCTGTGCGAGACCAGCACGATCCCGACGAGCTTGCCGTCACTCACCGTTCGCCTCCGCCAGGGCCGCGACCAGCAGCGCGGACGACGTGGCGCCCGGGTCCTGGTGTCCGATGCTGCGCTCGCCCAGATAGCTCGCCCGGCCCTTGCGGGCCTGCAGCGGCGTCGTCGCGAGCGCGCCCTGCTCGGCGGCGGCCCGCGCGGCGCCGAACCCGTCGCCGAGCGCGTCCACGGCCGGCACCAGCGCGTCGATCATGGTCTTGTCGCCGGGCGCGGCACCGCCCAGGGCCATCACCGCGTCCACCCCCGCCCGGAACGCCTCGGCCAACTGCTCCTCGCTGACCTCGGCGGCGTCCCCGAGCGCCTTCCCGGTGCGCCGCAGCAGCGTGCCGTAGAGCGGCCCGGACGCTCCGCCGACCGTGGAGATCAGCTGCCGCCCGGCGAGGACGAGCACCGCGCCGGGCGTACCGGGGGCCTCCTTCTCCAGGACGGCCGTCACGGCGTGGAACCCGCGCTGGAGGTTGCTGCCGTGGTCGGCGTCCCCGATGGGGGAGTCGAGGGCGGTGAGCCGTTCCGCCTCGCGGTCCACGGACGCGTCGGTCGCTGTCATCCAACGGCGGAAGAAGTCGGCGTCGAGCACTGGATCTCCTTGCGTGATAGGTCGGTTGCGTCGGTCGGCAGTCCGGCTCACATGCCCCAGCGCAGCCCCGCGGTCTTCACCGGCGCGTCCCACAGCCGCAGCAGCTCCTCGTCGATCTGGCACAGGGTGACCGAGGCGCCCGCCATGTCGAGGGAGGTGACGTAGTTGCCGACGAGCGTGCGGGCGACGGCCACACCGCGCTCGGTCAGCACCCGCTGCACCTCGGCGTTGAACCCGTACAGCTCCAGCAGCGGCGTCGCGCCCATGCCGTTGACCAGCAGCAGCACCGGGTTGCGCGGGTTCATGTCCTCCAGGATCGCGTGCACGGCGAAGTCCGCGATCTCCCGCGAGGTCATCATCGCCCGGCGCTCCCGGCCTGGCTCGCCGTGGATGCCGATGCCGAGCTCCAGCTCCCCGTCGGGCAGGTCGAAGGTGGGGCTGCCCTTGGCGTACGTGGTGCAGGCGCTGAGCGCGACGCCGAAGCTGCGGGAGTTCTCGTTGACCTGACGGGCGATCGACTCCACGCGCTCCAGCGGCTGCCCCTCGTCCGCGGCGGCGCCGGCGATCTTCTCCACGAAGAGGGTGGCGCCGGTGCCGCGCCGGCCGGCCGTGTAGAGGCTGTCGGTGACGGCCACGTCATCGTTGACGAGGACCTTCGCCACCTGGATGCCCTCGTCCTCGGCGAGTTCGGCGGCCATGTCGAAGTTCAGGACGTCACCGGTGTAGTTCTTCACGATGAACAGCACGCCCGCACCGCTGTCCACGGCCGCCGCCGCCCGCACCATCTGGTCGGGCACGGGGGAGGTGAACACCTCGCCGGGGCAGGCCGCCGAGAGCATGCCGGGGCCCACGAACCCGCCGTGCAGCGGCTCGTGCCCGGAACCCCCGCCGGAGACCAGGGCCACCTTTCCGGCCACGGGAGCGTCCCGCCGCACGATCACCCGGTTCTCCACGTCGACGGCGAGTTCCGGATGGGCGGCCGCCAGTCCGCGCAGCGCGTCCGCGACGACGGTCTCCGGGACGTTGATCAGCATCCTCATGGGTACCTCCTGCTGAGACGGGAAGGTGGGCTTATGACCTTACTTCCGGCAGGCCGTGATGGGGCGGTTCAGGTCGGTGGCCGATCTTGGCGATCTAAGGCGCTCTCCGGCGCTCTGCGGCGGTCCGCGTCCGTCGTGAGCGGGTTCTGGCGAAGGTCACGTACGCGGCGGCTCCCCGGTGAGCCGGCGTCGCCGTCCGTCCGGGCGGCAACCGAGACGCTGCGGTCCACGGTGGCGGCCGGTGCCGAACGCGCGCGGGGTGAGCCGGCCGGGGAAGACCCCCACGGTCCGCGGTTGTGCTCGGCGACCAGCCACCACGGCTGCCGCTACGTTCGCGGCGGCGCAGGTTGCGACGGGCGAGCGGGGCCGGCCTGTCGTGCCCATGTGTGCGTGGGCAGGCCGAGGAGCTGCTCGATGCGGGCGGGGTCCGGCAGCGGGCCGTGGTCGCCCGTCACCCCGAGCGCCGACGCGGCCGTGATGTGCCCCAGCCGCAGAGCGCGCTCCACGTCCCCGTCGCGGAGGAGCCCCGCCAGGAATCCGGCCGCGAAGGCGTCCCCGGCGCCGACGGGTTCCACCACGTCCACCGGCAGGGCGGGCACGGTCCAGCTACGGTCCTCGCCGAAGGCCGTGGCCGCCCGTCCGCCGTCCTTGACGACCAGGAGCCGTGGCCGCGGCAACAGCCGCCGTACGTCGGCCGGTCGGAGCCGGTCGCCCCACAGGCCCTGCGCCTCGTCCAGGCCGACGAAGGCGATGTCCGCGCGGTCGGCCAGCTCGCGGAGCACGCCGGCGGCCGTGCCGTCCGGCCACAGGGCGGGGCGGTGGTTGACGTCGAAGCTGACCGCGTGGGCGCGTTCGTCCGGCGGGGTGGCGAGAGCCCGCTCCACCAGGGCGCGGCAGGACGGGGACAGCGCCGGGGTCACGCCGGTGAGGTGGACGAGCGCGGCGGCGGCCAGTCTCGGGTCGTCCAGGACGTCGGGCGCCATGGCCGACGCGGCCGAACCGGCGCGGTAGTAGTGGACGCGGGTGCCGTCGGGGCCCGGTTCCTTCACGAGCAGCCCGGTCGGCCGCTCGGGATCGTGGCGTACGGCGCCGACATCGACGCCCGCCGCAGCGATCGCGGCACGCACGCGCCGCCCGAACGGATCGTTCCCGAGCGCGGAGATCCAGGCGACGGGGACGCCGAGACCGGCGAGGTACATCGCCACGTTCGACTCCGCCCCCGCGACCGACACCCGCAGGTCCCGGGCGGTCTCCAGCGGCTCCGGCGCGGCGGGGGCCAGGGCGGCCATGGCCTCGCCGAGGCAGACGACGGGGCCCGCGGCGGGCCGCCAGGGTGCGCTCATGCCGTGGCCTCGCGCACCGCGGCGAGGAACGCGCGGGCGCGCTCGCGCAGGGCGGCCTGGCTGCCGCCGTCGGCGGCGTCGCCGATCAGCGGTGAGCCGACGCCGACGGCGCTCGCCCCGGCCGCGAGGTGGGCGCGGGCGGCGGCCTCGTCGACTCCGCCCACCGGCACGAGGAGTTCGTCCGGGAACGGCCCGCGCAATGCCTTGAGATAGGCGGGGCCGCCGGCCTGCGCCGCCGGGAAGATCTTCAGCGCGGTGGCGCCCTGGCCGCGCGCGGCCACGATCTCGGTGGGGGTCATGACGCCCGCGAGCACCGGCATCCCCAGGGCGCGTGCCGCGGTGACCCCCGCACCCAGTGCCGGGGTCACGGCGAAGTCCGCCCCGGCGCGGCGGGCGGCCTGTGCGTCGTGCGCGGTCAGGACGGTGCCCGCGCCGAGGGGCCGGTCCGGGCCGAGGGCCTTGCGGGCGCGCTCGATGACGGAGAGGGCGCCCTGCCCGGTCAGCGACACCTCGATGAGCGCGACACCCGCGTCGGCGAGGGTCAGCACGGTGCGCAGGGCGGCCTCGGGGTCGGCGCCGCGCACGATCGCGACGAGGCGGTGGGCTGTGAGCGCCGCTCGCAGGTCCATGGCTGGGAACTCCTTGTCAGCGGGCCGGTCCGCAGAGCGGTTCGTGATCATTGTGCGCCACGGGTGCCGACAACTGGTCCATACCAAACTCTTGACATGTCCATCCCTCACTTCTTAAATCACGCAGTGAACTAAGTCTGTGCAGTGAACCGAGCCTCCCCACCCCCCACCTCAAGCCGCCGCGCCGGCACAGGAGATGACGTGCTCCGACTCACCGGACCCCGTACCCCCAGACCACGTATCGCCGCGGTCGCAGTGGCCGCTGCCACCGCCGCCTCGATCCTCACCGGAGTGCAGCCCGCCGAGGCGGCGGCCACCGCCCTGCCCACCGACTGGGCCACGGTCGTCAACACGGGCAGCGGCAAGTGCCTGGACGCCCGCGGGGCGGCGACCGTCAACGGCACCGCCGTGCAGCAGTACACCTGCAACAACACCACCGCCCAGCAGTGGAGTTTCACCGCGACCGGTGACGGCTACGTCCGCATCAACAACCGCAACGACCCCCAGCAGGTCGCCGACGTCAGCGACGTGTCCACCGCGGACAACGCGGCCGTGCACCTGTGGACCTACGGCGGCGGCGCCAACCAGCAGTGGCTGCCCGTCGACGAGGGCGGCGGCGCCTACCACTTCGTCAACCGCAACAGCGGCAAGTGCCTCGACGTCCCCGCCGCCTCGACGGCCGACAGCGTCCAGCTCGTGCAGTACACCTGCAACGGCACGGGCGCCCAGCGCTTCCAGGTCACACCGGTGAGCACCGCGCCCGGCGATGTCGACCTCGGCCCCAACGTCGTCGTCTTCGACCCGTCGATGCCCTCGTCCACGATCCAGAGCCGGCTGAACCAGATCTTCCAGCAGCAGGAGACCAACCAGTTCGGCTCCCAGCGCTATGCCGTGATGTTCAAGCCCGGCACCTACAACAACGACGTCAACGTCGGCTTCTACACCCAGGTGCTGGGCCTCGGCCAGTCGCCCGACTCGGTCACGATCAACGGCGCCGTGCATGTGGAGGCCGACTGGTTCCCGCCGCAGAACGCCACCCAGAACTTCTGGCGCGGCGCCGAGAACCTGTCCGTCAACCCGACGGGCGGCACGGACCGTTGGGCGGTCTCGCAGGCCTCCGGATACCGGCGCATGCATGTCCGCGGCAACCTGGAGCTGAGCGACGGCGGTTGGTCCAGCGGCGGCTTCATGGCCGACACCAAGATCGACGGTCAGGTCCGCTCCGGCACCCAGCAGCAGTGGCTCACCCGCAACTCCCAGCTGGGCAGCTGGACCGGCTCCAACTGGAACATGGTCTTCGTCGGCAGCCAGGGCGTCCCCGGCAACAGCTTCCCCAACCCGCCCTACACCACGGTGAACCAGACGCCGACCGTCCGTGAGAAGCCCTTCCTGTACGTGGACGGCGCGGGCGCCTACAAGGTGTTCGTGCCCGGCGTACGGACCAACTCGTCGGCCACCACATGGGCCGACGGCAACGCCCCGGGCACCTCGCTCGGCATCGACCAGTTCTACGTCGTGAAGCCGGGCGCGACCGCCACGCAGATCAACTCCGCTCTCGCCGCGGGGAAGAACCTCCTGGTGACTCCGGGTGTCTACCACCTCGACCAGACCCTCCGCGTGACCCGGCCGGACACCGTCGTGCTCGGCCTGGGACTCGCCACCTTCGTCCCCGACAACGGCATCACCGCCATGACGGTCGCCGACGTCGACGGCGTGAAGCTCGCGGGCGTCCTCTTCGACGCCGGCACCACCAACTCCCAGACCCTGGTGGAGATCGGCCCGTCCGGCGCCGCCGCCGACCACGCGGCCAACCCCACCTCGCTGCACGACGTGTACTTCCGGATCGGCGGCGCCGCCGTGGGCAGGGCCACCACCAGCCTTGTCGTCAACAGCGACGACGTCATCGCCGACCACATGTGGATCTGGCGCGCCGACCACGGCACCGGCGTCGGCTGGACCACCAACACGGCCGACACCGGGCTGGTCGTCAACGGCGACGACGTGACGACGTACGGCCTGTTCGTCGAGCACTACCAGAAGCACCAGACGATCTGGAACGGCAACGGCGGCCGGACGTACTTCTACCAGAACGAGATGCCCTACGACCCGCCCAGCCAGTCGGCCTGGATGAGCGGCTCCACCCAGGGGTACGCCGCCTACAAGGTCGCGAACACCGTCACCAGCCACCAGGCCTACGGGCTGGGCAGCTACTGCTACTTCAACGTCAATCCGAGCGTCACCGCCGAGCACGCCTTCGAGGTGCCCAGCACCCCGAACGTGCGCTTTCAGAACATGGTGACCGTCTCGCTCGGCGGCACCGGCACGATCCGGCACGTCATCAACGACCGGGGCGGCCCGTCCAACTCGTCGACGAACGTGGCCAACCTGGTGAGCTACCCGTGACGTCCGGCGCAAGGAGTCGTGTGTTCGCCTAGTGGATGAACTTTCATCAGGGGCTGGCCAAGTGCGGCCCCCGATGTGACACTCGGCGCAACACAGGCCCGTCAAGGAGTCGTCGATGAGCAGGAGCGAGTCGCCCGAGGCCGGCACGGCAGCAGGTGCGGTCCGTGGTCGCCGCGAGGGAGGCCTCGATGTCTTCCGCGGCATCCCCTACGCGCACCCCCCGGTGGGGGAGGCGCGGTTCGCGGCACCGCGCCCGGCGGGGCGGTGGGAGGGGGTGCGGGAGGCGACCGCCTTCGGTCCGCCGCCCCCGCAGGAGCCGTTCGGCCCCGACGCCCCTGCCGCCGCGCCCTGGAGCCTGCCGGCCGGCGACGACTGGCTGACCGTCAACGTCTGGACCCCCGAGGCGGACCCCGCGGGCCGGCGCCCGGTGATGGTGTGGATCCACGGCGGCGCCTACAAGCTGGGCTCCAGTGACGACCCCACCTATGACGGCGGCCGGCTCGCCGCGGACGGGAACGTCGTTGTGGTCACCCTCAACTACCGGGTCGGCATCGAGGGGTTCCTCCACATCGAGGGCGCCCCCGCGAACCGGGGGCTGCTCGACCAGGTGGCCGCCCTGGAGTGGGTGCGGGAGAACATCAGCGCCTTCGGCGGGGACCCGGACCAGGTCACCGTCTTCGGCGAGTCGGCCGGCGCCGGGTCCGTCGCCGCGCTGCTGGCCATGCCGCGGGCGCGCGGGCTGTTCCGCAGGGCGATCGCGCAGAGCGTGCCGGGCACGTTCTTCTCGGACGCGCTGGCCCGCGACATCGGCGCGGCCGTCGCGGGTGAGCTGGGGCTGCGCGCCACCGCCGCCGACCTGTCCGGCGTGGACCCGCGCAAGCTCCCGGAGGCGGGGGCCGCGCTGGGCGGCCGGATGAGCGAGTTCCTCCTCCGGTGGGGCTCGGTCGCCCGCACCGCCACCCCGTACTCCCCGGTCGTCGACGGCGAGGTCCTGCCGGTCGCGCCCTGGGCGGCCCTGGCGGACGGCGCCGCCCGGGACGTGGAGCTGATCGTCGGGCACAACCGGGACGAGTACCGCCTCTTCCTGATGATGGGCGGCCTGCTCGGAAAGGTCGACGAGAACCTGGCCACGGCGGCGCTGGCGGCGTTCGGCCCGGCGCCCGACGCCGAGCGGGCCTACCGGACCGCGTTCCCGGACGCCCCGGCGGAGCGGCTCTTCGAACTCGTCCAGTCCGACTGGCTGTTCCGCATGCCCTCCCTCCACCTGGCGGACGCGCAGACGGCGGGCGGCGGCCGGGCGTACCTGTACGAGCTCACCTGGTCGGCGCCGGTGCACGGCGGCGCGCTCGGCGCCTGCCACGGCCTGGACGTGCCCCTGGTCTTCGGCCCCCAGGGCGGCGGGCTCGGCGGCATGCTGATCGGCCCCGAGCCGACGCCCGAGGCCGAACAACTCTCCGCACATGTCCGGTCCGCCTGGACCGCCTTCGCCGGCACGGGCGACCCCGGATGGCCCGCGTACGACGCCGAGAACCGGCTCGTCCGGCTCCTCGACACCGAGCCCGCGGTGGCCGCCTACCCGGAGGAGGCCGCACGGCGGCTGTGGGAGCGGCACGTCTTCGAGGCGCTGCCCCTGATCGCGGGCTGACAGCCCCGCAGCGGACCGCCTAGGTGCGGTCGCCCTTCGGCCTGCCCCGCTGGTCGGGGGTGCCGTGCGGGGGCGGGCTGTGCGGTTCCGGCGACGTCGTCGGGGAGACGGGCGAGCCGTGGCGTCCCGTGCCGTGCTGTTCCGGGCGCAGCGCCTGGGGGTCGCCGGACGTCGGTTCGGCGCCGGCGTCCAGCTGTTCCAGGCGGGCCGTCAGCAACTCGGTCACCGGGAGCCGGTCGGCGTGGCTGCGCTCGTAGGAGAGCAGCGTCTCCACCTCCTCCGGCGCCAGTGATCGCACGCGGCTCTCCAGGCCGCCGATGGGCAGATGATCGTAGTCGGGCAGTGGCAGGGCGCTGCGGCCGCCGTCGGCCATGGAACTCACTTCCCTCGGTGCTGTGCTGGATACGCTCCCGCGGGCGGCGGATCGTGGACCGTCCGGTCACCCGCTGCCGAACGATCCGCTGTTGCCGTCGGTCCACCGGCGGCGGGCCTTCTCGGGGCCGGTCCGGGTGCTGCTGTTGCCGAAGGCCGGCATCTCGTGCGGGGTGAGCCGGTGGTCGCTCCTGGGCACCTCGTCGGGCTCCCTGTTCTCCGCGACCTCACGCACGGGCCCGCCCTCGGGCAGCCGAGGCTGTTCCTCGGGACGGGGCGGCGGAGGCTCGCGCCGCCGGACGCGCGCACCCATCCAGAACGCCCCCAGCAACAGGGCGACCACGACCAGGCCCGCCACGAGCAGCCCGACGCCCAGGGCGCCGCGGCCCGCGGCCATCTCCATCGATGCGCTGTTCATGATCCCGCGAGTACCCCCGACGTCCGGTGTGAACCCGACCGCCGCGACCGGCGGAAACTTCCGTCGGCAGGGTTTGACGCGATCTGCGGCGGCTACCCGCGCGGTGTGACAGCGACGACACCCCAACAGGAGCTCATCCGGTTCCTGGAGGACCGTTTCGCGTGTGCGCAGGCGTGCACCGATTGCGCCCGGGCATGCGCGGTGCGTGCCAGCCTCGTGGATCCGGACGGAACCGAGCAGCAAGAACTCGTACGACGCAAGGGCATCATGTGCGCGGAGGTCTGCGACGCGACCTGCCGGGTGCTGTCCGAGCAGAACCGGCTGGACGAGGACGGCATCCGCGTCCAGCTCGAGTGGTGCCGGACGGTCTGCCTGGAGTGCGCGCACGCCTTCGACGACCAGCCGGGCGCGGAGGACGCCGCCAAGGCCTGCCGGAACTGCGCGCAGGCCTGCACGGACTTCATCGCCACGCTGAACTGAGCCATCGCGGACCGGCGCCGGGCGCGCCCCTCACAGGGGCCGCCCCATCCGCACGTTCCAGCGCCCCGCCCTGCCGCTGAGTTCGACGGCCGTGAGCGGCGGGACGTCGGTCCGCCAGAAGGCCGGCCGCGGCGCGCCCAGCGCGTGCACGAGCGCCGCGCGCGCGATCTCGGGTTCGACGACGGCGATCGTCCGGGCCGGATCCGAAGTCCCTTCGGGGTTCTCGGCGATCGACTCCAGCCACGCCCCGACCCGTGCGCACAGCGCGTCCACCGACTCCCCGCCGTGCGGCGCCGCTTCCGGGTCGGCCAGCCAGCGCGCGAGCGCCTCGGGCTCCGCCGCGCCCACCTCGGCGAGGGTCGAGCCGCGCCAGCGGCCCGGGTCGAGGGCGGCCAACTCCGGTGCGTCCAGGGCGTCGAGGCCGAGCGCTCCGGCCGTCTCGCGGCAGCGCGCGGTGGGGGAGGAGCGGACCCGCCGGGCCGCCGGGAGCGTCCCCGCGGCGGCCCGGGCCAGCCGCAGTCCGGCGGGGTCGAGCGGGCAGCCGTCGTCGAAGCGGGCCTCCCGCAGCGCCGCGCTGACCGCGGGTGAGATCAACATCACTCGGCTGGTCATCCGTCCATTCTCCCGCTCAACATCCCTTCTTTGTCGGGTACTTGACATGCAGAACCGCGCTTCAGGGGCGCTCGGGGCCGACCCGTGCGCTCTTGGCCGTACCTCTTCCACGCGGTACCGTCTCGTCGATATCGACGACGGTTCGGTGGAAGCCGGTGGGATTCCGGCACGGTCGCGCCACTGTATGCCGGGCACGCCCCCCAGGGTGCGGGCCGGGTGAGTCAGACCCGCCCTGTCGTCCTGTGCACCACCGAGACGGGACGCGAGTTCCCCCAGGAGGTCCTGCCATGGCGCAGACCGTCGCTCAGCCGACAACCAGTTCCACCGCCGTACCCGCCAAGCTGCCGATCGGCGCCATCGTCCCCTGGGCGGTCTTCTTCGGCGTCCTGATGCTGGTCCTGCTCTACTTCGTCGGCGCCGAGCAGGGCGCCACCTCCCTCCTCTCCGGCGAGGGGGTCCACGAGTGGGTGCATGACGCCCGCCATCTGCTCGGCTTCCCGTGCCACTGACGGCGGCGAGGAAGCGTAGCCGCGCATGAACTCCGCAACTGTCAGAAACCTCCTGGTCCGCGGCATGCTCGCGGGCCTCGTCGCGGGGCTGGCCGCCCTCGTCGTCGCGTACTTCCTCGGGGAGCCGCGCGTCGATCAGGCCATCGCCTTCGAGGAGACCCACGCGCACGAGCACGGCGGCGAGGAACTCTTCAGCCGTACGCTCCAGTCCACCGCGGGCCTGTCCACCGGCGTCCTCGTCTACGGGGTCGCCTTCGGCGGCATCGCGGCGCTCGCGTACTGCTTCGCGCTCGGCCGGATCGGCCGCTTCGGGCCGCGCGCGAGCGCGCTGCTCCTGGCGGTCGCCGGACTGGTCGCGGTGTACGTCGTCCCGTTCCTCAAGTACCCCGCCAACCCGCCGGCCGTCGGTGACCCCGACACGCTGAACCAGCGGACCGCGCTGTTCTTCCTGATGATCGTCCTCAGTGTGCTGCTGACGGTGGGCACGGTCATCCTGGGCAAGCGCCTCGCACCCCGGCTGGGCAACTGGAACGCCACCCTCGCCGCGGGCGCGTTCTTCGTCCTCGTCGTCGGTCTGGCGTACGCGTTCCTGCCGTCCTTCAACGAGGTGCCGGAGCACTTCCCGGCCACCTTGCTGTGGCAGTACCGGCTCGCCGCGCTCGCCGTGCAGGTGACCCTGTGGACCGCCTTCGGGCTGGTCTTCGGGCTGCTGGCGGAGCGGCAGTTGGCTCCGAAACCCGCCGAGCCGTCGGCGGGCGCCGGGAAGCAGCCGACGCCCGTCGCGCGCTGAGCGGTTCACGACCGAACGGGCCCCCGCGTCGCGGGGGCCTTTTCGTATGCCTCGGCGGGACCTGACCATTCCCTATTTCTGGAACACGTTCTACCGTGTGCGCCGTCAGGACCGGTCCCGGGGAGCCTGGAGGCGCCGTGCATCTCGCATACACACCCGAGCAGCAGCGGCTGCGCACCGAACTGCGCGCGTACTTCGCCGGCTTGGTGCCCGAGGACGCGAACGCCCGGCACGGCGACCGGCGCGAACAGAAGCGGTTCTACCGCGAGATCATCCGCCGCCTCGGCGCCGACCGCTGGCTGGGGGTGGGCTGGCCCGAGGAGTACGGCGGGCGCGGTCTGAGCGCGATGGAACAGTTCATCTTCTTCGACGAGGCCGCCCAGGCCGGCGTACCGCTGCCGCTGATGGCCCTGAACACCGTCGGCCCGACGATCATGCAGTACGGCACCGACGAGCAGAAGGACTACTTCCTCCCCAAGATCCTCTCCGGCGAGATCGACTTCGCGATCGGCTACAGCGAGCCCGACGCCGGTACGGATCTGGCGTCGTTGAAGACGCGCGCCGTGCGCGACGGGGACGAGTACGTCGTCAACGGCCAGAAGATCTGGACCACCAACGGCGACACGGCGGACTGGGTGTGGCTGGCCACCCGCACCGACCCGGACGCCCCGCCGCACAAGGGCATCACCATGCTCCTGGTCCCGACCACCGAACCCGGCTACTCCTGCACCGTCATCAACACCCTCGCCGGCCACGACACCACGGCCAGCTACTACGAGGACATCCGCGTCCCCGTCACCCACCGCGTCGGCGAGGAGAATCAGGGCTGGCGGCTGATCACCAACCAGCTCAACCACGAGCGCGTCACCCTCGCCGCCCACGGCACCATGGCGATCCGCGCCCTGAACGACGTCCAGCGCTGGGCCATGGAGACCAAACTCGCCGACGGCCGCCGCGTCGTCGACCTGCCCTGGGTACGCCGCCGCCTCGCCCAGACCCATGTGCGGCTCGACGCGATGAAGCTGCTCAACTGGCAGATGGTCAACGCCGTCCAGAACGGCACGCTCACCCCGCAGGACGCCTCCGCGGTCAAGGTCTACGGCTCCGAGGCCCGCCGCGACGCCTACGCCTGGCTCATGGAGGTGGTCGCCGCGGCCGGCGCCCTGAAGGAGGGCTCCGCGGGCACGGTGCTCCACGGCGAACTGGAGCGCGGCTACCGGTCCGCCGTCATCTTCACCTTCGGCGGCGGCAACAACGAGATCCAGCGGGAGATCATCTCGTGGATCGGTCTGGGGATGCCGCGGGTGCGGCGCTAGCCTGCCGGTATGGCAGATCCCGGGCTGTTCACCCCGACCTCGGTCACCTGGCAGATGCACGGCGACCCGATGATGTGGGTCGCCGGTGTCCGCGCACTGTATCTCCAGGCCCTGCACCCACGCGCCGTGCGCGGTGTCATGCAGAACTCCGACTTCCGGCAGGACGCCTGGGGCCGGCTGCTGCGCACCGCGAACTTCGTCGGCACCACGACCTACGGCACCACCGGGGCCGCCGAGCGAGCGGGCGCCCGGGTCCGGAAGATCCACCGCATGCTGTCCGCGACCGACCCCGACACCGGCGAGACCTACGGCGTCGACGAACCCGAGCTGCTGCTGTGGGTGCACTGCGCCGAGATCGACTCCTATCTGCACGTCGCCCGCCGCTCCGGGTTCCGCCTCACCGACGAGCTCGCCGACCGCTACATCGCCGAACACCGGGTCAGCGCCCGCCTGGTGGGCCTCGACCCCGACGCCGTACCGGCGAACCAGGCCGAGATGGCCGCCTACTTCGAGAAGGTCCGGCCCGAACTCGCCGCCGGGCCCGAGGCGCGCGCGGTCGACGACTTCCTGCTCCGCCCGCCGACGCACCCCCTGCTCGTCCCGGCGCGCGAGGTGCTGTGGCGGCGCGTGGCACACCTGGCGTACGCCGCCCTGCCGCCGTACGCCCACGACCTGTACGGCAGACCGGCTCCCGAACCCGCCACCGTCACCCGCCAGTTGCGGCTCACCGGCACCCTGCTGCGCGCTGTTCCCGCACGTCTGCGCTGGCAACTGCCGCCCAAACACATCCTCCGCGCCATGTCACGGCTCGGCCCCGGCTCCCGCCCCGCACCGTACAAAGTCGGGAGATAGCTCGCCATACTGGACGGGACCAGGGGCGGGGCGGCGAGACTTCGACGGGGGCGATCGCAGCAGATGGGGGACAGCAAGCTGATCCAGGGCCGCTACCGGTTGCTCGACCTGATCGGGCGCGGCGGCATGGGCGAGGTGTGGCGGGCCCGCGACGAGTCGCTGGGCCGCCGGGTCGCCGTGAAGTGCCTCAAGCCGCTCGGCCCGTCCCACGACCAGGCCTTCACCCGCGTCCTGCGCGAGCGGTTCCGGCGGGAGGCCCGCGTCGCCGCCGCCCTCCAGCACCGCGGGATCACCGTCGTCCATGACTTCGGCGAGTCCGACGGCATCCTCTTCCTCGTCATGGAGCTGCTGGAGGGCCGCAACCTCAGCCAGCTCCTGGAGGACAACAGGCACCATCCGCTGCCCGTCCCGGACGTCGTCGACATCGCCGACCAGGTGGCCGCCGCGCTCGCCTACACCCACCAGCAGGGCATCGTGCACCGCGACCTGAAGCCGGCCAACATCATGCGGCTGGCCGACGGCACCGTGAAGATCTGCGACTTCGGCATCGCCCGGCTCGGCCACGACATCGGCTTCACGTCCCGGCTCACCGGCACCGGCATCGCGATGGGCACCCCGCACTACATGTCCCCCGAGCAGATCGGCGGCTCCGAGGTCGACCAGCGCAGCGACCTGTACTCGCTGGGGTGCGTGCTGTACGAGATCACCACCGGCGTGCCGCCGTTCGACCTCGACGACGCCTGGGCGATCCTCGTCGGCCACCGCGACACCCCGCCCCGCCCGCCGCGCAGCCACCGCCCGGAGGTGCCCGCGTACTTCGAGAAGATCATCCTGGATCTGCTGGCCAAGCTGCCCGAACAACGCCCGCACGACGCACGTGAGTTGGCTCGCCGGCTCAGCCTGGGCCGTACCACGCCGACGTACGTGCCCACCGTGGTGACCCCGCAGCCGACGCTCCGCCCGGCCCTCGGACCGCCGCCTGCTCGCGAGACCCGCCTGCCCTCCTGGACCCGGGGCATGACCACCGGCCACAAGGCGATCGGCCCCGGCGCCGGTCCCGCGCCGCCCGGGGAAGGCGCCGCCCTCACCGGCGAGTGGATCCCGCGGACGGTCGTCGCCCGGCCCTCCGAACCCGTCCCCGACGAACCGCCCGCGCCCTCCCAGGAAGCGATCACCGCCCTGGCCGGACGGCACAACGCGGGGCTCAGCCTGGGCCGCCTCGGCCGCTGGGCGGAGGCGGGCGAGGTGCACCGCGCGGTCGCCGCCGAGCGCGAGCACCTGTTGGGCCCCGACCACCCGGACACCCTCGCCAGCCGCTACGAGGTCGCCTTCACCCTCTCCCGCACCGGCCGCGCCGCCGACGCCCTGCGCGAGTACAAGCACGTGGCCCGGGCCCGCAGCCTCGCCCTCGGCCCCGACCACCCCGAAACCCTCGCCGCCCGCCAGGAAATGGCTTACGTGCTCGGCCAGTTGGGCCGCCACTTCGACGCCCACCAGGTCTACCAGTCGGTCCTGGCCGCCCGCGAACGCACCATGGGCGCCGACCACCCCGACACCCTGCGCTGCCGCCACAACCTCGCCTTCAACCTCAGTCGCCTCGGCCGTCTGGAGGACTCCTACCGCATGGCCCGCGACGTGGCCGCGGCCCGCGCCCGTGTCCTCGGTCCGACCCACCCCGACACCCTGGTCACCCGCTACGAAGTCGCCTACGCGCTCGGCCAGTTGGGCCGCTGGCCGGAGGCCCTGCAGACCTACCACGAGGTCGCAGAGGCCCGCGCACAGGCCCTCGGCCCCGACCATCCGGACACCCTCGCCGCCCGCTACGAGGTCGGCATCAGCCTCGGCCGCCTGGGCCGCAGCGCCGAGGCCCTCCAGCTCTACCGCGACCTCATCGAGGACCGCACCCGCGTGAACGGCCCCGCCCACCCCGAGACCCTGCGCGCCCGGCACGGCCTCGGCGTCAACCTCGGCCGCCTCGGCCGCTGGGAGGAGGCCCTCGCCGAGTCCCGCGACGTGTGCGCCATCCGGGAGCGCGTCCTGGGCCCCGAGCACCCCGACACCTTGGTGAGCCGCCGCGAGGTCGCCGTCGGCCTCGGCTGGCTGGGCCGTTGGACCGACGCCCTCACCGAGTACCGCCGCGTGGCCGCCGCCCGCGAACGCGTCCTCGGCGCGGGCCACCCCGACACCCTCGCCAGCCGCAACGACGAGGCCCACTGCCTGGAACAACTCGGCCGCGGCGCCGAGGCCGTCGAGCTGTACCGGAGGGTGGCGGTGCTGCGGCAGCAGCGCGCGGCGGGCGGCGGCTGACCAGAGGCGGTGACGGGTTCGGCGCGGGGCGGGCGGGCAGTGAGCTGACCGGGGCGGCGACGTGTGCAGCGCGGGGCTGCAGTGTGCGAAGGCGGGCGGTTCCCGCAAGGGGGAGGTGACGTTCGGAACGGGGCGACCGCGGCGAGCCCGCGCCCGGGCCCCGCCGTCGCCCTCTGGCCGACCTAGATCATCGCGTGTTACCAAGGACCATGAGCGCATCCGAGGCACCTCGCAGGTACGACGCCGTGATCGTCGGTGGCGGACACAACGGCCTCGTCGCCGCCGCCTACCTGGCCCGGGCCGGACGGTCCGTCCTGGTCCTGGAGCGGCTGGACCGCACCGGCGGCGCAGCCGTCTCCACCCGGCCCTTCTCCGGGGTCGACGCCCGGCTGTCGCGCTACTCCTACCTGGTCAGCCTGCTGCCGAAGAAGATCGTGCGGGATCTCGGCCTCGACTTCCGGGTCCGTACGCGCACGATCTCGTCGTACACCCCCGTCGAACGGGACGGCCGGGCGACCGGCCTTTTGGTCGGCGGCGGCGAGCGGCGCACCCGGGAGGCCTTCGCGCGGCTCACCGGCGGCGAGCGCGAGTACCAGGCCTGGCAGCGCTTCTACGGCATGACCGGCCGGGTCGCCGAACGGGTCTTCCCGACCCTCACCGAGCCGTTGCCCACCCGGGAGGAGCTGCGCCGCCGGGTGGACGACGAGGAGGCATGGCGGGCCCTGTTCGAGGAGCCGATCGGCGTCGCCGTGGAGGACCGTTTCGCCGATGACCTGGTCCGGGGCGTGGTCCTCACCGACGCCCTGATCGGCACCTTCGCCGACGCCCACGACCCGTCCCTCGCGCAGAACCGCTGTTTCCTCTACCACGTGATCGGCGGCGGCACCGGCGCCTGGGACGTGCCCGTCGGCGGCATGGGCGCCCTGACCGACGCCCTGGCCGCGGCGGCGCGGGACGCGGGCGCGGTCCTCGCCACCGGACACGAGGCGGTGCGGATCGCCACGGACGGGCGTACGGCGGAGGTGACGTACCGGACGGCCGAGGGCGAGAGCGTGGCCGCGGCCCGGCACGTGCTGGTGAACGCCTCCCCGCAGGCGCTCGCCGAACTCACCGGCGACGCGCCTCCGGCCCCCGCCGAGGGCGCCCAGCTGAAGGTGAACATGCTGCTCAAGCGGCTGCCGCGGCTGCGGGACACCTCCGTCGACCCGCGCGAGGCGTTCTCGGGCACCTTCCACATCGCCGAGGGCTACCGGCAACTCGCCACCGCCCACGCGGAGGCCGCCGCGGGCCGGCTGCCCTCCGCGCCGCCCTCGGAGATCTACTGCCACTCGCTGACGGACCCCTCGATCCTGGGACCGGAGCTGGTCGCGCGGGGGTACCAGACGCTGACGCTGTTCGGACTGCACACGCCCGCGCGGCTCTTCGACGGCGACAACTCCGCCGTGCGCGAGGAGCTGCTGAAGGCGACCGTCGCCCAGCTCGACGCCCACCTCGCCGAGCCGATCGCCGACTGCCTCGCCACCGACGCGGAGGGGCGGCCGTGCATCGAGGCGAAGACACCGCTGGACCTGGAGCGTGACCTGCGGCTGCCGGGCGGCAACATCTTCCACCGTGAGCTGTCCTGGCCGTACGCCCAGGAGCACACCGGCCGGTGGGGCGTCGAGACCCGACACCCCAATGTGCTGCTGTGCGGCGCGGGCGCGGTCCGCGGGGGCGGGGTGAGCGGGGTGCCGGGGCACAACGCGGCGAAGGCGGTGCTGGAGGCGGTCGGAGGGTGAGAGGCGCGGTTCTCAGGCGGGCGGCGGGCGCCAACCCAGGGTGAGGGGGAAGCGTTCCGCCAATTCCTCGTACCGGGAGCGGACTTCCCGGACCGGCAGGCCCAGAATCCTGGCGTACGGTCCCAGGCTCGATTCCTCGATCTCGTCCTGGGGGTCGAGGCCGGGGGCGATGCCGTCATGGTCCCTGGAGAGCAGCACCCTGGTCACCTCGTCGCGCTCCAGGGTCGCGAGCGACCACAGTGCCTTGCGCCTGATCTCCTTGTCGCTGTGCGCCATGGCCTCGTGCACGGCACGGCGGGCCGTGGTGTCTCCCAGTGCCCCCAGCGCGGCGGTCAGGACGACATCGAGTCGCCGGTCCTCCTCCGTGCGGAGTTCGGACAGGCGTCGCGCCGCCCCCGGGTCGCCGATGAGAACGATGGCCCTGACGATGTCCGGGAGTTCCTCCTCGGTGTAGGAGGCCGCGTCGTCGGAGGTCTGCGTCAGCGCGGTCAGGAGTGGTTCGACAGCGCGGGCGTCGCCGAGAAGTCCCAGCGCTTCCACGACGGCCATGCGTGCATCGCCCCGCGCCTTGGGCAGCGCGCCGAGCAGGGGCTCCACCGCCCGCGCGTCCCCGATCTCACCCAGGGCCTTCGCGACGGCGGGGTCCGGCCGGTTCCTGGGGGTGACCAGCAGGGCGAGCAGGGGTTCCACGGCTCTGGGATCACGAAGTCGCCCCAGAGCGCTGACGACTCCCGCGCGCGTCATGCCACTGGTGCGCGGGAGGACGTCCAGCAGGGGTGGGAGCGCGCGCGGGTCGCGCAGGACACCGAGGGCGGAGGCGACCACGGGGTTCGTGGTGCCGTCGGGGAACCGCAGGAAGCGGAACAGGGGCTCCACCGCTCGTGAGTCGTTCAGCTCGGCGAGAGCCCTGACGACCACCTCACGCTGTGCTGCGCCCTCTTCGTCGGTCAGCAGGTCCGACAAGGGCTTCACCGCCTGCGGCCCGTCCAGCTGTTTCAGCAGCAGCGCGGCTTCGAGGCGTACGTCGTACCGCGGGTGCCCGGTCGCCCGGACGACGGGCGCGACCACATCGGGGAACAGGGTGCAGTAGGAGTCGCCGAGCTGCTTGCGCCCTGCTTCGGTAGCGGCGACAAAGGCGTCCATCACCGCCGCGGCCATGTCATCGCGCTGTGCCGGCGCGACCTGGTCGAAGCACCACAGGAGATACATGACGGCCGCGGGAGTGAGGCTCCTGGAGGTGATGACAGCCGCCAGCTCCTGGGATGTGTCGGCCCAGTGCGCGTCCATGGAGGACATCTTGGTCCAGCCGAGGGCCCACGCCGCCGCCGTCGCCTCGCAGGGACCGCGGGTCAGCATGGAGATGAGGCCAGGCAGCAGACCTGGCTCCATGACGAGTCCTCGGCTGTAGGCGAGGTCCATGAGTGCCAGGGCGGCTTCGACGGCCACCGCCGGCTCGGGTTCGTCGAGGAGGGCGACCTGGTTCCGGACCCAGGTGGTCAGAGCCTCCTCCTCCTCTTTCGGTGCCGTCTGGCCCAGCACCAAGGAGGCGGGGCCCGCCAGCCGTTCGTGCTGCGAAGGGTTCTCCAGCCAGTGGGTGACGATGGTCCGGCTGAGGAGGGCGGCCCAGCGGGAACCTCCCATCTCTCTGAGGACGGTGTCGGCGACGGTGACCGAAGGACCTGTCCCGTCCTCCGCGGTCAGCGCCGCGACGAACCGGGTGACGATCTCCGTCGCGGCTTCCTTGCTGGCATTGGGCTCGTCCGCCAGGCAGGCACACGCGAGGGTGGCCCGCGGGCGTGCGGTGGCCGGTGCCTCTGCCGACCGAGGTGTGGCGATGGCGCGCAGGACGCTGTCCACGTCGTCGTCGTTGCAGGTCATCACGCACAGCCGGATGGCTTCCCGCCAGTTGTCCGAGACCACTTCGTCGAGGTGCTCCATCGAAGTGGTGACGACGGAGGTCTCCGAGGTCAGGGCGGCGACGTGGTCCGCGAGCGATATCCGCCGGTCAC
This sequence comes from Streptomyces sp. Act143, assembly GCF_003143935.1. GTDB lineage: Bacteria > Actinomycetota > Actinomycetes > Streptomycetales > Streptomycetaceae > Streptomyces. Next base: position 1,068,110 of record NZ_QFRX01000001.1, on the reverse strand, counting down.
GCCCGGGATATCTGCGGGCGACCAGGGCCAGGCCCGCCAGGTACTCCTGGAAGGTCAGATGCCGGAACTCGTAGACGGGCACCAGCCGGCCGTCACGCCTGACATGGCCGGACTCGACGAGAATTCCGGTCTGCCGCTCCAACCGGCGCAGGAACTCGACCGACGAACGCCGGCTGACCGCGTGCACGGCCGGGAACTCCCGGCGCATCCGCTCCAGGACGTCGATGACCTCGTCCTGGCGGATCTGCTGGGTGCCGGACTCGCACATGGCGTAGGCGAGGTACTGGAGTTGCGGGAGCGCCTCGTGCGGATCCATGCGCTCGTCCACGTCGCTGCGCCAGTGCAGCAGCACGTCCACGGCTTCCCGGTACAGGTCCGCCCGGCGGCTCGGCAGCTTCCCGACCTTCTTCTTCACCAGCGCCATGGTGGTCAGCAGCATGGGGTTGCCGGTGAGCCGCTCGATGCGGTCGGTGCTGTGGATGTCGCTGATCAGCTCCTGCGCCGCGCTGTCCCGGCGGGCCGACGGCTCGGTCACCACGCACCAGCGGCGGGCGAAGTCGTCCTTGTCCTCGGACGTCAGGTCCTGGACCGTCACGTGCTCGAATCCCCGGGTGATGCGCAGCCCCATCTCCCGGTAGCCGACGATCCGTGAGGTGACGATGATCGGGGCCTCGGGAAAGCCGAGGTGGATCTTCTCGACCTTGCGGCAGAAGCGGGCCCGCAGGGCGGTGTCGGAGATCTCGTCCAGACCGTCGATCAGCAGGAGCGCTCTGCCCTCCCGAAGGCGGCGCAGCAGGAGCGGGGTCAGTTCGGTGGCCTCGTCGCTGGAGAACTCCGTGTCGCACAGATGGTGCTGGATCATGTCCTCCAGCGATCCCGTGATCCTCCGCTCGTCCAGATCGCGGCAGCGGATGAAGAGGGGCAGCCAGTCGGTGTCGGGAAGGGTGTCGACGTCCGGCAGCTGGCTCCATTCGGGATCGGACTTCAGACGCAGCAGGTACGCGGTCGCTATCCAGCGCAGCATGGTGCTCTTCCCGGCGCCCGGATCGCCCAGGACCACCAGGTGAGTGGAGTCCGCGAGCCGTTCCCCGACCGAGAAGCGCGCGCCGGCGTCCTGCGTGTCGTCGTCGTGGTCGTTGCGCCGTGCCTCGAGACTCTGCAGTTTCCGGTCGAGATCGTGCGGGTCGATCCCCGGGGGGATGTCGACGGTCACGCGCAGGGACACGTACAGGCTGCGCAGTTGCAGGTCCCTGGTGATGAGATCACGGTCCCCGATGGGGAGGTTCGCCAGATCGACGATGTCGCAGGTCTCGAGGGTCAGTTCCCGATAGCGCTGTTCGAGCTGGTCCAGCCGCGGGTCGGCGCCCGCCGGTCGCCGGGTCGGGTAGTACTCCGACAGCGCCTCCATGAGCTCGTTCATCGCGCGGGCGGGATCCTGCCAGTACCGGGCGATCCGGCCGTCGAGGGTCAGGAAGTCGAGATAGGCGTTCTTCTCCATCTGGAGGGCGAAGATCCGGGCTTCTCCGTGCCTGCGTGCCGCGTTGACGAGGAAGTTCGCCCAGCCCGTCCCGATGGCGGTGACGGTTCCGCACAGGATGACCGGGCTGCCCTGGGCGATCGCCTGGGACGCCTGCTGCATGAGCGAGTCGCCGACGAACAGGCTGCCGTGGTGCAGCACTTCATAGCCGGCCTTCTCCAGCGGTGCCGCGATCTCGGCGGCGAGAGCCTCGTCGCCGTCGGCATGCGCGATCAGGATCCGGACCATCGAGCCCCCGTGTCGTTCGTTCAGCGAATCGCCTTCATGAGCTGCTCGCATCCGCGGTCCCAGTCCTGCGACAGGTCCGCGGACCGGAGATCGGACAGAATCGCCGGAGCCGCACCACCGAACCTCACCGGCAGGATGCGCACGCCACAGCCCTCCAGCTGGCGGTGCAGGGTCGACATCCATTCCCGGCTGATCCAGGGGCTCGTGACCCCGGCCGCGGAGTAGCACAGCACCAGATACGAGGTGCCTTCGAGGCCCGCGTTGATGCGCTCCACGACGGAATCGCCGAGTCCGATCTCCCATTCGTCGAACCACACGCGGTGCCCCGCGGCGGAGACCTCCTCGGCGAGCCGTTGCGCGGCGGACACGTCCACCTTGCGGTGGCTGATGAAGACGTTCGCCATGCCCATTCCCAGGTCCGACGGTCGCGCACACGGAGTCGCGCACAGGGAAACCCTCGCGATCCCGGTCCGGATCGCAAGGCTTGTTCATGTGATGCCGACATATGCTACCCACCGGTGCCGTCGGCGGACCACGACGGAGTCAGTCGGCGGATGTACTCCAGCCCACGGCCGCGATCCGTGCCGCGTCCGCCGGCCGCGCCCCGTCGAACAGGACGGCCTCGCCTGCCCGTACGCGCAGCCCGTCGACATACGCCCCGCGCCCCACGTACAGCCGGTCCGTCAGATACCGCCAGCGCAGGGCCAGTTGAGTGTGTGCCGGAAGGTCCGCCGTGAGCCGGTGCCAGACCCGGCCGGACCAGCCGGTGACCGTTCCCGACGGGTGCCGCTCGTCCGGGCGGTCGGTCGTGAACGGCACCGGCTGCCAGGTCGTGCCACCGTCCGTCGAAGCCTCCAACGCCAGGACGTCCGCCTGGGGTTCGGTGTCCCACCACAGGGCGCAGCGCAGCCGCGCGCCGCCGGCGGACGTGTCGAGGGCGGGGAGGGTGAGCGTCGCGGTCGCCGCACTCGTCATGCCGGAGAACCAGGCGGTGCGGCCGTGCCGTGGGCGGACCGGCACGGCGCGGGCCATGTGGTTGGCGGCGGCGACCCGGGGCGCGGAACCGGAGCGCCAACTGCGCACCGGATGGACCGAGTTGCCCAGCACGATCAGGAAGGAGTCGGTCGTGGGGTCGAGGACCAGTGAGGTGCCGGTGAAGCCGGTGTGGCCCGCGGTGCGCGGGGTGGCCATCGCCCCCATGTACCAGTGCTGGTAGAGCTCGAAGCCGAGGCCGTGCTCGTCGCCGGGGAAGGCGGTGTTGAAGTCGGTGAACATCAGCTCCACGGAGTCCCGGCGCAGGATGCGTGCCGTGCCGTACGTCCCGCCGTTCAGGAGGGTCCTGCCGAGCACCGCCAGGTCCCAGGCGCAGGAGAAGACCCCCGCGTGACCGGCGACGCCGCCCAGGCTGAAGGCGTTCTCGTCGTGCACCTCGCCCCACACGAGCCCCCGGTCCAGGCCGGACCAGGGCTTGCGGGCGTCCTCCGTCGCCGCGATCTCGGCCTTCCAGGAGGCGGGCGGGTTGTAGCGGGTGCGGCGCATGCCGAGCGGGGCGGTGATCTCGTCGTGGAGGAGGACGTCCAGAGGGCGGCCGGTGAGCTTCTCCAGGACCAGTTGGAGCGAGATCAGATTCAGGTCGGAGTACAGGTACTTGGTGCCCGGTGGGTTGAGCGGGGCCTCGTTCCAGATGAGGCGGAGCTTCTCCTCGTACGTCGGCGCGTTGTAGAGCGGGATCCAGGCGCGGAAGCCCGAGGTGTGCGTGAGGAGCTGGCGGATCGTGATGTCCTGCTTGCCCGCGCCGCCGAAGTCGGGGAGGTAGGAGGCGACCGGCGCCTCCAGCTCCAGTGCACCCCGTTCGATCTGCTGCACGGCGAGGATCGAGGTGAACAGCTTGGAGACCGAGGCGAGGTCGAAGACGGTGTCCTCGGCCATCGCGATCCGGTCGGCGGGCGGGAACTCGACGCCGGTGTCCGTCTTCTCGTCGTACGCGGAGTAGCGGACCGCCGTCCCGATCGGCTGGTGCAGGGCCACGGTGCCGCCGCGCCCGGCGAGGAGCACGGCGCCCGCGTACCACGGGTGTTTGGGGGAGGGGCCGAGGAACTGCTCGGCTTCGGTGACGAGTCGGCGGAGATGGTCCTCAAGGAGACCGGCCTGTCGTGCGGTTCCATGGCGGAGGGTCGGCTGTCCGCCGGGAGTCGCCGCTGAGACGGGACCGGCGGGGAACGGGGCGAGGGCGAGTGCGCCGCCCAGCGCGAGCGCTCTTCGGGCGAGCTGACGACGGGTCGGTCCGGTGTGCGCCTCATCAGTCATCGGGAAACTCTATCCCCGGGAGGAAACCCTGGACCCGGGCCGTAATCTGACGGAGCATCAGAAAAACTCTTCCGTCCTCCGCGGGACTGCGGCATCCTGCGCCCATGCAGACGGAGCTGAGCAAGAAACTGGGAGCCGAGCACGCCATCTTCGGCTTCACGCCGTTCCCCGCCGTCGCTGCGGCCATCAGCCGGGCCGGTGGTTTCGGCGTGCTCGGCGCGGTCCGCTACACCGCCCCCGACGACCTCAAACGCGACCTCGACTGGATCGAGGCGCATGTGGACGGCAAGCCGTACGGCCTGGACGTCGTCATGCCCGCCAAGAAGGTCGAGGGCGTCACGGAGGCCGACGTCGAGGCGATGATCCCCGAAGGGCACCGGCAGTTCGTCCGCGACACCCTCGCCAAGTACGGCGTACCGGAGCTGGCCGAGGGCGAGGCCGCCGGGTGGCGCATCACCGGCTGGATGGAGCAGGTCGCCCGCAACCAGCTCGACGTCGCCTTCGACTACCCGATCAAGCTGCTCGCCAACGCGCTCGGCTCCCCGCCCCCCGATGTCGTGGAGCGCGCCCACGACCGCGGAGTCCTCGTCGCCGCGCTCGCGGGCAGCGCCCGGCACGCCGTCAAGCACAAGGCGGGCGGCATCGACATCGTCGTCGCCCAGGGCTACGAGGCCGGTGGCCACACCGGCGAGATCGCCTCCATGGTGCTGACCCCGGAGGTCGTGGACGCCGTCGCCCCGCTCCCGGTGCTGGCCGCGGGCGGCATCGGCAGCGGGCAGCAGGTGGCGGCAGCCCTGGCCCTCGGCGCCCAGGGCGTGTGGCTGGGCTCGCTCTGGCTCACCTGCACCGAGGCCGACATGTCCTCGCCCGCGGTGACCCGCAAACTCCTCGCCGCGAGCTCCTCCGACACCGTCCGCTCCCGCGCCCTCACCGGGAAGCCCGCACGCCAGCTGCGCACCGAGTGGACCGACGCCTGGGACGACCCGAACGGCCCCGGCACCCTCCCCATGCCGCTCCAGGGCCTCCTCGTCGCCGACGCCCTCACCCGCATCCAGAAGTACGAGGTCGAGCCCCTGCTCGGCACCCCCGTCGGACAGATCGTCGGCCGCATGAACCGCGAACGCAGCGTCCAGGACGTCTTCGACGACCTCACCCGCGGCTTCGAGCGGGCCGTCGACCACATCAACCGCATCGCCGGAAGGAGCGACCGGTGACGAGTGCGACGAACACGTCGAGTACGCCCCCCGCCGGATTCTGGGCGCAGGCCGCCGCCGACCCCGACCGTGCCGTCCTCGTCGCTCCCGACGGCGAGCAGTGGACCGCCGGGCGTCTGCACGGCGCCGCCAACCGGCTCGTGCACGGTCTGCGCGCCGCCGGTCTGCGCCGCGGTGACGCCTTCGCGGTCGTCCTGCCCAACGGCGTCGAGTTCTTCACCGCCCACCTCGCCGCCACCCAGGCCGGGTTCTACCTCGTCCCGATCAACCACCACTTCGTCGGCCCCGAGATCGCCTGGATCGTCGCCGACTCCGGCGCCAAGGTGTTCCTCGCCCATGAGCGCTTCGCGGGACCGGCCCGCCAGGCCGCCGAGGAAGCCGGCCTCCCCGCCACCCACCGGTACGCCGTCGGCGAGATCGAGGGCTTCCGGCCGTACGCCGAACTCCTCGACGGGCAGCCGGAGTCGGCGCCCGAGCACCGCGAGCTCGGCTGGGTCATGAACTACACCTCGGGCACCACCGGCCGCCCCCGCGGCATCCGCCGCCCGCTGCCCGGCAGGCTCCCGGAGGAGGCGTACCTGGGCGGTTTCCTCGGCATCTTCGGCATCAAGCCGTACGACGACAATGTCCACCTCGTCTGCTCGCCGCTCTACCACACGGCGGTGCTCCAGTTCGCGGCCGCGTCCCTGCACATCGGCCACCGACTCGTCCTGATGGACAAATGGACGCCCGAGGAGATGCTCCGCCTGATCGACGCGCACCGCTGCACCCACACCCACATGGTCCCCACCCAGTTCCACCGTCTGCTGGCCCTGCCCGAGGACGTCCGCGCACGCTACGACGTGTCCTCGATGCGCCACGCCATCCACGGCGCCGCACCCTGCCCCGACCACGTCAAGCGGGCGATGCTCGACTGGTGGGGTCCGTGCGTGGAGGAGTACTACGCCGCCAGCGAGGGCGGCGGCGCCTTCGCCACGGCGGAGGACTGGCTGAAGAAGCCCGGCACGGTCGGCAAGGCCTGGCCCATCAGCGAACTGGCGATCTTCGACGACGACGGCAACCGGCTGCCGGCGGGCGAACTCGGCACCGTCTACCTGAAGATGAACACCGGCGGCTTCTCGTACCACAAGGACGAGACCAAGACGAGGAGGAACCGCATCGGCGACTTCTTCACCGTCGGCGACCTCGGCTACCTCGACGAGGACGGCTATCTCTTCCTCCGCGACCGCAAGATCGACATGATCATCTCCGGCGGCGTCAACATCTACCCCGCCGAGATCGAGTCCGCCCTCCTGTCCCACCCCGCCGTCGCCGACGCCGCCGCCTTCGGCATCCCGCACGACGACTGGGGCGAGGAGGTCAAGGCGGTCGTCGAACCGGCTCCGGGCCACGACCCCGGACCGGACCTGGCGGCTGACCTCCTCGCCCACTGCGCCGGACAACTCGCCGGCTACAAGTGCCCCAAGACGGTCGACTTCATCACCGAGATGCCCCGCGACCCCAACGGCAAGCTGTACAAGCGGCGGTTGCGCGATCCGTACTGGGAGGGGCGCACGCGGGCGGTCTGACGGAGCCGCTGCGCCGTGGGCTCACGCGTCCTACGCTACGAGGCGCGAGTTCTGTGCGTCAGCGTTGCGGGGGCTTCCGTGGAAGAGCAGGGCTTCACTCTTTTCTACTCGTACGCCCATGAGGACGAAGCGCTGCGTGACGAGCTGTCGAAGCATCTACGCACCATGGAACGGCAGGGCGTCCTCAGAGGCTGGCACGATCGCGAGATCTCGGCCGGCGCGGAGTGGCAGGGAGAGATCGACCGGCATCTGCGGACGGCGGATGTCGTCCTGCTGCTGATCAGCCCCGACTTCATGGCTTCGGACTACTGCCATGACGTGGAACTGGCCGAGGCGTTGCGCCGCCACGAGCTCGGTGAGTGCGTCGTGATACCGGTGCTGCTGAGGCCGGTCGACCTGGTGGGCGTGCGCTTCATGGCACTCCAGGCGCTGCCCTCCGGCGCCCGGCCGGTGACGTCGTGGGAGGACAGGGACAACGCCTTCGCCGACGTCGCCACCGGCATCAGAAAGGCGGTGACGCGCCTCGCCACGGTGGACGGGCGGCGCGCGCACAGCGTTGGCGAGCGAGAGTCCACTCCCGCACGCTCGCGCGACCTGGACCGGATCCGGGGATACCGGGACCTCCTCGATCGCCCCGCGTTCACCATGCCGTGCATCTTCGAAGCCTCACTGGAGGCGGTGCACCAGGCCTGCAACCAGATCAGTCTGGCGATGCTGACCGGGCAGGTCCGCACCCCGGCCTGGGAGGGCAACCTCTACGAGATCGCCAGGCGCAGCGAGTTCGAGACCGAACCGTTCGTCTCGTCGCTCGACCGGATCAGGAACCACATCGCCGCCCTGGAGCGTGCCGTAGCTCATCTGCACAGCCATCTTGCGGCCCCGGACCAGGCATCCCGCGAGATCGGCAAGCAGGCGCCGGGGCGCGAGGACGGCAGGATCTGGCACATGGAGTTCTACCTGCGCGGTCTCATCTCCTCAGGAAGCGTGTCACGGCAGTACGTGCGGGACGCGATCGCTCTCATGGACCGGGTCGACACGGGACGCAACGAGATCCTCCGGGTCGCCAACGGGCTCTTCGGGCTTGCCGGACTCGCCGAGTTGCCGCCGGTGACCCTGTCCGGTCGGCTGATCGAGCTGAGCGCGGACATGCGGCCGTACGACTGGGACCACTTCTATGTGCGCACCCACGCCGAGTTGCGCGCCTTTCTCGCCGGGGAGGACTGAGCGGCCCCGTCCGGCACGGAACGGTGGTTCCGTGCCGGACGGGACCACCCCCGGTCAACGCTCGCGCACGTGCACGATCTTCAGTCCCGGCGACGACAGGATGTCCTTCTCGCAGAACCGGGACGTCACCCAGCGTTCCTGGGAGAAGAGGCGGGTCTGGTCGCTGTAGTGCGGGGAGTTGGGGTTCGAGGACTGGGAGTACGTCAGGAGGGTGCGGGCCACCGGGCAGCGGCTGCCGTCCCAGCCGACCGCCTGGATGTAGCTGGAGCCGGTCGTGACCTCGGTGTAGCCGCCGTTCGCGGCGTCCCACACGGGCTCGACCTTGTTCCACACACCCAGCGACTCCGTACCGCCCGGGACGGGGATGCGCTTGCCGTTGCGGACGACGAACTGGTGGTCCCCGAGCGGGGAGTCGAGCGCGATGCCCGCCGCGCGCAGCTCGGTGACCGCGTCCGCCAGCGCGGCGGTGAACGCCGGGGTGTCCGTGGCGAGGGTGTTCGGGGTGCCGACCGGATCGGACGCCGAGAACGGGACCTTCCACAGCTGGGCCGCCGGGATACGGCGCCACAGGCGGTCGAAGAGCAGCGCGCCCCGGCTGCCGGTGTTGGCCGTACGGTCCCAGGCCGCGAGCACTCCGCACGCCTCGGTGACGTCGACGGCCCTGCCGTCACTGCCGGTTGCGGTGCCGCCCGGCAGCGTGGCGCAGGCCTTCGCCGCGTCGGCGGCGGCCAGATCGCCCGCCGGGACGCGGTTGGCGAACTGCTGGCGTTGCAGGTCCCGCACGCTCAGGTCGCCACTGCGCGCCATCGCCGCCACGTCCTCGATCGCCCCGCGCGTCCGCATCGAGCGCTGGGTGCCGATCGTGCCGAAGATCCGCTCGTACCCGGTCAACGGCCGGTCGGCATTGGCCAGCCAGGCACTGTCGTTGGAGTTCTCGGCGTACGGGGCGTCCGTGAGGGTCGGCATCCTCGCCGGGCCGAAGATCCCCGGCTGCACGGCGTCGGGGTCGCTGCCGAGCGCGCAGTCGCCGCGCGAGCCGTCGAGGACGGCCAGACCGGCGGACGGGTAGGTGACCTTGCCGAGCGGGGTGGAGCAGCGCTGGGCCAGGTCGTCGGTGATGCGGGGGAGCACCTGGGACTGGGTGAACAGCGAGTGACCGGCCGCGTCGGCGGCGATCGTGTTCACCCACGGCAGTCCCTGCGTCCGCCGGAGGGACTGCAGGACGTCCGCCGTGCCGCGTGCCCTGCTGAAGCCGAGGGCGGTGTCGGAGGCGCGCAGGTTGGCCGCGTTCGGGTCGTTGAGGGCATACGCCGTCGTGGTCGTCCAGGGCAGCGGCACCGACGCGCCGAGCGAGTTGACGACAGGGCCGTACCGCGTCCACCACTGGGTCCGGGTCACCGGGGCGCCGTCCTTCACCTCGACGGTGACCGTGCGCTTCGTCATCCGCTCGGACGTGCCGTCCACGAGGTACGCCGTCGGGTCGGCCGGGTCGAGGGTCAGCTGGTGAAGGTCGAGGGGCACGCCCGTGGCGACGGTGTGGCTCCACGCCACCCGGGCGTTGTGGCCTATGGAGATCGTCGCCGAGCCCAGCAACGAGCCTCCGGAGACGTTCAGTTCACCGGGGATCGTCTGCTGCGACTGCCAGAAGCGGCGGCCGCCCTGCCAGGGGTAGTGCGGGTTGCCCAGCAGCAGACCGCGGCCGTTCGCGGTGGTGGCGCCGCTGAAGGCGACGGCGTTGGAACCCATGTCGGCGGAGTCGGCCGCCAGCAGCTCGCGGGCCGCGCGAGCCGTGTCCTGGGCCTTCGGCGCGGCTGTCACGGCCGTGGCCGGCGGCTGGGCGGCCGTGATGCCGTCCACGCCCCTGCCCTGACCGCCGAGCACGGCGAACGCGAACCCGCGGGCCGCCACGTCCAGTTCGGTCACCGGCCGGACCCAGGCGGCGCCCTTGCACGCCGGGTCGGTGATCCGGTTCTGCCGCAGCCAGGCGTTGTACCCGGCGGCGAAGCCCCGCATCAGGTCCTTCGACTGCCGGCTCGGCCCCGCCGGAGCCGGCTGCGCGAGCAGCCTCTCCACCGTCCCCGACTCCCGGACGCCGCGGAAGTAGAGGTCGCTGGAGAGGTTCTTGGTGGCGGAGGAGAGCGAGAAGTCGGGCGCGGCATCGGGCCCGAAGAAGCGGGACCGCTCGCCGCGCACGGTCACGAAACCGTCGGCGAGCGTGCACACCTGGTCGGCGGCCTGCGCCCAGCCGGTGCCGAAGCCCAGGTCCGCGTAGTCCTTGGCGACGATGTGCGGGATGCCGTACTCGGTGTAGCGGATGGTGGCGGACAGACCGCCGTGCGAGGGATGTTCCTGACGGCCCTGGCTCTGGGCCGCGGCGGCCGGCAGGGCCGAGGCGGCGGTGAGCAGAGCGACGGCCGCGACGACGGCTCGTCTGTGGCGGGTGCGCATGGTGCCTCCCAACGTCATTGAGGGAAGGAGCGGTTGAGCGTACCAACGGGTAGGTTGTCCTGCATGACGCCAGGACACGGCAGCACGGTTGACGGGGTGCTTCGACGCACCGCCCGGCGCACCCCGGCGCGCGTCGCGGTGGAGTACGGCGACCGCTCGTGGACGTACGAGGAACTCGACGCGGCCGTCTCCCGCGCGGCGAGCGTCCTCCTCGGCGCGGGCCTCGCGCCCGGCGACCGGGTCGGCGCCTACGGCCACAACTCCGACGCCTACCTCATCGCCTTCCTCGCCTGCGCCCGCGCCGGCCTCGTGCACGTCCCGGTGAACCAGAACCTGACCGGCGACGACCTCGCGTACATCATCGGCCAGTCGGGCAGCGCACTGGTCCTCACCGATCCGGACCTCGCCGCCCGACTCCCGGACGGCGTCCGGTCGTTGGCACTGCGGGAAGCCGACGACTCGCTGCTCGCCCGGCTGCCCGCGGCGCCCGCGTACGACGGCCCGGAGGCGCGCAGCGAGGACCTCGTCCAACTGCTCTACACCTCGGGCACGACCGCCCTGCCGAAGGGCGCGATGATGACGCACCGCGCCCTGGTGCACGAGTACCTGAGCGCGATCACCGCCCTCGACCTGAGCGCCGGCGACCGCCCCGTGCACTCGCTCCCGCTCTACCACTCCGCGCAGATGCACGTGTTCCTGCTGCCCTACCTCGCCGTCGGCGCGACGAACATCATCCTCGACGCCCCCGACGGCGACCGCCTCTTCGACCTGATCGAGGCGGGCCGCGCGGACAGCCTCTTCGCGCCGCCCACGGTGTGGATCGCCCTGTCCCACCGCCCCGACTTCACCACCCGCGACCTCGACGGCCTGCGCAAGGCCTACTACGGCGCGTCGATCATGCCGGTGCCGGTCCTGGAGCGCCTGCGTGAACGCCTGCCCCGCCTCGCCTTCTACAACTGCTTCGGGCAGAGCGAGATCGGCCCGCTGGCCACCGTGCTCGCCCCCGACGAGCACAAGGGGCGGATGGACTCCTGCGGACGCCCGGTGCTCTTCGTCGACGCGCGGGTCGTGGACGAGGACGGCAAGGACGTCCCCGACGGCACGCCCGGCGAAATCGTCTACAGATCACCCCAGTTGTGCGAGGGGTACTGGGACAAGCCCGAGGAGACCCAGGAGGCGTTCCGGGACGGCTGGTTCCACTCCGGCGACCTCGCGGTGCGTGACGCGCACGGCTACTTCACTATCGTCGACCGGGTGAAGGACGTCATCAACTCCGGTGGCGTACTGGTCGCTTCACGGCAGGTGGAGGACGCGCTCTACACCCACGAGGGCGTCGCCGAGGTCGCGGTCATCGGCCTGCCCGACGAACGCTGGATCGAGGCGGTGACAGCGGTCGTCGTCCCGCGCGGCGAAGTCGACGAGGCCCAGCTCATCGCCCACGCCCGCGAGAAGCTCGCCCACTTCAAGGCACCGAAGCGGGTGGTGTTCGTGGCCGAGCTGCCGCGCAACGCGAGCGGGAAGATCCTGAAGCGGGAACTGCGGGACCGGTTCTCCTAGGGCCTGTCGTCAAATTCCCGCCTGCCCGGCGGGCGGACGACGGGAATTTGACGACAGGCCCTAGCGGGGCCGCAGGTCCACGATCCGCCGGATCTTGCCCACCGACCGCTCCAGCGACTCGGGTTCGACGACCTCGACGCCGACCGACACACCGATGCCGTCCTTCACGGCCGCGGCGATGGACCGCGCGGCGGCGTCCCGGTCGTCCGGCGTGGCATCGGGCCGGGCCTCGGCCCGTACGGTGAGGGCGTCGAGGCGCCCCTCCCGGGTGAGCCGCAACTGGAAGTGCGGCGCGACACCGGGAGTGCGCAGCACGATCTCCTCGATCTGCGTGGGGAAGAGATTGACGCCCCGCAGGATCACCATGTCGTCGCTGCGCCCGGTGACCTTCTCCATCCGCCGGAACACCCGTGCGGTGCCCGGCAGCAGCCGCGTGAGATCCCGCGTCCGGTACCGGACGACGGGCATCGCCTCCTTCGTCAGCGAGGTGAAGACCAGTTCCCCCTGCTCGCCGTCCGGCAGCACCTCACCGGTGATCGGGTCGACGACCTCGGGGTAGAAGTGGTCCTCCCACACGTGCAGCCCGTCCTTGGTCTCCACGCACTCCTGCGCCACGCCCGGGCCGATCACCTCCGACAGCCCGTATATGTCGACCGCGTCGATCGCGAACCGCTCCTCGATCTCCCGCCGCATCTGCTCCGTCCACGGCTCGGCCCCGAAGACGCCCACCTCCAGGGAGGTGCCGCGGGGGTCCACGCCCTGCCGCTCGAACTCGTCGAGGATCGTGAGCATGTACGACGGCGTCACCATGATCACGCGGGGCTTGAGGTCCTGGATCAGCTGGACCTGGCGGGCGGTCATGCCGCCGGACGCGGGGACGACCGTACAGCCGAGCCGTTCGGCACCGTAGTGCGCGCCGAGTCCGCCGGTGAACAGTCCGTATCCATAGGCGACATGGACGATGTCACCGGGCCGGACGCCGGCGGCGCGCAGCGAACGGGCCACCATGTCCGACCAGAGGGAGAGGTCGCCGTCGGTGTAGCCGACGACCGTCGGGCGTCCGGTGGTGCCGCTGGAGGCGTGGATGCGGCGGATGCGGTCCTGGGGGACCGCGAACATGCCGTACGGGTAGTTCTCCCGCAGGTCGGCCTTGCTGGTGAAGGGGAAGCGGGCGAGGTCGGCGAGCGAGCGGCAGTCGTCGGGGTGGACGCCCGCCTTGTCGAAGGACTCCCGGTAGAACGGCACCTGGTCGTAGGCGTGCCGCAGCGACGCCCGCAGCCGCTCCAGCTGAAGGGTCCGCAGCCCCGGCCCGTCCAGACGTTCCCCCGAGTCCAGCAGCTCCGCCGCATCCGCCATCGGGACGCCTCCCTCACCAACCACAGCAATCCGGGCGACCGATCATTCGGTCGATGTCTTCGGGATCAGTAATTCAGGCCATCGAGGATCAAGCAAGAGGTGGGCCGACACTTTTCCGGCAGGGCCGGGGCGCCAGGATGGGCGGGTGGACCTGCGACCCGAACTCAGACCGGCCCCGGTGCCGGAACAGCGGCTGCGTGACCTGGCGCGTGACATCGTGCGAATCGAGGAGCTGCTGCACAAGGGCGAACAGCGGGCGGCGGACGCCGCGATCGCCGCGTTCGACGAGGACACCGGGCACTCCTACGGCCGCCACGACTTCCTCACCTATGACGGCTGGCGGAGCGCGGAGGAATTCGCGCGGGAAGCGGCCCGCCCGGCGTGGCCGCGGGTCCCGGACATCACCCGCGACGAACTCGTCGAGATCGTCCGCGGAGCCCTGGAGCCCGGACCGGACCAGCCGTACTTCCTGCTCCTCTTCCGGGCGAACGTGGCCCATCCCGGCGCCTCGGACCTGCTCTTCCATCCGCCCGCCGACCTGGTGGACGCCTCCGCCGAGCAGATCGTCGACGCGGCCCTCGCCCACCGCCCCCTCGCCCTGTGAACGAAATCCGTTGCGGCGGCGCCGGTCGGTCATGAGGATCGGCGCCATGCCGACCTTCACCGCGCCCGACGGAACCGAGCTCGTCTACCACCTGAAGGGCGAGGGCACCCCGCTCGTCGTCCTGCCCGGAGGGCCGATGCAGGCCTCGCGCTACCTCGGCGACCTGGGCGGTCTCGCCGCGCACCGGCAGCTCGTGCTGCTCGATCTGCGGGGCACCGGCGACTCCGCCGTCCCGTCGGACCCCGCGACGTATCGGTGCGACCGGCTCGTGGCCGACGTGGAGGCGCTGCGGGCGCGGCTGGGGCTGGAGCGCATGGACGTCCTCGCGCACTCGGCCGGCGGTGCCCTCGCCATGCTGTACGCCGCCCGGCATCCGGAGCGGCTGGGACGGCTGGTGCTGGTCGCCGCCAACCCGTGGGCCCTCGGCACGACGGCCACCGCCGAGGACCGGCTGGCAGCCGCGCGCCTGCGGGAGGGTGAGCCGTGGTTCCGTACGGCGTTCCCGGCCTACGAGGCCTGGCTGAGCGGGGCGGGCGACTACGATCCGGCGTTCGCGCCGTTCTTCTACGGCCGCTGGGACAAGGCCGCCGAGGAGCACCACGCCCGCGGCGACGAGGAGTTCAACGACGCGGCCGCAGAGGTGTACGGCTCCGCCGGCGCCTACGACCCACCCGCCACCCGCGCCGCGCTCACCCGCCTGACCGCCCCGGTCCTCATCCTCGCCGGCGAACTCGACGGTGCCCCTCGGCCCGAGCTGGCCCGCCGCACCGCCGACGTCTTCCCGCACGCCGAACTCGCCGTCCAGCCCGGCGCCGCGCACTATCCATGGCTGGACGACCCGGAGTGGTTCGCACGACGGGTCGGCGCGTTCCTCACCGGGAACGGGACGCCGCCTCTGCCCACGACAGAGTAGCGACCCACAGCGCCGGCGCCCGGATACGTTGCCCGGCATGGACACCGTCAAGACCAACGGCATCACCCTCGCGTACCGCACCTGGGGCCCCGAGGAGGCGCCCCCCGTCGTCCTGCTGCACTGCCGTGGCGCCGACGGCGCGGACTGGACCCCGATCGCCGAACGTCTCGCCGCGAGGCCGCGCCGGGTGTACGCCCCGGACCTGCGGGGTCACGGGCGCAGCGACTGGCCGGGCGGCTATGCGTGCGAGGCGATGTGCGACGACGTCCGTGGTTTCCTCGCCGCGCTCGGCATCCGGCGGACCGACCTCGTCGGCCACTCCCTCGGCGGCACCGTCGCCTACCTGCTCGCCCAGCGGGCCCCCGGCCGCGTACGGCGCCTCGTCCTGGAGGACGTACCGGCGCCCTTCCCCCTCGACCCGCCCCGGCCGCCCGCCGCGCGGCCCGAGGGTGATCTGCCGTTCGACTGGGCCATGGTCGAGCAGACGGACGGGCAGCGGAACGCTCCCGATCCGGTGTGGTGGGACCACATGGGGCGGATCACCATGCCCACGCTGGTGATCGGGGGCGGTTCGAGCAGCCTGGTCCCGCAGGCCCAGGTGGCGGCCGTCGCCGATGTCATTCCCGACGCACGGCTCGTCACCGTCGATGGGGCCGGGCATCTCGTGCACGAGACACGTCCCGATGAGTTCCTGGACGCGGTGGAGCCCTTTCTGGTGGGCTGACGCGCTACTTCGCGTACGCCGTCATGAATCGGTCCCGGAACGTGTCCATGCCCCACACCGGTGCGTTCCCGGCCGGCTTGAGGCCGTTCGTCCAGCCCCAGGAGGAGATCCGGTCCAGCACCTTCGGGTCGCGGGCCACGACGGTGATCGGCACGTCCTTGTCGGTGTCGCCGCCGGTGACGGTCGGGACGGGCTGGTGGTCGCCGAGGAAGACGAGGACGGTGTTGTCGTCGCCGTACCGCTCGACCCACTCGGTGAGGCTCTGCAGGGAGTACTCGATGGCCTTGCGGTATTCCGTGCGCACCCGCTTCGCGCTCTTCCAGACCTCCTTGGGGTCGGTGCCCTCCTTCTTGATCTGCTCGAAGACCGAGCCGTCGCCGAGCCGGTCCCAGTCGATCATGTGGGCGATGGGGGACCAGGGGTTGTGGCTGGAGGCGAGGATGATCTCCGCCATGATCGGGTCGCGGTTCTTCTTGCCGTGCTCCAGCCGCTCGAAGGACTCCAGGCTGAACTGGTCGGGCACCGGTGTCCAGCTGAAGTAGGGGCCGTTGTAGCCGAGGTGGGTGGAGTCGTAGATGTGGTCGAGGCCGAAGTACTTGCCCTCGGGCCAGGACTTGCGCACCCCGGGCACGATCCCGACCGTCCGCCAGGCCCCGGTCTTCCGGAAGTAGCTGGTGAGGGTCGCGCGGTCGCCGGTGGTCAGGCTGCGGTACCGCTGCTGGTTCTTCACCCACAGACCGGACAGGAACGTGGAGTGCGCCAGCCAGCTGCCCGCGCCGGTGACGGGCGAGCGGAGCCAGCCGCTGCGGGACTGGAAACCGGCCGCCTTCAGCCTGCTGTCGCCGTCCTGGAGCGCCGCGTCGATCTGCGGGGCCATCGCCGGGTCGTCGATCGCGACCCGGCCGTAGCTCTCGATGAAGGTGAACAGCACGTCCTTGCCGCGCAGCCCCGTCAGCAGCTGGTCCGGCGGGGTGTTGGCGAAGGCGTCGACCTCGGCCTGCTTCTCGAAGACCTTGGCGTCGACGAGCCCGTCGTGCACCTGCTGGACCCGGTTGGCGACGAACTGGATGTTGCCCTTGGTGGCGAAGGTGAGCCCGCTGAACTGCACGCCCATGGTGAAGCAGACGATCCAGACGGTGCCCAGGACGAGCGTCGTCCGGGCGGCCACCGCCCGGTGCCGGGCCATGAGGTTCGTCAGCCGCACCACGGAGAGCGTGCAGAGCGCGAGCACGGACACGAACAGCACGATCACCGCGGTGATCGCGAGCAGCTCGCCGGAACGGCCGTAGGACTCCCGGACGAAATCCGCCGCGTCGTCCAGCAGGATCCAGTCGAAGACCAGGTCGAACGGCCGGGCCAGAGTCTGCCGGAAGCCCATGTCGAGGAACTTGACGACCGTGAACAGCCCCAGGAACACCCCCGAGACGACGGCGGTGATCCGGCGTGCCCGGCCCGGCAGCGCCAGGAGCAGCCCCGCGAGGAGGATCGCCTCGACGGGCAGGCGCAGGAAGGACTCGAACCTGATCCAGTCGAGGCGGTTGGGCACGAGGAGCGCGCCGAGCACCAGCGCGGCGGCCAGCACGGTCGTACCGATGCCCACGCCGCGTGCGGTCCGGGGGAAGCGGCGGCGCCAGCCGAACCAGCCGGGTTTCCCGGCGGGGACCGTCTCCTCCGGCTCCGCTGCCGCTTCCGTCTCAGCCGGTTCCTCGCTCCCGGTGCCGTCCGACCCCTCGGTGCTGTCCGACGACTGACGAGAGCGAGGTGTGAAGAGCGACACCCGGCGGTCCTTCCGTACGGTCTTGCGATGGCATGACGAACAGAGCTCTGCGAGCGAGCCTGCCACCACCAGTACGTCCGCGTGTCACCGACGGTTCAATCGAGGGCGAGCGGAATTCACCCGTCCGCCCGGACCGCCACCTCCCGCGCCCACCGGTAGTCCGCCTTGCCGCTGGGGGAGCGCCGGATGGCCCCGGTGATCACCAGTTGACGGGGGATCTTGTAGCCGGCCAGGTGGGAGCGGCAGTGTGCCTGGATGTCGTCGAGGGACGGCCGGGACGCTCCGTCCCGCAGCTGTACGACGGCGGCCACGTGGTGGCCCCACTTCGCGTCCGGCACCCCGGCCACCAGCGCGTCGTACACGTCCGGATGGGACTTGAGCGCCTGCTCGACCTCCTCGGGGTACACCTTCTCGCCCCCGGTGTTGATGCACTGCGAGCCGCGCCCGAGCACGACGACGACCCCGTCCTCGTCGACGGTGGCCATGTCGCCGAGCAGCACCCACCGTTCGCTGTCCTTCTCGAAGAAGGTCTCGGCGGTTTTCCGCGGGTCGTTGTAGTAGCCGAGCGGCACGTGGCCGCACTGGGCGACCCGGCCCACCTCGCCCGGCGCGACCGGCTCGTAGGTGGCCGGATCGACCACCTGGGTACGGGAGTTGACCCGGACGCGGAAGCCCCGCTCGGGGCCGGAGTCGTCCGTCGCGGTGCCGTTGAAGCCGGACTCCGAGGAACCGAAGTTGTTGAGCAGCATCACGTTCGGCACCAGTGCCTGGAACTGCCGGCGCACGGTGTCCGACATGATCGCCCCCGAGGACGACACGCTGAACATCGACGAGGTGTCCGTGCCCTTCATGGGGCCCTCGAGGGCGTCGATCAGCGGCCGCAGCATCGCGTCGCCGACCAGGGACATGCTGGTGACGCGCTCCTTCTCGACGGTGCGCAGCACCTCCTCGGGCACGAACTTGCGGTGGATCACGACGCGTTGGCCGAAGTTGAAGCCGATGAAGGCGGTGAGGGTGGAGGTGCCGTGCATCAGCGGGGGAGTGGGGAAGAAGGTGATCCCCGCGCCGCCCGCGGCGACCCGCTCCGCGAGTTCCTCCGGCTTCCGCACCGGCTCACCGGTCGGGGCGCCGCCGCCCATCCCCGAGAAGAACAGGTCCTCCTGACGCCACATCACGCCCTTGGGCATCCCGGTGGTGCCGCCGGTGTAGATGATGAACTGGTCGTCCGGCGAGCGGGGCGGGAAGCCGCGCCCGGGTGACCCGGCGGCCTCGGCGTCCGCGAACGCCACGGCGTCCGGCCCGCCCTCCCCGTCCCCCACTCGGACGAGATGCCGCAGCTTGCCGGCCGACGGCAGCGCCGCCGCCACCCGGTCGCCGAACTCCGCGTCGAAGAACAGCCCCACCAGGTCGGCGTCCCGGTACAGGTACACCAACTCGTCCTCGACGTAACGGTAGTTGACGTTCACCGGCACGATCCGCGCCTTGAGGCAGCCGATCGCGGCCTGGAGGTACTCGATGCCGTTGTACAGGTGCAGCCCCACGTGCTCACCGGGCCGGATGCCGCTGTCGATCAGGTGGTGGGCGATGCGGTTGGCTGCCGTGTCGAGCCCCGCGTAGGTCAACCGGCGCTCCGCTCCCGTGCCGGGGATGTCGAGGTACACGAGCGCCTCGCGGTCCGGGACCACGTCCACGACCGACTCGAACAGGTCGACAAGGTTGTACTCCACCGCTCCTCCTGACCTCGCCCTGCACCGGTTGCCGGTCATCAGAGCAAAGGGCGGCACAACTGGGAAGGGGCCGCGCACAACAAATCTGACTGTCTGTCAGAAAACTCTTGAAGAGGCCGGTCCGCTCCTGCAACCTGTTCTCGTTCTTTCAGAGGGGAGACGGTTCATGGGTGGCACGGAACACCTCACCGTGCGGCGCGAGGGCGCCACACTGGTGCTCACGCTCAACCGGCCGGAGGCCAAGAACGCGCTCTCGTCGGCGATGCTCGTCGGGCTGTACGACGGCTGGCTGGAAGCCGACGCCGACGACACGGTCCGCTCCATCGTGCTCACCGGCGCGGGCGGCTCGTTCTGCGCCGGCATGGACCTCAAGGCCCTGGCCGGCAAGGGCATGGCGGGCGAGCAGTACCGGGACCGGCTCAAGGCCGACCCCGACCTGCACTGGAAGGCCATGCTGCGCCACCACCGCCCCCGCAAGCCGGTGATCGCCGCCGTCGAGGGCCACTGCGTCGCGGGCGGCACCGAGATGCTCCAGGGCACCGACATCCGCGTCGCCGGTGAATCGGCGACCTTCGGGCTGTTCGAGGTCAGGCGCGGCCTGTTCCCGATCGGCGGCTCCACGGTCCGCCTCCAGCGCCAGATCCCGCGCACCCACGCCCTGGAGATGCTGCTCACCGGCCGCCCGTACAGCGCCCGGGAGGCCGCCGGCGTCGGCCTGATCGGGCATGTCGTCCCGGACGGCACGGCCCTGGACAAGGCGCTGGAGATCGCCGAACAGATCAACGCCTGCGGCCCGCTGGCGGTGGAGGCCGTCAAAGCATCCGTCTACGAGACCGCCGAACTCACCGAGACCGAGGGCCTCGCCGCCGAACTCAAGCGCGGCTGGCCGGTGTTCGACACCGCCGACGCCAAGGAAGGCGCCCGCGCCTTCGCGGAGAAGCGCCCGCCCGTCTACAAGCGCCACTGAAGGAGGCCGGCGATGCCGGAAGTCCTGAAAGCCCCGCTGGTCGTCGAGTTCCCCTTCACCCGATCCCTCGGCCCCGTCCAGAGCGCCTTCCTGACCGGCCTGCGCGAACGCGTCGTCCTCGGCGTGAAGACCCGCGACGGCCGCACCCTGGTCCCGCCCGTCGAGTACGACCCCGTCACCGCCGAGGAGATCGGCGAGCTCGTCGAGGTCGCCGCCACCGGCACGGTCACCACCTGGGCCTGGAACCATGAGCCCCGCCGCGGCCAGCCGCTGGACACCCCCTTCGCCTGGGTCCTCGTCCGCCTCGACGGCGCCGACACCGCCCTCCTCCACGCCCTCGACGCCCCCGGCCCGGACACCGTGCACACGGGCATGCGGGTCCGCGTCCGCTGGGCCGAGGACCGCGTCGGCGCGATCACGGACATCGCCTGCTTCGAGCCGTACGACGGAGAGGCGCTCCAGCCCCAGGGCCACAGCGGCGAGTTCGCGGACCCCGTCACCGGCATCGTCGCGCCCGCCCGCCTCGACTACACCTACTCGCCCGGCCGCGCCCAGACCGCCTACATCAACGCCCTCGCCGGCCACCGCGCCGTCGGCGAACGCTGCCCCTCCTGCCGCAAGGTCTACGTGCCCCCGCGCGGCGCCTGCCCCACCTGCGGTGTCGCCACCTCGGAACAGGTCGAGGTGGGCCCGGCGGGCACGGTCACCACGTTCTGCATCGTCAACATCAAGGCCAAGAACCTCGACATCGAAGTGCCGTACGTCTACGCCCACATCGCCCTCGACGGCGCCGACCTCGCCCTGCACGGACGCATCGGCGGCATCCCGTACGACCAGGTGCGGATGGGCCTGCGGGTCGAGCCGGTGTGGACGGAAGGGGGCCGCTACCCCGACCACTACCGGCCCACCGGCGAACCCGACGCGGCCTACGAGACGTACAAGGAGCTGCTGTGACCAGGGACATCGCCGTCGTCGCCGTAGCGCAGTCCGACGTCCTGCGCACCACCGAGGAGATGTCCGAGGTGGAGATGCTGATGCCGGTCCTGCACGACGTCCTCGACCGGACCGGCCTGAAGACCGCCGACATCGGCTTCACCTGCTCCGGCTCCTGCGACTACCTCGCCGGCCGGGCCTTCTCCTTCACCCTCGCCCTCGACGGCGTGGGCGCCTGGCCGCCCATCTCCGAGTCGCACGTCGAGACGGACGGCGCGTGGGCGCTGTACGAGGCGTGGACCAAGCTCCTGTCGGGGGACGCCGACACCGCGCTGGTGTACTCCTACGGCAAGGCCTCGCCGGGCTCGGTCCGCGACGTCCTGACCCGGCAGCTCGACCCGTACTACGTGGCACCCCTGTGGCCCGACTCCGTCGCCCTCGCCGCCCTCCAGGCCCAGGCCCTCATCGACGCGGGCGCCACCGACGAACCGGCCCTGGCCGCGGTCGCCGCCCGCAGCCGCGCCACCGACAACCCGCACGCCCAGCTGCGCGGCCCGGTGCCGCAAGGCGACTACGTCGTACGGCCGTTGCGCACCGGCGACTGCCCGCCCATCGGCGACGGCGCCGCCGCCGTGATCCTCGCCGCGGGGGAGCGGGCCCGGGAACTGTGCGACCGGCCCGCCTGGATCCGCGGCATCGACCACCGCATCGAGGCCCACGGCCTGGGCGTCCGCGACCTCACCGACTCACCGTCCGCCCGGCTGGCCGCCGAGAAGGCGGGCGCTTTCGAACGCCCCGTCGACACCGCCGAGTTGCACGCGCCGTTCAGCTCGCAGGAGCTCGTGCTGCGCAAGGCCCTGCGGCTGGACGAGACGGTGCGCGTCAACCCGTCCGGCGGTGCCCTCGCCGCCAACCCCATGATGGCCGCCGGTCTGCTGCGCATCGGGGAGGCCGCGGCCCGCATCCACCGGGGCGAGTCGGACCGGGCCCTGGCGCACGCCACCTCCGGCCCCTGTCTGCAACAGAACCTGGTCGCCGTACTCGAAGGGGATCCGCGATGAGCAAGGAGCCCGTGGCCGTCACCGGCATCGGCCAGACCAAGCACGTCGCCGCACGCCGGGACGTGTCGATCGCCGGGCTCGTCCGGGAGGCGGCCCAACGGGCCCTTGAAGACGCCGAGTTGAGCTGGGCCGACATCGACGCGGTCGTCATCGGCAAGGCGCCCGACTTCTTCGAGGGCGTCATGATGCCGGAGCTGTACCTCGCCGACGCCCTCGGCGCGGTGGGCAAGCCGATGCTGCGGGTGCACACGGCGGGCTCGGTCGGCGGGTCGACGGCACTGGTCGCGGCCAACCTGGTCGCGGCCCGGGTGCACGGGACCGTGCTCACCCTCGCCTTCGAGAAGCAGTCCGAGTCCAACGCCATGTGGGGGCTCTCCCTGCCGATCCCTTTCCAGCAGCCGTTGCTGGCCGGCGCGGGCGGCTTCTTCGCCCCGCACGTACGCGCGTACATGCGGCGCACCGGCGCACCCGACACGGTCGGCTCCCTGGTCGCGTACAAGGACCGGCGCAACGCCCTGAAGAACCCCTACGCGCACCTCCACGAGCACGACATCACCCTGGAGAAGGTCCAGGCCTCACCCATGCTCTGGGACCCGATCCGCTACTCCGAGACCTGCCCGTCCTCCGACGGCGCCTGCGCGATGGTGCTCACCGACCGGGCCGGAGCCGCCCGCGCCCCCCGCCCGGCCGCCTGGATGCTGGGCGGCGCGATGCGCAGCGAACCCACCCTCTTCGCCGGCAAGGACGCGGTGTCCCCGCAGGCCGGCAAGGACTGCGCCGCGGACGTGTACCGGCAGGCCGGGATCGCCGACCCGCGCCGGGACATCGACGCGGTCGAGATGTACGTGCCGTTCTCCTGGTACGAGCCCATGTGGCTGGAGAACCTCGGCTTCGCCGACGAGGGCGAGGGCTGGAAGCTCACCGAGTCGGGCGTGACGGAACTCGACGGCGACCTGCCCGTCAACATGTCCGGCGGCGTCCTGTCCACCAACCCCATCGGCGCCTCCGGCATGATCCGCTTCGCCGAGGCGGCCCTGCAGGTGCGCGGCCAGGCCGGCGAGCACCAGGTGGACGGAGCGCGGAAGGTCCTCGGGCACGCCTACGGCGGCGGCTCGCAGTTCTTCTCCATGTGGCTGGTGGGGTCCGAACCCCCTGATGCGTGAAACGTCCCCTGAAAGGTCGTTGAAAGGTCCCCCTCACGTGGCCTGTCGGCAGCCGAAGTCGATCGCTAGGCTGGCCGCGGACGACGCAATCGGGAGGAGCACGGACGTGGCCGAGACCACCATCCAGCAGCAGCCGCTCATGGGCTGGGACAAGCCCGAGCTGGACCTCAGCACCGCCGAATGGCAGTCCAGCAGCCGCGGCCTGGGGGATGTCCAGATCGCCTTTGTCGAGGGATTCATCGCGATGCGCAACAGCGGCCGCCCGGAGAGCCCTTCCCTGATCTTCACCCCCGCCGAGTGGGGTGCCTTCGTGTCGGGCGCGCGGGAAGGGGAGTTCGACCTCACGTGAGACGGAGTGACGCGGCGCGGCTCGAAGCGAGCCGCTGATCCGGGGGTGTTCCGCCCGTTTTTCCGGACACGCGACCGTGAGCACACCCCCGGGGTGCGGGCCTGAGCGAGGCTGGCTCCCGGGGGACGGTCGTATCCCGGAGGTGAGGAACCCATGAGCACCCTGCCGGTCATCGCGGCGGTCGACGGTTCGGACGACAGCCGACGTGCCCTGGACTGGGCGCTGGACGCCGCCCGCAGACGCCGGGCGCCCCTGCGGGTGGTCCATGTACGCCAGTACGCCGCCTGGACCCAGCCCGACGTGCTCGTCGCCGGGCCGCCCGCGCCGGACGACGATCCGGTGCTCGACGAGGTCCGCGACCGCCTCGCGGACGTCGCCGACCGGCCCGTCACGGAGTACCTCGCCCTGGAGGGCGCGCCGAGCGCCGTGGTGCCCGGACTGGGCTCCACCGCGCAGCTGCTGGTACTCGGCTCCCGGGGCCGGGGCGGCTTCGCCGGCCTGCTGCTCGGCTCCAACGGCATGGCCGCGGCCCGCGACGCGGAGTGCCCGGTGGTCGTGGTGCCCCGCCCAGGCCGCGAGGTCCACGACGGCGCGGCGGCGGAGCCGGGACCGCGCGTGGTCGTCGGCCTCCAGGTCGAGGCACCCGACGAGGCGACGCTCGCCTTCGCGCACACCGAGGCCGCCCTGCGCGGCGCCCGCCTCCAGGTCGTCGCCGCCTACCAGTGGCCGCTCCTGGCCTGGGCCGTCCCCGGCGAACTCGTCCCGCCGGTCATCGACCAGGACGCCGTCGAGAACGAGACCCGCACCCTCGCCGAGGGCTTCCTCGCCCCGCACCGCAAGCACCACCCGGACCTCCGGGTCGATGTCGTCACGGCGCCGGGCGATGCCGCCGGCCATCTCGTCGCCGCCTCCAAGGACGCCGACCTGGTCGTGGTCGGCCGCCACCGGCGACGACTGCTGGTGCCGGCCCGCATGATCGGGTCCGTGACACAGGCGGTGCTGCTGCACGCGGCGGGTCCGGTGGCGGTGGTGCCACCGGACCCGACTAATGGGTAAGGGGTCCCCTTATCATTAGGGGCATGTCGGAACCGATCAGCGGCGACGCCCGCCTCGCCCTCGACCTCGCCCTCACCGTCCGCCACGACGGCCACGGCGGCGTCGCCGACGACCTGAGCGACCCCGCCGGACTCACCACCTGGGTCCAGGCCCACCCCGGCACCGTGCCGCCCGGCTTCACCGCCGGGGACGCGGAGCTGGCCGCCGTACGCGAACTGCGCGCGGCGGTCCGCGCCCTGTTCGCCCGCGCGGTACGCCCAGGGGCGCCGAGCCCCGCCGACGCGGCCCGCCTGATGCCGGTGCCGGCCGCCGTGGACCTGTTGAACACGGCGGCCGCCCGCACCCCCACGGTCCCGGTGCTGCACTGGGCCGAGGACACCGAACCCGTCGTGACGCACCGGGCGTCGGACGGCGCGGACGACCTCACCGCGGTCCTCGCGCGAGCCGCGATCGCCTTCCTCGCCGGACCCGAGCGACACCGGCTGCGCGCCTGCCACGGGCCGCGGTGCGTGCGGTACTTCCTCAAGGAGCATCCGCGACAGGAGTGGTGCAAGCCGTCCTGCGGGAACCGGGCACGGGTGGCGCGGCATCACGAGCGGCACAGGAAGTCCACCGACAACCTCGCTCAGTAACCGCCTAACCGGGGCGCGCAGCCCCCGTCGGGCGTACGCTGAGGGGCCGTAGGCCACGCTGCGCGGCCGCTCCCCGCGCGGACGCAGCACCGTGGCAGGGGGTGTGCCATGGGGCGGCGCAGCATGCGGAGCGACCGGACGCTCTTCGAGCGCGAGCACGAACTCGCGGCTGTGGACGAGGCGTTGGGAGAGCTCACCGGGCTGCGCGCGGACGGCGCCGAAGCGGTGGGGCGGCCCCACGGCGGCCTCCTCGCCTTCGCCGGACCGGCCGGACTCGGCAAGACGACCCTGATGGCCGAGGTCCGCCGCCGCGCCGCCGCCCGCGGCTGCACCGTCATCTCCGCCCGCGGCGGCGACCAGGAACAGCGCGTCGCCTTCCACGTCGCCCGGCAACTGCTGCAACCCCAGTTCGCCGGTGCGGCCGAGGCCGATCTCCGGGCCCGGCTGGGCAGTTGGTACGACATCGTCGGTCCCGCCCTCGGCCTGTGCGCCCCGACCGACGGCGCCCCGCCCGACCCGCAGGGCCTGCGCGACGGCCTCGACTGGGTGCTCACCCACCTCGCCGTTCAACGCGCCCCCATGGTCCTCGTCCTCGACGACGCGCACTGGGCCGACCCCGAATCCCTGCGCTGGCTGGCCGCGTTCGCACCCCGCGCCGAGGAACTCCCGCTGCTGCTCGTCGTGGCGTACCGGCCCGACGAACTCCCCGACCACGCCGAGTCGTTCAGGGGGCTGCCCGGCCGGGCCGGCGGGCGCCCCATCGATCTCGAACCGCTCAGCGCCGTCGCCGTCGCCGGCCTGGTCCGCGAGGCCCTCGGCACCCACGCCGACGACGCGTTCTGCCGCGAGTGCTGGGCGGTCACCGCGGGCAACCCCTTCGAGGCCGTCGAACTCACCGCCAAGGTCCACGACCGCGGCCTCACCCCCACCGAGGCCGGCGCCCATCTGCTGCGCGACCTCGCCGCCGCCGTCAAGGGCAGCGGCCTGATCGCCCGCCTCGAACGCCTCGGCACCTCCACCGTCCGCTTCGCCTGGGCCTGCGCCGTCCTCGGCACCGAGATCCACCCCGGCCTGGCGGCCGCCGTCGCCGGGCTCGGCCACGAGGAGGCCGCCGACGCCGCCGACGCCCTGCGCGGCGCCCGCATCCTCACCGGCGCCGAGACCCTGGAGTTCGTCCACCCGCTCATCGCCACGGCCGTCTACCGGGCCATCCCCTCCGGCGTCCGCGTCGCCCTGCACGGCCAGGCCGCCTGGTGCCTCGTCAACGACGGCCAGGGCCCCTCCGCCGCCGCCCGCCACCTGCTGGAGACCCACCCCGACGGCGACAACTGGGTCGTACAGCAACTGCGCGCCGCCGCCGCCGAGACCCTCCGCACCGGCGCCCCCGACGCCGCCCGCGGCTACCTCGCCCGCGCCCTGCGCGAACCCCCGCCCTTCGAGGACCGGGCCGCCGTCCTCTACGAACTCGGCAGCGCCTCCCTGCTCACCGAACCGGCCACCACCGTCAACCACCTGCGCGCCGCCCTGGAAGAGCCGATCGCCGACCCCGGCCTGCGCCACCGCATCGTCTACCGGCTCTCCCAGGTCCTCGCCCACAGCGACCACCTCGCCGAGGCCTCCGACACCCTCGCCCGCGAGATCCGGGCCGGCGACGACGCCCGCGTCAAACTGCGCATGCTCTCCGAGCAGTTCATGTGGGACGCCTTCCGCGCCGACGAACCCGACCACCCCTCCCGCTCCCGCCGACTCGCCAAGCTCGCCGACCGCCTCAAGGGCCGCGACCTCACCGAGCGCTACATCATCGGCCTGCGCACCTGGGACGCCGTCCTGCGCGGCGAACCCGCCCACGTCGCCCTCCAGCACGCCGAACGCGCCCTCGACGGCGGCCTCGGCTGGGCCGAGCCCGACCGCGGCTTCGAGGTACCGGTCCTGGTCGCGCTGGCCTTCATGTACGCCGACCGCCCCGGCCGCACCGAAGAACTCTTCGCCGCCGGGATCGCCGACTTCGAACGCCAGGGCTGGCGCGGCGCCCACCTCTCCTTCGGGTACACGCTCCTCGCCTACGTCCGCTACCGCCGCGGGCGCCTCGCCGAGGCCGAGGACTTCGTCCGCGCGGGCCTCAGGCTCGCCGAACGCGTCGGCCCCGGCACCCCCGCCCACTGGTACGCCGTGGGCATCCTCATCGAGGTCCTCCTCGCCCGCGGCCGGGTCACCGAGGCCGCGCAGACCGCCGAGGACTACGCCTTCAACGAGCCCTTCCCGGCCGCCGTCGTCTTCCCCGACGCCCAGACCGTGTACGGCGAACTCCTCCTCGCCCGCGGCCGGACCAAGGACGCCGTCAACCAGCTGGCCTCCGCGGGCCGCCGCCTCGACCCGCGCGGCATCCGCAACCCCGCCTGGTGCCCCTGGCAACTCCACCTCGCCCGCGCCGAGAGCCACGACACCCCTGAACGGGCCGTCACCACCGCTCTCGAAGCGCTCGCCCGCGCCCGCCAGTTCGGCACGCCGTCCGCCATCGGCCAGGCGCTGCGGACGGCGGCGGAGGTCTCGTCGGGTTCGATGCGGGTGAAGTACCTGGAGGAGGCCGTCGCCCAGCTGGACTGCTCCCCGGCCGGGTACGAGCTGGCGTGCGCGCTGGTGTCCCTGGGGACCGAGCTGCGACGTACGGGGCGGGCGACGGAGGCCGCCGAGCACCTCTACCGGGGACTGGACGCGGCCGCACAGTGCGGTGCCGACGGCCTGGTGGAAGAGGCCCGCGACGAGCTGGCCGCGGCGGGCCTGCGCCCACGCCGCCTGCACAGCACGGAGACGGACACCCTCACGACCCGGGAGCGCACTGCGGCCACGCTGGCGGCCGAGGGCCGCTCGAAGCCGGAGATCGCGCGGGAACTGCACAGCGACGAGCAGACCGTCGTACAGCTGCTCTCGGCGGTCTACCGCAAGATGGGCACGGACAGTACAGGACTGCGGGAGGCACTGGCAGCGACCTGAGGGCGACGCCCCGAGGGGGCGCGGCCTGGATCCAGGTACGGCTGTGCCGCGTGGGTGCGCCCGGTCCCCACGCACCCGCAGCAGCCCCACGACGTCCAGGCCCCGTACGATGGGTACATGTCGTTCCTCCGCCGCCGCAGCGCGACTCCCGCCGGCCCAGACTTCGACGTACTGGCCATGGACCCGGGCGACTGGCCCGGCAACCTCGGCGCCGGCCTGCTGCCCGCCCCCGACGGCACCTGCCAGGGCGTCTTCCTGCGCTACGACCTGTTCGGCGGCCGCGGCCCCGCGATGATCATCGGCAACCTCCCCGAGGGCTCCCCGGCCCGTGAGCTGGGCGAGGGTGAGATCCCCTTCGAGGTCGCCCAGCTGCTCATCGCGCTGGAGAACGACGAGGAGGTGACCGTCACCGAGACCGAGGACATGCCCGTGATGCAGGGCGACAACCTCATGATCGTGCGCCGCCTCAAGCTCTCCGAGAGCCGGATCTCCTGCGTGCAGTTCGACCGCAGCGACAACGTCCTGGTGACCATCGCGGCCTGGGACCGCCCGATCACCGACGACCTGTACGCCCTGCTGAAGCCGCTCCCGGCGGAGCTGTTCCAGCAGGGCTGAACCCGGGCGCCGCTAGCGGGCCGGCCGCACGTCCACGTCGGCCGCCCGCACGAACGCGACCCGATGGCCGTACTGGATCTCGTAGTACAGGTCCTTGCCGACCACGACCCGGTGGGAGTCCGTGGTGAAGGTGACCGCGTAGTAGTACTCGCCGGGCACCTTGTCCCCGACCACGTACCGCTGGCCCGCGGGCAGGGTGTACGGCAACGGCGACACCGCCTGCGCGGGCACCCCCGCCGGGTACGCGGCGGCCTCGGGGTAGGCCCGGCCGTACACCGGCACGGACGTCAGGCCCTCCTTGGGCGTCACCACCAGGCCGCTCGCGCGCACCGCGGTCGGGTCCTTCGCCGGGTTCCTGAACCATGCCTTCTGGCCCAGGTACCAGATCGCCGTCCACTGGCCCTCACGGCCGGCGACCGCGTACTGCTGGCCGGTGGAGACCCGGGAGGAGATGTCGTTGACGCCCGTGCCCGGTGTCGTCCCCAGGCCGATGTCCTTGATCAGGGGGTAGTCCTCGCCGGGCCCGGAGTACAGCCGCACCTCGCTCGACCCGTGCGCCGCGCAGGGTTCGCCCTTGGTGACGCAGCCGGTGTACACGGGCTGGTTCGTCGCGTAGTCCGGCAGGATCGTCAGCACACCGTGCCCCTGCTTCGAGCCGGGCCCGTCCAAGGGGCGGCCCAGCAGCTCGAAGTAGTGCCGCCAGTCCCAGTAGGGGCCGGGGTCGGTGTGCATGCCGGGGACGGTTCCCGTCGTCGGGCCCGGCACGTTGTCGTGGCCGAGGATGTGCTGCCGGTCCAGCGGGATGCCGTACTTCCTCGTCAGGTACTTCACCAGCCGCGCCGACGAGCGGTACATCGCCTCCGTGTACCAGGCGTCCGGGTTCGCCAGGAAACCCTCGTGCTCCAGGCCGATCGACTTGGCGTTGACATACCAGTTGCCCGCGTGCCAGGCCACGTCCTTGGCCTTCACATGCTGGGCGATGTGGCCGTCGGTGGAGCGCAGGGTGTAGTTCCACGACACATAGGTGGGGTCCTGGACCAGGTTGAGGACGCCGTCCCAGGCCCCCTCCGTGTCATGGATGACGATGTACTTGATGCTCTGCGACGCCGGGCGGTCGCCCAGGTCGTGGTTGCCGTAGTCGTTGTCGCCGAACTCCTCGTACGGAGCCGGGATCCACTCGCAGGACACCGACTTCGGGCACTCGGTGTCACCCGTGGCCAGTGTGCGCAGACCGGCGTCCGCGAGCTGGTCCGTCGCGGGGGAGAGGCCGGGCCGGGCCGCCAGGGCGACCCGCTGGCCCGCGTCGGTGGTGCGCTCCTCGCCGCTGCGGATCACGTCGTACACGTCGTTCGCGTACGCCGCCGCCGTCGCGGTGTCGTCCGCGCCGGAGAAGCGCGCCACCGCCGCGTACCAGTCCGCCGGATCGTCGCTCAGCGGCTCGCCCAGATCGCGCTGGGCGTCGGCCAGCAGCGCGGCACCGCCGGCCACGTTCGCCGCCGGGTCGGTGCGCAGCTCCGCCGCGCTCAGACCGGTCAGCTCCGCCGCCTTCGGCAGCGTCGTCAGGCGGGCCGGGAGCTCGGCGGGCGCCGGGACCTCGGCGGACGGGAGCAGCGGTGTGCGGGCGCTGTCGCCGCGCGCGTCCTCCGTGCCCTCACTGTGGTGGGCGGCTCCGGCCAGCGCGGTGCGGGCGTCGGTGAGGTGCATCGGGCCGTAGCCGCCGGTCACGCTCGGCGCGCCGGCATGCGTGTCCCAACGGGACTGGAGGTAGGAGACGCCGAGGAGGACGCTCTGCGGCACCTGGTACTCGGCGGCCGCCGAGGCGAACGCCAGCTGGAGGCTGTTCGTGGACGTCTGCGCGCCGGAGGGAGCGGCGCCGAGCAGCGGGAAGAGCAGGGCCGCCGTCACTGCGGCGGTACGCGTACGTCTGTGCCCGGAGGCACTCTGGGCGGGGACTCGCAATGCAGCCTCCTGGGACGGTCGGGCGCGATGAGCCGTGCGGGGCCGGGCGTGCGTCAGTGGTACCGGCTTGCCGACGATCCGTCAATCATGCCCAGGAGAGGGCGAATTCCCTCGTCAACCAGGGGATGCGGGAGTTTCGTGGCGGCGGCCCGCGTGCCTGCGGGGCGTCAGTGGCGTACACCAATGGTCCGCTCAGCAGGGAGACGGTGAGCGGACATACGAAGGTCCGCGGCGCGCGGCTGTCCCTGGCGCACCGCGGACCTCCGTCCCCGTCAGCGAGTCCCGACCGCCGCGCGTACGGCCCGCCGGGCCAGCTGGCAGTCGTCGTGCAGCCGCCTCAGCAGCAGCCGCTGTTCCTCGCCGGACGGCGCAGCACCTGGGTGGGCCACCCCCGGTGCCGCCGGGGTCGTGTCGTGCATCGAACGCTGCACGGCCGTCTCGTAGGTACGGATCTCACGGGTCAGTACGAGCATCAGGTTGACCAGGAACGCGTCGCGCGAGGCCAGGCCCGCCGACTGTGCGATCTGGCTGATCTGACGACGGGCCGCCGGGGCGTCCCCGAGCACCGACCACAGCGTCGCCAGGTCGTACCCCGGCAGGTACCAGCCCGCGTGCTCCCAGTCCACCAGCACTGGACCGGCCGGTGAGAGGAGGATGTTCGAGAGAAGTGCGTCGCCGTGGCAGAACTGGCCCATGCCCTGCCGGCCCGCGGAGTGCGCGATGCCGTGCAGCAGTTTCTGGAGGTCGCCCATGTCGCGGTCGGTGAGCAGCCCCAGCTCGTGATAGCGGGAGATGCGGGCCGCGTAGTCCAGCGGGGCGTCGAAGGTGCCCGCCGGGGGGCGCCAGGCGTTGAGCCGGCAGATCGCGCCGAGTGCCGCCCGGATGTCCGCCCGCGGCGGCGCCTCCGTCGGGTGCCGGTGCAGGGCCGCCACCCGGCCCGGCATCCGCTCGATCACCAGGGTGCAGTTGTCCGGGTCCGCCGCGATCAGCCGGGGCACCCGCACGGGCGGGCGCTGCCGGACGAACGAACGGTACGCCGCTATCTCGTGGCGGATCCGCTCGGCCCACACCGGGGAGTGGTCCAGTAAACACTTCGCGACGGCCGTGCTGCGTCCGGTCGTCCCCACCAGGAGGACGGAGCGTCCGCTGCGGCGCAGCACCTGCACCGGAGCGAACTCCGGGCAGATCCGGTGCACCGACGCGATCGCCGCACGCAACTGCGCGCCCTGAGGGCCGGACAAGTCGAGTCTCCCGCTGAGCGGTTGGGTACCGATCCCCGGCACGCGCCGCGTCCTGCCGGCACCGAGCACGGGGGCCGCCGGGCGAGCGGGGTCGAGGTAGGGGCCGCTGCCCGCCGGGCGGGGCTGCAGCGGCCGGGGCGGGGCGGACACGGAGGACGATGCTGCGTACATGGGCGAAACAGATCCCTTCGTGTGCCAGCAGTACAGGTGTGTCTGCGCAACAAATGTGTCTGCGCCAACAGTCGTGCCTGCGCAATCACGTACGTTGCGCTGTCGCGCTACCCGGCCCGGCCGCCCGGGTGCACCCTGGGGAATGCACCCGTCATATGGCAGCGGCCGGGTCGGGGTGGCGCGTTCCTACCTGACACCCGACGGCCAGTGGCACACCATCTGGCGCACCCTGGCGAACCCTGGCGAATAGTCGCCCGGCAACTCTCGCCGGGCTACTGTCAACTCAGCCGAGAACCTGGGGGCTTGACGTGAGCGGACAACCCAACACCCGCCTTTCGGACCTGTTCGGCCTGGCCGGCTGGTCCAAGGGTGAACTCGCGAGGCTGGTCAACCGGCAGGCGGCGGCCATGGGCCACCCCCAGCTGTCGACCGACACCTCGCGGGTGCGGCGCTGGATCGACATGGGAGAGATCCCGCGCGATCCCGTACCGCGGGTGCTGGCTGCCCTGTTCACCGAGCGTCTCGGCCGTGTCGTGACCATCGAGGACCTCGGTCTGGTCCGGCACGGGCGTGCGGGGAAACGGCAGGGCGGCGGGAATGCGGAACATCCCGACGGTGTGCCGTGGGCGCCCGAGCGGACTGCTGCGGTCCTCACCGAATTCACGGGAATGGACCTCATGCTCAACCGACGCGGCTTGGTGGGCGCGGGTGCCGCGCTCGCCGCAGGATCCGCACTCAGCAGCGCCATGCACGACTGGCTCCACACCGATCCGGCCCTCACGGCCGACGCCCCCCAGCTCGACGATCCTCTGCACGCCGACCCCGCTGGGTTCGACCGCTACGAGGCCGCCCCCATCGGGTCGCAGGAGATCGAGGAACTGGAGCGCTCGGTCGAGGTGTTCCGGGCGTGGGACGCGGCCCGCGGTGGCGGGCTGCAGCGCAAGGCAGTCGTGGGCCAACTCAACGAGGTGGGCGGCATGCTCGCCTACCGTCACCCCGACCATCTCCAGCGGCGCCTGTGGGGCGTCGCCGCCAACCTCGCCGTTCTCGCGGGCTGGATGTCGCACGACGTCGGCCTGGAGCCCACGGCCCAGAAGTACTTCGTCATCGCCGCCCATGCGGCCCGTGAGGGCGGTGACCGGCCCCGCGCCGGGGAGGCGCTCTCCAGAGCGGCTCGCCAGATGGTGCACCTGGGCCGGCCCGACGACGCACTCGACCTGATGAAGCTCGCCCAGTCCGGTTCCGGCGACGAAGTGCTGCCGCGGACCATGGCGATGCTCTACACCGTGGAGGCCTGGGCGCAGGCGTCCATGGGCAAGGGGCAGGCGATGCGCCGCACGCTCGGCCAGGCGGAGGACCTCTTCGTCTCCGACCGCAGCGACGTGCCGCCGCCGAGCTGGATGCAGATGTTCAAGGAGGAGGACCTGTACGGCATGCAGGCCCTGGCCTACCGCACGCTCGCGGAGCACGAGCCCGGCGCGGCCGTGCACGCCCAGCACTACGCGGAGAAGGCCCTGGCCCTGCGGGTCGACGGGCGGCAGCGGTCGAAGATCTTCGACTTCCTGTCGATGGCCTCCGCCTGCTTCATCGCGGACGACCCGGAACAGGGCGGTACGTACGCCCGGCTGGCCCTGGTGTCGATGGGTTCCAACTCCTCGCACCGCACCTGGGACCGGCTGCGCCAGATGTACCGGCTCACCGCCGAGTACTCCAGCTACCCGAAGATCCACGAGTTGAGGGAGGAGATCAAGCTGGCCCTGCCGAAGCAGGTGAAGGGTGGCAACAGCGCACGGGCATAGGGGGCTTGTGCGCTGAACCTCACACTGAACCTCTGAGGTGCCGTCAGGCCCAGCCTGCGAGCCGCCTTCTGGCCTTGTGCGGTGCTTTCGGGCTCAGTGGGTCACCCTTGCGATGAGTACGCAGGCGTCGTCCGTGCGCTCGGTCTCGCCGAACTCCTCCACGACCATCCGTACACAGTCCTGTGCGGTGCACGTCTCGTCGAAGCGCGGGGCCAGGTCGAGGAGACGGTTCACGGCCTCCGTGCCGTGGTGCCCGGGCACCAGTTGTTCGGTGTGCAGTACCAGCAGGTCGCCGGCCTCGAGAGGCTCTTCGGCCTGTTCGTAGACGGCACCCGAGGTCGCGCCTAGCAGGACGCCGTCCGGTGCGCTCAGCCTGCGCCCCGTCCCGTTGCGGAACAGCAGCGGGGCGGGGTGCCCGGCTTGCGCCCAGGTCAGCGTGCGGGTCTCGGGGCGGTACCGGCAGCAGACGGTGCTGCCCAGGGCCGGTTGAGCGGTGGTGTCGAGTAACTGGTTCAGCCAGGACAGCAGCTGCCCCGGCTCGGTGCCCGCCATCGCCATGCCGCGTACGGCGCCGAGCAGCGTCGCCATGCCGGACGTCACGGCGACGCCGTGTCCGGTGAGATCGCCGACGCTGAGCAGCAGGTCGCCGCCGGCGAGTTGGAGGGCGTCGTACCAGTCGCCGCCGATGCGAGCGTTCGTCGACGACGGCAGATAGTGGGCCGCCAGATCCAGAGTTTCCGGCCCCTGCCGCGGGAGCCGCAGGGAACCGCGCCACGGCGGCAGCACGGCCGCCTGCAGCTCGACCGCGAGCCGGTGCTCGGTCTGCGCGCGGTGCCGGTGGCGCTGCAGCGAGTCATGCGTCTCGCTCACCACCTTCTGACTGCGGCGCAGTTCGCTGACGTCCCGCAGCACGGCCCACATGGAAGCGGTGCTGCCGTCCGGGGCGAGTACGGGCTCGCCCATCATGTGCACCGTGCGCACGGCGCCGTCCGGGTGCAGCACGCGGAACTCGCCGTCGATGGGCCTGGCGTCGACAAGACAGTCCGTGACCATCGAGGTCAGCTTCGGCCGGTCCTCGTCGAGGACCAGGGCCGGCAGCTCGTCGAGGGTGAGCGGGGGAGCGGCCGGGTCGCGGCCCAGGATCTGATAGAGCTCTCCGGACCAACTCGCCTCGTCCGTCAGCAGGTTCCATTCCGCGCTGCCCACCCTGCTGAGCAGGGAGCCGCGGGCGGGGGCCGGCGCGGGCTGCTCGGCGGGCGCGGGATCGGCGGGCCCGGCGAGGGCGGGGCCGTCCCGCAGTTGGGCCAAGTGCTCGTCGAGGTCGTCGAGTTGGTGCAGTGCCAGGTCGTAGAGCGCGCGCTGCCAGCGTCCCTGCGGGTCCGATCCGTCCTCCTGGGCGTCCCGCCGTACGGCGTCCACGTCGCCCTTGAGCCGCCGCGCCTGCGATATCAGCGCGTCGACCGAGCCGCGCCCGGGTGGTTGGGCGGCTGGGCGGTCCGCGGAGAGGTGGGACGGCATGACGCACTCCGATGCGGGACGGTACGACCAAGGCGGGCGGAGGGACCGTTACGACTGTTGCACAGCCCGCGACGCCCTGTAAGGGATTTGGCAACACACGATACGGTGGTGCTTCTGGCATATGCCACAGTCTTCACGGAGCGGTTTCGCCATCCGAATGATGTACGCCGCCTTTGGGGCAAGTCGTAGTGAGCGTACGTGAGTTGACGGAGCGTCGAGGCTTTCGTGTGCGGATTCATTTGTGTGTTCGACGGGCGGGTGTTCTAAGAGGCGTAACACATCAGGACAGGGCCGTGCCAGACGCAGATCCGGGACGGGGAGGTGGGCTCGGGAGTCGGGTCCACGGGGGTGGGATCGGCGGGGGTCGGGTCGACGGATGTCGGTGTCGTGGGTGTGGACGCGATGGGTGTCGGGGTGGGGGCCGGCGTGGGCGTGAGGGCGGGCGTAGGCGTGGATGTGACAGGTGCCGGGGTGGGGGGCGTCGGCGGTGCTGGGGGCGTCGCTTCCATCGAGGGCGGTGTCGCCACAGGTGTGACCGGCTCCGGCTCGGACGCCGTGGCCTCGGGCTCGGCTGTCGTCTCCTGAGCCGGAGTCGCAGTCGGCGCTGAAAACAGAGTTGAAGCCGGAGTCGAAGTCGGAGTCGGAGCCGAAGTCGGAGTCGGAGTTGCGGCCGGAGTGGACACCTCCGCAGCGACCGTCCCCTCCTCAGCGGGCGCTGCCTGAGGTGCCTCCGGCGCGGCGGCGGGCGGCGAGTCGTCGCCGACCACGCCGTTCGCCCGCGCTTCCGTCGGCGCCGCCTCCTGTGTCTGCGCGGGTGTGCTCTGCACCGTCGCCGCCCGCTGCTGCGGTACCGGCGTCGAGTGACCCGCGCTGCTCAGCACGATCCCGGCCACGACCGCCGCGCCTGCCACCGTCGCGCCGATCGCGGTCATCGCAGCGCCGGGTACCTTGGACCCGCCGGTCACGACATGGCGTGCGGCATGCAGCAGACCGCCGCCCCCGTGCGCCCCGGAGCCCGAGGCCGCGGCGGCACCCGCGCCCGCCGACCCGGCCGCGAGCGGCAGCAGGAACTTGCCCGAGCCGCCCAGGACGAAGATCAGCAGCGCCGGACCCGCCAGCGCCGGCAGCCGGTCGTTGGCGCGCATCAGCACCGCGAGCCGCGCACGGCAGTCGGCGCAGTCATCGAGGTGCGCGAGGAGCTGCGCGGACTGACGGGGTGTGGAGGCCTCCCGTACATGGGCGGGCATACGGTCCCAGTGCGCTTCGCACGCCGGGTCGGCCGGGGTGCCGGGATGTGCGCGCAGGAACGCCTGGCGCATGCCCTCGCGGGCCCGGTGCAGCAGTACGGCGGTGGCGCCGCGCTTCGTGCCGATGCGGCGGCCGATGTCCTCCAGCGGGACGTCCTCCGCCTCCGCGAGCCACAGCGCCTTGACCCACCGCTGCGGTAGCTGGCCCAGCACCCGGGCCAGCAGGTCCACGGAGGAGACCCGCTCGGCCGGGTCGTCCCCGGCGGTGCCGACCTGCACCCCCTCGGCGGCCCACGGGTCCTGCGGGGTCTCACGGGCCGCGGCGGCGCCGACCGTCGCGGCGAGGTGCCGGACGGTCGTCATCAGGTACGCCGGGACGTTGTCGACCTCATGGCCGGCCGACAGCCGCCGCCAGACCCGGAAGTGCGCCTCGGCCACCAGGTCCTCGGCGACCCAGGGGTCACGGGTCAGCGAGCGGGCGTAGGCGACCAGGCGCGGCTGTTCCTCCTCGTAGACGCGGGTGTACGCGGCTATGGAGGAGTCGGCGGACGCGGGTGTGGACGCGGACGTGGCGGCGGGGCCGTCGGACATGGCAGGAACTCTCCCGTCCCCTGCGGTGGGTTCGGACAAGTTCGTAACCTTAAATGACGAACATCCCTTTTATGGGTGACGTAGGTCACAGCAATTGATGGGGGTCTCCGCGTAATGCAGGCGGCACCTGCGAGGTCGTAAAGACGTACCGGCAAGAGGGCCGCCCTCCGATCCGCAGGGGAGACCGACCATGGACATCACCATCGAGCAGTCCGCCAAGGGGCGTCTGGTCACGGCCGACGAGCAGGAGCTGCCCGTCGCCGCGACCTTCCGCTATACCTCCGCGGACCCGCTCGCGGTGCACATCGACTTCCCGCCGGAGATCTCCCTGGACGGCTCCACCGTCACCTGGAGCTTCGCGCGGGGTCTGCTGGAGGCGGGCCTGCGCGGCCCGGCCGGCGGCGGGGACGTGCACCTGTGGCCGTGCGGCCGGGCCCGTACGGTCGTGGAGCTGCACTCCCCGTACGGGCTGGCCCTGCTCCAGTTCGACACCGCCGCGCTCCGCCGCTTCCTGCTGCGCACGTACGCCGTCGTGGCGGCCGGGCAGGAGGACGTCGGCGCGGAGGTCGAACGCGGGCTGAGCGCGCTGTTCGGGAGCGTCTGACGGGCCCTGTCAAGGTCGCCGGTCGTCCACGAAGCCGGCTCTGGCCAGGGTCCAGACCGCGACGATGTCGAGCGTCATCACGCTGATCGACCACAGGGGATAGAAGGGGATGAACATGAACTGGGTGATCAGGCTCACCGCGCCCAGTGCGGCGCCGGCCCCGGTGCCCCAGCTCTTGCCGAGGAGCACTCCCAGGCCGGCGGCGACGAGCCCGATGCCGACGACGATGTGGATCCAGCCCCACGCCGTCAGACTGAACTCGTAGGTGTAGTCGGGCGAGCTGAAAATGGTGTCGCGGGTGACGGCGACGACACCGAGGAGGATGCTGAGCGTGCCGCTCAGCTCCAGCGCCCAGCCGGCGAAGAGCGTGAGGCCGCCGCCCAGGCGTCGTGCGCTGATGTCGGGGTGTCCCCCGCCGGATGTCTGCGCCATGTCAGGACCTTCCCGTGCGGTGCGGTCGTCCCCGAGTTCAATGTCAGTACCGCAGCACCCCCGCGATCCCGCGCGCGTCGCTCAGGGTTCCGTCCGGTACGAAGCGCACGTCGGCGCCCGTCTCCAGGCACTGCTCGACGATCTCGTCCACGATGTCCTCGCGGGCGTCGAGGTCGTCGCTCGCGGCCGGGACCAGATGGTCGCCGCCGGTGTCACGCACGGTGATCCGGAAGTTCTCCTCGACGGCGAGCAGCCGGACGCGGCCTTCCCGGGCGTTCTGCCAGACCTCGTCGACCCCGGCCGCGAAGGCACGCCTGCCGCGCGCCGTCTCCAGCTCCCGGGTCACGGCCGCGGTGGTCTTGCGGGTCTCGGCCTCGTGCAGTGGCCGTACCGCCTGCCACACGGCGTCCGGGGTGCCGTGGGCGAGTCCGCCGTGCGGGACGTGCACGGCGTCCTTGGTGCAGGTGCCGACCTCGTCCAGGACGGACAGCGCCGCCTGCTCGCCGGTGACGTAGAGCGGCCGTGGCTGATCCCTGAGGAGCTTCGCCATCGCGGTGTCGGCGTCGCGCAGGAAGTGCCGGGTGCTCTCGTCCCGGAACGTGCTCGGCATGTCGCCGATGCGCTCCTGGCGTTCGGCGTCGAAGTTCTCGCGGTGGTCCCTGGTGAGCGGGAAGCCCGCGATGCGCTCCTCTGCGACCCGGTCCGTGCCGCCGTTCCAGAGCGTGGCGCGGTCGGGGGCGACCGACAGAACCCAGAAGGGCCGCTCGGAGGCCTGTGCGGAGACGAGGTTGCGGGTGAGGAAGGTGTCCGACAGCACCACGCGTTCGGGCACGCTGCGGGCCAGCGACCAGACCTGGTGCTCACCCGGCGCGGCGAAGATCACCAGACCGTCCTCGGCGTGTGCCAGGTCGACTTCGGTGAGGGCCTGGTCGAGCTGGCGGGCGACGTCGATGCGCCGCTCGCGGGGGACCGCGGGATCGGCTTCCAGCTGCTTCTTGGCCTCGGCCACGACATTGCGCAGCCGGACCGGGTCCTGGGTGTTCTCGGGCTCCCGGCGATGGGTCGGAGTCAGCACGGACACCGCCGGATAGCGGCGCGGGCGCCGCAGCTCGGAAAGGGTCGTGGGACTGAGTGCGTGCTCCATATCAGCACGATAGGACTGATCGCCGGATAGGGCATTAGGGGCAACGAAGTCAGGCAATCAGAACATTTCGCTGTTAGCGTCGCTTGGGTCTCCTCATGACGGTAGGTCTCCGATGAGTCAGGCCGACACCAAGACCCAGTCGCCCCCCGCCGCGAAACTGTCGCTGCCGACGCTGACCACCATGGTGGTCGGCTCGATGGTGGGCGCCGGCGTGTTCTCCCTGCCGCGCCGGTTCGCGCAGGAGACCGGCGTGGCCGGTGCCCTGATCGCCTGGGCCGTGGCCGGCACCGGCATGCTGATGCTCGCCTTCGTCTTCCAGACGCTCGCGGTGCGCAGGCCCGACCTGGACGCGGGTGTGTACGCGTACGCCAAGGCCGGTTTCGGTGAATACCTGGGCTTCTTCTCGGCGTTCGGCTACTGGGCGAGTGCCTGCGTCGGCAACGTGACGTACTGGGTGCTGATCATGTCGACGATCGGCGCGATCGCCCCCGCCCTCGGCGACGGCGACACGGTCCTCGCGGTGGTGCTGTCCTCGATCGGGCTCTGGCTGTTCTTCGCCCTGATCAGCCGGGGGGTGAAGGAAGCGGCGGCGATCAACCGCATCGTCACGGTCGCCAAGGTCGTGCCGATCATCGTCTTCGTCATCCTCGCGCTCTTCTACCTCAAGCCGGCCGTCTTCGCCGACAACTTCGGCGGCGCCGACTACGCGGGCTCCCTCTTCAACCAGGTCAAGGGCACCATGCTGGCCACGGTGTTCGTGTTCCTCGGCGTCGAGGGCGCGAGCGTCTACTCCCGGCACGCCAGGCGCCGCGAGGACGTCGGGCGGGCCACGATCCTCGGTTTCGTCAGCGTCTTCGCGATCTTCGCGTCGGTGACGATCGTGTCGTACGGCCTGATGCCGATGGCGGAGATCGCCGAGCTGCGGCAGCCCTCCATGGCCGAGGTGCTGGAGCACGCGGTCGGCACCTGGGGCAAGGTGTTCGTCAGCGTCGGCCTGATCGTCTCCGTGCTCGGCGCCTATCTGGCCTGGACGCTGATGGCGGCCGAAGTGCTGTACGTGGCCGCCAAGGACGACGACATGCCGCGCTTCCTCAAGCGCGCCACCGCCGCCGACGTACCGGTGCCGGCGCTGGTGATGTCCACCGTGCTCAGCCAGATCGTCCTGGTCGTCACGCTGTTCTCCGACGACGCCTTCAACTTCGCCCTCGACCTGACCAGCGCGCTGACCCTGATCCCGTTCCTGCTGGCGGCGGCCTTCGCGGTGAAGATCGGCCTGGGCGGGCCGCGGGGCCGGCTGGTGATCGCCGTCGTCGCCACCCTCTACACCGCGTTCCTCATCTACGCGGCCGGCCTCAAGTTCGTACTCGTCTCCTTCATCATCTACGCCCCCGCCAGCGTGCTGTTCGTGATGGCCCGCAGGGAGCAGGGCCGACGGCCCTTCTCGCCACGCGAGTTCGTCATCCTCGCCGTGTCGGTGGCCGGCGCGGTCCTCGGCATCGTGGCCCTGGCACTGGGCTGGATCAGCCTGTGAAGTCCCCGGAAGGTGCACCGTGACCAGTAGTCAAGACACCCGTCCCGCGTACGGCGTCCACTCCGAGGTCGGCAGACTCCGCAAGGTGCTGGTCTGCGCACCCGGACTCGCCCACCGCAGGCTCACCCCCACCAACTCCGACGATCTGCTCTTCGACGACGTCATGTGGGTGGAGAACGCCCAGCGCGACCACGCCGACTTCGTGAACAAGCTGCGCGAACGCGACGTCGACGTGGTCGAGTTGCACGATCTGCTCGCCCAGACCATGGCCGTGCCGGGCGCCCGGGACTGGCTCCTGGACCGGAAGATCGTCGCCAACGAGGTCGGCCTCGGCCTCGTCGACGCCACCCGCGCCTACCTGGAGTCCCTCGAACCCGAACGGCTCGCCAAGTACCTGATCGGCGGCCTGGCCACCACCGACCTGCCCGAGGACTTCCGCTCCGGCTACCTGGAACTCGCCCGCGAATCGACCGGCGTACGCGAGTACTTGATGCCGCCGCTGCCCAACACCCTCTACACCCGCGACACCACGTGCTGGCTCTACGGCGGCCTCACGCTCAACCCGCTGTACTGGCCCGCCCGGCACGACGAGACGCTGCTGATGAAGGCGGTCTACAGCTTCCACCCCGACTACGTGGGCTCCACCGTCTGGTGGGGCGACCCCGAACTCGACTGGGGCCAGGCCACGTTCGAGGGCGGGGACATCATGCCGGTCGGCAACGGCGTGGTCCTGATGGGCATGAGCGAGCGCACCTCGCGCCAGGCCATCACCCAGGTGGCCGCGGCGCTGTTCAAGAACGGTGCCGCCGAGCACGTCATCGTCGCCGGGATGCCGAAGCTGCGCTCCGCGATGCACCTCGACACCGTCTTCACCTTCGCCGACCGTGACCTGGTCACCCTGTACCCGACCATCATGGACGGCGTCCACACCTTCTCCCTGCGGCCCAGCGACAAGGCGCCCGGCATCGAACTCGTCGACGAGGGCTCGACCCCCTTCGTGGACGTCGTCGCCAAGGCGCTCGGCCTGCCCGGACTGCGGGTCGTGGAGACCGGCGGGGACGCCTACGCCTCCGAGCGCCAGCAGTGGGACAGCGGCAACAACGCGGTCGCCCTGGAGCCCGGCGTGGTGTTCACCTACGACCGCAACACCCAGACCAACACCCTGCTGCGCAAGGCCGGCATCGAGGTGATCACCATCGTCGGCGCGGAACTGGGCCGCGGCCGGGGCGGCGGCCACTGCATGACCTGCCCGATCGTGCGGGACCCGGTCGAGTTCTGAACTAGGCCTTCCCGCCCGGCGCTTCGAGCACGGCGATGTTCCCCTGCGCCACCGCGCACAGGGTCTCCGTCCCTGCGTCGTCCACCGTCACGACGTCGCAACGGGTCACGACCCGGGTGCGGCCGGCCCGCACCACTTGGCCGTGCGCGCGCAGGACGGCGCCCGTCGCCGGACGCAGGTAGTCGATGGTGAACCCGGACGTGATCAGCCCCGCACCGGCGACGGTCGCCGCGGCGAGCGTGAGGGTGTTGTCGGCGGCGTAGGAGAGCACTCCGCCGTGGACGAAGCCGTACTGCTGGAGCAGTTCCTCACGGATGTCCAGCTCCAGGGCCGCCTCGCCGTCCCCGAAGGCCGTCACCCGGGCGCCCAGCAGCCTGCTGAAGGGCTGTTCCCCGAGGACCTTCCGCGCCAGCTCCAGATCCATCGTGCCGCTCACCCCGTCACCTCACTTCATCAGTGAAGTGAGGGTGGCGCGAGCGGGTGTCCTCTGTCAACATCGGCCCATGCCCGCCGAGCCCGACCTGCGCCTCTACTTCCTCCTCCAGCGGGCGGCCCACCGTCTGCGCACCAGCGCGGACCGGCGCTGCCTGGCCGCCGCGGGGGTGACCACGGCCCAGCTCGGCGCCCTGTTCGCGGTGCGCGACCGGCCTCGCCAGACCCAGCAGCAGCTGGCCCGCACACTCGGACTGCGCGAGTCGGCGGTCACCGCGCTGGTCGCCCGGCTCACCGCGGCCGGACTCGTCGCGAAGTCGGCGCATCCGCGCGAACACCGGGCCGTGGTGCTGGAGTTGACCGAGGCGGGGGAGGCGGCACTGACGGCGGCGCAGCCGGAGATCGACCGTTTCAACGCCGAACTGCGTGGCGTGCTCGGCGACGACGGGTTCGGCCGGGCCGCGCACGCCCTGCGGCAGCTGGCCCACTGGGAGGCATGAACCTCCCGGGGCCTCCCGGGGCCTCCCGGGGCCTCCCGCGACCTCCCGCGGGACCTGCCGACGACGGCTCGCCACGGATCACAACGGCTCAGCGGTCGTCGTCCTCCGGCCCGCAGGAGCTGCCGCTGGGCGGCAGGGAGCCGTAGAGCAGGAAGGCGTCCACCTTGCGCTGCACGCATGTCGAGGAGCCGTACCCGGTGTGGCCGTCGCCCTTGTTGTCCAGCACCACGGCCGCGTCGCCCAGCCGCTTCGCGGTCTCCACGGTCCAGCGGTACGGCGTCGCAGGGTCGCCGCGGGTGCCGACGAGGAGCATCTTCGGGCCGTCGACGTCCCGTACGTGCGTGCGGATGTAGTCGGTGCCCTTGGGGCGGCCGTAGCACATCAGCACCTCGGTCAGGCGGTAGCGGCCGAAGACGGGGGAGACCTGCTCGTACTCGGCGCGCAGCCGGCCGAGGTTCCGGGTGATCTCGTCGGCGGTGGGGCGATCGGGGTCGTCCGCGCAGTTGATCGCCATGAGCGCGGCCGGCAGGTTGTCCAGCGGGACGTCCTCCTGGTCGGCGAGCTGACCCTCGCTGTCGTCGTGTCCGTCGTCGCCGGCCGCCCGGCGCGGCAGCGCGTAGCCGCCGCCCGAGAAGCTCAGGACGCCCCGCGTGTCGCCGTCCTCGACGAGCTGGGCGACGGCCCGCTCCAGGGACGGCCACAGCTCCCTGCTGTAGAGGGCCTGCGAGAGGGCGCCGACGAGATCCTGGCCGGAGAAGGTGCCGCCCCAGTCGGTCGGCACCGGGTCCTCGTCGAGCGAGTCGATCAGCCGTACGACCTGTTCCCGGGCGGAGCGTGTGTCCTGACCGAACGGACAGGCGATGTCGTCGGCGCACCAGTCGACGAAGTCGTCCAGCGCCTTCTGCTGGCCCTCGGCTCCCACGAGCGCCTGCTCGGGCATGGGCTCGGTCAGTGTGTCGACGCCGTCGAGCACCAACCGGCCG
This sequence comes from Streptomyces sp. Act143, assembly GCF_003143935.1. Classification (GTDB taxonomy): domain Bacteria; phylum Actinomycetota; class Actinomycetes; order Streptomycetales; family Streptomycetaceae; genus Streptomyces. The sequence goes on along the minus strand of NZ_QFRX01000001.1, from coordinate 1,023,728 downwards.
ACCCTCTTGGGGAACTGGGCCGCGTACACCGCGCCGAGCCGGGTTCCGTAGGAGAAGCCGAGGTAGTTGAGCTTCTTGTCGCCGAGGACCTGACGCATCACATCGAGGTCGCGGGCGGCGTTCACCGTGCCGATGTGGGGCAGGACGGGGCCGGAGTGCTCGGCGCACGCGGCGGCGGCCTTCCTCAACTGCGTGAGCACGGATCGCGGGTCGTCGCTCACCTCGGAACCGTCGTCCGTCGCCGCCAGCGCCTGGTCGGCGCCGTCCCCGCAACTGACCGGCGAGGACCGGCCGACGCCGCGCGGATCGAAGGACACCACGTCGTAGCCCTTGGTCAGCCCCATGAACTCGTCGCCTCCGGCGGCGAGTTCGCTGACGCCGGCGCCGCCCGGACCGCCGAAGTTCAGCAGCACCGAACCCCGAGGCCTCCCCGTGGCCCGGTAGCGGGCCAGGGCCAGTTCCAGCGTGCCGGACGCGGGCGCGGAGTAGTCCAGGGGGACGGTCACCTTGCCGCACTGAAGGTCCTTGGGCGCCTCCAGGCCCGCGCACTTGGACCATGTGACCTTCTGGTCGTAGAACCGCGAGAGGTCCGGCTTGTCCTTGTCCGCGGTCACCGTCGGCAGTCCCGCGCCCAGCAGCGTCAGGCCGACCGCTCCGGCGAGCGCGCAGCGCCGGAGCCGGGGCCGCCCAGACAGCTTGGCCAGCATCGATGCCTCCAAGGGCGCCCGTCGCGGACCGGGAGAGCGGCACCCACGCTCACGATAGGCGGCCCCCGGAAGGGGCGCCTCCGGGCGGGCGGGATCATATGAAATGCCTTATCCTGCGCCGCTCCATGTGCATTCGACGGTTTTACTGCCAGTTCGACAACCATGCCGCTCGATGGGGTGAAAGGCCGATAAGCCATAACTCGGATGGTTCGCCTGCGTTTTATCCGGTGCGGGCGAACGCCCGCGACCAAGTCTGGAAGGCAGGGAACCTATGAAACGGGTTACCCGAAACGGTGTGATCGCCGTCGCCGCGGTGTCCGGCGCCATGGCCGTGACGATGCCGGCGTTCGCCGACTCGGCGGCGGACGGTGCCGCGGCCGACTCGCCCGGTGCGGTCTCCGGCAACACGATCCAGCTGCCGGTCCACGTACCGGTCGACGTGTGCGGCAACACCGTGAACGTGGTGGGGCTCCTCAACCCGGCCGCGGGCAACCGCTGCGCCGACGAGGGCGCAGGCGGCTCCCCCGCACCGGCGGGCGCCGCGGCCCGGGGCGACGAGGAGGGCTCGCCCGGGGTGATCTCCGGCAACGGCGTCCAGCTCCCCGTCCACCTCCCCGTGAACGTCACCGGCAACAGCGTCGACGTGGTCGGCGTCGGCAACCCGGCCACCGGCAACGAGTCCGTCAACACCTCCGGCGACGAACCCGGCGACGCTCCCGGTGAGACCCCCCGGCACCCGGCCCCGAAGCCGCCCGCACCGCCCGAGGCGCACCCCGGCCCCAAGGCCACCGCGCCCGCACCCCGGCTGCCCGTGGCCTCCCTCGCCCGCACCGGCACCGACCTGACGCTCCCGGCCGCGGCGGGCAGCGCCGCGCTGCTGCTCGGCGGGGCGGCGCTGTACCGGCGCTTCCGCCCCGGGACGGAGCGCTGATCCCCCTCCTCAGGAGGACGACGGAAGGCCCTGCCGGAATGGCGACCGGCGGGGCCTCCGCCGTGTTCACGAGGGCGCCACGGTGGCCGTCAGCAGCACCATCCCCGAGTCGCCGTAATCCGGCAGCGTCGGATCCCGGTCGATATGACGGACCGTCAAGTCGCGGGTCAGCGGCGCGAATACGGCTTCGACCGTGGCCGGGTCCACCGGGCAGCCCGGCCATCTCGACGCCGGCCCGATCCGGTACGTCGGCATGTTCTCCATGAACGCCGCCACCAGATGGCCGCCCGGCCGCACGCACCGCGCGAACGCCCGGCAGAAGTCCGCGAACTCCTCGCGGTCCTCGGTGGCGCCCTCCGCGACGAAGTGCATGGACGCGAGCCCGTATCCGCCCCGTTCGAGGGTGCGGACATCCTGGTGGACGACGTGCACCCGCGCCAGCGACCGGGCCGGCGTCGAGGGCAGCTCGGGGTTGAGCCGCCGGCACAGCGCGTGGAAGGGCAGCCAGCTCGCCTCCGGCCCGCACACGATCTGCCGTTCCAGATAGGCGATGTTGCCGGCCCCCGCCTCCACGGCCTCGATACGGCGGCCGGCCGCGGAGGCGAGGATCAGCGGGTAGAGATTGGGCCCGGCGCCGAACTCCACCGACCGGGCGATCTCGCCGGGCGCGAACCGCCCAGCCGGGCGGCCGTGTCGGTGCGCCGCAGCGCCTTGGCCAGCCGGCTGCCGACGGCCATCAGCAGATGGTCTCCCGCCAAGTGTCCGAGGGTGTCGTTGACCTGCTTGAAGTCGTCCAGGTCGACGAAGAGCAGACAGGTCAGGGAGCCCTCGCGGCGGCCGCGCAGCAGCGCCCGCTCGATGCGTTCCAGGAGCAGCGTGCGGTTGGGCAGCCCGGTCAGGGAGTCGTGGAAGGCCCGCTGGGTCAGCTCGTGCTCCAGACGCCGCTGCTCGGTCACATCGCGCAGGGTGACCACGAGCCCGGCCACGGTGCGCTCGTCCCGGAAGTCGCTGCACCGCACCTCCACCTCGACCCGGCCCTCCCGGTGCCGCACCCACCAGTGGTCGTGGGTGGCGCGCGGCCCGCTCTCCCGTACGGCGTCGAGCTCCCGGGCCGCCCGGCTCCGGTCGCGGGGGTCCACCAGCCCGGGCAGCGAGGCCCCGACGAGATCCGTGTCGCCGAAGACGGAGGCGGCGGACGGGCTGGCGTAGCGGACGGTGTTGTCGTCCTCGACGATCAGGATGACGTCGGAGGTGTTCCGCACGAGGGTGCGGAAGTACGCCTCGCTCTCCCGGCGGACGATCTCCTGGCGCAGCGCGACCCGCTCGACGGCCAGGCCCGCGTGGGAGGCGAGGATCTCCAGCGAGGCCCGGGTCTCGTGGAGCGGCTCGGACGGTCCCGCGACCAGCAGGACCCCCGGGACCTGGGCGGCGGGACGGTCGGGCGGTGTCATCGGGTAGGCCAGGACGGCGGGCAGGGTCCCGAGGTCGTCGGCGAGGTCGGGACCGAGCTCGGCGCGGGGCACCATGCGACTGCCGCCCGGCGTGAACTCCGCGGCCCGGCCGGCGGACAGCAGCAGCGTGCGGTGGCGGACCGTGGGACCGAGCAGCGTGTCGACGGCCGCCTCACAGGACCGGGCCACCTCCTCCAGCCGCACCGCCGAGACCAGCGACGCTCCCGCACGGCGCAGCGCCAGCTCCCGCGCCACCGCTTTGCGGTGCACCACGACGATGCCCGCCAGACGCAGGATGACCAGCAGGAACAGCACGCTGGAGAAGGCGGCGATCACGGAGGCGTGGTGGGGTGAGCCGCTCAGCCCCTCGTACAGCAGGATGCCGGGCGCGACGAGGGTCGCGACGGTCAGCATGACCAGTCGGCGCGGCCGGGGGAGGAGGGACACCTGCTGCGGTGCGGTCGCGGTCAGCGCCACCATCGAGGGATGCAGCGCGGCCAGTCCCCACGCCGTGTAGAAGACGATCCACCCCGTGTCCAGCAGCGTGCCGGTCTCCCACATCAGGTTCAGCTGGAGGATGCCGTACGCGATGTCGAAGCCCAGCAGCGTCGCGGTGCCGACGACCAGGAGTTGCACCGACCGGTTGGGGCCGTCCACCGGGCCCGGGGCCAGCAGCCGGGCCAGCAGGGCGAGCACCAGGACGTCGCCGAGCGGATAGGTGACGCTGATCGCCCGCTGCTGCCAGGTCAGTCCCTCGACCTCGGTGAGCGGCTGGACCAGGTACACCCACACCGGCAGCGCGAGACCGCTGGTCAGGATCAGGGCGTCCAGCAGACTCGGCAGGTCGTGGCCCGACCAGCGGTGGCGCACCAGTCCGGACAGGCCGACCGCGAAGAGCGGATAGGTCGCGAGGTAGCAGGCGTCCGCGGGGGAGGGGAAGGGGTTGGCCGCGTGGAAGTACGTCTCCATCACGTTGTAGTACGTGTCGCCCGCGATGAAGGTCAGCAGACCGGCGGCCAGCACCCACCAGGGCCAGCGGTGCGCGGGGCGGTGCAGAAGGCTACCGGCGAGTACGGCGGCGACGCCGGCGAGTCCGATGACGGCCCACAGCGAGGTGCGGGCGCTGGGGACCGTCAGGTGGACGAGGGTGGCGACGGCGACCGTCGTGATGTGGGCCGCCATCAGCCGATGTGCCGGCAGCAAGGGCAAGCGCCTCCCCCGGTGGAGGAGACCGGGCCGTCCTACCTGGTCCGGGATCCTTTCCGATCGTAGGCACCCCACCCGGACGGCTGCATCCGGAACCCCACGGGCCTCACCGCCGGTGGAAACGGCGGTGCAGGGCGTGCACCTCCTCCGCGAGCTCCGGCACCGGCCCCTCGACGACCACGCCGGGAGCCACCTCCCGGACCGGCAGGGCGCGCACCGGAGCCGGGGCCACACCCAACTCCTGCAGCCAGCCGACCAGTTGCTCCGACGAGGCCACGTACACGATGCGGCCGAGGCCCACCCAGGCGTGCGCCGCCGCGCACATCGGGCAGTGCTCGCCGGAGGTGTACACCGTCGCCGCCGCCCGTTCCTCGGGCGTCAGACGCGCCGCGGACCAGCGCGCCAGCTCGAACTCGGGGTGCCGGGTGCGGTCCCCGGAGGCCACCCGGTTGTGGTCCTCGGCGAGCACCGTGCCGTCCCCGCCCACCAGGACCGAGCCGAACGGCTCGTCCCCGGCCTCCAGCGCCTCGGCGGCCAGCTCCACACAGCGGCGCAGATACGACAGCTCCTCGTCCTTCACGACCATGGCGTACGGCCCTCCTCGACCGGTCCTCGCGGGAATGTTCCTGGACATCATGGCCCGTAAAGGTGTTGCCCCGGATGCTTCCTGCTGCTGGAGTGAACCCATGGATCATGCCGCGGTGCTCGCCCTGTACGACCGGGACATGCGCGAGGGCGCACAGCCGGACAGCCCGGAGTCCCGGATCGAACGGACGGGAAGGGTGGTCCGGCAGGTCTCCACCGCGCGCGGCTGGAACGGCGTGGTCTGGTCCGATCTGGACGACGGCGGCGCCGACGCGGCGATCGCCGAGCAGATCGCGTACTACTCCGGGCTCGGCCACGAGTTCGAGTGGAAGCTGTACGGCCATGACCTGCCGGTCGATCTCGGGCAGCGGCTCAGGTCCGCGGGGTTCACCCCGCAGCCCGAGGAGACCCTGATGATCGGCGAGGTCAACGACCTGATCCTGGACGCCGAGCCGCCCGCGGGCATCCGCGTCCTGCCCGTGACCGACCGGGCGGGCGTCGACCTCGTGGCCGACGTGCACGAGGCGGCCTTCGGCACCGACAGCACCCGGCTGCGGCACCAACTGCTCGCCCAGCTCACCGCCGACCCGGAGAACGTGGTCGCCGTCGTCGCCCTGGACGGGGACACGCCGGTCAGCGCGGCCCGGATGGAGCTGGTGCCCGGCACCCGGTTCGCCGGGCTCTGGGGAGGCGGCACCGTCGAGTCCTGGCGCGGTCGCGGCATCTACCGCGCCCTGGTCGCCCTGCGGGCCCGCGAGGCCGCGGAGCGCGGCTACCGCTACCTCCAGGTCGACGCCATGAGCACCAGCCGGCCCATCCTGGAGCGCCTCGGCTTCGAACCGCTGACCACGACCACCCCGTACCTGTACACGCCGTGACCTAGTACACACGGGCGCGATGTCACATCGGCGCTCGCTCGATCCGTCGCAGAGGCATGACGACGAATCAGAACAACGAGAGCCGCCGGAGCAGCCAGAGCCAGAGCATCCTGCTCGCGGGGGCCAGCGGCGTCCTCGGCCGGCACATCACCCGCGCGCTGACCGAGGCGGGGCACAAGGTCACCGGCCTCGGCCGCGGCCGGGACAACGGGGTGCGGGCCGACCTCATGGACCGCGACGCCGTGCTCCGCGCGGTCGACGGGCACCACTTCGACACGGTGATCCACGCCGTGACGGCCCTGAGCAAGCCGCCCCTGCGCCACCGCGACATGTACGCCACCAACGCCCTGCGCATCGAGGGCACCGCTCACCTCATCGAGGCCGCGCGGGCGACCGGCGCCCGCCGCTTCGTCGCGGAGTCGATGGTCTTCGGCTACGGCTACGGCGAGCACGGCGACCGGGAGCTCACCGAGGACGACGCCTTCGGCCCGCGCGGCACCGACCCGGAGTTCGAGCGGCATCTCGCCGGGATGCGCACCAAGGAACAGCTGACCTTCGAGGCCGCCGGCCTCGAGGGCGTGGCCCTGCGCTACGGCGCGTTCTACGGCCCCGGCGGCACCGAGAACCTCCTGCCCATGCTGCGCAGGCGGCAACTGCCCGCCCCCGCGGACCACGGCCACGTCGTCCCCTGGATCGAGCTGACGGACGCCGCCCGCGCGATGGTCGCCGCCGTCGAGCACGGCCGCCCCGGCCAGGCGTACAACGTCGCCGACCGCACACCCCTCGGGTTCCGGGCCCATCTCCTGGCCGTGGCCCGGGAGTTCGGGCTGCCGAAGCCGATGGCCGTGCCGCTGTGGATGATGCGGCCGATGACGTACGCGCACGCGATCATGGCCTCGACGCTGCGGGTGTCGATCGCGAAGGCGGAACGGGAGCTGGGCTGGACGCCGGTGTACCCGTCGGCTCACGAGGGCCTCGCCGCGATGCGGGCGGCCCAGCGCTGACCGGCGCGGGCGGCCGGTGCCGCCTCCCGGCCCGCCGCGGGCCACGCGCCGGCTCATGGCTGCCGACGGGGGCGGCCGGTGCTGCGTTGCGGTCGGCTGCGGGCCGCGCCACCGGCTCATGGCTGGCCGGTGGGGGCGGCCGGTGCCGCCTTGCGGTCGGCTGCGGGGCCCGCGTCGGCTCACAGGTCCAGCTGATACTCCACCGCCTGGTGCGTGGGCACGTACCCGAGGGCCGCGTTGACGGCGAGCATGGGCGCGTTGCTGTCCGCGGTGTCGGTGAGCAGCCCGGCCAGCTCCGGGTACCGCTCCCGGGTCCGGCGCACGGACGCCGCCTTCATCCAGCGGGCGAGCCTGCGTCCGCGGTGCTCGGGCAGGACGGCCGTCCCGTAGTGCTGGCCGTCCCCGAGCCCGTCACCCGGCACGACCAGCTCGGAGAAGCCGACGATCGTTCCGTCCGCGGTGTCCACCGCGGCCACGGTGTGCAGCAGGTCGCCGCGCCGCGCCACCGCCTCGGCTGCCGCGACCACGCGTTCCACGTCCCACAAGACCGTGCCGAAGTCGGTGTCCTCCATGGGCATGTCGTCCATGGCGCGCCGTGAATCGGCGTAGGACTGCGCCAGTTCGGCGGGGACCGTGCCCTCCCACTCGGTCAACTCGTAGCCGGGACACCCCTGTTCGGGGAGCGCCGCGAGGTCGACGTCCTTCAGCGCGAGCCGGGCGTACGTCAGGGACAGCACCCGGCGAAAGCCGCGCGCCGCCAGGAACCGGTCGGCGGCGGAGCCCCGTTCGGCCTGGGCGATGACCGACCGCCGTCCCTCGGCCCGGGCCGCGGCCACGGCGGCGTCCAGCAGCCGGGTGCCGACCCCGCGCCGTCGCTCGGCGGCGTGCACGGCGATCTCCAGTTCCGCGAGGTGGTCCTGGCCCTCCTTGGTGAACAGCCGGAGGAACGCGGAGCCGACCGGCGCTCCGTCGCCGGCCGAGGCCAGCCACGCCAGACGGCGGCTCGACGTGCCGGGTTCGGGGTCGGCCAGGGGGACGATACGCAGGGTCAACGGAGCTCCGTCACGGTCGGTTCGGGGCGGCGGGCCCGCCGAAGCTAGCCGCCGCCCGGACCTGTCCGCAACGGGTTATCGATCCGTCGTCCGCGCTCAGCGGCGCACCCTGGTCCGGTCCAGCGCGGCGACGCCCAGCGCGGCGAGCCCGATCTGGATGAGCCACTCGATCCAGTCCACGCCCTTGGTGTCGGCCACGTCGAGCCCCGCCGCGATCGCCGAGCCGAGCAGCGCGGCGACGATGCCGACGAGGATGGTCAGCAGGACACCGATGTGCTGCCGGCCCGGGACCACGAGCCGTCCCAGCACGCCGATGACGATGCCGATCACGATGGCACTGATGATCCCCGAGATCTCCATCTCAGCCCCTCTTCTCCAGGCCCCCGCATGGTTCGCATGCCCGCGGATGCCGGGGACAGTCCGTGCCGTTTCAACCAACGGTCAACGCGGAGTCAATCGTTGGCCCGGTGTGCGAAGTGACGTCTGTTCAGTGCTCTGGTCGCCATGTACCTTTCAATTTCAACGGTCGAAGGGGTCCCCCCGACCGGGTGTCTACGCGCGCAGACATGCCCTGTGTCTACGCGCGTAATCCTGCCCGCACCCACTTCTGCCCCCACCCCACACGGAGGTAATCCGGATGCCCCAGCTCCCCAGATCCCGCCACCGGCTCACCACCGCCGTCACCGTGTTCGGCCTGCTGGTCGCGGGCGTCGCCGTCGAGGCGGCCACGGCCGTTCCCGCCGCCGCGGCCACCCCGCACCGCGTCCTGTTCGACAACGCGCACGCGGAGACGGCGGGCAACGCCGACTGGATCGTCTCCACCAGCCAGCCCGACCCACTGGGCGAGGACTCCTCGCCGTCCGCCGAGACCGACTGGACCGGCGCCCTGTCCTCCTGGGGCGTGGCCCTGCAGAAGACCGGTGACTACAGCCTGAAGACGCTGCCGTCGGGGTCCAGCCTCTCCTACGGCGGCTCCGCCGCCACCGACCTGTCGAACTTCGACACGCTGGTGCTGCCCGAGCCCAACACGCTGTTCACGACCGCCGAGAAGACGGCGATCATGACCTTCGTGAAGAACGGCGGCGGACTGTTCATGATCTCCGACCACACCGGTGCCGACCGCAACAACGACGGTGAGGACGCGGTGGAGATCCTCAACGACCTGATGACGAACAACAGCGTCGACTCCACCGACCCGTTCGGCTTCTCGATCGACTCGCTGAGCATCAGCTCCGACCACCCGAGCGCGATCAGCGACAGCAGCGACCCGGTGCTGCACGGCTCGTTCGGCACGGTCAGCAAGAGCCTCATCGCCAGCGGCACCACGGCGACGCTGAAACCGGCCGACAACTCCTCCGTCAAGGGCCTTGTGTACCGCACCGGTTACTCCGGCAACACCGGTGCCTTCTTCGCGACCAGCACCTTCGGCAGCGGCCGGGTGGCGTTCTGGGGCGACAGTTCGCCCATCGACGACGGCACCGGCCAGTCCGGCAACACCCTCTACGACGGCTGGAACGACACCGGCGCCACCAACGCCCCCCTCGCCCTCAACGCCACCGAATGGCTGGCCGGCGGAAGCGGCAGCGGTGGCGGCGGGGGCGGCTCCACCTGCACCGCGGCCCAGCTCCTGGGCAACAGCGGCTTCGAGTCGGGCAGCGCCACCTGGACCGCCTCCAGCGGAGTGATCACCAACTCCAGCAGCGAGTCCGCCCGTTCGGGCTCGTACTACGCCTGGCTGAACGGCTACGGCTCCGCGCACACCGACACGCTGTCCCAGTCGGTGACCATCCCGGCCGCCTGCACCACCGCGACGCTCAGCTTCTTTCTGCACGTCGACACCGCCGAGACCACCACCAGCACCGCCTACGACACCCTCAAGGTGCAGGTGCTCAACGGTTCGGCCACGGTGCTCGGCACCCTGGCCACCTACTCCAACCTCAACGCCGCGAGCGGCTACACCCAGCGCAGCTTCAGCCTGGCGGGCTACGCCGGCCAGACCGTGACCCTGAAGTTCACCGGCACGGAGGGCTCCACGCTGCAGACGTCGTTCGTCATCGACGACACGGCGCTCAACGTCAGCTGATCCGCGCCGCGCCCCATCCGGTCGCGGCCACCACCTCGGCCGCGATGTCGATCACCGTGCGCCCGTCGGTCACCACCCGCAGGGTGTCGGCGGGCGCACGCTCGTCCAGCAGCCGCGCCTTGCGCGCGCTGCCGAGCAGCTCCCGCTCCAACTCGGACCCCAACTCCCGCCCGGCCAGGCGTCGTCCGGCCGTCTCGTCGGTGGCGGTGAGCAGAACCCGAACGATCCGCACGTCGTCCCCCATGACCCGGCGCCACATGTCGGTCGCCTCCGCCAGCACGGACACGGTGTTCGTGTAGACGAGCCTTCGGCAGCCGAGTTCGGCGTAATGCGCCCACACGGCGGTGATGTTGCGCTCGGCGACGAGGGACCGGTGCGGATCGCCCGCGGGCGCGGGATGCACGGCACCCATGAAATCCCCGTCGATCACGGCGTGCGCGACCTCCGCACTCCGCAGCCGCGCCGACACCTCCCACCCCACGGTCGTCTTCCCGACCCCGGCCCGTCCGCCGATGAGCAGTACCTCGGAGTGATCCATGAGGGGAGCGTGCCAGCCGGGGACGAGGGCCGGATACTTCTTTTCGTGGAGGAGACGACCTTGGACGGCGGAGCCGTCAGCGGGGCCGTACGGATCGGATCGACCGTGCGCCGCAGCCCGTCGGCCGGATCGGAGTACGTGCGCGCGCTGCTGGCGTTGTTCGAGGAGCGGGGCTGGCCGGGGGCGCCCAGGTTCCTGGGCGTGGACGCGCGGGGCCGCGAGATGCTCGGCTATCTGGAGGGGCGGGCGGCCGTGACCCCGGAGCAGCGGGCCGTCGCCCGCGCCGACGAGACGCTCGTCCGGGTCGCCCGGCTGGTCCGGGAGTTCCACGACCTCACCCACGGCACACCGCTGGCGGGCGACCAGGACGTGGTCTGCCACAACGACCTCGCGCCGAAGAACACCGTCTACGCGGTCGACGGCACCGGATGGCGGCCGTCGGCCTTCGTCGACTGGGACCTCGCCGCCCCTGGCGAGCGGGTGCACGACGTGGCCCATGTCTGCTGGCAGTACCTGGATCTCGGACCGGGCGTGACGGACGTGGCGGAGGCCGCCCGCAGGATGCGGCTTGTCCACGACGCCTACGGGCTGACCGGCGGGGCCGGTCTGGTCGAGGCGGTGCTGTGGTGGCAGGACCGGTGCTGGCGAGGCATCCAGGCCGGGGCGGACCGCGGCGAGCCCGCGTTGGTGGGGCTGCGCGAGCGCGGGGCCGTGGCCGAGGTGCGGGCCGCGTACGAGTGGGTCGACCGGCATCGGCGGGAGCTGGGCGCGCTGCTGCGCTGAGGAGGCGCACCGCGGGTGTCAGTGGGTGATGACGAAGCCCGTGACCGGGCTCTGCGTGCTCTGGCCGGCGCCGGAGGGCGACATGCAGGCCGTTGTTCTCGCCGTCGACACCTTGTCCGGCGCCCTTCGGTCGGGTTCGTTCCTACGCATGCGAAGCTACTGGTCGGCGGTGCTGTCCCCTCTCAAGTCGCTGCTGGAGACGGTCAGTCCGCTGCCGCAGGAGCCGTGGCTGGTGCCGAACGGCTGAGCCGCACGCGCGACGGCCGGTCCGCGAGGGGTGCGGACCGGCCGGAATGGCGTCCTTTCGGAACTCGCGTGCGGGACTTGCGGGGCCCGGGGGAGGCTGTCACGCCCTGGGGGCGCTCTTCGCCGCCGCGCTGGTGCACAGCAGCCCCAGGATCACGGCGAGGCCGCCGATGATGATGTTGTTCAGGGCGACACCGGTGTCCGGGCTGTCGCCGACGACCCACGGGGCAATGATCATCCAGACCCCGACCGCGCAGAACGCCCAGCTCAGGCCGTACATCCGCTCGGGAGTCTGGGTGAAACCGAGGGCGAGCATGCCGATCGCGATGCCGACGATGAGGTTGTGCGTCACGAGGGCGGGCTGACTCGTCGTGTAGTGGAGTATCCAGGGGGACACGGCGCAGTACAGACCGAGCAGGAACACCGGTCCGTCCACGAGCGCCACGTCGCGACCGCCGAGCATACGGGCGTACCGCGCCCGCATCTCGGAAACGTCAGGGTGGCTGGATATGTCACCTCGGGTGGGCGAGACGTTGGCCATGACTCGTCTCCTTTGATTCGCAGGCCTGACCGCGTGTGGTGCGGTGTGCGGTAAGCGCCGCCTGCGAATATTCTGCTCTTATTTTTCCTTTATGTGTAGATGTCCGTGAGGTCTGCCGATGACGGGATCATGGCGTGGTGCGGTGGAGTGAGGTGACGACCCCCGGGAAGCACCGACTCTCCCCGGAGGCCGTCACGGAACAAGGGGGCGGCCCATGCCGACAAGCATGTCCGCGGCGCCCGAGTTCACTGCTCACCCCCACTTCCGTCGCTGCGGGGCCTTCGGATGCACCGAATCCGCAGCGTTTTTGCGTCGAATAGCTGTACGGATACGAGCGGCGGGTGCGGCGGTCCGGGCCTCACACGCAGACGTCCGGCGCCAGCCCCCCGCGCAGCTGATGCAGCCCGCGCCGGGCATGGCTCTTCACCGTGCCCAGCGGCCAGCCGGTGTGCTCGGCGATCTGGGTCTGCGTCAGATCCGCGTAGAAGGCCAGCCGCAGCACGCGCTGCTGGGCGGCCGGCAGCTTGGCCAGCTCGTGCTGGACGAGAATCCGGTCGAGGACCGCTTCCGGGTGCCCGTCGCGTACGGCGAGCGCGGACGACGAGCCGACGGCCGCCGCGAGGTCCGTGCGCCGGGTGCGGGCGGACAGTGCGTCGGCGATCTTGCGCCGGGTGATGCCGACGATCCAGCCGCCGATCGCCCCGCGGTCGGGACGGAATCCCCGGCGCCCGCGCCACACCCCGAGGAAGACCTGCTGCGTCACGTCCGCGGCCTCCTCGGCGTCGCCCAGGGATCGCCGGGCCAGCGTGTGGACCAGCGTCGACCAGCGGCGGTAGGCCTCCGCCAGGCACGCCTCGTCGCCCGCCACGAGCCGTCGGGCGAGCTCCTCCTCGGCGAGGCTCGCCTCCGCGGGCGCATGAGGGGGCGCGGCGGCGGGTGGGGCGGGGATCTGCTGCTCGTTCATGGCGACGGCTCCTCACCTCTCGGAACACCTCCGGGGAGCTCGGCCCGGTTCGCCCATCGTGGAAGCCGCCGACCAAGGTCATCAACTTGCGTCGTTTCTGCGTCGTATAGTCGCGTCATGAGTGAGTCGCCCGCGCACCGGACTCCCCGGGATCAGCCCGAGCAAGCCCCCCGAGCCGCCGACGCGCCCCTCACCACAGGCGCCGTCGCCCGGCGGCTGGGGGTGTCGCCCACCACCCTGCGTTCCTGGGACCGCCGCTACGGGATCGGGCCCGCCGTGCGCGACGAGGGACGGCACCGGCGCTGGAGCCCGCAGGACGTCGAGATCCTGGAGACGATGTGCCGGCTGACCTCGTCCGGGGTGCCGCCCGCCGAGGCCGCTCGTGCCGCCCGCTCCGGCACCGGCGTGCCGCGGCAGGCCGCCGAGGCGGCCGACCGGGAGCCGCCGCGCTCGCGGGCGGCCGGCACCCTGCCGCTCGGGGACGTACGCCAGGAGTGCCGCGGCCTGGCCCGCGCCGCCGTCCGGCTCGACGCCCCCGCCGTCGAGGAACTGCTCACCGCCGCCGTGGAACAGTACGGCGTCGTCACCGCCTGGCACGAGGTGATGATGCCCACGCTGCACGCGGTGGGGCGCAAGTGGGCGTCCTCGGGCGACCGTTACGTCGAGGTCGAGCACCTGCTGTCCTGGCATGTCTCCACCGCGCTGCGCCGCTGCACCCCCGCCGCCGCACAGCAGGCGGAGCCCTCCGTGGCCGGTCCCGTCGTCCTGGCCTGCGTCCCCGGTGAACAGCACACCCTGCCGCTCGAAGCGCTCAACGCCGCACTGGGTGAACTCGGTACGCCCACGCGGATGTTCGGCGCGGCGGTGCCGGGGGAGGCGCTGGCCGCCGCCGTTCAGCGGCTCGGCCCCACGGCCGTGTTCCTGTGGGCGCAGGCGCGCTCCACCGCGAATCTGCCGCTCGCCCGTTACGTGGCCGCCACCCGATGGGGCGTGAAGGGAGCCCGACGGCAGCCGGTGGTCATGCTCGGCGGCCCCGGCTGGTCCGGCCCCGGGGCGCGCGAGATGCTGCGGCCGACCGCCCTGAAGGACGCGGTCGAGATGCTGGCCGGCGTCGGCTCTGGGCAGGCTGCCGGGGCCGGGTTCTGACAGGTGCTTGCGGCGCGGCACGCGGGTGACCGGTGCATCCGGTCCCGCTGTGCGGACGGAATCCCTCCGTACCCGTGTGTCCCTGGCGTTCCGGCCGCCTCGATGCCGTCGGAGCCACGAAGGAGGCTTCCGTGCCCATGTCCCCGAACACCCCCGACGTCCTGGTCATCGGCGCGGGCGTGGCAGGACTCGCCTGCGCGCGGGACCTCCTGGCGGCCGGGCTGGACGTCCAGGTCGTGGAAGCCTCCGACGCCGTGGGCGGCCGGATGCGCTCCGACCGTGTCGACGGCTTCGTCGTGGACCGGGGTTTCCAGGTCTTCAACACCTCCTATCCACAGGTGCGCCGGCGGCTGCGGCTGCGCGAACTGCGGCTGCGTCCCTTCACGGCGGGCGTCCTGATCCACACCGCCGGGCAGGGCACACTGCGCTTCCAGGACCCCACGCGGCGCCCGCACGCCTGGTCGGCTCTGCTGCCGGGACGGCTCGCGGGACCCCGGGACCTCGCGGCCCTCGGTCTGCTGTCGGCCCGCGCCCTGCTCGCCCCGGTGAGCCGGGTGAAGGCGGCACGGGACCGGACCACCCGCACCGCCCTCGCCGACGCCGGCTTCTCCGAGCAGTTCGTCGAACGCTTCTTCCGCCCGTTTCTGTCCGGGGTCTTCCTGGAGGACGAGCTGGAGACGTCCAGCCGCTTCTTCCACCTCGTCTGGCGCAGCATGCTGCGCGGCACCCTGTGCCTGCCGGGCGCCGGGATCGGCGCCGTCCCCGAGGCGCTCGCCGCCGCCTTGCCCACGGGGACGGTCCGTCTGGAGACCGCCGTGAGCGCCCTCACCGACGACGGCGCCGTCACGGACTCCGGCCGCGAACTGCCCGCCCGCACGGTCGTGGTGGCCACCGGCCCCGGTCCCGCGGCCCGCCTGCTGCCCGGCCTGGAGGTGCCCGACTGCCGGGTGGTGACCACGTACTACCACGTCGTGTCGCGGTCGCCGCTGGGTGAGCCGACGCTCCTGGTCGACGAAGAGCGCCGGTTCCTCAACACCTGCGTGCTGAGTGAGGTGGTACCGGGACACGCGCCGACCGGACACGCCCTCGTCGCGACCTCCGTGCTGGGCGGGGACGCCGACGGACGGGAAGCGGCCGTCCGGACGGCGCTCGCCGAGGCGTACGGGACGGACACCGGGAGCTGGGACCTCCTCACCGTCCGCACGATCCCGGACGCGCTGCCGGCCATGACACCGCCGCAGCCCCTGAGCCGGACCACCCGGGTCGGACCGGGACGCCATGTGTGCGGCGACCACCGGGGCACGGGCTCGGTCCAGGGCGCACTGGCCTCCGGCGCCCGCGCGGCCCGGGAGGTGCTGCGGGAGCGGCACGTCCAAGCCCGGTGAGTCCACGGGGCGGGGGCGCGGAGGGCGCCGCCCCTCGGTGAGTCCGCGGAGCAGGGGGTCACGGAGGGGTGTCGCCCCGGGCCTTCTCCTGGTGGAGCAGTTCGGGCAGGTCGGACAAGCGGTCGAGTCCCCGCACCGCCCGGGTCATGCGCGGGTTGCCCTCCAGACGGGCGCGGTGGCGGTGCAGGAACGCCCAGTAGCCCGCGGTGAACGGGCAGGCCTGGTCGCCGACCCGCTCGGTGGGCCGGTAGCGGCACGGACCGCACAGGTCGCTCATGCGATGCACGTAAGCGCCGCCCGAGGTGTAGGGCTTGGTCGTCATCCGGCCGCCGTCGGCGTACTGGGACATGCCGACCACGTTCGGCAGCATCACCCAGTCGTAGCCGTCGACGAAGCACCGGTGGAACCAGTCGGTCACCGCGGCCGGGTCCCACCCGCGTTGCAGTGCGTGGCTGCCGAGCAGCATCAGCCGCGGGATGTGGTGGGTCCAGCCGGTGTCACGGACCTGTGCCAGCACCGTGGCCAGACAGCGCGCCCCCACCGCGTCGGCGTCCAGTTCGAGGAACCACTCGGGCAACGGGGCATGGTGGCGCAGCGCGTTGCGGTGCCGGTACTCCTCGCCGAAGTACCAGTACAACTGCCACACGTACTCGCGCCAGCCGGCGATCTGCCGGACGAAGCCCTCGGCGCTGTTGACCGGCACCCGTCCGGCCCGCCACGCCTCCTCGGCCCGCTCGACGCACTCCAGCGGGTCGAGCAGGCCCAGGTTGAGGGAGGAGGACAGCAGGCTGTGGCTCATGACGGGGTCGGCCGCCAGCACCGCGTCCTCGTGCGGCCCGAACCCGGCGAGGCGGTGCTCGACGAAACGGCGGAGGGCGGCCAGCGCCTCCCGGCGGGTGGCGGGGAAGAGCCGCGGTCCGTCCCGGCCGACGAACCGGATGCCCTCCCGCTGTTCCCACCGGTCCAGGTCCTCCCGCACCTGAGCGTCGATGTCGTCCTCACGCGGCCGGTAGGGAGCCGGGGCGTCGAGCCCGGCCGCGCCTCTCGGCGGGGGCTCGCGGTTGTCGTGGTCGTGGTTCCAGCGCCCGCCCGCCGGGGCGTCGCCGTCCATGAGCAGGCCGTACTCGCGGCGTACCCGGCGGTAGAAGTCCTCCTGGAGCAGACGTTGCCCGCCGCGTCCGTCGGCCCACGCGCGGAAGGCCTCGTGCGGGACGAGGAAACCGCGCGGGGGCAGCACCGTCACCTCCGGCAGCGACCGCACCAGCGCCAGGGCCGCCCTGGTGGTCGGGTGCCGCACCGTCAGGGGTCCGTCGCCGACCGCCTTGCGCAGGCCCTCGCGGTAGGTCTCGGCCTGCACATAGCGCACCCGGTCGCCGAGTTCGGCGGCGCGATGCCGCATGGCGGAGAGCACCAGATGGGCCTTGGCGCGGTGGAAGCGGCGGCGGCGGAACACCGAGCGGGCCTCGATCATGACGACCGGGGCGTCCCGGTCGGGCCCGTCGTCGCCCGGCGCCAGGAAGGCCGGGCCGAGCTGGTCACCGAACAGCCAGTGGGGGGTGGCCATCTCCGGCTCCCTTCAGTCGAGTCCGCGGGCCCGCTTGAAGCGGGCGAGACCCTCGGAGAGGTCGACGATCGGGTCCGGGTAGTCGTCGATCGCGGCCCGGTCCAGGCCGCGCAGTTTCCACGGCTCGTGCACCGCGGGGGCCTCCAGGCCCGCCAGTTCCGGCACCCAGCGCCGTACATAGGCGCCGTCCGGGTCGTACCGCTTGGCCTGCGTGACCGGGTTGAGCACCCGGTTGGGTCGGGAGTCGGTGCCGGTGCCCGCCATCCACTGCCAGTTCAGCTGGTTGTTGGCGATGTCGCCGTCGACCAGGAGCTCCAGGAAGTGCCGGGCGCCCTCGCGCCAGTCGACGTACAGGGTCTTGGTGAGGAAGCTCGCGGTGAGGAGCCGGCCGCGGTTGTGCATCCAGCCCTCGTGGCGCAGCTGGCGCATCGCCGCGTCGACCACGGGATAGCCGGTGCGTCCCTCCTTCCATGCCTCGATGTCATCGTGGGCCGCCCGCCCGGACCGCCAGCGGTCGTGTTTCGTGCGGTAGTCGGCGGTGGCGGCGGCGGGGCGCGCCGCGAGCACCTGGCGGTGGAAGTCCCGCCAGGCGAGCTGTCGTACGAACGCCTCGGCGCCCGGCCCGCCGGCCTTGCGCGCCCGGTGGACCAGCTCGACCGGGGAGAGGGTGCCGAAGTGCAGATGCGGCGAGAAGCGGGAGGTGGCGTCGCCCGCCAGGTCGTCGTGGCGGTCCTCGTACGCGCCGGCGTCATCGCGCAGCCAGGACGCCATCCGGGACCGGCCCGCCGCCTCGCCGCCCGCGGCCAGCCCCGCCGAGACTCCGGACAGCCCGTCGCGCGAGGGCAGTTCGTCCGAGCCGACCCCGTCCGGGACCCGGATCACGCGCGGCGCGGCCATCGGCTCCCGCAGCCGTACGCCGCTCCAGTGCCGGAAGTACGGGGTGAAGACGGCGAAGTGGTCGGAGGAGGCCGGGGCCACCGCGCCGGGTGCGACGGCCGAGGTCACCGTGTCGTGGACGTGCAGACGGCGGCCCTCCGCCTCCAGGGCACGCCGCAGCCGCCGTTCGCGCCGGTGCGCATAGGCGCTGAAGTCGGCCGCCATGTGCACCTCGTCGGCGTCCGTCTCGGTGGCCACCTTGCAGACCTCCTCGACGACGTCCCCGCTGCGCACCACCAGACGGCCGCCCCGCTCGCGCAGGCCCGCGTCGAGGTCCCGCAGGCAGTCGGCGAGGAACGCCAGCCGGTTCGGGGCGCCGAACCCGGCGTCGGTCACGCCCCGGTCGCGCACGAAGAGGGGCACCACCTGACGGGCCTCGTGCGCGGCCCGCAGCGGCGGGTGGTCGTGGAGGCGGAGGTCCGAGGTGAACAGGACGATCGAGACGTGCATGACGCGGGCTCCGGGGGAGAGGGGCGGCGGGCCGGGGGTGGGGAGGTCAGCGGGTGGGGGCGGGGCGGTCGGCCGGCTCGGCCGGTGCCCGGGCCGCGGCGCGGGCGATGTTGCGGGCCATGCCGCCGAAGACGACGGCGTGGAAGGGGGAGATGCTCCACCAGTAGGCGTGCCCGAGCAGGCCGCGGGGGTGGAACAGAGCGCGCTGGTGGTAGTGGGTGCGGCCCGCCTCGTCGGTCTGTGCGCTCATCTCCAGCCAGGCCAGACCCGGCAGGCGCATCTCGGCGCGCAGCCGCAGCAGCCGCCCCGGCTCCACCTCCTCGACCCGCCAGAAGTCCAGCGAGTCGCCGACCCGCAGCCTGGCCGCGTCCCGGCGCCCCCGGCGCAGCCCCACCCCGCCGACCATCCGGTCCAGCCAGCCGCGCAGCGCCCAGGCCAGCGGGAAGGAGTACCAGCCGTTCTCCCCGCCGATGCCCTCGATGACCCGCCACAGCGCGGCACGCGGGGCGTCGACGTCGATCTCCCGCACATCGGTGTAGAGACTGCCGCCCGCCCAGTCCGGGTCGGTGGGCAGCGGATCGCTGGGGGCGCCCGGGACGGAGGCCGAGGACCAGCGGGTCGCCACCTGCGCGTCACGGACCCGCCGCAGGGCCAGGCGGACGGCCTCGTCGAAGCCGATCGGGTGACCGGGCGGATCCGGGACGTACTGTGCGATGTCGTGCTCGCGGCAGACGACCTCGTGCCGCAGGGACTCCGTCAGCGGACGGGCGATGGACGCCGGCACGGGGGTCACCAGCCCCACCCAGTGACTGGACAGGCCGGGGGTGAGCATGGGGAGGGACACGATGACGCGGGGCCGCAGCTCGGCGACGGCCGCGTACCGGATCATCATCTCCCGGTACGTCAGGACGTCCGGCCCGCCGATGTCGAAGGCGCGGTTGACCTCGGGCGGCATGCCGGCGCTGCCCACCAGGGCACGCAGCACGTCGCGCACCGCCACGGGCTGGATACGGGTGCGCACCCAGCTCGGGGTGACCATCACCGGCAGGCGCTCGGTGAGGTAGCGCAGCATCTCGAAGGAGACCGAGCCGGAGCCGATGACGACCGCCGCCCGCAGGACGGTGGTGGGGACCCCGCAGGCCAGCAGGATGCGGCCCACCTCGGCCCGGGACCGCAGATGCGGTGACAGCTCCCGCTCGGGGACGTCCGCCGGTGTGAGCCCGCCCAGGTAGACGATGCGGCGCACGCCCGCGGCCCGGGCCTGCTCGCCGAAGATCCGCGCGGCCCGCCGGTCGGTCTCCTCGAAGGTGTCACCGCTGCCCAGCGCGTGCACCAGGTAGTAGGCGACGTCGACGCCGCGCAGGGCCTCGGCGACCGCCTCGGCGTCCAGGACATCACCGCGTGCCACCTCCACGTCACCCGCCCACGGCTGGTCGCGGAGTTTGCCGGGAGACCTGGCCAGACAGCGCACCCGGTGTCCGGCGGCCAGCAGTTCGGGCACGAGCCGGCCACCGATGTACCCCGTCGCGCCGGTCACCAGACAGCGTGGTGCCGGTGCGGTGTGTTCGTCGTTCATCTGCCGCGGGCCCTTCGTGTCGCGTCCCTTTGTGATCACTTCCACGGACGGGCCCGTGCCGGATGCGGTCGCTTCCCCGCGCGCTCGCTTCTATAGGCTTCTCACGTGGTCACCGCAGACGAACCGAAGCCGCACGAGACAGCGCCGCGAGGGCCCCGCCCCGGCGCGGGGACGGATCTGCAGGCCCTGGCCGTCCAGTTGCGCCGGATGAACGGTGAGATCAACCGGCTGGTCCATGGTTTCGCGGGCGACCAAGGTCTGCACGCCACGGACGTCCAGGCGCTGGCGGCGATCCTGGACGCCGAGGAGCCGATGACCCCGGGGCGGCTGCGCGAACATCTGGGGCTGACCTCGGGGGCCGTCACGGCCTGTGTGGACCGGCTGGAGAGCGCGGGCCACATCCGGCGGGTCAGGGAGAGCAGTGACCGCCGGGTGGTGCACCTGTACTACGCCGCCGACGCCCGGGTCGCGGCCCGCACCTACTTCCGCCCACTGGCCCGTGCCGCCGAAGAGGCCAGGGGGCGTTTCAGTGCGGACGAGCTGGCGGTCGTCGCCCGCTTCCTCACGGCGATGAACGAGGAACTGTCCCTGCTCAGGACCGGCGGCGCCTGAGCGGGCACCGCCGAAACTCGCCCCAGCAGCCGCATCCGGGGACCCGGTGTGAACAGAAGACTCAATGATTGAGATTGTTTGTCATTGAGGTACCCCCTCGAGTCATCGCATCGAGGCATCTGCTCACCAGCTTGGAGAACCATGTCCCTCACCCCGCGCCGAGGCCGCTTCCTCGTGCCGCTCCTGCTGCTCGCCGTCTGGCTCGGCGTCGGCGGGATCCTCGGCCCGTTCGCCGGCCGGCTCGGCGAGGTCGCGACCAACGACCAGGCGGCCTTCCTGCCCCGCAGCGCCGAGTCCACCGAGGTCGTCGCCGCCCAGCGGGCCTTCCGCCAGGACGAGACGCTGCCGGTGATCGTGCTCTGGACCGACGACCAGGACGGCCGCGTCGACGACCGGCGGTCCGCAGCCGGGCGCGCGCTCGCCTCCCTCGCCGGCACCGCGGGCGTGGTGGGTGACGTGTCGCCCGCGCTGCCGTCGAAGGACGGCCAGGCCCTCGAAGGCGTCGTCCAGCTCCGGCCCGACCTCGGGGAGCAGCTGCCCGGCACCCTGGACCGGATCCGCGCGGCGGCCGAGCAGGTACCCGGCAGCACCGTCCAGCTGGCCGGCCCCGCCGCCACCCAGGCGGACCTGTCCGACGCCTTCGCCGGCATCGACGGACTGCTGCTGGCCGTGGCGCTGGTCACCGTCCTGGTGATCCTGCTGCTGGTCTACCGCAGTGTGCTGCTGCCCTTCGTCATCATCGTCGGAGCCGTCTTCGCGCTCGGCCTGGCCTGCGCGATCGTCTACGTGCTCGCCGACCACGGGGTGGTCCGCGTCGACGGACAGGTGCAGGGCATCCTGTCGATCCTGGTCATCGGCGCCGCCACCGACTACGCCCTGCTGCTGACCGCCCGCTTCCGGGAGGAACTCGCCCTCCACCCGGACCGGTTCACGGCCGTCCGGCGCGCACTGCGGCAGTCGTGGGGCGCCATCGTGGCCAGCGCCGCGACGGTCGCCCTGGGCCTGCTCGCCCTTCTGATCAGCGACCTGACCAACAACCGGGCGCTCGGACCGGTCGGCGCGATCGGCGTCGGCTGCGCCGTGCTCAGCACACTCACCTTCCTGCCGGCCGTGCTCGTCCTGCTGGGCCGCGCCGCCTACTGGCCCGCCGCCCCGCGCCCCGACGCCGGCCACGGCGTCTGGCGGCGCGTCGCCTCCCTGGTGGACCGGGCACCCCGCAAGGTCTGGGCGGGCTCCCTCCTCGCGCTGCTGGTCTGCGCCGCCTTCGCGCCCACCCTCGCCTCCCGGGGCGTCGCGCTCGACGAGACCTTCGTCGACGACGCCCCCTCCGTGACCGCCCAGCAGACCCTCGTACGCCACTTCCCGGGCGGCTCCGGCAACCCCACCGTCGTCATCGCCGACGCCGACCGCCTGGACCGCGTCGTCGACACCGCCCTCGCCACCAAGGGCGTCGCCGCCGCGGCCGGCGTCACCGAGACCGGGCAGCCGGGGGGCACTCCGCTGGTCGTCGACGGGCGGGTCCGCGTCGACGTCACCCTCGCCTCCGCAGCCGACAGCGACGCCGCCAAGGACACCGTGGCGCGACTGCGTTCGGCCCTGCACGCGGTGCCCGGCGCCGACGCGCTCGTCGGCGGTTACACGGCCCAGCAGTACGACACCCTGCGCACCGCCGAACGGGACCGGACCCTGATCGTCCCCGTGGTCCTCGCGATCATCTTCGTCATCCTGACCGTGCTGCTCCGGTCCCTGCTGCTGCCGGCGCTGCTGGTGGCGACCGTCGCGCTCAACTTCCTCGCCACACTGGGTGTTTCGGCCCTGGTCTTCGAACACCTCCTGGGCTTCGGCGGTACGGACCCGTCCGTACCGCTGTACGGATTCGTCTTCCTCGTGGCCCTGGGCGTCGACTACAACATCTTCCTCATGTCCCGGGTGCGGGAGGAGGCCCTGCGGCACGGCGTACGCCAGGGCGTGCTGCGCGGACTGGTCGGCACCGGCGGTGTCATCACCTCGGCGGGCGTGGTGCTCGCCGCGACGTTCGCCGCCCTCGGGGTGATCCCGCTGGCCTTCCTCGTGCAGATCGCCTTCATCGTCGCCTTCGGTGTGCTTCTCGACACCCTGGTGGTGCGGTCGCTGCTCGTGCCCGCGCTGGCCCGCGATCTGGGCGCCGTCGCCTGGTGGCCGGGGGCGAGGGCGTTCCCGACGGACGGCGGACGAGGGGAAGTCGACACCGACTGACATCCGGCGGACTGTCCGCGCGGTTCGCGGGCAACCGGACAGTACGGCGGCGGGACGTCGTCCCGCCGCCGTACCGAACCGCAGATCGATGCCGGAGGTGATCGCCGCTATGGGCGCGCAGGTGTTGGAGCGATTCCCGGCGGGCGCTCCGCGCGGATCGTGGCCGGCGGAGGAGTACGCGGCGCAGCGCCGAGCCCAGGGTGAACCCGCGACAGTCGTCATGGACCTGAACTCCGACGCGTTTCTCGTGGTGCTCCAGCGCGACGACGACTGACCGAACCGAACCGAACCAAGCCGAACCGGGCCGGACCGGCACCCATGACCGGGGTGCCGGTCCCAGCCGGGTGAGTGTTCCGGGAAGCTCAACGGTCCGCGATTCGAGACCCGTCGGGTCTGTCTTGACGGCCCCGACCGGCGACTGTCACGATCGCCGGCATGAAGATGCGACTGGACCTCACGCGGCGACGCCATGTCGACCTCGCGCGCGTCTCCAGCGCCTCCTGTCGCCCCGCGGCCTGATCAGCGTTCCGCGATCCCCCGCGCTTCTTCTTCTCCTCGCCTGAATTCACCGCGCCCGCACGCCTGTTGACCCCGCCCGCGCCCCAAGTGCGTTCGGTGTGCCCGCATGCAGTCCGCAGCGTTCGGCACCGGTCCGCTTCCGCAGCAGGAGTTCGGCCTGCCCGCCGCGCCCGTCCCGATCGGAGACCCTCGCGTGTCCCTCACCTTCCACTGGTTCCTGCCCACCAACGGCGACAGCCGGCACGTCGTCGGCGGCGGCCACGGCACGCCGGCCACCGTCTCCGGACAGGACCGGCCGCCGACGGTGGCCTACCTGAGCCAGATCGCCCGTGCCGCCGAGGACCTCGGCTTCGTCGGCGCGCTCACGCCGACCGGCGCCTGGTGCGAGGACGCGTGGCTGACGACCGCGATGGTCAGCCGGCACACCGAGCGCCTGAAGTTCTTCGTCGCCTTCCGCCCCGGCTTCGTCTCGCCCACGCTGGCCGCGCAGATGGCGGCCACCTTCCAACGGCAGTCCGGCGGACGGCTGTTGCTCAACGTGGTCACCGGTGGCGAGAGCCGCGAGCAGCGGGCCTACGGCGACTTCCTCGACAAGGACGACCGCTACCGTCGTACCGACGAATTCCTCCAAGTCGTCCGGGAGTTGTGGGACGGAAAGACGGTCGAGCTGAAGGGCGAGCACCTTCGGGTCGAGGACGCGAAGCTGGCCCGGGTGCCCGACCCGGTGCCCGAGGTGTACTTCGGCGGCTCCTCGCCCATCGCCGGGCAGGTCGCCGCGAAACACGTGGACGTGTACCTCACCTGGGGTGAACCGCCCGCCCAGGTGGCCGAGAAGATCGCGTGGGTACGCGGACTGGCGGCGCGGCACGGCCGCACCCTCCGCTTCGGCATCCGGCTGCACGTCATCACCCGCGACACCTCCGCGCAGGCGTGGGCCGAGGCGCGCCGGCTCCTCGACGGCTTCGACCCGGAGACCGTGCGGTCCGTCCAGGCGGGGCTCGCCCGCAGCGAGTCCGAGGGGCAGCGGCGCATGCTGGCCCTGCACGGCGGCGGCCACCGGGACGGCCTGGAGATCCATCCCAACCTCTGGGCCGGCATCGGCCTGGTGCGTGGCGGCGCCGGCACCGCCCTGGTCGGCAGCCACGACGAGGTCGCGGAGCGGATCAAGGAGTACCACGCCCTCGGTATCGACGAGTTCGTCCTCTCCGGCTACCCGCACCTGGAGGAGGCGTACTGGTTCGGCGAGGGAGTGCTCCCGCGCCTGGCCGCGCAGGGATTGTGGCGGCACCCGTCCGGGACGGAGGCCACGTCTTCGGCACAGGTCCCGTTCGCGAGCTGAGCCCGGCGGCCGGGCGGGCGCGCCGCGCGCAGCAGACAGGCGGACGCCCCGGCGCAACTGGCGGCGGCGCTGCCCGACTTCCTGGCCTAGCTCTGCGCGAGCGCGTCGAGATGGGCTCGGCGGACCACCGAGGTCTGCCCCTGGATCAGCAGGAACATCCCTTCCCGGGCCAGTCGTTGGGCCGGGCCGCGCAGATCCATGGTGCGGCCGCCGCCGGCCACGACCGCCGCCGTCGTGGCCGCCCGCATCAGGTCGTAGGCCCGTGTCCTGAGGGCGAGCCGCTCCTCGGCGTGCTCGTGCGGGACGGGGTGGTCGGCCAGTTCGTACGCCCTCCCGCGTACCTCGTCGACGCGAGCGCGCAGCGCGTCGGCCGTCCCCGGCTCCCCGCTCTCCGCCAGCACCCGCAGCGCCGCGTACGTCACCCCGAAGACGGCCGGCGAGGCGTTGGTGCTGCGGGGGATGTCGAGGAGGGCGAACTTCTCCTGCGGGGTGCGCAGCACCACGGCCGATTCCGGCAGCCACAGGCCGTCCAGGTCCAGGGAGACGGTACGGGCGGCCGTCAGCGCGGCCAGCCGCATCGGCGCCGAGGCCCGCAGCCCCGGCTGCTTGCGGGCGTCGGCGAACGCGAACACGATCTCGTCCGCGTCGGTGACCCCCGCGAGCAGCATCACGTCGTTCAGACCCCAGCCCGTGTACCAGGGCACCGTCCCGTCGAACCGCCAGCCGTCGCGCTCCGCCGTGGCCCGTACGGCGATGCGCGGGAAGGCGCGGACATGGGCGTAGGCGATCCCGGCCAGCAGCCCACCGGTCGCGAGCGGACGCAACAGCCGCTCCCGCACCGGGAGTTCGGACTTCGCCAGCAGCCGTACCGGGGTGTGGTGCTGGGTCTGCACGAACCAGGTCGAGCAGCATGCCCCGGCCAGGATCTCCTGGATCTCCCGCGCCACCGCGTCGGGGGCGCCCGCCCCGCCGTACGCCTCAGGCGCGCTCACCCCGAGCAGCCCCGACCGCCGGATCGCGTCGAGGTGGCTCGCGGGCACCTCTCCCTGGTCGACCCGCGCCGCGTTCGGGGCGAGGAGACTGTCGGCGAGTTCTCGGGCGCGGGCGATCAGTGGCGAGGTGGTCATGGGAAGGATTCTCCCGATCCCGTCGTGCGCGGTGTCGATCCGGGGGTGTGCCGTTCGTGTAGGAGGTGAGAGAACGACCCGACACCAAGGAGGACGTCATGCAGTACTACCTGCTCAGCGTGATCACACCCACCGACGGGACGCCGCCCGGGCCCGAGGCCATGGCGGAGATCGTCCGCAACCTCGACACCTTCCACGACGAGCTGCGCGACGCGGGCGCCTGGGTCTTCGCGGGCGGGCTGCACGGCCCCGAGACGGCCACCGTGCTGCGCCCCGGCAACGGTGACGTCCTGATCACCGACGGCCCGTACGCCGAGGGCAAGGAGTACCTCGGCGGCATCTGCCTGATCAAGGCGCCCGACCTGGACGCCGCCCTGGAGTGGGGAAGGAAGGCGCTGCGGGCCACCACCCTGCCCATCGAGGTGCGCCCCTTCATGCACCAGGCCGAGGAGTGAGGGCGCGGCCCGTCGACGTCGAGGCCGTCTTCCGCGCGGAGTACGGCCGCGCCGTCGCCGTCCTCGTCCGCTTCCTCGGCGACATCGACCTCGCCGAGGAAGCGGTGCAGGACGCCTTCACCACGGCGGTACGGCGCTGGCCCGAGACCGGCGTCCCGCCGAGCCCCGCCGGGTGGATCATCACCACCGCCCGCAACCGGGCGATCGACCGGCTGCGCCGCGAGTCCTCCAGGGCGGCCCGCCACGCCGAGGCCGCCCTGCTGCACACCCCCGACGCACCGGCCGAGGAGGGCCCCGTGCGCGACGACCGGCTCCGCCTGATCTTCACCTGCTGTCACCCCGCGCTCGCCCCGCAGGCGCAGGTCGCCCTGACCCTGCGCCTCCTCGGCGGACTGACCACACCCCAGATCGCCCGCGCCTTCCTGGTGCCCGAGCCGACCACGGCCCAGCGCCTGGTGCGCGCCAAGGCGAAGATCCGCGACGCCCGCATCCCGTACCGGGTACCGAGGGACGCGGACCTCCCGGACCGGCTGAAAGGGGTCCTCGCCGTCCTCTACCTGATCTTCAACGAGGGCTCGGCCGACCTGTGCGCGGAGGCGATCCGCCTCGGCCGGCTGCTGACCGAGCTGATGCCCGACGAGCCCGAGGCCACGGGCCTGCTCGCGCTGATGCTCCTCGTGGAGTCCCGCAGGGCGGCCCGGGAGGACGCCGACGAGGTCCTCGTCCCCCTGCCCGAGCAGGACCGCGACCGCTGGGACCGCGCGCTCGTGGCCGAGGGGCACGATCTCGTACGACGGTGTCTGCGCCGCAACCAGCCGGGGCCGTACCAGATCCAGGCCGCCATCCAGGCCGTCCACAGCGACGTACCGCCCACCGACTGGGGTCAGATCCTCCAGCTGTACGACCAGCTGATGGCGCTGGCCCCCGGCCCGGTCGTGGCGTTGAACCGGGCGGTCGCCGTGGCCGAGGTCGAGGGCCCGGGACCGGCCCTCGACCTCGTCGACACCCTCGACCTCGACCGCTACCACGTCCTGCACGCCGTCCGTGCCGACCTGCTGCGCCGGCTGGGCCGGGACGCGGAGGCCCGTGCGGAGTACGAGGCCGCCATCGCGTTGAGCCGCAGTCCGGCCGAGCGTGCCTACCTGGCACGCTTCACACGCTGAGCGCCTCCCGCACCGCGAGCTCCGACTCCTTGCCGCCCTCACCGGAGGAGGTCACCCGGCCCGCCTCAAGGACGTAGTAGCGTTCGGCGGCCCGCATCGCGAAGCCGACGTGCTGCTCGACCAGCAGCACCGACAGCCCGCCGCGGGCGGCCAGCGCGAGGATCGTCTCCTCGATCTCGGCGACCACCGACGGCTGGATGCCCTCGGTCGGCTCGTCGAGGAGGAGGAACCGAGGCTCCGTCACCAAAGCGCGCGCCAGGGCGAGTTGCTGCCGCTGACCGCCGGAGAGCAGCCCGGCACGCCGGTTCGACAGCGCCCTGAGCGCGGGGAAGAGGTCCAGCGCCTCCGCCACCGCCGCCCTGCCGCGCCTGCGGCCGTCGGCGACGAGCTGGAGGTTCTCGGCGGTGGTGAGGTGCGGGAACGACTGCTGGCCCTGGGGGACGTACGCCATGCCGCGTGCGACCCGCTCGTGCGGCTTGCGGCGGGTGATGTCCTCGCCGTCCAGGCGGATCGTCCCGGCGGCCGGGGTGAGCAGGCCAGCGGCGGCGCGCAGAAGCGTGCTCTTGCCCGCGCCGTTGTGCCCGAGCACGGCGGCCACGCCGTCCTCCGGGACGGTCACGGACACCCCGTGCAGCACCGTACTGCGGTGGTAGCCCACGCGGACGTCGTCGATCTCCAGCATCACGCCTCCTGAACAACGGGGGTGTCCTCCACGTGCCCGAGGTACACCTCCTGCACCTTCGGGTCCGCCTGCACCTGCGCCACCGTCCCCTCGCTGAGCACCCGGCCGGCGTGCAGCACGCTGACGCTGCGCGCGAAGGACCGCATGAAGTCCATGTCGTGCTCGATGACGACGACCGTGCGCTCCTCGCTGATGCGCCGCAACAGCTCGCCGGTCGCCTGCCGTTCGTCGTGGCTCATGCCCGCCACCGGCTCGTCGAGGAGCAGCAGCCGCACGTGCTGCACGAGCAGCATGCCGATCTCCAGCCACTGCTTCTGCCCGTGCGCGAGGGTGCCGGCGGGGGAGTCGGCGAGGTCGGCGAGCCCGACCGTCTCCAGGGCCCTGGTGACGGACGCCGGGACGTCCTTGCGGCGCCGCAGCATGGTCCACACACCGCGGCTCGCGCCCGCCGCGATGTCCAGGTTCTGAAGGACCGTCAACTCCTCGAAGACGGTGGCGGTCTGGAAGGTCCGCCCGATGCCGGACCGCGCGATCCGGTGCACGGGGCGGCCGAGCAGCTCCGCACCGCCGAACTTCGCCGAGCCCTCCGCCTTGACCAGTCCGGTGACCGCGTCGACGAGGGTCGTCTTGCCCGCGCCGTTCGGTCCGATCAGGAAGCGCAGATCGCCCGGGGCGACGTCGAGGTCCACGCCGTCGACGGCCGTGAACCCGTCGAAGGACACGCGCAGTCCGCGAATCTCCAGTCCGCTCATGCTGCCTCTCCTACGGGTATCACGGCCGACCTGCGCCCGACGGCCCTGCGCCGCCGCACGAACACCGCCAGCGAGGCGAGCCCGCCCGGCAGGAAGGCCAGCGCCACGATGAACAGCAGCCCCTGGAAGTACGTCCACGCCGCCGGGAACTCCTCCGACAGCGCGGTCTTGGCCCAGGCGACCGCGATCGCGCCGAGCACCGCGCCGACCAGGCTGGCCCGGCCGCCCACCGCGGCGCCGATCACGAACTCGATGGACGGCACGATGCCGATCAGCGCGGGCGAGATGATCCCGACGGCCGGCACGAACAGGGCGCCCGCGAGGCCCGCCATCCCGGCCGCGACCACGTAGGCGACGAGCTTGACGTTCGCCGGGTCGTAGCCGAGGAAACGCACCCGCTCCTCCGAGTCCCGCACGGCGACGAGGAGTTCGCCGTACCGGCTGTTGATCAGCTGCCGGGCGATCGCGATGAGCAGCAGCAGGGCGGCGGCGATGACGAAGTACACCATCCGCTGGTTGACCGGGTCGTCGAGCCGGTAGCCGAAGAAGCCCTGGATGTCGGTGAGTCCGTTGGTGCCGCCGGTCGTGGCCTGCTGGCCGACCAGCCAGATGGCCAGCGCGGCGGCGAGTGCCTGGCTGAGGATCGCGAAGTAGGCGCCCTTGACCCGGCGCCGGAAGACGAACAGGCCCAGCAGCGCGGCCACCGCCATCGGCAGCAGCACGGTCGCGGCCAGGGCGAACAGCGGGTTCGCGAACGGCCGCCACCACCAGGGGAGTTCGGTGGCCGTGCCGTACAGCTGCATGAAGTCGGGCAGGTTGCCGGGCCCCGCGTCGGCGATCTTCAGATGCATCGCCATGGCGTAGCCGCCCAGCCCGAAGAACACCCCCTGTCCGAGCGTCAGCAGCCCGCCGCGGCCCCAGGCCAGACAGATGCCGACGGCGACCATGGCGGTGCACAGGTACTTGGCGAGCAGCCCGAGCCGGAAGTCGGACAGCGCGAGCGGGGCGACGGCGAAGAGCAGGACGGCCGAGCCCGCGAAACCGGCCGCGGAACGCGCCGAACGACCCTTGAGCGACAGGTTCATACGAGACTCCTCGTGCGCAGCGTGTACAGCCCCTGGGGCCGCCACTGGAGGAACGCGACGATCGCGACGAGCACCAGTACCTTGGCGACGCTGACGGTCGTGGAGTACTCCAGGACCGACTGGAGCACGCCCAGCACGAACGCCGTGATGACCGTGCCCTTGAGCTGTCCGATGCCGCCGACCACGATCACCAGGAAGGCGTCGATGATGACGTTGGTGCCCATCGTCGGCCCGATCGGTCCGACCAGCGTCAGCGCGACCCCGGCCACGCCCGCGAGCCCGGAGCCGAGGAAGAACGCCGTGCGGTCCACGGTCGACGTCGAGATGCCGGACACCTCCGCGAGGTCCCGGTTCTGCACCACGGCCCGGATGCGCCGGCCCAGCGGCGTGAGCCGCAGCGTCAGCGACAGCGCGACGACGGCCGCGACCGCCAACCCCAGGATGAACAGGCGGCTGTTGGCGAAGGTGAGCGGGTCGTCCCCGCCGATGACGGTGATGTTGCCGGTCAGCCGGTTCGGCGCGCGGGTCTGCACGTTCGGTGCGCCGAAGATGTCCCGGGCGAGTTGCTGGAGCATCAGCGAGACGCCCCAGGTGACGAGCAGTGTGTCGAGGGGCCGCAGATACAGGCGTCGTATCAGCAGCCATTCCAGCAGCGCGCCGAGCGCGCCCGAGACGAGAAATGCGACGGGAAGAGCGACGAGCAGCGAAATTCCCGCGCTCGAAATGGACTTCTGCAGGACGTACGTCGTGTAGGCGCCCGCCATGATGAATTCGCCGTGGGCCATGTTGATGACGTTCATCTGGCCGAAGGTGAGCGAGAGTCCGAGCGCGATGAGCAGCAGGACGGCACCGATGCTGACGCCGGTGAAGGTCTGACCGAGGATCACGGTCATGAGGCGGCTCCGGGAGACGGCCGCCGTGGGGCCCCTGAGGACCCCACGGCGGGTGACGGTCGGTCAGGACAGGCCGGAGGCCCAGGAGTAGCCCTTGAGGTACGGGTCCGGCTTGATGGGCTTGCCGGAGTTCCAGACCTCCTTGATCTGGCCGTCGGTGCCGATCTCGCCGATGCGGGCGGTCTTGTGGACGTGCTGCGAGGCGCCGTCGACGGTGACCTTGCCCTCGGGGGCGTCGAAGGTGATGCCGTCGGAGGCGGCCTTCACCTTCTCCGGGTCGAAGGACTTCGCCTTCTCGACCATCGCCTTCCACAGGTAGACCGACGTGTACGCGGCCTCCATCGGGTCACTGGTCGGCTTGTCCTGGCCGTACTCGGCCTTGTACGCCTTCACGAACTTCGCGTTCGCGTCGCCCGGGGTGGTCTGGTAGTAGTTCCAGGCGGTCAACTGGCCCGCCAGGTACTGCGTTCCGATCGACTTGACCTCCTCCTCGGCGATCGACACCGAGACGACCGGCATGGCCTTCGCGGTCAGGCCCGCCGACTTGTACTCCTTGAAGAAGGCCACGTTGGAGTCGCCGTTGAGGGTGTTGAAGACGGCGTCCGCCTTCGACGCCTTCACCTTGTTGGCGATCGTGGAGAACTCGGTGGAGCCCAGCGGCGCGTAGTCCTCACCGGCGATCGTCATGCCGTTGGCCTGCGCGTACGCCTTGATCTCCTTGTTGGCGGTGCGCGGGAAGACGTAGTCGCTGCCGACCAGATAGATCTTCTTCAGGCCCTTGCTCTTGAGGTAGTCGAGCGCCGGGACGATCTGCTGGTTGGTGGTGGCGCCCGTGTAGAAGATGTAGGGGGACTCCTCCAGGCCCTCGTACTGCACCGGGTAGAACAGCAGCGACTTGTTCTTCTCGAAGACCGGCTTGACGGCCTTGCGGCTGGCGGAGGTCCAGCAGCCGAAGGTGGCGGCGACCCCGTCCTCCTTGATGAGCTTCTGCGCCTTCTCGGCGAAGGTCGGCCAGTCGGAGGCGCCGTCCTCGCTGATCGGCTGGATCTTCTTGCCGAGGACGCCGCCGGAGGCGTTGATCTCGTCGATCGCGAGCTTCAGCGAGTCGCGGACGGTCACCTCGCTGATCGCCATCGTGCCGGAGAGCGAGTTGAGCAGGCCGACCTTGACGGTGTCACCGCTGACGTCGATCTTCGCCGCCTTGTCGGACGACGAGCCGGCCGCGTCGGTCTTGGCGCCGCACGCGGACAGCGTCACCAGCGCGGTGAGGGCGGCGCCGGCGGCGAGGAGGCCACGGCGCGGAACACGGGTACTGCGGGAACCGATGGAACCGCTGGACAAACCAACCCCCTAGGGTGAACGGCCTGCTGAAGTGCGGTCCACAGACTCAAGTCCCCCTGTTTCCGGGGTGTTTCGCTCTACTTTCCCGGAGGCAACAAAAAACGCCCCTGGCGACGTGTGAGAGGCATTCAGAAACTGAATTCACAATTCGCCCGAGGCATTCTAATTACTTTCTGTGGGAAGTATCTGCGCGGTCGTGCGGACATGTCAAGAGCGGGAACCGTGAAGGTCGAGCTCGGTGAGGACATCGAAGTCCAGTCCGTCCGCGCGGGCCAGGTAGATCCGCTGGCGCACATGCCGGTCCCGCAGATGCATGAGCCCGCGCGGGCCCTCGTACGACACTCCGCCGGCCGCCGCCCCGATCGCCGTCACATCCAGCGTCCCGGCCCGCTTGAGGAGCGCGGCGAGCAACAGGACGCCCTCGTAACAGGATTCGCCGAGACTGCCGAGGGCGGGCGCCTCGATCCCGTACCGGCCGGCGTACTGCCCGTGCAGGTCGAGGGTGTCCTGATTGGCGAGCGAGGCGAAGAAGCCG
Source organism: Streptomyces sp. Act143 (assembly GCF_003143935.1). Classification (GTDB taxonomy): domain Bacteria; phylum Actinomycetota; class Actinomycetes; order Streptomycetales; family Streptomycetaceae; genus Streptomyces. Next base: position 990,964 of record NZ_QFRX01000001.1, on the reverse strand, counting down.
GCCGTGCTGTACAGGTCCTCGGTCGCCGAAGGGCCGCTCGCCATCAGCATGTTCTCGTCCATCAGCGTGCTCAGCCGCAGACAGCGCGCCGCCAACCCGTAAGCGGCGAACGCCCGGTTGAAGCGCACCGCGTCGCTGCCCACCAGCAGCATGAGCACCCCGTCCGCGGCCGAGCGCTCGATGCGCCGCAGCACGGGCTCGAAGTCGTGCGTGCCGAGCGGGAGGTAGACCTCGCCGTCCACCGTCGCACCGGACTCGCGGGCGTATCCGCGGGCCGCCCGTGCCGTACGCCGGGGCCACACATAGTCGTTGCCGACGACGAACCAGCGGCGCACCCCGCGCTCGTGCGCCAACAGACCCATGGCGGGGCGCAGTTGATCGCGCGGCGTCTCGCTGGTCAGGAAGACGCCCGCCGTGTGCTCGCCGCCCTCGTACAGGGCGGTGTAGACGTACGGCACCCGATGGGCGATCCTCGGCGCCAGCGCCTGCCGCACCGAGGAGATGTGCCAGCCCGTGACGCCCTGCACGACCCCCAGGTCCACCAGCGCCTCGACCTGGTCGGCGATCTCGCGCGGCGACCCGCCCCCGTCGACGGGCACCAGCTTCAGCTCCCGCCCGAGGACCCCGCCGGCCCGGTTGACCTCCTCCGCCGCGAGCTGTGCGCACAGTTCACAGGTGGGCCCGAAGATCCCGGCAGGCCCCTGAAGGGGGAAGACCAGGGCCACGCCGAGCACGGAGTCGTCGGCCGTGAACCAGTCGGGGGCGGGTGGCTGGTGCCGGAACATGGCGTCATGATTTCCGGTCCGCCCGGTGAACTCCAGCCTGTCTCATACGATGTACGCACCCCGTGACCTAGGAGCGCGATGCCCACCTCATCCCCGCGCCGGCCCCGCGACCTGGTGCAGCTCCTGACGCGCGCCGAGCGGCTGGCGGCCCGCCGCCTCCAGGCGGTGCTGGACGAGGAGGGCTGCTCGCTCGACGCCTGGCGGGTGCTCGGGCTGCTCTCCGACGGGCAGGGGCACCACATGACGGCGATAGCCGAGGCCGCGTTCCTGCCGCCGCCGACGCTGACCAAGCTGGTGGACCACCTCGTCGACCAGAACCTCGTCCACCGCCGGGTGGACCCGCTGGACCGGCGGCGCATCCTCGCCCACCTCACCCCGCGCGGCCAGGAGTACTGGCGGCGCGTCGACCGCGCGGTCCGGGCCGACTGGCCCGTGCTGGGCGAGGGGGACGAGGAGCTGCTGCGGGGGCTGCTGGAGCGGCTGGCGGGAACGCTCGACGCCGCCACCCGGGTGTGATCGGGGAGTAACGCAAAGTTGTCTGCGTGGTAGGGGAATGTATTTCGGTGCAGAAAAGGTTGGCATTTGCATCTAATACATCCGACCGTCGAGGCCGTGCCCAGCGGCCCGCGCAGCACCAGCGAGGCACCGTGAACCAGCAGCCCACCCCCGAGCAGCCCGCCGACATCGTGGCCCGCCTGCGCGCCACCTTCCGCACCGGCCGCACCAAGCCCCTCGCCTGGCGCACCACGCAGCTGCGCCGCCTGCGCGAGATGCTCACGGAACGCGGCGCCGACCTGGCCGCCGCCCTCCACACCGACCTGGGCAAGAGCTCCACCGAGGCCTACCGCACCGAGATCGACTTCACGATCCGCGAGATCGACCACACCCTCGACCACCTGGAGGAGTGGCTGCGCCCCGAGTCCGCCCCGGTCCCCGCGCACCTCGGCGCCGACGCGACGGCCTGGACGCAGTACGACCCGCTCGGCGTCGTCCTCGTCATCGCCCCCTGGAACTACCCGGCCCAGCTGCTGCTCGCCCCGGTCGTGGGCGCCCTGGCCGCGGGCAACGCGGTGGTCGTCAAGCCGAGCGAGCTGGCCCCCGCCACCTCGGTCGCGCTGGCCCGGCTGCTGCCGGAGTTCCTCGACACCGAGGCCTTCGCGGTCGTCGAGGGCGGCGTCCCGGAGACCACGGCGCTGCTGGCCGAGCGCTTCGACCACATCTTCTACACCGGCAACGGCACCGTCGGCCGGATCGTCATGCGCGCCGCCGCCGAGCACCTCACCCCGGTCACCCTCGAACTCGGCGGCAAGTCCCCGGCGTTCGTCGGCCCCGACGCGGACCTGGCCGTCGTCGCGGACCGACTGGCCCGCGGCAAGTTCCTCAACGCGGGCCAGACCTGCGTCGCCCCCGACTACGTCCTGACCGACCCGGAGACCGCGGCGGCCCTCGAACCCCTGCTGACCAAGGCGGTCCAGGCGGTGTACGGCACCGACGCGTCCGTCTCCGGTGAGTACGGCCGGATCATCAACGAACGCCACTTCGACCGGCTCAGCGGCCTGCTCGGCTCGGGCCGCGTGGTGGTCGGCGGCGAGACCGACCGCGACGCGAAGTACATCGCCCCGACGGTCCTGGCGGACGTCGACCCGGCGTCCCCCGTCATGCAGGAGGAGATCTTCGGACCGATCCTGCCGATCGTCACCGTCTCCGGCCTGGACGAGGCCATCGACTTCATCAACGACCGCGACAAGCCCCTCGCCCTGTACGTCTTCGCCGACTCGCAGACCACCCGCGAGCGCCTCGCCGCCGAAACCTCCTCGGGCGGCCTCGGCTACGGCCTCCCGCTCGCCCACCTCACCGTCTCCGACCTGCCCTTCGGCGGGGTGGGGGAGAGCGGCATGGGCAACTACCACGGCCGCTACTCGATCGAGACGTTCAGCCACCGCAAGGCGATCCTGTCGAAGCCGCTGGGCTGACGCGGGACGTTCGGCGGGTGCGTGCCCCCTGCGCCGATCGGCGCAGGAGCGGGCGGACCGGGCGCAAGCACCCGCGTACGCACAGGCGTGACGGGAGCCGACGCCGATTCGGCGGCCGTGGACGGATACGCCCCGGCCGCCGTCGACGTGCCGCAGCGATCATGTGCTGGGCCCGACCGGCTCAGCGGCGACGAGTCATACAGCTCCCGCCGCCACCGCCGTTGCCTGCGAAGACGTCGGATCGAGCAAACGATCCGGAGCCGAGGGGCCAGCGGGCTCGTCCTCAGCCGTCCGCGGGCGGCCCTTCAGAAAGTGAGCGGATCCACGGCTCCTCGGTCAACTCGACGCCACACGCCTCGAGGAACATCCTCTCCAGCTCGTGGTCGCGTCCGGACAGCGAGCCGGCGGAGACTTCACCGTAGATGGCGAGGTCGACCTTCATCTGGGTGCGCAGCAGTGACAGTTGCTTCTGGGAGAGATCTCCTCTCCACGGTGCTAGGACGCTGGGGTCCTTGGGGGCTCGGGCACGGAGGCTGGGCGGAAAGAGCTCCTCCACAGGACAAGTCAGGTTCGCCTTCGCCTTGAGGTAGAGCATGAGAGTCCGGTCGGTGAGGAGCATGCCGTTGCCATCGGCGTAGTACCAGTCGGTCACCTTCTGATGGAGGTCATACCGCTCTGCATCGTCCATCGGCTGAGTTCGCGTGGGAGAGGCGACCCTGAACAAGGCCCACAGAGCGGCGTAGGCCTGAAGGCGACGCTCGGCGGTCTTCAAGTCGAGTTGGCGGCGGAAGTCGTGGGCCAGGTGTGCCCCGAGGGAGGCCACGTATGCGGTGACGCCGGCGGCCAGGAGGCCGGCCGTGGCGGTGATGATCGCTGGTGCGAGGTTGGTCGCCATGTCCCTGTCTTGTAGCTGCAATGACCTCCAGTGGCCAGCCGCGCATCTGCCGGAGCCGGCTTGCACGCGGATCTGGATCTTCTGCTTGAGACGTTCACAGGGGTTCGGCCGCCGAGGGCGCCGTGGCTGCGCAGCGCGTCGGCTGCTTCTGCCGTCGGCGTGGACAGGTCGCTCCGTCGCCCGTCAGCCCGCCCCCTGCCCACGCCGCCACCGCTCTGGGACGGTCATTCCGGCCATGCGGCCCCCGTCGGGTATGACCACCGTCCATGCGATGAGGGCCTCTGGTCCCTCACGCCCTGCCCCCGGCCGCGCGACGATGGAACCCGGACAGAGATCCCGCGAAGAACGCACCCCGTGACTCCAGGCGAAAGACGGCGAGCCATGTATGCCAACGACGGATTCCGCGAGCTCGACCGGGAGGAGTGCCTCCGGCTGCTGGCGTCCGCGCCCATCGGCCGGATCGTCCACACCCGTCAGGCACTCCCCGCCGTGCTCCCCGTGAACTTCGCCCTCGACGAGGACGGAGCGATCCTGCTGCGCACCTCCGCCACCTCCGAGCTGGCCCGGGCCGTCGACGGCGCCGTGGTCGCCTTCGAGGCCGACGAGGTCGACACCACCACGCACGCCGGCTGGAGCGTCGTCGTCACCGGCCACGCCGCCGTCGTCACCGACCCGGCCGAACACGCCCGACTGTCCCGCACCGGCCCGCTCTCCTGGGCCCCGGCGCCCCGCGAGGCCTTCGTCCGCATCGAGCCCGAACTGGTCACCGGGCGCTCTCTCGTCGGTGGACGCACGATGTACGGAGTGTCACTCGCCTCCTGAGGGCCGAAGCGGTGCCGAAGCGGTGTCGAAGGACGAGAAGGAGTACCCGAGCAGTACCGACGTACCGAGAAGCCCCAGCGGTCTCCCCACATGTGGCCCGGTCGGCCCTGTCGGGTACCCGGCGCGACGACAAAGGTGGATGCGAGGCGCGGCCACCGCGCTCGCCCGGCACACCCCGGAACATCCCGGCACAGCCCGACACCGACCCGGAAGGGGAACCCATGTCCGCCGCCACCCGGCAGGAGCCCGGCGCACTCACGGACGAGGAGCTGGCCTCCCTGGACGCCCACTGGCGCGCAGCGAACTACCTCGCCGTCGGCCAGATCTACCTCATGTCCAACCCCCTGCTGACCGAGCCGCTGCGCCCGGAGCACGTCAAGCCGCGCCTGCTCGGCCACTGGGGCACCTCGCCCGGCCTCAACCTGGTCCACACCCACCTGAACCGGGTCATCAAGGCCCGCGACCTGGACGCCCTGTGCATCTGGGGCCCCGGCCACGGCGGCCCCGCGGTCCTCGCCAACGCCTGGCTGGAGGGCTCGTACAGCGAGACCTACCCGGACGTCACCCGCGACGAGCAGGGCATGGCCCGCCTCTTCAAGCAGTTCTCGTTCCCGGGCGGCGTGCCCAGCCATGTCGCCCCCGAGACCCCCGGCTCGATCCACGAGGGCGGCGAACTCGGCTACTCCCTCTCGCACGCCTACGGCGCCGCACTCGACAACCCCGAGCTGCTGGTCGCCTGCGTCATCGGCGACGGCGAGGCCGAGACGGGCCCGCTGGCCGCGTCCTGGCACTCCAACAAGTTCCTCGACCCCGTCCACGACGGGGCCGTCCTGCCGATCCTCCACCTCAACGGCTACAAGATCGCCAACCCGACGGTGCTCGCCCGCATCCCCGAGGACGAACTCGACGCCCTGCTCAGGGGATACGGCCACGACCCGATCCACGTCACCGGCGACGACCCGGCCACCGTCCACCGCGCCATGGCCCACGCCCTGGACACCGCGCTCGACCGCATCGCCGCCATCCAGCACGCCGCCCGCGAGCAGGACGCCGGCGAACGCCCCAGCTGGCCGATGATCGTGCTGCGCACGCCGAAGGGCTGGACCGGCCCCGCCGAGGTCGACGGCCTGCCTGTGGCCGACACCTGGCGTTCCCACCAGGTCCCGCTGTCCGCCGTCCGCGACAACCCGGCCCACCTGCGGGAGTTGGAGACCTGGCTGCGCTCCTACCGTCCCGGGGAACTCTTCGACGAGCAGGGCCGTCCGCGGCCCCACCTGCTGACCCACGTCCCCGAGGGGCCGCACCGGCTCGGTGCCACCCCGCACGCCAACGGCGGGCTCCTGCTGCGGTCGTTGCCCCTGCCGCCGCTGGAGCGGTTCGCCGTCCCGGTCGACAAACCGGGCGCCACCCTCCACGAACCGACCCGAGTCCTGGGCGACATGCTCGAACACGTCATGCAGGCCACGGCCGACCGCCGGGACTTCCGCCTGGTCGGCCCCGACGAGACCGCCTCCAACCGCCTCCAGGCCGTCTACTCCGCCAGCGGCAAGGCATGGCAGGCCGACACCTACGAGGTCGACGAACACCTCGACCGGCACGGCCGGGTGATGGAGATCCTCTCCGAACACACCTGCCAGGGCTGGCTGGAGGGCTACCTCCTCACCGGCCGCCACGGACTGTTCTCCTGCTACGAGGCCTTCGTCCACATCGTCGACTCGATGGTCAACCAGCACATCAAATGGCTGCGCGTCACCCGCCGGCTGCCCTGGCGCGCGCCCATCGCCTCCCTCAACTACCTGCTCACCTCACACGTCTGGCGCCAGGACCACAACGGCTTCTCCCACCAGGACCCCGGCTTCGTCGACCACATCCTCAACAAGAGCCCCGAGGCGGTCCGGGTCTACCTGCCGCCGGACGCCAACACCCTCCTCTCCGTCGCCGACCACGCGCTGCGCAGCCGCGACTACGTCAACGTCGTCGTCGCCGGCAAACAGCCCTGCTTCGACTGGCTGTCCATGGACCAGGCCCGCATCCACTGCGCCCGCGGACTCGGCGTCTGGGACTGGGCGGGCACCGAGGACGGCAGCCGTGAACCCGACGTGGTGCTGGCCTGTGCGGGCGACGTGCCGACCCAGGAGGTGCTGGCCGCCGCCCAGTTGCTCCGCCGCCACCTGCCGGACCTCGCCGTCCGCGTGGTGAACGTCGTCGACATCGCCCGGCTGCTGCCGAGCGAGGAACACCCGCACGGGATGAGCGACTTCGAGTACGACGGCCTCTTCACGCCGGACAAGCCGGTGATCTTCGCCTACCACGGCTACCCCTGGCTGATCCACCGCCTGGCCTACCGCCGCACCGGCCACCCCCATCTGCACGTCCGCGGCTACAAGGAGATCGGCACCACGACCACGCCCTTCGACATGGTCGTCCGCAACGACCTCGACCGCTACCGCCTCGTCATGGACGTCATCGACCGCGTCCCGGGCCTCGCCGTCCGCGCCGCCGCCGTACGTCAGGAGATGGAGGACACCCGGCTGCGCCACCAGGAGTGGATCCGCGAACACGGCACGGACCTGCCGGAAGTGGCGGACTGGTCCTGGGACGGCTGATCCCGAGTCCGCAAAGAGGTTCGATCAGGTCGTTCAAGAGGGACTTCAGCGGGAGTCCTGTGTGACACTCCGCTGATGACCTCCGAAACGATCACCGCGGATGCCGCGGGCACCTGGAAGCTCGGCGACCTGTCCGTCAACCGCCTCGGCTACGGCGCGATGCGGGTGACGGGCAGCGCCGCCTTCCACCACGGGACACCGAGCGACCGACGGCAGGCGATCACCGTGCTGCGCAGGGCGGTCGAACTCGGCGTCAACCACATCGACACCGCCGCCTTCTACTTCTCCGCCCTGCGCTCCGCCAACGAACTGATCAACACCGCGCTGGCGCCGTACGCCGACGACCTCGTCATCGCCACCAAGGTCGGCCCCTTCCGCGACTGGACGGGGGAGTGGGGCACCTCCGCCCGGCCCGAGGACCTGCGCGGCCATGTCGAGGAGAACCTGCGGCAGTTGGGCCGCGACCACCTCGACCTCGTCTACCTGCGACGCATGCGGCAGGACTCGATCGCCGAGCACTTCGGTGCCCTGGCCGCACTGCGCGAGGCAGGCATGATCCGCCACCTGGGGATCTCCGGGGTCGAGCCCCGCCACCTGGCCGAGGCGCAGGCCATCGCACCGGTGGTGAGCGTGCAGAACCGCTGTGCCCTGGACCACCCCGACGAACTGCTGCGCATCTGCGGTGAACAGGGCATCGCCTACGTCCCGTTCTACGCGGTCGCCGGTGACGCGGGCGCGCACGGCGCCACCGCGGACCACGACGCCGCAGTGCTCGCCGTCGCCCGGGCGCACGGGGCGAGCCCCGCCCAGATCCGCATCGCCTGGACCCTGCACCAAGGCCCGCACCTGCTCGCCATCCCCGGCACGGGCAACCCCGACCACCTGGCCGAGAACGTGGCGGCGGGCGCGATCCGGCTCACCGAGGACGAGCTGGCCCGCCTCGACTCCGTGCACGTACAGGCCGGTTGATCAGCGCCGGGAACCGGTCACCTCCTCACACGGTCCAGGCGCCGTCCCGCATCAGGAACCGGCCCCGCATCTCGTGCTCACCGTTCCGCGCCTGCACCGTACGCGGACGCACCCGGAAGTAGACGTACGGCAGGCTGTCCGCCCGCGGGTCCCAGCCGGTCTTCGCGAGGAACCCCTCCGCCGCGGCCGACGGCACCTCGTCCGCGGCGTACATCTCCGCGTCGCCGTCGACCAGCACGACGTCCTCGGTGTCCCCGAGCGCCAGCCGGGCATGCCCGGCCTCCCGCAGATTGCGCCCGGTCGGCGTCGACAGACGAGTCGCCAGCCACAGGGCCTCGCCGTCCCACCGGAACCAGAGCGGGACCAGGCAGGGAAGCCCGGCACCGTCGGCCGTGGCCACCCAGACGTCCCGCTCCTGCTCCAGCCGGGCGAGGAGCTCACGCTTGCGCTGAGCGGGATCGCGGGGCTGCTTGGTGATCTTCATGCCGCGGACGCTAACGGCCTCACCGGCCCTCCGCATCGGGCGCCGGACCTAGGGCTGCGGCCCCATCCGGGAACCGGGAACCGCCGGGAAGGGCGCCGGACGCCCTCGCGAAACCCGCCGGACGCCCGCCGCGAAACCCGCGGATGCCCCGCATAGGAACGCTGGGCGTCCGCAGCGGAACCCGCGGATGCCCCCCATAGAAGCCCGCCGGACGCCCGCCGTGAAACCCGCAGATGCCCCGCCGAGGACACGACTGGCGTCCATCGGGTTTTACGTATAACCTCTCCGGCTAACCGCACGCCCAGAAAGGCCCCGATGAGACGCATCGCCCTGGTCACCCTCGTCGTCGACGACTACGACGAGGCGATCCGCTTCTACACCGAGGCCCTCGGCTTCCGGCTCGTCGAGGACGCCCCGCGTCCCGACGGCTCCCGCTGGGTCGTCGTGGAGCCCGGCGTGGAGCCCGGCGCGGAGTCGGGCGGCACCGGACTGCTGCTGGCCCGCGCCAAGAACGACGCCCAGCGCACCCGCGTCGGCGACCAGACCGGCGGGCGCGTCGGCTTCTTCCTGCACACCGACGACTTCGCCCGCGATCACGCCCGGATGCTGGCCGCCGGCGTGACCTTCCTGGAGGAGCCCCGGCACGAGCCGTATGGCTCGGTCGCCGTCTTCCAGGACCTGTACGGCAACCGCTGGGACCTGCTCCAGCCCGCCGGCTGACACGCTCCCGCTCCGCTCCGCTCCGCTCCTCCCTCCCTCCCCGCCGTTCCGCCTCAGCACCTCAGGAAGACTCCGCCATGACCGCTACGCGCGTAGATGCCGATGTGATCCGCCGCCTCCCCAAGGCCGTCCTGCACGACCACCTCGACGGCGGCCTGCGCCCCGCCACCGTGATCGAGCTCGCGGCGGAGGTCGGCCACACCCTGCCCACCACGGACCCGGACGAGCTGGCGGCCTGGTACTACGACGCCGCGAACTCCGGCGACCTGGTGCGCTACATAGCCACCTTCGAGCACACCCTCGCGGTGATGCAGACCCGCGAGGGCCTGCTGCGCACCGCCGAGGAGTACGTCCTGGACCTCGCCGCGGACGGCGTGGTCTACGGCGAGGTGCGCTACGCCCCCGAGCTGAACACCCGGGGCGGCCTCGCCATGAGCGAGGTCGTGGAGACCGTGCAGGAGGGCCTCGCCGCCGGCATGGCCAAGGCGGCCGCGGCCGGCACCCCCGTCCGCGTCGGCACCCTGCTCTGCGGCATGCGCATGTTCGACCGGGTCGCCGAGGCGGCCGGCCTCGCCGTCGCGTTCCGGGACGCCGGCGTCGTCGGCTTCGACATCGCCGGCGCCGAGGACGGCTTCCCGCCCGCCGACCACCTGGCCGCCTTCGAGCACCTGCGCCGCGAGAGCGTGCCGTTCACCATCCACGCCGGTGAGGCCCACGGCCTGCCCAGCATCCACCAGGCCCTCCAGGTCTGCGGCGCCCAGCGCATCGGCCACGGCGTGCGGATCACCGAGGACATCGTCGACGGCAAGCTCGGCCGTCTGGCGAGCTGGGTGCGCGACCGCCGGATCGCCCTGGAGATGTGCCCGACCTCCAACCTCCAGACCGGCGCCGCCGACTCGATCGCCGAGCACCCGATCACGGCCCTGAAGGACCTGGGTTTCCGCGTCACCCTCAACACCGACAACCGGCTGGTGTCGGGCACGACGATGACCCGCGAGATGTCCCTGCTGGTCGAGGAGGCGGGCTGGACGGTCGAGGACCTGCGCACGGTCACGGTGAACGCCCTCAAGAGCGCGTTCGTCCCGTTCGACGAGCGCAAGGCCCTCATCGAGGACGTCGTCCTGCCGGGCTACGAAGCCGCGCTCTGACGCAGCCCCCGCAGATACGCGGCCTGTCCGACGTGCTGGAGATCGTCGGACAGGACGCTGACCAGGCGTACGCCCAGGGTGACCGGCGGGTCCCAGTTGTCGTCCACGACCCGTTCCAGGTCCGCCGCGCTCACCCCGCGCAGCGCCTCCAGGCTCTGCGCGTGGACGGCGTCGTAGTAGCCGGTCAGCAGCTCGGCGGAGTCCACCCGTACCTTGGCCACCTGCGCGGAGCTGTGGCCGTACCCGATCTCACCTGGTTCGAGATCGAGCCCGAACCGCTTCTCCCAGCCCTGGGTCAGCCACACCTGGTCGAGCCCGAAGGCGTCGGCCAGGTGGTCGTCCTGGACCCGCGTGAGATGCCAGACGAGCCAGGCGATGGAGTTGGCGTCGGGACCGGGACGGTGGTTGAGGTCGTCGGGGGGCAGGTCCTTGACGGCGGCATGGACTTCTTCCTGGATGCGGCTGAAACCGTCGATGAGGATGTCCTTTGCATGCATGCCTTCCACCTTCGCGCACCCGGCCGCCTCACGCGTCCGGAATCCAGCTCCCGTGGAAACCGAGCGGCACCCGCCCCGGCAGATGGATACGGGCCACCGGTTCGCCGGTGAAGTCCTGCGCGGCGAGGATCAGCAGGTCGGACGCCCCGCGATCGGGATTGTGGACGTACGCGATCGCGTATCCGTCGTCCTCGGCCGCGCTGTGTTCGCGCGGCACGAACACGGCCTCGCTGGCCGCCGCCCCGCGCGGCAGCCGGTGCACCTGGGTCGTGCCGCGCAGCAGGTCCTGCTTGATGAGCGCGTTGCCGAACGCCCGGTCGGGCGGGTTGCCGTCGAGAGTCAGGTACGCCTGCGCCATCTCGGCGGACGCCGCCGAGTAGCCGTAGCGGTGCCGGCGGGACACCAACGCCTCGTTCACGCGCGGGAATTCCTGCGGGCGGTCGTCGAGGGTCCGGGTCCGCACCCGGCCGTGCCGCAGATCGATCGTCCAGCGGTCGAGTCGCGGGGTGCTCGCTCCGTACGGGCCGCCCGAGCCCTTGCCCGCCACGAAGAAGGGCGCGTCGAAGTTCGTCATGTCGACGACGATCTCCGACCCCTGCTCATAGGCGTTCAGGGTGTGCGAGTAGTAGACCGGGTCGACCTCGAACCAGCGCGCCGTGCCGCCGTCGCGCGGCAGCACTCCGACCCGCGCCGGGTGCGTGTCGTTCCAGACGTACGGCACGATGTCGCCGCGTTCGGCGCCCGCCGGGTCGAAGGTGACCGGCATGTCGAGGATGACCACGTGGTGCTCGGTGAGGGCGAAGTCGTGGATCATCGGCGCGTCCGCGACCGGAATCCTGGTGGTGCGGGACACCCGCCCCGTCGGGTCCACGACCAGGTGCCGGACGTGGTCCCAGGTCGGGTAGTAGGCGATGGCGTGCAGCTCGCCGGCGTGGACGTCGAACTTGGTGTGCGCGGTGAGCGGGCCCTTCAGGGTGCCCCGGAAGTCGTACGTCCCGACGGTGTTGAGCTCGTCGTCGAGTTCGTACGGCAGCGGGCCGCTCTCCTGGAGCGTGAGGATGCGTCCCCGGTACGGGATCACATGCGTGTTGCACGGGAAGTCGTCCGGTGGCACCGGGCCCGGGTAGGGCTCGCCCAGCTTCTTCGCCACCTGGGAGGAGCGCACCCAGCGGTTGCGGTACCACTCGGCCCGGCCGCCACGCAGCCGCACACCGTGCACCATGCCGTCACCGAGCATCCAGTGGTGCGCGCGCGGGTCCTCGAGTCCCAGCACATTGGGGCCGTTGCGCAGATAGCGGCCGTTCAGATCGTGCGGGATGCGCCCGGTCACCGGCAGGTCGAAGGCCGTCAGTTCCTTCGTGACGGGCGCGAACGCGCCCTCCAGGAAGGGGAACCGGCGCGCCTCGGCGGTCCGGGCGGCCGCGACCGCCTGCCCCGGCCCGGTCACCGCGCCCGCGCCGAGCAGTCCGCCCGCCGCCGCGACCGCCGCCGCGCCGCGCAGCACCTTCCGTCGTGTGTGGTCCGTCATGTTCCTGACTCCTGACCGCAGTTGCCGTAAGTGGACAGTCATGAGTCTGCGGTGGAAGACGGGCCGGATCAGGAGGGGTGAGCCCCTTCCTGGGGTGTACCTGAACCCCCTGTTTCCAGCAGCGCCATCAGCGCCCTGGCCGCCGGGCTGGTGGCCTGCTCGGGCGGCAGCAGGGCGACGGTCTCGTACACGGCCTCCCCGGTGCCCTTCACCGGCAGCGCGGTCAGCGACGGGCGCTTGTGCCGGAAGTGGCGCGGTACGACGGCGACGCCGAGGTTCTCGTCGACCAGGTCCAGCAGGCTGTGCACGTCGTTCACCTCCAGCGCGACCGCCCGCCGCACACCCGCCGCGGTGAACGCGGCGTCGGTGGTGCGGCGCGGGCCCCAGTCCGGGTGGAAGTCCACGAAGACCTCGCCGCCCAGGTCCTCCGGGGTCACGGCGGCCCCGGCGCGGGCGAGCCGGTGGTCGGGGTGGCACAGGACGGTCATCGGCTCGGCGGCCAGCGGTACGACGCGCAGCTGGTCGGTGTCCTCCTGTGCCGTCCGTACCGCGAAGGCCAGGTCGAGGCGTCCGGCCGCGACCTCCTCCGCGAGCGCCCCGGAGCCGGCCTGCCGCAGACAGATCTCGACGTCCGGGTGCCGCCGGCGGAACGCGGCGAGTAGCCCCGCCACATGCACCCCCGCGATGCACTGCTCGGACCCGAGCGCGAGCATCCCGCGGAGCACCCCCTGCACCGCGGCCACCGCCTCGTGGGCCGAGCGGACCTGCGCCAGGATGCGCTCCGCCTCGCCGAGCAGCGCGCGCCCGGCCGGGGTGAGCGTCACCCGTCGGGTCGTACGCACGAAGAGCGGGGTCTGCAGTTCCCGCTCCAGTGCCCGGATCGAGGCCGAGAGACCCGACTGGGACACCAGCAGCCGTTCGGCGGCGCGGGTGAAGTGCTGGTCCTCGGCGACCGCGACGAAGTGCTGGAGATGGCGGAGTTCCATGAGGCGGAAGCCTACTCAGAAACCCGTCCGCTGAATTCCATCGGATTCTTCTGTTGGACCAATGCCCCCAGGTCGCGAAAGAGTGGGCATCGGTAGAGAGCGCCGGGTCCCAGGTGACCCGGGCTCTCGGGAAACCGTGCCAACCCCTCTGGAGTCGCGTTGTACACCGCACACCCCGACCGCTACGCGGACATGCCCTACCGGCGCACCGGACGCAGCGGCCTGAAGCTCCCCGCGATCTCGCTCGGCCTGTGGCACAACTTCGGCCCGGCGGACCGCACCGTCGAGACCCAGCGTGCCATCCTGCGTCGCGCCTTCGATCTCGGCGTCACCCACTTCGACCTGGCCAACAACTACGGCCCGCCGCCCGGCGCCGCCGAGTCCGCCTTCGGTGAGGCCCTCAAGTCCGACCTCGCCGCCTACCGCGACGAGCTGATCATCTCCACCAAGGCCGGCTATCTGATGTGGCCCGGCCCGTACGGCGAGTGGGGCTCCCGCAAGTACCTGCTGTCCTCGCTGGACCAGAGCCTGACGCGAATGGGCCTGGACTACGTCGACATCTTCTACTCGCACCGCCCCGACCCGGAGACTCCGCTGGAGGAGACGATGGGCGCCCTGCACTCCGCCGTGCAGCAGGGCAAGGCGCTCTACGTCGGCATCTCCAACTACTCCGCCGAGCAGACCCGCGAGGCCGCCCGCATCCTGGGCGAGCTGGGCACCCCGCTCCTCATCCACCAGCCGCGCTACTCGATGCTCGACCGGCGCCCCGAGGACGAGGGCCTGCTCGACACCCTGGACGAGCTCCAGGTCGGCTCCATCGTCTTCTCCCCGCTGGAGCAGGGCGTGCTCACCGGCCGCTACCTCGACGGCATCCCCGAGGACTCGCGGGCGGCGAGCGACAGCCCCTTCCTGAACTCCGATGCCCTCACCGAGGACCTGGTCTCCCAGCTGCGCGAGCTGAACGGCATCGCCGAGTCCCGCGGCCAGACCCTGGCCCAGCTGGCGCTGGCCTGGGTGCTGCGCGGCGGCCGGGTCACCTCCGCCCTCGTCGGCGCGAGCAGCCCGCAGCAGATCGAGGACAGTGTCGGCACGATCGCCAACCTTGACTTCGACGCGGAGGAACTGGCTCGCATCGACGCGGTGATCAAGAAGTAGCGCGTCCCGCGCTCAGATGCGTTCCTGGAGGCGGACGGTCACGGTGTCGCCCGCCTCCTTGCCGATGGCCCTGCGCACCTCGGCGTTGACCGGCAGTTTGTGCCGGCCGTCGCCCAGCGCCATGAAGGAACTGCGGAACGGGTGCCCGTCGATGGTCCCGCTGACCTTGACCAGGCCGCGGGTGCCGAAGAACGCGACGGACTCCGGCCAGACCAGATAGGTCCAGCCACCGGCGCTAGGGCTCTTGACCAGCTCGGCGGTGAACTGCCGGTCGATCTTCGCGGTCATGACGTCCGCCTCTCGCTCGTGGTGATCTCTCCTTCAAGAGACCACCGCGGGCGCCGAAACTCATCGCGCCCCGGCGGGAATCCGGTCCAGGAACCCCAGCACCGACCGGACCCGGCCCTGCTCGTCCAGCGTGATCACGTCGAATCCCGCCACCGGTGCGGAGCCGTCGGCCTCGTTCACCAGCTCCCAGGAGAAGCGCGCGGTGTCGTGATGGCCGTCCACCACCCCGGTCGGCCGGAAGACGAACCCCGGGAACTGCTCGTGCGCCGCCGCGATCACCGCGGCGATCTGCTCATGGCCGCTGACGTCGACCAGGGGGTCGGTGTAGCTGCCGTCCGCGGCCCAGGTGGCCGCCACCGCTTTCGCCAGGGTCTCCTGGTCGGCGGCGTTCCAGGCCTCGAAGTAGCGGGCCACGGCAAGCTCGTGACGCTCGGTGTTCGCGGACATGCGGCATCAGCCTCCGTCGAGGTCGTCTCTGCTGGTGAGGACCGGGTCCCGGTCGCGGTGACCCGGTACCGCAACCATGCCCGCCGCGCCGCGGACCGTCGATTACCCCTCGGGTAATGCGCGCGGAGGCGCCGTTTCGGCCAACTCCCGCTGTGAATATGCCAGGAGAGTGGCCGGAAAGTCGTGGTGACAGTGTTTCAGTAGTGAACATACTCAACTGACAGGGCATTCACATCCAGCGAGGATGCCATCACACACCGCACATGAGCCGCGGTACTCGTACGTCCGGAGCCGCATCGAAAGCGAGGCCAGCCGACAGGCGCTCTACGCACCGGGGGAGTGAACGTGCACGACGAATTCCTGTGCCATGTCACCGCGTACGGAACCTGCGGAGGGCAGCGCATCGGCGTACCGCTCGGCAGCTACCGGGCCCCCACCCTCGCCCTCGCCCTGTGGTGGTTACGGGACCGGGCGTCCTGGATCGCCGAGCGCCTCGACCCGCAGCCGGAGATCAGCCGTATTCCGACGAGCGCGCTCGTCCCGGTCGCTCCCTCCGTGCCCGACGTGCCCGCCGTGCTCCGCGCCTGGTGCGGGGACGCCGCCCAACAGGAGCTGGTCGCCGAGGAGTTGGCGGCGGGCCGGTTGATCAGGGTCGCCACCAGCGACGACACCACCGAGTACGAGCTGCTCGCCGAGTCGGTGGACGCCCTGCGGATGCAGCGGACCATTCCGGCGCTGGTCGTTTCCGTGGGGTGAGGGGCGCCCCCCCGAACCGGCGAGGTGCTGCGCACAAAGGGCGCACATCTGGACGAATAGATAGAATCTCGGCATGGCAGAGCGGCCCAGCGCGCCGACTGCGCCCGAACTCGTCCTGGAGACCGAGACGGGCTCCACCGTGATGAGTCCGGGCCACGACTACCACGTCGGACGCGATCCCCTGAGCGACATCGTGATCGACGACGCCCGGGTCTCCTGGCACCACGCGGTGCTGAGACCCGAGGCCGACCACTGGACACTGGAGGACGAGCACAGCACCAACGGCACCTACGCCGACGGTCTGCGCATCCACGAACACGACGTCGGCCCCGGCTGCGTGATCCGCTTCGGCAGCCCCTCCGACGGGCCGCGCGCGATCCTGGTCGCCCCGGAACGTCCCTCGGCCGTGGCGGCCGTGTCGATGCCCGCCCTCACCGGCACCTTCCGGCAGCCCACCACGGTCCGTCCGCTGCCCACCCGGACCGTCCGCATCGGCCGCGCCGACGACAACGACCTGGTCATCGACGACCTGGTGGTCTCCCGCCGGCACGCCGAACTGCGCGCCCACCCCGACGGCACGTACGAGATCGTCGACCTCGGCAGCCACAACGGCACGTACCTCAACGGCGGCCCCGTCACCCGCGCCCTGCTCGGCCCCGGTGACGTCGTCGGCATCGGCCACTCGGCGTTCTGCCTGGTCGGCGACCAGCTCCAGGAGTACGTCGACACCGGTGAGGTCTCCCTCGACGTACAGGACCTGTCGGTCGCCGTCGACCGCGGCCGCAAGACGCTCCTCGACCACGTGTCGTTCCCGGTGGGGGAGAAGTGCCTGCTCGCGGTGGTCGGCCCGAGCGGCGCCGGCAAGTCCACCCTCCTCGGCGCCCTCACCGGCCAGCGCCCCGCCGACCACGGCACGGTGCTGTACGACGGCCGCGACCTCTACCGCGACTACGCCGAGCTGCGCCAGCGCATCGGCCTGGTCCCGCAGGACGACATCCTGCACGCCCAGCTCACCGTCCGCGCCGCCCTCGCCTATGCCGCCGAGCTCCGCTTCCCGCAGGACACCGCGAAGGCGGAGCGGCAGGCGCGGGTCGAGGAGGTCATCGACGAACTCGGCCTGCGCCAGCGCGCCGACCAGCCCGTGCACAGCCTCTCCGGCGGCCAGCGCAAACGCGTCAGCGTCGCCCTGGAACTGCTCACCAAGCCCTCCCTGCTCTTCCTCGACGAACCGACCTCGGGCCTCGACCCCGGCATGGACCGCTCGGTGATGCACATGCTGCGCGGCCTCGCCGACGACGGCCGGACCGTCATCGTCGTCACCCACAGCGTCCTCAGCCTCGACGTCTGCGACCGGCTCCTGGTCCTCGCGCCCGGCGGGCGGATCGCCTACTACGGGCCGCCCGAGGACACCCTCGCCTACTTCGGCTACCAGCAGTGGCCGGAGGCCTTCGAGGCCTTCGAACGGGATCAGGGGCGGGACTGGGCGGGGGAGTTCCGCGCCTCGCCCTTCCAGCGGCAGTACGTCACCGAGGCCACCGGCCAGCCCCGGGTGCCCAGATCCGGCCCCGTGGTGATCACCCCTCCGCCGCGCCCCCGCAGCCGGGGCGCCCAGCTCGGCACGCTGATCCGCCGCTACGCCACCGCCCTCAGCGCCGACCGCACCTTCCTCGCCATCATGATCGCGCTGCCGTTCGTGATGGGCGCCATGGCCCGCGCCCTGGCGGGCAGCAGGCTCACCCAGGAGACGGCGATGAACGCGCTGCTGATCCTGTGCGTCGGCGGGGTGCTCACCGGGGCGGCCAACGCGGTGCGCGAACTGGTCAAGGAACGCACCATCTACCAGCGCGAGCGCGCCGTCGGCCTGTCCAGATCGGCGTACCTGATGTCGAAGATCGTCGTCCTGGGCACGGTCACCGTCCTGCAAGCCGTCGTCCTCACCCTGGTCGCCCTCCTCGGCGTCGACCTGAACGCGCCCGGCGGCGAAGGCGTGTTGATGCCGCCCCTTGTCGAAATCACCGTCGCGGTCGCCCTGCTGGCGTTCACCGCGATGATGCTCGGTCTGCTGATCTCCGCGCTGGTCCGCAAGGAGGAGGTGACGATGCCGCTGCTGGTGCTGCTCGCCATCGTCCAAGTGGTCTTCTGCGGGGCCCTGCTGAAGCTCGACGGCGTGCCGGGCCTGGAGCAGCTGTCCTGGCTGGTGCCCTCGCGGTGGGCGCTCGGCGCGATGGCCGGCACGGTCGGCCTCGCCCGGATCGTGCCCGGCGAACTGACCGGCGATCCGCTGTTCCGGCACACGGCGCAGGTGTGGCTGCTCAACGTGGGCATGCTCGTCGTTCTGTCCGCGGTCTTCGGATACGTCGTCTCCCGCCTGCTGCGCCGCCACGAACCGGCCGTCCTGCGGAAGTCGTGATGACCACCCCCGGCTTCCGGCCCACCCACGTCGTCCCCCAGCACGGCATGCCCGCCTGGGAGGCACCCGACCCCGCCCGCCCCACCGTCCCCCTCGACCCGCTGCTGCCCGTCCAGCTCGTGGAGCGGCGCGGCGACTGGGGCCATGTGCGGTGCGCCAACGGCTGGTCCGCCTGGGTCGACGGCCGCCTCCTGGTCGCCGTCCCCAAGGACCCACCCGTGGCGGACGCCCCGCTCGCCCACACCGCCGACCCCCGCCCGCTGCTCGCCCGCGCCGACGAAACCCTCGCGCGCTACCGTGCCGCGGTCGAGGAGCTGGCGGGCGGCGGCCTGGACGCCGAGACCTTCCAGAGCCGCACCCGGGGCCTGCGGATCGGCGTGGTCGTCGACGGGGAGTCGGTCTGGCTGTACGACGCCCAGCACGGCCGCTGGGCCTACGCCGACGGCACCCGCCTGAGCGTCTACGCCGCCGAGGACGCGCCCCGCGCCGCCGCCGGGGACCCCGGACACGCCCCCACCCAGGTCGTGACGCCCGATGGCCCGTGACACCAGCCTCTTCTCCGGCCGGCCCTCCGAGCTGATCGGGCGCCGGATCGCCGGCTACCGGATCGAGCGCGAGATCGGCCGCGGCGGCATGGCCGTCGTCTACCGCGCCCGCGACCTGCGGCTGGACCGCACCGTCGCGCTCAAGCTCCTCGCCCCCGAACTCGCCCGCAACGACACCTTCCGCCGCCGCTTCACCCACGAGTCCCGGGCCGCCGCCGCGATCGACCACCCGCACATCGTCCCGGTCTTCGAGGCGGGCGAGACGGACGGCGTCCTGTACATCGCCATGCGGTACGTCGAAGGCAGCGACCTGCGTCATCTCCTCGACCGCCAGGGCCCGCTGGCGCCCGCCGTCGCCCTGCGCATCGCCGCCCAGATCGCCTCCGCGCTGGACGAGGCCCACGACCACGGCCTGGTCCACCGGGACGTGAAACCCGGCAACATCCTGATCGCCCGCGGCACCGACAGCGACCACCCCGAGCACGCCTACCTCACCGACTTCGGCCTGACGAAGAAGTCCCTGTCCCTGACCGGCTTCACCACGGTCGGCCAGTTCGTCGGCACGCTCGACTACGTCGCCCCCGAACAGATCTCCGGCAAACCCGTCGACGGCCGCTGCGACGTCTACGGCTTCGCCTGCGTCGTCTACGAGACCCTCGCGGGCCGCCCCCCGTTCCGCCGCGACGACGACATGGCCCTGCTGTGGGCCCACCAGTACGACGAACCGCCCCCGCTGACCGAGTCCCGCCCCGACCTCCCCCCGGCCGTCGACGGCGTCCTGGCCACGTCCCTCGCGAAGAGCCCCGACGACCGCTACGGCACCTGCCTCGCCTTCGTCGCCGCCCTGCGCACGGCCCTGACCGGCGTCCCGGCGGGCGGCCACGCACCGACGGAGGTCGCCGCGAGAGCCGTGCCGTTCCCGCAGAACGGGCCGAAGCAGCCACCGCCGTGGGCCCGGCCGGTCTTCAGAGGGCGCTAGTCCCGTCCGATGGCAGCGTCTCCCCTCGCCGCCGCACCGGCCGCGCCAGCAACCCGCCCAGGAAGCCCGCGACCAGACCCCACAGCGCGCCCAGGCCGACCGCGGACCACAGCTCCGGCTTCAGCAGCAGCTCCCCGTTCAGGTCGCCGCCCAGGTCGCCGATGCCGAGGACCGACAGGCCGTAGTGGGCGGTGATGCGGGCCAGCAGGCAGATCGTCAGGACCGTGAGGGCGAGGGCGACCGCCAGGTGCAGGGCGTGCTGCCAGGCGCGCATGCGGGCCGGGGAGCGGGCCGCCATCACGAACGCGGCGGCGAGCAGCAGGACCGCGTCCACGGCCACCAGCCACCACACCCGGCCGTCGTACTCGGCGAGCGTGGACAGGTTCAGGGTCGCGGTGTCCTGCGAGCGGAGCACCTCGTCGAGGACGTGCGGCATCGGCAGCCCGAACGGGCCCTCCACGCGGCCGTTCCAGGTGGCGCCGAGCCCCAGCGTCAACGTCAGCCAGACCAGGTTCGGCAGGCCGAGCAGGAGCACCGCCAGGGTCTCCACCGCGTGACCGCGCGTCACCGCCACGATCAGACCGATCACGACGCCCAGGACCACGTAGGCGAGCAGCAGCACGACCATCGCGTACGCCGCCGGCCGTACCGACGCCTGGAAGCGCAGCAGCCGTCCCGGCAGCGGCGCCCCGCGCGAGACCAGCAGCGCCAGAGCCAGCACACCGGCCAGCCACAGGAGGCCGAAGAGCAGCGTCAGGGGCATGTTCGTCTCGAAACCGACCTTCGGGGTGACGCCGAACAGGTCGCCGAGGTCGGAGAGCGCGCTGTCGCCGAGGGAGAGCGTGAAGGTCTGGCGGGCGCCGAGCGCCAGCGCGATCAGGGCGAGCAGCCACAGGACGGCGACCCGCGCCGCCCAGCCCGCCAGTTCTGTGGCGCTCGCCACCGCCCGGTGCCGTAGCGGCCGCAGGAACCCCGCCGCGATGACGAGGGCGCCGGCCAGCGTGACCGACAGCGGGATCACGGTCAGACCGGCCTGGGTGTCGGCGAGGCCGCCGGCGTTGCCGGAGAGTTCGATCGTGCCGCCCACCGCGGTCACCACGGTCGCCGCGACGACCCGGGGGAACGCCCCGTTGGGCAGATCCGTCGCCCCGGCCGCCCACAGCCCCAGGGCCGCGGTCGCGCCCATGACGAGCAGTGCGGACAGCACGGTGACGGCGGCCTGCACCCAGCCGTGCGGGGCGACGGCCTGGTCGGAGCGGGTTCTCGGGCTCACCCTGCCCACGCTAAGCAGCGCCCCCGGACCCCGCCCGCCGGGAGGGCCGTCCGCGTCCGCTTGCGAGCCGCACCCGACCGGAGCACACAATGGAAACGTCGTGGATAAAAGCGGCGTAAATGGAGAAAAGCCGCGCGATCCCACGTCGGGAAGAAGGGCTCGTGAGCGCCGAACCTCCGTCCTCCGGCCGGCCCACCGGACCGCCCTCAGGTCCGCTGTCGGGTCCCTCCCAGCCGCCCTCGGGGCCGCCTTCGCAGCCGCCGGGCAGCAGCGGCGGAGCGGTTCCGCCGGAACCCCACCGCCCCTGGTGGCGTTCCGTGCCGCGGGTGGCCGTCCTCGCCACCGCGGTCGTGGCCGCCGTGGTGCTGGCGCTCGTCCTCAGCCGCTCCGGCTCCGGCGGGGGCGGCGGCACCGCCAAGGGCGGCGAGGTCTTCCTGCAGGCCGCGTCCAAGACCGGCCCCGAGCCCTTCACCGAGTCCACCGCGAACGACAGCTCCGCCCCACCCGTCTCCGCCTCCCCGGCCACCGAGACCGCCGCGGCCAACGCCGTGCGCGGGGTCGACGGCGCCGCGCCCGGCCTCTACGGCGGCACCCGCAACGTCTCCAGCTGCGATGTGGAGGCCCAGATCAAGGCACTCCAGACCGCCCCCGCGAAGAACAAGGCCTTCGCCTCCGTCGCCGGCGTCCAGCCCTCGGGCGTCCCCGCCTACCTGCGCTCGCTCACCCCGGTGCAACTGCGCATGGACACCCGCGTCACCAACCACGGCTACCGCGACGGCGCCGCCACCAGCTACCAGGCCGTCCTCCAGGCCGGCACCGCCGTCCTCGTCGACGACCACGGCGTGCCCCGCGTCCGCTGCGCCTGCGGCAACCCCCTCTCGCCGCCGGTCGCCCAGCAGACCACGCCCAAGCGGACGGGCGACACCTGGGCGTCGTACCGGCCCACGAACGTCGTCGTGGTCTCGCCCTCGGTCACGGTCATCAACATCTTCGTGATCTACGACCCCGACGAGGACGAGTGGATCGCCCGCCACCGCGGCGACACGGGCCACAAGGACCAGCACACCGACCCGCCGGTGAACCCCTCGCCGTCCGTGAGCGTGACGACCCCGACGGCCCCCACGTCACCGACGTCGCCGTCCACCTCCCCGTCCTCCCCGGCGCCCTGTGTCTCCACGGCCACCGGAACGCCCACCGGCACCCCGACCGGAACACCCACCGGCTCGGCGACCCCGTGCCCGCCGACCTTCCCGAGCCCGTCCTCGCCCACGCCGAGCTCCGAGTCGCCGGCCACGGAACCGGGGACGACCGAGCCCGGGACGACACCGCAGGAGTCGCCGGACGAGGAGTCCGCGCCCGACACCTCCGCACCGCAGCCCCCGCTCGCCTCCGACACCACGACAGGGTCGGCGTCCACCCGCAGCACGCCCGCCTCGCCCGTGACGTCACCGGCGGTGTGACCGACACGACCCGTTTTGGGGACTGCGGCGCCCCGCTCGGGGTACGAGCACTGGTGCAGCAGCGTCCGGCCAGTCCGGCTTCCGAGAGAGAAACGCATGATCGAGCACCTGGACGGGGCAGTGGTACCCACCGGTTTCGACGTGCCCGTCGATCCCCTCAGGCGGGCGGCCCACTACACCGGGGAACCGGGATGCATCGCCGAGGCCCGGCACTTCGCCGCGCACTTCCTCGACCAGCTCAGGACCGAGTGGTGCGCGGACATCGCGGCGCGGGCCGACGACGAGGTGCTCCTGGTGGTGAGCGAGCTGGTCACCAACGCCGACCGGCACAGCAACGGCCCGTACATCCTGGACCTGGAGGGCACGGACGCCACCGTGACCGTGTCCGTCTACGACAGCAGCGCCGCACTGCCCCTGCGCTTCCCCAAGGACCCCGAGCGGGTCGGCCGGCACGGCCTGGAGATCGTCCACGCGCTGGCGTCCGAGGTCACCGCCGAGCGCGTACCGGTCGGAAAGCGGGTCAGCGCGGTCCTCAGACTGAGCGACAAACCCGGCGAGGGGTGATCGCCGGAACCTCCCGGCGATCACCCCGTGCCACGGTCCTCAGGCGCAGCCCAGCTCGCCCAGCATGCCCTGGCGCAGCCGCGCGATGATCCGCTTGATCAGCCGCGAGACATGCATCTGCGAGCAGCCCAGCTGTTCGCCTATCTCCGCCTGGGTGGCCTCCTCGACGAACCGCAGATGAATGATCTGCCGGTCACGATCGCTGAGCTCGGCCATCAGCGGTGCGAGCGCATGGAAGTCCTCGACCAGCCGCAGCCCGTCCTCCTCGACGCCGATGAAGTCGGCGAGCACCGACTCGCCGTGCTCGGGGCCGTCGCCGGTCAGGGCGGCGTCCAGCGACGCGGAGTTGTAGCCGTTGGAGGCGATCTGGCCCTCGATGACCTGGTCCTCGGAGATGTTCATCAAGGTGGCGAGCTCCGCCACCGTCGGCTCCCGGTCCAGCCTGCTGGCCAGCTCCTCGCGCGCCTTGGCCAGCTCCACGCGCAGCTCCTGCAGCCGCCTGGGCACGTGCACCGCCCAGGTGGTGTCCCGGAAGAACCGCTTGATCTCGCCGACGATGTACGGCAGGGCGAAGGACGTGAACTCGACCTCCCGCGCGAGTTCGAACCGGTCTATGGCCTTGATCAGGCCGATCATGCCGGTCTGGACGATGTCCTCCATGTCGTCCCCACGGCCGCGGAACCGGCCGGCGGCGAACCGCACGAGGGACATGTTCATCTCAATAAGAGTGTTGC
This sequence comes from Streptomyces sp. Act143, assembly GCF_003143935.1. Classification (GTDB taxonomy): domain Bacteria; phylum Actinomycetota; class Actinomycetes; order Streptomycetales; family Streptomycetaceae; genus Streptomyces. The sequence goes on along the minus strand of NZ_QFRX01000001.1, from coordinate 966,940 downwards.
GCGCGTACTGGTACTCGGGCGTGCCCTCCTCGACCTCCGTCAGGCGCTGGAAGAACTGGCGGGACAGCTCCCGGGCGTCACGCGGAGCCACGCTCCGCGGGTCCACGACCCCTGGCAGCGGTCCGTCACCCGTGCTGGTCCCGGCGGCCTTCTCCATGACCTCTGCCTCCGACCGGATCACGGCGGTGTCCATTTCCTCTCCCACGTCACGGTTCGACCAGCGGGCCACCCGCGGGTCCTCGTTCCTGCGCGTACCCCTGGTGGCGCGGTGCATGCGCGTGGCGCGCGGATGACGTGACGGACGTCACAGTGACAGCGGTCAACCTGCGGCGCGGGTGGCCGTGATCAGCTCGTGGAGGTAGCGCTTGGTGACGGTGCCGTCGTACCGGGTCTCGATCAGCCTGCGGATGCAGGTCAGCAGGCCGTCCCGGAGATCCTCGCGGAGCGCGCGGTGGCCCGAGTACGTGAGCAGGACGTCGATGTACTCGTCTGCGGTGTACGTGATGTCCTGCCGGAAGCGCTGCACGGCGACGTCCTCGAAGTCGGGGGAGTCGTCCCACTCGCGGGTGTCGGAGGGGATCTCCTCCTCCGGCAGGAGCCGCAGGTCCGGCGGGGTGGCCGGGTCCCAGCGTTCGTAGCAGCGCTGTGCGTCGGCGAAGAAGTCGACGGTGCCGCCGGCGACATGCTCGGACCCGAAGACCGCCACCCGGCCGCCGGGGCGCAGCGCCCGGGCCGCCTTCGGCACCCGCACCGCCGGATCGATCCAGTGCCAGGCGGTCGCGCACACCACGAGGTCGAAGGGCTCCGCGGGCAGCGGCCAGCTCTCGAACTCCGCCACCTGCACGTCGGCCTGGGGGAACGCCCGCAATCGGCGCCGGGCCACGGCGGCCAGCTCCCGCCCCAGTTCGACGCCGGTGACCTGGCAGCCCGTCTCCGCGAGGGGGACGGTGAGCCGGCCCGTACCCGGGCCCACCTCCAGGACGCGACGGCCGGGACCGAGGCCGGCGAGAGCCGTCAACTCGTCGATGAGATCGGGGGGATAGTGCGGGCGCACCCGGTCGTACAGCTCCGCCGACCCGTCGAACGTCTCCCGCAGTTCCATGCCCGCACCTCCACAGCCGGAATTCACCCAGGGCAGAATGCTGATCCCTTCCCAGGGCGTCCAGCGCTTTTAGGCTGGGAAGGTGAGCGAACAAGCGCCGAACCAAGCCCGCGTCGTCCCGCTGCGCCCGGCCGCCGCGCGCCCAGGAACCGCCCGCCCGGTGACCGACCGCCCCACCGCCCGCCCGGCGCCTGACGGCTCCACGGCTGCCCGCCGGGTGAGCGAGCGTCCCGTGGTCCGGCCGGTCTCCGGCGGGTCCACCGTCGTCCGGCCGGTCTCCGGCGGGTCCACCGTCGTCCGCCCGGTTTCCGGCAGCCCCGCCGATGTCGTGCCGCCCGCCAAAGAACCCCTCTGGCGAGACCTGGTCGGTGACGTCCTGCGGCGTGAACGACTCGCTCAGGAACGCACGTTGAAGGACGTCGCCGACGCCGCCCGGATCTCCATGCCCTATCTCTCCGAGGTGGAGCGGGGCCGCAAGGAAGCCTCGTCGGAGGTCCTCGCGGCCGCCGCCCAGGCCCTCGGCCTCGGCCTCGGCGACCTGCTCGCACGGGCCCAGGGCGAGCTCGTCCGGCTCACCAGCCGCACGTCCGCCGGCAGTCGCCGGGCGACGACATCGTCGTACGACGGACTCTGCCTGGCCGCCTGACGCGCACCCGGCGCCTCACACCCTCACGAGGCGCCGGCTGAGGACCTCGTCGGCCAGCCCGTACGCCACGGCCTCCTGCGCGGTGAAGACCTTGTCGCGGTCCATGTCGGCGCGCAGCGTCGCGATGTCGTGATGGGTGTGCCGCGCGAGCACCTCCTCCACCTGCGCCCGGATCCGGATCATCTCCTTGGCCTGGAGCGCGAGGTCGGAGATCATGCCCCGGCTGCCGCCGCTGGCCGGCTGGCCGAGCAGCACGCGCGCGTGCTCCAGCACGATCCGTCGCCCCGGGTCCCCGCCGGCGAGGAGCACGGCCGCGGTGGAGGCCGCCTGGCCGACGCAGACCGTGGAGATCGGCGCCTGGACGTAGGTCATCGCGTCGTAGATCGCCATCAGCGAAGTGAACGATCCGCCGGGGGAGTTGATGTAGATCGAGATCTCGTGGTCCGGCGCCGACGACTCCAGATGGAGCAGTTGCGCGATGACGACGTTGGCCACGCCGTCGTCGATCTCGGTGCCGAGGAAGATGATCCGCTCCGACAGCAGCCGGCTGAACACATCGGAGGAGCGCTCGCCGTGCGCGGTGCGCTCGACGACGTACGGAATCGTGTAGTTCGCCATGTCACAGCCCCATCCGTCGCTTCGAGGCGGCCGGGCGGACGTCCGCGAGGGACTCCAGGACCCGGTCCACCATGCCGTACTCCCTGGCCTCCTCGGCCGTGAACCAGCGGTCCCGGTCGCCGTCGCGGGCGATGGTCTCCGGGGTCTGGCCCGTGTTCTCGGCCAGCAGCCGCTCCATGGTCCGCTTGCTGTGCTCCAGGTTCTCCGCCTGGATCTCGATGTCGGCCGTGGTGCCGCCGATGCCCGCCGACCCCTGGTGCATCATGATCCGCGCGTTGGGCAGGGCGTACCGCTTGCCGGGCGCGCCGGCGCAGAGCAGGAACTGGCCCATGCTCGCCGCGAACCCCATGGCGAGCGTCGACACGTCGTTCGGGATCAGCCGCATGGTGTCGTAGATGGCGAGGCCCGCGTACACGGAACCGCCCGGGCTGTTGATGTACAGGCTGATGTCGGTGCGGGGGTCCTCGGCGGACAGGATCAGCAGCTGTGAGCAGACGCGGTTGGCGGAGACCTCGTCGACCTGGGTGCCGAGCAGGACGATCCGCTGCCCGAGCAACTGGGCGGCCAGATCGTCGTCGAACCGGGAGGGCGGGGTGTCGCCCTCCTCGGCCCGCGGCAGGAGCGGGGTGAGTGAAGTCATCGGTTCCTCCGTGCGAAGTGGTCGGGGATGCCGTCCACCTCACTGTCGGCCCCGGGGGACGCGGCCGGGGGATTTCTCTGCCGGTGGCAGATTCGCCACCGGCAGAGCAGCCCAGCAGAGCCCCTCTGATCAGGCCTTTTCGCGCAACTGCCGGAAGAACGCCCGCACGTCCGCGACCAGCAGGTCCGGCTCCTCCATCGCCGCGAAGTGCCCGCCGCGGTCGAGTTCCGTCCAGCGCACGATGTTCTCGGTGCGTTCCGCGTGCCGCCGCAGCGGGATCGAGATCTCGGCCGGGAAGACGGCCACGGCCGTCGGGGCCGCGGACGGCTCGGCCGGCCGGGCCACCCGCTCGCCCCGGGCGTGGCCGCGCTCGTAGTAGATGCGGGCGGCCGAACCGGCCGTGCCCGTCAGCCAGTACAGCATCACGTTGGTCAGCATCCGGTCCCGGTCGACGGCCTCCTCCGGGTACCGCTCCGAGTCCGTCCACGCCTGGAACTTCTCGACGATCCAGGCGAGTTGGCCGACCGGTGAGTCGGTCAGGGCGTAGGCCAGGGTCTGTGGCCTGGTGGACTGCAGGATCGCGTACCCGATCCCGTCGCGCGACCAGTCGCTCCACCGGCGCCAGGACTCCCGTGTGCGCTCCCGCTCCCCGGGGCCGAGCGCGGCGAGCTCCTCCTCGGTCGGCTCGTGGGTGGCCTGCGCGCCCATCAGCAGATTGAGGTGCACGCCGACGACCCGGTCGGGGTACGCCCGGCCCAGCTCACGGGAGATCGCCGAACCCCAGTCGCCGCCCTGCGCCCCGAACCGGGCGTAGCCCAGCCGTCGCATCAGCTCGGCCCAGGCGTGGGCGACCCGGCCCGGCTCCCAGCCGGTGTCCGCGGGCGGCCCGGAGAGCGTGAAGCCGGGAATGCTCGGCAGGACGACGTGGAAGGCGTCGGCGGGATCGCCGCCGTGGGCCACGGGATCGGTCAACGGGCCCACGATGTCCAGGAATTCGACGATCGAACCGGGCCAGCCGTGCGTCACGATCAGCGGGACGGCGTCCGGTTCGGGGGAGCGGACGTGGGCGAAGTGCACGGTCGTGCCGTCGATGACGGTGGTGAACTGGGGCCACTCGTTGAGCCGTGCCTCGGCGGCCCGCCAGTCGTAGGAGTGCCGCCAGTGGTGGACGAGGTCGCGCAGGTAGTCCGCCGGGACGCCGTACGCCCATCCGGTCGCCGACAGGTCGTCGGGCCAGCGGGTGCGGTCGAGGCGGGCGCGGAGGTCGTCGAGGTCGCTCTGCGGGATGTCGATGCGGTAGGGCCGGATGCTCTCCGTGCTGCGGTCCGTGCGAGCTGACGTCATGGTTCGGATGCTAGGGCCGACGCGTCGGCCGTTCGAGGCTGCCGGTGGCGTGAGCGATGAGTTTCGCGGCATGGATCAGTCGACCCCCATGACAGCGGATCCACGCCCCAGGAGGTACTCATGGCGACCGACGGTTTCACCACGTGTCTCTGGTTCGACGGCCAGGCCGAGGAGGCCGCCCACCACTACGTCTCGATCTTCAAGAACTCCAGCATCGGCTCCATCGCCCGGGTCAACGAGGCGGGCATGGGCGAGCCCGGTTCCGTGATGGCCGTGGACTTCACGGCCAACGGTCACAAGTTCGTCGCGCTGAACGGCGGACCGCAGTTCAAGTTCACCGAGGCGGTCTCCTTCCAGCTCTTCTGCGAGAACCAGGAGGAGATCGACTACTACTGGGCCGAGCTCACCGAGAACGGCGGCGAGCCCGGCCCCTGCGGCTGGCTGAAGGACAAGTACGGCGTGTCCTGGCAGATCATCCCGGACAACCTGATGGACATGGTCAACGACCCCGACCCGGCGAAGGCGACCCGGGTGACCAAGGCGTTCATGGCGATGGGCAAGTTCGACAAGGCGGAGCTGGAGCGGGTCTACGCGGGTGAGTGAACAGCGGGCGCGTGCGGTCAGGGCGACCGGGTTCCCGCGGCGATCGTCCGGGTGATCTCCCGGGCGATCCGCAGGATGCCGGGTGAGCGGACCGGGCAGGGCTTCGGCGTGGCCGTCGTGGGTGCCAGACAGAAGTGCAGGTAGTCCTTGTCGAGGTGCAGGGCGGTCCGGTCGCGGCCCGGCTGGGTGCAGTAGTCCGGGTGCTCGTGCTCGTAGGCGTCGCACGGCAGGTACTGCACCCAGGCGTAGCGGTCCCCGGCCGCGCTCACCCGGGCCCCCGCGTCCGCGACGACGTCCCCGGACGCCGCGGCCTGCTTCGCGTACAGCTCGTTGACCCGCCGGACCCGGTCCGGGGTGATCGGGTCCGGGCCCTGCGCGACCCACACGATCCGCGGCCGTACGGCGCCGCCCGCGGCGGCGATCTGCTCGGTCAGCCGGGCCATGTCGGCCCGGTAGCGCTTGTAGTACGTCGTGGGGTCGCCGGCGTGGGTGATGCCGTCCATGCACCAGGTGTAGCCCCACGCGTTGCCCCAGAACTGGAGCACCACGAAGTCCGGGTGCAGCGCCCGCACCAGCGCCGCCGCCTTGTCGCCGTCCGGTACGAGGGACTTGGCGCCGGTGCCCTCCAGGTAGTCGCAGACCGTCGTCCCCGAGTACGGCCGGCTCGTGTAGGCGGCGCGCAGCTCCCGGCGCAGCTCCTGACCGAGCACCTTCTGCGCCTCCATCGCCAGGGAGTCCCCGAGATACAGCACCTTCGGCGCCCGGACCGGCGCGCTGACCGTAGCGCTGGGGCTGGCGGCGGCGCGCTGGTGCGTGGTGACAACGGCCGGCGACGGCGGGGCCGCCTCCGGCCCGGACTCCGGGTCCCCGCACGCACCGAGCAGCGCGGCGGCCAGCAGCACTCCCACGATCCACGGCTTGCGCATACGGCAACTCCCGCCACGCCCACGGAAAACGGCTCCCCAGGCAAGCACAGGCGGGCAGCAGGGGGAAGACGTCCGCCGGTCACCGCCGGGCGTCGTTCGCAGGGGTGGTGCCGGGCGAGGGCGCTCGACCTGCCGGCCCCCGAGGTCACCCTCGGCGCGGTCGTGATCGCGGCGCGTCCGGGCCACGGGCACGGGACCTGACGGGGCCAGTCCGGCACAGCGGTGCGCGACCGTTTGGCCGTGCGATCGGTCCACGCCAGTCCGTGCGAGCGGTCCGCCTCGGTCCGTGCGAACGGTCCGCGTCAGTCCCTGTCTCGGGCCGGGCCGCCCGTGGATTCCCGCGCCACCACCGTGTACGGGCCGACGAACTCCTCCGGCTCCGGGCGGGACGCGGGCTGTTCGATGCGCCGGACCAGGAGGCCGACGGCCCGTGCGGCCATCGCGTCGTGGTCGGGGTCGACGGTGGAGAGGGAGGGGACCAGGAAACCGCTCTCCGTGACGTTGTCGAAGCCGATCACCTTGACCTGGTCCGGCACCCGGACCCCGGCATCGGCCAGGCCGCGCAGCACGCCCATGGCGACGGTGTCCGTCACACAGAACACCCCGTCGACATCGAGCCCGCTCTCCACCAGCTCGTGGGCGCAGCGCGCCCCGTCGGCCATGGACAACGCCGCCACGCGCCGCCGCAGGCCGGGGTCCAGGGGCAGACCGGCCTCCAGCAGAGCCTCCTGGTAGCCGGCGTGCCGCAGGCTCGACACGTCGACCTCCTCGCCCACCGCGCCGCTCACGAACGCGATACGCCGGCAGCCCCGTTCGATCAGGTGCCGGGTGGCCGCGCGGGACGCCTCGACATTGGGCATCGCGACATGGTCCACGGGACCGCCGAAGATCCGCTCCCCGAGAATGACCACCGGGTGGTCCATGACCAGCCACTCGGCGTCCTGCGGTCCCATGCCGACCGTGCTGAGGATCAGGCCGTCGTAGAGGCGGTTGCGGGACAGGGCCAGCGCCTCGAGTTCGGTCTCGCGCAGGGCGGAGGTCTGCTCGATGGCGACCCGCAGGCCGTGGGGGGCGGCCGCGGCGATGATCGCCGCGGCCAGCCGGCCGTAATACGGACGGTCGATCTCCGGGACGGCGAGGCCGATCGTGCCGGTCCGGCCCTTGCGGAGGTTGCGGGCGGAGAGGTTGACGCGGTAGTCGAGCCGCGCCATGGCCGCGAGGACCTTCTCCCGCGTCGCCGCGCTCACCTTGGGGTGACCGTTGATGACGTTGGACACCGTCATCGCCGAGACCCCGGCCGCGCGCGCCACGTCCTGCATGGTCGCCATGTACACCCCCGGTTCCATGGTGCCGACTTCGTCCGGGGACCATTACTACACCGCCGCCGCGGTACGGCTCATCAGGCCAGTGGGGCGCGGACGGTGACGAACGAGTGCGGTGGCAGGGTCAGGGCGAGGCCCCGGTCGTGCGTCCTGAGGCCGTCGAAGGGGCGTGGGCTGACCGCCTCCGGCGCGCCCGGGGTGTTGTGGTCCTGGAGACGGCCGGCCGTCAGGATGCGTGCGGTCGGCTCGCCGAGGCTCCCGCCGCGAAGGTCCAGGGTCACCTCGGCGGGCTCGTCGGCGTCGAGGTTGGACAGGGAGACGAGGACCGTGCCGTCCTTGACGCTGGCGGAGGCGGAGAGCGTCCGGAGTTCCGTGTCCCCGGCGGTCCGGCGGGCGTCGCCGCGCAGATGGACGGCGAGTGACGCGGCGTCCTGGTGCCCCTTGTTCATCTCGAACACGTGGTACGTCGGGGTCAGGACCAGCGCGTCCCCGTCGGTCAGGACCATCGCCTGCAGGACGTTGACGGTCTGCGCGATGTTGGCCATGTGCAGACGGGCGGCGTGCTTGTGGAAGATGTCGAAGTGGGTGCCGGCCACGAGCGCGTCCCGCAGGGTGTTCTGCTGGAAAAGGAAGCCGGGGTCGGTGCCGGGCTCGACGTCCCACCAGGTGCCCCACTCGTCCAGCACCAGGCCCACGGTGCGGCCGGGGTCGTAGACGTCCATGACCGCGGAGTGACCGGCGATGATCCGGTCGATCCGCTGCGCCGCGGCCATCGTGCGGTAGTAGTCCTCGGTGTCGAAGGACGTGGCGCTGCCCTTCGCCTCCCACGGGCCGGACAGCGTGTAGTAGTGGAGAGAGATGCCCTGGAAGAAGCTCTTCGGGGTGGCCTCGCAGCCGAAGCAGCTGATCTGCTGCATCAGCGTCTCGGTCCACTTGTAGTCGTCGTCGGAGGCGCCCGAGGCGATCCGGTACAGCTTGTTGTCGCCGTGGTCGCGGCAGTACGTGGCGTACTGCCGGGCCAGGTCCGCGGAGTACTCGGCGCGCATGTTGCCGCCGCAGCCCCAGGTCTCGTTGCCGATGCCCCAGAACCTCACCCGCCAGGGCTCCGCACGGCCGTTGGCCTTGCGCAGCCGCACCATCGGGCTGTCGCCGTCACGGGTGAGGTATTCGACCCACTCGCTCATCTCCTGCACGGTGCCGGAGCCGACGTTGCCGTTGATGTACGGCTCGGCGCCCAGGAGTTCGCACAGCGCCATGAACTCGTGGGTGCCGAAGTGGTTGTTCTCCTCGACGTTCCCCCAGTGGGTGTTGACCATCCGGGGCCGCTCCTCGCGCGGCCCGATGCCGTCCTTCCAGTGGTACTCGTCGGCGAAACAGCCGCCCGGCCAGCGGAGGTTGGGGATGTCCAGGGCGCGCAGCGCCTCGACGACATCCAGCCGGATGCCTCCTTCGTTGGGGATCGGCGAGTCCTCTCCGACCCAGAACCCGCCGTAGATGCAGCGGCCGAGGTGTTCGGCGAAGTGGCCGTAGAGGTGGCGGCTGATCGTCGGGCCCTCGATGTCGAGGTTGATGACCGCGGTGACGTCTGACACTTGATGCGCTCCAGGACGAGGCCGTGTTTATCGTTAAACTGGCCTACCTGTACGACCTGAGTCAAGAGGCCGTACTTCCAGTCCGCCGCCGCCTCGGCCCCGCCCGCCTCACCGGTCCGGACCGTTGACCAGCACCGCCGCCCCCTCGAAACGCCCCGCCTCCAGATCCCGCAATGCCTCGTCGGCCCGCTGCATCGGATAGGCGTGCGTGGTGGCGCGGACACCGTGACGGGCGGCCAGGGCCAGGAACTCACGCGCGTCCTCGCGGGTGTTGGAGGTGACGCTGCGCAGCTGCTTCTCGTAGAACAGCTCGCTCTCGTAGCGCAGCGACGGGATGTCGCTGAGGTGGATGCCGGCGACCGCCAGCGTCCCGCCCCGGTCGAGGGCCCGCAGGGCCACCGGGACCAGCTCGCCGGCCGGGGCGAACAGGATCGCGCTGTCCAGCGGCTCGGGCGGCGCCGCGTACGCGTCCTGCGCGGAAGCGGCTCCCAGGGCGAGCGCCAGCCGTCGCGCCGCCGCGCCCCGCGTCAGCACGTGCACGGTGGCACCCTCGGCGAGCGCGACCTGGGCGCACAGATGGGCGCTGCCGCCGAACCCGTACAGCCCGAGCCGTCCGCCCGGCGGCAGCGCGGCCCGGCGCAGCGCGCGGTAGCCGATGATGCCCGCGCACAGCAGCGGCGCCGCCGCCGCGTCGTCCAGGCCGGAGGGGAGCCGGTGGGCGAACGCGGCCGGGACGGTGGTGTACTCGGCGTAGCCGCCGTCGGCGTCCCAGCCCGTGTACCGGGAGGCCGGGCAGAGGTTCTCGGCGCCCCGCAGGCAGTACGCGCAGGTGCCGTCGGTCCGGCGCAGCCAGGCCACGCCCACCCGGTCGCCCACGGCGAATCCGCCCGCCGCCCGCGCCACCACCCCGACGACCTCGTGCCCCGGTGTCACCCCGGGCCGGCGTACCGGCAGGTCTCCCTCGGCGACATGCAGATCGGTCCGGCACACCCCGCAGGCGGTCACCCGCACGAGCAGTTCGTCGTCCGCCGGCTCCGGCACCGGCTTCTCGACCCACCGGAGGGGCCCCTCCCGCACCGGCCCCGGCCGCACCACGGACCACGCGCGCATCGTTCCGGCTGTCATCCGGTTCCCCCTCTCACGGAAGGCCTCTTTCCAGTCTGAAACGGACCGAACCGTTCGGCGCGCGCCCCGGCAGACGGGTGGCTAGCGTGAGAAACCGGACCACCACCGACTCGGAGAGGGCCGCAGCCATGGCCGTACAACCTGAGGGAACCCCCTGTTGGGCCGACGCGATGTTCAGTGACGTGGAGGGAGCGAAGACCTTCTACGGCGACGTCCTCGGCTGGACCTTCGGCGAGGAGTCGTCGGAGTACGGCAACTACACGCAGGCCTACGCGGACGGCAAGGCGGTCGCGGCGGTCGTGCCGCCCATGCCCGGCCAGGAGGGCCAGGCGCAATGGTGCCTGTACCTGGCGAGCCCGGACGCCGCGGCGACCGCCGCCAAGATCCGGGAGAACGGCGGCGAGGTCCTGATGGAGCCCATGGCGGTCGGCGACTTCGGCACGATGTGCCTGGCCCGCGATCCGGGCGGCGCCGTGTTCGGCGTCTGGCAGGCCGGCGTCCACGAGGGGTTCGAGGCCGTCGGCACGCCCGGCGCGTACGCCTGGGCGGAGATCTTCACGCGGGACCCCGAGAAGGTGGACACGTTCTTCCCGGCCGTCTTCCCGTACTCCGTCAAGCAGATGGAGGACGACGCGATGGACTTCCGCATGTTCGACGTCGGCGAGAACACGGTGCTCGGCCGCATGAAGATGACGGAGGAGTTCCCGCCGGAGGTCCCGTCCTACATCAACGTCTACTTCGCGGTCACCGACTGCGACGAGGCGGTGGCCAAGGCCACGAAACTCGGCGGCACCCTGCGTTTCGGGCCCATGGACAGCCCCTTCGGCCGCTTCGCCGCCCTCAGCGACCCGCAGGGCGCGAGCTTCTCGGTGATCGACATGACGACGACGCAGGGTGAGATGCCGAAGATCAGCGAGGTGTGAGGAGGGAGGGGGGCGCGGCCCTCTGGGGCGGAGGGGCGGAGTGCTCTCCTGGGCCTGTGGGGCACTGTGCCTCTCGGCGCGAGAGCCGGCGCGTCCCTGGGGCTGGGAAGCAGCACGCGCCTTCCGGCCCGGAGGGCGGTGTGCCCCTCTCGGCCCGAGGGCCGGCGTGCTCGCGAGCCGAGGGAGGGGCGTCGCCCCCTGAGCCCGGCGGCCTGCGTGGCCCCCGGGCCTCGTACGCCGGCGTGCCCTCTGAGCTCGGGGCCGTGCTCCCTGAGATCGGAGTTCGGCGTGCCCCCTGGGCCCCAAATGCCGGCGTGCCCTCTGAGCCCGGAGCCGTGCCCCCTGAGCCCCGAGTTCGGCGCGGCCCCCTCTGGGCCGAAATGCCGGCGTGCCCCCAGGCCCGATGCGCGACGGAGTGACCGTCCCGGTGACGGGCGAGGTCACCGGCCTGATGGCCGGCGAGGTCACCGGCCCGATGGCCGGTTGGTCCGGTAGGTCGTGGCATGATCGGGGGCATGCGTGAACGTGTGGTGGCCGCTTGCGACGGCGCTTCCAAGGGAAACCCCGGACCGGCCGGCTGGGCCTGGGTCGTCGCCGACGAGGCGGAGACCCCGGCCCGCTGGGAGGCGGGGCCGCTGGGCAGGGCCACCAACAACGTCGCCGAACTGACGGCGCTGGAACGCCTGTTGACCGCCGTGGACCCGGACGTGCCGCTGGAGATCCGGATGGACTCCCAGTACGCCATGAAGGCCGTCACCACCTGGCTGCCCGGCTGGAAGCGCAACGGCTGGAAGACGTCCGGGGGCAAGCCGGTCGCCAACCAGGAGTTGGTCGTGCGGATCGACGAACTGCTCGACGGCCGTTCCGTCGACTTCCGCTACGTCCCCGCCCACCAGGTCGACGGCGACCGCCTCAACGACTTCGCCGACCGCGCCGCCAGCCAGGCGGCCACGGTCCAGGAGCCCGCGGGCAGCGACCAGGGTTCGCCCGAGCCGCCGCCGTCGCCGGACACTCCGAAGACCGCCCGCCCCGCCAGGGCCAAGTCTCCCCGGCGCAGCGGTGGTTCGGGGTCCGCCTCGTCGTCCCGCACGATCAAGGCGAAGTTCCCGGGCCGCTGCCTGTGCGGGCGTTCCTACGCGGCGGGTGCGGACATCGCCAAGAACGACCAGGGCTGGGGTCACCCCGAGTGCCGTACGGCAGGGGCCTGACCCCGGGCGATCAGTCCGTGTCGAACGTGTAGTGCGCCCGGTGGTCCAGCAGATCCGCCGGGCGCACGTCGTTCCACGGCTTCATCGTCTCGTCCCGGTCGACCACGTTCGGCGTCCCGCCGACCGGCAGGTAGCCCGAGCCCGGGTGCCTGCGCTGCCACTCGGCCCACAGTTTGTCGACGTAGGCGTGGTGCAGCCAGAACACCGGGTCGTTGGGGGAGACCCCGGTCGCCATCTGGCCGCCGACCCAGACATGCACCCGGTTGTGCAGGTTGACCCCGCGCCAGCCCTCCAGGTGGTTGCGGAAGCCGTCCGACGCGCTGTTCCAGGGGGCCATGTCGTACGTCGCCATCGCCAGCACGGAGTCCACCTCGGCCCGGGTCGGCAGCTCGCGCACGGAGGTGCCGAGCGAGCGGCGCAGGAACGTACGGCCGTCCACCCGTACGGAGATGGGCCAGTTGCCCGTCGACGCGGCGAACGGCCCGTCCATCACCTGGCCGTCCCGGCTGCGCCCCGTGCCGCCGAGGAAGTCCGGCGCCCACAGCGAGGCGCGCGGCGAGCGGTCCGTCGACCAGTCCCAGTACGGCAGCGCGACCGAGGCGTCCACCGACTGCAGCGCCCGCTCGAACTCCAGGAGGTATCTGCGGTGCCAGGGCAGGAAGGACGGTGAACGGTGGCCCGTACGCTCGCTGTTGTCGGTGTCGGACATGATGAACGCGTTGTGCGTGGTGACGAAGGCGTCGTAGCGGCCGCTGCGCTTCAGCTCCAGGACGGCGGCGACGAACCGCCGCTTCTCGTCGGCGGTCAGGCTGGCCTGGTTCTTGCGGACGGTCATGTGTGGTGCTCCAAAATGCTTACGGGGTGGGTCAGTTGGCCGGGAACGGGACGAGGGACGCGCCCTGCAGCTCGTCGACGGCGGCGCGTGCGGCGGCCTTCGGCGTCGGCACCGGGTCGTAGTGGCTGACGACGCTGATCCAGCTGCCGTCGGCGTTCCGCATCACGTGCAGTTCCACCCCGTCGATGAACACGGCGTAACCGGCGCCGTGGTGGTGACCGCCCGCCGGGGCCGGGCGGCCCTGTATCCGGCGGCCCTTGTAGACCTCGTCGAAGGTGTCGGGGGAGTGGTGGTCGTGGGCCGATGCCTGCGGGGTGACGGCGACCGCGGTGGCGACGGCGGCCGCGGCGGCGAGGGCGTGACGCCGGGTCAGTTCGGGCACGGGGGCTTTCCTTTCGGACAGGTGTGCTGGGTGACCCCGTATGCCTATCGGTGCTGAAGAGGCATCTGCGACCGGTTGGCTGCGATCCGGACAATTCCCGATATCCGGTGCAGGTTTGAACGAAAATGATCTTGCTGCGCGGAGGGGGTGGCGGGCCCCGGAGGGGGAAATTCCGCTGCCCGGCCCCCGTCTTCCGCGTGATCTTTCCTGTGCGCGCGCCTCGCCGGTGACCTGCCTCACCTGCGGAAGCTGACGCAAAGCCCTGCTACCCTGCGTCGTCAAATGACCGCTCTGAGTGATTCCCAGGGGTACGCGTGAAGGTCGCCTGTGTCGGCGGCGGGCCCGCCGGCCTGTATCTGTCGATCCTGCTCAAGGTGCAGGACCCGTCCCACGACATCACCGTCTACGAACGCAACCCCGAGGGTTCGACCTATGGCTGGGGCGTCACCTACTGGCGCGGACTCCTCGACAAGCTGCACGAACGCGACCCCGAGTCGGCCCGTGCCGTCGAGGAGCACTCCGTCCGCTGGGACCACGGCGTCGCCCATGTCCGGGACCTGGCCACCCGCCAGCACGGCGACGAGGGCCACGGCATCGGCCGCCACCGCCTCCTGGAACTCCTCGCCGGCCGCGCCCGCGAGCTGGGCGTCCGCCTGGAGTTCGAGCACGGCGTCACGCCGGAGGACCTGCCCGCAGCCGACCTGGTCGTGGCCGGTGACGGCGTCCACAGCGCGCTGCGCACCGCGCACGCCGAGCACTTCGGCACCGAGCTCAGGGCCGGCCGCAACCACTACATCTGGCTCGGCACCACCAAGGTCTTCGACGCCTTCACCTTCGCCTTCGTCGAGACCGGCCACGGCTGGATCTGGTGCTACGGCTACGCATTCGGCCCCGACCGCAGCACCTGCGTCATCGAATGCGCTCCCGAGACCTGGTCCGGCCTCGGCCTGGACCGGGCGGACGAGGGCGAGGGCCTGATCCTGCTGGAGAAGCTCTTCGCGGACGTCCTCGACGGCCACGGTCTCATCGGCCGGCCCTCGGCCGACGGCAGCGCCCAGTGGCTGAACTTCCGCACCCTGACCAACCGCACCTGGTCCCGCGGCAACCTCGTGCTGATGGGCGACGCCGCCCACACCACGCACTACTCCATCGGCGCGGGCACGACCCTCGCCCTGGAGGACGCCATGGCCCTGGCGGAGGCGCTGCGCGAGCACGCCGCACTGCCCGACGCCCTCGCCCGCTACGAGCGACGGCGCAAGGCGGAACTCCTCTCCGTCCAGAGCGCCGCCCGCTACAGCGCCCAGTGGTACGAGAACCTGCCGCGCTACATCCACCTGCCCCCGCAGCAGATGTTCGCCCTGCTCGGTCAGCGCCACTCACCGCTGCTGCCGTACGTCCCGCCCCAGTTGTACTACCGGATCGACCGGGCGGCGGGGCAGCTGGAGGCGCTGCGCCGGCTGAAGCGCTGGCTGGGGCCGAAGATCGCGCGGAACGTGCACGCGCGGGCGCTGAGCTCCCGCAAGGACTGAGGTTTCGCCCGAGGGGCGAGCGGCAGTCGGGGAATTCTCTGGGTGAATGGCCATTCACCGGCTAGGGTGAATGGCCATTCACCCCTTCTTTCTTTGTGACCCGCTGGAGCGCCGATGGACGGACCTGCCCCGATACCCCGCCCGCTGCGCGACCGGCTGACGGTCCCGGTGCTGGCCTTCGGCGGCATCCTCATGGCCGTGATGCAGACCGTGGTCGTCCCGCTGCTGCCCGACCTGCCCCGGCTCACCGGGGCCTCGCCCGGCACCGTCTCCTGGATGGTCACCGCGACCCTGCTCTCCGGAGCCGTCCTCACCCCCGTCCTCGGCCGGGCCGGGGACATGTACGGCAAACGGCGGGTCCTCATGGCGGCGCTCGCACTGATGGCCGTGGGGTCGGTGCTGTGCGCCCTGTCCTCCGACATCCGGGTGCTCATCGCGGCCCGCGCCCTGTCCGGCGCCGCCTCCGCCGTCGTACCGCTGTCCATCAGCATCCTGCGCGACGAACTCCCGCCGGAGCGGCGGGGGAGCGCCGTGGCGCTGATGAGCTCGACCGTCGGCATCGGCGCCGCGCTGGGGCTGCCGCTCGCCGCGGTGATCGTGCAGTACGCCGACTGGCACACCATGTTCTGGGTGACCGCGGCCCTGGGGGCCATGGGCGTCGGCGCGGTGTGGTGGGCGGTGCGGGAGTCGCCGGTGCGCGAGCCGGGCCGGTTCGACGTGCCGGGCACGCTGGGGCTGGCCACCGGTCTGGTGTGCCTGCTGCTCGGGGTGTCGCAGGGCGGGCAGTGGGGGTGGGGGAGCCGGCGGATCGCCGGGCTGTTCGCGGCGGCCGTGCTCGTCCTCGCGCTGTGGTGGTGGCAGCAGTTGCGGGCCGAACGGCCGCTGGTCGACCTGCGGTTGGTGTCCCGGCCGCGCGTCGGGCTGTCGCACGTGGCCGCGCTGCTCACCGGGTTCGCCTTCTACGCCAACTCGCTCGTCACCGCTCAGCTGGTGCAGGCGCCGGAGGCCACCGGCTACGGGCTCGGGCTGTCGATCGTGCAGACCGGTCTGGTGCTGCTGCCGGGCGGTCTCATCATGCTGCTGCTCTCGCCCCTCTCCGCCCGGATCTCGGCCGCCCGCGGGCCGCGCGTCACCCTGGCCCTGGGGGCCGCGGTCATCGCGGCGGGGTACGCGGTGCGGATCGCCGACAGCCGCGACCTGTGGATGATCATGGTGGGCGCGGCGGTCGTGGGCACCGGCACCACCCTGGCGTACTCGGCGCTGCCCACCCTCATCCTGCACGCCGTCCCGGCCGGACAGACCGCGTCCGCCAACGGCGTCAACGTCCTGATGCGCACCATCGGACAGGCCGTGTCGAGCGCCGCCGTCGCCGCCGTCCTGGTCCGGCACACCAGCCCCGTGGGCGGCCTCCCGGTGCCCACCCTGCACGGATATCTGCTGGCCTTCGGCATCGCGGGCGTCATCGCCCTGCTGGCCGGCGCGACCGCGCTCTGCATCCCCGGCGACCCGGCGAAGGACGGCACCCGGCGCGCCAGGGGAGCCCGGAAGGAGGCGGTGAAGGGAGTATGAGAGCCGTGAGCACCCCACCCACCGCCCCCGACGCGACGCCCGCACGCCGGGACGCCGAGGCCACCAAGGCGGCGATCCTCAAGTCGGCCCGCTATCTCCTGGCCCGGCACGCCCACGCCGACATCACCCTCAAGGACGTCGCCGAACGCGCCGGGGTGAGCCCGCCGTTGATCCTCAAGTACTTCGGCAACAAGGACGCCCTCTTCGCCCGCGTGATGTCCTTCGAGGCGGACGCGCGGGCCCTGCTGGACGCCCCGCCGCACGAACTGGGCCGGCACATGGTGCGGCACGTCCTGGAGAGCCAGCGCGAGCGCGGCGCCGACCCGCTGCTGCGGATCGCGTTCGCGCCCCTGCACGGCGCGCAGGGCGACATCCTGCGCGCCAACTTCCGTACCCAGGTGACCGAACACCTCGCCGCCCGCCTCCCCGGCCCCGACGCCGGCCTGCGCGCCGAACTGGCCGTCGGCACCCTGCTGGGCCTGGGCGTGATGTACGGCATCGCCCGCGGCCCGCACCTGAGGGAGAGCGCGATCGAGGACATCGTGAACCGCTACGCCCCCGTGGTCCAGGCCCAGTTGACGCCCTAGCCGAACAACCGGTCCAGAAAGGCGTTCCCGAACACCTCGTGCGGATCGAGCCGGTGCAGGATTCCCGCCGCCTGCCCCCAGGCCCCCTCCCCGAGCGACCCCGGCACCACCGCGTTGAGCACCTCGTCGTCGTCCCACACCGCGTCCTCGGTGTAGGCCCACCCCTTGGACCACTCCACCCGGCTGAGGGAGTCCGTGCCGTCGTGGCGGTCCAGCAGGAACCGCTCGATCTCCCGCAGGAACATCTCCGCGTACGGCGTCCCCGGCAGCGTCAGGATGTCCAGCCAGACCGCGGTGTCCCACTCGGGATGCCCGGCGTCGGGCCGCAGCGCGGACAGCAACGGGGCGCGGGCGCCGTCGAGTTCGGCGTCGGCCGGGTCGTCCAGGCCCGTCACCCGGATCTCCACCGAGCCGTTGACCGGGAACCGGCCGAGCGCGGCGTAGGCGGCCAGCCGCTCCCGGTAGAAGGCGGTGAACCCGGCGACGACGTGCTGCACCCGGTCCCGCCGCGTCAGCACCGCGTACCCGTTGGCGTTGACCCGCAGCGTGGTCGGCCTCAGATAGAGCAGCGTGTTCTTGGACGGCCCCCAGATGTCGGCCGACAGCGTCGCCACCAGCCCGAGCGCGGCGGCGTCGTACTGCGCGTTCCCGAGCACCGGCGCCAGATACCAGGCCGCGTCCGACACCATCCGCCCCGCGATGTCCGCGACCGGTGTGGGGACGTTGTCGGAGAACGGGTAGTTGTACGGCGTCGTCACGCGCCGCGAGGTGAGCGGCTTCGCCGGCTCGACACTCCACACCTTCAGCCACGGGAACTCCGTGAAGGCGAACCAGATCGCCTCGACCCGCCCGGCCTCGTCGAGCCGGCTCGCGAGCGTGCGCCCGTCGCCGCCGGGAGGGGCGAAGAGTTCCGCGGCCGGGATGTCCGTGCGGCTCACGCACCGCAGGTTGCTGTTCGCACCCACCCGCAGCACCACCTCGGTGACGAGGGTCCGCCCGAGGTGGGTCAGCAGGGCCGCGGCGTCGGACTCGGACCGGTCGTACGTCCGCAGCACATACGCTCCGCTCGCCTCGTCCCACACCACCGCCGTCACGCTCAGCAGCCGATTGCTCAGCGAGCCGTACGTCTGACCCGGCAGCCGCTCCTCGCCCCGCGCCGGTACGGCGGTGCCGTGCGCGTCGATCGCCAGGGCGCCGCCCAGGGTGAGGTCGCCGGGGGCGGGGCAGGCGGTGACCCCGAGACCGTGCCCCTCCAGGAAGGTCAGCAGGGCCTCCAGCGTGACGCCGCTGCCGGCCCGCACGGCATGCGGTGACTCCAGGGCCAGGCCGGTCAGATGCGTGGCGGTGTCCACCAGCAGGACGGGGGCGTCGGGCGGTGTGCCCTCCGTGAGGGTCAGCGGGGACCAGCCGTGCGAGGAGCCCCGGCCGCGCACCCGCCAGCCGTTCCGCCAGGCCCAGTTGACGACGGCGACCACCTGGCCCCCGTCGGCCGGGGCGCAGGCCCACAGGCCGACCGCGGTGATCTCCCCGGCCCAGTTCCGGTAGGCCGAGCGGTAGAGGGCCACGTCCGCGGGGAAGTCGGGCAGCTCCCGCGCGGCCACGGCCGGGTCGGCCGGCAGCAGGGTCAGCGCGGCGGCGCTCAGGAGGAAGCTTCGGCGGGTCCAGTTGTCCGTCACGGGCACAAACTAGGGGCCGACCCGGCAGAGAGCGCTTGCTCGCCGATTCTCCTCACTCGTGTGAGTGAAGGATTCACGGGTGGCGCCCCGGAGGGGCCCGTTCCGCGCGAGGCGATGACAGATGACAGACTGACGCCATGGACGAGCGCACTTTCGGCAGGTTGGGTCAGCAGGCATCGGTCGTCGGTCTCGGTACGTGGCAGCTGGGTGCCGACTGGGGAGACGTGGACGACAAGGAAGCCCTTTCGGTGCTGGAGGCGGCGGCCGAGTCCGGCGTCACCTTCTTCGACACCGCGGACGTCTACGGCGACGGCCGCAGCGAGCAGACCATCGCCACGTTCCTGCGCAGCCGCCCCGATCTGCACGTGTTCGTGGCGACGAAGATGGGCCGCCGCGTCGACCAGATCCCGGAGAACTACGTCCTCGACAACTTCCGCGCCTGGAACGACCGTTCACGGCGCAACCTCGGCGTCGACCGCCTCGACCTGGTGCAGCTGCACTGCCCGCCCACGCCCGTCTACTCCAGCGACGAGGTCTTCGACGCCCTCGACACCCTCGTCGCGGAGGAGCGCATCGCCGCGTACGGCGTCAGCGTGGAGACCTGCGAGGAGGCTCTCACCGCGATCGCCCGGCCCGGCGTGGCCAGCGTGCAGATCATCTTCAACGCCTTCCGCATGAAGCCGCTGCGCGAGGTGCTCCCCGCCGCCCAGGAGGCGGGCGTCGGGATCATCGCCCGGGTGCCGCTGGCCTCCGGTCTGCTGTCGGGCAAGTACACCAAGGACACCGTCTTCCCCGAGAACGACCACCGCACCTACAACCGGCACGGCGAGTCCTTCGACGTCGGCGAGACCTTCTCCGGCGTCGACTACACGACGGGCGTGGAGGCCGCCGCCGAGTTCTCCGCGCTCGCCCCCGAGGGATACACCCCGGCCCAGCTCGCCCTGCGCTGGATCATCCAGCAGCCCGGTGTCACCACCGTCATCCCGGGCGCTCGCAACCCGGAGCAGGCCCGCGCCAACGCGGCCGCCGCCGCGCTGCCCGAGCTGTCCGCCGAGACGCTCACCGCGATCCAGGACATCTACGACCGGCGCGTCAAGGACCAGGTGGAGCACCGCTGGTAGCCCCGTGAGGGCGGGTGACCCGGCTGTTTGAACGATCAGACACCGGGTTACCCGTCCCGCATGGTGCAGGCACCGGAGAGGCGTACGGGCCGCGACGAGACCGCGGACGAGCGAGCCGACCGCATGTGGGGCGAGCTCATGCAGGAGATCAGGGTCGCCCAGATGGGCGTGCAGATCCTGTTCGGTTTTCTGCTGACCGTCGTGTTCACCCCGAAGTACGCCGACCTCGGCGACACCGAGCGGACCATCTACATCGTCACGGTCGTCCTCGGCGCCACCGCCACCGGCGCCCTCATCGGGCCGGTCTCCCTGCACCGCCTGGTCTCCGGGCGGCGCATCAAACCGCGGGCCGTGGAGTGGGCCTCCCGGCTGACCTTCGTCGGCCTGCTCCTGCTCCTCGTCACGACCGCCTCCTCGCTGCTGCTGATCCTCCGGGTCGCCACCCACGACCCGTTCGTGCCCTGGCTGGTCACCGCGGTTGTGGCGTGGTACCTCGTGTGCTGGTTCGTCGTCCCGCTGTGGATCCGCCGCCGCTACACGACGAAGTGACCCTGCAGGCCCGCCAACTGGTGGTCGTGCACGCGGCCGAGGACCAGCACCGACACGGTCGCCCCGACGAGCGCGCAGAACATGTCCCACTGGGTGTCCCACACATCGCCCTGCGTCGCCAGGAAGGCGTCCGCCGCCTGACCGCCGATCACCGCGGCCAGCCACTCCAGCATCTCGAAGACGGCACTGAAGGCGAGACACGCGCACACCGTCAGCGGCCCCAGCCAGCGGCTGCCGCGCAGCGGCGAGGTACGGCTGAGCACCTCCCGCACCAGTACCGCCGGTACGAACCCCTGCATGAGGTGGCCGAAACGGTCGTACGGGTTGCGCTCCAGGCCCAGTTCGTCGCGCAGCCAGTTCCCGAGCGGCACCTGCGCGTAGGTGTAGTGGCCGCCCACCATGAGCACCACCGCGTGGACGGCCAGCAGGCAGCACAGCAGGCCGGTGAGCGGGAAGCGGCGCCACACCAGCACGATCAGCGGCAGGCCCACCAGCACCCACACCGTCTCCAGCAGCCACGTCGTGCGGTCCCGCGGGTCCCACGCGGAGAGGGCCAGGCCCACGACCACGGCCCCCGCGAGCGGGACGGGCAGCGGGCGGCGGACTGCTGTCATGGTGGGGCTCCTCCTCGTCGGAGCCCTCATCGTGCCGACGCCGCGGACGCCTGGCATGAGTACGGCTACTCAGCCCGGTCCTGGGCGAACAACTCGGCGAGGAAGGCGTCGACACCGGTGCGCTCGCTGCCCGGCGGAACCAGTTCGCGCGTTCTGCGCAGGAACGCGGTCACCGCCGGGGCCCACGCGAAGACCACGGCGTGATGCCGGCCGCCGTCGGCACGGGAGTCGCCGAGGAACTCCATGCGCAGCTCCTGCCCCATCTCCGAGGACACGGGGCGCAGCCGTACGTCACCCGCCCCCACCGGGCCGCGCAGCCCCTCCGCCAGCATCTCCCGGTCCAGGCGCCACCGTGCGAGCACCCGGCCGTCATGGCTGAACACCGCCGTGACGGCGAACGGGTCGGAGGCTTCGTACGACAGGTGGGCGAGCACGGGAAAGCGGTGCGAGACGCCCGCCTGGAGCTGCACGACCAGGGACTTGTGCACGAGGGGGTTCACCTGAGGGCCTCCGGGGAGAACGGACTTGGCTCCCTCTAGTACCCCCGTCGCGCACAAGATGCTCACTCCTGCGGTTGATTCGTGCGGGCCCCGCGCAGCGCCGTGATGCACGCGCCGATGGCCTGCTGCAACTCCTCCAGCTGCTGGACCATGTCGTCCTCGTAGAAGTCCTGCGCGTCGTCGAAGGTGAGCTCCTCGAACACCTTCGTCGCCTTCTGCAGGCTGCTGTAGAACTTCGTCCGCCGCTCCTGGACCCGGAGTTCGGGGTCGGCCTCCACGGCCTCGACGACGAGGGTCTTCATGGTGTCGTAGGCCTCGGTGGCCCACTCGCCGGTGTCCTCGTCGTCCTCCAGCTCGTCGAGGAGCGACAGATGGCGCTCGGCCTCCTGACGGAGGTCGGCGGGCGCGTCGACGGTCTGACCCGCGGGGGTCTTGATCTGGCCGGACTCGGCGATCTGGCGGACGTAGCCGATCCGGTCGGCGGCGCGGCTCTCGGTGGCGACGGCCTTCTTCAGGTCGTCGGTGCGTACGACGTCACGGGCCAGCTCGGACTGGAGCTCGGGGTCCTCGCGCACCCGGTCCAGAAGCGCCTGGCGGGCGGCGCGGGCGGTGGAGGGGTCGGCCAGGATCGCGGCCCGCAGCGCGGTCGGGTTCTCGGCGACCTCCAGCGCCTTCGTCGGCCGGATGCCCTCCGCCTCGGCGGCCTCGGCGATGGCGGTGCCGCGCTCGGACGTGGCGCTGTTGCGGGAGACGTAGTAGCTCAGCCACACGTCGGCGTCCGGGAGCTCCACCTCCTGACCCGGCGTGAGCGCCTCGAACTGCGGGACGAGACCGTCGTCGGCGGCCCGGTCCCACGCCTTGTAGTAGCGCATGACGCGCTCGGCGGAGCAGCCGGCCAGCTCGGCGAACTCCTTCGCCGACACCTTCGGCGTCTCGTCCGCGCCCTGGCCGCCGGGCCGTACGCTGCGCGCCACCATCAGGCCGAAGGCCCATCCGCCGGTCCGCGCATAGGCACCGAACTCACGGGCGTCGCGCGCCACGAGGTCGGACAGGGGCGCGGGGGACGTCTCGGACGACGCCTCCGGCGACGTCTCGGACGGAGCGATCGCTAGGGTCACAGGGGTCTCTCCTGAGGAGGGGCTGGTGGGACTGCACAGGTGCAGACCGGCAGCCTATATGGACCCATTGGCAATGCTTTGGCAGACCCCGTGTGTCGGTCCTGGGCCCTGCGTCGCTACGCGTCCAGAGCGTCGTGAAGCGTGGGCAGCAGCGTCTTCTCCGCCCAGTCCAGATACGCCGGCTGCGACTCGCCGCCGATCTGCACCAGGGCGATCTCCGTGAAACCGGCGTCCGCGTAGGGACGTACGGCCTCGACGAAGTCGTCCGGGTCGTCGCCGCACGGAATGGACGCGGTGACATCGTCCGGCGTCACGAACTGGGTGGCCGACTCGAACGAATCCGGGTGCGGAAGCTCGGAGTTGACCTTCCAGCCGCCGCCGAACCAGCGGAACTGCGCGTGCGCCCGGTGCACGGCCGTGTCCCGGTCGGGGTCGTAGCAGACCGGCAGCTGGCCGACGCGCGGCTTGCCCGCGCCGCCGTGCCGGTCGAAGGAGTCGAGCAGGCCCGCCTTCGGCTCCGTCGCGATCGCCAGGTCGGCGAGCCGGCCCGCGAGGGCACAGGACTGCTCGCCGGACACCGCGAGTCCGATCGGCACCGGCGCGTCCGGCAGGTCCCACAACCGGGCCGACTCCACGTCGAAGTGCGTGCCGCGGTGGTTCACATGATCGCCCTCGAAGAGCGCCCGGATGATCTCGACCGCCTCCTGGAGCATCTCGTGCCGCACGTCGACCGACGGCCAACCGCCGCCCACCACATGCTCGTTGAGATTCTCCCCGGAGCCGAGCCCCAGCCGGAAGCGGCCCTCCGAGAGCAGTTGCATCGTCACCGCCTTCTGCGCCACGACCGCCGGGTGATAGCGGAAGGTCGGACACGTCACATAGGTCATCAGCGGAATGCGGGAGGTCGCCTGCGCGGCGGCGCCCAGCACACTCCACGCGTACGGCGAATGACCCTGCGAACGCAGCCACGGAAAGTAGTGGTCCGAGGTCACCGAGAAGTCGAAGCCCACGTCCTCGGCGCGCACCACATGGTCGACCAGCTCTCGGGGCCCGGCCTGCTCGGTCATCATCGTGTATCCGATTTGCACCATAAGGCGCGAGTCCCCTGACCGGGCCAGGGAAAACGGCCGACCGGCATCTGGATCATGCCGCGGCTCCCGGGGCAGGATGCCCGTATGAGTGCCCGCCCCCTGCCCACGAGCCCCCCGTCCGCCGAGGGTGTCGACGCGTCCGGTGTGCACGCCTTCCTGGACGCCGTCGAAGCCGCCCCCGACATCGAGCCGCACAGCCTGATGATCCTGCGCCACGGCAAGGTCGTGGCGTCCGGCTGGTGGGCGCCGTACACCGCCGAGCGCCCCCATCTGCTGTACTCCCTCAGCAAGAGCTTCACCGCCACGGCCGCCGCCTTCGCCGTGGCCGAGGGGCTGCTGCGCCTGGACGACCCGGTGATCTCGTACTTCCCGGAGTTCGACGCGGACATCACCGACCCGCGCAGCCGAGCGATGCTCGTCCGGCATGTCGCGACCATGTCCAGCGGCCATGCGGCCGAGACGCACGAGCGGGCACTGGAGGCGGACCGCGAGGAGCCGGTGCGCGGCTTCCTGCTGCTGCCGCCGGACGGCGACCCGGGCACGGTCTTCGCCTACAACCAGCCCACCACCTACACCCTCGCCGCCATCGTCCAGCGGGTGACCGGCCAGTCCCTCACCGACTATCTGCGCCCGCGTCTCTTCGACCCGATCGGCATCGGCGACGTGGCCTGGCAGCGCGACCGTGCCGGTCGCGAGCTGGGCTTCAGCGGGCTGCACGCCACGACCGACGCGATCGCCCGGCTGGGCCGGCTGTACCTCCAGAGCGGCGTGTGGGACGGCGAGCGGCTGCTGTCCGAGGAGTGGGTCGCGGAGGCCACCCGGTCGCACATCCCCAGCGGTGACGAGACCTGGTCGGCGGACTGGCGGCGGGGCTACGGCTTCCAGTTCTGGATGTCCCGGCACGGCTTCCGCGGCGACGGGGCGTACGGGCAGTACTGCATCGTGCTGCCCGAGCAGGACGCGGTCGTCGCGATCACCGGCGCCACCGAGCAGATGCAGCAGCTCCTGGACCTGGTCTGGGACAAGCTGCTGCCCGCCTTCGGCGGCGAGCCGCTGTCCGGCCGGGACGCGCAGGACGCCGCGCTGGCCGAGCGGCTGTCCCGGCTGGCGCTGCCGCCGGCCGCGGGCAGGCCGGCCCCGCCGGAGCGGCCCCTCGTCTTCACGCCGTACGACGGTGTCTGCGCGGAGGCGCCGATGCTGACGGCCGTGGAGCTCGACGCGGACGGCCGCACGCTGACCCTCGTGGAGAAGGGGGAACGGCTGGAGCTGCGGTGCGGTGAGCCCGGCTGGACCGTCACCGAGGGCCCGGTGCCGACCGCGGTGAGCGGCGGATGGACCGGCGAGGGCACCCTCGCCCTCGACCTGGCGCTGCTGGAGACACCGCACCGCATGGAGCTGACCTGCTCGCTCACGGACGGCACGTTCCGTGTGAAGTGGGGCACCCAGCCGCTGGGCGGTCCCCGCATCAGGGCCCTGCGCGCGCCTCGCGACTCAGACTGACGGCACCTCGAAGGTCCGCAGGACCGTCTCCAGGGTCTGCTGGTCGGCGGGGTCGTCCCAGTCCGCCGCCGGGGTCGTCCAGCGCAGCGAGTAGCCGCGGCCCCCGCCGATCAGGAAGCCCCGGCCCAGGGTGTGCACCCGGGTGCCGTCGACGGTGGCGAGCCACTCCATGTCGGCGGCCTCGCGGCCCTGGTACGTCGTCGCCCGGATCTCCCCGACGCGCCGGTAGTCGCCGCTCTGCCGCAGCCCCGGCTCGACGTCGTCCCGCCAGACGGCGACCGGGTCGTCGCCCACGCGCGTGCTGTAGGTGACGGCGAGCGTGCGGGGGTCGCCCTCGGCGCCGAGGACGACGCGGTAGGCCAGGTCGTCCTGCTGCGTCGTGCTCAGCGCCGTCCAGCCCCGGGGGAGGGAGACGGAGAAGCCCTGGGGCGCGGTGTAGTGCTGGAAGGCCGGGGTGGGGGACGGGGCCGCGGTGGTCGGGGACCGTGTCGGACTCGGCGTCGGAGTCGGTTTCTGCGTCGGCTGCCGCGTGGGGGTCGGCTCGGGTGCGGGCTGTGCCGGCTCACCGCCGGTGGCCGAGGCGGTGGGGCCGGCCGGCGGGGCATCCGCCGCGGAGTCGTCGGCATCCGTGGACAGCCGGCCCGTCGCGGCGAGAACGGCGACGGTCACGGTGACGACGGCCAGCGCCGTTCCCGCGGCCATCGTGCGCCGGCCGCGGCCCGGCCCGGCATCGTGGAGGCGGCGCAGCAGCGGCACCGGGGTCTCGTCCGGGAGGGCGTCGGGTTCCTCCGTCACCACGCGGGACAGGGCCTCGCGCACCGCCTGACGGCCCAGCCGTTCGCGGGAGTTCTTGCGCAGCAGCCCCTGCACGGTCGGGGTGAGCGGACCGGCCCGCACCGGGCCGCGCAGCGGCAGCCGGTCCACCCCCTTCAGCGTGGTCTCCGGGCTGTCCCGGTCACGGAACGGCGGCCGGCCCTCGACCATCGCGTAGAGCATCGCGCCCAGCGCCCACAGATCGGCCGCCGGACCGATGCGCTCGTCGCGGGCCTGTTCCGGGGAGGCGTACGACGGTGCGCTGACTCTGGGGACGAGGGTCGCCCCGGCCAGCCCGAAGCCGGTCACCACGACGGGGCCCCGGTCGGGCACGAACACCTGGCCCGGACTGAGCTCGCCGTGTGTGATGCCCTCGCTGTGCCCGGCCTCCAGCACGTCGAGCAGCTCCAGGCCGATGCGGGCCGCGCGGGCATGGCCGAACGCGCCCTGCCGTTCGAGGAGTTCGCCCAGCGGTATGCCGTCGATCCACTCGGTGACGGTCCACAGGGTGCCGTACTCCTCGACGGCGTCGACGACCGCGGCGACCCGGCCCGGGCACAGCCGGCCCATGGTCTCGGCCATCCGGACGACCCGGGCGACGGCCCGCCGCGCGCTCTCCCCGTCCGGATCGGGCGGCAGCCCCGTTTGGGTGAGGAGGCAGGGCCGACCGGCCTCGACGTCCTCGCCGTACCAGCAGACGCGGTTGGTCTCGCGGTGAAGGACCTCCACGAGCCGGTACCGTCCGGCGACCAGCTCTTGTGTGGAGACGTGCGCCTTGACCATGGTCATCCCTCGCTGAACCCCTGGCTCTCACCTTTCCCACAGGTACGAAGGGCGCGACGGGGTGCGTTCAGCCGAAAGCCGGCCGGTTTCCTGACATGCGGTCACCGCACGGGAATTGACGAATGGTCAAGGATGAGTGACGAATGGTCAGAGAAGGCCGAATCGTTCCGCCCAGGCCATGACGTCCCCGGTCGTCGCGTTGCCGCCGCAGACGACCAGCCCCAGCCGGGCACCGTCCCCGACCCGCTCCAGCACCCGCCGGGCCGCCGGCAGCAGACAGCCGGCGGCGGGCTCGGCCCACACCTTGGCGTGGTCGGCGAGCCCGAGCGAGCCCTGCACGGCCTCCCGGTCGGTGACCACGAGCACCTCGTCGACCAGGGCCGACACATGGTCGTACGTCAGCTGCGACACCGCGGGGGCGCTGAGCGTGGACACGATCGACGACAGTGCGACCGGCACCGGTCCGCCCGCCGCCAGCGCCTCGGACATGGCCGTGGCGCCCTCGGTCTCCACACCCCAGATCCGCACCCCCGGCCGCCGGGCCCGCAGCGCCGCCGCGACCCCCGCCATCAAGCCGCCGCCCCCGATGCTGACGAGGACGTCGGTGAGTTCGCCGGCGTCGTCCGCGAACTCCAGTCCCACGGTGCCCTGTCCGGCGACGACCACCGGGTCGTCGAAGGGGTGGACCAGCGTCAGCCCCTCGTCCCGCAGCCGCGTCACGAGCGAGAACGCGCCGCCCATGTCCTCGGTCAGCCGTACCGCGGCACCGGCCTCCTCGGCGATCTGGACGGCACGGGCGGGCGCCGAACGCGGCATGACCACCGTGGCCTTCACATGGAGGGCCGCGGCCGTCAGCGCGAGCGCGATGCCGTGATTGCCGCCGCTGACCGCCACCACACCCGCGGCCCGCTCCGCCTCGCTCAACGACAGCAGCTTCGCCGTCGCGCCGCGCGCCTTGAACGAGCCGGTGCGCTGGAGCAGTTCGAGCTTGGCGGTGACCGGGGCACCGAGCAGCGCGGACAGGCCGGGGCTCGGCACGGTGGGGGTGCGGACGACGTGTCCGGCGATCCGCTCGGCCGCGGCTTCGATCTCGGAGATCCCGATCAAGGCAGTCACCCTTCCGGTGCGGACGGCCCGCACCGCTTCGACCCTGACGCGGCGCGCGCCGCCGGTCAACCGGGTTCCGAAAGGGCCGCCGCAGCACCCCTGCCGGGCCAGGGGAGGTCCAGCAGGGCCCTCGGTCGTCGGGTTAGTGCTGCTGCGGCTTGTGCGGTGTCGTCTCGCTCGGCCGTACGACGACGTATCCCTCGCCCCGCAGCATCAGCTGGACCGCTTCGCCCGAACCGCCGCGCAGCATCGAGCCGATGGACTGCGAACGGTGCAGCGAGGTGTCGAGGCCGGCCGTCCAGCCCACGACCGCGTCCGTGTCGACGTACACCGGGAACTGCGCCGAGACCGGGATGACCAGCGGGTTGCCCTCGCAGACCAGGCCCAGCCGGCCCTGTCCGGTGAAGACGCTGTTGAACAGGCCGCCCCCGCTGATCCCGGCGCCCTTCACCGTCGCGATCCGGTACGACAGCGAGGCGTCGAAACACAGGACGTTGCGGCCGTTGACGGTGAATTCGTCGCCGGGGTCGATGTCGACGACGAAGCAGTTCTGCGCCTCCTGCGCGAACCAGGCCTCGCCCTGCCCGCGCGCGGCCATGAGGGGCAGGCCCTCGCCGGTGACCGCGCGTTTGAGCATGCCGCCCACGCCCTGGCCCTTGCGTTCGAACTGGAGGTTGCCGCGGTAGGCGATCATCGATCCCTGGCGGGCGAGCATCTCGCCGTTCACCGCGTATCTGATGCACTTGGCGTTCTCGACGGTCATGCCCGGCGCCGTGGCCGGCTGGACCATGTGCTCACTGGAAAACAGGTCACCCTTCATGAGGGCATGGTGTCCCGGAGGGTTTCCTTCCGTCACGGGGCCGGTCGGCGGTGTGTCCGCACGGAACGGCGGAGGTGGTGCGGTCAGGCGCCGAAGAGCTGGGTCCAGTACGTACCGGCCGGACCGCCGCCCGCGAAGCCGATGCCGATGTGGGTGAAGTCCGGTTTCAGGATGTTGGCGCGATGGCCGGGGCTGTTCATCCACCCTTCGACGACCTCGGCGGGCGAACGCTGACCGCAGGCTATGTTCTCGCCGATCGAGCGCCGGGTGGCGCCCGCGGCGGCGGCCCGGTCCCAGGGCCGGCTCCCGTCGGGGGACGTGTGGGAGTAGAAGGCGCGGGCGATCATGTCCGTGCTGTGTGCCTGCGCGGCGGCGGTGAGACGGGGGTCCACGGCCAGGGGCGGCAGACCGTGCCGGGTGCGCTCGTGGTTGGTGCGGTCGACGACCTCGGACGCGGTGCGGGCCAGTTCGGTGGGGGTGAGCGGGCGGGCCCACAGAGCCGTCCAGTAGGTGTCGCCGGAGCGGCTGTCGGCGACGTACGCCAGACCCGCGTGCAGGAACGCCGGGTCGTGCAGGGTCTGCCGGGGCGGGGCGGTGCGCAGGCAGTAGGCGACGAACTCGGCGGGGGAGCGGGGGCCCGAAACGAGGTGCTCGCCGACGGTGACGTACGAGTAGCCGGTGGCGGTCAGACGCTGGTGGACGGAGACGCCGTCCCCGCCCTCGATGCCGAGGCGGCCCGCCGCGGCCATGGCCAGGGCGTGCGCCCGGGCCGCGGAGGTCAGGCGGGCGTCGAGCGCGACGGGCGGGGAACCGGCGGCGGCGCGGGCGGAGTTGACCAGCCCGAGGAAGCCGTCGGGGTCGGGGGAGGGGGCGTGTCCCGGGGCGGGTGGCGGGGGCGTGCCATCGGCGACGTCCACCCCGAAGTCGCGTGCCAGTCCGGCGAGTCCGTCGGCGTAGCCCTGGCCGAGGGCGCGCAGTTTCCAGCCGGTGCCGCGCCGGTAGACCTCGGCGAGGAGCAGCACGGTCTCCTCACGGGGGCGGGGCGGGGCGAACCGGGCCAGGAGACGCCCGCCGGGCCCCGTGACGTCGAGGACGGGGGCGGGCAGGCGCCCCGACGCGGTGCCCGGGTCGGCCGGGCTGACCACGACGGTGACCTTGGCGGCACCGGCGCGCAGACGTGCCGGGTCGAGGGACAGGGTGTCGCCGGTCAGCCGGGCTCCGGGGGCGGCGGGCTGGTTGTAGAAGACGAAGTCGGCGTCGCCCCCGACCTTGCCGTCCTCGCCGGTGATCAACGCGGACACGTCGAACGGGCCGGGCACCCGGACGGTCACGGCACCGGCCGGGAGGGGCAGATTGCCCCCGGGAACCAACTCGGTCATCGTGCCGTCCTGCGGTGTCGTGGTGCGGGGCCCCGGCGGGGGTGTCCGGACAACGTCCGCCCCGCCCCCCGGGGGTTCCCGTCCGAGCAGGAGCGCCTCAGTCCCTGACCACCCCCGGCGCGATGTCCTCGTACCGCTCCGCCCCCGTCGCCGAGCCGCGGAGCGTCTTCGCCCGCTTCCCGCAGAACGCCGACTCCAGCGTGCCGAACATCGTGTTGAGGACGGTCCCGTTGTTGGAGGTGTTGACGAGCGCGCTGACGCTGCGCCTGCCGTTCTTCGAGGTGAAGGCGTACGTGTAGTAGCCCTGAACGGCACCCGTGTGGCCGTACACCGACACCCCGCACGACAGGGTGCGGCGGCGCAGACCGAGGCCGTACGACGTGTTGCCGTTCACCTTCCACCAGCGCTGCATCTGGTCCAGGCTCGCGGCGGAGGTCAGTTTCCCGCGGAGCAGGGCCGACAGGAAGGTGTTGAGGTCCCCGGCGGTGGAGATGATCGAGCCCGCGCTCTGCGCCCAGGACGTGGTCTGCCGGGTGGCGTCGACCAGGGCGGCGCCGGGCGTGTCCGGGGTGAGGTAGCCGCGGGCGTGGCGGCCGGGGAGCTTCACACCCGGGTGGACGTAGAAGGTGTTCCGCAGTCCGAGGGGCTCGAAGATGCGCTTCTCGTACGCGGTCTGCACGGACTGACCGGTCAGCTTCTCGATGAGCATCCCGGCGACGACGAAGTTGGTGTTGGAGTACGAGTAGGCCACGCCGGGGCGGTTGGTGCGGGGGTGGCGCAGGGAGCGGTTCACCAGCTCGCGGTAGCTGAAGACCTTGGTGCGGACGGCCTCGAAGCCCGGGACCGTGCGCGCGAACATGTCGTTCGTGTAGTCGTACAGGCCGCTGCGGTGGCTCAGGACGTGGCGCACGGTGATGCGGTCGTCGGGCAGCAGGCCCGGCAGGTAGTGGTTGACCGACGTGTCGAGCCTGAGCTTCCGCTCGTCGACCAGTTGCAGCAGCACCACGGCGGAGAAGGTCTTGGTGACGCTGCCGATGCGGAACCGGTCGCGGGTGCTGATGGTGCGTCCGGTCTTCCGGTCGGCGACACCGGTCACCGCCCGGTAGACCGTGTCGCGGTCGTCGATGCGGGCCAGCGCGCCGGGCGCGCCCTGTCGCAGGGCCGTGCGCAGCACCGCACGGACCCCGGCGAGGTCCGGTTCGGCCAGAGCCGCGGCGCCGGCCGGGGCGGGGGCGCTGTCCGCCGTGGCGTGGGCCGGGACCGCCAGCAGGGAGAGCAGTACCGTCCCTGACACCGTTGCTCTGCGCAGCATTTGTGATGACATCCGACTGTTTCTCCCGTTCCTGGCGGTCGGTCCTCGGTGCGAGATCGGTCACACGGGCGTCGGGCAACCTTTTCGCACCCCGTCACATCTCCACAGCCGACGCACAGTTGGTCAGCCGCTGATCACTGAGTGGTGCGGATTTGCAAAGTATTGCCATGAAAAGCCAGAAAACCGATGATTTGGGCTTTACGTGGACATGACTCATCCGTAAGGGTTGCGACCCGGGGCCCGACCAGCCCCCATGGTGCTCAACCGCGCCATGTCCCAGGGCGGTTGGTGATCCCGGCCGCCTTCGCACGAAGGAACCCTCAACAGTGCGTAGACCCCACATACGCAGCCTGGCCGTCGCCGTCGCGGTGACGACGGCCGCCACGGGGCTCGCGGGCACGGCCTTCGCCGGCCCGTCCACGGGGAAGCCGGCCCAGGCTCCGGCTGTCACCGCCACGTCCGTCGTCGACGCGGCCCGCACCGCCGCGTTCGCCCACGCCGCCGCGACCGGAGTCGCCCAGGGCGACGAACTCCACGCCCAAGACGTGCTGATCGACCCGGAGGGGGCCCGGCACGTCCGGTTCGTCCGGGCGCACCAGGGCATGCCCGTCCTCGGCGGCGACCTCGTCGTCCACCTCACCGAGCGGCTGACCTACGCGGGTGTCACCCGAGCGGCCGACCACCAGGTCGACCCCGCGGCCACGCGCGCCCGGCTGACGGCCCGCCAGGCCGAGGAGAAGGCCGCGACCGTCGCGAAGGGCGACGCCGGCCCGGCCGAACTCGTCGTCGACGCCCGCGACGGCGCCGCGGCCCTCGCCTACCAGGTCCAGGTCACCGACAGCGCCACCACCGAGGCCGGCGGCTCCCGCACCGTCGTCGTCGACGCGCTCACCGGCAAGGTGCGCAGCAACACGCCCGACAGCGACGAGTTCCTGTCGCCCCGGCTCGTCGACACCCTGCGCGAGCGCGGCGAGACGCTCGACCCGGCCACCGGCACCGCCCCGCAGGCCTCCGCGCTCGCGGCGACAGCGAACGGCACCGGCACCTCCCTCTTCGCCGGGAAGGTCCCGCTGACCACCACCAAGACGGGCAGCCGCAGCTACCTCCTGAAGGACCCCAGCCGCTGGGGCACCGAGACCCGCGACGCCAAGGGGCAGGAGCTGGAGAACTTCGCCCGCGGCAAGAAGTTCACCTCCACCACCAACAAGTGGGGCAACGGCGCCGTCTCCAACCGGGCCAGCGCCGCCGTCGACGCTCAGTACGGCATCACCAAGACCCTCGACTTCTACAAGAAGACCTTCGGCCGCAAGGGCATCGCCAACAACTCCAAGGGCGCCAAGGCGATGGTCCACTTCGGCAACAAGGTGGCCAACGCGTTCTGGGACCCGGCCTGCGGCTGCATGCTGTACGGCGACGGCGACGGGGACATGTTCAAGAAGCCGCTCGTCGTCCTCGACGTCACCGGCCACGAACTCACCCACGGCGTCGTGGACGCCACCGCCCGCCTGGAGCCCACCCGGGTGGACGCGGACGGCAACCAGTACGGCGAGGCCGGCTCCCTCAATGAGTCCCTGGCCGACATCTTCGGCTCCAACGTCGAGTTCAGCGCGAACAACGCCAAGAACCCGCCCAACTACCTGCTGGGCGAGAAGCTCGGCCTGGATCAGAAGTTCCTGCGCCGCCTCGACAAGCCGTCCCTGGACGTCCTCGAAGGCGCCATCGACTACTGGTCGCCGGCCGCCTACGACGCCGAGGTGCACGCCGGGTCCGGCATCTCCTCGCACGCGTACTACCTGCTCGCCGAGGGCAGCGGCCGCAAGAAGATCGGCAGCGTCACCTACGACTCGCCGACCTTCGACGGCCTGCCCGTGAAGGGCATCGGCCGCGCCAAGGCCACGGCGATCTACTACCGCGCCCTGACCCGCTACATGGTCTCCACCACCGACTTCCACGACGCCCGCGTGGCGACGCTGAAGGCGGCGAAGGACCTCTACGGCGCCGGCAGCGCGGAGTACCGGGCGGTTGACCGCTCCTGGGCCGCCGTGAACGTGACCCCGGCCAACACGCCCGCGGCACGGCACTGACGCGCCCCGGCCGCCGGGCGCCTTTCGCCCGGCGGCCGGGCCTCGCGGCTCACCCGGGGCACGCGCGTCCCGGAGCCGTCGCACAGCCAATTCCGTTTCTTTTATTGACGACGGAAAAGAACCCCCATAGGTTTCCGGCCATGCGCCCGATCCCTCGCGCCGAGTCGTTCCCCGTCAACACACCTGCCGCCGCGCAGGTGTTCACCACCGTCCTCACCCAAGGCCCCCTCGCCCGGCTGGAAGTGGCCCGGCGCGCGGGCCTCTCCCCGGCCGCCGTCACCAAGGCCGTCCGGCCCCTGATCGAGGCCGGGTACCTGGTGGAGGACGTGGACGAGGAGGCCCGTCCGGCGCTCGGGCGGCCCGCCAATCTCGTCCGGGTGGACGGCGGCCGGGCCCTGTTCGTCGGTGTCAAGGTGACCGGCGACGAGATCATCGGCGTCCTCACCGACCTGCGCTGCCGCATCCGCGTCGCCCGGCACGTAGCGCTGCCCGACCGCGCCCCGAAGGCGGTGCTGGCGTCGATCGCGGAGCTGGTGCACGGCCTCCTCGCGGAGGCGACCGGCCTGCGGGCACCCGTCCTGGGCCTCGGTGTCGCCGTCTCCGGGGACGTGGACCGCGGCGAAGGCGCCGTCCGCTACTCGCCGTTCCTCGACTGGCGTGACGTGCCGCTCGGCGAACTCGTCACGATGACCACGGGGTTGCCGGTCACCGTCGACAACGACGTGCGTGCCCTGACCGTCGCCGAGCAGTGGTTCGGCGCCGGCGCCGGACTGTCCGACTTCGCCGTGGTGACCGTCGGCGCCGGCATCGGCTGCGGTCTCGTCGTGCACGGCCGGGTGGTCGCCGGGGCGCACGGGGTGGCCGGGGAGATCGGCCACGTCACCGTCGATCCCGCCGGGCCGCTCTGCCACTGCGGCAACCGCGGCTGCGTGGAGGCGATCGCCGGAGAGGCCGCCATCGTCCGCGGCATCCGTGCGGCCACCGGCGCCGAACTCGCCGACGCCGACCAGGCCCTGGCCATGGCTCACGACGGCGTCCCCGGGGCGCGGGAGGTGTACGCCCGCGCCGGTGAGGCGATCGGCCGCGGCATCGCCACCGTCGCCAACCTCCTCGGCCCCGAACGCGTGATCATCTCCGGTGAGGGCCTGGCCGCCTACGACCTGTTCGCCGAGCACATCCGCGACGCCTTCACCGCAGCCGCCTTCGGCTCCGCCGCCCAGTGCGACGTCCAGACCCGCCCGCTCCCCTTCGAGGAGTGGGCCCGCGGGGCCGCGGCCACCGCCATCCAGTCCTTCGTCCGAGCCGACACCTAGCCGTCACCGACCTTGGAGGTACGACCCATGCGGTCATCCTCGTACTCCGTCATGCCCGCACGCACCCTCAGAAGCCTGGTGGTCCTGGCCCTGGCCGCCGGTGCCGCCGTCACCGCACCCCCGGCCCGCGCCGAGACCGCTCCCCTCGCCGCCAAGCCCTACATGGGCTGGTCCAGCTGGAGCATGCAGTCCTCCAAGTACCCCGGCCTCAACCCGGACGGCGACTACAGCTACCTCACCGAGGCCAACGTCCTGAAGCAGGCCGGCGCCCTGGCCGCCAAGCTGAAGAAGTACGGCTACGAATACGTCAACATCGACGCCGGCTGGTGGATGGACAAGGCGTGGAAGTCCGGCTTCGACGCGTACGGCCGCCAGAAGCCCGACCCCGCCCGGTTCCCGCGCGGCATGAAGGCCGTCGCCGACGACCTCCACGCCAAGGGCCTGAAGGCGGGCATCTATCTGCCCGCCGGTCTGGAGAAGGGCGCGTACGGCGACGGACGGACGCCGATCTGGAACGCCGACGGCTGCACCACCGCCGACATCGTCTACGACGACCTGCGCACCACCAACGGCTGGGACAGCGCCTACAAGCTCGACTTCGCCAAGCCCTGCACCCCCAAGTACATCGACTCGCAAGCCCAAATGATCGCCGACTGGGGCTACGACTTCCTCAAGCTCGACGGCGTCGGCCCCGGCTCCGGCAAGAGCGGCGACCAGTACGACAACGTTGCCGACGTGGCCGCCTGGAACAAGGCGATCGCCGCCACCGGCCGCCCCATCCACCTCGAACTGTCCTGGTCCCTCGACATCGGCCGCGCCGCCGACTGGAAGAAGTACTCACAGGGCTGGCGCGTGGACACCGACGTCGAGTGCTACTGCAACACCCTCGTCAGCTGGGAGAACTCCGTCGACGACCGCTGGGACGACACCCCCGCCTGGACCCGGCACGCGGGGCCCGGCGGCTGGAACGACCTCGACTCCCTCGACGTCGGCAACGGCGAGATGGACGGCCTGACCAAGGCCGAGCGGCAGAGCTACGCCACGCTGTGGGCCATCGCCAAGTCCCCCCTCTACACCGGCGACGACCTCACCCGCCTCGACTCCTACGGCCTGTCCCTGCTGACCAACCGCGAGGTCATCGCCGTCGACCAGGGCGCCAACCCGCCCGCACACCCGGTCACCCCGTCCGACCCGCAGCAGGTGTGGGCCGCGAAGAACACCGACGGCAGCTACACCGTCGCCCTGTTCAACCTGGCCGACAAGCCCGCCTCGGTGACCGCCGACTGGTCCACCCTCGGCTTCACCGGCAAGGCCGCCGTCCGGGACCTGTGGAACCACGAGAACCTCGGCACCTACAAGAACAGGATCACCCAGGCACTGCCCGCCCACGGCTCCCGCCTGTTCACCGTCACCCCGCGCGGCACCGCCCTGACCTGGACCGGCATCGAGGCAGAGGCCCCGTCGAACACCCTCTCCGGCAACGCCTCCGTGGCCGACTGCTCCGCCTGCTCCGGCGGCAAGAAGGTCGGCAACCTCTACCTCGGCGGCAAGCTGACCGTCAACGACATCGTCGTCGACCAGCCCGGCACCTACCAGCTCAAGGTCGCCTACATCAGCGGTGACGCCCGCTCGGTGGACGTCTCGGCGAACGGGGGCGGCGCCACCCGCCACAAGTTCCCGTCCACCGGCGACTGGGGGACCGTGGCCACCGTCCACGTGCCCGTGACGCTCAAGGCGGGCGCCAACACGGTCACCTTCGACAGCGGCACCGGCTACGCGCCGGACATCGACCGGATCGACGTCCCCCAGTCCTGACCCCTCACCAGGAGCCGTCATGACCATCGAACCGTCCAGACGCACCCTGCTGGCCCTCGCCGCGGCGACCGGCGCTCTCTCCGGCCTGCCGGCCTTCACGGCCTCCGCCGCCCCGGACCGGCCGGCCGACTCGGCCTCGTACGAAGGCACTTCACACGACACGCTCTGGTGGCGGGCCCCCGCCGACGAGCACTCGATGATCGAACAGGGCCTGCCCGTCGGCAACGGCCGCCTCGGCGCCCTCGCGAGCAACGACCCGGGGCGTGAACTCCTCCTCGTCACCGACGCCACGATGTGGACCGGCGGCCGCAACGACACCCTCGACGCCGACGGCCAATTCCCCTACGGGCGCGACGACTTCGGTTCCTTCACACTGCTCGCCCGGCTCGCCGTGGACATCCCCGACCACGACCTGTCCGCCGTCAACGGCTACCGCCGCACCCTCGACCTCGCCCGGGGCGTGGTCACCACGTCGTACGTCCGCGCCGGTGTCACCTACCGCCGGGAGATCTTCGCCAGCCGCCCCGACGACGTGATCGTCCTGCACTTCACCCAGAACGGCGGCGGCCGGTACACCGGCTCCGTGACCCTGGAGGGCACACACGGGGAGGGCGCCACGGCGGCGTCCTTCGGGGCCGCCTTCCCCAACGGGCTGCGGTACGGCGCCGCGGTCAAGGCGTACGGCACGGGCGGACGCGTCGCCGTGAACGGCAACCGCATCGACTTCTCCGGCTGCCGCGACCTGACCGTCGTCGTCAGCGGCGGCACCGACTATGCGCCCGACGCGCGCACCGACTACCGCGATCCCGCCCTCGACCCGGAGGAGCTCGCCCGCACCAAGGTCCGCGACGCCGCCGCGCACACGGCCGACGTCCTGCTGCGCACCCATGTCGCCGACCACCGGGCCCTCTTCGGGCAACTCGGCCTCTCCCTCGGAACCTCCACGGACGAGCAGCGTGCGCTGGACACCTGGGAACGGCTGAAGGCCCGCGCCCGCGACGGCGTGCCCGACCCCGAACTGGAAGCGCAGTACCTCCAGTTCGGCCGGTACCTGATGATCGCCGGTTCCCGGGACAGCCTCCCGCTCAACCTCCAGGGCCTGTGGCTGGACGGCAACGACCCGGACTGGATGGGCGACTACCACACCGACATCAACATCCAGATGAACTACTGGATGGCCGACCGGGCGGGGCTCACCCGGTCCTTCGACGCCCTCACCGACTACTGCCTCGCCCAGCTCCCCTCCTGGACGGACACGACCCGCCGGCTCTTCAACGACCCGCGCAACCGCTACCGCAACTCCACCGGCAGGAACGCCGGATGGACCGTCGCCATCTCCACCAACCCGCACGGCGGAGGCGGCTGGTGGTGGCACCCGGCGGGCAACGCCTGGCTGTGCAACTCCCTCTGGGAGCATTACGAGTTCACCGGCTCCCGCACCCATCTGGAGAAGATCTACCCCCTCCTGAAGGGCGCCTGCGAGTTCTGGGAGGCCCGGCTGCTCACCACCACCCTGCCCGGCACCACGCGGGAGGTGCTCATCGCCGACAGCGACTGGTCGCCCGAACACGGCCCGCTCGACGCCAAGGGCATCACCTACGCCCAGGAACTCGTATGGGCGCTCTTCGGCAACTACTGCGTCGCAGCCGCGGAGCTGAAGCGCGACAGCGGATTCGCCGACACCGTCGCCGGGTTGCGCAAGCGGCTCCATCTGCCGCAGGTCAGCCCGAGGACGGGCTGGCTGGAGGAGTGGATGTCCCCGGACAACCTGGGGGAGACCACCCACCGGCACCTGTCCCCGCTCGTCGGTCTCTTCCCCGGCGACCGCATCCGCCCCGACTCCCCGCCCGAGCTGGTGGCGGGCGCCACCGCGCTGCTCACCGCCCGCGGCATGGAGAGCTTCGGCTGGGCGAACGCCTGGCGCGCGCTGTGCTGGGCCCGCCTCAAGAACGCGGAGAACGCCTACCGGCTGGTCGTCAACAACCTCCGCCCGTCCGGCGACGGCAGCAACGGCACCGCGTTCAACCTCTTCGACATCTACGAGGTGGAGAAGGGACGCGGCATCTTCCAGATCGACGCCAACTTCGGCACCCCCGCCGCGATGATCGAGATGCTCCTCTACTCCCGGCCGGGCCGCATCGAACTCCTCCCGGCTCTTCCCGGGGCATGGGCCGCCGCCGGCGCCGTCAGCGGGGTGGGGGCACGCGGTGGATTCGTCGTCGATCTACGGTGGAGGGATGGGAAACCGATCGAAGCACGCATACGCAGCGTCGGCGGCCGCACCACGACCGTGGAGTACGGGGGAACGAGCCGCACCGTGACGCTGCGACCGGGCGCCTCCGTCACGCTGAAGGACTTCACCCGGTGACCCGGGCGCGCCGCCTGCTGGCCGCCGCCCTGACCGCCGCGGCCCTTCAGATCCCGTCGGCCTCGGCGGCGGAGAACCCGCCCGACGGCGTCGTCACCTGGGGCGCGAGTGCCGACCGCATGGGCGACGCGGTCGCCGGCCGCGGCTACCGCATGGTCGTGCACACCAGCGCCGCGGGCCGGGACCTGCGCATCCGGCTGTCCAACGCCTTCGGCGACCGGCCGGTGACCTTCGACAGCGTCTACGCCGGGGTGCAGCAGCAGGGCGCCGAGCTGGTCCGCGGCAGCAACCGGCGGCTGACCTTCGCCGGCTCGGACTCCGTGACCGTCACGGCCGGCACCACCGTCTACAGCGACCCGCTGCCGGGGAAGCTGTCCGCCGGGACCGACCTGGTCATCAGCGTCCACAGCCCGGACGCGGCGGGCCCGGCCACCGGGCACTGGATGGCGATGCAGACCTCGTACCTCACCGACGGCGACCACACCGCCGAGGAGAGCGGCGACCGGTGGGCCGCGTCGATCGGCTCCTGGTTCTACCTCGACGCGGTCTCCGTGCGGGCGGCCCCCGGCACCGGGGCGGTCGTCGCGCTCGGGGACTCCATCACGGACGGCTGGCAGTCCACGACCGACCTGAACCGCCGCTGGCCCGACTACCTGGCCCGACGGCTCCAGAAGTCGTCGAGCACGGTCAAGGGCGTGGCCGACGAGGGCATCTCCGGCAATCGGGTGCTCACCGACGGCCCCGGCCAGAGCGCCCTGAACCGGCTGGACCGGGACGTGCTCTCGCTGCCGGGCGTACGGACCGTGTTCCTCTTCGAGGGCGTCAACGACATCAAGTCCCACACCGGGGTCACCGCCCAGGACCTGATCGACGGCTACCGGCAGATCGCCGACCGGGTGCACGCGGCCGGCAAGTGCCTGGTCGTGTCCACCGTCGGCCCCTTCAAGGGATGGTCGGAATGGGACCCGGCGGCCGAGGCGGTACGGCAGGAGGTGAACCAATTCATCAGGGAGAGCGGGGAGTTCGACGCGGTCACCGACTTCGACCGCGTCCTGCGCAGCCCCTACGACCACGAACGGATGCTGCCCTTCTTCGACGGCGGCGACCACATCCACCCCAACGACAAGGGCATGCAGGCGATGGCGGACGCCGTCGCCCTCGACAGCCTGGACTGCACTGACAACTGACGTGCCGTCACTCGGCGGTGGCTATCAGGCCCTCGCGGTAGGCGACGGCCACCGCCTCGGTGCGGCTCGCGGCGCCCAGCTTGGCCAGGATGTTGGAGACGTGGACACTGGCCGTCTTGCCGCTGATGAACAGCTCCTCGCCGATCTGCCGGTTGCTGCGGCCGAGGGCGAGGAGCCGCAGCACGTCCTGTTCACGAGCGGTCAGCGGCGAGGGCCCGTCCGGGTCCTTCGGCGCCGACAGCCGGCCCCGGCGGATCAGCGTGTCCGTCTGCTCCAGCAGGAGCGTGGCCCCCAGCCGTACCGCCGCCTCCCGCGCCGCGGCGGCCTCGACAGCCGCCTCCTCGCGCCGATCCGCCGCCAACAGCGCCTCGGCGTACCGCAGTTGGCAGCGGGCGCGCTGATAGATGTCACCGAAGTCGAACGCGGCGACCGCCTTCTCCCAGGCCGCCACGTCCGGACCGGAGACCGCCCGCGCCCACTCCGCCTCGGCGCGCGCCAGCCACGCCTGCCCCTCCGGCCCCTGCGGGGTGCGGTCCTCGCCGCGCCGGGCCGTGTGCCGGGCCAGCTCCACCAGCTCGTCCGCCGTCGCCGTCCAGCGTCCGGCGCCCGCCTCGTCACCGGTCATCCGCAGCGCCACGGTGGTGTCGGCGACCGCGGACAGGGCGAGGGCGGCGAGCCGGACGGCGACGTCGGGACGGGTGCCGGCGTCGTCGGTGAGGGCCTTGACGGACGAACGCAACTGCTCCA
The DNA here is from genome assembly GCF_003143935.1 of Streptomyces sp. Act143. Taxonomy (GTDB): domain Bacteria; phylum Actinomycetota; class Actinomycetes; order Streptomycetales; family Streptomycetaceae; genus Streptomyces. The sequence goes on along the minus strand of NZ_QFRX01000001.1, from coordinate 926,092 downwards.
CCGCGGCCTCGGCGTCCCCGCGCAGCGCCGCCGCCTCGGTCAGCGCGATGGCCGCGACGAGGGTGGCCATCCAGTCGAAGGGGCCCTGGAGCAGGTTCCTGGCCCGGTCGACGGCCGTGAAGTCGCCTCGCGCGAGGGCGACATAGAGGGCCGGCCCCGCCGCGTACCCCTCGATCGCGGGCAGCATGTCGCCGCCGTTCGCCGCGCGCAGCGTCTCGTCCCAGCGGCCCAGCGTGTAGAGCACCAGGAGCTGGAGATGCCGCATCGCCTGGGGGTACAGCGAGGACAGCAGCCCGGCCCGGCGGGCCCGGTCGATGCCCTCGGACAGATGGGGGAGCGCCTCCTCCAGGTCACCGGACTCGTAGCTGCCGATGGCGAGGTTGAACAGCGCGCGCAGCTCCACCGAGGTGTTGCCCGAGCCGTGCGCCAGCTCCCGTGCCTGACCGAGGAGCGCCCGCCCTTCCGGGCTGCGTCGGCCGGCGCCTTCCAGACCGGTGAGGGAGATGAGCAGATCCGCCCGGGCATCCGCCGCTCCCAGCTGGTCGGCGACCCGCAGGGCCTGGTGGGCGATCCGCAACGCGGTCTCGTCCTCCCCGACATGACGGGCCGCCATGACGTGGGTGGCCGCCGCCCACACCCAGGTCCGCGACGGCGGATCGGCCGGGATGAGGGCGAGCGCCTCGCTGCTGTACGCGAACGCCGCGGTCAGGTTGTCCACGCTGATCAGGTTCCCGGCGAGGGTGTAGCGGACCCGGGCGGCGAGCTCGGAGTCGGCGTCCTGGTCGATGCCCGCCAGCGCGGCCCGGGTCAGGGAGACCGCGCGGTGCGACTCACCGGCGTGCGCGGCCGCGGCGGAGGCCCGCAGTGTGAGGGTGACCCGGTCCTCGGACGGACGCGCGGACACCTCCACCGCCGACCACAGGTCGAGAGCCGTCTCCAGATGCCGCAGCTCCTCGGCCGGCGCCCCGACGCGCTGGGCGTGGTCGGCCGCCTCCAGCGAGGCGGTCAGGGCCTCGGGGAGATCATGGCTCTCCCGGTAGTGGTGGGCCCGCTCCGCCGCCGACTCGGCCCGACGGCCGCGGCCGGTCAGCAGCCGGGCGAACGCGCCGTGCAGCCGGGCCCGTTCGCCGGGCAGCAGATCGGCGTAGACCGCCTCGCGGGCGAGGGCGTGCCGGAACGAGTACGTGTCCCCGTCCCCCGGCACCAGCAGCTGCCGCCCGACGGCCTCGCGCAGCGCCGCCTCCAGCTCGTCCTCCGGAAGCCCGACGGCCTCCCGCAGCAGGTCGTGCTCGACCCGCCGCCCGGCGACGGCCGCCGTGCGCAGCACCAGCTGAGCGGTGTCTGGCAGCTGCTCGAACCGGATCAGCAGGACGTCGGCCAGCCCGCTCGGCACCCCGCCCAGCTCGGTGTCGGTCGCCGCGACCAGTTCCTCGGCGTAGAAGGCGTTGCCCTCGGCCCGCTCCACGATCCGCCGGACCGTGGCGTCCGGCAGCGGCCGGTCCCGCAGCGCCTGTACGAGCTGCGCCACCTCCGGGTCGGCCAGCGGCCGCAGCTCCAGCCGCTCCACGGCGGGCAGCCGCACCAGCTCGGCCAGCAACGGGCGCAGGGGATGGCGCCGGTGCAGATCGTCGGCGCGGTAGGAGGCGAACAGTGCGATCCGGTGCGTGGGCGCCCCGCCGGCGGGCCGTTGCAGAATCCCCCGGCTGAGCAGGAACCGCAGCAGGTCCCGCGAGGACTGGTCGGCCCAGTGCAGGTCCTCCAGGACCAGCAGCACGGGGGCCACGTCCGCCAGATCGGCCAGCAGCCCCGCCATCCCCTCGAAGAGCCGCAGCCGCCCGCCCATGTCCCGCACGTCGTCGGTGCCGCCGCCGAGCAGCCGGTCGACCACCGGGTGCCCGGCGAGAACGTCGGCGAACCGCTCGTCGGCGGCCAGCGCCCCGAGGATCTCGGTGAACGGCAGATACGGCAGACCGACGTCACCGAGGTCGACACAGTGCCCGGTGAGCACCGTCATCCCGGCCCGCGCGGCCCCTTGAGTGACCTCGTCCAGCAACCGGGTCTTGCCGACCCCGGCGTCCCCGCCGATCAGCACGGCCCGGGCGGCCCCGCCGCGGGCCCGCTCAAGGAGCGCGCCGAGGCGGGCCAGTTCGTCGTCACGCCCGACGAGTGGAGAGGAGAAGGAGGTCAGAGGCACGGATACATCCTGTCACTGTGCCGACCCGTTCGGGCGCGGGGGGAGCCCCGGCGCTCAGCCGCGCGGCGCCCTCGCCCAGTCCGCGGGCACCCGGCCCGCGGGTCCCGGCGCGGGCTGGTCCGCCGGATGGCTGTCCGGGCCCGCCAGCGAGGGCCCGGACTCGAACAGCTCCTCGGTCCGGAAGTTCCAGAACCACTCCTCGCCGGGCTCGTAGCTCTGCACCAACGGGTGCCCGGTCTCCTCGAAATGGGCCGTCGCGTGCTTGGCGGGGGAGGAGTCGCAGCACCCCACGTGCCCGCACTGCGCGCACCGGCGCAGATGGAACCACCAGCCGCCGGCGGCGTCGCACTCCAGGCATCCGTTCCCGCTCGGCGGCACGCTGGGGTCGAGTCCGTCGATGTCGCTCATGCCAGCTCCTCGATCGTGTCGTTTTCCTCGGCGGTGAGCGGCAGCAGCACCTGGAAGCGGGTGTCGCCGGGCTCCGACTCGACCTGGAGCGTGCCGTGGTGCTTGTTCACCACGATCCGCCACGAGATGTCCAGTCCGAGCCCCGTGCCCTCGCCGACCGGCTTGGTGGTGAAGAACGGGTCGAAGATCCGGCCCCGGATCTCCTTCGGCACGCCGGGCCCGGTGTCCCGGAACTCCACCAGCAGCCGCTCGTTCTCGAGAGCGGTCCGCACGGTCAGCGTCCCTTCACCGCCCGCGCCGTTGATCGCCGCGACCGCGTTGTCGATCAGGTTCGTCCACACCTGGTTGAGCTCCGCCGGGTAGGCGGGGATCTTCGGCAGCGTCCGGTCGTAGTCCTTGACGACCTTGATCTGCTGCCCGATCTTGCCGGAGAGCATCAGCAGCGTGCTGTCGAGGAGTTCGTGCACGTCGGCGTTCTGGAACGGCGCCCGGTCGAGCTGCGAGTACTGCTTGGCGGCGTCGACGAGATGCGAGATGCGGTTGGTGGAGTCGTTGATCTCGTCCATCAACAGCTCGGTCTCGACGGTGTAGTTGAGCCAGCCGATCGCGTTCGGCAGCAGCTCCGCGTCCACGGTCGCCGCGACCTGGTCCAGCCAGTCCACGTCCAGTCCGGCCTGGACGAAGGTGGGGGCGAGCCGCCAGCCGTTCTGGATGTCGTGGTCGTCCAGCCAGTCGGTGACCGCGTCCTCCCGGTCGGAGGCCTCCAGTGGGCTCAACGTCGGCGCCTTGGCGACGCGTTCGGCGGTGCGGTCCTGGATGTCGATGAGGTTCGCCATCACCTCGGGGGCGTAGTTCCCCTGGGCGATGACGGCGAGCTTGTGGCGCATCTTGCCCACTCGCTCCCGCAGGGTCGCCGTCGCCCGCACCGCCGCCGCGGCCGGATTGTTCAGCTCGTGCGTGAGTCCCGCCGACAACGAGCCGAGCGCCAGCAGCCGTTCGCGCTGCCCGACGGCCCGCTGGGTGCTCTTCGAACCGAAGAACAGTCCCTCCAGCAGATGGACCGCCATCGGGAACCACTCCTGCATGAAGTCCGAGAACGTCTCTCCCGGCAGCACGAAGAACCGGGTGGGCTCGGTGACCCGCATGGAGTTGTTGTAGACCTGCGGCACCCGGTCGCCCAGATAGGCCTGCATCGACCCGGCGTAGACCCCCCGTTGGGAGGTGCGGGTGACCTCGACGTCGTCGCCGCCGACCCGGCGCGAGAGCACCACCGTGCCCTCGATCATCACGTAGAAGCAGGTGGCGGGCTCGCCCTCGGTGTAGACGGGGCCGGGCTCGAACCGCTCCACCCGGCCCGCGCTGCACAGCTGCCCCAACTGCTCGGCGGACAGCTTCTCGAACAGGAACAGCGACCCGACCTCCTCCGGGCTGCACGGCATCAACTGCCCGCTCACGACTGCTCCAGATACCGGTGGACGAGCATCACGGCCATGGCTCCCTCTCCGACGGCGGACGCGACCCGCTTGGCGGACTCGGCGCGGGCGTCGCCCGCCACGAACACGCCGGGGATGTTGGTCTCCAGGTGGTACGGCGGCCGGTCCAGCTCCCAGCCCGCCGGCGGCCGTCCGTCGGCGGTCAGGTCGGGCCCGGCCAGGATGAACCCGTGGTCGTCCCGCAGCACGGTGCCGTCCAGCCAGTCGGTGAGCGGGGCCGCGCCGATGAACACGAACATCCACTGCGCGTCGACGAGTTCGGTCTCCCCGGTGTCGACATCGCGCAGGGTGAGCTGCTCCAGGTGGTCGGAGCCGTGCGCGGCCTCCACGACGGTCCGGGCGCGCACCGAGATGTTGGGCGCCTCGTTGATCTGCTGGATCAGGTAGTACGACATCGACGCGGCCAGGTCGGGCCCGCGCACCAGCAGGGTCACCGACTTGGCGCCCCTGGACAGGTACATCGCCGCCTGACCGGCCGAGTTGGCGCCGCCGACGATGTAGATGTCCTGCCCCTGGCAGGAGGCCGCCTCGGTCAGCGCCGAGCCGTAGTAGACCCCGCACCCGGTCAGGTCGGTGCAGCCCGGCGCCTCCAGCTGCCGGTACGACACACCGGTCGCCAGGATCACGCTGTGCGCGGCGATCGCGGAGCCGTCGGAGAACCGTACGACGCGGGCCGCGCCGTTGATCTCCAGTGCCGTGACATCGCGTGCGGTGAGGATCTCGGCGCCGAACTTCGCGGCCTGCCGCCGGGCCCGGTCGGTGAGCTGGGCACCGGACACGCCGTCCGGGAAGCCGAGGTAGTTCTCGATCCGGGAGCTCTGCCCGGCCTGCCCGCCGGTCGCCGACCGCTCCACGAGCACGGTCCGCAGCCCCTCCGACGCCCCGTACACGGCCGAGCCGAGCCCGGCCGGACCGCCGCCGATGACGACCAGGTCGTAGAACTCGGCCGTGGGCGTGGTCGCGAGCCCCACCTGCGCGGCGAGCTCGGGCGCCTCGGGGGCGACCAGCGGCGTCCCGTCCGGCGTGACCACCAGCGGCAGCCGCTGCCCGTCCTGCCCGGCCGCCGCCAGCAGCCGCTGCCCCTCCGGCTCGTCGGCGGAGTACCAGCGGTACGGCACCTGGTTGCGGGCCAGGAACTCGCGGACGTCGGAGGAGCGGGCCGACCAGCGGTGCCCGACCACCTTGGTGGCCGGCACCGGCCGGTAGTCGCTGCACCTCCACGCCTCCAGCAGGTCGTCGAGGACCGGGTAGAGCTTCTCCTCCGGCGGGTCCCAGGGCTTGAGCAGGTAGTGGTCGAGATCGACGACGTTGATCGCGTCGATCGCCGCACTGGTGTCGGCGTACGCCGTCAGCAGCACCCGGCGCGCACCCGGGTACACGTCGAGGGCCCGCTCCAGGAACTCGATGCCGTTCATCTGCGGCATCCGGTAGTCGGCGAGGATCACGGCCACCAGGTCGCCGCGCAGCTTCAGCTCGCGCAGCGCCTCCAGCGCGGACTCGCCGGACTCGGCGCGCACGATCCGGTACGACTCGCCGTAGCGCCGCCGCAGGTCTCGGGCGACGGCACGGGAGACTCCCGGGTCGTCGTCCACGGTCAGGATGACGGTCCGCGCTGCTTCGGCGGCCTGTGCCATGCGTCTCCCACCCCGGGTTTGTCGGCTGTGGCTGTCGCCCATCGTATGTTCGAACGTCCTGCTTCGCTCAGGTATGCGGTGTCCCGCCGCTCAGCACACAGAACTCGTTGCCCTCGGGATCGAGGAGCGTCACCCACGAGAACCCGCCGTACGCGGGATCGGCGTGCCGGGCGCCGAGCGCGAGGAGGCGGGCCACCTCGGCCGCCTGGTCGTCGGGGCGGAAGTCGAGATGGAGCCGGTTCTTGATCGTCTTGCCCTCGGGTACCGGAGCGAAGAGCAGGCCCGGCAGCCGGTCCTTCTCCGGACGGATCTCGTACTCCTGCGGGTCGTCGTTGACGACGACCCAGCCCAGCGCCTCGGTCCACCAGCGGCCCAGGGCCACGGGATCGGCCGCGTCCACGTTCACTTGTTCCCACACCAGGCTCATGGCGGCAGCGTAGTGAAGACTAAGGGCAGGTGCCTGATCATTTACGCCGAGGGAGACAGCCGTATGACGCGCCCGATCACCGCAGGTCTCGACGGAACCGAGGAGAGCCTCGCCGCCCTGGAGTGGGCGGCCCGGGAGGCCGTCCGCCGGGGGCGGGAGCTGCGGGTCGTGCAGGCCTGGCGGTTCCAGACGGACGTGGCGCTCGACGTGCTGGCCGACCCTGAGCAGCAGGCCCAGTGGGTGCGGGCGGCGATCGCCGAGGCCGCCGAGGGCGTCGCCGCCCGGCACCAGGGGCTCGTCGTGACCACCGACGTCCTGGAGGGCGACACCGTCGAGGCGCTGGTGGAGGCCGCGGCGGGCGCCGAGATGCTGGTGCTGGGCTCGCGCGGGCACGGTCCGGTCGTCGGGTTCCTGCTCGGCTCGGTCGGACAGCAGGTGATCGCCGAGACGACCCGGCCCGTCGTCCTCGTCCGCGCCGGGGACGAGCCGGCCGCCGAGGCCGCGGGCCGGGAGATCGTCGTCGGCCAGCAGGGCGAGGACCCCGAGGACAGCGCCGCCGCCCTCGGGTTCGCCTTCGAGACCGCCGCCGCCCGCGGGGCGACCGTGCGGGCGGTACGGGCCTGGACGCTGCCCCCGGTGTTCGCCTACAGCCCCGCCTCGCTCGCGCTCCTCGACGAGGCGGGCGGTCTGGAGCCGCGCGAGAAGCAGGCGCTGGAGGCGGCCCTGAAGCCCTGGCGGCAGCGTTTCCCCGACGTCCCCGTCGTCGAGCACGTCGAGATGGGCAGCGCCGGTCAGGTGCTGCTGTCGGTGGCCGGGCGGGCCCAGTTGATGGTGGTCGGCCGCCGCGCCCGGCGTACCGCCGTGGGCGCCCGCATCGGATCGGTCGCGCACGGCGTCGTGCACCACGCGGGCTGCCCGGTGGCCGTCGTTCCGCCCGCCTGAGTCACTCCGCCACGGGCTCGGTGGGCTGGAGCGTCTCGCGGGCCTTGGGGAGGATGTTCTCGATGTAGTCCTCGACCGCCGTGTCCAGGCCGATGTCGTGCTGCGCCCGCTCGGACAGGTACCAGCGGTGCTCCAGCAGCTCGTGGTAGATCTCCGCCGGGTCCATCGAACCGCGCAGTTCCAGCGGTACGGCGCGCACGGTCGGCCGGAACACGTCCCGCACCCAGCGGTGCGCGAGCACCTCGGGGCGGGCGCCGAGGGGGTCGCCCGGGGCGTAGTCGTCCTGGGTGGCCATCCAGCTCTCCAGGTCGTTGAGCAGCCGCCGGGCCTGGTTCTCCTCGGTGTCCAGACCCGTCAGGCGCAGCAACTGGCGCTGGTGGTGGCCGGCGTCGACGACCTTGGGCACGAAGGTGACCGTGTCGCCGTTGGTCGCGTGCTCGATCTGCATCTCGGCCACGTCGAAACCGAGGTCGTTGAGGCGGCGGATGCGGCGCTCGATGTAGTGGTACTTGCCCGCCGGGTAGACCGAGGTGCGGGTCAGCTCCTCCCACAGGCCGCGGTAGCGGTTGCAGATCTCCATGCCGAACTCGATCGGGTCGACGGAGGGGTGCAGCGCCCCGGAGGCCTCCAGGTCGAGGAGCTCGCCGCTGATGTTCACACGGGCGAGATCGAGGTCGTACTCGCGCTGCCCGTTGCTCAGCTGGGGGTGCAGTTCGCCGGTCTCGGCGTCCACCAGGTAGGCGGCGTAGGCGCCCGCGTCCCGGCGGAAGAGGGTGTTCGACAGCGAGCAGTCGCCCCACGCGAAACCGGCCAGGTGCAGGCGGACGAGCAGGACGGCCAGGGCGTCCATGAGCCGGTGCATGGTCGCGGGCCGCATCGTCGTCTCGAACATCGAGCGGTACGGCATCGAGCCGCCCAGGTGCCGGGTGACCAGCACGGACTCCAGCGGGTTGCCGTCGGTGTCGGTGCGGCCCGTGACCACGGCGAGGGGGTCGACGGAGGGGATGGCGAGCCGGTCGAGGTCGCGCAGCATGTCGTACTCGTTGAGGGCGGGCCGCTCGGCGAGCTCCTTGACGGCGATGACCTCGTTCCCGGCGCGGGCGTAGCGCACCACGTGCCGGGATATGCCGCGCGGCAGCGGGACCAGGACCTCCTCCGGCCACTCCTCAAGGGGGACGTCCCACGGCAGCTCCAGCAGGAGCGCGGGGTGCTCCGGGTTCGTCGCGCTGATCTGCAGTGCCATGGGGCGTTCGTCCTCGTCTCGCCGGTGATCGTCACCTCACCTTAGAGGGCGCGCTCCTTGGCCTGAAGTGCCGCTTCACGGACCGGACCGCGGTGGACCGGGCCGTGCCCGGGCAGCATGAGGTCGCCCTCCAGCTCCGCGAGGACGTCGAGCGAGGCCACGGCACGGGCGCGCTCGTGGTGGAACATGTCCGGCAGCAGCTGCGGGCCCTTCAGCCGCGCGGTCGGGTGCCCGGTCACCAGGGCGTCCCCGGAGATCAGCACCCCGGCGTCCGGGAGGTGGAAGGCGACGTGACCGTCGGTGTGCCCCGGCGTGTGCACGGGGACCGGGCGGCCGGGCACGTCGAGCGGGCCCGGCTTCGCGAACGCCTCCGGCGCGGTCACCGGGACGTGCTCCTTGCCGCCGGAGCGGATCGCGTGCAGCGCCCACGGCAGCACGCCCGGCCGCCAGCCGTTCCTCAGCACGTCGCCGACGGTGACCTGGTGCAGGAACTCCCGTCGGGCGTGCGGTACTTCGGCCTCGTGCAGCAGGACGGGGGTGCCGTACGCGGCACGCAGGTGCTCGGCGGAGCCCAGGTGGTCGTTGTGGGCGTGCGTGATCAGCACCGCCGTGACCGCCGCCGGGGAACCGCCCACCCGGGTGAGGGAGTCGAGGAGCTGTTCGCGGTCCCCGGGGTAGCCGGTGTCGACGAGGGTGACGGCGTCGCCCTCGGTGAGGATCACCCAGTTGGTGTTCGAGCCGTGCACCAGGTAGGTGCCGTCGGCGACTTGCTGCACTTCAGCCCGCATGATCGTCCCGAGTGTGAGGAGGTTCCCTGCCCGACGGGGGCATCACATCAGACGGGGTGGGAGAGGTGTCCGGCGGGGCCGCCCGCATGCCGAACAGGATGCGCGTCGGCCGCGTCCGGCGCACCCCGTACTCGTAGACCGCGAAGATCACCGCCAGCGAACCGGCCACGATCGCCGCGTACTTGACCACGAGCGGCGCGGACCAGCCGACCACCCCGTAGGCGAGGGCGACCACGACCGGCTGGTGCAGGACGTACACCGGCAGCGCCGCGATCCCGAGGTACACCAGCACGCGCGACGGTGACCGCCGGACCGCGCGCGGCCGGTCCAGCAGTCCCAGGATCGCCACCACCCAGCACCAGCCCGCCGCCCCGAACACCGCCCGCGTCACCAGTGCCACCGCGTTCCACTCGGTGAACGGGTCGTCCAGTGTGAGGAACCCCGGGGCGCTCCCGGCGAACAGCAGCACGCCGGTCCAGCCCACCGGCACGGCGATCCGCCGCAGGGCGGCGCGGACCCGGTCGTCGTCGGCGTGGACGTAACCGAAGAGGAAGAACAGCAGGTAGGCCCACCGGTTCCAGCCCGCGAAGCCCTCCTCCGTCCCCAGCAGCGCGTTGATCGCGGCGACCGGCAGGGCGGGGAGCAGCAGCAGGGCCGGGCGGCGCGCCACCCGCTCGCCCGCCCGCTCGCCCCAGGCCGCCAACGGCCCGGCGACCGGGGCGAGGAACAGGCTGAAGACGAGCAGCAGCACCACGAACCACAGATGCCCCGTCTCGAAGTACTCCCCGTCGAGCACGAACGGGAAGTCGCCGAGGTCGAGGTGGACGGTGAGGAAACGGGACCAGAAGTGCAGGTACGACTCGTGGTACCCGGAGTGGGCCGCCCGCAGGCGCAGCCACTGCGGGAGCGGGCAGAGCACGACCGTCCCGACGACCAGCGGGACGCCCAGGCGCAACAGGCGTTCGCGGGTGAAGCGGGAGGCGCCGCGACGGCGGATCGAGTGGCGCGAACCGAGGCCGGCGACCAGGAACAGCATCGGCATCGCCCAGACCACCCCGAGTCCGGCGAGCACGGTGATCGCCTCGGTGGTGTCCGCGTTCTTGACGTAGTAGTCGTCGTCCGGGGAGAACACCAGGGCCGAGTGGAAGAAGACCAGCCCGAGGACGACGAAGACGCGCAGTGCGTCCAACTCGCCGCGGCGGGCCCGGGTTTCCACCGTCACGTGCTCCAGTGTGCGGGCGCCGCACAGCCCGGCACAGAGGAAGGGCTGCCTCCGGCACCGTCCGCCGGAGGCAGCCCCCTGCGCGCATCCGAAGCGGCCGCCTCTCCGCCTCAGTGCACGCCGTGCGGGCGGAACTGGACGCTGATGCGCGGTCCCGCGGCGCGTGCGGTCTTCGGTACGCAGTGCTCCCAGGTCCGCTGGCAGGAGCCGCCCATCACGATGAGATCGCCGTGGCCCAGCGGGCGCCGGACCGTGCCGGAACCGCCGCGCACCGGTCGCAGCAGCAGATCGCGGGGCGCGCCGACCGAGAGGATGGCGACCATGGTGTCCTCGCGGGCGCCCCGGCCGATCCGGTCGCCGTGCCAGGCGACGCTGTCCCGGCCGTCGCGGTAGTGGCAGAGCCCGGCGGTGGTGAAGGGCTCGCCCAGTTCGTCGGCGTAGTGGGCGCTGAGCGCCTCGCGGGCCTCGGCCAGCACCGGGTGCGGGAGCGCCTCGCCGCGGCCGTAGTACGCGAGCAGTCGGGGGACGGCGACGACGTTGTCGTACATCTTCCGTCGCTCGGCGCGCCAGGGGACCTCGGCGGCGAGCTGTTCGAACAGGGCGTCCGAGCCCGCCAGCCAGCCGGGCAGCACGTCGATCCAGGCGCCGGAGCCGAGCTCGGTGCGGGTGACTCCGTCCAGGGGGCCGAGGCTCAGGCGGTCGGTCTGGTCGAAGAGCGAGGACTGGAGGTGCGTGCTCATGGAACCAGCGTACTCCTTATTCGAAAACATGTTCCCATTGAAGAAGTTCCCGCCGGGAAAAGGGCTCTTTCGATACATCGGTGTATCGGATACATTCGCGTATCGAACGGAGGGCAGTCATGGAGACAGCGCGGCGCGTGACCAAACGCCGGGTGCGCACCCGCGCCAACCTGCTCGACGCCGCCTTCGCCGTCTTCGCCGCCAAGGGCTTCGGGCGGGTCTCCATCGAGGAGGTCTGCGAGGCCGCCGGGTACAGCAGGGGCGCCTTCTACTCGAACTTCGACAGCCTGGACGAGCTGTTCTTCGCCCTCTACCGGCAGCGCGCCGACCTGATCGCCGAGCAGGTCTCCGGCGCACTGGCCCTCGACGGACCCGACCTCGACGTGCCCGCCGCCGTCGACCGGGTCACCGAGGTGCTGCTCCTCGACCGGGACTGGCTCCTGGTGAAGACGGACTTCCTGGTGCACGCCGCCCGGGAACCGGCCGTCGCCGAGACCCTGCTGGAGCACCGTGCGCGGCTGCGCGAGGCGATCGCCGAACGGCTGGCCCGGGCACGGGGCCACACCGAGCTGCCCGCCGTGCTGGGCGGCCGTGACGGCGCCGCCCATGCCGTGGTGGCCGCGTACGACGGGGTCACCACCCAACTGCTCCTCGACCGGGACGTGGAACGCGCCCGGGCCTGGCTCAAGCAACTGCTCACCGCACTGCTGACCGACGGCAGTCACACCACCGCATGAGGAAGGGACGGTCGCCATGGATGCCGACGTCATCGTCGTCGGAGCCGGCCTCGCCGGCCTGGTCGCCGCGCACGAACTGACCAGCCGGGGCCGCCGGGTCGCGCTCGTCGACCAGGAGAACGCCGCCAACCTCGGCGGTCAGGCCTTCTGGTCCTTCGGCGGGCTGTTCCTCGTCGACTCCCCGGAACAGCGGCGGCTCGGCATCAGGGACTCCTTCGACCTCGCCTGGAACGACTGGCAGGGCAGCGCCGGCTTCGACCGCGTCGACGACGAGGACTCCTGGGCGGTGCGCTGGGCCCGCGCCTACGTCGAGTTCGCGGCCGGTGAGAAGCGGTCCTGGCTGGAAGGGCACGGCATCACGTTCCTGCCCACCGTCGGCTGGGCCGAGCGCGGTGACCTGCGCGCCCACGGCCACGGCAACTCCGTGCCCCGCTTCCACATCGCCTGGGGCACCGGCACCGGCGTCGTCGAACCCTTCGTGAACCACGCCAAGCAGGCCGCCCGGGACGGACTGCTGACCTTCCACCACCGCCACCAGGTCGACGCCCTCGTCATCGAGGACGGCCAGGCCCGCGGCGTACGCGGCACCGTCCTCGCCGAGGACAGTTCCGCCCGCGGCGTGCGGTCCAACCGCGACCGCGTCGGCGACTTCGAACTCACCGCCCAGGCCGTCGTCGTCACCACCGGCGGCATCGGCGCCAACCACGACATCGTCCGCCGCTACTGGCCCGCACGCCTCGGCACCCCGCCCACCGAGATGGTCACCGGCGTCCCCGCCTACGTCGACGGCCGCATGCTCGACATCAGCGCCGAGGCCGGCGTCCGCCTGGTCAACCGCGACCGCATGTGGCACTACACCGAGGGCCTGCAGAACTGGGACCCGATCTGGCCGGGACACGGCATCCGCATCCTGCCCGGCCCGTCCTCCCTGTGGTTCGACGCCCTCGGCCGCCGGCTGCCCGACCCCTGCCTGCCCGGCTACGACACCCTCGGCACCCTCAAGCACCTGCGCACCACCGAGGACATCGCCGGGTACGACCACTCCTGGTTCATCCTCACCCAGAAGATCATCGAGAAGGAGTTCGCGCTGTCGGGCTCCGAGCAGAACCCCGACATCACCGCCAAGGACCGCGTCGGGTTCCTCAGGACGCGGGTGCTGGGCAAGGGGGCCCCGGGCCCGGTCGACGCGTTCCTGCGCAAGGGCGCCGACTTCGTGTCCGCGCCCGGCCTGGAGGAGCTCGTCGAGAAGATGAACGCCCTCACCGACAAGCCGCTCCTCGACGCGGCCGACATGCGGCGCCAGATCGAGGCCCGCGACCTCCAGATGGCCAACCCGTACAGCAAGGACGCCCAGGTCCAGGGCATCCGCAACGCCCGCCGCTACATCGGCGACAAGCTCGGCCGGGTCGCCGCCCCGCACCGCATCCTCGACCCCGCGGCCGGGCCCCTCATCGGCGTCAAGCTGCACGTCCTGACCCGCAAGACCCTCGGCGGCATCCAGACCGACCTGGACTCACGGGCACTGGGTGCCGACGGCGCGCCGATCGAGGGCCTGTACGCGGCCGGCGAGGTGGCCGGCTTCGGTGGCGGCGGCGTGCACGGCTACAACGCGCTGGAGGGGACGTTCCTGGGCGGCTGCCTGTTCTCGGGGCGGGCGGCGGGACGAGCGGCGGCGCGGCAGACGGGCTGACGCGTCGGTCGGGCGGTCGGGCGGCGATCCGATCGGAGGCCCCGCCGCCCCGCGGCCGGGCGATCGCCCGGCCTCTCACCCCAACAGCTGTACGAGCACGGCCGCGTGGCTCTCCTCGGGAGCCTTCGCGGCCGTCAGCAGCGTCACCGTCCCCTTGCCCGCCAACTCCCGGACGTGATCGAGGAGTTCGGACGCCTCCGGTGCGGCCAGCTCCGCCTCGTACCGGCGGGCGAACTCCTCGTAGGACCCCTCGCCCGCGTGGTACCAGCGGCGCAGCTCGGTCGACGGGGTCATGGCCTTGGGCCACTCGTCCACCCGGGCCGCGTCCTTCGACAGGCCGCGCGGCCACAGCCGGTCGACCAGGACTCGGACGCCGTCCTCGGGCTCGGGCGATTCATAGACGCGGCGGACGCGAATGCTCACGGCGGGCCTCTCTCCGGGGTCGGGGGCGTGCCCGGAGCGTAACTCCGGGCACGCCACGACTTGACCTGATCCAGGGCGAGTTCCGCGGAGATCACCCTTAGTGTGAAGCCGTCTTCCGCCCCTCGACCGCAGGAGCGCACGTGCCCAGATCCGTCAGACGCGCCTTCGTCCTCGGAACCGTCCCCGTCGCCCTCGTCACCCTGCTCGGCGCCGCGGCACCCCCGTCGTCGGGGACGTCCGGTGTCGGCGACCCCTACTTCCCGCTGGCCGGCAACGGCGGCTACCACGTCCACCACTACGATCTGACCCTCCGTTACGACCCGGCCGGCCGCCACCTCTCCGGCACGGCCGTCCTCACCGCCCGCGCCGGCCAGAACCTGAGCCGTTTCAACCTCGACCTGAACGGACTGAAGGTCACCGGCCTCACGGTCGGCCGCGACAAGGCGGACTTCAGCCGCGACGGACAGGAACTCACCGTCACCCCGCGCCACGCCCTCCACCGGGGCCAGTGGTTCCGCGTCACCGTCACCTACCGGGGCACCCCGGCACCGGTCACCGACCCGGACGGCTCGCTCGACGGCTGGATCCCCACCGACGACGGCGCCTTCGTCGCGGGCGAGCCGCAGGGCGCGATGACCTGGTTCCCGGCGAACAACCACCCCAAGGACAAGGCGTCGTACGACTTCACGATCACCGTCCCCGACGGCCGCACCGCCGTCGCCAACGGTGTCCTGCTCGGCCGGCACACCGCGCGCGGGTACACCACGTTCCGCTGGCGCCAGAGCGAGCCCATGGCCGCCTACCTGGCCACGGCGACGGTCGGGAAGTTCAAGGTGGAGCAGTTCACCACCCGCGACGGCATCCAGGTCTACAACGCCGTCGACCCCCGGGAGGCCGGCGCCGCCGCGCCGGTGCTGAGGAAACTGCCGTCCGTCCTGGAATGGGAGAGCAAGCTCTTCGGGCCCTACCCCTTCAAGGCCGCCGGTTCGATCGTCGACCGGGCCCCGAACGTCGGCTACGCGCTGGAGACCCAGACGCGTCCCGTGTACGACCGGGCACCCGACCTCGGGACCCTCGTCCACGAGAGCGCCCACCAGTGGTTCGGCGACTCCGTCACCCTCACCTCCTGGAAGGACATCTGGCTCAACGAGGGCTTCGCGACCTACGCCGAGTGGCTCTACGAGGAACAGCACGGCGGCGACAGCGCGCAGAAGACCTTCGACGCGCTGTACGCCCGGCCGGCGAGCGACGGCCTGTGGGAGTTCCCGCCGGGCGACCCGGGCAGCGGCGCGAACATCTTCGGCACCCCCGTGTACGCCCGCGGCGCCATGGCCCTGCACAAGCTCCGCACGGCCGTCGGCGACCGGACGTTCTTCCTGATCCTGCGGGCCTGGGCCGCCGGACACCGCGACGGCCACGGCACCACCGCCCAGTTCGTGCGACTGGCGGAGCGCGCGTCGGGGAAGGACCTGGACGGTCTGTTCCAGACCTGGGTGTACGGACAGGGCAAGCCGAGCGCACCCTAGGGAAGGGTCGGCCGAGCGCTCCTGAGAAGGGGGCGACGACCCGAGCCGCAACCTGACGAGTTCCAAACAAGTGTCCGCGAAGGTCGACCCATGATCACTCGCAGACCGCATGCCGCGCTGCTCGCCGCCTCCCTCGTCCTCACCGGGTGCGGGGGAGGCGCCGCGGCCACCGCCGAACCCCCGCGACCGCCGGCCCCCACGTCGATTCGGCCCGCACCGCCGGTCTCCCTCGACGTGGCCCCGCAGCAACTGCCCGGCCTCGGCCCGAAGACCTGGGCGAAGGTGCCCGACGACGCCCGGCAGGCCGTGGTGGTCACCGGCCGCGGCCGGAACTCCCCGCTCTCCACGGTCGTCCTCTACGAGCGCACCGGCCACGGCTGGCAGGAGGGGGAGAGCTGGCCCGCGCACAACGCGCTGCGCGGCTGGACCGACCACCACCGCGTCGGCGATCTGCGCTCACCCGTCGGCGTGTTCACCCTTACCGACGCCGGCGGACGGCTCCGCGACCCCGGCACCCGGCTCCCGTACGACCAGGGCCCCGGCTTCACCGCGAACGGCACCGGCTCCCGGGGCGAGCCCCTCGCGGGCTCCTTCGACTACGTCGTCGCCATCAACTACAACCGCGTGCCCGGCACCACCCCGCTGGACTGGACCCGCCCCCTCGGTGCGGAGCGCGGCGGCGGCATATGGTTCCACGTCGACCACGACGGGCCGACCCAGGGCTGCGTCAGCATCGCCAAGGAGCACATGAAGGAACTGCTCCGGGCCCTGGACCCCGACCGGCACCCGGTCGTCGTGATGGGTGACAACGATTCCCTCGCCCGCTGAGCCGTCTAGGATCCGCCGGGTGTGCGCACATGTGCTGGTCGCCGAGGACGACGAGATGCAGGCCGAACTCATACGCCGCTCCCTGCTGGCGGAGGGCCACACCGCCACCGTGGTCCACGACGGCGGAGCGGCCCTGGACGCGGTGCGGCGGCTGCGGCCCGACCTGGTCGTGCTGGACCTGATGCTGCCCGTGTTCGACGGGCTCGGCGTGTGCCGGGCGCTGCGCCGGGAGGGCGACGTCCCGGTGCTCATGCTCACGGCCCGGGCCACCGAGGACGACGTGCTGCTCGGCCTGGACACGGGCGCCGACGACTACATGACCAAGCCCTACAGTCCGCGCGAGCTGATGGCGCGGATCCGGACGGTCCTGCGCCGCAGCGGACGCGGCGCCGCCCCCGTTCGGGCGGCCGGGCTGCACGTCGACCCCGTGCGGCACGAGGTGCGCTGCGACGGCGAGACGGTGGAGTGCACGCCCGCCGAGTTCGCCATCCTGCTCGCCATGACCGCCGAGCCCGAACGCGTCTTCTCCCGGCGGCAGTTGCTGGAATGCACCCGCGGCATCGACCGGGCGTCCACCGAGCGGGCCGTCGACGTCCACATCATGAACCTGCGCCGGAAGATCGAGGCCGACCCGCGCAGACCGGTGCGGCTGCTGACGGTGTTCGGCGTCGGGTACAAGCTGAGCGGCGGTCGCGGATGAGACGCCCCGGTATCCCGCTGCGCAAGCGGCTGCTGGTCCGGCTGCTCGTCGCCACCGTCCTGATCGCCGTCTGCTCCGTGGCGGCGACCGCGTGGCTGGCGGTGGAGACGACCACCCGCGCCCTGCGCGACGAACAGGGACAGGTCCTCGCCGAGGACACCGACGTCCTGGCCCGGCTCAGCGGCCACGCCGCCACCCACCCCGACTGGAAGGGCATCGAGAAGACCGTACGGGAGCTGTCCGCGAAGACCGGGCGGCGGATCGCCCTGACCACCACCGAGCGCACCACCATCGCCGACTCCGCACCACCGGGCACCGCCCTGCCGCCGCGCGCCGCCGCCACCATCGACCCGCTGCGCACGGACACCTACACCGACCGCGGGGCACAGCGCAGCGGCATCGATCCGCGCGTGGTGGGTCCCTATCTGCTGCCGGCCCAGGAACGTGCCAGGCTCGGCAAGCTGGCCGAGGCCAGGAAGCGCTGCTTCGCCCGCCACGGCATCGTGACCACGATCGTGGACACCCCCAGTGGCCGTCCCGCCCTCAGCAACGACGACGACGTGCCCCTGGAGTGCGCCGACGGCAGACTCAACTCCCCGACCCAGACCGAGGAGAAGGCGCTCGGGCAGCTGTCGGAACTGGCACGCGACTGCCTGGACCGGCACCACCTGGACTTCACCCCGCCGCTGTTCGTGACCGTCGACGTCGGCGACCGGAACCTGCCCACCCGGTACGGCATCGGCAAGCTCGCCGCCCAGCCCCAGAACCAGGCCGCCCGCGCCGCACAGCGCTGCCTGGACAGCGCGCGCCGGGTCCAGCTCGACCCGTACGTGGCGCCGCGCGCCGAACTGTTCCTCGGCATCGGCGACACCCCCGCCGTGCGCTTCGACATGTCCGCGGCCAACAAGGCCAAGGTCTTCGGCGCCGCCGGGCTGGTGCTCGCCGTCACCGTCGCCGTGACCGTCGTGGTCGCCACCCGGCTCGTCCGGCCGCTGCGGGCGCTGACCGAGGCGGCCCGGCAGCCGCCCGAGCTCCATGTGCGGGTGCCCGTCACCACCCGGGACGAGACCGGCATCCTCGCCGCCGCCTTCAACGCGCTGACCGAACGCCGCGAACGCCTGGAGGAGCAGCGCAAGGCGATGGTCAGCGACATCGCCCACGAACTGCGCAGCCCGCTCACCAACATCCGCGGCTGGCTGGAGGTGACCAAGGACGGCCTCGTCGAGCCGGACACCGCCCTGCTCACCTCCCTGCACGAGGAGGCCCTCGTCCTCCAGCGCGTCATCGACGACCTCCAGGACCTGGCCGCCGCCGACGCCGGCACGCTGCGGCTGCACCGCGAACCCGTCGCCGTCGGTGAACTGCTCGGCCAGGTCGCCGCCGCCCACCGCGTCGCGGCCGACGCGGCCGGTGTCGCCCTGCGCACCGACACCCAGGGCGCGCCCTGGTCGGACGCCGACCCGGTGCGGATGCGGCAGGCGCTCGGCAACCTCGTCTCCAACGCCCTGCGCCACACGCCCGCGGGCGGCTCGGTCACGCTGTCCGCGCGTGCCGACGGCGCCGACGTCGTCCTGGAGGTCGCCGACACCGGCAGCGGCATCGCCGCCGAGGACCTGCCGCACGTCTTCGAGCGCTTCTGGCGCGCCGAGAAGTCCCGCAGCCGCCGCACCGGGGGCAGCGGCCTGGGCCTGCCGATCGTCCGCCATCTGATGGCCGCGCACGGCGGCACCGTGGAGGCGGCGAGCGAGCCCGGCGCCGGAAGCGTCTTCACGCTGCGCGTCCCCGGCCTAGCCGGAGGAGCGTCCGGCCCTGGCCCGGCGCCGTTGCAGTGAACGTCGTTCGGCCTCGCTGGTGCCGCCCCAGACGCCTATGGCCTGCCCGGTCTCCATGGCCCACTCGAGGCACCGCTCCCGGACGGGACAGCGGCGGCAGACCGCCTTCGCCTGTTCCGTCTGGACCAGTGCAGGGCCGGTGTTGCCGATCGGGAAGAAGAGGTCGGGGTCCTCGTGGCGGCACGCGGCATGGTCTCGCCAGTCGTCCATCGATGTCACCTGCGCTCGAAGTCGTCCGTGCCCTCGCGGATGGCTTACTCGCTTTCGGGTCACCTGTCGATGCGTATGTGAAACAACGGAGTTCTGGGAGGCGCGGTTCTACTGCTCGCGCAGACCCCAGGGCGAGCCGTACGCGGTGAGCAGCTCCAGGAACGGGCCGGCGGGGAAGGCCTCCGGGCCGAGGACGCCCGCGCCCTTCCAGGCGCCGTCGGCCAGCAGTTCGAGCGCGACGACCGGGTTGACCGCCGTCTGCCACACCACCGCCTGGCTGCCGTACTCCGCCATGGACCACTGGTTGTCGACCACGTGGTAGAGGTACACCTCGCGCGGCGCCCCGTCCTTCACGCCCTTCACCCAGGTGCCCGCGCAGGTCTTGCCGTGCATCCGCTCGCCCAGCGTCGCCGGGTCGGGCAGGCACGCGGCGACGACGTCCCGGGGCGAGACCCGGACGGGCCCGTCGGGGCCCGGGACCGTCACCGGGCCGGTGCGGTCAAGACCCAGCAGACGGAGCGTCTTGAGCGTCTCGATGAACTCGTTGCCCAGCCCGTACTTGAAGGTGACCCGCCCGGCCCCGATCCAGCGGGGCATCAGCAGCACCTCCTCGTGCTCGACGTTGACGCACTCCACGGGGCCGATGCCCGCGGGGAAGTCGAACACCTCGGGCTCGCTGAACGGGGCGGTGGTGAACCAGCCGCGGTCGGCCTCGTAGACGACCGGCGGGTTCAGGCACTCCTCGATCGTGGTCCAGATGCTGAAGGACGGGGCGAAGTCGTAGCCGTCGACGGTGAGGTTCGCGCCGTCGCGGACCCCGATCTCCTCGATCTCGTCGAAGAGTTCGTCCGCCGCGTAGCGCGCGAAGACGTCCGACAGGCCCGGCTCGACACCCATGCCGACCAGGGCCAGCAGCCCCGCCTTCTCCCACTCCGCGGCGTCCTCGAACTGCGCGTCGCCCAGCTTGACCCCGCACTCCTCGTAGGGGCGCTCGGGGTGCGGGCGCGACAGGGACATCGCCATGTCGACATACGTGGCGGAGGCGGCGCGTGCCGCACGGAACAGCGGCATCACGAAGCGCGGATCGGTGGCGTTGAGCAGGACGTCACAGGCGTGCCGCGCCAGCAGCTCCGTCACGGCCGCCTCGTCGCCCGCGTCGACGCGCTCGGCCCGGAACCGGGTCCCGGCGTCGTCGAGCGCCGCCACGGCCGCCTCGGCCCGCGCCAGGTCGTAGTCGGCCACCACCATCGCCTCGAAGAACGGCCTCCGGGCGGCGATCCGGGTGATGGCGGTGCCCACCCCTCCGGCACCCACGAGCAGTACACGCATGACAAGACTCCTACGGCTGAAGGTCTACGACGTGACGGGGCCCCGGCTGAGATACAACGCCGCCTGCTCACGTAAGGTCAATGGCGTTGGCATAAGAGGGAAAGGAGCGGCCGTGCCGAAACCCGTGGTGCCCGAGGAGAAGCGGCGCCGCCGCCGGCCCACCAAGAGCGGCACCGTCCTGTCCGAGGAACTGATCGTCGAGACCGCGCTGCGCATGCTGCGCGAACACGGCAGCACAGGGCTGACGGCCCGGCGCCTGGGACTCGCCCTGGACGCCGACCCGAGCACCCTGTACCGCTACTTCCGCGGCATGGACGACCTGACCCTCGCGATCGGCGACGCGCTCATCGGCCAGGCCCTGCGCGGCTGGCGCCCGACGGGGGAGTGGCGGGCGGACCTGCGGGCCGTCGGCCTGCGCCTCCACGCCGCGTACGTCGCCCACCCGCAGGCCGCCCTGCTCACGACGAACCGGGTCACCGGCCGCCCGAACGAACTGGCCGCCGACGAAGCGGTGTTGGACGTGCTGCGCACGGCCGGCTTCCCCGTGCCCGACACCGTGCGGATCTACCACGCCTTCATCGACCAGACCCTGGCCTTCGCCGCCCTGGACGCCGCCTCCCTCGCCCTGCCGAGCGCCGCGCTCCACGCCGACGAGGACATGTGGAGCTCGACGTACGCCCGGCTGCCCCGCACCACCCACCCCCGCATCGCCGAGGCGGCGCCCCTGCTGGCCAAACGCATGGTGGACAGCGCCTATCCGACGGCGCTGGAGATGCTCCTGGACAGCGCGGCGGCGCAGCTGGCGGCGCTGACCGGCGAGGAGTGCTCAGCTCCGTAGCGCCTCCGCCGCCGCGGTGGTGACGGCGTCGGCGACCGCGGCCAGGGCGGGGGAGTCCGGTTTGCACTGCTGCCAGTACAGCGGGGCGTCGACCGGCCGCTCCGGCGCCGGCTGGATCAGGCGCCCGGCGCGCAGCAGGGGGCCCGCCTGCACCTCCGGGACCATGCCCCAGCCCAGCCCCAGCGTGACCGCCCCCACGAACCCCTCGGAGGTGGGGATGGCGTGCCGTGCCGGGCTCGCCCCGCCGGCACCGCCCCGCAGCTCCCGCGCGAAGCGGTCCTGGTAGGAGTCCCGCCGGTCGAAGGTCACCACCGGTGCCTTCGCCGGCGCGTCGCCCAGCGGCCCGCCGAAGTGCCGGTCCACGAGACCGGGGCTCGCCGCCGCGACGTACCGCATGCGGCCCAGCGGACGTCGGCCTGGTCGCCGCGACGATGATCGCCCTCCGCCTTCTGCTGATCGCCGGGGCCTGAGGAGCCCGGCAACGGCCGTTCCGCAAGCTGAGATCGCGCGTCCCGCACGCTCGGACGGAAGTGCCATAGTGAACCCTGGTTCCGGAAAGATGTAACGAGCAACCAGGAAGTCCGTGGACACCAGCGAAAGCAGCACAGAACCGCAGACGCCGGCCCCGGCCGGGGGGCCGCCGCCCCGCCGCGGCTGGCGGCGCTGGGCGATGGACACCCGCCCGCTGCGCATCCCGGCCTACCGCCGGCTGTGGTCCTCGACCGTCGTCACGGCCGTGGGCAGCCAGCTCACGGCCGTCGCCGTGCCCAAGCAGGTCTACGACATCACCGGCTCCTCGGCGTGGGTCGGCTACGCCAGCCTCGCCGGGCTGCTGCCGCTGATGGTGTTCGCGCTGTGGGGCGGCGCGATCGCCGACAGCATGGACCGCCGCAAGCTTCTCCTGGTCACCAACAGCGGCATCGCGCTCACCTCGCTGCTGTTCTGGCTCCAGGCGGCGGCCGGTCTGGGGTCGGTGGCCGCGCTGATGGTGCTGCTCGCGCTGCAACAGGCGTTCTGGGGCCTGAACGCGCCTGCCCGCAACGCCTCCATCGCCCGGCTGGTGCCCGCCGAGGAACTGACCGCGGCCAACGCCCTGGGCTCGACCGTCGCCCAGACCGGCCAGGTGGTCGGACCGCTGCTGGCGGGCGCCCTGATCCCGGTGATCGGGCTGCCCGAGCTGTATCTGATCGACGCCCTGGCGCTGTGCGTGACCGTGTGGGCGGTCTACCGGCTGCCCCCGCTGCCGCCCCTCGCGGCTCAGGCCGGGCGCCGGGCCGGCCTGCGCGAGATCGCGGAGGGGTTCCGCTACATCGCCCTGCACAAGGTGCTGCTGCTGTCGTTCCTCGCCGACTTCGTCGCGATGGTCCTCGGCATGCCCCGCGCGCTGTTCCCGCAGCTCGCCGCCGAGACCTACGCGCCGTACGGCGAAGGGCTGGCGCTCGGTCTGCTGTTCGCCGCGATCCCCATCGGCGCGGTGCTCGGCGGTCTGTTCTCCGGCACGTTCTCCCGGGCCCGCCGGCACGGCTGGATGGTCATCGGCGCGGTGGTGGCCTGGGGCGTGGCCGTCACCGGGTTCGGACTGAGCGACAGCCTGTGGCTCGCGGTCGCCTTCCTGGCCCTCGCCGGGGTGGCGGACATGGTCTCCATGGTGTTCCGCGGGGCGATCCTGCTGTCCGCGGCGACCGACGAGATGCGCGGCCGGATGCAGGGCGTCTTCACCGTCGTCGTCGCGGGCGGTCCGCGCCTCGCCGACGTCCTGCACGGCACCGCCGGCTCCGCCTTCGGGCCGCGCGCGGCCGTGGCGGGCGGCGGGCTCCTCGTCGTCGCCGTCATGCTGGTGCTGGCCGCCACGGTCCCGGCGCTGCGGCGCTACCGGGTCTGACCCCGCCGGTCGGTCCCTACAGGGCGCGGCGGCGCATCGCGTACTGCTCCATGAGCTTGCCCCGCGTCATCTCCAGCCGGTACGCGAGGATCTCGGCGACGCTGCGCACCAGGATCAGCCCCAGTGCCGGGTCCTCCTCGCACAGGCCGAGCACGGTCGCCGCGTCGAACTCGTAGGCGCGGACCGGGCTGAACGCCACCGCGCCGAAGTCCCACTGGTGCGGCGGGAACAGCCAGGACCAGCCGAGCAGGTCCCCCGAGCCGAGACTGGCCACGGTCACCCGTTGCTGCGCCGTCACCTGCTGGTCGAGGGAGACCGCGCCCGAGCGGATGACCCAGAACCGGTCGGCCGTGCCGCCCGCCTCGAAGATCCGGGTGTCCTCGGGGAAGGAGATCTCGCGGGCGAGCGTCATCAGACGCTGGCGCTGCGGCGGGGGCAGGGCGGTCAGCAGTTTCGTCGCTTTGGTCATGACGCGGGGCTCCTCGCCGGCGATTCGGTTCCGGGGCTTTCCCTACGCCCATTTCAGCCGCTGCCGCCGTCTCGGGCACCTCGGCGGCCGGCACTTCCGGCACCGGAGCCACCCGGGCATGGAAAAGCCCTGGCTGGACGGGGGAGGCCAGCCAGGGCGGTTCAGGGGTGGTGAGCGGAGGACTGTCGGCGTCAACTCCACGACCACGTATGGATGAACCGTAAACCATCTTGGGGGCTGGTGCGAAACCAGAACCGGGCCACGTGACCCGTTTCACTCCTCCTCGGCCTCCAGCACCCTGATCGTATTCAGCTCTGGGTCGCTCGGATCGGGCAGGTTCATGCCCGCCTCCTTGCCCGTGCGCAGATAGCGCAGTACGGGCTCGGTCAGCCGTTCGCCCGGCAGGACGGCCGGGATGCCGGGGGGATACGGCGTGATCATCTCGGCGGCGATCCGTCCCGCGGCCTTCTCGACCGGCACGTTCTCCGCAGGCCCGAAGAACGCGTCCCGGGGCGGCCGGGCCTGCGCCAGCCGCAGTTCGGACGGCGGCGGCACATACACCTCGGGCGCCGGACGCAGCTCCGGAGCCGCCTGCGCGAGATCCCGCAGCGCGGACAGGAGCTCCCCGGTCGTCTCCCGGTCGTCGCCGTGCGTGATCTGGGCGCCCAGCCGCCGGTGGTCGGCCAGATGCGCCTCGATGTTCCGCTCGGCCCGCAGCCAGTCCGCCGCCTGGAACCCGCTGATCCCGAGCCCGCTGAGGTCCACGATGACCTGCAGCGGATCGAAGTCGTCGGCGAGCCCCGGACCGCAGAAGTCCTCCCGGCCCTCTACGTGCAGCCCCTCGATGCGTCCGACGGCCGCCCGTAGTTCGGTCACGAGATCCAGGGCGGCGCCCATGAGGTCCTTGCCGTGCAGCATCATCTGCCGCCGCCAGCCGTCCAGCCCGGCGTACAGCAGCACCGACGGACTGGTGGTGCCCAGCAGATCCGCGCGCAGCTTCAGCACCTCGGGCGGCACCAGATCGCCCTGGAGATGGAAGACGGAACCCTGTTCCAGGCCGCTGCCCATCTTGTGGATGCTGGTCACGCAGATGTCGGCGCCCGCGTCCATCGCCCAGGACGGCAGGTCGGGATGGAACGGCAGGTGCGCGCCCCAGGCCTCGTCGACGATCAGGGGCCGCCCGCGCCGGTGGCACACCTCGGCGACGGCCCGCAGATCAGCGCTCGTCCCGTACGGCGTCGGACTGGTCACCAGCGCGCCCTTGGCGTCGGGGTGGTCGGCGAACGCCTTCTCGAAGGCCTCCGCGGACGGCGGGTGCGCGAGATGCCGCTCGGCGTCCCAGCGGGGTTCGACCCAGACCGGCTCGATGCCCGAGAGGATCAGGCCCGACACGACCGACTTGTGGGCGTCCCGGCCGATCAGCAACTGCTCGTGCGGGCCCGCCACGGACAGCATCGCCGCCTTCACCGACAAGGAACTGCCGCACGTGGTGAAGAACGTGTGGTCGGCGTGCACGGCGTCCGCCATCAGCTCCTCGGCGCGCTCCAGCACCCGGCCCCGGGTGAGCCGGTCGTCGAGACCTCCCGACGCCAGGACGTCGCCGAGGAACACCGCGTCGCCCAGCACCTCCCGCACCGCCGGGTCGGCGCCCCGCGCCTGTTTGTGGCCCGGTGGCGTGAAGGCCAGCAAGCCCTCGCGCCGGTAGGTCTCCAGCGCTTCCAGTACCGGTGCCCGCGTGTGATCCAGTGCCATGCGCTCCCGGGTTCCCGGGTGCGGCGTCGCCAATCGCGACCGTCAGTGGTCACCGGCCCTCTTGCCCGGCGTGAGGATCTCGTCCAGCACTCTGAGCACGGCCTCGTAGGCCAGCGTCCGCACGGTGGCATCCCGCGCGCCCTCCGGATCGCTCGACCGCAGGGCGTCGCCCCGGGTCCGCCACGCCCGCTCCTCCTCCAGGGCGCAGGCCCGGGCGCGCTGGATGCGCCGCAACAGCTCGTCTGAGTCCACGACATCGGTCATGCGAGCCGGGTACCCCGTCCCGGCTGCCGGATGGCCCGCGCCTTCGAGGTTTGTCGGGTCCCGGAACGGTCAGCCGAAAGAGGAGACCTGCGATGCTCACGCGGCGCGAACCACTGCGCCGCCGCCGGTCGGCCGAGGGCCGTGGCCGGCGAGGGCCCGCCGAGTGCGGTGGCCGAGGGCACGGAAGGGTCCGGCTCGTCCCAAACCGTTCAGGGAGCCCAGACCATGTGTAGGGAGCACAGGACCGAATCCGCCCCCGAAACGACGGCATCCACCGCCGATCAGGCGACAGCCGGCCGTCCGCGGCCGGCACCCGTCCCCCAGCCGTCCGCGACCGGCAGGCCGCGGCAGCACTGCCCGTGCAAGCCCGCCGAGGCGCGCCGCGCCGTGGAGCGGGCCGTGGCCGCGCGCTGCCGGGCCACCGGGACCCCTTGCGACCGGGAGTCCGTGGCCGACGCCCTGCTCGTCGCCTCCGAGCTCACCTCCAACGCGATCCTGCACGGCGGCGGCATCACCGACTTCCACGTGGACGTCGACGAGCCCGGCGTACGGGTCTCGGTCAGCGACCGCAGCGACGCGCTGCCGGTGACCGAGGAGCCCGTCGACCCGCACGGCCGGTGGCGGGTGGGCGGCCGCGGCTGGCCGATCGTCTGCCGGCTGGCGCGCGACGTCCGGGTCACCGGCCTCGCCTCCGGAGGCAAGTGCATCACCGCGCTCGTGCCGCTGTCCTGACCCGACGTCCGCCTTCCGTCGCGAAGCGGAGTTTGCTCCCCCGGCGGCAGGGCAGACGCACAGTCGTGCTTCGGACCGGAGGCGCGCCGACGGGAGCGGTAGGGCTGCTCCGGGGCCCCGGTGTCCGGGCAGCACTCCTCCCGCGGTCAAGTCCCTGAAACCATCGTTCAGGAGCGATTCCGCATGCTTATCGACAAATCGACAAGCCGTCCCGGCCTCCCCGACGCGCCGACCGCGGCCCCGCGGCGGCGCCATGACGACGCCCCCGACACCGCGACCCTCTTCGCCCGGCTCACCACCCTGGAGCCCGGCCCCGAACGGGACGCCGTCCGCGACGAACTCGTCACCGCCTGGCTCCCCATGGCCCACCGCATCGCCGGCCGGTTCCGCGAACGCGGCGAGTCGCTGGAGGACCTGCGGCAGGTCGCCGCCCTCGGCCTCGTCAAGGCCGTCGACCGCTTCGACCCCGAACGCGGCGCCTTCGAGAGCTACGCCGTCCCGACCATCACCGGCGAGGTCAAGCGGCACTTCCGGGACCGGATGTGGGCCCTGCGGGTGCCCCGCCGGGTCCAGGAACTGCGCAACAAGGTGCGGGTGGCCCGCCGCGAGCTCACCCAGACGCCGGGCACCCCCGAACCCACCCCCGCCGACCTCGCCGCCCACACCGGCCTGACCGAGGAGGAGGTCAACGCGGGCCTGGAGGCGCTGGAGAGCTACAGCGCCCTGTCCCTGGACGCCGAACTCTCCACCGGTGACGACGGATACAGCCTCGCCGACACCCTGGGAGGCTCCGACTCCTCGTACGACGTCGTGGTCGACCGCGAGTCCGTCAAGGCGGGCCTGCGCAGGCTGCCCGAGCGCGAACGCGCCATCCTCTACATGCGGTTCTTCGAGGACATGACGCAGAGCCGCATCGCCGACCAGCTCGGCATCTCGCAGATGCACGTCTCCCGTCTGATCAGCCGCAGTTGCGCCCGGGTCCGCGCCGAGGCGCTCGGCGAGCGGGTCGCGGTTTGAGCAGCGGTGTGCCGGTCGGCCGGCCTCCCGGGTGTGCCGCGTGGCGACCGGGGCATTCGGAGCACGGGAGGTCCAGATGAATCCGACTGCCATCGCCCGCGAGGGCCGTATCGGTGCCCAACGCGCTGCCCGCGGCTCCGTGACCGAGGGCGCGGCCCGCGCGGGTCTCACGGCTCGCGGTGTGATCTACCTGCTGGTCGGAGTGCTGGCGCTCCAGATCGCCTTCGGCGACGGAAAACGCCAGGCGGACCGCGGCGGCGCCCTCGCCGAACTGTCCGAGAAGCCCTTCGGGGCCGTCCTGCTGTGGGCCCTGGGCGCCGGGCTCGCCGGCATGGCGCTGTGGCGGCTTTCCGAGGCGCTGTTCGGCTCGGTCGGGCCGGAGGGCCGTACGGCGAAGAAGCGGCTGCTGGCGCTGACCCGGTTCGTCTTCTACTGCTTCGTCGCCTACTCGGTGCTGTCGTTCGCGGCCGGCGGCGGGTCGGGCGGGGGCGGCAACGGGTCGAGCGACGAGCAGTCCAAGGACGTCACCGCGAAGGCGCTGGAAATGCCCGCCGGTCAGTGGCTCGTGGCGCTGGCCGGGGCCGGGGTCGCCGTGGCGGGGGTGTGGATCGGTGCCCGGGCGGTCATGCGGGCGTACCGCGACAAGTTCAAACTCGGCGAGATGTCCCCGCGGACCCGGCGTCTGGTGGACGTGACGGGCGTCGGCGGAGGCGCGGCCCGCGGGCTGGTGTTCGCGACGGCCGGAGCCTTCGCGGTGCGGGCCGCGGTCGACTACGAACCCGACAAGGCCAAGGGCCTGGACGACACCCTCCGCTCCTTCGCCGACCTCCCGGCGGGCCCGTGGCTGCTGGCCTGCGTCGCGGCCGGCCTGGTGCTGTTCGGCCTGTTCTCCTTCGCCATGGCGCGGTGGGGGAGGGTGTGAGGCCCGCCGGGTTCGCGCGGGCGAGCGGGTGGGGCGGATGTATGCCGCCTGTCGGATGCGCGTGGGCGATCGGGCCTGCGGCCCACCGGATTCAGGCAAGTGGCCCGGCGGGGCGGAGGGCGTCAGGCGCGCCCACGTCACCCCGGCGGCCGGGCCACCGGTACCCGTAGCGGGCGGGCCAGGCCCACCACACCCTCGTCCAGCCGACCCAGGTGCCGCAGCACCCGGTCCGTGACGCGGCCGAAGCGGGGGGCGCCCGCTGCGCCGGTCTCCAGCAGCGCGGCGATGCTCGGCCCGGTACCGATTTCGTCGGCGGCGTGCTCGTCGGCGACGTGCGCGGCGAGGGCGCGGATGTTGCGCAGGATGCGCTGCCCGGCGCCGCGCAGCCGCGGGTCGGCCGCGATCGAGGGGTGCGTGGGCAGGAGTTCCGCGGTCGCGGCCAGGGCCCGCGCCTGGTACGCGCACGTCTCCAGCAGGGCCACGACATAGCGCGCGGTGTCCCGCCGGGCCCGCAGCGGGGTGACGGGATGGGTGAGCGGCTGGGTGGCGGCCCGCAGGTCGGCCAGTGCCTGATCCAGCTCGCGCGCCTGGTCCAGCAGATCGGCCGGCGGACCGCCGCTGAGCTGGTCCACGGCCGTCTCGGTGACGTCCGCGAGCCGGTCCAGCACGGCGACCAGCAGATCGTTCGTACGGCGGTCCGTCCGCACCGGCAGCACGAACGCCGCCGCCAGCACCCCGCAGGCCGCCCCGAGCGCCGTCTCCTCCACCCGCAGCACGAGCACCGAGAAGCTGTACGTGTGCAGCAGGGTGTAGAGCAGCCCCAGCGCGGCGGTCACGAAGAACGACATCAGCGTGTACGACAGCGGCGCCGAGTAGAACATCAGGAACACGCACACCAGCACCAGCGCGAACGCCGTCCAGGTGTGGTGCCCGACCAGCGCCGCCAGCCCGATGCCCGCCACCACGCCGAGCACCGTGCCGAGCAGCCGCCGGTAGCCCTTGACCAGGATCTCGCCCGTGGAGGCGGTGTTGATGAACACGATCCAGCAGGTCAGCACCGCCCAGTACCAGCGCTGGCTGGACAGCAGCTCACCGCCCGCGATGGCCAGCGACGACCCCACCGCCACCTGCACCGCCGCCCGCGTCGTCGGCCGCCGCAGCCCCGTCGGTTCCTCCTGCGCCGCCTCCTCGCCGGCGTCGATGGCCGCGTCCTCGGCGTCCAGCTCCTCCCGCGAGCGGGCCGTCGCGGGGCTGTCGTCCGACTCGTCCTGCGGCCCGTCGAGCGCGACCCGCAGCCCCAGCACCGCCCGGGCGGTCTCGCCCACGCCCCTGAAGACGTCCTGGACCGCGGGCGGGGCCACCGGGAGGTTCTCCTCGTCCCGGTAGCCGAGGAGCCGGTTGCGGACATGCGACAGCGCCGTCCCGTGCTGTGCGGACACCGGCCGCAGGACGAGCAGCCGCAGGGCCGCCAGATCCCGGCGCAGCTGGTCGATGGCCTTGTCCCGCACGGGCAGCAGCCCGCCTGAGGGCACCGGCGCACCCGGCAGATGCAGGGTCAGGGTGTCCGCCCGCTCGGCGCTGCGCGCGGTCAGCAGCAGCAACCCCAGCCGCTCGGCGGCCACCTCGGCGTCCGCCACCCGCCGCTGCACGAGCCGGGCCACGCCCTCGTCGGCGGTCCCCGCCTCCAGCCGCCCCTGGATCATCAGAGCGGTGTCGTGCAGCCGCGCGGTTCCTTCCCGGACATGCTCCAGTGCCCGCTCCACGTCCTCGGGGCCCGCGTCGAGCAGTTCGAGGTGCGCGGTCACCAACCGGGCCAGGCGGGCGCGGAAGGCGGACCGCAGCCGCTCCAGCGTCCCCGCCGGCGTCTCCGGCACCAGCGCGAACCGCACCACGGCACTGCTCAGGAAGGCGACGCCGATCGCCCCGTACAGCGACGGCAGTCCGGGCACCGTCGCGCCGACGAACAGCGACAGGAAGTACACCTGGAAGCCGATCAGCCCGAGCGCGGTGCCACGGTCGCCGAACCGCCGCCCGTAGACCGCGCAGAAGATCAGCGCGACGAAGAACAGGTCACCGGCGACCACCTGGTCCGCCAGCAGCGCCCCCAGCGTCACGGCGGTCAGCGCCACCGGCAGCCCGAGCCCGAGCGTCACCGCCTGCCCGGAGCGCTCCTTGTCGCGGACCGCGAAGGTGGCGACCATCGCCGCGATCGCCCCCGCCACCAGATGCCGCACGTCCGTGCGGAACGGGGCCAGGACTGCCAGCGTCAGGGCGATGGCCCCCACCGTCCGCAGCCCGGCCGTCAGCCGGAGCAGCCCGGGATCGGACGCCGCCACGAGATCCCGCAGCCGCGCCCGCCCGGACCCCGTCACGACGCGGTACCGGAATCGTTCCGACGGCACCCGACGCCCCGCCCCTTCCGCCTCACCCGAGCCGCCACTCTTTCCCCGCCACCCGTGCCACCGGACAGGCCCTAGTCCTGCCGTTCCGTGCCGTCCACATGGGCGCGCACCTGTTCCGGGCTGAGGTACGCGTTCGTGTACTCGAAGTCCTTCAGCTTCGCCGCCCGGCGGGCCTGGAACCCCGTGCGGACGAAATCGTCGCCCGCGATCGCGTTGAGCGTCCAGTTCGTCGCCACCCGCACCTTGGCCACATTGGTGCGCAGCGCCGCCCAGTGGTAGCCGCGGGCCGCGAACTGGGCAGGCAGCCCCGTCAGCTCGATGCCCAGCGGCTTGGACACGGCGTCCGTGCCGCCGAGATCCACGACCAGACCGAGGTCCTTGTGGGTGTACGGGGTCGTCGCCCCGCCCCGCAGCGTGGCGATGACGTTGTCCGCGACGTGCTTGCCCTGGCGCATCGCGTGCTGCGCGGTGGGCGGGCAGATCGCGCCCTCCTCGCCCTTGGCCTCGTCCGGCACCGCGGCGGAGTCACCGAGGGCGAAGACGCCGTCCTGGCCCCGCATCCTCATGTCCGCGCCCACCACGAGCCGCCCCCGTACCGTCTCGGCGCCCAGCGTCGCGATGAGCGGGCTCGCCACCACCCCGGCCGTCCAGATCAGGGTGCGTGTCGGGATGACACGGCCGTCGGTGAAGGTGACCTCCTCCGGGCCCGCCTTGGCGACGGACGTGCCGAGGGAGATGTCGATCCCGCGCTTGGCAAGGATGTTCTGCGCGGTGCTGCCCAGCTTGTCGCCCAGTTCGGGCATCAGCTTCGGGGCGATGTCGATCAGATGCCACTTGATGAGCGCCGGGTCGATGCGCGGGTAGCGCTTGACGGCGGCGTGGGTGAGCTTCTGCAGACAGGCCGCGGTCTCGGTGCCCGCGTAGCCGCCGCCGACGACCACGAACTGCAGCCGCGCCGCGCGTTCCGCCTCGTCGTGGCTGGCGTCGGCGAGGTCGAGCTGCGAGATGACGTGGTCGCGGATGTAGGCGGCCTCGGCCAGCGTCTTCATGCCGAACGCGTGGTCCGTCAGGCCGGGGATGTCGAAGGTGCGGGTCACACTGCCCGGGGCCAGCACGATGTAGTCGTACCGCTCGTCGACGATCTCGTCGGTGATGGTGCGGATCACGCACACCTTCGCCTTGAGATCCACGCCGATGGCGCCGCCCGGGATGATCCGGGTGCGGTACTTCTTGCTCCGCCGCAGCGACACGGCGATCGACTGGGGCGTCAGCACCCCGGAGGCGACCTGCGGGAGCAGCGGAAGGTAGAGCTGATAGGCGAACGGCGTCACGAGCGTGACGTCGGCCTCGTCCGCGCCGAGTTTGCGTTCCAGCCGGCGTACGCACTCCACGCCGGCGAAACCTGCGCCAACCACCAGGATCCTGGGTCGTGTCACGGTCTTTCTTCCCTTCTGCGGCTCCGGCGGTCCGAGTCGAACGTCGTTCGTCTGCCCTGGATCGCTGCTGCCCACCCCTCCGATCCCACCGTGCCCTGAGCCGTTCCGCCAGCCGGGTGCGGCAGGCAGACGAACGCGTCGTGCACCACCTTGCCCGCACGGGTGCGCGAGTGCACGGGATGCACGTGAAAGTCGTGTGACTCACCAGGGCAGAAACACGTGCACGTCCTTGCCGCGTGCCTCCGTCACCACGCTCACCTGCTCGCACAGGGCGTGGATCAGATGCCAGCCGACGCCGCCACCGCCAGTGCGCGGGTGGAAGGGCCGCGGGGCCGGCGGGGTGGGATTGGAGTCGTGCAGCGTCACATGCACCCCGTCGAAGGTCCGCCGCATGGTCAGGGAGAAGTCCCCGGGCGCGTACTGCACGGCGTTGGCGGCCAGCTCGGTGACGACCAGCAGGATGTCGTGCCAGTACTCGGGCGCGCCGGGCGGGCGGACGTCGGCGAGGGCGCCCAGGAAGTCCTCCGCGGCCAGCCGCGCCCCCGTCACGCTCTGCGGCTCGCCCGCGAAGCTCGTGGTGCGGCTCGGGATCTCCACGGAGGCCACTGTCGTCCCTACGAGTTCATCGGCTGTTTCTTTCGTCCAGCGTCCGTCGACGTCGGTGGTTGTGCGAGTTCCCGGGCGTGCCGAGGTCAATCGCGCCCCACCGGGGAGTCCCCGTCACCGGAACACGTTGTCCGAGTCGTCCCAGCCCGCGGGCTCCTCGGGCACCCGCTGCCGCGTGCCGTGCGAGCGCGCCTGGTACATCGCGTCGATCTCGAACGCGTAGTGCTCGACGATCGCGTCCCGGCGCAGTTTCATCGACGGGGTGAGCAGCGCGCTGGTGCGGTCGAAGGGTTCCGGCAGCACCCGGAAGACGCGGATGGACTCCGAACGGGACACGGCGCTGTTCGCCGCGGCCACCGCCCGCCCGATCTCCTCCCGCAGCGCGTTCTCCTCCCGTGCCTCGCGGCTCGGCGCGTCCCCCGGCAGCGCGAGGGCGCCGCGCCAGTGGGTCAGGAAGTCCGGGTCCAGCGTGATCAGGGCCCCGATGCAGGGCCGGTTGTCGCCCACCAGGACCGCCTGGTGGATGAGCGGGTGCATCCGCAGCCGCTGCTCCAGGAAGGCCGGGACGACACTCTTGCCGCCGCTGGTGATGACGACGTCCTTCTTGCGGCCGGTGATCGTCAGATAGCCCTCGGGGTCGAGGTACCCCAAATCTCCCGTGGCCAGCCAGCCGCCGCGCAGCGCCGCCCGGGTGGCGGCCTCGTCGTTGACGTAGCCCTGGAACACCGAGGGGCCGCGCACCAGGATCTCCCCGTCGTCGGCCACCCGGACGTCGGTGCCCGGCAGGGGCTGACCGACGGTGCCCGACTTCTCCCGGCCCACGGGCTGTGCCGTGATGCCGCCGCTGGTCTCGGTCAGCCCGTAGGCGTCGTTCACGTAGAGGCCGATGCCTTCGTAGAACAGGCACAGTTCGCGGCCCAGCGGCGACCCGCCCGAGGCCGCGCGGAGCACCCGGCCGCCCAGCGCGGCCCGCAGCCTGCGGTACACCGTCCGTTCGTACAGCGCGTGCTGGAGCCGCAGGTCCAGGCCGGGCCCCGGGCCGAGGCCCAGCCGGTGGCGTTCGACGGCCGCCGCGAAGTCCCGTGCCGTCTCCGCGGCCCGCTCGAACAGGGCGCCGCGGCCCGCCTGCTGGGCCATCCGCAGGAAGTTCTTGTAGATCTTCTCGAAGAGCGACGGCACACCGCAGAAGTACGTGGGCCGGAACGACAACAGGGACGCCGACAGCGTCTCCGGGCTCAGGTCCGGCTCGTGGCCCATCAGCAGCCCGCCGCGGATGCACAGGCTCTGCACCAGCAGGCCGTACACATGGGAGAACGGCAGGAAGGCCAGGACGCTGCCCTGACCGCCGGGCGGCACCACCGTGTGCCCCCAGCCCTCCAGCAGGACGTCGCAGGCGCTCGCCAGGCCCCGGTGGCTCACCGCACAGCCCTGCGGCCGGCCGGAGGTGCCGGAGGTGTAGACGATCGCCGCGGTGGAGTCCGGCAGCACGATGCGGCGCAGCGACTCCACCGTCGTGAACGGAATCAACTCGCCCCGTTCCACGAGCTGTTCCCACGCCCCCGCGTCCAACTGCCAGACGTGGCGCAGCTGAGGCAGCGAGGCGCACACCGACCCCACGGTCATCACGCTCTGTTCGTCCTCGACGACCACACCCACACAGCCCGCGTCCCGGAGGATGCACTCCACCTGATCGCGCGACGACGTCGGATAGATCGGCACCACTTCGGCGCCCACCGCCCACAGCGCATGGCTGAGCACCGTCCACTCGTAACGGGTGCGCGCCATGATCGCCACCCGGTGGCCCGGCGCGATCCCCGAGGCCACCAGGCCCTTGGCCAGATCGACCACCTCGTCCCGCACCTCCACGGCGGTCACCTCCTCCCACGGGGCGGAGGGACCGGAGCGGCGCGCGAGCATCGGAAGGGTGGGATTGCGGTCCGCCGTCGTGAAGACGCTGTCGGCGAGCCCGCCGGTCAGCGGGGAGAGGGACGGGGGAGCGAGGGCGACGTCGCGCATGCGCTGCTCCTGATGTGTACGGGGTGTGACTCCACCGACGAGACCCGTTATCGGCGGTGCCTGAATCTAGCCCAGGCGAGAGCGGTGAGTGTCCGGATTCGACAAGGAGCGCCGGTTTGTTGATCTCGCCGTGATCGGGGCCCCGCGAAAGGAGTGCCAGCGGGCCCGGCCGCCCGGCGCCCCGCTCCTACGCCTGCGTGCGGCGCGCGCACTCCCTGACGACCTCCCGCAGACTCCCGGTCCGCTCCATCAGCTCCCGCTGCACCCGCGCCCCGTTGCCGCACCGCAGCAGCTCCGCACAGGCCTCCCGCGCACAGTCGAGGTCACCGGTCTCGGCCAGAGCCTCGCCGACATGGTCCAGCAGGGCCCGTACGACGGCCTCCGCGGGCAGCCGGCGCATGGTCGCCGGGTGCAGCAGTTCCTCGGTCAGCCCGGACCGGGCGGCCCGCCAGGCGGCCAGTCGCAGCAGGCTCACGCTGTGCGGCAGCGGCTCCTGCCCCGCCCGCCACTCGCGGGCCGCCGTCTCCACCAGGCCGCGGGCGAGGGTCGCGATCAGGACGGCGGTCGACGCCCGCAGACACACGTCCGCCACCCGGATCTCCACCGTCGGATACCGCTGGGACAGCCGCGCGTCGAAGTAGACCATCGCCTCGTCGAGGAGCACCCCGGTCGCGACCATGTCCGCGACCCGCCGGTGATAGCGCTCCGCCGACCCGAACACCTCGGTCGGCCCGGCCGACGGCCAGCGCTGCCACACCCGGCTGCGATAACTGCTGTACCGGGTGTCCCCGCCCTGCCAGAAGGGCGAGTTGGCGCTTATGGCGGACAGCACGGACAGCCACGGCCGGATCCGGTCGATCACCGCGACGCCCTCGGCGTCGGACTCCACGGAGACATGCACGTGACAGCCGAGGACCAGGTCCCGGCTGGTGATCCCGTACTGCTCCGCCATCCACTGGTAGCGGCGCCCCACCCCTATGGAGGGACTGACGGGCAGCGGCGACGTCGCCAGCGCCGCCACCGTGCAGCCGATCCCCTCGGCGAGCCGCGCCGCCTCCTT
The DNA here is from genome assembly GCF_003143935.1 of Streptomyces sp. Act143. GTDB lineage: Bacteria > Actinomycetota > Actinomycetes > Streptomycetales > Streptomycetaceae > Streptomyces. The sequence continues at coordinate 890,330 of NZ_QFRX01000001.1, read as the reverse complement.
GCGGCACCGGACGATCTCCGCACCGAGGTCCGCCATCCCCGACTGCGGGTGCGTGGCGAACTCCAGCATCTCGGTGTGCAGTTCCTTCTCGAAGACCTCACCGTCCACGTCGTCCAGCGCGGCACGCGCGAGCACGGCCGCGGACAGAGCGCGTGGCTCGCCGGTCTCCGGGTCGACCAGGAGGAGTTCCTCCTCCACTCCGACGGTGCGCACGTGGGGCCGCCCTTCTGCCGCGACGACGGGGTCCGTACGCCCCGACTGCCCACGCGGCGGCCAATCACACAGGCGTCAGCCACACCGTGGCGAGCGGTGGCAACGTGAGCGGGAGGAGACCGTCCTCCGGTTTGACCGGATCGGAGGTGCCGACCCCGCTGCCGCCGTAGCGCCCGGCGTCGGTGTTCAGGACCTCCTGCCAGGCGGGGACGTCACCGGGGACGCCGAGGCGGTAGTCGTGGCGGACCACGGGGGAGAAGTTGGTGACCGACAGCAGCGGGCCGCCCTCGGCGTCGTGGCGCAGGAACGCGAAGACGTTGTCGTCCGCCGCGTCGCCGAGGACCCACTGGAAGCCGTCGGGGGTGGTGTCGCACTGCCACAGCGCCGGGGTGTGGCGGTAGACGGTGTTGAGGTCGCGGACCAGGTCCTGGACGCCCCGGTGATCGGCTTCGGCACCGTAGGCCGGGTCCAGCAGCCACCAGTCGGGGCCGTGGGCCTCGGACCACTCCGCGCCCTGGGCGAACTCCTGTCCCATGAAGAGGAGTTGCTTGCCGGGGTGGGCCCACATGAAGCCGAGGTAGGCCCGGTGGGTGGCGCGCTGCTGCCACCAGTCGCCCGGCATCTTCGACACCAGGGACCGCTTGCCGTGCACCACCTCGTCGTGCGAGATGGGCAGCACGTAGTTCTCGCTGTACGCGTACACCATCGAGAAGGTCATCTCGTGGTGGTGGTACCTGCGGTGCACCGGCTCGTGCTGGACATAGCCCAGCGAGTCGTGCATCCAGCCCATGTTCCACTTCAGCCCGAACCCCAGCCCGCCGCTCTCGGTCGGCCGGGTCACCCCGTCCCAGGCGGTGGACTCCTCGGCGATCGTCATGACACCGGGCACCCGCCGGTACACGGTCGCGTTCATCTCCTGGAGGAACGCCATCGCGTCCAGGTCCTCACGCCCGCCGAACACATTGGGCGTCCACTGGCCGGAGTCCCGGGAGTAGTCGAGGTAGAGCATCGAGGCCACCGCGTCCACCCGCAGCCCGTCGATGTGGAACTCCTCGCACCAGTACACGGCGTTGGCGACGAGGAAGTTGCGCACCTCGACCCGCCCGTAGTCGAACTCGTACGTCCCCCAGTCCGGATGCTCCGCCCGCCGCCAGTCCCCGGGCTCGTACAGCGGCTCCCCGTCGAACCGGCCCAACGCCCAGTCGTCCTTGGGGAAATGAGCGGGCACCCAGTCCATGATCACGCCGAGGCCCGCCCGGTGCAGGGCGTCGACCAGGTACTTGAAGTCGTCCGGCGAGCCGAGCCGGGCCGTCGGCGCATAGAAGCCGGTCACCTGGTAGCCCCACGAACCGCTGAAGGGGTGCTGGGCGACCGGCATCAACTCGACATGGGTGAAGCCGAGATCCTTGACGTACGCCGGGAGCTCCTCGGCGAGTTGACGGTACGTCAGCCCCGGTCGCCAGGACGGCAGATGGACCTCGTACACGGAGAACGGCGCCTCGTGCACGGGAACGTCGCCCCGATGGGCCATCCACTCGGCGTCGCCCCACTCGTAGTGCGACACGCTCACGATCGACGCGGTGTCCGGAGGGATCTCGGCTTGACGGGCCATCGGGTCCGCCTTGAGGAAGCGATGGCCCGACCGGGAGGTGATCTCGAACTTGTACCGCGTGCCCTCGCCGATCCCCGGCAGGAACAGCTCCCACACCCCGGACGCACCGAGCGAGCGCATCGGGAAGGCGGTGCCGTCCCAGCAGGTGAAGTCCCCGGCGACCCGCACCCCCTGCGCGTTGGGCGCCCACACCGTGAAGCGGGTGCCGGTGACGCCCTGGTGGGTCATGGGCTGCGCACCGAGCGCCGTCCAGAGCTCCTCGTGCCGGCCCTCACGGATGAGATGCAGGTCGGTGTCGCCGAGGGCGGGCAGGAAGCGGTACGGGTCGTGGACCTCGTGCTCACCGTCCTCGTACACCACCAGCAGGGTGTACGAGGGGATCGCGGCCAGGGGCAGGACGCCGGCGAAGAGTCCGTCGCCCTCCGAGACGAGCCGGCTGCGCTCCCCGTCGACGACCACGCTCACGGCCCGCGCGAACGGGCGCAGCGCCCGGAAGGCGATCCCGCCGGGCACCGGATGGGCGCCCAGCAGGGCGTGCGGGTTGTGGTGGGCGCCCGCCAGCAGACGGGCCCGGTCGCCAGGGTCCAGGGCGGGTGCGGCACGGCAGGGGACCGGGCCGCCCGCCTCGGGGGGTGAGGTGTCACGCAGAGCCATGGCTTCAGCCTCCCCTTACGGCGAGTCGTTCGATCGCCGCCATGGGCACCGGCAGCCAGTCGGGGCGATGCCGGGCCTCGTACAGGACTTCGTACACGGCTCTGTCCGTCTCGTAGGCGCGCAGCAGTCCGTGCTTCTTGCGGGGGTCCCAGCCGGCCCGGGCGGCGTAGCCGGCGCAGAAGGCCTCCCGGCAGCGGCGCGCCCACTCCGGACGCCAGGGGCGGCGCTGCCGGGCGGCGTAGTCGAAGGAGCGCAGCATGCCGGCGATGTCCCGGACCGGGGAATGCGTGCTGCGGCGCTCGGCGAGCGGGCGGGACGGCTCGCCCTCGAAGTCGATGACGAACCACTCGCGCCCGGCCCGCAGCACCTGGCCCAGGTGCAGATCGCCGTGGATGCGCTGGGCCGGCGGCCCGGGATCGCAGGTCTCCAGGGCGGCGAAGGCCGTCCGCAGATGCGGTACGAAGGGCTGGAGGGCCGGGACGCAGTGCGCGGCGGAGGCCAATCGCTCGGTCATCGCCGCCGCCGTGCGGCTGTTCTGGGCGGTACCGGGGTCCCCGGGAACGCCGGCGGGCGTCGAGCCGTTCTGCCGGCCGGCCGTCGGGCCGCCCGGCGCGGCGGCCCCGGCCGGGAACGCGGCGGCCAGCGCGAGATGGACGTCCGCCGTGGCCCGGCCCAGCTCATGGGCCTCGGCTGTGAAGTCCTCGCCGCGGGCCAGCGCCGCCAGGGCCAGGGCCCAGCCGTCGGAGGCGTTCGGCAGGAACGGCTGGAGCACACCGAGCGTGGCCTGGTGTGGATGCGTCGTCCGGAACCAGGCCACGGGCGCCGGCACCCGCCCGCATCCCTGCCCGGCCAGCGCGCCCGGCACCTCCAGGTCGGGGTTGACGCCCGGCTGGATGCGCCGGAAGACCTTGAGGATGAACGCGTCGCCGTACACCAGCGAGGAGTTCGACTGCTCGGCGTCCAGCACCCGCGGCACGAGCCCGGTCGGCACCGGCACCGACGGGTCGGCCTCGAAGCGCAGCGGGCCCGCCGCGCCCGGGTGCCGCAGCCGGTCCAGGAGCAGCTGTGCCGACCGGGGGTCCTGGAGCGCGTCGAACACCGTCAGCCCGGCCAGCGGCCCGGTCTCCGCCCGTCCGATCAACGCCCGGCCCAGCCGTGGCGACAGGTGCTGCCGTACGCCGAGCAGCAGCTGGTAGCAGTCCCCGGACGCGGTCGTGGTGCCGCCGGGGGCGGGGACGGCCGCGGGTCCGGCGTGGACCAGCAGATGCAGACAGCCCGGGAACAACTCCGTCAGGGACAGCAGTGCCAGGTCCGTGACGGGCCGGTCCTTGCCCGCGAACCAGCGCTGCCGGGGCAGCCAGTCGCGCAGCAGCCCGGCCAGCGAGGCCATGGGCCCCGTGACGGCCGTGCCGATCGGGCTCGGGATGGCGGTCTTCGGCATGGTGAGGCGTCCTTTCGTGGGCACACGCTCAAAGTCGTCGACCGATGCGGGATGCGACTCGGGAGAGCCGGAACCAGTAGAAGCCATGTCCCGCCAGCGTCAGCAAGTACGGCAGTTCGCCGATGGCCGGGAATCGCACCCCGCCGAACAGCTCCACGGGGTGGCGGCCGTCGAACTCACGCAGATCGAGTTCGGTCGGCTGGGCGAAGCGGGAGAAGTTGTGCACGCACAGCACGAGGTCGTCCTCGTACTCGCGCAGGAAGGCCAGGACGGCGGGGTTGGAGGACGGGAGTTCCGTGAAGGTGCCGAGTCCGAACGCCGGGTTCTGCTTGCGGATCTCGATCATGCGGCGGGTCCAGTGCAGCAGCGACGAGGGCGACGACATCGACGCCTCGACGTTGGTGACCTGATGGCCGTAGACCGGGTCCATGATGGTCGGCAGGAACAGCCGTCCGGGGTCGGCGGTGGAGAAGCCGGCGTTGCGGTCGGGTGTCCACTGCATCGGGGTGCGGACGGCGTCGCGGTCGCCGAGCCAGATGTTGTCGCCCATGCCGATCTCGTCGCCGTAGTAGAGGATCGGCGAGCCGGGCAGCGACAGCAGCAGGGCGGTGAACAGCTCGATCTGGTTGCGGTCGTTGTCGAGGAGGGGGGCGAGGCGGCGGCGGATGCCGATGTTGGCGCGCATCCGTGGGTCCTTGGCGTACTCGGCCCACATGTAGTCGCGTTCCTCGTCGGTGACCATCTCCAGCGTCAGCTCGTCGTGGTTGCGCAGGAAGATGCCCCACTGGCAGTTCTGCGGGATGGCCGGGGTCTTGGCGAGGATCTCCGAGACCGGGTAGCGGGACTCCCGGCGGACGGCCATGAAGATGCGGGGCATGACGGGGAAGTGGAAGGCCATGTGGCATTCGTCGCCGCCGGACCGGTAGTCGCCGAAGTAGTCGACGACGTCCTCGGGCCACTGGTTCGCCTCCGCCAGCAGCACCGTGTCCGGGTACATGAGGTCGATCTCGCGGCGCACGCGCTTCAGGAACTCATGGGTGGGGGGCAGGTTCTCGCAGTTGGTGCCCTCGGCCGCGTACAGATAGGGGACGGCGTCCAGGCGGAAGCCGTCGATGCCCAGGTCCAGCCAGAACCGCAGGGCCGCCAGGATCTCTTCCTGGACCGCCGGGTTCTCGTAGTTGAGGTCGGGCTGGTGGGAGAAGAACCGGTGGAAGAAGTACTGCTGCCGGACCGGGTCGAAGGTCCAGTTGGAGGCCTCGGTGTCGACGAAGATGATCCGGGCGTCGGCGTACTGCTTGTCGTCGTCGGCCCACATGTAGTAGTCGCCGTACGGGCCTTCGGGGTTGGCACGCGATTCCTGGAACCACGGGTGCTGGTCGCTGGTGTGGTTCATGACGAAGTCGATGATGACGCGCATGCCGCGCTGGTGGGCGGCGTCGACGAACTCCACGAAGTCGGCGAGGTCGCCGAACTCGGGCAGCACGGCGGTGTAGTCGGAGACGTCGTAACCGCCGTCGCGCAGCGGTGACTTGAAGAAGGGCGGCAGCCAGAGGCAGTCGACGCCCAGCCATTGCAGGTAGTCGAGCTTGGCGGTCAGGCCCTTGAGGTCGCCGACGCCGTCGCCGTTGCTGTCCTGGAAGGAGCGGACCAGCACCTCGTAGAAGACGGCGCGCTTGAACCAGTCGGGGTCCCGGTCCTTGGCCGGGGTGTCCTCGAAGGTGTCGTGAACGGGCTCGTTGACAGTCATGACGCGCTTGACCCTCCGATGTGCGCTGTCGATGGCCGGACGTGGAGCACGTGCGCGGGAGCCCGACCGGGTTCCAGGCGCACATAGTTGCTCCTGCCCCACTGGTAGGTCTCACCCGTCAGTTCGTCGTGCACCGCCATGGACGCGCCTCCGTCCAGGCCGAGTTGTGGCATGTCCAACGAGACCGTGGCCTCCTGGGTGTGGTGCGGGTCGAGGTTGGCGACCACCAGAACCGTGTCCGCGCCGCTGCGCTTGCTGTACGCGATCACGGCGTCGTTGTCGGTGGTGTGGAAGCGGATGTTCCTGAGGCGGCGGAGCGCGGGGTGGCGGCGCCTGACCTCGTTGAGCCTGGTGATGAGGGGGGCGATGGTGTCGGCGGTGTCCCAGTCGCGGGGCCGGAGCTGGTACTTCTCCGAGTGCAGGTACTCCTCGCTGCCCTCGCGTACCGGGGTGTTCTCGCACAGCTCGTAGCCCGAGTAGATGCCCCAGGTGGGGGAGAGGGTGGCGGCCAGCACGGCGCGGATCTCGAAGGCGGGCCGGCCGCCGTGCTGGAGGTAGGCGTGCAGGATGTCGGGGGTGTTGGCGAAGAAGTTGGGCCGCATGTAGGAGGCCGCCTCGCCGGACAGCTCGGTCAGGTACTCGGTGAGTTCCTGCTTGGTGTTGCGCCAGGTGAAGTAGGTGTAGGACTGCTGGAAGCCGATCTGGGCGAGGGTGTGCATCATCGCCGGGCGGGTGAACGCCTCCGCCAGGAAGATCACGTCCGGGTCGGTGGCGTTGATGTCCGCGAGCACCCGCTGCCAGAAGACCACCGGCTTGGTGTGCGGGTTGTCCACCCGGAAGATCCGCACCCCGTGGTCCATCCAGTGCCGCAGCACCCGCTCGGTCTCCGCGACCAGGCCGTCCAGGTCGGCGTCGAAGGCGATGGGGTAGATGTCCTGGTACTTCTTCGGCGGGTTCTCCGCGTAGGCGATGGTGCCGTCGGGGCGGTGGTGGAACCACTCCGGGTGCTTGTGCACCCAGGGATGGTCCGGCGAGCACTGCAGGGCGAAGTCCAGCGCCACTTCCAGGCCGTGCCGGGCGGCCTCGGCGACGAAGAAGTCGAAGTCCTCCAGCGTGCCCAGATCCGGATGGACCGCGTCGTGGCCGCCCTCGGGCGAGCCGATCGCCCAGGGCACCCCCACATCGTCCGGCCCGGCCGACAGGGTGTTGTTCGCGCCCTTGCGGAAGGTGGTGCCGATGGGGTGGATCGGCGGCAGGTAGACGACGTCGAAGCCCATGCCGGCGATCGCCGGCAGGCGGCGGGCCGCGGTGCGGAAGGTGCCGTGCGGGCGCTGCGGGGTGCCCTCGGAGCGGGGGAAGAACTCGTACCACGCGCCGTACAGGGCGCGTTCGCGTTCCACCAGCAGCGGCAGCGGCTCGGAGGCGGTGACGAACTCCCGCAGCGGATAGGCCGCCAGCACCGCGTCCACCCGCGGCGTCAACGCCGCCGCCAACCGGGCCGAGACGGTCAGGGAGTCGTCGCGCAGGGCGTCCGCCGCGGCCTGCACCAGTGCCCGGTCCGAGGGCTCGGGCACGCCGGTCGCCGCCCGCTGGTAGAGCTCGCCGCCCTCCTCCAGAACCAGACCGACGTCGATGCCGGCGGGGATCTTGATGCGGGCGTGGTGGCGCCAGGTGGTGATCGGGTCGCCCCAGGCCTCGACGTGGAACGTCCAGCGGCCCACCGAGCCGGGAGTGACCTCGGCGCCCCAGCGGTCGGTGCCGGGGGCGAGTTCACGCATCGGCGTCCAGGGGCCGGGCCGGCCCTCGGGGTCGGTGAGGACGACGTTCGCGGCGACCGCGTCATGGCCCTCACGGAACACCGTGGCGGTGACCTCGAAGGTTTCTCCCTCGACCGCCTTGGCCGGGCTCCGGCCGCCGTCGACAACCGGGCGGACGTCCCGCACCGGGATGCGGCCGATGGTCTCGCTCGCACTCATGGATCTCGCCTCCGCCGTGCCGAGGGCCGGGCCATGAGGCCCGGCCGGGGGTCCAAGCTGCGCCGGAAGGGATCTACCTCCCCGCGGGGGAACGCGTCAGCACCACCGGCGGGCCCCGGTGCACGGGCGCGGCAGCGGTGCCGCAGAGCTGCGTGTCCTGCTCCTGGAGGTAGGGCACGAGGCCGATCCGCAGAAAGCGTTCGGCGGCGTCGGCGGCCTCCCGGGCGCAGCGCTTCCCCATGAGCACGCAGAGGGTGTATCCCGAGTCCTCGAACGTGGCCCGGACGGTGCGGTCGGCGGGGGAGGCGAGCATCATCCGCTCCCAGGCCCGGTACCGCCGCAGTTGCCGGGCGACTTCGGCCTTGGCCGGTAGCAGCATGGCGCGGTTCACCTTCCGTGGGGAGTTTCACCCATGGTGCACGTGTGACGACGCAGCGTCTTGTTGGATCTTCAACCGTCTCGTGAGCTGCGGCTGTCGCGGCGAGGTGCTCGTGTTGCACGAATGGCGTAGCCCTCGCACGCTTGAGGTGACTCAGGAGCGATCACTGCTCACGCTCCGCGTTCGGGGCTCGTCCCGCAGGGGCGAGGCGGCGGCGGAGCTTCGCCGGTGAGGAGCCAACGAAGATGAAGACCGCAGTGCCCTGCTACTACCACCTCGACGTGGAAGTCACCCCGGAGCGGGTCGGCCAGGTCAAGCGCATTCTGGCCGCTCATCTCCGGTACTGGGATCTCGACCCCCTCGTCGAGCCCGTCTGCCGCGGTGCCGAGATGCTGTTGAAGGCCATCGACGAGCACGCGACCGACAAGGAGACATCGATCGAGATGTGGTGGAACGGCCAGCATCTGATCACCGCTGTCGGGGACAACGACCGCGATCTGCGCCCGGACCAGGAACTCCGCGGCTGCCTGGAGCACATCGCCGCGACGAGCGACGGCTGGGGCTGCTGCGCCACGGAGACCGGCAGCAAGGTCATCTGGTTCTCGCAGCGCGCCAGGGCCGGCGAACGCGTCCCGCTGGTGCCGACGGCGCCTGCGCCGAGCCTGCGCGAGGTGCTCCAGGTGCCCCGCGAGGAACCGGTCGCGGGCGGCGTCCTGGAGGACGCCCGGTGACCGCGAAGCGCCGACGCACGGCAGGGGTGCCCGTCTGGAACGGGCACCCCTACCCGTTGGGTGCCTCGTTCGACGGAAAGGGCACCAACTTCGCGCTGTTCAGCGAGGTCGCCGAGTGCGTGGAGCTGGTCCTCGTCGACGACGACGGCAGCCATCACAGCGTTCCGCTCGCCGAGGTCGACGGCTTCGTGTGGCACTGCTACCTGCCCGGGATCGGCCCGGGGCAGCGGTACGGCTACCGGGTGCACGGGCCCTGGCAGCCGGAGCTCGGCCACCGCTGCGATCCGGCGAAGCTGTTGCTGGACCCCTACGCCCGGGCGGTGGACGGCCGGACGGACAACGACCCCTCGCTCTACACCCCCGACGCCGACAGCGCCGGGCACACCATGCTCGGTGTGGTCACGGACCCCGACTTCGACTGGGGCACGGACCGCCCGCCCTGCCGGCCGTACGCGGACACGGTCATCTACGAGGCCCACGTCCGCGGCCTGACCCGCACCCACCCCGAGGTCCCCGCAGAACTGCGCGGCACCTACGCCGGGTTGGCCCACCCCGCGGTCGTCGGCCACCTGACGTCCCTCGGGGTGACGGCCGTCGAGCTGATGCCGGTCCACCAGTTCGTGCACGACGGCGTCCTCCAGGACCGCGGTCTGGCCAACTACTGGGGCTACAACACGATCGGCTTCTTCGCCCCGCACAACGCCTACGCCGCCCACGGCACCCGCGGCGGCCAGGTCGCCGAGTTCAAGGCGATGGTGAAGGCGCTGCACGCGGCCGGCCTCGAAGTGATCCTGGACGTCGTCTACAACCACACCGCCGAGGGCAACGAGAGGGGCCCCACCCTCTCCTTCCGCGGCATCGACAACGCCTCCTACTACCGGCTGGTGGACGGCGACTGGGGCCACTACTACGACACCACCGGCACCGGCAACAGCCTGCTGATGCGGCACCCGTACGTGCTCCAGCTGATCATGGACTCGCTGCGCTACTGGGTGACCGAGATGCACGTCGACGGCTTCCGCTTCGACCTCGCGGCGACCCTGGCCCGGCAGTTCCACGAGGTGGACCGGCTGTCGGCGTTCTTCGACCTGATCCAGCAGGACCCGGTGATCAGCCGCGTCAAACTGATCGCGGAGCCCTGGGACGTCGGCGAGGGCGGCTACCAGGTGGGCAACTTCCCGCCGCTGTGGTCGGAGTGGAACGGCAAGTACCGGGACACCGTACGGGACTTCTGGCGCGGCCAGCCCGGCTCGCTCGGCGAGTTCGCGTCCCGGCTGACGGGTTCCTCCGACCTGTACCAGCACAGCAGGCGCCGCCCGCGCGCCAGCGTCAACTTCGTGACCGCGCACGACGGCTTCACCCTGCGCGACCTCGTCTCCTACAACGACAAGCACAACGAGGCCAACGGCGAGGGCAATCGCGACGGCGAGAGCGCCAACCGCTCCTGGAACTGCGGGGCCGAGGGGGAGACCGACGACCCCGAGATCCTGGAACTGCGCGCCCGTCAGCAGCGCAACCTGCTCGCCACCCTGCTGCTCTCCCAGGGCATCCCGATGCTCTGCCACGGCGACGAACTCGGCCGCACCCAGCGCGGCAACAACAACGCCTACTGCCAGGACAACGAGGTCTCCTGGATCGACTGGCGGCTGACCGGCGCACAGCGCGACCTCGCGGACTTCACCCGGTACGTCGTCGCCCTGCGCGCCGCCCACCCGGTGCTGCGCCGGCGCCGCTACTTCCGCGGGGAGACCGTGACGTACGCGGGTCAGCCGCTGCCCGACCTCGTGTGGTTCGCGCCCGACGCGCGCGAGATGACCGACGCCGACTGGCTGCGCCCCGACGCGCACTCCGTCGGTGCCTTCCTCAACGGCGACGCCATCGCCGAACCCGACGCGTGCGGCCGCCCGGTGGTCGACGACTCCTTCCTGCTGCTGCTGAACAGCTACTGGGAGCCGGTGGACTTCCGGCTGCCGGAACCCGCGTACGGCGAACGCTGGACGACGCTGATCGACACCGCGGAACCGCAGGGTGCGGACGAGGTGGAGCACAAGGCGGAGTCGGTGGTGAGCGTCGGGGCGCGCAGCCTGGTGGTGTTGTCGCGGCCCTCGGCGAGCGCGCCGGTCAGCGGGCCGGGCGCGACGTCACGGTGAACTGGGCGCCGTCGGGGTCGCGCAGCACCGCCTCGTCGCCGCTCTTGGACAACACGCTGCCGCCGTGCAGTTCCGCGGCCCGGGTGCAGGCGGAGACGTCCGACACCGCGAAGTGCACCTGCCAGTGCGGGCGGATCGTGGGGTCGGGCGCCGCGCCCAGCGCGCCCGACTCGATCCGCGCCACGATCTCGCCCTGGCTGCGCAGCACGACCTCGCCGCCCTCGTAGTTGACCTCGCAGCACCCCGGGCGGTCCGACGCCCAGTCGAGGATCTCGCCGTAGAAGATCGCGGCGTCGAAGGCGTCCCGGGTGTGCAGGCGGATGAAGGCCGGTGCCGCGCGGCGCCAGCTCTCCCAGTCGGAGAAGAGCTCGCCCTCCCAGATCCCGAAGGCCGCGCCGTCCCGGTCGGCCAGCAGCGCGGCCCGTCCCGGCGGGAAGGACAGCGGGCCGACCGCGGCCGTGCCGCCGCGCTCCTGGGCCCGGGCCACCGCCTCGTCGGCGCTGCGCACCGCGAAGTACGGCGTCCAGGCGACCGCCATCTGCCACATCGAGGCGACCGCGGCGATCCCCGCCACCGGTGTGTCGCCCACCACCGCCATCCGGAACCGGTCGCCGAGCTTGGCCGGCCGCCACTCCCAGCCCAGCACGGCGGCGTAGAACCCCTCGGTGGTCTCCAGGTCGCGGCTGGTCAGGCTCACCCAGCAGGGTGCGCCGAACACCGAGTGCGTGGAGACGACGTCCGTCGTGCCCCGGGGAATTCTCATGTCGTGATTCATGTCAGTCGCGTCCTGGTCTCGCCGGCCCGGCGGCAGGCGGTCTGTCTCCAGTGTCCAACCGGAACCGCGCCGGGCGCCTGTCGAGTACCCCCGCGAGGCCCTCGAAACGACACCCCGAACCCGGTGGCACTGGGCCGCGCGAGTGAGCAGGATGGAGGAGTGAAACCGGCATCGCACGATTCGTCCGACGAGAGCGACCGCATCTTCGAGCTGCAGGAAGAGGTCGAGCAGCTGAAGGAGGCCGTCGCCTCGCACGCCGTGGTGGACCAGGCCATCGGCATGATGGTCGCTCTCGGCCGGGTCACGCCGGACGAGGGCTGGGTGGTCCTGCGGGAGGTGTCCCAGCGGACGAACATCAAGCTCCGCAACGTCGCGGAACTCATCTTGATCTGGGGCCGTGACGGGCACATGCCCCCGGAGATCCGGGCCGAGCTGGAAGCGGCCCTGGACCGCATCGGCCCGACCCAGATCCCCGGGGCCCCCTCGGAGTGACCGCTCAGCGCGCCTCCGCCTCCAGTTCCGTGCGCAGTCTGGCGAAGCACGCGCTGAGCAGCCGGGAGACGTGCATCTGCGAGATGCCGAGCTGCCGCGCGATGCTGCTCTGGGTCATTCCACGGAAGAACCGCAGATAGAGAATGGTCTGCTCGCGTTCCGGGAGGGCCAGCAGGCAGGGCGCGACGGAGACCCGGTCGACGACCACGTCGTAGCCGGGGTCCGGACCGCCGAGGGCGTCACCCAGGGCGTACCCGTCGGTGCCGGGCATCTCCGCCTCCAGGGACAGCGCGGAGAAGCACTCCAGCGCCTCCATCCCGGTGCGCACCTCGTCCTCGGTGAGCTGGGCGTGCTCGGCGATCTCGGCGACGGTCGGGGGCCGCCCCGACACCGTCTGCGACAGCTCCTTCGCCGAGCGCCGCACCCGGTTGCGCAGATCCTGGACCCGGCGCGGTACGTGCAGCGTCCACATGTGGTCGCGGAAGTGGCGTTTGATCTCGCCGGTCACGGTCGGCACCGCGTACGCCTCGAAGGCGTGGCCGCGCCGCGGGTCGTAGTGGTCGACCGCCTTGACCAGCCCGAGGGCCGCGACCTGGTACAGGTCCTCCAGGGACTCGCCGCGGCCCTTGAAGCGGACGGCGATCCGCTCGGCCATGGGCAGCCACAGCCGGATCAGCTCGTCGCGCAGCGCCTGGCGCTCGGGCCCGTCCGGGAGCTCGATCAGCCGGGCGAAGTCATCGGTGGTGTCGGGGGCGTCGTCATGCGGGTGCGGCTTCGTCCTGCTCGTGACAGGCATCATGCGCACCTCCCTCAGCGGGTGCCGGATAGGTCGAACACCATGGGAGGAGCGCTGTGCGGACGACAGGCGGAGGACGCCGGGGCCGAAGAGCGGCTCCCATGGACGTGCCTCCTGTCCGAAGCACATAAAAGCGAATTCCCGCTACAAACCGCCTCAAACTCATTTCCGGACACGGGGAGGGCGTCCAGATCCCGGCCGTCCCCGGGGGCGGCGGCCGCGACGCTCGGTGATCATGCGGGCGGACGTGATGTGCGGCACGCCCGACCGCGGCGCGAGGAGCGCTCCGGGGGGATTCCTGCTGCGCACGGCATGATCGCTGATCAAAGGGGGTGAATGGGCTGGCCACAGCGCATTCTGCTCATTTGACAGTGCACTGAGCACACAGATAGGAAGCAGCTCTCTGGTGGGTGGAGAGGTGGATTGTGTACGAGCCGAACGTGGTCGGGGACTGGCAGGAGTACGACGAGCATGCCGGCCTGCGTGTCCGCGTCCACCGTCTGGAGGCCGCGGAGCCGCCACGCGGACGCGACGACGCCGCCGAGGGGCTCACCTATTTCTGTCTCCGGGTGACCGTCGAGAACCGCGGCGGCCGGCACGCCACCATCCACCTCGAGGACGGTCAGATCGACGTACGGGTCGGCCCCGACGGTGAGAGCGCGTTCATCGACTGGCGCAACTCGCAGTTCATCGAGGGCTTCGACGTCTACCCGCTGCGCCGGGCCACCGCCGTGCTCTACGCGGCCGGCCCGGAGGCCTCCTTGCACCAGGTCGACGTGCAGATCCAGGTGCGGGTCGACGACGACTGGGCCGACCGGCGGCTGTGGGTCGGCGGGATCGGCCTGTCGGAGGGTGTCGTGCAGCCGGGCACGGTGCGCGAGGGCCTGGCCCACCAGGTCAGCAACTTCCTGCGGGACCAGGCCGAGGAGGGCACCGCCTGACGGTCGTCGCCGTCAGTGCGGGATGCCGTCGATGATCTCGCGGGCGCCCTGGCGCAGCAGCGCCACGGCCACCGACGTGCCGAGCGTGGCCGGGTCGAGGCGGCCCGCCCACTCGTGGGCGTTCAGCCGGGTCTTGCCGTCCGGGGTGAACACGCAGGCCCGCAGGGACAGTTCGCCACCGTGGTCCACGCGCGCGTACCCGGCGATCGGGCTGTTGCAGTGCCCCTGGAGGACGTGCAGGAACATGCGCTCCGCGGTCGCCTCCCGGTGCGTGTCCGGGTCGCCCAGTCCGCTGACCGCGTCGATCAGCTCGGTGTCCCCCTCCCGGCACTGAAGGGCGAGGATGCCCGCGCCGATCGGCGGCATCATCGCCTCGGGGGAGAGGATCTCGCTGATCACGTCCGCACGGCCGATGCGCTCCAGGCCGGACACCGCGAGCAGCAGCGCGTCCGCCTCCCCGGCCGCCAGCTTCGCCAGCCGCCGGTTGGCGTTGCCCCGGAAGGGCACGCACTGAAGATGCGGGTGGGTGGCGGCCAGCTGGGCCACCCGGCGCACCGAGGAAGTGCCGATCCGGGTGCCCTCGGGAAGCTCGTCCAGGGTGAGCCCGTCGGGGTGGATCAGGGCGTCCCGGATGTCGTCGCGCTTGAGGAACGCGGCGAACGTGGTGCCGGCCGGGAGCGGCCGGTCGGCGGGCACGTCCTTCACACAGTGCACCGCGAGGTCGGCCTCGCCCGCCAGCAGCGCGGCGTCGACCTCCTTGGTGAACGCCCCCTTGCCCTCCACCTCGGACAGGTCGCCCAGCCACTTGTCGCCGGTCGTCCTCACCGGCACGACCTCGGTGCGCACTTCGGGATGCAGGACGGTCAACTCGGCGCGGACACGCTCCACTTGGGCCAGCGCCATGGGCGAGTCGCGGGAGACGATACGGATCAGCTCGGGCACGGACATGCGGACACGATAGACCCTCACGGTGGTCACTCCCTGCCGTACCGGTGGACCCGTGGAGTCAGACCAGCGGATCGCTCATCTCCACCGAGCGCAGTGCGGCGGCCAGAGCCTGCTCGTCACCGACGTCCAGGGCGGTGTCGGTGAGCTTGATGACGTGCTCGTCGCCATGGGCGAGGGCGCGTTCGACGACCTCCTCGGCGGTGAGGCGGGCGGGAGGCGTGTAGAGCACCGGTTCCACCGGCCCGTACATCGCGGTCACCGCCGCGGACGCGGTCCACGCGGCGTGCAGGCTCGGTGCCCACAGCTCGCGGGGCAGCGAATCCAGGCTGCGCAGCACGGCGTTGGGGGCCGTGGCCGCGTGCACGAGCATGGTCGGCTCGCCGTGGCCGTGGGTGGCGTAGCGGTGGGTCGCGGCGTGCACGAGTTCGGTGAGGCGGGCGCGGGCGGTGTCGGGGTCGTGCACGTCGTCCGCCCAGACGGGCAGTCGGTGTACGGCGGCCAGACGCTTGCGGAAGCCCACGGTGCCCGGGGCGATGGCGGGGACGGCGTCCAGCGCCTCGGCGGCCGTCGGCGCGCCCGGCACGGCGGTGACACCGGTGACCGGCTGGTGCCGTGCCGCCCAGTAGCCGAGGGCATGCGCGAACTCGGCTGTGCGGGGCGCGTTCTCGGCGGCTTCGAGGGCGCGCACGGCGTGGCCGACGCGGATGATGGTGTGGGTGGCGCCGCCGTACATGCCGGACAGCAGCCGCGGCCACCAGGTGGCGAGGACGTCTCGCCAGGGCTGTTCCGCGAGGGTGCGGGCGTAGTAGTCGGTCCAGTCGGCGATCCGGCGCGGATCGCCCAGCGCCTCGGCCCAGTTGGCGTCCGTGACCGGCTCCGAGCGGTCGGGGAAGTCCTCCAGCTTGTCCTGGTAGAGATCCACCCAGCGGTGGACCGCCCTCTCCTGGCCGTGCGCGGCGAGGGCCTCGACGACCATGGGGGCGTGGTTGGTCAGCCAGCCGTCGCGTTCCGGGCCGGCGGTGTGGAGGCGTTCGAGGGCTTCTTCGAGGTGTCCGGTCGTGGTCATGACCAGACGGTATGCGGCGCACGGGAGGCCCGTGATCGGGCGCGGGGCGGAAACCGGCGGGTGCCGGGGACCTAGGTCCCGCGCCCGAGGGCTGAGCCGGCCAGCGGCTCGGGTGGTCAGGCGTTCGGGTCGAAGGCGATGCCGGAGGGCTTGGCCGAGCTGAGGTGCGCGGCGAAGTTGGCGTCCTTCAGGCCGAAGTTGGCGCTGCCGAAGTCGTACGCGCTGAGCTTGTCGCGGACGGCCGTCGACGGGTAGCCGTTCCAGCCGACCAGCGGCGGGTACTGCCAGGTGCCCTTGGCGTTCTCCGGCGGCTCGTCGCCCGAGTTGGCGAGCCGGAAGCAGTGGGTGCTGATGCCGTCCTTGTGGTAGATGATCTTCGCGTGGGTGCCGTCGAAGCGGACGCCGGAGGCCGCGGTCACCGTGAACGAGCCGTGGTTCGACGTCGACACGTACTGGACCGCGCCGTTCTGCACCCAGATCACGACGTGCTCCCAGTCGTGCCGGTGGCCGCCGATGCTGCTGTTCGCCAGGGCCTGGTCCTTCTCGAAGTACAGGCCGTACATGTAGGCGCACCAGCCGTTGTTGCACTTGTAGCGCGAGTAGCTGTTGGTGTTGTTCAGATCGGCGAGGTCGTGGCAGTCGCCGCTGAGCGAACCGGTCGGCTGCAGGCCGCCGTTGACGGTGCCGTCGGGTCCGATCGCGGGGGTGGGGTAGCAGCCGTCGGTGTCGTAGTCGAAGGCGGGCTGGTACGTGTACTCGGCGGCTTCGGCGCTGGTCGGCAGCGCCGAGGGCGGGGCGGCCAGGGCCGTGCTGGGGAAGGCGAGCACGAGAGCGGCGGCGCCGGCCATGCCGACGGCCCATCTCCTGCGATGAGTTCCGGAACGCTGTGATGACACTGCGTCCTCCTCTTGATGCGGGCGCAGCCCAACGGCTGTGGGGGAAAGGGAAGTTCCACTTCCCGGGCCAGGACAGCTTCCCGGCTTTTCATGTCCGCGCCAAGAGGTCGTAAGCGACTCACAGGTAACAAACGTCCGAACGCTCGGATCGTGTCCGGCATTTCAGACCGGATCGTCCGGCAGGTCGGCCGCCGACTCCTCCGGGGCGAGGTCCGGTCGCAGCCGCAGCCAGGACGGCTGACGCAGCAGACCCGCGCGCGTGCGGGTGCTGTAGCGGACCTCCCCGACCAGCCGGGGCAGCACCCAGCGGGCGCCCGCGATCCGCGGCACCGGGCTGAAAGGGCAGGTGTCCGTGGCGGCGGCCCGCAACAGCTCCGCCAGGTGCGTCCGTTCCGCTTCGCTCCACCCCGTGCCGACGCTGCCGGCATACCGCAGCCGCCCGGCGGCCCGCTGCCCCATCAGCACGGCGCCCGGCAGACCGGTGAGCCGCCCCTTGCCGGGCAGCCAGCCCCCGATGATCACGTCCTCGCTCTGCATGTTCCGGATCTTGATCCAGGCGCGGGAGCGCACCCCGGGCTCGTACACCGAGTCCAGCCGCTTGCAGACGAGGCCCTCCAGGCCGTGCGCGCGCGTGGCCTCCAGGGCCTGCGCGCCGTGGCCGACGAGGGCGCCCGGCGTGGACCAGAACGGGCCCTCCAGGGCCAGCTCCTGGAGCTGTTCACGCCGTCGCAGGTAAGGCAGGGTGATCAGGGGCCGGCCCGCCAGGTGCAGCACGTCGAACAGCACCAGATGGACGGGTGCTTCGGCCGCTTTCCGTGCGGCCCGTGCGGGCGCGTGGGCCAGGCCCATCCGGGACTGGAGCAACTGGAAGTCGGCGCGCCCCTGTTCGTCGAGCGCCAGGATCTCCCCGTCCAGGACGGCCGGAACCTTGCCGAGGGCGCCGCCCAGCGACCCGAGTTCCGGATAGGCGGCGGTGATCTCCTCCCCGGACCGGGCGCGCAGCAGGACGCTTCCGTCCCCGGCCAGGTAGGCCACGACGCGCTGGCCGTCCTGCTTGGTCTCGTAGGCCCAGCGGGCGTCCTGTGCGGCGGGCGGCAGGGGGCCGGGGGTGGCCAGCATGGGCGGGATCAGGGGGAGGCTCACGGCTCAGTTGTCGACGGGCGCTCGCTCCGGCACGCCCCTTGCCGGGTGGTTTCCCCTGAACGGCGTCCGTCGGGGCTGCCTCAGATGATGCCGCCGTTGGCCCGCAGCACCTGCCCGTTGACCCAGCGCCCGCCGGGGCCGGTCAGGAAGGACACCACGGAGGCGATGTCCTGCGGGGTGCCCAGGCGCTCCAGCGGGGGCTGTGCGGCCAGCCGGGCGACGGTCTCCTCGTCCTTGCCGTCGAGGAAGAGGTCGGTCGCGGTCGGGCCGGGCGCCACGGCGTTGACCGTCACGTCACGGCCGCGCAGTTCCCGCGCGAGGATCAGCGTCAGCGCCTCGACCGCGCCCTTGCTCGCGGCGTAGGCGCCGTAGCCGGGGAAGGCGAGGCCGACGACCGAGGACGAGAGGTTCACGAGCGCCCCGCCCGGACGCAGTCGCCGGGCGGCCTGCTGGTCGACGACGAAGATGCCGCGGATGTTGGTGCGGTAGAGCGCGTCGAGCTCGCTCAGGTCCAGCTCCGCGAGCGGGGCCAACGGCATCCGGCCCGCCGCGTGCACCACGACGTCCACACCGCCGTACACCGTCTCGGCCCGGTCGAACACGGCGGCGACCTCGGCCTCGTCGCCGACGTCCGCGCGGCCGGCGAAGGCGCTGCCGCCCGCGGCCTCGATCTCGCGCACGACCTCGTCGGCCGCGTCCTCGCTGCCCGCGTAGCCGACCACGACGGCGAGACCGTCGGCGGCGAGCTGCCGCGCGATCCGGCGCCCGATGCCGCGCGAACCGCCGGTCACGATCGCGACGCGCTGTTCGGTGCCGGGTTCGGTGGTGGTCATGATGGCTCCCTCGTGTGATAGCGGCGCTACGTCATTCTTGTAGCAACGATAACACAGGATCGTAGCGGCGCTAACTCCTACTCGTATCGACGCTACGAATGACGTACCGTTCACCCATGGACGCGAGGGAAAAGATCCTGGAAGCCGCCGCACGGCTGCTGGCCGAGGCGCCGGCCGCCGATGTCTCTACGCGGGCCGTGTGCGAGGCGGCCGGGGTCGGGGCGCCGATGCTCTACCGGCTCTTCGGTGACAAGGCCGGACTGCTGGCCGCCGTGGTGGACCGCGGATTCGAGCAGTACCTCGCCTCCAAGCGGGCGGCCCGGCCCGGCGACGACCCCGTCGCCGACCTCAGGAACGGTTGGGACAACCACATGCGCTTCGCGCTGGAGCACCCCCACCACTACCGGCTGATGTACTCGCCCGAGCTGACCGTCCCGCCCGCCGCGGCCCGCGAGGCCCACGCCCTGCTGCACGCGATCCTCGAACGCTGCGCGGCGGCCGGACGCCTCACCGTGCCGCCCGCCGTCGCCACCCAGGTGATCATGTCCGCCAACGTCGGTGCGGCGCTGTCGATGCTCACCAGGCCGGAGCAGTACCCGGACCCGGCGTTCGCGACCCGGCTGCGCGACGCGGTGATCGACTCGCTCACCCGTCCCGCCGCGCCCGAGCGGCAAGAAGTGCGGGGGGACGGCGTGCCGGTCGCCGCAGCCACGCTCGCCGCCCGGCTGCGCGCCGCACCGCCGCAGACGTTCACCGCGGCGGAGTCGGGCCTGCTCCAGCAGTGGCTGGACGAGCTCGCCGCCGGCTGAGTCGGCGCGGCGGCCATGGCTTCGCGCTCCTGCGCCCCTGATGACGGCCTTCGTGCGGGCCGTCATGGCCGACGCCGGCCGGGGGCGTGCGGCTCGGGGCCGGAGCGGGTCCGCTGTGCACGCGGGACCGTGGAAGCGCCCCTGACGTGCTGTTGCGTAGGCTTCCGTCCTCGGCATGAGGAAACGTGGCGTGACGGAACTCGGCATGACGGAACTCGGGTACGTCGACACGGCGAACGGACGGAAGGCGACGATGGCGGCAGGCAGGGCGGTACGGGCGGAGCAGGTCAGCGCGACCCGGGAGCTCATCCTGACGGCGGCCGAGCGGCTGTTCGCCGAGCGAGGTGTCTACGCCGTCTCCAACCGCCAGGTCGGCGAGGCCGCCGGACAGGGCAACAACACCGCCGTCGGCTACCACTTCGGCACCAAGGACGACCTGGTCCGCGCCATCATCCGCAAGCACGCGGCACGGATCGAGGAGATCCGGGTCCGGCTGCTGGCCGGGATCGGCGACTCCACGGACGTACGGGACTGGGTGGACTGCCTGGTACGCCCGGTTCCGGAGCACCTGGCGGCCCTCGGCAGCCCCACCTGGTACGCACGGTTCTGCGCCCAGGTCGCGACCGACCCGGCGCTGCACCGGATCATGGTCGAGGAGTCCCTATCCTCCCCGTCGCTGCGGCAGATCGTCGAGGGGCTCAGGCGCTGTCTGCCCGAGCTGCCCGCCGAAGTCCGCGCCGAACGCGGGGAGATGGCCCGCCACCTCATCCTGCACGTCTCCGCCGAGCGTGAGCGGGCCCTCGCCCACAACACCCCCACCCCGCGCGCCAGTTGGCAGCAGACCGCGTCCGGTCTCGCCGACGCGGTCATCGGGCTGTGGCAGGCACCGGTGACGCCGGAACGCTGAGGGCGGGCACCTTCGGTGTGAGCCGGGTCATGTCAGAAAGCCCCTGGCTCGCGCCTGAGGCGCCCGGCGCCGCGCCCGAAGTGCCGCACGCCGCCCCGAGTTTGCCGCGGTCTCATCGACCCGCTGCCCGCGGTCGGTGCGGACCCCGACCGGCCCGGATGTACGGCCAAGGCCCCGCCCGACGCCGGCGAGGGCGAGCTCGGCTTCAGGCGTACGGGTTCCTGCGCGGCCATGACATGCCGCCGAAGGTGATCCGGGGGTGCCGGCAGGCGGTTGCCGCCGGTGCGGTGGCAGGGGTCGCTCCCGCGCAGGGCGTCGGGTAACGCCCGCAGTAGATTACTTGAGTTACGCAACGGTAGGGTGAAATGGCTCGTATGTCCATGCCACCGCTGCCCGAGATCCCCGACGGTCCCGTGCCCGCCGAGGTGAGAGAGATCGAGCGGGCGCTCACCCGCATCACCTACCTGAGCACGCGCGCCCGGCGGCACGAACGGCTCATGGCGCTCGCGGGAGTGCCCCTGGACCGTGCCGCCGTGGCGCTGCTGCGGCAGATCGCCGACTCCGAGCCGCTGCGGCCGGGGGAACTGGCCAGCCGGCTGGGCGTGGAGGCCTCGCACGTGACCCGCACGGTGCAGCAGTTGCAGAAGTCCGGCCATGTCACCCGGGTCCCCGACCCCGACGACCGGCGCGCCCAGCGCATCGAACTCACCGAGGCCGGCCGCCAGGCCGTCGACCGGGTCCGGGACGCCGGGGCGCGCGGCATGATGCTCGCCCTGGCGGAGTGGTCGCCGGAGGAGCTGGGCCAGCTTGCCGCGCTGTTCCACCGCATGGTGGACGACTTCCTGGCCTACGCCGTCGACGAGGAGCCGGAGCCGGCGGGCACCGCCTGAGCCTCGCGGCCCGGCTCCCGCAGCCCGCACAGCAGCAGCCGGCCCACCATCGGCAGGCCGATGAGCGGAACCAGGGCGACCTGCAAGGACGTGGCGTCCGCGAGGGCACCCACCGCCGGGGCGGCCAGTCCGCCCACGCTCACGGTCAGCCCCAGCGTGACCCCGCTCGCGGTGCCGACCCGGCGCGGCAGACAGTCCTGCCCGAGCGTGACGTGCAGGGAGAACGGCACATACAGCCCGGCCGAGGCGAGCCCGACGCACACGAGGACCGACGGGCCGGGCACGAGCACCACGCCCGCGACCGCGAACACCGTCACGACGTACGACCACCGCACGACCGTCAGCCGCCCGTACCGCTCCGCGAGCCGGCCCCCCAGCACCGTGCCGAAGGCGCCCCCGGCGTACAGCACGCACAGCGCGGCGGTGCCCACCGCGTTCCCGCCGCCGGTGCGCTGACGGACGTACAGCGAGACGAACGCGCTCAGGCCGACGAACACCACCGACCGGCAGACGATCGCCCCCGACAGCCGCAGGAACGACGACCAGTCGTCGTGGCCCGGGTCACGGGTCGCAGCGGACGTCCCCGCCCGGTCGCCCGCGGCGCGTACCCCCGCCGCACACAGGACCGCCCCCGCGAGCGCGGGCACGACCAGCAGGGGGGTGGCGCGCAGACCGCCCGCCGTTACGACCGCCATGACCAGCAGCGGCGCCGCGGCAAAACCCACGTTGCCGCCCAGCGCGAACCAGCCCATCGCCGCGTGGCTGCCGCGTGCGGCGGCGCGGGCCGCGCGGGCGGCCTCCGGGTGGTAGGCGGCGACCCCGACACCGGAGACGGCCACCGCCGCGAGCGTCAGCCCGTACGAGTCCGTGACCCCGCTCAGCGCCACCCCCGCCCCGCCGGTCAGCGTGCTCAGCGGCAGCAGCCACGGCATCGCCCACCGGTCGGTGAGCGCCCCGAACAGCGGCTGCACCACCGACGACAGCAGCGACGCGGCGAGCACGAGTCCCGAGGCGGCGGCGTAGGTGTAGGCACGCTCGGCGACGAAGTACGGCACCAGGGCGGCGACGGCACCCTGATAGACGTCGACGCAGGCATGCCCCAGGGAGAGAGGGCGTATCGCGGTCATGAACCGATCGTCCCGGCGCCGGTGGATGGCGTGCTTCCGATAATCTGCCTGCTTGTGCCGGACATCCGCCATACTCCGACCGCACCGACCCGGGCGCAGAGCCTGGCCGCCGGCGCGCGCATCGACGCCCACCGGCACGACGACCACCAGATCGTCTACGCGGGCTCGGGCGTCCTGGCCGTCACCACCGACGCCGGGACCTGGTTCGCACCCGGCAACCGCGCCATCTGGGTCCCCGCGGGCACGGTCCACGCCCACCGCGCCCACGGCCACCTGGGCCTGCACCTGGTCGGTCTGCCCGCCGACGACAACCCGCTCGGCCTGGACGCCCCCACCGTCCTCGCCGTCAGCCCGCTGCTGCGCGAGCTGATCGTCGCCTACACCCGCGACCCCGACGACCGCGGCCCCGAACGCGGGCGGCTGCTCGGCGTCCTGCGCGACCAGCTCCGCGCCTCGCCCCAGCAGCCCCTGCGCCTGCCCACCGCCACCGATCCGCGCCTCGCCGCCGTCTGCGAGATCCTCCACGCCGACCCGGCCGACCCCCGCACCCTCGCCGCCTTGGGCACCGCCACCGGCGCGAGCGAGCGCACCCTCAGCCGCCTCTTCCGCGCCGAGTTCGGCATGACCTTCCCGCAGTGGCGCACCCAGTCCCGCCTCTACCACGCCCTGCGCATGCTGGCCGACGGCCACCCCGTCACCACCGTCGCCCACCGCTGCGGCTGGTCCTCCACCAGCGCCTTCATCGACGTCTTCCGCCGTTCCTTCGGCCACACCCCCGGAACCCACAACCGGCGTTCCCCGTAGGCGAGGCGGCCGGGGGAGGCCGCCGCACGACCTGCCTGTACCGTCCAGTAATATCGCGCGGCAGGCCCCCCATAGGAGGAACCGTGCCGCGGTCCCAACGCTCCCCCCTGCTGCTCGCCGGCCTGCTGGCCACCGCGGGCGCCGCCCATTTCGCCAACCCCCGCCAGTTCGACGCCATCGTCCCCAGCGCCCTGCCGGGCAAGCCGCGGACCTGGACGTACGCCAGCGGTGCCGTGGAGCTGGCGCTGGCCGCCGGGGTGGCGCTGCCGCGGACCCGGCGCGCGGCGGCGCTCGCCACGGCCGCGTTCTTCGTCGGGGTCTTCCCCGCCAACGTGAAGATGGCCGTCGACTGGCGCGACCGGCCCGCTCCGCAGAAAGCGGCCGCCCTCGGACGGCTGCCGCTGCAACTCCCCCTCGTGCTGTGGGCACGCAACGTCGCGAACAACGGAAAGGGCCGGGCATGACCAAGGCGATAGCGGTCGGTGACACGATCGAGGACTTCGAGCTGCCGGACGAGTCCGGCACGCCGCGCAGCCTGACCTCGCTGCTGGCCGACGGGCCGATCGTGCTGTTCTTCTACCCGGCCGCGATGACGCCGGGCTGCACCGCCGAGGCCTGCCACTTCCGTGACCTGGCCGCCGAGTTCGCCGCCGTCGGCGCTCGCCCCGTCGGCATCAGCGGGGACTCCGTGGCGCGCCAGCAGGAGTTCGCCGGCAAGCACGCGCTCGGCATGCCGCTGCTGTCGGACGAGGACGGGGCGATCCGGGAGCGGTTCGGTGTGACCCGCGGGTTCTCGCTGGCGCCCACCAAGCGGGTCACCTTCGTCATCGCGCAGGACCGCACCGTCCTGGAGGTCGTCCGCAGCGAACTGCGCATGAACACCCACGCCGACAAGGCGCTCGCCGCCCTGCGGGCCCATCGGAAGTGACGCGGGGCCGGGGCCGGCAGGGCACCTCTGTGTGACGCCCGAGTCCTGGAGGCCGTACCGAGGTTGATGCGGTGCGGCAAAGGGACCATCCTGGACGCTATGGAGCACGCCTCCGCCGCGGCGATCATCGACGCCCGCGGCACGGTGACGGGGTGGAGCGACGGTGCCCGGCGACTGACCGGCTACCCGGCCGAGGAGGCCGTGGGACGTGCGGCGTACGAGCTGCTCGCCGAGGACCCGCCGCCCGAGGCCGTCGCGGCCCGGGCGGGCACCGTCCTGCTGCGCCACCGCGACGGCACACCCGTCGCCGTGCCCCTGCGGGCCTGCGAGGTGCTCGGCCCGGACGGAGCGCCCGCCGGATTCGTGATCACCGCCGAGCAGCCCGCCGAAGCCGATCCCACCCTGGCCGGACAGGCCTTCCAGCAGGCCTCCATGGCCATGGCGGTCTTCGACGCGGACCAGCACTACCTACGGCTCAACGACGCCGCCTGCCAGGTGATGGGAGTCCCCGAGGAACACCTGCTCGGCCGCCACTTCGCCGCGGCCGTCGAGGACGCCGAGCACAGCCCGGGCTTCGGCCGGCATCTGCGGCACGTCGCCGAGACCGGCCGGCCCCTGCACTACGAGAGCCACACCCGCGCCCCCTCCGGCAGCCGCTACCACGCCTGGAACATCGAGATGTGGCCGGTGCGCAACGCCCTCGACGAACTCGTCGGCGTGGCCCTGGCGGCCTTCGACAGCACCGAGCAGCACTGGGCCCGGCAACGGCTGGCCCTGCTGAACGAGGCCGCGGACGCCATCGGCACCACCCTGGACGTCGTCCGCACCGCCGAGGAACTCGTCTCGCTCGTGGTGCCCCGGTTCGCCGACTTCGCCAGCGCCGACCTCTTCGAATGGGTGCTCGGCCCCGACGAGCCGCCGAGCATGCTGCCCGAGGACCTCGTGCTGCGCCGGGTCGCCCACGGCTCGGCCACCGAGGGCACCCCCGAGGCCGCCGTGCACCTGGGCTTCACGGACGTCTACCCGCCGTACTCGCCGCCCGCGCGCGCCATGCGGGAGGGCCGCGCCGTGCTCGGCCGCGCCGGGGACCCGGCCTTCGACCGCTGGGTCCGGGAACGCAACGCCCGCGCACCCCGGGGCAAGCGCTACCGCGAGGGCGCGCACTCGATGATCGCGGTGCCGCTGCGGGCCCGGGGGACCATGCTGGGGGTCGCCGTCACCGTCCGCATCGGCCACTCCGACCCCTACGTCCAGGACGACGCCGCCCTCGCCGAGGAACTCGCCAGCCGGGCCGCGGTCTGCGTCGACAACTCCCGCCGCTTCGCCCGCGAACGCACCACCGCCCTGGCCCTCCAGCACAGTCTGCTGCCGCGCGGGCTCCCCGGCCAGGCCGCCGTCGAGGTCGCCCACCGCTATCTGCCGTCCGGCTCGCTCGCCGGCATCGGCGGCGACTGGTTCGACGTGATCCCGCTGTCCGGCAGCCGGGTCGCCCTGGTCGTCGGTGACGTCGTCGGCCACGGCATCGCGTCCTCCGCCACGATGGGCCGCCTGTGCACGGCCGTCCGCACCCTCGCCGACGTCGACCTGCCGCCCGACGAACTCCTCACCCACCTCGACGACCTGGTCTCCCACCTCGCCGCCCACGACGGCGACGAGGAGGTGGCGGAACTGGGCGCGACCTGCCTCTACGCCGTCTACGACCCCGTCTCGCGCCGTCTCACGTTCGCCGCCGCCGGCCATCCGCCGCCCGCCCTCCTCCTGCCCGACGGAACCGCGGAATGCGTCCCCATGACGGCGGGGCCCCCGCTCGGCGTCGGCGGCCTGCCTTTCGAGGCCACCGAGATGGACCTGCCCGAGGGCGCGATCGTCGCCCTCTACACCGACGGCCTCGTCGAGGACCGCGACCGGGACATCGACCACGCGACGAGCGAACTGTGCCGGGCGCTGACCGCGCCCGCGACTTCCCTCGACGCCCTGTGCGACACGGTCCTGAAGGCCGTCCTGCCGGAGGAGCCCAGCGACGACGTGGCCCTGCTGCTGGCCCGCACCCGGGCGCTCGGCGCGGACCGCGTCGCCACCTGGGACATCACGCCCGACCCCGCGCAGGTGGCCCAGGCCCGGCAGGCCGCCACCGAGCAACTGACCACCTGGGGACTGGACGAGGCCGCCTTCGTCACCGAACTCGTCGTCAGCGAACTCGTCACCAACGCCATCCGGTACGGCCAACCACCCGTCCAGCTCCGCCTGATCCGCGACCGCAGCCTCATCTGCGAGGTCTCCGACGGCAGTTCCACCTCACCCCACCTGCGCCGCGCCCACGCCTACGACGAGGGCGGGCGCGGACTGCTGCTGGTGGCCCAGCTCACCCAGCGCTGGGGCAGCAGACAGACCGGCTCCGGCAAGACGATCTGGGCCGAACAGCCGCTGCCGCCCCCCTGATCACTCGAACGCGCAGCCCGGGTTGGGCGCGTCCTCGGAGAACGGCGAGCCGTGCGGCAGCACGTACAGCACGTCCAAAACGAGCGGGGTGTCGCCGAGGTTGCGCCCGATGTGCACATGGCCCGGACCGGCCGGCTCCTGGACGAAGTCGCCCTGGTCGTACACCCCGTCGGAGGCACAGGTGGAGTCGAAGTGGCTCAGCGTGCCCTGCCGCACGAACGCGTAGAGCGGGCCGTCGTGGTAGTGCCAGCCGGTGGCCTGACCGGGCGGAACCGTGATCTCCCGGACGACGTAGTCCGTGTCGCCCACGGTCTTCTGGCTGATCAGCTTCGCGGTGACGCCGGGACCCGGCGGCGTGGCACCAGCGGTGCCACCGGTGAGGACGGCGGCCACGGCCACCGCCGCGGCCGTACCGACGCGGAGCGACGTGCGCATACGAGGGCCTCCAGGGGTTCGAGCGGTCGATCGACGACGTACCGCTGCGAACATAGAGGCAGGGCGGGGCAGTTGGGGGCAGGTTCAGCAGACTGTCATCAGCCGTCCCCGGCGACCTGGGCGAGGGTGCGGCCGGAACGGACCGAGCGGGCCCGGCGCGGATCGGGCGTCCCCTGCCGCCGCGCGCGGTCCGCGGAGCCCTTCACCAGCAGCCAGGACTCGTCCTTCCCGGTGCGGAACCGGGTGAGGGCGTACTCGCCGCGCAGCTTCTCCCCGTGCAGCCGGAAGGTGGCGTGCCCGCGGTCCAGCGACTCCTCGAAGCCGACGGGCCGCCCCTTCCGGTCGTGGCTGAGCGGCTCGAACGTCCCGCGGTCCCACACGATCACGGTCCCGCCGCCGTACTCGCCCGACGGGATCACCCCTTCGTACTCCTCGTACTCCAGCGGATGGTCCTCGGTCGGCACGGCCAGTCGCCTGTCGCGGGGATCGCCCGACGGCCCCTTGGGTACCGACCAGGACTTCAGAACGTCGCCCACCTGCAAGCGGAAGTCGAAGTGCAGGGTGCTCGCGTCATGGATCTGCACGACGAACCGGGGCCCGGCGCCCGCCGGCGCCCGCCGCCCCCGCGGTTCTCCGGTCCGGCCGAAGTCCCGCTTGCCGTGGTAGTCCCGCAGCCGCTCCCGCTCAGCCATCCGTGCCTCCTTCGCCGGGCCGCACCGAGTACCCCGCGGGCTCAGAACTCCTCGTGCGTCTCCGGGTCGCCGCCGATGCGCCGGTGGCTGCGGTCGGCGAGCGCCGTGAGCTGGGCGGGGTCGAGTTCGAAGCCGAAGACGTCGAGGTTCGCGCGCTGCCGCTCAGGATCGGACGACTTCGGGATCGGGACCGCGCCGAGCTGGGTGTGCCAGCGCAGCACCACCTGCCCGGGCGTCACCCCGTGGGCCTCGGCGACACCGGACACGACGGGGTCGTCCAGCAGGTCGGAGCCGTGGCCCAGCGGGCTCCAGCTCTCGGTGACGATGCCCTTCGCGGCGTGGAAGGCCCGCAGCTCCTCCTGCGGGAAGAGCGGGTGCAGCTCGATCTGGTTGACGGACGGCAGTACGCCGGTCTCCTTCTCCAGCCGCTCGATGTGCTCCGGAGTGAAGTTGGAGACCCCGATCGACCGCACGAGGCCGTCCTCGCGCAGCTTGATCATGGCCCGCCAGGAGTCCACGTACTTGTCGACGCGGGGGAGCGGCCAGTGGATGAGGTAGAGGTCGACGTAGTCGAGCCCCAGGCGGCGGCGGGACTCCTCGAAGGACGCCAGGGTCTCCTCGTAGCCGTGGTGGCGGCCCGGGACCTTGGTGGTCACCACGACCTCCTCGCGCGGGACACCGCTGCGGGCGATGCCGAGCCCGACACCGGCCTCGTTGCGGTAGTTCGTCGCCGTGTCGACCAGGCGGTAGCCCATGCCCAGCGCCCCGGCCACCGCCCCTTCCGCCTCCGCGTCGTCCAGGGGCCAGGTGCCCAGGCCGATGGCCGGGAACCGCGTGCCGTCGTTGAGCGTGTGTGCCGGGATGCTGATCACTGCAGGACCTTTCCCTCGACCATGTCCTCCTTCCAGCCTCACGGATAGGGTGAGCGGTGATCAAGTGGACGGCGGGACAACGCGCGAAATGAGGACAGCGGACGGCATGGGCAGCACCGAGGAGCGGCAGCCGACGGGCACCGGACGCCCCACGTCACGGGATGTGGCGCGGCTCGCCGGGGTCTCGCACACCGCGGTCTCCTTCGTCTTCAACGGCCGCGCCGAGGGCAACCTCTCGCCCGCCACCCAGGAACGCATCCGCCGGGCCGCCGCCCAGCTCGGCTACCGCCCCGACCCCGTCGCCCGCGGCCTGCGCCGCCGCCGTACGGCCGTGATCGGCCTGGTCACCGACGAGATCGCCTCCTCGCCCTTCGCGGGCCGGCTGCTGCGCGGCGCCATGGAGACCGCCTGGGACAGCGAGCACCTCGTCCTGACCGTCGACTCCGGCGGCGACCCGGCCAAGGAGGACGCGGCGGTCGCCGAACTCCTCGACCGGCGCGTGGACGGCATCATCTACGCGGCGTTCTCGCTGCGCCGGGTCCGGGTCCCCGAGGGACTGCACCGCACCCATTCCGTCCTCGCCAACTGCATCCCCGAGGACGACTCGCTGCCCGCCGTCATCCCCGCCGAGCGTGCCGGCGGCCGCACGGCGGCCCGTCTGCTCCTCGACGCGGGCCACCGCAGGATCGCCCATGTCGGCGGCCTCGACGACATCGCCTCCGTGGAACGGCTGCGCGGCTTCCGCGACGCCCTGCGCGCCGAGGGCATCACGGTGCCGAAGGAGTGGGTGGTGCGGACGGGCGGCGAGATCTCCGGCGGCCACGAGGGCGCGCTCCGGCTGCTCGACGGGGTGCCCGCCGACCGCCGCCCCACCGGCATCTTCTGCTACAACGACCGGGTCGCGGCAGGCGTCCTGCACGCCGCGACCCGGCTCGGGATCAGCGTCCCCGAGGACCTGTCCGTGGTCGGCTACGACGACCAGGAGCACATGGCCGCCCACCTCTCGCCGCCGCTGACCACGGTCGCGCTGCCGCACCGGGCGATGGGCGAGGCGGCGACGCGGCTGCTCCTGGACGCGATCGAGACGGGCCGGACGCCGCCCGCGACGGTACGGCGTCTCGCCTGTCCGGTGATCACCCGCTCGTCGGTGGGACCTGCTCCCATCCGATGACGGTCGCCCCGGACCCCGTCACGGTGAGCTCCGGTACGTCGTCGCCGCGCCGGTAGACCCGTTCGGTGACCGTCGCCCGGTCGTCGGCGAACACCTCCAGCAGGGAGCCGTCGACAAGGATGCGCACCCGCCGGGCGGGCACCCGCACCACGATCGGCGCCGCACTCCCCGGACGCGGCCACCCGCCGCGGTCCACCGTCACGGTGCCCTCGTCCGGATCGAGCCGGACGGTCAGCTCCGCGCCCCCGGCCGACCGCAGCAGAGCGACGGTCGTCCGGGTGCGCGCGGTGACCGTCAGGTCGTACGACCGCGGCAGCGGGGTGCGCTCCCGCGGCGCGGTCACGAACGGCTCGGGCGCGCGCAGCAGTTCGAGTTCCGGCGCCGGTACGACGCTCGGGGCCCCGTCGGCATGGACGCCGACGACCCTGGGCGCGGTGAGGGTGCCGGCCCAGCCCGCGCGGTCGACCTCCCCCTGTTCGCGGGCCTCCCAGGACCAGCCCCACAGCAGGGCCCGGTCCGACTCCTGGAGCACGGCGGGGGCGTAGAAGTCACGCCCGTGGTCGAGTTGGCCGCCGCCGCGCGCCACGAACCGCAATCCGGCCTCGCCGTCGGCCTCCAGACGGCCCGTCAGACAGCCGGTGGTCATCGGGTCGCCGTCCCACAGCGACACCACCAGCACCCACTCCCCGCCCGCCGTCGCATACAGCTGCGGGCACTCCCAACCGACGGCCTTGTCGCCGAACACCTGCGTCGCGACAGGGTCGTTGCCGTCCAGCAGCACGCCCGCGAACCGCCAGTCGGCCAGGTCGTCGCAGTCGTAGAGCAGGACCGAAGGCGTGCCGTCGGCATGGCCCGCGCCGACCAGGGCCCAGCGTCGCCCGCCCCGGCGGAAGACGAACGGGTCGCGGAACATCACCACGTCCAGGCCGTCCGGCGGTCCGCTCACGACGGGTGCGGGCAGCGGCTTCCAGTCGGTGAGGGTCTCGTCGTCCGGGACCACCGCCCGGGCCAGGCAGATGGCGCCGAGGCCGGTGTGCCGGCGGTCGATGCCGGTGTAGACGGCGGTCGGCACGCCGTCGTCGTCGACCACGCAGCCCGACCAGCAGCCCGCCTCGTCGGGGCCGCCGGGGGTCGGTGTGAGCGCGATCGGATGGTGCTCCCAGTGGGCGAGGTCGGGGCTGGAGACATGGCCCCAGTGGACGTTCGCGTGCACTGGGGCGTCCGGGTTGTGCTGGTAGAAGAGGTGGTAGCGGTCCCGCCAACGGAACGGCCCGTTCGGGTCGTTGATCCAGTGGGCGGGCGGGCGGACCCGGAAACGCGGGGCGTCGGGGTCGACGTTCAACGGTTGACTCCTGCGGACGTGATGCCCTCACGCAGAGGGCGCTGGCCGACGACGAACACGGCGACGGCGGGGATCATGGAGAGCACGACACCGGCGAGGACCACCGAGATGGAGCCGGTGCCGAGGTTGCCCTGGAGGGAGACCAGACCCAGCGGCAGGGTGTAGTTCTGGCCGGAGGTCTCCAGGATCAGCGGGCGGAAGAACTCGTTCCAGTGGTAGTTGAAGGCCAGCACGCCGACGATCGCCAGGCCGGGCGTGGCCAGCGGCGCGTAGACCGAGCGGAAGGTCCGCCAGGGCCCGCAGCCGTCCAGCATCGCGGCCTCGCCCAGGTCCTTCGGCATGCCGAGGAAGTACTGCCGCATCAGGAAGGTGCCGAAAGCGGTCGGGAACGCCGGAATGATCAGACCGAGCAGCGTGTCGGTCAGCCCCATCGACTTGAGCACCAGGAACACCGGAACGATCGTGACCTGCAGGGGGACCATCATGGTCGCCAGGACCAGACCGAACAGCGGCTTCTTGAAACGGAACTCCAGGCGGGCGAAGGCATAGCCCGCGAGTCCGGCCGTGATCATCTGGCCGACCGCGATCAATCCGGTCACCAGGGTGGAGTTCAGCGCGAGCAGCCACACGTCGATCTGGTCGAAGACCCCGCGATACGACTCCACGGTCGGACTGGTCGGAATGATCTTCGGGGGCAGGTCGAAGGACTCGGCGGGGGTGCGCAGCGAGGTCGAGACGGTCCAGATGACCGGGCCCAGGGTCAGCAGGGCGCAGATCGCCAGTCCGGCGATCCGCGCCCAGGGCGCGAGGGTGTGCCGTGCCCGGCTCGCGGTCAGGGTCGCTTGGCTCATGGGGAGTTCACCCGGCTCACTGGTAGTGGACGAAACGCCGGCTGAGCCGGAACTGGAGGGCGGTGACCGCCATGACGAGCACGAACAGCAGCACGCCCACGGCGGACGCCTCGCCGAAACGGAGCTGCTCGAACGCGGTCTCGTAGATGACCATCACGACGGTGCGGGTGGAGTCGCCGGGCCCGCCGTCGGTCAGGACGTACGGCTGCTCGAAGACCTGGAGCGCGTTGATGATGCCGACCACCGACGCGACGAGCAGGGTCGGCGACAGCAGGGGCAGCGTGACGCTGAGGTGCTTGCGCAGCCCGGTCGCGCCGTCGAGGGAGGCGGCCTCGTGGATCTCCTTGGGGATGTTGTTCAGACCGCCGACGAACAGCAGGAACGAGAAGCCGAACTGCTGCCAGACATAGACCAGGATCACCGCCGCCATCGCGGAGTTCTCCGAGGTCAGCCAGGGCACCGGAGCGATCCCGATCAGCCCGAGCAGCCAGTTCACCACCCCGAAGTCCTGGTTGAACAAGTACTTCATCACCACCGAGATCGACGCGGCGGAGAGGATGAGGGGGAAGAAGAACGCCGAGCGGAACACCGACCGCAGCCACACCGGCATACGTCCGTTGACGGCCAGGGCGAGGACGAGCGCGATCGACAACTGGAGCGCCACCGCGAGCACCATGAACACGAGCGTGTTGCGGAAGGAGACCAGAACGGTCGAGTCGCTCACCATCTCCCGGTAGTTGGCCGCACCGGCGAACGTGGGCGAGTCGATCACGTTCCAGTGGAAGAGGCTCAGCACGACCGATCCGGCGATCGGGACGACCGTGAAGATCACGATGCCGACGACCGTCGGCGCCAGGAACAGCGCGGCCAGCAGCCGGGTGCCGCGGTCACGGGCGGACGCCCGGGGCGCGGGAGCCTCCGGTGCGGCCGGCGGCCGCGGCCGTACGGGCGGTATCTGGGTGTTCGTCATACGTCACGCTCCATGGCCGTCTCCAGGTCGGACTGCATCCGGCGCAGCGCGGGGGCCACCGAGCGGCGCGAGGCGAGGGCGGTCCCGGTGTGCTTGAGCAGTACCTGCTCGACCTCGGCGACCTGCGGCGGGGCGGGGATCGGCCCGGTGTCGGGGAACTTGTCGAGGGTGTCGTAGAAGACCTGCCAGTGGTTCGGGCCCATCTCCCGGTAGCGGTCGGCGGTCAGCATCGAACGGCGGGCCGGGGTGGTCTGGTTGGTCTCGAAGAGCCGCATCAGGGTGTCCCGCCGGGCGGCGAACTTGATGAACTCCCATGCCTCGTCCTGCCGTTTCGAGGTCCGCAGCAGGGCATAGCCGGCGGCGCCGAACTGCATGCGCTGGGTGCGCCAGCGCGGGAAGTACTGCACGTCGAAGCTGCCGGGCTTCATCCCCGCCAGATTCAGACCGCCCGCCCAGAAGCCGCCCGCCGGGGTGACGCCGACCCGGCCGGTGGAGAACACACCGATGAGGTTCTGGCCGTTGCCGCCCTCGGGGCGGGTGCACAGGTCCTCCTGGATGAGAGAGGCGAGGTAGTCGTACGCCTCCTCCACGCGTTCGTGGGTGGCCTGCGGGGTCGTCCACCGGTAGCCGCCGCCGCGGCCCCGCCGGTCGGCGGCCGGATAGAAGGAGTCCCACAGCCAGGCGCCGCCCGGCGCCTTGGACTCGCTCAGCAGGTTGGTGCCGTTGGCGAACAGCCACGGCACCACCCCGCCCCACAGGCGGTTGGTCCAGAAGTACGGCGTGAACTGCGAACCGCTGGACTTCTTCATGTCCCGCAGCAGCGCGGTGAAGTCGTCGCGGGTCCAGTCGGCGGCCGGGAAGGACGCGCCCGCCCGCTTCAGGACCTGGTTGTTGAGGTAGATGTCGGCGGCGTTGAACTCGACGGGGAGCTGGTAGAGGCTCCCCTCGTACATCATCGACTCGACCAGCGAGGGGTGGACGTCGGCGAAGTACTCGCGCAGTTCGTCCGCGTCCCGCTTCACCCACTTGTCCAGCGCGACGCCGAGGCGCTGGGCGAACAACTGGACGCCCTCGGTCGCGACGTAGACGAGGTCGGGGGCGGTGCCCGCGGCGATCTGGGTGAGGATCTTCGCGAAGAAGTCCGACCAGTCGGTGGCCTGCACCGCGTTGATCCGCAGCTTGATGTCGGGGTGGACCCGCTTGAAGCCCTCGGTGAGCGTGCGGATCGCCTCCGGGCCGTAGGCCGGGCCGAGGGTGGCGACGACGAGGGAACCGTCGTCCCTGCCGGGTATGTCGGCTCCGGTGAGCCGGTCCCAGCTCGCGGCGGTACCGGCCAGCGCGGCGGCGCCCGCGCCGTAGGCGCCGTACCGCAACAGCGCGCGGCGGGAGAAGTGCGAGTCGGTCATCCAACGGGCCTAACTCGTGTTAGTTCAGGGTTGACGCCCCAGATGATGGGAAGGGTGACGCGGTGCTGTCAAGGCTCGTGACAGGTTCTCCTTTAACGAGTTAGAACCCTTGACCTTTAACGAGTTAGGTCGCACAGTCCTGAGGCCATGACAGTTTCCAGAAGAGCGCTCTTCGTGGGTTCGGCGGCCGGGGCGGCCGGTGCCCTGCTGCCGGCGTCACCGGCCACCGCGAGACCCAGGGCGGCCGGGACCTGCGCGAGTTACCGCGCCGCGTACCACTTCACGGTCCCCGACCAGTGGAAGAACGACCCCCAGCGACCGGTGTGGATCGACGGCGAGTACCACTACTACTACCTCTACAACCCCGACTACCTCACCGGCGGCACCGAGGCGGGCACCGCCTGGCGGCTGGCCACCAGCCGGGACCTGGTCTCCTTCACCGACCAGGGGATCGCCGTACCGAAGGACACCACCGTCAACGGCGACGTCTGGTCGGGCTCGGCGGTCGTCGACACCGAGAACACCGCGGGCTTCGGCGCGGGCGCGGTGATCGCCCTGGTCACGATGTCGCCCGGCGGCGGCACCGACCACCAGGAGCAGTTCCTGTACTACTCCACCGACGGCGGCCGCACCTTCCGCAACCACGGCACCGACCCGGTGCTGCCCAACCCCGGTGTGCGCGACTTCCGCGACCCCAAGGTGATCCGCGACGAGGAACGCGGCCGCTGGGTCATGGCCCTCGCCGAGAACACCAAGATCGGCTTCTACCACTCGGCGGACCTGAGGTCCTGGACGTACGCGGGCGACTTCGTCAAGGACGGCATCGGCGTCCTCGAATGCCCGGACCTGTTCCGCATCACCGCCTCCGACGGCACCGTGAAATGGGTGCTGGGAGCGAGCGCCAACGGCAAGGCGTCCGGGCTGCCCAACACGTACGCGTACTGGACCGGTTCCTTCGACGGCACCGCCTTCACCGCCGACGCGAGCGATCCGCAGTGGCTCGACCACGGCTGGGACTGGTACGGGGCCGTCACCTTCGAGAAGCGCGATGCCGACGGCACCCTCGACGACCGCGCCCGGTACGCGATCGGCTGGCTCAACAACTGGGACTACGCCAACACGACCCCCACCATCGACTGCGACGGCTTCAACGGCACCGACTCGATCGTCCGTGAGCTCACCCTGAAACGAGCCGCGACCGGCACCTACTACCTGGCGTCACGGCCGGTGGCCACCCTGGACGACCACGTCTCCCGCACGATCGAACTCGGCGACCTGCCGGTGTCCGGCACCCGCGTCCTCGACCACACGGGCATCTCCTACGAGGTGACGACCGAGATCACCTGGGAGTCGCTGACCGGCGCCGGCCTCCAGCTGCGGCGCTCCGCCGACGGAAGCCGGCACATCGACGCGGGCGTCTACGGCGACTACGCGTTCCTCAACCGCCGCAACACCGTCAACCCCGACGCCTCCGGCAGGTGGCAGGAGAGCCACAGCCCCTTCGACGCGTCCGCCCGCACGGTGAAGCTGCGCATCCTCGTCGACCGCACGTCGGTGGAGATGTTCGTCGACGACGGTCGCCACGTGCACTCCTCGGAGGCGTTCCCGTACCTGGTCGACACCGGGCTGGCACTGTTCTCGATCGACGGCACGGCGGTCTTCCGGAACACCGTGATACGCGAGTTCGCCGTGTGAGGCCCCACTAGGGTCGGTGGCATGCGCGTGCTGCTCATCGGAGGGACGTCCCACACCGGCAAGTCGACCGTGGCCCGGGCCGCCGCCGAGCGGCTCGGGTTCGCGTATCGGCCGACGGATCTGCTGGCCCGGCACCCGGGCCGGCCCTGGCGGACACCGGAGCGGGAGGTGCCGCCGCACGTCGCCGAGCACTACGGCACGCTCGGCGTCGACGAGCTGATCCGCTCGGTGCTCGACCACTACGCACGCCTGTGGCCGCGCATCGAGGAGATCGTCACCGAGCATGCCCGCGGCGACGGGCCGGGCCTGGTGCTGGAGGGCTCCGCGCTCTGGCCCGGCCGGGTCGCCGCGCTCGACGTCCCGCACACGGAGGCCGTCTGGCTCACCGCGGACGACGAGGTGCTGGCGGACAGGATGCACGCGTCGGCACGCTACGCGGCGGCGACGGCCGAGGAGCGGCAGCTCGTCGACACGTTCCTCGCCCGCACCAGGCGCTTTCAGCAGCTGATGCGGGAATCCGTCGACGCGGCCGGACTGCGCCGCATCGACACCAGCGGACGGTCCGTGCCCGACCTGGTGGAGGAGATCCTGGTCGGGCACTGTCGCCAGGGCCCGTGATCGCTGACACGATCTTCGTCAAGGAGCCGCGGACGACCGACGGAGCACGCATGACGACGAACACGGGCATGGACGCGACGGCAGCGGAGGGCATCCCCGGGATCGAGGTGAAACCGGTCGCCGGACACATCGGGGCGGAGATCACGGGTGTCGACCTGGCCGGGGAACTCGACGACACCGTGGTCGCCGCGATCCGTGCGGCCGTCCTGCGGTGGAAGGTGGTGTTCTTCCGGGACCAGAAGCTCGACCACGCCGGGCATGTCGCGTTCGCGCGCCGGTTCGGCGAACCGGTCGTGCTGCGCAAGCGCGGGAGCGCCTCGCCGCCGGACTTCCCCGCGGTGGAGACGACCGCCGACCGGCTGGAGCTGGGCGGGAGGTTCGGCATGGAGCACGACGAGTGGCTCCAGCGCCGCCGGCACACCCTGCTGCGCGGCTGGCACTGCGACCACGGCGCCCGCATCGACCCGCCCGCCGCCACGATCCTGCGGGCCGAGACCGTTCCGCCGTACGGCGGCGACACCACCTGGTCCAACCTGGCCGCCGCCTACGCCGGACTCTCCGCCCCGGTACGGCGGTTCGTGGACGGCCTGCGCGCCGAACACCGCCTTGGCGTCGGCTACCAGCCCCGCCCCGGCGACGACGCCTACGTGCGCCACCTGCTGGACCACCAGGTCGCCTCGCTGCACCCGCTGGTCCGCGTCCATCCGGAGACGGGGGAGCGGATCCTGTACGTCAACGGCTACTACGTCGAGCAGATCGCCGACGTCTCCCGGGCGGAGAGCCGGGCCCTGCTGGAGCTGCTGCTGGAGCAGGCGGTGCGGCCCGAGTACACGGTCCGCTTCCGCTGGGAGCCGGGCAGCGTGGCGTTCTGGGACAACCGGGCCACCATCCATCTCGCCCCGAGCGACAACGCCCACCTCGGTTACCCCCGGACCATGCACCGGGTGATGCTGGCCGGGGACGTGCCGGTGGGCGTGGACGGCGAGCCGTCGGAGCCGATCGTGGGGACCGGGGCAGGGCGGTGGTGAGCCTGGCCGCCGACCGGCCGACAGCGGGGATGGGGACGTGATTCTCGTGCTCCAGGGCGGGTGGCACGGCCCCGCCACGGGTCATGGGTCGATGGCGTGCGGCGGGGCCGACCCGGCCGTGTCCCGGCGTGCTGCCCTCAGGTCAGGGCGATGGTGACCTCGTCCTCCACCGGCGGATCGAGCTCCTGGGCGAGGTTGCCGGTCGCCGCGTGGCAGCGCAGCCTCATGGACTCCGGGGTGACGTCCAGGCGCAGGAAGCACTTGAAGAACGGCGGGCTGTACGTCGCCGAACTCGGTGAGAACAACTGGGTGTAGATCTTCCGCACGGGAAGCCGGAACCGCTTCGGCCGGTCGGGGCGCCGCCCGGTGCCCAGCAACCCGGCGACCAGACGGGTGCGCCAGGTGATGCGGGCCGCCGGGCCGGGGGCGCGGCCCGGCCGGATCCGCAGCCGTTCGGCGACGACGGCCGCCGCCTCCGCGTCGGTGAGGGTGAAGAAGCGGCGCAGCCGCAGCCGACGGCCGTAGAGCCTGCTGTAGAAGGCCAGCGAGTCGCCGCGCAGGGGATAGCAGCGGAAGGTGTCCTCGGTGACGTTCGCGATGTCGACGCGCGGGATGGTGTGGGTGGCGTGCATGAAGGCACCGCCGCCGCCCGAGACCACGTACTGGATGGTGCGGCCGTCCACGTCGACCGGGTAGCGCTGGTAGTTGTGGATGTCGCCGCCTATCGCCGCGACGTAGTGGTGCGCCGGGTCGCGGACGATGTCGTCGACCGTGCCGCCGCCGTCGATGGGGCAGGGGTGGTGCTCGCCGTCCACGTACAGGGGCGAGCCGGTGACCAGTATCTTCGGGCGCGGCCCCCGGGACACCTCGCGCAGCCAGGCGCCCTGCTCGGCGTCGAGGGTGCCGAGCAGTCCGGTGTCGATGCCTATGATCCGCACCGGTCCGGCGTCGATCGCCCAGTACGGGCCCGGCTGGACGGCCTGTTGGGCCGGTGCGGACCTCAACTGCCGTGCCTCGTCGAGGTGTCGGCCGTCGCCGCGACGCGGGCGGTGCCAGAGCAGGGAGCGCAGCCAGGCACGGCTGAGCGGGCGCGGGGCGGGTTCGGGGGTGAGCGGTGGGGCGTCGTCGCAGAAGACGCGCATGAACCCGCCGAGGTCCTCGTACCAGTCGTGGTTGCCGGGTATCGCGTAGATGGGCGCCCGGTAGTCCTGGTACGGGCGGAAGAACTTGGTGCCGTAGTCGTCGGCGCTGCCGACGGGGTAGATCACGTCGCTGGCGAGCACCGTGAAGCTGGTGTCCTGACTGATCCTCAGAAAGCCCGGCACGACAGCGTATTGCGGTGCGTCGCCCTCGCCGGTGTCGCCGATGACCATGAAGGAGAAGCGGTCCGGGTCGTCGCGCCGGATCACCTTGTCCGCCGGTGCGCCGGCCGCGGCCCGCTGGGCGACCCAGCGGCTTCTGGTCCGGCCCGTCGGGTCGCCGAACCAGGAGGCCAGCACGCCGTTGCGGGCCGCCCACAGCATCCGGGGGTCGAGCCAGGAGATCTTCTCGACCTCGGACGGCATCCGGCGTTCGTACTCGCCGCGTTCGGCGGCACCCCAGCCGGCGCCCTCGGCGGTATCACGTGAAGAGTCAGACACCGGTGCACCGTAACAATGATCTAGGAGAGGCCGGTCGGCGGGGAGGCATGCTGCCGGTGAACGGACCTGGGAAGGGCGGTTGTTGGGGGCCGGGTCACCGTTCGACGGTGCGTCGCGGGGTGTCGTACGGGTGCGGGCGTGCGCTCGTGGGGCCGGTGGGGGTCTCGAAGAGCGAACTGTGCGTCGGTGCGGGGGTCGTCCCTTCGGCGGGTCGCACGGCCGGCCTGCGATGCGCGGTGGGGCGGTTCCAGTCGCCGTCGCCCAGCACCAGCAGGGGGTCGAACATCACGACCACGCCGGCCAGCACGAGGAAGATGACGGGCCCCACCAGCATGGGCAGCAGCAGCGAGGACGCCGAGGCGCCGGCCCAGGCGCCGCCGGTGGTGCCGTGCACATGGACGGAGACGGCGGCCATCGCCGTGTAGTGCATGCCCGAGACGGCGACGCCCATCACCAGGCTGGCGCCGAGGCTGGTCAGGAAGCCCCGGATGGTGACGGCCGCCCAGAGGGCCGCGGTGGCGGCGACGATCGCGATGACGATGGAGAGGCCGACGGTCAACGCGTCATAGTTGATGGCGCCGTTGAGGCGCATGGCGTACATGCCCAGGTAGTGCATCGCCGCCACGCCGAGCCCGGTGACGATGCCCGCGAAGGACAGGCTGGCGGTGCCGGCGCCGCGGTAGCCGACGATGAAGACTCCGATGCCGACCACGACGATCGCCACGGCCAGGCTGAGAAGCGTGAGGCCCGTGTCGTAGCGGATGCGGGTCTCCTCGACCTGGAACCCGATCATCGCGATGAAGTGCATGGTCCAGATGCCGCACCCGATCGACGCGGCACCGAGCGCCAGCCAACCGGGCTTCCACGACTGGGTGTTCAGCAGCGACCGCACGATACAGCGCAGCCCCAGGGCCCCTCCCAGACACGCCATCACATAGGCCGCGACCGGGGTCACCGCGCCGTAGCGGAATCCGTCGACGGTGCCTTCCATACGCCAACTCCCCCCAGAGTCACGCGAGGTCTGGGGGCAAGGTCTACGCCGTAAGGGCCGTATAAAGCAAGCATTTACCGGGAGTAACAGAGGAACTCTGGACTGCTGTGTGTTCACTTCGGTCACATGGGGGCGAGATCGGGCCATGATCGTGCCTGTGGGGCGCGTGACTTCTTGCGGCGCTGCCTGGCCGGTCGGCCCGCCGTCGCTCGCACGCCACCGGCTCCCCGATGCCCAGCAGATTGCCCTCGCTGTCCCGGAACCAGGCGGCGCGACCTCCCAGTCCATCCGGGTGGACGTGCCGGAGGCGGCGCCCGCCGAGCTGAACAGGGCGAACTCCGTTCCGCCGCAACGGTGCAGCAGGCCACCGGGCCGCTCGTCGACGGGCTCCGGGCCGAGCACCTCGGAGTAGAACCGCCGCGCCCGGTCCAGGTCCTGCGCCGGCAGCCTGGTCGCCACGCGGCCCCGCGCCAGAACGTTCCCGTCGGCTGCGTCCATCCCTCCTCTACGTCCACCCCTCCTCTGTGCCGCCGAGAACCTGCCTCGGCGTCCGGGCGGGCGCCCGGGCGAACGCCGCTCCGACTGCGCCGCGAAGCCGCCCGGTGCCGGGGCGTCGGTGGCGTTGGAGGCGTACGTACTGGCCGCCGATGTGGGCGAGTTCACCGGACGCCGACACCGCGTGGCGGGAGCCGGACGGTGTCGGGTCGTGCGGGGCGGGCGGGTTGGTGATCGTGCGGTGGGTGGTCGTCATCGGGGTCCCGGCATCCCGCACCGCGCTGGTCGTTCCGGACGGCTCAGCTCAACGGGTCCAGCGTCAGATACGCCTGGAGCGGATTGCCGTCGTGCACCAGGGACTCGTGTTGTCCGACGTCGTCGAAGGCGAACGCGTACGCCTTGCCGTCCGCCATCTGGCCGTGGATGACGCGGGCGTAGTGGTT
This sequence comes from Streptomyces sp. Act143, assembly GCF_003143935.1. Classification (GTDB taxonomy): domain Bacteria; phylum Actinomycetota; class Actinomycetes; order Streptomycetales; family Streptomycetaceae; genus Streptomyces. The sequence goes on along the minus strand of NZ_QFRX01000001.1, from coordinate 848,984 downwards.
GGTCACCGGGTCCTGGTAGAAGGACGCCGACGACGTGTCCGGCTGGGCGGGGTTGGTGAGCAGGGTCGAGCGGTTGAAGCCGGCGCACAGCGTGCGGGAGATCGGGCCGCGGACGGCGTCGTTCGGGGCGTCGAGGAGCTTGTGGCAGCCGAAGACACTGCTGGCGTCCGGCTTCTGGAAGCTGGTGACGACCGCGCCGGAGGAGTCGGTGAAGTTCATGACGCCGCCGGAGACCCGGCCGTAGTACTTCGTGTTCGGCTGGTCGGCGAACGGGCTCACCGTGAGGGTCGTCGTGGCGTACTTCTGCCAGACCCGGTTGATGTAGTCGTCCAGGACGGAGGCCGGCAGGGCCCCGGTCTCCAGGCCGTAGGCGGGGGAGAGGGCGCGCAGTGCCGTGCCGTCGGCGCGGGTCTGGACCAGGCCGGCCCAGCCGCCCGACTGGCCGCGCAGGGCGTCGAAGACGGCCTTGTAGCCACCGGACTTGAGGCGGCCGGTGCTGATCGTGGTGCCGTCGGAACGCTGGACGCCGACCGCGTAGGGGGCGGAGAACATGTCGACCTGGGTGCTGTTGAGCCACAGGCCCGAGTCGTTGAGCGTGTACTCCGACCAGTTGAAGAGGATGTCGCGGTTCGGGTCGCTCGGGTTCTGCACCGCCGGCTGCACCAGACCGCCGGTGGTCAGGCGGAACACCAGCTTCTGGCCGTACGAGAAGTAGATGCGGCCCGAGAACTTGGGGATGCGGATCGTCTTCGACTGGCCCGCCGCCGGGCCCGATATCGACGCGTCCGGTGCCGGCGTGGGCGGGTTGCCGCCCGTGGGCCAGGCGTGGAAGGTGCCGTCCGCGTCCGCCCAGCCCTGCTGGCCGGTCGCCAGGTTCGTGCCGAGGTTGTAGACGTAGACCGGGTCGCCGCGGCCCGAGTTGTTGGTCAGCTTGAGCGGGATCGTGGCGGGTACCGCGCCGCTCGCGGTCGTCGGCGCGCCGAGTGTGAGCAGCGCGCCGAGCAGGGCTGCCGATCCTGCCGCCGCCAGGAGCCGATGCCTGAGTCGTCCGAGCACTCTCCACCTCCGTGGGGGGATAGGGGAGGGACGGAGATTGGTCCGTACCTGTTTGTGAGAGCGCTCTCAGAGTTGCGCTGCGACGCGGGCATGTCAATGAGATCGACGGAATGCGCCCGAAGGGGGAGGGAGCGGGGAGGGGCGGGGCGGCGGTCACGGGGGCCCGGTGCGCCGCCCCGAGGTTGCTTCAGAACGTCCGCTTCAGCAGGTCCAGCAGCGCCGCCCAGTGCCGCTCGGCGCCCTCGTGGTGGTACGCCGCGGTGTCGGCCTGCGTGTAGCCGTGGTGCGCGCCGGGGTAGACCTCGCTGCGGTGCCGTACGCCCGCCGCGGTGAGGGTGTCGTCCAGGAGCTTGATCTGCTCCGGCGGCATCGAGGGGTCCTCGTCGGCGTGCCCGAAGTACAGCTCGGCGGTGACCCGTTCGGCCACCAGGTGCGGGCTTTCCGGGGCGTCGGTGGCGAGCCTGCCGCCGTGGAAGCCGGCCGCGGCGGCCACCCGGTCCGGGTAGGTGCCGGCGGTGAGCAGGGCGAGCCGGGCGCCCATGCAGTAGCCGGTCAGCGCCACCGGACCGTCGGCCGTGAACGGGCTCTCGGCCAGCCAGGCCAGGTAGGCGCCGGCGTCGCGCATCGCGAGCTCGGGGGTGAGGGACTGCATGACGGGGCCGATCGCGTGCCACAGGTCGGGCCGCGCGTCGGTGTCGATGAACTCCGGCAGCTCGAACACCGGCGAACGGCCGTGCCGGTAGAAGACGTTGGGCACCAGGACCGTGTACCCCTCCGCGGCGAGCCGGTCGGCCATCGACCTCAGGTGCGGGCGCAGGCCGAAGGCGTCCTGGTAGAGCAGGACGCCGGGGTGGGGGAGCCCGTCGTCGGGGCGGGCGAGATAGGCGTCGGCGACGCCGTCCGCGGTACGGATGTCCACGGCTGTTCCCTGTACGGAGGTCATGGGGGGTGCCTCTCTGTGCATGCGGTGGCGAGCGGCTCGCCGGCCCTGGGGTGGGGCGGGCCGGCGGATATCGTTTCATGCTGCATGTAAGTGGACCGCGAGGCCCCCTGCCCCAGTACTCCGTGGTCAGGATGCGAAAGCCCCTCGGCGCACGCTCTGCTCACTCGAACCGCGTCGTGTCGCCCGCTCCCCGCCGCACGATCTCCGCCTCGCCGTCGGAGAAGTCGATGACGGTCGTCGGCTCGGTGCCGCACTCGCCGGAGTCGAGCACCGCGTCCAGTACATGGTCGAGGCGGTCCTTGATCTCCCAGCCCTGGGTCATCGGTTCGTCCTCGTCGGGCAGGAGCAGAGTGCTGGAGAGCAGCGGCTCGCCCAGCTCGGCGAGCAGGGCCTGGGTGACGACGTGGTCGGGGATGCGGACGCCGACCGTCTTCTTCTTCGGGTGCTGCAGCATGCGCGGCACCTCCCGGGTCGCCGGCAGGATGAACGTGTAACTGCCCGGTGTCGAGGCCTTGATGACACGGAACACGTCGTTGTCCACCCGTACGAACTGGCCCAGCTGAGCGAAGTCCTGGCACACGAGGGTGAAGTGGTGCCGGTCGTCCAGATGGCGGATCGTGCGGATGCGCTCGATGCCGTCACGGCTGCCGAGGCGGCAGCCGAGCGCGTAACAGGAGTCCGTCGGATACGCGATGAGTGCCCCGTCCCGGATGCTGTTCGCGACCTGGGAGATGGTGCGCGGCTGGGGGTTGTCGGGGTGCACGTCGAAGTACTTCGCCATTCGCCGAGCTTATGCCGTTCCGGACGCGTCGGCCGTGCGGGAGGGTGGTGAGAGGACCTACGGACCGTTCGGTTCGCGGGCCGGTGTTCGGCACTTCGTACGGCCGTGTGTGACGGGGAGACCCCCGCCCGGGGGTGAGGTACCGTCCCGGGACCGGCAGGGCGAGGCAGAGGCGAGGGACGAGGAGAAGGGCGACGTGGCGGGCAGCGAGGACGGCGCGCGGAGGACGGACGCCGAGGTGCCGTGGGCGCAGCAACTGCTGGAGCACCTGCGGCCGACCGGGCGGGATGTACGGCGGGTGGTGGCCTGGCTCGCGGACCGGGTGCAGGGCGCGGCCGTCCTCCAGGACGACACGGGGACGCTCCTCGCCGGCACCCCTCTGCCGCTCGACGAGGCCCTCGTCGCCGACCTCGTCACGGGCCGGATCGCCTCCGCCGCCTGGGAGGCCGGGGGACAGCACCAGCGCCTGGTCAGGGTCGGGCAGCCGCGCACGGCCGCGGCGGGTGTGCTGGCGGTCTCCCGCGACGCCCCGTTCGACCGGCGCGCCTCCGACATGGTGACGCACACCGCGCAGGTCGTCGAACTCCTGCTCAGAGCACGTGAGTCGACCGCCGCGGGGCACCGGCTGCGACAGGCCACGTCCGACCTGCGGCTGGCGATCCTGCAACTGCTGATGGTGGAGGACGTCGTCTCGGCCCGCCGCGTCGCCGCGGGCCTGTGGCCGGGGCTGCTCGACACCGACTCGGCCTGCGTCTATGTCGTCGAGAGCCCCGCCGGGGAACGCGAGCAGCTGCTGGCGGAGTGCCTGCACGCCACCGCCGAGCGCGCCCTCGTCGTGCGCTGCCCCGCGATGGACCAGCACGTCATCGTCGTCGTACCCGGCGACGCCGCGGCCCAGGAGCTGCGGGCGGTGATCGGCCGGCGTCCCGGCACTTTCCTCGGCGGCAGCGCCCGGCAGGGCCTGGCCCGCACCTCCGTCGCCTACGGGCAGGCCGTCAGCGCCCTCGCGGTCGCCCGCTTCCGCCCGGACAACGCGGCGGTCTACGCCGAACGCACCCACCCCGAACGCCTGATGGACCCCGCGCTCCTGCGCAGCTGGACGGCCCATCTGCTGCGCCCCCTCGACACGCTGGCCCACCACACCCGGGCCGAGCTCCTCGCCACCACACGGCTCGGTCTGGAGTTCACCGCGGTCAACGCGGCCAAGGTCCTCGGCGTCAGCCGCAACACCGTGCGGGCCCGGATGGAGCGGGTCGAGGGGCTGCTGGGCGTGTCCTTCTCCGATCTCACCGCCCGGGCCGTCGTCCATCTGGCGCTCAACACCCAGGTCTGCCTGGAGCCGGCGCCCGTCGTCGCGACGCCCGAACTCGGGGCGCCCGCCGGGCTGGGGGAGGTGCTGTCCGGACCCGCCCTGCGCACCTGGGGCCAGGATCTCGTCGGACGCCTCGCCGCGGACGCCCGTGATCTGCGCCGCACCGTGCGCACGTGGATCGCCGCCGGCGGCAACTCCGAGCGGACCGCGCAGGCGCTCGGCGTGCACGCGCAGACCGTGCGCGAGCATGTGCGCAGCGCGGAACCGGTGCTCCAGCGCCAGCTGCTGGCGGGCGGCAGCGACCTGTACGAGGTCGTCCTCGCCCATCTGGCGACGGGGGACGTCGAGCAGCCTCGGCTCACCCGATAGGCGTCGTGCCGGGGGTGGTGCACCGTCAGAAAGCGTGCTATTCGGACTCACCTGTGCACAGGTGAGTGCCCGGGGCGCCGCATCTGGCATGAACGCGATTCACAATCGCGCGGTCATTCACGTAAGTTCGTCGAGCCGCAGGGGCGCGACCGGTACGGGGGACCGGTCGCGCCCCTGCACCCGTTTCAGCCGGAAGCCGACGCGGCCGGCGACCGGCACGCGGGCAGCGGGCACTCCTGACCGGTCGGCCGACATCTGCAACGGGCCGACCGGCACCTGAGACGGGTCGACCGGCACCTGAGACTGGCCATCTGGCGCCCGGGCCTGGTGGTCTGACACCCGAGACCCGTCGTCTGACACCCGAGACCGGTCGTCCGACGCTCGAATCGATTGTCACGGCAATTGAATCAGTTCTCAATGCTTGAGATCAGTGCGTTTTCAGCCGTACCCTGCCGTCGATCAGTCGGCACTCACCGTCAGAGGTACCCATGGACCGCACCCGCCTTCAGCACCTGCTGGCCCGCGAGAGGGCGGAGGCCGAGCGGCGCTGCCCGCGCTCCCGCGAGGCCTACGCGCGCGCCGGCCATCTCTTCGGACGGGTCCCGATGACCTGGATGAACAAGACCGCCGGCCCCTTCCCGCGCTACCTGGACAGCGCCCGGGGCGCCAGGGTCACCGACATCGACGGCCATGAGTACGTCGACTTCTGCCTCGGCGACACCGGCGCCATGGCCGGACACTCCCCGGCGCCCGTGGCCGAGGCCGTCCAGCGCCGGTTCGCCGAGCTCGGCGGGGCGACCGCGATGCTGCCCACCGAGGACGCCGAGTGGGTCGGCGCCGAACTGACCCGCCGCTTCGGACTGGCCCGCTGGAGCTTCTCGCTGACCGCGACGGACGCCAACCGGTGGGCGATCCGGCTGGCGCGGGCCGTCACCGGCCGCCCGAAGATCCTCGTGAACAGCTACAGCTACCACGGCAGCGTCGACGAGTCCCTCATCGTCGTCGGACCGGACGGCGCGGGCACGGCCCGACCCGGCAACGTGGGTGCGCCCTGCGACGTCACGCTCACCAGCCGGGTCGCCGAGTTCAACGACCTGGAGCAGCTGGAGCGCGAGCTGGCCCACGGCGACGTGGCCGCCGTCCTCATGGAGCCCGCCCTCACCAACATCGGCATCGTGCTGCCGGAGCCCGGATACCTGACGGGCGTGCGCGAGCTGACCCGGCGGCACGGCACTCTGCTGATCAACGACGAGACGCACACCCTCTCCGCGGGACCCGGCGGCTGCACGGCGGCCTGGGACCTGGAGCCCGACCTGCTCACCGTCGGCAAGGCGATCGGCGGCGGCATCCCCGCCGGCGCCTACGGCCTGTCCGCCGAACTCGCCGACCGGCTCCTCGGCCGGGCCGACCTCGACCTCGTCGACATGGGCGGCGTCGGCGGCACCCTGGCCGGGAACGCCCTCTCGGTCGCCGCGATGCGCGCCACTCTCGAACACGTGCTGACCGACGACGCGTTCGCCCACATGGCGAAGCTGTCCGAGCGCTTCGAGGCGGGTGTCCGCGCGGGCATCGACGCCCATGCGCTGCCCTGGTCGGTGAGCCGGCTCGGCGCCCGCACCGAGTACCGCTTCGCCTCCCCCGCACCCCGCACCGGCACCGAGTCCGCGGCGGCCGCCGACGAGGAGCTGGAGGACTTCCTCCACCTCCACCTCGCCAACCGGGGCATCCTCATGACGCCCTTCCACAACATGGCGCTGATGTGCCCCGACACCACCGACAGCGACGTGGACACCCACACCGAGGTCTTCGCCGCCGCCCTCGCCGAGCTGGCGGGCTGAGCCCATGGACGACATCGACCGCGCCATCCTGCGCGAACTCCAGACCGACGGCCGTATCGCCTACGCCGACCTCGGTCCCAAGGTCGGCCTCTCCGCGTCCGCCGCCCGGCAGCGGCTCCAACGCCTGCTGGACTCCAAGGCCGTTCAGGTCGTCGGGGTCACCGACCCGATGGCCATGGGCGGGCAGGCCATGGCCCTGCTGGGCATCGGCGTGGACGGCGACCCCCGTGCCGTCGCCGACGAACTCGCCGGGCGCCCCGAGGTGGTCTACTCGGTGCTGACCTCCGGCGGCTTCGACCTGTTCGTCGAGGTGGTCGCGCCGGGCCCGCGGGACCTGCTGGACTTCGTCAACGACGTCGTACGGGCCGTCGAAGGCGTCCGTGAGGTCCGCTCGTTCCCCTACTTCGGCATCCACACCCACCGGTTCCTGTGGGACGTCGGCTGACAGACCTGCGCGGAAGCTGATTGAGCGGCGCGGAGCGGGTACCCGGCCAGCCCCGGAACGACAACCGCTGGAGGAGGCCCTCATGACCAGCAGCACGGAGACCGGCGGCGTGACCGGTACGCCGGACAAGGACTACAACCTCATCTGGTACGTCGAGGCGTGCCTCAGCAACGCGCTGCGCCTGGAGTCGTACATCCAGGACGCCGAACGCGAGAAGGACAGTGAGGTCGCCGACCTCTTCCGCAAGGCCCAGGCGGACAGCCGCAAGGGAGCCGAGCTCGGCAAGGGGCTCCTGCGCGCGCGGCTGAACGGCGGCTGATCCCGGTTCATGGCGGCGCCCGGCACGGTTCTCCCGGCCGGGCGCCTCGTCATGGGCGCACTCGGGGGAGAGGCAGTGGCCCCACGGGTTTGCACGAACGGGAAGCAGTGGCCCCATCGGTCTGCACGAGCGGGACGCAGTGGCCCACCGCACGGTGACGACGGCCCGGCGGACGGCTACCGTACCGGTCAGTAACCAACGGGACCGCAGGGAGGCCGCCATGCCGCAGCTCGAAGTCGACGGCGCAGCGCTGACGTACGACGACGAGGGCCCGCGCGACGGCGAGGGCGTGCCCCTGGTGTTCGTCCACGGCTGGACGGCCGACCGGCACCGCTGGGACCACCAGTTCGCGCACTTCGCCCCGAAGCGCCGGGTGATCCGGCTCGACCTGCGGGGCCACGGCGAGAGCGGCGGGGCCGGAGTGCGCACGGTCGCGGAGCTTGCCGACGACGTTCTCGCCCTGCTCGACCACCTGGAGGTCGGGCGGTGCGTCCTCGTCGGCCATTCGATGGGCGGCATGATCGCGCAGACCATCGTGCTGGCCCACCCCGAGCGGGTCGAGCGCCTGGTGCTGGTCGACTCGATCGGCCGCATGACCTACAGCCGGGGCAGGGGGCTGCTGATGGGCGCCTCGACGCTGCTGCCCTTCAAGCTGTTCGTCGCCGCCAACATAAAGCGCGCCTTCGCTCCCGGCTATCCGCGCGACGAGATCCGCGCGTACATCAAGGCCTCGGCGGCCACCCCGCGCGAGGTCGTCATGACGCTGTACGGCGCCATGCGCGCCTTCGACGTCCTGGACCGGGTCGGCGAGATCCGTGTCCCCACCCTGATGATCCACGGCTACCACGACATCCAACTGCCGGTGCGGCAGATGCTGCGGATGGCGAAGGCGTATCCGGACGCCGAGGTCCGCATCATCGACGCCGGTCACGAGCTCCCGGTCGAGAAACCGGAGGAACTCACCCGGGCGCTGGAGCGGTTCGTGAGGGTCCCGGCCTGAATCAGCGGCCGGGCCGGGAACTCCTCCCTAGGGGACGACGGGGGGAGTCGGCTGATGGCCGGACCTTGGGGAGAGACGGCCGGGCGGCGCCGACGGCGTGAGATCCGTAGGCGCAGGGACCGGCTGCGGGCCGCACGGCGTTCCCGGCGGGACGCGGAGCGGCGCCGTGCGCAGGGACTGACCCACCAGGAGGTCCGGCGCCGCCGGCGCGCCGGGTGGCGACGGGTGTGGGGAACGGGCGCCGTCCTGCTGGGCGCCTTCACGGTGCTGACCGCCTTCGAGGTCCGAGCGGCGCAGGACGACCCCGCGTTCGACACCGCCCTCGCCCTCGCCCTGCTCGCGGCCGGGCTCTACGGCATGGGGGCGGGCGGCGTCGTCGTGTTCCGGGCGGGGCGGGACCTGCCGCGGTCGTTCGGCAGGTGGGGACTGGTCGCCTGGTTCGCCGTCGTCCTCGCGATGCCGTCCTACAAGTACGGCGACCTGATCGGCGGTCCGGTCGCCGTGACGGCGGTATGGCTGGCGGCAGTTGCCGCGACGGTCTGGTACCTGCGCCGGGAGGCCGACGACTGAGCCTTTGCGTCGTCACCATCCCAAGGCGTGACCGGAGGGCGTCGCAGCGCGCGCACCGCACCGCTGTTCCGGACCATTGGCTGGCCAACCGCGGCCCGCACATATCCGCACGGTCATCACCGGCCCCCGACTCCCGGCCCGACCGCCCCGCCTGCCCGAGGGCGCGGCGGAACAACCGAAAAGGGCGGCTTATTTAAGTGTTGTCTTATATAAGTGGCTCGTGGCATAGTCGGGACCGTGCACGCCTTCGACGTACTGGGAGATCCGGTCAGACGCCGGATATTGGAGCTGCTTGCCTCGGGTGAGCAGACGTCGGGCGAGGTCAGCGCGGTGATCCGGAGTGAGTTCGGGATCTCCCAACCGGCCGTCTCACAGCACTTGCGGGTGCTGCGGGACAACGGATTCGCGTCCGTACGGGCCGAGGGAACGCGACGGCTCTACGCCGTCCAGGCCGACCCCCTCCGGGAGGTGGACGCCTGGCTGGACCGGTTCCGGGGGTTCTGGGAGCAGCGCCTCGACGCGCTGGCCACGGAGCTCGCGCGAGGTGAGCGCGAGCGGAGAACGAGAGAGGAAACGAGCGCAGATGACTGACTTCGCCGACGAGATCAACCGGCTCCACCGGGAGGTCGGCAGCCGCAAGGTCGACGCGGGTGAGGCCCGCACCGTGCTGCTGCGGCGCACCTACGACGCCGACATCGCCGACGTGTGGGACGCGGTGACGTCCCCCGAGCGGATCAGCCGCTGGTTCCTTCCGGTCAGCGGGGACTTCAAGGTCGGCGGCCACTACCAGCTTGAGGGCCAGGCCGGCGGCGAGATCCTCGAGTGCGTGGAGCCCGAACGGCTGCGGGTGAGCTGGCTGTTCGGACCCGACCCCGGCTTCAGCGAGGTCGAGGTCCGGCTGACGCCCGAGGACGACGGGCGGACCGTGTTCGTGCTGGAGCACGTGGCCGTCGTACCGGACGAGTTCTGGGGCCGGTACGGCCCGGGCGCCACCGGAGTCGGCTGGGACCTCATGTCCCTCGGCCTCGCCCTGCACCTCGCGGGCGGCGCCATGACCCAGGAGGAGGCGGTGGCCTGGCAGCTCTCGGACGAGGGCAAGAAGTGCGCGACCCTCTCCGGCAACGCCTGGGGCGCGGCGTACAGCGCGTCGGGCGCGGACGCCGGGACGGTCGAGTCCACGACCGCCGCGACGATCGCCTTCTACACGGGCGAGCAGGGCTGAAGGAGCCGTCCGCTCAGGCGGTGTGCAGCGTCTTCTTCGCCAGTTCGTACGCCGGGAGCATGTCCTGGTGCTCCTCCGTGTCCGCGCCGCCGAGGTGGACGACGACCGGCCCGTCGGGCGTGACGACGGCGAAGGCGCACTCCTGCTTCGTCTCGCCCAGGAGCTCGTTGGTGGAGAGGTAGTCGACCTCGACGCCGGGGAGGCCGCCCGCCTCGAACGTGCCGTACTTCGCCTTCGTCGCCCCGTCCTGGGCCGCGACGAAGCCCTCCAGTACGGCCCGGGCGTCGCCGCCCTCGCCCGGCCCGCCGGTGAAGACCCGGAGGAAGCCGAGGTGCCCCGCGGGCTTGGCGTCCACCTCGCACACCACAGTGACGGGCCCCTGACGCAGCAGCGCAGCCAGGTCCTCGTCGGCCACTGGTGTGTCACCGCCCTTCGCCTCGGCGTCCGCGGCCGAGCCGTCGATGGCGTCCGCCTTCCACTCGGCGGCGAGGTCGAAACGGACCGGCAGCAGACAGGCGGAGCCGGCCGCCCCGATCGTGCCGCCGCCCTCGGCGCGGGCGGCGGTACTCGTCGCGGTACTCGTCGGGGAGCTCTTCGCCGCGCTCGCCGAGGGGCTCGACGGCGAGTCGCTGTCCTGCCCCGCGCCGTCCTCCCCGGCACCGGCACCGGAACAGCCCGCCAACACGCCCGCCAGCAAGGCCGCGTGAGCCATCCGCCGCCAAGCCTTCCCCGCCCCTGCCAGCACCGCGCCGTCTCCCTCGGTTCACCCGCACAGAAAATGTGATGACCGCATCCTCGCAGGTCACCACAATGAACCCACACGACCCCACCCCGAGGAGAGGTGACCGACCATGACCGTCCCGAACGTACTGCTGTCCGGCATCGTCGGTTCCACCGCCTACGGCCTCGCCCACGCGTGCTCCGACGTGGACCGCCTCGGCATGTTCGCCGCGCCCACCGAGGCCCTGCACGGCCTGCACCGGCCGAAGGAGTCGCACGTGAGCACCGACCCGGACAGCACCCTGCACGAGGCCGCCAAGTGGTGCCGACTCGCCCTGAGCGGCAACCCCACCGCCATGGAACTCGCCTGGCTGCCCGCGGAGTTGTACGAGGTGCGCACGCCGCTCGGCGACGAACTCATCGGCCTGCGCACCTCGTTCCTGAGCGCCAAGCGGGTCCGGGACGCCTATCTCGGGTACGCCACCCAGCAGTTCCGCCGCCTGGAGGGCCGCGAGGCGGGCGCCCGCACCGCGAAGCACGCCCGCCATCTCAAGCGGCTGTGCCACCAGGGCCTGGAGCTGTACACCACCGGTGCCCTCACGATCCGCCTCGACGACCCGGAGGAGTACGTCGAGTTCGGCGACCGCGTGGCCGCCGACCCGACCGCCGCGCGCCCGCTCCTCGCCCACTACGAGGCGGCCTTCGCCGAGACCCGCACGGCACTGCCCGAACAGCCCGACGAGGCGGCCGTGGAGGCGTGGTTGCTGCGCGTGCGGGCGCACTTCTACGCGACGGCAGCGGTGTAGCGCACCACTCGGGGCGCGCCCGCGCCGCTCACCTCACCGGACCTCCCTCGCGTACGGCGTGACCGTGATGCGGTCGATCAGCGGCGCGTACCGGGACCGGAGCAGGACACCGGGGAAGGTGTCCGAGGCGTAGGTCGTGCCGTCGAAGTCCGGCAGTTCCTCGGAGCGGAAGGTGACAGTGTTCGCTCCCTTCTCCAGCCGGACCGGGACGGTCAGTTCCCAGAAGTTGTTCCGGTGGAAGCTGTGCGGGAAGCCGACCCGCTGCGGCTCGCCGCCGTTGACGCTGATGTCGGCGTGACGGGCGAGCGGGTCCGGGTTGTAGTGGGTGGCCTCGGACTGCTCGGGGTTGGAGTAGCGGATGCGGAGCGCGTGCAGACCGGCCCGGTCAGCGGAGACGGTGAACGTCGCGGTGTTGGCGTTGCCCGGTGCACCGCCGACGCCCGTGACGGCCGTCCCGTCCGTCGCCAGGGACAGCGGGGTCAGCTCGGCCGAGCCCGCGAGGACCGCGTCCCGGGCCCGGTACGTACGGCTCGGCAGGGTGCCCTCGGTGGGCGTGACCGACAGGCGGTCCACCAGTACCGGGGTCGAACCGCCGGTCAGGGTCACCTTGTTGACGCCGCCCGAGAGGGAGACCGCCACGCTGCTCCGGCCCTTGGCCAGGCGCAGGACGCCGTGACCGTTGACGGCGAGCCGGGCACCGGTGCCGCCGAGGGTGGCCACGTCGATCGTGGCCTCGCGGTCGGCGGGGGAGTAGACCCAGAACGTGGCCGTCTGGCCCTGCGCGAGCCGGGCCGCACCCGACCCCGTGGCCGCGCGCCGCGGCAGGTCGTACACGGCACGGGCGCCACCGCCCAGCCAGGCCAGCTCACCCTCGTACACGCGGGTGCCGGCGGAGCCGTCCGGGAGTGCCAGGGTGAGGCGGTCGACGATGGCGTCCCCCTTGGTCGTGCGCTTGCCGTCGTGACTCTTCGCGGCGAGCGTCAGGGTGTGCCTGCCCTTGGTGAGACGCACCTGGGTGTCGGTGTGGTCCCACACCACCCACTTGTAGCCGAGCGGCAGATGCAGCTCCTGCTCGCCCTCCGCCTTGCCGTCGACACGCAGGAAGACGTTGGTGGGGCCCTGCTCCTGCACCTTGTCGTAGGTGTTGAGGGAGTTGGCGAAGACGCTCAGGTCGTAGGTGCCGTCCGCGGGCACGTCCACGGTGAAGTCGAGGGCGACGTCCGAGCCGGTGCGCAGGCCGCCGACGTCGTGGCCGCCGGAGGTGTAGAACTTCGACACGTCGCGCGGCGACCCCTCGGGGCCGTTCTTCGACCAGCCGGACCCGGAGTGCGCGGCGTCCTCCGCCTCGTAGGAACCCTGCCAGCGCACCGGCGGCGCCTGCGTGCCCTGCGCCTTCCCGGCCGGGCTGAGGACGATCTCGTACGCCGAGGACTCCTTCAGCGTCGGCAGACCACCGTCGCCGAAGTCCATGACCACCGTGCCGTCGTCACCGACCTTCAGGTCGGTCTCCGTGAGCAGCTTCGGGCCGGAGTTGTCGCCGACCTGGCCGCTCCACTCGATCTCCCTCACCCAGGCGTGCACTTGGCCGCCGAAGAGTTTCTTCGGGACGTTGTCGAAGGTGATGTGGCCCTTGCCGGTGGACCCGCCGAAGAGCAGCCGGGCCTGCTTCTTCCCGGTGTCGAGGGTGCCGACACCCTGCATGGTGTAGTTCTGGCCGGGGAACGGCGGGGCCACCGTCACGGTGTGCCCGGTCATCGAGGCGTACGCGTTCAGCAGCCACCACTGGCCGTTGCCGCGGTTGGACTGCACGGCGGAGTCGGACAGGTTGCCGTCGATGTTCCAGTACGCGATGTCGGCGTCCACCTTGGACTCCTCGATCGCGGACACCCACTGGATCATCTGGCCCGGGACCGAGGTGTGGTAGTTGAACGCGTACTCGTTGATGTTGACGGGGAGCCGGGTGCCTTCCCGGGCTGTGCCCTCGAACAGATCCTTCTCCCACGTGCGGTACTCGGCGACGCTCTCCCGGACCGCCTCCGGGTGGCTGAGCTCGTGCCAGGTGATGACGTCCGGGAGGGTGCCGGCGGCCAGCGCGTGCGTCAGGAAGCCCTTCACCTGGTCGTACAGGACGCTGGTGTTGGGGCCGGCTATGCGGGCGTCCGGCATCCTGCCCTTGATGAGCCGGTACGCGGAGTCCCAGGCGGCGAAGTAGGCGGTGGGGTCGGTGAGCCAGCTGACCTTGTCGTAACTCCACTGCCCGGTGCCGAACATGTTGCCCTCGGGCTCGTTGAACGGCACGAAGACGATGTTGTCCTGGTACTCCCTCGGCAGTTGCAGCACCTGGTCGACCTGCCGGGCGAGCTTGTCCTCGTAGAGCTTGAGCTTCTCCGCCGGGGTGTCGCCCGGCCACTCGTACGGGAATCCGCGGTGGATGTCCGTCATGTAGATGTACACATCGCCGTCGGTGGAGTCGGCCAGCGGCTTCACCACCTCCAGCGCGTCGGCACCGGGGTGCTGCGGCCCGTCCTGCGCCTTGGTGGAGACCGTGCGCAGGCCCATGCCCTCCAACAGGTTGTTCGTCGGGACGTCCGGTCCGTACACGCCGTAGAGGGTGCCGGACGCGCCGCCGTGGAACGCGCCGGTGTCCGAGCCGAGATCCACGGTGAGGGCTCCCTCGCGGACCACGGTGACGGTGGCCTCGACGGCCCGTCCGGCCGCCACCCCCGGGACGGTGAAGGTGCCGGGCCGCGCGTACTTCTCGGGCGGTACGGCGTCCCAGACGATCGGGGTGTCGCGGTCGTAGCCGTCGGAGAAGGCGGAGCGGACGGCGGCGGGGAGCGACGGGGCGGTTCCGGTCGTCGTGCGGACGTCGAAGGAGGTCCGCGACAGCTCGCCGACGGTCGGGACGGCGTCGACCAGGCCCGCCACCTGTTCCGCGTTCAACGCCGAGTGCCACACCGTGAAGTCGTCGATGGCGCCCTTGAGGAGCGGGTCGGGCCAGAAGGACTTGCCGATGTAACCGGCCGCCGTGGCCGAATCCCCCAGCAGTTCCCTGGCCTTGATGCCGGTCGCCGCGGAGGAGACCGCCACGCCGTCGAGGTAGGTGGTCAGCCGGCCGGCGGTGGTGTCGAGGGTGACGGTGACCGTCCGCCACTCGTCGGCCGGCAGCATCGCATAGCCGCGGACCTGGGCCTCCGCGCCGCCTCCGCCGGTGGTCACCGAGGTCTGGAACAGCCCGCCGCCGTTGTACGGAGTGCTGAACAGGTACCTGGTGGTGTCGGTGCCGAGGTCGAAGATGCGCTGCCAGGACGACTTCTCGCCGCTCCACTTCACCCGGGCGGAGACCGTCAGGTCGCTGGCGTCGCCGACCACCTCGCGGGGCAGGCGGACGTAGGCGCCGTCGGAGGTCGGGGCCCCGCCCGGCAGGGAGAGGGCCCGGCCGCCGCCGGTGCCGTCGACCGAGCGGGCGGTGGAGCCGTTCACCAGGGTCGCGGTCAGGCCGTTGCCGGAGCTGTCGGTGATCCGGCCGGAGGCGAGGTCGTCCTGGTCGAAGGTGTAGCGGGCGGTGGGCCCGGGCACGTCGGCCGCCTGCGCGGGCGCGACGGGTGCGGCCAGCAGGCCCGCGCCGAGGGTCAGGGCCACGGCGGCAGGGGCGCGGCGCCGCGCCGGTCTGTCGGGGGATGACATGGATTGCGTCCTCGATCCTTGAGTAACGGCAATGCGAACCCGTTCGACGGCGCACGGTTCTGGGACCGGCGGTCGCTGCGGATCTTCCTGTCGAACCGGTTCGGCAAGCTAGCACCGGGGTATCGGGCGGGCAATCCCCTCGACAGCAGGAAGTCCTGATGCTGTCCGGGGTGTTGACAGCGCCACGGGTGCTTCCTACCGTCACTTCACGCGAACCGGTTCGACAGTCGGAGTTCGCCTCTCTCCCGACAAGGAGTCGCCGTGAACATCGGTGAGATCGCCCGCCGGGCCGGTGTGTCGCGGAGCACCGTGTCCTATGCACTGAGCGGCAAGCGTCCCGTCTCGGAGGAGACCCGCCGGAAGATCCAGCAGGTCGTCGACGAACTGGGCTACCGGCCCAGCGCCAGCGCCCGCGCCCTGGCCAACGGGCGGACCAGCACGCTCGGCCTGGTCTTCCCGCCGGCCGGGAACCACTACACGGGCATGCAGCTGGACTTCATCGGCAGCGTGGTGGAGGCCGCCGCGGCGTACGACTACGACGTGCTGCTGTCGCCCAGCGGCGTCGACAGCGACCGTTCCTTCCAGCGGCTGCTGGGGGAGCGGCGGGTCGACGGCGCGATCCTGATGGAGATCAGGCTGACCGACGACCGGGTCGATCACCTGGCCGAGCTGGACTTCCCCTCCGTCACCATCGGACGCACCGCCCGCCCCGAGGGCGGCTGGTGGGTGGCCCTGGACCACACCGCCCTCGCGGCGGCCTGCGTCCACCACCTGGCGGACCTCGGCCACCGCCGGGTCGCCTTCGTCAACCGGCCCGAGCAGCTGATGCGGGCCGGGTACGAGTCCGCGCACCGCGGCCTGGACGGCTTCACCAAGGCCGCGGCCGAGCGGGGGCTGACGGTCCGGACGTACTGCTGCGGGGACGACGCGGCCTCGGGCCAGAGCTGCGTGGAACGCATCCTGCACGACGACCCGGACACCACCGCCCTGGTCACCCTGAACGAGGCCGCCCTGGGCGGCCTCTACCGGGGCCTCGCCCAGGCGGGCCGCCATGTGCCGCGGGACTTCTCCGTCACCGGGGTCGTGGCGGGCCGCTGGGCGGAGACGGTGACACCGCAGCTCACCGCGGCGGACGTACCGGCGGCCGAGCTGGGCCGACTCGCCGTCGAGCTGCTGGTGGAGCGGCTGGACCAGCCCGCCTCGCCACCCCGCCACCATCTGCTCACGCCGCCGATCTCGCTGCGGGCCAGCACCGGCCCCGCGGGAGCCGCCACCGCCTGACCCCGGCCCTCTCGGAAACCCTTCCCAGCGCCCTCGCGGCACGGCGCCGCTCGCCGTGCCCGTTCCGCCCGGCAGCCCACTGCCTCCGGCACGCCGTGCCCGAAGGCCCGTGCCGCTGCCTCGGCACCGCCATGCCCGAACGCGTGCCGCTGCTTCGGCACCGCCATGCTCGAAAAGCCCGTGCCCCGGCGCCCGCATGCCAAGAACCCGAAGGAACCCGCGATGAACAGCACCCCCAGGCACCGCCGCCTGACCGCCGCCGCCCTCACCGCCCTGGCCGTCGCCGTCACCGCCACCGCCTGCGGCTCCGGCTCGGACGGCGCCGGCTCGAACACGGCGGACAGCGGGACGTACACGATCTGGGACCCCTACCCGCAGTTCGACAAGAGCTCGGCCTGGGCGAAGCTGCTGGACTCCTGCGGCACCGAGGCCGGCGTGAAGATCAAGCGGACCGCCTTCGACACCAGCGACCTGCCGAACAAGGCGCTGCTGGCGGCCCAGCAGGACAACTCCGCCGACCTCCTCGTCGTCGACAACCCGGTGGTCTCGACGCTGGCCGAGGCGGGCGTGCTCACCACGACCGACGACAACAAGCTGGACACCTCCGAGACCGACCCCAACCTGCTGGCGGCGGGCCGGACCGGCGGCAAGACCTACGGCACCCCGATCGGCGCCAACACCCTCGCCCTCTACTACAACAAGGAGGTCCTGAAGGAGGCCGGCGTCGACATCGCCTCGGTCAAGGACTGGACCTCCCTGACCGCGGCCCTGGCCAAGGTCGACCAGGCCGGCAAGAAGGGCATCACCTTCTCCGCGATCGGCACCGAGGAGGGCAGCTTCCAGTTCCTGCCGTGGTTCTGGGGAGCGGGCGCCGAGCTCACCGCACTGGACTCCGCCGAGGGCACCGCCGCCCTCCAGCTGTGGACCGACTGGGTGAAGAAGGGGTACGCGCCCAACTCCGTCATCAACAACACCCAGACCACCAGCTGGCAGGAGTTCGCGAGCGGTGACTACGCCTTCGCCGAGAACGGGACCTGGCAGCTCGCCAACGCGAAGAAGGCCGGTTTCGCGTACGGCGTCCTGCCGATACCCGGCGCGCGGGGCGGCACCGCGGCGGCCCCGACCGGCGGCGAGTTCGTCACCCTCCCCGTCCAGGGCGACACCGGCCGCTACGCCACCTCGCAGAAGCTGGTCGCCTGCCTGACCAACACCGACAACCTCTACGACACCGACACCACGCTGTCCTACGTGGCACCCACCAGCGAGGTCCAGGCCAAACAGGTCAGCGCGAACGCCGAGTTGAAGCCGTGGGTGGACGCGGTCAAGGCGGCCAGGGGACGGACGAGCGACGACCTCGGCACCAAGTACCCGAAGATCTCCGAACAGATGTGGAAGGCCGTCCAGTCCGCCCTCAGCGGCTCGAAGTCCCCGAAGGACGCCCTGGCCGCAGCCCAGTCGGCCGTCAAGTGACCGCACACCAGGGCTCCTTGATGGCTGTCACCGCCCACAAGCCGGACGGCCGAGCCGCGTCGAGCGACCCGGCCCCCCGCGCACCGCGCCGCCGCCCCACCTCCCAGCAGTGGGCAGCCTGGGCCTTCCTCACCCCGGTCACCCTCTACCTCGTCCTCTTCTACGCCTATCCGCTCTACCGCAACCTCGACCTGAGCCTGCGCGACTACACCGTCCGCTCCTTCGTCCAGGGCGACGCACCCTTCACCGGCCTCGCCAACTACCGCACCGTCCTGGACGATCCGACCTTCGCCCCCGCCCTTGTGCACACCGTGGTCTTCACCGCCGTGTGCCTGGCCTTCCAGTACGCCCTGGGCCTGGCCCTCGCCGTCTTCTTCAACCAGCACTTCCGGCTCTCGGCCACCCTGCGCGCCCTGTTCCTGGTGCCCTGGCTGCTGCCGCTGATCGTGTCGGCCTCCACCTGGTCGTGGATGCTCAACAGCGAATCGGGCGTCGTCAACGCCCTGCTGAGCGCCGTCGGCATCGATCAGGTCAACTGGCTGACCGCACCGGACCGGTCACTGACCTCGGTGATCATCGCGAACATCTGGATCGGCGTCCCCTTCAACCTGGTCGTGCTCTACAGCGGCCTCCAGTCCGTCCCGGCCTCGCTGTACGAGGCCGCCGCCATCGACGGCGCGAACGCCTGGCAGCGGTTCTGGCGGATCACCTTCCCGCTGCTCCGCCCGGTGTCCGCGATCACCCTGCTGCTCGGCCTCGTCTACACCCTCAAGGTCTTCGACATCATCTGGATCATGACCAAGGGCGGTCCCGCCGACTCGTCCACCACCTTCGCCACCTGGTCCTACCAGCTCGGCTTCGGCAACCTGGTGCCCGCCTTCGGCCCGGGCGCGGCCGTCGGCAACCTGCTCGTGGTCGCCGCCCTGGCCTTCGGCCTGGTCTATGTACGGGTGCAGAGAAAGCAGGCGCTGTCATGAACCCGAACGGCAAGCGCGGCTGGGGAAAGACCGCGATCGGCGTCCTCCTGACCGGGATCATGCTCTTCCCGGTCTACTGGATGGTCAACGTGTCCTTCACCCGCGACCAGGACATGCGCAAGAGCCCACCCGACCTGTTCCCGGTGCACGGCACCCTGGCCGGCTATCGCACGGTCCTCGACGAGCAGTTGCCCTACCTGGGCACCAGCCTCGTCGTCGGACTGGGCACCGTGGCCCTGACCGTGGCCCTGGCCGCGCCCGCCGGCTACGCCCTGGCCAAGCTGCGCCCGCGCGGCGGCGGCGTCCTGAGCTTCCTCCTGCTGGCCGCCCAGATGATCCCCGGCATCATCATGGCGATGGGCTTCTACGCCATCTACCTCCAGCTGGACATGCTCCAGTCCGTCCCCGGTCTCATCGTCGCCGACTCCACCCTGGCCGTCCCCTTCGCGGTGCTCATCTTCACCGCGTTCATGTCCGGCATCCCCGGCGAACTCCTCCAGGCCGCGCGGACCGACGGCGCCGGACCGCTGCGCACCTTCTGGTCCGTCGTGCTGCCGATGAGCCGCAACGCCGTCGTCACGGTGTCGCTGTTCGCGTTCCTGTGGTCCTGGTCCGACTTCGTGCTGGCCGGCACCCTCGTCAACGGCGGCGCCCACGAGCCGATCACGCTCGGCATCTACCACTACATCGGCAACAACAACCAGGAGTGGAACGCGATCATGGCGACCGCCGTCGTGGCCTCGCTTCCCGCCGCGGTCATCCTCGTCCTCGCCCAGCGCCATGTCGCCGCCGGTGTGACCGCCGGTGCCGTGAAGGACTGAAGCCCCGGCCTGTCCCGCGCCGCCCGCCCCGCCTGTCCCGGCCGACCCGTCGGCCTGCCCTCGCCCAAGAAACGAGTTGCCCCTTCATGACCGTCGCCCGTACCGGCCCGGCCTTCTCCCTCTCCGACATCCCCTTCAGCACCTACGGGTCGTGGTTCGACATCTCCCCGGTGGTGGCGGAGAAGACGTACGCCGAGGACCTCCACCTCGTCTCGCACCAGAACGGCATGCACGCCGTCCTGCGCCTGGTCCCCCTGACCGGGGGCGAGCGCGCCCGGACCGAGCGCCGGGCCACCCCGGGACGGCTCACCTGGACCGCGGAAGGCGGCCGCATCGACCTGGCCTACGAGTCGCCGGACACCGTGCGGCTGCGGGGCAGCGGCCTGCACATCGGGGTGTTCGCGGCGGAACAGGCCCTGACCCCGTTCAGCGGCACGTACTTCTTCCGGGACCCGGCGGCCGACGCGCACGTGTTCACGTCGTACGAGACCGGCCGCCGCTACCGCGTCACCGTGCTGTCCGGCACGACCACCGACACCGCCGGCGAGCAGAGCCTGGGCAGCACCGACCGCGGACTCACCGTCGGGGCGACGGCGGGCGACGGCTGGGAGCTCGCGATCGAGGAACTCGACACCGCCAGCCCGCCCTACACGGCCTCGACGGCCTTCGACGAGGTCGTCAAGCGCGCGCAGGGTGCCTTCGCCGACTTCGTCGACGCCGTGGCCCCCTGGCGCTCGCCCGACACTCCGGCCGCCGAACTCGCCGCCTACGTCGTCTGGTCGGCGACCGTACGGCCGGCGGGGCTCGTCACCCGGCCCGGTGTGCTGATGTCCAAGCACTGGATGGACAAGGTCTGGAGCTGGGACCACTGCTTCAACGCCCTTGCCCTCGCCCCCGGTTGCCCCGGCCTCGCGCTCGACCAGTTCCACCTGCCCTTCGACCATCAGGACGGCAGTGGCGCCCTGCCCGACTCGGTCACCCACTCCGAGGTGCTCCACAACTTCGTCAAACCACCCATCCACGGCTGGGCCTTCGGCCATCTGCGCCGCCGGTTGCCGACGCCGCCGAGCCGGGCCGAACTGGCCGAGACCTACCAGCGGTTGGCGCGCTGGACCGACTTCTGGCTGACCGCCCGGCGTGCCCCCGGCGCCGAACTGCCCCACTACCAGCACGGCAACGACAGCGGCTGGGACAACGCCACCACCTTCGACCCCGAGCGGGTGGTCGTCACCGCGGACCTGGCCGCCTTCATGGTCCTGCAGATGCGTGAACTCGCCTTCCTCGCCGCGGAGGTCGGCGAGCAGGAGCACGTCCGTCGGTGGACGCGGGCGGCGGAGGAGACGCAGGCCGCGCTCCTCGGCCAGCTGTGGACCGGCGACCGGTTCGTCGCCCGCGGCGTCGCCACGGGGGAGACCTGGAGCACCTCCAGCCTGCTCGACCTGATGCCCATCGTGCTCGGCGAGCATCTGCCCGCCGAGATCGGCAGCGCGCTGGCCGACCGCATCAAGGCCCACCTCACGCCGTACGGGCTGGCCACCGAACTCACCACCTCCCCGCACTACCTCGCCGACGGCTACTGGCGCGGCCCCATCTGGGCCCCCGCCACCGTCCTCGTGGAGGACGGCCTGCGCCGGGCCGGCCACCACCGGCTCGCCGACGACATCAGCGCCCGCTTCCGTGCCCTGTGCGAGGCGCACGGCTTCGCCGAGAACTTCGACGCCCTCACCGGCACGGGCCTGCGCGACCGCGCCTACACCTGGACCGCGGCCGCGTACCTCCTGCTGGCCGAGGCGCACGCGCACCGCGACGGCCGCTGACCGGGCCGACCTCACACGACGACCGCCCCCGGAGGACGCCCCGACAAAGCAGATGCCCGCCGCCAAGGCCCCTTGCTACCCTCGACCGCATGATCACGCCTTCGACTCAGCACCGGATGATGCCCCCGCACAGGGGCTGCTGAGCACGGACGCACACCGAATCCGAGGCCCCGGGACGGGGCCTCGACGCGTTGCGTGAACCGGGTCCCGCCGCCGGCAGGAGGACCGATGACCGCACCACGCCACTACATCACCACCACCATTCCCTACGTCAACGCCCGCCCGCACCTGGGCTTCGCGCTGGAGCTGGTGCAGGCCGACACGCTCGCCCGGCACCACCGCCGACGCGGCGCCGACGTCCGGCTGCTGAGCGGCACGGACGACAACTCGCTGAAGAACGTGCTGGCCGCCGAGGCCGCGGGCGTCGACGTCCAGACCCTGGTGAACCGCAACGCCGACGCGTTCGCCGCCCTGCGCGACCCCCTGGCGCTGTCCCTCGACGACTTCATCCGCACCAGCAGCGACCCCCGCCACCGCATCGGTGTGGAACGGCTGTGGCGTCGCTGCGCGGCCTCCGGAGACCTGTACCGCAAGGCGTACGAGGGCCTCTACTGCGTCGGCTGCGAGCAGTTCTGGACCCCGGAGGAACTGGTCGACGGCCGCTGCGCCGAGCACGGCACCGTGCCGCAGCGGGTCGCCGAGGAGAACTGGTTCTTCAGGCTCTCGCGCCACACCGACCGCCTCCGCGAACTGATCACCGGCGGCGCCCTGCGCATCGAACCCGCCGCGCGCCGCAACGAGGTCCTGGCACTCATCGAGGGCGGGCTGCACGACTTCTCCGTCTCCCGCTCGCACACCCGTGCCCGCGGCTGGGGCATCCCCGTGCCCGACGACCCCGACCAGGTCGTCTACGTCTGGTGGGACGCCCTCGGCAACTACGTCACCAGCCTCGGCTACGGCACCGACGGCCCCGCCTACGAGCGGTGGTGGGCCGGCGGAAACCGCCGCGTCCATCTTGTCGGCAAGGGCGTCGTACGCTTCCACGCCGTCTACTGGCCGGCCATGCTGCTGTCGGCGGGCCTGCCGCTGCCCACCGACATCCTCGTCCACGACTATCTGACGGTCGGTGGGCGCAAGATCAGCAAGTCGGGGAGCGGAGCCGCCGTCGACCCCGTCGCCCTGACCGCCGCGTACGGCACGGACGCGGTGCGGTGGTGGCTGCTGCGCGACGTTCCCCGGGTCGGGGACGCCGACTTCACCGTCGACCGGCTGATCGCCCGCGCGGACGCGGACTTCGCGGGCGGGCTGGGGAACCTGGTCCACCGGATCGTGACGATGGTCCACCGGTACCGCGCCGGGGTCGTGCCGGAACCCGGTACCGACCGGTTCGCGGTGACGGCCCTGCTCGACGTGTGCCGGACGGCGCCGGGGCGGGTGGATGCCGCGTTGGCGGGCTACGACTTCCGCCGGGCGTTGGACGCCGTCCGCGAGATCGTGGAGGAGGCCAACCGTTGCATCGACGCGACCCGTCCCTGGGAACTGGCCCGTGCGGAACGCCAGGGCAACGCCGGCGCCGCCGAGCGCCTCGACGCGGTCCTCGCCGCGCTGGTCACGGCATGCCGCGTCCTGGCCGAGGAACTGCGGCCCTTCGTCCCGGGCGCGGCGGAGCGCGTCGCCCGTCAGGTGACGCCGGCCGACCGCTCGCTCCCGGAGGCGTCACCGCTCTTCGCCCGCCTCCAGGAGCCGCGCTGACCGCATGTCCGGGCATGGGGCGGAGGTCTCGTCGAGGTCACGGATTCCCCGTGGAACGGCCGCGCGGGCTACCGTTTTCGCACCCCCTCACCCGGCAGTTCGGACGGTTCGGCAGTGCAGGCAGATCTCTCCCCGGTCATCGCGGCGACCGCCCAGTGGCTGACGCGCGCCTATCCCGCCTCCGGCGGAGCGCTGGCCGCGGCGCTCTGCGAGGTGCAGGCGCGGCAGGCCGCGACCGTGGCGGCATGGCTGTGTTACCCGACGTCGATGGATGCCGGGCTGGTGGAGATGGCGGGACCTGGTGGTTCGGCGCGACTCGACCGGATCACCGGCGCGGACCACCGCCAGGAGGAGGCCTGGCGCACCTGGGTGGACGAGGTCGTCGCCAGCTGGGCCCTCTGCCTGCTCACCGACCCGGAGCTGGCCCGGCTCGCCGCGGTCGCGGTGGGGGAGGGTGACCACCTGGTCGGGACGCCGGCGGAGTTCCGGCGCCTGACCGCGCCGGACGAGCGCGACCAGAGGGCGGCGGCGCTGCTGCGCCATCCCGACCTCGTCGCGCCCGTCGCGGAACTGCATCGCGCGCGGCTCCTGGACCTCCTCGGCCCCCGGGAGCCGCTCGTCGCCTGAGGACGGAGGCGGTCCTTCTGTGTGTCGTGTCGCCGTTGGCCCTGCTGCCGGTGGACCGTCCCCGTCGGTCCACCGTGCCCGCGGCCCGTTCCCGTCAGTCCTTCGTCAGTCCTTCTTGCCGCGGCCGGTCAGCGCGTCGCGCATCCGGTCGACGAGGCCCATACCCGGCGCCAGCAGCTTGTTCGCCGGCGGCTCGCTCGGGGAGGACGGGTGCGGCCGGGTCGGCGCCACCTTCTTGGCCATGCGGATCTTGTCGCCGAGCTCGTCCAGCCGGTCCGGCGGACAGACCGCGCGGAGCTGCGGGAACAGGTTCTCCTCCTCGTCGGCGATGTGCGAGCGCACCTCGGCCATCAGCTCGCCGACGATCCGGTCGAACTCGGGGTCCCCCGCCTCGCAGGACTCCAGGTCCTTCATGAGCTGTTCGGCCTTGGAGTGGTCCTCGATCTCCCGGTCGGCGAGGGTGTTGCCGTTCGCCAGATGCTCCCGCACGGCGGGATACAGATAGGCCTCCTCGGCGACCGAGTGCCGGACCAGTTCCATGGTGACCTGGTCGGCGTGGACCTTGCGATCCTTGTCGCCGGACGGCAGCGCCTCGATGCGACCGAACAGTTCCTCGACCTCGCGGTGATCGGTCACCAGCTCGTCGATGACGTTTCCACCGTGCCCCATGCTCTCCACCTCCGGCCGGACCAGACGACTCCGGGAGGGGAGCCGCCACGGCCCCGAGTGCCCCGGCCGCCCGGGCGGTAACGCGGCCCGGGCGACCTGGTCAGGAGCGGGTGCGGCAGCTCATCGGTGCCGCAGGCTCCGCAGACCGGTGACGAGATCGCGGGGCAGACCGTGGGTGTCGTGCAGGTAGCGGTAGTCCTCCTCGGTCAGCCGCCCCTGGTATCGCGGTCGGGACAGCACACGGTGGCCCCGGTCGAGGAGCCGGCCGAAGCGGACCTCCTCGTCCTTGAGGAGGCCGAGGACCGGGTCGGTGCCGACGGGCAGCCGGAAGTGGTCCAGGGTGTGCTCCACCAGCTCCCGGGGCAGGTCGGACAGGGTGCGGGTGGGGTCCTGCTGCCAGAGGGTGGTCAGGAGGCGGCGGATCAGGCGGCGCAGGACATAGCCGCGCCCGGTGGCGGAGGGCCGTACGCCGTCGCCGATGACGACGACGCCGGACCGCAGATGGTCGCAGACCAGGCGGAACGACGGCTCGTCGAGGTCCCACAGGCGCGGGAGGAGGCGCGTCCACGGCTCGAACAGGTCCGTGTCGTAGACCGAGTCGCGGCCCTGGAGAATGGTCAGCAGGCGCTCCAGGCCCATGCCGGTGTCGATGTTCGGCTGCGACAGCGGGGACAGGCTGCCGTCCTCGTGGCGGTGGTGGCGCATGCCGACGTGGTTCCAGACCTCGACCCAGCGCGGGTCGGTGGTGGGGGTGCCCTCGGGGGAGGAGCCGCCGGTCCACACGAAGATCTCCGAGTCGGGGCCGCACGGGCCGACGGGACCGTTGGACCACCAGTTGTCCTCCACGGTCAGCTCCACGGGGACGCCCAACTCCTCCCAGGTGCGCAGCGATCCGGTGTCCTGGCCGACCTGGTCGTCGCCGCCGAAGACGGTGGCGTACAACCGTCGTTCGGGGATGCCGAACCCGTCGCGCAGCAGCTCGTACCCCCAGCGCAGGCTCTGGGAATGGCCGTAGTCGCCCAGCGACCACGAGCCGAGCATCTCGAACACCGTCAGATGGGTGGGGTCGCCGACTTCCTCCAGGTCGGTGGTGCGCAGACAGCGCTGGACATTGAGCAGGCGGCGGCCCTGCGGGTGCGGGCGGCCCTCCAGGTACGGGGTGAGGGGGTGCATTCCGGAGGTGGTGAACAGCACCGGGTCCGAGGGCGGCGGAAGCAGGGTGCTGCCGGTGATCAGGTGGTGGCCGCGTTCGACGTAGAAGTCGGTGAAGGTGCGCAGGGTGCGGTCCGTGTCCATGGTCATGGTCCTTCGGGTCGGGGGACCGGAAAGAACCGCGGAGACGCGCAGGAAGGCGAAGCACACTGCACCGGCGGCCCGTTTCCGGCCGCCGGGGGAGAGAGGGTGAGGTCAGGCGTCGGCAGCCGGGGAGCTGGTCGCTCGCGCGGCTGCGGTGCGGGTGTGCTGGGTGACCTCCATGGGTCAACGGTAACGATCCGGGCCCGGAACGTCTTCCGTATTTCCCGGGGTGATCAGTCCCGTCTCGTAGGCGAGGACGACCGCCTGGACGCGGTCGCGCAGGTCCAGCTTGGACAGGATGCGGCCGATGTGGGTCTTCACCGTGGTGGGGCTGAGGAAGAGGCGTTCCGCGAGCTCGGCGTTGCTCAGGCCCGTCGCGAGCAGCCGCAGCACCTCCAGCTCGCGCGGCGTCAGACCGGACAGGTCGCGGTGCAGGGACACCGTGGGGCGAGGCTCCTCGTGCTGGGCGAAGCGCTCGATCAGCCGGCGGGTGATCACCGGTGCCAGCAGCGCGTCGCCGGACTGCACGAGGCGCACGGCGGCGACCAGGTGCTCGGGGGTGACGTCCTTGAGCAGGAAGCCGGAGGCGCCCGCGGTGAGCGCCGCGTACACGTAGTGGTCGAGGTCGTACGTGGTGAGGATGAGGACGCGGGTGCCGGCCGCCGTGTCGTCGGCGAGGATGCGGCGGGTGGCCTCGATGCCGTCCATGCCGGGCATCCGGATGTCCATCAGCACGACATCGGGCCTCGTCCGCCGGACCGCGGTGACCGCCTCGGCGCCGTCGGCCGCCTCCGCCGTCACCTCGATGCCGTCCGCGGCCAGGATCATCCCGAAGCCGGTCCGCACCAGGGCCTGGTCGTCGGCGATGACGGCGCGCAGCGCCGCCCCGCTCACGCGGCCCGCCACGGGACGAGGGCTCTGACGCGGTAGCCGCCGGCCGGCGTCGGGCCGGCCGCCAACTCCCCGCCGTAGACGGCCAGTCGCTCGCGCAGCCCGATGAGGCCGCGGCCGTTGCCGTCCGCCCGTGCCGCGTCGCCGACGGCCCCCGTGTCGACCACCTCGATCTCCAGTCTGTCGTCGCTGTAGCCGACCGTGACGGAGGCATCGGCCCCCGGCGCGTGCTTGATGGTGTTGGTCAGCGCCTCCTGGACCACCCGGTACGCCGTCAGGTCGACGCCGGACGGCAGGGGTTCGGGCGGCAGGGACATCGCGACGCCGACCGGCGTGCCGGCGGCCC
The DNA here is from genome assembly GCF_003143935.1 of Streptomyces sp. Act143. Taxonomy (GTDB): domain Bacteria; phylum Actinomycetota; class Actinomycetes; order Streptomycetales; family Streptomycetaceae; genus Streptomyces. Next base: position 821,969 of record NZ_QFRX01000001.1, on the reverse strand, counting down.
TTACCCGCACGATCAGCGCGTCGAGCTGCGCGAGCCCCGGCTGCGGCTCCAGCGCCTCGGGCCGGTCGGGGTCCGGCGCCGCCAGCAGCCCCATGACGTGGCGCAGTTCGGCCATCGCGGCCCGGCCGCCCGCCTCCACCGCCAGCAGCGCCTCCTTCGACCGCTCCGGCTCCGTGTCCATCACCTTGCGCGCCGCCCCCGCCTGAATGACCATCACGCTCACATTGTGGGTCACGACGTCGTGCAACTCGGCGGCGATCCGGGCCCGTTCCTCCGCGACCGCCCGACGTGTCGCCTCCTGCTGGTCCCGCTCCAGCCGCTCGAACCGCTCGCGGCCGTCCGCCGTCCGCCGCTGCCAGAACCGGACGACCCCGGCCAGCACCCCGGCGACCAGCAGCACCACGGCGGGGCTGGTCCAGCCGGGCAGGATGGGCTCCGTCCCGCGGAAGGTGACCCCCGCCAGCACGGCCACGAGCACCAGCGCGGCCATCGATCCCACCCGGTACCTGCTGTACATGACGGCGGTGTACGCGCCGATGACACACGTCAGCACGTTGATCCAGGAGGCCTCCTCGCCGATGGACAGCACCGCGGACACCACGATCCCGAACACCGCCAGCGGATACCGCCGTCGGACGACGAGCGGCAGCGCCGACAGCACGATCAGCGGCCAGGGCGGCACGACACCCTCGGCGTCCGGGACCAGCGGGTCCGGACCCGGACCCGGTGGCGGGGGGACGCCGGGTATCACCTTCGTGGCACCGTCGATCGGCCCGTCTCCAGGGAAGCGCGCCGCGACGATCAGCGCGACCACGGTCAGCAGCACGGCCAGCAGCACGTCGTAGTACTTCGACCGCCGCGCCTGCGGGCCGGGCCGCGGCTCCGGTCGCAGGGCTTCGAGCAGTTGCCGACGCCGTCCGCGGCGGTCCTCCGTGTCCATCCGCACATTGTGCGGCCCGCCCGGCCGTGCCCGCGTCCCCCCGAGCGACCAGCGAACCGTCCTCGGGGCGTACGCCGCAGGGATGACCCCGCCGGCGGATCCTCCGCGGGAACGGCCGCATGTCGGTGCCCCGGCCGACGCGGGGCCGTGGCTCGCGCGCCTACCTTCACCAGGCCGGCACAGCGGCCGCACAGGGGCGGCCCACTCGACCGCAAGGACGGACGACACCCATGACTGAAGTGATCGAACTGACGGGCGTGGCCAAGCGCTACGACAACGCGGGCGCACCTGCGCTCGGCCCGATCGACCTCGGGGTCGCGCAGGGTGAGGCGCTCGCCGTCACGGGCCCTTCGGGCAGCGGCAAGTCCACTTTGCTGAACCTCGTCGCCGGCCTCGACAAGCCCACCACCGGCACGGTGACCGTGGCCGGGCAGCGCATCGACCGGCTCGGCGAGCACGCGCTGGCCCGGTTCCGCCGCGAACAGATCGGCATGGTCTTCCAGTTCTTCAACCTGCTCGACGACCTCACCGTCAGCGACAACATCCAGCTGCCCGCCCAGCTGACCGGCACCGCACGGCGCAGGACCGCCGCCCGCGCCGACGAGCTCATGGAGGCGCTCGGCATCCAGAAGCACGCCCGCGCCTACCCCGGGCGGCTCTCCGGCGGTGAGCGGCAGCGCGTCGCGGTGGCCCGGGCGCTGATCAACAAGCCCGCGCTGCTCCTCGCCGACGAACCGACCGGCGCCCTCGACACCGCCTCCGGCCGGGACGTGCGCGAGCTGCTGCGGGAACTGCACCGGGGCGGCCAGACCATCGTGCTGGTCACCCACGACCCGTCCCTGGCCGACGCCTGCGCCGACCGCGCCATCCATCTGGTCGACGGCCACCTCGCCCTCGACACCCAGGCGGAGGCCGTCCGATGAGCGCCCTCGCACGGGTCGTACGGTCCGGGGTGAGCCGGCGCCGGGTCCAGACCGTGGTGATCGCGCTGGCCACGATGATGGCCGTCGCCGCGGCCGTGGTCGCGGGGTCGCTCATGGTCGCCACCAGCGCGCCCTTCGACCACGCCTTCGCCCGGCAGGACGGCGCGCACCTCACCGTCGCGTTCGACCCGGCCAAGGCCGGCGCGGCACAACTGCGGGCCACGGGACGGCTCGACGGCGTCACGGCGAGCGCCGGGCCGTACCCCGCCACGACGGTCAACGCCGTCGACGGGCAGGGCCGGCACGTCCCGGCGATGACACTGGCCGGGCGCTCCGGTCCGGGCACCGACGTCGACCGGCTCGACCTGAAGTCCGGGCGGTGGGCGACCGGGCCGGGCGAGATCGTCCTCGACGACGCCTTCAGCGGCCCCGCCTTCCGGATCGGCGACACCCTCAAGACCTCGGACGCCCCGGACAGCCCGGCGCTGAAGGTCGTCGGCTTCGCCCGGTCGGTCAGCCGGACCGCGGACGCCTGGGCGACACCCGCCCAGGTCAGTGCGCTGGCGTCCAAGGACACGCAGGTCACCAGCCAGATGCTCTACCGGTTCGACTCCGCGGGCAGCAAGGGCGCCATCGCCGCCGACCGCAGGAAGCTGGGCGCCGCAGTGCCGTCCGGGGCGCTGCTCGGCGCCGAGTCGTGGCTGGACGCCAAGCGGGCCGCCGACCGGAACGCGGCACCGACGATCCCCTTCCTGGTGGCCTTCGGCATCCTCGGCATCGTCATGTCGGTGATCATCGTCGGCAGTGTCATCAGCGGCGCGGTCGGCACCAGCCTGCGCCGCATCGGCATCCTCAAGGCCATCGGCTTCACGCCCCGCGAGGTCGTCCGGGCCTACGTCGCCCAGGCGCTCGTCCCCGCCACCGCGGGCATCGCGCTGGGCGTCGTCCTCGGCAACCTGATGGCGCTCCCGCTGCTCGCGGACGCTGAGACCGTCTACGGGGCCGTCTCGCTGACGGTGGCGTGGTGGGTGGACGTCCTCGTGGCGGGTGTCGCGCTGCTCGTCGTGGGGGTCGCGGCGCTGGTTCCCGCCCTGCGGGCCGGGCGGCTGCGCACGGTGGAGGCCATCGCGGTCGGCCGGGCACCGCGCACCGGACGCGGCCAGTGGGCGCAGCGGGCGGCGGGGCGGCTGCCGCTGCCGCGCGCGGTCACCTACGGGCTGGCGAGTCCCTTCGCCCACCCGGTGCGGGCGCTCGCCATGCTGCTCGCGGTGGCCTTCGGTACCGTCGCGGCGACCTTCGCGGTGGGGCTGACGACCTCGCTGCACGTGGTCAGCGTGGCGGGCGACCCCGAGAGCCGCGCCGCGGTCAGCGTGTTCGCCGGTCCGACCGACGTACCACCGGACGCGACCGGGGTCGTCGCCTCCGACCCCGCGAAGATCCGGGCCGCCGTCGAGGCGCAGGAGGGGACCGCCTCGCACTACAGCCGGTCCGAGGCGGACGCCGCCGTGGCCGGGGTGTCCGGCAGGGTCCGGGCCGTGCTCTACCAGGGCGACCTGGGCGACGGTCACGACGAGATCGTGTCCGGGCACTGGCTCACCGGCCGGGGGCAGGCCGTGGTGCAAAGGCGCTTCCTGGAGAGCACCGGCGCGAAGGTCGGTGACACCGTGCGGGTGCGGATCGGCGAGGAGACGAGGACGCTGCGGATCGTCGGAGAGGCCTTCGGCACCTCCGACGACGTGCTGGACATCTCCGCCGAGCTCGCCGACTTCCCCGCGATCGGACCGCAGATGTTCCTCGTCGACCTGGACCGGGGCGTCGACGCCGCCGCCTACGCGCGCGACCTCTCGGAGACGGTGCGGCCGCTGGGCGGCGACGCCCAGGCCAACGCCCCCTCGGGGCAGGGCGGTCTCATCCTCGTCATCGACACGATGGCCGCGCTGCTCACCCTCATGCTGGTCTCCGTGGCGGGTCTCGGGGTGCTCAACTCCGTGGTCCTGGACACCCGGGAGCGCGTCCACGACCTGGGTGTGTGCAAGGCGCTCGGCATGTCGCCGCGGCAGACCGTAAGCCTCGTCCTCGCGTCCGTCGCCGGGATCGGCGTGCTCGGCGGCCTGATCGGCGTCCCGGCCGGGTACGCGCTGCACGGCGTGGTGCTGCCGCGGATGGCCGAGGCCGCGGGCACCGGACTGCCGAAGGCCGTCCTCGACGTGTACGACGCGCCCGAGTTGGTGGTGCTGGGCCTCGCGGGCGTCATCATCGCCGTGCTGGGCGCGCTCCTGCCGGCGGGGTGGGCGGCCAACGCCCGGACGGCGACGGCGCTTCGCACGGAATAGCCCGACCGGCGCCCCATCAGCACATTTTCATTACGGCATCTCCACAAGGGTGATTTCGCGGGCGATGATTGATCGCGCAACAGAAACATCCCTGGGGGGACCATGAACCACGACAGCACTCCGCCGCCGCCCATGCCCGGCTACACCCCGCCGCCCGGGCCGGGCTACTACCCGCAGCCCCCGCAGCCGTCTCCGGCGCCGAAGAAGACCGCCACGGTCCTCATCGCCGCCGGGGCGGCGGTGGTCGCGGCCGTCCTCGCCGCCGTCGTCACCGCGAGCGTGACCGGCGACGGCGAGGCCGAGGCGGCGCCGACCGTCACCGTCACGAAGACGGTGCCGGCCGAGACCGGCGACACCGCCGCCGACGAGGAGTCCGCCGCGCCGACCGAGGAATCCGGCGACGACTCCTACGGGTTCGGCGACACCATCGCCTATGACAACGACGTCGAGATCAGCCTGACCAAGATCACTCGCGCGGTCTCCAGTGAGTACGCGTCCCCGGAGAGGACCCCGTACGCCAAGTTCACCATCAAGATCGTCAACAAGTCGGACAAGAAGGTCGACGCCTCGATGATGACGGTCAACTGCGCCTACGGCGACGAGGGCAAGGAAGGGGAGGCCATCTACGACGACGGACTCGACGGCCTGCCGGACACCAGCATCCTCGCCGGCCGCTCCCTGACCGTGCCGTGGGGCTGCGAACTGCCCAAGGGCGAATCCTTCCTCCAGATCGAGGTGGCACCCGACTACGAGTCGGAGACCGCGATCTTCGCCGGCCAGGTGAAGTAGCCGACACGGCGCCCGTCGCGTTTGCGCCGGGCGCCGGGCCGACGGCAGGGTTCGGGGTGTGGCTACCTTGCTGATCGTGCATCACACGCCCTCGCCCCACTGCCAGGCGCTGCTGGAAGCCGTCGTCTCCGGGGCGACGGACCCGGAGATCGAGAACGTCCAGGTCGTACGGCGGGCCGCGCTCGCCGCCACCGCGTCCGACGTGCTCGCCGCCGACGGCTTCCTGCTGGGCACCCCGGCGAACCTCGGCTACATGTCCGGCGCCCTCAAGCACTTCTTCGACCAGGTCTACTACCCGTGTCTGGACGAGACCCGGGGACGGCCCTTCGGCTACTACGTGCACGGCGGCAACGACGTCACCGGCGCGGTGCGCGCCGTCGAGTCCGTCACCACGGGCCTCGGCTGGCGCCGAGCCGCCAACCCCGTGACGGTGACCGGGGCGCCGGAGAAGCCCGATGTGGAGGCGTGCCGGGAACTGGGGGCGACGGTCGCGGCCGGCCTCATGGAGTGACCGGGCCGCAGGGAAGGAAAGGCCCCTGCCCTCCCTCCGGACGACGGACCGCGCCGGCGGCCAGGGGACGTTCAGCAGCGTCGACGCCGTACCGGGAGGCACGACCACCGCGGAGAATCCCGGCACGGACGGTCGCGCCGCCGCCCCTCGGCAAGAACGTCACCACCGACGCCCTGCTCGCGGGCATCCGCACCGTCGCGGCCGGGGAGGCGCTGCTCTCACCCCCGTTCCGGCGCGCCATGACCGAGCTCGGCGCCCGCGACCGCGCCCGACTGGCCGTCATCGCCTACCCGGCCGGCCTGGTACGCCCCGCCTCCGGACCCCGGTGACGCCGGCCGCGCGGTGACGCGCGCCGGGCCGTCGGGACCGTGGCTGGCATGCTGAGCCCATGGACGATCACGCGCGGCACGACTCCGTCCGGCACAGCTACGACACCGTGGCCCAGGAGTACACGACCCGCCTCCATGCCGAGCTCGAAGGCAAGCCCCTCGACCGGGCGTTGCTCACCGCTCTCCTCGAACAGACCGAACCGGGGGCGCCGGTGGGCGACTTGGGCTGCGGACCGGGCCATGTGGCCGCCTGGCTCGCGGAGCGGGGCGCGCGCACGGTCGGCGTCGACCTGTCCGCCGGCATGGTCGCGGCGGGCCGGGCCCGCTTCCCGGCGGTGGAGTTCCGCCAGGGCGACCTGCTGGAACTCCCGGCAGGAGATGCGGAATTCGGCTCCCTGGTCGCGCTCTACACCGTCATCCATCTCGACCCCGGCGAACTGCCCCGCGCCTTCGCGGAGATGCGCCGGGTCCTGCGCCCCGCGGGCCTGCTCCTCCTCTCCTTCCACATCGGCGAGGAGGTCCGGCACCTGGACGAGTGGTGGGGGCACCCGGTGGACGTCGACTTCCGCTTCCTCGACCCGGCGCACATCGCCGGTCTGCTCGCATCGGGGGGCTTCACGGTGGAGATGAGACTGGAGCGCACCCACTACGCCCACGAGGCGGAGACCCGCCGCGCCTATGTGCTGGCCCGCCGCACCTGACAGGTCACGACCGGCTGGTGGAACCCCGTCGCCTCCGGCGCGTGCCAGGTGACGTCGGCGAAGCCCGCCCCGGCGAGAAGCCGCGTCAACTGCGGCCGGGACAGCGCCCAGTAGGTGGCCGTCCGCCGCCGTACCGTCCAGGCGTCCCCCGCGGGGATCACCTGGAAGTGCTCCAGGTCGTAGCGCTCGCCGTCCTCGTGCCAGTGCCAGAGCTGGAAGGTGATCACCCGGCCGTCCGGCGTCTCCTTGACCTGGGGCGGTGTCGAGGCGGGCCGGGTGCGCCGCAGTTCGTCGTAGTTCCGGACCGTGAGCACCAGCAGCCCGCCGTCCCGCAGGACGCGGCGCATCTCGCCCAGCGCCGCCGAGACGTCCGCTGCGGACAGCAGGTGCGGGAGCGAGTTGTCGGCGCACACCACGACGTCGAAGACCGACGGCGCGAACGGCAGCCGGCGCATGTCCGCGGCGGCCGTCGGGAGGCGGAGGCCCCGCTCGGCCGCCTCGACCGCGGCGCGCGCGGCGGCGCGGGGGCTGAGGTCGCTGCCGACTACGTCGTACCCGGCCCCGGCCAGCCCGATCGCCTGGGTGCCGATCCCGCAGGAGCAGTCCAGGACGCGCTGCGGGCCCGCGCCCAGCCGCCGTCGGACGAGGGTGTCGAGGACGGCGGCCTGGCGGGCCGTGCTCGCGTCCCAGTCCGCGAACATCAGGTGGTAGTCGCAGGCCAGGTCGTCGTAGAAATCCCGGGTCGAGGACATACGCGCGCCTTTCGCCGCCACGATCAGGTCAGCACCGCCTCCCAAGTATCGACGGCGTAGTGCAGAGACATCCCGTTGCGCCCGTACAGCTCGGGCGCGCCGGTGGCGTTGGCCGTGTCCACCCCGAGCCCCACGGTGTCCCGTCCGCGGGCGGCGAACGCCGCGAAGGCCTGGCGCAGCAGCAGCCCGCCCAGCCCCCGGCCCCGCGCCTCCCGGAGCACCCCGACACTGCGGATCCAGCCCATGGCCGCACGGTCGTCCCGCGCGAGCAGGAACCCGGTGTCCCCCAGCTCCTCGGTGCCCACGATCCACACCAGCGACCAGTCGAGGCGCTCGGCGTCGATGTCGTGCAGCCACTGGCCGTAGGTGCGCGGCTGGAAGTCGAAGTGCTCGGCGAAGCCCGCCTGGTAGAGCTGGTGGACGCGGCGGCGGTCCGGCTCGGTGGTGCAGGGACGCAGGTGCACCCCGGCGGGCGCCTCCGGGGCGCGGTCCCGGGCCCGGTCGAGGCGGCGTTGCAGCACGTGGTAGCGGCGTACGACGGACCAGCCCCGGGCTTCGATCAGTGAAGTGTCCAGGGTCGGCCGGGTGTTGAGGTGCAGATGGACGACGGCCTTGGCGGCGCCGTTGCCCCGGGCCCGCTCGACGGCGCGGAGCTGCATGGCGTCGAAGAGGTGCTCCCCGGCCTCCTGGTGGTCGGGCAGGACGTAGTGGTCGATGTCGATCCGCTCGTTCCCGGAGTCGTCCCACAGCAGCCCGTACGCCACCAGCCGCTCCCCGGCGAAGGCCAGCCAGGAGTCGCGCTCCAGGTCGACATCGGGACGCCGGAGATCGGCCTCGACGGTGGCGAGGTCGGTCTCGCGCCGGCCGATCTCGATCTCGTCGACGAGGTTGAGCAGCTCGGTGATCGCGGGCGCGTCGGCGAGCCGAGCGGGGCGCAGGAGAGGAGGCATGAGGGCCAGGGTCCTGGGGGCGGCGGGCGGCCGCAACGGGTTTTCGGAGCCCCGGACCGATGCGGTCCGCCCGCGCAGCGGCGTCTCTGCGCCGGGATTCTGCCGCCCTGCGAGGCGGCGGTGCCGGACGAACGCGAGGGCTGAGCGCGGACCGGCGGAACCGGTTCTCGGCGTGTCGGGTACAAAACACCCGGTAACGTCGCGAATCCAGGCCCTGCTCACGCTCGGGGAATTCGTATGGAGCACACGGAGTACTACGACCTCGGCAGCCATGGCCGCCCCGTGACCACGTCGTCGCCCGAGGCCCAACGGTGGTTCGACCGCGGGCTGGTGTGGACGTACGCCTTCCACCACGAGGAGGCGGTCGCCTGTTTCGAGGCCGCCGCCGCGGCCGATCCCGACTGCGCCATGGCTCATTGGGGCATCGCCTACGCCCTCGGCCCCCACTACAACAAGCCGTGGGAGTTCTTCGACGGCGACGACCTGGCCCGGACCGTCGAGCGCACCCACGCCGCCGTGGAACGGGCCCATGAGAAGGCGCGAACCGCCGCGACCCCCGTCGAGCGGTCCCTCATCGGCGCGCTGCGCGCCCGCTATCCGCGGGCCAGCCCGGTCGCGGACTGCGCGGTGTGGAACGCGCCCTACGCCGACAGCATGCGCGCCGTCCATGAACTCGCCCCCGACGACGCCGACATCGCCGCCCTGTACGCCGACGCCCTGCTGAACCTCACCCCTTGGCGGCTGTGGAACCTCCGGACCGGCGAACCGGCGGAAGGCGCCCGCACCTTGGAGGCCAAGGCGGTCCTCGACCGGGTGCTCGCCTCGGACGCGGGCAAACGGCACCCGGGCGTGCTGCACCTGTACATCCACCTCATGGAGATGTCCCCGACCCCCGAGACGGCCCTGCCCGTCGCCGACCGGTTGCGCGGGCTCGTCCCCGACGCCGGGCACCTCCAGCACATGCCCTCGCACCTGGACGTGCTCTGCGGCGACTACCGCCGTGTGGTGGCGGACAACAGCGCGGCCGTCGCCGCCGACGAGAAGTACCGCGCCCGGGCCGGGGCGATGAACTTCTACACCCTCTACCGGTCGCACAACTACCACTTCAAGATCTACGGCGCGATGTTCCTCGGCCAGTCCCGGGTCGCGCTGGAGACCGCCGCCCAGCTGGAGGCATCCGTCCCGGAGGAACTGCTGCGCGTGCAGAGCCCGCCCATGGCCGACTGGCTGGAGGGCTTCCTCGCCATGCGGGTCCACGTGCTGATCCGCTTCGGCCGCTGGGCCGACCTCCTCGAACTGCCCCTGCCCGCCGACCCGCGGCTGTACTGCGTGACCACCGCGATGCTCCACTACGCCCGCGGGGTGGCCCTGTCCGCCCTCGGCCGCATTCCCGCGGCCGAGGCCGAACGCGCCCTCTTCCAGGAGGCGGTGACCCGCGTCCCGGAGTCGCGCATGCTCTTCAACAACACCTGTGCCGACGTCCTGGCCGTCGCCGCCGCGATGCTCGACGGCGAACTCGCCTACCGCAAAGGCGACTTCGACGCCGCATTCGCCGCCCTGGAACGGTCGGTCGAACTCGACGACAACCTGCCCTATGACGAACCCTGGGGCTGGATGCAACCCACCCGGCACGCCTACGGAGCCCTGCTTCTGGAACAGGGCCGGGTCGCCGAGGCCGAGGCGGTCTACCGCGCCGACCTCGGGCTCGACGACACGCTGCCGCGCGCGGTGCAGCATCCGGGCAACGTCTGGGCCCTGCACGGGTTCCACGAGTGCCTGGTCCGGCTCGGCAGGGCGGGGGAGGCGCGGATCGTCGCCCAGCAGCTGAAGATCGCGGTCGCGCTGGCGGACGTGCCGATCGAGGCGTCGTGCTTCTGCCGGCTCGACGCGGGGCCGGTGCCGGAGGAGGGGTGCTGCGGATGAGGTCTTGCGCGCTCTCTTGACGTGTACCTGGCGCGGTCGGTTGTATGGGAGCGCTCCCATACAACTCTCCTCCCAGCCTGAGTTTCTTGGCGCTCACTCCCAGGAGTCGCAGTGAGAAGAACAAGAAGCACGACAAGAAAGAGCACGACAGCAGGCAGCCTCCTCGCCCGCCTGGCGGCGGCCCTGCTCGGGCTCGTCCTCCTCGGTGCCCTGTGGCCCGCCGCCGCGCACGCCCAGGCCGAGCCGCCGGGCGTCCAGGCCACCGGCCTGCACATCAGCAACGGCCGCCTGGTCGAAGGCAACGGCAACGACTTCGTGATGCGTGGCGTCAACCACGCCCACACCTGGTATCCGAACGAGACGCAGTCGCTGTCGGACATCAAGGCGCTCGGCGCCAACGCCGTCCGCGTCGTCCTGGCCGACGGTCACCGCTGGACCGCCAACAGCGCGGCGGACGTTGCCAACGTTGTCACCCAGTGCAAGGCCAACCGCCTCATCTGCGTCCTGGAGGTGCACGACACCACCGGATACGGCGAGGACAGCGCGGCCGGCACGTTGGACCAGGCCGCCGACTACTGGATCGGCCTGAAGGACGTCCTGGCGGGCCAGGAGAACTACATCGTCATCAACATCGGCAACGAGCCCTGGGGCAACACCAACCCCGAGGGCTGGACCGACCCCACCATCGCCGCGATCAAGAAGCTGCGGAACGCCGGTTTCCAGCACACGATCATGGTGGACGCGCCCAACTGGGGCCAGGACTGGCAGGGCGTCATGCGCGCCAACGCCCAGAGCGTCTACAACGCCGACACCACCGGCAATCTGATCTTCTCCATCCACATGTACAGCGTCTTCGACACCGCGGCGGAGATCACCGACTACCTCAACGCCTTCGTCAACGCCAAACTCCCCATCCTCATCGGCGAGTTCGGCGGCCCCGCCGACCAGTGGGGCGACCCCGACGAGGACACCATGATGGCCACCGCCGAGCAACTCGACCTCGGCTACCTGGCCTGGTCCTGGAGCGGCAACACCGACCCGATCCTCGACCTCGCCGTCGACTTCGACCCCAACCGGCTCAGCTCCTGGGGACAGCGCATCTTCAACGGCACCAACGGCATCGCCCAGACCGCCAAGGAAGCCACGATCTACGGCGGGGGCGGCACCGGCGACACCCAGGCCCCGACGGCCCCCGGCACGCCGAGCGCCTCGGCGGTGACGGCCACCTCCGCGGCCCTCACCTGGACCGCGTCCACCGACAACGTCGGCGTCGCCGGGTACGACGTCGTCCGCGTCAGCGGCGGCACCGAGACCAAGGTCGCGGCCTCCACCACCAACTCGGTGACGGTGACCGGTCTTTCGGCCGAGACGGCGTACACCTTCGCCGTCTACGCCCGGGACGCGGCGGGCAATCGCTCGGCCCGCTCGGCGACGGTCAACGTCACGACCGGCAAGGCCCCGGCGCTCGACTGCTCGGTCGGCTACCGGATCGTGGGGGAGTGGCAGGGCGGATTCCAGGGCGAGATCACCCTCCGCAACACCGGGAGCACCGCCGTCAACGGCTGGACGCTCGGCTTCTCCTTCGCCAACGGCCAGACGATCTCCAACATGTGGGGCGGCACCCCGACCCAGAGCGGGGCGGACGTCAGCGTCACCCCCGCGTCCTACACCTCCACCATCCCCGCCGCCGGCTCGGTGACCGTCGGCTTCATCGGCGCCAAGGGCACGACCAACGCGGCGCCGACCGCCTTCACGCTGAACGGCAGTGCCTGCGCGACCGGTTGATCCCGTCTCCGGCCGAGGGCCGGCTCCTCCGCGCTGACCGGCGGCACCTTGCCGCCGGTCAGTCACCGCCTGGCGCGGGGAGGTGTGGTCCGCACCCCGGTGTCCTTACGATGGACCGCCCGTGACGTGCGCGGCAGCGGAAGGGAGACAGGGAGTGACGGATCACCGGCGTCCTCGGCGACGGGGGCAGGGCGAGCTGGAGGTGCAGGTCCTGTCCGCCCTGCGGGAGGCGGACGGACCGGCGACCGCGGGCTGGGTGCAGGAGCGGCTCGGCGCGGATCTGGCCTATACGACGGTGATCACGATCCTGACCCGGCTGCTGGCCAAGGGGGTGGTGACCCGCGAGCGCGCGGGCCGCTCCTTCGCGTGGACGCCCGTGTCCGACGAGGCGGGACTCGCCGCGCACCGGATGCGCAGGCTCCTCGACGGCGAGAGCGACCGGGAGGCGGTGCTGGCCAGCTTCGTCACCTCCCTCGAACCCGACGACGAGCGGCTGCTGAGGGAGCTGCTGGGGCGGGCGGAGAGCGAAAAGTCGGACTGAGACCCCCGTCGGGGTGTCCGTCTCCGTGCCGCTGGCCCGGTCCTGCGCGGCGACGCCTCTGTGGTGAGGCGCCGCCGGGCACTCGTCTCAGAGGTCGAACTCGTGCGGCGGCAGGTCCAGCGCGAAGCAGGCCTCGCGGACGACGGCCTGCTCGGTCTTGTCGAAGTCGCCGTCGGCCCCGCCGATCACGATGCCGATCTGGATCACGGCACGCGCCTCGGCCGGCTTCTTCTTCGCCTTCCCGATCTCCTGGAGCACGCTCACCTTGCCGAACGCGAAGTCGGCCGTGAGCTTGTTCAGGTTCTCGTCGAAGCGCCGCTGGAGGTCCATGGCGTCGAAGTTCTGGAGCACCTCGTTGGAGGCGATCAGCTGGGCCACCCGCTGCCGCTCGGAGGGGTCCACCGTGCCGTCGGCGGCGGCCACCAGGGCGCACATCGCCATGCTGGCATCGCGGAACGCGCCGCTCTTGAGGTCGTTCTTCTTCGCCACGAGCTGGGTCTGCATCGTCGATGCCGAGTCCTTGATGCGGTCCCACAGAGCCATGCGAACTCCCAAAGGTCTCTCGGTGACCGACCCGCCCCGACGACGGACCGGCACCCTCTTATGTCTACAGCAACGTAGAAACTAGCGGCCGGGCCGAGAAGTTCCGGAGATCCGCCGTCATCCTGACACCGCGGTCCTCGCCGCGGCCGGCGTGAGGTCAGAGACCCGCGTAGGGGCGGGCGGCGGCCAGCGCCTGTTCGGCGTAGGAGCGGCCGAACAGCACGGTGTGGACGAGAAGCGGAAACAGCTGGTGCAGGCCGACGCGCTGCCGCCAGCCCGGTGCGAGGGGGGCCGCCTCCTGGTAGCCCTCCAGCACCTGGGCGAGATACGGGCAGCCGAACAGCTGGAGCATGGCCAGGTCGGTCTCGCGGTGTCCGCCGTGCGCCGCCGGGTCGATCAGCCGGACGTGGCCGTCGGCGCCCCACAGCACATTGCCGTTCCACAGGTCGCCGTGCAGTCGCGCGGGCCGCTCGGCGGGGCCGGCCAGCCGGTCGACCCGCTCGCAGACCCGCTCGAACACGGCGGCCTCGGCGGGCCGCAGCGTGCCGGCGTCGACCGCCCGGCGCAGATAGGGCAGCACCCGGTACCGGGCATACCAGTCGGGCCAGTCGTCGCCGGGCACGTTGCTCATCGGGGCGGTGCCGATGTACGCGTCCCTCGGGCCGCCCGGCGGCGGGGCGCCGAACGCGTCGCCACCGGTGGCGTGCAGCGCGGCCAGCTCACGGCCGAACCGGGACGCCGCCGCGGCCCCCGCACGCCCCTGCGCGACACAGGAGGTGACCAGCCACTGCCGGTCACGTCCGCGCACCGCCGGCACCCGCACCGCACCGGCCTCGGCCAGCCACCCCAGCCCCGCGGCCTCGGCCTGCGCCGCCCCGGAGCCGCCGGCGTCCTTGACGATCACCGGCCCGTCGTCGAGGACGACTTCGGTGACGGCCCCGGCGAGCCGCCGCCGCGACACCACGGCCCGCCCGGTGAGCCGGGCCGCCACGGCTTCGGGACCTTCACCGCCCGTACGGTCGACGCCTTCACCGCTCATACGGTGCACTCCACGGCCGGCACCATGACGACCTCCCTCACATCCGACCCACGAGTCTATGAGCCGGTGCGTCGAGGAAGTGCGGGCCGCCGTCATGAACACGGACACCGGAAGATCGAATTCGGGAGACGATGTGCACCGCCGCCGTGACCGGCGACGCGTATCAGCGATGTGAACCAGGGGAGCGACATGGAGTACTTCGTCTACTGCCGGGACAGGGAGGATTCCCTCGACCTGCGCATGCAACTGAACGAGGACCACTGGACGTTCATGGACGGCTACGCCGAGGAGATGATCGCGCGGGGGCCCACGTTCCCGGCCGAGGGCGACGGCGTGACCGGCAGCATGCACATCGTCGACCTGCCCGACGCCGCCGCCGCGCAGCGGTTCGCGTTCGAGGAACCCAACTACCGGGCCGGTGTCTACCGTGACGTGCTCATCCGCCGCTGGCGCAACACGCTGGGGCGCACCATGTGGGAGTACGCGGGAACGACGGCCGGATTCAGTCGCTTCCTGATCATCGCGCAGGGCGGGCCGGAGCCGATCGCGGACCTCGGTCCCCTGGACGCGGCGCAGCGGCGCCATCTCGACGACGGCTACCGCGACCGGCTGATCGCGTACGGCCCGCTGCTCGCCGAGGACGGTGTCACCTGGCTGGGCACCGCCGTGCTGGCCGAGTTGGCGGACCGCGCGGCCGCCGAGGCCATGATGGCGGGGGAGCCGTACGCCACGGCCGGGCGCTACGACAGCGTCGAGATCCATGACTGGCGGTTCGGCGGCCGCCCGGCGGACTGACCGGCAGGGGGGGCGCGTGTGCTCAGCGGAGGGCGTCGTCGGGCAACCGCTGCTCGAACCAGACCATTCTGCCCATGCTCAGTCTCCTCGCCCCCCAGCGCCCCGACAGCTGGTCGACCAGGGCCGCCACCGCCTCGAAACGGCCCGGCTCCAGCGGGCCGCCGGGGCGCAGATCGGCGATGTCCGCCCGGTGGAACACCCCGGCGGGCACATGTTTGCGGCCAGCGCCACCATGCCGTCCGAGAGATCGACACCGACGACCTCGAAACCCGCCTCGGCGAACTGGAGCGCGGTCGGAATGCCCGTGCCGCACCCCAGATCGAGCGCGCGGGAGCCGGTCGGCAACGACCTGATGAGCCACTCGGCGGCCGTGACCTGCCCCTCCTTGTGCGGGAAGGCTTCGTCGTAGCGGTCGCCGAGGGCGTCGAAGGCCGCGGCCAGACCTGTGCGGTCGAGCCGCAGGTTCCCGTAGTCGGACGCGTCGGCGGGGGTGCTCACAGAAATGCTCCTTCGGTGCCGCTACAAATAGTTTTCCGATAGTCGTACCGATATGGGTTCTGTGCGCTCCGGGGCTGAGAGGGCCCGTTGCCGAGGCGTCGCGGCGTCAGCCGGTCTTGTGACCCCACCGCGGGCCCACCATGTCCCATTCCCTGCCCCACTGGGCGATCCGGCGCCGGTCGAGCCGGCACCGTGCGGCCGCTCCCGCGCCGATCACGAGGCCGCTCAGGGCGAGGGCGGCGCCCGCCCCCAGGAAGCCCGCCTCGACGGCCGCGTCGGTCGGGCCGGGCGGCCGGCTGGTGAGGTCGCCCTGCCGGTTCGTCCAGACGGTGACCGTGGACCCGGTGCGCAGCCCGGCGTCCACCAGGGTGCTGCCGGTACGGCGGGAGCCGTCGGCGGCCGTCCAGCGGACCTTCGCCATCGCGCGGTCGCTGTACACATTGCCCCTGGCCCCGGTCGTGCGGGGAACGTCGGCCAGGAGCACCGCCCGGACGGGGGTGCGATCGGCGCGCTGCCGGGCGAAGGTCTCGTCGGCGGCACGGGCGGCCACCGCGCCGGCGAACGTCCCGCCCACCACGACGAGGACCCACGCGGCCAGCACGAGCCACGCCTCGAGAACGTCGTCACGTCGGCGCAGCGGATTGCTCCGCCACCGCCACCACCACTGCTTCGTACGCCTGCCGCCGCGCATCGGTGGCACCTCCTTCTGTCTGCCACTCCCAGGAAGGTGACATCGCGCCGCACCTGACGGGCAGGGGCCGACCAGACGGCATCGCCGGGCTGTTCGGGCCCAAGTGCGGACGCCGCAGGGGCCGTTCAGCCCACGCGGGGAGACCGGCACGTGCCGTCGGCCACGGGGGCGGCGGCCCCGCCCGACAGCTGCCGGGGGAAGGCCGGCGCCCCGTCACGTCGCGCCACGACAGGCCGGCCGTCGAAGGACCGGCGTCCGTGCGGGAGTTCGCGCTCGACACGCCCTGCCGGTCACCGTCGCGCACGGGCTGCGCGCATCGCTGCCGCACCGGCCGATGCAGCGGCCCGACGCGCGCTGCGCCCCGCATGCCGGGGCGGACAGCTGGGTGCCGCTCCGTCAGCAGGCGGTGGCGGCGACGCGATCCGCGCGGGACGCGGGGCGGGCACCGTCGGGCGGACCGGGCACCACCTCGAACGCCTCGCCCAGATCCACGCACCGCAGGATGCTCAGCAGCCGGGCGCTCTCGATGACCAGACGGAGCCGGCCGCCGCGGGCGAGGACCCGGTTGCGGGCGCGGCACAGGGTGCGCAGTCCGCTGCAGTCGATGAAGGCCACCTGACGCAGGTCCAGCACCAGGTCGGGGAACGGTACGGCGGTCAGCGAGTCGAGGCGGGCCGACAGCGGCGGCCCCGTGCACAGATCGATCTCGCCGCACAGCTCCACCACGGTCGTGTCGTCGACGACACGTTCCGTGTGGCTGGGGGCGGACACCTCGTGGTCCTTGAACATGGTGTGAGCCAACCCCGTGCGCGGGCCCGCGCGGAAGGGCCGGACGGCCCTGTTCGGGAGGTCGGCCGTGCGGCGAACGCCGGCCGACAGCGGGCCGGCCCGGTGCGCCCGGTACTGAAAGGGCCCTGCGGACAAGGACGTTCGGCCCCCTGCCACGGGCCTCGCAGCCCCTCCGGGCCGGGGTGGCGGAGCGGGACATTGAAGGTGCGACGACCGTCGTCGAGTGCCCCAGCATCACCCCTGGAAGGGATGAGCACCATGGCCGTTCACGATCACCCGCACCGTCACCCGGGATTCCGCTTCCCGTCCCTGCGCAGGAGCGGGACGGCGAGGCCCACGACCGAGGCGAGCGCTGCCACCACGGCGACCGCGACCAGCCCGTACGTCCTGGCCGTGCTCCGCGTCCTGACCGGCTTCGTCTTCCTGTGGGCGTTCCTCGACAAGACCTTCGGCTTCGGCTACGCCACCCCGTCCGGCAAGGGCTGGATCGACGGCGGCTCGCCCACCAAGGGCTTCCTGAGCGGGGTCGCCGCCGGTCCGATGGAGTCCACGTTCCACGACTGGGCCGGGGCCGGCTGGGCCGACTGGCTGTTCATGCTCGGCCTCCTCGGCATCGGTCTCGCGCTGATCGCGGGCATCGGGCTGCGGCTCGCCGCCGTCGCCGGTACGGCGATGATGGCCCTGATGTGGATCGCCGAGTGGCCGCCCGCCAAGCACCTGTCCGACGGGTCCGCGAGCATGTCGACCAACCCGTTCGCCGACTACCACCTCGTGTACGCCGTCGTCCTGATCGCCCTCGCGGCCGCGGGCGCCGGTGCCACCTGGGGGCTGGGCAAGCTCTGGGCGCGACTGCCCTTCGTCAGCCGGAACCGCTGGCTGATCTGAACCGACCCCGCCCATGACCGGGGCCCCGCCGCACTGACGCGGCGGGGCCCCGGGCTGTGCGGGGGAGACCGGCGGCCCGTCGGGCGGTGCCGCTCAGGCATCCGGGACCGCCGCGTCCGCCGCGGTGAGCAGGACCCCGGTCACCAGATCGGGGCGGATCCGGACCGCGTAGTCCATCGTCCGGTCCACCCAGGGCCGCAGCATCTCCCGGTACCGGGCCAGCTCACGCGGGTCCGTCACCAGACGGGCGTACCCCGTGACGACGACGCTCCAGCCGAGGTGCGTGTCGGGGTCGATGACGTCGGCCTCGTAGGCGACCACCACGCCGGTGCTGGGCGCCTGCCGGGTGTGCGAGGTCAGGGCGGCGCCCTCATGAGTGCGGATGACGATGTCGCCGCCGTCCACCACGTGGTTGACCGGGCGGATCTGCGGCAGCGCGTGCCGTGTGAAGACGACCCGGCCCAGGGACACCCCACCGAGCAGTCTCAGGGCTTCGGAGCTGTCCAGTTCCCTCTTGATGGTCATGAAGGTCTTCCGTGAGGCTGCGGCGTCGACCCTGCGTGCTGCCGGTGGCTGAGCGCGCTGCGAGTGACGGTGCGTGCTGCGGGTAGGGGACAGACCGATGGAACGCCCTGGCGTCCGGCGGGGGCTAGGGCCGTTCGGCCCTGCCCGCCGTCCCTCCGGCCCCTCGCGGACGCGGCCCGGGTCGAAAGAGGGCCGACCGGCCCTGGTCTTTCGACCCGGGAACGAGAAAGATCTCCAGAAGGAGCCGATGACCCACGAGCGGGCACCGGCACGGCACACGGAACGAGGAGCGTTCAATGGCGGACGGCGCGGGACAGCCCGGCCCCGACAACCCGATCAGGGTCTTCCTGCTCGACGACCACGAGGTGGTACGGCGCGGAGTGCGCGACCTGCTCGACGACGAACCGGACATCACCGTCGTCGGCGAGGCGGGCACCGTCGAGCAGGCCCTGGTCCGGGTCCCCGCCCTGCGCCCGCAGGTCGCCGTCCTCGACGTGCGCCTGCCCGACGGCGACGGCGTGACCGTCTGCCGGGAGCTGCGCTCCCGCATGCCCGAGCTGACCTGTCTGATGCTGACCTCCTTCGACGACGAGGAGGCCCTGCTGGACTCGATCATGGCCGGGGCGTCCGGGTACGTCCTCAAGCAGATCCAGGGCTCCGACCTGGTGTCGGCGGTGCGCACGGTGGCCGCGGGCCAGTCGCTGCTCGACCCCAGCGCCACCACCAAGCTGATGGCCCGGCTCCGGCAGGGCCAGCAGCAGGAGGAGGAGCCCGAGGCGCTGCCCGGACTGACAGAGCGGGAGCGGGAGATCCTGACCCTGATCGGCGAGGGGCTCACCAACCGCCAGATCGGGCAGCGGCTGTATCTCGCCGAGAAGACCGTCAAGAACCACATCTCCCGGCTGCTGGCCAAGCTCGGCGTGGAGCGGCGCATCCAGGCCGCCGTCATAGCCACCCAGGCCCAGGACCGGCTCCGGCAGGACGGCCACTGATCAGGGCCCCGACAGGGCCCCGACGTGATCACCAGGGGCTCCTTACCGTCCGCTCGGGCGGGCCGATACCGTGGCAGGAAACTGGCACGGTCGGCCGCCGCGGGGCGGACGGGACCTGGAGGATCGCAGGTGGGAAGCTCCGAGGAGTTCTCGAAGGCCCGGATGCGGCTGCCGCAGCTGAGGCTGGACGAGCTGCTGGAGGAGTTGCAGGCCCGGCTGGACGCGGCCCGCGGCACTCGTGACCGGGTGCACAGCCTGCTGGAGGCGGTGCTCTCGGTGGGGCGCGAGCTCGACCTGGAGCAGGCGCTGCGGAGCATCGTGGAGGCCGCCGCGGCCCTGGTCGACGCGCAGTACGCGGCCCTCGGCGTGATCGGCCCCGACGGCAGGCGGCTGTCCGCCTTCCACACCGTCGGCGTCTCCGAGGAACAGATCGCCCGGATCGGCCCGTACCCGGAGGGGCACGGCATCCTCGGAGAGTTGATCACCCATCCCGAGCCGCTGCGGCTGGCGAAGCTCTCCGAACACCCCTCCTCCTACGGGTTCCCGGCCCATCACCCACCCATGAACACCTTCCTCGGCGTTCCCATCCGGGTGCGGGACCAGGTGTTCGGCAACCTGTATCTGACGGAGAAGCGCGGCGGGGTGCAGTTCGACGAGGAGGACGAGTCGGTCCTGTCGACCCTTGCCGTCGCCGCCGGTGTCGCCATCGACAACGCCCGGCTGTACGAGGAGTCCCGGCTCAGGGAGCGCTGGCTGCGGGCGAGCGCGGAGATCACGCACAGCGTGATGTCCGGCAGTGAGCGCGGCAAGGTCCTCCGGGTGATCGCGGAACGGGCCCGGGAGATCACCGGCGCCGAGCTCGCGCTCGTCGCCGTCCCCGTCGAGGGCACCGGCTCGCTGACGACGGAGCTGGCCATCGGAGAGGGCGCCGAGGCCTACCGCGGCCTCCTGGCTCCCGTGGACGACGGGCTGGTCGGCCGGGCCTTCTCCAGCGGGGTCCCCGCCACCGTCGCCGACGTCTCACGGGACCCGTGGATCGCCTCGGTCCCGGCGGGCGCCACCGGGCTCGGTCCCGCGGTGGCCGTGCCGATCGGGACGGGGGAGGGCGTCCGGGGCGTCGTCCTGCTGGTGCGGCCGGCCGGCCACCCCCCGTACTCCGGACAGGAGATCGAGCCGCTCCAGGCGTTCGCCGCGCAGGCCGCGGTAGCCATGGAGCTCGCGGAGCGCCGGCGTGATGCCGCGCAGATCGCCGTCCTCCAGGACCGCGACCGGATCGCCCGCGACCTGCACGACCTCGCCATCCAGCGGCTCTTCGCCACCGGCATGACCCTGCAGAGCGCGGGCCGCTTCATCGACCACCCCGAGGCGTCGAAGCGCGTGGTGCGGGCGGTCGACGACCTCGACGAGACCATCAAGATCATCCGGTCGACCATCTTCGGCCTGCGGGCCCGCGAGGACACCCCCGGCTCCGGTCTGCGGGCCCGCGTGGTGCGTGTCGTCGGGGAGGCCGCACCGGTGCTGGGGTTCGCGCCGAGCGTGCGGATGGAAGGCCTGCTCGACACCCATGTGGCCAAGGACGTCGCCGAGCACGCGGTGGCCGTCCTGTCCGAGGCCCTGACCAATGTCGCCCGGCACGCCCGTGCGACGCGCGCCGACGTGGTGCTGGAGACGGACGGCCGTGAGCTCAGGCTGACCGTCTCGGACGACGGTGTGGGCATCCCGGCCGGGGGCCGTCGCAGCGGACTGCGCAACATGGCCGAACGCGCCGAACAGCTGGGCGGGGAACTGGAGTCGACCTCGCCGCCCGGCGGCGGGACGACGCTCGTGTGGCGGGTGCCCGTCCAGGAGAAGTAGCGGCCGCGTCCCGTACGCGGGTGCGTCTCACAGTTTGAGCGTGAACCACGTGGTCTTGCCCTCGTCGGTGGGACGTACCCCCCAGCCGTCGGCCAGGGTACGGACGAGCAGCAGGCCGCGGCCGGACTCCTCGTCCTCCGCCGCGATCCGCGGCTGCGGCAGGTGCGGACTGCGGTCGCTCACCTCGACCGTGAGGTCCGTGGCGGTCCGGCACAGATGCAGCGCGATGGGGCCCTCGGCGTGCTGGACCGCGTTGGTGAGGATCTCGGAGAGCAGCAGCCGGGCCTCCTCCGCCGGGCCGGTGCACTCCCAGGCGACGAGCGCCTTGTTGAGGAACGTGCGTCCCTCCGGCACCGAGGACGGCAGGGCGGGCAGATCGGTGGTGACCGCCGCCAGCGGCGCCGCCGGAAGCTGTGCCAGCAGCAGGGTCACGTCGTCGTCGTGGCTGTCGGCGTCGGGCAGCAGACTGGTCAGGACGTGGTCCGCGGCGGTCTCCAGATCGGGGGCGTCGACGAAGAAGCCGTCCAGGACGGAGGTGAGCTGCCCGAGGCGCACCTCGATGTCGCTGCCGGGTGTCTCGATCAGCCCGTCGGTGTAGAGGACGAGGGTGGAGCCGGGCGGTATGTCCGCGCAGGACTGCTCGTAGAGGATGCCGCCGACGCCGAGCGGTGCGTTCACCGGGGTCGTCAGGCCGGAGACGCCGCAGCCCGGGGGAGCGACCAGCACGGGCAGGTGACCGGCCGAGCAGACAGTAACGGTTCCGCTGTCCGGGGCCACGACCAGATAGCAGCAGGTGACGAGCTGGTCGGGGACGTCCAGGTCGGCGACGCAGGTGTCCAGGGCCTGCATCAGCTGGCGGGGTTGCATGCCGGTCTTGGCCAGGGCGTGCGCGGCGGAGCGCAACTGGCCCATCACGGCGGCGGCTTCGAGACCGCGGCCCATCACGTCACCGATGAGGACCCCCACCCGGCCGGCTCCCAGGGGGATCAGGTCGAACCAGTCGCCGCCCACGCCCGCGCCCTGGGTGGCGGGCCGGTACCGGCTCGCGGTCGCCAGCCCCGGGACCGCGGACGGGGTGCCCATGAGGCTGCGTTGCAGCGTGAGCGCGATGTGCCGCTGCTGCTCGTAGAGGACGGTGAGCTCGGCCTCGGCCCGTTTGCGGTCGCTGATGTCCCGGACGATGGCGCAGGCGCCGAAGATCCGGCCCTGGGTGTCGCGGGTGGGCCACAGGGTGACGTCCACGTCCAGCAGCTCGTTGGCGCGGGTCAGGCGCAGCGTCTCGAAGTGCTCGACCTTCTCCCCGTGCCGCAGCCGGTGCAGCAGGGCGGTGATCTCCTCGCGCTTCTCCCGCGGGGCCAGCACGGACACATGACGGCCGATGACCTCCTGGGCGGTGTAGCCGTAGAGGTTCTGCGCCGCGGCGTTCCAGTAGGTGATGTAGCCGTCGAGGGTCTTGGCGAGGATCGCGTCCTGGGAGGACTCCACCAGCGCGGCGAGTTCGTTGATCCGGGCCTCGGCGGCTCTGCGGTCGCTGACGTCACGGACCGCGGCGGACACCAGGAGCCCGTCCGCGGTCTCCAGCGGGCTGAGGCTGATCTCGACCGGGAACTCGGTGCCGTCCTTGCGCAGTCCGTGCAGATCGAGTCCGGCGCCCATGGGGCGGACCTGGCGGTTGGCGGCGTAGCCCCCGCGGTGCCGGGTGTGGTGCGGGCGGAAGCGGTGCGGGATCAGCAACTCCACCGGATGGCCGAGGAGTTCCTCGCGGCGGTAGCCGAACAGGGCCTCGGTCTGGGCATTGACGAGTTTGATGATGCCGCTGTCGTCGACGATGACCATGGCGTCCGGTGCCGCCTCCAGCAGGCCGCGGAACCGGTCCTCGGCGGCGCCCGGCCCGAGGGGGGCGGACTCTCCGCAGGCGCACGGCGTCCGCTGCGGGCCGTCCGCCACGTCCCGTACTGGAATCAGGCCCATGTCTCTCCCCAACCCACTGCCGGTGACGGTTCGGGTCATCTCACCGCACTCGGACGGGAATCGAGACGCTTTGTCGCTTACTGTCCGTACCCGGGCGGAACCTGTCCGCCGCATGGACGTTCGTTGCCCGTCTCGCGTCGGGGCGGTGATCACGGCCAGGAAACAAGCGGGCCGGATCCCGGTCGGTGAGGGTGCCGACGGGAATCCGGCCCGGCGAGTCGTCCGGTGTCTCCGGTGGAGCGGACGGGTGATTCCGCGTCAGGAGGCGTCGGCCAGCCACAGGTCGGGGCCGAACACCTCGTAGCGGATGTGCCGCGGCGGGACACCCCGGTCCAGCAGCTGAGCACGGACGGCGCGCATGAACGGCAGCGGGCCGCACAGGTACACGGTGGCGTCCGACGGCACGTCGAGCCCGTCGAGGTCCATCAGGCCGGAGCGGGCCCCGGGCTCGGCGATCCCGAAACGCTCGTACCAGAACACGGCTTCGGCGTCCGGCAGCCGTTCGGTGAGCGCGCGCGTCTCGGTGCGCAGGGCGTGGGTGCCGGGGGAGACGTCCGCGTGCAGGGCCAGCACCCGGCGGGTGGAGCCGGTGGCGGCGAGGTGGGCGAGCATGCCGACCATGGGCGTGCAGCCGATGCCGGCGGAGACCAGGACGAGCGGGGTGTCCGCTTCGTCGAGGACGACGTCACCGAAGGGCGCGGAGAGGGTCAGCTCGTCGCCGACACGCACCGTGCCGTGCAGCAGGGTGGACACCTCTCCGCCGCCCACCCGCTTGACGGTGATACGGCGCAGCTCCCCACCGGGGTCGCCGGACAGGGTGTACTGGCGCAACTGGTGCACACCGTCCGGCATCAGGACCCGGACGCTGACGTACTGCCCGGCCTTCGCCTCGGGGGCCGGGGCGCCGTCGGCGGGACGCAGCACGAAGGAGACCACGTCGGAGGTCTCCTCGTTCCGCTCGACGACCGTCCACGGCCGCCACACCTCGCCCGGCTCGACACCGGCCTCCAGGTAGATACGGGCCTCCTGGGCGATCAGGGCGCCGGCCATCAGCCAGTAGACCTCGTCCCAGGCCGCGGCCACCTCCGGGGTGACCGCGTCGCCGAGGACCTCGGCGATCGCACCGAACAGGTACTTGTGGACGATCGTGTACTGGTCCTCGGTGACCCCGACCGCGGTGTGCTTGTGGGCGATCCGCGCCAGCAGCGCGTCCGGGCGGGTGTCCGGGGCGGCGAGGAGCGCGCTCGCGAAGCCCGCTATCGACCCGGCCAGTGCCCGGCGCTGGTCCCCGCTGGCCTGGTTGCCCCGGTTGAACATTCCGTCCAGCAGTTCGGGGCGGTCGCGGAACATCGCGCCGTAGAAGCGCGTGGTGATCTCGTCGAGGGCTCCGGCCACGGCGGGCAGCGTGGCCCGAACGACGGTGGCGGACTCTGCGGACAGCATGAAGCCTCCGGGAAAAGAGGTGGAACAAGGGAGCGCGGGGCATCGGCCCCGCGACACACCACCTTCGTCCCCGGCCCCTCGGGTGCTCCAGGGCCCCATGGGCACGGAGTCCAGGGCCGACCGGCCCTATTGCAGGAGGGACCCTCGGGGTCGGGATGCGATCCGGCGACGGCTCGGCGGCCGGGGCGTCAACTTCTTGGTCGATCACGGAAGTTCCGGACAACCGAACGATCCGGTCGCGCCGTTGTTCGGTCGTTGTCCGGCCGTCACAGATCAGTCCCAGAGAGTCGGTCCTGACGGGCGGGCCGCTTGCGTACGGTCCGTGGCATCGAGGCGGTCCGGCGGCGCCGGTCCGTCGCAGTCAATGGAGCCATTGGAGGCACTGTGGCGAGTGTGGAAGTGTCGTTGAAGGAGATGATGGCGGGGATCGAGGGGGCCCTGGGAGCCGCGGTCGTCGACTACACCAGCGGAATGGCGCTGGGCACGCTCGGCGGCGGCAAGGACCTGGATCTCACGGTCGCCGCGGCCGGCAACACGGACGTGGTCCGTGCCAAGGTGCGCACGATGGAGCAGATCGGCCTCAAGAGCCGTATCGAGGACGTGCTGATCACGCTGGACAGCCAGTACCACCTGATCCGCCCGGTCACCGGCCGCAGCGGCAACGGCCTGTTCCTCTACCTCGTCCTCGACAAGGCCCGCTCGAACCTGGCCATGGCCCGGCACCAGCTCAAACGCGTCGAGGAGGTGATCGAGATCTGACTCGGGCGACGCAGCCGGGGCCACTGCTGCCCATCATGTGAAGACTTCTTCAAGTCACCACATCAGCATGGTCCCAATGTGTGTTCGCGCACGGCCCGGGGCGTGAAGGATCGGCATCCGAGGGCGGCCTGTGATGCGGCGGTGCCCCCTCAGGTGCCGTCGCACCCCGGCAGCCGCAGTCCCACCCAGCCGACAAGGAGCGAGCATCCATGCAGGCCCCCCTCTACCAGGTCAAGGCGGAGTTCTTCCGCATGCTCGGCCACCCCGTGCGCATCAGGGTGCTGGAGCTCCTCCAGCACGGGCCCGTGTCCGTACGGGATCTGCTCGCCGACATCGAGATCGAGCCGTCCAGCCTCTCCCAGCAACTGGCCGTGCTGCGCAGATCCGGCATCGTCGTGTCCATGCGGGAGGGCTCGACCGTCCGCTACGCGCTCGCAGGCGGCGACGTCGCCGAACTCCTGCGCGCCGCCCGCCGCATCCTCACCGAACTGCTCACCGGCCAGCACCAGCTGCTCGCCGAGTTGCGCCAGGCGGACGACACTCCCGTGGAGCCCGTGCACACCGGCGGATGACGGCACGGCGAGGTGACCGCCGCGCGGGAGCCGTCGGAGATCAGCCGCGCGGGGGCCGTCAGAGATCTGCCGCGTGGTCGGGGACGTAGGTCTGGAGATCGCGCGGGGTGCGTACATAGCCGGTGGAGGCCGGGCGCTCGGGCAGTTCGAGCACGGGCGGCGGCACCTCCTGGTACGGCACCGAGTCGAGGAGGTGGGCGATCATGTTGAGCCGGGCCCGCTTCTTGTCGTCGCTCTCGACGACGTACCAAGGGGCCTCGGCGATGTCGGTGTGCACCATCATCTCGTCCTTGGCGCGGGAGTACGCCTCCCAGCGGGTGAGCGACTCCAGGTCCATCGGGGACAGCTTCCAGCGCCGCAGCGGGTCCTCCAGGCGGCGCCGGAAACGGTCCTGCTGCTCGGTGTCGCTCACCGAGAACCAGTACTTGCGCAGCAGGATGCCGTCCTCCACCAGCATCCGCTCGAAGATCGGGCACTGGCGCAGGAACAGCTGGTACTCCTCCTTGGTGCAGAAACCCATCACGTGCTCCACGCCGGCCCGGTTGTACCAGGACCGGTCGAACAGCACGATCTCCCCGGCGGCCGGCAGATGCTCGACGTACCGCTGGAAGTACCACTGCGTCCGCTCCCGCTCGGTCGGCTTCGGCAGGGCCGCGATCCGGGCGACGCGGGGGTTGAGGTGCTCGGAGACCCGCTTGATGGTGCCGCCCTTGCCGGCCGCGTCCCGCCCCTCGAAGACGACGACCAGCCGGGCCCCCTCGGCCCGCACCCACTCCTGGAGCCTCACCAACTCCGTCTGCAGACGCAGCAGTTCACGCTCGTAGACCTTGCGTGACACCTTCTCCTTCGCCTTGCCGGCCATGCGTCCACCTCTTCGCCTACGTGGTCGGGTCCCCGTGTCGGCACAGTACTGTCCGATCAGCGCGAGGTCCGGCAGGCGGGAACGCCGGGGCCGTCGGAACCCTCGGGGGGCCATCGGGCGACGTCGGCTGGAACGACGCCGGCGCCGCCCCCCCCGTGCTCCTCCGTCAGCCGGCGATGCGGTGCACGCGCTGCGTGCTCAACTCGTAGCGGGCACCCACGACGGCCAGCTCGCCGCCCGCGACCTTCGCCGCGAGGTCGGGCTCCGCCGCCAGCCGCGCGCGGACCGCCCGCACGTTGGCGTCGATGGTCGCGTCGACACGGGCGTCACCTTCCTCGCCGTGATCGATGTTCGGTCGTATCTGGTCGGCCAGGTACTGGATGTGCGCGGGCAGGGGTTCGTCGGACTCCTCCGCCTCCACCGCCGCCCGCACCGCGCCGCACGACTGATGGCCGAGGACGAGGACGAGGGGTATTCCGAGCTCCAGCACCCCGTACGCGATGCTGCCGAGCACGGCCTCGTCCAGCACCTCTCCCGCGCTGCGCACGGTCATCAGGTCGCCGAGTCCCTGGTCGAAGACGAGCTCCGGAGGGACCCGGGAGTCGATGCAGCCGAGGACGACCGCGAAGGGGTGCTGTCCCGAGACCAGGGCCTGGCGGGTGGCCGGTGTCTCGTCAGGGTGCCGCTCGTGGAAGGTGCGCCAGCGGCGATTGCCCGCCGCCAGCTCCCGCAGCGCCTCGTCGGGTGTGCCGGGCCGAGGACGTGCCGCCGGGGAGGGCGTGGAGGCGGCGGAGACCGCGGGGGCCGCGGAGGCCGGGGACGCGCCGAGTGCGAGGCCGGTGCCGAGGGCGGCGGCGCCGGTCAGTCCGGCCCGCAGGAAAGTGCGGCGGACGGGCCTGTCGGGGGTGGCTTGAGAGGTCACGGAGAGGAACGTAGGTCCGAGTCCCGATCTGGTCCGTCGCGTTGCCAACAGCGGGGCAAAACAGGGGAGAAGCATGACGGGACGATGGATCCTGCTTGACCCGCACCCGGGGCGGCGGCGGGCCGCGGGGGCAGCCCCGCCGCGGACCACGGGCTGTGCGCGGGGGAATTCGGGACTGACTCATTCACATGCCTCCAGGTCCGCACTCGAAGTGAGGCAGCCTGTACAAAGAGCGCCGCACGGAATGGGTATGCACCTTTTCTCCGGCCATGCTGACACGCCCTGAAATGCCTGAAAACTATGCTGACTTCGATTTTCGCGCGCCGGCGGAAAACGACGAGAAGTAGTCAGAATCCTTTGATGAGGGGGGAGTTGGATGGGGGACCTGTGGATATTTCGCCAATTCCCCGGGCGGACTTGCCTCGTCAACTCCCGTGCAGTAACTAGGTGAATCATGAATTTGTTCAGCCGTGGCACTCCGTTCCGCCGCACGGAGCCCACACTCACCCCCCAACCCCCCACCGGCCGTCCGGGCGCCCCCACCGCACTTCTCCCGGACCCCGCCCTGGCCGCCCTGACCGGTGAATGGGTCATCGACCCGGCGCACAGCAGGATCGGCTTCTCCGTACGGCACGCCATGGTGACCACGGTCCGCGGAGCCTTCACGGAATACCAGAGCCGTCTCTACTTCGACGGCCGGGACCCGTCCCGTTCGCAGGCGGAGATCACGGTGTCCACGGCCAGCGTCGACACCGGAGTGGAGCAGCGCGACGCCCACCTCGTGGGCCGCGACTTCTTCGACTCCAAGAACCATCCCCGGATGCGCTTCACCAGCACCGCCGTGGAACCCGTCGGCAACGATGTCTACCGCATGACCGGCGACCTCACCATCAGGGCCACCACCCGTCCCGTGGTCCTCGAACTCACCTACATCGGTCAGGTCACCGACCCCTTCGGCTACCAGCGGGCGGGTTTCGACGGCACCACGACGATCGACCGCACGGAGTGGGGCCTTAACTACAGCTCCAGGCTGGCCGAAGGCGGGGCCATGGTGAGCGAGAAGGTACGCCTCCAGTTCGACATCGCGGCCATCCGCACGGCTCCCGCCGGCTGAGGCGGTACCGTCCCGGACGATATGATCATGATCATGGCGGACTGGGAACTCCGAGCGGCGACGGCAGCGGATCTCGAGGAGTTCGCCGAGATCCGGGCCGTCGTGATGAGGGCGGACCTGGAGCGGCTCGGCCGCTACGACGAGCACCGGGTGCGGCAGCGGCTGCGCGACGCGTACCAGCCCGAGCACACCTGGGCGATCGAGGTGGCCGGCGCCCTGGCCGGCTGCGTGGCACTGCGGCCGGCCGGCGACGCCTACTGGCTGGAGCACTTCCTCCTCGCCCCGGAGCTCCAGGGCCGGGGCATCGGCTCGGCCGTCCTGAGCGGCCTGCTGGAACGCGCCGACCGGGAGGGGGCCCTGACCCGGCTGAACGTCCTCCAGGGCAGCGCGGCCCGCAGACTGTACGAGCGGCACGGGTTCACGCCGGAGTCCGAGGACGAGGTGGACGTGTACATGGTCCGCGTGCCGGCGGACCGGGCACACCGTACGCGCTGAGCCGCGTCAGCGCCGGCGCAGCAGATGACCGAAGCCGGCGCTCTCCAGGCGCTTGCCGAGCGCGGCGCTGTCGATGCCGAACTCGGCCGCCGTGTCCGCGAGATGCCAGTCGTGCGCGGCCAGACGGCTGAGCAGGTGACCGCGGCGGACCTGGTTCTCGGAGAGCCGGAAGGTCTTGAGGTAGACGGTCCGGCCGTGCTCGTCGGTGATCGCCTCGCCGATGTGGTTGTCCCGCTTCGGACGGAACTCGGGCAGGAACCGGGAGAGCGTGAAGCGGCCCATCCGCCGGACCGGCTGCCAGACGCTCTCCTGCTCCACCAGCCCGGCCGCCATGGTCGCGTCGTGGAACTCCTCCCACTGTTCCGTCTGGGCCACGGCGGCCGCCCGCAGCTCGGCCGGCGAGCGGATACCGGCGTCGGCGATGCGCGCCCGGAAGTCCGCCACCGGCGGCATCAGCGTCGCGTAGTGGTGCACCAGATCGCCGTACAGGTCCTGCACCAGCGTCGGATGCAGCGTGCGGTAGTCGTCGGGATGCGGCACCACGAACACGGCGGCCAGCGCGTCGGCCAGATGGACGAGGACGCCGCACTGACCGGGATGGATCTCGAAGACGCTCAGCGCGTCGGCCAGCCCCGGCACCTGCAGTCCCAGACAGGCGGCCTCGACGCGCGGTGACAGTCCCTGCCGCAGGGCCTGCCGCGACCACTCCTCCCACGCGACGGCGGGGCCGCCGAAGTGCAGCGCGAGATAGCCCTCCAGAGCGAGGTGCAGCGGCAGGAACCGCAGCCGCCCCCTGGCCTCCTGACGGGCCATCCGGCGATGGAAGTGCAGCCGCGCCGCCGCCACCGGCTCCTGCTCCGCCCGGCTCCCGGCCAGCTGGGTGCCGTAGGCGGCGGCGGGGGAGCCGTCCCCGGTCCACTCGGCGACGAAGCTGTGCGGGATGTAGGAGCAGTAGCTGCCCGCACGCCCCAGGTCGACCACGCCGGGACCGGCGTGGACGCGCGGATGCAGCCGCAGGTCCGTCACCGGCTCGGCCCGCACCAGGGGCACCAGCCGTACCGCACCCCACACCTGCGAGGGGCGCGTCCGCAACCCGTCGAACAGGCCGGAGGAGGCGGCGAAGGGCGCCTGAGCCTTGCTGTACGACGTCATCGCGCGCCCCCGTTCGCCCGCTGCCCCGGCACGGCGGCGAGCCGCTCCGCGCGGGCGTCCAGATAGGCCGTCAGCTCGGCGAGCCCGGTCCGCCCCTCGGCGAACTGCGCGATCTCCACGAGCGCCGGCAGATCCTCCGCGTCACGGACACCCGCGGTCGGCACGCTCGGCGCGAGCCGTCGTACGTCGAAGTCGTCGGCGTCGTACACCGGGTTGAGGTGGACCACACTCGTGCGGCGCTCCGGATCGAGACGGGTGCGCCAGACGCGCAGCACCTCCGCCGCCAGCCCGGGCGGGGCGTTGTCCCAGCCGTCGGAGACGATCACCAGCCGGTCCGGGGCCGTCTCCAGCGCGTCGAGAATCCGCTCGCCCAGCGGGGTCGGACCGACCGGATGCGCGAGCAGGGCGTCACGACGGCCGGAGGTCCACAGCCCGGCATAGCGGCCGGCGAGCGCTTCGAGCAGGTAGTGGCAGGCGAGGGCGACCACCAGCGGCCGACGCCGCTTCACTCCCGAACCGTAGGAGGAGAAGCTGTCGTCCAGTACGGCGGTGACCTGGCCCCACGTGCCGCGGTGCGCACCGGCCACGCGCGCGGCAGCCGCCCGCAGCGCGCCGGTGAGCTCATCACGCCGTTCGACCCGCTCGGAGGCGGGCAGCGAGAGCACATACCCGGCGAGCCGCGTCAGCGGCATCCGGGCCAGATCGACCGCGACCGCCGCGGCGCCCTGCCGCACCGCCGCCTCCTGGAGCCGCAGCGTCTCCAGCCGCGTCAGCCGGGGCGCGATCCGCTCCAGGAAGACGGCACGCGGAATGCCGTGCTTCGCCGCGAAGCCCTCGGCCACGGTGTACGGCAGCTCGTAGACCGCCGCCTGCTCGTAGTGCGCACGGCGCCAGGTCTCCAGGATCGGGGTGTCGTAGTGGGCGCGGCTCAGCGGCGCGAACAGGAACGTGCCCAACTCGTCGCCGGCCGACGCGAGATGAGCGTGCCGCAGGGCCTGCTTCAGGCCGCTCCGGTACTTGACCGCGTCGAAGGCCAGATCGGGCCGGGCGGCCAGCCAGTCGCGCAGCAGGGCGCGGGTACGGCGGTTGTTCACCCCGGCCCGACGCAGTGCGCGGAACAGCCCGTAGACCCGCTGGGGCGGCAGCAGCGCCAGCCGCCCGGCGATCAGCCGGCCCTCGCTGCGGCGCTGCTCCGCGGTGGCCTCGGCGGACGTCTCCAGCAGCCCGCGCACGATCAGCGCGGCGTTGTGGTCGTTGATGTCGAGGGCCAGCACACCCGCGTACAGATCCCGGTAGTTGCCGAGCATGTACGCGTGCAGGAATTCGAGGGAGAGCCGCTGGGCGCCCGCGTCGGAGTGGAACTCGCGCTGCCCGGTCGCGGTGATCGCCGCGTTGACGAACAGCAGCACGTCGTCGGCCGCGACGAGATCCCCGAACGACTCCATGCCTGTGCTCCGCCCCCCGTGGTGCCGAATGCCGGCCGGGGAATGAGGGCACGAGCTGCGAATCATTGCTGTACAGGCAGGTTCCGGAAGTCGCACCGAAGTCCCGCGGCCGGCGCGTGGACGTTAACACGCCGCCGAGCCGCGCCTCCACGGCATTTCGCCGGCCCCGGGCACCGGCTACCGGGCACCGTCGGAGCGGGCCCGCCACAGGTCGCGCAGGAGCGCGATCTCCGCCATGTGGTGGATGAACTCGAGGTTCGCGCCCCACAGCACACTGATGTACGGCTCGTCGGCGTCGCCGCCGTACGGGTACTGGGAGAACCCGACGGTGTCGAGCTGCTCCTCGGTCATCCGGCCCACGCTCTCCCGCCAGCGGTCGATCACCGGCCAGAACCGCTCCAGCGTCACGGCGGCCGACGGCGAGAAGTCGACCATCAGTTTCGGGTCCTGACGCCGCTCGCCGAAGGCCCATTCCCACGCTCCGGCGAACTCGAAGTGCAGATGCCCGAGGCGCCACGCGATGGTGGTGACCGGTGTCCTGTCGGGCTCCAGCGGACCGGTGTGGTCGAGGACCTCCTGGACCCGTTCGACGCTGACGCTCCAGTCCTCGGCGATCTTCTCGACGGACATGCCGGAGGCGGCCTGCCGGGCGACCTCCTCGTACTCGTTCGCCGGGATGTCCGGCGCGCCGAGGTCGAGCACCCAGTCACCGGGCCCGAACGCCCGCGGCGTCACCGCCTCGCCGCGGCGCCGCAGCGACCAGCAGCCGGGTGCGGGCTCCCACAGGTACTCCTCGTCGCCGAGGCCGATGAGCCGGACCTCGGCCATCTCCCGGGCGCGGTCGAACTGGTCGAGCAGCAGGCCGAAACGGTCGGTGCGTGAGCCGGGCGTCTCCATGGGGGCTCTCCTCGCGGTCGTGTGTCGCGTCCCTGGTCCGAGGGGGGAGCCTAGGGGCGGGGGCTCCGGCCGGGCGAGTGAATTACCGGCGGCGGAAACGCGGTTGCTCCCACGACGCCTAGGCTTTTCCCGCCGCCGGCGCGATCCCGCCGGCTCACCCCCAGGAGAGGCCCCACCATGTCCCACCCCGTACCCGACCACCCCTACCGCGACGCCCACGAGCCGGACGGGACACCCGCACCGCACGCGTTGCTGAAGCCGGTGCTCGGCCTTCTGGGGACCTGGCGCGGCCGGGGCCGCGGGGGATACCCGACGCTCGACGGGGATTTCGCCTACGCCCAGGAGGTCACCTTCAGCCACGACGGCCGGCCGTTCCTCCGGTACGAGGCCAGGGCCTGGCTGATCGACGCGGACGACACCCCGCTGCGCCCGGCCGCCCGGGAGAGCGGCTGGTGGCGCATGCAGCCCGACGGGCGGGTGGAGGCCCTGATCACCCAGCCGACCGGCATCGCGGAGATCGCCGTCGGGCGGGCCACGGAGGACGCCGTCGACCTGGCCACCCACCAGGTGGCGCTCACCCCCACGGCCAAGGAGGTCGAGGCCACCCGCCGCCGCTACACGCTGACCGACGAGGACACGCTCACGTTCGTCCACGATCTCGCGGCGGTCGGCCAGCCGCTGCAGCACCACCTCACGGCGGAACTGCGGCGCGCGGACCGGGGCTGACCGCCGTCGCGCACCCGCCCCGAGTCGCGGTCGCGCGGGTATGTCCCCTCCCGCATGATCGGGATAAAGTCCCGTCCCGAAGTCCCGCACCGCAAGATCCACACACGGGGAGATCTGCCATGGCCGGCACGGAAAGCAGCGCGTACGAGGGGTTCACGGCCGAGGAGCGCGCCGCGATGAAGGACCACGCGCGGGAGATGAAGACCGCCGCGAGCCGTCGCTCGAACGCGGACAAGGCGGCGGAGGCGGAGCGGGACGTGCTCGCGAAGATCGCCGAGATGCAGGACTCGGACCGGGTGATGGCCGAACGGGTCCACGCCGTCGTCACCGCCGCCGCCCCGGTCCTCGCGCCCAAGCTCTGGTACGGCATGCCGGCCTACGCGCTGGACGGCAAGGTCGTCTGCTTCTTCCAGAGCGCGGAGAAGTTCAAGGCGCGGTACGCGACCCTCGGGTTCAGCGACCTCGCGCAGCTGGACGACGGCCCGATGTGGGCGGCCGGTTTCGCCCTGACCGAGGTGACGGCCGAGGTGGAGGAACGGATCGGGGCGCTGGTGAAGCGCGCCGTCGGCTGAGACCGGGCCTCCGGCGTACGTCCACCCGGCTCGGTGGGCGTACGCCAACACGGCGTGGAACTCCCGCTGTTGCACCCTGATGACATCGGCTGTTCGACGGGTCGGACATTGTTCGAAACCTCTTGACGCTGCCCCACAACCCGTTTGACACTCTCGCAACACGACGTCACCCAGCCGAAACGTCAGGGCGCCCATGGCCGAGGCGCCCGTTCCCGGCTGACTCCTGCTTGCCCTCCCTCCCCCCGTCAGCCACGCCTCAGCAGGGAAACCCCACATGACGCACCTCGCACGTCCGCGTACCCGCGCGAGACGCCGGGCGGGCCGCCTCGCGGGCCTGACCGCCGTGTCGCTGTTCCTGGGCCTCACCGCTCCCGTCACCTCCGCGACCGCGGCGACCGCCGCGGGCACCGCCGACGTCACCGACGGACTGGCCCTCTGGTACAAGCTCGACGCCGCCTCCGGCAGCACCGTCACCGACGCCTCCGGAAACGGCCGCGACGGCACCGTCAACGGCACCGCCGACTGGTCGGACACCGGCCAGGGCCTCGCCTTCAACGGCTCCGACACCTACGTCAAGGTGCCGAACGACGTCATGAAGGGCATGACCGCGATCACCGTCTCGACGGACGTACTGATCGACTCGGCGCAGACCACGCCGTACTTCATCTACGGCTTCGGCAACTCCAGCGGCAGCAGCGGCAACGGCTACCTGTTCACCACCGGCAACTCCCTGCGCACCTCCATAGCGACCGGCAACTGGTCGACGGAGCAGACGACCAGGCCGGCGGACTCGCACAACCTCACCCGCGCGGTGTGGAAGCACCTCACCTACACGCAGACCGGCTCGACCGGCATCCTCTACGAGGACGGCGTCGAGGTCGGCCGCAACACCTCGGTCAGCACCACCCCCGGCGCCATCGGCTCCGGCACCACCACCGCCAACTACATAGGCAAGTCCGTCTACTCGGGCGACAAGCTCTTCAAGGGCCGCATCCGCGACTTCCGGGTCTACGACCGTGCCCTGGACGCCGCCGAGGTGGAGCAGCTGTCCCTTCCCGTCGCCACCCAGGGCGTCGCCGACGACAAGGCCGCCCTCGACCTGGGCGACACCAGCGCCGTCACCGCCGACCTGGACCTGCCGAAGACCGGTACGGCGGGCGGCTCCACGATCAGCTGGGCCAGCGACAACACCGCCGCCGTCTCGGACACCGGCAAGGTGACCCGCCCCGCCGCAGGCGCACCGGACGCGCACGCCACGCTCACCGCGACCCTGAAGAAGGGCACGGTCAGCGACACCAGGACCTTCGCGATCACCGTCCTGCCCGACTTCGACGACAAGACCGCCACCGAGCAGGCCGCGCAGGCACTCACCGTCCACAACCTCGACGACGTACGCGGCAACCTCACCCTCCCCGCGGACGCCGACCACGGCACCAAGGTCGCCTGGTCCTCGGCGAATCCGGACGTCATCACCGCCGACGGCGTGGTCCACCGGCCCGCGCACGGCGACGGCGCCACCACCGTCGAGCTGACCGCCACCGTCACCAAGGGCACGGCGAGCACGACCCGCACCTTCACCGCCGAGGTCCCCGAACTCCCCGCGAAACAGGCCCTCAAGGGCTACATGTTCAGCTACTTCACCGGCGAGGGCACCGCGGACGGCGAACAGCTCTACGCCGCCCTCAGCAAGGGCGACGACCCGCTCAAGTGGCGGGAGCTGAACGACGGCAAGCCCGTCCTGACCTCCACGCTCGGCGAGAAGGGCCTGCGCGACCCGTTCATCATCCGCTCCCCGGAGGGCGACAAGTTCTACCAGATCGCCACCGACCTGCGGATCTACGGCAACGGCGACTGGGACGCCGCCCAGCGCAGCGGCAGCAAATCCATCATGGTCTGGGAGTCCACCGACCTGGTCCACTGGACGAACCAGCGCCTGGTGAAGGTCTCCCCGGACAGCGCCGGCAACACCTGGGCGCCGGAGGCGTTCTACGACGCCGAGCGCGGTGAGTACGTCGTCTTCTGGGCTTCGAAGCTGTACGACAACGAGGCGCACTCCGGCGACACCTACAACCGCATGATGTACGCCACCACGCGCGACTTCTACACCTTCAGCGAGCCCAAGGTCTGGATCGACCGCGGCTACTCGGTCATCGACTCCACGATGATCCGGCACGACGGCACCTACTACCGATTGTCCAAGGACGAGCGGAACAACACCTCCTCCACCCCCAACAGCAAGTTCATCTTCGAGGAGAAGAGCGACTCGATCCTGGGTTCGTGGACCGCGGTGGCCGAGGGCATCGGCAAGGGCGCGATGAGCGCCGCCGAAGGACCTTTGGTGTTCAAGTCCAACACCGAGGAGAAGTGGTACGCGTTCCTCGACGAGTTCGGCGGTCGCGGCTACCTCCCCTTCGAGACGACCGACCTCGACTCCGGAGTCTGGACCCCGGCCACCGACTACGACCTGCCCGCCAAGCCCCGCCACGGCACCGTCCTGCCGGTCACCCAGGCCGAGTACGACCGCCTGCTGCGCGCCTACCAGCCCGACCAGCTGGTGGAGAGCGTCGAGAGCGTGGACGTGCAGACCAGGACCGGCGAGGCCCCCGTTCTCCCGGCCACCGTGATCGCCACCTACGCCGACGGCGTCAAGCGCCCCGTCGCCGTCACCTGGGAGGACGTTCCCGCGTCGAAGTACGCGCAGCCCGGCACCTTCACGGTCACCGGCAGCCTGCCCGACGGTGCCGCACTCCCGGTCCGGGCCGAGGTCACCGTCTCGCAGGAGGGCCCGGACGTCCCCGCCGACCTGCTCCTGGAGTACGACTTCGACGAGGCCGGCGGCAACATCGCCCGCGACGCCAGCGGCCACGGCCACCACGGGACCTACGTCCGAACTCCCGCCTTCGGCACCGGAGTCGACGGCGGCTCGTTCAAGATGTCCGGCGACTCCGCCACGTCCCCGTACGTGAAGATCCCCAACGGGGTCCTGAAGAACGCCGGCAGCGTGACCGTGTCGGCGTACGCCAAGTGGCAGGGCGGCGCGAGCTTCCAGTGGCTGTTCGGCCTCGGCCCCGACAGCGACAAGTACCTCTTCGCCACTCCCTCCAACGGCGGCTCCAGCCTCTACTCGGCCATCACCAAGGCGAGTTGGTCCGCCGAGTCGAAACTGACGGCCGGCTCGCAGCTCACCCCGGGCGAGTGGCGGCACGTCACCGTCACCCTCGACGGCACCACCGGCACGATGGTCCTGTACGTCGACGGCATCGAGGCGGCCCGCACCACGACCGGCATCACGCCGTCCGAGCTGTACGACGCGAACAAGGACTACAGCGGCTACATCGGCCGCTCCCTGTACGCGGCCGACCCCTACTTCGGCGGCGAGGTCGACGACTTCCGCATCTACGACCGCGCCCTCACGGCCGCGGAGGTCATGGAGCTCAGCGGCAACACCGCGGGCATCGCCAAGGCCACGCAGACCGGCCTGAAGGTCGACGCGATCATCGACAACGCCGGCGGCAGGATCACGCTGCCGATGACGGAGGGCACAGATCTCACCGCGCTGGCACCGGAGTTCACCCTCGCGCACGGCGCGGCGATCAGCCCCGCGTCCGGCAGCGTCCAGGACCTCAGCAAGCCGGTGACGTACGAAGTGACGGGCTCCGACGGCAAGAAGCGCACCTGGACGGTCGCCGCGCTCGTCATGAAGAGCCCGGTGCTGCCCGGCCTCAACGCCGACCCGAACATCGTCCGCTTCGGTGACACCTTCTACCTCTACCCGACCACCGACGGCTTCGAGGGCTGGAGCGGCACCCAGTTCAAGGCGTACTCCTCCACCGACCTGGTCCACTGGAAGGACCACGGCGTCATCCTCGACCTCGGCCCCGACATCTCCTGGGCGGACAGCAGGGCCTGGGCGCCCACCATCGCCGAGAAGGACGGCAAGTACTACTTCTACTTCTGCGCCGACGCCAGCATCGGTGTCGCGGTGTCGGACTCGCCGACCGGCCCGTTCAAGGACGCGCTCGGCCAACCCCTGCTCAAGGCGGGCCAGTTCAGCGGCCAGATGATCGACCCGGCCGTGTTCACGGACGACGACGGCACGTCGTACCTGTACTGGGGCAACGGCCACGCCTACGTCGCGCCGCTCAACGCCGACATGGTCTCCCTCGGCACCGCGAAGACGAAGGACATCACCCCCGGCGGCTACAACGAGGGCTCCTTCGTCATCAAGCGCAAGGGCACCTACTACTTCATGTGGTCGGAGAACGACACCCGGGACGAGAACTACCGGGTCGCCTACGCCACCGGCCCCTCGCCCACCGGTCCGTGGACCAAGCGCGGGGTGATCCTGGAGAAGGACCTGTCGCTCGGCATCAAGGGGACGGGCCACCACTCCGTCGTCCACGTCCCCGGCACCGACGACTGGTACATCGCCTATCACCGGTTCGCCGTCCCCGGCGGTGACGGCACGCATCGCGAAACGACCGTGGACAAGATGGAGTTCGACGCGGACGGCCTGATCAAGAAGGTCGTTCCGACGCTCACCGGTATCGACCCCGTCACGATCGTGCACGCCGGCCCGGACGCCGAGGGCACCGAAGGCGAGGCGGTCGCCCTGCACGGCACCCTCTCGGGCGCGGGCAGCCCGAAGTGGACGGCCGAGGACGGGGCACCCTGCACCTTCGCCGAACCGGCGGCGGCGCGGACCACGGTCACCTGCACCGACGACGGCACCTACACCCTCACCCTGACCGGAGGCCGCAGCAGCGACACGGCGACCGTGAAGACCGCCAACGCGGCCCCGGCCGTCACCTCCGCCACCGGACCCGAGTCGGCGGTGTCCGTCGGCAGGACGGCCGTCGTCACGGCCGCCTTCACCGACCCGGGCGGCTCCGACACCCACACCTGCACCGTCGAGTGGAAGGACGGCGGCGCACCGCAGCCCGGCAGGATCACCGCCACCGGCTGCCGGGCCGAGCACACCTACACCAAGGCCGGTATCCGCCGCCCGGTGATCACGATCACCGACGACGACGGCGCCTCGGACGCCACCACCCTCCCCGAGCTGGTCGTGTACGACCGCGCGGCCGGGCCCGTGTTCGGCACCGGCGTCTTCACCTCCCCGGCCGGGGCCTGTCCCGCCCGCCCGGACCTGACCGGCAAGGCCGCCTTCTCCTTCGTGGCCCGGTACGAGAAGGGGGCCGCCGTGCCCACGGGGTGGGCGTCCTTCGACTTCGGCCCGGCCCGGCTGAAGTTCCGCTCGACCGGCTCCGACTGGCTCGTGGTCACCGGCTCCCAGGCCGTCTACCAGGGCTCCGGCAC
Source organism: Streptomyces sp. Act143 (assembly GCF_003143935.1). Lineage (GTDB taxonomy): Bacteria > Actinomycetota > Actinomycetes > Streptomycetales > Streptomycetaceae > Streptomyces. Next base: position 782,632 of record NZ_QFRX01000001.1, on the reverse strand, counting down.
GGTCGCCGGTGCCGGCGGCTACGCGTTCCGGGTCACGGCCACCACGGACTCGTACCGCATCAGGATCTGGAAGAAGGCGGGCGGCGACGTCGGCTACGACAACGCCACCAGCCCGAAGATGGCCGGCATCATCACCTTCGGCACCGCCCGAGGTTGAACGGGACCCCGGACGGCGCGGGCTGCGACGGCTGCCCGCGCCGCCACGGCCGTCCGGCGAGGTGGGGAACCGCGCTCGCGTAGGGTGCCGATCATGAACGCCACGGCTCCCCGCCCGCCCTGCTCCGCCGGCCGCCCGCGGGCCCGGGACCTCGGCCTGGGCGTCGGGGACCTGCCCACGGGTGCCCACAACGCGCTCACCGACGTGCCGGGCATGCGCGTCGGGCACGCCACGCTGGTCGACGCGCCGCGGGTGCACAGCGGCGTCACCGCGATCGTGCCCGACGGGGTGAGCCCCGCACGTCCGCTGCCGGCCGGGGTGTTCGCGGGCAACGGGTACGGCAAGCTGCTGGGCGCCACGCAGCTGGCCGAACTCGGCGCCGTGGAGACGCCGGTGCTGCTCACCTCCACCCTCTCCGCGTTCCGGGTCGCCGACGCGCTGGTCGGCTGGCTGCTGGAGCGGCCGGGCAACGAAGATGTGCGGAGCCTGAATCCGGTCGTGGGGGAGTGCAACGACGGGCTGCTGTCCGACATCCGGGCGCGACCCGTCCGTGCGGAACACGTCCATGCCGCCCTGGAGACCGCGTCCGGCGGACCGGTGGCCGAGGGGTGTGTGGGGGCGGGCACGGGGACCACCGCGCTCGGCTTCAAGGCCGGTGTGGGCACCTCGTCCCGGCGGGTGCCGGTGGCGGGCCGGGAGGTGACGGTGGGGGTGCTGGTGCAGGCCAACTTCGGCGGCACGCTGCGGGTTTCGGGACGTACGGTCACGCCCGCCGACGTCGGTCTGCCCGCGCCGGAGACCGGTCCCGACCGTGGTTCCTGCATGGTCGTGACCGCCACCGACGCTCCACTGGACGCCCGTCAGCTGACCCGGCTGGCACGGCGGTCCGTCTACGCGCTGGCCCGGGTCGGTGCCGGGTACGGCCACGGCAGCGGCGACTACGGGCTCGCCCTCGGCACCCGTCCCCTGGGGCAGCCCGCCGGACCGGCCGTGCTGTCGGACGACCGGCTCGACCCCCTCTTCGTCGCCGTGCTCGACGCCGTGGAGGAGGCCGTCCTCAACTCCCTGCTGACCGCCACCACGACCACGGGCCCGCACGGGGACACCCGGCATCCGCTCCCCGCGGCACCGCTGCTCGCCCTGCTGCGGTGAACGGGCGGGCCCGGCTCGCTCCGCGGCGGGTCAGCGCGAGCGGGCCGCGGCGATGAACGCGGCCATCTTCTCCCGGCTCTTGATCCCCGGCGCGGTCTCGACGCTGCTGGAGACGTCCACCCCGAACGGGGCGTAGGCGTCGATCACGCCCGCCACATTGTGCTCGTCCAGCCCGCCGGCGATCACGACCCGTCCGGGCACGTCACGGACCCACTCGGGGATGTCCGCGAAGACCCCGCTGCCCGTGCTGGCGTCGTAGAAGAAGTACTGAAGGGCGTCCGGGTGCTCGGGCGGGGTGCCGGACGCGAGGGCGAGATTCGGGATGTCGGCCATCTCGTAGACCTGGATCGTGTCGAAGTGCTCGGCGACGTCCTGGGTCTCGGCATGGGCCAGGGCGACGGCGAACGCCGGAATCCGCCCGTGCGCGTGGGCGGCGAGCGCCACGGCTCGCTCGGGCGGGCAGTACCGCTTGCTCTTGGGGGTCACCACGATCCCGATGGCGTCGTAGCCCAGCTCGATGGCCCAGTCGATGTGCTCCTCCCGGGTCAGTCCGCACACCTTCACGAACCCGCCGGACCCGGTAGGCCGCCGCCCGCTCATCCTGTCTCCTTCTCGCGCACGTCACGAAGCTGTGCTCACCGTATGCGCAAGAGGGGCCGGCGGTTCCCGCACCCCGGCGGGTGGTGGGTGATGCACTTCAGGGTGCTGTGCCTGGGCACCAGGGAACGCAACGCCTCCCGCCGCTGTCAGTGGCCGTCATTAGGGTGACGAGCACATCCCAGGGGAGGCAGCGATGCGCAGGCCGGTCGAGGGCGAAGTGCACGTCCATTACGGGCAGATCTACGTCGAGAGCGACCCGGACAGTCACGGCCCGGATCTCGCCGAGTCCTTCGCCGGACAGAGCGCCGGGATGTGCGGCGCGGCCGTACCGGGCGCCCTGTGGCTGTCGACCGGTCTGCACACGGGCGACGTCGGCTTCACCGTCGAGATCCATGAGGAACCCCCGCCCCTGGACCCGCAGTGGGAGGACGTGGTGGAGGTGTCCTTCCGCCCCGCCTCCGCGGAGAGCCGGCTGGTGCAGTGGGCGTGGGAGGCCGCGTGGGACCTGGACCTGGCGGAGATGGACTACCGGGTGCGCTATTGCGCCAAGGGCATGGACCGGGCGCGCGAGGAGGACACCCGGTTGGGCTCCGAACCACAACTGGACTGCTATCTGCTTCAGTTCTGGCCTGCCCCGCCGCAGGCCGACCGCGTCGTCAAGGAGACGTCGCGGACCGCCGCCTACTGGCATTCCTACGCCCGCGAGCAACCGCCGCCGCCGACCCCCGAGGAGCGGGCCGAGGCCGAGCGCCGTGAGCGGCTCGCACTGGAGCAGGCCGAGCGGGAGCACCAGCAGGCCCTGGAACGCTGGGAGTGGGGCGGGCAGTCGCCCAGCCAGGCGCTGCGCGAGGTCCGCGGCAACGTCCGTGGTCTGCTGCCCTTCGACCCGCCCCTGGTCCACGCCATCGACGCCGCCGGACCCGAAGTGCAGCGCGCGGTGGCCTTGCTGGCGGCCCGCCGGGCGTGCGAGCAGTCCGGTCTCACCGCCCTCGACTGGGTTGCCGACGGTCTCACCGCGCTGGCGCAGGGGTGTCCGCTGCCGCCGCCGTTCGATGACTGGACCGAGATGTGGCAGACCCTGGCCGCCGACCCGCACGCCCCCGCCGGGACCGTGGGGCAGGCCGTCCCGCCCGAGCGGCCCCCGTTCCAGCCGTCAGCGCCACGGGCCGGGGTGTCAGCGGCGGAGACCCCTCAGCTGGTCGGTCCCGCGGCTGCCGCTGCGGAGTCGTCGAGCCCGCCGCGGGAGCCCGGGCGGGTTTCCTGGGCCGGCTCGTCCACCATGGCGGTCACGTTCGGCGCCCCCGATCCGTCCCTGCGGGTGTCCCAGCCGCACATGGCGCTTCCGGCCGTGACCGGAGCGGCCGAGGCGGACCCGCTGCGGGCCGCGCTCGACGCGGTGTACGCGGGCGTGGTCACCTACGGCGAGCATTACGAGACGCTTCTGCGCGAGATCCGGGCCGCGGTGCCCCAAGCGAGCGACACGCCGTAGAACACCTCCTCCCGGGCTCGGAGGCAGGCCAGGCCAGTCCCTGTCCGTGACGGGCGCGCTGCTGCGTCCTTCGCGCCGTCCGCCGAGCTCGGCGTCCAGCGTCTCCTGGGCCACGCGCATCGCCTCGGCGTACACCGGCCGCCGCCACCGCTCCCACATCTCGTCCTCGGGTACGTCCTCCATCTGGCTGACCACCCACCAGATGTCGCCGAGATCTCACCGTGTCCGATCAGACCGTCCTCGGTCGCCACCCGTGCGAGCTCCGCACCGCCGGACGCCTGGGCGACGAAGTCGAGGAAGGCGCCTGTGCCGTCGGTGACGACCCACGGGGCGACGCTGGTGCAGCCCTGCGGAGCGGCGGTCTTCTGCTCGGTCATGGTGTTCTTCTCGCCGGCGGTGCCTGCCGCTGCGACGGTGGGACGCCTGTAGGCCGGTCGCTGTCCTGGACGGTCGGCGACTCCTGTGCGGCCGGTCGACGAGACGTACTGCCCATGAGCGACCTGGTGAACGGATGGCGCGGGTCGGTGAGGACGCGCCGGGCCGGCCCCTGTTCGACGACGGCGCCCGCGTCCAGCACGGCGATGCGGTGGGCGATGGCGGCGGTCTCCAGGTCATGGGTGATCAGGACGAGGGACAGGTCCTCCCCGCGCTCGGCGAGCAGCATGGTGAGCAGGTCGAGAATGCCGCGCCGGGTGACGGTGTCCAGGCCGGAGGTGATCTCGTCGCAGACGAGGACGCGGGGGCGGGCCAGCAGGGCACGGGCGAGGGCGGCGCGCTGCAGTTCACCGCCGGACAGCCGCCCCGGGCGCCGCCGGGCGAGGTCCTCCTCCAGCCCGAGGCCGGCCAGCGTGGTGAGGGCTTCGTGCGTCGCGGCGTCCGGGTCGGTGCCGCGCAGCCGGACCGCGGTGCGGGCGACCTGGTGCAGCACCGGCCGATGCTCGTCGAAGGCGGCGCGCGCGTCCTGGAAGACGTACTGGACGGCCGCCAGCTGCGCGCGGCTGCGGGCGCGCAGGCTGCGCGGCAGCGGGATGCCGTCGAGGAGGACGTCACCGTCGTGGTCGCGGTGCAGCCCGGCCAGACAGCGGGCGAGGGTCGTCTTGCCGCTGCCGGAGCGGCCGACGACGGCCAGGCATTCGCCCCGGTGCAGGTCCAGCCGGGGTGCGCGCAGCACCTCGGTCCTGCCGCGCGCGGCGGTGTCGCGGTGGCGGGCGACGAGGTCACGGATCTGCAGGACGGGGCGCCCGGAGGAGGACTCGGCCGCCGTGCACCACGGCTGTTCGGTGAGCAGTTCCCGCGTCCATGGATGCCGGGGTGCCGTCCACAGGCGTTGCGGCGGCCCCGATTCCACGACCCGGCCCGCGCGCATGACGATCACCTCGTCCGCGAGGGCCCTGACGACGTCGAGGTCATGGCTGAGCAGGACGACGGCGATGCCGCGGGCGGCGAGGGCCGCCAACTGCTCGACGACCCGGCTCTTGGTCAGGGCGTCCTGTCCGGTGGTGGGTTCGTCCGCGACGACCACCCGGGCGCCCAGCAGCAGCGCCTGCGCGAGGACGACGCGCTGCTGCTGCCCCCCGGAGAGCTGGTGGGGATGACGTCCCAACAGCGTTTCTGCGTCCGGTAGTTGGGCCTGGGTCAGGGCGTGCAGGACGCGTTCGCGGGCCGCCGCCCGGCGCCGCGCGCGCGGCAGCTCGGTCACCTGGGCGCGGGCGATGTCGGTGAGGAGCGCGGAGATCCGGCGGGCGGGGTTGAGCACGGCCGCGGGGTGTTGCGGGACGTAGCCCACCGGACCGTCGGCGGCCCGGCGCACCTCACCGGTGACACGGGCGCCGCGCGGGAACTCGCCGAGCAGGGCGAGGCCGGTGGTGGTCTTGCCGCTGCCGGACGCACCGACCAGGGCCGTGACCTGGCCGGGCAGCGCCCTGAGGCGCACTCCGTCGACGATCGCCCTGCCGTCCACCTCGACCCGCAGGCCGCACAGTTCGGCCAAGGGCTCCCCGGCCGGACGGGTGTTGTCTTCCGTGTGGTTCACGCGCGTGCTTCACTTCCCGCCCGCAGCAGGGGCTTGTCCGGGCCGCCGGCTCGGTCGCCCCCGAGCGCCGCGTCGAAGAGCAGATTGGTGCCCGTCGTCAGCGCGACGATCAGCAGGGCGGGGACGACGACGGCCCACGGCTGGACGAACAGGCCCGTACGGTTGCGGTCGACCATGACGGCCCAGTCGGCGGCGTCCGGGGCCACCCCCACGCCGAGGAACGCGGCGGTGGCGACCAGGTACAGCACACCGGTCAGCCGGGTTCCGGCGTCGGCGGCCAGGGTGCGCAGGATGGACCGGCCGACATAGCCGACGGCCATCCGCCACCAGGTCTCGCCCTGCATGCGCAGCGCCTCGACCGCGGGCCGGGCGGCGGCCTCCGCCGCGGCGGCCCGCACCAGGCGCGCCGCATCGGGCACGTTGACGAGCGCCACCAGCAGCGCAAGCCCGACGGCGCCCGGCGCGAACACGGTCGCGGCCAGCAGGATCAGCAGCAGGGACGGCACCGCGAGCAGCACGTCCAGGGGCCGCATCAGCAACTCCTCCAGCCGGCGCCGCCGGGTCAGCGCCGCGGCCAGACCGACGGGGAGCGCCACGAGGTAGGACAGCGCGGTCGCGGCCAGCGCGGTCAGTACGACCGGTCGGCCCCCGTGCAGCACCTGCCGCCACACGTCCCGGCCCACGAAGTCGGTACCGAGCCAGTGACCGCCGCCCAGCGTGAACGACGCTGCCCGCGGCCCCGGCCGACCCGCGAACACCGGCCCCAGCAACGCGATCAGCAGCGGTACGGCGATGATCGCGACCCCGGCCGCGAAGCGCCCCGTGCGCACCTTGCTCATGCGACCACCCCCGCCCGGGGAGCCAGCCGGTGGGCCACGAGGTCGGCGCCGAGATTCAGCACGACGGTCAGGACGCCGAACACCACGGCGAGCCCCTGGACCACCGGCACGTCGCGTTCGGCGACGGCGTCGAGCAGCACGGTGCCGAGGCCCGGGATCACGTACAGCGCCTCCACGACGATGACACCGCACAGCAGCCAGTCGACGGTCCGGGCGAGTTGCTGGGCGGCGGGGGCGAGGGCGTTGGGCAGGGCGTGGGCGTAGCGGACGCGGGAACCCGGTATCCCGTAGCGGCGGGCGTGCGCGACGTAGGGCGAGGCGAGGGCGTCGATCATGCCCGCGCGGACCAGGCGGGACAGCGAGCACACCGGCCGCGCCAGCAGTACCAGCACCGGCAGGACGAGCGCGGCCGGATGGCCGATCAGGTCCGTGCCGTAGCCGACGGCGGTCGGCGGCAGCCACGCCAGTTGCAGCGCCAGGACGGTCACCAGCAGCACCCCGAGGGCGAACTCGGGCACCGCGTACACCGCGAGCGTCACCGAGCTGATCAACCGGTCGGCCAGGCGGCCCTCGTGGCGGGCGGCGAACACGCCGAGGCCGAACCCGAGGGGCACGAGCAGTGCCAGGGTGAGCGCGGCCAGCAGCAGGGTAGGGCCGAAACCGTCGGCGATGTACTGGCCGACCGGGCGGCCGGAGACCAGCGAGGTGCCGAGGTCGCCGTGGAGCAGACCCGCCGCCCAGCCGGCCAGCCGTTCGTGGGCGGGCTCGTCGAGGCGCATGGTCTCGCGGATCGCGGCGATCCGCGCCGGATCGGGCTGGTCGCCGGCCAGGGCCACGGCCGCGTCGCCCGGCAGCGCCTCGGTGAGCGCGAAGACCAGCAGCACGACGGCCACGGTCTGCGCGACCCCGAGGAGCAGCCGCCGGGCGACGAAGGAACGCAGTCCGCTCACGCCAGCCAGACCTTGTCGAAGCGCGCCCAGTCCAGCGTGTTGGCGGGTGCCTCGGTCTCGACTCCGCGCACCGAGCGAGCCGTTCCGAGAATCCAGTCGGCGAACCCCCAGACCAGGAAGCCGCCCTCGGCGTGGAGGCGGCGCTGCATCCGGTCGAAGACGGCGGCCCGCGCCGTCTCGTCGCGGGTGGACTGGGCCTGCTCGTAGAGGGCGTCGAAGTCCTTGTGCTGCCACTTGGTGGCATTGGTGGTGGAGCCGGTGAGCAGCCGCTGGGAGATGTGGGCCTCGATGGGCATGGCGCCGGAGCGGTAGCAGCACAGGGTGCCGTTGTTCAGGATGTCGGCCCAGTAGGAGTCCTTGCTGCCCATCTTCACGTCGATCGTGACGCCGGCCCGGGCGGCCTGGTCGCGGAAGATGCTCGCGGCCTCGGTGAACCCGGCGGCGACCGCCGAGGTGTCCAGGGTGACCTTCAGGTTCTCCGCTCCGGCCTGCTTGAGCAGGGCACGGGCCCTGGCGAGGTCCTGCTCGCGCTGCGGGAGGGAGGCGGCGTAGTACTCGTACCCCTTGCCGAACAGGTCGTTGCCGACGACCCCCGCCCCGGACAGGGCCCCGTCGACGAGTTCCTTGCGGTCGGCGATGAGGAAGAACGCCTGCCGCACCCTGGGGTCGTCGAACGGCGGCCGGTCCGTCTTCATGCAGAAGGCCTGCATCGCGCTGTTGCGCAGCCGCACGATCTCGATCCGGCCCCTGCCCTCGTGGGCGCGGGCGGTGGTCGGGTTGAGCTCGTGCGCGTACTCGACCTGTCCGCCGAGCAGGGCGTTGACGCGGGCCGACTCCTCGTTGGCGACCACGAACTCGAGCTCGTCCAGGTGCGGGGCGCCCTCCCAGTAGTCGTCGTACCGGCGGAAGACGGCGGAGCGGCCGGGGGCGAAGGACACGAACCGGAAGGGGCCGGAGCCGATCGGCCTGTCGTCGAAGGAGGTCGCCTTGTCCGGGACGATGTACGCCCCGAACGCGGCGAGCACGTTGGGGAATTCGGCCGTGGGGCGCTTGAGCACGAACTCGATCGACCGCTGCCCGGTGGCGCGGCTGGCGGCCAGGTCGATGGGCTCCAGGGACGCCTTGGCGCGGAACGCCTTCTCGGGGTCGGCGATCCGGCGGTAGCTGTACAGGACGTCCGCGGCGGTGACCGGCCTGCCGTCGTGGAAGGTGGCCTCGCGCAGGGTGACCTGCCAGCGGTCGAGGGTCTTGTTGGACTCCCATTTGCCGGCCAGCCGGGGCTGTGCCGAGAGGTCGGCACCGTAGTCGGCGAGTTTGTCGTACAGCGCCTTGGCGCGGGCCACGTCGGCGAAGAGGTTGGCCAGGTGCGGATCGAGGGTCTCGCTCGCGCCGCCGCCCGCGAAGGCGGCACGCAGCCGCCCGCCGCGCCGCGGAGCACCGTGGCTCTTCGTGTCGCTGTCGCCGCTGTCGCCGCTGTTGCCGCACCCGGTGGTGAGGGCGAGCGCGCCGAGCGAGGTGGCGGCGAGGAAACCGCGGCGACGCAGGCCGGGATGACGTTCGTCGTACATGGATGGTCCTTGAAGGATGGGATCAGACAGGGAAATTGAGGCGCGCGACGACATGCAGCCGGTCCGCGTCCGCCGTGTCGCCGGGCAACCGGCCGTCCTGCCACGGGGGTTCGGTGCGCGGGCCGGGGCCGTCGTGGAGTTCCAGGACCTCGAAGCCGTGCGCGGCCAGCAGGTGCCGCAGCTCCTGCGGGAACAGCAGCCGCCACGCCGAGCGCTGCTCGACCGGCTGCGAGCCGTCGTCCGCGGTCCATACGCGGGTGCGGCGCAGGAGTTGAGCCGTGCGGTCCAGCGTGAGCGTGGTCGTGGAACGGTGGACGGTGCCCTGCCAGATGAAGGAGTTGGCGGTGGGCCGGTCCAGCAGGTCGGTGCGGCCGAGGAAGTACGCGCCGTTGCGCAGCTCCGCGACGAGCAGTCCACCGGATGACAGGGCCCGGCGACAGGAGGTGAGGAACGCGTCGAGCTGGGTGTTGGTATGGCAGTACAGCAGCGCGCTGTCCAGGCACACCACGGCGTCGAACCGGCCCACGTCGAACCCGTGCAGGTCGGCGTGGACGTACTCGGGCCCGGGGTGGTGAGTGCGGGCATGGGCGAGCATCGCCTCCGACAGGTCGGCGCCGGTGACCGTGCGGCCCACGCCGTGCAGGTACGCGGCGTCGCGGCCGGTGCCGCAGCCCATGTCGAGGACGCGCGGTCCGGCGCCGTGCCGGCGCAGGCAGTCCTCCGTCCAGCGTCCGGCCAGCCGGTCGGGGTCGGGGAAGCGGGCCTCGTACAGCTCGGGGTGGTCGGTGAGGAGGTTGCGCGGACCAGTCATCCGGTTCCTCCTCAGACCGTCGCCGGTACGGCGGGTCGCGACGGCGTCGGCAGTGAGCCCGTCCGGTGCAGCCAGGCCACTCCCAGCGCCGAGGCCAGCCCGAACAGGGCGCAGCACGCCCAGGGCAGCCAGCCGGCGTCGGCGCGCTCCCCGGCGTCCATGGCCCAGCCCACGACGGTGTTGCCGACGGCGGCGGCGATGCCGGACACCACGTAGAAGATGCCGAAGTAGGTGCCGGTCAGCTCACTGCGGCCGAAGCCGGGGATCAGTTCCATGACGAACGGCTGGGCGACCATCACCCCGAGGTAGAGCAGCAGGGCGCCGGCCAGGACCGGCAGCGCGCGCAGGACGGGATGGCCGGAGGAGTCCACGGCCAGGGCGGGCGGCAGGAAGGCGACCGCCATCAGGCCCAGGCCCGTGGCGATCCAACGCGCCCGGTTCCCGCGCTGTTTGAGGGCCCGGGTGATGCGCAGTTGGAGTGCCAGGTTGGTGAGGGTGCCGACGACGAAGACGAGCCCGGCCGCGCCGTCCCAGCCGGTGGCCTGCCGGGCGCCGTCGGGAAGGAGCAGATACAGCTGGTTCTCCAGGGTGAACATGCCGACCATGGCGAGCGCGAAGGCGAGGAACGCGCGATTGCCGAGCACCTCGCGCCAGTCGGCGAGCACCGTGCCCCTGCTGGGCGCGGCCTCCCGGGCGGGCAGCACCAGGGCCTGCGCGACGGTGAGGACGGCGAAGATGCCGGCCGCGGTGAGCGCGGAGGTGCGGAAGTCCACGAGCAGCAGCGCGCTGCCCAGCAGCGGACCGATCAGCGCACCGGTCGTGGCGAACACGTTGAACAGCGCGAAGGCCTCCGCCCTGCGCCCGTCCGCCTCCTGGGCGATGTAGGTGCGCACGGCCGGGTTGAACAGCGCCCCCGCCAGCCCGCTCAGCACGGACGCGGCGAGCAGTACGGCCAGGTCGTCGCCGAGCGCGAACAGCGCGAACCCGACCGTCCGCAGGGCGCATCCGGCGATGATGACGCCGCGCGCGCCGAGCCGGTCGGAGGATGAGCCGCCGATGATGAACAGGCCCTGCTGGCTGAGGTTGCGCACCCCGAGGACGATCCCGACGACCGCCGCCGACATGCCCAGGTTGTCGGTGAGGTGGGTGGCGAGGTAGGGGATGAGGAGGTAGAAGCCGGTGTTGACGCCGAGCTGGTTGACCAGCAGGAGCTGGACGGCGACGGGGAAGCGGCGCATCTCACGCCACGTCTTCATACGCCTCCACCTCCACAACTCCCAGCCCCGGAAGGCCATTTGTCCGCACGACGCCGTCCTGGCCGCCGATGCCGGTCCACGGGTCGTGGGCGAGCAGCAGGTGGCCGTCGAGGTCGGTCCAGCGGGCGCGGTCGGCGAGGTGCACGGCGGGCGCGAGACCGAGGGAGCTGGCGGTGAGGCAGCCGAGCATGAGGTCGGTGCCGCTGCCGTGCAGCAACGAGGCGATGCGCAGGGCGGACCGTGCGCCGCCGCACTTGGCGAGCTTGACGTTGACGCCCTGGACGCGTCCGGCCAGGCGGCGCACGTCCTCCAGGTCCATGGCGTCCTCGTCGGCGATGACCGGCAGTGGTGAGCGCTCGGCCAGCGCGCCCAGGGCCTCCGGGGTGCCCGGTGCGAGCGGCTGCTCGACGGCCTCGACGCCGATCTCGGCGTACCGGGGGAGCAGCGCCTCGGCCTGGGGCACCGTCCAGGCGCCGTTGGGGTCGAGGAGCAGCCTGGCCCGGGGAGCGGCGTCGCGGATGACGCGGACGCGCTCCACGTCCTCCTCCGGGTCGACGGCGCCCGCCTTGACCTTGAGGACCTGGAAGCCGCTCGCCGCGAGCCTGCGGGCCTGGGCGGCCGCGTCGGCCGGTGCGGTGATGCCGATGGTGCGGGCGGTGGCCGCGGCCGGGGGCTCGGCGGTGCCGAGCAGCCGGTGGACCGGACGGCCGGCCCGCTTGCCGACGAGGTCGAGGAGGGCCGCCTCCACGGCCGCGGTCACGGCCGGGGGTGTACCGGCGGCCGTCGGTTCACCGTCGTACAGGGCGCTCTCGGGATCGGGGAAGCGGGCCAGGGCCGTGCCCGCGGCGGTGAGGAGCCGTTCCAGGGCGGCGGTGCCGAGCCCGTAGTAGACGCTGGTGACGGCCTCGCCGTGGCCGGTGACCCCGTCGTGCTCGACGGTCAGCCAGACGGCGTCGCGGGCGGACATGGTGGAGCGGGAGATGCGCAGCGGCTCGGCGAGGGCGAGGCGTACGGTGCGCAGGCTGGCCTTCACGGGGTCCTTTCCGGGAGCAGGGGATCGGCGACACGGGTGCAGCGCACCCAGCCGGTGGCCTCGGCCGCGCGCGGATGCGGGATCTCCACGGGGCGGGTGGCGGCCGTGGCGGGGTCGAGACCGTGGGCGGTGGCGAAGCCGTCGTCGTAGACGGTGCCGAGGTAGCGGTGCGGGCCGTCGGGGAAGACCGTGGCGACGACCGCGCCGGGATGGACGCGGGCGGCCCAGGCGGCGACGCGGGCCGCGGCGCCGGTGCTCCAGCCCCCGCTGACGAAACTGCCGCGGGCCAGGCGCCGACAGCTGTCGACGGCCTCGGCGGGGCCGACCCAGTGGACCTCGTCGAAGGCGTCGTAGGCGACATTGCGCGGGTGGATGCTGCTGCCCAGGCCGCGCATCAGCCGGGGCCGGGCGGGCTGGCCGAAGATGGTCGAGCCGGTGGAGTCGACGCCGATCAGCCGCAGCGCCGGCCACCGGCGCCGCAGCGGGCCGATGATCCCGGCGCTGTGGCCGCCGGTGCCGACGCTGCACACCAGGATGTCCAGGTGGTCGAGCCGGTCGATGACTTCGGCGGCCAGCGAGGCGTAACCGGCGCTGTTGTCGGGGTTGTTGTACTGGTCCGGCCAGTACGCGCCGGGCAGTAGCGCGAGCAGTTCCCGCAGCCGTGCCAGGCGTGCGGCCTGCCAGCCGCCCCGCGGCGCGGGACGGTCGACGATCTCCAGCCGCACCCCGTGGGAGCGCAGCAACTGCCGCATGGACGGCTCCAGTTCGCTGTCGCCGACCAGGACGACGGGATGGCCGAGGGCCTGGCCCGCGAAGGCGAGCCCGATGCCGAGCGTGCCGGACGTGGACTCCACCACCGGTGCGCCGGGCCGAAGTTCACCCCGCTGCCGGGCGCCCAGCAGCATCGACACGGCGGCCCGGGACTTCATGCCGCCCGCCGCGAGCCCTTCGAGCTTGGCCCAGAAGCCGGGGTGCGGGCCGGGCAGTTCGGCGGTGACCCGGACCAGGGGAGTGCGGCCGAGGAGGGTGAGCAGTTCCGGGCGGGCGACGGGGCGGACGGCCGTGGTCATCGCCCGCCCTCCGGACCGCAGGCGTAGCGGTGGACGACACCCGCGCCACCGTCGAGCCAGAAGAACGGGTACGGCTCGGCGCACACCGCGCTCACCCCGTCACCGAGGAAACGCGGTAGCACCGCACTGCCGGTCTGCGCGAACGCCACCAGCTGTTTGCCGTGCCCGAGCGCGTGCTCGCGCAGCGGATCGAAGGTGCCGTTGCCGAGTGTCATCCCCGACACCAGCAGCGCGTCGCAGCGGTCCGCCGCGGCGAGCGCGTCGGTGACCACGGCCTCGCCCCACTCCGTCAGCCCGCCCTTGAGATCGCAGGGCACATAGCGCAGCCCACGCGAACGCAGCTCCTCCAGAAGGGAGTTGACGACCCCGACCACCAGCACGGTCGCGCCCGCGGGCAGATCCAGCAGCCCGATCACGGCCCTGGCCCGCGCGCGGGACTTCTCCAGCGACGTCCCGGCGGGCAGCGCGGCGGTCCGCGCCCCGTGCTCCGGCGTGTGGGGGGTGACGTGCATCAGATAGGCGTCCAGCGCGGCCACCCGCACCGGCAGCAGCGGATGGGCGAGCAGCGTGGCCACATCGGCGCCCACGCACTCCTCCACCGCCCCGTCGGGCAGCGCCCCGGGCTCGACCGCGCAGGAGCCGACGGCCGAGCCGAGACGCAGACTGAGCACCTCGTTGCGGTAGCCGGTGCCGCGGCCGTCGTGCCGTACCGCCTGGCGCGTTGTGAAGGCCACGGCGATGCGCTGCGCGGCCGGGTCCGGGCCGAGCTCACCGGCGCGGACGCGCGCCAGGAGAGCGTCGAACGTCAGGGTGCCGGTGACCGTGCTCATCGGATCACCAGCCCCGAGCGCAGCTCGCCCAGCAGGGTCTCGACCCGGTCGCGGGCGCCGGGGCCGTCGGCGTCGCCCGCCATGACGTGGCCCAGGTACTCGTTGTTGCTGCCCGCCGCCTTCACCGGCCGGCCGGGCTCGGCGAGCTGCACCTCCAGCACCCCTGGTGCGTCCAGGAGTTCGGCGCCGCCCAGCGCTTCGAGCGTGCCCGGACGCTCCGGTACCAGGAACCCGATGGCCGCGCTGCGCAAGCCGGTCTCACCGCCCCGCAGATCGGGCGCTCGGCCGAGGGAGACCTCCACGAAGGCGGCGGCCAGGTCGACGCCGGTCACATGACGGACCAGCTCGGTGATGCGGTTCCCGGCGGGCCGTGGATTGACCTCGACCACGCGCGGGCCGGCGGAGGTCAGCTTGATCTCCGTGTGCGCCACGACCCCGTCGGTGAGGCCGAGCGCCTTGAGCGCGGCGAGGGCGGTGTGCTCGGCGGCCTCGGTGTCGGCGGCCGGCAGGGCGGCCGGGAACATGTGCCCGGTCTCGATGAACGCGGGCGCCCCGCCGATGCTCTTGTCGGTCACCCCCACCACGTGGACGGCACCGGCGTACGAAACGGTCTCGACGCTCACCTCGGGGCCGTCCAGCAGTTCCTCCAGCTGAACCGCCGGATCCCGCCGCTGACCGCGGGCGTTGACCGGGAAGTCGGCTAACGCGGCCACAGCGGCGGCCAGTTGTGCCTCGTCGTCGACGCGCCGCACCAACATGCCCGCGCACAGGTCGACGGGTTTGACCACCAGCGGATAGCCGATCTCCCGCGCCGCCCGCGCGAGATCGGCCCACTCCTCGTGCACGGCGTAGCGCGGCCCGGGCACCCCCGCGTCGGCGAGGACCCGACGGGTGGCGTCCTTGCGGCAGGCGTTCTCGACCGCCTCCGGACCGGGACCGGGCAGGCCCAGCTGCCCGGCGATCCGGGCCACCGCCGGCAGGTAGTAGTCGCAGGAGGTGAGGACGCCGTCGAAGCGCAGCACCGCGTGCAGCCGCTCGATCTCGGGCAGCAGGGAGCCGGTGTCGTTGGTGTCGGCCGTGACGATGTTGCGCGCGCCGAGCAGCGGGTGGGCGGTGCCCTCGGGCGCCGAGCGGAGGTAGTGGTGCAGGTCGCGCGTGAGGAAGGTGAACTCGTGCCCGCCCTCCCGGATGGCCCTCGGCAGCAGTCTGCTCATCGACCCGACCCAGCTCTCGACCATTAGCAGATGAGCCACAACTCCCCTTTTCGTGCGGTGGGTTCAGCAATCAGGGCAGCCCGGGGAAACCCTCGGACGGGAGGGGCCGGGCATTGCGCTCAGACAAGCTATCGATAATCATTTTCATTTACCAGTCCCTTACCGCCCCTCCTCCCCGGAGAGCCCCTTGCTTCGTCGCACCACCCTGCTCGCCACGCTCACGGCCGTGGCCGCCCTGCTGCCCGCGGCCCCCGCGCAGTCCGCAACCGCCCTTCACACGGAGGCCCCGCGCTTCGGCACCTGCCCCGACTCCGTCCCCGAACCCGCCGCCCCCGACCGCGTCGAGTGCGCCCGCGTCGACGTCCCACTCGACTGGAACCACCCCCAGGACGCCCGCATCACGGTGGCGATCTCCCGCGTCCCCGCCTCCGGGACCCCGGCCGAGCGCCGCGGTGTCCTGCTGGTCAACCCCGGCGGCCCGGGCGGCTCCGGCCTGCCCTACGCCGTCACCAAGCGCGCCAAACTCCCCGAGAGCGTCCGGCGTTCGTACGACGTCATCGGCTTCGACCCGCGCGGCACCGGCCACAGCGCCCCCGCCGACTGCGGCACCATGGGCGGCCTCTTCGACAGCCCGGGCGCCGACCCCGTCCCCGTCGGACCGGCCGCGGAACGGGCCTACCTCACCTCCCTGCGCCACCTGGCCGACGACTGCGCGGCGCGCGAGGGCGACGTGCTGGCGTACTTCTCCACCGAGCAGATCGCCCAGGACATGGACGCGATACGCGCCGCGCTCGGCGAACCGGCGACGAACTTCCTCGGCGTCTCCTACGGCAGCTACCTCGGCGCCGCCTACGCCGCCCGCTTCCCGCAGCGCACCGGCCGCATGGTCCTCGACAGCGTCGTCGGCCCCTGGGACTGGTACGACTTCGACGTCGTGCAGAGCCGGGCCCTGCTGCGCCAGCGCGACACCTTCTTCGCCTGGACCGCCGCCCACGCCGACCGCTTCGCCCTCGGCGACCGGGCGCCAGCCGTCCGCCAGGCCTACCTGGATGTCCGTGACGGCCTCGCCGTCGACCCGGTCGCCGGCTTCGGCCCCGCGGAGTTCGACCGCGCCGTGTACCGGGCCCTCGGCCGCACGGAACGCTGGGCGGGCCTGGCCGACGGCCTGCGTGCCTACCTGCGGGCCGGCACCGTCGACGCCCTCCGGCCCGCAACTTCCTTCGACAGCCCCGACTCACGCACCTACGAGGCCGCCAACCGCATCACCAAGTGCGCCGACGGCCCCGGCCCCACCCCCCGGCGCATCCTCGCGGACATCCGCCGCACCCGCGGCCTGGACCCCCAGCCCGTGCTGACCGGCATGGAGGCGTCCGCCTGCGCCTACTGGCACCACCGCCCCGCCCACCGCACCCCGCTCGGCAGCCCCGACGCCCCGCCCCTGCTGCTGGTGGCCTCCGCCCACGACCCCGTCACCCCCATCGAGGGAGCCCGCCGACTGCGCCACGTCCTGCCCGGCTCCCGCCTGGTCACCCTCGACGACGACTACTCGCACGGCGTCTTCGCCAGCCGCGGCAACGCCTGCGTGGACCGCGCCGCGGCCGCCTACCTCGTCGACGGCACGGTGCCGACGACGGACGTACGCTGCACCGGCCCCGGGCTTCCCGAGGCGCCGTGAGGGCGGTCCCACCACACGCTCCGGCTCGGCCGCAACCGGCTCCGGGAGGAGGTGACGCCGAGGACGATCCCGGCCCCGCCCTTCCGCCGCGCAACCGGCTCCGGAAGGAGGTGACGCCGAGGGATCCCGGCCCCGCCGTTCCGCCGCGCGTCGGGATCGGGGGCTGGGTGAGGTCGAACTGAGCCGCCCCGCCCGGCACTTGGCGGGATGGTGATGCCTGCGGAGGCGCCGCTCCCGCTCGGCGCGTCCGTCGGCACGGTCCGGTGGGACGAGGGTGGGGGCGCTGCGCGGGTGTCGGTGCCAAGGGTGCCCGGCGCGGTGTCGGTGCGGTTGACCGCCGAGGCGTGGGCGTGGATTCTGCTGCGGGGCAGCGGTGCGTCGCCTCCGGACCTCCGTGACCCCCTTCCCCCGGGAGCCGACGTGAACGGAAGCAGGCAGGGCGGCACCACTTCGGACACCGGCCCGCACGCCGTCCTCGTGACGGGGGCCGCCAGCGGCATCGGCAGACACGCCGCCCTCACCTACGCCCGGCGCGGCCACCCGGTGGCGGCCGTGGACATCGACACCGAGCGACTCGCGCACCTGCCCCGCCACCAGGGCCTGCACACCTTCCCCTGCGATGTCACGGACGCCGCCGCACTGGACCGGACCCTCCAGGACGTGGCGGCCGCCGTCGGCACCCCGACGCGGGTCGTGCACAGCGCCGGCATCGCCCGCGTGGGCCGGCTCCTGGACCAACCCCTGTCCGACATCGAGCAGTTGGTGCGCGTCAACTACCTCGGCAGCGTCCAGGTGGCCCGCGCGGTCGTGCCCCGCATGGCCGCCGGGCGGCGCGGCGACCTGATCATCGTGGCGTCCATCGCCGGATGGGTGCCGATGACCTCCGTGGGGGCCTACTCCGCCTCCAAGGCCGCCGTCGTGGCGATGGCCGAGGTCCTCGCCCGGGAGTGCGCCGGCAGCGGCGTCCGGGTCGTGTGCGTCTGCCCGCCCGCCGTGGAGACACCGATGCTCACCGAGATGCAGCGCAGCCATCCCGACGTCATCAGTGACGCCCCCGGCATCCATCCCGACGTCGTGCTGCGCGCCGCCGAACGCGCCCTGGCCAGGGGGCGCGTCCTGGCCTTCCCCGGCCGGGGCACGACCACCCTGTGGCGGGCCCGCCGACTGGCCCCGCTGCGCGTCACCAGCCTGCTGGAGGCGGTGCTCCTCAAGCAGCTGAGCAAGTCACGTGCCGCGCGGACGCCGGGCGCGGGGGAAGAAGGGGCGCGGACGGCGGGGACAGGTGAAGACAAAGCACGAACTCCGGCGACAGGCGAAGAGGCGTAGACCCGGCGCGCCCGTGGGCCGCCGGATCGGGCGCGCTGCCGGCGGCCCGTCGGCCGTGTGTCGCCGAGGACACCGGCGGACACCGGCGCCCGCCGGCTGTCACTGGACGCCGGGCCGCGGAGTGACAGGGCCGTTGGCCGGCGCACCCGGGACTGACGGCCCTTCGCGCCCGGCGCCCCGTCGCCAACGATGGACGGACGACGTGCACCGCACGCCTGCCGCTTCCGGCGAAAGACGGTCTGGCCATGTATCCCAACGACGGTTTCCGTGAACTCGATCGGCAGGAATGCCTGCGACTGCTGGCCGGGGTGCCCGTGGGCCGGATCGTCCACACACGCCAGGCCCTGCCCGCGGTACTCCCGGTCAACTTCTGCCTGGACGGCGACGGCGCGGTGCTGCTGCGCACCGCCGCCGCTTCGGAGCTGGCCCGCGCCATAGACGGCACGATCGTCGCCTTCGAGGCCGACCAGGTCGACGCCGTCGCGCACTCCGGCTGGAGCGTCGTCGTCACCGGCGCGGCCTCCGTCGTCACGGACCCGGCCGAGCACGACCGCCTGATCCGCACCGGGCCGCGCTCCTGGGTGCCCTCGCCCGCGGAGGTCTTCATCCGGATCGAGGCCGACCTGGTGACCGGTCGCGCCCTCGTCGGCGGGCGCACGCTCTACGGCGTCAACCTCGGCGACTGACCGGCGTCCGGCCGCCGGTCCGGACCGTACGGCCCCGTGACAGGGGCCGTACGGCGCCCCACCGGGGTTCGCGTGGCCCCTGCCCCGGACGGTCCGGGCGGACGAGCATCGGGAGCACAGAGCAGAGGAGGAGAGGACATGACTCCCCAGCACGTAGTCGTGGGAACGGACGGATCGCTGGTCGCCGTACGGGCACTGGACTGGGCCTCGGACGAGGCCGCTCGGCGCGCTGCCGAGCTGCGGATCGTCTACGCCGTGCCCGATCGCGACGAGGCCGGCCCGGTCCTCGCCTCGGCCGTCGCCCGCGTCCGGGAACGCCACCCTGACCTGACGGTGACCTCCCGGGCCGTCACGGGCAGCCCCGTACGAGCGCTCGCGCAGGAGAGCGCGGACGCGGCGCTCACCGTCGTGGGCACCCGAGGCCACAACGGCGTCACCGGCCTGATGACCGGTTCCGTGAGCCTGCGACTGGCCGCACGGGTGCGGGGCCCGCTGCTCGTCGTACGCGGTGACCACCCGTGCGACGGCGGACGGGAGGTGCTGCTGGGCCTGGAGGACGACTCCGACGCCGACGCCGCCGCGTACGCCTTCGACGAGGCGGAGCGCCGTGCCGTCCGGCTGCGGGTCCTGCACGCCCGCACCCACCGGCACATCACCCCCGAGCTGCCCTCACCGATCCCCGCCACCAGCCCCGGGCAGCGGCGGCTCGACCGGGAGGACCGGGCCGAGGAAGCCGTACCGCGCTTCAGCCTCGCCCGGCTGGCGGAGCAGCACCCCGGCGTCGGCGTGGAGCCCCGCACGGTCCGCACCGGGCCGGCGCACGCCCTGCTGGCCGCCACGAGCGACTCGGCCGTCGTCGTCATCGGCGCGCACCGCCGCACCAGCCGCCTCGGACCCCAGCTCGGACCGGTGGCGCACACGCTGCTGCACCGCGCACACTGCCCCGTGGTGCTGGTGCCGACGACCCGATGAGCGCAGGCGTGACCCGCACGAAGGGGGTGGGGCGGGCCCGGTGACACGGTCAGGTCACCGGGCCGCCCCACCCCTCACCCACATGACTCACACGTCGGAATCCGTACCCGGCCCCCCGCGCCACGGCGGCGGGGTCGCCGTCTTGCGCGTCTCGTCGCCCCGATGGGCCGCGCGGTCGACGCGTCCGCGCAGCCGGTCCTGCAACCGGTCGGCCAGTTCGTGCGCGCTCGCCTCCTGCGCGTGGACGACGACGAGGGCGTCGCCCACCCGGATCTCGGCCGCCGCCGACCACGGCTGGGCCACGTGCTGTGCCGTCGCGTGGGTGACCCGCACCTCACCGCTGACGTCCGGGAGCCCGGGCCGCTCGAAGGCCGCCGCGATCTTCGCCCGGACGTACCCGAGCGCCTCGGCGTCGACGTTGCCCGTCGCCCGCACCTGGATGCCGCTGAACGCCATGTGTCCCATCTCCCTCTGATCTCTTCCGACGGTTCCACCCTCCCGCCCGCGGGCACCCGCTCCCAGGGCCAGGTGGCCCGGACATCGCCCCCTTAAGGCCCTCCCTCTACGGGGGCCCCGGTTGGAGGCTGGGAGCGCACCGCAACCACCGGACACCGATCAGGAGGACGAAGGACATGAGCGTGCGCGTGGGCATCAACGGATTCGGCCGCATCGGCCGCAACTACCTGCGCCTCGTGCTGGAGCGCGCGGAGCGGGCGGCCGGCGCGCCGGTGGAGGTCGTGGCGGTCAACGACATCACCTCCCCGGCGGCGCTGGCGCACCTGCTGGCGTACGACTCGACGTACGGCCGTATCGGCCGCACCGTCGAACACGACGGCGACTCCCTCACGGTGGACGGCCGGCGGATCGCGGTGACCGCCGAGCGGGACCCGGCCGCCCTGGCCTGGGGCGAGCTGGGCGTCGACATCGTCATCGAGTCCACTGGACGCTTCCGCACCCGCGAGGACGCCGGCCTTCACCTGAGGTCGGGCGCCCGCAAGGTGCTGCTGTCCGTGCCGGGCAAGGGCGTCGACGCCACCGTCGTGATGGGGGTGAACGAGGACACCTACGACCCGGAGCGCGACCACGTCGTCTCCAACGCCTCCTGCACCACCAACTGTGTGGCGCCGATGGTGAAGGTCCTCGACGAGTCCTTCGGGATCGACAAGGGTCTCATGACGACCATCCACGGCTACACCAACGACCAGGTCGTCCTCGACGGACCGCACAAGGACCTGCGCCGCGGCCGCAGCGCCGCCGTCAACATCATCCCGACCAGCACCGGGGCCGCCCGTGCCGTGGGGCTGGTGCTGCCGGAGCTGGCGGGCACCCTGGACGGCATCGCCGTGCGCGTGCCCGTGGAGGACGGCTCGCTGACCGACCTGACGGTGGTGCTGGAGCGGCCGGTGACCGCGGACGAGGTCAACGCGGCCTTCCGGGAGGCCGCCGACGGGGCGCTGAAGGGCGTGCTCCGGGTGTCCGACGCGCCGATCGTGTCCCGCGACATCGTCGGCGATCCGGCCTCGTGCGTCCTGGACGCCCCGCTCACCCAGGCCAGCGGCGAGCTGGTCAAGGTCTTCGGCTGGTACGACAACGAGTGGGGTTACACCAACCGCCTCCTGGACCTCACCGAGTACGTCGCCGCACGGCTGGGGCGCGGCTGACAGCGGCTCCCCGGTCACTTCCACCTGCTCAGATCCTGTATCGCTCCTCGCCGTGGACCATTACCGTGGCACTTGACCGCGATGGTCGGCCCGAATGCGCCGAGGAGACGTGGAGGAGCACGGGTGGGAAGCCTTGAGCAGGCCGGGGAGGCTCGCGTACGGCTGCCGCAGCTCAAGCTCGACGAGCTGCTGGAGGAGCTGCAGGCGCGGCTGGACGCTGCCCGCGGCACCCGCGACCGGGTGCACAGCCTGCTGGAGGCGGTGCTCTCGGTCGGCCGGGAACTCGACCTGGAGCAGGCCCTGCACAGCATCGTGGAGGCCGCCGCGGCCCTGGTCGACGCGCAGTACGCGGCCCTGGGCGTGATCGGCCCCGACGGCAAGCGGCTGTCGGCCTTCCACACCGTCGGTGTGGACGAGGAGCAGATCGCCCGGATCGGCCCGTACCCGGAGGGGCACGGCATCCTCGGGGAGCTCATCACCAACCCGGAGCCGCTGCGGCTGGTGAAGCTCTCCGAACACCCCTCCTCCTACGGGTTCCCGGCGCACCATCCACCGATGAACACCTTCCTCGGCGTTCCCATCCGGGTGCGGGACCAGGTGTTCGGCAACCTGTATCTGACGGAGAAGCGGGGTGGGGTGCAGTTCGACGAGGAGGACGAGTCGGTGCTGTCGACCCTCGCCGTCGCCGCCGGTGTCGCCATCGACAACGCCCGGCTGTACGAGGAGTCCCGGCTTAGGGAGCGCTGGCTGCGGGCCACCGCGGACATCACCCAGAACCTGATGTCCGGCAGCGAACGCGGCGCGGCCCTCGCGCTGATCGCCGAGAGCGCCCGGGAGATCACCGGTGCCGCCCTCACCGTGATCGCCATGCCGCTGGAGGGCACCGACTCGCTGCGGGTGGAACTCGCCGTCGGAACAGGTGCCGAGGCGCACTACGGGCTCGTCCTGTCCGCGGACAACAGCCTGATCGGGCGGGCCTTCGCCAGTGGCAACCCGGTGACCAGCCCGGACGTCTCCCGCGACGAGCGGGTGGCGAACGCCGAGCCGCGCTTCACCGGTCTCGGTGCGGCCGTGGCCGTGCCCATCGGCACCGGGGAGGGCCTGCGCGGTGTGCTGCTGCTGGCGCGGGAGACCGGCCGGACGGCGTTCTCCGAAAAGGAGACCGAGCCGCTGCACGGCTTCGCCGCACAGGCCGCGATCGCGCTGGAGCTGGCCGAGCGCCGCCAGGACGCCGAGCAGATCGCACTGCTCAAGGACCGCGACCGGATCGCCCGCGACCTGCACGACCTCGCCATCCAGCGGCTCTTCGCCACTGGCATGACCCTGCAGAGCGCCGGCCGTTTCATCGACCACCGGGAGGCCTCCGAGCGGGTGGTCCGGGCGGTCGACGACCTGGACGAGACCATCAAGATCATCCGGTCGACCATCTTCGGGCTGCGGGCCCGTGACGGAGCCGCGGGCACCGGACTGCGCGCCCGTGTCGTGCGGGCTGCGGGCGAGGCCGCCACCGTGCTGGGCTTCGCCCCCAGCGTCCGCATGGTCGGCCTCGTCGACACGGACGTGCCGCGGGAGATCGCCGACCAGGTGACGGCCGTGCTGTCCGAGGCGCTGACCAATGTCGCCCGGCACGCCCGCGCCGACCGTGCCGAGGTCGCCCTGGAGACCGACGGCCGCGAGGTGCGGCTGACGGTGGCCGACAACGGGGTGGGTGTCCCGGCCGACGGGCGGCGCAGCGGGCTGGCCAACATGGCCGAGCGGGCCCGGCAGTTGGGCGGCGACTTCGAGATCGGCACGCCGGAGGGCGGCGGGACCAGGCTGGAGTGGCGGGTGCCGGTGCCCCGCGAGGAGGGGTAACCCCGCCCCGGGTCACCCCCCGTGCCGCACCGCCCTCACTCCTCCGGCAGCATCTCCATGGACCCGGAGGGGCACTCGGCCACGCACAGCCCGCACCCCTTGCAGTAGTCCAGGTCGATCGCGAACCCCTTTCCCGGTCCCAGCTTCGTGATCGCGTTGTCCGGGCAGACGCCGTAGCAGTTGTCGCACTCGAAGCAGTTCCCGCACGACATGCAGCGGCGCGCCTCGAAGAGCGCCGTGGACTCGTCGAGGCCCTGGACCACCTCGTCGAACGTCGAGACGCGGCGGGCGAGTTCGAGCCGCGGACGCACGGCGGCGGGGGCGTCGGCGTAGTACCAGGTGTTGAGCCGGTCGAAGGCGGCCGGCGCGTGCTTCGGGCCCGGCTGGTAGGAGGTGCCCCGCAGATGGGCGTCGATGTGCCGGGCGGCCTTCTTGCCGTGTCCCACGGCCACGGTCGCGGTGCGCTCGGCGGGCACCATGTCGCCCCCGGCGAAGATGCCCCGACGGCCCGTCATCAGCCCGTCGGCGACCTCGACCGTGCCGTGGTCCACGGCGAGCCCCGGGACGCCCTCCACCAGGGACAGGTCGGACTCCTGGCCGAGGGCGAGGACCACCGTGTCGGCGTCCAGCTCCTCGAACTCGCCGGTCGGCTGCGGGAATCCGGTCGCGTCGAGCTTCATCCGCTCGATGGTGATCCGGCCGCCGTCGGCGTGCTTGATGGTCGACAGCCACTTCATCCGCACGCCCTCCTCCAGGGCCTCCGTCACCTCCTCGTCGTGCGCCGGCATGCGGTCGCGGGTGCGGCGGTAGACCACCACGGCATCGGTCGCGCCGAGCCTGCGGGCGGTACGCGCCGCGTCCATGGCCGTGTTGCCGCCGCCGTAGACGGCGACCCTGCGGCCCAGCAGCGGCGGGCCCTCGCCCTCCATGCCGCCCAGCAGGGTCACGGCGTCCAGGACGCGGGCGCTGTCGCCCGCCGGGATGTAGGCGCGGCGGCCGATGCCCGCGCCCACGGCCAGGAACACGGCGTCGAAACCGCCGTCCCGCTGCGCCGCGAGGACGTCGTCCACGCGCGTGCCGAGCTCCAGGGTGATGCCGAGCGCCAGGACGCGGTCGATCTCCGCGTCCAGCACCTCGCGCGGCAGCCGGTAGCGCGGGATGCCGTAGCGCATCATGCCGCCCGGCCGGTCCTGCGCCTCACGGATCGTCACCTCGTGGCCCAGCAGCCGCAGATGGTAGGCGGCGGACAGCCCGGCGGGGCCGGAGCCGACGACGAGGACGCGCTTGCCGGAGGTGACCGGCGGGGCCTCGACCGTCCAGCCCTGCCGGATCGCCTCGTCGCCCAGGAAGCGCTCGACGGAGTTGATGCCGACCGCGTCGTCGACCTGGACGCGGTTGCAGGCGGTCTCGCAGGGGTGGTAGCAGATCCGGCCCATCACGGCCGGCAGCGGGTTGTCCCGCATCAGCTCCCGCCACGCGGACGCGTAGTCGCCGTTCTCCGCGTGGAACAGCCACTGCTGGATGTTCTCACCGGCCGGGCAGGCCGCGTTGCACGGCGGCAACCGGTGGACGTACTCGGGGCGTTCGGTGCGCCAGGCGCCGGTCCGGTTGGCCAGACTGGAGCCCACGTCCAGGGTGATCGCGAACGGCTTGTCCTTCACGGCACGACCTCCTCGGCCAGCTCGAAGCGCTTGATGTTCCGGTCGGCCGTCCACTGGAGGCGGGCGATGACGTCCGTGCGGACCTCCGGCTCGAAGAGGTGCGCGTACCGCTTCTGCGGGCGCAGGTACTCCTCGACGGGCACCCGTCGGCGGATCTTCGTCACCTCGGTGACCTCACCGTCGACGGCCTCGAACACCGGGAAGAGGCCGCTCTGTTCGGCCAGCCGCGCGATCCGGACCGTGTCGCAGGAGGCCGTGCCCCAGCCGAGCGGGCAGGGCACCAGGACGTGCAGATAGCGGGCGCCGCGCAGCCCCATCGCCCGGTGCACCTTGGCCTCCAGGTCGCGCAGCCCCGCGACGGTGGCGGTGGCGACGTACGGGATCTCGTGCGCCATCGCGATCAACGGCAGGCTCTTGCCCTGGCCGAAGGGGGCGCCGGGCGCCTCGCCGACCGTCTGGGTGGTCGCCGTGCGCGCGGCCGGGGGAGTGGCCCCGGAGCGCTGCACGCCGGTGTTCATGTACGCCTCGTTGTCGTAACACACGTACAGGACGTCGTCGTTGCGTTCGAACATGCCGGACAGACAGCCCAGGCCGATGTCGACGGTGCCGCCGTCCCCGCCCTGACCGACCACCCGGACGTCGGTGCGGCCCTTGGCGCGCAGCGCCGCGGCGACCCCCGAGGCGACGGCCGGGGCGTTGCCGAACAGCGAGTGCAGCCAGGGCAGTTGCCAGGAGGTCTCCGGGTACGGCGTCGAGAACACCTCCAGGCAGCCGGTCGCGTTGACCGCGATCACCCGGCCGCCGCTCGCCCGCTGCGCCGCGTCCAGGACGTACCGGGCGCCGAGCGCCTCGCCGCAGCCCTGGCAGGCGCGGTGGCCGCAGGTGAGCGCGTTGGAGCGGTCCGGATCGGCCTGGTCGGACCGCAACTCCGGGTCCAGCAGCCGGTTCCCGGCGGCGAAACTGCCCACCTGGTAGAACTTCACCTGCTGAGCGGCGTTCATCGGTTGCTCCCCACATCGCGCAGGATGTTCTCCGCCGACGGCCCCGACCTGCGGGACTGCGCCATCCGCGCCAGCTCCCGCTCCACCAGGCCGGTGTCGAGGTCCAGGAACTCCAGATGCCCGAGCCGCCCGCCGACCGCGTCGGCGAACAGCCGGTGCAGCGACTCCTTGGTGATCGGGCGCCCGCCGAGCCCGGCGACCACCGTGTGCCCGTCCAGCCGGATGCCCGACAGCGCGGTGCGCACGTTCTGCGAGACGATCCCGCCGACACCGACGGCGAGCGCGCGCTCCAGCACGACCACCCGCCGCGCGCCGCCGAGCACCGTCCGCACCGCCTCCAGCGGGAACGGCCGGAAGGACGTGATCCCCAGCGCCCCGATCCGCACCCCGTCCGCGCGCATCTCGTCGACGACGTCGCAGACGGTGCCCAGCACCGAGCCGAGCGCCACGACGATGGTGCCGGCGCGCTCGCACCGGTAGGGATGGATCAGGCCCCCGGAGTCCCGCCCGAACGCCCGCCGGAACTCCCGCGCGATGTCCGGGATCGCCTCCAGCGCCTGCATCTGCTTGGCGTGCGCGAGATAGCGCACCTCGGTGAAGGCCTCCGGGCCGACCATCGCGCCGATCGACACCGGCTCGTCGGGATCGAGCACCTGACGGGGCTCGTACGGCGCCAGGAACGCGTCGACCTGCGCCTGCTCCGGCACCTCGATCCGCTCCCAGGCGTGCGTCAGCACGAAGCCGTCCATGCACACCATCACCGGCAGCGACAGCTCCTCCGCCAGCCGGAAGGCCTGCGGATGCAGATCGGCCGCCTCCTGGTTGTCGCGGGCGTACAGCTGGATCCAGCCCGAGTCACGCTGGGACATGCTGTCGCTGTGGTCGTTCCAGATGTTGATGGGCGCCCCGATCGCCCGGTTGGCGACCGTCATCACGATCGGCAACCCGAGCCCGGAGGCGTTGTAGAGGGCCTCCACCATGTACAGCAGGCCCTGGCTCGCCGTCGCCGTGTAGGTGCGGGCACCGGCCGCCGAGGCGCCGATGCACAACGACATCGCCGCGTACTCCGACTCCACGTTGACGTACTCGCAGGGTTTGAGCGCACCGGACTTCACCAGGCGGCTGAGCTGCTCGACGATGTGGGTCTGGGGGGAGATCGGGTAGGCGGCGATCACTTCCGGACGGCAGGACGCGACGGTCTCGGCGACCGCGCGCGAGCCCTCAGTCTGCTTCAGCATGAGCGTGCTCCTTGCACAGCACCTCGACGTAGTCGTAGGCCTCGCGGGCGGCCGCCGCGTTGTTCGTGCCCAGCACGCCGGGGAACCGGCCCCGGATCGCGGTCTCCAGCGCGTCGACGGACACACAGCCCGTCAGCGCGGCCAGCCCGCCCAGCAGGACGGCACTCGGCACCGGGCGGCCCACGTGGCGCAGGGCCAGCGCGGTGGCGGGGACGGTGAGGACCGGGCCGGTGAGGGACTCCAGACCGAGCTCGCCGGCCCCGCGCGGGGAGTTGACCAGGACCGGGCCGCCGGGGCGGAGTCCTTCGAGGACGTTCACCTGATGCAGCAGCGTCGCGTCCTGGACCACCAGGGCGTCGGGGCGGGTGACCGGCTCACGGACCCGGATCGGCCGGTCGTCGATCCGGCAGAACGCCATGACCGGCGCCCCGGTGCGCTCCGAACCGAAACTCGGGAACGCCTGCGCGTGGCGGCCCTCGACGAACGCCGCCACCGACAGCAACTCCGCCGCCGTGACGGCCCCCTGGCCGCCCCGGCCGTGGATACGAACCTGGAACACGGCACCCTCCTCACGTACGGGCCTGAGATCCGTCGTAACGCTCCCCGGCGCGCTCTCCCGAGGGGCCGAACGTCCCCCGAACGAGGCCGAGGGGCTCCGGCGCGGCCCTTGCCCGGTCCGGCCTCCTGCTGCCGGGCCGGGCAAGGACGATCCCGATCCGCCGGTCGCCGCTCACTCGTGGGCAACGACGGCGACCGGGCAGCGGGCGTGGTGCATCACCGCGTGCGCCACGGGCCCGGTGTGCGTGCCGACGCGGGCCGGCCGGATCTTGCGGCCGACGACCAGCAGGCCGGCGTCCTGAGCGGCGTGGGTCAACCGCTCGGCCGCTCGCCCTTCCGTCGTGATCTCGCTGATCTCCACCAGCGGGAACTTCTCCCGCCACGGCCCGAGCACCGCGCGAAGAGCCCGCTCGGCGTGCCGGCCCATGGCCTCGCGGACCTTGGCCTCCGCGGCGCTCTGCACATAGGGCATCCGCCACGCGAACAACGCGCGCAGCGGAGCGGAGCGCATCGCCGCGCTCTCGAAGGCGAACGCGAGCAACTCGTCACAGCGGTGCGCGGGATCGACTCCGACCACCACCTCCCGGTACGGCGTCCTGACGGAAGGACCGCCCCCGGCATCCGGCAGATGCTCGGACTCCAGACGCTGGTGGGCCCGTACCAGCACCACCGGCCGGGTCACCCGGGCCACCGTCGCCAGCGCCACCGAACCGGCCATGAAACCGCCGAAGCCGCTGAAGGCCCGGCTGCCGAGCACCAGCAGCTCCGCCTCGTCGCCCACGGCCACCAAGGCGTCGGGCGCGGAGTGCGGAACCTGATCGGCGCTCAGTCGTACCTGCGGATAGCTTTCGCCGAGCCGGTCCAGACCGCCGCGGAGAATCCGCTCCGACCAGTACCGGGGCGCCGCCAGCTCGGGCAGCCCCGGCTCGCCGGCCGTGGCCCCGCCCTCCCACGCGTGCACCAGGCGCAACGGCAGACCGCGCCGCAGCGCCTCCCGGGCCGCCCACTCGGCGGCGGCGAGACTCTCCCGCGAACCGTCCAGTCCTACGACAACGGGGCGAGGCACAGACCTCACCTCCCCGGATCAGTGTCCGCGCGCCGCTGCGCGGATCCCTTCGTCACCAGCGTCCCCGCGCGGGTCCGGCGGGGGCAGGGGCTGACCCGGCCCGGGAAGGGGCCGAACGGCCTCTTCGGAACGTGCCGCGGACCCGAGGCCGGCACGGGGCGGGCGAATTGCCCTGTCGGGGCCCTTGACGAGGGCCGGTCGGCCCAAGCCCGCGGCGGGCCGCCCGCCCCAGTCTGGAGACGGACGTCGTCCCCGTGACGAGCGCCGAGCACCGCCGGAGACCCCCATGCACGACACCCCCCGCCTCGTGAGTGACGTGATGACCCACACCGTCGTCGCCCTGGGGAGCGCCGCGACGTTCAAGGACATCGTGAAGGCCATGCGGCGCTGGCAGGTCAGCGCGCTGCCGGTGGTGGACGACGGACACCGGGTGGTGGGCGTGGTCTCCGAGGCCGACCTGCTGCCCAAGGAGGAGTTCCGCGCACACGACCCCGACGCGGACACCCGCCTGCGCCGCCCCGAGGCGCTCGCCCGGGCCCAGGTGCGTACCGCGGGCGAGCTCATGACGGCACCCGCCGTCACCGTGGAGGCGGAGGCCAGCCTCGCCCGGGCCGCCCGGATCATGGCCCGGCACCGGGTCAAACGCCTTCCGGTCGTCGACGGCGACGGTGTCCTGACGGGCATCGTCAGCCGCACCGACCTGCTCAAGGTCTTTCTGCGCACGGACGCGGACATCGCCGAGGAAGTGCGCCGGGAGGTCGTCGAGCCGCTCTTCCCCGACCCGCTGGAACCGGTCCGGGTGGAGGTGCGCGACGGCGTCGTCACCCTGTCCGGGCGGGTCCGGGACACCGCGCTCGTCCCCGTCGCCGTACGGCTCGCACGGGCCGTGGAAGGCGTGGTCGACGTGGACAGCGCGCTCATGGGCCCGCCGCGGCGGCCGGTCCTCGACCCCGATCTCGTGGACGGGACCTGAGCACGGCACAGCGGAAAGGACCCCATCCGCTTCTCGCGGATCCTGATTGCGCGGTGCGCGGCTGCGGGCCGCTTCCCCGCGTCGCCGTCGGGTCCTTTCCCTACCTCCAGCAGACCACACCGTCCACGGAGTCACCAGGGCCGGCCGGCCCCCGTCCAGAAGGAGAGCGACCTCATGATCACTGTGGTGGCAGGACCGGAGGAGAACACCGCGCCGCGGTCGCGGCCGGCGCTGCTGACGTTCCTGGGCGGAGTGGGAACGGTCACCGGCAGCAAGTTCCTCGTCGAGAGCGACCACGCCCGGGTCCTCGTCGACTGCGGCCTCTTCCAGGGCCTGGCGGACCTGCGCCGGCGCAACTGGCGCGAACTGCCCTGCGACGGCGCCGACATCGAGGCGATCGTCGTCACCCACGCCCACCTGGACCACTGCGGCTACCTGCCGCGGCTGGCCCGGCACGGCTTCCGGGGCCGCATCGTCACGACGGAGTTCACCGCACGCCTGATGGAGATCGTGCTGCGCGACAGCGCCAAGCTCCAGATGGAGGCCGCGCACCACGCCAACGAACACGGCTGGTCCAAGCACCGGCCCGCACAGCCCCTGTACGACGACTCGGACGTCGACCGCACCCTGAAGCTGCTCGACCCCGTTCCCGTGCACACCCAGGTCGACATTGCCACCGGCACCCGGCTCACCCTGCACCCGGCCGGGCACATCCTCGGCTCGGCCTGGGCCCACCTCACCCTGGAGGACGGACACACCCTCGCCGTCAGCGGCGACCTCGGCCGCCCCGGCCATCCGCTGCTGCTGCCGCCGGAGCCGTTCACCGGGGCGGACGTCCTGCTGATGGAGTCCACCTACGGCAACCGGTGGCACGAGGAGGAGGCGGGCCGGGCACGCTTCGCCGAGGTACTGGGCCGCACCCTGGCCCGCGGCGGGACCGTCGTCATCCCGGCCTTCGCCCTGGACCGCACCGAGGTGGTCCTGCACGAGCTCGCCGAGCTCCGCCGCACCGGGACGCTGCCGGCCGCCGTACCGGTGTACGTCGACAGCCCGATGGCCCTGGCCGCCCTCGACGTCTACCGGGACGCCGTCCTCGCCAAGGCCCCCGAGCTGCGGCCCGACGTGATCGAGGCCGGCCCGGCCGCACTCGGCCCCGAACCGTTCCGCCCGGTCCGCTCCCTCCAGGAGTCCGTGGACCTCGGCCACACCGGCGGACCGGCCGTCATCGTCTCCGCGTCCGGGATGGCCACCGGCGGGCGGGTCCTGCACCATCTGCGCCGGCTGCTGCCCGACCCGCGCAACGCGGTCGTCGTGGTCGGCTTCGCCGCGCAGGGCACCCGCGCCCGGGACCTCGTCGAGGGCGCTCAGGTGCTGAAGATGTTCGGGGAGTACGTGCCGGTCCGCGCGCAGGTCGCGAACCTGCCGCATTTCTCGGCCCATGCCGATGCCGGGCAGATCGTCGACTGGCTGCGGGACGCGCCCGCGCCGCACGCCACCTACCTGGTGCACGGGGAGCCGGAGGCGGCCGCCGCCCTGCGGGACCGGATCGACCGGACGCTGGGCTGGACGGCGGTCGTACCGCGCTCGGGGGAGCGGGTGCTCGTCCGCTGACCCCGGCGGGGCCGTTCAGTAGGGCATGGGGCGCCCGGAGGGCGTGCGCAGATCCTGCGGCTCCGGCTGACGCGGAGTCCGGGGGCGCTTGGCCTCTTGTATCCGCTTCATGATCGTCGCCTCCTGGAGGGCCGTCCGCGATGTGCCGGCCGCGCCGGCATCGCGCGTACCAGGAATCCTCGTCGGCCCCCGGCGTGCGGACCATGAGGCCACCGACCCCCGATCACGGGCCGGGCGGCACCGGACACAAGGGGCCGGTCGGCCCTTCGGGACGCGGTGCCCGACGACAAGGGACGCGCGGGCCCCGGGCCCGGGCCGGTCGGCTCATGTGTTCCGTGCCGTGCCGGAGTTTGCTGGAGGTGTGAGGGACACGACGCCGACCGAGGAGGGGGCGAGGACAGTGGGCACGAGTCTGACACCGGAGTTCTGGGAGAGGTTCGCCCTGTTGCTGTTCGCGGCGATGGGCCTGACCTTCGCGCTCGCCGCGCTCTTCGACGAGCTGGCACTGCGCCGGATCAACCGGCGCACGCACCGGCCGCCGACGGCGCCCGCGCAGACCCCGCCGCGTACCGGTACCACGGACCACCGCACCTCTGTTTCCTGCTGAGCGACCGGGGCGCGCACCCGCCTCGGCCCGCACACCTCGCAGACGGTCCCCCAGGTCCTGTGTCGTCCGTCGGCCATGCCGGCCGGTCCAGGAACCGGTCCTGAAGACGACGGCGGACCTTTCCGCCACGTTGTTGCTCCTGCTCCGTCATGCCGCTCCGACCGCCCGCAGCGCCGGGTGCCCGGCTTCGGCGGGAACGGCCACCACCGGAACGCCGGCGCCCCGCAGACACGCGCGGCCGGTCGGCCCCAGAGCGGGCCGCCCGTGCGCGGTGTCGACCTGGTGGCCGAGAGCGAGCAGGAGGGCTCCGCGTGCCTGCTCCAGGAGCACCCGGGCGGGCTGCCCCTCCACGACGACGGCACGCACCCGATCCCCGATCCGGGGGCCGAACACCGTGCGCACTGTCGACGCCAGCAGTTCCGCGGCCTTGAGCTGCTGCTCCGCGGGCGTCGGCCGGGCCGCCACGGGCGCGTAGGGCGCGTGCCCGGCGCCGACCGGCTCCCAGGCATGGACGGCGACGACCACCGCGTGCAGCGCCCGGGCCTGCTCGGCGGCCCAGCGCAGAGCGGCCTTGGAGGCGTCGGACCCGTCGACGCCCACGACGATGCTGTTCTCGGTGACGCATCGCGTCATGGCTGCCTCCCTCGGCGTTCCGGGTTTCCAGCGTGCCGGGAATCAGGCACACCGACGTGAGCCGAGGGGGACAGCACGGGTGCCGAACAGTCCCTTGCCGGGCCGCCGTTCAGTACAGCGAACCCGGCCAGGCCAGCAGTACGGCCGTGATGACGCCGGCGTCGAGCAGTACGCCGAGCGACAGCCACGGGTTGAACCACAGGGTCTTCAGCAGCAGCCCGACGGCCGCCGCCGTCAGCGCCGCGGCGGCCCAGCCGCTGCTCTGCACCGCCGTGGCCAGCCCCGCGATGAGGTACAGCACGGCGGTGGCCGAGGCGAGGCCGATCGCGGCCGCGTCCATGGCCCCGGCCCGCGGCAGGCCTGCCGCCGCGAGTGCCCAGGAGTACCGGGGGTCGAAGGGCTGACGGTCCGCCTGCCGCGGCAGCCAGACCGTCAGATGGACGAGCCCGTGCACGAACAGGAAGACGGAGACCAGTGCGGTGATCACGGCAGGGACTCCCGTTCGGCGCCGCCCCGACCGGAGTCCGGACGGCGCATGGACATCGGTGAGCAGGCCCGCGCACGCGGCCACCCGCAGCACCACGAGTGGTCACGCGTGGTACTTGTGGTGGTCGTCGTGGTTGCCCATGTAGCGCCGCTCGACGACCGTTTCCCGGTCGCCCGGGCGCCGGACCGTGCCCGGCGTGGACATGAAGACGGTGAGGCCGATGAGGCCCGCGAGCATCAGAACCAGACCGACGATGACGGAGCTGTAGCCGAAGACCATGCCCGCGCCCAGTACGACCGCGCCGATCAGGATGACAGGAATCATGACCGTCCCCCTTGTTCGCCCGGACGAGCCCGCTTCCTGATGGAAGCGCCCTCTCTCCGGTTCTCACTTGCAGCTTCTCCGGTCGGCGATGCCCGTCCCAGGGGCCGATCGGCCCCGGTCAGGGCCGATTCACCCCTCCTGTCGTGCGCCCGCGCATGGGACGGTGAGAGTGGAGCTCCGCGCTGCAACGGTGCAGCCCGACAGAAGGCGGTGGAAGCCATGGAGCTGCCCCTGGTCGTAGGTGTGGACGGATCGGAGTCGAGCCTGCTGGCGGTCGACTGGGCGGTGGACGAGGCCGCCCGGCACGGGCTGCCGCTGCGCCTGGTGTACGCGTCCCTGTGGGAGCGGTACGAGGGCGCCCTGCCGCCGGAGAGCCGGGACCAGCCCTCCGAACAGGTGATGGCCGACGACGTCGTCGGCATCGCGGCCGAACGCGCCCACCGCCGTGACCCCCAGGTCAAGGTGTCCACCGAGGTGATCGCCGACGAGGCGGTCGACGCCCTGCTGCGCGAAGGCCACAACGCCTCCGTCCTGGTCACGGGAAGCCGCGGCCGGGGCGAGCTCCAGGGACTGCTCCTCGGCTCGGTCGGCCTGACCGTGGCGGCCCGCGCCCACTGCCCGGTGATCGTCGTCCGCGGCGACCGCGCGGGCCGGGAGGGCACCCACGAGCGGATCCTCCTCGGCGCCGGTGAACCCGCCACGTCCGGCGAGGCCGTGCGGTTCGCCTTCCGCGAGGCCGAGGCACGCCGCTGCACCCTGGACGTCGTGCGCGCCTGGCGCTGCCCCGAGCACGAGACGGCCGACCATCCGCTGCTGGCCGGACACGCCGCCCACGAGCACGCCGAACAGGCGTCCGCCCTGCTCGACGCGGTACTCCACGACGCCGCGGCCGACCATCCCGGAGTCCCCGTGCGCCGGGCCACCGTGGAGGGACCGGCCCGCAAGGTGCTGCTGCACCGGTCCGCCGCCGCCGACCTCGTGATCATCGGGGCGCGCCGCAGGACCGGCCACTTCGGTCTCCAGCTCGGCCGCGTCGGACACACACTGCTGCACCACGCGGACTGCCCGGTCGCCGTCGTTCCGCAGCCGGTGTGACCGTGGGCCGCCCCGACACCCCCGCGGACCTCGGCGAGGCACTCGCCCCCGCCCTGCGCGACATCCGGGCCGTCGTCTTCGACACCGACGGGGTGATCACTGATTCGGCCCGGGTGCACGCCGCGGCGTGGAAGACGGCCTTCGACGCCTTCCTGGGCGCGCATCCGCCGGACGATCCGGCCCTGCGGCGCCCGTTCGACGTCCACGACGACTACCTGCGCCACGTGGACGGCAAGTCCCGCCTCGACGGCGCCGCCGCCTTCCTCGCCTCCCGCGGCCTCGACACCTCGGACGCCACCGTGCGGGCCGTCGCCGCCGACAAGGAGCGGCTGTTCGTCGAGCGGCTGCACGCGCACGGCGTCGACGCCTACCCCGGCACGGTCCGCCTGGTGCGCGTCCTGCGCCGGGCGGGGACGCCCGTCGCGGCCGCCTCCGCCTCCCGGCACGCCGGCGAACTGCTCGACCGCGCCGGAGTGCTGGACCTGTTCGACGTGCTCGTGGACGGCGGCGAGGCCGCCCGGCTCGCCCTGCCCGGCAAGCCCCGGCCCGACCTGTTCCTGGAGGCGGTACGGCGCCTCGGCGTCCCCGCCGCCGGCGCCGCCGTCGTGGAGGACGCCCTGGCCGGCGTGGAGGCGGGCCGGCGCGGCGGGTTCGCCCTCGTGGTCGGTGTGGACCGCGCCGCCACGGGGGACTCGGGGGACCGGCTGCTGCACAGCGGTGCCGACATCGTCGTACGGGATCTCGCGGAACTGGTTGTGGCAGGAGAGACGAAGTGACGGGCTGGACCTGGGAGTACGAGGGCTACGCGCCCGCCGACGAACGGCTTCGTGAGTCGCTGTGCACGCTGGGCAACGGCTACTTCGCCACCCGGGGCGCGCTGCCGGAGTGCGCGGCGGACGACGTGCACTACCCGGGCACCTATGTCGCCGGCTGCTACAACCGGCTCACCTCCGAGGTGGCGGGCCGCGGCGTCGAGAACGAGGACATGGTCAACGTCCCCAACTGGCTGCCGCTGCGCTTCCGGCTCGCGGGCGGGTCCTGGCTCACCCCGGACGGCACGCCGGTGCTCGACCACCGGCTCACCCTGCTCACCGAGTCCGGGATGCTGGAACGGCGTACCCGCTACGACCTGGGCGGGGGACAGGTGTTGACGGTGCGTCAGCAGCGGGTCGTGCACATGGCCGACCCTCATCTGGCGCTCCTGCGGACCGAGTTCACGGCCGAGGGCTTCGCGGGCACGCTGGACGTCGAGGCCGCCCTCGACGGAGGTGTCACCAACGCGGGCGTGCCGCGCTACCGGGACCTGGACGGCCGCCATCTCACCCATGTGCACACCGGCACCGCCGACCCCGGCACCGTGTGGCTGCGCTGCCGCACCCGCACCTCGGACATCCGCATCGGCATGGCGTCCCGGCTGACCGCCGACGCGCCCGTCACCGTACGGCACGAACTGCCGTGCGCCGTCCAGCAGGTGAGCCTGGGCCTGGCACCCGGCCGCACGGTCACCGTCGACAAGACGGTCGCCCTGCACACCTCCCGCGACCCGGCGATCAGCGACCCGCTGTACGCCGCCGTCGACCGGGTGGGCCGTGCCCCGGGCTTCGACGAACTGCTGGAGTCGCACCTCACCGCCTGGGACCAGTTGTGGCGCCGGGCCGCCCTGGACGTGGCCGGGGAGGCGGGCAGCATCCTCCGGCTGCACCTCTTCCACGTCCTGCAGACGCTCTCCCCGCACACCGCGGACCTGGACGTCGGCGTGCCCGCGCGGGGCCTGCACGGCGAGGCCTACCGCGGCCATGTCTTCTGGGACGAGCTGTTCGTCCTGCCCTACCTCAACCTGCACTTCCCCGAGGTCTCCCGCGCCCTGCTGCGCTACCGCCACCGCCGCCTGGAGCAGGCCTGCACGGCCGCGCGGCAGGCGGGTCGCAAGGGTGCCATGTATCCCTGGCAGAGCGGCAGCGACGGACGCGAGGAGACCCAGCAGCTCCACCTCAACCCGCGCTCCGGCCGCTGGCTGCCCGACCACTCCCGGCTCCAGCACCACGTCGGCTCGGCCGTCGCCTACAACATCTGGCAGTACTGCGAGGCCAGCGGCGACATGGAGTTCCTGCACACCAAGGGCGCCGAGATGCTGCTGCAGATCGCCCGCTTCTGGGCCGACTCCGCCGTCTACGACGACCGTCTCGGCCGCCACCGGATCAAGGGCGTGGTCGGCCCCGACGAGTACCACGAGGCCTACCCCGGCGCGCGTACCCCCGGCCTCGACGACAACGCCTACACCAACGTCACCGCCGCCTGGGTCCTGACCCGCACCCTGGAACTGCTCGACGCCCTGCCCGAACCCCGTCGCCGCGAACTCGTCGAGCGCACCGGCCTGGACGGGGGCGAGCTGGAGGTCTGGGAGGACGTCTCCCGCACCCTGCACGTGCCCTTCCATGCCGGTGTCATCAGCCAGTTCGAGGGCTACGGCGACCTCGCCGAGCTCGACTGGGACGGCTACCGCAGGCGTTACGGGGACATCCGGCGCCTGGACCGGATCCTGGAGGCGGAGGGCGACAGCGTCAACCGCTACCAGGCGTCCAAGCAGGCCGACGTGCTGATGCTCGGCTACCTCTTCTCGCCGGCCGAACTGCGGTTCCTGTTCGACCGGTTGGGGCTGCGGCTCGACGACGAGACATGGCACCGCACCGTCGATCACTACCTGCACCGCACCAGCCACGGCTCCACCCTCAGCGGCCTCGTGCACGGCTGGGTGCTGGCCCGCGCGAGGCGGGGGGAGGCCTGGAAGTACTGCCAGGAGGCCCTCCAGGGCGACATCGCCGACATCCAGGGCGGCACCACCGGGGAGGGCATCCACCTCGGCGCCATGGCGGGCACCCTCGACCTGGTGCAGCGCGGACTGACGGGCCTGGAGACACGGGGCGGGGCCCTGTGGCTCGACCCGGTGCCGCTGCCGGAACTCTCCTCCTACGGATACAACCTCCGCTACCAGGGCCACTGGGGCGTACGGCTCCACCTGGAGCGCGGCCGGCTGGAGATCACGGTGCCGTCGTCCGACGCCACACCCATCGACGTGCGGCTGCCGGACCGTGCGGTGAGCCTGGCGCCGGGGGAGACGGGGCACCTGGTCCTGCCGGACTGAACGACGCGCCACGCCCCGTCCGGCCCCCGTTGCGGGACGGTCGGCACACGGACCGGGCCCGCTCGGCCCCTCCGAGGCGGTGGCAGCGGCCCGCAGGCTGGACGCAAGGACTCACGACGTCCGGTCGGAACTCCTTCGCACAGGTCGTGCAGGTCGTGCAGGTCGCACGGGTCGTACGGGGAGCGACGGGACGGTGGGCGAGCCCGATGGGGCCCCCGATGGCTTCGGGTCGCGGGGGCGGTGCGCGAAGGCCGTCTCATGGGACCGTCCCTCGCGCGGGTGCTCCGCCGGTCCGGCCTCCGGACCGGCGGGCAGACGGCGGGAGCCGCGGTGTCGGCGCTGCGGCTCTCCTGGGCCGCTCTCCTTCACGCGGCGATCTGGATACCGGAGATGAGCTGCGTCTCCAGATCGGAGCGGACCAGCAGCCGCATGTGGTGGACCCGGTTCCCGGAGTCCTCCCAGGTGAGCGTGACCCTGCTCCAGCAGTGGCCCATCCCGCTGTCGTTGTAGACGACCTTCCAGGCGGCCGGGACACCCTTGGCGCGCAGGACGCCGTCCTTGTGGTGCGTCTTCTCCCAGCGGGCCAGGTCGGCGCGCAGCCGTGGCGTCAGATAGTGCTCGCGCAGGGAATCGGCGAGCCGGCCGCGACCCGAGTCGTACAGCACGTCGATGTAGGCGCCGTAGAAGTCGGCCACCCGGTCGATCGTGGACCTCGGACTCCCGTCCCGGGCGGGCGTGCTGACGGTCGAGACACTGGCCGTGGTGCGGGTGCGGACGCCGGTCGCGGACGTCGGCAGCGCGGCCCCGACGGCCAGCACCGCACCGATGAGCGCGATCCGCCGCAGTGTGCGTGACGTTGCCATGCCATGACTCCTCTCCTGGGGGAGGAACCGGCGTGTTCCTCAACTCCAGTACAGCGCGGGCCGGTTGGTCGCCCCGGGGGCCGACCGGCCCGAGGTGCAGGGCCGGTCGGGGGTCAACTGCCGGGGCTGGTCACAAGCCTGTGCCGCAGGGCCAGGGAGGCCAGCGTGACGAGCACGGCCGCGAAGCCCGTCAGGACGGCCAGGTCGCCCAGGATGGCGGGCAGGTCCCCGTCGCGGGACAGCAGCGTCGTCCACGCGTCGACGGCCCACGCCTGCGGCACCGCGTGCCCGGCCGTGCGCAGCCAGTCCGGCACCAGCGCCAGCGGCCACATGCAGCCGCCCAGCATGCCCAGCCCGATACCGAGGGCGGGACCGACCGCGTGCACCTGCTCCGGCGTCCGGAACAGCGCCCCCGCCAGCACCCCGGCCCCCGTGCCCACCAGCGCCCACACGGCGATCAGGACACCCGCGGCCAGCGGATCGCCCCACGCGACGTCGAAGGCCAGCGCCCCGATGCCGACGATCAGCAGGGACTGCGCGACGGCCAGCAGCAGATAGGCGAGCGTCTCGCCCACCACGAGGGTGCGGGCGGGGACGGGCGCCGCCAGGGCCCGCGCGTACACGCCGGTGCGGCGGGTCGCCACGATGGTCGCGCCGCCCGCCAGGGCGTTGATGAACACGAACAGCACCAGCATGGTCGGGGTGCTGTAGCTGTAGCCGAGCGGCAGGTAGTCGCTCTCGCCGTTGACGGTCTGCGCCTGGACGGCGATCGGCGTGGACACCCGCTCCGCCCCGCGGGCGAGCGCGAGGTTCGCGTCGAAGGTGCCGCCGATCCGCTCCCCGGCGAAGGCGGCGGCCTGGAGCCGCGCCCCGTGCTCGGCGACCACGGCCGACACCGAGGACACGGCCCCGTGCCCGGCGCTCCCCGTGGGCTCCACCAGCACCCGCACGGCGACGGCGCGCCCGGCCCGTACGTCCGCGTCGAGACCGGCCGGCACCACGACCACGGCGTCCAGCTCGGCGCGGCGCAGCGCGGTACGGGCGTCCTGCGCCGAGTCGTACGTCCGCGTCCGCAGGCCCGGCGCGGACCGGAGGTCCGAGGCCAGCTCCTGCGCCACCGGGCCCGGACGGGCGGCGGGGACCAGCCCGATACGGAACTGGTCGAAGCCGCTGACGGTCACCCCGATGACGACGATGATGGCGATCGGCAGCAGCACCATGAAGAACAGGGCGGTCCGGTCGCGCAGGACACGTGTCAGCGTCGCCCGGGTCACGGCGAGAGCGGTCATGCCGTCCTCCTCAGCCGAAGGAGCAGAGCGGTCACCGCGGCCACGGCCGCCGAGAACGCGGCGATGCCCAGCAGCGGGGCGCCCACCGCCGCCCAGCCGCGCACCCCGGTGCCCAGGTCGGTGAAGCCGCGCAGCGCCCAGCCGTTGGGCGTGAACAGGGCGAGGCGGCGGATCAGCGGAGTGGTGCCGGAGGCGAAGACGAAGTTGCCGCCGAGCAGCACGAGCGCGAAGACGAGGACGGAGGCCAGCCCCTGCGCCTGCTGTTCCGTCCGCACCAGCGCGATGACCAGCGCGGTCAGACACACCACGCACACCGCCATCGCCACACTGAGCGCCGCCACCCCGAGCGGGTCCGCCCAGCTCGCCCCGAACGCGAGCCACGACACCAGCGTGACCGTGGCGAGCCCGGCCAGGCTGTACACGAACGTCGACACCGACTTGCCGAGCAGCAGCGCTCCCCGCCCGACGGGCGCCGCGGCGATCCGGTCGAGGGTGCCCTGCTGCTGTTCGATGAAGTAGCCGCGCGCCCCGAAGCCGACCGTGAACAGCACGAAGAACATGCCCATGCTCGGCCCGAAGTAGCTGATCACCTTGAGCGCGTCGTCGGGCAGTCCCTCCGCCCGCACCTCCTCGGGCAGCCGCAACAGGGCCGCCTGTGCGGCGAGTTCGGGCACGTCCCGTTGCGGTGCGCCCGCGGCGACGGCCGTGGCGACCGAGAGCCGGTCGGCGTTGACCTGGGCGACATAGGACTCGGTGACCGCGCGGGCGAGCTGGGCCTGGAGTCCGTAGTCGACGCTGTCCAGGACCTGCACGGGTGCGGCGGTGCCGCCGTGCAGTGCCTGGGTGAACCCCTTCGGCACGACGATCGCGGCGTGCACACCGCCCGCGTCCACCGCCCGGCGGGCGGCGCTCTCGTCGCCGTAGGACCGCACCTGGACCGTGCCGCGCAGCTCCGGGCTCTTCAGGACCTGGGTGAGCCCGGTGGCGGCCGGGCCGCGGTCGAGGTCGACGACGCCGATGTTCGCGCGGAACTCGGAGTTGTTGTTGAACGCCAGGGCCATCAGCGCGGAGATCAGCACCGGGGCCAGGAACACGATCACCCAGGCCGACCGGTCCCGCAGCCGCTGCCGCAGGTCCTTGGCGGCGATGGCGAGGACGACGCGCACGGCTCCTCACTCCCTCAGGGCGGTGCCGGTCAGCTGGAGGAAGACCGCCTCCAGGTCGGGTTCGTCGATCTCCACGCTGCGGATGTCGACCTGTTGCTCGTGGGCGAGGTCGAGCAGGTCCGGCAGCAGGCTGCGCGCGTCCTTGACGACCAGCTCCACCACCTCGCCGTGATCGCCGGTGCGGGCCGCGCCCTCGACGCGCCCCAAACGGCCGCAGGCATCCGCGTACGAGGCGAGGTTGCCGGCGGCGGACAGCCGGACGCGGTCGCGTTCGGCCACCAGCGCCACCAGTTCGCGGGGGCTGCCCTCGGCGACGAGCCGGCCGCGGTCGATGATGCCGACGCGGTCGCAGAGCCGTTCGGCCTCCTCCATGTAGTGCGTGGTGTAGAGGACGGCCATGCCCTCCTCACCGAACCGGGTGACGCTCTCCAGGATCGCGTGCCGGCTCTGCGGATCGACACCGACGGTCGGCTCGTCCAGCACCAGCAGCGTCGGTGAGTGCACCAGCCCGGCACCGATGTTGAGGCGCCGGCGCATGCCGCCGGACAGCGAGTCCACCCGGTCGCCCGCACGGTCGCGCAGCTCGATGAGGTCGAGGACCTCGTCGACGCGGCGCTCCAGGGCGCGGCGGGAGAGCCGGTACAGGCGGCCGAAGAAGCGCAGGTTCTCCCGGACGCTCAGATCCGGGTAGAGGGCCACGTCCTGCGGGACGAAGCCGATGAGCTTCTTGGCCGGTCCGGCGGCCGTGGTCATCGGCAGGCCCGCGACGCGCACCGTCCCGGCGTCGGGACGCAGCAGGCCGCAGGCCATCCGGATCGTCGTCGTCTTCCCCGCGCCGTTGGGCCCGAGCAGGCCGTACGTCTCGCCCGGCGCGATCCGCACACTCACGTCGTCCACGGCGGTGCGCTCGC
Source organism: Streptomyces sp. Act143 (assembly GCF_003143935.1). Lineage (GTDB taxonomy): Bacteria > Actinomycetota > Actinomycetes > Streptomycetales > Streptomycetaceae > Streptomyces. Next base: position 740,832 of record NZ_QFRX01000001.1, on the reverse strand, counting down.
CGAACCGGCGGACCAGGTGCACGCAGTCGAGCACGGCGTCGGAGTTCCCCACGGGGGTGTTCATGGCATCACCTCGGCGTGCGAGAGAAGGGACCGGGGAGCGGGAGAAAGATCAGGGCGCGAGGGAGAAGTAGTTCTCCTCTTCCTGGACGAAGTGCAGGCGCAGGACGGTGTGCAGCCCGTACAGGCAGGCCCGCAGGTCGTCCAGTTGCTCCGGGGTGGGGGAGCCGTCCGGGCCCGCAAGGTCGAGATGGGTGGCGATGCGGTGGGCGAGGCGGTCGATCTCGGCGTGGGCGCGGCTCATCGGGGCCGTGGCCTCGGGGCCGCCGAGCGTCGGCGCGAGCGCCGGGTACAGCTGGTGCTCCTCGGCGTGCTCGTGCGGCAGCAGCCGCTGGGTGAGCAGCCGGTGCACCTCGGCCACCGGGGCCAGGGACGCCGGGCCCGCGCTGTCCGAGAGCTGGTCGGCGGCGGCGCGTACCGCCTCCAGCACGTCCTGAAGGTCGTCGTGTTCGGCGGCGAAACGATGGATGAGCGACTCCGCGGACGGGGTGAGCGCCGGCCGGTCCGGCCGGTCGTCGCGCAGGGCGCGCAGGGCGTTGAGGATGACCGCGGCGTCGATGCCCTCCTGGAGCAGGGCGCCGACCGCCGGTGCCAGCAGCCCGGCGGCGGCCGCCGCCATCGCGGCGAGCGACAGCAGCATCCCGCCGAGCGCGCTCTGCACGGCGATGCGCCGCGACCGCACGGCGATGGCGACCGCGTCGGCCAGCCGGTCCACCCGGTCGGTGGTCAGCACGATGTCGGCGGCCTCGGAGGAGGCGGTGGAGCCGCACGCGCCCATCGCCACACCGATGTCGGCGGCGGCCAGGGCGGGGGCGTCGTTGACACCGTCGCCGACCATGACGGTGACCGCGCGCCCGCGCTCCGCACGGACCGCGTCGACCTTGTCGGCGGGGGACAGCCCGGAGCGCACCCCGTCGAGTCCGAGGACGGCGCCGACCTCGCGGGCGGGGTCGGCGCGGTCACCGGTGAGCATCACCAGCCGCCCGATGCCCGCCGCCCGCAGCCGGCGCAGGGTGCGGGGCGCGTCGTGGCGCAGCGGGTCGCGCAGCAGCACGGCGCCGACCGGGCGGGCGTCGACGGTGAGCCAGACGACGGTCGCCCCGTCGAGGACGGCCCGGTTGTCGGCGGCGCGGGCCCAGCCCGGTTTGCCGGTACGACCGTCCAGGCGGCCCACGCCCATCCGGCGTCCCGCGACGGTGCCGACGGCACCGCGGCCCGGTTCCTCCGCCACGTCCACGGGGACCGACAGCCGCAGCCCCCGTTCGCGGGCCGCGTCCACGACGGCGCGGGCGAGGACGTGCGGCGAGTACTGGTCGAGCGACGCCGTCAGCCGCAGCACCTGCGTCGGCTGCCAGCCCGGTGCCGCCACCACGTCGATCACCCGCGGCCGGCCCACGGTCAGGGTGCCGGTCTTGTCCAGCAGCAGGGTGCGCGCCCGCCCGAGGTTCTCCAGCGCGCCGCCGTCCCGGACCACCACGCCCAGCCGTGAGGCCCGCGACAGACCGGAGACCACGGCGACGGGTGCCGCCAGCAGCAGCGGACAGGGTGTGGCGACCACCAGGACCGCCACCGCCCGCACCGCGGAACCGCTGACCAGCCACGCCAGTCCGGCCGCGGCCACCGACAGCGGCAGGAACCAGGCCGCGTACCGGTCGGCCAGCCGCACCACGGGAGCCGACTCCGCGCCGGCACGCCGGGCCAGGCGGACGATCTCGGCGTAGGTGCTGTCCGCGGCGGTCGCCGTGGCGCGCACCTCGAAGGCGCCGCCCGCGTTGACGACACCGCTGCGGATCGGCTCGCCCGGCGGCCGGCGCACGGTCAGCGGCTCGCCGGTGAGTACCGACTCGTCGAGTTCGGCGGCCGAGCCCACCGCGCGTCCGTCCACCGGCACGACCTCGCCGGGACCGACGACCAGCAGATCACCGACGGCGACCTCGGCCAACGGCACCGTCCGCACCTCCGTGCCGGTGCGGCGCCGGGCGGTGCGCGGCGCGTGCGCCAGCAGGGCGCGCAGATCGCGTGAGGCCCGCCGCCGCGCCGCGGTCTCCAGGGTGCGGCCGGTGGCCAGCATCAGGGCGATCAGGGCACCGGCCAGGTACTCGCGCACGGCCAGGGTGCCGCCCAGGGCCAGAACGGCGATCAGGTCCACGCCCGCCTTGCCGCGCCGCAGCGCCTCCAGCACCCAGCCCACCGCCGGCACGACGGCGACGACCGTCCCCAGCGCCCAGCACAGGTCGGCCGGCCCGGTCGCCCCGGCCAGGCGGAAGATCCCCCCGACCGTGAGCGCGACGGCCGTGTCCGCGAGCAGCAGTGTCTCGAGCGACGGCACGCGGGACACGGTCGCCCCCAGCCGGCGCAGCTCCTTGCTCCAAGGCGTACGGTCCATGACGGCCCTCCCCCGCGTCGACGGTGTTCAGTCGTGCGGCACCACGGCGACCGGGCACGGCATGTGGTGCAGGGCCGCGTGCGCGACGGGGCCGAGCTTCCAGGTGACGCGGGACGGATGCCGGCGGCGGCCCACCACGGTCAGCCTGCTGTGCGCGGAGGCGGCCAGCAGCACCTGGGCCGGGGCGCCCCGGTCGATCCGCTGCTCGAGCTCCACATCCGGGAACTTCTCCCGCCACGGGGCGAGTTCGGCGGCCAGCCGCCCGTGCTCCACCGCCTGCCAGGCCTCGTCGCCCGGTTCGGTCAGCGCCTGCGGATGCGTCATCAGGGACGACAGCGGCAGCGCCCGTACCGCGAGCACGCGCGTGTGGTGCAGCTGGGCGGTGGTGAGAGCGAACTCCAGCAGCGGGGCGATGGTCGGCCCGTTGTGCTGCACGCCGACGACGATCTCGCCCCGGTCGTCCGCCGTGGGCCGCCACCCCTCCGGGACGGCGGGGTCACCGGCGCGGACCACCACGGTGGGGCAGTGGGCGAGCCCCAGGACGTGCAGGCTGATCGAGCCGAGCAGGAAACTCGCCACCGAGCCGTGTCCGCGGGAGCCCAGCACCAGCAGGGACGCCGTCTCCCCGGCGGCCAGCAGCGCCTGGGCCGCAGGGTCGGACACCAGCTCCGAGGTGACCGACAGACCGGAGTGGCGGTGCAGCAGCTCGGCCTCGGTGCGCTGCAGCACCTGTCCGCCGTAGCGCTGTTTGCTGAGCGCCTCCTGCGGTACCGGCACGTTGAGCGGCTGGGTGGTCCAGGAGTGGAGCAGCAGCAGCGGCAGACCTCGGTCCACGGCCTCGCGGGCGGCCCACCACGCGGCGGTCACGCTCGCGGGCGATCCGTCCAGCCCTACGACGACAGGTCCGGTCATCACGCACCTCCGGTTGTCGGCGCGGCCCCTCTGCCGACGCGGCCGCGCGCGTGCTCCCCCTGCTTTCAGCGTCCGAGCGCGGCGCCGGGCGGGCGAGGGCCGGATGGGGCGTTCCGCTGGCCCGGACGGCCCTGTGCGCGGTAGGCCGGCGGGCCGAGGCTGGGAGGACGAAGGAGTGACGAGGCGAGAACCGCCCGGCCGTCGCATCGGCGCACAGGATGCCCGGCCACGCGCACCTGCCCCCGGGGGGAGGCCGGACAGGGGCTCGCGCGGGCAGGGCAGCCGGAGAAGGGGAGAGCGATGAGCGGTCCCGTCGTGGTGGGAGTGGATGGTTCACCGTCGAGCCTGACGGCCGTGGCCGTCGCGGCGCGCGAGGCCGTGCTGCGCGGCGTGGGGCTCCGCCTGGTGCACGCCTTCGGCTGGCCCGCCGCCCACGTGCCGCCCACCGGTGCGGCGCCCTGGACCCCGGGCGCCGCCGGTCTGCGCGAGCTGATCGACGGCACGCTCACCGAGGCCGAACGGCGCGCCCGGAAGGCCGCGCCCGGCGTGGCGGTGGAGCGTGAGGTCGTCGTCGGTGAACCGGTGCTGGTCCTGGAGGCCGAGTCCCGGACCGCCTCGCTGGCCGTCGTCGGCAGCCGTGGCCTGAGCCGCTTCGGCAGCCTGCTCCTCGGCTCCACCGCCGGTCACCTCGCCGCGCACGCCGCCTGCCCGGTGCTGGTGGTCCGCGGCCGTCCCCGCCCGGCAGGGCCGGTCCTCCTCGCCGTCGACGGTTCCCCCGCCTCCCGCGGCGCCGTCGAGTTCGCCTTCGCCCAGGCATCCCTGCACAGCACCGACATGATCGCCCTGCACATCTGGAACACCCGCACCGAGCGTGCCTACGACGGCCCCGCCGACCCGCCCTTCGTGACCTACGACGAGGACCGGCTGCGCGACGAGGAGCAGCGGGTGCTCTCCGAGGCACTGGGGGGACTGCGAGAGAAGTACCCCGATGTCGCCGTCCACCGCAGGCTGGTGCGCGGCCGTGTCCGGCACAGCCTCATCGAGGCGACGTCGGAGGCCGGGCTCCTTGTGGTCGGCGCACGCGGCCACGGCGGATTCGCGGGGCTGCTCCTCGGTTCGGTCAGCCAGGCCGTGCTGCACCACGCCGACTGCCCGGTCGCCGTCGTCCGGTCGGGGGAGGAACGGCCGTGAGCGCCCCCTCGACCGTCCCGGCCCTTCCCGAAGTCCACCAACTGGACGCCGTGGAAGCCGCCGCCCGCCTGGGCGTGGACCCGGCGACCGGTCTGAGCGCGGCAGCGGCCACCGAGCGCGCGGCCGACTGCGGCCCCAACCGGCTGGCCGAGCCCGCCCGGCGGCCCGAATGGCTGAAGTTCCTCGACCAGTTCCGCAACTGGCTCATCGGCATCCTGCTCATCGCCGCGGTCGTCGCCGGAGCCATCGGAGACGTCAAGGACGCCCTGGTCATCACCGTCGTCCTGCAGATCAACGCCGTCCTCGGCTACCTCCAGGAACGCCGCGCCGAGCGCAGCCTGGAGGCGCTGCGCAGGATGCTCGTGCCCACCGCCCGGGTCCGCCGCGACGGCGAGGAACGCCTCGTCGAGGCGCACACCCTGGTCCCCGGCGACGTGGTCCTGCTGGAGGCGGGCGACCGGGTGCCGGCCGACGGACGGCTGACCGTCGCCGAGTCGGTCGAGGTCGCCGAGGCGGCCCTGACCGGCGAGTCCCAGCCGGTCGCCAAGAACACCGCCGCGACCGGCCCGGTGCCCCTCGCGGAGCGCACCGGCATGCTGTTCATGAACACGGCCGTCACCCGTGGCCGCGCGGAGATGGTCGTCACGGCCACCGGCATGCGCACCCAACTCGGCGCGATCGCCGAGTCGTTGCGCACCGGGCCCGAACCGGCCAGCCCCCTCCAGATCCAACTGGACAGCCTGGGACGGCGCTTGGCGCTGCTCAGCGGCATCGCGGTCGCCGTCTACGCGATCGTCGCCCTCGTCGAGGGCGAGTCGCTCGCCGACCTCGCGCTGCGGGCCGTGGCCCTGGCCGTCGCCGCGATCCCCGAGGGCCTGCCCGCCGTCCTGGCCCTCACCCTCGCGCTCGGCGTGCACCGGATGGCCCGCCGCGGGGCCATCGTCAAACGGCTCGCCTCCGTGGAGTCGCTCGGCTCGGCGACGGTCGTGTGCAGCGACAAGACCGGCACGCTGACGCTCAACGAGATGACCGTCCGGGCCCTTTGGACGGCCGGCCGGCTGCACGAGGTCACGGGTGAGGGGTACGGCACCAAGGGTGTCGTCCATGGTGCCGAGGGCCCGGCCGGGCGGCTCCTCGACGCGGTGCTGCCGTTCGTCCTCTGCAACGACGCCCGCCTCACCGACGAGGGCTATGTCGGCGACCCCACGGAGGCCGCCCTCGTCGTCCTCGCCGCGAAGGCGGGCATGGACGCCGACGGGCTGCGGGCCGAGCTGCCGCGCACCGGTGAGCTGCCCTTCGACGCGGCCACGAAGTTCATGGCCACCTTCCACACCGACCCCGACGGCCGCACCCGCGTCCACGTCAAAGGAGCGGTGGACGTCCTGCTGGAGCGGTGCGCCGAGATCCTCACCGAGGACGGCGTGCGCCCGCTGGACGCCGGGCAGCGGGCGAGGGTCCTCGCCGTCACCGCCGAACTCGGCGGCTCGGGCCTGCGGGTGCTCGGCGCGGCCACCGCGGTCACCGACGACCCGCCGGACGCGACGGCACTGCCCCCGCTGACCCTCGTGTCGGTCGCCGGGATCGCCGACCCGCCGCGTCCCCAGGCCCGGGACGCCATGGCGCTGTGCCGTTCGGCGGGCGTCGCCGTGAAGATGGTCACCGGCGACCACGCCGACACCGCGGCGGCGATCGCCCGCGAACTCGACATCGCCGGGGACGTGGTGACCGGCGCCGAGCTGGACCGGATGACGGAGGCCGAGCTCGCCGCGCGCATCGACGGCATCGGGGTGTTCGCCCGGGTCGCCCCGGAGCACAAGGTGGTGATCGTACGAGCCCTGACGAGCCGCGGCCACATCGTCGCCATGACCGGCGACGGGGTGAACGACGCGGCCGCGCTGCGGGCCGCGCACATCGGTGTCGCGATGGGCCGCACCGGCACGGACGTGGCCAAGGAGGCCGCCGACGTGGTCCTCACCGACGACGACTTCTCCACCATCGTGCGGGCCGTCCGCGAGGGACGGGCCATCTACGACAACATCGTCAAGTTCGTCCGCTTCCAGCTCGCCACCAACATCGGCGCCATCCTCACCCTGCTGGGCGCCTCGCTGGCGGGCCTGCCCGCCCCGCTGACCGCGGCCCAGCTGCTGTGGATCAACATCATCATGGACGGGCCGCCCGCCATGGCCCTGGCCGTCGACCCGGCCCGCGACGACGTGATGCGGCATCCGCCGCGCGACCCGGCGGAGCGCATCCTGGACGCCCGTCGCCTCATGGCCATCACCCGGGCCGGTGCCGTCATGGCCCTCGGCACGGTGGGCCTGCTCGCCCTGGCCCGCGACCGGGTCGGCACGGACACCGCGCTGACCATGGCCTTCACCACGTTCGTGCTGTTCCAGCTCTTCAACTCGCTGTGCGCCCGCGCCGACGACGGCCCCCTGCTGGGCCGCCACCAGCTGCGCAACCGCACCCTGTGGCTGTGCCTGGCCGGCATGCTCGCCGTGCAGGTGGTCGCCGTCCACGTGGCGTGGGCGCGCACGGTCTTCGGCACGGTTCCGCTGGACGCGGGGCAGTGGGCCCTGTGCCTGGGCACGGCGGCGACGGTGCTGCCGGTGGAGCTGGCCGCGCGGGCGGTACGGCGGCCGGCGGGACGCGCGGCCTGACGTGGCGTCCGGGGCGACCGCGAGGCCGGCGGATCAGCGGGCCGGGCGTTCCTCGGCCCCCTCCGGATGCTCCAGGTGGGTGGCGAGCACCGCCGCCTGCACCCGCCGCTGCACACCGAGCTTGGCCAGCAGCCGGGAGATGTGGTTCTTGACGGTCTTCTCCGACAGGTACAGCCGCTTCCCGATCTCCCGGTTGGTGAGCCCGTCGCCGATCAGCGCGAGGATCTCCCGCTCGCGCGGGGACAGCCCCGCCAGCTCCGGCGCCTCCGCCGGGGCCTCGACCGGCTCGGTGCGCAGCGAGCGCATCAGACGGGCGGTGGTCGCGGGGTCGAGCATCGACTGGCCGGTGGCGACGGTGCGCACGGCGGACACCAGGTCCGAGCCCTTGATCTGCTTGAGGACATAGCCGGACGCGCCGGCCATGATCGCGTCGAGCAGGGCCTCCTCGTCGTCGAACGAGGTCAGCATCAGCACCGCCAGCTCCGGCATCCTGCTGCGCAGCTCACGGCAGACGGTGATGCCGTCGCCGTCCGGCAGACGGACGTCGAGAACGGCCACGTGCGGCCGTACGGCCGGGGCACGGACCAGGGCGTGCTCGGCGTTCGCGGCGTCGCCGACGACGGAGATGTCGGGCTCGGCGTCCAGCATGTCCGCCACGCCGCGCCGGACGACCTCGTGGTCGTCGAGCAGGAAGACACGGATCGGGTCCTGTGCCGAAAAGGTGCGTACCTCGGTCATGTCGGCCCCTAGCTCACGGGTGAGTGACGGACGGCGCAATTGTCCGTGAAACGATCGTCACCCGCCGGGGCCGACTTCACCAGGGCCGACCGGCCCCAGTCCCGCGCAGGATCAGTGAAGATCCGCTTCCTCGCCGTGGTCGAGCCGGAACTCGATGTCCACGACGCCCTCCACCGCGCGGACCAGCCGGGCCGCCACCGGCACCAGGGACTTGTCGCGGACCCGGCCGCCCAGCCGCACGACGCCGTCGTGCACCTCGACGCGCACCGCGTCCGCCTGGGTCGGGAACAGATAGACGACGACCTCCCGCCGCACCTCCTCCGCGATGTCCTCGTCGTCGCGCAGGAACACCTTGAGCAGGTCGGCCCGGCTGACGATGCCCACCGGGCGTCCGTCGGCGCCGACGACGGGCAGCCGCTTGACCCGGGCCCGCGCCATGGTGCGCGCGGCCTGCGCGAGCGTCACGTCGGGCTCCACGGTCAGGGCGGGCGCGGTCATCAGCTCGCCGGCCGTCACCGAACCGGCCTTCGCCAGGTCGGCCAGCCGGCGCAGCTGGGTGTAGCGGTCGGGGTCGCTGTCGCGGAACTCCTCCTTGGGCAGCAGATCGGCCTCGGAGACCACGCCGACGACCCGGCCGCCGCCGTCCACCACGGGCAGCGCGCTGACCTTGCGGTCCTGCATGGCGCGCACGATGTCCTTGAAGGCGGCGTCGCGGCGCACACAGGCCACGTCGCGGGTCATCACGTCACTGACGATGTGCGGGGTTCCGGACACGGTGACTCCTTGGTACGAGATCGGTACGAGATCGGCACGGGGGCCAGGTCAGCGCATTCCGCCGCTGCCGTAGGGGCCGTACAGGTCGAGCAGCCGGGTACGGGCCGACTGCAGGCGATGGGCGACGACCTCGCCGACCCACCGGGCGATCGTCCGGCCGAACTCCGGGTCGTCCTCGCACATCCGGCGCACGGCGGCCGCGTCGAACTCGTAGGCGCGCAGCGGCGACGCCGTTCCCGCGCCCAGGTGCCAGATGTACGGCGGGTACAGCCAGGACCAGCCGACGAGTTCGTTGTGCCCGAGGGACTCGATGACCGCGGCCCGCCGGCCCGGCACCCGGATGTCCAGGTCGACCGTGCCGGTGCGGACGATCCAGAACCGGTCGGCGTGGGCGCCCTCCTCGAAGAGCCGGACGCCCTCGGGGAAGGCGACCTCACGGGCGATCTCCATCAGGCGGTCCCGGTGCGCGGCAGGCAGCGCCCGCGGCATGCTCGTCGTTGCGGGTGCGTTCATGGCGTGCCTCCAGACAGTCGTGTGCCGCACGGGCCCGGGACGGTGCGCGCGGGCCGCGTGGACGGCATACGGAGCTACCACCACCAGCGTGGCCTTCCCGCCGGGACCGGACCATGGGCCACCCGGCCCCGCCGCAGGGCCGGGCGGCAGTGCGTCGATGCCGTTCAGCACCCTGTGGACAGGGTCCGGAACGCCGTTCGATGGGACGAGCTCCACCGGACCGCGAGCGAGGAGTCCAGCCATGCGTATCGTCGTCGCCCTCGGCGGCAATGCCCTGCTGCGCCGCGGCGAGCGCCCCGACGCCGACGTCCAGCGGGCGAACGTCGTCCGCGTGGCCACCGCCGTCGCGGCCCTCGCCCATGAGCACGACCTGGTCGTCACCCACGGCAACACCCCGCAGCTCGGCCTGCTGGCGACCGAGAGCGTGGCCGACCGGTCGCTCGTCGAGCCCTACCCGGTGGACCTGCTCGGCGCCCAGACCCAGGGCCTGATCGGCACCCTCCTGGTGCGCGGTCTGCAGGACGCGCTGCCCGGGCGCCGGGTCGTCTCCCTGCTCACCCACACCCAGGTGCGCGGCGACGACCCGGCGTTCGAGCGGCCCACCGAGCCGGTCGGGCCGGCCTACCCGGACAAGGTCGCCGACTTCCTGGCGGCCAAGCACGGCTGGACGATGATCAGCACACAGGGCGGCCGGCGGCGGGTGGTGCCCGCACCGCAGCCCGAACGGGTCCTGGAGTGCGACACGGTCCGGGTGCTGCTGGAGACGGGCTGCGTGGTGGTGTGCGGGGGAGGCGGCGGCGTCCCCGTCGTCTCCGACTGGGCCACCGGAGCGCTGCGCGGGGTGGAGGCGGTCGTCGACAAGGACCTGGCCGCGGCCCGGCTCGCCGAGGAAGTCAAGGCCGACTTCCTGCTCGTCCTCACCGACGTCCCCAATGTCTACGCCGCCTACGGCACCCCCGAGCGGCGGCCGGTGCTCGACGCCACACCCGCCGAACTCCGTGCCGCCGACTACGACCCCGCCTCCATGGGGCCGAAGACGGAGGCGGCCGCCCGGTTCGTGGAGAACACCGGTCGGCTCGCCGCGATCGGCGCGCTGGACGCGGCGTACGAGATCGTGCACGGCCGTTCGGGGACGCTGGTACGGCCCGAACTGCCGGAGGCCTGACCGGAGCCGGTCAGTGTGCGCCCTCCTGCCGGGCGCACCAGGCGCGGTACGCCGCCACGGCCGTCGGCAGCGTCGGGAAGATCAGCTCCCGGCCCACCGAGGCGACGAGCCCGTACGCCTCCAGGTCGTCCAGCAGATCCTGCTTCACCCGGGCGAGCGCGAACACGATCCCGCGGGCCGTGAGTTCGCGCCGCAGGGTGTCCACCGCGTCCAGGGCGGTGATGTCCACCTCGACGTTCGCCTCCGTGTTGAGGACGAACCAGCGGACCGGGCCGGTCTGTTGCTCGACGGCCGCCAGGGCGCGGCGGTGGAAGTTCTGGGCGTTGGCGAAGAACAGCGGGGAGTCGTAGCGGTAGACGAGCAGCCCGGGGACGGTCCGGGCCTGCGGATAGTCGTCCACGTCGTGCATGCCGGCCACCCCGGGCACCAGCCCCTCCACCGCGTCGTGCGGCCGGGCCACCCGGCTGAGCAGCTCGGCGACGGACAGACCGACGGCGACCAGCACCCCGTACAGCAGATCCAGCGTGAGCACGCCGGCCAGGCAGCCGACCGCCAGCAGCAGTTCGCGGAGCCGGAAGGAGGCCAGGCGCGCGAAGCCCGACAGATCCATCATGCGAACCGCGGCGTACGCGACGAGCGCGCCCAGCACCGCCGACGGCGTACGGGTCAGCAGCGGGCTGAGGAACAGCAGCACACAGAGCACCGCCACCCCTGCCACCAGCGAGTACGCCGGACTGCGGGCGCCCGCCGAGGAGGCGAGCGCGGTGCGGCTGGCGCTGCTGCTGACCGGGAAGCCCTGGAGCCAGCCGGAGCCCAGATTGACGGCGCCCAGGGCCAGGAACTCCTGGTCGGCGTCGAGGCCCGGCCCGGTCTCGTCGCGGGTGACGAAGGCGCGGGCGGTGAGCACGACGTCCGTGTAGGCGACGAGGAGGACGCCCAGGGCGGGCAGCACCAGGCGCGGCAGTTCGGTCAGGTCGGGGGCCGCGAAGGCGGGCAGGCCCGAGGGCACGTCACCGATCACCTTCAGGCCGTGGCCGTCGAGGTCGAAGACGGCCACGGTCGCGGTCCCGAGGACCACGGCGAGCAGGGGGCCGGGAACGGTGCGGAACAGCCGGGCGACGGTGAACAGGAACACGAGCGTGACGGCGGAGAAGATCGTGGTGGCCGGGTCGAGCTGTCTCAAGTGGTGTGCGAAGGACCATAGTTGCGGAAAGAACCCCGACCCCGAGGTGCCGACGCCGGTCAGCCTCGGCAGCTGGTCCACGATCATGATCAGGGCCACCCCCGCCAGGTACCCGATGAGGACCGGCCGGGACAGCAGGTCGGCGACGAAACCGAGCCGCAGCAGCCGGGCCGCCAGGCACAGCAGGCCGACCGTCACCGCGAGCGTCGCGGCCAGCGCGGCGTAGCGGCCCGGGTCCGCTCCCGCCAGGGGCGCCACCACCGTCGCCGTCATCAGGGCGGTCGTCGACTCCGGGCCGACCGACAGCAGCCGCGAGGAACCCAGCACCGCGTACAGGCCGAGCGCCGGCAGGATCGCCCACAGCCCGGCCACCGGCGGCAGCCCGGCCACGCCCGCGTACGCCATCACCTGAGGCACGAGATAGGCCGCCACCGTGACCCCCGCCAGCAGATCACCGCGCAGCCACGCCCGGCGGTAGCCGGCCAGCGCGACGAGGCCGGGCGCGAGCCGACGCCACTGCGGGCCGCGTCTGCCCGAGCCGTGTGACATGGGGTTCCTTTCGCCGGCTGCCTTCAGGTTCGGCGAGCGTACGCCCGGCGGCAAAGGGCCGTTCAGTCCCTCGGCCGTACCGCCCGCCGGTGGGCCGGTCGGCCCCTGGCGGGGACCTGCGGCCCCTGCTGCACCCCCGTCACCGGGGGCGACGCTGAACCCGGAAACCGACAGGAGGCAGAACCATGGTGCGCACCGTTGTCGCAGGTCTCGACGGCTCCGCCGAGAGCCGGGCCGCCGCCGAATGGGCGGCCCGCGAGGCGAAGCTGCGCGGACTGCCGTTGAAGATCGTCAATGTCTGGGAGCCCGTCCCGGACCCCATGGCCCAGGCCCCGCTGCTCGGCGCGGAGACCCAGCAGCACTGGAGCGAGCGCATCCCCCGCGAGGCAGCCGAGGGCCTGCGGCTGCGCCACCCCGGCGTCGAGGTGCACGTGGAGCAGGTGCCCGGCAGCGCTGCCGAGGTTCTCCTCCAGGCCGCCGAGGACGCCGAACTGCTGGTCCTCGGATCGCGGGGACTCAGCGGGATCGGCGGATTCATGGTCGGCTCGGTCGGCCTGTCCGTCATCGCCCACTCCGAACGGCCCGTCGTCCTGATCCGGGCCGGCGAGCAGGCCGCCGACGAGCACGAGGCGGACCCGGTCGGCATCCCGTCGGCCGCCACCCCCTTCAAGCCCGTCGTCCTCGGCCTGGACCCGCACAGCCCGAACGACACCGTCATCGGCTTCGCCTTCGAGACCGCCGCCCGGCGCGGGACCGGCGTGCGTGCGGTGTACGGCTGGAACCTGCCGCCCTACTACGTCTACGGCCTGTCCGCCGACCCGTATCTGCACGACGAGATCGTCCGCCAGCAGGCCACGGCCCTGACCGAGGCGCTGAAGCCCTGGCGGCAGAAGTACCCGGACGTCGAGGTCGCCGAGGTGTCGATGTCCGGCAGCGCCGGCAACCGGCTGGTGGACGCCGCCCGCGACGCCTGCCTGGTCGTCGTCGGCCGGCGTGTCCGGCGCAGTCCGCTCGGCGCGCACATCGGCCCCGTCGCGCACGCCGTGCTGCACCACGCCGCCGCGCCCGTCGCGGTCGTCGCCCACCACTGAGCCCCCCAACCCCCTCCACCCAGCAAGGAGTTGCCCCATGAAGGCAGCCGTCGTACGAGCCTTCGGTGAGCCCCTGGTCATCGAGGAGCGCCCCGACCCGGCACCCGGCCCCGGCCAGGTCCGCATCCGGGTCGAGGCCTCCGGCCTGTGCCACACCGACATCCACGCCGCGCACGGCGACTGGCCCGTCAAGCCCAGCCCCCCGTTCGTACCCGGCCACGAGGGCGTCGGCATCGTCGAGGAACTCGGCGCCGGCGTCACCCACCTGAGCCTCGGACAGCGCGTCGCCGTGCCCTGGCTCGGCAAGGCCTGCGGACGGTGCGAGCACTGCCTGTCCGGCTGGGAGACGCTGTGCGAGCAGCAGATCAACACCGGGTACGGCTGCGACGGCGGCTACGCCGAGAAGATGCTCGCCTGGGCCGACTTCGCCCAGCCGGTGCCCGACGGCGTCAGCGCCGTCGACGCCGCCCCGCTGACCTGCGCGGGTGTGACGACGTACAAGGCACTCAAGGTCGCGGGAGTGCGCCCGAGCCAACTGGTCGCGATCTCCGGCGTCGGCGGGCTCGGTCATCTCGCCCTCCAGTACGCGAAGATCGCCGGGGCCACCGTCGCCGCGATCGACGTCACCGACGACAAGCTGGAACTCGCCGCGGAGCTCGGCGCCGACCTCGTCATCGACGCCCGCAAGCAGGACGTCGCCCAGGTGCTCAAGGAACACGGCGGCGCACACGCCGCGATCGCCCTGGCCGTCAACGAGGCCGCCTTCACGGCCGTCAACTCCGGGCTGCGGCGCGGCGGCAAGCTCGTCATGGTCGCCCTGCCCGCGCACGGCACCATCCAGGTGCCGATCTTCGACACCGTCCTGAACGGGACGAGCGTGATCGGCTCCATCGTCGGCACCCGGCAGGACCTCGCCGAGGTGTTCGACCTGCACGCGGCCGGCCGCACCAGGGTCATCAGCGAGACCAGGCCGCTGTCGTCCGTCAACGAGTCGATCGAGGACGTGCTGCGCGGCCAGGTCAAGGCCCGCATCGTCTTCGACCTCGCTCTGGGGAGGTGAACGTGATGGAACTGCCTGTCGTCGTCGGCGTCGACGGCTCCGAGCCGAGCCTGCGCGCCGCGGACTGGGCGGCCGACGAGGCCGCACTGCGGGGTGTGCCGCTGCGGGTGGTGTACGCCTGCCGGTGGGACCGCTACGAGGGCGCCGCCCTCGCCCGGGATCTCGGCAGGCAATCCGCCGAGGTGCTGCCCCAGGACGTCGTCGCCGGTGCCACCCGACGCGTCCAGGCACGCCGGCCCGAACTGAAGGTGACCGGTGACGTCGTCTTCGAGGAGCCCGAGTACACCCTGGTGCGCGAGGGCCGCAACGCCTCCGTGCTGGTGGTGGGCACCCGTGGCCGCAGCGGCCTCGCCGAGGCGCTGCTGGGCTCCGTCAGCCTGACGGTCGCCGCCCACGCCGACTGCCCGGTGATCGTGCTGCGCGGCAACCACGACACCAAGGCCGCGCACGGCACCCACGGCCGCGTCGTGGTGGGCGTCGGCGAGGACCCCGAAGAGGCGGCGGCCGTAAGGAAGTTCGCCTACGAAGAGGCCCGGCGGCGCCACGTGCCCCTGGAGGCCGTGAAGGCGTGGCGGTGTCCCGCGCACGAGACCACCGACCACCCGCTGCTGGCCGACGCACCCGCCCGGCTGCACGAGGAGGAGGCCACGAAGGCCGTGGCCGACGCGCTGCGGGACGCTCCGCCCGACGTCGAGGTGCGGTCCCGCACGGTCGAGGGCCCCGCGCGCGGCGTCCTGGTGGCCGCCTCGCACGGCGCCGACCTGCTGGTGGTGGGAGCGAAGCGGCGCAGTGGACACCTGGGGCTGCAACTGGGCCGGGTCGCCCACACCGTCCTGCACCACTCGGCCTGCCCGGTGGCGGTCGTACCGCATCCGGTGTGAGCCGCGCACACGCCGCGCGGTCCCGGACCCCGGTCCGTGGGCCGCGCGGCGAGCCGGTCCCTCCGACGAGGGCCGACCGGCCCAGCGGAGCCCCCCGGGCGGCCCATGGGAGCGCGGCCCCGACCGCTGGACGCTCTAAGTGACGAGAAGACCTGTGAGGAGATCCGTCATGACGGACGACGCACTCAGCCGGCCCCCCGTCCACGCCCTGCTCGCGGACGGCCGCACGGTCCGTATCCGTGCGGTGCGGCGGGACGACCACGACCAACTCCAGGGGCTGTACGAGGAGATGTCCCCGGAGAACCTCCGGCTGCGCTTCTTCGCCGCCAGCCGTCGCTCCGCCGAGATGGCCGCCGACCGCGCCTGCACCGCGCACCCCGGGTACCGGGCGCTGCTGGCCGAGACGGAGGGCCAGGTGATCGGTCTCGCCGAGTACGACACCGGCGGCGAACCCGACGCCCGCACGGCCGAGATCTCCATCGCGGTCGCCGACGGACTGCACCACCGCGGCGTCGGCACCCTTCTCGTCGAGCATCTCGTCTCGGCCGCGCGCGCCGCGGGCATCACCACCTTCACGGCCGACGCGCTGTGCGAGAACCACGAGGTGCTGCGGCTCTTCGCCGACCTCGGCCTGCGCACCGCCCGCCGCTTCGAGGGCCCGGAAGTGCGCTGCACCATCGCCCTCGACGACAGCGACACCTACCTCGACGCGGTCGAGGAACGCGGCCGGGCCGCCGACGTCGCCAGCATGGAACCCCTGCTGCGCCCGCGCACGGTCGCCGTCGTAGGCGCCGGACGCAAGCCCGGCTCGGTGGGCCGGGCCGTGCTGCACCAACTGCGCACCGGCGGCTACACCGGACAGCTGTTCGCGGTGAACCCCGCCGCGCACGCCATCCTCGGCGTGCCCTGCCACCCCTCGGTCACCGCCCTGCCCCGGACCCCGGACCTCGCCGTGCTCGCCGTACCGGCGCCCATGGTCCCCGAGACCGCCGAGGAGTGCGGCAAGGCAGGCGTCCGCGCCCTCCTCGTCGTCACCGCCGGACTCGACGCCGACCAGGCCAAGGCACTGCTGACGGCCTGCCGCGAACACGGCATGCGACTCGTCGGCCCCAACTGCCTCGGCCTGTCCAACACCGACCCCGCACTGCGCCTCGACGCCACCTTCGCCGCCGGCCACCCGCGCCCCGGCACCGCGGGCGTCGCCGTCCAGTCCGGCGGCGTCGGCATCGCCCTGCTGGACGGGATGTCCCGGCTCGGCATCGGCGTCTCCTCCTTCGCCTCCCTCGGCGACAAGTACGACGTCAGCGGCAACGACATGCTCCAGTGGTGGGAGAGCGACGGCCGCACCGACCTCGCCCTGCTGCACCTGGAGTCCTTCGGCAGTCCCCGTGCCTTCTCCCGCACCGCCCGCCGCGTCACCCGCCGGATGCCGGTCCTCACGGTCGACGCCGGCCGCACCGAGGCCGGACGACGCGCCGCCGCCTCGCACACCGCGGCCGCCGCCACCCGCACCATGACCCGTGGCGCCCTGTTCACGCAGGCCGGCATCACCGCCACCCGCTCGGTCGGCGAACTCCTCGAAGCCGCCGCCCTGCTGCACTCCCAGCCGCTGCCCGCCGGACCCCGCGTCCTGATCGTCACCAACGCGGGCGGCGCGGGCGTCCTCGCCGCCGACGCCTGTGCCGAGGCCGGACTCACGCTGCCGGCGCCCACCCCCGAACTCATCGACGAACTGCTCGCCGTGCTCCCCGAGGGCGCTGCCGTCGGCAACCCCGTCGACGCGACCGCCGCCGTCTCGGAGGGGCAGCTCATGGACTGTGTGGACCGGATCGTGCGGCACGGCGGCATCGACGCCGTCCTCGTGGCCCTGGTCCCCACTGCGGTCGCCGCGGCGACCGGCGACGACCTCGTCCGGGCCCTCACCGGCGCCCCCGGACACCTGGCGAAGCCGGTCGCCGCGGTCCGGCTCGAACAGGCCCTGCCCGTCGAGCTGTTGCCGACCACGGCGGGCGGCGCCGTCCCGTCGTACGCCGAACCCCAGGCGGCGGCACGGGCGTTGGCCCACGCGGCCCGCCGGGCGGCCTGGCTCGCCCGCCCCGCCGGGACGGTCCCCGACCTCGCCGGCGTGGAGACGGAACGCGCCCACGCCGTCGTGGAGGCCTGGCTCCGGACCCATGAGGACGGCGGCTGGCTCGACCCGCGTGCCTGCGCCGAGCTCCTCGACTGCTACGGCATCCCCCAACTGCCCTGGGCGTGGGCCGACACCGAGGACGGTGCCGTCCTGGCCGCCCAGCGGCTGCACGGCGCCGACGGCCGGGTCGTCATGAAGGGCCACTGGCCGGGACTGCTGCACAAGACCGCCGAGCACGCGGTCCACCTCGACCTGCGCGGCGACTCCCAAGTCCGGGCCGCCTACCGGGATCTGGAGACCCGGTTCGCCGGCCTGCTGACCGGAGTCGTCGTGCAGCCGCTCGCCGACCGGGGCACCGAGCTGTTCGCGGGGGTCGTGCAGGACCAGGTGTTCGGACCGCTCGTGCTCTTCGGGCTCGGCGGCACCGCCACCGAGATCCTCTCCGACCACGCCGCCCGGCTCGCCCCGCTCACCGACCACGACGTGCACGACCTGATCACGGCACCGCGCTGCGCCCCGCTCCTCTTCGGAGCCGGCGGCGCCCGGCCCGTGGACCTCGAAGGCCTCGAACAACTCCTGCTGCGGCTCTCCCGCATGGCGAGCGACCTGCCGCAGCTCGCCGAGGCCGACTTCAACCCCGTTCTCGCGACACCGGGCGGAGTCACCGTGCTCGATGCGCGCGTACGCCTGCTGCCGCGCAGGCCCCAGGACCCGTATCTGCGCCGTCTCCGCTGAGGAGGGAACAACCATGAAGCACAACAAGGTCGGCTCCGTCATGACCACGGACGTCGTCCGCGCCCAGTACGGCACGCCTTTCAAGGAAGTGGCCCGGCTGCTGGGCGAGCACCGCATCAGCGGACTGCCGGTGGTCGACGAGGACGAGAGGGTCGTCGGTGTCATCTCCGAGACCGATCTCATGGTCCGGCAGGCCGACGCCCCGGACCCCTACGAACCCAAGAAGCGCTTCCGGTTCGCCGCGCTCACACGGCGGGGCCGCGCACGGGCGGTGAAGGCCCGGGCCCGGACGGCAGGCCGGCTGATGACCGCGCCGCCCGTCACGGTCTTCGCCGACGACACCATCGTCGAGGCCGCCCGCACCATGGCCGAGCACCACATAGAGCGGCTGCCCGTCCTCGACGAGGAGCAGCGCCTGGTCGGCATCGTCACCCGCCGCGACCTGCTCCAGGTCTTCCTGCGGCCCGACGCCGATATCCGCGCGGAAATCATCGACGAGGTACTGGTCCGCGCCCTGTGGCTGCCGCCGCGCAGTGTCGAGGTGACCGTGGTGCAGGGCGTCGTCACGCTCTCCGGACACATGGAGCGCAAGAGCGAGACGGAGATCGCCGTCTCGATGACCCGTCAGATCGACGGCGTGGTCGATGTCGTCAGCAAGCTCACCTACCGCCTGGACGACTCCCACGTGGAGCCCGCGGCACAGGCGCTGCACGGCATCGGTGACGACTGGCTCCGCAAGCTCTGAGCCCAGTAACCCAGGAATCCAGGTACCGAGAGGAGGTGGACCGTCATGTCTGGTGGCGTGCTGGTCGCCTACGGGACGACGAACGGATCCACCGCACAGATCGCCCAGACCGTCGCCGAAGTGCTCAACAAGGCGGGCCTCCAGGCATGGGCCCGGCCCGCCGCCTCCGTCGACAGCGTGAGCGGCTACGACGCCGTGGTGGTGGGAGGAGGCCTGTACGGCGGGCGCTGGCACCGGCACGCGCGTCGCTTCGTCCGCCGCCAGCACCGCGCACTCGCCGAGAAGCCGCTGTGGCTGTTCAGCAGCGGACCGCTGGACGCCTCCGCGTCGGAGAAGGACATCCCGCCGGTGGCCGGTGTCCGGCGTGCCATGGAACGGCTCGACGCCCGCGGCCATGTCACCTTCGGCGGCTGCCTGGTCGAGGGCGCTCAGGGACGCATCGCCAAGATGATCGTCCGCAACGGCAAGGGCGGCGACTTCCGGGACTTCGCCCGGATCGAGGAATGGGCCCGGGGCATCGCCGACGAGCTGACGAAGGACACCACGGCGAGCTGAACGCGTGGCGGTGCCGATCCGGTCGAGGAGTGAGGAGAGACAGACATGATCGAGCGGCTGCACGGCCGGCCGGCCCTGCCCGACCTGTTCGCATGGGTCGAGGCCGGTCACGCCGGGACGCACGGTGTTCCCGGACTGCACCCGATCCGTATCGAGGAGCACCTGACGGACGAGGCGTACGTGCTGCGGGCCGAGCTCCCCGGCCTCGACCCTGCGCGGGACGTCGAGATCACCGTCGAGGACGGGCTGCTGACGCTGACCGCCGAGCGCGGCGCGGAGCTCACGGAGAAGCACCGCACCGAGTTCCGGTACGGCACCTTCGCCCGCTGCGTCCGGCTGCCCGCCGGCGCGGAGGGCGACAAGGCGACCGCCGCCTACAAGGACGGCGTGCTGACCATCACGGTCCCGGTGCCCAGGGCGAAGCCGGGCACCACGACCATCCCGGTGCGGCACGGCTGATCGGGGCCCGTGCCGCCACGTCCGCGCACCCGGGCCGGGGAGACCGGGTGCGCGGACGGTTCTGCCGTGCAGGAACTTCTCGGGGGTCCGAAGGAACCCTCCGGCGGTCCTGCGGGGCCGACCGGCCCAAGCGGAGGCCCGTCCCGGCGGGACAGGCTGGAACTGCGGGGGGAGAAAGGCAGGCATCGTCATGAAGGGCTTCGTCTTCCACGGCCCGGGACAGTCCTCCTGGCAGGACGTCCCGGATCCCGGTGTCAAGGAACCCACCGACGCCATCGTCCGGGTCGACACCGTCACCATCTGCGGAACGGACCTGCACATCCTCAAGGGCGACGTGTCCGAGGTCCGCCCCGGCACCGTCCTCGGCCATGAGGCGGTCGGCGAGATCGTCGAGGTCGGCGGCGACGTCCGCACGGTCCGCCCGGGAGACCGGGTGCTCGTCTCGTGCATCACCGCTTGCGGACGCTGCCGTTACTGCCGCGAAGGCGTCCACGGTCAGTGCCGGGGCGGCGGGGGCTGGATTCTCGGCCACCTGATCGACGGCACCCAGGCCGAGTACGTCCGGGTCCCGTACGCCGACCTGTCCGTCCACCCGCTGCCCAGCACCCTGGACGGCCCGGACGCCGTGCTGCTGGCCGACATCTTCCCGACGGCCTACGAGGTGGGCGTGCTCAACGGGCGGGTACGGCCCGGGGACACCGTCGCCGTCGTCGGCGCCGGCCCCATCGGACTGGCGGCCGTCGCCACCGCACGGCTGTTCGCGCCCGAGCGGATCGTCGTCGTGGACCTCGCCCCGTCCCGGCTGGACGCCGCCCGGTCGTTCGGCGCCGACGCGGTCGCCCTCGCCGGCGAGTCCCCCGAGCAGCTGATCGCCGACCTCACCGACGGACTCGGCGCGGACGTGGCGATCGAGGCCGTCGGCGTGCCGGAGACCTTCGAGCTGTGCACCCGCGTGGTGCGGCCCGGCGGGCACGTGGCCAATGTCGGTGTGCACGGCAGGCCGGCCACCCTGCACCTCGAAGAACTGTGGATCAAGAACCTGACCATCACCACCGGTCTCGTCGACACCCACTCCACGCCCACCCTGCTGCGGATGGCGGCCGCCGGAAGGCTGCCCACCTCGTCCCTGGTCACCCACACGTTCCCGCTGGACGCCATGGAGGAGGCGTACGACGTCTTCGCCCGCGCCGCCGACACCGGCGCGCTCAAGGTGGTGCTCGGCGGACCGCGGCACGACGTCGTCGCCGTGCCGGCCGTCTGACGGCCAGGGTCCCTGCCGCGGGGGCCGCGCTGCCGGGCGGCTTCTCCCTCGCGGCCGGGGCCGGGCTGCGTTCGGTCACGCGCATCAAGGCACCACGGTGCCGCACCAATGGAGGAGCGGAACATGAAGGCAGCTGTCGTCACCGGCTTCGGCAAGCCGCTGGAGATCCAGGACCGGCCCGTGCCCGAGCCGGGCCCCGGCCAGGTGCTCGTCCGCATGGAGGCCTCCGGGATCTGCCACACCGACATCCACGCCGCGCACGGCGACTGGCCGGTCAAGCCGCAACCGCCCTTCGTCCCCGGCCACGAGGGCGTCGGCCCGGTCGAGGCCGTGGGCACCGGCGTGCCGGAGTCGCTCGTCGGCAAGCGGGTCGCCGTCCCGTGGCTCGGCTCCTCCTGCGGCACCTGCCGCCACTGCGTCTCCGGCTGGGAGACCCTGTGCGAGTCCCAGGTCAACTCCGGCTACTCCGTGGACGGTTGCTACGCCGAGTACGCCGTCGCGAACGCGGGCGCGGTCGTGGCCGTCCCCGACGGGGTGAGCTCCATCGACGCGGCACCGCTGACCTGCGCGGGCGTCACCACGTACAAGGCGGTCAAGGTCGCCCGCGTGGTCCCGGCCGAACGCGTCGCCGTCTTCGGCGTCGGCGGACTCGGCCACCTCGCCCTTCAGTACGCGCGGCTCGTCGGCGGCCTCGTCACCGCCGTCGACCTCGAACCCGACAAGCTCGGCCTCGCCCACCGGCTCGGCGCCGACCAGATCGTCAACGCGCGCAGCCACGACCCGGTCGAGGAGATCAGGAAGGCGGGCGGCGCCGATGTCGCCGTCGTGCTCGCCGCCGCGCCCAAGGCGTTCGAGCAGGCCTACCGGTCCCTCAACCGCGGCGGACGCCTCGTCATGGTCGCCCTGCCCGCCGACGACGCCGCCGTCCACGTACCGATCTTCGAGACCGTGCTCGGCGGGATCTCCGTGCTCGGCTCCATCGTCGGCACCCGCCAGGACCTCGCCGAGGTCTTCGCCCTGCACGCCGCCGGACGCACCCAGGTCATCGCCGAACCACGGCGCCTGGACGAGGTCAACGACTCCTTCGGCGAGGTGCTCGGCGGCCGGGCCGAGGCACGGCTCGTCTTCCAGTTCTGACCAGTTCCGTGTGCCCGGCGACACCGGGCCCAGGGGGAGAGGCAGCAGATCATGGCCACCGTCACCGTGGGAGCCGTACGGGAGAGGGCACCCGGCGAACGCCGCGTCGCCCTCGTCCCCGAGACCGTCACCCTGTTGCGCCGGGCCGGTCTCGACGTCCTCGTCGAGACCGGAGCGGGGGCCGGCGCCTGGTTCACCGACGCCGACTACACCGCCACCGGCGCCGAGGCCGTGGCGGCCGACGACCTGTACGCACGGGCCGACGTCGTCCTGTGCGTGGGGCCGCCGGACCCGGCGACCGCCGGGGCCCTGCGCTCCGGGCAGACCCTGGCCGGGCTGCTGGAGCCGCTGCGCCACCCCGACCTGGTGGCGGACCTGCACCGCCGCGGCGTACGCACGGTGAGCCTGGACCTGCTGCCCCGCACCCTCAGCCGCGCCCAGTCCATGGACGCGCTGACCTCGCAGGCCAGTGTCGCCGGGTACAAGGCGGCGCTGCTGGCCGCCGAGTCCTACGACCGCTTCTTCCCGATGCTGACCACCGCGGCGGGCACCATGCGCCCCGCCCAGGTGCTGGTCCTCGGCGCCGGCGTGGCCGGACTCCAGGCGATCGCCACCGCCCGCCGCCTCGGCGCCGTCGTCACGGCGTACGACGTACGCCCCGAGTCACGAGGGGAGGTGGAATCGCTGGGCGCCCGGTTCCTCGATGTCCAGAGCCCTCCGCAGCCGGGACCGGGCGCCGGACAGGGCGGTTATGCAAGGGAGTTGACCGCCCGGGAACAGCGCGACCAGCGCGAGGCGACGGAGGCGCACATCGCGCGTTCCGACGTCGTGATCACCACCGCCCAGGTCCCCGGCCGCCGGCCCCCGCTCCTGGTCAGCACCGCGGCCCTGGAGCGGATGACGCCGGGCTCGGTCGTCGTCGACCTGGCGGCGGGCGAACTCGGCGGGAACGTCGAGGGCTCCGAGCCCGACAAGACCGACGTCCTCGACAACGGGGTCACCGTGATCGGCGCCGGCCGGCTGCCGTCCGCGATGGCCACCGCCGCGTCCACGGCGTACGCCCGCAACCTCGTCGCGCTCCTGCGCCACCTGGTACGCGACGGCGAACTCGTCCTCGACCCGGCCGACGAGATCACGGGAGCCCTGCTGGGAGGCGGACCGTCATGAACGACCTCGACCTGCTCACCGCGGTCACCGTGTTCGTGCTGAGCGTGCTGGTCGGCATCGAAGTCATCAGCAAGGTCCCCGCTACCCTGCACACCCCGCTGATGTCCGGCTCCAACGCCGTGCACGGCATCGTCGTCGTCGGCGCCATGCTGATCGCGGCCGGGGCGCACACCTGGGTCGGGTACACACTGGCCTTCGTGGCGATGGTGTTCGGCGCCATGAACGTGGTCGGCGGGTACGTCGTCACGGACCGGATGCTGCGGATGTTCAAGGCCAGGCCGCCGGCCCGCGAGAAGACGGAGGTGTGAGCCGCCGTGAACACCGTCTCCGACACCGTCCACTACGTCTTCCTGGCCGCCGCGGCCTGCTTCGTGCTCGGCCTGCACCTGATGAACCACCCACGCACCGCGCGCCGCGGCAACACCCTGTCCGGCGCGGCCATGAGCGTCGCCGTCGCCGCCACCGTGTGGCTGGTGGCCGACGAGGGCGCCATCAGCCGCACCGGCTGGCTGGTGCTGGGCAGCGGCGGCCTCCTCGGCGCCGCCCTCGGGCTGTGGGCCGCGCGCGAGGTGCGGATGACCGCCATGCCCCAACTGGTCAGCCTCTTCAACGCGGTCGGCGGCGGGGCCGCCGCACTGATCGCGGTCAACGACCTGCTGCAGGCCGACACCCCGGCCGCGATCGGGGCGCGGGTGTCGCTGCCCGCCGCGCTGGACATCGTCATCGGCGCGGTCACGTTCTCCGGCTCACTGGTCGCCGCGGGCAAGCTGCAGGGTGTCGTCTCCGGGGCGCCGGTGGTGTTCCCGGGAGCGCGCCGCCTCAACGCGCTGCTGCCCGCCTCCTTCGTCGCCGGCACGGTCTGGCTGGTGCTGGTCCCGGAGTCCCGCGCCGCCCTGTACGGACTCACCGCGGTGGCGCTGCTGTTCGGCGTGACGATGGTGCTGCCGATCGGCGGCGCCGACATGCCCGTGGTCATCGCCCTGCTGAACGCCTTCACCGGTTCGGCGGTCGCCATGGCGGGCTTCGTGCTCGACGAGACCGCGCTGATCATCGCGGGCATGCTGGTCAGCTCCTCCGGCGGCATCCTCACCAAGTTGATGGCCGACGCGATGAACCGGTCCGTCGCCGGCATCGTCGTCGGCGGCTTCGGCACCGGCGACAGCGCGCCCGCGGCGGCCGGCTCCGGCGCCCCGGCCCAGGTGCGGTCGGTCTCCGCCGACGACGTGGCGATCCAGCTGGCCTACGCGAGCAAGGTCGTCCTCGTCCCCGGCTACGGCCTCGCCGCCGCCCAGGCCCAGCACGAACTGGGAGACCTGGCAAAGCTGCTGACCGACCACGGCATCGACGTCAGCTACGCCGTCCACCCGGTCGCGGGCCGGATGCCGGGCCACATGAACGTGCTGCTGGCCGAGGCGAACGTGCCTTACACCCAGCTCAAGGAGATGGACGACATCAACCCGCAGTTCCCGCAGGCGGACGTCGCCCTGGTGATCGGCGCCAACGACGTGACGAACCCGATCGCCCGGCGTCCCGGCAACGCGATCTCGGGGATGCCGATCCTCGACGTGGACAGGGCGAAGAGCGTCGTCGTCATCAAGCGCTCCATGGGGCACGGCTACGCGGGCGTCGACAACGAGCTCTACACCGACCCCAGGACCGGCATGTTCTTCACCGACGCCAAGCAGGGGCTGGCCGAACTCAAGGCGGCCGTCGCCGAGTTCGTCACCTGAGCGGGGCGCCAGGGCCGAGTGGCTCCCCGCCGGGACCGCTCGGCCCACGCGCGGCGCGGCCTGGCGGCGCGACGCTGGAAGTGACGGAAAGGAAAGCATCAGGCAGGAAGCAGAAAGACGCTGAAAGACGCAGAAAGACGCAGAACGCGGCAGACAAGAAGCAGCAAGAAGCAGCAAGAAGCAGGCAAGGAGGAGGGAGACATGAGCGGCATGATCGAGCGGCTGCCCCTCTGGCCCACGCTGCCCGACCTGTTCGGCTGGGTCGAGGGCGGGTTGCCCGGAGCGCACATGGCCGTCGGGACGCACGGCATCCGCATCGAGGAGCACCTCGCGGACGAGACATACGTGCTGAAGGCGGAGCTGCCGGGGATCGACCCCGCCAAGGACGTCGAGATCACCGTCACAGAGGGCGTCCTGACCCTGCGGGCCGAGCGCGGTGAGCAGACCGAGGAGAAGCACCGCACGGAGTTCCGCTACGGGACCTTCACCCGTTCCGTCCGGCTCCCGGCCGGCGCCAAGGGTGACGAGGCGACCGCGGAGTACAAGGACGGCGTCCTGACCATCACGGTCCCGGTGCCCGAGGCGAAGGCAGGCACCCGGACCATCCCGGTGCGGCACGGCTGAGCACGTCCCCCCGGGTCGCACCACGTGCGCAGCCGGCGCGGTCACCCGGCTGCGCACGGTGCTGCCGGGCCGGGCCCATGACGGACCCGCGGCGCGACACCTCACGCACGGCTGTCGCGCGTCAGCTCCTCGACGATGCCCGACGTCCACGCGTCGATCGCGCCCCAGTCGCGGTAGTCGCCGAAGCGGCCGCCCAACAGGTGGAAGAGCACCCGACCGGAGCGGGACAGCTGGGCGGACGAGATCACACCGGAGAACAACTCGTGGCTCCGGTAGCGCAGTTCCGCGGGCAGCGCGCGGAGAATCACCGGGATCTCCTTCGGCGCCAGCCGCTTCCACGGTCCGCGCAGCGCGCCCGGCATGCCGACGCTGAACAGCCACACGGGCCGGGAACCCAGTATGTCGAGGTTGTCCCGCACGAAGGTCTTCGCCGGCTCCAGCCACGTCTGGTCGTGCACGGCGCTGCCGAGGACGAACGCCGGGTAGGCGTCGGCGTCGTCCACCGTCTCCAGGGCCCGTGCCTCCGCCTTGAGACCCGCCCGACCGATCGTGGCGGCGATCCGTTCGGCGACCCCACGGGTGGAGCCGTGCGCGGTCGCGTACCCCACCAGGACGTCCATGACCTCACCTCGACCTTCCTCGACCCCTTCGGGGGGCTCCCGGGACAGCCTGTCGCTCCCACGATGGGCCCGGACCGGGGCGGCGGGCGATGGGCCGACAGGCTCCGGCGGGCGCCCGGACGGCCCATCCGCCCGGACCCGTACGGCACTTGGGGCGACTCGACGGACGGAGTTCGCTGGAAGTGTCGGAGGAGGCTGCCATGAGTGTCGAGAACGCGACCACGCACAGGCCGCACCGAATGCGCCGCACACTGGTCCTCGCCACGACCGTCGTACTGGCGTCGTCGCTGGCCACCGCATGCGGACAGGAGGACGGCAGCGGGGGTACGTCCCCCGGCGCCGACCGGACGAGCACCCCGAGCACGGGCGGCACCACGGGAGGGACCGACGGCGGCACCACCACCCCCGGCCAGGGCGGCACCACCGCCCCCACCGCCCCCACCGCCCCCACCTCCCCGGGCACCGCGAACGGACCGACCACGACACCGAAGCCGACAGCCCCCCACCAGGTCCGCACGTCGGTGTACTTCCTGCACGGAGAACAGGTCTCGCCCGCACCGCGCATGGTGACCGCGCCGACCACCGCGGCCGGGGCCCTACGGGCCCTGCTGGCCGGGCCCAGCCGGTACGAGAGCCGCTACGGCCGCACCACGGCCATTCCCTCGGGAACGACGCTGCGTTCCGTCGTGGTGCGCCGTCATGTGGCGACGATCGATCTGTCCGGGCGCTACGACGACGGCGGCGGAAGCCTGTCGATGCAGGCGCGGCTCGCCCAGGTCGTCTTCACCGCGACCCGGTTCCCGTCGATCGAGAAGGTGCGGTTCGAGCTGGACGGCAAGCCGGTGACGTCCTTCGGCGGCGAGGGCATCGTCCTCAACCACCCCGTCGGCCGCGCCGACTTCGAGGACCTCGCCCCGCAGATCCTCGTCGAGTCGCCCCTGATCGGAGACACCGTCCGGGCCCCGCTCCGGGTCTGGGGCAGCGCCAACACGTTCGAGGCGACCTTCAAACTGAAGATCACCGACGCGGCGGGGCGCACCGCGGCCGACGTCTACGTCACGGCCACCTCGGGGACCGGCACCCGCGGCACGTTCGACGTGACGATCCCTTACCGGGCGACCCGCTCCGGCACCGGCCTGCTCACCGCGTACTGGAACTCGCTGGAGGACGGTCACGCGGTGGTCGAGGACACCGTGCCCTTGACGGTCCAGCGGTGACCGTCCGGCGCCCTTGACGGCCCGGCGCGAAGAGAAAAGAAGAGAGGCGCGAAGAGAAAAGAAGAGAGGCGCGAAGAGAAGAAGAGAAGAGGTGGGGCACGGTCGGCATCCGTGCCCCACCTCGTCGCGTTCCGCTGTCCGGCTCGCCCCCTCACACGTCACGCCTGAATCCACGCCCGGACCGGCCCGGCCAGCTCCACGATGTCGTCGGCGGCGACGTCGTGCAGCCGGATGGCGAGGTCCTCCAGGGCGCGGCTCGCGGCGAGCTCGTCGCCGATCTCCGGAATGGGCCGGTCGATCGGGTTGCGGCGGGCCAGGCCCCGGCCCGTGAGCTTCGAGGTGTCCCGCGTGGCCAGGACGGCGCGCGCATGCGTCTCGTCGCCTTCCTCGCTGATGTAGATGTGCACGGTCCACTGCTTCGCTTCCATCGTGATCACTTCCGTCCCGCTTCTCGTCCTCCGCTTCCAGCCTGCGCCCGCCACGGCGACCGGTCCAGGAGCCGAACGGCCCTCACCACCTCGCTGCTCAGGGCGCCAGCTCCACGCTGACCTCGGGCGGCTCGTGCAGGGTGTTGTGGACGGTGCAGTGCGAGGCCACGGCCAGCAGAGCGGCCCGGCGCTGCTCCGACAGGGCGGGCGGCAGCGCGATGACCACCCGGACGGTACCCACGCGGGCCGGCCGGTCGGTGGCCATGGTGAACTCGGCACGCACCCGCAGCCCCGCATGGTGCAGGCCGTGCCGCTTCAGGTAACGGCCCGCGTAGAAGGCGACGCAGGTCGCCAGGGAGGCGGCGAAGAGTTCGGTCGGTGTGGGCGCGGTGTCCGTACCGCCCGCCTCCGTGGGCTGGTCCACCAGGAGCTGGTGACCGCGGACCTCCACCGCGTACGCGTCGCCGTGGACGTGAGTGACCTCCAGGCTGTGCACCTCAACCTCCGTCCCCTGAGGCCGAACCGTGGCGAGAGTCTGCTGCGCCGTGCCGGTCATGACCGGACCTCCCTGCTCCGTACGCCGTGTAGGTACCTCCAGTGCAGCGCGCCCGGTACCGCCGGGCGAGGGGCCGAGCGGGCGAAGACATACCCGGGTGGGTACACGTGGCAGGGACCTGCGGCCCATGCCCCACCTGCGTCGCCGGTACGACAGTGAAGGCATGAGCACACACATCGTGATTCTCGGCGGGGGCACCGCCGGTACGCTCACCGCCAACCGGCTGCGGCGGATGTACGACGCCGACGAGTGCCGGATCACGGTCGTCGACCAGGACGACGACCACGTGTACCAGCCGGGCCTGCTGTTCGTGCCGTTCGGCCTGGCCCAGCCGCGCCACCTCGTCCGCTCCCGGCCGCACCAGCTGCACGCCGGCATCGACTACCAGCGGGCCCGCATCGACCGGGTCGACCTGGAGGCCCGCAGGGTCCACTTCGCGGTCGGCGGCTGGGTGGCGTACGACATCCTCGTGGTCGCCACCGGAGCCCGGCTGCTGCCGGAGGAGACCGAGGGGCTGACCGGTCCGGGCTGGGGCGAGAAGGTCTTCACCTTCTACGACCTGCCGGGCGCCGTACGCCTGCGGCACGCGCTCGAACACTTCCGAGGCGGTCGCGTCGTGGTCGACGTGGCGGATCTGCCGCTCAAGTGCCCGGTCGCCCCCTTGGAGTTCGCCTTCCTCGCCGACTGGTACTTCCGGCGCTGCGGCATCCGCGACCGGGTCCGGCTGACGTACGCCACCCCGCTGGACGCCGCGTTCACCAAGCCGGTCGCCGCGAAGGCGCTGGGCGGCCTCCTCGCGGACAAGGGTGTCGAACTGGTCACCGAGTTCACGCTCGGCGAGGTCGACGGCCCGGGCGGGCGGCTGGTGTCGTACGACGACCGCGAGATCCCCTTCGACCTGGCCGTCGTCGTACCGCTGCACGGCGGCGCGGCCTACGTGGACCGCTCCCCGGGGCTCGGCGACGAACTCGGCTTCGTCCCCGTCGACCCGCACACCCTCCAGCACCCCGGCCGTCCCGAGGTCTTCGCCCTCGGCGACGCGGCCGGACTGCCCGCCTCCAAGGCCGGCTCGGTGGCCCACTTCGAGGGCGAGACGCTCACCGGCAACATCGCCCGCCTCCTGGCCGGACGGCCCGTGGAGCCCTCCTACGACGGCCACACCAACTGCTTCGTCGAGACCGGCTTCCACAAGGCCCTGCTCATCGACTTCAACTACGACACCGAACCGCTGCCCGGCCACTTCCCGACCGCGGTCGGCCTGCCGCTGCTGAAGGAGTCGTACGCCAACCATCTCGGCAAGCTGGCCTTCGAGTGGCTGTACTGGCACGCCCTGCTGCCCGGCCGTGAACTGCCCGGCATCGGGGCGGAGATGCCCCAGCAGGGCAAGTCGCACAGCCTCGCCTGAACCTCCGCCGACCGCCAGGAAAGGACCCGACCATGCCCACCGCCACCTACGCCGACACGGCCGTCCCGGTCGACGACGAGGGCTTCTTCACCGACCCCGGCCGCTGGAGCGAGCCGATGGCCGCGCAGATCGCCCGCGAGCAGGGCATCACCGAACTCACCGACCGGCACTGGACGGTCATCCGCTTCATGCGCGAGCAGTACGCCGCCAAGGGCACCGGCCCGACGGTGCGCGTGCTCGGCAAGACGTCCGGCGTGAGCGTCAAGGAGCTGTACCAGCTCTTCCCCAAGGGCCCGGCGAAGACCGCCGCGAAGATCGCCGGAATCCCCAAGCCGCGCGGTTGCATCTGAGGCCCTGAGCCTGCGGAAGGAGTGCGAGCCGTCATGGCCGACACCGCCACCATCGAGAAGGTCTCGATCATCGTCTCCAAGGGGTCCCTGGAGGGGATCTACCCGGCCCTGATCATGGCCAACGGCGCCCGTGCCGAGGGCATCGAGGCCGACCTGTTCTTCACCTTCTTCGGCCTCGACGCGATCACGAAGAAGCGCTGGGAGCACATCAAGCTCGCCACCGTCGGCAACCCGGGCCTGCACCTGCCGACCCTGTTGGGCGGTCTGCCGGGCGTCCCCGACCTGGTCACCCGGTACATGGAACGCAAGATGGAGACGCTGGACATCCCGCCCATCCCCGAATTCATCGAGATGATCTCCGACACCGGAGCGGGCATCTACGCCTGCAAGGCGTCCGTCGACCTCTTCGAACTCGCCGAGGACGACCTGGTGGACCAGGTGCAGGGCATCATCACCGTCGGCGAGTTCTACGGGCACGCGGCCGGCGGGCAGATCATCTACACCTGAGTGCCCGGCCGCACCGGAGCGCCGGGCTCGGTGCCGCGCTCGGCCAGGGCGGCCTGGGTCAGCAGGAGCCGGGCCAGGTCACGGGCCTCGTCCGCGGTGAGGGCGGCCCACACGCCCGGCTCGTCGCCCTGGTCGCGGCCGACGTCCAGGGCGATCCGCCGGATGGGCCGGCCGGCGGGCGGCAGCCGCAGGCCGCGCACGGCGATCCTGCGCCCGCAGGCGGTCACGAGGGAACCGCTCTCGCCCGCCGCGGGCCGGTCATGTCCTGCCGTCGCCATGATGCTCACGCTCCTCCGTCCGGTCGGTGGGCCCCGGCGGGTCGCACATACGGGGCTTTGGTACCAGGAACAGCGCCGGTCGGGGCCGGATTGTTCCCTCCTCCGCCTCTCCGTTCGGGGCCCGGCCGCCGCGGGCGACGCGATGGCTCAGGCCTCGGTCCGGGTGGGCAGGGCGAGCCAGGCGCCGTAGCCGCCGAGCAGGTCGGAGACGTCGGTACGGCCCCGGTGGCGCAGCAGGCTGGCGGCGATGGCGGAGCGGTGGCCGCCCGCGCAGTGCACCACGAGCGGCCGGCCGGCCGGGATCTCGGCGGCCCGGCGGGCGAGTTCGGCCAGCGGGATGTGCAACGAGCCCTCGATGCGGCCCTCCTCGCGTTCGGCGGCGTTGCGCACGTCCAGCACCAGCGGGGGTTCGTCGCCGTCCAGCAGGCGGCGCAGTTCGTCGGCGGTCAGCCGACTGGCCTGTTCCATCTCGTCGGCCAGGTCCGGGAAGGCGCCCTCGGGTTCGCGCAGATACCCGCCGGCCTTGTCGAAGCCGATCCGGGCGAGCCGGGTGACGATCTCTTCCTCCCGGTCCTGCGGCGCGATCACCACGACGTCCTGTTCGGGGGCGACGACCATGCCGGCCTGCTCGGCGAAGCGGCCGTCGGCGGGGACGTTGAGCGAGCCGCGCAGATGCCCGGGAGCGAAGTCCTGCGGGGAACGGGCGTCGAGGACGACCGCTCCGGCCGCGCGCCGTGCCATGAACTCCGCGACCGACAGCGGCCGGGGCGCGGTGGCCGGGTCGAACAGGCCGTGCTCCTTGCGGTTGAGGATGGCGTCGTAGACGAAGTAGGCGGGTGCGGACGGCTGGCCCTCGGTCACCAGCGACACGAACTTCTCCTCGCTCATGGGCCGGCAGGCGTAGTTGGTGGCGCGCTGCTCGCCGATGGTGGACTGGCGCCGGGTGGAGAGGTTCTTGCCGCAGGCGGACCCGGCACCGTGCGCGGGGAAGACGCGGACCGCGTCCGGGAGGGCCATCAGCTTGTGCTGGACGGTGTCGTAGAGCATGCGGCCGAGTTCGTCGGCGGTGACGCCGATGGAGGCCAGCAGGTCCGGTCGGCCGACGTCGCCGATGAACAGCGCGTCCCCGGTCAGCACGCCGTAGGGGACGGGGTCGTCGGCGTGCTCGTACACCAGGACGCTGATCGACTCCGGGGTGTGGCCGGGGGTTTCGAGGATCTGGAGCTGGACGTCGCCGAGGGCGATGCGGTCCCCGTCGGCGAGTTCGCGGATGGGGTACTCGGCCTCCGCGCGCCGTCCGTAGCCGATCCAGGCGCCGGTGCGGTCGGCGAGCTCCAGGTGTCCGGCGAGGAAGTCGGCGTGGAAGTGGGTGTTGATGACCGCCTCGATGGTGAAACCGTGTGCGGCGGCGTCGGTGAGGTACTCCGAGACGTCGCGGCGCGGATCGACGACGACGGCTCTGCCGGTGGTCTCGTCCGCGATCAGATAGGACGCCTGGGAGAGGCAGTCGAGGTAGTACTGGGTGAAGAACATGGTCCAGTGACCTCCGTGCGAGAAGGGTTCGGCGTCGGGATCAGAGGCGGCCGGTGAGCATGCCGTGCCAGTAGATCGGCGGCAGGCCGTAGCGCTTGAACGCCCACATCGTGCGCCGCTCCTTGAAGGGATCGAGGAGCGGGAACGTGGGCGTGGGGTTGAGGTCGTAGTCGAACTCGGCGAGCAGCATCCGGTCGCGGGCGGTCACCAGCGGGCAGGAGGTGTAGCCGTCGTAACGGTGCGACGGCGTACGGCCGTTCATGATGTCGAGCAGGTTGCCGGCCACCACCGGGGCCTGCTTGCGCACCGCGGCGCCGGTCTTGGAGGTGGGCAGGTTCGCCACGTCGCCGAGCGTGAAGACCTCGGCGTGCGAGGGGTGTCGCAGGGTGTGCCGGTCGGCGGCGACGAAGCCCTGCGGACTGGCGGGGTCGGCGAGCGGTCCGGCCTTGATCCAGTCGGGCGCGCTCTGCGGCGGCACGGCGTGCAGGAGGTCGTAACCGATCGTCTCCTTCGTGCCGTCGGCGTGGTCGGTGACGGTGAGTTCGCGGGCGGCGCCGTCCACGGCGGTCATCTCGCAGCGCAGCCGCACCTCGATGCCGTAGCGTTCGGCGACCTTCTCCAGGACCTGCGACCAGGCGGGCACCTTGAACAGCGCCGGGTCGGGGATGACGAGGATGATCCGGATGTCGTCGAGGACCTTGCGCCGGCGCCAGTGGTCGGCGGCCAGGTAGGCGATCTTCTGCGGTGCGCCGCCGCATTTCAGCGGGGTCGCCGGGTGGGTGAAGACCGCGGTGCCCGAGCGCATGTCCTTGATCAGCTCCCAGGTGCGCGGGGCGTACTCGGGGGCGTAGTTGCTGCTCACCCGGTCGTGGCCGACGGCCTCGGCGAGACCGGGCACGCCGCCCCAGTCGAGCTGGATGCCGGGCGCCATGACCAGGTACTCGTAGGTGAGTTCGGCGCCTCCGGAGAGGGTGAGGGTGCGGGTCTCGGGGTCGACGGCCAGTGCGCGACGGCGTATCCAGCGCACGCCGTCCGGGATGACCGATCCCTCGGGGCGCCGGGTGCTGCGCAGGGGCGCCTGACCGCCGCCCACGAGGGTCCACAGGGGCTGGTACCAGTGGGTGTCGGACGGTTCGATCAGGGTGATGTCGGTGACGCCGGCGCGGCGCAGCCGGGCGGCGACGCTGATGCCGGCGCTGCCGCCGCCGACGACGGCGACACGGTGACGGCCGGAGAGCGGTGCGTCGGAGGGGGAGGGGGTGGCGGCCAAGACGGGCTCCTTCCAGTGAGGCGCGCTCGGGCGCCGGACGGGTGCTTGCTCGGATCATGGACGGCACGGGTCACGTGACCTCCGGGCCGTTTTGTTGCTTCTTTAATTACCCCCGGGGGTATCGTGCCGCAGAGGTTACGGCCGCCTGCGGAAAGGGTGCAAATGTTCCCGGCGGTAATTGCCCGAGAGGCAATACGCGGCCGATGCCGGGGTCGAGAACGAGCCAAGACGGAAAGGGCGCTGCCCGTTCGGACGGGGCGGGGCGCGCGCCCGATGCCGTGCGCCCCGCCAGTGCCTCCCGTGCCGGAGCCGCGTCGGGAAACCCGCGTATCGGCGATATGCGCGCCG
Organism: Streptomyces sp. Act143; assembly: GCF_003143935.1. GTDB lineage: Bacteria > Actinomycetota > Actinomycetes > Streptomycetales > Streptomycetaceae > Streptomyces. The sequence goes on along the minus strand of NZ_QFRX01000001.1, from coordinate 706,613 downwards.
CTAGTGTGGCGGGTCCAGGAAAGACCGGAAAGGGCATGCTGTGAGCGGTGAGGGCGGGCGATCATCAAGTGGCGACGATTCCGGCGAAGGAGCCGGTGGAGTCGTGAGCCAGGTCAGGTGGTGGCGCAGACCGGCATTCGTCACCGCGGTGACCGCGATCACGGTTTCCGTGGTCGGGGGATGGCTGCAGCAAGGCGGCGCGTCTTTGTTCTCGGGTCTTTCGGAGTCCGAGCCGCAGCCCGGAAAGCCGATCGTCACCGTGATGACCCATGACGACGAGTCCTACAACACCTGGCTCTGGCGCAGGGATCCGTGGCGGGTCGCGAGCAAACTGACGAACGCGCTCGCCGGCACCGCCCCCCGGGAGAGAGGCGACGTCATCGACCGGACCTTACGCGCGGAGGGCAGCGAACTGCCGACGGGAGGCGAGGTGCAAGTCACCGTGCAGGGTGCCGACGAGAAAGCGATCGTCCTCACCGGCCTCGACATTGTCATGAAGCGACACCATCGCACGTTGCCCGGCAATTTGGTGTCCATGGGAACGCAATGTGGTAGCGGGATGTCGGCACGGACCTACGACGTCGACCTGGACGCGGCCAAGCCCCGTGCGCGCCTGCTGTGCGACAACTGCGACACGGACGTCGTGCAGCCGAACAATCCAGGTTTTCCCTACAAGGTGTCATCCGGTGACCCCGAACAATTCATCATCTCCACGCGAACCCGCGGCTACGCGGCCTGGACCGCACGTCTGCACTGGATCTCCGGGGGTGAGCGCGGCGTGACCGAGATCGATTACAAGGGAAAGTCCTTCGCTTCCCTTTCGTACACAGCCGAAGCCAACTACTACTACGACCTCGACGACCGGAAGCTCTATCAAGCGCAATGATCGCTGAGCCACGCAGGGCCGTTCGCGGGCCGGACGACCCGGAAAGCGGGCCGTTCGGCCCCCTGGGATCGGGTTCTCGAGCCCATGCGGCGCAATGCCGAGCCGTGCCACCGTGGGGGCAGGAGCAGTCCTGCGGAGAAGTGGGTGGAGATCATGCGAGCTCAACTGGGTGATGTACTCGTCGTCGAGAGCCCGACCACCGGCGTCACCAAGCGCGACGGCGAGATCGTCGGACTTCACCACGAGGACGGGACGCCCCCGTACGACGTGTACTGGTCGGACACGGACCGGGTCACCCTGGTGTTCCCGGGTCCCGACGCGCACATCCGCCACGTCGCCCACGGTCAGGGGATGCCGGCCGGTGAAGGCGGAGCGTCCGGCACGAACTGAGCCACCGCGCCACGCCCGTCGCCTCATGAGGAGACGGGCGTGGCGCGACGCCCCGGTGCGACCGGGCCGCCGAGAGGGGGCCGTGCACGGAAGTGCCCGCACGGGTCGGTCCACCGAGCGGGCACGCGTCCGGCCACTGCCGCGAACCGCGGACGCCACTCCGGTGTGCCCATCCACCGGAGTGTTCCCGGCGCGGGGCTCCGGGGGTGCCGCCTCCGCGCCGTCTCCATTGTCCGGCGCGCATATGCGTGAGGGATGTGCCGAAAGGGACCCCGGTCGGGGCCGCTCGGCCTCTCGCCCGGACCATGCGCAGGGTGTCACCGTCCGGGGCCTTCAGCCCGCCGTCAGGACCGCGTCGACCGGGCGGCGCGGGATCGTCCGGCCACGGGTGGTGTGACCGAGGCGAAGGATCAGCTGGGGGAAGTCGCCGAGGGCGAGCGCCGTGCGCAACTGGGCACGCAACCACGGTATTTCGAGGGGCTGGGTGTGGAAGGCGGCCGCGGTCCAGCGGGTGGTGGCGTGCAGCAGTACCCGCTGCAGGGCCTGTCCGGCGCGCAGCCAGTCCTCCCGGGTGTCGTGCCGCGTGGTGAGGAGCACGACGAGCCCCGTACCGGGCGGCCAGCTCACCGTGGGGGCGGCAGGCGGGGCGGACATGAGACGGAGGAAGTCGCGCCCGGCCAGGCCGGTGCCGTCGGGGTCGGTGGTGCAGGCGTCCAGCGGGACGCCGTCCGGGCATCCGCCGTGGGCGGCCCGTGTCCAGTGGAGCAGCTCGGCGACCCGGCCGGGGTCGTCGCGATCGATGGCCTCGGCCGTGCGCACCAGCTCCGCGAGGTGGCGCCGGGCATGAACGGACTCCATCGTCCGCAGCTCGGCGCCCTCGGCCCGGGCCTGCGCGCGCAGCTCCCCGACCAGCTGCCGCGAGAGCGGGAACGGCTGGAACGGGCCGCGGTGCGTGCGCCGTTGCCGCATCGAGCGGTACATCAGCGAGGTTTCAGTGCCCGGCCTGGCGTGGGGGCCCCAGCCGATGTGGGCGAGACGGGATGGGTCGCGCGGGTCGGGAAACGATCGCAGCACCGGTGCGAACCCCAGACGGCGCATGGCGAGGCGCACGTTGAACAGCGCCGCGCCGCAGCTGATGAGCTGCTCCCGCCCGTCCGGGTCGGTGAGGCGGAGCCGGCGGGAGGGGTCCGCGTACAGGTCGAGCTCCCCCTCGCGGCGGGTGAACAGCCAGGGCTGGGTGTTGTGGACCGAGGGCGCGGTCACGGCCGCGCGGACCAAGTGGGTGGCCGCGTGGTCGATTCCGGAATCCCCGGACGAGGGGGATGCCTCGGTGGCGGAGCCTTCGACCCCGGTGACGCCCGGTCGTGACATGCCGCACCACCTCCGTGTCTGTCGTGCGTCGGTCCTGCTCGGTCCTGCCGCCATCGTCGTGCCGCGGCGACCCGCGGGGGAGGAGCCACCCGTCCCCTCCTGCGGCCCGTACGGCCCAACTCGGGGGGCTCGCGCGGGCGTACGCCGTCGAGATCACTGGAAGGCCGCGTGCACCTCGTCCTCGGTCGCCGCGTGCGAGACCACCAGCAGCTCGTCGCCCGCCGCGAGCACCAGCTCCGGGGCGGGAGCGACGGGGGCGCCGTCGCGCAGCACCGCCGCCACGACCGTGCCCGGCGGGACCGCCACGTCGGACAGGGCGCTTCCGGCCGCTCGGGAACGGGTCGTGATGGTCGTCTCGATCACGTTCACTCCCGCCTTGCTCAGCCGCAGCAGGGCGACGGTGTCGGTGGCGCCGGTCGCCTCCTCGATCAGGGAGACGAGGGGCATCGCGGCGGGCACCGCGGCGTCGACGCCCCAGCTCTGGTCGAACAGCCAGGCGTTCTCGGTGTCGTTGACCCGGGCCACCACCCGGTCCACGGCGAACTGGCGTTTGGCGAGCAGGCAGATGACGAGGTTGTCCTCGTCCTCGCCGGTGGTGGCGATGACCAGGTCCGCGGTGTGGGCACCGGCCCGCTCCAGCACGGAGGGCTCACAGGCGTCGCCGGTCTCCAGCCGCACCGGCAGCTGCCCGCGCAGGGCCGCGACACGGCCGTCGTCCCGGTCCACGACCGTCACCTGGTTGTGGGCGGCCGCCATGACCTGGGCGACCTGCCTGCCCAGTCGCCCGGCGCCTGCGATGAGTACCTTCATGTGCCCAGCTCCTTGTCGAGGAAGCCGCGCAGCCGGGACAGCGCCTCGGCGGACACGGCGAAGGTGACGAGATCGTCGGGCTCGGCCGGGGTGTTGCGCGTCGGCAGGAACGACCGTCCGCCACGCGTGACCTCGACCAGCCGGATCTCGCCGTCGACCTCCAGCTCGCCGAGCCGCCGGCCGGTCAGATGCGGGGGCAGTCCGGAACGGACCACCAGGGTCTCGCCGTTGCCGAAGCCGAGCTCGGGGGTGAGATGGCGGTGCAGCAGCATCTGGTGGATCCGGTGCACCGTCCACCGCACGCTCGCGATGGTGGGGATGCCGAGATCCCGGTAGATGTCGGCGCGCCGCGGGTCGTAGATACGGGCCAGGACGATCGGCACCCGGTAGGTGTCCTTCGCGGTCCGGGCACTGACGATGTTGGTGTTGTCGCCCGAGGTGACCGCGACGAACGCGTCGGCGTGCTCGATGCCCGCCGCCTCCAGGAGCGCCCGGCTGAAGCCGTTGCCGTGCAGGACCCGGCCGGGGAACCCGCCGGGCAGCAGCCCGCTGGTCCTGGGATCGCGGTCGATGACGCGCACGTCGTGCCCTTCGCCGGCCAGGCGGGTAGCGAGCGCGGACCCCACGCGGCCGCAGCCCACGATGATGACCCTCATGGTCGTTCCTCCTTCTGACGAGCGCGCCGCAGCCCTTTGCGCGTCTCCTCCGCGGCCAGTACCAGCACCCCGAAGCCGACCAGGACCGCCCAGTCGACGACGCCGATGGGCGCGGTGTGGAACACCGCCTGCAGGGGCGGCGCATAGCTGATCGCGGCCATCAGGGCGATGCCGAAGCAACCCGCGGCGAGCAGCCGGGGGTTGGAGAACAGGCCGACGCGGAAGACGCTCTCGCGGTCCGTGCGCACGGCCAGGGCGTTGAAGAACTGGCTGACGACGATGGCCGCCTGGGTCAGGGTGATCGCCTTGTGGTAGGCGGGGGTGTCCTTGGTGAAGTCCGCGTACGGGATGCCGGAGGAGTGCACCTGCCAGAAGAAGACCGCGCACACCCCGATCGACTGGACGATCCCGAGGAACAGGAACCGGCGGACGAGCCCGGCGGAGAACAGCCGTTCACGGCGGGCCCGGGGCGGGCGTTCCATCGTGTCCGGCTCCGGCGGCTCCGCGCCGAGGGCCAGGGCGGGCAGCACATCGGAGCCCAGGTCGATCGCGAGGATCTGCACCGCGGTCAGCGGCACCAGCGGGAAGCCCACGAAGGTGGCGACCAGGATCGGCACGAGCTCGGCGATGTTGTGGCTGAAGAGGTAGGTCAGGAACTTGCCGATGTTGCGGTAGACGGACCTGCCGAGCTCCACCGCCGTGGTGATGGAGGCGAAGGAGTCGTCGAGCAGCACCACGACCGACGCCTCGCGGGCCACGTCGGTGCCGGAGGCGCCCATCGACACGCCGATGTCCGCGTGCTTGAGCGCGGGCGCGTCGTTGGCGCCGTCGCCCGTCACCGCCACGACCTCGCCGCGCGCCTGGAGCGCGGCCACCACCCGCATCTTGTGCTCGGGACTGACCCGGCACAGCAGCAGCTCTCCCGGCTCCGCCAGCAGCGCGTCGAGCGCGGCGCCGGTCATGGTGTCGAGGGAGGACCCCGTCACCACTGTCGGCGCCGGGTGGGTGACGATGCCGACCCGGCGGGCGACGGCCTCCGCGGTCAGCGGGTGGTCGCCGGTCACCATCACGATGCGGATCCCGGCCCGGCGGCAGGCCCGCACGGCGGCGGAGACCTCCGCGCGCGGCGGGTCGAACATGCCGACCAGCCCCAGGAACGTCAGAGCGGACTCGGCCTCCTCCAGGGCACGGGGGACGGCGTCGGCCCGGCGCCGGGCCACACCGAGGACGCGCAGTCCCTGCGCGGCCATGGCGTCGTTCGCCGCCGACACCGAGGCGCGCGCCGCGTCGGTCAGCGGCCGGACCGTGTCGCCGCCGGCGAGGTGGGTGCACCGGGCCAGGAGCTCCTGCGGCGCGCCCTTGACACACACCACGGTGCCCTCGGGGAAGCGGTGGACGGTACTCATCAGCTTGCGGGCCGGGTCGAAGGGGAACTCGCCGATCCGGGGCGCGGCGGTCTGCTCGGCGCCGGGGTCCAGACCGGCCTTGACGGCCGCCACGAGGAGCGCGCCCTCCGTGGTGTCGCCGAGAATCCGCCAGCCGGCCCCGTCGTCCGGCGGCAGCAGCCGGGCGTCCGAGCACAGCACCCCGGTACGCAGCAGATCCCGTACGGGGCCCGGATCGGCGACGGCGCCGACGGGGGCGTACCCGATGCCGGACACCTCGTGCGTCCCGCCGCCGCTCCACACCCGCGTGACGGTCATCTCGGCCTGCGTCAGCGTGCCGGTCTTGTCGGTGCAGATCACGGTCGTGGAGCCGAGCGCCTCCACCGCCAGCAGCCGCTTGACCAGGGCCTGACGGTTCGCCATCCGCCGGACGCCGATCGCCAGCGACACCGAGAGGGTGGCGGGCAGGCCCTCGGGCACCAGCGCCACCATGACCCCGAGCGCGAACACGAACGTCGACACCAGCGGCTGGCCGGACTGGAGCCGCACGGCCAGCACGATCGTGCCGATCGCCACGGCCAGCGCCGCCACCCGGCGGGCCATGGAGGCCACCTGGTGCTGCAGCGGCGTCTTCTGCTCGGGAGCCTCCTGGGTGAGCCGGAAGATCCTGCCGAACTCGGTGTCGGCACCGACGGCGAACACGACGGCCTTGCCCGATCCGGCGACCGCCGTGGTGCCCATGAACACGCAGTTGCGCGAGTCGAGCACCGCGCTCGCGTCCGTGGCCTCGCTGCCCCGGCCCACCGCCGCGCTCTCCCCGGTGAGGGAGGCGTTGTTCACCGTCAGTCCGTGGGCCTCGACGACACGGCAGTCCGCCGGGACGGCGTCACCGGCCTCCAGCACGATCACGTCGCCCGGGGTGAGCGCCGCGGTGGGCAGTTCCCGGCGTTCACCGTCGCGCAGCACCACACACGTGTGCGGCACCATGGCCTGCAACGTCTGGGCGGTGCGCTCCGCCGAGTACTCCTGGACGAAACCGATCACCGCGTTGAGGACGACCACCCCGAGGATCGCGAAGGCCAGCTGGAGATTGCCGGTGTCACGCGGGTCCTGGAGCGTGTAGGCGACGAAGGTCAGCCCCGCGGCCACCAGCAGGACGATCGCGAACAGATCGGTGAACTGGCTCCAGAACCGGCGGGCCAGCCCCTGGCGACGCGGGGCCGGCAGTTCGTTCGGACCGTAGCGGCGCTGCCGCAGCTCCGCCTCCCGCGCGGTCAGGCCGCGGGGCGAGACGTCGAGGGCCGCGAAGACCTCGTCCGGACGCAGCCGTTGCAGCGGCGGACGCGGACGCGGGCCGGTGAGCGGGACATCGGCGGGTGCGCGCCGGTCCGTGACACTGTCGTCGCCCACGGGGACCTCCGGACTGCGATGACGATCTCGGCACCAGCCTCGACGTCCCGCCCGTTCACCACCATGGGCCGCCCGGCCCCGGAGCGGCCCGGGCGGCCCTGCTGCCGCGACCACCGCGGTCAGCCGCTGTCCCGAAACGGGCGGATTGCACTCGCAGGGGCTGCTCGTCCTGCGACAGGGGCCGTACGGCCCCTGCCCGGTACCGGGCCTCCGGCGTGACGGTGGAGACGGCGGAATCGGCCCTCGCACACCCCGGGAGCTGCCATGAACGACCGAGAGACACGGGAACACGGCGCCGCGTCGGCCGAGGCACGGCGCCAGCTGCCCGCCCGCGCGGAACGCCCGGAAGGCCGCCGCCCCGATCTGATGGTCCGCTACCTCCAGGTCATGGCCTCCCCGTCGTCACGGGCCGCCACCGCGGACACGCCCCCCGCGTCCCCGGGCTCCGGACGGATCATGGCGGTGAGCCGTGCCGGGCACGGTCCGGTGCCCGTCACGGAGCTGCGGGTGCGCGACATCATGAAGCGGCCGGTCACCGGTGTCCGCGCCGACATGCCGTTCCTGGACGTCGCCCGGATGCTGGCCCGCCGGCAGACCGGCGCCGCGCCCGTGATCGACGCCGAACGGCATGTCATCGGCGTGGTCGCCGAGTCCGACCTGCTCGCGAAGGCGGCGACCCTCGCCGTGCCCGAGCGGGCCGGCGCACTCGCCGGCCTGCTGCACCGCCGGTCGCGCGCGGACGGCGGTGAGACCGCGGCCACGCTGATGTCCGCGCCGGCCCTCACCGTGCAGCCCGGAACCCTGGTGGTGGAAGCGGCCCGCACGGCCGCCCGCTCCCGGATCAGGCAGGTGTTCGTCACGGACTACCAGGACCGCCTGGTGGGTGTCGTCAGCCGCAGCGAGCTGTTGCAGGCCCTGGTCCGGGACGACGCGGCGATCCGGGCCGAGGTCGTCTCCCGCGTGGTCGAGGGAGCGTTCGCCGGCGCCGCCGCCGACGTCCACGTCCACGTCGAGAACGGCACGGTCACCCTGACCGGTTCGCTGAACGCGCAGCTGATCCCGCGACTGAGCGAGGAGATCGCGCGGATCGCGGACGTGGTGGAGGTGGCGGACCAGCTCGTCGCGACCGTGTGAACGCGCCGGTGCGAGGACCGCTCGGCGGAGAGAACAGGCAGACCGGCGCGCCGCACGCGCCCGGGCCGAGGAGGCCACGATGACGCAGCGGGACCTGGACATGAAAACGGTGACCTCGCTGATCGCCGACGCGACGGCGGCACCGTCGATGCACAACGCCCAGCCCTGGAGGTTCCGCCTCGTCACCGGCGAACGCCTCCTGCTGCTGCGCGCCGACCTGAGCCGGGCCATGCGCCGCACCGACCCCGACAACAGGGCGCTGCACATCGGCTGCGGCGCCGCACTGTTCAATCTGCGCGTGGCCGCCGCGCACGCGGGCCTGTCCGCGCAGGTGCGGCTGCTGCCGGACCCGGACGACCCGACGGCGCTCGCCGCCGTACGACTCACCGACGCCACCGGGACCGACCGGCAAGCGGACGACCTGGCCCGGCTCCACCCCGCCATCCGGCAACGGCACACGAGCCGTTACCCCTTCGACGAGAAGGACCTCCCCGGGGACGTACGGGACGCGCTGCGGACCGCAGCCGCCCAGGAGGGCGCCGAACTGCTGTTCCCGGGGTCCTGGCACATCGAGGCCGTCCTGGACCTGGTCCGCGACGCGGAGAGCCGCGACGCCCTGGACCCGTCGAGCCGGGAGGACCTGCAACGCTGGACCAGGCTCGGTCCGGAGGCAGACATCGCCACCGACGGCGTTCCCGAGTACGCCTTCGGGCCGCGCCGACGGGACGGCCGCGCACCACAGCGCGACTTCGCCGGCCGCCGCCCGGTGGCCGACCGCGGCAGCGTCTCCTTCGAGAGCAGTCCGCACCTGGCGCTGCTGTCCACGCCCGCAGACACCACGGCCGACTGGCTGCGCGCCGGACAGGCCCTCGAACGCGTCCTGCTGGAGGCCACGTCGGCCGGACTGGCCGCGTCGCTGACCTCCCATCCGCTGGAGAGCGGTGACCTGCGCACACTCGCCCGCGACCCGGTGGCCGGCCACGGCCCCGTCCAGATGGTGCTGCGTCTCGGCTACGGGCCGCTGGGTCCGGCCACACCGCGCCGTCCCGTGCGGGACGTCCTGGACGTCACCTGAGCGCTCCGTCCGAACGCGCTGTCCGCGCGCCCGTCGCTGTCCAAGTGCCCGTCCGGGTGCTCGTCCGGACGCCGGAGAGCCGCGTCATCGCGGCAGCTGTACGGACAGCTCGCCCTCGTCCACCACCTGCCGCGCAGAACGCCGCGGAGACGCCGGGCCCTCGGGGCCGTAGCCGAGCCGGATCACCATCTGGGCGTGGTGGCGGCGGTCGCCCTCGGCGGACGCGAACTGCTCGCGCAGGTCCGGCCACTCCAGCGCCTGGTGCAGCAGGGACGCCCGCACACCGTGGGCGGTGGCCACCAGCAGGACCCGTTCGAGGGCCTGCCCGGCGCGCAGCCAGTCGGCCCTGCGGTCGTGCGCGGTCGACAGCACGGCGATCGCCGGCCGCTGCTCGAAGAGGCGGCCGGCCAGCGCGGACGGGTGCCGGTGGGCGCCGAAGTCCCGCATGGGGAGACGCTCCAGGAAGTCCTGCGGCCCCAGCGCCCACGGCGGTATCCCGAGGGACGCCTCGGTCGGCTCGTGCACCCAGCGGCGGCTCTCCGCGGCCCGGTCGGCGTCGAGGGTGTTGCGCTGCTCGGCGTCCCGGGTGAGCCGCAGCAGCCGCTCGGTCCCGCCCGGACCCGGGCGGCTCAGCAGGGCGCCCTCGGTGTGCGCGGCCTCGCCCAGTTCGGCCAGCACCGCGGCGGGCAGGGGAAGTTCGGAGAACGGGGACCGGCTGCTGTGCCGGTGCCACACAGCCTCGTACAGGCGGTGCGCCGCCCCGCTGCGGACCGGACCGCCGAGTCGTACGGTCGCCAGCAGATCCGGCTCGCCGGGCCTGGGCAGCAGCCGGGTCACCGGCTCCCGTCCGAAGTGGGCCACGGCCACCCGGAGGTTGAGGACCGCGCAGCCCACGGACAGGTGCAGGGCACGGCCGCTGGGGTCGATGTGGCGCAGGCCGCGGTCCGCCACGGCCCGGACCTCCAGCGTCGCGGTGTCCCGATCGAGCCGGAACCGCCAGGGCTGGGTGTTGTGGATGGAGGGCGCGGCCACGGCGGCCGAGATCAGCGTCTCCAGCGTCGGGGGCGCGAGCAGTGCGGTCGGCATCGGAACTCCTCCCCGCCCGCGGGACGCAGCCCCCGGGACGCGCTGTCGGACGCTGCCCAGTGTTCTGGGCCCGCACGGGGCCGAGGAGGGGCCGTACGGCCCCAAGGGGGCACCGGACAGCCCCGGGCCCGTCGTTCGGCGGTGGGCGCACGATCTCCTCGAGGACGGTTCTGGACGCAGGAGGTGCACATCATGCTTCGGCACGTGACCGCGGGAGTGGACGGAACAGCCGAGAGCCTCGCCGCCGCCCACTGGGCGGCCCGGGAGGCCCTGCGCAGGGGTGCCGGGCTGAGGCTCGTGCACACGCCACGGTGGCCGGCCGCCGTGCCTTCCGGCGCCGACGCCCCCGCACAGGAGGGGGAGCGGGTGCTGGAGCGCGTGGCCGCCGGAGTGCGTGCCGCGCACCCCGGCCTGCGCATCACGGGACGGGCCGTGCCGGACCCGCCGGTCGCCGCGCTGCTCGCGGCGGCCGGCGAGGCGGAACTGCTGGTCCTCGGGGCGTGCGGCCGCGGCGATGCGACGGGCGGGGCCGTCGGCGCGGTCTGCGAGCAGGTCGTGGCCCGGTCCGGGACCCCGGTGGTGCTCGTCCGCGCGGGGGAGAGCTCCGCCGACGAACACCTGCCGGCCCCGGACGGCATCTCTCCGGAGGAGATACCCGAGATCCCGTACCGCGACGTGGTCCTCGGCCTCGGCATCTCCCGCCCCTGCGACGAGTTGATCGAGTTCGCCTTCGCGTCCGCGCGATGCCGTACGACCGTCCTGCACGTGATCCACGCGTCCCCGCCCGCGACGGCACGGGCCGTCGACGGGACCGCGCGCCCGTCCGACGCGCAGGAAGAGACGCTCGCCGCGCTGCTGCGCCCGTGGCGGGAGAAGTTCCCGACCGTGCCCGTGGTCGAGACCGTCGTGGCGGAAACGGCCGCCGACGCGCTGGTGCGTGCGTCGGGCGGGGCCGCCCTGGCCGTCGTGGGGCGAAGGACCGGCGACGGCCGCCTCGCTCCTCGCATCGGACCGGTCACCCGAACCCTGCTGCACCACGCCCGCTGTTCCGTCGCCGTCGTCCCGCACGGGTGAGCGCCGTGCGCCCGGGTGCTGCAAGTGCGAGCTCCGTCGGCCCTGGTTCCGCGCGAGCCCAAGCGGACCCGATGGGGCCGGTCGGTCCGGCCCGGGGACCTGCGGCCCCTGCTCCCCGAACGCGCCTTCCGAGACGCTGAAGTCCTAGGACCTACTGGGGAGGTGGAGACCATGCCCCGCACCCTGACCGTGGGTTTCGACGGCTCGTCGGAGAGCCGGGCCGCCGCCGAGTGGGCGGCACGGGAGGCGAAGCTGCGCGGGCTGCCGCTGCGGCTGGTGAACATCTGGGAGGGGATACCCGACGCCATGGCGGAGTCGGCGGTGCTGAGCGCCGAAACCCTCCAGCACTGGAGCGAGCGCATCCCCCGCGAGGCCGCCGCGGGACTCCGGTCGCGTCACCCCGGCCTCGACGTCACCATGGAGCGCGTCGTCGGCAGCGCCTTCGAAGTCCTCCCCGCCCTGGCCGGGGAGTCCGAACTCCTCGTCCTGGGGTCTCGCGGCCTCAGTGGTGTCGAAGGCTTCATGGTCGGTTCCGTGGGCCTGAGCGTCGTCGCCCACGCCGAGCGCCCCGTCGTCCTCGTCCGGGCCGGCGAACAGGCCGCCGACGAGCACGTCCCGGACCCGACGGGCATGCCGTCCGCGACGACGCCGTACCGTCCGGTCGTGCTCGGACTCGACACGGAGGACCCCGACGACACGGTGCTCGCGTTCGCGTTCGACGCCGCGGTGCGGCGGCGGACGTCCCTGCGGATCGTGCACGGCTGGAACCCGCCGCCCTACTACGCCTACCGGCTTCCCACGGACCTGGCGTACCACGGCGAACTGAGCACCCAGCAGGCCAAGGACCTGGCCGAGGCCGTGCTCCCGTGGCGAGGGAAGCACCCCGGCGTCGAGGTCGTCGAGGAGTCCCGCTGGGGCCGGGCGGCCAACTTCCTCGTGGACGCCTCCCGCGAGGCGTCCCTGCTGGTCGTGGGACGGCGCGTGCGCCGCTCCCCGTTCGGCGCGCACATCGGACCGGTCACGCACGCCGTTCTGCACCACTCCAGCGCTCCCGTGGCCGTTGTTCCCCACCGGTGACACGAACGGCGGTTCCAGAAGCGCGACAGCCGGCCGGGACGCCGGAGCCGGACGGCACACGAAGGGTGGCCAACATGTCCATGACCTACACAGACACCGCACCTCTCGATTCCGCGCCCCGCGGGCGCGCGGCCTTCCACCTCGCCCGCGCCGCCGGCTGCGCGCCTTCCGTGCACAACACCCAGCCCTGGTTCTTCGTCGACGAGGGCCGGGACCGCGGCTTCGAGGTGCACGCCGACGGCGGGCGCCGGCTGCCCCTGACCGACCCGGCCGGCCGGGAGATGGTCATCAGCTGCGGGGCCGCGCTGTTCAACGTGCGGGTCGCCGTACGCAACCTGGGCTTCCGGCCCGTCGTGACACCGCTCCCGGTCCCCGCCGACCAGGCCTTCCTGGCCCATGTGGCCTGGGGCGCGCACGCCCCGGTGACCGGGCGGGTGCGGGAGATGGAACGCGCGCTGACCCGGCGGCACACCCAGCGCGGGCCGTTCGACCCCACACCCGTGCCGTGGTCCCTGATCGAGGGACTGCGTGACCAGGCCAGGGCCGAGGGCGCCCTGCTGCACACCGTCGACAACCCGGAGAAGCTGCGGATGCTGGGGGAGTGGGTACGGGCCGCGGAGGCCACGCACCGCGCCCACCCCGGGCACGCCGCCGAGATCAGCGGCTGGTCGGGCCACGCCCGGCGGCCCTGGTGGGAGCGGGTGTCCCGGGACGCGTGCCGGCTCCCGGCGGACGGCTCGCTCCTCGCGGGGCGCGACTACACGGGCGTGGTCATGGACTGCGACCGCCGGCCCCGGCGGTGGACCGCGCGCACGGGCACCGTCGTCGTGCTCAGCACCCCGCACGACACCCGGCTGGACTGGCTGCGGGCGGGCCAGGCGCTGCAGCGGGTCCTGCTGTACGCGGCGGCCCACGGCGTCATGGCGGGCTTCCACACCCAGCCGCTCGAACTGCCGGAGCTGCGGGCGGAGTTGCAGGCACGCCTCATCGGGGACCGGTCCGCGCAGATGGTCCTGCGGCTGGGCTACCCCACCCACGTGTCGGCCTCGCCGCGCCGGTCCCCGGCCGCGGCGCTGTACGCCGCCCGGACCGGCGCGGTGACGGCCCTGCCCGGACCGGCGTCCTGAGCGCCGGCGGGGCGGTGGGCCGATGTACCGCCGGGCCGCCGCGCCGCCGGGCCGCTGGGCCGATGGACCGCTGGGCCGGTCGGGTGCCGAACGCACCCGGAGGTCCCTGGCGGACGCCCGGTCGGCCCCTGCCGCGCACGGTGCCGCACCTGGGAGATTCGTCGGTAGGAGCGGACACGGGCTGTGGTCCGCCCGCGAGGAGGTGTCGGACGATGACGCGGACGGTTCGCGGGAAGGCACGGCGGGTGTGGCTGTGGCGGTGGCGGCGCAACCCGCTCAGGCGCCGCAGCGACGTCGTCGAGGCCTGGCTGCTGCTCACCCTCCTTTTCCTGGGCCTCGTCGCGGGAGCCGTCGCCGGCATGGTGACCGCCCGCGCGGTGGAGCAGAGCCTCGACGACCGGCGGGGCCAGCGCCACCCCGTGTCGGCCGTCCTCATCCAGGACGCCTCCGACACGGCCACCGCCTCCACCTCGTCGGACGACTACACCTGGGCCAAGGTGCGCTGGACGGCGTCGGACGGCTCGACCCGCACCGGGCTGGCCCGGGTCGAGCCCGGCATCGAGGCCGGCAGCGTGACCCGGATCTGGCTGGACCGGCAGGGCGACCTGGCCACGCCGCCCGTGAGCAGCGAAGAGGCGGAACTCCAGGGCGTCGTCCTGGGCGCGGCGACCGCGGTGTGTGCGAGCCTGGTCGTACTGCCCCTCGGCTGGGTCCTCCACAACCGCCTGGACCGACGGCGCATGGCCCAGTGGGACACGGAGTGGGCCCACGTCGGCCCACGCTGGGGCCACAAGACCGGCTGACCCTCGGCCCCCCAACCCCCGACGCCCCCAAGCCCTCTGGCAGGCCACCACCTGTCAGCCCGCCCTGACCCGCCGCCTGCAAACCGGACGCCCCGTGACATCTCGCGTGCGCCGGCCTTTGGCGTTCCGCCGCCCGCCGCCCGCCGCCCGCCGCCCTCGGCATCCCGCGCCTGGCAGCCCCGTCCCTCCCGTGCCTGTCACCTCAGGCCATCGCCCCCGGCCCGCAGCCTCCAGGCCATCGCCCCCCGGGGGGGGGGGGNGGGGGGGGGGGGCTCTCAGCCTTCAGACCGCCCCCCGCCCCCTCGAAGCCCTCCGCCCCCGGGGGCCCACCCCACCGCAGCCCCTGGCCCACCCCACCGCAGCCCCTGGCCCACCCGACCGCAGCCCCTGGCCCACCCGACCGCAGCCCTCGGTCCACTCAGCCGCAACCCCCACCCCCCTCAACAGATCCGCGGCAACTGCTCCCCCAACGGCATCTCCACGATCCGCCGCGCCCCCACCAGCGTCCGCAGCACCACCCGGCCCTGTGCCTCCCCGGCGGCGACCTCGCCGATCCGTACCGCCTGGGCACCCTCGGGCAGCGATCGCATCGCGCCGAGGGCGTCGGTGGCCGCGTCGGCGGAGATGAAGGCGACCAGGCAGCCCTCGTTGGCGACGATCAGCGGGTCGAGGCCCAGCAAATCGCAGGCGGCCGCGACCGCTTCGGGGACCGGGACCGCGCTTTCGTCGATCTCGACGGTGACCGCGGAGTCGCGGGCGATCTCGTTGAGGGCCGCCGCCAGGCCGCCGCGCGTCGGGTCGCGCAGGACGTGGACGTCCGCGCCGTACGGGGCCAGCGCCCGGACCAGGCGGTGCAGGGGCCGGCTGTCCGAGGCGATGTCGCCCTCGAAACCGAGGCCCTCGCGGGTGCTCAGCACGGTCGTGCCGTGCAGCCCGATCGGCCCGGACAGCAGCACCGCGTCGCCGGGCCGCGCGAGCGCCGCGGACGGATGCAGCGAGCCGTGCCGCTGTCCGACACCGGTGGTGTTGACGAACAGCCGGTCGGCCGCGCCCCGCCCCACCACCTTGGTGTCGCCGGTGACCACCGGCACCCCGGCCTCCTGCGCCGCCTTCCCCAACGACTCCATGACGGACCGCAGTTCGGCCAGCGGCAGCCCCTCCTCGACGATGAGGGAGACGGACAGCGCGATCGGCCACGCGCCCCGCATCGCGAGGTCGTTGACGGTGCCGTGCACGGCGAGGGAGCCGATGTCCCCGCCGGGGAAGAACAGCGGACTGACGACGAAACTGTCCGTGCTGATGACCAGTTCGCGGTAGCCGGGCAGCAGCGCCGCGTCCTCCAGGGGACCGGGATCACCGCCCACGGACGGCAGGATCAGCCGGTCCAGCAGCTCCGCGGTGAGGCGCCCCCCGGCACCGTGGCCGAGCAGCACGACCTCGTCCTCGTGACGGGGAGCGGGGCACTCGATCGTCATGACGTACTCCTGACACGTCCGGCCGCGTGGAAGGCGGCACAGGTGCCCTCGGACGACACCATGGGCGCGCCCAGGGGATGGCGGGGGGTGCAACGGGTGCCGTACGCCGCGCAGTCCGTGGGCAGCCGGGCCCCGGTGAGGATCGAGCCCGCGATGCAGTCGGGGTCCTCGACCGGGCTGAGCCCGCCCACGTCGAAGCGCCGGGCCGCGTCGAACCGCGCGTATTCCTCGGTGAGTTCGAGCCCGCTGCCGGGCAGTTTGCCGATGCCGCGCCAGGCCCGGTCGGTCACCCGGAAGACCGCGCGCACGGCGTCCTGCGCGTCGGTGTTCCCGGCCCGACGCACGGCTCGCGCGTACTGGTTCTCCACCTCGGACCGGCCGGACTCCAGCTGCCGTACGGCCAGCAGGATGCCCTCCAGCAGGTCCAGCGGCTCGAACCCGGTCACCACGATCGGCACCCGGTACCGGGCGGCGATCGGCTCGTACTCCCGCCAGCCCATCACCGCGCACACGTGCCCGGCCGCGAGGAACGCCTGCACCTCGCAGTCCGGGTCGTCGAGCAGCGCGGTCATGGCGGGCGGCACGAGGACATGACTGACCAGCATGGAGAAGTTCGTGAGGCCGAGCCGGGCGGCGTGCAGCACCGCTGTCGCGTTGGCGGGTGCCGTGGTCTCGAACCCCACGGCCAGGAACACCACCTCACGCTCCGGATGCTCCGCCGCCAGCCGTACGGCGTCCATCGGGGCGTACACGACCCGTACGTCCGCCCCGCGCGCCCGCAGCGACAGCAGATCGGTGTCGGTGCCGGGCACGCGCAGCATGTCGCCGAAACTGGTGAGGATCACCCCGGGCCGGGCGGCGACGGCCATGGCCCGGTCCAGGGTCTCCAGCGGGGTGACGCAGACCGGGCAGCCGGGGCCGTGGATCATCCGCATCCCGGCCGGCAGCAGCTCGTCGATGCCCTGCCGGACGAGGGTGTGGGTCTGGCCGCCGCACACCTCCATGATCCGCCAGGGGTGCGTGGCCGTCCGCCGCAGCTCGTCCAGCAGACGCCGGGCGAGGACCGGGTCGCGGTACTCGTCGAGATACTTCATCGGTGGGTGAGCTCCAGCCGCACGTCGACGACTCCTTCGACCGCCCGCACGGCCCGCGCCACGATGGGCATGTAGGTGCGCTCGGCCGCGGAGCCGGACAGTGTGGCGACGCCGTCGGAGACCGTGACCGACAGGGGAGTGGTGACCGGCAGTTTCGTCAGCACGGAGTGGACGATCTCGCCGGCGATCTCCTCGTCGGGCCGCAGGAACACCTTCAGCAGGTCGCTGCGGCTGACCACGCCCTGGAGGATGCCGATCGCGTCCACCACGGGCAGCCGCTTCACCCGCCGACGGGCCATGATGCGGGCCGCCTCGGCGACCGAGGCGTCCGCGTGGACGGTCACGGCGGGCGTGCTCATCAGCTCACCGGCGGTCAGCGCCTCGGCCTTGGCCCGCTCGACGAGGTCGAGGACCTTGTCGTCGTCGCCCTTGACGCCCTCCTTGGCCAGCAGGTCGGCCTCGGAGACCACGCCGACCACCCTGCCCTCGCCCTCGAGGACCGGCAGGGCGCTGACCTTCCACTGGTCGATCAGGCCGACGATCTCCTTGAAGGACGCGTCGCGTCCGACGGCGATGACCGTGTGGGTCATCACATCGCTCACGGTGTACGGGGATTCAGGGGATTCAGACATCGCAGCCTCCCGCAGTGTCTCCTGCGGTCCTCACGACCGTCAGGTCGAGGAAATGGGTGGAACACGAGATGCACGGGTCGTGATTGCGGATCGCCCGCTCGCACAGCTGCGTCAACTCGGCGTCACCCGCGTCCTGTTCGGCGATGGCGTGCTGGGCGATCCGGCGCAGGTCGGCCTCGATCGCGCCCTGGTTCTGCGCGGTCGGCGGCACCATCCGCGCATCGGCGACCAGGCCGTCGGCGTCGAGTTCGTAGCGGTGGTACAGCAGCCCGCGCGGTGCCTCGGTGGCGCCGTGCCCGACCCCCGCGACCGGCGGCACCTCCACGTAGGGGTGCTCGGGCGGCTCGTACGAGCCGATGATCCGCAGGGCCTCGTCGACGGCGTAGAGCGTCTCCACGGCCCGCACCAGGATCGACCGGAACGGATTGCGGCACACGGCGCCCTCGCGGGGATCGCCCAGCCCGGCCGCCACGGCCGCCTCCCGCGCCGCCGGCGACAGCCGTGCCCCGCTGATCGCGAACCGGGCGAGGGAGCCGGTGAGATGGAGCCGCCCGTCCAGCCGGGAGTGCAGCGCGGTGGAGTGCGGCACGTGGGTCTCGGTGACGTGCCCGGTGAAGTCCCCTACGGGAAAGGAGGTTCCGGTCCCGTCGGCGCGCAGCACGGTCGGTGTGCCGCCCTCGATGGCGTACGTGTCCGGCTCGGCCAGCGCCAGCAGGTCGGCCTCGACGCGCGCGTCCGGGAACTCGAAGCCCGCCACCCAGCGGACGGTGTCCCAGGCGTCGTCGAGGGCCCGCTTCAACTCCTCGTGCAGCGGACGGAGTTCCTGGCGCGTCGGCACCCGGTGGAAGCCGCCGAGGCGGACGTTCACGGGATGCACCGCCCGCCCGCCGAGCAGCTCCATCAGCGAGTTGCCCGCCTTCTTCAACCGCAGCCCGCGCTCGACCTCGGCCCGGTGCGTGCGGGCCAGTTCGATCGCGCTCGCACGGCCCAGGAAGTCCGGGGCGTGCAGCAGGTAGATGTGCAGGGCCTGGCTCTCGATCCACTCCCCGCAGTACAGCAGCCGGCGCAGCTCGCGGATCACCGGATCGACCCGCACCCCGCAGGCGTCCTCGATCGCCGCGCAGGCGCTCATCTGGTAGGCCACCGGGCAGATGCCGCACACCCGGGCGGTGATGTCGGGCGGTTCGGTGTACGAACGGCCGCGCAGGAACGCCTCGAAGAACCGCGGCGGTTCGTAGATCTCCAGCCGTGCCTCGGTGACCGTCCCGTCGTGCACCCGCAGGCGCAGCGCGCCCTCGCCCTCGACCCGGGACAGCGAGCCGACGTGCAGCACACGGGCTCCACGGTGCGTCACGGTGACAACTCCTTGTCGTGAGCGGCGAAAGCGGCGGTGTTGAAGGTGTGCAGGAAGCGCTGGACGTCGTCCTCGTCGAGGCCGTCGCGGCGCAGCACCGGGATGAGCGCGGGCAGGTTCACCGACCCGGAGGGCCCGAAGCAGCCGAAGCAGCCCCGCTGGTACGCCGGACACAGGGCCCCGCACCCGGCGTGCGTGACCGGCCCCAGGCAGGGGGTGCCGTGGGCGACGGTGACGCACACCGTGCCGCGGCGCTTGCACTCGAAGCAGACGCTGTGGTTCGGCACGTCCGGCCTGCGCCCGGCGAGGAAGGCGGTGATGACCTCGATGAGCTGCCGTTTGTCGATCGGGCAGCCGCGCAGCTCGAAGTCGACGTCCACATGGGCCGACACGGGGGTGGAGGTGGCGAGCGTGTCGATGTACTCGGGGTGCGCGTAGACCACCCGCCGGTAGGCGTCGACGTCCGCGAAGTTCCGGAGCGCCTGGATGCCGCCGGCCGTCGCGCACGCCCCGATCGTGACCAGATGGCGGGAGGCGGCACGGATCGCGCGGACCCGTTCGGCGTCGGCGGCCGTGGTGACCGAGCCCTCGACGAGCGTCAGGTCGTACGGTCCGCCCGCTACCGAGCTGGAGGCCTCCAGGAAGTGCGAGATCTCCACCTGGCCCGCCAGTGCCAGGAGTTCGTCCTCGCAGTCCAGCAGGGTGAGCTGACAGCCGTCGCAGGAGGCCAGCTTGAACACGGCGAGGGTCGGTTTCATCACAACTCCCTTACCGACAGCAGCGGTTCGGCATGGCTCCAGTCCACGACCGGCCCTGCCTGGCACAGCAGCAGCGGGCCGAGCTGGCAGTGGCCGCAGTGCCCGGTCGCGCAGCGCATGTTCCGCTCCAGGGAGACCCTGATCCGCTCCGCGGGCACGCCCCGGAAGACGAGGTCGCGGGCCGTGGCCCGGATCATCGGCTCCGGCCCGCAGACGAACGCCGCGGCGCGCGCGGGGTGGAAGGCCGCCCGGTCCAGCAGCATGGTCACGAGCCCGACGTCCCCGCGCCACTCCTGGTCGGGCCGGTCCACGGTGACGCCGGTGTACGAGGTCGGCCAGTGTTCGATCTCCTTGCGGGACATCAGATCGGCCGGGGTCCGCGCCCCGATCAGCACGTTGACCCGCCCGAACGCCGCCGGTTCGGCCAGCGCCCGCAGGATCAGCGGCCGGAGCGGTGCCAGCCCGATGCCGCCCGCGACCACGACCACGTCCCGCCCGTGCGCCCGCTCCGGCTCCCAGCCGACCCCGTACGGGCCCCGCACGCCCAGCACGTCCCCGGCCTGCGCCTCGCACAGTCCCGACGAGACCGCCCCCACCGCGCGGATCGTGTGCGCGAGCCCGCCGGTGGCCTGTACGGAGCTCACCGAGACGGGGATCTCGCCGCGGCCGAAGCAGTGCACCATCGCGAACTGGCCCGGCGCGAAGTCGTCCAGCGGGGCGGCGACCGGTTCCAGGCACAGGGTGACCGTGTCCGCGGTCTCCGGCCTGCGGTCGACCACGCGGTAGGGCACCGGGACATCCGTCATCGCGCACCGCCGCTGCCGTAGGGGCCGTACAGGTCCAGCAGCCGGGTGCGGGCCGCGTGCAGCCGGTGGGCGAGCACCCGGCCCACCCAGTGCTCCACGGCCCGGCCGAACTCGGGGTCGTTCAGACACATCAGCCGCACGGCGACGGCGTCGAACTCGTAGGCCCGCACCGCCGTCACGGCCCCGGCGCCCAACTGCCACACGTACGGCTCGTACAGCCACGACCAGCCGACCAGGTCACCGACGCCGAGCGTCTCCACGACCGGGGCGCGGCGGCCGGGCACATGCAGGTCGAGGGCCGCGGTGCCGTCCCGGAGGATCCAGAAGCGGTTGGCGTGCCCGCCCTCCTCGAACAGGCGGGTGCCCTGCGGGAAGTGGGCCTCGCGGGCGACACGCAGCAGCCGGTCGCGGTGCTCGGCGGGCAGCGCGTGGTTCATGCGCAGGGCGATCGAGGGGGCCATCACTCCGCCTCCGTTCCCCGGGCCGTCCGCTCGGCGTCGAGCGCGGCCACTTCCTCGGTGATGTCGATGCCGGCCGGGCACCAGGCGATGCAGCGCCCGCAGCCGACGCACCCGGACGTGCCGAACTGGTCGTGCCAGGTGCCGAGTTTGTGGGTCAGCCACTGGCGGTAGCGGCTGTGCGGCGAGGAGCGGACCGCGCCGCCGTGGAGATAGGAGAAGTCCAGGTCGAAGCAGGAGTCCCAGCGCTGCCACCGCTCGGTGTGGTCGCCGGTGAGGTCGGTGACCTCCTCCGTGGTCGTGCAGAAGCAGGTCGGGCAGACCATCGTGCAGTTGCCGCAGGTCAGACAGCGCGCGGCGACGTCGTCCCAGCGCTCGGCGGCGAGGCTCCCGCCCATCAGGGCCCGCAGATCGACCGGCGGCAGCGCCCGGCCCATCCGCTCACGGGCCGCGTCCACCCGGGCCCGGGCGGTCTCCTCGGCGTCCGGTCCGGCGTCCCGGTGCGGGAGCTGTGCCAGCAGCGCGGCGCCTTCGTCGCTGCCGACCCGGACCAGGAACCGGCCGTCCACCTCGGTGAGCGCCAGGTCGTACCCGGGGTCGGCGGCGGGCCCGCCGCCGGTGGAGACGCAGAAGCAGGTCGCGCCCGGCTCGGTGCACTCCGCGGCGATCAGCAGTGTCCGGGCGCGACGCGCGGCGTAACCGCCGTCGGTGTGGCGTCCGCCGGTCAGCACCCGGTCCTGGATCGCGATGGCCCGCAGGTCGCAGGGCCGCACACCGAGAAAGGCGTACGACGGGGCGGCGGGCTCCTCCGCGGTGAAGGAGACGTCTCCCTGCGGCGTCCGCTCGGCGCTCCACAGCCGCTCGCGTGCCGGGTGCAGGAAGTTCTTCCACGACTGCGGTCCCGCGCTGTGCGCGAAGGCGGCCCCGTCCGCGCGGCGCACCAGCCGGTAGCGCCCGGCGTCCAGTTCGACGCCCCAGCCGAAGGGGAGCGCGTCCGCCGAGTCCAGCTCGGCGAGCACGATCGCACCGTCGCGGACGGTCGGTCCGACCACGGTCCGCCCCTGCGCCACCAGCGTTGCGACCAGCGCGTTCAGACCGTCACGGTCGAGGAGGGCCGGGGCTGTGGTGACGCTCATGCGATCCTCCAGGAGGTAGGGCCCCACGTGCTCGTCCACTGTCAGGTTCGGACCGGACGGCGGTCCGGCGACAGGGGCTGACCGGCCCCCTTGACGGGCCGACCGGGTCCCGCCCGCCTCACGGCAACGGCTCGCCCAGCTCCTGCTCGACCGCCCCGGCCATCGCCCGCAGCACCTCCAGCGTCCGCCGGGCCTCCGTCTCGTCGACGAGGGTGATGGCGAAGCCGACGTGCACGATGACGTACGAGCCGGCCTCGGCCTCGGGCGTGCAGCTCAGGCACGCCTCGCGCCGTATCCCGCCGAAGTCGACCGTCGCCATCCGCAGGCCCGCGTCGTCGTGGACCTCCACCACCCGGCCCGGAATGCCCAGGCACATGCGCGCTCACCTCTCCCCGGCCAGCCGTGCGGCGGCGACCGCCGCCTGGCCGTAGCTGATGCCACCGTCCCCGACCGGGACCTGACCCCCGACCAGCACCCGCAGTCCCTGCGCGCGCAGTCGGCGTTCGACCTCGGTGAGCAGCCGCCGGTTGACGAAGCAGCCGCCGCCCAGGCAGACCGTGCGGGGCGCGCCCTGCGCCACGGCCCGCGCCACGAGCTCCCCGGTGACGGTCGCGAGCGTCGCGTGGAAGGCCGCGGCCAGCAGTTCCACCGGCTCCCCGTCGAGCCGTCTGCGCAGCAGGTCGGCCAGGGTCGGCGCGGGGTCGTACACCCACAGACCGGACTCCCGGACGACGCGATGGGCGAGCGGCACGGCACACGTGCCGCCCGCCGCCGCTTCGAGCCGCACGGCCGCCTCGCCCTCGTAGCTCACCCGGTCGCACAGCCCCAGCAGCGAGGCCACCGTGTCGAAGAGGCGGCCCGCGCTGGAGGCCCGCGGGCAGTTGACGTCCCGTGCGATCATCGCGCTCACGGCGGCGACCTCGGCCGGGTCGAGCCGGTCCGTGAACGGCCGGGTGAGCCACGGGTACGGGCGCGGGAATCCCAGGGTCTCGCCGCCCAGCAGATGGCCGAGCGCGGTGCGGGAGGGGTGGCGTACCGCCGCGTCGCCGCCGGGCAGGGGCGCGGTCGCGAACCGGCCCACGCGGCGGTAGCCGCTCAGATCGGCGACGAGGATCTCCCCGCCCCACAGGGTGCCGTCGTCACCGAGCCCGAGACCGTCGTAGGCGACGCCGAGGAACGGCCCCCGCACCCCGTGCTCGGCCGCGCACGCGGCCACGTGCGCGTGGTGGTGCTGGACGGGCATGCGGCGCAGCGACTGCGCCTCGGCCCACTGGGTGGACAGGTAGCCGGGGTGCGGATCGTGCGCCAGGACGCGCGGTTCGATGCCGGTGAGCCGCTTGAGATGCTCGTACGTCGCCACGAACGCGTCGTAGGTCGCCAGGTCGGCCAGATCCCCGGTGTGCGGCCCGAGGTGGGCGCGGCCGTCGGCGGCCAGGGTGACCGTGTGCTTCAGCTGGGCGCCCACGCCCGCCACCGGCTCCCGCACGGCCAGCCGCAGCGGGGCGGGGGCCAGCCCGCGCGCCCGGCGCACCGTGATCCGGGTCCGGCCGGTGAACTGCACCACGGAGTCGTCGTAGCGGGAGCGGATCGGCCGGTCGTGGGTGAGGAACCCGTCCGCGACCGAGGCCAGCGTCCGGGCCGCCTCCGTGTCGTCGACGGCGATCGGCTCGTCGGTGAGATTGCCGCTGGTGACGACCAGCGGCCGGGAGAGCCCGTCGAGCAGCAGGTGGTGCAGGCCGGTCGTGGGCAGGAACAGGCCGACCTGGTTAAGCCCCGGGTGCACCTCGCGGGCCAGCGGCGGCACCGTCCCGCGCCACCGGCGCCGGGCGAGCAGCACCACGGGCCGCTCCGGTGAGGTCAGGGCCGTGCGCTCACTCGCGCCGCACCGGGCCAGTGAGGCCACCGCGTCGAGGCCGCCGACCATCACCGCGAACGGTTTCGCCGGACGGCGCTTGCGCCGCCGCAGCTCCGCCACCGCCGCCGAGTCGCCCGCGTCGCACACCAGTTGGTAGCCGCCGAGCCCCTTGACGGCGACGATTCCGCCCTCGTCGACCGTCTTCACCGCGGCCCGCAGCGCGTCCTCGCCGCGCAGCTCTCCCCAGGCCAGCCGGGGTCCGCACACAGGGCAGGCGACGGGTTCGGCGTGGAAGCGCCGGTCGCCGGGGTCGGTGTACTCGGCCGCGCAGGCCGGACACATCGGGAAGCGGCGCATGGTCGTGCGGACCCGGTCGTAGGGCAGGTCCTCGATGATGGTGGCGCGCGGGCCGCAGTCCGTGCAGTTGATGAACGGGTAGCGGTGCCGCCGGTCGTGCGGGTCGCGCAGTTCGGCCAGGCAGGCGGCGCAGGTCGCCGCGTCCGGCGGGATCTCGCGCGGTGTCGTGTCGGTGGCGCGGGGCGCGCTGTGCCGTACCCGGAAGCCCTCCCGGTACGACGGTCTGCCGGGGCTGTCGGTGAGCCGGACGCGCCGCACCCTGGCCAGGGCCGGGGCGTCGGTGCGCAGCCGGACGGCGAACTCCTCGACGGCCCGGCGCGGCCCGGCGACCTCGCCCTCCACATGACCGTTGACGTTGGCCACCCAGCCGTCCAGGCCCAGCTCGGCCGCCGTGCGGTAGACGAACGGACGGAAGCCGACGCCCTGCACGATCCCCTCCACCTGGAAGCGGCGCACGGTCATGCCGGCCCCCTCGCCGGTGCATCCGCGCCCCGCGCGATCTCGTCCGCGACGGCCGCCACGAGGGGCTCGACGGCGTCCGCGACGGCGGGGGACAGGCCGGTGCCCAGGGCGCTGTCGGTGCCCTCCACGGCGTAGACGACCAGGTGCTCCGGCAACAGGCCCAGGACGCGGGCGAGTTCGACGGCCTCGCCGAGGCCCAGGCCGTGCGAGCTGGTGGTGGGCGGCCGGTCGAGGAGCCCGGCGTCGAGCTCCAGGCGGTGGACCCGGCCCGGGGTGCCGGGGTGGGCGTGGGCGGCGTCGACCACGATCGCGAGCCGGGCGCCCTCCCACAGGCCGATCAGCCGGCCGGGGTCGCCGTCGCAGGTGGCCAGGTCGGTGCCCGGCGGCAGCGACCGCTCGCGCAGCCGGGCCAGCACGGCCCAGCCCACGCCGTCGTCGCGCCGGAACTCGTTCCCGACGCCGATGACGGCGATCCGACCACGCCTCTGCATGTCTCTCACGGTGCGGTGCGGGCGCCCCGGCTCACAGGGGCCGAAGGGCCCCGTCGCGAGGGCCGACCGGGACGGCTCACGCCGGTACGACGGCGACCGGGCAGCGCACGTGCTCCAGCAGGGCCAGCACCGTGCCGCCCGACCGGCGGCCGGTCACCACCAGGCCGGAGTTGAGGGCCGTGTGGGCGAGCGCCTCGGCGGGGGTGAACAGCACCACGTCCTCCAGCACGTCGACGTGCGGGTACGTGCCGCGCCACGGCCGCAGCGCGTCGGACAGCGTCTGCACCTCCTGGTCCTCCCAGGTCGCCCGGTCCTCCTCCAGGACCGGGAAGGGAGTGCGCGCCGCCCGCGCCGGCAGCGTCCAGGCGTGCACGGCGTGCAGCCGCGCACCGCGCAGCCGGGCCGCCTCGAAGGCGAGGTCGACCGCGGCACCGGCCGGGTGCCGGGCGTCGATCCCCAGGGCGACCCCGTCGGCCGGGCCCGTCGGCTCCTCGCCGGCGAGGGCGCCGGGCACCAGCACGAGCGGGCCCGGGCAGGCCACGGCCAGCGCCGCGGCGGTCGACCCGACGGCGACACCGGCGTGGCCGCCCTCGCCGCGCAGACCGAGCACCAGCAATTCGGCGTCCTCGGCGAGCGCCCGCAGGGCGGCCACGGGCGTACCCGCGACGGTGTCGGCATCGCCCGTCAACCGCGGGTGGCGCCGGACGAGTTCGGCGAGCACCCGGTCCGCCACCGCCTCGGGACGGTACGGCCGCTCGGCGGCGGCCGGGTCGTCCGGCGCGGTCACATGCACCACACGCAGCGGCAGACCGCGCAGCAGCGCCTCACGCGCGGCCCAGTCGGCCGCCGCCCTGCTGCGGGCGGACCGGTCGACGCCGGCGATGATCATTCGGCCCATGGTGTGCCGCCTTTCCGGACTACGACCTTCACCCTGACCGCCCGGCCGGGTCCCGCACAGGGGGCCGAACGGACCCGGAACGGGCCCCTGGGGCCCATACCTGCCGGTAGCCCGCAGGACGACGCTGAGGTGGAGCAGCCGACGACCGCAGGGAGGTGCGCGTCATGCTTCTGCCCGTCATCGCCGCAGTCGACGGGTCCGCCGAGAGCCTCGCCGCAGCCGAATGGGCCGCCCGGGAGGCGGTACGACGGGACCGGCCGCTGAAACTGCTGCACGCCTGGAGCTGGCATCCCCGCCAGAACGGCGAAACCGCCACGGCTGCCGCACGGCACCTGGGCCGGCGCTGCCTGCGTCAGGCCGAGGAACGCGTCCAGCGGGCCTGCCCCGGCGTCCGCGTCGAGGACGAACAGGTAGAGGGGCCCGCGACCGCCGCCCTGCTGCGCGCCGCCGACCGGGCCGACCTGCTGGTGCTGGGCTCGCGCGGCCTGAGCGGCTTCACCGGGTTCGTGGTCGGCTCCGTCGCCCTCGGCGTGGTCGCCAGGGCAACCCGGCCCGTCGTCCTGGTCCGCGCGGAGGAGACCGCGACGGACGAGCACGTCCCGGCCGCCGACGGCCACGAGTCCACCCGCACCCCCTACCGGGACGTCGTCCTCGCCCTCGACCTCGGCGACCCCTGCGACGAGGTCATCGAGTTCGCCTTCGAGGCCGCCCGGCTGCGCTCCGCCCGGCTGCGCGTGGTGCACGCCTGGCAGCAGCCGTCCGCGATCGCGCTCGGACCCGGCGACATCGGCCTGGTGCAGGAGCCGCAGCGCGCGGACGAATGGCTCGGCTTCATGACCGCCGTCCTCCAGGTGTGGCGCGAGAAGTACCCAGAGATCGAGGTCGCCGAGACCGTCACCGAGGGGCGCGCCCAGTCCGTGCTGGTCCGCGCCGCGTCCGGCGCGAGCCTGCTGGTCGTGGGCCGCCGCGCCACCGACCGCCCGACGGGACCGCGCACCGGCCCCGTCGCCCACGCCGCCATCCATCACGTCGGCTGCCCCGTGGCCGTCGTACCCCACGACTGAGAGGCCACGATGAACGCGCCGGTCAAGTATGTCTACGCATTCGCCGAGGGCAGCCGGGAGCTGGCCGACCTGCTCGGCGGCAAGGGAGCCGGGCTCGCCGAGATGACCCGCCTCGGGCTGCCCGTCCCGCCCGGATTCACGGTGACCACCGAGGCCTGCAAGGTCTACCTGGCCACCGGCGAGGAGCCGCCCGAGTTCGGCTTCGAGACGGCCGCCGCCCTCGCCGCCCTGGAACGCGCGATGGGCCGCACTCTGGGGGCCCCCGAGGACCCGCTGCTGGTGTCCGTGCGCTCGGGCGCCCGCTTCTCCATGCCCGGCATGATGGAGACCATCCTCGACATCGGCCTCAACGACCAGTCCGTCACCGGGCTCGCCAAGGCGTCGGGGCAGGAGAGGTTCGCCTGGGACTCCTACCGCAGGCTCATCCAGATGTTCGGCCGCACCGTGATGGGCGTGGACGGCGACCTGTTCGAGCAGGCTCTCGCCGCCCACAAGGCCCGGCGCGGCACGACGGACGACCACGACCTGGACACCGGCGAACTCGCCGCGCTCACCGAGGAGTTCAAGGACGTCATCCGCCGGGAGACGGGCGAGGACTTCCCGCAGGACCCCGCCGACCAGCTCACCCGTGCCATCCGCGCGGTCTTCGACTCCTGGAACGGCGAACGCGCCCGCGTCTACCGCCGGCGCGAACACATCCCCGAGGACCTCGGCACCGCCGTCAACGTCCAGGCGATGGTCTTCGGCAACCTCGGCCCCGACTCCGGCACCGGCGTCACCTTCACCCGTGACCCGGCCACCGGCCGCAGCGGCATGTACGGCGACTACCTGCCCGACGCCCAGGGCGAGGACGTCGTCGCGGGTGTCCGCGACGCCCTGCCGCTCAGCGCGCTGAAGTCGATCGACCCGCGCGCCTACGTCGAACTCGGCGACCACCTGCGCACGTTGGAGGAGCATTACCGCGACCTGTGCGACATCGAGTTCACCATCGAGCGCGGCAAGCTGTGGATCCTGCAGACCCGTGTCGGCAAGCGCACCGCCGAGGCCGCCTTCCGTATCGCCCACGACCTGAGCGAGGACGGCACCATCACCGCCGACGAGGCCCTGGTCCGTGTCGACGGCACCGAACTGACCCGGCTGATGTTCCCCCGCTTTGCCACCACCGCGGCCGACGTGCCCATCGCGCACGGCGTGCCTGCCTCACCGGGGGCGGCGGTCGGCGCCGTGGTCTTCGACTCCGCCGAGGCCGTACGACGGGCCGCCGCCGGCGAGAAGACGGTCCTGGTCCGCCGCGAGACCACCCCCGACGACCTGCCCGGCATGATCGCCGCGGAGGCGGTCCTGACCAGCCGGGGCGGCAAGACCAGCCACGCGGCCGTCGTGGCCCGCGGCATGGGCAAGGTCTGCGTCTGCGGTGCGGACGGCCTCGCCGTCGACCCGGTGGCCCGCCGGTTCACCACCGCCGAGGGCATCGTCGTGGCCGAGGGCGACATCGTCTCCGTCGACGGCACCGCGGGCACCGTCCACAAGGGCGCGCTGCGGCTCACCGCGTCCGAGGTCGGCCGCGCCCTGGAGAGCGGCACCGCCACCGGGTCGCTGACGCGGGCCGTGCTGGGCGCCCTCGCGCACGCCGACTCCGTACGCCGCCTGGAGGTGCGGGCCAACGCCGACACCCCGCAGGACGCCGTCCGCGCCCGCGCCCTCGGGGCCCAGGGCATCGGCCTGTGCCGCACCGAGCACATGTTCCTCGGGGAACGCCGCAGTCTGGTCGAGGCGATGATCCTGGCCCGCGACGACACGGCACGGGAGAAGGCGCTGGCCGACCTGCTGCCGCTGCAGCGCGCGGACTTCACCGGCATCCTCGAGGCGATGGACGGCCTGCCGGTGACGATCCGGCTGCTCGACCCGCCGCTGCACGAGTTCCTGCCCGACCGCACCGAACTCGCCGTCCGCCTCGCCTCCCGCGCGCACCCCGACCCGCACGAGCGGGCCCTGCTGCACGCCGTGGAGCGTATGCACGAGCAGAACCCGATGCTGGGCCTGCGCGGCGTCCGCCTGGGACTCGCCGTGCCCGGCCTGATGGCCATGCAGGTGCGGGCGGTGGCGGAGGCCGTGATCCGGCGGCTGCGCGACGGCGGTGACCCGCGCGCCGAGATCATGATCCCGCTCGTCGCCACGGTCGAGGAACTGCGCCTGGCCAGGGCCGAGACGGAGCGGGTCCTCGCCGAGGTCGCGGCGGAGACCGGCACCCCGCTCGACCTGCCCATCGGCACGATGATCGAACTCCCGCGCGCCGCCCTCACCGCCGGACACATCGCCGAGGCGGCCGACTTCTTCTCCTTCGGCACCAACGACCTCACCCAGACGACCTGGGGCCTGTCCCGCGACGACGCCGAGGCCTCGTTCTTCCCGCTCTACCTGGACAAGGGCGTGTTCACGACCTCGCCGTTCGAGACGATCGACCAGGAGGGCGTCGGCCGCCTGGTGGAACTGGCCGCACAGGCCGGCCGTGCCGTCAACCCCCGCCTGGAGACGGGCGTGTGCGGCGAGCACGGCGGCGACCCGGACTCGATCCACTTCTTCCACCGGGCCGGTCTGGACTACGTCTCCTGCTCGCCGTTCCGCATCCCCGCGGCCCGGCTGGAGGCGGGCCGGGCGGCCGTGGCGGACCGGGCCGGGAACAGCGACACCAGGTGACCGGCCGTACCTGTACCCCCTGCTGCCCCCTCGGGGACATCAGGGGGTACGGAAACCGCGGAAGGTCACCTGCTTCCGGCTCTCGAAGCCGAGCCGCTCGTAGAGCGCGAGCGCACCGGAGTTGCCCTCGGCCACGTGCAGGAAGGGGCGCTCGCCGCGCGAGGTGATGCGGTCGGCGAGCGAGCCGACCAGGCGCCGGGCGTGGCCGCGCCCCCGAGCCTCGGGCGCGGTGCAGACGGCACTGATCTCGGTCCAGCCCGGCGGCCGCAGCCGTTCACCCGCCATGGCCACCAGCCGCCCGCCGTCGCGGATGCCGAGATAGGTGCCGAGTTCATGGGTGCGCGGCCAGAACGGCCCCGGTTCGGCCCGTGTGACGAGGTCGAGCATCTCGGGCACATCGGCGGCGCCCAGCTCCACCACCTCGGCCTCGCCGACGGCGGCAACCTGCTCCACCGAGCTGTCGGCGGGCCGGATCAGCTGCCGGCCCTCCAGGACGAACACCGGCTCCCAGTCGTCTGGCGGGGTGGCGGTGCAGCTGAACAGATCCGCGAACTGGCCGCCCCCGAGCAACTGGGCCAGATCCGCCCAGTCCGCGGCCTCCGCGTCGGCGGGCACCGCGGAGAAGGTCGCCACCCCCGGCACGTAGCTCGCGGCCCGGCCGAGTCGCCGGCCGAGGTGCGCGTGGGGACCGCGCAGCGACGACCCCACCGGGTCGTCGAGCGCGGTGACATCGCTGGTCGTCATCGTGCGGGGCCTTTCGTCACGTGCGGGGACCGGTCGGCTCGGCCCCGGGAATGGTACGTCCCGGCCCGCAGCGAACCGCCCCACTGCCGCGCCGCGGAAGAACGGCCGGTGGCCTGGGCTACCGCGATGCCGCGGCCCGGGCCTCCACCACCCAGCAGGCCGCCGTGAAACGGACCTCGGGGCCGTGCACGAACGGTTCGAAGGCGGCGCGGACCGCGTCCACCACCTTCGGCCGGGTCTCCTCGTCCACGTCCGGGAGGACCATGCCGAGGGGCCCGAGGCGGGTGATGTAGCCCTCCAGTTCGCTTGTCGGCAGGGTGCAGGGCAGTTCGGCCGGCCGGATGCCGATCTCGCCCCAGCCGCTCCGTGCCAGGATGCCGCGGACCTTGTCCGGGTCCGCGAAGGCGAACTGGCCCGGTCCGTCCGGCCGCCGGGCCGGAAGCTGCGGCAGCAGCGGGGCGGCGGCCCGTTCGGCCGTCGTCATGAAGGGGTTCTCCGCGGCGCCGCGCCAGGCGACGAACCGCAGCGGGGCCCCGTCCCCGGCCGCGCTCCGCAACTGGGTGAAGGCGTGGACCGGGTCATCGAAGAACATCACACCGAGGCGCGACACGACGGCGTCGAAGCTCGCCGGTTCGAAGGGATGGTCCGCCGCGTCGGCCACGACGAACGACGCCGCCACGCCCGCCCGCTCCGCGCGTTCCCGGGCGGCGGCGATCATCGGTGCGGAGATGTCGACGCCGACGCACCGCCCGCCCGGACCGAGTCGCCGGGCGACGGCCACCGTGGTGCTCCCGGTGCCGCAGCCGACATCGAGCACCCGGCCCCCGGTGTCGGCGGGCATCCCCTCGACGAGCACCTCCTCCAGCGGCCTGAGCAGGCCGTCCAGCAACTCCTGCTTCTCCACCCAGATGTGGCCGGCGCGGGCCCAGCGGGCCGCCTGGTCGTCCTCGGTCGGGTGCTTGAACTCCATGAGCGTCTCCTGTGCCTGCTTGCCATCGTCGGGTTCGGAATGACAGCGTGCTACTTCAAGCCGACTTGAGGTCAAGAAGATGACGGTCCTGGACATCGGCGAGGTGGCGCGACGCGCGGGCGTCCCCGCCTCGACCCTGCGGTACTACGAGGAGAAGGGGCTGATCACCCCCGTCGGCCGCCGCGGCCTGCGCCGGCAGTACGACCCCGGCGTGCTCGAACGCCTCGCGCTGATCGCACTGGGCCGCACCGCGGGCTTCTCGCTCGACGAGATCGCGCGCGTGTTCGCGCCGGACGGGCGGCCGGACATCGACCGCGGGATGCTCGCGGCCAAGGCGGAGGAACTGGAGGAGCGGATGCGGGAACTGGCCGTCTTGCGCGACTCCTTGCGACACGCCGCCGCCTGCCCCGCGCCGAGCCACATGGAGTGCCCCACCTTCCGCGGCCTGCTGAGGGCGGCGGCGACGGGCGTCGTGACGGCACCGGGGAAAGCAACCCCGGGCCCGGGCTGATCCCGCGCGGAGGCCGACGGGCACGGCATGGGGGAAGCCGGGTGTGCTGGGGGTCGGCGTGCATCGGGGAAGCGGGTTGCGGTGGGGCTGGGGGGCTGGGGGCATCAGGGAAGCCGGTTGCGGTGGGGGCCGTCCCATCCGGTGGCGGCCAGCACGGCGGCCGCCGCACCGGTGCCCAGGACGGCGCCCGCGATGACATCACCGGGGTAGTGCACGCCGGTGTGGACCCGGGAGTAGCCCACCGCGCAGGCGAGCAGCCCGAGCGGCAGCGTGGCGGCGGGGAGCGCCGGGCCCACCGCGGCGGCGAAGGCGACGGCTGACGCGGTGTGGCCGGAGGGGAACGACGCGGACTTCGGCATGGGCACGTGCCGCCCGGGAAACGGCGAGTCCTCGGCCCGGTGCGGACGCGGGCGCCGTACCAGCCGCTTGCCCAGCAGGTTCGCCGTCGTCGAGGCGAGGCCGATGGCCGCGACGCCCAGGACCGCGGCGCGCCGGGGCCGGCCGGGCCACAGGGCGAGCAGGCCCGCGACCGCGAACGAGATCTTGGAGTGGTCGGCCGCCGCGGACAGCCGGCGCAGGGCGTGGTCCAGGGTCGGCGTGTGCGTGACCGTCACGGCCTCGTACAGCGCCTGGTCGAGGGCGGCGAGATCGTGCAACAGCGCTCGGGAGGCGTCGTGGTCACGCTGCGGGCGGTCAGGCATCGCTGTGCTCCTGCGGTGTGCTGGTGGTGGGGGAGGGACGGTCGAGGGCGAGGCGGACAATGTGCCGCCAGTCCACGGAGGGGGCCGTGTAGGGCGCGCCCGGACGCTGCCGGGGCACCCGCACGCGCAGCGCGCCGGGCCGCACCGCGCACACCACCGGCGGCGGCAGGGTGAGCGCCTCGCCGTCCACGGCCACCGGAATCCGGTCCGCTTCGGCTTCGACGGTCACCCGACGGGCGGTCAGCGAGGTGATGCCACTGGCGCGTTCGCCCCGGAACGCCAGTTCGGCCGCCTGGGCGGCACCCTCGATCCGGACCGCGAGCACGCCCAGCCGGCCCGAGTCGAGACGGGACCGGCGCCCCGCGCCCAGCGGGTCGGCGAGGACGTAGGGGTTGTTGCTCACCAGGAGCGCCTGCGGCACCGGCAGCGGCTCGCCGTCGGCCCGGGCCTGGAGCTTCGCGGCGCCCTCCCCGGCCAGCAGGTCCGGCAGCTGGTCGAGCGCGGTGACGGCTTTGGCGTCGCGGTAGTCGGGGCTCTGCACGATCTCGGCGTACGCCCCGAAGGAGACCGTGTTGACGAACGGCCGCCCGGCGACGTCGCCGAGGTCGACCCGGAGTTCCACGCCGTCGGTCAGGGCGTCCAGGCCGGTCGCCGGGTCGGTGCGGTCCAGCCCCAGGTCCATGGCGAAGTGGTTGCGGGTCCCGGCGGCCAGGACCATGAACGGCACGTCGTGGGCGGCGGCCACCGCCGCGACCAACGCCTGCGTGCCGTCGCCGCCGGCCACGCCGAGAAGATCCGCGCCCTCGGCGACGGCCTGCCGGGCCAGCGCCGCCGGATCGGGCCGGGTGTCCAGGTCGAGCAGGATCACCCGGGCACCGAGTGCCTCGGCCCGCTCCACCAGGGAGTGCCGGCCGACCTTCCCGCCACCGGACCGCGGATTCATGATCAGCACGGGGCGGTCGGGCGGCCGTACGGACCGCGAGCGCATGCCGTGCGGCCTGCGGCGCCGCCGCAGCGCGCTCCTGGCGCAGGCCAGCGCCGCGGTCCACGCTCCCAGCGCCGCCACCGCGAACAGCCACAGGCCCGACACGGCGTACAGGACGAGGACGCCCACCGGCGCGGCCACGGCCAGCAGGGCACCGCACAGCCGCGCCAGCCCCCGGTGAGCCAAGCCCCACCAGATGCCCGCGCCGGCCAGCCCCAGCCCGCACAGGCCCGCCAGCAGGATCAGCAGCTGGCTCGCACCGGCCGCCACGGACGCGACGGCGCCCGCGAGACAGAGCAGGGCGAGCCTGGCAAGCGCCCGCGCCCGCCCGTCGAAGCCGCTCGACTCGGGGCGGTTCGTCGCTGAGGCCGTGTTCATGACGCTCCGGGCGATGGATGAGGTCCCAGGTGTGGGGTGGTCGCTGCCATTGTCCACGCAAAGATCGGCGGACCGCAGTCCTTTGCCCGGCCGCGGTGCCGTGGTCAGTCCCCGAGTGCCGGTACGGAGCAGCTCAGGTCGCGGGCACGGAGCGAACGGGGCGTCAGGCGCAACCACACGGTCCCCCGTTCACCGGGGTCGTCGTACAGATAACGCACGAACCGGTCGTCCCACCGTGTCTCGTCCGCGCCGAGGCAACGGGTGAGCTTGCGGCGGCCACGCGGTACGTCGAACGGCACGAGCTCGGCCGCTCCCCGGGCGACCACTTGCCGGACCCGGCCGGTGACGAGATCGCACTCGTCCACCACGAGCGAGACGTGCGGGTCGACCTCGACCCGACCGAACAGCCGCGTCCACGGGCCTGTGAGCACCCAGAAGGCGCCTTCCTCCCACAGGAACCACAGGGGCCGCACGGTGGGTCCGTTCGTGGCCAGGCGGGCGGTCAACGGCCGGTCCAGGAACGCGTCCACATCGAAAGGGTGAGAGGTCACGGCGCCCATGGTGCGCACCCGCACGCCGCTTGCCCACCGTCCTTGGTCCCGGGGCGAAGGACCGGCACCCCGGCGACCTGGGAGACGTCACACCCGCGCTACCGCCAGGTCCCGTCGCCCTCGGGGAGGAGGTCTGGCCCTCTCGATCGAAACAGTGTTCCAATTGGAGGGGAGTGTGGGTTATGGTCACATTGCGTAAGGATCTTGCACGGAGGTGCCCCGGATGGAGAACACCGCGCCCGCCCGCCGGGGCCGTCCCCCGGGGCCCCGGGTCGCCGAAGGAGAGCTGACGAGCCGCCAGGCGGCCATCGTCCGCTACATCACCGAGACGGTCGCGCGGCAGGGCTACCCGCCGTCGATGCGGGAGATCGGCCAGGCCGTGGAACTCGCCAGCACGTCCTCGGTCGCCCACCAGCTGATGGTGCTGGAACGCAAGGGCGTCCTCTACCGCGACCCGCACACCCCCCGCGCCTACCAGGTCCGCCCCTCCTGGGCCCCCGACCTGGGGCACCGCAGCACGGCACCCGTCGAGGTGCCCCTCGTCGGCCGGATCGCCGCCGGTGCCCCGCTGCTCGCCGCCGAGATGGTCGAGGACGTGTACTCCCTGCCCCGGCAAGTCGTCGGTGAGGGAGACCTGTTCGCCCTGACGGTGTCCGGCGACTCGATGATCGAGGCGGCGATCTGCGACGGCGACATCGTCACCGTCAGACGCCAGGACAGCGCCGACCACGGAGACATCGTCGCCGCGCTCCTGGAGGACGAGGCCACCGTCAAGGTGCTCCGCCGCCAGGACGGACGGGTCTGGCTGATGCCCCGCAACCCCGCCTACGAGCCGATCCCCGGCGACCAGGCCCAGATCCTCGGCAAGGTCGTCGGAGTCCTGCGCGTGCTCTGAACGCTCCACCGGTCGACTCGCCCCGCGACCTCGGAGCCCTGGCGTCACCGCAATGGGCTCTTGCCCCGGCCCGCCCGCCTCTTCGACGCTCGACGTGTCCGTCCGCAGCGGAGGAGGCCCTGTCATGCCGAGAGAAGCTGATGTGCTGGCGCCGCCCCAGCGCGTGTCCGACCGTGTCGCCCGCTGGGAGGAGGCCCTCGACGCGATGCTGCCCGGCAGGCCCGGAGGAACGCGGCTGCGGATCGCGACGTGGAACCTCCGGGTGTTCGGCGGCCTCACCAAGGACTGGACGACCCCGCAGGGCGCGTCTCCGAAACGGAACTTCACCGACCTGCACATGATCGCCGCCGTGCTGCGCCGCTTCGACGTGGTGGCCGTACAGGAGGTGCGCGGGGATCTGCGGGCCCTGCGCCACCTGATGAAACTGCTCGGCGAGCACTGGGCGTTCATCCTCACCGACGTCACCAGGGGCGAGGACGCCAACCCCGAACGACTGGCGTTCCTCTTCGACACCCGGCGCGTCAAGCCGTCCGGTCTGGCCTGCGAACTCGTCGTCCCTCTCGAACAGGGGGCGGACCTGGGGAGGGGGGAACTGGACCGGCAGTTCGCCCGCACCCCCTACGCGGTCAGCTTCCTGTGGCGGGAACAGACCTTCATCCTCGTCACCCTGCACGTCCGGTTCGGCGGTCCGCCCGCCGACCGGGTGCCCGAACTGCGCGCGATCGCCCGGTGGCTGGCGGACTGGGCGGAGCGCGAGTTCGGCTGGGACCACAACCTCATCGCGCTGGGCGACTTCAACATCGACCGGGTCGGCGACCCGCTGTTCGAGGCCTTCACCTCCACCGGCCTCGTCCCCGCCCCGCAGCTGGCCGGTCTGCCCCGCACCATCTTCGACGACCCCGGCGCCGGGCACTTCTACGACCAGATCGCCTGGTTCACCCAGGGCGGGCAGAACCGGCCCGTGCTGACCCTGGAGGCCGGCGCCGGCGGTCAGGTCGACTTCGTGCCGCAGCTCCAGGGCGAACACACCCTGAACGAGCTGTCCTTCCACATCTCCGACCACTATCCGATGTGGGTGGAATTCACGGCCCCCACCCCCTGATCACGTGCCGGATGCGGAACTCCTTGAGCTCCTCCCGGCTGCCGCGCCGGGTCATCTCCGCGACTTGCTCGAAGTACTCCTCGCGCTGGGCGCCGGGGGAGAACAGCATGAGCATGGACATCGGCTCGTCGGTCACGTTCTTGAGGGCGTGCAGGCCGCCGACGGGCACGTAGAGGAAATCCCCCTCCCGGCCGGTGACCCGCTTCTAGTGTGTGGCGCCGCCGGGCGAGAAGACGTCCGGCGGGGTGTCGGCCGGACGGAAGGCCGCGTTCTTCTCGCCCTTGTCTCCGTGGCACCGGGGTTTCGGGTACGCGATGTACGACAGGTACCAGGTCCGGGGACCTGATCCCGCTCGGGCGTGTCAGCGCTGCGTCCGCTCCCGGCGGCAGTGCAGGAAGAGGTGGGGTTCGGGGCCGGCCTCCGGATGGTTCGGGGTGAAGGTGGACCGGTGTCGGGACAGCACCGTCAGGCCCGCCTCCTCCACCACGGCGACGGCGTCGTCCTCGGCGAAGCTCGTCGCGCGGACCGGGCGGCCCATGAAGACGACCTCCATGTCCTCCACGTCCGCGGGCACCGTGGCCAGCACCAGATGCCCCCCGGGCCGGAGGGCCCGGGCCAGCCGCCGCAGCAGCGCCGACTGCTCGGCCCGGGTCATCTGCAGCAGTGAGAAGAACACGCACACCCCGTCGAACGACTCCGGCTCCAGCGGGAGTTCACGGATGTCGGCGTGCCGGAACTCGGCCTCGGGCACCTGACGGGCGGCGAGTTCGACCATGACGGGGGAGACGTCCACCCCCAGCACCGAGTGCCCCGCCCCGACCAGCGCGGCCGCGGTGGGACGTCCGGTGCCGCTGCCCACGTCCAGGACGCGCGCCTCCGGCGGCAGCCGCTCGCTCAGCCACTCCAGCGCCGCCAGATGTGCGGGCGCGTGGGCGAACGCCTTCTCGTAGTCGGCGCCCAGCGCGTCGAACAGGACTGCGGCAGGCGGCCGTTGATCCTCGTGCGGCACGTCGATGCTCCCCTTCCCTCGCCGACCTGCATCGTCGCATCCACCGCCCGCGTGCCACAACGGCCGCCCGATGAGCGTCCCCCCGCCCCGGACAGGAGAGAATGAGGGCCGTACGCACTGGTCGACTCTTGCGGAGGAGCGGGGAAATGCAGGACGCGCGAGCGGGACAGGCCGCCGGGCCCGAGGACCTCATCGACGTGGCCCGTCTGGTCACGGCGTACTACGCCCTGCACCCCGACCCGGCCGAGCCCGGGCAACGCGTGGCGTTCGGCACCTCCGGACACCGCGGCTCGGCGCTCGCGGCGGCGTTCAACGAGGACCACATCGCCGCCACCAGCCAGGCCATCTGCGAGTACCGCGCCGCCCAGGGC
Source organism: Streptomyces sp. Act143 (assembly GCF_003143935.1). Taxonomy (GTDB): domain Bacteria; phylum Actinomycetota; class Actinomycetes; order Streptomycetales; family Streptomycetaceae; genus Streptomyces. The sequence continues at coordinate 668,575 of NZ_QFRX01000001.1, read as the reverse complement.
ACCGACGGCCCGCTCTTCCTCGGCGCCGACACCCACGCCCTGTCCGAGCCCGCCCGGATCACGGCCCTGGAGGTGTTCGCCGCCAACGACGTGACCGTCCTCATCGACCAGACCGACGGTTACACCCCCACCCCGGCGGTGTCCCACGCCATCCTCACCCACAACCGCGGCCGCGCCTCCGGCCTCGCCGACGGCGTGGTGGTCACCCCCTCGCACAACCCGCCCGCCGACGGCGGCTTCAAGTACAACCCGCCGAGCGGCGGCCCGGCCGGCTCCGAGGCGACCACCTGGATCCAGGACCGCGCCAACGAGATCATCACGGGCGGCCTGAAGGACGTACGACGCATCCCGTACGCCCGCGCCCTGGCCGCCCCCGGCACCGGTCGTCACGACTTCCTCGGCGCCTACGTGGCCGACCTGCCGAGCGTCCTGGACCTGGACGCGATCCGGTCGGCCGGTGTCCGTATCGGCGCCGATCCGCTGGGCGGCGCCTCGGTCGCCTACTGGGGCCGCATCGCCGAGCAGCACGGCCTCGACCTCACCGTGGTGAACCCGCTCGCCGACCCCACCTGGCGGTTCATGACCCTGGACTGGGACGGCAAGATCCGCATGGACTGCTCCTCCCCGTACGCCATGGCCTCGCTCATCGAGCAGCGCGACCGCTTCGACATCGCCACCGGCAACGACGCCGACGCCGACCGGCACGGCATCGTCACCCCCGACGGGGGCCTGATGAACCCCAACCACTACCTCGCCGTGGCGATCTCCTACCTGTTCTCGCACCGGCAGCAGTGGCCGGCCGGCGCCGGGATCGGCAAGACCCTCGTGTCGTCCGGCATGATCGACCGGGTCGCGGCGGACGTCGGCCGCCCGCTGGTCGAAGTCCCCGTCGGATTCAAGTGGTTCGTGGACGGTCTGTCCGACGGCACCCTCGGTTTCGGCGGCGAGGAGTCGGCCGGCGCCTCCTTCCTGCGCCGCGACGGCTCGGTGTGGACCACCGACAAGGACGGCATCCTGCTCGCCCTGCTCGCCTCCGAGATCACCGCGGTCACCGGCAAGACCCCCTCGCAGCACTACGCCGGGCTCACCGACCGCTTCGGCGCCCCCGCCTACGCCCGCGTCGACGCCCCGGCCTCCCGCGAGGAGAAGGCCCTGCTCGCGAAGTTGTCCCCGCGCCAGGTCACCGCCGACACCCTCGCCGGCGAGCCGGTCACCACGGTCCTCACCGAGGCCCCCGGCAACGGCGCCGCCCTCGGCGGCATCAAGGTCGGCACCGCCAACGCCTGGTTCGCAGCCCGCCCTTCGGGCACCGAGGACGTCTACAAGATCTACGGGGAGTCCTTCCTCGGCCCCGATCATCTGCGCCAGGTCCAGGAGGAGGCCAAGGCCGTGGTGCTGGCCGCGCTCGGCAGCTGACGCGGACGGAACGGCTCCGCCGGGGCGCCCGGCGGAGCCGGCTCACGACACCCGGCGCGTGAGCGTCAGATGAGTGACCCTGCTGGGCGAGGAGACGGCCTCCGCGGCGTAGTCCTTCTCCAGGCCTTCCAACCCGTCCCAGAGGCGTACACCGCGACCGAGGACGATCGGGACGACCACGACGTGCAGGTGGTCGATCAGGCCCTCGGCGAGGAAGGCGCGGATGGTGGAGGGGCCGCCGCCGATGCGTACGTCCAGGCCGCCCGCGGCCTCGCGGGCGGCCTCCAGCGCCTTCGCGGGCGAGGTGTCGAGGAAGTGGAACGTCGTGCCGCCCTCCATCTCGATCGACTCCCGCAGGTGGTGGGTGAGGACGAAGGCCGGTGTGTGGAAGGGCGGGTTCGGGCCCCACCAGCCCTTCCACTCCGGGTCCTTGTGCCACCCGGGGGGTCCGAACTTCCCGGCGCCCATGATCTCGGCGCCGATGTCCGGCGTGAACCGCCGCACGAAGACGTCGTCCAGCCCGCTGCCGCCGCCGGAGCCGCCGCTCGTCTCCTGCCACCAGCGGGTGGCGAACATCCACTCGTGCAGCCGTTCACCCGCGTGGCCGAAGGGCGCGTCGAGGCTCAGCCCCTCGCCGGTGGCGAAGCCGTCGAGCGAGACGGAGAAGTTGTGGACACGGACGAGCGACATGGCGGACGCCTCCTGGTGTTCTTCCCGTTCTTCCCGTTCTTCCCGTTCTTCCCGTTCTTCCGGTCACCGAGCCGGCGAAGAACCCGGGGTGCTGCCCCGCCGGCTCGTCGTCAGTCCACCAGATCCTGGGCGTACGGCACCAGACGGACGGGCCCGGAAAGGCCGTACGCCTGGCGGGCGGCCGTGCCGAAGACGGTCGGCCGGCTGACCCGGAGACGGTTGATGAGGGGCGTGGCCACCTCCACCTCGATCACATTGGTGCCGGGCCGCACCCGCCCGCCCAGGTCCACGACCGGGTGGAGCCGGTCGGCGGGGGCCAGCCGCACGCCGTTGACCGTCACCCGGAACGTGTCGCTGACCACGCCCAGTTCCAGGACCGCGCCGTGGGCCGAGGACCAGTCGGCGGGCAGGGTCACAGTGGCGCGGTAGCGGCCGAGGCCGGCGGAGTCGGCGAGCTCGGGGATCTGCGACCACGGCAGCAGCGCGTCGAGGCTGAGCGTGCGCCGGACGACCTCGGTGTCGGTCGGCGCGGAGCCGGGGTACCAGTCCTCGACGTCGAGCCGCCACCGGTCCAGCGTCACCGGGGCCGGCACCGCGGGCAGCGCGGTGGTGACCGTACGGCCTCCGGAGAGGCGGGTGGTGTAGGTACCGGCGGCCGCGGCGCGGACGGCCAGCCCGCGGTCGGTGAACAGCACGCTGTCGGCGTCGGCGGCCACGGCGTGCTGCCGGGCGCCGTTGCGGTCCCCGAACAGCCCCGGGCGGCCGAGGGCGATGACCGTGGCCTGTCCGGGTTCGAGGCTGACGCGCAGGGTGATGCCGTTGTCGTCCTCGGTGTAACGGCCGATGCGGGTCACCTCTCCCGTCCAGGGGTCAAGCCGGTACGGGACGGTCGTGCCGCGCCTGGTCGGGCGCAGGGTGATGTCGTGGTCGACGGCGGCGACGGGCGGCTTGACCGTCTCGGCGTGCTTGCCGTTGCAGAGGTAGTACAGGTCGGTGTCGCCGGTGACGCGGTGGAAGTTGAGGAGCGTGGACGAGGTGGCGTACCGGGCGTCCGGGGTGACGCCGAGAGCGGTGAGGGCGTCGCCGACCGCGGCCTTGTCGGTGACGGCCCTGGCGTGGGGCAGGGCGAGGAGCGTGGCGAGGACCTCGCGCAGCCGTACCGTCTCGTCCTGGCCGGGCACACCCGGGGTCAGCGCCTGGTCGAAGGCGCCGAGCAGGACCATGGGCAGCCCGGCCCGGGCCAGGTCGAGCAGCTTGCGCGCGTCGGCGAGGGCCAGGGTGGGAGCAGAGGAGTAGAAGAAGTCACCTTCCACGAACAGGGCCTTGTAGGCGGGCCCGTCGGGGGCCAGACGGCCGTCCGCGACCCGGGCTGCGGGCAGGTCGAGCAGGGGGCCGCTGAGGAACTGGTGGGTCCAGCCGAGCGGGACGCCGGTCGAGGTGAACCAGGAGGCGCCGATGCCGGTCGCCGTGTAGCCGGTCTGCCGGAAGACGGCGACGTCGATCTGCGGGGTGCCGGTCTGCAGAACCTGGTGGACCCGCCCGAGGTAGCCCGCGATGTCCTCGGCGTGCCGCCAGGTGGGCTGTCTCGGCCCCCATGACTCGCCGTAACCGGCAGCGCCGTTGTACGGGCTGAACGCGGCGAAGCCCGGCCAGCTGACACCCGGGGCGGTCGCATAGGAGAAGCCGTGCACGACCGTCTGGTTGACACCGGCCGCGTAGGCGCCGCCCATGGTCCGCAGGAACCGGTCCCAGGTCGTGCTGTACGCCGAGCCGTTGTAGGCGCCCGACTCGCAGGACAGGACCGTGTGCCCGGCCATGTCCCGGCCGCCCGCGAGACACCGGTAGTCGTCGAGGTTCTTGAAGCCCAGCGACTCGCCCTCGGGGATGTCGAGGAGCGCGGCCGAGGCGATGGCGTCGGTCTGGAGGCCGTAGGGCTGCGACCGCAGTCGCATGCCGAGGGAGTGCGCCCAGTCCCTGAGGGCGGTGACGTGGTGGGTGTTGAACAGCTGGGAGACGGTCTCCCAGAAGTCGTGGCGGATCTGCCGGGTGAGCTGTGCCTCGAAGGCGAAGACCTGGTTGCTCTTGTCCAGGACCAGGGCCGGCAGATACGGCAGCAGCGGGCGGCCGGTGCGCTGCTCGAAGGCCTCGGGCAGTGCCGAGGTCCACACCAGGGAGTCGGTCTCCAGCTCGATGGAGTCCTCGAAGAACGCGCCGCCCGCCGCCTTGAGGAGCCTGCGGACCGTGCCCGTCAGGACGGAGCGCTCCCAGAAGCCGGTGACGGCGGCGGTGCCCGCGGGGCTGAAGTGGTCGACGACGTAGGCGGCGGGCGCGGAGTGCGGGCCGGACTCGGGCTGTTGGGCGGTGCTGCGCTGCCAGTAGGAGATCAGCACCCAGTCGCCCTCGGCGGGCGCCGTCCAGGTCAGGGCGCCGTCCTCGACGGTGCCGGTGAGGTCCTGGACGCCTGCGAGGTCGAGGCCGGTTTCCTTGCGGGTCGCGTTGGCGGGCTCGACGCGGGCCGCCTGGACGGCGAGCAGGGTGCGCGAGGTGACGCCGCTCGCGGCCGGGCGCACCGGTTCGGGGACCGGCCCCTGATAGGTGGTGCCGGCGGCCACGGAGGCGCGGCCGTAAGCGAGTTCCTGTGCGGCCGCCTCGTCGTCGGGGGTGACGCCGGGGACGGCGACGGGCCAGCTGGGGCCGAGGGTGAGGTCGACGGTCAGGCCCCGGCGGGCGGCCTGCCGCAGAGCGGCCTCGACTCCTTCGCGCCAGGGGGTGCTGCCCCAGCCGTGGTGCGCGGTGTCGAGGACGGACTTGTCCTTGATGCTGTGGTGGACGGCGGCGATCTCGGCCCCGCCGAAGCCGGCGTCGGCGATCTGGTCGATCTCGCGGGCGATCTCCGCCGGGTCGACGAGGCCGTCCGGCCACCACCAGCGGAACTTGGGGCGCACGGCGCGCGGAGCGGAGGCGAACCAGGTGCCGGACAGTTGCTGCGGGCCGGTCAGGGGAGCGGCACCGGCGCTCGTGATGCCGGTCGCGGTGAGCGCCGAGGCCGCACCCGCGGCCAGGGAAGCGGCCAGCACGGTACGCCGGGAAATCCCGCCACGCTGCGGAACGGGCTTGTGCATTTTTCGCCCCAGGAGAGGTATTGAAACGATTCAATAGAGTGGAAACGCCGGAACGCTAATCTCGGCGTCCTCCTGGCGTCAAGATCCGTGCACGGTGCAGCCGGCCCGGGCTCCCGGAACCGTGCGCGGTGCAGCCGGCCCGGGCTCCCGGAACCGTGTGCGGTGCAGCCGGCTCGGGCTCCCGACGGAGGCGGCGCGGCCGGACACCGTACGGATGTCCGGCCGCGCCGCTCCTTCGCCGTGTCAGCTCGTCGCGCGGACCGCCGCACGGATGAGGTCGGCGACCTCCTTGGGCCGCGAGACCGCCACCGCGTGCGAGGCGCCGTCCAGTTCGACGATCGTGGCCCCGGCCCGCTCGGCGCCGAAGCGCTCGACCTCGGGGTTGATCGCCTCGTCCGCGCCGGCGACGAGCGCCCAGGACGGCTTGGACTGCCACGCGGCCACCGGCGCCGTCTCCTCGAACGCCGAGGCGGCCAGGGGGCGTTGGGCCGCCGCGAGCACCTTGGTGACGTCCGCGGGCACGTCGGCGGCGAACACCGACGGGAAGGCGTCCTCGGCGATGGTGACCTCGACCGCCGGGTCACCACCCGGAACCGGATACGTCCACTGCTTGAGGCTGCCGACGAGCGGGGAGAGCGGGAAACGGCCCTGCAACTCGCCCAGGCTCTCGCCCTCTTCGAGGACGTAGGCCGCCACGTAGACCAGACCGACCACGTTCTCCGTGACACCGGCCACGGTGATGAGCGCACCGCCGTAGGAGTGGCCGACGAGGACGACCGGGCCGTCGATCTGGGACGCCAGGGAGGCGATGTAGGCGGAGTCGGACGCCAGGCCGCGCAGCGGGTTGGGCGGCGCGATCACAGGGATGCCGTGGCCCTGGAGTTCCTCGATCACCCCGGCCCAGCTGCCGGCGTCCGCGAAGGCGCCGTGCACGAGGAGGACGGTGGGAGTGGTGGACATGTGCGGTGCTCCTTCCCGGTCAGCCGTGCAGCGCGGCGCGCAGGGTGGTGACGGCCTGGTCGATGGCGGCGTCGGCGGCGTGCGTCTCGCGCAGGGCGTTGAGCATGACGAAGTCGTGGATGATGCCCTGGTAGCGCACGGCGGTGACGGGGACGCCGGCCTGGCGGAGCTTGTTGGCGTAGGCCTCGCCCTCGTCGCGCAGGACGTCGGCCTCGCCGGTGATGATCAGGGCCGGGGGCAGGCCGGTGAGCTGTGCGGTGGTGGCGCGCAGCGGGGAGGCGGTGATCTGGGCGCGTTCGGCCGCGTCGGTCGTGTACTGGTCCCAGAACCACTGCATGGCGTCCCGGCGGAGGAAGTAGCCGGTGGCGAACTGGTGGTAGGAGGCGGTGTCGAAGCTCGCGTCGGTGACCGGGTAGAACAGCACCTGCTGGACGAGGGGGACGTCCCCGCGCTGCTTGGCCATCAGGGTGAGGGCGGCGCTCATGTTGCCGCCGACGGAGTCGCCGGCCACGGCGATGCGGTCGGCGTCGAGGTTCCTGGTCGCGCCGTCGGTGACGATCCAGCGGGCGACGGTGTAGTTCTGCTCGATGGCGACGGGGTAGCGGGCCTCGGGCGAGAGGTCGTACTCGGGGAAGACGACGGCGGCTTCGGCGCCGGTGGCGAGTTCGCGGACCAGGCGGTCGTGGGTGTGGGCGTTGCCGAACACCCAGCCGGCGCCGTGGAGGTAGAGGATGACCGGGAGGGTGCCGGTGGCGCCGGCGGGCTTGACGATGCGGGCCCGGACACTGCCGGTGGGGCCGCCGTCGACGGTGATCCATTCCTCGTCGACGGCGGGCTTGGCGATGTCGCCGGACTGCACCTCGTCGACCGCCTTGCGGCCCTCGGCCGGGCCCAGGTCGAAGAGGTAGGGCGGGTTGGCGGTCGCCTCGGCGAAGGCCTGGGCTGCGGGCTCCAGCACCGGCTGGACCGGCTCGACGGCGTCGGACATGGGGTTCTCCTCGATCTTGGGTTGCGCTGTGCGGGCGCCTCGGTGAGGACGCTAGAACCGCGGAGCCGGGGGCGATTGCTCACCAGTGCACCGGTGCCGGTCCGGCAGTGCACAGCAGGTGAGAGCCGGTGCCGGTCCGGCAGGGCACAGCAGGTGGGAGCACAGGACCGCGGGGGAGGCACCGGGCGGCACACGGGCCGTCGAGCTTCCTGCCGACGCGGGGCGCACCTGCTCCAGGATTGCCGTGACCTGCCCGCACCCGGCCCGCCGCGGCCCGTCAGCCGCCCTGCCGCTGCTCCCGGTACCGCGCCGGGGAGACCCCGTAGGCCTTGCGGAAGGCGTGGCTGAAGTGGGCGGGGCTGACGAAACCCCAGCGGCCGGCCACGACGGCGATGGGGCGGCCGGCCGCCGACGGGCGGGCGAGTTCGGCCCGGCACGCTTCCAGTCGGCGTCGCCGGATCCAGCCGCCGACCGTGGTGCCCCGCTGCTGGAAGAGCTTGTGCAGATAGCGCAGGGAGATGCCGTGCTCCGCGGCGAGGAGCCCTGGGGAGAGCTCGGGCTCGCCCAGGCGGGTTTCGATGGTGGCCTTGATGCGGTCCAGCATCGCGGCCTGCCCCGCGCCGACGTGCCCTGTACCGACATGCGCCGAACCGACATGCCCCGCACGGACGCACCCCGCACCGCCCAACCCCGCAGTCACTGGCTCGGCAGTCATTGGCTCGGGGCTGGTCGACTGATCGGTGGCCAAGGCCGCGAGGAGGTCCACGACGGCGCGTGTGAGCTCCTCGCGGGCGGCCGTCGCGACCGATTCGAGCTCCCGCACCAGTCCGTCCAGCAACGGAAGCAGCAGCGCGGCCGGGCTGTCGGGCGGGTCGCCGACCGCCTTCGCGGTGATCCGCCGGATCTCCGTCTCGCCCAGTCTGAGCAGAGGGCGCGGGACCATGAGGATGCGCGCCCGCTGTGCCTCCGGCAGCACCACCCTGAACGGCCGGCCGGCGTCGTAGAAGGCCAGGCGCCCCGGGCGCAGTCGCGTGCGGCGGCCGTCCTGGGACACCAGCGCGCTGCCCCGGAGCTGGAGGCGGGCGCACAGGTGGGTCCGGCCGTCCGCCGTCACGTCGCGCGCGGTCCGTACGATCTCCCCGGCGTCGCATTCCTCCGTCGCGACCTGGAGCATGCCCAGATGGAGCAGGCGCGGGGCACCCCGCCAGGACGCCGGGTCCGCCCCGGTGACCAGCCCGACATCGCCGTACGCGGCGGAGAACGACTGCCGTCGACGATCACGCTCCTTCAAGACGCCTCCAGGCAGCGGCGGCGGTCACGTTCGCCCAGCAGCCAGTCGGTGGGGGAGGTGCCGTACTCCCGGCGGAACGCCCGTCCGAAGTGCGCGGTGCCGCTGAAGCCCCAGCGGCGGGCGACACCGCCCAGGCCCGCGGTGTCGGTCAGTTCCCTGCGGCACTCCTGGAGCCGGAGCCGGCGGATCCAGTGGCCGACCGTCGTGCCCTCCTGCTCGAACAGCCGGTGCAGATAGCGCACCGAGATCCCGTGCGCCCGGGCGATGACCGCGGGGCTCAGGCCGGGATCCGCCAGATTCCAGCGGATGAACCGCTGGACGCGCAGCAGCAACACCCGCTCGGCCCCCGGCAGAGCGGCCGGCTCCCCGTCCAGTTGCTGCGCGGCGGCCGTGGCCAGCAGGGCGACGACGCTCCCGGCGATCCGGTCGGCCACCGGCCCGGAGTAGGTCTCCGAGGTGTCCGCCAGCCGTGACATGAACGGCGACAACAGTGCGGCGAGCCCGCCCTGCGGGCGGAGGGCCCGTGCCGTGAGCCGTCCGAGGGCCGCCTCCGACTGCCCGAGGAGACCGCGGGGCACGGCGAAGATCTTCAGCTGGAACCGCTGCGGGAAACGGGTGCGGTACGGACGTACGGTCTCGAAGAACGCGAGGTCCCCGGGCCGCAGTTCCGTGGCCCGGCCGTCCTGCTCGACCTGGGCGGTGCCGCTGGCCTGCACGGCGACGAACACCTGCGTGCCGTCCCCGCGGGCGACGTTGCGCGCGTCCCGATGCACCTCTCCGGGGTCGCAGTCGACCGTCGTGATCCGGAGTTCGCCCAGGCGGTCCGTGCGCATCGTGGCGTCGTACGTCCCGCTCTCCGTGCGGATGTCCATCCCCACCAGCGTGGCGAGCACGGCGTCGTGCCAGAACTCCAGGCTCTCGCGGGGCGGCACCGAACGGGTGCAGAACACCTGGCCGCGTCGACGCGTCGCGCAGTCGTCTTCCGTGGTCGCGCAGTCGTCTTCCGTGAAGGAATCGTAGAAGGCTGACATAACCGTCAGCCTGCCTGGGGCCGGTCGCCGCACGCATCAGTCGGTCGACTGGTTGGCGCGACCGAGCCGGGCGCGCAGGAAGGCGGCGCCCTGCCGCACGGCGGCCCGGGTCGAGGGGCTGTCGCGCAGGGCGGTGAGGGAGACGAAGTCGTGGACGGTGCCGAGATAGCGGACCGCGGTCACCTCGACGCCCGCCCCGCGCAGCCGCCGCGCGTACTGCTCCGCCTCGTCGCGTGTCACGTCCGCCTCCGCCGTGATGACCAACGCCGGCGGCAGCCCCGCCAGCTGAGCCCGGTCGGCCCGCAGCGGGGAGGCGGTCGGCTCGGCCAGCCGCCGGGGGTCGTCGCTGTACTGGTGCCAATAGGCGCGCAGGGCCTGCCGGGTGAGCAGATAGCCCTCGGCGAACTGCCGTTGGGAGGCGCTGGCGCAACGTGCGTCGGTGATCGGGTAGTAGAGCAGCTGGGCGTGGATGCGCGGGCCGCCGCGCGACTTCGCCAGCAGGGTGAGCGCGATGGCCAGGGTGGCGCCCGCACAGTCCCCGGCGACCGCCAACCGGTCCTGTTCCAGATCGAGTTCGGCGGCATGACGCGCCAGCCAGGCCAGCAGCGCGTAGCACTCCTCGACGGCCACGGGGTAGCGGGCCTCGGGGGTGCGGCTGTACTCGGGCACGACCGCGGCCACACCCGCCCCGACCACGAGGTCGCTGATCAGCCGTGCGTGGGTCTGCGCGTCTCCCAGCATCCACCGGCCGCCGTGGGCGTAGAGCACGGCGGGGAGCGGTCCGCGCGTTCCGGCGGGTCTGAAGAGCCAGAACCCCACCAGGCCCGTCGGCCCCACGGGTGCCACCTGGAAGACGGCGTCCACCGCGAAATCCTCGATCCGGTGCACCTGGGACTCCCTCAGGGCCTGACGGCCGACCGCCGGGGACAGCTCGTGGAGAAACGGCGGTGCCGAGGACGCGTCGACGAGGCGCTGTGCCAGCGGTTCGAGAACCTGAGGGGACGGGTGCGGCCCGTCCGGATCCATGCGGTGTCCGCCTCTCGCCCGGTCACTTCTCGCACACGAGGAGATCGCGCAGTTGGTGGCGGCTGCTGACGCCGAGTTTGGGATAGACGTTGTAGAGGTGCGAGCCCACCGTACGCGGTGACAGGAAGAGCTGTTCGCCGATCTCGCGGTTCGACAGGCCCTTCGCGGCGAGCCGCACGATCTGCCGTTGCTGGGCGGTCAGTTCTGCCAGCGGACTCTCGGTGGGAGGTGCCTCGGCCACCCCGCTCGCGCGCAGTTCCCCGCGCGCCGACTCGGCCAGCTGCCGGGCGCCGAGGCGGACGGCCGTCTCCAGTACGTCGGTCAGCTGGGCGCGTGCCTCCAGCTGCCGCCTTTGCCGGCGCAGCCATATGGCGTGGTCCAGGCGGGCCCGGGCACGTTCCAGCGGCCAGCGCGCCGCCTCCGGATTGACCACGGCCAGCTGGAAGTGGTGCTCGGGGTCCGCGTCCTCGTCGACCAGGGCCGCCGCGTGGTGCATGAGCAGGGTCATCCGGGTCGTCGGGCGGTCCCCCTGGCCGCGCCGGACCCGGGCGAGGACGTGCGCCGTCTCCCGCTGCTTGCCGGTGCGCTGGGCGGCGACCGCGAGTTCGGCGATGCACCGCGGCGACAGGAAGGGGTCCAGGGGATCACCGTCGTCCGTGAACAAGGTCCGCAGATGCCGGAAGGCGCCCTCCGCGTCCCCGAGGGCCAGCGCGGTCAGACCGCAGGCCCGCAGCATCCGGGCGTGGGTGGCCCGGTTCTCGTACAGGCTGAAGGCCTGCGGGTGCGGGGCGGTGGACACCGTGTCCGGCCCGCTCTCGCCGCGCAGGGCGCGCAGCGTGCTGCGCAGGGCCTGGAGGTCCAGCTCGATGCGGGTCCAGTGGTGGACGGCGGCATGGGCGAGACCCTCCTCGATCAGGGCCTCGGCCTCGGTCCACCGCCCGAGGCCCAGCAGGGCGTCCACCTGGTCCGGCAGGGTCCGGGCCAGCGGGCCCAGGGCGCCTCCGGCGCGCAGCAGTTCGCTCGCCCGGCGGTAGTGCTCCGCGCACAGGTCGGAGTCGTCGGTGCGGTGGGCGAGCGTGGCCGCCGTGAGCAGGTGCTCCGCTCGGCTCAGTCCCGGTACCGCCGCGGCTCGCGTGGCCAGGGACACCAGGACGTCGGTGGGCCGCGGACCGTCGTCGGCATGCACGCCGACCATCCGGCCCGCCTCCCGCGCATGCTCGGGAAGCCCGGACTGACGGGCGATGCCCGTCGCGACGGCCGCCAGGGCGAAGAGCGCCGGGGCGTCGTCCGCGGGCGTGTGGTGCGCCGCCCGCAGCAGCAGGTCGAACGCCTCGCGCTGGTACGACTGCAGCGACAGCGCCCCGCTCAGCGCACAGGCCGCGGCAGCCGACACCTCCGCGCCGGGCAGCGTCCGGGCCAGCGCCGCGTACAGATCGCGCACCCAAACCGGGTCGCCGAGGTCGCTCGCGGCGGTGAGGGCCGCGGTGAGACGGCGGGCACGGTCCGGGGCGAGGGGGCTGAGACGCGCGGCCCGCTCCAGCGCGCGGGCCGCGGTGAACCGGTCACCCCGGCCGGACGCCTCTTCCAGCGCCGCCGCCACGGATTCGTCGGGGCCGACGGCCGCCGCGGCCAGGTATCCGGCGTGGTGGGCGGATCGGACTGTCAGATCCTTGGTGTGGTGGGCGGACCGGACCGGCAGATCCCCGGCGTGGTGGGCGGACCGCGCGGCCAGATCGCGGTAGGCCCGCTGCCGCATTTTCGCCGGCTGCCGTTGGAGGGCCGCGACACGCAGCAGCGCGCTGCGGAAGCTGAGGCGCCCGTCGGTGACGGTGATCACTCCGGCCGCCTCCGCCGGCGCCCACACGCCCAGGTCGTGGGTGCCCAACGCGGCCATCACGAGGGCGAGTTCCTCCTGCGGTTCGGCGGTCGCCGCGTACAGCAGAGCACGTCGGGTGTCGTCCGGCAGCGCGTCCAGGACCGCGGTGATCCGGTGCGGGACGAACCCGGGCCGCTCCGCGGCACGGCTGAGTTCGATGATCGCCAGAGGGTTTCCCGCCGCCTGCCGCAGCAGCTCCAGCCGGGCCCGTCCGGTGGGCGCACCGGGCTGCGCATCCAGCAGCCGGGCGGCTGCCGTCGGTGTCAGGGGGCGCAGCCGCCGTACCGGGATGCCGGCGGGAAGGCCGGGAGGCGGAGCGTCGCCGCACGCCGTGAACAGCGCGGTGACGGCCGGGTCGGTGAGCCGCCGGGTCACGAAGGACAGCACGGCCCAGGAGTCGCGGTCGCAGTCCTGGAGGTCGTCGACGGCCAGCAGCACCGGGCCGGTGCGCGCGAGATGGGTCAGCAGGGCCAGGACGGCGGTGGACAGCTCCCGGTCCCGTGGCAGGCCGTCGCGTGCCGAGGGCGTGAAAAGGGCCCGCAGGGCCCGCCGTTCGGGCTCCGCGAGCGCTACGCACGCGTCCTGGACGGGCAGCAGGAGCTGGTGCAGACAGGCGTACGACTGCCGCGCCTCCGACGGACAGGCACCCGCCGCCAGCACCCGGGCCCCGTCGGCGGCGGCCTTCCGCGCGGCGATCCGCAGCAGCCGGGTCCTGCCGCTGCCGGTTTCCCCCAGCACCAGCAAGCACCGCGGTCCGCCGGCTTCCCGCAGCAGCCGGTCGACGTCCGCTTCCTCACCCACTGCCGCACTCCCGATCCCCGCGCTCTGCCCGCTGCTCGGATGCTGCCAGCGGGCGGGCGAGCCGCGCTTCTGTCATGTGACCGGTCGGGGTGCGGGCGCCTGGCAGGATGGGGCATGAGCGGTGACGGGCAAGAACGGGACTTCATGGACTTCGGTGGCATCAGCGGCTTCGGTGACTTCGGGGCCGCGCAGGAACACGGACCCGCACTGCTCGGCAGGGAGCGAGAACTGGCGCGGATCACACAGCTGATCGACGCGGCGGACGGCGACGGCCCCCGTGTTCTCGTGCTGACCGGCGAGCCGGGGGCGGGCAAGAGCGCCCTGATCGACCGGGCGACCACGCAGGCCACGGAGCGCGGACGGCGGGTGCTGCGGGTCCGCGGCTGTGAGGGCGAGCAGGACCTCGGCTTCGCCGGGATGCACCAGCTGCTGCGCCCCGCCCTCGACGGCGTCGACCGGCTGCCCGCATACCAGCGCGCCGCCCTGCGTCACGCGCTCGGCATGGACCGGGCCGACGAACCGGCGGCGGCACCGGACCCCCTGACCATCAGGGCCGCGGTGCTGGCGCTCCTGATGGACACCGCGGCGGAGCGCCCGCTGCTGATCGCCGTCGACGACGCCCAGTGGCTGGACGTCGGCTCCCTGGACGTCCTCGCCTTCGCGGCCCGGCGCCTCGACGGAGCACCCGTGGTGCTGCTGCTCGCGGCCCGCGAGGCAGCCGTGCCGGCGCGCTTCGACCGTGACTTCCCGCATCTGACCGCCGGCCCGCTGGACCGGGCCGCGGCCGGGCGGCTGCTGGACGCGCAGCCGCAGCCGCCCCGCGGCCGGATACGCTCGCAGATCCTCGCCCAGGCGGCGGGAAACCCCCTGGCGATCATCGAGCTCAGTCGTGCTCACGCCCGCGATCCGGGCGGTCACGATCTCGCCGCGGCCGACGCCCTGCCCCTCACCGCCCGCCTGGAGAACCTCTTCGCCGCCGGCCTGCCCGCACTGCCGGCCGCGACGCGACGGGCCCTGCTGCTGGTGGCGGCCGCGGGCACCGCGCAGCTCTCGGACATCCCGGACGTCGGCGGCCCGGAGGTCTGGGAACCCGCCGAACAGGCGGGACTGGTACGGGTCGAGGGAGGCCACGTGCGGCTGCGGCACCCGCTGGTCCGCTCCGCCGTCCACCAGGCGGCGACCTTCGCCGAACGCCGTGCCGCCCACCTCACCCTCGCCGCCGGGCTCGCCCACGAACCCGATCGCCGCGCCTGGCACCTCGCCGCGGCCGCCCTCGGCCCCGACGAGGAGATCGCCGACGCCCTGGCCGAGAGCGCGCGCCGCTTTCAGCACCGGGGCGGACACGCCGCCGCGGCGACCGCCCTCGAACGCGCCGCGGAACTCACCCCCGCCCCGCAGGAACGCGCCCGCCGCCTGCTGGCCGCGGCCGAATCCGCCATGTACGCGGGGCACCCGCAATGGGTCGGGGAGATCGCCGGCCGCGTCAGCGCGCTGACCGACGACCCCCGACTCCGCGCCGAGGCGTCCCTGCGCGCCGGCTGGTCCCTCGCCGTCACCCTGCGGCACGACGACGCCCTGGCCTTCCTGCTCCCCGTGGCCGAGTCCATGGCCGCCCCCGCACCGGCCCTCGCCCTGAGCGCCCTGGGCACCGCGGCGACCCCGGCGTACAACTCGGGCGACCCCCGCCACCGGCACGACATCCAGCGGATCGACGGCCTCGTCGCACCGCATCCGGACGGAGCCGAGCGTGTCTGGACCTGGGCGGCGGCCGATCCGTTCACCGACCGGCCGCACCTGCTGAAGAACCTGGCCGCCGCCGTCGCCACGTTGCCGGACGACTCCGACCGCACCCTGTCCGGGCTCGTCACCCTCGGCGGCGCGGCCTGGATACTCGACGAGACCGAGGAGGCCGTGCGTCTCCTCGGCCGGGCCGGGGACCACCTGCGCAGGTCCGCGACCGCCGGCGCCAACTGCACCGTCGCCCAGGCCCTGGCCCTGGCGCACTTCGAGAGCGGGTCCTGGGACGCGGCCCGGGCCGCCGCCGAGGAGGCCTACTGGATGGCGACGGAGGCCGGCGCGGACAACGTCACCGTCGGATCGCCGATCCTCCAGGCCGCCCTGCGCGCCGCCCGCGGCGACCACGCCGGCGCGCGGGCCCAGGTGGCGGACGCGGTCCGCGGCCGGAACCTGCGCAACTCCCGCAGCCTGTACGTGCGTCACCGCCAGGCGCTCGCTCTGGCGGCCCTGGCGGAGGGCGACCACGAGACGGCGTACGAGCGACTGCGCGGCACCTTCACCGACGAGGCCCGTCCCGCCCCCGTCCACTACCACGCCTCCCTCTACCACCTCGCCGATCTCGCCGCCGCGGCCGTCCGGGCCGGCCGGACCGATGACGCCCGCGCCGTCCTCGACGCCGTACAGCGCACCCTCGAACAGCCCCGCTCCGCCCGGCTGGCCGCGATCGTGCACCGCGCCGAGGCCCTGCTGAGCGAAACCGAGGACGCCGAACCCCACTTCCGCGCGGCGACCGACGACCCCGAGGCGGCCCGCTGGCCCTTCGAACACGCCCTCGCCCGCCTCGACTTCGCCGAGTGGCTGCGGCGCCGCCGCCGCACCGCCGAGGCCCGCCCCCATCTGACGGCCGCCCTCGACACGTTCGTACGACTGGACGCGCGCCCCTGGGCCGACCGGGCCACCGCGGAACTCCGCGCGGCGGGCGTGACCTTGACGCCCGCCACCGAGGCCGACGCCCCGGCCGGTCTGACGCCGCAGGAGATGCAGATCGCCCGACTCGCGGCGGAGGGCCTGACCAACCGCGACATCGGCGCCCGGCTCTACCTCTCGCCGCGCACCGTCGGCTACCACCTGCACAAGATCTTCCCCAAGCTCGGCGTCACCGGCCGAGCCCAACTGCGCGATGCCCTGGGCCGGTTGCCGAGCACCGACTGACGAGCATCCGCCGCCCCAGCCGGTGACCGGGCCCGGCGCCCCGCTCATCGCCTCACAGGTCGACGAGTTTCTCGAAGAAGAACTCGTGCTTGAGGAAGGACGTCTCGTGCTCCGCCCCCGGATAAGGCGGAATGAGCTGCGCGGCCTGGAAGAGCCGCCAGCCGTCCAGCAGGGCGGCGACGCCCGTCCGGTACGGAGGTTCGTCACCGTCGCCGGTGGTGGGGCTGGCGGCGCCGGTGCCGTCGTAGCGGGCCCAGCCGACGACATCCGCGTCCAGGGCGGAGGAACCCAGGTACAGGACCAGGACCTGCTGGCGCCTGGTACCCGCCGGGAGCTGCGCGATGGTGTCGTCGGTGCGGGTCATGCCTGGCTCCTGAGGGCGGGTCGGTTGGCGATACGGGTCGCCCAGTGGTCGATGTCGAAGCCGGGGTCGCCGGTCAGGGCGCGCCACAACTGGATGCGGTGGTGGATCTCCAGCCGCCCGGTGGCCGGTTCGTACCAGGGGAAGGTGTGCGCCAACTCCGCGCGCACGGCAGGGGAGTTCTCGTCCGACGTGTCCCACAGCCCCACCTGCGGCACGGTCGGGTTGAAACGGATCTTGTACATGTGCCGGACGGTGCCGCTGTCGTTGCGCCGCCCGCCGTGCCAGATCCCGTGGTGCAGCAGCATGACGGTGCCGGCGGAACAGGTGAGCCGGGTCTGCCCGAGCAGGTTCTGGTAGCGGCCGATGTCGGACTCGTTGATACGACGCAGATGGCTGCCCGGCACCACGAGGGTGCCGCCCATGTCCGCGGTCACATCCTGCGGGTAGTACATGAGCTGCACGTCGAACGCGTCGGGCCGCACATCGATGAGGGCGTCGGCGTGCAGCGGCTGCGCCTTGCCCTCGTACGGCTCCCGGGTGTGCACGAAGTGGTGGTCGACCGTCGGGTCCGGCCCCACCAGACTCTGCAACGCCCCTGCCACGGCCGGCAGTTCGACGAGCCTGCGGGCGAACGACCCCTCGGGGAACGCCTTCGGCACGGGGGTGCCGTACGGCACGGAGGGCAGCCCGGCGGGGAGGGTGTCGAGCGCCTCCCGGTTCATCTCCGCGGGCACGACGTCGTCCAGACGCAGGAAACCGTGCGCCACGAACCGCGCCATCTGGACGCTGCTCAACAGCTGAGGTGTGGTTGACATGCGGCGAGCCTAGGATCAACCGCGGTTGCTGAAATGGGCCGTAATCGACGAGCACTGGTGATTTTTCACCATGCGGCAGCAGACGGAGGACAATCGGGGACGGCAGGACGACTGTCCGATGAGGGGGAATGTCGCGTGCGGGTCGTGGTGACGGGCGCGTCCGGCTTCGTGGGGCGCCTGCTGGTGAGGGAGCTGCTGCGCACCCGGTCTTTCGCCGGGACACCGGTGACCGGGCTGGTGTCGGTCGATCGGGTCGCCCCGGCAGACCATGGGCAGAGCACGGACCCGGTCGTACGGGTGGTGACCGGCGACCTGGTCGACCGCCTCGCCGAGGTGTTCGCGGAGCCGGTGGACGTCGTGTTCCATCTCGCCGCGGCGGTGTCCGCCGAGTGCGAGGCGGACTTCGACCTCGGGATGCGGGTCAACGTCGACGCCACCCGTGCGCTGCTGGAGGCGGCCCGGGCGCAGTCGGCGGCCGGCGGGCCGACGGCGCGGGTGGTGTTCACCAGCAGCATCGCCGTCTACGGGCGGCCGGCGGCGGGGGAAGCCACGCCGCCCGTCGGTGAGACGACCTTGCCGGCGCCCCGATCCAGCTATGGCACACAGAAGTTGATGTGCGAGCAGCTCATCGCGGACATGACCCGCCGCGGCTTCGTCGAGGGACGCGTCGCCCGGCTGATGACCGTCGCGGTCCGGCCGGGCCGGCCCAACGCGGCCGCCTCCGGCTTCGTCTCCGGGATCATCCGCGAACCCCTCGCCGGACAGCCGGCCGTGTGCCCGGTGCCCCCCGACCTGAAGCTGGCGCTGGCCTCGCCGCGGACCACGGTCCGGGCCCTGCTGCGCATCGCGGAGGCCGGGCGGGGCAGCGGTCCGGGACAGCTCCGGGAAGCGACCCCGGTGAACGTGCCCGCGCTCACCGTCTCCGTGGCCGACATGCTCGACACGCTGCGGCGGCTGGCCGGCCCCGAGACCGCCGATCTCGTGACCGTGGCCCCCGCCCCGGCCGTGGAGGCCCTCGTCGGGTCCTGGCCCGCCATTTTCGACAACCGCCGCGCGGCAGACCTGGGCCTCCTGCCCGACGCGACCTTCGAAGCGGTCGTACGGGACTATGCCGCCGATCATCCCGAGGCGCTGGCGGATCACGTACGCCGCCGACTGGCGCCCTGAGGCACGAAGTCCGGTGGACCACGGGGCGCGCGACGTGCGCCCTCGGGCCGCAGCGGGGGCCGCGGGGGCACTCCTCGCGCGCGACTGCCGCAGGAACCCTGCCTTCCGCCGAACTTCAGCAGTCTGGCGTAGTGACCCGTGTCCCAGCGATCCGTACGCTCCCCGGTGGTACAGATCCGCAGCCGTAGTCGTGGCCGCAGTCGTGCGGTTCGCTGGAAGTGGAGGCTCACCGTGCACCCTGGTCGCGCCCGTCCGATGATCTGGACAGCCCTGGTCGCCCTGGTCATGGCGGTCCTGCCGGGGACCGCGACGGCTACCGCGGCGGCCGGCGGTGACGGCGGAACCGGCGGCGCCCGGGTCGTGGCCGAGCAGAAGGCCGGGACCCGGCTGATCGACCTGACCGTCTCGTCGCCCGCTCTGGGCCGGACCGCCAAGGTACGGCTGCTGACCCCGGACGGCTGGAACGAGCGGAACAAGCACCAGCGGTGGCCGGTGCTCCTCCTGCTCCACGGCTGCTGCGACACCTACGACAGCTGGACCCGCGAGACCGACGTCGCCTCGCTGACCCCACTGCGCGGCACGCTGGTCGTCATGCCCGAGGGCGGCCCCACCGGCTGGTACAGCGACTGGTGGAACCACGGCAAGGGCGGCCCGCCGGCCTGGGAGACCTTCCACCTGCGCGAGCTGCTCCCGTTGCTGGAGCACGGCTACGGCGCCGGCCACCGCCGGGTGATCGCCGGCCTCTCCATGGGCGGCCTCGGCACCCTTCTCTACGCCGCGCACCACCCCGGCATGTTCCGGGCCGCGGCAAGCTACAGCGGCGTGGTGCATCCCCTGTACGGCGACTTCCCGTACGGCCTGATGGACCTGTTGCGGGAGTACGGCGAGGACCCGCTCGCGATGTGGGGCGACCCGGTGGCCCAACGCGCCGTCTGGGAGGCACACGACCCGTACTACCTCGCGCACCGGCTGCGCTCGGCCTCCGTCTTCCTGTCGAGCGGCGACGGCACCGCCGGCCCCTTCGACCCGCCCGGCGCCCACGACGACCTGGAGGCGCTGCTCAACGAGATGAACCACGCCGTCGCCGACCGGCTGAAGTCGGCGGGAGTGCGGCTCACCACCGACTTCTACGGTCCCGGCACCCACGACTGGCCGTACTGGGAGCGCGAACTGCACCGCTCCCTGCCGCTGCTGCTGGGCGCCCTGCGCCAGGCGTAGCCCCGGCCACCCGACGAGACGGGGAGCCTTGCGGGGCCGACGGGACCCGTGATGGCAGCACGCCGCCGCTGGTCCCCGGACCCGATTTTCTCGTCTGGAACGGACAGTCGTTCACCGGGTACGGCGAACCGGCGGTGGCCGGGGACGGAGACACCCGGACGCTGCAGTCGGCGCCCGTACCGGGCACGGCGCCGGTGTGGTCGGTCGGCCGCGCGGACGGCCCCGAGGGCACCTTCGCCCCGCGCATCCTGCGGTACGGCTGAGGCAGGGGGCGAAAGGCATGCGGACGCCGGAGGGAACCATGAGCAACGAGCCGCACTCGGCGGCTCGTTGCCCGTCGGACGACCGGTGGCAGCCCGTGACTGCCTTGTGGATCTACTCGTCGATCACCGAGCCGAAGTGGGCGCCATGGGCGTTGCCGCCGAGAGCCGCCGCCCCGTAGGACCGGGAGCCGTCGGCGAGCAGTCCGCTGCCGCTCGCGGGCAGGAGCCACACCGCGCCGTCGCCGGCGTTCTCGTCCGGCGCGGCGGCCACGAGCTCGGCCCGGCCGTCGCCGTCCGTGTCGACGAGCCGTACCTGGGCGCCCCACGCGTCGCTCGCCTCGGCGGCGCCCGGGATGTCCGCGCTGTTCTGGTCGAAGGACTGGGCGCCGGTGCCGGTCAGCCCCGACCGCGAGCCGCGCAGCAGCCACACCGCGCCCGCGTCGGCGACGGTGCCCACGTCCTCGCCGGGCGCACCGACCGCCACATCGGCGCGGCCGTCACCGTCGACGTCGGCCACCGAGAGGTCGTTGCCCCAGGCGTCGCCGCGCTCACCCGTGCCGGGCACACCGGGGGAGTTCTGCGACCACCACTGCGGGGCGGTACCGGGGCCCTGGGTGCCGGCGGGACCGTCCTGGCCGCCGTAGTACACGCCGATCAGGCCGCCGGGCGCGTCCGCGTCGCCCGTGGCGTCGTCCACGCCGCTGAGCTGGCCGACGACGAGGTCGTCGTACCCGTCGCCGTCGATGTCGCCGGAGGCCGAGCCCAGACCGCCGTGCAGGTCACGCTGGTAGGCCAGGCCCTCGGGTCCGCCGGAGTAGAGCGCCGACCAGCCCTTGGCGTAGTCGTCGTCGGGGCTGTACCCGGAGACCACGAGGTCGGCGAAGCCGTTGCGGTCGTAGTCGCCGGTGGTCAGGTAGGCGCCGTTGAGGGCGTGACCGGCGGAGTGCGGCGTGCCGACCTGCCGCAGGACGCCCGCGTGGTACGTGAAGACGTTCAGACCCCCCTGGTCGAGAACGGTGAGCTGGTCGGCGTCGATGTCCCCGGTGAAGCGCGCGGCGGCCACCGACAGGCCGAAGCGGGCGTCGGCGGTGGGCCGGGCGGCGGTGATGCTCGACGTGCGCCCGGCGTCCAGGCCCTGCGCGGAGCCGTACAGGACGGTCACCCAGCCGGCGTCCTCGACGCTTCCCTCGTCCTCGCCGGGTGCGGCGGCGACCAGGTCGTCGTATCCGTCGCCGTCCAGGTCGCCGGTGGCGATCGCCTGCCCGAAGCGGTCGCCGAACTCGGAGGTTCCGGGCACGCCGGGCGACGACTGGCTGACGAGCTGCACATGTCCCTCGGGCACTGTGTTGCCGGTGCCGATCCCGTTGGGCGCCCCGTACTGCACGGTGACGTAACCGGCGCCTTCCTTGCCGTCGACGGTGCCGTCCGGGGCACCGATGACGACGTCGTTGTAACCGTCGCCGTTGAAGTCGCTGTTGCGGTCGGCGGCGGCGGTGCCGCCGGGGACGCCCGCGAACGCGGTGGGCGCGGCCAGAATGCCCGCTCCCGCCAGCACCAGGAAGGAGGCGGCGGCCACGGCGGCCGAGCCCGCGGTACGGCGGGTGGTGCGCAGGGTGAAGCCCATGTCTGTTTCCCCCGTTGAAGGTTGATGGTCCGTCAGAGATCCGTCAGGGATCCGTCAGATGTGCGTCAGAGATCCGTCAAAGATCCGTCAGTCGGCTGGTCTTGGTCCGACGCGAGGTTCGACACGGGTGCCCCGCCGGGAGTTGTGGTGCCCGGGAGAGCTGTGACGCGGTGGTGACATCTGTTGCGGAGTCCCGACAGGGCAGGGCCGTCCTCGGCGGGGCCGGCCCCTTCGTCGTACGCGCCCTGACCTCCTCGGCGCCCTGGAAGGGGCGCCTGGCGGGTCGTCACCCCCCGGTGTCCGGAGCGGGCCGTGGCAGTTCCACGGTGACGCGGATGCCGCCCGCGGGGCGGGGTGTCAGGGTGAAGGTCCCGTCGTGGGCCTGGGTGATGGACTTGGCGATGGCCAGGCCGAGGCCGACACCGGCGTGGTCGGCGTGGATGCGTTCGGTGCCGCGCTGGAACGGTTCGGTGAGGGTCGCGGCCAGCTCCGGGGTGAGGTGCTCGCCGGTGTTCTCGACCGTGAGCACCGCCGTGGCGGGGCGGAGGCTCGTGGCCACCCGCACGGTGCCCCCTTCGGGCAGGTTGTGGACGATCGCGTTGTGCACGAGGTTCGTGGTCAGCTGGAGCAGGAGCGCGGGGGATCCGCTCGTGGGCGCGATGTCGCCGCCGGTCTCGATGGTGACGCCGTGCTTCTCGGCGAGGGGCAGGAGCGTTTCGGTGGCCTCGTCGGCGAGGAGGGACAGGTCGACGGCTTCCCGTGTGAACGACCGCTGGTTGGCGCGGCTGAGCAGGAGCAGTGCCTCGGTGAGGTCGATCGCCCGGGCGTTGACGGCGTGGAGGCGTTCGACGAGTTCACCGGTGTCGGCCCGCGGATCGCTGCGGGCCACGTCGAGCAGGGTCTTCGAGATCGCCAGCGGAGTGCGCAGCTCGTGGGAGGCGTTGGCCGCGAACCGCTGCTGCTCGGCGACGTGCGCCTCCAGCCGGGCGAGCATCGCGTCGAAGGCGTCGGCGAGTTCACGGAACTCGTCGCGGCGCCCCGGCAGCCTGATCCGGTGGGCGAGCGAGCCGTGGGTGGCCAGCCGGGCGGCGTCCGTGATGCGGGTCAGCGGGGCCAGCATCCGGCCGGCGAGGATCCACCCGCCCACGAGCCCGAACACCAGCAGGAACGCCAGGACCGCGGCCGCCCGCGGGGCGAAGACCTCCAGCAGGGCGGACCGGATGGGAAAGACCCCGTCCGGCCGGTCGTCGGGGTTGTAGAGCATCGCGCGGTTGGGGACGTACCGCAGGAGGAACAACCACACCGCCGCGAGCAGGAGGGAACCGGCGAGCATCAGGAACCCGGCATAGCTGAGGGTGAGTTTGAGGCGGACGCTCCATCCGGGCCGCCTATCCACGGTCTCCTCCGCCGCCCGCGGCCTCCGGTCGTGGGTCGATGCGATAGCCGACGCCCGGCACGGTGGCGATGATCCAGGGCTCGCCGAGCCGTTTGCGCAGGGCGGACACGGTGATGCGGACCGCGTTGGTGAACGGGTCCGCGTTCTCGTCCCAGGCCCTCTCCAGCAGCTCTTCGGCGCTGACGACCCCGCCTTCGGCCGCGACGAGGACTTCGAGCACGGCGAACTGCTTCCTGGTCAGCGCGACGAAACGGCCCTCCCGGTAGACCTCTCTGCGGAACGGGTCGAGGCGCAGCCCCGCGATCTCCCGCACCGGCGGCCTGCTGTGGGCCCGTCTGCGGTCCAGCGCCCTGAGCCTGAGCGCGAGTTCGCGCAGCTCGAAGGGTTTCGTGAGGTAGTCGTCCGCGCCGAGTTCGAATCCGGAGGCCTTGTCGTCGAGGCGGTCGGCCGCGGTGAGCATCAGGATCGGCATGCCGCTGCCGGAGGCGACGATGCGCTTGGCGATCTCGTCGCCGGATGGTCCGGGGATGTCGCGATCGAGGACGGCGATGTCGTAGCTGTTGACACTCAGCAGCTCCAGCGCGGTGTCGCCGTCCCCCGCGATGTCGGCCGCGATCGCTTCCAGGCGCAGCCCGTCGCGGACGGCTTCGGCCAGAAACGGTTCGTCCTCCACGATCAGCACACGCATGGCACCAAGGCTACGAGCCGACACATATCGTCGGCATATCGAAAAGCGCATACGGGACGGCAACACCGTGCCGCCTTGACTGGCCGTATGACCCGAACCACGTCCCCGGCAGGGCCCTTCTTCGGCCGCTTCGGCCGCGCCGCCCTCGTCCGCCGGAGCCGCCGCGAACGCCCCCTCCTCCATGCCGCACCAGGTGCTGCGGGCGGCGGTCTCCACGAGAACGAACTCCGGCACCGCGAACCGTGCGGAAGTCGCGGACGGTAATTGACAGTGACAGGCAGCAAGAAGGAGCAAGGGCACACCATGGTGCAGGTCGACACCCCGGAGCGGACCGAGCGGGAAGGCGGCGAACGGCGGGACACCGGCCCTGGTACCTGGCGCGCGGGCGTCCGCCGGGCGATCCGCGCCGGCCTTCGGCCGGGCCCCTGGAGACGCGGCCCGCTCCTCGCCGCGCCGGCGTTGCTGCTGGGCCTGACCATGCTGCTGCACGCGCAGCTCCCGGACCGCGGGGGTCTCGGCAGCCTGGTGGAGACCTTCCTGCCGTGGTTCGGGCTGCTGGTGCCGCCGCTGCTGGCCGGTGCGCTGTGGCGGCGCTCCGCCGCGGCGGTCGTCGCGCTGCTGCTGCCGACGACGGTGTGGTTCAGCCTCTTCGGCGGACTGCTCACCGACAAGTCCCACGGCGGCGCCGATCTCACCCTGGTCAGTCACAACGTCGGCGCCGACAACCCCGACCCGGCGGGCACCGCCCGCGACCTCGCCGCGTCCGGGGCGGACGTGCTGGCGCTGGAGGAGCTGACCGAGCAGGCCAAGGGAACCTACGAGAAGGAACTGGCGACGGCGTACCCCCACCACGCGGTGCTGGGCACGGTCGGGCTGTGGAGCAGGCTGCCGCTGTCGGGCACCCGCCCGGTCGACATCAAGCAGGACGCCGGGCCGCTGGGCGCCACGAAGTCGGCCGCCGAGAAGATGGGCTACAACCGGGCGCTGCGCACCACCGTCGCCACGGACCGTGGCCCGCTCACGGTGTACGTGGCCCACCTGGGCTCCGTCCGCCTGATGCCCCGGGGAGGCTTCTGGACCGACTCGCGCGACCGGGGCGCGCAGGCCCTCGGTGAGGCGGTCGCCGCCGACCGGAGCGAGCGGGTGATCCTGCTCGGCGACCTGAACGGCACCACGGACGACCGCGCCCTCGGCACCCTCACCGCACAGCTCCGCTCGGTCCAGGAGACGGCCGGGGACGGCTTCGGCTTCACCTGGCCGGCGGCATTCCCGGTGGCTCGGATCGACCAGATCATGGTCAGGGGAGTGCAGCCGCAGAACTCGTGGGTGCTGTCGGCGACGGGGAGCGACCATCTTCCGGTGGCGGCCGGAATCAGCTGGTGAGCCGGGCGAGGCGACGAAGGTCACAGAAGCGTATCGGGCATTTAACCCGTCAACCTTCACGAAAGAATCACAAGTTGGCTAGGTTGGGCGCTGCCCGCACGACGTCCGTTGATCGATGGCGCGTCTCGTGCGCTCTCGCACGGAAGGAGCCCGCCCCATGTCGCCGGAACCCCTGCTCTCGCAGTCCTCAGGTGCCGCGTCGGCAGGCGGGGGCGAGGCGCCGAGCCACGACGAGGTCCGGCGGCGCATCAACAGCCTTTACGACAGGGCCGAGAGCGACACGGGCACCTTCAACGCCACCCGCGCCGCCGCGATTCCGCGACAGCGGGCCGGGGCCGGCCGGGGGAGTTCCCAGCAGGTGTCCGAGCCGGCGCTCGTGGATCTGACCCGGCAGTGGTTCGACGCGGCCCGGGCCAAGTTGGGCCCGACCGTCCCCGCGTCCCGGCCGGACGGACGCGGACCGCAGCGCACTGACCCACCGATCCGACCGGCCCGCGCGCCGCAGCCCGGTCGCCCCGCGGGACGTACCGGCGAGCCCCTTGCCCTCGAAGCCGCCCGAAGCGCTGGCGCGGGCGCTCGCGAGAGCGCGCGCGAGCCGGCAGGCGGAGCGGCGTCCCCGGCGCCGAGCGGTCCGCCGTCGCCGGCACTGCCTGCGGGGCCCGTAGGGGAGCTGAACGCCGCACCTGTACCGGAGTTGAACGTCGGCGCGGTGCCGGAGTTGAATCACGGCCTCGTTCCGGAGTTGACCCACGGCCCCGTTCCGGAGTTCGACGTCAGCCCTGTTCCGGAGTTCGACGTCAGCCCTGTTCCGGAGTTCGACGTCAGCCCTGTTCCGGAGTTGGCCGGCGGCCCCTCCGTGTCCATCCCGCCTGTCGAGGTCTTCGAGACCCGGCCGGAGGAGGACATGTGGCGGACGGGTCCGCTGCCGGTCGTCGGCGAGAACGGGTCGCACTGGCCGCTGCCCGAGCCCACCGTGCCCACAGCCCCGTATCTCACGGATCTGCCTGCCGATCCGATCACCGATCCGGTCACCGCGTACATCGCGCCAGTCGCTGAACTGCCGCTTCACGCGCCGGCGTTCACCGATCCGGCGGCTCCGTCCTTCACCGCCCCGACCTTCACCACCGCTGCCGCCGCCTACACACCTCCCGCCGTCACGCCCCCGGCGCCCGCCCCGTTCGAAGGGCCCACGCCCTCCGCGGGCGCAGGCCACAGCACGAAGGCAGAGCGGGTGATCGCCTTCGCGCGGGAGCAGATCGGCCGCCCGTGTGTGTGGGGTGCGGCCGGTCCGGGCTCCTTCGACGCGCCCGGTCTGTCCCAGGCCGCTTGGAAGGTGGCCGGGGTGACACTCCCACGGACCGCTCAGGCGCAGGCCGAGTTCGGGACGCCGGTCGCCCTCGCCGACGTGCAGGTGGGGGACTTGGTCTTCTTCCACGACGACCTCGGGCACGTGGGCATCTGGGCCGGGAACGGCATGATGATCCACGCTCCCGGCCCGGGAGCTGCCGTCCGCGAGGAGTCGGTGTTCTTCGCCGGGCAGTCCGCGATCAAGGGAGCGATCCGCCCGGCCTGAAACCCTGGGCCCGTCCGCAGTCCACAACAGCCTGAACCTTTCATGAACCAAAGCTGAACGTTTCGTGATCTCGGGGCGCACAACCTTGCGTGGCCCGCCCGGGTCGAACTGGCGACCAACGGTGTTACCACCGTGCTCAGTTCCGTTCCGTGGGGGGAATGTTGTCTGTGTGGGTGCGTCAGTTGTGTGGTGTTCTGCGGGTACGTGGGGCGACTGACCTCTTTCTTGTCCTGTTGCTGGCAGCCGGCTTCATGGCGCTGCCGGTCTTCGCGTTGCTGCCGTGGCTGGGCGGCTTCGCGGTGGCGTCCGCGGTGAGTTACGTCGCCGACGAGGCGTTGCACGTCCGCTCGCCGACGTTCGTGCGCCGACTGGCGGCGCTTCAGATGGACCGCACGCTGCGGTTCGCCGTGCGGACGGTGATGGTGCTCGCGCTGGCCGACCGGATGGGCGCGCCGGGCGCCGTGCTGGTCACCGGGCTGGCCGTGTTCGGCGTCCATTTCGCGCTGATGATGCTGTACACCGCTGTGCATCACGCGATCCGGCGGCGCCGGGTGCTGCCGCTGGTGGTGCGCAACCTCGACATGAGTGCGCTGCCCATCCCGAAGGAACCCCCGGCGCTGCTGTTCCGGCGTTTCCTGCGGAAGTTGCTGCATCTGGACCTTCCGGCCCATGCAGGCTTCCTGGTGGCGCTGGCCACGGGTACCTGGGGATGGGCGTACGCCGGCTTCGCGCTGACCGTCGGTGTCACGGCGGTGGCGGCGCTCGCCCTGGCGGGCCAGTACCTGAGGGCACGTCACATGCCCTCGCGAGAAGACGTGTTCGCCGAGGTGAACCGTCAACTCGCCGCGTATGGGCCCGAGGTCACGCTGTATTTCAGCTTTGCCGCGGTGTCGCGGGACTTCATGTACCAGGTGAACATGTGGATCGAGACGCTGGAGCAGCTGGACCGGCGTCCGTTGATCATTCTTCGTGAGCGGGCCTCGTTCCGGTATCTCAGCCGTACCCGGCTGCCGGTGCTGTGTGTGCCCAAGGCGGACGATCTGGCGGAGCTGGAGCTGTCCGGGGTGCGGGTCGTGCTCTATCCCGGCAATGCCGGAAAGAATGTGCACATGCTGCGGGTGGCGGAGGCCAAGCATGTCTTCATCGGCCACGGCGACAGTGACAAGCTGGCCAGCAGCAACCGGGTCAGCAAGGTCTACGACGAGATCTGGGTGGCCGGGCGGGCCGGCCGGGACCGTTACCGGCGGGTGCGGCACGCCATCAGCGACGCGGCGATCGTGGAGGTCGGGCGCCCGCAGCTGGCGCCGATCCGCCTGCACGGCGAGCACACGCCGGGGCCGCTGCCCACGGTCTTGTACGCCCCCACCTGGGAGGGCTGGAGCGACGACGACTGCCACACCTCCCTGATCCCGATGGGCACCCGCCTGATCGAGAAACTCCTGGCCGAGGACGTGCGGGTGCTGTACAAGCCGCATCCGCTCACCGGCAAGCGCTCGGCGCAGGCGGCGGACGCCGACCGGGCCATCCGNGCCGACAATGAGCGGCGGGGGGCCGGGCGGGCGCAGGCCGCTCTCGCCGCCGTCCGGCCGCGGCTGGCGCAGATCCAGGCCCGCCTGGACGAACTGAGCGGACGGCAGGACGGCGACGACGCCCAGCAGACCCGCGACGCGCGGCTGCCCGGGCTGGACGGGGCGGCCGAGTGGCAGGAGCTGCACGCCGAATGGCACCGGCTGTTCTGGGACAGCCGCAGCACCGTGCGGCACAGCGTGATCGTCGACCGGCTGCCGACCCTGTATGCCTGCTTCAACCAGGCCGACCTGCTCATCAGTGACGTGTCCTCGGTGGTGGCCGACTTCGTGGCCAGTCTCAAGCCGTACGTCCTGACCAACGCCCAGGATCTGTCCGACGAGGCGTTCCGGGCCGCCTACACCACCGCCGGCGGCGCCTATCTCCTCGACCGGGACTGCGCCCGGCTGCCGCAGATCCTGCGGGCGGTGCGTGAGCCGGCCCACGATGCGATGGCGCCGTATCGCCGCACCCTGAAGGAATACCTCCTGGGACCGGACCACCCCACCTCCCAGGCACGCTTCAACGCGGCCGTGAACGCCCTGGCCGACAAGGGCGCTGCGGAACTGGCCGAGGACCGCGCCTTCCTGGAACAGACCGACCTCGTCGGCTGACCACCGACCGCTGACGGCCCGCCCCCGCGCCTCGCACTCAGCCGATGACCACGGCCGCGGTGATGACGCCGACGAGGAGGAGCAGGACGGGGCCCAGGGGCAGGCCGTGGGTGCGTGGTTCGCTTGGTTCGGTGGGGCGCACCTCGGGGTGGGCGTGCAGGGCGGTGATTTCCTCCGTCATGCGGGTGTACGACGGGCGCAGTCGCAGGCGTCGTTCGAGGCGGGGTTCGCCCAGGGCCGTGAGATGCCAGGTGCCGCCGCCGGTTTGGTGCACTTCGACGGTGCCCTCGGCGGTGTACGTGGCTGCTCGCAGCCGCTCCCAGGGGACGTGCTGTGTGCTCCAGGCGCCGGTCAGCCACAGGCCGGTGTTGTCCGCGGTGACGCGCCAGTTGAGGAGGACGGCCGCGAAGGGGAGCCATAGCGGGAGGGCGAGGAGAGGGATGAGTTCCCAGTGGAAGCCGTCTGTGGCGAGGGAGTTGGCGGCGTAGGAGAGTCCGGCTGTCACGCCTGCGGTGAGGGCCAGTCCGGCGGTGCGGGCGACGAGGCCCGGTCCCCAGTGCAGGGGGTGGCCGGTGGTCTTCAAGGTGGCGGCGACGTGGGTCGTTCGGGCCCGCTGCTGCGTGTCCGAGGTGTCGGTCTCGGTGTCGGCGTCCGTGGGGGCCGTGGTTGTCGGGAGGAACTGCTCGTCGGTGCGGGGAAGGCGGCCCGGTCCGGCCGTGCGGAGCACGGTCGGGCGGCCCGCTCGGTCGGTCGTGACGAGGACCAGTTCGCCGCCCTCGCCGGGGGCGCCGAACATGACCGCTTCGTGCAGCCGTGTGTCGAGGACGGGGGAGCCCTCCGAGTCGTCGTCAGCGGAGGCGAAGCGGCTCGCCGACCCGTCGCGGTCGCGGAGCGCCGTCGTGCACAGGCACGTGAAGAGCGGCGTGCGTGCCAACGTGTCGTCGGCGGCGTAGACCCGGGTGCGGCCTGCGCGGTCCGTGGCTTCCAGCACGCGAAGGGCCGGCACCGGTGCCCGGCGCAGTGCTGCGGCCCTGCGACGGGCGAGGACGCCGGAGGCGAGCAGGCAGAGTCCGGGCAGCCCGGCGGCCAGCATCAGCAGCTGCGGACCGAAGGCGTCGTACGGTTCGCTCACCAGGCGCCGCCACGAGCCGTCCTGCAGCACGGTCACCGTGCTGCCGACGCCGTAGTCCTCGGGGTAGAACGCGTCTACGGTGAGCCGCCGGTCGTCTTCGGCGCGGACCTGCATGCTGTCCTCGCCGCGGCTGATCACCTGCGCGGTGATGTGGGTGGCCCGGGCCGCGTGCTGCTCGTCGGTGCGGATGCCGTCCAGCGCCGACAGGGCCGCGCAGACGGACACGGCGCACAGGACCAGCCCGGCGGCGAGCGGGAGCGTGCCTCTCATGAGGGGGCCGACGGGCTCCGGCAGCCGGTGCCGCACCCCGGCAGCCCGCTGTGCGAGCCGGCGCTGCCTGGAGCGGGCGGCCAGCCGCTCGCGGGCCGCGGCCCAGCCGAAGGCCAGGGCACCGATCACGGCGATGTTCGCGGCCTGGGACATCAGGCCGCTGCCGGGCAGTTCCTCCCAGGCCACCAGGGCGGCCAGCGCGGGTGCCGCCACCAGGGCGAGTTCCGGCAGTCGGGCCAGCCAGTACAGCAGCCCGGCAGCCAGGCCCACCTCCGTCAGGTCGCCCCACTGCGGCCCGCAGGGCGCCGCATCGCTGCACGGCGGTACGGGTGCCACCGCGACCGCCCATACGACGGTGATCAGCAGCGCGGACACCGACCAACTGGGCCGGGACCAGGACGCGGAGCGGGCCTGGGCCCACTGGGCGGCGTCGGCGGACGACCAGGCAGGCGCACCTGCGGGAACGGAGCCCGACGGTATCGGGACGGGGGTCTCGGACACGCCAGGATTATGCGGCAGACGACCGACGCCACTGAAACGGTTTGATGCCGTCGGAGGGTTCCGGACCTCGGGGCGTCCCGTCCGTCCGGTCCGTCCGGTCCTCGCGGATCGCTCGCACGCCTGCCCGGTACCGGGTGCGCTCACCGGGCCGGCATCTGCCAGTCTTGGCCACCGCGTCAGGGAATGGTCAGCAGCGCATCAAGAAAGCGGGAGGACGAGTGACGGGGCCGGAGATGTCCGACGAGTATTGGGAGGCGTATGCCCGCGTACTCACCGACGTGTGCACCACCGGCCGTCGGCTCTCCCGGGGCGAACTGGAGTTCCTGCGGGCCGAAGGGGAACGCGCCGCGGAGAAGGGCCACGGCCTGCGCGTCCTCGTACGCCGCCATCTGGCCGCGACCCCCACGGTGTGCCCCGCGCTCCCGGGCGTCGGGGCGGACCGGGTGTTCGCCGCGGTCGAGCAGGCGATCGACGCGTTCGCCGAGGGGCATGAACGGGCCCAGAAGCTTGCGGTACGTCAGGAGGAGGCCGCCCGGCGGGAGTTCATCGACGACCTGCTCTACGGCCGCAGCGACCTGGGGCGCCTCGCCGAGCGCGCCGAACGCTTCGGCCTGCTGCTGTCCCGGGCGCATGCGGTCGCCGTGGCCCAGGGGGACCTTCCTGTCGACGACACCCACCCCGCCACCCGACAGGTGGAGAGTGCGCTGGTCGCCCGGTTCGGCGACCGGCGGATCCTGCTCACCACCAAGGACGGACGGCTGATCTGCATCGCGCCCGGTGACCAGGACGACGTCCTGACGTTCTTCGCCAAACAGGCGTACGCGGCCACGGAGGCCGGCCGGGTCGCCATCGGCCGTGCCCATCCCGGCGCCGGCGGCGTCGTCCACTCCTATGAGGAGGCGCTCAACGCGCTGGACCTGGCGGACCGCCTGGAGCTGGACGAGCCCGTGCTGCGCTCCGCGGACCTTCTCGTCTACCCGGTGCTGACCCGCGACCGGCAGGCCATGGCCGACCTCGTCCGCAACACCCTGGGCCCACTCCGGACCGCCCGCGGTGGCGCCCAGCCGCTCGTCGACACGCTGACCGTGTACTTCGACTCCGGCTGTGTCAGCGCCGAGGCCGCCCGCCGCCTGAATCTGAGCGTCCGCGCCATGACGTACCGTCTCGAGCGCATTCACAAGCTCACCGGCGCCGACCCGGCCGATCCCGTGCACCGCTACACCCTTCAGACCGCGGTGATCGGTGCCCGGCTTCTCGGCTGGCCGGAGCGCGAGGTCTGAGCGCCACGGACGGTTTCTGCAGCTGCACCCGGCCCGGCTCAGCAGCGCCGGCGCCCTCGCCGGACTCCCGCTGGACCCCGGCCGGACGCCCGTCGGAGAGTGATCACGGGCCGGCCCGCGTCAGGGATTCGTCAAGGGCCCACAGCCCCGCGTCAGGGCTGCGTCAAGGGCCGATGAACAGGGGCGGCGCAGGGGGTTCCCTCTAGAGGTCCGTTCAACTTCGAACCTCATCCAGGAGCTTGCGATGGCCGATCTGGCCTTCGTCGTCGCCACGGTCGCGGTGTTCGCGCTGGTGGCTCTCATCGCCAAAGGGGTGGCGAAGCTGTGACCGCCGAGAACATCGTCGGCCTCGTCGTGGCTGTCGCCCTGCTGGGATATCTCGTCCTCGCCCTGATCTTCCCGGAGAGGTTCTGAGCACCCGACATGAGCCCCGTTCTTGCTGACGTGCTCCAGGTGACCGCGCTGATCGGCGCGCTCGCCCTGGTGCACCGTCCCTTCGGCGACCACATGGCCGCCGTCTTCTCCTCGACGAAGCATCTCCGGGCCGAGAAGTGGATCTACCGCGCGGTGGGCGCCGACCCCGACGCGGAGATGCGCTGGCCCGCCTATCTGCGGGGAGTGCTGGCCTTCTCCACGGTGAGCATGCTGTTCCTGTACGTGCTGCAGCGGGTGCAGGACAAGCTGCCGCTGTCCCTCGGCTTCAAGCCGATCGCCCCGGACCAGGCGTTCGACACCGCGGCCTCGTTCGTGTCGAACACCAACTGGCAGTCGTACTCGGGCGAGGTGGCCATGAGCCACGTCACCCAGACGGCCGGCCTGGCCGTGCAGAACTTCGTCTCCGCGGCTGTGGGCATCGCGGTGGCCGTCGCCCTGGTGCGCGGCTTCGCCCGGTCCCGCACCGGCGTGCTGGGCAACTTCTGGGCCGACCTGGTGCGCGGCACCGTCCGCGTCCTGATCCCGGTCTCCGTGGTCGCGGCGGTGTTGCTGGTCGCGGCGGGTGCCGTCCAGAACTTCGGCGACCTCCACTCGATCACCACGCTGACCGGCGACAAGCAGACCATCAGCCCCGGTGCCGTCGCCTCGCAGGAGGCCATCAAGAACCTGGGCACCAACGGCGGCGGCTTCTTCAACGCCAACTCCGCGCACCCCTTCGAGAACCCCGACGGTTTCACCAACCTGCTGGAGATCTTCCTGCTGCTGGTGATCCCGTTCTCGCTGCCGCGCACCTTCGGCACGCTGGTCGGCTCGGCCAAGCAGGGCCACGCCGTCCTCGCCGCGATGGCCGTCATCTGGTTCGCCGCAGTGGTGGCGGTGACGGTGGTGGAGTACGCGCACCCGGGGACCGCCTCGCAGCTCGCGGGCGGGGCCATGGAGGGCAAGGAGCAGCGGTTCGGAGAGGGGCCGTCCGCCCTGTTCGCGGTCTCCACGACGATGACCTCGACCGGGTCGGTGAACTCCTTCCACGACTCCTTCAGCGGCCTGTCGGGCGGCGTGCTGCTGCTCGGCATGATGCTCGGCGAGATCGCACCCGGCGGCGTCGGGTCCGGCCTCTACGGCATGCTGATCATGGCGGTCATCGCCGTGTTCATCGCCGGTCTGATGGTCGGTCGTACGCCGGAGTACCTGGGCAAGAAGATCGGCACCCGCGAGATCAAGCTGGCCGCCTGCTTCATCCTGGTCACCCCGGCCCTGGTGCTGATCGGCACGGCGCTGGCGATGGCGCTGGGCAAGGGCGAGTCGTCGATGACGAACGTCGGCGCGCACGGGTTCTCCGAGGTGCTGTACGCCTACACATCCGCGTCCAACAACAACGGCTCCGCCTTCGCGGGCTTCGGCGCGAACACCGACTACCACAACACGATGCTCGGTCTGTGCATGCTGCTGGGCCGCTTCCTGCCGATGGTGTTCGTGCTGGCGCTGGCCGGCTCGCTCGCCGGGCAGAACCCCGTACCCGCCACGGCGGGCACCTTGCGCACCGAGAAGCCGCTGTTCACCGGCCTTCTGGTCGGCGCGATCCTCATCATCACGGGTCTGACGTTCTTCCCGGCCCTGGCGCTGGGGCCCCTCGCCGAGGGGCTGGCGGCATGACCACCCACATCAAGAAGCAAGAGGACGCCGTGTCGCAGACGTCTCCCACCACCGCGGCCCTCGCGCCGCACCCGGACGTGCCCAGCGGGCACCAGGACGCACAACGTGTCGGTGCGGGGCTGTTCGACCCCAAGCAGCTGTGGACGTCGCTGCCCGGCGCGCTGCGCAAGCTCGACCCTCGGATGATGGTCAAGTCGCCCGTGATGTTCGTCGTCCTGGTCGGCTCGGTCGTCACCACCGTGCTCGCGGTCAAGGACCCCGGCGACTGGTTCGGCTGGACCATCGCGGGCTGGCTGTGGCTGACCGTCGTCTTCGCCAACCTGGCGGAGGCGGTCGCCGAGGGGCGGGGCAAGGCACAGGCCGACACGCTGCGCAGGGCCAAGACCGACACCGTCGCCCGCAAGCTCGACGGGACCGTGGTCGCCGGCACCGAGCTGAAGATCGGCGACCTGGTCGTCTGCGAGGCAGGCGACATCATCCCGGGCGACGGTGACGTCGTCGAGGGTGTCGCCTCCGTCGACGAGTCGGCCATCACCGGTGAGTCGGCGCCCGTCATCCGGGAGTCCGGCGGTGACCGGAGCGCCGTGACCGGCGGTACGAGGGTGCTCTCCGACCGCGTCGTCATCAAGATCACGACGCGGCCGGGCGAGACCTTCATCGACCGGATGATCAACCTGGTCGAGGGCGCGGCCCGGCAGAAGACGCCGAACGAGATCGCGCTGAACATCCTGCTGGCGTCGCTGACGATCGTCTTCCTGCTGGCGGTCGTCACGCTGAAGCCGTTCGCGGTCTACGCGGGCGCCGACAAGCAGACCTCGATGATCGTGCTCACGGCGCTGCTGGTCTGCCTCATCCCGACCACGATCGGCGCCCTGCTGTCGGCGATCGGCATCGCCGGCATGGACCGGCTGGTCCAGCGCAACGTCCTGGCGATGTCGGGCCGTGCGGTCGAGGCCGCCGGCGATGTCTCCACGCTGCTGCTCGACAAGACCGGCACCATCACCCTCGGCAACCGCCGGGCCGCGGAGTTCGTGCCGGTGCGCGGCACCACCGAGGCCGAGGTGGCCGACGCCGCCCAGCTGTCGTCGCTGGCCGACGAGACGCCGGAGGGCCGCTCGGTCGTGGTCCTCGCCAAGGAGAGGTACGGCCTGCGCGAGCGGCACCAGGGCGAGTTGGCGCACGCCACATGGATCGAGTTCACCGCGCAGACCCGCATGTCCGGCGTCGACGTCGACGGCAGGAAGATCCGCAAGGGTGCCACCGCCTCGGTCCTCTCGTGGGTCCGGGAGCGGGGCGGCACGGTCGCCGAGGACGCCCAGCGGGTGACCGACCGGATCTCCGAGGCGGGTGGCACGCCGCTGCTGGTCGCCGTCGAGGACGACAAGGGCGCCCGCGTGCTGGGGGTCGTCCACCTGAAGGACGTCGTCAAGGAGGGCATGCGGGAGCGGTTCGAGGAACTGCGCCGCATGGGCATCAAGACGATCATGATCACGGGCGACAACCCGCTGACCGCCAAGGCGATCGCCGAGGAGGCGGGTGTCGACGACTTCCTCGCGGAAGCCACGCCCGAGGACAAGATGGCCCTCATCAAGCGGGAGCAGGCCGGCGGCAAGCTCGTCGCGATGACCGGTGACGGGACGAACGACGCGCCCGCGCTGGCCCAGGCGGACGTCGGTGTCGCGATGAACACCGGCACGTCGGCCGCCAAGGAGGCCGGCAACATGGTCGACCTCGACTCCAACCCGACCAAGCTCATCGAGATCGTCGAGATCGGCAAACAACTCCTCATCACCCGGGGCGCGTTGACCACGTTCTCCATTGCCAACGACGTCGCGAAGTACTTCGCGATCATCCCGGCCATGTTCGCGGTCGCGTACCCGTCCCTGGACAGGCTCAACATCATGGGCCTGGCCTCGGCGGAGTCGGCGATCCTGTCCGCGGTGATCTTCAACGCGCTGATCATCATCGTCCTGGTGCCGCTCGCCCTCAGGGGCGTGCGCTACCGGCCGATGGGCGCCGACCGGATGCTGCGGCGCAACCTCGGCATCTACGGCCTCGGCGGGCTGATCGCCCCGTTCCTCGGCATCAAGCTCATCGACCTGCTCATCTCTCTGATCCCCGGGATCGGGTGAAGGACCATGAACAACTCCGTAGCGAACACCGGACGTCTGGCGTGGGCGGCACTGCGCATGCTGCTCGTCCTGACCGTGGTGACCGGCATCCTCTACCCGCTGGCCGTGACGGGGATCGCCCAGGCGTTCTTCCACGACAAGGCCAACGGCTCGGTCGTCGAGGCCGGCGGCAAGGAGGTCGGCTCGCAGCTGATCGGCCAGCGCTGGGACCTGCCCGGCACCGACAAGCCCGACCCCACGTGGTTCCAGGGACGGCCCTCCAACAGCGGCTACGACCCGCTCGCCACCGGCTCCAGCCAGCTGGGCGCCAGTGACCCGCGGCTGGTCAAGGCCGTGAAGGCGGCGAAAAGGCAGGTCGCCGAGTTCAACGGCGTGCCCGAGTCGAAGGTGCCCGTGGACGCGGTCACGGGCTCGGCCTCCGCGATCGACCCGGACATCTCGCCTGCCTACGCGGACCTTCAGGTCCAGCGTGTGGCCCGGGCGAACGGCCTGACCGCGGCCCGGGTGCAGAAGCTCGTCGACGATCACACCCAGGGGCGCACCGCGGGGTTCCTCGGCGAACCCCGGGTCAACGTCCTGGACCTGAACATCGCGCTCAAGGAACTGGCCGATCAGAGCTGATCGTGTCCCCGCAGCGGATCGCGGGAGCTCGCGAGGGGAGCCGTCGCCCGGCCGTCGGCTCCCGCCGCAGCCTCGTCCCCATCAGCAGCGGACGGGATCGGCGACGGCGACGCGTCTGCGGCTCCCGTCAGCGCAAGCACGGCACGGAAGGCGGCACTGCGTAGACGCGGGCGCTGGTGCCGGAGGGCGGTCACCGGCTTCTCAGGGCCCTCGCGGTCGACCTCAAGGCCCGTACGTACGAGGCGGATGCCTGCCGCCGTCGTGGAGAACGCCGTCCAGTGCAGCGGTACGGCGATGCCTTGCACGGAACCGGAGCGGAGTGGTGGCTACGGCTTCGCTCGGCCGTCGAGTGAGGCGAGTGAGGCGAGTGCCGCGGTGACCGTCCTGCCGAGGGCGCTCGCGTCCGCTCCGGCACGGGAGCGCAGGTTGACGCCGTAGGCGAGCAGGGCCAGCAGGTCGGCGGCGGTGTCGGGGTCGACGTCGGGGCTCAGGTCGCCCCGGGCGCCGGCCGTGCCGAGCGCCGTGCGCAGGGCCTCCCGGAACTGCTGGTGATGCCGGTCGAGAAGACCGCGCACCTCCGGGTCGCCGTTCTCGGCGCCCGCGTGCGCGTTGGACACCATGCAGCCCCAGCGGGCGTGCTCGCCCGAGCACCGTGCCCGGATCAGTTCGGCGAAGAAGTCCGCGATGGCCGGCAGGCCCCGCTCGTCCTGGGCGAGGCGGCGGAACGCCGGCTGGGAGCGCTGCTCGATGTAACGGCGCAGGGCGGCGCGGTACAGCTCCTGCTTGCCGCCGAAGGTGGCGTACAGGCTGGAGCGGTTGAGCCCGGTCGCGGTCACGACGTCCTGGATGCCGGTCGAGGCCGCGCCTTGGCGCCAGAACAGCCGGACCGCCGTGTCCAGGGCCGTGTCCGGGTCGAAGTGTTTGATGTCCGGCACGTCGTGTCACTCCGTCATCTTGAAACGAGGGTTCCAGGATACGCGTGCCCGGGTTATCTTGGAACGGTCGTTCCAAGTTGAGCGGCGTGTGCCGTGCCCACCCGTACGCCAGGAGGAGCCCTTCCATGACCCTCAACGCCGAGCTGCGCGCCTTCTACGAGGCCCGCCGGCTGCAGATCCCCGCCGAGACACGCGAGATCATGCGCCGGGCCGGGCAGGAACTCGCCGGTTCCGGCCAGGCCGATCGCGCCCTGACCGCAGGAGACCGGGCCCCGCGCTTCAGTCTGCCCTCCGCGACCGGGCGGACGGTGGCCCTGGACGATCTGCTGGCTGCCGGGCCGGTGGTGCTCACCTTCTACCGCGGCGCCTGGTGCCCGTACTGCAACATCGCCCTGCGCTCCCTCCAGCAGCACCACGACGCGATCACCGCCCGCGGCGCCCGCCTGGTGGCTCTCTCTCCGCAGATCCCCGACGAGTCCCTGTCCCTGACCGAGAAGCACGCCCTCGCCTTCGACGTCCTCAGCGACCTCGGCTCCGACACCGCCCAGCGGTACGGCCTCGCCTTCGACCTTCCCGAGGACCTCGCCGCCGTCTACGACAAGCTCGGCTTCGACCTCCAGCGCGTCAACGACGGCCACCCGCGCACACTTCCACTGCCCGCCACCTACGTCATCGACCGCGACGGCCTGATCCGCTGGGCGTTCGTGAACACCGACTACACCGCCCGCGCCGAACCGGCCGACATCCTCGCCGCCCTCGACGCACTGGACTGAGCCGGCGCAGGTGCCGCTGCCCGGCATGCCGCTGCTCCGGCAGGGCGGGCGGTGCCGGACGGACGAGGGCCACCCCGGCTCTCAGCCCTTGTCCGACCGTCCCGTGGCGCCGAGCAGCTCGTGCAGGAGATGGGAGGCGGTGATCACGCCGATCAGGTGGGTTCCGGCCTTGTCCTTCTCGGCGACCGCCACCAGGGGGCTGCGCACCCGGGCCATCAGCGCGGCCACCTCCAGGGCGGTGTCGTCGGGCGCGGCGATGGGCGGCGGCTCGGCCTTGCTGGACAGGCAGTCGCCGACGGTGCGCCCCTCCAACGACGCGCACAGCCGGTCGGCGTGCTTCTCGTCGACCACCGCGGCGAGGGTCGGATCCTCGATCACATAGGCCGGCACCAGCACCTTGACCATCTGGGACGCGGGCAGGATCGCCTTCGGCTCGCCCCGCTCGTCGAGCACCAGCAGACCCGGAAGCCGGTGCTCGGCCAGCAGCCGGGCCGCGTCCAGGGCGTCACTGTCCACGCTCACGGTCTCGTATCCGACCGCCAGATCACGGGCGCGCACGGCGGACTCCTCATCCCTCGGAACATTCCTGTACTCAGCCTCGTACAGCTGCGGAGCGTGAGCCAGGACATTGACGCGAAACATACGCGGCGGCCGTGCCGGGCGCACACCGGATGACCAGGCGCGGACCTCCTTCTCAGGCCAGGGCGAAGTAACGCAGCCACACGTACCCGGCCGACAGCGTCACGGTGACGACCGTGACCACCAGGCCGTACTTGGTGAACTGCCAGAAGGAGATGGGCTGGCGGTTGCGTTCGGCGATGCCCAGGACGACCACGTTGGCGCTGGCGCCGATCGCGGTGGCATTGCCCCCGAGGTCCGCGCCGATGCCCAGGGCCCACCACATGACGTGGTCGGGGTCGCCGCCCATGGTGTGCACGAGGTCGGCGGTGATGGGGGCCATGGTGGCGACGTAGGGGATGTTGTCGACGATGCCGGACAGTACGGCCGAGGCGCCGAGCAGCAGCATGGAGCCGCCGAGTTCGTTGTCACCGATGGCGTCGGCGAGAGACCTGGAGATCTCGCCGATCACGCCGGTCTCGATGAGGCCGCCGATCATGACGAACAGTCCGGCGAAGAAGGCGAGAGTCGGCCATTCCACCTCGCTGAGGACCTCACCGGTCTCGACGGCCGAGACCGCGACGAGCAGACCGGCGCCGAGCAGCGCGACGATGCTGGGTTCGTAGTGCAGCACGGGGTGGAGCACGAAGCCGGCGACGACCAGGGTGAGGACCACCAGGCCCTGGATCAGCAGCCGGGGGTCGCGGATGGCCTCGCGCTCCTCCAGCGCCATGACCTCCAGGGCGCGTGTCTCGTCGTAGACGAAGGAGCTGCGGAACAGGAAACGGCACAGCACGACGAGCACAACGGTCAGGAACGCGGACAGCGGGGCGAGGTGGACCAGGAAGTCGTTGAAGGTCAGGCCCGCCCGGCTGGCGATGATGATGTTGGGCGGGTCGCCGACCAGGGTCGCGGTGCCGCCGATGTTGGAGGCGAACACCTCGGCGATGAGGAAGGGCGCGGCCGGCAGCGCGAGGCGCTCGCACACCAGCAGGGTCACCGGGGCGATCAGCAGCACGGTGGTGACGTTGTCGAGGAGCGCCGAGGCGAGGGCGGTGATGACGACGAGCATCACCATCACCCGGAACGGCCGGGCCCGCGCCCGCTTCACCGCCCAGATGGCCAGGTACTCGAACATGCCGGTCCTCTTGAGCACGCCGACGATCATCATCATGCCCATGAGCAGGAAGATGACGTTCCAGTCGACCCCCGCGTGCTCGGAGAAGAAGGCCGACTTGTCGTCGGTGGCGCCGATGGCCAGCATCAGGGCGGCGCCCCCGAGAGCCGCCGCCACTCGGTGGATCTTCTCGCTGATGATCAGCGCGTACGTCGCGACGAAGACGACGACCGCCGCCCAGCTCTGCCAGCCGTTCACGATCCTCCGGCGAGTCGTTCCGTCGGACGGGCGGCCGTCACGGCCCCGCCCCGGCGGATCCGGGCGGCGCCGCGCTCGGCGACCGCGACCAGCGGTGCACGGGTGCGGGCCATCCGGGCCGCGATGTGCCTGACGTTCACGTTCGGTCCGACCGCCGGGGGCCGGAACCCGCGGCGTGGCAGCCACCGCGTCACCGTGCGCCCCACGAGCTGCGAGACGGGCGCGACGGCGGCGCCGTCGGTGGACACGGACGGACAGGGCTCGGCGAGTTCATGCGCCGACACGGGCGGCCTCCTTCGGGGTGACAGGTGTGGGGACGGTGCCGTCCACGCCGGCGATGTCCTCGACGTGGAAGAGGCAGGCGATGGGGACGTCGGTGGAGCTGTGCGCGACGATCGAGAAGGCGATGCACACGGCGATCAGCGTGAACGCCTCCTCGCCCTGCGGAATGCCGGCCTGGAGCACCAGCAGCCCGTAGACCACCGAGGCGAAGCCCTTCGGGCCGAACCAGGCGGCGACCAGCTTCTCCTGCCGGGTGAACCGGGTGCCGAGCAGCGACAGCAGCAGCGAGGCCGGCCGGATCAGCACGATCGCCAGGACGGCCGCGACGTACCCGGCGAAGGACAGGTCCCCGAAGAGCGACGGCGTGAGCAGGGCGCCGAACACCAGCAGCGCCGCGAACTTGGCCAGCTCCGCGAGCGCCTCGCCGAGCGGCTCGAACACGTCCTTCGCCTCCCCCGACCGCGCGGTGAGCACCGCGCCCGCGGAGAACGCCGCGAGGTAGGGGTTGGCGTGCGTGAGGTGGCACAGGGCGTACAGGATCACGCCGATCGCCAGCGGCAGCAGCGGCTGCAGCTTGGGCTCGGCGCCCAGCAGCCGGAACCGTACGAGCTCGATCACGACGCATGGCAGTACGACACCGAAGACCAGCCCGAGGACCAGCTCCAGGGCGATCTTCCCGAGGTCGGCCTCGGCGTGCCCCGACGTCGGCCCGGCCGCGGCGATCAGGACGAGGACCACCGGCAGGGCGAGCCCGTCGTTGATGCCGCTCTCCACGTTCAGCAACTGCCGCAGTTTCGCCGGGACTTCCTTGCGGCCGACGATCGCCGACGCGAACACCGGGTCGGTGGGGGCGAGTACGGCACCCACCAGGAAGGACGTCGTCCAGTCCAGCCCCACCAGGAAGTGCGTGACCAGCGCCATGCCGACGAACGCGAGCGGCATGCCGAGCCCGAGCGCGCGGGCCGGGTTGCGCCAGTTCGCGCGCAGCTTGGGGAAGGACACATGCATGCCGTCGGTGAACAGCACCGCGAACAGCGCAAGGTCGGCCGTCACGGACACGATCTCGCTGTCCGGCGTGATGTGGATCAGCCCGAGGAAGCCGTCACTGACCAGAGCCCCGCCGGCCAGGAAGAGGAGGGACGTGGACAGAACGGTCCGGGCGGCGAGCCCGGACAGCAGCACCGCGATGAGCAGCGCCGCG
Source organism: Streptomyces sp. Act143 (assembly GCF_003143935.1). Classification (GTDB taxonomy): domain Bacteria; phylum Actinomycetota; class Actinomycetes; order Streptomycetales; family Streptomycetaceae; genus Streptomyces. Next base: position 626,546 of record NZ_QFRX01000001.1, on the reverse strand, counting down.
CCGAAGACCACGACGAGCACCATGACCTGAACCCCCGATCGGCAAAGACAGCTGTCCTGTGCATCGCCGACCAGGCTTCCCGGCACACCGCGAGGAACCCTACACGTTCTTTACGCGGCATTGACAGGTCATTGACCCGCACGCTGACGTGCCGCTTGTTGCCGCGTCCCGGCAACAAGAGCCGGGGAGCCTGTGCCAAGGCGGGCGCGGTGGCGCAGCCTGTGTGGGCACCCCCTCGGCAGCCGACACAACTCTCAGGCGCTGTCAGCAGTCTTCTCAACGAGAGCCGCGTTGGGCCGCTCTATGAAGGAGGTGCGTCGGATGCCCGGGCGGTGGCAGAGGCCGGGGGGCTTCTCAGCGCGTGCGTGCGGGCGAGGGGAGACACCCGTCGGCGGCGGGCCTCCTGCCGGTCACCCCACGGATGTGCTGAGCGACGTGCTGGAGCCCCTGCTGCGCCGCGCCGACCTGCTGTCCCAGCTGCTGCGGCTCGGAAACGGACGTGATCCTCGGGAGCATGAGGCGTGACGGCGTACCACTGCCGGACAGGGGCGGTGGCCTGCTGAGCACCCCAGGGGCTGCTTCGGGCCGATGAGTTTGCCGCCTGCCTGAAGTCTTCCTCGTGACATCCCGGCCGCGTCGGCGGTTCCGAGGCTGCCGGACGGCGGTGTCATGGAGGAGAGAGGGAGGCCAGGATGAACGCTCCGATTCGGCTGTACATGTCGATGTCGCTCGACGGCTTCATCGCCGGCCCGGACGACCGGCCGGGACAGGAACTCGGACGCGGCGGTGGACGGCTGTTCAACTGGCTCGACGACCGGGAGTCCGACGGTCCGAGCGGCCAGGTCTACCGCGAGGCGCTGGCGACCGGCGCGCTGATCTCCGGCCGACGGACTTTCGAACTCGCGGGGCGTTGGCAGGGCGACCACCACGACGGCGTCCCCATCTTCGTCCTCACCCACCAGGTGGAGGACGGGGACGTGCCACCCGGCCACGCGCGTTTCGTCACCGACGTCGAGGACTGCGCCCGGCAGGCCCGGGCAGCCGCCGGGGACCGGCCGGTCATGGTCCACGGGGCGGGCGCGGCCCAGGCACTGCTGCGGGCCGGGCAGCTGGACGAGATGGAGATCCACCTGGTTCCGGTCCTCCTCGGGGGCGGCCGGCGACTCTTCGACCACCTCGGCGGTCAGCACACCGAACTCGACCTCGTCCGACGGCTCGAGGACCGGGACGTCACCCACCTGCGCTACCAGGTACGTCGATCCGAGGAGGCCGCGTGAAGACGCTCTTCGTCTCCTACCGCGTCACCGACCTCGCCCGCTCGCTCGGCTTCTACACCGCCTTGGGCTACGTCGAACTGGGCCGGGTCGAGGTCGGTGACGGGGCTCGCCTGGTGATCCTCAAGTTCCCCGGGGAACCGGCGGCCTCGCTCGAACTGGTCCACCGTCCCGGCGACGCGCCGGTCGACGTGGGCAGCGGGTTCGACCACCTCGCGATCCAGGTGGAAACGCTCGCCACCACGCTGAAGACACTGACCGAAGCCGGCCTGGAGCCCGGCCCCCTCCAGTTCCCCGGCGGTCCGGACGGCCCGAAGACGTCGTGGCTCACGGACCCCGACGGTTACCGGATCGAGCTGGTGGAATGGCCGCCCGGCCACCTGGACGGCATCACGGAAGCAGACTTCGCCTGAGCCCTGAGCCCTGAGCCCTGAGCCTCCCCGTCTCCGGCGGACCCTACGAGAGCCTGACGTGGCGGTGATTCCGCCCTGCCCCTCCTGCCACAGTGGCAACTCCGGTGCCGTCCGCATGAGCAGGCACACCAGGCGCAGGTCACCGTTGCAGATCCGGCTGCCGGCCACCGGAGGCGCAGTCCTCGCCGTCGGCTCCGGCGGGGAGTTACCGGCCTCCATCACCGTGCTCGGCTCCCTCGCGAAGGTGATGAACGCGGGCGGTGACGGCCGGCTCCAGGTCGTCCAGCGGCCGTTGCCCGACGGCCAGGAAACGCTGTGCCGGCCGGAGCGTGCCGGTGACTTCTTCTGCGGCGGCAACACCGGCAACTCCACCGTCACCGGCTACCGCACCGGCACCCACGGCAGGCTCGCGCTGACGAACGACGTCGGCGTGGCCACCCCGCCGTCGGTCCGGTCCCAGGGAGTCATCGACCTGGCGGTGACGCGGGACGCGAAGTTCCTGTACGCCGACTCCGGGATGCAGGGGATCGCCGCGGTGTGACACGAAGCGGGCGTCCCACGCGCCGGCGGCGACCGCTGCCGGCGCATAGCCGGGCCGGTGGTGCGGCTGGTATCCCATGGATGGACAGGTCGTGTGCACAACGGCGGGGCGTGCCCGAGCCGTTCATGTCCGGGGCAGGCGGGGGGCGCTGGTGGGGGATCAGCTGCGGGACTGGCTTCCGGCCGCGGGGGCGTTCGTCCTCGGGGTGCTCGTGCTGAAGCTCAAGGACTGGCTGAAGCTCGCGGTGGACCGTACGGCCGCTGTCGTGTACCGGCGGCTGGCGGGCAGCGCTCTGCTCCGCCGTACCGCTTTGCGTCGTTACACCGTCAAGCTGTACGAGCGTCATGCCCGCTTCTCCGTCTCCTTCCGCCCGGACGAGCACCAGGCGATGGACATGGCCTCCATCTACGTCCCGCTGCGCGCCGCCACGGGCTTCGGTACCGAAACCGAACATCAGCAGGCGGAGATCACGCTGCGGGACTGCCGCCGGGCCGTGGTGCTGGGAGCGCCGGGCGCCGGCAAGACCATGTTGCTCAGGCACACCGTGCTGGCCTGGGCACATCGACGCTACCGCCCCGAGTTGACGCCGTCCCGCACGTGGTACGACCCGCGCCGCAGGCATCGTGTCGTTCTGGGGGTGTGCACCGACGTACCGGTCCTGCTGCCCTTGCACTCGGTGGACCTGGACACGGACGACCTCATCGGGCACATCGTCGACCACTTCGCCGAGCACGACTTCCCCAACGCGCGCACCTGGGTCGAACGCGCCTTGGCGGACGGCAGGCTCGCGCTGTACTTCGACGGACTCGACGAGGTGCCGACGGCGCAGCGCGCCAGGATCGTTCACGAAGTACGGCGCTTCCTGCACGCGTACGACCGGTGCCGGATGGTCGTGACGTGCCGGATCGCGGTCTACCGGGGGGAGTTCGCCGACGAGGCCATTCCCGTCGTACGGGTGGAGGAGTTCGACGATCGACTCATCCAACGCTTCCTGTACGGCTGGCCCTGGCCTTCGACGCTCGAGCCCGACACCGTGGAACAGCTGCTGGGCGCGCTGCACGACACACCGCAGCTGATGCCGCTGGCCCGGAACCCGCTGCTGCTGACGATGATCGCGTACCTGTACAGCTACGAGTACGCGGGCACCGGCCAGGCCCTGCCGCACAACAGGACCGACTTCTACGACCAGGTCACCGTCAGCCTGCTGCGGGACCGCCAGCGTGACGCACGGTTCGCGCAGCCGGTGAAACGAGCAGCTCTCCGACGTCTCGCCCTGGCCGCGCAGGACGTCCCCCCGGACGCCTACGACCGGCTGGCGGTTCCGTCGGAGAAGGTCCTCAGCGTCCTGCGCGAGGTACTGGAGCGCTACGGTCGCCCGGCCGAGAGCGCCGAGGACATGCTCGGCGAGATCGTCGACCGCAGCGGTCTGCTGCTGTCGCTCGACAACGGCGAGCGCTTCCAGTTCGCTCACCTGACCCTTCAGGAATACCTGGCCGCCATGGCGCTCGGCGACGAACCGGACATGCTTCTGGAGCGCTACCGACGCGACCCCGAAGTCTGGCGGGAGACCGTCCGCCTGTGGTGCGGCGCCGTCACGCGAGACTGTTCCGACGTGGTGCGCGAGGTTCTCGCTGCCGACCCCCTGCTCGCCTTCCAGTGCCTGGCTGACGCGCACGTGGTCGACGACGCCCTTGCCGACGGGATCGTCAGCGACTTCCATTCCCGGCTCGTGCCCGACGCGCCACGGTCCGCGCAGGCGGATGCGGTCGTGGCCGCGTTCGGTCTGGTCGCCGCGGACCGCCGGCCGCGCGGCCTCGGTGTCTTCGCGCTGCTGTGCACGACCGCCGAGACCGCCACCGCACCGGAGCGGGCACGCCTTGCGGTCCAGGCGTTGGTGGCCACCCGTTCACCCCGTGCGGCACGGTTTCTCGCCTCGCGCATGACCTCCTCGCCCGACGCTCAGGAGGCGTTGGTGGCCCTGGGCGATGTAGCGGTGGGTGCGTTGCGGGAGATGCGGGACGAGCTGCCGCTGACCCTCGTCGCCCGGACGCTCTGGATGATCCGGACACCCAGAGCCGTCCTGGCGATGGGCGGCATGCTCGACGAACTGACGACAGGCGAATCGCCCGAGGATTCCTGGCACCTGGCCTTCCTGCTGGCCGATCTCCTCAAAGACCCGGAGGCGGCGGAAGCCATGCGGAACCTGCCGAGGTCCCTGCGCGTGCGCAGGACTTGGCTGAGCTGGTCCTGGGTGTGGGAGCCCTACTCCGAGAGCCTCCCTGGTCTGTGGCTCTCGAGCGTCCCGGAGATGCTCGTCGCGCTCCTCCACGAGGCCGCGAGGGCGGGCGCGGCGCCACCTGAGGCGACCGAGCCCGACCCGCGCCTGGTGATGCCCCTGGTCCTGGTCGAGGACGTGGCCACGCGCCCTGGACGCCTCAGGCTGACGGCGGACGACCTCGATGCAGGGCTCCGGTCGGACCTCGATGCCCTGTTCGGTGAAGAGGGAGCCACGGCACAACTCCTCGACCGGCACGGACCGGGCTCGCTGGGACGCCGGCTCGCCTCCCACGCCTCCCCGGCCGCGGCGCCGTTCAGCGAGGCTGCCGCGCGTGCTGACCTTGCGCGACGGGTGGCAGCGGCGGCGGGGGTGCCGGACGTACGTGTGCGCGTCCTGCAGTGGCTGCGCCCTGAGCTGTGCGTGCGGGCGGTGCAGGTGCTCATGTCCAAGGGCATCGCCACCAGGGACGCCTGGGAGTCGGGCTCTTCCCTGCTCAAGTACGACTTCGCCACGCGGCTCCCCGTGCTTCTTCCCTTCTACTTCATGCTGTCCGTCGCACCCGGCGCCAAGACCGTGGCGATCGTGCGCGAAGGCCGGCTGTGGGGTGTACAGGGCTGGCTCAGCGTCGTCTTCCTGGCGCTGAGCCTGGGCAGCGCGGCGTTCCTGCTGCTGGGCAAGGTGCCGTTGCGGAGACTGTGGAGCTGGAGCCGGCCCGTTCGTGCCGTGCGCCTGGCCTTCTGGATCTGGTTCGTCTTCGCCGTCCCTGTCACTTGCCTCCTCGCCCTGGCCGCATGGTGGGGTACCTGGAAGTCGCTCACCGTGGGACTTCTGTGTTTCGCCGGCGTCCTGTGGGTCGCCCGGCCCATGGCGCGGCGCCAGGCCCTGGCGGACCTCCTCGACGACGAACTCCCGCTGCTGATCCGGCTGATGGACCGACAAGCCCCCGAGTAGGGTGCGCCGACGCGCCGGGCACCCCGGGTACGGAGGCCGGGGCCCGCCGTTCCCTGGGGAGGAAGCGGGTGGGCCCCGGCGTGGGCGCGGAGGTCAAACGGTGGTGCAGGCCGTGCCGTTGAGGCTGAAGCCCGAGGGCTTGGTGAAGGTGCCGCCGTAGGTGCCCTGGAATCCGAAGGACGCCTGGCCGCCGGCGGCGATCTGCTGGTTGTAGCCGACGTTGCTCGCCGTGACAGCTCCCGAGGAAGGGGAGACGGTCGCGTTCCAGGCGCTGGTGATCTGCTGTCCGGAGGGCAGGGTGAACGCGAGCTTCCAGCCGTTGACCGCGGAGGAACCGGTGTTGGTGACGGTGACATCGGCGGTGAACGCGCCCTGCCAGACGTTCGCGGTGTACGCCACCTTGCAGGCCGCCGAGCCGCCGGGGCCTCCCGGGTCACCGGAGGAGCCCTTGTTGACGGTCGAGGAGAACGAGGTCAGGGCGAGGCCCGCGCCGTTCTGCCAGGGCTCGAAGCCCGCCTGAACACTGGTCAGGTACCAGCTGCTCTGCGCCAGTCCCCGGGAGACGGCCTGCCGGGCGAAGTCCATGACGTCGAAGCTCCAGCTGCTGATCGCCGACGGGGCGACGAACGACAGCACGTCGTTGGAGCCGTTGTTTCCGGACCACACCTGCCACTCGCGCCCGCCCACGGTGGCGGAGCCGACCGGGGCGCCCACGGGCTGGACGGATCCGACCCTGTTGAACCAGATCATGATCTCGGTTCGGTTCACGCCGTCGGTCCGGGGCGTGGGGTCGAGCCAGATGTCGTAGGCGGCGTCGTACACCGCGTTGTTCACATAGCTGTACGAGGTGCTCGTCGGCGCGCTGGAGATGGTGCTGAGCTGCGCGGGAAGGCTGGTGCCGGGCGAACAGTTGGTGTAGTGGCAGCCGTTGTAGACGGACGGATACGACTTCGGAGCGCCGTTGGTGGGGACGGAGCCCTCGGCCTGCGTGAGCCTGAACCCGGAGTCGGTGACGGCGATGCACTGCGTGGCGCTGGTGCCCCAGCGGTTGTTCTGGACGACGTAGCGGCCCTGGATGGTCGTCGTCCCGAACTGTTCGCAGATCGTGGTGTCGGCCTGTGCCCCCGACGCGGTGGTCAGAAGCGCGGCGAGCGAGACGAGTGAGGTGAGCAGCGCGCCGAGGATGCCCCGCGCGCTGCGGGCGTGGCGTGGTGGAGGTCGCATGCGGATCCTCTTCGGAGGGATGGGGGGATTCGGGGAGGCGTCCCCAGGTGGCTGTTGGGAGCGCTCCCATTCCCTCGGTCGGCACGGACACTAGAGATGATTCAGGTTCATGACAAGACTCTCGACGCAAAGGGAGGGGACCGATCGGTGAGGCGCAGGTCGGAAACGGACCCCGCGGCGGAGCGCGACGGTACAGGGAGGAGAGCTCCCCGCACCCGTCACCCGGCGGCGGTCAGGTGGATTCGCGCACCATCAGTTCCGTGCGGAGGATGACGTGCCGCCAGGCCACGGCGCCCTCCTCCATCTCCTCCAGGAGCAGCCGGACCATGGCCTGCCCCATCGCCTCGATCGGCTGACGCACCGTGGTCAGCCGGGGTGCGGTCTGCTGGGCCAGCGGGAAGTCGTCGAAACCGATCACGGCGACATCCTCGGGCACCCGGCGTCCAGCCGAGTGCAGCGTCTCCAGGGCTCCCGCAGCCGTGGTGTCCGACGCGGCGAGGACGCCGTCGATCTCCGGCTGCCGCCGCAGGAGCTCGGCCATGGCGCGGCGTCCGCTCTCCGCCGTGAAGTCGCCCTCGGCGACGAGCGTCTGCCCGCCTTCCAGGCCGGCAAGGCTCAGGGCCTCCTGGTAGCCCCGCAGTCGGCACTGGGTGACGTACATGTCGGCCGGCCCGGTGATGGTGGCGATCCTCCGGCGGCCTCGTCGCACCAGATGGGAGACGGCGCTGCGGGCGCCGCCAACGTTGTCCACGTCGACGTAACTGACGTACTCGTCGCCGGAGCGGCGCCCCAGCAGTACGGTCGGCAACCGGGCCTCGGCGAGCATGTCCGGCAGTGGGTCCCCGGCGTGCACCGACATCAGCAGGACGCCGTCGACGCGGCCGCCGCGCGCGTACTCCAGGAAGCGCTGCCGCTCGGCGTCCGAGCGGACCAGGGTCAGCATCAGCTGCATTCCGGTGCCGGACAGCGCGTCCCCGAGCGAGCTGACGATCTCCGAGAAGAAGGGCTCCGCGAACTGCCGCCAGTCCGGTTCCGTCATGACCAGGGCGATCGCGTCGGCCCGCCGCACGGCGAGGGAACGAGCCGCGAGGTTGGGCACGTACCCCAGTTCCTCGATGGCTCGCTGCACCTTCCGGCGCGTCGACTCCTTGACGCCTGCGGCGTTGTTGATGACGCGGGAGACCGTGCCCCGTCCCACCCCGGCGCGGGCGGCCACCTCCTCCAGCGTCGGCGTCGCCGGGCGCTGTCTGCCCATGACCACCTCCCCCACGAGATCACCGATCTTACGGGGGCGGGGGTGGCGAGCACATGACTTTGCCCGGGGTGCGGGGAGAGTGGGGGCCATGGCATGCGAGAGCGCTGGGAGCGCTCCCGTCGTCGGCTGGGGAGGTGAGTGAGCGGGAGGGTACGCGGAGCGCCCGACCGGCGCTCGTCATATCGGCTACGGCGTCGCTGTTAAGGTGCCGTGCGAGGAGGTGGGACATTCCGTGGCAGAACCTGGTCCTGCGCGAGCGGGCGCGGCATCGGCTCGGCGTTCTCCGGGGCGGCCGCCGGTGCCGTTGGAGCGCATCGTCGCCACAGCGCTGCGGATCGTGGACGAGGAAGGCTCCGACGCCCTGTCGATGCGGACGCTGGCCCAGCGTCTGGGCTCGGGTACGGCGACGCTGTACCGGCACTTCGACAACCGGGCGGCTCTGGTCGCCCACGTCGTGGACCGCATGTTCGGCGTGGTGGAGCTGGACGGCGACGAACTCCTCGCGATGGGCTGGCAGCAGGCGCTGCGGACGGTCGCGCACACCATGTTCGACGCCTTGGCCCGGCACCGGAACGCGGCGCGTCTCATGGTCGAGCAGATTCCGCTGGGACCGAACGCCATGGCCCTTCGGGAGCACTGTGTGGCGGTGCTGCTCGGCAGCGGGTTCCCGCCGCGAGCTGCCGCGTACGCGTACGCGACCTTGGCGCGCTATGTCCTCGGCTTCGCCGTACAGGTCAACGGGCACGGCGGTGCGGGGCAAGTTGACGACACGCAGTCGGCGGCCTTCTTCCGGAGCGTGGACCCGGACGTGTTCCCCGCCACTGTCGCTGTTGCCGGGGTGATGCCGGTTCCGATCGAGGAGGAGTTCTCCTTCGGTCTCGATCTTCTTCTCAGCGGGCTTGCCCAGCTGCGGGATGTGTCCCGGTAGATTCAGGACCTTGGACCGGCCCCGCGGACGGCCCGGGGGCCGACGGCGACCAGGTCGGCTTGCATGCCCGAACGAGGCGGACCCGGCCTGTTGCCGGGTCCGCCCCGTGCTGCCGGTCCGGCCCTGGCGGAGGGCGGACTCGGGGTGTGCCGTCAGCGCTGCAGAGTCAGCAGCCCGGGACGGTAGGGGAGGAGGCCGTAGTCGCCGCCTGAGTTGGGGCTGCGCCCCTGGTAGAGCAGCTGTAGGTGGCACGGGTCGACGGTCATGGTCTGGTCCGCGCTGGTGCGGATCAGTTCGCCATGGCTGATGTCGTTGGTCCACGTGGCGCCGCTGTTGGCCTTGCCGGCGAAGGGGTTGCTCTCGGTGGCGGCCTGGGGTGTCCACGTGCCGTTCAGGCTGGTGGCCGTGAACGAGCGGAAGTAGCGGCCCTGTGAACCGATCGCCTCGACGATCATGAGGTAGCGGTTCTGACCCTGAAGCTTGTAGACCTGCGGTGCCTCGAACAGGTTGTTCGTCGTGTCGCTCATGACGACGGTGGAGGTGCTGCCGAAGCTGCCCGGGAAGTTCCCGATCGGCATGCTGGCCCGGTAGATCTTGCCGTTGTCACCGGCGAAGAACAGATACATGTTCGTTCCGTCGCCGATGAGTGTCTGGTCGATCGGTCCGGTTCCGGAGCCGGAGATGCTTCCGGAGAACAGCACCTGCGGCGCTGACCAGCCGTTCGGGTTGGTGGGATCACTCGATGTCCGGTAGGAGAAAGCGGTCCCGCCCCACTGGTAGGCGAGCACCCAGATGTTCTTCGGCGCGAAGTAGAAGAGAGTGGGCGCGACGGTGGCGGACGACATCGTGTTCTGGCTGGCGGAGGCCATGTCCGACCAGTTGCTGAACAGGCCGAAGTTCATCGAACCCCAGCTCGTCCCCGTGTCGTGCGTCGTGGCGTAGACGAGTTGCTTGCCGTTGTAGGGGGCGACGGTGAAGTCCTTCAGAGAGACCCAGCCCGACTTGGGCTGCGCGAGTGCGCCCGTCGACGACCAGCGGTACGTCGACGGAAGATCGCACGCGCCGGGCGTGTCGGTGCCGACCTTGACGAGCTGCCACTGCTGGTTGGTGCCGCCCCAGTCGTCGTACTGGACGATGTTCGCGTTGTCGGCGGTGGAGGCGCCCTGCACTTCGAGGGCCTTGCCGCTGTGGCGCGAGATGAGCCTGACGTACCCGTCCGAACTGTCGGCCAGTCGCCACTGCTGGTTGGTGCCGTTCAGATCGGTCCACTGGACGATCGAACCGCCGTTCGCGGTGGACCAGTTGTACAGGTCCAGCACCTTGCCCGAGAGGCGGGACTTGAGGCGGTAGTAGCCGTCGCCGGAATCGATGAACTGCCACTGCTGCTGGCTCTGATCGTTTCTGGTCCACTGGGTGATGCGGGCGCCGTCGTTGGTCGCCATGTTGTAGACGTCCAGCGCTTTGCCACTGTTGCGGTTGATCAGCACGTACGAGGCGTTGGTGTCGACGGTCGCCGCGCTGGCGGGCTGGGCGCCGAGGAAGGTGGCCACGAGCAGCAGCGGTGCAAGGACGGCGAGTAAGCGTCTGAGGGGAACCGTTGACGGGTGGCGCGACCGCATCTGAGTGCCTCCTTGGGGGCGCGGGGCGAGGTGGCGTCGGCGAACCGCGGAGCGGTGGGCCGGAGATGAAATTCCTCGAAACATTCGAGGAGTTCACGGATCTTTCGACGCCACAAGATAGAAATGAGGGGTCCCTCGGTCAAGGTCTGTCGCTGTTCTGTCTGCAAACAGCCCCCCGACTTCGGGGGGTGGCGAGGTGTCGCGCAAGCCTGGGAACCGGCGGGGAAGGAGCCGTACGGCTCACGATTTCAAGGGGGCTGACCAGGGGCGCGAAGGTGAAGCGACTGTTTCCTGTACTCGCTTCGATCGCGGTCTGGGGGGCGTGATGTCTTCCGGCGGCGTCAGTCGCAGACGGTCGCACGGCCAAATCCATCTCCGAATGTTTCGGAGATAGTGGAGCAACTTTCTCTGTCGAATGTATTGACGATCCACCGTCAATGCCTCAATCATCCCTCACCAAGGGCCGACCGCAGTTCGAAATGTCGAACCGCCCTTGCCGTGCGCCACCCGCGACGCACCACCGATCCACCCGCCGTCGCACGGCCCATCCACGCACCACAGCACCTGCGCCACCCCGTTTCGTTCCGGTGCGGTCCGCACCGGCGCAGCTGACTCTTCGTGCAGATGGAGAGGTACGCGACGCCGAGTGACGGCCACCGGCTGAGCCGCGATGGAGTACCTCCGTGCCTGTGCCGAAACAGCGCTGCCGCGCGCCGAACGTCACCCGAGGGCCGACCGGGCGCCGCATGCGCCGGTCGAGTTCGCCCCGGTCCCACGACCGGGGTGTCCCTGGGCTCCCGTCATTCCGTGATGTCTATTTTGGAGGCACAGCCATGGGCTTCTACGCCCTTCCCGGACCCGGTGTCCGCCGGAGAATCCGCAGTCTGCTGCTGGTGCTGTTCATCGGCGTCCTCAGCGCGGCCGCCGCACTGGTCGCACCGCCCGCCGCGCACGCCGCCGAAAGCACCCTCGGCGCCGCGGCGGCGCAGAGCGGCCGCTACTTCGGTACCGCCATCGCCTCGGGCAGGCTGGGCGACTCGACGTACACGTCGATCGCCGGCCGCGAGTTCAACATGGTGACGGCCGAGAACGAGATGAAGATCGACGCCACCGAACCGCAGCGGGGCCAGTTCAGCTTCACCGCCGGTGACCGCGTCTACAACTGGGCGGTCCAGAACGGCAAGCAGGTCCGCGGACACACCCTGGCCTGGCACTCCCAGCAGCCCGGGTGGATGCAGAGCCTCAGCGGCAGCACACTGCGCCAGGCGATGATCGACCACATCAACGGTGTGATGAGCCACTACAAGGGCAAGATCGCCCAGTGGGACGTCGTGAACGAGGCCTTCGCCGACGGCAGTTCGGGAGCCCGGCGCGACTCCAACCTGCAGCGCACCGGAAACGACTGGATCGAGGTCGCCTTCCGTACCGCCCGCGCCGCGGACCCCGCCGCGAAGCTCTGCTACAACGACTACAACGTCGAGGACTGGACCTGGGCCAAGACCCAGGCCATGTACTCCATGGTCCGTGACTTCAAGCAGCGTGGCGTGCCGATCGACTGCGTCGGCTTCCAGTCGCACTTCAACAGCGGCAGCCCCTACAACAGCAACTTCCGCACCACCCTGCAGAACTTCGCCGCCCTCGGCGTCGACGTGGCCATCACGGAACTCGACATCCAGGGCGCCCCGGCCACGACCTACGCCAACGTGACCAACGACTGCCTCGCCGTTTCGCGCTGCCTCGGCATCACCGTCTGGGGCGTGCGCGACACCGACTCCTGGCGAGCGGACCAGACGCCGCTGCTGTTCAACGGCGACGGCAGCAAGAAGCCCGCCTACACCGCCGTCCTCAACGCACTCAACGGCGGCACCACCACGCCCCCTTCGGACGCCGGGCTGATCAAGGGCGTCGCCTCGGGCCGCTGCCTGGACGTCCCCAACGCCAGCACCACCGACGGCACCCAGCTCCAACTGTGGGACTGCCACGGCGGCACCAACCAGCAGTGGACGTCCACCTCCGCCGGTGAGCTCAGGGTCTACGGCAACAAGTGCCTGGACGCCGCCGGCACCGGCAACGGCGCCAAGGTCCAGATCTACAGCTGCTGGGGCGGCGACAACCAGAAATGGCGCCTGAACTCCGACGGGTCCATCGTCGGAGTCCAGTCCGGCCTCTGCCTCGACGCCGTCGGCAGCGGCACCGCGAACGGCACCCTGATCCAGCTCTACTCCTGCTCGGGCGGCAGCAACCAGCGCTGGACCCGCACCTGATGAACCCCGCGGTGGAGAGGGGCGGGAACCGATGACCGTCTGACGCCGGGCCTGCCTCGCCCTGTCCGCAGGAAACCGCCGGCCGGCCCCGGCCGCTGCCGTGATGGCGGCGTCCCGGGGCCGGTCGGCATGTCTGCTGTGACGCCGCTCAGCGGGCCGTGCCGTCGGCGGTCGCACCGGGAAGCGCTGCGGCCGGGATGTCGGCGGAGCCGAGCGCTCCGGCCGCGGCCCGGCGCCGGGCCAGGGATTCCTTGGCCGCCTGGCGCGGGTGGCGGCGGCGCCAGTACGGATTGTCGTGGGGCAGCTTGCTGGTCACGCGGCCGTACATGCCGAAGGTCAGGATCACCAGGCCCATGACGAAGCTGAACATGACGTTGGTCATGCCGAAGTCGAGGAAGTTCGCGGACTTGTCCAGCACGAAGATGTGCCAGAAGCCGCTGAGGAGGAAGAGGGTCCCCACCGTCATGTTGAGCGTGGACGCGAAGTTGCCGCCGACCACGCCGCCGGCGATCAGCGCGAGGCCGACGACGACGGAGATGAGGCTGAGGACGCCGTTCGTCGTCATGCCGGCGACGGTGTCGCCGTCGGTGTTGAAGGGGCGGAGCTGGTCGGCGAAGCCGAGGATGCCGAAGATCAGCAGGACCACCCCGCAGAACGCGGCGCCGTAGCGGTGGACGGTGGCCAGCCGGTGATCGACCGGCAGTTTGTCGCGAAGCTGCATGACAGGTCATCCTCTCCCTAGTGGGTATGTCCCCCTTTCTGTGGATACGGCGCCGCCGGTTGCACCTGCCGCCAGCTTCGTGGACCGCGGCGGCTGGCTGTCAGCGGCCCTTGCCGGAGAGGGGGTCGTGACCCCAGTTCATGAGCGAGTGGCGCCACGTCGTGTCGGTGATGTCCCCGGAAGGGCGCTGTGCCAGGTGGCGGCGCACGTAGCCGACGACCTTGCGCATGTGCTGGTAGTCCGCGTCGGACAGGTCGTCCTTGCGGGTGCGGAGGATGCCGACGATGCGGCGGCCGGAGGCGTGGCCGGTGGACTCGCCGCCTCCCTGGTGCTGTCCCGCGTCCCGGGACTCCGGTGTCTTGAGCCACTTCTCCAGTTCCGCGGGCGCCATGGTGACCAGATCGCGGAACTCGCTCCATGTCTGCTGGTTGTCCATGTCCATGCGCGGCTCACTTCCCGTGTCCTGGCTGACGGCTCCGGTCATGCCGACAGCCTCCTGGCCGCCGGGTTCCCGTGCGGCGGAGCGCTCTACCGCGCTCGGACCGGTCGGTTCGCCGGGGTGATCGGCACACGGGCTCGCCGAGGTGCCGCTTTCCGGGCGCTTCCCTCCGGAAGGCGGCACCCTTGCCCCGCTCTCAGCCCGGGAAGCGGCCGGTCGAGCGGAGCAGCCAGCGCCGTTCGGCATAGGCGAGATCGTCGCGCCACAGCCGGCCCGCCGCGGCCCGCATGAGGGGGCGCAGCAGCGGCGTCATCCGGCGGGCCACGGCGAACCCGGGGCGATCGGAGGCCGCCACCACCGCTTCCACCACCGCGGTCCGGGGACGGCCGTGTTCGTCGGTGCCGAGCGGGGTCGCATGCGTCTCCACCACCGACCCGGCGCCCTCACCCCGGGTGATGCGCATCAGGACCGTACGGGGTTCGGGGGCGGTGAACACGGCCCGTACCGGTACGACGAGCCGCCCGGCGACCTTGAACGACACGTCGACGGTGAAACCGTCCTCGTCCCCCGGACCGGCTCCGTCCGAGGCGCCGGGTTCACGATTGCCGCCCCCCTCGTCCCTCCGCTTCGCGGTGACCGGCGACACGACCGTCAGGTCGACGAAGGAGTACGGGTGGAACCAGGCGCCGTGCCAGGGATCGAGCCGGTTGGCCACGACGTCCTCGGGTTCGCAGGTACCGACGCCGACGTACACCGCCGACACCGCCCCCGCCGGCGCGGGCCGCACCGGCACCACCGGTGCGGCCAGCGGTGGTTCGCCGCCCACGTCGTCCAGACGCACCCACACCAGCAGCCCGTCGTCGTGCACCGGCAGCGGCTCCCAGCCCGCGAACGCGGTGCCCCGAAGGCCGAGCCCGTGCCAGTGGCAGACCAAAGTGCCGCAGCTCACCGGACTGTCGCGCAGCGGTGCGCCGAGGTGCGGGCAGACGCCGGGTCCGGCGACCAGTTCTCCCGTGGCGCCGCGCCAGACGACGACCTCCTGCCCGGCGATCGTCCGGCCCAGCGGGCGGTCGTCCCGTACGTCCCTGGTGGCGCCCACGACATACCAGTTCCCGGACGGCCGCGTCTGGGCGCGCTTGAGCGCGTCGGCGATGACGGCGGGCCGCGCCTCGCGCCAGGTCGGGCGCTGGCGTTCCCAGTCCACGGCGTTGCGGCGCACGGACAGCGGAAACCGTCCACGACGGTCGGGCCGGACGGGGCGGGCCGGCCGAGAGGTGCCGTCCGAGCGGTCGCCGGGGCGGCCGTCGACGGGGTCGGAGCTCACACGGCCTCCTTGTGCAGCGGCCCGTCGACGGCGTCGGACGGGGTGGGAAGCGGGGCAGGCGACAGCGGGATCGCGGGTTGCCGGGGCCGACCGCGACCGTGCGCGATCCGCGCCGCTGCCAGCCGTACCGCCCCGTCGACGGCCACCGCGGTGCGCCGTCGCCGGGACACCACCGACCGGCGGTGCAGTACCGCGTACCCGTCGTCGGCGACGGCGTCCAGAATGGCGCCGTACAGGACGAACGCCGTGCGGATGCAGGGGCGCGCGACCGGGTCGAGCATCGCCAGCCCGGGGGCCGCCTCGCGGTAGACGCCGCGGGTGAGGTCCTCGAAGGCCCTGAGCGCCTCGGTGATGCGCGGGTCGCGGTTGCCGGTCGCTCGGCTCCACGTCAGCAGGTCCCGGTCGACGCCGTGTGCGTGCAGGAGGTCGGCGGGCAGGTAGACCCGGCCGCGGTCGAGGTCCTCGCCCACGTCGCGCAGGAAGTTGGTCAGCTGGAAGGCGACGCCCAGGGCGGCGGCGTGAGGGGCGGCTTCGTCACGGGGGACCACCGTGCCCAGGACGGGAAGCATCTGGAGTCCGATCACCGCGGCGGAACCGTGCATGTACGCCCGCAGCTCCGCGTAGGTCCGGTAGTCGGTGACGCTCAGGTCGCTGCGCATGGCGGCCATGAAGTCGCTGAAGTGACGGTGGTCGATGTCGTACCGGCGGGCGGTGTCGGCGAGGGCCAGGACCACCGGTTCGGGGCCGGCACCCTCCCGCAGCCCCTTTTCCAGCTGCCGGTGCAGGCGGGACAGTTCGCTCGCGCGGACGTGGGGCGCAATGTCGGCGTCGAGGGAGTCGACGATGTCGTCGGCCCAGCGGGCGAAGCCGTACAGGGCGTGCACGGCGGAGCGGCGTTCGACGGGCAGCAGCCGGGTGGCGAGGAAGTAGGTCCGGCCGTGCCGGGCGTTGAGCCGGCGGCAGCGGGTGTAGGCCTCGCGCAGCGCCGGGTCGGTGATGCCCGCCGCGTCCAGTTCACGGGCGGTCATGCGGGAGTTCCCTTCGAGGTTGCCGGCGGGGTGCGGCTGCCGGATGCGGCCGTCGTGTCCGCGGTGGTCCAAGTGGTCGGGGCGGGCCGCCGACGCCTGGGCGGGCGCGCCCGGTGCCGCCCGGTGATCCGGGCCGCGGCGAGCTTGCCGGACAGCAGCACGGTGGGCACCCCGACGCCCGGGGTGGTGCCGCAGCCTGCGAGGACGGCGTTCTCGGTGCCGCGCACGAGGTTGCGAGGCCGGAACGGACCGGTCTGCGGGAAGGTGTGGGCCGCCGAGAAGGGGGTGCCGGCCGCGTGTCCCTGCTCCTGCCAGTCGGCGGGGGTGATGAGGGTTTCCTCCTGCACGGCGTCCGCGATGCCCTCGAAGCCGCGCCGCTCCAGCTCTCGCAGAACGCTGTCGCGGTAACGCGGCGCCAGCTCGGCCCAGGTGGTGGCGTCGGGGCCGATGGCGGTGTTCGGACATGGGGCGAGGATGTAGTGCAGATGGCGGCCGGGCGGGGCGAGCGAGGGATCGGTGGCGGTGGGGCGGGTGATGAGCAGGGACGGATCGCTCATCAGCTGCCCGGTCCGGGTCAGTTCGTCGAACGTGCGCCGCCACTCCGCCCCGAAGGACAGGGTGTGATGGGCGAGCGCGGGCCAGGTCCGGTCGGTGCCGGCGTGCAGGACGACGGCCGACGGCGCGAACCGCAGCGGCAGCAGGCGGCGGGGCGCGTGTCCGAGGAGACGGTAGGCGACCGGCAGGTCGGGGGTGAGGACGACGGCGTCGCAGGCGATGCGCTCCTGGTCGGTGACGACGGCGGTGACGCGGTCGCCGGTGCGCTCCAGCCGGGTCACCCGCTGGCCGAAGCGCAGCTCCGCGCCCGCGTCGGCGGCGGCGTCCGCCATGGCCTGCGGCAGCGCGTGCATGCCGCCCCGGGGGAAGTACACGCCGGCGACGGTGTCCATGTAGGCGATCACGGCGTACGCGGCGAGGGCGCGCTCCGGGGGAACTCCGGCGTACAGCGCTTGGAACGAGAACACCCGGCGCACGCGTTCGTCGCGCAGGTGACGGCCGATCCGCGCGTCGAGGCGGCCGAACCCGCCGAGCGCGGCCAGCCGTGCCAGATCGGGCGTCAGCAGGGCGAACGGCGAGTCGAAGTTGGCATCGATGAAGTGCCGCATCTGAGCCCGGTACAGATCCTCCAGCCACCGGCGCAGCCGTCGGTACCCGGCGGCCTCCCGGGGCCCGGCGAACCGCTCCAGCTCCGACTCCATCGCCTGCGCGTCGGTGTGCACGTCGAGGCGGGTGCCGTCGGCGAAGAGCGCGCGGTAGGCCGGGTGCAGGGGGATGAGGTCCACACGGGCCCGCAGGCTGTCGCCGACCGCCGCGAAGGCCTCGTCCGCCAGGTCGGGCATGGTCAGGACGGTGGGACCGGTGTCGATGCGGTAGCCGTGGTGGTCGAGCCGTCCGGCCCGGCCGCCGGGCAGCGGGTCACGCTCCACGAGCGTCACCCGGCGGCCCGCGCCCAGCAGATGCAGGGTGGCGGACAGACCGGAGAGGCCGGCGCCGACCACCACGACGTGGTCGGTGCGTCCCGGAACGGTTCTGGTCATCGATCGGGCTCCTAGGGGGCTCATCGGGTGGCGCCTTCGACGGCTGCGGTCAGCAACAGGGAGACGGGCAGACCGTCCTCGCCGCCCGGGCGGCCCGGTGGCGGCGGGGGAGAGGCGGCGGAACCCGCCGTGGCGAGCAGCAGGTCGCGCAGCGGCAGGTGGCCCTCCGGCGCCAGCTGGGCGGACTCCAGATGGCGCATCGCATGGCCGGCCAGCCGGTCGATCTTCGCCTCGACGATGTCCCGCGCGCCGGTGGCGATCAGGACGTCACGGACTTCGGTGAGGCGGCTCTCGGGCAGGTCGGCGCGGCCGAGGGAGCGGCGCAGCACGGCAAGGCCCCGCCGGTCGCCGGTCGCCTCGGCCCGTGCGTGCGCCACGGCCACCAGGTACGTCGGCTTGCCCGCCCGGATGTCACCGCCGACGGGTTTGCCGGTGTGCCGGGGGTCGCCGAAGACGTCGCTGAGGTCGTCGCGGAGCTGGAAGGCGATCCCGGCGCACCGGCCCGCCGAGCACAGGGCCCGGCTGCGTGCGGCATCCGCTCCGGCCAGGGCGGCGCCCAGCGCCAGCGGACGTTCCACCGAATACAGGGCGCTCTTGAGACAGGCGGCGCGGATCGCCCGCCGCAGGGACCGCGAGGAGATCGCCTGCCCCTGGAGGTCGAGATACTGCCCGGCCACCATCTCGGTGCGCATGACGCTCCACAGGTCCCGTACGGCACGGACCCGTGGCCGGGGCGCCTCGACGTCCGCGACCAGGTCGTCCGCCCAGGCCAGGGCCAGGTCCCCGGCGAGGATCGCCGCGGCCTCCCCGAAGCGGGCGCCCGCGGCGCCGGGCACGGTCTCGGCGTACTGGGCGGCGACGTCCGCGTGCAGCGCGAGCCGCCCGCGGCGCAGTCGGGATCCGTCCATCACGTCGTCGTGGACCAGCGCGCAGGTCTGGATGAGTTCCAGTGCGGCACCGACGTGCAGGGCCGCATCGGCCTCGGCGGCTCCACCCCCGCAGGCGCGCATCGCCCACCACACGAACCGGGACCGTATGCGCTTGCCCCCGTCCAGGGTGAAGCGCGCCAGCCGCTCGGCCAGATCACGGCCGAAATCGGGGTCCATGGCGGTGGCCCGCTCCACACGGTCCGCCAGCACGGACTTCAGCACGCGGCCCACGGCGGCGGGCACATCGGCGTCCACGACGCGCAGAGACCTGTCGTCCAGGGCCAGGCGGGCCGGGGTGGGACGGGGGCCTGGCGACCTCCCGGCCACAGGGTGATCCGTCGCCTCGATGGGGCGCATCCCGGTTCCTCTCATGTCGCTCGCGCATCTGCCTGACCGAAGGCCTTCTTCACGAGCGGCCCGCCCGGATGCGCCGTCGCGGCCGAAAGCCGTGATTCGTCACCGGCGCCGAACAGGGACGTGGACGGCGCCACGCGGCCCGAAGACCGCACGATGCTCCGAGCGGTGGTGCCAGGCGGGGCCGAGCCCGTCCCGACCATGGTCGGCGGGCCGACCACCGCCCGCACGGCGGAGCGGCCACCCGGCCCCGCCGCGCACCCCGGTGGGCCACGCGCGAAAGGCACCCGCCCCACCCGTCCCGTGCCGAGGTGACCCGCGCACCGCTGTGCTGTCTCCGCGCCCTCTGCGCGTCGTCCGCCGGTTTCCCGGGCCTGCCTGCATCCGTGTCTACCGTTTGCACGGAAGGAGTCCGACGAGCAGCTGCCCGTCCCGCCGGCCGCAGGAACCCGGCGCGGCGCGCGGGGGAGGGAAGAGGGGACATGTGGGAGGCCGAGGTCGCCATCGTGGGCGCGGGAGCGGCGGGACTGTCCCTCGCGCACCGACTCGCACGGTCGGCTCCCGGCGCCCGGCGCACGTCAGTCGTCCTGCTGGACGCCCCGCCCGGGCGGCTCCGGCCGCCGGAGCGGACCTGGTGCTTCTGGGAGGACGGTCCCGGACCCTACGATGCCGCGGTCACCGCGACATGGCGGCGCCTGCGCGTGCACACCCCCGCGGGCCGTCCGCTGGAGGACGACATCGCGCCGCTCTCCTACAAGATGATCCGCTCCACCGACTTCGAGCGCCTGGTCGACCGTGAACTGGCGTACCACCGGGACGTCCGCTGGCTGGAAGCGGCCGTGGAGACGGTGGACGGCGCCGCCGACGGAGCCGAGATCCGCGCCCGGGACGACCGGGGACGCCCCCTCATGGTGCGGGCGCGCTGGGTCTTCGACTCCCGGCCACTGGGCAGCCTGCCCGCGGCCCGGACCACCCTGCTGCAGCACTTCCACGGCTGGTTCGTCCGTACCGAGCGGCCCGTTTTCGACCCCGGCACGGTGGAGTTCATGGACTTCCGGGTCCCGCAGCCGGCCGACGGCCTGGCCTTCGGATACGTGCTGCCCACCAGCCCGCGCGAGGCACTGGTGGAGTACACCCGGTTCTCCCGTGCCGCGCTGTCCCGCCAGGCCTACGAGGCCGAACTGCGCGGTTACACGGAGGACGTCCTGGGGCTCGGACCCCTGGAGGTGATGGCGACCGAGACCGGGGTGATCCCCATGACCGACGCGCGCTTCGCCCGCCGCTCGGCGCCCTCGGTCTTCCGTATCGGGGCCGCGGGAGGCGCCACCCGGCCGGCGACCGGCTACACCTTCTCCGCCGTCCAGCGCCAGACACGGGCGATCGCGGCGGCCCTGCACGCGGGCCGCCGCCCGGAGCCACCGCCCGCCCACTCGGCGCGCTCGCTCGCCATGGACGCCGTCCTGCTCAGGGCTCTGGACAGCGGACGGGTCGACGGAGCGGCCTTCTTCTCCCGCCTCTTCGCGCACGTGCCCGCGGAGCGGCTGTTGCGCTTCCTCGACGGCCGGACCCGGCTGACCGAGGACCTCACCCTGGGCAGCCGTACGCCGGTGCTGCCGATGCTCCGCTCGGCCGCGGAACTGCTCTGGCTTCCCCGCAGGCCTTTTCCCGGACCGTGATGACGGCACGAAGGAGTTCTGTGCACCCCGACCGAGGAGACCGCATGAGCGTGCTGCGCGACGAGGACCTGGCCGCCGCGTTCGACCACGCGTCACGCAGCTACGACATGCTGGTGGCCGCGAACCCCGGCTACCACGCCCACCTGCGCCGCTCCGTGCGCCGCCTCGGACTGCCGCGCCACGGCGGCGGCCTGCGGGTGCTGGACCTCGGGTGCGGTACCGGCGCCTCCACGGCGGCGCTCACCGAGGTACTGCCCGACGCGGAGATCACCGCGGTGGACGCCTCCGCCGGCATGCTCGAACGTGCTGCCGCCAAACGGTGGCCGGCCGGCGTGAGATTCGTGCAGTCCCCCGCGGAACGGCTGGCGCAGGCGGGCGTACGGGGACCGTTCGACGCCGTCTTCGCCGCCTACCTCTTCCGCAACGTCACCGATCCCGACGCGGTGCTTGCCTCGGTGCACGGCGTCCTCGCCGCCGGCGGCCGGCTGGCGGTGCACGAGTACACCCTCAGCGGCCGGGCCGTCGACCGCGCGGTGTGGACCGGAGTCTGCCGGGGCCTGGTCCTGCCCGTGGCGACCCTGCTCGGCGACGGTGACCTGTACCGCCATCTGTGGCGCAGCGTCGTGGAGTTCGACACGGCGGGGGACTTCGCCGCCCGGGTGCGCGGCGCCCGCTTCACCGACGTCCGGGTGCTGCCCCTGCCGGGGTGGCAGACCGGCATCACGCACACCGTGGTCGCCCGCCGTCCGGCCGGCGGCGCCGAGGCCGCCCGGTGAGCGCGCCGCGACGGCAGGCGGCCGTCCGACGCGGCAGGGACCGGCGTGCCCGCGCCGTGCTGCCCGTCCCCGGCGTGGAACGCGTGAGCGGGGACCGCGCTGTGTCGACCGCGGTGGTGGGCGGCGGCATCGCCGGGCTCGCAGCCGCAACGGCGCTGGCCGAGCGGGGCGTTCGGGTCACGCTCTACGAACGCGAGCCGACCCTCGGCGGCCGGCTCGCGGGCTGGCCGACAGTCCTCGGGGACGGCACCCGCGTCACCATGAGCCGCGGCTTCCACGCCTTCTTCCGCCAGTACTACAACCTGCGCGGACTGTTGCGCCGTACCGATCCCGGGCTGGAGCGGCTGCGCGCACTGCCCGACTACCCCCTGCGGCACGCCGACGGGATGCAGGACAGCTTCCGGCACGTGCCGCGCACCCCGCCCTGGAGCGCCCTGGGGTTCGTCGCCCTGAGCCCCACCTTCGGCCTGCGCGACCTGGCCCGCATGAGCCCCAGGGCGGCCCTGCCCCTGCTGGATGTCCGCGTCCCCGGCGTCTACACCCGGCTGGACGACGTCAGCGCCCACGACTTCCTCCGGGCGATCCGCTTCCCCGAGGCCGCGCACCACCTGGCCTTCGAGGTGTTCTCCCGGAGCTTCTTCGCCGACCCGCGCGAACTGTCGGCGGCGGAGATGGTGCTGATGTTCCACATCTATTTCCTCGGCTCGGCCGAAGGCCTGCTGTTCGACGTGCCGGACGAACCGTTTCCCACCGCTCTGTGGGACCCCCTCGCCGCCTACCTCGCCGGTCACGGCGCGGACCTGCGTACCGCCACCCCGGTGGAGTCGGTGGAGCCCCGGCCGGACGGGGGCTTCGTCGTCACCGCGGGATCGGGCGAACACCGCCACGACACGGTGGTCCTGGCGCTGGACGCGGCAGGACTGCGCTCGCTGGTGGCACGCTCCCGGCGACTGGCCGACGCCGCGTGGCGCGAACGGGTCGCCGCGCTGCGCACCGCGCCGCCCTTCCTGGTGTCCCGGCTGTGGCTGGACCGCCCGGTGGCCGCGGACCGGCCAGGCTTCCTCGGCACCAGCGGCTACGGCACCCTCGACAACGTCAGCGTCCTGGACCGCTGGGAGGGCGAGGCGGCGCGCTGGGCCTCGCGCACCGGGGGCTCCGTGGTGGAACTGCACGCCTACGCCCTGTCCGAGGGCGTGGCCCGGGACGTGGAACAGAAACGTCTGGTGGAGCAGCTGCACCGGGTGTATCCGGAGACCCGTACGGCCACGGTGGTCGACGCACGGCACGAGTGGCGGGCCGACTGCCCCCTGTTCCCGGTCGGCGGCTATGCCGACCGGCCGACCGTACGCACCAGTGATCCCGGGCTCGTCGTCGCCGGCGACCTGGTCCGCACCGAACTGCCGGTGGCGCTCATGGAACGCGCGGCCACCAGCGGCTTCCTCGCGGCCAACGCCCTGCTGGAACGGTGGGGCGTCAGGGGCCAGACCCTGTGGACGGTCCCGGACGGCGGCCGCGGCGCCGTGCTGCGACAGCTCGCCCGTCTCGCCTGACCTCGTGGAACGGGCGGTGACTCGTCAACCCTGAGGAGTTGCCGCCCGCCCCATCAGCCACAGCTCCGACGGCAAGGGGCCGATGGCTCTGTACGGGGGGCACGACCGCGGGGTCGGACGAGGTGTCCGCGGGACGGTCGGGCCCGCGCTGAGGACCCGTGCCCGACCTGACCGTGGGACGTGGCGGGTCGTCAGGGTCGTGTGCGCCGGGTCGCGGCGCGGTCCGCGGCGCCCCCGGCGCCGAGCGGGCCGGTGGGCCGTGCCGACAGACCGGCCTCCAGCAGGGGCCGCGTGCGGCCGGGCAGACGGAGCAGGACCGGGGGCACCGCGCCGCGCACCGGTTGCAGCAGCCGTAGCCACGGTGGCGCGTACACGGCCGTACGCCGGCGTTCGAGGCCGTCCACGAGCCGGGCGGCGACCGATTCGGCGCTGCGTACCCGGCGGGCGGGTGCCGGCATGAAGGCACGCAGCTCCCGCAGAACGGCGGTCTCGTCGGCATCGCGCACCATGTCGGTGTCGATCCAGTTCAGGTAGGCGATCCCCACGGCGACGCGCTGCGGGGCCACCTCGGCGCGCAAGGCGTGGGCGAAGGCTTCCACGCCGGACTTGGCGGCGCAGTAGGCGCTCATCATCGGGGCGGCGGCGAGCGAGGCCAGGGAGGCGATCTGGAGGTAGTAGCCGGCCGTGGTCCGCAGGTCCGGCAGGAAGGCGCGCGCGGTCTGAGCGCTGCCGGTCAGGTCGACGTCGACCACCCTGCGCCATTCGTCGGGGTCGGTGGCGGCGAAGTCGCCGCCTGCCGCGATGCCGGCGTTGGCGATCACCGCCGACGGTGGGCCGAGACGACGGCGTACCTCGTCCGCGGCTCGTTCCAGTGCCGCCATGTCGGTGACGTCCACCTCGATCGCCAGGGCCGGGCCCGGCAGCCGGGAGGCGATCTCCTGCAACCGGTCCCCCTCATGGCCCAGCAGTGCGGGCCTGCCGCCGCGCCGGGCGATGTCGTGCACGAGAGCGGCACCGAGTCCGCGGGCGGCACCGGTGACCACTACGGTGCGCTCCCGCACCGGGCTGCTGCGCACGGGGCTGCTGTGCATGGGCTTCTCCTCCGGCCGCCGGACGGCCTGTCGGCGGTGCCTCACTCGTCGTCCGCGGGCGGACGTGCCGTGTGGGCGGGGTGGCCACGAGTGCGGCGGGCTTCCTTCATCTCCGCTTCGTAGAGGTGGTCACGGCCCTCGGCCAGGTCGCGGACCGCGCTGCGCTCCAGTTCCTGGAAGGGCCGGTAGTAGGTGTCGTTGTAGGCCTCGACGATCTGGAACGTCCACCGGCCGGGGATGACATTGCGGCCCAGGATCTCCGAGCGCACCTTCTCGGCCCACTCCGGGTGCCCGGCCTCGTGCAGCAGCCGTACCGCGCGGTCCAGCTCCAGATCGGCTCCGCCGGTCAACTGGTGGAAGCTGTACAGGTGGCCACGGGCCCGCTCGGTCGTCTCCAGCGCCTTGGACAGGGCTCCGAGGGCCTCGACGGTCTTGTCGGACAGGCCGTCGGGGCGTCGGTGACAGGGGTCGGGGCGGTCGGTGTGGTCGTTCATCGTGCTCCCGGGGGTCGGGCGGTCGGCGTGGTCGTTCATGGTGCTCCCGGGGCTCTGGCCGTTGCCCCGCGCCCTCGACGCGGGGCAACGAAGGGCGGCGTACCTTCCTTGCTTCCTGGCGGGACGGTTGATCGGATGCGCCGGCGGCCCGCCGTCCCGATCAGCGTTTGTCTCCGGTTCGGCCGCGACGGGCGAGCAGGTGCTGGGCGCGGGCCAGGCCCGGCGCCCGGTGGGCGCGCAGCGCGGCCCGCGCGGCGTTGGCGCCGGGAGCGCCGTGCACCCCGCCGCCGGGGTGGGCGCCGGACGAGGCCAGGAACAGGTGCTGGACGGGGGTCTCCGCGCGACCGGTGCCCGGTACCGGCCGCAGCACGAGCTGCTGGTGGACGGCGGTCGTGCCGCCGTTGATCGCCCCGTCGAGAAGGTTGGCGTCGAGTGCCTGGAGGGTGGGCGGCGCGAGGACGCGGCGGGCCCTGATACGGGACCGGAAGCCGGGGGCGAACCGCTCCACCTGGCGTTCGACCCGGTCCGCCATGCGCTCCTGGTCCGCCGGTCCCCACGCGCCGGTGATGTCCTCGTCGCCGGCGTCGCCCCGGATGTCCCGGGGGACGTGCGTGTAGGCCCAGGCCGACTCGGTGCCCGGGAGGGAGCGGGACGGGTCCGCCGTGGTCATCTGGCCGAACAGGGCGAACGGGCGGTCCGGTACCTGGTGCATGGCGATCTGGGCGGCGAAGCGGGTGAGTTCGTCCATGCCGTCGGCCAGGTGGACGGTGCCGGCCGTGCG
The DNA here is from genome assembly GCF_003143935.1 of Streptomyces sp. Act143. GTDB lineage: Bacteria > Actinomycetota > Actinomycetes > Streptomycetales > Streptomycetaceae > Streptomyces. The sequence goes on along the minus strand of NZ_QFRX01000001.1, from coordinate 601,041 downwards.
AGCCTGTTCGGCCCGCCAGGGCACCGGTGCGTCGAGCGCCCAGTCGACCTTGAAGGTCGCGAAGTCCCACTGGAAGCGCCTGAGGTCCTCCAGCAGCTGCGCGGGCAGGTGCTCGGCGCCGACCAGGTCCTGGTAGAGGGTGGGCACGGCGACATCGGCGAGCACGGCCCGGCGCACCGGCACCGCCAGTCCGGTGGCGGTGCGCACGCCGAGGGCACGTCCGTCCCGTACGACGATCTTCTCGACCCTCTCCCCGCAGCGCAGGTGTCCGCCTCGCGCGCGCAGCCGTCGTACCAGCGCGTCGGTGAGCGCGCCGGACCCGCCGACGGGTACGGGGAAGCCGTACGTCTGGCCGAGCATGGACATCAGCCAGCCGAAGCCGCCGCTGCCCGCGGACTCGGGCGCCAGGTCCGCGTGGAGGGCGTTGCCGGCCAGCAGCAGCCGGCCGCCTTCGCCCCGGAACTCCTCCTCGCCCATCCGGCGCACCGGCAGCACCAGCGTGCGTGCCGTGCGCAGGCCCCCCGCCGCGCGCAGGGTGCGGGCGAGCCGGACGCCGGCCCGCACCGGCGGGAAGGGGGTGAACAGGGCGTCGAGCAGGTCCGTGCGGACGGTCAGCCACAGGTCGAACAGCCGTTGCCACGCCGCGCCGTCGCCCGGCGCGAACTCCTCGACCGAGGCGGCCGTGGCATCGATACGGCGGTCCAGCACCGCACAGCGTCCGTCGCCGAGCGGGTGAGCCAGCACCCGCGGCGCATGACTCCAGCGCAGTCCGTGGTCCTCCAGGCGCAGCGCTGACAGCAGCGGGGAGGCGGCGGCCAGGGGATAGAACGAGCTGAAGAGGTCGTTGACGAAGTCGGGGTGGACCCCGCGGTCGTGGCGGACCGCGCCGCCCGGCTCGGGCTGCTCCTCCAGCACCTCCACGCTCCAGCCGGCGTCCGCCAGCACATTGGCGGCCACCAGCCCGTTGGGCCCGGCTCCGATCACCACCGCGTCAGTCATCGGGGCCGCCTCCCGCGCGGTTCGCCACGGGGACCTCCGGCCGCTGTCCGTCCGGGGCCGACTGCTCGCAGTGCCGGGCGAGCCGGGCGAGCATCACACGCAGCCGCAGCCGGATCACCACGTCCAGACCCACGTTGTGCAGGGTGCCGCCCGCGCCCTGGAGCGGGTGCTCGTCGATGGTGACCAGGCAGTGCTCGCCCCAGTCCCGCAGCTCGATGGCGATCCGGGCGGTGCCCAGGTGTGCCGCGTGCGCCTCCAGCTCCAGTACGGACCCTTCCTGGCAGCGGCGCACCACTGTCTCGTTGCGCAGGCGCAGGGGGCCCAGCCGGACCAGATATCCGAGCGAGGCGCCCTTCTGCGGCCACCGGCCGCGCTCGGGCCGCGACGAGTCGGTTCCCACCACCCATGTCGCGTAGCGGTGACCATCGGCCAGGACGCCCCAGACCGTGTCCGGGCCGGCCTTGATCAAACGATGCTGCACCGCCACGTGTGCCTCCCTGCGCACTCGCCTGTCCTGGCAGATCGGCGAGTGCCCTTCCGTGACCAGGCCAACCGCCCCCGCCTCGTCCCGCGGACGGGCCCGGGCAGCGACCGCGTCCCCACCGGGCACGTGACCCCGGTCGGATCGGGCGGGTAGTCGGCTCGACAGGGGGTAGGCGTGCGGGGCGGGCCGCCCTGACAGCGGTGGGCGCGCACCTGCACACCAGCAAGATCAACACCGCGGCCGAACGGGTGAGCGGTGCCGTGGCCGCCTCTCAGGAAAGAAACGTGCCGATGCTCCTCGCCGCTCGCCCCGCCCCGACCCGCGCGCCCCGCGTCTCCTTCGACGGGCTCGACGGACTCGACGGGCTCCGCGCCGTGCCCGCTCCCAGACGCGGTGACCACGAAGCCGCCGGACCCGCGGTTGTCACCGGGGCCGCCCGGCCGCCTGCTCCCTCCCCACCGCGCTGTCCGGACCCCGGTGCCCCGCCCGGGACGCGCTCGTCCGACGTGCTGCGCATCATCAGGGACTCGGACACGCCGGTCTTTCTCACGGTCCGCGCCAACCGGCCGCCTCGTTACGGATATTGGCTCCCGGCCGGGCGGGGAGCACGCGGCGGAGGCTGCTGGGTGGCCCTGCCGACGGCGGTGTGCGAGGAGTTGCGTGAGGCTGGGCGGATCGTCCTGGGCGAGCCCGTCGTCGACCCGACGAAGACGACGTACCGGGTGACGCGCGCGGCTCCCGCCCGGCAGACGGACACACAGGGGCGCCGGGCCGCCTGAGACACGGTGGCGCCGGCGTCGAGCGCGGGGCGACCGCGAGCCCTTGCCACCGCTGTGCATCCGGCGGCGGATGACGACCCGAATGTGCTGCATGAACAGCGCAGCCCACGGGGCGGTCCTGGCCGCGGAGCCCTTCGACATCCTTGCTCGGCCGCCGCGCGACACGCCGTCGCAGAGTGATCCGACCGCGGTCGACGCGGACGCGGTGCTCACCTGGCACGCTCTGGGCCTTGAGACGATGTCGTCCCTGCTGGTGCTCTCCCTGCGCCGGCTGGGGGACCGCTCTTTCGAGGGCCGCTGCCAGTGGCCGCGCACGCACCCCCTCAACGAACGCACCACCACCGTGGCGCACCATCCGCTGATCGTCGTCGAGTCCACCCGGCAGCTCGCGGTGGCCGTGCAACGCCGTCACCTCCCCACGGCCACGGAAGCCGACTACGAGGTGCTGTCGGTGAGCCTGGGGCTGCTTCCGGGCTGTGCGCCGATGGAGAGCGGCAGCGCCACGGACGTGGCGGTCCGGCTGACCTTGAGCGACCTCGTGGTACGGGCCGGCAGCGCCGTCTCCTTCCGCGTCACGGCGGAGTACCTGTACGCCGGGCGGATCTTCGCGACCTGTGTGATGGGCTGTGCGGCACCGCTCGGGGACGAGCCGCAGCCGACCGGCGCGGTGCCGCCCGTCCCCGGGCTGCTGCACCCGGCCCCCGCCGCGGTGGGCGCGGCGGCCGCCCCGGACGTACTGCTGGCCCGTGGCCCCCATGGCCGCCTGGTCATCGTCCCGCGCGACCCCGCCCACCCGGTGCTGCTGCCCGGCCGGCCCAGCAGGCTGACCACAGCGGCCGTACTGGAGGCGGGGCGGCAGGCGGTGCTGCTGTCCTGCGGGATGACGGCGCGCGCGGTGGTGGGGCTGCGTACGGACGTCAGGTCGCCGGTTCCGGACCGGGGCGCCGAGATCGACGTGGCGTTCGAGGCGGGAGGGGCTCGCTACGTCGTGACGGCAGCCGGACGTGTGGTGGCGACCGGTGCCGTCGGTCTGCTGAGGACCTGACTGTCACGCGGCGCGCATTTCTGCCCCGCGGAAAAGCCGTCGGCCTCGCTCTTCTCCTGGGGCGAGGCCGACAGCTTCGTACGATCGCGCACCGGGCGCCTGTGCCTCACGCGCCCTGGGAGCCCCTGCTCTCCAGCGCGTCGAGCATGATCAGGGCCTCGTGCAGGCCGCGCGGGCGCAGCAGCCCGGGGCGCGCAGTGCGTCCCCAGCCGGGACCTGTGAGCATGACCGAGCTGCGGGTGCGGGCGCCGCGGATGCCCCAGTGGGTGGCGGCGACGTGCTGGACCAACTCCAGGGCCGCCGTCACCGAGGACTGCGACCACAGGACGACCGCGCTCGGCCCGACCCGTCGCACCGCGGCCAGCAGCGCCGCCGCCGGGACCGCGCCGCCCAGCATGAGGGTGGCCGCCCCCCGCTCCGCGAGCACGGCGTTGAGCGCCTCCAACGGCAACGTGTGCTGTTCCCCGGGCATGCACGCGAGGACGACCGGAGCCGACGACGACGATGCCCGGGCGCCCGCGGCACTCACGTAGACGTGCCGGATCGTCGCCGAGATGTGCCACGACAGCAGGTGCTCGACCTCGACATAGCGTTCGCCCGCCGATTCCCACTTGCGTCCGACGGCCTGGAGGGCCGGGGCCAGGATCTCGTCCCACGCGACGACCAGCCCGTGCGTGCGGACGGATGCCGTGATCTGCTCCTGCACGGCTGCGGCGTCCAGCCGTACGGCGGCGCGCGCGAGACCCTTGCACTCCTGCCGCACCGTTCCGAGCGGCAGGCCGCTGCCTGATCGCGAGGCGAACGGGGAGCCGGAGTCCTCGACCACGGCACGGGGGAGCGGGGCGGGCGTCTCGCGCGCCTGGCTCCCGCGGGTGAGGTTCTTGGCGGCCCGCGCGGCTTCGCCCGGTGGAATGCCGGCGGCGGTCAGCCGGCACATCTCCAGGACCATGGCGACGTCGTCCGGCGTCCACCGGCGGTGGCGTCCCTCGGTCCGGGCGGCCGGGCCGAGCCCGTACCTGCGGTCCCACGAGCGCAGCGTCGTGGGCGACACGCCCAGACGTCTGGCGAGGAACCCGGTCGTCACCCCGGCCTCCGCGGACAGCGCTGTCTCCGGCTCGTTCACGTCCATGGGGAAGTCCCGACGCACCGGGCGGAGCGGGCGTGCGTGCGCACCGCCCGCGGCATGAGTGGTCTCCTGGCGCTCTTCACAGGACGCGGCCGCCTGCCGTCGGCGGGTCCCCCAGGGCGTGGTCGACGGCACGGGGCAGGCGTTCGGCCACCCCGTCGCCGAGCCGCTCGAACTCCCGCTTCAACAGGGGGGCGGCCAGCCGGGCGAACCCCGCGAACTCGATCCGGGCCCGGTAGGTGAGCCGGGTCCGTGCACCGTCCTCCGCGAAACGCAGGTCGTCGGTGGAGGTGGCCGTGCTGTTGTGCCCGACGAAGGTCAGGTGGTCGGGGTCGTAGCGGGTCAGCCGGTACCGCAGCTCGGTACGGCGGGCCCGGAAGACGGAGACGTTTCGCCACTCGGAGCCCACGGTCAGCGGGCCGCCGCCGATCCGCTCGCAGGTGACGGTGCCGGGGTCCCACATCTCGGTGTTCGCGAAGTCGGCGAGGAAACTCACGACGTCGGTCACCGGGTGATGCAGGATCATGACACGCTCGACTTCGATCACAAAGGCCTCCCGTTCGGCCGTGCGCTGCTCTTTCCCGCCATGCTCCGTTCCTCATCCGGACGCCTGACGGATGCAGGAACGGGCCGCGACCTGCGTTCGGCCGCGGGGCGACCGCCGGGGCCGACGGCAGAGCGGTCAGCGGCGTCCAGGCAGATGCCGACGAATCGGCCGCCAAGCAGACTGCGTTGCAGCGTTTTGAGACGCCCCGAGAGCTGCTGCGGGCTCCGCCCCTGACTGCCAGCCGGCTCCTTGAACAGTGAGGTCACAGAACCCGTCGCACCCTTGGTCCGGCCCTGTCCCGTCCTGCCCGGCCGCCTTCGCGCAATTCGATGCAGAGGCGATGCGAGTTGTCCCACTCGCATCGAATCCGCACTGTAGAGGAGCAGGCGTCGCCCTCGGCGCCCGCCAGCACCGGCGGAGGAGCAGCCATGACGACCGCACAGCGAACCGACGCGGACACCGACGACAGCGCGCTGGTGGACGGATTCCTCAGCGGGGACGAGGCATGCCTCGCGGCCATGTACCAGCGGTGGGGTTCCCTCGTGTACACCCTCGCCCGGCGCTCGCTGGGGGACGCGAGGGAGGCGGAGGACGTCACCCAGCTGGTCTTCCTCGCCGCGTGGCGCGGCCGGGCGGGATACGCCCCCGACCGCGGCACCCTGCCCGGGTGGCTCACGGGCATCACCCGGCGCAAGATCGCCGACGCGCTGGCGGCTCGCACGCGCCGCACGGAACTGGTCGCCGCCGCGGGCGCCCAGCTGCTGCTGCGGACCGACGAGACCGTGCGGCCGGAGGCCGCCATCGACCGGGTCCTGCTCGCGGACGAGATGTCGCAGCTTCCGGCACCGCAACGCCGGGTCCTCAACCTCGCCTTCTACGACGACCTCACCCAGACCCAGATCGCCGAGCTCACCGGCTTGCCCCTGGGAACGGTCAAGAGTCACGCCCGCCGCGGGCTGCGCCGCCTCGCCTGCCGTCTCCGCGAGGACGACCGCGTCGTCTGCGCCGCGTGACACCGACGCACGAGCGGCGAAGTGAGTCAGCTGTGCCGGTCGGCAGCGGATGACGACCAGGCGCACGGGCTCACGCCACAGCTGAGACGGGCGAAGGACGAGGCATCGACGCCGACCGGCGCCACCCGTGTGGTGCCGGTCGGCTCGCGCATGCTCCCGGCGGCACGCACGTTCAGAGGAACCTGAGAAGTTGCTGTGCCAGGGTGGCGCGCCTGACCGGCACCTCGTGTGTGCCCGACCCGGTGGAGGACGCCCCCATGAACCTGATCAACGGCCTGCCCGCGCACATCCTGCTCGTGCATGTCGTCGTCGTGCTGGTTCCCCTGACCGCGCTGGCGCTGGCGGTCTGCGCGATCTGGCCGGGCGCGGCGCGGCGCATGGGCATCGTGCTGCCGCTGTTCGCCCTGGTCGCGCTCGCGAGCGTGCCGTTGACCACGGAAGCGGGGGAGTGGCTGGAGGAACACGTCGACAGCAACGCGCTGGTGCGCAGGCACGCCGAGCTCGGCGACGGTCTGCTGCCCTGGGCCGTGGGTCTGTTCGCGCTGTCGCTGCTCGTCTGGTGGGCGACCCGCCAGGCTCTCGCCTCCGGAACCGATGGCTCGCGCCGCACACGGTGGTCCGCTGCGCCGGTACGCATCGCGACGATCGTGCTGTCGCTCGTCGTGGCCGTGGGAGCCTCCGTGGACGTCTATCGCATCGGGGACTCGGGGGCGAAGGCCGCGTGGCACGACGGCTTTTCGAAGACGGCCTCGGGCGGCGACGACGACTGACGCGCGGCGGACGCGCCTCGACGGCCGCGGTGAGGCGTGCGATCGGTGGGCGGGCGGGGGTTAGCCCCACCCGCAAGCCGGTGGCTGCCGGTATCCCGGCCCCAGACCTTGATCGAAAATACTGGGCCCTCCGGTCGGCACCACCACTCGAGGAGTCCTTCGTGTACGAGCACACGCACGCAGCAGACGAGGCACGTTCGTCCCAGCGGGGAGCTCGCAGACGGGCAGGGCGCGGGACGCGGATCGCGGCCGTCGGCGCGATGGCGGCGGCCGTGCTGACCACAGGGCTCACCCTGCCCGCGTCGGCCGCAGGCGCCCAGGACGCCTCGGCCGCGCGGGCCGGGCACGAGGCCACCCGTACGGCCTTGGAGTCGGTGGTCCACGAAGGACCGCCCGGTGGCATCGTGCGCGCCGAGCTGGGGCACACCACCTGGGCGGGGCGCGCGGGCACCGCAGATCTGACAACCGGCCGCAAGCCGCGCGCCGATGACCGTTTCCGCGTCGGCTCGATCACCAAGACGTTCGTGGCCACGGTGATGCTCCAGCTGGAGGCCGAGGGCAGACTGAGCCTGGACGACACCGTGGATCACTGGCTACCGGGTCTGGTGGCGGGGAACGGCAACGACGGCAGCAAGATCAAGCTACGGCAGCTCCTGAACCACACCAGCGGCATCTACAGCTACACCGACGACGAAACCTTCAAGCGGCAGGAGTTCAGCACCGACTTCCTCCAGCACCGCTACGAGACCTGGACGCCCCACCGCATCGTCCGGCTCGCCATGACCCACCGGCCCGCCTTCGCTCCCGGCGACGACTGGAGCTACTCCGACACCAACTACGTCATCGCCTCCATGGTCATCCGGAAGGCCACCGGCCACTCCTACGCCCACGAGATCGAGCAGCGCATCCTGCGCCCCCTGCACCTGAACTCCACCAGCGTGCCGGGCACCCGCGTCCGCGTCCCTGGGCCCAGCGGACGCGCCTACTCGAAGCTGACCGGCGAACTCGCCGGCCCCGGGGAGCCCGGCGGCACCGTCTACGACGTCACCGAGCTGAACCCCTCCTTCGCGGGCGCCGCCGGAGAGATGATCTCCAACAACCAGGATCTCAATCGCTTCTACCGGGCCCTGTTCTCCGGCCGACTCCTGAAAGAGCCGGAGCTGAAGAAGATGATGACGACGGTGTCGATCGAGGGTCTGCCGAACTTCTCCTACGGCCTGGGGCTGATGAAGATGACATTGTCGTGCGGCACCGAGGTGTGGGGGCACAACGGCGGCATCCAGGGCTCCATCTCGCAGACCATGGTGACGGCGGACGGCGATCACGCGTTGTCGCTGAACTTCAACGGCGACTGGAACGTCCACGAACAGCGGGTCGTCGACGCCGAGTTCTGCGGCGCCTGAGCGGCGAGGACGCACCTCTTCCACCCCCTCGGTCGCGGTGGCTGCCGCACTGCCACGGCGACCGGCGGATTCACCGGATGCGGTGCTTCGCCCAGAAGGAAGCCAGGTCGGTGCCCGTCACGGACTGCGCGGCCTTCTTGAAGTCGGCGGTGGTGGACACGCCGTACCAGTGGTCGTGGGCGTACCGCTTGAGGAGTCGCGCCATCGCGCCGGCGCCGATGGTGCGCTCCAGGTCGGCCAGGGCACAGGGGCCGGCCGTGTAGACGAGGTGGTACTCGCCCGGATGGCTGCTCCAGTAGGCCATCGAGTTGGTGATCGCGGCGTGCTCGCTCGGCCAGTCGACGTCCGACCAGCAGTCGCGGGTGTCCCAGCCGTAGAAGCGTGCGTTGGCGTACTGGGCGAAGCTCTCGTCCAGCCAGGGGGCGTCGTACTCGTCGTTGCCCACGATGCCGTACCACCACTGGTGGGCCACCTCGTGGACGACGGCGCTGCCCTCCTCGGTGGTGCCGAGCATGACCAGGCCGGGGTATTCCATACCGCCGCCGAAGTCCTTGGTCATCACGAAGTCGATCTCGCCGTAGGGATAGCGGCCGAACTCCTCGCCGAACCGGTCGACGGCGGCGACGCCGTCCTTGCGGTTGAGGCGTACACCCGCCGCGGGTGTGTTCGGCGCCCAGTACGACTTCACGCGCACACCACCGGGTGAGGTGTCCGTTGCCGTACGGAACGGACCGGCTGCCCATGCGAAGTCCCGCACCCGGTGCGCGACGCTGTGCGTGACCGTGCGTCCGGGCTCGCCGGGGCTGGTCCAAGTGCGGCCCGTGGCCGGGACCTTGAGGGCGGAGGGGTGGTCGATGCGCACATGGAAGTCGCTCGCCAGGGCATAGAAGCTCTCGCCGGTCGACACATACGGATCGAGGTGCCACCCCTTTGCATCGTGCACGGCGAGCACCGGCAGCGCGTTGCCCAGGAAACGGAACGCGCCCTCGCGGCCGAAGCGGTTGTTGCGCTGGGGCACGGTGATGGACACGTCGAAGGAGAGGTCCGTCCGCTCGCCGTGCGCGAGCGGCTTCGGCAAGGTGATGCGCAACGCGGTGCAGTCCACGGTGAGGCGGCCCGCTGTGCCGCCGTCGATCCTGGACACCTCGACCGCGCGCGGCGTGCCCGCCGTGCCGCACTTGTCCTCGCCGTTGCCCCACAGACGGAGGTACACCTCACGCAGGGGTCTGGCGGAGGCGTTGCCGAACGACACCCGTTGGCGGCCGGCCCAGTGGGAGCCGTCGGCGTCGCTGCGCAGGGACACGTCGTAGCGGAGCCCTTCAGGCGTCGCGGTCTCGGCTTCGTGCGCTGGTGCCGGTGCGGGTGCTGTCGCGGCAGCATCGGTGGCGCCCGCCGCCATCAGGACGCTGAGCGGGACAACGAGCAGACGGCGAGCGGCTCTTGACCATCCCACGGGTGCACGAAACGACGACATGGCAGCGGATCCTGCCACACGGTGCACACGGTGCACACGGTGCTGACAGTCGGGCGCCTGATTGCGAGTCAAAGAAGTTGGGGTGTGGAGGCGTCAGGGAATGCTTGGCGGGGGCGGAGGATCGGGGGAGCGATGGCGAAACGACGACGGCGCCGGTCGTCCGGGAAGCGTACGCGTCGGCAGGTGCAGGGCTGGAGCATCGCGGCAGCGGCCGTCGCCGTGGTGTGGGTGGCGGGGAACTGGGCGGCGGTGTGGCCGTTCGTGGTGGCAGTGCCGGCCGTGATCGTCGTGATCGGGGCGGGCTGGTTGCTGTGGCGTGCGCACCGGGACGCCGTAAGTCAGGACCGGGAGTGGCGGGCTCGGGAAGAGGCGAAGGCCAGGGAGCTGTCGATGACGGAGGTCGACGCGCTGGACTGGCAGGACTTCGAGCGCTTCGTCGCTGACCTGTGCCGCAGGGACGGCTGTACGAACGTGGTCGTCAGCGGCCGGAGCGGCGACCTGGGGGCCGACGTCGTCGGCCACCTCCCGGACGGCCGCAAACTGGTCGTCCAGTGCAAGAAGTACGCACCCGAGCGGAGTGTGTCCTCCCAGGACATGCAGAAGTTCGTCGGCACCGCCCGCCTGGAACACGGCGCGGACGTCGCTGTCTTCGTCACCACCTGCCGTACGTTCACCAAGGCCGCGCAGGGTCTGGCGCTGCGGCAGGACATCGCGGCCCTGCACCGGGATCTGCTGGGAGCGTGGGTCAGGGGTGCACGTCTGGAGACGCTGATTCCCCTGAGCGGGCGCGGCGACGGCAGAGCGAAACGCAACCCGCCCGCCTGACATCCGTGAACCTGCCGACGGCATCGGATGCCGTCACGCTCGGCCAGGTTCTCGGGCGCGGCTGCGTGCCTTACTCTTGAAGAGTTCTTCAATTCACTAGTTGCCGTGAAGCGCGGCCGTCGGGAGGAGGCCCGGATGGGCGGTTCGGTGGTCGCCGCAGCGCTGCTGGCGCGGGTGTGCCAGGCGCGAGCGACTCTCGGGGCGGCGCTGGAGACCGAGGACGCGTATGCCGTGGCCGTGGCTCAGGACGAGCTGGACGACGCGGTGCGAGTGGCTCGGCGGCACGGAATCGACGTCGGTCCCGCCGCGGCCGAGAGCGAAGGGGAGTGATCCGGATGCCTGTTCCCCTGTACGAGGCGAAGGCGGAGTTCTTCCGGATGCTCGGGCACCCGGTGCGGATCCGGGTGCTGGAGCTGTTGCAGGACGGGCCGAAGCCGGTGCGTGAGCTGCTGGCGGAGATCGAGGTCGAGCCGTCGAACCTGTCGCAGCAGCTGGCGGTGCTGCGCCGCTCCGGGATCGTCACCGCCACCCGGACCGGGGCGACGGTGGTCTACGAGCTGGCCGGCGGCGATGTCGCCGAGCTGCTCGCGGCGGCACGGCGCATCCTGTCCGTGCTGCTGGCCGGGCGGCAGGATCTGCTCGCTGAGCTGCGCGAAACGGAGTCGGTGCGATGACGGGGGATGCCCGCCGGTTCCGGACGCGGTGGCACCGGGGCGGCCCCGCCACGGTCGTCGGGCCCGTGCGGGCTCCGCTGCGGCGGCACGTCACCTCGGTCCGTGTGGGGCCCGACGCGGTGCGCGAAGCCCGGGAGGCAGTGGCTGTGCAGTTCGGCGAGGCCGGTGTCGACGCCGGGTCCGCGTTCGCGGACGGAGTCCTGCTGGTGGTGAGCGAGCTCGTCGCCAACGTGCTGCGCCACGCCCCGCACTCGCCGCTGACGGAGGTGGGGATGACGGTCGCCGGCGACCAGTTGGTCGTCAGTGTCGCCGACAGCGAACCGCGTCTGCCGGACCTCACGCTCGAAGGCATGGGCGCCGGGCTGCGGATGGTGGCCGAACTCGCCGCCGACTACGACGGTGAGCTGAGCGCGGAGCCGGCCGTCGACCACACCGGCAAGGTCGTCCGCGTCAGGTTCGAGATACCCCTGTAGCCACCCCACGGCAGGACGGAAGAAGGGAACGGCACGGTGAGCGAAGGCAAGAACGGCAAGCCCCGGGATGCGGAGAGCCGGAAGGAGCGTGGTGTCGCGCTGCGGGCCGGCTTCTACATCTTCGGCACCCATGTGTTCGCGGGCTTCGTGTGGCTGCTCTTCTACCTGGGCGAGCACGCCGGCACATAGCGAGGGCCCTTCGCGGGGCCGTACCCGGCCGCCGCCCACCAGATGTCCCGTCGCGTCCCTGCTGCTCGACGAACCGTCCCACATGGCCAACTGTCGTGAACGGTGTCGGACGTCCCGGGCCCGACGGGACGCCTTGACGACCTACAGGTCGTTGCCCGCGTACGACAGGTTGAAGCTCTTGTTGGTCAGCGGGAAGTCCGGGACGATCGTGTCCGCCAACGCCACCGGCAGAGCGGGCCAGTTGAAGAAGGACGGGTCCACCGGTTTGACGCGGGCCAGCGTGCCGTCGGGGGCCAGTTCGACGCGGGTGGCGATGGTGCCGCGCCAGCCCTCGACCAGACCCACCCCCGTACGGGGACCGGTACCGGGCGCGGGTGTCGGTGCCAGGACGGCTGCGGGTGCGCGGAGTTCCTCGCTGAACTGCGCGACCAGGGCGAGGGACACGTCGATCTCCTCGGCACGGACCAGGAAGCGGGCCAGGACATCGCCGCTGTCGTGGACGGACCCGGTGAGTCGTGTGCCGTGGTCGGTGAAGGGGTGGGCGATGCGGGCGTCGTCGGCGATCCCGCTGGCGCGGGCGACATAGCCGAGACAGCCGATCTCCCGGGCCGCGGCGGTGTGCAGGACGGCCGTGCCGGTGAAGCGGTCACGGACGGTGGAATGCCTCAGGGCCAGGTCCGCGATCTCCCGGATGTCCGCGCCGAGCGCCGTCAGCAGGGCAGGGTCGGGCAGCGCGCGGAGAGCGGCACCGCCGGGCAGGACGCCGCCGCGCAGCAGCCGGTGTCCGGTGACCTCCTTGTTGAGGCGCAGGAGTTGCTCTCGTACGCGCTGGGCGTGCGCGTTGAGGATGCCGTGACCGACGTCGTTGCACAGCATGCCGAGGTCGGCGACGTGGTTGTGGACACGCTCCAGTTCGAGGAGCAGTGCGCGGGCGTGCTGGGCCTCGGGCGGGACCTCGGTGCCGGTGGCCTCCTCGACGGCCAGGCAGTACGCGAGGGCGTGCCCGACGGCCGTGTCGCCGCTGATGCGTTCGGCGAGCGGGAGTCCGGCCGCCACCGAGCGGCCCTGGAAGAGCTTCTCGATGCCCTTGTGGACGAACCAGAGGCGGGCCTTGAGTTTGAGGATGGTCTCGCCGACGACGGAGAAGCGGAAGTGCCCGGGTTCGATCAGGCCGGCGTGCACCGGGCCGACGGGGATCTCGTAGACGCCCTCGCCCTCCACCTCCAGGAACGGGTACGGCCCCTCCTGCTCGCCGAAGTCGGGCGGCGGTCCGGCGTCGGGGCGCATCGGGTACCAGCCGCGGGGCCAGTGGAAGTGCCGGACGAGGCGGCGGCGCAGCGGGTGGCCGACGGGGACGATGCCGAACAGGTCCCGCATCTCCCGTTCGAACCGGCCCGCGGGAAAGGACAGATGGGCCAGGCTGGGCACCTGCGGATGGTCGGGGTCGAGACGGACGTGCAGTTCCACCCGGGTGTCGGGCGGGCCGCTGACGAACAGATACACCACGCGGGGTCCGGTCTCGTCGGTGTGCGCGGCGACCAGGGCGAGCCGGTGGCCCTGGGAGAGGAGGCTCTCGGCGTGCTGGGGCAGGGTGACAGGGCTGGCCTGATAGGTCTTGCGCATGGGGTCAGTGGCCTCCGATCGCGTGGGCGGCGGCGTCCAGCAGGTCGGTGAGCGGGCCGGTGGCCACGCCCAGGGCGGCGCAGGCGGCCAGCCCCAGCAGCAGCGGCCACCCGCCGGACGGGCTTTCCCCCGCGGGTGCGCCCGGGCCGAGCACCATGTGCGCGGTGCGGGTCGCGAGGGCGGCGAAGCTGATCAGGACCAGCAGCAGGGCCACCGCCATGACCCAGCCCAGTCCGTCTGCCGCGGCGAATCCGGCGCGGGCGATACCCAGTTCGGAGGCGAAGAGGCTGAACGGCGGGAACCCGAGCAGCGCGGCCACGGCAAGCCCGAACACCCCACCCAGCCAGGGAACTTGAGCCAGCAGTCCGTGCACGCGGTCGATCCTCGTCGTACCGGTGAGGTGCAGGATGCGGCCGGAGGCGCAGAAGGCGACGGACTTGGCGAGTCCGTGGCCGGCGATGTGCAGCAGCGCGGCGGACAGGGCCGCCGGACCGCCGATCGCCGCGGCGAGCGCGATCAGGCCCATGTGTTCCATGGACGAATAGGCCAGCATCCGCTTGTGGTCGCGCTGGGCCAGCAGCAGGGCGGCGGCGAGCGCGAGGGTGAGCAGGGCGATGCCCGCCAGCAGGGCCCGGGTGAAGCCGGGCCCGAGAGCCGCGTCGGCGATGACCCGGTAGCGCAGGATGGCGGCGAAGGCGACCGACAGCAGGACGCCGGACATCAGCGCGGACACCGGAGCGGGGGCCTGGCTGTGGGCGTCGGGCAGCCAGGCGTGCAGCGGGACGAGACCGGCCTTGGCGCCGAAGCCGAGGACGACGAGGGAGATGCCGAGCCGGGTGACCGCCGGATCGAGGCGGTCGGCGCGGGCGACGAGGGTGGGCCAGTCCAGTGCCCAGGCCTCCGCGATGCCTGCCTGCCGGGCGGCGTAGTAGACGAGGACGGTGCCGAGGAAGGCGAGCGCGATACCGGCCGAACAGATCACCACGTACTTCCACGCGGCCTCCACCGAGGCACGGGCGCGCCGGTGCCCGACGAGGAACGCGGTGACAATGGTGGTCGCCTCGACCGCCACCCACAGCACACCGAGGTTGGCGGTCACCACGGCCAGGCACATGCAGGCGAGGAAGGCGTGCACGAGGCTCTGGTAGCGGCACACGGCTGCCCCGGAGGCCCGCTCTTCCGTCAGGTACGCGGGGCTCGACGCGCAGGCGATCAGCGCGACCGCGCCGATGACCAGCAGCATCCATGCGGTCAGGGCATCGGCGCGCAGCAGCCCGGAGTACGCCGATCGCGGGCCGCCGTCGAGGACGCCGGCCGCCAGCAGGCTGCCGCACAGCAGGATCACGGCGGGTGAGACGAGTCCGGCCCGAACTGCCAGGTGCCGCCGCGGTGTTGCCTCGGGTCCGGGTGCCGTCACGACCAGGAGGGAGCCCGACGGGCGTGCCACGGGCCCTTCGGCGGGGATCGGCTCGCGGGCGCGCAGCCCTGCCAGGGCGTACGCCCCGGCGACCGCGAGCGGCACGGCGGCGGGCGTGGTCAGGAGCGCGGCGGTCGACATCGCGTTCATCAGTCGTGCAGCTCCCGCAAGTCGTCGATGTCGGTGGTGCCGAACGCCTCCCGCATCCGCGTGGTGAGGATCTGCAGCACCAGTACCGCCAGCAACACATCGAAGGAGACGCCGAGTTCGACGATCAGCGGCACCCCGGAGGTGGCCAGGAAGGCGGTTGCGGTGATGCCGTTGTCCAGCAGGAGGAAGCCGACCACCTGGGCCGGCGCGCGCCGCCGGGTGACCAGCACGAAGAAGCCGATCAGCACCACGGCGAGGCCGACCGGCAGCGCCCGGGTGGCGGGCGTGGGGTTCAGCTCGGTCAGCGGGCGGGCCACCGCGTAGGCGAGCAGCGTGAGTGCGGCGGCGGTCAGCAGCGAGGCGGCCACGTTCACCAGTGGCTGCGTCTCACGGACCTCCTCGCTGTAGCCGGGCCCGGGTGCGAGGGCGGCCAGGGCGCGGCGGATCACGTACGGCAGCACACCCGCCCGCAGAAGGCCGACCCCCAGGCCGATGCCGACCAGGTCCCACCGCTCCTCGTGCGCGCCGAGGAGGACGGCGACGGCGGCCAGGGCGATGCCCTGGAAGGCGAAGACGCGGACGATCGCGGCCAGTTCGCGCCGCCACGGCACGATCACCGCCGCCAGCAGGAACGCGCCGCAGGCCAGGTCCAGGAGCTGGGTGAACAGGGTCTCGCTCATGACGCTCCGCTCAGGAAGTACGACGACGTCACCGCGAGCAGCGCCAGCAGGAAGGAACCGGCGAGCAGCTCGGGCACCCGGAACAGACGCACCTTGGCCCAGCACACCTCGGCCGCCGCGAGCACCGCGCCCAGCAGCACCAGCTTCGCCGCGAACGCCACCAGGGCCACGCCCAGGGCGGCCCAGGATGCGCTGGTGGCGATGCCCCACGGCACGAACAGCGACGACAGCAGCCCGAGGAGCAGGGTGAGCCGCAGCTGGGCGCCGAGTTCGACCAGGGCCAGGTCGGGTCCGGCGTACTCCAGCACCATCGCCTCGTGGATCATGGTCAGTTCGAGGTGGGTGGCGGGGTTGTCGACCGGCAGCCGTCCGGTCTCCGCCAGCACCGCCACCGCCAGCGCGGCCGTGGCCAGCAGGCCCGCCGGGGAGGCGAGGCGGCCCGGTTCGTGGACCGCACCGGAGACGATCCGTGGAAGGTTGGTGGTCCCCGCCGGTATCGACAGGGCGAACACCGACAACAGGATGGTCGGCTCCACGAGCGCGGCCACCGTCATCTCCCGGGAGGCGCCCATCCCCCCGAACGCGGTCCCCGTGTCGAGGCCGGCCAGTGCGAGGGTCAGCGTGCCCAGCGCGATCAACGCCACCACGACGACGAGGTCGGCATGGCCGCTGACCGGGGTGTCGGTCGACAGCAGCGGCACCAGCCCGGCCGCCACCACGGTGGTGGCGACCAGCACCGCGGGCGCGGCCCGGAACGCCGGCCCCGTTCCCACGGGGGTGATCGGCTCCTTGCGCAGCAACTTGCGCACATCGCGCCAGGGTTGCAGCACCCCGGCCCCGGCCCGGCCCTCCAGCCGGGCCCGTACCTGCCGCATCCAGCCGGTCAGCAGCGGCGCACCCGCGCCGACCACGACGACCTGGCCCGCGACAGCCGCGTATCCGATGGCGTTCATCACCAGCCCACCGCCAGCACCAGGAGCAGGATCACCAGGCCGATGAAGCCGTAACCGAGATACAGGTGCACGCTGCCGCCCGCCAACCGCCGGGCCGCCCGGCCCGTACCGGCCAGCGTCCGCAACACCGGCTCGTACAGCCGGTGTTCGATGCGGTCGGGCACCGCCCGGGAGAAGCGCACCCGCTCCACCAGATACGACGACTCGCGCACCGGCGTGACGTCCACGTCCTGCTCGGGGGCGAGGACGTCGTCGAAGACGCGTTGCAGCGGCTCCGCGAACGAGGTCGCCGTATAGGCCATCCGCGGGGTCGGGGCTCCGCCGCCGCAGTCCCACAGCCGGGCGTGCTTCCGGCGCCGGCGGCGTGCGCTCAGCCGGGGCAGGCCGGCGGCGAGCAGGAGTGCGGCGGTGAGCGCCGCGACGATCCACAGGGGCGACAGTGCGGCGGAGACGGCGGTGAGCCGTACCCGTGCGCCGCCGCCCGACACCGCCCCGCTGCCCGGCAGGCCGGTCGCGGTGACCGCCCGGTCCAGACTGTCACCGAGCAGTCCCGGTACCACCGCCAAGGCCGCGCAGAAGGCCGTGAGCAGGCCCATCCCGGCGAGCATCAAGGGGGACGCCTCCTTGGCCGCGGCGGCCTGCTCGCTGCGCGGCCGGGCGAAGAAGCCCACCCCGAGCGCCTTGACGAACACCGCCGCCGCGAGCCCGGCCGACAGCGCGATCAGCGCCACGGCGACCGGCAGGACGACAGCCGGAGCCACCCCCGGTACCTGAAGCCCGTGGATCAGGGACTGCAGCAACAGCCACTCGCTGATGAACCCGTTGCCCGGCGGCAGCGCCACCGCACCCAGTGCGGCGACGGTGAACAGCCCCGCCGTGACCGGCATCCGGGCGCGCAGCCCGCCCAGCCGGTCCAGGTTCCGTTCCCCGGTGGCGCGCAGCACCGCGCCCGCCGCGCAGAACAACAGGGCCTTGAACGCCGCGTGGTTGGCCACGTGCAGCAGCGCCGCCGTCAGCGCCAGCGCGGCCAACGGCCGCTCGCCGTACGAGGCGAACAGTCCGGCCACTCCCACGCCGATCAGGACCAGGCCCATGTTCTCGCTCGTCGAGTACGCCAGCAGCCGTTTGAGGTCGGAGGCCATCGCCGCCTGGAGGATGCCGTAGACCGCGGACAGCCCGCCGAGCGCGAGGACGGTCAGCCACCACCAGGCGGGTCCGCCGCCCAGCAGATCGAACCCGGTCCGCACCAGGCCGTAGACGCCTAGGTTCACCATGGCGGCGCTCATCAACGCCGAGACGGGGCTGGGCGCCTCCGGATGCGCCCGCGGCAGCCAGGCGTGCAACGGGGCGGCGCCCGCCTTCGATGTGAACCCGGCCGCCAGCAGCACGAAGACGAGTCCCCGCACGGTCGGCGAGACACCTGGCGCGCCGGCCCGCAAGGCGGCGAAGGTCTCGCCGCCGGCCTGCCCGGCGAAGACCGCGAACCCGGTCAGCAGCAGCACGAGGCCCACATGGGTCATCACCGCGTACCAGACGCCGGCCTGCCGCACCGTCGCGCGATCCCGGTGCTCGGCGAGCACGAGCAGCAGCGAGGCGAGCGCCATCAGCTCCCACAGCACCAGGAACGTGGACATCGACGCGGCCACGGGGACGAGCACCAGGGTGAGCGCGAACAGCGGCAACACCGCCTGCGCGGTGCGCGAGCCGAGCCCGTGTGCCCCGTGCCCGCCCGCGTAGCCGATGCCGTACACGGCGACCGCGGCCACGACCGCCCCCGCCACCGCCGCGAAGAAGCCCGCCAGCGCGTCCACCGCCAGCTGCGTCCCGGCCAGCGGCAGCACCCCGGGAAGCGCGTGCGCCCAGCGGCTTCCGCCCAGTGCGGCCACCCCCGCCGTACCACCCGCCACCCCCACACCGGCCGTCAGCACCCCCACGACCGGGACGCGCACCCGGTACGGCAGTCCGACGCCGGCCAGCGCGCCCGCGCCGCCCAGTGCCGTGGCCGTCGTGAGGGCCGCCGGAATCGTGCTCATCGCCCGGTCACTCGCCTGAGCGCCGCCACGATCTCGTCCGGCTCCGGCGGACACCCGGGCACGGCCAGATCGACGGGCACGACATCGGCGACGGCGCCCTCGACGCCGTAACCCCCGGCGAACTCACCGCAGTTGATCGCGCAGTCCCCGACGGCGACCACCAGTCGCGGTTCGCCCATCGCGGCCACCGTGCGCCGCAGCGGCTCGGCCATGTTGCGCGTCACCGGCCCGGTCACCAGCGCCACGTCCGCGTGCCGGGGCGATGCCACCAGGCGGGCGCCGTACCGCTCGGCGTCGTACACCGGGTTGAAGGCCGCGGCGATCTCGATCTCGCAGCCGTTGCAGGACCCGGCGTCCACGCACCGCACCTGCACCGAGCCGCCGAACTCCCGTGCCGCCGGCGGTGGTTCGCCCTCCGGCCGGGGCGGCGCGGGCTCGGCCACCCGCCCGGTGGCACGGATCTTGCGCAACAGGCCCATGAACCCTCCCTGCGATGGTGAGGACGCTCCGCGGGTGACCAACACGCCCACCCGCCAGTGGAGTTACGGCACTTTTCCGATGCTTTGCCCTGGTGAGGTGATCCGCTGACACGACTTCGCGACAAAGACGGACGCCGATCGAGGGCAGCCGTCACGACGGCGGCCTCGCCTCTCCCTGTGCCGCCTCCAGATCGGCGAGGAGCTCGGCCTGGCCGGCCAGCACACCCGAGAGAATGGTCCGGGCGACCTTGAGCAGCTCGGCGACGTGCGGGTCGGTCAGCGAGTAGTGCACGGTCGCACCCTCCTTGCGGGTGACGACCAGGTTCGCCCGGCGCAGCACCGCCAGCTGCTGGGAAAGATGCGCCGGCTCGATGCCGACCTCGGGCAGCATCTCGGCGACCGCGTACTCGCGCTCACTCAGCAGCTCCAGGACCCGGATACGGGCGGGGTGCCCGAGCGTTTTGAAGAACTCGGCCTTGAGCTGGTACAGCGGCGTACTCCTCGACTCGTGTCGGTGCATCGCATCCACCCACTCGTGCTGCATCCAGCGATGACGACCTCAGTAATTGCCAACATTAGCAATTACTTACGTGGTGGGGTGGAAGTCTGCGTGAGAATCACTCCGCTGTGGGGATCGGGCGTGCCTTGGTACCGGAGCTCACCTGGTCGCCGACCGGCTCCCCGCTGGGAAAGCCGCTGGTACGCCACTCGTGGCGCTGCGCACCCGCCCTTTCGAGCCGGGTGCTGTGGGCCGCGAGGGCCGCGCCGAGGTCGGCGTGGACGGGGATGTCCGGACCGTCACCGGCGGGGACGAGGGAGCCGTCGGCGGGGATCGCGGCCAGCTCCAGACTGCGGCCCGCGGCGGCGAGCCGCACCGCGGCCTCGGCGATCGCCAGCTGCCCCTCGGCCGACCAGCTGCGCAGCGCGCCGAGGTCCACGACGACCGGCCCGGTGCCGCGCGCGAGCACCCAGCCGACCGCCCCCGAGAAGCGGCGGACCGCATCCGGGCCCAGATATCCGGCGACGGCAAGAATGCCGAGGTCCTGCTCGATCGTGTAGCGCCAGTCGATGGTCATGGCAGTGAACTGACTTCCTTCTGCGGGGGCTTGTCGGGGGACTGCTGTGCGCTCAGAGCGGCAGGGTGATCCAGATGCTCTTGCCCAGGGCGTCGGCGTCGGCCCGGACGACGGCGGTGCCGCCCAGCCCCAGCACGAGTTCCATGACGGTGCCCAGACCCCCGGCTCCCGTGCCGGTGACGGACGCGTACAGCGATGGCTGAAAGGGGTGGCGGTCGTGGACGGCGAACGCCAGGCAGTCGGTGCCGGCCGCGTAGATCACCGTGACCTGCGGGGAGACCGGGGAGGCGTGCCGCACGCAGTTGGTGACCAGTTCACTGAGGATCAGCAGTGCGGGATCGACGGTGGGGTGGCGCAGGCCGATTCCCCACTCGATCAGAGCCTGTTCGGCGGTCTGCCGGGCGACGCGGACCGCCGCCGACTGGTTCGGCAGCGTGAGCACGTGCCGGTGCGGCAGGGTCTCCGACCGGCCGGCCATCACCCCTCCGTCCCGCGGGCGAGGCGGAAGCCGGTGACCGTCTGGGGGTGGACGCGCAGGATCGTGTCGTGCGGGCCGTGCGTCCAGCCGGTGAGGGCGCGGCGGTAGTGGGCGGCCTCGTGCGGGTCGCCGACCACCTCGGCGGGCCCGCTCACGGTCACCGTCCAGCCGGTGCCCTGTACGGCGCGGATCTCGTCCACGTGGTAGGCGGCTGTCACGGGTACGGCGGCGGCCTGTACCGGGGTGCGCACCACCAGCCTGCCGTACTCCCACACGTGCCGGGCCGGTCGTACGACGGTCAGCTCGCGTTGGACGAACACCAGCCGCCCCAGGCTGCTGCCCTCCACCAGCCACAGCGCCTCCGCGCCGGAGACCTCGACCATGCGCGCGGTGGCGGGAGTGGTGCTCATCGGACTGGTTCCTCACTGACGTCTGCGGTCTTCGGGCTCGCCGTCCGCGGCCTCTGTGCCGGGACGGCAGGAAGGACACCCGCCATCTCCAGGTGATCGCGGGCGGCGCGGATCGCTTCGGGTGTGCCGGCGTACTCCCGGCCGTCCAGGCGCAGCAGGTCGAGTGCGCCCACGGAGTCGAGGACCTGGCGCTGCCCGGGCCGGATCCCCGAGGTCATGACGGCGATACCGCGGCGGTGGAGCTTTTCCACGGCGTCCTTGAGGAGGAGGGCGCCGGTGGCGTCCATGGTGGACACCCTCGACATGCGCAGGATGACGACCCGGACGTCGGCGACGCCGGTGAGTTCCAGCAGGAAGCGGTGGGCGGCGGCGAAGAAGAGCGGGCCGTCGATGCGGTACGCCACGATGTGCTCGGCCAGCAGGGCGTGTTCCTCGGCGCTGTGGTCGCCCCGGTCCAGCGGCACCTGATCGAAGCGGGCCTGCCGGGCCACGGCACGCAGGGCGAGGGCGCCCGCCGCGGCCAGGCCGATGATCACGGCGTAGACCAGGTCCAGGGCGAGGGTCGCGGCGGCGGTCAGGACGAGGATCAGCGCGTCGGAACGGGTGGCCTTGGCCATCGCCCTGAGCGAGCCGGTCTCGACCATGCGGACGGCGGTGGCCAGCAGGACACCGGCGAGCGCGGCGAGCGGGATCCGGGAGACGAGGGGCGCGGCCGCGAAGACGATGACGGCGAGGATCGCGGCGTGGGTGAGGGCGGCCAGCCGGGAACCGGCGCCGGTGCGGACGTTGACGGCGGTACGGGCGATGGCGCCGGTCGCCGGGACTCCGCCGAACAGGGGCGCCGCGATGTTGGCGAGGCCCTGGCCGAACAGCTCCCGGTCCGGGTCGTGCCTGTGCCCCACGGTCATGCCGTCCGCGACCGAGGCGGACAGCAGCGACTCCAGCGCGGCCAGGGCCGCGACCGCCACGGCCGGGGCCAGCAGGCTGCCCAGCGAGCCCAGGTGCAGGAAGGACAGCGAGGGGGCGGGCAGTCCGGACGGCAGGTCACCGATCGGCTTGGCCGCGTCCAGGCCCGCGACCTGGGCGATGACCGTGGCGGCGACGACCGCGAGCAGGGAGAACGGCACCGTCGGCCGCCACCTGGCCCCGGCCAGCATCACCACGGCCACCCCGGCAGCGAAGGCCGGGGCGGTCCAGTTCGGGGACGTGGCGAACGCCTCGACGGCCCGCCAGGCCACCACCAGCACCCGGTCCCCGTCGGGTGCGGGCACGCCGAGCGCGTTGGGGATCTGCTGAAGGCCGATCACGCAGGCGATGCCGAGCGTGAAGCCCTCGACCACCGGAGCGGGCACGTACTGCATGTACCGGCCGGCCCGCAGCGCGGCGAGCGCGACCAGCATGACGCCGGCCATCAGCCCCACTGTCAGGACGCCCGTCGGACCGTACGCGCCCACGATCGGGACGAGGACCACGGTCATCGCGCCGGTCGGCCCCGACACCTGCAGATTCGATCCACCGAACACCGCGGCGAGCGCGCCCGCGACCACCGCGGTCGCCAGCCCCGCCGCCGCGCCCAGACCCGAGGAGACCCCGAAACCGAGGGCGAGCGGCAGCGCCACGATCGCCACGGTCAACCCGGCCAGCAGATCCCGCCGCGGATCGCGCCGCGTCTCGGCTAGATCGGCACGACCGGGCAGCAACGAGCCGATCCGGGTCCACGCCCGGCTGCATCCCGTGGTCATCGCGCGGCGACCCGGATGGCGACGAGCAGGTCCCGTACCGGCATCGGCCCGTCCTGGAGCGACTCCGGCACCCGTGTCCGTGCGGGATGTCCCAGCATCCGGAAGAACTCGGCCTCGGCCTGGTACAGCGGAACGGACACGGCTCCTCGGCTCCCTACGAAGACCCCACCCACGCGGGTCGGACACGGCACACGTCACACAGGTCAGCGCTGCGCCCGCGGCTACCGGTCAGAACGGACGGGCGCAGCCGTCACAGCATGTGCTCAATTGCAAAATTTAGCAATTCAGCTATCTGGTTTGTGACGATATGTCGTGATAGTGAAGAGAGAAGTGGCGTGCGAGAGGCGCAGAGAAGGCCAGGGGAGCACGTGACCTCGTGCACCCCTGGCCCGACGACGGCCTCAGGAGGCGACGAGCTCCCACTCGCGGTCCGGCGTGGTGACCTTGCGCTTCTTGTTCGGCAGGGAAAGCCGGACGACCTTGCGCCACGCGGAGAACACCTGCTTGGGCAGCGGCCCGGTGACGTACTCCAGCTCGTACTTCTCGAACAGCGCGCGCACCTTCACCGCGACCTCGGCGTACCGGTTGCTCGGCAGGTCGGGGAACAGGTGGTGCTCGATCTGGTGCGACAGGTTGCCGGTCATGAAGTGCATGGCCTTGCTGCCGCTGATGTTGGCCGAGCCCATCATCTGGCGCAGGTACCACTGGCCCCGGGTCTCGCCGTTGATCGACCGGCGCTCGAAGACCTGCACTCCCTCGGGGAAGTGCCCGCACATGATCACCGAGTGGGACCAGATGTTGCGGACCAGGTTCGCGGTGAACGTGGCGGCGAGCGTGGGGAGGAACGACGGGCCCGACAGCAGGGGGTGGATCACGTAGTCCTTGAGCACCTGCTTGCGGATCTTGCGGCCCACCGCCTTGGCCCGCGCGCGGAACTCCGGGTTCTTGCGGCGGCGCTTGTGCAGGTTCTTGCCGAGCTCCAGGTCGTACGCGGCGATGCCGTACTCGAAGAAGCAGGCGTTGATGAAGTTCCACAGCGGCTGGCCGAGGTGGAAGGGGTGCCACTTCTGGTCCTCGTCGACGCGCATGATGCCGTAGCCGAGGTCGTTGTCCTTGCCGATCACGTTGGTGTACGTGTGGTGCAGCTCGTTGTGCGAGTGCTTCCACTGGTCGGCCGGCGAGACGTGGTCCCACTCCCAGGTGGTGGAGTGGATCTTCGGGTCCCGCATCCAGTCCCACTGGCCGTGCAGGACGTTGTGGCCGATCTCCATGTTGTCCATGATCTTCGCCACGGACAGACCGGCGGTGCCGATCAGCCATGCGGGCGGGAACATCGAGAACAGCAGCACACCCCTGCTGGCCATCTCCAGCTTGCGCTGCGCCGAGATGACCTTGCGGATGTAGGCGGCGTCCTTCTCCCCGCGGTCGGCGATCACCTCGTCGCGAATCGCGTCCAGCTCGCGGCCGAGTTCCTCGATCTGCTCCGCGGTCAGATGGGCGGTGGGGTCGATGGCGGTCAAAATGCTCCTACCGTTCGAGGTCGCAGGGGCCCGCCGCGGCGGACACGCAGGTCTGGATGAGGACGCCCGGCTCGGCCTCGGTGATCTCGCCGGTGCGCAGGTCGCGGACGGCGCCCGCCTTGAGCGGCGTGACGCAGCCGAAGCAGATGCCCATGCGGCACCCGGACGGCATCAGCACGCCGGCTTCCTCGCCGACGTCCAGCAACGGCGTGGCGCCGTCCGCGTCGACGGTCCTGCCGGTGGTGCTGAACGTGACCTCGCCGCCGTCGCCGGCGACGACGACGCTGGGGCGGAAGCGTTCGGTGTGCAGGCGCTCCGGGACGCCGTGTTCGCTCCAGTGCTTCTCGGCGGCGTCGAGCAGACCCGCGGGCCCGCAGGCCCAGGTCTCGCGCTCGGTCCAGTCGGGCACGAGCGCGTCGAGACGGGCGATGTCGAGCATGCCGTCGGTGTCGGTGTGCAGCTCGGTGAGCCGCAGCCGCCCCTGCGCGACCAGGTCGTGCAACTCGCTGCGGAAGATCACGTCTTGCGGCCGGGGCGCGGAGTGGACCATGACGACGTCGTCGAACTCGGTGTCGCGCAGCATGCCCATCACGGGCGTGATGCCGCTGCCGGCCGTCAGGTAGAGCACCTTGGCCGGCCGGGTCCGCGGCAGCACGAAGTCACCGGTCGCCTGGTCGAGCTGGATCAGCGTGCCCGGTTTCGCCCTGCGGACCAGGTGGTTGCTGACCTTGCCGTCCGGGATCGCCTTCACGGTGATGGTGACGCGGCCGTCCTGGCGGTCGGTCGGCGAGGTGAGCGAATAGGCACGCCACAGGCGCACCCCGTCGACATCGACCCCGATCCGCAGGTACTGACCGGCGGTGTGGCCGCGCCAGCCCCGTCCCGGCCTGATCACGATGGTCGCGGCGTCATCCGTCTCGGGGTGCACGGCCTCGATCCGGCCACGCAGGTCGGCGCCCGCCCGCAGCGGGCTGACCAGGTCCAGGTAGTCCGACGGCAGCAGCGGCGTCGTGACCATCTCCAGCAGTTTCCACGCCCTGCTGCGCAGGGCAGTACTCGTCATGCCCCCAGCTTGCTGCGTCTCAGGGCGTAAAGTCCTGACCGTAGGACGTGAATCTGGTCGGTGGAATTGTTCGCAGGGAATAAAAACGTGAGCCAAGTAACCCGGAGGGCCAGCGAACTGGCCCTGGACGAGACGACGGTCACCGTACTTCGCGCCGCGCTGAAGACCACCGCCGACGAGGTCGTGCAGGCGATCATCGACGAGGTCCCGCCCTACGCCAACGCCCTCTCGGGCCACATGGGCGCCACGATCCGCCGGGCCGTCCGCACCGCCCTGGGGCATTACCTGGACCTCGCGAGCGGGAACGCCACGGGCGGCGACGGTGGTGACGCGGCCTACGAGCTGGGCCGCGGCGAGGTGCGCGACGGCCGTTCGATGGACGCCCTGCTCAGCGCGTACCGCGTCGGCGCCCGCGTGGCCTGGCGGTGCCTGGCCGCGGGTGCCGTACCCGCGGGTCTGCCCGCCGCCGAGGTCGCCAAGTTCGCCGAGCTGACCTTCGCCTACATCGACGAGCTCTCCGCCGCGAGCGCCGCGGGCCACGCCGACGAACTGGCCGCCCGGGGCCGGGAGCACGAGCGCCACCTGGAGCACCTGGCCCGCGACCTTCTCGCCGGCGCGACCCCGGACGTGCTGCTCGTCTCCGCCCAGCGGGCCGGGTGGCAGCCTCCCGTCTCGCTGACCGCGGTCCTGCTGCCCGCCGCCCAGGCCCGGCCCGCCTACCGCACGCTCGACCCGGGCACCCTCGTCCTCGACGATCTGCCGGACGCCACCGGTGTGCTGCTCGTCCCCGATGCCGACCGCTCACATCTCCTGCGGCAACTGACCGAGCGCACCGCCGTGGTCGGCCCCGCCCGGCCGTGGACACGCGCGTCCGTCTCGTACGCCCGCGCCGTCCGCGCGCGCTCCCTCTGCTCCGGCATCCGCGACACCGAGGACCACCTGCCGGAGCTGGTGCTGAGCGCCGACGCGGACGCGTTCGCAGACCTGCGCGCCCGCGCCCTCGCACCGTTGCGGACCTTGCCTGCCGCGACGGCACGGCGGCTGGAGGAGACGCTGCGGGCGTGGTTGCTGCATCAGGGCCGGCGGGAGGAGGTGGCGGCGGAGTTGTTCGTCCACCCCCAGACCGTCCGCTACCGGATGTCGCAGCTGCGGGAGCTGTTCCCGGATCTCGCATCGCCGCACCGGGTCCTTGAACTGACGCTGGCGGTGGGTCTTCGGGTCGGCTGACCCGAACCGCGCGCTGTGGGGGCCGAGGCGAGTGGAAGGCCATGGATACGAAGGCCTCCCTGCGATCTGAGTGCACGTCTGGACCGCAGGCCCGACCAGGCGCCGGGCGGCATCGTGGCCTGACACGGCCGTGCCCCCGACCCGAGGGCGGGGGCACGGCATGAAGCGTCGGAGCCGGTTCTGCGGCGACGGGCGTCAGCGCTGCGTGTAGATGAACCCGATCTTGTCGACCTCGTCGCCGGCGCGGCCGTGGAGCCCGGCGATCTGCCAGCCGGACGGTGCCGTGCGGGTCACGCAGTCGGAGGTCGTCGTGCCCCCGGCCAGGGTGCGGCCGAGGTTCGTCGTGAACTTGGCGTAGAAGATGCGGGTGTGGCCGTCCTTCTCGCCCTGGCAGAGCTGAGCGGTCGTCACGTACTCACCGCTGCCCAGCGCGAGGGAGGCCGCGGTGCCGCCGGTGCCGCCGTGGGCGAGCGTGGTGCCGTTGGCGAGGGTGAGGCTCAGCTGGTCGACGCGGGAACCGGCCCGCACACCGACAGTGGTGGCGCGGGCGCCGGCCGGGACGCTGTCGATGTCGGTGAAGTAGTCGCCGTGCGGGCCGCCGAACTGGTCGCTGAGCTGGAAGGCGGCGTTGCGCGACCAGGAGAAGCCGACGGTGACCGGGTCGTGGTCGGAGAGCATGAGCCCGTCGGTGGTGAGGAACTTGGCGTGCTCGTTGTTGTAGTACGTGGCGTCGAGCGAGACGAGCTTGCTGCCGCGGTAGAGGACCTTGTCGACGACCTCGCAGGTGTTGGGAACGGTCGGCTGGGTCTGGTCGCAGACCAGGGCGTCACTGCCCTTGGCGGGCGGGGTGCCGCCGCGGATCAGCTGCACCCAGGCGTCCGTGAGGCCGTTGGCGGCGGCGAACTCGCCGATGGTGTCGCCGGAGCGGGTGTAGCGCGTGTTGGTGTCGCCCATGACGACGACCGCGTTGCCCGCCGAGTGGCTCTTGATGAAGGCGGTGAGCTGGTTGAGGTTGTCCGCGCGGGAGGCGAGGTCGCCGTCGTTGGTGCCCGCGTTGGTGTGGACGTTGTAGAAGTCGACGTACACCCCCTCGGCCAGGCGTTCGCGCATGAAGGTGAAGCCCTTGGGCGTCAGGCAGTCACCCGAGTCGTACTGGCAGGAGTTCCAGCGCACCCGCTCGAAGTCGCCCTCGTCGTAAGGGAGTTTCGACAGGGTGTTGAGTCCGCTGCCGATGCCGGCGCCGCCGCTCGTCGGCGTCCGGTAGGCGTGGGCGGTGTCGGCCGCGTACAGGTAGGCGTGGTAGTTGAAGTCCTCCTGGACGTGGACGATGTCGTACGGCGCTATCCGCTGGCCGATCGCCGTGGTGCTGGACTCGCGGGGCGTCGGTGCGCTGGAGAGGCTCTCGGGCAGGCCGGCCACGTTGTAGCTGAGGACGCTGAAGGTGCCCGCGTCGGCGGCTGCCGCGGTGGAGGCGGCCGCGGTGAGCCCGCCGAGAGCGGCGGCCGCCGCTGCCAGGCAGGCGAGGAGTCTGCGCATGGGGGGTGTCTCCTGGGGGTGCGTGAAGCGGATCCGGAGAGGGACTGACTTGCTGAGGGCATGTCAGAACGTAGCGACAAAGTCTTACCAGTCCCTTCCAACCCGTGAACATCCTGGACAACAACATTCACAGCTTTGCCGCAGCCGGAGGGGGAGTTCCGAGCATGGCCGGGTCCGGGACCGGTGTTCCTGACTCCTCGCCGACCGCGACCGGCCACGGCTCCCGGTCGTCGCCGAGCACGGCCCGCCGCAGGAGATGAACCGCTGTCGCGGTACTGCGGCGGGCCGTGGCTCTCAGTCGCAGGCGCTGCCGTTGAGGGCGAACGCGGTGGGGGACGGGTTGCTGCCGCTCAGCGAGCCCTGGACCCCGAAGCTCACCGTCGCGCCGGGTGCGACCGTCCGGTTCCAGTCCACGTTGCGCGCGGTGACGTCGGCGCCGCTCTGGGTGACGGAGGCGTTCCAGGCGCTGGTGACGCGCTGACCGCCCGGGTAGCTCCACGTCAGCTGCCAGCCGTCCACCGCGGTGGAGCCCGTGTTCTTGACGGTCACGGTCGCGGTGAACCCGTTGCTCCAGGCGTTGTCCACCTTGTACGTCACGGCACAGGACCCCGTGGGCTGTTGACCGCCGTCGTCGGTCGTGCGCTCGGCGGCGTACGCGGCGAGCCAGGCCAGTGGGGCGTTCCAGTTGACGGCCACCTCGTTGGTGGAGTACGAGCCGATGTCGTCGATGTAGCAGGCGGCCGGTGCGCAACCGGCCAGCTTCTCCTGCGCCACCGGATCCTGCAGCCCGCTGTTGGGGCCGCCTGCGAGCGAACCGGCCGGCGGGTTGGGCAGCGAGGAGTCCGACTGGTGTGCCCAGAAGCGGTGGTGCTGGTTGCGCGAGGACTTCTCGCCGTAGCCGGTGACATAGGACTGCCCGAGAGCGTTGCGGCCTAGCAGGTAGTCCAGCGCCTCCAGCACCCCGGCGCGGTAGCGCGCGTCACCGGTCAGCTCCCCGGCGACGGCCATGACGACCGCGTTGTCGGCGGCCTCGCTGTTGGAGCCCCAGAAGTACCCGTCCGAAGGGATGGGCACCGCATAGCCCTGTCCGGCCATCGTGGACAGGTGCCCGTCGGCGGCCGAGACCACCGAGGAGCGCACGCGGGCGAGGTCGGAGGCGGGCAGCCCGTTGGGGACGGTGGCCAGGGTGAGCCGGCCGAGCGCGGCCGTGTCCGCCCAGCCGAAGCCGTAGGAGGTGAAGGCGTTCGCGGCGGTGTGCCAGGACGAGGAGGTGACCGCGTCCCGGTAGGCGCTCTCACCGGTCGTCGCGTACAGCTCGGCGGCAGCCCAGTAGAACTCGTCGCTGACCTGGCTGTCGCCGTAGGCGCCACCGCCCGTGCTGTCCGAATCCGGCGCGTACATCGCGGGGTTGGCCTGCGCCGCCGTCCAGGCCCGGCGGGCGGCCGCCAGGCAGCGGTCGGCGTACGCCGCGTCGTACGGGCGGAAGACCCGGGCACACTGGGCGGCGGTCGCCGCGAGGTTGAGGGTCGCCGCGGTGGACGGCCGGTGCAACTCGCGCGGCTGGGCGTCCTGTTCGGGGCGGGTCGGGATGCCGGTCCAGGCCGCGTCATGAATCTTGTGGAAGGCCATCCCGGCGTACGGCTTGCCGGCGGGCACCTGCATCCGCATCAGGAAGTCGAGCTCCCAGCGCGCCTCGTCCAGGACGTCGGGAACGCCGTTGCCCCGCTCGGGGACGCTCAGTGTCGAGTCGCCCAGGGCCGCTTCCTTGCCGACGCGCTCGGCCCGCTCGAAGGAGTTGACGACCAGCCAGGTGGAAATGCCGCCGTTGACCACGTACTTGCCCTGATCGCCCGCGTCGTACCAGCCGCCCCTGACGTCCTGGGTGTAGTCGCACACCCCGGACTGGCAGGGGACGGAGGTGTCTCCCTTGTTCGGCGAGACGCCGAGGTGCCCGGCGGGGCGCGCGTAGGCGGAACCGACCAGGGAGGCGTCGATGGCTATGCCGCTGCGCTGGTGGTAGAAGAACGCCATCGCGTCCGAGCGCAGCCCGTCGTAGAGGTTCGCGCGGATGTCGAACGGGTCGCTGCTGCTGCCGTCCACCCTCAGGACGTATCCCGAGCCCGTGCCCTGGTACGACGAGAAGTCCGCGACCTGGACCGACTGACCGGAGGCCGTGTCGGCACCGCGCGGGACCGTGGAGCCGGAGGCGACCACCGTGCCGGAGGCATTGCTCAACTGCCAGGTGAGCGACTGCGCGGCCGTGGTGACGACCGTTGCGCGCTTGGGGCCGTCGGGCAGGTAGCCGACCTGATTGACACGCACCGCTGTGGTCCCCGCGGCGGCCGCCGGGACAGCGAGGAAGCCGCCGAGGAGCAGCGAACTCGTCAGCAGGGCGGCGGTGAGGGGGCGGCTGGGGCGCCGTAACAAGGTGAACGCGGGCATGAGCGGCTCCTGTGAGAGGGGTGACGTGAGATGGGAGTGAGGTTTGGGAGCGCTCCCATCGCCGAGAATGGCATGAGCATGATGCCCCGTCAATCAAGGTGCGTACGGGGAGTGCTGGTTTGAGGCCGTTCCGTAGATCGATGAATCCGAACTCACCGTCGGCGCGGAACGTCATCGCTTCGGTGTCGATCCCGAGGGCGTCGAGCAGAACGTCGAGGGCCGCCTCGAGGCCGGTCTGAGTGCGGGCGACTCGGACGAGGACATCGGGGTGAGGGTTACCCTTCGGTCGGCTGAGCGCGAAGTCGATCCTCTGGATGCGGAACATCGCCGCATCCACGGCGCCCAGGTCCCCCAGCTCCGCTCGACGTCCAACCGCAGCCGTGCGGCGAGGGCGTCCAGGGGCGGCGCCAGACCGGCGACCAGTCGGAACGAGCTCGCCGCGTACTCCCACATGCCGGACTGAAGGGCCGGGTTTCGCTTGCCGGCCTGGTATTCCGGCGCACGTTCCCGGTCCGGCTCCGGCCCAGGCACCTCGAATTCCGCCATGACTGTCCCCGCCCTGCCCACGCAGCGCCCGACCGCCCTTCCAGGGGGACGGGCGGATCGGCTCGCTCGGGCTCTCGACTTTGTCCTGATCAAGGAAAAAGTCGAAGGATCGGATGCGAAAGGGGTTACGCGTCCGCACCAAGGCCGCTAACTTCCTTGAAATGAACCGGTCACGTGCATGTGGCCGTTCAACGGCGCGACGGCGCGCGCCTGTTCTCCCCTCGTCAGGACCGCTGTGTCCTGCTGCCACCCCCACCCCTCGGGAGACTCTGTGCGCACAAGACTGCTCAGACCCAGGTTCGTCCGTACGTTGGCGCTGGCGGTGGTGTGTGCCGTCGGCTGCCTCGCCCCGGGCACCGCTGCCGCCGCACCGTCGGATCAGGCGGCCGGCGCGAGCGCGGCGGCCCCGGTGTTCCAGCAGGTCACGCTCGCCAAGGGCGTGGCCGAGATGGGCGAGCCCATGACCCTGACGGTGCTGCCCGACCGGTCGGTCCTGCACACCTCGCGCGACGGCACCGTCAGGCGGACCGACGCCAACGGCAACACCGCCGTGGCCGGCAAGCTCACCGTGTACAGCCACGACGAGGAAGGTCTGCAAGGCATCGCGGCGGACCCGGACTTCGCATCCAACCGCTTCGTCTACCTCTACTACGCCCCTCAGTTGAGCACCCCTGGCGGGGACGCCCCCTCCGACGGCACCGCCTCCGACTTCACGCCGTTCGACGGCGTCAACCGGCTCTCCCGGTTCGTGCTGAAGGCCGACAACACCCTGGACCTGGCCAGCGAGAAGAAGATCCTCGACGTTCCCGCCTCCCGCGGCATCTGCTGTCACGTCGGCGGGGACATCGACTTCGACGCGGCCGGAAACCTCTACCTGTCGACGGGCGACGACAGCAACCCGTTCGCCTCGGACGGTTTCACCCCGATCGACGAGCGGGCCTCCCGCAACCCGGCCTACGACGCCCAGCGTTCCGCGGGCAACACCAACGACCTGCGCGGAAAGGTGCTGCGCATCAAGGTCAACGCCGACGGGACGTACGCGATCCCGGGCGGCAACCTCTTCCCGCCCGGCACCGCCAGGACCCGCCCCGAGATCTACGCGATGGGGTTCCGCAACCCCTTCCGCATGAGCGTCGACAAGGCCACCGGCATCGTCTACCTCGGCGACTACGGCCCCGACTCCGGAACCGCCTCGGCCGGCCGCGGCCCCGAGGGTCAGGTCGAGTTCAACCGCATCACCAAGGCCGGCAACTACGGCTGGCCGTACTGCACGGGCCGCAATGACGCCTACGTCGACTACGACTTCGCCACCGGCACCTCGGGCGCGACGTTCAACTGCGCGGCGCCCAGGAACACCTCACCGAACAACACCGGTCTCACGGATCTGCCCGCGGCACAGCCGGCCTGGATTCCCTACAACGGCACCTCCGTACCGGAGTTCGGCGGCGGCTCGGAGTCCCCGATGGGCGGACCCGTCTACCGGTACGACGCGGCGTCGGCCTCTGACGTCAAGTTCCCGCAGGAGTACGACGGCGACTTCTTCGCGGGCGAGTTCGGGCGCCGCTGGATCAAACGCATCGAGGCGGGCGCCGACGGCACCGTCCAGTCCATCAACTCCTTCCCCTGGAGCGGCACTCAGGTGATGGACATGGCCTTCGGGCCGGACGGCGCGCTGTACGTCCTGGACTACGGCACCGGCTACTTCAACGGCGACGCGAACTCCGCCTTGTACCGCATCGAGCACGCCATCGACGGACTCGCGCCGACCGCGCAGGCCAAGGCCGACGTCACCTCCGGAACAGCACCCCTGACCGTCTCCTTCTCCTCGTCCGGCAGCGCGGATCCGGACGGCGGCGCTCTCAGCTACGCCTGGACGTTCGGAGACGGTGCGACCTCCACGGCCGCCGGCCCCTCCCACACCTACACCACCAACGGCCAGTACACGGCCACGCTGAAGGTCACGGACCCGACCGGGAAGACCGCGACCGCGTCCGTGCAGATCACGGTCGGCAACACCGCGCCCACCGTACGGCTCGATCTGCCCGCCAACGGCAGCATCCACGACTTCGGAGCCGCGATCCCGTTCAAGGTCACGGTGACCGATCCGGAGGACGGCACCATCGACTGCTCCAAGGTGAAGGTGTCCTTCATCGTCGGACACGACAGCCACGGCCATCCGCAGACCTCGGCGACCGGATGCACCGGCACACTCCAGACCCTGGCCGACGGCGAGCACGACCCCAACGCCAACATCTTCGGTGTCATCGACGCCGAGTACACCGACAAGGGCGCGGGCGGCCAGCCCGCGCTGACCACGCACGACCAGCACATCACCCAGCCCTCCCACCGGCAGGCCGAGCACTACGGTGACTCCTCCGGCGTGGACGTCATCAGCCATGCCGCGGCGCACGGCGGCAAGACCGTCGGAAACATCGAGAACGGCGACTGGATCGCCTTCACGCCGTACGCCCTCGCCGACACCACCGGATTCACCGCCCGGGTCTCCTCGGCGGGAGCGGGCGGCACCCTCGAGGTCCGCTCCGGATCGCCGACCGGAACCCTCCTCGGAACGGCGACCGTACCGGTCACCGGCGACTGGGAGACCTTCCAGGACGTGACCGCCGGACTGGCCGACCAGCCCAGCGGCACCACGAAGTTGTACCTCGTCTTCAAGGGCGGCAGTGGCGCCCTGTTCGACGTCGACGAGTTCGCCTTCACCACCGCGGGCGGAGGAACGCACACGGGTCCGGTGAAGGGGGTGAACGGCAAGTGTCTGGACGTGGCGAACGCCGGGACGGCGGACGGTA
>NZ_QFRX01000001.1:390736-566982 GCF_003143935.1 Streptomyces sp. Act143 | reverse complement strand
GTACCTGGAACGACGGCACCCCGGTCCATCTGTGGACCTGCCACACCGGCCCCAACCAGAAGTGGATCCTTCCCTAGAAAGGAGGCGACCTGACATGCGTACGCGACTCACAGCGACCATCGGCCTGCTCACCGGCCTCCTGCTCTGCCTGGCCCCGCAAGCCGCCGCCGGGCCCGAGCGGACGGACCAGCCCGCCGGCGCGACCCGCCCGGCGCAACCGACCGCCCTCGCCGCGACCGCCGCGGCGGCCGACCCGGCGTACAAGATCCTCGTGTACTCCCGGACCGCGGGCTTCAGACACTCGTCCATCGACGAGGGCATCTCGGCACTGCAGGCCCTCGGCACGGCCAACAACTTCACCGTGGACGCCTCCGAGGACCCCCAGGTGTTCACCACGGGCAACCTCGCCCAGTACAAGGCGGTCGTCTTCCTCTCCACGACCGGAGACGTCCTCGGCGACGCCCAGCAGACCGCCTTCGAGCAGTACATCAACGGCGGCGGCGGATACGTCGGCATCCACGCGGCCGCCGACACCGAGTACGACTGGCCCTTCTACGAGGGCCTGGCCGGAGCCCTGTTCCACTCCCACCCCGCCATCCAGCCGGCCACCGTCAAGGTCGAGGACCGGGCCCACGACGCCACCGCCCACCTCGGCTCCACCTGGCAGCGCACCGACGAGTGGTACAACTACCGCACCAACCCCCGCACCACCGCCCACGTGCTCGCCTCCCTCGACGAGTCCAGCTACACGGGCGGGAACATGTCCGGCGACCATCCGATCGCCTGGTGCAAGGACTACCGAGGGGGCCGGGCGTTCTACACCGGAGGCGGCCACACCGAGGAGTCGTACAGCGACCCCGCCTTCCGGCGGCACCTCCTGGGCGGCATTCGCTGGGCCGCGGGCATGACCGAGGCGGACTGCCGCCCGGAGAACGGCTACACCTCCCTCTTCGACGGCTCCGCCACCACCGGCTGGCGGCAGGCGGGCCCCGGCGGCTTCACCCTCGCCGACGGCAGCCTCACCTCCTACGGCGGCCTGGGCATGCTCTGGTACGCGGCCAAGGAGTTCACCGGCGACTACTCGCTCAAGCTCGACTGGAAGGCCGCGGGCGACGACAACTCCGGTGTCCTTCTCGGCTTCCCCGCCTCCGACGACCCCTGGTCCGCGGTGAACAACGGGTACGAGATACAGATCGACGCCACCGACGCGGCCGACCGGACCACCGGCGCCGTGTACGGGTTCCAGTCCGCCGACCTCGCGGCACGCGACGCGGCACTGAATCCGCCGGGGGAGTGGAACACGTACGAACTCCGTGTCACCGGCGAACGACTGGAGATCTTCCTCAACGGGACGAAGATCAACGACTTCACCAACACCGACCCCGCCCGCAGTCTCCAACAGGGCTACATAGGCATCCAGAACCATGGCGACGGCGATGAAGTCGCGTTCCGCAACATCCGGATCGACGCGGAGGGCGACACCCCTCCCGGCCCCGTCTCGGGTCCGGTGAAGGGGGTGAACGGCAAGTGTCTGGACGTGGCGAACGCCGGGACGGCGGACGGTACGCAGATTCAGCTGTGGACCTGCAACGGGACCAGCGCCCAGAGCTGGACGGTGGGTTCGGACGGTACGGTGCGGGCGCTGGGCAAGTGTCTGGATGTGTCCGGGGGCGGGAGCGCCGACGGTACGAAGATCCAGTTGTGGACGTGCAACGGCACGGGGGCGCAGCGGTGGGCGCCGCAGTCGGACGGAACGGTGCGCAATCCCCAGTCCGGCAAGTGCCTTGACGCTTCCGGCGGTACCTGGAACGACGGCACCCCGGTCCATCTGTGGACCTGCCACACCGGCCCCAACCAGAAGTGGACCCTTCCCTGAGGTGTTGAGGGGCTCGGTGTTCCGCGCCTGAGTCAGATCCGGAACACCGAGCCCACGAACTCCGCCGGCAACCGGTCCTTCAGCCGGGGCGGCAGCGCGTCCAGCGGCCCCAGCACAGGCGCCGTCCGGTCAGGCAGCGCTCCGCTCGGACCTCCGTCCCCTCCCTCGCCCAGGCCGGCGAAGGCGAGCAGACCGCCGATCTCCTCCGGCGTCAGTGCGTCGGGATCCAGCCCGGCCGCCAGTTCGGACAGGCCGGGGTCGACGGTGAGGGGCCGAGGGCGCGGGCCGCGTCGAGCGAGGCCGCGAGGTCGGCGAGCAGCTCCGGTACCCGGTCGCGGGTCGCGGGGGTCAGCGTCAGATGCAGATGGGGCGGCAGGTCCTCGTACGACAACTGGGGCTGGAGGTACCAGCTTCGGGCGCGCATCTCGTCGGCGACGTGCAGGACGAGGCCGACGTCGGGCGTGCCGTTCGGGCCGGTCGCCGTGAACGCGACCAGTCCGGCGGTCGGTTCGCCGAGAACGCGTACGCCGTCCATCGCGCGCAGTCCCCCAGGAGGGACTCGGCTGCCTCGGCCACCTGAGCGTTGAGTGCGGTGCAGCCGTCGTCCCCGATGTACCGCAGTACGGCTCAGGCCTGCGCCGGCAGTCCGCCCGACTTGGTGCCCTGGACGTCGGGTTGACCACCGGACAGCCGGGCCAGCGCGCGTGGGCGAAGTACTGGTGGCGGCGGAGCCCGGCGTCGCGGTACAGGACCACGGAGGCGCCCTTGTCGGTGTAGCCGTACTTGTGCAGATCGACGGAGAGCGAGGTGACGCCGGGCACCGACAGGTCGAAGGGCTCGACCGCGCGGCCGGTCCGGCGCAGGAACGGCAGGTACCGGCCGCCGATACGCGGCCACCGACGCGGTGCACGCCACCGGGGACGACCGGGCCGCGCGCGCCATCCCGCTGCTCCAGGAACCGCCGGGCGGTGACCTGCGGGCGCTGCGCCCGGCGGCGCGGAACAACTGGACTCGATCGCGGGCTGAGAGAGGCGGCCGACACCCGGGGCCGCCTCGCTGCGCTGATGCAGTGCCGGTGGCCGCGAGAAGCGCGTGCACCGGCGCGTCCGGACCGAGGCCGTGTCGGCAGCGACGACCTCAAGCACCCCGTGCGCGGGGAGGGGGCCGCCTCCGCTTCATCTGCTGGGGGCGGAGGCTTCGTCAAGGGCGGCGAGAGCAGCCGCGGCCTCGGCGTGGAGGGGGCTTTTCAGTTCCGCCAGCGCATCCCTGGCGGTGCGAAGCGTCTGCCGGGCTTCGGGATGCCGGGTTCCGCTGAGCGCTCGCCCGAGGTCGACCCGGGCGTGTTCGGCCCAGACGGGCATGTGTGCCGCCTCGAAGTCGGCGAGCGCCTGCCGCAATGGAGCTTCGGCCTCGTGCCAGCGTTCCAGGGCCACGAGGTCGTTGCCGATCTGCTGCCGGGCGACCGCGTGGTACAGGGCCACCAACTCGTCGGTACGGCCGGGGACCCCCGTCCGGCAGATCTGCTCGCTGCGGCGGTGGATCTCCAGCGCCTCGGCGGCCCGGCCCAGGTGCCGCAGCAGGTTGCCCAGGGTGTTGAGGATGGTCAGTTCGGCCAGCCGGGCCTCGGGCGAGTCCAGCGCGGCGAGGCAGCGGGCCGACTCCCGCAGCCGGTCGTGCGCGTCCTCCGCTCGGCCCTGTCGGTGGAGCGCGCCCGCGCCGTAGCCGAGCGCCCAGCCCTCTTGCAGGCCGTCCCCGCAGTCCCGGGCCGCCTCCAGGGCGGCGTCGGCCGAGGCCAGGGCCGCCTCGGGGTTGTGAGCGCAGAGATTGTGGGCCCAGGCGAGATAGTTGAGGTGCACCGCCTCCTGCCGGCGGTCACCCAGCGCGCGGGCCGAGTCGGTGGCGCAGGAGAACACCTCCACCCATTGCTCCCAGTGCTGGGTCATGTCGGAGAACCAGTGCATGGCCTCCGCCGTGTCCAGCACCTCCCGGTGCCAACCTGACCGGTGCGCTCGGTGCAGCGCGGCGAGCCACTGCGCCCGTTCGGCCTCCAGCCAGGCCCGTGCCTCGCTCTTGCCGGTCGGCGCCGAGTCGGGATCGGGGTCAGCGGCGCGCACGGCCCGTTCCCGGTGGGCCTCGTAGTGCAGGGCGGCTGCGGTGGCCCGGGCGAGCATCCAGCGCGCCGTACGGTCCAGGGCGGCGTCACGGACCTCGGGACCGTCCTCCGCCTCGGTCTGTTCGAGGGCGTAGAGCCGGAGCAGATCGTGGAAGCGGTACCGCTCGGCGACGGCGTCGCTCTGGAGCAGCCCGGCGTCGGTGAGGTCCTCGGCGCAGGCGACGGCCTCGTCGAAGGTGAGCCCGGCGAGCAGGGCGCCGGTCTCGGGACCGAAGTCGGGCCCGGCGGCCAGCGCGGCGCGGCGCAGGAAGGTCCGGGTGTCAGGCGGGAGTTGACGATAGGACAGGGCGAAGGCGGCACGCACCCGCAGGCTTCCGGCCTCGAGGCCGTCGAGGCGGCGCCCCTCGGCGGCCAGCCGGGCGGCGAGTTTGGCGAGGCGTTCGTGCGGCCGGCTGAGCAGGCGCTGGCCCGCGATGCGGACCGCCAGCGGCAGGTGTCCGCACAGGTCGGCGAGGTCGCGGGCGGCCTGGGCCTCGGCCTGGACGCGTTCCGGTCCGAGGATGCGTGTGAGCAGTTCCACGGCCTCCTCACGCCGCAGCAGTGCCAGATCGGTGCGGTGGACGGAATCCAGGCCCGCCAGGGAGTTGCGGCTGGTGACCAGGGTCAGCGACGGGCCGGTACCGGGCAGCAGGGGGAGGACCTGGTCCTCGTCGAGGGCGTTGTCGAGCAGCAGGAGCACCCGGCGGTCGCGCAGCAGCGAACGCCACATGGCGGCACGCTCGTCGAGAGTGCTGGGCAGCGCGCCGTCGGCGATGCCCATGGCGCCGAGGAGCCTGGCCAGCGCATCCCTGGGCGATGTCGGTTCGGCGTCCATGCCGCGCAGGTCGACAGCGAACTGTCCGTCGGGGAAGTGCGGGCCGAGGCGGTGCGCGGCATGGACGGCGAACGCCGTCTTGCCCAGCCCGGGTTGTCCCGTGATCAAGGAAACCGCGGAGACCGTGGGCTCGTTGCCGCCCGGGTCCGTGTCCCCGAGGCCAGCCGCCAGCTCCAGCAGCCGGGCGAGTGCGGGGCCGCGTGCGGTGAAGTCCCGGATGTCGCGCGGCAGAGCCAGGGCGACGGGCCCGGCCGGACTCGTGGCGGTGCGGGGACGCGGTCGCCCCAGCGCGGCCGACTTCTCCAGACCCGCGGCCTCGTCCTCGCTCAGCCCCAGGGCCTGGGCGAGAGCCTGGACCGTGCGGCGCTGCGGCCCGAGGGTGCGCCCGCGTTCCATGTCGGCCACTGCCCTGACACTGACTCCGGCTGCCTCGGAGAGCGCCTCCTGACTGAGCCCGGCACGGGTCCTGAAGTGCCGTAGTTGCTGCCTGAACTCGTCGCCGGCCGGTATGGCAGAGCGCACCGCTGAGATCCCCGATCGTCCGGCTCCCCCTGCGCGAGCCTCCGGCAGAAGTATGACGGACGGTAGTTCTGCCGGTAGAACCGCCTGGTGGCGGAGGTGTCGCGGTGATCAACTGAAGTCCGACGCGCAAGGCGCCGCAGGCCCCATGCGCTCAAGTTCGGGCGCGGACGGCCTGCCGCGCGCGTCACGCCCACCAGACCATCCTGGCCGTCGGCAACAGGCCGACGGCTCTGCACCACCTCAGCGGGGGAACCCATCATGACCGCCTTCTTCACCCGTTCCACGATGCTGGCTGTCGCCGGAACGGCACTCGCCCTTTCCCTCACCGCCTGCCAGGGCGGAGACGACGACAAGGCCGCGGCCACGCCGCCCGCTTCGACCACCGCGACGGTGACGGACGGCGCCTCCGCGGCAGCGACGACCACGGACTCCGCCGGTTCGACGGGGTCGGGCAAGTCCTCGGGCACGGCGGACTCGAACAGCTCCGGCAGTTCCAACGGCTCCGGCAGCTCGACCGGCTCCGACAACTCCAGCGGCCGGCAGACGAGCACCTCCACGCCGGTGTGTTCCGCCGCCGACGTGACCATCACCGCGGCCAAGCAGGACGGGCCGCCCTACACCCACCTCGTGCTCACCGCGAAGAACACCTCGGGGCACTCCTGCCGCCTGGCGGGCTTCCCTCACGTCCAGCTCCTGGAGAGCCACAAGCAGGACGTCCCTGCCGTCGCCAAGAGCAAGCCCGCCGCCCCGGTCGTACTGGCCGCGGGGGCTCCCGCCTACGCCCTGCTCAAGGTCTCGAACGGCGGAACCGACGAGGACAACGAACCCGTGTCGGCGTTCTCCCTCATGCTGGAGGGCGACTCGACGGTCATCGCCGTCTCCGCGCCCGGATCGGACGGCATCGCCGCCGACCCGGCCCAGGCACTGATCGGCTACTGGACCCCTGAGCTCCGCAACGGCGCGGACGACTTCTGACCGGCACACCCGTTCCCGGCGGCTGCTCCGCCGGGAACGGGTGCCCGGCTTCGATCCGCGCCCGCCCTGTCCGGCCTTTCGCGATGCGACGGAGACCGGTTTCGGCCGATCCCTCTGCTCTGTTCGGTCCGCGGCGTGAACGTCCGGGGGCATGGCCGTCCGCCTCGGCCACCGGAAGGCGAGTGCGCGCGTGGTTGACGCGCGTAGCGGTACGGCCGCACCCTGAGCGGTGGATGGTCACGCTGTGACAGTCGGTCCGTCCGTTGGGGCGGTTCCGGGACGTACGGTCGGGAGGCCGGGATGCTCGTACGCGTAGCAAGACTGCTCGCTTCGATTGTCATGATCGCGTCAGGCGTGGTGGTGGGGGTGGGCGCCAGCGCCGGTACCGCTGCGGCCGACGACTGCTACACCTGGGGACGCACCCTCTCGGTGGGGGCGTCCGGCAGTGATGTGACACAACTGCAGATACGTGTCGCCGGGTGGGTCACCTCGGGCGAGCGGCTCTCCTACGACGGCCAGTACGGGGAGCGCACCGCGGCAGCGGTCAAGAAGTTCCAGACGGCGTACGGTCTGACCGCGGACGGCGTGGCGGGACCTGCGACCTACGCCAAGATCTACTCCCTCCAGGACGCGGACTGCACGCCGGTCCACTTCAGCTACGCGGAACTCAACAAGTGCAATTCCGACTGGTCGGGCGGTGCGGTCTCCGCGGCCACCGCGAGGGCCAACGCCCTGAAGACCATGTGGAAACTCGAGGCGATGCGCCACGCACTGGGTGACGTGCCGATCACGATTTCGAGCGGCTTTCGCTCCTACGCCTGCAACAGCGCGGTCGGGGGATCGTCCACGAGTCGCCACCTTTACGGCGACGCCGCCGACCTGACCGGCTCGGTGAGCCTGTGCCGGCTCGCCCAGCAGGCCCGCACCCACGGATTCTCGGAAATCCTCG
This sequence comes from Streptomyces sp. Act143, assembly GCF_003143935.1. GTDB lineage: Bacteria > Actinomycetota > Actinomycetes > Streptomycetales > Streptomycetaceae > Streptomyces. The sequence goes on along the minus strand of NZ_QFRX01000001.1, from coordinate 559,673 downwards.
GTCCGGGCTACCCGGGCCACGACGACCACACACATGTGGCGTTCGACCCTTCGCCCTACTGGTCCGCGCCGACATGTGGCATCTGATCGGGTGACCTCGGGGCGGCGTGGACCAGGGCCGGCTCCCTCCGGCGGGTCGGGCCGGCCCCACCGCGCATTCTCGGGCGCACCGGTTCGTGCCACACCTCTACCGTGCCTGGCGTTCTTGCATGACAGAAACGCTGCGGCCGAACACCCCACCCCGGTTACGCCATGTCGACGCGCTGCGCGGATGCGCGCTGCTCGGCATCGTCGTTGCCGGGGGTCTCACTTCTCGTCCGTGACCCCGTCCAGCCGTTCCCCGGTGGCCAGTTGGGCACTCACGTCGAACCGCGGGCGCTTCGGTGTGCGCACAGCGACAGTCCGTGCGGGAGTCTTAGCCGTGACATCACCGCTGACCGTGATGCCGGTGACGGCGCGGCTCCCGGCCGCCAGCGCGTACCAGCGGCCCGCTGGTGAGCGCCACGCCGTGCCGGCCACGATGTGCTGGCCGAAGCGGCTGCACAGCGCGGTCGACCGGACGTGCGACACCGGACGCGCCGGTGCTTTCGTCCCGTCCCCGGCCACTCGCAGCGTCACCGTCACATCGCCGGGGCCGCGCCAGGACGACTCGCGCATGCATGTCCACACCGCCCGGCTGCCGCCGTCGGGAAGATCCTGTTCGGCGAACTCCCACGCGTTGACCGCGCGGGTGCCGGTGCCGCGCAGGTCTGCGAGGGCACACGCCTGGTGGGACCAGGCCACCAGGGCGGCGGGCCCCGTGGCCTCCCTCGGCTGGCGCGGCGGTGGCGTGCCGTGTCCCGGCAGCGGCGTGTAGGTCAGGTGCACGGGGGACAGGTCGCCCAGACCGGCGAGCAGGAAGGCGTGGCGCTCGGCGATCCGTGCCGAGGAACGCAGTTGCAGGACCGGACGGCTGTCGCAGCCGGTCCCGCTCCCGGCGGTGAACGGGACCGGCTCGGTGACACCGTCCTCGGTCGTGTCCAGCGCCTGTGCGATGACATCGGGGCGCAGCAGGTCCCGGGACTGCACTTCGGCCACCCAGGGTGCGATCAGGTAGCGGGCACCGCTGCGTCCGGTGCTCAGCTCGACGGCCGCCGCGGTCGTCACGTCCGCGTCGTCGACCCGCGCCACCGAGAGCTGGGTGCGGCTGTGTGACCGCGGGTCCTCGCGGTAGCGGGCCAGACGCTGTCCGTCGTACAACAGCACCACGGCGTGTGCGTCGACCTCGCCCGCGTAGAGCAGTTGTGGTGCGGAGGCGGGTGGGGCAGGGGAGGTGGCGGCTGTGGTGACGACGTGGGTGCCGGGCCCCGGTCGCGCCCATGTGGACAGCGCGCGGTTCAGCAGTTGCTCGTCGTCGAGCCGGGAACCACGGGGTGGCCACGCGGTGAAGTCGATGCGCGCGGTGTTGTCCCACTGGTCTGCCGGAGCGCGTGTGAGATCTGCCGCTCGCAGGCCGGAAGCGGCCACGGGCTGCGGGGCCGTGGGTGTGGGGGCCGGGTCGGGGGCGAGCTGTGCCAGCAGCATCGCGCCGGCCAGCAGACCGGCCAGACAGGCGACCAGAGTCAGTCGGGCGCGGTGCCTGCGCCGCAACAGGTCGGTCGCGGTGGCCTGCAGGACGCAGGCGTCGAACTCCTCCGACAGCGCCAGCGTCCGGGCCGCGTCGGCTTCGTCCGCCTCGAAGGCTCGGCCGTCGCGCACGGCGCCGGCGGCGTCCTTCGCCCCGGCCGCCTTGAGCACGTCGACAACCGTGTCGTCCGTCAGGCCGTAGACCGAGCACAGCACGAACGCGGCCCGCGTCTCGGCGGACAGACCGGCCAGGGAGCGGGTCAGGGACAGCGCCTCCGCTCCGCCAGGGCGGGGGAACAGCCTGAGTCCCAGCACGATCGGAAGGCGCGGCACCAAGGCGCGCGGCGCACCGAGTCGGGCCGGCCACAGCGGCGGACGCCGGTCGTAGGCGAGGACGCGGCGCAGCACCGTCACGAGATACGGATGCTCTGGGCGTGCGTGATCCGCGGCGGCGCGGCGCGGCGCGGGAACGGACGACCTCGCCCGTGCCAGGCGGGCGCTGGGCAGCGCGCGCTGCACCACCGAATGGGACACGCTCACCTTCTGGTGCCGGCCCAGCGACGGGGGGAGCGTGATGTACGCGAGGCGCACCAGATCGGCGTACTGGTGCACGAGGGCGTTTTCGGCTTCCAGGACGGGCGTGTCGAGACGCTCGGTGGGCTGGCGAAGTGAGCCAAAACGCATGGTCGGGCAGGCCTTCCGGAGGGAGACACGCTGCTGTTGCACCTGTTCAAACGAGTGAATCCCCAGCCGGTCACTCTTGACCGGTCCGATGATCGTTTCGGGAGGAGTGCCCGACCGCCCGACCGCCCGACCGCCCGACCGCCCGACCGCCTGACGCGCCGGGTGACGCCTACCGGCCCCAGGTGTTTCGCTGCCCGGTCAGGCGCCGACGCGACTTGCGCCACGCTGTTTGTCGGGGCCCGCCCTACCGGGGCTCAAGGCGTACGACGATGCCCTTGGACGTGGGCTGGTTGCTGATGTCGGCGACGCTCTCCAACGGCACCAGGACGTTCGTCTCCGGATAGTAGGCGGCCGCCGAGCCCTTGGCCGTCGGATAGGAGACCACCTCGAAGTCCTCGGCGCGCCGCTCGACGCCGTCCGCGGTGCCGTCCGCCCAGACACTGACCAGGTCGACGCGATCGCCCTGGGCGAGACCGAGCTCGCGGAGATCGTCAGGGTTGACGAGCACGACGTGGCGGCTGCCGTGGATACCGCGGTAGCGGTCGTTCAACGTGTACGGCACGGTGTTCCACTGGTCGTGCGAGCGCAGGGTCTGCAGCAGCAGATGTCCCGCGGGTGCGCGCGGCACGACCGGCTCGTTGCAGGTGAACAGGGCTTTGCCGACCGGGGTGCGGAACACTCCCTCGTTCACGGCGTTCGGCAACTGGAACCCGCCCGGGCGGGTGACCCGCGCGTTGAAGTCGTGAAACCCCGGGACGATGTGGGAGATGCGGTCGCGGATCGTGTCGTAGTCCCCTTCGAACTCGTCCCAGGGGATGTCCGCCCGGCCGTCGAGAGTGCGTCGGGCCAGTCGGCACAGGATCGCGACCTCGCTGAGCAGGAGGGGAGAAGCCGGTTCGAGGCGTCCCCGGGAGGTGTGCACCTGGCTCATGGAGTTCTCCACCGTGACGAACTGCTCGCCCGAGGCCTGGAGGTCACGTTCGGTGCGGCCGAGGGTCGGCAGGATCAGTGCCGTGGCACCGCAGACGGTGTGCGACCGGTTCAGCTTGGTGGAGATGTGGGCGGTCAGCCGGCACGAACGCATCGCCTCTTCGGTGACCTCGCTGTCGGGGGCGGCCCGGACGAAATTCCCGGCCAGCGCGAGGAACACCTTGACGCGGCCCTCGCGCATCGCCTTGATCGAGTTCACCGAGTCCAGCCCGTGGGGGCGCGGCGGGTCGAAGCCGAACTCCTTCTGGAGCGCGTCGAGGAAGGAGTCCGGCATCTGCTCCCAGATGCCCATGGTCCGATCGCCCTGGACGTTGCTGTGCCCGCGGACCGGACAGGCGCCCGTGCCGGCCCGCCCGAGGTTGCCGCGCAGCATCAGGAAGTTGACGATCTCGCGAATGGTGGGCACCCCGTGCTTGTGCTGGGTGATGCCCATCGCCCAGCAGACGATGACACGTTCGCTGCGCAGGACCTCGTCGCGGACCTGCTCGATCTCCTGGCGGGTGAGCCCGGTCGCGGTGTGTACGTCGTCCCAGTCGACGGTACGGGTGTGCCGGGCGAACTCCTCGAAACCGGAGGTGTGGGCGTCGATGAAGTCGTGGTCCAGGACGGTTCCGGGCCGGGCGTCCTCGGCCTCCAGCAGCAGGAGATTGAGCGCCTGGAAGAGGGCGAGGTCGCCGCCGGGCTTGATGTGCAGGAAGCGGTCGGCGATCTGGGTGCCGCGTCCGACGACTCCTCGTGGCTTCTGCGGATTCTTGAAGCGCCGCAGCCCCGCTTCCGGCAGCGGGTTGACCGCGACGATCCGGCCCCCGTTGCGCTTGGCCTCCTCCAGCGCGGTGAGCTGGCGCGGATGGTTGGTTCCGGGGTTCTGCCCGACCAGGAAGATCAGATCGGCGTGGTGGAGGTCGTCGAGACCGACGGTGCCCTTGCCGGTGCCCAGGGTCTCGCTGAGGGCGAATCCGCTGGACTCGTGACACATGTTGCTGCAGTCGGGCAGGTTGTTGGTGCCGAAGGCGCGGGCGAAGAGCTGCAGGACGAAGGCGGCCTCGTTGCCGGCCCGCCCCGAGGTGTAGAAGACGGCCTCGTCGGGGGAGGCGAGCGTGGTGAGTTCCGCCGCGAGCACGCCCAGGGCGTCGTCCCAGCTGATCGGCTCGTAGTGGTCGGAGCCCGGGCGCTTGATCATCGGCTCGGTGAGCCGCCCCTGCTGGTTGAGCCACATGTCGGAGCGCCCGGCGAGGTCGGAGACGCTGTGCTGCCTGAAGAAGTCGGCGGTGACACGGCGTGTGGTCGCCTCGTCGTTGATGTGTTTGGCGCCGTTCTCGCAGTACTCGTTGCGATGGCGGTGCCCAGGGGCCGGGTCCGCCCAGGCGCAGCCGGGACAGTCGGTGCCGCCCACCTGGTTCATGGCCAGCAGGTCCACCCCCGTCCTGCGCGGCGAGGTCTGTTCCAGGGAGTACTCCAGCGCGTGCACGACCGCCGGGACTCCGGCCGCCCACTTCTTCGGTGGCGTCACGGAAAGGGTGGTCTCCGGCTCCTCAGCGGGCGGTTTCTGCATGGGTTCGCCTTTCTTTGTGCCGTGTTCCGGTGCGCGGCTCAGCCGACGGGCCAGTGGGCCACGCGGCTGCGGGGCGGTTCCGGGTGGTCGTGCTGCACGCGGCCGTTGCGGATGGTGCTGCGCCAGGCTCCGCTCGCCTGCCCCAGACCCTCGATGAACTGCTTGAAGTTCCACAGCTCGCGGCGCACCAGCCGGGCGATCAGCTGCCCGGCGCGTGGCGAGCCTGTGAGTGCCTTCGTAGCTCCTCGCGGTCGGAGCCGCATCCGGAGGGTGACGGCCGTGCCGCCCCCTTGCGTCGGCCGGAACTCCATTTCGCCCTGGTGGGAGGGGTACTGCTCCAGACCGCGCCAGGCCAGGAAGGCATCGGGATCCTGCTCGACGATCTCCACGGCGAAGCGGTGGCGCAGCGGGCCGTAGCCGATGGTCCAGGCGGTCACGGTGGGCCTGATCTGCTCGACCCCACGCACCACGGTCGTGAACCGGGGGAAGGTCTTGAACTGCGTCCACTGGTTGTACGCGGTACGCACCGGCACATCGATCTCGACCGTCTCCTCGACGTGCCGCTCGTGCCGCTCGTGCAGCGGCCGACGGCGACGCCGCATGCTGCTGTCGCCGCCGGGAGCTGTCCGCGCACCGTCCGGGTCGGCCGGTCGCCCATCGTGTTCGCGCGTCATCGTCGCCTCTTCTCCGCCGCGAGAGCTGGGCCGCCCGTACCTGGCGCCCCTCCTGTGCCATGGCTCCCTCACCCGGTTCCCAGATTGCGGAGTCCGAGTCGGAGAACCGCCGAGAAGCAACCGCCACGGCTTCGCCCGGTAGGACCGCGCAGCAGCTGATCGCGGTGGCGGCGCATCCGCCGCGCTATGGGGCGACCGTGGGAGAGGTGGCCGATGAGCGAGACCCGTGCCGTGCGTACGGCACAGGAGATCGTCCACGCCACAGAACGGTCGGCATCGGGCGGACCCCGATCGTGGTCGGCCACAGCGGGGACTCATCGGTATGGGGCCGTTTCCTGGGTTCCACCCGCGGAGAAATTCAGCCGCCATGCTGCGTGCTCGGTGCTGATGGTGTGCTGACCCGCTCCTGACGGCTGCCCCATCCGGCCCAAGACAGATGGGGGTGGGCCGGCCTGGAATGGATCGAGGCGCAGACTGGAAGGGCACACCCCGTTCTTCACGGGCGTGTCGGTGAGGGGGCTCGCCGCAACCGCGGAGGCGTCCACTGACGGTCCCTGGTCCAGTCGTGCTGACCAGGAGGAGCCATGCCCGTGTCCCGTGCGCTCGGCCCGCCCCTTCGTCTGTCCCTGCCCGGCGGCGGCCTGTGGCACGGCGCCCTTCGTCTCACGGCCCGCCTGCGCCGGCGTCGCCCCGTACCCGCCCGTCTGTCCCGCCCGGCGCAGGTGAGGGCGCTGCTGGCGGTTCTGGACGAGGCCGTGGCCGCTCAGCGGCTCGCCGATCCGGCGGTGGCCGCCTGCGGGGAGCCGGACGGTGTGACCGGGCAGGCTGCCCAGGACTGCGGTGGGGCCGGCTCGGCCCTCCACCGGGCGCGCGGCCGGTTGCGGGACCTGCCGCTCACCGACCCCGACCTGGCGGCGGTCCAGGCGCAGGCGGGGCGGCTGCTCGCCTACGACCTGTGGATGGTGCGCCAGTCAATGAACCTGGCGTTCACCTCCCACCCTGATGCCCGCACCGAGGCGGCCCGGCTGCAGATCAACGGCCTGGGCCGGCCCGCGGACGAGCTACGCCGCCTGCGCGACGCCCTCCATGCAGGGGCCGGGCAGCAAGGAGAGGTGAACCGGTCATGAACAGGGTCGAGCTAGCCGACGGCCCGCGGCTCAGGATGGTGGATGCGGACCCGGTCCAGCATGGCGACCGCCTCGGTGTGCTCCAGCACCTCCCGCACGCACAGCAGGTAGCACCGCAACCGGTCCTCGGAGTCGACGAGCACCACCGCGCAGGGGCCCTTGGCGGCCAGGTGGGCGGGCGGCTCACGGTAGATCGTGCCGGGGGCCCCGAAGCCGGTGAAGCCGTGGAAGACGCTCGCCCCGGCCAGCCCTTCTCGATGGGCGCGGTGAACGAGCTCGGCGTAGGCGGGGCGGTGGTGCCACAGCGCAGCCCCGTCCAGGTGGATGGTCAGGCGAGCGGCGTCGGAACCCATCGCCCACCTCCTCGCGCGCGGGGGATCACTCCTCAACGTACTGCCGTCTCCCCGTCACGGACACCTCCCGCACGGCGGCATGGTGACGAGCCGAAGGGCAGGCGAAGACTCGCCTTGCGCAAGGGCTGCCACACCTGTGACCCCACAAGTCCCGTACACCGAGCAGGCAAGGAGACCGCCGTGCAGTTCGACGTGACAGTGGAGATCCCCCAAGGCTCCCGCAACAAGTACGAGATGGACCACGAACTGCATCGGATCCGGCTGGACCGGATGCTGTTCACCTCCACCCAGTACCCGGCCGACTACGGCTACATCGACGGCACGCTCGGCCGCGACGGCGATCCGCTCGACGCCCTGGTCCTGACCGGTGACCCGACCTTCCCCGGCTGCACCGTCGAGTGCCGGGCCGTCGGCATGTTCGTGATGAGGGACGAGCACGGCCCGGACGAGAAGGTGCTGTGCGTGCCCGCCCACGACCCGCGCTACGCGAGCGTGCAGGACATCCATGACATCCCGGAGTTCGACCGGCTGGAGATCACCCACTTCTTCGAGGTCTACAAGGACCTGGAGCCCGGAAAGTCCGTCGAGGGCTCGCACTGGGAGGGCCGCGACCAGGCGTACGCCGAGATCGACGCCGCCCGCGAACGTGCCACCCAAGCCACAGCTGAGCACCGTCCCACATCCTCATGAGGCAGGAGAAAACACCCATGCTCCGCATCGCCCGTCTGCACGCCACCGAAATACTTGACTCCCGCGCCCGTCCGACCCTCGCCGTCGTCCTGGAGACCGCCGACGGACTCCGTGCCCGCGCCGGGGTTCCCTCGGGGGCGTCCACCGGTACCCGCGAGGCCGTCGAACTGCGGGACGGAGACCAGAGCCGGTACGGCGGCCAGGGCGTCACCCAGGCCGTCGCCCATGTCAACGGCGAGATCGCCGCCGCGCTGACCCACCGCTCCTACGCCTCCTTCGGCGAAGTCGACGCGGCCCTCATCGAGTTGGACGGCACCGACACCAAGTCCCGCCTGGGCGCCAACGCCGTCATCGGCGTCTCCCTCGCCGCAGCCCGCGCCCAGGCCCAAGTCGCCGGGCAGGAACTGTGGCGCTATCTCGCCGAAGCCGCCGGCACCCGGCCCCTCCTGCCGGTACCGCACTTCAACGTCGTCAACGGCGGCGCCCACGCGGCCAACGACCTCGACTTCCAGGAGTTCATGCTCGCCCCCGTCGGCGCACCGAGCCTGCCCGAGGCGATACGCGCCGGCGCCGAGGTGTACGCGAAACTCAAGGCCCGCCTCGCGCGCGAGGGCCACCCGACAGGGCTGGGCGACGAGGGCGGCTTCGCCCCCGACATCGCCCGCCCCGAGGACGTACTGACTGTGCTCGTCGAGGCCGTCACGGATGCGGGGTACGAGCCGGGCCGTTCCGGTATCGCCATCGCCCTGGACCCGGCCGCCAGCGAGTTCCGTGGCGCGGACGGCCGGTACACGGTGGCGGGCGAAGCCCTGACCAGCGACCAACTGATCGATCGCTACGAGGAGATGGTCGACCGTTTCCCCCTCTGGTCCATCGAGGACGGGCTCGGCGAGGACGACTGGGACGGCTGGGTGCGCCTGACGGAACGGCTCGGCAGCCGGATCCAGTTGGTGGGCGACGACCTGTTCGTCACCAACCCGACGATCATCGCCGAGGCGATCGAGAACAAGGCCGCCAACGCCTCCCTGATCAAGGTCAACCAGATCGGCACCGTCACCGAGACGCTTCAGGCCATCCGCGTCAGCCGCGAGGCCGGATACGCGCAGATGGTCTCCCACCGCTCCGGGGAGACCGAGGACTCCTTCATCGCCGACCTCGTCGTCGGCGCGGGATGCGGGCAGATCAAGTCCGGCGCCCCGGCCCGGGGTGAGCGCGTCGCCAAGTACAACCGGCTCATCGAGATCGGCGCGGCCGAGCCGGAGCTGCCGTACGGACTCAGCCGCTGAAGGCGGCGTCGAACAGCCGGGAGCGAGGGGAAAGCCGTGATGGCGACGGGAGGTGAGGAAGTCGAGCGCCGTGACCGCCGACCCCCGGCGTTGTTCACGAGCTCCCGGCGCCGGCTCCCGCCGTAACCGTCCTGGTCCGGTTCTCTGCCGATCCCCGGACCAGCTCGTCGAGCTGGGGCAGGAACGCCCGCACCCGCTCCTCGGTGTCCACGATGATGACCGTCACCCGCAGGGCACTGCCCGTCAGCCTCGTCATCACCGTCCTTGCCTCCAGGCAAGAACGCGGCGCGTCACCGCCACCGCGAGCCACACCGCTGCGAGCGCCGCGAGCAGCGTCGCGGTCAGATGGGCCAGACCGGTCCGAGGACGGCCGGCGTCGACCAGCTTCGGGATGTCGACGGCGTACGTCGAGAAGGTCGTGAACCCGCCGAGCACCCCGGTGCCGAAGAGCGGCCGCACCAGCCGGTGCGCCGCCCACACGTCGGTGATGACCACCATGAACACGCCGATGACCGCACAGCCGACCGTGTTGACCCGCAGCGTGGCACACACCCTCGACAAGCAGGGACTGTTGGTGGCTTCGGTGCCACGGTGCGGGTACGGCGCGCTCCACCGCCGCGCTGCGATCACTCCTCGCGGCCGACGACCAGGCTGACCCGAGTACCTGACGCAGCACGCAGGCAGGGGCCAATGTCTGAGAAGGCCTGGCCCGAGCCGGCCGGTGATCAACCCATGTCGCTTGTGCCTGCATGGGCGAGGAGATCCAGGCCCAGGGGTGTGCACCAGTGCCATACGGCTTTGCCGTCCCGCCGGGAGACGATCAGGCCGCCTTCTCGTAGCGCCTTGGCCTGCATGGACGCGGCTGCGGGGCTGACCGCGAGCTCATGTGCCAGGTCGGTGGTGGTGTGCTGGCGCTGCAGCAGACGGAGGGCGTGGGCTCGGGTGTGACCGACGAGAGCGGCGAGCGGGTCCTGGGACGGTGGGCCGCTGTGCAGGGGCAGGGGAGTCACGGCGGGATAGACCAGGAGGAGCCGCCCGTCGGACTGGGGCGCCGCCAGGACGTGATCGGCCCAGAGCAGGGAGGGCAGCAGGACGATGCCGTGGCCGTGCAACGTGTGTTCGGCATCGAGGGGAGCCGCCGCCTCCAGGGTCAGTCCCCGCCACCGGATGCCGGGCGCCAGCCCCGTCAGCGCGGCGTGCAGGCCCTGTTGGGCGAGCAGGCGGGAGCGCCACGCCATCTCCGCGTGGAACCCTGCCCGGATACGGGGCCACACCTTCTCGATGACGGTGGCGTGCGCGGCGCGCACCGCCCGTTCGAGAATCTGCCAGGCGTTCCGGTCCCGGTCGGCGAGATGGCGCATCCATGAGGTGAGCGGGCGGTCGATCGAGGTGACGCGCTCGAGCTCGGTACGGACATAGGCGCGCGGGGTGGCCATGATCCGATCGACGCCCTCCTCCAGGCCCAGGCCCGGCGGGTCAAGGAACAACGGTCCCGCGCCCGTCGGTGAGACCAGCTGCAGGAGCGGCCGGGCCTGCCGCGGGAGAGCGCGTGCCACGCGCCGCCGCCACGGGCTGAATACGGGGTGCGCGTCGCGGCGCTGCGACATGGCGAGTGCCAGGCCGACGTCCATCAGCGGTGCCGGGCGGTCGGCGAAGGTGGTCCTGAGCAGATCCTCAGGTGTGCAGTGCACCCGTATCACGTGAACTCCTGTTGATCCGACGACGATTCAGCCGTCGCTGAAAGCATCGCGTCGTCTCACCGGGACCGGCGAGGCTGATACCCGCCAACCGGTGCTCGACGCCGGAGGCAGGCTCCTTCTCGTCGGCCCAAGGGGGAATCATGCACAAGCATCGACTGGGGCGGATTTCGGTGGCGGCCGTGCTGGCGGCCGGAGCCGTGCCGGCCGCGGCGACCGCTGCGGACGCCGCCGGCACCAGCAGCCAGGCAGCGGCTGTCGTCTGCAAGAAGGTGGATGGCAAGGAACATCCGTACACCTTCCGCACCCCGGGTGGTCCTGGGGCGTTCGTCTATCTCAATGTGTCCGGCGGCAGCCACAAAGGGGCGAAGGTCATCACCTACCCGTGGTCGGGCGGCCGGGGCAACGAGACGTGGTGCCTGGAGCAGGGCCGTGACGGCTATGGCTGGTATTTCCACCCGTGGGACAAACGGAGCCTCTGCCTGGATGTGCCGGGCGGACGCTACAAGAAGGGACAAGGACTCGTCGTCTGGGACTGCAACAAGCGCAAGAACCAGCTCTTCGACACCACCATCGTCCACACGGACAACCCGTACACGCTGATCACCCCGTGGTACTCCAACCTGAAGGTCCACCGGGGCAGGAACGCGGTCGGCAGCCAGGTGTCCTTGTGGCCGCACATCAACACCCACGCGGAATGGCGCTGAAGCGGAGGCTGACAGGTCTCCCCGGGGGGCCACCGCCGGTCACCGGTGTGACCGTGCCTGTCAGGCACGGTCACGAGCCGCTGGTCGTGCGTTCTCGGGTCAGCGCTGCAGGGTGAGCAGGCCCGGCCGGTACGGCAGCTTGATGTAGTCGGTGCCCGGCGGCTGGTTGGGGGCCAGGCCCTGGTAGAGGAACTGCAGGTTGCAGGGGTCGATGGTCATGGTCTGGTCGGGGTTGTTGCGGACCAGGTCGCCGTGGCTGATGTCGTTGGTCCAGGTGGCGCCGCTGTTGGCCTTGCCCGCGAAGGGAGCGGACTCGGTGGCGGCCTGCGGGGTCCACGGACCGTTCAGGCTGGTGGCCGTGAACGAGCGGAAGAAGCGCTGCTCGCTCGCCCCCCGGGCCTCGACGATCATGAGGTACTGGTTCTGGCCCTGGACCTTGTAGACCTCCGGCGCCTCGAACAGGTTCTTCACCGTGTCGCTCATGACGGTCGTGTACGAGGAGCCGAAGCTGGCCGGGAAGTTCCCGATCGGCATGCTCGACTTGTAGATCTTGCCGTTGTCACCGGCGAAGAACATGTACATGTTCTGACCGTCGGCGATCATGGTCGGGTCGATCGCGCTGCCGTCGGGGACGCTGCCGGTGAACAGCGGCTGCGCCGCCGACCAGCCGTTGGGGTTGGTGGGGTCGCTCGAGGTGCGGTAGACGAAGGGCCACTGGGTGCCCCACCCGTTCGAGGTCAGCACCCAGATGTTCTTGGGCGCGAAGTAGAACAGCTTGGGAGCCACCGCACCCTGGCTCATCTGGGTCTGGCCGGCCGATGCCATGTCGGACCAGTTGGTGAAGGGACTGAACGCCATCGATTTCCACGACGATCCGTCAGAGACGGTCGCGTAGACGAGGTGCTTGCCGTTGTACGTCACGGTGGTGAAGTCCTTCAGCGCGGCCCACCCGTTCGCCGGCTGCGCCAGCGGGCCGGTCGAGGACCACCGGTACGTCGACGGAAGAGCGCATGTGCCGCCCGACGGTGCGGACAGGCCGCTCCACTTCTGGTTGCTGCTGCCGGTGCAGTTCCAGAGCTGCACCGCCGTGCCGTTGGCCGTGGCGCCGCCCGACACGTCCAGGCACAGCCCGGACTCCACGGCGACGACTGTGCCGTCGGAGTTGACTCGCCACTGCTGGTTGGTGCCGCCGTTGCAGGACCAGATCACCGGGCGGGTGCCGGCCGTGGTGGCGTGGCCCGGGACGTCCAGGCATTTGTTGCCGTAGACGGTCAGCTCGTTGTTGTCCGTCAGCGTCCACTGCTGGTTGGTTCCGCCCCAGCAGTCGTAGATCTGCAGGCTCGTGCCGTCGGTCTGGCTGGCGCCCGGCACATCGAGACACCGGCCGGAACCCGCGCCGCGCAGTGCGCCGCTGGTGGCCGCCTGTGCCGGGTCGGCGACGAGCGTCGCCGCCGAGGCGATCAGCGCCGCGAGCATCACGGACAGCTGCCTGCGGCGGGTTGTACGTCTGAGCATGGGGACCTCATTCCTGGGGTGAGCGGTTCCGGGCGGCCTGGTCAGGGGCCGTCCGGACGGATGGGCTGCGACTCGGCCTCTATGTTCGATATGTCGAATGTCGGTCGAAGAGTCGGGCATGGAGAGAGGCGGAGAGCGACCTGGGCCTGGTCTCGCCGGGGACTCAGCTCCGCAGAATGCGCCACCGGTTGTCGGCGGTGCCGTCATCCGGGGCCTGGACGGCGAACGCGCCGACAGCGGTGGAGTTGTTCGCGATGGCGAGCAGCTTGCCGCTGTTCGCGTTGCGGATCTTGTAGGTTCCGTCTCCCTGGTCGAGCAGCGTCCATCGATGGTCGGCGGTGCCGTTGTCCGACCACTGCAGGACGCTCGCCCCGTCGGCGGTGGACATGTCCTGCACGCCGAGCACCTTGCCGCTGTTCGCGTTGCGGAAGCGGAAGCCGTCACCGTCGGTGATCATTTGCCAGTCGTGGTCGGCGGTGCCCGAGTCCTGCCACTGCAAGGCACGGCCACCGTCGGCCGTGGACATGTCCTGGATGCCCAGCACGAGACCGCTGCCCGCGTTGGCGAGGCGGACGGTGCCACTGGTGTTCCAGTAGACGGTGTAGTTGTGGCCGTGCGCGTCATGGAAGGGGCTCAGGTTGACCGTGGAGCCGTTGGCGGTGGCGGTGAAGGCGAGCGACGTACTGCTGGTCCGTGTGATCGACGCCGTGTTCAGCGTCGGAAGGGAACTGAGCGCGGAGTCGCCGTAGTTGCCGGACAGGACGACCGGACCGTAGGTGATCGCCGCGACGTTCGCGTTGTCGTTGGCCGTGCGCATGATGACCCGCATGGGCAGGCGGACGGTGACTGTGTCGCCGGAGGTCCACGAGCGGCTCAGGGTGGCGTAGCTGCCGGGGGTGGTGGTGATGTTCTGCGCGACGCCGTTGACGCTGACGGTGGCCCCGGTGGTCCAGCCCGGGATGCGGATGCGCATCGCCCAGGTTCCGCTGACGGAGCCGGTGACCTGCAAGGTCGTGGTGTCGGCGGCGGGGTATGCCGTGGTCTGGGTGACCGTGATTCCGCGTTCCGACCAGGTGAGCACCGAGGGCACGAACAGGTTCACGATGAGGGTGTTGTCACTGCGGTAGTAGACGGAGTCCATGAGCCTGGTGTGCATCTCCAGGCCCGTGCCCTGGCAGCACCAGAAGGTGCCGTAGTCGGTGCTCCAGGTGCCGCCGCCCCATGCCGGGCCCACACCGCGTCGGCCTCCTGGGTTCAGCGGGGTGAAGTAGGTGACGTGGCCGTGGCTGTCGGCCGGGTTCTGCTGGCCGATCATCTGGTTCAGCCACGCCCGTTCGTAGTAGTCGAACAGTGCGGCCCGGTTCGGGTCGAGCGCGAACAGCTCCCGGGTGAGGGTGAGCATGTTGAAGGTGTTGCAGCTTTCGCAGGTGTCGTTGTTCAGGTAGCCGGCGATGGCGTTGGGGGCCCGGAAGTGCTCGGCCTGACTGTTGCCGCCGATGGCGTAGGTGTGCGCGTTGACGGTGATGTTCCAGGCGTTGGTGGCGATGTCCCGGTAGCGGGTGGTGCCGGTGGCCTTGTACTCCCGGGCGGCCCCGATCCATTTGGGGACCTGGGTGTTGGCGTGCAGTCCGCTGAGCTTGTCCTGGTTGGCCGCCAGGGGGTCGAACACCGCGGCGTGGTCGAACCTCTGGGCAGCAGTGAGCCACCGTGCGTCGCCCGTCTGCTGGTAGAGATCGGTCAGCACGGTGTTCATGCCGCCGAACTCCGTTTGCAGCATGGTCTGCATCTGCTGGGCGCTGAGCCGGCCGGTGCGCCAGTCGACCCACCCGGCGAGAGCGAGCAGCACGTCCCGGGCCTGTGTGCTGCCGATGAGCCGCCACACGTCGAGCAGACCGGCAAGGGTCTTGTGGACGGTGTAGTACGGCACGTTGCCGTTGCTGAGGGTCCGCTGCTCCAGCGCGGTGAAGTCGGACTCGGGATAGCCGGAGAGGTATCCGGCGTTGAAGCCGGCGGCGCTGTTGTTGGCCTGGCACTTGGCGAGCTCGGCGACCATGGTGACCGCCTTGTCCCGGCAGACGGTGTCCCCGGTCACGGCGTACAGCTGGGCCCATGCCGTCAGAAAGTGCCCTTGGGCGTGGGTGCGGAAGGGGAAGGTCGGCGCGTCCCAACCGCCGTTGGCAGCCGCGCCGTTGGTGGACAGCCGGTGATTGGCGCGGAAGTTGTGGAGCAGGCGGTCGACGTCGACGAACCGCAGGTAGTTCTGCGTACGGTTCTGGTTGTCCAGCCACCGGCTCGTGGTGAGCCGGACCTGGCCGAGGGCGAAGGGGTGCGCGGAGACCCCGATGTCGGCCCTCGCGGGAGGGATGGCCGCATGGGCGGAGGGCACGCCGATGAAGGATCCGGCGGCAGAGGCGGCGGCGGTCGCCCCGGCTGCTTGCAGGAGGCGCCGTCTGCTGAGGGAGGGGGCCATCTTGCACCTTTCGGTGAGGAGGGAGTGAGCACTTGGTGGTGCGGGGGTCCCGTCGCCCCCTTCCGCTGATACATGGGATGGATTAAGGGGCATGCGCGATATCCCTGTCTAGCCTTGCGACGCGATAAGCCGACTGATCACGAAAGGACGTCCGATTGCCGCCCTGACGTCGAGATGGACATGGGATGTTCCGCGTGCACGTACACGTCCGACTCTCCCTCCGGGCTCGGCCGGTTCGATGGGCTGATCGCTGAGGCGAGGATCCGATTGTTCGACATCACGAACGCTGTGCGGAACCTCGGTCGGAAGATAGATTTGAGCTGAGGGTGCGTCAATGTTTCTGACGAGTTGCGCCCCAAGAGTGTGGAACGTGGCTGGAGTTGATCCCTTCAAACTTTGAAATGATTACAAGAAGATCACTAAGGTGGGGACTCGAACCTTCGCACGAATGATCGCTCGCACCAGGCGAGTGGCGGTGGGGGGTCGCCGTCCACCGTGGTTGTCGTGTGGGCGGTGGAGGAAGAAGGAGTTCGTCTTCGTGGCGCTTCACCGCCGACCCAAACCGCAGAGCCGCGCCCGCGTGAGCGTGCTCACCGCGACCGCGGCCGCTGCCGTGGCTCTCACCTCGCAGGCCGCCAACGCGGCCCCGAAGCCCACGAAGAGCGAGGTGAAGACGCAGGTCGACAAGCTCTACAAGGAGGCGGAGCGGGCCACCAACCAGTACGACGGGGCCAAGGAGAAGCAGGAGAAGCTGCAGAAGGAGATCGGCCTGATCCAGGACAAGGTCGCCCGCGAGCAGGACGAGCTCAATGAGCTGCGCACGGGTCTCGGAACGATGGCGAGCGCCCAGTACCGCTCCGGTGGCATCGACCCCTCGGTCCAGCTGCTTCTCTCCGCCGACCCGGACGACTATCTGGACAAGGCGTCCACGCTCGAGTCGCTCTCCGCTCAGCAGCTGGAGGCGCTGAAGAAGGTCCAGACGAAACAGCGCGAACTGGCCCAGCAGCGCGCCGAGGCGACGGAGAAGCTGAAGGATCTCGCCACTACCCGCACCGAGCTGGGCGAGAAGAAGAAGGAGATTCAGGCCAAACTCAGCAAGGCCCAGAAGCTGCTGAACTCCCTGACCGCCGCCGAGCGTCAGGAGATCGCCGACACCGAGGCCCGTGCCAGCCGCACGGCGGCGGAACGCGTCGACCTCGGCAACGAGGTGGCCGCCTCCCCGTTCGGCGCGGCCGCCCTGAACGCTGCCGCCTCCCAGATCGGCAAGCCGTACGCCCGCGGCGGCACCGGCCCCAACTCCTACGACTGCTCCGGCCTCACGCAGTGGGCCTACGCGCAGGCCGGCGTGCACATATCCCGCGTCACCTACACGCAGGTCAACGACGGACCCCGGATCGGCATGAGTGCGCTCAAGCCCGGTGACCTGGTCTTCTTCAACAACACCGAACACGTCGGCCTCTACGCGGGCAACAATCAGGTGCTGCACGCCCCGTACCCGGGCGCCTACGTGCGCTACGAGTCGATGAACACGATCGGATCGTTCCAGTTCGGCGTGCGTGTGACCGGCTGACCCGGCGAGGCCGCGGCGGTTGCGGGGGAGCTGTCTGCGCCGGAGTAACAGGCGGTACAGTTAGGCGAGCCGTGCGCCTATCTGTATCGCTCTCCGGGTGGCAGACGCGAGTACTCAGGTGGTACGGCCGCAGGCAGGAGCCTGAAGGGCGCCCGCCGTGAACCGGAACACTGGGAGAGGACCGCACCATGAGCGGCACGCTGGCCGACGAGATCCGCTCTCGCCTGGGGGATCTCAGCCCAGCAGAACGCAAAGTCGCCCGCGTGCTCCTCGCCGGTTATCCGGCGGCCGTCTTCGAAACCGTGGCGACCATCGCCGAACGCGCGGCCGTGTCGACGCCCACGGTTCTCCGCTGCGCCACTCGTCTCGGGTATCAGGGATTTCCGGATCTTCAGGCAGCGCTGCGCGCGGAGCTGGACGCCCGCAACGCCTCCCCGATCACCCTGTACGAGTCCGCGGAGACCGGTGGACCGGCGGTGGGCGCGGACCGGGAGGCGCCGCTGGAGCCTCAGCTGACGCTGTTGCAGCAGGCCCTGGCCCAGACGTTCCACGAGGTCTCCCTGCACGATTTCGAGACCGCGGCCGACCTCCTCGCCGACCCCCGCCGGCGAGTCCATCTCGCCGGCGGCCGCTTCACCCACCTGCTGGCGCGCTATCTCGGTCTGCATCTGATGCAGGTGCGGGATCAGGTCTCCTTTCTCCCGGACCGGGATGTCGAGCGCACCTCGTTCCTCACCCAGCTCACGCGCCGCGACGTCACGGTCGTCTTCGACTACCGGCGCTACGAGGAGGATCTGACGGTCATCGCCGAGCTCGCCCGTGAACGCGGCGGCAAGGTCGTCGTCTTCACGGACCCCTGGCTCTCGCCCGCCGCGGCGCATGCCGACGTCGTGCTCATCAGCCAAGTGGCCTCCGGTTCTCCTTACGACAGCCTGGCTCCGACGCTCGCGCTCATCGAGGCACTGATCTCCGCGGTGCTGGACCGGCTCGGTGGCGGCGCGCATCAGCGGATGAAGGACGGCGAGGAGGTCGCGCGTCGCACCGGGCTGCTCTGAGAGCGGGCGCCCGGACCGCGCGGCTGTCGTTCGTGGGCCGGGTCAGTGCGCGGTGATCGCGATGCGGAGTCCCACGAGGGTGTGCGCGGTGCGGTCGTCGGTGCTCCAGGCGGCGAAGGTGCCGGGCTTGGTGAAGGTGACGGTGAACCGAGGTCCGGTTTCGAAGGTGGTGGCGGTGGCACTGATCTGGGCGCGTGTCTCGGCCAGCGCACGGGCTGTGGTGCGCAAGGAGTAGGCGGTGCCGCCCGGGTTGGCGGCGGAGTGGAAGACGTCCGTGTTGGGCGGTACGGGCGAGGTGCTGGTGGGTGTCAGGCGCTTCTTGCCTTCGGAGGGCTGCACTTGCCAGGTGTGTGCGTCGTAGCGATCACCGTCGGTGAGGTAGGTGTAGCGGGCACCCCGCAGGCCCCATCCGGCGGCGGAGGTGTCGGTGCGGGCGCCGCGCAGGTCCAGCACGGCGACACCGTTAGGTCCCAGAACGGTGAGCTGTTCGTGGCTGCTGCCCGGGTGTTCGACGACGAGTGCGGTGTTCTCGTCCAGGGCGTAGACGCGGTCGTGTCCGGTGTCGGCCGCGAGACGGCAGGCGCGGCCCTCTCGACCGTAGGCTCCGGTGTGGGTGTCGATCAGGGCCGAGCGCAGGAAGCCGAAGCCGCCCCGCGGAAGGTAGCCGAGCCGGGTGGGGTCCTCGAAATAGCCGGGCGCGCTGCCGTCGCGCAGCCCTTCGTACGACTCGCCGCCGCTGACCATGCCGGGTCCGGAGGCGATCTGGGCCCCGGCCGAGGAACCGGCGACGACGGCTCCGCCGACCAGTTTGGCGCGGATCGCGGCCAGGACCTTGGAGTCCTTCTGGCGCGGACCGCGCAGCAGGGTCTGGACGTAGCGGTACTGGTCCCCGCCGCCGAAGAAGAAGCCCGTCATGGAGTTGACCTGGGCGACGACGGCATCGGAGTCGGCGTTCGCGATGTGGTCGAGGTCGAGCGGGAGCCACTGGGCGTCGGCCGCGCCGTGCTTTTCGAACAGGGCGGCGTAGTAGGCGCCGTTGCACACGGAGTTGCTGCACCGGTCGGGGTCGCCCGCGTTCGGGTCCTGGCTCTCGGGCACCGACGCTGCGGTGATGACTCCGATGCGTGCGGCGGTGCCGCCGGCACGCCTGATGATCTCGCCGTAGACCTGGGCGTTGTCGTCCTTCAGGCCGCCGCCGACAAGCACCAGGGAGCCGTCGCCGCGGCCGGCTGGTGCGGTGGTGGCCTGCGCCGCGGGCGCGGCGGCGACAAGGGCGAGGGCGAGGCCGCCGGCCAGGGCGGCGCGGCGGGTGAAGCGGGGATGTGTGCGCATGGGCTCTCCGTGAGGTGCCGGTGCTGGGGGTGGGAGCGGTCCTTCGGCAGCCGGGGGCAACCGGTCGTATCGGGCTGAGGCGGATCGTGGGCCACGGCGGGCAGCGCTACGACGTCGGCCCGGCAGGTCGGGGACCGCGGGGGTGGTGCCCCGCTCATCGGGGGGCGGCGCTGCCGAGTTCCGCCACGAGAGCGGCCAGGAGGGCGACGCGCTGCGGGACGCTGGTGATGTCGAGCCATTCCTGGGGGGTGTGGTCGGCCCCGCCGACGGGGCCCAGACCGTCCAGGGTGGGTACTCCCGTGCCGGCGATCAGGTTGGCGTCGCCGACCCCGCCGGTGGTGGTCGCGTCCAGCGTCACGCCCATGGAACGGCCGGCCCGTCGCGCAAGGCCGAGCATGTGGCGGGAGGCGTCGGTGACTTCCATGGGTGGGCACAGGTCGAGCTGTTCGACATGGATGGTGGTGCCGGTGACGGCGGGGTGGGCGGCGGCGTCCTGGATCGCCCGCCTGACCCGCTGCACATCGGCGCTGGTGGCGGCCCGCACCTCGACGCGCAGTTCCGCATCGGCGCAGACGATGTTGGCGCGGCTGCCGGCCCTGATGGTCCCCACGTTGACGGTGACGCCGTCCCAACGGCCGTTGAGAGCTTGCAGTTCGACGATCAGATGGGCGGCCGACAGAGCGGCGTTGGCTCCGCGCTCGGGTTCGATGCCGGCATGGGCGGCTCGGCCGGTGACGGTGATGTGGAAGTCGGCGACGCCCTTGCGGCCGATGACGAGGTCACCGTTCTCGCGGGCGCACTCCAGGCCGAGGCCGTAGTGCACGTCACGGGCGGTCCGTTCGATGAGGGGGCGGCTGGCAGGCGAGCCGATCTCCTCGTCGGGAGTGGCGAGCAGAATCAGCTCGTCGTAGCCGGTCATGCCCTGCTCGTGCAGGATGTCGAGCGCCGTCAGGCCCGCGAGCAGCCCGCCCTTGTCGTCGCTCACACCGGGTCCGTGGGCGGTGGAACCGCGCACCGTGAACGGCCGGGCCTGCGCGGTGCCGCGGTCGAAGACCGTGTCCATGTGACCGGCGAGCAGAATCCTGCGGCCGCCCTCGGCCGACCGCAGGGTGCCCTGCTTGCGGGCGACGAGCGCGTCTCCGGCCCGGAACGTCCCGGCGGCGGGCAGACGTACGCGCTCGACGGTGAATCCGGTCCGCAGCAGGCGCTGCTGCACCCAGTCGGCGACCTTGTTGACGCCGTCGGGGTCGTAGGAGCCGGAGTCGATGGAGACCAGTTCGCGCAGGTCCTCCAGATAGCCGGAGCGGCGTCCACGGGCCAGGCCGAGCAGGTCTGCGGCGCGTTCCTGCCGACGGGGCGGCGCGCTCACAGGACCTTGGACAGGAAGGCACGGGTGCGTTCCTGCTGCGGGTCGACGAGGACCTGGCGGGGATCGCCCGCCTCCACGACGACGCCCTCGTCCATGAAGACGGCGGTGTCACCGACCTCTCGGGCGAAGCCGATCTCATGCGTGACGACGACCATGGTCATGCCGTCGGCGGCGAGTTGCCGCATGACGTCCAGGACGTCACCCACCAGCTCCGGGTCCAGAGCGGAGGTCGGTTCGTCGAAGAGCATCAGCTTGGGCCGCATGGCCAGCGCGCGGGCGATGGCGACGCGCTGCTGCTGGCCGCCCGACAGCTCCGCGGGGTAGTGGTGGCCCCGGTCGCCAAGGCCGACCCGCCGCAACAGCAGATGGGCCCGTTCACGGGCTTCCGCCTTGGACACTTTGCCGACCTTGACGGGGGCTTCCATGACGTTGTCGAGCGCGGTCATGTGCGGGAAGAGGTTGAAGCGCTGGAACACCATCCCGATGTCGCGGCGTCGTGCGGCGACCTCGCGTTCACGCAGTTCGTGGAGCTTGTTGCCCTGCTGGCGATATCCGACGAGGTCGCCGTCGACGGTGAGCCTGCCGCCGTCGACCTTCTCCAGGTGGTTGATGCAGCGCAGAAAGGTCGACTTGCCGGAGCCGGACGGCCCCAGCAGGCAGCACACCTGCCCCCGGTCGACGCTGAGGTCGATGCCCTTGAGCACCTCGAGCCTGCCGAAGCGCTTGCGCACGCCCTCGGCGAGCACCATGGTCGCGGTCATCGGGCGTTCTCCTTGTCCTTCTTGACGACCGACCCCGCGGCGCCGCCGAGCATCCGCCGGAGCGGGGAGACCTGTCGGCCGCGGGCGGTGCCGCGTCCGTAGCGGCGCTCCAGCCAGGCCTGGGGAATGCTGAGCAGGGTCACCAGGGCGAGGTACCAGATGCTGGCCACGACGAGCATGGGGATGACCTGGTAGTTCTGCGCGTACACGTCCTGGATGTTGGACATCAGGTCGTGCGCGGAGATGACCGAGACCAGGGCGGTCATCTTGAGCATGTTGATGGTCTCGTTGCCCATCGGCGGGATGATGACCCGCATCGCCTGGGGCAGCACGATCCTTCGCATCGTCAGTGCCGGACGCATGCCGAGCGAGTGCGCGGCCTCGGCCTGACCGGAGTCGACGGACTGGATGCCGGCCCGGACGATCTCGGAGGCGTAGGCGGCTTCATTGAGGCCGAGGGCGAGCAGCGCCGCGATCGCGGGCGTGAGCAGGCTGTTGGTCTCCGTCTGGAAGAAGGTGACCTCGGTGAAGGGGATGCCGATCTTCACGTACTGGTAGAGCGCGGCGGCATAACCCCAGAAGATGATCTGCACGAGCAGCGGGGTGCCGCGGAAGACCCAGACGAAGAAGGTGGCGATGCCGTACAGGACCGGGCTGGACGACAACCGCATGACCGCGATGAGCGTGCCCAGTCCGAGACCCAGCGCCATGGCCGCGGCGGTCAGCCAGAGCGTCGTGCCGAGCCCGTCGAAGATCAGGTCTGCGAACAGGTAGTCGCCCACGACGTCCCAGCGCAGATTGTCGTTCCTGGCCAGGGAGCCGATGAGGCCGACGAGCGCCAGTACCGACGCTGCCGCGGCGCACCAGCGGCCGTAGTTGCGGACCGGGACGACTTCGAGTTCCGGTGCGCTCGGCCGGTCCGTGGGCGGGGCCCCGAGTGGGTTCTTGGTGACGGTCATGCCTAGTCCACCGCCGCGTTACGGGTGGCTTTCTGCACCGCGATCGAGGCCACGCCGTACTTGCCGTAGATCTTGCTGACTGTGCCGTCGTCGATGAGGGCCTGGAGGGCCTTCTGGATCGCGTCGGTCAGCTCGGGCAGCTGCTTGCTGATGGCGATGCCGTTGGGGGAGGCGTTGTACCCGCCCGGCGCCGCCGCGTCCTCCACCAGGTCGAAGGCCTTGCCGTTGTCGGCGGTCTTGGCGACCCAGCCGGCGGCGGGCTTGGTGAGGACCTGGGCGACGACCTTGCCGGAGCGCAGGGCCAGCTGGGCGTCGGAGTCCTTGGGGAAGGTCTGGATGTCGATCTCCCCCTTGCCCGCGGCGGAGCAGGCCTGCTGGCGGGACTTCAGCAGGTCCAGCTGATTGGTGGCGGCCTGGACGGCGACCTTCTGGCCGCACAGGCCGTCCAGGTCGGCGATCTTGGAGGGGTTGCCGTCGGCGACGAGGATGCCGGAGCCGGAGTGGGAGTAGTCGACGAAGTCGACGACCTGCTGGCGCTCCTTGTTGTCAGTGATGGCGGACATGGCGGCATCGAACTTGCCGGCCTGGATGGCGGGCACGATCCCGTCGAACTTCTGCGGGGTGAAGGCGAAGTTCACGCCGAGCTTCGCGCCCAGCGCCTGGCCGAGGTCGTGGTCCAGGCCGGTGAGCTCGCTCTCGCCCTCCTTCACGAACATCTCGAACGGCGGGTAGGGCACGTCGGTCGCCACCCGTACCTTTCCGGCCTTCTTGATCTGGTCCGGCAGCAGGTCGTGCAGGGCCTGGTCCTTCTTGATCTCCACTCCGGCGACGGAGACCTTGCTCGCGCCCGCGGGCGCGGCGTCGTCGCCGTCCCCGCAGGCGGAGAGGGTGGTCAGGGCCAAGGCAGCCGCAGCGGCAGCTGAGACACGCTGGGCGAGTCGAGTGTTCATGGTGATGGAACCTCTCGGGATCTCTACCGACGGATCCCTGCCGTCGGCAACACAGCAGCGAAGTTACAGAATCCACCTTGGCTTGACTAGATGTATCAGGCGTTACGTTCGCGTAACGCGGCGTTCCAGGGCTCATGGACACGGCTATATGGGCTTTCACCTGCTTATTGATCGAAGCGAGATGCTCGCGCGGCCGGAGATCCGCAGTACATCTTCCGCTTTTGGTGAGCGACTTGTATCTTCCGCTACCGACTCAATGCGCTGCCACCTTCGGCGATGAAGGCGAGCGCCCGCCCTGAACGCAGCCCCCTCCCAGCCCCTGGAGCCCTCATGACGTCATGCCGCGCCCGCACGTTCGCCTACGCAGCCGTAGCGATGGGCGCTCTGGCCCTGCCCCTGGCCGTTCATCAGCCGGCCCACGCGGCCGCCGACCGGATCAGACTCGGAAGCGCCACCGATGCGAGCCGCACCTCCTGGAACGGGCCCGCGTTCACCATGAACGGGGCAGGCGGTGTGGTCGCCGCCTCGATGGCACGCGCCATCGACGACATCCGGGGCGGCAGCGGCAGCCTCGACGTCGTCGTCCTCGCCGGATCGGCCCCCACGTCGGGCAGCACCACCCCCGAGTGCGACACCGTCATGTCCCTCGCGGGTGTCAACTCCTGTACGACGTGGACCCTCACCGCCGCCGGCGACGGCAACGACGCACAGGTGAACACGGACATCCGCAATGCGGAGTTCGTCTACTTCGCAGGTGGCGACCAGTGCCGGTACGCCGCCTGGAAGGGCACCGCACTGGAGGCCTCCGTGGAGTCGGTCGTCGCCAAGGGCGGCGGATCCGGCGGCGGAAGCGCCGGCCACCACATCAACAGCCCCGTCGTCTACGACGCCTGCCAGGGCAGCGTCACCAGCTCCGCGGCCCTCGCCAACCCCTACGACCGTGCCATCAGCTTCACCACCGGCATGTTCCAGTGGGCCGACTACGGCGCCGTCGTCAACGACTCCCACTTCGTCACCCGTGACCGCATGGGGCGGACCATGGCGTTCGTCGCCAGGGCCGTCAAGGACGGTCTCACCCCGGGCGGCGCGGCCTGGGGAGTGGGCGTCGAGGAAGGCGGCTCGCTCTTCATCGACCGCAACGGCGAGGGCACCCAGTACGGGAAGGACGCCTATGTCGTCCTGGGCGACCACCAGCCCGAGCAGGCCGTCGACCGCACGCCGCTGACGTACTCCGGCTTCAAGATCTGGCGTCTGACACCGGGCACCGGCTTCGACTTCAGGAACCGGCCCACCTGCGGCTACTACCTGCGCAGCGTCATCGGCGGGGTGCCCGACGCCAACCTCTACAGCGGCACACCCGTCACCGACTGCGGCCAGTCCGGCGGCAGCACCCTGTCCGAGTCCGAACCCAACGACACACGTGACACCGCCGACGACGCCACCGCGTCGGCCGCCCCCGTGACCCTCTCCGGCGACATGAAGTCCAGCAGCGACCGCGACTACTACAAGTTCTCCCTGGCCTCCGGCCAGACCGTCACCCTGACCTGCGCCATACCGGCCGCCTACGACGCGGACGCGTACTGGCTCGACTCCGCCGGCAGCACCCTTCAGCGCTCCGTCAACGACGGCGCGGGCACCGACGAGGCCCTCACCTTCAAGCGGACCGCCTCCGGAACGGGCACCTACTACCTCGACATGGAGGCCTTCAGCGGATCCGGAACGTCCCCCTACACCTGTGCGGTGGCGAAGAGCTGACCTACCGCCGAGCCACGTGAACGCGGCATGGGCGGGGAGCCCGGCCGCTGCCCGCCCATGCCGCACACGGTGATCGCCAGGAGTGAGGGCCGGCTCCTGGCCACCCCCGGTCAAGCAGGATCTGGGCCTTGGGCGCGCACCCGCTGAGCTACGTCCCGCAACTTGATGTTGTGCTGCTGGGAGATACGGCGCAGAACACTGAAGGCGTCCTCCTCGCTGAGCTGATGGCGTTCCCTGAGGATCCCCATGGCCTCGCCGATCGCGTGTCGGGAGTCCATGGCGTGCTGCAACTGGTCGATCGTCCTGCTGCTGGAGAGGGCTACGGCGGCATGCGAGGCCAGCAGCCAGCCCGCCGTTTCGATGTCCTTGCCGAAGCCGCCGGGCCGGCGCGCGTAGAGGTTCAGCGCGCCGAAGTCCTCACGGTCGGTGTACAGCAGGACGCCGGTCATGCTGCCCACCCCCAGCCGCTGAGCCCCGGCCGCGAACCGTTTCCATTGCGACTGCGGCCGGGTGAGGTCAGCGATCCGGTAGACCCGCTCGTCCCCCTTGCCCCGAGCCAGGTCGAAGCACGGGCCCTCGCCCAGCTCACCCTGCAGCCGGTCGCACTCCCGCACCATCTCCCCATGGGCGGCCACGGTCACCGCCCGCCCTTTGCGCACGGCCAGGATTCCAGCCGCGTCACAGCCGTCAACCAGTTCGACCGCAGACTCGACGATCTTGTCCAAGGTCGCCTGCACGGATTCCTGGGACAGCAACTCGCGCGCGAGCAGTGCCATCTGCTCGGCGAACTCACGCCATTCCACGCCGCCATCCGCATCGGTCGCCATACCGGTCACCCTACTTGCCGGCTGGACCGCACAAGGAGAGCGAACGAACGCCCCGCCGCCGGGCGACGGCGACCCAGAACGCCTCGTGGGGGAGGCCCACGGGGCAGGTTCGAAAGCAGAACCCACCCACGCGTGGTCAAGGAGCCGCTCTCGCCGGGGACCGGCCGACAGGACCGACCGGAGCGCTCGCACGCGCCTGCCCCCGGCTTGCCTCCTGTGTCAGCCGAGCTCGGGTTCCACCGGAAGCCACAGTTCGGCGTCGGCCTCGCTCGTCCCGGGCGACAGGCGGGTGCGCAGGATCTCGGGGCCGGTACGGCTGCGGTACGGGTTCGACGGGAACCACTCGGTGAAGACGTCCCGCCACAGCTCCTGGATGGCCTGCGGTGCCGGCCCGGAGGTGGTGAAGACCGCCCAGGTGCCGGCCGGGACGGCCAGGGCGGTGGTGCCCTCAGGGGCAGCCGCGGAGGTGATCACCGCGTGGTAGTAGTCGAGCTCGGTGCCCTCGGCGCGGCCGGGGTCGAGATCGTCGCAGACCGCGACGATGCCTTCCGGTTCCTGGTCCGACAACTGCTGCAGACGCTCCAGGGTCCGCTGGTCGATGCCGCGCACGAAGTCGATGATCGCCTGGTTCGGCCCGGCATGCACCAGCGGTACGCGCTTCTTGAGCCCCACGACCGTGAAGTCCGCCTTGTCCACAACGCGGTATCGCATGCTGCTGCTCCCTTCGATGATGAGACGGAAGGTCATCCGGGGCTGAGAGCTGAGCGCGGCGCCAGTGCGTCGGGCCTCGCCCGGGACGACGCCGTGCATGGCGCGGAACGCCCGGGCGAACGCCTCGCCGGAGCCGTAGCCGTAGCGCACCGCGATCTCCAGCAGCGTCTCGCGGCTCGCGAGTACGTCGGCTCCCGCGACGGTGAGCCGACGGCGCCGGATGTACTCCGACAGCGGCATGCCCGCCAGCGCCGAGAACATCCGGCGCAGGTGGTACTCCGAGGTGGCCGCGACACGGGCCAGCTCGGCCACCTCGATGTCCTGGCTGAGACGGCCCTCGATGTGCTCCATGGCCTGGTTCAGTCGCTCCAGCACGCCAGGCTTCCTTCCTGTTGACGACCACCACGCTAGGCAGGGCGCACCGTGCCTGACCCGACATCCTGTGCCCGATCAAGTCGGGTGCGCACGGCAGCCCGGCTCGCGGACGGCTGATCCCTTCGCGGAATTCGCCCAGTGGATTACGGCACACGACGCCGGTGTCCTCTGCACAGCTTGAGAGAAGGCCCCGATCGGGGACACACCGGCGATGTTGTCGGGAAGAATGACCGCCATGACGTACGACGGCCCCGCCATCGACCCGACCAAGCCCAGCATCGCCCGCGTCTACGACTACCTGCTCGGCGGCAAGGACAACTACGCCGTGGACCGCGAGATCGGCGATGTGTTCAAGCGTGATCTGCCCGGTTCGGTCGCCATCGCGTTCGCCAACCGCGCGGCCCTGACCCGCGCGGTCCGGGAGATCGCGAGGACCACCGGTGTCCGGCAGTTCATCGACCTGGGCAGCGGCCTGCCGACCGCGGACAACGTCCACCAGGTCGCGCAACGGCACGCGCCTGAGTCCCGGGTGGTCT
Organism: Streptomyces sp. Act143; assembly: GCF_003143935.1. Classification (GTDB taxonomy): domain Bacteria; phylum Actinomycetota; class Actinomycetes; order Streptomycetales; family Streptomycetaceae; genus Streptomyces. Next base: position 532,124 of record NZ_QFRX01000001.1, on the reverse strand, counting down.
ACGTCGACATCGATCCCCAAGTGCTGGTCCATGGCCGTGCGTTGCTGGAGGACAACGACCGGACCCGCGTCGTCGCGGTCGACGTGCGCGATCCCGAGGGCATTCGCACGCACCCCGATACGCTCAAGATCATCGATTTCGCTCGCCCGGTCGCCGTGATCTTCAGCGCCATCCTCCACCACGTCAACGATGACGAGGACCCGGCCGGCATCGTCCGCCACTGGCGTGATCACGTCCCCTCGGGCAGCTACTTCTTCATCAGCCACTTCCGCTCGGGCAACAACCCGGAGACCGCGGAGGCCGAGGCGGTCCTCCAGCAGACGTTCGGCCGCGGCCGGTGGCGCACCGACGCGGAGATCGCCTCCCTGCTGGACGGCCTGGAGATCCTCGACCCAGGCATCGTGCCCGCGTCCCTGTGGCGTCCCGACGAGACCGACGACGCGAGGGACATCGGAGGCAGACGAGAACTCACGGTCTGGGAACACCTCATCGCCGCAGGGCTGGCCCGCAAGGCATAGCGGGCCGGATGATCATCAGCCCGCCGAGGCGCCGGGAACGCCGAGAACCGCGCACGTGGCACGGGCGACGCGGGCGGGGACGTCAGCGTCGCCCGGGCCGGGCAGCAGCATGTGGCTGAGCGTCAGCCGCACCGCCACGTCCGCGGCCTCCACGCGCCGCTGCTGCGCGGCCCCCGGCACGGTCTCGGCCAACCAGACGGTCAGGAGATCACGAGCGGAGGAGAACACCGGGTCGGGCCGGCTCGTCAGGAACGGAAGCAACGCGTCGGTGCCGCCCCGCGCGGCCATGAGCACGGCGCGGATGAACGGATTGCGTCGCCCTTCGGCGAGCGCGTGGGCCACGCCCTCCCGCAGGGCATCGTAGAAACTCCGCCGGTCCGCGCCCAGCACTGCCGCCAGACCGAGCAGGAAGTGCTCGGTCTCGCGTTCCACCAGGGCTTGTCCGACCCCTGCCCGGTCGCCGAACTCCTTGTAGATGGAGGGCCGCGACACCTCAGCCCGTTCTGCGAGGTCGGCGATCCGCACGCGGTCCCAGCCGTTCTGCGCGGCCAGCGTCCACGCCTCGCGCAGTACGCGTTCGCGCATCTGACGACGCCAGGCGACACGCGGCGGATCAGGGCGTTCCGATACAGGAGTGACCGCAACCATCCGGACAGTGTGTCAGGGGGCCCGCTCGGCAAGGAGTACCGCTACCGCATCTGACGGTCCGTCAAAATATTGACGCCGCGCCACCTTTGTCAGCGACCCCGGGCACTGACAACCTCAGGACTCCCCCCGGTCGCGCTTCCGCCGGCTCCCTCCCGTACGGGCGGCGGAAGCGCGACATCCCTGCCCGGAGGTCCTCATGGCACAGCGCTACGGTGACGGCGCTCAACGGTGGCGTGATCCGAAGCGGTACATGTGGCTGCTCGCCCTGGCCGTTCCCACGCTGCCCTTTCAGGCAGCAGGGCTCGTCGCTCTCACCGGCGCCCGAGCGCTGTGGTGGTGGGGGCCGGTCTTCGCGTTCGTTCTGCTGCCGGTGCTCGACCACGTCACGGGCGAGGACAGCGCCAACCCTCCCGAGGAGGCGATGCCACGCCTTGAGGCGGACCGCTACTACCGCTGGTGCACCTATCTGTACCTGCCCCTGCAGTTCGGCGCCGTCGTCTGGGCGTGCGGCCGGTGGGCGGGCGGGTCGCTGTCGGTCGTGGACAGCCTGGGTCTGACCGCCACCACCGGCGTGGTCGCGGGCGTGGCCATCAACACCGCACACGAACTGGGTCACAAACGCGCGCAGTTGGAGAGAAGGCTGAGCCGGATGGCGCTGGCGCAGAGCGGCTACGGCCACTTCTACGTCGAGCACAACCACGGCCACCACATCCGCGTGGCAACGCCCGAGGACCCCGCGAGTTCCCGCATGGGGGAGAGCTTCTGGCGTTTCCTGCCCCGGTCGGTCGCCGGCAGTCTGCGCTCGGCCTGGCATCTGGAGTGCCGACGGCTGGAACGGCGCGGCCGACGTGCCGTCAGCCGTCACAACGACGTGCTGACGGCCTGGGCGCTGACCGTGGTGCTGTTCACCACGCTGGCACTGTGCTTCGGGCCTGTCGTCCTGCCCTACCTGTTCCTCCAGGCGGTGCTCGGGTTCTGCCTGCTGGAAACGGTCAACTACCTGGAGCACTACGGGCTGTTGCGGCGACGCCGCCCCGACGGGCGCTACGAGCGCGTGTCACCGCGGCACAGCTGGAACAGCAACAACACGGTCAGCAACCTGTTCCTGTTCCAGCTCCAGCGGCACTCCGACCACCACGCCAATCCCCTGCGCCGCTACCAGACACTGCGCCATTTCGACGAGGCGCCGCAACTGCCCTCCGGCTACGCGACGATGATGGTGATGGCGTGGTTTCCTCCGCTGTGGCGGCGCATCATGGACCCACGGCTCCAGGCTCACTACGGCGGTGACCTGTCCCGCGTGAACGTCCGCGTCGCATCGCACCGCCGCTGACCCGTGAAGTTCCCGATGGAAGTCACTTCCCGCATCCAAAGCAGCGCACATCGTCGAATGATGCCTGGGAGGTTGACCATGGAACAGTCCGATCGAACGCGACCCGACAAGGCCCTGGCAGTGATGTACGCGGTGTGCTCCGCGTGCGGGTTCATGGGACGGGTGCTCACGGTCGATGAGGGGCTCGACAATGTCTTCGACGAAGCCCGGGCCCACGCACTCGGAGCACACGGCAGAGAAGCGATGAGAGACATCGAGATCGTCTGGGACGTCATTCCCGTGGGCTGACGACGACGGACCGGCGGCCGGGCGGAACGACACGGACACGGTTGCGGGGCGTCGCCCCGGCGCACCGAGCTGTGGATCGGGTCCGACGGACCTCAGCGAGCCGGCTTGTCGTCATCAGTCAGCCCGCCAGGTATCCGGGCCGCCGCCCCGCCACTCGATCAGCGCGGACCGAACGACGTCCATCTCGTCCCAATCCTGGAGCCCGGCTTCCTGAACGAACGCGGCGATGTCGAGGACGCTGTAGGCGATGCCGACGAAGTGGTCGTCGATTCGCACGCGCCGCCCGCCGTCCTCGGCGGGCGGGTACACAAGGACAGGATGATCGGTGGCCATGCAGTCAGCCTGCGGGCGAGACGCCGGAGACGCATGGTGGGGTGCGCCGCCGGCGTGGCCGGCGGGCGGTCGTTCCCCTGTGCGGGTGCCCGCGAGCTGAGAGTCAGCGCGTGGAGTTCTGCCGGGCGAGGGATGCGTTGAGGACGGTGGCGAAGGCGCACCATCCCGCGTAGGGCCAGAGGGTTCGCGCCGCGGCCGTGTCCGTGCGGGCGGTCAGGCTGGTGATGATGCGGGTGCGTGCACGACGGTCGGAGGCGGTGCCCAGGGCGTGGCCGGCTGCGTAGGCGACGGTGGCGTACAGCGGCGTCCACACGGCTTCCCTTCGTCGGGCATCTCGCACAGAGACTGACGGGGAGAGCTGATGCCACCTGCGGTGTCTACTCCGTGTCGGGGCGTCGCTCGTCGAGCATCGCGCGTCGGATGGCACGCCGCTGGGCCGCCGTCGTGGCACCCCAGATGCCGGCGTCCTCGCCGTGCTCGACGGCCCAGAAACGGCAGGCGAGGAGAACCGGGCAACGGCGGCACACAGTGCGGGCTTGGTCGACCTGCGGATTGCTGTTCAGTTCCGTGAGCGGAAAGAACTGTTCCGGATCTTCGTCGAGACAGGCGGCATCTCGCATCCAGCTTCGATCGCTGGGGAGGCGGCGAGGGGCGACAGGGTCGTGCAGCACAGTGCACCTCCGCGCGGTTCAGGTGGCGACCCGGCTGCGACACACGGGTGCCGCAGACCCGGCAGAGGTGGTTCTTCCACTGTAACGGCCGGTGCGGCTCGCTGCTTCACCACAACTGGGTGCCCGGCGCACCCTTGAACGGCCCCCTGATCTCCGAGGTGATCCAGCCGCCGTAGAAGTCGCCCTCCTGCGCCGTGACCTCTTCCCCGGCGACCACGCAGCGGTCCATGCGGCTCGGGTAGAAGGCGTAGAAGCCGGCGAGGGCTGTGTACTCGGGCTCGGGACGCGGATAGCTCCAAGCGGCGCCAACGCGTGCGTCGTCTCCCACGATGACGTCCCAGTACTGGGCCGACCCCTTCCACTCGCACCAGGTCCGGCCCGAGACCGCCGGGAACAGAAGCTCGGTGCGGACGTCCTGCGGAGGGATGTAGAAGACAGGGGGATGGCTGGTCTCAAGTACCCGAACCGCTCGGCGGGTCTCGGCCACCACCGTGCCGGCGCACTCAACCCGTACGAGGCGGTCGTCCTCCCGCACGGCGGGTGGCCGCGGGTAGTCCCAGACGGACTCGGGACTGCGCGGTGCGGGCGGCGGCACAGGCTCGTCCAGCGGGTCCAGGTACACCTCGTCCTCGTAACACCAGGCCCATGCGCGGTCGCTTCCCAGAGCCCGGGCCACCTGGTGTCCGCTGGCGTCGAAGTGGGCCGTGGCGTGCGCACCCGGAGAGCTGTCGTCGCAGCCCACGTGTCCGCAGGTCAGGCACAGCAACTGGCCATCCGGTACCCGCCCGCGTGCCGCGCAGGACGGGCACGCCTCACTCAGCGGTGTCGGGTCGGCCGTCCAGGTGTGGGAACACGGTTTTCCCGACGGCCGTCCGCCATCGGGCCGGGGCGTCCATCTCGTCATCGGTCATCACCGACCTGGGCGAAATCCCCGGCGCAGCCCTCCGGCATTGCGTCCCGACCACTGTCCGAGTTATCCACGATCTCTCCTCCGGCTCGCTCGCTCTCCGACCCCTTCGCCTCTGCGCCGCGAGGGGGATGCAGGTCTCGGGTGATCCGCTGCTGGTCGAGGGGCCCTGCGGTCCCGCATCTCCGGTGCGCCTGATCCATTCCCGAGGGGTGAGCGCGTGGCCGACGGCGTCACGGGTCCAGAGCTCGCCACCAGATCATCGGGCACATCCGACGTCAGCTCGGTCGCGACACCGGACGATGCGGCTGGACGTGGTCCCGCGCCGGATCCGGTGGATGTGTCGGGTCGCAGGTTGCAGCTGCCGCGGTACGTGCCCGCGCCACGCCGCCGTCACCGAAGTGCGCGCCGAATCCGGACGGGTCCGCGCGCCTGTGTCTCCATGACCGGTCGGCCGCCCTGCGTCACCTCGACCTCGCCGGCCGCCACCAGGCGCCATGCCGCTCGGCGAGCGGGTTCCATCAGGGCCCGCCAGCCGTCGCCGTCACCTTCGTAGACCTCGCGCGCCGCGTCGGACGGACAGATGGACGCGGTGTCGGCGCGGCGCTGCAGGAGGCTCATGATGGCCTTCTCCAGCCGCTCATCGAGCTGCCGGTCCGTCTCTTCCACGCGGTCCAGTCTGCCGGAGGGCCGGTGCGACGTCAGGTCGGGTCGTCGCCCGCGCCCGGCGGTGATCGCGGCCCCGGAGGTGCCGCCGGCGGACAGGGCGGCCGAGGATGAGGGTCCTGTGCCCCGGGTGGCGCGGGCCGGGCGTGTCAGTGAGTGTCGGGGGTTTCGGCCTGGAGGCGCAGGCCCGCCAGTGTCAGTTCCAGTGCGGCGAGGAACTGGTCCCGGTCGTCGTGCTCGGCGAATTCGTCGGCGATCTGGTGGACGAACGGGAACTCCGCCGCATCGAGCGACCGCCATGTCTCGGCGTAGCGGCTGAGGTACTCCACACGGTCCACTTTCCCGTCGAGCAGCTCCTGGGGGAGTTCCGCGCCCAGGTCGGCGGCGGTGCCGACCACGACGCCCAAGATCGCTGAGACGGCGTGGAAGCGCTGCCGCGGTGTGAGGTCGAGGCGCAGTGTCTGCTGGCCGAGCCTTTCGTACAGGCGCAGCGAGTGGCCCTGGACGTCGGTGTTGCGCATGAAGTAGGCCGACAGCCAGGGTCGGTCGATCATCGCGTCGAACAGGGTGACGGCCATCTCGCGCAGGTCGGCGATCGGGTCGTCGCTCTGCGGCTGTTCCTCGACGGCGGTCAGCATCCCGGCGACCACGTGATCGGTGGCGCGGTCGAAGAGTTCGTCCTTGTTGGAGACGTACCAGTAGATCGTGCCGACACCCGTGCCGAGCCGGGCGGCGAGGGCGCGGAAGGTCAGGGCCGATGCGCCCGCCTCGTCCAGCAGGGCCACGGCTGCGGTGAGGACGGCCTCCATGGAGTGCGAAGCACGTTGGCGCCCTCGGGGAGTGCTCTCGGTAGCGGTACGTGTGCGCGGGCGTGGCATGGCATCCATCCAATCACAGACTTGCGCCTTCATCGAACTACGTTCTACTGTCGAACGGCGTTCCAGTATAGAACGCCGTTCGTTAATCGAACCCTGTTCCCACGCCGAGCGCCTCCCGAGGCTCGGCGACGTTCAGAGAGGAGGCCGGCCATGACCGCGACCACCACCACCGAGTCCGCTTCCACCCGTACCTACTCATCACTGCGCGCGGCCTGGATGCCACTGACCGCGCTCTGCCTGGCCTTCTTCGTCGAGATGGTCGACAACACGCTGCTGTCCATCGCGCTGCCGACCATCGGCCGTGACCTCGGCAGCGGCACAACCGCCCTGCAATGGGTCACCGGCGCCTACTCGCTGACCTTCGGCGGTCTCCTGCTGACGGCGGGGTCGCTGGCCGACCGCCTCGGACGCCGACGGGTGCTGCTCATCGGCCTCGCCGTGTTCGGCCTGCTGAGCCTCGGCGTCATCGCCGTCGACTCCGCGGGGGAGCTCATAGCCCTGCGGGCCGGGCTCGGCATCGCCGCCGCGGCCATGGCCCCCATCACCAACTCGCTCGTCTTCCGGCTCTTCGGCGACCAGGCCCTGCGCATGCGGGCGATGACCCTGATGATCGTCGTCGGCATGTCCGGGTTCGTGCTCGGCCCGCTGCTGGGCGGCACCGCGCTCGCGCATGTCAGCTGGCAGTGGCTGCTGTTGATCAACGCGCCCATCGCCCTGATCGCCGGCATCGGAGTGCGGCTCGGAGTCGCCGCCGACCGTCCTCAGGACCTGACCGACGACAAGCTCGACCTGCCGGGCGCCGTCCTGAGCGTCCTCACCATCGGCCTGGCCTGCTACACGCTGACCAGCGGCGTCGAGCACGGCTGGCTCTCCGCCACCACGCTCGCGTCGATCTCCGGGGCCCTGGCCGCGGGCATCGCGTTCGTGCGGCACGAGCGCCGCAGCGCCGCCCCCATGCTGGACCTCACCATCTTCTCCGGCGGGACCGTCCGCGGCGCGGCCATCGCGCAGATCGGTACGTCCATCGCGATGGCCGGCGTGATGTTCGGGCTCATCCTGCACTTCCAGTACGCCTATGGATGGAGCCCCGTGCGGGCCGGTCTGGCGAACCTGCCGATCATCGTCACCATGATCGTCGCCACCCCGCTGTCGGAAGGTCTCGCCAAGCGGTTCGGCCACCGCATCGCCTGCCTGGTCGGTGCGGCCTGTCTGGCGGGCGCGCTCGCCGGGCTGGCCTGGGGTGTCGACCACGGGTACGTCGCGATCGCCGCCTCCATGGTCGTGATGACCGTCGGGCTGCGCACCGTCATGACGATCTGCGCCATCGCCCTGGTCGACGCGATGCCGGACAACCGCACCTCGATCGGCGCGGCGCTCAACGACACCGCCCAGGAGGTGGGTACCAGCGTCGGCACGGCCGTGGTCGGCACCTTGATCGCCGCACTGGTCACCACCCGACTGCCCGCGGGCGTCTGGAGCGACGACCTCGTGCAGTCCTTCTTCCACGGCGAGCGGATCATCTACGGCGTGCTCGCCGTGCTCGTCGGCCTGATCGCCGCAGGCGGCGCGCTCGCCCTCACCGACTCGCACACGGTCGAGGAGCCGGCCTGAGGTGTCCGGGCCCGGCCGGGCGGCCGTGCCGGTCGGGCTGAGAGCTAGGGCCAGGCGCTGCAATCGCAGCCCCTGGCCCTTCGGGCTTATCAAGCCTTTGCGTCCATAGCGTCGGAGTTTGCGGAAGCGGGTCGGGCGGACGGCATCGAAGTGCCGTCGCAGCAGGCATGCAGTGCGGTGAGGCCGGGGCGCGGGTGGGGCGGATGCGTTCAGGCCCGTGCTGCCCGGCGGCGTGGAGCCGCCGCGTCCTCCGGTTCCGCTGGTCGTTCGCCCTTTGGCCGCCGCCCGGCGGCACCGCTTCCGATTTGCCGTCGCTACCGGCGGTTCGGCGGCACGGCCCCGGGTGCGAGTCGTGGCGTGGCCCTCTGCCGGCCCTCCCGGCGGTTGTGGCGTAGGTCGGCAGTCGCGTCTCCCTTGCTTCGTTGCTGCCCAGACGACACCGCATTGTCGAGCAATTACGAATTTGACGCGCAATCTTGCGTTCACTTGTCGGCGGTGGTTGAGTGTGGCCCGCCCCACAACGCACCTGTACCGAAGGTGGGGCCTCCTCCACGTCATGCCCGAAGGGGACCCACCCATGAGAGTTGCCCGGTTCCGTCGTACGCGCCGCGCCAGCGCGGTCGCTCTCGTCTCCGCCCTGACACTGACCGCCCTGGCCGCCTGCGGCACCAGCAGCAGTGACAACGGGGACAACTCCGAGGGGAGCGGATCGAGCGACCCGTCCGCCCCGCTGGACCCCAAGACGAAGGTGACCCTCACCATCGACTGCATGCCCCCGACGGCGAAGGCTGCCGAGCTCAAGGAGTGGAAGGAGGACGTCGCCGAGTTCAACAAGACGTACCCGAACGTCACCATCGAGGGACGTTCCACCCCGGGGCAGTGTCTGGAACCGGCGCGCTTCACGGCCATGTTGAAGGCCAAGTCGCAGCCGGACGTCTTCTACACCTACTTCACCGACCTGGACCAGGTCCTCTCCGAGGGCGGCGCCGCCGACATCAGCGCGTACGTCAACGACAAGACGGTGCCGCTGCTCAAGGACATCGACCCCAACGTCCTCGGGCAGCTCAAGAAGGACGGCAAGCTCTACGGCCTGCCCACCAGCAACTACACGATGGGCCTGCTGATCAACCGCAAGCTCTTCAAGCAGGCCGGCCTCGACCCCGACACCCCGCCGCGCACCTGGGACGAGGTCCGCGCCGCGGCCAAGAAGATCGCCGGCCTCGGCGACGGCATCGCCGGCTTCGGCGAGTACAGCGCCGGCAACACCGGCGGCTGGCACTTCACCGCCCAGATGTACAGCCGTGGCGGCGAGATAGTCGACGCCACCGGGAAGAAGGCCGCCTTCAACGACGAGATCGGCAAGCAGGTCGCCGAGAACCTCCACGCCATGCGCTGGGACGACGACAGCATGGGCAAGACCCAGCTGCTGAAGTGGGGCGACCTGCAGAAGCAGATCGCCACCGACAAGCTCGGCATGTTCCTCGCCGCACCCGACGACATCGCGTACATGGTCCAGCAACTGGGCGCCCAGTACGAGAACTTCGGCATGGGGCCGATCCCCGGCGGCCAGAGCACCCTCGCCGGCGGCAACAACTACATGATCAAGAAGGGCATCTCGGGCGACAAGGTCAAGGCCGCGATCGCCTGGCTCAACTTCAAGAACCTCACCGTCGGCAAGGGCCAGTTCGACTGGGAGCGCACCAAGGCCGACAAGCTTCCCGTCGGTGTCCCGCAGCCCAACTTCTGGCTGAACGAGTCCAAGACCAAGGACGACGCGGCCCGCCAGGCCAACGCCACCATGCCGGTCGCCAACTTCAAGGCGTTCATGGACAACCCGGTCCCGGGCAAGGCCGAGCCGCCGAAGGCCCAGGAGATCTACAAGGTCCTCGACAACGTGATGTCCGGCATCCTCACCAACAAGAACGCCGACATCGACAAGCTCCTGTCCACCGCCGAGTCGCAGGTCAACCAGGTCCTGGCCAACCAGTGACCGGCCGGGGCGGGGCCGCCCGTCCGCGGCGGCCCCGCCCGGCAGCAGCAACGCCAGCAGATACGTCCGCTGCAACGGCAGCAGATACGGCCGCAGACACGGCAGTTGAGTACCGAGGAGCGACGATGTCGGCCCCGAGCCTGACCCCGAGCAAGGCGGGACCTCCCCGCCCTCCCGAGCCGCGCACCGCGGGCCCGTCGGCCCCCGGCGGCTCCTTCGCCAGAAGCCTCAGGCGCAACCTGACGGCCCACGGCTTCCTCATCGGAGCCGTCCTGTGTTTCCTGGTCTTCTCCTGGTATCCGATGATCCGGGAGTTCTTCCTCGCCTTCCAGAAGACCGAGAGCGGCCGGACGACCTGGGTCGGCTTCGACAACCTCGTCACCGTCTTCAACGACCCCGCCTTCTGGCAGGCCTGGCGCAACACCCTGCTGTTCACCGTCCTGGCGCTGGTGTTCGGCTTCGCGGTGCCGTTCGTCGTCGCGGTGGTCATCAACGAGTTCCGGCACGGCCAGGGCTATCTGCGCCTGCTCGTCTACCTGCCCGTGATGCTGCCGCCCGTCGCCTCGGTCCTGCTCTTCAAGTACCTCTACGACCCCGGATACGGGCTCCTCAACGAGCTGTTCGGCTTCCTGCACCTGCCCGAACAGCAGTGGCTCCAGGACCCCGACCTGTCCATGCTGTCCGTGGTCATCGCCGCGACCTGGATGAACATGGGCGGCGCCACCCTGATCTACCTCGCCGCACTCCAAGGAGTGCCCGGTGAGCTGTACGAGGCGGCCGAACTCGACGGCGCGGGCCTGTTCCGCAAGATCTGGCACGTGACCATCCCGCAGACCCGCCTCATCCTGTCGCTGATGCTGCTCATGCAGATCATCGCGACGATGCAGGTCTTCGTCGAACCCTTCCTCCTGACCGGCGGCGCCGGCCCCGAGGGGTCCACGACCACCGTCGTCTACCTCATCTACCAGTACGCCTTCAACTTCAACAACTACGGTGCCGCGGCGGCGCTCGGTCTGATGCTCCTCGTACTGCTCGCCGGATTGTCGGCGCTGTACGTCAAGCTCAGCCGCGCCGAGGACAAGTAGGCCAGGGGAGTCCACCATGTCCACACGCACCCTCATCGCGCCGGCCGTCCTCGCCAAACGCAAGGGCAAGGCGGTGTACTGGACCGTTTTCGCCCTGGTCGTCGGCGGATTCAGCCTGGTGTTCCTCGGGCCGCTCTACTGGCTGGTCTCCAGCGGCTTCAAGGACACCCAGGAGGTCATCCAGACCCCGCCCACCCTGGTGCCCCGAAGCTTCACACCGGAGAACTACAGCCAGGCCTGGGACGTCATGGACCTGTCCTCTCTGCTGTTCAACACCCTCTACTACGCGTTCGGCGCGCTCGCCTTCCAACTCGTCCTGGACGTCGCGGCCGCGTACTCGCTGTCCAAGCTCCGTCCCGTACTGGGCAAGGCGATCCTGGGCATGATGCTCGCCACGCTGATGATCCCGGCGACCGTCCTCGTCGTACCGCAGTACCTGACCGTTCTGGACGTGCCGATCGTGGAGCGCAACCTGCTCAACTCGCCCTGGGCGATCTGGCTGCCGTCGGTCACCAACGCGTTCAACATCTTCCTGCTGAAGCGCTTCTTCGACTCCATCCCGCAGGAGCTCCTGGACGCCGCATCCATGGACGGGGCCGGTCCGATGCGGACCCTGCGCTCCATCGTGCTGCCGATCTCGCGGCCCATCCTCGGCGTGGTGTCGATCTTCGCGGTCGTCGGAGTCTGGAAGGACTTCCTGTGGCCGATGCTCACCCTGCCCGACCCGGCCAGACAGACGCTCAACGTCGGTATCTACTCGCTGTCCAACGGTGTGCCCGTCAACGTGCTGATCGCGGCACTGACCATCGCCTCGATCCCGACGCTGCTCATCTTCCTCGTCTTCCAGCGCAACATCATGAGCGGCCTGACCGCCGGAGGCCTCAAGGGCTGACGCCCACCGCACGGACCCCCCATGAACTTCGCCGCCGCCCCGTCCATCCGCCCCGCAGCAACCGGGGCGGCGGCGAGGAACCTCTTCCTGCCCGAAAGGAACGCTCTGTGGCAGCCCCTCATGCGCCCCGCACCGACGACTGGTGGCGCGACGCCGTCATCTACCAGGTGTACCCCCGCAGCTTCGCCGACGGCGACGGCGACGGCACCGGTGACCTCGCGGGCGTCCGGGCGAGACTGCCCTACCTCGCCGAACTCGGCGTCGACGCCGTCTGGTTCACCCCCTGGTACGCCTCACCCCTCGTCGACGGCGGCTACGACGTCGCCGACTACCGCACCATCGACCCCGCCTTCGGCACCCTCGCCGAAGCCGAGAAACTCATCGCCGAGGCCGCGGCGCTCGACCTCCGCGTCATCGTCGACATCGTCCCCAACCACGTCTCCGACCAGCACACCTGGTTCCAGGCGGCCCTGGCCGCAGGCCCCGGCAGCGCGGAGCGGGAGCGGTTCCACTTCCGCCCCGGACGGGGCGAGAACGGTGAACTGCCCCCGAACAACTGGCCCTCGCAGTTCTCCGGACCGACCTGGACCCGCGTCCCGGACGGCGAGTGGTATCTGCACCTGTTCACCCCGGAACAGCCCGACCTCAACTGGGCCCACCCCGAGGTCCGCCAGGAGCACGAGGACGTCCTGCGCTTCTGGTTCGAGCGCGGCGTCGCCGGCGTCCGCATCGACTCCGCCGCACTGCTCGCCAAGGACCCCGCGCTCGCCGACTTCGAGGAAGGCGTCGACCCCCACCCGTACATCGACCAGGACGAGCTGCACGACATCTACCGGTCCTGGCGGGCCATCGCCGACGAGTACGGCGGGGTCTTCGTCGGCGAGGTGTGGCTGCCCGACGCCGAACGCTTCGCGCGCTACCTGCGCCCCGACGAACTGCACACCGCCTTCAACTTCACCTTCCTGTCCTGCCCCTGGGAGCCGGGCCGGCTGCGCCGCACGATCGACGACACCCTCGCCGAGCACGCCCCGGTCGGCGCGCCCGCCACCTGGGTGCTGTGCAACCACGACGTCACCCGCACCGTGACCCGCTACGGGCGGGACGACACCGGCTTCGACTTCGCCGCCAAGCGTTTCGGCACCCCCACCGATCTCGCCCTGGGGAGCCGCCGAGCCCGCGCCGCCGCCCTGCTGACCCTGGCGCTGCCCGGGTCGGTCTACCTCTATCAGGGCGAGGAACTGGGCCTGCCCGAGGCGGAGATCCCTCTCGACCGGATCCAGGACCCGATGCACTTCCGCTCCGGCGGCACCGACCCGGGCCGCGACGGCTGCCGGGTCCCGCTGCCCTGGGAGGCGGATGCCCCGTACTGCGGGTTCGGCGCGGGAGCGGTCCCCTGGCTGCCGCAGCCCGAGGACTGGGCACAGTACGCCGTGGACCGCCAGAGCGCCGACGCCGCCTCGATGCTCGCGCTCTACCGGCAGGCGCTGCGTCTCCGCCGCGCCGAGCCGGGCTTCGGCGACGGGCCCATGCGGTGGCTGCCCGCCGAGGAAGGAGTGCTGGCCTTCGCCCGCCCCGGCGGAGTGATCTGCGTCGTCAACCTGTCGGCCGCGCCCGCCGGCCTGCCCCCGCACCGGGAGCTCCTGCTGGCCAGCGGGCCGCTCGGGGCCGACGGCACGCTGCCGCCGGACACGGCGGTGTGGCTGCGGGCCGCCGACGGAGCCTGACCCACGGTTCCCTGCGCGCCCGGCCGTCCGGAGCAGGCCGGCCGGGCGCGCAGGTTCCACGTGCTCCCGCCGCCTTGGGGTGTGCCACCCCGCGCATGTCCAGGTCCTGGTTCACGTCCACCGCACACCCCTCGACAGAAGCGAGCCCCGATGTCCTCCAGACGTGTCCGCGCCCGCACCGGCGCGAGAGCCACCACCGTGTTGTGCGCGCTGCTCTCCCTCGGCCTGGCGGCCGACGGCACCGCCACCGCGGCGCCCGCCCGCACACCCGACGCCTCCGGAACCCGGCCGGTCGTCACCCGCGCCGGACTGGACCCCGCACTGGTCGCCGGACGCGGCGCGGACGTGGACTTCGACGAGCAGGAAGCCGAGAACGTCACCACGGACGGCACGGTCATCGGGCCCGACCGCACCCCGTACACCCTCGCCTCGGAGGCGTCCGGGCGGAGGGCCGTCCGGCTGACGCCCGGGCAGTACGTCGAATTCGTCCTGCCGCGCGCCGCCAACGCTCTGAACGTGCGCTACAGCGTCCCCGACGCGCCCGAGGGCGGCGGGACCACCGCGCCCCTGGACGTGAGCGTCGCCGGCCGGCACCGCGCGACCATGACGCTCACGTCGCAGTACTCCTGGCTCTACAACCAGTACCCCTTCACCAACGACCCCCGCGCCGGCCTGCTGCACCCCGACTGGTGGATCACCGAGTGCTCGTGCGTGCCGTCGGCCACCACGCCCGCCCCGCAGATCGACAAGCCGTTCCGGCCCACGCACTTCTACGACGAGCAGCGCCTGCTCCTGGGCCGCACCTACCGGGCGGGCGACCGCGTGCGCCTGACGGTGCCCGCGGGCAGCCGCGCGGCCTGGACCGTGATCGATCTGCTCGACTCCCAGCTGGTGGCCCCGCCGAGGACTGTGCGTGGGGGAGTGGACGTCCGCGGCTTCGGCGCGGACCCCACCGGCCGGCGGGACGCCGCGCCCGCGATCGAGCGGGCCATCGCCTTCGCCCGCCGCGCCGACCGGCCCGTCTACCTCCCGCCGGGCACCTTCCAGGTCGACCGGCACATCGAGGTCGACGACGTCACGATCACCGGGGCGGGCAGCTGGTACACGGTCCTCAAGGGCCGCCAGGTCACCCTGGACACCCCCGCGCCCGACGGTTCCCGGCACACGGGCGTCGGCCTGTACGGCAAGAGCGCCGCGGAGGGCGGCAGCCGTAACGTGCATCTGTCGGGCTTCGCCGTCGAGGGCGACGTCCGTGTCCGCGTCGACACCGATCAGGTCAACGCGATCGGCGGCGCCATGAGCGACTCCACCATCAGCGGCCTGTATCTGCACCACACGAAGGCCGGGTTGTGGTTCGACGGCCCCATGGAGAACCTGCGCGTGCGCGACAACGTCATCGTCGACCAGATCGCCGACGCGCTCAACTTCCACACGGGCGTGACCGGTTCGCTCGTGCAGAACAACTTCATCCGCAACACCGGTGACGACGGCCTGGCGATGTGGTCGGAGAAGACCGCCGACTCCGGCAACATCTTCACCCGCAACACGGTGCAGTCCCCGACCCTCGCCAACGGCATCGCCATCTACGGCGGGCGGGACAACACCGTCAGCGGCAACCTGGTCGCGGACCCGGTGCGCGAAGGCAGCGGACTGCACGCGGGGGCGCGCTTCGGCGCCACGCCGTTCGGCGGGTTCCTGCACTTCACCGACAACACCACGGTCCGCGCCGGCACCCTCGACCTGAACTGGCGGATCGGGCTGGGCGCTCTGTGGTTCTACGCCCTGGACGGCTCCATCGACGCCGACATCCGGGTCACGGGCGATCACTACCTCGACAGCACCCACAACGCGATCATGCTCGTCAGCGAGTACGGGGTGAAGGACCGCTACGACATCCCATCCGTCCACTTCAAGGACATCCGGGTGGACGGCACCGGCAACTCCGTGCTCAGCGCCCGCACGAAGGGCTCCGCCACCTTCGAGAACGTGGACGCCCGCAATGTCGGCGCGATCGGGGTGAACAACTGCGGCTCCTTCAACTTCCCGGCCGGTGGATCGGAGTTCGCGCTGACCGACCTCGGAGGCAATGACGGGGGCTGGCTCGCCGGCTGGATGCTGCCGAACACCCTCACCTGCGACGACCGGCCCCCGGTGGTGGAGCCCCCGGCGCCCGCGCCCTGGTGACGCGGTCAAGTCCGGCACCCTCCGGCCGCCGGGTGCGCTCCCTCTCGGCCGCCGGACAGGTCGTTGCAAGCACCGCCCCGACGGAAGCCCTGGAGGTTGCTGGCGAAGCGTCGCGCAGACGACGAGAAATAGGAACCTTCCGCAATTCGCTTGCGTATTTTGCGCTAGGCTTGCGTTCATGACGCGACGACTTGCTCAGGTGGCGAAGAAGGTTGGGGTCAGCGAGGCGACGGTCAGTCGTGTCCTCAACGGAAAGCCCGGGGTGTCCGAGGCCACCCGCCAGTCGGTCCTGACCGCCCTGGACGTGCTGGGATACGAGCGGCCGACCCAGCTGCGCGGCGAGCGGGCCCGGCTCGTCGGCCTGGTGCTCCCCGAGCTGCAGAACCCGATCTTCCCGGCGTTCGCCGAGGTCATCGGCGGCGCACTGGCCCAGCAGGGGTTGACGCCCGTGCTGTGCACGCAGACCCGGGGCGGCGTGTCCGAGGCGGACTACGTGGAGCTGCTGCTGCAGCAGCAGGTCTCCGGCGTCATCTTCGCGGGCGGCCTGTTCGCGCAGGCCGACGCCCCGCATGAGCACTACCACCAGCTCGCGGAACGGAAGATCCCCGTGGTGCTGGTCAACGCCTCCATCGACGGCCTGGACTTCCCGTGCGTGGCGTGCGACGACGCGGTCGCGGTCGAGCAGGCCTGGCGGCATCTGGCCTCCCTGGGGCACGAGAAGATCGGTCTGGTCCTGGGGCCCGAGGACCACATGCCCTCGCGCCGCAAGCTGGCGGCCGCCCGGCTGGCCGCGGACGCGGTGGGCACGGCGTGGGACGACGCCCTGGTCCAGCGCTCGATCTTCTCCCTGGAGGGCGGCCAGGCGGCGACGTCCCGGCTGCTCGAAGCGGGGGTGACCGGCATCGTCTGCGCCAGTGACCCGCTCGCCCTGGGCGCCATCCGGGCCGCGCGCCGACGGGGGCTGGCCGTGCCCGCGGAGGTCTCGGTCGTCGGTTTCGACGACTCGGCGTTCATGACGTGCACGGAACCGCCGCTGACCACGGTGCGCCAGCCCATCGAGGCCATGGGGCGCGCGGCGGTGGATCTGCTGTGCGCACAGATCCAGGGGAGCGCGGCGCACCCGGGTGAGCTGCTCTTCGAGCCGGAGCTGGTGGTGCGCGGTTCCACCGCACCGCCGCCCGCCGCGTGACCGTCTGATCCCGCGCCGCCGCACGGCACCGGTGTCACCGCCTTCCCGGCGGACGTGACACCGGTGCCGTTGTCGTTTCCCCGGCATTTCTCTGTCGTGAACCTGACGGAAGCGTTGACACAGACCTCATTTTGGAGAAACCTGTCACCTCAGCGTTGCAACTGAGTCACAGAACTACTCAATAAATCGACTCAACGGCGCCATCCCTCAGTGAAGTCCTGCTGGGTCCTCGGCGCGCGACCTCGTCACCCCCCACCCCCGGCCCCGCCGCGCGACCCGCGCCCGCAGGCCCGGCCCCAGCGGTGGCGGCGGGGCTGCCGCACCGTGCCCGGATTGCGGAGAGGCCACCATGAGACGCATCAACCTGAGCAGACGGCTGGGGGTCGGCCTGCTGCTCGCGGGGCTGACAGCCACCGGACTGCTCCCCGCCCCGGCACACGCCGCGGCCGAGACCAACCTGGCCCTGGGCCGGACGGCCACGGCCGGCGGCGCCCTCGGCGGCTACCCGGCCGCCCACGTCACCGACGGAAGCCAGCAGACGTACTGGGAGGGGCCCACCGGGTCGTTCCCGCAGTGGGTTCAGGTCGACCTCGGCGCGCAGGTCACCCTGGACCGTGTCGCGCTGAAGCTGCCCACCGGCTGGGAGGCGCGCACCCAGTCGCTGTCCGTCCTCGTCAGCACCGACGGCGGCTCGTTCAGCACCCTCGCCGCCGGACAGGGCCGCGCCTTCGACCCGTCCGCCGCCAACACCGTGAACATCGCCCTGCCGGCCTCGACCGCCCGCTACGTCCGGGTGCAGGTGACCTCCAACTCCGGCTGGAACGCAGCCCAGTTGTCGGAGCTGGAGGTCTTCGGTGACGCCGGGCAGGAACCCGAGGAGCCGCCTGTCGAAGCGGGCGACCTCGCCCGGGGCAAGCCCGTCGAGGCATCCTCCACCACCCAGAACTACGTCGCCGCCAACGCCAACGACGGCAACCTCGGCACCTACTGGGAGTCGGCCGGTTTCCCGGCGAACCTCACCGTCAAGCTCGGCGCGGACGCGGACGTCGAGGCCGTACGCATCAAACTGAGCCCGGACGCGGTCTGGGGGCCGCGGACGCAGTCCCTCGAAGTCCTCGGCCGCGCCACGGGCGTGTCCGGCTTCACGACGCTGAAGGCCCGCGGCGACTACGCCTTCAGTCCCTCCTCCGGCGGCAACAGCGTCCTCATCCCGGTCACCGGCCGGGTGGCCGACGTCCGGCTCGCCTTCTCCGCCAACTCCGGTGCGCCCGGCGCCCAGGTGGCCGAGGTCGAGGTGCTCGGCACCGCCACCCCGCAGCCCGACCTCGTCGTCACCGACCTGACCTGGTCCCCGGCCGCGCCGTCCGAGGCGGACGCGGTGACGGTCAAGGCCACGGTCCGCAACGCCGGTACCGCCGCCGCACCCGCGAGCGCGCTCGACGTCAGCGTCGAGGGCACCGTCGCCGGTTCCGCCTCCGTCGCGGGGCTGGCCGCGGGGGAGTCCGCCACGGTCGACGTGCCCGTCGGCAAACGTCCGATGGGTTCCTACACCGTCTCGGCCGCCGTCGACCCGAGCGACACCGTCACCGAGTCCGACAACAGCAACAACAGCCGCACGGCGGCCGGCAAGCTGACCGTGTCCCAGAGCCCGGGCCCCGACCTGACGGTCACCGGCATCACCACCAACCCGGCCTCGCCCGCGGTCGGCACCGACGTCTCCTTCACCGTCGCCGTCCGCAACCGGGGCACCACCTCCGTCCCGGCGGGCAGCGTCACCCAGCTGACCGTGGGGGAGCAGACACTCAAGGGCACGGCCGGGGCGATCGCCGCGGGAGCCACGGCCGATGTCGCGATCGGCGGTACCTGGAAGGCCACCAGCGGCGGCGCGACCCTCACGGCCACCGCGGACGCCACCGGCACGGTCACCGAGACCAACGAGGACAACAACGTCTTCGCCCGCTCCCTCGTCGTCGGACGCGGGGCGGCCGTGCCGTACACCGAGTACGAGGCGGAGACCGACCGCTACCGGGGCACGCTGCTGACCGCCGACAGCAAGCGGACGTTCGGCCACACCAACTTCGCCACCGAGTCCTCCGGCCGCGAGTCCGTACGCCTCGACACCACCGGCGACTACGTCGAGTTCACCTCCACGAACGCCGCCAACTCCCTCGTCGTACGCAACTCCATCCCCGACGCGGCGGCCGGCGGCGGCCAGGAGGCGACGCTCAGCCTGTACGCCGACGGCACGTTCGTGCGCAAGCTGACGCTCTCGTCCAAGCACAGCTGGCTCTACGGCAGCACCGACGAACCCGAGGGACTGACCAACCGTCCCGGCGGCGACGCGCGCCGCCTGTTCGACGAGGCGCAGGCGCTGCTGACCACCACCTACCCCGCGGGCACCACCTTCCGCCTCCAGCGCGACGCGGGGGACACCGCCGCCTACTACGTGCTGGACCTGATCGACCTGGAGCAGGTGGCGCCGCCCGCCACCAAGCCCGCCGAGTGCACCTCCATCACCGCCTACGGCGCGGTGCCCAACGACGGCATCGACGACACCGACGCCCTCCAGCGGGCCGTCACGGCCGACCAGAACGGAGACATCGCCTGCGTCTGGATACCCGCCGGGCAGTGGCGCCAGGAGCAGAAGATCCTCACCGACGACCCCCTCGACCGCGGGCAGTACAACCAGGTCGGCATCCGGGACGTGACCATCCGCGGCGCCGGCATGTGGCACTCGCAGCTGTACACGCTGACCGCACCCCAGGACGCGGGCGGCATCAACCACCCGCACGAGGGCAACTTCGGCTTCGACATCGACGACAACACCAAGATCTCCGACATCGCCGTCTTCGGCTCCGGCACCATCCGGGGCGGCGACGGCAACGCCGAGGGCGGCGTCGGGCTCAACGGCCGCTTCGGCAAGAACACGAAGATCAGCAACGTGTGGATCGAGCACGCCAACGTCGGTGTGTGGGTCGGCCGCGACTACTCCAACATCCCCGAGCTCTGGAACCCGGGCGACGGCCTGGAGTTCACCGGTATGCGGGTGCGCGACACCTACGCCGACGGCATCAACTTCGCCAACGGCACCCGCAACTCGACCGTGTACAACTCCTCCTTCCGCAACACCGGCGACGACGCCCTGGCCGTCTGGTCCAGCAAGTACGTCAAGGACACCTCGGTGGACGTCGGCCACGACAACCACTTCCGCAACAACACCGTCCAACTGCCCTGGCGCGCCAACGGCATCGCGGTGTACGGCGGTTACGGCAACACGATCGAGAACAACGTCGTCTCCGACACCATGAACTACCCCGGCATCATGCTGGCCACCGACCACGACCCGATCCCGTTCTCAGGACAGACCCTCATCGCCAACAACGCGCTGTACCGCACCGGCGGGGCGTTCTGGAACGAGGACCAGGAGTTCGGTGCCATCACGCTGTTCGCGCAGGGCCCGGACATTCCGGGGGTGAGGATCCGCGACACCGACATCCATGACTCGACCTACGACGGCCTCCAGTTCAAGACCGGCGGCGGTGCGATGCCGGGCGTGCAGGTGAGCAACGTCCGTATCGACAAGTCGCGCAACGGCTGCGGTGTGCTCGCCATGGGCGGGGCCCGCGGCAGTGCCACCCTGACCGGCGTGACCATCACGGACTCGGCGGAGGGCGACGTCTGTGTGGAGCCGGGCTCCCAGTTCGTGATCAACCGCAACTGACCTGCGGGGCAACCGGTCCGGCGGCCCGCCGTGCGCGGGTCGCCGAATCGGCATGCCCCGCGCTCATGCGGGGGGTGGCTGCCCGCTGGCCGGGCGCGTTCGGCGGGCCGACAACTCACCGTGTCGGAGCTGTAGACGCTGCGACAAACCTCTGCAACTCTCTGACCGTTCAACGCAAAGTCTGAATTCCAGGGCGTCATAAAGAGATGCCCCCTCCGGAGCCGCGACCCGCACCCCAACGTGCGATCCCGAAATGCGAGGAACGATGAGAACCCCCACCTGGAGATCACGGTGGCTGAGCGCCGTGATCGTCACGAGCCTGCTGGCCCTGGGCGGGCCCCTGATGACCGCCCACGCCGCCGGCGGACCCAACATCGCGCTCGGCGACACCGCTTCGGCCGGCAGCGCCAACAGCGGGTACGCCGCCGCCAACATCACCGACGGCAACCAGGCCACGTACTGGGAGAGCGCGGGCAGCAGCCTGCCCCAGTGGGTCCAGGCCGACCTCGGCAGCAGCCGGTCCATCGACGAAGTCGTCCTGAAGCTGCCCAGCGGCTGGGACAGCCGCACCCAGACACTCGCCGTCCAGGGCAGCGCCGACGGCACCAGCTTCAACACCCTCAAGAGCTCCGCCGCCTACACCTTCAGCCCCGGGGCCGCCAACACCGTCACCATCGGCTTCCCCGCCGCGCAGGCCCGCTACGTCCGCATCGCCATCAGCGCCAACACCGGCTGGCAGGCCGCCCAGCTCTCCGAACTCGAAGTCCACGCCGCGGGCGAGTCCTCCGCCGATCTCGCCTCCGGCAAGACCCTCAAGGCCAGCAGCCACACCGACGTGTACGCGGCGCCCAACGCCAACGACGGCAACCGCGCGAGCTACTGGGAGAGCACCAACAACGCCCTCCCGCAGTGGCTGGAGGCAGACCTCGGCGCCTCCCTCGCCGTCAACCGCGTGGTCCTGAAACTCCCCGCGGGCTGGGAGTCCCGCAGCCAGACCCTGAAGATCCAGGGCAGTGCCAACGGCAGCACCTACACCGATCTGTCGGCGTCGCAGGGCTACACCTTCAACGCGGCGAACGACAACACCGCCACGATCTCCTTCGACGCGACGACCACCCGCTTCGTGCGCGTCCTGGTCACCGCCAACACGGTGCAGCCCGCCGCCCAGATATCCGAGCTGGAGATCTACGGCCCCAGCGGCGGCGACACCCAGGCCCCCAGCGCCCCGGGCGACCTGGCGTACACCGAGCCGGCCACCGGCCAGATCAGACTCACCTGGACGGCGTCCACCGACAACACCGGCGTCACCGGCTACGACATCTACGCCAACGGCTCCCTGCTCACCTCCGTCGCGGGCGACGTCACCACCTTCACCGACAACCGCCCGGCCAACCAGACCGTCTCCTACCGCGTCCGGGCCCGAGACGCCGCCGGCAACCAGTCCGCCGACAGCAACACCGTCACCCGCATCGGTGACGCCGGCGACACCCAGGCACCCACCGCCCCCGCCAACCTCGCCTACACCGAGCCGGGCAGCAACCAGATCAAACTCACCTGGACGGCGTCCACCGACAACGTCGGTGTCAGCGGCTACGACATCTACGCCAACAACGTCCTCAGGGACAGCGTCGCCGGCAATGTCACCACGTTCACCGACACCCAGCCCGCGACCAGCACCGTCACCTACCACGTCCGCGCCAAGGACGCCGCCGGCAACCAGTCGGGCAACAGCAACAGCGTCACCCGCAACGGCAGCGGCGGCACCGGCTCCAACCTCGCCGTCGGCAAGCCGATCGACGCCTCCTCCACCGTCCAGACCTATGTGGCCGCCAACGCCAACGACAACAGCACCACCACCTACTGGGAAGGCGCCGGCGGCAGCTACCCCAACACCCTCACCGTCAAGCTCGGCGCCAACGCCGACCTCGAACGCCTCGTCCTCAAGCTGAACCCCGACAGCGCCTGGTCCGCCCGCACCCAGACCATCGAGGTCCTCGGACGGGACCAGAACGCCACCGACTTCACCAGCCTGGTCGCCGCCAAGAGTTACGCCTTCGACCCGGCCGACGCCAACACGGTCACCATCCCGCTCACCGCCCGCACCGCCGACGTCAGGCTCCGCTTCACCGCCAACTCCGGCGCTCCGGCCGGTCAGTTGGCCGAGTTCCAGGTGATCGGCGTCCCCGCCCCCAACCCCGACCTGCAGGTGACGGACCTGACGACGACACCCGCCGCGCCCGTCGAGTCGGACGCCATCACCGTCACCGCCACCGTCCGCAACGACGGCCCCGCCGCCGCGGCGGCGAGCAAGCTCGCGGTGCGTCTGGGCGGTACCAAGGTCGCCACCGCCGACGTGGGCGCCCTCGCGGCCGGCGCCCAGACCACCGTCACCGCCTCCATCGGTCAGCGCGAGGCCGGTTCCTACGAGCTCAGCGCCGTCGCCGACGACGCGGGCACGGTCATCGAGCAGAACGAGTCCAACAACACCTACACCCGCCCCACGGCCCTGGTGGTCAAGCCGGTCGCCAGCTCCGACGTGGTCACCACCTCGGTCACCACCACCCCCTCCAGCCCGTCGGCCGGGGACACCGTCAACTTCAAGGCGACCGTGAAGAACCAGGGCACCGAGCCCACCGCCGCGGGCAGCCACGGCGTCACCCTGACCCTCCTCGACAAGCAGGGCGCCACGGTCAAGACCCTGACCGGCTCCTACGACGGTGCCCTCGCCCCCGGCGACTCCACGGTCGTCACCCTCGGCCCCTGGACGGCCGCCAACGGCACCTACACGATCAAGACCGTCCTCGCCGCCGACACCAACGAACTCCCCGTCAAGCGCGAGAACAACACCGCCACCCAGTCCCTGTTCGTCGGCCGCGGCGCCAACATGCCCTACGACATGTACGAGGCGGAGGACGGCACCACCGGCGGCGGCGCCAGTGTCCTCGGCCCCAACCGCACCGTCGGCGACCCCGCCGGTGAGGCCTCCGGCCGCAAGGCCGTCCGCCTCGACGCCACCGGCGAGTACGTCGAGTTCACCACCCGCGCCGCCACCAACACCCTGGTGACCCGCTTCTCCATCCCCGACGCGGCGGGCGGCGGCGGCACCGACGCCACCCTCGACCTCTACGTCGACGGCACCTTCAAGAAGGCCATCCCGCTCACCTCCAAGTACGCCTGGCTCTACGGCGCCGAAGCCTCACCCGGCAACTCGCCCGGCGCGGGCGCCCCACGGCACATCTACGACGAGGCACACCTCATGCTCGGCGAGACCGTGCCCGCCGGCAGCAAGATCCGCCTCCAGAAGGGCTCCGCCAACACCTCCACCTACACCATCGACTTCATCAACCTCGAACAGGTCGCCCCGGCGGCCAACCCCGACCCAGCGACGTACGCCGTGCCCGCCGGCTTCACGCACCAGGATGTGCAGAACGCCCTGGACAAGGTGCGCATGGACACCACCAACACCCTCGTCGGCGTCTACCTCCCGCCCGGCGACTACGAGACCGGGAGCAAGTTCCAGGTCTACGGCAAGCCGGTCAAGGTGGTCGGAGCCGGCCCCTGGTACACCCAGTTCCACGCCCCCACCACGCAGGACAACACCGACATCGGCTTCCGTGCCGACGCCACCGCCAAGGGCTCGCTCTTCAAGGGCTTCGCCTACTTCGGCAACTACACGTCGCGCATCGACGGCCCCGGCAAGGTCTTCGACTTCGGCAACGTCTCCGACATCACCATCGACGACATCTGGAACGAGCACATGGTGTGCCTCTACTGGGGCGCCAACACCGACCGCATGACCATCAAGAACTCCCGGATCCGCAACCTGTTCGCCGACGGCATCAACATGACGAACGGCTCCACCGACAACCTCGTCACCAACAACGACGCCCGCGCCACCGGCGACGACAGCTTCGCCCTGTTCTCCGCCATCGACGCGGGCGGCGCCGACATGAAGAACAACGTCTACGAGAACCTCACCACCACCCTGACCTGGCGTGCCGCGGGTGTCGCCGTGTACGGCGGCTACAACAACACCTTCCGCAACATCCACATCGCCGACACCCTCGTCTACTCCGGCATCACCATCTCCTCGCTGGACTTCGGCTACCCGATGAACGGCTTCGGCACCGATCCGACGACGTTCGAGAACATCTCGATCGTCCGCGCCGGCGGCCACTTCTGGGGCGATCAGACCTTCCCCGGCATCTGGCTCTTCTCCGCCTCGAAGGTCTTCCAGGGCATCCGCGTCAACCACGTCGACATCGTCGATCCCACCTACAGCGGCATCATGTTCCAGACCAAGTACAACGGCACCCAGCCCGAGAACCCGGTGAAGGACACCGTCCTCACCGACATCTCCATCACCGGCGCCCGCAAGAGCGGTGACGCCTGGGACGCCAAGTCCGGCTTCGGCATCTGGGCCAACGAGATGCCCGAACCCGGCCAGGGCCCGGCCGTGGGTGAGGCCACGATCAACTGCCTGCGCACCGGCAACAACGCCCAGGACATCCGCAACACGACGTCCACGTTCAAACTGACCGTCAACCCCTGCTGAGAAGAACCACCCGACCGCACCGGCTCCCGCGCCCGCCGCACCCCGCGGCGGGCGCGGGAGCCGGAACCGTTCGCCGTACGCTGCCGTGCCCTGCGATGCCGACGGCGTACTGCGGCACCGGCCCGCCGCCGAGGTGGCGCCGCACCGCGGGCGACCGCTCGACCGGGTCTCACGCCGACCTCGCCCTGCGGCCGCCGCTTCCGACGAGTTCTGGTCGCGTCAGCGGTCCGGCTTCCGACACGACTACGAGGGGTGATCCCGGTGGACCTGTACAGCGTCATGTGCGTGAGTGACCGGACCAAGGCGCTGCGGTGGTTCGAGGTGTTCTTCGGGCGACCTGCGGACGAGATCATCGGCGCGGAGCGCCTGTGGCGGGTCGGCGAGAACGCGTGGGTCGTCGTCGACGATCGCGACGCGCGCGCGGAGCGGGTGGGCGGGGCCATGATCACGCTCGGCGTGCACGACCTCGACGCCATCCTGGCCCGGCTCGCCGCACACGGGATCAGCCACGAACCGGTCGAGACCTACAGCAACGGCGTACGCCATGTCGTCGTGCTGGACCCCGACGGGAACAGACTCTCGCTCGCCGAGGCACCCTCCAGGTGAGCCTCCGGCCCCTCGCGCGGTGTGCTGGACGACGCCCGCCCGGTCCCCGTCCTGAAGTCTGTCTCCGCCGGTCCGCCGACTCTTCCGGGACAGCTGAAGCGTCTGGTGGCTGTGGGGCCCCGGTTCCAGTCCTGGCGAGCGAGCCCGACCACTCGCACACCCGGGGGATGACATGAAGCCGCTCAAGACGGCCGCGACGACCCCGCTCGTTCCCCTGCAACAGCGGCCGCTGCCAGCAGTGGGACGTCCACGTCTTCAACGACGGCACGCGCCGCTTCCTGGACCCAGGCTCCGGGGCAGGGCGCGGGAGTGCTCACCCTGGGCGCCTGATCAGGGCCGCGTCACCCGGACATGACCGGCGGAATGCCGCGGCGGCCGTCCACCAGCGCCTCCCCCAGCGGGGTCGCGCTGTGGTGGACGGCCGGCCCGCGGCGCCGGGTGACGATCAGCCCGGATTCACGCAGAGCGGCGGTGTGATGCGACACCGAGGCGGGGGAGACGACGAGCCGCCGGGCGAGCTCCCCGGTCGACGCGCCGCCCGTGGTGAGGGCGGCGAGCAGATCGGCGCGGGTCCGGCCGAGGAGGGTACGCAGGGCCTCCCGCGGGTCGCGGAGCAGCCCGGTGTCCGGCTGCGCCCAGCCCAGGTCGTGCGCTATCGGGTGGACGATCACCGGAGGCAGGCCGGGATCGCGCAGGGTGATCGGAGCGCGCCAGCAGAAGAACGACGGCAGCAGGAGCAGCCCCCGTCCGTCGAGATGGATGTCGCGGTCGCAGGCGCTGGCCATGGTCAGCAGATTGGACCGCCAGCGCAGATCCGGGTGCAGGGTGGCCAGCATGCCCTCGACGCCCCCGTCCGTCACCGCCTGCATCCGCAGTGCGCGGTCACGGTCGAAGGCCGTGCGCACCCGGCTCCAGTGCGGTCGCAGGGCGATGGCGAAGTACCCGCGCAGGGTCCGGTCGAGGCGGCGCAGGGTGTGCAGGTCCCCCTCGGCCAGGGACCGGAGCCAGGTGCCGGGCCGCTGGGCGGCGGCCAGCCGCCTGATGTCCCGGCGCAGCACGCGGCGCGGGGTGGACAGCAGGCCCTCAAGCCCCGCCTCCAGGCCGTCCCGGCCGTGGGCCGGGGTGAGGAAATCGGCGGAGTAGCCCCGGGGCGGGGCGAGGTCGAAGAGCATATGGACGGCGGCGGAGAGCCGCGACCGCACCTGCCTCTTCCACGGGCCGAAGACGACCGCGCCGTCTTCCCCCCGCACCAGATGCAGACTGAGCAGCAGCTCCCACATCGGATCCGGTCTGCTCGCCACCCGTACGCGTGCGATGTCCGCGTTCGTGAAATGGAACGTCAACATGTGATCCCCCGAAATGCGAGGCAGGCCTCGGTCAAAAGCCTGTGAGTGGTCCCGCAAGAGGTAGGAGCGCCATGGTGGGACGAGAGTTGTGTGAGTGGCCGATACCGGCTGGAGAATGGCCGGTTTCCTGACGCGGCAGCGCTCACTCCTCTCACGCGACGAGCTCCTCGAACTCGGGGGCCTCGACTCAGGGCAGGTTCGTCCACCGATGCGAGGAGATGTTGTCGTTGAGCCACTCTCCTGATCCGGGGCCCGTGTTGGCGTCGAAGGTCCACTGGCGTAGGTCGCTGAGCCCTACCCCGTTGTGGACGCCGCGACGGGCGCCTGTGTAGTTCAGGCCCCAGTACACCCAGACGTCGTCCAGGTTGCCGGGGTAGCCGTTGTTCCAGAGCGAGCTCGCCTGGTTGCGGCAGCTGCCCCAGTCCGGGGCTTCTCCGGTCCAGGAGTCGCACCAACCCGAGTAGCCGGTGTTGTAGTAGACGTGGAGAAAGCCATCGGCGAGCGAGTTCCCCGGGGACAGGGGAGCGGGGTCCGATGCCTGCGCGGCGAGCGGTGTGGCTGCCACCGTCACAACGGCGAGAGCCGCACCGATCAGTGCGCGCCGTACTGTGCCCATGTTCTTTCCTCTCGTTGCGGATTCCGGGTTCATGAGGTGGTGTCGGCCGTCTGTGTGAGACGGCGGGCACGGGGCAGTGCGTTCCGTTGCAGTTCCCGGTAGGTACGCACGGCCTGGTGGTACTGCCGCTGAAGGCTGCGGGCGTAGTGCAGGTCCAGGACCCGTGCGGTCTCGGCCAACCCTGAGGTGTGGGCGCACCGTGCCTCGGTGACGGCAAGTGCGATTTCCTCGTTCCTGGAAAGAGGTGGTCTGCGCGAGCCGGCCGCCGCGCGCGAGTCGGTCGGGCTCGAAGAGGGGTGGCCGGCGGCCCGCATACACGTGACCCAGGGCTTGACCGCCTCGGCGAAGCGCGGATCCGCGGTGACCCTTGCACGGCGGATCTCCGTGAGCGCGTCGACAGTGACGCTCGCCCGGAACCAGTTCCCCAGGTTTCCGTAGAGCGTCGCGTCGGCCTCCGACTGGCAGCCTTCGGGGCTCCGTTGGTACAGCATGCCGTCGGGGGCCCTGGCCGTCACCGTCAGGGGGCGAGAACCATTGGCTGCGGTCAGAGCCGCTGCCCGCTGCTTGGCCGGCAGTCCGCGAAAATACCGCTGATTGGCGTCTGTTTTTCTCAGCTCGGACAGATCGTGCTGGATATCTGTGCCGTAACCGTGTTTCCGGGCCCACGCCACGTCGTTGAGCACGTAGGGAAACTCCCGGGCCTCCGGAATCGGGTTCTCTTCGACCGGCTGGTACTCGAAGCCCTTCCGCTGCATGCAGTCACGCAGCAAAATCTGGCCGGCGTCATGCAGAAGGCTCAACTCCTGCCGCGACAGCTCACGCTGTTCTTCTCCAGCCGCAGCAGTGGAAGAAGCCGGCGGGGGAACGGTGAACGCGTGCATTCCCCCGGCCACGGCCAGGCCCAAGCACATGGCACCGGCCACGACAAAGCGCCGGTGAGCGCCGGGAGTTCGCCGGAATGCCGTCACTGATGGCCCCTTCTGCCGAATCCCGGTCGGTCACCCGTCCCGGCCCGAAAGTGTCACCTTGGTATAGCCAGCAGATACTCGCGTGACCGGTGCGCGACCGGCAATGATTTCGATGACGATCGAAATGTTGGACAGGGCGAGGGAGGATCAGGCACACGGTGATCCCCTCCGGAAGCCCCGCTCGCGCGTCTTCCGATCTCGCCCCTGCCGTCGGCAGAACGCCTTGAGCCGGTGGAGGGGCCGCCCGCCGCGACGTAAGAGTTCCGTCATCTCTCCGGACGCCTGTGTCGGCCGTCCCTGCTCTTGAATGAGGACGGACAGGAAACTCTCAAGGGGTGAGGCGCGTGCGGAAGTTGCCGGGCAGGTCCTGGATCGTCGGGGTGCTGGTGGTGGCCGTGGCCGCGGTCGGCTTCGGGCTGTACTGGTTCCAGCCGTGGAAGCTGTGGCAGGACGAGACGGTGCAAGAGGCGCTGCCCGAGGCCGCGGAGACGTTCGTTCCTCCGGCTGCGGCGTCTTCCGGGGCGTCTTCCCCCACGCAGTCCGGGCCGCAGACGCTCGCGAGCGGTGAACTCATCAGCCATGAGCACGCGACCTCGGGCACGGTGAGACTCGTACGACTGGCCGACGGCTCCCATGTCGTGCGGCTGGAGAACCTCGACACCAGCAACGGGCCGGACCTGCGGGTGTGGCTGACCGACGCGCCGGTCAAGGAGGGCACGGCCGGCTGGCGTGTCTTCGACGACGGGAAGTACGTCAGCCTCGGCAAGCTGAAGGGCAACAAGGGCAGCCAGAACTACGTCGTTCCCGAGGACGTCGACCTGTCCGGATACAGCAGCGTCAGCATTTGGTGCGACCGCTTCGACGTCTCCTTCGGCGCCGCCGAACTCGCCGCTGTCTGAGGGGGTTCACTCGGCTGCTGCCATGAACGGGTACGGGTGACCGATCTTCTTGCGGTTGGTGATGGCACCTGCTGCCCGGGCGTGACGCTCTGTCCGCCGGCGCCCGGGCAACAGGGTCGTTGCGCGGCCCGTGCCGAAGGGTCAGCTTCGGCCGGTTCCGTACGTCGTCGGTGGTACGCCTC
Source organism: Streptomyces sp. Act143 (assembly GCF_003143935.1). Classification (GTDB taxonomy): domain Bacteria; phylum Actinomycetota; class Actinomycetes; order Streptomycetales; family Streptomycetaceae; genus Streptomyces. Next base: position 502,314 of record NZ_QFRX01000001.1, on the reverse strand, counting down.
GTTCCTCAGCGTGCGGTGTGTTGCGATTGGCCATCGCGCTGGCGGCCATGCCCAGGATCAGAGCGAGGACGCCGACGATGACGTTGTTCACGATCGACCGGGTGGTGCTGACGTCACCGGCCACGGCCCACGGGGCGACAATCGTCCACGCGCCCAGGGCACAGGCGGCCCACGCCATGCTGTGCGTGCGTTCGTAGGCACGACCGAAGCCGCCGCTCAGGAGCAGCGCGAAGGCGATGCCGACGATCAGGTTGTTGACAGCCAGCGTGGACAGGCCGTCGAAGCCCGCGATCCACGGAGAGGCCGCAAGATAGATCCCCGTGAGGAAGGCCAAGGTCTCCACGGCCTGGGCTCGCGTGGTGGTCGTCGCATGCTCGGCCAGTTCATGGCGCCGGTGCATGTCGATGATGTCGGGATGGGTTTCCATCGGCGAATGGGGCGAGGCTGTCATTCCCGCCACCTCCGAAATAGTTGGCTGTTGGGTCCGTGCTGCGCCGCGAGTACCCCTACCGGTGGGATGAGGCGTCGAATTCGGGCCCTGCACGCAAGGGGCGGCCGTTTCAGGTTGGCTGCCGGGGACGCTGTAGCGAAGGCGAGCCGGCTGCGGTGCCCGAGGGGAAAGGGACGGCGTGTGCATGACCGCTCGGCGGCGCCAGCGGCTTCCGGAGAGGGTCACGTTGACGGCAGGCGCATGCCCGCGGCCACCGACAGGGTGGGACCGGCTCGCGAGGGGTAGACGGGGCAGCATGCCACAGGTGATCCAAGCGGGCGGCTGGGGGCTGCTGGCCGGTGCTGCCCTGCTGCTGGGAGCGGTGTTCGGCTACATGCTGCGGGTGCCGCAGAAAGTCATCGCGCTGGTCATGGCCTTCGGCGCCGGCGTCCTGCTCTCGGCCGTCTCCTTCGAACTGATCGACGAAGCCTACGAACAGGGCGGGCTCGCCCCGGCGGCCGTGGGAACGCTGGCCGGGGCCTTGGCGTACACGGCCGGCAATGTGTGGCTGGCGCGCCGCGGCGCCCGGCATCGAAAGCGATCCGGCCACCACCCGGCTCAGGCGCAGCCTTCCGAGGAAGAACACAGCGGCTCGGGCCTGGCCCTGGCGCTGGGCGCACTGCTCGACGGCGTTCCCGAATCCGCGGTCATCGGCGTCAGCCTGCTCGACGGCGGCGCCGTCAGCATGGTCACCGTCGCGGCCGTGTTCATCAGCAACGTCCCCGAGGGACTGTCCAGCTCGGCCGGCATGAAGAAGGCCGGACGCAGCAAGGGCTATGTCTTCGGGGTGTGGGGCGCCATCGCCGCCGCGAGCGCCCTGTCCGCGGTGCTGGGCTACACCGTCGTCGGAGGCTTCTCGCCGGCTGTCGTCGCCGCGGTGACGGCGGTGGCCGCGGGAGCGATCCTGGCCATGATCGCCGACACGATGATCCCGGAGGCGTTCCAGGAAGCCCACCTGGCGATCGGGCTGGTGACCGTCAGCGGTTTCCTCGTCTCCTTCGCCCTCTCACACGCATGAAGGGCACCCGGCAACACGGCGAGGTACTGGGCCGGCCTTGAACGCCGCAATGTCTGTTGCTTGGCTGGCGGGCATGACTGATCTTGGACCTGTCGCCTGGCCTCCTGTCCCGATCAGGACGGAGAGGCTCGTGCTCCGTGGGCCCGAGGCCCGGGACCGTCCGGCGTTCATCGAGTTGCTGGCGTCGCCCGAGGTGCACACCTACCTGGGCGGCCCTCGCCCGCCCGCACAACTTGAGCGCGAGCTGCCCGAGGTGCCCGAGCGGTGGCCGGGAAGTTTCGTCGTGCATCTCGACGGGGTGATGATCGGTCAGATCCTGCTCAGGAGAGCACCTGAGCACAGTCGTCCGGCTGCATTGGGGAAGGTCGATCTCGGCTACATGTTCCTGCCGCGAGTGTGGGGGTGCGGGTACGCCACCGAGGCCTGCGCGGCGGCCCTGGACTGGTTCCACGGCATGCTGCCGGGCGAGCCGGTGGTCCTCCATACCCAGACCGCCAACATCGGTTCGATGCGCCTCGCGGCAAAGCTGGGATTCACGGAGGTGGAGCGGTTCCACGCCTGGGACGCCGAGCAGTGGCTCGGTATGCGGCTGCCGCCGCCGGTACCACGATCGTCGCCGCGTGGAACATCACGTCCTGATTCTGCGAGCGGTGATCGGCGGTGCGGTCGGGGGTGAAGTGAGAGGGGCGGTGGCCGTACCTCTTGCGGAGGGCACGTCCACGGTGACCCGTCATGCGGGTCGATGGTGCACGGCGTCGGCAACGGCCGGCAGGCAGAAGACCCGGCCGAAGCAGATCCAGAGAGATTGCAACTTCCGCAGTCTTGCCGAGAGTTGCAACTCATCAGTTAAATCAAGACGTGAACTAAGCGCCTTGGCGCAGCCCTTGGCGTGTCAATCCGCTTGCCGTCGGCGGCCTCGTCCTCCGTTCCCATCACACCCGCAGGGACCTCCATGAGACTCAGATCCATGGGCGTCGTGCTCGCCGCCATGGCAGCGCTGCTCGCCCTCCCCGTACCCCACTCGGCCGGCGCGGCCGAACTCCCGCTGTCGCAAGGCAGAACCGCGACGTCGTCGTCCGACGAGAACGCCGGCACCCCGGCAGCCGCGGCCGTCGACGGCAACACCGGCACCCGATGGTCGTCGGCCGCCACCGACACGCAGTGGCTCCAGGTCGACCTGGGCGCCACCGCCTCGGTCTCGAAAGTCGTCCTGACCTGGGAGACCGCCTACGGCAAGGACTACAAGATCCAGGCCTCCACCGACGGCAGCACCTGGACCGACCTCACCTCCGTCACCGGCGGCGACGGAGGCACCGACACCCTCGACGTCTCCGGACAGGGCCGCTACATCCGGATGTACGGCATCCACCGCGCCACCCAATGGGGCTACTCCCTCTGGGAGTTCCAGGTCTTCGGCTCCTCCGGCACGGGCACGTCCTCGTGTGACCCGGCGAACGCCGCGAAGGGCCGGCCCGCCTCGGCCTCCTCCACGGAGAACGCCGGTACCCCCGCCTCCGCCGCATTCGACGGCGACACCGGCACCCGCTGGTCCAGCCAGGCCGCCGACCCGCAGTGGGTCCAGGTCGACCTCGGCTCGGTCGTGAACCTCTGCAAGGTGGACCTGACCTGGGAGGCCGCCTACGCCAAGGAGTTCCAGCTCCAGGCTTCCTCCGACGGCCAGAGCTGGAGCACCCTCAAAAGCGTCACCGGCGCGAGCGGCGGCACCGCCTCCTACGACGTCACCGGCTCCGGCCGCTACCTCCGCGTCAACGGCACCGTCCGCGCCACGGGTTACGGCTATTCCCTGTGGGAGGTAGCCGTCCACACCACGACCGGCGGCAGCGTTCCCCCGGTCCAGGGCGGCGGCGACCTCGGCCCGAACGTCATCGTCGTCGACCCCGGTACCCCCAACCTCCAGCAGAAGTTCGACAGCGTCTTCGCCCAGCAGGAGTCGAGCCAGTTCGGCACCGGCCGCTACCAGTTCCTGCTCAAGCCCGGCACCTACAACGGCATCAACGCCCAGATCGGCTTCTACACCTCGATCTTGGGACTCGGCCTCAACCCCGACGACACTCAGATCAACGGGGACATCACCGTCGACGCCGGCTGGTTCAACGGCAATGCCACGCAGAACTTCTGGCGTTCGGCGGAGAACCTCGCCATCACGCCCTCCAACGGCACCGACCGCTGGGCCGTCGCGCAGGCCGCGCCGTTCCGCCGTATCCACGTCAAGGGCGGCCTCAACCTGGCTCCGAACGGCTACGGCTGGGCCTCCGGCGGCTACATCGCCGACTCGAGGATCGACGGTACCGTCGGGCCGTACTCCCAGCAGCAGTGGTACACCCGTGACAGCTCCGTCGGCGGCTGGACCAACGGCGTGTGGAACATGACCTTCACCGGTGTGCAGGGCGCCCCGGCGACCAACTTCGACTCGGGCCCGTACACCTCCCTCGACACCACACCCGTCTCCCGCGAGAAGCCGTTCCTCTACCTCGACGGCAGCACCTACAAGGTGTTCGTGCCCGCCAAGCGCACCAACGCTCGCGGCGTGTCCTGGCCGGCGAACGCCGGTACCTCGCTGCCACTGGACCAGTTCTACGTCGTCAAGCCCGGCGCCACCGCCGCCACCATCAACCAGGCGCTGTCCCAGGGGCTCAACCTCCTGTTCACGCCCGGCATCTACCACCTCGACCAGACCATCGACGTCACCCGCGCCGACACCGTCGTGCTCGGACTGGGCCTGGCGACGCTCGTGCCGGACAACGGCATCGACGCCATGCATGTGGCCGACGTCGACGGAGTACGCCTCGCCGGCTTCCTCATCGACGCGGGCCCCGTCAACTCCGACACCCTGCTCCAGATCGGACAGCCCGGCGCCGGCGCCGACCACTCGGCCAATCCGACCACCGTGCAGGACGTGTTCGTCCGCATCGGCGGAGCCGGGGCCGGCCTCGCCGCCAACTCCGTCGTCGTCAACAGCGACGACGTCGTCATCGACCACACCTGGCTGTGGCGCGCCGACCACGGCACCGGCGTCGGCTGGGACACCAACCGTGCCGACTACGGCCTGCGCGTCAACGGCGACGACGTCCTGGCCACGGGGCTGTTCGTCGAGCACTTCAACAAGTACGACGTCCTGTGGAGCGGCGAACGCGGCCGCACGATCTTCTTCCAGAACGAGAAGGCCTACGACGCCCCGAACGCCGCCGCCATCACCCATGACGGCATCGTCGGCTACGCGGCCTACAAGGTCGCCGACACCGTGACCCAGCACGAGGCGTGGGGCCTGGGCAGCTACTGCAACTACACCGCCGATCCGACCATCGTCCAGGCACACGGCTTCCAGGTCCCGGTCACCGCCGGGGTGAAGCTGCACGACGTCCTGGTGATCTCCCTCGGCGGGAAGGGCCAGTACGCCCACGTCGTCAACAACACCGGCGCGCCGACGTCGGGGACGGACACGGTGCCGTCGAAGCTGACCTCCTTCCCGTGACCGGAGGAACGGGTGGCGCCTTGCGCCCCTGACTGTCTGCCGGGACCCGCGAGCCGCGGTGTCCCGGCAGACGGCCTCGCCCGACACCGGTCGACGACCACTCCGACTGGCTGTGGGAGTCGAGTACGGGGGCTTCAGCGATCCCGTTCGCTCCCCGCGTCGGCCAGCGCGGCGCGGGCGAGTTCGCGGAGCCACGCGTGGGCCGGGTCGGTGTCGTAGCGCTGATGCCATGACAGGTACACCGTCGCGGTCGGCAGATCGAGCGGCAGCGGGAGCAGGGCCAGCTCCAGCCGCTCCGCCACCGGGCGCGTGGTGGACTCCGGCACGGTGACGAGGAGATCGGATTCGCGTACGAATTCCAGCGCGGCCCCCTCGGTCGGTACGGTCGCCACCACCCGTCTGGCCAGGCCGAGCCGGGTGAGTGCCGCGTCGAGGGCGTTGGCGAGATTCCCGCGCCGCGAGACGGAGAGGTGCGCGGCACCGGCATAGGCGACCGCGGTGAGAGCGGCTTCGCGGGTCAGCGGATGGTCCCGCCGCACCGCGACGACGTACCGGGACCCGCCCACTCGCTCGGCGTGGATCTCGGATGCGGTCGGCCGCTCGGCGTTGGCGGCCAGGTCGACCTCGCCCCGCCTCAACTCCGGTGTGTCCACATGGGATTCGGCGAGGAAACGCAACCGCACGCCCGGCGCCTGCCCGCGCACAGCCGCCAGGAGCGCCGGGCCGCTGCGAGCGACCAGGGCGTCGTGCCAGCGCAGCGTGAAGGTGCGGTCCAGGGTCGCGAGGTCGAGTGCGCGGCTGGGAGCCAGCACGCCCTGTACCTGCTGGAGCAGTTCGTGCACCTGTCCCCGGACCGCGAGGGCGTAGGGCGTGGGAGTCATGGTGCGTCCGGTGCGGACCAGGATCTCGTCTCCGGTCGTGCGCCGGAGACGGCCCAGACTGCGGCTCATCGCGGGTGCGGTCACGTGCAGGCGCGCGGCGGCTCCGGCGACGCTGCCTTCCTCCAGCAGGGCGTCGAGGGCCGCGAGGAGGTTCAGGTCCAGTTGCATGCCAGTCATCCTAGGCGTGCTTTACATGCACTTGAGGTCAGGTGTCGGGCCCCCTACGGTCGAGATGCGGGTCGGCCCCGGTCACGGTGGCGGCCCGATCCACCTCCACCCCTGCACAGACAGGAGCACAGCCATGTCCAAAACCAGCCGGAGCACCTTCCGCATCGCCTCCGAGACCCTCGGCCCCGCCGTCGACAGCGCCTCCAAGTCCCTCGGCCTCACCGTCGACAGCGCCTCCGACGCCGACCTGCTGACCGGCACCGCGCTCGCCGTTCGCGCGGCCGGCGCCGCGCTGCTGGAGCGATTCGGTGAGGTCGTGGCCTACGGCAGCCGCGACGAGCTGATGCGGGCGCTCGCCGCCAACGACGCGACGGCCCTCGACATCCTGCGCCCCCGCCTCACCGACCTGCGGCCCGAGGCGCGCTGGGTGGCGGAGGAACTCGCGGGAGGCGCGCTGCCGCCCGGCGAGTGGTGGGTCGTGGACCCGGCAGAGGGCAACGTCAACCACCTCCATGCCCTGGCCGACTGGGCGGTGACCGCCACCCTGGTGCGGGACAACCGGCCCGTCCTCACCGCGGTCCACGTGCCGCTCACCGGGGAGACCTACACCGCGCGCGCCGGCGCCGGGGCCTGGCTCGACGGGCGCTCCCTGAGCGTGTCCAGGACGACCGACCTCGGTCTCGGCATCGTGGCCACCAGCCAGGCCAGGCCGGACGAGGACGACGAGGTCGTTCGACGCAGCGGCTCCGCGATCACCGAGATGCTGCGCGCCGCACTCGTCGTGCGCACCTCGGTGCCGGCCACCCTGCACCTGCTGAACCTGGCCGCCGGCCGGATCGACGCCTTCTGGCAGTACGCCGGAGCACGCGCCGACCTGCTGCCCGGGGCGCTGCTCGTCACCGAGGCCGGAGGACGCCTCTCGGATGCCGAAGGGCGTCCCTGGACCCCGGACAACGACAGCTTCCTGGCCGCCGCACCCGGGGTGCACGCCGAAGCCGTCACCGCCCTCTCCCGCTGACCCGCGCCCGCACCCCCTCCAGCCCTCCAACCTCCCGACACCCCGCAACCCTTCAGGAGTCCTCATGACCGGGATCACCGTTCTCGGCAACGGCCGCGTCGGCGGCACACTGGCCACCGCCCTCACCCGGGCCGGCCATGCCGTGCGCGTGGCGGACCGCTCGCCGGACGCTGCCGCCGACGCCGTCCGCACCGCCCGCGTCGTCATCAACGCCACTCCGGGCGACAGCTCGTTGGAGCGGCTCTCCGCGCTGCGCGAGGCGCTGCACGGCAAGATCCTCCTGGATGTCTCCAACGCCACCGTCCAGGGCCCGGACGGCCTGCCCGCCGCACTGCTCCACCCCGGTTCGAGCCTCGGGGAGTTGCTGCAACGAGCGCTGCCCGGCACGGCCGTGGTGAAGACCCTCAACACGATGCTGCACACCGTGATGACCGGCCCCGGGGCGCTCACGCACCCGCCGACCGCTTTCCTCTCGGGTGACGACGCGGAGGCCAAGCAGGTCGTGCGCGGGCTGCTCGCGGACCTCGGCTGGCAGCCGGAGTGGATCACCGACCTCGGCGGAATCGAAACGGCGCGGGCCACCGAGGCGGCGGTCCTGTTCGTGCCGCACGTCATCCGCGCCGCCGGATTCACACCGTTCGCGGTGTCCATCGCCCGCTGACCTCCACCGAGCGCGCGTCGCGCGCAGGCTGTGCGGGCTGGTCAGGCTCCCTCCGCTCGCTGAGAGCCCGTCCGCAGCATGCGATGCGCCGGCCCGGCGTCCCGGGCCTCCCGTTTGCGCCGTCGTGCGCAGCAGGGAACATGGAGTCCGGGGATGTTTCCAGGGGGGATCGTGCCTCGTCCTGAGGCGCCCACACACCGGAGTGCACATGACCCAGCTGCCCCCGCCCGTCACGCCGTACCTCGAGCCCGCCGCGAAGGAACTGGCCGAGGCCACCGACCCGCACCCCCGGATCTACGAGGTTCCGCCGGAGCAGGGCCGTGAGATCCTCGCCGGTCTGCAGAGCGGTGAGGGTGTGCCCCGGCCGGAGGTCGACGAGGAGTGGGTGGACGTCGACGCCGGTGAGTGGGGCACGGTCCGCACCCGCGTCATCCGCCCGAAGGGCGCCGCCGGCCCGCTGCCGGTGGTCTTCTACATCCACGGCGCGGGGTGGGTCTTCGGCGACGACAAGACCCACGACCGTCTCTTCCGCGAACTCGTCGTCGGGGCCGGCGCCGTGGGGGTGTTCCCGGTGTACGACCGCGCGCCGGAGGCGAAGTACCCGACGCAGATCGAGCAGAACTACGCGGTGGGCCAGTGGGTGCGGAAGAGCGGCGCCGACCACGGAATGGACACCTCGCGGGTGGCGGTCACCGGTGAGTCCGTCGGCGGGTGCATGTCCACCGTCTTCGCGCTGATGAACCAGGAGCGCGAGGACGGCCTCGACCTCAAGGCGCAGGTCCTGCTCTACCCGGTGACCGACGCCGATTTCGACACGCCGTCGTACGTCCAGTTCGCGGAGGGCTACTACCTCACCCGCGACGGCATGAAGTGGTTCTGGGACGCCTACACCGACGACCCTGCCGAGCGGAAGCAGCACTATGCCGCACCCCTGCGGTCGACCCTCGACCAACTCCGGGGCCTGCCCACCACGCTGGTCATCACCGACGAGGCCGACGTCCTGCGCGACGAGGGCGAGAAGTACGCCAACAAGCTGCGTGAGGCCGGCGTCGACGTCACCTCCGTCCGCGTCGCCGGCATGGTCCACGACTTCCTGCTCCTCGACAGCCTCCGTGACACCCGCGCGGCGAACGTCGCCCGCAAGCTCGCCGTCGACGCCCTGCGGACGGCCCTGCACGACGGCTGACCGTCACCACGCCTTGTCGGCAACCGCGCCCTTGCGGCCAGGCCCTTGACACCCACGCTCGACACGGCCTCGGCCATGAGCGGGCAGAGGCCGACCTCGAACGGGAGGATGAGTCCCGATGGCCAGTCTGTCGCCCGGTTTCCACGGCCGCAGCGACCGAAGCCTCATAGAGCGGCTGCCCCCGGGCCAGTACCCCACGGAGTCCTTCCCGGTGCTGACCGCCGGTCCCACCCCCCACGTGCCCACGGACCGCTGGTCCTTCACCGTCACCAGCGACACCGGTGAGAGCCGCAGCTGGACATGGGACGAGATGACGGCACTGCCGCAGGAGCACCCGGTCGTCGACATCCACTGCGTGACCCGCTGGTCCAAGTTCGACACCCGGTGGCAGGGCGTCTCCCTCGACGTCTTCACCGACGCCATGGAGACAGCCGCCGGCTTCGTCGTCGCGGAGTCCTTCGACGGCTACACCACCAACCTGCCCCGGGCGGACATCACCGGAGGCAAGGCCTGGCTGGTCCATTCCTTCGACGGCTGTCCGCTGTCGCCCGACCACGGCGGCCCCGCCCGGCTTCTGGTCCCGCACCTGTACCTCTGGAAGTCGGCCAAGTGGGTCAGGCGTCTGCGGTTCACGCCCGCCAACGAGCCGGGCTTCTGGGAGGCGGCCGGCTACCACGACTACGGCGACCCCTGGCGCGAGCAGCGCTACCGGAGCGACTGATGAGTGCCCCGACACCCGGTCCGAGCCCCGGGGCCGGCTGGCGCAGGGCCCGGCTGACCGCGCGGGAGGACCGGACGGCGACCGGCCGCACCCTCCGCTTCGACGTGCCTGGCTGGTCCGGCCATCTGCCGGGTCAGCACCTCGATGTGCGCCTGACCGCCGACGACGGCTACCGGGCCGTCCGGAGCTACTCCCTGGCGGCGCCCGCCGACGGCGACACCGTCGAACTCGGCGTCCAGACGGCTCCCGGCGGAGAGGTCTCCCCGTATCTGAACGACGTCCTTCCCCTCGGTGCCGAGGTCGAGGTCAAGGGACCGCTGGGCGGCTGGTTCGTGTGGACGCCGCAGGACCGCGGTCCTTTGCTCCTCGTCGCCGGCGGCAGCGGCATCGTCCCCCTGATGGCCATGGTCCGCGCCCGGCGTGCGGCGGGGCCGGTCGGTGATCCCTGCGCGCTGCTCTGTTCCGTGCGCGGCCCCGACGAGCTCTGGTACGCCGAGGAACTCGCCGACCCGGCCGGGACCGAGGAGATCCGCGTCCTCCACACCCGCCGGGCACCCCCCGGCGAGAGCCGCCCGGCCGGCCGTATCGCACCGAACGACCTCAAGGGGCTGCCCACGTCACCGGACACCCGCTGTTACATCTGCGGACCCACCGGATTCGTCGAGCACGCCGCCGACCTCCTCCAGACCCAGGGACACCCGCCCCGCACCATCCGTACCGAACGGTTCGGCTGACCGCACTCACCCGTGCGACCGCTCCTCCGCCCGCGACAGCAGGAGACCCCATGAACCAGCCGCCTCCGCATCACCTCGACGGCAACTGCCTGGCGGGGCCGCTCTCCCAGCTCTTCGCGCTCGACCCCACCACGGCCCGCTGGACGTGCCCGACCTGCCGCGCCCCGGCCTCGATGAGCGAACTGCATGTCTACGGCCCCGAACCCGGCCTCACCGGCCGCTGCCCTGGCTGCGCGCAGCTCGCCCTCCGTGTCGTCACCCAGCCCGCCCATCTCTGGCTCCAACTCGGCACCGGTCAGGGCGCCTTCCGGTTCACGCTGCCCCCGTCCCCGCGGTAGAACGGGGAGCGGCGCAGCCCCGGCAGGACACCGGCAGACACAAACAGGACAGAGGTGGCCCGCGCCCCGCCGCGCGTCACCCCCGACCACACCCGGAGAGGTTCCTGACCGCACCGGCGGGATCGAAGCCGTAGCGCCCGAACCTCGGAGCGCTCGATGGCCCGCGTCCTTGTCAGCCTCGTGACGATGCCTGTATAACGTTGTAAAAGTTCATGTGCGGGGACTCAGGCACGGCCCATGGTGAAGACTCCGTATCCTCACCGGCCGCTTCCGGCCGGGACGCTGTTGAAGGGAATGCCGTGCGGGTCAGCCTCAAGGACGTTGCCGCGCACGCTGGGGTCTCGATCAAGACCGTCTCCAACGTGGTGAACAACTACCGGCATGTCACACCGGCCATGCGTGAGCGCGTCCAGCAGTCGATCGACGCCCTCGGCTACCAGCCCAACCTCGCCGCTCGGCATCTGCGCAAAGGGCGCACCGGCATCATCGCGCTCGCACTGCCCGAACTCGGCAACCCCTATTTCGCCGAGCTCGCCGCGGCCGTCATCGACGCCGCCTCGGCGCACGACTACATCGTGCTGCTGGATCACACCGGCGGCCTGCGTGAACAGGAGGTGCTGGTCAGCCAGGGCTTCCGGGCGAGAGTGATCGACGGGCTCATCCTCAGCCCCATCGAGCTGGAGACGGAGGACCTGCGCGACCGGACGGAGAACGTCCCCCTGGTGCTGCTCGGCGAACGGGACTACGGCCTGCCGTACGACCACATCGCCATCGACAACGTCGCCGCCGCCCGCGCCGCGGTACGGCACCTCGTCGGCCTGGGGCGACGCGAGGTGGCGTTCATCGGTGCGCGGCGAGGACGCAGCGAACCCGCCCAACTGCGCATCCGCGGCTGGCGTGAGGAACTCTCCGCCGCGGGTCTCCCGGCCGACGAGGGGCTGGTCGCGGCCACCGACGGCTGGGGCCACATGGACGGGGCGACGGCCATGGCCCGCATCCTGGAGTCGGGCCGACGTCCGGACGCGGTCTTCGCCTACAACGACCCGATGGCCATCGGTGCGATGCGCGTGCTGCACGAACGCGGGCTGAGAGTGCCCGAGGACATCGCGGTCGTCGGCTTCGACGACGTCGTCGAGGGACGGTTCGGCGCGGTGACGCTCACCTCCGTGTCGCCGGACAAGGAAGCCATCGGCCGGCTCGCGGTCGAGTCGGTGCTGGCCCGCCTGGGCGGCGGGACGCCACCCGAACCCCGCCGGGTGTGGGCGGACTACCGCCTGGTCGAGCGGGAGAGCACGCTGGGCCGCTCCGTACCGGGCGGGGGCCGGCAGGGGTGATGCGCGGGCGCCCGGACGGGCTTCGCGCAGGTCGCCAGCAAGGCTCGGGGCGGGGCGTGCGCGGCTGATTCGCCACCGGCGGTGGAGGATTCCGCGTGCGCCGGGCACTGGCCCTGCGCGGTGGTCCTGTGTCGCGTCGTGGCGGTCCGCAGGTCCCAGGCGTGGCGTGTGAACGCGCTCGCGGCGGGGCGCGTGGACGCTGCTGCCGGTGTGCTTCGCAGGTGCCTGAGCCGGGCGTTCCCTCGACGCGACTGACGCCGTTCGGGCGTGGGTGCGGGGCCGTACGCAGCGGAACGTGCCCGTTCGGGCCGCGCGCCCGGTTCTCCAGTCGTGCCCAACTCACCTTTTGTGCAAGGGCGTTGTCTATGGCTACCGACGGGCCGTGTGGCGGCCGTATCCGTGCCGCCACGTGCTTGCGGCGTGACGCCGTCTCTCAACGGTGCCGCCCCGGGCTTCCGATGCGACCGGCGCCTGACGTTCGGCTGCCGGCGTGTGCACAAGGGGTTTACAGCATCCTTCCAACGATGTAAAAACCTCTGTGCGGCGGGTCGAACAGCACGTCCGCCGGGGGAGAAGCGCCACCCTGCTCGACGTTCTGCTCGATGTTCTGCTCGACGTTCCTGCTCGACTTGTGCTCGGCCTCTGCTCGCTCACCGCCGCCCAGTTGCCCTTCAGCGTCGCCCGGATCGGGGTCACCATGCAGCGCACCACACACCGCCGTCGCCTCCTCGCCCGTCCAGTTCTCCTCTCGCTGGCCGCGGCGGTGGCACTGACCGCAACCTCCTGCGCCAAGTCGGAGGACGACGCGTCGAACGACTCCGCCACCTCGGCCGCCGCGGACTCGGAACAGAAGGTCGCCTCACCCGCAGCGGACGCCGAGACCTGCACCATCGACGCCTACGGCGCCGAGAAGCTCGACCTCGAGAACGCCACCGTCGGCTTCTCCCAGTCGGAGAAGGAAGCCAACCCGTTCCGCATCGCCGAGACGCAGTCCATCAAGGACGAGGCGAGCAAGCGCGGCGTCAAACTGCTGACGGCCAACGCCCAGTCGCAGTTCTCCAAGCAGATCAGCGATGTGCAGGACCTGCTCGCCAAGGGCGTCGACCTGCTGGTCATCGCGCCCCTGAACTCCGACGGCTGGGACCCGGTCCTGCAGGCCGCCGCGGCCAAGAAGGTCCCCATCGTCACCATCGACCGCAAGATCAACGCCACCGCCTGCAAGGACTACGTCTCCTTCATCGCCTCCGACTTCGTCGAGCAGGGCAAGCGTGCCGCCGACCAGATGATCGAGGCCACCGGAGGCAAGGGCGAGGTGGCGATCCTGCTCGGCGCGGCCGGCAACAACGTCACCACCGAGCGCACCAAGGGCTTCAAGGACCGGATCGCGGAGAAGGCGCCTGGGCTGAAGGTGGTCTTCGAACAGACCGGTGACTTCGCCCGCGAGAAGGGTCAGCAGGTCACCGAGCAGCTCATCCAGTCCAAGCCCGGCATCAAGGGGATCTACGCCGAGAACGACGAGATGGGCCTCGGCGCCGTCGCCGCGCTGAAGGGCGCGGGCAAGAAGGCCGGCGACGTCAGGATCGTCACGGTCGACGGCACCCGGAACGCGGTCCAGGGCATCGTGGACGGCTGGATCAGCGGGGTCATCGAGTCCAACCCGCGCTTCGGCCCGCTGGCCTTCCAGACCCTGGACACCTTCACCAAGGGCGAGGAAGTCGCCCAGGACATCGTTATCGAGGACGGCGCCTACACCGCGGACAACGCCAAGGGCGACCTCGGCAAGGCCTACTGAGGCAAGGCCCGCTGACCGATCGATCGCGTGGGCCCGGTCCGCCGGGCTCCCGCGCCGACCGCCGCCCCGCTCCGCCCCCTCCGGTCATCCCTTCCTCGCATTCTGGAGGCACACGGTGGCATCCCCCGCCGAAGTCCTCGCCGTCCGCGGACTGAGCAAGACCTTCCCCGGCGTCCGGGCCCTGGACGGCGTGGACCTCACCCTGCACGCCGGTGAGGTCCACGCCCTGATCGGCGAGAACGGCGCCGGCAAGTCGACCCTCATCAAACTCCTCACCGGCGTGTACCGGCCCGACGCGGGCGAGATCGTCCTCCAGGGCCGAACGGTCTCCTTCGCCACCCCGCTCGAGGCGCAGAAGGCGGGCATCTCCACCATCTACCAAGAGGTCAACCTCATTCCGCTGCTCAGCGTCGCCCGCAACCTGTTCCTGGGCCGCGAACCCCGCAACCGCCTCGGGGTGCTGGACGTGTCACGCATGAACCGGCAGGCCGAGGAGACTCTGCGCACCTACGGAGTGCGGGTGGACGTCCGCCGCCCGCTGCGCACCCTCGGAGTCGGCGCCCAGCAGATGGTTGCCCTGGCCCGCGCCGTCGCCACCGACGCCCGGATCGTCATCATGGACGAGCCGACCTCCTCCCTCGAACCCCGTGAGGTGGAAACCCTCTTCACCGTCATCCGCCGCCTGCGCGATGCGGGCATCGCCGTGGTCTACGTCAGCCATCGCCTCGACGAGCTGTACGCCGTGTGCGACACCGTCACCGTGCTGCGCGACGGCAGCCGCGTCCACCACGGCGAACTGGCCGAACTCGACCGCCTGGCCCTGGTGTCGACGATGCTCGGCCGGGACCTGGGCGAGGTCCGCGCGGAGGGCCTGACCAAGTTCACCGGTGACCACGGCGCGGCCGGCACCGAACCAGTGCTGGAAGCACGCCACTTGACGGTGCCTCACAAGCTGCACGGCGTGTCGCTGGGCATCCGTCCCGGCGAGGTCGTCGGACTCGGCGGTCTGCTCGGCTCCGGCCGCACCGAGACGGCCAAGGCCATCGCCGGTGCCCTGCCCACCCGTTCGGGCGGTGTCACCGTCGCCGGTGTGCCGCTGCGCACGGGATCCACCCCGGCCGCCCTCCGCGCCGGCATCAGCCTGTTGCCCGAGGACCGCAAGAGCGAGGGCATCGTCCCGGGCCTGTCGGTGCGCGAGAACATCGCCCTCGCCGTCCTGCCGCGCCTGTCCCGTTTCGGCCTCGTCTCCGAGGCCCGCGTCGACTCCGTCGTGGACACCTTCGTCGAACGGCTGCGCATCAAGGCGTCCTCACCGCACCAGAAGGTCGGCGAACTCTCCGGCGGCAACCAGCAGAAGGTGCTGCTCGCCCGCTGGCTCGCCATGCACCCCAAGGTGCTCCTCCTCGACGAACCGACACGGGGCATCGACGTCGGAGCCAAGGCCGAGGTGCAGAAACTCGTCGACGAACTGGCCGCCGACGGCCTGGGCGTCCTGCTCATCTCCTCCGACCTGGAGGAACTGATCGAAGGGTCCGACCGCGTGGTCGTACTGAAGGACGGGGCAGTGGTCGGCGAGTTGACCGGCGACGACGTCACCGAGGAGAAACTGATGCGCACCATCGCCGGGGACGCCCCCGCGCGCGACGCCCACGAGGAGGCCGCCGTCGATGGCTGAAGCCGCCCTGCGCACCGTCCCGTTCGACAAGAACCGCGTCCTGCAATGGCTCCAGACCTACGGCGTCTACGCCGGCGTGGGCGCCCTGCTCGTCGTCAACGTCGTCATCACCCCGCACTTCCTGTCCGCGGAGAACTTCCGCACCCAGGCCGTCCAGGTCGCCCCGGTCATCATCGTCGCGCTCGGCATGGCGCTGGTCATCGGCACGGAGGGCGTCGATCTGTCCGTCGGCGCGGTGATGGCGCTGGCCGCCTCCGTCACCGCCCTCTACCTCGGCTACGGCCTGCTGCCCGCCCTGCTCGTCGTCGCCCTGTTCGCGGCCGGGGCCGGGGTGGCCAACGGCGCGCTGGTGGCGCTCATCGGGGTCCAGCCCATCGTCGCCACGCTGGCGTTGATGGTCGGCGGCCGCGGCCTGGCGCTGGTGCTGCTGCCCCAGCTGAAGGACCTGCGCAACCCCGCCCTGGCGTCCCTCGGCTCGGGTGACGTCCTGGGCGTGCCGTATCTGATCCTGATCGCCGCCGTACTGGCGCTGCTGGTGGCGTTCGTCGTCCGCCGCACCACCTTCGGGCGCCAGCTGCTCGCCGTCGGCGACAGCCGCCCCGCGGCCCAGCTCGCCGGTCTGCCCGTACGCCGGGTCCTGATCGTCGTGTACGTCGTCAGCGCGCTGCTGGCGGCGGTCGCGGGCGTGCTGGCCACCGCCAGGCTCCAGGCCAGCGACCCGACCTCGCTGGGCAACCTGATGGAACTGTCCGCGATCACGGCGGTGGTGGTCGGCGGCACCCCGCTGACCGGCGGGCGGGTCAACATCGCCGGAACCGTGGCCGGCGCCGTCCTCATCCAGCTGCTGACCGCCACGCTCATCAAGCACGACCTGCCGCCGTCCTGGACCCAGATCGCGCAGGCCGTCGTGATCGTCGCCGCGGTCTACGCGGCGCGGGGACGGGGGAAGCGATGACCACGACCGAGACGGACCCGCCCGTGACCACCGCGAGCATCGAACCCGGGAAGACCGCCCAGCCGGTGGGCTCCGCCCGCGCCGAGCGGCTGAGCGCACTGATCCAGCAGCACGGCGCACTGGCCGTCCTCGTCCTCGTCTCCCTGGCGGCGTCGTTCTCCTTCGACTCCTTCGCCACCGGCGACAACCTGGGCAACATGGCGACCAGTTCGGCCTTCCTCGCGATCGTCGCCCTCGGCATGACCTTCGTCATCATCACCGGCGGCATCGACCTCTCCGTCGGCTCCCTCTTCGCCCTCGGCGGTGTCCTGGCCGCCTGGGGTTCGCGGCACGGCACGCTGGTGGCGCTGCTGCTTCCGCTCGCGGTCTGCGGGCTCATCGGCGTCGTCAACGGTCTGCTGGTCGCCCGGTCCCGGCTGGCGCCCTTCATCGTCACCCTCGCCGCCATGCTGGGCGCGCGCGGGCTGCTGCTGGCGCTGACCGACGAGGGCGCCGACACCTACCTCATCGGCAAGGGCTCGGTGCTGGCCGACCTCGGACAGGGCAAGACCCTCGGCCTCGGCAACCCGGTCTGGATCACCCTGGCGCTGTTCGTCGCCGGCGCCGTCGTCCTGCGCCGTACCCGCTTCGGACAGCACGTGTACGCCGTCGGCGGCAACGAGGACGCGGCGGCCCTGATGGGCGCCCCGGTGGCCCGCACCAAGATCCTCGTGTACACCCTGTCCGGGCTCCTGGCGGGCCTGGCGGGCGCGTTGAACGCCGCCTGGCTGGCGTCCGGGGTGACCATCCTCGGCAACGGCATGGAGCTGGAGGCCATCTCCGCCGTCGTCATCGGCGGCACCCTGCTCACCGGCGGCCTCGGCCACGTAAGCGGCTCGCTGGTCGGGGTGCTGCTGCTGAAGGTCATCCAGAACGTCATCAACCAGATCGGCTCCCTGGACTCCTCCTACCAACAGGTCGTCAGCGGCGCCTTCCTGGCCGTGGTCGTCATCGCCCAGACCTGGCTGGGCCGCAGACGCCGGCTGATGTGACAGACCCCGGACGGCGGCAGGCCCACAGCTCTGCCGCCGCCTCCGGGTCCAGGCGGTCGGACGCTCATGCCCGGCCGCCTTTCGCACGCGCACGTCTCCCCGCCCCCACCACTCAAGGAGCCATGATGCGTCGAGTACCCGCATGCCAAGGGCCGTCGGCCCGGCTGAGACGCCGTCTGCGGTGGGCGACCACCGTGTCGGCCGTGCTCGCGACGGTGGCCGGCCTGGCCCTGACGGTCGCCGGGACCGCGACCGCCGCCGCGCAGGCATGGACCCCCAAGCCGTCGCCGCTGACCACTCCGTGGACCGACCAGGTCCCCACCGACACGCCGCTGCCCGAATACCCCCGGCCCCAGCTGACCCGCCCCGACTGGGCCAACCTCAACGGCATCTGGGACTTCGCCGTCACCGCGGCCGACGCCGGTCAGCCCGCCACGTTCACCGAACAGATCCGCGTCCCCTTCGTCGCCGAGTCCGCTCTCTCCGGCATCCAGCGGAAGATCACGCAGAACGACAAGCTCTGGTACAAGCGCACCTTCACCGTCCCCGCGGGCTGGAACGGCCGCCGCGTGCAGCTCAACTTCGGTGCCAGCGACTGGCGGACCAGCGTCTGGGTCAACGGCCGCTCGGCCGGAGCCGTGCACAGCGGCGGCTACGACGCCTTCTCCTTCGACATCACCGACCTGCTGAGCGGCGGCAGCAACACCCTGGTCGTCTCCGTCTGGGACCCCACCGAGACCGGCAACCAGGCCATCGGCAAGCAGCGCATCCGTGATGTCGCCCCGCACTCCGGCGGGGGCATCTTCTACACCGCCGCCTCCGGCATCTGGCAGACGGTGTGGCTGGAGCCGACCGCCGCCGCCGCCGTCACCCGCCTCGACCTGGTCCCGGACCCGGCGAACAGCAGGCTGAAGGTCACCGTGCACGGCACCGGCATCAGCGGCCACCAGGCCCGCGTCACCGTCTCCACCGGCGGCACCACCGTCGGCACGGCCACCGGCGCGGTCGGCGGCGAGTTCACCGTCCCCGTCCCGAACCCCCATCTGTGGACCCCGGACGACCCGTTCCTGTACGACGTCAAGGCCGACCTGCTCTCCGGCTCCACCGTCGTGGACTCCGTCGGCAGCTACACCGGCATGCGCACCATCGGCCTGGCGAGCGTCGGCGGCCATCTGCGGCCCGTTCTCAACGGCAGGTTCGTCTTCCAGACCGGCACCCTGGACCAGGGCTACTGGCCCGACGGCATCTACACCGCGCCCACCGACGCAGCGCTCCGCCACGACCTGCAAAAGCACAAGGACCTGGGCTTCAACATGGTCCGCAAGCACATCAAGGTGGAGCCGCAGCGCTGGTTCTACTGGGCCGACCGGCTCGGACTGCTGGTGTGGCAGGACATGCCCGCCATGGACCTGCGCACCCCCGACAGCGCCGCCCGCACCCAGTGGGAGGCCGAGTACGACCGGATCATCGACCAGCACCGCAGCTCTCCCTCACTCGTCGTGTGGGTCAACCAGAACGAGGGCTGGGGCCAGTACGACCAGGCCCGCATCGCCGACGAGGTGAAGGCGTACGACCCCTCGCGGCTCGTCGACAACATGAGCGGCGTCAACTGCTGCGGCGCCGTCGACGGCGGCAACGGCGACCTCGTCGACCACCACGTCTACGTCGGGCCGGGCATCACCGTGCCCAGTACCACCCGGGCCGCGGTGCTCGGCGAGTTCGGCGGACTGGGCTACAAGGTCGCCGGCCACGAGTGGTACCCCGGCGGCGGCTTCAGCTACGAGGACCAGCCCAGCCAGGCCAACCTCGACAACCGGCTCGTGGGCCTGCTCGACGCCATCCGCCAGGTCCGCATGCCGCGCGGTCTGTCCGCATCGGTGTACACCGAGATCACCGACGTGGAGAACGAGGCCAACGGCCTGCTCACCTACGACCGTCAGGTGGTCAAGGTCGACGAGGCCAGGGTGCGGGCCGCGAACCGGGCGCTGATCGACGCCTCGAAGGGCACCACCGCCCCGGTCACCCTGCCCGCCGGCCAGTACAAGTCCCTGCGCGTGACGACTCCCGGTCACACCGACCGCTACCTGCGCCACAAGGACGGCGCGGTCTTCACCGAGGTCGTCAACGGCGGCAGTGACGCCCTGCTCAAGAACGACGCCACCTGGAAGATCGTCCCCGGTCTGGCGAACAACACCTGCTACAGCTTCGAGTCCCGCAACTACCCCGGCCAGTACCTGCGCCACCGCGACTACCGCGTCTACAAGGAATCCGGCACCACCGACCTGTTCCGCGCCGACGCCACCTTCTGCCCGGTCCCCGGCGCGAACGGAGGCGTTCGCCTGTCCGCGTACAACTTCCCCGAGCAGTACCTGCGCCACTACAACGCCGAACTCTGGCTGGCGACCCCGGGCGGCACACACACCTACGACACCCCGGCCCTGTTCACCGAGGACACCACATGGGCGGTGGAGGCGCCCTGGGCACCGTGACCTGCCTCTGAAGCACAAGGACGCGGCCCCGGCGGGGGAGTGGACCTCCCGTCGGGGCCGCGCCCTTCCCGCGTCCGGGATCAGGGCTTCTCGTCCCCGTACAGGCCGCTCACCTCCGTGTCGCTCAGTGCCCTGTCGAAGGCGTGGACCTCGTCCACCGCGCCGTTCCAGAAGTCGACGTTCGCGCCGTCCCAGTGGGCGCGGCCCACGGTCAGCGGGCCGGTGCTCGGGTAGGCGGCACCCCCGGTGGTGGTGGCCGCGAGGTGTCCGTCGACGTAGAGCCGGATCTCGTCGGTCGTGGCGTCCCGCACGCCCACGAGGTGGTACCAGCGGCCCGTCTCCGCCGCCAGGGTCACCTGGGCGCGGCGCTCACCGGGCGTGCTGAAGGCGAAGGTGCCGTGGCCGTACTGGAGGTAGAAGGGGTTGGCCGTGGCGCGGGAGTCCTGGCTGACCGCGGTGGCGTAGTTGCCGGGGAGCTGGTCGAGGCGGACCCAGGCGGCCACCGAGTAGCTGCCCGCGGTGTCGAGGACGGGCCCGGCGGTCTCGGCGTACTGCTTCTGACCGTCGAACTTCAGGGCGCTGCCGCTGATGCCGGAGGTCCAGGTGGTGCCCTCGCGCAGGGTCAGGGGCTGGGCGTTGGGACCCTGGTCCGCGGCGGTCGTGCCGGTGTTCTCGTCCAGGGACCAGTGGCCGCCCCCGGTCAGCGGCTTGTGCGAGCCGGCCGCGGCGCCCGCCGCGATCACCTTGCGGTTGATCGCCCGCACCTGGGCCGCGTCGACCTTGATCTCCCGACGGTCGTAGGTGTACAGGCCGTTGAGCTCGTTCTCCAGGTCGGTGATCTGGGTGTAGACCGATCCGGACAGTTCCGCGCCGGCCTGGGCGAGGTAGAACTGCTCGGTGTTCTCGACGTACTTGCGGGTCAGCTCCGCCTTGGAATCGACGCCGCTGTAGATGACGGTCGGGGCGCCCGGCCACATGTGGCCCGGGGTGCGCAGCACGAATCCGCCGTGCTCGCCGTCGACGGCGGCGCGGGTGCCGTCCGGGAAGGCGGGGTCGGTGTTGTTGTAGTCGTGGTGGTCGACGATGTCGCCCTTGCCGGAATCCCCCTTGGAGTTACAGCAGTTGACACCGCTGTGGGCGTTGACGACGCGCGACGGGTCGGCGGCCTGCACCGCCTCGGCGATACGCCCGGTCTCCTCGCGGCTCCACTCGCCCCAGCCCTCGTTGAAGACGATCCAGCCGATGACGGAGGGCGAGTTGTGGTGCTGGCGCATCATCTCCCTGCCCTGGTCCACGAAGGCTTTCTGGCCCGTCTCGTTCGTGATGTTGCCGGAGACGAAGTCCTGCCAGACGAGCAGTCCGAGCTTGTCGGCGTGGTAGAACCAGCGGGCCGGCTCGACCTTGATGTGTTTGCGGACGGCGTTGAAGCCGAGCTTCTTGTGCGCCTCGAGATCGAAGGCGAGGGCCTCGTCGCTGGGCGCGGTGTACAGGCCGTCGGGCCAGAAGCCCTGGTCGAGGGTGGCGAGCGAGAAGATCGGCTTGCCGTTGAGGACCAGCTTGTTGAAGCCGCCGACCTTCTCGATGCCGACCTCGCGCATGCCGAAGTAGCTGCGGACCTTGTCGGTGGCGCGGCCGTCGGTGAGCTTGACGTCGAGGTCGTAGAGGTAGGGATCGTCCGGGCTCCACAGGTGCTGCTTGGCGACGGGCAGCGTCAACTGCTTGCCGGCCGGACCGCTGACCCGGCCGACGACCTTGCCGTGCGCGTCGCGGGCGACGGCTTCGACGCGGGCGGCGGGGGAGGCGTCGTCGGCGTCGACCGTCACGGCCAGCGTGCCGGTGTCGATGTCGGGGGTGGTGACGATGTCGTCGATGGACGTGGCGGCGACGGGTTCCATCCACACGGTCTGCCAGATGCCGGAGGTCTGGGTGTAGAAGATGCCGCCGGGGTTGGTGGACTGCTTGCCCATGGGCTGGTCGGCGCCGCCGGTGTCGGTGACCGCGACGACGATCTCCTGCGGGCCGGTGCCCTTGAGGGCGTCGGTGATGTCGATGCCGAACGCGTTGTAACCGCCGGTGTGCTGGGCGACCTCGGTGCCGTTCACGTACACGGTGGCCCGGTAGTCCACGGCGCCGAAGTTGAGCTTCAGCCGGTTGGCCTGTCCGCTCTTGCCGACCTTCCAGGCGCTGGGGACGTCGACGAGCTTGCGGTAGAACATGTGGTCCTCGTGGCGCTCCAGTCCCGACAGCTGGGACTCGACGGCGAACGGCACGATGATCTTCTCGTCGAGTTCCTTGCCGAACACCGGGGCCTCGCCCGCCGCGGCGGCGCTGAACTGCCAGGGCCCGTTGAGGTTCTTCCAGGCGGAGCGCACCTGCTGCGGGCGCGGGTACTCCGGCAGCGGATGCCTGGTGTCGAGCTTGTCGCCCCACTGGGTGGTGAGCCGGTGGGCGGAGGCGTTCTCGGCGTAGCGGATCAGCTTCGGCACGGGCTCACCGCCGACCGTCAGGCCGCCCTCACCGTCGTAGGAGAGCCTGACCGCCTGATTCTGCTGGATCGCCGCGGAGAGCGTGACGAGGAGCGAGGCGGGGTCGTCGGGGTAGGCCGACACCGACTGGAGGGGCATGGCGGTGGTGTCGGCCTGGATCTCCAGATGGTCCTTGACGGCCTGGAGGCTGCCGACCGCACCGTCGAAGCGCAGTCGCAGCCGCTTGCCGTCCGCGGCGACGGTCGGTTCGACCGGGTAGACCTCGAAGTCGTCCGGTGGCGTGAACGCCGACATGGGCACGAGCTGCTTGGACAGCGTCGGTGTCGACCAGCGCAGGAACATGTTGGCTCCGCCGGTGTCCTGGAACATCTCCAGGCGGAAGTCGTGCTGTTCGCCGGCGGTCAGGTGGACGGGAGCGCTGGTCTGCTCCCTGTCCCAGTCGCCCACCCAGTGGTCGATGACGGGTTTGCCATCGATGTACAGCCGGAAGCCGTTGTCGCCGATGGCGTGGAAGGTGTAGTCGGCGGTCGCGGGTGCTGCTATCCGTCCCGTCCACCGTGCGGTGGTGTGTTCCGTCCGGCCGGTCAGCTCCTGGAAGGTGCTGGTCAGTCCGGAGAAGTTGATCTGGGGGTCGAGGAGGGTGCCGCCGAGCTCGGCGAAGTCGCGGGCTCCGGGCGCCGACATGCTGAAGTACTCGCCCTTCAGCCCGTGTGTCTGCACGGCGGCCGGTGCGGCGGCGGACACCGACGGAGCGCTCGGCAGCTCCGCGGCGGTGGCGACGGGCGTCAGGCCCAGCGGGGGAAGGGTCAGCGCGGCCGCGACGAGCAGGGCCCGGAAGACGGGTCTCGGGCGGCGGGTGGGGTGTTGTGTCATCGAACCTTTCCTCGTGCAAGAGGCCATGGCCGGGCGAGGGGTCCGGCATGGCCTTTTCAACGTTGGAAATCCTGTGACAGCGGTATGACAACACGGCCTCCGGGGGCTGTCCAGACCTCGCGCAGCACTCGGTCGACCGGCCGCCGCAGGGCGATCGGTCGGGGTGCTCGGGCCGAGGGCGGGGTGCTACGCGGAGGGAACCGGACCCGCAAAGGGGCTGCAGCGGGGGCGAGTTCACGGTGTTGGTCATGCTTCCCGCCCGCCCCGGCAGCTCCAGCGGCGGGGCGTCGACGGCACACTCGCGAGCCTTCGGCTCAGGATTTCCTCGAAACCTGTCCCGGAGTGAATGCCGCCACCACGGCGGCCCGTTGGCCCTGCCGATGCATCTCGTCCAAATCACGCTGCTGGCACGTCTGTTCGCCGATCAGAGCGTCAACTCCCCATCCCGTGCGGATGCAGACATCAACGTCCGCCCGGTGCAGCTGGGGCGGACACACGTCGACAGCCATGCTCAAGACACCGGCCGCGGACGGGGATACCCACGTCCGGGATGCGCTGTGCCCGCCTGCGGGACGGTGAGCCGGGCGATCACCGGACCGGCAGGAAGCCTTCCGTCCCTGCGGCCGGGTCAGCGCGGGCTCGTCGTCGTGGGCCGGGGCGGCAGGTCCTCCGGGAGCAGCGTGCGCAGGTCGTCGAGGCCGGGAGCGGGCAGCGCGCCGATGCGGCCGGCCTGGTTGGTCATCATGGCCTCCAGCAGTCGGCGGGCCGTGCGCGCGTTGCCGAAGGAGCGGTCGCGCGGGAGGGCGTCGATGTGGGCGCCGAGGGCGTCGAGGGCTTCCGGCGAGCAGTCGTAGCCGTAGCCCGAGGCGGAGCGGGCGAGGATGTCCAGCAGCTCCTGGGTGCTGTAGTTCTCGAACTCCACGGTCCGCGAGAACCGTGAGGCCAGACCGGGGTTGGAGGCCAGGAAGCGGTCCATCTCGCGGGTGTATCCGGCCGCGATGACGACGACCTCGTCGCGGTGGTCCTCCATCAGCTTCAGCAAGGTGTCGACCGCCTCACGGCCGAAGTCGGAGGTCGCGCCCTCGGGGGTGAGGGTGTAGGCCTCGTCGACGAACAGCACGCCACCCAGAGCTCGTTCGAAGGCTTCCTTGGTGAGCTGGGCCGTGTGGCCGACGTAGCGGCCGACCAGATCGGCCCGTGCGACCTCGACGAGCTGGCCCTTGGGCAGGACACCGAGGGAGCGCAGGAGGTCGGCGTAGAGGCGGGCGACGGTGGTCTTACCGGTACCGGGCGGGCCCGAGAAGATCAGATGGTGGCTGATCTTCGGGACGGGCAGGCCGGCGGCCCGGCGCTGCTTGGTGGCGGTGAGGAGGTTGACCAGGGCGGTCACCTCGTTCTTGACGGCGGTCAGGCCGACCATGGCGTCGAGTTCGGCGAGGAGCTCCTCGGCGCCCGGTCCGGTATCGGCGGCGGAACCGGCGTCCGCGGCCACGTCCTCGGGCAGCAGCAGGCTCAGGTCGCTCTCCGCCGGACTGGTCATGGCACCGAGCCGGTGGGCCTGCCGGTCGACCATCTCCTCGAACACCTTGCGGGCCGCGCGGCCATTGCCGAAGGCGGCGTCACGCGGCATCCGCTCGTAGTGCCGGCTCAGGGCGTCCAGCGTCGCCGGGGTGAGCTCGTAGCGGTGCGCCGCGCACATGTTCTCGGTGATGGTCACCAGCTCGTCGACCGAGTAGTTGTCGAACTGGATGGTCCGGGTGAAGCGCGAGGCAAGGCCCGGGTTCGAGGCGAGGAAGGCGTCCATCTCGGAGGTGTATCCGGCCGCGATGACGACGACGTCGTCGCGGTGGTCCTCCATCAGCTTCAGCAGGGTGTCGACGGCTTCCCGGCCGAAGTCGGCGCCCGATCCTCGGCTGTCGGACAGCAGGGTGTACGCCTCGTCGATGAACAGCACGCCCCCGAGGGCGTCGTTGAACGCCTCGGTGGTCTTGATCGCCGTCCCGCCGATGACCTGGGCGACGAGATCGGCGCGGGAGACCTCGACCAGGTGTCCGGAGCGCAGCACGCCGAGGTCCGCCAGGATGCCTCCGTAGAGGCGGGCGACGGTGGTCTTGCCGGTGCCGGGCGGCCCGGAGAAGACCAGGTGGCGGCTCATCGACGGGACGGGCATGCCGAGTTGGAGGCGCCGCTGGGCGAGCTGGTTGAGGTTCACGAGGGTGTGCACCTGATGCTTGACGTCGGCGAGTCCGACGAGCGACTCCAGTTGCTCCAGCGGTCCCTGGGGCGCCGTGGCCTGTTCGCCGCCGCCCGGCCCGGCCGCCGCGACGTCCGCGGGCAAGGTGTCACCCCAGGCGTCCGGTGCGCCGTTGCCCGCGCTGCTCAGGTCGTGCACCCCGAGCTGGTCGCTGAACCTGGTCTGGCGCAGGCCCGCGCCGCGGTTGTCGCGCACCGTGCAGTCGGTGGCGGTCACCGGCTCGGAACTGTCGACACGGATGCCGTCACCGGTGTTGCCGGTGATCTGACAGCCGGTCAGGGAGGCCCGGCCGCCGTTGGACACCAGCACGCCGTGGGCGGCGCACTCCGTCACCTGGGTGCGCAGCGCGGAGAGTTCGCCGCCGCTGTCCACGACGAGGCCGGAGCCCGCGCCGGACTCGACGCGGCAGTCCCGCAGGGCCGCGATGCCCGCCGTGCCGACGGAGACGGCGGCGTCGGCCGCCGCGCGCAGCACGGTGTCGCGGATCTCCGGCCGGCCGCCCGAGGCGATCCGCAGTGCCGCGGCACCCGCCCGGTCGATCTCGCAGTGCTCCAGGCGCCCGCGCCCGTCCTCGACGACCTCCACGCCGTGTCCCCCCGGGGAGCTGATCCGGGCGCGGCGCAGCAGGGGGTGGGCCGCGGTGCGGATCCGGATGCCGGCGCCGGCCGCATCCGCTATCAGCAGGGAGTCGAACTCCGCCGCCGACTCGTCCTCCAGCAGCACCGCGCAGTCCTTGTCGGCGCAGTCGCGCACCGTGGCGCGGGTGAAGGACGGCGAGCTGGAACCGATGACGCGGATCGCGGGGGCACCGGCGCTGTCGAAGTCGCAGTCCCGGAAGGTGCCCCGGGAGCGTTCGGTGACGGCGAGTCCGCTGCCCTTGGTGCGTGCGGTACGACAGCCCAGCAGCTCCGGATCGGCGGCCGAGCCGAGCAGGATGCCGGGGCCGGAGGTGTCCGTGACCGTGACCTGTTCCAAGACCGGGCGCGAGCCGCTGGTGACGTAGACGCCGATGGTGGTGTCGTGGACGTCGCTGCGGACGACACGGGTGGCGCAGCGGCCCTCCAGGGCGATGGCGGGCTTGTCGGTGGCGGAGATGTCGCAGCCCTCCACCAGACCCTGCGCCGAGCCGTTGGCGAGGACGCCGTTGGCGCGGGCGTCGCGGATCCGGCAGTCACGCACGGTCGTGTCGGCCTCCTCGCCGATGACGACGCCGGACGTGCCGAGGTTCTCGATGAGGCAGTCGGCGACGATGCTGCCGGTGGCGGCCGTGTCCACGACGCCGGCGCCGTCCGGGTTGCTGATCCGGCAGCCGCGCAGGGCCAGCGAACCGGACTCTCTGGCCAGGACCGCCGTCCAGCCCGAGCCGACGACCGTGCAGCCGTCCATGGCGACCTGGCCGCGTGGCGCGTCGACCACGGGCAGGTCCTCGCTGCCGCCCCGCAGCGTCAGGTCGGTGAGCAGGACGGCGTCGGCGACCAGGACGACGGCGGTGCCCCGGCGGGGGCAGATCTCGGCGCTGCCCGGTTCGCCGTCGGCGACGATGGTGACGCGGGTCCTGATGGTCAGGTTCTCGTCGTAGCGGCCCGCAGCCACTCGGATCACCGCGCCCGTGCGTGCCTTCGCCAGGGCGTCGCCGATCTTCTGGAAACTGTCCGATCGGCCCGGGCAGACCCTGAGCAACTGCCGTGACACGCTGTGATCCTCCTTGTGATGATGCGCCTGTTGGAACTGCGCCGCCCGGTCGCGGTGCGGGCGTACGGCGGTGCGCACACGGGGTGCACGCTACGGGACCCCGACCGTCAACTTCCAGGACAGGCAGGGGAGATGGCGGGGTACACCGGCGCGGTGTGGGATGGGCGGCATGCCTAGGATGTGCGCCATGCGCGCTCGAACCCACCGCCCGCAGGCCGCCGGGGCCGCTTCGGCGGTCGCCGCCGCGCTGCTGGTGGCCGTCGGGGCCGCCCCCGCGGCGGCCGAATCCGTGGAACTGCCCGCCGTACGGACCTCGTTGGGATCGGACGAGCCGTGTGCGACGGCCTCCACCCAGCGGGTGCAGACGGAGCCCTGGGCCCTGGCCTCGCTCGGCGCGTCCCGGGCGCTGACCCTCTCGGCGGGGGCCGGGACGACCGTGGCGGTCGTGGACACCGGTGTCAGCGAGAAAGCGCCCGGCCTGACGGGCAGGGTGACGGCCCTCGGGGACGCGGGCACCGACTGCGTCGGCCACGGCACCTTCGCGGCGGGGCTGATCGCGGCGGCACCCGAGGCTGGCGGTGCGGCCGGGCCGGCGGGGCTGGCGCCCCGGGCCCGGATCCTCGCCGTACGGGGCACGGACGAGAGGGGCGGCGTCACCGCCCAGCGGCTCGCGGACGCGATCCGCGAGGCCGCCGACGAAGGGGCCGCGGTCATCTACGTCGGCGGGGCGCTGGCCGACGGCAAGGCGGTCCTGTCGGCCGCGGTGGCGTACGCGAGCGAGAAGGACGCCCTGGTTGTGGCGCCGCTCGCGCCCGACGCGTTGACGAAGGACCGGTCCGGGCAGCCGGTGACGCCGGAGCCCTGGTACTGGCCCGCCGCGGCGCCCGGGGTGCTGGCGGTGACCGACTTCGGGCCCGACGGAAAGCGGCCCGACAACGCCCCGGTGGTCTCCGGCGCGGACCTCGCGGCACCGGGGGACGGCGTGGTCGGCATCGGCCCGGCGGGCAAGGGCCACTACATCGGCTCCGGGGCGTCCCTCGCCGCGGCGCATGTCGCGGGAGCGGCGGCCCAGGTCCGCGCGCGCTATCCGGAGCTGTCCGCGGCCGAGGTGTCGCGGCGGCTGACGGAGGCCGCCTACCCGGCCGCACCGCCCCGACTCGACCCCTACGCCGCGCTGAGCGCCGTACTGCCCGACAGCCCCGGCACCCCACCCCGCCCAGCGGCGGCCGTGGTCCCGGCGGCCGCCGCGACCGGGCCCCGCAACCGCGCGCTGGTGGTGGCCGCCGGCAGTGCCGCGGTGGTGGCCCTGGTGGCCGCGGCGGCGGTGGTGATCCCGCGCGGACGAGCGCGTGGCTGGCGCGCGGCGGGGAGCTGAACGCCGGCCGACCGGTCGGCGGAGTACCGCCGATGCCGCGGGCGGGCTGCCGCGACCCGGGGCACCGGGGCGGCCGACGAGCCGTGTCGCAGCCGGTGTGCACGCGGGCCGCGCCCTCCCTTCGTGGCGTGCGCACCGTCGTGGCAGGACCTGGGACGGCGCCCGTCGCGGGACCGCGCGCAGTGCCCCGGACGTTCGCCGGTGTCCGGGGCCCCGGGGCGGGCCGTTCTCGGGGTCACGCATCCGCGCGGACCTCGTCCAGCAGTGCCGTCTGCAACTGGGTCGACTTGCGGCGGGTCACCCGGGTCGCGCGGCCCGGCGGGAGGTTGCGGCCCTTGAGGCTGCCGATGACGAACCCCTCCGACGGCGGGCAGGACAGCAGCAGGGTGGGGGAGTTGACCTCCTGAAGGCGGCGCAGCAGGGCTTCGTTCAGGCCGCGGCCCGCGCCCGCCGCGGACCGGGAGACGATCAGGTGCAGGCCGACCTCCCACCCCAGGGCGAGGTGGTTGAGCAGGGGGTCGAAGGGGGCGTTCATGGGTCCGGCGCCCAGCAGGTCGTAGTCGTCCACCAGGATGAACAGCCGCGGCCCCTTCCACCAGTCGCACGTGCGCATGCGGGACGGGGTGATCTCCGGGCCCGGCAGGCGGGTGGTGACCGCCCGGGCGGCGCCGGAGACCATGTCCTTGAGGGCGTCCATCGAGACGGCGTGGCCGAGGCGGTACTCGTCCGGGATCGCCTCGACCAGTTCGCGGCGGTAGTCGACGACGAGGATGCGGGCCTCGGCGGGGGTGTACCGGTCCATGACGGCCTTGGCCGCCAGCCGCAGCATGTTGGTCTTGCCGCTCTCGGTGTCCCCGACGACGATCATGTGCGGGGTCTCGGTGAAGTCGTGCCAGACGGGGGAGAGTTCCTCCTCCTCCAGACCGATCGGCATGCGGAAGCCGCCCTCGGGTCCGCTCGCCGGGGCGGGGGCGGGGAGTTCGGCGTAGGGGAGCTTGGCCGGCAGCATCCGGACCGGCGGGGCCGGCGGGCCCTGCCAGCTCTCCCGGACCGCGGCGACGAGGTCGGCGACGCCGTCGGTGAGATCGTCGGCCGACTCCGTGCCGTCGATGCGGGGGAGCGCGGTGAGGTAGTGCAGCTTGGTGTCCCGCGTCAGACCGCGTCCCGGCAGCCGGGGCACGGTCGCGGCGCGCCGCATGTCGATCTCCGAGTCCATGGGGTCGCCCATCCGCAGCTCCAGATGGGTGGCGGCCTGGTCGCGGATCGAGGAGGTGAGTTCCACCCAGCGGGCGGTGGTGACGATCAGGTGGATGCCGTAGTTGAGGCCGCGCGCGGCGATCGCGCCGAAGGTCTGGATGTGCCGGTCGAAGTCCTGGCGGACCGTGGACCAGCCGTCGATGACCAGGAACACGTCGCCGTGATGCTCGTCCGGGAACTCCCCGGCGTTGCGGCGGCGCCGGAAGGTCGCCATCGAATCGATGCCGTGGTCGAGGAAGAACCGTTCGCGGGCCGCGAGCAGGGAGGTGACCTCGGCGATCGTGCGGCTGACGCGCTCGGTCTCGAGGCGGGCCGCGACACCGCTCATGTGCGGTAGTCCGGCCAGCCCCGCCAGGGTGCCGCCGCCGAAGTCCAGGCAGTAGAACTGCACTTCGCGGGGGGTGTGGGTGAGGGCGAGCGCGGTCAGGACGGTGCGGACCATCGTGCTCTTGCCGCTCTGCGGACCGCCGGCGACGGCGATGTGCCCGCCCGCGCCCGACAGGTCGAGGGTCAGCAGGTCGCGAAGCTGGTCGAAGGGCCGGTCGACGATGCCGATGGGGATGGTGAGCCGGCCGCGTCCGGGCCAGTCGACCGCGGTGAGGCCCAGTTCGGGGTCGGGGGTGAGCGGGGGCAGCACCTGGTCGAGGGTGGTGGGCCGGTCCAGCGGCGGCAGCCACACCTGGTGGGCGGCGGGGCCGGCGTCGCGCAGCCGTGCCACGGCTGCGGACAGCAGCGTCTCGCCGTTCTCGTCGGGCTCGGGCTCCGGGTCGGGGTCCGGTGTGAGGGGCAGATGGCGCGGCATGACGTAGGTCGTCGTCCACGGCACGGTCTGGCTGGTGACCCGGGCCCGGTGGGCGACCCCGCGGCGTTCCTGGTAGGGACCCGAGACGTACGCGGCGCGGAAGCGGGTCAGGGCCTCCACACCGGACTTGAGGAAGCCGCTGCCCGGTGCCGGCGGCAACTGGTAGGCGTCCGGCACCCCCAGGACGCCGCGGCTCTCCATGGCGGAGAAGGTGCGCAGGCCGATGCGGTAGGACAGGTGGCTCTCCAACTGGTGCATACGGCCCTCGTCGAGACGCTGCGAGGCGAGCAGCAGATGGACGCCGAGCGACCGCCCGAGCCGTCCGATCATGACGAAGAGTTCCATGAACTCGCGGTGGGCGGCCAGCAGTTCGCTGAACTCGTCGACGACCACGAAGAGGCTGGGCAGCGGTTCCAGCGGGACGCCGGAAGCGCGGGCCTTCTCGTAGTCCAGTGCCGAGGTGTAGTTGCCTGCGGCGCGCAGCAGTTCCTGACGTCGCATCAGTTCACCGTGCAGGGCGTCCTGCATGCGGGAGACCAGGGCCGCCTCGCCCGCCAGGTTGGTGATCACGGCCGAGGTGTGCGGCAGTTCGTCCAGGCCGAGGAAGGTGGCGCCGCCCTTGAAGTCGACGAGGACGAAGTTGAGGGTCTCGGAGGAGTTGGTGAGGGCGAGGGCCAGGACGAGGGTGCGCAGCAGTTCGCTCTTGCCGGAGCCGGTGGCGCCGATGAGCATGCCGTGCGGGCCGGTGCCGCCCTGCGCGGACTCCTTGATGTCGAGTTCCACGGGCTGCCCGTCCGCGCCGACGGCGATGGGCACCCGCAGCCGCGCGGTGCCGGTGTGCTGCTGCCACAGGGCGGCCGGATCGTGCCGGTGCAGGTCGGGGATGCCCAGCAGGGTGGTCAGTTCGACGTTGCTGGACAGGGGCTGGGCCGCGTCGGGGCCGGTTCCCATGCCCATGCGGTACGGGGCGAGTCGCCGGGCCAGGGCGGTCGCGCCCGTCGTGCCGAAGGCGTCGGGGCGGCCGAGCACCGTGGTCTGTTCCCTGCGGTCCCGGTCGGTGCGCACCAGGGCGAAGGAGTCCTCGGTCACCTCGAAGCGCAGCGTGACCCGCCCGGGCCGCCAGCTCAGGGCGCCGGACAGGTCCAGCACGACGGTGTTGCGGTAGCCGGGGCCGTCGAGCCGGTGGCCGCTCGGGACGGTGCCGCCGTCGATCACGATGACGGTGAAAGGCTCCTCCCGGCCGGGGACGGCGTCCGGCTCGAAGGCGGGCCGCTCCTGGAACTCCGCGCCGAGGACGTCCTCCAGCTCTCCCACGGCGGAGACGGTCATGCGGACCGGGCCGGCGCCGTCGGTGTCGTGCGGATGCAACGCGTGCGGGAGCCACTTGGTCCACTCCCAGTCCGCACGCCGCTCGTCGGCGACGCAGAAGGCGAGCCACAGGTCGTCCGGCGAGTGAAAGGTGGCCAGTTGGGCGAGGAGGGCGCGGGTGACGGCCCGTACGGGTTCCTCGTCCCCGCGGAACAGTACCCGGGCCCAGGCGCGCAGGTAGACGGCGATCGGTTGGTCCGGCACGGTCGCGTAGGCGCGGATGAAGCTGCGCAGCGCGTGGGCGCTGAGCGGTTCCAGGTCCTCGACGGGGCTGGTGGCGACAGGTGTGAGTTTCAGGCCAAGTTTCTGCTCGCCCACCGCGACCCGGATCTCGCCGAAGTCCTCGTCACGCGGCCTGCGTTCCCACAGCCGGGTGGTGCCCACCATCGACGACAGGGCCGCGGGTTCCGGGTGGCGCCAGGACAGGGCGCGCTGCTGGTCGGCGACGGCGCCGCGCACTTTGCGCCGAATCTGGCCGAGATAGCGCAGGTAGTCACGCCGTTCGCCCTTGAGGCGCTGCTTGCGTTCACTGCTGCGGCGCATCGCCTGTCCGACGATCATCGCGGCGGCGGCCACCACCATCACGCCCAGGGCTAGGTAGATGAACCCGCCGCTGCCCCGGGTGACGCCGGGCCGCATGAACATGAACATCATGGAGACGGACATCAGGGCCATGGGGAGGTAGGTCCAGATGGCCGAGGAGTCCGGCACCACCTCGGGCAGGGGCGGTGGTTCCTGCAGGCTGAGTTCCCCGTCCGGCATCTCAGGGCCTCGCCGCCGGGCCGGGCGTCGGAACAGGACCACACTCAAGAGCCGTCTCCTTGTGGGGCAGGGGAGGAGGGTGGGGCAGGACGCAACCACCGGTCGGCTGATATTACGATCGTCGAGGAGGCGGTGAACTACCGTCCCACCTGGGCGAGTTGCATACGCCTCGCGCGTTAACACGATGTTCGGCGGTACGCCACCCGGTGTTTCCGCCCCCAGTCAGCACCAACTTCGAAAGAGGCGTGAGTCAGCCCCATGACTGACACTCAGGTGGCCGAGCTGTGCCGTCTGACGGTCCGGGCCCCGGCCCGGACCGTGGACCTCGCCGTGCCCGCCGACGTCCCCGTCGCCGACCTGCTGCCCGCGGTCCTCGGCTATGCGGGCGACGACCTCGAGGAAGCCGGACTCGACCACGGCGGCTGGGTCCTTCAGCGCCTGGGCGGCGAGCCGATGGACGAGGAACGCACCCTGGACTCCTACGCGTTGCGCGACGGCGAGACCCTCTTCCTCAGGCCGCGCACCGAGGCGCTGCCGGAGGTGCACCTCGACGACCTGGTCGACGGCATCGCCACGACCATGCGCCAACACCCCTACGGCTGGACCCCGCAGGCCGGTCGCCGGCTGCTGCTCGGGATCGCGGTGGCGGTGCTCGGCTGCGGGCTGCTGCTGATCGCGGTGCCCGGCGGCTCCGCCCTGTCCCGGGCCCTGTTCGCCTCGGTGGCCGGGCTGTTGCTGCTCGCCGGCGCGGGTGCCGCGAGCCGGGCGGTCGGGGACGCCGGCGCCGGAGCCGTGCTGGGCTTCATGGTCGCCCCGTACCTGGCGGTGGCGGGCTGGCTGCTGCCGGGCGGCGAACTGAGCGGCAGACACGCCTACGAGGCGCTCGGCGCACGGCTGTTGTCGGCCGGGGCGGCCGCCACAGGGGGCGCGGTCCTGGCGCTCGCGGTCGTGGCCGCGTTCGCCGCGCTGTTCCTCGGCCTCGCCGTGGTCGCGCTGTTCGGCGCGGTCGCCGCGGCCCTGATGCTGGCCGCCGATCTCCCGCCGGCGCACGTCGCGGGCATCCTCGCCGTCGTGGCGGTGGCGCTCGGCGCCTTCGTGCCCTCCCTGTCGTTCCGCATGTCCGGCATGCGGATGCCCCCGCTGCCCACCAACGCCCAGCAGTTGCAGGAGGGCATCGACCCGCATCCGGCGTCGGTGGTCGCCGACCGCGCCGTCCTCGCCGACGGCTGGATGACCTCGCTGTACGCGGCGGTCGGGGTGGTCGCCGCGGGCTGTGTCGCGGTGCTCGCCCGGGACGGCGGGCTCGCCGAGGCGATCACGACGGCGGTGCTGTCCCTGCTGCTGGTGCTGCACGCGCGCGGACTGGGCAACATCTGGCAGCGGCTGTCGCTGGTGGTCCCGGGCGTGGCCGGTCTACTCCTGCTGGTCCTCGCGGACGCTCCGGACCTGGCACCGGGACCCCGGCTGGGGGTGGCCGCCGGCCTGCTGGCGGTCACGGCGGCCCTGGCCATCGCGTCCTGGACCGTGCCCGGACGCCGCCTCGTGCCGTACTGGGGGCGGGCGGCGGAGCTGCTGCACTCCGCCCTGGCCATCAGTCTGCTGCCGCTCGCCCTGTGGGTGCTCGGCGTCTACGGGGCCCTGCGGTCCGTCAACGGCTGAGCACGCCTCCGAGGACCGACTCCCCGAAGACCGACTCGCCGACAGCCGAACCCTGGTGAACCGAGACGGCCGAACCCCGCTGAACCGAAAGGGCACCGAACGCCGCCATGCAGTCCCGACGTGATCAGGTCCAGGCGCACATGTTCGTCATGGGGCGGCTCACCTCCAGCATGTTGCGCGCTGATCCGGACGCGCCCGAGAGCCCCCAGGGCCGGACCAACCGTGGAGTGGTCATCGGCGTGGTGATCGCCGTGCTGATCTCCGCCGGGGCGTTCGTGCTCGGGCTGCTCAAGCCGGGCGCCAAGGACTCCTGGCAGGAGCCGGGCACGCTCGTGGTCAACAAGGCCACCGGATCGCGCTACCTCTACCTCGACGGCAGGCTGCGGCCGGTGCGCAACTACGCCTCGGCGCGGCTGCTGGCCGGGGCCGACATGACGGTGGCCACGGTCGGGGCGGGCTCCCTGAGCGGTGCCCCCCATGGGACGCCCGTCGGCATCACCGGCGCCCCCGACGCGCTCCCCGGCAGCGGCGAGCTGGACAACGGCCCCTGGCAGGTGTGTTCGGGCACCGCCACCGGTTCCACCGGCACCACGCTGGCCGTCGGCGCGCCGGCCGCCGCCGCGGGCCTGCCCACCACTCAGGCGCTGCTGGTGACCGGTCCCGACAAGGCCGACTACCTGGTGTGGCGGGGGAGCAAACTGCGGCTGGACAAGGTCACCAACGCCCGAGAGGCCCTGGGATACGGGGCCACTCCGCGCGTCGCGGTGTCGGCGGCCTTCTTGAACTCCGTGCCCTCCGGGCCCGACCTGACCCCGGCGGACGTCCCCGGCCTGGGCGCGAAGGGGCCGGTGCTCGGCGGCCGGAGCACCCGCATCGGCGAGGTGTTCCGCGTCACCGTGCCCGGCTCCGCGGAACGCTATTACCTGCTGCGCCGCGAGGGCTTGGTCCCCCTCACCGCCACCGGTGCGGCACTGCTGCTGGGCGCCCCGGACATCCGCGAGAAGGTCTACGAGGGGCGCGCGGCGCAGGTGGCGACGCTGGGCGCGGACGCACTGAGCGGCCGTCTGGCGCCCGGCGCCGACACCTCGGCACAGGACACCGACCGGCCCGCCGCACCACCGCAGGTGGTCGGCGTCGAGGAGGGCACGACCGCCTGCGTACGGGTGCAGCCGGGCCAGAAGGGCCCCCGCATCAGCGTCGCCGTGGTCGTGGCGGGTGACCTCGGCCCGGCGGCCCAGGCGCCGCCGGAGGGACTGACACCGGCCTGTGTGCCGGTCGACAGGATCACTGTGCCGCCGGGTGGCGGAGCTCTGGTGCGGGTGCTCGGCGCCGGCGGCAGCGAGGTCGGCGGCACCCTCTACCTGGTGACGGACACCGGGATGAAGTACCGCGTGGGCTCGGCGCAGGCGCTGGCGGCACTCGGTTACGGCGAGGGCAAGGCGCGCGGGCTTCCCGCACCGCTGCTGGCGATGCTGCCGACCGGGCCGGACCTGACCCCCGAGGCGGCGGCGCTGGGGACGAGCACCACGACGGCACCGCGCTGCGGAACCGGCGAAGCCGGGACCGGTACGGACGGCGCGGGCGACGCGAGAACGGACGGTGGACCGGGCGGGACGGAAGCGGACGGGGGATGAACTCTTGGCGTCATCCCGTCGTTCGGGTTGGCCAGGCGGCCCGGAGGTGGGGTAGACCAAAAATCCATCAACTCACCATCATCTAAGCTCACTTACTCACCCTGAGCCTCAGGAGGCGCGGCCCCCATGACAACGCCCACCGGCAAGCAGCAGTCAGAGGAACAAGCGACACGGAACGGCGTCACCGCGCTGGAGCAGGCGTTCGCCGGCGTGCAGCGCTGCCGCCAGGACGTCGACGCGATGAAGAACACCCTCTCCTCGGGATACGCCGGCAGCGACGGCGGTGCGTTCCAGCAGCTTCTGGAACGCTGGGACCAGCAGGCAGAGATCATTTCGGTCAACCTGAACAGCATGATCGACACCCTCAACGAGACGCTCCGCGCCAAGGGCCTGCAGCAGGGTTCGGCGGTCCAGTCGATCCAGGAGGCCTACGACCGCTCCGAAGCGATCTTCAACGAGCTGGCGGGCTGACACCCCTCGGATCACGCCCTCCCGCCCCACAAGCCCGCAAAGAGACGAGGACAGCCATGCCCGACTTCACCGACGGACTCATCTACGTCGACTACTCCCACATGGAGAACGCCGCCGACGACATGGTCCAGCAGACCAAGGCGATCGACAGCATCCTCACCAACCTGGAAGCGGAGCTCCAGGAACTGCGCAACACCTGGGAAGGCGAGGACCGCTCCGTCTACTCCGAGAAGCAGGCCGCCTGGGACAACGCTGTCGAGACGATGAAGCGGATCCTCGCCGAGAACTCGGCCCTGCTCACCGATGTCTCCGGGACCTACAAGTACAGCGAGAACTCGCTGACCCAGCTCTGGCAGAGCGTCCGCATCGGCGGCTGACCGCCCTCACCCCCCGAGGCCCGCATGACCCCGGGGCGGTAACCGACAGGCGCAGCATCCAAAGGAGTACGGCATGGCGGAGACCGCCCCCACGGTCAACCTCAACAAGGCCTGGCTGCAAGGCTTTCTCGACAACGACGTGATCCCGTTCGCGGACGAGCTCCGCAAGATGGGCCTGCCGGGGACCGCGCCGGGGGACAGCACCCTGGAGGTGCCGGCCCTGGTGGACCTGGAGGAAGGGGGAGGGACCCGGGCGGGCTTCCTGACCGGCCAGGACAAGAACCCCATCGCGATCGGGCTGATGGCCGGCGACAACAGCTGGACCAACGGCCAGTACGTGGTGAAGGCGTTGAACACCTTCATCGGTGAAATCACCGGAATCCTGAAACAACAGGGAGAGCTCTTCGAGGAGATCCAGGACAGCCTGGAGGACACCATCGAAAAGCTCTTCAAGACCCGGGACGAGAACCTCGACAAGATCAAGGGCGAGGACTTCATCGACTTCTTCGAGGACGTCGACAGCGTCCTGTCCGACGGGTCCGGGTCGGGAGACGACGAGGACGACTGACCCCTTCGTCCGCCCCGCCTGCTCGCCTCCCCGGCCCACCTGATGGAGAAGGTCCTTCGGCATGGCTCTTGACCCCACCAAGATCACCGGTGATCTCACCGCGACGAACGACCACTGGCACGAGGCCATCAAGCTGTTCACCGGATACGTGGCACCCGCGCGGGACACGCTGTTCGACACCCTGGTGGGCAACGAGGGCATCCCCCTGATGAAGGTGGAGATATCCGACGTCTCCCAAGTGGACTACGTCGACACCGAGGATCTGAACTGGCTCTACGAGAACGCCGGTTACCAGATCCAGAACACCGACTTCGTCATCCCGTTCTACTCGACCAGTGGTTCCGGCGGGGCCGGCTCGGACGTGTCGATGCACAAGGCGCGCATCACCCTGCTCGGGCAGAAGAGCGGGGACAGCCCTCCGACCGGCGGCTATGTCGAGGGCGGGACCTTCACCAGTCAGTACGACAACCATCTGGGCATGGGCAAGCCCACCTGGGACACCAGGCCGCTGGCGCAGTACAGCTACGGCACCGGGCTCGCCCTGGAGGCGCTGCTCAACAAGCCCGAGGGCACGCACGGATTCACCTGGAACGAGGTGTCCGTCGACGAAGCGGCATCCGTGACGCTCGCCAACTTCGACGTGGTCGCCGGGGCGTTCGACCGGGTCGCCAAGTTCTTCGTGGACCAGCAGAAGAAGATCGAGGAGTGGCAGACCCGGGTCGGTGTGGAGAAGAACGACGCCTGGCGCGGCACCGCCGCCGGTGTCTTCTGGGACCTCGTCAAGAAGCTCAACAAGCAGTACGGCGACTACGCCGACGACATGAGCCCGAACGGCAGCTACTTCTCCAAACAGGGCAACGAGGTCCGCGACGCCAAGAAGGCCCTGCGCGCTGCCGCCTGGGATCTGCACACCGCCTGGGCGACGTGGGAGTACCGGGACGGCAACCCCCTGGGCTGGTTGCACGCCCTGCTGTCCAGGGTGATGAAGCACGTGTGGGACCACAACATCACGAAGATCACCTACGAGATCGTCCCGAGCTACTCCGAAGCCCCGGCCTCGGTCAACTACGTCGCCGAAGCCGGCTTCGACAACACGGCCAAGGACCCCGGCGACGCGAAGACCCCGGCGCGCGAGTTCGGTGACCTGAAGGACCTCGGCACCTGGGCGCAGATCGGCAACCAGGCGATCCTGGACTGGCAGAAGTCCGTGGTCGACCAACTCGACAAGGCCGCCGTCGAGGCCCTCAAGGACGTGAAGGACGCCTGGAGCAAGAGCACCTTCGACCTCGGCGCCGTGAAGTCGCGGGGCGGCAGCTCGCTGGAGGAGGGCCTGGCCAAGGACGAGGCCGAACTCGCCCAGGAGAAGGCGGACAAGGCCGCGGCGGAAGCCGCAGCGCAGCAGGCCGCGTACATGCAGTGGATGAAGGACCAGGCGGCCAAGGCCGAGGCGGAGGCCGCCGCGGCGAAGGCCGAGCAGGAGGCCAAGGAGAAGGCCGCGGAGGAGAAGGCCGCCAAGGAGAAGGCCGAGCAGGAGGCCAAGGAAAAGGCAGCCGAGGAGAAGGCCGAGCAGAAAGAGCGCGAGGCCGAGGCCAAGGCCGCCGCGGCCAAGGCCGAACAGGAAGCCAAGGAGAAGGCGGCCGAGGAGAAGGCGGAACAGAAGGAGAAGGAGCAGGAGGCCAAACAGGCGGAGGCGGAGGCGAAGGCCGAGCAGAAGGAAGCCGAGGCCAAGGCCGAGCAGGAGGCCAAGGAGAAGGAGGCCGAGGCCAAGGCGGAGCAGAAGGAGAAGGAACAGGAGGCCAAGCAGGCCGAGGCGCAGGCGCGTCAGGAGCAGTTGCAGATCGCCCAGATGAACCAGGCCAAGGCCGAGCAGGAGCGTCAGCGCAAGGAGCAGGAGCAGAAGGAGGCCGAAGCCGAGGCGAAGGCCGAGCAGAAGGAGAAGGAGGCCGAAGCCAAGCAGGCCGAGCAGGAAGCCGAGCAGGAGGCCAAGGAGAGGGAGGCCGAGGCCAGGGCGGAGCAGAAGGAGAAGGAGCAGGAGGCCAAGCAGGCGGAGGCGGAGGCGAAGGCCGAGCAGAAGGAAGCCGAGGCCAAGGCCGAGCAGGAGGCCAAGGAGAAGGAACAGGAGGCCAAGCAGGCGGAGGCGGAGGCGAAGGCCGAACAGAAGCAGGCCGAGCAGGAGCAGAAGCAGGCCGAGGCCGAAGCCGAACAGCAGCGGCTCCAGCAGGAGGCGGCGCGGCGGGAGCAGGAGGCGCTCGCCCAGTACGACAGCGCCCGGCAGGAGATCCTCAACAACGGCGATCTGTCACAGCTGTCGCCCACCACCATCACGGGCCCGGTCAACGACGGCACCCTGGACCTGCCCGGCGGCGGCGAGACCCATATCGACTCCAACGGGCGCGTGGTCACCGAATACCCCGACGGCAGCTCCGCCACGATCGACCCGGTCACCCACAGCTCCACCGTCACCCGCGGCGACGGCACCACCTTCTCCGGCCCGCTCAACACCGGTGACCTGCTGAACAATCCGGACGGCAGCGTCACCCACCTGGACGCCAACGGCCATGTGATCACGGAGTACCCGGACGGCACCGTCCAGACGGTCGACCCGGACACCGGCTCCACCACCGTCACCCTGCCCGACGGCACGACCTCCTCCGGCTACCTCAACGGCGGCGACCTGCCCTCGTACGGCTCCTCGTCCTCCCCTTCGCCGTCGTACGACCACCCCTCCTACGAGGAGGAGCTGTACGACGACACCCCTTACCAATCCCCCCTCGACTACAGCGGGTCGGGCACGGCGGAGACGGCGTCGAGCAACCGCCGGCTGCTGAACACCGCCGCGTTCCCGGGTCTCGCCACGACCGGCGGCGGACTCGACGGCACCGCGGGTTCGACGGCGTCCACCGGCAGCGGAACGCCCATGGGAGGCATGCCGATGGGCGGCATGGGAGGCATGGGCGCGGGCGGCGGCGCGGGCAACAACGACGGCGAGCGGGTCCGCAACGTCATCGACAGCGACGTCATCAGCAACCGCCGCACCCGCACCGGGTCGGGTGGTGCACGTGCCCACGGCGGTTACGCGGACGACGAGGTGCGGGTGGCAGCGGCCGGCCCGACCGCCGGCGCGACCCCGTTCCTCCCGCCGGCCGGCGGCGGGGGAGTGCCGGGGCGGCCGGAGACACAGAGCGGAAACCGCGCCCGCGAGGCATGGGAGCCCGAGGACGAGGACGTCTGGGGCGCGGACGAGGGAGGCGCACCTGCCGTGATCGGTCGATGAGCGAGTCGATGCAGCAGAAACTGGCGCAGGCCATGGCCGAGTTGGAGGCGGTGCAGGAGGCCGTCGCCCGCGCCGAAAGCGAACTGAACCAGGCCTCGGCCACCGCCCGCTCCCGGGACCGCACGGTGGAGGCCACGGTCGGCGCGCAGGGCGAACTGACCGGCCTGAAGTTCCTGGACGGCAGATTCCGCAATCTGCCCGGCCCCCAACTGGCCGCCTCGGTGCTGGAGGCCGTGCAGGAGGCCCGCGCGCAGATGGCGCACCGTGTGATGGAGACGTTCGCCCCGCTCACCCGGCGCGAGGGCGGCGGCACCACCGGCATCAGCGGCATCGACATCGACTGGGACCGGCTCTTCGGCTCAGCGCTGGACGACGGCACGGCAGCCGGCCGCGGCCGGACGGCCAAGGACCGCCTGCGCGACGAGATCCACGAGGATCCCGACGACCATCAGAAGCCCCGAGGGTGAGGACGGTAGCCATGAGCTCGGACAGGTACG
This sequence comes from Streptomyces sp. Act143, assembly GCF_003143935.1. Lineage (GTDB taxonomy): Bacteria > Actinomycetota > Actinomycetes > Streptomycetales > Streptomycetaceae > Streptomyces. The sequence continues at coordinate 460,981 of NZ_QFRX01000001.1, read as the reverse complement.
AGGCGAACCCCGCCGGTCTGCGCGAGGGTGTCGAGCTGATCGGGGTGCTGCCCGACCTCGCGAAGAAGGCGGGCGACGACTTCATCGCCCACCAGGCAGAATTCCAGGGCGCGTTCGGCTACGACGACGAGTTCTACCAGCAGAACTTCCCCGGCTACACGGAGACCAACGAGACCCTGCTGTCCGTCTTCCGGGAGTACGGCAACGCCTTCGCGTATCTGGGCTCGGCGACGCTGGGAAACCTGCGGAACATCGAGGGCACCCGGCAGGACGCCCTGGACGGGATCAACCTGCAGAACAACCGGCTGGACTCCTTCGGGGACGGCTCCGGGTCCGGGAAGCACTGAGCGGGTTCACACGTATGGGCACTAGGGCGTGGTCCGTGGGCGGGAGGCGTTGAATGGAGGAGATCAATTTCCCGCCGGACGTCCGGAAGATGCTGTTCGTCCTGATCGGTGAGATGCCGCTGCAGGCCAGGGAGAATCTGCTGTGGGCAAGCCGGGAGCTGTACAGCTACTACGGCAAGAACCTGACCAAGCTCAGGGACACCGCACGGGAGACCATCCAGAAGTCGCGCGACTCCCTGCCGCCCGCCGTCGCGGAGCAGTACGTCCAGGGCCTGACCATGCTCGTCGGCGAGGGCCGGGGCAACGATCCCGTCCAGCGGGTGCTGGATCAGCTCACCGATCTCGAGAACCGGCAGATCGACCTTTCCCAGAACGTGCAGGGCGCCAAGTGGGAGATCATCGCCGAGATCATCATGCTGATCGCCGAACTGGCGATCCTGACGGCCCTGATGGCGTTCACGGGCGGCGCGTCCGTGTCGCAGATCTTCCTGGCCAGGGCCAGAAGCCGGTTCGCGGTCCTGATGATCATCGACCGGCTGCTGACGATGACCCACATCATGCCCACGCTCACCGAGGCGGTCACGGAGGCACTCCAGACCCTCGCGGTCCGGCTGGCGCAGATCGCCCTCAACAGCGGCGGCCGCAAGCCCGGCGGCATCGACTGGGGCGACGTCGGCAAGGCCGCTGCGTTCGGAGCGGTCGTCGGGCTGTTCGGCAGCGTCTTCGAATGGGTGGCGAAACCGTTCAAGCAGATATTCAAGGACTTCAACGCCGATGTGCTGATCAAGTTCGACTTCAACCCCAACCACCTGCCGTACAAGGTCCTCAAGAACGGCCCGCCCGAGGTCGTCGGCGCCTTCGTCATCGCCGGCGCGGCCGAAGGGCTCGGTGAGTACATCGTCACCGGCGCATTCGAGGGCAACTGGGACTTCAAGTGGGAGACCTTCGTCGGCAGCGGCTCCAGCGCCGTGTTCGAACTCGGTGCCTCGGTGGCGCTCGGGGGCGCCGGGCTGTGGGCGCACAACAAGTTCTTCACCGACCAGGACATCTTCACCGACACCAACGAGATGCCGGGGTCCGCGGAGGGAGCGGGGATCGGGCCAGAGCCGGTGAAGTCACCTGCCGCTCAGGGGAGTTCAGGCCTCCTCGGCGGGCCTGCCGTGACCCCGTTCACCTCGGCCCCCCTCCCCACACCGACGCCTGCGCCGTTGTCGACGGCGACCTCCTCGACGACCCCGGCGCCCGTCCCCGCACCGATATCCACGCCCACCTTCACCACGACCCCGACACCCTCACCGACAACACCCTCGGCGTCATCGCGTATCCCCGGAGCCTCGACCTTCACCTCGGACCACCCGGAGCGCAACCTCAACCCCACATCCACCGACGCCTCGCTGACGCCCTCCACCATCGAGTCCGTACTCAACCCCGACACGCTTCCCTCCACGACGGGCGAGTTCACCGACACACCCGGCCTCACGCCCCCGAAGCCCGTGGCCGCCCCCGGGACGACGGGCACGGACACCACGATCACGCGGGCCGGATCCGGGGACGCGAACCAATCGGAGCTGGACACCACGTCCACCGGCTCCGACGCGAGCGCGCCCGTGAACCCGCTGCCGACGTCGGCCGGTCCGTCCCACCCGGCGGACACCGGCACGGGCAGGGCGCCGACCACCCAGGGCACGACGTCGGTCCCGCGAACGCACGCGCCCCAGGAGCCGGAGCGGTACACGGACCTGCCGGACCACCAACCGGACCAGCTCGACCAGCCCGAAGAGGCGGAACAGGGCAGTTCCGAGCATCCGGCGGGCCGGCCGAGACAGGCGGCGACCACCGGCACCACCGACACCACCGACCGCGCGGAGCGTTCCACCACGGCCGGTGGCGAAGCGACCGTGGACGGCTCCCCGACAAGCACGGAGCTGCGCACACCGGCACCGGCCACGGCCACGGCCACCTCGGGGTCGGTGCCACCCGAGACACGTACCTCCTCAGGTGCTCCCCGGCCGCTCGGCGACAGCCACCCCAGCGGCTCGGACGACGTCACGTCACCGGCGCTCCCGGCTGACATCGCCGAGGCACGCGTGGACCACCTGCACGCGGCGCGTGCGGTCACCGAAGCCACCGGCAGAGCCGATGCCATCCGGCACCGTATGGAGACGGGCGTGGGCTCCAGCCGCGATTCCGCCGCCCTGACCGAGGCCACGTCCGGCGCCGATCAGGCCCAGGCCCGGCTGGCGCAAGCAGAAGACCGGCTGCGGCGGTTGGGCGTCGATCCGTACGCGCCGGAGCCGCCGAGTGACATGGTCCCGGTCGTGCGGCGCGACGACCTCCAGCGCCAGTGGATCGCCGAACGGGTGACGGCGGCCGATCTGCCCGCCGACCTCTTCGACCCCGCCGTCGACACAGATCCCGCGGACGCCGTCGACCGGGCGAGGACGCTGATGCTCCAGCCCGGTCCCTGGTCCGCCGCTCTCGACACCGCTGCCGCCAACGCCACCCGGCGCATCTGGCAGGAGGCCTATACCGACTTCGCCGACGCCGCCCCGGATGACGCCCAGGACACCACCGCCCAGGCCTGGAGCACCGCGATGGCCCTGGTGCTGCCGCTGGAACTGCATCCGGCGCGGGCCGACTCCCGGCATGCCGAGGACCCGTATCGAAGCGCCGTCCGGCAGGTCGCCGAGGTCCTGGTGTCGGGCGGCGGCCGGGACACGGCCACCGCCCTCGCCGACCGCCTCCGGCAGAACCTCGGCCTGCCCGCTCGTCTGCGCGGCGGGGCGGGCGACACCGCCCCCGCCCGGCCGACGGCTGTTCCCACCGCCGGAGCGTCCCCGTCCCGTACGAATCGGACCGCGCCCCCTTCGACGCGTCAGCGGCCACCCGAGTCCGACGAGGAGTCGCCGGACTCCGACAACGAGTCGTCGGAGTCCGAGGAAGAGTCTTCCGAATCCGAGGACGAGGTGGCCTACGCCTCCGGCACGGCAGCCGCCAACGCCCATGAGGAGGAGTCCGACTCCGACGAGGAGGTCTCCGACTCCGAGGACGACTCGGACGGTGACCCGCCCCCCGCCGAGCAGGCCGAGTCGGGCCCGGCCGAGTTCCGGCCCCGACGGGTGCGTCCCGACGACCTGGAGCGGCTGCGCTACCAGAGCGAGGCCGAGGAGTACGAGCTGCGGCTCGGCGACTACCTGTCGGAGCACCCGGAGGTCAGGGCGGAGGTCAAACGGTTCGTCGCGCTGCTGTGGGAGAAGACGCCGGAAGTCTTGCGGCCCATGCTGGGCTCACGCGACAACACCGTCCCCGGCTCGGTCGGCCGATCCGTGAGCGCCCTCCAGGACGTCGTGGAGAACGGCAACTTCCGTGAGCAGTCGGTGCTGTTGTGGAACGCGCTGCGCTACCACGTCTTCGACCAGTTGCACGGCACGCGCAAGAACTACCCGCCGCTGATCGCCGAGGAACGCCGCTGGCGCGGCAGCCCCACGGACCGGCCGCTGCCGTTGCGCGACGCGGACCACATGCGCCCGCCCCTGAGCAGGGCAGAGCGGGACTTCTCGTCGAACGGCGCGGACCTGGTGACCGGGGAGGGCCGCTCCGGTATCGCCCACAGGCCGCCCGCACCCACGTCCGCGGACGAGCGTCCGCTGACGGTGGCGGACTCCCCGCACTACGCCGCCCAGAGCACCGGCGCCCTCCTCATCACCGGCCTGTCCGGCACCGCCTACTTCTGGCTCAACGCGGTCGAGGCGGCCAACAAGCAGTGGGACGCGGGTCTCGACCTCGGGCTGATGCGCCTGGCGCTCGTCGGGACGCTGCTGGCCAACCGCCACCACTCCCTGCACGAGGTCCTGCGGGCCGCCGAGCTGTGGGCCACGGAGGAAGCCCACCCGGACCGGCACGGCCTCGACTTCGGCTACGACGACGACTGGGACCGCTACCACCGGCTGGCACCGATCAGCGAGCAGGAGCTGCGCGACCATGTCGCCGTCGGCGGCCGGTTCCCGAGCGAACGGGTCCGGGAGTTCTACGCGGGCGGCCCCTACGGCCGGCCGCCCCGGTCCGCCGTTCCGCGGCTGTCGGACCTGTTGCCGCAGGGCTCCTGGTGGCGACTGTTCATCGACCCGAACGTGCATGACGAGGTCTTCGCGCCACGGCCCGACGACATCGGCGGTCACCTGGACCGGACCAAGTACCCGGGCTACCGCCGGGGGATGACCGAGCTGTACGCCGAGGTCCTCGACGGCGGCAGCGGCGGGCGCGACTGGTCCCGTGTCGATGTCGCCGCCTACGAGGAGATGCACGACCTCGCCACTCGTCATCTGACGGACGGCGGACAGAACCGGACGACCACGTGGTCGGGCTCCGCGATGATCACCCATCGCGGCACGGGCGTGGAGCGCCTGGCGGCGGACATCAGCGGGGAAAGGGTGCTGGGACGGCCTCTGCTGGTCGATTTCAAGGATCAGCAGCCGGGCGGTCCGCGGCCGATGATGGTCTTCTGGATGGGCGGGCGGGTCTCCAGCAACTACACGGTCGAGGAAGCCCGGGACGCGGTGCAGGCCCTGCTGGACCGCTACTACGACGAAACGGCCGTCGCCGCCGGTCCGGACGACAAGCTGCGGGCGATCGCGCGGGTGACGCGTGCGCTGCAGGTCCTCCAGCCGTTCACGGACGCCAACAGCCGGGTCAACGTCCATACGCTGATGCAGAAGTTCCTGCTGGAACAGGGCTTCAGGCCGGCGGTGCTGATGAACTCGCATTCGCTCTTCCTCGGCGGCTTCTCGGTGCCGGAGATCGTCGCGCACCTCAAGGAGGGCATGGAGCGGTTCGACCAGCACCTGCGGTGGGCGCGATGGGACGGCTTCAACCAGTTCGGCGGCCCGCGGGACACCCGGAGGGTCGACCGCCTGGCGCAGGGCATGGGGCTGACCGAGGACACACCCGGCGAGCAGCGCCGCCGGGTGGTGGACACGGTCCGGACCGCCCGGGCCATGTTCGGTGACGCGATGCCCGACACCGACGAGGCCGGCGAGAGCAGATGGCTCGCGGGGTTTCACCGGCTCCGCCAGGCGGCCGGCGCACTCTTCCCCGAACTGCCCGGCCCCGACGCGATCTCCGAGTACGTCGTCCGGGTCCATGAACTCGGCCCCGAGGACGACCTGTTCGACGAACACGTCCTCGCCGCCGTCGAGGCCGCGGCGAGCCTGCCCGCCGACGGCCGCCCGCTGGACATGGACGTACTGCGGGACCATCTGCCGGAACTCCCCGACGAGCAGGCGCCGTCCGAGCCCGCTGGCCCGGAGCGACAGGTGACCGGCACGGAATCGTCGGACGAGGACGACACCACCACCTCGGACCCGGACCTCCCACCCGCTTCGCCCGACCCCACCGGTCAGGCCGCGTCCGTCGCGCCGTTGCCACTGCCACGGACGGTCTACGATCCGCACGCCGCCGACGGCGGCAGGGGCACCGCCGAGGCCCGGCCGCCGGCCCTTGAGGCGCCGTTGCTGCTGCCGTCGAGGGCCTTCGACCCGCACGCCGCGTCCGGGGGAGAGCCGCGTGGCCGTCTGCTGGGCGGATCGCGCGACAACGGAGCAGATCCGCTGGCGTCACGGTGGCCCGTCGGACGTCCGGTGACCCTGATGGCGCCCCGGCGCGCCCCGGCGGGGGACGGCGGTCCCGTCACCGTGCGCGTGGCGGACGTACCCCTACCTGAGGACAAGGGCAAGGGCAAGAACACACCGCACGACGACTGGTTCCCCGTCAGCCTCCGCATGCCGGCCGACGCCGCGTCCATCGCTTCCGGCTCGTCCGACTCCACGCCACCCGGGTACGAGATCAGCACCACGGGCCGGGTGCGGCTCCCCGACGGGGCGGAAGTGCCCTCGCAGGGGTGGGCCGGATTCGGCGACGACTTCGTCCATATGACGTCCGGTGCCTATCTGAGAGGGGACAGCGGCTGGATCGGGCGGGTCGAGAACATCGACACCCTGAGCCAGGTGCTTGCCGAACTCGACCCCGGTACGGCCCCTTACACCTTGGTGGCGGACCGGGCGAGGGGCGTGTTCATGGCCCCCGAGGGGGAGGGCTCCCAGGCCGTCCAGCTGCCGCTGGACCTGCCCGGAACTCCGACGGTGTCCGAGGAAGCGGAGAAGAGCGACGACACGACTCCCGCCCCGGCCCCCACGGCCACCTCGCCGGCCGTCCGGCACGCTCCCGTGCTGGACCCCGGCCTGCAGGCCCCGCCCGCCGGACGGCGCACCCCGGCGGCGCTCGAAGCCGGCCGCACGATGCCCGCGTACGTCGACGATCTCGAAGCGCTCCTTCCGCAGGACCTGACCGACGACGAGCGTCGTCAACTGCTCGACAACCCCAGCACCTTCGGGCAGAGCACCGTCGTCCTCCGCGGCATCGACCAAGCGGTGGCCAGCATCCGGCACGAGCTGGGGCGCCGGCCCGGTGTGCGGCCCCGCACTCCGGATCGGCTCACGGCTGACGTCACCCGGACGCTCACGGAGAAACCGAAGTCACTCACCGACCGCGGGCGTCCGTTCCCGTACCTCACCGAGGACGGCAAGCTGCGCGTGCTGCACATCAGGACGCGGCATCACGGCCACTGGACGCCGTACGACGACGGCATCGGCCACGCCTCGAAGATCGACAGCATGCACCGGGCCGCCGCCGTCTTCGGGTTCACCAAGAACATGCAGGCCAACTCCCAGTACGGCCTCGGCGGGCCGCTCGGACCCGTCGGCGCGGCGGCTTTCGGCGGCTACGGCCGGCTCGCCTTCCGGTTCGGTTTCATCGACAAGGTCGGCTACACGCTGACGGACCAGCGCCAGAACCAGATGGAGACCCGCACGCTCGACGACTCCCGAACCTATCTGGACGACCTCCACTACGAGGTGTGGGTCACCGACACCGCCGGACAGGCCGTCACGGACACGGACACGGACACTGACACGCAGACAAACACGGACGTCGACACGGCCTCCGGCGCGCGGCCGGGCAGCGTCACCGTCACTGTCACCGACGACGCTGCCGAGGTCTCCCAAGTGGTGCCCGTACGCTTCGAGTTCGGCGTCCGTAACGGGCTGCAGGTGCGCCTCCCCGACAGCGTGACCAAGGTGGCCGAGCCCGGCCGCATCCCGAGGTCCATCGACCTCGACCGCAACTCCCAGTACCGCTTCGTCCGGGTCGAGGGCTACGGGCCGGTCGCGGTGATCCGGGACTGGGCGGCCCAGCTCATCGGCGCCCTGCCGGGCAGCACCGCCTACGACGAACTGGACACCTTCTTCTCGGGCGACAGCTTCCAACGGCACAGCGCCACGATGGCGCGCGGCCGCATCACCACCCCGCCGCTCTTCGCCGACGACAGGAACAAGTCGCCTCTGGGCGTCTTCGTCGTCGAGGAGGTCATCCCCCGTGCCGCCGTCCTCTTCGGGGAGACCGACAAGGCCGAGATGCGGGACATCAACACCTCCACGGTCCGCAGCGAACGCAGCCGTGCCCAGGGCAGGAGCGCGCTGCTCCAGGCCGCTGCCGGGCCCGCCTTCAACTTCTTCGAACCGGGCCTGGCCCCGTTCGACCTGCGGCTGCAGTTCGGACCGAACGCCCAGTACTCCTTCGCGCGCAACCGGCAGGGGGGCCTCGGCGGCGCAGGGTCGCTGAAGTCGGCGGGACAGGTCAAGGGCCCCAGGACCGCCCTGTACGTGGTCGTGAAGTCGGTGCGGGTGCGCCGGGCCGGCGACAGCGGACCGCCCGCCCAGTTCCTGACCTGGAGCCTGGACCGGATGACCAGCTCCGAGGCGCGGCGGCTGGCCGGCTGGGACGACGGCACCTCGCTCGTCCTGCGGCACGGGGCCGTGCCGTTCGCCCCGGCCCATCTGACCGTGGACCGGCCGCGGACCCTGGGCATGCACCGCGTGAGGGAGTTCACCTTCGACGACGGTCTGCGCACCCGGGTACTGCCCGACACGGGGGACGGGGTGGGCCGCACGCTGCTCGACGCCTTCGCCGACAGCGTGGTGAACGCGATCGCCGCCCGGCGCCGGGGACTGGTCGTCCCCCTCGACCAGCTGAACCTGCCGAAGGGCTGGCGCGCCCGCTTCCACGACCTCATGCGGCGTGCCCCCGGCAGGCTCCTCGACGCGGCGAAGGGCCTGCCCGTGCCGGCTCAGTGGTCGGACCCCGCGAAGTACCACACGGCCCTCCAGAACACCCTTCAGATCCTCGGTGTGCTGTCCCAGCAGAACGTCACCGCCGGTTTGGAGGCGCTGACCACGGTGGGTCTGAGCATCCGGCTCACCGACCCCGGTTCCGTCGGACAGACCTACTACACCGTGCGGGTGCACGGCACGCTGACCGGACGCCGCTACGAGGGCAAGGACCTCAACGAGGGCATGCGCTTCAGCGCCCAGGGCGTGGAGCGGATGGACGGCCAGACCAGCGCCAGGCGCGGCGTCGACCTGGGGTTCGAGGGCACGCTGTCGGGGCGCGACAACGACGTCGACGACGCGGGGCTGCCGCGGAACACGCTCGGAGTGACGGCCGGCGCGCGCAAGGGATGGCAGCGGGAGGCGGAGACCGGCTTCGGCTCGACCGTCATCAACGAGCCCATGTCGGTGAGCAACCACCCCACCCACCTCTACCGCTACGACCTCGCACTCACCGCGACCCTGGGCGGGTACTGGCGGCCCCGGGGGCTGATCCGCGGCCTCGGCCTCGGGCTGCCGGGTCTGCTGGTGCTGGACGAACCCACCGACCTCCTGTTCGGCCGGACCGCACGGGGGGTGCTGCGGGGTGGCGGTCCGGTGACGGGGCACGTTGTCATCGGCATTCCCGTCCAGCACGCCCCCGCCGCCGACCCGCACGCGGACGGGGCGCTCAACCCCTTTCTCACCGACGAGCCCGACCCGGTGACGATGAGCGGCGACCGCGCCCTCGCCCTGGCCAAGGGTGACCTGGTGCTGCCCGACGACAGCGGCGCCGGGACGGGACGGCTCGCGGGGCGCGGCACGGACCAGTTCCGTGAGCTGCGCCAGCACCCGTTCGTGCTCGTGAACGTGGTGCTGTCACCGCAGTTGGTGGCGGAGGCCGACCGGGTCCTGCGCGGCGCATCCGGCAACGCCTGGCAGCTGGTCGAGGAAGGCGCCCCCACCCGGGAGGCGATCACCCGCGTCTTCACCCCCCAGTACCTGACAGCGCACTTCGACCAGAGCTCCGGCCCCCTGGGGCTCGCGGGCAGCGGGCTGCTCGGCAAGGGGCCCGCCGCCGCACTGTGGGGGACCTTCCGGTACGTGACCACGGTGTCGGGGCTGACCCCGCTCACCGGGTCGATGGCCATGGACACCGAGATGATCCTCGGCGGCACCCGCCAGGCCTCCGGCAAGGTCAGCAACACCACCACCTTCGTCTTCGGCGGCCAGTTGGGCTACAACGCCGCCCGCGCCCCCGGACACGGGCTCCTGAGCGTGTACGGGCTGGTCGCCAACCCCGTCTCGCTGTCGCGCGCCCGCAGCAGCAACGTCGTGCGCACGGTCGTCGCGGACATGAACCGCAAGGGGTACACCCACCAGGTGCTGGTCACCGGTGATGTGCAGCACTGGTTCGCGCTGACGACGAGCCGGCTGGGGACGGGCCGCCTCGGGCGGGCCGCGGCGGGCAGCTCCCTCGTCCCGTCGGCCCTGGCCGGAACGGCGGGGACGGAAGTGACGACCCCCGCCGGCCTGCTCGCACATCTGCCGGAGAAGAGCGCCTACCGGATGGGGCTGATCGACGACGGACTCGGCGAGGTCCCCCGCTACACCCGGCACCTCTGGTCGCCGCAACCCTGGCTGCTCGGCGCCCCGTTCGGAACGTACGCGGTGAACTCCCTGGACCCGACGGACGCGTTGCTCGCCTTCGAACGGCGGATCGAGGGTCTCGGGCTGGACGAGCCGAGCCGGGAGAAGATCCGGCAACTGGTGACGGCCCGCGCCACCCGCGCACTGAAGGGGGAGATGACGACCTCCGGCCCGTCGGCGCTGGTCGCGGTGAAGGGCTCCGGCTGGGGCAGCGTACGGATCGGCACCCGATGGGTACGGGTGCGGGTCGAACTCATCGCGGGAACACCGGAGTTCCACGGACTCGACCACAGCGTGGAGATGGAGGAGAACCGGCGGGCCATCGAGGCCGTCCAGACGAACTCGGAGGCGTCCTCCGGCGCTGACCTCGCCCTCCAGACCAGCCAGTTGGCGCACACCGGCAACGCGTCCGTCGCGGGCGCCGGACCGACGTACACCGAAGGCGGCTCCCACAAGCAGAGCGTGTCGTCGAGCCACACGACCACCACCGTCACGATCTACCGGGCGGCCTCCACCGAACCCCACGCGGAGATCGTCACGCCGTACGCGATGCGCATCACCTTGGAGGCGGACGACACCCCCCACCCGGGCCACCCCTCCGGCCGGACGGCGCAGGAAGCGACGACCACGGCCCTGGACCGCTTCCTCGGCAGACGCAGGATCGTGGAGGAACACGGCGTAGGGAGCCTGCGCGAACACGTGCCGCTGAGCCTCATGGAACCGGCACCGCCGGAGCGGACCACGCCCGGTGCCGTTACGCCCGGCCCCCGCAAGGCGCTCCCCGCCCCGGACCCCAGGACCGACCCCGCCCTGACCAGGGCACCCCGGCCGACGCCGGTTCCCCCGGCGCGGCGGGAACCGACCGTCGTGTACGGCGACGGTGTCCGTCGGCCGTTCGCCTTCCCCGAGAACGGCTTCCACCCGCGGGCCGTCATCGGGACGGAGAACATCCGCGCCGCGAACGACCTGCTCCTGACCAGGTCCTACGACGCGGGCTTCGCTCTCACCGCCCTGGAGACCCCCGACGGCCCCGACGCCGCGACCCTGACCGCGCTGCTGCGCAGGACCCGGACGACGGGCCTGACCCGGCTCGGTACCGGCTCGGCGCAGGCGCTGGAGGACGGCACCAGCCACATGGCGGTCACCTCCTTCTACCCGCGCACCCTGGAGCCCGCGGGCTACCAGATCGCGGGGCTGACGGAGAAGTCCTTCCTGGGCACCGACCAAGGCGAGCTGTCCCTGCACTCCACACCGGACTTCAGCCGCGCCCTGCTGCTGACCGTCGCCGACGGCAAGAAGCTTGAGGTGCTCCGGCGTCACGGCGAGAACGCGGTCACCTCCTCGGCCGGGGAGCACACGCAGGGCGGCAGCTTCGGCGGCGGATTCCTGTACGACTCGCCGAACGGGGTCGGCCTCAACCAGATCGGGCTCTTCGGCCCCGGCCCCAACGCCCTCGACGGCGACGGGATGCCGGTCGGGGACGATCACTTGACGTCCAGGAACCTCAAGCCGAAGACCGGGCGGACCTTCCTGTTCGCCATCCCCACCGTCTTCGTCGGCGTCGGCGACGTCCACCGCACGTTCAAGGACTCCAAGGCGGTGAGCCACCTGCGCGGGACCTTCGGCCACGTCCGCCCGGGCCCGCAGGCCATGGCGACCGAGGCGTACGTCGTCGCCTGGGTGCGGGAGGACGTCGCCCGCGAGCTGATGCTGATCACCGAGGAGAACTTCCCCGCGTCCGTCGGCACGTCCTGGGACGCGGTGGGCAAGGCGAGCAAGGGGTGGGTCGACGCCGACCAGGCCTACTGGAAGAAGCGGCGGAGCGCGATCCACCTGCGCGACGCGGTACGTACGGCTGAGACCGCGGCGATCGAGGCGAACAACCGCCTCAACCCGCTGCTGGACGCCGCGGAAGCGGCCGACACGGCGTTGGAGCGGGCCGAGGGCGACGCGGCGACCGCCCACGAGGCCGCACGCGACCTCGACAACGCGGCGGACGCGCTCGACACGGCCGAGAACCGCCTGAAGGCCGTGCGGGAGACCGCGGCGGCCGACCGTGCCACGGCGGCGGCGCTCGTGGCCGCGGCGCAGGAGACGCTGGACATGCTGCCCGGCTGGGCCGAACTGCCGGGCAACGAACTGGACCCCGACCACCTGGAGCGGGCCACCGCCGACCTCGCCGTCGCGCGGCGGCGAGCGGACGAACTGCGGACGGCGGCGGACCGCGCTGTCGGGGCCGCCCGACGCGAACGCGACGAGGCCGCCGGCCGGCTGGCCGCGCTGGAACAGGCGGCGGACGGCGGGAACACGCCGCCGGCCCCGCCGGCCGACGCCGCCCGTGCCCGGCGGACCGCTGCCTCCCTGCGCGCTGCCGCCGACCGCCGGGTCAGCGCCGCGCGCACCCGGCAGACCGCGGCGGCGCAGCGGCTCGCCCAGCCCGCACGGGCCGAGGCCGCGGCGACCGCACGCCTTGAGGCGGCCCGTGCTGCCTTCGAGGCCCGACGCCAGGAGCTGGACCGGCTGCGGACGGCCGCGGACAGCGCCGCGGCCGAATACCACCGGGTGCGGGCCGAGACCGACCAGCTCACCCGCTGGCACCGGCTGGCGGCCACCGCGGAGGGCAGACGGCAACTGGACGGTCTTGAGGAACCCCCCGAGGTGACCTACCAGGCGCCGCCCAAGCCGACCGCGCCCACGCCCCCCGAGCGGCCCCGCTACACCAGGACCGTCACCGAGGAGCACACCGTGCTGACCGCACCCGGCGGCCGGCAGAGCCATGTGCTCGACGAGGTGGAGCGCGACGGCGACGCCTTCTTCCACGCGCTCCTGCGCGGCCTGGACGGGGCGGACCCCGAACTGCTCGCCGCAGTGGGCATCGACTCCGCGAGCCCCGACGCCGTCCCGCAGCTGCGCCGCAGGCTGGCCGCCCGGCTGACCGACCCGGCCGACGTGGATCTGCTGGCTTTCGTGACACCCGACGACACCGACTCCTTCACCGCGCAGGAGGTGGGCGACGCGGGCCTGGATCTGGGCACGGACACCCCGGCCCGCCGCGAGTTCGACGCCCTCGGCGTCATCCCGCACGCCGCCGACCTGAGCCCCGAGGCCCGGGCCGGGCTCGCGGTCGCCCAGCTCCTGCGGCGCGGCGACGCCGAGTCGGAGCGTGGCTGGAACCACTCCGCCGCTGACCTGCTGCCGATGCTCGCGGCGCGGACCTTCGGTGTGCGGCTCACCGTGGTCAGGGCCGACGGGACCTTCGACGACTTCGACCCGGCAAGCGCCACGGCAGGACACGGACTCGAGGGACTGGTCGACGACGCCGGCATCGCTCGCCCGCATGTGGTCCTCAGCCTCACCGACCGCCACTATCAGCCGACCCGGCCCCTGGGACGGCAGGTACCGGCCGGGGGCGGGGATACGCCGGAGGGGGAGGAGACTCCGCAGCCGCCACCCGGGAATGCCGGGACCGCGGCACAGACCGCGCCGCCCCACGGTTCCGCATCCGTCCCCCCGCCGGTGCCGCCCGCCCCGCCCGTGCGGTCCGGACGCCCCGTCGATGCCGACGGCCGGTCCTTCACCGTGCGCCCGGTACCCGGTGACGGGGACTGTCTGTTCCACGCGGTGCTGGACAGCATGGCGGCCCAGCACCCCGCACGGCAGGCGCCCGGCGCGGCCGCGGACCTGCCACGGGTGCGGGGCGACCTCGCCCACTGGTACACGAACTCCGCCGAAGCCGCTGCCTTCCGCGCCCTGCACGACGCGCAGGATCCCGTGGAGACGCTGGTCGCGGATCTCCTCCCCGGTCCGACCGCGCTGCAGAACCTGCTGGGACGCGACGGGCCGCCCGACCTCACCGACGAGCAACGCGACCGGATCACCGGGCAGTTGACGCACGACCGGCGCCGGGCGGACCTGCGGGCCCTGGCGGCCGACGAGCGGGAACGCGAACTGCTCTCCGGATTCCCGGCGGCAGCCGTCACGGCCCTCCTGCCCGCTGCCACGGCCGACCCGTGGCAGGCGGATCCGGCCCGGGCCCGGAGGCTGACCCAGCAGGCCCAGGCCGGCACCCTGCGCGCGGAGGTGCTGAGCCTGCTGCGCGCTCCCGCGGGCGACGCACGGGCGGACGCGGTGTGGCGGCGGATCCGCTCCTCCCTGCCCGCGGAGGCCCAGGCCCACATCCCGGCAGACCGCCGTACGTTCGTGGCCACCGGCTACCGCGCGCTGGTCGCCCGCTCCCTGGCGTCCCCGGCGCTGTGGCACACCCCGTTCTACGACGACGCGCCCGCGCTGCTGGCCCGCCGGCTGGGCGTGCGGCTCGTCCTCGTGCAGCCGGCCGCCGACGGGGACCACACCGTCGTGCCGCTCTCCCCGGACGCCACCGGCCCGGTCGTGTACGTCCACTACAACGGCCGTGACCACTATGAGGCGCTGATCCCCGCGCCACCCGCCGGCACCGGCGCCGCCCCGCACCCGGCACGGCACGACCGGCTCACCCCGCAGTCCCCCCTCTCCACGCAGGACAGGGAGACCCGCGACCGGCTCGCCCGCCTGCTGCGGAGGCACGGCGCGGACGAGGCCGACGCACACCGGCTGACAGCCGGACTGTCGGCCGCGACCCTGGCGCGACTGCGGGCAGCGGCCACGGTGGTCGGCGACGGCGAGACCCGGACCGCCGTCCCGCCCGCCCCCGTCCGGAGCGAGGGCGGCGTGCTCACCCTCGGCGGGACGCCGCTGCACCTGCACGAAGTACCGGGAAACGGCGACAGGTTCGCCGAAGCGCTGGTCCACGCTCTGCGGGCCGACCCCGCGCGCCTGGCGCAAGGCGACGCCGCACCGGTCGCCGCCCACGAGGTTCCGGACGGACCTGGCGAACTGCATCGCTGGGTCGAGCAGCGGCTCGCCGCCCCTGACGCGGCGGACAAGGCGCCGCTGATCGCCGGTCCCGACTGGCTCGGTGGCCGCCAGGAACTGTCCACCGCCGACCTCATGAAGGCCGGCGTGGCGCTCAATGCGGAGCAGCGCGTCTTCGTCGAACTCGGCGGGACCAGCCTGCCCGCGGCGGAGGTCGAGCTGTCGCTGCCCCAGCGCTACCGGTTGCTGCGGCAGAGCCCGGACGACGGCACCGTCACGGACATCGTCGCCGAACTGGTGTCCAGAGAAATCGGATTGGACATCGTGATCATCGAACCGGACGGTGCGATACGGCAGTTCGGACCTGGTGGGAGACCTGCTATCGTCCTGGCCCGGACAGACGGTGTCTATCGTGCGGCGCTGCCATCAACTCCCTTGTGAGGATGCGGCGCTGATGTTCCGTCGGGTACGGAATTGTCCGTTCGGAACCGGCAGTTCATGTCCCGCACACCGTCAAGCAACCATGGCGGGCGGTCCGGTTGGGGAATCACCCGCAGACTGCTCGATCGAAGCTAATGTGTTCGAAGAGGCTGCAGAGGCCGAAGGGATGGAACGCGTCTTGTGCTGCTGGAGGACGTGCCGGTGACCGGGCACGACAACGGTCCCGCCTCGGCGGCCATGATCCTGACCGGCAGCGGTGCCGCATGACGCGCTGGAGCTCCTTCGGCAGGCGCCGCGGCAGCGACCGGCCGTCAGCCGTTCGCGGGGCCGGGCCGGCGAGCCCTGCGTCCCGGGACGACACGCCAGGGACGGCCACCCAGGTACTGGTGGAGGACTACGACAGCCTGCTGCTGCTCCGTTCCCCCGCGGACGACTCGCTGAGCCCGACCGACATCGCCGACCTGGCCCGCGGCCAGCGCTCCGACGACGGAACCCTGACCCTCGTCGCGGGCAGCGAGAGCGTGACGGCGGATGCCTTCTGGCCTCGGCTGAGCCAACTCCTGGACACCTTGGGCGACTCGGGCACCGAAACCGTCCGGCTGGCCCTGGCCGGCGCCGGTCTCGACGGCGCGGACCGGCCCGCCACGGCCCGCCGGATCGCCGACGCATGGGGGCTGACAGTGGAGGCCCCGGACGGGCCGCCGCTCCTCGTGCCCGGCGGCACACTCTTCGTCCCCGGCGTCCCGGTCGGATCCGCGACGGACGGCGGCTGGTGGCGCTTCGCCCCGCAGACGCGGCCGAGGCCGCTGGGTCCGCGCACCCCCGCCCCTTCCTGGCAGGACGCGCTGCGCGGCATCCCCGCGGGCACGGACAGCGGCTGCGTCGTCGAGCAGATACCGGCGGGACTGCTGATCCGCCCCGCCGAGGCGGCACCGACCCGGCCGGGCGACCTCTACCACTCCGTACCGGTCTCTCCCGCGCGCCTCGCGGTCGTCGTCGGCGTGCACCACGGCGAGGACGTCCTGGCCGATGACGTCGGCGACATCCTCGCCGCTCTGCCGGAACCGGTCAGATCAGCCGTCCGACTGGCGCCGGGCGGCCGGCGTGACCTGCTGCCGCTCGCGCAGTCGGTCGCCGACCGGTTGGACGCCGAAGTGGAGTTGATGACCGGGCTGCCGCTCATCGCCGCCGGCCGCCCGCTCGGAACGTACTCCGTGCAGTCGGTCCTGGTGGGAGCCGACCGTACGCCGCGATGGCTGCCCTTCGTCGACGCCGTCATGTGCAGACCCGCCCGGGGCGCCGCCCAGGCGCCGCCACCCCGGCTGCTGCGCTGGACCGCGCCCGTGCCGGGCGCCGCCCAACCCGCGGACGGCGTGGTCGCCCTGTCCGACCGGTGGCAGGTCACGGTCACCCGGGCAGGTCTGTGGGTCGGCCCGCTCGACGGCCCCCGCCTGTCCCACACGGACCGCCCCGTGAGCCCGTCCGGCCCGCTCATCGAGGTCGGCCTTCCGGGCGAACGCCTCGACCTGTCGCTGTGGCCGGTCTTGTCGAGCCTGCTGGGCGCACTGCTCCCCGCCCTCCGCGCGAGTGTCACCCTGCATGTGCACGGCAGTCCCCAGGACGGCGGCCGTGAGCTGCGCCGCCTGGCCGCGCACCACGGCCTGCGGACGATCCGATTCGCCTCCTTCACTCCTTCGGCCCCGCTCCGGAGAGAGCTGACCGGTCCGCCGGAGACGGCCGCCAGACCACACACGACGTCCGGCCCGGGACGCGCCGAGCACCCAGCCCCGACATCCCCTGCGTCGAAACCGAGCCCGAGCGCACGCCCCGCACAGGCTGGTGCCGCACAAGGCGCCGAGGAACAGCCCCCAGCCGCCGAGCCGACTGCCGCGGCTGCCCCTGCCCTGCCGCGACCGGCCCCGCCGAAGGCCGTCGGACCGGGGAGCGCCGAGCGCCCCGGCCCGTCCAACACCCCCCGGGAGCACGAGGCCTCCGAAGGGACGAGCCGCACGGGACCGGTCGCCGTCGCCGCCACGCCCGACAGCTCCCGTACCGCTCAAGGCGCCACCTCGCCCCGGACACCGGACGAGGGCGAGGACTCCGCGGCCCCGGGTCAGGCTCCGCCTCCAGCCAAGGCGTCGGCGCGCACCGCGCCGGAGAGCGTGTCCGCCGCCCCGCGAGGACTCGTCACGACCGGTTCCACGCCTGGCGGGCCCCTCGCCGAAACACAGGAGCGGGCTGCCGACCAGGCGCCCCTGCGGCAAGAGGCAGGCTCCGATCCTGCCGCCGAGACTCCCCGTGCACCCGATGCCCCGCAGCCGCCGAGCAGCTCCCTGCCTCCCGTCCCCTTCGGCCCGGGGCACCGCAGCACGGAGGACGAGCGCCATGTGTTCCGTGCGCTGGCGGACGCGGAGTGGGACCGGCACGGGACGGCCGTGACCCGGGCGCTGGCCCGGATGCCCGCACTGCGCGGCAAGGAACAGGAGGCCGCTCGCGCCGATCTGATCGCGCTGCGGCTGTATCTGCACAACACCGAGGGGCCGTTGAGTCACCAGGCCCTGGCGCGTGCCGTGCGCGCGCACGACAGTGGCCTGCTGCCGTACGTGGCATGCCTGACGTCAGCGCTGAACCGACTGCCCTCCTACCGAGGCGTGGTGCTGCGCGCCACCGGCGGCACCGCGGACCGCACCGTGCCACGCCCCGGGGCACTGCTCCGCGACGCGGCCCCCGTGAGCGCCACTCCGCTCGACCCGGCCCGCCCGTCGATGACGACGGGCGCGAGTTACGTCATCTGGTCCGTCGGCGCCCGCCGGGTACGGCAACTGCTGGACCCCGGCGACGGACCGGAGGAAGTGGTGTTCACCCCCGGGTCCCTCTTCAGGGTTCTGGACGTGCGCCGCAGCGGACAGGACCAGGCCCACCAGATCTTCCTGCGTGAACTGCCCGGCTCCCACGCGCCGGTCAGGTCCGACCCCGAAGGGGACCTCGCCGCACTCGCCCGCCTCGACGAGGCCGTGCGCGGACGCTCGGCCCCGGCGCGTGCCGAGCAGTGGCCCGAGCGCTGCTCCGGGCCCTTCGGCACCGCGCAGCCGGAAACCACCGCGAACCACTGACACGAGTAGGGGAGTCGCATGGCTCGTCAGACTGATCCTGCCGGTGAGACGCCGCCGGCCGGGCCCGAACCGTCCGGCAGCCGCCGTCCCTCAGGGGCGCCGTCCGAGTCCGGTGCGTCGCCGGTGACGGTCCGCCGGGCCGTGCCGCTCCAGGGAACAGCGCAGGACCCCGGCGCGGCGCTGACACCGGGTGGGGGAGGACGCGGGGGCACGGGCACGGCGTCAACGGCCGCCGCGCCCGCGGCGGCACCGGATGCCTCCGCCGCCGCCGAGCCGGCGGCCGTACCCGCTCCGCCCCCGAACCCGCGAAGCGAGCCCGCGCGCACGGACAACGAGAGCGCCGCGGGGGCCGGGAGCAAGGGCGCCGAGCCAACTGCGGCGGTCCGGGAGGAGGAAGCGCCGAGGCCTTCCGCACCCAGCGCCGAACCCGGCGCAGCCGTCCCAGCCCTCGCGCCCGGCGCCGCCGTGCCCTCCTCCGCGCCCGGCGTCGCGGCCACCGAGTCGGGCCCCGACGTCGTCGCCGCAGGATCGGGAAACGGGGGTACGGGCGCCGCGGCGGTCGGCGAAGCGCACGGGGGTCCCAAGAAGCCGATGCTGGCCGCCGCGGCCATCGTCGGGGCGATCCTGATCGGGGTTCCGTTCCTTGTGGCGGGGCAGGGCGACAAGGACGACCGCGGTGCGGAACGGACCGACAACGCGGCCGGCACGGTTCTGGACACGGACCAGGTCCCGCACGCCTCGGAGAGCTACGCCACCGAATCGCCGACCCCTGCCGCTTCCACCTCCGCCTCCCCTTCGTCCAGTAAGTCGCCCGAGGAGAAACAGGCCAAGGACACGCACCGCGCGCCGGTGGTCAAGCCGCAGCAGGCCACCCCCACGGCCGGTGTGTCCGAGAAGGCCGAGCAGAAGAAGGCCACCACCGTCAGCGCCACCGAGAAGCTGCGCCGGCAGGCCAACGCGGCGTCCAGCGCCCGCAGCATCCTGGTCAGGAACGCGACGACCGGCCTGTGCGCCGATGTCCCCGCCTTCGGCAACGGCAAGGTCGACGGCCCGGTCAACCAGTACCCCTGCAACGGCACGGCCGCCGACAACCAGCTGTGGAACCTGGAGGTCGCGGAGGCCGAAGGCGGCCCCCAAGGGGCCTCGCTGTTCCTGATCAGGAACAGCAAGGACAAGTTCTGCATGGACCTGCCCTACTACGGCTCGGCGGCCACGGGCACCAACGTCACCGAGTACTACTGCCGCGCGACCGCCGACAACCAGCTGTGGTGGCTCGATCCCCGCTCGGACGGCTCGTACTGGATCCGCAGCTACTCCAGCAACAACCTCTGCCTGGGACTGGAGGGGGGCGCGTCCGCCGGGAACGACGCGCACCTGGAGATCGGCGGATGCGGTCCCGCCGACCGCTGGACGATCTGACGTACATCCGTGAGAGCGCCGACTGCCCTGAGGCCCCCGACAGACGACGGAGAACGACCGCATGAGTGCACAACGAAACGCGGGAGACGGCACTTCCCCCGACACCGCCGCCGGCACCCCGCAGGTGCGCGTTGCGGTCGCTCTGCCAGCTTCCCCCGAGCCGCCCGTGGGGGCGCTGACCCCGGGCCGCGCCGTGCCCGCCCCGGACACGACGGCGGGTGAAGCGGCGCAACAGGAGCGTGCTTCGGCCGCCCCGGCCCGCCCGGAGGCCGCGGGCGCGGACGCCGGCGAACAGGCGACAACGCTGTCGGGCACCTCCGTAGCGCCGGAACCGGACGAGGAGTCGGCTGCTGCCGGGACGGCGGAATCCCGCGCCGAGGCGACCGAGCCGAACAGGGGCGTGCCGCTGCTCGCCACGGACGCCGACCACCCCGGCGCGGACTCGGGGGAGTCGCACGGCGGACGGCCCAAGAAGCCGATGCTGGCCGCCGCGGCCATCGTCGGCGCCGTGCTCATCGCGGTGCCCTTCCTGCTGATGGGAGACACGTCGGACGACGACAGCAAGCAGGCGACGGCGAACTCCGCCGGGCACGAGGATTCCGACACCCTCCTGGGAGCGGGCGCGACGCACCAGGCACCGGACGGCTACGCCACTCGCACTCCCACCGCCGCACCGAGCAAGAAGGCGTCGAAGAAGCCCGAACCGAGCCCCACCCGGTCCCCGGAGCCGCAGGGCGCGGGCGGTGCGGCCACGGACGCCAAGCCCGGCACGACGCCCAGCGCAACCCGCTCAGCGAAGAGCCCGGACAAGGAGCCCGAGCCCAGGACGCCGGTGTGGACGAGCACGTCCGTCACGGCCCCGAGCACGCTGTCCGCCGGGGAGTCCTGGAGCACCAACCGGATCAAGATGACCATGCAGACGGACGGCAATCTCGTCGTCTACAACGAGAAGGGCAAGGCGACCTGGGCGTCCATGACCTTCGGCGCCCACCACACGGCCCGGTTCCAGACGGACGGCAATCTCGTCATCCACAACGGCGACGACAAACCCATCTGGGGTGCCGACGTCTGGGGGCACCCGGGCGCGAAGCTGGTTCTCCGGGCGGACGGCAAGGTGGTCATCATGGACGGCACCGACGTGACCTGGTCCACCTGAGACCGACGGGCCGGGAGCGGCGGTGCAGCGGCCGCCCCGGTGCTGCCTGGGGGCCGCCGCCGTCCGCCGGGTCAGTCGGTGTACACCTCGGCCCGGTCCACGCTCACGAAGGAGGCCGTGGACCGGGCGTTGTGCTTGCCGGTCACCCGCACGCGCAGGGTGTGCCGGCCGGAGGCGAGTCTCGGGCTGACGTACTGCACGGTCTCGCCGGTGCGGAGGGCCCCGTAGAAGTCGACCCGGGTCTCCGCGCCGCCGTCGACGCTGAGGGCGGCGATGCCGTTGCCGGTGTCGCGTACCGACAGCAGCGCGATCCGGGTGCCCGTGAAGGTGAAGGTCGCGGTGTTGCCGGCCTGGTCGCTCCAGTGGTCGTCGCCCCAGAAGCACTGCGTGGCACAGCCGGTGCCGGAGTTCCAGCCCCCGGTGTAGGTGAGGGTGCCGTCGCCGCTGGAGCGGCCGTCGTCGTTGATCCAGTGGTTGCCCGAACCGGGGTCGCCGGAGGGCAGGTTCTGGGTGGCGCCCATCGCGAGCGGGGTCCCGAGGTCCGGGCTGCCGTCGGCGTTCCAACGGATCTGCTGGGCGCGGCTGGTGCGGTCGCCGTAGGTGTACTGGGAGGTCGTCTTGGCGTGGTAGACCATCCAGTCCTGGCTGCCGTCGGGGGACTTGAAGAAGGCGTGGTGGCCGGGCCCGTACACGCCGACGGCGTCGTTGCGTGAGAACACCGCGCCGCCGTGCTGCTGCCAGGCGGCGGGCGCCAGCGGGTCGGCGCCGTCGGCCAGGGACAGCATCCACAGCTGGTAGTCGGGCTTGCCGGTGTCGCACGTCGAATAGGTCATCCAGGTACGGCCGTTGCGGTGCAGGAACTCCGGTCCCTCGCGCACCTCGGGGCAGCCGCCCGCGGCGTCGACGGCGACGGCGTCGCCGGAGACGGTGTAGGGGTTCGACAGCGGTGCGATGTTGAGCCCGTTGTGCTGGTAGGCGTTGATGCCGCTGTAGGCGAGGTACAGCTTGCCGTTGTGGGTGAAGACGCTGGGGTCGATCGCGAAGTCACCGGTGTGGTTGGGCGGGATCAGCGCCGACTTGAAGTGGTAGGGACCGGTTGGGGAGTCGGCGTCGGACTCCAGGACGTAGAGGCGGTGGTGGTCGTCCACACCGTCGTCGGCCGTGTAGTAGAGGTACCAGCGGTCGCCGAAGCGGTGGAACTCCGCGGCCCAGATGTTCTTGTTGCGGGAGGCGTCGGTGTCGGTCCAGACGGTGACGGGGTCGGAGGCGAGCAGGGTGGCCAGGGACGGCGAGCGCCACATGCGGATGCTGCCGCCCTGCGTCGTGGTCATGAAGTACGAGCCGTTGAAGTACGTCAGGTACGGGTCGGGTCCGGTGTTGAGCGGATTGCGGAAGGTGGTGGCGGTGGCGGTGGCGGCCGCGGCCTGGGGCGCCGCGGCCGACCTGGGCGGGGAGACGAGCGAGAACATCACGGCCGACAGCAGGGCGAGCAGTGCCGAGATGCGGATCGTGCGGGGGGATGTACTCATGGGCGACTCCGTGGGACGAGTGGTGCCTCGGTGGTGGGGCCTTTCAGCCGGAGGGCGGGTTCACTGGCCGCCGAGTCCCGTCGTGGCGACGGACTTGACGATGTGCCGCTGGAAGAACAGGAAGACGACCACCAACGGCAGCGCGGCCAGCACGGCCGACGCCATCGACTGGGCGTACTGGACGCCGTAGGCGTCCTTGACCGACGTGATGCCGACGGGCAGGGTCATCAGGCCGGGGTCTGAGGTGGCGACGAAGGGCCACAGGAAGTTGTTCCAGGCCCCGATGAACACGAAGATCGCGACGGCCGACAGCATCGGGCGGGACAGCGGCAGGAACACGGACCAGAAGATCCGGATGTGTCCGGCGCCGTCGATGCGGGCCGCCTCCTCCAACTCCCTGGGCAGGGAGTCGAAGTGCTTCTTCAGGATGAACACCATGACCGGCGCGACGGTCTGCGGCAGGATGACGGCCGCGTAGGTGTCGACCAGGTTCAGGGTCAGCATCTGCTGGAACCACGGCACGATCAGCATCTGCGGCGGCACCAGGACCGCCGCCACCGTGAGGGTGAACAAGGCCTTGCGGCCCGCGAACCGGGTGCGGGAGAAGGCGTAGCCGGCCATCGCGGACACGGCCACCGTGACGACCGTGACGACGGCCGCGATCAGGAAGCTGTTGAACATCCACAGCGGCAGGTCGCCGCGCTCCCACACACTGCTGAACCCCGCGAGGGTGAAGCCGTGCTGCGGCCACAGCCAGTGGACCGGATCGCTGGCGTCCTGCTCCGACTTGAACGCCGTCAGCAGTCCCCAGCCGACCGGCAGCAGCCAGAGCAGGGCCAGCAGGGTCAGCACCGCGAAGGTGAGGGTGCGGGCGGTGCGGCTCTCGCCCAGGGAGAGGTGGGTGCGGCGGGCCTCGGCACGGTGTCTGCGGGCCGCCACCTCCCGGATGACGGGTGAGCGGGGCGTGGTCCTGGGGCTGCGGGCGGGCAGCTCGGTGGTAGAGGTCATGTCACTTCTCCCGGCGGCGGAGGGCGGCGTACTGGGCCGCGGAGGCGAGGATGACGAGGGCGAAGAAGACGTAGCTGATCGCCGAGGCGTAGCCGAGCCGGTAGCCGGTGAAGCCGACGTCGTACATGTACTCGATGACCGGGCGGGTGGAGTTGTCCGGGCCGCCCTTGGTGAGCAGGTAGATCTGGTCGAAGACCTTCAGCGAGGCGAGGACCTGGAGCACGGTGACGACGACGGTGATCCGGCTGAGCTGCGGCAGCGTGATGGAGAACAGGCGCCGCCAGGCGCCCGCGCCGTCGAGTGCCGCGGCCTCGTAGAGGTGGTCGGGCACGGACTGCAGGGCGGCGAGGTAGAGAAGGAAGTTGAAACCGACGGTCCACCACAGGGTGGTGAGCACGATCGCCCACATCGCGACCGACTTGTCGCTCAGCCAGGCCACGGAGTCGAGTCCGACGGCGTTGAGGAGCTGGTTGTACAGGCCGAGGTCGCCCTGGAAGAGCCAGGCCCACACCAAGGTGACCACGCCGACGGGCAGCAGATACGGCGCGAAGAAGGCCAGGCGCCACACCCACTGGCCGGGCAGTCCGGTGTGGACCAGCAGCGCCATGCCGAGGGCGACGACGACGAGCGGGACGGTCGACAGGACGGTGAACCACAGGGTGTGGCCGAGCGCCCGCCACATCTCCGCGTCCCGCAGCGCCTCGGAGAAGTTGTCGAGGCCGACGAAACTCGGTGTGTGGGCCGACAGCGAGGTGTCGGTGAAGCTCATCCACAGCCCCTGGACCAGGGGCCAGACCATGAAGAGGGCGAAGAGCACCAGGAAGGGCAGGGCGAACAGCAGGCCGGGGGAGAGGATCCGGCGCGCCGGGAGCGTCCCGGTGCGGGACGGAACGGTGGGAGAGGACATCGTTGTGCCTCCTGCGCGGATGGTTCGCGGCCGGATCAGGCCGGGCTTGGCTTGGAGAGGAAGGTGTTGAGGCGCCGCACCATCGCGCGTGCGGCGCGGTCCGGGCTCATGTCACCCAGGAGGGCCTGCTGGAGGACCTGGGACATGGCGTTCTGGAAGTCCGAGCCCGCTCCGGCGAACCATGCCGCCGGGTCGAGGACGACGTGGTCCGCGGCCTGCGCGTAGTGGGACTGCGGTTCGAGCGCGGCGTACGCGGCTGTCCCGGTGACGGGTGTGTAGGCGGGGATGTGGCCGGCGGTGGCCCAGATCTGTCCGGCCTTGAGCAGCGCGGCCACCGCGCGGTGGGTGCGGCGCCGGTGCTCCTCGTCCGGGTGGTCGCGGCGGGGGAGGACGAAGGAGTGCGAGTCGGCGTAGACGGCCGGGGTGCCGAACACGGTGGGGAAGGGGGCCGCGCCGACGTTTGTGTCGGTCGTGCGGAAGGTGCCCAGTTCCCATTCGCCGGAGAGGATCATCGCCGTCTGGTTGTTGACGAAGGAGGCGATGGCGGAGGCGTAGTCGAGGCTGCGGGGGTTGACGGTGCCGTCGACGATCTTGGCCATGAAGGCGATGACCTCGGCCATCCGGTCGACGTCCACCTCGGCCGGGCCGCCCTCGGGCAGGTCGAACCGGCCGCCGGTCTGGTGGTACAGGCCGTAGAACAGCCGCCAGCACTGGGCGGTGTCGGTGACGTAGCCGAACGCGATGCCCTGCTTGCCGGACGCCTTGGCGAGTTCCTTGCCCGCGGCGAGGAATGCGGCGGGGGAGGAGAAGGCGTCGGTGTCGAGGGTGCCGTCGGCGGTGAGCAGGCCCGCCTTCTTCGCCGGCCCGGGGTGGTAGAAGACGATGAAGGGGTGGGTGTCCAGGGGGATGGCGTAGGTCTTGCCGTCGAACTGGGTGCGGGACCACACCGCGTCGGCGAAGTCGTCGGGGGCGATGCCGTACTCCGCCAGCACGCCGAGGTCCCACGGGTCGAGCAGCCCGGTGGGCGCGTACCCGGCGAGCCGGGACATGTGCGAGACGGCGACGTCGGGTCCCCGGCCGCCGGCGGATGCCATGGCGAGCTTGGTGTAGTAGGGCGTGCCCCACTCCAGGACCGTGCGTTCGACGTGCGTCCCGGGCATGTCGGGCTGCGCCTTGGCCACCATGTCGTTCAGCAGGCCGCCGTCGGCGCCGCTGAACAGGTCCCACAGCCGTACGGTGGAGCCGTCGTCGGCCGCGAGGGCCGAGCCGCAGCCGGTGAGCGCTCCGGCGCCGAGGGCTGCCGCACCGGCGGCGAGTGCCGTCGTCAGGACGCGGCGTCTGGTCGGCCCGTGGCGACCGACCTGGGCGGGTGTGCCGGTCATGTGGTTCCTTTCCGGTGGGCGGGGCACGGGGAGGCAGTCCGCGTGCCCCGCCCACCACATGCTGCTTCTTACATCGATGTAAATCTTGAGCAGGGGGCGGTGTGTCCGCTCACGGCGAGCGGCGATCCGGCGTTACGGCGTGTTCTCGTACGCCGCCTCACGCACCTGGGCCTCGCGCAGAGCCGCCGTGTCGGCCTTCTCGGAGCGGTCGAAGCGGTAGACGCCGTTGCGCTCCTGGAAGACGTCGGTGAGCTGGGTGTAGCAGTAGCCGAACATGCCCGGGTCGTCGAGCAGCACGCCGGTCAGGCCGCGGAAGCGCTCCACGAACTCCGCCTCGGTGCGCGGTCGTTCGCCGTACCCCCAGGAGTTCGCCGAGTCGTCACCGGCCGCCGCGGCGGCCTCCGGGTCCCACCAGATCCCGCCGAACTCGCTGCAGAAGTAGGGCTGTCCGCGGTAGGGCACCGACCAGGCGCGGCCCTCGGGGCCGGTGTTGACGTACGGCCGGTCCGCGGCGAGCCCGGCCATGATCTTGGCGAACGCCACCGGGTCCTGCTCGTAGCAGTGCGAGTCGTAGACGTCCGTCTCCGGCACCCGGTGCGCGTAGCCGGAGGCGTCGATGACCGGCCGGGTCGGGTCGGCCTGCTTGGTGGCGAGGAACATGCCGCGGGTGACGTCGTCCAGCACGGTGATGCGGTCGTGCAGGTTCTGGTACGTCTCGTTCAGCGGGCACCAGCCGACGATCGAGGGGTGGGAGTGGTCCCGCTCCAGGGCCTCGATCCACTGGGTGACGAACGAGGCGTCGGGCCGCTGGTTGTCGTCGCGGACACCGACCTCGCAGCCCCAGTCCCCGAACTCGCCCCACACCAGGTAACCGAGCCGGTCCGCGTGGTAGAGGAAGCGCTCCTCGAAGACCTTCTGGTGCAGCCGGGCGCCGTTGAAGCCGGCCGCGAGCCCCAGCTCGATGTCCCGCAGCAGCGCGGCGTCGCTGGGCGCGGTCATCAGCCCGTCGGGGTAGTAGCCCTGGTCCAGCACCAGCCGCTGGAAGATCCGCTCGCCGTTGAGGAGCAGCTCCTTGCCGCGCACCGAGACCGAGCGCAGGCCGGCGTAGGAACGGACGGCGTCGACGACCTCCCCGTCCGGGCCGAGGACCTCCAGGGCGAGGTCGTACAGGTGGGGATCGGCGGGCGACCAGGTGCGCTGCCGCGCCTCCGGGACGGCGAGCGTCAGCCGCGGGCACAGGTCGAGGTCGGCGCGCCCCTCGGCGGCGACGACGACGCCGTCGGCGTCGCTGAGCGTGGCGCGCACCCGGTGCCCGGCGACGTTCGCGGACAGCGGCAGCTCGACCAGGAAGGAGCCGGTGGCCAGCTCGGGGGTGATGCGGGGGCGGCGCAGGGCGACCGTCCGGGGGACCGGCTCCAGCCACACGGTCTGCCAGATGCCGGTGGTCCGGGTGTAGTGGCAGTGCGAGTTGGCGTACCAGGTGGCCTGCTTACCGCGGGCCTGCACGGTGTGCCGGCTGTCCCGGGCGCGGACGACGACGGTGAGTTCCTCGCCCGCCGCGACCACGTCGCCGAGGTCGGCGGTGAAGGGAGTGAAGCCGCCGCGATGACGGGCGACCTCCTGGCCGTTGGCCCACACGGTGGTGTCGTGGTCGACGGCCCCGAAGTGCAGCAGGACGCGGGCGTCGGTCCACTCGGCGGGCACGGTCACGGTGCGCCGGTACCAGACCGCCTCCAGGAAGTCCGTCTCACCGATGCCGGACAGCTCCGACTCCGGGCAGAACGGGACGAGGATGCGGTCGGCCAGGTCGCGGTCGGGGAGGCCGCGTTCCAGACCGGTGTCGGACCGGTCGATCTCGAACTGCCACTCACCGTTGAGGTTCAGCCAGGCGTCCCGCACGAACTGGGGCCTGGGGTACTCGGGGCGGGGTGGTTCGTCCGGGAGGTACGGGTCGGGCATGGTGCTCCTCGTGGCGAGTGTGCAGGTCGGTGCGTGATGCGGATGGTGCGGCCACATGGCACCATGCCGATTACATCGATGTAAATAGCTCGGGCGCAGATTCTGCGGGAACCGGTGGCCGGAAAGCGCTCTCCGTGATCGGTATGATCACCGGAGTTCGGAAGGAAGGGCAGCGTGGCGGCCAGACCGAGGATCAAGGACGTGGCGGAGTACGCCGGCGTCTCACCCAAAACCGTCTCCAACGTGATCAACAACTACGAACACGTCTCGGAACGGACCCGCACAGCCGTCCAGGAGGCGATCGACGCCCTCGGCTACCGCGTGAACATCGCCGGCCGCCAACTGCGCCAGGGCCGCACCGGCATGATCACCCTCGCCGTGCCCGAACTCGACGTCGCGTACTTCTCCGAACTGGCCCGCCATGTCATGGAGGCGGCCGGACGCCACGGCCGCACCGTACTGATCGACCACACCGGCGGAGAGCGCGACCGTGAACTGGCCGCACTCCACGGCTTCGACACCCAGTTCTGCGACGGAGTGATCCTCAGCCCCCTGTCCCTGCTGCCCCGCGACCTCGCCACCCGCGACCGCCGGCTGCCCCTGGTACTGCTCGGCGAACACTCCGCCGAAGGACACACCGACCACGTCGGTATCGACAACGTGCGCGCCGCACGCGAGGCCACCGAACACCTGCTGGCCCGGGGGCGCCGCCGTATCGCGGTCATCGGCGGCACCCTGCGCGGCAGACAGGGCACCGACCGGCTGCGCACCGACGGCTACCGCGAGGCCCTGGCCGCGGCTGGGCTGCCCTTCGAGGCCGACCTGGTGGTGCCGGTGGAGGCCTATCACTGGCGGGACGGCGCCGAGGCCGCCGCCAGTGCGGCACGGGACGCCTCCCCGCCGGACGCGCTGCTGTGCCTGAACGACAACCTGGCGCTCGGCGCCCTGCGCGCCCTGCACGAGGCCGGTGTGCGGGTGCCCGACGAGATCGACGTGATCGGTTTCGACGACATCCAGGCCTCGCGGTTCAGCGTGCCCAGCCTGAGCACCGTCGCCCCCGACAAACGGGAGATCGCCCGCCTCGCGGTCACCCTGCTCCTGGACCGCGTGGACGCCCCCGACTCCACCGCCCCGTACCGGGATGTGGTCGTCGGCCATCGGGTCGTCGTCCGGGAGAGCAGCGGGGGCTGAGCCGCCGCACCGGGGCCGACGCCGCGCCTGCTCATCGCCGCCGGGCTACTCAGGCCGGCGGCGGGACGGGCGGTGCCCTGAGGCGGCTGAACGGCTGAGACTCCCGGCACGGCACATGCGCCAGGTCTCGACCCGTGTATCCGTCCTTGAGGTCCCGCCGTGCCAGGTGGTGTCGTCGTCAGCGCGCTCATCCTCGGGAGTGCGCCGGACGCGGTGAACTCCGGCAGCGCCCCCTCTCGCGGCCGGGCGGCGGTTCCTCTCCCTTGCGGGCGTCTTTCACAGGTGTTCTGCGTGGGCGTTCTTCACGAGTGTGCTTTACGGGTGTTCTGAGACGTCGGCTTCAGGTGCCGGTACCTCCGGGGCAAGGCCGGGACGCGGTGGTGGCGGGAGGACGGGGCACGGCTTTGGCCGGGAGTGGCTCTTGGGGTGTGCCGGGTTGGGGCATGCTGAGGGTGCGTTCACGCGCTCTGTCGCCGTGTCAGGGGGGCCGGTTGGTGTTACGCGTTCACTTCACGGCGGAAGACCTTGCCCGGACCCGGGTGGCGGCGACCATCGGCGTCGCGGCGGAGATCTACTACAGCCTGGAGCTGCTGAGGGAGAAGCGGGACCTGCCTCACCTGCGGTCGTGGCGGTCAGCGGTGGCGGGGCGGATGGGAGCGGACACACGCCCCCTGACGTCGCTCATCCCGGTGCGCGGCCCCGGACTTGATCTGCTGGCGCTGATGGGTGATGTGGTTTCTCTGGACCACGCCGTGGACAACCTGCTGCACGCCCCGGTGTCCCGGTTGCGACGCGAGTTCGAAGGTCTCGACTTCCACCCCGCACACCTGCCCTGGGCCAGGCGGGTGTCCGAGGGGGACCGGGACGCCCTGCGGGAGCTCGCCGAAGCGGTGCGCGCCTGCCACCGGCTGACCGTGGAGCCGTACTGGCATCGAGGGCGGTCCGAACTGGTCGCGCTGTCCACCCGTTGCGCGAACCTGGTGCTGGAGGGCGGCACCGATCTGTTGCTGCGCTCGATCTGCCCACCCCTGGTGCGCTGGCGTCCGCCCGTCCTCGAAGCTCCCTACCCGCGGCGGGTGGAGGTGCGCCTGCAGGGCAGGGGGCTGATCATCACGCCCACGGTCTTCTCGAAGCTGCCGGTGAGTCTGCTGTGGGACCCGCTCGACATCACCCAGCCGCCCCGGTTGACCGTGCCGGCCCTTCGCCGGCCGCTGACCGGTACGGAGTTGGG
Organism: Streptomyces sp. Act143; assembly: GCF_003143935.1. Lineage (GTDB taxonomy): Bacteria > Actinomycetota > Actinomycetes > Streptomycetales > Streptomycetaceae > Streptomyces. The sequence goes on along the minus strand of NZ_QFRX01000001.1, from coordinate 430,599 downwards.
CGAGTCGGAGGACTCCACCGTGCGGAACCTGGAGTCTCTGCTCGGCCGCACGCGAGCCGCTGCTCTGCAGGTGACGGCGGAAGGCTGCACGACCACCGAGCTGGCACGCCGCCTCAACGTCACTCCCGCAGCGGCCAGTCAGCACGCGAGCGTGCTGCGGAACACGGACCTCATCACCACCAGCCGCCGAGGCGGGTCCGTACTGCACTTCATCACCCCCCTCGGACTGGCCCTGTTGCGGACCGGCTCCCTGACCCAGGGGTGAGCCCCGGGAGCGCAGCGCCACGGTCCTGCGGTGGCGCATGGCCGTTCCCGCCGTCACGGCGCCCCCTTTAAGGCGTGGCTTAAGAGGTGGGCCGCAGGTGGCAGGCCCGTCCAGGATGTGAAGCCGCAACCGGCCCACCCCACCCTGGAGAACACATGAAGACGCATCTCGCCGCCGTGCTCGGCTCCGCCGTGCTGACCGCGGGCACGTTGCTGGGCGCTCCTGCCGCCGGCGCTCAGACCTCCGCCTACCCCGTCACTCCCGTCGAGCCCATCGAGGTCGGCAACACGTGGACGATGGGAACGATCACCTGGTACGACCGCTCGATCGCGGTGGCGGGAACACACAAGTCGGTGAGCGCGGCCGGCCCGGAGTACTGCCGACGTACCTGGGTGTACACCTACGACGCCGCCGGCGCGAGGTTGGGCTCGGCCGGCTCCTACGCCGCCGACACGGCGTGCGGCACGACCAAGACCTACAGCAGCTTCGCCGTTCCGGCCAATGTCCCCGGCGGAGCCGCGCTCGTGCGTGTCTGCCTCGACGACGGCAACCTCAAGGACCTGCTCTGCCGGCCCTACCGGCGGCCCTGAGCCCTGCCCCCTCGGATCGGCCGGAGTCTGCACCGGAAGGTCCCGTAGGGCAGGAAGTCGCCGTTGCTGACAAGGGCCAGGAGGGTCAGAACCCCCTCGGCGCCGGTGGCGGCGACGTGCTGTGCCTCGGACGGGGCCGCCGGCGAACCTTCGTCATGCCGGCCTTGTCTGCTGAGCGTGTCTCAGACGCCGCGGCGGTCGTCGATTTCGATGGAGAGGTGCGGCCACGCTGTGGCCAGCCGTGCCAGATCATCGGCCGCTGCGCCACCTGCTGTACGCAGGAACTCGTCCGGCAGGAAGTGGACGGTGGTCCCGGTCGTGCGGTCGTCTGCGACCGGGCGCAGATCGGTGGTGGGCACGCCGTGCTCGTACCGCTGTGTCCAGGAGCCGTTGCGCCGGCGGTTCGTGTGGACGAGCCATGTGCTGAGCGCGGCGACGACGGACATGCCCTGGCGAGGATGTGTGTCGGGAAGGGACGGCGTGTCAGGGTTGTCGAAGAACCGGAGGTCCCTTGTCGCCATGACGGGCTTCTTCACGACGAGTCCGTGCTCGTCGCGTCGCGTATCGGTGCCCCGTCCGTTGTCGGCCACGCTCACCGACCCGTCCGGATGGAGGACGATGCGGCAGTGGCCGCCGTTGTCTGACTCCGCCTCATCCGCCGCATAGGCGATGACTTCCAGGATCAGGTGGAGGAGGCCGCCGGGAGCGAAGGCGGCCGGGGCCTGGCGGATGCGCTCAAGGTGGTCGTGGTCGACGGTGTTTGCCCAGTCGTGCGTGGTGTTTCGCCAGGCAGACCTTGAGGTGTCCATCCATGAAGTATGCGGGGTGGCGGGCATCGTCTGAGCAAACGGGTGTCAGGGAGATGGTTCAGACCGAGGCCCAGCGCCTGACCGGGCAAGAATGTCCGCAGAGCGAGTCACGGATGGAACCGCCACCGGCCTTCCGAGATGACATCCGTCTTGCCGTCCCGGACGCGAACGGCCGTCTCGTCGTCGATGAAGTAGATCGGGAAGTCCGCCCGCGCGGCGATGCGATCAGCCCAGGCGTCGTCCCGCTCGGGGAAATCGGGCGAGTACAGGTGAGGCTTGAGATACCAGTCGAAGAGGCCGAACGGCGGCTGAATGGTCGTCGCCCCGAGCACGTGGAGGTCCCTGGTGTCCCCGATGACGTCGGCGGAATGGTCGGTGAGATGACGGCTCAAGATCATCGATCCGGCACTGAACCCGACGTAGACCCTGCTTTCCAGCGCTTCCGGTCCGCCGTTGTGGTGGGGTTGGCGAGGGTGCCGAAGGTGCCGGTGATGTTGGCACAGCCCTTGACGGCCCATGAACAGGCGAAGCGATAGGTCGAGTTGGCCGAGTCCGCCTTGAAGTAGTAGCGGATCTTGACGCTTTGCAGGGAGACGGTGCTGGTGCCGGTGTTCTTCACCTTGAACCATGGCTCCGCCTGGTCGGCGCCGGCACCGGTGGCGCTCGTCCGGTACTGGACGCTCAGGGCGTCGGTCGCCGCGTTCGCGGTGGCCGGGAGCGCGGTGAGCGCGGCGACGCCCATGCCCACCGCGATGGCGGTCGCTGCGGTGGCGCGCCACCGGTTCGTTGTGGATCTCATCGTTGTTCCCTCCAGAAAGGTGGGGGTGTTTCCCGGAATGGGACAGGGTGTGCGTCAGGGGTGGTGGGGATGCCGAGGGCGTCGATCCGAGCGATGTGTGGCTGCGACGGGAGCGGAACCCGGGGGGAGGTGGCACCTCCGGAGGGCGCCATCGGACCGCCTGGCCACTTGACCACCTGACCAGTGGGGGTTGGTGGTCAGGTTGCTTGTTGAGGTGAGGATGAAGGTGGCATAGACCAATTGCGGCGTCAACCCCCGCCGCAGACAAGGGTTTTACTGGAGAAGGCGGCGGATGCGCTGACGACCGTCGATGCCCTGCGGCTACACTTCGTCCGCCGGGAAAGGGAACCGCTGGCTGACCACTGGTCAAGTGGTCAACTGGTTGCCTGATCCTCTGGTCGGCTCAGGGTTCACAGCAAGGGGGTCCGCATGAAGGCCGATGCACCTGGTGCGGTGCTCAAACGCGAGCGCGTCCGCGAGTACCTCCTCGACCTGGTGGAGTCCCGCCGTCCCGGTGACGCCATCCCCTCGGAGCGCGCCCTGTGCGCCCGGCTGGAAGTGTCCCGCCCGACCCTGCGCGCGGCGGTGGACGAGCTCGTCGCCGCGGGCCTGCTGGTGCGCGAACACGGCCGGGGCATGTTCGTGGCCCCCGAGAAGATCACCCAGGAACTCGTCTCCACCGAGCAGTCCATGACCGTGCCGCCGGCCGCGGGCGCCTGGTCGAGCCGGCTGCTGGAGTTCACCACCATCCCCGCCGGCGCGCGCGTGGGCCGCAGGCTGCGGATCTCGCCCGCCGCCGAGATCGTGTACGTCGCGCGGCTGCGCCTGGTCGACGGCGCCCCGATGGCCATCGAGCACCTGCACATCAGGGCCGAGCTGGTCCCCGCCCTGTCCGCGGAGGAACTCGAGGCCGGTGACCTCTACGAGCACCTCCGTCGGCAGCACGGCGTGCACGTCCGGGAGGCGGTGCAGGCGATCGAGCCGACCGTGGTCACCCGCGCCGAGGCGGAACTGCTCGACGTGCCCGAGCTGTCCCCGGCACTGCTCTTCGAGCGGCTCACCTCAGACACCAAGGGGCAGCCCGTCGAGTACGTGCACTCCTTGTACCGCGGTGACCGCTACCGAATCGTCTCCCGGCTCACCCTCGGCCCCGCGGTCATCGCAGCACCCGACCGCCTCGGACACCATCCCGGCATCCCCCCGGGCGACTTCGCCCACCGCGACGCCATCGCCTCCTCGACCCGGGGGGACATTCAGGCGGGGGCTTGAGGCGGTGAGGCGTCCTGTCCGGCCGGCGTTCGAAGAGCGGCCTTTCCAGCCAGGACATGATCTGCCTCGTGAGGGCAGTGCGCGAGGTGCACGATTCGCTCAACGGCCCCGACGACCGGTGTTCGAGCGGTGACCGGCGCATGCGCAGCCGCGTCCGGAGGGCCGGGCAGTCGCGCCCGGCCCTCGCCGCCGAGTGTCAGTTACGGAAGGTCTCGTGGGTGATGTAGGTGCCTGTCGGCGGGGTGACGGTGGTGCGGTTGGGGCCGCTCTCCCATACGACGGGGGTGTTGACCGCCTTGATGATGTACTTGTACTCCAGGGCGGTGTCGGCGGGCAGGATCACGGTCGCCGACCAGGTCGGGTAGGCGGCCGAGGAGAGCGGCACGGCCTGGTCCGGATTCCACGACCCCAGTTCCGGGCGGTTGCCGGTCACGTAGACCTGCTGGCCCCACTGTGTGTACGCGGTGACGTTGAACGTCGCCACCACTGAGTCCTCGCGTGCTCCTGTGGACGGTGCGGCCAACGCCGGCGGCGTGAGAAGCGCACCGAGGAACAGGGCGAGTACGGCTGCGAATCTCAGGCGCAGGCGGATTCGGGGACGGTTGCGGTCCATGAAGAGAGCCCTTCGGATGATGGCGGACGGTCTGTCATGCACTTGCGGCCGTCATCCTTATGTCCTCCGCGCGCCTTGCGCAAAGACATGAAGGATTTTTCAGACATGGTGCAACGATCAAGCATGTGAGCTGTTCAAGGTGCGTTTCCCGGCCTGAAACTCTTGCATCATGCCGGATGTCGAGCCGGACTAGTGCCGCGCCGTCAGCGGGTGCGCGCGGGTGCACGGTGGGCGGCTCGGTCCTCTGCGGGGTTCTCCGGGGCGAGCGGAACCGCCGCATGAATGTGATGCGCGACCGCGTCACTCGGTGATGACCCCCGCGCCCGGGAGTGGTTATTAGGTTAGGCTAACCTTCGTTCCGTGCGATCAGGTGAAGACAATCCTGCGGCGGTGCGCCCCCGCGGTCATGAACTGTCCGCCACGGCTGTCACCGTGGCCTACGACGGCGTCGACGTCGTGCACGACGCCTCGGTGACGCTGCGGCCGGGCGAAGTGACCGTGCTCGTGGGGCCGAACGGCAGCGGGAAGTCGACCCTGCTGCGGACACTCGCGCGCCTGCAGCAGCCGAGGACCGCCACGCTCGTCATCGACGGCACGGACGGTCTGGCACTGACTCCTCGCGAGTTCTCCCGCCGGGTGGCCCTGCTGACACAGGGCCGGCCCACGCCGAGCGGACTGACGGTGAGGGATGTCGTCGAGTTCGGCCGCTATCCCTACCGGGGCCGCTGGGGCAAGGCTGACCCGGACGGCCGGGCCGCGGTGGACCGGGCGCTGGCCATGACGGGAGTCGCGGCCCTCGCCGACCGGGGCGCGGAACATCTTTCCGGCGGACAGCTCCAGCGCGTGTGGCTGGCGGGCTGTCTCGCCCAGGAGACCGGCGTCCTCCTCCTCGACGAGCCGACGACCTACCTGGACCTGCGCTATCAGATCGAACTCCTCGACCTCGTCCGCGACCTGGCCGACGACCATGACATCGCCGTCGGTGCCGTCCTGCACGACCTCGACCAGGCCGCCGCCCTCGCGGACCGGATCGTGCTGCTGCACGCAGGGCGGATCGTCGCCGACGGCCTCCCCGCACACGTACTGACCGCCCAGCGGCTGACCGACGTCTACGGCATCCGCATCGAAGTCGGAACCGACCCCCTGACGGGCCATCTGCGCACCCGCGCGATCGGCCGGCACCACACGCGAAGCGAAAGGCTCAACACCCCCTCATGAGACGACTGTTGATGACCGCGGCGGCCGCCACCGCCGCGGCGCTCACCCTGACCGCCTGCGGTACGACCGAGCCCGCCGCCGACAGCAAGGAAACGAAGGCGGCGAGCCAGGCCGTCACGCTCACCGACGCCTCCGGCAAGAAGGTCGAACTCGACGGACCGGCCAAGAAGGTCGTCGGCACCGAGTGGCACGAGGTCGAGCTGCTCCTGTCGCTGGGTGTCGACCCGGTCGGCGTCGCCGACGTCAAGGGCTACAAGACCTGGGACCAGGCGGTCCCGCTGAAGAACGAGCCCAAGGACATCGGCACCCGGGGCGAGCCCAGCATGGACACCATCGCCGCCCTCGTGCCGGACCTCATCGTCGCCAGCACCGACCTGCCGCCCGCCGCCGTGAAGCAGCTGCGTGCGATCGCCCCGGTCGTCGAGGTGCGGTCCGCCGACGCCGCCGACCCGATCGGGCAGATGAACGAGAACCTCGACCTGCTCGCCCGGGCCACCGGCACCACCCAGCAGGCCGAGAAGATCAAGGACGCGTTCGACGCGAAGGTCACCGCGGGCAAGAAGGCCCTCGCGGACGCCGGTCTCGACGGCGCCAAGTACGCCTTCGCCGACGGCTACGACATCTCCCACCAGGTCTCGATCCGCCCGTACACCAGCGGCTCGCTCATCGGCGCGGTCAACGAGCGGCTCGGCCTGGAGAACGACTGGACGGTCAAGGGCGACCAGAGCTACGGGCTGGGCACCACCGACGTCGAGGGACTCACCAAGCTCAGTGACGACGTGCAGTTCGCCTACATCGGCAACGACGACGACGAGAGCAGCACACCCTGGACGGGCGCACTGGCCAAGGACAAGGTGTGGACCTCGCTGCCGTTCGTGAAGAAGGGCAACGTGCACCGGCTGCCTGACGGCATCTGGATGTTCGGCGGCCCCGAGTCGATGGGCCAGTACATCGACTCCGTCGTCGCCGAGCTGACGAAGTAACACCATGGCCGTCACCGCGACCACCCCCGCCACCCGTCCGCCGGTGGCCACGTCCCGGACGGGCGCGGCCACGGTGACGGCCGCCCTGCTCCTGCTCGTCGCGGCCCTCGCGGTCGTCGACCTCACGCAGGGCACCGCATCCGTCGGCGCCGGTGAGGTGTGGAAGGCCCTCACCGGCCACGCCGACCCGGCCGACGCCTCCGTCGTCATCGCCTCCCGGCTGCCCCGCATGATCGCCGGAATTCTGGTCGGGGCCATGCTCGGGACGGCGGGCGCCGCCCTCCAGGCCGTCAGCCGCAACGTCCTCGCGTCCCCCGACACCCTTGCCGTCAACGCCGGTTCCTACCTGGCCCTCGGGCTGGCCGCCGTCACGGGCGTGTCGCTGCCGCTGCTCGCCTCCTCCGGTGTCGCACTCCTCGGCGGGCTGGCCGCGGCGGCCGTCGTACTGGGCCTGTCCGGCCTGGGCGCCGGCACCGTACGCCTCGTGCTCGCCGGCACCGCCCTCATGCTCGGTCTCAACGCCGTCACGGAGGGGCTGCTCCTGCTGTTCCCGGAGGAGACCCACGGGCTCTACCAGTGGAACCAGGGCAGCATCGCCCAGAACGGCTTCGACGGGGTGGCCCAGCTGGCGCCCGTCGGCCTCGCGGCTGTGCTCGGGCTGCTGGCGGTCGCCCGCCGGGTCGACGCCCTGGCCCTCGGCGACGACGCGGCCCGTGGCCTCGGTGTCCCGGTCCGCGCCACCCGGATCACGGTGGTCGTGCTCGCGGCCGTGCTCGCCGCGGCAGCGGTCACCCTGGCCGGGCCGATCGGCTTCGTCGGCCTGTGCGCGCCCGCCCTGGTGCGCGCCCTGGCCCGCAGGTTCCGGGCCTTCACCCGGTCGCGGGCGAGCCTTCCGGTCACGGGCCTGACCGGTGCGGCGCTCGTCCTCGGCTCGGACGTGCTGCTGCGCTCCCTGGTGCCGGCGGACCTGGCGGTCGCCGTGCCGACCGGCGTGGTCACCAGCCTCGTCGGCGCCGTCTTCCTCGTCGTCATGGCCGTCAGGCTGAAGGACACCGCCGCCGCCACGGCACCCGACCGTCTGCGCATCAGAAGCCGGGCGGTCTTCGCCGGCGTCACGGTCGTGCTGGCGCTGGTCCTCGTCGGGGTGGTGATCGCCGCCGTGCTGCTCGGCGACGCCAAGCTGCTCCTGGGCGACGTCGTCAACTGGGCGGAGGGCAGGGCGGGCCGGACCGTGTCGTTCGTGCTCGACACCCGGGTGCCCCGCGTTCTCGCGGCCGTGCTCGCGGGCGCGGCCCTCGCCCTGTCCGGCACACTCATCCAGGCCGTGACCCGCAACCCGCTCGCCGAACCCGCCGTCCTCGGGGTGTCCGGCGGGGCCGCGCTGGGCGCCGTACTGCTGGTGACGACCGTGCCGACGGCCGACTCGTGGGGGCTGGCGGGTGCGGCGTTCGCGGGCGCCGCGCTCAGTTCCCTCATCGTCTTCGGACTCGCCGCCCGGGGCGGGTTCCAGCAGAACCGGCTCGTCCTCGTCGGCATCGGCGTCGCCACTGCCGCCTCAGCCCTGATCAGCCTGTTCATCGTCCTCACCGACCCGTTCAACGCGGTCAAGGCCCTCACCTGGCTGTCCGGTTCCACCTACGGGCGCACCATGCCGGACATCGTGCCGCTCGCGGCCGTGGTGCCCCTGGGGGCGGTCGTGGCGGTGCTGCGGCGTGCGGAGCTGGACCTCGTGTCGCTCGACGGGGACACCCCGCGGCTGTTGGGCATCGACCTGGCACGCGAACGCCTCGGACTCCTCGCCCTGGGTGTCCTGCTCAGCGCCACGGCCGTCGCCGCCGCCGGCACGATCGGTTTCGTGGGGCTCGTCGCCCCGCACGCGGCCCGCGCCCTGGTGGGCCGACAACACGTCCGCGTGATCCCGGTGGCCATGCTGCTCGGCGCCGGCCTGGTGTGCAGTGCGGACCTGCTGGGCCGCACGGTGATCGCACCCGCCCAACTCGGCGCCGGCATGGTGACCGCGATGATCGGAACGCCCTACTTCCTCTACCTGTTGGTGCGCAGCCGCAGGTAGCGGACGGCGGGAGCTCGTGCCCCGTGCTCCGGCACGTTCCGGTGGGGGAGCACCTGCGGCGAGCCGCGGGCAGGCTTCCGTACCCGCGCTCCACCCGGCGGAGACGAGCCCGCGGAGGCCGCCACGGTCGTGCGCGGCGCCGTCCCGGACAAGGGCGCGGCACGGACCACGCCGTCACCGCGCTCACCGTTCGGGACGTCTTCGTCGGGGCGCGGTCCCCCAGCCACTTCGCCGCCCGACAGGCCACGCCGACCCCACCTGCCGCACCCTGCCGCTGGGGGGGCCACGCCGGTGTCAGCAGCGCGGGGGCGCCGACCTTCACGGCGCGGTCTGTTCGGTGGGTGCCGGGGGTGCGGCGGGCGCGATCGGATAGCGATGGACGGGTGGCAGGCCGGGCAGCAGTCCGGGCCAGACGGTGTCGATGACGTGCGCGCTCGGCGTGAACAGCGGCTGGGCCAGCTGAGGCAGGTCGGCGGGCTCCATCCACTCCCACCGCCTGATCAAGTCCGGTTCACGGACGGCCGGTTCGCCGCTGAAGGCGCGGACGCGGACGGCGGCGGTCAGCCGCGGCATGCCGTGGACGGAGTCCATCAGCAGGGCGAGCAGTCGCGCGTCCGCCGCGTGGGCGGTCAACCCGGTCTCCTCCTCCAGCTCCCGCACGGCCGCGGCGAGGAAGTCCTCGTCGGCGTCGTTCTTGCCGCCCGGAAGTTCCCAGACCTCCCGGCGGGCAGACCGGCCGAGCAGGACCCGCCCCTGCGGATCGGTGACGACGACGCCGGCTCCGGTCAGGGCATGCGGGGAGGGCCGCCCCTTGCCGGCGTACCGGACCGGAAGCGGGATCGGCCCTCGCAGAACGAGAAACGCCAGGCCGTCGGCGTCGTGGCGTTCGGCGTCCTTCCAGCCCGCGCACAGCAGACCGAGTTCTTCCTCGTCCAGGGCGATGCCCCGCTTGCCCTCCGGGACGGTGGCGGCGAGGGGCGTGATGACGCACAGGATGCCGTCGGGGCGCAGGCGTTCACGCAGCCGGTGCAGCACCCGGGTGCGGTCGTTCAGGAAAGCCCAGCTCAGCCGGAAGGTGATCAAGTCGTATGCGGGGTGCGGCAGTTCGTCCGTGCCGTCATGCTCGATGTCGCCCAGCAGGTAGGTGACGGGCGTGCCCGGCGCGGTGTCGGCGCGGGCGCGGGTGAGGGCGGCGTCGGCGTGGTCGAGGGCGTCGACGGTGTAGCCGCTGCCGGCCAGATGGCGGGCCAGCTCCCCGAGCCCGCAGCCGACGTCCAGGGCGAGGGCGCCGTCCGAGGCGGGCGCGTGCTGAGCGAGCAACTGGCGTTCGGCGTCACCGAGCCGACGGAACGCGCCACCGTCGGCGTAGTGCGCGTTCCACCTGTCGGGCGTGGTGTGGGCCACCGGGAGGCTCCTTGCCGGGAAGAAGGGTGTGGACGCAGACAGAGAACAGGCAGGTCGAATATGCGCGCGCACACTCTCCTGCCGCAACTGCCCCGGCGATGGGCGGACGCGCGCACAGCACGGCCGAGATCGCGGACGTGTCCGCTGACTCGGCGAACCCGGCGAGTTGAGCGGGTGAAGCTTGGGCCCGCGCCGATGCCGGGGGGCATGGATGAGGCTCGCGGCCGAATCCGGCCGAGTCGACAGACACAACGAGCCGGAGGCGGGCCATGGCACGAAGAGACGATCAGACCGACCGCACGGAGCACCGCGTCCCTGTCCTCATCGTCGGCGGCTCGCTCGTCGGCCTGTCCACGTCGTTGTTCCTGAGCCGGTTGGGCGTACGGCACACCCTGGTGGAGCGCCACACCGGCACGTCCCTTCACCCGCGCGGACGCGGGAACAACGTCCGTACGATGGAGCTGTTCCGGACGGCCGGGGTCGAGCCGGCAATCCGGGAGGCCGCCGCCACCCTGAACGACAACCACGGGATTCTCCAGACACCCACCCTGGTGGGAGACGCGGGCGAGTGGCTCTTCAGGGAGATCGACGCCGGCGGCGCACTGGCTCGCTTCAGCCCCAGCTCCTGGTGCCTGTGCAGCCAGAACGACCTGGAGCCGGTGCTGCTCGCCCACGCTGAGCGGCTCGGCGGCGACCTGCGCTACGGCACCGAACTGCTGTCGTTCGACAGCGACCCCTCCGGCGTCACCGCCGTGGTCAAGAGCCGGGAGACGGGCGAGCACACCACCGTCCGCGCCGACTACCTCGTAGCCGCGGACGGCCCCCGCAGCCCCGTGCGCGAGCAGCTCGGTATCGCCCAGAGCGGTCCTGGCGACCTGTTCAGCAACGTCAGCATCACCTTCCGGTCCCGACGCCTCGCCGAGGTCGTCGGCGAGCGCCGGTTCATCGTCTGCTACCTGACCGACCCGGAGGCCGACGGGGCGCTGCTGCCGGTGGACAACCAGGAGAAGTGGGTGTTCCACGCTCCCTGGCATCCCGAAAACGGCGAGACACTGGAGGAGTTCACCGACGAACGGTGTGCCGAGCACATCCGGCGCGCGGTCGGAGTGGCCGACCTCGACGTACAGGTCACCGGCAAGGCGCCCTGGAACGCCGCACAGCGGGTCGCCCGCAGCTACCGGGCAGGTCGGGTCTTCCTTGCCGGTGACTCGGCCCACGAGATGTCACCCACCGGGGCCTTCGGTTCCAACACCGGTATCCAGGACGCGCACAACCTCGCGTGGAAACTCGCCGCGGTGCTCGGCGGCTGGGCGGGGGAGGGGCTGCTGGACACCTACGACGCCGAGCGGCGCCCGGTGGCCGAGGCGACCAGTGCCCGCGCCTCCGAGCGGTCCGTGGAACACAGCCACCCCGGCTTCGCCCCGCCGCCCGGCATGGGCGGTGGCGGCGGCGGGGGACCGCAACGCGGCATGCTCGGCGCGGTCCTCGGCTACCGATACCCGCAGGGTGCCGTCATCGGTACCGACCCCGAGGCGCCGGTCGTACCGGAACGCTTCGACCTGTCCGGGGAACCCGGCAGCAGGGCGCCTCACTTGACGGTCCGCCACCGGGGTGAACGGATCTCCACTCTGGATCTCTACGAGCGGTCGTTCGTCCTGCTCAGCGACGCCGATCGGCCAAGTGGCTGGCACGAGGCGGCCGTCCGGGTGGCCGCCTCGACGTCCGCCCCCCTGACCTCCTACCGGGTGGGCAGCGCCGCCGGCGCCGAGCTGACCCCCGAGGGCGAGACGGACTGGTCGGCCGCTCATGGAACATCGCCTGGAGGTGCCGTACTTGTCCGCCCCGACGGGTTCGTGGCCTGGCGGGCCGCGGCGCCGGAGCCCAACCCCGAGACGGCACTGCGTCATGCCCTGACCACTCTGCTGGCGCCGGCCTGACCTTGCGGGACACGGCCGACCCGCCCCCTCGACGACGCGGGTCGGCCGCGCCGTGCGCTGGTCGTTCCGCTCCCGTCGCCACGCGGGTGTGTTCACCCGCATGATCGTCCCCGGTGGTGAGAGGCACTCCGCGCACTGACGGTGGATCACGTCGAGGACGGGTCGTCTCAGCTGACGAAGCGCCAGCTGTCCGCTCCTCGGCGAAGGGAATGACAGATGCACTCTGCTCGCATGTTTCTTGCCACCGCGGCGGCCTCGACCGTCCTCGTTCTCGGCGCCCCCGGCGCTCAAGCGGCCGGCAACGACTGGGAAGACCACACCGACTCCTCCTACAGCAAGGAGCACGACAAGGACGGCGGCCACGACTCGCCGCGCGGGGGCATGCACACCGGGGGCGGGGCCCTGACCGCCGTGAACGCGGACGGCTCGGACACCGCGCAGGACCCCAGGTTCGACCCCGAGACCTACAAGGAGCACGGCAAGGACGGCGGCAGTGGAAGGCAGGAAGAGGACTCCTGGGGCGGCAAGCCGGACGGCGACGAGTGGAGCGACCGCGGGGAGAAGCCCAGCGGAGGAATGCACACCGGAGGCGGTGCACTGGCCTCGCCGTCCGTGACCGCGGGTGGGCTGGCCGTCCTGGCGGTCGCCGGCACCGGTCTGTACGCGGCGCGGCGTAGGAAGACCGCCGGAAGCGTGGCCTGACCCATGCCGGATGCGATAGCCGCTGCGGCCGCCACGCGCGCGCCGCGTGGCGGCCCGGCCGGTGCCCGCGTGCCGGCCCCTCGTCCGATCGTCCTTCCACCCTCGTGAGGCAGCGTCCGATGGCAGCCCGTCCCTCTTCCCCCGCAGACCACCCGCTGCGCACCAAAGTGCTGATGGGAGGTGTGGCAGCGGCCCTCGTACTGGTCATGGGCCTGTTCGGCGGGACCGACACCGAGTCGTCCGACGCCTCCCGCCCGTCCCGGACCCCTCACACCGACGCTGCCGCGGCTCCACCGGCCGGACGGGCCGCGGGCAGACATCTGCCGCGCGCCAGACCCGTACGCCTGCTCATTCCGAAGATCTCCGTCGACGCCCCCTTCACGGCACTCGCCATCGGCCGCAACGGACAGCTCCAGCCGCCCCCGGCCGGCGACACCAATCTCGTCGGCTGGCATGCCAAGGGCGCCTCCCCGGGAGAGGCGGGCACCGCGATCATCGCCGGTCACGTCGACACGGCCACCTCGGCGGCGGTCTTCGCGGACCTCGGTGCACTGGAGAAGGGGGACACCTTCGAGGTCAGACGCGCCGACGGGCGCACAGCGTCGTTCGTGGTCGACACCGTGGAGACGTTCGACAAGGAGCACTTCCCCAGCCGGCGTGTGTACGCCGACACGCCCCAGGCACAGGTCCGGCTCATCACCTGTGCGGGTGACTACGACCGCACGATCAAGGACTACACGGACAACCTGGTGGTCTTCGCTCACCTCGCCTGAACGGGCCTGCTCCGCCCGGCCCCAAGGTCGCCCGACCAGTTGCACACGAGTCGCGCGCTGCCGGCAGCGGGCTCAGGATCGAGGGGATCGAAGCACGTCGGAGGCGCATCGACGTGATCGAGACCCGTCCGGTTCGTTGCCCGCCAAGGAGATGTGCGCAGGATGACCTCCACGTCCGAACGTGTTTCGGAACCCTTCATACGAGAGGCGTCGCATCGTGTCTCTCAGTCCGTGTTCGACGGCTCCCGGCTGCGTGTGGTCCTGCTGGTGGACATCCACGACGGTACCCAGCAGCAGTTCCTGGAGGCGTACGAGCAGCTGTGCAGCCAGATCGCGTCCCTCCCCGGACACGTCAGCGACCAGCTGTGCCAGTCCATCGAGAACTCCACGCAATGGCTCATCACGAGCGAGTGGGAGAGCGCTCCGCCCTTCCTCACCTGGGTGAACAGTGAGGAACACATACGGATGGTGGAGCCGCTGCGCACGTGTGTCAGGGAGACCCGGTCACTGCGCTTCCACGTCGTCCGCGAGACCGGCGCCCCGGGGGCGGCCGGCGGGCCGGGCACCGGTGGGCTTCAGGCGGTGGCGAGGGTCGGTGACGGTCTGGTCAGGCACGCCCTCACCTTCACGGTCAAGCCGGGCAGCGAAAGGACCGTGGCCGAGATCCTGGCCGGATACGCCTCACCCGCGTCGCGGGTCGATGACACCACCCAGTTGTGCCGCACCTCCCTGTTCATGCACGGCAACCGGGTGGTCCGGGCCATCGAGGTGCGGGGCGACCTGGTGACCGCGCTGCGTCATGTCGCCAGGCAGCCCGAGGTGCGGGCCGTCGAGGAGGCCCTCAACCCGTATCTGGAGCAGGACCGGGACCTCGACGACCCCGAGGCCGCCAGGCTCTTCTTCACCCGCGCGGCGCTGCCCGCCGTACACCATGTCGCGTCGGACCGGGACAGCGCGGACGCCGTGCGGCAGGCGCTGTACTACCCGGCCCGAGAAGGGTGCGGTATGCGCCTGGCCGAGCTGTTGGCCCGGCAGGACGAGGCAGCGTCCGCGGACCCGCTCACGCCGCTGCTGAGCAGCACGATCTTCCAGCGCGACGACATCGTGGTGCGGCTCGTGGACGTACGGGGCGGGCTCGACAACGTTGCCGTGCCCGGTCTCACGGACCACGGCCGGGCGACCGGCCTCGCGGAACTGCTGGACCCGCAGGCCCTCGACGTGGACGGCCCGGCGCCGCGGGACGGCGGCCCCGCACACCACCTCGGCGCCCCCCTGATGACCCTCGTCACCGACCGACGGGCGCCCGACGCCTGATTCGCCACCCCGGCATCCGGGCCGTGTGACGTCCACGTGCCATGCCGACGCACCACATGTTCGGAGGAACGTCGTGACCCAACTTCCTGGAATCGTGGACCTGAGCGAGATCGAGCCCAACACCCGGCGCGGCGGCGACCTGCGCGCCCTGCTCACCCCCACGACCGTCGGCTCCACCAGCGGTTTCATGGGCGTGGCCATCGTGCAGCCCGGCGACCGCATCGCCGAGCACTACCACCCCTACTCGGAGGAGTTCATCTACGTCCTCTGCGGGCAGCTGGAGGTGGACCTGGACGGTGAAACACACCCGTTGCAGCCCGAGCAAGGGCTGCTGATCCCCGCTCACATGCGGCACCGCTTCCGCAACGTCGGCAGGGTGGAGGCCCGCATGGTCTTCCACCTCGGCCCGCTCGCGCCGAGCCCGCCACTCGGCCATGTCGACACCGAGGACGCCGACGGCGTGCCGATCGCGGCGGAACCGACCCACACGGCCGTGGGGCGGGTGGCCGAACGACCTCAGGTCCGGTCATGACCAGGCGGGTGGCAGTCACCGGCCTGGGCGTCGTCGCCCCGGACGGCATCGGAGTCACGGCCTTCTGGGACCTGCTGTCCCACGGGCGCACGGCGACGCGTGGCATCACCTTCTTCGACCCGGCCGGGCTCCGCTCGCGGATCGCCGCGGAGTGCGACTTCGACCCCGCGGCCCACGGCCTGGACGCGGATCAGATCGCACGGTGCGACCGGTACATCCAGTTCGCCCTGGCGGCCGGGGAGGAGGCGGTCCGGGACTCCGGCCTCGACCTCGCCACGGAGAACCCGTGGCGGGTGGCGGTCTCCCTGGGCACCGCGGTCGGCGGCACCACCCGACTGGAGCACGACTACGTGCTGGCCAGCGAGCGAGGCACACGCTGGGACGTGGACCACCGACAGGCCGGCCCGCATCTGCACCGGGCGTTCTCGCCGAGCACGCTCGCCTCGACGGTGGCGGAGCGGTTCGAGGCCCGCGGCCCGGTGCAGACGGTGTCCACCGGGTGCACATCGGGCCTGGACGCGGTCGGCTACGCCTTCCACACGATCGAGGAAGGAAGAGCCGACATCTGCATAACCGGGGCGTCGGACTCGCCGATCTCACCGATCACCATGGCCTGCTTCGACGCCATCAAGGCGACGTCCCCGAACAACGACGACCCCGCCCGCGCCTCGCGTCCCTTCGACGCGGACCGCAACGGGTTCGTCATGGGGGAGGGCGGCGCGGTCCTCGTCCTGGAGGAGCTGGAACACGCCCGGACCCGCGGCGCGCACGTGTACTGCGAGATCGGCGGGTACGCCACGTTCGGCAACGCCTACCACATGACCGGTCTGACCAGCGAGGGCCTGGAGATGGCCCGGGCCATCGAGGACGCCCTGGGCCAAGCCCGGCTGGACCGTACGGCGATCGACTACGTCAACGCGCACGGCTCGGGCACCCTCCAGAACGACCGGCACGAGACGGCCGCCGTCAAACGGGCCCTCGGCGCGCACGCCTACGACACACCCATGAGCTCCATCAAGTCCATGGTGGGCCACTCCCTCGGCGCGATCGGCGCGATCGAACTCGTCGCCTGTGCGCTGTCCCTGACCCACCAGGTCGTCCCGCCCACCGCGAACTACGAGACACCTGACCCCGAGTGCGATCTGGACTACGTCCCGCGCACCGCCCGTGAGCGCAGGCTGAACAGTGTTCTCTCCGTGGGCAGCGGATTCGGCGGCTTCCAGTCCGCGGTGGTCCTGACCCTGCCGAGGAAGGACACACGATGAGCGGACATCCTCGGCGCGCGGCCGTCACCGGCATCGGGCTGGTCGCGCCCAACGGAACCAGCACCGAGACCTTCTGGAAGTCGACCCAGGAGGGCATCAGCGTCCTGGACCGGATCACCCGTGAGGGATGCGGGCACCTCCCGCTGCGGGTGGCCGGCGAGGTCCGGGACTTCGACCCGCCGACCCTGGTCGAGGAGCGCTACCTCGTCCAGACCGACCGGTTCACCCACTTCGCGATGGCCGCCGCCGACCAAGCCCTCGACGACGCCGGCCTCGGCCGCAGCAGCACGGACACGGCACCGTTCTCCGTCGGTGTGGTGACCGCGGCAGGCTCCGGGGGCGGTGAGTTCGGGCAGCGGGAACTCCAGCAGCTGTGGGACAAGGGCAGTCGTTACGTCGGCCCGTACCAGTCCATCGCCTGGTTCTATGCCGCCAGCACCGGCCAGATCTCCATCCGCCGTGGTTTCAAAGGGCCTTGCGGTGTGGTGGCCGCCGACGAGGCCGGCGGACTCGACGCCCTGGGGCATGCGGCACGGGCCGTGCGGCGCGGCACCGACGTGCTCGTGGCCGGCGCGACCGAGGCGCCGCTGGCCCCGTATTCGATGGTCTGCCAGCTCGGCTACCAGGAGTTGAGCACGGTCGACGACCCCGAGCGGGCCTACCGCCCCTTCACCGCCGCGGCCTGCGGATTCGTGCCCGCCGAAGGCGGCGCCATGCTCGTCGTGGAAAGCGAGGAATCGGTCCGTCGACGGGGCGCGTCCGTGCGCGCCACCCTGGCTGGCCATGCCGCCACCTTCACGGGTGCCTCCCGGTGGGAGCAGTCCGGACAGGGCCTGGCCCAGGCCGTGCGGGGCGCCTTGGAGGAGGCCGGCTGTGCGCCCGAGGAGATCGACGTGGTGTTCGCCGACGCCCTCGGTGTGCCGGAGGCGGACCGCGCCGAGGCACTGGCGATCGTCGACGCCCTGGGCCCGCACGGCAGGCGCGTCCCCGTCACGGCGCCGAAGACCGGCACCGGCCGGAGCTACTCGGCGGCGCCCGTCCTCGACGTCGCCGCGGCTGTCCTCGCGCTGGAACACGGTCTGATCCCGCCGACCCCCAACGTCTTCGACGCCTGTCACGACCTCGACCTCGTGACCTCCCGCGCCCGCGCCGCCGACCTGCGCACAGCACTCGTCCTCAGCCGAGGGCTCATGGGCTCCAACTCGGCGCTCGTGCTCCGGCGCGGCACCGGCGACGCCTCATGACGAGGCATCACCGGCTCCCATCACACAGCCCCGGAACACCCGACACACCGATACACCGACACGACAGGGAGACACACCGCATGAGTGACCGCATCACCGTGGAAGAGCTCACCGAGCTCATGAAGAAGTCCGCCGGAGTCACCGTCTCGCCGGAGGAGCTCCGGGAGCGCTACGACACCGGCTTCGACGCCTTCGGGATCGACTCCCTCGCGCTGCTCGGCATCGTCGGCGAGCTGGAGAACCGGTACGGCACGCCGATGCCTGCCGACGCCGAGAAGAGCAAGACACCCCAGCAGTTCCTCGAAATGGTCAACAGCGTTCTTCTGGCGGGAGCCTGACATGACCGGGCACACGCAGAACGAGATCACCATCAACGCACCGCTCGACCTGGTCTGGAACATGACCAACGATGTCGCGAGCTGGCCGCAGCTGTTCAGCGAGTACGCCTCCGCCGAGATCCTCTCCCAGGAGGGGAACAGGACCACCTTCCGGCTGACCATGCACCCCGACGACAACGGCAAGGTGTGGAGCTGGGTGTCGGAACGCGAGCCGGACCGGGACGCGCTCATGGTGCGGGCCCGCCGCGTCGAGACCGGCCCCTTCGCCTACATGAACATCGTGTGGCGGTACGAGACGGTGCTCGAGGGCACCCGGATGGTGTGGACCCAGGACTTCGCCATGAAGCCGGACGCACCGGTCGACGACGCCTGGATGACGAACAACATCAACCGGAACTCCAAGGTGCAGATGGCCCTGATCCGGGACCGGATCGAGCAGGCTGCCAGGGAGCGCCGGCCCGCGCCGGTGCTGTCCGACTGAGCCGGACGGAGGACAGGACGATGCACCAATCCCTGATCATCGCCCGCATGGCGCCGGAGTCGGCCTTCGACATCGCCAAGGTGTTCGAGGAGTCGGACCGGGGAGAGCTGCCACACCTCGTGGGGGTTGCCCGCCGCAGTCTCTTCCAGTTCGGTGACGTCTATCTGCACCTCATCGAGTCGGAGCGGGACCCCGCACCCGCCATCGCCGAGCTGGCCGGACATCCTGAGTTCCGGGACGTCAGCGAACGGCTGTCGGCGTACGTCACCGCGTACGATCCGGCGACCTGGCGTTCACCGAAGGACGCGATGGCGCGCTGCTTCTACCGCTGGGAGCGGGACGCCACGTCATGAGAAGCCGTTCTCTTCGCGTGCCTCACCGTCCGGATGCTGCCGGTCAGCCAAGCGGTTTCGCGGCGGAGAACGGTCGGTGCCGGGCGGGTGTCCGTGAACACCGGGGCCTCTTGCGGCTCGCTGGACTCAACAGCCGTAGCCGCGAGCCGCCAAGAGGCCTTCCGCCATGCATCAAGGCCGCCTGACTCGCCCTGACCAGAACCGGAGGGGGAAGTCACGCGGGGGTGCCGAGCGGCGGGTGGTCGAGCACGCTGGGCTTGTACTCGACGAGTTGGATGCGGCCGTCGAAGGTGCGGTGCTCGATCATCTCCAGGGCCACGTCGGGATAGCCGTCGTAGATGCGTTCCTCGCCCGTGGCCCCGGTGATCACCGGGAACATCACGACCCGGAAGCGGTCGACGAGTCCCGCTCGTAGCAGGGACCGGCACAGGCTGAGGCTGCCGATCGTGCTGAGGAGCCCCGTGCCACTCGACTTCATGGCGCGGACCGCCTCGACGGCGTCGTCGCGGACGAGCGTGGAGTTGGCCCACGTCAGGGGCTCCGCCAGCGAGGAGGAGAACACCACCTTGGCCGCTTGCGTGAGCCCGTCGACGGACGCCTCCTCTTCGGGCCTGAACTCGTCCTGGCCCTTGGGGACCTCGCCCGCGGCGAAGCCGGACATCAGGCGGTAGGTGTTGGTTCCCATCAGATAGGTGGCCTGGGGCTGCTCGCCGAGCCACGCGAGGTACTCCGGGCCCTCGAGCCCCCAGAAGCCGGGCCATCCCTCTCCCGATGCGTAGCCGTCGAGGGAGGTGATGAAGTCGACGAGAAGCTCCGACATGACGATGTCCTTTCCTGGGTGTCACGAGCGTGGACCGGCCGGGAGCGGCAAACTCATCGGCCGCGCCGGGAGCATCGGGAAAACTCGTCACGCTGCGGTCGGTGGGACCACGGCGAGCCGTCGTACTGGCCCGGATGGATTCCACCAAGGCCAGCGGATGGCCGGCCCGTCACGACCGGCCCCGTACTGTGCCGTAGCCCCCTCATTGCGTGTGCGTACCGTCCGCCGCCTCTCGAGGGGATGCGTCGTGTGCGGCCTGTACTGCGCACTGGACGAAGGCCCGCACCGAGCCGGTCTCGTTCGCCTCCCGCCATACCGGCGCCCACTGCACAGGGGGTGCGTCGGCCAGCGGAATGTAGGTGAGGTCCGGGCGCGGGTAGAAGCGGGCTGCGTGCTCTCCGACGGGGAAGATGCCCTGGCCCGAGGAGACGAGGCCGAGGATCTCCGGAAAGGTGTTCGCCATGGGGCCCAGGCGGACCCGGCGGCCGCTGGGGGTCGTTGCCGGCACGCGGTGCAGCCGGGTCTCCTCGGGAAGCGTGTCGGGCATCTGGACGACCGGGTGATCGGCGAACACCTCGCGGCTCACGGCAGCCTCGCCGGCGAGACGGTGGCCACGGGGGACGACCAGTATCTGGGGTTCGGACAGCAGGACCGGTCCCACCCGGACGCCGCGCACGGGCAGTGCGGTGATGAGCACGTCGACGTCTCCGTCGAGCAGGCGGGCGCAGGCGTCGTGGACCTGGGCCTCGTGCAGGCTGACCCCGCAGTCGGGGTGCCGGGCGCCGAAGAGGGCCACCGCCTTGAGGAGGAGCTGTCCCGCGGCCGCCCCGAGGAACGCGACCTTCAGCGTGCCGTGGACCCCGCGCCCGGCTTCGACGGCCTTGCGTACGGCCGCGTCCATGCCCCGCACGTGCGGCTTGAGGTCCGCCACGAGCGCGGCGCCGATGGAGGTCAGTGTCACGACCCTGCTGGTGCGTGCGAACAGGCTTGCCCCCACCCGCCGTTCGAGACTCTTGACGATCCGGCTGACCTGACTGGTGGTCAGCCGCAGCCGTTCCGCCGTGCGGCCGAAGTGCAGTTCCTCGGCCAGGGTGAGAAGCACTTCGGTTTCCACGCGTTCCAGCATGTCGTCCCCCATCGTTGTGTCAGGCGCAACGATCGTAGCGAGAAGCGATCTTGATGGTGCTGCCGTGTCGCGTGAGGGTTGTCCTTGTCACCGCAGGTCAATGACAGGGAAGCATCATGACGCAACGCAGGATTGTGGCCGGGCTCTTCATCTCCGCCGACGGCGTGGTGGGCGCGCCGGAGCAGTGGACCTTCCAGCACATGACCGAGGAGGCGGGCGCGATCATCGGTGGGCTGGTGGCGGAAGCCGACACCATGCTGCTGGGACGCACCACGTATGAGGAGTTCGCCGGCTACTGGTCGCAGCAGACGGGGCCGATGGCGGACGCGTTCAACGGGATGCGGAAGCTGGTCGCCTCGCACTCCCTCACCGTGGCGGAATGGAACAACAGCGAGATCCTCGGCGGCGACCTCATAGAGCAGCTCAACGAGCTCAAGAACGCCCCGGGACGGAACATCAACACGTCCGGCAGCATCTCCGTCGTCCGCACGCTGTTGGAGGCCGGTCTGCTGGATGATCTGCACCTGATGGTGTTCCCGATCGTCCTCGGCGGCGGCACCCGGCTGTTCCCGGACCACGGGAAGCGGCTGGACATGACTCTCGCGGGCACGCACACCTTCGACACCGGCGTCGTGCACCTGCATTACCGGCTGGACACACCGGCCCGGTAGCGGTCTCACGGGGGGACCCCCTCGGCGCCCGGTACCCCTGCCGGAACTCCTGAAGGAAGCCCACGCCCTGTGGCTCTGGCGTCCTGCGGGTCGGTACCGGGCGCACCTGGATCAGGTTGAGTGAGAGGAAGCCCCGGAGGCATGGGAAGAGCTGTGGGACCGTCGGTGCCTGCATCGTGAGACGGTCTTCCCTGCGAGCTTCGCTGCTCTTCCGCGTGTGGCATTCCTGGCTCCATGAGTGGCCAGGCGCTGGAGGTGGCCGGCGCCCTTGGACTTCACCGACGCCTTCTGCGCCGTGTCCTGCCCGCACTGCGAAGCGGAAGTGACCATCGCCGTCGGTGACCACGGCTGCTACTCGGCCATACGCGACTGGGATTCTGGGGATGTCGGACGGCGGGCGCTGCGGCCGGCCCAGGCCGAGGAGCTTCGCGACCCCGGTCGATGGATGCTCGCCACAGCCGTCCGGGACGAGCAACAGGAGATGGCCGAGGGGATCAGGCACGTCTTCGGCCTTGCGGAGTGCCCGGCGTGCGCGAGTGTGTTCGGCATCGCAGATGCGTACACGAGCTCGAACCTTCCTCCGGCTCTCGAGACGTCCTGAACGGCGGCTGACATGTGAACGCCGCCCCTCCAGGCCTGAGCCCAGCAAACCTTTTGCCGCCGGTCGTCTCGACTCGGCCGGCCCCTCGGTGATCCGTTCCTCGTTCGGATGCCCCACAGGTGTACGGACGGACCATGACCTGCATCCGATCGGCGGGCGGTCGCCGAAGCAGATGAGACAGCGATCATGGAGTCATGGGAGGTGCGGCATGGAGATGCGCGGCGCACGGATCCTGGTGCCCGGTGCCACGGGTCAGCTCGGCGCAGCCCTCGTCACTCGCCTGCACGCCCTCGGAGCACGCCTGGCCCTCGCCGGTCGTGATCAAGACACGCTCGCTCGTATCTCGGCGGAGTGCGGAGGCGCTCCCGCCCGCACGTTCGACGCGTGGGACCTCGACGGCTGCGCGCTGACCGTGCGCTGGGCGGAGACCGAACTGGGCGGTCTGGACGGTGTCGTGGTCTGCTCGGGTGTCGCCGCGTTCGGCCCGGCCCCCGAGGTGAGCGACGCCGTCGCCGAACACCTCGCCGCGGTCAACGCGCTCGCCCCGATGGCGTTTCTGCGCGCCGCCGCGCCCCGGATCGCAGAGGGAGGCGTCCTGGCCGCCGTCACCGGGGTCGTCGCCGAGGCGGCCCCGGCCCGGATGGCGGACTACGCCGCCGCCAAAGCGGCGCTGGCCACCTGGCTCACGGCGGTGCGGCGGGAACAGCGCCGCAGGGGCGTGAGCGTGCTGGAGATCAACCTCCCGCACATGGACACCGGCTTCGCCGGACGAGCCGTACACGGCGAGGCGCCGCCACTGTCCCGGGGACTGCCCGTCGAGGAGGCCGTGGACGCCGTCGTGACGGCCCTGTCCGACGGCGCCCGCCTGGTGCGCCCCGGGACCGCCACCCCGCTCGAAGTGGTCCGGTAGGACGGGCATGACCAGAAGACATCTCGCTCCCGACCCGGCGCCGCACCGCGCTCACGCCCACCGGCCGGCCGAGGCCCTGACCCCCCTGACACCGAGGCCCCTGCGGCACGTGCTGTTCCGGCAGCACTGGCGCGACCTGGTGTTCCTGCACTGGCCCGCCGACCCGTTCCGCGTGGCCGGACTGCTGCCCGCCGGCACCGTCCCCGACCTCCACCAAGGGCGCACCTACGTGGGTCTGGTCTTCTTCCGGATGGAGAACCTCGGCTTCGGCCGGACTCCGCCGCTGCCGTACCTGGGCAGCTTCGGCGAGGTCAACGTACGCCTGTACAGCCGCGACTCCCTGGGCCGCCGCGGGGTCGTGTTCCGCTCGCTCGACTGCGACCGGCTGCTGCCGGTGCTGACGGCCCGCGCCGGATTCGGACTGCCCTACCGCTGGTCCCGTATCAGCAGCCGGTGGTTCGAGAACCGGCTGCTGTACGCGACCGCCCGGCGCGGCGGCGGTGAGCGGAGCGGGTCCCGGGCGTGGATCGACGTCGGCGACACGCCCGTGACCCCCAGCCCGCTGGAGGAGTTCCTCACCTGCCGATGGGGCCTGCACGAACGGTTCCTCGGCCGGACCTACTACCTTCCCAACGCCCACCCCGCCTGGACCTTCCGCAGCTGCACCCTCCTGGGCTGGGAGGACGGCCTGATCCCGGCGGCGGGGCTGCCGAAGCCGGACGGCGAGCCGGTCAGTGTCCTGTACGCCCCCGGCCTCCCGGTGCGCTTCGGCCCGCCCGTGCCCCTGCCGGCCCCCGGGCCGTTCCCCGCCTGACCTGCCGCCGCCCCCGCGACGGCGCCGTCATTGCGGGGGCCGCCGTCCGGCCATGACCCTCAGCAGCTCACCGGCGGCCCAGTGCGGTCCGTGCCGCCGCACCGAGGCGCTCAGTCCGGACCGACGCGGCCCCGACGTGTGCCGCAGCGCCTCCAGGGCGGCGGGCACGTCACCCGCGGCCAGCGTGTTCGGATCGCGCACCACGCCCGCGCCCGAGCGTTCCACGTCGTGCGCCACGGAGAACTGGTCGCTGGAGAACGGCAGCACCAGCGCGGGCACACCCGCCCGTAGGCATTCGGTGAAGGAGTTGCCGCCGCCGTGATGCACCATGGCGTCCACGTGCTCCAGCAGCGCCTGCTGCGGCACCGACGGCGCCACGACGACCCGTGCGCCCGCCAGGTCGGCCAGCGCCCCGGCCCGCTCGCCGGCCGCCACCACGACCGACACGTCCCGCAGTCCCTCCAGCACGCCCGTGACGACGGTGCGCAGGACGTCGTCGCGCGCCGACAGAAACGTGCCGAGGGCGATGAGGACGAGCCGTTCACCGGCAGCGCGCAGCCCCTTCAGCCGCGCCTCCCACTCCGCGTCCAAGGCTGCCGCCGGGGCGGCCATGTGCCCCGCGAACAGCCGGACCGGCCCCTGCGGCGGCCTGGGCAGCCAGCCGAAGTCGGGATAGGCGTGCACGACGGCGTACGGGGAGCTGAGGGCGAAGGCCCTGCCCGGAGCCGGCCGGGACGGCGCGTGCTTGCGGGCGAAGGCTGCGAAAAGGCTGGTGAAGGCCTCATCGTTGGCCCGCGCGGCGGCGTACAGCTCCTCCAGAGCGTCCGGTTCGGGCCGTACGGCCTTCGGCCAGGCGTACGGAACGCCGAACCAGGCGTCGGGGCCCGACAGCACATAGCTGGGATGACCGGGGCAGAACGTGGCGTACGGCAGACCCAGGCAGTGCAGCGCCAGAGTGACGGGGTAACTGAGCTGGTCGACGACGTACCAGTCGGGCCGCAGCCGCCGGTCGGTCGCCCGCAGCGCCTCCAGCACCCCTTCGGGGTCCGCGAGCATGTCCGCGCGCCGGTGCCGGGCCTGGGTGACGAGCGCGGCGACGGCTCCCTGCCGCGTGGCGTCCAGGAACTCCCGCAGCCGTTCTGCCTCCCCCGCGTCCTGCCGGGTCGCCTCGGCGACCCCGGTGTTCGCGTTGCGCGTCACGGACACCGGTACGAAGCCCGTACCCGCCCGCCGGGCCAGATGCTCGAAGGCCGGCGCGCACGCGAAGTGGACGTCCGCGCCCTGCTCGCGCAAGGCACCGGCCAGGACCGACAGGGGCTGGGCGTGGGAGAGGAACGGGGGACTGACGACAACGACACGCGGCATGCGAACCCTTCGGTCAGACGTCCTGCGCCCGCGGTCGACCGGAAGCGGGCCAGCGCATCGTAGCCGCGCCCCGGCGCATCGCACCGCATGACGATCACCACCGTCGCCGGGTGCATCCGCATGCCCGGCAGCCCCGGAACCACCAAGGTCAGAGCCGTTCCTGAGACAGGAGAACGCGTGGCCACCGCCGCCTTCGCACCCACCCGGGCAACCCCGTCCCCGGGACGACCGGCCACCGTCGGCACCCAGGACCGTGACCTCTTGGTGGCCGCCCGGACCGCCTTCTTCAGCGATGCCCGATGGACCGGTTTCGCCGACGACCGGCCCACCGGACGTCCGCCGGAGGAGCTGGCCCGGCTGCTGGAGGCCGAGTACGGGCTGCGGCCACGCGCCGTGCCGCCCGGCGACGGACTCGGTGTCGGACGCGAGGACGCGGCCGTGGCGGGCCTCCGGCGCGCGGCCCGTCTCGGCGTACCGCTGACGCCCGAGGCCCTGCTCGCCCACCACGACGGCGGCCCGTGGCTCAGGGCCGTCCTCACCGAGCTGTGGCCGGAGACGGTGCGCTGGCACGGCCACCGCCACGCGGAGGAAGCGCTCCGCGCAACGCTCACCGCAATACTCACCGCATCGCCCGGCGCCCCCGCGACCGGCCACCTCCTGGACCTCGCGGCGGCCACCGGACTCGCCCCGCTGACCCCGTCCGAGACCGACTTCGCGGCCCACCACGCCGACCGCGCCGTACGCCACTCCGCATGGCGGTATCTGCACCAGCTCCCCGGCGGTGCGGCCCACCTGCCCCGCCCGGCAGCGGCCGCGGATGTCTACGAGCGGCTGCTGCTGGAACCGCCGAAGCCCGCGTTGGAACCGGGAAGGGGCGGGCGCGCCGGCCGACTGGTCGCGCAGACCATGCTGCTGGGCGGGCTGGACACACCGGGGCAGGGAATGAGCGGGGGACTGGCCGTCCTGCTGGGCGGGCTCGGCGACCAGCTGGCCGAGACCGCGGGGATCGCCGGTGTGATCACGATCGTGACGGCCGGGCACGAGGACCTGGCGGCCGACGGCCGGCTCGCCCACGAACGACGCGCCGGGCACTGGGTCGTGAGACTTCCCCTCGACACGCCCGGCGCACCCGACCCGACGCAGATGCACCTGCACCGAGCCGCGCTCACCTGGTGGGCGGTCCGGCTGCTCGGCGGCATGCCGCGGCCGTTGGACGTACTGCACGTCAGATACGCCGACGACGGCAGCCTCGCCCTCGCCGACGCCGCCGAACGGCTGGGCGCGGCCACGGTCTTCACGGCCACGCCCGACCCGCACCGCGGACTCGCCGAGCGGCACACCGCGAGCGACCGCGGCGACCCGCGGGCGTCCCGGGCGCTCCGGCACGACCTGCACCGGGTCTTCGTGGCCGACCGGCTCGTGGAGCGCGCGGACACGGTCGTCGGCATCCCCGGCCGCGGCGGCACCCGCGAACTCGTCCGTCACTTCCCCCACTTGACCCGGCTCGCCGGGGGCGACGGGCCCAGCGCCCCGCCCGAGGGCATCACCCCCTACCGGCCCGCCCCCGACGAGGACGCGCGGCGCCGAGCGGGGCTCGCGGACC
Organism: Streptomyces sp. Act143; assembly: GCF_003143935.1. Lineage (GTDB taxonomy): Bacteria > Actinomycetota > Actinomycetes > Streptomycetales > Streptomycetaceae > Streptomyces. The sequence goes on along the minus strand of NZ_QFRX01000001.1, from coordinate 403,729 downwards.
TGTACCGGGACGGCGCCCGCCCGGACGCCCTGGACCCCGAGGACCGCGAACTGCCGCTGCTGCTGTCCGTGGGCCGCCTCCACCCGGTCAAGCAGCAGGACCTCCTGGTGCGGGCCTGGCTCGCGACGGGCGGACATCGCACCAGCACACTGGTGCTGATCGGCGGCAGCCCCCGCGCCGGCACCGAGGCCGAGACCGACATGCGGCGCCGTATCGACACCCTGCTCGCCGACTGCCCGCAGGCGTCCCGGCGGCTCGCCCTGCTGCCCGCGCTGCCCAACGCCGACGTACGACGTCTTCAACGCGCCTTGGCCGGACGCCCCCGGCCGGCGTCCTGCTGGTACGTGTGCCCGAGCGCCAAGGAGGAGTTCGGGATCGCGATCCTGGAGGCGATGGAAGCGGGCCTTCCCGTCGCCGGGCCGCGCCGCGGTGGCGTCGCCCACTACGTGCGTGACGGGGCCAACGGAATCCTGCTGGACACCTCCGGCCACACCGGACTCGCGCGCGGCCTGCGGCGCCTGATGGCCGTCCCTGACGCCGACCGACACCGGTACGCCGCCGCGGGCCGGGACCTGGTCGCGGACCGGTTCTCAGTGACTCGGATGGCGGACGAACTGGCCGCCGAGTACACCGCGTTGCAGCGCCACTGAAACGATCCGAGAGCTGCTTGCGGCCCCGCCCCAGGTCCCGCCGGACGATTCGGCGAGGCGCGATCGGTCGCGCGCGGGCAAGCCTTGCGAGGACGCCTTGGCGCCGGCGGGGGTAGCCGTGGAGCACCCCGCCTGGGATCTTCAGTCGTAGACGAGGAGGTCAGATGGTCTACGCAGAACCCATGGCTCAAGCCGTCGTGGAACCGGCCGTACGCGAGCTGATGCAGCAATGCGCCGACGGCCAGGAGCCGTCCACGACGGTCACCTTGCGCGGAGACGACTTCAACATGTGTGCCCACGTCCGGGTACGCCCCACGGCACCCGGACAGGTCAGGGTCTCGCTGGCCTGCTGGGTCGTGAACATGGACACAGCCCGCTACTTCGGCAGCAACCCGCCGAGTGAGGACGAAACACGTCTGCCCCCAGACGGCACGGCCGCACCGGACGAGTCACTCACCAGTCGCGTGATCGGCCACCTGGCCGCCCGCATGCATGCTCTCGACACCCCGCGACCCGACGATGACGGGCACCTTGCAGTGACCGTCCCGCTCGCCGCCACGTAGCAGCCGACGAGACCCTCGACGACTCCACCGACGGCGTTCTGGCTACTCCTCGGGCTCCCAGGCGATCAACTGCTCGAACACCTTCTGGTCGCCCTCGATCCTCAGGTCGCGCAGCGTGAGGCGGCCCCAGACGAAGAGGAGCAGTTGCTCGGCCGTGCCCGTGGCCGCAGCGGAGGCGGGCGCGGCGTCGGCCGTGAGGGGTGCGGGCCAGGCGCCGGTGCTGTCCAGCGTGAGGAGCCAGGAGCGGCCCTCGGTGGCGTGGTAGTGGACGGTGGCGGCCTCGTGCGGCCAGGCCGCCGGGGTGGAGTTGCAGGTGTCGAGAAACTCGGCCACACCGTCGATCGCGACGTCCGTCGGCATCGGCTGCACGGCACCTGCGGCGAGCTGGGCGTCGTAGGTGTGCACCAGCACCTCGTGCACCCGGCGCCGGGCAACGCCCCAGGTATTCGCCGGCGACACACCGGCGCTCCACCATGTCCAGCACTCGCGGTCCGGGCCGGCCTCGCGCAGCGTGCGCAGCAGCAGCTCGTTCGACTCGGTGTACCAGGCCAGCAGCGCCTCGAGTTCGCGCGGCGCCTGCGCGGCATCCTTGGCCGGCGGAGCCGCGGCCGGGCCCGCGGCGACGATCGCGGCCCACCAGCGCTGGCCGGTACCCAGGTGCTGCACCAGATCGAACAGCGTCCACTCGGGGCAGGACGGCACCGGCGCGTCAAGGCTGGGCGCGGTGGCAACCGCACTCCGGAACGCGGCCGACCGCTCGTCGATCAGGCGCAGCAAAGCGGAATACTCAAGACTCTCTGTCACATCGCTTACCTATCACCCCAGTTCAGCCGACCGCACCCTCTTTTCGAGGCCGTCAGATGCGGGAGTCGGAGCACCTGGGAGGGATTGGTCCTCCGTGGGGGTGCCGGATGACCTGTGGGGGCGGGTGGAGCCGTTGCTGCCGGTCTGGCAGCGGCGTCGGCGCCGTCCGGGTGTGCGGGTGGCCGCGAAAGGGAACCCGTCCCCTGATCATGGAGCGGCGGAAGGGGTCCTGTGGCGGCGGTGTCGGACTCGGAGGCGGACGGACCGCGCGCGGGCGGTGACGGGACCGGGTACACCCCGGATCCGAACCGGTGGCGCGCGCTGTGGGTGACCCTTGTCGCGGGATTCATGAGCCTGCTCGATGTGACGATCGTGGCGGTGGCCCTGCCCACCATCCAGCGCGGCCTGGGCGCCACCCCCGCCCAGGTGCAGTGGGTGGTCTCCGGGTACGCGCTGGCATTCGCCCTGGCCCTGGTCACCGCCGGGCGGCTCGGGGACGCACTCGACCGGCGCCGCATCTTCCTGCTGGCGCTGAGCGCGTTCACCCTCTTCAGCGCCGCGTGCGGCGCGGCCCCCGGCATCGCCCTGCTGGTGGTGGCCCGACTGGCTCAGGGCCTGGCCGCCGGCTTCATGGCCCCGCAGAACTCCGCCCTCATCCAGCAGATGTTCCGCGGCGCCGAACGGGGCCGCGCCTTCGGCTTCTTCGGCGCCACCGTGGGCATCTCCTCCGCCGCCGGGCCCCTGACCGGCGGCGCGATCATCGCCCTCGCCGGCTCGGCCGACGGCTGGCGGTGGATCTTCTTCGTCAACGTGCCGATCGGCGTCCTCGCCGTCCTGCTCGGCCTGCGCCTGCTGCCGCGCGTCGAACGCTCCGGACGAGGATCGGTGGACGTCCCCGGCGTCGTCCTGCTCGGCCTGGGAGTGCTCGCGGTGATGTACCCGCTGGTGCAGGCGGACGCCGGCGGCCTCGGACGGCTGTGGTGGCTCTTCCCCGTGGGCGCGGTGCTCCTCGCGCTCTTCGCACGGCGCCAGTACCGCCTCGTCGCGCGCGACGCCCAGCCCCTGCTGGACCCGCGCTTGTTCACCACGGTGCGGGGCTACGCCGTCGGCGCGGGCGTCGGCACGCTGTACTTCATCGGCTTCAGCGGGGTGTGGCTCGTCTTCGCCCTCTTCTACCAGCGGGGCCTGGACTTCACCCCGCTGCAGTCCGGGCTGGCGGTCACCCCGTTCGCCCTCGGGTCGGCCGCCGCCGCGGTGACGGCCGGCCGCCTCGTGGACCGCTTCGGCCGCCTGCTCACCGTGTGCGGACTGAGCGCGGTCATCATCGGGATGGGCACCACCGCGCTGTCGCTGTGGCTCGTGTCGGACGACGCAGCGCCCTGGATCGCCGCACCGGCCCTCTTCGTCGCGGGTATCGGAGGAGGCTTCGTGGTCTCCCCGAACATCACCATGACCCTGCGCGAGGTCCCCGTCCGGATGGCCGGGGCGGCGGGCGGCGCCCTCCAGACCGGCCAGCGCCTCGGCGCCGCCGTGGGCACCGCGGCCCTACCGGGCATCTACTACCTCGTCCTGGGCGACACCGACCACTACCGCACGGCCCTGCTGGCCGCCCTCGGGGTGGCTCTCGTCGGCATGGCCGCCTCACTGGCGCTGGCCGTCAGCGACTGGCTGCGCGACCGCGACGGCGAGGCCGCGCACCGCCGCTGCCCTGACGAGGTCGCCAACAGCCCGGTCCACTCCCGGCAGAACTGAGCGGCAGGCACCGGCGGCCCGGCCTCGTCTTCTCACCCCCGGCCGAGCGCGCCGGGGCGGGCCTGCGGCTGTTGAGCCGATGCGGCGGTACCCGGCGTCGAGGGCGGCCTGGAGCCGGCGCTGCCGTGGCCCTGTCGACCGGTGGGAGAGTGTGGCCATGGAGATGGCCCACCGCACGCTGACAGCCGACGTGATCGCGGCACTGAGGTACTGGCCCGGTGTCATCTGGGGAGGTCAGAAGAACCCCCCGGATCCGGTGGATCTCACGGTCCTGCCACCTTTCTTCGACGAGGTGCTTCGGGAACTTCCCTGGTGGAACAGCGACTGGACGGTCCGCGATGTCGAGGCGGGGCTTCCCCTGGAGATCGACAGCGATCACCACGGTCACCCTGCACGGTTCACTGAGGTGTCAGTACCGGGTACGGTCGGCTCCCATGGTGGTGAGAGCCTGCCCTTCGTTGCGAAGGTGGGGTTCACGAGCCACCAGCTGATCCGATTCCAAGCCAAGATCGGCGATGTGGTCCTCGGTCCGGCCGTGGCCTCCGCCGGACGGCTGGAGCCGCATCCGTTCGCCACGCTGCTCACCGGGTTGATGGACGTACGCGGGATCTCGGTCAGGGAGATGGCGAGGGAGTCCGGACGGTCGATGTCCACCATCCACATGCTGCGCAGCGGCAGCCACAACCCGGAACCGCTCCTCGTCCGCGAGATCGCCAGGATTCTGGGCATGTCCGAGGCGGACGTCACAGTCATCGCCGGGCTCTACGACGGCGACACGCGGTAGCCGACCGGCGACGGCGTCACGATGCTGCCTCGGCTCTGCGGCGGTGCTGAGTCAAGGGACGCTCACCCTGTTGATGACGTGCCCGGGACGTCGGTGGTGCCTGAAGACGTGTGCCTCCGTGAAGGAGGACCTCGCCCGGCACCAGGCGACCCGCAAGCCGGTGACGGGCAAGCTCCGGGCCGTCTCGTGGCAGGGCTGGACCGAGGACGAGATCAACGACGTCTTCTCCGGCCGGAAGCCCCTGGCCGCCACGGCGGGAGCGTGAACACCATGCCGCGGCACCAACGGGGACCGGCCGACGGCCGACGGCCGTTACACAGGTAGTCCCGTCAAGAACTGCCGACGGCTTTCGCCCAGTGCTCACCGACGACACCACCGATCGAGGACCTGGCCGTACCCGGGGGTGCGCGCCGTCAGCGGTGCCGAGCGGGCTGCATCGGAGCGGAAAGGGCCGACAGGCCCCCGGTGCAGGCCACTTGGGCCCCGTGAGGAGGCAGTCGTCCGGTCCACCCTGGAAGCAGGAGGACAGGAGGCTGTCCATGCCTGCAATCCCACCCGATCCCGATCTGCACGCCCGGCTCGCGGCCTGGGTTGCTGCAGGGCTGCTGGATCGCGGTCAAGCGGAGCGGATCGAAGCGGCCGAGCAGGGGCGCACGTCCTGGACATCGGAGCGTGCCCCGTCTGCTCACGTGCCTTCAGCGGCGGACCGCGGCGGGCGCGGTTCCCTGGTCGTCGAGGCGTTGGGCTACCTGGGGGCGGCCATGACCGTGGTCGCGGGATTCCTGGCGGTACACCGGCTGTGGCCCGACATTCCGGCCGGGGCGCAGGCTACCTTCGCCGCGGTCGCTGCCGCTGCCCTCGGTGGTGCCGCGACCGTTGTTTCTGCCGCTGCCCAGCCGTCCCTGGTGCGGTTGCGGAGCACGCTGTGGCTGTTGTCCACCGCCTGCCTGGCGGCCTTCGCGGGCGTCCTCGCAGGCCGCGTGGGGGACTTCTCACCGCAGATCACCGTGCTTGCAGCCGCCGGGACGGCGACGGCGTACGCCACATTGCTGTGGCTGCGCGAGCCACTGCCGTTGCAGCATCTGGCGGTGTTCGCGAGTGCGGCGGTGATGACGGGGGCGGCCATCGCCTGCGTCGGCGACGACGTGCCACTGTGGGCGCCGGGCAGCGGGGTCTGGCTGCTGTCCGCGGCCTGGGCTGTCGCCGCGCACCACGACCGTGTGCCCCCCAGGGGCACCGGGTATCTCGTGGCTGCGATCGGTCTGCTGGTCAGCGCGCAGATGACGCTGGAACTGCCCGTCGGACATGTTCTGGCACTGGCGACCGTCGGCGGCCTGCTGACCGCCGGAGTGGTTCTGCGCCGGGTGTGGCTGCTGGCCCTGGGCGCCTACGGAACGGTACAGACGGTGCCGCAGACGGCGGAGCGGTATCTGCCCGGTTCGTTTGCCGCGCCGCTGTCGGTGCTGATGGTCGGGGTGGTCCTGCTCATGCTCGCGCTTGTCCTGGCGAAGTGGTCGAAGCGGACCGGTCCGCGTCGCCCTCCCGGCGGCGCCCGCACCGCCGGATGACGCGGCATGACGCGGCCACCGCAAGCCGCGTGGCGCTCCCGTCGCCGAGCCTTGGCGCGCGGGGCGACCCCAGCGGTGCGGGGCAGGCGGACCGCACCTGGTTCCTTGACGGTCACAGGACGGCCGCAGCCGTGGGCGGGCCGCGGCCCGGGAACGCCGACCGGCCCGCGCAGCATCACTGCGGCTTCGGTGCAGCCTCTGGACAGTTCCGAGGCACCGCCCCTCTCCTCTGTCCCCCCCGGCCTTGCCGAGCTCGGTCGTCAGTCCCGGAGTGCTCCCGCCATCAGGCCCCGCATGAAGAACCTGCCGAGGACGACGTACACGACAAGCGTGGGCAGTGATGCCAGCAAGGCTGCCGCCATCTGCTGGTTGAACGGCACGACCTGGGAGCCGGCCAGGTTGTTCAGGGCGACGGTCACCGGCTGAGAGCCTCCCGCGTTGAGGAAGACGGCGAAGAGGAAGTCGTTCCACATCGCGGTGAACTGCCAGATGACGACGACCACGAAGGCGGGTCCGGAGTTGGGCAGCACGACTGAGGAGTAGGCGCGCAGCATGCCTGCGCCGTCGACCCGGGCCGCCTCGATGAGTTCGGTGGGGATGGCGGCGTAGTAGTTGCGGAAGATGAGGGTGCAGATCGGGATGCCGTAGACGATGTGGGCGAGCATGAGGCCCAGGACGCTGCCGCTGAGCCCCAGGTCGGTCCACAGCTGCACGAGGGGGATCATCACCGCCTGGTAGGGGATGAACATGCCGAACAACATGAGGGTGAAGACCAGATCCGCGTGCGGGAAGCGCCACTTGGCGAGGACGTAGCCGTTGAGGGAGCCGAGCGCGGCGGAGAGCAGCGAGCCGGGCACGGTCAGCAGCACGCTGTTGCGCAGCGGTTCGCGCAGCGCGTCGTACGCCGTGGACCACGCCTGTGTGGTGAAGTGCCGGGGCAACTGCCAGGCCTGGGTGGGATCGGCCTCGGACAGCGGTTTGAAGCTGGTGACCAGCAGGACGTACACCGGCAGCAGCACGACCAGGACGAGGAAGAGCAGGCCGAGGTACTTCGCGGTCCGCAGGGCCGTGGAGACGACCATGGCGTTTCCCCTCACTTTTCCTGGCGGAAGGTGTGAACCAGGTACGGGATGATCAGCAGCGCGACGAACAGCAGCAGGACGACGCCGATCGCGGCGCCCTTGGCGTAGTCCTGGCCGAAGAAGGTGATGTCCCACATGTAGACGGCCGGGACGTCGGCGATGATCTGCCGGCTGGCGATGGCGACGATCAGGTCGAACACCTTCAGCGAGATGTGGCCGATGATGATCAGCGCGCTGAGGGTGACCGGGCGCAGGTGGGGGAAGACGATGTGCCGGTAGACCTGGAACTCGTTCGCGCCGTCGACCCGTGCCGCCTCGCGCAACTCCTCCGGTACGCCCCGGAATCCGGCCAGGAACAGCGCCATCACATAGCCGGACATCTGCCAGACGGCCGGCAGGGCCATCGCGGCCATGCCCCAGTGCGGGTCCTGCCACCAGGGGTTGGACAGGCCGCCGAGACCGATGGAGCCGAAGAGCTTGTTGAGCCCGGCGGCCCGGTCGCCGGGGGCGGGGTTCATCAGCCATCGCCACACGATGCCGGAGGCGATGAAGGAGACGGCCATCGGGAAGAGGTAGACGGCCCGGAAGAAACCCTCGCCGCGCACGCCCTTCTCCAGCAGCAGGGCCATCACCAGACCCATCACCAGGGTGCCGACGACAAAGGCCAGGGTGAAGGTGAGCAGGTTCAGCCAGGCGTCCCTGAACCGCTGGTCGTCCAGCAGGCCCCGGTACGTGCCGAAGCCGCCCCAGGACATGTCTTCCACCGTCGTGTGCCAGTTGGAGAGCGACACCCGGATGTTCCAGCCGATCATGCCGTAGACGAACACGGCTATGGCCAGGATCGACGGACTGAGCAGGAGCAGCCCCGGCAGCCAGGCCCGGGGGCGGCGCGCGCGGCGTACCCGCGCGCCGCCCGACGAGCCGGCGGAGGGCCTGGCGGGGGTGGCGGTGGCGGTCACGCCGCGTACTTCCCCGCCGCCTCGGCCAGGGTGTCCTGGAACCGGGCCACCTTCTTGTCCTTGAGGTACACACCCAGCGCGCTGTCGATGGCGGTGTTCCAGGCATTGCTGGCCACCACACCGTGCGTGAGCGAGCCGACGATCCTGTCCTTCTTCCACTCGCCCAGCGCCCATTGCAGATAGGTGTCGTACAGCGAGGCGTCGGCGTCGCTGCGGGCGGGGATGGAGCCCTTCTTGGGGTTGAAGGCGTCCTGGCCGGCCTTGCTGCCGCACTCCTTCAGCCAGGCGATCGCGGCATCGCGGTGCGGGGCCTTCTTGCACAGGGTGAAGGAGTCCGACAGAAACTGGTACAGGCCGTCGGTGCCGGGGGCGGCGGCCCAGTCGTAGTCGGTTTTCGGCTTCTTCGCCAGACCGTCAGGCGGGTCGGTGCGGTAGTAGCCCTCGGTCCAGTCGCCCATGATGTTGTACGCCGCCTTGCCGTCCACCACCAGCTTGCCGGCGTCCTGCCATGTCAGCGACGGCGCATCGGAGTTGGTGTAGCCCAGGGCCTTGCCGAAGGTGTCCAGTGCGCCCGTCACCCGCGTCCCGCCCCAGTCGCCGCCGGACTTCCACAGTGCTTCGTAGCCGTCGCGGCCCAACTCGCCCAGCAGAACCGTCTCCAGCAGGTGCTTGGCGGTCCACTGCTCGCCCAGTGACAGGGGGATCTTGCCTTTTCCCTTCACCTTGTCGAGGAAGCCGAGGAATTCGTCCCAGGTCCGGGGCGCCCCGGTGATCCCCGCCGCGCTCAGCAGCTCCGGGCTGGACCAGAGCATGTTGGCCCGGTGGATGTTGACCGGAACCGAGTAGATCCTGCCGCCCTGGGTGATCAGCGGGAGCAGAGTGGCCGGGAAGACCTTCGTCCAGCCCTGCTGGTCGTAGAGGGAGGTGAGGTCCTCGACGTAGCCGGCCTTGACGTAGTCCAGCAGTTCGGCACCGGCGTGCCCCTGGAAGGAGTCGGGCGGGTTGCCCGCCTTGAGGTTTGCCTCCAGTTGCGGCTTGGCCGCGGTGCCGGCGCCGCCCGCGACCGCCTCGTTCTTGAAGCCGATGTCCGGGTTGCGCTTCTCGAAGTCGGCGACCATCGCTTTGAGTCCGGCCGCCTCGCCGCCGCCGGTCCACCACGAGAAGACCTCCACGTCGGTCTTGCCCTTCCCGGACCCGTCGTCGTCGCCGCAGGCCGCCAGGGCCCAGGAGGCGGCGCTGAGTCCCGTCACGGCCAGCACCGTTCGGCGGCTCGGCCCCGAGGGCCGGGGGATGCGCGTGGTCATGTTTCCTCCCTTGGACGTCGGACGCGCAGCGCCGAACCGGGGCTGCCGCGTTGTGCCGCCGGCACCGGACCTGCCGGACCGCGGTGCGGCAAATGGCGTGCCCCACGGCGTAGTTGAATGCGCATCTTCCATCCGACTGCCTCTCGCCGGGGACTGCCCAGGGTCTGAACGGCCCCTGGACCGGGACCAGCAGGTACCCGGGGCCGGTGTCCGGGAGCGCGACTCGTTCCCGAACTCGCCTCTCCTGCGGACAGGATGGGCATCCCGATCGGCGGAACCGGGTGACGGGCAGGGCCCGATGGGCCAGGGCCTGGGCCGGATGCCCCTACCGGAGTGCGGCGAAGCGCGCTGCAATGAGAGTGGAGGAACAACTCAGCGCCCTGTCGCGGCGGTTGAGTGCCGCCGCACGTCTGTCAGGAGTGGGGGTGGCGGCGATGCTCTTCGACGACCGCAGGCAAGCAGGGCGGCAGCTGGCCTGGCACCTCGAGTTTCTGCGCGGCCACAACGTGGTGGTGCTGGGGCTGGCACGGAACGGTGTGCCGGTGGCCTATGAAGTGGCCCAGGAACTGGGCGCGCCGTTGAGCGTACTCGTGGTGCGCACGATGCGCGTGCCGTGGCAGCCGGAGTGGAAGTTCGGCGCCGTCGGTGAGAACGGGGTGCGCGTGCTGGACGATGCCGTGGTCCGGGAAGCCGGACTGAGTCCTGCCGAGCAGAGGGTGGTGGAACGGCGGGCGCGGGCCGAACTCGCCTGGTGGGTACGCCATTACAGCGCAGGCCGGCAGGCTCTCCCGCTGGCCGGGCGGAGGGCGCTGATCGTGGACGACGGGCTGGCCACCGGCCTCACGGCCGAGACCGCATGCCGGGTCGCACGCGGTCAAGGGGCGGCGGAGATCGTCCTTGCCGTGCCGGTCGGACCGGCGGCCGTCGTCACGGATCTGCACGATGTGGCGGACGACGTCATCTGTCTGCAGACCCTTCTGCACATGGATTCGGTCGGCGCCTGGTACCACCACTTCGGCCAGACGTCCGATGCCGAGGTGGCCGACCTGCTCGTCCGAGCTGCCCACCCCATGCCCGCCGTCCCGCTCGTGGCCGCCGCGCCGAGCCCGCGGTTGTGGCGCAGGCAGGTCCAACTGCCCGCCGCCGGGGTGAGGCTGGCCGCCCGCCTGACCCTCCCCGACGAGGCCCCGGCGGTGGTGGCTTTCGCGCACGGCAGCGGCAGCGGCCGACACGGCCGCCACAACCGGTACCTCGCTGATGCGCTGAACCGCTCGGGGCTGGGCACTCTGCTGCTCGACCTGCTCACCGAGGACGAGGAACACGACCGGGGCAACGTGTTCGACGTCCTCTTGCTCGCCCGGCGCCTGCGCGCGGCCACCGACTGGCTGCGGCACGAAACCGGCCTGCCCGTCGTCTGCTTCGGGCGTGGCACGGGAGCTGCGGCAGCCCTGGAAGCCGCCTCCGCTCCCGACGCCGACATCCGCGCGATCGTCTCCCGGGGCGGCCGCCCCGACCTTGTCACCCCCACCGCATTGGCCCGGGTGCGCGCGCCCACACTGCTCATCGTCGGCAGCCGGGACGCCACGGTTGTCGAACTCAACCGACGCGCCGCCGACCGGATGCACTGCGAACACCGACTCGTCGCCGTTCCCGGCGCGACCGACCTGTTCACCGAGCCCGGCGCCCTGGCCAAGGTCGCCGAGCTGGCGGGGGACTGGTTCACCGCCCACCTCGCCGAGACTCCGACCGAAACACCGCTTCGCCGGTCGGCGTGACCGTCGTCAGCGTCCGGTCGTGACGGGTCGGGTGCTCGTCGAGGGGTGTGCACACTTGGCTGATCGCGCTCCAGCACCGGGGTGAGTCGCCGGGACTCACCCCGCGCAATTCGTCGGCATCGGGACCCGCTTGGTCTCTTCGTCGGGCCCGCACTCATCCCAGTGTCAGTGTTACGTGGGCGCCCTTCGTGATCTCTGTGCCGGCAGTCGGTTGGACTGTCCTGACCCTCTTGTTCTGGCCGTCCGGTGTGTTGGGGTCGACGTCCAGAATCAGGGAGGAGACGGAGGTGATCTTCCTCGCTTCAGTCAGCGTGAAGCCCACCAGGTCGGGTACGCGCTCGGTGCCCTGCGCCTTGAGTAGGTTCTGTTGGGCTTCCTGAGCGGACTTCGTGGTGAAGTAGAAGGTGGTTGCCGCGGACAGGGTCGCCACCAGCGCGCCGATCAAAACGTTCCGCGTCGTACTGTCTTGCAGGGCGAATGTGATGGGAACGAGGATCAGTGCGCCGGCTGCGAAAGCGATGGCCAACCAGCTGCGGACAACGCCATCGGTTTCTATGGCCTTTTCGTTGACTTTCTCGTCGTTCTGGGCCGCCGCCGGCTCGACCCTCCGGCGTCGAGGGGCCAGAGCCCATCGGGCGAAGATGACGATGAAGCCGACGGCCAGGACGACGCCGCCCATGATCACCAGCACGGTGAGGGATTGCCCCCAGGTGAGCGTGTCCACTCCATCAGCCGGCGAGGGCGATGGCGACTCCTGCGTGACGAGTGCGCCGGCGAAGTCGGTCATGGCCTGGTCTCCTTCCTGCCGCGGTCGAGTGCCAGTCGCTCGGTCGGGGGGACGACGGCCGATTCCAGCATCCCGCTCGATTGGAGGCGCGGCGTGGGCCGTTGGGCCCTTGGGGCTGGGATGTCCGACCTCATGTGCGCCGCGCTGTCCGGCCCGGCGTCGGTGCGCTTCTCCCGTGGAGCCTGGTCCACGCGGCGGCGAAGGACGACAGCAGTGGCAAACGGCTCTGCCAGTACCGACGCCCCCCGCGTCATGGGCCATTGACGTGGGCCGGGCCCCGGCCGCTCCGTGGGCAGGCCCGTTCTGCGGTGGTACGAGTAGGGCGATGTCGACGGAGCGCCCACCGGACGAGCCCGGCCTGTGGGACGTCGCGTCTCCAGGCCGGGCCGGTCCGATCGGCTGTCAGGCGAACGGAATGGTCAGGACGGATCCCGTGCCCACCTGGAGGGTGGACGGACCGTTGCCGAGGGCGCTCCAGATCTCGACGCGGACGGTGCCGCCCTTCAGGTCGCCCAGGGTGCCCGACGCGGAGTGCAGCCCTTGCCGGGCGGCGGAGTAGTCCTCCCAGCCGTCGACCGGATCGGTGGCGAAGTAGCGGAACGTCTCGACACGGTCGAAGGTGCCGTCGCCGGTCAGGTCGTAGGAGACCCGGGCCTGCTGGGCGTAGCCGACGTGGGTGCCGGCGTCGACCTTGAAGACGAAGTTCGTGCCGGAGCTCGTCTTGAGGGCCCCGTTGACGTTCTTCACCTCGTAGACGAGCGGGTTGTACGGGGTCCCGTCGTGGTTTGCGCCGCCGGCGGACGGGATCGTGTCCGAGGAACCGGTAGCGGCCGCCTGAGTGCTCAGCTGCCCGTCGGAGCGCAGATAGAAGGTGTCACCCGTGACCGGCGGAGGCCCGCTGGTGGTGACGGTCATGGTGCCGCTGGCCGGGCCCACTTGATCGGCGGTGTCGCGGGCCTTGACGG
>NZ_QFRX01000001.1:390474-390708 GCF_003143935.1 Streptomyces sp. Act143 | reverse complement strand
CGGTGACCGTGGCGACCTTGGTGGTGCCGCGGTAGACGTCGTAGTCCTTGATGCCCTTGTCGTCGGTCGCCGCTTCCCAACTCAGCTTCACGGAGCTGCTGGTCACCTCCGTGGCGACCGGGGTGCCGGGCGCGCTGGGTGCCTCGTCGCGCGGGGGCGGGGTGCCGGTGGTGGTGACGGTCATGGTGCCGCTGGCCGGGCCCACTTGGCCGGAGGTGTCGCGGGCCTTGACGG
>NZ_QFRX01000001.1:223128-390456 GCF_003143935.1 Streptomyces sp. Act143 | reverse complement strand
CGGTGACCGTGGCGACCTTGGTGGTGCCGCGGTAGACGTCGTAGTCCTTGATGCCCTTGTCGTCGGCCGCCGCCTCCCAACTCAGTGTGACAGAGGTGTCGGTGACGTCCTGGGCGACGGGGGTTCCGGGGGCGCTGGGTTTGTCGTCGCCGGGAGCGCCGCACAGGGTACCGAGCTCGGTGTCATCGCCTGTGCCGGACGCGGTGGACCGCGCCGGTACGTTCAGCACGCCGCCGTCGGAGAAGAGCACCGAGCACGCCTCGGCGGTGTAGTTGTGCGCGGCGTAGGTCTTGGTGCCGTTCTTGTCGAAGACGACGGCGGTGGGGGAGTTGGCCGTGACGGTCATGTCCGGCGCCCCGATGGAGTTCATCGTGGCGACCCAGTGGTAGGTGTGGGCCTTGGTCTCGCCGGCCTCGGGCACGTATCCACCGTTCCACTGGTCCCAGTACTGCATGGCCTTGGCGGGGTCGTAGAGGGCCTGGACCTGCCAGAAGATGTCCTTCCACTCGACGGCCGGGCCGCCGTTTGCCTTCTCCATCTCGGCCACGCTGCGCCGCAGCATGTCCTTCTCGCGGGCCAGATGCAGCGAACCGCCGGTCACGGGCAGGAAGTTGATGCCGTGGATCTCCTCGGGGTTGGCGGTCCACCATGTCGCGTAGGCGCCGCCGCTGCTCCAGACCATGCCCACGACGTCGTGGGTGAAGTCCTCGGGGTAGACCTGCTGGTCGGCGTCGAACCAGTACTGCGCGATCGACTCCGACTCGGTCGTCATCATGTAGACGCCCTGGTCACGCAGCGCCTTGTCGCCCGTGGCCGCGCCCCACATGATCAGGCCGGCGCTGAGATTGATCGACTCCGAGGACGACTCCTGGTTGTTGCCGGCGGCGAACGCCTCGTGGCCGGCGGCCCAGCTATGGCCGGCGTACACGTCGAAGCCGCGCAGGAACGGGTACCTGCCGTCGTTCCGCGCCGCGTTGGCGGCGTCCTTGACCAGTTCCTTGACCATGCCGCCCCATTCGGAGTCGGCGGCCCACTGGGGGTCGTACTGCGCCACAATCGCCGCGGCCATCACGTAGTACGAGTAGTGGAAGTGGTGGTCGTTGAGTTCCTGGTCGCTTCCGTACGAGGCCGGGTACCCGATGAGGGTGCGCCAGTCCTTGTCGTAGGAGAACTCGGAGGGGCCGCCGACCGTGAACCATTCCTCCATACGGCCCTTGATCAAGCTCAGCAGTTTGTCGCGGTTGGCGGTGTCTCCGACCTGGTCCGCGAGGGGGACGAGTTGGGCGAGCTTGCCCAGGGCCTTGCCGGTCCAGTAGGTGTCGACCGCGCCGCTGAAGGGATCGCCCTGCGTCAGTACGTCGTTGATGTATGCCTTGAGTTTCGCCTTGTCGACGCCCGCGGCGCTCGGCAGGCCGGGAAGCAGGCCGTTCACTTTCTGGGTGGTCGTGAAGGACGTGCCCTCGCGGACCTTCATCTCGCCGCGCGGGGAGACGTAGCGGTAGGCGGTCAGCGGGTCATCGCTGTGCAGCCACTGGTGGCGGTAGAGCGCGAGGAAAGTGCCGGTCTCGGTCCCCTCCTTCGGTTCGGTGGTCAGCGAGTAGGTCGCCGTGACCTCGCCGTTCTGCTCCTTGTACTGCCAGTCCACCTTCGATCCGGTCACGAAGCTGAAGGCGTACTTCTTGAAGTCGGCCAGCGCCTCCTTGCTGGGCAGGACCGCCAGGGAGAAGTAGTTCTTGCCGCTCAGGTCGGCTCGGATCTCGTTGCCGGAGACGGTCCAGTCGCTGCCGGTCGGGGCGAACAGCGCGTAGTCATGACCTGAGATGGTGACACCGAGGACGTTGCCCTGGTCGGCGAAGACGGTCGGTGCAGCCGCGGCGCTGATCTGCGCCGCCCCTCCGGTGCCCTCGGCGTACACGTACGGCAGCCCGTGTCCGATGGTCGTCCGCAGGCTGCGCGTACCGTCGCTCCAGAACGGGCTGACGGTCCAGTCGCTCCACCCGTCCGCCTTCGCGTCGGGGGAGTTGAGACCCGCGAGGCCCAGGGTCAGGTCGGCCTTGTGCGCAAACTCGTACTGGCGGCCGTCACCCACGATCTGATGTGTGGTCGGGTAGCCGACCTCCAGGCCGCCTGAGACCGCCTTGTAGGTGAGGGGGTGGCCGTACATGTTCTCCGACCACGGATTGCTGGAGAAGCGCTGAAAGGCCAGTGACGACCACCAGTCGTTCGTCGGGACGGGCTGGTCCGCGACGGCGGCGGTGACCTTCGGCTTGACCGCCTGGCCGCCGCTGTCGGACGGCCCCTGGCGGCCGGCCGGGCGAACGTCGCTGTAACTGCCTTTGCCCACGTCGATGGTGGCGGCGGAGGCGACACCGCTACCCACAGTGCTCAGAGCGGTGGCGGCGAGTGCCGCCGTTGTCAGCAGTGACAGGTTTCTTCGAGATCTCATGCGCAACCCTTCTGAGAGCGCTCTCAAGTCGCCGTTAACGTAGGGCGGCCCTGTGAGGCGGTCAACACTTTGAGCCAGATCCCTTACGGCTGGGCGCGCCTCTTCAGGGCGTGAAGGCTTCGTGGCCACCGCTGTTCGGCCAGTTGATGCATCGTCACCGGCCTGCGAAAAGGCCGCCGAGGGTGCCGGTGCCTCCATGACCACGCGCGCCGTTTCGTATACGACGGAGCGCCGCGTCACTCAGGGACGCTCACGGGATGCGACGTACGCGGAGGCGCCGGGCGCGGGCTGTCCGGACAAGGCTGGGAGCGCTCTCACGTCGACGGGGGGCGGGACTATGCTGCAAAGGCGACCTGGCAGGATTCCCGCGCTTCCCGCGCTTCCCGCGCAGAACAGGAGAGCCTCTTGCCCGAGCAGACGATGACGTCTCGCCCCACCCTTGAGGAGGTGGCGGCGCGCGCCGGTGTCTCACGGGCGACGGTGTCCCGTGTGGTCAACGGAGGCTCCGGAGTGCGCCAACCGCTGATCGACAAGGTGCGCAAGGCGGTCGACGAGCTTGGATACGTCCCCAATCAGGCGGCACGCTCCCTCGTGACGCAGCGGACCGGCGCCGTGGCCGTGATCATCGCCGAGCCGGAGTTCCGGGTGTTCTCCGACCCCTTCTTCGAGCGACAGGTGAGAGGGATCAGCCGGGAGCTGTCGGCGAACGACCTCCAGCTTGTGCTGCTCTGGGTGGAGGGCGAGTCCGATCACGACCGGATCGCCCGGTACCTGTCGGGCGGACATGTCGACGGGGCCCTCGCCTTCTCCCTGCACAGTGACGATCAGCTCGCCCATCTGATTGCCCACAGCAGGGTGCCCTATGTGTTCGGGGGCCGGCCGCCTGCGGGATCCGCCCCAGGCGCCCCCTACGTGGACTGCGACAACCGGGGAGGCGCGCGAGCGGCTGTGGCCCACCTCGTTTCATCAGGTCGCACCAGAATCGCGCATATCGCGGGCCCGTCCGACCAGACCTCTGCGGTCGACCGTGCCGCCGGCTATCACGACGTTCTGGTCGACGGCGATCCGAACTTTCTGCAGCGGGGCGATTTCACCGAGGAGAGCGGCGCCCGAGCGATGGCTGCGCTGCTCGACCGGCGCCCCGGACTCGACGCGGTCTTCGCCGCGAACGACCTCATGGCACGGGGCGCGGTACGCACCCTCTTGGAGCGCGGCCTCCGCATTCCCGAAGATGTCGCTGTCGTCGGATTCGACGACATGGGCGACGTCGCCAGTGCTGCGGTCCCCGCGCTCACGACGGTACGACAGGACATCGAGGACATGGGCCGCCTCATGGTCAGACTCCTGATGCGTCTCCTCTACCACCCCGAGCAGCCGGGGGCCGATTCCGTGATCACGCCGACCGTTCTGGTGCAGCGTCAGTCTTCCTGAGGCACGTTCCACGACCCGCTCACCGGCCTGGCGGCCTACACCCGGCGAGCGGACGTCGGACGGCACGTCGGGGGCGGATCTGTGGGTCTGGCGGGCCCTGACAGACACAGTGTGTTCAAGGCAGCGGGGATGACTGTCTGGTCGCAGCCGCAGCTGGACATCCTGGGAGACCGGCGACGATGTGGAGCACGCCGCCGACGCCGGGGACGACCAGGCCGGGCGGCGTACACCAGGACGAGGGATGCCACCCTGGGGCGGGCTTTGAGGTAACGGATCGTCGGCGATGGCAGCCATGGGAGAGACTCGGTGTCGACGTGCCGAGACCGGCGGACAACATGGCGGTGCGCAACGTGTGCCCGGGCAGTTTGCTGGGGCGGAGTGCGATGCCGTGGGCGGTCATGGCAGGGGCTGGATCCGGGTCTCGGTCCGCGCAGACTGGCCGGCCGTCGAGCCGCCGGTCAAGGGATACCCTGAGCTTGACTGCGAGCGGCCAGGTGCTCGTAGTCCGCGGCCGGCGCGATGTCTGCATGCGGCCCAGCAATGACGAGGTCCGCACCCGTGCTCGGCATGCTGTCGCTGTCCGTGCGCTTACTCCGGGCCGGACTTTCCGGCGTCCAGCGCGCTCAAGTAGTCGATCCCGTCTTGGTTGTTGTTCTTCGTCGCATAGGTCAGAGCGTTGTTGCCAAGTCTGTCCTTGACCTTCGGATCTGCTCCGGCCATGACGAGTCGGCGCAGAACGGCGGCGCCCCCGAACACGGCAGCGATCATCAGCGGGGTATGCCCCCAGCGATCGACGCTGTCCACCTCGGCTCCGGAACCCAGAAGTACGTCGACGACGCGGATGTGACCGTATTGGGCCGCCTCGTGAAGAGCGCTCCTCCCGTCGTCGTTCCGAGCGTTCACGTCGGCGCCGTGCTCGGCCAGCGCAGCCACCAGGGCATGGAACCCCGCTTTGGCGGCCAGCAGTACGGCAGGTCGGTTGATGAACCGCCCGTTCGGATCAGCTCCGACCTGGATGGCGAACTCGGCTACGTCGCTCTGTCCTTCGTCCAGCATGCGCACCCAGAGTGGAGCATCGCCCGAGTATCGCGTGTCCCGGATCTCGTCCACTGCCGTGCCCGTGGCAACGAGCCGCTGGATCGCCTCCAAAGCAGCGACGTACTGGTGGTTGTCAACCAGATCAGTCAGTTCTGTGGAGTGCACGGTCAACTGGCACCTCCCCCTCGCCAGGCCCTGCAGGAAACGACTTACCGTTCGTCCGGCGCGCGTCGTCCACCGCCCATCGTCACTCTGACCTGAGCCGCAATCCAGAGCCGAGGGTCCCACCGCACTCCCCATGTGGCCCCTCGCCAATTCAGCCACGGTCCGCCTGATCGGCGGCTCAACGCTGGGTTGTCGAGAGCACGTTCCTCACTCTGGGATGCATGCTGATCTTCCGGCGGCGCTTGAACTCATCCCGATGACGTGGCGGCAACGTGTGGGGAGGTCTCGGGCTGAGAGCTCACCCACCCCTTCGTTCCTGAGCGGCCATGACCTCATCGCCGTGCTCGAAGGCCCACGCGCCCAGTGCGTCGATCGGATCGAGCAACGTCCGCCCCAGAGCGGTGAGTTCGTACTCGACACGAGGCGGCGCTTCGCCATAGGCAGTCCGTGCCACCAGCCCGTTGAACTCCAGCCGGCGCAGCGTCTCAGTCAGGACCTTGGGGCTGATGCCGCCGATGCGCTCGCGTAGTTCGCCGGGGCGCCTGGGACCGTCCCGCAGGACCCAGATCAGCACGGCGTTCCAGGTGTTGGACAGGAGGTCGAAAGCGAGGCGGGCGCGGCAGTCGGCGAGGTAGGCATCGGTCGTCACGTACCAAATGGTGCCTGACGGGTTTCCTAGTGTCGTCCCGAAAGCGGTTGGAGCAGATGCGGAGAGGGGCGTGTCGATGAAGATCGGTGTGCTGGGAACGGGGAACATGGCGGACGCACTGGCCACGCAGTGGGTGCGGGCCGGGCACGAGGTGTTCGTCGGAGGCCGGAACGAGCAGAACGCCCAGCGGCTCGCGACGCGCATCGGGAGCGGTGTGGGGCACGGGAGTCTGCAGGCCGCGGTCGGCTACGGAGAGGTGATCCTGGCGGCACTGCCGTACGGCGCCGGAGCCGACATCGTCCAGGAGCATCAGTCGGCACTGAAGGGGAAGGTCCTGCTCGACTGCGCTAATCCGATCGGGCCCGACTTCCGGCTGCTGACAGAAGGCGGTCCCTCGGCGGCGCACCGACTGGCCGCGGCGGCACCGGGCGTGCACGTCGTCAAAGCTTTCAACCTCTGCCACGAGGACGTGTGGCGGATGACCCCGCCGGTCTTCGACGGTCAGCCTCTGAGCGTTCCGATCTGCGGGGACGACGAGGCGGCACTCGCCCTGGCACGCACGCTCGTGCGGGACATGGGCTGTGAGCCGGTGGCCGGGGGCGGCCTGGACCGCGCCGGACTGCTGGAGGCGACCGCCGCGCTGTTCATCGGACTGTGGGTGGCGGAGCAGGCGGATGTACGGGCGATCGCGCCGCCGCTGGCCTATGCGACAGGTCCGCGATCCGAGAGTGCGTGAGGCGCCCAGGGCATGTCGTTAGGTGTTCCAATAGCGGGGGGCAGGAACATCGCCGAGGACCTTCCCCCAACATGATCGTCACTGATCCAGAGCGCACGGAGGCCACCGGCCCGCTTCGCTGACGTGATGCCCCCTGGCGGGGCAGGCCGGTCCGTGTGCCCGGCACATCCCATGGACGGCCCCTGCACCTCCGCGGTGCACTGCGACCCCTGCTGATCTGCCTGTCCGTCTCCACGGCCCCCGGGGTGAGCACTGCGCGGTGAGTGCGCAGCGCCTGGCCTGGATCGGCGGCGACGCGTTCGTCATCCTCGCCGCCGATTGCCCGGCCCGGCCCGCCCCGCCCCCCGCACGGTCAGCCGACGTCGATCACGATCTTGCCCTGGGCGGTGCCGCTTTCCACGGCCGCGTGGGCCTCGGCGACGTCGGTGAGCGTGAAGTGCCGCGGATCGAGCAGCGGCCTGAGCGCCCCGGCGTCGGCGAGGGCGGCGGCCTCGCGCATGATCTCGCCGTGGTGCTCCCGGCCGCGCCCGGTCAGCAGCGGCAGCAGGGTGAAGACGCCGGAGTAGGTCGCTCCGCGGAAGGACAGCGGCGCGATGCTGTGGGTTCCCCAGCCGAGGGCGCTGACGACGTGGCCCGTGTAGGTACGTACCGCCGCGAAGGAGTCGTCGAGCACGGTGCCTCCGACCGTGTCGAAGACGACGTCGAAGCCCTCGCCGCCGGTGTGCTCGGCGACGTACGTCTCGACGGAGTCGGCGGTGTAGTCGATCGGGGTGGCCCCCAGGCGCTCGACGACCTCCCGCCGCGCCGGGGAAACAGTGGCGAAGACCTCTGCGCCGCGGGCCCGGGCGATCTGCACGGCCACCTGCCCGATCCCGCCGGCTCCGCCGTGGATCAGCACCTTCTGCCCCGCGTGTACGCGCGCCCGGTCGATCAGCCCCTCCCAGGCCGTGATGAAGACGAGGGGCAGGGCAGCGGCCTCACGAAAGGTGACAGCGGCCGGTTTGCGGGCGATCAGGCGGGCGTCGACGGCCGCGTACTCGGCGAGCGAGCCCTGCACGTCGCCGACACCGCCCGTCATGCCGAAGACCTCGTCGCCGGGCGCGAAGCCGTGGACATCGGGACCGACGGCCTCGACCACGCCGGCCAGGTCGAGGCCGAGGACGGCCGGCAGCGTCCGCCGGGCATGCGCGGCCTTGCCCGCTCGGATCTTGGTGTCCAGCGGGTTGACGCCACTGGCCCTGACCTGGACCAGCACCTGGCCCGGCCCGGGGGTCGGTTTGTCGATCTCGTCGAGGATCAGCGGGGCGCCGAACTCGTGGAGGACCACTGCGCGCATGACTGCGCCTCTTTCCTGTCGTGCTGGGTGGGTGGGATCCGGTGCGGCGTGGCACCGGAGGGATCAGGTGTGGGCGGCGACCAGCAGGCGTGCCGCGGCCTTCGCCTCCTCGACGACGGCGCGGTCCAGGAGCCGGCGTCCGGAGGCCAGGGCTCCGTCGTCAGCAGTCCGATGTGCCGGGCGAGTGTGTCCGGGGCGCCGGCTCCGGCCCGCTCGCTCAGCCGGGTCAGCCAGGAGTGGCGGCGCTGGGTGTGCCGCACGGTGATGGTCCGGGCCTCGGAGTCCAGGTCGGCTTCGACGGCCGCGCTGACGAACGGGCAGCCGAAGAAGCCGTGCCGGTCGAAGGCCTCCGTCAGCGCGTCGAAGAGGCCGTCGAGTTGTTCGCGGGGGCCGTCGCCGGCCCGGGTGGCGGCGTCCTGCAGCTGTGCCGTCCAGGAGTCGTCGGTCCTGCGAAGGTACGCGGCGACCAGTTCCTCCTTGGTGCGGAAGTGCACGGACAGCGTCGACTTCGCGACACCCGACGCCGCGATCACTGTGTCGCCATCCCTGCCTCCTCAATCAAACAGCCCAGTTCGTTCGACCAGTGGGAGCGAGCGGCCGCTTGTGTGCCTGGTTCCGAGGCGTTCGGTACGTCGATCCGGTGCCGGACGATCCATCGGACACATTGTTGGACACCATGTCCAATCCCGCTTAGGATCGTACACCAGCGCAGCTCAGCTCTTCCTTCGTCCGACCAGAGAGTGGAATCGCAGTGAGTGCAGATGGAACAACCCGTCCGACCCTCCTCCTGGTGCACGGGGCGTGGCACGGCTCGTGGTGCTGGCAGAAGCTGACCCCGCTGCTCCACGCCGACGGCTGGGCGACCCGAACCGTGGACCTTCCCAGCGCCGGGTCGGGAGCCGGCGTGCGGGACGACGCGCGCGTGGTGCTCCAGGCGCTGGCCCGGATCGACGGCCCGGTGGTCGTGGTCGCCCACTCCTACGGCGGCGCGCCGGCCACCCAGGCCGTCGCGGAGGCCGCCAACGTCTCGCACCTCGTGTACCTGGCGGCCTACCAGCTTGACATCGGAGAGAGCCTGTTCAGCCACCACGGCGCGCCCCTCCCGGCGGACCCCGGCGGCTTCCAGGCCGTGCCCGATCATCCGGTCCCGCTGTTCTACGCGGACGCCCCGGCGGCCGACGCGGAGGCGGCCGCCGGACGGCTGGTACCGCAGAGCACGAGGTCCTTCGGTGACACGCTGACGGCGGCCGGGTGGCACACCGTCCCCTCGACCTATGTCGTCTGCGAGCAGGACCAGGCCCTTTCGCCGGACAACCAGGAGCAACTCGCCCTCAGGTCCGGCGCGGTCCACCGCATCGCGAGCGGTCACTCGCCGTTCCTGTCGATGCCGGGAGACTTCGCCGCCCTGCTCGCCAAGATCGCGTCCGGGACGGTCGGCTGAGCCGTCTGTTGAATGCCGGAGCGGTGTGAGCCCCATGGGCTGTCGGCCCGGCCCTTATCGCCGTCCCGACGAGGGCGTTTTCCACGGCTCCGTAGGATGGCGGCATGGCTTCCACGACGCGACGACGTTCCACCGCGGCCGACCGACGGACCGCACTCGAGGAGCGCATGGTGTCCGCGCTCGAGGAACTCCTGCGGGGCGGCCTGACCTACACCGAACTGAGCGTGGAACAACTCGCGCACGCGGCGGGGATCTCGCGGTCCACCTTCTATCTGTACTTCCGCGACAAGGTCGACGTCCTGCTGCGGGTGAGCGGCACGCTCAGGATCCGGAGCCTGGAGATCGCGGAGGGCTGGCAACCCTGCGGCCCCGGCGGCGGCGTCGACGGCCTGGCAAGCACCTACGAACAGATCATCGGGCACTACCGCGAGCATGCGGCGCTGCTGTCGGCCATCCACGAGGTGGCCGCCTACGACCCCGCGGTCCGCGACGCGTGGTCGGCGCACCAGGATCGCTTCGTCGACAACACGGTTGCGTTGCTGAAGGAGGAACAGCGGGCCGGCCGCACGTGCGCGGACATCGATCCGCAGCTCGCCGCGCGCATGATCGTCCAGGGGGGCGGCGAGGTCATCACCCGCCAGGTGTTCGACGGCGACGGCAGCGACGACGCCGATGTCGCCCGGGAACTCGCCCATGGCTACTGGCACGGTGTGTACCGCCGCCCCGAGCTCAGGAACTGATGGTGCGGGCCGCTGGCGCCACCCGGCCCGCCGCACCCACCTGGCCCGCCGCACCCACCCGGCAACGGGACGCGGCAGGGATGTCCGGCGGGAAAGCCCTTCAGGGCGCGAGGAGTTCGAACTCCGCGCGGTCCGACGTCACACCGTTGATCTGCAGGGCGACGGCGTGCGGGCCCGGGTGGTAGCGGCGGGTGGTGAGGAGCCGGAAGGAGTGTTCCCGGGTCACCGTGACCGTCTCGTCGGGAGCGAGAATGCGCTTCGTGAGTTTGAACGTCCTGGGACTGTGCGACCCGTTGGGCCTGTGGTGGTGGACCACGTAGTCGATCGCCAGCCGGGCGTCCTCGGCGCCGGTGTTGCGGACGGTCGCGGTGAAGCGGACGCTCCCGCCGAACGGAACCCGGGTGCGGTCGAGGACCGGTCCGTCGACCTCGAGTGTCGCCGGGGCGAAGCCGAGCAGTCCGAGAGCGCCGGGGTGGCCGCGCTTGACGAGGGTGCGCAGTGCGTGGCGCACGAGCCGTTCCGTGGTCGGGGCGGGGGAGTTCAGCCAGCGCCGGGCGGTCGCCACGGCGAGGTCGGCGTGGTCACGGCTGAGGTCGTTGAGGTGGTTGGCGACGGATCGGCGGACGTACTCGCTGTCGTCGCGACGAAGGGCGTCGAGGACGGGCACGGTCGCGCCGGGACGGGCCATGAGCTCAGGCACCCGGACCGCCCAGGGAAGGTAGGGCCGGGTGCCCTCCGAGGCGAGCCGGCGCACATCGGAGTCGGGTGACGCGGTCCATCCGGCGATGATCCCGAGCGCCCGGTCCAGGTCCTGCCGCAAGAGGATGCGCAGGGCGAACTCGGAGGTCAGCCGTCCGGTGAGGTCGGCCAGCAGGGCCATGGCGTCGTCGAAGGCGGCGTCGGTGCCGTCGGCCACGGCCTGCGTGGCGAGGGCACTGGTGACCGGCCAGATGAGCCAGCCGCCGAACTCCGGTACGGCGTCCCGAGCGGCCCGCACCGCATCTGCCAGCTCCGCGTACCCGCCGGGCACGTCCGCGAGGAGGGCGTCGCGCAGCAGGTCGGACCGTTCACGCAGCGACAGCGGGTCGAGCTGCCGTGCGGCCGCCCGCAGGGCGACGGTCTCCGCGCCGGGCAGCGCTGCGCGGACGGCCCGGGTCAGCAACCGCGCGGTGTGCACGTTGACGAGTTCGTCGGCGAAGGGCATGGTCGTCTCTCCCGGCGGTCACGGCTCGACGTGCTGGAGCACGGTCGTGAACTGCCAGTCGACGGAGGAGTGGTCGATCGCCTCGTGCACGGGCGAGCCACCCATCTCCCCGGTGATCCCGGCGGCTCCCGAGCGGGCGTGCTCGATGCTGTCGTAGGCGACGATGTCGAGGACCGTGCCGTCGTCGCGCACGACGATCCGGCGCCAGCGAAAACCAGGCCGGCCCTTGAGGTACTCGTTGATGTCCGCGTTCGCCGCGACGAAGTCCTCGGGCGTGAGGCCGGGGGCGGGGCGGAGGGTGGTCACTTCCAGGATCTCGGGCATGCCGGGTGTCCTTTCCGAGGGGGGTGGAGATCGGGGCTCGGCGGATGCCGCCCACGGTCTTTGCAGCGTGGGCTCCGCCCGGTGGGCGGGACGACAGGGCCCGCCCGGGCGTACGGCGCCCGGGAAGGGACCGATATCCGGGCGGGGGTGCTGGGACGCTCAGGCCGGTGTCGCCATCGAGGCCAGATACGCCAGGGCCACCTCGCTGCGGCTACCGGGTTCGGGGGTGCCGACGAGCAGTTGCTGGCCGGGAGCGTCGACCACTTCGAACGTCTGGTAGGTCAGCTCGAGGCGGCCCACCTCGGGGTGCACGAACACCTTGAACTTCCGGGTGAGGCCCGCGACGTCGTGGTCGGCCCACAGCGCCCTGAACCGGGGGGAGGCCGCACTGAGTTCGGCGACGAGGCCGGTGATCTCCGCGTTGTCCGGGAAGCGCCCGGCGTTCAGGCGCAGCGCGTACACGCTGCTGCTCACCTGCAGCTCCCAGTCGGCGAACACCTCCTTGGCCCGGGGGTCGGTGAACAGCACACGCGGCATGTTGCGCTCGGTGCCGAACGGCGACAGCAGCGCGTCGGCGATCGGGTTCGCCGCGAGCACGTCCAGCGCCGGGCCGAGCACGTACGCCGCCGCCTGCGCGAAGGTCTCCAGCAGCCGCAGCAACGACGGGTGCACGAGGTCCCGGGGATTGTCCGGGCCCAGCCGGGGATTGAGCCCCGCCAGCCGGAACAGGTGCGCGCGTGCCTCGGGCGCGAGGCGCAGGGCGTGCCCGAGCGCATCGATCACCTGGGCGGAGGGGTTGCGCTCGCGTCCCTGCTCGAGACGGGCGTAGTAGTCCGCGCTGACCCCGGCAAGCACGGCGACCTCCTCGCGCCGCAGGCCGCGGACACGTCGCCCGGAGACCCCGCCGGCCAGGCCCACGTCGCCCGGCGCCACACGTGAACGGCTCGCGCGGAGGAAGGCACCGAGCTCGTTGTCCGTTGGGGTCATGTCACCGATGCTAGCCCCGCCCGCCGGGTCGGCCATCCGCTGGCTGGGCACCGTCATCCGCCTGACCACGGACGCCCTCCCGCGCTCGCACGCCCGGCGCCCCGGTCAGACCCCCGGAACGACATACGGCATGTCCAGCAGGATCCGGTGCCCCACGCTCTTCCACGAGCCGTCGATCCGGCGCAGGTCGGTGTCGTAGTACCCGGACTCGATGCGTCGCACGGCGCCCTGGGAACCGAAGGAACCCCCCGCCCAGCCGCCCAGGGAATGCGGGGCCATGCAGTGGTCCACCGCGTACTCCACGGCCGCCCCGCCGATCAGGGACGGCGTGACCGGAGCGTGGCTGTCGGGGCCCGTCCTGGAGAAGCTCTGCACGACCGCGTCGTCGGCGAACAGCGCCCCTCGGCTCTTGCCGTCGCACTGGTCCGTGGCCCGTACACAGCGCGCCAGAACCCCCTGGATCTCGCGCTCGTCGCTCATGGTGGCCCTCTTTCGTCGTCCCGGCACACCTGTCCGGGCTCCGGCCGGCTTCTCCCACCGGTTCCCCCAGCCTCCGCCCACGCCCCGCGCCGAAGAAGGGTCCGTGAGCCTGGGTGTGCGGCACCCAGGCTCACGGACCCTTCCCCGACCCTCGCCGATGCGATGAAGTCGAAGGCGCGGCAGTCGCCGCCTTGGTATATCTGAAGGAGCACGCGTGACCACAGCAGCAGAATCGAAGACCGTCCTGATCACCGGTGCCAGCAGCGGCATCGGCGAGGCCACCGCCCGCCGGCTGGCCGGGGCAGGTCACCGGGTGTTCCTCGGTGCGCGCCGGACCGAGCGTCTGGCAGCCCTGTGCGAGGAACTGCGGGCGGCCGGTGCCACGGTCGACCACCGCGAGCTCGACGTCACCAGCCTCGACTCCGTGCGTGCCTTCGCCGCTGCCGCCGTGGAGGAGTACGGCGGTATCGACGTGCTGGTCAACAACGCCGGCGTCATGCCGTTGTCACCGATCGAGGACCTGCGCATCGCCGAGTGGGAGCAGATGATCGACGTCAACCTGCGCGGGGTGCTCCACGGAATCGCCGCCGTGCTGCCCGAGATGCGGCGACGGGCGGGCGGCCACATCGTCAACGTGTCGTCGGTGTCGGGGCACCGAGTGGATCCGACCGCCGCCGTCTACAGCGCCACGAAGTTCGCCGTGGCGGCTGTGTCGGAGGGGCTGCGGCAGGAGAGCCGGGACATCCGGGTCACCGTCGTCAGCCCCGGATTCACACAGAGCGAGTTGACGCATCACGGAGGTTCGCCGGAAGCCCAGGGCGCTGCCCGCGCGGCGGCTGAGCGCCTGGCGATCCCGGCCTCGGCCATCGCCGACGCGATCGCCTTCGCCGTCGACCAGCCGGCGAACGTCGACGTCAACGAACTCGTCGTTCGCCCCACGGCACAGGGCTGACGGCCGAGGCACCGAGGCCGCTTCGTGCCCGGCGGCGGGACGGCGGGCGGGCGACCACGACGGCCGGTGTGGGGGGATGGGGAAGGCAGGGAAGGTCTCACCCTCCGGAGGCCGACGGCCCAGCGACCGTGAGGCTGTTCAGGGACAGGGGCGCATCAGTGCGTTCCACGACATCCTCGACGGTCACGCCCGGAGCCGTCTCGACGAGGGCGAGTCCGTCCGCCGTGATGTCCAGGACGGCGAGGTCGGTGATGATCCGGTGGACGCAGCGTTCGCCGGTGAGCGGCAGGGTGCACCGCTCCAGGATCTTCGGGCTGCCGTCCTTGGCGGTGTGTTCCATCAGGACGATGACGCGGCGAGCGCCGTGGACGAGGTCCATGGCGCCGCCCATGCCCTTGACCATCTTGCCGGGGATCATCCAGTTGGCGAGGTCACCGCGGGCGGAGACCTGCATGGCGCCCAGGACGGCGGTGTCGATGTGGCCGCCGCGGATCATGCCGAAGGAGAGCGCCGAGTCGAAGAACGCGGCACCGGGCAGCACGGTGACCGTCTCCTTGCCCGCGTTGATGAGATCGGGGTCGACCTCGTCCGCGGTGGGATAGGGGCCGGTGCCGAGGATGCCGTTCTCCGAGTGCAGAACGACCTGGACGCCCGGTGGCAGGTGGCCGGGGACGAGGGTGGGCAGACCGATGCCGAGGTTGACATAGGAGCCGTCGGTGAGTTCGGCGGCTGCTCGGGCGGCCATGTGATCGCGGGTCCAGGCCATCAGGAACGTACCGTCCTCTTCTCGATCTGCTTGTCGGCGGCCTCGTCGGCGCTGAGCGCCACGACCCGCTGGACGTAGATGCCGGGCAGGTGCACGGCGTCGGGCGCCAGTTCGCCCGGTTCGACCAGGTCCTCGACCTCGGCGATGGTCACCTTGCCCGCCATGGCCGCCAGCGGGTTGAAGTTGGCGGCGGCCCTGCGGAAGACGAGGTTTCCGTGGCGGTCGCCGCGCCAGGCCCGTACGAGGGCGAAGTCGGTGGTGATGCCGTGCTCCAGGACGTGCGGGCGGCCGGCGAAGTCGCGGGTCTCCTTGGGAGGGGAGGCCACGGCCACGGAGCCGTCCGGGGCGTAGCGCCAGGGCAGGCCGCCGTCGGCGACCTGGGTGCCCACACCGGCCGGGGTGTAGAAGGCGGGGATGCCGGCGCCGCCGGCCCGCAGGCGTTCGGCAAGGGTGCCCTGCGGGGTGAGTTCGACCTCCAGCTCGCCGGCCAGGTACTGGCGGGCGAACTCCTTGTTCTCGCCCACGTAGGAGCCGGTGACGCGGGTGATGCGACCGGCTGCCAGCAGGACGCCCAGGCCCCGCCCGTCCACGCCGCAGTTGTTGGAGACGACCTTCAAGTCCTGCGCGCCCTGCTCGTACAGGGCGCGGACGAGGACCTCCGGTACGCCGCTGAGGCCGAAGCCGCCGACGGCGAGGGACGCACCGTCGGGGATGTCGGCGACGGCGTCTGCGGCGCTGCCGCGGACCTTGTTCACGTGCGGGTTTCCTTTCAGTTGGCCGCGTCGGGGACGGGGCCGGGCAGGACTGCCGACCAGCCGCCGTCGACGACGAGGTTGGCGCCCGTGATGTACGACGCCTCCTCGGAAGCCAGGAAGACGGCAGCGTTGACCACGTCGTCCGGTGTCCCGGTGCGGCCGAGGGGGATGTGCCGGGCGATGGAGCGCATCGGGTGGTCGTCGGCGAGCAGGTTGGCGCGGGAGCCGTCCGTGTCGATCATTCCGGGGCTGACGCAGTTGGCACGGATGCCGTACGGGGCACCTTCGGCGGCCAGTTGCCGGGTCAGCGCGATCACGCCGCCCTTGGACGCGGCGTGCGCGGTGCGCTGATTGCTGAGCGAACCGGTCAGACCGGCGGTGGAGCCGACGGTGAGGACGCAGCCCCGGCTGTCGATCAGGTGCGCCCACGCCGCCCGGACGGTGAGCCACACCGAGTCGAGTTCGGCGCGCACGGTGAAGGTGAAGTCCTCGTACGGCTGGCTGCCGATGCCCCCGAAGCGGACCGCTCCGGCGTTGGCGTACACGATGTCGATGCCGCCGAAGGCGTCGGCGGCGTCCGCCACCCAGGAGCGCACCGACGCCTCGTCGGTGATGTCCAGGGGGCCGGGGGTGAGAGCGGTGCCGCCCTCGCGGGCGATCAGCCGCTGTGTCTCGACGGCCTCCTCGTGCAGCAGGTCGCCGCCGACCACGAGTGCGCCCTCGGCGGCGAACCGCAGGGCTGCGGCCCGCCCTTGCCCGCGGGCCGTACCGGAGATCAGCGCGACCTTCCCCTCCAGCCGCTTCACGAGGACTCCCCGCGCAGCGCGTCGGAGACCGACTTGACGCCCCCGTGCGCGGTCATCCCGCCGTCGACGGGGATGTCGGCGCCGGTGATGAACGACGACTCGTCCGACAGCAGGAACACGACCAGCGGAGCGACCTCGTCGGCGGTTCCGGTGCGGCCGAGCGGCGTCTCGCGGATGTTGGCCGCACGGAACGCGGGGGCGGCCGAGGCGGTCATCTCGGTCTCGATGTAGCCGGGGTGGATCGTGTTGACGCGGATGCCGCGCGGACCGAGTTCCACCGCGGCCGTCCGCGACAGCCCCCGCAGCCCCCACTTGCTCGCGGTGTAGGCGACGGGGTAGTGGGCGGTGAGGGCCGCCGAGGAGCCGACGTTCACGACGGACGCACCGGGCGGCATGAGCGGCGAGAGGTGCTGGATGCCGAGGAGCGGGCCGGTGACGTTGACGGCGTGGACCCGGTCGAAGTCCTCGGCCCGCACGTCGCCGAGGCGGGCGCGCCAGGTGACGCCTGCGTTGTTGACCAGCCCGTGCACCTGCCCGTAGGACTCCTGCAGTTCGGCGGCGAGGTCGGCCCAGTCCTGGCTGCTGGTCACGTCCAGGCGGCGGCAGTCGCCTTCCGGCCGTACGTCGGTGGCGATCACCCTGGCACCCTCCCGGGCCAGCGCATCCGCCTCCGCGGCGCCCTGGCCACGGGCCGCACCTGTGACCACGACGACCTTGCCGAGCAGTCTCTTGGGGTGCAGGTCGCTCACGGCCGCTCCCGGGACCGGCGCCGGCCGGTGGGCAGCGGCACGGGGTCGGTGCCGGGGACGACCGTGTTGGACACGGTGCCGACCCCTTCCACCGTGAGGGTGACGGTGTCGCCGGGCTTCAGGGGCGGCGGGGTCTGTTCGCCGCGCACACCCCACAGTTCGGCGAGGCAGCCGCCGTTGCCGCAGGTGCCGGAGCCCAGGACGTCGCCGGGCAGGACGCGGGTGCCGCGGGAGGCGTAGGCGGCCATCTCCTCGAACGTCCAGCTCATGTTGGACAGGCGGTCCCGGCCGACGATCTCGCCGTTGACTTCGGCCGTGAGCGCGAGTCGCAGGAAACCGTCGGCGTCCCGGTACGGCTCCAGCTCGTCGGCGGTGACCAGGTACGGGCCGAGGGTGGTGGCCGTGTCCTTGCCCTTGCAGGGGCCGAGACCGACCGTCATCTCCGCGGACTGCAGGTCGCGTGCGGACCAGTCGTTGAAGACCGTGTAGCCGACGATGTGGTCGCGGGCCTGCTCGGGGGTGAGGTCGCGGCCCTCGCGGCCGATGACAGCGGCCACCTCCAGTTCGAAGTCCAGCACATTGGAGCCGGGTGGGACGGGGATGTCGTCGTGCGGGCCGTAGAGCGCGTGCGGGTTGGTGAAGTAGAAGGTCGGCGCGGCGTACCACTGCTCCGGCACGCCGACGGCGCCGCTGACTGAGCGCCGTACGCCCTCGACGTGTTCCTCGAAGGTGACGAAGTCCCGCACGGACACGGGCTGGAGCGGCGGCAGCAGCCGCACCTGTGACACGTGCGGGCCGGGCGGCACATCGAGCGCGGCGGCGCCGGCGGTGAGCAGGCCGGGGAGGCCGCCGCTTTGCGACAGCAGGGTGGTGAGCGAGGTGACGCCGGGCAGCGGCAGCAGGGTGCCGTCGTCCTCCACGACGGCCACGCGACGGCGGTGATGGTGTTCGTAGGCGGCGAAACGCATGGTGCGGGCTCCGGGCGGGCTGGGCTCGGGGGCGCGGCTGGACTGAGTCAGGGCAGATGACAGGGCCGGCCGCGTCCCCGGGAGCGGGGTGGGATCAGACGGGCGGGGCGACGAAGACGCCGCGGTCGACGTCGTTGAACGACTCCTTGGCGATCAGCTCGTTCATCGGGTTCGCCGTGCCCCACTGGTCGGTGACCTCGGGCTGGGAGAAGTCGTAGACGTGCGGGTGCCAGGTGTCCTCGTCGAGGAGCTCCAGCTCGGTGGTGTACTCGACGGTGTTGCCGTGCGGGTCGAGGAAGTAGGTGAAGGTGTTGTCGCCCGCCATGTGCCGGCCCGGGCCCCAGATCTTCCGGTGGCCGGCCCGGATGACCCGGCCCGAGCCGCGCATGTACTCGTCGATGCCGCGCATCTCGAAGGAGATGTGGTGCAGCGCGGTGTGCGGGCCCTTGGCCAGTGCCATGGAGTGGTGCTGGTTGCTGATCCGCATGAAGTGCATGACCTCGCCCATGTGGGGCGAGCTGAGGGTGTCGGAGAGCCGGAAGCCCAGGTGCTCCTCGTACCACTGCCGGGTACGGTCCAGGTCGGGGGAGTTGAGGACGACGTGTGACAGCTTGACCGGGATCGCTTCCTTCTCCTCGATCTTGCGGTGCTGCCGTACCGCCACATCGGCGGAGACCTCGATGGTGCGGCCGTCGACGTCGAAGAAGCGGAAGCCGTAGCCGCCTCCGGGAGTGTCGACCTTTCCCGGCTGCGAGACCAACTGCACGCCCTGGGAGAGCAGTTGTTCGGCGAGCGTGTCGACGTCGGCGGCGGACGCGGCGCCGTAGGAGACGAGGTCGAGACGCTTCTCCGCGGCCTTGCGCAGCCGGACCACGTACTGCTCGGGGGAGCCCTCCGCGGCGAGGAAGGAGATGCCGGAGTCCTCGGCGACCTTGGTCAGGCCCCAGACGCCGGCGTAGAAGTCGAGCTGCTTGTCGTAGTCGGGCACGGCGAGGTCGACGTGCCGAAGGTGGGTGAGCAGACGCATGACGGTCAGTCCTTCCGGAGGAGGGCGGCCGCGTTGCCGCCCCGTACGGCGTCGAAGTCGGTGGCGGACAGGCCCGCCGCGCGCAGAGCGCCCAGCGGATCGTTTGTGCCCATGTCGAAGGGGAAGTCGGAGCCGAGCAGCACACGGTCGGGCCCGGCGGCGGCGACCAGCGCGCGCAGCACGTGCGGGTCGTGCACCAGGGAGTCGAAGTACAGGCGCCTGAGATAGCTGCTGGGCAGGTGGGCGCAGCCGGCTCCGGCGTCGGACCGGGTCTGCCACGCGTGGTCGGAACGGCCGATGTGCGTGGGCAGATAGCCGCCCCCGTGGGCCGCGATCAGCCGCAGGCCCGGATGGCGGTCCAGGACGCCGGAGAAGATCAGGTGGGAGAGCGCGACGGCGTTCTCCACCGGCTGGCCCACGGTGTTGGACAGATACCACTGGTCGAGCCGTTCGTCGAGCGTGCAGCCGAAGGGGTGCAGGAAGACGATCGCCTCCGCCTCCTCGGCCCGGCTCCAGAAGGGCTCGTACGCCGGATCGGAGAGCTCCCGCCCGGGTGCGTGGCTGGAGATCTCGACGCCCAACAGGCCCTGTTCCATGGCGTGTTCGAGGGCAAGCACGGCCTGTCGCGGGTGTTGCAGCGGTACGAGGCCCAGCCCGCGCAACCGGTCCGGAGCTGCGGAACAGTGGGCCGCCGTCGCCTCGTTGGCGAGCCGGTACACCTTCTCCGCCGTCTCCTCGTCCGCCCAGTAGTGGTAGTGCGAGGGGGAGGGGCTGACCAGTTGCACGTCCACGCCCTGGGCGTCCATCGCGGCTAGCCGCACGGCGGGATCGGTCATGCGGGGGATGCGTTCGCGCACCATCGGCCCGTTGACGGCGAGTGCCGCCGCACCGTTGCGCCGGGCGTCCAGGGCCTTTGCCTCCGCCAGTCCCGGCAGGCCGGCCACCAGCGCCTCGACCTCGGGCAGCAGTACGTGGGCGTGGACGTCCACGGTGGGGGCGGGGTTCACGGCAGCTCCCGCAGCATCGTCATGGTGCGGCCCATCAGACCGGGGACGTCGGCGTCGCGCACGCCGTCGAGTTGCCACTGCCCGAGCTGCACGGACGCCTCCACGACCGGACGGACACGGGCCATCCGCCGTTCGCAGTACGCCTGGAACAGGGCGTCGTCCCAGGTCTGCGAGGCGGCCAGCAGTTGGGTGAGCACCCACGCGTCCTCCAGGGACAGGGCCGCGCCCTGCGCGAGCGTGGGCGGACAGCAGTGCGCGGCGTCGCCGACCAGCACCACCCGGCCGCGGTGCCAGGCACCCTCCACCAGCAGCCGGTCGAACCACGTGTAGTTGACCTTCGCCGGGTCGGTGATGTGAGCGGTGATCTCCGGCCAGTGGCCCCCGTAGGCGGAGGCGAGGCGGCGCATCTCGTCGGCGTACGTCTCGGGCGGGATGGCGGCGCGATCGCGGTTCGCCTCTACGACGTACGCGTACAGGGTGGTGTCGCTGGTGGGGCAGTAGCCGGCGATGTAGGCGGGGCCGCCGTAGGCGAGGTCGGTGCGGATCACTCCGGCCGGGCGCGGGGCGGCGATGCGCCAGATGGCCATGCCGGTCGGCTCGGGCTTGTCGCCGATGCCGATCGCCGCGCGGGTCGAGGAGGCGAGGCCGTCGGCTGCGATGACCAGGTCGTAGCGGCCCTCGCCGCCGTCGGAGAACCGTATGGAGACCCCGTCCGTGTCCTGGCTGAGGATCTCGGCGGTCGTGCCGAGTCGCACGGTGGCGCCACTGGCGCGGACGGCGTCGATCAGGATCTGCTGGAGCTGCGGGCGCTGCATGCCGAGGGTGGCGGGCAGATCGTCGCCGCCGGTGCGCAGGTCGCGGGCGACGTGCAGGACGGTGCCGTCGGGTGCGGTGATGCCGACGGAGCCGAAACCGAAGCCGGACGCCTTGACCTGGTCCCAGACGCCGAGTTCGCGCAGGACGCGCAGGGCGTTGCCCTGGAGGGTGATGCCGGAGCCGGCGGTGGCGTTCCAGTCGTCCTTGGCTTCTATCAGGTCCACGGCGAAGCCGGCGCGACGCAGCAGGATCGTCGCGGCGTTGCCTGCGGCGCCACCCCCGATCACCAGGACTGTGCGGGCGTTTCTCATGAGGGAACTCCCTTGTTCCGCGCGTTACTTGACCGCGATCGGGTTGACGGGTGAGCCGACCGCTCCGGTGATCGGCAGAGGTGCGGCGGTGAGCCAGAACGCGTGCACGCCGTCGCGGGCGCAGTCCTCGGCGAGCGCGTCCAGGTCCCACATCTCGCCGATCAGCAGGCCGATGTTCGGGATGGCTACCTGGTGCAGGGGCTGGAAGGCGTGGTCGAACTCGTTCGGGCGGACCTCGAAGCCCCAGGTGTCGGTGGCGATCGCGGCGATCTCGCTGGAGTGCAGCCAGCCGGCCGTGGTGAATGACAGACCCGGTGCGTCGCCGCCGGCGTAGTCGCCCCAGCCTTCGCGGCGTGCGCGGGCCAGCTGCCCGGTGCGGACCAGCACGATGTCACCGCGTCCGACGGTCACCTGATGTGCCTCGGCCGTCGCCGTCAGATGGTCCTCGGTGATCGCGAAGCCGTCCGGCAGCTCCCCGTCGGTGCCGATCACCCGGCCGACGTCCAGCAGCACGCCCCGGCCCGCGACGTGGGGCGCCATGTGCTCGATGCCGGTGACGAGGTCGCCGTCGGAGGTGACGACCCTCTCGGCCGGGCGGCCGTTCCACGCCTTGCCGTGGTCGAAGATGTGGCCGAGTCCGTCCCACTGCGTCGAGCATTGCAGCGGCATCGCGATCACGTCGTCGGCGCCGCCGATGCCGTGCGGGAAGCCCTGGGCGCCGAGGGCCGCGTCGGTGCCGGTGTCCAGCATGGTGTGGACCGGATTGGTGCGGCGCCGCCACCCCTTCTGCGGGCCGTTCATGTCGAAGGACTGCGACAGCGAGAAGCTGACGCCGCGCCGGACCAGGGCGGCGCCCTCGCGGCGCTTGTCCGCCGTGAGGAAGTTGAGGGTGCCGAGCCTGTCGTCCTCGCCCCAACGCCCCCAGTTGGAGTACGCCTTGGCGGCCCCGGCGATCGAGCCCTCGGGGTCCTGGCGGTTCACGCGGTGCCCTCCGCGACGCACCGGGTGCGCTGGAGTCCGAGCCCGGTGACCGACCCCTCCATGACGTCGCCGTCGCGCAGCAGCCGCCCCCAGTGCATGCCGTTGCCGGCCGGACTGCCGGTCAGTACCAGGTCGCCGGGGAGCAGGCGTGCGGTCCGGGAGGCGTACGCCACCATCCGCGCGACCTTGAAGATCATGTCCTTGGTGGACTCGTCCTGCATGGTGTCGCCGTTCAGCTTGAGCGTGACGCGCAGGTCGTCGGGGTTCGCGATCGACTCGGCCGGCACGATCCACGGGCCGAGCGGGGTGAAACCGGGCGCGTTCTTGCTGCGCAGCCAGTCGGTGCCGATCTGCGGCATGTCCCGGCGGAACACGGTGGCCCGGTCGGTGAGGTCGTTGGCGATCGTGTAGCCGGCGATGTACTCGTATGCGTCCTCCGCCGACACCTGGTGGGCCGGCTTGCCGATCACGACCGCCAGTTCCAGTTCCCAGTCGGGCTGCTCGGCCCACCGGGGCAGGACGACGTCGTCGTACGGGCCGGTGATCGAGGTGGGCAGGCCGATGAAGACGTACGGCAGGTCCTCGGCGGCCCGCCGGTCCATGATCTCGGCGGCCTCCGCGCGCCGTTCGCTCTCCGGCCGGTCGTCACCCGGGGCGCGGTGGGCGACGTGCAGGTCGATCACGTGTTGCCGGTAGTTCGCGCCGGACTGGAACACCTGGCGAGGTGTCACCGGTGCGTGCACCCGCAGGTCCGTGACGGCCGTACGGGCCGGGCCGGGGTCGGAGGCGAGGGCGCGCAGCCGCGGCAGGGCGGTGTCCCAGCGGTCCAGCACGTCCCGCGTGGTCAGCCGGTCGTCGCCGAAGGCGTCCCGCAGGTCGAGGGCCTGGCCGTCGGGGGTGACCAGGGCGGGGAATTCCGGCCCGTTCTGGGTGGAGAGGGTGGCGAGTGCGAACGGTCCGGCGAAGAGCGCGGACGCGGGTTCGGGTTTCACGGACATGTCCTCCTGATTGCGGTGCGACTAATCTGGACCCGCACCGAGCAATCAGGGAAATCGATTCTGTGGATGAACAGCATCCACCGTGTCTATCTTCTCTGTTCGTCGCCCACCGCAAGGGACCGATCCGTGAACCTGGCCCGTCTCGACCTCAATCTCGTCGTCGCCCTGCGCGCCCTGCTGGAGGAGCGGAACGTCACGCGCGCCGGGCAGCGGGTCGGTCTGAGCCAGCCCGCGATGAGCGCCGCCCTCGCCCGGTTGCGCCGGCACTTCGGCGACGAACTGCTCGCACGCGTCGGCGGCCACTACGAGCTGACCGCGCTCGGCCAGGTCCTGCTGGACCGCACCGCCTCGGCCTACGACCTGCTGGAACGCCTCTTCTCCAGCCAGGCCGACTTCGACCCGGCCACGGAGCACCGCGAGTTCAAACTGGTCGCGTCCGACTACGCCGTCTCCGTCTTCGGCACCGAACTCGCCCGCCTGGTGCACGAGGAGGCCCCCGGCATCCGGCTGCGCTTCACCCAGACCCCGCCGACCGTCATCGACGACACCGCGACCCTGCTGAGCGCCGCCGACGGCCTGCTCATGCCCCACGGCGTGATCAGCGACTTCCCCGCCACCGACCTCTACGACGACCGATGGGTGTTCCTCGTGGCGCGGGACCACCCCGGCGTCGGAGAACGGCTCACCCGTGCCGACCTCGCCGAACTGCCATGGGTGACGTATCAGCGCACGTACGACGCGCCCGCCGTACGGCAGCTCGGCATGCTCGGCATCGAACCGCGGGTCGAGGTCTCCGTGGACAGCTTCCAGCTCCTGCCCCTGATGATCGCCGGCACCCGGCGCATCGCCCTGGTCCAGGCACGGCTGGCGCGCAAGATGGCCCCGATCGCCGCCGTGCGGGTGCTGGAGCCGCCTTACGAGGCGGTGCCGCTGCGGGAGGCGCTGTGGTGGCATCCGGTCCACACCCATGACGCGGCCCACATCTGGCTGCGCGAGACGGCCGCGCGGGTCGGGGCTCAGCTGCCAGGCACGGGCGAGGAGTGAGCGATGAGGGCACCGCACCAGGAGTCGGTCCTGTCACGCGCGGTTCGCATCCTGGAGGTGTGCACTCAGGGGCCCGGGGTGGGCCGCTGACCTGGCGTGATCTTGGCCGGTGCCGTCAGCAATCCAAGCCTGAAGGGGCGCGATGTGATGTCCCAATGAGTCAGATGTCCCCATGAGACATCAAGGTGTACCCTCGAAGACATGACTGAGGACCGGCGACAGCGCAAGGCACGACAGACCAGGAACGCCATGGCCACCGCCGCGGTCGACCTGATCCTGGAACGCGGCCTCGCGCACACCACCGTCGAGGCGATCGCCGAGCGCGCGGACGTCACCCGGCGCACCTTCAGCCGGCACTTCACCGGCAAGGAGGACGCCGCCCTGGACTTCGTGCGCGGCGACGGCGACCGCATCAACACGCTGCTGCGGGAGCGCCCCGTGACGGAGCCGCCCCTGCTGGCCTATCGGCGGGCCGTGCGTGCCTGGCTCGCCGACGAAGAGAACCCGGCCCACCACCTGCGCCCCAGGATGCGCGCGCTGCTGGCACTGGTCGACCGCGAGCCCGCCCTGTTCGCCGCATACGAACGCATCCGCGTGGACGCCCAGGAGGACTCGATCCGCATCCTCGCCGAGCGGCTCGGCACCGACGACGTGCGGGACCTGCGCCCCGCCGTCGTCGTCGACGCCGCCGCCGGCGTCCTCACGGCGGCGCTGCGTGTGTGGGCACGTCGCGCCGCCGACCCCGACTCGGGAGCCGCAGACCTCGCCGCCCTGGTGGAACAGGCCTACGACGCCCTGATCTCGGAGGCCGCGTCCGCGGACCCCGACAGCACTGCCGAAGAGTGAGAGCACCATGAGCACCACCGAACACGCGACCGAGACCACGTCCGACTACGCCACCGAGTTCGCCGGGCGGACCGCCCTCGTCACCGGCGCCGCCTCCGGCATCGGCCTCGCGACCGCCCGTCGGCTGGGCGCGGGCGGCGCTAACGTCGTCATCGCCGACTACAACGCCGAGGGCGCCGAGCTGGCCGCCGCCGCACTGCGCGCCGAGGGCATCAAGGCCGCCGCGGTCGAGCTCGACGTCACCGCCCCGGACTCCGTCGAGGCGGCGGTCGCCTTCGCCGTCGAGACCTACGGCGGCCTCGACCTGGCCGTGAACAACGCCGGCATCGGCGGTCCGAGCGCCCCGACGGGCGAGTACGACATCGCCGCCTACGACCGCGTCGTCCGCACCAACCTCGACGGCGTCTTCTACTCCCTGCGCTTCGAACTCCCCGCCATCGAGTCCACGGGTCGCGGCGGCGCCATCGTCAACGTGGCTTCCATCCTCGGCTCGGTCGGCTTCGCCGGCTCCGCCGCCTACGTGGCCGCCAAGCACGGAGTGGTCGGCCTGACCAAGACCACCGCCGCCGAGTACGCCGCGAAGGGCATCCGTGTCAACGCGGTCGGCCCCGGCTTCATCGAGACCCCCCTGCTGCAGGGCATGGACCAGGCCGCCTACGACGGGCTCGTGGGCCTGCACCCGGTCGGCCGGCTGGGCCGCCCCGAGGAGGTCGCCGAACTGATCGTCTTCCTGCTGTCCGACCGGGCCTCCTTCGTGGCCGGCAGCTACCACCTGGTCGACGGCGCCTACACGGCCGTCTGAGCCGAAGAGGAGTTACGCCATGAAGGCACTTCAGTACCGCACGATCGGCGCGCCGCCCGAGGTGGTCACCGTCCCCGACCCCGAACCGGGCCCCGGCCAGGTCCTGTTGAAGGTCACCGCCGCCGGCGTGTGCCACTCCGACATCGCCGTGATGAGCTGGCCCGCCGAAGGGTTCCCCTACGAGCTTCCGCTCACCCTCGGCCATGAAGGCGTCGGCACCGTCGCCGCGCTGGGCGCCGGCGTCAGCGGGGTGCGGGAGGGCGACGCGGTCGCCGTCTACGGACCCTGGGGCTGCGGGACCTGCGCCAAGTGCGCCGAGGGCAAGGAGAACTACTGCCTGCGCGCAGACGAACTGGGCATCCGTCCGCCGGGCCTCGGGTCGCCGGGCGCCATGGCGGAGTACCTGCTCGTGGACGACCCGCGCCACCTGGTGCCGCTCGACGGGCTCGACCCCGTCGCCGCCGTACCGCTGACCGACGCCGGACTCACCCCGTACCACGCGATCAAGCGGTCGCTGCCCAAGCTGGTGCCGGGCTCGACGGCCGTGGTCATCGGCGCGGGCGGGCTCGGGCATGTCGCCGTCCAGCTGCTGCGCGCGCTGACGCCGGCCCGGGTCATCGCGCTCGACGTCGGCGAGGACAAGCTGCGCCTCGCCCGCGAGGTCGGTGCGCACGAGGCGGTCCTGTCGGACGCCGGGGCCGCGGACGTGGTGCGCGGGCTGACCGGCGGTCTGGGCGCGGAGGCGGTCTTCGACTTCGTCGGCGCCGAGGCGACCGTGCGCACCGCGGGCGCGGTGGCTGCCGTAGAGGCCGACGTGACCATCGTGGGCATCGGCGGCGGGTCGCTGCCCGTCGGGTTCGGGCACTTGCCGTTCGAGGTGGCGGTCACCGCGCCCTACTGGGGCAGCCGCGGCGAACTCATCGAGGTGCTCGGGCTGGCCCGGGCCGGTGCGCTGTCGGTGCATACCGAGACGTACTCGCTGGACGAGGCGCCGCTGGCCTACGAACGGCTGCACGCCGGGAAGATCAACGGGCGTGCGGTGATCCTGCCGCACGGCTGACGCGAACCGCAGATGTGAAGGCGACGACGTACGCGTCATCGCCTTCACATCTGCCCGTACGGCGCTTCCGACAGCCGGAACGGAAGTGCCCAGGCAGCCAAACCGCATCGAACGGATCGATCCGGAGAGGGTGAGGACGCGACGCACGTCGTCGCCCGCCTGCCGCACTCTCACGGTGACGAGTTCGCCGGCGAAGGGCTCCCACCCTGGCGCAGCAGACCGTTGCCGCGGACGAGCAAGGTCACGTGGGAGCCGAGTTCCTGCCAGGCCGTGGCCAGCTCAACTGCCCTCACCCCACCGGCCAACACCGTGAGCCTGCCAGGTCAGGATCAGCGGCCGGGGGCTCGCTGTGTGATCTCCTGCAGCACCCAGCCGTTGCCGTCCGGGTCGCTGAAGGCGGCGTAGGAGCCGTAGCTGGCGCGCTCGGGATGCGGGCCCGTGATCCGCTCCTGGCCCTGGCCCTTGTGGACCACGTCGCCGGCGTCGTGCCCGTGGAAGAAGACGCCCTTGCCGTCGTGGAAGACCTCGCTCACGTCGATGCCGCGCTCGACGAGCTGCGCCCGGGCCTGTTCGATGTCCTCGACGACGAGGTACAGCCCCTGGGCCGAGCCGGGCAGGGCGGTGGTCAGCCCCTTGCCGAAGATGATCGAGGCCTCGGACCCGGGCGGTGTGAGGTGGACGACCCGGTAGTCCTCGTTGATGTCCTTGGCGAGGTCGAGCCGGAAGCCCGCCTTCTCGTAGAAAGCCCTGGAGCGGTCGACATCCGAGACGGGCAGGACGAATAGTTCGAGTTTCATGTTCATTTCTGCGATCACTTCCGTTGTCCGAGTCCCGTGTCCGTACGGGACTTCGTCGGTGGCGTCCCGTGGTATGCGGGGCGTGTGGGACGGGGGAGAGCCCCCGTGGGCGATCGGCCGGGAATCCGGGGA
Organism: Streptomyces sp. Act143; assembly: GCF_003143935.1. Taxonomy (GTDB): domain Bacteria; phylum Actinomycetota; class Actinomycetes; order Streptomycetales; family Streptomycetaceae; genus Streptomyces. Next base: position 362,662 of record NZ_QFRX01000001.1, on the reverse strand, counting down.
ATCCGTTAGCCGACGTAGAGGTTCTTGCGTGCCGCGACGAACTCTTCGACCGTCTGGGCCGGTGTGCCGGTCAGGTTTTCGACGTCCTGGGAGGCCCGGTCGTAGCGGTTCTGCTGGTGCAGCCGGCACATGGTGACGATGTGCTGCTCGATGTGCGGTGGCAGGCCGATCCCGGCGAGCACTTCCGTGCGCCACTCTTCGAGCGGCACGTCGACGTACGCCACCGGCCGGCCCAGCGCTTTGGAGAAAGCCTCGGCCATCTCCGTCATGTCGAGGGTGCGCGGCCCGGTCAGTTCGTAGACGCGCCCCACGTGCGGAAGGGGGTCGCGCAGTACGGCCGCGACCGCCCGGGCGACGTCGTCCACGGCGATCGGCGAGGTGCGCCCCGCTCCGAACGGCAGCGCGAGCGTGCCGTTGTCGCGGATGGTCTGCGCCGGGAGCGTGGTGAACAGCGGGTTGTCCAGGAACGACGTCGGCCGGATGTGCACGACCGGCAGCCCGGACCAGTCCAGGACCTGCTCTGCCAGCCAGTGCAGCCGCTGCTGGTGGGACTCGGCGATGCTGGTGGCGGTCATCTGCGACACCGTCATCTGCGACATGCCGATCAGCGCGTCCAGCTTGCCGTAATCCCGCGCGACGCTCGCCACGACGGTTGCCGCGAGGAGGTGGTCAGGCGACACGGGCATGGCGAAGTACATGCTCTTGGCGCCTTCCAGGGCGGCTGCGACAGTCTCGGGCCGCGTGAGGTCACCGAGGACGACCTCCGCTCCGAGAGCGCGCAGTTGCGCGGCACGGTCGTCGTCCCGGCGGACCATGACGCGTACGGGCACCTGTTGTGCGCGCAGCTTCTCGAGGACGGTGCGGCCTACGCCGCCGGCGCCTGTGATCAGGACGAGGTTTGTGACAGCCATCAGCTGCTCACCTTCTTCGGGATTGGACAAGATCGCGCAGTCGCATCGGGGGGCGAGGGCGCGAGTGTTCGGCGGGCGCCTGCACAGGCACAGCGGGAACGGCCGGAAAGCGGCGTCGCAGGACAATCACTTGCGATATTAGGAGCATATGCTCCTAATATCGTGAGCGCAAGAAGAACTTCGGCGAGACTCGACCCGGTGCCCGCACTGATGCCGTCATCGCCGGTCGGCGACGCCGCTCACACGCCCTGCGGGCGGCCCTTCGGCGCCCATCGCGCCGCTCCTGTCGCCGCGGCGTGCCCCCGGCCCCGGGGGGCGGCGTCTGCCGCTCCAGGGCAGGTGGGCGGTATGGCCGTTAGGAGCATATACTCATACCCCGGATCGGTACCTGGAGGGGATCATGACGAGCACCGGAACAGACACCGTCGACTCCTGCAACAACCTGGCCCTGCGCAAGGCGGCCCGATACCTCGGCGCCACCTACGACAAGGCGCTCGCCCCGACGGGCCTGCGTGCCACGCAGTTCAGCATCCTGCAGAAACTGAGCACCCAGGAACAGATCACCATCACGAGCCTCGCCGACATGATCGCCATGGACCGCACCACCCTGGCCACCAACCTCAAGCCACTCGCCCGTGAGGGACTGGTCACCGTCGAGCCTTCACCGACCGACCGACGCGCCCGCATCGTCACCCTCACCCCGGACGGCCTCGCCCGGATGAAGGCCGCACTCCCGTACTGGCGGACGGTGCAGTCCGAGTTCGAGGAGAGCTTCGGCCAGGACAAGGCGGCCCGACTGCGCGCCGCTCTCGAGGACGTCCTCGGCACCGGATTCCACCCCTGGGCGGAGTAGACGGCGGAGCGCCGTCTGGTGGGCTCCGCCTGGAACGGGCGGACGGGGCATCCGAGCGCGACTGCTTCGGCGGCTGCGGTCGACGTCAACTGGACGGGATCTTCCACCGGGACGGCAGCGCACAGGCCTCATCCGCCGTGTCCTCCACTCGGACGGACTCGGGCGGCTGGGAGAACCCCTGGCTGCGCGCTGCGCTGCCGCTGTGCCGTGTCGACGGTGTTTGCGTGCTCGATTCAGCGTCTCCTCTGCGCGGCGCCTACCGTTCCTGCCGTTCTTCCCGTTCCTGCCGGGAGCCTTGCCCGCCAGGAACGGCGGGCAAGGCCAGTGCCGGGAACGACAGGGCGGCAGGAATCACCGTTGCGGCCGGGACTTTCACAGCGGTCACGCGACGGCTGCCCGGCGCCGCATCAGGCGGGGGCGCAGGCTCAGCAGGAACCCCGCACCGATGGCCCACAGCGCCAGGGTCAGGACGGGACCGGCGAGGTGCGCGCCGTCGTAGTAGCTGAGGTCGGCAATGCCGCGGACAGCCGCTCCGGGCGGCAGCAGGGAGGAGACCGCCCGGGCTCCGGAGGGCAACAAGTCGGCTCCGATGACCGCGCCGCTCGTGGCGTTGCCGACGGTCAGCAGCACCAGTGTGGTGATCGGCAGCCCGATCGGCCCCAGGAAGGCGCCGAAGAGCTTGGTCGTGAACGCCGTCGCAGCGGCCAGCAGGGCCAGAACGAAGGCCAGGGGCACCAGCGGAGCCGGGGCGGCCCCCAGGACGGGCCCGACGACGATCGCACCGACGGTGCCGATGGCGGCGGAGGCTCCGGCCAGCAGGTAGTACCGGTGCCGCAGACGCATGATGCCGGCCAGCCCCAGAACGTTGGAGCCGAGGACGAAGCCGGCCAGGCTCACACCGAAGGCGACGTAGAAGCCGGCCAGGCCGCGGGCGTCGTGCTCGGCCAGCGGGACCACGTCCGTGGTGGTCACGTGCGCCCCGGCGCCCTGGGCGTAGGCGTCGACGAGCTGGCTCACGGCCGACGTGGTGGACGCACCGGCGGCGCCGGCGATCTGCAGGTTCAGGTGGCCCGGGGCCGCGGCACTGAGCACCGCCACCACGTCGTGCCGCTGCAGCGCGTGCCGCGCCGTCGCGGCGTCCTCGGTGGGATGCACCTCGACGGCGTCGCCCAGGGCCCGCTGTATCTCGCCCGGCAGGCTCGGCCCGGTGACGGCGATGGGCACCTGGTGGGGCTGCGGGTCGCGCTGGAGACCCACGTAGCACGTGATGAAGGCGGCCACGACGATCAATGAGATCAGGACCGGCTGGAGCCATGCCTTCACGGGCGGCCGGCGCGGCCCCCGGTCCGGCTCGGGGGTCTGCTCCGCCGCCGCGGGGCGCTGCCGCTCACGCTCGGCGGCCGTTTCAGTGGAGGGAGTCATGGCACAACCTTTTGACGAGGAATCGCCGGAGAGAGTGGGACTCGGGGGAGCCCCTCTTGGCAATACGAGCATATGCTCGTATCTTGGAAGTCGCAAGACCGCCCACCCCGCGGATGCCGACGGCGGAAGGCACGCTGAAAGGCACCGCACACACCAGAGGAGCACTCGCCATGCGCATCGCAGTCGCCGGAGCAACCGGGAACATCGGAGCCCGCACCGTCGCCGTGCTGGAGCAGGCCGGACATGACGTCGTGCGGATCAGTCGCTCATACGGCATCGACCTGATCAGCGGGAAGGGCCTCGATGTCGCGCTGGCCGGCGTCGACGCCGTTGTGGATGCGACGAGCTACGAGACAGCCGACCGGGACGAGGCGGTGGCATACTTCGGCGCCGCCACCTCGAACCTGCTCGCCGCCGAGGGGCGAGCAGGCGTCCGCCACCATGTGCTGCTCTCCATCGTGGGTATCGACCGGGTGGACGGCAACGCCCACTACGCCGGCAAGCGTGAGCAGGAGCGCCTCGTGGCCGAGGGGCCGACCCCGTGGACGATCGTTCCCTTCACGCAGTTCCACGACTTCGCCGCGACGCTGACGAGCTGGACCGAACACGACGGCGTGGCCACCGTCCCGCCGCTGCTCGTCCAGCCGATCGCCCCTGCCGACGTCGCCGGCATCCTCGCCGAGATCGCCACGGGCGCACCGCAGGGGCACTACCGCGATGTCGCCGGACCGGAAACACAGGACCTGGTCGACATGGCCCGTCGCACCCACGCCGCGCGCGGACACGAGGTCAAGCTGGTGCCCACCTGGTCATCGCTGCTCGGTCCGGAGATGGCGGGCGACGTACTCCTCCCGGGCAAGGACGCCCGCATCGCGCCGACCACCTTCGACGCCTGGCTCGCAGACCCCCAATAGCATCCGCCCCTGCGCGGCGGGTGATCCCGGACGGTCTGCCCTGGTTCTGGCGGCCCCGGAGTGTCGTGCACCCGGGCGCGGCCGAGTTCTACCCGCCCCGCCGTTTCATCAGCTGGCTCTCGGGCGCTGGACGTCGGCTACCCGAAGCGGACCAACTGGTCGCCCGGCGGACACGGTTGGGTACCACCCCAGCTGCCCGAGCCCACCGACAAACACCCGACTGAGCACGTTCATCCGTGCTTCGTTGCACACCTTTCCGAGTACGCCGACACCCAGCCGCAAGATTCCGGCAGGGCCACACGTCCTCGTCACGGGGCCATCACCAGCTCCCCGATCACCGTCAGCCCGACTTGAGCCGCGAGCCACGGCGCGCGTTCGGCCTCGATCTGTTTGACGTGGACGAAAACGGTGTGATCGGCCGCGGGCTCCTCCAGTTCGAGGTCACGGACGTTCACGCACAGCGTCACGAACGCACCCCTCGTGCCACCGACGCCCAGGCCCACTTCAGGAGCCTCGGGCCAGCCGTTGAAGTCCCATCGGGCTGACGCAGGGTTGTCTCTCACCGCTTTGAAGAACGGCTCCACCGCTTGGGGAGGCATGGCCCAGCCGCGCAGCCGGAGGGGAAGACACGCAGCAGGATCGTCCCCTCTCTCCGACGAGCCGTCCCGGCCCTCTTCGGCCCACCATTCGGCGTCCGGGATCACTTCCAGCAGTGCTGAAAGGACCTGTTCCGAGGTGACCCGTACCTCGAAGTCGACTTCGAGGCCTTGGAGATCGGCGATTCCGAGCAGCCGCTGGACGATGCGCATGCTCTCGGACAGGTCTGCTGTCCTCAGAATCGGTTGTGCGTATGAGTGGGACATGTTGTGGATGTTGCCACCGACACCCAAGGGCGCGGCCGGCGGTCACATCCTCGAACCCCGCGGAAAGGCTGTCCCATCGGCTGCGGTAAGGGAGCCGGGCCGTGCCGCTCGCGCCCGTTGACCCGCGCCCCACAGGGCGGCCGCGACGACTGCGCACGGGGCACGGGCGGACGCAGTGCGAAGCGTCTGGGAGCGCGTCGACGCCTGACCTGGACGTCGATCGGGACGCCGATCTGGACGTCGAACGGGACGCCGACGCGGCGGTCAGGTGGCGAACATGGTCAGGACAGTGGCGATCCTTCCGTCCCGGACGGTGATGACGTCGACCCCGTGCACCGCGGGCGCGTCGGGCGGGCCGAAGGCCCAGGCGAGTGCCCCGGTCTGGGTGTCGGCGTATCGGCGGCCGTCCTCGGTGAACGAGAAGTCGGCGGGGGCGTCGGCGAGGAGGGCGGCGGCCTTGTTCTCGAGGGCGTCGCGGCCGGTCGTGACGCCCTCCGGGTCGGAGAAGACGACGTCCTCGGTGTAGATGCGGTCGATGGCCGCGCGGCGGGATACGGGGTCGCGGTTGCCGAAGACTTCGTGGAGGTTGGCGGTGAGCAGGTCGGTCACGGCGTGCATCGTGAGTCCTTCGAAGAGGTCCGGGGCGTCCTGGTCGGCCGTGAGGCCAAGTCGGACGCCCCGTCGCAGTCATGCGTCTCGGGGGCGGGGGCCCGGGTGGTCGGTTGCGGTGGTCAGATCTGGCTGGCCCCGCCGTCGACGTATATCTCGGCGCCGGTCATGTAGCTGCTGGCCTCGCCCGCGAGGAAGAGGACGGTCTCGGCGATCTCTTGCGGGCGGCCGAGGCGCTTCATGGGCACTCCGGCGGCCAGGCCCTGGAGCAGCTGCTCGGCAGCCTCGGGGCCGCCCGCGAGGCCGCTGAGGCCGGGCGTCTCGATCGGACCGGGCGCGATGCTGTTGACCCGGATGCCGCGGGTGACGAGTTCCGCCGCCCAACTGCGGGTGAGGGAGCGCAGCGCGGCCTTGGTGGCGGCGTAGACGCTGAAGGAGGCGGCGCCCTTGGTGTCGATGTTGGAGCTGGTCAGGATGATCGAGGCGCCGGGGGTGAGCAGCGGAAGTGCCTTCTGCACGGTGAACAGGGTGCCGCCGACGTTGGTGTTGAAGGTGTCCGCGTAGTGGTCCCAGGTGATGTCGGGCAGGGCCGCGAACTCTCCGCCGCCGGCGTTGGCGAAGACGATGTCGAGGCTGCCGTGCTGTGCGATCTGCGCGAAGAGGCGGTCGAGGTCGTCGAGGCTCGCGACATCGGCGCGTACTCCCGTGGCGTGGTCGCCGATGGCGGCGACCGCCTCGTCGAGGGCCTCCTTGCGGCGGCCGGTGAGGAAGACGTGGGCGCCTTCCTCGGCGAGCCGTCGGGCGGCGGCCAGGCCGATGCCGGAGGTGGCACCGGTGACGAGGGCGGTCTTGCCGTTCAGCTGTCCCATGAGGGGTTCTCCTTTTCTGTACCGTTCGGTACTTAAGTCGTTCGTCAGTGGAGAACCGCGGAGGCGGGACGGCTATTCCGTACCGATCGGTTAAAATTTGGGGTCCGACACAGGAGGACGTCATGACGGTGCGCGGCAGACCCCGGGGCTTCGACGCGGATGCCGCACTGGACCGTGCGGTGGAGGTGTTCTGGCGCCAGGGCTACGAGGGCGCCTCGCTCGCCGACCTCACCGAGGCCATGGGTATCAACCGCACGAGCATGTATGCGGCGTTCGGCAACAAGGAGGAGCTCTTCCACCGCGCCGTCGCCCGCTATGCCGAGGCCGACATGGCCTATGCCCGCCAGGCCCTCGCCGAGCCGACCGCGTACGAGGTCATCGAATCCTTCCTCCGCGCCAACGCGGACGCGCTCACCCGCGCCGACCGTCCCTCGGGTTGCCTGTCCGTGCAAGGCGGCCTGGCCGAGGGCGGCGACAGCGGCCGCGTCGCCAAGTTCCTGGCCGACAGTCGCCTGGCCGGTGAGCGTGAACTCGCGCGGCGCCTGGCCCGCGCCGTCGAGGAGGGCGACCTGCCCGCGGGGACCGACCCGCACGCACTCGCCCGCTACGTCATGGTCGTCAGTGAGGGAAACGCCGTGCACGCGGCCGCCGGCGTGCCCCGCGCAGACCTCCATGCCACGGTCGACATCGCTCTGCAGGCGATCCCTCGGTCCCACGCAGGCGCTGGGTGACCTGCCCGGACAGCATGTCCTTGACCTGGCCACCGGCCACGGTGCCCACGCGCGAGCGGCCCGTGGCGCGGGCGCCGGCGGGGTCGTGGGGGTACGTGCCCCCTCCGGTCTCGAATCCGGACCCCGCCGCCTGCAACCGCACGGGCGACGAGGACGCCGTCGCCCGATCGCTCAACTCCCGTCACCCGCACATCCCATGGCTCACAACCGGCCGTGATCGATAGGCTGGGAAGGTCGAGGCCTGGGAGGATCCGGCAGTGTCGCTGAGCTACTACGTGTACATCTCCGACAGCAAGGTCGACATGCTGTTGCCGCAGATCGAACCCGGGTTCGGGGCCAAGCGGCAGACGGAGGTGGGTGTCAACCTCTCCGTGCTGTCGGCGAAGCGCACCACCGAGGGCCCGCCGAACGACCGGATCACGCGTCTCCAATCGGTCGTCCGATACCTCCACGACCACGGTGACCTCGGCACGGTGGACGCTCCGGGCCAGTACTTCTGGGGCTCGCTGCGGATGCGCTGGGGCGCGTTCCCCGACGACCCCGCGTCGTCCCTGGTGTTCTTCGGCGGGCGCAGCGAGAACACCCTCGTCGCCCTGGGCGGCTCGTACCGGCACGTCTACGACTACGTGCCGGACGCCGAGGCCCACGGCGTGGGGCGCTCGATGATGTCCTCCATGCTCGACGGCCTCGGGATCACCTCCGACCTGGAGGACGAGTACGTCGCCGACGCGGTGGACGGCGACCTCGACCGCGTCGATCGCGCGGCACTGGGCCGCGTTCAGGGGGCCGTTGAGCGACTGCGCTGGCCGGCGCAGAACGTCGAGTTCGTGGCGAAGCGACTGCTGCACGGCGAAAGCCCGGACGGCACCGGCAGGTCGGTGCTGCTCGGAACACCCCTGTACGCCGCCGTGGTGGACTGACGCCGATGGCCACCTGGCGCCGCGGCGACGTCATCCTGGACCTGTACGAAGTCCTGGACGTGGTGCGCACCGGCGGCCTCGGACTCGTGCACCGGGTCCACCACCGCGGCTGGGGCATCGACCTGGCGGTGAAGACCCCGCGCCCGGCCGTCGTCCGCTCGCCGGACGGAATCGGCGACTTCGTGCGGGAGGCGGAGGTGTGGGTGGGGCTGGGCCTGCACCCGCACATCGCCAACTGCGTCTACGTGCGCACCCTGGAGGACGTGCCCAGGGTCTTCGCCGAGTGGGCCGACGGCGGCAGCCTCGCGGAAGCCGTCCGCAACCGGACCCTGTACGGCGACGATCCCCTCGCGACGCTGCTGGACGTCGCGATCCAGTCCGCCTGGGGCCTGGACCACGCGCACGAGAACGACGTCGTGCACCAGGACGTCAAGCCCGCCAACGTGATGCTGACCCGGGACGGCACGGTCAAGGTCACCGACTTCGGCCTGGCACGGGCCCGCGCGGCCGGGGACGCGGAGCCGTTCGTCAGCCGGGGCGGCCTGGACCCCGCGTACTGCTCGCCCGAGCAGGCGCGGTCACCGTCCGGGCTCACCCCGGCCACCGACGTCTGGTCCTGGGCGGTCACCGTGTTCGAAATGCTCCTGGGCAGGCCGCCGGTGCGGGACGGGACCACCGCGGGCGACGCCTTCGAGGGCCATACCCGGTCGCAGACGCCGGGCGCGATCCAGCGGGTGCCGGTCGAGGTGCTGGACATACTGCGCGAGTGCTTCGCGGAGGACCCCGCCGCACGCCCCTCCCGGCTCGGCCCGCTCGCCGAGCGGCTGGTCGAGGTGCACCGGCGCGAGATCGGCCCCTATCCCCGCCGCGCCCCGTCCGCGGCCACCCTGCTCGCCGACAGCCTCTCCAACCACGCGCTGTCGATGCTGGACCTCGGCCGCCGCGACAGCGCCGACGAGCTGTGGACCCGTGCCCTGCGGGCGGACCCCCACCACCCGCACACCCGCTACAACCGCGGACTGCACCGCTGGCGGACGGGTGTGCTCACCGATGCCGAACTGGTGGACGAGCTGGAATCCGTGCGGTTCGGCGACCCCGACGACGGCACGTACCTGCTGGCGCTGGTGCACCGCGAGCGGGGCGACGCGCCCGCCGCGTCCGACCTGCTCCGGGACGCGTCCGCACGGATGCCCGACGACCCGCAGATCGCCGCCGCCCTCGCCTCGGTGCGGGACGCGCCCGCCCCGGCCCAGTCCGTGCTGCCCGGGGAACACGACGACTGGATCACCGCCCTCGCCCTGACCCCGGACGGCACGACCGGCATCTCGGCGGACGGTTCCGGCGGGCTGCGGATCTGGGACCTGGCCACGGGGGAGTGCCGCCAGGAACTGCATCTGGAGAACTACCGCGCCAAGGCACTCGCGGTCCGCGACGACGGACGCCTCCTGGTCGTCGGCGGGGGCACCGGGCGCGCGCTGGTGCTCGACCTGGAGGCCGCCACCGGGTTCGAACTCCCCGGCCACCCCAGCTGGGTGCTCGCGGTCGCGCTGACGGAGGATCAGCGGCACGCGGTCACCAGCGGGTACGAGGGAGAGGTCGTCACCTGGGACCTGGAGACCGGCGAACCCGTGGAGGGCCGGCAGTTCGAGAGCCGGGTCGACTTCCTGGGCGCCCGGGGCACCCTGTGCTGCATCGTCGACCACACACGCCGGACGAGCACGGTGTACGACGTCCGCACGGGCGCGCTGGTCCACCGGTTCGACCGCGCCTGTCTGAGCGTGCGGTTCACCGACGACGGCCGACTCGTCGCGGTCACCGACGGGAGCGCTCACGTACGACTGGCCGACCTCGGCTCCGGTGATGCCTCACGGGTTCTCAAGACCGAATACGGCCGGACAGCCCTGAACTCGGACGGCACGGTCGGCTTCTCCAGCGGCGGACGCGGCGAGCCGTCACGGGTGTGGGACCTCACCACGGGCCGCTGCCGCCTCTCCCTGGACGCCACACCCGACACCAAGTCGGTCGCGCTGAGCGGGACCGGGCACCGCGCCCTCACCGCCGAGGGCAAGACCGTGCGCGCCTGGCACCTGCCGCCCGCCGGACCACCGGCCCCCTGGAGCTACGTCCGCCCCCACCAGGCCAGGGACGTCACCGCTGCGGCCACCCGTGCAGCCGAACTGCTGGACCTCGCGGCCACGCACGGCGCAGCCGGACGCCTGGAGGAGGCGGCCGAACTGATCCGCGCGGCCCGCGCACTGCCCGGCCACCGGCGCCACACCGAGCCCGTACGCCTGTGGCGCCGACTCGGTGCACTCGGCCGCCGTACCGCACTCGTCGACGCCTGGTCCGCGGGCCGGATCACCCCCGACGACGACCGCCCCTGGGCCCTGGAACTCAGCGGGCGCAGCCCCACCGCGCTCGCCCGCGCCGGCAACTCCGAGGCCTGGGTCTTCGACGTGGAGACCGGGCAACTGCTGCACACGCTCAGCCTGCACACCGGACACCTCACCGCCCTGGCGATGACCGCCGACGGCCGGCTCGCGGTGTCCGGGGGCGAGGACGGCAGGGTCGTCGCCTGGCAGCCCCGCGACCGGCGCATCGTCCAGCTGTTCACCAGCTCCCGCGACCACGTGTACTACGTCGCGGTCAGCGAGGACGGCCAGGTGGCCCTCTCCGGGACGGCCGACGGCGTCGTCGCCGCCTGGGACATCCCCGGCGGCCGGTGCCTCGGACGGTGGGAGGCGCACCCGGGAGCGGTGCTGGACGTGGCCGTCAGCGCCGACCACCGTTGGGGGCTCTCCCGCGGCCAGGACGTCACGGTGAAGATCTGGGACCTGCGCACGGGCGAACTGCGGTGGGTGCTGGGCGGGCACGAGGAATGGATCGGCGCCGCACGGCTGAGCGAGGACGGCCGCCACGTCGTCACCGGCGGCGCCGACGCGACCGTACGCGTGTGGCGGACCGCCGACGGACAGTGCGAGGTGGTGCTCACCGGACACGCCGACGCCGTGGTCGACGTCCTGCCCGGCGCGGACGGCCGGCACCTGCTGTCCTGCTCCGCCGACGGCACCGTCCGGCTGTGGGACGTCGCCGCCGCCCGCTGCGTCCATGTGCTCACCGGGCACACCGCCGCCGTGCGCAGCCTCGCCGTCACGCCGGACTTTCGGCTCGCGGCGTCAGGCGGCGAGGACCGCCAGGCACGGCTGTGGGACCTGACGACCGGCCGGGAACTGCGGGCCTTCACCGGCTTCTCGGACGCGGTCACCGATGTCGCGCTGGCCCCCGACGGCGCCCTGCTCCTGGCCGGTGACGACCGCGGCCGCCTGCTGACCTGGGCGTTGGACTGGGAGTACGACTTCGGCTCGGCGACCGGGGTACTGCGCGCGGAGGCCGAGCCCGTGATCGACGAACTGCGGGCCGAGGTCGCCGTCGAACTGCCGACCCGTGACGACAGCCGCCCGGCGCTCGTCGAGGCCATGGCCCGCATCGGCGAGAAGCAGCAGCGCGCCGTCACCCGCACCCTGGAACTCGCCGCCGAACTGGACAAGGTCCCTTCCCGCGACGACACGGGCTACCGCCTCTACATGCACTCCGTGGCCGAGGACCTGGCGAGCCGGGAGCCCGACAGGACACCGGGCACGGCCGAGGCGTTCACGCTGCTGCTCAGACCGGAGGAGGAACTCAACCGGTCCGAGTCCTTCTGGGCCAACCACTTCGCCCAGCTGCTCCAGGACGACCTCGTCACGCTCGCCGAGGCCGCCTCCCTCCTGCACGGCGGGGGCGATCCGGTCGCTGCCGAGCGGACCTGGCAGCTCGTCGTCGACGTGCGTTCCCACCTGTGGGACGCCGGGCACGTCGACACCCAGAGCGCGATGCTCGGCTGGGCCGCGGCACTGATCGATCTGCGCCGGCCGACGGAAGCCCTCGCTCTGATCCGGGCGGTGACCGCGGAACGTGAACGGGACCTGGGGCCGGACCATCCGGCCACGCTGGAGGCGATCACGGCACTCGCGTCCCTGCTCACCGACAAGGGCGAACTGGACGAGGCCGAGCGGCTGTACGACGTGCTGCTGCCGCAGCTCGTGCGGCGCCTCGGCCCCGACGACCTCCAGACCCTGGAAGTCCGGGTGGGGCTGGCCCGTGTGCACCGTCGGCGCGGACGACACGGTGACGCGGCGGAGGCCCTGCGCGAAGTGCTGGCGAAACGGCGGCTGCGTCTGGGCGAGGACCATGCGGACACCCTCGCCGTCCAGGCCGAACTGGACAGTCTGCCCGGGGCGCTGCCGCCCAGGCCGACACGGAGGGGATGGAGGAGACGGCGATGAATGCGGAGCCGCCCAGCATCGGCGCCCTGATCACCGGCAAGGCCTTCATGGCGGACGTCGGGGCGTACTTCCCAGTGAGCATGGCCTTGCGCGGTGATGTCTTCGAGGCCGTGTTCATGATGCGGGAGGGTGACCTCGGGCACCGCACCAGGGGCCCCTACTCGCCGGAGCAGCCCCCGCACGACGCGATCGGCTGGGTCCAGCTGCGGACGGGGATGGGCATGGCGGGCCGCTTCCCCTCCTTCCGGGTCGAGGCCGGCGGACACTGGCCGCGTATCCACGTCGCCCTGTCGGGCACCTCCGTACGCGGTCTGATCGTGATGCCGGAAGAGGTGACCGCGGAGGCGGTGAACGCGCCCTACCTCGGCAAGTGGCAGGACCAGGCCTGCGCCGACATCCGGATCGGGCTGGACTACCTCGCCGAGTGGCTCGCTTCCTGTCACCACGAGGCGGGCGGCACGGCACCGTCGATCGATCTCGACCTGGTCTACCGGCCGTTCGACTACGAGGCGAGTCTCGCCAGGTACGACCTGCGGATGCGCGAACTCATCCCCCCGGTACGCCCGGTCCTCGAACTGCGTTGGCGCTCGGCCACCCCGGCCCAGCGCAGGGCCTTCGTGAAGAAGCTGAAGGGCGCCCGGAAGAGCGGCTCGCGGCTCGACCGGCGCTGGAACTACCGTCTCGGCGGCATCGAGGTGGAAGTGCCGCGCTGACGCGGCGAGATGCCGCAACTCCAAGCCGGTCGGGGCGATCTCGAAACGCTGGGGGTGCTGATGCAGAGGCCGGCGGTCACCGGCTTCACCTCCTCGTCGCCGGGTCCTTCGACGGCGGGGCCGGGTCCTTCGACGCCGGGGGCCCCGCGACGGCGAGCCCGTTCTGGCGAAGTCGCTCCCTTCCCCAGTCGCCGAGCGGGCGCAGTGCCTCGTTGAGCGCGGCGCCTGCCTCCGTGAGTGAGTACTCGACCTTCGGCGGCACTTCTGCGTAGACCTTGCGGTGGATGAGCCCGTCCTCCTCCATCTGGCGGAGGTGCTGGGTGAGCATCTTCTCGCTCACCCCGGAGAGCGCTCGACGCAGCTCGGCGAAGCGGCGGGTGCCGTGGGCATGCAACTCCCAAAGGACGAGGCCCTTCCACTTTCCGCTCACGACATCCAGCGCGGCATCGATCCCGCAGATGTAGGGACCTCGACGGCCAGGCATGCGCACCTCGTTCGGTTCAGGCAGGCGGGGATACTTACCAACTGGTGTGTACCCCACATTTTAGTTGGTACTTCCGACGGACGGTGGCGGCGGCGAAGCTGGTCAGCAAGTGATCAGTGATCAGTGATCAAACCCCGGCGTCTGCAAGGAGTTTCACGCATGCCCGCTCGCTCACCTGTCACCGTGCTCGGTCTCGGCCCGATGGGCCAGGCCATGGCCCGATCCCTCATGCGGGCCGGACATCCGGTCACGGTGTGGAACCGCACGCCAGGTCGCGCCGAGGAGGTGGTCGCGGCAGGGGCGCAACTCGCCGCGACACCAGCGGAGGCCGTCGCGGCCAGTGACCTCAGCATCCTCAGCCTGACCGACTACCAGGCGATGTGGGACATCCTGGGCGACGCGACAACGTCGCTACGGGGGCGGACCTTGGCCAATCTCAGCTCCGACACCCCGGACCGCACCCGTCAGGCCGCGACCTGGGCGGCCGGCCACGGGGCGGCGTTCCTGACCGGCGGTGTCATGGTGCCGGCCCCGATGGTCGGCACCGAGGCGGCATACGCGTACTACAGCGGACCGCGGGAGGCGATGGGCCGGCATCGGGAAACGCTTGCCCGCATCGGGACGCCGCGCTATCTCGGCGAGGACCCCGGCCTGGCCCAGCTGATGTACCTGGCACATCTCGACATCTTCCTCACCACGCTGTCGTCACTCACGCACGCCGTCGCACTGCTGCAGTCGGAGGGACTCAAGGCGAGCGACGTCCTCCCGGAGCTGATGCCGACCCTGGCCGGCATCCCGGCCATGCTGGAGGCGGGCGAGAACCCGGCCGCCCAGATCGACGCCGGCGAGCACCCGGGCAACCTGAGCACCGCGACGATGATGGGGGCCACCGCCGACCACATCGTCGCGGCGAGCGAGCAGGCGGGCATCGATCTCGCCCTGCCTCGCGCGGTTCAGCGCCACTACCTCCGCGCGATCAAGGACGGGCACGGCGGCGACAACTGGACTCGCATCATCGACGGCATCCGCACCCCACACCCGGAGGCCTGAGCCCTGTCCACCACAACCCCCACGGTGGCCAGGCAGGTGCCCGCCGGGCTTTACGGGCATCGCCTCCTGGAGCTGCTGCGGCAGCCCACCGGGAGTCAGTTCCCGGTGGAACTCACCAGCGCACGGACACCGAAGTCCAGTTGACCGGTGCGGGTCAGTTCCCCGGCGGCGGGTCCCCTCCGTCGGCACCCCAGGACAACAGTGTCCGCTTGTCGCTGGCCGCCGCCCGGTCGAGGACCCGCTGGTAATCGTCGCCGCCGAGCAGGTGTACGAGCCGCTCCTCGCACTGGTCGCGCAGCGGCGTCATCTCCGGGGTCCCGCGCTGCGGATGCCCCACCGTTTCCCAGAAGCGCCGCGACGCCCCGAAGGCGTAGGCGGCGGAGGGTGCCCGCCCGGCGTCCGTCAACGCGATCGCCAGGACGTCCATCACCATGGCGATCCCGAAGGCGTCTCCGATGTGCCGCTTGGCTCCGAGTGCCGCGCGGGCATGACGTACGGCGTCCTCTGCTCTGCCCTCCATGACGGCGATGAGAGCGAGCTGGTGGTCGAGGTACGACCGCGTCCAGTACTCGCCCAGCGCCTCACAACGGTCCCGGAGCCGGAGCGCTTCCTGCCTGGCCTGTTCCAGCCGGCCCGAGCCGGTGAGGGCGAAGACGTGGACGAGGCGGCACAACGCGCCCCCGGCGGTCAGTGGCTCACGGTGGGGGACCCCGGGCACCGGCCCGGACGGTTCGAGGAGAGCGGCCGCGGTCAGCGGGCGCCCCTCCAGCAGGTGCAGTAGTCCGCTCAGGTAGGCGGCCCTCGCATTTCCCTCGGCATCCTGGGCAGCCTGTGCCGCGCCCCGGCAGGCGTCGGCGATCCGGCGGGCGGCATCATGCTCGCCCTGCAGCGTGAGGGCGACCCCCAGGCTCCACAGCCCCTGCACCCGTCCCCTGCCCTGGCCTTCCACTGGGAGGCGCCGCATCACTCGTTCCAGGTACTGCCGGGCCTCGTACAGATAGCCGGAGCAGACCCAGAAGAACGTGACATGGCCGATCAGCTCCAACACGGCGGCCGGGTCGCTTTCCAGGAGATGGTCGGCGGCCAGTCTGATGTCGGCGTGCAGGAACCCGATCCGCCGGTACCACCGGGCCTGGGCCGGGCCGAACCACTCCTGATGGGCCCGGCGTGCCTGGTTCAGGACGTACTGGGCGTGGCGGTCCGCCGTAGCCTGCTCGTCACCGATCTCGGCCAGCCACATGCGGCCGTACTCGCGGACCGCGTCCAGCATTCGGTACGTTTCGCCCCGCCGCGCGACCACCGACTTGTCGCACAGGGCGGCGAGGGCCTGTACCGCTTCGTGAGGCGGCAGAGGTGCCGTCCCGGCGACGTGGCAGGCCGTGGCCTCGTCGAACGGACCGGGCAGGAGCGACAGCCGCGCCCACAGCAGCCTCTCCGACGGCGTGCACAATTCGTGGCTCCAGCCGATGGTGGTCCGCAGCGCTTGGTGCCGCCCGGGCACGCGCTTCTGCGGAGAGACCGGAAGGTCCACCACCGCGTGCGGGGCCACGCAGAGTTCCGCCAGTGGCATGGTCCGCAGCTGCGCGGCGGCGAGTTCCAGCGCCAGTGGCAGCCTCTCCAGGCGCTCGCACAAGGTGGCGGCCAGCCGCCCGCCGGCGTCGTCCTTCACTGGGCTCCCGGCCATCGCGGCGCGATTGGTGAACAGGGCGACCGCCTCGTCCAGGGAGGCCATCCGATCGATCTCGACCACCGTTTCACCTTCCACTCCCAGCGGTTGGCGGCTGGTCGCCAGGATCCGCAGACGGGGGCAGCCCTTCAGCAGCTCACCGACCAGGTCACGGCATGCGCTGAGCAGATGCTCGCAGGAATCCAGGACCAGCAACGCCGGGCGGTCCGCGATCCACGCGCAGATGGCATCCACAGGCATCCGCGGGGTGTGATCGGACAGGTCGAGCGCGTCCGCGACGGTGGCGGCCAGCAGGTCCGCGTTTCTGAGCGGACTCAGGTCCGCCCAGGCAGCGTCCTCTCCGACGGCCGCCTGTCCGTGGGTGACGGCATGCTGGGCCAGACGGGTCTTGCCCACCCCTCCCACCCCTGTGAGCGTGACCAGTCGCGCCTCCGTCAAGGCCGCCGCGACGCGGGCCAGCTCCTCCGCACGGCCGATGAAGGAGTTCTCTTCCACCGGAATCGTCGTCACCATGACGTCATTCTCCTGCACCGCCTGACGGGTACTCAGCCACAGCGGAAGTCAACTCTGGCCGCTGCCGCCTCACTTCGTCTCCTCGCCTGCCGGGCAACTCCCGTTCGAGGCCGTGCCGTCCGCGTCTCTTCGGGCTCTGCGGCCACACCCGAATCCGGGCGCATCCGTGCGAGGCCGCCCAAGGGAAGTACTCCACAAGGGGACAGCGTGGCGGACAGCCTTCGAGAAGAGAACCGTGAAGGGTGATCTCGTCTCCAATCGGTCTATTAAGTTCAAAACAGTTTAATTACCGCTTTCACGTCATATTGCTGCTGGTGGAGACGTAGATTCGGTCGCTCTCCCGCACCACGAGCGAGGCGACACGCGATGCGCAGACACCTGGACACGACTCCGTCCGACCACACCCCCGACGGGCTTCCCTTCGGCCCGCGCACCGTCGCTCGCGCGGAGTCCGCCACCCGGATCCTGGCCGGCCTCGGCGCGCTGCTCGGAGCGGTGGGGCTGGCCGGCTGGGCGATGCCCGCCTCCCTCCGGTCGGCCTGGCCCGGCACCGAGGGCTGGATCAAGGCCAACACCTCGCTGTCGCTGGTCCTGCTGGCCACGGGGCTCGGCATGGTGGCGGACGCGCGGCAGCAGGGACCGCGGCTCTCGATCGGCCGGAGCGTCCTGCTGTGCGGCGCCGCCATCGGTCTGGCGAGTCTGGCCGAGTACCTGTTCGGCGTGTACCTGGGGATCGACCAGTTCCTGGTTGTCGACGACACCGCGGCCTCGCTGCCGAACGTCGCCTCCCCGCCGGGCCGCATGGCCCCCAACACGGCGGTCGCCCTGCTGCTCGCAGGGTGTGGCGCCTTCACACTCACCCTGCCCCATCGACGGGCGGTGGCCGCGGGCCAGATCATGGCGTTGCTCGTTGTGCTGCTCGGGTTGCTGCGATGGTACGGACTGGCCTACCGGGTACCGGAGTTGGGCAAGGTCGGTGACTACATCGGCATGGCCCCGCACACCGCTGCGATCCTCGTCCTGCTCGGAGCGGCGATCTTCCTCGCACGCCCCTGCGTGGGGCCGGCGGGACTGGTGTGCAACGCGGGCACGACCGGCCTTCTGGGCCGTCGCATGGTGGTGACGATCCTCCTGGTGCCGCCCTTGCTGGGCTGGCTGCGGCTGGCGGGCCAGGACGCCGGCTGGTACGGCACGCGCCTCGGAGCGGCGCTGCTGGTGTCCGGACACGTCTGTGTCTTCCTGCTGCTCGGCTTCCTCGTGCTGGGCACCGGACGCCGGATCGAGGCGGCGCACTCCCGAGCCCGCAGGGAACTTCTCCGCTACCAATGGCTCAAGCAGTTCATGGAACACACGCCCGCGGTGGTGTTCGTGAAGGACCTGGACGGCAGATATCTCGCCGTCAACGCCGAGTTCGAGCGGGCCGTCGGCCGCTCCCGGGAGACCGTGGTGGGCATGCGCACCGAGGACGTGCTGCCCGCCGACTTCGCGGTCACCGCCCGCGCGGCCGACGCCGAGGTCCTCGACAGCAATCAGGCCCGCCGTCATGAACACCATGTCCCCACGGCCGACGGCATGCGGGTCTACTCCGACATTCTCTTCCCGCTGCCGGGCCCCGACGGGCGGCCCCAGGCCATCTGCGGGATCGCCACCGACGACACGCTGAGGATCGCGGCACACCAACAGGCGGAACGAGCCCACCAGCGATTCCGGGACCTCATGGAATCGGCCCCCGACGCCGTCCTGATCGTCGGCCGCGACGACTTGGTGGTGATGGCCAACGCGCGCGCCGAGGCGCTGTTCGGGCGGCCCCGCAGCCGGCTGCTGGGACTACGGCTGTCCCAGCTCGCCCCGGCGTCCCATCGCCGCAGGCACACCGCTCTGGTGAGGAGCTACCGCGCCCACGCCGCAGGGCGCCCCGTCACCTTCGACACGGATCTGCGGGGCATGCGGGAGAACGGTCAGCAGTTCCCGGCGGAGGTCAGTGTGGGCACGCTGGTGAGCGACGAAGGACGTCTGATCAGCTTCATCGTCCGCGACATCACCGAGCGCCGGCAGCTGGAGGAAGAACGCTGCCTGGCCTACCAGCAGCAGCGGCGCATCGCCTACACGCTGCAACGCAGCCTCATGGGGACACCGCCTCTGCTGCCGCACCTGCCCACAGCGCACCGGTACCTGCCCTCCGCTCAGGACGCCGGGGTCGGGGGCGACTGGTTCGACGTCATCCCGCTGGAGAAGGGACGCACCGGCGTCGTGATCGGGGACGTGATGGGCCGCGGCATCGACGCCGCTGCCGTCATGGGCCAACTCCGCGCGGCCACCCACGCCCTGGCCAAGGCCGAGATGACCCCCGCTCAGCTGATGAACTGCCTGGACACCTTCGTCTGCGAGCTGGACGACCAACTCGTCACCTGCTGCTACCTGGTCATCGACCCGCACAGCGACCGGATCAGCCTGTGCAGCGCCGGCCACCTCCCCGTCCTGGCCGCCGGGCCGGGCCGGCCGCCGCACGCCCTGGACGCGCCGGTCGGAGTGCCGCTGGGGATCGGGGACATCCCGCACCGGCAGGCCACCCATGTACTGCCCGCCGGCACCACACTTCTGGCCTACACCGACGGCCTGGTGGAACTGCCCGGCGCCGACCTCGACGACCGGATCGGCGACCTCACCGACGCTTTCGAGACCGCCCTCGAGTGCACCGGCCACACCCACGCCGGCCTCGAAGCCCTAGCGGACGACGTGCTGGGCGCCCTCATCTCCCGCCCCGAGAAGCACGACGACGACGTCACGCTGGTCGCCGTCCGCACCCCCGCCCACCGCAGCACGTCGACCGCTCTGCCGCCCGAACCCGAGTCCGCCTCCCGGGCACGCCGCTTCACCGCACGCACTCTCGCGAACTGGAGCAGCCCGGCCACCGTCACCGAAACCGCGGAACTGATCGTCACAGAACTGGTGACGAACGCGATCCGACACACGAAAGGAGACTTCCTGCTGGCGCTCCACCTGGACGGGATCGAGCTGACCATCGAGGTCGGCGACCACAAGCGAGCCGAACCGCGCCCACGCACCACCGGCCTTCTGGACGAGAACGGCCGAGGTCTCCTCCTGATCTCCGCCCTGACCGAACGCTGGGGCACCACCCCGCACAGCGGCGGCAAGTCCGTCTGGTGCACCTTGCCATGGCCGACCCCACAGCACGCCACCGACGGCACGTGACGTTCCACCGCGACCGGCACAGCATGACGACCGACCCCGCCGCCGTGCCCGATGCCCGAGTACAGCTCGGTTCTGCCCGCGGAGACGGTCCCGACGTCCGCACGGGGACGGCCACCCGCATCGGCAGTCCCCCGCGCCAGTGGGGAGCGGGAGGAGCAAGCTAGAGCAGAGCGATTGCGATGGCCAGGGCGCCGAGGGCTTCCTTCTCGGGTGGGTAGATGGCGCGGATGTCGGCCAGTTGCTGGTCGCGGGGGGCCGATGGGTTGACGTTGACTGGTCCCTCTTTGTCGAGCAGGGCCTCGAAGTCGGCGTACTCGGTGACCCGGACGACTGTGACCTCGCAGGACTCGGCGGTGTCTTTGACGCGGAAGCGGATGGTGCCGCCGGCTGCGAGGTCGGCGAGGTGGGGGTACTTCACCCGCACCTCGATCGTCTTGGCACCGGCGGCGACGAGGTCGAAGTAGACGCGGTAGAGGTTGAGTTCGCGGATGCGGGCGGTGGCGTCGGTCATGGGGCGAGGATGCTCCTGGATGTGGGTTCGGCGATCATGCGACCGGGCTGGGCTGCCGCGTACGGGCGGACGCTGTGGCGAGGGTCGGAACAGCATTGTCTCGGTGATGGATCGACGGGCGTCGAACAGGCCGACGTAGGCGGGGGAGTGGAGGGCGACGGCCGGTTTGCGGTCGGTGAAGGCGGCGCACAGGGTCAGTTCGTGGCGACGGCACCACTCGGCGAGGCAGCCGGTGAGCGCGGCGTGCCGGGCCGTGCCGCCGGTGGTGTTCCGCCGGTGGTGTTCCACAGGGAGAGGAAGACCAGCGGGCCGGTTGACCGGGCGGAGGTCGGCGTTCGGTGAGGAGGCCTTCGTCCATGGCCACGAGCGTCGGCTGACACAAAAGGCTCTGAAACGCCCTGCTGTTGTACTTCCTTCCATTGCACTTCAGGCCGGTCCCGTCATCGAGCGTCGGCCTGCTCGCCGCCGTCCCGCGCACCCTCCCCGGGCCGCCACCGTCCGCCACATCCTCGACCGGCACGTCTGGCCGGCTCCTCCACCGCCCGCCTCGAACGCGTCGTCCGCCTCCGACGGATCAGCTTGAACGCCCGCCCGCGAAACCACCTGATCACCGAAGCCGCCGTCGACCGGGTCCAGGGCAACATCGGCTTCGGAGCCATCGGCCCGGCCGCCGCCTGCTGCCGTGCCTCATACTCCGTCTGCCGTCCGCTCCCACCACCCTTGGGCCAGCGGGGCCTCGGGCCGCTGGCGGTCTTCAGGCTTGGCCGCGACCTGGCCCTGTCCTATGGGGGCGCAGGCGTGTATGTGGGCCTTTCGGCCTAAGAGGGCGGGCCCTGAGGGACCTGGTCACTGCGCGCAGGCCGGAGTGATCCTTAAGGCTTAGGTACTGTCTGTCCACGTCTGTCGGGGAGCGGACATGCAATGTGATCGTGGGTCTGCCGGTGTGGCCGCCGCCCGGATGATCGAGCTGGGCCGTGAGGAGTCTCTGGCGCTGCTGGCGGGTGTTTCCATGGGCCGTGTCGGCTTCACCCGGCACGCGTTGCCGGTGATCCGTCCGACCCACCATCTCGTGGACGGTGACTCGGTGATCATCAGCACGCACAGTGATGCCGCGCTGATCCGCGACACATCGGTGGAGGAGGTCATGGTCTATGAGGCTGATGACCTCGATCTGATCGCCCGCACGGGTTGGAGCGTGATGGTCACCGGCCGGGCGAGTCTGGTCACCGCGCCGCTGAAGGCCGCCCACTACCGTGATCTGCTCATCCCTTTCATCGACCGGGACCTGGACGAGATCGTCCGTCTGCACGCCGATCTCGTCACCGGCTACCGCCTGAACCGGTAACCAGCGCCTTGTCCGCCCACACCCGGGAAGAGGCCGCGGCTCATGGGCATCGTGACGGATCTGTCGGACTTCCTGCTTGCCCGGTGGGGCGAGGAGGAGGACGTAAGCGTCCTCTTCCACGAGGATGCGTGTCCCGCCTCCCGGCAGTCAGGGGGCGGGCAGGCGTGCGCCTGTGCCTGCCCTGCCTTGATCCGCGAGCGGATCGCCACCTACCGGCGAATCCTGGCCGACTGCGAGCAGCGCATCCGAAGCGAGCAGCAGCAAGGTGTGGTCTGGCCGTTGGAATCAGCTCTCGCCTACCAGACCATGAAAGCCTTCGCGCTGCCTTTCGAGATGCATCCCGCCTTCCAGGAGCGTTGGTACCCCTGAGACGGAGCGCCGGCCGCAGGGACAGTTCACGCCGGCACACCGCCCCGAACCGTGGCCGTCACCACTCGGACGGCAGCTGGCCCTGCCCGCGCACAACGCCTGAGAGACGCAGGGTGCTGCCCGTCGGAGCCGCGGGCGGCCAGCCGGCATGTCCTCTTGCGCGGCTGCCTCGTTGGGCTAGGGCCTGTTGTGAAAGTGCTGGTCACAGCCACTCGTTGATGGCTGCGACCAGTACTGTCGCTTCGCAGCGGACGGCGAGTTTGTCGTAGCGAGTGGCGACGGCCCGGTGGCGCTTGAGCCGGTTGATGCCGCACTCGACCGCGTGTCGCTGCTTGTAGTCGTCCCTGTCGAATTTCGGTGGCCGTCCGCCACGCGATCCACGCCCGAGGCGGTTGCGGATCCGGTCCGCCGGTACCCGGATGGTGGCCTTGGTCCCGCGTCGGCGCAGGTAGGAGCGATCGCCGCGGGAGTCGTACGCCTTGTCGGCCCGCACCCGGTCCGGGCGCTTGCGCGGCCTGGCGGGCCCCGGCCACGGAACCCGGATGGCCTCCAGGACCGGCTCGAACTGCGGGGAGTCGCCCCGCTGCCCGGCCGTGATCACGACCGACAAGGGCCTTTGCCCTTGCTCGACTGCGAGATGGATTTTGCTGGTCAGTCCGCCGCGAGAGGGTCCCAGGCCGTGGTCGGCCGGCTCGACGAAGATCCCGCCGGGCGGTTCTTTCTGGAGGTCCCCCTTTTCGCTGCCCCGGCGGCGTGCTGGTGGGCCCGGCAGACGGTGGAGTCGACGTTGACGTCCCAGGTGATCAGGCCCTTCGCGTCCGCCTCGGCCTGGAGCTGGGTGAGGAGCCTTGCCCAGGCGCCGTCCCGCTGCCAGCGCCGGAACAGGTCATAGACCCGATCCCACGGCCCATAGCGCTCAGGCACGCCCCGCCAGGGAGCACCGGTCCGGGGCCGCCACCGTATGCCGTCTATCAGATGCCGCCGCGTCCACACCTGCGGCCGACCC
Organism: Streptomyces sp. Act143; assembly: GCF_003143935.1. Lineage (GTDB taxonomy): Bacteria > Actinomycetota > Actinomycetes > Streptomycetales > Streptomycetaceae > Streptomyces. The sequence goes on along the minus strand of NZ_QFRX01000001.1, from coordinate 339,354 downwards.
GGCTTGATGCCCCGCGGCAACAACGGCGCCAGCCGGGCCCACTGGCCGTTCGTCAGATCCCCACGCCCGACAGGACGTGATCATCAACGGACAAGATCCACTTTCGCAACAGACCCAAGCGGTGCGGCGCTGCCCGGCGCGCCCCTGCATCACACCGGACTGATCGAGTCCTGACCCGTTTCGCGGGAGGGTGACGCTTGTCGACCGTGCCCAGGCACGTCTCAGGGCAATGCTTGCTGCAGGTCAGCGAGGACAGTCTGCGCCAGTTGCGCCGTTCCGTTTGTCACCCCAGTGGTCGCGCCCACGGCAGCACCCGCGGCGATGGGAACCAACGCGACCCGGATCCTGGTCAGGAAACGCCGAAGGCGCCCGACATCCGGTTCCTGCTGGCGCGCTTCCACCAGCGCAGCCTCCGCCTCTTGACGGACTGCCGATTCTTCCTCAGCCCGAAGATCCAGATGATCCAGCGCCGCCAACAGCGCAGCAATTGCCTCAGTGAGACGGTCCTTCGGCTGATTCTCGGAGGACACATGCATCCGCTGGGTCACATCCTGATTGCCGATCGCGATCTGACTTCCGTAGATGTCTCCATGGAACTCAGGGCCACCCGAGCTGGTCACCATGCCGTCTCCTGTGCCGGAGCGCTCCGCAGCGCATCGAGGGAGGACGCCGAGCCCGGCGGCACCGCCGTCAGCGTTTGACGGATACGTTCCAGCCCTGCGCTGACGGCTGCCATGTCGACGGGCGTCTGCTTGAGGTGGGCCAGCAGGGCATCGATCGTCTGCCCCAGGTCTTCTTGAGCGCCCTGGGGAAGGCCCAGCTCCTGGATGCGCCCCTGCAGGTCGTAGAGCATGGGCAGGAGATACATCCGGCTGAAGACCTCGGCAGTGACGGTCTGACGATCGTGATCCGGTTCTGCAGTTTTCGGCTGTTGCGAAGTCTGGCGAAGCAATGCGGACTTTCCGGGGGGCTGAGGGCTGTCAGGCTTGGAAAGGTTTTGCACTGCATCATCCGGAAGGAAGTGGGAGAACTCCTTTAGCTGTGTCTGCGTCACCGTGCCACAGTTGATGGCCACTTGACTGTTCTCGACGTGACCTAGAAAGTACACGCGCACCTGGTTGATATCTAGATCGCGAGCAGGCGCAGGGTTGTGTGACACGTCGCTCTTGGCTTCCAAGGAGGCATCCGATGAACTGGACGGCTCTCGGGATGTGCGGGCCTGCTGTTTTGGCCGGCTTGAGGTAGGAGTGCGAGGCCGGGTTTCTGGCTTGCTTGAGAGGCGTTGGGGTGGCTCGGCTGTGGGGGTGCGTTGGTTTGACCGGGTTCCTGTGGGGCTGCGGTCGCTGGGTTTTGCAGCCTTCACTTCCTCGGAAGTGGCATCCGGTCGCACGTTCGATGAATATGCCTTTCCGTTCGCCTGGGCTGATTTACGCTCTCCGTGAGACAAGAAGCGAAACATGAGATCCCCCGTGTGGATGCGGCGCTTTAGACGGTAGCCGAGAAGGACCGAAGATCGGTTCCATATGGGGCCGGCGAGGCAATGGGGGCCAGGTGGGCTAAATTTCTCGCGGGAGCCTTTCGGATCTTTAGTGATCAGGCTCTGGTCGATAGTGCCGCTCCAACGTACGGACGACGGCGGCGATTGACGTCATTCGATGTGGGCTGCACCGGGGGCGCGGACGTACATGAGCTGCGCGGCCCCAGGGCTGTGCGTCCACACTCCCAGAGGCGCTCGACCACACCTGGTATCGAAGCGGTCTGACGCCCGAGGTGCTGTGCTGTGGTTGATGACGACGGGTCCGGCAGCCACGGGACCTGATCCGTTGCAGGTGTGGCAGGTCTGGCACGCCCGCGTAGCCTGCGCGCCGACCTCAGGATGCTCCGTCGGCCATGCTCGTGCTGGGCTCCGGCGCAGTGCCAGGGTACTGCGTCATCATCTGGGCGCTGCCGACGCGCGTTCCGTGCCCGGATCTTGTGAACCAGCCCGATGGAGGCAGCCGGGGTCAGACCTGAAGGGAGGTTCTCGGCGAACTCGAATGCGAATGCGCACATCGCACACCGTCGCCGGGTTCGGCCGCTTCTCGGCACGAATGTGCCCGAACGGATGCGGCGGGTAACCGCCGTTGGCCATGCTGGTCTCCTGCTGCAGCGCATGGGCGCGCTACCGGGCGGGACGCCGGGGGCGGTGCGCCCACTGCGGGAGACCGAAAAATCCTGCTCAAGAGGAAAGAAGCCCAGTTCAGGGGTGGCAGAAAGCCTTTGGCGTGGGTGTGGGGGAAGAACTTGGCGAGGCAGAACACCAGCGGCCGACCAGGGGCAGCTCGCCGTCAGCAGGGCCGCAACGAACTCCCTGAAGGACCGTCGGAGCGACGGGACTTCGTCAAGATGCTCCAGGACGTCTTCTTCGATCAGATGAAAGAACTGGGCTTCACCGACGCGGAGATAATCCGGAGCCTGGGATGCAGCGAGACGCGACTCACCAGGATCGCCAACGGCCGGAAGCTGCCCACGTACACGGAGCTGTTCGCGCTGCTGGACATGGTCGACGGGGCTCTTGAGCAGCCGCTGACCGAAACAGTGCGCGACCATGTGTGGCGGCTCTACCTGCGCGCCGTGGGGGTCGGTCAGCAAGATCTCGCCGAGTACTACCGCCTCAAGAAGCAGGAGGAGGACATCCGGCGCCGCCAGCAGGCCATGGCGGCCGAGGAGGCATCCCGGCCACCGGGGGCTGCGGTCGATGACGATCTGGACCAGGATCACCCGGCTGTCCAGCTCCGCGACGAAGCGGCCCGGCTGCACCGGCAGGTCGCCCGCGCAGGCGTGCCACTGCCTCCGCAGCCCCTCGTCACACCGCCCCCCGGTGCCCGCCGCCCCCCGGCTGTCAACGCGATGCTGGACCATACCGCTTGGCTGCTGGACCAGGTGGATCAGGCACTGATCCGCGAAATCATTCGCGTCGAGCCCGTCGACTCGGTCTCTGATGAAGAAGCAGCCTTCACCCCATCCCGGCCTGCGCCCCCTCCGCCCGAGCCGCCTTTCCGTTTCCGGCCCACCGCCGCGTTACCGTCCAGGGAGACCGCCCGGCGCGTCGGCCACGCAGCCGCGTATGTCCTTTCGCTTGCAGTCATCGTGCTGTGTACCGTCCTGGTCGCAGGGTTCGTCATCGACCGATTGCCCACAGACAACAGAGCGGCGGCACCCTCTCAAAACGCTGACCAGGGCGACGGCGCCAGCGGCAATACCACCACCTCTGACGGCGGATCGGCCCCCATCCCCGGCGGGGCGCAAGGCGCTCGTGACACCGGCAGCGGCACCACCAGCAGCGACACCGAAGGCAGCGGATCCACGACCCGCGGCAGGGATGAGAGCAGCGGGCCGTCCACACTGCCCGCCCCGACCCTGCTGCAGCCGGGGGACGGGGCAGTCCTCACCAACTCCCCGCGGACCACCACAGTCGAATGGGCCGGCGTGACCGGCGCGTCAGGCTACCGTGTCGAGGTCGAGTGCCGGCACTGCGTGACCGTTGGCGCCTGGACCCCTCAGGCCAACGCCACAACCACCGGCACCAGCCACACCTTCGAATGGCCGGGCGACAACGAAGGCCGGTGGCGGGTCACCGCCACATCGTCGGACGGCACCAGCGGAACCACCAGCGCCTGGCGGTACTTCCGCTACGACACCAGTATGCAGGCACCCATGCAGCTCAGCCCCGCCGACGGCACGGTGTTCGACACCTACCCGCGGACCACCACACTCACCTGGCAGCCCGTCAGCGGAGCAAGCCGGTACACCGTCGAGGTCGAGTTCTACGACACCGACTGGCGCCCCTGGATCCGGGACGAGACGGCAAACACCAGTTACCAGTTCGACTTCGTGGGCGTCCAAGCGGGACGTTGGCGGGTCACCGGCATCGCCGAGGACGGAAGCCCGGGCCCCAGCAGCAGCTGGTGGCAATTCACCTACACCGCCTGATGAAACGCCGGCACACGTCGTCGTCAAGCGGCCGTCGCACGCCCGCCTGCCGGTGGCCCCTGGCAATGCCGGACGGCTCGTTCCCGCCGCGTGGCTGCCTCCGCGGCCGGCCGGCTTCCCACCTCCTCGGTCCACCACTGACCGAGAGGGAGAACGTCGTGCTTGCCATACGCTCGGCGGCCAACGGCACCAGGGCCGATCACCCCGCCCCCGGTCTGCCATTCATCAACGACGGCCGACTGCTGCCGGACAACACCGCCGCGAGTGACAGCACTGGCCGGAAGCGAGGGATCAGCGGGTCCACCCACGTCGCGGAACAGCAGCGGAAGCCGTACAGAGCCGGCCACAACAGCAGCCACAACACCACAGGACAGCGAGGCACCGACCGCCGGTCATGCAACAAGAGGACCGCCGAACAGCCGCGCTGCCTGTCAGCCAGGCGAAGCTCTGGTGATCCGGTCAAAGATCGAAGACGACCTCTTCCCGAGGTGTGGATACGGGCGCGAGGACGGCGCGCAGGCGACTGAGGCAGGGCCGCCAGGCCGGGCCACTTGATGTCCCGTCCCAGAGTTCGGCGAGCTCGGACGACTTCTCGGCAACGGGGCTTGTACTGATCGGTTGACCGCTTGGGCGCTGTACCGCGATGAGAGCGGCGGCTGCGACAGCCTCTGCGCCTTCTGGGCTCGGAAGGTAGCTCTCGGCCCCTATGGTGCGGCTGAGCGTCGCCCGCACGAGGCCAAGTCCCTCTGGATCTTTCCTCACGCTGACGTGCGGTGATCATCGCAGCGGCCACTGACAGAGGCTGTCATGAGAAAGGCAGGACACGCCTCCGTTGGAGGGCAGAACCAGCGCGGCCGAACATCTGACGCCTGATCATCTTCATCCGGTTGACATGGCATTCGACGACGCCCGACTTCCAGGGCAGGGCGAGGGCGGCGATGACGGCGTCACGGTCTCGGCCGATGCCGACGGCGAGTGTGTGGAAGCTGGACAGGCCGTCCTGCCGGACGGCGTCCAGCCAGTCCGGCAAGCAGTCGCCTTGTTGCCGGAGGCCGGCGGATCCAAGTGTCCCGCGTGTACGGCAATTGCAGCCACCACCCTGCTCTTGGTCGCCTCAACCGGCCGCGCCGCCCTCACCCACGGCGCGCCGCCCTCCCGCAGCACCACGCCCCGGGTGCCCCGGCCGCCCGCGGAGAGCGGACGAGGGGGGCTCGCTGACGAACTGACGGTAAGTGAGAATGTCATCGGCATCAGTCACCACATGCATCGTCATCCGCATGCCGGGCGCAGCGCACCCTTGCCATACTGGAACCGGGGGTGCGGGATGCCAGAACAGCGGCTGTCACGGCAGGAGTTGATCCGACGCCGCCGCCGGAACGGTTTCGTGGGCCGGCACAGTGAGGTGAATGCTTTCCGGGAGAACCTCGCACGAGATCCGGAAAGCGACGACTATCAATTCCTCTACCACGTCCGGGGCAACGCCGGTGTGGGCAAGACCTCGCTGCTGCGGCAGTGGGAGGTGGTCGCCCGCGAGCAGGGGGCCGCCACGGTGCATCTGGACGACGGGATACACAGCGCCGTCGAGGCAATGGCGCAGATCGCCGACCGGCTCGGCCTCCAGGGCCTGCAACTGCGTGGCTTCGAGAAGCTGTTGGCAACGTTGCGCCGGCGCGAGCACGGCGCGCAGTTGGCCCGGGACACCCAGCCGACCGCAGAGGGCGCCGGCGCCGCAGAGCCGCCCGCGGCCTCGCTCCCGGCGTCGGTCGCCGCGCAAGTGGGCTTGGTCGGCCTCGGGTTGATCCCGGGCGTCGGGGCGGTTGCCGGCGCTGTCGATCCGCAGCAGGTCGCCCAGGGCGCGGACCGGCTACGCGCGGTGCTGGGCACACGTTTGCGATCCCACGACGACGTACGGCTTGTCATGGACCCGGTGCGCGCCCTGACCCCGGTGTTTCTGGAGGACTTGGCGGAGGCGGCACGTCGGCTGCCGCGAGTGGTGCTGTTCTTCGACGTGTACGAGCGGACCGGCCCCGTGCTGGACGAGTGGCTGCGCGACATCGCATTCGGTGACGTCCACGGCGCGCTGCCGGCGAATGTTCAGATCGTGCTGTCCGGACAGGGGCGGCTTGCCGCCCGGAGCTGGAACGACTGGCTCGACCTGATCACGGAGGTACCGCTGGAGGTGTTCACCGAGGAGGAGGCGCGGGCGCTGCTTGCGCTGCGAGGTGTCGCCGACGAGCGCGTCGTCGAGGTCGTCCTGCGCCTGTCCGGTCGGCTTCCCGTGCTGGTGCACACCCTGGCGCAGGCCCGGCCCGACTCCGACCGCACCGTGGGCGACCCCTCGGAGACGGCCGTGGAGCGCTTTTTGAAGTGGGAGACGGACCCGGCGCGGCGGGCCGCCGCGCTGACTCTGGCGCTTCCCCTTCAGTTCGACGAGGACGTCTACCGTGCCATCGCCCCGGCCGAGGCCATAGAGCAGTACGCGTGGATACGCCAGCTCGCCTTCGTCACCGACCAGGCTGGGCGCTGCCGTTACCACGACGTCGTACGTGCTCCCATGCTGCGCTTGCAGCGCCTGCAGTCCCCGACCCGCTGGCGTGCCGCGCATGAGCTGCTCGCGCAGACCTTCCGTGCCTGGCGCACGGAGCGGGAGGAGAGCCTGCCCACTGCGGAATGCTGGGGCGACGCAACCTGGCGCGAACACCGGTACAACGAGACCTACCACCTCCTGTGCGCCGAGCCGCGCCGCGCGCTGCCGGACGCCCTCGCCGAAACCGTGGAAGCCTGCGACCACGGGAGCGCCACAGCCCGGCGCTGGACACAGCTGTTCGCCCAGGCCGGCATCGACACTGCGGACGACGCTCTGCAGGCGTGGGGAGACCGGCTGGCCGACGTGCCCCGGGACGACAGTTTGGCAGTCCTCGCCTGCCTCGACGCATTGCTTTCCCACACCGGCATGGAAACCGCCGGGCAGCTGCACGCCCGAGTCGTGCGCGGGCGGTTGCACCGGCTGGCGGAGCGGAACGAGGCCGCACTCGCCGACCTCACCGCGGCCTTGGCCCTGGAACCGCAGCACAGCGACGCCCTGGTCGAACGCGCCTTCACGCATGACCAGATGGGGAACACAGCACACGCACTCGCCGACATGGATGAGGCGGTCCGCGCCCGCCCCGATGCCTGGACTCATGTGGTGCGCGGACGCGTCCATCTGACGGCAGGTCAACGCGCCGCGGCGCTTGCCGACTTCGACCATGCCCTCGAACTTGCGCCCGAGCAGGAATGGGCACGCGTCAGCCGTGCCGCGTTGTACCGCATCGAGGGACGGCACGAAGACGCGCTGGCAGATCTGGATCGCGCGCTGGCCATCGACCCCGAGTACATCCAGGCCCATGCGGAGCGGTCCTGGTGCCTGATGGGCTTGGAGCGGTGGGACGAAGCCGTCCGCGACATGGCGCGGGCGGCCGAGCTGGACCGCGAATCGCACTGGTACCGCGCCCAGTATGCCGGGCTGCTCCTCGACCTCGGCCGACACGCAGAGGCACTGCGTGAGGCGAACCGGGCCCTGACCGCCCCGGACGAACACGCAACACAGGACTTGGCCTGGCCCTACTCAATCCGTGCCTGGGCCCTGCACGCACTCGGCCGCGAGGCCGAAGCGCTGGCAGACCTCGACCGCGCCATCTCCGTCGATGACGGTTTCACGCTCCCCTTTGCCATGCGCGGATGGCTGTTGTGGGAGGCGGAACGGCTCGCGGAAGCCGAACGGGACTTCGACCGCGCGCTTGCCGACGAACCACTGTGGCCGTGGGCATACGGCGGCCGCGGCGCGGTACGCCTGTACGCCGCACGATACGAAGACGCCATCGACGACTTCACGCAGTCCTTCACCCTCCAGTTCGGCATGACCGACGCTGAGAACCAGATCGCCCGGCCATTTGTGGAACTGCTACGGCAGCACCTGCCCGCGAACCGCATTCCCGTCACCGCCACGATCAGACTCGCAGCACTTCTCACCCACCAGCTGCAGTGGCCCGGCGTGACCCGGCAGGCGGCCTCCGTTCTGGCCCTGCGCCCAAGCCTCGGCCTGCTGACCGGCGGCTCTCGACTACTGCGCCGCATCGCCACGGCACTCGACGACCCACCCGAAGGCGCGGACACCAAGAAAACCACCTGGACGCGGAGACTGCTGACGCCCCTCCTGCGTGCCCTCGACCCCTGACGAAATCCCACGCCACGGGCGACTCACAAGGGATACACGGAGCGCTGAACAAACAGAGTCAGGCCACGGTCCAGGCCCGCAACTGACGACCCACCAGGCCAACCCCCAACGTGCCGGAAGCCGCGTCCCGCACCAGGGCGACCGCCTCTTTCGGCGGATACTCCAGTCGACATCCGTTCAGCACCAGATACGCCTCTGCGCAGTGCCACGCGAACGCCTCGTTGGAGTGCTCCAGACACGGCAGCCGCACCAGGGTCTGCAGCAGAGCCGCCGCCTTGAGGTACACGGACCCGTAGACGTCGCGCTCCATGGCCCGGGCATTGACCCGGGCGACAGCCCCGTACAAAGGGCCGTAGTCGTCCACCTGCGGATCACCGGGCAGCAACTCGGCAGCATGCAGCAGGAAGGTCACATCGAGAGGGTGAAGCGGTTCGTGCTGTGTCACGCGGCGTGGCCCCGCTCCTGCTGCTCCTCAAGATCGTGCCGTGCGGCGAGCTCCGCAGCACGACGCTCCCTGTCGGAATCGGCCGCTTCGGCCGCTTCGGTGAAGGCGTCGCCGCTGCGGGCCATCGACTTGCTGAAAGCGTCGAGGAAGTGCCTCTCCACCGCGGTGGCACGGTCGTAGGCGGCGGACAGGATGTACTCCTGCAAACTGACGCCCTCCTGCCGGGCTGCGGCCTCGATGGCGGCACGCTGGGCCGGATCGGGGAAACGTAGATTCATCGCTTTGGGCTGAGACATGGTACCGATGGTACCGCCGGTACCACAGGTGCGGCCACCCGTGTGGCGGGGGAGGTTCCACACTGGTGCAGGCCGCTCATGGCGCGTTTTCCTGAAGCCGTTCAGCAGCTGGTCCCAGCGGTCAAGAGCGGGCGGAGGATGCTCGTCAGTGGGGAGGCGGACGACTCGGCGCGCTTTGCGGCCGACCACCTCGCTGGGGTCAGGCCCGGGCCGCGCCGGTGCTGTTAGGGGGACCGTCAGGGTGGGGGAGCGGTCATCGGTCTGAGGGACCTTGCAGGCCAGGACGTCCGGGTGATGCGCCTTCTGTTGCGCCAGCGCTGGTCGGCGCGCAGGGCCCGGGTCTGTACGGCCTTCTCGCGGCGGCTGACGCCCCACAGGGTGCCGCCGCCGATCGAGCAACAGTTGTGGAAGTACCGGACGCCGTGAGCGCGGTGGTAGGTCGCGACGTGCCGGCCGGGGTGACCGGCAGGGGGCCAGTCTGAACCGGCGGTGGGGCGGAGGCTGAGCGGGTCGAATTCGTCGAACGGGAAGACGCGGGTGGGGAAGCGGTCCAGGAGGCGCTCGATACGGTCGAGCTTGATGTCACGGTCGGGGCCCGGGGGGCTCCGTCACTGTCCTGGAGCGCTGCAGGTGACGCCGCGTCGAATCAGCAGGGATCGTCACGTCTCTCGGCCGATCCGGATGACGCGGCCGTCTACTTTGCGCAGGCAGGCGATGAGTTTACGGAAGACCAGCTCCTTGCTGCCCGCGCCTACGTCGCCGACATCGTCACCCTCCACGGCAGGCCCGCGCTCGCGGCGTGAGCAGCTCCGATCAAAGCCCTTCCGTGACGTCCTCGGACGCCCAGGTCCGGAACAGCGAGGGTGCCTCGGCCAGATGGCCGGGCCCACAGCTGGCGTGGAACATCTGCTCAGACGTCCGGGCCATGACCCAGTCGTGCTCGTCTCGAGTAGCCCGCCGGCGAGGATGCTCCCGGTCAGCCAACTCCGTCTCTTCAAGATTGATCTTGATGAGCCACCCCGGGGTGCCGTTCAGTCGATGCCTTCGATGATGCGGAAGTCGCGCTCGACGCCGTCGGGGAGAGCCACCAGCGCCTTCTGGTATGCCTCGCTCTCGTAGGCTGCGACGGCGTGTTCAAGGCTGTCGAACTCGATCAGGACGACGCGTTGCGTGATTCCGGCCTCGTGGGCGACAACTCGACTGCCACGGGACAGGGTCCGCCCGCCCGCGGCCTGGACAGCCGGACGGGCCAGCTCGTTGTAGGCAGTCAGTCTCTCAGGGTCGGAAATGGCGGGGTAGACACTGACCCAGTAGCCCTTGGCCATGGAAACTTCCTCTGTTCGGCCGGACGCGTCCGACGTCGGATTGACAGGCAGATCGATCGAGCCCGGCGGCGGGTCCTGCGGTCGGTGGAATCGTCGTATGCGCAGGTTAGGGCTTGATGTGCGGTCGGGGGAAAGACCGGTACGGGATAGACTCAGAACGGATCGTTATCAATCGGCAGGGGTGAGCGTGTGGCGCCGGATACGGTGAGCCTGCGGTACTTCCTGGTGCTGGCGCAGGAGTTGAACTTCACCCGCGCGGCGGCACGGATCGGTATCGCACAGCCCGCACTCAGCGCCCGGATGCGCCGATTGGAGGCGGAACTCGGTACGGCCCTGCTGGTCCGCAACACCCGTAGCGTCGTATTGACCACGGCCGGTGCGGCTTTGGCGGAGTCCGCGCCGCCCGCGCTGGCGGCGCTGGACCGGGCATGGGACACCGCCCGGAGCGCGGCGGCCGGTGAACTGGGCACGCTGCGCATGGGATACAGCATCAGCGCCGGCGCCGAGACGGCACCGGCCCTGGTGGAGAGGCTGATTCGCGACAACGGCGGACTCGAGGTCGGCGCGGTCCCGATGGCGACACCGGAGATCTGCTCCGCGGTCGCCGACGGCCGCATCGATGCCGGGATCACCCGCGGTGAACAGCCGGGCCGTGGCGTGCACCGGTTCCCGCTGCGGCGTGCGCGCATCGGGGTGCAGCTGGCGCAGCACCATCCGCTGGCCGAACACCCGGAGATCGAGATCGCCGACGCGGCCGCGTATCCGCTGCGACTCCCGGACCGTGCGGCCAACCCCGTGATCCACGATCAGCTGTCCGCGCTGTTCCGCGACACCCGACCACACCCCCGATTCCACACGTCCGCAGTCTCTTTCGACATGTCTCAGCGCGACCTGCGCGACGGGGCCACGCTCGCCCCTGCCGGAGAAACCGCGGCCGCGGCACAACCGGCCGGTCTCACCTGGCGACCACTGCGAGGCGCACCCAACCTGACGTTCTGCCTGGTCCTCCCACGCGAGCAGGCGCCACTACACCGCCGTATCCGTGCCGTCGCCAAAACCCTGGCGCACGAACTGCGCTGGCTGTCGGACTGACGCACAAGAGGTTGAGCGAGACGGACGCCTGCGGTGGCGAAGCCGAAGACCGTGCCCCTGGCGGAGTCCGCGGTGACGACGACGGTCTTGCTGAACGTCATCGGGCGGTGCCCACGGGCTTCCCGCCCTGGGCTCGGGTGTGTGCGTCGTCTTCCCCCGCTGGCGGGATACGGGGCTGGTGAGGGAACTGCACGAACGCCTGCACCAGGGCGATCCGCCGGGTCGGGCAGAGCGTCGTGCACCGCGGCCGAGTCCGGTGGTCCCCGATTCCAGTCGGTGAAGGCGGACGCCACCGCGGTTTGCGGTTTGCGGCGGAAGGGCCCTCTTCCTCGCGGCCGACCTGCGCAACGCCGCATCCGCACGGTCACTGGCACAGCGCGCCCGCCAGGCGGGCGGAGGCCGGGTGGACATCCTCGTCGACAACGCGGGTGCGGCATACCCGTTCCGGTCCACCCACGAGGTGACCGAGGAGGAGATCGACGCCGTCTACGACCTCAATGTGAAGGCGAAGTTCTTCCTCGTCGCCGAGCTGGCACCGACGACGGCCGAGCGCGGCGAGGTGGTCATCGTGAACATCAGCACACAGGTCGCGTCGTACGGCGTGCCGGCGATGTCGCTGAACGGATCCAGCAAGGCGGCGGTCAACCTGCCCGCCAAAGCACGGGCCGCCGAATACGGCCCCCACGGGGTTCGCGTCAGCGCCGTCGGCGTCGGCCCGACCCGCACCGAGGCACAGCCCCCACGGGCGAAGACCTACCCGCAAGGTCAAGGACCTCGACACCCTGTCCTATGTCGAGGCCAAGGCCGATGCCGCCTTGCTCGGGCCGCCCCGGGTCGGCACCACGCACATCGCTGCGCCCTCGCGGTCGCGGCAGGCCGGGCCGGCCACTCGCTCCACTTCATCAGCCTTGACGACATGCTCCGCACCTCAAAGCCGCCGAGCTCGCAGGCTGGCGCCTGAACAAGCTCGGCACCTACCTGCGGCCCAACTTCTGGTCGTCGATGAGGTCGGCTACCAGCCCCTCGAACGAGCTGAGGCGAACCTGTTTTTCCAGGTGATATCGAAGCACTAAGAGAAGGGCTTGATCATCCTGACCGCGAACAAGACCTTCACCGAATGAGCGCAGGCCTTCGGTGATGCACTCCTCGCCACCGCCATCCTCGACCGTCTCCTCCACCACTGCGAAGTGATCTCCATCAACGGCCCCAGCTACCGGCTGAAGAGCCGACTCAAGGTCATCGAGCGGGAGAACGACGTGGCCTGACCGGCTGCGATCACGACGCCGGGTCCTCGCCCGGCGGGATGAAGGCATCGGCGCCATCAGCATCCTCGACATGCCCCTGGGCATCGACCGTGATGGCTGTCGCCCGCCCCTGCGACGTGATGAGCCAGGCCAGTACCTGTTCCGTCAGCGGTGTTCCCCCCGGGCCTTCGTCCTTCCAGTGCACCCGCCACCCTCCACCAGGCACCGCGGCTACGACCTGGTCGGCTCGCTCCAAGTGGGAGAAGTCCTCGTAGTCCGTCACCGCGCGCAGGGCACCACGTTTGGGATCGACGACAAGGGCCGTCCCGGTCGCCTGGTCCCAGCCCTCGACACGCACCATGCGGCCGATCTCGGTGTCGGTGCCGCTGAAGATCGCGGTCCAGCCGGTCTGATTGAAGTAGCGAAGAGACACCGCCCCATCATCTCGAACAACGGCGCCGGCGCTTCACGGGTCTCTTTGCTCTGTACGATCATCCGTACGCGGCTCTGCGCAGAGGCGAGTACGCCGACAGGCGAGGGGATGCGGATCGTCGCGCCCGTGGGCCTCTGCTACTCAGACGGGGTTGAGTAGGTGCGCTGATGTCCGGCAGATCGTTGTGCGGCGAGTATCTGTGCTGCGGCGCAAGGCAGTTGCGTCGGCTCGATCCAGTGCTGAAGACCGTTGCGGAGAATCCCATGTCCCGTCGTATCGCTCTGTCCGTGGCCGCCGGTGTCGTTGTCCTCGGTGGTGCCGGCGCCGGCGTGTTCGCGCTCGCCTACGCCGGAGAGCAGCCACCGTTGCTGGCTGACAGCACCGCCCGTTACACCGCTCCCGGCGGCGACCGGGACGGCTCGCTCACCTTCGCCACCGATGTCACCGCGTCGTCCGGAACCAAGAGCGTGAAGGTGCTGGCCTGGCCGGACAAGTCGTCCCTGGGCAAGAAGGGACTGACGGAGAAGGACATGGCCGCCGCGGAGCCGGCCGTCTGTGCCGCTGCCGGGGGAGACACCGTGCACTGCTCCTACACCGTCACGGTCACCGCTGCCGATGCCACGTCGTCCCCGCGCGGCGTCTGGCATGTCGCCGTCCTGGCCACCGCCAAGGACGGCTCCACCACCTTGGACACCACTGCGGCTGACTTCACCGTGCGCTAGAGATCTTTAACGGCGGAGGTTACGTTGGGGTGTGACGGTTGGTGGAGGCCGCGCTATGCCGGAGGGATGAGGTATCCCGATGGCGGTGGTCTGACGGCCGAGGAGCGGGCTCGGCGTGAGCAAGTTCGTTTTGCGGCCGCTGACTTGATGGAGGCGGGAGCCGGCGACGCAGAGGTGGCCCGGCGATTCAGAGTGACTCGGATGTCGGCGAACCGGTTGCGTCGAGCCCTGGCTTCGGGCGGCAGGCAGGCCCTGGTCTCCAAGGGTCCTGGTGGCGCCCGCTGCAGGCTGGATGCGAGTCAACTGCGAGCCTTGGAGACGGTGTTGGAAGCTGGTTCGGCCGCTTCCGGCTGGCCTGACCAGTGCTGGACGCTGGCCCGCATCCGCGAGGTCGTGCGCCGCCGGTTCGGGGTCGAGTACACCCTGGCCGGCCTGGACCTGCTGCTGCACCGCATCGGCTGGAGCGTGCAGGTCCCGGCCCGTAAGGCCACCGAACGGGACGAGGCAGGCCAGGGCCTGAGGCCGCCCAAGGGCCGCACCTGGGGCCGACGTGGACACACGCCGGTCGTGTAGGTCACCGCCGCGGGCACGAAACGTGTCTCGATGGCCGCGCCGATCTGTACCAGGGCCGGCCGCCGCCCGCGGTTGATCTACCGCATCCACCTCGACTGCGGCCCCGCCAGGGGACGGCCCAAGGGCTTCACCGAGACCGACTACGTCCGTCTGCTGGATGCCGCACATCAGCAGCTCGGCGGCCCCGTCGCCCTGGTGTGGGACAACGTGAACACACATGTCAGCCGCACCATGCGAGAATTGATCGCCGCCCGATTATGGCTCACCGTCTACCCGCTGCTGCCGTACGCACCCGAGCTCAACCCGGTCGAAGGTGTGTGGTCACACCTGAAGAGATCGCTGGCCAACCTCACCAAACACAACCTTGATCAGCTCACCGTGCTGGTGAAGAACCGGCTCAAACGGATGCAGTACCGACCCGGCCTCATCGATGCACTCATGGCCAAGACCGGACTCGACCTCCAACCCCCGTAACCTCCGCCGTTAAAGATCTCCAGAAGTCCGCAGGAGGTGAAGTCCGCAGGAGGTTTTGATGGCCACAGGGATGGGGCCCTGCGGACTATCGCCGTGCTCGGCGAGCATTCGAAGCAGATGGTCGAGCCCTTCCGCGGAGTCATTGATGCCAGCACGAGGCAGCAGCAGACCTGACCGCCCTCACCTGGCGAGGAACTTACTGGGGTATCAGAACAATCTGCCTACCTCAGACGCCCTCTGAGAGGCCTCGTGATTTCGGGCAGTTATCTGACAGGGATGGGGCAGTAACGACTGTCGTCAGCCCGTGATGAGCTGCTTCGGCCGCCTCGACGGGCGTGCTTCGTGTGTGAACGCAAGGACTGTCGGCGGTGCATGGGCGGCCGGGACGATGCGGAGCTCGGATGAGTCGACGTGTTCTGATGTGTCCGGCTCTGCCACTTTTCCATGCTCGTTGAATTGTTGGTGGCCGACGCGCTCGGCAGATGACAATCGTGCGGACCGCACGACCATCAACGAGGGGGCATCACCATGCGTTTTGGAAAAGGGGCAGCACTCGTCGTTGCGTCCCTGGCGCTCACCACCGGTACTCTCGCCGGCCCTGCTTGGTCCGCACCGGCGGGTTCCAACGACAACTCGCAGGCGAGCGTTGACGGTGTGGATGGCGTACCGGCTCGGGGCGACGGCGGCGACTGCGCTTACGGGCGGCTCTGCCTCTACACTCAACCGAACTTCAAGGGCACCCGCTTCGATCTCTACGTCTGCAACGACTACCGGCTGGTCCAGTGGAACGGCGCGGGGTCGGCATGGAACAACCAAACGGTAGGAACGGCCGCCTCGTTCAAGAACCGGCTGTTCACCGTTATCGACACCATCCCGGGCCGTGAGGTGAACGGGACGATCCACGGATTCTCCAGCTACAACTTCGCACCGGTCTGGTACGCCTACAACTGCTGACTCAGGTGTCGGCGGATGGCGGCCTGTACGAGGAATGGCAGGCCGCCATCCCCCCACGGCCACGGTTGCACCAGGACCGTGGCCCGAAATCGTCCTCACGGCCTTCGACTTGGTGCACCTGGGGCCGAGCACATGCCCAGACGAAGGCCCTCCGCGTCCGAGACTGTTGCTTTTTCGGCTGTGCGATGCGCGGGTCAGGCGTCCATCCCGAGACCGAGTGTTCACTGGACGGACACGGCGGCGATTTCGACGGTGATGGAAATGATGGTCCGGCTCGGCGAAGCGCCGCAGATCACGTTGTCGCACTGCATTCCGGCACGCTTTCAACCCCTTCGTTCGCTCACCAGCTGATGAAAAGAATCGAGGACTCATGAAGATTTCTGCCCTTGCACTGGGTGCCACCTTGATCGGCGTATTGGTGCCCGCGGCGGCAGCCACCCCGGCACAGGCCGCCCCGGAGGCTTACGTCCAGCGCTGCACTGACCTCGGCAACGGCGATCTCTGCATCGACGTCACCGGCCGGGTCGGGCAGAACGGCGTCATCGGGGTCGGCTACTGGAAGCGCGCGGGAGACGCCGTGCACGTACGGCTGGGCTGGCAGAACAACACTGGTGGCGGGGCCAACTTCAGTCGCAACGTCCACGGGCCGTTGACACCCGGTATGAACACCGGCACTGAGACCTGGTCCACGTATCTCGCCGCTGGTTGTGTCCGTCCGCTCATCGAGGTCGTAGGCCAGGGAACCCTGAAGGGCGCGGAGGTCTGCGTCCCGTCCTGAACCTGCAGGTCGTCACAGCACCCTGTCGCTGGTGTCGAGGAGGAACAACGCGAGGGCGGTCGCCGCGTGCAGGACGCGGCGACCGTCACGGCGGCTGATGAATATGCCCGCGCCGCGCAGCATGGCCGGCTGACGCCTGACACTGGGCATGGCAACGACAGGGCCTGGGCGGCTTCCGTGGTTGCGCACCCCATGTGTGTCTGTGACGTCGGCTCAGCGGCCCCGGCATGTTGGCTTCGTGCGGCGCCAGTTGGTGGCTCGCACGGGTGCATTGAGAGGTGGTGACGGGGCGAAGGGGCCCGGTCATCGTCCCAGCTTCCGCGCTCGGGCGGCTTGTGCTCCTTCGTACCGAGGCCGAGCCCCCCCAAGCGTCGGCGGGAAGGAGCCCACGACCAGCTCAGTGCGCATCTCGCCCATGTCACGCAGGTGCGCCAACGTCTTCCGAGCGGTGCTGGTGGCGATGTCGAATCTCCCGGCCCTGCCGTCCTGCTGGACACTTTGCGTACCTGGCGTGCTCACCATGGCAGTCGTGACCGAGCGGCCGCCGCTCTCGAACTGCACCGCAACAGGGTGCGCCGTCGGTAGGTCGGTGTGCGCGGGGCGGGCGCGCTTGCTGTCGGCGCACATCGAAGTTCAGGAGCTGCGATGTGCGGAAGACCGATGTGCGGAAGACCGATGTGCAGGCCGCGGCGTCACGTGCTGCTCACGCTGCGGCGGCCAGTGAGTCCGCCAGTCGGCGCCGCGCCGCCCGTGCGGCCGGTACCGCTGCCAGCCCGGTCGAGACGATGACGGCGGCCAAGGCGAAGATCACCAACAGTGCCGGTGGCGGGCTCTGGGCGATCCCCGATCCGATGCCGCTCGATCGTCCTTGGGTGTCGATGAGCCAGCGTGCCAGGGGCATGCCGATGCCCGCCCCTGCGACGCATGCGGCCAGGGCGGTGCAGCCCGTGGCCGTGAGGGTGATGGCCGTGATCTGGCGCGGCGACAGGCCGATCGCCTTCAGCGCCAACAGATCACGTTCGCTCTCCCGGACGGTGGCCGCGATGGTGGTGAGCACCTCGATGAGGGCGATGAGGGCGAGTACGAGGATCAGGCCGGCGACGACGCCGCGCAGTGGTGAGAGTTCGTCGGCCGGGCCGGGCACGGTGTGGACGTCGAGTCGGTCGTCGCCGGCGGTGAGCACGTGGCGCGCGACCGTGTGCGGGTCGGCGCCCGGTCGGAGACGGAGCTGGTAGAGAGCCGGGCCGAGGCTGGGGTCGTTCTCGCGCAGGGTGTCGAGTGAGGTGGTGATGACGCGGCCGGCGTTCTCCGGCTCGATGCTGCGGCCCACGATGTGCAGGACCTGGGGCTGGTCGCCGACCGTCACGCGGATCCAGTCGCCCACCTTCGCGTTCAGCAGGTCCAGAAGTCCCTGCCCGGCCACTGCCTCGTCACGGGCGGTCGCGGCCTTGCCCTCGGCGAGCGAGACGGGATAGGGGGACTGGCGGGTGCCGAGTCCGCGCAGGGCGATGGTCGCCGTCTGCCCCGGGACCAGGGCGGCGACCTCCACGCCCGGATAGACCGCGGCTATCTGCGGCAGGCCGAGCAGCAGTTCGCGGACTTCCTGGTCGCTGAGTCCCTCGTGCGAGCGGACGGTCAGCGCGGCCGGGGCGCCGAACCTCTCGGGTTGGCTGTGGAAGCGGTCGAGGGTGGTCCAGGCGCTCACGGCCACGACGACCAGCAGCAGGGGCAGTGCCAGGCGTGCGACGCTGGAGACGAAGCGGATCGGCCGGGCGATCAACGCGTGCAGGCCCAGGACCAGGGCGGCCGGTACGCCGCCTCCGATGGCCCGCCGTGTCGCAGCGGACAGGGGGCGTGCCGTGCTGAATGACGTGCGGTGCGTGATGCGGGGGCGGCTGCGCTGCGGGTGTCGGCCGGAGCGGAACGCGCGGTGGCCGGATGTCGCCGCGGCGCGGGCTCCGGGCACCGGGGGTACCCGCCCCGCCCGCCAGGCGGCAAGGCCGGTCGTCGCGGCGATGAACAGCACCACCGCCACCGGGATGAGGATCTGTGCCGCGGTGTGCCCGGGAAGGACGCGCCACACCTGGACGGCGTCTCCCAGCCGGCCCGGCAGATGGGAGCCGACGGTTTCGGTGACCGCTGCGGCTGCCAGTGCTCCGACCACCGCGTAGGCGACGTGCTGGCACAGGAAGGTGCGGACGACCTGTCCGGGGGTGAAGCCGACGGCTTTGAGGACGGATATGTCACGGAGATGGCCGCGGATACGGGTGCCGATGGCACCGTGCACCGCGAGTCCGGCGGCGAGCAGGGAGCCGACGCCGAACAGGCCGAGCACCTGGCCGATGAGGCGGTTCTCGCCCTGTGCTTCGTTCCGTGCCTGCTGCCAGGTGGAGACGTCGTCGATCGCGCCGGCGCCCAGCACGGTGACGGCGCGTTGGATCGCGTAGTCCGTGTCGTCCGGATGGATCAGCCGCAGCCCGATGGCCTGGCCGTCCGGACGCTGCACAGCGGCCGGCAGTGCCCAGACGAGCCCGGGTTTTCCGCCAGGCCTGTAGTGGGTTTCCGCACTGTCGGCGACGCCGACGACTGTGATCTTTTCGGAGGTGCCCTGCAGGGTGAGCGCGTCTCCGGGGCTCGTGAGCAGGGCGCGGGCCAGTTGGCTTTCCAGCACCACGCCCCGGGGGGTGCGCGGGTCGAGCCAGCGTCCGGCGGTCAGCAGGGGACGGTCGACGCCGGGCAGGTGCGGGGTGGCCCGCAGTTCCACCGTGGCGCGGGCGCCCCGGGAGGCGAGGGTGGTGCTGCTGGTGGCGTAGGGGCCGGCGGCGGCCTCGACGCCGTTTACGGCTGACAGCTTCTCGAGGTCGGTGGAGGTGCCGGTGTGGATCCAGACGTGCGCTCCGCGGGTCTGGGAGAAGACGCGTTGCCAGGGGTTGGTGGCATAGCCGAAGAGTGCGGTGGCCAGCAGCAGCGACATGGCGATGCCGCAGGTGGCCAGCACCAGGAACAGAGCTTCGCCCCGGTGCGTGCGCAGATCGGACTGGGCCCAGCGCAAGGTGGCGCGCATTCAGTTCATCCCCTCCGGTGTCGCCGTACGTGCGCACCTCAGCTGTTGAGCTTGAGCACTCCGGACGTTCCCGGTCGCGGTGACGGGGTGCTGTCGAGTGTGGCGTCGTCGGCGATCCTGCCGTCGAAGAAGCTGATCACCCGGTCTGCCGCGCTGGCCAGCCGGGCATCATGGGTGACCAGCACGATCGTCTGCCCGCGCTGGTGGAAGCGGGACAGCAGCCGCATCACCTCGCGGGTGCCCTTGCTGTCCAGGCTTCCGGCGGGTTCGTCGGCCAGCAGCAGCGGGGGGTGGTTGACCAGGGCCCGTGCCAGTGCCACGCGTTGCTGTTCGCCGCCGGAGAGTTCGGCGGGCAGGCTGCGTTCCTTGCCGGTGAGGCCGAGCTCGTCCAGCAGTTTTTGCCGCTCGGTACGTGCTTGCCTGGGGGAGAGGCCGGCGAGGAGGGCGGGCAGTTCGACGTTGTCGGCGACGGAGAGACTGGAGACGAGGTTGAAGAACTGGAAGACGATGCCGATGCGTGTGCGGCGTTCGACCGCCCAGCGGGCCTCGCCCCAGGTGTCGGTGCGTTCGCCGTCCAGCCAGACGCTGCCGCTGTCGGGGCGCTGCAGTCCGCTGAGCAGGTGCAGGAGGGTCGATTTCCCGGCGCCGGAGGGGCCGGTGACGGCCAGGAACTCTCCGTGCCGGACGGTGAGATCGACATCGCGTACGGCATGGGCCGGGCCGCTCTCGCCGTAGTGGGTCTTGAGCAGGCCTTCTGCGCGCAGTGCGGGAGCGGGATGGTCGTTCACTCCAGCTCCTCCAGCTCTTCCTGGCATCGTTCCAGCCAATCGAGATCGGCTTGCAGGTGCAGCATCGCACCCTCGATGAGGAGGTGGGCGATGCGGTTGGCACGGTCTTCCTCGGCGGCCAGCTTCGACAGGTTGCGCATGGAATTGAGGTATTGCCGGCGCTGCTTGTTGATCAGAGCGATCTGATCGGCGATGCCGGTCTGCGGGGCCAGAGCCAACTTCATGAAGAAGTCGTCTCGGACGCGCGGCTCATCCTCTGGTCTGTCGAACCAGGTGCGGAGCTCCGCCTGCCCGGAAGCGGTCAGGCGGTAGACCTTCTTGTTGGGACGGCTGGACTGCTCGACGTCCTCGCCCTCGATCAGGCCTTGCTTCTCGAGACGGCCGAGGGTGACGTAGATCTGGCCGATGTTCGGCTGAGGGTACGCGGACCCCAGCAGTTGCTCAAGGCCCTGCTTGAGCTCGTAGCCGTGTGCGGGTCCTCGCGCGAGGAGTGCCAGGAGGGGCAGGCGCACTACCGCGGTCCTCCTGTCGTCGTGAAATCTCCCGGCCCCTAGTATCGCCCATACCTAACGGGTATACATGGCCCTTGACTCAGGTGATGGTGCCGGGTCGGGTGGCTCTGGGAGGGACCGATGCGGTGGACGACGACCGCGGGTAAGTGTCTCCTCGCTCTCGGTGTGCTGCTCGCCGGGTGTGTCCCTGCCGAGAGGCCGGGCGCCGACGGCGCAGATGCGGATCGCGGTCCGCTCACGCTGGCCACCGCCGGCGACCTGACCGGTTACCTGGGGTCGGTACTGGGGGACTGGAACCGTGTTCACCCCGACGAGCAGATCACGCTCGTGCAGCTGCCGGACTCCGCCGACGAGACCCATGCGCAGATGGTCACCGACCTGCGCAGGGGAGAACGCAGCCGGTTCGACGTCCTGAACATCGATGTCGCCTGGACCTCGGAATTCGCGGCGGCGGGGTGGCTGCGGCCCCTCGCGCGTGACAGGTTCCCGCTCAAGTCCTTCCTGCCGCCGGTCGTCGACACGGCCACCTACAACAACAAGCTGTACGCCGTGCCCTATGTGACGAACGCCGGGCTGCTGCTGTACCGCAAGGACATCCTCGCCAAGGAGGGCGTGTCACCGCCGCACACCTGGGCGGAGCTGGAGGAGGCCGCGAAGACCATCGCACCCAAGTACGGCCTCGGCGGCTACGCGGGTCAGTTCCTTCCCTACGAGGGCCTCACCGTCAACGCCGCGGAGGCGGTCTATTCGGCCGGCGGAAGCATCCTCGGCGACGAGGGGCGGCGTGTCACCGTCAACTCGGCGGCGGCGCGCCAGGGCATCGGCTTCCTGGCGCGCGGCGTCCGGGAGGGTTGGATTCCCCGGGCGGCGCTCACCTACAAGGAAGAGGAGTCCAAACAGGCCTTCGAGGACGGCCGTCTGCTCTTCCTGCGCAACTGGCCCTACGCCTTCGCGAGCGCCTCCGCGCCCGGCTCTGCCGTCGCGGGCAAGGTGGGCGTCGTACCCCTGCCGGGCCTGGACGGCCCCGGACGCAGTGTGCTGGGCGGCTCTGATCTGGCGGTGAGCGCGCATGCGCGGCACCCGGACACCGCGGCCCGCCTGATCGCTTACCTGACCAGTGAGGCGGTGCAGCGCCAGGTCCTCACGCGGGGCGCCCTGCCGCCCGTACGGGCCGCGCTGTACGAGGACCCCGACCTCGTGCAGCAGTTCCCCTACCTGCCGATTCTGCGCTCGAGCGTGCTGCATGCGGCACCGCGTCCGAAGAGCCCGCGCTACGACCAGGTCAGTCTGGTCGTCCAGGCGGCGGTGCAGGACGCCTTGACGGGCCATCAGACGCCGGAAGCGGCGGTGCGCCGGCTCAGCCGTGAGCTCGACGCCGTAAGCACCCACTGACCTTCCTAGTTACTTGTTAGGTATGGATGGCGGGCTCTTCGCTCCCGTAGCGCACCGAAATATGCCTATATAAAGGACCGATGTAGCGCAGCTTGCGCGCTTCTCATTGACACCTGACTGACACTGCTACTTAACATGCATGCATAACCAGTTACGGCAGAGACAGGCAGTGAACATGGAGCACTGGTGGCGCGACGCTGTCATCTACCAGGTGTACGTCCGCAGCTTCCTCGACAGCACCGGTGACGGAATCGGCGATCTCGCCGGAGTCCGTGCCGGGCTGCCCTACCTGAAGAAGCTCGGAGTCGACGGCATCTGGCTGAGCCCCTTCTATCCCTCCCCGCAGCACGACCACGGCTACGACGTGGCCGACTACTGCGACGTGGACCCCACCTTCGGCGACCTGGCCGAGTTCGACCGGCTGATGTCCGCCGCCGACCGGCTCGGCCTGCGCGTCCTGCTGGACATCGTCCCCAACCACTGCTCCACCGAGCACCCCTGGTTCCGACAGGCACTCGCGGCACCGCCCGGAAGCCCCGAGCGCGCCCGCTTCCACTTCGCCGACGGCCGCGGCCCCGACGGCGCGCAGCCCCCCAACAACTGGCACGCCATGTTCGGCGGCCCCGCCTGGACCCGCGTCACCGAGGCCGACGGCCGGCCCGGCCAGTGGTACCTGCACATGTTCACGCCCGACCAGCCCGACTGGAACTGGCGCAACCCCGAGACCGCCGCCGAGTTCGACCGCGTGCTGCGCTTCTGGCTCGACCGGGGCGTCGACGGCTTCCGCATCGACGTCGCCGCCGGCCTCTTCAAGCACCCGGACCTGCCTGACTCACACGACCCCGAGGCCGACGCCCGCACCCGCGACTCCGTCAACCCCCTAGCCTGGAACCAGCCCGAGGTCCACGACGTCTGGCGCCACTGGCGGGCCGTGTGCGAGGAATACACCGCCCGCGACGGATCGGAACGCCTGCTCGTCGGCGAGGTCTCCGTCCCCACCGCCCGCCAGCACGCGCTGTACGTCCGCCCCGACGAACTCCACCAGGCCTTCTTCTTCGACCTGCTGAGCGCGCCCTGGTCCGACGACGCCTTCCGCAAGGTCATCTCCGAGGCCATGCAGGACATCGCCGGCACCGGCTCCACGGTCACCTGGGTCCTCAACAACCACGACCAGGTCCGCACCGTCACCCGGTACGGCGAGTTCACCCCCGAGGGCAGCGGCCTCGGCCCCGCACGCGCCCGCGCCGCCGCCCTGCTGATGCTGGCCCTGCCCGGAGCCGCCTACATCTACCAGGGCGAAGAGCTCGGCCTGCCCGAAGTCATCGACCTGCCCGACGAGGTCCTCACCGACCCCATCTTCCGCCGCACCGGCAGCCGGGCCCGCATCCGCGACGGCTGCCGGGTCCCGCTGCCCTGGTCCGGACAGGCCTCCCCCTTCGGCTTCACCTCCGGAACCGACACCGCACGGCCCTGGCTGCCCCAACCCGATTACTTCGCCGAGTACGCCACCGACCGCGCCCTCGCCGACACCCGCTCCTTCTGGCACCTCTACCGCGACGGACTCCACCTGCGCTCGACCCTGCCCCACCTGGGAGAAGGCTCCCTGCGCTGGCTCGAAACCCCGCCCGGCGTCCTGGCCTTCGAGCGCGGCGACGGACTCGTCTGCGCCGTCAACTTCGGCACCGAACCCGTCCCCGCGCCGGTCGCCGGCACCCCTCTCCTCGCCAGCGGCCCCACGCCCCCCGGCGTCCTCCCCGGCTCCACCGCCGCGTGGTGGATCAACGACCTCTGACTCAGCCCGCCCACACCAGCTAACAAAGGGACATCAACGATGACGCGACGACGTACGACCCTGCTCACCGGCTGCATCGCCCTCACCCTCGCCCTCGGCGCCACCGCCTGCGGCGGCAGCGAGCCCGTCTCCGCGGGCGGCGGCGCCAAGAACCTCAGTGGCCAGACGGTCACCGTCGCCGGTGTCTGGTCCGGCACCGAACAGAAGAACTTCCAGAAGGTCCTCGACGCCTTCAGCGCCAAGACCGGCGCGAAGACCCAGTTCATCTCCACCGGTGACAACGTCTCCACCGTCGTCGGCAGCAAGATAGAAGGCGGCAACGCCCCCGACGTCGTGATGGTCCCGCAGGTCGGCGTACTGCAGCAGTTCGCACAGAACGGCTGGCTCACCCCGCTGTCCGCCACCACCGAGAAGTCCGTCGACGCCGGGTACGCACCCGTGTGGAAGAAGTACGGCAGCGTCGACGACACCCTCTACGGCCTCTACTTCAAGGCCGCCCACAAGTCGACGGTCTGGTACAGCCCCGACGCCTTCACCCAGGCCGGCGTCGAAGCACCCGCCTCCTTCGACGACATGCTCAAGGCAGGACACACCATCTCCGACTCCGGCCTCGCCGCCTTCTCCGTCGCCGGCCAGGACGGCTGGACCCTCACCGACTGGTTCGAGAACATCTACCTCTCCCAGGCCGGCCCGGAGAAGTACGACGCGCTCGCCGCACACCAGATCAAGTGGACCGACCCGTCCGTGGTCCAGGCCCTGACCACTCTCGGCGAGGTCTTCAAGGACAAGGAACTCCTCGCCGGCGGCCAGAAGGAAGCCCTCAACACCGACTTCCCGGGCTCCGTGGAGAAGGTCTTCGGACCCAAGCCCGACGCCGGCATGGTCTACGAAGGAGACTTCGTCGGCGGAGTCGCCCACGACCAGTTCGGCAAGACCATCGGCGAGGACGCCGACTTCTTCCCCTTCCCGCCCGTCGGCGGCGGCAAGGCCCCCGTCGTCAGCGGCGGCGACGCCGCCGTGGTCCTCAAGGACGGCAAGAACGCCAAGGCGGGCATGGCACTGCTCGAATACCTGGCCAGGCCGGAGGCGTCCAAGGTCTGGGCCAAGGCCGGCGGCTACCTGTCGCCCAACAAGAACGTCCCCCTGGACTCGTACAACGACGACGTGGCCCGCGCCACCGCCAAGTCCCTGGTCGAAGCCGGCGACTCCGTCCGCTTCGACATGTCCGACCAGGCGCCCGCGGCCTTCGGCGGCACCAAGGGCGCCGGCGAGTGGAAGCTCCTCCAGGACTTCCTGCGCGACCCCTCCCACCCGAAGAACACCGCAGCCAAGCTCGAAACCGCCGCCGCCAAGGCCTACCAGAACTGATCGACCCATGACGACCACGTTGATCAGACAGACCCCCCGCCCGGCGCCCACCGGCGCCCCCGGCAGGGCTCGCCGCACCCGACGGGCCCGCACGATCGCCCTCCTGTTCGTCCTCCCCGCGCTGCTCCTGCTGGGCGCACTCGTCGTCTACCCCGTCGTGTTCTCCGTCGGGCGCAGCTTCTTCGACGCCTCAGGCACCCGCTTCGTCGGCGCCGACAACTACACCGAGATGTTCCGCGACCCCGCGACCTTGAAGGCCGTGCGCAACACAGCCATCTGGGTCGTCGTGGCCCCCACCCTGCTGACCGGCCTGGGCCTGATCCTCGCCGTCCTGGTGGAAAAGGTCCGCTGGGCGACCGCCTTCAAACTGCTGCTCTTCATGCCGATGGCCGTCTCCTTCCTCGCCGCCGGCATCATCTTCCGCCTCGCCTACGACCAGGACCCCTCCAAGGGCGTGCTGAACGCCGCCGTCGTCAGCGTCCACGACGCCTTCAAAGGCACCTCCGCCTACCCCACGGCGCGGGCCCGCGACGGCCACGGCCTCACCGCCCAGACGGACGGCTCCTACCGGACCAGTACAACTGTCGCCCCGGGCACCGGCGTCAACCTCGGCTTCGTCGGCGTCGCTCCCCACGACATCCCCGCAGGCGCCCAGCCCGCCTACCCGGCAGCCGGCCGCGCGGCGCCCGCGGACACCATCAGCGGGACCGTGTACCTGGACTTCACACCGGGCGGCGGCGGCACACAAGGCAAGGTCGACCGCCGGGAAAGCGGACTGCCCGAGATGCAGATCCAGGCAGTCGACGACACCGGAGACACGGTCGCCACCACCACGACAGGCGCCGACGGCTCCTTCCGCTTCACCGACCTCCGAGCGGGCGCCTACCGCCTCAAGCTGCCCGCCTCCAACTTCGCACAGCCCTACGAAGGCGTGTCCTGGCTCGGCCCCACCCTCGTCACACCCGCGATCATCGGCGCATACCTGTGGATCTGGACCGGCTTCGCCATGGTCCTGATCGGCGCCGGACTCGCCGCGCTCCCGCGCGACGCCCTGGAAGCCGCACGCATGGACGGCGCCAACGAATGGCAGATCTTCCGCCGCATCACCGTGCCGCTCCTGGCCCCCGTCCTGACCGTCGTCTTCGTCACCCTGGTCATCAACGTGATGAAGGTCTTCGACCTCGTCTACATCATCGCGCCCGGACCGGTGCAAGAGGACGCCACCGTCCTGGCCACCCAGATGTGGCTGGTCTCCTTCGGCGGCGGCAACAACCAAGGCCTGGGCAGCGCCCTGGGCGTGCTCCTGCTGCTCCTGGTCGTCCCGGCCATGGCCTTCAACGTCCGCCGCTTCCGAAGGAGCCAGCGATGACCACGATCCGGCGCGGACTCAGCAACACCCTCATCCAGGCGGTCCTCGCGGTGATGGCGCTGATATGGCTCACCCCACTGGCCGGCCTGCTCCTTTCCTCGCTGCGCTCAGCCCAGGACTCCGCACTGGGTGGATGGTGGACGGCCTTCACCCACCCCGGCCAGCTCTCCCTGGACAACTACTCAGCACTGCTGAAGAACGCGGGCATCACCCAGGCGTTCTGGAACACCGTGCTCATCTCGGTGCCCACCACCGCTCTGGTCGTTCTCATCGCGGCACTGGCGGGATATGCGTTCGCCTGGCTCGAGTTCCCCGGCAGGGATGCCATCTTCCTCGTCGTCGTGGCACTGCTGGTCGTCCCGGTGCAGATCGGCCTGCTGCCCGTCGCCAAACTCTTCGGCCAGCTGGGCCTGTTCGGCTCCATCCCCGGCGTCGTCCTCTTCCACGTCGCCTACGGTCTGCCCTTCGCCATCTTCCTCCTGCGCAACTACTTCGCCGAGATACCCAAGGAGATGCTCGAAGCCGCACGCATGGATGGCGGAACCGAGTGGCGCATCTTCCGCCAACTGGTCCTGCCCGTCGGTAGGCCGGCCATCGCCAGCCTCGCCATCTTCCAGTTCCTGTGGGTCTGGAACGACATGCTGGTCGCCCTGCTCTTCGCCGACGCCTCCTCCCAGCCCCTCACCGTGCAACTGCAGTCCCAGATAAGGCAGTTCGGCAGCAACGTCGACGTCCTCGCCCCCGGAGCCTTCGTGTCCCTGGTGGTACCCCTGGTGGTGTTCTTCGCCTTCCAGCGCTACTTCGTCCAGGGCGTGATGGCGGGCTCCGTGAAGTGATCACCGCTGCGCGGGGCGTAGTCGGCGCTGGGGATCACGTCGGCGACGACGAACACCGGCTCGCACCCGGCCACCGTCCACTCGATGAACCGGCGGAAGGCCGTCACGCGCAACGAACACGTTGGCCCGAAGTCTGCTGGTGGTCACTCCCTGCCATTAACAGGGCGGCCGGTGCGCCCATTCGGGGCACCGGCCGCTGTGTCGGGGGCGTGATCAGAAGCGGGGGTGGGTGTCGGCAGTTCCGACGGGTCAGACCAGGGGTGAAGACCTTCGTCTTGAGCGTGGTGTGGGGGAGGTGCCGCTGGACGTGAGTGCGACGCGTGAGATGCGCAACCGGACCGATGGACGGCCAAGTCGGCGCTGCGCGCGCGGCCTTGGGGTTCGAGATCCATGATGCGCAGCCAACTGCGGCAATGAGCTCTCCGTTGTGGCTGCTGAAGCACCTCAGGCACTGGCGGCGCCTCAGCAGCCGGGGCGATGCCGAGGCGCGCCGCGACGGCAGCCTCTTGACAGGGTGTACGCACCCTCAAGGCACTGGTGTTGCACGACGAGAGACACGTCCTGAGCCTGGACCGGGTTGTGTTGGCGAGCAGTGGGCTTGCGCTGTTTGCCGACCAGATCCGATCCGTGTGAGCGAAAGCGCCCCGGTTTCACGCCGACGAGTGAATTCCTGGCCGTTGCGGCTGCGGCGCGCTGACGGCAGGCCGCCTCCGCTTCGCCGCATGATCTGCATCCTTGTGAAGATCGAGGCGGACAGGCGGCGGGTGCCCTGCTGTTTCTGTGGCTTGAACCCCATTGCGTGGCGCCTCTGGGGAGTTGTGTGCACGGAACCTTCACGTATGGGTAGGTGAGAGGCTTGGCGGGAAGCGACTTGCCAGACGGGCATTCGCGAGAGATCGTTGCCTGACGACAATGATTTCTTCGGGGTTGGTGAGGTGAGGGACTCGCGCAGCGGGTCCTCGATATTTGGTTTCTACTCAGGCGCAGATGGGCGCGGAGCCAGACTTCCCATGGGGCAGTGCCCCCTACCCGGTGCTGGTCGCTGACGCGGCGGGCATCCTCACGACGCACAACGAAGCCGCTCAGGTCGTGCTGCCCGCAGCCTGCCCCGGAGCGCAACTTGCCGATGTGGTCCCACCCTGGCTCGCCGCGGCCCACCGCTCAACGTGCCTGACCGGCCTGCGGGGCGTGCAGGAGCCGGAGCTGCCACCGTCCGGCGTGATCGAAGGACGCCGTTTCGAGGCGCACTCCAGCGTGCGGGACGACGGCACGGTGGCGTGGTGGCTGGTGGACGACACTGACCACCAACTGGCCCGTGAAGCCCTGCGTATGGAGCGGGAGCAGACGGCGTTCCTCGCGGCGGCGTCCAGCGCCCTGCTGTCCTCGCTGAATCTGGGGCGCTGCATGGACGTGACCGCGCAGATGGCGTCCGATCACCTTGCCGACGCGGCCCTGGTGATCGCACCGTCCCGCGGCCGCCGGTTGCCCGTGGTGTCCTGCTTGCGCGGCGGCGCTCCCGCCGCCTCCCAGGAAGCGGTCGATCCTGACGAGGTTCCCGGTCTGGGTGAGGCCCTGAGGGGGTTCCCGCCGGTTCCGTCCCGGTGGATTGACGCTTCCGCGGCGCCGCACTGGATGATTCCCGAGGGCTTCGGTCCCATCGGGGCGATAGTGATCACTCCGTTGCCCGGGCACGGCGTCCCGGCCGGTGCGCTGGTCCTGCTGCGCAAGGAGGGCAGAGCCGCCTTCACTGAAGAGGAAGAGGTCTTCGCCCGCCTTTTCGCCGCACGTGCCGGAGCGGCGATGTCAGCTGCCCGCCTGTACGCGGAGCAAACAGCCATCACCGAGGTCCTCATGCGGGATCTGCTGCCCCCCGTGCTGCACCAGATCTCCGGTGTGGACTTCGCCGGCAGCTACCGCCCGTCGGCGGATCACGAGCGGGTCGGCGGGGACTTCTACGATGTCCACCCCGGCGCCGGCGAGGGGGAGCCGTCGCTGGTGGCGCTGGGCGATGTGTGCGGCAAGGGTCTGGAAGCCGCCGTTCTCACGGGCAAGATCCGCAACACGCTGCACGCCCTGCTGCCCCTGGCCGACGATCACCAGCGGATGCTCAATCTGCTGAACACCGCACTGCTCAACTCGCATCACACCCGGTTCGCGACTCTGGTCCTGGCTTCCGCAGCCCGCCAGGACAACGGGGTGCGTGTGCGGCTGACCAGCGCGGGCCATCCGCATCCTCTGATCATCCGCTCGAACGGAACGGTTGAGGAAGCCGACACCCGCGGCACCCTGATCGGGGCCCTGCCAGACATCAGGGCCCGCACCACGACCGTCACCCTCGCCCCTGGGGAGTCCTGCATCCTGTACACCGACGGAATCACCGATGCCAGGGGCGGCCCGCTCGGCGACGCCCTCTTCGGTGAAGAACGCCTTCAGCGCGCCCTGGCCGAGTGCGCCGGTATGCCGGCGGAGGGCATCGTGGAACATGTCCAGATGCTCGCCTCGCAGTGGCTGGGCAACCGCGGCCACGACGACATGGCCGTCGTCGCGATCTCTGCACCACGCACCCACCATCTGAGCGCGGTGAACGGCCACACCCGGGGCAGGTACACCGCATGAGCACCAGCACTTCGCCCGCCTTTGCCGCACCCACCCACACCCGCGAGATAGCCGGCCGACTGTGGAACGCCGTGGCGGCCGGAGATGAGCACACCGCCACCGACGTCGTCCTGCGCGCCCTGGACGAGGGCCTGGACCCCGAGACCGTCCTCCTGGACGTGATCGCGACGGTCCAGGTCAGAGTCGGCGAGGAATGGGCCGCGAACCGCATCAGCGTCGCGCAGGAACACGCCGCGACGGCCATCAACGAACGCGCCGTGACCGCACTCGCCCTGCACCCCACCGCCCGCCCGACGCCCAGCCGAGGTCGGATCACGGTGGCGTGCGTGGACGGTGAATGGCACGCGCTGCCCGCGCGGCTGCTGGCCGAGGTGCTGAGGCTGCGCGGCTGGCAGGTCGACTACCTCGGAGCGCAGGTACCCGCACCGCACCTCATCTCCCACCTGCACACCACGAAGGCCGACGCGGTGGCCCTGTCCAGCTCGATTCCCACCAGGCTTCCCGCCGCTCATGCGGCAATCACCGCGTGCCAGGCCATCGGAGTCCCGGTCCTGGTCGGCGGCGCCGCGTTCGGATCCGACGGCCGCTACGCACAGTTGCTCGGCGCCCAGGCGTGGGCTCCGGACGCGCGTGCGGCCGCCGACCGGCTCGCCGAGGGCCCGCTGCCGCGCCCGCAGACCGACCACCAGGAGCTGGACGACCTGCCACACCTGGCCGACCAGGAATACACGTTGGTCGCTCGCAACAGCGACTCCCTGGTGCGGACCGTCTTCCTCGCCCTCCAGGACGCGTTGCCAGCCATGCACGCCTACGACGACATGCAGCGCGAGCGCACGGCGGAAGACCTCGCTCGTATCGTGGAGTTCCTCGCCGCCGCCCTCTACCTCGGCGACGAAGACCTCTTCACCCGGTTCATCACCTGGACCGCTCGGATTCTGCGGGCCAGGAAAGTGCCCGCGCAGTCCCTGCCGCCGGCCCTGAACCTCTTCGCCCGCGAGCTCAAAGACTTCCCCCGGGCATCGCGCGTACTCAAGCGCGGCATCGAAGCCCTCACCACCGACCACACCGCAGCCGGAACGCTCGCATGACCATCTTGCCTCCCGCACTCCACCTGACCACCGTCGACACCAAGCACACGGTCCGCATAGAAATCACCGGAGACATCGACTACGACACCGCCGACCTCCTTCTGGAGAAGGCCACCGCCCAGCTTTCGGGCCGGCCTGGTCTCAAAGACCTGCACCTGCACTGTGCGGGAATCGGCATCGTCGACTCCATGGGGCTGTCGATTCTGTTGATGATCGGCCGCCGCGCCACCGCGGCACAGGTACGTCTGCATCTGGACGACCGGCCTGCGCAGCTCGACCGGCTCCTCAACATCACCGGCACGCTCGACTACTTCACGGCAACGCCCCCCACCGGTGCCGCAGTCACACACCGGGACGCGGCAGAACCCCCCACGACGACGAGAACAGCAGGAGCGGGCCGCCCGACCGGACCGGACACCACCACCTGAGCCGGCCCCGCCCGGCCATCCGGCACAGCACTCAGCCGCACAGGAGCAGTTGTGCCCGCGTCCGAAGCCACCACCAGCAGGACCTGCTCCCAGACGCCCAGAACGCCGGCGGCATCGCCGAACTCCTCGATGTCCTGTGCGAACGCTCGACGGACGCCACCGCGCAGTCCACCGCACCTCGGCCTTGTTCTCGGGTAGCGGTTCCGGCTGAAGGTTTGTGGCGGGTGACGCTCTGTCATTGCCCGATATCGCACAGCGGGATGGACGGTGATGGCGGAGCAAGGACTGCGCGAAGTCGGTTGAGGTTGGCTCGCCACCGCTTGGACCGCCGCCAGGGCGTTGCGCCGCAAGCAGCGCGGCTGCGGCGACCGCTTCTTCTCCTTCGACGAGCTCGACCGTGCCTGCCGGGCGGCGCCGAGTCAGGCCGGCAGGTGCTCGCCTTGGCGCGGGGTGAGTATGACCGCGAAGGACCGGTCGTGCCGGGCGAGGGCATCGAGCTCGGGACAGTGGGTTGCAGATTGGCGCGGACGCGCTGGTAGCTGCCCCTGTAGCCGAGCGGCACGATCTCCTCCCACAGGCTGCGCCTGGTTTCCCGGCCCTTGGGACCGCACCCGGAACGACGGCGCCCCCCCCGCAGGCGGTGACCGCGGCCGCGATCGTGCGATGAACCTTGTGTGAGGAAAGGCCCTGCGGTGACAGCGACTTGGGTGAGGAAGGTCAGGCGTTCGGGACGACGCTGCGTGCCAGGGCGGTGAGTGCGCGGGCGATCTGTCGGACATCGAGTCCGAGCTGGTCCCGCTGGAACTGGAAGACCTCGGGTGCGAGAGGTGCGAGCAGGAGGTCGACCATCGCCTCCCGGTCTTCTGTCCCCGCCTCGCGCAGCAGTGCTGCGACGTGAGTGCGCCAGAACCCGTAGGCGCCTGTCGCGAACCGTGAGCGTCCTGTCTCCGTGCCCAGCACCAGGTGGGTGTGCTGGTCGAGGAGTTCGGCCATGGCTTCGTAGAACGCCGCCAGCCGCTCGCCCGGCGGGGCACCGGGGCCCAGGGGCGGCTCCCCGCGCAGCAGCTTCTCCTGCAGTGTCCGCTCGTGATCGTCCAGGAGTGCGACCGCGATCGAGGCGATGTCGGGGTAGCGCCGGTAGAGGGTGCCCTTGCCGACGCCGGCGGCTCGCGCGATGTCCTGCATGCTCACGCCGCCGGGGCCGTGCTCGGCGAACAGACGTGCGGCGGCGTTGAGGACACGCGTCCGGTTCCGCGCGGCATCGGCCCGCTCCTGCTTGCCGGCCGAGAGCCCCGCCGTCAGGTCCAGGAGACTGCTCGGCTCATCCATGCCGACAGTCTACCGCAGTAAGTGGACGCATGGTCCGCTTACTGCTAGGGTCTGACCTAAGTGGACGGCACGTCCACTTACGGATTCCGATGGAAGGGTTCACCATGCCTCACCTGCTCCATCTCGACGCCAGCGCCCGGCGACGCTCCTTCTCCCGCGAGATCGGCGGCGCATTCGCCGACGCGTGGCGCGAGGCCGGCGGAACGGTCACCCACCGGGACCTCGCCGCCGACCCGGTGCCCCAGATCACCGAGGCTTGGACCGGCATATGCGACAACCTCCTCGCCGACCAGATCACCGCCCTCGACCGGCTTGCCGAAGGCGCGCGCACCCCCGACCAGGTCGCCGCCTGGCAGATCGTCCAGCCGCTCCTCGGCGAACTCGTCGCAGCGGACGTCGTCCTCATCGCAACCCCGATGTACAACTACGGCGTCCCGGCCTCCCTGAAGGCATGGATCGACCAGGTCACCTTCCCCCGCATGTCGCTGACCGGACGGACCATCGTTGTGGCCGGCGCCCGCGGCGGCTCCTATCTCCCCGGCGCCCCCAAGGCCGCACTCGATCACCAGGCGCGCTATCTGCAGGACTTCGCTGCCGGTCACTTCGCCATCACCGACGTCCGCTTCCTGCACGCCGAACTGACGAATTCCGTGGTCGATCCGCTGCTGGCCGACCTGAGGGACCGTCAAGAAGCCTCCTTCAGTGAGGCTTTGAAACAGGCGCGCGACCTCGGTGGCGATCTCGCCTCGAAGGTGGCCGTATGAACTGGGTCTTCCTCGCCCTCGCCGGAGCGGTGGAGATCGGCTGGTCCCAGAGCATCAAGCCCACGCAGAACTTCACCCGCCCGTTCCCCACCGCGCTGTGTTTCCTGCTGGCCGCCGGCGCGGTCTACCTGCTCACCCTCGCCATGCGAACCATTCCGGTGGGGACCGCCTATGCCGTCTTCACCGGCATCGGCGCTCTCGGCGCCATCACGCTCGGGATCATCATCAACCGCGACCCCGTCACTCTCTTGCGCATATCCGCACTGGCCCTGATCGTCGGGGGCATCGTCCTGGCGCGTCTCGCCAGTCCAGCAAGCTGACGCCGGACTCAACGCGCAGCCGCAGCGGCCGAGCCCGGTCGAAGGGACCGGGAGCTGTATGGCTGGTACGTCTTGGAGCGGATCGGCAGACAGACAGCTCACCTGGCCGTGCGCGCCGTAACGAGACCCGCGCCCGGCCTGTCACGACGCGGGCCGCCGGGCACCGCACGGCACGGCACGGCCCACGATCGATCGGGAGACCATGGCGCTCGGCACGCCAGGAACTCGCCGAGCTGATGTGTCACCTCACGGCTGGGCTGCAGTGCGTACGGCTCGGTGGACGGCGCGGGCCACACGCCCGCCCCACAGGGAACGAGGCCCGGCGAAGGGGACGGCCTCGTCGTCGGTGCCCGGGGTGCGGGCGGCGATACACACCGCATCGGTGGGAGTGCCGGAGCAGTCGTAGCCCGCATCGAGCAGGGCCTGCACCTTCGCTTCGGTGGCCGTGGCCACCGCGTTGACCAGCGCCGCGTCGGTCAGAACCACCGGCAGCGCCACCACGACGTTGATCGTGCCGGGTGCCGCTGCCAAGACGGTGTCCTCTGGGGCGGCAGCCCAGCCGCGGACTCCCAGCCCCACGGTGGCGACGGCCTCCACCCCGCCGTCGCAGGCGTGACCGAACGCCCGGACATCGGCGGCGGTCATCAGCCCGACCCCCGGCCCGCAGACGCCGGCTTCACAGGCCAGCTCGGCGAGGTGACGGTGTGGGTCGGTACGTCGGTAGCCGTGGGGCACCTGGGCGTTGAGGACCCAGGAACGTTCCCCGATACCACCGCCGAGAACGGCGCTGCTGACCATCCGCCAGCCGTCGCCCGCCTTCCACAGCAGGCTGTGCAGCCGCTCGCCGTCTTCAAGACGGGTGAGCTGCTGCACGGGCAGCAGGCCGGCAACCGGACGGGGTGGCGGAATGATGGTCATCGGGCAAAAACTCCTTGGACAGGCGGGAACCGGCTGATCGTACGTGTTCGATCTGGTCCGATCGCGCCCGGTCGCAGCGCCAGAGGCTGCCGGCCGAAGACGGCGGCGTCCTGCCTGTCGGGGTGGGGGAGTGGCGGTTCATCAGAACACCGTTGGTGACCATTCAGGCGCCCTACTCCAGACGGAGAGCGGCCAAGCGTGGTGAGCGGCGAGGCATCTCTTGTCTGTCACCGAAGTCGAACTCCCGGGCAGGGTCCGGCCGCGGGAGTCGGCGCGGCATCGCTCGGGCACGCCCTGGTCGACGACTACTTCGAGGCCGTGGCGGCACGCTGTCGGCCGAACACCCTGCTGGCCGCCGCCTATGAGCTGAAGGTCCTCTTCTCGGTGGTGCGACGGTGAGGCGGGTCTGTCGGCTCGGACCATCAAGCGCCGGCTCGCCAGCGGCTCCAAGTTGTTCGGCTATCTGATGCCCCGCGACGACCTGGCTATTGATCGCAACCCGGTGCCGACGGACCTGGCCAACCGCCGCCGCAGCGGCCATCGCGGCGAGCCACTTCTACGCACGCCCCGCACTCTCCCGCGCGTTCTCGGACCGGGCGAGGTCGAGATGGCCCTCGGCACGCCGAACACCTCGGTCACCACCCCTTCGGCCCGAAGGCGAGGCCGGCCGAGAAGCTGGACCGGCATCCCCCTTCCGCACGGGCCGTCTTGTGACGCAGCCGGCGCGGGTTGTACCCGAGCGGGTGAGGATGTTCCTCCGGTGCGGGGACATCCACCCCGTGAAGGGGTGAACAACGGTCGCGGGCCATGTCCGCGAGGGGGGCCGCACGCGTTGGTACGGGCATGAACAGCACGTCGACCCCTCCGATACTGACCGCCCCGGCTGGGAAGGCCGTGGCCCCCACCGAACAGGGCGCGGACGCCGCGCCCGGCCACATACTCACACTCTCCTGCACCACCTCCGGCGCCCACACCCTGCATGTGGCCCTGGCCGGAGAGGCCGACCACTTCAGCAGCCGCCCGCTGCGCACCCTGCTGGTCACCGCCGCCGTCCACGGCTACCGCACGCTGATCCTGGACTGTCACCGTCTGAAGTTCGCCGACGGCGCCCTGCTGTCCGCACTGGACGGCTGGCATCGCAGGGGCGGACACGTACGCATCGAACACCCGCCGCCCCAACTACGCCTGCTGCTGGCCGCGGAGGCCCGCCGCCGGCCCGCCCGCACCGGGCGGAGGGCGTCCGCGAGGCAGGTGGCGAGGTGATTTTCACCCTGTTCACCGCAGGCCCGCTTCTTCTGGCCCTGGCCCTGCTGTACTGGCCCGAACCGAAGGGTCCCCGAACGGCGGCCCGGCCCACCCGCGTGCCCACGAGCAAACCCAGACGCTCCGGTCGCCACCGCGTGACCCCCACCAGAACAACCACCCGACCACCAGGCCCACTGCACGCGAACTGACCCTCGACGGGCTGCACAGCGCCGCCGCACTGCGCAGCCCGTCCGCGTGTGTGCATCGCCCGTGTTTCCCGTCGGTGCGGTGCGGTTCGGTGCCAGACGGGGGCAGGGGGCTCTGGCCCAGGCCGCGCGTTTTTCGTCAGGTGTCCGCCCGAGCAGGAGGCACGCACCGAGCGCATCCGGGGCCGGTTGGGGGGGAGAGAAACGTGCAGGGAGATCCTGGCACACCACGACCGGCCACCAGTGGCGTGCACGTCGCGCCGCTCGTGCTCAAGATCCTCATCACCGTCGTCGTGAGCATGGTCGCGTACGTGCTGACCAATCTGGTGAAGCAGTCCGGCGACGAGTTGTGGAAGATCGCGGTGGCCGTCGTCATCGGTGGATCCACGCTCATCGTCCAGTACATGGTCGACTTCGAACAGCGGCTGGGCACGCTCGAGACCGGTCACATGGAGGGCAGTCGGCGGCTGGAGGAGCACTTCGACCACCTCAGTGACGCAGCCGCCCTGCTGAGCGATCTCGACGATGCAGGGATGAGCACCAGTGACGCCAAGCGCCTGATCAAGAATCTGAGGCGGGTCGGTCAGCAGGGGCCGGAGATCGTGAAGGCGTTCGCCCGCTCAGAGGTCGAGAGCCTCGCCTCCGTCGTCACTGACCTGACCGGGATGAGCGCGCACTGGCCACGGGACAACAACGAGTGGCTCATCCGGCTCACGCAGTGCGCCCAGCGGACCATCGACGCCACGAGCAGCTCCGTCGACCAGCGCTTCTGGGGCACGGACTCGGCGGGGCCGTATCTGGACGCACAGACCGAGGCGATGGGGGCGCGCCGGGTCACGATCCGCCGTCTTTTCCCTCAATGCCCGCCCCGCCCACGTCGAGCACCGACTCAGGCAGTTCACCCGCCTGTGGGACGCCACAACGGGCCTGCCGGACCAGGGCATCCCGCAGTCCGACCCGGCAGGATCGGACTGAAACACCCTCCACCGCCGACAGCCACCGGCGGCCCGGGCCCGGCCAAGCCGCCGATCCGTTCCGGTGGCCGTATCCCGCCGGATGACTGGGGACGCGCGGGGGATCGGCACCCGGTGTTGAAGGGTGCCATGGGCTGCCCCCTTCCTTGGTATGGGTGGGAGGCATCCGCGCATCCGCCACGACCGGTCCGGTCCGGGCAGCGGTGGACGGAGTACTGGTCATTACCTGCAGGAAAGACGCTCCGCGGTCTCCGTTGCACCCGTCCCGTGCAGGCCGATGGCCTCGGCGCCGCGCAGACACACCCATCAACGGCGCTGCGTGCGTCGGTGAAGCAGCCGTAGGCCGGCGGGAACGGCGGTGTTCCGTTCAAAGGTCACTGCGTCCGCGGTTTCCACTCGAACATCATGATGGTCGCGTCGTCCCGCAGCCGACTGGTCTCCACGTCCAGGATCGAGTGGATCAGCCGCCGCAGCGTCTCCGGGGCCAACTCTCCCGCGGCGGTCGCACGGATGACGTAGTCGGCGAACCGCTGGAGCCCGAACAGCTCCCCGTCCCGGGTGCGGGCTTCGGTGACACCATCGGTGTAGAGCAGAACACGATCGCCCGGCTGGAGGGTCACCTCGTGGATCCTGCGGTCGCGATCGCTGAGCAGGAACGGCAGTCCCAGCGGAGGGTCCGCCTCTCGTTCCAGGGCGTCCTCCAGCAGCTGTTGGTCGCGGATGAGCAGGGGTGCGGGGTGCCCGCAGTTGCACCACCTCAGAACGCCCGAGGCGAGATCCAGTTGGGCGAGAATGCCGGTGCAGAACTGGTCGGGCAGCCATTGGGCCAGGGCCTCGTCCACGGTCTGCGCCAGTTCCGGCAGTTCGGCTCCGACCCGGCGCGCGTTGCGGCAGGCCGCCAGGGCAAGGGCGCTGGTGAGACCGGAGGCGAGGTTGTGCCCCATGGCGTCGAGGACGCTGGTGTGGAGGGTCGTCTCGGTCAGGGCGTGGTCGAAGGCGTCGCCGCCGATCTCGTAAGCGGGTTCGAGTACGGCCGTGGAGACCACGCGCGCGTTGCCGATCGTCCGGGGCGGCAGGAAGGCGCGCAGCATCTCGGAGGGCAGTTGCATGCGTTCGGTGCGGGTGCGCTGGACGTAGGAGTCCTTGAAGGTGCGCCGGGAGGTGACCATCATCGCCACGAGCGTGGCCAGGGCCTTGCCGCGGTTCAGGCAGGAGGCGGTGAGGGAGGGGCCGTGGACGGCCAGGACGCCCAGGCGTTCGGCGCCGTCCAGCAGGGGGAACCAGGCTGTCATCGCGCCGGACTCCGTGGGCTCGACCCGCAGGGACTGGGTGCGGTATGTCCAGCCGGCCAGGGAGTCGTCGATGGGCAGGGTCGCGGTCACGTCGGTGAGTGGGACCAGGTGACGCTGCTGGATGTCGGCGAGGTAGGCCACCGCGTGATGCAGCCCGAGGGCCTTGGTGCAGCGGGCCATGGCGGTGGTGAGGTCGACGGTCCGGTTGGCCGAGTCGGCCAGGAACTGCTGCAGGTGTTCGTCACCGGCATCGGGCATGGTCACCCCGGCTCGCCTCCCTCGCGCCGTGTGCCGTCCGGCGCACGTCATCCAGCAGTCTCACACCGGGGGTACGAGGGCGCACGCGCACGGCCATTCCCGGGTGACGCGGGCGTCGAATCGGCATCGGCGCCCCACTACCCGCCAGAGGGTCGTACGCCTTCGAGGAACGCGCTGCGGTCGTGGCCCGCGCCCAGCGTCGTACGCAACGGACTGGCGGCTCACCCGCCCGGTCATCCGTGTTCCAGCTCCGCCGCGGGGACGTCGTTCTGGTGGGGGTGCCTGGTGAGGGGGAGGGGGAGCGGGTCGGCTTCGTCGGTGGTGGTCGTGCCGGGTCCGGGAGTCAGTACCAGAAGCTCGTCCTGGGCTGTCCACACCCGTCGTTCGGACTGTCCGGGACAGAGACGAATTCTGGGCGGCACGGAGTCGGCGCAAGGATCGTTGCTGCGGTAACCGATCGCGGCCTGTCCGCGGGCGAGTGCCGCCGCCGTGACAGTGGCGAACGACGCTTCGAGGCCGGGGCGGACGTAGTCGGCGGCGGGGCGCAGGGCCAGCGCTCCGCCGCGAGCGGTGAAGATCTCCTCGAACACGGCGGCGAGAGCGGGGGTGTGGGAGATCTGGGCCATGAGCAGCGCGGTCAGTTCACCACGGACGACGACGTCCGACGTGGCGCCCAGGGGGGCCAGCAGCCGGGCGCGGTGGTCGTGCAGCTCGGCCACCACGTGCAAGCGCCGGCCTGTCTCCTCTTCGTGAGCCTTGAGCATCAGCAGGGTCAGGAGGGTCTTGTCGTCGGGCCGTGCGGGCGCGGGTGGGTTCTCGTCGCGCAGGACGATGACGTTGTCGTAGCGGGAGGGGCCCAGGGCACGCAGGGTCTCGAAGCAGGTGGGGTCACCGGTGCGGTGGCTGACGCGGAGGCAGCCGGAGTCGTCGGAGCGCGACAGGTGGGCGGCTGCCTCAGACGCATCCGTCTCCGGATCGGTGACGACGTCCAGGACGGAGCCCGGCCGGGAGGTCCGGCGCAGGAGTTCCACGACGAACGGCGCCCTGCGGTTCCAGCCCAGCACCAGGGTGCGCCCCGGACCGTCAGCCCGTTCGACGGCGGGTGCCAGGGCGGTCGCGTCGATGTGGCCGCGGCAGTCGGTGGCTGGACCTGGGTGGTCGTCATGGGCGACCGTCACCAGCCGGTCGCCGGGACCGAGCACGGTGTCCGGCGGCGGGGTGAGGTCAGGTGTGCCGTCGGCCCGCAGGATTCCGACCACGCACGCGTCCTCGAAGGACAGGGCCAGTTCCTCGTACGGCCGGTCCGCCGGACCCGGGACCTCGAGAGTGTGGAACTCGGCTCCGGAGAAGTCGAGGAGGTCGCGCAGGGCGGCCGGCAGGCCCGGCCGGCGCGCCGACTGGACGAGCAGCCGAGCCGCGGTCCGATCGGCCTCCAGGACGGTGCTCCGCGGCCCGGCCGCCAGCCGTGCGGCATGCACATGACGGCTGTCGCGCACCGCCGCCACCAGGCGCGGTCCGGGCCGGGAACCGAGCAGGGCGCGCAATGCCAGGAGTGTGCGGATCACTCCTGCGTCGGCGTCGTCACAGGGAAGGATCAGGACCGACCGGGCCGCGCCCGGGTGCACTAGCGCGAGTGCCTCGGGGTCGGTCGGGGCACCGGTACGGCACACCAGCCGGGAGGTGTCCGCGATGCCGAGCCTCGTGGTGAGCTCGGTATGCATGTCGGCCGAGTCGCGCTCCGCGAGTACGGTGACCACGTGTCGGCCACGCCCGGACCGGGCCGCGAACAACTCGGCCACCACGGTGAAGACCTGCTCGGACCAGCCGAGCACCACGGTGTGACCCTGCTCCAGCACGATGGAGCGGCCCCGGCGCAGTTCCGCCAGCCGGTCGCCCAGACCCGTGGTGATCACACCCACGACCGTCGACACACACAGCAGGGCGATGAGGCCGAGGACCGCGGCGAGCAACATCCTCAGGGGCGCGCCGGTCACCCCGCTGAGCCGCAGTGTCTCGGCACTGGTACGCCACACAGCGGTGAGTCGGCCTGCCACGGACGGCGGCGCCTGCGGGTCCGTCCACACCAACAGCGCGCTGACCGGGACGACGAGGGTCAGGCAGCCCAGGGCGAGCCAGCCGAGCAGCGCTCCGGTGCTGCGGGCCAGCGTCCTGTCGAAGAGGTACCGCGCCCGATCACGTAAGAGAGGCGTCTCCTGACGCCGTCCCGCATCCGCCACGTGTTCTCCTCACTCCGCGTTCGGAGACGAAGCGTGCAGAATCCGACACCGGTGACACGCCGCCTCACCGGGACATTCATCCTTTCGAGCTGACGGGCCGAGCTGAAACCCGGCCCCGAAGCCCGGAGTTCACCACGGGGGCCTTGCAGCTGTGGCGCGCCACGGCATTTCGGCACGGTCCGCGCTCCGCGGTGGTCGCCCGGCAGCAGATGCGAGTACGGCCGCCACGGGCCTTCGACAGGGATGAGCACCCGCCCGAAGCGGACCGCACTGACGGCGGCGAGGCCGACGCAGGCAGCCGTGCACCGCACGCGCGGTCCGCTTGCCGGCGACGTTCCGGCGGGCTCCGCAAGGCGGCGTTCGTGCCCATGTCAGACCCCAGGGTCGTCCTGGACCGGTCCGGGGCGCCGACCGCGCGCCGCTTCCAGCTGTGCTGCGAAGGACAGTCCGAGCAGCAGGGCGACGGACGTGAGGTAGGCCCACAACAGCAGGGACATGAATGCGCTGAGGGGGCCGTAGACGGTGTCGAAGGAACCACTGAGGTTCAAATAGAGGCTCAGCGCCCAGGTCAGGGCCATCCACAGCACGAGATACACGGCTGCACCGAAGGCGAGCCAGGTGTAGCCGGGTTGGTTGCGACGTGGTGAACGGCGGAAGATCGCGCTTGCGGAAATGAGGGCGAGCAACAATCCGAAAGGCCAGCGCAGGATGTTCAAGGCGTGCAGGGTGCTGTCGCTGAGGTGGTAGACGGTGCCCGCCGCCGCGGCGAGGTCGTCGCCGGCCACGATGAGGACGAACCCGAGACCCAGCGGCAGCCCGGCGCTGAGCGCCATCACCAGACCGCGCAGGTACTTGAGGTGGAAGGGGCGGTCGCGTTCGTTGCCGTAGATCCGGTTGGCGCCCCGCTCGATCTGACACATGGCCGTGGTGACGTTGACCAGGGAGAAGACGGCGCCGAACCACAGAGCGACCTCGGCACCGGAATCGGAGTCGCGCCGGCTGCGGTCGAGTGCGTCGTCGACGACTGCCGCGCTCGGGCCCTGGGCAATCCGCTGAATCGTCAGTTCCGCGAGCCTGCCGACGCTCTCGGTGTGCAGGCTGGTGGACAGGCCGACGAAGGCGATGGCGAAGGGGATGACCGCCAGCACCGTCTGCAGGGCGAGGGCCCGCGCGTGGCTGAAGCCGTCGGCGTAGCGGAAGCGGAGGAAGGCGTCGCGCAGCAGGGGCCAGCCGCCGTACCGGCGCAGAGCTTGCCAGGCTTCGTCGCCGGACAGCTCCTCTCCGGTCATGTCGCGTGTCTCGGGGACCTTTGTCGCCGTACCCATTCACTCCTCCCGTGCAGGCAGCCGCATCACGGGCGCGCCCGGACTCGTCTCCACGCTCAGGCGGTGGCTGGACGTCACGGGGTCGCCGTCCAGTTCGCGGTGCTGGACGCGGTCGAAGGTGAACTCGGCGTGCCGGAAGGTGAAGAACGCCACGGGTGTGCCGGCGTTGAGTGCGCCTTTCTGCTCGCTGGGGCGCTCACAGCCGACTGTGGTGAGGCTGTGCCGCGCAGCAGCGTCCGCAAGGCGCTGATCCAGCCGCCGAGACCGTGTGGATCGACGATCGGCAGGTCGAGCCGTCCACCATCAGGTTGTGCGTCCGGCAGCAGCCGCACGCCGTGCGGCACCGCGCCGACGTCGCCGATCAGCACCATGCGGGCGGTGCGCCGGACAGCCGGGGTGCCGTCCAGCCGTGCGCTCACAGTGATCGGCGGAGTGCGCCTTACGGCCGTCGGCATGCTTGCTCCTCAGATCAACGTGTCACGGCGATGGCCGGCCCGAGGCCTATCCTCTGGCTCTCCGCCGTATGCCCGCTGAACCTCGGCCCAGACCCATGGTGATGGGTCTGCGGTGTGCAAGCGGCCGGTGGACGAGTCCGCGGCCAGGGACGGCGGCCAGGCTGCTGACCGGCATTCACCGCTTCTGCACGAAGGTGTCTGTTCGGAGGAGTACCGCAGTCACGGCCGGGCAAGCGGCTCCTCGGGCTTGCTGGTCTGCCTGCAGCGAGCCCGCTTCATGATCCGACGGGAGACAGCGTGTGATTCTTGACGGCATACCGACAGCCCCCGCCGGCGCCCCGGCTTCCGGTACTGCACCTGCCGCACCCGAGGCACGCAAGCAACGTCTGCGCCGCCGTCTGGAGCGGCTCATCGGTGTGGCTGCCACCGAGGGCAATGAGCTCGTCCGGCTGCGCAACGGTGATGAGATCTTTCCCGCGATGCTCGAAGCGATCCGTTCGGCTCGGCACACGATCGACATGATGACGTTCGTGTACTGGCGTGGACAGATCGCCCGGGACTTCGCCCAGGCCCTGGCCGATCGCGCACGGGCAGGAGTGCGGGTCCGTCTGCTCCTGGACGGCTTCGGGGCCCAGAAGATCGAACGGCAACTGCTCGACCTGATGGACGAAGCAGGCGTGCAGGTGGCGTGGTTCCGCAAGCCCGTGTGGCTGTCGCCCTTCAAACAGAACCACCGCTGCCACCGCAAGGCCCTCATCGTGGATGAATGCACCGCCTTCACCGGCGGTGTCGGCATCGCCGAGGAATGGTGCGGCGACGCCCGGGGTCCGGGCGAATGGCGGGACACCCATGTGCAGGTGCGCGGTCCGGCCGTCGACGGCATCGCGGCCGCGTTCGCGCAGAACTGGGCCGAATGCCATGAGGAACTCTTCGACGACCGCGACCGCTTCACCGAACACCAGCAGGCCGGTTCGGCCGTCGTTCAGGTCGTGCGCGGGTCGGCCAGCATCGGCTGGCAGGACATGCAGACACTCATCCGCGTCATGCTCACCTCCGCCGAGGAACGTTTCCGGCTCGCCACCGCCTACTTCGCACCCGACACGTACT
The DNA here is from genome assembly GCF_003143935.1 of Streptomyces sp. Act143. Lineage (GTDB taxonomy): Bacteria > Actinomycetota > Actinomycetes > Streptomycetales > Streptomycetaceae > Streptomyces. Next base: position 295,147 of record NZ_QFRX01000001.1, on the reverse strand, counting down.
TCATCGATCTGCTGTGCCAGACCGCCCAGCGCGGCGTACAGGTGGAAATCCTGCTCCCCGGGCCCCATACGGATCAGCGGGCCTGCCAGCTGGCCGGTCAACACCATTACGCACGTCTTCTGCAGGCCGGCGTGCACATCCGGCAGTACCAGCCGACCATGATGCACGCCAAGATCATCACGGTGGACTCGGTGGCCGCTCTGATCGGTTCCACCAACTTCAACCGACGGTCCATGGACCACGACGAAGAGGTCATGCTCGCGGTGCTGGACGAGACCTTCACGGCCTCACTCGACCGCGACTACGAAGAGGACCTGGAACACAGCGTCGATATCGATCTCACCCGCTGGAGACGGCGGACCCTGCTCCAACGCGCCAAGGAAACCGCCGTCACACCCGTCCGACGCTTCCTATGACGCCCATCGCGGCAATGGCCGCTGACGGCAGGTGTCACGGCGTAGTCGCTGGACAGGTCGAGGAACGTCATCGAATACGGTCAGGCACGCCATGATGAACTGGATCAAGTTGTTTGACCGGTTCGTGGCGGGCCTCGGGCCACCAGGCGCCGCAAGGCCGGGGAGTGACAGTCGGCCGACGGTGACACACTCACGGTTGCGGGGCACGCGTTGCAGACTCTCAACCTCCGGTGGTCGATGAGGCAGGAGGGGGTGCGTCCATGGAGACGGTCTACGGGTTCAACCTGATCCGTGGGTTTGCTCCGGCTTCAGGGGTGATGCCCGCATAGACGAACGACCACCGGCTGATCTTCGAGTCCCGAAACGGTGCTGCGGCCTGCATGACCAGCACCATCACCGGCACAACCGACCGCAGAAGCGGTCTGTAGGGACCTGAAGGAGCGTCATTTCTGATCGCTGGACGACAAGGCGTACGCCGTCTCACGCAAAGCCGTCTCCTCGCCACCGAACAACGGAGTAATGCTCCGCGACAACTCCCCAAGATCTGTGCCAGAACCGAGAAGTGAGAGCGGCTGTAGCAGCGGGCCGCGCCATGCCGACCTCGCCAAGCCCGCTAACGCGGCTGCGTGTTCCGATGCTGGTCGCCCGCCTGCCCCAAGGCGGCTTCGTAGTCGTGCAGGGCGGTGATGACCGTGGCGCGTTCCGCAGGGTTGAGACCGCGCATGACGGATTCCCAGGCAGAGGCGTTGCCGGAAAGCCATTCGTCGATCGGTGCGGCGTAGGCGGGGGCGATTGCGACGATGCGGCGGCGGCGGTCGGCGGGATCGGCAGTGCGCTGCAGGACGCCCAGCCGTGACAGCTCGCTGACCATGAGGCTGACGGTCGTCGGGGCCACCTCCAGCCGGGCGGCCAGGTCGTTGACGCTGGTGGAACCGTCGTACTCCAAGTGGGCCAGCAGCGCGAGATGCCGCGGTGCCAGGTCCAGGCCCTGGAGCGCCGGAGGGATGGGCAGGCGCTTGGCGCGGCCGACGAGCCGGGGCATGAGCAACAGCAGGGTGCGAACGGCCTCATCGACGGCTGGACCGTCCGATTGCGTGGACATGAGTGACCTCCCCCGGATACCTTTGAATGCAAAGTCTTTGTATTCAAAGGGGACGAGGTTCACTATGCCGCATCTGACCGTCCATCTTCCAGAGAGCAGGCTGACCGGTAAGGAACCCATGCTCGTCACCGCACTGACCGACGCGATCGTCGATGTCTATGGCGAGTGGGCCCGCGACCTCGTCAGCATCCGCCTGGCCGGAGTCCCCGCGGGCCGTTTCGCGCAGGGCGGCAAGGCCGTGGACACAAATGCCTCGGTGATCTTGGGTGTCCGCGCTGACGTGTTCGACCGCCCCGACGCCGCCCAGATCACCGCGCACCTCGGCACCGCGCTCACCGACGCGATCACGCGCGTCGTCGGTGATGACCTCCGCACTGGCACCATGGTCGAACTCGTGGCGTCACCGCCGGAACGAACCTTCGTCGGCGGCGCCCTCAGCGTGTGACCTCTGTGCTGCGGTCAGCGGATGGAGGTTGCCCGGCACGCCGGCACCAGGGGTGGTCCGACCGATGTCACCCGCTGTGCGGGGACCTTCTCTGCCGCGCCTGCGTGTGAGGGTGCGGTAGAGAGCTGCCGTGTGAGTGTGGCGGCAATCATGGCGCCGCCGACGATGAGACCGTAGAACGCGGTTTCCGAGCGGGTCACCAGGATGATCCGGATCGAAGGGCTGACGAACTGGCCCAGGGGAGTGGGCCGGCGCCACGAGCGAGCTCGTCTGTCGGCACACGTCGGTGTCCTCGGTCTTCAGGAGCGCGGGCACGACCGGACTGAAGAGGCACTCGCGGCACGCCGACGTCGAACGCACACCGCACACCGGCTACACCTGGACTTTTCGGCTCGGTTCCGTGGTCACCGTGACGGCGCTGCTGCTCTCCCTGTTCATCCGGCCCCTGCGCGACCCGGAGAAGGAAGGCATCCACTCCGCCGAGCCCCAACTGACCTGAGAGCCTTGCGGCTCGATGGCTGGGGCTGGGGGCTGCACCTGGGGGCTGGGGTGAATTCCGTGGCTCCGCGGGCGCGTTGAGTGGTTGAAGGGGCGCGGCTCCTCGCGGGGCGGCCCAGAAGGGCGCGCGGCAGGACGGCGGGTACCGGAGGACGTCGCCGTGATCGGATTCGAGGACCTTCCCCGGGCCGAGCGCACCGAGCCGCGGCTGGCGACGGTGTGTCAACCGCTGGAGGAGATCGGGCGGGCCATGATCAGACTGCTGCTGCTGCCGGAGGAGATCGAGGAGCCAGCCGTGGACTGGCGGCACGTGATTCTCCGTACAGGACTGGTCGTTCGCGAATCAGCGGCCCTTTGTTGAGGATGGGGCGTCGGGCCGCAGCCCAGCGGGTGGAGCGACGCCCTCGCCCTCGCGGTTGCGCTGGGCGGCCGGGGTGCGCACCTTCACCCGGGATCACCTGCCGCGCGGGTGGAGCCAGAAGGAGCGGGGCGTGAAGCGGCGTAGCTCATGGGCTGGAGATGGAGGGCAGCTCGGTGAGTGTGGGCGCATGCTGGAGCACGGTCTCCCAGGGGCGCCGTGCTCGGCCGTGACCCGGCAGGACTCTTGTGCTGCGGTTGCAGCGGTCGTGAGTTGAACCTGCCCGCGAGTTCCTGTCCCGGCCCAGGGCTGCGATGAAGCACCTCCTCGGCCTGGTCGTCGCAGGTGTTGATCGCGCCTGCTGAGCCTCGGTGGGTGCCGCTCCCAGCCGCCGCGCAGCATGCTCGGCGCCCAGCCCGGCCTGGTTTGCCTGGCCTCGGAGTAGGTGGCCAGGGGGACACGAGCCGGGCGCCGGGTACGCAGGTGTCAGCCTGCCGGTGCGAACGCGGTGATGGCGTCGGCGAGGGCGGCGGGGGCTTCGAGCGGGATCAAGTGACCGGTGTGGGGGATGACCACGAGGTCGGTCTGGGGGAGGTAGGGAACCAGGTTGTCGCGGAGCACCTCGGCGGGCTCCACCTGGTCGTGTTCTCCGGCGATGACCAGGGCGGGCACGTTGACCCTGCCGGTGTGCTCGGTGATGTCCTGCACGATGCCGTGCAGCGGCCACTCGGTGCGGGCGGCGTCGGCGACCGCGCGCGAATCAGCCACGATCTGCGCCTTGAGCGCAGACGGCAACTCGGTCGCGGTCAGGACGTGATCGCGTGCCTGGGCCACGGACTCAGGGGAGTCGTAGGCGTGCGCCAGGGCCTGCTGGTACTCGGGGGTGATCTGCGGGGCGGGCTTCGCCGGGCCGGAGCCGACGAGAACGATGCCGCGCAGACCGTCGGGCCGGGTGGCCGCGACCAGTTGTGCGACCTTGCCTCCCATCGAATGCCCTACCAGGACGTAGTCGTCCACCGCGGCGTCGGCGAGCACGGCGAGTGTGTCGTCAGCGAGTTGATCGAGCGTGTAAGGACCGGGCACGGCGTGGGATCGGCTCCAGCCGCGGAAGTCGACCGTGAGCACGTCACGGTCCGCCAGACGGTCGACGACCAGGTCCCAGGTGCGGGCCGAACCACCCCAGTAATGCAGGAATACCAGCGTCGGCCCGATCCCCGGCCGATGGTCGTAAGTGGGCACTAGCGTCTGCTGCGTGGTGTTCATGGAGGCACTTCCTGTCGGTGCACTGGGCGATTTCCCTTGCGTTTCATTGAAACTTCCGCAGCCGGTGGGGGCATCGGCGTGACTGGTCGCTCGATGGTAGAAAATGGACACGTGAGCCTGATCCGTCAGATGACCTACCAGCCCGCGGGACACAGCGCCGGCTCCGTCGAGACGATGACGTTCGCCCGCCTGCGTGAGTTGAACGACGGTGGCACGCAGCGTGCCGACTTCCACGTCTTGGCCGTCGTCGACGCCGGATCCGGCTCAGTCACGGTCGACTTCCGTCGCCACCCGCTGCGCGCCCGGTCCGCGGTGTGGATTCCGCCCGGCGCGGTGCACCGGTGGGACGACATCAGCGACGTGACGGGAGACCTTGTGCTGTTCGTTCCGACCGCACCGGTCACCCATGCCACCCGAGAGCTCGTCGCCCTGCCCGACCCGGCCGCACACTGGAGCGTCCCGGGCGCTGACTGGCCCTTCGTCGACACGGCGCGCCGTCATCTCCTGCTCGAAACATCCGCCCCGCCCGGCGACGCGGCGGGCGAGCTGCCCGAGATCCTGCTCTCCGCGCTCCTCGCCCGGCTGAACCCACCGCACGCCGCGACGCGGCTCACCCATCCGGTCTTCCGGCTGTTCCGCTCCAGCGTCGAAGCGCACTTCCGCCAGCACCACGACGCCGGTTACTACGCTCATACGCTGGGATATGCGCCCCGCACCCTGTCCCGAGCGGTGCAGCAAGCCACCGGCCGCACCGCGAAGGCGTACATCGTCGAGCGGATCACCCTGGAAGCCAAACGGCTGCTCGCGCACGACCGCCTCACCGCCGCCCGCTGCGCCGACGTGCTCGGCTTCAGTGACGCATCCAACTTCTCGGTGTTCTTCCACAACGCCACGGGCCAACGTCCGGGTGCGTGGCAGGCAGCGGTGAACGCCGGGCGACCTCGGTGATGGCGCCCGGCGGCGCGGTCGTGACCCGCCGCACGGACGGCCGGATGAGATGGTCCGCTGTGAGGTCCGGCGAGACGGAGGGAGCCTTCACATCACCACCGCAGCACCCACCCCTGGCGGCTGAAGATCAATGGCGCTGGAGATGAATCCTGGGCACCCGCTAGACCTGAGCGTCCAGTCCCGCACGCCGGAGTGCCCTGGTCATCGCCGGAAGGTCCGGGGCGCCTCCCTCCAGGGAGGAGACGTGTTCCGCGAGCAGTTCCGGTGTCAGTCGGCGGCGCTCGGCGTGGTCCATGAGGAGCTCACGGGCGGGCCTGCCGTAGCCGACGTAGTCGTCCAGCAGACTGTGGGCCTTGTCGCGCTCCACGAACCGGCTCATCCCGCAGTCCAGTCCGTCGTCCTTGAGACCCTCGGGGTAAGGGGCGCGGGCCCAGACGCCGTTCTCGTACCAGTACACGCAGCCCAGCTCGTTTCCCGCGAGGCGGTCGCGCAACTCCTCGTAGGGAAGCCAGTCGGGGCCGCCCGCCAGCAGGTCGACCGGCGGCTCATGCCACTTGCAGTCGCTCGACTCGTCCTCGCCGTACAGCACGTACCGGCCGTTGCCGAGGTCGGCGAACGTCCACCAGGTGCAGCCACAGTCGTCGAGGTGCAGTCCCTGGTCGTCGATCCAGGTGCCGGTCCGGTATCGCGTGCTTTCCTCCGCCTCGGTGGTCGCCTCCACGACGGCCACGAGCGCCCAGCGCGCCCACAGCACCGCGGGGTCCGGAAGGTCCTCCGGCAGTCCCGGCCTCTGGATCGTCATCCGCTCTCCCCTTCGTCGATCATGAGCGACCGTATCGTGCGGCACGGCGCGGCCTTCGCCGGCCGGACGCCGGACCGGTTCGCCACCGGCGACCGGGAGCTGACGGACGGCGCGGCGCCACGCCTCGGCGGGGCGGCGGCCTGGATCGAGTGCAGCCTGGAGGACAGCTTTCCCGCCGCGGACCACCTGGCGGTCGTGGGGCGCGTACGGCGCCTGGCCGCCGCCGAAGGACACCGCAAGCCCTTGATCTTCCAGCGCGGTCAACTGGTACGCCTCGACCGGGCCTGCGGTGTCCACGCACCCACGCGCGCCTTCGACTGGTGGGACATCTGACGAGCAGCCGACGTATTCGCCGGCCACCGTCCGCGACGGTGGCGGAGCGTCCGCGTCTGCCTCGCGGGGCCCGACCAGGCGGCGGTGTCACGGCTACGTGTCCGACGCGGCGAAGAGAATCGCCCGATGACCGTCCTGCGAGAGCCGGCGGGAGATCGCCCGCGCCGTCGCCCGTACGGCGGGCCCGTAGCCTGCGTCGGGAAAACCGTCGGTGGGGCGACGACCGACAGGGCCGCCACGACCTCGTCGCCGTCCCGGACCGGAGCCGCCACGGTACTGAGCTGCCAGGGATGACTCTGGCGGCGGAGGGCGTAGTCGCCGCGCCGTATCTCGGCGAGCGCACGGCGCAGATCGGCGGGGCCGCGGAGGCCGTCGTCGCCGTGCCCGGGCTCTTAGACGCCGTTTCTTTTGGTACCTGCGGGTCGTTGAATGCTTCGTGGGAGACCTGGTGCCCACCAACGGCGCGGATTGACGCTTGACATGACTGACCTCTCGTGAAGAAGAGGGAAATAGGGGGCCCGGTTCGGCCGGGCGGATCAGGCGGGGGCGCGGCCCTGGGAGCCGTCTCCCGCCTCGTCGACGGTCTCGATGGCGACGCCTTCGCTCTGCGCACTGTCGATGCTTTCGACCGTGTGGACGACCGTGTCCGTGTCCGTGGCGGTGGCGGTGGCGGTGTGGCAGCTTCCGTTCGGGGTACAGCAAGCAGACATGAGATCCTCCATGGAACCCACATACCGCCGGGGGGTATGCGAACGACGGGCTCATGCATACCCCCTTGGGTATGTAGTGCAAGAGGTGGCCCAACGACTCACGTGGGTGGTCGGGACGTCTCCCCGGCGCGCGTACGGCGTGCGGGCAGACCCGTCAGCCGACGTCCTTCAGGTCGAGTGCGGCGAGGGCGTCCCGCAGGGCGGCCCGGGAGCTGATGTTCAGCTTCGGATAGATCTGATAGAGGTGCGCACCGATCGTTCGATGCGACAGGAACAGGCGCTCCGCGATCTGCTTGTTGGTCAGCCCGGTGGCGGCCAGCGTCGCGATCTCGAATTCCTGCGCCGTCAAGGCTCCCCTGCCACCCGAGGCGGCCGACGCCGCAACGCCGCTCACGCGCAGTTCGGCCTTGGCGCGCATCACCCAGGGCGCCGCCCCCAGCTTCTCGAACGCCCTGCCCGCCAGGGCCAGTTGCTCGCGCGCCTCCTTGGTCGCGCGGCGGCGCCGCAGGTGTTCGCCGTACAGCAGACGTACCCGCGCGACGTCGAAGGGCCAGTCCTCGGGCTCGACGAGGGACAGGGCCTGCCGGAACAGGTCCTGGGCGTCGCCGGACGACGTCAGTGCCTCACAGGCCAGCACGAGCATGTGCAGGCGCGGAGAGAGCCGCGCCATCTCCGACTCCCGCAGGGCCGCCACGTGGACGGCCGCCTCGGCGGCCCGGCCTGACCTGAGCGCGGCTTCCACCAGGTCCAGGGCCCCGGCCATGGCGTGCGGCAGATACGGGGCGAGGGGGGTGAGCGGACTGACGGCCATGGCCTGCCGGAAGGAGGTCTCGAAGTCCCCGCTGCCCAGCGCGGCCAAGGACCTCGCATGGAAGGCCAGTGCGCGGGCGCCATGGGCTCCGCGGGGGGCTGCCCAGGCGATGATCTCCTCGGAGCGCGCCTCGCAGGCCTCCACGTCCCCCCGCGCCGCGGCCACCAGTGCCTGCACGAACTGGAACTTGCAGGAGAAGAACGGGTAGCCGTACTCCTTGCACAGCGCGAGCCCTTCACCGGTCAGGCGCACGGCCTCGTCCCAGCGGCCCTTGTAGTAATCGTCCAGACCCAGGTGAATCAGGGCGGACAGATGTCTGCGGACCGGCGCGGCGCCCGCCCGGGCCTGCTCGACCAGGCGCAGGGACGCCTCCCGTACGTCCGCCAGCCGATCCGGGTAGACGGCACAGGTGCTCACGCGCACGACGTGTGTCGCGTCGCCGAGGTCGGCGAGCTGTTCGTCGAGGACGTCCAGCGCACGGTAGCCCGTGCGGGCGGGGTCGGCGAAGGTCTGGGCGCACGCCCACAGCAGATCGGGCGGCGCGGGTGTCATCCGGTCCAGGGCCCGGAACAAGGGCGCCCACTTCTGCGGGTCACCGCTGTACCAGCACAGGGTGATCAGCGTGAACAGGGCTTCGACGAGAGCCTCGTCCGAGGCATCGTAGCCGTGAGCGCCGGCCTCGATCGCGCCGACCAGCAGCTTGTGGGCGGTGTTGACGTCCCCGTCCTGGTTGATGAGCAGCAGTGCGGAGGCCGCAGCGGCGTGCAGGGACCCCTCCCGGACGGCCGGGTCGGCGCGGCGGGCGCCGACCAGCAGGCGCGAGGCGTCCGCCAGGTCGCCACCGGCGTCGGTGCCGATGTAGGCGGCCTCCGCCAACCGGCGGCTCTCGTCGGCCGGCGACGGGCTGAGCCCCGCGGCACGGGTGAGGGCCGCCACCGCCCCCAGCGCGTCACCACGCCCGAGGCGCAGGCGGGCGGCCTGCTCCAGCAGTTCGGCGACGGTCTCGTCCCGGCCGGTCGTCGCTTCGCCCAGATGGCCGGCCCTGCGCTCGGGCTGGTCGACGAGGACCGCGGCGAGCGCCCGGTGTGCCCTGCGGCGGTCGGCGGCACCGGCCTGGGCCACCACCGCGGAACCCATCAAGGGGTGCCGGAAGGACATGCTCCGGGAGCCTGCCGAGACCGCCACCAGCCGTTCGCGTTCCGCGGGTTCGAGCAGGTCCACGGCGTCTCGGCCGCCTGCGGCCGCCTCGATGACCGCGAGGTCACCGGTGCCTTCCAGTGCCGCGATCAACAGCACTTCGCGGCAAGGGCCGGGCAGATCGGCCACGCGGGAGGCGAACAGGGCCTGGAGACGTTCGCTGAGGGGCAGGATCGAGGGGACCGCCGCCGGCGCCGTGCGCTGCTCACGGTTCAGGGCGGTCGGCAGCTCCACCAGCGCGAGCGGATTGCCGTTCGCCTCCGCGGCGATACGCCGTCGTATCTCGTGGGACAGCCCCGGATGCGCCTGGGCGAGGAGTTCGGCGGACGACGCGTCGTCCAGCGGCTGGAGGTGGTGCTCGGTCAGCCCGCTCGCCTCGAAGAAGCCGTCGGAGGTGACGCGCGAGGCGGCCAGGAAACTCACCCGGCTGCCGACGAGCCGACGCGCGATGAAGCCGAGGACGAAGGTGGTGGGCCGGTCCAGCCACGGGAGGTCGTCGACGACGATCAGGAGGGGAGTGTCGTGGGCGATCCGGCGCAGCAGCAGCAAGGCCGCGGTGGCGGTCAGCAGGCGGTTGGGGGGCGGACCGCTGCCGATGCCGACCGCGATCCTGAGCGCGTCGCGGTGACCCGGGTCCAGCAGGTCGAACGATTCGAAGAGCGGGACGAGCAACTGGTTGAGGCCGGCGTAGCTGATGTCCGTCTCGAACTCCACGCCGCTGGCCCGCAGCACGCGCACGCCGTTCGCCGCTGCCTGCGCCGCGACGGCGTCGAGGACCGCGGTCTTCCCGATGCCGGCCTCGCCCGACAGCAGCAGGGCCGCGCCGTGGCCGGAGCCGCCGAAGTGGGACCGTACGAACTCCAGGTCCTCGTCCCGTCCGATCAACCGCCCGGAAGCCGGGCGGGACGAGGGGTCCAGGTCGTTCATCGAGCTGCTGTCTCCAAGCCGCGGTACCGAAGGCCGAAGGCCGGGAGCCGATGCTCACCGTGTCACCGCAGGCGCCGCACACCGCCAACGGTCATCCCGGCGCACACGTGTCCACATCCCGACCTCGTCGCCTCAGAGTACGACTGCCCTGTGATCTGCGTCGAACGGGTCAGGAGCCGGGGGCGGGTCCGCGGCGGGCGACGAAGCCCTCCGACCGGTCGAGAAGGTGAGGAGGACCGGGCTTCTCGGGTGTCCAGCCGCCGGCGAGAGCCGCACGAATGCTGTCGGCGACGCCGGAGGGCAGGACGGGGTCGACCGGTGCGCCGAGCCAGTTGTCCGGGTGCGGCCGGCCGGTGATGACCACCAGCGTGGTACCGGGGGTTTCCGCGTGCTCGACCGCGTAGGTAAGGGGCGACCAGACCAATCCCTGGCAGTAGGTGGGTCGTCCGCGCAGCCTCCATCGGTACGTGGTGCCGTCGACGGTGATGTGCCGCGACCCCTTCTTCACCAGCGCCATGTTCACGTCCCCCTTTTCGGGGCGACGGTAGTGCAGCAGCATCGCTGTGTCGTGCGGGTTTCCGCGGGCGCGTCCAGACTTCTACGACCGGCGCGGTACCTGCGGCGACTGCGCGGCCTCGGCCTCCGCCTTGGCGTCGCTCACCGCCGCGGCGGCCTGCTTCTCGGCCTCGTCGGCGGCCGTGGCCGCGTCGAGCAACACTGTTGAGCCTGCTTCGAGTTGGGGGCTGCGGGCGTCGGCGGGCGCCGCGCCGGCCCCGTCGGACGCCTGCTCCTCGGGTTGCGCGGGGGCGGCGGGGGCCGCCGTCTGGTCGCCGAACGCCCGGGTGACGGTCCGGACCGCCTCCGTCAGCTCGCCGGGGATCACCCAGAACGTGTTGTTGTCACTGCCCGCCAGGTGCGGCAGCGTCTCCAGGTATTTGTAGGCCAGGACCTTCGGATCGGCGTTGTTGCGGTGGACGGCCTGGAAGACGAGTTCCACCGCCTTCGCCTCGCCGTCCGCGCGCAGGATCATGGCCTGCTGCGTGCCCTGCGCCTCCAGGATGTCCTTCTGCTTCGTCCCCTCCGCCGTGAGGATCTTGGCCTGCCGTTCGCCTTCGGCGTGCAGGATGGCCGCGCGCTTGTCCCGCTCGGCCCTCATCTGCTTCTCCATCGCCTCCTTGATGGTGTTCGGCGGGTCGATGGCCTTGATCTCCACGCGGTTGACCCGGATGCCCCACTTGCCGGTGGCGTCGTCGAGGACTGCCCGCAGCCGGGAGTTGATCTCCTCGCGCGAGGTGAGGGTCTCCTCCAGGTCCATGCTGCCGATGACATTGCGCAGTGTGGTCACGGTCAGCTGATCGATCGCCTGGAGGTAGTCGGCGACCTCGTAGGCCGCGGCCCGCGGATCCGTGATCTGGTAGTAGAGGACGGTGTCGATGTTCACCACGAGGTTGTCCTCGGTGATCACCGGTCGGGGGTCGGACGAATAGACCTGTTCCCGCACGTCGAGCTTGGTGTTGATGCGGTCCGCCACCGGCAGCACCAGGTTCAGCCCCGGTTGCAGCGTGCGGCGGTACCGGCCGAACCGTTCGATGTTGTAACGGCGCGCCTGCGGAACGATCCGCACCGTGGAGGCGACAAGGAAGACGATGACGATGACCGCCACGACGATGGCGATGACAACTGGTTCCACAGTGCCTCCATAGCTCTGCGTTCAGCCGCTCATGGAAGAAGCTCACGGGGGTAGACGACCGCGGTGGCGCCCTCGATCTCCATGACGTCCACGAGTGTCCCCACCGGGATGACATGACTCTCGTCCAGGGCCCGAGCGGTCCACTCCTCGCCGCCCAGTTTGATCAGGCCGCGGGTCGCGGTGACCTCCTGCACGACCTCGGCGCGTCTGCCGATCAGCGCGTCGCTGCCGTCACGCATCAGCGGCGGCTGCGCCATGTACCGCAGCGCGACCGGGCGGGCGATGAGCAGGCCCGCCGCGGCCGTCACGCCGAGCGCCACGAGCTGTCCGAGCGTTCCGACGCCCACACCGGCGACCACGGCCGCGACCAGCGCCGCGCCCGCGAACAGGCCCAGCACCAGTGTCAGGGTGAAGAACTCCGCGACGCCCAGCGTCGCGGCAAGGAGCAGCCATACGAACCATGGCATCCCATCGCCCTCCTTCGAAGGCCTTCTCCACCAAGCTACCTCTCGCCCGAGCGGGCAGGACGAGAGCAGCACGACGGTCATCCTGCCCCCTCCCGCACGCTCGGCGCACTGCCGTGCACCGGCAGTCTCGGTGGGCCGGTGATTGCCGGGCTTGCCGCCGTGACCGGGGAGCGCGGCGCCAGGCGGATGAGTCGATGCGGGTGACGAAGGCATACGTGCCGACATCGGCTCCGTGCGCCGCCCGGCCCCCGGCGACGCCTTCGAGCCCCCTGACGGTCGGCCACCTCGTCGGCCGGCAGAGCGGTTACGCAGGCGCCCAGCACCTGCTCGCGCCTTCCCGACGGTGCAGCGGCGCCGACTCGCGGGGCGTTCCGGCAGGGTGGATCATGCAGCGACAGGCTGTGTCCGGCTGGTCGTGAACGACTGGTCGCACCACGGAAGGATGAGGGCATGAGCATGCTGTCGGCTGATCCGCGGTCCCTGGCCCGTGAGGCGTACACCTACCTCTACCCGCTGGTCATGATGGACGTCACCCGCCGCCAGGCCACCTCGCCCCTCGCGGCGGACCGGCCGGGCCACGGCATGCCGAACGAGTTCCACCACCTGCGCGAATTCCCCCCGGCGGAGTTCCGCGCCGTGGTGCGGCCGAACTTCGACACGTTGTATTCCACCGCCTGGCTGGACCTGACGGGCGGCCCGGTGGAGCTGCACGTGAACGACACCGCCGACCGGTACTTCATGCTCCCGCTGATGGACATGTGGACCGACGTGTTCGCCACCATCGGCCAGCGCACCACCGGCACCGGCGACCAGGACTACCTCATCGTCGGCCCCGGACACGACGGCACTCCCCGGGACGGTCTGACGGTGCTGCGGGCACCGACGCCCTATGTGTGGATCATCGGCCGGACGCAGACCAACGGCCCGGCCGACTACGAGGCCGTCCGGAAGGTCCAGGACGGCTACACCCTCACCGCGGTGCCTCCGCGCCGGTACGACAGCGTGGACAGCGACATCGACATCACGACCGACGCGCTCGCCCTGGTGAACGGGCTCAGCACGGTCGACTTCTTCAGCCGGGCCGCCGAGGCGCTGGCGGTCAACCCGCCGCACATCGGGGACTTCTCCGTTCTGGCCCGGATCGCCAACCTCGGCATCGTGCCGGGCCGGGGGTTCGACCCCGGCCGGTTCACCGAGGCCGATCTCGCCGAGATCGACGCCGGCGCCCGGGAGGCACGTACGGAGATCCTCGGTTCGCTGGCGAGCTTCGGCGTCGCCGCCAACGGCTGGCGGACCTCCCTCGACACCATGGGCGTCTACGGCAACAGCTACTTCAAGCGCGCCGGGGTCGCCGCGGGCGGCCTCGGCGCCAATCCTCCCGAGGACGCCGTCTACCCCGTCCTGGCCGCCGACGCCGACGGCGAACCGGTCAACGGCGACAACGACTACCTCCTCCGGTTCGATGCCGACGCGATGCCCCCGGCCGGCGCCTTCTGGTCGATCACCATGTACGACGCCGAGGGCTTCCAGGTCGCGAACGAGATCAACCGCTTCGCCCTGGGCGACCGCGACGACCTGGTCCACGACCAGCAGGACGGCTCGCTCACCCTCTACATCTCACGGCACAACCCCGGTCCGGACCGGGAGGCCAACTGGCTGCCCGCCCCGTCCGGACCGCTGGGAATCACCATGCGGCTCTACGCGCCCAAGCCGGAAGTACTCGACGGCACCTGGAACCCGCCGCCGCTCACCAAGGCATGACAGTCCTTCCACGAGGAGTTGACTTCCAAGGTCCGGCAGCCGGTGATCCTGTCCCGGCAGTGGCGCAGGGCCGACCGGCCCATCGGCGGGGACGGAGAGGACCTGCCGGGCCGCTGTGTCCTGTTCGAGCCTGAAGGTGCGGCGCTCAGTCGCACCTCTCGTTCCGTGCGCCCGCGCCGGGGCGCTCGCGAGGGGCACCAGGGAGGGGAAAGATCATGGCGTCTGTCACCTTCGACAAGGCGACGCGGTGCTTCACCAAGATGGACCACCCGGCCGTCGACGCTCTGGACCTCGAGATCGCCGACGGCGAGTTCATGGTCCTGGTGGGTCCCTCCGGCTGCGGCAAGTCCACCACGCTGCGGATGCTCGCCGGGCTCGAGGACATCGATTCCGGCGCCATCCGCATCGGTGACCGGGACGTGACCCATCTGCCGCCCAAGGACCGCGACATCGCGATGGTGTTCCAGAACTACGCCCTCTATCCGCACATGACGACGGCGGACAACATGGGCTTCGCCCTGAAGATCGCGAAAGTGCAGAAGGAGGATCGGCGGCGCCGGGTCGCCGAGGCGGCCGGCATCCTCGACCTCGGGGACTATCTCGACCGCAAGCCGAAGTCGCTGTCCGGCGGTCAGCGGCAGCGGGTCGCCATGGGGCGCGCCATCGTCCGTGAGCCGCAGGTGTTCCTCATGGACGAGCCGCTGTCCAACCTGGACGCCAAGCTGCGGGTCCAGACCCGTACCCAGATCGCCTCCCTGCAACGGCGCCTGGGCACCACCACCGTGTACGTCACCCACGACCAGGTCGAGGCCCTGACCATGGGAGATCGTGTGGCGATACTCAAGGACGGCGTGCTCCAGCAGGTCGGGACGCCCAAGGACGTGTTCCGGTACCCCGCCAACGCCTTCGTCGGCGGTTTCATCGGCTCGCCCGCGATGAACCTCTTCCGTGTCCCGCTGACCACCGCCGGGACCGAACTGGGCGGGCTGCTCGTGCCGTTGCCGCGGACGGCCCTGCGCGCCGCGCGTGCCGAGGAATCCGCGGAGATCGTCCTGGGCGTGCGGCCCGAGCAGTTCGAGATCCTGTCCCAGGAGAACCGGGAGACACCAGGGCTGGAGCTCGTGGTGGACGCCGTCGAGGACACCGGCGCCGTCAGCTATCTCCACACCACCGCCAAGGTCGGCGCGGAGACCGCGCAGGTCGTCGTCCGGACGTCGGGACGGCAGGTGCACGGCAAGGGCGAGGAGCTACGGGTGACCGTCCGCCCGGATGACGTCCACCTCTTCTCGGCGAGGACGGGAGAGCGCGTTCCGGCCGACCAGGCACCCGTCTGATCGCGGCGCCCGGGCCGGAGCTCGCGGGGACCTGCGGCTCGGTACGCCTGGTCCAGCGGGCCGAACGGCCCATGCGTCGGGACCGGGCGGTCCGTGGTGCCCTCCCGGTTCCGCGCCCATGGTGAGAGCAGCACTCCCGACGGCTTGCCGAACCGGTCGGAGCGGACACGAGCGAGGGGAAGAGAAACGATGACGGCTATCACGCTCATGGACGCGATCCTCCCGGCCGAGCAGCGGGAGCGGCTGATGGACCTCGCCCGCGAGGTCTCCTTCGACGTGGGCACCCGCCTGTTCGAGGAGGGCGGGCGAGCCGACCGGTTCTGGATCGTGCGGACCGGTGTCGTCGCCCTCGACCTGCGCATGCCCGGCCGCCGGCCACAGGTCATCGAGTCGCTGGGGCACGGCGAACTGGTCGGCTGGTCCTGGCACTTCCCGCCGCACCGCTGGCAGTTCGGCGCCGAGGTCACCCATACGGTGCGGGCCTGGGAGTTCGACGCGGTCGCCGTGCGGGAGATGTGCGCGGCCGACCCCGAGTTCGGCCGCGCGGTCGCGGTCTGGGTCGCCCGGGTGGTCGCCCACCGGCTGCACGCGGCCCGCACCCGGCTGCTCGATCCGCACGTTCCCGAGGGCAGCGCCGGCCGTTCCTGAGGGACGCGCCCGACTCGGGACCGATGGCCGGGCCGTTCCTGAGGGACGCGCCCGACTCGGGACCGATGGCCCCGGGTCCCACCCCGGTCAGCCCTCGCGGCGGCGTCCGCTCCGTACGCACGCTGGTTACGGGCCCTGCCCGCGGGGCGGTGGCCCTGAGGTGAAGGAGCTGATCGCCATGACGACCTTGGCAGGTTTCCCGGATCGTCCGGTCCGGGTCGACGCGGTGCTCGACGCACCACTGTCGCGATGGCTGTGGCTGGTGAAGTGGGTCCTGGTCATTCCGCACTACCTGGTGCTGTTCTTCCTCTGGACCGGCTTCGCCGTGGTGAGCGTGATCGCGTTCTTCGCCATCCTGTTCACCGGGCGCTACCCACGCGCACTGTTCGACTTCAACCTGGGTGTGCTGCGCTGGAGTTGGCGGGTCGCCTACTACTCGTACGGCGCCCTGGGAACCGACCGCTACCCGCCGTTCAGCCTGGGTGCGGAGCCGGAGTACCCCGCCCGGCTGGACATCGCCTACCCGGAGCACCTCTCCCGGGGCCTGGTGCTGGTGAAGTGGTGGCTGCTGGCGATCCCGCACTACATCGTCATCGGCTTCCTCATCGGCGGGTTCCACTTCGGCTGGTGGTCCACCGGACTCGTCGGCGTGCTGACGGTCATCGCCGGTGTGACGCTGGCCGTCACCGCGAGGTACCCCCGGAGCCTGTTCGACCTGATCCTGGGCCTGAACCGGTGGGTGCTGCGGGTCGCCGCCTACGTGGCGCTCATGACGGACACGTATCCGCCGTTCCGGCTGGACATGGGCGGCTCCGAACCAGCGGGGGCGGAGAAGCACCTGTGACCGACCCTCGCGTCGCTGCCCCGCGGTGACCGTCCGCTGCGTCGGTGCACCGCGGGGCAGCGCGTTCCCGGCCTGTTCAGCCGTCCTGCCGCTCCTCCGGCGGGTCGGACAGACCCTGTGGTGTCTGCCGTGGCGTGGCGGGGCCCTCCGGACCGTAGCCGAGGCGGATGAGCATCTGGGCATGCCCGTCGCGGCCGGGCGTCGGGCTCAGGAGCTCCCGCAGGTCCGACCACTCCAGCGGCTGGTGCAGCAGGGACGTGCGCACGCCGTGGACCGTGGCGGCCAGGAGGACGTGTTCGAGCGCCTGTCCGGCCCGCAGCCAGTCGGTGCGGCGGTCGTGTTCGGTGGTCAGCAGGGCGATGACCGGGTCGGTCTCGAACGGCTGGGACAGCAGCCGCCCGACATGCCGTTGCGCGGTGAAGTCCCGCATGGGCAGGCGTTCGTGGGAGTCCTGGGGGCCGAGGGCCGCTTGCGGGAGTCCGATGTCGGCGGGCTCGTCCCCGTCGCGGTGCACCCAGCGGCGGCTCTCGGCACTGCGGTCCGGATCGACCCGGTTGCGGCGTTCGGCCTCGGCGGTCAGGCGGAGCAGACGGTCCCTCTCGTCGGCCGCCGGGAAGGTGAGAAGGGCACCCTCCCGGCGTGCGGCCTCGGCGAGTTCGGCACGCACCTGTCGCGGCAGCGGCCTTCCGGAGAAGGGGAGCCGACTGCTGCGCCTGCGGTGGATCGCCTCGTAGAGGCCGTCCCGGTGCCCCGTCGCCGAGCGGGAGGCCGTTCCCGTCGGACGGACCGTGGCGAGCAAGCGTGGGTCGTCCGGTGTGGGCAGCAGGCGGGTGACCGGGCACCAGCCGAAGTGGGCCACCGCGACACGGAGGTTGAACACCGACGCCCCCACCGAGAGATGCAGGGCTCGGCCCGTGGGGTCGGCGTGGCGCAGTCCCCGCTCCGGGGCCGCGCGGACCTGGAGCGTGACGGTCACGGGGTCCAGCCGGTAGCGCCACGGCTGGGTGTTGAAGATGGAGGGTGCCGCGACCGCGGCCGCGATGCAGGCTTCCAGGGTCGAGGCGTCAAGGGTCGCGGATTGCATGGCGTCCTCCTCACGGGTCCGCGGTGCGCAACAGTGCCCCTCCTTAGAGGGTTGGAGCACGGGGGCCCCGCGGGGAGGGGCCTGTGGTCCCTGCCTGGGGTCCGCTCGGGCCCGATGGGCCCGGTACGGCGTCCGGCCGTGCCCGGCGCGGGCGCCCGTGGGCGTACGTCGCGGCGAGGAGGAGGAAGACTCCGAGCACCGCGGCGGGGACCACGGTGACCGCGGGCCTCCCCCACCCCTCGTCCGGCCCGGCGACCATGAGAAGAGCCTCGGCGAGCAGGGCGACAGCCACCCCGCAGGCGACCAGCGCGGCGAACGCCCGCTCGGGACGGCCCCGCGGCCGGCCGTGCCGGGGCGGAACGGGTTCCAGCGCCGCCCAGTGCCGGGCGACCTCCCGCGCCTCGCACCGGTGCTGCGCCCTGGCGCGGAGGCGCAGCACGGTGGTGCCCGCGGCGCCCGCCACGGCCGCCGCGCACGGCACCGGCCACCGCGCACCGGCGAGGAACAGCAGCGCCACGCTCCCTGCCGCGCTCCAGCCCGTCAGGCACGCCATGGCCGCCGTACGACGGGATACGGGGCGGTCGGCTCCCGCGCGCAGGTCGATGAGGGCGGGCAGGTACCAGACGCAGCCGGAGGCCGTCACCAGTGCGATGCCCAGCCCCAGTACGCGGGACACGGTTCAGCCCACCGTGTCGAGTTCGGCGATCTCGGGGTGGTGCAGGTCGAACGCCGGGGACTCGGAGCGGATACGGGGCAGGGTGCGGAAGTTGTGGCGGGGCGGCGGGCAGGAGGTGGCCCACTCCAGCGAGCGGCCGTAGCCCCACGGGTCGTCGACCTCGATCTTCTTGCCGTACTTGGCGGTCTTCCAGACGTTGTAGAGGAACGGCAGGATCGACAGGCCCAGCAGGAACGCCCCGATCGTGGAGAGGGAGTTGAGGGCCGTGAAGCCGTCGGCGGCCAGGTAGTCGGCGTAGCGGCGGGGCATGCCCTCGGCGCCCAGCCAGTGCTGGACGAGGAAGGTGAGGTGGAAGCCGGCCGTGAGCGTCCAGAAGGTGATCTTCCCGAGGCGTTCGTCGAGCATCTTGCCGGTGAACTTGGGCCACCAGAAGTGGAATCCGGCGAACATCGCGTACACGACCGTGCCGAACACCGTGTAGTGGAAGTGCGCGACGACGAAGTACGAGTCGGAGAGGTGGAAGTCCATCGGCGGGGACGCCAGGATCACCCCGGTCAGGCCGCCGAACAGGAAGGTGATCAGGAAGCCCGTGGTCCACAGCATCGGCGTCTCGAAGGACAGACTGCCCTTCCACATCGTGCCGATCCAGTTGAAGAACTTCACCCCGGTCGGCACCGCGATGAGGAACGTCATGAAGGAGAAGAACGGCAGGAGCACACCGCCGGTGACGTACATGTGGTGCGCCCACACCGTCACCGACAGGCCCGCGATGGCGATGGTGGCGCCGATCAGGCCCATGTAGCCGAACATCGGCTTGCGGGCGAAGACCGGGATCACCTCGGAGACGATCCCGAAGAACGGCAGGGCCAGGATGTACACCTCGGGATGCCCGAAGAACCAGAAGAGGTGCTGCCACAGCAGCGCGCCGCCGTTGGCCGCGTCGAAGACATGGCTGCCGAACTTGCGGTCGCACTCCAGCGCGAACAGCGCCGCGGCCAGGACCGGGAAGACGATCAGGACCAGGAGCGCGGTCAGCAGCACGTTCCAGGTGAAGATCGGCATCCGGAACATGGTCATGCCCGGCGCCCGCATGCAGATGATCGTGGTGATGAAGTTGACGGCGCCGAGGATCGACCCGAAGCCGGACAGGGCCACGCCCATGATCCACAGGTCGGCGCCGAGCCCCGGTGAGTGCACGGCGTCCGACAGCGGCGCGTACAGGAACCAGCCGAAGTCGGCGGCCCCGCCCGGGGTGAGGAAACCGAACGCCGCGATCGACGAGCCGAACAGGAACAGCCAGTAGGCCAGCATGTTCAGGCGGGGGAAGGCGACGTCCGGGGCGCCGATCTGGAGCGGCATGATCCAGTTGGCGAACCCGGTGAACAGCGGCATCGCGAACATCAGCAGCATGATCGAGCCGTGCATCGTGAACGCCTGGTTGAACTGCTCGGCGGACATGATCTGGAGGCCGGGCCGGGCCAGTTCGGCGCGCATCATCAGGGCCATCACGCCGCCGACGACGAAGAACGCGAACGCGGAGACCAGGTACATCGTCCCGATCTTCTTGTGGTCGGTGGTCGTCAGCCACTCCGTCCACGCCGGCCGGGTGGCCCGCCCGGTCTGCCCTGGCGTCGCGGTGACGTCGGCTCTCGGCCGTACGGTCTCCACCTGCTGTGTCTGTGCCTCGTCCACCGGACGGTGTCCTCCCGATCTGCGCGTGTGGTCGACGCGCCGGGAAGTGCCGTGGATGCGGGAACGGACTCGGCCCTCCCGGCCGCCGCCCCATGATCGACGGTGGGGCGGGGGGTGCGGATAGGGCCGAACAGCCCCTGCGGGGACCGTGTTCAGGGCCCAACGGCCCTCTCTTCGCACCCGGCTTCGCTGCGACGTGCCGCACGCGCGCGGGAGCGGTTCAGAGCAGGGTCCGCCAGTAGTCCCACCAGCGGGTGGCGATCAGCATGACGATGCTCAGGTACCAGGCGGTCGGCACCGCCCAGTGGAACTCCCGCACTCCGGCGACCAGGACGCGAGGGGCCCGGATGACACCGTGCCGGAGATTGTGCACGGTGAGGTACCAGAACATCGCGATGGTGGCCGCCCAGGCCAGGCAGCACCACAGGCACAGTGCGCCGATCTCGTACAGCGCCTGCGTCATCAGCCACATGCAGAAGCCCGCGCCGAGCAACGTGCCGGCGTTCAGCCCGAGCCAGAACCAGCGCCGGAACCGCGCCCCGGCCAGCAGGGCGAGCCCGACGGCGGCGACGACCGGGTAGGTGAGCAGGCCCAGCAGCGGGTTGGGGAACCCGAACACCCCTGCCTGGTCACTGCCCATCACGTTCGCGCAGGACAGCACCGGACTGAGGTTGCAGGAGGGCGCGAAGGCCGGGTCCTGGAGGAGCCTGAACTTGTCGATGGTGATCACGAAGGATGCCAGGCTGCCGAGGGCGCCGGTGACGATCAGGAGCCAGGCCAGCGAGCGGGAGGCGCCGACGGTGGTCTGCGGGGCGAGCCCGGTTCGCCGTCCGCCGTGCCGGGCCAGGGGGTTGAGGTGGTGCGCGGTGGGCTTGGTGCTGCTGGTCATCGGTATGGTTCCGCCTCGATGGTGTCCGGATGGGCCGCGGGCCCATGCCGGCGATGGGTGGGGGACGTCAAGCGGTCGGCAGCCGCCGTGCCGTGCACGGCGTGCCGGGTATCGCCTCGCGCGCGGCTCCCTCGGGCCACAGCACCTCGACCGGAACGCCCCGGGCCCGGGCGTACGCCACCAAGTGGGCCGTGGCGTCGCGGCCGTCGGACGGTGAGCCGTCCCAGACGGCCAGCAGCCGCCGGCACCCCGCGATCATTCGCTCGTCCGCGACGACGCACGCGTCGCGGTCGGCCGGGTCGTACGCCAGCAGGCGCACCTGCTCGGCGAGGCACAGCACTTCACCGACTGCCGTGCGGTCGCGGGCCGGTGGCAACGCGGGCACCTTTCCCTGCGCGGGCGTCACCACGACGAGTTGCCGGCCCCCGGCGCGCACGGCCCGTCCGAAGGCCACCGGCGCCCCCGCGCCCGCCCGCACCACCACCGGCATCCGCCGGGGCAACCGCTCCAGCAGCGGCCCGAGTTCGGCCTCCACCAGCTTCAGCGCCTCCGGGGTCAGGTCGGCGTGCCCGACCGTCGCGATCATCTCCCCGCTCACCTCCCCGCAGTGCGACGCTCGCGCACTCCTGTCGGTCCTCGCCCGCCCCCGCCCTGCCGGCGGGCGCTTGATCAGTGAAGTCCGGGCGGCCGAGGGGCGACAAGGGCCGAACGGCCCCCGCGGACCGGTCATGAGGCCGACGGCCGGACGGTGAGAGCCCCGTACGCCCGCTCGGGGTGAACAGGCGTACGGGACTTGGAACTTGGCTCAGCGGGACGTCAGGCGGCCGGGACGGGACAGGGTGCTGCCCGCCGCCAGGCGCGCCGCCTCGACCGCTTCCCACTGCTCGATGCTGAGGTTGGCCAGTGCCGCCGGGAAGACGCCGTCCTGCTCCTTGAGGATGTGGTCCCGCAGGACCGCCATCGCCTCCATGAGCCGGCCCGGCCAGGTCGGATCGGTCAGGAACGCGCCGCTCGCCTCGGCCAGCACCGCCTCGATGCGGCGGTGCTCGGCCTCCAGCGCGGCGATCTGGTCGGGGAAGTCCCCGGCCAGGGCGGGGAACAGACCGTGCTCCTCGACCCGGGTGTGCGGGCCGAGCACCCGCGCGATCTCCCGGGCGAGTTCCGCCATCCGCGTCACACCGCCGTGCCGGTGGGCGTCGCGGAGATGGCTGATCAGGCGCACCACCTCGTCATGTTCCTGCGTGAGCTCGTCGATCGTCTCCAGGGCCTGGCAACCGCAGTACTCGCACACCGGACTTCTCCTCGGTTCGCTGCCGGCAGTTCTGTCCGCTCGCCCTCACGCCGCGGAGCGCGCGGGCCGGTGGCCGCCGCGGCCACCGGTGCGGGGTTCGCGGTCGCCGCCGTCCGGCGCGGTGCGCACCCCGGTGAGGGTGAAGGTCAGCGCGGCGGCGGCCACGATCGCGAGCAGGACGAGGCCGGCCGCGTACGTGCCGTACTCGCCGTACAGCGAGCCCATCACCAGCGGGGGAAGGAAGCCGCCCAGTCCGCCCGCGGCGCCGACCACGCCGGTGACGGAGCCGACCTGGTCGGCCGGGGTCCGCCGGGCGACCAGGGCGAAGGTCGCCCCGCTGCCCGCGCCGAGCGCGGCGGCCATGGACAGGAAGGCGACTGTGCCGACCGGGGCCAGGGGGAGGGTGAAGGACTGCATCACGGCACCGGCGACGACCACGGCCAGCGCGCCCGCCAGGACCCGGACCGGGCCCGTCCGGTCGGACAGCCAGCCGCCCACCGGACGCATCGCGACGGCGAGGAGGACGAACCCGGCCATGCGGTTGGCGGCGTCGGCCTGGGACAGGTCGTAGCCGGTCTTGAGGTAGGTGGGCAGGTACACGGAGAAGGCCACGTAGCCGCCGAAGGCGACCGCGTACAGGGCGGATGCCTGCCAGGTGATGGGCAGCCGGAGGACGGCGGCCAGCCGGCGGGCGGGCGACTCGGTCGGCACAGTGCGTCCGGGGGCATCGCGCAGCAGCAGCGCGGCGGTCACCGCGTACACGGCCAGGACCGCGGCGGTGATCAGGAAGGGAGTGGACATGCGGTGCGCGTCGACCAGCTTCACCGTGGTCAGGGCGCTGATGGCGGTGCCGCCCATGCCGGCGCCGAACAGTCCGATGGCCAGGCCGCGCCGCTCGGGCGGGAACCAGGCGTTGACCAGCGGCACGCCGACGGCGAACGCGGTGCCGCCGATGCCGAGGAAGAACCCGCCGGCCAGCAGGGCGGCCAGGGAGTCATGGCCGGCCAGCCCCAGATAGAGCACCGGCACGATGGTGGCCGCCGACACGATCGGGAACATCACCCGGCCGCCGAACCGGTCGGTCAGCGCGCCGACCGGGATGCGGCCCAGTGAGCCGACCACGACGGGCACCGCCACCAGCAGCGACTGCTGGAACGACGACAGGTCGAGGCTGTCCTTGAAACGCGGGCCGAGCGGGCTGAGCAGCGCCCACGCCCAGAAGTTCACCGCGAAACCGACCGTGGCCAGGGCCAGCGTCAGCCATGCGCGGCGGGGCACCGGGGTGCCCGTGGGTGAGCTGTCGCCCTGCGACTTCAACGGCTGGACCATGTCGTCCGTCCCTTTCCTGTTCCTGTTGTCCGTGGAACTGCGCCACCGGGAACGCACGCACCGCGGGCCCCTTGCCCGCGGGACTGCTTCCCGCCACCACTGTTGGCAACAGCGGACCCAGGAGGGATGGGCCATGGGTCCCTGGCGGTCGGCAGACGGTCCCGGCGGACGACCCGACCGTCCCTCCGCCCGCTCCGCGAAGATCCGCCCGTGCACGGTCGCCGGCCCCGTGGCGCCCGGGTGGTGGGGCCGGTCGGCCCTACCACCCGGTCACGGTCAGAGGAACGATGGACAGATGTTCAAGAACGATGCCTTTCGCGCCCTCGACCGGCAGGAGTGCTTGCGCCTGCTGGCCAAGGTGCCGGTCGGCCGGGTGGTCTACACCCGGCAGGCGCTGCCCGCGGTCCTGCCCGTCAACTTCTCCCTGGACGCGGACACTTCGGTCGTGCTGCGCACGTCGCCGGACTCGGATCTCGTACGTGCCATCGACGGTGTCGTGGTCGGCTTCGAGGGCGACGAGTTCGACGCGGCGACCCGCTCCGGCTGGAGCGTGGTCGTCACCGGACGGGCCACGGTGGTGACCGATCCCGCCGAGCACGAGCGGCTGTCGCAGGAAGGCCCCGTCTCCTGGATGCCCGTGCGGGACGCGGTGTTCGTACGGATCGAGTCGGAACTGGTCACCGGTCGCGAGCTGAGGGGAACCCGCAGCGTCTGGTGACACGCACGTCATCCGGCCGTACCGGCCCGCGCGGACTGCCGCGGTGTGCCGGTGCCGTCGGGGCCGTAGCCGAAGCGGATCAGCAGGTGGGCATGGCATCGCTTGTGGCGCGGGACGGCGGCCTCGGCGCGCAGGTCCGGCCACTCCATGGCCTGGTGCAGGAGCGAGGTGCGCAGCCCGTGGGCGGTCGCGGTGAGCAGCACGTACTGCAGCGCCTGGCCGGCCCGCAGCCAGTCCTCGCGGCGGTCCTGGGGCGTCCACAACAGCGCCGTCTGGACGTGACGCTCGAACCACAGGCCGGGCCGGCGCAGGGCGGGGACGGAGCTGGTGAAGTCCCTCATCGGCATCCGCTCGGCCGCGTCCTGCGGGCCGAGGGCGGTGAGGGGGACACCGTAGGGGCTCTGCGATCCCGGGGCCGTGATCCAGGCGAGGGTCTCGGCGCTGCGTCCCGGGTGGGCCCGGTTGCGTGCCTCGGCCGCGGCGGTCAGGCGCAGCAGCCGTCGTGTGCCGGAGATGTCGGGTAGGTGCAGGCGCGCTCCCGCGGCGTACGCGGCCGAGGTCATCTCCGCCACGATCGGCTCGGGCACCGGACGTCCGGTGAACGGCATCCGGCTCGTGTGCCGACGGGCGACGGCCTCGTAGAGACCCGGGTCCGCCAACCGGTCGTCCGCACCGAGCGGATCGGCCAGTCGTACGGCGGCCAGCAGACCGGGGCGGCGCGGGTCCGGCAGCAGCCGCACCTCCGGCCGGCGGCCCTGGTGGACGGCGGCGACCCGGAGGTTGAACACCGCCGCGCCGACGGACAGGTACTGGGCGCGGTGCGTGGGGTCGGCCAGCGGCAGGGTGCGCTCCGGCACGGCGTGGACCTCCAGTACCTGGCCGCCGGGGTCCAGGCGGAAGTGCCAGGGCTGCGTGTTGTGGATCGAGGGTGCTGCCACGGCTGCCGCCAGGAGTGTTTCCACGGTGACCGCGTCCAGTGGGGCTTGCGTGCGCATGATGCCTGCTCCTTCTTCTTCGCGTGACTGCTTCTCCTCGGCCCTCCGTCATGTGGCGGGCAGGGCGGTGGCGAGCAGGACGACGCCGAGCGAGCCGACCAGGGAGACGACGGCCAGCGCCCGGGCCAGGTCGGCGCGGCCTCGGGAATGGGCGATGCCGTGGCCGGCCGCCGCGAGCATCACCACCACGAACAGGGCGAGTTTGGCCGCCAGGGTGCGCCCGTAGCCGGGTTCGGCGAGGGCGGCCCAGGTGACGCCCTTGTGCCGGGCCATGGCCCAGCCGGTGGCCAGTTGCACGGGCAGGAACACCGCCCCGGTCAGCATGCCGAAGCGGCGCCCGGCGGCCGCCGCGAAGTCGTCCCTGGCCTCCGGGGCGAGCAGACGGCGGGCCAGCGGCAGGACCACCAGGGAAAGGGCCAGCTGACCGCCGACCCACAGGGCGGCGCCCGCGACGTGCGCGAAGCGCACCAGGGACCACCAGCCGACGGTGTCCATCAGCCGCCCACCTCCACCATGCCGTGCGCACCGGCCTCGGCGTGGCGCATGTCGTGGTCGACGAAGGCGTAGTGCCCGGCCGCGGGGAACGTCGTCTCGACGAACCCGCCCTGCGCGGGCGCCAGATCCAGCACCTGCGCACCGCCCTGGTCGCCGGACTTCAGCAGGTAGGCGCCTTCCTTGTACACGGTGTCGAAGACGCTGCCCACGACGTGGAAGGCGACGCCGTCACTGGGCCCGGCGGCGACCACCCAGAACCGGGCCCGTTCGCCGGCCTTCGCCTTCAGCGGCTGCCGGGCGTACTGGTCGGCGACGCCGTTGAACACCCAGGCGTCCGGGGTGTCCTGACGCATCTTCGTCACCTGGGCCGTGCTGCCGGGCGTGCCGAGGAAGAGCTCGGACGACACCAGCACGTACTCGTGGTCCACCTCGGCCAGGTCCGGCGGGTCGATGACGACGGCGCCGTACATGCCGTTGCCCAGGTGCTGGAGCATCGGTGACGTGCTGCAGTGGTACAGCCAGGCGCCGGCCTTCTCGGCGCGGAAGCGGTAGACCAGCCGCTCGCCGGGCCCGATGGTGCGCATGGGCTTGTCGGGGGCGAGGGAGCCGGCGTGGAAGTCGATGCCGTGGCCCATGTCCCCGTCGTCGTTGACGAGGGTGATCTCGAAGACGTCGCCGACCTTGCCGTGCAGGGTGGGGCCGGGTGCGGTGCCGCCGAAGGTCCACATCTGCTGAGTGACGCCCGGGGCCACCTCCACCGTGGTGCGGGCGGCGTGGAGTTCGGCCTTGTGGAGCGTGCCGCCGGACGCGGGAGCGAGGGACGCGTCGCGGGCCCGCCAGCCGGTGGAGAAGTCGCCGGAGAGATCCGGACCCGGGCCGTCCGCGGCGGCGGTGTGTCCCGCGTGCCCGTCGGTGCCGGCCGCCGAGTCGCCATCCTTCACCACGATGTCCATGGTCATCCCGGCCGCCCGGTGGCCCGGCAGGGTGCACCACGCCTCACGGCTCTCGGTGACCGGTCCGAGGTCGAGTTCACGGGTGTCGCCCTTGGCGAGCAGCGGGGTGGCGGGGCCGTCCTCGACCTTGAGGTCGTGGCGTTGGACATCGGTGTTGGTGACCTTCAGCCGCACCGTGGTGCCTGCGGCGACCTCGACGCGGGCCGGGCTGATGCGCATGTCGGCCAGGGTGACGGCGACCGTGCGGGCGGTGCCGTTGCCCGAGCTCGCCGCTTTGGCGCCGCTCGCCTCGTCGTTCGTGGTCCCGCCGCTGTTGGCCATGAGCACGGCCAGCACGATCGCCGTCACGCCTGCGGCGGTGCCCCACAGGGCGGGGCGCCGGGACCCGCCGCCGGTTCCACCCGGGTTCCGGCCGGCCGCCCGCCGGCTGCGGATCAGCACCGCCGCCGTCAGCGCGAGGAACGTGCCGCCGCCCGCCCCGATCAGCAGCGTGCTGATGACGCCGCTGGGGTCGGGCAGCGGAAGGGCGAGCAGGGCGACGCCGGTGTTGAGGACGGCGAGCCGTGGCACCCAGCCCCGTTCGAGGACCGCCCGCAGCGCGGCCCGCTCCTTGGGGCCGGCGGCCAGCACGATGGGCAGCAGGTAGGTGAGGGCGCCGATGAGGACCTGGGCGACCAGGCCGGTGAGCAGGACCGGGACCAGGGAGCCGATGTCGTCCTGGACGTCGGCCGGCCGCTGGAAGGCCAGCAGCACCAGGTCGGCGACCACGCCGACGGTCAGCCATCCCACAGCGGCGGCCAGACTCCACGCGGCCGCCGCCGAGATCGCCGGCCGGCGGCGCACCGTACGGGCGAACACCTGCACCGCCATGCCGACGCCGGCCGCGTACCCCGCGACGCCCAGCACGGCGAGCGGGCGCCCGCCGACGGACAGTCCGGCGACCGCGACGGCGAGCCCGCCCCCGGTCAGCACCAGCACCCGGCGCGCCAGCCGGGTCGTGCGCTCGGCCATCCGCACCCCCAGCACGGTCGGCCAGAGCATGAACAGCGTGCCCAGGACGGGCAGTCCGATCCAGCCGAGCAGGGTCACGTGCACATGGGCCAGCTTCAGACCGGCGAAGTGCCGCGGCCCGGCCCTGCCGGTGGCCAGCAGCCAGCCCAGCACCGCACCGACCACCAGGGCCGCCGCGGCGGCCCGGTAGTAGTCGGCGAGCGGCGCGAGCCGGCCGCCCACCGCGCCGCGGCCCATCCGGACGAGCACCACCAGGTGCGCGGTGACGGCGGTGATCAGCAGCGCGCACCCTGCGCCGGTGAGCACGGGCAGGTCGGCCCACACCCCGGCGAGGACGCCGACGACACCGCTGTTGACGCCGGTCAGGCGGGCATCGCTCCACCGCCGGTCGGGTCGTGGGGCGTGGAGCAGGGCGACGGCGAAGTGTTCGCTCCACACCACGATGGCGGTGGTGGCGGCGCCGAGCAGGAACAGGTGGATGGCCAGCCAGCGGGCCACGGGCAGCGTCTGCTGCGCGCTCGCCGCCAGCAGCGCGAGCACGGCCCAGGCCGCGACCACGACATGGGCGGCCAGGTGCCGGCCCCGCAGGCTGGACTCCTTGAACCTGCCGGCCGGGCGCCCGCCGCCGACGGCTGGGTCATCGATCGTGCCGGACACGCTGCTCCTTGCCGGCCCGGGCGTTGCCCGGGCGGGGACGTAGGGGTGGTCGGGCGCTCAGGAGCGCGGCCAGCTCCCGCTGGTGGGGGAACGAACCGGGGACGTAACCGCACCACGGCTCCTCGGCGTACGGGTCGCCGGTGACGCCGTACGCCCTGGACCGCGAGCCGCCGCAGACCGCGCGGAACTCGCAGGCGCCGCACCGGCCGCCGAGCATGTCCGGATCCCGCAGCGCGGTGAACAGCGGTGAGGTGCGGTAGATCGACGTCAGGGGTGTCGCGCGGACGCTGCCCGCACCGAGCGGCAGGAACCCGCTGGGGTGGACGGTGCCGGTGTGCGAGACGAACACGAAACCGCGCCCCGCGTTGACGTCCAGGGGCGGCCGCCGGGCCCGCCGCTCCCCCGCGTCCAGGCCCAGTTCGGCGGCCCTCGCCCGCAACTCGCGGTACAGCGGGCCCAGTCCGAGGACCGCCACGTGGTCGTCGCCGGTGGCGGCGAGGACCTGGCGCTGCAAGGCGACGCGACGGAAGTGGTGGGCCTCGGTGGTCTTGGCGGGCACCGTCAGACCCACGTCGTGGACGAAGTTCAGTACGTCCTCCACCTCGGCGGGGGTGAGGGCACCGAGGGCGCGGCCACGGCCGGTGGGCACCAGGAAGAAGGCGCTCCACAGCATCGCCCCGTGGTCGGCGACGAGGCGGACGATGTCGGGCAGGTCGTGCAGATTGCGCCGGGTGACCGTGGTGTTGATCTGCGCCTTCATGCCGAGGGCGCGGGCGGCGTCCCAGGCGTCCAGGGTCCAGCGGAACACCCCGGGGACACCGCGGAACGTGTCGTGGATGTCGGCCGTCGACCCGTCCAGGCTCAGCGACAGCCCGACCGCGCCCGCCGCGTGCAGCTCCCCCAGTCGTTCCGCGGTGAGGGTCGGGGTGCCGGACGGTGAGACGGCGACGCGGACCCCGATCTCCCGGCCGTAGGCGATGAGTTCGGCCAGATCGGGGCGCTGGAAGGGGTCGCCGCCGGTGATGACGAACAGCGGCGCGGGCTGCCCGAAGGCGGCTACCTGCCGCAGCAGGTCCTGGGCGGCGGCGGTGTCCAACTCGCGCGGATCACGACCGGGCACGGCCTCGGCACGACAGTGCAGACAGGCCAGCGGGCAGGCCCGGGTGGACTCCCAGATGACGATGAAGGGCCGCTCCGCTACGTCGTGCCGCTGACGTCGGATGGCGTGGGGGGACGGGGTGGGCGCGCCGGGGTGGGTGGGCGAGTGGGGGGCGTTGGCGGGGGTGGGCGGGCTCGCCGCGGTGGGGACGGACAACTCCGCGTCGGCGGGACCGGCCGAAGCCGTCGCATCGGCGGCACCGCCCGAGTTCATCGCTTCGCCGGATTCGG
Source organism: Streptomyces sp. Act143 (assembly GCF_003143935.1). GTDB lineage: Bacteria > Actinomycetota > Actinomycetes > Streptomycetales > Streptomycetaceae > Streptomyces. Next base: position 265,414 of record NZ_QFRX01000001.1, on the reverse strand, counting down.
CGGTGTTCATCGGGCGGCCCTGTCCAGTGCCCCGAGGCTGTGTCCGGCCGCCCTGGAGTCAGGGCAGACGAGTCGGGCGGCCGGACGGTGACCGGGCCGGACCGTGCGCGGCGTCCACCGCGAGTGACGGCGGTGGAATCGGCCTTGAGGGCGGTCGATGTGGTCGTGCACGGGATACCTCCGGAAGCGGTCGCCGCCAGCTTCCACCGGCGGTGGTGGCCGGCGCGGCGGCCGATGGTCTTGATACGCAGGGCCGAAGGTCCCTCACTGATCCGGCGGGCAGGACCGCAGAGCGTCCGCCGTCGCCACCAGGGCCACACCCAGGCCGGTCAGTGCCGCGCCCAGGCCGGTGACCAGGGTCGTGAGGTGCCAAGCCTGGTAGGCGGACATCAGCGAGGCGCGCAGGGACTGACCCATGAACGCGGTCCGGCGCAGCTCGGCCAGCTTCTCGTCGGCACCGCCGCCGGCGTGCAACTCCGCCGTGATCTCGGCGTACGTACGGCCGCCGGTGGCGTGCGCGAGGTTGCCCTTGATGAACTCGGCGTAGGCGTATGCCTCGGGGCCGTTCTCCACGCGCCGGCCGGCGTGGTCGGCGAGTTCGTCGGGCAGCCCGTGGTGGGGGAAGGTGATCTTCTGGGCGGTCAGCTCGGTGCGGATCTCCTTCCGGCCGCTGCGACCGCGCAGCACCATGACCGGTCCGGCGATGGCCAGGGCTGCGCCGACGGTCCCGAGCAGGGCGCCGGCACGACGGTGCGATCCGTCCATGTCGTGTTGTCCTTCTTTCCTTGTCTGCGCAGGGGCAGCGCTGTAGGGGCGTGAGTGGGTGTGGGTGCGTGGGTGCGTGAGGGTCGGGCCTCGCGGTCAACGCCTGCTGAGCCGCAGCCGCCAGGTCTCGGGGCCGCGTTCCAGGTACTCCGCGACGAAGACACCCGGGTTGCGCTCTTCGATCTGCGTGAGCAACGGGACCGGGTCGTGCGGGGCGACCAGCACCATGGCGGTGCCCGCCGGGACGGCGTCGAGTGCGCCGAAGACCGTGGCGTGGCGGAGCGAGTGCGGGACCTCTCGTACGTCCAGTTCGGGCTCGGCCGTCTCTTCTGCCGCGCCACCACAGCCGCACTGGCCGCCGCAACCGTCGCTCTGGCCGTCCTGGCCGTCCTGGCCGTCCTGGCCGTCCTGGCCGTCCTGGCCGCCTTGGGCGTCCTGGTCGCTTCCGCTGCCCGGCTCGTTCGCGAGCCGGCTATGCATGTCCGACAGAAGGGCAGCCAAGGACACCTCCGACGCCATCGCGAGCAGCGGCAGCACGAGTCCGTTCTCCTTGGCCACGTGTTCCTCGAAAAGGACCTCGAGGGCCCGGGCGTCCGCGACCGCCGCCGCCGGACCGGGTGCCGTGCGCAGTGCGTCGACGAGCGCGCCGAAACAACGGTGCTCGCCGACGAGACTCTCGACGAGCAGGCGGGCCTCGGGCATGTCACGGGCGGCGGGGTAGAGCACCGCCTCCTCAGCGGCCGCGTGCGGCAGCAGCGAGCCGTCGCAGAAGGCCACCAGCCCGGCGTGGATCTTCTCAGCAGCGATCGGATCGCGGTCCACAGCGGTGAACAGCATCTTCACGCGCCCCGCCAACTCCCCGGCGAGGCGGGCATGATGCGCCTCGGCGCTCTGCAGGGCCGAGGCGTCCTCGGGGTCCGAGGCAAGGGTCAGCACGCTCATGAAGGTGTCTCCAGCAGGTCACGGCCGGCTCTGCCGACCGGTGCGGGTGGGCCGGGCGTTCGGGATGTCGGCGCCGGGCGGGGAGGCTCCTGCGTCCGGCCGCGGGGCGGCGGCCGGACACAGGACCGAGCCGCCGCCACACGCCGTACGCGCCGTACGCTGCGAACACGCCGTACGCGCCGTACGCGCCGTACGCGCCGCGCGTGCCTTGCGCGCCGTACCTGCGGTGGCCGGACGCGGGATAAGCGGCCGCCCGGCAGGCACGCAGAGCCACGTGGTGCGGGTGGGACATCCACGGCTCGGTCGTTCCCCAGCATGCGCCGCCGCTGCCACCCGCTTCCCCGGCCGGCCGGGCCCCAGCACCGGGACCATCGGCCCCTGTTGCGATCAGCACCTCCGCACCACCGGCACAGTGATCAGCGGCGCCACACTGTGAACGGCCCACCGGGCCCTCGGCTCGGGACTTTCGGCCCCCGCCTCCCCCATCACTGCGAGTTAGGTTCACCTAAGTAGTTCCGTTGCGGGCAGAGAGCGAGGCACACACATGGCACCGACGGACCCCCAGGCCCTGCATCAGGGCCTGCCCGCACCCGGCGACGGCCTGGATGCCGGCCGTATGCCGGGCCACTGGTTGCTGGCCCGGCTCGGCAAGCGGGTGCTCCGGCCCGGCGGGGCGGAGCTGACGCGGTGGATGCTCGACGCCCTGGACATCCGCCCCGACGACCGCGTGGTGGAACTCGCCGCGGGACTCGGCGCCACCGCCCGGCTCACCCTCGAGCGCGTCCCGGGCGCCTACACCGCCGTGGACCGCGACCCCGCCGCCGTGGCACGACTGGGCACCCTCGTCGCCTCCGGCCCGACCGAGACGGCCGCCGTCAGGGCGGACGCCGCGGACACCGGTCTGCCTTCCGGCAGCGCCACCGTCGTGTACGGGGAGGCCATGCTGAGCATGCAGCCGGAGCCGGCCAAGCGCCGCATCATGCGCGAGGCACATCGACTGCTCGCCGCTACCGGGGGCCGCTACGCCCTGCACGAGCTGTGTCTGCTGCCCGAGGACCTCGACGAGGTACACACCGAGGCGATCACCAGGGACCTGAGCGAGGCCATCCACGTCGGGGTCCGTCCGCTCAAGCCGTCCGCCTGGGTGGCTCTGCTCGCCGACGAGGGTTTCACCGTCACCGCCCGGCGGCGCAGCCCGATGGCGCTGCTGGAACCACGCCGCCTCGTCGCCGACGAAGGGCTCGCCCAGGCCGCCCGCATCGCCGGTCGTGCCCTGCTCGACCCCGCGGCCCGGCGCCGCGTCCTTCAGATGCGCCGTGTCTTCCGTCGTCACCGCGCACATCTGGGCGCGATCAGTCTCGTCGCAACCCCTACCGCATCGACACCGAACACTTCGACACCGAACGCATCGACACCTGACGCATCGACATCTGACGCATCGACACCCTGAGGAGAGCGATCCACATGTCCCCGCAGACGCCCACACCCCTGTCCGCCGTCGTCATCACCGACCTGGCCGCCGAACTGCCCGTGCCCGAGGACGGCACCCTCAGCCGTGTCCTGCACCGTGACGACCGGCTGCGCGTGGTCGGCTTCGCCTTCGCCGCCGGTCAGGAACTCACCGAACACACCTCGGCCCTGCCGGTCGTCATCCAGGTCGTCCAGGGCCGGCTCGACCTCGTCCTGGGCGATGAGAAGACCGAGGCGACGCCCGGCAGTTGGATCCACCTGCCGGCGCGACTGCCGCACACCGTGCGCGCCATCGAGCCCAGCGTCATGCTGCTGACCATGCTGCCCGCCCCCGGGCCGGCCGCCCCCGCAGAGCCCTCCGCGACATGACCGGCGTGGTGCGCGGGGTGAGGGGCGATCGGGACGTCCGGCCCGGTGTTCGGGGGCCGGTCGGACGACGATCACGGACCGGGCGGACCTGCGTGGCGCCGCGGTGCCGGAGGGAGGGTGGGTGGTGAGCGGCGCCGGTCCCTCGCGGCGCCGCTCACCTCACGGGCCCGCCGGCCACGCCGGCACACCATTTGACGACGGAGGCACACCCATGACCCGCCACGACGACCGGACCGCGACCGCCGCCCCGACCGAGGCGCCGTCGGAGGCACTGGCGGAGGCGCCGTCGGACATCGACGTCGCCGTCGACCGGCTGGTCACGAACGGGCTGAAGGCACTGGCCGACTACGACGCCCTGGACCAGGAGCGGGTCGACCACATCGTGAAGAAGGCGTCGGTCGCCGCCCTGGACCGGCACACCGCGCTGGCCCGGCTGGCGGTGGACGAGACCGGGCGGGGGGTGTTCGAGGACAAGGCGGCCAAGAACATGTTCGCCTGCGAACACGTGACCCACAGCATGGGCCGGATGAAGACCGTCGGTGTGATCGCCCGGGACGACATCGACGACATGGTCGAGATCGCCGAGCCGGTAGGTGTGGTGGCCGCCATCACGCCCGTCACCAACCCGACCTCCACCACCATTTTCAAGGCGCTGATGGCGCTGAAGACCCGTAACCCGGTGGTCTTCGCCTTCCACCCCTCCGCCCAGCGGTGCAGCGCCGAGGCCGCCCGGGTCGTCCGGGACGCCGCCGTGGCCGCGGGCGCCCCCGAGCACTGCGTCCAGTGGATCGAGACCCCGTCGGTCGAGGCCACCGGCGCGCTGATGCGGCACCCGGGCATCTCGCTCATCCTCGCCACCGGCGGCAACGGCATGGTCCGGGCCGCGTATTCGGCGGGCAAGCCCGCCCTCGGCGTCGGCGCCGGCAACGTACCCGCGTATGTGCACAAGAGCGCGAAGCTGCGCCGCGCCGTCAACGACCTGGTCCTCTCGAAGTCGTTCGACAACGGCATGATCTGCGCCTCGGAGCAGGCCGTCATCCTCGACGAGGAGATCTACGACGCCGCCCTGGCCGAATTCCGCACTCTGCACGCCTACTTGGCGACGGCCGAGGAGAAGGCGAAGCTGGAGACCTTCCTGTTCCCGGCCAACCGGGCCGCGGGCAGCGGCTGCGAACCCAAGGTCAACTCCGCGGCCGTCGGGCAGAGTCCGGCGTGGATCGCCGAACAGGCCGGCTTCACCGTGCCCGCCGACACCTCTGTCATCCTCGTCGAGGCCGAGCGGGTCGGCCCGCACGAGCCGCTGACCCGCGAGAAGCTCTGCCCGGTGCTCGCCGTGCTGCGCGCCGGTTCCGCACCGCAGGGCTTCGACCTGGCCGCCGACATGGTCGCCTTCCACGGCCAGGGCCACAGCGCCGTCATCCACACCGAGGACCGGGAACTCGCGGAGGCGTACGGCAGGCGCATGAAGACGGTACGGATCATCGTCAACGCCCCCTCCTCGCAGGGTGCCATCGGCGGCATCTACAACGGCCTGCTGCCCTCGCTCACCCTCGGCTGCGGCTCCTGGGGCAGCACCTCGGTGTCCAACAACGTCTCCGCGGTCCAGTTGCTGAATGTCAAGCGGGTCTCCAGCCGCCGCAACAACCTCCAGTGGTTCAAGGTGCCGCCGAAGATCTACTTCGAGCCGCAGGCCATCCGCTACCTCTCCTCGATGCCGGACGTCCGGCGCGTCACGATCGTCACCGACACCACCATGACCCGCCTCGGCTTCGTCGACCGGGTGAGCCGCGTCCTGCAACGCCGGCCTGAGCCGGTCACCCTCCAGATCATCGACAACGTCGAACCCGAGCCGAGCATCGACTCCGTGCGCCACGGCGCCGACCTCATGCGGGAGTTCGGCCCGGACACCATCATCGCGCTGGGCGGCGGCTCGCCGATGGACGCGGCGAAGGTGATGTGGCTGCTGTACGAGCACCCGGACGTCGACTTCGCGGACATGCGGCAGAAGTTCTCCGACATCCGCAAGCGCGCCTTCCGCTTCCCGGTGCTCGGTGCCCGCGCCCGCCTGGTCTGTGTGCCCACCACCTCCGGCACCGGCGCCGAGGTCACGCCCTTCGCGGTGATCTCCGACCCCACGACGGGCAAGAAGTACCCGCTGGCCGACTATGCGCTCACCCCCAGCGTGGCCATCGTCGACCCGCTCCTCACCACCGAGCTGCCCGCCGCGCTGGCGGCCGACAGCGGCTTCGACGCCCTCACCCACGCCATAGAGGCCTATGTGTCGGTCTACGCCAACGACTTCACCGACGGTCTCGCCCTGCACGCGATCCGCCTGATCTTCGACAACATCGAGGCGTCGGTCACCGGCTGTGTCCCCGAGGCCAGGGAGAAGATGCACAACGCGGGCACCATCGCGGGCATGGCCTTCGGCAACGCCTTCCTCGGCATCGTCCACGCCATGTCGCACACCCTCGGCGCCGGCTTCCACATCGCGCACGGCCGCACCAACGCGGTGCTGCTGCCGCACGTCATCCGCTACAACGGCACGGTCCCCACGAAGCTGACCGGCTGGCCCAAGTACGAGAACTACCGGGCGCCCGAGCGCTTCCAGGACATCGCCCGCACCCTCGGCCTGCCGGCCGCGACCCCCGCCGAGGGCGTCGAGTCCCTCGCCTCGGCCGTGGAGCGCCTGCGCGACGCCGTCGGCATCGAACCGTCGTTCCGCTCCCTCGGCGTCGCGGAGAAGGCGTTCCTCGACGCCCTCCCCCAGCAGGCCCTCAACGCGTACGAGGACCAGTGCGCACCGGCGAACCCCCGGATGCCGATGCTGGACGACATGCAGGACCTCATGCGCGCGGCCTACTACGGGCGGGCAGGGGCCGCTGACGTCTAGGAACCAGCGAGTGCGAGGGACGGGAAGGGCACGTCGGCCCCCACGGCGGACGCGCCCTTCACGCTCTTCCCGTTCTTCCCGTTCCCGCTCAGTTGATCTCGTAGGGGCCGGGGATCGGGAAGTAGGCCTCCAGAAAGTCCGTGATCAGGTCACTTCGGGCGTCCTGTTCCTGCTCGCCCGAGACCGTGTCGTTCAGACAGAACACCTGCCGGTCCCGCCGGGCCAGCAGGGCCGCGAGCCGGGTGGCCAGTGCCGGGTGCGACACGTCGAGGTAGGCGTAGCGCAGGTGGCCGGGGACGGCCCGGGCGGTGTGGAAGGCGTAGTAGTGGTGCAGCGAGGAGACGAAGGAGACGTCGTCGAGGCTGCGGAAGCGGTGGCCGGCGGTGGCGTGGTGCTCTTCCGGGAACCGCGCTTCCATCTCGTACAGGACGCTGCGCCGCAGCGCGTGCGGGGTGTGCTTCATCTTCTGGTTGACGACCGTGCCGAAGGCGGCCTCGATCAGGGCACGGTTGTTCTTGCCCGCGGCTGCCACCGGCACGTCGAGCGGGTTCGGCTCGCCCGGCGGGATGAGGACCGAGGACGGGAAGAACCTGGTCAGGCCGTTGGCGAGGAAGAAGTCCTGCGGGACGACGCAACGGCCCAGGAAGACATCGTTGTTGAAGTAGAGGAAGTGCTCGGACAAGCCGTCGATGTGGTGCAACTGGCTCTCGATGGCGTGCGAGTTGAACGTGGGCAGCAGGCTCGGATCGCTGAAGATCTCCTTGTGGCCGACGACGTGGAGACCGGCCGCGCCCGTGTCCAGCCAGGCGGGCACCTGGTCGTCGGTGATCAGGTGAACCGTGCGCACCCATGGCGCGTACTGGCTCAACGCGCGCAGCGAGTAACGCAGTTCGTCGCGGTTGAGGTAGCGCGCCGCGTTGTCCGCCTCCTCGTGGTACGCCTGTCCCGCACAGGCCGCGCGGCGCTGCCGCCATGCCGGATCGTGCCCGTCGACCCAGGTGTAGACGGCGTCGACGGGGAACCGCACGTCCTCGGGGGCCGGCCGGGCGAACTCCCTCCGGGTGCGCACCGGCGGCAGCGGACGGCCGGCGGGGGCGAGCGCGGTGAAGAGGGAGTCGGAGGCGTGTACCGGGGTGTCGTGACACGGCACCTGCTCGCAGACCCGGTTGCGGCGCGGAGCCAGCAGCAGCTCCCCCGTCTCGGTGTCCGGCGTCCAGAACTCGACGTCGCAGCCGTACATGGGCCCGAACGTCAGCTCTCCGCTCACATCGCCCTGGTACCAGGTCATGCGCAGCGCTTCGGCCCGGGCCAGTCGCCGCCAGGTACGGTGCCGGAACCCGGGCCGCGTCGTACGCCCCGTGCGCCGGGAGCCGTCGGCGGCGCGGACGTAGCCGGGCCGGTCCTGGCAGGCCCGCTCCAGAGCGCGCAGGGCGGCGGGGCGGTGCTGGGAGGCGAGGGCGACGACCGCGGAGGTATTGCTGCGCGCTCGGACGCAGAAATAGTCGAGCCCCGCCTCGTCGAGGGCCGCGCGGACCGCGGCGGCGTTGGCATGGCGTGCCGCCAGCGGCGAGAGGCCGGGGCGTACGAGGACGACCTTGGGCACCTCGCGCACCAGCCTGATCTCCCGGTCCTGCCGGGCCGTCAGGCCGGGGTGGCGGTGTACCAGCCAGGCCGCGTGCAACCGGCCCAGCAGACGACGTGGCGACGGCGGGTTCGCGAACCGCTGCTTGACTCGCGCGCGGGCCTGCGGGGTCGTCGCGGCCAGGACGGCTCGTCTGAGGCGCGCGGGCACGGCGCGCCGGTACAGGCGCACCAGCCGGGAGGTCTCGGGGTCGCCGCGGGCCCGGGACGCCGATGGCCGCGGCCGTCGGGCACGGGCTGTCCGGGATGCTGAGGCGTTCACGTCGATCCCCTCCTCCGGCATCACGTCGCCGCGTGATCACCTTCTCTCCGGCGGAGGAGATTCTCTTGAGCCCTTCGGTCCTCTTCCGAGGACGAACGGACCGCAACCGCAACGGCCTCGGGAGGACGAACAGACCGCAGCCGCAGGGGCGTTCGGAGGACGAACGGGCCGCAACCGGAAGGGCCTGGGAGGACGAACAGGCCGCAACCGGAAGGGCCTAGGAGGACAAACGGGCCGCACCACCTCGGGCGTTCGGAGGAGCGCTCCGGGCCCGACCGCCCGCGGCCGGCCACCCGCGGCCGGCAGGTCGGTCAGAGGTGGGGTACGACGGCGACGGGCGCGGTGGCGTGGTGCAGGACGGCATGGGCGACCGGGCCGACACGGGCGCCGACCGCCGTATGGCTCGCCGCCCGGCCCACCACCACCAACGACGCGTCCCGTGATGCCTCGACGAGGTGGGAACCCGGCTTGCCGATCACGGCCTGCGCCGTCACGTCCACGCCGGGGTACTTCTGCCGCCACGGCTCCAGCATCTCGTCCAGCGCGCCGCGCATGCTGCCGTTCAGCTCCGCTCGCAGTACGGCGTCGAAGGCACCGTGGTCGGCGAGGGCGGGCGGGTTCCAGCCGTAGACGACGCGCAGCCCCGCCGCACGGCGGGCCGCGGCGTCGAACGCGAACCCGGTCACGGCGTCGTGCGGTTCGTGCAGGTCGAGACCGAGGACCACATCGCGGTACGGGGTGGTCGCGCTGGTGGCGCCGGAGGCGTCCGGCAGGTGCGCGTTCTCGGCGTACTCGCCGCCGCGCACGAGGACCAGGGGCCGTCGGACCCGGGCCACGACGGTGAGCGCGACCGAGCCGAGCAGGAAGCCGGCGACCCCGCCCAGACCTCGGGAGCCCAGTACCAGCAACTCGCCCTGCTCGGATGCCGCGAGCAGGGCCGGTACCGCCTGCTCGGGGTGCTGCTCGGTGTGGACATCCAGTCCGGGGTGGCGGCGCGCGAGGTCCGCCTGCGTCTCACGCAGCAGGCGGCTCGACCACCCTTGCAGATCTGTGTACAGCGACGACAGCGAGACCCCGGCGAAGGCCGCGGACGCGACGGGCCGCGGCTGCCAGGCGTGCACGAGACGCAGGTCGGCGTCGCGGAGGACGGCCTCGCGGGCCGCCCACGCGGCGGCCGCCTGGCTCTCACGTGAGCCGTCCAGGCCCACGACAACGGTGCCGGACACGATTCTCCTCAACGAAGCTGATCGGGGACTGTGTGGTGCGCTGCCCACGATGCCGGTGGGGTGGCGGTGTCCGCAGGGGCCGCCCGGGTCGGGGACGGGGGCCGAACGTCCCGTCATCAGGGCCTCGTGAGGATGGAGTTCGGTGCTCCGACCGGGTCGGCGCCGTGTCCTGGGCCGGCTGCCGGCGGGATCCGTCGGCTGACGGGCGAGTGTGCCGGCGTCGGTCAGGCGACGTGTTCGCGGGCCAGCGCGATCATCGCGCGGGCCGCTGCTCCGGGTCGGCGGTCGGCCGCGGCGGCGAGGGACAGCGGCCATTCCAGGTCGGCGTCGTCGACGGTCAGCGTGGCGACGCCGGGAGCGTCGGTCAGGATGAAGCGGGGCAGCAGGGCGACGCCCAGGCCGTTGCGGACGAAGTCGGCTCCGGTGCCGATGTCGGTGATCTCGACGGCCACGCGGCGGGCCAGGGAGGCGGCGGCGAAGGCGCGGTCCACCACCGCCCGGTTGCCGTATCCCACCGGGGAGTCGACGAAGTCCAGGCCGGCCAGGTCGGTGAGCTGCACGCTGTCGCGCTCCGCCAGGGGGTGGCCGACCGGGACGACGAGGTCGAGCACCGAGGAGGCGAGGTCGATCAGGGTGAGGCCGGGCGGCGGCGGGCCGGGCAGGGAGACGAAGGCGAGGTCCAGGCGGCCGTCGAGCAGGGCGTCGACCAGGCCCTGGGAGCCGGAGCGGGCCGCGGAGGTCTGGAGCAGCACGCCGGGGTGACGGCGGTGGAACTCGCCGAGCAGGGCGGGGAGGTCGATGAGGCGGACGGACGTCAGGGTGCCCACCCGGAGCGTGCCCCGCAGTCCCGCGCTGACCTCGGCGACGGATTCGGCGGCCTCGCGAGCGGCGTCCAGGGTGGCGCGGGCCCGCGGCAGCAGGGCGGCGCCGGCGTCGGTGAGCAGCACCCGCTTGGAGTTGCGGTCCAGCAGGGGGGCGCCCAGTTCCCGTTCCAGGGCCTTGATGGTGGCGGAGACCGCGGACTGCACGATGTGCAGCCGGGCGGCGGCGCGGGTGAAGTTCTTCTCCTCGGCGACGGCGACGAAGTATTCGAGCTGACGCAGTTCCATGAGCGTAACTATCTCTCACAGAGATGGTCACTGTCTTCTACTTGCGTTGGACGCGATGATCGGACCGAGCAACACTGTTCAACGTTCACCCACCTTCCTCGGTCGGAGGCACTTCCCATGACTCACATGGCGTCCACCCCGCGCGCGACCGCCGCCCCGGGCCGCCGGACCGCCGTGCGGTCCGACGCCGGGGCCCGGCGGCACGGCGTCGGCTTCGCCCTCGTCGCCTTCGCCTTTCTCACCGCGATGGCGTTCTCCACCGTTCCGACCCCGCTGTATCCGCTGTACATGGCGCGCGACGGCTTCTCCACCTTCATGGTCACCGTCGTGTTCGCCGTCTACGCGGTCGGCGTCGTCGTCAGCCTGCTGCTCGCCGGCCATGTCTCCGACTGGGTCGGCCGCAAGAAGATCCTCCTGCCGGCGCTCTCGCTGGAACTCCTCGCCGCGATCCTGTTCCTCACCGGCACCGCGCTCCCGGTGCTGCTGGCCGCCCGGTTCGTCACCGGTCTGGGGGTCGGCATGATCACCGCCACCGCCACCGCCCACCTCCAGGAACTGCACGCCGCGCACCGCCCGCAGGCGTCGACCCACCGCTTCGAGCTGGTGTCGACCGGCGCGAACATCGGCGGCCTCGGCGTCGGCGCCCTGGTCGCCGGATTCCTGGCCCAGTGGGTCGCCGTGCCCCTGCACACCCCCTACCTGGTCTTCGCCGTCCTGCTGGCGCTCGCGCTGGTCGCCGTGGCCCTGGCCCCGGAGACGGTCGAGGAACAGTTCGTCCGGCCCGCCTACCGGCCGCAGCGCATCAGCCTCGACCACGGCGACCGGGCCGGCTATCTCACCGCCGCCGCGGGAGCGTTCGCGTCCTTCGCGGTGTTCGGCCTGTTCACCTCCGTCGCCCCCGGCTTCGTGGCCGGCACCCTGCACCACCCCTCCCGGGTTCTGGCCGGAGCGATCGTCTTCGTGGTCTTCGGCGGTGCCGCCACCGCGCAGAGCCTGACCGCCCGCCTGTCCACCGCGGCGAAGCGGCGGCTCGGCCAGTCCGCGCAGGCGATCGGCGTGGTGACACTCGTCACCGGCATGCACACGGCCGACCTGCCCGTCTTCCTCGCGGGCGGCGTGGTCGCCGGCATCGGGGCGGGCGTCCTGTTCAAGGCCGCCCTCGGCACCGTCGCCGCCCTGGCCGTGCCGGACCACCGCAGCGAGGCGCTGGCCGGCCTGTTTCTCATCGCCTACCTCGGACTGACGCTGCCGGCGATCGGCATCGGAGTGGCCACCCTCGGCTTCTCCTCCGTCACGGTGATGACCTGGTTCGCCGGCATCCTCCTCGCCCTGCTCGCCGTGGTCGCCCTGTCCGGCCGCCGCGCGCACACCCACTGATCACCTCGGTGCCCGCCCGGCCTCCGCGCTTCGGAGGCCGGGCTTCGCGCGCACGCCGTGCAGGGCTCAGACCGCCGCGAGCGCGGCGGCGGGCTCCTCCGGCTCGGCCAGCAGATCCAGCAGGTTCGCCCGCGCACGGGCCACGCGGGAGCGGACCGTGCCGATCGGGCAGTCACTGGCCGCGGCGACCTCCGCGTACGGCAGCCCGGCCAGCTGGGTGAGGACGAACGCCTCCCGGCGCTCGTCGGGCAGCGCGGCCAGCAGGTCCAGCAGGACAATGCCGTCGTCGAAACCGGGCAGGCCCAGCGGCTGGGCGCACTCGACGGCCAGCTGCCAGTCCGGTACGTCGGACAGGCGGGGCCGTGCGGCCGCGTTCCGGTAGCTGTCGATGACGGCCCGCCGGGCGATCGACAGCAGCCACGCGCGGGCCGAGGAGCGCCCTTCGAAGCGGTGCAGGCTGCCGAGCGCCCGCAGGAAGGTGTCCTGGGCGAGGTCGTCGACAGCCTGGGGGTCGCCGCACAGATGGGCGACGTACCGCTGGACGTCGCGCTGGAGCGCGCGCACGAACCGTTCCACGGCGGCCGGGTCACCGCCGCGGGCGGCCAGCGCCCAGGCGGTTGTCGACGCGTCGGCCGCGGCCGACGTGCGGGACGTGCCGTCCGTTTCGGAGGGCGGGTCAAGCAGGGCAGAGGTGATCACCTGGTGTCCTTCTCGGAATCCGTGATCCGGACCGGGGCGCACAGCAGGCCCGGGGTCCGGTGAGCGAGGAGACGGCCCCACGGCACGCGCCGCCGATGCACCGCTCATGGCGTCATGAGTCACGGCGCCATGGCGTCGGCGCGGGCGTACAGCCGTGGCCCGAGGCGCGTGGCCGCGGCCTCGGGGAACCAGCTGTCGTCAGACGACAGCCGTCCCCGCCGGAGGCCCCCGGGAGGTGATCGCGTGGACGAGGAGACGCAGCGCCGGTGCCCGGTCCGAGCGAGGGCGCCCGCGGCGGATCCGAGGGCGGTCGCCCGGCACCGGCAGAGCCAGCAGCAGCCGGAGCGGCGCCGCCAGCCGTGCGGCGACGGCCCGCAGGATGCGGAAGGCCGCCTTCTCGCCGTACGCCAGCCACAGGCCGGTCAGGACCGCGGCGAGCAGGTGCGCGGCGAACATGCCGTACGACGACGAGCCGGCCCCGCCGTCGATGACCTGCCCCATGTGATCCATGCGCATGTGACGCATCGCCAGGTGGCCGATGCCCATGGAGTGCGTGTGCATCATGCCCACGCCCATGTCCATGCCCACGCCCATGTCCATGGAGCCCGTCTGCATCGCACCCGTGTTCACGGGCAGGGAGGCCGGCTCCCCCGGCGCCTGCTGCGCGAGCGAGAACGCCTGGTGAAGTGCCGTCTGGGCGATGACCACGACCGTCACGATCAGCGGCAGGCCGCGCTCACGCCCGGCAAGGCACCAGCCGGCCCCGCCCGTGCCGACCGCACCGGCCGTCAGCGCCCAGGCGGGCACGTGGCCGCCCGACATCAGGACGTGCCCCAGGGCGGCGAGCAGCACACAGACGGCCGCGAACACCGCGGCCCGTACCGTGCGAGAACACCACCCTGCTGTCATGACGCCTCATCCTCGCATCCGGGCATCGCTGGTCAGGGAGGGATACGCAATCCACAGGGGGCACGCTCAACTTCCAGGGACGCTGCCCGGCCGGACCACCACGGCGAGCGTCCTGACCGGCCGTCAAGTCCGCGATGTCGACGAGCCGTTCGGAGCCACCCTCCCGCACGGCGACCGGTGCGGCAAGGACGGCTCACATTCCGCGCCCGTCACCGATCCCCTCCATGTCTGCCGCCGCCCATGTCCATGTCGTCCAGGTCGGCGCCGCCACCACCGGTACCGGTGCCAGTCGTCAAGTGCCCCGGCGCCAATGTGATCCGCATCGTGGGTTGTTTTGCCGCCGGAGCAGCTCTGGAGGGCTCCTGTGCCACGCAACAGTCGGCAGCTGTCGGCGGCGGTCATCCCGGAGGGCCCGTCGTCACGACCCCGCCCGCTCCGTCCGGGCCTGCAGCGCACGCACCACGGCCACCATGTCCTCGCCTCCGTACCCGCGTGCCACGGTCTCCTCGTAGAGGGCGTGGCAGACGTCGAGAAGCGGAGAGGCGAGATCCGCCTTGCGGGCGGCCTGCGCGATCAGGCGGTTGTTCTTCAGGACGTCCGCGGCACCCGCCTGGACATCGAAGTCGCGGGCCACCAGCTTGGCCGCCTTCACCCGGGAGACGGCGCTGGCCATCGGGCCGGCGTCCAGCACGTCCCGCAGCAGCCGCTGGTCGAGGCCGTGCCGGCCGGCGAAGTGGAACGCCTCGGCCAGCCCGGTCACGAGAGTGATCAGGAAGAGGTTCACGGAGAACTTCATCAGCAGTGCGCCCGGTACCGTCCCGCAGTCGAACGTCTCCCGGCACAGGGGCGCGAGCAGGGGCCGTACGGCCGCCACGGCCTCCTGGTCGCCGGCCAGCATGCCGACCAACTCCCCCTTTTCCGCCGGGAGTCGGGAGCCGGAGACCGGAGCCTCGACATAGCGTCCGCCCGCACGGCGAACGGCGTCCTCCAAGCCGGCCGAGTACTCGGGTGAGGTGGTGCCCATGTGGACGAGGGTGCGGTCGGCGACGCGGGTGGCGAAGGCCGCGGTGCCGCGCCCGAGCACCTCGTCCATGGCGCTCTCGTCGGCCAGCATGAGGATCACGGTCCGGGCCCGGGCGAAGACTTCGGCGGGGCTTGCCGCGACCTCGGCTCCGGCGGCGCGCACGGGATCGCACCGGTGCGGTGTGCGGTTCCAGACGACGAGGGGCGTTCCGGCGCGGGCCAGGTTGAGCGCCATGGGCCGGCCCATGACTCCGAGGCCGACGAAACCGACGTACACGAGGCACCACCACCAACGGTCGGCGACGGACAGCGAACCATGGACCGGACCTGGTTCACCGACTATGACAGCGGTCATAGTAGCCGAGCTTCTATGACGGCGGTCATAGGATGTGCGCAATGGCCGGTACAGGCACGGCGAAGCGGGAACGGAGAGGGAGGCCGGGGATGTCCGAGCGAGGTCCGCGCGAGCGGATGGTCTTCAGTGCGGCCCAGCTCATCCGGCGCGACGGGGTGGCCTCCACGGGCATGCGCGAGGTCGCCGCCCACGCCGGGGCGCCGCGCGGTTCGTTGCAGCACTACTTCCCCGGCGGCAAGGAGCAGCTGGTCAACGAGGCGGTGAGCTGGGCGGGGCGGTACGCGGCCCGGCGCGTCGCCCGCTTCCTCGCCGCGCTGCCGCGGCCCACGCCCGGGGGGCTGTTCGCCGAGATGGTGCGTCAGTGGACCGACGAGTACGAACAGGCCGGCTTCGCGGGCGGCTGCCCCGTGGCCGCCGCCACAGTGGACTGTGCGGAGTCCACCGCGTCCACGCGGGAGGCGTCCGCCGCCGCGTTCGCCGCCTGGACCGGGGCGGTGGCCGAAGCGCTGACGGACATGGGCGTGCCGGAGGAACGGGCCGGCGCGCTGGCCACGCTCATGATCAGCACCCTGGAGGGCGCGCTCCTCATGGCCCGGGCCGAACGGAACGTCCGCGCCCTGACGACCGCGGCGCGGGAACTGGCCCCCCTGCTCGACGCCGCCGCGCGCGACGGCCGGGATCGTCCCTGAGCCCGTTCCCGCAGCGATGACTGGAGGAGCAGGGCGTCGCCCGTCATCGGCTCACCGCACCCCGCGTTCCCTGTTCCGTCGGCGACCGGCCCGCGCAGCCCGGAGCCGCCTCGCTCGGGCACCGCGTCAGCGCCCGGCCCGAGCCGGGGCCGGCCGGTTGGTCGGCCGCGGACTGCGAATGAATTCGGCCGGCCCGCGGACGGCGAGTGCAATCGGCCGCCCCGCGGACGGCGAGCGCAATCGGCCGGCCCACCGGTGCCTACCCCATCCACTCCCGCGTGCCGAACGAGGCGCAGGCCCGTGACGCCCAAGCGGCTGCCTCACCCAGCGCACCGACGAACCCGGGCACGGTCAACTGCCCCGCCGACGCCACCCGGTGAGCGAGTGTCCCGTGCAGTACGTCACCCGCGCCCAGCGTGTCCACCACCCGCACGTCCGGGACGTCCACCGTGCCGGCACCGTCCGGCCCCTCCCACACGAGGGGCCGCCCGCCCCGGCTGACCGCCGCCCACGGGACCCGGTGGGCCCGCAGGAATCGCAGCACGTCCTCGGCGCAGGTAGTGCCGGGCGGGCGGAAGGCGTCGGAGCAGACGGCCACGTCGATCGACGGCAGCAGCTGTTCCGTTCCCGGCTTCCAACTGCCGCCGTCCAGAAGGGTCCGGCGCCCGGCGGCGCGTGCGGCCCGCGCGACGGCCACCGCCAGGTCCATGTGATGGCCGTCGAACTCGACGACGTCGAAGCCGGCCACCACAGCGGCCAGGTCGTCGGGCAGGCCGATCCGGCGCCCCACCGTGTTGGTCGACGCCACGGCCCGGTCACCACTGGCCGCGGTCACCAGGATCGAGGACACGGACGGCGGCTCGGCCGACTCGGGCGACAGGTCCCGGACCGTGACGCCGAGCCCCCTCAGGTCCGCCGCGGCGGCGACGCCCAGCGGATGGCAGCCGATCGACGTGAGCAGCGTGGCCGCCCCGCCGAGGTGCGCGAAGGCCGCGGCCGCGTTGGCCGCCGGGCCACCGGCCGCCACCGTCTGCCGACGGGCCGTCACCTTCTCGTCCGCGCCCGGCACATGATCGACGAGCTGGACGACGTCGAACGTGCACAGTCCGACGAACAGTCCCGCGGGGCGTGTGGGCACGTGGGTCGACCGTCCAGAGGTAGGCGAGGCGGTGGCGCGGAGGGGGTGCGCGGCCGTCGGCAGCGGCACGGGCACCTTACCCAGTGCGCGCCGGGCGGGAGTGGATCGGCTGTCCTGCCCGTCGATGAGGAGACCTCGCTGCGGCCCGAGCAGCGGGCGCAGGTGTTCCCACTGGTAAAATGTCGACACGCTTCGACTTGCGCCGGGGCCCGTACCGAGGGGTACGGGCCCTGGTCCGTTCCGGGGCGCCAGATCAGGAAGGTTCCCCATGAACACGAAGCCGTCGACCCCTGGGCTGCCTCCGGCCGCGTCCTTCGCCGCGCTCGACCTGCCGCCGGAGCTGCTCGGGACCATGAGCGACCTCGGCGTCACCGAGCCCTTCCCGATCCAGGCCGCCACCCTGCCCGACGCCCTGGCCGGCCGCGATGTCCTCGGCCGGGCGCGGACCGGCTCGGGCAAGACGCTGGCTTTCGGGCTGCCGCTCCTCGCCCGGACCGCAGGCCGGCGGGCGGATGCCAAGCGGCCGCTCGCCCTGGTCCTGGTACCGACGCGCGAGCTCGCCCAGCAGGTGAGCGAAGCGCTGACCCCGTACGCGCAGACGCTGAAGGTACGGCTGGCGACCGTGGTCGGCGGATTGTCGATCAACCGGCAGCAGGCGGCCCTGCGGGCCGGGGTCGACGTGCTCATCGCGACCCCGGGCCGGCTGACCGACCTCGTGGAGCGCCGGGACTGCCACCTGGACCAGGTGCGGATCACCGTGCTGGACGAGGCGGACCAGATGTGCGACCTGGGGTTCCTGCCGCAGGTGACGGCCATCCTGGAGCAGGTGCGCCCCGACGGGCAGCGGCTGCTGTTCTCCGCCACGCTCGACCGCGATGTCGAGCGGCTGGTGCGCGACCACCTGCACGATCCGGTGCTCGCGTCGGTCGACCCGGCGGCGGGTGCGGTCACCACGATGGAACACCACGTGCTGAACATCCACGGCGCCGACAAGTACGCGACCGCGACCGAGATCGCCGCGCGCGACGGCCGGGTCCTGATGTTCCTCGACACCAAGGCCGCCGTGGACCAGTTCACCCGCCATCTGCGGGCCAGCGGCATCCGTGCCGGCGCCCTGCACAGCGGGAAGTCGCAGCCGCAGCGCACCCACACCCTCGGCCAGTTCAAGGACGGTGCGATCACCGTACTGGTGGCCACCAACGTGGCCGCCCGGGGCATTCACATCGACACGCTCGACCTCGTCGTCAACGTCGACCCGCCGGCCGACGCCAAGGACTATCTGCACCGTGGCGGACGTACGGCACGCGCCGGGGAGTCCGGGACCGTGGTCACCCTGGTCACCCCCAACCAGCGGCGCGAGGTGAACCGGATGCTGTCCGAGGCCGGCATCCGCCCGACGGTCACCCAGGTACGGTCCGGCGAGGCGCAGCTGACCGCCCTCACCGGCGCGCGGCGCCCGCCGGTCGGGACGAAGAACACCGGCGGCAACGCCCCCTTCCGCGGCCTCGGCTCCCGCGCGGGCCGCCCCGCGAAGGAGTCCCGCAAGACCGCCGAGGCCCGCAAGATCGCGGAGGCCCGTGCGGCGGCCCGGGTGCGCAAGGGCCGCTGAGGCCGGGGCCGCCGACGCCGGCTGTGGCGCCGGCTGTGGCTCACAGCCCGAACAGTGCCGCCGCGTTGTCGTGGCACACGGCTCGCAGCCACCGCGCTCCCAGGCCCAGCCGCTCCAGCGCGTGCAGCTGATGCACGTACGGGTAGGGGATGTTGGGGAAGTCGGAGCCGAGCAGGACACGGTCGCCGAGCGCGGCGAGCCGGGGCAGGGCACGGCGGGGGAACGGCATGAAGCTCTCGCTGAAGTCGGTGAACGCCATGGTGGTGTCCAGCCGGACCTGCCCGTGCCGCTCGGCGAGGCCGAGGAAGTCCTCGTACTCGGGCATCCCCATGTGCGCGACGATCAGCCGCAGCCCCGGGTGCCGCGCCAGCACCCGCGCGATCGGCTCGGGACCGGTGTGCTTGCCGGGCGCGGGCCCGGAACCGCAGTGGATCACCACGGGCACCCGTGCCTCGGCCAGCAGCCCCCACGCCGGCCGGAGGAGTTCGTCGGCCGGGTCGTAGGCACCGACCTGCACGTGCGCCTTGAACACGCGCGCGCCCGCTTCGACGGCCTCGCGCACGTACGCCTCCACATCCGGCTCGGGGAACAGGGTGGCGGTGTGCAGGCAGTCCGGGGTCCGGCGGGCGAATTCGGCGGCCCAGCCGTTCAGCCACCGGGCCATGCCGGGCTTGTGCGGGTAGAGCATCGAGGTGAACGCCCGCACCCCGAACGCGCGCAGTACAGCCGCTCGTTCGGCCTCCTGCCGCCGATACGTGATCGGCCACTCCAACCCGCCGGTCAGCGGCCCCTGCGCGTCGAAGTACTCCCAGACCTTGCGCAGCACGCGCTCGGGCATGAAGTGCGTGTGGACGTCGACCAGTCCCGCAAGACCGAGCCGCTCCCGGAAACGGCGGATCTCACCGGCTTCCGCCACCAAGGACACATCGCTCGTCGCGCCTTCCGGGCTGGTGCGGCTGCCGGGCGCCGGAGGGTGATCGTTCACGTCTCCCACGATCACCCCCGGCGCGGGGGCGGGTCCAGCCGTTTCCTCCAGGAGGTGTGAGTGATCGGTCACCAGGGCCGCCGGTCGCGGGCGAGCGGTGCCCTCGGCCGGCGCCCGGCGCTCACCGGGCGTGCGCGCGGCAGGTGAGGTCCGCGGCCGGGAGGCGGCCGGTGGCGAGGTAGGCGTTGACGGCGGTGTCCACGCACGGGGTGCCGTAGACGCCGTACACCGCGTGCTGGTCGGCGCCGCGCAGGGTGATCAGGCGGGAGGAGGGCCAGGCCCGGCGTACCTCGGTGGCGCCCTCGTAGGTGGTGCGCGGGTCGCCGGTGGCGTTGACGAGCAGCGCGGGGAGGTCGTCCCTGATGGTGGTGGGGCGTTCGCGGGGCGGGTCCCAGAAGGCGCAGGCGTTCAGGTTGTTCGCGACGGGGCCGAACAGCGGTTCCCGTTCCCGGGAGTTCTGGACGTCGCGCCAGTAGATCTCCGGATCACGCGGGGCGGCGATGTCACCGCACAGGATCGCCGTCTGGACGCTGCCGTAGTGGGAGTCGGCGCCGGTCAGCATGAACTTCAGGGTGTCGGCGAGCCACGGGGACGGGGTGACCCGCTGCCCGTCCGTCGCCCGCAGCAGGTCCCGCATGCCCTGCGCGAAGTCCCCGTAGGCGCTGTCGTTGTCCTGGGAGAGGCCGTCGAGGACGACCAGGGGGACGATGTGCTCGTCCACCCGGTGGTCCCCGACCCGCAGCGGTGTGCGGGCGGCGGCCGTCCGGACGCGGTCCACGGCCGCCAGCACCGCGCCGCGGGTGCGGCCCAGGCCGTACGTCGCGTTCCGGGCGGCGGCCCAGGAGGCCCAGCCCTCCAGCGCGTGACGGTTGGCCTTCTCGGTGCCGCGCAGCAGCCGGGGGCCGTACCGGTCCGGGTCTATGACCCCGTCGAGGACGACTCGGTCGGTGCGGCCGGGGAACATCGTCGCGTACACCTCGCCGAGGTAACTGCCGTACGAGTAGCCGAGGTAGGAGATCCGCCGGTCGCCGAGGGCGGCGCGGACGACGTCCATGTCGCGCGCGGTGTTGCGGGTGGTGACGTACGGCAGCACGTCCCCGGCGTGCCGGCGGCAGCGCTGGGCGAGGTCCTCGGAGAAGGCCGCCGTGCGGTCGAAGCCGGCGCGGTCGTGGCCCGCTCCGCGGAACGCGGCGCCGGTCGGCCAGTGGCAGTCCAGCGGGGTGCTGCGGCCGACGAAGCGCGGGTCCACGCCCACGACGTCGTAGCGTGCGCCGACGTCCTTCATCGCCTGGCGCACCCACGGCGGGTCGCCGAGGGTCTGCCCGCCGGGGCCACCGCCGTTGAGCAGCAGCGGGCCGACGCGGTGCGCGGTGTCGGTGGCGCGGATGCGGGAGATCGCCACGGTGATGGTGCGGCCGTCGGGATCGCGGTAGTCCAGCGGCACGGTCACGTCGGCGCATCGGGCGCCCGCCTGGTCCAGCTCCTTGCCGGTCGTGTCGTCCGGTCCGAGCACGCAGCTCTTCCAGTCGAGGCGCTGGTGGTGGTAGCGGGCGAGGGGGTCGGAGGCCGCGTGGGCCGGAAGGGCGGTGGCGGGCAGCGCGGTGAGGCCGAGGGCGGTGGCGGCCAGTCCGAGGGCGGCCTTTCTCGTCGTACCGGAAGCACCCCGACTCGTCGTACCGGAAGCACCCCGCGGGGGGCGGGCCAAGCGGATCACTGGTGTTCCCCTTCTGTCGGTTCCGTTCCTCGGGACGGCCGTCCTGCGCAGAAGGCGGTCTCGACCGTGGCGAGGAAGTCCTGTTCGGCCTGGAGGGAGTCCGGCACCTTGTTGAGCGCGACGGCGACGGCACGCCCGCCGGGGCCCACGGCGGTCAGCGCCCGGTGGCCGCCCGGCACGGTCCCCGCATGGCCCCACCACTGGCCGCCGCAGCGCAGCGGGGAGGCGATCAGGCCGAGCCCGTAGCGGGCGCCGGGCCACAGCCGGTCGGGGTCGGCGGCCACCGTCCGCCGCATGGCGGCCAGTTGCTCCGCGGGCAGCAGCCGGCCGTCGAGGAGTGCGGTGACGAACCGGGTGAGGTCGGCGGGCGTGGAGACGAGGGCGCCGCCGACCCCGCCGAAGGTCGTGTTCCAGGCGGTGCCGTCGGTGAGACGGCCGTCCTCGGCGGTGAAGTAGCTGTGCGAGTGCGGGCCGTGGAGGCGCGTGTCGTCGCCGGGCCAGTACGTGTCACGCAAGCCGAGCGGCCGGATCACCCGGCGGGTGACCTCCTTCTCGGGAGAGTGGCCGGTGACCTCGCGGATGATCAGGCCCGCGAGGAGGTAGTTGGTGGTCGCGTAGTGCCACCTGCTCGTCGGGCGCGGCAGGTCGAGGGCGCGGGCCACGAGCTCGCGCGGCTCGAAGTGGCGGTACCGGACGCTTTCGGGGTGCTCCCACTCGGGGGCGTCGAGGTAGTCGGGCAACCCGCTGGTGTGCTGCAGCAGTTGCCGCACGGTGATCCGCCGGCCGTCGTGGCCGTTGCGCCGGATCAGGCCGGGCAGATAGCGGTCGACGGGGGCGTCGAGCACGATCCGGTGCTCGGCGGCGAGTTGGAGCACGACGGTCGCGGTGAACGTCTTGGTGACACTGCCGGCGCGCAGCCGGTCGGTGGCGTTCATGGCGCGGCCCGTGCGGAGGTCGGCCGTCCCCGCGGTCTCGGCCCGGCTTCCGCAGGGCGCGCCCGCGGCGTGCTCGGTCACCAGGACCGCCGCGCCGGTGATCCGGTCGCGATCGATGAGTGTGCGCAGCGCCCGGCGAAGTTCGTCGTGGGGTGCGCACCCGGTGTGCCGCGGTGCGGCGGCGGGCCGCGCGGCGGCCGGCGCGACGGGCACGAGGAGGGCCGCCAGCAAGGCCGCCACCCCTGCACGTCTGCCCAGTGTCGAGGTCGTACGGGTGGATGCCATACGCCACAACGCTAGGTTCGCGGTGCGGCGGGGTCACTCGGGGTGGCCGCCGTCCTCGGGTGGGGGATGCCCCCGGGTGCGGCAGGGGGTGTCCCTCAGGGGAGCGCGCGGGGGCCGGGGGCTGTCAGTCGCCGCGCGTCGGTCGTCGGGCGCCCACCGCGACGGCCCGACGCCCCCGCGCTCCGCGGCGCGTGCCGTCACTGTGCGCGCGGCGGTGCCGTGCTCTTGCGGACGATGAGTCGGGTCGGCACGAGCGTGGTCCCGTGCGGCGCGTCGTCGTGGCGTATCTTGCGCAGGACCGCCTGGACGCAGAGGCGGCCGACCTCGGCGAAGTCCTGGTGGACGGTGGTCAGGGGCGGCAGGAAGGACGATGCCTCGGCGATGTCGTCGAAGCCGATGACGCTGACGTCCTCGGGCACGCGGCGACCGCGTTCGTGCAGGGCGCGCAGCAGGCCCAGGGCCATCTGGTCGTTGGCGGTGAAGACGGCCGTGCAGTCCTCGCGCGCGGCCAGCTCCAGGCCCGCCCGGTAGCCCGACTCCGCGGACCAGTCGCCGCGCACCAGCGGCGGCACCTCGCGGCCCGCCTCGCGGAGCGTGGTCTGCCAGGCGTCGGTGCGGCGCTGGGCGGCGTAGGAGTCCTCGGGACCGGCGAGATGCCAGACCGTGTGGTGGCCGAGCCCGAGGAGGTGCTCGACGGCGGTGCGGGTGCCGCCCATCTGGTCGGTGTCGACGACCGTGTACCGCTCCCCCGCGTCGGAGTCGGCGACGACCACCTGGACGTGCGGCGGGAGGTGGACGGTGGCGGCGTCCAGGAGGTGCACCTCCATGATGACGATCACCGCGTCGACGGCGAGTTCCTGGAGCCGGGAGAAGGCGCCGCGCACCTCGTCCTGGGTGGGGACGGCGACCGGCAGCAGGGTCACGGCGTACCCCTCGGCGGCCGCGGCGGTGGCGATCGCCTCCAGGGTGCGGACGTTGCCGGTCTTGGAGAGCGAGAAGGTGATCACGCCCAGGGTGCGGAACTCGCCGCGCTTGAGGGCGCGGGCGGCGCTGTTGGGGCGGTAGCCCAGTTCACGCATGGCGGCGAGGACCTGGCGGCGGGTCTCCTCGTTGACGCCCGCGTAGCCGTTCGACACGCGCGAGACGGTCTGCGAGGACACCCCCGCCAGCCGTGCCACGTCGGCCATCGAGACCGAGGAGCGGCCCGGCCCCGACGAGCGCCGTCCGCCGGGCGCCGCCGCCGCGCGCGCCGCTGGCGGCGAGTCGTGCGTCGCGTCCATTTTCCTACCCCCTGCCTCTCCCTGCATCGCTTTGATCACGATCCTCCGGGGAGACCCTTGACCGGTGTCATCGGAGGAGTGTAGACATGCCGCCATCGGATGTTTACGTAAACATAACAGCTCAAGTCATTTTTTCTGCTGGCTGATGTTTACGTAAACATCGCGGCCGTGCCGCACGGGGAATCCCCTGCGGGGCGGCGGGTTCCATGAGTGAACGAGCGAGGAACGATCATGAAAACGTTGCAACCGCCGGCCGCCGCCGAGCCGCGCCCGGCACCGCCTCCGGCGAAACGGGACCGGCGCTCGTGGACCGGATGGGGTTTCATCGGCCCGTTCGTGGCGGTCTTCGCACTGGTCTTCCTCGCCCCCATCGCGTACTCGATCTACCTGAGCCTCTTCCGCAACCAGCTGATCGGCGGCAACCAGTTCGTCGGCCTGGACAACTACACACAGGCCCTCAAGGACGACCAGTTCTGGGCCGCCGTCGGCCGGGTGGGGCTCTTCCTGGCGATCCAGGTGCCGATCATGCTCGGCATCGCCCTGCTGGTGGCACTGGCGCTGGACAGCGGCCGGCTCTACGGCAAGAGCTTCTTCCGGATCACGATCTTCCTGCCGTACGCGGTGCCCGCCGTGGTCGCCACCCTGATGTGGGGCTTCATGTACGGCACCAAGTACGGCCTGGTCGGCGACATCAACGACGCGTTCGGCACCTCGCTGCCCGACCTGCTCTCCCCCGACTGGGTGCTCGCCTCCATCGGCAACATCGTGACCTGGGAGTTCGTCGGCTACAACATGCTGATCTTCTACTCCGCGCTGCGCGTCATCCCGACCTCGCTGTACGAGGCGGCGGAGATCGACGGCGCGGGTCAGTGGCGGGTCATCAGCTCGATCAAGCTGCCCGCGATCCGGGGCGCGATCGTCATCGCCACGATCTTCTCGATCATCGGCAGCTTCCAGCTCTTCAACGAGCCGAGCATCCTGCGTCCGCTGGCGCTGAACTCCATCACCACGGACTACACGCCGAACTTCTACACCTACTCGCTGTCCTTCAACGGCCAGCAGCACAACTACTCCGCGACGGTGGCCATCATCATGGGCGTCATCACGATGATCGTCGCCTACGCCGTCCAGCTGCGCGGCATGCGCAAGGGAGCGTGACCCGATGAGCACCTCTGTCACCGCTCCCCCCGCGAAGAAGGCCGCCCCCAGGCTGCGGACGCCCCGCAAGCCGCACACCCCCGGCAAGCCGCGGCGCAGTGTGCTGCTGACGGTGCTGATGGCCCTGATGGTCCTCTACACCGTGGTGCCGCTGATCTGGCTGGTCATCAACTCCACCAAGACCCAGGCGGGTCTGGGCGACTCCAACGGACTGTGGTTCGCCCACGACTTCGCCCTGTGGGACAACATCCGGGACACCTTCACCTACCACGACGGCATCTTCGGCCGCTGGCTGCTGAACACCCTGCTGTACGTGGTGCTCGGGGCGGGCGGCGCGACCCTGCTGGCGGTGCTGGGCGGGTACGCGCTGGCCAAGTTCGACTTCCCCGGCAAGCGCGGCATCTTCGCCGTCGTCATCGGCGCGGTGGCCGTGCCGGGTACGGCGCTCGCGGTGCCGACCTTCCTGATGTTCAGCAAGATGGGGCTCACCGACACCCCCTGGGCGGTGATCATCCCGTCGCTGGTCTCGCCGTTCGGCCTCTACCTGATGTGGGTGTTCGCCGCCGAGGCCATCCCGACCGAGCTGCTGGAGGCGGCCCGGATGGACGGGGCGAGCGAGGTGCGGACCTTCTTCCAGGTCGCGCTGCCGCTGCTGGCCCCGGGGATCGTGACCGTGCTGCTGTTCACCACGGTCGCCACCTGGAACAACTACTTCCTGCCGCTGATCATGCTCAAGGACCCCGACTGGTATCCGCTGACCCTGGGTCTGAGTGCCTGGAGCTCGCAGGCACAGACCATCGGCGGAGAGGTCATCTTCAACCTGGTGATCACCGGCTCCCTGCTCACGATCATCCCCCTGATCGCCGCCTTCCTGTTCCTCCAGAAGTACTGGCAGTCCGGCCTCGCCGCCGGAAGCGTCAAGGAGTGACGCCCCCAAGCCCCCCAATGCAGCACCGCTGAACCATCCCCGAAGAACCCCTGAACCACCCCTGAACCACCCTGAAGAACCCCTGAAGCTCCCCCACCCTCACCTGTCCCACCCACGAAGAAGTGGAAGCACCTCCATGCGCAGAACAACGAGCCGCATCCTGCGCGGCATCGCCCTCGTCTCCACCCTCGCCCTCGGCGTCACCGCCTGCGGCGGCTCCGACGACGACTCCGACACCAAGGCCGTGTCCGCCGGCGACATCAAGGCGGCGCTGGACAAGGGTGGTTCCATCACGGTCTGGGCCTGGGAGCCCACGCTGAAGACGGTGGCCGCCGACTTCCAGAAGAAGTACCCGAAGGTCAAGGTCAACCTGGTCAGCGAGCGCTCCGGCGACAAGCACTACACCGCGCTGTCCAACGCGATCTCGGCCGGCAAGGGCGTCCCGGACGTCGCCCAGGTCGAGTACTTCGCGCTCGGCCAGTACTCCCTCACCAAGGGCCTGACCGACCTCGCGCCGTACGGCGCCGACAAGCTCGCCTCGAAGTACACGGCCGGCCCGTGGAACGCGGTCAGCGACGGCGACAAGGTCTACGGCCTGCCGATGGACTCGGGCCCGATGGCGCTGTTCTACAACAAGACGGTCTTCGACAAGTACAAGATCGCCGTCCCGACCACCTGGGACGAGTACCTCGACGCGGCCCGCAAGCTCCACAAGGCCGACCCGAAGGTCTACATCGCCAACGACGCCGGTGACGCGGGCTTCACCACCTCCATGCTGTGGCAGGCCGGTTCGCGCCCGTACAAGGTCGACGGCACCAAGGTCGGCATCAACTTCGACGACGCGGGCGCCAAGAAGTTCGAGACGGTCTGGCAGAAGCTGATCGACGAGAAGCTGCTCGCCCCGATCAACGGCTGGACCGACGACTGGTACAAGGGCCTGGGCGACGGCAGCATCGCCACCCTGGCCAGCGGTGCCTGGATGCCCGCCAACTTCGAGACCGGTGTCCCGGGCGCCAAGGGTCAGTGGCGTGCCGCCGCGCTGCCGGCCTGGACCAAGGGCGACAAGGCGAGCGCGGAGAACGGCGGTTCCTCGCTGACCGTCCCGGCCCTCGCCAAGAACAAGGAACTCGCCTACGCCTTCACGGAGTACGCCAACTCCGGCGACGGTGTCGCCACCCGTGTCTCCGAGGGAGCCTTCCCCGCCACCAAGGCGCAGCTGGAGGACCCGGCGTTCCAGAGCAAGAAGTTCGACTACTTCGACGGCCAGGAAGCCAACAAGATCTTCGCCGAGTCCGCGGCCAACGTGGCGAGCGACTGGTCCTACCTGCCCTTCCAGCCGTACGCCAACTCGATCTTCAACGACACCGTCGGCAAGGCCTACGTCTCCGGCACCACGCTGGCGGAGGGGCTGAAGGCCTGGCAGGACGCGTCCGTCAAGTACGGCGAGGAGCAGGGCTTCACCATCGAGAAGTAGTTCTCGCGGAAGCAACGAACACCGGGCGGCGCGGCCTGCGGGCCGCGCCGCCCCGTGCACCACCCCTTCGGAAGGACCGCCATGATCTCCACCCTCCACTCCCGCCGCCGCGGAGCGGACGGTGACCCCACCCCGCGTCTCGCCTTCGGCGCCGACTACAACCCCGAGCAGTGGCCCCGGGAGGTGTGGGAGGAGGACGTCAGGCTGATGCGGGAGGCCGGTGTCACCGTCGTCTCGGTGGCGATCTTCTCCTGGGCCCGGCTCCAACCGGCCGCCGACGCCTGGGACTTCGGCTGGCTCGACGAGGTCATGGACCTGCTGCACGCCGGCGGCATAGGCGTCGACCTGGCGACCGCCACCGCCTCCCCGCCGCCGTGGCTGACCACGGCCCACCCCGAGATCCTCCCCGTCACCGCGACCGGCGAGACCCTGTGGCCGGGCGCCCGTCAGCACTGGCGGCCCACCTCCCCCGTCTTCCGCGAGCACGCCCTGCGCCTGGTCCGCGAGATGGCGACCCGCTACGCCGACCACCCCGCGCTCGTCGCCTGGCACGTCTCCAACGAGCTGGGCTGCCACAACGTCTACGACTACTCCGACGACGCGGCCCGCGCCTTCCGCGACTGGCTGCGCGCCCACTACGGCACCCTGGACGCCCTCAACCACGCCTGGGGCACGGCGTTCTGGTCGCAGCGCTACACCGACTGGCAGCAGATCCTGCCGCCGCGCCTGGCGGCCTCGCACCCCAACCCGACCCAGCAGCTGGACTTCAAGCGCTTCTCCTCCGACGCCCTGAAGGACTACCTGCGCGCCGAGCGGGACCTGCTGAAGGAGATCACCCCGGACGTCCCGGTCACCACCAACTTCATGGTGATGGGCGAGACGAAGGGCATGAACTACGCGGACTGGGCCGAGGAGATCGACTTCGTCTCCAACGACCACTACGTCCACCCCGGCCCGCAGTCCCGCGACGAGCTGTCCTTCTCCGCCAACCTCACCAGCGGCATCGCGGGCGGCCGCCCGTGGTTCCTGATGGAGCACTCCACCAGCGCCGTCAACTGGCAGCCGGTCAACGTGGCCAAGCGGCCGGGCGAGCTGGCCCGGGACTCCCTGCTGCACGTGGCGCACGGCGCGGACGCCGTCTGCTTCTTCCAGTGGCGGCAGTCGGCGGCCGGCGCCGAGAAGTACCACTCGGCGATGGTCCCGCACGCCGGTCCCGACAGCGAGCTGTTCCGCGCGGTGGCCGAACTCGGCGCCACCCTCAAGACGCTGGCCCCGGTGGCCGGTTCGACGCGGGACAGCGCGAAGGTCGGCATCGTCTTCGACTGGGACTCCTGGTGGGCCAGCGAACAGGACTCCCACCCCACCTCGCTGCTCAACTACCGCCAGGAGGGCCTGGACTGGTACTCGGCGCTCCTCGCGCTCGGCGTGCGCGCCGACCTGATCACCACCAAGAGCGACTTCGCGCGCTACGACGTGCTGATCGCGCCGGTCCTGCACGTCGTCCCGGCGGAACTCGGCAAGGAGCTGACCCGCTACGCCGAGCAGGGCGGCCACCTGGTGACGACCTACTTCTCGGGCGTCGTCGACCAGAACGACCATGTCTGGCTGGGCGGCTACCCCGGTGCGCTGCGTGACCTGCTCGGCATCCGGGTCGAGGAGTTCGGTCCGCTGCTCGCCGACGAGTCGGTGTCCCTGGACGACGGCTCGACCGGCACCCTGTGGACCGACCGGATCACCCTGGCCGACGACCGCACCGAGGTTCTCGCCCGCTACGACTCCGGCGACCAGGCCGGGCGACCGGCCGTGACCCGCCGTGCGGCGGCCGCCGGTTCGGCGTCGTACGTCTCCACCCGCCTCGGCGTCCCGGGGCTCACCGCGCTGCTGCCGCGTCTGCTGGAGCCGGCCGGCGTGGCGAGCGAACTCCCGGCCGAGGCGCGCGGACGCGTCGAGCTGACGGTCCGCAGGAGCGCCGAGGAGCAGTTCCTGTTCCTGGTCAACCGCACCGACGACACGGTGCCGATGCCCGGGTTCGCCGGTGACGTGCTGTACGGCACGGCCGGCGACGGCGGGCTCGTCCTCGGGCCGCGCGAGGTCGCCGTGGTGCGCCGGCCGGCCGTCTGACCTCATCTGTCTCCCCGGGCGGCACCTGACCCGCCCGGGGGCACCTCCCCTCCCCGTACGTCCGGCGGGAGGGACCACCGCAGCGTTTCCACCTATGAAGCTGGGAGCACACGATGGCAGGACTCACCCGCAGCAGACGGCTCCTCACCGCCGCGTCGATGACCGCGCTGGCGACCGGAGCGGCACTGCTCTCCGTCCCCGCGCCGCTCGCGCAGGCCGACACGGCCACCGCGTCGGTCACCGTGCAGCCCGATCCGTCGTACAAGCAGGCACCGTTCGAGGGCTGGGGCACCAGCCTGGTCTGGTTCGCGAACGCCACCGGCGACTACCCGAAGGAGATCCGCGAGAAGCTCGCCGATCTGCTCTTCGGTGACGACGGTCTGGCGCTGAACATCGCGCGCTACAACATCGGCGGCGGCAACGCCCCGGATGTGAAGGACTACTTGCGCGCCGGTGGCGCGGTCGAGGGCTGGTGGCAGGCGCCGGAGGGCACCACCCGTACCGACACCGACTGGTGGAGCGCCGACGATCCCGCCGACTGGAACGACAAGGCCGACGCCACCCAGCGCTGGTGGGTCGACCGCATCAAGAACGACATCGACCACTGGGAGACGTTCTCCAACTCCCCGCCGTGGTTCATGACCGAGAGCGGTTACGTCTCGGGCGGCTTCAACGCCAACGCCGAGCAGCTGAAGGAGAGTTCGGTCGGTGACTTCGCCGCCTACCTCGCCGGTGCGACGAAGCGGCTGGAGAAGTCCGAGGGCATCAAGGTCGACACCGTCGACCCGTTCAACGAGCCGAACACCGGCTACTGGGGCACCCGTCTGGGCGCCGACGGCGAGCCGGTGGGCGGCCGTCAGGAGGGCGCGCACATCGGGCCCGCGATGCAGGAGAAGGTGCTGGCCGCCCTGGCACCGGCCCTGAAGAAGGCCAAGGTCAAGGCCGACATATCGGCGATGGACGAGACCAACCCCGGTCTGTTCGCGACCAACTGGAACTCCTACTCACAGGCGTCCAAGGACCTCGTCGGCCAGATGAACGTCCACACCTACGGCACCGGTCAGCGCACCACGGTCCGCGACCTGGCCAAGGCGGCCGACAAGCCGCTGTGGATGAGCGAGGTGGAGGGCGACTGGGGCGACGGGCAGAGCTTCACCGACATGCGCCCCGGCCTCGGGCTGGCCCAGCAGATGGTGAACGACCTGCGTGAACTGGAGCCCACGGCCTGGGTGTTCTGGCAGCCGGTCGAGGACTACGACAACATGAAGCCGGGCGGCGAGTCCGCCAAGGGCGGCAACTGGGGTTCCGTGCAGCTGCCGTTCAGCTGCACGTCGACGGACACCCTCCAGACCTGCCCGATCCACACGAACACGAAGTTCGACACGGCCCGCAACTTCACGCACTTCATCAAGCCGGGCGACAGCCTGGTCAAGGTGAACGACACCTCCAGCGCCGCCGCGGTCACGAAGGACGGCAAGGGTGCCTCCGTCGTCCACGTCAACTCCACGACCGCGCCGCGCACGGTGACGATCGACCTGTCGAAGTTCGGGAAGATCAAGCGGGACGCGACGGTCACCCCGACCGTCACCGACGCCGCCGGCAAGCTGGTGGAGCAGGCGCCGGTCGCGGTCGTCGACGGCAAGGCGACGTTCACCGTCCCCGCGCAGTCCGTGACCTCGTTCGCCGTCGAGGGCGTCTCGGGCGTGGCGAAGGACGCGAGCCTGTTCAGCAAGGGCGCGTCCTACACCCTGACCGGCGTGCAGAGCGGCAAGGCGGTCACCGTCGGCGCCAACGGCACGAACCTCGTCATCAACTCGGCCGCCGGCACGGTCGCGCAGGAGTGGCGGCTGGAGGCGAAGTACGGCAAGAAGGGCAGCAACCGCGCCCGCTACGTCTTCGCCAACCCGGCCGAGGGCAAGCGGCTCGCCGTGCGGGACGACGTGCCGGTGATCGAGCCCGACACGGGCGACCGGGACCCGGCGACCGAGTGGATCCTGTCGACCACGGGCGACGGCACGTGGACGCTGGTGAACGCGGCGACGGGCCGGCTGCTGGAGGTCGGCGGCCAGGCGACCGGCGAGGGCGCGGCCGTCACGACGTGGCAGGCCAACTCCGGCGCCAACCAGCGGTGGCGGATCACCGAGGTGAGCTGATCAGCCCCTGAACGGTTCGCTCCGAACGCTCGGCCGGGCTACCCCGGCCGAGCGTTCGGCCGTTCCGACGCTGCTCACCTCAGACTGCCGACACCCGGGGTCCGGTCGCGGCCGAGGCGGTCAGCGGCGGGTCGCTGCTCGCACTCGCCCCCGCCAAGGACACCCAGGCGGCCCCCGCCCCTGCCTCGCTCCCTCGACGCGCTGCCGGTCAGTCACCGGTGGCAGCAAATGCCCGGACTCACCCCGCTCGGCGACGGCGTCTGCACGAATTGAGTCGGCCGACCATGTCGAGAACCCGCGTCCGGCTCCGTCCCAGGGGTGGACGCGGCCACAATGGGCGCACCGGCACCGAGGAGAACCGACATGGCCAAGTACCTGCTGCTGAAGCACTACCGCGGCGCTCCCGCGCCCGTGAACGACGTACCGATGGACCAGTGGACGCCGGAGGAGATCTCGGCGCACGTGCAGTACATGAACGACTTCGCGGCGCGGCTGGAGAAGACCGGCGAGTACGTCGACGGCCAGGCGCTCGCCCCCGAGGGCTCGTGGGTCCGCTACGGCGGTGAGGGGCGCCCGCCGGTCACCGACGGCCCCTTCGCCGAGACCAAGGACCTCATCGCCGGCTGGACGATCATCGACGTCGACAGCCACGAGCGGGCCCTCGAACTGGCCGCGGAACTCTCCGCCGCGCCGGGGGCGGGAGGAAAGCCGATCCACGAGTGGCTGGAAGTGCGGCCGATCATGGCCGCGCACTGCACCGTCACGGAGTGACCGCACCGATGGACGAGGCCCTGCTGCGCAGCCTCACACCGAGCGTGCTCGCCGTCCTCGTCCGCCGCGGAGCGGAGTTCGCGGCGGCCGAGGACGCCGTTCAGGACGCGCTCGTGGAGGCACTGCGCGTCTGGCCGGCCGACCCGCCGCGGGACGCCAAGGGCTGGCTGATCACCGTGGCGTGGCGCAAGTTCCTCGACGCGACCCGCGCCGACGCCGCACGCCGCCGTCGCGAGGACCGGGTCGAGGAGGAACCCGCGCCCGGTCCGGCGCCCGAGGCCGACGACACCCTCCAGCTGTACTTCCTGTGCGCCCATCCCTCCCTCACCCCGTCCTCGGCCGTCGCGCTCACCCTGCGCGCGGTCGGCGGGCTGACCACCCGCCAGATCGCCCAGGCCTACCTGGTGCCGGAGGCGACCATGGCGCAGCGCATCAGCCGCGCCAAGCGCACCGTCTCCCAAGTGCGCTTCGACCAGCCCGGCGATGTCGCCACCGTGCTGCGCGTCCTCTACCTCGTCTTCAACGAGGGCTACTCCGGCGACATCGACCTCGCCGCCGAGGCCATCCGCCTCACCCGACAGGTCACGGCCGCCGTGGACCATCCCGAGGCATCCGGATTGCTTGCCCTGATGCTGCTCCACCACGCCCGCCGCGCCGCCCGGACCGCGCCCGACGGCAGCCTGGTGCCGCTCGCCGAGCAGGACCGCGGCCGATGGGACACGCGGCTGATCGCAGAAGGCGTCGACATCCTCCAGGCGGCCCTCGCCCGCGACCGGCTCGGCGAGTTCCAGGCCCAGGCCGCCATCGCCGCCCTCCACGCGGACGCGCCCCGCGCCGAGGAGACCGACTGGGTCCAGATCGTGGAGTGGTACGACGAACTGGTGCGCCTGACCGACAGTCCCGTCGTCCGCCTCAACCGTGCCGTCGCCGTCGCCGAGGCCGACGGACCGCGCGCCGGCCTGGCCGCCCTCGCCGAACTGGACCCCGCGCTGCCTCGCCACACCGCGGTGGCCGCCTACCTCCACGAACGTGACGGCGACCTCACGACCGCGGCACGCCTGTACGCCGAGGCGGCCCACCAGGCCCCCAACCTCCCCGAACGCGACCACCTCACCCGCCAGGCCGCCCGCCTCAACACCCGCCGGCACGAGTGACGTACCGCCCTCGCCCGTTCCCGCGGCGAGCGCGCGCGAACACCTGCACGCCAGCCACCGCCACCCCGGCCCCCAGAAGACCCCCGAGGGTGTTGAACAGCACGTCGTCCACGTCCACCGTCCGACCGGCCGCCATGACGAACTGGACGCCTTCGATGAGCACGCTGAACCCCAGGCACACGCACGTCGCCCGTGCGGGCACAGCCTTGCGGGCGGGGCGGAAGGTGAACGACAACAGGGACCCGAACGGCACGAACATCGCCGCGTTCGCAAGCTGCAGACGCACGATCATGGCGCGTTCCGCAGGAAAGAGGCCGCCTGGGTTCACACCCCACAGGCCCTCGCCCGGGATCCAGAAGACGTCGTATCCCGACGTTCCGGGCGCCTGGGAGGGGGCGAGCGTCGCGGTCAGGATCAACGCGCCCCAGGCTGCCAGCAGGACGCGGGCGGCGCGACCTGCCCGAGCGGGATCGCGCCGGTACCACCACCCGCCGGCCCATGACAGCGCGAGCATGACCAGGGCGAAGGCCGCCACTGTCGCCGGGGTGATGCAGAAGAGCACGCGCCACATACGGTTCTTTCCGCGGTTCCGGGTCCTGAGGGGCCCTCAGGTTACGTGCCTGGGCTCCCCCTGATCCGCCGCCTGCCGTCCGAGGGCGGGGATCAGGTCCGCAGCCTGTTCGAGCTGGTCACGCTGGGTACGCAGGTCCTGGCCCGCAAGGCGCACGACGAGATGACGAGCGCCCGCGGCGACGAACTCTCCCAGACGGTGCAGTACTTGATCGGCGGTCCCGGTGACGACCGCCTGGATGCTCTCCAACTCCTCCAGCGGCAGGCCGTACGTGGCCCGTGCGTAGGCGTCCATCGAGTGGCGGGCGCTCTCGGCGTCGTCGTCGATCCGTACGGAGACGAACAGCGCGGGCGTGATCTCCTCGGCCGCACGTCCGGCGCCGGCCGCCGCCTTGTGGATGTCGAGGAGGCCGGACGCGTAGGCGGCGGGTTCGGGTGGGTAGGGCAGCCATCCGTCGTACAGACGGCCCGTGCGGGCCAGGGCCGCGGGGGTCGCACCGCCGAGCCAGACGGGCGGGCCGCCGGCGCGGAACGGCCTGGTCGTGGGCGGGATGTCGGTGAAGCGGAGGATCTCCCCGTGGAAGGCGTCAGCGCCGTCCCACAGGGCCCGCCACAGCGCGACGGTCTCGTCCAGGCGGGCGAAGCGTCTCTCCCACGGCAGCTCGGAGAGCGTGTAGAGGGGGCGTCCGAAGCGGCCGGGAAAGCCGGCGCCGACGGTCACGGCGAGCCGGCCGCCGGACAGCAGGTCGATCGACGCGAGGGACTGCGCGGCCTGGACCGGCCGGCGCAGGAACGGCATCAGGGCGGCCGTGCCGAGCGTCACGGTCTCGGTGACCGGCGCGAGCGCGGCCAGCATCGTGAGCGCCTCGATGCGTGGGCTGATCAGGGAATCGTTGACGAAGAGCGAGGTGAAGCCCGAGCGTTCGGCATGACGGCCGAAGGCCACCAGCTCGCGAGGGTCGTCCGCAGGGCCCCACTGGGCGGTTCCGGTCGGAAGGAGTACGCCGATGTCCATGGCAGCCATGCTCAAGTGCGGCGGGAGTGGCGGCAATTCCCTGCGGGGAATGGCCTGGCGCCTTCCGCCCCCGCTACAACAGGCGGGTGGACTTCCCTCGTACGCTTCGCGCCTGTCGTGCCCGCCGTCATCTCAGCCAGCTCGACCTGGCGTTGCGGGCGGGTACCACCCAGCGGCACCTGAGCTTCATCGAGTCCGGCCGGTCCGTGCCGGGCCGGAACATGGTCGTACGGCTGGCCGAGTCGCTGGAACTGTCCCTGCGGGAGCGCAACGAGCTGTTGCTGGCCGCCGGTTACGCACCCGCCTACCCCGAGAGCTCGCTCGACGATCCGGCGCTGGCCCCCGTCCGCACGGCGATCGACCACATTCTGCGCGGGCATCTGCCCTACCCGGCGCTGGTGGTGGACCGCAGAGGTGATCTGGTCGCCGCGAACACCGCGTTCGACCTGATCACCGAGGGTGCGGCGGCCGAACTGGTGGGCCCGGGCACGAACGTCTACCGCCTGGCCCTGCATCCTGACGGCCTGGCGCCCCGCATCCTCAACCTCGCCGAATGGGCCCGCCACATCCTGGCCCGCGTCGGCCATCTGGAGGAACTGCGCGCCGAGTTGACCCGCTACGTCCCCGACCTGGAGCCGGGCGCAGGCCAGTTGGGGTTCGCGGTCCCGCTGCACCTGCGGTCCGCGTACGGCGAGCTGCGTCTGATGACGACCGTGACGACCTTCGCCACCGCCGTCGACGTGACGCTGGCCGAGTTGAAACTGGAGGCATTCCTCCCGGCGGACCCGGCGACGTCCGAGGCTCTCTCGGCGGCCGCCGGGGCGACGGCCTTGGCTCAGGCACCGACGACATGAGGGCATGCCAGGGCCGCAGGAAGCCGCGCCGGGGCGCTGGTACTCTCCGGATCACGGCCGAACGGGGGAGGCAGGCATGGACGTTGGACGGGCAGATTCTTCGCGCCCCCGGCTCAGCGGCATCGGTGTCGGTGTCCTCGTGGGCGGGTTGACCGCAGTGGTGACCGTCACGGCGATCGGGAGGGCCTGGGCCGCCTGCGACACCGGAATCGGTGCCGCCGCCAACGGCATGACGCTGCTGTTCCTCGCCCCTCTCCTCTGGGTGGCCGCCGCGGTCCCGTGGATCGCCGTGCACAGCACCCTCGGGAGACGTCACCGCACAGCGGCCTGGGCCGCGGGGCTTGTCATCACCCTGTGGCTGGCCTGGTTCCTGGTGACGTGGCTCGGCATGCCGGACTCCTACCCCGCCCCGGTGTGCCCGGGCAACGTGCCGCCCTGGTGGCCGGGTTTCCTGCCCGCGTGACGTGCTACGACGACACGGCGCCGCGCACCACGCGGTAGCGGAGGTAGGCGACGTGCGACTTGAAGGTGCGGGTCTCGACCAGTTCGAGGTCCACCCGTTGTTCGGCACGGGCGAAGAACGGGGTGCCGCCGCCGACCAGCACCGGGTAGACGACGACGCGGTACTCGTCGATCAGCCCCAGTGCGGACGCCTCCGCGGCGAGCGCCGCGCCACCGATCGCGATCTCGCCCTCCCCCGGCTCGGCCCGCAACCGCCCGATCTCCTCCGCCAGGCTTCCGGCGGCCAGACGGGCGTTGCCCTGCACCGATGACAGGGTGGTGGAGAAGACGACCTTCGGGAGCGGGTTCCACAGCGAGATCCACTCGCGCTGCGCGTCGTCGAGCGCCGGATCCTGGTCGGCGGTCTCCCAGTACAGCATCGTCTCGTACAGCCGTCGCCCCATCAGGTGGACGTCGACCTGACGGATGTCGTCGATCCAGAAGCGGAAGACCTCGTCGTTCGGCTCCGACCAGGCGAAGTTGCCGTCCGGTCCGACGATGTAGCCGTCAAGTGAGACGCTCATCGAATACGTCACGCTGCGCATCAGTAATCCTCCTGGGAGACAGGTTCGACAGTACGACCGTCCGACGCCCCAGAACTCATCGCGACGCGCGAAAACACGTGCCGTGGCCGGCCGGTCTCAGGCTGCCCAGGACGGAGGAGCCGTGGAGGCAGTTGCCCAGCATGCCGCCCACCAGCGCCAAGGCCTCTCGTACCTGATCCATCGCAGTGGTCCCCCCTCGCAGGTCACGTTGCTCAGCGGTTTTCGACACCGGCCGACCGGTGGGCGAAGGCGTCGAGGTCACGCCCCACGTACCCTCTCCCTGTGCCAGCCTCCCGTCTGCATCGCGTCGCCGTTCTCGTGCTGGAGGGCGCGAAGCCGCTCGATGTCGGAATTCCCGCCCAGGTCTTCACGACCCGCGCGAGCATGCCGTACGAGGTGCGGGTGTGCGGGGCGACGCCCGGGCTGGTGACCGGCGGTGACGGCCTGGCGTACTACGTCGCCCACGGCCTGGACGCCCTTGCCTGGGCCGACATCGTCTTCGTCCCCGGCTACCGGTTCCCGGACCGCGACGACCCGCCGCGGGCCGTGGTCGACGCGCTGATCGCCGCCCACGAGCGGGGCGCGCGGCTCGCCGCCATCTCCACGGGCGCCTTCGCGCTCGCCGCCACGGGCCTGCTCGACGGCAGGCGCGCCACGACGCACTGGCACTACACGCGGGCCCTCGCGGCCAGACATCCGCTCGTCCGGATCGACGAGAACGTGCTGTTCGTCGACGAGGGCAGTGTGCTCACCTCGGCCGGTGCCGCCTCGGGGATCGACCTGTGCCTGCACATCCTGCGCGGCGACCTCGGGGTCGCCGCCTCCAACCACGCGGCCCGGCGGCTGGTCGCGGCCCCCTATCGCAGCGGCGGGCAGGCCCAGTACGTGCCCCGCAGCGTCCCCGAGCCGCTCGGCGAGCGGTTCGCCGCCACCCGCGAGTGGGCGCTGCACCGGCTCGACGAGGACCTCACCCTGGACATACTGGCGCGACAGGCGGGGGTCTCGGCGCGCACGTTCTCCCGGCGTTTCGTCGAGGAGACCGGCTACACGCCCATGCAGTGGGTGATGCGGGCCCGCATCGACGTGGCCCGTGAGCTGCTGGAGCGGTCGCAGCGGAGCGTCGAGCAGATCGCCGCCGACGTCGGTCTCGGCACCGGCGCGAATCTGCGGATGCACTTCCAGCGCATCCTCGGCACCACTCCGAGCGAGTACCGGCGCACGTTCACCCTGGGCGAGTGAGCCCGCGCCACCCGGCAGGCCGACGCGTGGCGGGATCCTTTTGAACCATGGCGATCCCGCCACTGTCACCGGCGCCCGTCACGAGCGAGCCTGGTGGCGAAGGGAAGGGACACCACTCATGACTCGCATCGCCATCAATGGATTCGGCCGCATCGGACGCAATGTGCTGCGCGCGCTGCTGGAGCGCGACAGCGACCTCGAGGTCGTCGCCGTCAACGACCTGACGGAGCCCGCCACGCTTGCCCGGCTGCTCGCCTTCGACAGCACGGCCGGCCGGCTCGGGCGCCCGGTCACCGTCGACGGGGACACCCTCGTCGTCGACGGCCGCCGTATCCGCGTACTCGCCGAGCGCGAACCGGCCGACCTGCCGTGGGCCGAGCTCGGCGTCGACATCGTCCTGGAGGCCACCGGTCGCTTCACCTCGGCGAAGGCCGCCCGCGCCCACCTCGACGCGGGCGCGAAGAAGGTGCTGGTCAGCGCGCCGTCCGACGGTGCCGACGTCACCCTCGCGTACGGCGTCAACACCGACACCTACGACCCGGCCGTGCACACCATCGTCTCGAACGCCTCCTGCACCACCAACGCGCTCGCGCCGCTGGCCGCGGTCCTGGACGAACTCGCCGGTATCGAGCACGGGTTCATGACGACGGTGCACGCCTATACGCAGGAACAGAACCTCCAGGACGGTCCGCACCGCGACGCCCGTCGTGCCCGGGCCGCCGGAGTCAACATCGTGCCGACCACGACCGGTGCCGCCAAGGCGATCGGGCTGGTGCTGCCGAACCTCGACGGCAAGCTGTCGGGTGACTCGATCCGGGTGCCGGTGCCGGTGGGTTCGATCGTGGAGCTCAACACGACCGTCGCCCGTGACGTGACGCGCGACGAGGTGCTGGCGGCGTACCGCGCCGCGGCGGAGGGGCCGCTGGCCGGGGTCCTCGAGTACTCGGAGGACGCGCTCGTGTCGTCCGACATCGTGGGCAACCCCGCGTCGTCGATCTTCGACTCGGCGCTCACGCGCGTCGACGGCCGCCACGTCAAGGTCGTCGCCTGGTACGACAACGAGTGGGGCTTCTCCAACCGTGTGATCGACACGCTCCAGCTCCTCGCCGCTCGCTGACCGCACGCGGTTGCGTACGCGCCCCGCAGCACCGTGGAACGCGGTGACCTGGCCCACCGCCGCGAGCGGGCGCCGGCGCCCGGCGGGGCGCGCAGGCGTGGGCGGTTCGGGGCCTGGGCGGACCGAACGGCTGGCCGCACTGGTGCGCCGCAACGTCCAGGCGTCGGGGGTGATTCCGCGGATCTCGGTGCTGCTGAGGCCCTGCGCGGGCCGGGCCGCCTGCCGGCGCCTCGCACATGTTCGTCACCGGCCCCGACGTCATCGAGGCGGTCACCGGCGACCGCACGGGCGCCGAGGAGTTGGGCGGCGCCCGCACCAGCAACGCCGTGACCGGCAACGCGCGCTTTCTCGCCGCCGACGAGGAGGACGCCCTGGACGTCGCGCCTTCGCGAAAACCCGTTGGTGGAACGTCGTGGCCACTGCTACGGTCCCGGAGGCCGTGCGAGAGACCGAGGAGGTGGTACCCGTGAACGTATCGACATGGGTGCTCCCCTCAGGGGTCGCGGTCGGGCGATAGGTCGTCCGGGAGCGCCGTTCTCACGCACTCCCGAAAGGCACGACCATGGCCCTTCGCTTCACGTCCGAACAGCGCCTCGACGACGACGTCCTCGAACGCACATTCACCCTCGGTGAGATCCCCGGCATCCTGTGGACGCCCGCGTCCGCTCCCGCACCGGTGCCGCTGATCCTGCTCGGCCACCCTCCGCTCGGACTGCGCAAGATGTACCCCCGGTTGGTGGCGCGGGCCGCGCAGGCCGCCGCGGACGGCTTCGCCTCGGCCACCATCGAGCTCCCCGGCAGCGGTGACCGGCCGCGCTGGGCCGCCGTCGAGGAGGCCCGCGCCGAGCTGCGGCGGGCGATGCAAGCGGGCGAGCCGGTCGGCGACGAGATCGTCGACGCCCTCGTCCTCCCCCTCGTCGACAGGGCGGTCCCCGAGTGGCAGGCCGCCCTCGACGCTCTCCTGGCCCTGCCGGAGATCGGCGGCCCGGTCGGGTACTCGGGCGGGGTGATCTCCGTCGGTGTCCGCCTCGCGGTGGTCGAGCCGCGCATCGTGGCCGCCGGTCTGTTCGCGGGCAGCCTCGTGCCGCGCGCCATCTTCGAGGAGGCCCGCCGGGTCACCATTCCGCTGCACGTCCTGTTGCAGTGGGACGACGAAGGAAACGACCGGCAGGCCGCCCTGGACCTGTTCGACGCCTTCGGCTCCGAGGAGAAGTCCCTGCACGCCCACATGGGCGGACACACCGGCGTCCCGCAGTCCGCGGGGGACGCCGCGGCACGGTTCTTCTCCCGGCACTTGAGCTGAGCCCGCGCCGCCCCGGCCGTCCGAGCGCCCGACGGTCGGGGCGGCACGCGCCCAACACGCCTTGTACGTCCACACATTGACGAGGCATCAGGTCGGGGAGGGGCTCGATTCCGCCCTGTGGAGGACGGCCGCCGTTGCCAGAATGAAGGCCCCGTCGCCGCATCCACGGAGCTGCCCATGCGTAGACCCGCTGTTCTGCTGGCCGTTGCCGCCGCCCTCGGCCTCCCGTTGACGGCCCCCCTGCCCACCGCCTCGGCCGACACGGGGATCACCGAGGTCGTCTGCCAGGACTGGTCCTGGGCTCCGCAGTACATCCGCCACATCTACCTCAGCCCGGACAACCCCACGGCCGTGCGGGACTTCGACGAGCACCCGGTGTACCTCACCTGCTACGAGTGGTCGGGCTCGACTCCGGCCACCGTCGAGTACTCCATCAGCTACGTCATGAACGACCGGGACCATCCCGACGGCCAGACCGGCACCCTCACCATGGGCCACGGCTTCGCGTGGACCCCCGTCATGCCGGGCTATGTCTACCGGGCGAGTTTCACGCTGGTTCCCTGACCGCCCGCACCAGCCACTAGGTCAGATCCAGGTCCGCTTGCAGCAGGTCGTGGTCCGAGTACGCGGTGGGGTGCACCTGGTGCCGGAGTGAGGTGATGCCGCGCAGGAAGACGTAGTCGAACTTGCTGTACCAGTCGGTGGTCGTGTCGCAGGTGCCGGAGGCCGACGGCCGGCACTGGGGGTCGGTGTCGGTGGCCAGTGTCCACATCGGGGCAAGTTCGGGGGTGTCCGGCGTGGCGTTGAAGTCGCCGAGCACGATCGCGCGGTCGTACTCGCCGACCGCCGCGCCGAGCACGCGCACCTGCTCGGTACGGACGTCTTCCTGCTGTCGCTGGGCGAGGTGGGTGTTGAAGACCCGGACCGGCTTGTCGTCCACGGTGGTGGTGACGGCCAGATACCCGCGGTCCTCAGAACCGCCGTCGGGATACTCCACCACGACCCGGTCGGTCATCGGCGCCGCCGAGAGGAGCGCCTGGCCGTAGCCTCCCGGGCTCCAGGGCACTCCCCCGCAGCGGCCCCAGTTCTGGAGCACCGTCCCGTACTCGACGTGGTACACCAGCCCGTACAGGCTCTCCAGGAGGTCCCTGATCCGTTTCACATCACCGGTGCACGACTCCTGGAGCCCGATCACCTGAGGCGCGTACGTGGCGATCTCAGCCGCCCGGTCGGCATTGCTCTTCCCGCAGGGGTTGCAGAGGTTCCACGTGATGACCCGGTTCGGCACCACGTCCCGGGCCGCACCGGCGGGCAGCGGCCTGCCGACGAGGGCGTCGCCCGGCGCGCTGGGGCCGAGAAGCAGTACGCAGACCACGATCATCGCGCTCGCGTACAGCCGCGCTCCCCTTCCGAACACCGACGCCTCCCCAGGTGAGCCC
The DNA here is from genome assembly GCF_003143935.1 of Streptomyces sp. Act143. Taxonomy (GTDB): domain Bacteria; phylum Actinomycetota; class Actinomycetes; order Streptomycetales; family Streptomycetaceae; genus Streptomyces. The sequence continues at coordinate 223,397 of NZ_QFRX01000001.1, read as the reverse complement.
ACGGCAACCGACCACTCCGGACACGAGGCTATGCGACGCAACTGTCGGCAACCTGTCGGCGACCACTGATTCAGGACTACCGCCGGCCTCCGCGACCCGCCCTCCCACGCCTCCAGCAATCGGCGGTCGGTGGTCAGCCGACGAGGTCGGCCTGTTCCACGAAGGCGCGTGGTCAGCCGACGAGGTCGGTCTGTTCCAGGAACGCGCGGTCCTCGGCCAGTTCCGCAGCGCCCTTGTCGGCCAGGGCGTTCACGGCCGCGTTGAAGCGT
>NZ_QFRX01000001.1:162209-223028 GCF_003143935.1 Streptomyces sp. Act143 | reverse complement strand
GAACGTCCTCACCGAGCACCCCCACATCACCCAGGCTGCCGTGGTCGCCCATCACGACCAGCCCGGCGCCACCCGTCTGATCGCCTACGTCGTCCCCGACACCGAAGGACCGACAGGCGACGAGGAAGAACGTGACCAGATCGGCGAGTGGCAGGATCTCTACGACTCGTTGTACTCGGCGCCCGGTGCGACGCTGGGTGAGGACTTCTCCGGCTGGAACAGCAGTTACGACGGCCGGCCGATCCCGCTGCCCGAGATGCGGGAGTGGCGTGGGGCCACGCTTGAGCGGATCAGGGCGCTCAAGCCCGGCCGTGTCCTGGAGATCGGTGTCGGCACGGGCCTGCTGCTGTCCGGGCTGGCGCCCGAGTGCGAGGAGTACTGGGGCACGGACTTCTCCCCGGTCGTCGTGGAGGAGCTGCGGCGCCATGTCGACGGTGACCCCGAGCTGGCCGGGCGGGTCAGGCTCCGGGTGCAGGCCGCCCACGAGCACCGCGACCTGCCGCGAGAGCACTTCGACACGATCGTGCTCAACTCCGTGGCCCAGTACTTCCCGAACGGCGGATATCTGACGCAGGTCGTCGAGCAGGCCTTCCGTCTGCTCGCGCCCGGTGGTGCCCTGTTCCTGGGCGACTTGCGCAACCCGCGGTTGCTGCGGACCTTCGCCTCCGGTGTGCAGACGGCCCGTGCCGAGGACCCCAGCGACACGGCCGCCATCCGCCGTGCCGTCGAGCAGAGCCTGGTCCTGGAGAAGGAACTCCTCGTCGACCCCGAGTACTTCAGCGCCCTCGCCCACCACGTCCCCGACCTGGCGGGCACCGACATCCAGCTCAAGCGCGGAACCGCCCACAACGAACTCACCCGCTACCGCTACGACGCCACCCTCTACAAGACCGGCATCAACGCCCACCCCCTCACCGACGCCCCCACCCGACCCTGGACCCGTGACCTGGGTGCCCTCGCCGATCATCTGGGCAGCGCGCAGCCCGCCCGGTTGCGCGTCACCGGGGTCCCGCATGCGCGCATCGCGGCCGACCTCGCCGCACAGCGCGCCCTCGAAGCCGGGACGGCACCGGACCTCCGGGACACGACCGGCATCGATCCGGAGGACTTGCACCGCCTGGGTGAGAAATACGGGTACTGGACGGCGATCAGCTGGAACGGGCACGACCCGGCCACCCTCGACCTCACCTACGTCAAGCGCGAACTGCTCGGCGAGGGGGTGCCCGTCGGCGCCTACGCACCCACCGGCGCGGCCGGCCCCGGCACCCCGCTCTCGTCCTGGACCAGCAGCCCGGCCACCGGCCGGAGCACCGGCGCGCTGCTGATGGCCGTACGGGAGCACCTGCGTCGTCGACTGCCCGAATACATGCGCCCCGCCGCCGTCGTTCCGCTCGACCGGCTGCCGCTCACCTCCAATGGCAAGCTCGACCGTGCGGCGCTGCCGGCGCTCGAACCGGAGCGCGCCGACATCGGGCGGGCGCCGGCCACCCCGCAGGAGCAGGTGGTGTGCGAGCTGTTCGCGGAGGTCCTCGGCCGGCCGGTGGTCGGGGTGAGCGAGGACTTCTTCGACCTGGGCGGGCACTCGCTGCTGGCCACCCGGCTGATGGCCCGGCTGCGCGCGGCCTTCGGTGTCGAACTGGGCGTGCGGAGCCTGTTCGAGGCGCCGACGCCGGCGGGCATCGCGGCCCGGCTCGACATCGACGACGCGGACGGCTCGTACGAGGTGATGCTGCCGCTGCGCACCGGGGGCAGCAGGCCGCCGCTGTTCTGTGTCCATCCGGGCGGCGGTATCAGCTGGTCGTACAGCGCGCTCATCAAGCACCTGGGGCCGCAGTATCCGCTGTACGGCATCCAGGCGCGCAGTCTGGCCCGGCCGGAACCCCGGCCCGCCAGCATCGAGGAGATGGCGGTGGATTACGCCGACCAGATCCAGCGGGTGCAGCCGCACGGGCCGTACCACCTGGCCGGCTGGTCGTTCGGCGGACTGTGCGCGCACGCGCTGGCCGCGGAGTTCCAGCGGCGCGGCGAGCCGGTGGCGCTGGTCGCGGTGCTCGACGTGATCCCCGACTGGCAGGGCCTCACCCACGCCGACGTGCCCGCCCCGGACGACCGGGTGATGCTGCTCTACCACGTCGGTCTCGTCGACGACGGCAGCCACCACGACGACGGCGAGATGACCTTCGCCAAGGCGCGGGAGATCCTGCGCCGCCAGGGCAGTGTGCTGGCCAACCTGGAGGAGGACCGGCTCACGACGATCACCGAGATCTCGGCGAACAACACCCATCTGACCGTCGACTACCGGCCCGGCCCGATCGACGGGGACCTGCTGCTGATCGCCTGCTCGGAGGAGCAGGACCCGCCGGTGACCGCCGAGGCCTGGCAGCCGTATGTGCGCGGTTCCGTCGAGGCCCATGTGGTGCCCGGCGACCACGGGTCGATGCTGAGCCGCCCGGACACGCTGGCCGAGATCGGCCGCATCCTCTCGGCCAAGCTCCACGACCTCACCGGCGACGAGTGACCTTCGCGGGCCGCCCACCAGGAACCCGCCGTCCGCTGTCCGCGAGGACCGACACCCGAGGACTGACACTGATGCTGACCGACGTGCTCTCCGTCGACGTGGCCAAGGCCCTGGCCGCCGTGGACGAATGGCTGAGCGAGTACATACGCCGACCGCACGGCGAACTCGGCCGCACCGGCCCGGTGTGCCCGTTCGTCGAGCCCGCCCAGCGGGCCGGCGCGCTGGAGATCCGCGTCCGGCTCGTCGGCCCCACCCCGAGCCAGACCTTGATCGATGAGATCGTCCGCTGCGGCCTCGACGAGTTCAGCGAGGTCGACTGGAAGTCCGGCAACCCGAATCTGCGCTCGCTGCTGCTCGTCCTGCCGGACCTTCCGGCCGAGCATCTGCACCTGCTGGACGCGGCGCACACCGCGCTGAAGCCGGAGAGTGTGCGGCGGGGGCTGATGATCGCCCAGTTCCACGAGAAGTGCGAGGAGAAGGCCGCGCGCAACCCGGTGTTCGAGGTGAGTCATGCCCCGGTACCGATGATGGCGGTGCGGTCGATGGCGATCCACGACGTGCTGTTCCTGGCCGACCGGCGCGAGTGGTTCGAGGAGTACGCGAGCCGTTTCGGCGCCCGCTACCGCACCGGTTCGCATGGCATCGACCCACTGCTGACCGAGGTGTACGAGCGGGCCCGTGCCGCCCACACGCCGGGGAGCTGAGCGCGTGCGCGACGCACCGCCGGCCGGAGGTGCCGTGTACCGGGGCATGGACCAGGCCACGCTGGACCGGCAGTACTCGCCGAGTTCGCGCGTGGCGAGCCTGGACGCCTACCTGCGCGAGTACGAACGGCTCAGCGAAGCCGCCCGCCGGGACCATACGGTGCGGACCTCTCTCGCCTACGGCCCGCACCCGGCGGAGAGACTCGACTACTTCCCCGGACCGGCGGCCGGGCGCATTCCGCTGCTGGTGTTCGTGCACGGCGGGAACTGGCAGGCACTCGGCCGCGCCGAATCGGCGTTCCCGGTGCCGCCGCTGCTGGCCGCCGGCGCGGCGGTCGCGGTGATCGAGTACGGGCTGGCGCCGGACGTCGGCCTCGACGCCATGGCGGGCATGGTGCGCCGGGCCGTGGACTGGCTGCTGCGGCACGCGGACGGGCTCGGGTTCGCCCCGGACCGCCTCCATCTGTGCGGCACGTCGGCCGGCGCGCACCTGGCCGCCATGGCCCTGCTGCCGGATGCGTCGGCCGGCCCGGACGTGTCCGGCCGGATCGCCGGGGCGGTGCTGCTCAGCGGCATGTACGACCTGGAGCCGGTGCGCCTGTCCTACGTCAACGACGCGCTGCGGCTGGACGAGGCCGCGGCCCTGCGCAACAGCCCGATCCTTCGGCTGCCGGCGCGGCTGCCCCCGACGGTGGTCGCCCGCGGCGGGAACGAGACCGAGGAATACGTCCGCCAGCACGACCGGATGGTGAGGGCGCTGCGCCCCCGGGCGGCGGTGACGGAGATCGTCGCCGATCGGCGCGACCACTTCGACCTCCCCTACGACCTGGGCGTGCCGGGCACCGGCCTGGGCGACGCGGTCCTGGCGCAGATGGGACTGGAAGGGACGACCGCATGACCACCGAGCAGCCCACCCGGAGCCCCGCGTGCCCGCTGGCCGCCGACTCCCCGTCGGACACGACCCCGTACGCCCACTACGCGCGGATGGACGAACTGCTGGGCTTGCAGCATCCGCTCAGTTCGGCCCGCACCGAGCCGGGGTTCATCATCATGAGCCAGGTCAAGGAGCTGCTGTTCAAGCTGCTCCACACCGAATTCAGCACAGCGCGCGACCAGTTGGCCGACGACCTGCTCGACGACGCGCTGTGGACGCTGCGCCGCGCCGCGCGGGTGCAGCAGGTGCTGCTGGTGTCGTGGGAGACGTTCTCCGTGCTGTCCCCGGTGGAGTTCGCCGAGTTCCGCGACGTCCTGGGGTCGGCCTCCGGCTTCCAGTCGGCCGGCTACCGGCGACTTGAGTTCCTGCTCGGGAACAAGAACCCCGCGATGGCCGCGCCGCACCGGAACACGGCGGGCTACGACGCGGTGGTCGGCCAACTGCACGAGCCGAGCCTGTACGACGCCGCGCTAGCGCTGCTGGCGCGCCGCGGCCTGCTCACGCCGGACGACGCCACGGACCCGGACCTCACCCGACCGTACCGCGGTGGCGCGGAGGTCGAGGAGGCCTGGCGGGCGGTCTACCGGGACCCCGTCCGCCATCGCGACCTTCATCTGCTCGCCGAGGCGCTGATGGACGCCGCCGACCAGTTCGCCCGCTGGCGCTACACCCATCTGGTCACCGTGCAGCGGATGCTGGGCGCCAAGCCCGGGACCGGCGGCACCGAGGGCGTGGCCTGGCTCGCCCGGATCAGTGAGCACCGCTTCTTCCCGGAACTGTGGTCGGTGCGCTCCACGCTCTGACCAGGCCGCCCACGGCCTCCCCAGGACGGTGGGATACGCGGACACGGACGACACGAGAGAGAAGGAGGGCCGATGGTGAGCGGGATCCCGCGCACGGTGGCCGAGGAACTGGACGCGGCCGATCCGCTCGCCGCGTTCCGCGAGCGGTTCGTCATCACCGATCCGGAACTGATCTACCTGGACGGCAACTCGCTGGGCCCGCTGCCCGCCGCCACGCCCGAGGTGCTGCGGGAGGTGGTCGAGGACGGCTGGGGCGGCGGACTGGTGCGGTCCTGGCAGGGCTGGATCGACTGGGGCGCCCGGCTCGGCGACCGCCTCGCCGAGCATGTGCTCGGTGCCGCGCCCGGCGAGGTGGTGATCTCCGACTCCACGTCGGTCAACCTCTACAAGCTGGCCGCCGCCGCTCTGGACGCGGCGCCGGGGCGCGGCACCGTCCTGATGGACGCCGAGGACTTCCCGACCAACCGGTACATCGTCCAGGGGCTCGCCGAACAGCGCGGGCTTCGGCTGGTGCGGCTGCCGTCCGACCTCGACGGCGGCCTCGACCTCGACGGCGGCCTCGACCTCGACGCCCTGCGCTCGGCGCTGGACGGTGATGTCGCTCTGGTGGTGCTGTCCCTGGTGTCCTACCGAAGCGGCGCGCTGCTGGACATGGCGCAGGTGAACGACCTGGCGCAGGCGGTCGGCGCGCGGGTGCTGTGGGACGTGTCGCACGCCGCCGGAGCCGTCCCCGTGGACCTGGCCGGCACCGGCGCGGAACTCGCCGTCGGCTGCACCTACAAGTACCTCAACGGCGGGCCGGGTTCACCCGCCTTCCTCTATGTGCGCCGCGATCTGCAGTCCCGGCTGCGGCAGCCGGTGTGGGGCTGGTACGGACAGCGCGGGCAGTTCGAGATGGGGCCCGACTACGACCCGGTGCCGGGCATCGAGCGGTTCCTGGTGAGCACCCCGCCGCTGGTGTCGCTGGCGGCGATCGATCCCGCCCTGGCCCTGATCGAGGAGGCCGGGCCGGCGCGGATCCGGGCCAAGGGGCTGCGGCTGGGCCGGCTGGCCGACGATCTGGCGGACGCCTGGCTCACCCCGCTGGGCTTCCGGCCCGCCTCGCCCCGCCCGCCGGAGCGGCGCGGTTCGCATCTGTCCCTGTACCACCCCGACGCCTGGCGGATCTGCCAGGCGCTGGCCGCGGACGCGAAGGTGATCTGCGACTACCGGGTCCCGGACCGGCTGCGTATCGGTCTGTCCCCCCTGGTCACCCGGTTCACCGACGTCTGGGACGCGTTGGCCCGTATCCGCGACGTCGTGGCCGACGGCGCCTACTCCTCCCGGCCCGCAGACCTCGCCCGGGTGACCTGACCTCCGCCCCCGCACACCTCCCTCTCCACCTCAGCCGATTCGGAGTGCCCATGGCTCACGCATCCCCGCTCACCACCGACGGACTGGTCCAGATCCTGTTCGGTTCCTCCGCCTTCCAGATGCTCCGCGCGGGCAGCGAACTTGGCCTGTTCACCCTGCTGCACCGGCGACCGGGCCTGACCCCGCCGGAGATCGGCCGGGAACTCGGCCTGGAGGAGCGGCCGGTACAGATCCTGCTGCTCGGCACCACCGCCCTCGGACTGACAGTGCGTCAGGGCGACGGTTACGGGAACGCCGACGTGCTGAACGGCTTCCTCACGGACGGCACGTGGGAGATCATCGAAGATCTCGTCGAGTACGAGGAACGGATCGTCCGGCCCGCCGAGGTGGATTTCATCGCGTCGCTGCGCGAGAACACCAACGTCGGCCTGCGACGGATCAAGGGCACGGGGGACGATCTCTATCACCGGCTGTCCGCGGACCCTGAGCTGGAGCAGCTGTTCTACCGCTGCATGCGGTCCTGGTCCCGGCTGTCCAACCCCGTCCTGGTCGAGAAGGCCGACCTCGCCGGAGTGCGCCGCGTGCTCGATGTGGGCGGCGGCGACGGCGTCAACGCCATCGCCCTCGCCCAGGCCAACCCCGGCGTCGAATTCACCGTCCTGGACCTGCCCGGCACGGTGGAGATCGCCCGCAAGAAGATCGCCGAACACGGGCTGTCCGAACGGATCTCCGTGCGGGCCGCGGACATCTTCGCCGACACCTACCCGACAGGCCACGACTGTGTGCTCTTCGCCAATCAGCTCGTGATCTGGTCACCGCAGGAGAACATACGGCTGCTGCGCAAGGCACACGCGGCGCTGCCGGACGGCGGCCGGGTCCTGGTGTTCAACGCCATGTCCGACGACAGCGGGGACGGCCCGCTGTACGCGGCCCTGGACAACGTGTACTTCGCGACGCTGCCGGCTGCCGCCAGCACGATCTACCGGTGGGGCCAGTACGAGGAGTGGTTCGCCGCGGCCGGGTTCGTCAAACCCGAGCGGCTGCCCGGTGACCGGTGGACGCCGCACGGCGTGATCAGCGCGGTCAAGTGACGTCCCGGCGAGTACCGGAGCCGACCATGTCTCCCACGTTCCAGGACGTCCCGTCGGCCGGCGGGGGAGCGGCGTGCCCCGCCGGCCCGCACATGATGGACCCCGATCTGCTCGCGGACCCCTTCGGCGGTTACGGCCGGCTGCGCGAACAGGGCCCGGTCGTCCGCGGCCGGTTCGTCGACGGCACGCCGGTGTGGTTCGTGACCCGCTACGACGACGTCCGCGCCGTGCTGCGCGACCCGCGGTTCGTCAACACCCCCTCCCACGTGCCCGGCGCACAGGGCGCCGATCCGCGTGAGGGGATGATGGAACTGCTCAACGTCCCGGAGCACTTACGGGTCTACCTGCTCGGGTCCATCCTGGACAGCGATCCGCCGGACCATTCGCGGCTGCGCCGTCTGGTGACCCGGGCGTTCACGGCCCGCCGTATCCTCGATCTGCGTCCTGCCATCGAACAGATCGCCGACCGGCTGCTCGCCGAACTGCCCCACCGCGCGGCGCGGGACGGGACGGTGGACCTGCTGGAGCACTACGCCTACCCCCTGTCGATCACGGTGATCTGCCGGCTCGTCGGGATCCCCGAGGTCGACCTGGAGCGTTGGCGGGAATGGGGCGGGGACCTCGTGTCGATGCGGCCCGAACGCCTCCGGCACTCCTTCCCCGTGATGATCGACTACTGCCATCAGCTGATCGAACAGCGTCGCGCCGCGCTCAGGGACGATCTGCTGAGCGAGCTGATCCGGGCGCAGGACGACGACGGCGGACGGCTCAGCGACACGGAGGTGGCCACCATGGTGCTCACCCTGGTGCTGGCCGGCCACGAGACGAGCACGCATCTGATCGGCAACGGCACCGCGGCCCTGCTCACCCGTCCCGACCAGCTGGCACGGCTCAAGGCGAACCCGGCGCTGTTCCCGAGAGCGGTGCACGAGCTGATGCGCTGGTGCGGCTCGGTGCAGGTGGCCCGACTGCGCTACGCCGTGGAGGACCTGGAGCTCGCCGGCACACGCGTCGCCCGCGGTGACGCGGTCCAACCGGTACTGGTCTCCGCCAACTTCGACCCGCGGCACTACACCGACCCTGACCGGCTTCACCTGATCCGTCAGCCGGATGGACAGGCCGAGAACCACGTGGGCTTCGGCCACGGCATCCACTACTGCCTGGGTGCGACGCTGGCCCGGCAGGAGGGTGAGGTGGCGCTCGCCCGGCTGCTGGCCCGCTACCCGGACCTCGCGCTCGCGGACGGCGATCCGGAGCGGGAACGCGCCCGGCTGCCCGGCAGCTGGCGGTTGAACGCGTTGCGCCTGCGGCTCGGCCCTGCAGCGCGCACAGCTGAAATGCGTACAGCGGAAGGGGGCGCAGCTGAAGGGGGCGCAGTTGAAGGGGGCGCAGCTGAAGGGAGCACAGTCCCCTTCGGCCCATGAGGTGGACGCAGCACTGAGGGCTCCATGGTCTGCACCATGGAGCCCTCAGCCCTGGGGGGTGGCGGGAGTTGCGTCGTCAGGCCTCAGGTGGGTCGTTCCCCACGGTGATGGCCTGGACGGGACAGGACAGCGCGGCCTGGGTGACCTGCCGCGGGGCAGTCGTCCGCGCTCCGCCGGGCACGAGCGTGGCGTACCCGTCGTCGTCCTGGGTGAAGACGGCGGGTGCCGTCAGGGTGCACTGCCCGGACCCGATGCAGGTGCGATGGTCGATGCGGATCTCCATCCGGGGTGGCCTCCGGTGGTCGGACGGGGGCGTCATGGGCCGAGCTCGTGCGCGGTGGCACGGTCGAGCGTCAGCAGGACCCACTCCTCGAAGTCGCGGTCTCCCCTCGATGCGGCCTCCCGCCACCGCTGGACACGGTCGGAGGGGGCGTTGATCCGGAGCTGGCTGGGCCGCGCGGGCGTGGCCGGCCGGTTTCCTCTGCGGCTCTCCCGCAGCCGCAGTCGGAGCTGGTTGCGTGACCAGCCGTGCTGCTCCGCCTGGTCGAGCCAGGTGTCGGCCTCCGCCGGCGGCAGCGAGGCGACCTCGGCGTGATGGCCGAAGCTCAGTGTCTCGCGCCGACGCCAGAGCTCGAAGTGCCGTGCCACCCAGGCGTAGTTGCGCAGTGTCTGGTAGTCGAGGCCCGCGGCCTGGACTCCGGTCTGGTACCGGTCTGCGTAGCGGTCCTGACCGTAGACGAGCCAGTCGCCCAGGCACCAGGCGGAGGAGTCGGCGATCTGGAAGATGTGCTGCCCGGCCTTCTCCCATCGGTCGTACGTGAGGCTGGTCGGTATCTTGAGGCCGACCCGCGTGGTGAAGATTCGTTCCTGCTCGCCGGGTCTGCGAGGGCGGGCCGCCTCCGCCGCTCGGCGGCCGACTGGTAATTGACGGTCACTCCGGTCGTACTTTGCGATGTGCTGCACCGGCTTTCTCCTGAAATCGGGGCATGATGCATCTCCACCATTCATCGCGCCCTCGAGTCATTAAGGGCGCAGGCTCGAAAAACGGTAGTCACCGTTCGAGATACCGTCAATGAATATTTCCGGCCGGAGATGGCCGATTGGGGTCCAATCGGCTTCGATGCCGACCGCTTCGGGGTGCGGCAACTGCGGCATCGTGCGGACCCGCCCGGGCCCGCACGACCCTCTCAGGGGGTGCCGGCCGAGGCGTGGACCGTGCCGTCGGAGTCGGTCCGCACCGCCGCCTCCACGCCGTCGAGGATCAGCCCCAGGCCCACCCGGAACGCCTCCCTCGCCTCCTGCTCCATGTGTGACGCGGCGTCGCCCGCTTCCGACTCGGTCATGGCGGCGAGGCTCGCGGTCGATTCCAGGGCCGCGAGGGCGGGGAAGCGTTCGGTGAAGTCGGGCGCGAACTCCGCGAGCAGCGCGGACCGCTGCGCCCACCACTCCTCATCGGGCACCCCGGTCTCCGGCGCCGCCTGCCGGTGTTCCGTCGCGACCAGGGCCATCCCCCGCACGAACTGGAACAACACCGCGATGACCCGTCTGACGTGCAGGGGTTCCAGACCGATTCCGCCCAGGATCCGGACCACCGTCTCCAGGCGCGCGTACTCGTTCGGCCCGAGTACGGGTCGGGCCTGCGAGACCTGGAGCACCCAGGGGTGGCGCAGATAGAACGCCCAGGCGTCCTCGGCCCAGTCGGTGAGCGCCGGGCGCCACCCCGCGTGCGTGTCGTAGTCCGTGGGCAGTTCGGCCAGTACCCGGTCGTGCATGAGGTCGACCAGTTCGCTCTTGCTCGGCACGTACGTGTAGAGCGCCATGGCGGTCCGCCCGAGCCGGGTGCCGACCGCCCGCATGGACAGGGCCGCCATGCCCTGTTCGTCCGCCACCGCGACACCCGCGGCCACGATCGTGTCCACGTCGAGTCCGGGTTTGGGTCCGGGTTTGGAGCCGGGTTTGAGAGCGGGCCTCCGGGATTGGGCCGATCGCCAGAGCAGGGACATGGACCGGCGGGCATCACCCTGTCCGGCGAAAACAACCACCTTGCAACTCCTTACTGCATAAAGTAACCTCACCGGCATAACTCTTTACGCTGTAAGGATACCAGCTGGGCGGCCAGCCGCCCCGGTATGCCCGCACGTTCGTGGAAGGTTTCCGATGGCAGAGCTCCCCGTCACGTTCATCCAGGTCACCGACATCACACGCATCACACCGCGGATGGCCCGCGTGACGTTCGAGGCCGACCACCTCGAAGACTCCGTCGGCCTGACCCCGGACCAGCAGCTCAAGCTCTGCTTCCCCCGGCCCGGCCAGGAGCGGCCCGTCATGCCGGAGCAGAGCGACGACGCGACGGGCTGGTACCAGGCATTTCTGGCCATTCCGGAGGACGAGCGGCCCTGGATGCGCAGCTTCACCCTCCGCCGGCGGATGCCCGGGACGAACACCGTCGAGGTCGACTTCGTCCTGCACGGCGACAACGGTCCCGCCAGCGCCTGGGCCGGTTCCGCCCGCCCCGGCGACCGGCTCGGCATGGTCGGCCCCTCCGCGCTCTACACCGGACCGGTCGCCCTGACGGACTCGATCGCCGCCGCCGACTGGCTGCTGATCGCCGGCGACGAGACAGCACTGCCCGCCATCGGCACCCTGCTGGAAGCCCTGCCCGAGCAGGCCCGCGCCCAGGTCTACATCGAGGTCGCCGACCGCACCGAGCAGCAGACCTTCCAGACGTCGGGCGACGTCACCCTGCACTGGCTGCACCGCGACGGCATCCAGGCCGGCCGCAGCGAGGCCCTGGTCGACGCCGTCCGCGGCGCCGAGTTCCCGCCCGGGAGCCCCTTCGCCTGGCTGGCCGGCGAGGCGGGCGTCGTCCGGACCCTGCGCCGCCACCTGGTCAACGACCGAGGTATCGACAAGCGCGCGATCGACTTCAGCGGCTACTGGCGCGTCAAGCTCACCCAGGACGACGCCCCGACCGCCGAGGACATGGCCGAGGCACAGGAGCGCCTCGCCGAGTACCAGGCGGCGGCCGATGGCCAGTCCTGACGAGCCGCGCGCCGAAGCCGGCATCCCGGCCGGGCGCCGCGAGTCGGCCGGCCCACTGCCGGGCCGAGAGAAGGATTTCATGATCACAGTACGAGGACTCGCCCGCCGGTTCACCGTCCGCGGCCAAGATGTCGAAGCGGTCAAAGGCATCGACTTCGACGTGGCGCCCGGGGAGGTGGTCGGATTCCTCGGCCCCAACGGAGCGGGCAAGACCACGACCTTACGGATGCTCACGACCCTGCTGAGCCCCACCGGCGGAACCGGCACCGTGGCCGGCTGCGACCTGCTGACGGACCCCCAGGGCGTGCGGCGCAGGATCGGCTGCGTACACCAGGGCGGCGCCACCTGGCCCGAGTCCAGGGTCGCCGAGGAGATCGAACTCCAGGCCCGGCTCTACGGTCTGTCCCGCACCGAGGCCAAACGGCGCGGGGCCCTGCTCGCCGAGCGGCTCGACCTCGCCGGCCTGGACCAGCGCCCCGTCAAGACGCTCTCCGGCGGCCAGCGCCGCCGGCTCGACATCGCGCTCGGACTGGTCCACGAACCGACGCTCGTCTTCCTCGACGAGCCCACCACCGGGCTCGACCCGCAGAGCCGGGCAAACCTCTGGGACCACGTCCACCGCCTGCGCTCCGAGCAGGGCACGACCGTCTTCCTCACCACCCACTACCTCGACGAGGCCGACGCGCTGTGCGACCGGATCCTCGTCACCGACCACGGCACGATCGTCGCCGAGGGGACCCCCGACGCACTCAAGGCCCGCGTCGCCGGCGACGCGATCACCATCGAGGTGACCGACCGGGTCGCGGAGGCGGCCGACGTCGCCGGGCGGCTGACCGGCGCGAGCGAGGTGAGCGTCGACGGCGACACGGTCCGCTTCCGGGTGCCCCGCGGCGACTCCGCCCTGCCGGAGCTGCTGCGCGCCTTCGACGGCCGGGGGATCACCATGGCCTCCGTCAAGGTCAACCGGCCCACCCTCGACGACGTGTTCCTCAGCCTCACCGGGCGCTCCCTGCGGGACGGCGAAACCAGGCCCGAGGCCAGGGAGGCCGCCCATGCTGCGTGACACCCAACTGATCTTCGTGCGGGACATGAAGCTCGCGCTGCGCAGCCCGACCTGGCTGCTCATCGGGATCATGCAGCCGCTGCTGTACCTGTTCCTCTTCGGCCCCCTGATGGTGTCCGTGGTCGACCACACCCCCGGCTTCCCGCCCGGCAGCGCCTGGGCGGTCCTCACCCCGGCCCTCATCGTGCAGACGGCACTGTTCAGCGGCTCGTTCGCCGGGGTGGGGCTGCTCACCGAGTACCGGGTCGGCGTCGTCGACCGTTTCCGCGGCACGCCCGCGAGCAGGGCCGCCCTGCTGTTCGGCAAGGTCCTGGCCCAGGCCGTGCAGGCCACCGCGCAGTCCGTACTGATCGTGCTGGTGACGCTGCTCGTCTTCGACCTCGACGTCTCACCGACCGGGCTGCTGCTCAGCCTGGCGATCGCCGCGGTCCTGGCCATCACACTGTCCTCGGGATCCTACGCACTGGCGATGGTCCTCAAGAGCGAGGCGGCGTTCCCCGCGCTGATGAACGCCGTGCTCCTGCCGCTCCTGCTGCTGTCCGGGGTGCTGCTGCCGGTCTCCGAGCAACTGGCCCCCGGCTGGCTGTACAACCTGGCCCGGATCAACCCCCTGACCCACGTGGTCGACGCCGAACGCGCAGCGTTCCGGGGCGACTTGAGCGCCACGGGACTGCTGACCGGCTCGCTCGTGCTGCTGGTCATGGCCGCCCTCGCCCTGCTGTGGGGCACGCGGACCTTCCGCAAGGAGAACGCCTGACGGCACCGCCCGCAGGCCCACCCGAGACCGGGCTCCCCCTTACATCCCCCGCAGGGGGGAGCCCACCCGCACCACCGAGGAGCACGCGTGAGGACCGACGCCATCAAGGTGACCGGTGCCAGGGAGAACAACCTCAAGAACGTCTCGCTGCAGATCCCGAGACAGCAACTGACCGTCTTCACCGGTGTCTCCGGCTCGGGCAAGTCGTCCCTGGTGTTCGACACCCTCGCGGCCGAGGCCCAGCGGCAGCTCAACGAGACCTTCAGCGCGTTCGTCCGGACCTTCCTGACCGACCACGGGCGGCCGGACATGGACGCCGTCGAGAACATCTCCGCGGCCGTCGTCATCGACCAGAAACGCCTGGGCGGCAACCCCCGCTCCACCGTCGGCACGGTCACGGACATCAACCCGCTGCTGCGTCTGCTGTTCTCCCGGGCCGGCGATCCCGCCGGCCTGCCACCGAGCGCGTTCTCCTTCAACGACCCCCAGGGCATGTGCCCCACCTGCGAGGGCCTCGGCACCACCGTCCGCCTCGACCTCGACGCGTTCCTCGACCGCACCAGGTCCCTGAACCAGGGCGCGCTGCTGCACCCGGACTTCTCCACCGACAGCTGGTACTGGCTGAGCTATGTGGAGTCCGGCCTGTTCGACAACGACAAGCCGCTGGCCGCCTTCACCGAGCGGGAATGGCAACTGCTGCTGCACGGCGAACTGCCGGGCAAGATCCGCCTGCTCTGGCAGGGCAACACTCTCAACGTCCGCTACGAGGGCCTCGTCGACAAGTTCACCCGGCTCTACGTCAAGAAGGAGGACATGTCCGAGCGCGGCCGCCGGGTGTTCCAGCGGTTCGCCCGCACCGCCTCCTGCCCCGACTGCGACGGCACCCGCCTCGCGCCCGCCGCGCTGGCCACCCGGATCGGCGGTCACCACATCGCCGACCTCACCGCGATGGAGGCCCAACACCTCGCATCCGTCCTGGCGGAGCTCGACCTGCCGCGGGTGAAACCGGTCCTCGACGACCTGACCACCCGCCTGCACCACCTGGTCGACATCGGACTCGGCTACCTGAGCCTGGACCGGGAGACCCGCACGCTCTCGGGCGGCGAGTCCCAGCGGATCAAGATGGTCCGACACCTGTCCAGCAGTCTCACCGAGATGCTGTACGTGTTCGACGAGCCGAGCATCGGCCTGCACCCCCGGGACGTGCACCGGCTCAAGGAACTCCTCGTCGCATTGCGGGACAAGGGCAACACCGTGCTCGTGGTCGAGCACGACCCCGACATCATGGCCATCGCGGACCACGTGGTCGACATGGGCCCGAAAGCCGGGACACTCGGCGGCGAAGTGGTCTTCGAGGGCGGCTTCGACGCACTCACCCGCGCCGACACCCTCACCGGCCGCCACCTGAGGCACCGACTGCCTCTCAAGACCGAGACCCGGCGCGTCACCGGAACGCTCACCGTCACCGACGCGAGGAGTCACAACCTCAAGAACGTGACGGTCGCCTTCCCCACCGGCGTCCTGACCGTGGTCACCGGAGTGGCCGGATCGGGCAAGAGCACGCTGGTCAACGACGAGTTCCTCAGTCGGCACCCCGACGCCATCGTCATCGACCAGTCGGCGGTGACCACCAGTCGGCGCTCCAACACCGCCACCTACAGCGGCCTGATGGACCCGATCCGCAAACTGTTCGCCAACGCCAACAACGTCAGTGCCTCCCTGTTCAGCGCCAACTCCAAGGGCGCCTGCCCCAACTGCCAGGGGCTCGGCGTCCTCTACACCGACCTGGCGTTCCTGGACACGCTGAAATCGGTGTGCGAGGTCTGCCGAGGCCGCCGCTTCTCCGAGGACGTCCTCGGCCACCGCCTGCGGGGCAGGTCCATCAGCGACGTCCTGGAGATGACGACGGCCGAGGCGGCGGACTTCTTCACGGAGCCCAGGCTCCGCCCGGTCCTGCACGCCCTGAACGAGGTGGGGCTGGACTACCTGCGGCTCGGCCAGCCGCTCAGCACCCTGTCCGGCGGCGAGTGCCAGCGCCTCAAACTCGCGGCCGACCTGCACCGCGTCGGAAGCGTCTACGTCATGGACGAACCCACCACGGGCCTGCACATGTCGGATGTCCACCGCCTGCTCGGCATCATCGAGCGCCTCGTGGACCAGGGCAACACCGTCATCGTCATCGAGCACAACCTCGACGTCGTCAAGAGCGCCGACTGGATCATCGACCTCGGCCCCGAAGGGGGCAGCGGCGGCGGACGCATCCTGTTCGAGGGAACGCCGGCCGATCTCCTGAAGACCACCGACTCCCACACCGCCACGCACCTGCGGCAGGACCTCGCGCAGGCGACACGCGTCTGATGCTCTCCTGGGGCTGCAGAGGCCGGGCAGGGCTGCCAACCTGTCCGGCCTGGACGACCACTCGGCGCGCGAGGCGCCGCTGCGGGCGGTGAAGAGCCAAGGGCGGCATTCCTCTATCCAGCACGAAGTCGTCGCCCGCACCTCATTCCCAGGGGTGCCTCGTCAGCCAGGCGGTCACGCAGTGCCGACCATCTCCCCGTGCCGGCTACGCCTGTTGCGCCTGGAATCGGTCAGGAAGGCTCGACAGCTGATACGGCGGTGACGGTCACGGTGTCGTCGCACTCGGCGAACTGTCCGTCGTCCAGGGCCACCTGGTGCGCTCCGGACCCCGGCAGCCGGACCACCATCGTGGGATACACCACGGGTGCCGAACCGGATACGCAGTATCCGTCGGCCTCTCCCTGCACCTGTACGAACGTCAGTTTCACCCACGCCTTGCCGCCGGGCAGCACCTTCACCACTGCCGCGGCTCCGGTCGGTTTGACGGTGAGCGGCACGTTCATCTCGGGAGAGCCGTTCCCGGCGCCGGCCACGGCGGGGTGGCCTTTGAGGATGCATGTCCGTGCGGACACATTGGTGAACTCGACGACGGCTGCCCCGGTACCCGTACCGGCCGGCCGATCGGTGGCCTGACGGGCGGTCACTTTCAGACTGCCCGCGGCGCACGTAGCTGCCGAACCGGGAGCGGATGCCGAAGGTGCGGAGGCGGTGGGCGCGGGCTGGGAGACGGACGGCGTCGCTGTGCTGACGGCCCCGGACGGGGCGACGCCGCCTCCTGCGGTGCCCGCATCGTCCTCACCGGGCTGACACCCCGTCACCGCCAGAGTCGCCGAAGCCACGACGACCGCTACCGCCGCATGGCGCATCGCGTTCACATACCGCATGCCGTCCCCCAAGTCCCAGTTGTCCGGAGTGCGGCTCCCAGCCGCCCCGTCGATCCAGACAGAACCGTGGGGCCGGCAGTTCTCTCGCACGCCGACCTGTGACGCACCGGTGACGAATTCCCCGAACAGGCGTGGGTTCTGGTGGATCAGCCAGGGCGTTTCCAGCATCGACGCCCTGCCGACCGAGGCCGCTCCATCAACGACCCCCGACCGCGACGCTGTGTGAGGGCGTGCGGCCGGGGTGGGCCTTCGGCTGTTGCGCCCCCGGAGGGGGCAGTGCGTCAGGACGACGGGGTGCCGTACTGCAGGCCGCGTCCGTTGGTGCCGACGTAGACGCGGCCGTAGGCGTCCGGGTCGCCGGTGATGACGCCGACGCTGCCGATGGCGCCCCACTGGTGGGCCTTGTCGTTGACGCGGACCCAGGTGGCGCCCTTGTCGGTGGAGCGGAAGACACCGTTGACGTTCTTGACGGTGCCGATCAGATACAGCGCCTGGTAGCCGGTGCCCGGCTTGGCCTTGCCGAAGCCGAGGGCGGAGGCGGACTGCACCGAGTTGAGCGTCGTGAAGGTCCGGCCACCGTCGGTGGAGTGCAGCAGCCCCTTGCCCTGGCCGGCGATCCACAGGTCACCGGCGATGCCGGGGGCGGCCGTGAGCTTGCCGGAGGGCAGGTTGCCGGCGCGGGCGGTGAAGGTCGCGCCGCCGTCGGTGCCGGCGTACAGCGTGCCACCGGACAGCGAGTAGAAGGTCCTGGCCGAGGAGCGGTCGGCGACGACCACGGCGTCATTGCCCAGGCCGCCGACCCGCGACCAGGTCGCCCCGTTGTCGGTCGAGCGGTACGGGGCCTGGCCGGCCTCGGTCCAGACGATGCTGGAGCCGTCCGCCGCGAGCGCGATGTGGCCGTCCTGGGCGCTGGGCACCGGCTCTGACGTGAAACCGTCCCAGGTGCGGCCGCCGTCGGTGGAGTAGGCGCCGTCCTGCGCGCCGCCCCGGCCGACGCGGACCATCATCGAGGGCTTGGACTGGGCGAAGTCGATGTCGGTGCTGTTGGTCATCATCGGGTTGCTCAGCCGGCCGGCCGGCACCTTGGTCAGGTCGTCGTGCCGGAAGCCGCCCTGGTCGCCCATGGCGGTGACGACGGTGGCGCCGCCGGGCGGGGCGATCGCGTCGATCAGCGCGGTCTCCTCCAGGCCCCGTGCACCTATGCTCCAGTGGCTGGTACCGCCTGTGTCGGAGGCGTCGGCGTCCGTGCTGCGCAGGATGCCGTTGCCGGTGCCGTACAACACGTGCCCGGAGTTGAAGGGATCGATGGCCAGAGCGGTCATCCAGTGCCCGGTGTGGGTGCCGACGTACGGGGCGGCGGCGGCGCTGCGCTTCGACTTGTCGGCCAGGGCCTTCCAGGTCCTGCCGCTGTCGGTGGTCCGGTAGATCTCGTCCTCGGGCCACCAACGGCCGAGGGTGGTGACCATCACCGTGGCGGGCTTGCGCGGGTCGACGGCCAGACCGGAGAACCCGTAGTCGCCCTGGGACGGGGAGACGTTCTTCCACGTCCCGGAGGCCGGCGTGTACTTCCACACCGAGCCCCCCGTCACGCCGTTGGGTCCGAGGTTGTTGGTGTACGTCAGGTACAGCGAGCCGTCACCGGAGAGCACGCCGTGCTGCGGCATCTGGCCGGTGGGCTGCCCGGAGACGGCCTGCCAGGTGCTGCCGCCGTCGGTGGAGCGGTACAGGGAGGTGGACCTGTCGCCGACGCCGACGTAGATCGTCTTGCTGCCGGCCTTGCCGTAGGTCACGAAGGAGATGCCCGCGCCGCTGCCCGCGCCGTCCTTGACAGGGAACGAGGAGACCTGACTCCATGTCACGCCGTGGTCGGTGCTGCGCCACAGGCCGTTCTTGCGGCTGCCCAGCAGCAGGTTGCGGTTGTCCGCGGGGTCGATCACGAGCCGCTCGCCCGCGCCGCGGCCGTCCTCGTTGCCGCCCACCTTGAACGGCAGGTCGGTGCGCTTGAAGGTGCGGCCCTGGTCGGTGGAGCGCAGGATCGCGCCGTTGCCCGCCCAGTCGTTGGTGTAGGTGCCTGCCATGAGGTAGAGCCGCTTGGGGTCGACGGGGTCGGTGGCCACCGAGTCGATGCCCAGCAGGTTCCAGTCCTTCTCGCCGATCCAGTCGGTCAGCGGGATCCACTGCTCGGCCCCGGTGTCCCAGCGGTAGGCGCCACCCATGTCGGTGCGCGCGTACAGCAGACCCTTCTGGCGCGGGTTGAACACCAGCCCGGTGACATAACCACCGCCCACCACCTGGGCGTTCTTCCACACATACGGTCCGGCCGCGGCCGTGGTCCGCGCCCCGTCGGCCCCGGCCGTCTGCGCCGAGCCCGTCTTCACCAGCTTCCACTGCTGGTTGACGCCCCCGTGGCCGGGATACTGGACGACCGCCGCGCCCTCGGCCGTGGAGCCTCCGGAGACGTCCAGGACCTGGCCGCTCTTGCGCGAGGTGAGAGTGACGGCGTCGGAACCGCTCACCTTCTCGATCCGCCACTCCTGGGACGTGGCGGAGCTGTCGGTCTGCTGCTCGGCGACGGCTCCCTTCGCGGTCGAATCGCCTGCTATACCGAGCACCTTGCCGCTGTTGCGGTTCACCAGCTCGTAGTAGCCGCCCCCGGCGGGCTTCAGCCTCCACTGCTGGTTGGCGGTGCTCTGGTCGGTCCACTGCTGGATGCGGGTGCCGTCGGCGGTGGAGAAGCCGTTGACGTCCAGCACCTTGCCGCTGCGCACGGAGACCAGCCGGTAGTAGGCATCGCCGTCGACCGTCGCGGCCTGCGAGTCCTCCTGCGTGAACAGCAGATACGGCACCACGGCGGCGGGCACGCCGAGCAGTACAGCGGTGGCAGTCCAGCGACGGCGATGACGCCCGCGGCGCCCGCCGTTCGTGGGGTTGTTCATGGGGGGTTCGCTCTCCTTGCATGCCTCTCACCAGAGGTGAGGCGGATCCAGGCTCCGGAACGGCTGGATCTCCGACTCCCTGTGGTCACAGGCCCCGCACAGGGTTGCCGAGAGCCGGAAACTTCTTTGAGAAAGGCAGGAACCCCGGCCGACGTCGATGGTCATGGTCTGGTCGGGGTTGCTGCGGACCAGGTCACCGTGGCTGATGTCGTTGGTTCAGGTGGCGCCGCTGTTGGCCTTGCCCGCGAAGGGGCCCCTCCGGCACCTCGAACAGGTTCTTCACCGTGTCGCTCATGACGGTCGTGTACGAAGGAGCCGTAGCCGGGCGCTCGACGGCCATGACGGCTATGACGGCCGCGGCCTGTGGAGCCTCCGGCCGCGGCCACTGCTGCCGCCGGTTGAGGCTGCGGGCCTGGCCGGCCGCCGAAGCGCTGACCGGCCAGCCTCCCCTGTCACTCCGGGCACCCAGCATGTCGCCTTTTCCGTGCCGATCGCGGAGCCGTCACCACGGGGCCGGTGATGAGGCCCTCGCCGTCTCGTCGGCGGTGCGGCTCTTCCCGTGCTCACCGGCTCCCGTGGCTCTACTCCGGCAGGGTGGGCAGGGCGTTGGCGCGGATCACGTCGGCGTACCACCGCGCGCTGGACTTGGGGATGCGGGTGCCGGTCGGATAGTCGACGTAGACGGCGCCGAAGCGCTTGCTGTAGCCGTAACCCCACTCGAAGTTGTCCAGCAGGGACCACAGGAAGTAGCCCCGGACATCGACGCCGGCCACGATCGCCCGG
The DNA here is from genome assembly GCF_003143935.1 of Streptomyces sp. Act143. Classification (GTDB taxonomy): domain Bacteria; phylum Actinomycetota; class Actinomycetes; order Streptomycetales; family Streptomycetaceae; genus Streptomyces. The sequence continues at coordinate 202,378 of NZ_QFRX01000001.1, read as the reverse complement.
TGCACGGCGGCCAGGTGGCCCTGGAGATAGGCGATGCGATCGGGGTCGGCCACCTCGCCTTCCGGATTCACGTAATCGTCGAACGCGGCCCCGTTCTCGGTGATCACCAGAGGCATCGCGGGGAAGTCCGCAGCGAGCCGTGTCAGCAGGTCGTACAGACCACTTGGGTCGACCGCCCAGCCCATCGCGGTGGTGTTGCCCGGCGGTCGGTGGAAGGCGACGTCGTCGGCGCCCGGCCAGGGGCTGTGGTCGCTCATCCCGTGGCCGTCGGAGCCATGGCCGGCCTCGCCCCGAGCGGCGGAGACGAGGGTGGGCGTGTAGTAGTTGACGCCAAGGAAGTCCAGCGGCTGGTGGATCGCGGCGGTGTCGCCGTCCCGTACGAACGACCAGTCGGTCAGGCGCGCTGTGTCGTGGAGCAGATCCTGGGGGTACTGGCCCTCCAGGAGAGGGCCGGTGAAGACGCGGTTGGCCAGTGCGTCGATCCGCCGGGCCGCGTCGACGTCCTCCGCTGTCTCGGTCAGTGCGCGGACGTGATGGATATTGAGTGTGACGGACGCCTGTGCGTGGGCGGGGAGTTCGGCGCGCAGCGCCTGGACGGCCTTGCCGTGGGCGAGGTTGAGGTGGTGCGCCGCGCGCAGGGCCGCGACCGGGTCGGTGCGCCCGGGCGCGTGGACGCCCGAGCCGTATCCGAGGAAGGCGCTGCACCAGGGCTCGTTGAGGGTGATCCAGGTCTTCACCCGGTCTCCCAGCGCATGCGCCGCAAGAGCCGCGTAGTCGGCGAACCGGTCAGCGGTGGCGCGCTCCGGCCAGCCGCCGGCGTCCTCCAACTCCTGCGGCAGGTCCCAGTGGTACAGCGTGACCACCGGTTCGATGCCCTTTTCCAGCAGTGCGTCGGTCAGAGCGCGGTAGAAGTCGAGTCCCTTCTCGACGGCCGGGCCGCGGCCGGTCGGCTGTACGCGTGGCCACGACAGGGAGAACCGGTAGGCGCTCACTCCGAGGTCGGCCATGATCTCGACGTCCTCGCGCCAGCGGTGGTAGTGGTCGGTGGCCACGTCCCCGGTGTCACCGTTGCGCACCCTGCCGGGCGTGTGCGAGTAGGTGTCCCAGATCGAAGGCGTGCGTCCGTCTGTGGCGGCGGCACCCTCGATCTGGTACGCGGCGGTGGCGGTGCCCCAGGTGAATCCCTGCGGGAATCTGCGGACGGCGCTGTTGTACGGGGCGGGCGCGACGCGTCGGATGGCGGTGGTCACAGGGGTCCTTTCAGATGCGGGGCAGGGTGGGAGAGGTACGGCAGCGTGGCGGCGGCGAAGGACCATGGCAGCTGGAGGTCGGCAGGGCGTTCATCCCTTGACGGCTCCCTGCATGATTCCGCCGACGATCTGACGGCCGAAGACGACGAAGAGAGCGAGCAGAGGCAGCGTGCCGAGCAGAGCGCCCGCCATGATCAGCGACTGGTCGCGCACATATCCCGCGCTGAGCTGGGTGAGGGCGACGGGCACGGTCGGATTGGTCATGTCGAGCACGATGAAGGGCCAGAAGAAGTCGTTCCAGGCGTGCACGAACGTGATCATGAACAGCACGGCCATGGGGGGCCGCGCGATCGGCAGCACGATGCTCCAGAAGATGCGCAGGGAGTGCGCACCGTCCACCCGTCCGGCCTCGACGAGTTCGTCGGGCAGTGCTTCGGACAGGTACTGCCGCATGAAGAAGACGCCGACGGCGCTGACGAGGGTGGGGAAGATGACGGCGGGGAGCTTCTGGCCCCAGCCCAGTTCCGTCATCATCATGAACAGCGGTACGACGCCGAGTTGAGGCGGCACCATCATCGTGCCGATCACGAGCATCAGCAGGATGTTGCGGCCCTTGAAGCGGAGTTTGGCGAACGCGAAGCCGGCGAGGGTGGCGAACAGCACCGTGGACAGGGCGATGGCACCTGCCACGATCAGGCTGTTGAGCATGGCCTTGCCCAGCGCGGCGTCCTGCCAGGCCTTGCCGAGATTCTCCAGGAGGTGAGGTCCGGGCAGGAAGGGCGGAGGCGTCTGGGTGACGCGCGTGTTGTCGGTCGACGCCGCCACCATCGTCCAGTAGAGCGGGAACAGCGAGAGCAGCGCCGCGAGCCCCAGCAGGATGTAGGCGACGGGACCCGCGTGGTGCTGACGTCCGGCACCCGGGTGCCGGAACAGCTGCCGGCGTCGTGCACCGGACGGGGTGGCCTTGCGGGTCTTGCGCGCGGCCTCGGGGCGTACGTCCGTCGCCTGGACCGGGATGCTGTCTGTGGTCATGGAGATCTCCCGGTCAGGTCCTGCGCGTGGTGATGCGCTGGACGATTCGTTGGACGACGAACACGAGGATGAGCAGCAGGAACATCGCCCAGGCGACTGTGGCGGCCCGGCCCATCTGGTAGTTCTTCCAGCCCTCCTCGTACAGCAGCAGACCCAGCGTCTGGTACTGGTTGTCCGCTCCTCCCGTGATGCCGTTCGGGCCCTGGCCGAAGATCAGGGGTTCGCCGAAGAGCTGGGTCGCGCCGATCGTGGACAGGACGATGGTGAACACGATGGTGGAGCGGATGCCGGGGACGGTGACCTTGAGGAACTGCTGCCATCGCGAGGCACCGTCGATGGCCGCGGCTTCATAGCGGTCGCGGGGGATCGCCTGCATCGCCGCGAGGTAGAGCAGGGCGTTGTAGCCGGTCCAGCGCCAGATGACGATGGAGGAAATCGCCGTCTGCGCGGCCCACTTGTTGTTCTCCCAGTCGATGTTGTCGACACCGAACAGGCTCAACCCCCAGTTGATCATGCCGAAGTCGCGCTCGAAGAGCATCGTGAACACGAGGGCCGCGGCACCGACCGAGGTGGCGTACGGCGTCAGGGCGGCGACGCGGAAGAACGTCGAGCCGCGCAGCCGGTAGTTGAGCAGGTGCGCCAGGCCGAGCGCCATCAGCAGCTGGGGCACGGTCGACAGGACGCCGATGGTGAAGGTGTTGAGCAGCGCGTTCCAGAACCGGTCGTCTTCCCACAGCGCCGTGTAGTTGTCGAAGCCGACCCACTCCATGAGGTTCAGGGTCGACAGTTCGACGCGGTGCAGGGAGATCCATGAGGTGTAGATGAGCGGGTAGAAGCTGAAGGCGGCGAAGACGATGAAGAACGGGGCGATGAAGGCGTACGGCGCACCCCGGACGTCGAGGCGGTGCAGCAGCGTGCGGCGCCGCTGACGCTCCGCGCCGATGCCGGGCGCGGTGTCTGGGGGTGTCGAGGTGGAGATGGCCACCGGAAGGCGTCCTTCCTGGACGGGTGGTGAGGCGGGCGGGGGCCCGGCGGCCCACACGGGCCGCGCGTGGGGCGCCGGGCGACGGGGGAGGCGGGCGACGGCCCTGGGTCAGCCGGCGGCCTTCTTGATGCGCTCGTCAGTGGTCTTCCACGCCTCGTTCGGGCTCTTGTTCTGTGCCTCGATCAAGGTCAGGCCCTGCGAGAAGATGTCCTTGATGGTGCCGTCCTTGCGGCCGAGCACCTGCTCGTCGGGGATCTCCTGGGCCGCGGCTCCGAAGATCTTCCCGATCGGGGCGCCGCTGAAGTAGTCCGACTTGGCATCGACGACTTCGGGCATCTCCAACGCGGTCTGCGACGAGGGGAAGTTGCCGATCTTCTCAAAGAGGTAGGCCTGCTGTTCGGGTGCGGTGAGCCAGGCGACCAGCTCCTGCGCCTCCTTCTTGACGGGGCTCTTCTCCATCACGCCCAGGAACGAGCCGCCCCAGTTGGCGCCCTTGGGCGCCTTGGCGACGTCCCACTTGCCCTTGTTCTTCGGTCCCGCCTTCTCGCTGATGTGCGCGAGCATCCATGCCGGGCAGACGGTGCTGGCAAAGGTGCTGTTGGCCAGTCCGGGGTCCCAACCGGGCTGGAACTGGCGGAGTTTGGCGGTCAGATCGGACGTGGCGGCTTCGGAGGCCAGCTTCCACGCGTCCTTCACGACGGGGTTGGTGGCGTAGATCAGCTCGCCCTGCTTGTCGTAGAACTGCTGGGAGTTGCCGTAGATCATGGCGTTGAACAGGCCGCTGGAGCTGTCCATGAAGGCGACCTTGTCGTCCTTCGAGTTCTGCTTGAACCGCTTGCCCGCGTCGACGTACTTGGACCAGTCGCCCTCCCACAGCTTGGCGACCTCGTCGCGGTCCGTGGGCAGGCCGGCCTGTTCGAAGAGGTCCTTGCGGTAGCAGACCGCCATGGGGCCGATGTCGGTGCCGAGGCCGATGACCTTCTTGTCCGCGGTGGTGACCTGGCTCTGTTTCCACGGAAGGAAGTGATCCGTGCCGGCCACGCCTGCCAGATCGACGAACTTGTCCTTCTGGGTGTCGGACAGTTCCTTGGCCCGACCAATTTCTATGCCCTGGATGTCCTTGAGCCCGCTGCCGGCGGCCAAGTGGGTCTGCAGGGCGGTGTAGTAGGTCTGCTCGTCGCCCGCGACGTCCGCCTTGATGACGACGTTCGGGTGTTCCTGCATGTACTTGTCGAGCAGGCCGGTCTCCTTGAAGCCCATGACGCCGAAGAGCCCCATGGTGATGGTGACCTTGCCGTCCTTCTTCCCCCCGCCGGTTCCACCGTCACTGCCTCCGCAGCCCACGACCAGACCGAGTGCCGACGCAACCGACACGGCGGCTACGGCTCTCGTACGCAACTTCCTTCGGAACTTGTCCATTTCGTCCTCCAAGCGGCGGCGCTGACGCACCGGAGTTCGGGCCCCACGGCCTCGCTCCGCAGGCGCGATTTGTCCGGTGGGTACGTTCCCAATCCAGGGTGGGAACGTGCCCACTCGGGAGTCCGCAGCCTGGTCGCCGCGCAAGGCGCCTGTCAAGAAGTTGAATCCACTTCGTTGCCGAAAGATGTCGCGAGCCCGCCCCCGGACCCCGAGGGCGCTCTTTGCGGGTCTGGCACAATGCGCAGGTGGAAGCCGTCTGGGCATCGCCGAGCGAGGGAGGCGTCGTGGGGGAGAGGCAACGCCCGACCATCATCACCGTGGCCGCGCGCGCCGGTGTCGGACGCACCACGGTTTCACGAGTCATCAACGGGTCCGAACTCGTGAGTGAGAAGGCGAGGGCCGCGGTGCTCGCGGCGATCGCGGAACTGAATTACGTCCCGAACTCGGTTGCCCGGGGGCTGAAGACGAGCAGGACGAACTCCGTGGCCCTGGTGATCCCGGAGTCGGAGAGCAGGCTGGGCTCGGAGCCCTACTTCTCGGCAGTCATCCGCGGTGTCAGCACGGCCCTTGCGGAGACCCGCACGCAGCTCCAACTGGTGCTTGTCCGCGACCAGGCCGAACGGGACCAGCTCACCGAATCGGTCGCCGAACGACGTGTCGACGGGGTGCTGCTGGTTTCGGTGCACGAGCATGACCCGCTGCCGGGGCTGCTGGAGGACATGGGACTGCCCACGGTGCTCGCCGGACGCCGTTCCTCCGAGGAGTCGCTCAGCCATGTGCACTCCGACAACGCGGGCGGGGCGGCGACGGCCGTCAACCACCTCCTCGCGCGGGGGCGGCGCACCGTCGCCACCATCAGCGGACCGCTTGACATGGACGTAGCGCGCAGCAGGCTCCAGGGCTGGCGCGAGGCCCTCGAGAAGGCGGGGCACGAGGCCGGGGACCGGCTCGTGGCCTCGGCCGACTTCACCGAGGAGGGCGGGGCGGCGGCGATGCGTTCACTCCTTGAACGGGTCCCCGAGCTCGACGCCTTGTTCGTTGCCTCGGACGTCATGGCGGCGGGGGCGCTGGCAGAGCTGCGCAGGCAGGGGAGGGGGGTCCCCGACGACGTGGCCGTGGTGGGATTCGACGACTCCATCATTGCCCGGCACACCAATCCGCCCCTCAGCACCGTGCGCCAGCCCGTCGAGGAGATCGGCAGCATGATCGCCCACATCCTCCTGGAGGAGATCGACGATCGTGACAAGCCGCGTCGGCGCGTCACGCTTCCCACCGAGCTTGTCGTACGCGAATCGTCGTGAGTCCATGCGGGGATGCTGGTCAGCCGGCTGCCCGACCACGGGATTCACCGACGAGGCCCCGATCAGGAGGTTGCGGTCAATCCAGCGCAGCTTGCCGGCACCGTGAGGCCCTACTACGGACGATGTCCGAGCCCTCCGCGTTGAGTCCCAACCGACGGGTGGACCGCCTGGAGCGCTGCACAAAAAATCGCCCGCTACCCGCTGAATGACCGAAGCCGAGCAGGTGCACACCTCGGCTTACCCGCCGATACGGCCAACCCGTGATCCCGACTCGGCAGGCAAGAACTGCGGCCTGGAGAACGCCATCCGCAGCCGCGTCGGCGCCCACTCCTTCGCGGCCAGGGTCTTCAATGCGGGCGTCCCATCCGTCTTCGGCGAGCAGTCGGCGCAAGCGCTCAGCACCCTGGGCGAGGAGGCGGCGCGGGTTGCCGAGGACAGTGCGAGGGGAGTGCCGCTGGTCTTTGACCCGTTCGGGGACGTGATCAGCGCCGTCATACGCGAAGAGAGCCTGCTGTACTGTGCGTTCGCCCCGGACGACGTCTTTGAACCCGAACAGTTCCACGACCTGTCCGGTTCGTGTAACCGGTTCGACATCCTCGACCTGCGAGTGCACCTACGGCGCGTTGAACCCATCTCGTATTCTCCCAGGGCTTTGACCGAGGCTCCTGACGACGCAGCCTCAATCGCCCGTACGCGGGCCGCGCCACCGCCACCCGTTCGGTGACTCGGAAGACGACTCACGACCCGCAGACCGACCGACGAAGCCGCCCCGAACTGGCGCGGAACCTGACCCGGGACCGAACGCGCGTCGCCGGACGAGACGCCTACGTTGAACGAGCCGGTCGCCGCGCCCCGGTCGGCCGCGACCATGGCGTGTCCATCGCTCCCGTCGCCCGCCACCGCGGCGAACTCCTCGACATCCCGTCTACGGCGGGCCCCTACGCCCGCGCCGCCATGCTGGCACACAGTACGTCGCTTTTCAGTCATGCCTCCGCTACGCCCCTGTACGGAAAGGTACTTCCCCGCAAGGGCATGCACCTGACATCTTGCACCCACCACTGGTTTCGTACGGCCCGGCCGGTGCCTTCAGCGCGGCCGGGCCGTCTTCGGAGGACGCATTGATACCCCACATATCCAGCCGACCGAGACGCACGTTGGTGCTGGCGGCCACGCTCGGCGCCGCCCTCGCGTTCGGCGCCCCGGGCGCCCTCGCGGGTACGCTCCCGGTCGTCCCCTCCACCGCGCCGGCCGCCAAGGCCCACGGCCCGGCCGCCGCGACCGCTTCCCCGAGTGCGGCCTGGGTGGCCGGCACGCGCGCCTACCTCGTGATCACCGCCCCCGGTGACAATTCGACGGTCCGCTCCGCGATCGCGGCCAACGGCGGCACCGTCTTCTCGAACTTCGACGCCATCGGCGTGATCGTCGCCCACTCGACGTCCAGCACATTCGCCGCCACCATGCGCAGCGTCGCCGGCGTGCAGCAGGTCGGCGCCACGCGCACGTCGGACGTCCCGGCCGACGCCTACACCCCGGCACTCCCGGCCAATCCGGCCCAGGCCTCGACCCCGGCCGGAGAACCGGTCCGCGCCGACATGAGCCAGATCAAGGCCGACCAGGCCTGGGCCGTGAACCCGGGCTCCGCCTCCGTCACGGTCGGCGTCCTGGACACCGGTGTGGACGACCAGCACCAGGACCTGGCGCCCAACTTCGACGCGGCCGACTCGGTCTCCTGCGCCTACGGCAAGCCCGACACCCGTGCCGGCGCCTGGCGGGACGTCGACACGCACGGCACCCACGTGGCGGGCACCATCGCCGCGGCCAAGAACGGCAAGGGCGTCGTCGGCGTGGCTCCCGGGGTGAAGATCGCCGCGGTCCGGGTCGCCGAGCCGGGCAACTCCTTCTTCTTCGCCGAGAACACCATCTGCGGCTTCGTGTGGGCCGGTGACCACGGCTTCAAGGTCACCAACAACAGCTACTACACCGATCCGTGGCAGTTCAACTGCCCGGACAACATCGACCAGGCCGCCATCATCGAAGGTGTCAAGCGCGCCCAGGAGTACGCCGAGAGCAAGGGCTCCCTCCAGGTCGCCGCAGCGGGCAACGAGAACTACGACCTCGCCCACAAGACGACCGACTCCGCGAGCCCGAACGACTCGACGCCGGTCACCCGCACCATCACCAACGCCTGCCTCGACATCCCGACCGAACTGCCGGGCGTGGTCACGGTCGCGGCCAACGGCACGGGCGTCACGAAGGCCTCGTTCTCCAACTACGGTCAGGGCGTCATCGACATCGCGGCGCCGGGCAGCAACGTGTACTCCACCGTCCCCGGCGGCGGCTACGGCAGCAAGAGCGGCACCTCGATGGCCACCCCGCACGTGGCGGGCGTGGCGGCACTCATCGCCAGCGCCAACCCGGGCATCACCCCGGCGGACCTGCGCGCCAGGCTGGCCGCCCAGGCCAACGACATCGCCTGCCCCTCGGACAGCCGCTGCACGGGCACGACGGCCAACAACTCGTTCTTCGGCGAGGGCCAGGTCGACGCGCTCAAGGCCGTGGGGACCACCCCGCCGCCCGGCAAGTACTTCGAGAACCTTGCGGACTTCGCCATCAACGACAACGCGACCGTGGAGAGCCCGATCACCGTCACGGGTGTGACCGGCAACGCCCCGGCCACCCTCAAGGTGGGTGTGGACATCAAGCACTCCTACATCGGTGACCTGAAGGTCGACCTGGTGGCCCCGGACGGCACCGTCTACACGCTGCACAACCACTCCGGCGGCAGCGCCGACAACATCGCACAGACCTACACCGTGAACGCCTCCGCCGAGGTCGCGAACGGCACCTGGAAGCTGCGCGTCAACGACAACGCAGCCTCCGACACGGGCAAGATCGACGCTTGGAACCTGACCTTCTAGCACAGAGCCCGACAACGCCCGCCCGTGGCACGCACAGCTGCCGGCGACAGCTCACCGCCGGCAGCTGCGGACAAGACGAGGTGCGGTCTGTTCGGCCAGCGGTGCGAACTGCATGTGGCCTCCGACCTGCAGAGCGGCGGGGCCATGGAAGCTGTTGCCGGCCACGCCTCGGCGGGGCGCGAACTCCTGCTGCTCGGCCACAACTCGGGTTGAGGTTCGAAACACGCGGACCGCCCGCCGCATCCGGATCGGGGTGCGGCGGGCGGCAGGGGAGGGGCGTTGGGGTCCCACCGGTCAGGAGGAAGCCGAGGGCTCCCGCGTACCAGGGCAGGCCGAGGATGACGCACGGCACCACGGTCGGGGCCATTGCGATCAGGCCGCCGCTCGATCGGTAAAGAGCGCCGGCCCGCCGAAGTAGGAGCCGGCCGCGCAGAAGCCAGGCGCGCGCACGTCGCGGCCCGTCTGTCCGTCAGGGCCAGCCTCCGCTCCCACCGGCGTCCTTGACCATCCCGTCTCCAAATCCGCGTGATACGTGGTCGCTACGCTTCAGGCCATGGGCATACTCCATGACTACTTCCGGGCACCGGACGCCTCTGCCGCGGTCGACTGGTCCGTCGGGCCCGGCGGAAACTGGGATCAGCACTCCGGAGCTGGTCTCAACGATCACGACGCCGATTGGTTCGACGCCAAGGGCCTCGATCCGAACGTCGTGCTGGGGCAGCTCGTAGCCTTTGCCAAAGGAGTGCCTTTCGACGTCCATGCCACCGCACCTGCGCTCGTCTGGCCAGACGAGAGGTTGTGGCCGCAGGGAGAGGACAGGCCAGGACAGGACTCCCCTTGGGAGACCGGCCTGCTCCTGCAACGACTGCCCGACGAATGGATCGCAACGCTCGCCGAGATCCATGACGAACACCTGCCGCTGCTGGCACTTCAGTGGTTCGACATCCCCGAAGCCCCGTTCGCCGACTTCATCGATGTCCAGGACACCATCGCCGCGTTTCGCGCCCTCGCCTGCCGCGCTCGTGATCACGGGCACGCCGTGTACTGCAAGACGGTCGTCTAGCCAACCGACGGCATGCGAACCGGGCATGCCCGCGACAGCACGGCGAGACGGAGATCACTTCAGCGTGTACGGGTGAAGGCGGTTGGGCGGAAGCTCCCCTTTTCACCATCAAGGCGTCGGCCCTGGCGCCCTGGCGCCCTCGCGCCGGGTGCCAGGCGCGAGGGACCGGACGATACTCTCGGCGGTTTCCTGGTCCGCATCACGATGCCTACCGCCTGCTCGCACAGCTGTCGCCGACACACTCAAAGGGTGGCGGTCGTCTGCTCGCCGGTTGCGCTGCCGGCGAGCCACTGGTCCCAATCCAGGTTGAAATCGGCGTAGCCGTTGTCGGCCGGGGCTTTGCCGCGGGGTGAGCCGGTGACGGTGACGGGGTCGCCCTGCTTGACCTGTTCGTAGAACCACTTGGCGTCCGACAGGGACAGGTGCACGCAGCCGTGCGAGCCGCGGGCGCTGCCGCTGCCCGGGTTGGGGTCGCCGGTGGAGTAGTGGACGTAGGTGCCGGACTGGGTGAGGTGGATGTCCCAGGGCAGTGTCAGGTCGTAGTAGTTCGGGTTGCCCTTGTCACAGCTGATTCCGACGCTGCAGGAGGTCATGTGGACCTTTTCCTGCTTGTCGATGACGGCCATCGTGCCGTCCCACGTCGGGTACTCGGCGCTGCCCGCGTTGATGGACAGGGTACGCACCGGAGCGCCGTTGCGGGTGACCTTCATGGTGTGGCCGGTCACCGAGACGTCCGCACGCACATCGTCACCAACCTTGAACGTGTGCGTGTAACTGTGCACGCCGTAGCGTCCGTTGCCATTGCTGACGCCTGTCATATCGGCGTCGATCCTCACCGTCGTGCCGGAGGGCCAGTACGTCTTCGGGCGCCAGTCGGCACGCTTGTCGCCCATCCAGTGCCAGGCGCCGGCCACCGTCTGTGAGGCGCTCACCTTCATGTGCTTCTCCACTGTGGCTCGGGCCTTGGCCGCCACAGGGTTCGTGAAGATCACCGAGATGGGCATGGCGACGCCGACCGTCGTTCCCGTCTGCGGGGTGATGGTCTCCAGCAGCATCGGCGGGCCCGCAGGTTTCGTGGGTGACGGGGAGGTGCTCGCACTCGGCTTTCCCGACGCCTTTGCGTCGTCGCCGCTCGCCTTGTCACTGCCGCCCCCGCCGCAGGCGCTCGCGCCCACCAGCATCACACCCGTGACGAATGCGACCCATATGCTGTTCTTGCGCCGTCCCACGAACTGCCCCGTTTTCTCGCTCTTCGGCCCTGACGGGCCCGTCTTCCTGTCAGACAGAGACGGCGCGGGTTGCAGTTGCATGTGTCGCGTAAAGCGTGTCCCAAGACTCACCGGCCTCGTGGGATGGGGCCGGTGGCGGTGGCGTGGTTTTCCACGCCGCGTTCGATGACTTCGGCGACTCGACCCGCGCCGTCGACTCGATCCACGCCGTCGCGGAAACCGGACACCGTCGCCACCCCAGGGCGCTACCAGGCCGGTCGGCGCCCGGCGGGGATGGGGCGGACGGCGGCAAGCCGTGTACCCGTGCGCTCGTCGGCTGAGCCACCTGGCATGCGGGGCTGCGACCCGTCGTGTCCGGTGGTCCCCGCGCGGCGTCGGCCTGCGGGTCATGCAAAAGCGGGCCTGGTGGACGGGCGTGGTCGCCGGACCGACAGATTCATGACCGAGGCCGGTCCCGAGCGAACCGGTCGGTCAGTCTGGCGATCGACCATGTCGGCAGCTACCTGGGTGCCGATGGGGGTGGCAAACGCCGCCGGCGGGCCACCGCGCCCAACTCGCCGGGCCCTGGACGGCGCTGACCCGCACCCGCCCGTCCTGCTCCTGGCGCTCCAGCCCGAGTTCACCGACCGGGTGGCAGCCGCGGGCATCGACCTCCACCTCTGCGGTCGCGCCCACGACGGCCAGATCTGGCCCTTGAACCACCGGATCCGCCTCGATCAGCCCGCCCTTGCCGGCCTCAGCCGCTACGAACCCCGCGCCCTCCTCCGCGCCACGGCCGACGTCTCCGCCGGAAGCGTTCCACAGGGCGACCGCTTCCGGATGCCGGCCCAGGGAAAGGCGCGCCCATCCGTGCGTCCCAGCACTGAAGCGCCGCACCACCGCGCCGAAGCGCCGCACCACCGCGCCGAAGTGCCGCACTGCCGCGCCGAAGTGCCGCACTGCCGCGCCGAAGTGCCGCTCTGCCGTACGAAAGTGACGCAGAATCACAACACCCGAGCCCCACAGGCACGCGGGAGCGGCACCGGGCTGCCGGGCCCGTCACACGTTCCGCGTCTCACCTATTGCGGGAAGGCGGGAATCGAATCGGTTCCGCGCAAGCGCTTCGACGAGATGGTACGACCGGCGAGGGGTGGGGGCAATGGCGTCCCGCACGCCGAAGAGGGCGCCCGGGGACGGGTCGGGGGCCGTCTCGCTGGCCGGTGCCGTGCGCACTGTCCCCTCGTCAACCGCTGTTCGGCGGCCACGTACCAGGTCAGTGGCGTTGCAGGGGATGTCCGAGCGATTGCGGCCCGCCGCCGGTCCGACCCGCGCGACTCGCCGAGCAGAGTCGGCGTGCGGGCCTGCCGCGCAGCTCGTCCACTGTCACGCGGGATCTGCTCGAGCGGGCCGTTCGACGGGGATCCGGGGAGATCGGCGATCGAACCGATTCGTTGTCCGGGGCGGACGGGGGAGTCAGGACCCTTGACAGCACTGCGGAATCGAGAGCACCGTCTCCCCCCGAAACCTCTCTGCAATCCCCCTGAAAGTTCGGCACCTCCAAGCGCTTGCGCAGTCGTCAGCGCCACCAGCACAGAACCCGACTGGGTTCCGCCGGCACGGTAGGGAGATCGGATGGGAACGACAGGTACGAGCCGCCACGCGCTGTTCGGGCGCGGTGGCATCCAAGGGCTGCTTGCTGCGATACGGCGCCGCGGAAGGCCGGGAGATGAGTTGGACCAGGCATCTGTGCAATCGTGGGAGCGCTCCCGCAGTCCTTGGCCGAAAACAATCGCCGGGGCGGGGGCCGCAGTCGTGCTCGCCGTCGGCGCACTGGCCGGCGCCACGACCGGGACGGCCCGGGCCGCCACGTCCGGACCATGCGATCTCTACGCGGCAGGAGGGACGCCCTGTGTGGCCGCCCACAGCACGACGCGGGCGTTGTACGCCTCGTACAACGGGCCGCTCTACCAGGTCCGGCGTGCCTCGGACAACGCCACCCGCGACGTCGGAGTCCTGAGCGCGGGCGGCTACGCCGACGCCGCCGCGCAGGACTCGTTCTGCGCGGGGACGACCTGCCTGATCTCGATCATCTATGACCAGTCAGGTCGCGCCAACCACCTCACCCAGGCGCCCGGCGGCGGTGCCGCGGGTGGTCCCGACAACCTCGCGAACGCGACGGCCGCGCCCACCATGGTCGGCGGTCACAAGGCCTACGGCGTCTTCGTGGCACCCGGAACGGGCTACCGCAACAACCACACCAACGGCATCGCGACCGGGGACAACCCCGAGGGCATGTACGCGATCTTCGACGGCACGCACTACAACGGCGGCTGCTGCTTCGACTACGGCAATGCCGAGACGGACAACAACGACGACGGCAACGGCACCATGGAGGCCATCTACTTCGGCAACATCAAGGTCTGGGGCTACGGCTCGGGCAACGGCCCCTGGATCATGGCCGATCTGGAGAACGGCCTGTTCTCCGGGGTGAACCAGCACTACAACGCGAACGACCCGACCATCAACTACCGGTACACGACCGCCATCGTCAAAGGCGGGCCCGAACCACTGGGCGATCCGTGGCGGCAACGCGCAGTCGGGCGGCCTGTCCACGTTCTACGACGGCGTGCGCCCCAACGTCGCGGGCTACAACCCGATGCGTAAGCAGGGCGCCATCATCCTGGGCATCGGCGGTGACAACAGCAAGGGCGCACAAGGCACCTTCTACGAGGGCGTGATGACCTCCGGCTACCCGTCGGACGCCACCGAGAACGCGGTGCAGGCCAACATCACCGCGGCCGGCTACAGCAACACGACCGGCGGGACGGACACCGGCGCGCTGCACGCGGTGGGCGCGGGCAAGTGCCTGGACGTGCCGAACTCGTCCACCACGGCCGGCACGCAGCTGCAGATCTGGGACTGCAACGGCGGCGCCAACCAGAGCTGGACCCGCACGTCCTCCGACCAGTTGACCGTGTACAGCGGCAGCAGCCAGCTGTGTCTGGACGCGTACAACAACCAGACCACCGCCGGGGCCAAGGTGGTGACCTGGCCCTGCAACGGCGGCGCCAACCAGCAGTGGCGGCTGAACTCCGACGGCACGATCACCGGCACCCAGTCCGGACTCTGCCTCGACGTCACCGGCGCCTCCACGGCGAACGGAGCCCTGGCCGAACTGTGGACCTGCAACGGCGGCTCCAACCAGCGATGGAGCCTCGGCTGAGGAAAGCGGCTCCAGCCCGTGGCCGGTCTCCGGAACCCTCACCGTGCAGCAGCCGGCGTGGAACACCAATTCCCGGGGCTACGGGGTGGTTTCACGACCGCCGGTACGCCGAACATCGTGCAGCAGTCCGCCAACGGAGCAGCCACCGCACTGTGGCTGCTGGTGCAGCTGTCCGACGGCTCGTATGCCTTCGAGAACCACAACGGCCCACTGTGTCTCGACCTGCACGGCGGCAGCAGCGCCCCGGGTCGGCGACCGGACCAGTGGCCGTGCAAGAACACACCCGGCACCGACACCAACCAGGACTTCACCCCCCGCTGACCTGCTCGCGCCCCCAGTACGCCTGCATGGACCGGCGATTCGTTCACCCCCACCCACTGTCCCGCACCCGTGAGGAACGCAGATGAGGAAGTACTGGGCACCCTTGGCCGCGGCACTGGCGGCCACCCTCGGCATGGGCGCCGCGTGGCCCGCCGCGGCCACCGCCGCCGAGGCACCCCCCTCCGCACCACAGGTCGCAGCGCCCACGCCCTTGCGGCTGATGCCGTTGGGCGACTCGATCACCTGGGGCGTCGGCAGCCCGTCCGGGAACAGCTACCGCAGCTTCCTCGGGAACAAGCTGACCGCCGCGGGACACACCCTCGACTTCGTCGGCTCAGGGCGCAACGGCACCATGTCCGACCCCGACAACGAAGGCCACTCCGGCTGGCGGATCGACCAGATCGCCGGCATCGCGGACTCCGTGCTGGCACGGTACCGGCCGAACGTGGTCACCCTGGAGATCGGCACCAACGACCTGAACGGCAACTACCAGATCCCGACCGCCGCCGACCGGCTCCACGCGCTCATCGACCAGATCACCAGGGCCGTCCCCGACGCGACCGTTCTCGTCGGCACCGTGATCATCTCCACCAGCGGCACGGAGGAGGCCAACAGGCCCGCGTTCAACGCCAAGTTGCCCGGGATCGTCCAGGCCGAGCAGGCGGCCGGCAAGCACGTACGCCTGGTGGACATGAGCGCCCTGACCGCCGCGGACCTGTCCGACGCCCTGCACCCCAACGACAACGGCTTCAGCAAGATGGCGGACGCCTTCAACGCGGGCATCCAGGCGGCGGACGCGGCGGGCTGGATCAAGCCGCCGGATTCCGCGGTCGGGCAGGTGCGTTCCGGGATCGCGGGCAAGTGCCTGGGGGTGAGCGGCGGCAACAGCGCCAACGGGACCGCCGCGGAGATCCGGTCCTGTGACGGCTCCGTCGCGCAGACGTGGTCGGCGCGTACCGACGGCACCCTGCGGGCGCTCGGGAAGTGCCTCGATGCCACCGGCCGCGGTACCGCCAACGGCACCAAGATCGTGATCTGGGACTGCAACGGCGGCACCAACCAGCAATGGCAGGCGTACAACGGCGGCTACCGCAACCCGGTCTCCGGGCGCTGCCTCGACGACCCCAACGCGTCCACCGCCGACGGTACGCAGCTGGTCCTGTGGGACTGCAACGGCGGAACGAACCAGCAGTGGACCGCTCTGCCGGTCTCCTGAGCACGTGAGTGCGCTCCACCGAGGCCCCGGTCCCGTGGCCGGCGCCCACCCCTCTCTTCCCCCCCGTACAAGGAGGTTGATCCCGGATGCCCTGGATCGACAAGGACCCCCTGCTCCGCAGGGCCCTGGCCTCGGCCACCGGCCTGCTGGCCGGCACGGCACTGGCCCTGGCCGGCCCGGCGAACCCGGCCGCGCACGCGGCTTCCGGCACGCTGGGCGCAGCCGCGGCCGACAGCGGCCGCTATTTCGGTGCGGCCGTGGCCGCCGGAAAGCTCGGCGACTCGACGTACGCCACGATTCTCGACCGGGAATTCAACATGATCACTCCGGAGAACGAGATGAAGTGGGACACCACCGAACCGTCCCGCGGCAGCTTCAACTTCGGCCCGGCCGACCGGATCGTCAGCCACGCCACCGCACACGGGCAGCGGATGCGCGGTCACACCCTGGTGTGGCACGGGCAGCTGCCCGGCTGGGTCAGCTCCATCGGTGACGCAGGCACGCTGCGCAGTGTGATGAACAACCACATCACCACCGAGATGAACCACTTCAAGGGCAAGGTCTACGCCTGGGACGTGGTCAACGAGGCGTTCGCCGACGGCGGCAGCGGTCAGCACCGCAGCTCGGTCTTCCAGAACGTGCTCGGCAACGGCTTCATCGAAGAGGCGTTCCGCACCGCCCGGGCCGCCGACCCGTCCGCCAAGCTCTGCTACAACGACTACAACATCGAGAACTGGAGCGACGCCAAGACGCAGGGCGTCTACAACATGGTCAAGGACTTCAAGGCGCGAGGCGTGCCCATCGACTGTGTCGGCCTCCAGAGCCACTTCGGATCCGGCGGCCCGCCGTCGAGCTTCCAGACCACGCTGTCCAGCTTCGCCGCCCTCGGTGTCGACGTCCAGATCACCGAACTCGACATCGCCCAGGCGTCGGCCACCGCGTACGGCAACACGGTGCGGGCCTGCATGAACGTCGCGCGCTGCACCGGCATCACGGTGTGGGGGATCAGGGACAGCGATTCGTGGCGGACGGGGGAGAATCCGCTGCTGTTCGACAGCAACGGCAACAAGAAGCCGGCCTACGACGCGTCGCTCGCGGCGCTCGGCGGAGGTACGGGGAATCCGGGCGGAGGCATCGTCTCGGGACAGGTGTACTCGCTGACAGACGTCGCAGCGGGCCGGGTGCTGGACGTGCCGGGGGGCCAGACGGCGAACGGCACGCTCCTGCAGGTCTGGGACGCCAACGGCGGTGCGAATCAGCAGTGGCGGGCGAGTCAGAACGGCGACGGCTCCTACACGTTGACGAACATCGCCAGCGGCCGGGTCCTGGACGAGCCCGGCGGCCGGACGGGCAACGGCACCCGGATGGAGATCTGGGACGGCAACGGCGGTGCGAACCAGCACTGGCGGGCGAGTCAGAACGGCGACGGTTCGTACACCCTGATCAACGTCGCTTCGGGCCGGGCGCTGGAGATCCCCAGCGGGCAGAACGGCAACGGGGCCCCGGTGCAGATCTGGGACTCCAACGGCGGCGCCAACCAGCACTGGAGCTTCAGATGAGGTGACCCGGTGCGCTGCGCGCGTTCCTTCCCCCGGATCGGTTCGGAGTGACCGGAACGTACACCCGCGTCTGGCACGGCGGCCGTCGCCGGACGCGGGCTCCGGCGTGCCTGCAGAACGTTCTGACCAGGCGCAATACATGGGATGGTTAAGAGTTCGATTGGGGGTGTTGAGCGTATTGACTCGATGATGGACCTGTGGAATCACTAAGACATGGGATGTCTGAGTGGTTTCTGTGGATGCTCTTGAGCGTCCTCGACCGCCACGAAGCGCCGGGATCCCGCAGCCATGCCGGTGGCGGCGGCGTTCCAGAACAACCTGTTCGGCCAGGCACAGCACTCTCTGTCCCCTTCCCCCACATCCGCGAGGAACAGAATGCGGCCTTCACCCCTTTCCCGTCGGAGTTCCACGGCTCGCAGACGCCGCTTACCGGCGTTCGCCGTCACAGGCGTGATGGCACTGCTGGCCATGATGCCGGCGACTTCGCAGGCATGGTCCGCGCCCGCACCCGCTCCGGCATCGACGCCGGAGCCCCTGGTGAGTTCGGCGTCGGGCCGGTGTCTGGACGTCAAGGGCAACGTCGACACGCCGGGAACGGCGCTGGACATCCAGGACTGTGACAGCCGGCCGAACCAGGCGTTCGAGTTCACCTCGGCAGGCGAGCTGAGGACGATGAGCGGCACCCGGTGCGTGGACGCCTACGGCAACCGGACCGCGCCGGGAACCCCCGTGATCATCTGGTCGTGCAACGGCCAGTCGAACCAGGCGTGGCGGCAGAACGCCGACGGGTCCGTCACCGGTGTCCAGTCCGGCCTGTGCCTGGACGTCAACGGGGCGGGCACGGCCAACGGCACCGCGGTCATCCTGTGGACCTGCAACGGTCAGAGCAACCAGAAGTGGACCACGCCGACACCTCCACCCGCGCCCGGCGGACAGGGCCCGTGCGACCTCTACTCCACGGGCGGCACTCCCTGCGTGGCCGCGCACAGCACCGTACGGGCGCTCTACGGCTCGTACAGCGGCAGCCTCTACCAGGTCAGGCGGGCCTCGGACAACGCGACCAGGAACATCGGGGTGCGGGCGGCCGGAGGCTTCGCCGACGCGGCGGCCCAGGACTCGTTCTGCGGGGGCACCTCCTGTGTGATCACGGTCGTCTACGACCAGTCCGGACGCGGCAACGACCTGTGGTACCAGGGGTCCGCCCAGGTTCCGGGATCGAGTCAGAGCAGTCCCGCCAAGGCGACCTCCGAGTCGCTGACCGCCGGGGGCACCAAGGCGTACTCGCTGTACATCAATCCCGGGAACAGCTACTGGCGGGACGGTCATCTGACGGGAGTGCCGACCGGCAGCGCGCCCGAGGGGGCGTACATGGTGACCAGCGGCACCCACGTCAACAACGGCTGCTGCTTCGACTACGGCAACAGCGAGACGACGCGGAAGGCCGACGCGGCCGGAGCCATGGACGCCATCAATTTCGGCACCCAGTGCTGGTTCGGCGGCTGCTCGGGAAGCGGTCCCTGGGTCCAGGCCGACCTGGAATGGGGCCTCTACTCCGGAGGCAGCCAGTCCTGGAACAGCAACCAGCGCGCCTTCCCCGTCAAGTTCGTCACCGCGATGCTGAAGAACAACGGGACGTCGCGGTTCGCCCTCAAGGGCGGCAACGCGCAGTCCGGCAGCCTGACCACTCTGTGGGACGGTGCGCTGCCGGGCGGGTACAGCCCGATGAAGAAGCAGGGCGCCATCGTTCTGGGCAGCGGCGGTGACTGCTGCAAGCCCGGTGGCGGGGCCAACCTGAGCGCCGGCACCTTCTACGAGGGCGCCATCGTCGCCGGCTACCCCTCCGACGCGACCGACAACGCGGTCCAGGCCAACGTCATCGCGGCCGGATACCGCTGAGTCCTTCTGTCCCACGGCGTCTTCTGCCGCAACCCAGCCCAGGAGTGAATGACATGCGCATGATAATCAGGAGGGTCGCACACCTCCTGCCGCGGTTTCCGCGAGCGTCCCTGCGCAGGACGTTGGCGTCCGCCTTCTCCATAGCGCTGCTCTGCGTGGGCATTCCCCTCATCTCCCTCGGTACGGCGCGGCCCGCCGCCGCGCTGGGCAACGGGCTGGCACTGACCCCGCAGATGGGCTTCAACGACTGGAACGCGTACGGCTGCAACGTCTCCGAGTCGCTGATCAAGTCCACCGCGCAGGCGATGCACACCAATGGCATGCAGGCGGCGGGCTACTCCTACGTGAACATCGACGACTGCTGGATGACCCACAACCGCGATTCCGGCGGGCACCTGGTGCCGGACCCGGCCAAGTTCCCGGACGGCATCAAGGGGACCGCCGACTATGTGCACTCGCTGGGACTGAAGCTGGGGATCTACGAGGACGCGGGCACCGCCACCTGCGCCGGGTATCCGGGCAGCCTGGGCCACGAGACCACGGACGCCCAGTCGTTCGCGTCGTGGGGCGTGGACTACCTGAAGTACGACAACTGCAACAACAACGGTGTGTCCGCGCAGAGCCGGTACACCGCGATGCGGGACGCCCTGGCGGCCACCGGCCGGCCGATCCTGTACAGCCTGTGCAACTGGGGCCAGGACAACGTGTGGACCTGGGGCGCCGGCGTGGGCAACAGCTGGCGCACCACCGGGGACATCAGCGCCAACTTCGCCAGCATGCTGTCGATCTTCCACAGCAACGTGGGACTGGCCTCCTACGCGGGGCCCGGCCACTGGAACGACCCGGACATGCTGGAGGTCGGCAACGGCTCGATGACGGCCACCGAGAGCCGCAGCGAGTTCAGCCTGTGGGCGGAGATGGCCGCGCCGCTGATCGCGGGCACCGACATCCCCTCGGCCAGTGCGGAGACCCTGTCCACCCTGACCAACCCCCGGGTGATCGCGGTCGACCAGGACCCCCTCGGCAAGCAGGGCACCCTGGTCTCCTCCTCGGGCGGCCGGGACGTGCTGGCCAAGCCCTTGGCCAACGGGGATGTGTCCGTGGCCCTGTTCAACGAGACGGGCTCGACGGCGACCATCTCGACCACCGCGGCCGCGATCGGCAAGACCGGGGCGTCCGCCTACACCCTGACCGACCTGTGGTCGGGCGCGTCCTCCACCACCTCGGGCACGATCAGTGCCTCGGTACCGGCGCACGGCACGGTGATGTACCGGGTCGCGGGCGGCACCAGCGGCGGCGGCACCAGCGTGACCGGTGCGGTGCACGCCGTGGGTGCGGGCAAGTGCCTGGACGTACCCGGCTCGACCACGACCGCCGGTACCCAGGTGGAGATCTGGAGCTGCAACGGCGGCGCCAACCAGACCTGGACACACACCGCGTCCCACCAGTTCACCGTCTACTCCGGCAGCAGCCAGAGGTGCCTGGACGCCTACAACAACCAGACCACGCCAGGGACCAAGGTCGAGATCTGGTCGTGCAACGGCCAGAGCAATCAGCAGTGGACGCTGAACTCCGACGGCACGATCACCGGCGTCCAGTCGGGCCTGTGCCTGGACGTCGCCGGAGGGGCCACCGCCGACGGCACCCTCGCCGAGCTGCGGACCTGCAACGGCGGCAGCAGCCAGCGGTGGACGTTGGGATGACTCCGCATACAAACCTGGAGGAGGTCTCCATGCTCGGACCAGCCGGTGATCGCCCACGCGGGCGGGGGAAAGCCGTGCTCCTTGTCGCCCTGGCGATGGTCGTGGCCGCGTTCGGCGCCCCGGCGTTCGCCACGTCACCGCGCTCCGGAACGGCGGCCGCCGTCCGTCCGGCGGTCCAGCGCGTGGCGGACGTGTCGCTTCCGTGCGACCTCTACTCCGCGGGCGGCACGCCGTGCGTGACGGCGCACTCCACGACCAGGGCGCTCTTCGCGTCGTACAACGGCCCGCTGTACCAGATCCAGCGGGCCTCCGATCACAGCTACCGCGACATCGGGCTGCTCAGCACGGGCGGGTACGCGGACGGCGCGTCCCAGGTGTCGTTCTGCTCCGGCACATCGTGCACGATCACGAAGATCTACGACCAGACCGCCCAGCACAACGACATGCCGATCTCCTGGGGCGGCTACTGGAAGGGGCCGGGACCCAACGGATCCGATGTCGGCGCGGACGCCATGGCCCTGCCGGTGACCGCCGCCGGCCACCAGGTCTTCGGCGTCAAGGTCACCCCCGGTGTCGGCTACCGGCTCGACCACGCGAAGGGCGTGCCCACCGGGGCCCAGCCCGTAGGCATCTACATGGTGACCTCGTCGAACTACACGAACCAGTGGTGCTGCTTCGACTACGGCAGCGGTGAGAACTCCCACACCGACACCGGCAACGCCACCATGAACGCCATCTACTGGGGCAACGCCTGCTGGTTCGGCGGCTGCACCGGCAGCGGCCCGTGGGTCGAGGCCGACCTGGAGAACGGCATGTTCCACACCAACACCGGCTCCAACAAGGACCCGAACAACCCCGGTGTGCACTACCCGTTCGTCAGCGCGTGGCTGAAGAACAACGGCACCAGCAACTTCACTCTCAAATACGGCAACGGCGCGAGCGGCGGCCTGACCACCACCTTCTCCGGCCCCTTGCCGAACGGCTATTCACCGATGAAGGTCGACAGCTCGGTCCTGCTCGGCACCGGGGGAGACAACAGCCCCAACGGCGTGGGCGAGTTCTTCGAGGGCGCGATGACGGCGGGCTACCCCTCCGACGCCACCGAGAACGCCGTTCAGGCAAGCATCACCGCGGCCGGCTACGGCGCCGGGGGCGGTGGCGGTACGTCGACCGCGCTGCACGCCGTGGGCGCGGGCAAGTGCCTGGAGGTGCCGGGCGCGTCCACGACCCCGGGCACGCAGACGCAGATCCGCGACTGCGCCGGGACGGCCAACCAGACCTGGTCCCGGACCGACTCCCGCGAGCTCACCGTGTACTCCGGCAGCAGCCGGCTGTGCCTGGACGCCTCCAACCAGGGCACCAGCCCCGGCACCAAGGTCATCACCTGGACCTGCAACGGCCAGGCCAACCAGCAGTGGAACGTCAACGCCAACGGCACGATCACCAGCGCCCAGTCCGGCCTGTGCCTGGACGTGACCGGCGCCGCCACCGCCAACGGCACCCCCGTCGAACTGTGGACCTGCAACGGCGGATCCAACCAGCAGTGGTCACTGAGCTGACCCCGTGACGCGTGACGCAGGAGGACCGCATGAGGACGAGAGCGAGACCCGGCCGTCTGGTACTGGCCGTCGGCATCGTCTTGGCGTTCGTGCTGCAGCTGTCGGCGACGGCCGAGAGCCGGGCCGTCTCGGGCGAGGCGCTGAGCGTCAACCTCGCCTCGACGCGCGGCCCGTCGACCGGAGTGGGGGAGGGGTTCCTCTACGGCTTCACGCAGGACGGCAGCCAGCCGGCCGACCAGTTCATCAAGCCGCTGGGGATCAACGCGTTCCGCGGCGGCGGATGGTTCTCCGGCGGTTGGATCAAGGACAACTACCAGTACGGATCGGCCACTCGGGCCGACCTCGACTCCATCGTCGCGCAGGCGAAACGGCTCACCCAGCCGCCGTATCACGCGCAGTACCAGGTACTGGTCAGTGACATCTACGGCGCCAACGGCGGGCAGCCGTCCGACACGAGGTATCCGTGCGACAACGGCGACTGTTCCAACTGGATCGCCTTCATCGACTCCACGGTGGGCGCGCTCCAGGCCACCGGACTGCCGTTCGCCTACGACATCTGGAACGAGCCGGACATCTCCGTCTTCTGGACCCGGGGTGTCAACAGCGCCCAGTACTTCCAGATGTGGGACACCGCCTACCGGGAGATCCGGCGCATCGCACCCTCGGCGCAGATCGTCGGGCCGTCGCTCGCCTTCACCCCGCAGCGCAACCCGGGGGAATGGCGCACCTGGCTCGCACACGTGAAGGCGGCCGGGACGGTCCCGGACATGATCACCAACCACGACGAAGGCGATGTCGACGACCCGGTCACCGTCTCCCAGTCCCTCAACAGCGCCCTGACCACGGCCGGCATCGGCCCCCGGCCGCTGTCCGCGAACGAGTACCAGCCCGCCGACCGGCAGACCGCCGGGGTGACGGCCTGGTACCTGGCGCGGTTCGCACAGTCCGGGTACACCAACGCGATGCGCGGCAACTGGGTCTGCTGCGTCACCCCCAACCTGACGGGAGTCCTCACCCAGAGCGGAGGCAGCTGGCAGCCCACGGGCAACTGGTGGGCGCTGCGCGACTACGCCGACCTGACCGGCACCCTCGTCGACACCTCCGGCCAGGTCGGCTCGACCGCCATCGCGGCCTCCGAGGACGCCACCGACAAGCGCGCGGTGGCGATCATCGGCGACGCCAACGGCAACTCCGGTACCGCGTCCGTGACCTTCAACGGGCTGTCGTCCGTGCCCTGGCTGACGAACGCCGGCAGTGTGCACGTCACCGTGCACCGCATCCCGGACCAGGCACCGCTCGCCGCGCCCCTGACCGTCTACGACCAGAACGTGAGCGCCTCGGGCGGCTCGATCACCGTGCCGTTGACGTTCCAGGCCGCGCACGACGCGTTCGCCGTCTATCTCACCCCCGCCTCCGCCGGCGGCGAGGGCTTCCCGGCCGGCTACCACCAACTCGTCGTCGCCCACGACAACTTGTGCCTGGACGTCTACGGCAACTCGGGCAGCGCGGGCGCCGCGATCGACCAGTGGACCTGCAACGGGCAGAGCAACCAGCAGTTCCAGTTCGCGCCGGCCTCGGGCGGCTACGGCGAACTGCGCGCCCAGAACTCCGGCCAGGACGTGGCGGTCGCGGGCAGCTCTACGACGGCAGGCACCCCGGACATCGTGCAGCAACCCCCTGGCACAGCGGCCAACGGCCTCTGGCTGCCCGTGCGCCAGTCCGACGGCTCCTACGCCTTCCAGAACCGCAACAGCGGTCTGTGCCTGGACGTCTACGGCGCCGGCAGCACCCAGGGCCAGCAGTTGGACCAGTGGCCGTGCAAGAACGCACCGGGCACCAACCAGGACTTCTTCGTCCGCTGACCCGTCCGCCCACCGCACCGGCCGTAGACCCCTCACACCTGCGAAAGGAACCCACCGTGTCAGCACTCGGACGGCTGTTACGGCGCCTGCGCGTCCCGACGGCCGTACTCGCGGGCCTCGTCCTGGCCGCCGCCGGCGTCGTGGGCACAGCCGCCGCCCCGGCCCGGGCCGCCACCTCCATCACCCTCAACGGCACCTCCGGCGGACGGACCTTCGACGGCGTCGGCGCGATCAGCGGGGGAGGCGGCAACAGCAGACTCCTGATCGACTACCCCGAACCCCAGCGCGGCCAGGTCCTCGACTACCTCTTCCGGCCCGGCTACGGCGCCTCCCTGCAGATGCTCAAGGCCGAGATCGGCGGGGACACCAACTCCACCTCGGGAGCCGAACCCAGCCACCAGCACACCCGATCCGACCTCAACTGCGACCGGGGCTACGAATGGTGGCTGATGGAGCAGGCCAAGGCCCGCAACCCGAACACCAAGCTGTACGGGCTCGCCTGGGGCGCCCCGGGCTGGATCGGCAACGGGAACTTCTGGTCCACCGACATGGTCAACTACCTGGTCTCCTGGCTGGGTTGCGCCAAGCAGCACGGGCTGAGCATCGACTACCTCGGCGGATGGAACGAGCGAGGCTACAACGTCTCCTGGTACCAGCAGCTGCGCAGCGCGCTCACCAGCAACGGCTACGGCAACGTCAAGATCGTCGCGGCCGACTCGGACTGGTCCGTGGCCAACGACGTCAACTCCAACCCGGCGTTCGCCTCCGCAGTGAACGCCATCGGCACGCACTATCCCTGCGGCTACCGGTCCTCCCAGTCCACCTGCACGGTGCCGTCGGCCGCCCTGTCCTCCGGCAAGCCGCTGTGGGCGAGCGAGAACGGCTCGGACGACTACAACGGGGGAGCGCAGGCCATGGCCCGCGGCATCAACCGCGGGTACATCGACGGACGCATGACCGCGTACCTCAACTGGCCCGTGGTCGCCGCGCTCACCCCCAACCTGCCGTACCCCACCATGGGCATGGCCCTGGCCGCGCAGCCGTGGTCCGGCTCCTACTCGATCGGCAAGAACACCTGGGTGATGGCGCACACCAGCCAGTTCACCAGCCCGGGATGGCGCTACCTCGACGCCTCCAGCGGCTACATCGGCGGCAACCGGGCCAACGGAAGCTACGTCTCCCTGAAGTCCCCGAACACCTCCGACTACTCCACGGTCATCGAGACCATGGACGCCGCCGGCGCGCAGACGCTGAACTTCAACGTCACCGGGGGACTGTCCACCGGCACCATCCACGTCTGGTCCACGGACGTCAGGTCCGCCGACCCGGCCGACCACTTCGTGCACGCCGCGGACATCACCCCGTCCGGCGGCGGTTTCAGCCTCACCGTCCAGCCCGGCCACCTGTACACCCTGACCACCACCACCGGACAGGGCAAGGGCACCGCCACCGGCCCCGCCCGGAGCACGTTGAAGCTGCCGTACAGCGACTCCTTCGACGGCTACGCCACCGGCAACGAGGCGAAGTACCTCATGGACTGGCAGGGCGCCTTCGAGGCGGTGGCCTGCGGCGGCGGCCGCAGCGGAAAGTGCGTGCGCCAGATGAGCCCGCAGAAGCCGATCACCTGGGACACGCTGACCGATCCGCACGCCCTGCTCGGTGACGTGAGCTGGGGCAACTACACGGTCTCGTCGGACGTGCTGCTCGAACAGCCCGGATACGTCGAACTGATCGGCCGTGCGGGCGCGCACGACTACGACCGCACCGGAGGGCAGAACGCCTACCGCCTGCGGGTGAGCGACACCGGGGCCTGGTCGATCCTGAACTCCAACACCGACGGCACCGTCTCCACCCTGGCCCGCGGCACGACCGCGGCGCTCGGCACCAACCGGTGGCACAGCCTCGCGCTCACCTTCTCCGGCACCACGATCAGCGCCGTCATCGACAGTGCCACGGTCGGCTCGGTGGACGACCGTACCTGGGCCGCGGGACAGATCGGCTACGGCACCAGCCAGGGCGAGACGGCGCAGTTCGACAACCTGTCCATCACGCCCGGCAGCGGCGGGAACGACGGCGGTACGACCGGCGCGATCGTCGGGGTCGGCTCCGGCCGGTGCGTGGACGTGCCGAACCAGTCGCACACGGCCGGCACCCAGGTGGCGCTGTGGGACTGCAACGGCGGCAGCAACCAGCAGTGGACGACCACCTCCGCCGGTGAGCTGCGGGTCTACGGCAGCGACTGCCTCGACGCCGCGGGCCAGGGCACCAGCCCCGGCACCAAGGTGGACATCTGGGACTGCAGCGGCGGCGGCAACCAGAAGTGGACGCTCCACGCCGACGGCACGATCACCGGCGACCAGTCCGGCCTGTGCCTGGACGCCACCGGGGCCGGAACGGCCAACGGCACCCTGCTGCAGCTGTGGACCTGCAACGGCGGCGGCAACCAGAAGTGGACGCACGACTGATCCCGTGACCGGTGGGCGGACTTCCTGAGCCTCCCCGATCCCTCTGAAAGGCACCACATGACCTCCTCCTCCCTGCCGCTCAGCCGGCGCCGACTGCTGGCGGCGGTCGGCGCTTCGGCAGCCGTCGGCCTGCTGCGGTTCGCCCCCGAGGCCGCCGCGACCGACGGCCCCGGCAGCTACACCGCGAGCTGGGCCTCCGTGGACCAGCACCCCCCGGCCCCGGCCTGGTTCCAGGACGCCAAGTTCGGCATCTACTACCACTGGGGCGCCTTCAGCGTCCCCGCCTTCGGCAACGAGTGGTATCCGCGCAACATGTACGTCGGCGGCTCGGCCGAGAACAACCACCACAAAGCCACCTACGGCGACCCCTCGGTATGGCCGTACCACAACTTCATCGACGGCGCCCGCGACAAGGCGGGCAACTTCGTCCAGTTCGCCCCCAAACCGGTCTCCCAGGGGGGCAAGTGGGACCCGGACGCCTGGGCCCGGCTGTTCAAGGCCGCGGGCGCCCGGTTCGCCGGCCCGGTCGCCGAGCATCACGACGGCTTCTCCATGTGGAACAGCCGCTCCAACCCGTGGAACTCGGTCCAGCACGGCCCCAAGCTCGACCTGGTGGGACTGCACGCGCAGGCCATCCGCGGGCAGGGGCTGAAGTTCATGGCCTCGCTGCACCACGCCTACCACTTCAACGGCTTCTACGACCACGTGCCGAACCAGTCGGACCCGACGCTGCGCATCCTCTACGGCCAGCAGGGCTCGGCCGCGGAGAACAAACTCTGGTACGACAAGCTGGTCGAGGTCATCGACGGCTACCAACCGGATCTGGTCTGGCAGGACTTCGACCTCCACCTGGTGCAGGAGTCCTACCGGCTCCAGTTCCTCGCGCACTACTACAACCAGGCCGTCGCGTGGAACAAGGACGTGGTCGCCACCTACAAGGACGGCCTCAACAACAAGGGCGAGGTCTT
Source organism: Streptomyces sp. Act143 (assembly GCF_003143935.1). Lineage (GTDB taxonomy): Bacteria > Actinomycetota > Actinomycetes > Streptomycetales > Streptomycetaceae > Streptomyces. The sequence goes on along the minus strand of NZ_QFRX01000001.1, from coordinate 174,430 downwards.
CGACTTCGAGCGCGGCGGCCCGGCGGATCTGCTCACCCCCTACTGGCTCACCGACGACAGCATCTCCTCCTCCAGCTGGTGCTACACGGTGGGCATCGGCTACTACTCGACCCAGGCCATGCTCCACTCGCTGATCGACCGGGTCAGCAAGGGCGGCAACATGCTGCTCAACATCGCCCCGATGGCCGACGGCACCATCCCCTCAGCACAGCAGTCCATCCTGCTCGCCATGGGCGACTGGCTGGGCCGCTTCGGAGAGGCCGTCTACGCCACCCGCTCCTGGACCAGTTACGGCGAGGGCCCCACCAAGATGGGCGGAGGCTCCTTCAGCGGACCGGTGGCCGGCAAACCGCAGGACGTCCGTTTCACCCGCAGCCGGGACAACAAGGTGCTCTACGCCACGGCCCTGGGCTGGCAGGGCGGCACCATGACCGTCACGACGCTGAACTCGAACCGGATCAACCTCAGCAGCCTGACCGGGGCCCAACTGCTCGGCAACACCGCGGGCACCTACATCGACCTGCCCGCACCGATCCAGGACGCGGGCGGGCTGCACCTGACGATGCCCTCCTCCAACGCGCCCTTCAGCGCGCTGGCGTACACGGTCAAGCTCACCTTCTCCGGTGAGATCCCCGTCCTGGGCGCGCCGGGCGGCTCCACGACCTGGGTCAGGATCGCCAACGTGACCAGCGGACTGGTGCTCGACAGCGGGGGCAACGTGGCCGCCGGCTCCAACCTCAAGCAGTGGAACTACGACGGCAGCACCAACCTGCAGTGGCAGCTGATCGACCTCGGCAACGGCTACTACCGGATCATGAACCGAACCAACGGCATGGCCGCCGACAGCTGGGGCAACGCCGCCAACGGCGCTCCCGCCCGCCAGGAAGCCTGGAACGGCGGCAACAACCAGCAGTGGTCACTCAACAGCCTCGGTGACAACCGCTTCCAGATCGTCAACCGGGGCACCGGCACCGCCCTCGACGGCAGCGGCAGCACCACGGCGGGCTCCACCACGGTGCTGTGGACGCCGAACTCCAGCACCAACAACGCGTGGACCATCACCGCCGTGTGAACGGGCGCTCCCCGTAGGACAGAAGAACTCGACGACGGAAGAAGGCGAGCATGGGACGCAAACCGCTCTTGATGTCCATCGTGGCCGCACTGCTTCTCATCCTGACCACCGCGGGCACCTCGTTCAGCAGCGCCCTCGGCGCACCCGCGCCGGCCACGAGGTCCGCCGCCGCGGCGAGCGCCGGCTGCGGCAAGGCCCCGACGCTCACCAGCGGCAACCACACGATTCAGAGCGGCGGTCAGAACCGCACTTACATCCTGCGGGTCCCGGCCGGCTACGACAGCAACCACCCCTACCGGCTCGTCTTCGGCTTCCACTGGCGGGGCGGCACGGCGAACGACGTCGACTCGGGCGGCACGGACGGATACAACTGGTCCTACTACGGCCTGCGGCGCCTGGCGGACAACGCCAACAACAGCACGATCTTCGTCGCCCCCCAGGGCAACGGCAACGGCTGGGCCAACCCCGGCGGCCAGGACGTGGCCTTCGTGGACGCCATGGTCAACCAGATCGAATCAGGCCTGTGCGTGGACACCACCCAGTTGTTCGCTGCCGGCTTCAGCTACGGGGGCGCGATGTCGTACGCCCTCGCCTGCTCCCGGGCGACGGTCTTCCGTGCGGTCGCGGTCTACTCCGGCGCGAACCTCAGCGGCTGCAACGGCGGCACTCAGCCCATCGCCTACATGGGTCTGCACGGCATCAGGGACAACGTGCTGCCCATCTCATCGGGACGGGAACTGCGCGACACCTTCGTCCGCAACAACGGCTGCACCCGCCAGAACCCGCCCGAGCCGGCTTACGGAAGCCTGACGCACATCATCACCGCCTACTCCGGATGCAGGTCCGGATACCCCGTCGTCTGGGCCGCGTTCGACGGAGCGGGCCACGACCCCGGTCCCATCGACGGTTCCACCGGTGACGGCTGGCGCACCTGGACGTCGGCGGCCGTGTGGCAGTTCTTCACCCAGTTCGACTCGAGCACACCGCCGACACCGCAGCCCACCGTCAACCAGGAGATCGTCGGCCAGCAGTCGGGACGCTGCCTCGACATCAACAACTCGACCACGGCCAACGGCACGCAGGCACAGCTGTGGGACTGCAACGGCGGCTCCAACCAGCGGTGGACCCACACCACCGGAAAGCAACTGGTCGTCTACGGCAACAAGTGCCTGGGCGTGGGCCAGGGCGCGGGCAACGGCACCCCGGCGGCGATCTGGGACTGCACCGGACAGCCGGACCAGCAATGGAACATCAACGCCGACGGCACCATCACAGCAGCGCAGTCGGGGCTCTGCCTGGACGCCAACGGCCAGGGGACCGCGAACGGGACAAAAATCCAGCTGTGGACTTGCTCGGGCGGCGCCAACCAGCATTGGCGCCTGCAGAACTGACGGATCGTGGCCAGGTCCGACATGGTACGGGCCTGGCACCCACGACCCGGCATCCAGACAGGTCAAGCGCGGAGGTTCCTGACGCCCTTCATGCCGCAACGGCCTTATCGAGGCACTGAGTTCAGCGATCACGACGGGCGACAGCCCGGTGATCCGGTACTCCGCCACGATCAACTGAAGCGGGCGATGCCCAGCATGGTGCACAGCCGCTTCATCGGCTGAGAAGGTGCCCTCGCCCCCCCTCACGCGCTCCCGCCCGGCCCGCTGCAGTGGTACCGAGGCCGGCGTCTTCGTCATGACCGCCGACTCCTGGAAGGTCCTGCCACCTCGCAAGGGCAGACCCGCGCGACAGATGTGCGCCGAAGAGTACGGGCAGCTCGCCCACTCGTCCTATCGTCCTGCGACGCCGCCCGTGGACGTAGCAGCCTGTCTGCCTGCCGCGGCGGACCAGCGCTCAGCGCAGCGGGCGGTAGGTCGCGATGATCACGCCGCTGCTGGTGGGCTCGGCGCTCACCAGCTCCAGCTTCTTCAGAGCGGTGTCGTCGACGAACAGCTTCTTTCGGCCCTCTCCGGCCACCACCGGGTGGATCAGCAGCACCAGTTCGTCCAGCAGATCCAGTTCCAGCAGCGAACGCACCAGCGTCGGGCTGCCCGCGACGGTGATGTCCTTGCCCTTGCCCGCCTTGAGCTTCTCGATCGCGGCCGTCAGATCGCCGTCGATGAGGGTGCTGTTGGCCCAGTCCTCGACGCTGTCCAGCGTGGAGGAGACGACGTACTTGGGTGAATCGTTGATCCACTGGGCGAACCCGGCGTCCTCGCCGCTGGTCACCGTCGGCCAGTACCCGGCCCACTCGGTGAAGGTGACCCGGCCCATCAGGATCGTGTCCGCCGTCTCCAGCGCCTTCCCCAGCGCCGCGCCCATTTCCTCGTCGAAGGCGAACTGCCACTCGTTCGGCGACTGGACGACACCGTCGAGCGAGATGAACGGGCTCGAAACGACCTTGCGCATGATTCCTCCGTGATGAGTTCCGGGCCGGCTGCCCGGTTACGTCAGGAAACCTATGCGGGCATCGAGGTCGAGGGCTTGTACAGAAGCGACAGAGGCTCGGTCCCGTCCGGACGGCTCAGGCCAGTGGCGGTCCGGCCGATGTACCGGGTCAAGGACCGCGCCAGATGCGGCTGGTCGAAGTAGCCCAGCCGGTGCACGACGTCCTGAGCCGACGTACCCTCCTGGATCAGTACCGCCGCCTCCCGGGCGCGTTGTATCTGCCGGATGGCACCCCGGGTGAGGCCCGTCGCCGCGACAAAGCGGCGCTGGAGGGTGCGCTCGGAGACTTCGGGAGTAGCACCGTCGAGGACGGCGGGCACGATCGGGTCGCAGTCCACGATGCCCTCACGCACCATCCGCCGTACGAACGCCTCCGCGTTGTCGTAATCGGGCGGGTGCCAGGCAGAGCCCTTCAGCCAGACGGAGCGCCGCGTCACATCGGGTATCTCCGCGCTCCCGCCCACGAGTCGGCTGATCGGCATGTGCGGCATCGAGGTACCCAGCGCAAAGCTGATACCGAAGAACGTGGCGTCCTTGGGGACCGGGGCCGGACATGCCGTGGGTTCCGGGCCCATGACGGCCGCCTGGGTCTGACCGTCGTGCTCCCAGAAGACGAGCTCCCAGTGCGATGCCGCGATCGACGTCATCCGGCCCACTTCGTCGCTGCGGCTGCGCCAGACCCGCTCGATGTACGGCAGCTCCGACGGTCTGCTCTCGATCTCCAGACCCAACCGGATCCCCCCCCCGTTCACCGCTCCCTGAGCCGCCAGTGTGCCACGCCGCCTGGCGGCCAGGCCGCGTGCGAGATGCACGGGGAGAACCGGCGCGGATCGGTCGGACGGGGTGTTTTGCCCTGTCTGGCGCCCTGAGCCGACTGGGAGACGAGTCGGCGGGACTGTTTAGCGGCGTTTCCCGCTGGTGTTCCAGTGCGCCGACGGACAGTGCCGATGCGCCAGCAGACCTCGCCACACCTACGGCAACGCGCACCGGCCTGGTGTGGCCGACCGCATCCCCGGGAAGCCGGTGACCCGCCGGCCAGGGCGGGCTGCAAGAAACGTGACCTGATCGGCGACGTCAGAGCGTCGGCCAAGCATGCGGCTACGGACCAGCCCGTACAGGTGAGGCGCGCTACTTCTCCGGCCGGGTCGAGCCGCTCGGCATATTGCGCCGCGAGTGATCGTTGCGTTGGTCGAGCGAGAAGGCCGAGCCGGGTGGAAGAAGCAAGCTGGAGGCTTGACGATGTGGCATGGGGCGGATTCGGCACACGTGCCGGTGACGGACCGGTTCGACTGGTTTGCGCAGACGGTGTCCAGCGCGTTGATGCCGTCGGCGTTCACACCGCAGGACGCTGCCGGATTCCAAGCGGAGGGCGCCTTCCTGGACCTCGGTGCGGCCCAGATGTCGAGGTTCTCGTTCTCACCGCTGCGTTCATGGCGCACGCCGGCGCTGATCCGCCGTGGGGATCCGGAGCAGTACCAGCTGGGGCTGGTGACCGCGGGAACCGCCTGGTACACGCAGGGCGAGGGTGAGGCGCAGCTGCACGCCGGGGACATGGTGCTGTGGGACACCTCCCGCCCGTACAAGTCCGGTTCGGGCCTCGACGGCAGCACAGTGAACGCCCTCGTCCTGCAGATACCCAAAGCGCGGATGCCGCTCCCGTCGCAGCAGATCGACCGGCTGCTCGCCCGACGCATGACCAGTGGCACGGGCATGGGGGCGATCCTGGCCCAGTTCCTGGTCTCCCTGGCCGAAAACGGCCCGGACTGCAGACCCCTGGATCTGGGTGTGCTCGCCAACATGGCAGTGGAGCTGGCCGTTTCGTGCCTGGGCCAGCACCTGGGCGCGGAAGTGCACGCGCCGGCCGACGCCCGGGCGCAGGCCATGTGGCGCCGGATCGACACCTTCATCGAGCAGAGGCTGGGCGACCCGGGCCTGTCGCCCCGTGCGATCGCCGACCACCACCACATCTCGCTGCGCACCCTGTACACGCTGTTCCAGCGCCACGACGCCCTTCATGGGGAGGGCGGGGGCGAGGGCGTGGCGGCGGCGATCCGCAGACGTCGGCTGGAGCGCTGCCGGGCCGACCTGGCCCGCCCGCAGCTGCGCCATCTTGCCGTTCACGTCATCGCCGCTCGGTGGGGTTTCACCAGTGCGGCGACGTTCAATCGGACATTCCGTGCCAGCTACGGGACCACTCCGCATGCCTACCGCACCGAGGCAATGGAGTCTGGTCGAAGGGAATGACCTGCTGGACAAGCCGCACATCTCCCCGGGGCGCGTGAGCCGGACGGCACTCGACGGGGCCCAGGTCAGGCGGGACCCGTACAGCACCTCCCAGGACGCAACTTCGAACAGTCCTTGCACGCGTTGCCAGTGAGGTTTGCACGCGATGCATATCGCCACACGCGGTGCCGACCTAGCATCTGAACGGCAAGATCGACAGAGGCAGCCCGCAGTTCCCGTCACATCAACAGAGTCACCTGAGAGCAAGCCCCTTGGCCCTTAGGCGGGGAGGCATATGTATGTCTCCTGTATGTCTTCGCTGCTGTGATCATGGACACCCACGACACCCGTGCTCCCCATCTCGATGGTGTCGTGATCGCCTCGGACGCCTCTATTTGCCGTAGCAGAGCAGAGCAGAGCGGAGCCGGGCCGATCGTTCGTGCGCAGCAGGGTCGTTGGCCCCTGGGCTGTCGGCGCTCTCGCCCTCGGCTCCGCTCCGTCAGCCGTGGAACACAGAATCCGAAGAGAGCAACCGCGCATGAAGAAACTACTCAACGCCGCCCATCTCTACATGATCCTCGGTGTGGTCAGCGGCCTGTACTACCGGGAACTCACCAAGGCCGAGCATTTCACCGGGCAGACCCAGCTGGGTGTCGTGCACACCCATGTCCTCGCCCTGGGCATGCTGTTCTTCCTGGTCGTGCTTGCCCTGGAGAAGCTGTTCTCCCTGACCTCCAATGCGCTGTTCGGCTGGTTCTTCTGGATCTACAACGCAGGCCTGGTCATCACCGTCGGCATGATGACACTGCACGGCACCCTGACCGTCCTCGGGCACGACAGCGGCGCCGCCATCTCAGGCATCGCCGGCCTCGGCCACATCCTGCTGACCGCGGGTCTGGTCCTGCTGTTCATCACGATCGGCAAGCGCCTGCCGGCCCAGCTGCAGACACCCGCTGCGGGCGCGACCCCCGTGCCCCACGGATCGCTCCAGGACCGGTGACACCCCATGACGATCACCCCATACACCCTCGCGGTCCTTCTCGATCTGCTCGTCCTGTTTGTCGGTGCACGGTTCCTCTACTCCCCACATGCCGCAGCGAGCGGATACGGAGTCGTGTCCGCACCAGGCACCCCAACCGCCTACCTGCGGATCAAGGGCCTGCGTGATGGCAGTTACGGCCTGCTCGGCCTCGCCCTGCTCGCGTTCGTCGGACCCCGCGCCGAAGCCTGGTACATGCTCGTCGTCGCGCTGCTGCCTCTGGGCGACACCTTGATCGTGCTGCGCAACGGCGGCTCCCGGGCGACCGCCTTCGGCATCCACCTTGCCACCGCTGTTCTGGTGCTGGTGGCGGCCGCCCTGCTGTTCGCCCTCTGACCCGGCATGCGGTCGGCGGCTACGTCACCATTTCCAACGTCAACAGTGGCCAGTGCCTTGAGGTCGCCGGAGCGTCGACCACCAACGGCGCTGCCCTGGACCAGTCGACCTGCGTCGCCAGTGACACCAACCAGCAGTGGATGGTCGTCTGAGATCTCGGCGAGCTGAGGTCTCCACATCAGGGGCAGAACAAGGCGACGTACACGCCGCCTGCAGAGTCCACCCGTTCGTTGGGGCGATACCGGCAAGTGCCGCTACCGCCCCAACGACTGCGTCTGGCCGAACTCCGCGACGAATGGCAGGTCTTCGACCGCCGCTGCGGCTCCGAACTGCTCAGGTCAGTGCCGGGAGAACTGGACGCGCGTCGGCTGTACGACGTTCGGCAGCACCGCGAGTCCGCTGACGGTCAGCTGTTCCCCGTAGATGTCGGTGACTCTGATCGCCTTGCCGCAGCCGGTGCCGTCGGCGGAGATGAAGTAGTTGAAGCTGGTGCGGGGCAGCTGTCGCCAGCCGCCCCCGGTGCTGACCTCCAACCGCGCGACCGGGTTGCGGTGACCGATGACCTGGATGCCGCACCAGTAGGCGCTGGACCCGGTCTTGTATCTGATGGACATCGTGCCGACCGATCCGGGGCTCACCAGGCTCCAGGTGATGGGAAGCCGGCCGACCTTGAGGTCGGCGAGCTTGGCGAAGGCCTGTTCGCTGAGGTCGATCTGCCCGGGTGCGCAGGGCAGAGGGCATTCGTTGGTGATCCGCACCGTGATCGACTTGCCGTTGGCCGCGCGGACGAGCACGTACGCGCCGCAGGCCCTGGAGGTTTCGTAGTCGGCGGTGTTCATCGCCGCGATCATGAGGTCCGGGCTGGGACCGAGCAGACAGGCGCCGTCACCGACACCGGCCTTGTAGGCGGTGGCGACGCCCTGATAGGAGGTGTCGGGCCGGATCCGTCCTGCCGACGGCGGCGTGGTGGACCCGCGGGTGGACTGCTGGGTGCTTTTGGGCGATGGCTTCGCCGCCTTGGGGTGCGCCGTGGTCTTCGGTGTGGCGGAGCTGCTCGCACTCGGGCTCGCCGACGGGCTGGGCGTCGCGATCGGTGACGCTGTCCCGGCAGTGCCGTCGGCTTCTGGCTGGTTGGTGACGAGGGTTTTTGCCGAGGCGGGCCCTGCGTCGTCCTGGTGGCGGGGGAGCAACGCCATGATCACGTAGGCGAGAACGCCTGTGGCGGCCAGCGCCACCGTGGCGCCCAGCATGAGTCTGCGTCTGCGCCTGCGTTGCCGCGCGACCTGCCTCGTTGTCGTCATTACCTGTCCGTTCAGGGGTGAGCCGATGGTGCACTGGTCAGTGCCCGCCCACGGCGAAAAGGTTGCCGACGACTTTCCGTAGCCTGTGTGAGCACCCGTCAGGCGTACGGGCAGAGTTGAAGGCCGGGAGCTCTGTCGCAACCCGCACGGTCAAGTCCGGTGCTGAGCAGCGAGTGCTCCTCAGGCCGACTCGCGGACGACCAGGGCCGTACGGAGAATGACATGGCGGTAGGCCACGGACGGCTCCTCCATGTCCTCCAGGAGCAGTCGGATCATGGCCCGGCCCATCTCCTCCAGCGGTTGACGCACTGTCGTGAGCCGTGGCCTCGTGCGCTGAGCCAGCGGGAAGTCGTCGAAGCCGATCACGGCGACGTCCTGCGGCACGCGTCGTCCTGCCGCGCGCAACGCCTGTAGAGCCCCCGCGGCCGTGGTGTCCGACGCGGCGAGGACGCCGTCGATCTCCGGGTGCCGTTCGAGTAGTTCGGTCATGGCGCGGCGCCCGCTGTCCTGCGTGAAATCGCCCTCGGCGACGAGGGACTTCTCGTTGTCCAGGCCGGCCAGTGCCAGGGCGTCCTGATAGCCGCGCAGTCGGCCCTGGGCGGCGTCCATGTCCAGTGGCCCGGTGATGGTGGCGATCACCCTGCAGCCTCGTGACACGAGGTGGGAGACGGCACTGCGAGCGCCCCCCACGTTGTCCGCGTCCACATAACTGACGTACTCGTCACTTGAGCGGCGCCCCAGCATCACGGTCGGCAACCGCGCCTCGGCGAGCATGTCCGGCAGCCGGTCTCCGGCATGCACGGACAGCAGCAGGACTCCGTCGACCCGGCTGCCGCGTGCGTACTCGAGGAAGCGCTTCCGGTCGGCATCCGAGCGGACCAGAGTCAGCATCAACTGCATCCCGATGTCCGCGAGCGCGTCTCCGAGGGAGCGGACGATCTCGGAGAAGAAGGGTTCCGAGAACACCCTCCAGTCTGGCTCGGTCAACACGAGGGCGACGGCGTTGCTTCGCTGGCCGGCCAGGGATCGGGCCGCGAGATTGGGGACGTACCCCAGTTCCTCGATGGCCCGCTGCACGGCTTGGCGCGTCGAGTCCTTCACGCCCGCCGCGTTGTTGATGACGCGGGAGACCGTGCCCCGCCCCACCCCGGCGTGCGCGGCCACCTCTTCCAGCGTCGGCGTGCCGGGGCGTCGCGTGCCCATGACCACCTCCAACAAGAGATAGCCGATCTTACGGGCCGAAGGAACCGGGCACACGCCATCTGCGTGCAACTCGCGCCGTGGTCAGAGGGTTTGGGGGCTGGTCGTTGCGGAGGGTCTGCTCTGCGTTCTGCGCCGGATTCGGCGCGGAGATCTGGGAGGGGCGGAAAGGGGCCCGCCGGATCGGCATGTGCCGGTCGGGCGGGCCCCGGGCGGAAGAAGCCTTCCGCGGCTTACGCGGTGGTGCAGGACGTTCCGTTGAGGCTAAAGGTGGCCGGCTTGGCGAAGTTGCCGCTGTAGGTGCCCTGGAACCCGAAGGAGACCTGTCCGCCCGGTGCGATGGATGCGTTGTGTGCGACGTTGGTGGCCGTCACGGACCCTGTCGACGGGGAGACGGTGGCATTCCAGGCGTTGGTGATCCGCTGTCCGGAGGGCAGCGTGAAGGCGACCTTCCAGCCATCGACCGGGGAGGAACCCGTGTTGGTCACGGCGACGTCGGCTGTGAAGCCGTCCTGCCAGACACTCGTGCCATAGGTCACCTTGCACGCGGCGGGACCGCTGGGGGTGCCGGGGTCGCCAGGGGTGCTGCCACCGAGGTTCACCGTGGAGGAGAACGAGTTCACGGCCAGGCCCGCGCCGTGCTGCCACGGTTCGAAGCCTGCCTGAATGCTCGTCAGGTACCAGCTGTCCTGCGCGAGTCCGCGCGAGACGGCCTGCCGGACGAAGTCCATCACGTCGAAGTTCCAGCTGTCGATCGCCGACGGCGCGACGAAGGAGAGCACGTCGTTGGAGCCGTTGTTACCGGACCACACCTGCCACTGACGTCCTGCCACTGTGGCGGAACCAACGGCCGAGCCCACCGGCTGCACGGACCCCACACGGTTGAACCAGATCATGATCTCGGTGCGGTTTACGCCGTCGGTGCGCGGCGTCGGGTCCAGCCAGATGTCGTAGGCGGCATCGTAGGCCGCACCGGTCACGTAGCTGTAGGAGATTCCCGTGGGCGCGCTCGAGATGGAGCTGACCCGTGCCGGAAGGTTGGTGCCGGGCGAGCAGTTGGTGTAGTGGCAACCGTTGTAGATGGACGGGTACGACTTCGGAGCGCCGTTCGTCGGCACCGAGCCGTCGGCCTGGGTGACCCTGAAGCCCGAGTCTGTGACGGAGATGCACTGGGTGGCGCTGGTGCCCCAGCGGTTGTTCTGCACGACGTAGCGGCCCTGGATCGTGGTGGTGCCGAACGCCTCACAGATCGTGGTGTCGGCCTGGGAAGCCGAAGCGCCGGTGAGCAGCGCGGTCAGGGCGGCGAGCGTGGTCAGCAGCGCACCGCAGACGGCGCGCGTCCTGCGGACTTGGTGACGTGAGGGTTGCATGCGGCTCCTCCGCGAGGGATGTGGGGGGCGAGGGCTTCTGCAAGGGATTGGGAGCGCTCCCAAAAAGCGATCTCGCTGGGACTGTAGAAGAGGATCATGTTCCTGACAAGAAGGGCGGTCAGGGAGTCTTGGGGTGAATCCCGAAGCGGCTGGTGATGAGGGTGGAACGGGTCTTGACAGCTTGTGAATCCTGGTACCGGGCGGCCCCCAAGGGGGCGGGGGCCGCCCGGCTGGTGACCCCGTCGCCGGGTGACGGGGTCGCGCACGCGGTCTCAGCGGGGGGCTACTCGAGGAGTTCCGCGTACGAGCCCATGGCCAGGGCGATGTCCGCCTGGGCCCAGAACCGGTGGTATGTGAATGACGGCACCGCGCCGCCCTTCAGATAGGCCTCGATCTTCGACCAGGCCGGGTCGTTCTTGTAGAAGGACCTGATGGACTCGAAGGTGGACGAGGAGTTGATGGCATCACCGTTGGGCATGGTCCCGGTCCAGCCGCTGGGGATGTACACCGTGTCATCGAAGCGGTTGTAGTCCGCCCGGTTCTCCGGCGCCGCGATGCCCAGGCTGTCCTGGTAGTTGGTCCACATGCCGTCCAGAAGCGCCTTGGCTGTCGTCTTCGCCGCGGTGTCGCCAGACTTGGCGGCGTAGTAGCTCAGGGTCTTGGCGTACGCGGCGGCCACCCCGACGTCGTTGGTGTAATCGGCGACGGTGACGTGCAGCCCGCTGTTGGAGCCGGGGCTGGAGGCGTTCCAGGTGTCGGGCTGGCCCGACCACTGCAGGGTGGAGGGGATCTGGTAGGTGCCGTCCGGGTTGATCGTGGTCTTGGACAGCGCCCACTTGACCCATTTGTCGAGGACCGCCTTGGCCTGCGCGTTCCCCGTCTGCTGGTAGTACTCCGCCACTCGCTCCATCGACCACGCCTGGAAGCCGAACCACTGGTTGGACGGCGGGTCGTGGTAGACGGGCTGCTCGTCGTAGTACATGCCGTAGAAGGTCGACTTGCCGGCCGGCGGGGTCGCGTAACGGCCCGCCCAGCTGTTGGTCGCACCACCCGCGATGGCACCCTCGTCGGACTGCAGCCAGCGGTAGAACTCCAGCTGTCGGTCGAGGGACTTGGCCCAATCCGCCTGTCCTGTCGCCGATTTCGGCTTCAGGTCGGCATACGAGCTCAGTGCATAGGCCGCCAGGGGGTTCTGGTAGCCGCCGTGCGCGTGGCTGGAGCCGATGCGCCAGGCCCAGCCC
>NZ_QFRX01000001.1:1866-162109 GCF_003143935.1 Streptomyces sp. Act143 | reverse complement strand
AGGCACTGCGCCACCTCAAGGCCTACGACTTCGAACCCCCGACCGCCTCCTTCGACGCCGCCTTCGCAGGTGGCGACAACTAGCCACCGTCGAAACGCGGTTGCCGTCCCTTTCCTCTTCCGAGCCGATCAGAGCCGTGCCCGGCGGCGGTGAGCCGCCGGGCCGGTCAGGGGTGCCCCCGCCCTTTCTTTGTCCTGATCCAGGAAGAAGTTCGCCTTCTTCGTGCACAAGGGGTTCCGGCCACGGACGAACGGGGCTACGGTCCCTTCGTGCACAGGAACCACACAGTGGTTCGACACTGACGCCGCATTTCAGGTCCTACGGCACCCCGACCCCCGAGACCGACCTACCGAGGACGTCCCGCACCGCGCGGGGCCAAGAGCCCCCAGGTATCCCGCAGTTCATCCCCGCGGCCTCGCGCCGCCCACCCGCACGCCGTAACCGCGCCCCGCACGGAGCAGCTCTCCCGGGCCGCGGCCAAAGCCACCCGATGCCGGCGGTGGCCGAGAGGTCCCCGGACCCCGACGCACCGTCCCGCACACCACATCGGCACATCGACATGGCAGGGAGGCAGCCCGTGCACAACGACGGGAACGCATCGCAGCCCCGGACGGGGGAGCGGACCGCGCGCACCGGCGTCTGGTTCGTCGGAGCCCGCGGATCGGTCGCCACCACGGCCGTCGCAGGATGCGCGGCGGTCACCGCCGGACTGCACGCGCCGACCGGCATGGTCACCGAGACACCCGCGTTCGACGGAACCGGTCTGCCGGCCCTGTCGTCGCTCGTCTTCGGCGGCCACGACACCGTCCACTGCCCGCTGCCCAAGCGGGCCGAACACCTCACCGAGGGCGGCGTCCTGCCGCACGGGCTCGCTCCCGCCGTACGCGCCGAACTCCAGGCCGCCGACGACGAGATACGACCCGGCGGCCCGCTCCCGGACGAACGGCGCGGCGACGCGGAACTCATCGCCGACTTCGCCGCCGACCTCACCGCGTTCCGCGAGCGCAACGCCCTGGCACGGGTGGTGGTCGTCAACGTCTCCTCCACGGAGCCGCAGCCCGCACCCGACGCCGTACGACTGCCGGCCAGTTCCCTCTACGCGGCGGCCGCCGTGCGGGCCGGCTGCCCCTACGTCAACTTCACACCGTCGACCGGGCTGCGCACCCCGGCCCTCACCGAGGCGGCCGCGGCGGCCGGGCTTCCGCACGCCGGCCGGGACGGCAAGACCGGCCAGACCCTGCTGCGGGCGGCGCTCGCCCCGATGTTCGTCCAACGCGCCCTGTCGGTACGTGCCTGGTCCGGCACCAACCTGCTGGGCGGCGGGGACGGGGCGGCGCTGGCCGACCCCGCGGCGGCCGCGGCGAAGAACGCCGGGAAGGAACGTGTGCTGGCCGACACCCTCGGACACACACCGCAAGGTGAGGTGCACATCGACGACGTACCCGTGCTCGGCGACTGGAAGACCGCCTGGGACCACGTCGCGTTCGAGGGCTTCCTCGGCTCGCGCATGATCCTTCAGACCGTCTGGCAGGGCTGCGACTCGGCGCTGGCCGCACCGCTCGTACTGGACCTGGCCCGCCTGGTCGCCCGTGCCCACGAGGCGGGTCTGTCCGGCCCGCTCCCGGAACTGGGCTTTTATTTCAAGGACCCTGACGCGGGCCCGGCCGGCCTGGCGGAGCAGTTCACCGCGCTGCTGTCGTTCGCCGACCGCCTGCGGGAGATGCCCGTTCGCCGTCGTCCTTCCTGACTCCTCCCGCACCCGCCGCAGCCGCGCCCGCCGCCCCACGAGCGACGACGAAGGTCCGCTCGCCCTGAACTCCACCCCCCGCGCGCAGTGTCCGGCCGCCCAGCGGCCACCGCAGTGAAGTCCCTTCTCCTGCGGCTCGCCGGCCTCTGGTGAGGCGGCGTCCGCCAGGCACACGCAGCACCGCGACAACGAAAGCGAGAACCACTGTGACCGCGTTCAACGACGAAGCCGTCACCGGCGACGCCCTGCGCCGCACTCTCGGCGTCAGCCGCCGCCGTTTCCTCAGCACCTGCACGGCCGCCACCGCCGCCGCGATCGCCGCCCCGGTCTTCGGCGCCGCGCCCGCCCTGGCGCAGGACGGCCCGGCGGCCGCCGACGGTGACCGGGGCCGTTCCGCGCTGGTGCCGCCGCACAAGCGGGGCATCATCCTCTACACCGTCCGCGACGCGATCGGCCGCGACCCGCTGGCCTCCGACCTGCCCTCCGGATTCCGCGAGGTGTTCCGGCAGCTGTCGCGATTCGGCTACCGGCAGGTGGAGTTCGCCGGCTACGGCCAGCACGCCAACGCGCCCGGCGGCGCCGATCTGGGCACCGTCCAGGGCGCGAAGCTCCTGCGTTCGTGGCTCGACGAGTACGGTCTGCGGGCGCAGGGCAGCCACGGCTACATCCCGCCGTCCTGGCCGCTGACGCCGTCCGACCTGGACACCTTCAAGCGCTTCCTGGAAATCGCCAACATCCTCGGCATGGAACACATGGGCACCGGCGCCGACCCCACCAACACCCGCTACCGGGCCGACTGGGACGTGGCCGCGGAGAAGTGGAACACGCTGGGTGCCGTCGCCCGCGGTGAGGGCATCAAGCTCTACACCCACAACCACGACGCGGCCTACGACTTCCTGCTCGACGGCGGCCCGCTCGACGACCAGGGCCGGCCGACCCGCAGCTCCGGCATCCGGAAGCTGGAGTACTTCCTGACGGTGACGGACCGCAAGAACGTCTATCTGGAGCTGGATGTGTTCTGGGCACACGTCGCCCAGTACAAGTTCCACACCTACACCGCCCACGACGGCTCGCAGCGCGAGGACGTCTTCGACCCGGCCGCCCTCGTGGTGCGCAACACCAACCGCTTCCCGCTCTTCCACGCCAAGGACGGCGTCGTCAACCTCCAGAGCGGCCTGGGCTACGACATGGTGCCGTTCGGCACGGGCGACATCGACTACCGGAAGTTCTTCACCCGGGTGGGGGCGAAGAATTACCACAACCCGATGGTCGAGCAGGACAACGCACCGAGCGCGACCGTTCCCGGCCAGTCCCTGGAGTTCGCCCGGATCGGCTACGACAACCTCGCGGCCCTGCGCGCCTGCAACTGACGCGACATCACCAGTGGTGCCCGCCCGGTGACTTGCTGGTCGGGCGGGGCACCCCAGCGCTCACATCACGCATTCCACCCTGCTTTTCACCCGCTGGTCGGACCAAAGGAGTTCTGAGTGCGTAACAGACGGATCGTCACCCTCATAGGGACGGCGGCCTTGGCCGGAGCCGTCGGCCTCCTGCCCCTCCCCGCGGCCCAGGCCCACCCATCGGACCCCGCACCCCCGGCTTCGTCCGACTTCCAGAAGGTCACCCTCAACGACCGCCCGGGCGAGCCCATGGCCCTGGCCGTCCTGCCCGACCGGCGGGTGCTGCACACGGCACGCACCGGAGAGGTCCGCATCCACGACCCCAGGAGCGGCGTCAACTTCCTTGCCGCCGACATGAAGAAGAGCCCCGCCGGGCTCTACCAGCACGACGAGGAAGGCGTGCAGGGCATCGCCATCGACCCCGCGTTCGCCAAGAACCACTGGGTCTACCTCTACTACTCGCCCCGCCTCGACACCCCCATGGACGACCCGGCCACCCCCGGCGTCAACGAAGGCGACGCACCGCAGTTCGGTACGGCCGCCGATTTCGCCAAGTACAAGGGCGTCACCCGCCTTTCGCGGTTCAAGCTGGTCGGCAACAAGCTCGACTACGGCACCGAGCAGAAGATCCTCGACGTGCCCGCCGACCGCGGCATCTGCTGCCACGTCGGCGGAAAGATCGACTTCGACCACAAGGGCAACCTGTTCCTGTCGACCGGCGACGACTCCAACCCGTTCTCCTCCGACGGCTACGCCCCGCTCGACGACCGCCCCGACCGCAACCCCGCCTACGACGCGCGCCGCACCGCGGGCAACACCAACGACCTGCGCGGCAAGGTCCTGCGCATCAAGGTCAAGCGCAACGGCGGCTACGCGATACCCGACGGCAACCTCTTCGCCCCGGGCACCGCGAAGACCCGCCCCGAGATCTACGCCATGGGCCTGCGCAACCCGTTCCGCTTCGGCGTGGACGACAAGACCGGAGAGGTCTACGTCGGCGACTACTCGCCCGACGCCAACACCGCCAACCCGGGCCGCGGCCCCGCCGGCCACGGACGCTGGATGGTCATCGACCGCCCCGCCAACTACGGCTGGCCGTTCTGCGTGACCCAGGACATGCCCTACCAGGACTACGACTTCGCCACGAAGACCTCCAGCGGCGCCTTCGACTGCGCCAAGCCGGTCAACGACTCCCGCCACAACACCGGCCTGAGCGAACTGCCCCCGGTCGAGGACGCGGAGATCGTCTACGGCTACGGCGCCTCCGCGGAGTTCCCCGAGCTCGGCACCGGCGGCATCGGCCCGATGGGCGGTCCGGCGTACCGCTACGACAAGCGCAACACCGCCGAGAACCGCTGGCCCCAGTACTTCGACGGCAAGCCGCTCTTCTACGAGTGGACCCGCGACCAGATGAAGGCCATCACCCTCGGCAAGCACAACGAGGTCCAGAAGATCGAGGACGCGATCCCCGGGATCGTCACGGACGGCCCGATCGACGCCGAATTCGGCCCCGACGGCGCGCTGTACGTCCTGGAGTACGGCACCGGGTACTTCGCGGAACTGCCCGAGGCCCAGCTCTCCCGCATCGACTTCACCCGCGGCAACCGCACCCCGGAGCCCAAGGTCGCCGCGGACGTCACCAACGGCACCAGCCCGCTGACGGTCCAGTTCTCCAGCGCCGGAACGAAGGACGCCGACGGCGACGCCCTGCGCTACGCCTGGGACTTCGACGCCGACGGCACCGTCGACTCCAGGGAGGCGAACCCCAAGCACACCTTTGACGCCAACGGTGTCTACGACGCCACGCTGAAGGTCACCGACAGCACCGGCCGCTCGGCCTCCGCGTCGGTGCCCGTCGTGGTCGGCAACAAGGCGCCGGTCGTCTCCCTCACCACCGACCCGGCCCCGCACGGCGGCACGCCGTTCCACTGGGGCGACACGGTCACCTGGCAGGTCACCGTCACCGACGACCAGCCGGTGAACTGCGCGAAGGTCACCGTCTCGTTCATCCTCGGCCACGACACACACGGCCACCCGCTGTCCTCCAGCAACGGCTGCTCCGGCTCGTTCAAGACGTTCGTGGACGGCGGTCACGCCGGCTCGGACAACCTGAAGGCAGTCTTCAACGCCACCTACACCGACACGCCCCCGGACGGCCTGCCGTCCCTGTCGGGCAGCGCCGAGGTCGCCCTGACACCGGCCGACTGACCGGCTGACACCGGCACCACCACGGCGGGGCGCCCCCTCCAGGGCGCCCCGCCGGACACGTTTCCCGGCAACCCGGGGCTTCGGCACACCCGCCGCACCTGCCCCCGGTACCGTGACCGCCGTGAGGGTGGGCACGGCGGAAACCCGGCTGGTACTTCTGCGCGGCAACAGCGCCGCGGGCAAGTCGTCCGTCGCGTCCGGCCTCCGCGAGCGGTTCGGCCGGGGGCTGGCCCTGGTCGGCCAGGACAACCTCCGCAGGACCGTGCTGCGGGAACGGGACCGGCCGGGCGCCGCGAACATCGGGCTGATCGACCTGACCGCCCGCTACGCCCTGGACGCCGGGTTCCACGTCGTCGTCGAGGGCATCCTGTACGCGGACCGTTACGGCGACATGCTCGCCCGGCTGTGCGCCGACCACCGCGGCCCCAGCCACGCCTACTACCTGGACGTGGGGTTCGACGAGACCCTCGTCCGCCACGCGACCAAGCCGATCCGCGACGAGGTCGGTCCGGAACAACTGCGCGAGTGGTACCGGCCGCGCGATCTGCTGCCCGGCGGGGTCGAGACCGTCATCGGCGCCGACAGCCCCCTGCACCGGACGGTCGACCGCATCATGACCGACACCGGCCTGGCCCACCTGCCCCCGGTCGATCGCTGACCACGACGGGACGCGGTCGTCCCGGACCTCCTACGCGACCGGCTGCCCGTCCACGGCGATGTCCAGCTCGTCCGCGACGGCCGTGAGGGCGCTTCCCAGGGGGAGCGCGACGCGGGCCGAGGCGAACGGGTCGCCCCGGGTCGGGTCCCGGTTGATGATGAACACCCGCTTGCCGGCGCGGGCCGCATGGCGCACGAACCGGAGCCCGGACATCACCGTCAACGAGGAGCCCAGCACCAGCAGCGAGGACGCCTCGTCGACCAGTTGCCGGCACCGCTCGATGCGATGGACCGGCACCGGTTCACCGAAGAAGACCACGTCCGGCTTGAGGACCCCGCCGCAGTCCACGCAGGGTACGACGCGGAAGCCGGCGACCTGGTCATCGGTCAGGTCGGCGTCACCATCGGGGTTGATCCCCGCGGCCGTCGGACTGAATCCGGCGTTGGCCGCCTCCAGCCGCACGGCGAGGTCGCGGCGCGCGCCGACGGCTCCGCAGGACAGGCACACGACCCGGTCCAGTCGCCCGTGCAGGTCCACGACTCCCCGGCTGCCGGCGGCCTGGTGCAGACCGTCGACGTTCTGGGTGATCACTCCCGTGAGCACGCCGTGCCGGGCGAACGCGGCGACGGCCCGGTGTCCGGCGTTGGGACGGGCACCACCGAAGGTGCGCCACCCGAGATGACTGCGCGCCCAGTACCGCTGCCGGGCCCGCGGATCGGCGGTGAAGTCCTGGTAGGTCATCGGGGTGTGCCGACTGAGACTTCCGCCCTCGCCCCGGTAGGCGGGGATGCCCGACTCGGTGGAGATACCCGCCCCCGTCAGTACGACGACCCCACCGGCCCGCAGCGCCTCGGTCACCGGACGCAGGTCCGTGGTGCCCGGCGGCAGGTCGGGGGGAGGGGTCCAGTGGAGTGTCGGGCGCATCCGCATGTCCGCCAGCGTACGGAACCGGGCCGCGGTCGGCGTCGGCAGCACGGGGTGGAGGCGCTCGGCGCGGAGGCGTCGAGGGTCTTCGTCACCGTCGGTCATGATCCAACGCGCGCGGCCCGCCCGCCCTGCTTAGCGTCGAGGACAACGCTGTCAGTCGACAAAGGAGTTGCTGTGCGCACGTTCATCGCCAAGTCCGCCGCTGCCACTGCCCTGGCCTGCGTCGCGGTCCTGCCCCTGGCAGGCGCCGCCCAAGCCGCCCCGGCCGGGCACGTCCCGGCGGCCGTCAAGGCCGTCCCGGCGCACGACGGCCCGGGCGACCACGTCCACCACCATCACTACGACGGCCTGGGCCTCGGCCTGTTCCTCGGACTCGGCGTGATCCTCTGACACGTCGGAAGCAGCCCCCGCCGGCCCCTGGTCCACGCTGTCGACGGCGCGGACCAGGGGCCGGCACTGCACGTCTCACGGCTTGCGGGCCACACCTCCGTGCTCGGCCACGACCTCCGGAGCGGGCGCACCGGCCTCCGGCCGCCACTGCGTGACCGGCACGACTCCGGGCTCGATGAGGTCCAAGCCGTCGAAGAAGGCCGTGATCTCCTCGGCGGTGCGCAGGTTGTACGGCACCGCGCCGCTGCTGTTGTAGGCGTCCTGCGCCTGCTCGAAGACGGGGTCGATGCCGAGCGAGCCGTCATTGACGGCGAGATAGCTGCCCGAGGGCAGGGCGTCCATGAGCCGGGCGACGAGGGAGCGGGCCTGATCGTGGTCGGCGACATGCCCCAGGATGTTGCTGAGAATGAGCGCGGTGGGCCGGCCGAGGTCCAGCGTCTTCGCGGCGGCGGCGAGGATACGGTCCGGGTCCGTGACGTCGGCGTCGATGTAGGCGGTCGCGCCCTCGTCGGTGGAGCGCAGCAGGGCACGGGCGTGTGCCAGGACCGAGGGGTCGTTGTCGACGTAGACGATCCGCGCCTCGGGAGCGAGCCGCTGGGCCACCTCATGGGTGTTCTGCGCGGTCGGGAGGCCGGTGCCGACATCGAGGAACTGGCGGATTCCCGCCTCGGTGACCAGGTGGGCGATGGTGCGGCGCAGGAAGGCGCGGCTGCTGCGGGCGATGGTGACGATGCCGGGGAAGACGGCGGTGTAGGCGTCGCCCGCCGCCGCGTCGACGGGGTAGTTGTCCTTGCCGCCGAGCCAGTAGTTCCAGATGCGCGCCGAGTGCGGCACCGACGTGTCGATCTTCTGCTCCGCCGGTTCGGGCGTGGTGACGGGTTCGGTCATGAGTCGCGTCAGTCTTTCAGCCGAGGCGTGGATCATCCTGCGCCCAATCTATGCCCGAACTCCCGCTGCTCGCCCACCTGTTCGGGGAACGCAGCCGACCGGCCCCCAACCCTGTGATCAGGACGGCTGCACCTCGTCGAAGAGGGCGAGGGCCGACGCCGGATCAGGGCTGACCAGGCGTTCCAGCCCAGCGGTCGTCATCTCGGCCCACCTGCCGGCCCGGACCCACATCCGTTCCTCGAAGGCGCGGACGGCCGCGTCCGGATCGCCCCCGTCGTCGCAGAGGGACTCGGCGAGTTCGGCGCCTTCGAGCATCGCGAGGTTGGCGCCGGCCCCCAGCGGGGGCATGAGGTGGGCGGCGTCGCCCAGGAGTGTCACCCCGGGGACATGGGTCCAGGTGTGGGGCACGGGCAGGACGTGGAGGGGCCGATGGGTGAACACGCTCCCGTGGCGCAGGAGGTCGAGGACACCGGGAGCCCAGCCGTCGAACAAGGAGAGCAGGCTCGCGCGCACGGCCTCGGTGTCCGTCAGGTCCAGGTCTCCGTGCCAGTCCAGGGGCGCGCGGAACTGTGCGTACGCCTTGACGTGGCCGCCGCTGTTGCGTTGGGCGACGAGTGCGCGGTTCACGCCGTACACGGCCAGGGAACCGTCGCCGATCAGCCGGGCGAGGTCGGGGTGGCGGGTGTCGACGTCGTCGAGGGAGGTCTCGACCGCGGTTATGCCGGTGTAGTGCGGTGTCACCGGGGAGACGGCCGGCCGGGTCCTGGACCAGGCGCCGTCCGCGCCGACCACGAGGTCGTACGCCTCCTCCCGCCCGTCCTCGAAACGGACCAGCACACCGTCCGCGGCACCCGGCACCACCTGGGTCACACCTCGGCCCCACCGGACGTCGAGCGGGCCGAGCAGCAGGTCGCGCAGTTGCCCGCGGTCGATCTCGGGGTTGGCCCGGTCGTCCGGACGGGGCAGCCAGTCGCGCAGGACGGTCCCGTCGGTGTCCAGGATGCGCATGGCCTGGCCCTCGGGACGGGACAGCGCCTGGAACTCCGCCAGCAGCCCCGCTTTGTCCAGCGCGAGCTGGCCCAGCCCCGCGTGCAGGTCCAGCGTGCCGCCCGGGGGGCGGGCGTCGGGGGCGGGATCGCGTTCAAGGAGGGTGACCTGACGGCCGTGGCGGTGCAGGACACGGGCGAAGGTGAGGCCTGCGGGGCCGGCGCCGACCACGGCGATACGCTGTCTCATGGCGATACACTGTATTTCCCCGCTACGCCGCATCGCAACGAAACGGTGTGACCATGACTGTGTGGGACCGGCCGGAGCGGCCGACACGCCCCGTACCCCTCGACCGTGAGCGGATCGTCGCCGCGGCCGTCGCGCTGGCCGACGAGGGCGGGCTGGAGGAGGTGTCCCTGCGCAAGGTCGCCGCCCGGCTCAACGCCGGGCCGATGCGGCTGTACGGATACATCGCCAGCAAGGAGGAGCTGTTCGACCTCATGGTGGACGAGGTCCAGGCCGAGATCCTCCCCGACACGGCACCTGCCGACTGGCGGGAGGCACTGCGCGTCCTCGCCCACCGCACCAGGCGGACCGTCCTGCGTCACGAGTGGCTGGCCGACCTCCTCGGTGGCCGGCCCACCCTGGGCCCGAACGGCCTCGCCGTGACCGAGGCCAGACTGGCCGCCCTCGACGGCCTCGCCGACATCGACACCGTCCTGCGCGCCGTGGAGACCGTCAGCGCCTACACCACCGGCGCGATCAGACGTGAGATCGCCGCCCTGCGGGCCGAGCGCGCCACGGGCCTGTCCAAGCGCGACTGGCAGCGCGCCAACGGCCCCCACGTGACGAGGATGCTGGCCACGGGCCGCTTCCCGGCGCTGGCCAAAGCCGTGCACGAGGGCACGGACGTGGACGCCGAGACGTCCTTCGCGACCGGCCTGGACTGGGTCCTCGACGCCGTGGCCGCCCAACTCGTCCAGCCGTGATCGTTTTTTCGCCACCGAGCGGCGGCATCGAGCACGATGCACCGGGGGTGGGCACCGCTCTGCCCGCCACCTCGGTACCGTGACGTCGCATGACCGGCACCGAGATCGAGATCACCGCGGACCTGGTCCGCGAGCTGCTGCACGAGCAGCATCCCGACCTTGCGGACCTGGCCCTCCACGAGGTGCCGGGCGGCTGGGGCAACCAAATGTGGCGTCTCGGCGACGAGTTGGCCGTGCGCATGCAGCGCATGGACCGCACCCCGGAGCTCCAGCTGAAGGAGCGGCGGTGGCTCCCCGAGCTGGCGCCGCGCCTGCCGCTCCCGGTGCCTACGCCGGTGCGGTGCGGTGAACCGTCCGAGCGCTTCCCCAAGCACTGGACGGTGATGACATGGGTGCCCGGTGAACCGCTGGACCACGGCACGATCCGCCGCGGCCCCCACGCGGCCGACACCTTGGCGGGCTTCCTGCGGGCACTCCATGTACCCGCACCCCCCGACGCGCCCGTCGCCACGGACCGCGGCGCCCACCCCCGGGACTGCACGGGCGGCTTCGACGACTTCTTCCATGCCGTCGTCCCCGACGACATCGCCGCCGACGTGCGGGAGGTGTGGGACGACGCCGTCGCGGCCCCCGCATGGCAGGGCCCGCCGATGTGGGTGCACGGTGACCTCCATCCCGCGAACGTCGTCGTCTCGGACGGAACACTCGCGGGCATCGTCGACTTCGGCGACCTGTTCGCCGGCGACCCGGCGTGGGACCTCGCCGCCGCATGGGTACTGCTCCCCGCGGGGACGGCCGCACGCTTCTTCGACACGTATGCGCACGCGGACGAGGCCGCGATCCGGCGGGCCCGCGGACTGGCCGCGATGAAGAGCCTCTTCCTGATGCTCATGGGGCAGAACGGGGACCGGGGGCTTCCGGGCGGCAAACCGCACTGGGGGCCTGTCGGCCGGGCCGCACTCGACAGGGCGCTGCGGGGCGTTTGAGGTGCGCCGGGTTCTGCGGGGCGTTCGACGCGCCCCCTCGCGGACCCCGACCTCGCAGCCGTCTCGCTTCTGAAGAATCACCCCGCATCACCTATAACTATTGATATGCCCTTTTCGCGCCTATTGGTGGAACCCGGCGGACTCAAGTCCCTTCACACATTCATGTGATGCGGGTTCGGCACAGGACTGTGAGGCTGAACCACATCACCGGCTGACAACACCCCGAAAGGCGTGATCTTGATGACCTTCGTGACAGTGGGCCAGGAGAACAGCCACTCCATCGACCTCTACTACGAGGACCACGGCACCGGCCGGCCGGTCGTCCTCATCCACGGCTACCCCCTCAACGGGCACTCGTGGGAGAAGCAGGAACGCGTGCTCCTGGAAGCCGGATACCGGGTCATCACCTACGACCGCCGAGGCTTCGGGCAATCGAGCCAGCCGACCATCGGCTACGACTACGACACCTTCGCCGCCGATCTGAAGGCCCTGCTGGACCACCTCGACCTCCAGGACGTGGCCCTGGTCGGCTTCTCCATGGGCACCGGCGAGGTAACCCGCTACCTCGGCCGCTACGGCTCGGCACGGGTCAGCAAGGCGGCGCTGCTCGGCGCGATCCCGCCCTTCCTGCTCAAGACCGACGACAACCCCGAGGGGGTCGACGGCTCCGTCTTCGAAGGCATCAAGGAGGCCGTGCTCAAGGACCGCCCGGCCTACTTCAAGGACTTCCTCGACAACTTCTACAACGTCGACACCTACGCCGGGACCCGGATCAGCGACCAGGCCTGGCAGAACAGCTTCAACGTCGCGGTCGCCGCGTCCGCGTACGCCGCCTACGCCTGTGTCGACACCTGGCTGACCGACTTCCGCGACGACCTGCCGAAGATCGACGTGCCCACGCTGCTGGTGCACGGCAACGCGGACCGCATCCTGCCCTACGAGGCGACCGCCGAGCGGCTGCCCGGCCTGATCAAGGACCTGACGTTCGTCACCGTCGAGGGCGGCCCGCACAACATCGCCTGGACCCACCCCGAGGAGGTCAACCAGGCGCTGTTGGACTTCCTCGCCAAGTGACCCCGGGGGAGCGGTCCGGTACGCGGCCCTGGTCCGGTCGGGGACCGGGTGAGCGGCGCCGGTACGCGGCCCCGGCCCGGCCGGTTTCCGGGTGATCACTGCCGGTACGAGGGCTCGTCCGGCCGGCGACCGTGTGCGCCCGGCCCCCGGCGCCGGTTCCGGCCGGGCGTCCGGCGTCCACGCCACCGTAGGAAGACGGAGAAGACGATGCCGGACGCTGCGCAGGCCACCGCGCCACCGCCCTGGCCGGGCCGGGACCGGCCGGTGCGGTGGCTGCTGGTGCTGACGGCGGGCGCCACCAACGCGTTCGGCTTCCTCGCGCTGAACGGCGTCTTCACCAGCGTCGTCACCGCCAACTCGGCACTGCTGGGACTCCATCTGGGCAGCGCCCACCTCGCCGCCGCCCGCGCGGTCGCCGTGGCCCTGCTCGGCTATGTCGTGGGCGCGTCGGTGGGCAGCCTCGTCTCGGCCGGCCGCGGACGCATCCCGTCGGGAGGCATCCGGGCCGGACTGCTGCTGGAAGCGGCGCTGCTGTGGCTGGTCGCGGCCGGCTGGCTGTGGCGGCACGGCACCGCACCGACCGGCGGGCATGCGCTGCTGCTGTTCCTCACGGCCGCCGCGATGGGCTGCCAGAACGCCAGTGTCCGGGTCACGACGGGCGGCGACGTCACCACCGCCTACCTGACCGGCCTGCTCACCTCCGCCATCGCCGGCTGGACGACCGCCGGACGCCTTCGCACGCGCGACGTGACCACCGTGCTGCTGCTGATCACCGGCGCGGCCGCCGGTGGAGCCCTGCACCGCTGGCTGAGCTGGAGCACGCCGCTGCTGCCCGCCCTGCTCGTCACGGCCGCCCTAGCGGCCACCTGGGTGCCCTCACCGTCCCTGACCCCGCTGTCGTCGCACACCTGACACCACCCCGCCCGCAGGAGAACGAGATGACCGCACCCGACGTGCACCCCACCGCTGCCCCCGCCTCCCCCGGGGACGACAGCGCCGGCCGCTCCGCCACCGGCGGCGACGGCCCCGCCGACGACAGCAGACCCGCACACCGGCCCTACCACCACCCGGCGGCCGGCTGGGGAGCGGCGAAGAGCGTCTCCCAGGTGCCCATCCGCGAACGCGCCCTGGTGGACGGCCTGAAGCCCGACATCTGCGAGAACATGACGGGGTCCGACTTCGCCCTGGAGGACCAGGGACGCCACTTGGACAACGACCGCTACCGCGGCATCGCCCCCGGCAGCCTCGACATGCCCCGCGGCAGCGCCGCCGGATACATGCCCGAGATGAACGTGCTGGTCGCGGCGAGCGACTACAGCACCCAGAGCAACCAGCCCCTGACGAAGAACATCAAGGTCCGTGTCACTCCGCACACCGAGGACCCCTCATGACCGGGCAACCCGCCGAGCGGGGTGCCGCGTGGGCCGTTGCCGGGGCGGAGCCGCAGGAGGTGCTGTCGCCGCTCACCAGCGCGGCCGTCTTCCTGGTGGTGACGGTCGATCAGGGAGGCGAGGACACCGTCCGCGACCTGCTGTCCGACGTCGCCGGGCTGACCCGGTCAGTGGGCTTCCGGGCCCAGCCGGAGGGCCGGCTCAGCTGTGTCACCGCCATCGGCTCCGACGCCTGGGACCGGCTGTTCACCGGCCCGCGACCGGCAGACCTGCACCCCTTCCGGGAACTCGCCGGAAAAGCCCACCGGGCCCCCGCGACCCCCGGTGACCTGCTCTTCCACATCAGGGCGGCCCGCCAGGACCTGTGCTTCGCGCTGGCCGCGGAGATCATGGACCGGCTGCGCGGCTCGGTCACCGTGCGGGACGAGGTGCACGGCTTCAAGTACTTCGACGAGCGCGACCTGCTCGGTTTCGTCGACGGCACGGAGAACCCCACCGGCGCCGCCGCCCGGGCTGCGGTCCTGGTCGCGGACGAGGACCCGGACTTCACCGGCGGCAGCTATGTGGTCGTGCAGAAGTACCTGCACGACATGGCGGCCTGGGAGGCGCTGTCCGTGGAGGAGCAGGAGCGGGTGATCGGACGGCGCAAACTCTCCGACGTGGAACTGGCCGACGACGTCAAGCCCGCCGACTCGCATGTCGCACTCACCACGGTCACGGACCCCGACGGCACCGAACGCCAGATCCTGCGCGACAACATGCCGTTCGGCGCCGTCGGACGCGCCGAGTTCGGGACGTACTTCATCGGCTACGCCCGCAGCCCCGACGTGACCGAGACGATGCTGGAGCGGATGTTCCTGGGCACGGAGTCGGCCGCGCACGACCGCATCCTGGGCTTCTCCACCGCGGTGACGGGCGGTCTGTTCTTCGCGCCCACCGCGGACTTCCTGGAAGACCTCCCCGAGGCGCCCCAGAGCCCCGGCACCGCCTCGCAGCTGCCCCGGGCCGTCGTCCTCCCGCCCTCCGAAACCCCTTCCCGATCCGCCGACACGTCCCTGGGAATCGGCAGTATGAAACGGAGTCCCGTCGATGAACAACCTGCACCGTGAACTGGCGCCGCTCTCCGACGCCGCCTGGGCCGACCTGGAGGAGGAGGCCCGCCGGACCTTTCGCCGGCATGTGGCGGGCCGCCGGATCGTCGACGTCCCGGAACCGGGTGGCCTGGGCCTGGCCGGAGTGGGGACCGGCCATCTGGACGAGGTGACGGCCCCGGCGGACGGCATCCAGGCGCGCAGGCGCCGCTTCCAGCCGCTGGTGGAGCTGCGCGTGCCCTTCACGCTGGACCGCGCACAGGTCGACGCCGTCGCCCGCGGCGCCAAGGACGCCGACTGGCAACCCTTGAAGGACGCCGCACGGCAGCTTGCCTTCGCCGAGGACCGCGCGGTCTTCGAGGGGTTTGCCGCGGGTGGCATCAGCGGACTCCGCGCGGACTCCTCCCACCAGCCCCTCGCCCTGCCCGCCGACGTACGGGCCTACCCCGACGTGATCAGCCGGGCCGTGACGGCCCTGCGGCTGGCCGGCGTGGACGGCCCCTACACCCTGGCGCTCAGCGCCGACGCCCACACGGCGGTCAGCGAGACCTCCGACCACGGCTATCCCGTCCTGCGCCACCTCGCCGCACTCCTGGACGGCGACATCGTCTGGGCACCGGCCATCGACGGAGCGTTCCTCCTGTCCGCCCGCGGCGGCGACTTCGAACTGCGGCTCGGCCAGGACGTCTCGATCGGCTACCTCTCCCACGACGCCATGACCGTCACCCTGTACTTCGAGGAAACCCTCACCTTCTTCGTCCACACCGCCGAGGCGGTCGTGTCCCTGACCGCCGCCGGGTCACCCGCCCCCTGATCCCTGATCCCGGACCCCGCTTCGGCCGCGGCTGATGTAGGCGTAGGCGAAGCCCTCGCCGTCGCGGGGCGCCCGGGTCCAGGAGCGGGTGGTGAAGGTGTGGAGCCTGCCCCGGGTCAGCGCGAACCGGGGGAGCGAGAGCCCGAGTTCGGTGTGCAGGGCCTCCAGCAGCCGCAGCTCACGGTCCGGTTCGGTGTCCTCGGGGCGGAACAGCCGTGCGGGATCGAGGGCGCCGGGTATCGCCCCGGAGCCGTGGATCTCCGTGCCGCGCACGGTGAACGCGTAGAGCTCCGCGCCGTGTTCGGCCACCGACACATGGAACGCGGCCGGACGGTCACCCGGGGCGCCGCTCGTCGCGTCGCGCCACACCACCACCGCCCGGCCCGACGCGGAGGCTGCCGGGGCGGGGGACACGAACCGCGCGTGCAGGCGGCGGTGCGAGGAGCCGTCGAAGGCGAAGGCCCACCCCTCGGCGGTACGGCCGACCGCGACGACGGCCCGGTCCTCCCAGAGTTCCACACCCTCCCGTTCATGCGGCTGGGGTGCGCGCCAGGACGCCGTGCGCGGG
This sequence comes from Streptomyces sp. Act143, assembly GCF_003143935.1. Taxonomy (GTDB): domain Bacteria; phylum Actinomycetota; class Actinomycetes; order Streptomycetales; family Streptomycetaceae; genus Streptomyces. Next base: position 145,991 of record NZ_QFRX01000001.1, on the reverse strand, counting down.
TCCGTGGGCGCGCTCAGTCCGGCGCCCTCCTCGCCGATCAGGGCGGGCATCCGGGCCGGGTCGACGCCCTGGACCCAGACACAGCGGTAGCCGTCCAGAGGCTGCCGGTTCGCCGCAGGCTCCGTCAGCCACGCAAGACCCGGCGGATCGAGATCGGGCACCGGCTCCGGAACCGGCCCGGTCTCGCCGGACCGCGGAGTGGCCAGGAGCTCCCGCCCGCGCTCCGGGGTGATCAGCGGTCCCAGAACCGGATCGGCGAGCAGGCCGAGCGGGGCGATCAGCGACGGCCCGGGCGACTCCCAGCAGGGGAGCGCTTCACGCAGCACCCGCCACGCGCCGTCGTACGCCCCCCAGCGGGCCGACTCGCGGGCCTCGGCCACGGCCTGGCCCCACGCACCGGGAGGCGCGTAGCGATACGTGCCGTCTCGCAGCGCGCCCAGTACGGTCTCGGCGGCCTCCCGCGCGACCCCGCGGGCGCTCATCATCCCGAGCCAGTGGTCGTCCCCGCTCGAGAGCCACTCGCCCCGCGCCGGCGACATGGCCTCCACGGGCAGGATGTCCGGCAGGTAGCGCGGGTCCGCCACCAGATCGCCGTAGCCCTGGGAGCTGTGCGGGGCGAGCAGATGCCGGAGCTGGTTCAGCAGGACCGCGCTCCCGGGGCGTCCGAAGGAGAACGCCTCCTCCAGCAGCGGCAGCGCCTCCTCGAACCGGCCGCGCAGGGCCAGCAGGCGCGCCTCCGTCACATGGGCGTCCTGGGCGCGCGTGGTCGCGTTCACGAAGTCGGGTCGCTCCACCCGGTCGGCGTGGAAACCGCGGTACATCGCCTCCATGTACGCGCGGAACGACGGGTAGCGCTGCGGCATCTCACCGCCCCAGCCCTTGTAGACGTACAGCGCCCACTCGCCGTCCTCGTCGACGTCGCCCGGATCGAGCAACGCGTTCGACATGTCGGAGTCCGTCTCCAGGCGGAGCGCGCGGCGCCACATCCCGGCCAGGAGCACCTCCTCCGAACGCGGATGGTCGCCCAGATTCTCCTCGTACATCAGGCTCATGTCGTACGGGTCCCGGAACCAGTCGATGTCCGCCGCCCCGCCGAGCTGGTAGACCCCGGCCGTCTGGTCCACGTGCCAGCCGTCGCTCACCGTCAGGAACTCCCGGTACGAGGGCGGCAGCCGGCGACCCAGCCGCTCCTCGGCCGCAGCGATCGCCGCCTCGTCCGCCCCGGGCCTGCCCGGGCCCGCGGCGGTCTCCTCCTCGTCCTCGTCGGCGTCCGCCCGCGGAACCCACTCCTGCTGCCAACGTCCGAGGAACTCACGCCAGTTGAAAGACTCGTCACTCATGGTCGGATGGTGTCATCCGGCACTGACAACGCCCGCCCGAGCGGCTTGTCGGCGGTCAGCAGGTGCCGCGGGCGCGGTCCCATGACGTAGGGCAACGCCCCGGCCCGACGGCCTCACCCAGCTCCCGGCACGGCCACGACATCGCCACGTCGCATCACGATGCCCGCCGCGGTGCGGGCCGGTACGCTCCCCGGAGATCCGCGTTCGGGGCATTTCGGCTGGAAAGAGCTGACCTGCCTGCCCCGGATCGGCGCTGTGCCATCCCACCAGGAGGACCTCATGCCCGTTCGTCGTCTCGGTCTCGTCGTGCATCAGGGCCGGGACGAGGCCCGGGCGGCGGCGCGGACGGTGCGCGAGTGGAGCGCGTCCCACGGCATCCGCTGCACGGACATCGATGTGTGGGGCGCCGAGCACGGGCGGCGACACGGCCAGGAAGAGGCGGAGGCGGCCGGCAACCCGGACCTGGTGGTCACCCTGGGCGGGGACGGCACTTTCCTGCGCGGCGCCCGTATCGCGGTCAGGAGCGGTGCGAGCGTGCTCGGTGTCGACCTCGGCAAGGTCGGATTCCTCACCGAGGTCTCCGTCTCGCAGATGGTGGCCGCCCTGGACGCCGTGCATGACGGCCACGCCTCCGTCGAGGAGCGCATGACCCTGACGATGCGGGCCTCCCGGCCGCTGGAGATGCCGAGCGAGCTGGAGGTCCTGACGCGCTACGGCCACGGCCCGGCGCTGCCGGCACCGCACGTGCGTCCGGAGAGCGCCGGAGGACAAGGCTGGGGCGTTCGGCTGGACGTCCACGCGCTCAACGACATCGTCCTGGAAAAACTCGTCCGGGACCACCAGGTCAGCGCCGGCGTCTACCTCGCCGGGCGGCTGCTGGCCGCCTACTCGGCCGACGCCCTGGCCGTGGCCACCCCCACCGGCTCCACGGCCTACAGCTTCGCCGCGGGAGGCCCCGTGCTCTCGCCGCACATGGACGCCCTCGTCTTCACCCCGATCGCCGCGCACATGACGTTCGACCGCAGCATCGTCGCGGCGCCCGACGAGCCGGTCGCCCTGCGCGTGCTGCCGCACTCGGGTCGCGCCGTGGTCAGTGTCGACGGCCAACTGCGCGGAGTCCTCGAGCCCGGCGACTGGATCGGCGTCTTCCGCGCGCCGGAGCGGGTGCGCCTCATCCGGCTGCACCCCACCGACTTCTACGGACGGCTGCGGGACCGGTTCCGTCTCACCGACGCGCCCGCCACCGCGCAGGACGGCCCGGCCTCACCGCTCTTCCGGCCCGACAGCCCGGTACCGCCGGACCTCGCCGGCCTACGACTGCCGCCGCCCGCGGCGGCCCGCTGAACCGTATGGTCGCCCGGCTCCGCCGAAATCAGCCGGCGAGGGGACACCCGTCCCGGTGCGGATGCCGATGTTTCTCGAATCGGGCCTGTGAGGATGTCGAGAACGTCCCGGCGGCTCCGTCCCAGGGATGTCAGCGGCCATCACGGGCCGTACGGATGAGAGGGAGAGATCAGCATGGCGATTCAGCGGATGGACAACGTCGGCATCGTCGTCGAGGACATGGATGCCGCAGTCGCCTTCTTCGTGGAACTCGGTATGGAGCTGGAAGGCCGGGGCGAGGCCGAGGGCCCCTTCGCCGACCAGTGCACCGGACTCGACGGTGTCCACTGCGACATCGCGATGCTCCGGACCCCGGACGGTCACAGCCGGCTCGAACTGGCGAAGTACCTCAGCCCCGCGGCGATCAGCACCGAGCGTGACCGGCCGCACAACATTCTGGGCACGCACCGTGTCATGTTCGCCGTCGACGACCTCAAGGACACCGTTGCCCGCCTGCGCCCTCACGGTGCCGAACTCGTCGGTGGGATCGCCCAGTTCGAGGACAGCAATCTGCTCTGCTACCTCCGCGGCCCGGAGGGGATCATCGTCGGACTGGCCGAGCAACTGCGCTGAGAGGGAGAAACGGCCGCCACGGCGAGTGTCACAGTTGGCTTCGTGGGCGATGGCCGGGACACCGCCCCGGCGTACACGGCAGCTAGTAGCCGGGCACGGCTGCCGAACACCGGTGGCGTTCAGGCCTCGTCGGCCCGCCACAGCCAGCGCAGTGCGTCGGGGAGGAGAACCCCGCCGTGGTTGGGGCTGTGGCCGCCGTCGCCCAGGACCAGACGGAAGTCGTAGCCCCCTTCCGCGAGGGCGGCCGCGACGCGCAGGTTGTGGGCCAGCCAGTTCCTCTCGGGCTCGTTCCAGCCCAGGTCGCGGTGGCCGGCTTGGAGGAAGACGCGCAGCGGGCCCCGCGCGTGGCGGGCGATCAGGTCGGGGTAGGGGTTGCCGCCCGGCATCTGCGCGAAGCTGCACAGGTAGCCGATGACGCGGCGGAACTTGTCCGGGCGCAGCCACGCTGCGGTGAAGGCGCAGTTGCCGCCGCTGCTGCTACCGCAGATGCCCCACCGGTCAGGGTCCGCGGCGATCGTGTACCGCCGGGTGACCTCGGGGATGATCTCGTCGAGCAGGAACGTGGCGTACCGGTCGTCGAACGCGTCGTACTCGGTGTTGCGGTTCTTGGAGTCCTCGGCGTCGGGGAAGACGCCGGGGTCGACGAACACACCGATGGTGACCGGGATGTCGCCGCGGTGGACGAGGTTGTCCAGGACGATCGCGCCGCGGACCTCTCCCTCGGGGTCCAGGTACCACCATCCGTCCTGGAACACCATCAACGACGCTGCCTGCGCGGGGTTGTAAGCGGCGGGCACGTGAACCCAGAACTTCCGGGACGTGCCCGGGTAGACCGCGCTGTCGTTCCAGTCGAATGCGAGCGTCTCGCCGACCGGTACACCGGGTTGGAGGGTCGAGTCGGGCCCGTGGGCGTAGCGAACGTCCGACTGGTCCACGGGGAGCGGCCGGTAGGGCACCTCGTTTGTCACGCGGGCCAACCTAGGAGAGATCACGGGTCTCCTCAAAGGGATTTGTCGCCGGTGCCTCGTGGCGGATAAGGGGGCCGTTCGCGGGCGGAGGCCAGTGACTACGAGACGCTCACTGTGCTTCACGCGTCCGGAACCGATCCGAACGAAAGGTGCTTCGGACACACGCTGCCCACCCACGCGCTCGACCTCGAGGGGGACGGCCACTTGCAGACCGGACACCTGCCCGGTCGACACAGTTAGCGCAGGGAGATGAAACGCTGGAGCAGCGCTTCCCGTGTCCGTTTGGCAATGACCGGCACCGAGCACCCGGGACTGTGGGCGGGCGTCGTTCAGGTCGGGCAGCGCGTCGCGTGCGAGTGCAAAGAGCTCACCTCGACGCCTGTGGTAACTCCGTGTTCTCGGGCCCCGCAGGCATGGGCTGTATACCCCTTAGGGGTATCGCGCCAGGTGTTTCCCGTCAGTGCACGTGCGGCCCTCCGGTCAGCTGCGGCCTGCCGCGCGGTACGAGCCCCAGGGACACCGCGGCGCTCGCGGCCGCCGCGACCGTGCAGGCGGTGAAGGCGTCCCTGAAGCCGCCGGCCGAGCCGGAGTCGATGCCGGAGGCGGCGATCGTGGAGACGACCGCCACGCCGATCGAACCGCCCACTTCGTGGAAGGTGTTGACGACTCCGGAGGCGAGACCCGCCTCGTGACGGTCGACCATGCCGAGCGCGGTGGTGGTGGCGGTGACGAAGACCGCGCCCAGACCGAGACAGGCGACGACGAAGCCGGGCAGCAGGCCCGTGTATGCGCTGCCGGCGGCGGACACCCGGGTCAGTGGCACGGACCCGGCGGCGGCGATCACCATGCCGGTCACGGCGACCGCGCGGCTGCCGACCCGCCCGACGAGCCGGGAGCCGAGATGCGCCCCGACGCCGGTGGCCACCGCCACCGGCAGGAACAGCAGACCGGTCTTCAGCGGGCTGAAGCCCCGGACGTGCTGGAGATGGACCGACCCGAGGAAGAAGTACGCGATCAGCAGCCCGGTGGCGACCAGCATCAGGAACGCCCCCGCGAGAACCGGGCGGCGAGTGAACATCCGCAGGTCCATCAACGGGGCCCGGCTCGCCCGTTCGGCCACGCCGAAGCCGGCGTACAGCACCACCGCGGCAGCCAGCGGCACCAGCGTGGCCGTGCCGCCCCAGCCCGCGTCACCCGTCTTCACCAGGCCGTATATCAATGAGCCGGTGCCGGCGGTGACCAGGAGCGCGCCGGGTACGTCGAGCCGGACCGGCTGCGGCGCACGGGCGGGCACGAGTGCCGGCAGAACCGCGAGGACGGCCAGGCCGATGGGCACGTTGATGTAGAAGACCCACTGCCAGCCAGGTCCGTCGGTCAGTGCGCCGCCGATGAGGACACCGGCCGCCGCGCCGGAGCCGCCGACGGCGGCCCACACGCCCAGCGCCTTGTTGCGTTCGGCGCCGTGGAAGGTGGTGGTGACGATGGAGAGTGCCGCGGGGGAGAGCAGGGCGGCTCCGACACCCTGGGCGATCCGTCCGCCCAGCAGCATGGCCGCGCTGTCGGCGAGCCCGGTGACCAGGGACGCGGCGGTGAACAGTGCGAGCCCGGCGAGCAGCGTGCGGCGGGCGCCCAAAGCGTCCGCGAGGCGGCCACCGAGCAGCATCAGACCACCGAAACACAAGGTGTACGCGGTGACCGTCCAGGTCAGCGCCGCCCGGTCGAGGTGGAGGTCGGAGGCCATGTCGGGCAGCGCGACGTTCACGACGGTGACGTCGAGGATGAGCATGAACTGGGCGACGCAGATGACGGTCAGAGCCGCCCAGCGGCGTGGATCGACGGGCGGGTGGTGCCGGTCCGGCGCGTGGCCGGCGCTCGGTGCGGGTCGAGTCATGAGGCGTCCTTGTCGTCTGGGCGTCGTCCGGGCGCGGACTGTGGGAGCGGTATGAGAGGGGGCGAGGAGAGATGCGGAGGTGACGCCGGGTGCGCCGACGCCGACCACGGCTACCGCCCCGATCTTTGCTGAACTGTACGGCACAGTTCATATGAACTCAACTGTACAGTTCAGCCAATTGCTAGGATCGGGCCCATGAGCGTGGACAGCGTCAAGCAGCGCCCCAGCGGCCCCCGGGCCGAACTCAAGAGGCAGGCCATCGTCCGGGCGGCCCGTGAGCTCTTCCTGCGGGACGGCTTCGGTGTCGGCATGGACACCATCGCCGCCCGAGCGGGCGTGTCCAAGGTGACCGTCTACAACCACTTCGGCAGCAAAGAGGCGCTGTTCAGCGCGGTCATCAGCAGCGCCCTGGACGAGTCCCTCGGCGACGCCTCCTCGGCCGCGCTGGAAGGACTGGCCGCGGCCGAGGACCTCCGGACGGCCCTCGTCGATGCCGCCCGCGCCTGGGTGCACGCCGTCAGGACGGACAAGGACGTCATCGCCCTGCGCAACCTCGTCGCCGCCGAGCAGCACCGCTTCCCCGAACTCGGGCGGGGCTGGCAGGAGCACGGCCCGGAGAGCCATCACCCCGTCGTCGCCGGCGCCCTGCGCGAACTCGCCGAGCAGGGACGGCTGGTCATCCCCGACCTGGAGGCGGCGATCATCCAGCTCTACGCCCTGCTGGTCTTCCCCCACATGGTCTTCGGTACCTACGGCACCCGGATCGAGGACGACCTCACGGACCGCCTCGTCGTCAGCGGAGTGGAGATGTTCCTAGGGCACTACAGCCCGGGACAGGGCCGATGACCACCGCCCCGGGCGCGGATCGCCGGCCCCGGTGGCCCGCAAGCGCCACGCGGCCTCGATCAGTGTTCGCGCGCGTGGGTGGCCTCGTCGGGCCCGTGCCGCAGCAGAAAGACGATGTTGAGCCAGGTCGTGTAGGTCCAGGTGATCCCTTCCTCCGGGATCGTGGCGTCGGCCTGGTCGGGCATCAGCCCCAGACCGCCGAAGACGAACGTCGCGATCGCGCCCGCGATCAGCAGGCCGACCACCAGGTCCCGCAGGATCGCCGCCCACTCCATGACGAAGATGTGCGCCACGGACGTGAAGCCGTCCCGTGAGAACAGCCTGCGCGCGAAACTGCCCTCGCCCCCCCACGGACATGTCCATCGCCGCGTGGCCTTCCATGGAGCCGGTCACCCCGCGCTCGGCCTGTTCACGGGCCTGACGCAGCAGCCGCTCGCGGAGGAAGAGCCGGAACAGCGCGGCGAGTACGACGATCATGATCGGCCCGCCGGCGAACTCGGCCGCCCTGAACTGCCAGCCCATCAACAGCGCCATGACGATGCCCAGTTCGATGACCAGGTTGGCCGAGGCGATCTCGAAGACCTCGCCGAGGAGGCGTACGACCGTGGAGCGGCGGCGGCCCACCGCCCGCACGACGGCGGACAGAACGAAGCCCAGGATCAGCGCCCAGGTGACCTCCCAGGTCATCGACCCGCCCGTTGCCGGATCAGCTCTTCGACCGCGCTCGGCAGGGTGGTCTCGAAGTCGATCAGCTTTGCCCAGGTCGGGGTGACCACGATGCGGACCATGCCGTCGTAGAGCGAGCGGACCTCGGCCTCCCACTCGACGCGCTGCTCGGGCGTCATCTCGTACGAGCCGTTGATCTGCAGGTATTCGTCCGGGATGCCGTCGACGACCTCCAGCTCGGCGCGGCCGCGGATGAGCAGGATCTTGGGCGGGTGCACCTCGGTGTCGATCGTCAGGGCGACCATCGGGTTGGCGCGCAGCGCCGGCAGCTTCGGGGCGTTCTTCGAGGTGCACATGACGATCTCGGAACCGTTCCAGGTGAACGCGATCGGAACGTTCCTGGGTGTGCCGTCCTTGGCCACGTACGCCAGCCGGACCACGTCGCGCGCCAGCAGCTCCTGGCTGTTCGGCAACCGGAGAATCTCGGTGATCTCGTCCGCTCGCATGGCTGTCCTCCAGGTTCGGTTGCGGCTTCCACCCAGGGACGGAGCGATCGGCGCGTTCTCGACATCCGGCGGTCGGCGAGTTCGGAGATCTTTGCCGTGTCCGTCACGGCCGCCCTGAACGGCGGCCCCCCTCGGGGTCGGGGAAGTTGACGCGGGCGGCCCCCGGTGTCCGGACCGCGGCACAGCCTCCGGCGCACGGCATGAAGCCGATGCGGGCGTCGAAGTGGAAGAGGCCCGGTGTCGAGGACCGCTTCGTCGCGCCGACGACCACGTCCCGCAGGCTTCGCGCATTCACGTACGTCGATTCCGACGGGACGGCGCACCGTGTGGGGTCACCGTCGGCGACGTGCGACGGGTACGTGTTCTCGACGGATCTCCCAGCGGCGTCGGCCGTGCAACCCTCGGGGGCCCGCAGGAGTCTAGGGAGCGGCGGACTGTCTGCTTCCAGGACACCGTCGGTTCACCTGCGTCCCGACAGAGGATCTCCCCATGCCCGTATCCCCACGCAACCGTCGCGCCCGTCGTGCCGGTGCCGCCGCCTTCGGGGCGGCCGGCCTGATCGCGCTGGCCACGGCCCCCGCCGCCTTCGGCGACGAAACCGCTCCCGAACTGGTCGTCGGCGGCGTCACCCCGGTCGACGGGCTGAAACCGGGCGATGGCTTCGACGTGCCGGTCACCGTGGCCAACAAGGGCACCGGGGCGACCGAGCAGGTGTGGGTGTCCTACTCCGTCAGCCGGGGACTCGAGTTGGCCGAGGTCCCCTCCAACTGCCTCGTCCAGCACGTCCGGCCGTACGACGAGATGCCCGAGAGATGGACGGCATCGTGCGCGTTCGACCAGGCGGTGGAGCCGGGCGCCGTTTATACCCCCGAGACGCTGCTGCACGTCAAGGCACTGGACCGCGCGCTCAACGAGGAACTCCGGGTGCGTGTCGGGGACGTTGCTCCCGGCTTTGAGGACAACGGCACCGATCCGGTGGCCGGAACCGCACCGGCGGTGAAACTGGTCGAGGCGCAGGCCGGTGCCGAGGGCTCCCGCGAGGTCGTGACGGTTCCTGTCACCGTCGTCAACACCGCCGACTACCAGGTGACGGGTGCCGCGCTGAAGGGCGGCATCGGCGACACGGTGACGATGAACGCGACGTTCACCAACGCCGGGCCCGCCTGGGTGTGGCCCAGGGAAGGCGACCCGGCCGTGCACGTGGTCATCACGCTTCCCGCCGGCACGTCGGTCGTCAAGCGCGGCCAGTTCTGCCGGGCCGAGGAGCAGACGTACGTCTGCGGCATGCGCTCGCTCAATGAGGGCAGCCAGGAGACCTACACTTTCAAGCTGAAGATCGACAAGCGGGTGGCTGACGCCAAGGGTTCGGTGGCGCTGAGCACCGAAAAGCGCCCGTTCGATCCTGACAAGAGCAACGACAAGGCCGACATCACGCTGGACGTCACGGGCGGGGGACCGGGCGGCTCCACGGGTGGTGCGACGGGCGGCTCGGGAAGCTCCGGTGGCTCGGGCAGTTCCGGCGGCTCGGGCAGTTCCGGCGGCTCGGGCGGCGGGTCGTCGTCGAACAGCGGCGGCACGACGACCGGCGGCAACGCGACGACGACCGGAGGGTCGGCGACCGGAGGCGGCGGGTCGACGACCGGGGGCAATCTGGCGGACACGGGTTCCTCCTCGGCACTTCCCCTCGCGGGCACGGCCGCGGCGGCGGTGGCCGTGGGTGCCGGCACGTTCCTCATCGTGCGCCGCCGTCGGACCCAGAGCACGAACTGACGGGCGGCGGAAGTCGCCCCATTCATCCAGGGTTTGTGTTCCGAACCCGCCTGCCGTCCCGAGGCCGCTGTCATGGCCTCGGGACCCGGTACGCAAAGACCGCCGTCTCCTAGGGGGCGGCGGTCGTCGCTCCGGGGCGTGCGCGGCGTCCGGCCCTTATGGTTCTCAGTCGGCCAGCGTGGAGGCGAGGGCCTTGGTCGCGTCCACGAGTTCGTGGTCGCGCTCGGCCAGGAGCCGTGGGATCACACCGCGCTGGGCGCGCACGGCGCGGCGGGCCGCTGACTCCCACTCGATGTGATCACCGTGCAGTCGGCGGAGCTTCGGGTAGGCGGCCGCCGTGGTCTCCCACTGCCGGGCGTCGGCTATGTTCCGCAGCAGGCCCAGGATCTCTGCACGGCACGGCGTCTCCGGGCGCTGGGCCAGGTCCCACAGGAAGGGGACCGTGACGGCCGTTGCCTGTCCGACGACGAAGCCGTGGCGGCAGATCCGGTGCCGCAGGCGGTCCAGCGCGTTGTGCGCGGCGGCCTCGTCCCCCGAGGCGATCGCCGCGAGCAGGAAGGGAATGGCGGCCGCGGACCCTGACGAGTCCTCGATCTCGCCCCAGGACACGAGACCGACATCGCGGAGTGTCGTGGCCTGCTGGGGCTCCTGGACGGTTGCCGCACCGCTTCGGAGCTCGGTCAGCGACCGCATGTCAGGTGCCTCCCGTGGGCAGCATGGCCCACACGGTCTTGTACGGGGGCGCGTGGCGTGTCCAGCCCCAGTGCTGCGAGAGGGCCTCCACGATCATCAGACCGCGGCCGTGTTCGCTGAACATGTCCGGCGCGTGCGCCGCGCGCGGGAATCCTTCGCCCTGGTCGGTCACGGCGCACACCAAGTGGGCCGCGCGGCGCGTGAGCCGCAGCCAAACGTCGGAGTCGGCGCCGTCGGGCGAGCCGTTCTTCCGACCGTGCAGCACGGCGTTGGCGGTGAGTTCGGAGACGACGGTGAGGGCGTCGTCCCGGCACCCGTCCCACTCCCATTCGCTCAGCATGCGTTCGGTGAACTCGCGGGCGAGGGCGCACCCCTCACTGCTGCCGGGCAGGCGCAGGGTGGTGCTTCTGCGGGTGGGGGCGGAAGCGGCGGCGAGCGGTGCGGCCCGGTGTGCGGGGAGCACTGTCGAACCAAACCAGGGTGCTGGGTGCGCGGGCTGCGACACGGCATCTCCTGTGGGTGACGTCTGGACGTCAGGACTGGGCGCCAGCACGGACGTTGGCGACGGAGTTATTATCCACCTCGAAAGCCCGTCCGTGCAATTTCACGAGAAATTGCGCGTGCGGATCGAGCCAGCCATGTGCGAGGAGGCTGCTGTGCCGTCAGTTCCGAACGGGGTGCAAGCGAGTTCACTGGGCGTCCGCTGGACCAAGAGCCGGCACAGCAACGCCGAGGGCAACTGCGTCGAGGTCGCGCCTCTGGCCGGGGGAGGCGTGGCGATACGCAACTCCCGTGATCCGCACGGTCCGGCGCTGGTCTACACGTCCGCAGAGGTCGCCGCGTTCCTCGCCGGTGTGAAGGACGGGGAGTTCGACGGCCTGGTGTGAAAGGCGGTGAGCGGAATCACCTGTTGTGAAAGGTGAGGCGCGCCGCCCGTGCCCGGCTCGGATCAGGACGTGTGCGCCGGGTTCAACGGGTGCGATAATGAAGGCTGTTGCCTTCTGTCCACCAGGAGTCAGGATGCCCGCCGAGTCACCGCGTGTCTCCCGTCTCGAGCCGTACCTGCACCGCACCGAGCCGGCGCCGACCTTGCTGAAGATGCTGGTCGGCGTACAGCTGGCGGGCCTGCGCGAAGACGCCGGCCTGGCACAGGAGCAGGCGGCGCGGGCCGTGGGGTTCAGCCCGGCGAAGCTGTCCCGCATCGAGGCGGGCAAGGGCCGCCGGCCACCCACCGAGGTCGACGTCCGCGCACTACTGGATTTCTACGGTACGGATGAGTACGAGGCGTCCGTCCTGCTGCAGTTGCTGATGCGTGCCGGTGAGCCCGGCTGGTGGCAGCGCTTCGACAAGCGCTTGATGCCGGAGTGGTTCGACCGGCTCGTGGGTCTGCAGGAAGCGGCCGATTCCATCCGTACGTTCGAGATCCAGTACGTCCCCGGACTGCTGCAGACGCCGGCGTACACGCGCGCCGTCGTGGAGCGTGGCCTGCCCGCGGCCCCGAGCCGCGAGGTCAACCGCCGCGTGGAACTGCGCATGAAGAGGGCGGAGTTGCTGAAGCGGCCGGACGCGCCGCAGCTGTGGGCGGTCGTCGACGAGTCGGTGCTGTTGCGGGTCCTGGGCAGCCGCGACATCATGCGCGAACAGCTGGAGCATCTGATCACGATGGCCGAGCAGCAGCACGTCGTCGTGCAGGTGGTGCCCCTGGACGTGACCAACGCGTCCGCACCGGCCATACCCGTCACATACCTGCGCTTCGGCGGCCTCGATCTGCCGGACATCGTCTATCTGGAGCACATCAGGAGCGCCACGTTCCTGGAGGACCGCGACGAGACCGAGCAGTACCGCGTGGCGCTGGACCAGCTGGCCGACGACGCGCTCAGCCCCCGTGACTCGCTCGACCTGCTGCGCGAGACCGTCGAACTGCGTTACGGGGGCCGCTGAGCGGGTGCCGCTTCCTCAGAGGAGGAGGCCGGCCCCGCCGAACTCGACCCATTCGTGGGTCTGCTGACGCGGCGCCACTTCGCTGTCCGGCCGCCAGGTGGACACCTCCACCAGGCCGGGTTCGAGGATCTCCAGTCCTTCGAACCAGTGCGCGACGTCCTTCTCCTCGCGCACCCGGCCCCAGTGCCCCTGCGTGGCCTTGTCCATGAAGTCGGTGACGAAGTCCCGCACCTCGGGGTCCCCGCTGACCAGTTGGCACATCACCAGGCAGCTGCCGGGCACCAGCCGCTCGGTCACCCGCTTCACCACCGCGAGCGGACCGTCCGTCTCGCTGTCCGGAATGCAGTGGAACACCGAGTTGAAGAGCACGCCCACCGGCTGCGAGAAGTCGATCAGCCGCTGGGTGTCGGGGTGGGAGAAGATCACGTCGGTGTCGCGCAGGTCGGCCTGGATCACGGCCGTACGGTCGTTCTGGTCCAGCAGTGCGCGGCCGTGCACCAGGACCATCGGATCGTTGTCCACGTACACGACGCGCGAGGTCGGCTCGATGCGCTGGGCCACCTGGTGCACGTTGTTCTGCGTGGGCAGACCGGACCCGTGGTCCAGGAACTGGCGGATGCCGTACTCCTGCGCCAGCGTCGCCACCACCCGCTGGAGGAAACGCCGGTTGTTCAGCGCGAGTGCCCGGGTGCTGGGCACCACCTTGTCCAGCTCCTCGCAGGCGGCACGGTCGGCCGCGTAGTTGTCCTTGCCGCCCAGATAGTGGTCGTACATGCGCGCGGCGGTCGGAACCGTGGCGTCGATCTTGGTGGACAACCGCTTCCCGGACTCCATCGTCTCCCCAGTCGCGTACGGCACCGAGCTGACCGGTGCACCAGGCAATACATCCTAGAGACAAGGCACTTGACGCAGCCACCGTATGGACGAAGTCCTGGCCAGCTTGTGGTGCAGACGGGGGCGTTCTGCCACGCGCACGCCGTCGGGGGCTCCGCCACCGAGCCGGGCCGTGTGAGCACCACAGTGGCCGGCCCTGCCGGAGGTGCCTACACCAGGTGCCGGAACCGGCTCCGGTACTCCGTCGGCGTGGTGTCGAGCCGGCGGCGGAACGCCCGGATCAAGGTGTCGAGGGTGCCGAAACCGCATGCGGACGCCACCCGCTCCAAGGTGTCGTCCGTGGTTTCGAGCCGGTTGCGGGCCGCTTCGACGCGCGCGGACTCGACGTACGCGGCGGGGGTCGTGCCGAGCTCGGTCTTGAAGATCCTGGTGAGCTGCCTCTCGCTGACGTGTGCGTACTCGGCCAGGTCGGTGAGGGTGAGGGGACCGGCCAGATGGCGGCTGATGTGATGCCGTAGGTCCGCCATGCGCCGCGTGGTGGAGACGGGCTCGATGGGGACGCTGAACTGGCTCTGTCCGCCGGGCCGTTTGAGATACATGACCAGCTGCCGGGCCACCCGCAGCGCCGTCGCCTCACCGAAGTCCTCGGCGACCAGGGCGAGCGAGAGATCGAGGCAGGCGGTGATGCCCGCCCCCGTCCACACGTCGCCGTCGCGGATGAAGATGGGGTCGGCGTCGACCTCGACGTGCGGATGATCGGCGGCGAGCTGGTGCGCGGTCGACCAGTGGGTGGTGGCGCGCCTGCCGTCCAGCAGGCCCGCGGCGGCGAGGAGATGGGCGCCCACGCAGACGGATGCGACGCGCCGGGCCCGGCCGGCGAGTTCCTTCACCCGGTCGACGACGGCGGGGTCGGCCAGTGCGTGCACCCGCCGTTCGCTGTCGATCTCGACCGAGCCGGGCACCATCAGGGTGTCGATCCTGCGCCGGGCCACCTCGCGGAACGTGCTGTCGGGCAGCACCCGCACCCCGGCCGCGGTGGTCACCGGGTCCATGGTCTCGGCCGCCAGGACGACGCGATATCCCGGCTCGTCGTCGGTCTCGCGGCGCAGCAGGGCGAACACCTCCGGGGGGCCGGTGACGTCGAGCAGGTCGACCCCGTCGAAGAGAACGACGACGATGAGCCGTTCGCCGACGTCACTCATGCAGATCCGCCTCCGCTCGGTGCCCGGCGCCTTGATGTCCGTATCTGCAAGTTACATGACATTGTCGCCATGGTGTGCGGCTCCTAGCGTGGAGGCATGACCACGCATACGACGACTCTTCGCGACCTCAACGGCTTCGACCAGACCCCCGCCTCGCTGGCCGATGCCACGCTGATCATGATCGACTACCAGAACACCTACACCCGCGGCGTGATGGAACTGACGGGATGGGAGCCCGCCCTGGACGCCGCCGCCGACCTCCTCGCCCGCGCCCGCGGCGCCGGCGCGAAGGTCATCCATGTGGTCAACGACGGCGGCGAGGGCACGCCGTACGACATCCGGGCCGAGATCGGACGGATCCACCCCCGGGTCGCCCCGGCCGACGGTGAGACGGTCGTGGTCAAACACGTGCCCGACGCGTTCGTCGGCACCGACCTCGGTGACCAGGTCGACGCCGCCGGCCGCAAGGACGTGGTCATCGCCGGGTTCATGACCCACATGTGCGTGGCCTTCACCGCCCAGGGGGCGTTCCTGCGCGGCAACCGGCCCACCGTCGTCGCCGACGCCTCCGCGACCCGCCCGCTGCGGACCGCCGTGGCCGAGGTCGGCGCCGAACAGCTCCACCGCAGCGCGCTCGCCACGATCGAGGACCTCTACGGGGTGGTCGTACCGTCGGCGTCGAAGCTGGGCTGAGACGCCGCGCCGACCTGGCCGGCGGGCGGCCGGGCCGGACGGGCCGCCCGTACCTGCGTCAGCGCACCAGACAGGGACGCTTGTTGTCGAAGGTCCAGTCGGGGACGAGGTAGCGCATGCCGATCGCGTCGTCGCGGGCGCCGAGGGCCTTCTCACGGTAGAGCTCGTGCGCGGCGAGGAGGCGCTCCCGGTCGAGCCGGACCCCGAGGCCGGGCGCCCGGGGGACGGCGATCTCACCGTCGACGATGCGGGGCGGGGAGACCGTGAGGCGTTCCAGCCCCTCCTGCCAGATCCAGTGTGTGTCGAGGGCGTTGTACTCGCCGGGCGCCGCGGCGCCGCAGTGGGTGACCATGGCGAGGCTGATGTCGAAGTGGTTGTTGGAGTGACAACCCCAGGTCAGGCCCATCGCGTTGCACAACTGGGCGACCCGCACGGAGCCCTGCATGGTCCAGAAGTGCGGGTCGGCGAGCGGGATGGAGACGGACTGAAGGGCCAGGGCATGCGTCAGTTGGCGCCAGTCGGTGGCGACCATGTTGGTGGCGGTGGGCAGTCCGGTGGCCCGGCGGAACTCCGCGAGGATCTCCCGGCCCGAGTAGCCGTCCTCGGCGCCGCACGGGTCCTCGGCGTAGGCGAGGGTGCCCACCAGGGGACGGCACAACTCGACCGCTTCGCGCAGGGACCAGGCGCCGTTGGGGTCCAGGGTGATCCGCGCGTCGGGGAAGCGGTCCTTCAGCCGCCGGATCGCCTTGACCTCCTCCGCGCCCTCCAGCACCCCGCCCTTCAGCTTGAAGTCCCGGAAGCCGTAGTGCTCGTAGGCCGCCTCGGCCTGGCGGACGATCGCGTCGGGGGTGAGCGCCTCCTCGTGCCGGATGCGGTGCCACGCCACGTCGGCGCCGGGCTCACGGACGTACTCCAGGTCCGTGCGGTCGGGGTCGCCGACGTAGAAGAGGTAGCCGAGGACCCGTACGGACGCGCGCTGCTGCCCGTCGCCGAGCAGGGCCGCGACGGGGACGTCGAGGTGCTGTCCGAGCAGGTCGAGGAGGGCGGACTCGACGGCGGTGACGGCGTGGACGGTCGTGCGGAGATCGAAGGTCTGCAGGCCGCGGCCGCCGGAGTCGCGGTCGCCGAACCGGTCCCCGATCTCGCGCAGGATTCGCTTGTAGTCGCCCACGCGCGCGCCGACGACCAGGGACTCGGCGTCCCGCAGCGTCCGCGTGATCTTCGCGCCGCCCGGTACCTCGCCCAGGCCCGTGCGGCCCTCGGAGTCGGTCAGGACGACCACGTTGCGGGTGAAGTAGGGGCCGTGTGCCCCGGAGAGGTTCAGTTCCATCGAGTCCCGGCCTGCGACGGGATAGACCTCGAAGGCGGTGACGGTGGGCTGGTTTCCGCTGGTCATCGGAGGTTCCTTGGGATTGTCGGAGAGGAGTCGGGTCAGATGCCGAAGGCGTCCAGGGCGCGTTCGACGGCGAGCACGCCGCCCAGGCCGAGGACCGCCAGCACGGTCGTGTAGGTCGTACGGGCCTTGATCGCGTCGAGGACCGACAGGTTGAAGTACTCCTTGAACATCCAGAAGCCCGGGTCGTTGACGTGGCTGAAGGCGATGGAGCCGCAGGAGACGGCCAGCACCATCAGCTCGGGGTGGACGCCGCTGCCCGCGACGAGCGGGGCCACCACACCGGCGGCCGTGACGACGGCGACCGTCGCGGAACCGAGGGCGATGCGCAGGATCGCGGCGATCAGCCAGGCCAGGATGATCGGCGAGATGTCCCAGCCCTCGGTGAAGTCCTTGATGTAGTCGGCGATCCCGCCCTCGACGAGGACCCCCTTGTAGGCGCCGCCGGCACCGATGACCAGCAGGATCATCGCCATCGACTTGGCCGCGGAGACACAGGAGGCGCTGACCTCGTCCAGGCTGCGGCCGATGCGCGGGCCGAACGCCCAGATGGCCAGGCACAGCGTCAGCAACAGGGCGACCGGGGCGGAGCCGATGAAGTCGACGGCGTGCAGGACCGGGTTCTTGTCGTCGGACACCGCCATGTCGGCCACGGCGGCCCCCGCGATCAGCACGATCGGGACCAGGGCGACGAACAGCGACCAGCCCATGCCCGGCATCTCGTCCTCCTCGAACACCCGCTCCGTGACGAGCCCTTGGGGGATCGAGGGGTTCATCCGCCGGACGAACGGCAGCCGCGGCCACACCAGCGCGATGCCCGCGCCGATGGGGACGGCGAAGAAGAGACCGTAGAGCAGGGTGTGGCCCACGGAGGCGTCGAAGGTGGCGGCGACGGCGGTGGGGCCGGGGTGGGGCGGCAGGAAGCTGTGCATCGTGGACAGGGCGATCGACATCGGAAGGCCCACCCACAGCAGGTTCTTGCGGGTGACCCGGACGATGGTGAAGGCGACCGGCACGATGATGACGAAGGCGACCTCGTAGAACATCGTCACGCCGATCAGCATGGCGGTGATGACCATGGCGATCTGGACGTGGCGCGGGCCGAAGGCGTTGATCAGCCGGCCGGCTATGCGCTGGGCGGCGCCCGAGTCGCCCATGACGCGGCCGAGCATGGCGCCGAGTCCGACGACGAGGAGGGTGTCGCCGATCTGGTCGCCGACGCCCTCGCCGAGGACGTCAGCGATCTCCGCGGCCGGGATGCCCTGGACGAGCGCGACGCCGACGGCCACGAGCAGGAGGGCGATGAGGCCGTTGAACTTCAGTCTGGTCATGAGGAACAGCAGGACCAGCACGCTGATTCCGACGACGACGAGAGGCATGGAGCAGTTCCCCTTTGAACTGTGCTTCGCACGGTGCGCAGATGACGACCGCCACCCGTCCGGGGAGCGGCGGCCGTCTGTCGTGGTGAGGTGAGGTGGCGCGGCACGGCCGGGCAGGGTGCCCGACCGGTGGATGGTTCGGCGAACGGCGAGACGCCGTCGGGTGGTTCAGCGAGCGGCTGCGGCCAGGGCCAGGCCGGTCGCCAGGAGCTCCTCCAGCTCGGCGAGGTCCTGCGGGCCGGGGTCGGTCAGCGGGGCGCGGACCGGGCCGACGGGCCTGCCGCGCAGCCGGGCGGCGGCCTTGACGAGCGAGACCGCGTAGCCCGGCACCCGGTCCCGCAGTTCGACCAGGGGGACGTAGAAGTCGCGCAACAGGCCGTCCACGGTGCTGTCGTCGCCGATTCGCAGGGCGGTGAAGAACGCGTCGGCGATCTCGGGGGCGAAGGCGTGGACCGCGGAGGAGTACGCGGGGACGCCGACCGTGGCGTAGGCGCGGGCCTGGATCTCCGCGGTGGCGGCACCGTTGAAGAAGAGCAGATGGTCGGGGGCGGCGAGGGTGAGGCGCTGGAGCTGGTCCAGGTCGCTGTGGCCGTCCTTGAGGCCGATGACCGTGGGCAGTTCGGCGATGCGGCGCAGGCTCTCGACGCTGAAGGCGACATGGTCGCGCTGGTAGACGATGAGCGGGAGGCCGGTGCCCGCGGCGATCCGGCGCACCTGCTCGACCAGGCCCTCCTGCGGGGCCTTGACGAGGTAGTGGGGGAGCACCAGCGCGGCGTCGGCGCCGGCGTCCTCGGCGATGCGGGCGAAGCGCAGGGCCTGGGCCCAGCCGTAACCGATGCCGGCGACGACGGGGACGTGGCCGTCGGCCACCTCCACGGCCGCGGTGACGACCCGGCGGTACTCCTCCTCGTCCAGCGCGCTGAACTCGCCCGTGCCGCAGGCGGGGAAGACCGCGCCGGGTTCGGTGGCCAACTGGTCGGCCAGATAGGCGCGGTAGGCGTCCAGGTCGAGGCTGCCGTCGTCGGTGAAGCTGGTCAGCGGGAAGGACAGCACACCGCGTGCCATGCCGTCCCGCAGCCGTCGAGCGGCGTCCTGAGCCACCCTGTTCAATGTCATGAACCCACTCCATACATATGGACGTCATCTACATATGAGGATGGAGGTTAGGGTGATGACCGCGCTTGGTCAATGGCCGGAACCCATTCGGTACGGCGGACGGCCAGAGGATGTCCGGGTACGTCCACGGCCGAAGGCCATCAGTTGCGGCCGACGGCTGAAGGTCATCGGGTGCATCCGCTCTGGGCCGCACGCCCACCTCGTGCACGGCCTGCGATGAGGCCCGCTACTTCCACGAACTGCTCGCCCTGGTCGAAGTGGCGGGGTCCGGGGGTGGTCCTGGTGTCGGAGGTCGCGGCGCAGTCGCGCCACCCCGAGGTCGTCTCCAAACCGCTGGGCCCCCGCGCCGTTCCCCGTGGAACTGGAGCTGGTGTGATCCCTGCTCCCCGCCGGGCACGCGGCGTCCGACCGCTGCTTTGCGCCGACCCCGCTTATTGTTGTCGAAATTGTTGACGATATCTGCGCCGTGAGTCAGGCTACCCGCTCGGTGGGCGCCCTCGTCCGAGCCGGGCGCCCCGCACCGAAAGGGGTAACTCATGCGTTGGTCCCTCGTCCGAGGCCGCACGAGACCGGCGGTGGCGGCCTGCGCGGCCGTGGCGGCGCTGGCCGCGACCTTCCTGGTGCCCTCGGCGAGCGCGAGCGGCGCGGTGGCCACCCGCCCCGTCGCCGCCACCGCCCAAGGCCTCGCCGCTCTCCCCGCCGTCCAGCCGGTGACGGACTGCGCGGACGTCACCTCCCTCGACCTCGACGGCGTCACGGACGCCCCGGTCACGATCACCTCCGCGACGGTCGTGACGACCGGGACGGCCGCCCCGTACTGCGAGGTCCGCGGCACCATCGCCCCGGCGAACACCCTCGTCATGCGGCTGCCGGTCGACGGCTGGACCCAGCGCTACGTGCAGACCGGCTGCGGCGGCCTGTGCGGCAGCGCGAACATCAACTACGGCCAGGCGTCGGGCTGTCCGGTCGTCGAGGACGGCACCGTCGCGAGCGCCACCACCGACATGGGGCACCAGGGGCTGAACGACGGCTCGTGGGCACTGGACAATCCGCAGGCGCAGATCGACTTCGCCTATCGGGGTGTGCACGTCACCTCCCAGGTGGCCAAGGCGGTCATCGGCAGGTTCTACGGTCAACGGCCCGCCTTCTCCTACTTCACCGGCTGCTCGGACGGCGGCCGTGAGGCTCTGATGGAGGCCCAGCGCTACCCGGACGACTTCGACGGCATCGCCGCCGGCGCGCCCGCCAACAACATGGTCGTCCAGAACACCTTCCACCACGCCTGGAACGTCCTCACCAACAAGGACGCGGACGGCAACTACATCCTTCTCGCGGACAAGCTGCCCCTCATCCACCGGGCCGTGCTGGACGAGTGCGACGCGCTCGACGGTGTGGCGGACGGCATTCTCGACGACCCGCGCACCTGCCGTTTCGACCCGAGGACGCTCGTGTGCGCGGACGCGTCGACGTGCCTGACGGAGGCTCAGGCGGGCGTCGTCCAGCGGCTGCACGACGGCGCGACCGACGCGCAGGGCCACAAGCTGGAGCTCGCGACAGCGCATGAATGGGGCTCGGAGCTGGAGTGGACGCTGTTCGTGCCGGCCAGGCAGGGGCAGACCGTCGCCAGCGAGAACTTCGTGACGTCCTTCACCCGCTACCTCGCCCACACCAACGCGGCGAACCCCGACTTCCAGCTCTCCGACCTGAAGTTCACCCTGGAGAACTTCTGGAAGACGGTCCAGTCCTCCAGTTACCTCGCCGCCCTCGACCCCGACCTCAGCGCCTTCGAGAAGAGCGGTGGCAAGCTGCTGCTCTGGCACGGCTGGAACGACCAGCACATCTCACCGCAGGGGACGCTGGCCTACTACGACGCCCTGAAGAAGACGGTCGGCGCCCGGCAGGCCGACAGCTTCGCCAAGCTCTACATGTTCCCGGGCGTCGCGCACTGCGGTGGCGGCAACGGTCCGAACACCTTCGACGTCCTGACCCCGGTGATGGCGTGGGCGGAGACCGCGACGGAGCCCGGCAGGATCATCGCGTCCAACGTCACCGACGGCACGGTGACCCGCACGCGGCCGGTCTACCCGTACCCCGCGGTCGCCCGCTACGACGGCACGGGCAGCGTCGACGACGCGTCCGAATTCGTTGCCCGCACCCCGCGCACCAGCCCCGCCCCGAACGCCTACGACTGGGTCGGCAAGCGCCTGTTCTCCTCCGACTACCAGACCTGGTGCAGGGCGGTGGACGGCAAGCTGGTCTGCCGCCCGACCCGCACCTGGCTGACCGCACGGGCCGACGCGGCGTAGCGGACCCCGCCGCCACGGGCCGCCCCGGCCCGTGGCGGAGCCGGCCCCTGTCAGCGACCCCCGATTCGGGGGTGCCGGAGGAGCCCGCCCGGTTCACGCTCCGGCACCCCCCGTGCGGGGCAGACGGGGTCAGGTCGCGGCGTCCGCCTGGTCGACGGGGTCGACGCCGGCCTCCAGCGCCATGGCGAGGAAGCGCTGGACGGCCTCGACCGGCATGTCGAGTCCCTCTGACGCGGATTTCTCGTCACCGAAGACGCGGACGGCCTCGGTGACCGCCACGGCCAGTTCGGACTCCGCCTTGCGCACCTTGACCTCGGCCTTGTCCACCATGTCGACCGCCAGCAGCTGGCGGCGCTGCTTCTCCTGGAGCCGCTGCTTGCGGGACGGAGCCTTTTCGGGGTTCTGCACTGTCATGATCAAGATCATAGTGACTCGCGGTACGCCATCCACCACAGCAACTCGACACCCCGGCAATGCCGTTGGGCCATGGCCATCGCCTTGTCCCCGCCGTCGACGACGGCCGACTCGGCCGGCAGGGCAACAGCGCGCCGGCTGAATGGCGTCCGACCTGGAGGAGCGGCAGGGCATCGGCTGTGAGACGGTGTCGCGGACACCATCCGGCGCGGAGGATCGCCCATGTCACGGACGTTCGGTCTCGGCACGGCGGCGATGCTGCTCGCCGCCGCTACGGCGGTCGCCGGGTGTGGCGGCCCGCGGACCTCGCCGACCCGGGAGCCGTCGGCGGGCGGGGCGGCGTCCCGGCCGGTCGTCCGTCTCGGCGCGGACGGCCGCACGCTGGTCCCCGGCGGCCCACCGTTCCCGTTCCACGCATCGGTGGCGGGAGTTGCATCCGCGCAGGCCGACCACCGCTCCCTGGCGGTCTACGTCGGCACCGTCGCCGACCGGCTCCAGGTCCGTGAGGACGGACGGTGGCGGGATGTCAGACTCTCCTGGACCAACGAGCAGGACGACAACGGCGAGTACGTCGCCCGGGTTCCGCTCCGGCAGGGCGGCAAGACGCTCACCCGGATCGACTTCCGGCTGTTCGCCGCGGACCAGCAGCACGAGTACGCGAACAACCGGCCCCGTGCCGCGTACGACATGGTGTCCGCGCAGATCACCGAGGACGGCCGGAATCCGGCCGCCCATCCGGCGGCGACCGCGGCGCGGTTGCGTCTTCCCGTGGACGCCACGCACCTCACGGTCACGGTGCCGGACCTTCTCAGGGCCGCCCCGGGCGGCGCGGCGGTGGAATGGCGGGTGCGGGTGCGCAACTCGGCCGGCGACCGCACCCGCTCCGGTCTGCGCGTCGCGGTCTCCCTGGCTCCCGGCACACAGAACGCCTCCACAGAGCACGTGCGTTGGTCGATCGACCGCGCAGGGCGGTGGGAGGACCTGACGGGACGGACGTACATCGAGAGCGAGGTGTTCGCTCTCGAACCGGGTGCGTCACGGACCGTGCGGGTTCGCGTCGCGCTGCCGGCCGGCCCGGCCGACGAGGGCTCCGACGGGGTAGGCGCCGTGCTGTGGGCCTCGGTCGGCGCCCCTTGGTGGCCCTCCGGCCCGGATCGGCCCTCGGGGATCACGATCGATCCGTTGGGCACCAACGTTCTCACCGCCCCCGCCGCGGGCTGACTGCCCGCGGCGGAGCACGCTTCACGGTGATGCGTTCGCCGACCGGGATCTTGTTAGCGTGCCGCTGTGACACACGGCGACTTCCGCACCTCCGTTCCCGGGCGCGTGGCCGAGGCGGTCCTCCGCGAACACGGAGCAGACCTCGGCAGTGCCGAGCGCGGCCGAGGCTGGACCAATGCCACGTGGCTGACCGATGACCTTGTCGTACGTGTCGCGACCAGGCCGGGAACGACGGACCTGTTCCGTGAGAGGCGGCTGGTGAGCCTCCTGCCCCCGGAGATCGGCCACCCGCCGGTCATCGACGCGGGCGTCCGGAACGGCCACGCATGGGTGCTGACCCGCCGGGTGCCCGGCCGGAACCTGGAGGAGGTGTGGCCGTCGCTGGACCCCGCCGCCCGGTCACGCGCCGTCGGGCAGATGTGGGAACGAGCCCGTCACATCCACCGTGTCGACGTGGCCGCCGCCGCGCCCCACGCCCGCCCCCGTTCACCGTTCTTCCCCGACAGCCCGGCCGAGGCGTCGGCAGCGCTCCAACGGCTCGTCACAGCCGGAGAGCTGACTGCACAGCAGGCCAAGGGACTCGGCCGGGCGCTCGAGCGCTTCTGGACCGCCCTGCCCAAGGCGGCCACGGCACTCAACCACGGCGACTTCTGCACCCCGAACACCTTGTGGCACGAGGGCCGGGTCGTCGCCCTGCTCGACTTCGAGTTCGCCGTCGTCGCACCCCTCGCGATCGACCTCAACGAGCTCGTCAAAATGGCCTTCGGCCCCGGCGACCCCGACGAGCGCGCACCGCTGCGGGACGTGGTCCGTCGTGTCGCCGTGGCGGAGCTGGACGCGGCGGGCGGCCCTGACGTGCTCCTCGGCTACTCCGTCATGCTCGAAATGTGGATCCTGCAGAACGAGTTGACCGCCGACGAACCCGACGAGACCGACCGCGCCGACGCCGCCGCCATGCTCGCCGGCTTCGCCGAGGGCAACGGCGGGTACTTCGCGCCCCTGCTCGCCGACGTCAGGTCCTCGTCCTTGTGAACCGACCTCGCCGTCCAGGGCGCGGTCAGAGGATCGGCCGAGGTCACAGCAGGCGGTCGACCAGTCCGTCGACATAGTCCGGGGTGAGCGGGCCCAGGCCGAACAGGACGCGGACATACATCGGGGCCATCACATGGTCCAGCACGCCGAGCGCGTCGGGTGCGTTCTCGCCGCGCTCGCGGGCGCGATCGAGCATGGAATCCAGTTGCCGGGCGCGTTCGGCGAGGAGATCGTCGCGCGCCCGCACGCCCTGCTCACCGTCGCCGGACAGGGCGACGGCCAGGCGCAGCAGCGCCAGGCCGTCGGGCCCGGTGATCTCGCGGGCCACCTGGGCCGCGTAGGTGCGCAGGTCGCCGGCCAGGCTCCCGGTGTCGGGCATCGGTGACCTGGCGTTGAGCCGGGTCAGCACCACGTCGGCGAGCAGGGCCTCCAGGTTGCCCCACCGGCGGTAGATGCTGCTGTCGGCCACGCCCGCGCGCGCCGCGACGTCGCCGACGGTGAACTTGCCGTAGCCGCGCTCGTTGACCAGGTCGGTGACGGCCTGGTGCACCGCCGCGCCGACCCGGGCGCCGCGCCCGCCGGGTCGCCGGGCTCGCTGTTGATCCTCCATTCCCCCACCTTAACGCAGTTGCCACTTGCGTTAGTGGGTGAGGTCTCCGTACAGTCGCCTAACGCAGTCGACGGCTGCGTTAAGGCGCCCGGAGGTCGGCCGCGTCGGCCGTGGCGAGGCGCACCCACCGAGGGAGAGGAATCCCCATGGCTGCATCGCCCGCGGCTGCAGGCGGTCGCCCCGACCGGGCCGTGCTGCTCACGGTGACCTGCTTGGGCCAGTTCATGGTGCTGCTCGACAACACGATCGTCGGAGCGGCGCTGCCCGACATGCAGCACCGGCTGCACACCGAACTGACCGGTCTGCAGTGGATCGTCGACGCGTACGTGCTGCTGGTCGCGATGCTGCTGCTGTCCGGTGGTGTCTTCGCCGACCGGTTCGGTCGCAAGCGGGTGTACCTGGCCGGCGTGGCGGTGTTCACCGCCGCGTCGGTGCTGTGCAGCCTCGCGCCCTCGGTCGGCTGGCTGGTCGCCGGCCGGATGCTCCAGGGCGTCGGGGCGGCGGCGCTCAGCCCTGCCTCGCTGGCCCTGCTCGCCGCCGCGTATCCCGTGCCGCAGGAACGCATCAAGGCGATCGGGCTGTGGGCCGGCTTGAGCGGACTCGGCCTGGCTGCCGGGCCCGTGGCCGGCGGCGTGCTGACCGACGCCTTCGGCTGGCCCGCCGTCTTCCTGGTCAATCTGCCCATCGGCGTGGTCCTGCTGCTGGTCGGCCTGCGCCGCCTCGGCGAGTCCCGCAATCCGAACGCCCCCGCGATCGACGTCCCGGGCACGGTGCTGTCCTGCCTGGCGGTGGGGGCCCTGACCTACGGGCTGATCGAAGGTGGCGCGCGCGGCTGGACCGCACCGGTCATCCTGGGCAGCTTCGCCGCCGCGGCGCTCCTCCTCGCCGCCTTCGTCGCCGTCGAAGCGCGTCGCACCGCGCCGATGCTGCCGCTGCGGCTGTTCCGGCAGCGACTGTTCACCGTGTCCAACACCGCCATGATCGTGGTGGGGTTCGCGCTCATGGGCTCGTCGTTCTTCTTCTCCCAGTTCTTCGTGTACGTCCAGGGCAGCTCGATCCTGCGCGCCGGCCTGCAGACCCTTCCCGTCTCCCTCGCCATGGTGATCGTCAGCCCGTTCGCGGGCCGGCTCGCAGCCCGCTACGGCTTCCGTGTCGTGGTCACCATCGGCCTGGCCCTGGCCGGAGGCGGGCTGATGGCGCTGGGCACGGTGCACGCCGGCACCGGCTACGGCAATGTCTGGTGGCGGCTGGGAGTCATCGGTGTCGGCTTCGCCCTGACCATGTCCCCGCTGACCGGCGCCGCCATCCAGGCGGTCAGCCCGCAAGAAGGCGGCCTCGCCTCCGGCATCAGCAGCACCACCCGGCAGATCGGCGCGGTGCTCGGCGTGGCGGTGCTCGGAGCCGTCGTCCGCACCCGGCAGTCCGGCGGCGCCTCCCTCGAGACCGGACTCGACGACGCCTTCGTGGCCGCGGGCGCGGTGACCTTGGCCACCGCCGTGATCACCGGTCTGTGGCTGGCCAGGTCCCAGCCCGCGGAAGGCTCCGCGGCGCCGCACCGTGCCACCGGCCCGGGGTCCGTCAGGACGCCGAACGAGGTGTCCACGAGCGGTCGTTGACGACGACACCGACCTTGGTCGGGACGGCCCGGCGTCGTTGAGCTATGGGGAGACCTGGTGCGGGAAGGCTCCGGCACCTGGACTGGCGTTGATCGGGAGGAGACTCGCCGTCGTCGAGCCGTTCGGGGGTCCCGGTCCGGGAGGGTTCCGACACCTGGACTGAGGTTGTTCGGGAGACGATCCGGTGCCGTCGAGCTATCGGGGACCCGGTCAGGGAAGGTTGCGGCTTCCCGCAAGACCGGCGGCTTCGGTACGGCGATCGGCGAGGCCTGACCGCCGGTGCCGAGGGCGATGGCCGTGGTGGTGTGGAGGGGGCGGGGGCTCAGATACGCCGCCCTCGCCGAGGCAGTTCCCTGCGCCGCCTCGGCGAGGGCGGCGGCGAGCGCGGGCACCGTTCAGCCCGAGGACCGGGTGGAACCGCGCCGCGCGGCCGTCGGGTCGACGACCCGCACCAGGTCCGGGCCCCTCGGCGCGCCGGCAGGGACATCTGGCCCCTGCCTGCTCGAACACCCCGCGAGTTGACTGGACGGCACGGGCGTCACGCTCGGCCGGACCGAGCCGGCGCCGCCCCGCCCGCCGCCGACCTCACACACCTGTGGCTCACCGGCGGGCGCGGCCCGAGAACACTGCCGGCCGCCCGTGAGACACCGGCGGCAGATCGGAGGGACGTCATGACCGACGCTCCGCACCAGTCGCACGCCTACCTCGTCGGCGGCGGCATCGCCTCCCTGGCGGCCGCCGCCTTCCTGATCCGCGACGGCGGCTTCCCCGGCGAGCACATCCACGTCCTGGAGGAACTGCCGGTGGCCGGCGGCTCCATGGACGGCGGTGGCGACAGCGCCGGCTACGTCACCCGCGGCGGGCGCATGCTGGAGGAGGAGGCGTACACCTGCCTGTGGAACCTCCTGGAGACGATCCCCACGCTCACCGACCCGACCGTCTCGGTGCGCGAGGAGATCCGTGACTTCAACGCCAAGTGGCCCACCGACGCCAAGGCCCGCCTGATCGGCAAGGGCGCCACGATCCTGGACGCTGCCGACTACGGCCTCGACAGCCGCGACCGACTGGAACTGACCCGGCTGCTGATGCTGCCCGAGACCGTGATCGGGGCCCGCCGGATCGAGGACTTCTTCTCGCCGCACTTCTTCGAGACCAACTTCTGGACGATGTGGCGCACCACCTTCGCCTTCCAGAACTGGCACAGCGCCATCGAGCTCAAGCGCTACTTCCTGCGTTTCATGCAGGAGTTCCCGCGCATGCACACCCTGTCCGGGGTGCGCCGCACCCGGCTGAACCAGTACGACTCGATCATCCGCCCGCTGCGCGCCTGGCTGGAGGCCGGCGGCGTGGTCTTCGAACACGGCGTGCGGGTCACCG
Organism: Streptomyces sp. Act143; assembly: GCF_003143935.1. Lineage (GTDB taxonomy): Bacteria > Actinomycetota > Actinomycetes > Streptomycetales > Streptomycetaceae > Streptomyces. Next base: position 118,221 of record NZ_QFRX01000001.1, on the reverse strand, counting down.
ACGTGGACTTCACCGAGGAGGCGAACGGCATCCGGCGAGTTCGGCGTCTGCACCTCGAGCGCGCCGGACAGCCGGACGTCCACGAACTCACCGACACCGACTACGCGTTCCTCACTCTGGGGTCGATGACCGCCGACGCGGCCTACGGCAGCGACGACAGCGCCCCCGCTCTGATCCGCGACAAGCGCGACGGCGGCTGGCGGTTGTGGGAGGCGATCGCCGCCAAGGCCCACGACTTCGGCCGGCCGGCGGCCTTCAACGGTAACGTCGACGAGGCGAAGTGGGAGTCCTTCACCCTCACCATGCGCAGCCCGCTGCTCCTGCACCGCATCGAGGAGCTGTCCGGCAACCTGCCCGGCACCGGCGCGCTGATGACCTTCAAGGACTCCAACTGGCTCATGTCCCTTGTGGTGCCGCACGCCCCGCACTTCGAAGGGCAGCCCGAGGATGTCTACACCCTCTGGGGCTATGGCCTGTTCATCGATAACGAGGGCGACTTCATCGGCAAGCCGATGGCCGAGGCGACCGGCCGGGAGATCCTCACCGAACTCCTCGGCCATCTGGGCCTGTCGGACATCGAGGAGCAGGTCGCGGCGACCACGACCGTGATCCCGGTGATGCTGCCGTACATCACCAGCCAGTTCGCCCCACGCACCACCCACGACCGGCCGCCGGTGATCCCGCGCGGCGCGGCCAACTTCGCCTTCCTGGGCCAGTTCACGGAGATCCCGCAAGACGTGGTCTTCACCGTCGAGTACTCCGTGCGCGGCGCGATGCACGCGGTCCACACCCTGCTCGGCCTCGACGACCACGAGATCCCCGGCATCTACCAGCCCCTCGCCGACCCGCGAACGGCACTCACCGTCCTCAAGGCCGCGTTCGGCTGAGGCGAGTTGTCGAACGCCGCAGAAGAGCGAGTCGGGTGGTTCGGGGGAGCGGGGTAACCCTGAGTTGCCAGATCGCCGAGGGCACCGGGAAAGCGAAGCCGACGAAGACCCGGAATTCGCCTTCCTCGAAGGCGGCAGGGCCCCGTGGAGCCGCGCCCGTCCCCCGTCAAGCTGGGAGTGGCTGTCACCGCCATGAGTCACCCGGTAGTGAGCGGTGCCCTCCGGGGTGCCGAGTACCGCGTATCGCCGGTGGATCTGTCGGCCGACGTCCTCATCGGGAAGCTGGACAGCGAGGAGAGCGTGCGAGCCGTGTTCCCTGGTCCTTCTCGGTGGCGACGCCGGCCGCGGAGAGCAGGGTCGCTGCGGCGAGGCTGCCCCAGAGGGCGGCTGGTCCGCGGGGTGCGAGCGTGGTGATGACCGCCGGGGAGACGGCGAGGCCGAAGCCCGTGGAGAGCTGGAAACGGGCGAGGGCACGTCCCAGCACATGGGCCGGGGCGAGTGCGGTGACGAGCGCGGTCGCACTGCCGGCATAGATGATCTCGCCGACGGTGCAGACCACGGACACCGCGACCATGGCCGGGGCGCCCCAGCCGGGCCCCAGTGAACCGGCCGCGAGGAAGCCGAGGTAGGACGCGGCCAGCACCACGCCGGAGAAGGCCAGCACGGCCCGCCGGGAGAAACGGGACATGAGGACGGTCACCGGCACTTGCAGCGTGACGACCAGTGCCGTGTTGAGCACGAAGACGGCTGCCGACCACACCGGCGACGCGTGGAGCTGCGTCACCAGGACCAGCGGGAGCGCGACCTCGGGAACGTTGAGGCAGAAGACGTAGACCACATTGGCGGCGAAGAGGTCGAGCATCCGCGGCGCGGGCTCGTCGTGCCGGGCCTTGGCCGGGGCCCCCGTCGCCGGACGGGCGTGCACGTGGACCGACCACGCCAGCGCGGCCGCGGCGAGGTAGGCGAGCGCGGTGACCGCCGCCAGCGCCCGCAGTGCGGTGGTGCCGCCCGCCAGGCAAACGGCCGCGAGGAGCGCGCCGACACCGAGGGCGGCGTTGCGCAGGGCGCGGGCCCCCGCGAGAGCGGTGTCTCGTTCCCGGCCCTGGGCGACCGTGGCCACGAGCGTGGCATGGGCGGCCGGCCAGGCCTGGTTGCCGATGCCCAGAAAGAGCGCCGCCGTCGCGAAGAGCCAGACGCACCCCGCCGGGGCGGCCAGCAGCAACGCCACACCCAGCACCCGCACCAGCATCGACGCCGCCACGACCGTGCTGCGTGCGCCGCGGTCCAGCCATCGGCCCACGGCGGGCATGCAGCCCAGACCCGCGACGATGCCGACCGTCATGGCGGCACCGGTGACCGGAGCGGACAGCCTCAGCACGGTAACGCCGTAGAGCAGGAGAAAGGGCCGCAGCAGGCCGGTGCCCAGCGCGTCCACGGCCAGGGCGACGACATAGCGGGGCCCGCCTGAGGCGCGGACGAGTGCGCGGGGCCGGATTCCGGAGATGGTTGTCATGGCGTCAGACGGTGCGTTCGGCTGCCGGGGCGGAGCACGTCGGTTGACGCACATCGTCAATCGACACCCCTACCAGGCTGTTCGAACGGTGATGATGGCGGGATGACGCTGAAGATCGACATCAGCGGTCTCTCGTCCGACCGCGTGCGGTTCGCCGCCTCCCCGCTGGCCGAGCTGACCGCGATGCTGCACGTGCTGGCCGAACCGGGGCACCACCCGCAGCTCGCCGGCTGGGCCGCGGACGTCTGGGCCGGACTGCGACCCGAGCTGGCCGAACGGCTCAGGGAGGCCGAGTTCCTCTGGCGCTCCTCGCAGGCCGACTTCCTGATTCCCGCGCGCCCCCGACCGACCCTCGCCGAGGAGTTGGACGACGTGGACCGGATCGACGACGAGACGTATGTGACGGCCGCGCTCGTCACCACCTGCGGCAGCAACCGGATCCATTTCCGCGGCGCGTCCCCGCTCACCGACACCGCGGCACGCGAACGGGCCCTGGACGTGGCCCAGGCCCGCGGCGCGTTGCAGGAGGCCTTCGCGGAGCGGCTGCTCGCCGACCCGGCAGCGGTGCGATCGCGGGTGCGCCACACCCTCGAAGAATGCGCCGCCGCCTTCTTCGACGACGCCTGGGCGGGCGCCGCGGTGCAGCTTGCCACTGATCTGCGGCAGAAGAACGAGCTGCTCAAGCGCCACGGCCTCGCAGCGGCACTCGCCTCGGTCTCCGGCGCGATCACCCTGGCCCCGGACGGCGACTGCATCGTCGTGGACAAGGTGCAGGACAAGGCGACTGCCGCTCGCGACACCGGGGTCACGTTCATCCCCAGCGTCTTCGGCCGCCCCCACCTGGTGGCGGTGCACGCCCCCGGGTGGCACCCGGTGGTGCAGTACCCCGTCGCCGAGCCGAGCCCGGCTGAGCCGGTCTCCCTGGAGACGGTCACGCTCCGGCTGGAGGCGCTCGCACACCCGGTACGGCTGCGGCTGCTGCGCACCCTGGCCCGTGGCCCGCACACCACCGCCGAACTGGCCCACTTCTGGGAACTCTCACCCCCGGAAGTCTCCCGCCACCTCGCCGTCCTGCGCCGCGCGGGCCTGCTGACGGCCCGACGGCAGGGCCGCTACGTCCGGTACACCCTCAACCTGCCCGACCTGACGGCGTTGGGCGCCGATCTGCTGGCGGCCGTACTGCGCTGAGCGTTGGTGCCGCATCGACGCGCAGGTCCCTGACAGGACGCGTGGATGCGGTACTTCCAGAGGCCGTGCCGCCCTCCCGCGAGCGGGTGTTCAGGCGAGGAGTCCGGCGAGTCGGGCCATCTCGGCGGGCGGGTCGATCACGGGCTGGACGAGGAGTTCGTCGACGCCTGCCCGTTCCAGGGCGGTGATGCGGGTGCGCAGGTCGTCGCGGGTGCCGACGAGGGCCACGCTGTTCATCAGCGAGGGCAGCACCAGGTCCCGGTCGCGCGGTGCGATGCGTCCGAGATAGCCGGGATAGAGCTTGGTGTACCGGTCCGGCGCGTCGGCGGTGGTGCCGCGCCGGGCGAGGAGGTGCCGTACCACTTCGCGTTGTTCGGGGCCGAGTTGTGCGGCGAAGGCGGGTGTGTCGGCGGCGTAGTCCAGCAGCGACAGCACGAGGTGACCTGTCGCGTCCCGGGCCGCGTCACCGCCGGCGTCTTCGTCGTCGCGCAGCAGGTGGAGGGCGGTGACCAGGTAGGAGTCCGGAGAGGAGCCGGGGGCGCGGGGTGTGCCGTGGGCGGCTCGGTTTCGGGCGGCGTGCAGTGCCTGCCAGGCGGCAGGGTCCAGCAGGCCGAAGGAGATGAGGCCGGCGCCGCGGCGGCCGGCGACGGCGGCGGCCTTGGGGCCGAGCGCGGCCACGACGAACTCGATCGGATCGGTGGTGTTCACCTGTGCCCCGGCATGCAGGAACCGGATGTCGCGCACCCGGTCACCTTCGCGGTACGAGGTCGAGCGCCCGGCACACAGATCCTGTAGTGCCGCGGTGAAGTTCTCCATCGCGGCTGCCGTGGTCGGCTGCATGCCGACCGTACGCCGGGCGGTGTTTCCGGTGCCGACACCGCAGATGATCCGGCCCGGTGCCAGGGCGTTGAGGCTGGCGAACCCGCTCGCCGCGGCCGGGGCCGAGCGCAACGCCGGTGAGGTCACACCGATCCCGAGCCGGATGCGGCGAGTGACCTTCGCACACAGGCTCAGGGCGACGAAAGGGTCCCCGTGGACCATCGGGGTGTCGTAGACCCAGAAGCTTGTGAGGCCCAACTCCTCAGCCGTCACGGCGAGTTCTTCCACACCGGGGTGCGCGGCGACCACGACGCCTGCACGCATGCAAACCTCCAGGGTCCGAGGACCGAATCGGGCTTGCTCATGCTGACATGACCCAGGACCGAAGCCCACGGCCGCGATGCCGTTCGGCCCCGACGGACGGGGTGGGACGGGCCGAGTCGGTCGTGCCGGGGCACACGTGTGCCTCGGCGAGGTGCCTGTGCCCGGACACGGAGTGGCTGCCGTGCTGCAACCGGCCCCACACATCAGCCGTCTTCGAGTCGGCCATTTAGGCTGGCGTGATGAGCGATGGGCAGGAACATGTGCGGCCGTCGGGAGTGTGGGCCACGGCGGTGGGGGTCGCCAGAGTCCGGGCCCTGGAGACGCAGCGGGAGGACGCGCTGTTCCGGGACCCGCTCGCACAGGCCTTCGCCACCGCCGGCGGCCTGTGGCCCTCCTCGCCGCCGCTGCCCGGCGACGAGGCCGCTCAACGCCGCCGACGGGCAGTGTCGTTGTCCATCGTCATCCGGACGAAGTTCCTCGACGACCTGCTGCGGCAGGCCTCGGCTTCCGAGGTACGGCAGGTCGTGCTGCTCGGCGCCGGCATGGACAGCCGGGCCTTCCGCATGTACTGGCCCGACGGCACCCGTCTGTTCGAGCTGGACACCGCCGCCCCGCTGAACTTCAAGGCTGCCGTGCTGCACCGGGAGCAGGCCGTCGCGCGCTGCGAGCGGATCACCGTCGCGGCGGATCTGCGCGAGGACTGGCCGAGCGAACTCGCCGCCGCAGGGCACGACCGGACCGCGCCGACGGTGTGGATCGCCGAGGGTCTGCTGATCTATCTGCCCGAGGACGCGGTGGAGCTGTTGCTGGCCCGGATCAGCGCACGATCGGCGCCAGGCAGCCGGATGGGGCTGACGTTGGGCTCGCGGGGCGTGCTGGAGCGCTTCGGCGCGGACGCCGCGCCGGGATCGGCGGCGTCCCTGTGGGTCTCGGAAACGCCCGACGATCCGGTGGGCTGGCTGGCCGGGCACGGCTGGGAGGCCGACAGCCGCACCCTGCGCGAGTGCGCCGCCGCCTACGGCCGCCCGATCAGCACCCCGCCACAACTCGACGAGGGGCCCGGCGGGTTGATCTCGGCAGTCCGCCGGTAGGCAGCCGCCGCCAGCAGATGGACGGGAGTGACCACTTGATGCACCAGCGGTTTCATCGCAGGTCAAGAAGGCGATCTGCAGACCGCAGGACAGGACACGCTGGACTTCACAGAGCTCCCTCGCGTCCCTGTGCTGGATTCTCTGTCCTGCGGGGGGACTTGTGCGTTTCGAGGTGCGCGGTGTGCTGCCGCGGAAGGTCATGCCAGTGGTGCCTGCGGCAGCGGTGGCGAAGGCGTGGAGGTGACCGCCGAACGTGACACCGCGTGGCACGGCTCGGCACAGCTTCCTCCCCGCAGCCACTGACGGACAAGTGACAGACGGACTCGCGGGCCGTGGAGACGGACCACGCCGCTGAAACCGAGATGCCTCCGCGCGGGCCGGTCGGGTAGCGTGCGGGCCATGTCGAGTCCTGAGTCGGACAGGGTGGGGGCTTTCGGTCACGCCGTCAGCCCCCAGAACCACTGAGCTCTCAGCCGTTCCGCCGCCGCGCGTTCCGCGAGCGGGCGGTGTGCCGTCGGGGCTGACCGCGGTGACGAGATGACCTTCTCGCGCTTCTCCTCACCTCGGAGCCACTCGTGCCTTTCCCGTTGTATCTGCTTGCCATGGCGGTCTTCGCCATGGGCACCTCGGAGTTCATGCTCGCCGGACTCCTGCCGGACATCGCTTCGGACCTCGACATCAGCGTCGCGACAGCCGGCACGCTCACGTCGGCCTTCGCGGTCGGCATGGTCGCAGGTGCCCCGCTGATGGCCGCACTCGCCCGCAACCGGCCTGGACGGTCGAGCCTGCTCGGGTTCGTCCTCGTCTTCTCGGCCGCCCATGCCGCAGGTGCCGCCACCTCCAGCTTCCCCGTCCTGTTCGCGACGCGAGTGGTCGCGGCCCTCGCGAACGCCGGATTCCTCGCGGTCGCCCTGACGACGGCCGCCGCACTGGTCTCGCCCGACAAGAAGGGGCGGGCGCTGGCCGTACTGCTGTCGGGCACCACGGTGGCCACGATCGCCGGAGTCCCGGGAGGGGCCGTACTCGGGACCCTGCTCGGCTGGCGGGCCACGTTCTGGGCGGTCGCCGCCCTCTGCCTGCCCGCAGCGATCGGCATCCTGACCGGCGTCCCGGCGCGCCGCACGGACACAGCCGCGAGCAACATGCCGACCTTGCGGGCGGAGCTCGCACAGCTCAAGAGTCCGCGACTGTTCCCGGTGCTGCTGCTCGGGGCGCTGGTGAACGCGGCGACATTCGCGAGCTTCACCTTCCTCGCGCCGGTCGTGACCGGCACCGCCGGGCTCGGCGAGCTGTGGATCTCCGTGGCCCTGGTCCTCTTCGGCGGTGGGTCCCTGGTCGGCGTCACCGTCGCCGGGCGGCTGTCCGACCAGCGACCCGGTCTGGTTCTGGCGACGGGCGGTCCGCTGCTGCTCGTCGGCTGGCCGGCCCTCGCCCTGCTGGCCGACCGACCGACTGCGCTGCTCGCCCTCGTGTTCATGCAGGGCGTCCTGTCGTTCGCCCTGGGCAGCACACTGATCACGCGGGTGCTCTACGAGGCGTCAGGAGCCCCTACCATGGCCGGCTCCTACGCGACCGCCGCACTCAACGTCGGTGCCGCGGTGGGCCCCCTCGTCGCCGCGACCACCCTCGACACCGCGGCCGGAGACCTCGGGCCGCTGTGGGCGAGCGGGCTCCTGGTCGCCGTCGCGCTGCTCATCGCGTTCCCTCTCCGCACGGTGCTCGCGGCCGACCGCGGCACCGAAGCGCTCCGGTGATGCACGCTTCCGCGCACCCTCAGACCGCTGCGAAACATACATCCTACGTATAGCGGCCAGCGGCGCAGGACGAGCGCAGCGATCCCAAATTCACGGTGCAGCATCCCTATAGACATCCGACGTGTCACTTGGTGATGATGGGCGCTGCCTTCAGCTGAGGCCGTGCTTCCCTCCGTCAGAAGAACCGACCAATGGCTGGGAGATCTGTCGTGACCCGTGCGTCCGAACCGCAGCGAAGAAGCGTTCTCAAGTTCGGCGGTGCCCTCGCCCTCGCCCCGCTCGCCGACGGCCTCTTCGCCGGAGCGGCCGTCGCCGCCGACAGGGCGGAGCCGGCGGTCGTGCAGTGGCCCGCCCTGTCGCGCAAGGCGCTGAAGTACACCGTCCCCGCCACCGACTGGCAGTCGCAGGCCCTGCCGATCGGCAACGGCCGACTCGGCGCCATGCTCTTCGCCGATCCCGACGAGGAGCGCATCCAGTTCAACGAGCAGAGCCTGTGGGGAGGGGTCAACAACTACGACAACGCCCTCGCCGGCCGGCCGGACGACGCCTTCGACACCAGCATGACCGGCTTCGGCTCGTACCGTACCTTCGGTGATGTCGTCGTCGCCTTCGGGCCCGACGGGGCCCGGCCGAAGGTCACCGCGCCGGGAGGACCGTACAACTCCTCCTCGGCGGAGGGGGTCGACAAGTCGTACGACGGCATGTCGAGCACCAAGTGGTGCATCGATGGGCCTGGTTCCAAGGTGCAGTGGCAGGTTGAGCTGCCCGAACCCGTCGACGTCACGTCCTACCGGCTGACCAGTGCCAACGACGTACCGGATCGCGACCCGCAGCAGTGGACGCTCGCCGGTTCGGCCGACGGCGCCACGTGGACCACCCTGGACAGCCGCACCTTGACGGGACCCTTCGAAAGCCGGTTCCAGACAAAGGAGTTCACCTGTGCCGACAGCGGGTCGTATCGGTTCTACCGGTTCGACTTCGTGCCCAAGGCGGGGGTCAGCCACTTCCAGGTGAGCGAGATCGGCCTGTCGGGCGTCGTCCTCGGCGGCGGCAGCGGAGTCGGTTCGGTGTACCTGTCCTCGCCGAGCGGGCACGCAGAGGGGGCCGGGTCGGGCGCTGGGTCCGAGGCCGGGTCCGGGGACACGGACATCTCCCGTTCCGTGGACGGCGATCGGGCCACGGTGTGGCGGGTGGGCGGCGCCGTGAAGGCGGTCGTCTGGCAGGCCGAACTGGCCGGCGCCGCCACCGTCACCTCGTACGCCCTCACGGCGGCCCCGGACCGGCCGCTGGACGATCCCCGGCGCTGGACGCTCCAGGCCTCGCAGGACGGGCAGGAGTGGGTGACGCTCGACACGCAGAATCCCGCGGCCCCCTTCGCCGGACGCGGCGAGACCCGGACCTTCCGGATCGCCAACACCACGGCGTACCGCGCCTACCGGCTCACGTTCACCCCCGGCGCGTCGTCCAGCGGCTTCCAGATCGCCGAAGTCGCCCTGGAGGGCACCGGATTCGACACCCGCACGCTGCGCACGTGCGTCGACTACCAGCGTGCCCTGGACTTCACCGACGGGGTGCACGTGACCCGTTTCGGCGCGCCGGGGCGACGTTTCCGGCGGGAGACGTTCGCGAGCCGCTCCGCGGACGTCATGGTCTTCCGGTACACGTCGGAGCGTGCCGGGGGACTCTCCGGAACCATCTCCCTGACGTCCGCACAGGAGGGGGCGCCGACGACCGTCGACCCCGGCAACGGGCGGATCGCCTTCCACGGAGTGCTGGGCAATGGCCTCAAGCACGCGTGCGCCGTCCAAGTGGTGCACACCGACGGCACGTTGAGCGCCGACGGCTCGGCACTCGGCTTCGCCGGCTGCACGACGCTGACCCTGCTGCTCGACGCCCGCACCGACTACCGGCTCGACGCCGGCGCCGGGTGGCGCGGAGCCGATCCGCGGACGGCCCTCGACAGAGCGCTCGACAAGGCGGCCAGGACGCCGTACGACACGCTGCGCCATGAACACACCGCCCAGGTGAGGGCACTCATGCAGCGGGTGTCCGTCGACTGGGGCACTTCCGAGGCTGCCGTCGCCGCCCTGCCGACCCAGGCAAGGCTGGCGCGCTACGCCGCGGGCGGCGACGATCCGACCCTTGAGCAGGCGATGTTCGACTACGGCCGCTACCTGCTGATCAGCTCCTCCCGCCCCGGCGGACTGCCCGCCAACCTCCAGGGCCTCTGGAACGACAGCAACTCACCGGCCTGGGCGTCCGATTACCACACCAACATCAACATCCAGATGAACTACTGGGGCGCCGAGACCACGAACCTGCCGGAGTGCCACGAGGCGCTCGTCGAGTTCGTCCAGCAGGTCGCCGTGCCCAGCCGGGTGGCCACACGCAATGCCTTCGGCAAGGACACACGCGGCTGGACCGCCCGCACCAGCCAGAGCATCTACGGCGGCAACGCGTGGGAGTGGAACACCGTCGCGAGCGCCTGGTACGCCCAACACCTCTACGAACACTGGGCCTTCACCCAGGACCTGGACTACCTCCGCACCGTCGCGCACCCGATGATCAAGGAGATCTGCGAGTTCTGGGAGGACCACCTCAAGGAACGCGAGGACGGACTCCTCGTCTCACCGAACGGCTGGTCCCCGGAGCACGGTCCGCGCGAGGACGGCGTGATGTACGACCAGCAGATCATCTGGGACCTGTTCCAGAACTACCTCGACTGCGAGGCCGTCCTCGACGCGGACCCCGGCTACCGGGCGAAGGTCGCGGACCTGCAGGCGCGTCTCGCGCCGAACAAGGTCGGGAAATGGGGGCAGTTGCAGGAATGGCAGGAGGACATCGACAGCCCCACGGACATCCACCGCCACACCTCGCACCTCTTCGCCGTCTATCCCGGCCGCCAGATCACCCCGAGGACGGCCGAGTTCGCGGCCGCCGCCCTGGTCTCGCTCAAGGCGAGGTGCGGAGAGAAGGAAGGCGTCCCCTTCACCGCCGCGACGGTGTCGGGCGACAGCCGCCGCTCGTGGACCTGGCCGTGGCGGGCCGCGCTCTTCGCCCGCCTCGGTGACGGACACCGCGCCCAGATCATGCTGCGCGGACTGCTGACGTACAACACGTTGCCGAACCTGTTCTGCAACCACCCGCCCTTCCAGATGGACGGCAACTTCGGTATCTCGGGCGCCGTGGTGGAGATGCTGCTGCAGAGCCACGACGGCGCCATCCACCTGCTGCCCGCCCTGCCCGACGGCTGGCGCGCCAAGGGCTCCTTCACCGGGCTCCGCGCCCGCGGCGGTTATGAGGTCAGTTGCGCGTGGCGGGACGGGAAGGTCACGTCGTACCGGATCGTGGCCGACCGCGCCCGCGACCGTGGGAAGGTCACCGTGCGCGTGAACGGCGTCGACAGGAAGGTCAAGCCGGCCAGGCCCTGACCCGCGGAAACAGGCCCGCCTCCCGGCTCCGCGGAACACTCGGGCGAGAGCGCGGCCAAACCTGACGGCCGGGCCTGCCGGCGGCGGCCTCGGAGGCCCTGCCGCCGTCAGGTCCGGTGCCGGCGGGCCCGGCGCAGGAAGGGCCGTTCGACGAGGTGGTACGACAGCAGGGCCATCGCCAGGGTCAGCACCACCGTGGCCGACAGCAGCCCCTCCTTCACGTCGAGGGAGGCCAGCAGCCGCACGACGGGGTAGTGCCACAGATAGATGCCGTAGCTGAGATTGCGTCCGGTCCAGGCGAGCGGCGCGAACCCCAGCAGACGGGACAGCAGGCCGTCGGGCCGCAGTTCGAGCCCTGCGACCAGGGTGGCCGACACCACCGCCACGCCGAGGATGCCGACCGTGTACCAGAGGGCGGTCCAGACACCGGCGTCCCCGGTCACCGGTACCTTCCACGCCACGAGCGCCAGGACGGCGAGGGCGGGCACGGCGAGCCGTCCGGCCCAGGTGCGCAGCAGCGCCAGCCGCGGGTCGTCGGTGCGCAGCCGCGCCAGGGCCACGGCGACCAGGGCGCCGGCCAGCAGTTCGTCGGCGCGGGTGTCGGTGCCGTTGTAGATGCGGTGCACCGCGTCCGGGTTCCACAGCAGGCAGCGCCACAGGAAGGGCAGCACGCACAGCGCGGCGGTGCAGATCAGGACCGTACGGGGCCGCAGGCGGCGCAGCAGGAACAGCAGCAGGATCGGCCACAGCAGATAGAACTGTTCCTCCACACCCAGCGACCAGGTGTGCGCAAGGGGGCCGCCGGAGTACGACCCGAATTCCGCGGCCCTGAAGACGTTCGTCAGGAAGGTCGCCGCGAGGCCCACCGCCTGCCAGGAGCCGTCGAAGCTCCACAGCGAGGTCGTCGTCTGCAGCACCACGCAGACCGCGCACAGGACCAGCAGCGCGGGGACGAGCCGTAGCCACCGGCGCCGGTAGAAGGGGAGCAGGGCGAGGGAGCCGGTGCGGGAGTACTCGACGAGCAGCAGGCGGGTGATGACGAAGCCGCTGATGGTGAAGAAGACGTCGACGGCGATCGAGCCGCCCGGGACCAGGGAGTGGTCGACGTGGTAGACGAGCACCAGGGCGACCGCGAGGGTGCGCAGCCCGTCCAGTCCGTCGACCCGGCCGCTGCGCAGGGGCGCGGAGGGGAAACCCCGGCGGACACCTGGTGCCGCCGGGGCCGTGTGTCTCCGGCCGCTGACCGCCGTGTCCGTCTCGGCCGCTTCCCCGGCTGTCGCATCCGATGCCTTGACCATGAACGAGACCGCTTCCCACCTGCCGACTGTTTCCGGTAACTCGGTGCACCTGTCCGCAAAGCACGATCACATTCCTGTCTGTCCCCCACCTGTACGCATCCCAGGGCGAGCCCATGAAGCGACGGTGAGCCCGCCGTGGCGCGTCCTGCACCGCGCGGGCCTCGGCCTTGAGGGCGCGGGCCGACCTGCCCGCGGGACGGGCGAGGCCGGGCAGGTTCTCGGCGTCGTGGATGTCGGTGCCGGTGGTCGTCCGTACGTCCCGGCCCCAGGCCCAAATGTTGTAGATGCCGTCGTGGGTGGGGTGGTGAACTCGGGCGACCCGCGTCGGTGGGCTGGGTGCAGCAACGGCTGGGCGGGGATCTCGCCTCGACGACGGTGATCACGATCCTGACCCGGCTGCTGGCGAAGGGTGTCGTGACGCGGGAACGGGCGGGCCGGTCCGTCGCCTGGACGCCCGCCTCCGACGAGGCGGGTCTGGCCGCGCACCGGATGCGCCGGGTGCTGGACGCGGAGCGCGACCGGGGCGCGGTGCCGGCCGGCTCTGTCACCGGCCTCGGCCCGGACGGCGAACGTCTGCTGCGCGAACTGCTGGATCACTCCCGGAGCGAGAGGGAAGACTGACGCCTCATGGGGGTCTTCGTCTTTCTTCCGCTGGTCCTGCCGCTCAGTGCCTGGCCGATCGCGCGCCTGGCCGAGCAGCGGCTGCACCCCCGCACGGCGACCCGGCTGCTGACCGGCGTGGCCGCGGTCATGGCGGTGTGCAGCACGGTGTGCCTGGGCCTGGTGATGGTGGTCGGCACCGCCCAACTGCCCGGCAATCCGCTGCCGGACGGCTGGTCGGACCCGGAGGTGCGTGCGGCGGTCCCGTACGACGAGATCGTCGGCCGGGCGGCCATTCCCGCGCTCTGCGTGGTGCTGGCGACCTGCGGGCGGACCGTGTGGCGGCACGGCCGGGTGCGCCGCCGCGCCCACCGCGCGCTGGCCGGGCTGCCGGGTGATGAGGTGGTGGTCCTGCCCGACGAACTGCCGTACGCGTACGCGCTCCCGGACCGCCGACGGAACCGGATCGTGGTGACCACCGCCCTGCTGGACTGCCTCGAACCGGCCGAGCGGCGCGCCCTGTTCGCCCATGAGCGGGCCCATCTGGCCGGCCGGCACCACCGGTTCCTGCTCGCCGTCCAACTGGCCGCGCGCGCCAACCCGTTCCTGCACCCCCTGCGTACGGCCGTCTCCTACACGGCGGAACGCTGGGCGGACGAAGAGGCGGCCGAGGCCGTCGGCAGCCGCCGGACCGTGGCGATCGCGATCGGCAAGGCGGCCCTGGTCTCCCGGGGGAGTCCGTCGGCCACGCTGGCGGGGTTCGCGGTCGCGGGGCCGGTACCGCGCCGGGTGGCGGCCCTGCTCGGAGCCGCCCCCGTGACACGCCGCTGGCCGTCGCTGTTCACGCCGGTGGGTCTCGCGGCATGGGTGGCGGCGGCGGGTACGGCCCTGTCGGCGATGTCGTCCGCGAACTCCGCGGTGACGATGGTCCTCATCCTGCACGCGGCGACACCTCTCTGAGTCGCGCGGGACAGCTCACGGCACGGCGCAGCGGCAGGACCGTGAGCGGCGCGAAGCGGCCTGAGGCGGAGATGGACCGGCCGGTCCAGGCACGGGAAGAGGTCGGACGGGCCGGAGCCGACAACGCGGTCCCCGGCCGGGGAAAGTCCGAGATCCGCCGCGGTGAGCCGTCCCGGAGGCGCGGGGAACCGGGATGTGGCCAGAATCGTTCTACGAGTCCGACCATGAAAGAGGAGCACCAGCCTTGTCCGCCAGATCGACGGACCCCTCGGGGCACAGTCCCCGACCTCCCCGCCAGGTCATTCCTGAGCACGGCACGCGGCGGGGTGGTGTCCGGTGAGTGCCGTGGAAGCCTGGCTCGGTGTGCTGGCCGTGCTCGTCCTGACGGCGGGTACGGGCTATTTCGTCGCCCAGGAGTTCGCGTACGTCTCCGCCGACCGGCTCGCTCTCGGGCGTGCGGCCGAGGCGGGGGACCGCAAGGCCGCCCGCGCGCTGAAGGTGCTGGAGCGGCTGTCGTTCATGCTCTCCGGTGCCCAGCTCGGCATCACCGTGACCGGTCTGGTCGTCGGCTTCATCGCCGAGCCGTCGGTGTCCGCGCTGCTCAGGCCGGTGCTGTCCGGTCTGGGCATCCCCGATGGAGCTGTCAGCGGCATCTCGGTCGTGCTCGCCTTCGTCGGTGCGACCGTCGTCCAGATGGTGCTGGGCGAGCTGGCGCCGAAGAACCTGGCCATCGCCGTCCCGGAGCGGCTGGCCAAGTCGCTGGCCGCCTCCACCCTCGCGTACCTCAAGGTCGTCGGCCCGCTCGTGCGCGTCTTCGACGGCGCGGCGAACACGCTGCTGCGCAAGGTCGGTATCGAGCCCGTCGAGGAGCTGCACCACGGCGCGACCCTGGAGGAGCTCGGCCATCTGATCGGCGAGTCCCACGAGCAGGGCCAGTTGCCGGGCGGCACCGCGGCCCTGCTGGACCACGCGCTGGAGTTCTCCGACCGGACCCTGGACGAGGTCATGGTGCCGCGCGCCGACTCCGTCTTCGTCCGCAAGGACGCGAGCGCCGCCGAAGCCGTCGACATCATCGGCAAGCACGGCCACTCCAACTACCCGGTCCTCGGCGACCACCCGGACGACGTCACCGGAGTCCTCGGGGTGCGGGAGCTGATGCGGCTGCCCGCCGACCGGATGACCGGGACGACCGCGGGGGCCCTGGCCCGCCGCCCGTTGCTGCTGCCCGACACCCTGTCCCTGCCGGACGCGGTGGAGCAGATGCGGGCCTCGGACGACGAGTTCGCCGTGGTCCTCGACGAGCACGGCGGCGTGGCCGGCATCGTCACCTACGAGGACATCGCCGAGGAACTGGTAGGTGACATCGCCGACGAGTCCGACACCGTCACCGAGATCGCCGTCGAGGACGGGGCCGGCTGGCTGGTGGACGCCGGCCGCCGCCTCGACGAGGTCGCCGAGGCCACCGGCATCGAACTGCCCGAGGAGGAGGACTACGACACCGTGGCGGGCCTGATCGTCGACCGGCTCGGCCGCTTCCCGGCCGTCGGCGACCGCCTCACCGTGGACCTGCCGGACGGAGGCCGCGTGGTCATCGACGTACGGACGCTGGACCGGCATGTGCCGGAGCGCGTCCGCCTGGAGCGACGGACCGAACGGGCGGAGGAGCAGGCATGAGCTTTCCGACGGCACTCTTCGTCACCGTCCTGCTGCTGATCGGCAGCGGCTTCTTCGTCGCCGCCGAGTTCGCGCTGGTCGCGGCGAAGCGGCACCGCATGGAGAAGGCCGCCGCCGAGGGCACGCGCGGAGCGAAGGCGGCCCTGGCCGGGATGCGTGAGTTGTCGCTGATGCTGGCCGGCGCCCAACTCGGCATCACCGTCTGCACCTTGGGCCTGGGCTCGGTGTCCAAGCCGGCGATCTCGCACGAACTCGACCCGCTGCTGCGCGACCTCGGCCTGCCCGGCGCGCTCAGCTACGGCATCGCCTTCGCCGTGGCGATGACCGTGGTCGTGTTCCTGCACATGGTGGTCGGCGAGATGGCCCCCAAGTCCTGGGCCATCGCCCACCCGGAGCGCTCGGCGATGCTCCTCGCTCCGCCCTTCCGGGGCGTGGTGAAAGCGGTCCGCCCGCTGATCTGGGTGCTCAACCGGGTGAGCAACGGTCTCGTACGGCTGTGCCGGGTCACCCCGCGCGACGAGTTGGCCTCCGTCCACAACCGCGAACAGCTCACCCACCTGGTCGAGGAGTCCGAGCGGCTCGGCCTGATCAGCAAGGACGACTCCGAGCTGATCACCAACTCGCTGACCGAGCCCGAGACCCCGGTCGGTGAGCTCCAGGTCCCGGCCGTCGAGATCACCTCCGTGCCGGCGGGTGCGGGCCTCGACGAGATCCTGAGCCGGGCCGCCGCGCACGACCGCAGCCGTCTCCTGGTCCGCGACGGCGATCTCGTCGTCGGCTCGGTCCACGCCCGCGACGCCCTGATCGCCCGCGGGCGCGGCCGTACCGCCACCGCCCGCGAACTCGCCCGCCCGGTACCGGAACTGACCGCGCACGACACCGTCGGCCACGCCATCGAGCAGCTCCGCCGCCGCCGTGCGTCCCTGGCCGTGGTACGCGGGCAGGACGACCGTCTCGCCGGCCTGGTCACCCTGGACGACCTGCTGGCCAGACTGCTGCATCGGCAGACGGCATGAGACGGACCGCACGAGACGGCCCGCATGACGCGGACCCTGTACGAGGCGGACGGCGGGCACTCGCTCAGTTCCCGGGCGGCTCGTACTCGAACTTGTGCCCGAATGGGTGATGGGCGTGGGCCGTCTGTGGTTTGCTGCTGACGTGGCTCAGGAACTGGAGATCGTCACCTTCGCGTCCGCCGAGGCATTCGAGGCCTGGCTCGGCGAGAATCACGGCGTCTCGCCCGGCATCTGGCTCAGGCTGCGGAAGAAGGGCCCCGGCATCGTGGCGCTGGACTACGCCCAAGCGCTCGACGTGGCCCTCTGCTACGGCTGGATCGACGGCCAGAAGGCCAAGGCCGACGAGGGATGGTGGCTGCAACGGTTCACGCCGCGCAGGCCCAGGAGCAAATGGTCCAAGATCAACCGGGACAAGGTGACCGCGCTGATCGAGCAGGGCCGGATGCGTCCACCGGGGCAGGCCGAGGTCGACCGGGCCAAGGCCGACGGTCGCTGGGAGGCGGCTTACGAGGGCGGCAGGACCGCCGGCGTGCCGGACGATCTCGCGGCTGCCCTGGCCGCGGACCCGGCCGCGGCGGCGTTCTTCGAGACACTGGACCGCCAGAACCGCTACGCGATCCTGTACCGGATCCAGGACGCCAAGAAGGCCGAGACCCGAGCGCGCCGGATCGCGACGTACGTCGCGATGCTGGCCAAGGGCGAGAAACTGCACCCCTGAACCGAGGTTCGTACGGCATCGACGGCGGCTGCCCGGTCGGTTCGGCAACGGGCCGGCGCGCGGGGCGAGCCGCCTTGTCAGTGGTGGACGCCAGAATGTACACAAGCAAGATCACTACCGCGCCCGAACGGGTGAGCGGTGTCGTGGCCATCCCTGAGGAAAGAACCGTGCCGATGCTCCTCGCCGCCCGCCCCATCCCGTCCCACGCGCCCCGACCGCTCGACGGACCCCGCGCCGTGCCCGCCCCGAGCCGCGGTGGCCTCGACGGTGCCGAGTCCGTGACCGTCGCCGAGGTCACCCGGCTGCGCGCCCCCTCCCCGCCGCGCCGTCCGGACCCGGGCGCCCCGCCCGGGACACGCGTGTCCGACGTGCTGCGCATCATCGGGGACTCACGCACACCGGTCTTCGTCACGGTCCACGCCAACCGGCCGGTCCGGTACGGCTATTGGCTCCCGGCCGGGGGCGTCGGCGGCGGCTGTTACGTGGCCCTGCCGACGGCCGTGTGCGAGGAGCTGCGTGCGGCCGGACGGATCGTGCTGGGCGAGCCCGTGGTCGACCCGCTGAAGACGACGTACCGGGTCGGGTTGGCGGCGCCTTCGAGACAGGCGGACGCACACCGGCGTCGGGCGGCCTGAGACGGAGCCGGGCGGGCGGCGCCTCGGACCGGGGGAGTTCAGCGCCTTCGGCGGGCCGTCCGACGGGCGCGCAGCACGGCGCGCAGCGAGCCCGCCATCGGCGGTGACACGGACCCGCGCAGCAGCCGGGCACCGCGTGCGAGCGCGGCGTCCGCGGTCAGCAGCTCGATGTCGATGACCGCCTCCAAGAGGACTCCGCTGGGGTTCGAGGTCAGCACGGGCAGCGCCTTGGCCGCCAGCAAAGAGGCGCGGGCTGTCTCGATCTCATGCTCCACCAGTGCCTGCACGCCCGGAGATTCACGCCGGTGCGCGAGGTCCTCCACCGTCACCGAGAAGCGTTCCAGTGTCTGCGCCGGGATGCCCGGCCGCCCTTCCACCAGGTCCTCGGCGAGGTCGTTGACGAAGTCCAGCCGCTGGCTGCCGTCGATGAACACCCGGCATCCCGCCCGGAAGGCTTCCGCGTCGTCCTCCGGACCCAGCAGGGACGCCACCAGCATGAAGGCGGGCAGCACATAGGCGTCCACATAGGCCTGGTAGTCGGCCTCGGTGGCGAAGCCGGTGAACTCCAACTCGGCCGTGGCGGTGCACAGATACCGCTCCACCACTTCGTGGAGCCGCGGGAACGCCGTCGTCGTGTGCAGCAGCGTGCGGATCAGCGGATCGTCGCTCACCCCGCTGTCCAGCGCCTTGCGGATCTCCTGCTCCCACGACGTCCAGGCCGCGAGGCGCTGCGGCTTCGCGCCGGTGTCCAGCAGGTCGTCCCCGTGATGCATCACCGCCGTCGCCGCGATCACATGGGGCAGGACCGCCTTCGGCAGCAGGAGACGGGCCGCGAGATAGGAGGCACGCCGGTAGTGGGCCACGTACGTGCGCTGCGTGGTGTAGTCCCGCCGCAACGCCGGTTCGCGGATGCCCGCGGCATCCAGGGTGTCGTTCCACGCGCTCACATGCTGATCGTAGGGGGCAGGCGGAGCGGCGGTGCGAGCGGGCGATCCGCACTGCTCCGGCCCCCACCGTGAGCGGGGCGGTGACGTGTGCCATCCGCACCGCGTGAGGCGTGTCTCACCACAACAAGGTTGCTATGCAACGAGGTGCATAGCAGCATCGGGGTCATGGCGCTCGACCATGCGATCCTCGTGTCCCTGCTGGAGAAGCCGGGCTCCGGCTATGAGCTGGCCCGCCGCTTCGAACGCTCCATCGGGTACTTCTGGACCGCCACCCACCAGCAGATCTACCGCGTGCTCAAGCGCATGGAAGCCGACGGCTGGGTGGACGTGAAGGACGTGGCGCAGTACGGGCGTCCGGACAAGAAGGAGTACTCCGTCGCCGGGCCCGGACGCGACGCGCTCTCCGCGTGGCTCCACGAACCGACCCAGCCCGAGAGCGTGCGGCACGACCTGGCGGTGAAGGTCAGAGGCGCCGCCTTCGACGATCCGGCCGTCCTGATCAGCGAGGTCGAGCGGCACCGCCGGGCGCACACGGACCGCCTCGCCCACTACCTCGCCGGCGAGACCCGCGACTTCGGTGAACTCCCTCCGGACGGCCCGCTCGACGCCGAACGGGAACTCCAGCACGTCGTGCTCCGCGGCGGCATCGCCTACGAGCGCATGATGATCGCCTGGCTCGACGACGTCCTCGCCACCCTCGCCCGCTTCGGCACCGGTCGCTGACCGGCCGCGCAGGCATCCCGGGCCCGCACCCGGTCCCGGATCCACCCTCACATTCCCAGCCGAAAGGCGGCACCCATGGCCGACGCGCTGCTCTTCAACCCGCGGACGTACGACCCCGCGCACTTCGACCCGGAGACGCGCAGGCTGCTGCGCGCCACCGTCGACTGGTTCGAGGAACGCGGCAAGCGCCGGCTGATCGAGGACTACCGGACCCGCGCCTGGCTCGGCGACTTCCTCGCCTTCGCCGCCAAGGAAGGCCTGTTCGCGACCTTCCTGACGCCTGCCTCGGCCGCCGCTGAGGGAGAGGGCGACAAGCGCTGGGACACCGCCCGCATCGCCGCCCTCAACGAGATCCTCGGTTTCTACGGCCTGGACTACTGGTACGCCTGGCAGGTCACCATCCTCGGCCTCGGCCCCGTCTGGCAGAGCGACAACCCCGCCGCCCGTGCCCGCGCCGCCGAACTGCTCGCCCAGGGCGAGGTGTTCGCCTTCGGTCTGTCCGAGAAGGCACACGGAGCCGACATCTACTCCACCGACATGCTCCTGGAGCCCGACGGCAGCGGCGGCTTCAGGGCCACCGGCTCCAAGTACTACATCGGCAACGGCAACGCCGCCGGGCTCGTCTCCGTCTTCGGCCGCCGCACCGACGTCGAAGGCCCCGACGGCTACGTCTTCTTCGCCGCCGACAGCCGCCACCCCGACTACCACCTGGTGAAGAACGTCGTCGACTCCTCCAAGTTCGTCAGCGAGTTCCGCCTGGAGAACTACCCCGTGGCGTCCGAAGACGTCCTGCACACCGGTCGCGCCGCCTTCGACGCCGCCCTCAACACCGTCAACGTCGGCAAGTTCAACCTGTGCACCGCCTCGATCGGCATCTGCGAGCACGCGATGTACGAGGCCGTGACGCACGCGCAGAACCGCATTCTCTACGGCCGTCCCGTCACCGCCTTCCCGCACGTACGGCGTGAGTTGACCGACGCCTACGTCCGGCTCGTCGGCATGAAATTGTTCAGCGACCGCGCGGTGGACTACTTCCGCACCGCGGGCCCCGACGACCGCCGCTACCTCCTCTTCAACCCGATGACGAAGATGAAGGTGACCACCGAGGGCGAGAAGGTCATCGACCTGATGTGGGACGTGATCGCCGCCAAGGGCTTCGAGAAGGACAACTACTTCGCCCAGGCCGCCGTCGAGATCCGCGGCCTGCCGAAGCTGGAGGGGACCGTCCACGTCAACCTCGCCCTGATCCTCAAGTTCATGCGCAACCACCTCCTGGAGCCGGTCCCGTACGAGCCCGTCCCCACCCGCCTCGACGCGGCCGACGACGACTTCCTCTTCCGCCAGGGCCCGGCCCGCGGTCTGGGCTCGGTGCGGTTCCACGACTGGCGTCCGGCCTTCGACGCCTACGCCCACCTGCCCAACGTCACGCGTTTCCGCGAACAGGCCGACGCGCTCTGCGAGTTCGTCCGCACGGCCGCTCCTGGCGAGGAGCAGAGCCGGGACCTCGACCTGCTCCTCGCCGTCGGGCAGCTCTTCGCACTCGTCGTCCACGGCCAGCTGGTTCTGGAGCAGGCCGCCCTGACGCGCCTCGACGAGGATGTGCTCGACGAGTTGTTCGCCGTCCTCGTCCGGGACTTCTCCGCACACGCCGTCGAACTGCACGGCAAGGACTCCGCGACCGGGGAGCAGCAGCGCTGGGCGCTCGGAGCGGTCCGACGCCCGGCTGTCGACGGCGAGCGTGCACAGCGTGTCTGGCAGCGCGTCGAGGCACTGTCGGCGGCGTACGAGATGATGCCCTGAACCCGCCGTGGAACCGCCTGCGGGCACCGCGGGACGGGCCGGTCCCGCAGGCGGTCGGCGGCCCACCTCGGCCCGGCGCAAATCCGGATGACCGAGAGGGCGGGATCTTCCTAGGATCGGACGCCGCACTTCCCGTCCTTCCCTCCCGATCGGCCGCTCATGAGATCCCTGATTCCCGCTGTGCTGCGCGAAGAGCCGCAGTTCGCCCGCCTGTTCATCGGGCAGTCCCTGTCGGTTCTGGGGGACCGGGTGTCCTTCGTGGCGGTGCCCTTCGCCGTGCTCTCGGTGGGCGGGTCCGCCGCCGACGTCGGGGCGGTGGCGGCGGCGGGACTGCTGCCGACGCTTCTGTTCACCTTGGTGGGCGGTGTCTGGGCGGACCGTTTCCGGCGCCATCGCATCATGCTCGTGTCCGACGTGGTGCGGTGCGTCGTGCAAGGCATCGCCGCGGTACTGCTGCTGACCGGCGTCGCCGCCGTAACCCATCTCGTGCTGCTGATGATCGTGTTCGGGACCGCGGACGCCTTCTTCATGCCGGCTTCGACGGGCCTGATACCCCAGGTCGTCGGGCCCGACCGGCTGCGGGAGGCGAACGCCCTGCGCGGATTCGTGCGGTCGGCCGGGCTGGTGCTGGGGCCGGCTCTCGCCGGCGGCCTGGTCCTGCTGGCCGGTGCCGGCGGCGCCCTGGCCCTGGATGCCGTGACCTTCGCGGTCAGCGCCGCGTTCCTGGCCCGGCTGCGGCCCCGGACGACGGCGGCCGAGACGCCGGAGCCCGGCACCGGCACCGCGACGGCGTTCCTGGGGGAGTTGCGTGCGGGCTGGATCCACGTGCGCAGCCGTCCCTGGGTGTGGTCCGGAATGGCGGCCATCTCGGTGTACCACGTCGTCGTGCTGCCGTCGGTGTTCGTACTGGGACCGGTGCTGGCCGAGAAGGAGTGGGGCGGTGCCGCGAGCTGGTCGGCGGTCACCGCGGGCTTCGGGATCGGCGCCGTCGTCGGTGACATCACCGCGTACCGGTTGGCCGCCCGGCGCCCCATGGCGATCGGCGCCGCGGCCCTCGCCGTGGCGTCCTGCCAGGCGGTCATCATCGGATCGGGGGCACCACTCGCCCTGATCGTGACGCTCGAGGCGGTCACCGGGGTCGCCGTCTCCGTCTTCTTCGTCACGTGGGACACCGCGCTGCAGACACATGTGCCGGAAGACGTCCTGTCCCGTGTGAGCTCCTACGACTATCTGCTGTCGTCGGGCCTCATGCCGCTCGGGCTCGCGGTCGCCGGCCCGGTGTCCGAGGTGCTCGGCGTCCGGCCCACGCTGTACGCGATGACGGCCCTCGCCGTCCCCGCTGCTCTCGCGCTGCTGTGTGTCCCGGACGTACGGCGCCTCCCGGCCCGGCCGACGCCGGTTGCTCCCTGAACGGGCGCTCGGCGGGGCCGCCGAAGCAGGGCAACGTTCGGGCCGGTTCGGTGGTCGTAGGAGGAGACATGGACCGGTCTGCTGTGCCTGCCGCCGACCGCCCTTGACCGGACCGTGGTCGGCGGCACGCCGTGTTCCCGTGGAGGAATGATGAGTCTGTATGTCGCGCCGATGGGCGAGAGACAACCCGGCGGGCGAGAGGACTGCCCGCCCGTCCGCGGCGCCCACGCCTCGTGGCGCCGGCCCGTCCGGAAGGCGACGGGGCGCGGAGCCGTGGTGGGAGCCGTTGCCGTTGTGCTGGTGGGGACCCCGGCCGGTGCCGTATCCGGTGCCCCGGCCACCGAGCCGGTGGTCAGCGGTGCGGTGGTCAACTCCGGGCATGACGTCATCGTGGGGATCACGCGCGATGTGGTGTTCCCGGTCACGGTCACCGGATCGGACGACTCCGGACTGGCCTTCGTCGATGTGGACCTGAAGGGGCCGCACGGAGGCTTCTACACCACCGACGCCTTCTGCGAGAGCCCCACGGCCTGCACGACGGTCTTCACGGTCAACGCCCATCCGGCTCCCGGCAGTGACGACCCGGTGGACCTGGCCAACGCCAACGCGGGAACCTGGGCGGTGGACGCCCTGGTCGACGCGGTCGACGGCGACACCGTGTTCGCCCCCGGGGCGGGGTCGTTCGCTCTCAAGCGGGCCGCGCGACTGACCGTCAACGCGGCCCCGGAACCGGTGGCCAAGGGCGCGCGCATCACCGTCACCGGCAAGCTGGTGCGGGCCAACTGGGACACCTACAGGTACGCGGGATACGCGGGCCGGGCGGTGAAACTGCAGTTCCGCCCCAAGGGCAGCAGCACCTACACCACGGTGGCCACGGTGAACACCAGCAGCACGGGCACCCTGCGCACCACCGTCAAGGCGGTCAGGGACGGCTACTGGCGCTGGAACTTCACCGGCTCGACCACCACCGGGCCCGCCAAGGCGGCCGGCGACTACGTCGAGGTCCGCCCCTGAGAGTGCCTCGGGCTGTGCCGTGGCGACGGCCTACCGCGGCCGGGACCGTCCCTGGTGCGGTGCGTCCTGTGCCGCACCGGCGGGGCGGGGGTGCTTCGGGGCGGCGTCGACCGTGTCGCGGATGCGGGCCAGCAAGGTGCGCAGAACGGCGCGGTCCTCGGCGGTGAGAGCTCCGGTGGCCGTGCTCAGGGCCTCCCGGTCCAGGTCCTCCGCCTCTTGGTGGCAGGAGCGGCCCGCGTCGGTGAGAGCGAGCAGATGGGCGCGACGGTCGGTGGGGTGCGGCAGCCGTACCACCAGGCCGTCCCGCTCCAGGGCGTCCACCAGGCTGGTCGCGGTGCGGGCGGCGATGCCCAGCATGTCGCTGAGGTCGCGCATCCGCATCGGCTCGGCGGTGTGGGCGAGGAAGCGCAGGGCACGCAGCCGTGCCACGGAGGTGCCCTTCTCGGCCAGCCGTCCGTCGACGTAGGACCGCAGTCGGTGGGTGGTGGCGAACATCTCGTCGACCAATGGATCACTGCTGCCCGGTACGTCCCTCACCGTGGCGCCCCCGTTCTCGTCGGCATGTCTTCCTCGGCCACAACCGCCGTGCGCCGCGTGTCCGTTCCTACCGCATGCGGGCGCCGGGCCGTCGGGCGACCGGCCGTCCTGCGCGCGGTGAACGGCCTCCAGGAAATAATGACGTTACTCAAACTGAGTATGCTCAGCATGTGTCCGTACGCCTCAACCAGCGCATCGTCGTTCCCGTCGTCTGTGTGGTCACCGCGTTCATGTCCATCGTGGACGGAGCCGGGACCACGGTCGCCCTGCCCTCCATCGGAAGGGACTTCGGGCTCGCCACCGCCGGCCTCGATGCCGTCGTCGTGGTCTACCCCGTCTGCGTCGGCCTGGCCGTCCCGGTCTCGGCATGGCTCGGGGACCGCTTCGGCGGCCGGAGCACGGTACTCGTCTCGTTCGCCGTCTTCACCCTCGCCTCCGGGCTCTGCGGCGCGGCCGGGTCGCTCGGCGAACTCGTCGCCTGGCGTGCCCTCCAGGGCCTGGCGGCCGGCATTCTGCTGCCCGTCACCGCAGCCCTGCTCTACCGCACCTTCAGCCTGTCCGAGCAGGTCAAGGTCTCCCGGTACATGATCATCCCGCAGCAGGTGGCGCCCGCCCTCGCCCCGATGGGAGCGGGCTGGCTCGTCGACCACCTGTCGTGGCGCTGGGTGTTCTACGCCAACCTCCCCATCGGCGCCGCGGTCCTGGTCTTCGGGCTGCTCTTCCTCGACCGGCACCGCGACCACGTCCCCGGCCGCCTCGACGTGCCGGGCCTGGTGCTCACCGCGTTCGGCACCGCGGGGCTGATGTTCGGCGTCAGCGAGGGCGCGGAGATGGGCTGGGGGAGTCCGCTGGTGATGGCCGGACTGATCGGCGGCGCGACCCTGCTGGGCGCGGCCGTGGTGGTCGAGCTGCGGGTGCCCGAACCCGCCCTGCGGGTCCGCCTCTTCACCGACCGGCTCTTCCGCGACACCAACATCACCGCCTTCATCGGCTTCATCGGCTTCATGGGGGCGATGTTCCTCGGCCCGCTCTTCCTCCAGGAGGGCCTGGGCCTGAGCGCGTGGGAGTCCGGGTCCGCCACCTTCTCCGAGGCACTCGGTGTGCTGCTCACCGTCCAGCTCGTCGGACCGCTCTACGCGAGAATCGGCCCGCGCCGTATCGCGGGCTGCGGCCTGCTCGGGGTGGCACTGGTGCTGGTCGCTTTCTCCCGGCTGGACGCCGCGTCCTCGCTCTGGGAGTTCCGGGTGTTGATGTTCCTGCTCGGCGCGGCCATGGGCGGGGTGTTCATGCCCACGACGGTCGCCTCGTTCACGGCCATCGCCAAGGCGGACGTCTCGCACGCCTCCACCCTCAACACCGTCGTACGGCAGGCCGCCAACGCCGCCGCCCCGGCGGTGGTCACCGTCGTGCTGGCCTCGGCCACCGCGGTCGGCACGGGCCCCGAGGCCCATCCGCCCCTCTCCGCCTTCCAGCACGCCTACTTGGTGCTCGCGGCCGTCTCCGCGCTCGCCGCGCTCTTCGCCTTCACCATGCCGGACCGCGCGGCCCGCATCGCCGCCTCGGCGCAGCCGGCCACCCGGCGCGAGGCGGTCGACGCCTGACCGCGCGTCCTGGTGACGCGCCGTCGATCACCCCTGCTGTCCAACGGCCGTGGACCGTTGGCGACCACGGCTGTGTCAGTCCCCTCAAGTATTCTTCCGGCCACCACTCAACCCACGGGGAAGACTCAGAGAATTGACTGACCTGTCCACTTTTCCGCTGCCCTTTCAAGCTTCCCGTTCCATAGGGATCGCGACCCCCCGAACACTGCGGGAACTCCAGATGATGGAGTGCAGCTCACAGATTCGGTCGAAGCCGCGGTGGTTCGACAAGATGAACGACGCCGAGATCGCCGCCAGGTGGACCCGGGAGGCGATCGCCCAGGGCCTGACCGAAGCGCAGGTCCGTTACGTGCTGGACGAGCTGCGCCATTACGCCGCGCTCCGCGACGCACGCACCGGCATCGAGGTCTCCGCCGTGGACGGAGTGTGGCAGTCGGACACCCTCATCGACGACCAGCTCGGTTCGCGGCTGCGCGAGGCGGTACGGCCGCTGGAACAGGTCCCCGAGGCGGAAAGGGACTGGCACCCCGGATCGGACGGCCTCGTACTGGATCTGGTCCATCCCTCACTGTTCTGCTTGGTACGGGACGTCAGCGGCGCACCCGAGCGGGCTTGGCGCAATCCGACGGACCGATTCTCGAAGTACGAATTCTCGGAGAAGTTCCAGTGGCTGCCGACGGACGTGGACGTCAGCGAGGACGGCGCTGTCGCCTTCCGGTCCTACGTCAACAATGTCCATCCCGAGGCCCATCGCGAACTCGTCTCCGTGCTGCCGGAGTTGTTCGCGCGTTTCCGCCCGCTCTGGGAGAACGTACTGACCGACCTGCGTCATCCGCGACCGCTGCGGATCAAGGCCGATCCGTACGGGTGGTACGACTCGGAGCCGGAGCAGCCGGAAGAGTCCTCCTACAGCGACGAGGAGGCGTACGCCGAAGCCGTCGAGGCATGGGAGGAGACGTACGACGACTGGTGGGAGAACCGTCGCCCGGTCATTCCGGACGCCCCCGCCTTCACCCCGCCCCGGACGCCCGACGACTCCTCCCGCGTCGACCTGCGCGGCCGCTCGCTCCAGGTCATCGTCAAGATTGCCGCCATTCACCTCACGCCGGAGAAACCTGAATACCCCGGTGGCTCCTGGCATGTCGAAGGCATGCTGAACGAGCGGATCGTCTCGACCGGCATCTATTACTGGGACAGCGAGAACATCACCGAGAGCCGCCTGAGTTTCCGGACGGCTCTCGACAACCCGAGCTACGAGCAGAACGACAACAACGGGGTACGTGAGGTCTACGGCCTGGAGGACGAAGACGCACTGAACCAGGTCCTGGGATCGGCGTCGACCCCGGCAGGCCGCTGCCTGGCCTTCCCGAACATCCTGCAACACCGCGTCGGTTCGTTCCGCCTCGCGGACCCGACCCGCCCCGGATATCGCAAGATTCTCGCGTTCTTCCTGGTGGATCCGTCGGAAACGATCGTCTCGACGTCCGACGTGCCCCCGCAGCAGCCGTGGTCCGCCTCCTCGACCATGACGCTTGAACAGGCCAAGGCGTACCGCGAACAGCTCATGCAGGAACGCAAGTTCTTCGTCGACGAGCACAACGAGCAGCTCTACGAACGGGAATTCTCCCTCTGCGAGCATTGAGCCCTTTCTCGGCTCCCCGCGTGCCGGGTCCCATCGGAGCGCCGCCCCCCGACCGGGGTGGCGCTCCGCTGCGTGGCACGGACCGGGCGACGGTGAGCACATACTCGACGACTTCCTGTAGGTCAGCCGGCGACGGCGACCGCGCCGGGGGCGAACGGCCCGTCCAGGGCCGCCCATTGCAGGAGCAGGATGGTCTTGCCGTCGGTGATGCGGCCGTCACGGGTCATGGCGAGGGCTTCCGCGAAGGGGAGTTCGAGGACCTCGATGTCCTCGCCGTCCTCCTCGAGTCCGCCGCCGGTACCGGTTCGGTCGTCCGGTGTGTAGGGGGCGGCGAAGAAGTGCAGGCGTTCGGTGACGGAGCCGGGACTCATGTAGGCGTCGAGGACGTGGGTGAGCCGGCCGAGGGTCACGCCGAGTTCCTCGGCGCTCTCGCGGCGGATGGCGGTGGGCGCGTCGTCGGCGTCGAGCAACCCCGCCGCCGCTTCCACGAGCATGCCGTCGGGATGGCCGTTGACGTAGGCCGGGTAGCGGAACTGGCGGATCAGCAGGACGCGCCCGCGCGCGGTGTCGTAGGGCAGGACGACGGCACCGTTGCCGCGGTCGTAGGTCTCGCGTGTCTGGGTCTCCCAGCGTCCGTCGCGGCGGCGGTAGTCGAAGGTGGTGCGGCGCAGGACGTGCCAGCCCTGGGAGGTCAGCTCGACGTCGCGGATCACGACGTCGGGGTTGCGGTCCAGGTCGCGCCCGGCCCGGTCGAGGCCGGTGCGGCCGCGGTGGTCGGGCAGGTCGATGCCGGGGCGGGGTGTCACGGCTTCTCCTGCGGGGTGCGGCGGGGGATCTCGGTGATGTCGTGGTACACGGGCAGGCCGCGGTGGCGGGCGGTGGCGACGTCCTGGTCGGCTCCCGCCGAGTCGCCGGGCAGGCGCAGCACGGCGTCGCAATGGGCGAGCAGCCGGTCGGCGGTCGGGTAGAGGACCTCCTCGGCGAGGGGGTCGGTGGGCCCGGCGCCGGCGGAGCGCAGGACGGGCAGGGCGAGCCACTCCCCGATCACGGGGAGGTGGCCGGTGGCGAAGACGGGCCAGGCGGCCTCTTCGAGCCGGGCGAGGTTGGCGGCCATGGCCTGCGGATCGCCCTCGGTACCGGAACGGTAGGGCCCGGCGATCAGGATGAGCATCGGGTTGTCGGTCATGACGCGCTACGATACATGCAGAAACGTGCAAGAACGCGAAGGAGTGCGGATGCTGGCTGCTGAACGGCGTGATCACCTGCTCGGTCTGCTCGCGACCGAGGGCAAGATCATCGCCAAGGACGTCGCTGCGGAACTGGGGATCTCCGAGGACAGCGTGCGGCGCGATCTGCGCGAGCTCGCCGCCGAGGGACTGTGCCAACGGGTCTACGGCGGCGCACTGCCCGCTTCACCGGCGGTGGTGGACTATGCCGCCCGGCAGGCGGTGACGCCGGACGGCAAGCAGAAGGTCGCCTCGGTGGCCGCCGGGCTGGTGCCGGCCGGCGGCACGCTGATCCTCGACGGGGGCACCACCGCCCTCGCCGTCGCCCGCGCCCTTCCGCACGATCTCGCCTGCACCGTGATCACGCACAGCCCGACGATTGCCGCGGCCCTGCTCGACCATCCGCAGGCGGAGCTCTTCCTGCTCGGGGGCCGCATCTTCAAGCACTCGGCGGTGGCCTGCGGAGCCGCCGCGGTCGAGGCCGCGCAGAACATCTCCGCCGACCTCTGCCTGCTCGGCGTGACCGGCGTGCACCCCGAGGCGGGACTGACCACCGCAGACGCCGAGGAGGCGGCGATGAAGCGTGCCCTCGCCGCCCGGGCCGCGGACACGTACATCCTGGCCTCCTCCGAGAAGATCGGCACGGCCTCACGGTTCCGCGTCCTGCCCTGGGACAAGGTCAGCGGGCTGATCACCGACGCCGATCCCCACGACACGGTCGTCGAACAGCTCACGACGCTCGGCGTGGAGATCCTGACAGCCGACTGAAGACGGCACCCGGACACAGGTCGAGCCGGTCGGCGTCACGCCTTCTTCGCGGCGGCGGGCCCGGCGTCGTTGTTGAGGGTCACGGCGGGGTTGGTGCCGTAGGCGGCCCGGTACTGGGCGGCGAACCGGCCCGGGTGCAGGAAGCCCCAGCGGGCCGCCACCTCGGCCACGGTGACGTTGCCGTCCGGGTCGGCCGCCTGCAGATCCCGGTGCGCGTGGGTGAGCCGGGCCTGGCGCAGATAGGCCAGCGGTGTGGTGTCGAGGTGGCGGCGGAAGGCGTACTGGAGCGTGCGGATCGTGACGTGCACGGCGTCGGCGATGTCGGCCACCGTCAGGGGCTGGTCGGCGTGGTCGTCGATATAGGCGATGGCCCGCCTGAGGGTGGCGGGGTGCGCGTCGACGCGATCCCGGGTGGTGGCGTCGGTGCGCGCGGTGTGGGGAAAGGCCGCCAGGATGCTGGCGGCGAGCAACTGGCTGCCGGTCGAGAGGAGCAGCGGGTGCGACTCGACCTCGGGGTCGGACAGCACCTGGTCCCGCAGGTAGAAGATGGTGCTCTTGAGCCGGTCGGCCCCGGCCCGGGTGCGGGGACGGTGCCCGGTCAGCCGCACGGGCGCGCGCAGCGGACCGCCCTCGGTGGCGGCGACCAGGTTCAGCAGAGCGGGGTCGACCATCGTGATGTTGTAGCGGGCATTGCAGATGCGCCCCTCGTACGGCTCGTCGGGCGGGGCGAACAGCACCGTGTCACCGGGCCCGAAGTTGTCGTCCACACCGCGCAGGACGTGGTCCTGGACGGTCCCCTCGTGGACGACGCACAGGCAGATCTTGCCCAGCGGGCTCACGGAGTACGACATCTCGAAGTCGAGCTCGAGCTCGTCGATGCTGATCGACGGGGTGGCGTCGCGCCGTACCCGGGCCCGGCTGGACTGGGGCGTCGCGCTGCCGATGCGCATGTCGGCGTAGGCACGGCAGAGGAAGTCCTCCGTCACCTCGAGGTCGTCGCTTTCGAACAAGAGGGAGTCCATCCCCCCATCTTGGCAGTACGGGCACGGGCGACCGCAGGCGATGCGGCTGGCCGACCGTGGCGGCACGGGGGTGCGTTTCGTTCCGTGGACAGCCCCTGAACGATTGTTCGTTTACTGGACTTTCGCCGTCTTCCGAGGCGGGCAGATGTGATCCATACCGAATGTCCAGTCCGACCAGAGGGTTCACGTCACGATGCCAGAGCGCCTCGACAGCACTGACCGGATCGCGGCCCTGGAAGCGGAGGTCGCCCAGCTCCGCCAGGCGGTCGCCGCGCACGCCGTCATCGACCAGGCCCTGGGCGTGGTCGTCGCCTGCACCGGGGTACGCCCCGCCACCGCCTGGGAGATCCTGCGTGAGGTGTCTCAAGGCACCAACACCAAAATGCGGGAGATCGCGCAGCTCGTCGTCGACTGGCCGCACCGCCGAACCCTGCCGCCGGAGATCCGTGAGGCGCTGAACACGGCGGCACGCCGCAGAACCACGCAGTCATCTCCGCAGGTGGCGCGCCGCTGACCGCGGCCCCACCCCGGCGCATCCCCTTCGGTCACGTATGTCGGACGCGGCGGTCGATCCGCGAGACCGGCCTGCGCAATGGGTCTGCCCAGCACCGCCCTCGCCGCACGCCGCCCTCCTCGTTCCCGCCGTTCCGCCGCGCACGACCCCGGTCCGTCGGCCCGTTATGCCCACACGACGTTGCGCCTGCCGCTGTTCGCCACCCCATGACGGCTACCGTGCGGCGAACACCGCGGCCGGGGCCGGGACTTCGCGTGCCGGAGCGGGAAACCCGTTCGGCACTGTCAGTGCCGCCTGTTAGGTTCTGTTGGCTCGTGTGATCAACGAGCCTCAAGCGCGCACAGGGGAGGGCCAGTTGAAGATGTCGTGGAAAAGCGGCAGACGCAGAGGAGCGGTGGTGGGGGCCTGTGCGGCCGCGCTGCTGGCAGGCCTCACCGGCACGGCGCACGCCGTGGACAACCTGCCGCCGAACCAACCCCTCGTCGAGGATCTCCAGTCGGGCGGCAAGCCCTGCGCGACCGGTGACGACACCGTGTACGTACCGACTCCGCCCCGGCTGAGCGCCGTACTGTACGACCCGGAAGAGGACAACCAGCCCAGCGAGTCCAGCCCGCTCTCGGGCGAGTTCGAGGCATGGTGGAAGGACGCCGACGGGACGGAGCAACGCCGCTCCTACACCACCATCACCCTCACCTCGGGACAGCGTCAGTACTGGACGATGCCGAGCGACCTTCCGGCGAACACCGTCATCTCCTGGCACGTCCGCGCCAACGACGGCCAGGCCACCTCCACTTGGAGTGACGAGGGCGACGGCTCGGTCTGCTCGTTCGTCTACGACGACACCAGTCCCGAGCGGCCGACGATCAGCTCACCCGAGTACCCCACACCGGATGAGGTGTTCTGGGTGGACGGCGTCGGCGTCTGGGGCCACTTCACCGTCGACTCGCCCTCCGACGACGTGGTGTCGTACGTCTACAGCTTCCTCGGCGGCCCCAACGGCACCGTGACCGCCGACCAGCTCGGCGGCGCCGTGACCATCCCCTACCTGCCGCTGAGCGCCGGTCCCAAGTATCTGACGGTCCGCGCCATCGACCGGGCCGGCCGCAGCAGCACGACAACCCGGTACGAGTTCAATGTGCAATCCGGCCGGGCGCCCGTCGCCCGCTGGAAGCTGGACGACCCGGCGGGGTCGCGCACGGCGGCCGCCGAGACGGGCACGCCTGCGCGTGCGGGCAGTGGCGTCACCTTCGGCGGCTCTGCGCCCAGCGGCACCACGGCCGGCACCGCGGCAGCCCTCGACGGCAGCGGGCACGGCTTCCTCACCCCGGACGCCCCGGCTGCCGACCTCCGCAAGACCTTCGCCGTCAGCGCCTGGGTCCGGCCCGCCGAGACCGACCGCACCATGACCGTCGCCAGCCAGGACGCCGACGGGCGGCCCGGGTTCACCCTCGGACTGCGGCCCCAGGACTCCGGCCCTGTCTGGTCGTTCGTGATCGGAGGAGCGGGCGTGTCCGGTGGCGCCCCCGAGACGGGGGAGTGGGCCCACCTGCTGGGGATGTACGACGCCGAGACCGGCAAGGCCCACCTCTACGTCAACGGCCATGAGGCAGGAGAGGCGGTCGCGGCGACTCCCGCGGAAGCCGCCGGTGCCTTCCAGATCGGACGCGCGCGCGGCCCCGTCGGCTACCGTGACCGCTGGCACGGTGACGTCAGTGACGTACAGGTCCACGACCGTGTCGTCGTACCGGACGAGGTGACCGAACTGGCGCGGCGCAAGCCGAGCCTGCTGGGGCACTGGTCGCTGTCGAGCGTCACCGACGGCGCCAGCCCCGAGCAGTCCGGCGGCTCACCGCTGCAACTCGGCGAGGGAGCGTCGATCCACCGCGCGTCGCAGGACTCCTGCATCCCGGAGATCGACCCGGACTGCACCTATGTGCCGCCGCCGCTGGTCGGCGACGGACACCTGGCACTCGATGGTGACAGTGGCTACGCCACCGCCTCCGGGCCGGTGGTGGACACCGGTGACAGCTTCACCCTCGGTGCCGTGGTACGCCTCGCCGACTCCGAACCCACCCACCCCATGACCGTGCTCTCGCAGTCCGGGGAGCACACCGATGCCTTCAAGGTGCGTTACGACCCGTCCGCGCACAGCTGGCAGCTGGTGATGCCCGAGCGGGACGAGGCCGGAGCGCCGGAGAAGGTCGTTTCCCAGGTCACGGCTGCGGACGGAGGCGAGGGCCAGGGGCACCGGCTGACGGTGGTGTACGACGATGGCACCGACACCGTCAAGCTCTACCTCGACGGCTACACCAACGCCGCAGCGACCGCGACCCTGCCCGACGGCTGGCACAGCACCGGCGCCCTCCAGATCGGCCGGGGCAAGGTCGCAGACGGCTGGGGTGAGTACCTGCACGGCGACGTGGACGAGGTGCAGGCCTACGCCGGTGCCCTGCGGGACCAGGACATCGTGGGCCTCGGCGCGGAGACGAACCCCTGCCTGTGCTGACGTGCTCGCGCTGACCCTCTGAGCCCGCCCTGCGGACGGTCGACCGGATCAAACTTGCGTTCCGGCCGACCGCCCGCATGCCGGCCCAAGCCGGCTCACACCTTTCCCGTGTACAACGACCCGCTGGGCTCAGCGCCAGCCCAGTGCCGGAGCGACGTGGGTCAGGATGCTCTCGATCACGTGGGCGTTGTAGGCGACCCCGAGCTGGTTCGGCACGGTCAGGAGCAGGGTGTCGGCGGCGGCGATCGCTTCGTCCTCGGCGAGTTGCTTGACCAGTACGTCGGGCTCGGCGGCGTAGGAACGGCCGAAGACGGCGCGGGTGTTGGCGTCGAGGTAGCCGATCTGGTCCTTGGAGTTGCGCTCACGGCCGAAGTAGGCGCGGTCGCGGTCGTCGACCAGTGCGAAAATGCTGCGGCTGACCGACACCCGCGGCTCGCGGGTGTGCCCCGCCTCCCGCCAGACCGTGCGGTAGGTCTCGATCTGCTTGCGCTGCTGGACGTGCAGTGGTTCGCCGCTCTCGTCGTCCTTGAGGGTCGAGCTCTGCAGGTTCATCCCGAGCCGCGCCGCCCATGCCGCGGTGGCGTTCGAGCCGGAACCCCACCAGATGCGGTCCTTGAGACCTTCGGAGTGCGGCTCGATGCGCAGCAGCCCGGGTGGGTTGGAGAACATCGGCTGGGGGTCGGGCTCCGCGAACCCCTCGCCCGTGAGCACCTCAAGAAGCCGCTCGGTGTGGGCGCGGGCCATGTCGGCGTCGGTGGTGCCTTCGGACGGCAGGTGCCCGAAGTGCCGCCAGCCGTCGATGACCTGCTCCGGGGACCCCCGGCTGAGGCCGAGCTGGAGCCTGCCACCGGAGATCAGGTCCGCGGCGCCGGCGTCCTCGGCCATGTACAGGGGGTTCTCGTAGCGCATGTCGATCACGCCGGTGCCGATCTCGATCCGGCTGGTACGTGCGCCGATGGCGGCGAGCAGCGGGAACGGCGAGGCGTACTGTCGCGCGAAGTGATGGACGCGGAAGTACGCGCCGTCGGCGCCCAGCTCCTCCGCGGCGACCGCGAGGTCGATCGCCTGGAGGAGGGCGTCCCCGGCGGAGCGCGTCTGCGAGTGCGGCGATGGTGTCCAGTGTCCGAAGGACAGGAACCCGATCTTTTTCATACCGCTTTCAACAATCAAGGTCGGCGTTCATTCCCTGACACCCCGGCCGCACCGGCCAGGAGCCGGACAGCTCCTGGCCGGGTGCCCGTGCGGCTCGCTCAGTGGCGGATGTCGTACCGGTCGAGGTTCATCACCTTGTCCCAGGCCGCAGCGAAGTCCCGTACGAACTTCGCGTCGGCGTCACGGGAGGCGTAGACCTCGCTGAGGGCACGGAGCTGGGAGTGCGAGCCGAAGACCAGGTCGACGGCGGTCGCGGTCCACTTCACCTCGCCGGTTTCCCGGTCCCGGCCCTCGTACACGTTCTCGTCCGTGGCCGAGGTGGACCACTGCGTGCGCATGTCGAGGAGGTTGACGAAGAAGTCGTTGGTGAGGGTTCCGGGCCGGTCGGTGAGGGCGCCGTGCTCGGAGCCCTTGTAGCCGGTGTCGAGGGCTCGCATGCCTCCGATCAGGACGGTCATTTCGGGGGCGGTGAGGTTCAGCATGTTCGCGCGGTCGAGCAGGAGGGTCTCGGGGGAGAGCTTCTCGCCCGCCTTGAGGTAGTTGCGGAACCCGTCCGCCTTGGGTTCGAGTACGGCGAACGACTCCACGTCGGTCTGTTCCTGCGTGGCGTCCGTGCGCCCCGGGGTGAAGGGGACGGTCAGGTCGTGCCCGGCGTCGGCCGCCGCCTTCTCGATGGCGGCGCAGCCGCCCAGCACGATCAGATCGGCGAGGGAAACCCGCGTCCGGCCGGTCTGTGAGGCGTTGAAGTCCTGCTGGATCTGCTCGAGTGCGCGTACCGTGCCGGCCACCTCGGGGAGGTTGTTGACCTCCCAGTCCTTCTGCGGTGCGAGCCGGATGCGGGCCCCGTTGGCGCCGCCGCGTTTGTCGGTGCCGCGGAAGCAGGCGGCCGAGGCCCAGGCGGTGGTGACCAGCTGGGAGACGGACAGGCCGGAGGCGACGACAGTCTCCTTGAGGGCGGCGATGTCCGTGTCGGTGACCAGGTCGTGGTCGACCGGGGGCACCGGGTCCTGCCACAGCTGCGGCTCGGGAACCCACGGGCCGAGGTAGCGCGAGCGGGGGCCCATGTCACGGTGCAGAAGCTTGAACCACGCCTTGGCGAAGGCGAGCGCGAACTGGTCCGGGTTCTCGTGGAAGCGCCGGGCGATCGGCTCGTAGACCGGGTCCGTCTTCAGCGCGAGGTCCGTCGTCAGCATGATGGGGGCGTGCCGCCGGGACGGATCGTGGGCGTCGGGCACCTTGTCCCGGGCGGAGGGATCGGTGGGCGTCCACTGGTGGGCGCCGGCCGGGCTGGTGGTGAGCTCCCAGTCGTAGCCGAACAGGTTGTCCAGGAACCCGTTGTCCCACTTCGTCGGCTCGTACGTCCACGCCCCTTCGAGCCCGCTGGTCAGCGCGTCGCCGCCGACCCCGGTGCCGTGGGTGTTCCGCCAGCCCAGGCCCTGCTGCTCGATGGGGGCGGCCTCGGGCTCGGCGCCGATGTAGCTGGGGTCGACCGCTCCGTGGCACTTGCCGAACGTGTGGCCGCCGGCGATGAGCGCCACCGTCTCCTCGTCGTTCATCGCCATCCGCCCGAACGTCTCACGGATGTCGCGGGCGGCGGCCAGCGGATCCGGGGTGCCGTTGGGGCCTTCGGGGTTGACGTAGATCAGCCCCATCTGCACGGCGCCGAGCGGACCGGAGAGCTCCCGGTCGCCGCTGTAGCGCTCGTCCCCGAGCCAGGTGTCCTCGGGCCCCCAGAAGATCTCCTCCGGTTCCCACTGGTCCTCGCGCCCGAAACCGAACCCGAACGTCTTGAACCCCATGGACTCCATGGCGCAGTTCCCGGCGAAGACCAGCAGGTCCGCCCAGGAGATCTGCTGCCCGTACTTCTGCTTGACCGGCCACAGCAAGCGCCGCGCCTTGTCCAGGCTCGCGTTGTCCGGCCAGCTGTTCAGCGGAGCGAACCGCTGCGCGCCGGAACCGCCACCGCCCCGGCCGTCCGCCGTCCGGTACGTTCCCGCGGAATGCCAGCTCATACGGATGAAGAGCGGACCGTAGTGACCGTAGTCGGCCGGCCACCAGTCCTGCGATGTGGTCATCACCTCGATGACGTCGCGTTTCAGCGCTTCCACGTCGAGGGTCGCGAACTCCTCGGCGTAGTCGAAGCCCTCGTCCAGCGGATTCGAACGCGATGAGTGTTGATGAAGAATCTGCAGGTCCAGCTGGTTCGGCCACCAGTCCCGGTTCGTCCGGGGCCCACTCGCCGTGGGGGTGGGGGAGGGGATGGCCGGGTTCTCGCTCTCACTGCCGGGCATGCGCGCACCCTGCTTCCTGGTCGGATGGGATCTTCTGCCGGTTGTTCCTCCTGACGTTGTTCGCTTAACCGGGACCGGGCAATCCGACACGCGCGCGACGTGAGCCATGGCGCCCGCAGGAGGGAAAGCTCCGCTCGCGTCGCGTTGCTCAGTGGCGACGGGTCCGGTCGGCGAAGGCGTCGAGCCGGGCGAAGGTGTCGGCCGGCTGTTCCAGGTGGGGCAGGTGGCCGGCCCGGGGGATCAGCTCGAAGCGGGCGTCGGGGAAGGAGGCCGCGTAGTGCTTGCCGTATGCGGGGGTCGCGATGCGGTCGCTCTCACCCCACACGATGAGAACGGGGACGGTGACGGCGGCCAGGCGGTCCCGCAGGCCGGGGTCGCTCATGGCGGGGCCGCCGGAGAAGAGGCGCAGGGTCCGCAGGTTGGCCTGGACGGCGGCGATGCGTTCGGCCGGAAGGGTGGTGGGGTCGACGTAGAAGCGGTCGGGATCGTGGTAGGCGTGCTCGGCGACGCCTCGGGCGTCGAGGGCGAAGAAGTCCTGGACCGGTTCTTCCGCCACGTGGATGCCGACCGGGTCGATGAGTGCGAGTCCGCTGATCCGATGCTCGCTGTCCGCGACTGCCATCTCGCCGCCGATCCAGCCGCCGAGTGAGGAGCCGACCACGAGGACGTCGGAGAGGTCGTGGTCGTGCAGAAGCCGCAGGTAGACGGCTGAGAGGTCGCTGATGCGGGTGCAGCCGGCGGGGCGCGGGGTGCCGTTCCAGCCGGGGTGGGTGGGGAGGAGGATGTGGGCGTCCGCGGCGAAGTGCTCGGCGAGCGGGGCGACGGTTGCGGGACCGCCGCCGCCGTGCAGGATCAGGACGGGGCGGGCGTCGGCGGGGCCGGACGTGAGGAGTTCAGGGTGTGAGGTCATGCCGGGCACTGTAACTAAGCATGTTTAATTAAACAAGCTTAGTTGTGATGTTAGGGTGGGGCGCATGGCCGCAGACTTGCAGATCCTCGGACGGGCCGTGAAAGCGGCTCAGTACCGGCAGCACCGGGCGCTGGACAGCCGGCTCGCCATCGTCGGCAGCACCCTCGCGCAGTGGGACGCGCTGCGCGCGGTCGCCCGCACACCCGGTGCCAGCGCCCGCGAACTGGCGGCGGCCACCTTCCAGACCGAGCAGGCGTTCGGTACGCTCGCGGGCCGGCTGGCGGCGCAGGGGTTGCTGGAACGACGCCCCGGCCACGGGCGCCGTATCGAGCACCGCCTCACCGCCGAGGGCGAAAGGGTCCTGACGGCCGGTCACGCCGTCGCCGACGAAGTCCTCGCGGACTGCTTCGGGGCCCTGTCCGACACGGAACGGGACACACTGCTGCGACTGCTGAGAAAGATCGAATGGTGATCTGACGGCCCGCCGACGGCCGAGACCAGGGGCCCCGCGCCGACGGCGACGAAGCGGTCAAGGAGTGGGCGGCGTACGGCGGAGGACAGGGCGCAACGCCTCGATGACGGTGGGATCGTCCACCGTGGAGGGGATCGGCTCGTCGTGGCCGTCGGCGATGCCGCGCATCGTCTTGCGCAGGATCTTGCCCGAGCGGGTCTTGGGCAGCGCGGCCACGACCGAGATGTCCTTCAGGGACGCCACGGCCCCGATGCGGTCGCGCACCAACTGGACCAACTCGGCCTCGATGACGCTCGGTTCGCGGTCCGTTCCGGCCTTGAGGACGACGAAGCCGCGCGGTACCTGCCCCTTGAGGCTGTCGGCGACGCCGATGACAGCGCATTCGGCGACGTCGGGGTGAGCGGCCAGGGCCTCCTCCATGCTGCCGGTGGACAGCCGGTGTCCGGCCACGTTGATGACGTCGTCGGTGCGGCCCATGACGAAGACATAGCCGTCCTCGTCGATGTGCCCGCTGTCGCCGGTGAGGTAGTAGCCGTCGAAGGCGGACAGGTAGGA
Source organism: Streptomyces sp. Act143 (assembly GCF_003143935.1). Lineage (GTDB taxonomy): Bacteria > Actinomycetota > Actinomycetes > Streptomycetales > Streptomycetaceae > Streptomyces. The sequence goes on along the minus strand of NZ_QFRX01000001.1, from coordinate 79,223 downwards.
GGCGACGTAGCGGTCGTCGTCGTTCCACAGGGTGGGCAGCGCGCCGGGCGGAAGCGGGAGCTTCACGACGATCGCGCCGTCCACGCCGGCGGGCACCGGTTCGCCGGACGGGGCGAGCACGCGAACGTCCCAGCCCGGCACCGGACGGGTGGGGGAGCCGGCCTTGAGGGGCGCCGCCTCGATGCCGACCGGGTTGGCGACGATGGGCCAGCCGGTCTCCGTCTGCCACCAGTGGTCGATCACCGGGATGTCCAGCAGGCCGCTCGCCCAGTGGTAGGTCTCCGGGTCGAGACGCTCACCGGCGAGGAAGAGGTAGCGCAGGCCGGAGAGATCGTGGTCGGCGGTGAGCGTACCCTTCGGGTCCTCCTTGCGGATGGCGCGGAAGGCCGTGGGGGCGGTGAACATGGTCTTGACGCGGTACTCGCCGGCGACTCGCCAGAACTGGCCCGCGTCCGGAGTGCCCACCGGCTTGCCCTCGTACAGAATCGTGGTCGCGCCGGCCAGCAGCGGGCCGTAGACGATGTACGAGTGTCCGACGACCCAGCCGACATCGGAGCCGGTGAACATCGTCTCGCCCGGGCCCACGTCGTAGACGGCGCCCATGGACCAGTGCAGGGCGACCGCGTAGCCACCGCAGTCACGCACAACTCCCTTGGGTTTCCCGGTCGTTCCGGACGTATAGAGGATGTAGAGGGGGTCGGTGGCCGGAACGGCGACACAGCCGGCCGGTGACGCGGCGGCCACCGCGTCGGCCCAGTCGAGATCATTCGGCCCCAACGCGGCTTCTTCTTGCGGGCGTTGCAGGATCACGCTCTTCTCCGGTTTGTGGCCGGCGAGTTCGATCGCCCGGTCGAGCAGCGGCTTGTAGGCGATGACCCGCTTGCCCTCGATGCCGCAGGAGGCGGAGACGATCACCTTGGGGGCGGCGTCGTCGATGCGCAGGGCGAGTTCGTGCGGGGCGAACCCGCCGAAGACGACCGAGTGGACCGCGCCGATCCGCGCGCACGCCAGCATCGCGACGGCGGCCTCGGGGACCATCGGCATGTAGATCACGACCCGGTCGCCGTGCCCCACACCGAGCCGCACGAGCGCCCCCGCGAAGGCCGCCACCTCGTCCCTCAGCTGTACGTAGGTGTAGCTGCGCTTCGTGTCGGTGACGGGCGAGTCGTAGACGAGCGCGGGCTGTTCGCCCCGGCCGGCCTCGATGTGTCGGTCGAGCGCGTTGAAGCAGACGTTGAGCCGGCCGTCGGTGAACCAGCGGTAGAAGGGGGCGCTGGAGGAATCCAGGGCGCGTTGCGGGACGACATCCCAGTCGATGCCCTCCGCCGCCTTCAGCCAGAAGTTCTCGGGGTCTTCCATGCTGGTGCGGAAGACGTCCTCGTAGATTCCCATCGCGCACACTCCTTCGTGGCATCCGGGGACGGGCGGGAGCGGCGTGCGGTGCGCTGAACGGCACGCCTGCCCATGATGGCGGGCACGGCTACCCATGATGGCCGATCAGGTGGTGTACGGCGGTGGCCGGAACCCGGCGATTCCGTTCCGTCCTGCGGCCGCGGGCCCTCACGGTCGTCCACCCCGGCAACCCCGAACCCGCCGCCGACCTGGCCGAGTTCGACGCCCGCTGCACCGAGGACGGCGACGGCGTCCACGACGCCGGGGCATGACGGCGGCCCTCTCCCTCGCTCTCACCGGAGCCGACGTTCACGCCTGGGCGGAAGCCGCCGTCGCCGAACGCACGGAGGGGCGGACGTGGGTTCCTGACCGTGGAGCATCCGCGGCAGGTGCCCCTCACCGTGCCGCGGATGTCGCTCTACTGGCGTGTCGCGTACATCTCCTGGAACAACTCGAACTCGCCGTCGGGAGCGGCGCTGTACCCCTGCCAGTGGAAAGAGGCAGGTGTGACGTCGGTGAACGTCCACCGTGAGCGCCTGCCCTCGGAGTCGGTGCCCTCCTGGATCATTCCACCGGCCCCGTCCGGCCTGCCGACCTGGGAGAAGTACGAAGGAAGCTTCGGCGAGATCCACGTGATCTGCCACAGCCCGGTCGTCACGTCGTACATGCGGACGGTCGTGCCGGGGTAGCGGTCGTGGAATTCCGGGCAGAAGAGCACGTCCTGCACCGCACGTCCGCCGAGAACCCAGCCGAACCGCCACTCGCCCGCTGCGCTGCGCCACTGGCCATCGCTGAACCGATACCGGTTGTCGATGTTCCACGTACCGACCAGCCGGCCGTAGAGCATCATCGCCTCGGCGTGGTCCGGATCAGGGCCCTCGGCCGAGAGCAGATCCAGCATCGAGTCACGAGATGACACAGTCATCGGCCTCAGCCTTCCGTTGATCGAACGCGCTTGACCGGCCAGAGAATAGCCCGCCCCGCCGACAGTGAGGACGACCTTCGACGGCCGTAGCGGCGCCCGTCGTACGACGTATTCGGCGGAGTCCACTGGAAGAACCCCGCACCAAGCAAAGGTGAACAACTCGCCACCTCAGGGTGCACAACCCTTCGGCCCCTGCCCCTGTCGAACTGGCAACCAACGGCGTTACCGCCGTTCCCAGTTCCTTGGGGGGAACCTTGTCCACGATGATCCGCCGCTTGTGCGGCGTCCTGCGCGTGCGCGGGACGACCGACCTTGTCCTTGTCCTCCTGCTGGTCGCCGGCTTCGCGACGCTGCCCGTCCTCGCGCTGCTGCCGTCCCTGTGGGGCTTCGCGACGGCGTCGGCGGTGAGTTATCTCGCGGACGAGGCGTTGCACCGCCGGGCCCCGGCATTCGTCCGTCGCCTGGCCTCGCTGCAACTCGACCGCACGCTGCGGTTCGCCGTGCGGACGGTGATGCTGCTTGCGCTGGCCGACCGGATGGACGCACCTGATGCCGTGCTGGTCACCGGGCTGGCCGTGTTCGGCGTCCATTTCGCGCTGATGATGCTGTACACCGCTGTGCATCACGCGATCCGGCGGCGCCGGGTGCTGCCGCTGGTGGTGCGCAACCTCGACATGAGTGCGCTGCCCATCCCGAAGGAACCCCCGGCGCTGCTGTTCCGGCGCTTCCGGCGCAAGCTGCTCCACCTGGACCTGTTCGCCCACGCGGGGCTCCTGGCGGCGCTGGGCACGGGTGCCTGGAACTGGGCGTACATCGGCTTCGCCCTGACCGTCGGTATGTCCGTGATGGCCGTGCTCGCGCTGCTGGAGCAGTATCGGCGGGCCCGCCGGATGCCGGTGGCGGAAGACGTGTTCGCCGAGGTGAACCGTCAACTCGCCGCGTATGGGCCCGAGGTGGCGCTGTATTTCAGTTTTGCCGCGGTGTCGCGGGACTTCATGTACCAGGTGAACATGTGGATCGAGACGCTGGAGCAGCTGGACCGGCGTCCGTTGATCATTCTTCGGGAGCGGGCCTCGTTCCGGTATCTCAGCCGTACCCGGCTGCCGGTGCTGTGTGTGCCCAGGGCGGACGATCTGGCGGAGCTGGAGCTGTCCGGGGTGCGGGTCGTGCTCTATCCCGGCAATGCCGGCGCCCCACACCGCGATCATCACGGCACAGGGCAAGGGGCGAAGCCCACTTCTAAAACACGGCCTAGTCGGCTACGGGTTCTGTGTCAGCGTAGTGTGCTGACACCCGCTCAGGGGGCCCTCGGTGCTGGCCCTCAGCGCTGTGCGGCCCGCCGGGTGTCGGCGCCCCTCCACTGCGCGGCGGGCGTCAGCGGAACGACGACGGGCGGCTCCGCCGAGGTGGTCAGCTCGATCCGCCGTCCCTCGGCCGACGAACGCAGGAGGGCGCTCATCGTCTCCAGCACGTGCAGGGCGAGGTCGCCGTTCGCGCGAGGTGCCCGCCGCCGGCCCGCGGTGACGAAGTCGAGCAGGCCGAGGCCGCGTGCACCGTCCACGTAGCCCGCGGACGCGGGGAGCGGGTGCCACTGGGTGCCGCCGAGTTCGAAGAGGCGTACCTCACCGTCGAAGTGGTTCGGATCCGGGACCGCCAGGGTTCCCGCATCGCCGTGCACCTCGATCGGCACGGCTGTGGCGGCCACCCCGTCGAAGCTCGTCGTGATCGTCGTCAGAGTCCCGTTCACATGCTCGAGCACCCCCGCGACATGACTGTCCACCTCCACCGGTATCCGCTCGCCCGCGCGCGGGCCGGAACCGATCACGCGCTCGCTCCGCAACCGGCTCGTGGCCCCGATCACGGCCCGCACCGGGCCCAGGAGGTGGATCAGGGACGCGAGGTAGTACGGCCCCATGTCCAGCAGCGGGCCACCCCCGGCGGCGTAGTAGAAGTCGGGGTGAGGATGCCAGCGCTCATGCCCCGCTGTGACCATCACGGCGGAGGCGAACTGGGGACGCCCTATGCTTCCCGCCGACACCGCCGCGCGCGCCGTCTGGATCCCGGTGCCGAGCACAGTGTCCGGAGCGCATCCCAGACCCACACCGGCCTGCGCGGCGGCCTCCACCACGGCGTGAGCGGCAGGCAGGTCGGCGGCCAGCGGCTTCTCCCCGTAGACGTGCTTTCCATGGCCGATCGCGCCGAGCGCGATCTCGGAGTGGGCCGCGGGGACGGTGAGGTTCAGCACCGTGTCCACATCCGAGCTGCTCAGCAACTCCTCGACGGACATGGCCTGCGTATCGGGCAGTTCGGCGGCGACCGCTGCCGACCGGGACGCGTCGAGATCGGCGACTGCGGTGACGCGCACGGCGGGATGGCCGACGAGCGTGTCCAGGTACGCGCGGGAGATGACGCCGAGACCTACGACGCCGACGCGGTGCGCGTCGCCCACAGCATGCCCCTTTCGATGATGGTGCGGACGTTCGGGTTCTCCAGCACGTCGAGACTGTGTCCCGGGGTCGTCACCAAGACCCGCCCGGCACCCCACCGCCGGGCCCAGACCGCAGGCGAGGTCACCGGCCGGTGCCAGGGCTGCCACGGTCGGGCGGGATGGGTGGTGATGGCCAGGACGTCGATCAGGTCGTCGTGGAGCACCCAGTACTGCTCGGTGTGCAGCTCGAAGTCCTCGATACCCGCGGTGACGGGGTGCTCGCGGCCGAGGTCCGTGATGTCGATCATGTGCGGCAGGTAGTTGTCCTCCTGAACGCCCCGGCGTTGACAGGGCTCCTTGCCCGGGTGAGTCGCGAACTGCCCTCCCACCAGGTGGAGATAGTCGGACGAGGCGCGGAACGAGTCCGCGATGCCGCCGTGCCAGCCGGTGAGGCCCGTCCCGGCCTCGACCGCCGCGCTCAGTCCCGACAGCTCCTCACCCCTGATCTCCGACATCGTGACGCACTGCACGACGAGATCGGTGCGGGCCATCTCGGCGGCGTCGGCGTAGACGTCGGTCGACTCCTCGACCCGGACGTCGTATCCGTTGCCGCGTAGAAAGGGCAGGAACAGCTCTGTGGCCCGGACCGGCTGGTGACCCTCCCAACCGCCCCTGACCACCAGGGCCTTCTTCCGCGTCATCTCGTGCCTACTCGTCTCGTCTCTTCTCGTCTCTTCTCGTCTCTTCTCAAGCCGCGGTCTTGAGACTTGAGGTTGAAGATCGGCGCACTCACTATCCGTCAGGCGCCTGCCCGGGGGGAAGAGCCACCGAATTACGCGAAAGTTTTCGGCTCAGGCGCCGCCTTGGGCGTGGCCTCCGTCTCGCTTCCAGCCCTGCTCCCGGGCGTGGCAGCCGGCCGCACGGCCGGGTCGCGACGCCGGCCTTCGACGTGGCCATGGCCGAGTGGTTGCCCAACGTGCCGGGCGCCAGTGCATCGGCCGTGATCTCGACGATCGACGACCGGTGCGGGCGGCGCGCAGCACCTCCGGTTCCTGGCCGGCGAGGTGACAGTCGTTCCCGGTCAGCACCGAGGCGGCGATGTCCGGTCCCGGCGGCGACCGGCGGCGATGTCGCGGAGCTCCCCGCCGGCCGGGCGTGCCGCGTCACCAGGACGACACAGGCAGTCCCGCCGAGATCTCATCGGCGATGTCTTCAGTGGCGTCGAGGCCGTTGACGAGACCAGACTGGCGTGGCCCGCGCCGGTGAGTGCACGAGTTGCGCGTGGCAGCACCAGTCCGACGAAGCCGATCGCCTCGGACGCCTCCTCCGTCAAGGCGTCTTCGCCCAGCAAGGACGAGGCCGCTACCAGAAGGGGACTTGGCGCCCACCATGGGCGGCCTTGCGGAGCTCGGATCGTCGGCCACGGGTCTCCCGGCTCCTCGGGCCACGCTCCGCCACACCGCTCCCTGCTGTCCTCACCACCAAAACCATAGATCCGATCAATGTCAGCGAGCAGCCCACTGCTCCCTCAAGTTCGAGCCAGAGGGATGCTGAGTAACTCCCTGTTGAGCAGAGTCAATTGATGAACTTCCGCCTTCACTCTAGACGGGAACGCGGGCAGCCCCTATAAATTCATCCGATGTCATCGGCGGCGCTGGCGTAAGAAGCGTGTCCGCGGCGCCGACGGACCTGACGCCCGTGCATGCGCCCTGCCCCTCCCGCCACGCCTCCCGGATCCAGGAGCCGCACCATGTCCTCTGCGCACCTGAGCAGACGTTCCCTGATCAAAGCTGCCGCGCTCGCCGGAGGCGTCGTGGCCTTCGGACTGCCCCAGGCCCTGTGGGCTGCACCCGCTCAGGCCTACACCGTCCCATCCAAGATGCAATGGTGGTACCAGGCCCGGTTCGGCATGTTCATCCACTTCGGCTCCTACTCCTACCTCGGCCACGGTGAATGGGCCTTCTCCGCGGAGAACTGGTCCAAGTCCGCCTACCAGACCCAGGTGTCGCAACAGTTCAACCCCACGGCCTTCAACGCGGCGGCCATCGCGCAATTGGCGGCGGACGCCGGTATGAAGTACCTGGTGATCACGGCCAAGCACCACGAGGGCTTCGCCATGTGGAACTCCGACGTCCCCAGCTTCACCGACACCACCGGCACCAGGCTGTACAACCTGCACGACTACGCCGGCGTCCAGGGAGATCTCCTGGCGGCACTCAAGACCGAGTGCGAGGCGAGAGGTGTCAAGTTCGGGCTCTACTACTCGATCCTCGACTGGAATCATCCCTCGCAGACGATTCGGAGCGGTGGCGTCACCACGATGGCTTCCCAGGGCGCCCGCACTAGTTACATCGCCGACATGAAGGCCCAGTTGCAGGAACTGCTGGACCGCTACGACCCGGCGCTGCTGTGGTTCGACGGCGACTGGTTCGGCGAGCCCTCCAGCCCCACGCTCCAGGACTGGTGGCTCAAGTCGGACGGCGAGGACCTCTACAACTGGCTGATCGCCCGCAAGCCCCAACTCGTCGTCAACGAAAGGGTCAAGCGGGACCTGGGGCTCGGCGACTACGCGGTCGCGGAGTTCGGTGTCCCCGCCGCACCGTTGGAGCGCCAGTGGGAGCGGTGCGACACCATGAACGGTGCCTGGGGCTACAACGGGGGCCAGGAGAACTCCTACCGACCCGTGAAGGATTTCGTCCAGGAGCTCGTCACCTGCGTCTCGCGGGACGGCAACTTCCTGCTGAACATCGGCCCCAAGGGCGACGGCTCAGTCACCGCCGGATCCGTGACCGTCCTTCAGGGCCTGGCCTCGTGGATGGCGACGTACGGCGACAGCGTGCACGGAGCCACGGCGAGCCCCTACGGCACCGACCCCACCTGGGGCACAGCCACCAAGAAGGACGGCAAGCTGTACGCCCATGTCTTCGCCTGGCCCTCGGGCGGTGTGCTGCAGATCCCGGCGCTCACGAACACGATCAGCCGCGTCTATCTCATGAACAACCCGTCGGCCTCACTCAGTTACACCGTCAGCGGCGGCCAGATCAATGTCACCGTCCCGTCCGGTGCGCCGGATGCCAACGACTCCGTGGTGTGCGTGGAGGTCACCGGCATCCCGACGGCCGTCGGCGCGGGCCGGGTGACGGCGTTCAAGGACGTGGACTACTCCGCGGCCAGCGCGGTGCTGACGCTGGGCAGCTACACCTCCTCCCAGCTGACGGCTGCGGGGGTGGGGCCGTCCTCCATCTCCTCGCTGCGGGTGCCGCGGGGCTACCGGGTGACGGGCTACTCCGGCGACAACTTCACCGGCACAGCCTGGAACTTCACCGCCGACACCCCCGACCTGCGCACCACCGGCAACAACGACGCCATCGCCTCGCTCAAGGTGACCTTCAATCCGGTCACCTACTTCCGGCTCATCAACGTCACGGACGGTCTGGCCCTGGACAGCGGTGGCAATGTCGCCAGCGGCTCCAACCTCAAGCAGTGGACTCCGGTCGACAGCACCAACCTCCAGTGGCAGGCCGTCGACCTCGGCACCGGCTACTACCGGCTGGTCAACCGCACCAACGGCATGGTCGCCGACGGCTGGGGTTCGACCGACAACGGCTCTCCCGCCCGCCAAGCGGCCTGGAACGGCGGCCCCAACCAGCAGTGGCAGATCACCGACCGCGGCAACGGTCAGTACTCGATCGCCAACCGCAGCACGGGACTCGTGCTCGACGGTGGCGGCCAGGTCCCCTCCGGCTCCGTGACGAAGCAATGGACGTGGACCACCAGCACAAACCTGCTGTGGACGCTTCAGCCCGTGACCTGATCGCCCACGCGGCGGGCATGCGAGGTGGTGCGCCGCCGCACCATCGCGCATGCCCGCGCCAGGATTCCGTTCGCCTGTCAGGGACTTGTGCCGTTTCGGCCAGGAGCCTGATGGGTGCAGCCGGCCGACGACGGTCCCGGACGCTCCCGCAGCCGGGCGAACAGCAAGATCCACCTCGCAGTCGAGCAGGGACACAAGCCGATGGCGGTGGTGAACCCCGCCAGCCTTCGCCACATCCAGCAGACGCGGCACGTCGAGCGGATGCACGACGGGACCGCCGTCGCTGCAGGAACACCGCCTCCGCGCCGTCCAACCCGGGCCTGAGGCTCTCGGGGTCCGTCAACTCCGCCCGCCGCACCGAACGCCGTGCAGCGCAGCCGTACCCGTGCACAACGAGGCCACACCGAGGCGCTCGACGGCCGGAGCGTACTGACGCGGCAGTGTGATCCGCATGTCGCGCGCGGGCCGCCCGAGCAGGTCGTCGGCGCGCCCGTCGATCGGCGCCACCGGGGCGCGGAACGGATGTCGGGCGGCGGGCAGGACGAAGAACCCCCGCGGAAGACGCCCAGGCAGGCAGGTGCGTTATCGAAGCGCTTCAACGCCTGCATCGCCGCAACGGGCTGTCAACGGCCTGAGTCGAAGAGATTTTCTTGATGCCTGCCCTCTTGTCTCGTCAGAGACGTGTCGTTAACGTTCCCGGCCAGGTGAAGCGCTTCGACGATCGCGGGAAGGAAGGATCGCCGCCTTGAGCAACGAGCCAAGCCCGGGAGCTCCGTTGGCACAGCCGGGTCGACTCCGGCCTCGACTCCGGCCTCGGCTCCGGGCACGCGCAGACGGCCCCGCTGCCTCATGCAGAGGGCGGTGATCGTCCTGACGTCCGTACCGCTGCTGATCATCCACCCGTTCGGACAGAAGCACTTCCGCACCGGTGTGCTCTCGGGCGCGATCAGGGGGTGAACCGACCCCCGATTCCCTCACCACCGTCAGGAGGACCGGAGCAGTAGCCCAGCAGGTGCCGAATCCCTTCTTCCCGAGGACCAGTCATGCCCACCCGCAGCCTGACCGACCGCCTGGACGGCCTCGCCTTCGGCGGTGACTACAACCCCGAGCAGTGGGACGAACCGGTCTGGAAGGAGGACGACACGCTGATGCGCCGGGCCAGAGTCAACCTGGCCACCATGGGCGTCTTCTCCTGGGCCCTGCTGGAACCGGACGAGGGCCGCTACGACTTCGCCTGGCTCGACGCCCACATAGACCGCCTGCACGCCAACGGCGTGGCCGTCGACCTCGCCACCCCGACGGCCTCCCCGCCGCCCTGGTTCACCCTGGCCCACCCCGACGCGCTGCCGGTCACCCCGGACAGCACCCGCCTCACCCACGGCAGCCGCGACACCTACTGCCTCGCAGCGCCCGCCTACCGCAGCGCGGCCCGCCGGATCGCCTCCGCCCTGGCCGAACGCTACGGAGAGCACCCCGCCGTTGCCCTGTGGCACGTGCACAACGAGTACGGCACGCTCTGCTACTGCGACCACACCGCCGCCGCCTTCCGGGCGTGGCTGCGCGCGCGCCACGGCTCGCTGGACGCCCTCAACGAGGCGTGGGGAACAGTCTTCTGGAGCCAGCGCTACACCTCCTGGGAGCAACTGCTGCCGCCGCGCGTGACGCAGTGGCACAAGAACCCCGGCCAGGCACTGGACTTCCGCCGCTTCTGGTCCGACGAGATCATCGCCGCCTACCGCGAGCAACGCGACGCGATCCGCGCGCACAGCGACCGGCCGGTGACGACCAACCTGATGCTCCCCGCCTACCAGAACGTCGACCTGTGGGCCCTGGCCCGCGAACTGGACGTCGTCACGTCCGACCAGTATCCGAGCGCCCCCGGTCCGGACGCCGCCGCCGACGTCGCCTTCCACGCCGACCGCGCCCGCTCCCTGGGCGGCGGCCGGCCCTGGCTGTTGATGGAACAGGGCACCAACACCGTCTACGACCGCGACCGGGTCCTGGCCAAGGAGCCCGGGGACGTCCTGCGCCACACCCTCGGGCACATCGCGCGTGGTTCGGAAGGCGCCCTGTTCTTCCAGTGGCGGCAGTCCCGCGCCGGCGCCGAGACGTGGCACTCGGCGATGGTCCCGCACGCCGGGCCGGACAGCCGCATCTTCCGAGAGGTCGCGCACGTCGGCGAGGCGGTCGCCCGGCTCGGCGAACTGGCGGGATCGACGGTCACCGCTTCGGTGGCGGTCCTGCACGAAGCGGACGCCTGGTGGGCGCTCGGCGTGGACGGCCTGCCCTCGGCGGACCTCGACTACCACGCGGCACTCGGCCGGGCGCACCGGGCACTGTGGGACGCCGGCGTCACCGTCGACTTCGCCCACCCCGAGCACGACTTGAGCCGCTTCGCTCTCGTCATCGCGCCGGCCCTGTTCCTCCTGTCCGACGGGGCGGCCGAGAACCTACGCCGTTACGTCGCCGGTGGCGGGACCCTCCTCGTCCAGCACGCGAGCGGATACGTCGACGACCGCATGCACGCCCGCCTCGGCGGCTACCCCGCCGCGCCGCTGCGCGAGGCACTGGGCGTCCGCGTCGAGGAGTACCGGCCGCTGCGGCGGGACGAGCGGATCGCCCTGTCGGACGGATCGCACGGCACCGTCTGGAGCGAGTCGCTTCGCGCCGAAGGCGCAGACACGCTCGCCGCCTACGCCGAGGGCATGCTCGCCGGTGCCCCGGCGCTGACCCGCCACCGCTTCGGCACCGGAACGGGCTGGTACCTCTCGACCCGCCTGGACGACGCCGGCTACGCCGCCTTGGTCGCCCGGCTGCTCGACGAAACGGGGGTTGCTCCCGAGGCACCAGGCCTGCCCGCTCAGGTCGAGGCCGTCCTCCGACGCGCCCCGGACGGCCGTAGCTGGCGCGTCCTGATCAACCACCGCCCCGAACCCGTGCCCCTGCCCGAGCCCGCCCGCGACGTACTCACGGGCATCACATTGGCCGAACTGCCGCCCGGCGGCTGCGCAGTGCTCCGTATCACCTGACCCTCGCCCATTGTCTCCCTTACCGCTGGGTCCCGACCCCCACGTCTCTCCCCCACCAGAAAGGCCACCATGACCAGCGCACCGCAGACCCTCCGATGGGGCCACGCCGCCCTGGAGGTCGAGATCGACGTCGGCGAGGAAGGCACCGCCCGCCTCACCCACATCGGCCTCCCCGGCGGGACACCCCCCGAGCGGCGTAACTGGCCTCCGCTGCCCCTGCTGGAGGTCACGGCCGCGGGGCACGGCCGCGCCTGGTCGGGCGGGCGTCTCATCGACTCCTACGTCGGCGGACGGCTGCGCCACCGCGCGCACCGCGTGTCCCGCGACGGTGACTGGCACGTGCTGACCGTCGAACTCCGCGACCCTGACACCGGGCTCGTCGCGGAGGTGACCTACCGCTCGCCGGACGGCGTGCCCGTCCTGCGCAGCGAGGTGGTCCTGCGCAACGGCGGGCAGGCCGCGCTGCACCTGGAATCGGTCTCGTCCCTGGTCGTGGGGTGCCTCGCGGACGGTCCGGCGGCCATCGGGGGCGCGGACCTGCTGTGGGCGGAGAACGACTGGGTCGCCGAATGCCGCTGGCAGCGCCGGCCTATGCGGGTGACCTCGCCGCTGCTGAGCGACCGCGTCGTCGTCTACGACAACGGCAAGGGCGAGTTCACGCAGACCGGCCGGGGCGTGTGGTCCAGTTGCGGCCGCCTGCCCATGGGCGGTCTCACCGACCGCGACTCGGGCCGCACCTGGCTGTGGCAGATCGAGCACAACGGCGGCGGCTGGCACTGGGAGTGCGGCGAACGCGACCAGCTCGCCTACCTCGCCCTGTTCGGCCCCACCGACACCCACCACGGCTGGCGCCAACCCCTGGAGCCCGGCGGCGAGTTCCGCACCGTACCCGTCGCCCTCGCCTTCAGCGGCGACGGCGGCCCGGACGACGCGTTCGCCGCGCTGACCCGTTACCGCCGCACGGCCCGCCGCCCGCACTCCGACCACCGGAGACTCCCCGTCATCTTCAACGACTACATGAACTGCCTGATGGGCGACCCGACCACGGAGAAACTGCTGCCTCTGATCGACGCGGCGGCCGAAGCGGGTGCGGAGTACTTCGTCATCGACGCCGGCTGGTACGACGACGAGAACGGCGGCTGGTGGGACAGCGTCGGCGTCTGGGAGCCGGCCGCCTCACGGTTCCCAGGAGAGCGCGGGATCCACGAGGTGCTGGACCGCATCCGCGAACGCGGCATGGTGCCCGGACTGTGGCTGGAGCCGGAGGTGATCGGCGTACGCAGCCCCATGGCAAAGGCCCTGCCGGACGAGGCGTTCTTCCGCCGCGACGGCGTGCGCGTCACGGAGACCGGCCGCCACCACCTGGACCTGCGTCACCCAGCCGCCCGCGCCCACCTGGACCAGGTCGTGGACCGTCTGGTCGGCGATTGGGGGGTGGGCTACCTCAAGCTCGACCACAACATCGACCCCGGCTCCGGCACCAGCGCCCACCCCGACGAGACCCCGGCCGCCGGACTGCTCGGCCACAACCGCGCCCAACTGGACTGGCTCGACGGCATCCTGGACCGCTACCCGCACCTCGTGGTGGAGAACTGCTCCTCCGGCGGCATGCGCTGGGACTACGCACTGCTGTCGCGGCTGCAACTGCAGTCCACCAGCGACCAGCAGAACCTCCAGCTGTACGCACCGATCGCCGCCTCCGCGCCCACCGCCGTCACCCCCGAACAGGGCGCCGTCTGGGCCTACCCGCTGCCGGAGGACTCCCTCGACGAGGTCGCCTTCACCATGGGGAGCGCACTCCTCGGCCGCATCCACCTCTCCGGCCGGCTCCCGGATCTGCGGCCCGAGGCCCGGGCCCTGGTGCACGAGGCTGTCACCGTGTACAAGGCCATCCGTGCCGACCTGCCTCAGGCCGTCCCCGCGTGGCCGCTCGGCCTGCCGGCCTGGGACGACCCATGGCTCGCCCTGGCCCTGGGCACCCCGGCCGCCACCTACCTCACCGTGTGGCGCCGCCCCCGCGGCGCGTCCACCATGAGCCTCCCCCTGCCTCACCTGCGCGGCTCCGCCGCTCGCGTCGACGTCCTCTACCCCACCGCGAGCCAGGCCGTCGCCGCCTGGAACCCCGACGCCGCCGACCTCACGCTGACGCTGCCCACAGCTCCGTCCGCCGTGCTGCTCCGCCTTGCCCCCGTAGTGCCGGACGCGCCTTGAACCGCCGGTGCCACCTGACAACGACCCGTTGAAGGAAAGGGACTTGGCCCCATGACAGAAACACGGCGGGCGGACACCACCTTGACCAACCCCGTGATCCCCGGCTTCCACCCTGACCCCAGCGTCTGCCGCGTGGGCGACGACTACTATCTCGTCTGCTCCAGCTTCGAGTACTTCCCCGGCATCCCCGTCTTCCACAGCCGGGACCTCATGCACTGGACGCAGATCGGCAACGCCCTGGACCGGCCGGCCCAACTGCGCCTGCCGGCCGCCATGCCGTCCTCCGGCGGGATCTACGCTCCCACCCTGCGCCACCACGACGGACGTTTCTGGCTCATCGTCACCAACGTGGCCGACGGCGAGGGCACCATGCTGTTCACCGCCACCGACCCCGCCGGACCCTGGTCCGACCCGGTCCGACTGCCCGAGGTGAAAGGCATCGACCCGGACCTCACCTGGGACGAGGACGGCACCTGCTGGTGCACGGTCGCCGGCGGCGCACAGGTCCGTATCGACCCGTACACCGGCGAGACGTTCGCACCTGCGCACCAGGTGTGGGCCGGCACCCCCGGCGCCCAGGCACCTGAGGCGCCGCACCTGTACCGCATCGGCGCCTACTGGTACCTGCTCATCGCCGAGGGCGGCACCGAGCGCGGCCACGCCGTCTCGATCGCCCGCGGGCGCACGCCCACCGGCCCGTTCGAGCCGTGCCCGCACAATCCGGTCCTCACCCACCGCGGTACCCACCACCCCATCCAGAACACCGGGCACGCAGACCTGGTCCAAGGCCCCGACGGCACCTGGTGGCTGGTGCTGCTGGGGGTCCGCCCGCGCGGGGGCACCCCCGGCTGGCACGTGCTGGGACGCGAGACGTTCCTCGCACCGGTGACCTGGGTGGACGACTGGCCCGTCGTCGGCGAGGTGACGTCAGTTCTGCCCGCGCCGGCATGGCCGCTCGTGCCCGGCCCGGCCGAGGAAGTACGGGACGACTTCGACCTGAACGAGCTGCGGCCGCAGTGGATCTCCGTGCGCGACCGTCCCGCCGAGCACTGCACCACCAAGGAACGGCCCGGCTGGCTGACCCTGCGGGCCCGCGGCACCTCGCTGGACGAGCCGGACGTCGTCTTCGCCGGCCGCCGTCAGCAGCACCTGTCCTGCCGGGTACGCACCCGGATCGACCCCGCCGAAGGGCGCGGTGGCCTCGCCGTCCGTCTGGACGAGGAGCACCACTACGAGATCGAGGCGGCCGAGGGCCAGGTACGCGTCCTGAGCCGCGTCGGACCGTTCCGCACCGTCGTGGCGGCCCGTCCCGTGCCCGCCGGGCCCGTGGTACTGCGCCTCGACGTCTGCGACGCCCCTCCGAACGGCCCCCGCACCGGCCCCGACGTCCTCACGTTCGGCGTCGAGCAGCAGGACGGCACCTTCATCCCACTCGGCGCACTCGACGGCCGCTACCTGTCGACCGAGGTGGCAGGCGGCTTCACCGGACGGGTCATCGGCCTGTACGCGGCAGCGGGCACCGTGCACTTCGACTGGTTCGACTACGAGCCGCTCTCCCTCTGAACCGGCGCGGCGCGAGCCGAGTCACCACGTCGGCTTCCGCAGACGCCCCCTTGCTGCCTGCCGCTCCATCCCCACGGGCGGAACCCGCTCGGCCAACACAGAGAGGTCAGAGATGAAGGGAACGCACCACCCCTCCGACCGGCGCAGAGGCGGCCCCCGCCGGGTGCTCGGTCTGCTGCTGGCGCTGGTCGCCGCGATCGGGTTGACCAGCACCACCGCGTTCGCCGCACCGTCCCACAAGGGCGCGTACGCGGCGACGGGGAACATCGCGCTCAGTCCGATGGGCACGGTGGCCGCGATGCAGCCCAGCTGGAACCTCGGCAACACCCTGGACGCCATCCCCGACGAGACGTCCTGGGGCAACCCACCCGTCACCAAAGCCCTGTTCGACACCATCAAAGCCCAGGGCTTCCGCAGCGTCCGGATCCCAGTGACGTGGACGGACCACCAGTCCTCCACCGCTCCCTACACGATCGACGCGCGATGGATGACCCGCGTCAAGCAGGTGGTCGACTGGGCCCTGGCCGACGGTCTCTACGTCGTGATCAACGTCCATCACGACTCGTGGCAGTGGATCGCCGACATGCCCACCGACCATGACGGCGTCCTGGCCCGTTTCAAGGCCTCCTGGACCCAGATCGCCGCCACCTTCAAGGACTCCCCGCACAAGCTGCTCTTCGAGAGCAACAACGAGCCGCAGTTCAACAACACCACCGACGCCCAGGGCATCCAGTACAACGACGAACTGAACACCGCGTTCCACGGCGTGGTGCGCCAGTCCGGCGGCAACAACGCGACCCGTCTGCTCGTCCTGCCGAGCCTGCACACCAATTCCGGCCAGGTCTTCCTGGATGCCCTGGTGAGCGAGATGCAGTCGCTCGACGACCCCAACCTCGTGGCCACCGTGCACTACTACAGCTGGTACCCGTTCAGCGTGAACATCGCCGGCGGCACCCGGTTCGACGCCACCGCACAGAAGGACCTGACCGACAACTTCGCCCGGCTCCGCGACACCCTTGTCTCCAAGGGAATCCCCGTCTACCTGGGTGAGTACGGCCTGTTGTCGTACCCCGACCACTTCCAACCCGCGCCACGTGTCGAACGCGGCGAAGCACTGAAGTACTTCGAGATGTTCGGATACGAGGCCCGCACCTCCGGGGTGACCACGGCCCTGTGGGACGCCTACAACTTCCTGAACCGCTCCACGCTGCAATGGCGTGACCCCGAGCTGATCAACCTGATCAAGTCGAGCTGGACCACCCGCTCGGGCACCGCCTCCTCGGACCGTGTCTTCCTGGCCAAGTCGAGTGCAATCACCGCCAGAACACTCACCCTCAACCCGAACGGCACCACCTTCCGCGGCATGTGGCAGGGCGGCAAAGAGCTCGTCCGGGGCCGGGACTACACCGTCTCCGGCAACCAGCTCACGCTCACAGCCACCGCGCTGACCCGGCTCGCCGGCGACCGCGCCTACGGGGTCAACGCGACCATCGAGGCTCGCTTCTCCCGGGGTCTGCCCTGGAAGATCCACGTGACCACGTACGACAGGCCGGTGCTCTCCGACGCGACCGGCGACGCCGGCGATCTCACCATTCCCACCCAATACCGCGGTGACCAACTGGCCACCATGGAGGCCACGTACGCCGACGGCAGCAACGCCGGCCCGACCAACTGGACTCCTTACCAGGAGTTCAACGAGGCCTTCTCTCCCGACTACCCGGGCAACGGGCTCCTCCTCACCTCCAAGTTCGTCAACTCACTGCGTGACAACACCCAGGCGACGCTCGTCTTCCACTTCTGGAGCGGAGCCACCGTGACGTACCACGTGACGAAGAGCGCAGGCTCGGTGACCGGAACCGGCGCCTGACCCTTCTCCACCCCCGGGTGTCCCCCGGCACCCGGGGCCCTCTTCCCGCTCGGTCGGCCTTTCGGCGGCCGCGTGCTGCTTGACGATCACGGTACGGCGTTCTGCCCCATGATCTCCCGGGCTGAGCGGGCAGCCTTCGCCTCGGTGTCCCAGAGGGCTGCGCTTCCCGTGCCGAATTGCCAGTTGGGGGTCACCAGGCAGAAGGAGTCCCAGCGGCGCTCACGCCACAGGCCCTGCCTCAGGAACACCGCCAGACCGTGCGCGGCGGCGGCGATCCTCAGCAGCAGGTCGAGTGCGGCGTCCGCGATCGGGGCGAACTGTCGGGCCAACGGCAACAGGACACCGGCCACCCTGTCGCCCGTCGAGGACGGTTCGGCACAGCTGGATCTGTCGTGTCCCGCGTTGAAGGTCACATCGAACGGAGCGGGCTCCTCGACAGCGAATCTTTGTGACTGCTCAGGGAGTGTACGGGTTTCCCAGGAGCGCGACACCGGCGATATCGTCCGTCGCCGCTCGCCGAGGGGGACCACTTCAGCTGCCAGGAGGCGGCGTGCGCGGGAGCGGCGGGGAGACCGACCGCCGTGGCGGTCGCGCCGCCGAGCGCGTAGCCGCGGAGCTTCCTTCGCGTGGTGCTCATGAGCGTTCACCTCGTCGTGAGCCGAGGGGTGGCGGTGCGCGGGGACGCGAGAGGGGCGCTTACCCTACTGATTCAGGTATGTGACGGTTGTTCACTCACACGGCCACTGACGGGCTTCTGGGTGCCGTCATGACGGGGCCGGGTCAATGGTCCAGACCGATCGGCACACCCCCTGGGCTCACTTCCGGCCAACCGCTCCCCGCCGCCGGACCGTTGAGGCGGGGGCGTCTTCCCCCGCCCGGCCCCGGCCGGTTCAGCCATCCGGGCACCGGTGAACGCCCACGCCCTGTCACCTCTCGTCCGGGTAGTCCCACTTCAGGTCAATCCGGGCCTTCGGCGCGACGGCGCCAATCGCCTTGGCGACGTCGGACTCGAACTGCTCGGACCATCTTCCGAACCCGGTGATGATAATCGGCCCGTGCTCGCTGCTCGTCAGAACCTTGGGCGGGTCATGGAAAACACCCACCCGCATCCACGACTCGATCCCGTGCTCTTTGAAGAGTTCTTCCACTGTCGCCCCCACTGCGTCGGCTTCCTCAGCGGAGGCGAGGTTCTCGATGTCGAGGTAGAGATGGATGTTCACAGACATGCGCCCACCCTAGTGGCGGCCCGACAGCGGCTCGTCGAGCCCTAGGGTGAAGCTCTACGAGGCCACCGGCAGCCTCGTAGAGCGGCGCGGCGGGCCGGCCACGTGTGCCGATCCGCGTCCGGCACCCCCGCCGGCCCCCGACGACCCCCAGCGTCCGACGGCCTGACGGCCAAGCCGATCAAGCCCAAGTCCGCCAGAGCGCGAGAGCACACGCTGTGCCTGCATTCCATCCCCTCGGGGCGCCTGCCTCCCTGCGACTGATGTCCCAATGAGACATGACGGCTTACAGAGGGAGACACGAAGGCAACGGAGCCCGTCGCCCCGGCCCGGGACCGACGCCGACGCGAGGCGCAGCAGACCAGGAGCGCCCTGGCCGTCGCCGCAATGGAGCTGACCCTGGAACACGGGCTGACGGCCACAGCGGTCGTGGCGATCGCAGAGCGGGTCGACGCCCAGGAGGAGTCGATGCGCAGCACCGCCGACCGGCTCGGCAACGACAACGTGCGGGACATCCGTCCGGCCGTCGTGGTGGACGCCGCCGGAGTCCTCACCGCCGCGCTGCACGTCTGGGCGCGTGGCGGACGAGGCCACGACTCCGATGCCGCAGACCTGGCCGCCCGGGTGAAGCAAGCTACGACGCTCTGATCTCGGAGGCCGCCACCGCAGTCGCCGCACCCCCTCTCGCGCAGTGAGAGCAGCACATGAGCACCATCACTGCACTGAGCGCACCGGCCGCACCGCGCTGATCACCGGCGCCACCCCCGGCAGCGGTCTGGCCACCGCCTGACGCCTGGGTGCGGGCGGCGCGAACGTCGTTATCGCCGGCTTCGACGCCGAAGGCTCCGAGCAGGCCGCCGAAACCCTCAAGGTCGAAGGCATCAAGGCAGCGGCCGTGCAGCTCGACGTGACCGGCCCCTCCTCCGCGGCCGCGGCCGTCACCTTCACCGTGGACACCTTCGGCGCCCACTACCTCGCCATGAACAACGCCGACATCGGCGGCCCGAGCGTGCCAGCCGGGTGCGTACGACATCGACGCCTACAGCCGCGCCATCCGCACCAACCTGGTCGACGGCACCTACCCCTTTGAGCCGCAGCCGAGCCGCACAAAGGATTCCGCACCATGAAGGCACTGCAGTTCCGCAAGATTGCCCCCCGGAGGTGGCCACCGTCCCCGATCCCGAGCCCGGCCCCGATCCCGAGCCCGGCCCCGATCCCGAGCCCGGCCCCGATCCCGAGCCCGGCCCCGGCCCCGGCAGGCAATGCCGTCATCCTCCCCGGCGGCTGAACCACGATCCACCGCGCACAGCACCTCGCACTCGTGCACGTCGTCCGCCCCGCGGCGGCCTGCGCGAGTGCGGGCACGCCCCGGCGCTGGGGCGTGCCGACCGACCGGAAACCGCGCACCCCCCGAAGGGGGCCCGGCGACGACCGTTCACCGCGCCAAGCAGGGCAGGGCAGGGCAATAAGTATGATAGGGGCGTACTGGTGCACCAACGGCGAGAGAATTTCACGTATGGCACACCCCTCCGCCGAGCCCGACGACGGTGCCGACACCCTCTTCGGCCTCGACGCGCTGACGGGTACGGCGGCACCTGCCGCTCCCGACGGGAAGGCGCCCGCGGCAGGCCCGCCCTTCCACGAGTCCTCCACGGCCCGGCGGCTGCTCCCGGTCCGTACCATCTACGCCGAGCCGTCGGCCGCCACGTCGCCTCGCGGACGTGAGATTCTCGCGCGCTTCCCCGCCGCGGAGGTCGTCGAAGTGGACTCCCACTGGCGCATCCCGGGACTGCACGGCAACGAGGAGAACGTCGAGCGATGGGTTCGCGTCAAGGGCGAGACGCTGGTCATGGGCGAGCGCAAGACCCTCACCACCCGGCCCAACGGACGCTCCGCCGACTTCATCGCTCCCGGCCCCTCCAACGGCTGCGCGATGGCCTGCGCCTACTGCTACGTGCCCCGTCGCAAGGGGTACGCCAACCCCATCACCGTCTTCACCAACATCGACCAGATCATCGCGCACCTGGCCCGGCACATCGCCCGCCAAGGCCGTAAACGAGAGTCCAACCAGTGCGACGAGACGGCCTGGGTGTACGACATCGGCGAGAACGGCGACTGCTCGGTGGACGCGCTGATCTGCGACAACACCGCGGACCTCGTCACCGCCTTCAGCCAGTGGCCGCACGCGAAGGCGTCCTTCGCCACGAAGTTCGTCAACCCGGATCTGCTGGCACTGGACCCCCGCGGCCGCACCCGGATCCGCTTCTCGCTCATGCCCCCGCACGACGCCCGGCTGCTGGACCTGCGGACCTCTGCGGTGGCCGACCGCATCGCCGCCGCGGCCGACTTCGCGGACGCCGGGTACGAAGTCCACTTCAACCTCTCCCCCGTCGTCCTGCGGCCCGGCTGGCAGGACGACTGGACCGACCTCCTGCGGCAGGTCGACGACGTCGTACCGCAGCGGGTCAAGCAGCAGGCCGCGGCGGAGGTCATCATGCTGACCCACAACGAGGACCTGCACCAGGTCAACCTCGGCTGGCACCCCCGCGCCGAGGACCTGCTGTGGCAGCCCGCGCTGCAACAGGGCAAGCGCTCGCAGAACGGCGCCGCCAACGTCCGCTACCACAACCTCATCAAAGCCGAAGCCGTGCAGACCCTGCGCGGACTCCTCAGTACCCATGTGCCGTGGCTGCGGGTGCGTTACGCGTTCTGAAAGCTACGACCGCTCTCGGCCTGCAGGAGCAAGGACCCCTCGCTGTCTCAAGGACCCCTGCCCCTACTGGCCCGACCTTGCAGGCGACGCCCCCTCGGCGCGAGGGCGCCGACCGGTGAACGGTACGGTCACCAATAGTGGCGTCGACCGGCGACCGCGTGCCCCATGGAACCCATGACCCAGAAGACGGCGCCGACCACGGCAAGAATGATGCCGAGGGTCCACAGGATCGATATGCCGGTAAGGAAACCGACGATCAGAAGAATGATGCCGAGTGCGATCATGATCTACCTCCTACCTCTCGATGTGACCTGAGGTAGCTCCCGAATGCCCCGAAGCAGCCTGATCACGCCAACTGGCCGACCCACCGCGCGCCCCCTGCCCCTCAGCCGGCCCGGCGGAACCGGCCGCATCACCGGCGTCGACGCGACCGAAGGCGTCCCGCAGGGACCGGCTCTGTCTCGTCTGCTTCGTCGGTGAGGGCGGCCACGTCCCGGGCCGCCCGGTCCGTGCTGCGGCGGGCACTGCGGGCGGCCGGGACGGCGTCCTTCACCGCTGGGTCCGCTCTGCCGACCTCCTCGGTCGCCTCGCGCAGTTCCGCTCGGGCTGGGCTCAGCTTTCCTCCAACTCGGCTAGGTGCGCCCGACCTTCCCGCCCCGGGCAACGGCGGCCAGGAGCCCGCTGGGCCGTGCGCCTGTCCCCGGAAAAGCGATTGCAGTCCGCCCTCGCTCGTCGGTACGGTCCGCACATGTCCATTACGCCCCGTGTCTCTTAGCTCGGACACCAGCTTCGACGTCACCCTTGTGTCCTTGAGCTGTTACGGAGCGTAACCACCTTGAATACTCTTCGCGGTCCCGGCCTGTTCCGGAACCGGGACTTCGCGCTGCTGCTGAGCGGCCAGTTGGTCTCTGCTATCGGTGATCAGGCTCATTTCATGGCCCTGCCGCTGATCGTGCTGGTTCTCACCGGGTCGCCCACCCAAGCCGGGTTCGTACTCGGCCTGGGCACCCTTTCCTTCTTGGCGTTCGGGCTGGTCGCCGGCGCCCTCGTCGACCGGTGGGACCGTAAGGCCACCATGATCTGGTGTGAGCTCGGCCGAGCCCTGCTCACCGCCGGCGTCGCTGTCGCGCTGTGGCTGAACAAGCTGACCATGCCCCAGCTGTATGCGACAGCGGTGCTCGCCGGGCTCCTGACCACTCTCTTCCAGGTGGCGAACACAGCGGCGCTGCCCAATGTGGTCGGTCCGCGACAGCTGTCCGCCGCGCTCGGCTACTCGCAGTCCGCCGCCGGCGCGGTGGGCATCTTCGGGGCCCCACTCGCCGGTGCGCTCTATGCCGTCGGCAGGACCGTACCGTTTGCCGTCAACGCGGTTTCCTTCGCAGTGTCCGCTGCGTCGCTGCGTCTGATGCGGGCCCCGTTCCAAGTGGACCGGCAGGACGCGCGGTCAACGTCCCGGCTCACCACGGAGATCCGAGAGGGGCTCGGCTGGCTCTGGCGCCAGCCGGTCATCCGCTTCCTGACTCTGGTCTCGGCCGCTGACAAGGTGCGTTACGGCGCCGGCTACCTGTTGATCATCACCCTCGCCCGGCAGATGGGTGCATCGCCCCTGTGGATCGGTGTCATCTTCAGCGGCGCGGCCGTCGGCGCCATGGCGGGAGCGCTGGTCTCGGACAAGGCCACGCGCCGCTTTCCGCTGGGCCGGATCGCCGTGGTGATGCTGTGGTTGGAGGCGTTGATGTTCCCGCTGTACGCCCTCGCGCCCAACCTGCTGGTACTGGCAGCGGTCGCGGCCGCCGAGTCGTTGGTGGCTCCGATCTATGCGGTGGCCATGACCACCCACCAGCTGGCCATCACCCCCGATGAGCTGCGGGGCCGGGCGACGAGCGCGGTCTCCACGCTCACCACGGGAGCCCTGTCGGTGGGCACGCTCGCAGGCGGCGCACTGATCACCACACTCGGTGCCACGCCACTGGTCTGGCTCTGCGGAGCATGGCTGCTCGTCCTGGCCCTGCTCATCACCGCCAACCGGGCCGTGCGGCAGGCACCGCCAGCGGGCGTGCTGCCACAACAGCAGACCCCCAGCGCGGCCGAAACCGCCGACATGACTGGCTAGCGACCATCGCTGCGGCGATCGTTGATCGTCAGGGGGGCAGGAAGGCACTGACGGCTCAGCGGTGACTGTGGGCCACACCTCCGGCCTGCTGCTCCGTTGACGCCAGCGACATCCTGGGAACGTGCGGAGAAGCCCTCCCTTGCGCCTGATCCCTGACGTCTATCCGGACTGCCGTGGTGAAGCTGCTGACAGGCCTCGGTGGCGGTGGGAGCGTGGCCCTCAGGGCCTCGACCCATGGGCTCGGTTGCCTCTTGCTCTGACTGCTGGCCGTCAGTGCCGAGAGGAGCAACGATGCAGTTGATGGGGACTTTCCTGGTCGCGAGCCAGGCCGTACCGGGCCACCGCCTCTGCCGCGCCCGCCCCCGCAGCCGCGAACCCGCCGCCGCTCGCAGTAATGCCGAAGCCTGGTCGGGGAGACGGCTGGCGCAGGAGGTGAAGGGGAAGGGTTCGGGTGCCGGCAGGGCCAGCGCATCCATCACCGCGCCAGCGCCAGGATGGTCTGTCTGCAGGCGGGTGCGGGTCAGGCGTACCTGCGGGGCCAGGGCAGTCGGATCACCGGGAGGGGGGCTTGGGCCATCACCTCAACCAGGCTCGCAGCCAGCTCCTCCCGCAGATCTGTCGCCGACAACCGACCACGAAGGAACGCGGCCCCCTGTGCGAGGGCGAGCAGCAGGTCGATCGTCCAGGGTGGCGGCGATCAAGTCGGCGTCGCGTCGATGAGGACAGCACCCTGAGCGCGCAGCAAGGCAACCGGCTCGGTTTGCGCGTGGTGATCAGCACATGCCCGGAGCCGCCCGGCAGGAACGGGGTCAGGGTGTCGGGGTCTTCGCGTTGTCGACGACAAGGAGCCTGCGTGAGCGGGTCCGCGGCTCAGCGAGCAGCGCAGAGACTGCCTCGCCGGACCGTGTGTCTGCGGGGGCGGTGCCTGTGCAGAGACAGGGCGGCGAGTTGGTCGGGAATTGGGGCGGGGTTCTCCCATGCACCCACCACACCAGCTTGTACTCACCCGCGAACCGGTACGCATACTCGATCGCCAGTTGGGTCTTGCCCACCCCCGCCCGTGCAGTCCCTGAACGGGCGGCCGGGGCGGAACGGGCCGTTCACCGCACGCAGCAACACCGCACGCGCCGCCTGCTCATCCAGACCGAACAGATCCACCGCGATCAACGGGCGCAGCACGGGCGGCGCCGTCTCCGCGATTCACACCCCGACGAACCTCTCCCCAGGGCCAGCATCACGTACCACTCCAGACATTGTGAGCGGCCCGGAGTCGAAGTAGGCCGGGGAGCACAAGGTCAGGGTCCCGCCCCGTGCGAGAGCTGCGCTCACGTTCGCGAGGAGGCTGTCCCCCACCTCCCAGTCCCCGCACGCCAGCTCCACCTCAGGGCCGGCATCGATCAGCTGCCAGGCCACCCGTTCCACCCACGCCCGATCCGCACCCGCACCCGCACCCGCACCCGCACCCGCATGACCGATGAACCACCGCCGCTCCGATACGCCGTCACACGCCCCCGCACCCGTGCCCCTCTCACTCCCCCGACACCACACCCCTGTCCTGGAGTTCGGCGTTGAGGTCGAGACCCCTACCGGGCCCTGGTCTTCACCGGCCTCGTACGGATCTCGTCGGCCCCGTGCCCTCGGTGCGTTCTGCCGGCGTCCGCAGTTTGGCCAGTTCGGCGGCGGCTTCGATTTGGCGGGGGTGATTCAGCCTGGTGAGAGCCTCGTGGGCAGCCGTCAGGGTTTCCTGAGCCTCCTGGTGACGGTCGAGCCGGCGCAGGACACGGCCGAGGTCGAGGCGGGCCGGTTCGCACCAGGCCGGCATCCGCCCCGTATCGAAGCGGGCTACCGCGAATCGCAGCGGGGCCTCGGCCTCGGCCCAGCGGTTCAGCGCCGCGAGGTCGTTGCCGATGTGCTGCCGGGCCGACGCAAGATAGAGGCCGATCAGGTCGGGGGACTTGTCGGGTACGCCGGCGCTGCAGATGGCCTCGCTGCGCCGGTGGATGGTCAGGGCCTCCTCGGCGCGGCCGCCCTGACGCAGATGGCGGCCCAGACTGTTGAGAGTGGAGAGCTCGGCGAGGCGACTTCGTGCGTCGTCGTGCCGGCCGAGTTGGTCGGCCGCTTCCTGGAGCCGGGTGATGGACTCCTCGACCCGCCCGAGCCGGTGGAGCGCTTCGGCCGCGTAGTTCAGCGCCCAGCCGACCTGCAGGCGGTCGTCGATCTCGCGGGCCACGTCCAAGGCGGCTTCGGCCGTGGTCAGCGCCGAGACATGGTCGTAGAGGCAGACGTTGTAGGCCCAGGCCAGATAGTTGAGGTGGACGGCCTCGTCCCGCTTGCTGCGCAACGCGCGGGCAGAGTCGACGGATCGCCGGAACACCTCCGCCCACAGTTCCCAGTGCAGGGTGCGGTCGGAGAACCAGTGCATGGCCTCCGCCGCCTCGACGACCTCCCGGTGCCGGCCGTCTGCCTGGGCCCGGGTCAGGGCCGCGAGCCACTGGGCCCGCTCCGCTTCCAACCAGGTGTGGGCCTCTTCACGGTCGCCGGGCGCGGTGAACGGGTCGGGATCCGAGTTGCCGGCGTCGTGGCGGTGTTCGGCGTCGAAAAGCAGCGCGGCGGCGGTGGCCCGGCGCAACGTCCACCGGTCGGTCCGCTCTCGGGCGGCCTCGATCTGCGCCGGCTCGTCCTCCTCGGTCACCTGCTCACCGGCGAACAGGGCGAGCAGATCGTGGAAACGGTAGCGGTCGGCTATGGGGTGGGGCTGCAACAGCCCGGCATCGGTGAGGTCCTGCGCGCAGTGGGCGGCCTGAGGCAGGGGCAGGTCGGCCAGCAGCGCCAGGGTCTCGGGACTGAAGTCGGGCCCTGCGGCGAGGGAGGCACGGCGAAAGACGGTACGGGTGGCCGGGCTGAGCTGCCGGTAGGACAGGTCGAAGGCGGTCCTCACCTGGAGGGAGCCGGCGCGCAGGGTGTCCAGACGGCGTTCGTGAGCGGCGAGTTGGGTGACGAGTTTGGCGATGCTCTCGCCGGGTCGGCAGGCCAGACGCTGCCCCGCGATACGGACCGCCAGAGGAAGGTTCCCACACAGGTCCGCGAGGTCACGGGCGGCCTGGCTTTCCCGATGTACGCGCTCGGGGCCGACGATGCGGGTGAGCAACTCGACCGCTTCCTCACGGCGCAGCAGGGCGAGTTCGGTGCGATGGACCGCTTCCAGACCGGCCAGAGCGTGCCGGCTGGTGACCAGGGTGAGCGAGGGGCCCTGGGCGGGCAGCAGCGGACGTACCTGCTCCTCGTCGGCAGCGTTGTCCAGCAGAAGCAGCACCCGTCGGTCGCGCAGCGCGGACCGCAGCAGACCGCAGCGGTCCTCGGTGTCGGTGGGTATGGTCCCCTCGGCCATCCCCAGCGCCCGCAGCAGCCGGGCGAGGGCGTCACGCGGCTGAGTCGGTCTGGCGTCCATACCGCGCAGGTCGACGGCGAACTGCCCGTCGGGGAAGTGGGGGGTCAGGGCGTGGGCGGCGTGCACGGCGAAAGCGGTCTTGCCCAGTCCCGGCTGCCCGCAGATCACCGCGACCGGCGGATGGGCCGGATCGAGGTCCACCGCCAGCTCCCGCAGCCGCGTCAGGGCTGGGCCTCGGGCGGTGAAGTCGCGCAGATCGCGGGGCAGTGCGAGGGCGTTCGGTACGACCGGTTCCGCGATCGGCCCCGTATTCGTTCCGGCGGCATACCCGGTACTCCGCCCGGAAGCCGGCTGTTTACCGGCCCCGGTGGTCTGCCCCTGGGTGCCTTCGGTGGCTTGCTCGGTGGCGGGTCCGGATTGCGGTGCAGGTCGAGTACGGGGACGGGGGCGGCCCAGGCTCGCGGCCCGTTCCAAGTCCCGGGCACCGGTAGCGTCGAGCTTCAGCGCGGCAGCCAGAGCCTGCACAGTGCGACGTTGCGGCCCGCGGGAGTGTCCGCGCTCCATGTACGCCAGCGCCCGCACGCTCACCCCCGCAGCATGTGCCAGTTCCTCCTGGCTCAGACCGGCCTCCGTCCGCAGACGGCGCAGAAACGTCCCGAAGCCTCCCGTGGCGGGAGCGCTGTCCATATCCGTATATCCCCCGGTCATGCGGCCCAGCCGGACTGCTGTACTCCGCCTGCAAAAGTATGCACGAACTACTTTTGCAGGCGAAACACGCGGGTCGATGCCATCGCGAACCGCCTGCGCGTACCTCATACGTCAACCGGCCGAGAAACGTGCGGAGGACCGCACGAGCGCTCACCGGCGGTTACGTCCGACTGCCGCCGACCTGCCGACAGTAAGGTCAACCGCTCTCCGTTTCCCGAGTGACAGTGCGACTGCCCCGGGCTGAGCACCGCGGTACAGGGTGAGGACGAAAGGCTTGCC
The DNA here is from genome assembly GCF_003143935.1 of Streptomyces sp. Act143. Taxonomy (GTDB): domain Bacteria; phylum Actinomycetota; class Actinomycetes; order Streptomycetales; family Streptomycetaceae; genus Streptomyces. The sequence continues at coordinate 51,570 of NZ_QFRX01000001.1, read as the reverse complement.
GTGCCCGTCGACCATCGGATGGTTCTTGCCGCCCGGCCGCGCTCAGGCGACCGGCGAAGCCCTACCCTGACCCGCCTTCTGGTTCGGTTTGCCTGATCGTCAGGACGCTGGCGCACGTCCACACGATCACTGCGACCCGCAGAAGTAGGTGCTGCGCATTCTTGCGGGTGGAATTTCCTGGTCCGTGTGCCGCGCAGCGGGTTGGCTGAAGCCAGAGGAAGAAGCCGCCACCACCCTCACCGGGGTATGCCTCTCCCGCTCCTGCAGGGCCGGGTGGGGTGGGACGTAGTGGCCTCGCCTTGCTGTCCGGTCTCGCGACATCCCCTTCCGGTCTGACCCCCGGACGGGCATGACGCGTGAAACATCACCGTGCGCATACCTGCGCGGATCAAGTCATGGGGGAACACCTTGACACACCCGACCACCGCCCTCCGTCGCGCGGGCAGAACGCTGGGCACACTGCTCCTGGCTCTGCTCGCCATCTGCACCCTCGTCTCCACGGGCGCCACACGGGCACAGGCACAGCCCGCGCAAAACCCTTGCTGGACCACGCTCGATTGGCACATGGAGAACTTCCAGAGCGACGAAGTGGGAACTTCGGCTGCTTACAGCCGCGCGCATGCCTACAACCGGTTCATCCAAGACCTCCGCACCCAGGCCGGTACGCTGATCGGCGGCCAAAGCACGCTCGGCCAGCTGTACGACACCCAGCAGAGCGGTACGCGGGACCGCATCATCCAGGTCCACGTCTGGACCAACCTTGCCGGACCGTCCGAAAGCCATCTGGCGTTGTACTTCAACGCCGCCAACCTCTACCTCGTGGGGTTCAGCTCCCGCAACCGCCACTACCAGTTCAGCGACAGCAGCCCGGGGCAGGGTGTCAGCGACCCCGTTCTGCGCACGAACCTGAGCGAGCTGTACCGGCAGGCCAACGGCCTGCGCACCGCCCCGCTCTTCCAGAACCTCGGCTACCGCGGCAACTACCCGTCCCTGGACCCGGGCAACGCCCGGGTGAACCGGGAATACCGGTCCTACCAGATCATGGGCGCGGTCAACTCCCTGATTGACACCGCGCCTCTGCTCCCGAACGCTCTGCGCCGGGACCTGGCCTTCCTGATCGGTGCGACTTCGGAAGCCACGCGGTTCGGCTGGATCCAGCGACGAGTCAGCGCCGCCATCGGCAACGGCGGAGACGCTTCGGACCCGCAGAACCACAACCCGGCACACCTGGGAGAGTTCGGCCGGCAGCTGGAACTGCGCTGGTCCGATCTGTCCAGGCTGGCCCATCGCGACCTGGACGGCTCCGTCCGCAACGCCACGGTCACCATCGACAACCGCACCTATCGGAACATCAATGACATCCTGGGCATCAACGCGGGCAGGCCGGGCATCAGCCCCATCCTCGCCCTGCACGGCAGCCGTTGACCCCGGCTGTCCCTGCCCCAGGCGGGTGAGCAGCCGCCACGAATAGGGGTGCGTGAAGCGGCTGGCACGCCTACCTCCCTGAGTCACATGGCCGAGCCCGAAGATCCACCACGGATCCCCGGGTTCGGCCGGCGCCGATTTCGGGGGGTACTTCGCAGCCACATCGAGGGACCGCGCCCCGACTCCCCGGCTCCACCACTCCCCGACCCGGTGCCACGAGCCCCGGCGTCTCCGGCTCCCGGTAAGTGACCTCCGACATCGCCAGCCCCCGCCCCATCTGCACCCTGCTGAGCCCGGTGAAGGTGCCCAGCTGACGCAACGGCTCGTGTTCGACGATGCACAGGTCGGCCGGCTCACCCCGACAGCGCGGGCCAGCACCACCAGCACTGCGGGGCGCGAGGCGGGGCGTGCGGGAGCCGACCAGGCAGGGGCGCACCGCTCGCTCCAAGGTACGCCTGATGGCAGCCCCAACAGCCCCGACCGACCTGGGCGTTCCCGGAGACCGAACAGCCGGTCCGCCGGCCGCCGGACGATACCGTGGTCGACTGCGAGTTCGTTGTGCGGAAGCAGGGCCGGCTCGCCTTCGAGGGTCTCCAGCGGCGCATGGACCGCCGCGGCGCAACCGCAGCCAGCGCGCGGCCGCGGGGTTCTGCGCGCCTGGTCGCGTTCGGCCTGTTCCGCGAGCACGGCCAGGACCTACCTGACCGTCCAATCCTGCCGCGAACGCCGCGCCCCCTGGAGAGAGTGTTCCTCAAGCACGCTCTGGCGGCGCCTGGTCGCTGTGCCCGACCACGACCGCCCCAGTCCATGCGTACCGCTGACTGGCCGACTACCCTGTCGTCGGGATCGAGGGCCTGGCGTTGCGGCCTCTGGCCAATCGGTACGTGCAGGGCGGCCGCGGGTGGACCAAGCACAAGGCGCGGCCACCACGGAGGCGATCGTCGGCGCGGCCACGAACAGCATGCGAGCGCCCACCGCGCAGCAGTCATCACCCCAGACTGCCACCGCAGGATCACACCGACTGAAATGACACCTGGCTCAACACGTCCTCATCAACACGACCACCCCCGCACGGACGTGCTGTCGGCTGTCCACCTTCGCAGCCCAGGTGGCCCCGCTGCTGATCAACGACTAACTGATCGAAAAGAGAACTGCCTGGGTGCTGTTGGGGCGAAGGTCAGAGGTTGTCTGCACTTGCACGATCCGGGACGCACGTCCACAGCCCCGTCACGTAGTTGCCGTTGGGGCCGTATCCGGAGAACGTCACCCAGCCGCCGGCTTCTATGACACGGCAAGGGGCCCACTGGTCGTTCGTGTACTCAACCGTGACGGCGACGGTGTCCTGACAGCCGTTGTGGACATCGGTGTAACGCCAGCTCTGGTGATACTCCACGCACTGCGGAGCCAGTACTTCGGTGGCCGCCCCCGCAGGGCGGGCCGTGCTCAGCAAGAGACCCGCTGTGGCCACGACGGCGAGAGCTGCATGACGTGTTATCCGTGCGATGTGTGTCGTCATGTCACGCATTCTCAGACGCGTTGAAAACACGATGCAAATCGTTGCAAGCAATTTCAGCCAAAACTCATCGCGTGAGCGAATGTCCAGTTCATAGGGCATGTTGAGTATTGAAAGAGACTGCAGTGGGCTCGGGTTGCACCGCAGCCGGGATCCACCCCCTCCCGCGTGACGTAATGATCGTCCGGGGCCGCCGTCGGCGGATCTCGCCCCTCCCCGACCTGAACGCACTCAACACACGTATCTGAGAGCAGGACCCGCCCGAGGCCAAGGTCAGCATCCGCCCAGACGCCGACCGGTTCCAGCGGCCGCTCAGCAGCCTCATACACATCGCAGGCGCGGTCGGCTGCACCCCAACCGGCCGCCACATGTTCACTGCCGTCGGAATCACGGCATCGTGCAGGACATCACCGAGCACACCGGCAGGGTCAACGTGCCCGCCCTGGTCATCGCCGGAGAACACGACCAGGTGGAGCCCGCCGAGGTGCTCCGCGACAACCTGGTTCCCTACCTCCCCCAGACCGACCTCGTGGTCATCCCCCACACCGGTCACTTGATCCCGCTCGAAGCCCCCGCCGCCCTCGCCGACGCCATCACCGCGTTCGCACCGGCAGGCTGACACCTGCGTACCCGGCGCCCGGCTCGTGTCCCCCTGGCCACCTACTCCGAGGCCAGGCAAACCAGGCCGGGCTGGGCGCCGAGCATGCTGCGCGGCGGCTGGGAGCGGCACCCACCGAGGCTCAGCAGGCACGATCAACACCTGCGACGACCAGGCCGAGGAGGTGGTTCATCGCCGCCCTGAGCCGAGGCAGCGGCTCGCGGGCAGGTTCAACTCACGACCCCTGCAACCGCAGCACAAGAGTCCTGCCGGGTCACGGCCGAGCACGGCGCCCCTGGGAGACCGTGCTCCAGCATGCGCCCACACTCACCGAGCTGCCCTCCATCTCCAGCCCATGAGCTACGCCGCTCCCAGGACCGCGGCGGCGAGGAAGGCGAGGAAGGCGACGACGGCTCTGCGGGCGGGGGTGGTGGGGGCGGTGGGGGCATGGTGCGCCCCGGTCGAATCTGCGCTGCGGGTTTCGTCGTTTCTGTCTGTCGTCGCTGTCGCACCGTCGGGTGATCAACGGCATCCTGTTCCGGCAGCGGACCGGCCTCCCCTGGCGGGACCTCCACCAAGGCCCCCAGAATCCCGGGTCGGCACAGGAGCCCGGCACGTCATCGTTCCGTTGAGGCGCTGGGACGCTCGCGAGAGGGACTCAAAAGCAAGATCCACCTTGCCGGGGAAGGCGGATGTCGCCCACTCGGGTTTGTCGTCACACCCGGCCGGGGGGGGGACGCATCGCAGATGATTCCCGTCCTGGAAGAGATCCGCGTGCCCCGGCAGGCTGGTGGACGACCGCGTACCGGGCCCGACCATATCGGGGGCGATAAGGCGTACTCGTCACGACGTATCCGGCGTCACCTGCGCAGACGTCAGATCAAGCACACGATCCCCGAGCCGAGAGACCAGCGGGCCAAGCGTCGGCGCCGCGGCAGTCGAGGCGGTCGGCCCACAGGGTTCGACAAGGCGATCTGCCGCCGCCGGAACGAAGTTGAGCGGGCCATCAACCGGCTCAAGAACTTCCGCGCCGTCGCCACACGCTTCGACAAGCGGGCGTATGTCTTCCACGGGACGGTCACCGTGGTGGCAATCCGCCTATGGCCGCGTCCGCAGGGAAGTGCCTCGTTCAGAGATCCTCGGCACCCGGAAAGTGGTGGCGAAGTTCGCTGAGCACGCGCTCGTCGACAGCCCTGACGTCCCAGGAGGAGCTGTCGAATTCGGTCAGGACGAGCACCAGCTCGTCCCCTGCAAACCCCCGTGCTTCGGCGTCGATCAACTGGAGGAAGGGCGTCGTCAGGGACAACAAGGTCATCGTGTCCATGCCGACGTCGGCGTACCGTCTCTTCATCTCGACACACCGAGGGTCGACGATCTCGTCGAACTCGATGCGCCAGGTCAGGTCCAGGCCGAAGCTGCCGAGGCGAACCAGGAGCTCAGCCAGCGTTACATAGTGCTTTCCGCGCCAGGCAGGAAACGTGATCCCGTTCATCCCCAGCTCTGCTTCAGCTGTATCGCGTGCCATGCGGCCTCCTTCGTTCCAGCGAACAGTAGGCCACGTTCCTGATCAGCTCATACGACCCATCGGACAGGCTCTAGCAGGACGATGCCACCCTGACCGCAAGGCAATCCGCACAGGGAAATGCATCAGCGGAGTTCACCTTCCAGCAGACCCATCGTGAACATGTCGTACCACCGGCCGTCGCGGCGGAAAACCTGGCGCAGCCTGCCCTCGTCGACGAAACCGACCTTCTGGTAGACGTGATGAGCAGCGTGGTTCTCGGTGACGACGGTCAGCGTGATCTTGTGTAGGCGCATCTTCTCGAAGCCGTAGCGGCAGATCGTCCGCATGGCGTCGGTGGCGTAGCCGCGCCCCCAGTACTCCTTCTCGCCGAGATAGATGTCGAGCTCAGCGCATCCGGTCTCCGGCTCGGCGTCGCGCAATCGGACCAGGCCGATGAGCTGTGCGTCAGTGAGCACCTCAATACCAAGGAGTACGTCGCTGTAGGTGTTGCGTGGGCGTTCCTCCATCCGCTTCCTGACCTGGGCCAGCGGCTGGGCATAGCCATCGTCCATCCAGCGCATCACGTCGGGGTCGTGGTTCCAGCGCCACAGCGCCTCAGCGTCCAGCGGCTCCATCGGCCGCAGCTTCACCAGGTTTCCGAGCACCATGCCAGCCAGCCCTCCGGGTGCTTGATGATCAGCATTCACGAATCCGTCAGAACTAGCACGAGCTGATCTTCACGCTCAACCCAATAAGCGGCACTGCCCTCTCGCTCTGGTCCGGGAGCTCTTGACAGGCTCCACGGCCTCCAACTCCAGTTCAGTGTCCACCGTTTGACATCTCTCCCACGATCGTCGGATCCGCCGTTAGTTTTGCCCTCCTCCCTTCGGGGCCCGTGGCGCTCAGAACGCCGGCCGGTGCACGCTCATCCGCACCTACGCCCTCCCCTTCGGCGCGGAATGGGAGAGCCTGGTCGCGACGCTTGAGGAGACCGCGCACGGCACTCTGGTCGTTCTCGACCGCTACCTGCACGACCGGACCGGCGGCATGATCGGCGCCCCTGTCCCACGCGATCCACGGGGCTGCGATGGACATGAACCTCACCGGCACCGAGAAGATCACTGAGAAGTCCCTCGCGGCGAAACCTCTGGATCACTCCGCTCAGGCGGCTTCGTCCCCGGCCAAGGCGGCGGTGACCAGGCGGTGACCGGGGCTTCCACCGCACACATCGCCGCGCTTTCGTCGACGTCCGCCCCAACCTCGGCGAGAGCAGAGCACCGAGTCCTACGTCCGACGCCTGGCCCGCGCCAACCACCTCGGGGCCAGCGATCTGCACTGCCTTCTCGCCGGCCTGCCCAACCAGTTCGGGAAGCCTCGGATCGAACGGCTCGCAGCGGTTTCCGACCACTCCGAGGCTGCCGCGTGACGGGCCCTGTCGGGCGCCAGCTCCGCCCGGGGCCGGGCGAACCCCCTTACGCATCCAGACTCACAAGGTTTCTTCGGCATTCGCCGTTGTGGGTCTTACCGGTCGGTCACGTGGCCCGAAGGCGAGATCCCAGCCCTCGTTGGTAGCGGTCGTGGATGAGCACGCTCGTACTGGTGTTGCCAAACAGCGATCGTGAAACACAGTGCGATGGCTGCCACGAGCAGTTGGACCGCACCTGCGAACGGATGTGCTGAGTACAGGAAGAGCATGGCGATCACGAGCACGCCCAATGTGAATCCGCCGAGCCAGAGGACCGGAACCCAGTCCATCGGGGGTGCCGCGGTTTGCTCGTCCACACGGCCCCATCCGCGGATGACCGACGTCAGCCCCAGCAGAAAGGCGACCGGGACTTCGATGAGCAACACGATCAGGCTTATACAGCCACCCGCGAACCCGTCGCCGCGCGAGTCTGAAGGCTTGCCGGGGCGGGAAGCGTTCCCCGGCAAGCGCGGTATACGCGAACTCGGCTCGAAGGACATGGCTACACCTTTGCGCGGGACGCTGTGCACTGTGTCACGGTTCACCAGGCCGAGACCAAACTCGTGGCCGAGCTAAACACCCCGGCACACCTCCCCCGCCCTGGAACTGCAAAGTGAACACACTCGCTCGTACGAAGGTTTCGGGGACTTGAAACACGGCCTCCCTCTGATCCTGTGCTCCGCTCGAAGAAGCACTTGACCAGTACGAAGGCCGTGAGGGAATGAGTCTGCTGCATCACGATGCCGACCGGGAGCCGTTCGCGGTGGCGTCACGCTTCCAAGTGCCACAAGCGGCAGGCGATACAGCCGACGGCACTGGGGTCTGCTGCACGATCGGGTGACATCTGAACTGGCCTGCCCGGTTGGGCAGGTGGGAAGGATGTCGCTGTACCCAGGCCCTATCCCGAAGAGTTCCGCGAGGATGTCGTGCGGTCGCGAGGCAACGCGGCCCTGGGGTGACGGTCGAGCAGGTGGCCAAGGACTTCGGCGTCCATCCGATGACGCTGTGGAAATGGAGATCTACTGCTCCAGCCTTACCAACCGAGGCAGGAAGGGGCCCGCTCAGCATTTGTTACGGCGCGGGAGCTGCCCCCACTCACAACCGGCGGGTGAACTCCTGACGGTCGGCGAAGTTCTCGTAGCCTGCCCGTTCGAAAGCCATGATCATGGCGGTGTTGGCCGCATCGCAGTCGCCGCGGATCTCCTCGGCTCCCGCTTCGACCAACAGCCGCGTGCCACGGGCCACCACCGCCGTCGCGTAGCCGTTGCCGCGGCAGGCGGGCGACACAGCCACCAGGCCGATCACCGCAGTCGAAGGGTTTCGCGCGGGGAGGCTGAGGGCGGCCGGCGTGCCGTCCGGAGCGTAGCCGAGTTCCCACCACGAGGGCTCGTACGAGAACTCCTCCATGTCCGCGAAGAGGCTCTCCGCGGCACGCCGGGCGCCATGCCGGGCGACCCTGGCGGCGAGTTGGGCGTCGGCGCTGGTCGGCAGCGCCTCGGCGAGGACAGCGATGAACGGTTCACGGCCCAGACTGGGCAGGGCACGCCAGGTCAATCGGTCATCGTGCGACGTGAGTTCCACCCCGGAGCGGCGGCGGAAGCGGCGCCCGTCACGGGCCTGCTCGAAGCCTGCCAGACGGAGAAGCTCAGTGCGCCGTTCCGGATCCACCTGGTACTGCGGCGGCTGCGTCGGCGAGTCGATGACGTGCTCCAGCTCCGTGGCGCCGAGCGAGTCGGCCAAGGCGACGGCCTCGGCCAGCAGCGCCTGGCCGGTGACCAGGCCGGGTTCGTCCCACGGTGCCTCAAGGAGCACCAGGGCCATCGGGACGTCGTTCCCGGGGAGGGTCCACAGCGCGGTGGCCGCGGTGAGCCGACCGGCCTCGTCCTGCGCGACCAGGCACCACTCCGGCCGGGTGCACTTCTTGGCAAGTAGGTCGGTGAGGTAGGCGGCCGTCCCGGCATTGCGCTCGGGCTGGGCGGAGCGCTGGACGAGGGCAGGTAGTTCGTCTGGGCGCGCTATGCGTATGGGCATGTACGGGGATCATCCTGTCTGTCGATGACATAGCTGGCTTTGCATGAAATCGCCACTCAGCGGCGCCGGCAGGTCTGACTGTTGCTGCCCTTGTCGGACCGACCATCAGTCCCGGGCCTACGGACTGGATAGTGTCGGCCTCCTGCCGCGGCGGTGGATCCCCCGACCGATCGGCGGTGATCGTGGCCTGGCGCAGGGCGGTGCGGCATAGGCGTCTCATCCCACCGGGTAGCGCACCACCAACACCCCCTCCACATCCCTTTCCACCGCCTCGTACTGATGCGGTACATCCGCTGCCCACCGGGCGTGACCGCCCGGGCCTACCTCGAACGGGGCGGAAGTGAGACCAACCCGCGCCGTGCCGCTGAGGACCAGCAAGTGCTCCTCCGTGCCCGGCACATGAGCGGCCGAGCGCTGCACCGCGCCGCTCTGAATGCGAATGCGATACACCTCCGACACTGCAGCCGCGTCCTGCACGCGGTCCGTCAGCACCGCGTGCACCGCCGCGCCCTGCACCGGGGCGGGGCCGACGACCGTGCTCAGCGGCGCCTCGAGGGCCGTGGTTAGTGCGTACAGCGTCTCCAGGGTCGGATTGCGCCGGCCGGCCTCCAGTTCCGAGAGCGTGCCCTTGCCGACGCCGGAGCGGCGGGCCAGTTCCGACAGCGACAGACCGCCGTCCTGGCGCAGACGGCGCAGCCGCTCGCCCACCTCCTGGGCCAGGTCCATAGCTTTCCGCCTCTCCCGCGCTGGTGATGGACTGTCGTGACGCGACTAGCGTTCCATAAACAGAACGTTCTGTAAACGGAACGATCGTGGCGATGCACACGCACCGCGGCTCAGGCGGGGGCGAACAGGCCGTGGTGGAAGTCGCCGATCAGGGTGCGCATGCGGCCCGGCAACGCGTCGCCGTCCATGACGGTGAAGACGTCTGCGGCGGTCATCGTGGCGTGTTCGGCATCGCCTGCTGCAGTTACGCGAGGGCGAGCTGGGCTGCTGAGGCGAGTGTCCTGTTGCGCCTGAAGACTGTGGGGACCTTGGCAAGAGGCGGCGCTCTTGGTCCGGGGCCCTTGCTGAAGGTGTCCTGGGCGGAGCCGAGGGATCGCATGGGGTGCGGCCGTCGCCGAGGGCTGCGTAGGCGAGAGCGGCGCGGACACGGTCCAGAGGATTCGAAGAACGGGTCGCGGCGAGCGGCTGAGGAAGCCTGCGCGGCCTCAGAGCCGGTCCCCAGAAGGTCGCGGGGCTTCCCCAGTTGGGGAAGCGCCACTCAACGGCGAGGATCAGCCCTCAACGAGCTCGGCATCCAAGGTGCCGTCCTCGTCGGAGCGGCATCTGCATAGGCATCGACCTTCACCGTACCGAGGCTGCGCCCGATGCGACGGATGGCGTTTTGCTGCTTCTGGCCATCCTTACCACCGCGAGCCTTACGTGCGGCCTTGTCCTCCGTGGCGTTCTCGACTGCCGCCGCGCCGCGTCCAGCAGCTCCAGTGCCGCATCCACCGGATCCCAGCGCCGGCCGGACGGCCGGCGCTCGCGATTCCCTTCGACCCGCTGAGCGGGCATCACGGCTTCGGGTGCGCTCGTCCATGCGGCGTTGGCAGCCTGGCTGCGCTTCGCTGGATCGGAGACACCACTGGCGGCCACTACCGCCTTCTTCACTCGCAGGCGGACCGTGGCTATCCACACGCACCCCAGCATGCGCAGCGCATCGGCACGCACCTCATGGCCGGAGTGGACTCCTTCCCCTTCGCTGACGTCTCAGGAGGAGAAGGGAGAGACACCTCATGCGGTTAAGGCGTCAAGCAGATCGTGTCAAAGGCGGAGACCCGCGCCAGTGGACGTTCTAGGAATCGGGGTCGGACCGGAGCACACGTAAGCTTTCGATCACAGAGGGGGTGGGGGTGCCAGATGTGGTGGAAACGACGCCAAGACGAGAGCTCAAGGATGCCATCGCCGACAGAGCGGTGGCCGGCGGGATGGAATGAACCCGGCCTGCTGACGCCGAAGCAGCGGGTCCGGGCTGTAGTCGACGCGATCACCGACGGCACCACAGCCCGCCCCGATCAGCTTCAGGGCCTGCCAGCCGAGGCCATCCTGGTTGTCGAGCGTGACCAACAAGCTCCGATGACAGATGCGTACCGAGAGTTCCTTTCCCTGATCGGCGGTGGCGCCGGGCGGTTCATGCAGGGAGAGGACGTTTACCATCCCCGCGTCCTTGGCCTGGGGACGGCCGCCCGCGAGTTGCTCGAAGAGAACGAATCGCCCTTCCACTTCGAGCCCACCGACCGCGTCTTCTTCATGCACCAGGGCTATCAGTTCGAGTTCATGCGAGGCACCGGACCTGATCCCGAGGTCTGGTCATACTCCGAAGGCGAGCACGCAGACGTTCCCGTCTACAGTTACGCGTCCTTCACCGACTGGCTCCGCGCGACTGCCGAAGCAGAGATACCGGCCTGGAAGCGCCACGTCGAGACGGTGCGCGAGGAGATCAACGCCGACGGCAGCATTACGTTGCACTGGTAGCCGGTCCCTGGGTCAGCTGCTCGTCACTTCCCCTGCCCAGAGTGACGGGAAGGCGATGGATTCGTCGAAGTGGGTTCGGGTCTGGACGCAGTGGTGGAGCTGCCCGAGCATGCGGTTGAACAGCTGTCGCAAGAGCTTGGGCATGCCAGTCGCCTGCCTCACGTCGTCGCCGGAAGTGGGCGTTGGCGCCCTTCGAGCGGGTGAGGGTGGCGAAGGCATATAGATAGATGGTTGGCGTGGTTGAGCCGGTTGTTCTTCACGAAGCGCCATCCGACGTAATTGCGTTTGCCCGAGGCCCAGGTGATCGGTGCTGCTCACGCGTATGCCTTCAGTCCGCCAGCAGTGGTGAGTCGGGTGCCATCGTCGCCGATCTCCGCCAGGAGGCAGACACCGTCCGCCGGGATCGCCGGAGATCCAGAACCTCCAATTGCTGTCGAATTAGAGGTGTCGGCGTACCCAGAGACCCCGTGGCGGGCGTGGTGAGCTGCGGTGATGGGAACGACGTTGGAATCGTTGACGGCACTGGATTCCGGGTCGCCCGGAGGCCGCCTCAGCACCCCCTTGAACAGGTCGGGCGCGGCTTCGGCTCGGGCTCGGGCTCGGGCTGCCGGGCGCTGCTGGTGTTCATCCATGACGAAGCTCCTCACGCAGGTGGCGCGGGGGCCCATGGAATCCCTCGAAACCCGGTAGCGGTGTGGCGAAAGCTGGCGGTGTGACGCTTCACCGGGTACGCGTGCATCCAGTACTCGGCTGACTGCTACAGGCAGCCGCTATGGATGGGGTGGGGAAGACATGTCGCACGTGCAGCTCTTGGCCAAAGGCGCGGGGCAGGGCTCTCCGCCCTTCTGGATCATCGTCATCGTTTTGATCGTCATCGTCGGAGGGGCGTTCTTGGTTACGAGGGCGCGCAGGAGATAGCGCACAGGATCCAGTCCGTCCCTCCCTCCTGAATGGCAATTGATCCATCTTTGATGTCAGAGGACAGCGGCGCAGAGCTCGGAGACGATCGCGAACGAGGTCGTCACCATCGGCACCGCCACGGCCGACGGCATCACCGCGTGGGTGGTCTGGCCGTGCGCCATGCCGTTGCGGATCTGCCGGCCATAGTCGAGGACTCCGCCTGCCTGGCCGTCAGAATCCCGTCGGCGGCCCCCCTGGTCGAAGTGCCGCCGTGGCATGAGGAGAGACGGCACACTGCTGCTGCGTGGCAGGTTGAAGTCGGTTTACCCTCGGGGTGTTCGGCCGCATCGCGCGGCGAGCTGCCCCCGTAGCTTGTGCATAGGGAAAACCCTGGAAAGGCGAGCGTGCTCTTGTCGCTGCCGCCTCCAGGACGCTTCACTGGCGTTGCTGCACCCCCACAGGAGAACACCCGTCCCGTCAGTAGAAGGGTTTCTCTTGACCGCCCTACGCGCCTCCGCCGTCACCGCCGCGGCCTGTGCCGCCGTGCTCGCCACCGCGCTGCCGTCCTCGGCCATCAACTCGTACAACGCGACACCCGCACCCGAGCGCACCGAGGTCGGCGCGCTCGTCGCGACCTGGGACAACGACGGCGACCCCACGACACCCGACCGGGTCGACTGGGTCTGCTCCGGCACCATGATCGACGCGGACACGTTCCTGACCGCCGCGCACTGCACCACCGACTGGCCCGACAACGTGAAGTTCTACGTGTCCCTGGACCAGGACGTGCAGGCCGGCCTCGACGCCGCCGCGAAGAAGTACCCCGGCGATCCAGCCGCCCAGGCAGGCACCGTCGCCGTGCAGGGCACCGCGCACAGCCACCCCGACTACCCCGGGCCCGCGTCCGACCCGCACGACATCTCGGTGATCGAGCTGCCCACGACCAAGGTCAAGGCCCGCTGGACCTTCACCCCGGCCACGTTGCCCACCGCCAACCAGCTCGGCGCGCTCGGCCCACAGTCGCTGAACTCCACCGACTGGTTCGTCGCCGGATACGGCACCCAGGAGGCCCAGCGCGGCCCCGGCGGCCAGACCCACCCCGGCGGCGGTGTGCGGATGAAGGCGCCTGTCACCTTCGACGCCCTCAACGACGCATGGGTCCGCCTGGCGATGACCGAACCCCAGGGCAACGGCGGCGCCTGCTACGGCGACTCCGGCGGCCCCAACTTCGCCGTGATCGGCGGCCGTAACGTGCTCGCGGCCACCACGATCACCGGCGACGGCCCGTGCTACGCGACGAACGTGTCGTACCGCCTGGACACCCCGGGCGCCCGCGCCTTCCTGGCGCCGTTCGTGAAGCTGACGTAGCCCCTGCCGGGCAGAGCCCGCCACCTCCGTAGCGCCTTACCGCGCTGCCGGGCCCGCCGTCGACCACGGCTCGGACGAGCCGTGGTCGACGGCGGGCTGCTCTCGGACGGTGACGGAGCACTTCGGCGGGCTGGGCTGCGAGCGCCGTTTTGCTGTCTGCCGCGTCGAGTTGACCCAGCCGGCAGCGATGGAGCGGAGACAGACAGGCCGCCCCTTGACCAGGGCGCGAGGCGTGGGGGCCTTGCAGCCCGCAGTGCCTTGCGTCACTGACAGGACTGGCAGTCGTGATGTCGGCGGTGTCGCAGAGCCCGTTGGGCGCTGATCGTTCGGGATCGAGAGCGTGGCTGCAACCAGTGACGCGCGGCTTCTCGTCACCGTATCTGACCAGCGCCGTCAGGCTCCGACCGTGCAAGCCCTATGCCGATCGGCCAGTCGGCGTGATCACGCTTCCAGCACCAGGCCAGCGCCAGTGAGGCAGCCATTGACGGCCTCCGGTCGGTACCGCAGCATCTTTAGTCTGCGGTTCACGGCACGGGTGATCTGGCTGAGGTCGGCTGCGGCCAGGTTGCCGATGTCCCGCTTGACCATCGACCAGATGCCGTCCTGCAAGTTCAAGTCTGGTGCGTAGATGGGCGACTGGTTGGCCGTGAGCCAGTTCGCATTCCCTTCACCGTGCTGTCGCAGGACATCGGCGCTGGTGCACCGCCGCAAAGGAAGGCGGACCTGGGCTGCCGCCTTCGTAGAGGGCGATCGTCTCGCCCTACGACACCCCGGCCCACTACGCACGACACGGACACATCATCAGCTGGAAGGGGTTCGCAGCTCACCTGACCGAGACCTGTGCTGCCGACTGCCCAACGTGATCACGGACGTCGCCACCACCGTGGCCACCACCCACGACAACCAGGTCCTGCCCGGCATCAACACCCGCCTCGCCCGATACGGCCTGCTGCCCGCCAAGCACTTGGTCGACGCCGGCTACGCCTCCCAGTCCCACCTGAAGCAGGCCGCCCGCGAACAGACGCCCGAGTGGAAGGCCCGCTACGCGATCCGCTCCGGAGTCGAGGGCAAGGTCAACGAGTTTGCACACGGACACGGCATACGGCATATGGCATACGGCGCTACCGCTACCGAGGACAGAGAAGAGCTCGCGTCCAGTACGTCCCGACAGCCATCGCCGTCAACATCGAACGCCTCAGCGGACTGCCACCAGCCGTGGAGGCCCCTACGCCCCGTCAGCCGACTTCCTTCCGGACGTACCTCGACCGACGGGAGACTCCTCCCCCTGAAGTCCTGGCGAACCTTGGGCAGTTGACCTCGGCGCCCCCGAGATCCCCGACAGAGTCGAGTTGGGTCGTGTACCGAAAGTGCCCACGTGGAGTCCGGTGCATCCCGTGTGATGCTGACGTCATGAATGATCACGGCGAAGTTGCTATCGTCCGCTGGCCAGGCCAAACCCCTCCGGTCGAGGACGGCCTGGCCGCCCTGCTGGCCGCCTACCATCTTCAGACGGAAAACGAGAAGGGCGAACCGGTAGCCGACGTAGACAGGCTGCCGCAGCGCTACCGAGCAGAGATCACCGACCCCCGGACTGCATTCGCCAGTGATGTCGTACTGGTCGCTCTCCTGAACGACGCCGTTGTGGGGTGCCTGGTGGTGACCTCCCCGAACAACGGGCAGTCGGAGATCAAGAGGCTCTGGACCGCCCCGGACTCCCGTGGCCGTGGCGTTGCCTCCGCTTTGCTCGGCGCTGCACTCACTCACGCCGCGGAGCAAGGGGTACACACAGTCCGGCTGTCTGTTTGGGAGTGGCGAACTGGAGCCATTGCTCTGTACGAACGGCTCGGCTTCACTGTCACCCAGTCGTGGGACGAGCGGCAGCAGCTGGTGTGCATGCAGCGCTCGCTCTGAGGGGTCACAGCCATTCATCGATGTCCGCGACAAGGATGAACGCCCTGTAGCGGACCGCGAGCTTGTCGTATCGAGCGGCGACAGCTCGGTCGGTGTTTCTTGAGGCGATTGATACACGCACACCGCACTCGACCGCATGACGCTCGCGGTGGTGGACCGGGGCGAAGTGCGGCGGTCGGCCGCCGCGGGAGCGCAACTTCTGGCGCCACCTCCAGATGGCCGAGGAAACGGCGACTCTGGAGGACTGGCTGTCTTCTCAGTCGACAGGCACGTCCAGACCGAGGAGGACCGCATAGGCAGTGAGGCTGTCCTCAGGGCCGTTCTGGAACCGCTTGACCACACGCTGGACCGGCCAGATCACTGATCCACTGGCGAGCCGGAGCCTGACATTCAGCTCGCCTGCCGGGTCCGCGTCGTCCGCCTCCCAGACACCGCCGAGACTGAGCCGGATGGTCTCGCCGGCATAGCAGCCCACGCCGAACAGACGGGCCCCGAGATCAGCGGCCAAGAGGCCGTCCTCCACTGCCACGCCCGTGTTGCTGTGCTCTGTCATGAATCGTTCGACATCGCGCAGGCTGCCCGCGGAGAAATCCGCCTGATATCGGTGGCGCAGGGTGCACAGCGCGATCTCGGTGGTGAGGACGGAGAGTCGTAGGGCCGCGGCGATGTCCTTTTGACCGGGGTCGGTGATGACGAGGTGCTGGGCCGTGCCCGGGTCGGGGATGCCGACGGTGTCGGCGAGGTGGGGCAGCAGGCGGGAGACGCGTTCCAAGGGCGGGCGGATCACCATGGCGTAGGCGGCTTCGTCGCTGCGGTTGCGGACTTCCGGCTGCACAGCAGGGCGCAGGCGCCTGGGGCAATCGGTGCTCGATCAGAGAGAGCGGCGTGGCCGGCGCAGCGGAATCAGGTGATGGAGAGGATGCCGTCCCCGCGGCCCAGGGGATAGCAGGGCTCCATGATGCGTATTTCCGTCACTCTCAGAGGGACGAATCCTCCAAGC
The DNA here is from genome assembly GCF_003143935.1 of Streptomyces sp. Act143. GTDB lineage: Bacteria > Actinomycetota > Actinomycetes > Streptomycetales > Streptomycetaceae > Streptomyces. The sequence goes on along the minus strand of NZ_QFRX01000001.1, from coordinate 35,335 downwards.
CGCCAAGGTTGACGCCGGCTGCATCAGTCATCTGTCTTGCCCCTCCGAACATTGAGAAGCGCTTATGACTCTCAGATATGAGTCTCAGACAGAAATTTGCTGCGCCAGCTATCGGACCGGCCGCAGCGCCCGCGCGAGCGCGTCGACGGTCACCCCGACGATCGCCCGGAGCTGCTCCGGGCTCGCCCCGGCCCTACCCATCACCGCGAGAGACTGGTTCACAGCCGCTACGTGTACGGCGAAGTCCTCGGCGTTCTCGTCGGACATTCCGCCGGCCTTCAGCGCGTTGCGCAGGCGCGGGCGCTGCAGGCCGAACAACTCTTTGACATGCTCCGCGACGCTCGGGCTCAGCGCCGGACTCACCATGACCGACTGGGCCATCAGGCATCCGTCGGGCACGGCGGGGTCGGCGATGCGCCGCAGGGTGACGTCGAAGAACGCACGGACGGCGGCGACGGGGTCCTCGGCCGCGCACGAGAGGGCGGCGTCGAACTTGTCGCCGTAGCGCGTGGCGTAGCGATCCAGGCAGCGAAGGAAGAGCGCGTCCTTGTCGCCGAGCGAGGAGTAGATCGAGCTGCGGTTCAAGCCGGTCGCCCGGGACAGGTCGTCGAGCGAGGTGTCGGCGTAGCCGGAGCGCCAGAACTGGATCATCGCGGCGTCGAGGACCGTGTCCATGTCGAACTGCTTCTTGCCTGCCATGCGACCCATCCTCCCATCTTGAACTGATCAGTTCAAGACGTGCTAACGTCGAAGCACGGTCCACCCGCCTCGATGGAGGATTGCCATGACCAACACCGTCCCCGCCCTGCCCCTGCCCCTGCCCCTGCATGACCTGGCCGGATTCACCCACCGCTGGGTCGACGCCGACGGCGTCCGCCTGCACGCCGTCGAAGGCGGTCGGACGGACGGACCGGCCGTCGTCCTGCTCACCGGGTTCCCGCAGACGTGGTGGGCCTGGCGAAAGGTCATGCCTGCTCTCGCCGATCGGTTCCGGGTCATAGCGATCGACCGGCCGGGCCAAGGCAATTCCGAGCATCCGGAGCTCAGCTACGACACACACACGGTCGCCGCGCACATCCAGGCCGCCGTGAACGCTCTCGGCGTGCGGGACTACTGGCTCGCCGGGCACGACATAGGCGCCTGGGTCGCCTTCTCCCTCGCCCTGAACTACGAGAGCCGACTGCACGGGGTCGCGCTGCTCGACGCCGGAATTCCCGGTATCACCATGCCGGAGGCGATCCCTCTCGACCCGACTCTGGCGTTCAGGACCTGGCACTTCGCGTTCCACGTGGTGCCCGATCTTCCCGAGACGCTGATAGCCGGCCGTGAGCGGGAATACGTCAGCTGGTTCCTGAAGACCAAGTCCCTCGCGCCCGACGCGTTCGAGGAAGCAGAGCTCGACCACTACGGCGCGGCCCTCACCGTCGATGGCGGCCTGCGCGCCGGCCTCGCCTACTATCGCGACGCCGCCGAGTCCGCACGCAAGAACCGCGCGGCACTCGAACAACGGCGGCTGACCGCCCCCGTCCTCGGAATCTCCAGCAGCCACGGCTCGATCCCGGACATGGCCGCCTCCCTCAGCCCGTGGGCCGAGAACGTGACCGGCTTCATCGTGCCCGACGCCGGACACTACATCCCCGAGGAGCAGCCCGAGGCCGTCGCCGCCGCCCTCACCGACTTCTTCAGCAGCCGTTACCTGAGCTTGAGCTCATGACGTCGTAGGGGTGAGGGACAGCCCGGTTGCGGCGAAGCATCCGTCGATGAGGTGGGGCCGGTATTGGATCGTCCTCGTGCCGTGGCGGATGGTCTGGATGAGGTGCTCGGGTGTGTTGAAGGCGGTGTTGGACATCCGGCCGCGCCCCAGCAGCGACCAGATGCCCTCGACCGGCTTGAGGTCGGGTGCGTAGGAGGGCAGTTGGTAGACGGGCAGCCAGTCCTGCCGGGCGATGAACTGCCGCATGCCGTGGGCAAGACGGACGTTGAGGCTGTCCCAGACGACCACGATCGGCCCGCCGAGCTGGGTGAGGGCGGTGATGAGCGGGTCGCGGTAGTCGGTCCGGGCGAAGCTCTTGCGGCCGTCGCGTCGGCCGTCGTCGCGGCGGGGCCGGTAGATCAGCCGGGATCGTTGGCCTGGCTTGTGGCAGGTCAGGTCGGCGATCAAGATCCGGCGGCAGGAGCGTCCGCGGACCCGGATGACGGGTGTCTGTCCGCGGCGGGCCCAGCTGCGGGCGATGGGCGGCTCATCGAGAAGCCGGACTCGTCCTCGAAGACGATCCAGGCATCGAGCGCCGCCGCGGTGCTTCCATCTGCGGCCAGGTCTCCTTCACCCAGCCGGTGACCTGGTCCTCGTCGCGTTCGACAGCACGTCTTGTCAGGATCTGGCAGGAAAAAGCCGTGCCGGATCGGCAACTTGCGCACTCCTTGCAGGATGTAGCTCTTGTGGAAGCGGCGGCCGATCACGGTATTGACCCTGGAGAGCGTCCACCGCTGATCCGCCCAGCCGTGCGCGACTGGCCCCTTCGCCAACTCCGCTTCCATCTGGGCGAACTGGGGACCTTGCTCAGCCTGGGTGGCGAGGCCGAACCGGCCGACCGTAAAGCCCGCGGCCCACCCCTGTCCCAGGCCCGCCGCCACCGCGGCACGAACCGGACGCTCACCCGTAACTCCTTGGCGATCACTGAGTGCGGCTCGCCAGAGGCGAACCCCTCGGCTGCCTTCATCCGGATGCCCTCACGGAACCGCCGGCGCTCATCCGGCAGACCGCCGCCCTGCGCATACCTCATGACAACGGCGTACCGCGGGAATCAAGCGCTGCCAGCCGCTACGACAAACCGAGTGCAAGCTCAGTAGGAGTTCCGAGGCTTCACGGGCTCCAATCGCAGCCGTCGGGTCAGCCAGGGTGCCGGCTCGGCCTGGCCGAACCAGACCCGGACGTCTTCCCCAGTCCGGACAGGCAAGCGGGGAAAGTCGTTCTCGGCGTGCTCGGTACGGTGCAGCGCGTGGCCCGGGCCCAGGTACCGGGAGGCGTACGCGTCGAAGTCGGCCGCGTCGGTGGGGTGGCAGACGGTCGCGAACACCTCGCTCGTGCCCGGCTGCGGCGTGAAGCCCGGGCCGCGCAGCAGCAGGACGTCGTCACTGTCGATCATGGTGGCGTTGGCGGTGTCGCGGTGCTCCCGCCAGACCGGGCCGGTGTAGAACGCCTCCAGCGCGCGCCGGCGGTGCGCCATGTCGGGGAACGCGCGCAGCCAGACGAAGCGGTCCGGGTCGTCCAGGTCGCGGAACCGGCCGCCGACGGTGATGCCGACCGCCCGCTGACCGGTCACGAACTCGCGCTCGAACAGCTCGATCAGCGTCTCCCGGGCGCCGGGATGCAGGGTGTACTGCCGGAGTTCGACGATGCTCATGCGGCGGCCCGCCCGATGCGTGTGAGGTTCATGGTCCAGTTCTCGTCCATGCGCCGCAGGCTAGCGCCAGTCTGCTGACACCTACTGTCAGTGGATACTGAGTGGCATGCGTGCGAGCCGGCTGGTCACCCTGCTTGTGCTGCGCCGGAACCGGGGCCGGATGACGGCCCGGTAGTCGGCGGACGCACCAGACAGCCGCGCGCGGACAGGACCCGATATGCCTCTTCGCTGGAGGAGTGCAGCGTTCCTGATCCCGCCAAGACTCTGAACCAGTCCCATCGTGCCGGGTCGGGGCAGTCATCGTCCGGTGATCACGTCGGACAGCCACGCTCGTGAAAGCGCGAGGTTGGCTTCATGACCAGTCACGTGTCACCACACACACCTGAGGGTGTGAGCCGGGTGTGGGCCGAACTTGCTCCTCAGAGGACGAGCACCGTCTCCGTCAGCTCCAAGCTGACGGCATCAGCCAGAGAGATCGCCTGTCAGACGGGTTGGTCCGTCGGCACCATCACGAGCCGGGCTTAGCGCCTCGGACTGGACTTCGACCGCTCTTCCACGAGGACAGCGGTCGAAGCCCGACAGAGCGATCCGGAGGAGTGCAGGACCCGGATCCAGTAACAGCCTCTAGACCTCGCGGAACGGGCCATCAAGCGGGCACAGGCCCAGCATCTCGTGACGGGTTTCAATCACCTCGGTGAGTTCCCATCCCGCGTCGGTCCGGAGCCCCCGGCCAAGGAGACGAAGCACCTCACCCTGGCTGCCTCTAGCTGTATTGACCCGCAGGGTTGTTGACACTAACGGGTCTTGAGTATGGCGAAGACTTCCGTGTGTGGTGGAGGTGTCGAAACTTCACCGCACGGAGGTCTTGGTGTCCCGCCGCTGGCGGGCGGAGGGCGAGCGCCTGCTGTAGGACCGGTCCAGTCGGCCCCGCACGACGCCGCACCGCGCCCAGGCACCGTTGGAAGCCCGGGTGTGCTGCCTGCGGCAGGTCCGCAAACTCGGCCCGGCCCGCATCGGCCTGATCCTCGGCCTGCCCGCCTCCACCGTGCACCTCATCCTGGTCCGCCGCGGTCTGGACCGCCTGGCCCACCTGGACCAACTCACCGGCCAGGTCATCCGCCGCTACGAGCGCGACCGGCCCGGCGAACTCCTGCACGTCGACGTCAAGAAGCTGGGCCGCATCCCCGACGGCGGCGGCCACAAGGTCCTGGGCCGCCAGGCCGGCCGTGCCCGCCGCAGCGGCGTGAGCTTCGACTACATCCATCCCGCCGTCGACGACCACAGCGGCCTGGCCTACACGAGGTCCACTGCGACGAGAAGGCCGCCACCTGCGCAGACTTCCTGCACACCTGCAACCACCACCGCTGCCACACCCCACTCGGCGGCCAACCACCCATCACCTGTGTCAACAACCCTGCGGGTCAATACATCTAGTGTCCTCACGAGCGCCAGGAAGCTCGCCTAGACCGACACCAGGGACGGCAGACGAGGGAACGCCCGGCGGCTTCTGAGGAGCTTCCGGGGCCATGACGGCCGCTGCCCGGGAGCTTGGGACCGAGTTCTGGCACTTCTCGGATACGGACCGGTGCGACCCGTTGATCTGGTCCTTTTGAGAGGTTCCGTGACGAGGCTTCGGCCCCCAACCCCGTCGACGCCGATGATTATCGGCCCGTGCTGAAGTCTGTCTCTCGACAGCAATCTTCTGGGAGGCGGCCTCATGACGACCCTGCACGACTTGCTCGAAGCCCACGTCGGTGCCGGTACGCTGCCGGGAGCCGTTGGCCTCGTGGCCCGGGGTGAGGAGGTCGAGGTGGTGGCCGTCGGCACGCAGGATGCCGGCGACGGCGCCCCGATGGCGAGGGACTCCATCTTCCGGATCGCCTCGATCACCAAGTCCGTCACCGCCGCCGCACTGCTGATCCTCGTGGATGAGGGCAGGATCGCACTGGACGACCCGATCGGGATGTGGCTGCCGGAGCTGGGAAAGCCGGTGGTCGTACGCACGCCGGCGAGCCCAGTGGACGACGTGGTGCCGGCCGACCGGCCCATTACCGTATTCGACGTGCTGGCCTCCCAGGCCGGGTACGGATTCCCCTCCGACTTCACACTGCCGGCAGTGCAGGAGTTGTTCACGGTACAAAAGGACGGCCGGGTGCCGAGCAACTTCCCGCCGGCCGACGAGTGGATGGCGGCGCTCGGCCGCATCCCGCTGCTGTACCAACCGGGCGCTGCCTGGCTGTACGACACCTGCTCCGTCTTGCAGGGGGTATTGATTTCACGGGTCACCGGACAGCCGCTGCCGGAGTTCCTGACGGAGCGGCTCTTCGGGCCGCTGGGCATGGTGGACACCGGTTTCGAGGTACCGGCCGCCAAGCGGGACCGGTTTACCAGCTACTACAGGCCAGGCGACGACGGCAGCCTGGAACTCGCCGACGCCCCGGACGGCGAGTGGAGTCGCTTGCCCGCGCTTCCGCTCGGCAATGGCGGGCTGGCCTCGACCGCCGACGACTGGCTGGCCTTCTGCCGGATGCTGCTGGCCGACGGGGTGGCAGCCGACGGACGCCGGGTGCTGTCGGCCCACTCCGTACGCATGATGACCACCGACCATACGAATCCGGCGCAGCGCGACATCGGCCAGCTGTTCTTGGAAGGCCAGGGCTGGGGCTTCGGCGGCTCGGTCGACATCGACCGGACCAACCCATGGAATGTGCCCGGCCGTTACGGCTGGGTCGGCGGCACGGGCACCGCGGCGCACGTCGTCCCGGCCACGGGCGCGGTCACCATCCTGCTGACTCAGGTGGCAGCGATGGGTCCCGTGCCGGCACCAGTGATCAGAGAGTTCTGGCGGTATGCGGCGAACGCCTGACACACGCCCGTCCACCGAATTCGGCGGCTATCGGCGGTACCGGGCAAGCAGATGGGGCATCCGGTTCGGCAGCCAGTGCATGACTGCCACCGTCACAAGAAGGCTGCCCAGGGTCGCAAGGAAGGCACCCGGGTAGAGGTGATTCACCCAGCATGGCTGCCACTCACTGCGACACGTGGCCGAGGAGCCCTTTCCGGGGATCGCACGGGCTGCGGCCAACGCACTGACCAGGGCTACTGTCCCGTACACGATGCCAGCCGCAGCCCAGCGGCGCCGGCACGCGCTCCCGTCAGAGAAGACCCGCCCAAAAGCGCGCTCGGCCGCGGTGAACGTGATCGGGAGCAGCGCGCCGACGGTGACGCCGAAGCCCGTCCCGGACGCTGGCCAGTACTCGGCCAGACTCCACACCTCATCACCGAGCCACACCGACAGTGCAAGAAACCCGAAGGTCGCTACAAGCGCGGCAGCCTGCTTGGCGTTCCTGTTCCAGTTCATCCGCGGCGCCGCACGCCTCATCAGCTGTCCTCTCGTCTTGTGGGTCTCGCTGTTACCTCGAAGTGCAATGCGCCCCTCCAGCGCCCGAAGGGCGCGGAACCGGCAGACCTTGATGACGTCGACGTCCCACTTTTCCATCGCAGGCATATGCTGCCCGATCGCCCGGACCGTCCCCTCACCGCCCATGCACCGGCCCCCTTCACCTGCGGTTCGCGTGAAAGTACGACCGCGCGAGAGGGAAGCCTCCAGGTCAGCCTCGCCGGCGCGCAGGGCAAGCTGGACCAGCTCGATGCCGAAGCAACCGGCCGATCCTCGCTACGAAGCTCAAATGCCTACGCTGCAACGCATGCGAACCGTCTTCGTGTTTCCCGCAGGTGAGCGAGCTGAGATCGTCGCCTCGCTGGATCGGCATCTGCCCGAGCAGAGCGATCCGTGGACTTTGGACGGCAACCTCTACATCGACATCGACGATGAACACCGGCTACCTGTTTTCCGACTGGGATCCTGAGGATGTGGCGCCCCTCGAAGCGGCCATCGGACATCACCCCGCTTGGGCGGTGCAGATAGACATCTCCGGGCGGATCGACGGCACCGGAGAGGTTCACCGCGTGACCGCTCTGCTGCTGGAGCATGGAGGCGTCGCAACGGACGACTACACCACCCACCCATGGTCCCTGCCGGAGATTCTGTCTGGAGCGGTGATCGACGGCCTGCGTTTCTGCGACTTCCGCGGCTGCCCCGAACTCAGCCGCGAACACGGGCATTCCTGAATCGATCACCTCACCAGCGCAAGTTCACACAAGCCTGCATCCATTGCTCGACGCTCCGCCCCGATCCCGCACAGCTCCACCGACTGATCGAGATCCGCGACAACCTGAACGCCCGTATCACCGAGGGCGAGCGAGAAAGGTGGCTCGGCGAGATCGAGGGACTTCAGGTCAGTCTCAGCAGCGCTGAGCAGAAGGTTGCGCAGCTCGACGAGGAGCAGGCCAGTCGGCGCCGAGTCATCGATCTGGGGATGCCCACGTTCAGCCGGATCGCACCTCACTTCAGCGCCGCGACGAACCCGCTCGGTTACTGAGGTAGCAGCGGTGTTGTCGCCTGGGCTGACACAAGTGATCGTCGCGGTATGCCCGATGCGTGAGGTGGCCGCAGGGGGTGGGGAACGGCCCCCGGCTGGTCTGCCGGTCACGGCGCCATCGCCGGGCCGACTAGCAGCGGCTGAGGGCCGCACTCTGCGCCAGGAGTGCGGCCCTCGGTGCATGTCGTCAGGAGCTCCAGCCGCCGTACGGCACGGTGATGAGCTCCATGGCGTGGCCCGCCGGGTCCATGAAGTACACGCCTCGGCCGCCGTCGTTGTGGTTGATCACGCCGGGCTGCTTGCGATCGGGGTCGGCGTAGTGCTCGATGCTGCGTTGTCTGATCTGCGTGTACGCCGCGTCGAACTCCTCCTCGGAGATCAAGAAGGCGTAGTGCTGGGGGGTGATGGTGTCCGCGGGAACGGTGGCGAAGTCCAGCGTGACGCCGTTGCCCAGGCCGACCGCGATGAACGGGCCCCACTCGGCGGTGATCTCAAGGTTGAGCAGGTTCGCGAAGAATTCTGCGGACTCCCGGTTGTTCTGGGCGTGGACGATCGTGTGGTTCAACTCGACTGACAAGACATGCCTCCATAGGCACGGTAGTTGATGGGGAGACAAGGAAGTTCTCGGCCTTGCGTCCGTGGCAGCGGCCCTCGCGACGGGTGGCTGTGACCAGCGCACTCGGTACATGCACTGGTGAACCGTGTCCCAACCCGTGGGCGGGGCGACGCTGATCAGGCCGATTCGAGGACCGGCCGGAGTTCGAGTGTCTCGGGGGTGGGGAAGCTGCGGGCCAGCTCGATGGCCTCGGCGTGATCAGTCACCTCCAACAGGAACCAGCCGCCGAGGGTTTCCTCGCCGCCGTGCACGGGCCCGTCGGTCACAGAGACGGTTCCGTCCTCCGCCGTACGCACGGTGACAGGCCCCTGCTGCTCGGTGTCGAGGGCATCGCCGCCCGCCAGTTTGCCCGCGGCAGCCAGCTTGCCTATCCATGCCTCGTAGGCCGCACGGTGTGCATCGCGGTCGGCCTTGATCCGGGCGCGTGACGCGTCGGTCTCGAAGATGACGAGGGCGTACTTCATGGCAGGTTCCTCTTCTCCGTGGGTACGGCAGAGCCGGTGGTTTCCGCAATGGCGGCGGTCGGGGCGAGGCGTGCCAGTGCACCTGTCTCCAGCGCGGTCCACAGCGCGCCGTCCGGGCCCACGGTGATGCCGTGTGGTTCGGAGGCCGGAGTGGGCAGGCCGTGGACGGTGACGATGCCGTCGCAGGTGACGGAGCCGATCCGGTTCGCGCCCCACTCGGTGAACCACGCGGTGCCCTGCGCGTCGGTGGTGATGGCGTGCGGCCGGGCCGACCGGTCGGGCAGTGGGTACTCGGTGATCCGGCCATCGGGTGTTCTGCAGCCGATCTGGCCGGCCGTGATCTCGGTGAACCAGACAGTGCCGTCCTCGGCGACGGTGATACCTACTGGTGCGGCCCCTTCGGTTGGCAGCTCGTGGACCGTGATGCGGCCGTCCATGGTGATGCGGCCGATGGCGTTGGCCTGGTTCATCGTGAACCACATCGCGTCCTGGGCAGCGGCGAGCCCGGAGGGGAAAGCGCCGGTGCGCGGCAGCGGGTGTTCGGTGACCGAACCCTGCGTGGTGATCCGGCCGATGCGGTCGGCGGCGGTTTCGGTGAACCACAGTGCGCCGTCCGACCCGACGGCGATACCGAAGGGACCGCACCGCGCGGTGGGCAGAGGGAACTCGGTGACCTCGCCGGCGGTGGTGATCCGGCCGATCCGGTGCGCGCGGTACTGGGTGAACCACAAGGCGCCGTCCGGACCGGTGCAGATGACGGTCGGACCGCTGTCCGGGTCCAGTTGATGATGGATCGGCTCCTGCCCCGGCACGAATCGTCCGATCCGGCCACTGTGCACCAAGGTGAACCACAGTGCGCCGTCCGGACCTGTGGTGATCGCGTACGGGCCACCCGCGGGATCGGACACCACGTACTCCTCGAAGGTCCGTTCCGTCACTGTCGCCCCAGACCTTCGGTGGCGGCGATGCGGGCGATGTCCTGCGGGGAACCGGCCATGATGATGCGGGCGTTGGCGCTCACCACGTCGACGGGCCAGTCCCACCAGGCGGCGCGCAGGAGCTGCTCGACGGTCTGGTCGTCGAAGCGCTGCCTGATCGCTCTGGCCGGGTTCCCGCCCACGATGGTGTACGGCGGCACATCGGCGGTGACGACCGATCCCGCTGCGATCACGGCACCGTCGCCGATCCGTACGCCCGGCATCACCATGGCCCCGTAGCCCAACCACACGTCGTTGCCGACCACCGTGTCGCCGCGGCTCGGCATGCCGGTGACGATGTCGAGGGTCTCCTCGGCCCACCGGCCTCCGAACAGGGTGAAAGGGAAGGTGGACGTCCCCATCGACGGATGGGCGGCGCCCGCCATCAGAAACCTCGTGGCGGTGGCGATCGCACAGTACTTGCCGATGATCAAGCGCTCCGGACCATAGGCGTACAGCACATTGCGCCGCACGAAGTCCGTCGCGCCGTCGGGGTCGTCGTAGTACGTGAAGTCGCCCGCCACGACATGGGTCCCGGCGGCCAGGGGTTTGAGGAAGACGACTCTTTCGTGCTCCGGCAAGGGATGGAGCGTGTTCGGATCGGGGATGCGCACAGAATCGCGGTCGGACATCACGCGGGACTCTCTCCCTGTGGGGTTCCTGAAGGGCAGTCGGCCAGCGCAGGGAGGGGCAGCCCCGAGGCGCCTGAACTGGCTCCGTTTCAGCATGCGGAGCACCGAGCCCGGGAACAACGGCCGATCTTGTTACGGTCGTTAACCCGGAGATTTATGATCAGGGACCGTCCGACGGCGCGATGACGTCGGGATCCGCAGCCGCGCGGAGGGGAGGGGTGGGATGGAACTGCGGGACATCGAGATCTTTCTGACGCTCGCCGAGGAGCTCCATTTCGGCCGTAGCGCCGACCGTCTGAAGGTCTCCCCGGCCCGGGTCAGCCAGGCGATCAAGAAGCAGGAACGTCGCATCGGAGCACAGCTTTTCGAGCGGACCAGTCGGCACGTACGCATGACGCCCCTCGGGGAAGAGCTGCACCGAAGGCTGAAGCCGGCCTATGAGGACATCCAAGCGGCCATGGCCGAGGTGACGGCCATCGCCCGTCGGCCTCCCGCCACACTGACAGTGGGGGTGATGGGTGCGCAGATGCACGAGATGCGCTCGGTCCTCGACCACTTCCGGTCCCGGCACCCCGCCGTCGAACTCCGCTTCAAAGAGGTGTTCTTCAGCGACCCGTTCGGAGCGCTGCGGACCGGTGAAGTCGACACCCTGGCCGCCTGGCTGCCGGTGCGCGAGCCGGACCTCACCGTCGGCGTGGTGCTGCGCGAGGAACCGCTTCGCCTGATGGTGGCCGCGGACCATCCCCTCGCCGGGCAGTCGACGGTGAGCATGGAAGTGCTCGGCGACCACAAGGTGCCGAGCCTGGCCGGTTCCCTTCCCGCCTACTGGGTGAGCGCCGTCCTGCCGCTCTACACACCGGCGGGGCGCCCGATCCGCCGCGGCCCGTCCGTCGCCACCTTCTACGAGGTCCTCGCCCTCGTCGCGACAGGAGATGTGGTGTGCACTGTCCCTGACGAGGGTCGGCGCTACAACCCACAGCCCGACATCGCTTTTCTGACCATCCACGATGCCCCGCCCGTCCAATGGGGCCTGATCTGGCGCACGGACCGCGCGACCCCACTGGTGCGCGCACTCGCCGAGGCGGCGACGGAACGCGGAGCCCGATGGTGCGGTAGCGGCGGACCCCTCGGCCCGGCCGGCTCCCCTCACGGCGCCGTCGCTGCGCCGGCAGGAGGCACACCCGAAGCTCCTGGGCGATGACCCTACTCCCCTGTGCCCGGCGGACATCTCGGCCGCCCGCATCCGGATGCCTTCGCGTCCCTCCCCGCTCATCCGTAAGCCCACCTTCCTGCTGATACCTCACACATCAGGCGTACCGCGACGATCACTGTTGTCAGCCCAGGCGACAACACCGATACATCCTCAGCAGTTCAGGGAAGCCTGCGTCCGCTGCTCGCTTCTCCGCCCGATCCAGCGCAGCGGGGCCGTCTGGTCGAGATCTGCGACAACCTCATCGACCGCATTGCTGAGTCGGAGCAGCAACGCTGGCTGGGCGAGATCGAAGGACTCCGCGTCAGCCTGAACGGCGCCGAGTCCAAGATCAACCAGATTGACACGACAGCCGGAGGCGGGCCCGTACTCCTCGGCATGCCGGCACAGCGACAGCCTGCCGGTCCGTCAGTCTGGGGAGCCTGCTGTGTTGTTCAGCCATCTGGGCAGGGGATCGACGGCCCTCGTGCTGACGGCGCATCCCGACGACGAGGTGTTCGCCCATGGTGCGGCGATCGCCATGCTGAGCCGGCAGGGAAGCCGAGTCGTCCTGCGCACCGCTTCGGGCGGCAAGGCCGCTGAGAATGACGTCACTTCCAGCGCTGAGGCGCGTCGACGCCGATCCGCGCGGCTGGATGCGGCATGCACCAGGCTCGGCGTGAACGAATGGAACTGGCTGGCCGAAGGACGACGGACGGATACCGCAGGGCGGCCAACGCCCGGCTCGCTGACCACCGCATCGGTCTCAGATCTGACCGAAGTCATTGCTGACCAGATCCAGACGATCATTCCTGATGTCGTCCTCACCGTAGGGCCAGACGGACTCACCGGCCTTCCTGACCACATCCTGATTCACCGGGCGGTGGCCGGCGCGGCAGCATCATGCGATGACCCGGTCTTCGGCTCATACCTCCTCCCGGCCGACATCACACAGGGCCGTGATCTCCTGGCCACGATCCCTTCCTGGTGAAAGCGTCGGATCAGGACGCATGACAGGCCGCGGCGACTCGCTTCTGCTCCGTGCGGTTCTGGATGCCATCGGATTGCAGACCGAGCGCTATACGTGCCCGATGACTTGATCCAGGGCGCGCTCAGCCACGCAATGGATCTTCGGAGGCCGGCGGCGGTGCTGCGGTCTTCGGAGCCAGAGCGCAGACGGACGTCATCGCACCACGGCCAGAAGAAGGACGAGCGCGCATGTTTGAACCAGAAGCTGGCCAAAGAGACTGGCCTCAATGCAGGGTGAACCGTTCCGACTTCTCTGCCGCTCCGTTGTGAGCTAGGAGAGAGGATGGGTCCCGTGCCCAAGAAGATTGACGAAGCCCTTCGTGGCCAAGCTGTGCGGCTGGTGACACAGCATCGTGCGGAGTACTCCTCCGAACGTGCCGTGCACATCCAAGTCGCCGAGTCGCTCGGAGTCTCCCGGGAATCTGTGCGGCGCTGGGTGATGCAACACGAGATCGACAACGGCCAGGCCGCGGGCGTCAGCACGGACGAACGCGAGGAACTGCGCAGGCTGCGGGCGGAGAACAAGCGGCTGCGTGAGGTCAACGAGGTACTGAAGTCCGCGACGATTTTCCTCGCGGGGGAGCTCGACCCCCGAAACCGCTGATCGTGGCGTTTGTCGATCAGATGCGGGCCGTCGGTCACGCCGTCGAGTCGATCCTCATAGCCCTGAACCAGGCAGGACTGAAGATCGCGGCACGAACCTTGCGGGCCTGGTGTGCCCCAACGGGTCCTGGCAACCGGCCTGCGGCCCGAACCGTGAGCGACGCCCTGGTCGAGGACGCCATCCGCCAGCTGGCGTTCACCACCAACGCGGCCGGCGCGCGTGTGCTGGCTCCAGAAGGACTCTATGGCCGGCGCAAGATGCTGGCTCTCATCCGCCGCACTCTCCTGCCCGATGCCGGGTTCGGAGCCGTCGACCGCGCGATGCACTCGCTCGGGCTGAGCGGCGTCGTGCGCGGGCGAAGACCCCGAACAACGATCCCGAACCCGGCCGACGCGCGGGCGGCGGACCTGTTGGACCGCGACTTCACAGCCCCGGCTCCGGACCGAAAATGGATCACCGACTTCACCTATGTCCGCACCTACCAGTGCTTCACCTACGTCGCGTTCATCGTCGACTGCTTCTCCCAGAAGATCGTCAGCTGGCACGCGTCGGTCAAACGGGATGTGGAGCTGGTTGACGTGCCTCTGCGGATGGCACTGTGGCGCCGCAGCCACGAAGGAACCCCCATCGAGCGTGGCCAGTTGATCCACCACAGCGATGCGGGGTCGCAATACACCAGCGTGCGATTCACCGAGCACCTTCACATCGAAGGCATCAGGCCCTCGATCGGCAGCGTCGGAGACGCCTATGACAACGCGCTGATGGAGACGATCAACGGCCTCTACAAAGCCGAGTGCATCCGCACCAAGGTTTTCCATGACGGCCCCTACCGGACCGTGGCCGACGTCGAGTACGCCACCGCCGCCTGGGTGGAGTGGTACAACAACCGCCGCTTGCACTCGAGTTTGGGCATGATCAGCCCCACCGAGTTCGAGGCAGCACACTACGCTGACACAGAATCCCCGGCCGACTGACTACCGGCCAGCAAAACACCGGCAGGAAAGCCGGAATGGTTCAGGGACCTCTAAACCTGTGGTGTGTCGCAGGGTTGGAGTGATTCTCTGGGGCGAGCACCTGCGCCTGGGACGTTGTCGAGCTTGGTTGGGGTGTATGGCTGTGGCCGGTTACGGGGCCCTCTCGGATGTTTATGAGTGGCTGATGCCAGAAGAGAAGCTGACGCCCGCAGGCTCTGTCGCTGCGTTCGGTGACCTGGTCAAACGGCTTCCCCCGGAAGCGCGCGTTCTCGACTGCGCGTGTGGCACCGGACAACTCGCGGTGGGTCTTGCTGCGCTCGGCCTGGATGTGACGGCGACAGACGCGAGCGCTGCGATGGTGCGCCGGACCCAGCAACTCGCGGAGCAACATGGTGTCCCGCTGCGCACGTTGCGCGTCAGCTGGGACGAGCTGTCCGATTGTCTCGATGGGTCCCCGCCCTTCGATGTGGTCTTCTGCGTGGGCAACTCGCTCGCCCATGCCGAGGGTGCCTCTGCCCGGTTCGATGCGCTCACCGCCATGTCGCGGCTCTTGGGCCGCGGCGGACGCCTCGTCCTCACATCCCGCACCTGGGAGCTCGTACGAGCGCGTGGGTCTCGTCTGGACGTGGGTCAACGACTCGTCCGCCGTCAAGGACGCGACGCGGTCGTCGTCTACAACTGGCAGATCGAGCAGCGCTGGGACGAAGAGCACCATCTGGAGATTGCTGTGGCGCAGGTGGCGTCGGACGGTTCGGTACTGACGTGTGCCGAGAGGCTGTCGTGCTGGCCGTTCCGGCAGGAGGAGCTGGTCTCGCAGCTGCATGCGGTCGGACTCGGGGTGGAGTCCAACACCTTCGACCTGGACGCAGAGAACTACACGGTGGTCGCCGTAAAGGGGGACGTGCCCGAACCAGATAGTTCGGGGCGTGGCTGACCTGCGCAGAAGCCCCGAGCATCAGCAGGCTGTGACCGGACCATCCGTTACGCGCGCGGAACGTCCGCTGGCTGTGTCACTTCTTTGGGGCTCTGCTCCACTTCGTGTGGTCACCTACGCAGCGTGACTGTCGGTCTTCTCGTGAGGCCGGCCGAGACAGCCCGAAACTCGCCCGGCCCGTGCGCGGTGTGGCCGACCGTGCTGCCGGAACCGGGCGGTTCAGCCCGAGCGCGCCGCGAAACGGCACCCCGGCCATACCCGCGCCCGTAGCTTCCCTGCGTCGCAACGCACATGTGCCGCCGTCACGGTGACGGCGGCAAAGACGCGGCGGCCAAGGCGCGCAGCGCGGCGACCGGTCTGCGCAGTCCGTAGGCGACCGCCGTCGATGTTCCGTCCGCATGGCTCCAGGTCAGCAGCGCGCGTCCGTCGGCCACGCTGCCCTGCACCGTGGTCGGTTCTCCGAGGAGCGGCAGGCGGCCGACGATCTTGACGGTGAGACCGGCGATCTCGGTCCAGAAGTAGTCGTCCTGAACTGGTCCCTGCGGTGGGAGGCCGAGAGCGGAGGCCGCCGCGGCCCTGCCCTGGGCGACGGCGTTGGACCAGAAGGGCGCTCGCCGGCCGGGCCGGGTGCCGTCGCCGCGGAGGTAGGTGACGTCGCCGGCGGCGAACACGCCGGGCACGGTGGTGGCGCAGGCATCGTCGATGCCGACGCCGAGGCGGTCGGCGAGGCCGGTCCCCGCCAGCCAGCCGGTGCTGGGTACTTCTCCGGCGCAGGTGACCACCAGGTCCGCGGGAGCTCGCTTCCGTCGGGCAGCGCCACGCCGCTCACGGGGTCGCCGGTCAGGGTGGCGAAGCCGGTGGCCTGTATGAAGCGGATGCCGTGTGTTGCGGCACGTGCGGTGATCTCGGCGGACAGGTGGTCGCCGAGGATGCGTTCCAGCGGCCGGTCGGCGTCCACGACGGTGACCGGGATGCCGCGGGCGGCGCAGGCGCTGGCCACCTCCATGCCGAGGAAGCCGGCACCGACCACGATCGCCGAGCCGGCGTCCGCCAGGCGGGCGCGGAGCCGGCGGGCGTCGTCCAAGGTGCGCAGGCTGAGTTCGCCCCGCTGCCCGGGGGCGGCCAGCCTGCGGGCGTCCGCGCCGGTGGCGACGATCAGCGCGTCGTAGCCGACCTGGCGGCCGTCGGCGGTCGTGACGGTGCGGCGCCGGGTGTCGGCCGCGACGGCGGCCGAGCGGATGACGTCGACGTCGATCCCGTCGAGGGCCGGGCCCAGGGTCTGGTCCGCGGCCGGGTCCTTCAGGACCGCCTTGGACAGGGGCGGGCGGGAGTACGCGCCGTACTCCTCGGCGCCGATGATCGTGAGGGGTCCGGTGTGGCCGAGGGTGCGCAGGTGGCGGGCTGCGGTGGTGCCGGCGAGTGACTCGCCGACGATGAGCACCGAGCGCGGTGCGGTCACGACAGGACTCGCAGGGCGGCGACGGGGCAGGCGTTGACGGCCGCGCGGGCGGCGGGCTGGTGCTCGTCGGGGACGTCGGTGCCCTCGAAGTGGTGGGTGAGTTCGGCGTCGTCGTCCAGGCTGAAGACGTCGGGGGCCTGGTCGGCGCACAGGCCGTGGCCTTCGCAGCGTGGATGGTCGACGGAGATCTTCATGGTGCTGTCCTCAGCTCTCCTTGAACGGGCATGCGGTGGGGTTCAGGCGGGGATGAGTTCGAGCGGCAGGCGCTCGAGGCGGTGGATGACGTTGTTCAGGGCCCACTCGGGTGTTCCGGCCACCTCGATGCGGTCGACGCGTTCGACCAGGGCGCGGAGCATCGCTGAGGTCTCCATGCGGGCCAGGCCCTGGCCGGCGCAGCCGTGGGTGCCCTGCCCGAAGCCGAGTTGGCGGGCGACGTCGCGCCGGATGTCGAAGGTGTCCGGGTCGTCCCACTCCAGCGGGTCGCGATTGGCGGAGCCGTAGAGGACCAGCACCCGGGAGCCCTTGGACAGAGGGATGCCCGCCAATTCCGTGTCATGGGCCACGGTCCGGGAGAAGCCACGGATCGGGGACTCGTACCGGACCACCTCGTTGACCGCATTCGACAGGAGGTCGGGATCCGCCTTCAGCAGGCGCCACTGTTCGGGGTGGGTGGCGAACAGGTACAGGGCACTGGAGATGGCGCTGATGGTGGTGTCCAGGGAGGGTGCCAGGTAGTCGATCATCATGGTGGCGCACTCGGCGGGCATGATCCGGCCCTCGTCGGCGGCACGCAGCAGGTCGTCGCCCAGGCTGCTGTCCAGCACGGACCGGTCACGGACGACACCGCGCGCGTAGCGCAGCATGCCGAGGGAGGCGGGGAGGGTGCGCACCGCCTGGCAGTTGAGCGGGCCAAGGGCGTCGAAGGTGGCGCCTGCCCAGCGCAGCAGGTGCTCGCGGCCCTGCTGGGGCCAGCCCACCAGGTCGGGGACGACGGACATCGGCAGGGCCATGGCGACCTCCACCGCATCGATGGTGCGCCGGGCGACAGCGGCCTCAACCACGGTGACCGCCTGCTGGTCGACCATGTCGTTCATGGTGCGCAGCGCCCTGGGGGTGAGGCGGTGCGCGAGGAGGGAGCGGCGGCGGGCGTGGTCGTCGCCGTCACTGAACAGGGTGGTGCCCTGGCCCACGCGGTTGGCGACGGGGTTCAGGGCGACGCCGCCCGAGGAGACGAAGGTCTCGTCGTCCAGCAGCACCTGCTTGCACTCGGCGTACCGCGGCAGGGCGTGGACCTTGTGCTTGCTCAGCCAGACCACGGGACCGAGTTCACGCAGCGCGGCGTAGTGCGGATACGTGTCGCGGATGGCCGATGCCGAGTACAGGTCGGGGTGGTAGACGGGAATCTGCGTACGTGTGGGCATGAGAACAGCCCCTCCTGAAGGGACGGTGAGGCAGCGGGGGCATGACGGGGGTGCGCAACAGCGCCATAATGACGAAATGGTCAATCTTGATGGAATGCTGCGTCAAGGGTTACGAGAAGGGAAACGATGAAATCATCAGAACTGTGGAAGTTTCCCTTCGCGCGTCGGAGCAAGCGGCGGGTGGTGCTGCCAGCGTCGGACACCGCGCGTAGGAGGCGCTGGTCACGGATGAGGTGCAGGCGGGTGGAGGGTCGTGAGCCGTCGACCGCCGACCTGCTTCCGCTCGAAGCGCCGCGCACCCGGGCCGTCAGCCGGCGGCGATCGCCGCCCCGGCGCACGCCAGCGCCGTCAGAGCCAGTACTGCGGCGGGCAGGGCCCGGCCGGGCGGGTCACCGTGGCGCAGGTGAACCGCTGCGGCAGCCACCATGAGCAGAGCCAGCCCGGCAGCGGCGGCCACCCCGAGCGGGGCCGAAGCCAGGCCGAGCAGCAGCCCGGCGGCTCCCGCCACTTCCAGCGTGCCGATGACACGGTACCGGCCCGGCGACATGCCGAGATGCTCGGCTGCCTGGCGCATGAACGGCACGACGGCCATCTTCGCCAGCCCCAGGGGGAGGAAGACCAGGGACAGCACGACGGCGAGGGTGGTGTGCGCGGTCGTCATGCCGATCGGCCCCTGCGTGCAGCGCCCAAGCGGGCGTAATGGTCGATGAGGTCGGGGGCATCCACGGTGGCCAGGTTGACGACCTGCTCGACCGGGGCTCCCTGGAGGAGGCGTTTGACAGGGACTTCGAGTTTCTTGCCGGTGCGCGTATGCGGGATGCCCGGTACTTCGAGGATGTCGTCGGGCACGTGGCGGGGTGAGGCTTCGTTGCGGATGGCCTCTCGGATGCGGTCGCGGAGAGTGGCGTCGAGTTCGGTTCCGGCGGTGAGGACCACGAACAGCGGCATCCAGTAGCCGCCGTCGGGCTCCTCCGCTCCGATGACGAGGGCTTCCGCGATCTCGGGGAGACGTTCGACGACGTCGTGGATATCGGCGCTGCCCAGGCGTACGCCGTTGCGGTTCAAAGTGCTGTCGGAGCGGCCGTGGACGATGACCGACCCGTGGCCGGTGACCGTGATCCAGTCACCGTGCCGCCAGACGCCGGGGTAGAACGAGAAGTAGGCGTCGCGGTAGCGGCTGCCGTCGGGGTCGTTCCAGAAGGACAGCGGCATCGACGGCATGGGGCGGGTGACGACCAGCTCGCCGACCCGGTCCACGACCGGGAAGCCCTGCGCGTCATAGGCGGCCAGTGCCACGCCCAGATGAGGAGCGGACAACTCCCCTGCCCAGACGGGGGTGTTGGGTGCGCTGCCCGCAAAGCCGGAAACGACGTCCGTGCCGCCGCTGACGGAGGCCAGCAGGACGTGCTCGCCGACGTGCTCGCGCACCCAGGGGTAGGCGGAGGCGGGCAGGGCGGAGCCGGTGCAGCCCACCACCCGGATCGACGACAGATCGTGCAGCGAGGGGTCGATGCCGAACTTGGCCATGCCCAACAGGTACTGGGGGCTGGTGCCGAAAACGGTCACCCGGTGGCGGGCAGCCAGCTTCCACAGAGTGTCAGGCTCGGAGAGGGGCGCCGGGCTGCCGTCGTAGGTGCAGGCGGTGGCGCCGGTCAGCAGCGTCGAGACGACCAGGGTCCACATCATCCAGTGGGTGGTGGTGTACCACAGGAGGCGGTCGCCGGGGCCGAGGTCGGAGTGCAGGCCCAGGGTCTTGAGGTGTTCCAGCAGCACACCGCCGTGGCCGTGCACGATCCCTTTGGGCAGACCGGTGGTGCCGGAGGAGAACACGACCCACAGGGGGTGGTCGAAGGGCACGGGAGTACAGGTCAGTTGTTCCGTGCGGGTGGCGGCGTCCTCCCAAGGAACAACCAGCGAGGGATACGGTCGTGACGGCCACGGCAGTCCCACATGCTCCACCAGCAGCGTCGCCTTCAACGTCGGCAGCGCCTCGGCGAGTTCGAGGACGGCGTCACGGCGGTCGTGGGCGGTGCCGTTGAACAGGTAGCCATCGGCGCTGATCAGGACGGTGGGTTCGAGCTGGGCGAAGCGATCCGCGGCGGCCTTGGGGGCGTAGTCCTGTCCGCACACCGACCACACCGCGCCCAGGCTCGCGACGGCCAGG
Source organism: Streptomyces sp. Act143 (assembly GCF_003143935.1). Taxonomy (GTDB): domain Bacteria; phylum Actinomycetota; class Actinomycetes; order Streptomycetales; family Streptomycetaceae; genus Streptomyces. The sequence goes on along the minus strand of NZ_QFRX01000001.1, from coordinate 15,026 downwards.
AACGCGACGATCGCGTGCGGGGTATTGGGCAGGTAGCCCACGACGCGGTCGCCCTTCCCCACGCCCAGGTCGCGCAGAGTGGCGGCGACGGAGGCGACCTGGGCGCGCAGACGGCCCGCGGTCATCTCGTAGCAGGAGCCCGTCTCGTCGAGGGCGACGACCGCCACGGCGTCGTCGGCGAGGTTGCGCAGGGCGTGATGGGCGTAGTTGAGAGTGGCGCCGGGGAACCAAAGCGCGCCGGGCATCCGCTCCTCCGCCAGCACCCGCTCGTACGGCGTCTCCGCGTCGATGTCGAAGTACTCCCACACCGCGGCCCAGAAGCCCTCCAGGTCGGTGACCGACCAGCGGTACAGGGCGGCGTAGTCGGAGTCCGCCATCCCGACATGGCGGGCGAAGTCCATGATGCAGCTCTCGGAGACGACCTGCGGATCAGGCGTCATGAAGGGGTCCGGCCTGGTCATCGTGTGGTGCTCCTCAGCAGGCTGTTGTCGGCGGTCCGCCGGGGTGGGTGGGGGGCTGCGGTTGCAGGAGGGACGTCCAGGTGGCGGTGCCGGTGAAGTCCCGCCCCGGCCGGAACGACGTCCAGGACGACGGGGTCGGGGCCCGGCAGCGCGGCGTCCGCGCGTCCGGCGTGCAGCCAGGCGGCGAGCGTGCCGTCGTCGTCCAGGGCGCTCACGGGCATCGCGGAGATGCCGAGCGCCTGAGCGCGGCCATTCAGCGTGGGCCGGGTTCGGCGGCAGTCAGGATGGTGAAATAGCCGCTGAGCAGGCCGTCGAGCCGGGTGCCCCGGCCGTCTGCGCTCCCCCACAGCTGGGGGGAATGTGCCCCCGCCGGGCCGCGCCGCACCAGCGGCCCGGCGGTCAGGGGCGGGCTGAGGCCGTGGCCGGCCAGCTCGCCGCAGTACACGACCTGCACCAGGAAGCCGGACGGGTCGAGCAGGTCGACGGCCTTGCCGCCGCCCGGAAAGTCCGCGTCCCGCCTCGGCCCCGGTCGCCCGCACCAGCCGGTCGAGATCAGCGAGCTCCGCCGCGCGGAACGCCGGGCCGATGAGACGGGACGTTCGACCACGCCGGATTGCCATGCACGGCGAGCGGGCGGGGGGATTCCGGGGGCGGCCGGGACGCTCCCCGCCCAGGGTGCCCTGCTCGCTGCGGGGGTCCTGATGGGACGTGATGACATCGGCCCGTCGACGCGGATTTCAGACATGGTGCCCTCCGAGCAACATCGCCACAATGAGGGAATCATCAGGTTTGACGGTCTCGTCGTCAAGGTGATCGCGCAAAACAATGATGAACTCATCAGAGATGCTGTTTTCATCGCCTCGATGGGTAGACTCCGCGCATGTCTACGCCAGCTCCGCCCGACAAGCGGTTCGAGCGGCGCCGCGCCGAGACCCGTCGTGCTCTCCTTCGTGCCGCCCGCCAGATACTCGCCGAGACCGGGGAGGCCGGTGCCAGCATCCAGGCGATCGCCGAGCGCGCCGACGTCGGCTTCGGCTCCTTCTACAACCACTTCCCTTCGAAGACCGAGCTGTTCGACGCGGCAGTGGTGGACGCTCTCGAGGAATACGGCCAAAGCATCGATGAACGCCTGGCAGGCATCGACGACCCGGCCGAGCTCGTCGCGGCGGGCTTCCGGCTCAGCGCCCGCATGGCCGGCTCCCACCCCGAACTGATGCAGGTACTGCGCCACCGCGGCCTCGGACACATCCACTCGGCCAACGGCCTGGCCCGACGGGCCCTGCGTGACCTCGAGGTCGGCGTCGCCTCCGGCCGCTTCACCGCTGTCGACCCGGCGGTCGCCCTGACCGCACTCGGCGGAACCCTGCTCCCCCTGGTGGAGCTGAGGTTCGCCCACCCCGACCTGGACGGCGACGAGGCCGCCGTCAACCTTGCCGAAATGGTTCTGCGCATGCTGGGCCTCCCACCGGACGACGCCCACGAGGTCGCCCGGCGCCCCCTCCCCGAGCCCGCCTCACCAGCCGCTCCTACGCGGACAGCGAGGAACCCGGCGGGAGAGTGAGGGAGCAGCCGGCGAAGCCGGTGCCGATCGCGTCCCCCAGCGGGGGCGTGACGGCGCACAGGCGCAGCCCCTCGGAACGCGATAGGCCGCGCCCAGCCGCAGCAAAGACGCCCTCGTGAGCAGCAGCCACCGCGCCATGTGCCACGAAAGCGGACGGATCGACGTTCCGCACGGGCCCGGCTCCCGAGAAGCGGCGATTCGGCTCCGGATGACGCCCTGCGAGACGTCACCGCGACACGTTGAACGGCAGCGCGGTCACCAACGATTCGTTCCTCACAAAAGATCAACCTGGTCGTGACGCTCAGAGGCCGGCACTTGACACCACCACTTTTCGATAACACTGTATCCGTTATGAGCACCTGGTCTGAGCCGCAGCCCGATTCCCGGTTCGTCGTGGTGGACAGTCTGCGGATCCACTACAAACGCGCTGGCCGCGGTCCGGCACTCGTACTGCTGCACGGCAGCGCGTCGTCGCTTCAGCACTTCGACCGAGCGGCGGACCTGCTGTCGGAGTCGTTCGATGTCATCCGCCCCGACCTGCCGGGGTTCGGCCTGACCGGCCCTCGCAAAGACCGCGACTACCGCATCCCGACCTACGCCGCGACGGTGGCGCGCTTCCTGGAGGCGCTGGCCGTGCCGCGCTACGCGGTGGGCGGCAATTCACTGGGCGGCAACATCGCCTGGAACCTCGCACTGGATCACCCGGAGCGGCTGACCGGGCTGGCGCTGGTCAATGCCACCGGGTACCCGGAGAAGGAGTTGCCGGCAGGCATGCGCCTGGCCCGCACTCCGCTGCTGCGCCCGCTGCTGCGGCGGGTGATGCCGCGCGGCGCCATCGAGCGCAACCTGCGCTCGGCCGTCGGCCCGCGGTCGACGATCGTGGACGACGCCATGGTGGACCGGGCCCATCAGCTCATGAGCCGCCCCGGAAACCGCTCAGCCTTCGTCGACTTCTGCAACACCGACCAACCGGACCGCAGCGCACAGATTCCCGGCATCGCAGTGCCCACACTCGTGCTGCGCAGCGCGAACATCGACGGCCAGCACTTCACCCGCGATATTCCGGGCGCCAGGGAGCTGGTGCACCCCGACGGCGGTCACCTGCTGCCGGAAGAGGAACCGCAGTGGGTCGCGGACGCGATCACCAAGTTCCTCGGCTCAGCGGCCGACGCCCCCACGAACTGAGGCCAGGAGGCCCGTCACATGAAGTACTTCGTCGCAGCGGCCGAGGACCGCCGGCTCACCGCCGACTCGCGGCATGCCCTGCGCGGCAGCTTCATAGAGCTGTCCGACGGTGTCACGCACTACGAACTGACCGGCCCCGAGCACGGGGAGGTGGTCGTTATGGCGGGCGGGCTGACCATCCCGTTGTTCTACTGGGACGGCCTCGTCACCGAGCTACACGCCCGCGGACTGCGGACGCTGACCTTCAGCGCGTACGGCCGCGGCTACTCGGACCGAGTGCAAGCGCGGTACGACGAGAGGCTGTTCGCGCGGCAACTGGCCGAGCTGACGGACCGGCTGGGCCTGACGACCCGGCTGCTGCACTTCGTCGGCACCTCCATGGGCGCGCTCGTCGCCATGACCTACGCCGCCCAGTCCCCCGCTTCGCTCTCCACCCTCACCATCGTCGGACCCGCCGGCCTCGCGAAACCGCAACTGACCTCCCCCCACCGGCTGCTGCGCAGCGATCTGCTGGCCGGCTTCGTCGCCCGGCGGCGTGGCCGCCAGATACTCCAGGGCCACCTCGGGCACAACGTCCGCGACCCCGAACTCGGCGTGAAACTCGCGGACATGGTCCTCGACGCCTTCCGCTTCGAGGGTTCGCTGTACGCCGTCTTCGACACGCTGCAGCATCTGCCGGTCTCCGGCAGGGACGACCTCTTCAGGAAGACCGGAACGCTGGACATCCCGACGCTGCTGCTGTGGGGCGACGAGGACCAGGTCACGCCGCTGAGGCACTTCGACACTGCTCGCGCCCTGCTGAAGCCCCAGCACCATCACGTGATCCCGGAATGTGGGCACATGGCCCCGTTCGAGCGGCCCCTGGACGTCGCCGATCAGATCGCCCCGTTCGTGGTCGCACGCAGCGAAAGGCTCGACTCGTGAACAACCCGCAGGTCATCGACGTACTGGTCGTCGGTGCAGGCCCTTCCGGCTCCGCCGTGGCGATCGACCTCGTACGCCGGGGACTCGACGTACGGATCATCGACAGGTCGTCGCACGCCTTCGACGGTTCCCGCGCCAAGGGCATCCAGCCCCGCAGCCTCGAAGTGCTGGAAGACCTCGGTGCCCTCAACGACGTGCTGGCCGGCGGCAGCGTCTACCCCAAGCTCGGGATTCATGCGGGCCCCTTCACCGTGCCCTGGAGGATGTTCACGCACCGGGAGGCGACCCCGGACGTTCCGCACCCGAACACCTGGCTGATCCCGCAGTTCCGCACGGACCGCGCACTGCACGCCCGGCTCGGCGAACTCGGCCATGAGGTGGAGTTCGGCAGGGAGTTGACCGAGCTGACGCAGGACGAGGACAGGGTGGTCGCCGAGGTGGCGGGCGCGGACGGCGCGGAGGAGATCGTCGCCCGGTATGTCGTCGGCGCAGACGGCGGTTCCAGTGTGGTGCGCAGACAGCTCGGCATCGGGTTCGCCGGGACGACGGACGAGAGCGACCGGATGCTGCTCGTCGACGCCTCGGTGAGCGGTCTGGCCCGCAACCGGTGGCACATGTGGCCGGGCCGGGGCGGCAAGTTCATCGGCGCCTGCCCGCTCCCGCACAGCGACATGTTCCAGTGGATGATCCGTCTCAGGCCGGACGAGGAGCCGCCCGCGAAGAGGGACGACATCCTCCGGCGGATCCACGCGCACACCCACAACAAGCGCATTCAACTGCACGACATCCACTGGACGTCGGTGTTCCGGCCCAACATCCGCCTGGCCAAGCACTACGGCCGAGGGCGTGTCTTTCTCGTCGGCGACGCCGCACATGTACACACCCCGGCCGGCGCACAGGGCCTGAACACCGGTGTACAGGACGGTTACAACCTCGGCTGGAAGCTCGGACAGGTCCTCGCCGGGGCGGACGCCACGTTGCTGGACACCTACGAGGCCGAGCGGCAGCCGATCGCCGCCGGGGTCCTGGGCCTGTCCACGGAGAAGTGGGGCGGCATCGCCAAGCTCGACCCGTCGAGCATGAAGCGGGGCAAGGACGAGCAGCAACTCGCCCTGACGTACTACGGCGGTCCGCTGGCACCCGCCGACGGCATGCGCACCTCGACGCTGCACGTGGGTGACCGCGCCCCGGACGCCGCGCTGCTGCGCGCCGACGGGACCGGGTCCCGGCTGTTCGACGTCTGCCGCGGGCCGCACTTCACCGCCCTCGCCTACGGCGCCGGTGCGGGCCGGGCCCTGGAACAACTCGCCTGGCCCGCGGCGGGCGCCCAGCTGAGACGCCTGGCCGTCGGGGCGACCGCCGACGACGGCCTCGCCTTCTCCGACCCCCAGAACACCCTGAAGCGGGCTTACGGCCTGGACGGCGACACGTTGCTGCTGATCCGCCCCGACGGGTACATCGGGCACATCGCCACCCGGGACTTTCTCACCACCACACAATCCGCCGCGCGGGCCATGACGCCGCAGGCATTGGCGCCGGCATAGGCAAGGAGCCGCACATGTCCCAGCAGAGTCACACCTCCCCCGGTTCGAAGGTCCCCGCATGAGCCGCGTACTGCTGCGCGGAGCGCAGGTCATCACGATGGCGCCGGGCCGTCCCGACGCCGAGCACGCTGACATCCTCGTCGACGGTGACCGCATCGCCGCCGTCGGCGCGACCATCGAGGCACCCCACGCCGAAGTCGTCGACTTCTCCGGCCGCATCGTCATCCCCGGTCTGGTCAACGCCCACCTGCACACCTGGCAGACCGCGCTGCGCTCGGTGGGCGCCGACTGGACGCTGATGGAGTACCTCACCCACCTCCACGGTGCGTGCGTCGGGCACTACACCCCGGCCGACATGCACATCAGCAATCTGGCCGGCGCGCTGAACCAGCTCAACTGCGGTACGACCACCCTCGGCGACTGGTGTCACAACGTCCTGTCGCCCGAACATGCCGACGCGGCCGTCGAGGGACTGGTCCAGGCCGGTATCCGCGCCGTCTTCCTGCACGGCACGCCCTACCGTGCGCCGGACGTCCCTCACCCGCTCGCCGAGATCGACCGGCTGCTCGACGGCCCCGTCCGCGAGCATGCCCTCCTCACCCTGGGCATGGCACTCCAGGGACCGCAGTACTCCTCGCCCGAGGCGGCCGTGGTCGACTTCCGGGCCGGCTCCGAACGCGGTCTCGTCGTTTCGATGCACCAGAGCGGCGGAGCACCGGCGCCCGGGTGGGAAGCCGTGCGTGCCGCCGGGCTGTTCAGCCCGCTGACCAACATCGTGCACGGGACCGACCTGCCGGACGACTGGCTCAAGACGCTCCTCGAAGCGGGCGTCACCTTCACCACCACCCCGGAGAACGAACTGGGCCAGGGACACGGCACGCCCATCACCGGGTCTCTGCTGCGTCTGGACGCGGCGCCCTCCCTGGGGACCGACATCGACACCGCCGTACCCGGCAAGCTCCTCACCGCGGCCCGTATCGCCCTGGCCCATCAGCGCGGCCTGGACCACGCTGAGCACCGGCAGCGGACCGGCATGCACGCCAATACCGCTTCGGTCACCGCCAAACAGGCACTGGCCTGGGCCACGGTCGAAGGGGCGAAGGCACTGGGCCTGGCCGACCAGGTGGGCCGGATCGAGGCGGGCATGCAAGCCGACCTGGTCGCCGTCGACGCCCGGGCCCTCAACCTGTGGCCGGCGCACGACCCGGTCGCAACAGTCCTGCACGCCGACATCGCCAACATCGAAGCGGTGATGGTCGCGGGCACCTGGCGCAAACGCGATCACACCCTGCTCACGTCCGGACTCGACGAGGTCAAGGACCAGCTCCGCGAGTCCGGGGAACGACTGCTGCGCAGCATCGGACCCGCAGGTCCAGAGGACTGACACACGCGCCGGCCTCGCGGCAGGGACCGCCGCGCCGACGGATACGGCACACCGCCCCCTCGGCGCGACGGTACTCGGGCCCGCCTCTCGAATCGGCGCCCTACCCCTGTGCCGTCGTCGTCATGGTCCTGTTCAACATCACCTTCTGCTGTGTATGGACGAGGAAGGCATCCAGAACCTGAGCATGCGCAGGTCCGGCAGTCGCCTCGCCATCACCGCGGCGGCACTCTACTGGTACATCAAGAGCAGACACGGTCTGCTCATGCTGGCCGCAGACACCGTCTGGCGGGAGACACCTCTTCCGGTTCTCGACGACCGCGAATGGCGGCCGGCCCTCCTGACCATGGCCGAACACCTGCGCGCGCTCTGCGAGGCATCCGGCCTCACCGGGCAGGATGCCGAGCAAGCCGCCCAGATCGTCGTCACGTTCGCGATCGGCTCCGCCCTCGCAGGTGCTCATGATCCGTATGTGTCCTTCGGGCTGGAGTCGATTCTCGGCTGTGTCGAAGCCCGGGCCACGGCCGTGGACCACGCAAGAGGCCCGCGATGAAGCCGGCACCGTCCTCCATCGCCGCGTGACATTCCGGACGACATCACAAATCGACGACTGTCTTCACAACTCCGCGAGCACGTCGCCCGGCACGCTCAACGCAGCCGGGGCGCGGACCAGTTCCGCGACGTTTGCGAGTCCGGGGCCGCCGCCACGGGCCACCCACTGAGCGTGCGGACGACCGGCGTGATCGGGTCGTCCGTCTGCCTCTACTGAGCCGGCATGGCCCTCAACGACTACGCCGACGCCACGGTCGACGCGGTTGAGCGCCCCGAGCGCCCGGTCCCGTCCGGCCGGATCCGGCGCCGTACCGCCCTCGCCATCGCGGGCATCCTGACCGCCGGAGCCCTCACGCTCGCCGCCGCCTCGGGGGGCTGCCGGAGCCTCATGGGAGCTTGGGCACCGGCCGCGGCCGGGTGGGCGTACGACCTCAAGCTGAAGTCGACCCCGGCCGGCCCGGCCGCCATGGAAACGCCGCGCGGACCCTCGACGTCCTCGCGGGTGCGCTGGCCGCCGGGCGCGGACCGCACCCCACGACCGGGACCGGTGCCGCCCTGCTGCGCGGCGCCGTCCCCGCCGCTCTGGTCGGCGCCCACACCTACACCGTGACCGCCCTCAGCCGCCACGAGATCTCGGGCGCCCCCCGCCCGGCTGCCGGTCGCGACCTGCGCCGCCGCCACGACCACCGCCCTCGCCGCGGCACTCCCGGCCGCCCGCACGGCCGTCGCCTTGCGTGCCGGACGACTTCAGGGGCGCACCGGCGCCATCGCCCGGGCCGTCGTCGTGACTGCGGGCGCCCTCGCCTACCTCGGCAGCTACGGAACCGCTCAGGCCCGTGCCGTGCGGGAACCGTCGGGCGAGAACGTACGGCGCCGTCCGGGCCGGGATCCTCGGCCTGATGCCGCTTCAGGCAGCGTTGACCGCACGGAGCGGGGCCACGGCGGAGGCGGCGGCCCTCGGTGTCGTACACCCGCTCGCCGGCGGCTCGCCCGGCGCATCTCCCCCACCTGCACAGCACGAGCCTCCGCAGGAAAAAAGCCGGAATGACCCCGCCCCCCACACCGCTCAGATTCTGCAACGGCACCAATGGCTTCACCGACCACCGACTGCGCGACGTCCTCGCGGTCCTCGCCGACCTCGGCTATGACGGCGTCGCGCTCACTCTCGACCACGGCCACCTCGACCCGTACGCGGACGATCTGCCCCGGCGGGTGGCAGCGATCGCCCGGGACCTGGCCCGGCACGGGCTGGACGTCACCGTGGAGACCGGCGCGCCCTACCTTCTCGACCCCTGGGGCAAGCACCATGCGTTGAAAGGACACGCCCTCCTCGCAGAGCAGGATCCGTAGGCCCTCGTAGCTGATGTCGGCGACCACCCCCTCGGCTACCAGGGAGTCGGCGAGCTCGGCCAAGCTCCAGGTCGACAACGGCAGGCCATGCTCGGCCGGCTTGGACTTGGCGATCTGCTTGATCTCCCGACGCGCCGGGAGGGTGAAGGTCCTTGGCCGGCCGCCCTTGTACTTCGGGTAGAGCGCCTCGAAGCCGTCGGCGTTGAAGTTGTGGACCACGTCCCTGACCCGGTCCGCACTGATGAACGTCACGTCGGCGATCTTCGCCACGGGCATGTCCTGCGCGGACGGCAACACCACCTGGGCTCGCCGCCAGTTCACCACCGATCCCGTGCCCTTGCGGATGATCCGCAGCAGTCTTCGGCCCTCGCCGTCATCGATCTCCCGTACCCGCACCCGTTCGGCCACGCGCACATCGCGGCAGCGACCGGGACTTGGGACGGAGCTGCGGCCGCTTCACATCGCCCGGCGTTTCCTCAGTTCAGCAAGCCATGCCCGTACCTGTTCGTCGTCGTGCAGGTAGCCGCCGCTCTCGCCCGCAGGGAGATCGATTCCGTAGAGGCGGTTCAGCGCCCACCAGGAGAGGTCGTCCCAGACGATCACGTCCTCCATCACCCACCTCGCCGCCCAGCGATCGGCCTCGTCCCTGGACAGCCGACCCGCCACAAGCTCAACGAAGCAGTCTTCGATCTCATCAAGAGTGGGCTGGCCGCTGGCATCCATGCCTTGACCGTACAGGCAGGGCAAACGTTGCTTGATGCGGCACTAGTCGAGCGCAAGGAAGTCACCGCTGCCTGACCGCTCCTCACCCGAGACAAGCGCGGGATCATGAGGCAAGCTGCCGGGATGAAATCTCGAACTGATGGTATGTGGTGGGGAACGGCGATCGAGGCGCCCGACCCCAGCGGCTTGGCGAGGTTCTACGCTGAACTCCTCGGCTGGCACCTCGGACACGAGGAACCCGGAACCGCCATCGCCGCTGCCTCACCACAAGGGCCATTCTTCGTATTCCAACAGGCCGAGGGCTACCGGGCTCCGGTCTGGCCACCGGTCGATGGCGAACAGCGTCCGATGATGCACTTCGACTTCCAGGTCGGCGATCTGGACTCGGCGGTCGCCGAGGCGGTCGCCCTGGGCGCCACAATGGCCGAGGACCAACCGCAGGAGAACGTCCGAGTGCTCCTCGACCCCGCCGGCCACCCCTTTTGCCTCTGTCTCGACGAGGGATGACCGGCGCACCCACCCTTCACGCGATCCACAACTCTTGACCATTTCGCGCTAGTCGTTCTGCTCCAAGGTGCCCGGCCCGTGCCGAGATGCCATCGCAGCCCTGGTTCGGCCGTCTTGCCGGGGCCCATGCGCTGAGCCCCGGCAAGACATCTGACAGGGGACGCGGTCCGCCGGGGTGCTCCCTTCGGTGAGGACTCACCGCGGCGGCCGCGCGGTTACGGCAGTGGCGGGTAGGCGTTCTGCATCAACTGCTGGAACTGGGCGGAGAACCAGTGGCCGGCCACCGGCGCGTTCGGCAGGGCGCCGGTGGGGTTGTTGCCGTTGCGGGCGTTGCCGCCGTAAGTGGGGTCGCACATGCGGTCGAAGCCCTTGCCCTCGTCGTTGGGCACGGCGGAGCTGGAGCCGTCGGACTCCCCCGGCGGCTTGACCCACACGTAGGCGTCGATCCCGGTGGCCGGGGCCGCGGTGGGCCGTTCGCCGATCCCTGCGCCGGTCTGGTTGCACCAGTTGCCGGCGTGGATGCGCCGGTCGATGCGGCTGCCGTTGACGTAGTCGTCGACCGAAGTCGTCGGGCCGGCCTTGGTGGGCCGGGCGGTGCCGCCCCAGCCGTTGCGGGAGGTGTCGATCAGCATGCCGAGACCCGAGTCGAACCCGGCCGCGACCAGCTTGTCCCGCAGCGCTTGGGCGAAGGACTGCTCGTCCACGTACTGGTTCCAGTCCACCCACTTCGACTGGCGCACGGTCTGGCCGTTCACCATGTCCGTGACCTTGTAATACGGCTCCTTGGTGGGGCTGGTGTTCGCGGTGTTGACGATGAAACCGGCGACGTCGCTCACGCTCGCGCCGTTGGTCGTGGCGACCTTGGCGAACTCCTGCACGGACGGACCGAGGTTGCTGTCCCAGCCCAGCCAGCCGTGGTGGCCGGCATCGATGTAGTTGTACACGTTCGCTAGGGCACCGAGCTTGTCGAGAGCGTAGGAGACGCCCTTCTCGTAGTTGCCGTTGCTCTTCATGGTCACGCAGGCGTCGGTGGTGGTGTTGGTGCCACCGGCGTTGGTGACCAGGTTGGGCAGCGAGTCGGGCTCTATGACGGTGGCGATCCGCAGGCCCGCGTACTTCGCATCGGAGAGGATCGAGGTGATCGGGTCGATGTACTGGCTCTTGTACTTGTCGAGGTCGTTCGGTCCCAGTTCGCCGTTGGATGCGAGGGCGGCGCAGTCACGGCCCGGCAGATCGTAGATCACCAGCTGGACGACGAGTTCTCCGCTGCCCTTCTGCTTCAGCGCCTCGTCGAGGTGGTCGCGCAGGCTCATGCCGCCGTTCACGCCGTTGATGGCGGCGATCCGGTCCAGCCACACGGCGGTGGGCTGGTTGGAGATGCGGCTGCCGCCCGGCTCGGCGGCCGCCTTCGCGGACCACTCCGGGTTCACGTAGACCTTCGCGCCGACGTAGGGGTTGGCGGCCTTCGGCCCGCCCGGACCCGGATCGGTGGGCCCCGGGTCGGTCGGCCCGGGGTCGGTCGGCCCGGGGTCGGTCGGTCCACCGCCGTCCACGTTGCAGGCCACGCCGTCGAGGGTGAACGTGGCAGGAATCGCGTTGGTTCCGCTGTAGGACGCCTGGAAACCGAAACCGACCGAACCGCCGGTGGCGAGCGTGCCGTTGTAGCTCTCGTTGGCGGCCGTCACGGAGGTGCCGCTCTGGCTGACCTTCGCGTTCCAGCCATTGCTGATGCTCTGGTTTCCGGCGTACGACCACTTCAGCGACCAACTCGACTTGGCCGCGCCGTTGTTGGTGACCGTGACGGCGGCGGTGAAGCCGGTGTCCCACTGGTTCTGCACCTTGTAGTCCACCGTGCAGGGTGCGGCCGCGGCGCCGGCCGGCGCCGAGACGAATGCGGCCGCTGAGGTCCCGCTGAGCAGCGCGAGCGCAGCGAGCAATGAGGGTTTGGTGCGACTCATGATGACGGGTTCCTTCTGGTTGGAGGGGTTCTCCGCTGATTGAGTACGCGCAGGTGATCGCGCACGTTGATGCGAACGGGGCGACGTGGCCTCGTGGCGAAGGGCAGGGAAGACTCCGAGCAGCAGTTCACTGACGGCCGGCGCCCCGGCCACGGGACACACAGGAGAACTCACTTTGGGAGCGCTCCCCACTCGGGGTTCAACGGGTGGAGCCGCCGGCGTCCCCGAGTTCGAGCATTGTCGGAGCGTCGAAGGCATCCACTCAGGCGGCCGGAGTGTCTGAGCCGACGCTCGCGTCGGTCAGGACGAAGCCCGACCAGCTGTCGTTCGTGGCGCACTGCCGGAGAAAGCCGGTGGCCAGTCGCCGACTGCCGGACGCGAGCAGGGCATTGCTGTTCGACACTGATCCTCGGAAGCCGAGGTCCCGCTGATCGGCCACGGCGCGCCCGCCCTGCGGCGGCGCGTTGCTCCCGGAAGCCGGATCAAGTTACCGCCGCGGTGGAGACGAGCATGCCGACGCGTGCGGTTGACGAGGAGAAATGAACGTGGGGGGTGTCGCATGAGCGACTCCTCGCAGTGTGGCGCGCCGTGTCCGGCGCGTCGACTGATGGGAACCGCTCCCACTGGTGCGAAGGAAAGTAGCGCCAAGTGGCGCGGTTGCCCAGAGGTACGGCTGAACTTCCTTTGAACTCAACCCTTTCGCGTGTTCGAGTCTTCAAGCTCCTTGACCGCTGCCGCCCCCATCCCCATGATGGGAGCGCTCCCACTGGCCAAGACTTGTGCTTCCCCGTGCTTTGAGCCGCTTGGAGGAACCAGTTCATGGATCCCGGACGTAAACGCAGAACTGTTCGGCGGGCGTTAACCGCCACGACAGCCGCCCTGGCCCTGCCCCTGTCGATGCTGGCCACAGGTGCGACGACCGCGCGTGCAGCGGGCGTTCAGTGCAGCGTGGACTACAAGACGAACGACTGGGGCTCCGGCTTCACCACGGACGTGACGATCACCAACCGTGGT
>NZ_QFRX01000001.1:0-1707 GCF_003143935.1 Streptomyces sp. Act143 | reverse complement strand
CAACGGGACCATCGCGGCCGGCGCCGCGGTCTCCACCGGCGCGCAGTTCACCTACAGCGGCACCAACGCCGCACCCACCTCGTTCGCGATCAACGGCACCACGTGCGTCGGCGCCCACCAGCCGCCGATCACGGTACTGACCAGCCCGGCCGCGGGCGCCGTCTACACCCAGGGCGACGCCGTGCCGCTCGCGGCGACCGCCGCCGCCGCGGACAACGCGACCATCAGCAAGGTGGAGTTCTACGACGACACCAAACTGCTGGGCACGGACACAACAGCGCCCTACGCGCTCTCCGCCTCAGGTTTGACCGTGGGCAGTCATTCTCTGCTGGCGAAGGCGTACGACAGCCTGGGCGCGTCGGCGGAGTCCACACCGGTCGGCATCACGGTCGCCTCAGGCCCGTCCGTGGTCGCCACGCCATCCCAACTGGGCGTACAGCAGGGCAAGACGGGCACGTACGACGTGAAGCTGTCGACCCAGCCGAGCGCAAACGTGACGGTGACGACGACTCGCGCGAGCGGCAACTCCGGCCTGTCGGTGACCGGTGGGGCCTCGCTCACCTTCACCCCGTCCAACTGGAGCACCGCCCAGAAGGTGACCATCACCGCCGACTCCTCCGGCACCGGGGCGGCGACCTTCGAGTCGACGGCCACCGGGCACGCGAAGGCGTCGGTCACTGTGACCCAGCTGGGAGCGACGAAGGCGTACGACGCCCGCTTCCTGGAGCTGTACGGCAAGATCACCAATCCGGCGAACGGCTACTTCTCACCCGAGGGCATCCCCTATCACTCGGTGGAGACGCTGATCGTCGAGGCCCCGGACCACGGCCACGAGACCACCTCCGAGGCGTACAGCTACCTCCTGTGGCTGCAGGCCATGTACGGCAAGGTGACGGGCGACTGGTCCAAGTTCAACGGCGCCTGGGACATCATGGAGAAGTACATGATCCCCACCCACGCCGACCAGCCGACCAACTCCTTCTACAACGCCTCCAAGCCGGCCACCTACGCGCCCGAGCTGGACACCCCGAACGAGTACCCGGCGAAGCTCGACTCCTCGGTCACGTCCGGTTCGGACCCGATCGCGGCCGAGCTGAAGTCGGCGTACGGCACGGACGACGTCTACGGCATGCACTGGCTGCAGGACGTCGACAACGTCTACGGCTACGGCAACGAGCCGGGCAAGTGCGAGGCGGGGCCGACCGCCACCGGGCCCTCCTACATCAACACCTTCCAGCGCGGCGCGCAGGAGTCGGTGTGGGAGACGGTGCCGCAGCCGACCTGCGACCAGTTCAAGTACGGCGGCACGAACGGCTACTTGGACCTGTTCACCGGTGACGCCTCGTACGCCAAGCAGTGGAAGTTCACCAACGCCCCGGACGCCGACGCGCGCGCCGTGCAGGCCGCGTACTGGGCGGACGTCTGGGCCAAGCAGCAGGGCAAGGGCAGCGATGTCTCCGCGACCGTGGGCAAGGCCGCGAAGATGGGCGACTACCTGCGCTACGCGATGTACGACAAGTACTTCAAGAAGATCGGCAACTGTGTCGGTCCGTCCACCTGCCCGGCCGGCACCGGCAAGAACTCCTCGATGTACCTGCTGTCCTGGTACTACGCGTGGGGCGGCGCGACCGACACCTCGGCGGGCTGGGCCTGGCGCATCGGCTCCAGCCACGCGCACGGCGGCTACCAGAACCCCCTGGCGGCCTA